>NZ_JAGMUO010000006.1 GCF_019049325.1 Streptomyces sp. AC512_CC834 | reverse complement strand
CGGTGGATAGAGTCGCGGGGTGGAGATCCCCCGCCTGCTCGACGGCCGGCTCAAGTTCCGGCACCTGGTCCTGATCGACGCGCTCTCGCGCCGGGGGAGCGTCGTCGGCGCCGCCGCCGAACTCCATGTGACACAGCCCGCCGCGACCCGCAGCCTGCACGAGCTGGAGGACATCCTCGGGGTGCCGCTGTTCGAGCGCGGCCCCCGGGGCATCACCCCGACGGTGTTCGGCGAGGCGTTCACCCGGCACGCACGGGCGGTCCTCGCCCAACTGGCGCAGGCGGGACGGCACGTGGTGGAACTGGCCGCCGCCGACCGCGGCACGGTGGTCGTCGGCACCCACCTGGCGGGCTCCAACGTGCTCCTGCCGCGGGCCATCGCCGCGCTCAAGAAGGAACGCCCCCATCTGACCGTGATCGTGCGGGAGGGGTCGCCCGAGGCGCTGCTGCTGGAACTGGAGGCGGGGCGCGTCGACCTCGTCGTGGGCCGGCTGACCGCACCCTCCGACGAGCGGATGGAACGCCGCAAGCTCTACGACGAGTCGGTGGAACCCGTGGTCCGGGCCACCCACCCGCTCGCGGGCCGGGGAGGGGTGGAGCTCGCGGAACTGGTCGAGCACCCGTGGATCCTGCCGGGGGCGGAGACCGTGCTGCGCCGGGAGGTCGAGGAGCTGTTCGGCCGTCACGGGTTCGCGCTGCCGCTGAACCGGGTGGAGACCACCTCGTTCCTCACCATGCGCCAGCTCCTGCTGGAGACCGACGTCGTCGCGGTGCTCCCCAGCCTGATCGTCCGGGACGACAACCGCCTGGTGCGGCTGTCGGTTCCGCTGGACCCGATCGGGCACAGCGTCGGGCTGACCCGGTCGGCCGCCCGGACGCTGAGCCCTTCCGCCGAGGCCCTCATCGAGAGCCTGGAGACCGTTGCCGGTGACATGGCCGCGCAGGCGGACGGTCAGCCGCGGTCCGCGCCGGACGGGCCGAGATAGCGTTCGGCGTTCCCGTAGGTGATCAGCCGCCGGTCGGCGTCGTCGAGGAACCGGCTCTTGCTGACCACCTGACCGACCGGACGCTCACCGAGCGGGTAGGGGTAGTCGCTGCCCACCATCACGCGGTCCGCGCCCACCGTGTCGACCAGCAGCCGCAGGGCACGCTCGTCGAAGACGACCGAGTCGACGTAGAAGCGGCCGAGGTAGTGGGACGGCGGGAACTGGGAGGTGCCGATGACGTCGTTGCGTCCGTGCCAGGCGTTCTCCATCCGGCCCAGCCAGAACGCGAACGATCCGCCGCCGTGCGCGAAGCAGATCTTCAGGCGCTCGTCGACGCGGTCGAAGACGCCGCCCAGGATCAGCGCCAGGATCGACAGGTGTGTCTCGGCGGGCATCGCCGTCAGCCACTGGGCCATCCAGCGGTCGAGCCGCGGGGAGGAGGCCATGTCCCACGGGTGCACGAACACCGGCACGTCCAGCGAGGCGCAGTGCTGGAGGAAGGTGACGACCCCTTCGCTGTCCAGGTCCTGGTCGCCGACGTGGTTGCCGATCTCGACCCCGCGGTGCCCGGCCGCGACACACCGCTCCAGCTCCCGGCAGGCCGCGTCCGGGTCCTGCAACGGCACCTGGCAGAACGGGATCAGCCGGTCCGGCGCGGGCTCGACGATCTCCAGTGCCAGATCGTTGAAGATCCGGGCGATGTTCGCCGCCTCCCGGCCGCTTCGCCCGTAGCTGAAGAAGGCCGGCGTCGGGGAGACGACCTGGGTGCGCACGCCGTCCGCGTCCATGTCCCGCAGCCGGACCTCGGCGTCCCAGCAGTCCGAGCGGATGCGCCGGAACTCCTTCGTCCCCATCATGATCACCGCGTCCGACTCGGTCTCGACCCGCAGCCACGGCGCGTCGGCCCCGCCGTCGGCCGTCAGGTCGGGCCAGCCCCGGGGAACGTAGTGGGTGTGGATGTCGATCACTGGGTCCACCGGTCAGCCCTTTCCCGGGTGGAGCGCGCCGCACTCGCGGCAGACCCGGGCGCGTTCGTTCTCGTAGAACTCGGTGAAGACCGGGGGCAGGTCCTTGACGATGTCCCTGACCTGGAGCTCGATCCCGTGGATCAGGGCGGAGCAGTTCTGGCAGTACCACTGGAACCGCTCCAGGGTGCCCTCCTCGCGGACCCGCTCGATGACCAGACCGATCGAGGCGGGGTCGGGGCGCTGCGGGGAGTGCGGGACGTTGCCGGGCAGCAGCCAGGCCTGGCCCTCCTTGATGTGCACGGTCCGCGGTCCGTCCCCGGTCATGAGGTTGACGTGCATGTCGCCCTTGACCTGGTAGAACCACTCCTCGTACGGCTCCTGGTGGAAGTCCGTGCGCTGGTTGGGGCCGCCCACGATCTGGACGATGAAGTCGTCGCCGAGGAACATGGTGCGGTTGTTCACCGGCGGCTTGAGCAGGTGCGCGTGCTCGTCGATCCAACCCTGGAAGTCGATGACCTCGGGAATGTCGGTCATGAGACCACCTCCGTGCTGTGCGATGCGGATGTACTGGGGCTGCCCGCGGCTCGGGACGTCCGGGGCAGGTGGGCGACGGCCTGGATCTCGATCAGCAGGTGCGGGTGCGGCAGTTGGTGCACCGCGACCGTCGTGCGGGCCGGGCCCCGTTCGTCGAAGAACTCGCCGTAGACTTCGTTGTATCCGCCGAAGTCGTTCATCGACACGAGGTACGAAGTGACCTGCGCGATGTCGTGGAGTTCGGCGCCCACGTCGGCGAGCATGTCCCGGATGTTCTCGATCACCGCGCGGGTCTGCGCGCGGATGTCGAGGTTCGTGGTGCCCATGGCGTCGACCTCGACACCCACGAACGTGTTGTCGGGCAGGCGCGAACTCGTGCCGGACACGAAGACCAGATCGCCGACGACCTTGAGGTGGGGGAAGCGGCCGCGCGGGACGGCCCGTCCCTGGAGAACACGTGCGTCGCTCATCCGACGACCCTCACTTCCACCGTGCCGAGCCCCGCGACCTCGCAGGCGGTGACGCCGGCGGTCAGCGGCACGGCGGCGGTCGCCGCACCGGCGAGCACCACCTGCCCGGCCCGCAGCGGGACGGCCCGGCGCCGGCACATGTCCAGCAGCGCGTGCAGGGCGCGCACCGGGTCGCCGAGGATCGCGGCGGTCGAGCCGACCACTTCCGTGCCACCGCAGACCAGCCGTACCGCCCGGTTGGGCACGCTCTGAAGGGGCCGCCAGGGACCGATGGCGTACGCCGAGGCCGACGTGTTGTCCGCGACGACGTCCTCGTAGGTGAACCGGAAGTCCCGGTAGCGGGAGTCGATGACCTCCAGCGCCGGGGCGAGAGCGTCCACGCAGGACTCGATGTCCGTGGTGGGGTCGTCCACGTCCACGTCGCGGCAGATCCGGTACGCCACCTCCGGCTCCACCTTCGGGTGGATGAAGCGCCCGAGGTCGAGATCACCGCCGTTCGGGACGCGCATCGCGTCGGTGAGCCGCCCGACGATCACGTCGGACACCCCCATCTGGGCCATCTTGGCCTTGCTGGTGAAGCCCAGCTTCACCCCGGTGACCCGCTCGCCGCGCGCCTCGCGGCGGGCCAGCAGCGCCGCCTGGATCGCGTACGCCTCGCCGATGCCGAACCGGTGCGTGCCGGCGAGACTCGGTGTGTCGGTGCGCGTCGTCTGCGCGGTGTCGAGCCGCTCCGCGAGGGCCTCGACGGTCTCGTCCGTGCTCATGCGGCGCTCCCTTCGGTGCCGGCCTGGCCGCGCGCGGCCAGGTCCAGCGCGATGTCGACGATCATGTCCTCCTGGCCACCGACCAGTTGCCGCCGCCCGACCTCCGTGAGGATCCGCCGGGTGTCGACCCCGTAGCGCCGGGACGCCCGTTCGGCGTGCAGCAGGAAGCTGGAGTACACCCCGGCGTAGCCGAGGGTCAGCGTCTCGCGGTCCACCCGCACCGGGCGCTCGCGCAGCGGGCGGATGACGTCGTCGGCGGCGTCCTGGAGGGCGAACAGGTCGCAGCCGTGTTCCCAGCCCAGCAGGTCCGCGACCGCGACGAACGGTTCCGCCGGGCAGTTCCCGGCCCCGGCGCCCTGCCCGGCCAGCGCCACGTCGACGCGATGGGCGCCGTGCTCGACGGCGGCCACACTGTTGGCGACCGAGAGCGAGAGGTTCTCGTGGGCGTGGATGCCGATCTGCGTGCTCTCGTCCAGCACCTGGCGGTAGGCGTCGATCCGCTCGGCGACGTCGCGCGTGGTGAGCCGCCCGCCGGAGTCGGTGACGTACACGCAGTGCGCGCCGTAGGACTCCATCAGGGCCGCCTGCTCGGCCAGGCGCGCGGGGGAGTTGAGGTGGCTCATCATCAGGAAGCCCGAGACGTCCATGCCGTGCTCCCTGGCCCACGCGATGTGCTGCGCGCTCACGTCGGCCTCGGTGCAGTGGGTGGCGACGCGGACGCTGCGCACTCCGAGGTCGTGGGCGCGGCGCAGGTGCTCGATGGTGCCGATGCCGGGAAGCAGCAGGGTGGTCAGCTTCGCGTGCTCCAGGACCTCCGCGGCGGCCTCGATCCACTCCTCGTCGCTGTGGGCACCGAAGCCGTAGTTGGCGCTCGATCCGCCGAGCCCGTCGCCGTGCGCGACCTCGATGGCCGCGACGCCCGCCCTGTCGAGCGCGGAGACGATCCGGCGCACCTGGTCGAGGGAGTACATGTGCCCCATGGCGTGCATGCCGTCCCGCAGGGTCACGTCCTGTACGTAGATCTTCACGCGTCCACCCATCCTCGGAGTACGGCGATCCGCTCCGCGGTCCTGACCGCGGCGGAGGTCATGATGTCCAGGTTTCCGGCGTAGTCGGGCAGGTAGTGGCCCGCGCCCAGCACCTCCAGGAACACCGAGACCCGCACTCCGGTGATCCGGCGGCCCAGCGCCGGGACCATGACGTCCTCGACGGGGTCGAACTGCACGTCCTGCTTGAGCCGGTAGCCGGGGACGTACTCCCGGACGTCGGCGGCCATCTCCCGTACGGAGCCGGCGATCCGCTCCCGCGTCCCCGCGTCCACCGCGCCCTCGACGAGGCAGTACACGGTGTCGCGCATGACGAGGGGCGGCTCGGCCGGGTTGAGGACGATGATCGCCTTGCCCACCGGGGCGCCGCCGACGACGCGGATGGCCTCGCCGGTGGTCTCGGTGAACTCGTCGATGTTCGCCCGGGTGCCGGGACCGGCCGACCTCGACGCGATGGACGCGACGATCTCGCCGTAGGCGACCGGGGCGATCCGGGAGACGGCGGCGACGACGGGGATGGTCGCCTGGCCGCCGCAGGTCACCATGTTGACGTTCGGCGCGTCCAGATGCTCTTCCAGGTTGACCGGGGGAACGACGAAGGGGCCGAGTGCGGCCGGGGTCAGGTCGATCATCAGCTTGCCGTGGTGCCGGGCGATCTCGGCGTTGCGGACGTGGGCCTTGGCGGAGGTCGCGTCGAACATCACCTTGATGCCGGCGAACTCGTCCATCTCCACGAGGCCGTCGATGCCGCCCGCGGTGGTGGCGACCTTGAGACGTCCGGCCCGGGCGAGACCGTCGGACGCCGGGTCGATACCGGCCATGGCGCCCATCCGCAGGGTCTTGGACAGCCGCATCACCTTGATCATCAGGTCGGTGCCGATGTTGCCGGAGCCGATGACGGCGACGGGGACGGTGCCGGTCGCGGTCGGGGTCGCGGGCGGGGTCGGGGTCGGGGCCGGGTGCGTGCCGCCCGGTCCGGTGGTTGCTGGACTCACTTGGTTCCCTCCTCGACGACTGCTTCCACTTCTCCCAGCCCGTCCAGCTCCAGCCGGAACCGCCCCGGCCCGGTGACCGGGACCATCGGGCCGAGCGCACCGGACATCACCACGTCCCCGGCGGCCAGCGGCTGCTCGCGCCGGACCAGTTCGCGGGCCAGCCAGGCCACCGCGACGACCGGTGAGCCGAGGCAGGCGTGCCCCGCGCCGTGGGCGACCGGTTCGCCGTCCCGGCGCAGCGTCATGCCGACCCGGGCCAGGTCCCGGCCCGTGACCGGGTGCGGGGTGGTGCCGAGGACGACCGCGCCACCGGACGCGTTGTCCGCGACGGTGTCGGTGATGGCCAGGTCCCAGCCCGCGATCCGGGAGTCGACGATCTCGATGGCGGGCAGCACGAACTCGGTGGCGCGCAGCACGTCGGCGACGGACGCGCCGGGCCGGTCGAGGTCACGGCCGAGGACGAACGCGATCTCCCCCTCCGCGCGCGGCTGGAGGAACCGGGCGAGCGGCAGCGGCCCGGTGTGCGCGTACAGCATGTCGTCGTGGAGCACGCCGAAGTCCGGCTGGAAGACACCGAACTGCTGCTGTACGACGGGGGCGGTGAGTCCGATCTTGGCGCCCGCCCGGCGCGCACCGGCCGCGACGCGCGCCTGGGCCACGCGGCGCTGCACCTCGTAGGCGGCGTCGATGTCGTTCGCACCGAGGTACTGACGGACCGGGGCACAGGGGGTGCGGGTGGCGGCCGCGGTGGTGAGGGACTCGACGGCGGCCTCGATCGGCCGGTCGGACACGGCACTCACGGGCCGCGGACGAGTGGGGCTCTCGGGCTTCGGGTGTTCGCTCACAGTTGGACGCACACATTCGTCGGTTCGGTGTAGAAGTGCAGGGACGACTCGCCGCCCTCGCGCCCGAGGCCGGAGAGCCCGACGCCGCCGAAGGGGGAGCGCAGGTCGCGCAGGAACCAGGTGTTGACCCAGGCCATGCCCACGTTCATCGCCTGCGCCACCCGGTGGCCGCGGCGCAGGTCGTTGGTCCACACGGAGGCGGCGAGGCCGTAGTCGGTGTCGTTGGCGAGCTCGATCGCCTGCTCCTCGGTGTCGAAGGGGATGAGGGCGGCCACCGGTCCGAAGATCTCCTCGCGTACGACCCGGTCGGCGTTGGTCAGCCCGGTCCACAGCGTGGGCTCGATCCAGGACCCGCCGTCGAAACCCGCGCCCAGGGCCGGTACGTGACCGCCGGTGAGGACGGTGGCGCCGGCCTGTTCGGCCAGGTCGAAGTAGCCCAGCACCTTGTCGCGGTGGGCGTGGGAGATCAGCGGACCGGTGGTGGTCGCCTCGGACAGCGGGTCTCCGAGCCGCAGGCGTTCGGCGCGTTGCACGAGTCCGCTCGCGATGTCGTCGAAGACGGACCGCTGTACGTAGACCCGCTCGGTGCACAGGCAGACCTGACCGGTGTTGGTGAACACCGACTTGCTCAGGCCGGTCACCGCTTCGTCGATGTCGACGTCGTCGAAGACGATCGCGGCGTTCTTGCCGCCGAGTTCGAAGGAGACCGGCCGTACCCGCGGCGCGACCGTCCGCATGACCTGCGCCCCGGTGGCGGACGACCCGGTGAAGGTCACCCCGTCGATCCCGGGGTGGGCCGTCAGGTGCGCACCGGCGGAGCCGCCGCCGAAGCCGTGGACGACGTTGTACGCCCCGGCCGGCAGGCCCACCTCGGCGAGTACCTCGGCGAGCAGGGTGGCCGTGGCCGGTGTCTCCTCGCTGGGCTTGACGACCACGGCGTTGCCGCAGGCCAGCGCCGGCGCGACCTTCCAGGTGAGCAGGAGCAGCGGCAGGTTCCACGGCACGACGATCGCGACCACGCCCAGGGGCTTGCGGACCGCGTAGTTGAGGGCGTGCTTCCCGCCCGCCAGATCGGTCAGGAATGATTCCTGGCCCGCGGCGGCGACCACGTCGGCGAAGGCGCGGAAGTTCGCGACGGCGCGGGCGACATCGAGTTCGCGTGCCTGGGTGACCGGTTTGCCGGTGTCGGCGATCTCGGCGGCGACGAACTCCTCGAACCGCTCCTCGATCCGGTCGGCCGCACGGCGCAGCAGCTCGGTCCGCTCACGTACCGCCGTGTGGGGCCATCCCTCGCGCAGTGCGCGACGTGCCGCCGTCACCGCCCGGTCCACCAGCGCCTCGTCCGCCTCGTGGACGCGGGCGCGGACGAGGCCGGTGGCCGGATCGGTCTTGTCGAAGCCGCGGTCGCCGTCGTCGGGGTCGACGAACCGTCCGTCGACGAAGTTTCGGATCCACCGCCCAGTTTCTGCCGTCATGCCTCTCACTCTGGGAGGCAAGCCTATGCCCCACAAATCAACTTCTCGTCCGTTCGCATGCCCATGTTGGTATATCTCCGCTCCGGCTTCGGGGGGGGTGGCCGAAATCGAGATCGAGCTATACCCGGACTGCTATGGCGTGCTGCCTGTTCGGCATTTGTGCGTCATGTCTCAGGGGGCCAGGATCCACCGTTAACGCGTCATGGACACCGGCCGTCGCAGCGGCCCGTGCGGAGCGAACCCCCGCAGTCACCGAGTGATAGGTCATCCCATGAGCAACTCACCCCAAGAAGACGGCACGGGCGGAGGCCGGAGCGCGGCGGGAAGAACGGCCGTCGCGACGCTGGCCGGCACCACGCTCGAGTGGTACGACTTCTTCCTCTACGGCACCGCGGCCGCGCTCATCTTCGACAAGCAGTTCTTCCCCTCGCTGAGTTCCGGGGCGGGCACCCTCGCGGCGTTCGGTACGTTCGCCGTCGGATTCATCGCCCGGCCGCTCGGCGGTCTCGTCTTCGGACACTTCGGCGACCGCATCGGACGCAAGGCGACGCTCGTGGTCTCGCTCCTGCTGATGGGCATCGGATCCACGCTCATCGGCGCCGTCCCGAACTACGACGCGATCGGGTTCTGGGCGCCGGTGCTGCTGGTGCTGCTCCGCATCGTCCAGGGCATCGGCCTCGGCGGCGAGGGCGCCGGCGCGACCCTGATGTCGATGGAGCACGCCCCCGCGGGCAAACGAAACCTGTACGCGGGCTTCCCGCAGATGGGAACCCCCGCCGGACTGGTCCTGGCCAACGTCGTCTTCCTCACCGCCAACTCCGTGGCCGGAGACCACGCCTTCACCTCGTGGGCCTGGCGCATCCCCTTCCTGCTGAGCTTCGTGCTGGTCGCGGTGGGGCTGGTGGTCCGGCTGCGGGTCACCGAGTCGCCGTCCTTCAGCCGTGCCGTCGAGCAGGACGAGGTGGTCAAGTTCCCGCTGGCGGAAGCGCTCAAGGTCGGATACCGACGCCTCGGCCTCACCCTGCTCGCGGTGGTCGCGAACTCCGCCGTGGCGTACGTGTTCCTGGTGTTCACCCTGTCGTACGGAACCAAGGAACTCGACTACAGGAAGAAGTTCCTCATCCTCGGCGTGACCGCGGCGTCCGTGATCTGGTTCGCGACCATCCCGTTCTGGACGAAGGTCGCCGACCGCTACGGCCGCAGGACCATGTTCATCGGCGGCTCCGTAGCCATCCTGGCGTGGTGCGTGGCCTTCTTCCCGCTGCTCGACACGAACAGGTCCCTGCTCGCCCTGCTGGCCCTGGTCGGCATGGGGATCATCATCCCGGTGACGCACTGCGTACAGGGCGCCATCATCGCCGACACCTTCCCCATCCACGTCCGGTACTCGGGCTCCTCGCTGATCCTCCAGCTCGGCGCCATCCTCGGCGGCGGGCTCGCTCCGCTGATCTCCACCGCGCTGCTGGACGCCGGCGGTTCGTCGACCGGCGTGACGTGGTATCTCATAGGCATCTGCGCCGTCAGCCTGATCGGGGCGGTCGCACTGTTCCGTCTGGTCCCGGAGAACACACCTGAACCGGCGGCAGAACCCCCGGCGCAGGCCGTGGCCCGCACCTGAATCCCCGCACGGAGGCCGCACATGACCCATCCCACGCACGCGGTGGTGCGCACCGGGCCCGTCCGTTACGCCACCGCGGCACGCTTCGCCCCGCCCCGCCCGGTGGCGGCCGACGACCACCGTCCGCCGAGCGGCGAGATCTGCCCCCAGCTTCCCTCCCGCCTCGACGCGGTGATGGGAGCCCCGCACGACACCCGTCCGCAGGGCGAGGACTGCCTCAACCTGACCGTCACCACCCCGGCCCTGGACGACGCCGCCCGCCCGGTCCTCGTGTGGTTCCACGGCGGCGGCTTCAGCAGCGGCGCGGGCCTCATGGACTGGTACGACGGCGGGGCACTCGCCGCCCAGGGCGACGTGGTCGTCGTCGGCGTCAACTACCGCCTGGGAGCCCTCGGATACCTCTGCCTGGACGGGGTCAGCGACGGCAACCTCGGCCTGTACGACCAGCTCGAAGCGCTGCGCTGGGTGCGCGAGCACATCGCCGCCTACGGAGGTGACCCCGGCGAGGTCACGGTCTTCGGCCAGTCCGCGGGCGCTCTCTCCATCCGCCTGCTGCTGGAGACGCGGGAGGCGCGAGGGCTCGTGCGCAGGGCGATTCTCCAGAGCCCGCCGCTGTCCGTCACGGCCCGCCCCCGTGCGGACTCCGAGGCCCTGGGCCGCGTCTTCGCCGGCCTGCTGGCCGGGGACCCCCGCACCGCGGGCGTCCCCGCGATCCTGGCGGCCCAACGGGAGACCGCGAGGGCCAACCTGCGACGCTCCGGAAGCACACTGGAACCCCCCTTCCTCCCGGTCGGGTTCCCCGGAGCCGGGGGCGGGGAGGAGGCCGCCGCCACCGTACGGGGCCTGGACGTCATGTACGGCTGGAACGCCGACGACATGACCGCCTTCCCGGGGGAGGGCGACGACGCGACGGAACTGACCCGCCGCGTGTACGAGGAGCCGCTGGCACACTACGGGGCCGAGCTGGCGCGGGCCGGGGCCCGGGTCCACACGTACCGGCTCGACTGGCGCCCGGCCGGCTCCCCCTTCGGCGCGACCCACTGCCTCGAACTGCCCCTGCTGCTGGGCACCCGGCAAGCGTGGCGGTCGTCGCCGATGCTGGGCCGGGAGCCCTGGGCCGAGGTGGACGCCCTGGGCAAGGCCGTGCGCGCGGCCTGGATCGCCTTCGCCCGCACCGGCACACCCGGCCCGACACCGGCCCCGCTGGTCTGCGGACGGGGACCCGAACCGACCTGATGACGATGACGATGACGATGACGGGGACCGACCGGGGACGGCGACGCGTGCCCGAGGCGAGTCGAGGCGGGATCGGCGCGGAGTGACCGCGTGAGCTGTCGCCGAGGTGCTCCGGACGCAGAACGCCGGCGGTCGCGAAGCCAGGTGGACGAGCAGGCCCGTCCCCGCCTCCCGGGCCTTGTCCGGCGAGCGGCCCACGATGGCCACTTGGTGTCCCTCGCGCGCCGGTTGACGGGCGGCCGCCAGGACGATTCCGTCACTCGCACCGGTGACGACGATGGGGTCTTGGGCACGTTCTGGTCCTTGCCCGGCCGTGCGCAGGTGACCGGCCAGGCGCACCGGGTCGATGTCGTCCCGGCCGGCGGGCTCATGGGCGGTCACACTGTGAAGCGACTGCTTCGACGAGACGGTCAGTGCGCCCGGCAGCACGTCGTGCACCCAGGCCGGGCAGACGGTAGTGGCCCCCGGCAGGGGCCTCGGAGGCCGCGTGCCGGACGAGGAACCGTCCGGTGACCGAGGCGTCCGCCAGGCGCAACAGCTCTTGGCGCGTCAGACGCTGGACGTCGGCGAGAAGACCGATGCCCATGTCCAGGCGCCCTCCGTCGGCGGCAGCGTACGTCGGCATCGTCCTGACCGCCGCGGGCAGTTCGGCCGGCCGGGCCCGGACGACTCTGCGGACCGCTTCCGGTACCCGCGCGCACGGCCCGGTGCGCTGCCGGGGCGGAAGCTTCAGCAGCTCGCCCAGGACGGACGGGTTGCCCTCGCTGCGAAGGCACGTTCCCGGCTCGTGGAGCGGGAACCGTCCTCGCCACGCGCCGCGAGGATCTCGGCCACATCGTCGGCGTTCAGCGCGTCCAGCCGCAACCAGGCCGTGCCGAGTCGGACCAGTTCCGCGAGCAGACCGCTGATCGTGGGGGGCTCCTCGTCGCGCAGGGCGCACGCCACGACGACCGGAGTGGCCCGCAGCAGTCTGGCGAGCCGGCACAGCCGGTGGTGAAAATCGGACGCCGCCCGGTCGGGGTCGTCGATCACACAGAGGGTGGGCACGCGGGCGATCTGCCGGACGAGCGTGCTGAGTACGTCCTGGCCGGGTCCTTCCCGCGTGACTGTGCCCGGGCCGGGCCGGGCCGGGCCGGCGCGGTGCCGCTGCCGCCCAGGGCATGCCCTCCGCCGGCCCGGGCAACGGTGGAACCGGCCTCGGTGGCCTGCGCGGCGAACTCGTCCAGCAGCCGGGTCTTGACCGGTCCGGGCTCACCCGAGACCACGGCCCACCGCGCGTGTCCGACCGCCGCGTCCCGCAGCAGTGCACCCAGCTGTGCCATCTCCTTTCCCCGGCCCACCAGCGGTGCCCCGGCCACCGGGGGGGGCCAGTGCTGTGGACGGCCGTGGCGACCGGGGAAGCCCGAGGGTGCCGGTGTCGTGCCGCAGGATGGCGATGTGCAGGTCCCGCAGCCGGGGCTCGGGTCGAGGCCCAGCTCACGGGCCGGCATGGCGCGGAGGCGGTCGTACTGACGCAGCGCCTCCACCGGCCGCCCGGCGGCGTAGAGGGCGCGCATCAGCAGGGACCAGGAGACCTCGCGCAGGGGAGCGTGGACGGTGAGCTGCTCGGCGACGTTCACGGCGGGCAAGAGGTCGCCCCGGCCGTCCCGCGGGCGAAGGGCTGCTCGGCGGCTTCACCGAGAGCGGGACCCCGCCACAGGCCGAGGGCGGCCATGTCTGTCTCGGTCCGCGCGAGGCGCAGTTGTTCCCGTGCGAGCGCGTCACGGGCCCGGACCACGTGCGTCTCGAGGGCGGTGACTTCCCGCGCTTCCCTCGGCACGGACAGCGCGTAGCCGGAGGAAGTGCTGACCAGCACGGACGACCCGCCCTTGCGGATCGGGGAGCAGGCGAGTGAGCAGCAGCCGACGTTGCCGCGGTCCCAGGTCGAGCGATTCCCCGCCGTGCCGGACCACGACAGGCCCCCAGCACGCCGTACCACATCGTGTGGTCGCGTTTCCTGCGTGGTGTCCGGGTCGCGACTCCCGGGACGACAAGTGGTGTGTCTCGAACGGCGAACAACTCATGCAAGGTCTGCGCAACACCGCGGGGTTGTGTTGAACGGACACCCCGGACCGGCGTTGTCATGTTGCCGCCCCGTCGGCCGGAATCCGGCGGCGGAGGTCCTGAAGCATGGACATCATCGACATGCGGAAGATCTCGGCCTGATGCGGACCGATGAACGAGGTGTGCCCGAACACCTCCAGGACGACCAGGCCGTGCATGTGTCCCCAGGCGCTGATCAGGATGGGCACCGCGGGAGAGGGCATGCCGCCGAGAGCGTCCGGCGACAGGAACTGCTCCAGGTGCCGCTTCAGCCCGGGTGAGAGGGCGGCAGTGTCGGCTGCGGCGAGTTGCTCCGGGGTGAAGCCCCTGAACAGCTCGTTCTTGAAGATCCCGCTCATCCGGCGGACCGCCCGGGTGCTGGAACCCTCCGCGGGGGCCGAGTAGTGGCGCAGGGGTGCTCCGTAGATGAGCTGGAACAGCTCCGGATGGTCGACCGCCCACTGCCGGTAACTCTCGGCCGCGACGACCATCCGGGGCACGTCACCGACCCCGGCGTCCTGGGGGGCTGTGTCGACAGCGTGCTGGACGGCGTCGGCCAGTGCCTCGTGCGCCTTGGTGACCAGGGCGGTGACGAGGTCGTCCCGGCTCGGGAAGTAGTGGTAGAGGGCCTGCACGGTCATGCCGAGGCTTCTGGCGACCGCCCTCAGCGACAGGGCGGCCGGCCCGTTCTCCGCGATCTGGTCGTCGGCGGCGGCCAGGATCTCCTTGACGGCGGCGGCCCAACGCCGTTCACGCAGGGTCAGGGGGACGCCGGCTGGTTCGTCTCCGTTCATGATCCTGACCGTACGACGCTTCCTTCACGCCGACAAGGAGATAGAAGATCGCCAAGTTTACCTGACACTGTCAGGTGAGCGGTGCCGGCCGCGCAGGGGCGGGAACCTGAAGTTCTCTCATCGGGGGGCGAACATACGAACCGGCGGGCTCGCGGCAGACACCTGCCGTCGAGCCCGCCCGCACGTCGGGGGCCGGGTGGTCAGACCTCCGTCGAGGCCTTCGCGTACGAGGGCTCCGCCGGGGATACCGGCGTGGGTTCGGGGCCGCCCTCGCTCAGGCCGATCCGTCCGTGCAGCTTCTTCAGGAAGGGCGGCGCGTACCAGGCCGAGCCGCCGAGCAGGCGCATCGCGGCCGGGACCAGGACGCCGCGCACGGCGATGGCGTCGATGAGGATGGCCAGTCCGCTGCCGAGGCCGAACATCTGCATGAAGGTGATCTTGGCCGTGCCGAAGGCGAAGAAGCTCACGGCGAGCAGGAGGGCCGCCGCGGAGACGATGCGTCCCGTGTGCCCGAGGCCGTTGGCCACGGCGGACTCGTTGTCCTCGCCCTGGTCGTGGAGCTCCTTGATCCGGCTGGTGACGAACACCTCGTAGTCCATCGAGAGGCCGAAGGCGATGCAGAACATCAGCACCGTCATCGACACCTCCATGGGCTGCGCCGTGAAACCGAGGAGGGAGGAGAGGTTGCCGTCCTGGAAGATCCAGGTCATGACGCCCAGGGTCGCGCCCAGGCTGATCATGTTGAGTGCCAGCGCACGCAGCGGCTGCACGATGCTGCCGGTGAACAGGAAGAGCAGGACGAAGGTGGTGAGGACGACCAGGGCGATGGCGATCGGCAGTTGGCCGCTGATGGAGTCCTTCGCGTCGACCAGTTCGGCGTCGGTTCCGCCCACCAGGGGATTTGTCCCCTCGGGCGCCGTCACTGCCCGTACGTCACCGACCAGGGCCTCGGCCTCGTCCGACTTCGGGGTCAGGTCGCTGACCACGTTGATCCGCTGAGCGTCGGGGCGGCCGAGCGCGGGGTTGCCCGGACCGGTCGGCGCGGACCCTGAGCCGGTGTGGGTTCCCGCGCTCGTCTCGACCCGGATGACGCCGTCGAGGGCGGCCAGTTCACCGGCGTACGAGGTCAGCCCGTCCTTGGCCACGGCCTTGTCGATGACGATGTGGAGGGCCGCCGCGTCGTTGCCGTTGAAGTTCTCGCCGAGCATCGCGGTGACCTGGCGGCTTTCGGCGTTCTCCGGCAGAACCCGTTCGTCGGGCGTGCCGAAGGTGATGCCGATCAGCGGGGCGGCCGCCACCAGCAGGACCGCGAGCACGGGCAGCGCGGTGAGCGCGGGCCGCCGCATCACGGTACGGGCCATGCGCCCCCACATGGACCCCTGGACGCTGGGCTGCTGCCGCTTGGCCCACGGCATCCGGCCCTTGTTGACACGGTGTCCCAGGACGACGAACAGTGCGGGCATCACGAACAGGGTGCTGATGGCCGCGATGGCGACGACTCCGACGCCGGCGTAGCCGAAGGAGCGCAGGAAGTACTGCGGGAAGACCAGGAGGGAGGCGAGCGCGGCCGCCACCGTCGCGGCGGAGAACGCGACCGTGCGGCCCGCGGTGCTCACCGTCCGGCGGACGGCGTCGTCCACGGACGCCCCGGACGCGAGCTGTTCACGGAACCGGCTGGTCATCAACAGCGCGTAGTCGATGCCCAGTCCGAGGCCCAGGGCGGTGACGAGGTTGGTCGCGGTGTTGGAGACCTCGGTGATGCCGCCGAGGATGGACAACTGGGCGAAGGCACCGGCGATGGCGATGACCGCGATGGCCAGCGGCAGCAGGGCGGAGACGACGCTGCCGAAGACGAACAGGAGCAGCACCAGGGTCAGGGGAATGGCGATGGACTCCGCCAGCACCAGGTCCGAGACCACCTGCGTCGATATGTCGGCGCTCACCGCGGTGCCGCCGCCGGCCTCGACCTCGAGCGTGCCCTCGTAGGTCCCGGAGTAGGTGTCGATGACACTCTTGGCGTTGTCCTGCAACGCCGTCTCCTCGCCCTTCACATGGGCGAGGACCAGAGCCTGGTTGCCGTCCTCGGAGCGGAGGTCGGCGAGGTTCGTGTCCCAGTAGGAGTACACGTTCGAGAGGTTCTTCTCGCCCTTGAGATCGGCGACCAGGGCCTGTCCGCTCTGTTCGGCGGCCGCAGTGTCGACAGGGCCGTCGGGGGAGCTGACCAGCAGGACGAGGTTCGTCTCTCCGCCGAACTTCTCGTCGATGACCTCGACCGCCCGGCTGGACTGGGAGTTCGGGTCGTCGAAGCCGCCCGGCAGCAGCTTGGTGAACGCGCCGCCGCCCACGAATCCCATGAGGGCCACGGCCACGACGGCGACGACGAGTACCAGCCGGGACCGGCGGATCGCCAGCTCGGCTACGCGTTCAAACACGAGATCTCCTCTGCTTGCACCTGGACGGAATGAAATGAGGGCGCTGTCGCACTCCTCATCGCCGTGAGTGACGGTAGTCAAGGAGAGGAAGATTTAGCAGTATGAAGTTTATTTAACAGTGTCAGATTATTTTAACGATAGATCCCGCTGATATCGCTTCTACCGGAATGTCCTGGCGCTGAAGCCGCAGTGCGAGGCGGAGGACGGCCCGTACGCGAAATTCACCGCCGACGGGGGCGCCGCGGGCATCGCCCCGCGGAGGTGCCGATCCGGTCCTCGGTCACCAGTGCGGGGTGAGGGGCCGTCAACTCGCGGAATGGCTGGACGAGTTCGTCCACGCTCGGGTAGGCGGAGGGTTTCGCCACGGTCGCAGCGTGTGACACCCAGGCGTCGGCGCCCGGTGCGGCGGGGAAGGGGGAGAGGTGTTCGGTGCGGAGCCGACGCGAGGCGCGAGGCGTGGGACACGGGACGTGGGGTCACTCGGCGCGATCGCGGGGCAGCAGCATGCGGAAGTTCGCGCCGGCGCCGGGTGCCGTCCGGAGGTCGACGCGGCCGCCGTGGGCGCGTACCAGCGAGTCGACGATGGCCAGCCCCAGGCCCGCGCCGCCCAGCCCGGAGCGGGCGCGTGCCCGGTCGGCTCGGTAGAAGCGGCTGAAGACCCGGTCGGCCTGGTCGGCGGTCATTCCGGGGCCCTCGTCCGCGAACTCCAGGACGGCGTGCCCGCCCTCGGTGCCGACCCCGATACGGACGGGCGTGCCCGGTGGGGTGTGGGCGACGGCGTTGCCGACGAGGTTCGAGGTGACCTGGCGGAGCCGGGCCTCGTCGCCGAGGACCGGGGCGGCACCGGGCCGTCCGCCACCGGGGCCGGTGAGAGCGATGGGCCGCTGCGGGTCGAGGGCGCGCAGGTCGTGCAGCGCGTCGGCGGCCAGGGTGCGCAGGTCCATCGGTGTGACGTGCAGCGGGAGAGCGGCGGCGGTGCCGTGCTCGTCGAGGCGGGCGAGGAGCAGGAGTTCCTCCACCATGGCGACCAGGCGGGCGGCCTCGCGCTCGATCCGGCCCATCGAGGTGTCGACGTCGGCACGTTCCGGCATGCCGCCCATCCGGTACAGCTCGGTGAACCCCTTGATACCAGCCAGCGGCGTACGCAGCTCGTGGCTGGCGTCGGCGATGAACCTGCGCATCCGCTGCTCGGAGTCGGCACGGGCGGCGTCGCCCGCCTCGATCCGGTCGAGCATGCCGTTGAGCGCCGTGGACAGCCGGCCGAGCTCGGTGTGCGGGGCGGACAGCTCCGGTACGCGGCTGGAGAGGTCCCCGGACGCGATCGCGGCCGCGGTGGTCTCGACGCGGCGCAACGGCTTCAGGCCGGCCCGGACCGCGAACCACCCGGCGAGTCCGAGGAGTACCAGGACGGCCGCGTTGAGGACCAGGACCCGGCTGGTGAGGTGCCAGACCGCGTCGTCGACCTCACCGAGTGAGCCGGCCACGATCACGCTGCCGGCCCGGTCGGCCGTTCCGGCGGTGCGCGGCACGGCGATCACCCGCCAGCCCCTCGCACCGTCCTTGCCCTCGACGGTGAAGGGCTCACCCGCCCGGCGGGCGACCGCCGCGTCGTCCAGGTGTGGCAGTGCGGGCGGCTGGTGGACGGCGGGCCGCACCACGCGCTCGACGCTGCCGTCCGGGGTCAGGTAGGCGACGTAGACGTCCCGCACCCACTGCAGTTCCACCTTGTCGCGGACCTGCGGGGCGTCGTGCTCACCCACGGCCTGCGGCAGGAGAGGGAGCCGTGCGGTCACCTCGGCCACGCCGCGGACCCGTTCGTCCAACTGCTCGACGAGGCCGCGCCGCAGTTGGTCGACGGCCAGGCCGGTGCTGCCGAGCAGAGCGGCCACCAGCAGAGCCAAGGTGATCACGAGAAGCCGGCCACGCAGCGAGAGACGCCCGATCCGGCGTGCCACGGTGCCGTTCACCGCGCGGGCCTGCGCAGCACGTAGCCGGTCCCGCGCACCGTGTGGATCAGTTTGGGTTCGGCGGCATCCACCTTGCGCCGCAGGTAGCTGATGTACGAGGCGACGATGCTGTCGTCGCCGCCGAAGTCGTAGTGCCACACGGCATCGAGCAGTTGCCGCTTGGTCAGCACCTGGCCGACGTGCTCCATCAGTACCCGCAGCAGGCTGAATTCGGTGGGGGAGAGCAGGACCGGCTGCCCCCCACGGGTCACGTGATGGCCCTCGGGGTCCAGGGTGAGATCTCCGACGACCAGGTGGGCGTCCGGCTGCGGGCCGCCGGTACGCCGCAGGATGGCCCGAATGCGCAGGATCAGTTCCTCCAGGTTGAACGGTTTGGTGACGTAGTCGTCGCCGCCCGCACTCAGCCCGCTGATCCGGTCCTCGGCCGCGTCCCGGGCGGTGAGGAACAGCACCGGTGGGGGCTCGGCCAGTGCCGGCGACCCGGTTCGACCGCCGCGCAGTCGGCGTACGACCTCGAACCCGTCGAAGTCCGGGAGCATCACGTCGAGGACGATGAGGTCGGGCGGTGCGTGCAGGACCGCGGCCAACGCCTCGGCGCCGGTCGTGACCGCCCGTACCTCGAAGCCCACCAGCCGCAGGCTCGCCGAAAGGAGCTCGCGCAGCGTGGTGTCGTCCTCCACCACCAGGAGCTGTTCCGCCATGGCCGTCCCGTTCTGATCACACGTACCGATCGCGCCCGCCGGTCGCTGTCGTCGGCCGCCGCGTACCGATCCTGCTACGCGTCTCGTCGGCGGAAGGTGAAGAGCGCCACGGTCAGCAGGATCACGACGCATCCTGCCATCACGGTGAAGCCCGGCCACGGGTTCAGCAGGCCGGGGTCGTGGTATCCGGTCACGATCCGTCCGCCCGCGGAAGGCGGCCAGTACTTCGTCACCCGGTCCGCGAGCACCCCGGGCAGAGACGGAGCCAGCCCGGGAACGAGCAGTATCGTCGTGAAGAGAGTCGTCACCGTGGCCGTGGTGCTGCGAATCATGGTGCCCGCGGCAAGTCCGAGGAGCCCGGCGAGTGCCAGGTAGGCTCCGCCACCGAGGACGGCTCGCCACGCGCCCGCGTCGCCGAGCGCGAGGTACGGGGCACCCGAGGACTCCAGCGCCGCCTGGCCCGCGAGGAAGCCACCGAGCGTCGTCAGCAGTCCGGTCGGCAGTGCGATCGCCAGGACCACGACGGCCTTGGCCACGAGCACCCGGCCCCGGCGGGGGACCGCCGTCAGAGTGCTGACGATCGTGCGGCTGCCGTACTCGGAGGCGATGGCCAGGCCCCCCAGCAGCGCCAGGGTGAGCTGCGCCAGAATGACGCCCTTGAGACTGGTGGCCAGTGGGTCGAAGGTGAGTTTGTCCGCAGCCGACATCAGGGCGTACTCGTCGCCCGCCGAGGAACCGCTGAGTGTGCCGAGACCGGCCCCGGCGACAAGGGTGACCAGAACCACGTACAGCGTGGAGCGCATGGTGCGCAACCTGATCCACTCGGCGCGCAGACTGTGGCCGAACGTGGCCCTGCTCGCGGGCCCCGCGGCCGAAGCCTCGCCCCGGCCACGCCGCGGTTTCGCGGGCCGCTTCAGTCGTGGCCCGCGGGTCTCGACCGTGCTCTGGCTCATCAGGCCGCCTCTCCTTCGGCCGAGTACTCGACACTGTCCTGAGTCAGTTCCATGAAGGCCTCTTCCAAAGACGTCTGGCGCGGGGCCAACTTGTGCAGTTCGACTTCCGTGGCGGCGGCGAGCACACCGATATGCTCGGCATCGAGCCCGGTCACGACCAGTTCTCCCTCCTCGCCCGTCCGTACAGCGGCGCCGACCGCCGCCAGCCGGCCGGCGAAGGAGGCCGCCTGGGGCGTACGAACGACGACCTCCCGTCCGCCGACCGAGGCGATGAACTCCGCCATTCCGGTGTCGGCGATCAGGCGGCCCCGGCCGATGACGACCAGGTGATCGACGGTGAGTTCCACCTCGCTCATCAGGTGGCTGGACATCATCACGGCCCGCCCCTCGCCGGCCATGCGACGCATCAGCCGGCGGATCCAGACGATTCCCTCGGGGTCGAGCCCGTTGAGGGGCTCGTCGAGCACGAGCACCGGTGGGTCACCCAGCAGGGCGCCCGCGATGCCGAGCCGCTGCCGCATGCCGAGCGAGTACGTTCCGGCCGCCCGGCGGGCCACACCCGACAGCCCCACTTCCTCCAGTACGGCGTCGACCCGGCCGCGCGGGAGCCCGTTGCTCGCCGCGAGCGCCAGCAGATGGTGGTATGCGCTCCGGCTCGCCAGCACTGCGCCGGCGTCCAACAGGGCTCCGACGGCCCTCATCGGCACGGGATGCTCGGCGACGGCGCGGCCGCCTACGGTGGCGGTGCCGGAGGTGGGGGCGTCCAGTCCCAGGATCATCCGCATGGTGGCGGACTTCCCGGCCCCGTTCGGACCGAGGAAGCCGGTCACCTCGCCGGGACGGACGCTGAAGTTCAGATCGTTGACGGCAAGGACCTCGCCGTAGCGTTTGGTGAGCCCGCGAACCTCGATCATCAGCTCTCCTGATTCGTCGCCTGCTGCCAAGCCGCACCGGCGCGGTGCGGAGAGACCAAGACTTGCCGGGGCCGATGGGAGCGGGGTGAGTGATTCTGTGAGCCGTATGGGAAGTACGGACGACGATGTGACCGGAATACCTGAAATGTCATGGCTGCTGGAGCGTGGTTCTCGTCATGGGCGAGGAGACTCTCAGGAGATGGTCAGGACCGATTGTTCGCGAGATGAGATAGTTCGCACCACCTGACAGAGTCCCTTCCCGCGACCGCACCCGCGACGGCTTCCCCGCGACCTCGGCACGGCTGGCCGCCGTACGCGGACGCCCGCCCGCCCTGCTCGGCGTCGGCGACTCCGAACGCCGCGCCTGGTGCCGGTGGTTGGTGGAGGGTGGTGTTTGCGGGGTTCGCTCTCAAATGTGCTGCTGGGTTGTGTTCGTGCGTCTGGCGGATTAACGCTCGGAGGGGGTTTGTTGGTGTGCTGAGTCCTTGCTGCTGACTCTCACTTCCGTGCCACAGGCGATTCTCTTTCCGATGTCATGTAGGAGACGTCCGTCGCCCGCTAGCCTCAATACCAGTGACTTAGGGGATCGCGTCCCAGCTTCGTGGGACCTTCGTCGGTGGGTTGATTGAGGCTGTGCGCCAGTGCGGGGCGATGGCGACGGCCTCGGCCGGGCTCCGGTCGGGTTGCGGAGGATGCCGGTGTTCGTCGCGTTTGACGCCGAAGCCGGACATCTTGCGTTTGATGACGCGGGGGTTGAAGCGTCTGCGGCGGGCGGGCAGCAGGTGCCGGGATATCTCCCGCAGACCTTCAGCAAGGGCTGTGGCGAGGCGGTCAGGGGGAAAAGGCCGCCTGCGCGGTGACCTGGCGGCGGGCGAGGCGGAGGCTGCGGGTGAAGGAGAGCCGGTCGGCGTCGAGTTGGGTGGCGTCCGCGGTGTCGTGCATCAGGCTGCGAATGGCGTAGTGGACCAGCAGGTGGCCCCAGACTTCCTGCTCGACGCCGTCGGGCGAGCGGGAGCGCAGGACCTGGGCGGGACCGCGCTGGTGGGTCTTCAGCTCGTCCAGCGTGGTCTCGATCTCCCACCGCTCGTGATAGCGGGCGGCCAGGTCGGCGGCCGGGGCGGCCTCGGGGTCAAGGATCGTGGTGATCAGCCGGTAGGGGGCATCCTGTTCGGGCAAGCCTGTGCCGTGAAGTGTGTACTCGACGACCCGCACGGTCGTGGGGTCGGCGCGCTTACGGTCCTTCGCAACGACGATCTCCGACAGGTAAGAGCCGTCGGGAAGCTCCTCGCACACCGGCAGGATCTGATGCGAGCGGATCCGCCACAGCAGGTCCGCGCCGCCGGCCGAGGCCGCCCGCCACAGCTCCACCCCGGTGAACCCACGGTCGGCCAGCAACAGATCCTCCTCGCCGAGATGGCCGAACAGCCCACGAGCAAGGGCCGGTTCGGAGGACGACAGCGACCCCAGGGCGGCGGCGGTGATGGCGTGGGTGCCACACTCGGCGAGCGCCACCATCCGCACCTGCGGATACGCGCACCGCTCGGTGCGATCGGTCTTCGGCCGCCCGAAGTGCGCGGCGTTCTGCTCGCTGTCCGGCACATCGAAGACCGTGCCGTCGATCGCCACCAGCCGCCACCGCCCATACCGGGCGCCCCGGGTCTCCTCGGTCGCCAACGGCCGGGCAACCTCGGCGAACAGCGCCTTCAAAGGCTCCGGCCCCAGCTTCACCCGCGCTCGCGAGATCGCCGCCGTACTCGGCACCTGCCACGAGCCCGACCAACGCTTCGCCCAGGTCAGACCCTGCGTGAGCAGCCGCGCGACCTCCTCATAGCCCTGTCCCGAGAACAGGCACATTGCCAGCACGAAATAGACCACCACCCGCGGCGGCAGCAACCGAGTGCGCAGGCCAGAACGGTCGCAATCGGCGACCACCCGGTCCACCAGCTCCGGCGGAAACGTGCGTGTCAGCAGCCCGACCGCGATCCGGTCCGACAACCGCTCATCCGTCTCCGGCTTGACCTGCCCAGGGCGTGGCATCCAGGCACCTCCTGGATGCCACGCTACCAGCCGAGACCCTTAAGTCACTGGTATTGCCGCTAGCCTCGAAATTTCGTGACGGCCCGTCGGTTCTTCCGGTGTGCCGTTTCGTTTGTTCTGGTTGGTGAGGGCGTGTCGAGGACCCGGCTGTCGCGTCGGGTAGGCGCCGGGTTCCACGGTTCCGGTTGGGGTGCTGCTGTTCGCAGGGACGGGTTTCGCGCTGGTCAGCCGGGGTTCGGGAGTGCTGCGAGGCGTGCGAGGGTGGCGGTGATCACGTCGGTCCAGGGCCAGTGGTCGGCGAATCTGAGGTGTCGGCGGCGGGCGGTGGTGGCGAGCTGGGCGGAGGCGGAGAAGAGGCGGAGTCGCAGGCGGCGGGGCTCCCAGAGTCGGGGTTTGCCGGTCAGAGTGAGCATGGGCATCCAGGCGAGCAGGTCGAGGGCGAGCTGGACGATCTCCAGCCAGATCTGGTTTTGCGCGGTGTCGTGCAGGGGCAGGTTGCGCAGTCCGGTGGCGCGAGCGTTTCGGATGCGGTCCTCGGCGCGTGCCCGCTGACGGTGGCGGAGTTCGAGTGCGGCGATCGGGGAGCCGGTGGTGTTGGTGGCGAACGCGGTGAGATGCAGTCCGTCGGCATCGGTGAACCGCAACTGGGCGCCGGGATGCGGCCGTTCCTTCCGGACGATCAGGCGCATGCCCTGTGGCCAGCCTTTCACGACGTCGCCGTCGAGTTCGGCGACTCAGGCCCCGTCACGGATCTCGCCGCCCGGCTCGACGGCTGGTGTCCAGGCAGCGGGCGGGACCTTGAGGACGGCCTGGTGGATAGCTTCGGTGATGGTCATGTCGACCGAGTACGACAGCCATCTGCCCCGCTGGGCGAGCCAAGCGACGAACTCATGTGTCCCGCCCGCGGAGTCGGTCCGGATCAGCGTCCGGCGTCCACGCCGGTACTTCTTCGGCAGCTGGGCCAGGGCGAGTCGGGCGGCTTCGATGTGATCGATGGCGGTGTTGCTGCCCGTGTCCCGGGCCGCAGCAGCGCAGCCACAGGCTCGCCGGTATCGCCACTTCCGTGATCGACGAAGCCCATCAGCGGGTGATGTCCGAAGGACTTCTTCCAGGTCGCGGCCGCATCCTGCTTGTCGGAGTGGGCCAGTACCAGTACCCCGTCCAGGTACACGATCACCTGCCCGGTGGCGTCCGGCGACGAGTCCTTGGCCAACTTCCACACCCGCTCGCGGACTTCGGCCCGTGCCGTGCGAATTGCGTTGAGAGCCTTCGGGCCGGAAGCGGCCAGGGTGTCGATGAGGCGGGAAACGGTCGGGTCGGAGGCTACCGGGCCGAACACTGCCGGCTCGGCCCGCAACATCCCGGCATCGGCCAGGCAGTCGCCGCCCAAGGCGACCGCCAAGGCCACATCCAGCAGGATCTTGCCCGGATCGTGCACCGCCCGAGCCTTCCGCCAGGGCGCCAGCGCGCCCGATATCGCGGTGTCCAGCCCGGCCTTGCGGGCGGTCTCGACCAGCAGCACACCCCCGGGCCTGGGAGACCACTCCACGACCGCCGCCCTCGATACGGGCACGCGGGTACGACCCGATACGCTTATTCACCTGAGAAGTGCTTCTTTCCACGGCACGATCTGGACCCTCGACGATTCCTATCGTTGCAGGTCAGGAGCACTTCTCGCGTTTTCGCTCACGCCTCGGACAGCCCACCTCATGAAAGCCCGAGGCTAGTTGTAGGGGCGTCATGGGGCTACTGCAGACACAACATGAGAACTGTTGATGCAGGAACCTGAGAATCGCCTGTTCAGTTCACTTGGGTCGTTCCGTCGGGGTTGATCGTGTGGAATCCGGTATAGGGAGTGAGGGCTGGAGGGATCTCGATCGAGCCGTCGGCGCGCTGATTCTGTTCGAGGAGTGCTACCACTGTCCTGCCGATGGGAAGTCCCGAGCCGTTGAGTGTGGCCGCGTACTCCTTCGTGTCGCCTCGCTTGACCCGTACGCCGGCCCTGCGTCCCTGGAAGTCTCCGCAGTCGGATACGGAGGAGATCTCGCGGAAACACTGTTGGCTCGGCAGCCAGACCTCAAGGTCGTAGGTACGGCGGGCGGAGAAGCCGAGGTCGCCTGCGCGAAGGTCTGTGACCCGGTAGTGCAGACCAAGGCGTTGGAGGCACTCTTCGGCGTGGGACAGCAGGAGTTGGAGCTGTTCTTCCGCGTCCTGCAAGAGACACAGACGCACAAGTTCCACCTTGGCGAATTGGTGGAGGCGGATCACTCCGCGGGTGTCCCGGCCGTAGGACCCGGCCTCCGAACGGAAGCACGCCGTGTGGGCCGTGAGACTCAGCGGGAGGTCGTCCGCACCCAGAGTCTCTTTGCCGTAGAGGTTGACCAGGGGTACTTCCGCAGTGGGGATCAGATACAGGTCACGGTCCGCGACCTTGGTGGCGAACAGGTCGTCAGCGAACTTAGGCAGCTGGCCCGTTCCCGTCATTGTCTCCGATGTCACGAGGTGCGGGACGCTGTGCTCGATGTATCGGTGCTCTTCGGTGTGCAGATCCAGCAGGAAGGAGGTTAGCGCACGTTCGAGCCGCGCGCCTGCACCGCGGAACACCGCGAAGCGGGATCCAGACAGCTTGCTGGCCCGGGGCAGGTCGAGGAGGCCTGCGGACGTGGCCAGGTCGACGTGGTCGCGCGGTTCAAAATCGAAGGTCGGCTGGCGTCCCCACCGCCGGACCTCGACTGGCGGGTCATCCGGGCCGCCCCTGGGGGTTTCGCTCGCGGGAGTATTGGGCACAGCCAGCAGGAAGGTAGTCAACTCACTATCGGCGAGCCGCTGTTCCTCATCCGCCAGCTGAACCCGGCGCTTCAGCTCTTTCGCGGTGTCGAGGTCGAGCTGATCCCTGGCGCCGCGTTGCTCCGCCAGCTTGCGGGTGACTGAGTTGAGTCGTCCACGCAGGGAGTCCTTGTGCGCGATGGCCTTTGCGCGTCGCTGAACGAGCTTTTTCAAGGTTTCTGTGTCAAGGACGTAGCGGCGTCTGCTTAACCGTTGTTCGGCTTGGGTGTCCGGACGCAGCAGGTCCTGAGGGTCGTGCACGATTTCTCCTTGAGCGGCGAGGGCGCTTTCGGGCAATCGGGCCAGCCGGTCGAGGCCTGTGCCGACGAGGACCGGTCGGGCCACGACGACATGCAGGGCAGTCCCCAGAGATTGCGGAGAGGGCAGGATTCGAACCTGCGTGGGCCGAAGCCCGACCGAGTTGGATACCCGGACCCCGATAGGCCACTACGGGCACCTCTCCCTGTAGCGTTCCCGCGACCCATTCGCTGGCGCGCTGTTGGTGAATAGTCTGCCCCCACGGCTCTGACCGCCTCCTGACTCCCTACTGACAGCACGGCCTTCAGGTCAGAGGCCTTCCTGAGCGGGTGTGCCAGCGGCCCCGCGGTCCGCAGGACGAAGTCGGTGAAGCCCGGGTCGTGGCGGTCACCGGGTACCCGGGGCAATCGCGACGTCCGCCATCGCTCCAGGTGCTGCCGCCACCACTGCGAATACGGGCAATCCGCGTGTGCAGTCGATGCCGTGACCAGCACCTTCACCTGTCCAAGTGGCTTTGCAACAGCCCAGCCCCGGTAACGCAGCTGTGCGGGATTCACCGTGTGCGGAGGCAGGGTGAAGTTGTCGCAATCCTGCCGGTGCGGAGGCGGGGCAGCTGCCATAATCAAGACGTGCTCGGAGAGATGGTCACGTGCAGAAGCGGTCATTGCTAGGCGTCGTCGGGCGCATCGTTGACTGCCAAGAGCACCTGATTCTGCCCCTGATGGTCGGTGTCGTCCCCCGTATCGACCATCAGGGGTGCACTACAAGGCGCGAGCATTGACGCTGGCTCCGAGTATCGTGCGAAACCTGCCTGGCGATAGGCCGATACGGAGGCATCACATGCCAGACCATGAACAGACCGGAGCACTTAAGGAAGACACCCGGATGATGCTGGACGCTGTCGCCGCTTATCGCATGGCGGTGGGAAGCCATTTTGAGGAATTAGCGGGCCTGCAGCTCGACAAGGCCGCCGCCATGCTCAAGCCTGACGGAACGGTTACCCGGACCCTGCGAGAACTGACGAGCCATGAACTGAACTTCCTTGCGTACACCGAGGAGCCTTCTTCACCGGGCAGTGTTCGCCAGCATGAGTTGCCCTCGCACGACACCGAAGGTGGTGCGGAGGTGTTTGCTACCTGGCAGATGGTGTGCGAGCGATCCCGGAGAGCCACTCAACATCTGAGCCAATCGTGCACCCGAGGGCTGCTGGAAGAGGCAGAACTGCGAAAGGCATTGCTGCCTCTCTTTGGTGAATATGCGCGCTGTGAAACAAAGCTGCAAGTTCTCCGTAATCACTGTGAGTGAATCGACGTCGCCCTGGAGGCGCGGGAAGAATAGCATTTCAAGAGCGGAGAATGTGATGACTGAGCAATTGGACGACTCGGCGCGGAGAGCGGTTCAGAAGCGGGCCACGGGTATGAACCATGCGGATGCGGTGGCAGCAGAAGCCGGTTTACGGGATGTACGGCAACGGCAGCCGAAAGCGTACTGTCTTGAATCTGCTTGGCGTCAGAACTATCTGGACTGCGAGCTCGCGGAATGGCAACGCCTGATTCGCCTATTGAGCGAGGACGGCTTCGGCGTTTATTCGCCGGACAAGGATCCTGCTGTACGGGAACGGACACACGCGAACAGTAAGGACGAGTGAATCCCAGGAGGCGCCTGAGTCAGGTGACGATTCCGGCCCCCACGGTACGGTTTGTGGACTCATCGATCAGAATGAATCCGCCCATAGTCCTGTTCCGTCGGTAGGAATCGAACGTCAGCGGGACGGTGGTGCGAAGACTGACACTGCCGATCTCGTTGACGGCAAGGCTCTTGGCCGGCTCTTCGCGCAAAGTGTTGATGTCGAGCCGGTACCCCAGCTGTCGCACCATGGCGCGCGCCGTGCGCGTGGTGTGTTTGACCGCGTACTTCTGGGTCGGGTCAAGGGCCTGGCTCTCGTTCATCCAGCACACCAGGGCCTGCAACTCCTGGGAGACTACTGGAGTGTCGTGCGGGTGACATAGCAGGTCCCCGCGGGAGATGTCGAATTCGTCGGCGAGCTCGACCGTGACGGACATGGGCGGGCGGGCTTCTGGAACGGAGCCGCTGGGCGAGTTGATCCTGGTGATTCGAGTGGTGGCACGGGAGGGCAGGACCAGCACCTCGTCGCCGGTACGCAGCACACCGGCAGCCATCTGGCCGGCATAGCTGCGATGGTCGGTGACGCGGGTGGACTGCGGCCGGATCACGTACTGGACCGGTAGCCGGGCACCCAGGGAGTCCGTGACAGATGTGGCGGGCACGTTCTCTAGGTGCGCGAGCAGAGCAGGCCCGTCATACCACGGCATGTTCGGAGAGGGGTGTACGACGTTGTCGCCCCGCAGCGCCGACACAGGGATGACAGTGACATCTCGCGCGCCGATCTCGGCGGTGTAGTCAGTGAACTCCGCACGCAGCTCCTCGAACTGCGCCTGGCTGAAGTCGACGAGGTCCATCTTGTTCACGCACAGGACCAGGCGCCGGACGCCCAGCAGAGTGCACAACAACGCGTGCCGGCGGCTCTGTTCCACCAGTCCCTTCCGCGCGTCAGCCAGGATTAGCGCCAGGTCGGCCGTGGAGGCTCCGGTGATCATGTTGCGGGTGTATTGGGTGTGCCCTGGCGTGTCGGCAACGATGAATTTGCGTCTCGGCGTCGAGAAATACCGGTAGGCGACGTCGATGGTGATGCCTTGTTCGCGTTCGGCGCGCAGTCCGTCGGTGAGCAAGGACAGATCGGTGTAGTCATCGCCGCGTGCGCTGGAGACGGCCTCGATCGCGGACAGCTGATCGTCGAAGAGCGACTTCGAGTCATACAGCAACCTGCCGATCAGGGTCGACTTCCCGTCATCCACCGAACCGGCGGTGGCGAATCGCAGCATGTTCATCAGAAATACCCCTCACGCTTGCGGTCTTCCATGGCCGAATCGCTGACCCTGTCGTCGCCGCGCGTGGCTCCGCGCTCGGTCAGCCGGGTGGTGAGAATCTCCTGGATGACGTCCGCCGCCGTCGTGGCACCGGAGCCGACGGCGGCGGTGCATGAGGTGTCACCGATGGTGCGGTAGCGCACCTGCGCGTTGTACGGCTCTTCGCCAGGCCGGACGGGCAGGTGTTCGTGGACCGCGAACAGCATGCCGTCTCGGTTCACGACGGACCGCTCGTGGGCGTAGTACAGCGATGGGAGCTCGATGTCCTCCCGCTGGATGTAGTGCCAGATGTCCAGTTCGGTCCAATTGGACAGGGGGAACACCCGGATCGACTCACCCGGACGGATGCGGGAGTTGTACAAGGACCACAGTTCGGGCCGTTGACTCTTGGGGTTCCACTGACCGAAGTCGTCACGGAAACTGACGAAGCGTTCCTTCGCCCTAGCTTTTTCCTCGTCCCGGCGGGCGCCGCCGAACAGGGCGGTGAGACGGTGCCTTTCGATCGTCTGGAGCAGGACGGGTGTCTGGATCGCGTTGCGCATACCGGAATCAGGCTCGACGACCAGGCCGGAGTCGATCGCCTCCTGCACGCTGCCCACGATGAGCTGCGCCTCCAGTTCAGCGGTGAGTTTGTCCCTAAGCTCCAGCACCTCGGTGAAGTTGTGCCCGGTGTCCACGTGCACCAGCGGGAACGGTATCCGTGCGGGCGCGAAGGCCCTCTGCGCCAAATGGAGCATCACGATCGAGTCCTTGCCTCCGGAGAACAGCAGGGCCGGCCGTTCCGATTCCGCGACGACCTCGCGGAGTATGAAAATCGCCTCCGCCTCAAGGGCGGCGAGGTGTTCGACATCCACAGCCGGTATGGCACGGGGTGTGTCACGGTCGACGGAGGTGGGCATCACGGTTCACTTCCTTCGCGGGGGGAAGCCGGTCACTGTGGTCGTCGGGCCCTGGTGCAGCCGACGCCGGGAGGAGCCGGCGCAGAAGCGGCCCGGTCATGGCGGTTGTCACCAGTGCCATGCACACGAACATCGCGAACAACTGCGCATCCAAAACACCCAACTCAAGGCCCAGGCTGAGGACGACGAGTTCGGTCAGCCCCCGGCAGTTCATCATCGCTCCGAGCGCCAGCGCCTCGCGTCGGGTGTGGCCGCCTATCGCGAGTGCGGTGGCGGAGGCGCTGGCCATCTTGGCCACGACAGCCACCACGGTGATCAGTAGCGAGGTTAGCCAGGGGCCGGCACCGTTCAGCGTGCTCAACGTGGTCTGCAGACCGACGGTCACGAAGAACAGCGGCAGCAGCAGCCACACCGTGACCCCCTGGATCTTGCGGCTGAGTTCACTGATCAGGGGAGAGTTCCGCGGCATGATGACGCCCGCCATGAAGGGGCCGAAGATCGCGTGCACCCCCATGCGGTCGGTGGCGAGCGCGGAAAGCAGGATCAGGAACACCAGCGCGGCACACAGGCCGTCACGGGACAGCCGATTGCGCTCGGCTCGTGCCACCGCCCTGGTCACCAGCGGTTTGACGACCATCCACATCACCAGCGCGAAGGCAGTTACGAACACCACCGCGAGAGAGGCGGCGGTCAGCGACGTACCGCGCACGATGGCGATCACCACCGCGAGCAGGCCCCAGGCGGTGGCGTCGCCGACCCCCGCCGCGGTCAGCCCGGTCACACCGATCGGGGTGCGCAGCAACTGACGCTCCGACAGCACTCGCGCCAGTACGGGGAACGCGGTGATGGAGAAGGACAGCGCGACGAACAGCAAGAAGGCCGTCTCGCTCGCATGCGCCGGGGGATATCGCCCGTGCAGCCACCAGGCCATGAGCAGGCCCGCGAGGAAGGGCACCGCGATCGAGGCGTGGCCGATGAGGAACCCCACGGGCCCGCTCTTGCGCAGCGTGCCCGAGGGGACCTCCGCTCCGACCAGGAACATGAAGAACACCACGCCGAACTGGGCCAGTGTGTTCAGGTGCGGCAGGACTGACGTGGGAAACAGCCACTCCTGCGCCCGGGGCGCGATCCCGCCGAGCACGGAGGGGCCCAGGACCAAGCCGGTCACCAACTCACCGACGACCGCAGGCTGGCCGCATCGCCGGGCAACCGCTCCGCCCAGCGCCGCGACGCCGACCACGACCGAGGTGGCCACGAGCAGTCGGTACAGCTGCAGGTCACCGCCGGAACCGGAGCCGACGCCAGCAGCGCCGCCGCCGGAACCATGCGCCAGCCAGCTGAGCATGCACACCGCCACGACGACCGGTACCAGTACGATGAACGAGTAGACACCGAGATAGCGCCTCATGACCGAGCATCCTCAGGAAGCGGTATAGGCCGGTATAGCGAGCGGTGCAACACGGCCGTGGGACCGGGCAGGGGCGCACGGCGCCGGCGGACGGTCGGCGGGGGGAGGAACCCAGGTTGAGCAGACTCGCAGTTGTCTCGGGCGCGGCCACCGGCATCGGTAGGGCGGTGGCTGAGGCCCTGGCGGCCGAGGGAGCCGACGTCGTGATGATCGGGCGCCGGGCGGACCGCCTGGCACGGGCCGCCGCCGAGCTGAACGAGAAGCTGGGAGCCGAGCGAGTCCGGGCCGTGCAAGCGGATCTGACCGTGCCGGAGGACGTGGAGCGGGCGGCGGGTGACATCACGTCCACGGGCCCTACCGTGGACGTCCTGGTCAACAACGCCGGCGGAAACTTCGCCCCCACTGCGTCGAAGGACCTCGCCGACGTCCGCCGTGACTGGCTCGTCAACGTCACCGGCAACGTACTTCCCGCCGTGCTGCTGACACACGCTCTCATGCCGGCGCTGAGCCGCCCCGGCGGCCGCGTCCTCACCATCGGCTCCATCGCGGCCCTGCGCGGCTCGGGCTCCTACGGCGGCGCCAAGGCCGCACTGCACCCTTGGTCGACGGAACTTGCCGTGCGGCTGGCGCCCGAGGGGATCACCGTCAACGTCATCGCCCCCGGATACATCCAGGACACCGAGTTCTACGGTGAGCGCATGTCCCAGCAGTTCCACGCCGACCGGTCCCGGCAGGCGCCGGCCGGCCGCGGCGGCACCGTCGAGGAGGTGGCCGCGACGGTGGCACACCTGGCCGGCCCTGCCGCAGGATTCATCACCGGCCAGATCCTCCAGATTAACGGGGGCGCAGTGACCGGACGAGGCTGAGCAGGAGCCCGTGGCCGAAGCGGCGAGAGTGTTCACAGAGGGTCCACCGCAAGCGACTTGCGGGCTTCGGCCACGGCACGGCCGGTCAGCACGGAGGAGGAGCCCAGGTAGCTGGACGCGTCAAAGATCTCCTCCAGTTCGTCCGGCCCCAGCTTCCCGCTGATCTGGGGGTATGCCTCCACAAGGGTGCGCACGAGCCGGCCTTCCTGTTGTGCGCGCTGGGTGAGTTCGTAGACGAGTTCGTGGGCGCGCTGCTTGCCGATGTGCTTACCCAGCGTCAGCATGAGCCGCTCGGACATGATCTTGTCGGCGGCAGCCTCGGTGTTGTGACGCATCCGGTCGGTATGGACCAGCAGTCCGGTAACACTCTCCGTCATCATGCCGCATGCGGCCAGGCAGTAGTGTGCGATGTCGGGTATGCAGGCCCACTCGATACGCAGGGCGCGCGCGTCGCGCTCGTGGTCGCCGATCATCGCCGACAGGGCGGCGCCGGCCTGGGCGTTCGCCAGCCGGGCCATCACCACGACCTGCTCCAGGCGCTCGGGATTGCGCTTGTGCGGCATAGTGCTGCTGCCAACCTTGCCCGGCCGCCAGGCCTCGGCGACCTCGGCGAATTCCGGCCTGGACAGCGTGCGCAGCTCGTCCGCGATCCGGGCGAGGGTGCCGGTGACCATCGCCAGGGCGAGGACAAACTCCGTCGGCCTGTCACGCGCGGCGTGCCAGCCGGTCGTCGGCACCCCGAGTCCCAGGCGGTGGGCGAACCGCTCCAGAACGGCGGGCCCGAGATCGCCGAATCCCGCCATGGTGCCCGCCCCGCCGAACAGTTGTGCCACCACGACGCGCTCACGCAGCTGCGCAAGGCGGTCGTGGTGGCGCAGAAGCTCGTCGGTCCAGCCAGCCACCTTCAGCCCGAAGCTCATGGGCAGAGCGGGCTGGGCATGTGTGCGGCCCAGTGCCACCGTGTCCGCGTGCTGCCCGGCCAAATCGGCCAAGTCAGCGATGAGTCTGGCCAGTTGAGGTTGCAAAACGTCGAGCACGTCACGGATCTCCAGGCTCTGCCCGGTGTCCTGGATGTCCTGAGTCGTGGCACCGTAGTGGATGAACTGTCCCGCCTCGGGGCCGCAGGCCGCCTCGAAGACGCGCAGGAGACCGACGAGCGAGTGCCCGGAGTTGTCGATCTCGCGCTGTACGGCATCGAGGTCGATGAGTTCCATGCGCGCGCTGCTGGCGATGATGTCCGCCATGTCCTGCGGTATCAGGCCGAGTTCACCCTGCGCCTGGGCCAGTGCCGCTTCGATGTCCAGCCAGCGCTGATTGCGGCAGACATCGCAGAAGATCCGGCGGCTGTCGGGGGAGGCATAGCGGTTCCCATAGAACCGGGAGTCGGTGATGTGGCCGCGTTCGTGGCGACAGGATTCGTGTGCGGTGTGCAGTTGCGGATGAGGGCTCATGTCTTCCCCTTGTGAACTGGTACCCGGCGAATGGGCGCGGATCAGGCCCGGGCGCCGCTGGTCGTGAGGTACGGGCAGTGGCCATACGCAGGCGCGTCCGCGTCGATCTTGGTCCGCGCCGCCAGACGCAGCGCGGCCTGACGAGGGGTGTCGGCGTACTGGCGGGCCGTGGTGAACAGGTCATCGACGAGTCGGCGGGCAAGACGCGCGGAACCGGCCAGTACCTGCTCGGCGGTGGGTGGCCGGTCGGGGCCGAAGAGCAGCTCCATCGAGGCGGAGCCGCCGATGCCGCCGATGAAGTCCGGCACCACCAGCACTCCGCGCAGATGCAGGGCTTGCTCCGATGTCTCGCTCAGGCCGTAGTTGGCGCCGACGGCCACCGCCGGACAGGGCAGGCCGGCAGCTGATTCCGCGTCGACAGCGTCGGCGCCAGCCGCCAGGACCAATACGTCGGCGGGAACGGCGAGTAGCGACTCGCGTGCCGGCTGCACGTGCTCGGGAGCGAGCTGCGGGACGGGTGTTCCCGGCCTGCCGTGCAGCATCCGGGCCAGGTCCAGCCCCCGTGCATCCGCGACACAGCCGTGCTCGTCGGCGATCGCCACCACCCGCACTCCCTCGTCGAGGAAGGCGTGTGCCGCGGCACGGCCGAGCGTCCCGAACCCCTGCAACGCGACGCAGATGGGTCCGGCCGCGCCTGCGGCACGGGCGCCGCCGATCGCCGCGTGCGCGAGGACGTGCCCCGCCCGCCGCTGGCTGAGCGTCAGCATGCCCACCCGGTCGTCCAGGCGGGCCATGCGCGTGAAGAACTCCTCATCGGTCAGGTGCTGGGCCTTCTTCACGGCGTACTTGATGGAGGGGATGCCGCGGGCGGCGGCGAGCTGCTGGAGGTTGTCCCACCGGGTGCCCATGTCGGAGCCCATGCTGAAGCGATGGTGCAGCTCGTCATGGAGGAACGACAGGAAGCCATCCAACGCCTGCTGCGCACCCGGTGAGCGGGGGTCGTAGTCGATCCCGCACTTGGCACCGGTGACATTGAGCCCGAGGACTTGTTGTTTGAGAGTCATGGCGGAGGCGAGCGCACTCAGTTCGTCCGGGTTCAGGCCTGGCTGCATCCGACAGCCTCCGGCTGCCAGCGAGCCGGAGGTGCTGTCGTACGCCAGCCAGCCACGCACCCTGTGGGCGGAATCCTCGTAGCTGAGGATCTGTGTCATGGTGTTCCTCTCACCGTTGGTCGGTGTCGCTCATGCAAGGAGGGCCAGGACGTCGCTGGTGGTGATCAGCGCTTCGGGCAGGCCGCCGGCGACAGCGACGACAGCGCCATCGCGGTCGAGGGTGTCCATCACGTCTGCCAGCAACTGGCCGACGCCGACGACCGGCAGGGGCGGGGACATATGGGCGGCGACCTCGTCACCGGGGCTCAGGCGGCCCTGGGCCAGACCGCGGGCGAGGCCGGAATCGGTGAGGACGCCGCGGATCTCGGGCAGCCGTACCGGAGGCTTCGCGTCGGCCACGAGGAGATGGGCCACTCCCCGCTCTCGCATCAGCTTCACGGCGCCCGCCACGCTCTCGGCGGGGTCCACGAACATCAAAGGGCGGCCGTGCCCGCGGCGCTCCAGCAGAGCGCCGACCCGGACCCCTGACCCGGGCTGGTCGGTGAAGCCGAAGCGCTGAGTCCATTCGGCACTGAAGATCTTCGACAGGTATCCGCGGCCGGAATCGGGGATGAGCACCACGACGGCATCCTTGGGTCCCAGGCCGCGGGCCACGGCCAGCGCCGCAGCCACGGCCATGCCCCCCGACCCGCCGGTGAGGATGCCCTCTTCGCGGGCGAGCCGCTGGGTCATGCCGATGGAATCCTGATCGGACACCGCGATGATGTCGTCCGCCACTTCCGGGTCGTAGGACCGGGGCAGCGAGGGCTGGCCGACTCCCTCGACGACATAGGGACGCCCGGTGCCGCCGGAGTAGACCGAACCCTCCGGATCGGCGCCGACGATCCGCACGCGTCCCCGGGAGACCTCCTTCAGATAGCGGCCGGTGCCGGAGATGGTGCCCCCGGTTCCGACGCCCGCGACGAAATGGGTGACGCGTCCTTCGGTCTGCGTCCAGATCTCCGGACCTGTGGTGTGGTAGTGCGAGTCGGGGTTGGCCGGGTTGGCGTACTGGTTCGGCGAGTATGCCCCGTCGATCTCGACGGCCAGCCGCGCGGCCGTGCTCCGGTAGGAATCGGGATGGTCGACGGGGACCGCGGCCGGACAGACCCGCACATCGGCGCCGTACGCCCGCAACACCGCGATCTTGTCGGCGGAGACCTTGTCGGGGCAGGTGAACACGCATCGGTAGCCGCGCTGCTGGGCAACGAGGGCCAGGCCGACCCCGGTGTTCCCCGACGTCGGCTCCACGATGGTGCCGCCCGGGCGCAGCAGGCCCGCCTCCTCGGCGGCCAGGATCATGCGCAGCGCAATACGGTCCTTGGCCGAACCGCCGGGGTTGAAGGACTCCAGCTTGGCCACGATCGTCGGTGCCAGGCCCTTGCTGACGTGCCGCAGCCGCACCAGGGGAGTGTCGCCGATCAGGTCGATGATGGATTCGTGGGCGTGCACAGCGCTACCTTCCGTTCCTGCCGCCATGGCCTTGCCCGGCCGGCGAACCCTTGCCTGTGCGCCGGTAGGCATTGGCGAACTCCAGGCTGGTGCGCACCTCGATCACGGCCGGACCTGCGCAGGCGAGCGCCTTGGCCAGTGCCGGCTGGACGTCCGCCGGAGTGTGCACCGTCAGTCCCAGGGCGCCAAAAGATTCGGCCAGCGCCGCGAAGTCGGGGTTGGCCAGATCGGTGGCGATTGTCCGGCCGGGGAAGTCCTTGTCCTGGTGCAGCCGGATCGTGCCGTAGCTGCTGTTGTTGGAGATGAGGTACACCACCGGCAGGCGGCGGGCGCAGGCGGTGATCAGTTCGCCTCCGTTCATGAGGAACCCACCGTCGCCGACCACGGCCACGGTCGGTGTCGTGGGGTTGCGCAGCGCAGCGCTCACCGAAGCGCCGACAGCGAACCCCATGGAGCTGGAGGAGATGCCCAGCAGTCGGCCTCTCTCGCCGAACCGCAGATGGCGGTAGGTCCAGCTGGTGAAGGTGCCCGAGTCGACGACCACGGTGACCTCCCCGCCGGTCAGCTCGTCCAGAGCCGCGATCACGCCTCCGAAGACCACACCGTCGTCAGCCTGTACGGGATGCCAGACGGCCTTTTCCACCTCGAGCTCGTGCAGCTCGGCCATCCACTGCGACCGGCCCCCGCCCGGGTCGTCGGCTGGCCAGTCGGCCAGTTGGTGCATGAACGCCAACGGATCGGCCGCGACGCCGACCGCCGGCTGGTGGAAAAGACCGATGCGCCCAGCGTCGGGATGGATGTGCACCAACGGCTGAGCCGCGGTCGGGAACCGGCGGCGCTTAGTGGTGCTGTTGTCCAGACGTGTGCCCACCGCCAGCACCAGGTCGGCCCGGTCGAAAGCGGCGAACTGGCTCGCCTGGGTGTTGTTGTGCAGATGCCCGGCGTAGGCACCATGCCGGTTAGGCAGCAGATGCTGGTTCTTGTTGCTCGTCACCACCGGCAGTTGGTGACGTTCGGCCGCCTCCCGGATCACCGCACGGCTCTGGGCGCCCTCCAGCCGAGAGCCGACCAGCAGAAGCGGGCGGCGGGCCGCGGCGAGCAGGTTCCGTATCCGGTCGGTGGTGTGCGGCTCTGGGATGGACGGCCCGCAGACCGTGCGTCGGCAAGGGACCTCCGTCCCGCCGGGCAGGCGCCAGACGTCCTCAGCCACGGCCAGCACGACGGGACCTGGCGTTCCGGACTCGGCCACACGGAATGCCCGGGCCACGAACTCCGCAGCGGCCGTGGGCTCCTGAAGCCGCCAGACCGCCTTGGCCATGCCGCCGAAGTGCCGTCCCAGATCGATCCCCTGGAACGGCTCACGATCCGCTTCCGGCACCGGCACATCACCGACCAGCAGGACCAGGGGCGAGGCGTCCTCGGCTGCGGCGTGCACCGCCACCGCCGCATTGGCGGCCCCCGGCCCGCGGCTGACCAAACAGACGCCGGCCCGCCCGGTCAGCTTCGCGTCGGCCAGGGCCATGAACGCCGCCGACCCCTCGTGCCGGCAGGTCACCACATCGACCTGCGACACGTCGTACAGCGCATCGAGAAGAGGCAGATAGCTCTCTCCCGCCACGCAGAACACACGGTCGACGCCGTGTCCGCTCAGGCCGGCCGCCACGGTATGCGCCACAGTGGACAGCTGTTCGCCCCGGCCGGTGGTCACTGCTGTCGACACGCTCGGTCTCCTCGACACATGGGGGATGGTGACCCGGCCAGCTCAGGCAGCCGACGGAGGCAGGTATGCGGCAGTCGCGGTCTGCGGCGGATAGATGATGGCCGAGTCGTCGAAGCTCTGCTGGTACTTCTGGTACTGCAGCAGCGCCAACTCCGGGGCGTTGTGGTGCCAGTGCGCGGGGCCGCGCTCGAAGCGCAGCGGCCCGCGCCAGGTGGGGAACTCCATCGTCTCCAGCGCGTCGAGGAGATCCTCACGGCTGTCGGAGCGGGCCGCGGCCAGTGCGGCGGCGATGATGGTGACGTCCGTGAAGTGCGTCAGCGCGGTGTCCGGCGGGAAGGCGCCGTAGCGCTCGACGTAGCGGTCGATGAACCACCGCCCGATGTCGGTGAGCCCCTCCCAGGACGGCCGGTAGCGCATGGCCGGCCACATCGTGCCGACCCCGTTCTCGCCGCTCAGCCGCCAGAAGTCGTCCGAGCGCAGCGGGAACCCGAAGGTGACCATCATCGGGATGCCGGGCCGCAGTCCCACTTCGGCCGCCTGCTCGACGATCATGTAGTTGGTCTTGATGACGGCGCCGTTGATGAACAGGTCGGGCTTGAAGTCCTTGATGGCCCGCAGCTCGTGACGGAAGTCAATGGTGTCGTCCTGGGGGAAGTCGAACCGCAGGAACTCCATGCCATGGCGCTGGGTGCCGTACTCGACCAAGGTGTCGGCCATCTGCGCCCCGAAGACGGTGTTTGCCGCGAGCAGCCCGATCCGTCGCATCCCCTGGGAGGCCGCGAAGTCGAGCATCACCGGCACACGGTCGGCTATCGAGAAGTACGAGCGGAAGACGTTGCGCCGCTTCTGGGCTGTGATCAGGCTGTGCCCGTTCTCGACGAAGATCGGCAGATCGTAGCGGCTCGCCACGTCGACGACCCACGGAGTGGTGCGCAGATGCCACTGCCCCATGGCGGCCACGACACCGTCCACCAGGGCGAGCTTGGTCATCTGGGCCGCCGACGACCTCGCCATGCCCTCCTGCGCGGCCGTGGCCTGGTCGTCGTAGAGGACGAACTCGATCTGCCGCCCGCCGCGAGTACCGCCGTGCTCACGCACGTACTCCGCGCCCAGGCAGGCGCCACGGGTGACCAGCTCGCCCGCCGTGGGATCGCCCGGCTCGTTCAGCGGGGTGACGATGCCGATGCGGACCGGATTTGCGCCCGCATGCTTGTTGACCTGCTCGATATTGCTTCGAGCACGTTCCTCGTGTGTGGTTTGGGCACTACCCACGGGATTCCTCCTGCTGTCGGTGCGAATGTTCAGATGCCGAACTCAGACCGGTACGGGGCGAACCGCTCCTCGAAGTCCTTCTCGGTGAGACCGAAGTCCTCCAGGGCATAGGTGTGACGGCCGGTTGTCGCATCGTTCTCCGCCGCCATGAAGGCGGTCATGCGGCGACCGGCCTCAGCAGTCAGCGCTACTCCGATGTAGTCGCACACACGCTCGGCGGCACCGAGTGGATCGCCCACGACATCGCGGAAGTTCAAGTCGAGCGGGGCCGTGGCAGTCGGCCCGGTGCCCCGCCGTAGGCGGTTGAGGGCCTCGGCGGCATAGTCGAGCCAGTAACGGCCGATCTCCTCGCGGTCCACGGCATCGGAGCGTGCGGCACGCACAGTCGAGGTCAGGCTGCACACACTGGGCACTGCCACGGCGGGCGAGCGGTGCAGACGGATCACCTTGGCATTCGGGTAGACCCGGGCCAGATCCTCGGCGTGCCACAGATGAGAGGGGCACTTCAGCAGCACCGGCGCGCCAGGCCTGCGCCACAGCACGCAGCGCAACTGGTCCTTGTGGAAGCGGTACGCCGGCAGCATGGATTGCCCGCGCAGCCAACGGGAGTAGCCCGGTACGCGGTAGCGCAGCGCATAGATCGAGTGGCGGAAAGAGTTGGCGGTCAGCCGATGACACTCCTCGGGCAGCTGCGCCTGCAGCAGATGGATGGACCTGAAACTCGGAGCCGCCCGGTAGTACTCCTTGATGTACGCCTCACACGCGGCGATGAGGTCATCGGGCTCCTCGGCGGCGGCAGGCGCCATCGTTTCCCACAGCGCCGGGGAGCGCAGGTCCGGGTGCTGGGCGAGCAGGTGCTGCAGGAACGTGGTCCCCGTGCGCAGCAGACCTGTGATGAACACCGGACGGATGGGAACGCTGCTGATCTCGGGCACGGCCGCCATCATGTGCCGGACACGGATCTGCGTCACCAGAGCGGACACTAGAGCGGCCCGCGTGCGCGCACGACCCCGGTCATGCAGCCGCGCCTCGCTGTCGATAGCCCTGGTCAGTTCCGTGAGATCCGGCACGAAACGCAGCGGCGCTTCCCCGTCGTCGTCCGCGATGCAACGCGCTTCGGCCACCAGCGACGCCGGATCGAGATCCATACGATTCACCGACGAACGATCAGACGTGTCCAAAACCATGCGCTCCTGCCTTCCGGCGGATATTTCGCTCAGCGAATGGGTGCCCGGGTAACGCCGACCTGGCAGGCGCCGCCGAGCCGGAGCCGGCCCGGTCGCCGATGACTTTTAGGGGAAATTCCATGCAGAGAATCCCCTACGATTTGCACAATCTCATTGCCCCGACGCTTCAGCATCGACAGGCTCATGTTAGATGGCTGCGCCTGACATGCCGCTGACGCACAACTGACCTTGTTGGAGCCCAGAAAGCCTTGTGGAGCGCTCGACAGTTGTGCGATAACTGGCGTAATGTTGAGGCGCCATGGTCCGACAAGAACGGAGGTGGGCATGGCTACCGTCACAACAGAATCCGACAGGGCACTCGAAGCCATTCAGCGATATACGGTCGCAGATAATCCGAGTGCCTTCCTCGCGGTCAACAGCGGGAACAGCTATTTCGAATCGGATGACTCGCCGGGAGTCATCGTGTACCGCACCGCAGGAAGGTACCTGGTCCAGTTGGGTGGACCGTTCGCACCGGTCGACACCCGCGCGCGCCTGCTCCAGGAATTCGTCGCCTTCGCGAACGAACAGAGCCGCCAGATCGTGACCGTGCAGCTCCAGGGCGCCGACGCGGATCCTTATCTTGCCCAAGGTTTCACGGTCAATCAGATCGGCGCCTCGTACGCCATCGACCTTGAGGGTTTCTCCCTGCGCGGTACCGCGTTCATGCAACTGCGCAACAAGATCTCCCGCTCGCTGCGCAGCGGTCTGAAGATCAGCGAAGTCCCGCTCGAACCGTGGTACGACCAGATGTGGGAGCTGGACAAGAGCTGGCTGGGGACCAAGGGCGAGGGCACGAAGCCCCTCGAGTTCCTGATAGGCCAGTACGGCGGCGAGTACCAGCCGTTGCGTCGGCTGTTCGTCGGCGTGCTGGACGACAAACTCGTCGGCTACATCACCTACTCACCCGTCTACGGTGCGCAGGCCGGCTGGCTCCACGACCTGACACGGCGCCATCCCGACTCGCCCCCCGGGGTGATGGAGGCGATCAACAAGACGGCCATCGACACCTTCAAGGCCGAGGGAACGCGCTACCTCCACTTCGGATTCACGCCCTTCACGTCGCTGCAGGTGCGACCGCAGCTGCCCGGGCACAGCAAGGCCTTCCACTGGTTCATGGGACACCTGTGGCAGTTCGGCGAAGGCGTGTACCCGGCGCAGACCCAGCTCGCCTACAAGGAGAAGTGGGCCCCCGACGTCATCCTCCCGGAGTACGTCGCCTTCCAGAACGGGGCGAGCATTCCGGCACTCGTGCACATCTTCCGTGCCTGCAACGCGGTCTGACCACGCGCGCTCTTCGCCAAGTCCGAGACGACGAACGGGGTATTCAGAGATGTCCGACCGGATCGACTCCACTGGCCAGCACGTCTTCGAACTATTCGGAGCGGTGGCCGCGGCTCCCGACGACCAAGCGGCGGGAGCAGCCGCCGACGCAGCACTCGCCGAACTCGACGCGCTGCTGCGCGCGGCGGCGATCGAGTCCGTGCCCGAGTGAGCACACCCATGAGCGCACCAGGCGGGGGCTTCGCCGGGATCCCCCGGGGCTGTCGGACTCAGGCCGAGGACCCCCGCTTGGTGCGTTCCACCGCTTCCCACAGGTACCAGCACGCCACCGTGCGAAACGGACGCCACCGCGCACCGCGGGTCTCGATCTCCTCGCGCCCGGCAAGAGCCGCCTTCCCGAAGGCGATCGAGAAGCCGTTGCGAATGCCGTAGTCGTCCACCGGCAGCACGTCCGGCCGGCCCAGACGAAACATGAGGAACATCTGCGCGGTCCACCGGCCGATGCCGCGCACCGACGACAGGCACTGGATTACTGCCTCGTCGTCCATCCCCCGGATCGCCTCCAGCTCCGGCAGCACACCGGCATCCACCTTGTGCGCGAGGTCGCGCAGCGATGCCAGCTTCGGCCGTGACAGACCCGCGGAGCGCAGCTGTTCGTCGGAGGCGCCGAGGATCTGCTCGGGCAGCAGGCCCTCGCTCGAATCGGGGAACAGCGCACGGACACGGCGGTGGATCGTCGCCGCCGCCTTGTTCGACAGCTGCTGGTAGACGACGGCCTCGGCGAGCGCGCCGAAAACGCTGGCCGCCTCGTTGAGCGGCATGGCGAACGGACCGGTACTGTCGATTAGGTCGGCGAGCGCGGGGTCCGAGGCACGCAGATACGCGACCGCGGTGACCGGGTCGAAGGGGTAGGCGCCGGCCGGACCGCCGGTCCCGGCGGGGCGTTGCGCACCGGCACGTTCGATCGCCAGCAGGCCCAGTTTCGTGGTGACGCCGCCGCCCGCGGAGAAGCCGCCGGGTTTGCCGCCCGCGGCCACCACGCGATGGCAGGGAACGATCAGTGCGAAGGGATTACGGGCGAGCGCCTGGCCCACGGCGCGTGCCGCACCCGGCTTCCCCATCCGCTCGGCCACCGCCGCGTAGGTGAGGGTCTCACCGGCCGGAATGGCCCGGGCGGTGTCGTAGACACGGCGGCGGAAGGGCGGCACCCGCGACATGTCCAGATCAACAGAGGCCAGGTCCCCCGGCTCGCCGCGCAGATGCCGCACCACAGCGGTGATGACACCGCACACGTGAGGCGGCGGCGTACTCTCCAGCCCCCCGGGAACCATGCTCAGCAGCCGCTCGTGGGTACGGGCCCGGTCGGCTTCCGGCAGCTGCAGGCAGGTGACGCCGTGCTCGCTCCAGGCGATTCCGCAGGTGCCGACGGCGGTGTCGAAAAGGGTGAAGCCACAGTTCATCCAACGCGTTCCTTTCGCATTTCTGCCTCTGCGGGGGCCGGCCCGAGCAGGCCGGCCAAGAATGCGGCAGTGCGACAGCGGTCCAGCACAAACACATGCTGGACCGCCGTCGCACTGTTCACTGCCGGCCGTCAGGCCGCACAGATGCAGAACTCGTTGTCGTCCAGGTCCTTCAGAACTACCCAGCCGTCATAGGAGGCGACTTCGGTGGCACCGAGGCCCTTGACGCGCTTCACCTCACCGTCCAGGTCGCTGGTGAAGAAGTCCAGGTGCAGCCGGTTCTTGCCCTGCCGCTTCTCGGGGACCAACTGGAGCGACAGGCCGGACGCTTTCTGCTCCGGGTCCTCGAAGTACACCGTGGAATCGTCGGACGACGAAACCTTGTACCCGGTCACCGCCTGCCAGAACTCAGAGGCGCGCTTCAGGTCGTTGGTGTCAACGCAGACGTTACCGATCTGGATGGCCATCTCTTGTTTCTCCTATTGCGGATTAACTCCGTGCGGACAGCAGCCGGCTGTCTGGCATGCCAGAAAATCGGCTGCTGCAGGTATGTGTGACACGGCAAGCTACAGGATGCGGGGAGCCTGTGCACGCAGAAGATCGATTGCCTCCGGGATCCCCATGTATTTCAGCCGAGATTCGGCCAGTTCGTCATTCCAGCGGGCCGCGAGGTCCCATCGCGACTGCGGAGTGGTATCGAGCATCCGGCACCCCGGGAACAGCTCGAAGTCCGTCAGCAGTTCCCGGTGCTGGAGCATGCCCTCCTGGAAGAGTTCCTCGCGGTGCATGACGAACTCCCGGTCGTTGATCTCGCCCCACAGCGCGCGGCCGCGGTGCAGGACCCCCATGATGTGCTCGCGGTCCTCCGGGTGCTCGAGCAGGTGTTCGCGCACGATGGAGCTGCCGACCGCGAGATGGCGGATCTCGTCGATCGCGGCGCCGCGGGCGATCTCCCCAGCGACCGGATCGAGCACCCCCCACTTGCGTTCGCTCAGTTCGGTGGAGGCGGCCAGCACCCCTTCGATGATGACCGCGAACGCCACGACCCCGCCGATGAAGTCCTGCTCCTCCCGCGTCACCTGCTGCGCGAACTCTCTGATCGGCCGCAGGACCTGCTGCTCGTAGTCCGCGCCGACCTCGCGGATCCACGGCATCAGCTCACCCCGGGGCACGCCGAGGTCGACCAGATGGTTGCGGAAGATCATGTGGTGCCGCGCCTCGTCCAGCAGCTGGGTGGAGAAGAACTCCAGCTCGGCAGTGCCCGGCGCGGTGGCCACGTAGTCCGCCAGCACCTTGGTGGCGGACTCCTCGTCCAGCGCCCGGTAGGCCAGCTCCAGCCGGAGCGCCTCGCGCAGGGGACCGGGCTCGCGCATGTGGTCGGGCGTGAGGGCCGACGGCGAGTACCCCAGGGGGCGGTTGCGCAGGGTGCCCTGGGCCACGGCGGAGAACCAGTACGCCAGGTCGCACTGCTCGACCGTCAGCGCAAGCGAGCCGGCGCCCTCCAGCAGGCCGGGTGCCTCGTCCCAGTCCGCTTCGACAGGTATGTCAGCGGTCATCGCAGTTCACTCCTTGTCCTCGGGTGTGCGGGTGTCCAGGGCCGAGAGCCCCTCGTGCCACAGCTGCCCGGCGAAAGCCAGCAGCGGAGCCCCCTGGCCCGCGTCCCCGGCCAGCACCTCCGCCGTCAGCAGATGGTGATCCCCGATCTCCTGGTCCCCGGTCAGGGCGCACGCCATGTGGGCCAGGCAGCCGTCGATCAGCGGCGCGCCTGTCATGTTGTCCGTGGTCCACTTCACGTCGGCGAACTGCGCGTCGCCCCGGTGCCGGCCAGGAACGGCGAACTGCCTTGCCAGGGACGCCTGTTCACTGGACAGAACATTGACTGAAAACACACCCGCCTCGCGGGCCAGTGCAGTAAACGCGGAAGAAGACCGCAGGCAGGCGCCCAGCAGCAGCGGTTCGCGGGAGATGGCCACCACGGCGCTGACAGTGGTGCCGTGCCGCACACCGTCGTGGTTGACGGTCAGCACGGTGATGCCCGAGGCGAAGCGGCGCAGCGCCCGGCGGCCGGCCTCGGGGCCGGCGCCCTGGATGCCGCGGGCCGTGGCCACCGCCGCGGCGGCAGGTGTGGAATTCACAGTCAGGCTTCCTGTGCGACGCCGGGTGTGTGCTCGGCGACGGCCGGCCCGGGCACCCGGCTTCCGGCGCCGGCGGTGCGTGCGCGCATCTGCGCAGTGATCCTGTCGTACAGGGGATCGGCGACCGGCTCGAAGGGCAGCCCGAAGGGCTTGAGGAAGTTGCCGAACAGTCCGCGGTCCCCCAGGACGTGGAACGGGATCGCCAGCAGCGCCCACTCGGGCCCCGCCAGCCACAGCCACAGCCCCACTACAGCACCCTGGGTGACCAGACTGTGCATGCTGTTGTACAGCACGTAGTAGACCTTGGAGATGCGCCCGTCGGTACTCCGGCGGAAGGCGATGGCGCCAGGGATGTAGCCGATGAGGTCGATGTAGGCGAACAGCGCGATGAAGGGGATCCAGCGGATCTCTCCGAAATGAACGATGATCAGTACGATCGACAGCGCGAAACCCACGAGATACTCCGCCCGGTGCAACCGGAACGTATTGGGTGTCTCGAACGGGTTCTTTTGATCCACGGTTCCCTCCATAAATCAGCACGTGGCCAGCGGACACAAGGATCAGGAAAGGTGCAGCGGATTTCCCTCGAAGTAATCGACCAATTGCGTCGCAAGGCTTCCGCGAGAGGGCGGGTGGAAGGCCAGCGCCCGCACCGCGGAGGCGAGGTAGGCGACGTCGGGGGAACCGACGAAGGCCATGCCGCCGAGCATCTCCGTCGCGGCGTCGACGGCGGCGGCGAGCAGATCCTGCGTCGCGTAGCGGGCCACCAGGACCAAGGCGACCGCCTCGTCGCCCTCGACCCCGCCCGCGATGGCGCGAGCGGCGCCTTCCTGCAGGTCTACGGCCGCCTGCAGACGCACCGCGAGAGCGGACCGATCGCTCTCATTTCCCCGGCGGGCCTGGAGTACCCGGCTCACCAGCGTCGCCGCCACACCCGTGTACGCGGAGGTGACCAGCAACTCGAACCACGTGAAACCGGCCGTCTGGAGATCATCGAGCCGGCGCTGGTCCTCCGGAGTGCTGCCGATGACCAGCTCCTGCGGCACCATCACATCCGTCAGCCGCACCAAGTCGCTCTGTGCGGCGGCGAGTACCGGCGTCGCCCAGAACGTCTCGACGGTGATACCGGGGGAGTCCGCCGGGATGAGCAGCAGGGCCAGACTCTGCCGGCCCTCCTCGTCGGTGATCGCGACACTGGCGGTCAGCAGGTCCATCGACCGCGAAAGGCTGCACGGCTTCTTCTCGCCGTTGACCCGGTAGCCGTCGCCGACCGGCTCGGCCACCACCGAGGGCAGCAGGATGTTCTGGTCCGTACGCCCCTCCGCCCACGCGGAGGACAGCAGCAGCCCGTCCGTGGCGATGGAGGCCAACAGCTTGGTCTGGGCGGGGGTCAGACGGTCGGCCGTCTCCGCCAGACTGAAGAGCATGGCCACGGTGAAGTGGTGCATGACCGTCGCCACCCCGAGTGAGGGTGACAGCGCCCCGAGGGCCCGCTGCGCGCGTGCCGCGCCCACCGGATCGGCCTCCTGCCCGCCGTACGCCCTGGGCACCAGCAGCCCCGCACCGCCGTGGGCACGAAATATCTCCAGCACCCGGCTGTCCGCGGCTTCACGTTCCGCCAGCGGAATGGCCTCGAGGGCCGCTGTCAAACCCGGATGGAATTTCTCACACGACTCGTGCGCGGAGTCAAGAAATCGCATCGCCGCGCCCTCCTTGAGCGATGTATGCATGGACGGGACGGCCGTCACAAAGGACTATGCCAGCAGGCGACTGACATCGGGCTGACGTTCAACTGACCCTGAAATCGGCCGCACGGGCATTGCCGCTGTCAGCGCCAGGTCAGCGGGCATGTCATATCTTCGGTGAAATGAATCTTGGTGAAAGGGAAATCCTGGCGCACGCGGCCGGGCAGGCCATGGACTACCTGGCCGGGCTGCCTGAGCGGCATGTGGGCGCCACCGCCGGGGCCGACGAGCTCATGAAGCTGCTGGGCGGACCGCTGCCGGAGCGGCCGGCGTCGCCCACCGAGACCATCGACCTGCTAGGACGGGCCGCGGCCGAGGGCGGTGTGGTCGCCAGTTCCGGCCCCCGCTATTTCGGCTACGTCGTCGGCGGCACCCTGCCCGTCGCGATTGCCGCCGACTGGATCACCACTGCCTGGGACCAGAACAGCGGGATCTTCGACCTCGGGCCCGCCGTGGCGACCGCCGAGCACATCGCCGCCGGCTGGCTCATCGACCTGCTCGGTCTGCCCGCCGACACCTCCGTCGGTTTCCCCACCGGCTGCGCGATGGCACACGTGACCGCACTGGCCGCAGCACGCCACCACGTCCTGGCCGCGGCCGGCTGGGACGTGGAACGCCGCGGCCTGCAAAGCGCCCCGCCCATCCACATAGTCGTCGGCGAGCAGCGCCATCTGACGATCGACCTCGCGCTGCGCTACCTCGGCTTCGGCACCGACCAGGTGCACGTCGTGCCCTCCGACGGCGAAGGCCGGCTGCGCGTCGAGGAGCTGGAACACGTCCTGGCCGACTGCCACGGGCCCACCATCGTCTGCGCACAGATGGGCGACGTGAACTCGGGGGCCATCGACCCGGTGGGCGACATCAGCGACATCGCCCACCGCCACTCCGCCTGGGTACACGTGGACGGTGCGTTCGGCCTGTGGGCCGCGGCCAGCCCCGCCCTGCGCCATCTGGTGGCCGGGGTCGAGCGCGCCGACTCATGGGCGACCGACGCGCACAAATGGCTGAACGTGCCGTACGACTGCGGACTCGTCTTCGTGGCCCACCCGCAGGCACATCAGGCCGCGATGCTGCACACACGTGCCGACTACCTTCCCGCCGGAGTCCCGGGAGAGCGCGACCCGATCGAATGGGTCCCCGAGCTCTCCCGCAGGGCCCGCAGCCTGCCGGTCTGGGCGGCCCTGCGCACCCTGGGCCGCACCGGGGTGGCCGACATCATCGACCGCTGCTGCGCCAACACCCGCCGCTTCGTCACGAAGCTGGAGTCCCTGCCGCAGGTCCAGATCCTCAACGATGCCGTGCTCAACCAGGTTCTGGTGCGTTTCGGCGGCGACGACACCCTCACCCGCAAGGTCATCAAGCAGTTGCAGACCGGCGGCGTCTGCTGGTTCGGGGAGACGACCTGGCACGGCGTGCTGGCGATGCGTATCTCCGTCACTTCCTGGCGCACGACGGAATCGGACGTCGACCGGACCGTCGAGGAGATCGGCAAGACGCTGGCCCGGGTGAGGGGCACCGCCTCCGCACCGCCGCCCCCCGCCACCGGTTCCGCGTGAGCCGACCGCCCCGCCGCCCCGCCCGACCCGACTCAACGATCTCCACCGAGAACCGATGGAACTGAAGGGGCTCGTCGTGTCCAGGATCTTCGCTTCGTTCGCCGCCAGGGCCACAGACTCGGAACTGGCCGCCGCCTCCAGCCGCCAGGCCCACGGAGGACGGGACGGCAGAGGCATCGCGAAGGGCCGGGGGTGGGCACTGGGCTGCAACCGGCTCGCATCCACCGACCCCGAAACGGGCCGTCAGCCCTACAAGCTGCCCCATCTGCCAGGGATCGTCGCGGTACTCGACGGGGAGATCTACAACCACCACAGCCTGCGGCGCCGCCTTAGGGCCTGCGGTCACCGCCTCGTCGACCGCTGCGACGGCGCCCTGCTGCCGGCGCTCTACGCCGAGTACGGCACAGGCTTCGCGCAGCACCTCGAGGGGATGTTCGCGATCGCCCTCATCGATCTGCGCGCCGAGCCCAAACTGGTCCTGGCCACCGACGAACAGGGCATGAAGACCCTGTACTACCACACCAGTTCCGAGGGCAAGGTGCACCTCTCCTCCGAGCTGCCTGGACTGCTGGCCTTCTCCCAGGTTCCCGCGCAGGAGCGGGAAGCAGGCCTGGACGAATACCTGACGACCGGAACCTGTCTGGGCAACCAGACCATCCTCAAAGGCATCAGGACCCTGCCGCCCGCAGCGCTCGCCGTGGCCGGCGGCGGCAGTGGCCTGCGCGTGTGGCGGCGATCTTCTCTCGCACGGCCCGCCGCGGTGACACCGCGCGAGAGCGCACTCCAGGAAGAGGTCGGCCGACTCGCCCGCACCCATGTGCCGATCTGCTCCGTGCTCACCAACGAACCCGGCTCCCGCCTGCTCACCGCGATGGCGGCCCGGCACCAGACAGAGGCCGAGGCCGCGCCCCTGCACAGTTTCCACGTCTCCTACAGCGGTCGGCGGTCCGTCGCCGAACAGACCGCCGCAGGCCTCGTGGCCCAGCGAGGCGGTGCCCTCCACCACAAGGTCACCATCAGCCCCGCTGAACTGCCCGAACTGCTGCCCCGCACGATCTGGCACCTGGGCCAGCCCCACGCCGATCCCGCCGCGATCACCACCTACGCCGCCTTCCGCGCCGTCAGGCAGGCGGGCTTCACCGTCGCCCTGACCGCAGAGGGGGCCGACCCGCTGTTCGCCGCCACACCGACAGTGCCCTCCCAGGAAGACGCCGCCCGCCGTGACGGCGGCAACTGGCTCTCGCCGTACGTCGAGTCACTGGCAGCCGTACCCCGCCCTCTGCGCGAGTCCCTCTACACGGCGGAATACCAGGAGTACCTGCGATTCCTCGGAGCGACCGCCGACCGCCTGGCCGCCTCCCTGGCCTCGGACCCGGCCGACCGGTCCACGGCCGTCACCGACTTCGAGACCGGCCAGCTGTTCCCCGCCCACCTGCGCCGGCTCGACCACCTGAGCGCCGCATGGGCCGTTCAGGCGCGGCTGCCGTTCCTGCAGCCCGCCATGGTGGCCGCCCCGCGCCACGGCTCAGCCGGCGACCCGCGCCGGCCGGCGACACCGTACGGGGCAGGCCGGCAGCTGCTGCCCGAGACACTGCTGCGCCGGCCCCCGGCCGCCCGTACCTGCCCTTTTGAGGCGATGCTCGCGCCGGGCACCCCTCTGATGGAGCTGGCCCACGACACGCTGGCCTCGGGCCGCCTGCGCGGCGACGGCCGACTGGACCCGGTCGCCGTGAAATCTCTGCTCGCCGACCAGTTCCAGGAGCCTTCCGCGAGCCGGGCCAAGGCCCTGTGGGCCCTGCTCGTCTACGAGCTGTGGAACCAGGAGCTGCGTGTGCTGCGCCCGGCCCAGCCGCGCGACGACGCGCTGCTGGACTCGGCGCTCGCGGCCGCCTGAACGAACCCGCCCGCCGTGCCGGCATCGCCCACGCCGGGCCAAAACGCACATCTGGGGGGCGCCCCGCACCAAGTGCGGGGCGCCCCCCAGGCGTCTCGGACCCGGTCGCGATGCCCGGGTCCTGCGGATCAGTTGCTCACCAAAGTGGGCTTGGCCGGCCGGGTCACCACACCCGTCTCGTCGTAGCCGTCGTTGTAGACGAACGCGGTCGGGATCTTCTCGTGGAACTGGTAGTCGGCCTGGATCCGGCCGTCCTCGGCCAACAGGACCGTGTTCTGGCCCGCCATCTCCACCTCGGCCGTCTCGTCCGACACCATCACCCAGTTGAACCGGACGAGGTTGTGATGCCCGACGGCGTTGTAGCACGACTGGAAGTGGTAGCCGAGCGGGAAGTAGATGTCGTAGGTGTACTTGATCTGCTCGGTGATCACCTCGTGACCGTGGAACGGGTCACGCCGGTACATGATGTACGTGGCGTCCGGGGTGTACAGCTTCTTGACACCCTCCCGCCTCAGGCCCGGGTCGGGCTCGTTCCACAGCTTGACGTACGCCTCCGCCAGCCGGTTCGGGGTGGGCAGCGTCATGGTGTCCTCCAGGTTGATGGGTGGAGCGGGATATCAGCACGCGATGTGCCGGTGCAGCAGCTGCGCCAGGTCCATCGCGATCCCGGGGCCGTGGTCATGAATGAAGAAGTGGCCGCCGGGAAACTCACGGACGCCGAGGAAGGCGGGGTGGGCGCGTGTCGCCCAGGACCGCAGGGCACCGGGCGCCAGGTACGGATCGTCCCGCCCGCCGTAGGCCACCAGCGGGCAGCCGACCGGGGCGAGGTCGTCCTGGTAGTCGGCGCACACCGCGAGGTCGGCCCGCATGGGCGCGACCACCATCGCCGACAGCTCACGGCTGTCCAGGGCTTCGTCGGGCACGGTGCCCAACTCGCGCAACAGGGCGACGATCCCTTCGTCGGGCCCCTCGGTCAGGTGCCGGCTGGGTATCGAAAGGCCTTCCGGTGCCCAGCCCGACACACCCACGAGCGCGGGTCGTGCGTGTGTGGCGCGATCCATCTCGACGGCGACGCGATAGGCGAGCAGCGCTCCCATCGAGTGACCGAACAACGCGTAGGGCCGGTCGTCGAGTTCCTGGGAGATCACCTCGCACAGCGACGTGACGAGCGGCGCGAGCTCGGTGAACGCGGGGTCGTCGACGCGGTCCTGGCGGCCCGGCAACTGGACCCGGCGGCATTCGACGCTCGGCGGCAGAAAGTCGGGCCACCGGCTGTACATCGAGACACCGCCGCCGCTGTAGTGGAAGAGGAACAGCGCCGCCTGCGCGTCGGGGTCGGAGACGGCCGGGCGCAGCCACCCGGCCGAGGTGCCGCCCCTCCGTAGACCCGTGGTCACTGCTGCCCGGCCGGCGCACCGGCATACCGCTCGCGCAGGACTCGGCGCAGCACCTTGCCGGTCGGATTGCGCGGCAGGCTCTCCAGGAACACGTAGCCGCCGGGGATCTTGTAGTCGGCGATGCGCCCGCGGAGAAAGACCATCAGCTCGCGTTCGGTCGGCCGCGCCACGTCGGCACGGCATACCACCGCGGCACGGACGACCTCGCCCCAGCGGGGGTCGCTCACACCGAACACCGCGACATCGGCGACAGCGGGATGCAGGCACAAGGTGTGCTCGATCTCCACCGGGTAGATGTTTTGCCCGGCGACGATGATCGTGTCGTTGATCCGGTCCCGCAGGAACAGATAGCCGTTGTCGTCGAGGTAGCCGGCATCCCCCATGTACAGCCAGTCGCCCACGATCATTTTCCGGGTCGCTTCGGGCTGCTGCCAGTACTCCGTGAAGCGGGCGGGGCTGCGCAGGCAGATACGCCCTGTCTGCCCGGCCGGCAACTCGTTGCCCTCCTTGTCGACGATCTTGACGTCGTTGCCCGGGCACACCCGGCCCGCCGAGGCCATCAGCGGGCTGCCGGGGACGTGCTCGGCCGCTGTCAGGCACGTCACGAAGCTTCCGGTCTCCGCCGAGGCGTAGGCCTGGGCGAGTTCACATCCGAACTCCTTGATGCAGCGGACCATCAGCTCGTAGTCGATCGGAGAGCCGCCGTAGATGATCTTGCGCAGGGACGTGAACGCCTCCGGGCTCGCCGTTGGCTCGTCCAGCATGATCTGCAGCATCGCCGGTGCCGCCCAGACCGTCGTCACGCGCTCGTCCCGGATGAGCCGTACGGCCTCTTCGGGGACGAACATCCGCATGACCACACTGGTGGCGCCGACGTTGAAGCAGTGCAGGAACCAGGCGTAGCCCCCGGCGTGCAGACCGGGGAAGCAGGTGAGGCTGCGGTCCTCGGGACGCCAGTCGATCCAGTCCAGCCCGTGCCGCTGCATGTTCTCGATGAAGGTGAAGAAGGACCGATGGGGCAGCACCACGCCCTTGGGCAGGCCGGTGGTACCACTGGTGTACATCTGGGCGATCGGATCCTCAGGGTCCGCGTCCAGGCCTGGATCGGTCTCCGGCGCACCGGCCTTCCAGGCCAGGAAACCGGCCGCCCGCTGCTCCGGCTCATCCATCTGCACGATTTCCCGCAGGAACGGCAGTTCGCTTCGCACCCGCTCCACCACATGCAGGAACTCACGCTCCACGAAGAGGATCTCCGCACGCGAGTCACGCAGGATGTGATCCACCTCGGCCCTGATCAACCGCCAGTTGACGGGAACCAGCACCGTCTGGGCCTTCGCACAGGCGATGACGAGTTCGTAGTAGTACTCGGACTCCTTGCCGAGGTAGGCCACCCGGGTCCCGCGGGCCAGCCCGGCGCGCAGCAGCGCGTTCGCGGTGCGGTTGCTCTCCTTGTGCAACTCGCCGTACGTCACCTCCCGTCCCTCGGCGACCAGGGCCGCGACGTGGGGCCGTTGCCGTGCATGCAGGGCGGACCTGGCGGTGATCGTCTTCTTCTCGGGATCGCTCATACCCGCTCCTTCACATCCTGCTTTTCCAAGAACTCCACGAGCTGCTCGATGGAGGGGTGGTCGAAGACGACCTGCGGCGGAAGCGATGTGTGCAGTTCGCTCTCCAGCACACTCCGCAGTTCCGCCGCCGCCAGGGAGTCCATACCGAGGTCCAAGAACGAGGTGTCCGCCCCGATGTCGTGCGCGCTGTCCAGCCTCAGCAACTGTGCGACGGCCTCGCGCAGGAGCGCCTCGGGCGATCCGGACCGCTGCGCCGGCGGCGCCTCGGACCGGTCGGCGGGTCGCTTCCCGGGCGCGGGCGCGGGGACCGCGGCCAGTTCCCGAAACGCCATGCCCAGGATCTCCAGGACCGGCCTGTCGCCCTCCATCAGCAGCGCGTCCGCGAGGAATGCCATCTCACCGTCGTGCGCCGGCACGATGCGCAGCGCGGCCCGAAGGCGTGCCGCACGGGGCTTTTTGAACACCCGCACCGAGGAGATGCCCACCGACATGTACGACCGGTCACGGTCCACCAGAGCGGCGATCCCCTGCGTGGCCGCGTCGAACAGCGGCGGCGGCAGGTGTTCCGCCTCCCGGATGTCCGCCCCGTTCAGCTCGCTGAGCGCGAAGTCCGCTCCGTAGCGGAGCACTTCCCCGACACGGGAGAACTGCGGACCGTACTCCAGCCCGGCGGCGCTGTACGCCGCGTGCACCTCCTCCGCGTCCAACCGCCCCTGCGGACGCCCGGATGCGGCTGCGCGGGTCTGGAGGCCCCGGCCGGTGCCGGACGGGACCGCCTCACCCGCCGGAGCGAGCACCGCGGTGGCGTGCCGCCGCTCGGCGGAGCCGTTCTCCCCGACGGCCCGGCTGACGATCTCCACATCGGTGAAGCCGCCGGCCCGTTCAGTACAGCGGGTGCGGACCTCGACCGGCTGGCTGCCGAGGAACAGGGCCTCGTGGAAGCGGATGTCCTGCACCGGCTGTCCGGTGGTGCCGTACACCGCGTCCATGAGCGCCAGGACCGCTTCGACATAGGCGCCCGCGGGCATGAACGGCCGCCCGCGCAGGGTGTGATCGGCGAGATAGGCCAGGTTGTGCGCGCTGATCCGCGTCACGAACTCACGGACGTCAGCACCGTCATCGTCACGGTGCGTCTCGGTGCCCAGCAGGGGATGCACGCTCGAAGCCGCGCCGAGGCCGTGCCGGCCGATCTGGTCGGGCAGCCAGTACCGCTTGCGGTCGAAGGCGTAGGCGGGCAGGGCGATACGGCGCCCGCCCCCTGCATCATGGACGGCCGACCAGGTCACCTGGAGCCCCGCGGTGTACGCGCCGGCCAGCGCTTCGTGGATCGACCGGCCCTCCTCGTCGCGCGGACGCAGGCTGGTGAGCCAGCGGTGCCTGCCGTCCGGCAGGCACCGTTTGGCCAGTGTTCCCAGGGCGGAGGAGGGACCCACCTCGACGAAGACGTGATTCCCGCGGCCCGCGACCGTGCGGATGCCGGCCTCGAAGTCGACCCTCTCGCGCACGTGGCGCACCCAGTACTCGGCAGTGGACAGCTCCCCAGGGGTGGCCACCTCGCCCGTGAGGCAGGAGACCAGCGTCAAGGACGGCTCCCGGAAGGTGACGTCCGCCAGTGCTTCGCGCAGCGGATCGAGGATCTCGTCCATCAGCGGCGAGTGAAAGGCCGAGGAGACACGCATCTCGGTGACCCTGACCCCCTGGCCGCGAAGCGTCCCGGTGATCTGCTGCACGGACGCGGCACCACCGGAAACGACGCACTGCTGGGGCGAGTTGACGGCGCAGATGTCCACATCCGGCAGTGCGGCCAGCAGCGGTCGCACCTCGGAGACGGGCGCCGCCACGGCGACCATGGCCCCGGGCACCGAGACCGACTCGATCAGCCGGGCGCGAGCGACCAGGAAGGCGATTCCGTCGGCCAGGGTGAAAAGACCGGCCACCGTCGCCGCGGTCACTTCGCCGACACTGTGCCCGAGCAGCACATTGGGCCGGACCCCCCAGGACTGCCACAGTCTGGCGACGGCGTACTCCAGCGCGAACAGTGCCGCATGGGTGTACAGGGTCTCGGCGAGCCGCTCCTCGGCGTCCGGGGCCGTGCCGAACATGATCTCGCTGATGGATCTGTGCAGGTGACCGGCGAACAGCCGGTCGCATTCGTCGAGGTGTCGGCGGAATACCGGATAGCGGCGGTACAGCGTCGCGCCCATGCCGGTGTACTGCGACCCGGAACCCGTGAACAGGAGCGCGACCTTGCGCAGGCTGCCCGGGGCGTGTTCACCGTCGGCCAGCTTCTGCGCGTGACGGCCGAGCAGGTCGACCACGTCTGCGGTGCTCCGGGCGACACCGGCGACACGGTGGTTGAAGTGTGCGCGCCCCACGTTGCGGGTCAGGCACAGATCCGCCACGTCGGTCTGCGGCTGCTCCGCGAGAAGGCTCAGGTGACGTTCGATCTGCCCCGTGAGCGCCGCACCGTTTCTGGCGGAGAGGGTGAAGACGTGCGGCCCCTGTGCCGGCGTGCCGGTACCGGGTCGGGCGGGTGCCTGTTCGAGGACGGCGATGCCGATGGCACCGGCCACGCCGAAGCTGTTGACCATGGCCCGGCGTACCGGCGCCTGCCAGGGCGTGCAGCTGGTCGGGACGCGCACCGGGTACGTCTCCCAGGGAATGCGCCCCGACGGTGTGGAATACAGGTGCGGGTAGTACAGGCCGTCGCGCATCTGCAGGACCACCTTGAGGATCCCGCCGATCCCGGCGACCGGCTCCATGTGCCCGAGGTTCGACTTCACCGAGCCGACGGTGAGCGCCTCTCGGTCCCGGTGAGCGGCGCCGAACACACCGTTGATCGAGCCCATTTCGATGGGGTCTCCCAGCGATGTGCCCGTACCGTGGGCCTCCACGTACTGGATGTCCCCGGGCTCTAGGCCCGCCCGGGCCAGAGCCCGGCGCATGACCGCTTCCTGCGATGTGCCGTTGGGGGCGGTCAGCCCCGCGCTCTCGCCGTTGTGCCCGATGGCGGTCGACCGGACCACCGCCAACACCTGGTCACCGTCGCGCTCGGCGTCGGCCAGGCGTTTGAGTACCAGGACCCCGCAGCCCTCGGCCCGCGCGTACCCGTCCGCGGCGTCGTCGAAGGTCTTGCAGTGCCCGTCGGGCGCCAGCATCCCGCCTTGCGAGAGGATCGCGAAGATCTTGGGGTGGTGCAGAGCGTTGACACCGCCGCACAGCGCGATGCCGCACTCCCCGTCCCGCAGGCCCGCCACCGCCATGTGCAGGGCCGTCAGCGACGAGGCGCAAGCGGTGTCCGTCGTCAGGCTCGGACCGTGCCAGCGCAGGAAGTACGACAGCCGCCCGGACAGCGGGTACGCGCCCATGCCCGTGGCGAGCGCCGCATCGAGCTTGTCGTACGGCACCGAGTCCAGCTCCATGGCCTGGTCGAACGGCGTGGCACCGATGTACACACCGCCGTCACGCACCCCGGCCGGATCGACGCCGGCGTTCTCCAGCGCCTCCCAGGCCGTCTCCAGCAGCAGCCGCTGCTGGGGATCGATATACTGCGCCTGCTTGGGGGAGATGCTGAAGAACTGAGGATCGAACTCGTCGATACGGTCCAGGAAGCCGCCCCCCGCGGTACGGACCGCTCCCAGCGCGCCGTCACCGTCCGAGGCGAACGCATCGACATCCCATCGGTCCCGAGGCAGCGGACCGATGCCGCTGCCACCAGCCCGCAGAAAGTCGGCGAAACCGTCGAGCGTGTCGTTGCCGCCGGGAAAGCGGAGGCCGGCCCCGATGACGGCGACGGCATCCTGCCGGCTGTTCCCGGCCGGCTCAGCCATCTGCATCAGAACCTTCCGGGAAGAGGTCGGCGAGCACGTCGGTCATCAGGTACGCCACCAACTGCTCCGCAGTCGGGTTGTTGAACAGCACGTTGGAACTGATGGAACAGTCCAGACGCTCCTCAAGACGCTGCTTCGCCTCGGTGACACGCAGTGAAGTGAATCCCAGGTCAAAAAAGCTCTCGGTCAGAGGGAACTCTTCATCATGGGTCATGAGAAGCGTGCCCTTGAACTCCTTGACCACGATTTCCTCGAGGGCTTCCGACCGTTCAGACCTTGGTAGTCCGCGAAGCTCGTGTAGAGCAGTACCAGAATCTGTCATGTGCCTTGCCCCTTATTCTGCTCCCGGTCACCTATGACGTGTGGGTACGGCATCGATTGAATCAAAGTGGATTGACACGCGACTGATAAGGCGCTGACATACGGTCTCGAGCCCGCCCCGCCACCTGCATCAGTAGAGCATCAGCACGGTGTCAGCGTGGTCTGGCATAGTTTTCGAACAGACAGCGGAGCGCGGTGAAAACGCCGGATCCGCAGGGAGAGGTAGCCGTAGCGGCCTAACGGATCCCTGCCTTGGCAGGGAAGGGCTTTAGCCCTCGCAGGTTCGAATCCTGCCCTCTCCGCCGCAGCGCTGGTGGGCCGGCATGCCGGCCCACCATTGCTATGTGGAATCAGATCAGCCCTCCCAGAAGGAGAGAGTGATGTCGGGTACCGAGACCCGCACGATCGGTGTCACGCGTATGTACACCGATGCGGCGGGGGAGACGCACTTCGCCGAGGAAAAGCTGGACCTCGCCGAGGTCAACTTCGCGCCGCCGGCCCCCTCCATGTTCCTCTCGACGGCCACGGAGGCCAAGGCGAGTGTGTACCTGCTCCTCCCCGACGGCTACTTCGGGGACTTCCATCCCGCGCCCCGGAAGCAGGTGATGACGCTCCTGAAGGGCGAGCTGGAGGTCCAGGTCAGCGACGGGGAGGCGCGGCGTTTCCTCCCGGGGGGAAGCGTTCTCGTGGAGGACGTGACCGGCAAGGGGCACTCGACGAGGAGCGTGGGCGGCGAATCGCTCCTCATCGTCACGCAGCTGTGATCCGCAGCTCGCGGCGCCCGCAAATCCGGTCCCTGGAGGGTAGATGAAGGTCACTCTGTTCGAGCAGGCGCCCTACCGGTTTCTGCCTTCGGACTTCGAAGCGCATCACGATTCGGTGTGCAGCACCCCCTACAGCCTGACGACCGAAGCGGGCGTGTACTCCTCGGTGGTCGACTACATCGACGAGTTGATGACGGGTGCCCGGGCGGGGTTTGACGGCATCTCGCTCACCGAGCACGGCCAGAGTTCCTACGACCTGTCGCCGAACCCGAACCTCGTGGCCAGTGCTGTCGCCTATGCCACGGAAACCGAGAGGCTCAGCACCGCGATCTTCCCCATGGGGCGGTCGCTCGGCAAGACACGTGAACCCGTGCGGGTCGCCGAAGAGTACGCGATGGTTGACGTCATCAGCGGGGGCCGGCTCATCGCGGGCTTTCCGGTGGGACTCAGCTACGACGCCAGTATCAACAACGGAATCCCGCCCATTGAGGTCCGGGGGCGCTTCGAGGAGAACCTCGAACTCATCCTGCGCGCCTGGCGCGACCGCGACCCCTTTGCCTGGAACGGCCGCTACGGCCAGTTCCCGCAGGTCAACCTCTGGCCCAGGCCGTTGCAGGAACAGCCGCCGGTATGGATCACCGGAATCGGGAACCCCCGCACGATGCAGCTCACGCTGGAACGCGGGTTCGGGTTCAACTACTTCGGGTTCACCGGCGCCAAACTGACTGGCAAGCGGATATTCGAGCGGTTCTGGGAACTGGCCGACCAGCTCGGACTCGAACGCAACCCCTACCGGATGGGTTTTCTCCAGACGATCGCGGTCAGCGAGACCGATGCGCGGGCCGAAAAGGAATACGGCGCGCACGCCGAATACGCCTACCGGAAGGGACTGGGCGCCATCCCGCCAGAGATGCTGGGGCTGCCCGGCGGTGTCAACATCCACGGCGTCAAGGCCATGCTGAAAGACCCCGGGGACTTCGGCATGTACGGCACGATGCGCACCGCCGGCTTCGGGGAACTCGCCGACGCCGGAGCCGTCATCGCGGGCAGTCCCGCCACAGTGCGTGACCAACTCCTCGAGTACTGCACGACGTACGGGATCGGGAACCTGCACGCCATGCTTGGCTTCGGGTCCATGCCGAAGGACCTGGTGCAGAAGAACATCCATCTGTTCGCCACCGAGGTCCTGCCCCATCTGCGCACGCTGTGGCAGGACCAGGGCTTTGCCCATCACTGGTGGCCCAAGCGGCTGGGAGGCGTGCCACTTCCAGCGGCCCAGGAGCACGCGCCGTCCGCGGCAGGGAGGACGCAGGCCTCATGACCACCACCGAACGCGCACAGCCCTCGCCCCGCGAGGAGACAGTGGACGTCTGGAACGGACGGCTGCGACTGAGGGTGAAGGTGGCGGGCCAGGGCGCTCCGCTGCTGTACCTCCACGGGTCCACCGGGCTGGCCTGGGACCCCTTCCTGTCCCGCCTGGCCGAGCAGTACACGGTCTACGCCCCCGAGTTCCCCGGCACGAGCGCGGGTGAGCCCGACGCCGCGCACGTCATCGACGACCTGTCCGACATGGTCCTCGTCTTCGAGGAGGCGAGCCGGTCCCTGGGCCTGAGCCAACCGGTCGTCGTGGGCCACGATTTCGGCGGCATGCTCGCCGCGGAGCTCGCGGCGCACTTCCCCGCGCTCCCCGGAAAGCTGGTGCTGATATCGCCCCTGGGGCTGTGGCGCGACGATCTGCCCGTCGCCACCCTCTCCGCCGCCTCCCAGACGGAGCTGCCCGGTCTGCTCTTCCACGACCCGTCCGGCGATGTCGCCCAGGCGGCCCTGGCGTTCCCGGAGGATCCCGAGGCGGCCGTGGAGGCAGCCGCGGGCATGGTCTGGTCGCTCGGCAGCACCGGTAAGTATCTGTGGCCGATTCCCGACCGCGGGCTGCGGGCACGGCTGCACCGCGTGGCCGCGCGGACGCTGATCGTGTGGGGACGCGAGGACCGCCTTGCTCCGGCCGCCTACGCCGACGAGTTCGCGGGCCTCATCCGCGACAGTGCCGTGGCCCTCATCGACGACAGCGGGCACCTGCCGCAGGTGGAGCAGTTCAAACAGGCGCTGACTCGGATCGAGGAGTTCCTGAAGTGAGCCACGGCGGGAACTCTCTGTTCAGCCTCTCGGGGAAGACTGCCCTGGTGACCGGCGCCTCCCGTGGCATCGGGCGGGCCATCGCACTCGGTTACGCCGAGGCAGGTGCCGACGTCGCCCTCCTGGCCCGGGGAGCCGAGAGGCTGGAGGAGGTGAGAGCCGAGGTCGAGAAGCTGGGGCGACGCGCGATCAGTCTGGTGTGCGACGTCGAGGACCCGGACCAGATCCGGGCCTGTGTGCAGCAGACAGTGGCCGAGATGGGGCCCCTGGACATCGTCGTGAACAACGCCGGCGGGTTTACCTGCGCCGGTTCCTTCCACGACCTGGAAGTCGCGCAATGGCAGCGAGAGATGCGGCTCAACTTCGAATCCGCTCTGCACGTCTGCCGCGCCGTCGGCCGGGACATGACCGAACGCGGGCGCGGATCCATCATCAACATCGCTTCGATCACAGGGGAGGCCGGTCTTCCCCACTACTCGCCCTACGCGGTGTCAAAAGCCGCGGTGATCGCCCTTACCCATTCGCTCGCCGCAGAGTGGGCCGTGACCGGGGTCCGGGTCAATGCGATCTCGGCCGGCTGGGTGCACACCGACCTCACCGATGGAATCGCCACGGACCCGCGGACGGCCGAGGCCCTGCTCCAGATCGTGCCGGCAGGGAGGTTCGGCACCCCCGACGAACTCGTCGGACTGGCCGTCTATCTGGCGAGTGACGCCTCCCGGTTCATGACCGGTTCGTCCGTCGTCATCGACGGCGGGGTGAGCGCCTTCTACGGCGGTGCCGCCGTTCTGGAGGCGCCCGGTAGCCAGTCTCAGTCTCAGAAGGTCCCGGGAATCCAGGGCTGAGGCGCTCTCACTCAACATTCTCCACAGCAATACAGCGCACCTTCGGGGCGCGCCGGGGCGGCAGATTCCCCGGCGCGCCCCGGAGGTGCTCCTGCATATCCTGACACATGCCGACATCAGTTCGATGTCCTGAAGGTATATTCCGGCCGAAGCTGAGGCTCCTCGGCGGCTGTGAGCAGCCCTCGCAACCCCGCGTGAACTGCGGGCATGTGCGATGAGATTCCGCAGAGTGCAGAATTCAACTGGCCAGGGCTCTGCAGCTTGCCTGTCTCGAATGCGCTGCCCTTTCTTAAAACACATCTTGACTGGCTTCAGTGGGCCTGATATGTCCGATAGCTCTGATCGCAACGTGCGGGTAAATTGTCTCCACCAACCAGCAGTCCATCATCCCCGGAGCATGCCGATGACCCAGCAAGAACGCGCTGTACGGACGAGACGGGATCTGATCAGCTCTGCTGCTGATGTATTCAACCTCAGGGGGTTTGCCCTTTCATCACTCATGGAGATCAGCTCCCGGGCGAGCGTCAGCTATGGGGCATTACATTTTCACTTCAAGAACAAGAGAGTGCTGGGGGAGGAGGTCGAACGGGTTGCATTTCAGCTGCTTCACGACATTATAGAGCGCGGTCAGCTGTGCGATCACCCCGCTCCTTTGCAGCTTCTTGTAGACACCTCGCACCGCTTGGCGCAACGAGTCGCAGAAGATTCCGTACTCCGCGCCGGATTTCGACTCGGCAGCGACGCGACATGGGACGGGAGGATCGACCTGCGGCAGGAATGGTGCAACTGGGTCGAGTCCGTTCTGCGCCGCTCCAGGGAGCAGGGGTGCCTGGCGTCGGACGTGGTGCTGGAGGATGCGGCCTCGGCGATTACAGCGGCGATTGTCGGCTTCGAAGTACTCGGGCGCGCGGAAGGAAATACCGATGGGGCCTGGTGCTCCCGGCACGCGACGACGCGCTTTTGGGACCTGATACTTCCCCGCCTCACCTCGGGAATGGCGGTGGTCGATTTTGACACCGCGGGCGGGCAGGTGAAGGCCGCGGCGGCGCAGAGCTGACGCACGCCGGCGTGACGGAGGCCGTCGCCGCGTTGCCGGCAGTCGCGGACGGGCCGGGGAGTTCGCCGCTACGGGAGCGGGCGCTGTCGGCCGCGGCGTAGGGGCGCGCGCAAACCTGGCACGGCGCCGGCTCGCCCCGCTGTTCGACTTCTCGAATTCGGCGGCCGGGGGTCCGTCAACCATCTCGGTCCCAGGACTGCCGCTACTCCGCCGCCCACCAGGTCGTCGACGCCGACGCCCGTCTCGGCATCGCGCACCGCCGTACCAGGGGCGAGAAGCTGCCAGCCGGAAAGGAGGAACACAATCGTTCCGATAAGCACGTGTGCGCCCGCGTCGAGCACTTCGCCCGCATGAAGGGCTGGAAACCCCGCCTCACGCAATTGAGCCGATCGGCCCGCGGAAGTGGCAGAGCATCACCTGGCGCGGCTCGCCGCCCGACCGCGGAAACAGGCCGTGGGGCCGGCCTGCCGGTTCGCCACCGACCGCTCCACCGCCACCCGGGCCGGCGGTGGGGCACGGCCCCTGCCCGCCGAGCGGGGCCGCACTGTCGTCAGGGCCGACGTGCGGCCGCGACTCCTCCGTGCCCACCGTGCACGAGCCCGTTGAGCGTGCCGACAGGCGCAGCTGTGCGAGAGGGGGCCGACAGAAGCGAACCGCCGGAAGACGGTGCCGTGCCCGACGCCGTGCCGCCCCAGGCCGTCTGCGCCGCCCGGCCGGACGCCGTCCCGGTCTTCCGCCGGACCCCATAGGTCCGCTCATGGGCTCGGCGTGTGAGTTCTCGCGCCGCGAATGCGGCCCGAAGGCTCGCCGTTCATCGGAACCTGCCGCGCCACCTGCAATGTCTTATGAACAATGCGCCGGCGATGCAGGGGGCGGGTGGTAGAGCTCTCGCTCAGAGGTTCGTTTCCCTCTGTACAGGAAACCGATAGAGTGGTTTTCTTTGTGCAGGGAGCGAACTTTGAGGTGTGGGGCTAGGCGGACCACCTGCGCGCCGCACGGCCAGGCAATTGGCTATTAGAGGGACAGGGGAAGCATGCGCGAAGTGGTTGGCACGGGGACCGGTGGTAGATCCTTCTATCGCACCGGACGCGCATGGTCCGCACTGTTCTCGATCCGCTGCGACAGACCTGAGGCTGATTCGCCCCTTGACAGACGGGTGAAGTCTGCGCGAGACCGCACGCAGACGCCGGGACTCGATCGGCGGAGCGCTGCCCTCCCTTCCTGCCCAGTGCCGAACACCCGCACGATCTCCCCACCGAGCCTCGGTCTGCCGCGTACAGCGCCGACTTCGAGATACCGGGGCGGGTATCCCCGATTCGTGTCTCCGGTCGCGCCCGGCCAAGACTGACCGAATAGATACCGCGCACCGCGAAAGGCGGCCGATCGACCTTCCATCTGATGTGCGAAAGATGTCGTGCCGCCTGCGCGAAATGCGTTGAATCCTGCTGGTGCAGACGATCTACGGAGGAAGTATGTATTTCTTCACACTCGGCCCGTCAGAGATCAGAGGAAGTAATCGAATAATGCGCCCCAAGGGGGCCATACAGCAACTCCTGTTCGCGTCGTTCATGGCTACTGCAGGCCAAGTGGTCACAGTGGAATCCCTGGCGGAGGAATTGTGGGGGACTACTCCTCCGGAAAAGATGAACAACGCACTCCAGGCTCAGATCAGCCGGCTTCGGCGCATGCTGGCGCACTTGGAGCCGGATTCGGTGCCACGTATCACCGCCACCGTATCCGGCTACCAGTTCAGGCTGAGGTCGGGTGAGCTCGACGCCCAGGTCTTCCTCGACAGCATCGAGGCCATCCGTACCGGCGTCGGGGGCGACCCCCGCCGCTGCGCCAACGACCTGCGCCGCGCCATCACGCTATGGCGGGGACCAGCCTTCGGCGGAGTCGTCGGAGGGCCCCTATGTCAAACTGCAGCGTCCAAGTACGAGGAGGCCAGGTTATCCGCATTAGAACTGCTCTACGGAATCGAACTCAAGTGCGGCAGGCATGCCCGTATCATTCCGGAGCTGACCGAGACGCTCGCCTTGAATCCCGTCCAGGAGCAGTTCTGCCGGCTCCTCATGCTGGCCCTGTACCGTTCCGGCCGTCATATCGACGCGCTGAACACGTACCGGCAGTTCCGGCATCGCCTCAATGAAGATCTCGGCGTCGACCCGTCACCCACGCTGAGGTGGTGTGAAAGCGCGATCCTGGAACACGACCCGGCGCTGCTGGGTGAACCCGCCCTTGTCGGGTAGGCCGGCGTGCGCATCTGAGAGCCTGTCGACCCGACAAAGTCGCCGAACCTCTCTCATCCTGCGCTGAGAGGGTGAAACGGCCCGGTGGGCGGGGAGGCAGGACGGGGGCCCTGGTGGTCGTCTGCGTGGTGATCTCCCTCATCAACCCGGCGGCCGAGGGACTCTGCCGGTTCCATATCCATCCATACTCGACGTCCCCTGCGAGCACGTTCCTTCGTCATCGTCGACGCCGCCCTCGACCCCGCCGACTCCTCCACGACCTGACCGCGGCACGAGCCCACGGCGTCGTTCCGGCGTGGCACACCCGACAGATCCTCGTCCTGCCGGGCGGCTGGCACCCCGCCTGATGTCCTGGCGTCGCACGTCCCGTACTGGAATTACTCCGAAAGGTGGCAGTGATCTGCTGTCGAGTGTCGTCGCGCGCGGCAGCGCGTTGAGCAGCCGGTACGAGAGTCGGACGGTCCGGCTCTCCGGTGCCCTGTTGTGGTGCACCACTTTGACCCGGCGCCGGTGGACGGCGAGAGAGGTGGCTGCTCGTGGCGGCTCTACGCGTTGCCCGTTGCGGTGCGGAAAACGGAGGCCCCGGGCTGCCCGCCCACCCGCCGTGCGCCGGCCGAGACCGATTCCGCACCGGAGCCGCGTAGTCATGGCCTCGATCGTCAAAGAGGCCGTGATCGAGGCCAGTGCCGATGATGTGTGGGCGGTGATCGGCGACTTCGCCGAGGGGCCGCCGCGCATAGCGCCGGGCTATGTCGTCGCGACACGGCTCGCTGCCGCCGACGTCCGGGTGGTGACTTTCGCCGACGGCGTCGTGGCCCGTGAGCGGCTCATTGCTCTCGACCACGCGGCACGCCGGATCGTCTGGGCGGTCATCGGAGGCACTGTGCGGCCCGTACATGACAACGCTTCCTTCCAGGTCGTCGCCGAGAGCGATACACGGACACGGCTGGTATGGATCCACGACGTGCTGCCGGACGAACTCGCCAAGTCGGTCGCGGAGGCCATGGACGGCGGACTGGCCGTCATCCGCGAGACGTTGTCCACCCACGGCTGAGCGAACCGTGGGCGCACGGCCGTCGCCCCCAACCGCCGTCGGGGACAGTACCCCGACGGCGGTTGGGACACCATGCCCGTCGTCACCCGTGAGGGTGCCGCCGCCGTCCCCGCCCCCGGAGCGCCGGCGCCGAGAAGGCTCAGTGGCCGGCCGCGGAGTGAATGCTGCACAGAGGCGAGTCGACCACCGGTCGAGTTCGTCCCGGTACAACAGAAGTCATGCATCCAACGTACCTGGTCGGTTCGCGAGCAAGTAATCTGGCCAAGGCCCAAGTCCGGGAATATCTCGCGCCGATCAGCCGGCGGTTTCCGGATGTCGCGTTCACACACAGAGTCATTCTCGAGGGCGGCGACAGGGATCGGAAGTCCCGGCTCTCCGATGTGTCTGCGATCAGTGGCGGCAGCGCCTTCAGTTCGGAGCAGGAGGCGGCGCTGGCCAGGGGCGACGTGGATGTGGTCATCCATTCCCTGAAGGACCTGCCGACTGCGGACCCGCCCGGTCTGATGCGGCTGCCGCCGCCCGGCCGTGCGGACGCGCGGGATGCACTGTGCGGGTCCACCCTGTCCGGCCTGCGGAAAGGCGCACGGGTCGGCACGGGCTCCCCCCGGCGAATTGCTCAACTCCTCGCCGTACGCCCGGATTTGGAAGTGATTCCGATCCGGGGGAATGTTCCGCCCCGTCTGAAGAAGATCGAGACCGAGGGCCTCGACGCGGTGGTCCTGGCAGCCGCGGGGCTGCACCGCTTGGGCCTCGACGACGCCATCGGTGAAATGCTGCCCCTCGACCTGTTCCCGCCCTCTCCCGGTCAAGGTGCCCTCGGCATTCAGATCCGGCAGAGCAGCGTGGAAATCCAGGAGATACTTTCCAGTGTGAGCGACATAGTCGTCGACGCTCAGGTGCGGGCCGAGAGAGCCCTGCTGGCCGAGCTGCACGGCGGTTGCAGCGTGCCCGTGGGCGCGTACGCGAGGACGGGGCCGGACGGGACCCTGTCGCTCTTCGCGCAGGTCACGTCACTCGACGGCACTCAGCGGGTCTCGGGCCGACTGACCGGAATCGTCGGCGAGTCGGAGAAGCTCGGTGCCGCCCTGGCGGCGGAACTCATCGACCGGGGCGCACGTCGCATCCTTGACGGAATTCGGGGTGCATCCGCGCACAGTGCGCATCTAAGCCGGCCGGGCGGCCCCGGGGCCGCATCGCACCCGGACGGCGTCGGCCGTGCCTGACAAGCGCCTCTCACGGTTCGAGTGAATGTCGATGGCCGTGCGACTGGGCGGCTGCCATTCTCGGCGGTACCCACACGGCGACTGAAGGAGCGGCAGATGACCTTGGAACGAGACGGCACGCGGCGTGCCGAGCAGCCCGAGTCGGAAGGACGGCTGCCGTGAAGCTCCTGATCACCGGAGGCGCCGGTTTCATCGGCTCCCACTACGTACGCGGTCTCCTCGCGGGTGCCTACCCCGGGCACGAGGAAACCCGGCTCACTGTGCTGGACAAGCTCACCTACTCGGGCACCCTCACCAGTCTTCCGTACGGGCACCCGCGGCTGACCTTCGTACGGGGTGACATCTGCGACCGTGACCTGCTCATGGACGTCCTGCCGGGACACGACGCGATCGTGCACTTCGCCGCCGAATCGCACGTGGACCGGTCGATCGCCGGTTCCGCGCCCTTCATCACGACCAATGTGGTCGGCACCCACACCCTCCTCGAATGCTGTCGGCACACCGGTGTGGAGCGCTTCGTGCACGTCTCGACCGACGAGGTCTACGGGTCCGTGGAGGAGGGCTCGTGGACCGAGTCGTCCCCGCTGGAGCCCAATTCGCCCTACGGGGCGTCAAAGGCCGCATCCGATCTGGTGGTCCGCGCCTTCCACCGTACGTACGGCCTGTGGACCACCGTCACCCGGTGCAGCAACAACTACGGCCCCTATCAGTTCCCCGAAAAGATCATCCCGCTGTTCGTCACACGGCTGCTCGACGGCGGGAAGGTGCCGCTGTACGGCGACGGCCGACACGTGCGCGAATGGCTGCATGCCGACGACCACTGCCGTGCGATCCACCTCGTACTGGAGTCGGGCCGGGCGGGGAGGACGTACAACGTCGGCGGCGGCACCGAGTTGACCAACCGTGAGCTGACCGCAAGGGTGCTCGCCGAGCTCGGTATGGACTGGGGCCGTGTGGAACACGTCCGGGACCGCCCGGGACATGACCGGCGGTACTCGCTGAACACCTCGCGCATCCGCGAGGAGCTCGGCTTCGAACCTCGGATCTCGTTCGCACACGGGCTGGCCGACACCGTCCGCTGGTACAGCGAGAACCGGGCCTGGTGGGAGCCCCTGGCCCGGCGAGCCGCCACGTTCGAAACGCCCGTCGGATGACCGGCGCGTAACGGGCCCGCCCACGAGGCGGCACGGGCCCGACGGCCGTCAACTCACCCCAGTTCGGAGGCGATGGCCATGATGTAACTACCGTAGTCGGAGGCGGCCATCCGGGAGCCCAACCGGTGACAGGCATCGGCGTCGATGAAGCCCATGCGCAACGCGATCTCCTCGATGCAGGCGATCCGCACCCCCTGGCGCTCCTCCAGCGCGCCCACGTACTGACCCGCCTGGAGCAGCGACTTGGGCGTCCCGGTATCCAGCCAGGCGAATCCTCGGCCCAGGTTCACGAGCCGAGCCCGGCCCCGCTCCAGATAGACGCGGTTCACATCGGTGATCTCCAGCTCGCCGCGCGGTGAGGGCCTGAGGTTCTTCGAGATGTCGACCACGTCGTTGTCGTACAGATACAGGCCCGTGATCGCGCGGTTGGAGCGGGGGTGCCGGGGCTTCTCCTCGATGGAGACGAGATCGCCGTTGGCGTCGCTCTCGCCTACGCCGTACCGCGTGGGGTCGTTGACCGGGTAGCCGAACAGCACACACCCCCGGACGTCCCTGGCGTTCTCCGTGAGCGTCGCCGAGAAATTGTTGCCGTGAAAGATGTTGTCGCCGAGAATCAACGCAACCGAACCGTCCCCGATATGTTCGGCACCGATGAGGATCGCGTCGGCGATGCCGCGTGGGGAGTGCTGTTCCGCGTAGGTGATGCTGAGCCCGAGCTGGGACCCATCGCCCAAAAGCGCCCGGAACCTCGGTGTGTCGGTGGGGTTGGTGATGATGAGGATGTCCCGAATGCCCGCCAGCATGAGTACCGAGAGCGGGTAGTAGATCATCGGCTTGTCGCCCACCGGGAGAAGCTGTTTCGAAGTACCGATCGTGATCGGGTGCAGACGGGTGCCGGCCCCGCCGGCGAGAATGATGCCCTTCATACGCACGTGGCCCTTCAAAATCGCGTTGGGTTGGTGTCCCGCGGAGGCCACAGCACCGCACCGGGCTCGCTTGGCTCTGGAACAGGACTCGACTTCGGGCGTCCAGCCCGGCTTCACCAGTCCTCTAGGGGGTGCTCCGACGATAAGGGCTTCGAGAGGGGCGCCGTCCGACAGCCCGGCACCGTTCGCGAGGAGGAGCAGGCCGACCGAGGCCCGACGCCCTGAAACTGTCTGCGAGGAGGCTCCAACATGACGTCCGACCGTGCCCAGTTGCTCCGCGACATGGTGCGCATTCGCGTAGTGGAGGAAACGCTCGCCGACTACTACCGTGACGAGCAGCAGATGCGTACACCCACGCATTTCTCGATCGGCCAAGAGGCGACCGCCGTAGGCGTCTGCGCTGCCACGACCAGCCAGGACCTGGTTTTCACCGCGCACCGCTCGCACGCCCCCTACCTGGCCAAGGGAGGCGATCTCAAGGCCATGGTCGCCGAGTTGTACGGCAAGCAGGCCGGCTGCGCACACGGCCGGGGCGGTTCGATCCACCTGGTCGACCGGGCGGTTGGCTTCGGGGGGTCGGCGGCCATCCTCGGCGAGATGATCCCGGTGGCGGTGGGAGCTGCCTGGGCTTTCGCACGCAGCGGCCGGCCGAGGGCCGTGGCCACCTTCTTCGGCGACGGTGCGACGGAAGAGGGTGTGTTCGCCGAGTCACTCAACCTGGCGTCGGTACACCGGGCCCCGGTGGTCTTCGTCTGTGAGAACAACCTGTACTCCATCTCCTCCCCGATCGGCGCCCGGCAGCCCGCGGGCTCGACCATCCAGGATCGCGCCGAGGCCGCCGGGGTCACGGCCGCGAGGGTCGACGGCAACGACGTCTTCGCCGTGTACCAGGCGGCGCAACGAGCGCTGCGGCACTGCCGGGAAGGCAACGGGCCGTACCTGCTGGAACTCGCGACCTATCGGTGGCGGGAACATGTGGGGCCCGGCTTCGACCACGGTCAGGACCACGGGTACCGGCCGGTGCAGGAGACGGAGGCGTGGATGGCCCGCTGCCCCATCGTGCGGGCCACCGAAATCCTGCGTGAGCAGCATCCCGACATCGACCGGACCGTGGCCGAGTGGTCGGCGCAGTACGGCGACGAGATCCAGCGGGCCGTCGCCTACGCCAAGGAGCAGCCCTTCCCCGATGTCGATGCTCTGCTAGACGGTGCCTACCAGCCTGTGCCCCGCTGACACCGGTGCACCCGACGAAGAGGACCAGCACTCGTGCGAACTCTCACCTATTGGCAGGCGATCAGCGAGGCCACCATGCAGTGCATGGAGGCGGACGAGAGCATCTTTATCGCGGGGGAGGGGGTTGACGACATCAAGGGCACCTTCGGCACCACGAAGGAGGCGTTCGCACGGTTCGGCGCGAACCGTGTGATCGATGTGCCCAATTCCGAGAACGCCACGGCGGGGTTCGCGGTAGGCGCGGCGGCCTGCGGCCTGCGGCCACTGCTGGTGCACACGCGGGCCGACTTCATGTTCCTGGCACTGGACCCGCTGGTGAACCTGGCCGCCAAGTGGCGCTACATGTACGGCGGGGACAAGGGCGGAGTGCCCGTCGTCACGCGAGGCGTGGTCGGACGCGGCTGGGGACAAGGAGCGACACACTCGCAGAGCCCGCACGCGACCTTCGCCCACTACGCGGGGCTGTACGTGGCGGCCCCCGCGTCGCCCGCCGATGCCAAGGGGCTGCTGGTCCAGGCGCTGACCGGTGACACACCCGTCGTCCTCGTGGAGAACCGCAACCTGTACCCGCTGACCGGAGAGGTGCCGGCCGGGGCCACCGGCATCCCCTTCGGCGTCGGCCGGATCGCGCGCCGCGGCGGCGACGTGACCGTGGTCGCCACCTCCCTCATGGTCCACGAGGCGGAACGGGCGGCCGTTCAACTGGCCGAACGAGGCATCAGTGTGGAAGTGGTCGACGTACGCAGCCTGCGGCCGCTGGACGATCGGATCATCTGTGAGTCCGTGGCCAGGACGGGGCGGCTGGTCGTGGCCGACACCAGCTGGGCACAGTACGGATTCACCGCGGAAGTGGCGGCCGTGGTGGCCGAGCACATACCGCACGCCCTCACGGCGCCGATACGGCGGCTGGCACTTCCGGACTGCCCTGCGCCGGTGTCCTGGCCGCTGGAGGAGGCGTTTCACCCCGGTGCCGGCGGCATAGTGGAGGCTTGCCTGCAACTGTGCGGGCAAGCACCGGGAGACCTGCCCGCGCTGGCCGATGTCGCCGCGGGATTCCAAGGACCGTACTGAACACCGCATGCTGCCTCGGTACCACTGCGCACACTGTCCGCGGCCGGCCCAATCTGGACATCGGGCCGGCCGCGTGACGTACCGTCACTCGCATTCGCCGAGCAGAGCACGCTCGAGGTCGCGCTCGGCCGCGCTGAGCGGACCCCCTCGGGCGACACTCTCGGGATGTCCCGGACCGGGCCCCTCGAGAGGGGGGAGGGGCGGGACGTACACCCAGATGCTTCCCGCGGCGATCATCGCCCGTTCGAGGGCGCGCAGAACTCGGGTGAGCATCATCGGTGTCCCGGCTCGAGGGGTGACAGGAGGGCGGCACGGTCTTCACCGTCGTACCAGAGGCGGCTGAGTGCGGCGGCGTCGAGATCATGGCCCTCGGTCCACAGCCGGGCCACCGTGCCGAGCAGAGCGAGCCGGTCCGCTGCCGGACTTCCGGAACGGGCCGGAAGCATCGGCACCACCGCGCTCGCCCCGCTGCGCACTGCCGGGTGCCGGCGTGCGAACGCGGTCAGCGTCTGGCGCGGTCCGGCCTCGACGAGCAGCATGTCCTCCGCGGCGAGCAACTGGTCGAGGGCCGGCCTGAAGTACACCGTGTCCGTGATCTGGCGAGCCCAGAACCGGGGGCTCAGCGCGTCCCGGTCGCTCATCAGCTCCCCGGTGTAACCGGAGTAGAGCGCAAGGCGCGGGGACCGCAGCCCGATCCGGGTGTACTCCCGCTCGACGGCGTCGGCGGCCGGGGCCATGGCAGGAGAGTGGAAGGGGCTGGTCGCCGGTACCGCCACGACGGTGTGTCCGTCGGCACGCAGCCGCTTCTCCACGGCGGACAGCTGGGCAGCGGGGCCGGCCAGCATGGTCTGCAGGGTGGCGTTGACCGCGGCGATGGCCACCTCGTCCACCAGATAGGAGCGCAGGTGGGTCTCGGACGCCGCGACCGCGAGCATTCCGCCGGCCGGGACGGACAGCGCGTGCCGGACGCGCTCCCGCATCATCGTGACAGCGTCCTCGAGCGACACGACACCGGCGAACGTGGCCGCCACCAGTTCGCCGGCACTGTGCCCCAGGAGTGCCGTCGGACGGATCCCCCAGCTCATGACCAACTTGCCGAGGGCGTAGTCCACGGCGAACAGCAGCGGCTGCGCGCGCCGGACGTCATCGATGTCGATGAGCGGTCCGTTCGGGGTGAGCCAGTCGGCGCGAATGGCCGCGCCCTCGTCGCCCATGAGCTCCAGCACCGTGTCGACGGCCTCGGTGAACACCGGCTCGTGCCGATAGAGCCCGCAGGCCATCGCGGTGTGCTGTGAGCCCTGGCCCGGAAAGAGCAGGGCCACCGGGCGGGGGGTGCCGGCCGTGACCGCCCGTGCCGTGTCCAGCGCGGCGGCGGGATCCTCCAAGCTGCACACGGCGGCCGCCCGAACGAGACCCGCGCCCTGCCCGCAGGGCACCACTGCGGGCAGGGCGCGGAACATGTCGTCCGTCATCCGATCGACCACCGAGCGCAGTCGGGCACGGGTCCGTGTCTCGTCGCCGACACGGCGGCCGGACCAGAGCAGCAACCGAGCGCTGTCGGCCACCGGCCCGTGCGACGGGCCGGTACCGGGCGCCGGGCGGTCCCCCCGCGCCACCGCGCGCAGGGTCACTCGATGGGCCCGGACGGGGCCGGGCCCATCGGGAGCGGCGAGCACCAGGGCGACGTCCTTGCCGCCGCCGTTGAGTGCGGCATGCGCCAGCACCAGAGCCAGCACCGTCGACTCCGCCGTGCGCACGGCGACATTTTCGAAGCCGGAGTGAACCGGCTGTGGGAAATCGCCGGTCACCAGGAAGACGACGGTCCGCGTGCGCGTCGAGGAGCCGGTGAGGCCGAAGGCCTCGAGCGCGGCGTCGACGCCTTGCCCGCCCACCGGCGGTTGCCCCGCCGAGGTTTGCTCGGGAAGTGCCAGATCTCGGGTGACAACCCTCAGGGCTGTGCGGAGCAACTGTGCCTCCTGTCGTCGCAGGGACCGTCGACGGTGCTTCAGCGGGTCTGCGGCACCTGCCCGCTGGTGTTGATCAATGCCAGCAGGGCACGAGGGGTGTCCGCGTCAGCGACCGTCTCGTCCGGCAGCCGGATGCCGTATTCGCGCTGAACCTGGCCGATGACCTGGAGCATGGCCAGGGAGTCGTAGCCGAGCTCGTCGAAGGAGACATCCAGGACGTCTCCGTCCAGGTCGACGCCTTCTTCCTCGCCCGCGCTCTCACGCAGCATCCGGGTGAGGTCGGTCAGGGTTACCGTGCTGGCGGACATACCAGGGTCCTCTCGTTGGGTGTGGGGCCATCAGGTCAGTGGTCGCAACGGCGCAGTACGAGGGCCGCGTTGAAACCCCCGAATCCGCGGGCCAGGACCAGAGCCGAGCGCAGGCTGCTGTCACGGGGCTGATCGACGACCAGATCGAGTCCGTACGCGGGCGCGGGAGTCCGCACGTTGACCGTCGGAGGAATCACTCCCTCACGCAGTGCGAGCAACGCCGTGGCCACATCGAGAGCCGCGCCTCCGGCGAGCAGCCGGCCGGTCATGGTCTTGGGTGCGGTCACCGGCACCGCGCGCCGTCCGAACAGCCCCGTGATGGCTGCCGCCTCGGCCTGGTCCAGTTCGGGCACGCCGGCCGCATCGGCGAAGACCACGTCGATGTCCTGCGAGGTCAGGCCCGCGTCGGCGATGGCGTTCTCGGCCGCCCGCCGCAGGCCGGGCGGCCGGCCTGCGGCGGGCGCCGGGTCGAGGGTCGCCGCGTAGCCGGCGACCTCGCCGTAGATGTGTGGAGCACCGCGCTCCCGGGCCGAGGCCGCATCCTCCAGGACGACGACGGCACCTCCCTCACCGACGACGTACCCGGAGGCGTCCGCGGAGAAGGGCAGGTAGGCACGGTCCGGGTCGGCCACGGTGCTCATCCGGGCGGTGGTGAGTTGAGGCACCCAGCCCCAGGGGCACAGCGCTGAGTCCACACCGCCGGACAGCACGAGGGGTGTGCCCTTGCGGATGTGCCGCCGGGCGTGACCGATGGCGTCGATGCCGCCCGCCTGTTCGGTGAGCAGGACTCCGCTGGGGCCGCGCATCTTGTGCCGGATGGAGATCTGGCCGGTGTTGACCGCGTAGAACCAGGCGAAGGACTGGTAGGCGCTGACGTACTCCTTGCCCCTGCTCCACAGGTTCTCCAGTTCCCGCTGGCCGAACTCGACGGCACCACCGGAGGCGGCGGTCACCACACCCATGCCGTATTCGGGCAGGTGCCGCAGGTCGGTGCCGGCGTCGCCGATGGCCCAGTCGGCGGCCGCGAGCGCGAGCCGGGTCATGTGGTCCGTCTGCGGCATCAGCCGACTGGATATGTGCTCCTCGGCGACGAAGGCCTTGATCTCACCGGCGAGCACGGACGGGTACGGGGCGTGATCGAAACGGGTCAGCGGGGCCAGAGCGCTCTGTCCCGCCAGAGTGGCCTTCCAGAACGCCTGTGTGCCCAGGCCGTTCGGCGCGGCGACACCGAGGCCGGTCACGACGGCGGCGGTCATGACCGGGCTCCCGGGCGGGTGAGCAGCATGGCGCTCTGGAAGCCGCCGAAACCGCTGCCCACGCTGAGCACCACGTCTGCCTGCTGCTCGCGTGCGGTCAACGGGATGTAGTCGAGGTCGAGTTCGGGATCGGGCGTGTGCAGGTTGGCGGTTGGCGGCAGCACACCGTGCTCGATGGCCAGCGCGCAGGCGACGATCTCCAGGGAGCCGATCGCCCCGAGCGAGTGCCCGATCATCGATTTGACCGAGCTGATCGGCACGTCGTGGGCGTGGGCACCCAGACTGCGCTTGAACGCGCCCGTTTCATGGCGGTCGTTCATCTTCGTGCCGGAGCCGTGGGCGTTGATGTAGCCGATGGACTGCGGTGAGAGGCGGGCCTCGTGCAGGGCGGCATCGATGGCCTCGGCCATTTCGCGCCCGTCCGGCTTGAGCCCCGTCATGTGGTATGCGTTGCACCGGGCGGCGAATCCGGCGATCTCGGCATAGATGTGTGCCCCGCGCTTTCGGGCACTCTCCCACTCCTCAAGCACCATGATCGCCGCTCCTTCCCCCAACACCAGGCCGCCACGGGTCCGGTCGAAGGGCCGGCAGGCCCGTTCCGGTTCGTCGTTGTGCGGGGTGGTGGCGTGGATGGCGTCGAAGCAGGCGGAGGTGATCGGGGAGATCGGAGCCTCGGTGGCCCCGGCGACCATCACATCCGCACTTCCCTCGCGGATCAGCTCCACCGCGTGACCGAGCGCGTCGAGCCCCGAAGTGCAGCCCGTCGACACCACGGCGGCAGGACCTTCGGCCCCCGCGACCCAGGCGACTTCAGCCGCCATCGTGTTGGGTACGAAGTGCCGGTACAGTTCGGGAACGGCGTACTCGTGGTCGACGTGCCACTTGCGCCCGCCGTCGCTGACGACCACGTATTCACGCTCCAGGCTCGTGGTGCACCCCACCGCGCTGCCGATCGACGTGCCGATTCTGCCGGGGTCGAGGCCGCCGACGTGCAAGCCGCTGTCGGCGAGTGCCTCGCGGGTGCTCACCACGGCGAACTGGGCGGCTCGGTCCAGCCGGCGGATCTCCTGCGGCGTCAACCCTGCCGACGCCGGATCGAAGTCGCACTCGGCCGCGACCTGCGAGCGGAAGGGCGAGGGGTCGAAGAAGCTGATGGTGCGCGTGGCGGATCGGCCGGCGGTGAGGAGCTCCCAGTACTCCTTTACTCCGATGCCTCCCGGGGCCACCGAGCCCAGGCCGGTGATGGCGACTCTGCGCAAGGCCGTCACCTCGCTTCCGCGGAAATCCGGCGGCCTGGAATTCGTGAGCCGCTCCGAGCTGTGCCGGTCACTGTGAAAGCCCTCTCTCGTCGAGGTGTTCCGGTGGAGCGGCGGGCGAGGCGCCGCAGGATCGCTGACTTCGCGCCCCGCCCGCTGAATCGGTCGGTGGTGCGCTCGTGACGTGCCACCGTCGTCGATCCGGTTCATCGTTCGGTGGCTCCCTAGACGAACGCTCGTGCCGACATGGAGTGCGGCGATACGCTTCTTCGGGACCACGCGGCGAGCCGGGTGACGGTCGGACGGCCGATGGCGGTGTTCACGCGGTGGGCGGCCGGCGCCCAGCCGGGGCGGGTGAGCGCCCCGCGCCGGGTGCGGCTCCTTGTTCCGGTAGGCCCGCTCGCCGGCCGGACAGCGGCCGGCAGTCCACGCACCGCCCTGCTGGGGCGAGACGAAGCCCTGCCTCGGTGGGGCCATGGGCCCTGACCCGCAGATTCCGGCGGTCCTGACCGGCAGATTCCGGCGGTCCTGACCGGTTGCACCACGAAGCGGAACAGCGCCGCGCCCCGGGCGTCGTTACTCGTCGCCGTCCCCGCTCAAGCCGAGGCACAGGGACCGGCCGATCGGGGGCGTGCCCATGCCGGCTGTCATGGCGAGACGGACGGCGATGATGATCAGCGTGACTGTGCTCGTGTCCGCAGTCGCCCCACCGTCCCGCCGGCCGGCCTGCGCCCACGACGCGCCACGTCTGCAGCCGCCGTGACGGAGTCGCCGGCCTCCAGGTCCAGTGCCGGGTCGCCGGCCAGTACCGACTGGTGCAGCCGTTGCAGCCGAGGGGAGGGCTCGAGGCCCAATTCCTCGATCAGAGTGGTCCGCAGCTGCTGAAACGCCTGAAGAGCCCGCCAAGCGTTGCCGGAACGGTAGGCGGCCAGCATGAGCAGCGCGCAGAAGTTCTCGTGCATGGGATACCGGGCCGTCAACACGGTCAGCTCCGGCACGAGTTCGCTGTGCCGGGCCAGCCGCAGGTCGGCGGCGATGCGGCGCTCGAGCACGGCCAGTCGGTCCTGGTCGATCCGGAGCACCTCCAGTTCCAGCACCCTTCCGACGCGTACGTCGACGAGAGCCGGGCCCCGCCACATGCCGAGGGCCGTACTGAGCAGCTCGGATGCTGCGGCGTCGTCGCGCGCGTCGAACGCGGCCCGCCCGGCGGACGCACACTGCTCGTACTCCTGGGCGTCGACCTGCCCGGGAGGCATGTCGAGCAAATAGCCGCCGTGCCGGGTCACCAAAACGTCCTTGGCGCCCCGTTCAGCGTGCTCCGGGAGCGTCGCGGCGATCTTGCGGCGCAATTGGAGGATGTAGGTCTGAAGCGTGGTCGCAGCGCTGCGCGGCACGGCCTCTCCCCAGATCTCCTCCATCAGCGTGGACACCGTGACGACCCGTCCTGCCTGGAAGGCGAGCACGGCGAGGATCTGTCTGGGCTTGGCCGCGCTCGGCACCACGGAGATCCCGCGCTCCTCAGCAGTCAGCGGACCCAGCACCTTGATTTCCATCTGTGCTCCCCTCGCACTCTGCTACGACAGTGGTGGAGCCTGGCACTCCGGCTGATCCGACGCACAGTGAGGGGCGCACGAGCGCCATCGTGAATATGTCATACGCATTTCGTGAAAGCCGCCCTACCAGCCGTCACGGAGTCACATTGAGAATTCATACGTGACGAGGTGCCCTGCGCCGCGGACCACGGCCGGCACCGCAGCCCCCGTTGCGCGTCGTCCCGTCCCGTAGCCACGCACCGCAGGAACCAGCCACGTTTCAGCCGCGCCGACGATGGCGTCGTCGTCCTGTTGCCCCAAGTCGGCCGGAGCGCCTTCGAGCCCTCGGGTCCGCGGCGGACCGCACTACTGGAGCGGGCTCCGCGTTCGAGGAGGCTTGTTTTGAGCAGGTTCAAATAACTGACTGTGATCAAATGGATAGGCGCGGTTGTTTCAGAAGTGCTTCCTGTTTAATATGAGTCCGATGTGCTGGCGACTGTTGCAATACTGACAATGCAATTGATCTCAGGCGTACGGGGGACAGGTGGATGCCTTATTTGGCGGTGAGCCCTGCAGTGATAAGCGACCGGATCGCGCACGCGTGGCTCTGAAGATCGCACGGTCATTGATTGTCGCTGTGGTGCTGAGCAGCGGTGTGCTGGCTCTGGCCGACATGGTGGCGGGTGCGGCCGAGGCAGGTGAAATTTTCACCTATGTGCTGTGCGCGACACCTCTGCTCGGCTTTCAAGCGATTCTCCCTTTCCTTCCCTATCGGCACTGGAATCCCGACCGTAAGGCTTTCCTGTTTCTTCTGATTGCGGCGGCGACGTATCCTTGCGCCGCGCTCGGTGGAGCGAACTGGAACGGTTTGACCGGGCCGCTTGCGGGTTCCGCGCTGTTATTGCTCACGGGAATCCGGGCCTGGGCCGCATTCGCATTGGTCGTCGCCGACGCACCCGTGCGCGCCGCGGTGCAGGGGGCGCCCCTGCTGCCCTCCATCGGGTCCGCCCTGGCCGTCGGCCTGTGCGGGCTCCTCGTCCTGGGCCTCGCCCGGCTCACCCATCTCGTCTCGGAGGCATGGGCCTCGCGAGCAGAAGTGGTCCGTAGGGCTGTCGTGCGCGAGCGGCTCCGCTTCTCCATGGACCTGCACGACCTGCTCGGCTACAGCCTGTCCTCCATCGCGTTGAAGAGCGAACTGATCTACCGGCTGGTGCCCAGCCGGCCGGACCAGGCGCGCAAGGAGATCGACGAAGTTCTCGACATCTCCCGCCAGGCCCTGTCGGACGTGCGGCTGGTGGCCCGGCGCTATCGGGGCATGTCCCTGGAGAGCGAGGTGTCCTCCGTGGAGTCGGTGCTGAACTCCCTTGGAGTCGTCGCACGGGTAGACATCCGGTGCGGGAACCTGCCGCCCGCCGTGGACACCGTTTTGGCCACCGCGGTACGCGAGGGCGTGACCAACGCGCTCAGGCACGCACACGTCAACCATGTCATGATCCGGGCGGTCGGCGACCAGGGGAAGGTCCGGCTCCTGGTGGCCAACGACGGCGTGGTCGAGGGCGCACCCGCACAGCGCTGTCCGGACGGAAGCGGTCTGCACAACCTGGCCAGCCGGTTCGATGTCGTCGGAGGCCGCATCGACGCGGAAGTGACGGATGACGGTTGGTTCCACCTGGTGGGCGAGGTCCCCCGAAGCGTCACCCTGGAGCCCGTCCGACCGGCTTGTTGAGATCGGAGGCCACGATGTCCGTCAGAGTCCTCATCGCCGAAGACGTCTCCATGCTGCGGGGGGCCCTGGTCGCCCTGCTGGAAATGGAATGGGACCTGGAAGTGGTGGCCGCGGTCGGGCGCGGGGACACGATCGTGCCGACCGCCCTCAGGACCCTGCCGGACGTCGCCGTCATCGACATCAGCCTCCCCGGGATCGACGGGCTGAGCGCGGCGACGGAACTCCATCGGGAACTGCCCAGCTGCCGTACCATCATGCTCACCGGGCTGGGCCGCCCGGGCACCCTGCGCCGGGCCCTGGAGGCCAGGGTCTCCGGTTTCCTGCTCAAGGATTCCGAACCGCACCGGCTCGCCAACGCCGTTCGTGCCGTCGCGGCCGGTCAGCGTGCCATCGACCCCGAACTGGCGCTGTCCGCATGGGACGTCCAGGACACGCCCCTGACCAGGCGCGAGTTGGAAGTGCTCAGGCTGGCCGCGCAGGGTGCGGAGGCCGAGGAGATAGCCGGACGCCTCTACCTCTCCAAGGGGACCGTCCGCAATTACCTGACCTCCATCGTGACCAAACTCAACGCCCGCAACCGGGTCGACGCCATCCGTATCGCCGAACAGGCGGGGTGGATCCCCTGAGAACCCGCGCCCGGGCAGCGGGCGAAGACCGCGTCCGCGGACGGCTCAGGCGTCCCCGGCGCCGATGAGTTCGCGGACCTCGCGCCCCATCTGCTGGTGGATCGCCTTGAGTTCGCCACCCAGCAGGAGCCGGCGCAACTCGCCGCACCGCACCGTGCCGACGGCCGTACGGCGTATCGTCCCGGAGCGCACGAGAACCACTGCGCCCGGGGTGAGCTGGAACTCCGCGGCCAGGTGTGCGCGCACCGCGCCGACGAGAGCGGGGAGATCCACGTCGTAGTGATTCCGTCCGCGCAGCTCCAGGACCACCACGACATGCTCCCGCTCGGCACCGACGCCGAAGGCCGCGCCCGCCCCGATCAGATCGCTGACCTGGCGTACGGAACGCTCCAGATCACCGGCGGACAGCCGGCGGCCGGCCAGCACGACGGCGTCCTCGAGCCGCCCCGTCACGTACAGACGCCCGCCGGACAGCGCGCCGAGGTCCCCGGTGCGCAGGAAACCGTGCGCACCGTCGGCGGTCCGGGCCTCGAAGGTCTCGCTGGTCTCCCGGGGGCGGTTCCAGTAGCCGTGCGCGACGGCCGGCCCCCGAAGCCAGATCTCCCCGCACCGTCCGTCCGGCACAACCTCCAGGCTCACCGGATCGACGATGCGCAGTTCCACACCGACCGGCGGGCCGCAGTCCGCAAGGGTGCGGGCCGGACGGCCGAGGACCGGATCCCGCAGCTCGCGGCGTTCCAGTGCCGCCACGTCCACGGCGCGGTGGGCCGCCGCCCCGGCACCCGGTCCGAAACCGGACACCAGCACGGGCACCTCGGCCGGTCCGTAGCAGGTCCTGAACGCGTCGGGCCGAAAACCCGCGGGAGCGAACCGATCGGCAAAGGCCCGCTGGACCTCGGGCCGAACCGGACCCGGCACGCTCACGGCACTCTCCCAGCCCGACAGGTCCAGCCCGGCCAGTTCCCGGTCACCGACCCGGCGCACACACAGGTCGTAGGCCCAGCCGGGAGCTGCGCTCACTCGCAGCCGGTTGGCCGAGACGGCTTCCAGCCAGGCCGCCGGCCGGCGGTCGAACAGGCCCGGACTCACAAGGACGCAGGTGCCGGCGAGCCAGAGCGGGTGCAGAAGCTGTCCGAACAGGCCCATGCCGTGATGGATCGGCAGCCAGCCGCCGATCCGGTCGCCCGTCCGGGTGCCCAGCACCCGGACGGCAGGGTGCTGGGCGGCCAGCAGGTTCCCGTGGGTCATGACCACACCACGGGGCTTTCGCGCAGAACCGGACGTGTACTGCACCAACGCCGGCTGCTCGGCGTCCGACACCGGCGTGTACAGCCCCCCGCCGTCGGGCACCGACTCCACCGCCAGGCAGCTGATCCGATCGTAGCCGTGCCGGGCCAGCAGCACGGAGACATCCGGAGCCGTCGCGATGTCCGTGAGGACGACACCGGCCGACGTGTCCCTGGCGACACCGAGCACGCGGTCTGCTTGATGCCGGCTCGCGCCCGGCACGGCGACGGGCACCGCGACGGCGCCCGCGTACAGGCAGGCCAGCACGCTCACCGCGAAGAGCCGGGGACAGGACTGCAGCACCAGCACGCGCTGACCGACCGGGCCGCGCTCCCGCAGCCAGCCGGCCAGCGTGGCGGCACCGCGGTCGAGCTCGCCGTAGGTCACACGCTCGACCGGCGCGTTCGCACCGCTCCCGCTCCCGCTCCCGCCCACGGACACCAGCGCCTGGTGGCCAGGAGCCGTCACGGCCCACTCACGGATCGTCTCGACATACGGACGGTCGTTCCTCAACGTTCCCCCTGGAAGGCAACCGAGCCCCAAGGAAGCGGCTTTCGGGCTCCTCACGCGCCTGCTGGTCTCCTGCGGTGATCGTGCGGCCGAGGATCACTCCACGAACTGCTTGGCCCTGAGCAGGGTCGCGGAGCTGTTGGCGTCGAGGGACCGACGGACCATGGCACGGGCCTCGGCCAGCCTCGTACTGGGTCCCAGCACCCGGCGCACGCCATCCGGGTCGAGCACGACCGTGTGCCAGGAGGTGGCACGCACCACGGGTGCGCCCGAGTCGTCCAGGACGGATTCCACGAGCCACCGCCCCGTGTGGCCCGTCATCACCGGCGGCGGTGCCGTCTGCTTGTACACGATCAGCCCCCGGTCGGGAAAGCAGAGCCGGACCGAGGACGTCGTGTGCACGGAACCGTCCGGACCGTAGGTGTCCATGGTCATGTGCTGCACGCCCGGCTCCTCCTCGCGCAGATCGAGCCGGGCGACGTGCGGAAGACGGCTCGGCCACGACTCGGCCCGGGCCAGGAAGTCGAACACCTCCCGCGGACTGCCGTCGATGTCCCGGTGGGTACTGAAGCCGAACCTCAACTGCGCGAACTGCGCGAGCCGTTCCGCCGTGGTCTTCAACGCGCCCAATTCCGCGGCGCTGTTGGTGTCCAGGGCCGTCTCGATCAGACGCAGCGCCTCGGGGTCGTCGCCGATGGCCCGGTAGTCGTGCAGCAGTGTCACCCGGCAGCCGTCCGCCGTTTCCCCGATCCGCCACACGCCGCCCATCGACGCCACTGGCGGGGCGGACACCACCTGACGAAACGTCACCGTGCGGGCCGACGGGTCGAGGGATCTGCGGGAGGTCCAGTCGCGCACCCGGCCGTTCGCGAACGCCCAGATCCGCAGCACCTGGTGCTGCTCGGTCTCCTCCAGCACCTCGGTGTGGACCGTCGGACCGAAGACGTCGGGCCAGCGCTGGGCGTCGGCGACAAGATCGTAGACATCCGCGGCAGGCGCCGCGACATTGACGCTGTGCTCCGCGACATGGGTCGTTGCCGCGCTGCTTTGCACCACAGGACATTCCTCTCGGCAGGGCCGCCGCAGCGGCGTCTTGCAGGGGCGGGATCGAGCGGGCGCGCCGCAGTGGAGGTCAGCTGGCGGCCCAGGCCGGACGATCGAGGATGTCGACGACCGCGCAGCCCCAGCTGTAGCCCGCGCCCACCGACATCAGGACACAGCGGTCACCGGGTACCGCCAGACCGGACACGACGAGGTGGTCCAGGCTCGCGAACTGGTCGCCGGCGCCCAGATGGCCGACGGTCCGGCTCCAGTCCCACGTGGTGCACCCCGGATCGATACCGAACGGCTGGTAGTAGATGGACCGGAGCCGACGGCGGCCGAAGTGCGGAAGGATCACCCACGCGGCGTCGGCGAGTTCCATACCGGCGTCCGCCAGAGCCTCCTTGACAACGCTGTACTGTCCCGCGCTGCTGCGGGCGACGGCGTACGAGATACCCATGCGCTCGACGAAGGAGCGCTTGGCCGCGTCGAAGTCGACGGGCATGCCGTGGGTGAACGGCGCCGGTGAGAAGGGAGTGTCGCCGCGGTGCAGGGACTCGAGTTCGGAGTCGGCGAACAGGGCGAGGGAGGACACCGCCGCGAACCCGCCGCGCGCCGAGAGCACAAGTGCGGTACCTCCGTCGGCATACGGTGTGCCGGGGTCGGTGCGCCAACGGTCGATGCCGGGTGCACAGAACCGGTCGGCGGTGGTCAGCAGCGCCTCACCGCGGCCGGTTGCGGCCTTCAGATACGCGGCGGCCAGATCGAGCGCGGTCAGTCCGCCGTTGGACATCTGCCGGATCTCCAGAGCGGGGCAGGTGTTGCGGAGCGTCTCACGCTGGATGTAGGACGCCACCGGCCACAGATCCTGGCCCTGGTGGTAGGTGTCGGCGTGGAGGATCAGGCCGATGTCGTCCGCCTGCGCCTCGGCGCGGTCGAGGGCGCTGCGGGCGGCCGCGACCGCCATCTCAGCCGCCGACTCGCCGGGCGAGTGCGCCACCGAGACGACGCCCGTGGTCTCGGCGGTCCGGGGCGGACACTCACCCGCGGCGACCGCGTCGCTCACCCGAAGCCGGGCCGGGAGCCGGACGCCGGTGGCCCGTATGTAGATGCCTTCCACACGCATGGTCATCCCGTCCTGGGGTTCGTTGCGTCAGTGCGCCGCGGCGGCCGACTCCTGGCGGGAGGCCCGCACCCCACCGCCCGGGCGGCCGACCGGCGTCAGCACGTACCGCACCGCGTCCAGCAGTGCGTGAAAGAAGGCGGCATCGGTGTCACCGCCCACCCCCACGGTGTTCAGCCGGGCGCGGCCGTCCGTGAAGGAGGCCAGCACCCGGGCCGTCGCCCGGCCGCCGGACCCGCCCGCCGGAAGCCGCACCTGGTACTCCGCAAGCCGCAGCCGCCGCAGCCGTGGGAACCACGGGTCGAGTGCCTGGTGCACGGCCCGGTCGAGGGCGTCGACCGGACTGTCGCCCGAGCCGTCGCCCTCGGCCTGCACGCCGTTCACCCGCAGCCGGACCGAGGCGCTGGACCGCGGCAGGTTGCCGCAATCGGCCCGCGTCTCGACGCGCCGCAGCAGGACGTCGACGGACGGCACGCCGTGGTTCGCGGACAGCTCCCCGCGCAGCAGCAACTCGAAGGACGCGTCCGCGGATTCGAAGCTGTGGCCGCGGTGCTCCAGCTCCTTCACCTTTGTGGCCAGGCGCGCGACCGCCTCCGGTGCGGTGGCGACGTCGTAGCCCAGTTCCCGGGCCTTGAGCAGCACCGACGACCGGCCGCCCATGTCCGACACCAGGGTGCGCATGGCGTTGCCGACGTCAGCGGGGTCGATGTGCTGGTACAGGTCGCTGTCCACCCGCAGCGCGGAGGCGTGCAGGCCGCCCTTGTGGGTGAAGGCCGACCTTCCCACGTACGGGGCACCGGCGGCCGGGGAGCGTCCCGTGATCTCGGCGACGGCGCGGCCCACGGCGGCCAGGTCGTCCAGTCGGCCGGGCGGCAGCGCCGGTACGCCGCACTTGAGGATCAGGTTCGCGGCGAGTGTGAGGAGATTGGCGTTGCCGCACCGCTCGCCATAGCCGTGCACCGTTCCCTGGACATGGCGGGCCCCGGAAGCCACCGCCGCCATCGTGTTGGCGACCGCGCACCCGCAGTCGTCGTGGCAGTGGATGCCGAGCGGCACACCCGTGCTCCGGAGCGTGTCTGCCACCACCTCGCCCACCTCGTCCGGCAGCGAACCGCCATTGGTGTCGCACAGCACGACGGTCTCGGCCCCGGCCTCCGCGGCGGTGCGCACCACTTCCAGGGCGTAGTCGCGGTTGGCCCGGTGGCCGTCGAAGAAGTGCTCCGCGTCGAGGAAGACCCTGCGGCCGGCGTGGACCAGGTGCCGCACGGTGCTGCCGATCGCCGCGAGGTTCTCGGCCAGCGTTGTGCGCAGGGCCAGTTCCACATGCCGGGGATGGCTCTTGGCCACCAGGGTCACCACCTCGGTTCCGGCTGTCAGCAGCGCCCGCACCTGCGGATCGGCGGAGGCCGACGTCCCGGGTCTGCGGGTGGCACCGAACGCCACCAGCACGGCGTTGGCCAGGGACAACTCGGTGGCCGCGCGGCGGAAGAACTCCGTGTCCTTGGGTACGGCTCCCGGCCAGCCGCCTTCGACGAACCCCACACCCAGCCTGTCCAGGCAACGCGCCACGGCGAGCTTGTCGTCCACCGACAGCACGAGACCCTCCTGCTGCGTACCGTCCCGCAGGGTCGTGTCGTAGAACTGGAAGTCGTCCTGCGTTCCCATCTGCCCGTCCTCCGCTGGTGGTTGGGTACCGGGTCGTCGTGTCGGCCGTGCCGGGAAGCGTGCGGCCGGGTGCTCGCGTCGCGCTCAAGAGCGGCTGGGCGCCGCCCGCCCCCCGCCGTTCGGGGGTTCGCAGCCGGCGCGGGCGGCACCGGACGACAGCAGCCGTTCGATCTCCCGTCCCGAACACCCGGACTCGGCCAGGACCTCGCGTGTGTGCCGGCCGACGACCGGGGCCGGCCCGGGCCGGAGCGGCTCGGCACCGTCGTACCGCGGCGCGGGAGCGGGGTGCAGGGAGCCACCGTCGCGCAGAAACGTGCCACGGGCGCGCAGATGCGGATGACTGGCCGCCTCCTCAGGGTTCAGCACCGGGGTCACACACGCGTCGGTGCCTGCGAAGGCGGCCGCCCACTCGTCGCGGGTACGCCGGGCGAAGCGCTCCGCGAACGCCGACCGCAGCACCTCCCAGTTGTCGGGCTCCCACCGGTCCGGCAAGCGGTCCGGGTCCAGTTCCAGACCCCGTACGAGGGCCGAGAAGAACCGGTCCTCGAGGGCTCCCACGGCGACGTACCTCCCGTCGCGACAGGCGTACACGCAGTAGAACGGTGCCCCGCCGTCGAGCAGGTTGCCGCCCCTGCCGGACGGCCACTGTCCGCTGCCCGACATGTCCAGCAGCATGCTCATCAGCAGTGCCGTGCCGTCCACGATCGCCGCGTCCACCACCCGGCCCCTGCCTGTCCGCCGCTGCTCCAGCACGGCCGCGAGGATGCCGCCGAAGAGCAGCATGCCGCCCCCTGCGAAGTCGCCCAGCAGGTTGAGCGGCGGAACGGGCGGTCCGCCAAACGGGCCGATGGCGTCCAGGACGCCGGTCAGCGCGATGTAGTTGATGTCGTGCCCCGGAGCCTGCGCCAGGGGACCCTGCTGCCCCCACCCGGTCATCCGGGCATACACCAGGGATGCATTGCGTTCGTGGCACTGGCGCGGTCCGACACCGAGACGTTCGGCCACTCCCGGGCGGAACCCCTCGACGAGGACGTCGCACTGCTGCACCAGTCGCAGCACGACGCGCACCGCGTCGGGATGTTTCAGATCGAGCGCCACCGAGCGGCGCCCGCGGTCCAGCACCCGGTGCCACTCGGCGAAGGGACGCACGCCGTCGGCCCGTTCGACCCGGATCGTCTCGGCCCCCAGATCCGCCAGCAGCATGCAGGCGAAGGGCGCCGGGCCGATACCGGCCAGCTCGAGCACGCGCAGCCCGAACAGCGGTTTCGTCCCGGAGCCCTCCGCCGATCTCGCGGGTGAGCAACCACCGAATGCTGACATCACAGGCTCCGTCGGTCGGTGACACCGTCACGGTTCAGCCTCTGTCACACCGGTCAAGAGCGGCTCGAATGCGACAAGGCCCCGTGCGAGCAGTCCACTCGAGGTCCAGAGGGGCACAACCGCCGTCGCCCACGCTGGCCGTCCGTCTCCGGCCGACGGCCCAAGAGTGAGTCGCCGGTCCGCTCTCAACGACCGCTTCGAGGAGCAAACCATGCCGGGCCGAACCTTCGAGGGCCGTACCGTCGTCGTCACCGGCGGTGGCACGGGCCTGGGCCGTGCCACCGCACTGGCCTTCGCCGCGCAGGGCGCCACCACCGTGATCGTCAGTGGCCGTCGCAAGGAGCGTCTGGACCAGGTGGCGGCCGAACACCCGGCCGTTGTACCCGTGGTCGCCGACGTGACCAGCGAAGCGGGAGCACAGGCCCTGGCCGACGAAGTACGGGGCCGCGGCGGCGTGCTGGACGTCCTGGTGCACAACGCCGGTGTCTTCCGCTTCACACCGCTCGCCGGGCTCGGACCGGACACGGTCAGGGAAGTGCTGGACACCAACCTCCTGGGTCCACTGCTCGTCACCGGACACCTGCTGCCGTACCTGGCCCCGCAGCGCGGCAGCATCGTCCTGGTCTCCAGCCGGGCCGGTCACAACCCCGGGCCGGGAAGCTCGGCGTACGCGGCGAGCAAGGCGGGGGTGCACAGCCTGACCCGCAGCTGGGCGGCGGAGCTAGCCACCCACGGAATCCGGGTCAACGCGGTGGCCCCCGGCTTCGTGCGCACCGAGGCGTACGAGGCCAACGGCATGGCACCGCGGCAGGTGGCCGCGTTGTTCGACGCGGTCACCGCCGGCATTCCGCTGGGCAGGGTGGCGGACGTCGACGACATCACCCCGTGGATCACACGGCTCGCCGACCCGGCGGCGTCGTTGGTGACCGGTCAGGTCATCACGGTCGACGGCGGTATGGACACGGGCGCGGAGCAGGCCGGCCAGGACCGCTGAGGCGCGAACGCGCCGAGCCCTGTGCGCGGTTCGGCCGGGCGCGCCCCCCCATTGCGGACATTGCCCGGCCTAAATGGCTCCTAGCGTGGCTCACGAGGTTTCCACACCATGGTGAGCAGGGGGAAAGCCGATGAGGTTCACGTCCCGTTCCGCGGCAGTCGAAGCGGCCGTTCCGAAACCGACGGCTGCCGGGACACACAGGTCGGCCATGGCGGTGGTCATGGCGGCGAGCCTCATGGACCTGGTCGACCTCACGATGGTCAACGTCGCCCTTCCCAGCATCCGGACCGACATCGGCGTGCGCTACGGCCTGCTCCCCTGGATCACCGGTGGTTACGCCCTTGCGTTTGCCGTCGTCCTCGTGCCCGGCACCCGGCTGGGAGGCGTTCACGGCCGGCGGCGGGTGTTCCTCGTCGGCCTTGGAGCCTTCACCATCGCCTCCGCCCTCGGCGGGCTGGCACCGAGCCCCGAAGCGCTGGTGGCCGCGCGGGTGGCGCAGGGTGCGGCGGCGGCACTCATGGTTCCGCAGGTGCCGTTCATCATTGACGCCGTGTCACCCGCCGACGGTCAGGGCAGGGCGGTGGCCCTGTTCGGCGCGGTGATCGGGCTGGGTTCGGTGGCCGGCCCGCTGGTCGGCGCCGCTCTCCTTCAGGGCGACCTGTTCGGCCTCGGCTGGCGTTCGGTGTTCCTGGTCAACATGCCGATCGGGATGGTGGGTCTGATACTCGGACGCCGGTGCATCACCGAAGGCCGGGACCGTCTGACGACTGGCCCCGTCCGCCACGAGCGGGCCGGGAGCCGCCGACGTGGGGGCCCGCTGATGGTGACGTCTCTCTTCACCATCCGGACCTACGCCGTCGGTGTCGGCGTCGAACTCCTCTACGGCGCCCTGGGCGGCATCTACTTCCTCGCCTGGTGCTTCCACATGCAGGCCGGGCTCGGCTGGTCCCCGCTGCGAGCCGCCTGGTGCATGCTGCTCTTCGGTGTGGCAGTGGCCGTCTTCGCCGGACTCTCGCGAGACGTGCTGTTCCCGAGGTACGGGCGCACAGTGCTTCAGGCCGGAGCGCTCACCCAGTTGACCGGGGTCCTGGTGTACGGCTGGCAGACGCAGCACTACGGCACCGACATCCAGCCCTGGCAGATCCTGCCGACGCTGGTCCTGCTCGGCGGCGGCATGGGACTGGCGGTGGCACCGCTGTCGACGGTGTTGCTTGCCGAGGTGCCCCCAAAGCAGCTGCGCCTGGCGGCAGGGCTCGGCAACACGACTTACCAGCTGGGGGCGGCGCTGGGGATAGGCCTGGTTCCGGTGGCCTTCCTCGGGCTGCTGGATGCCGGCCGTCCGGCCCCCGTGGCCTTCTCCCACACCCTGCGATGGTTGGCCTGCCTGCTGGTGACGGCCTTCCTGCTCACGTTCGCGCTGCCCCGGTTCCCCGGGCGCTCCCCGTCGAAGCAGTCACGGACAGGCGCGGTGGCGGACGGTACATCCACCGCCGTCTGAGCCGACGGCGCTCTCCCGCAGACCACCACGGAAGGAAAACGATGAGTACGCACAACGCTTTGGAGATACCGAGGACGGCCCGCGAGGTCCGGCTCACCGAACAGCTGGAGGGGGAGCTGACGCTCGACCACTTCGGCATCGTGCAGACGCCGGTCCCGCAGCCGAACGTGGGGGAGGTGCTCGTGCGCACCGACTACCTGTCCCTGGCGGCTGCCTACGCGGACCTCATGCGCCCCGGCTGCCAGCTGCCGGTCCCGCCCTTCCTGGCGGGCGAACGCCTCGGCGGCGGTGCGGTGGGCACCGTGGTGCGGTCCGCCAGCGACAAACTGGCCGTCGGCGACCTGGTGCACTCCATGAGCGGCTGGTCGGAGTACTCGGCAGGTCCCGCCGAAACGTACGCCAAGCTCCCGGCAGGCCTCTTCCCGAGCCCCGCGTACTTCCTCAGCCAGGGCCCCACCGCCTACTACGGGATGGCCGACATCGCCCGGGCGGGCGAGGGGGACGTCGTCTTCGTCTCCGGCGCCGCGGGCGGCGTCGGGTCCCTCGCGGGGCAGATCGCCAGGTGCCGGGGAGCCGCTCGGGTGATCGGCAGTACCGGCAGCAAGGAGAAGATCGACTACCTGGTCGACGAACTCGGCTACGACGCCGCCTTCGACTACCACGACGGACCCGTCGTCGAACGGCTGCGAGAACTCGCCCCCAACGGGATCAACGTGTTCTTCGACAACGTCGGCGGCGAGCAGTTCGAGGCAGCGGTCCAGACGGCGGCCCCGCACGCGCGTTTCGCCCTGTGCGGGGCGCTGGCGGGCCAGATAGGCGGCGGCCGGGCCGCTCACCCGAGGCTCGACCTCATGCGGGCCATCACCCGGCATCTGGAGATCAGGCCGTTCGCCTGCTATCACACGCCCGAGCAGGTCAGTGCCTGGTACGAACACTTCGCGCAGTGGCACGGCGAGGGCCGTTTCGTCTTCCCGCACACCACGCTCGATGGCGGCCTCGCTCGAGCCCCCGAGGGGATGCTGGCGCTGCTGAACGGGCGTTACCGGGGCAACGTCGCCGTACGGATCACGTCCGGCTGACGGCGAAGGCGGGGTCGTGGTGGCGGGCACCGTCCGGCGCCCGCCACCACCACCCCGCCCGCCGTCAGGACTCGACGCGCGTCGCGTGGATCTCCACCGGTACGGTCCGGGCCAGTCGGCCGTCGGCGTCGTAGACCCGGGACGTCCCCCGGCTGGTGAAGGACCGGCCCTGCTGACTCGCGTGCTGCTCGATGTCCACCCAGCCCGCACAGGCTCCACGGTCGTCGACGACCGGCTCCGTGATACGGAACAGGAAGCCCCCCGGCCCGAGCGAGGACCAGCGCCCGGCACCGACTCCGCCGGCGGTGAGCAGCGCGTGCCCCCGGGCCGTGAAACGGAACGAGCCGATCGAGTCGCCGCCGGGCCGGCTCACCCGAGCCGTCCAGGTGCCGACCGGACTCGCCGGGCCGCCCTGTGGCTGCTCTCCCCCCATTGCCGCGGACACCGGCACGGCTACCCGCGACCGGCCGGCCCGGCGAAACCGAACCGGACCGGCAGGCGTTGCAGCCCCCGCAACTGGAACGTGGGGGGCTTCCATGTGAGGTCCTCGTACGGCACCGCGAGCGCCAGTTGCGGGCACCGCTCCAGCAGCGCGCGCAGGGCGATACCGCTCTCCATCCGGGCCAGCGGCGCACCGACGCAGTGATGGACACCGTGCCCGAAAGCGAGGTGCGCGCGGATCTCGCGCAGCTCCCTGCCCAGATCGAACCTGTCCGCCTCCGCGAACCGCCGCGCATCCCGCCCGGCGGCAGCCATGCCGATCAGGACCACCTCGCCCGCGGGGATCTCGGTGTCACCGATGAGCACCGGCTCGGTGGTGTAGCGGTACGCGGACACCTCCACCGGTCCGTCGAACCGCAGGACCTCCTCGACAGCCGTCTCCAGCAAGGACCAGTCGGCCCGCAGCGCGGCGAGCTGGCCGGGATTGCGCAACAGGGCGAGCGTTCCGCTGGAAATGACGTTCGCCGTGGACTCGTGCCCGCCGACCAGCAGCAGGAACGCCATGCCGAGGAGTTCCTCCGCGGACAGCCGGTCGCCGTCGTCGTGCACGGCACGTGCCATCGCGCCGAGCAGATCCTCGCCGCCCGCCTTGCGCTTGCTGTCCACCAGAGCGGACAGATAGGCGGTCATCGCCTCCTGCGCGGCGATTCCCCGTTCGAGGGTCGGCGGCGCCGACAGATCACTCGACCACAGGTGGAAGTCCGCGCGGTCACCCTCAGGGACGCCCAGCAGTTCGCAGATGACGGACAGGGGAAGCGGCAGCGCATAGGACTCGACCAGGTCCGCCTCGTGGGACGACAGCATGGTGTCCAGCAGTTCGTGGGCGATCCGCTCGACACGTGGGCGCATGGCCTGTACGCGGCGCAGCGTGAACTCGCGTGCGATGAACCTGCGCAGCCGGGTGTGGTCCGGTGGGTCGACCTGCATCAGGGTCTTGCCCACGACGTTGCGGCCCAGGTTCTCCCACGCCTTGAGATGGCGTATGTCGTTGCTCAGCCGCGGATCGGTGAAGGCGGCCCGTGCCAGCTCGTAGTCGGTGATCAGCCAGCAGTCACGTCCGTCCAGGACGCGGGCCCGGTGAACCGGACCCCGGTCGCGCAGGGCGGCGAAGAGCGGATAGGGGTCGGCGGTGAAACTCGGGTCCGATCCGGTGAGATCGGCGACCAGGGCCTCGGTCATGACGGCTCCAGAGAGTCGGGAGGTGATGGCCACTCAGGCGGCAGGCGCCCGGGCCCAAAACGTAGGCCGCGGCCCTCGACCTTCGCTCGTGCCCCAGCACATGAAGCGCGGGGATGGACGGCGGGCAGGGCATGCGGACGGCAGGCCCCGGTGATAATGAGTGGCATGCCGTTACTCTCCGAACGCGCGCTCAACCGGTCCCTGCTGGAACGCCAGTTGCTGCTCGACCGCGTGGCCTGGCCCGTGCCCAGGGTGGTCGAGCACCTGGTTGCGATGCAGGGGCAGGAGCCCGACGCACCGTACGTGGGCCTGTGGACGCGGATCGCCGGCTTCACGCACGACGCGTTGTCGTCGCAGCTGCACGAGCGCCGGATCGTGCGCGGCGCCCACTTGCGCACCACCCAGCACCTGGCGCTCGCGGAGGACTTCCGCTGGCTGCGTCCGCTGCTCCAGCCCCGCATGGACCGCGCTCCGCTGATGGGGCTGCGGCGCGAGATCGAAGGGCTCGACCTGGCCGAACTCGCGTCCGCCGGAAGGCGGTTGCTGAGGGACCGGGCCCTGACCCGACGGGAACTGGGCAGCGCGCTCGCCGAGCACTTCCCGGACCGCAAGGCCAACGCCCTGGCCGTGTCCGTGCATTTCCTCGTGCCGATGGTCCACCCCCCGCCGAGTGGGCTGTGGGGGAAGCGGGGATCGGTGCCGTGTGCACTCGCGGAGGACTGGATCGGGCAGCCGCTGCAGACGATGCCGCGGATCCAGACGATGATCACCAGGTACCTGGCCGCGTTCGGCCCGGCCGATGTGAAGGACATGCAGGCGTGGTCGGGGCTGAGCGGCCTGCGCGAGGTGGTGGATGAACTCCGGCCGCGCCTGCGGGTCCACCGCGACGAGGGCGGCAGGGAGCTGTTCGACGTGCCGGAGGCCCAAGAGCCCGGCGACCCGGACCGGCCGGCGCCGGTGCGCTTCCTGCCCGCGTTCGACAACCTCCTCCTCGGCCACGCGAACCGCAGCCGGGTGATCGCCGACGAGTACCGCAAGCTGGTTGCTCCCGGGCAGGCGAGGGTATTGCCCACCTTCCTCGTCGACGGCTTCGTGAGCGGCACATGGTCGGTCAAGGACGGCCGGCTGCTTCTCTCCCCGTTCCGCACCATGTCGAGGACCGACACGGCGGCCGTGTCGGAGGAGGCGTGGCGCCTGGCGCAGTTCGTGCTCCCGGACGCCGACCGGCGGGACGTCCGCCTCGAACCCGGCCCGGAGCGCGGCGTGTGACGGGAGGGCCGGGACGGCCTCCGGCCGTCCCGGCCCCCTTCCCCTCCCCCTCACACGGGTCGAGTCCGCTGCCGCCGGATGCCGAAGCCGGGACGGGCGACGCCGTCCGCAACCGGTCCGAACCCGCCCTCGGCCGGCGGCCGGCGTGTGATCATGCGGTCGGCCGACCGGTTCACCGACTCGGCCCCCACCGTGCGTGAGTCGCGGGAGCACAGGACCGAGAACCGTTCCTGCGCCGGTGAGCCGGAGACGACCGCACCCCAGGGTGCGACCGGGTGAGGGCCGCCCGGTCGCACCCTGGCACCGCACTGCTCCCCGGCATGGCCCGCTTTCACGGCGACCGGTTCGGCACCCATCACACCTGGGTCGTCGGAAGGTGCACGATCAACCCGTCGATGGCTTCCGAGACCGGCAGCTGGCAGCTGAGCCGGCTGGTGGGCCGGCGCTCGGCGGCCGTGCCGTACAGCACGTCGTCCTCCGCCTCGTGCATCTCGGGAAGCGGCAGCGTGTTGCCCTCGTCGATGTACACGTGGCACGTACCGCACTGGGCCGAGCCGCCGCACTGGGCCACGATGCCCTCGACGTTGTTCAGCTTCGCGCCCCGCATGACCGTGTTGGGAGCCGTCACCTCCAGCACGGTCTCCGTGCCGTCGGGATGCTTGTATGTGATCTTGGCCATGGTGCCCTCCTCGTGGCAGGCCGCGCGACCGGTGCAGTGGGTCACTGTGACGGCTCCCACTGGGAGGGCGGTCGAGAAGACCTCGAAGCCGCCGGGCCCGACCCGGCCGCCGCCGGCCCTCGACGGCCGGCAGCCGGGTGCGCGCACGAGGACCCAGCCGCCGCCGATCCGCCGGGGACCCGGCTGCTGCTCGGCCTCGGCATGGGCGTGGTGCTCAACGCCCAGACGGCGGCCGCCGCTTCCGGTCTCCCGCCCGAGCCTGCCGGGCCGGCCTGCGGGCGCAGAACACCACGCGGCACCTCGGCGGTGGGGCGGGGTCGGGCGGCCTTGGCCACCCTCGCCGCCCCCCGCCCGGCGGGGCGCACGGCACAGCGGCGGCCCCCGGGGATCCTGGCGTCCGCCTGCGGAGCGGCCCTCCTCGAAACGGCGGGCTGCGCCGGGCTCGGCTTCCCGGCGGTACTCGCCGTTCCCGCGCGGGCGGGCGTTTCGGCCGCTGCCGCGCAGCGGGACCCGGCCGGCCACGGTCCGACGCCGTTCCAGGAGGCTTCGAGGCGCATCCGCAACTCTGGACACCCTGATCCGAACGGAGGCATGAGGTGGCAACCATCTGGCCCGGCACCGACGCGGCTCACCTTCCGCGGGAGTTCCACACCCAGCGACCGCGCTGGACGGCAGAGCCCTTCGCCGGTCGGGAAGGCTTTCCCGGCACCGAGTACGCGACCATCGAGGTGCCCCGCGACTACGCGGAGCCGTCCGGGGAGCGCATCACGCTCGCCATCAGCCGGCTGCGCGCCGCCGACCCCGCACGGCGCCGCGGCATCCTCCTGGCCGTCAACGGAGGACCGGGCGGCGACGGGGGCCTCGGCAGGTTCCTGCCGGAGAAGTTCGCCGGGACCGCACTGCACCAGGTCTACGACCTGATCGGCTTCGATCCTCGGGGCACCGGTGCGTCGACGGGGCTCTACGCCGAGGTCACCACCCCGACCGCGCCGTTCGACTCGCGGCCCCCCGACTCGGCGTTCCGTCAACTCGCGGAGGACATGCGGCAGCGGGAACTGGCCTGCGGCCGGGCCGGGGGCGCCCTGCGCCCCCACATCAGCACCCGGAACACCGCACGGGACATGGACGTGATGCGCCAGGTGCTGGGCGAGACCCACCTCAGTTTCGTCGGCTACGCCTATGGCGCCTATGCCGGAGCCGTTTACGCGAGCATGTTCCCGGCACACCTGGACCGCAGCGTGCTCGACTCCTGTGTCGGGCCCCGATGGACCTGGCGCGAACAGTTCCTGTGGCAGGGCGACGCCGTGCACCGCAACGTGAACCAGTGGGCCCGGTGGACCGGACAGCGCCACACCGCCTTCGGCCTCGGCCGCGGGCGCGCACAGGTGCTCTCGGCCGTGGAGCGCGTTGCCGGCCTGCTGGAGAGCCAACCCGGTGGCGTTCGACTGCGCACGCTCTTCGACGGGGCGGTGGGGACCCGCTGCGCCGACCGCGGGCGCTGGGCGGAACTCGCTGAGGCCGTCGGCGCGCTGCTGGCCGCGGCGGCACCCGGCGGGGCGGGCCCCGAGGCCTGTGCGGAACTCCTGTCCGAGCAGGCCGTCTGGCGGGCTGCGGACGGCGAGGGCACCCGGCGCGTCGCCGTGTTGGAGGCCGTCACCCTCGAACACGAGTGGCCCGACGACCTGGAAGTCTACTACAACGACATGCGTGACTTCCGAAAACGCTTCCCCTACGGCTACGGAGTGCTGCGCGCCCAGCCCTGGGTCGGGGCGTTCCGAACGTTCCAGCCGGCCGAGCCGCCCACGCGCCTGCGCCCGGGCGGCTTTCCGACGGGCCTGGTCGTCCAGGCCGACGGGGACCCGATGGACCACTACGCCGGCGGCGTTGCGATGGCCGAACTGCTGGGCCACAGGCTGCTGACGGTCGAGGACTCCGGCGAGCACGAGATCTACGTACTCGGCGGCAATGCGCACGTCGACGCCGTCGTGCACCGCTATCTGGTGGATGGCCGGCTGCCCGCGGAGCACACCGTCTGCCGAGGTGTGTCGCTGCGCCCGGACATCCCCGCCGACACCGACTGAACCGTTGCGCGG
>NZ_JAGMUO010000087.1:4864-58725 GCF_019049325.1 Streptomyces sp. AC512_CC834 | reverse complement strand
CCTGGCTCCATCACTACAATCACCACCGCCCCCACACCGCAACCGGCGGCAAACCACCCGTCACCAGGTTGACCAACGTCCCTGGGCAGTACAGCTAGTCGTTCGGCAGGTGCCTCCTCGCGAAGTCGAGTTCCAGGCTCACCTGCTTGATGCGTTCGTCGACGACGAGGGAGCCGTGGCCCGCGTCGTAGCGGTAGACCTCGTGGACGGCGCCCCTGGTGTCCAGGCGTTTGACGTAGTTCTCGACCTGGCGGATGGGGCAGCGTGGGTCGTTGACCCCGGCGGAGATGTACACCGGGGCCTTGACCGCGTCGACGTAGGTCAGCGGGGAGGACGCCTCGAAGCGTTCCGGGACCTCCTCCGGGGTGCCGCCCAGCAGGGTGCGGTCCAGGGCTTTGAGGCCCTCCATCTCGTCGTGGTACGCGGTGACGTAGTCGGCGACCGGCACGGCGGCGATGCCCAGCGTCCACGCCTCGGGCTGGATGCCGATGCCGAGGAGGGTGAGGTAGCCGCCCCAGGAGCCGCCGGTGAGGATCAGCCGCTCGGGGTCCGCCAGGCCCGACGTGACCGCCCATTCCCGCACCGCCGCGATGTCCTCCAGCTCGATGAGGCCCACCCGGTGCTTGAGGGCGTCGGTCCACGCGCGGCCGTACCCGGTGGAGCCCCGGTAGTTCACGCGGACCACCGCGTACCCGTGGTCGACCCAGGCGGCCGGGCCGGCGGCGAAGGCGTCGCTGTCGTGCCAGGTCGGGCCGCCGTGGATGTCGAAGACCGTCGGGAACGGGCCGGTGGCGCCGGCCGGCTTCTGGACCAGGGCGTGGACGCGGCCGCCCGGCCCCTGAACCCACACGTCCTCCACCGGGACCGAGCGGGGCGACTTCATGCCGGGCGGGTCCAGGACGACCCGGCCGGCGGTGGAGCGGACGGTCGACGGCTCGGCGGCCGAGGACCACAGGTACTCCACGGTGCCGTCGGGGCGGGCCGTCGCCCCGGAGACGGTGCCCGGGGGCGTCTCCAGCTCCGTCAGCCCGCGCTCGGCGAAGTCGTAGCGGAACAGCTCGCTGCGGGCCTCGAAGCCGTGCACGATCAGCAGGCCGCTGCCGTCCGGGTACCACTCGGCGCTCACGTCGCCGGGCAGCTCCAGGGCGAGGTCGGTCTGCTCGCCCGTCGCCACGTCCCACACCAGGGGCTCCCAGCGGCCCCGGCGCTGGTGGCCGATGAGCAGGCGGGTGTCGCCGTCGACCGGCGCGAAGCCCAGGACCTCCAGGCCCAGCTCCTCCTCGCCGCCCTTGGTGTCGTCCAGCTCGGCGACCGTGGTGCCGTCGGGGCGCAGGACGCGCAGCGCCGAGTGCATGGCGTCGCCGTGCTCGGTGTGCTCGATCGCGATCAGCGTGCCGTCGTGGGAGAGGTCGCCGACGCCCGCGGACTCGCGGTGCCGGTAGATCTCCGCCGGGGCGCCGCTGTCCCCGCGCGCGAGGTGGATCGTCGTACCGTCCTCGTCCGTGGAACGGCCGATCACCGCCGTACGCCCGTCGCGGCCGAGGACGAGGCCCGCTGAGTAGGAGGGGTCGAGGCCGGGCACCGCGGCCTGGTCCGCGCCGCCCGCGAAGGGCTGGCGGCGCCAGACGCCGAACTCGTCGCCGTCCTTGTCGTCGAACCACCAGATCCAGTCGCCCGCCGGGGCGAGCACGCCGTCCGTCGTGCCGTTGGGCCGGTCCGTGACCTGGCGCTGCTCGCCGGACGACCGGTCCCAGGCGTACAGCTCGTACGTCCCCGTCGCGTTCGACACGAACAGGGAGCGGTCCGGGGCGTCCTCGGCCCAGTCGGGCAGCGACACCCTCGGCGCCCGGAACCGCTTCTCCCAGTCGGGCATCCGCTCGCCCCGCGGCTGCCGCCCGCCCTGCGTCTGCCGCTCGTCCACGTCCACGTTTACGTTCACGTCCTGCGGAACGGACCCGTTGCTCTCAGTCATGGCCCCATACTGCCCCGACCCGGCGACAACGCGCAGAAGAGATCCCCAGCCTGTGGACAACCTCGTCCGCCCAGCCCTCCCCGCACGCGATTTCCACAGCCCCGCGGCAGAGTCGCGCGGGCGCGCACCGTACCGTGGAGGGCGTGTACCGGTTTCTGCTGACGCCCCGATGGTGGGGGATCAACGTCTTCGTCATCCTGGCCATCCCCTTCTGCGTCTTCATGGGTTCCTGGCAACTGGGCCGCTTCGAGGACCGGGTGCAGGACCACGAGACCGCCTCCACGCAGCAGGAGTCGGCCGCCCGGGAAGCGGCGAGCCCGCTGGCCGAGCTGCTGCCCGTGGACAAGGCGACGGTCGGCAAGCAGACCACCGCGACCGGCCGGTACGAGGACCAGCTACTCGTCCCGGAGCGGAAGCTGGACGACCGGGAGGGCTACTACGTCCTCACGCTGCTGCGCACCGACGCCGGTGAGGCCCTGCCGGTCGTACGCGGCTGGCTGCCCGGCACCCCCGACCCGGCGAAGGCCCCGGCCCCGCCCACCGGCGAGGTCACCGTCACCGGTGCGCTCCAGGCCGCCGAGTCCCCTGGCTCGAACGGCGTCAGCGCCCGCTCCGGGTGGCCGGACGGGCAGACCGGCGCGATCAGCGCGGCGACCCTGCTGAACCTCGTGCCGTACGACGTGTACGACGCCTGGGTCACGCTGAACGAGGGCGATTCCGGGATGCGGGCCGTGCCCGTGAGCGCGCCGCAGAACACGGGTCTCGACCTGAAGGCCTTCCAGAACCTCGGCTACACCGCCGAGTGGTTCGCCTTCGTGGGCTTCGTGATCTTCATGTGGTTCCGCCTGCTGCGCCGCGAGGCCGAAATCGCCCGGGACGCGGAGCTGGGCCTGGTCACCGAGGACGAGAAGACCGGTGAAGACAAGGCGACCGGGGACGACGAGGAGAGCGGGGACAGGGCCGCGGCCGGGCTGACTTCCTGACCGGCGCTCCGGCGGGTGCCGCGCGGGAAGGGAAGCGCTACTCCGTACCGGCCAGCACACCCGTCCAGTACACGGTCCCCGCACACGCGTTGGACACCGTGGCCGTCGCCGATCCCGAGCCGCCGCCCTGCGGGGTGTACGTCACCGACACGCTGCCCTCGGCCGGGCCGTCCTCGCTGATGAGCTGGGCCGTGGGCCCGGCCTCGCCGCCGCCCGCCGAGGTGCCGCCCGCGGCGTTCGTGTCACCGGTGGGCGAGGGATCGGCCGTGGGCCCGCCGGTGCCGCCGTCCGTGGTGCCGCCGGTGGTGGGACAGGTTTCCGAGGGCACCCAGGCGAACTGCACCTCGTACGCGGAGCCCGGCGCCAGGGTCAGCGAGGCGGTCTCCAGCGACGGGTCGGGCAGTCCGGCCGCGGCGTCCCCTGCGGCGTGCCGTGCGGTGCCGATCCTGGACGCGTCCGCCGCGCCCAGCGAGGCGGTGACCACGTTGCCGGGGCCCGTGACGGTACAGCCGTCCGAGGAGACGTTGGTGACGCGGAAGGAGCCGTACACCACGCCCGTGGAGTCGGGGGCGGCGCTGCTCGCGACGGCCGGGCCGAGCGAGCCCGGCGCACACGCGGGGATGTCGGCGGGGCTGCTGGCGGTGGGCTCGGTGCCCGGGGCCGAGCCCGTCGCGGCGCCGCTCTCCTTGTCGCCGGGCGTCTCCTTGGGGTCGGCCTTGCCCGTGTCCTCGTCCGTGCCCCCGGAACCGGCGATGCCGCTCTTGCCGCCGGCCGGGTCCTTGCCCTGGGAGGCACCGCCCTGTGCCTGCGAGGCGTTGCCCGCGACGGACGGGTCTGCGCCCGCGCCGGTGGAGTTGGAGACGTGCACGAGGGCCGGGACCGCCGTGCCGATGAAGAGCGCGGCGGCGGCCGCCCCGACGACGGCCTGGCGCTTGCGGGCCCGCCGGGCGGGTACCGCGCGCCGCAGGTGCTCCAGGGTGCCGTCGCCCGGCTCCATCTCCCGGACCGCCTGGTGCATCAACATGCGCAGGTCCGGCTCGTCGGTGCCGGGGCCCTGTTCGGCGGGGCCCTGTTCGGCGGGGCCGTGGTTCACAGTTCCGTTCCCAGCGTGCGTGTGCGTGTGCGCGTCCGTGTGCTTCTGCTGCTCCTGCCCGTCCGTCCCGGCGGGAGGCCCGTCCGTTCCGGCCGGCTCGTGCCCCTCGTGGGCGTCCGGCCGCGCGTCGTTGCCGTCGCTCATACCGGTGCCTCCATGGCCACCCTGAGCGCCGCGATCCCGCGCGATCCGTACGCCTTGACCGAGCCCAGGGATATGCCGAGCGTCTCGGCGACCTGTGCCTCCGTCATGTCGGCGAAGTAGCGAAGCACCAGGACCTCGCGCTGACGGCGCTGGAGCCCCTTCATCGCCTTGATCAGGGAGTCGCGCTCCAGTTGGTCGTAGGCGCCCTCCTCCGCGCTGGCCATGTCGGGCATGGGCTTGGAGAGGAGCTTGAGGCCGAGGATGCGGCGGCGCAGCGCCGAGCGCGAGAGATTGACGACGGTCTGACGCAGGTACGCCAGGGTCTTCTGCGGGTCACGGACGCGTTTGCGCGCCGAGTGGACGCGGATGAAGGCCTCCTGGACCACGTCCTCGCAGGAGGCCGTGTCGTCGAGGAGGAGCGCGGCGAGGCCGAGCAGCGAGCGGTAGTGCGCCCGGTAGGTCTCGGTGAGGTGGTCGACGGTGGTACCCGCCGCCACGTCCTCCGCGCCGTCGCGCTGGTTGGGCAGGCCGGCCGGCCGTGCTGCGGGCATCGGCGCGATCACCGGCATGCCACCGGCCGGACCGGCCACACGGGGACGGACGGACCGGACGGGAGGGACGGGCGGCCGCACGGCGAGGCCGCGCGTCGCTGCGGTGAAATCGAGTACCTCTGCCACGCCTGTTGGACACGCCCACCCCCAAGAGGGTTGTACGTGCCGGGCGTCACGTTCCGGTGTCCGTCGGGCAGCCGTCCGGCTGACAGTGCGTCATAGGCCCTCATCGTCCGCTCTTCCCCTATGTCCCATGTGAACGGGCGTCCCCACGCTCGTCCTCGGCGTCCCCACGCCGACCCACGCGTCCCCGCGCCCTGAATGGGTGACCGCAAAGACGCTCCCCGCCGTCCGCGTGGTTGCGGAGGGCGGGGAGGAAATCCTCTGACGGCACGGGTGTCCGGTACAAGTAGTACGGACCAACTTCTGGATCACATCTCGTCCATGGATCCTACAAATGAAACCCACAGCGGGCAGGGCGTTTTACCCCGCCGATCCGCCTTTCACCCGAACTCGGCCGCCACCAGCTCCGCGATCTGCGCGGTGTTCAGCGCCGCGCCCTTGCGCAGGTTGTCCCCGCACACGAAGAGTTCGAGCGCCGTGGGGTCGTCCAGGGCCCGGCGCACCCGGCCCACCCAGGTCGGGTCGGTGCCGACCACGTCGGCGGGGGTCGGGAACTCCCCCGCGGCCGGGTTGTCGAAGAGGACGACGCCCGGCGCGGTGGCCAGGATCTCCCGGGCCCCGTCGACGCCGACCTCGCTCTCGAAGCGGGCGTGCACGGTCAGCGAGTGCGTGGTGACCACGGGGACCCGTACGCACGTCACGGCGACCGGCAGCCGCGGCAGCCCGAGGATCTTGCGGGACTCGTCCCGCACCTTCATCTCCTCCGACGACCAGCCGTCGTCGCGCAGCGAACCGGCCCACGGTACGACGTTCAGCGCGACCGGCTCCGGGAACGGCCCGGTGTCGTCGCCGACGGCCCGCCGTACGTCACCGGGGTGGGTCCCCAGCTCGGTGCCGGCCACCAGGGAGAGCTGCCGGCGCAGCGTGTCCACGCCGTCCTGCCCGGCCCCGCTCACCGCCTGGTACGAGGAGACCACCAGCTCGCGCAGCCCGAACTCGGCGTGCAGCGCGCCCAGCGCCACGATCATGGACAGTGTCGTGCAGTTCGGGTTGGCGACGATCCCGCGCGGCCGCATCCGCACCGCGTGCGGATTGACCTCGGGCACGACCAGCGGCACGTCCGGGTCCATCCGGAACGCGCCGGAGTTGTCGACGACCACCACGCCCTTGGCGGCGGCGACCGGCGCCCACTGCGCGGCGACCTCGTCGGGTACGTCGAACATCGCGACGTCGACCCCGTCGAAGGCCTCCTCGGTGAGCGCCACCACCTCGACCTCCTCGCCGCGCACGGCCAGCTTGCGGCCGGCCGAGCGCGGTGAGGCGATCAGGCGGATGTCGCCCCAGACGTCGGCGTGCTGGGACAGGATCTGGAGCATGACCGAGCCGACGGCGCCGGTCGCTCCCACGACGGCGAGCGTGGGCCGCCCGGTACGCCCGTCCCGCCCGGTGCCTCCCGTGCCGGACATCAGCGCCCGGTGCCCCCGTAGACGACTGCCTCGTCGCTGTCGGAGTCGAGCCCGAAGGCGGTGTGCACGGCGCGCACGGCCTCGTTCACGGCGTCCTTGCGGGTGACGACCGAGATACGGATCTCGGAGGTCGAGATCAGCTCGATGTTCACACCGGCGTCGGAGAGTGCGGTGAAGAAGTCGGCGGTGACGCCCGGGTTGCTCTTCATCCCCGCGCCGACCAGCGAGATCTTGCCGATCTGGTCGTCGTAGCGCAGCGAGTCGAAGCCGATGGCCGACCGGCTCTTCTCCAGCGCGTCGATGGCCTTGCGGCCCTCGCTCTTGGGGAGCGTGAAGGAGATGTCCGTCAGGCCCGTGGTGGCGGCGGACACGTTCTGCACGACCATGTCGATGTTGACCTGGGCGTCGGCGATGGCGCGGAAGATCCCGGCCGCCTCGCCCGGCTTGTCGGGCACACCGACAACCGTGACCTTGGCCTCGGAGGTGTCGTGCGCGACTCCGGAGATGAGGGCCTGCTCCACGTGCTTTTCCCCTTGCTTGATCGGCTCGCTGCTGACCCACGTGCCCTGCAGTCCGCTGAAGCTGGACCGCACGTGGATCGGGATGTTGTACCGGCGGGCGTACTCCACGCAACGGTGGAGCAGCACCTTGGAGCCGGAGGCAGCGAGCTCCAGCATGTCCTCGAAGGAGATCCAGTCGATCTTCTTCGCCTTCGACACCACGCGCGGGTCGGCGGTGAACACGCCGTCGACGTCAGTGTAGATCTCGCAGACGTCCGCGTCGAGCGCGGCGGCGAGCGCGACGGCCGTGGTGTCGGACCCGCCCCGCCCCAGCGTGGTGATGTCCTTGCTGTCCTGGCTGACGCCCTGGAAGCCGGCCACGATGGCGACGTTGCCCTCGTCCACCGAGGTCTTGATGCGGCCCGGTGTGACGTCGATGATCCGCGCCTTGTTGTGGACCGAGTCGGTGATGACTCCGGCCTGGCTGCCGGTGAACGACTGGGCCTCGTGACCCAGGTTTTTGATCGCCATGGCCAGCAACGCCATGGAGATACGCTCTCCGGCGGTCAGCAGCATGTCGAGTTCACGCCCGGCAGGGATCGGGGAAACCTGCTCGGCGAGATCGATCAGCTCGTCCGTCGTGTCGCCCATCGCGGAAACGACGGCGACCACCTGGTTGCCGTTCTTCTTCGCTTCCACGATCCGCTTGGCGACGCGCTTGATGCCCTCGGCATCGGCTACGGAGGAACCTCCGTACTTCTGCACGACAAGGCCCACGTGCGCTCCTCGCTCAATCCGTCTCTTTCCGCACGTACGTATATGTACTGCGGTCGGCTCATTTTACCGAGCGTCCGGGTTTCGCCCCTGCGGTACCGCATGGTGAGACTCCGGGCCGCCCACTGTTCGGGGTGGCTCATGCCCAGAGGGACGCGGGTCACTCGGGAAAGTGCCCTGTGTCACACGTTCACAACTGAGAGGGCTCAGTCCGCCAGGTCTTTGAGGGGCTCGGTGTCGAGAGTGATGTCGACGGGGGCGGGGAGGTGCACGGGGGCGCCGAAGGGCAGCTTCTCCTCATGCTGGTAGCGACCGTTGTCCGGCTGGTTGAACACGACGACGGAGCAGTTGTCCCGGTCGACGAGGAGGTAGACCGGGATCCCTGCGGCCGCGTACCCGTCGGGCTTGTCCACGCGGTCCCGTTGCGCGGCATCGGAGTCCCACGAGGTCACTTCCACGGCCATCAGGGCGCTGTCGGGCGCCGACCACTCACCGTGTCCCTTGAAAGCGCCTTTGGGAACCAGCACCCCGTCCGCCCGCGCCCGTCCCTTGCGGTAGCTCTCCGTCTTGAGGCCACGCTCCGCGTGCAGCCAGAGATCGGGACGGTGCTGCATGCAGAGCCTCTGCAGCCAGGCGACGATCTCGCTGTGGTTGCCGTCCGGCATGGGCTTGACCTCGACCCTTCCCCTGATGAACTCCAGCCGCACCAATTCCGGGGCATGGCGTTCCAACTCCTCGAACTCCTCGACGGACATCTGCGGCCGGTGCTCGGTCCTGGGGGTCATGGCGTCGCCTCCTCGACACCATGGTGCCCCGACCGGCGCCTCCTGCACGCTCACGGGCGCTCCACGTGAATGCGTTCCCGGCCCGCGCAGGCGGCCAGTGCTCGGATGTCGCCCAGGTCGTCGGTGAGGATCGGGGCGTCGTCGTAGGCGAGGGAGGCGAGGACGACGGTGGCGTCGATGACGTCGGAGGTCTTGTTCTCCTGGCAGAGCGCGGCCGCGGCCTTCGCTCCGGCCTCCGTCAACGGGGTCACCCGGCAGCCGCCCAGCGTCCAGTGCAGCATGGCCGCCGAGGCGCGTCCGTCCCAGCACTGCGCCAGTACGCCGGCCGGAACCAACGGGATGACTCCGCGCAACAGCAGCGCCTTGTGGCGGCCGAGGAAGCGCCGGTCGTTCTTCGCGGCGGCGATGAGGGCGCCGCTGTCGTAGACCACGTGACTCATACGGTGCGCCGCTCCTCACCGGGTCGCTCGAAGAGGGCGGCCACCCGGGCGTCGGCCTCGGCCATCTCCTGCTCCGAGAAGGGGCCGTACTCCGCCTCGTAGTCCGCCATCGCCCGCAGCCCGGCGCGGATGACGCGGCGCTCGTCCAGGTACTGCTCCAGGGCTCGGCTGATCACGGCCGAGATCTGCTCGTCCTCGGCGGCGGCGAACTGCCGCAGTGCCGTTCCGAGCTCGGCGTCGATGCTCACGCTGAACTTCACCTTCTCTGCCATATTACGAATGTAATCCAGATGCCCTACGGCTTCCAGCGCCGTGGCGGCAGGCCGTTCGCGATGCGGTCGCGGTTGTCGCGGTAGTGGTAGCCGACCCTGTCCTCGATGGGCACGGGGCGGAACGTGTCGGGCACGGGGCCGCCCGTGGCGCGCTCCAGCTTCTTCTTGAGGTGGTACGCCGACGCGGTGCCGAGAAAGGCGATCTCCTCGACCTCCTTGATCACGTCCTCGTCGGACATCGGGTTCGCCTCGTTCTCCCTGCGGCAGTCCTCGCAGATGCCCCGGTCGATCTTCACCGTGCGTTCGTCCTGGTCACAGGTGGCACAGGCCATGATCACGCGGGTCACCTTGGCGCGCGGTTCGCGCTGCTGCGGAGGCATCTTCGACTCCAGTCGTCGGCGGGCGAGTCCGCCCGGGTTGCTGACAGTGGGTGGGAGCCCTTCGGCGAGGGCTCGGGTGATGTCCTTCGGCGCCGCGCCGCGCGACAGCCACTCCTCGGCCAGCGGTTCGAGCGAGCGGCAGTCGCCCTCGGTGAGCGCCATGCGCGGCTCGGCGGTACGCAGGGCACTGAGCGCGCGGTACGCGGCGCTGTCCGGCTCGGGGTCGGGCTCGGGTTCCGGCTCGCGCTCAGGTTCGGCGGCATCGGGTACGGCGGCGGCGAGCGCCTCTTCGATCCGGGCCAGGCCGGGCTGGTGGTCCCGGGTCACGTCCTTGCCGTGCCGCTCCCGCGCGAACTCCGCCCACCACTCCGCCGACCTGCGAGTACGCGACCAGTACGTCCGCGTGACCCACCGCATGGTGTTGTCCTCGACGGTGATGTGTTCCTTGATCCAGCGCAGGTGGCCGGCTTCGGTGATGCGGGTCAGTGACGAGCGCGTCGACTGCTGGCCGTAGCGCGGGTGTTCCGCCGCGAGCACCTTGTGGCCCATCGCGTGGCCGCTGTCGAGATGGTCGATGAAGACGGCGACCTCGGCGTCACGCGGGAGCAGATGTGCGAAGTCCGGGTCCGCGTGCGGGGCTTCGTCACCTGCGAGGCGTTTTCCGTAGCCCGGATTGGCCATGGGGTGGGACGGGGACGGCAGGGCGGGACTAGTGTTGGCGCAAGCCACGGTCGAACCTCTGTCTTCGATGCGTCGGCTAGGTCCCGGTTGGGTGTTGGCGCACCGCCGGGGCCGACTTTTTTCGGTCGTTTGCCGCGAACCTAGGGCGGCTTCACGCACCGACGCAAGCTGATCACGCAACGTCACCCGTACGAGGTACGACGCATTAACTCACGTTCAGACTTGGTTGGTTGGGTATTTCAACCAGACCAGAAAACCCAAGGGAAGAGCTCGGGTCCCGGGGCTCAAGCTCCGGGCTGAACTGCGACGACGAACGCCGACCAGGCGGGGGCCGAGACGTGGATTTGAGGGCCCGCCGGCGCCGTCTTGGAGTCACGGATGTGGATGGTGGGGGCGAGGGCGACCTCAACGCAGTCGCCGCCCTCGTCGTCGCTGTAGCTCGACTTGCACCAGTTCAGCCGGTCACTCATCACGGTCCACCATCCGTTCGATGAAACGGGTCGACTCAGCAGGGCTGAGAGCCTGCGTGCGGATCATGCTAAGTCGCTCGGTCACACGGCTGACAACCCCGGGATCAGCCGAGAGTTCACTGGCGAACGGACCCTCGGTGAAGGCGAAGCGCTCATGCGCCCGCGTTTCGAGCAGCACCATCGGCCCCAGTAGGGCCGCAGGGACGCCACACTCGAACGGGAGCACCTGCAACGCAACATTCCGCAGCCGCGACACTTCCAGCAGGCGGCGTAGTTGCTCGGCGTCCACCAGCGGGCTGCGCAGTACCGCCTCGTAGAGGACGAAGCTCAACCCGACCGGCGGCTTGCGCCTGGCGAAAATCGTCTGGCGCTCCAGACGGGCGTCGATCCGCTGCTCCACGACCTCCTCATCCAGGGGCGGGTAGCGGTTCTCGATCAGAGTCCGCGCGTACGTCTCCGTCTGCAACAGGCCAGAAACCAGCGTGGCCTCGTACGACCACCGGCTGATCGCCTCCTTCTCGCGCTCCATGAACTCCTGAGCCCTTGCCGGGTACTTCTCCCTGCTCAGGTAGTCCTTCGCTGCACTCAGCAACCCTTCCGCGCGGCACAATTCGTCGGCCGCATCAAGGACTTGGGGCGTCGGCATACGCGCCCCCTGCTCCATGGCCTTGATCGTGTCCGGGGAGTAGTTCGCGGCAGCCGCCAACTGCTCACGACTGATGTTGGCCTTGGTCCGCCATCGCTTCATCTGGTTGCCGCTGAAGCGCCACATGACAGGCGACTGGGACACAGCACGCACCTCCGATGGATACACCCCGGCGTGTATCACTTCAGTCGCTACCGAGCGTAGCGTCGCGCACGCCAGCGTGTGACCATGACGGAAACAATTCACCGCCCTTCCTGGGTCCCGTTCGCCGGGCATCAACTGCACCTCGCCGGCGTGCACTTCGACGCCCTACGGGTCGACGGCATCCGTGGAGAGCTGATCGCCGACTGGCTCGTCGAGGCCACGGACGACGACGCCGGGCCCATCGTGTGCGAGGCGAGTGGCGGACGGTGGGTGTACTTCCTGCTGGCGCCCGGCGAGATCGCGGCGTACGACTGGCCGCTCGGAGTACAGCGGTTGGGCGGCGGCGGACGGGGGACACGGACCGTCACGTACGTCGGCATCCCGGCGCTGGAGGGCAACACCTGGCCGCTGCGCTGGTACAGCGTGCCGACGGCGACCGCGCCGTACGTGTGCCCGGCCCGGCTGCGGGCCGCGCTGGAATGATGCGCGGATGGAGAGATCGTACGAACTGTCGCGGGCGGCGCAGGACGGGGACGTGGCGACGGTGGTCCGGTTGTTGGACGCCGGTGTCGCGGTGGACACCCTTGGAGAGGACGCGCGGACCGCGCTGGATCTGGCGGCGCAGTGCAATCAGGCCGACGTCGTGCGGGTACTGCTCGCGGCCGGTGCGGACACGGCGGCGCATGCCGGGCCGTACGGCGACCTGACGCCGCTCACCTGCGCGGCGATGTTCGGGAGTACGGAAGCCGTCGGGGCACTGCTCGACGCCGGGGTGTCCATGGCGGCGCAGGACCGGATCCCGTACACGCCGCTGGTGGTGGCGGTGGGCGACAACCATCTCGAGACCGTGGCCCTGCTGGTCGAGCGTGAGGCGGACGGCGCTCGAATGGGCAGCCGGCTTCGGGCACGTCGAGGCGGTGTGCCTCCTGCTCGACCTGGGGGCCGAGGCCACGGACACGGCCCTGCGCGCGGCGCTGTGATGCGCGCCCTCCCACCCCCACCATCCCAAAAACCGTGAACAGAAAAGCCGAACTGTCCTCGCAGCGCTCGTCTGAGCACCCAAAGGACACTTCCCCACCATCTGTTCACGCTTTTCAACACATCCCCCGCCCCCACCCCGCCGCAACGGGCCGCGTCACGTGACCGGGCACAGGCCCGGCGGACGGCCCGATGAAGCGGCGTCGTCATTCCTCCGGGCGGAGCAGCCCCGTGTCGACGGCTCGTCGCGGGTCGGACCAGACCGCCATTGCCGTGTTCATGTGGAGGAAGCCGAGCCCGCGGTAGAAGTCCTCGGTGCCGGGGGCGGCGTAGAGGATGATCTTCTTGTGGCCGTCCGCCAGCTCCAGGAGCTTGCGGATGATGTCGGACCCGAGGCCCCGCCCCTGGTATTCGGGGTGGACGGCCACGTCGGCGATGTAGGCGCAGTCGACACCGTCGGCCAGCGCCCGCCCCGCGCCGACGAGCACGTCACCGGCGTAGACGAAGCACATGAAGCGGCTGTTGCCGAACACGGTGGCGAGTGCCTCGGGAGGTTTGTTGCCCAGCGGGGCCAGCAGATACAGCCGTGACAGCTCATCGAGGTCCACGTCGTCGAGGCGGTGGACCCAGGTGTGGTTCTCCAACGTCACGTCTTCCCTTCATCTCATCCGGCGGTGGGGACGAGGTCGTCCTCGGACTCGTTGTCCGGGGTCTTCTTCCCCCAGCCGGTGCCCAGCCGCAGCAGCAGCGAGGCCGCGGCCAGGGTCACACCGAACCAGATGACGCTCGTGACACCGACGTGGTCGACGAAGAGACCGCCGAAGAGCGCGCCGAGCGCGATGCACGTGTTGTACGCCATGGTGTTGAGCGACATGGCCGCTTCGAAGGTCTCCGGTGCGGCGGCGAGCGTCATGTTGATCTGGGACAGTTGCACGGCGCCGAAGGAGAGTCCCCACAGGACCAGCGCGACGACGGCGCCCGTCTCACCGTTGCCCACGGTGCGCAGCAGCAACAGGGCGACCAGGAGTCCTACGAGACCGATGACGAAGGTGCCGCGCAGGCTCTTGTTCACCGTGTAACCGGCGACGAAGTTCCCGACCGCGCCGCCGACGCCGAAGATGATCAGGACGGTGGTGATGAAGGCGGACGACGCGTCCGCGGTGTCCTCCAGGTAGGGGCGCACGAACGTGTAGGCGCCGAAGTGTCCGAGCACGAAGAAGACGACGATGAACAGCGCGGTGCGCAACTGTCCGTTTCTGAGCGGCAGTTGGAAGACCTCGCGGACGGACACGGCGTTCTGCGACGGCATCGACGGGATGAGCGCCACGACCGCGATCAGGACCAGCACGCTGAGGCCGGCCCAGATGCCGAAGGTGGTCCGCCAGTCCGTCTGCGCCTCGATGACGGTCCCGAGGGGGATGCCGACGACCGTGGCCACGGAGATGCCGGACATCACCACGGCGGCGGCCCGGTTCGCATGCCGTTCGGGCACGATCCGCATGGCCATGCTCACGCCGATGGCCCAGAAGACTCCGCTGGCGAAGCCCATGCAGAGCCGGGTGCCGAGGATCAGCGGGTAGTTCGGTGAGACGGCGGTGACGAGGTTGCCCAGGGCCAGCACCGCGAGCAGCGTGGTCAGCAGCGGGCGTCGGTCGACTCGTCTGGTCCAGGCGACGATGAACGGTACGCCGAGACCGGCCGCTACGCCCTGTGCGGTGACCATGAGGCCGGCGACGCCGACGGAGATGTCCAGGCTCTCGCTCAGCGGCGTGAGCAGGCCGACGGGCATCAGCTCGGTGGTCAGGAAGACGAAGAGACTGGCCGTGATGGCGGCGACGCCCAGCCATCCCCTCAGGGGCGAGGGCGGACTCTCGTGTACGCGTGCAGACATGACAACTCCAAGGGTTGGGTGGCCCGTCCCCGAAGTCTGCTTCCGTCCCGATCAATGAGTCCAACACATGTTTGTCACCGTATTCATCTTGGAGCAAGATAAATACTCATGGAACTCCAGCAGATGCGCTACGTGCTCGCGGTCGCCGAGACCATGAGCTTCACTCGTGCCGCCGAGCGCTGTCTCGTCGTCCAGTCCGCCCTCAGCCACCAGATCGCGCGGCTGGAGCGGGAACTGGGCACCAAGCTCTTCGAGCGCACCACCCGCCGGGTGCGGCTGACGCCGGCCGGGGAGGCGTTTCTCCCGGCCGCCCGCCAGTGCCTGGCGGCCGCCGAACGCGCGGTCGTCGAGGTCGCCGCCGCCATCGGCGAAGTCCGCGGGCAGCTCCGCGTCGGCGTGATCTCGTCCGTCGCCGCCGTCGACATCCCGCGCGCCCTGCGCGACTTCCGCCGGCGGTGTCCGAACGTACGCATCAGCCTGCGCGTGGGCGCCAGCGAGGAACTCGTCGAGCGGGTCAAGGAGGGGGACATCCAGGTCGCCTTCCTCGGGCTTCCGACCACCGCCCGCCCCGAGGGGGTCGAGGCCCACGTGATCGGGCGGGACCGGCTCGTCGCCGTGGTCTCCCCCGATCACCCGCTCGCCAAAGGAGGGCCGGTCGATCTGCGACGGCTCGCCGAGGAGGAGTTCGTGGACCTGCCGGTGAAGACCGCCGGCCGCGCCCAGTCCGACCTGGCCTTCTCCGCCGCGGGCCTCACCCGTGACGTCGCCTTCGAAGTGACGAACACAGCCTTCCTCGCGCGGCTGGTCGGACAGGGCCTCGGCGTGGCCATGCTGCCCTCCGCGTACGCGCCCCAGCTCAGCGGCGTGACCACGATCCAGGTCACCGACGCACCCGCCCGCGTCGAGTACGTCGTCTGGCCAACTGGCAGCCGCACGCCCGCGGCGACCGCGTTCCTCCGCCTGCTCGAGGTCCCGGACGTCAGCGACGAGACCTGAGATCCAGGAGCGCCGCTACGTGACCGGGCGCAGGCCCAGCGGGTCCGCGATCTCCTGGACCATGACCCGGCCGGCCTCCTTCTCCAGGGCGTCGTCGCCAAGGTCCTGGTCGGTGTCGAGGCCGTTCAGCTCCTCCAGGGGCTGGTTCAGGCGGACGTGGGCGACGACCGACTGGAGGGCGCGCAGGGTCGCGGAGGCCGTGGAACCCCAGTTGGAGAAGTAGGAGAACTGCCACCACCACAGGGCCTCCGTGGTGCGGCCGGCCCGGTAGTGGACCATGCCGTGGCGGAGGTCGGTGATGACGTCGGTGAGGTCGTCGGAGATACGGGCCGGGACCGGGGCCTTGCGCGGCTCGTAGGGGTCGAAGACCTCGGAGTAGACGTCGACCGGTTCGAGGATGCGGGCCAGGTTCTCGCGGATCTCGTCCACGTCCAGCTCCGGGCCCGGGTCGGGCTCGTAGCGCTCGTCGGGGACGATGTCCTCGTGGGCGCCCAGGCGGCCGCCTGCCAGCATGAGCTGGGAGACCTCCAGGAGGAGGAAGGGGACGGCCGAGTCCGGCTCGTCGCCCTTCGCCACCTCGGTGACGGCGACCAGGAAACTCTCGATCTGGTCGGCGATCTGGACCGCGAAGTCGTCCGGATTCTGGTTGGTCGCGTGCAGCGTGGCGTCAGACATCTAGGAGTCGTCTCCCCTCGAAGGCGCGGCCGAGGGTCACCTCGTCCGCGTATTCCAGGTCGCCGCCCACAGGGAGGCCGCTGGCCAGGCGGGTGACCTTGAGGCCCATGGGCTTGATCATGCGGGCGAGGTACGTGGCCGTCGCCTCGCCCTCCAGATTCGGATCCGTGGCCAGGATCAGTTCCGTGACCGTGCCGTCCGCCAGGCGGGCCAGCAGTTCACGGATACGGAGGTCGTCGGGGCCGACCCCGTCGATCGGGCTGATCGCGCCGCCGAGCACGTGGTAGCGCCCGCGGAACTCGCGGGTGCGCTCAATGGCGACGACATCCTTCGGTTCCTCCACCACGCAGATCACCGCCGGGTCGCGGCGCGGGTCGCGGCAGATGTTGCACTGCTCCTCCTGCGCGATGTTTCCGCAGGTCGCGCAGAAGCGGACCTTGGCCTTCACTTCCATGAGGGCCTGGGCGAGCCGCCGTACGTCGGCCGGTTCCGCCTGGAGGATGTGGAAGGCGATCCGCTGCGCGCTCTTGGGACCGACGCCGGGCAGCCGCCCCAGCTCGTCGATGAGGTCCTGGACCACGCCTTCGTACAACGGACTGCCGTCCTTCCTGAGGTTCGTGCACTACGTACGGTAGATGGCTTCGGCCGGTCTGAGAAAGGCGAACTGGGAAAGGCGGACCGAGAAGGGCGCATCCAGAAGAGCGGATTCAGGCGGATTCAGAAGGGCAGGCCTGGGATGCCGCTGCCGCCGCTGCCGCCGCCCAGGCCCTGGGCGAGCGGGCCGAGCTTCTCCTGCTGGAGGTTCTGCGCGTTCTCGTTGGCCGCCTGGACGGCGGCGACGATCAGGTCGGCGAGGGTCTCGGTGTCCTCCGGGTCCACCGCCTTGGGGTCGATCTTCAGGCCGCGCAGCTCGCCGGAGCCGGTGACCGTGGCCTTCACCAGGCCACCGCCCGCCTGGCCGTCGACCTCCGTCTGCGCCAGTTCCTCCTGCGCGTTCGCCAGGTCCTGCTGCATCTTCTGGGCCTGCTGAAGCAACTGCTGCATGTTGGGCTGGCCGCCACCGGGGATCACGTTCAGCTCCTATCGCTTATCGCTTGTCGCTACGGTTTTGCCGTTCGGGACGAGCCTACGTGGTCCGGGCGGCCCTCGCCCCAGCACTCTTTCGAGTGATACGGAGAGATCCCTATACCTGATCAACGCCCTCTTCCGGGCGGAAAAGCGGCCGAACCCGGCCCTTCGCCACCCATTGGGCGGTAGGAAGGGTGCCGGCGCAGGAGGTCTTCGCGGCCGGCGAGCAGTACGGCGAGCAGTGGCGAGCAGTAGGGAGTGCCGGGTGGGTCAGCCGGAGATGCAGCCCGAGAGGCCGCCGCAGGACGGGCGGGACGGCGAGGAGGCGGCCGGACCGCGACCCGTCGACCTGACCGGGCGGGCGTTTCCCCTCGGGGACTGGGCGCTGCCCGCCGAGCGGCTGGACGAGCTGTACCGGTGGGTGGAGCGGGGTGCGCTGGACACGGCGGCCTGGTATCTGGCCGACCGGGTGTGGAAGCGGCGCGGTGCCGTACTGCTGCGGGGCGGGGCCGCGGTGGGGGCGGTCGCCGGGGCGGCGCTGCCGCTCCTCGACATGTCCCAGATGGTGGGCGGGGCGGCTCCCTGGGGGTATCTGGCGCTGCTGTGGGCGGTGGCGTGCGTGGCGGGTGACCGGTTCTTCGGGGTCACGTCCGGGTGGATGCGGGACGTGGCCACGGCGCAGGCGGTGCAGCGGCGGCTTCAGGCACTCCAGTTCGACTGGGCGTCGGAGAGCGTGCGCGAGGTGCTGGGACCGGCGGACGGCACGGCGAGTGAGGCGGCGGAGCGGTGCCTGCTGGTGCTGCGGCGGTTCTCCGAGGACGTGACGGAGCTGGTGCGGGCGGAGACGGCAGACTGGATGGTGGACTTCCGGACCGGGGTCGCGCCGCTGGGCTTGCAGTCCGGGACGGCCGGCGGCGCGGCGGGGCGGTCCGAGGCGTGGGCGGGGGCGGTGGGACCGGGTCGGTTCTCCGTGCCGGCGAACGGGGCCCGGCCGAACATGCCCCGACAGCGGCCACCGGAGCCGCGCTGAGGTGTTGGGGCGGTGGGCGTCGGCGTGGTCCGGTGTTTGGCCTCGCGACTCCGGCCCCCGGATCGCAGGGTCGGGCCGCGCGGCCCGGCCCTGCCGCCGCTGCCCGGCTGAACAAGGACCCGGCGCACCGCCGCCCTCAGGGTCCGCTCACTGTCGGGTGTAGATCAGGCTGTCCCCGCTGTCGTTGTTCACCCGCTGCAGGCTGCCGTCCGGCAGCAGCGTGACCGTGGTGGGCTCCCCCGGGGTGCAGGAGGTGGCCGGTCCGACCGTCACCGTTGAGGGGCCGACGCGCACCGGGCCTTCGGAGCCCGGGGCGCCGGTCAGGTCGGCCTCGAAGACGCAGTGGTAGGTGCCGTTGCCCGTGGGGCCGTCGGCGACGAGGGAGACGACCGTGTCGCCCACGTCGCCCTGCTGGATGGTCAGTCGCCGGGTGTGGGCGCCGGTCGCGTTGTCGATGGTGGCGGACCACGTCCCCAGGTAGGCCGTGGGGATCGTGCCGTCCTGGGCCGTCTGGGAAGGGTTCGGCCCGTCGACGCCGGTCGTCGGGGTCGACCCGTCCGTGCCGGGTCCGGGCCCCGGGTTCTGGGACGCGCCGGCCGTCGGGGTGTTCGTGGGGTCGCCGCCGGCCCGGTCGCCGTCGTCGCCCCCGCTCATCAGGGCGTAGACCGTGCCACCGGCGCCCAGCGCGACGACCAGGGCGACGACGATCAGCAGCGCGGTGGAACGGCCGCTTCGGGACGGCTCCCGCGACGGGCCGTACGGCGGCGGGGGCTGCGGGGGCCCGTAGGGCGGAGTCGGGCCGAGGTCGGCGCCGTACGGCGGCTGGTCTCCGGGCGGCGGGGCGTTCCAGCCGGGGGTCGGGGCGTACCCGTGGGCGGGCGGCTGGGGGTGTTGCGGGTACTGCGGGTGGCCGTGGGCGGCGGGCGGGGGCGCCGGAGGGCTCTGGCCCTCGACCAGGGTGGTGAGGTGGTTGAACGGGGCGCCGCTGCCCGGGTCACGCGGTGGCGGCGCGCCGCCCGGCGTCGCGGCGACAGGTTCCACAGGTTCCCGGTCCGGGACGGCGGGCGGATTCTCAGGGGGACGCGGCTGCGGGTTCCGGACCGTGTCCGGACCGTCGCCGCCCGGCTCCGGGACGGCCCCCGCGGCCGGGACCGCCGCAGCGGCCCCCGGTGCACCCGGTGCACCCGGTGCCTGCGGGTGCACCGGGTGCTCGAAGTTCTCCGGGTTCTCCGGGTTCTCCGGGTTCTCCGTTTCCAGTAGCTGTACCGCGTGGCGGCCGAGCTGGGCCACCAGCGCGCTGGGCAGCCACGGGTCGCGGGAGCGGCCGTCGGTGACCGTGTCCTGCGCGCCCGTGCGCTCCAGGACCTCGGCGAGGGAGGGCCGCGCGGCCGGGTCCTTCCTCAGACATTCGCGTACGAGGTCGGCGATGCCCTCGGGCACGCCCTCCAGGTCGGGCTCCTCCTGCGCGATGCGGAACATCAGAGCGTGCACGCCGCTGTTCGCGTTGCCGAAGGGCAGGGCGCCCGTGGCGGCGTAGGCGAGGACCGAGCCGAGGCAGAAGACGTCGCACGCGGGCGTGACACGGTTGCCACGCACCTGCTCGGGCGCCATGAAACCGGGCGAGCCGACGAGCGCGCCGGTACGGGTGAGCCCGCCGTCGGTCACCGTCTCGAGCGCGCGTGCGATGCCGAAGTCGATGACGCGGGGGCCGTCGATGGTGACGAGGACGTTGGACGGCTTGAGGTCGCGGTGGATGATCCCGGCGGCGTGGATGTCCTGGAGGGCGTGGGCGAGCCCGGCCGCCAGCGTGCGGACCGAGCGCTCCGGCAGGGCACCGTGGTCGTGCCCGACGACCTGCTTGAGGCTGGGCCCCGCGACGTACCCGGTGGCGACCCACGGCACGGCGGCCTCGGTGTCCGCGTCCAGTACGGGCGCCGTCCAGTATCCGCCGACCCGGCGCGCGGACTCGACCTCCTGCCGGAACCGTCCGCGGAACTCCTCCAGCGCGGCCAGTTCCTCGCGCACCAGCTTGACGGCGACGGTGCGGCCGCGGTCCGAGCGGGCCAGGTAGACATGCCCCATGCCGCCCGCGCCCAGCCGCCCCAGCAGTCGGTAGGCTCCGATGCGCTGTGGGTCCCCGTCCCCCAGCTTCCGCATGCCGCGCCGCCTTCCCCTCCGAACGTGAACAACAGAGCGAGGATAGTGCGGGGCGGCCCCGCGCCGAGTCGCCCCTTGTCCACGGTTCCGTAACGGAACGGAGCGGCTCCCCCACGTCGACACAGGTCCGACACACGTCGACACGGGTCGACACCGGTCGACACACGTCGACAACCTGTCGTGGAAAGCTCCCGACCGCAGACAGGACGCCGATTCCGTTTCCGCATCGCGGACATCTACGCTCGGCCGCATGACCCCTCAGCCGAATCCCCAGGCCGGCGCGGCCGTGAAGGCCGCGGACCGCGCGCATGTCTTCCACTCCTGGTCAGCGCAGGAGCTCATCGATCCGCTCGCCGTCGCCGGCGCCGAGGGGTCGTACTTCTGGGACTACGAAGGCAAGCGCTACCTCGACTTCTCCAGCGGGCTCGTCTACACCAACATCGGCTACCAGCACCCCAGGGTCGTCGCCGCGATCCAGGAGCAGGCGGGGCGGATGACGACGTTCGCGCCCGCGTTCGCGATCGAGGCGCGTTCGGAGGCGGCGCGGCTGATCGCCGAGCGGACGCCCGGCGACCTGGACAAGATCTTCTTCACCAACGGCGGGGCCGACGCGGTCGAGCACGCCGTGCGCATGGCGCGGCTGCACACCGGCCGGCCGAAGGTGCTGTCGGCGTACCGCTCGTACCACGGCGGCACCCAGCAGGCGATCAACCTCACGGGCGACCCGCGCCGCTGGGCCTCGGACGGCGGCGCCGCCGGTGTCGTGCACTTCTGGGCACCCTTCCTGTACCGCTCGCGCTTCTACGCCGAGACCGAGGAGCAGGAGTGCGCGCGGGCGCTGGAGCACCTGGAGACGACGATCGCCTTCGAGGGCCCGGGGACCGTCGCCGCGATCATCCTGGAGACGATCCCGGGCACGGCGGGGATCATGATGCCGCCGGCCGGATACCTGGCCGGGGTCCGCGAGATCTGCGACAAGTACGGGATCGTCTTCGTGCTCGACGAGGTCATGGCCGGGTTCGGGCGGACCGGTACGTGGTTCGCGGCGGACCTGTACGACGTGGTGCCCGACCTGATGACCTTCGCCAAGGGCGTGAACTCGGGGTACGTGCCGCTGGGCGGTGTCGCCATCTCCGGGAGGATCGCCGAGACGTTCGCCGAGCGGCCCTACCCGGGCGGCCTGACGTACTCCGGGCACCCGCTGGCCTGTGCCGCCGCCGTCGCCACGATCGACGTCATGGCCCAGGAGGGCGTCGTCGAGCACGCGGCGCGGCTCGGTGCCGAGGTCGTCGAGCCGGCGCTGCGGGAGCTGGCCGAGCGCCACCCGAGCGTGGGCGAGGTGCGCGGGACCGGCATGTTCTGGGCGCTGGAACTGGTGAAGAACCGGGAGACCCGGGAGCCGCTGGTGCCCTACAACGCGACCGGACAGGCGGCCACCCCGATGTCCGCGTTCGCCGCGTCCGCCAAGTCCCACGGCCTGTGGCCGTTCGTGAACATGAACCGGACCCACGTCGTGCCGCCGTGCAACATCTCCGAGGCGGAGCTGAAGGAGGGCCTGGCGGCCCTCGACACGGCACTGTCCGTCGCGGACGAGTACACCGAGTAGGACCTGAGAGCAGGGTCCTGAGGACAGGGCCCCGAGAGCAGGCCCTGCCCGCATACGGGCAGGAGGGGAACCCGAGCGCGTAAGGTGGCGTGCCCGTACACCGTAGACACGTGTGCGAGCACGCCACAGACGTATGTGCGCGTACGCCCCCGGACGCGACGAGGAGACCGCCCGACCATGCCCGGCCCCAGCGGCACCGGTGCCGTCACGCGCAGCACCCTGCGGCAGCAGATCGCCGACGCGCTCCGCGACGAAGTGCTGGCGGGGCGGCTCCAGCCGGGGCAGGAGTTCACGGTCAAGGAGATCGCCGAGCAGTACGGGGTGTCCGCGACGCCGGTGCGCGAGGCGCTGGTCGACCTGTCCGCGCAGGGGCTCCTCGACGCCGACCACCATCGCGGTTTCCGCGTGCACGAGTACTCGGTCGACGACTTCCGCGGCATGATCGAGGCCCGCGCTCTCGTGACCGACGGGATGTTCCTCGCCCTCGCCGCGGACCTGCCGGGCGGGCCGGACCCGGGCCACCCGCGCGTCGCCGCCGCCCTCGCCGGGGTCCGCCGGCGCGGCGACGAGGCCCAGCGTGCCGCCGCGGCCGGCGACCTGACCGTCCTGATCGGCTACGACCTGCGCTACTGGCGCGAGCTGGCCGCCCTCTTCGGCAACCCCTACCTCTCCGACTTCCTGCACCGGCTGCGCGTGCAGAGCTGGGTGTGCACGGTGCAGCACCTGCGCCGGCTCAGCGAGCTGCGCGGCGCGCTGTGGTGCGGGCACACCGAACTGGTCGACGCCCTCGCCCTCCGCGACATCACAGGCGCGCGCTCGCTCGTCAACGCGTACAACGCCCACTCGCTCGCCCTCATCGAGCGGCTCACCGGGCGATGACGTGGTGACGTGATGACGTGATGACCAACGTCTGAGGTGTCGTGGTCCGGCGTCAGGTGGGTAGGGGACCTGCACGCGACACGCAACACGCAAACGCACCGACTACGCTTCCCTGACCGCTGTGCTGTGTGAGGAGCCCTCCTTTGGCCTGTGACCTGTGGCTGGTACCGCTCGTCGATGTCTTGTGCCACACGCCGGACAACCCGTTCGCCGAGGAACTCGCGCAATACGACAAGGTGCTCGCCGAGGCCGGACTGCCGCCGGTGCCGGTGTACCAGTACATGCCGGGGCTCTCCGGCGAGGTCGCCCCGGTGGCCGGGTTCGACTACGACGCGCTGCACTTCCTGCGCCGGGCGCACCTCCTGCAGGTGTGCGGGCTCCAGGTGACGCCGGTGGACGAACTCGGCGGTGACTACGAGCAGTTGCTGGAGATGTTCGAGTCGACGGCCCAGCAGTCCCACCTGGTCTGGCACTACGACCACGCGGGCGCCTACGTCCCGGTCGACTTCCCGCACCCGCTCGCCAACGACGAACTCCTGGCGGACGGCGGCCCCCTGGGCTCCTCGCACACCCTGCTGCGGGAGCTGGAGGCGGTCGCCCCGGTTCTCGGGATCGATCCGGCCAACCCCCCGGCTCCGCCGCAGCCGCCGCTCGCCCCGACGGAGCTGGAGGAACCGGCCGTGCCCGCGCCGTACGACTCCAGCCCCTTCGCCCGGGAGCGCCATGTGTGGCTGGGCCTGCACGCGGCGGCCACGCGGAGCCTGGCACAGGGGTCGATGATCGTCTTCAGTTGATCCCGTGCTGAATTCCGTGCTGATTCCCGTACTGATTCCGTGCGTCACTGAATCTTGGCGAGGCCCTTCGCGAGGTCCTCGCCGTTCATGATCGGGCAGACCTCGACCTCGGCCTTCATCTCGGTGAAGAAGGGCTCACCGAGGCGGGGCATGTCCGAGTTGTCCTGCATGTCGAACACCATCAGGACCGTCCGGCGGCCACCGAGGGCACCGAAATAGGCGGCCTCCGGCTTCATGCGGTCGAGCGTCTCCTTCATCAGGTCCGCCATCTTGCCGCTGCGGACGAGTTCGTTCGACGTCTCCGTGTCCATCGTCGCTTTGAGCAGCATGCGCATCGCACTCACCTTCTTCGATCGACGCGACGCGACGCGTACAGCTCGTACAACCTCAGCCTATGCCCGCAATGTCCAGTTCGCTCAGCCGTTCCGGCTCCGCGATCACGTCGATACCGGTGATGCGGCCGTCGTCCGCGAAGGTGAACCGGAGTACCACGCGCAGCCGGCCGTTCTCGGCCATCGCCATGCCCACCCGGCCGTCGACGAGGACGACACCGGCGGCCCTGGCCCGGCCCATCGAGGCCATCGCGCCCCTGGCCACCCGCTCGACGCCGCTGATCGAGACGGGCTCGGGCGTCGGAACGACCGCCGCGTCGGCGCGCAGGACGACGTCCGGGTGGAGCAGGGCGACCAGCGCGTCGAAGTCGCCGCCACGGGTGGCCGACAGGTAGGCGTCGACCGCGCGGCGCCGGCGGGGCAGGTCGGCGTCGGGCACGGGGACGCCCCGGACCCGGCGGCGGGCGCGGCTGGCCAACTGGCGGGTGGCCGAGGGGGTCTTGTCGAGCATCACGGCGATGTCGTCGAAGGGCACGTCGAACATGTCGTGCAGAACGAACGCGAGCCGCTCGGCGGGGCCGAGGGTGTCCAGGACGATCAGCAGCGCGACACCGACGTCGTCGGCGAGCTGCGCCTCCTCGGCCGGATCGGCGAAGGCGTCGGCGGGTCCCCGGTCCGCCGAGTCGTCCAGCGGTTCCTCGCGGCGGGTGTCCCGGGTACGGAGCATGTTGAGGCAGACCCGCGCGACGACCGTGGTGAGCCAGCCGGAGGGGTTCGCCACGTCGGAGGTGTCCGCGCGGTCGGCGCGCAGCCAGGCGTCCTGGAGGGCGTCGTCGGCCTCGCCGAGGGAGCCGAGGATGCGGTACGCGACCGCCCGCAGCCGGGGCCGGTCCCGCTCGAACCGCTGTGCCATGTCGTCGGATCGTCCGGACACCGTACGGCTTCCTTCCGCGTCCCCACGCCCTCGCAGGCGGGTCGCCCAAGTCAACCACCCCGGCGTGAGCGCGCCCTCAGTGGCCTCTCACCGGTTCACCGGTTCACCGGACCAGGGTGACCCCCGGCGGCCACAGCACCCCGTCGGCCAGCAGCAGCGCGGGCCCCAGGTGTACGGGGCACACCCGCAGCGGTGTCCGCAGATGCCGGGCGACCTCGAAGCGGGCCGGGTCGCCGCAGTCGCCGCAGTCGCCGCCGGGTTCGGTCCCGCCACCGTACGGGCCCTGGCAGGAAGCGGCGCGGTCACGGTCGGTCATGCCACCGATCCGACACCAGCCCGCGCTCCGGCGCCCGGCGAAGGGGTCCGAATGAAGAGGGCCGAACGAAGAGCTACAGGGCGGTGTCGGCGTCGTCGAGGCCGACGCACTTCCGCTTCTGCGGGATCCACTTCACGGCGGGGTCCAGCGCGGCGAGGATGCCGCCCACGTCCTCGCGCGAACCGGTGTACGTGAGTTCCACGGCCGGGGAGCGGCCGTACGTCCGCAGGACGCTCACGCCGTCGCGTTTGAGCCGTGCCTCGTCCAGGACCCAGTCGACGCCGTCCGCCGTGACGCAGAGGTTGATGTTGGGCGGCAGTTCCTCGGCACCGCACCTGAACAGCGCCTTCTGGCCGCCCCAGGACGCGACTCCGTCCCCGAGGGCCCAGTCGCGCGACGCGCCGGGTATGTCGTCCGGCAGGCGGGAGACCACCTTGTCGCACTTGGGGTCGTCGGCGTGCGGGGCGGCGGAGACGCGGTGGGCATCGACGTAGAAGAGACCGCCGGTCACGGCGACGACCGCCACGGTCAGCCAGATCCACGTCCGGGTGGTGGGCTTCCGCATGTTCCGCTCGCTCCGCGCTGTCCGCGCTGTCCGTCCGCTGCTGGTTCCGGGCCAGCGTAGCCGCCGCCCGGACGCCGACGGCCGGGACCCCGCGCAGGGTCCCGGCCGTCGGCGTCGGTGTGCGTACGCGGTTCCCGGTTCCCGGTTCCCTACAGGAACGAGTTGATCTCGATCGTCTCGTCCCGGCCCGGGCCGACGCCGATCGCGGAGATCGGGGCGCCGGACATCTCCTCGAGCGCCTTGACGTACGCCTGGGCGTTCTTCGGCAGGTCGGAGAAGGACTTCGCCTTGGTGATGTCCTCGCTCCAGCCGGGCAGCGTCTCGTAGACCGGCTTCGCGTGGTGGAAGTCGGACTGCGAGTACGGCAGCTCCTCGACGCGCTTGCCGTCGATCTCGTACGCCACGCAGACCGGGATCTGCTCCCAGCCGGTGAGGACGTCGAGCTTGGTGAGGAAGAAGTCGGTGAGGCCGTTGACGCGGGTGGCGTAGCGGGCGATCACCGCGTCGAACCAGCCGCAGCGGCGGTCACGGCCGGTCGTGACACCGCGCTCGCCGCCGATGCGGCGCAGGGCCTCGCCGTCCTCGTCGAACAGCTCGGTCGGGAAGGGTCCTGCGCCGACGCGGGTCGTGTACGCCTTGAGGATGCCGATGACCCGGCTGATCTTCGTCGGGCCCACGCCGGCGCCGGTGCAGGCGCCGCCCGCGGTCGGGTTCGACGAGGTGACGAAGGGGTACGTGCCGTGGTCGATGTCCAGCAGCGTGCCCTGGCCGCCCTCGAAGAGGACCACCTTGTCGTCGTCGAGGGCCTGGTTGAGGAGCAGGACGGTGTCGGCGACGTACGGGGCGAGCTTGTCCGCGTAGGCCAGCAGCTCCTCGACGACCTGGCCGGTGGCGATGGCGCGGCGGTTGAAGAGCTTGGTGAGCATCTGGTTCTTGATGTCGAGCGCCGCTTCGACCTTCTGGGTGAGGATCGACTCGTCGTAGAGGTCCTGGACGCGGATGCCGACGCGGTTGATCTTGTCGGCGTAGGTCGGGCCGATGCCGCGCCCTGTGGTGCCGATCTTGCGCTTGCCGAGGAAGCGTTCCGTCACCTTGTCGACGGTCACGTTGTACGGCGTGATGATGTGCGCGTTTCCGCTGATCAGGAGCTTGGACGTGTCGACGCCGCGCTCGTTCAGCCCGCTCAGCTCGGAGAACAGGACCGACGGGTCGACAACGACGCCGTTACCGATGACCGGCGTACAGCCGGGAGACAGGATTCCGGAAGGGAGCAGGTGGAGGGCGTACTTCTGATCGCCCACGACTACCGTGTGGCCGGCGTTGTTGCCGCCCTGGTAGCGCACCACATAGTCGACGGAACCACCGAGCAGGTCCGTCGCCTTTCCCTTGCCTTCGTCACCCCACTGAGCACCGAGCAGCACAAGTGCGGGCACGCGCGTACACCCCTTCCGGGCGGGGCATGTCCAAGGTCGAGGGCGTACGCGGAGCGTATGGAACCGCGTGCACCGCGACCGTCGTTGGCCGCCAACCGTCGGACCGGATGCCCCGGAATAGACGAAGCCCCTGGCGCAATAGCGCAAGGGGCTCTTGCACAAAGATGCTACCCGAGGAAGCGAGGCATGGCCGAGGTGGCGACTTCCGCGAGCTCTTCCGCGAACTCTTCAGCGAGGTCCGATCAGCTTCTGGTGGTCGTCGATCCGGTCGCGCGACGGCTGGACGGGGAGTCCGTCCGGATCGCGAAAGACGTGCTCAGCGCGGGTGCGTCGCATACGAAGGTGTGTCTGGCGGACGGTCCGGAGGAGTTCGCGCGGGCGCTTGTGCGGCGCGGCTCGCGGCGGCCCGTCGTGGTCGGCGACGACAGTGCGCTGCTGCGGGCCGTGACCCTGCTGCACCGGCAGCGGGAGCTGGCGGGCTGCGCGCTGTCGGTGGTGCCGGTGGGCTCTGCGCTCGGTCTCGCCCGGTCCCTGGGGCTGCCGATCGGGGCGGTGGCGGCGGCGCGGGCGGTGCTGGACGGGGCGGAACGGCGCCTCGACCTGCTTGTCGACGACAGTGACGGGGTGGTGCTGGGGGCGGTGGGCATTCCGCCGGTTCCGGTGCCGGTACCGGCGCGGGAGGACGCGGACCCCGGTGGCGCTTCGGACGGGGCGGCGTCGGCCCGTCCCTGGCTGCGGACCTGTCAGTCGTTCGTACGGACGCTGGCGGCCTCGCGTCCGGCCCGGACCGCCGTCGCACCGGGGGTCGCCGGTCCGGCCCGGCTGCGGGTGGAGGTGGACGGGGTGACGCTGGTGGACCTGGACCAGCCGGTCGCCGGGGTGTCGGTGACGCCGGGTGCCGGAGGCGTCGCCGTGGTGGAGGTGCGGCCGCTGTCGGTGGGCGCGCAGGCATCGCCGCTGACGGCGAGCGGGCGGACGGTGACCGTGTCGGGGGCACACTTCCGCTACCGGGCCGACACGGTGGTGTGCGGGCCGGTGGGCACGCGGACGTGGGTGGCGCGCGAGGGGGCGTGGGGGCTGACGCTGCCGGCGGGATGACGGGCAAAACGACGTGCGCGAGCCCGGGGCCGGTGCCTACGCTCACCGCCGGACCTGATCAGGGGGCATGCGTGAGCCAGTACTTCGATGTGGGCGACGAGACACTGTGGAATCCGTCCAACGGGGCAGCGCGGCTGTTCCTGCGGCAGGTGGCCGTGTATGAGGCGGAGCTGGGCATCCCGTCCGGTGTCGGGGAGATGGTCAACGACGAGTGCCAGGTTGATCCCGGCGCCTACGAGAGATTTGTGAACGCCCTGGTGGAGTGGCACTACAAGACCCATCACCGGATCATCCACGCCCTTTCCCGCGGCTTCGTCGCCACGGCCCTTGCCCTCGCGAACCGGGCGGGGGCCGAGGTGCGCTTCCCGGACGCCGCCGACCACGACTTGTTGGAGGGGCGCACCGACGTGCAGGTGCCGGTGCCCGCGCAGGAGCGCTCGGAGTGGGATGAACACCTGCGCGAGCAGGCCAAGGCCATCGAACGCGCCATGCCCTGCTGAGCCACGCCTGTGTCAGGGGGCCCGGAAGCCCGACGTGTCCAGCAGGCAGTCGAACGGGGCGGGGATGGGGAGTTTCTCGCCGAACGGCCTGGTGATGCGCGACTCGTATCCCTTGGTGGACGGCGTCCACAGAACCGTGGCCTGCTCCTCCTGCATGTCGAGAAGCAGATAGACGAGAACGCCGGCCCGTCCGTATACCTCCACCTTCTCGGTCAGGTCGTTGTTCCGGGTAGCGGGAGAAGTCAGCTCAGCGACGAAGGACAGGCCCTCACCGTCCAGATGATTGCTCTCCGTCTCGAAGACTCGCTCATGCGCCACGTGGATATCCGGTCCGTAGGCGCACTCGTCTCCCGGGAAGACATAGAGGAACGGCCCTCGTTCGATCACATGCGATTCGGGAAGGTGTACCTCCAGTTGCGCGCACACCAGGCGCATCGCCCGGAGGTAGTAGCCCTTCGACCACGGCGACACGACGATGCTCCCCCTCATGATCTCGGCTCTGTAGCCGTCGGGTACAACCAGTTCATCGAGGGCTGCCAGCAGTTCCTCGAAGCTCTGGTACTCGGTGCCGCTCATCGTCGGTCGCTCCGCCATGACTGTCATGATGCGCCCTCCCCTAGATGCGGACCAGTGGCAACTCAGTGTAGTCGAGCGCCTACGCTCACGTGACCCGCTTTTCCGATCACCGTCAGCCCCGCCCGAACCGCTCCTCCCGGTGCACCCGCCAGCGCTCCATCATCGCCGCGATCTCGTCGTCGACGAACTCGAAGAAGGCGAGCGTCTCGGCCATGCGCCGACCTGCCGGGGTGTCGGCGCCGAGGCTGGTGACGCCCTCGCGCAGCGCGCTCTCCCATCGCTTGATGATGGCCTCGCGGTTGGTGAGCGCCTCGTACCACTGGTTGCTGTGCACCCGGTAGCGCTCCCGGCGTGAACCGGGTTCGCGCTCGCGGGAGACCATGTGCTGCTGGGAGAGGTAGCGCACGGCTCCGGAGACGGCGGCCGGGCTGACCTGGAGCTGTCCGCCCAGTTCGGCGGAGGTGAGCGAGCCCGAGTCGGAGGCCAGCAGCGCGGCGAAGACCCGGGCCGGCATCCGCTGCATCCCGGCCTCGACGAGCTGGGCCGCGAAGCCCTCCACGAACTTCGACACCGCCTCGGGGTCGCGCCCCGGCTCTGCTGCTCCCGCTGGTTCCGTCGTCATCCGTCGATCATCTCTCACGCTCTTGACGGTTTCTTAACTTCACAAGTTTCTGAAAGAAGCGTACGTTCCGAAACATGACGAAGGCAATCAGTGTCTCCGGACTCCACAAGTCGTTCGGACGCACGCACGCGCTGGACGGCCTCGACCTGGAGGTCGAGACCGGCGAGGTCCACGGGTTCCTCGGCCCCAACGGAGCCGGCAAGTCCACCACCATCCGCGTCCTGCTCGGCCTGCTGCGCGCCGACTCCGGCGCCGCGCAGGTGCTCGGCCGCGACCCGTGGGCGGACGCGGTGGAGGCACACCGCCGGATCGCGTACGTCCCCGGCGACGTGACGCTGTGGCGCAACCTCTCCGGCGGCGAGGTCATCGACCTCTACGGCCGGCTGCGCGGAGGCCTCGACACGGGGCGCCGGGCCGAGCTGGTCGAGCGGTTCGAACTCGACCCGACCAAGAAGGGCCGCACGTACTCCAAGGGCAACCGGCAGAAGGTCGCGCTCGTCGCCGCCTTCGCCTCCGACGTCGACCTGCTGATCCTCGACGAACCCACCTCCGGCCTCGACCCGCTGATGGAGGAGGTCTTCCAGAAGTGCGTCGAGGAGGAGCGCGAGCGCGGCCGGACGGTGCTGCTCTCCTCCCACATCCTCAGCGAGGTCGAGGAGTTGTGCGACCGGGTCAGCATCATCCGCAAGGGGCGGACCGTCGAGAGCGGCTCACTCGCCGACCTGCGCCACCTGACGCGGACCAGCGTCACGGCCGAACTCGCGGGCGCCCCGAACGGCCTCTCCCGCCTGCCGGGCGTGCACGACCTCGACGTCCAGGACCACCGGGTCCGGCTCCAGGTCGACACCGACAAGCTGGACGCCGTCCTCAAGTCGCTCAGCGAGACGGGCGTACGGTCGCTGACGTCGACGCCGCCGACGCTGGAGGAGCTGTTCCTGCGGCACTACCAGGCCGAGGACGCGAAGTCCGGGGCGGAGGTGGCGGCGCGATGACCGCCACCGCCGAAACCGCCGCCCCCGCCTTCGCGGCCCGGTCCGGGGGCTCGCGCCAACTGGCCGGTACCGGCACGCTGCTGCGGTTCGCCCTGCGCCGCGACCGGGTGATGATCCCGGTCTGGGTCGCGGTGAACGCCCTCATGGTGCTGTCCATGCCGGGCACCATCAAGGGCCTGTACGGCACCGCCGCCGAGCGCGCCGACCTGATGCGGCAGATGGAGACCAACTCCTCGCTGCGGGCCATGGTCGGCCCCGTCTTCGACGACAACCTCGGCGCGCTGACCGCCTGGCGCGTCGGGCTGTACGCCGCCGCGCTCGCCGCCGTGATGAGCCTGCTGATCGTCGTACGGCACACCCGCGACGAGGAGGAGAGCGGCCGGCAGGAGGTGGTCGCCTCGGGGATGGTCGGCCGCCGGGCCTCGCTGACCTCGGCGCTGCTCACGGCTGCCGTCGCCAACGCCGTCCTGGCGCTGCTGGTGGTGGCCGGACTGGCCGGGCAGGGAGCGGTCGGCGCGCTGGCCCTCGGGCTCGGGATCGCGGGCGTCGGGATGCTCTTCGCGACCATGGCGGCGATCGTCGCCCAGCTCACCGAGAGCGCACGGCTGGCCCGGGGCCTGACGGCGGCGGTGCTGGGCGGTGCCTTCGTACTGCGCGCTGCGGGCGACTCCGCCACGGACGACGGTTCGTCGGTGCTGACGTGGGTGTCGCCGCTGGGGTGGCTGGAGAACCTGCGGGCCTTCGCCGGTGAGCGGTGGTGGGTGCTGCTGCTGATCGCCGGCGCGACGGTGGCACAGGGGGCGGTGGCGTACGGGCTGGTCGGGCGCCGGGACCTCGGCATGAGCTTCCTGCCGACCCGGCCGGGACCGGCCGCCGGGCGCCTGCGTACGGCCGGTGCGCTGGCCTGGAGGTTGCAGCGGGGCGCCGTCCTCGGCTGGAGCATCGGCTTCTTCCTCGCCGGGGTCGTCTACGGCGGGATGACGGAGGGCGCGGCCGACCTGGTCGGGGACAACGAGCAGGCCCGCCAGATCATGGAGCGGATGGGCGGCCAGGCCGGGATCACCGACGCGTTCGTGTCCGCGATGGTCGGGATGCTCGGCCTGATCGCCGCGCTGTACGTCGTGGCGTCGGTGCTGCGACTCAGCGGCGAGGAGGCCTCCGGGCGCGCGGAACCGGTGCTCGCGGGTGCCGTGGGCCGGCTGCGCTGGGCGGCTGGGCATCTCGTCGTCGCCTTCGGCGGCGCGGCGCTCATCATGCTGCTCGCCGGGCTCGGTTTCGCCGCGGGGTACGGGCACGACGCCGGGGCGATCCTGGGCGCCTGTCTCGTGCAGTTGCCGGCGGTGTGGGTGATCGGCGGGGCCGCGGTGCTGCTGCACGGGCTGCTGCCCCGGGCGGCGGTGGCCGCGTGGGCCGTCGCGGGCGCGGTGCTGCTGCTCGGGTGGGTCGGACCGGCGCTGGACGTGCCGCAGGCGGTGCTGGACGTGTCGCCGTTCGGGCACCTGCCGAAGCTGCCGGGAGGGGAGATGAGCTGGACGCCGGTGCTGGTGCTGCTGCTGATCGCGGCCGTGCTGGTCGGGGCGGGACTGGCGGGGCTGCGGCGGCGGGACCTGACCACCTGAGATGAAACCGGCCGTGCGGGTGGGAGCGTCAGGGCAGGTATGAGTCGGGATGCGGTGACGGGTGGTGGCTGTGCGGTCTCGTTGGCAGGGGCCGTGGGTGCGGTGGTCGTGTGGTGGCAGACCTCGCGGACCCAGCGGCACCTGGGCAACGAGTTCGAGAACAACGGGCAGGACTTCGGCGCCGTCCTCACCGAACTGCCGTTGGTCTTCCTCGCCGGGGCCGTCGTGCCCGCCGTGGTGTGGGGGCTCGGCGCCTGGCTGCTGGGGCGGCGCCGACGCGCGGAGTCGTCACAGTTCCACGCGTAGCCCCGTCAGACCGCGCATCACGAAGTTCGGCCTGCGTTCCGGTTCCGCCGCCAGGCGCAGGCCGGGGGCCCGCTCCAGCAGGGACGTCATGGACGCCGCCAGTTCGATGCGGGCCAGCGGGGCGCCGATGCAGTAGTGGATGCCCGCGCTGAAGGAGATGTGGGGGTTGTCCCGACGGGTGAGGTCGAGGCGGTCCGGGGCGGTGAAGACCGCCGGGTCGTGGTTGGCGGAGCCGAACAGCATCGCCACCTCCGCGCCGCGCGGCAGTGTCGTCCCGTCGATCTCGATCTCGTCCAGCACCCAGCGTTCGAAGAGCTGGAGCGGGGTGTCGTAGCGCATCAGCTCCTCGACGGCCGTGGGGACGAGGGAGTGGTCGGCGCGCAGGGCCGACAACTGGTCCGGGTTGCGGAAGAGCGCCAGCCAGCCGTTGGTCGTGGAGTTCACCGTGGCCTCGTGACCGGCGTTCAGGAGCAGCACGCAGGTCGAGATCATCTCCTGCTCGGTGAGGCGGTCGTCGTCCTCGTCGTGGGCGGCGATCAGACCGGAGATCAGGTCGTCGCCGGGCTCCTTGCGACGGGCCGCGATCAGTACGCGCAGGTAGTCCGAGAACTCGAGCGACGCCCGGACCGCCTTCGCCGCCGTCTCCTCGGACGGGTTCAGCTCGTACATCCCGCAGATGTCCGCCGACCAGGGGCGCAGCGGGGCCCGGTCGGACTCCGGGATGCCCAGCATCTCGGCGATCACGGCGACCGGCAGCGGCTCGGCCACGTCGGTGAGCAGATCGCCGCCGCCCGCCGCCACCACTTCGGCGACCAGGTCGTCCGCCAGCCCGTGCACGTACGGCTTCAGCCGCTCCACCGTGCGCGGCGTGAACGCCTTCGACACCAGACGCCGGATACGGGTGTGGTCCGGCGGCTCCAGGTCGAGCATCCCGTGGTCGTTCAGCGTGTGGAAGGGCTCCTGCTCCGGCGGGGGCGGGGTGCGGCCGAAGTCCTCGTGCGAGAAACGGTGCTGGTAGGTCCGGCCGAGCCGGCGGTCGCGCAGCAACGCCGAGACGTCCGCGTGGTGCGGGACCAGCCACTGGTCGCTCGGCTCGTAGTAGAGCACACGCCCCCGGGCCCGCAGCTCGGCGAACGCGGGGTACGGGTCGGCGACGAAGGCGGGGTCCCACGGGTCGAATGCGCGGGCGGATTCAGCCGTCATGCCCGGACCATAGAACGCCGACCGCTCCCGTGCCCAGAGCCGTCGGTAAGGTCATGTCTCACCGAAGCCGCGCCACTGGGGGGATCCTTCGTTGAACGGGAAAGTCACGGCAGTCAACAGCAATGGCGAGTACTCGTTCACCAAACCGAACCGGGACAGCATCACGCTGCTCGCCGGGCTCGGGGTCGAGGGGGACGTACACGCCGGCGAAACGGTCAAGCACCGTTCGCGGGTCGCGCAGGACCCCACCCAGCCGAACCTGCGCCAGGTCCACCTCATCCACCAAGAGCTCTTCGCCGAGGTCGCCGCAGAGGGATTCGAGGTGCTGCCCGGTGACCTCGGCGAGAACATCACTACCCGTGACATCGATCTGCTCGGCCTGCCGGTGGGCACCCTGCTGCGCATCGGCGACGATGCGGTGCTGGAGGTGACCGGCCTGCGCAATCCCTGTCTGCAGATCGACAACTTCCAGGACGGGCTGCTGAAGCAGGTGGTGGGCCGCGACGCAGCCGGGAACGTCGTGCGCAAGGCCGGAATCATGACCGTCGTGCAGGTGGGCGGCACGGTGCACCCGGACGACACGATCAAGGCAGAACTCCCCGGCGGACCCCACCGGCCCCTGGACCGGGTCTGACCCACAGGCCGCCACACCCGCACCATGGTCGCCCCGCCCCGCCCGCCTGTCCGCGCGAGCGGGGGCCTTGGAGTCGCGGAAGCGTCCGCTACTCACTGTCATCGCGATGCCGGCCTGCCCATAGGACCCATGGTCGGAAAATGCGTGAGCACTGAGGAGGATTCTGTCATCAAGGCGCTCGAATGAGCGGCTGGAGGACAGTTGGGGGCTGAGTGTTCACGGTTTTGAGGGAGAGGGACCCCGCTGCGCATCGCGTCGCTCCGGAGGCCGTATCCGCTACGCCGGGCCATTGAGCCCTTCCCGGCGAGCGCCCGCACCTCGCCGTGATCACGATGCCGAAGCTGCGGCCCGGGTCAGCCATAAGTCCGGGCAGGCGTAGGGCTTACTGAACGAGCGGGGCTCACACACCTGGCGGGCGGAGCCGCTTGATGCCCTCAACGAAGACGGTGAAGGAGGGGGCGGGGACGGAGAGGGTGGCCCGGGTGGGCGCCTTGGAGTCGCGGATGGCTATGTGGGTGACCGACTCCGCGATCTCGACGCAGGTGTCACCTTCGCCGCCATCGGAGTAAGTGGACTTACGCCAGTTCATTACAGGTCCTTCGCCAACCGTGAATGAGGGACTCACGCCCCGGGCCAGGAGTGCCGCTTGACGCCCTCGACGAAGGCGGCGAAGGAAGGGGCGGGGACGGAGAGGGTGGCCCGGGTGGGGGCCTTGGAGTCACGGATGGCTATCCGGGTGACCGACTCCGCTATTTCGACGCAGGTGTTGCCTTCGCCGCCGCCGGAGTAGGTGGACTTCCGCCAGTTCATCACAGCTCCTTCAGCAACCGGTGAACGAAGTCCCGTGACTCCGAGGGGTTCATCGACGACGTCTTCACCGTACGGAAGAGCGTTTGGAGGCGATCCAGGTGGGCTGCCGCATCGATGAACAGGGTGCCGGTGGGTGAGTCGAGGAGCCCCGTGTCCAACTTGGGGACCGGCCCGCCCAGATACATCATCGATGCGTCAGCGCCTGCGAAGCCGTCCTGGTCGACCGGGATGATCCGGACAGTGGCGTGCCCCTTCTCGATCTCCTCCAGGATGAGCCGAAGCTGGGACACAACCGTCCGGCGGTCGGCCACACGAATACGAAGGGCAAACTCGTGGATCACCGTCTCGTACGGAGTCGGCTCGTCACCCTCGATCGCCTTGCGCCGTCGCATCCTGTGCTCCACTCGTGGCGCCAGTTCACTCTCCGGCAGATCAGGGCGCATGTACCTGAAGACCGCCCGAGCATAGTCCGGGGTCTGGAGAAGGCCGGGAACGTGCGTGACCACGACCTCCCGCAGGAAGGTCGCATGATGTTCGGCCTCGGCCACATCCATGTTCACCTGAGGCAGGACTCCTCGGTAGTCGTCCCACCAGCCGTGTGACCTCTCACCGGCCAACGACACCAGGGCGTCGATGAACGCCTCGTCCCCGCAGCCGTAATGAGCCGCCAGTCGACGAACACGCTCGCCGCTGACACCTGAGATGCCCAACTCCACCTGACTCATCTGCGCCGAAGTCGAGTTCAGAAAGGCCGCCACCTCACGCGCCTTCATGCCCGTCGCCTCGCGCAACTTGCGCAACTCGGCCCCCAGCCGCACTTGCCGAGCGGTGGGATTGCTCCTCGGCGCCATACGTTCTCCGTCCCCAACGCCTCTGCGTACGTGCCACGTTCGAGTGCCAGATTATGACAACAGCTTGCGTGAGGAGAAATTACTCCTCTACCGTCGGTGACGCGACGCACACGCTGCGGAACACCGGGGCGCCGGAAGCGCACCGCACCGTCCTGCCATGACGGATGCGGCATGGACACCGCCCGGGGGCCGCGCCCTCCCTCACCTCCCCTCACCGAACGGAGTTGACGCATGCCCGAAGACGAGGCCTGGGAGTACTCCCTGTACATCCCGAACGATCCACGCGCAGTCACCGTCAGTCGACGCACCCTGCGCCTGATCCTCACCATGCACGGACTGATCCGCCTCGTCGATGTCGCGGAACTCCTCGCGGCGGAGCTGATCGGCAACGCCGTGCTGCACACCAAGGGCCCCGCCGCACTGCGGGTGCGCTGGTCGCCGCCGGAGACGCTACGGATCGGCGCGTGGGACGCGGACCCCGAACCGCCCGACGCTCCTGCCCGATTGGCGGACGTGACCGGCGACGAGAGCGGGCGGGGGCTCGCCCTCGTCAAGGCCTGCTCCGACCTGTGGGGCTGGCAGCCCCTCTCCCGGTTCGGCAACAGAGGCAAATACATTTGGTGCGAGATCGGCGCCGGTCAGCCCGGGGTCACCAGGCGGGCCTCGTAGGCGAAGACCGCCGCCTGGGTGCGGTCACGCAGGCCCAGCTTCACCAGGACGCGGCTGACGTGGGTCTTGATCGTCGACTCGGCGACCACCAGGCGCCCGGCGATCTCCGCGTTGGACAGGCCCTGGGCGATCAGGACCAGCACCTCCGTCTCGCGATCGGTCAGGTCGCCGTACGCCGCCTGCGTCGAGGGCATCAGGCGCGGGGTGTCGGACAACTTGGAGAACTCGGTGATCAGGCGCTTGGTGATCGAGGGTGCGAGGAGGGCCTCGCCGGCCGCCACCACCCGGACGCCCTCGGCGAGCTGCCGGGCCGAGGCATCCTTGAGGAGGAAGCCGGACGCGCCCGCGCGCAGCGCCTGGTACACGTACTCGTCGAGGTCGAAGGTGGTCAGCACCAGCACCTTAGAGGTGCCGTCCGCCGCCACGATCTCCCGCGTCGCCTCGATGCCGTTCAGCTCGGGCATGCGGATGTCCATCAGGACGACGTCGGGGGCGAGCTCGCGGACCTTCGCCACCGCCTCCCGGCCGTTGACCGCCTCACCGGCGACCTCGATGTCCGGCATCGCGTTCAGCAGGACCGAGAAGCCCTCGCGCACCATCATCTGGTCGTCGGCGATCAGTACCCGGATCGTCATGCGTCACCCTCGGTCTGGGCGACGACCGGCAGGAACACCGCCACCTCGTACCCTCCGTCGTCCGTCGGTCCCGCCGTCATCTCGCCGTTCAGCATCGAGACGCGCTCGCGCATACCGGTGACTCCGTGCCCGGCGCCGGGCGACGGCTTGACCAGGGTGTTCGGCGGGATGGCGGTGTTGACCACGCGCAGGCCCAGGCCCCCCAGTACGTAGGACACCTCGACGCGGGCCGTCGCGCCGGGCGCGTGCCGCAGGCTGTTGCTCAACGCCTCCTGCACGATCCGGTACGCCGACAGCTCCACACCCGGCGGCAGCTCGCGCACCGCGCCGGTCACCGCCTTGTCCACGGCCAAGCCCGCTTCGCGCACATTGGCGAGCAGGGTGTCCAGGTCGGCCAGCGTCGGCTGCGGGGCGTCCGGGGCCTCGTAGTCCTCGGCGCGGACCACGCCCAGGACACGGCGCAGCTCGGTGAGGGCCGCCACCGCGTTCTCCCGGATGGTGGCGAAGGCCCGCTCCAGCTCCTCCGGCGGATTCGCCACGCGGTAGGGCGCGGCCTCCGCCTGGATGGCGACCACCGACATGTGGTGGGCGACCACGTCGTGCAGCTCGCGGGCGATGGTGGTGCGCTCCTCGAGCAGAGTGCGGCGGGAGCGTTCGTGTGCGGTGACCGTCTGCTCGGCGGTCACCTGCTGCCGGGCGTCGCGCCGGATGTGCCAGACCGATATCAGGAGCAGGACGATGGCGGTCAAGACGAGCAGTGGGGCCGAATTCCCCGCGTAAGGGCCGCCGAACAGGGCCTCGGAGAGGAAACCGTAAAGCGCGGTCAGAGCCCACATCCACGCGGCCGTGCGGGGCCGGGTGCGTATCGCGACGATCGCCAGGACCGACACGTGGCACATGAACGCGCCGGGCCCCCAGGGCCAGTCTCCCCACTCGCCGCCGACGACGGCGAGCACCGGGGTCGCCGCCATCGACAGCCAGAACGCGCCGACCGGCCGGACCATCGTCGCCAGCACCGGGACGGCGCACAGCAGCCCGGCCAGCAGAGACAGCAGGCCGTCGGAGACACCACCGGTCGTCGAACCGCCGAAGAAGCACAGCAGCGCGAGCGCCCCGACCACCGCGTAAGGAATCCGGGCCGCGCGGGGCCGAACCCGCGCCGGGAGGTGGCGGATCAACGGACCGTCCGTGGCCATACGGGGCAGCGGGCGGTAGGCGAAGGCGTCGTTGAACAGGTCCTCGCGCAGTCCGCTCAAGGCTCGCACGGCGAGGCGGTACTCGGGGCTGCGCGATGCGGCTCCCTCGCCAGGGGGCGGGGTCCGCATCTGGGTTGTCTCGGTCACGTTGCCAAGGTAGGCGGCGCGACAGTGGGCCGTCGTCACCAGTGAGAGGGGTCCTTCGGTATCCGCCTCAGGTACTACGGAGGTACGGACCGACCCGGCGCCTCCCACGGCCGGTCAGTATCCCGCCGGCCGGACCAGGCCCGACTCGTACGCGAACACCGCCGCCTGCGTGCGGTCCCTGAGACCCAGCTTCACCAGGATCCGGCCCACATGGGTCTTCACCGTCTGCTCGGCGACCACCAGGCGCTGGGCGATCTCCGCGTTCGACAGGCCCTGCGCGATGAGGGCGAGCACCTCCGTCTCCCGCTCGGTCAGCTCACCGACCCGGGCCTTCAACGGGGCGCGCGGCCGGTCGTCCAGCCGGGAGAACTCGGCGATCAGCCGCCGCGTGATCCCCGGCGCGAGCAGCGCGTCACCGGCGGCCACCACCCGGACCGCCTCGGCGAGCTGGTCGGCGGACGCGTCCTTCAGCAGGAACCCGGACGCCCCCGCCCGCAGCGCCTCGTACACATACTCGTCGAGGTCGAAGGTGGTCAGCACCAGCACTCTGATCTCCGGGGTCGCCCCGGTGATGCGCCGGGTGGCCTCGATGCCGCCCAGCTCGGGCATCCGGATGTCCATCAGGACGACCTCCGGGGCCAGCTCCGCGACCTTGGCCACTGCGTCCAGGCCGTCCACCGCCTGCCCGATCACCTCGATGTCGGGCTGGGTATTGAGCAGCACGGTGAAACCCTGCCGGACCATCTGCTGGTCGTCGGCGATCAGCACGCGGATCACGCGGCCGTTGCTGCTGGTCGTCATGGGGAGTCGTCCTCGGTGAAGGGAGCGGTGGAGTGGTCGGTGGGGTGATCGGTGGCCGGGGCGTCGGTGGCCGGGGCGGGGCCGTCTACCGGCAGGAACGCCGCCACCTGGTAGCCGCCGTCCGGCAGCGGGTGCGCCGTCAGGGTGCCGTCGAGCATCGCCACCCGCTCCCGCATGCCGAGCAGCCCGTGCCCGGCCCCCTGTGACGGCGCCGGTGCGCGCTTCGGCCGGGTGTTGGAGACCTCCACACGCAGCCCGATCGGAAGGTGGGTGAGGTGGACCCGGGCACTCGCGCCCGGCGCGTGCCGCAGCACGTTGCTGAGCGCCTCCTGCACGATCCGGTACGCCGACAGCTCCACGCCGGGCGGGAGCGATCTGCGCGTCCCGCTCGTACCGGTGGCGACGGTCAGCCCGGCGGCCCGGGTGTTCTCCACCAGCGCGTCGAGCCGGTCCAGGGTGGGCTGCGGGGCGTGCGGAACGGCGTCGCCCCCCTCGGGCGCCTCCAACGCGTCCGGGTGCTCGGAGCGCAGCACTCCCAGCACGCGGCGCAGCTCGGTCAGCGCCTCCAGCGCGTTCTGCCGGATGCCCGCGAGGTTCTCCTTCAGCTCGTCCGGCGGGTTCTCGACGAGGTGCGGGGCCACCTGGGCCTGGATGGAGATCACGGACATGTGATGGGCGACCACGTCGTGCAGCTCGCGCGCGATACGGCTGCGCTCCTCCAGCAGGGTGCGCCGGGCCCGCTCCTCGGCGGTCAGCGAGGTCTGCTGCGCCAACTGCGTGCGCGCTTCTCTGCGACCGCGCAGGGCCATGCCGAGGACGACGACGACCGCGAACAGGATGACGGCGAGCTGGCCCGTCGGCAGGTAGTTCGGCGCGCCCACCAGGCCCTGCAGGACATAGGTGCAGAGTGCGGTCAGGGTCAGGGCCTCAACGGACACCCGGGTGGGGACCCGCAGCGCGAGCAGCAGCATGACGAACAGGTGACCGATGAGTCCGGCGGCCGTCCAGGGCCAGGTGAACTCGTGGCCGCCCGGGACCATCTCCGCCCGCACGGCGGTGGCGCCCACCAGCATGGCCGCCATCGAGAGCCACCACGCCGCGACCGGACGCCACAGCGCGAGCACCATCGCGCCGGCCTGGGTGACACCGATCAGGAAGGCGAACCCGGGATCGACCCCGCCGTTGTCGCCGAGTTGGGCGGCGTCACCGAGCAGCACCCCGAGCGCCGCCAGACACACCACCCCGTGCGGAAACCAGCGCAGCCACACCGACGGCGGCAGCGGGTCCGCCCGCCAGGTCCACAGGTCGTCGTGGAGCACGCGCAGTACGCGATCGGCCCGGGCCCGGGACCAGGCCCATTGCCGTTTCCCCCTTCGCTTCACGGGCCCCACCCTAGACATGACGTGCACCCGCCGTACTCGTCCGGCCCTGTGGGCGATGCGTACGGACGACCCGGGAGCGGCGCCGGACACCACCACGCTCGCAGGAGCGGAAGGTGGCCCAGCAGCCGGCCAGGACCAGCGCGAACACCGGGAGCCAGACGAACCGCGCCGCGACCCAGTCCAAGCCGTCGGGAACCGTGTGCAGGCCGGGCAGCCGGCCCACCAGGAGGCCCGTGGCCGTGGTCGCCATCAGCGCGGTCTGGTGCCAGAGGAAGATCGTCATCGCGGAGAGGTTGACCAGCGCGACCGCCGCCCACGCCACAGGACACCGCATCGCACGGCGCAGCCACTCGCACAGCAGCAGGGCCAGGCCGCACTGCGCCAGGCCGAAGGTGACGGCGGCCAGGGTCGGCGGATTGAGGTTCGACACCGGCGCGCCGGGGACGCCGACCATCGACGCCGGGTAGCCCGCCCAGGCGACGAGCGCCGCGGTCGCCGCCGTACCGCCGGTGAGCAGGATCCAGCCCGCGCGGCGGCGGTCCAGTTCGCCTCGGGTCCAGGCGGCGCCCAGGCAGTAGGGGACCAGCCAGCCGGCCGCGAGGTTGACCCGGCCGAGCCAGGAAGGTGCGCCGAAACCGAAACGCAGCAGGTCTATGTGGAGGACAACGACCAGCGGCCACAGCGGATGCAACCGGGTCAGCAACGGCGTCGCCGCGGTCAGCGCGGCGAACACCAGCAGGAACCACATCGGGGACAGGGCCAGCTTCAACAGCGTGTGGACGGTCACGTACTCCGCGCCCGTCAGGAGCAGCAGCGCCGCCATCACCGTCCACAGGCCGAGGACGGCCATGACCGGTCGGAAGAGGCGGGACAGCCGGGCGGTCAGCCAGCGGACGTAGGACTCGCCCCGGGCACGGGCCGACGCGTATCCGCGGGTGGCGACATGGCCACCCACCAGGAAGAACACGGCGAGCGTCTGGAAGGCCCAGGAGACCGGGGCCAGCCAGGGCATGTCCCGCAGCGGGCTGGCCGCGTGCAGGGTGCCGCCGTCGGCGACCAGGGCCGTCACCAGCCAGTGCCCGAGGACCACCCCGAGGATGGCGAAGGCGCGCAGGGCGTCGACGGCCCGGTCCCGCGACACCGGCGTGGCGGCGTCCACGCGGGCGGCGGCGCGGCACAGTGTGCCGCGCGGTGCGGTGGCCGGCCGCGAAACCGGGTGCGTGAGGAAGGCCGGGGTCAGGTCAGTCATGGGTCACCTCCGTGGTCTCGCCCAGGGCGATCCGGGCCAGGTTCGTCAGGGAGAGGGAGCCGGTGTCGAAGTAGTCGCTGTGGCCGCCGTCGCCGGCGTCGAAGACGCGGGCGCCGAAGTTCGGGGAGAGCGGGTCGGTGCCGAAGCCGACCGTGGTGCCGAACAGGTCCGCGCTCGCGTGCGGAACGTGCTCCACCCAGTCGTCGGCGCCCCGTGCCGCCCATATCCGGGCGCCGGTGTGCAGGCTCGCGGCGGTGTCGGCGCCGGTGCCGGGGCTGCCGACCAGGACGATGTCGGCGACGTCCAGGCCGTCGGCGGCGCGGGCGCAGACCACCGAGCCGTAGGAGTGGCAGAGGAGGGTGAGACGGGTGCCGGGGCCGGTGATCCGGCGCAGGTCGGCCACCAGGGCGCGCAGCTCGGGGGCGGCCCGGTCGGCGCGGTCGGTCGTGGCGACCGTCGTGCTGACGGTGCCCGGCGTCTCGTAGCCCAGCCAGGCCACGACGGCTGTGCGCGTCCCCGCGGGAGCCTCGGCGACGAGCTGCCGGTGCAGGGCGAGGGCGGCGGCGCGAAACCGGCCGTACGTGTCGAGGCTGGTGTCGGAGCCCGGGACCAGAGCGGCGACGCGGTCGGCGTGCGCCAGGTCGCCGAAGACCTGGGTGGCCAGTCCGGCGCCCCGGCCGTCGAAGGCGAGGAGGTGGCGGGACCGGTCGGCCATCGCACGGTCCGCCGCCGCGCGGTGCCGGTCGCCGTGGCCCGCGGCCATCCGGGAGGCCTCCGCCGCGTTGGCCCGATTCGCGGCGTACGTCTCGTCCAGCGTGGCGGCCGTCGGGGCCGCCAGTATGGCGGGAGCCGGGGCGGGGATCTCGGGCCGCGCGGCAGCCGAGAGGGGGAGCACTACGGCACCGGCGATGAGGGCGGCGCAAACGGCGCGGCGCCAGCCGCCGCCCACACGCCGCCGCCGCCAACGTACCGTCGTCCCGGGCCCCATGGCCGCTCCCCTCCAGCGTGCCCGTCCATCGGGCCTGTCTGAAAGGGAAGTTATGAATCGGGCCGGGTAACCCGCGTCCCGCCGGGGAGCTCACCTGGCGGCTAGCTCTCAGGTATTACGGGTACGGGTACGACACCCGTACCTATACCCGTACCCGGCTCATTTGAGCGGGCCGTGAGCACTCTCGGGGAAACTGTTCACGCTTTTCATGACGCACCCTCCCCGCCCGCTCACCACGCCAACTGCGCGATCTCCTCCGCCACCACCGCGCACGCGTCCGCCGCCGGGTCGATCAGCGGGTAGTGGCCGACGTCCTCCAGCAGCGTCACGCCCACCACCTCCCCGGCCTTCGCCGCCGCGTCGGCGTACGCCTCGGCGACCGCCTGCGGAACGTCCACGTCGGCACGGCCCTGGACGAGGGTCGTCGCGATCCCGGTGGGCAGCAGCAGAGCGGGGTCGGCATAGGGCCGGCGCTGCGCGAACATCTCTCTTCCGCCCAGGAGTTGCCGCGCCGCGCCCCCGCACACGTCGAGCTGGTCGGCGACCTCGAAGTCGGCGATCGGCGCGAGGGCGACCACACCGCGCAGCGGTGCCGGGCGGTCGGTGCGCCACGGGGCGTCGGCCGGCAGCAGGTGCCGGGCGGCCGCCCACAGGGCGAGATGCCCGCCGGCGGAGTGGCCGGTGAGCACCACACGGCGCGCGTCGGCCTCCGGCAGGTGTCGCCGTACCAGGCCCGGCAACGCGTCCAGTGCCGCGGCCACGTCGTCGAAGGTGTCGGGCCAGCGCCCCGCTACGGGATCACCGCCCGCGCTCTGCGTACCGCGGCGGTACTCCACGCTGGCCACGGCGAGGCCCCGGTGGGCCAGGAAGCCGGCGAACGGGCTGACATGACGCCGGTCGTACGGGGCGCGCCACGAGCCTCCGTGCAGGACCACCACGACGGGAGCGGCCTCACCCGGGCCCGCCGGTCCGCGCGGTACGTAGAAGTCGATCACCTGGTCGGGGTGGTCGCCGTAACCGGCGGTGCTGTCGGGCCCGACCGCCGGGTGGGAGAGGGCCGATTTCTCCTCCGCGGCGTCCCTCGCGGCAGCGGTGCCCGGTTCTGCGGCGGCGTCCGGCATGCTCAACCTCTCAGCGGCAAAACGGTGTTGGCGGACCGGAAGAATGAAATCGGCCGTTGCCGGGACGGTATCAGGCCGATGACGTGCGCGGACATGGGGATGTGACGCAGGGTGAGGGCCAGACGGTTCGCCCGGCCCCCACCCCGCGACTCAACGCACCAGCGTCCGGGCCAGCACCCGCGCCGCCCGCTCCACGTCCGCGAAACCGACGTACAGCGGGGTGAAGCCGAAGCGCAGCACGTCCGGAGCGCGGTAGTCCCCGACCACGCCGCGCTCGATCAGCCGCTTCATCACCTCACCGGCGTCGTCGCAGCGCAGCGCGACCTGGCTGCCCCGCTCCGCGTGCGACCCCGGCGTCAGCGACTCCACCCGGCCGTACGGGACGTACGCCCCGACGCAGCGCAGGAAGAAGTCCGTCAGCGCCAGGGACTTGGCCCGCACCGCCGCCACCGAGACCCCTGCCTCGTCCCACACGTCCAGCGCCGCCTCCAGGGCGAGCAGGGAGAGGATGTCCGGCGTGCCGACCCTGCCGCGCACCGCACCGGACGCCGGGGCGTACGCGGGGCGCATGCCGAAGGGCTCGGCGTGCGAGTTCCAGCCCGGCAGCGGGGAGTCGAAACGGTGCTGGAGGTCGCGGCGCACGTACAGGTAGGCGGGCGAGCCGGGGCCGCCGTTGAGGTACTTGTAGGTGCAGCCGACCGCCAGGTCGACACCGTGCTCGTCGAGCCCGACCGGCAGCGCGCCCGCGCTGTGGCACAGGTCCCAGACGACGTACGCCCCGGCCGCGTGCACTGCCGCCGTGAGGCCGGGCAGGTCGTGCAGCCGGCCGGTGCGGTAGTCGACGTGGTTGAGCAGCACGGCGGCGATCCGGTCCCCCCGGTCCGCCAGCGCCGAGGCCATCTCGGCCGGGGTGACCGGGCACAGGGCGCAGCCCGTCATCCGGGCCGCGGACTCGGCGATGTACCCGTCCGTGGGGAAGGTGGTGGCGTCGACGAGGATCTCGTCCCGGCCCGCACCGCCCGCACCGGTCGCGGCGCCTGCACCGCCCCCACGGCGCACACCGTCCGCGCCACCGACACCGCCCGCACCGCCCTCACGGCCTGCGCCGCCCGCGCCGCCGACACCACCTGCGCCGCCCGTACTGCCCGCGCCGCCGACACCGCCGACACCGCCGACACCGCCCTCACGGCGTGTACCGTCCCCCCGCGCCATGCGCACGGCGGCGACGAGGGCCTTGAAGACGTTCACGCTCGTCGAGTCGCCCACCACGACCTGCCCGGCCGCCGCGCCGACCAGCGGGGCGATCCGGTCGCCGATCCGCTCGGGCGCGGTCCACCAGCCGCTCTCCTCCCAGGACCGGATGCGCAGCTCGCCCCACTGACGCCGTACGACGTCCTCCACGCGCGCGGGGACGTGTGCCGGGAGGGCGCCCAGCGAGTTGCCGTCCAGGTACGTCACGTCGTCGAGGACGAAACGCTCGCGCAGGGCCGCGAGCCCGTCCGCGGCGTCCAGCCGCTCCGCCTCGCTCGCGAGACTCACCGGCTCAGACATACGACCGCGCCGTCCACAGCTCGGGGAACACGTTGCCGCGGGCCCGCTTCTCCAGCCACGCCACGCCGGCCGAGCCGCCCGTGCCGGTCTTGGAGCCCATCGCGCGGCGGGTGGCGACCAGGTGGTCGTTGCGCCAGCGCCACACCAGCTCGGCGACGTCGGTGAGGGCCTCGCCGAGGCGGGCCAGTTCGCCGTTCTGGTCGCCGGAGTAGACGGCCGTCCAGGCGGCCTCGACCTCGGGTGCCGGCTCGTACTTCTGGGTGACGTCGCGCTCGAGCACGGCGTCCGGGACGTCGTATCCGCGCCGGGCGAGCAGCCGGACGACCTCGTCGTACAGGCTCGGCTCGTGCAGCGCCTTCTCCAGTTCCGCGTGGACGCGCGGGGCACCGCGGTGCGGGACGAGCATGGACGCGGACTTGTCGCCGAGCAGGAACTCCAGGCGGCGGTACATCGCCGACTGGAAGCCGGAGCCCTCGCCGAGGGCGGACCGGTAGGAGTTGAACTGGGCCGGGGTGAGCTGCGCCAGCGGCGTCCAGGAAGCGTTGAGCGCCTCCAGTTCCCGCACCGAGCGCTTGAGCGCGTCGGTCGCCACCGGGATCCGGTCCTCGCGCAGGGCGCGGGCGGCGGTCTCCCATTCGTGGACGATGACGGTGAACCACAGCTCCATGACCTGGGTCGTGACCAGGAAGACCATCTCTCCGGGATCGTCGGAGAGGGTGTGCTGGAGGTGGGTGAGCACGTCCGCCTTGACGTAGTCCTCGTACGGCGTGCTGCCCTCGAAGTCGAGATTCGGGGCTTCGTGGGACATCGCTGTCTCCTGATGTGCACGGGTAGCGGTCCGCCCTGCCGTTACCGGCACGGGGCCCCGGTCCCCAAGGCATCCTCCGCAATCGTGCCAGGAAACCGCAAGGCCCGCCCGCGCACGGCAGGCGGGCCAGGACGTGGCCGTTTCAGCCCAGTCGTTCCAGCTCAGTCGTTCCGGCTCAGTCGTTCCGGCTCAGCCCAGCACTTCGGCGGCCGCCGGCGAGGAGTCCTTCAGGAACTGGCTGCAGCGCTCGTACTCCTCCTTCTCGCCGATCGCCTGGGCGGCGCGGGCGAGGGCGTGCAGGGCGCGCAGGAAGCCGCGGTTCGGCTCGTGCTCCCAGGGCACCGGGCCGTGCCCCTTCCAGCCGCTGCGGCGCAGGGAGTCGAGGCCGCGGTGGTAGCCGGTACGGGCGTACGCGTACGACTCCACGACGCTGCCCCGCTCGAACGCCTCGTCGGCCAGCCGGGCCCAGGCGAGCGAGGACGTCGGGTACTTCGCGGCGACGTCGGCGGGGGAGGTGCCGCCCGCCAGCAGCTCGCGCGGCCCGGGGTCGTCGGGGAGGTGGGTCGGGGGCGGTCCCCCGAGGAGGTTCTCGTGAATGGACATGGCACAAGTCTGCGGCATGCGCCCCGCTCCGCCGGACGGGTCACACGGCCTGGTCGCGCTCCCGCGTTCCCTCCAGGGGCGGCGCCATGACCGAGCCGTGGGTACGGCACTGGGGCCGGCGGCAGTCCGGCGCCGGGCGGCGCACCGTCGTGAAGGCGATCACGGAGCCCGCCACCAGGACGCCCGCGCAGATCAGCATCGCCGGTCCGAACGCGTCGTCGAACGCCTGAGCGGACCGGTAGGCCTCCTCCCCCATGCCGGTGAGCAGGGGCAGCGCGGCGACCGCGACCAGGCCCGCCGCACGGGCGGCCGCGTTGTTGATGCCGCTGGCAAGGCCGGCCCGCGCGGTGTCCACGGCGGCCAGCACGGTCGCCGTCAGCGGGGCGACCAGCGTGACCATGCCGAGCCCGAGCACCAGCAGGGCCGGCAGCACGTCGGCGACGTACGAGGCGCCCGGACCGACCCGCAGCATCAGCACCATTCCGGCCGCGCACAGCAGCGGGCCGACGCTGAGCTGGAGCCGCGGGCCGAGACGCTCGGCGAGTTCGCCGGAGCGGGCGGAGAGCAGCAGCATCAGGACGGTGGTCGGCAGCAGCGCCGTACCGGCGGCCAGCGCGGACCAGCCGACGACGACCTGGAGCTGGAGCGCGGCGAGGAAGAAGAAGCCGCCGAAGGCCGCGTACACGCACAGCGTGACGACGTTGACCGCCGTGAACTGACGGGACGCGAAGACGTCGAGCGGCATCATCGGGTCCTTGCCGCGCCGCTCGACGACGACGAAGGCCACGGCGGCCGCCGCCCCGGCCACCGCGCTCAGCGCCACCGCCCAGGACGCCGTACGCGCCTCGATCAGCGCGTAGGTGAGCAGCGCGAGGGCCGCCGCGCACAGGGCCGCGCCGAGTACGTCGAAGCGCGAGTGGGCGCGCTCGTCCGAGGACTCGGGCACGTGCCGCAGCGCGACCGGCGCGCACAGCAGCGCCAGCGGCACGTTGAGCAGGAAGACCCAGCGCCAGCCCGCGCCGTCCACCAGCCAGCCCCCGAGGAACGGCCCCACCGCCGCGCCCACGCCCCCGAACCCCGACCACAGGCCGACCGCCCGCCCCCGGTCGTCGGCGTGGAAGGAGGCCTGGATGAGGGCCAGGGAACCGGGCGTGAGCAGTGCCCCGCCGATGCCCTGGAGGGCGCGGGCGATGATCAGGACGCCGGCATTCGGCGCGAGGCCGCACAGCAGGGACGCGGCGGCGAACCACAGCACGCCGATGACGAAGATCCGACGGCGGCCGAACCGGTCGCCGAGTGCGCCGCCCAGGAGGATCAGCCCGGCCAGCGTGACCATGTAGGCGTTGACCGTCCACTGCAGGGCGGCGAGGTCCGCGTCGAGGTCGCGGCCGATGCGGGGCAGCGCGACGTTGACGACGGTCGAGTCCAGCAGGGCCATGCTGGAGCCGAGGACGGTGGTCAGCAGGATCCACTTGCCCTGCGGTGAGGCCAGCCGGACATCGGGCATGGCCCCAGATATACACCCAGAGACGCGGCGAGCCCGGCGCGCGGGGCGCCGGGCTCGTGCGAACGGGTCGCTATGGACGACCTGGTTCTGACCTGGTTCTACTTGATCTTCTGGCCCGTCGAGCGCAGGTGACCGCAGGCCTCGACGACGCGCGCGGCCATGCCGGCCTCGGCCAGCTTGCCCCAGGTGCGCGGGTCGTAGGTCTTCTTGTTGCCGACCTCGCCGTCGACCTTCAGGACCCCGTCGTAGTTGCGCAGGACGTGGTCGGCGACCGGACGCGTGAAGGCGTACTGGGTGTCCGTGTCGATGTTCATCTTGACCACGCCGTTCTCCAGCGCGGTCGCGATCTCCTCGGCGGAGGAGCCGGAGCCGCCGTGGAAGACGAAGTTGAACGGCTTGCTGCCGGCCGGCTGACCGTACTTGGCGGCGATGCCCTCGTTCAGGTCCTTCAGCAGGTCGGGGCGGAGCACGACGTTGCCCGGCTTGTACACGCCGTGCACGTTGCCGAAGGACGCGGCGAGCAGGTAGCGGCCCTTCTCGCCCAGGCCCAGGGCCTCGACGGTGCGGACCGCGTCGTCGACCGTGGTGTACAGGGAGTCGTTGATCTCGTGGGAGACGCCGTCCTCCTCGCCGCCGGTCGGGGTGATCTCGACCTCGAGGATGATCCTGGCGGCGCGGGCGCGCTCCAGCAGCTCGGTGGCGATGGAGAGGTTGTCGGCCAGGGTCTCGGCCGAACCGTCCCACATGTGCGACTGGAACAGCGGGTTGCGGCCGGCCTTGACGCGCTCCTCGGAGACCGCCAGCAGCGGACGCACGTACCCGTCGAGCTTGTCCTTCGGGCAGTGGTCCGTGTGCAGGGCGACGGTGACGTCGTACTTCTCGGCGACGATGTGCGCGAACTCGGCGAGGGCTACGGCGCCGGTCACCATGTCCTTGTTGTGCTGACCGCCCAGGAACTCGGCGCCGCCGGTGGAGATCTGGACGATGCCGTCGCTCTCCGCCTCCGCGAAACCGCGCAGGGCGGCGTGCAGCGTCTGGGAAGAGGTCACGTTGATGGCGGGGTAGGCGAACTTTCCTGCCTTCGCCCGGTCCAGCATCTCGTTGTAGACCTCGGGAGTTGCGATGGGCATCTGTCCGCTCCTTGTATGTGCGGGTGGGCGCGTGCTGTTGCTTATGGCCCTGACCTAGGACTGGGGGGCGACGTCATCGTCGGCCCCATCCTTCCAGACGAACCGGGAATACCCGAGTGGACGTCCGTGCCGGTCCTCTGTGCGGCCCCGGTCCCGGCTCAGTCCAGGCCCAGCTCGTCCTTGTCGTAGGCGTACCGGTACGGCACTCCCGCGCCGTCCTGGATCTTCTCGGCGGCGCCGGTCGCCCGGTCGACGATCGTGGCGACGGCGACCACCTCCGCGCCGGCCTCGCGCACGGCCTCGACGGCGGTGAGCGGGGAGCCGCCGGTGGTGGAGGTGTCCTCGACGACGAGGACACGGCGGCCCTTGATGTCCGGGCCCTCGACGCGCCGCTGCAGCCCGTGCGCCTTGGCGGCCTTGCGGACGACGAACGCGTCCAGCCTGCGGCCGCGCGCGGCGGCGGCGTGCAGCATGCTCGCGGCGACCGGGTCGGCGCCCATGGTCAGCCCGCCGACCGCGTCGAACTCCAGGTCGGCGGTCAGGTCGAGCAGCACCTGCCCGACCAGCGGCGCGGCCTCGCCGTCCAGGGTGATGCGGCGCAGGTCGACGTAGTAGTCGGCCTCCAGACCCGAGGAGAGGGTCACCTTGCCGTGCACCACGGCCTTGTCCTTGATCTGCTGCAGCAGCTCGCCGCGTACGTCCGTCATGTACCCGAGTTTAGAGGCGGCGCCAGGCCCAGGTCGTCGTGGCCTCCAGCGGCTCCAGGGGTGTGACCAGGCGCGGGAGGGTGTTCAGGCCGTTGGGCGGCCCGGTCTGCGGCTCGACGCAGACGGCGGCCTCCTGCTCGTCGTACACCACGACCCACTGCTCCCGGCTGGTCACCTTCAGCTCCAGCCGCCCGGGCCAGGTCAGCGTGACGTCGACGCCGTCCGGCATGCCGAAGCAGTCGTCCCACGGGCCGGGCTTCGGCTCGACGCGGTTGCCGGTGGGCAGGTGGTCGTCGCCGCGCTCCTCCTGCCAGGCGGGGTCGAAGGCGATCTCGGCGCCCGGCCCGTCCGCACCGCCGAGGGTCCCCGGGCCGCCGAGGGTCCGGTTGAACCAGGGGTGCCAGCCGATCTGCGCGGGGAAGGACGACTCGTACGTCTCCACCGACATCGTCAGCGTCAGCCCGTCCTCGGCGAGGGCGATCACCTGCGTGACACGGCCGCTGTAGGGCCAGGGGTCGGTGAGGTCGTACGTGATGACGGCCTCGTCGGCGGTGACGCGGGCGGTGCGCCAGGCGGCGTCGCGGGCGGTGCCGTGGATGGCGTGCGGCGGGGAGTTGAGGGGCATCTGGTGGACCACGGCGCCGTCGCCGAAGCGGCCGTCGCGGATGCGTCCGCACCAGGGGACCATGGGGAAGCAGCCGTAGCGCTCGCCCTGGCGGAGCAGTTCCGTGCCGCCGACGCGGAGTCCGCCGATCCGGCCGCCGTTGCCCGGCAGCACGGTCGCCTCCGCGTCACCCGCGGTCAGCGTGATGGGTTCGTTACTCACCCCACGACCCTACTGGGGCGATCAAGGGTGCACCGGTACGCGGGGTCCGGGAGGCGGTTCAGCGGCGCTTGCGCAGCGCGCGGCCCACGACGATCGCCCCCGCCACGACCACGGCCGCCGCGGGTGCGGCCCAGCGCAGGGGGGCGCCGGCGACGCCCGACTGGGGCGCGGGGACGGGGGCGTACCGGCCGCGCGGCGGGGCGTGGTCCACCTCCTCCGCGCTGCGGCCGATCATCGTGCGGCGCGCGTGCGCGGCCTCGGCGGGGGGCTGGACGATCGGCTCGTCGTCGGCGCCCGGCGCCTCGGGTCCCTTGTCGCCGACCGTGTTTCCGCCCGTGTTTCCGTCCGTGTTTCCGTCCGCGCTCTCGTCCGGGGTACCGCCCGTGCTCTCGTCCGGGTTCGAGAGAGACGGCGGAGGGACCTCGGTGTCGAAGACGGAGGTGTGCCGCGGCTCGGGTTGTGGCTCCGGGGATGGCTGCTGCGCCGCCGTGCCCAGGTTCTCGGCGAAGCGGGTCAGCAGCCGGATGATGGCCGACGTCACCGACTCCCGCGGCAGCTCCGTGACCCGCCCGTCCGCGGTGGCCGTCCCGGCGAGGACGAGGGTGGCTCCGCCTTCGGCGTCCCGGAGGGAGAGGGTCAGCGCGAGCGCGACCGTGCCGGTGCCGCGCGACTCGGTGGCGTCGCCCTCGACAGCGTACGTGCCGTCCTGTCGGGCGGACAGGCGCACGGAGCCTCGGTAGGTGATGGAGTGACTGCCGATGCGCACCTTCAGCCGGCCCGCGACGGGCTCGGCACCCGCGTCCTGCTGGAGCCCCGGAACCGCCCGGGCGACCCGTACGGGGTCGGCCAGCACGTCCCTGAGCCGCTCGGCCGGAACCGGAACGAACACCTCATGCTCCATGTCGACGCAGCCTACCCAGCGGGCGACCGGAACACCCCCCGTCTGCGCAAAGTCACCCGGCGCCCGCGCCGCCCGGCGTCACCAGTCCCGTCTCGTACGCCACGACCACCGCCTGGGCCCTGCTGGTCAGGCCCAGCTTGCTCATCGTGCGGTTGAGGTGGGTCTTCACCGTGGCCTCGCTGATGAACAGGCGGTCGGCGGCCTCGGCGTTGCTCAGACCGCGGGCCACCAGTCTCAGGACCTCGCCCTCGCGGGTGGTCAGCGCGGGCGGCTGGGCGGCGTCCGGGGCAGCGGTTCGCCCGGTGTCCGTCATCCGTTTGAATCCTCCCCTCCCTGAAGGGGGAGGGGATTCCTGGCTCAGGCTGCCTCCTGGAGCGGCGCTCCAGGAGGTCTTCCGCCCTCGGCACCAGCCGGGTTGAGACCAGCCCGGAGGAGCATGACGCGTGCGGAGTTCTTGTCCCTGGGGGACGCTGTTCCGCAGGCGGTGCAGGTGTAGGTGCGTTCACCCAGCGGCAGTGCGTGCTTGGCTCTCGCTCCGCACTGCGCGCAGTCCATCGTGGTGTACGCGGGGTGGACCAGGCGGATGTCCCGCCCGTGTTTGCGCCCCATCTCGATCAGGGCGGTCTTGGTGGCGCCGATGGCGGCGTCGGCGGCCTTGCGGGCCATGGTCGTCCTGGCCAGGAACTTCGGCCGGAAGTCCTCGACCGCTACGGCATCGTGGTCACGGACGACCTTCTTGGCCCACTTGCGGCCGGTGTCCGCACGCTGCCGGGCGGCCTTCTTGTGGGCCTTCGCCCGCAGCTTCTTCGCCGTCCGGTAGCCCCTCGACCCGGACGTCCCCTTCTTCGGCCTGCGGCGGGCCATCATCCGGTCGTACCGGGCCACCCTCACCCGCGCCTTCCCGCCATACCCGGCGTGCGGCAGATCGTGCGCGTCGGACGTCGTGGTCGCCGTCTCCCGCACACCCCAGTCGACACCGAGCACCCGGCCGGTCTTCGGCAGCGGCTGGACCTGGGCCGGGACGACGAACGAGCCGTACCAGTGCCCGAGACTGTCCTGGTACACGCGCACCGAGGACGGCTCGCCCGGCAACTCCCGCGACCACACCACCGACACGACGATGCCACCCGCCAGATACAGCCGGCCGTCGCCCAGCCGGAACCCGCGCCGGGTGTAGTTCAGGGACGCCAGCGCCTCACGCCTGGTCTTCCACGTCGGCATCCCGGCCCGGCGCGCCACGGGCAGACGCCCGGCGATGTCCTGCTGCGCCTTGGCACGGGAGCGGCCGAAGTCGCGGACGACCTGCTGCTGCGGAACGCACGAGCCCTCCCGCAGCCACGGAGTACGGGCA
>NZ_JAGMUO010000087.1:0-4854 GCF_019049325.1 Streptomyces sp. AC512_CC834 | reverse complement strand
TGCACGGCCCTGGACTTCGCGACGCACTCGTTCCACACCCACCGGCACCGGCCCCACTCCGCCTCCAGAGCCGTACGGGCAGCCGACGACACCCGCAATCGATACGTGTAACGGGCACGCCCGCCCTCCGCACCCGCACCCGCACCCGCACCCGCCTGCAACATCCCGCCCCCCTTCACGGCCGCGGCCAGGACACCGTGCCGTCCCCAACCCCTGCGAAGGACCATACGTACGACAGCCGCACATACACCCGCCGATCCCGCGACCGCCACCCCCACCAGCGACCACAAGCACACGTGTTCACATCACTCTGGGATCATGTCGGCAGCCGTACGGACGCTCCGCGCCCGGAACCGGACTGCGGCGACGCTCCGCGTCGCAACACCCGGATGCGATTCCTCCCCGGCGTGAACGCCGAAGCCTCCTCGCAAGAATCAGGTGAGGGCCTTCTGCACCACCCGGTAGACGCAGAGCTGGACGCCGGAGGGCAGGGGGCGCGGCGTGCCCGTGACGCGCAGCTCCACGCGCACTCCGCCGGCCCGCACCCGGGTGACCATCTCGGCGAGCTGGTCGAGGCCGGGAGCGGGGGCGCCGTCCGCGCCCTGGACGCCGTCGGCACGCAACAGGCCGAGCACGCGGCGAAATTCGGCCAGCGCCTCGCCGCTGGCGCCCTCGACCGTGTCCAGGGCTTCGCGTGCGGTGCGGGCGTCGGAGTGGAAGACGAAGCGGCCCAGGCCGGTCTGGACGTTGATGACGGCGATGTGATGGGCGACCACGTCGTGCAGTTCGCGGGCGATCCGCACCCGTTCCGGCGACCTCGCGGCGGGTCCGGTCGGCCTGTTCGGCGCGGAGCTGCAAGGTGAGTTCGCGGAAGTTGCAGGAACCGGGCGTCTACCGCGCCGGGTTGGGTCCCGTCTCCACCCACCGCTGGATTCCGGGACGGGTGGAGCGGCCGTAGGTTCTCGGTGCGAGCGATCCGCAGGGGGATGCGGCGGTCCGGCCCCTACCCGGGGGAGGGTCGGGCCGACAGCCGCAGGGGGAAGTGGCGCGGTCGGGCCGACCGCCGCAGGGGGCGTGGCGCGGCCGGGCCGACCGGCCCAGGGGTCGCCCGCGCCGCCGCCCCCGTGCCCGGGCTCAGTACCGAGCTCAGTACAGATCTCAGTACAGGTCTCAGTACCGGGGGTGCAGCAGCGTCGAAGGGGGCAGCCCGTGGATCCGGGTGCGGGACGCGGCGCGCGCGTCCCGGGCCAGGGATCCGGGGGTGACGGTGTGCGGGCGGGGGGCCGCCGGGTCCAGGCGCAGGGGCGGGGGCGTACGGGCGGCCAGCAGGAAGCCCCAGTCGCCGGGGGCGCGGCGGGCGGCGGCCGTGCGGTCGGGGCCCGGTGCCGAGCCGGCGTCACGCGCGCCGACGCGGTAGGCGACGGCCGGCAGGCCGGCCGCGCGGAGGGTGGCGTCCACCGTCCAGAAGTCCCGGGGGCGGGCGGAGACCGGTCCCGCGTGGACCACCAGCCGCCCCTCGGGCGCGAGCACCCGCCGCAGCAGGCCGTAGAACTCCTGCGAGTACAGCTTCGTGCTGGCCGTGATGCCCGGGTCGGGCAGGTCCGAGATCACCACGTCGTACGTCGCGGAGGGCGTCGAACGCAGCCGGTGGAAGGCGTCCCCCGTGGTGGCGTGGACGCGCGCGTCGCCGTAGGCGTGCTCGTTGAGGGTGGACAGGCCGGGGTCGTGCCGGGCCAGCCCGGTCAGGGCGGGGTCGAGTCCGACGACGTCGACGCGGCGCACGCCGGGGTGGCGCAGCACCTCCCGCGCGGCGAGACCGTCGCCGCCGCCGAGGATCAGCACGCGCGCGTGCGGCCCGCTCAGGGCGGGGAGCACCAGTGCCTCGTGGTACCGCCGTTCGTCGCTGCCGCTGACCCGCAGCCGTCCGTCCAGGAACAGGTGGAGGGGCCGGCCGTCGGCGTCGCCGGTGAGGACCACTTCCTGCACGTCGGTCCGGACGGCCACGCGGACGTCCTGGCCGTACACGGCGTGCCGGGCGGCGCGTTCGAAGTCGTCGGCGAGGACGGTCGCCGTGGCGAGCAGGGAGAGGACGACGGCGTTGGCGGTCAGCAGCAGCCAGCGGGCCCGGCGGGTCAGGTCGCGCCGGAACAGGCCGAGGACCAGGGCGGCGCCGACGACGGCGTTGACGGTGCCGGTGAGCAGCGCGCCGGTGAGCTGGCCGAGGAAGGGCAGCAGCACGAAGGGGAAGGCGAGGCCGCCGACGAGCGCGCCGACGTAGTCCGCGGCGAACAGGTCGGCGACGGCGCCGCCCGGGTCCTGCCGGCGCACCCGCTGGATCAGCTCCATGAGCAGCGGCACCTCGGCGCCGATCAGCACGCCGATGACGAGGGAGAAGGCGACCAGCAGGACGCGCGGGCCGTCGGCCCACAGCCCGCCCCAGCCGCCGGTCCAGGCGAAGACGGCGTACAGGACCATCGCGCTGGATCCGCCGACGAGCGCGAGGACGGACTCGAGCGCGCCGAAACCGGCCGCGGCGAGACGGCGCAGCCGTTTGGCGGCCAGCGAGCCGAGGCCCATCGCGAAGACCATGACGGACAGGACGACGGACGCCTGGGTGACCGAGTCGCCGATCAGGTACGAGGCGAGCGCGACGAGTTCGAGTTCGTACACGAGTCCGCAGGCCGCGCAGACGAACACGCCCGCCAGCACCAGGAACCGCCCGAGGGCCGGCCGGACGGGCAGCCGCGCGGGAACCTCGGGGCCGCCGGAGGCGGCGGAGCCGCCGGGTCCGCCCCAGGACGGCGGAGAGCCGGGCGGGGCGGGGGCGTGCGGTTCGATCACGGGGGTGACGTTACGTCACTCCCGCGCTGCGCTTCGTCACCCACACGTGTGAAACTGGCGTCCCGTTGGGCACCGCAGGTTTATCCGGCGCCGACCCGCTCACCCCAACGGCGCGCTGAGCTGGGGTGCCGGTACCCGGACGCCCACCCGGGTCCGGGTCGCCACCAACTGGCCGTCCTGCGGGTAGGCGTGCCAGGTCCGCCAGTGCACCTGCCCCTCGTGCCGCTGGGCCAGCAGCGCGGTGAAGGCGTGCGGGCTGCCGGGGAAGACGCCGGCCAGTCCGTGCGGGTGGTCGGAGACCAGGGCCAGCAGTTCCTGGGCGCGGCCGGCGAAGGAGCCCGGTGTCAGCACCTCCACGCGGGCGGCGAACTCGTACTCCCAGTCGCCCACCCGCTTGGCGACGCCCAGCGGAAGGGGGGTGCTGCTGCCGGGGATGCACGCCACCGTCTCCGAGCAACTGCCCCGCTCCTCCTCGAGCAGGACTTGATGGGAGGCGCCCAGGAGTCTCAACTGCAGTCTCGCGTCCTTCAGTTCGACATCGAGACAGGCGAGCGCGGGCAGCGGCTCGCACCCCAGGGTCCAGGCCAGGTCGGCGGCGCGTGTGTCGGTGTAGGCGGTTTTCAGGGTCGTGAGCATGGATCGGCTCCGCAAGCACACAAGGAGAGGAAGGTGTGGGGCCTGCGCATCCCGGCCACGGCCGGGGATGCGGCCCGCTCAGCCCAGTCGGCCGGTCAGGAGGGGGGTCAACAGGTCGTCCGAGGAGCTGCGTTGGTGATGGAGAGGGAATCATGAACCACGGCGCCGCCACAGCGTTTTTACCCAACTTCGTGGTGTTTCCATCCCTCAGGGGGCTCAACAGCTCAATTGTTCAACCAGGGCGCACACCCCGCACGCGCGAAGTGCGCCGGTGCGTGGGAGCGCCCACCGGGCGTGCTGCCCCGGCGGGCGCTCGTGGTGGGACTCGGGGCCCGGTCCCAGGAGTGGGCCCCGTGACGGGGATGCGGTTCCCCCTGGCCGGAGCTCGGCTGCCCCGTGTCAGCCGCCGCCTCCACCACCGCATCCGCCGCCGCCCCCTCCCCCGCAGGACGACCCGCCTCCGCAGGACGAGCCGCCACCGCAGGAGTGGCCCGAGTGGTGTCCGCCCGGGGACGAGCCCCCGCCGTCCCCGGCCCACCAGCTTCCGCTGCTGCCGCCGCCGCTGCCGCCCCCGCCCGTGCTCGACCAGAGCGAGCCGCGCCCGTCCTTCCTCGTCCGGACGGTGCGGGAGGCGCGCCGGCCCATCACGAACACCCTGATCACCAGGGCTGCGACCACGATCAGGATGATGCCTGTGACCATGGCTCCACCCTCCTTCCGTTCCGGACGCACGCCCGGAACATCCCCCGAAGCAATCCCCCGTCGGATGCCTCGCTGCGTATCGACTGCCTGTGGTTCACGCCGTGAAGCTCGTTGCGTGAACAGGGGATGCCCCGCACCGCCACACCCCAAAGCAGAGTTGAGGAAGTCCAGAGCTTCGGCGCAGGATGGCCGCCATGACCTCCATGAGCTCCAGCGCCCGCCCCCTCCTGAACCGCCGGCTCGCAGAGTTCGGAACGACGATCTTCGCCGAGATGTCCGCCCTGGCGGTGACGACCGGCGCGATCAACCTGGGCCAGGGCTTCCCGGACACCGACGGCCCCGAGGAGGTCAGGGAGGCCGCCGTACGGGCGCTGCGCGACGGGCGCGGCAACCAGTACCCGCCGGGTCCCGGCGTCCCCGAGCTGCGCGCCGCCGTCGCCGGCCACCAGCACCGCCGCTACGGACTGTCCTACGACCCCGACACCGAGGTCCTGGTCACCGCGGGCGCCACGGAGGCCGTCGCCGCCTCCCTGCTGGCCCTGCTGGAGCCGGGCGACGAGGTCGTCGCGCTGGAGCCGTACTACGACTCGTACGCGGCCTGCATCGCGATGGCGGGCGGCACGCGCGTACCGGTGACCCTGCGCCCGCACGCGGCGGAGGGGGAGGGGGAGGGGG
>NZ_JAGMUO010000086.1 GCF_019049325.1 Streptomyces sp. AC512_CC834 | reverse complement strand
TGAGGCAATGCCACTTAGCTTAAGTTGATCATGTTGCTGTGGCTGGAGCCCCCGGGAGGTTGAGGAGGCGGATGGTGGCCGGTCCGGCGTGGCGCGTCCCGGTGTCGGTGGGGCGCTTGACGCGGTAGCTGTTGTGTCGTGCCCGCTTGATTGCGTGCGGGTAACTACGGTGTCGACGCCGGGTGTTGAGGTGTTTCTTCGCGGTGATGGCCGTCATGGTCGCTTGGCGGACGGCATCGGTGCGGTCGGGATGGTCAGGGGGGAAAGGCCGCCGAGTCGGCGACCCGGCGGCGGACGATGCGTACGGTCCGGGCGAATTTGATGCGGTCGGGGTCGATGTCGGCGGCGGTGGCCGCCTCGCAGATCAGGGAGCTGATGGCGTAGTGGGTGAGTAAGTAGCCGTAGATCTCCTGCTCGACGGTGTCGGGCTTCTTGGAGCGCAGGACGCGTCCCGGTCCGCGCAGGTGAGTCTTGAGCTGATCATTACTGGTCTCGTGCTCCCACCGCTGGTGATAGGTGTCGGCCAGTACAGTCGCCGGCGCGGCCATCGGGTCGGTGACAGTGGTGAGCAGACAGATCAGCTCACCCTTGCCGTCGCCCTCCCGGTCGGGGACCTCGTACTCCACCACGCGTACCGCCCGGGCCCGCTCGGGTGCGGGCACCTGCCCGGCACGAGCCGACTCGATCAGCCTCGTCCTGGCCGCGCCCGTCACCTTGGGGCTGATGACCAGTGAGGCGTAGCTGCCATCGGGGTACTGCCGCAGCAGGGGCAAGGTCAGATCCGCCTTCGCCCGCCACAGCAGCGCGGCCCCGCTCCCAGCGGCGGCGCACCAGTCGGCGAAGTTGTAGAAGTTGCGGTCCGCGATCAACAGCATGTCCTCGTCCAGACGGTTGAACAACTGTCTGGCCAGGCTCTGTTCACCGCTGCCCTTGCCGGCACAGGGCCCCAGTGCCGCGCCGACCATCGCGTGAGAGCCGCATTCGCCCAGCGTGACCACCCGTACCTTGGGGAACGCCGACCGCTTGTCGCCCGAGCCGCTGTAGCCGAAGTGCTCGGCATTCTCCGCGGTGTCCGGCGCGTCCCACTCGAAACCGTCGACGGACATCAGGCGCCAGGGTCCCAGCCACGCGCCGCGGGTGAGTGGGTCGGCCACCGGCACAGCTACCGTCTCGAACAACCCGGCAAGCGGAGCGGCCCCCAGCCGGGCCCTGGCCTGGGTGATCCCACCGGTCGTCGGCACCTCCCACGCTTCCTCCCAGCACCCCCAGGAGGCCAGCGTCTCCGACAGCTTGACCATGACTTCCTCGTAGTCGTCATCGGCATACAGGGCCAGCGCCATCGCGAAGTAGACCATCACGTGCGGCGGAAGCTTTCCCCCGGCCCGCTTCGCCTGCCGCCCACACGCGACCACCGCCGAGTCGATGTCCTCCCGGGGCACCGACCGGGCCAGCAGCCCCAACGAGATCCGATCCGGCAGTCCGGCCACCAGCACACCCTCAACACCCGTGCTCACAGCCTGAATCTAGCCTCGCGCTTTCACGAGGTGGAGTTGTCCGAGGCTTGATCAAATAAGCGGAGAGTGCTCCTGACCTGCAACGATGGGACTTGTCGAGGGTCCTG
>NZ_JAGMUO010000085.1 GCF_019049325.1 Streptomyces sp. AC512_CC834 | reverse complement strand
GGTAGAGTCGGCGCGGAGCGCGGTACCGGTGTTGCCACCGACCCGTTTCTCCGCGCCGCTCACCGAACCCGGCGTGCGCCTCTCAACGCACCGGGCTCTCCACGGAATCTGCCGTTCAGGCGTGTTCGGAGCAGGCCCAGGGGCTGGGGATCGTGTTGCCCCGGTAGCGGTAACGGGTGACCGTCACCGTTTGCAGGTCGAACAGTTCGATCCCGCCCGCCGACGGTCTGATCCACCGGCCGTTGTGGTCGGTGAGACGCCGACGGACGTCCTTCCACCTCCAGCGGTGCAGCCGCAGCCACCAGTTGATCACCCGGTGCCAGACGAAACGCTGGAGGGTTCTCAGGGTGACTTTCGCGACCGCGTGCTTGAAGTAGTTGGCCCAGCCGCGCATGATCTGGTTGAGCCTTCTCAGCACGTCCCTCGGGTCCTGCTGCGACTTTCTGTTCGTCAGGGCACGGATCTTGTCCTTCAGCTGCCGGATGGGCCGGTCAGCGATGTAGGTGTAGACGTACCACTTGTCCGATCCCCGCTTGCGGCGCCACTGGATGTGGAACCCAAGGAAGTCGAAACCTTCCGACATGTGCACCACCTGGGTCTTGGCCTCGGAGAGACGCAGCCCGAGCGGTCGCAGTGCGTCGGTGATGTCCTCGCGCAGCGCTTCGGTGTCGTCGCGGCCGGAGTCCACCAGGACGACGAAGTCGTCCGCGTAGCGGACGATCCGCCAGTTCGGCAGACCCTTGCGGCGACGCCTCATGCGCCGTTGGCCGGTCGACATCTCCCGTCCCGGTTCCCACGGTCCCGTCAGGTGCTCGTCGAGCGCCGACAGGGCGATGTTCGCAAGGAGCGGGGAGAGGATGCCGCCCTGCGGCGTGCCGGTGTAGGAGGTCTCGCGGACGGCGGGCTCGGTGAGCACGCCGGCCTTGAGGAACGCCTTCACCAGCAGCAGCACGCGCTTGTCCTTGACCCGAGCTCGCACCCGGTCCATCAGGGCCGTGTGGTCGATCGAGTCGAAGCACGCCTCGATGTCCGCGTCCAGGACCCAGCGGTAGCCGTGGGTGCCGTAGAAGTGGATCTCGGCGATCGCGTCGTGTGCCCGTCGCAGGGGCCGGAAGCCGTAAGAGACCGGCTTGAAGTCGGCCTCGAAGATCGGCTCCAGCACCAGCTTCAGGGCCGCCTGGACCACCCGGTCGGTCACGGTCGGGATGCCGAGCTTGCGCACCTTCCCGCTCCCGCCGGGCTTGGGAATCTGACGCTCACGTACCGGCAGCGGGCGGAACTCACCCGTCCGGAGTACGCGACGCAAGTCCTCCAGGAACCCATAAGGGCCAATGTCCTGCTCGATGTTGACGACCGTGAGGCCGTCAACTCCGGGCGTTTTGGCCCCTTTGTTACCCGCGACCCGTTCGAACGCCACAAGCAGCGTCGCCGGGTCGTGCACGAGGTTGAACAGATCGTCGAACCTGCGGCCGGGATCGGCCGCCGCCCAACGGTGAAGCTTGGCCTGCATCTCCGATACCCGCTGGTGAGGACCCTTACGGACCTCCGGAGCACCACTGTTCAGCAGCGCGTCTTTCGGCATTGCAGCCTCCTTCCCTTCTCGTTTCCGCTGCCGCCCTTCCCCATGTGCCGGGCTCTCCCCGGCTCGGAGTACTACGGCGACTCCGCCCCGTCCCGGCCCGATCGGCCGACGGTGGACCCAGCCCACGCCGACGCAGGGTGCGTCGTCGCAGGTCAGGACCGGGACGGTTCCCGTGTTCACTCACTGCTCGATCGACGGAGGAGGAGCCCGGCTCTATCCCCGCGGCATCGCCACGGCTACCCCGCAGCACTTCACCGTGGCCTCCCCAAGCGTCAGACCGATGGCCCTTGGGGAGTTCCCCACACGAATGCCCAGGTGGGGACGCACCGCATCCAGCCCGCATCCGCCAGGTTGGAGCTGGTGTGGAATCAGGGGACGTCTGCACCGGTTCCTCGCGTACTCCTTTCCGTCTCGCTTGCCGCACCCGCACCATCTGGCAGTTCTGGCACGTCACGGCGTTGTCAGGGCCGCTTGCCGCCCTCCCCGGCACCTCCCGGGTCAGGCTGCCCTCAGCTTCGACCGCACTGCTGCGACAGCACGGCGGTGGTGGTCTTTCACCTCCACTCGAACAGCGAGCGCCTCACGGCGCAC
>NZ_JAGMUO010000084.1 GCF_019049325.1 Streptomyces sp. AC512_CC834 | reverse complement strand
GGGTGATGGGTGGTTGGTCGTTGTTTGAGAACTGCACAGTGGACGCGAGCATCTGTGGCCAAGTTTTTAAGGGCGCACGGTGGATGCCTTGGCACCAGGAACCGATGAAGGACGTGGGAGGCCACGATAGGCCCCGGGGAGTCGTCAACCAGGCTTTGATCCGGGGGTGTCCGAATGGGGAAACCCGGCAGTCGTCATGGGCTGTCACCCGCTGCTGAACACATAGGCAGTGTGGAGGGAACGCGGGGAAGTGAAACATCTCAGTACCCGCAGGAAGAGAAAACAACCGTGATTCCGGGAGTAGTGGCGAGCGAAACCGGATGAGGCTAAACCGTATACGTGTGAGACCCGGCAGGGGTTGCGTGTGCGGGGTTGTGGGATCTCTCTTTCACAGTCTGCCGGCTGTGAGGCGAGTCAGAAACCGTTGATGTAGGCGAAGGACATGCGAAAGGTCCGGCGTAGAGGGTAAGACCCCCGTAGTCGAAACATCAGCGGCTCGTTTGAGAGA
>NZ_JAGMUO010000083.1 GCF_019049325.1 Streptomyces sp. AC512_CC834 | reverse complement strand
GAGGCAGGCGGTGTACAGGTATCCGTTCATGTGTTCCGACAGCTGCGCGCTCAGCTCGCTGGTTTCGCGCGGGGCGGACGTCATCGCGTACCTCCAGAGGAAGGCGAGAGTGGCAGGGACGGGTGCTCGGGACGGTCACGAACCGGTGCGGCTCGTGGCACGAACTCGGACCGGGAGGTGGGGCAGGCCGCGCATCATCACGCTCGGGTACCAGGTCAGCCCGGCGGGATCGGCGTCGAGGGCAAGGTCCGGGCAGCGTTCCAGCAGGGAACGGACTGCGGTCTTGGCCTCCAGCCTGGCCAGCGGGGCACCGAAACAGGCGTGGATGCCGTGCCCGAAGGCCAGATGACCGGCTGCCTCGCGCCGGATGTCGAAGCGGTCCGGATCCGGGAAGCGGCTCGGATCGCGGTTGGCGGGAGTGTTTCCGATGAGTACGAGTTCGCCCCCGCCGGGGATCGTCCTGCCGCCGATCCGCACGGGCTCCGTGGTGAAGCGGTGCAATGAGGTTCCGGTCGGGCCGCTGTGCCGCAGCATCTCCTCGACGGCTCCGTCCAGGAGCGAGAAGTCGGCGCGCAGCTCGCTCAGCTGGTCGGGATGCCGGAGCAGTGCGAGCATGCCGTTGGAGAGAAGACTGGTGGTCGTCTCGTGCCCGGCGACGAGGAGCAGCACGGAAAGACCCACCATCTCGCCGTCGGACAGGGCGTCCTCGTCCTCCTCGCGCCGGCGCACGAGCCCGCTGAGCAGGTCGTCGCCCGGGTGTACGCGCTTGTCGGCCAGCAATGTCTTGAGATAGTCGTCCAGTTCGGCGAGAGCCGCCTCGGCCTCGGCGCCGTTCCACTGCTTGGTCACCAGCGTGGTCCAGTGGTGGAACTTGTCACGGTCGCTGAACGGGACCCCGAGCAGTTCGCAGATGATCGCCGCGGGCAGGGGGAACGCGAAGTCCTTGACGAGGTCGGCACGGCCGTCCGGGCGAGCGAGCATCGAGTCGATCAGCTCGTCGGTAACCTTCTGCACCCGGGGCCCGAGCGCCTGGACACGCCGCGGAGTGAACTCCCTGACCACCAGCTTGCGCAGCCTCGTGTGCCGGGGCGGATCAGAGATCAGCATATGAGGACTGGACCAGGGGTCGTCGTCCGTGTCCGCGACACCGGGGGAGTTGCGCCAGTCGTTCGACAGGAGGGGGTCGGACAGCGCTGCCCTGGCCTCCTCGTAGCCCACGACGAGCCATGCGGTGAAACCCTCCGGCAGCAACACCCGGTGCACAGGTCCCTGCCTGCGCAGCTCCGCGTACGTCGGATGCGGATCGCGTGCGAAGTCCGCCCCCAACGCGGCCAGATCGACGATCGGCTCTTCACTCATCCCGGCAACCTCCTCCGATCCTGGGCACCACGCTCAGGCGGGGACGCACTCGACGATGGACATCAGGGAGGGCGTCGGCAGGATCCGGGTGACGGTGAAGCCGCCCTTGCTCAGGACGTCCTCGAACTCCGCCTGGGTCCGCTCCTTGCCGTCGTGGATAACCATCATCATCGCGTCGATGGTCTTGCTGGCGTGGGGTTGGTTGCCGGGTGGGATGACGGGGTCGACGACGAGGAGTTTGCTGTTGTCGTGGACGGCTTCGCGGACGGAT
>NZ_JAGMUO010000082.1 GCF_019049325.1 Streptomyces sp. AC512_CC834 | reverse complement strand
TCTGGAGGTACGCGATGACGTCCGCCCCGCGCGAAACCAGCGAGCTGAGCGCGCAGCTGTCGGAACACATGAACGGATACCTGTACACCGCCTGCCTCTACACGGTCACCAAGGCAGGCATCGCCGACCACCTCGCCCAAGGCCCCCGCACCGCGGCCGAACTGGGTGAACAGACCGGACTGCACGGCCCCCACCTGCACCGCGTGCTGCGCTACCTCGCCACCCGCGAAGTCTTCCGCGAGGACGAACACGGCCGCTTCGCTCTCACCCCCATGGCCGACCTCCTGCGCACCGACGCCCCAGGATCCCTCCACGACCCCTTCCTCATGCTCGGCGAAGACCTCT
>NZ_JAGMUO010000081.1 GCF_019049325.1 Streptomyces sp. AC512_CC834 | reverse complement strand
CCCCGCACTCAACCACTCACCACCGAGCAGGAGCTGCCGCATGCCCGAAACCGACCCGTGGGAGTACTCCCTCTACATCCCGAACGACGTCCGAGCCGTCACCGTCAGCCGCCGCACCCTCCGCCTCATCCTCACGATGCACGGCCTGATCGGCATGGTCGACGTGGCGGAACTCCTCGCGACGGAGCTGGTCTCGAACGCCGTACGGCACACCAAGGGCCCGGCCGCACTGCGCGTGCGCTGGCCGGGAAACGGCGTACTGCGCATCGGCGC
>NZ_JAGMUO010000080.1 GCF_019049325.1 Streptomyces sp. AC512_CC834 | reverse complement strand
TGTACTGCCCAGCCAGGTTGGTCGAGTTTGTGCGACGACACGGTCTGAATCTGTAGGACGGCGAAGGCCTCCGGTTGTGGAGTGGAGCTGTCGAGGAACCGCTCCGCCAACCAGGAGGCCTTCGTGTCTCACGCTAACGCTGCTCTGACGCCCCGTGCACGTCTTCGCCTGGCGCGTCTGATCGTGGATGAGGGGTGGCCGGTCGCCCGTGCGGCCGAGCGCTACGACGTGTCCTGGCCCACCGCCAGGCGGTGGGCCGACCGGTACGCCGCATCAGGGCCGGCCGCGATGGCCGACCGGTCCTCACGGCCTCACCGGAGCCCGGCCCGGACCGGTCAGCCGCAGGTCCGCAAGATCGTGCACCTGCGCTGGAAGCAGCGTCTGGGACCGGTCCAGATCGCCGGGCGGCTGGGCATGCCCGCCTCCACCGTCCACGCCGTCCTGACCCGCTGCCGGATCAACCGCCTGTCCCACATCGACCGCGCCAACGGTGAGCCGGTGCGCCGCTACGAACACCCCCACCCCGGCGCCATGCTCCACATCGACGTCAAGAAGCTCGGCAACGTCCCCGACGGCGGCGGCTGGCGCTACGTCGGACGCGTCCAGGGCCGCAGAAACCGTGCCGCCACACCCGACAGGCCCCGCAACAAGTACCGCGGCCCGCTGCTGGGAACCGCCTTCGTCCACACCGTCGTCGACGACCACTCCCGCGTCGCCTACGCCGAGATCCACGACGACGAGAGGGCCGCCACCGCAGTCGGTGTCCTGGGCCGGGCGGTCGGCTGGTTCGCCGCCCGCGGGGTGACCGTCGAGCGGGTCCTGACCGACAACGGCTCGGCCTACCGCTCCCGACACTGGACCCAGGCCTGCGCCGAGCTCGCGATCACCCCGAAGAAGACCCGGCCCTACCGACCACAGACGAACGGCAAAGTCGAACGCTTCCACCGCACCCTCGCCGACGGCTGGGCCCTTGGACGCTTCTACTCCAGCGAATCAGCCCGCCGCAAAGCCCTGCCGGCCTGGCTCCATCACTACAATCACCACCGCCCCCACACCGCAACCGGCGGCAAACCACCCGTCACCAGGTTGACCAACGTCCCTGGGCAGTACA
>NZ_JAGMUO010000079.1 GCF_019049325.1 Streptomyces sp. AC512_CC834 | reverse complement strand
CTGGTCCACTTCGCGGACGGGCGGCAGGAGGCGTTCGACCTCGTGGTCGGCGCGGACGGCGCCTGGTCCCGGATCCGCCCGGCGGTCTCCTCGGCGACACCGCAGTACACCGGCGTCACCCATGTCGAGACCTCCCTCGACGACGTCGACACCCGCCACCCCGACCTCGCCCGGCTGATCGGCGACGGTTCCATGGCCGTGTACGGCGTGAACCGGGGTCTCGTCGCCCAGCGCAACAGCGGCGGCCACGTCAAGGTGTACGCCAAGTTCCGCGCGCCGCTGGACTGGCACACGAACCTGGACCTGGCCGACGTCGAGGCCGTGCGCTCGAGCCTGCTGGCTCTGTTCGACGGCTGGGCCG
>NZ_JAGMUO010000078.1 GCF_019049325.1 Streptomyces sp. AC512_CC834 | reverse complement strand
CCCGCCTCCCCTTCTTCCCCCGCCTCTCCCGCCTCCGCCGCGGACGACCGGAGCACCGTCACCGGAAGACGCCGGATCGCCTTCGCCGTCCACACCGACCGGGACGGCCTGTCCGGCCTCCCCGTGCTGATACGCAGCCTGGCGCTGACCAACCCGGGCGTGTGCGAGGACGTCGTGGTCCTCCACCCCGGCCTGCCCGACTCCTCCTTCGACGCGCTGCGGCGGCTGCACCCGCGTGTCGTCACGCGCGAGGCGCAGGACCGTACGGACGTGTTCCGGCTGGAGGGATACGACACCGTCGTCGCCCTCGGCCCCGACATGGTCGTGCTGGGCGACCTCGGCGAGCTGCTGCGGATGCGCCACGGGGTGGGGGCGGTACCGCAGTTGCTGGCCGCCGGGGAGCCCGGGGAGCGGCGTGCGGTGCTGCCGGACGGCCTCCTCGTCGTCCAGCGCGCCGACGTGGACGACGCCCTGGCGGCGGGGCTCGATGCCGGCACGCCCGCCGGTGACGGGCTCGCGCTGGGCGACGCCCTGGTCCCGCTGGACGCGCGGTACGACTTCCTCACCCGCCGGCTGCACGACGACACGCCGGTGCCCGCGCGGGTCGCCGTGCTGCACTTCACGGAAGCGCCCGGCGCGCCCGGGTTCGGCCCGGCCGCCGAGGCGCGGCGCCGGTTCGAGATGAGCGACGACGCGTTCCGGGCCGCCTACCGCGCCCTGGCGGGACGCAAGCACCCCGACCTGCTGGCGCACCTCGCCCCGCCGCTGCTCGAGGCGCGCCCTTCCCTCGACCTCGCCCGTACGGTCGCCGACGTGTACCGCGGGCAGGGCCGCTACGACGAGGCGGTCGAGGTCCTCGCCCCGGTGGTGGCGGACCGGCTGGACGCGCCGCGCTGCCAGGAGACGCTGGGCGTCTGCCTGATGGCGCTGTCGCGCTACGACGAGGCCGAGGCGCATCTGCTGCTGGCGGCCGCGTCCCCGGACGTCGCCCCGCGCGCCTTCGCGCAGCTCGCCCGGCTGGCCTGGCTGTGCGGCCGGGAGGCGGACGCGCACGCCTACGCCCGCGAGGGCCTGGACGCCGACCCCACCGATGCAGGCTGCCAAAGTTGGTACGTCCGCACCCGGGCGAAGGACCCGCACGCCGACGCCCCGGACACCGACGGCCCACAACCGGCCTGCGCCCCCACCGTCGACCCCGCGGAGCAGCTCGCGCACGTGGCGCTGTTCGCCGAGGGCCAGGAGAACGCGGGTGACAAGGTCCTGCCCGAGGCCGTACGCATGTGCTTCGGCCCGGACACCGGCCCGCACCGCTGGTACGAGCAGCCGGTGCACCGGCTGGTCGACGAGGCGGCGCTGGAGCGGCTGAACGCGCGGCGCGGGGTGATCGTGGGCGGTGGCGGGCTCTTCCTGCCGGACACCTCCCCCAACGGCAACAGCCACTGGCAGTGGAACGTGCCGGACGACCTGCTGGCCCGTGTCACCGCGCCGCTGGCGGTGTTCGCGGTCGGCTACAACGTGTTCGACGGGCAGCTCTACCGCCGGGGACGGTTCGCCGAGAGCCTGCGGGTCCTCGTCGAGCGGTCGGCGTTCTTCGGGCTGCGCAACCACGGCTCGATCGACCGGGTCCGCGAGCTGCTCCCCGCCCACCTGCGCGAGCGGGTGCGCTACCAGCCCTGCCCGACCACCGTGGCCCGGCATCTCCTCCCGGAGCTGTCCGGCCCGGTGGACCGCTCCGACACCGTGCTGGTCAACTGCGCCTACGACCGCGCCGGTCTGCGCTTCGGGCACGACTACGGTCACTTCCTCGCCCAGATGGCCGTGGCGCTGCGCGGTCTGCGGGACCGGGCGGACGTGCGGTACGCGGCGCACATGCCGGCCGACGAGAAGTTCGTGCACGACCTGCGCCGGGAGCACGGCATCGCGCTGCCGGTGGAGCAGCTCTACGACATGTCGAACGACACGATCCGCGGCCTGTTCCGGCGCTCGCGGCTGGTGATCGGCATGCGGGGGCACGCGGGGATGATCCCGTTCGGCTGCGGGACCCCGATCCTCAGCCTCGTCTCCCACCCCAAGCTCGCCTACTTCCTGTCGGACATCGGACGCTCGGAGTGGGGGCTGTCCGTGCACGACCGGGAGCTGGGCCCCCGGCTGGCGGAGCGGGCGTCCGCGCTGCTCGACGACCACGCGGCGGCGGTGGCGGACGTGCACGCCGCGCAGGAACTCCTGTGGAAGACGACGCGGTCGAACATCGAGGAACTGCGGAGCACCTTCGGCATGGACGGATAGGGCGGGACACCGAGAATTCACCTCTGATGCGAACGGTGTTCGTCTTTCCGCGCCCCGTACGACACCGCCGACTTCGCGAGCGTGGTTAGCCTGTTCCAATCCCCTGTCATTCCTCCCGCCCCTTCCTCCCGCCCTTCCTTCGACTCCTGCCCTTCCTTCAACCTTCGAGCGTGAGAGGCCCGTGTGCCGAAACTGTCCGTCGTGGTTCCCATGCACAATGTGGAAGCCTTCGCCGAGAGCACTCTGAGAAGTCTCGCCAACAACGCGGACCCCGACTTCGAGTTCCTGCTCGTCGACGACTGCTCCACGGATTCCACCTCATGGGCGATCGACCGCTGGGCGGAGCGACGCGACGACGCGCGGGTCGTCCGGCACGAGACGAACAAGGGCATTGCCCAGGCGCGCAACAGCGGTATCGACGCGGCCCGGGGCGAGTTCATCACGTTCCTGGACGGCGACGACTGGTACGGGCCGGGTTATCTCACCGAACTGGTGCGCGCGGTGGAGGAGTTGGGCTGCGACTTCGCCCGTACCGACCATGTTCAGGCGACCGGCACCGAGCGGGTGATCCGGCGGCCCCCGGCCCAGTTGCGCGACACCGTGATGGATCCGCGCGACGGCATAGCTCCGCCCCACATGGAGACGATGGTCGACTACCCCTTCGTCTGGGCGGGGATCTACCGCAGGCACCTCTTCGCCGACGGCGGGATGCGTTTCGCGACCGAACTCCGTACGGCCGAGGACCGGTTGTGGATCTGGCGGCTGCATCTGAAGGCCGAGTCGTACGCGTCCGTGGGGTTGCACGGAGTGTTCTACCGGCGGGGCGTCGCCACCTCGCTCACCCAGATCAAGGACTCCCGGCAGCTCGACTTCATCCCGGCCTACGACATGCTCATCCAGGACCTGCTGAAGGACCGGGAGGCGGACCGTTTCCTCCCCAAGGCCGTGCGGACCTACTGCGCCATGATCGCCTTCCACCTCGGCAAGGTGAACGAGTACGAGTCCTCGGCGGCCCAGCGGCTGCGGCGGGAGGCGCGGGACGCGCTGCACCGTATGCCCCAGCATGTGTTGGAGGAGACCCTCCGCACCATCGACCGCACCCGCAGCAGGCTGCTCAGCCGCCTGCGTGACGGCCGGAAGGCTGCCTGACCCATGCCCCACACGACCCAGATCTTCCAGGTCTCCACCCTGTACGGAGCGGCCACCCTCGCCGCGGCGCTCGACGCGGGTCTGTTCGGACCGCGCGACGAGGCCCGGCGCGTCCTGCTGGTGTCCAACAACGCGGCGATACCCGAGACCGCGCTGCGCCTGGACGAGATGCACGGATACGGGCGGGTGTCCGGCCGGTTCGACTCCGTGGTCGACTGGAACGAGGCGATCCGCCCGCACCACCCCAGCGCCTGGGGCCCCCGGGGCAACGACGTGTCCCTGTGGCAGAAGGCGTTCCGTCTGGCGTGGGGCATCGGCGAACGCGACCGGATCGAGCTGGCCGTAGAGTCGATCCAGGTCAACCCGGCCCGTGCGCTGGCGGCGATCTTCTCCGAGAGTTCCGTGCACGTGTACGCCGACGGCCTGATGAGCTATGGCCCGACGCGCGAGAAGCTGCCGCTGACCATCGCGCGCCGCATCCGCCGGCTGCTCCACCTGGACCTGATACCGGGTCTGCGGCCGATGCTGCTGTCCGAGTTCGGCGTCGAGCCGGTGATCGTCCCCGACGAGGCGTTCCGCGCGGTGCTCGACGAGGTCTCCCGGGACGCGGCAGACGATCCCGAACTGGCGCCGGTGCTGCGGGAGAAGCCGACGGCCGTGCTGCTCGGCCAGTACCTGGCGGCGATCAACATCCTGAGCGCGCAGGAGGAGGAGGACCTCCACGTCCGCATGCTCACCGGGGCCGCGCGGGCCGGGCACCGGTCCGTGGTCTTCAAACCCCATCCGACGGCCCCGGCCGGGTACACGGCGGCGCTGAGCAAGGCGGCGGCGGACGCGGGCGTACGGCTGACCGTGCTGGACGCGCCGCTGCTGGCCGAGACGCTGTACGACCACTGCGCGCCGGAGCTGGTCGTCGGCTGTTTCTCGACGGCGATGGTGACCGCCTCGGCCTACTACGACGTCCCCGTCGCCCGGGTGGGGACGGCGCTGGTGATGGAGCGGCTCAAGCCGTACCCGAACAGCAACCGCGTACCCCTGGCCGTCGTCGACCATCTGGTGCCCGACCTGGAGCGCGGTGAGGCCCCGGCGCTGATCGGTGCGGCTCCCGAGTCGTTGTCGCCGCTGGTCCGGGCGATCGGTTTCTGCATGCAGCCCAAGACGTACGCGGAGCTGCGGGAGCCGACGGAGGCCTGGCTGCGGGAGAACCTGTCCGCCGGCCCCGGCTACTACTTCCCCGAGCTGCGGCTGACCGAGCTGGGCCTGCCCGGCAGCCGCCCGCAGTTGCGCGCGAAGCTCCAGGTGCGGCGGGCCCGGCGGGTGGTGCGCAGGGCGGTGCGCCGCGGCGCCGGGAAGAACTGACCGGGAGACCGGGAGACAGGAAGCCCCGGACCGTGCCGGAGCCCCCTTCCGCCGAGTGGCCGAAGGGGGCTCCGGCGTTTCCGCGGCGCCCGGCTCAGCCCAGCCAGCGGCCCAGCCGCAGCCGCGTCCACAGCAGGGCGGCGGCGAAGGACAGCACGACCGTGGCCACGGTGAGCCCCGCGAGCCCGCCCACGGCGGCCGGCCACCCGGCGTCCGCCGACACCACGCGCGGGGCGAGCGCCTCCAGGAAGAGCAGGTGGACCAGGTAGGCACCGAAGGAGGCCCCGGCGAGCCTGCCCAGCAGCGGCCGGAACCGCTCGGGCACCCTGATCCGGTTGAGGGCCATCAGCAGGGTTCCCGCCAGCAGCGCCACCACGACGGAGGCGTACGGGCCGGGGAAGTGCACCCGGTGTTCGTAGACGGCGACCGCGGCCCACGCGCAGAGCCCGCCGGCCAGCCACAGCAGGCGCCGCCGCCGGCCGGCGACCGCGGACCCCGGCAGGGACAGCAGTACGGCCCCGGCGACGGCGTACGCGATCTGGTAGACGCCGAACTGCCAGGCGAAGGGCGGAACGCGGACGTCGAACAGGCGCCCGAGGTCGCCGAGGAGGGTCGGGGCGAGCGCGAGGCCGAGCAGCGCGGCGCCCGCGCCCCAGGGCCGCTTGCCGTTCCTGACCAGGACGGCCACCGACAGGAGCAGGATCACGGGGACGTACGCGTACAGGTACCAGAGGTGGAAGGCGGGCCGCACGGAACCGAACAGCGCGTCCCACGCGAGCTGTCGGGTGGGGTCGGTGTTGACGTCCCGCGCCCAGTCCCACAGCAGGTAGGCGGCGGTCCACACGGCCATGGGCACGAAGATGCGGGTCAGCCGTGTGCGGATCTGTCCGGCGTGCCGGGGCGGCGCGCCGCTCAGCACGACCCAGCCGGCCATCGCGAAGAAGAGCGGCACGGCGCACCGGCTCAGCGCGTCCCCGGCGAGCGCGGTCCAGTAGACGGGCTCGCCCCCGGAGGGGGTACGGTCCACGGCCTTCATGAGTTCGCCCGAGGCGTGGCAGACGATGACCCCGACCGAGGCGAGGACCCGGACGAGGTCGATGTCGTAGCGGTGCTCACCCCGGGCACGCGGTGCCGGCGTGTCGACGACGGAAGGGACGGCGGGGGCGGCGGGGACGGCGGAGGGGGCGGTCGCGGTGGCGGACGGGCGCACGGACTCGGCGTCGGTCATCGGCTCGGCGGCGATGGGTGGTCACTCCCGGACAGGACGCGCGGGCCCGCCGGTCGTCCGGCCGGGCTCGGGGATCGGATGGCTCGCGTCGCGCGCCCACGGTCGCGGCGCCGCGCGGCGCACATCGATGCAGATTATGAGAGCGCCGGGCGGGCCGGGAACCGTTCCCGGATGAACATCGGCCACGCGCGGGTGGCCTTCCGGTGAACAGCGGGGGCCGTCGTCTCCCGGTCGCCGGGAGTTCCGCGGAAGTTCTTCCCGCGGCCCGTCGAGGTGCTCCGCCCGCGACCGGAGACGTCCCTAGTGTGACCCCATCCAGCCCATCCACCCCACTGGCGTTGCGCGTACTCCCGTTCACCTCCGTGTCGGATTGAGGTCGTTGGCCCATGAACAGCCGTTCCCTGCTCCGCAGTCCGGTCTCCCGGCGTCTGCTGCGTCCGGTCGCCGATCTGATCGACCGGCGCATCGAGCGGCAGGTGCGTGCGGCGGTCCGGCAGGCCACCACCCACCGGCTGAGCTGCGAGCTGCTCCTGGGCGAGCGCGGCCGCGGTCTGTCCCGGGTGGTGTCCCAGGGGCCGCTGGAGCGCCTGCACGCCGAGGTCGCGGCGCTGTCCGGCAACCGTGCCGCGGCGACCCGCAACGTCGCGACCGCCTACCGGCTGCTGGTGGGTCTCGAGGCGCTGGGCGTGGGCCGGATCGCGGGCGGCACCATGAACATCTGCGGCAAGCTCGGCACGATCCCGCTGCTGGATCCGCCGAACGACGAGATCCTGGAGATAGGGACGCTGTACGGCATGTTCTCCACCGGCCTGGTCCGGATGCTGGAGCGCGAGGGCCGCAGCCCGAGCCTGACCATCGTCGACCCCTTCGCCGGCGTACAGCTCCAGCCGGGCACCAACCCGCGTCCCGATCCGACGGGCACCCCGGTCGACGAGCACGCGGTGCGCACCAACCTCGCTCTCGCCGGTCCGGCGGGCGCGGCGGCCCGTATCCAGCGTGGCTTCTCCGAGGACCCCGAGACCCGGGCGGCCGTCGCGGACCGCGCCTACGGCGTGATCGTCGTCGACGGCGACCACTCGGCGAAGGGCGTCCGCCAGGACCTCCAGTGGGCGGAGGAGATCGCCGCGCCCGGCGCGATCGTCGTCCTGGACGACTACGGCGACCCCGCCTGGCCGGGCATCAAGGAAGCCATGGACGACCACCTCCAGGACGACACACGCCTCACCTACCTGGGAAAGGCGGCCCACTCGGCGTACCTGCGGGCGTCCTGAGCGCGGATGCGGCGCGAGTGCCGCACGAGTGCCGCACGGATGCGGTACGGATTGCGGACGGTGCCGGGCCGGACACATTGAGCGATTCGTGCGATTTTCCGACCGTCGGATCGCGCGTGCGGACTCCATTTCCGGCGCCGAGGGGGCATCCTCCCCTCATGGCCACTGCCCAAGAGACGCACAAGTACCCCGGTGAGCTGAACGACGTCCCCGGCTGGTTCTGGCCGCTCGACCAGGTGCTGTTCTCCTGGCTCCTGGAGCGGCAGGAGCGGCTTGACACCCGCGGCGACCTGCTTGAACTGGGCGCCTACCTGGGCAAGAGCGCGATTTTGCTGGGGCACCGGCTGCGCGACGGCGAGACGCTCACGGTCTGCGACCTCTTCGGGGCCGAGCCGCCGGACGCGGCCAACCGGGCGGAGGCGGCGAAGTCGTACTCCTCACTCACCCGCCAGGCCTTCGAACGGAATTACCTTTCCTTCCACGAGAGCCTGCCGACGATCGTCCAGGCGCCCAGCTCCGCGATCGTGGACGAGGTCGCGCCCGGCACCTGCCGCTTCGTCCACATCGACGCCTCGCACCTGTACGAGCACGTCGAGGGCGACATCGGCGCGGCGCGGGATCTGCTGGGGCCGGGCGGCATCGTCGTCCTGGACGACTTCCGCAGCGAGCACACCCCGGGCGTCGCCGTCGCCACCTGGGAGGCGGTGCTCAACCGCGGGCTGCGCCCGGTCTGCCTGAGCAGCCAGAAGCTGTACGGCACCTGGGGCGACCCGGAGCCCGTGCAGGAGGAGCTGCTCGCGGCGCTGCGCGGGCGCGACGACATCGCGGTGACCGTGGAGCGGGCCGCGGGGCACCGGCTGGTGCGGACCCGCGCCAAGACCAAGCGGCTGCGGCCGCCCTCGCTGCCGTCCTCGCGGCACCCGGCGCCCGCCGCCCAGGCACCCGCTCCGGCACCCGACGCGGGCCGGCCGGACGCCACACCCGTGCCGGGACAGACCACGCAGCCCAGTCCGCCGGAGCGTGCGGGGCGCACGGCGCGGCCTGCGGCCCCGCGGGACCGCACCCGGCGTCTCGCCCTGGACCTGCTGCCGCCCCTCGTGACGCGTGCGGTGCGCCGGTACCGGGCGGAGCGGCGGGCGAGGGCGGGCCGGGCGGTTCAGTCGAGGCGGTAGGTCGCCCCGATGCCCGCGATCACCAGGGCCAGCGCCTCCTCGAAGTGCCGCTCGTAGTCCTCGAAGATCTCCGCGCCCGCCGCGGCCGTCAGGGGGTAGGCGGCCAGCATGCGGGCGCGTTCGTCCACGTCGAAGCCCTCCCGGCGCTCGCCGGGCAGGGGCTGGACGCCCTGTTCCTCGGTGACGAAGCCGAGGGTGAACAGGTACGTCGTCGTGTTCGCCCGGACCGCCTGGGCCAGGGTGAATCCGGCGGCGGTGAACAGCCGCAGGCTGTCCTCCATCTGCTCGGCGTGCACCGCGCCGGTGAAGCGTGAACCGCTGAACACCCTGGCGCCGTCGCGGTAGCCGAGCAGCGACGACCGCAGGCCGCGGTTGGCCTTGAGCAGCCGCTCCCGCCAGGTGTCGGCCGGGTCGAGGGGGGTCCCGGCGACCATGCGCCGGTACATCTCGGTGGCCATCTCGTCGAGCAGGGCCTGCTTGTCCTTGAAGTGCCAGTACAGGGCGGGCGCCTTGACGTCCAGTTCCCTGGCGATGGTGCGCAGGGTCAGGCCGTCCAGACCGACCTCGTTCAGCAGTTTCAGCGCCGTGTCCGCGACCCGTCGGCGGTCGAGGGGGGCGCGTCGTTCCGTACTCACGCTTGACAGCTTAACGGCGTTAAGGCCATTCTCGTACCCAGGCAGCACTTAACGTTGTTAAGGAGAGGAGAGTGTTCATGCAGCCGAACACGAGCACGAGTACGAGCACGAACACGGACGTACTGACGGACGTACTGATCGTCGGCGCGGGCCCCACCGGTCTCGCCCTCGGAGTGGACCTGGCCCGGCGCGGCGTGGACGCACTGGTCCTGGAGCGGGCGGCCGAGCTGTTCCCCGGCTCGCGAGGCAAGGGCATCCAGCCCCGGACGATGGAGGTCTTCGACGACCTCGGCGTCCTCGACGCGATCCACGCGGCAGGCGGGACCTACCCGGTCGGCATGGTCTGGCAGAACGGCGAGCGGGTCGGCGAACACCAGATGTTCGACCCGGCGGAGCCGAGCGAGGACTCGCCGTACAACGCGCCGTGGCTGGTGCCGCAGTGGCGTACGCAGGAGATCCTGGCGGCGCGGCTGGCGGAGCTGGGCGGCGAGGTCGCCTTCGGCCGGGAGGTCACCGGGCTCACGCAGGACGCGGACGGCGTCACCGCGCGCCTCTCCTCGGGCCGGGCGGTGCGCGCCCGTTACCTGGTCGCCGCGGACGGCGGCCGGTCCGCGGTGCGCCGCGCGCTGGACATCGGCATGACCGGCGAGACCGTCGACCCGAACCCGACCCTGGTCGCCGACGTGCGGATCAGCGGCCTGGACCGCGACAACTGGCACGTCTTCCCGCCCCGCGAAGGCGGCGCCGGCTTCCTGGCGGTCTGCCCGCTGGCCGGCACGGAGGACTTCCAGGTGGTGGCCCAGTTCCCGGAGGGCACGGACGTCGACCTCACGCCGGACGGCATCCGCAAGGTCGTCGCGGACCGCTCGCACATCGCCGCCGAGGACGTCACCGAGGTGCGCTGGGCCTCCGACTTCCGGCCGCGGGCCGCCCTGGCCGACCGCTTCCGCTCGGGCCGGGTCTTCCTCGCCGGGGACGCGGCGCACGTGCACTCACCGGCGGGCGGACAGGGCCTGAACACCAGCGTCCAGGACGCCTACAACCTGGGCTGGAAGCTGGGCGCGGTGCTCACGGGCGGCGCCCCGGCCGCGCTGCTGGACAGCTACGAGGAGGAACGGCGCCCGATCGCCGCGCGGATGCTCGACCTGTCGACCAGCGTCCACCGCGGCGAGGTCCGGCGCGGTGGGGCGACGCGGCAACTGGGGCTGGGGTACCGGGACTCGTCCCTGACGGTGGAGGCGCGGGCGGCGGTTGTGGAGGGTGCCGCGGTACGGGCCGGGGATCGTGCGCCCGACGGCCGGGTCGGCGACGTACGGCTCTTCGACGCCTTCCGGGGGCCGCACTGGACGCTGCTGGCGCTGGGCACCGACGCGCCCGGCGGTGGGGCGGGGGCGGCGGTGCGGGTGGTGCGCGGGGGCGCGCACGGGGCGTACGGGACGGGGCTGTTCCTCGTACGGCCGGACGGGTACGTGGGGTGGGCCTCAGACACGCCGGACGGCCTCGACGCCTACCTGGGCCGGTTCGGTCTGACCGGCTGAGCGGCTGAGGCCCTGAGGCCCGAACCGGTTCCCGTCCGTCTCAGTCGTCGCCGTCGAGGAGGGTGTCGACGGAGAGGCCGAGGGTGACGCCGACGGATTCGGGGACAGGGACGTCCTGGCCTCGCTTGAAGCGCTGGGGGGCGGGATACTTGCCGTCGGCCGGGTCGGTGTGGAGGAGGACCTCGTCGTGGTGACGGTCGGCGATGACGTAGACCGGGATGCCCGCCCTGGCGTATGTCCCCACCTTGATGGCCGTGTCATTGGACCAGTTGGTGGAGGTCACCTCGAGGACCAACCGGAAGACGTGCGGCGAGTAGCAGTTCTTCTCCACGACCGCGTCCCTGTAGACGTCGTCGACCACGGAGAAGTCGGGCACCGCATAGTCGTCGGGACCCGTCGGCAGCCACAACCCGATGCCACCGAGGTATCTGAGCCCCGCCTGCCTGGCCCCGACCCGGGCGAACTCCTCGACCAGCCAGGTCAGCGACTCCTGGTGCGGACCATCCGGCGGCGGTGTCACAACGATGCTCCCGTTGAGGATCTCTACCCGGTGACCGGGCAGCTCCTCCCAGAGATGGTCGGCAGCATCGCCAAGCGACGACTCGTGCATCATGACAGCCACGGCACCCTCCTTACGGGAACACCCTCCACGAGCCTAACCAGGAGTGTGCGCTTTTCACCCCCGATCACCCATTCGAGGTAACGGCCCAGCTCAGCGCCCGTCAGAAGGCATCGGAGGGCACATACGTCCCCCAGACCTCCCGCAGCGCGTTGCAGACCTCGCCCACCGTCGCCCGGGCCCGCAGGGCGTCCTTCATCGGGTACAGGACGTTGTCCTCGCCCTCGGCCGCCTTCTTCAGGGCCGCCAGCGCGGCGTCGACCGCCGCCTGGTCGCGCTCCGCGCGGAGCCTGGCCAGCCGCTCGGCCTGCTGGGCCTCGATGGCCGGGTCGACGCGCAGCGGCTCGTAGGGCTCCTCGGCGTCGAGCTGGTAGCGGTTGACGCCGACCACGACGCGCTCGCCGGAGTCGGTCTCCTGGGCGATGCGGTAGGCGCTGCGCTCGATCTCGCCCTTCTGGAAGCCGTGCTCGATGGCGTTGACCGCGCCGCCGAGGTCCTCGACCTTCCGCATCAGCTCCAGCGCCGCCGTCTCGACGTCGTCGGTCATCTTCTCGACGACGTAGGACCCGGCGAAGGGGTCGACGGTCGCCGTCACGTCCGTCTCGTAGGCGAGGACCTGCTGCGTACGCAGGGCGAGTCGCGCGCTCTTGTCGGTGGGCAGCGCGATGGCCTCGTCGAAGGAGTTGGTGTGCAGCGACTGCGTGCCGCCGAGGACCGCGCCGAGGCCCTGCACGGCGACGCGGACGAGGTTGACCTCGGGCTGCTGGGCGGTGAGCTGCACGCCTGCGGTCTGGGTGTGGAAGCGCAGCATCAGCGACTTGGGGTTCTTCGCGCCGAACTCCTCGCGCATCACCCGCGCCCAGATCCGGCGGGCCGCGCGGAACTTGGCGACCTCCTCCAGGATCGTCGTACGCGCCACGAAGAAGAAGGAGAGGCGGGGCGCGAAGTCGTCGACGTCCATGCCGGCCGCGACCGCCGTACGCACGTACTCGATGCCGTCGGCGAGCGTGAACGCGATCTCCTGCGCGGGAGACGCGCCCGCCTCGGCCATGTGGTAGCCGGAGATCGAGATGGTGTTCCACTTCGGGATCTCGGCCCGGCAGTACTTGAAGATGTCCGCGATCAGCCGCAGCGACGGCTTGGGCGGGAAGATGTACGTCCCGCGCGCGATGTACTCCTTCAGCACGTCGTTCTGGATCGTGCCGGTGAGCTGGTCGGCGCCGACGCCCTGCTCCTCCGCGACCAGTTGGTACAGCAGGAGCAGCAGCGAGGCCGGGGCGTTGATCGTCATCGACGTGGAGACCTTGTCCAGCGGAATCCCGCCGAACAGCACCCGCATGTCGTCGACGGAGTCGATGGCCACGCCGACCTTGCCGACCTCACCGCTGGAGATCGGGGCGTCGGAGTCGTGGCCCATCTGGGTGGGCAGGTCGAAGGCGACCGACAGGCCCATGGTGCCGTTGGCGATCAACTGCTTGTAGCGGGCGTTGGACTCCGTCGCCGTGCCGAAACCGGCGTACTGGCGCATCGTCCACGGCCGGCCGGTGTACATGGACGGGTACACGCCCCGGGTGAAGGGGTACTTCCCCGGCTCGCCCAGCTTCTCGGCCGGATCCCAGCCCGCCTGGGTGTCGGGCCCGTAGACCGGTTCGATGGGCAGCCCGGACTCGGACTCGCGCGTCATGGTGTGATGCCTCCCGCTGAGCACATGTTCGAACTGGTCGAACTACCCGTCACTTACTGGCCAGTACAGACCGACTCTTCGACGGACTGTATCCGCGTGCGTGCACCCGGTGGAGAGGCGCACGCTGGGACCTTCCTCACAACCTCGGTGCGGTCCCGGTCACAACGATGCCGTGCCGTTCGCGGGACGTCATCCGCGGGAACAACTCAGGGGACGTCCGTGCGGGGCCGTGAGACGACGGGGGGCCGTGATGCGCATGACTACGGGCAGGGGAAGTACGGACAGGGGAAACACGGGCGGGGGAGGCACCGGCCGGGCGGTCGCCGTCGCCCTGGGGGCCGTACTGGTGGCGGGCGGCTGCACCGTGCAGGGCACGGGTCCGGACGGCAAGGGGCACGCGCCGGTGCGGATAGACGTCACCGGGGCCCCGCCGAAGAGCACGCCGTCCCACGACCGGCCGTCGAGCGCGCCGCCCACCCGGGCGGCCGGGGCGGCCAGGGTGCTGTGGAAGCGGGGCGACTCCGGCCGGGACGTCCGCGAACTGCAGGCCCGGCTGCGCCAGGTCGAGTGGCTCGTGGACGGGCCGACCGGGACCTACGACGACCCGACCGAGCGCGCGGTCAGCGGCTTCCAGGGCAAGCGCGGGCTGCCGCGGACGGGCCGGACGGACACCGTCACCTGGCAGCGGCTGCTCGGGATGTCGCACGAGCCGGGCAAGTGGGACCTGTACCTGATGGGCGGGCAGCCGGCCGCCGCGCCCGACCCGCGCTGTCTGACCGGCCGGGTGCTGTGTGTCAGCAAGTCGAGCCGGACGCTGCGCTGGATGATCGACGGGCGGACCGTGTCGACCATGTCCGTGCGCTTCGGCTCCCAGTACACGCCGACCCGGGAGGGCGTCTTCCAGGTCTACTGGAAGTCCCGCCACCACGTCTCGACGCTCTACGACTCGGCCATGCCCTACGCCATGTTCTTCAGCGGCGGCCAGGCCGTGCACTACTCCTACGACTTCGCGGCCCGTGGCTACGCGGGTGCCTCGCACGGCTGCGTCAACGTGCGCGACGAGGCGGCGATCGCGGATCTGTACGCGCAGGTGAAGAACGGCGACAAGGTCGTCGTGTACTGGTGAGGCGCCGCGACCGCGATGCGGCACAGCCGCGGATGGGGCCGGATGGGGCGCGGACGGGACCGGGGGAACGTGTCCCGCCCGCGCCGGGTGCACGAGCCGCAGGTACGGGGGGAACCCCGGCTCGGTGCAAAAAGCCGATGACCAGTCGGCTCACTCATTACTGCGTCACGGTGGCCGAAAGTGTCACACCCTCGGCGAGCGAATCTCCGTCGCCGACGAAAGTGCAGGTCAGGTGGCGTCCACGGAGGCGGCGGACGAGGGGTGGGGGGCGTAGACCGGCCCCTGCCGCGACAGGAGTTCGTAGGACGACGGGGTGCGCGGACCGTGAGGGGCGTGGGGGACGTGGGGGTTCCGGTCGGGCGGGGCTATGTGACTGTCGTCGTCATCGTCCTTGTCACCCTTGTCACCCTTGTCACCCCTGTCGTCTTTGCCACCCTTGCCGTCGTCGCCGTCGTCGCCCTTCTTTCCACCCTTGCCGTCGCCGTCACCTTTACCGTTCTTGTCACCCTTGTTGCCCTTGCTGCCCTCGTCGCCCTTGCCGCCGCCGTCGCCGGTGGCCTTCCGGAGTTCGCCCTCCCGGGCCGCGTCTCCGGAGTCGCCGTGCTCCCTGCCGTCCCGGCTGCCGGTGCGGTCCCGCGTGGCGGAGTCCTTTTCCTCGAGGAGGTCGCCGCAGTACTTGCCGACCCGCGACGATCCCCCGGCCGCCTCCTTCAGCGCGCGCTTGTGGGCGCCGTCGAGTTCCTTGCCGGAGCGCACCTTGCGGCAGGACGCGGCGAGGTGCGACCGCCGTCCGTCTGAGCCGCCCGTGTCCCGGTCGTCGGCGTCGCGGTCGCCCGCCTTGCCGCGGTCCCGCGTGGTGCCCCCGCCGGACGCGTCCGGGGTGGTCCCGTCGGGCTCGGACTCGCCCTGCGCGCCGTCCAGCGGTGAGGGTGAGACGAGCGGGCGGTCGGGGGACGCCGCGGCCGAGACGGTGGCGGCGGGTTCCGGTTCGGTGCTGTGGAACGGTGTCGGCAGCACTCCGGTTCCGGCGGCCACCGCCACGCCGCCGACCATGCCGACGGTCAGCGCGGCGGCCAGCCCGAGGCGCAGAGGGCGGTTCCAGCGGGGGCGCCGGACCGTGTCGCCGCGCGGACCGATGCGGACAAGACCGGCGTCGGAGGGCCGGGGGGCGGTGCCATGGGCGAGGGCGGCCGACGCCGACACGTCGGCGCTCTCGGCGCGCGCCTTGCGGAACACGGCCAACGCGGCGGCCTCGCCCGGGAGTTCCTCGCTGGTCCGGGCGGGTACGGCGGAGAGCGCGCCCAGGGCGACGACCAGCCGCCCGGCCCGCTCGCGGGCGGCGGGGTCGACACCCTCCAGTGGCTCTCCGCGCAGCAGAAGCTCCGCCGTTTCGCGGTCCAGCCACTTGTCCTGCTCGTCGGCCATCACATGTCCTTCTGCGTCCGCGCACGCGTATGCGTCACACTCGCGGACGTCACCGCAGGACCGCGCGGTTCTCGCTGCGGAGGCAGGGCGTCGAGCCCGCCGCCGGATTCCGGATCGCAGGCGAGCAATTCGGCCAGGCGCTTCAGGCCGCGGTGCGCGGCGGTGCGGACGGCTCCCGGCCGCTTGCCCAGCGTCTCGGCGGCGCTCTTCGCGTCGAGGCCCATCACCACGCGCAGCACGACCGCCTCGGCCTGGTCCTGGGGCAGCCGGGCGATGAGGGAGAGGGTGTTGCCGGTGGCCAGTGCCTCCATGGCCTCGCCCGCGGTGTCGGACTCCGCGGGCCTGCCGGTCAGCTCCGTCTCGTCGCCGCCGATGGCCGGCCGGCGGCCGCGCATGCGGATGTGGTCGAGGGCGCGGTTGCGGGCGATGCGGGCGGCCCAGCCGCGGAACCGGTCGGCGTCGCCGTCGAACCGTTCCAGGTCGCGGGCGATCTGCAGCCAGGCCTCGGACGCGACGTCCTCGGCGTCGTGATCACCGACGAGCGTCCGTACATACCCGAGCAGCCGCGGATGCACGGCGCGGTACACAGTCCGGAACGCGGTCTCGTCCCCGTCCTGTGCCGCACGCAGCGCGGCGGTCAGCTCCGCGTCGTCCCCCAGCACCGAGAAGCCTTTCTGCGCCTGAACCGGCGCCGCTCTCGCGGACGTGGTCCTCGCCGTCGTGGTTTCCCCAGCCTCCCGCTGGTCGGCGCGAATGGCACGTTACGTCTTGAAACCGCCAGTCGTCCATGTCCACCTCGTATTGCCGTACAAGATGCAACTAACCCGTGACGCGGTGGGGTGTGACACAAAACGCAGTGGCGGCGCTGAAGGGAGTACGGGTCGCCGCGCGGCCCGTACCGCGCGACGGCCGGGGCCTCTCCTGTGGGGGGTGGCGGCCCCGGCCGTTGCCACGGCCCGCCCGCTCCGCCTCGCGAAGGCCGTCTCGTCACCCGGTCAGCGGGCCGCCGTGGCGTCCCGGCACAGCAGCCGGAGCGAGCCGTCGCCGGCGAAGCAGCGGCGGGCCTCGTCGATCGGGTCCCACAGGCGGCCGTCGGGGGTGCGGACCCAGTGGTCGCCGCCGGTCGCCCACCACTCGCCGCCCGCCTGACGCACGATCACCTCACCGGCGTACGCGCCGAGTCCGCGCAGCGCCGCCTCCATCGCGGCGTACGGCGCTCCCTCGCGCCGGATGCCGTCGATCACCCGGTCGACGCGCCACAGGCTCTGCTCCGAGTAGTCGAGGTGCAGCCGGGCGCCCTCGCGCAGGGTGGCGACCGCGTCCGCCGCCCACCGCACCGGCTTCGCGGCGGCCGACGGACGGGGCTGCTGCCGGCTCGTCGTCGCGCTGGTCGGTCCGCTCGTCGATCCGCTGGTCAATCCGCTGGTCACAGTCGTCATATGGGCTATAGCGCCGCGGGGCGGAGTTGCGTCACACACGAACGCCGGTCGTTCCGCAACCGGCGCAGTACCGCCCCACCTCCGCCACGTCCGCCGCACCGCCGCCGCGCGTTCGCCGCATGTCGGTCACAGGGGGCCGGGGCGGGTGCCGGGCCTCGGGTTCAGCCCCGGCCGCGTGCCCGGCGGGAGACCACGGCGCGCAGTACCCGGCGCCCCTCCGTGGAGACCTCCAGAGCCGGACGCAGCCCGGCCGGGCCGTGAGCGGCGAGCAGTTCCAGGACGCCGGTCTGACGGCGCAGTTCGGCGGCGACGAGGGGTGACAGTCCGTCCGTACCGGCCTCGCGGGGTACGTCGGTCCCCGGCGTCGCCCGGGCCGCCTCCGCCGCGGGGTCGAGGAGCCGGTGGATCCGGAGCGCGGCGACGGAACAGGCGTCGGCCCACGTCCGCATCGCCGGGCCGGAGCACTCGGCCGGCGCGGACGCGAGCATGCGGCGGGCGAGGGAGACGGCCTCGTCCTCGCCGGCGGCGTCGGGGCCGGCGAGCTTGTCCCGCACCTGCGTCAGGCCCTGCGCCCAGTCGCGGCCGACCTCGTCACCGACCTCGTCACCGGCCTCACCAGTGTCGTCGGCGAGGGTCGCCCACAGGGGTCTGAGGACCTCGTCGTCGCCGTCCAGCAGCGGGACGCAGCGATCCAAACAAGCCAGCCCGCTCGCGGCGAGCCCGCGTACGTCGGCCCGCGCGATCAGTTCCACCAGGCTCATCGGATGCCTCCCTGTTCCTGCCGTCTCGCCCCGCTCACCACCACGGGGCCCGCACTGACCCTTACTGCGTGCGACGGCCCGGGAGTGTCACAGCGGCACGACGCCCAGCCGGTCGAGGAACCGGAAGAAGAGGTTTTCGGCCACCGGACCGGAGTCGGAGCCCACGTCCGCCTCCGCCTCCGCGTTCGCCTCCGCCTCCGCCTCCGCGTCCGTTTCGGCGTCCGGATCGTCCGACAGCACCCGGGCCAGGTCAGCGGCGCTCGCCGTGCGCCCCGCCTCGGCCGCCCAGGCGACGGCACGCTCGGCGGCGTCGCGGGGCTCCAGGAAGTAGTCCTCGAGGGTGAGTCCGTCCCGTTCGGCGCCCAGGTACCCGGCCATGGCGGACCGGGCCAGGCAGGTCGTCCACGCCCCGCTCTCGGGCGCCGCCGCCTCCACGACCACGCAGTCGCTGTCCATCACGTACCCGAACAGCGCGGGCGCGCCGGTCTGCCCGGCCAGGTCGTTCATGTTGCCGACGTCCCCGTCGCCGCCCGGGAACTCCCACACCTGCCAGCCGTCCGGCGCGGACCGGCGCAGGGTCATGTCCGCGGCGGCGGCGCCTGCCAGCGCCTCCAGCTCGGCGAGCGGCCGCTCGGCGCGGCCGACGACGAAGTACCCCCAGTAGCCCATGTCCCGGTTCCCCCCGGCGTGTCTCGGTTCGACTCGGTCAAAAGACCACCACAGCCGTACGGGAGTTCGCAGCCGGATCGGACAATCGGCGCGCCGCCACCCGGGACCCGCCCGGGATGTCCGCGTCAGTCGAGGCGGTTCGCCAGCGACTTGAAGTCCGCCCAGGACAGCTCGGGCTTGTCGGCGTCCCACAGCTTCTGGACCGTAGCGGCCAGTGGCAGCCGGATGCCCTCGGCGACCTGCGCCTGCGTCTGCGCGCTCGGGATGTCGCCCCAGACCGCGAAGCTGCCGCCGAGTATCTGGTCGTCGTACTTGGCGTCGACCGCCTGGGTGCCGCGCAGGACCCGCGGGGTCCACTGCTCGTAGATGCGCTCGCCGGTCGGGTAGACGAAGGTCTGCGGCTGGCCGAGCACGTAGTAGAGGAACTCGTCGTTGTAGTTGAGGACCTGGCGGCCGGCGCTCAGGTACTCCGTCGGCGGGCGGGCGCCGATCTCCTTGCCGGTCCAGTAGGCGACCTTGATCTCCTTGAGCGGCTCGACGGACGTGTCCTTGAAGAAGCCGTCGTTCCACGCGCGCGGGACGCGGTCGTGGGCCATGACGGTCTTGGCCCGGTCGTTGAGCCAGTCGGTGGTGAGGTCGGCGACGGTGCCGCCGGAGCCGTACGCCTTGCGGGCGGCGGCGGCCAGCGTCGGGTAGGAGGCCTCGGGGTCCGGCACCACCAGGGCCTGGTACTCGTCGGCGCCGAGGTGGAACTGGGTGCCGGGGAACAGGTCGGCGTACTCGTTCAGCAGGTCGTCGACGATCTCGGCGGCCTCGGGCTTGGAGATGTCGATCGCGCCGCGCGTGGCCCTGCCCTGGGCGTTGCGGAGCTGGAGGTCGGGGTGCGCGGCGATCACGGCGCCGAGGTGGCCCGGCGAGTCGATCTCGGGGACGACAGTGATGTGGCGCGAGGCGGCGAGATCGATGATCTCCTTCGTCTCGGCCTTGGTCAGATGCTCGTCCGAGACGATCTCGGGGTGCGAGTCGGACTCGATGCGGAAGGCCTGGTCGTCGGAGAAGTGCAGGCCCAGTTCGTTGAACTTGAGGTCGCCCAGCTCGCGTATCCGGTCCTTGATCCAGTCGGCGTCGTAGTGCTTGCGGGCGATGTCCAGCGAGAAGCCGCGCTTCGGCTTGGCCGGCTCGTCCTTCACCACGCCCTCCGGCGCGGTGCCGCCGCCGGCCACGGCCTGCTTCAGGGTGCGGGTGCCGTAGTACACGCCGGCCTCGGCGGGCCCGGTGACGGTGACGCGGCCGTCGCTCACCGTCATGGTGTACGACTCGGGGTTCGCGCCGTTGTCCGCCTTGACGTCCAGCAGCAGGTCCCCGGCGCGTTCGTCGTCCTTCTCCCCCGCGTACGTCATCCCCAGGTCGCCGGCGATCTGCTTGCCCTCGTCGGCGAGGCCGGAGTCGGCGACGACGACCCGGTGGCCCTTCTCCGGCTGCCAGCCGGGGCCGCGGGCCGCGGTGTGGTCGCGCACGGCGGGTATGGTCCGTGGCTCCTTCGACAGCGGGTAGGAGCGGCTGGGGCTGGGCGCGGCCGCCTCGCCGGAGGTACGCGCGGCCGCGCCCTCCTGGCCGCCGTCGCCGTCACCGTCGGTGTCGGTGGCCCACAGGCCGACCCCCACGCCGAGCGCCGCGACCACGGCACCGGCGATCACCGCCCGCTGCCTCACCTTGTGCGCCGGTATCCGGCGTCCGTGCTGGCTCACGGCGCCAACCTATGGCCACCGCTGCCGTCATGCGTCCACCACATATTCTGAAACTCTCCCGTTCGGGTGAAATTCGGTCATCGGTCGGACGCGCGATGCCGTCACTCGATAACGTGACGCCACATCTCTCGCACCATCTCCTGCCGACTCATACGTGAAGAAGCCCACGAGGATCCACGCTGCCTGCGCACCGTCTCCCAGACCTCCCCCGCCGAGTGGCCATACCGGTACCGGCGCAAACACGCGCCAATCCGGCAAATCCCTCCCCGCTGGAGCGCTTCAACACCGCCTCCCCCGACGAGGCCGCCCAGACCCTGCTGACCTGCCTGAACAGTCACGCCTGGGCCCACCGTCTCGCCGCCCACCGCCCCTATCCGGACCTCCCCGCCCTCCTCGCGGCGGCGGACGAGGCGGCGTACGACCTCTCCCCGGACGACCTGACGGAGGCCCTGGCGACCGAAAGCCTCCCGGCCCTGCCCGAGGACACGTACGCGGCGGCCCACACGGCGTTGAGCGCGGGCCACGCGGCCTACGAGGCCCGCTTCGGACACGTGTTCGTCATCTGCCTGGACGGTTTAAGTCCCGACGACGCCCTGAACCACGTACTCGCAGCCATCCGGTCACGCCTGAACAACGATCCGGAAGAGGAACGCCTGGTAACGGCAGAGGAACTCCGGCAACTGGCAAAGGCACGTCTGAACAACACCCTCTAGGGGCGCGGGGCTGTGACATCAGCGGCTCCGCCGCGGGGCGCGACCAGCCACGGACGACCCGCACCCGGCATTCAAGACAAACCCCACCCCCGTAGCCGCCCCGCACCCAAACCCACTGCTCCTTTGAGTGCAAGTTTGATCACAACGGCAGGCCCCCCGTAAGCACCGCAGGTACACGTCGCTACCATGCTGGGGGCCGGTGGACCGTACCCGGCCGGGCCCGACCGACAAGGAAAGCCGGCGCGGCCCCAATCCCCGCTCCCGGAGGAAATTTCCGTGCCGGCTGGAACGCTGTACCGCGGCCGGGAAGGAATGTGGTCCTGGGTGGCTCATCGAGTCACCGGCGTCCTCATCTTCTTCTTCCTGTTCGTTCACGTGCTGGACACCGCCCTCGTGCGAGTGTCCCCCGAGGCCTACGACACCGTCGTGGCCACGTACAAGACGCCGATCGTCGCGCTGCTGGAGTACGGCCTCGTCGCCGCCATCCTCTTCCACGCGCTCAACGGCCTGCGTGTCATCGCCGTCGACTTCTGGGTCAAGGGCGCCCGCTACCAGAAGCAGATGCTCTGGACCGTCGTCGCCCTGTGGGTCGTGCTGATGCTCGGGGCGATCTACCCCGTCCTCGGCCACGCCGCTCGTGAACTGTTCGGGAGCTGACGCCAATGTCCACGACTGAATCCCCCGCTTCCGGGATCGGCCCCGTCGAGGGCGCCTCCCTGTACACGGTCGACAACCCGGCGCCGCTCATCGAGGCGCCCCGCGCCCGCACGAAGAAGACCCCGAGGACCACCCGGGGCAACTTCGAGATGGTCGCCTGGCTCTTCATGCGCCTGTCCGGCGTGGTGCTGGTCGTCCTGGTCCTCGGGCACCTCCTCATCCAGTTGGTCCTCGACGGCGGCGTCTCGAAGATCGGCTTCGCCTTCGTGGCGGGCCGCTGGGCCTCACCGTTCTGGCAGGTCTGGGACCTCGCGATGCTCTGGCTCGCCATGCTGCACGGCGGCAACGGCCTGCGCACGGTCATCAACGACTACGCGGAGCGCCCGAACACCCGCCTGTGGCTCAAGGGCCTGCTCTACACCGCCACGGTGTTCACCATCCTGCTGGGCACGCTGGTGATCTTCACCTTCGACCCGAACATCCGCTAGGCACGGGGCTGCGAAAATCATGAAGGTACACAAGTACGACACCGTCATCGTCGGCGCCGGTGGCGCCGGCATGCGCGCGGCCATCGAGTCGACCAAGCGCAGCCGCACCGCCGTGCTGACGAAGCTCTACCCCACCCGCTCCCACACGGGCGCCGCGCAGGGCGGCATGGCCGCCGCGCTGGCCAACGTGGAGGAGGACAACTGGGAGTGGCACACCTTCGACACGGTCAAGGGCGGTGACTACCTGGTCGACCAGGACGCCGCCGAGATCCTGGCGAAGGAGGCCATCGACTCGGTCCTCGACCTGGAGAAGATGGGCCTGCCGTTCAACCGGACGCCCAACGGGACGATCGACCAGCGCCGCTTCGGCGGGCACAGCCGCAACCACGGCGAGGCTCCCGTCCGCCGCTCCTGCTACGCGGCCGACCGCACCGGTCACATGATCCTCCAGACGCTGTACCAGAACTGCGTGAAGGAGGGCGTGGAGTTCTTCAACGAGTTCTACGTCCTGGACCAGCTCATCGTCGACGACCCCGAGACGGGTCTCAAGAAGTCGGCCGGTGTGGTGGCGTACGAGCTGGCGACCGGCGAGATCCACGTCTTCCAGGCGAAGTCCGTGATCTACGCGTCCGGCGGCACCGGCAAGTTCTTCAAGGTGACCTCCAACGCGCACACGCTGACCGGTGACGGCCAGGCGGCCGTGTACCGGCGCGGGCTGCCGCTGGAGGACATGGAGTTCTTCCAGTTCCACCCGACCGGCATCTGGCGCATGGGCATCCTGCTGACGGAGGGCGCCCGCGGTGAGGGCGGCATCCTGCGCAACAAGGACGGCGAGCGCTTCATGGAGAAGTACGCGCCGGTCATGAAGGACCTCGCGTCCCGTGACGTCGTCTCCCGCTCCATCTACACGGAGATCCGCGAGGGCCGCGGCTGCGGTCCCGAGGGCGACCACGTCTACCTGGACCTCACGCACCTCCCGCCGGAGCAGTTGGACGCCAAGCTGCCCGACATCACGGAGTTCGCGCGTACGTACCTCGGCATCGAGCCCTACACGGACCCGATCCCGATCCAGCCGACCGCGCACTACGCGATGGGCGGCATCCCGACCAACGTCGAGGGTGAGGTCCTCGTGGACAACACCACCGTCGTCCCGGGCCTGTACGCGGCCGGCGAGGTCGCCTGCGTGTCGGTGCACGGCGCCAACCGCCTGGGCACCAACTCGCTGCTCGACATCAACGTCTTCGGCAAGCGGGCGGGCATCGCCGCGGCGGAGTACGCGCAGAAGGCGGACTTCACCGAGCTGCCGGAGGACCCCGAGTCCCTGGTCGTCGAGCAGATCGAGCGGCTGCGCTCCGCCACCGGCACCGAGCGGGTGGCGGTGATCCGCCGCGAGCTGCAGGAGTGCATGGACGCCAACGTCATGGTGTTCCGCACCGAGCAGACGATCAAGACGGCCGTCGAGAAGATCGCCGAGCTGCGCGCCCGGTACAAGAACGTGTCGATCCAGGACAAGGGCCGGCGCTTCAACACCGACCTGCTGGAGGCCGTCGAGCTGGGCAACCTGCTCGACCTGGCCGAGGTGATGGCGGTGTCCGCCCTGGCCCGCAAGGAGTCGCGCGGCGGTCACTACCGCGAGGACTTCCCCACCCGCGACGACGTCAACTTCATGCGCCACACCATGGCGTACCGCGAGGTGGGCGACGACGGCGCCGAGTCCATCCGGCTCGACTACAAGCCGGTCGTCCAGACCCGCTACCAGCCGATGGAGCGTAAGTACTGATGGCTACACCCGTTATGGACAAGGCCGACTCGGCTCCCGAGCCCGGCTTCGCCGACTCTCCCTACATCACGGTCACCTTCCGCGTCCGGCGGTTCAACCCGGAGGTCGCGGCCGAGGCGGCCTGGGAAGACTTCCGGCTGGAGATCGACCCGAAGGAGCGCGTCCTCGACGCGCTGCACAAGATCAAGTGGGAGTTGGACGGAAGCCTGACCTTCCGACGTTCCTGCGCGCACGGCATCTGCGGCTCGGACGCCATGCGGATCAACGGCAAGAACCGCCTCGCGTGCAAGACGCTGATCAAGGATCTCAGCCCCGAGAAGCCGATCACCATCGAGGCCATCAAGGGCCTGACGGTCCTCAAGGACCTGGTCGTCGACATGGAGCCGTTCTTCCAGGCGTACCGGGACGTGATGCCCTTCCTGATCACGAAGGACACCAACGAGCCGACGCGTGAGCGTTTCCAGACCGCCGAGGACCGCGAGCGCTTCGACGACACGACGAAGTGCATCCTGTGCGCCGCCTGCACGTCCTCGTGCCCGGTGTTCTGGAACGACGGCCAGTACTTCGGCCCGGCCGCGATCGTCAACGCCCACCGCTTCATCTTCGACTCGCGCGACGAGGCCGGCGAGCAGCGGCTGGAGATCCTCAACGACCGCGACGGCGTCTGGCGCTGCCGCACGACCTTCAACTGCACGGACGCCTGCCCGCGCGGCATCGAGGTCACCAAGGCCATCGCGGAGGTGAAGCGAGCGCTGATCACGCGCCGCTTCTGACGTCCGTCGGTTTACGCCGGTATTACGCCGGTATACGGCTGTGAGGGCCCCGTTTCCTTCTGGAGGCGGGGCCCTCTGGCATATGCCACACGATTGGGTGAACGGGGCCGCAACGGACGTGAGGGCGTCCTCCGCCCTACGATGATGGTCTCGACACCAGCCCCTAGGAGGCACGCGATGTCCGCAGCATCAGTCGAGCTGCCCCACGGCGACCTTCCGCTGATCGCGGAGGCGAACCGCCTCATGGACCGCAATCCGGGCTACCGCGTCGAGATCATCGGAGGCCAGCTCCTCGTGACCCCGCCACCGGACGTTCCGCACTCGCGGGCCCTGACCAAACTCATGCGCCCGTTCATCACGGCGGGCCTCGACGACGGCGGAACCGAAGTGCACCAGGGCATCGGTCTCTGGCTGCCCACCGACGCCGAGGACTACGCGATTCCGGACCTGGCGATCGTGGACGCCGACGTCGACGACCACCTCATCGAGAACAACTGCTACGACCCGGTCTGCTTCCGCCTCGTCCTGGAAGTCACCTCCAGCAACTGGAAGAACGACCTGAGGACCAAGGTCACCGCCTACGCCGCCGCCATGGTCCCCGTCTACGCGATCGTCGACCGCAAGCACCAGCGCCTCCACGTCCTCACCGACCCCGACTGCGCCGACTACAGCACCCACCGCGTCCACTCCCCCGGTGAGACCGTCACCCTCCCCGACTCGCTCGGCGCCGAGGTCACGCTGGACGTCGCCGAGGTCCTTGCCGCCGGACGGCCGAAGCGCGCGCCCGACGAGGGCTGACAATCAGCCATTCCGGGCGACGATCGTCCTAGCCTGACGCCATGTCAGATGACGAGTCGTACGAACTGCTCGGGTTCGACAACGTACTGCTGCCCGTCGGGGACCTCGCCGAGGCCGTCGGGTTCTACGAGCGCGCCGGCTTCCCGGTCGCCTACCGGCTCGACGAGGCCGGGATCGCGCTGCTGAAGGTGGGCGTCGAGACGCCGGGGCTCCTGCTGCGGGTGGAGGAGGAGTTCGGGCGGCAGCCGCCGATGTGGCCCTCCGCCCGGGTGTGGCTGGAGGTGACCGACGCCCGCGCGGCCGCGCATGCGCTGCGCGAGGCGGGGGTGCCGCCGCTCGACGAGCCGTTCCCCGTGGCCACCGGCTGGACCGTCGAGTTCGCCGACCCGTGGGGCAACGTCATCGGCCTCACCGACTACTCCAAGCGTCCGGAGCTGGGCCGCCGCCCCTGAGCCGCCAGCACTCTCCGATCCGGCTTGAACGTGTTCAAAAACAGGTCTACAGTCAGTCCTGTCAGCGTTTTGAACGCGTTCAAGGAGGGGTGGGGCATGGACCGCACCGTCATCGCCTACGTCATCTACCTGGTCGTCAGCATCGGCCTGACCGTCTGGGTGGCCCGCACGCTCAGCCGCAACGGGCGGGTCTTCCTCGCCGACGTACTGCACGGCAACGAGAAGCTCGCCGACGCCGTCAACCACCTCCTGGTGGTCGGCTTCTACCTCGTGAACCTCGGGTTCGTCGCCCTCTACCTGAGCGGCGACGACACCATCACCGACACCCGGGGCATCTTCGAGGCGCTCTCGACCAAGATCGGTGTGGTGCTGCTGGTGCTCGGCGTGATGCACCTGGGCAACGTGTACGTGCTCAACAAGATCCGGCGCCGCGGGATGATGGAGCGCGAGCAGGTGCCGCCGGTTCCGCCGCAGGGCTGGGTGGCACCGGCGGCCGGGGCCTGATCCGATGGCCCCCGCTCCCGGGACGACGGCCGGCGCCCCCGTGCGCCGGCTCACCGTCCTCTACGACGCCGAGTGCTCCCTGTGCACCCACGTACGGGACTGGCTGCTGCGCCAGCCGCGACTGGTGCCGCTGGAGCTGGTCCCGGCCGCGTCCGACGAGGCGCGCCGGCGCTTCCCCGGCCTCGACCACAGGGCCACCCTCGACGAGGTCACCGCCGTGGGCGACGCCGGGCAGGTCTACCGGGGCGCCGCCGCCTGGGTCGTCGTCCTGTGGGCGCTGCGCGAGCACCGTGCGCTCGCCCACCGGCTCAGCACGCCCGCCGGTGCCGTGATGGCCCGCGGGGTCGTCCTGGCCGCCGCCAAGTGGCGGGGCGGACAGCGGCAGTGGGGCGGCAAGGGGTACCACCGCGTCGACGGCTGGGTCTACGAGCCGGGCCGCGGGTGGAGGTACGCCGGACCCGGGTGTGCCGACGGCACCTGCACCACTCGATAGGCTCTGGACCCGTGCCTGCCACCAACGACGGCCCCGACGACGGTGCCCACCTCAGCAAGTCCGAGCAGACCCGCGCGCTGATCCTGGAGACGGCCATGCGGCTGTTCCAGGAACGCGGTTACGACCGGACGACGATGCGGGCCATCGCCCAGGAGGCCGGGGTCTCCGTCGGCAACGCGTACTACTACTTCGCCGGCAAGGAGCACCTGATCCAGGGCTTCTACGACCGGATCGCCGCCGAGCACCGGGCGGCGGTCCGCGAGGTCCTGGCCAAGGAGACGGACCTGGAGGCGCGGCTGGCGGGCGTGCTGAAGGTGTGGCTGGACATCGCCACGCCGTACCACGAGTTCGCGGTGCAGTTCTTCAAGAACGCCGCCGACCCGGACAGTCCGCTCAGTCCCTTCTCCCCGGAGTCGGAGCACGCGCGCGTGGAGGCCATCGGCATCCACCGCGCGGTGCTCGCCGGCGCGAAGACCAAGGTGCCCGAGGAGCTGCGGGACATCCTGCCCGAGCTGATGTGGCTCTCCCAGATGGGCCTCGTCCTGTACTGGATCTTCGACCGCACCGAGGGACGCGAGCGCAGCTACCGCCTCGCCGAACGCGGCGCCCGGCTCACCGCGCGGGGCGTCGTGCTGGCCCGCTTCCGGGTGCTGCGCCCGCTGGTGCGCGAGGTGCACGAACTGTTCACGGACTTCCTGCCGGGGATGACCAAGGCCTTCCCGGACCCCGCGAGGAAGCCGGACCCGGCGGCCGGGGGGAAGGGGAAGTAGCCGGACCCGGCGGCCGGGAAGACCGCCGGTCAGGCCTGACGGGACGCCAGCTCGATCACCGTGATGTCCGAGGGTGCCCCCACGCGCGTGGGCGGGCCCCAGGCGCCCGCGCCGCGGCTGACGTAGAGCTGGGTGTCGCCGTAGCGCTCCAGGCCCGCCAGCGTCGGGTTGGCGGCGCCCGCGATGAGGTTGCCGGGCCAGAGCTGGCCGCCGTGGGTGTGGCCGGAGAGCTGGAGGTCGACGCCGTGGTCGACGGCGTCGTGGATCTGCACCGGCTGGTGGGCGAGCAGCACGCACGCGCGGGAGCGGTCCCGGTCGCCGAGGGCCTTGGCGTAGTCGGGGCCCTGGCCCTCGTCCTCGCCCGCCACGTCGTTGACGCCGGCGAGGTCGAAGTGGGGCAGCTCGGTACGGGCGTTCTCCAGCGGGAGCAGGCCGAGCCGCCGTACCTCGGCGACCCACTCCTCGGCGCCGGAGAAGTACTCGTGGTTGCCGGTGACGAAGTACGCGCCGTCCCGGGCCTTCAACTGCGCCAGCGGGGCGGCGGCCGGGCCGAGGTCCTTCACGCTGCCGTCGACCAGGTCGCCGACGACGGCGACGAGGTCGGGCTGCGTGGAGTTGATCGTGTCGACGACCTTCTGCGCGAAGCCCCGGCCGAGCACCGGGCCGAGGTGGATGTCGCTGACGACGGCGATGCGGTAACCGTGCGCCGCGCGCGGGAGCTTGGCCAGCGGCACGGTGACCCGCTTGACCGACGGGCCGTTCAGCACGCCGTACGTGCCGTAGCCGACGGTTCCGACGGCCGCCGCCGCTGCGGCACCGGCGACGACGCGGGAGACGAACAGGCGGCGGGAGGGAAGGGCGAGGGGACTGCTCGGGGGCGGGGTCCCAGAACCGGGACCCGGTGTCTGGGGTGCCTCGGACGCCGGCTCGGGTGTCTGGGGCGTCTCGGGCGTCTCGGGTGCCTCGGGTGCCTCGGGCGGCTTCGGTGGGGTCGTTGCCGCCCGGCGTTCCAGGAACCGCCGCAGCAGCGGCCGTACGACCTCGCCCGCGAGCACCGCGAGCAGCAGGTAGATCGACAGGGCCAGCCACAGGAAGCCCGGCCAGGCCAGCACGCGCTGGAGCCAGAACGGGGCGCCCGCCTGCTCGGCGACCAGCGCCCCGACCGCCAGCAGCCAGCCCCCGGCGATCACCGCCGCGCCGATCCGGCGCACGGCTCCCGGACTCCGGGTCGTGTCGCGGAACAGGCGCCGCCACATGTACCAGTTGGCCGCCACGAGGACGCCCACCACCAGCAACGCGACCAGCGCGAAGACGACCACCATGCCGTCGTTTCCCCTCGATTGTGGCGTCGGTGACGCCGGTGACGCCGGTGACGTCCGTGACGCCTATGACGTTCGGCGCAGTGCGCGCACGCCGCGCAACCCGATGCCCCCGACGACCGTCCCCAATATGAAGGAGACGACCGCGAGCAGCAGGTGCACCCAGAAGTACGCCGTGGGGTCGCCGTCCTCGAAGGCGAGCCCGCTGCCGTCCTTGATCAAATTCTTGACGAAAGTGATCCAGATGATCCAGCTCCACACCCCGAAAGCGAGCAGGAACCAGGAGACGGGGCGGCTGAGCTTCATGACTCAAGTATCGCCGCACGCTGTCCGGATCCGTGCCCGGGGTGGGGAGGGGGGTGGGAAGGCGCCGCTCGCGGGGGGTACGTTTCGGCTCGTGCCCGCACCCAAGAAGGCCCTCAGGCGATCCCTGTCGGTCACCTCCGCCGCCCTGACCGCTCTCGTCGTCCTCTCCCCCGCCGCGCTCGCCGCGCCGAGCCCGTCGACGAGTCCGTCGGCCACTCCCCCGGCGTCGATGTCGACGGTGGGCGGCGCGCGGCTCGGGAAGCCCGGGACGCAGGTGGATCTGGCGGGTGGGGCTCCCGTGCTCCCGAAGGACCTCACCGCCCGTTCGTGGATCGTGTCGGACGCCGAGTCGGGCGACGTGCTGGCCGCCCACAACGCGCACTGGCGGCTGGCCCCGGCGAGCACCCTGAAGATGCTGTTCGCGGACACGCTGCTGCCGAAGTGGCCGAAGACGACGAAGCACAAGGTCGAGGTCTCCGACCTCGCGGGCATCGGCGCCGGTTCCAGCATGGTCGGCGTCAAGGAGGACGAGACCTACACGGTCCACGACCTGTGGCTCGGGGTCTTCCTGCGCTCCGGCAACGACGCGGTGCACGTGCTGTCCGCGATGAACGGCGGCGTCAAGAAGACCGTCGCGGACATGAACGCGCACGCCGAGGAACTGCAGGCCCTCGACACGCACGCGGTCAGCCCCGACGGCTACGACATGCCGGGGCAGGTCTCCTCCGCGTACGACCTGACGCTGTTCGCGCGTTCGGGGCTGCAGAAGAAGGACTTCCGCGAGTACGCCTCCACGGTCCGCGCGAAGTTCCCGGGCGAGACGAAGAAGGACAAGAAGGGCAAGACGACCCGTAAGCCCTTCGAGATCCAGAACACCAACCGGTTGCTGGCGGGCGACTCGGACGTGGAGGTCTACCCGGGCATCGCGGGTGTGAAGAACGGCTACACCACCAACGCGGGCTACACCTTCACGGGCGTCGCCGAGCAGGGCGGCAAGGTGCTGCTCGTCACGGTCATGAACCCGGCGAAGGAAGAGCACAACGAGGTCTACAAGGAGGCCGCCCGGCTCTTCGACTGGGGCTTCGAGGCGGTCGGCAAGACGCGGCCGGTGGGCGAGCTGGTGCGCCCGAAGAGCGCCACGCAGGCGAGCCCCTCGCCCGAGGCGTCCGGGGAGGCCGGCGGCACCGGGAAGGGCGCGGCGGGCACGAAGCCGGTGGCGGGCGCCCAGGCCACGGACGGCGGCGGGGGGGTCGGGATCGCGGCCGGCATCACCGCCGGGGTGCTGGTGCTGGTCGCGGGCGGCGCCTTCCTGGTCAACCGGAAGTGGCCGCTGCCGGACCTGGTCCGCCGCCGGACGCGTCCCTGACGCCCGGACCGCCCCCGGCACCGTCGTCCCCCAGTTCTTGCTCCTTGCTGCCCGTGGCCGTCCAGGAGGCGCAGAACAGCACCAGCTTCGAGGTGAAGTTGATCCACAGCAGCAGGGCGACGGGGACGCCGAAGGCGCCGTACATGCTCTTCGCCGCGACGCCCTGCATGTAGCCGCTGAGGAGCAGCTTCAGCAGTTCGAAGCCGACCGCGCCGATCAGCGCGGCGACGATCAGGCGGCGGCGCTCGGGCTGGACGCCGGGGAGCAGGGTCAGCACGTACAGCAGCAGGAGGAAGTCGGCGAGGACGGCGACGGCGAAGGCCGCGACGTAGAGCAGGACGCCGCCGACGCCGCCCTCGGCGAGGCCGATCGAGCGGATGATCCAGCCGACCAGCGCCGAGGCGACGGTGGAGATGGCGACGGTGATCAGCAGCGCGCCGCCGAGGCCGACGAGGACGCCCGCGTCCTTGGCCCGGTGCAGGACCGGGTTCTCCTCCTCGTCGGGCAGCTCCCAGACGGCGCGCAGACAGCCCCGGGTGGCCTCGACCCAGCCCATGCCGGTGAACAGCAGCAGGAGACCGGCGATGAGGCCGACGGTGCCGGCGTTGTCGACGAGGCTCTGGATGTTCAGTTGGTCGGAGATGCCGGGGATCTGGTCGGCGAGCTTGTCCTGGAGCTGGTCCTGCTGCTTCTTGGTGAGCGTGGCGGCGGCGACGGCGGCGGCCAGACTGAGCAGCGGGAAGAGCGCGACGAAGCTGGTGAAGGTCATGGCGGCGGCCAGCCGCGACCACTTCACCCGGTCGAGACGTTCGTACGAGCGCCACGCGTGCGTGGTCATCAGGCGCGCGATCCAGGGCCCCACGACGGGGAGCTTCTTCAGCCAGTCCATGATCCGACCCTGCCCCCGCTCGTCCTGTTCCATGATCTCGGCCGGCCACCGGATCCGCCGCCGGATCCGCCGCCGACTCCGGTGACGACTCCGGTGACGGGCCGGAAGACCAGTGTTCTTGTGCCCCAGAAACGCAGGATCGTGCCCAGGACCATGCCGATCCCCGCGCCGGAGACGGTGTCGGCGCGCTGCGAGGTGAGGCCGAGGCCGTAGTGGCTGACGGTGAGGCAGAGGAGCTGTACGGCGGCTCCGGCGGCGTTCACGGCGAAGAACACGGCGCAGGGGCGCAGGCCGCGCGGGCGGGTGTGCCGGTAAGTGCCCAGGGCGTTGCCCGCGTACGCGACCGAGCAGCCGGCGACGAAGGAGAGTGTCTTGGCGGTGAGCGGGCCCAGGCCGGCCGGGCCGCGCAGGCAGGTGAAGAGGCCGAGGTCGACGGCGTAGGCGAGCAGGCCGACGGAGGCGAAGCCCAGCAGTTCGCGCCGGTCGGCTACCAATTGGCCACCGCCAGGCCGTACATCGCCGCCCAGGCGACGCCGATGAGCGCGAGCGGGCGGTCGCGCAGGACGACGTCCTCGGGTTCGCCGGCGGTGCCGCGGTCGGCGAAGACGGCGTAGCGCAGGACGGCGAGGACGAAGGCGACCATGGAAAGCTGGCGCCAGGGCAGCACGCTGGTGTGCGGGACGCCGCCCTCCTCCATGGCCCACAGGCAGTAGCCGAGGACGGCGACACCGGCGGCGAGCTGCCAGACGAAGCGGAGGTAGCCGGTGGTGTACTCGGTGAGCAACGCGCGCGTGGCGCCCGCCTTCTCCGCGAGCTGCACGGCTTCGGAGTACCGCTTGGCGGCGACCATGAACAGGGCGCCGAAGCCGGTCGTGATGAGGAACCAGCGCGACAGGGGGATGCCGAGCGCGAGTCCGCCGATCATCGCCCGCATCAGGAAGCCGGTGGTGACGACGGCGAGGTCGACCACCAGGACGTGCTTGAGGCTGACGCAGTACGCCACCTGCATGGCGAGGTAGGCGGTCAGCAGGGCCGCGACGGGCGGCGGGCACAGCCAGGCGGCGAGGGTGGGCGCGAGGACGCCCAGGGCGCCTCCGACGGCGTAGGCGAGCGGCACCGGGACCTGTCCGGCGGCGACCGGGCGGTGGCGTTTGACGGGGTGGGCGCGGTCCGCCTCGGCGTCGCGGGCGTCGTTGACGAGGTAGACGGCGGCGGCGCAGGCGGTGAACAGGACGAAGACCAGGGCGAGCCGGCCGAGGGCGTGGGTGGAGAACAGCTCGCCCGCGGCGGCCGGGGCGGCGACGACCAGGACGTTCTTGACCCACTGGCGGGGGCGTGCGGTACGGAGCAGCCCGGCCGGGATGCCCGCCCCGCGCGGTGGCGTGGTCTCCTGCCGCTGCTCCGGGGCGCGTTGGCGCTGGACGGCAGTCTCAGTCACGGCGGTGTCGGTGACGGCCGTGTCGGTCACGGCGGTGTCAGTCACGGGTGCCTCCGCGCATCCAGTCGGCGCCGAGCCGGGCCGTGAGCGCGCCCAGGGCGGCGCCCGCCGCGACGTCGGAGGGGTAGTGGACGCCGACGACCAGCCGGGAGGCGCACACGGCGGCGGCGAGCGGCCAGGCGGCACGTACCCCGAGCGCGCCGAAGACGACGGCGGCCGCGGCGGCCGAGGTGGCGTGGGAGCTGGGGAAGGAGTGCCGGCCCGCGGTGCGCACCAGGGGTTCGACGTGCGCGGGGCGGGGACGGCGCACGACGCGCTTGACGCCCATGCTGACGACGTGGGCGCCCGCGGTGAGCGCGGTGCCGCGCAGCCAGGCCGTGCGCCGGGGGGCGTCCACGGCGGCCGAGGCGAGGCCCGCCGCGAGCCACAGCGCCCCGTGCTCCCCGGCCCAGGACAGGGCACGCGCGGCACCGGCGACGCGCGGGTCCGTGCCGCAGGCCCTGAGCGCGGTGACGATCCGGTGGTCCATGTCGTCGAGGTCGTCCATGTGGACTCACTGTTCACGCCCGCGGCACGGGAAGTCCGGCACTCTCCAGCGACATACCATTAATCACCCGTTTCAGGGACGGCCCGAATGTTTTGGAACTAATCATTCGCATAGGGGCGATACGGTCACCGCCATGTCTGCCGACACCGTCCCCGACGCCGAACCGGATCTCGACGGCGCCCCGGATCTCGACGCCGACTGGGGTCCCGTCACCGGCTGGGGCCGCACCGCCCCCACCGCGGCCCGTCTGATCCGCCCGCGGACGTACGAGGAGGCCGCCGTCGCCGTCCGCGACTGCGGGGCCCGGGGCGGCATCGCGAGGGGGCTGGGGCGGGCGTACGGGGACGCCGCGCAGAACGCGGGGGGTGCCGTGCTGGACATGACGGCCCTGGACCGGGTCCACGCCATCGACGTCGGCGGCGGCACCGTGCTCTGCGACGCGGGAGTCTCCCTGCACCGGCTGATGGAGGTGCTGCTGCCGCTGGGCTGGTTCGTGCCGGTGACGCCCGGCACCCGCTATGTGACGGTCGGCGGGGCGATCGGCGCGGACATCCACGGCAAGAACCACCACGTGTCGGGCTCCTTCGCACGGCACGTGCTGTCCCTGGAGCTGCTCACCGCCGACGGCGCGGTCCGCACCGTCACGCCGGGCACCCCGCTGTTCGACGCGACCGCCGGCGGCATGGGGCTGACCGGGGTGATCCTCACGGCGACGCTGCGGCTCCAGCCGGTCGGGACGGCGCTGATGTCGGTCGACACCGAGCGTGCCGCCGACCTCGACGACCTGATGGCCCGGCTGACGGCCGGCGACCACCGCTACCGCTACTCGGTCGCCTGGATCGACCTCCTCGCGCGCGGTGCGGCGATGGGCCGCGCGGTGCTCACCCGCGGCGACCACGCGCCCCTGGACGCGCTGCCCGCCGGCTCGCGCGCGCGGCGGCAGCCGCTTGCCTTCCGCACCTCGCGCCTCCCTGCGGCCCCCGACTTCCTTCCGGGCGGACTGCTCAGCCGGACGACGGTGGGGCTCTTCAACGAACTCTGGTACCGCAAGGCGCCCCGGGCCGGCCGGGGCCGGCTCCAGCGGATCTCCACCTTCTTCCACCCGCTGGACGGCGTCCCGCACTGGAACCGGGTCTACGGCCGCGGCGGCTTCGTGCAGTACCAGTTCGTCGTCGGGCACGGCCGGGAGGAGGCCCTGCGCCGGATCGTGCGACGCATCTCCGACCGCCGCTGCCCGTCCTTCCTGGCCGTCCTCAAACGGTTCGGCGAAGCCGACCCCGGCTGGCTCTCCTTCCCCGTGCCCGGCTGGACCCTCGCGCTGGACATCCCGGCGGGCCTGCCGGGCCTGGGCACCTTCCTTGACGAGCTGGACGAGGAGGTCGCCGACGCGGGCGGCCGGGTCTACCTCGCCAAGGACTCCCGGCTGCGGCCGGAGCTGCTCGCCGCGATGTACCCGCGCCTGGACGACTTCCGCGCACTGCGCGCGGAGCTGGACCCGCGCGGGGTGTTCGTGTCCGACCTGGCCCGCCGCCTCGCCCTCTGACCCCCTCAGGAGCTGTCGTGAAGGACGCCTTCGGCATCCCCCAGTCCCTTCTCGTTCTCGGCGGTACGTCCGAGATCGCGCTCGCCACCGCGCGCCGTCTGGTGGCCCGCCGCACCCGCACGGTGTGGCTGGCCGGCCGCCCCTCCCCCGCCCTGGACGGTGCCGCCGAGCAGTTGCGCGGCCTCGGCGCCGAGGTGCGCACCGTCGTCTTCGACGCGCTGGACCCCGAGTCCCACGAGGCGGCGCTCGGCAAGGTCTTCGCCGAGGGCGACATCGACCTGGTGCTGCTCGCCTTCGGCATCCTGGGCGACCAGGCGCACGACGAGCGCGAGCCGCTGAACGCCGTGCGGGTCGCGCAGACCAACTACACCGGCGCGGTCTCGGCCGGGCTGGTCGCCGCCCGTTCCCTCCAGGCACAGGGGCACGGCTCGCTGGTGGTGCTCTCCTCGGTGGCCGGTGAGCGGGCGCGCCGCGCCAACTTCATCTACGGCTCCAGCAAGGCCGGCCTGGACGCCTTCGCGCAGGGCCTGGGCGACGCGCTGCACGGCACGGGCGTGCACGTCATGGTCGTACGCCCCGGGTTCGTGCGGTCGCGGATGACCGCCGGTCTCGAGGAGGCGCCGCTCGCCACGACGCCCGAGGCGGTCGCCACGGCCATCGAGCTGGGGTTGCGGCGGCGCTCGGAGACGGTGTGGGTGCCGGGCACGCTGCGGGTGGTGATGTCGGCGCTGCGGCACCTGCCCCGGACGGTGTTCCGCCGGCTGCCGGTGTGAGGCGCGGGGGCTGCCGGGGCCACCGGGGCTACCGGGGCCAAGGGGGCTACCGGGTGGGCAGGGTGCCGCTCTCGACGCGTCCGGCCTGCGGGGGCACCGTGGCGCTGCCGAAGGGGAACTCGCGCAGCTTGCGCCACACCGCATCGGGGCCCTGCTCGTACAGCGCGAAGCCGGTGCAGGGCCACTGCGCCGCGTAGTCGGACAGCTCCTCGTAGGCGCGGTCCATCGCCGCTTCCCCGATGCCGTGCGCCACGGTGACGTGCGGGTGGTAGGGGAACTGCAGCTCACGGGGCATCGGGCCGGACGCGTCGCGCACCCGCTTCTGCAACCAGGAGCAGGCCGCCGCGCCCTCGACCACCTGGACGTAGACGACGGGGGACAGCGGGCGGAAGGTGCCGGTGCCGGACAGCCGCATCGGGAAGGGCCGGCCGCGCGCCGCCACCTCCGCCAGGTGTGCCTCGATCGCGGGCAGCGCGGTGCCGTCGACCTCGGTCGGCGGCACCAGGGTGACGTGCGTGGGGATGCCGTGAGCCGCGGCGTCGCCGAAGCCCGCGCGCAGCTCCTGGAGCTTGCTGCCGTGAGGCTCCGGGACCGCGATCGACACGCCGATCGTTACGGTCCCCACTTCGTCTCCTGTCGTTACGTGTCACTCGTCGTGTGGCGTCGTGTGACGTCGTGTGGCTCTGTGCGTCCGCTGTGCCGGACACCCGGTTATCGACTGTACGGCCACCACCGGGCCGTGGGCAGGCGCAACCGGAGTGATGTGCAGCGCTACGGCGGCATGCCGGGGCGCACGCACGGCGGCGGGCGGGCGGGCGGGCGGCGGCTCCGGTGCCGCCGGGGCTCAGTGCTTGGCGGGCAGGAAGCCCACCATGTCGTACGCCCGGGCGAGTGTCTCGGCGGCGACGGCCCTGGCCTTGTCGGCCCCCTTGGCGAGGATCGCGTCCAGCGTCTCCGGGTCGTCCAGGTACTGCTGGGTGCGCTCGCGGAAGGGGGTGACGAACTCCACCACGACGTCGGCGAGGTCCGTCTTCAGCGCGCCGTAGCCCTTGCCCTCGTACTTCTGTTCCAGCTCCGCGATCTCCGCGCCGGTGAGGGTGGAGTAGATCGTCAGCAGGTTGCTGACGCCGGGCTTGTGCTCGCGGTCGAAGCGGACCACGGTGTCGGTGTCCGTGACCGCGCTCCTCACCTTCTTCGCGGTGGCCTTCGGCTCGTCCAGGAGGTTGATCAGGCCCTTCGGGGTGGCCGCCGACTTGCTCATCTTGGCGGTCGGGTCCTGAAGGTCGTAGATCTTCGCCGTCTCCTTGAGGATGTACGCGCTCGGGACGGTGAAGGTGTCGCCGTAGGTCTGGTTGAAGCGGTCCGCGAGGTCGCGGGTCAGCTCCAGGTGCTGGCGCTGGTCCTCGCCGACGGGGACCTGGTCGCCCTGGTAGAGCAGGATGTCGGCGACCATCAGCATCGGGTACGTGAACAGGCCGACGGTCGTGCGGTCGTTGCCCTGCTTGGCGGACTTGTCCTTGAACTGGGTCATCCGGGAGGCCTCGCCGAAACCGGTGATGCAGTTCATCAGCCAGCCGAGCTGGGCGTGCTCGGGGACATGGCTCTGCACGAACAGGGTGCAGCGGTCCGGGTCGAGGCCCGCCGCGAGAAGCTGGGCGACGGCGACGCGCGTGTTCTCGCGCAGCTCCCCCGGGTCCTGCGGGACCGTGATCGCGTGCAGGTCGACGACCATGTAGAACGCGTCGTGGGTGTCCTGCATGTCGACCCACTGGCGGACGGCACCGAGGTAGTTGCCGAGGTGGAACGAGCCTGAGGTCGGCTGGATACCGGAGAGCACGCGGGGACGATCGTTGGCCATGTCCGCCATTCTCTCAGGCCGCGCGGGGCGATCGGGCACTGGTTCGGTACAGGGGGGCTCCAATCTGTGCCGAGGGGTGTAACAAGGGCGGGAGCAGGCGGGAGGGGGCGGCCCTGTGCGGCGGCGGTGGGTGTGCGCGGTGGCGGCGGTGCTGTGGGCGTGCGCGCCGGGCGCCGCCGTGGCGGACGGTGCGGCTCCCGTGGAGGAGCCGGACGTGGCGGTGGTCGTGTGGTCCGGCACCGGGCGGACCGCGTCCTGGCATGCGGGTGAGGTCGGCTTCGACCGGCTGCGGAGCCTGCTGCGCCCGGACTACGCGGGCACGGAGTGGGTCCCGAAGGACTGGACCGAGGGTCGGCGGCCCCCGATGCGGTTCACGGTGCTGTGGGGGCTGACCGGGGTCGGCGGGTGGCCGCAGACGCAGCGGGCGCCCGGCGGGGACGTGGCGATGCTGCGTCAGGACCAGTTGTTCCTGGCCGAGGACGGCACGCCATGGGTACGCACCGATCCGGCGCCGGACGTGGCGGACGACGACATCCGCTGGCACCGGGTGCCGCGGGACACCTACGAGCGGCTGGCCGACGCGGGCTTCTTCGCGGCGGACGGGACCGGCGCCGAAGGCCGCGACGGCGGGCGGGACGGGGTGTGGTGGGCCGCGGCAGCCGGGCTCGGGGCGGGCATCGCGGGGACGCTGCTGACGCGCCGCGCGGCGGACCGGTACCGTGCCGGACCGCCGCGCGGGGAGCCGCGTCAGGAGCTGATCGACCTGTAGACCGACCTGTAGGCCGGTGGGGAGCGTCAGCCGAGGTCGATCTCCGGGTACAGGGGGAAGCCCGCGACCAGGTCCGTGGCCCGGTGGGAGATCTCGTCGGCGATCTTGGCGTCCAGGACGTGGGAGGCCTTGGAGGGGGCGCCGGACTTGGTGGTGCCGGGCTCCGTCGAGGTCAGGACGCGGTCGATCAGGCCCGCGACCTCGTCCATCTCCGCCGTGCCGAGGCCGCGCGTGGTCAGCGCCGGGGTGCCGACGCGGATGCCCGAGGTGTACCAGGCGCCGTTGGGGTCGGCCGGGATGGCGTTGCGGTTGGTGACGATGCCGGAGTCGAGCAGGGCGGCCTCCGCCTGACGGCCGGTGAGGCCGTAGGAGGACGCCACGTCGATCAGGTTCAGGTGGTTGTCCGTGCCGCCGGTCACCAGGGTGGCGCCGCGGCGCGTCAGGCCCTCGGCGAGCGCGCGGGCGTTGTCGACGATGCGCTGCGCGTAGTCCTGGAAGGACGGCTGCCTGGCCTCGGCGAGGGCGACGGCCTTGGCGGCCATGACGTGCGGGAGCGGGCCGCCGAGGACCATCGGGCAGCCGCGGTCGACCTGGTCCTTGAGCGAGTCGTCGCACAGGACCATGCCGCCGCGCGGGCCGCGCAGCGACTTGTGGGTCGTGGTCGTCACGATCTGGGCGTGCGGGACCGGGTCGAAGTCGCCGGTGAGCACCTTGCCCGCGACGAGGCCGGCGAAGTGCGCCATGTCGACCATGAGGGTCGCGCCGACCTCGTCGGCGATCTCGCGCATGATCCGGAAGTTCACCAGCCGCGGGTACGCGGAGTACCCGGCGACGATGATCAGCGGCTTGAACTCGCGGGCGGAGGCGCGCAGAGCCTCGTAGTCGATGAGGCCGGTGGCCGGGTCGGTGCCGTAGGAACGCTGGTCGAACATCTTGCCGGAGATGTTCGGGCGGAAGCCGTGGGTGAGGTGGCCGCCGGCGTCCAGGGACATGCCGAGCATCCGCTGGTTGCCGAAGGCCTGGCGCAGCTCGGCCCAGTCGGCGTCGCTCAGGTCGTTGACCTGGCGGACGCCGGTCTTCTCCAGGAAGGGCACCTCGACGCGGGCGCCGAGGACGGCCCAGAAGGCGACCAGGTTGGCGTCGATGCCGGAGTGCGGCTGGACGTAGGCGTGACGGGCGCCGAACAGTTCGCGCGCGTGCTCGGCGGCGAGGGCCTCGACGGTGTCGACGTTGCGGCAGCCGGCGTAGAAGCGGCGGCCGATGGTGCCCTCGGCGTACTTGTCGCTGAACCAGTTCCCCATCGCCAGGAGCGTGGCCGGGGAGGCGTAGTTCTCCGAGGCGATCAGCTTGAGCATCTCGCGCTGGTCGGCGACCTCCTGGCCGATGGCGTCGGCCACGCGGGGCTCGACGGCGCGGATCGCTTGCAGCGCGGCACGGTAGGCGACGGACTCGGGGGTGAGTTCTGCGGGCATGTCGGTCTCCGGACGTTGTGTTCAGCGTTCACGGTACGGACGGCCCAGGCGCACGGCACTTGTTCTTCTTGGGCCGCTCCCCGATGGTTGGTCCATCCCAGCGCGCCAGTTACGGCCCGGGGCCAGGGTACCGGAAAGCGTCTGCCGGGTTGCTTGTCCGTCGCGGGCTGCGGGCTCGTTGTGGCTGGTCGCGCCGTTCCCCGCGCCCCTGGGGGGCCTGCGGCCCCCTCCAGGGCGCTAAAGGATCACGTGGGGCAGGAAGCGGGCGTATTCGTCCGTCACCAAGCCGCTCGACTCCCTGATGCCCAGGCCCGCCGACTCGTTCTCCACCACCCACGCGCCCAGGACGACCCGGTTGCCGTCGAAGTCGGGGAGGGGGGCCAGTTCCTGGTAGCAGCAGGGTTCGTCCCGGACGACGGGGGCGGTGCCGGGCTCGTGGATCGTGACGCCCGCGCCCTCGCGGCCCAGGAGGGGCTTGGCGACCCAGCCCGTCGTGGTGGGCAGGTCCCTCGGGCCGTCCAGGTAGGCCGGCAGCAGGTTCGGGTGGCCGGGGTAGAGCTCCCAGAGGATCGCCAGCAGGGCCTTGTTGCTGAGCAGCATCTTCCAGGCGGGCTCGATCCACAGGGTGCTGCCGGTGCCGCCGCCGTTGTCGAGGGTGTCCAGGACGTGGCCGGCGAAGCGGTCGGTGGTGAGCCACTCCCAGGGGTAGAGCTTGAAGAGGCTGCGGATGAAGCGGAGCCTGTTGTCGACGAAGCGGCCGGACAGGCGGTCCCAGCCGATCTCCTCCATGGATATCCAGTCGGTCTCGAGACCGGCCTGCTCGGCGGTCTCCTTGAGGTAGGCGACCGTCATGAGGTCCTCGCCGAGTTCGTCGTCCGAGGAGTGCGCGAAGTACAGGGGGCTGCCGGGCGGGAGGAGGGCGGCCTGCTTCTTCCAGGCCTCGACGAGGCGCTCGTGGAGGCTGTTCCACTGGTCGGCGCCGGGGAAGCTCTCCTCCATCCAGAACCACTGCGGGGACGCCGCCTCGACGAGGGAGGTCGGGGTGTCCGCGTTGTACTCCAGGAGCTTGGCGGGGCCCGTGCCGTCGTAGCGCAGGTCGAAGCGGGCGTAGACGGAGGGGAGTTCGGCGCGGCGGTGCCAGGCCTCGGTGACCGCGCGGACGACGCGCGGGTCGGTGATGCCGAGGTCGGTGAAGCGGTCGGCGGTGACGATGTGCTCGGCGGCCGCCAGGCACATGCGGTGCAGCTCCTCGACGGCCTCCTCCAGTGCCTCGATCTCCGGCAGGGAGAAGACGTAGTAGGCGCTCTCGTCCCAGTAGGGGCGCAGGGAGTCGTCGGGGTAGCGGGTCAGGGGGTAGATCAGGCCCTGTTCCTCGACGGTCTGCTGCCAGCCGGGGCGGGGGTCGGTGGTGCGGCGTTCCATGGCCGTGCTCAGCCGCCGCCGCTGCCGGAGCCCGAGCAGCCGAAGCCGCCCCGGTCGACGGCCTCGGAGCGGCTGAAGGTGCCGTCGTCGGCCCAGCCGCTGCTGACGTCGCCGTCGTAGTACCAGTCGGCGTCGGCCGCGGACCTCGAGGAGCCGGCCTTCTTCTTGCCGCCCTTGCCGCCCTTGCCGTACGAGCCGCCGGACGAACTGCCGGAAGAGCCCGACTTGCAGTTCTTGTCGGCAACGACCTTGTAGCCGTTGAGGAAGTCGTAGCTGTCGCGGTCCACGCAGCGGCGGTCGGGGTCCGAACCGCATGCGCTCAGGGCCGCCGCGAGCATTCCCATGCCGCCGAGCACCACTGTGCTCGACCGCAGCCGTCGCCGGGTCTCCGCCATTTCTCTGTCTCCCCGTTGTCCGCGCGTGTCGCGTGTTCGGTGCGGTTGTACGACAGTTGGACCGATCGAGTGTACGGCCCCTGTCGCGGGTGGACTTTACGGCAGCGCCCGGCACAGCGCGTCCAGGGCCCCCGCCCAGGCGTGGTCGGGCGGAGTGCCGTAGCCGACGACGAGGGCGTCCTGCGGGGGGCCGGACGCGTGCGGGTGCCGGAACATGGACAGGCCGTGCACCGCGAGTCCGTGCCAGGCGGCGGCCCGTACGGCCTGCTGCTCGGTGCCGGGCGGCAGTTGGAGGACGGCGTGCAGTCCGGCGGCGATGCCGGTGACTTGGACCTGGGGCGCGCGCTCGGCGAGGGCGGCGACCAGTGCGTCGCGGCGGCGCCGGTAGCGCAGGCGGGCGGACCTGACGTGCCGGTCGTAGTCGCCGGAGTCGACGAACTCCGCGAGGGTCAACTGGTCGAGCACGCCCGGGGTACGGCCCGCGATGCCGTCCAGGACGTCTCCGGCAAGCGACGGCGGCAGCATCAGCCAGCCCAGCCGCAGGCCGGGCGCGAGGGACTTGCTGGCGGTGCCCAGGTGGACGACGCGGTCGGGGTCCAGTCCCTGGAGGGCGCCGACGGGCTTGCGGTCGTAGCGGAACTCGCCGTCGTAGTCGTCCTCGAGGACCAGGCCGCCGGTGCGCCGGGCCCAGTCCACGAAGGCAGCCCTGCGGTCGGGGTGCAGGGGGACACCCGTCGGAAACTGGTGGGCGGGGGTCAGGAGCACGGCACCCGCGTCCGCGAGCGCCCCGGGAGCCGCGCCCCGGTCGTCGACGGGCAGCGCGACGGTGCGCAGCCCGGCCTTCGTGAGCAGGTCGCGGTGGACGTGGAGGCCGTACGACTCGACGGCCACGGTGTGCACGCCGCGCGCCCGCAGTACGGCGGCCAGCAGTACGAGGCCGTGTGCGACGCCGCCGCAGACCAGCAGGCTCTCGGGGTCGGCGCGCACGCCGCGGGCCCGGGCGAGGTAGCCCGCCAGCGCGGTGCGCAGCTCGGGCCTGCCGCGGGGGTCGCCGTAGCCGAGGGCGTCGTTGGGGGCGGCGGTGACGGCGCGGCGGGCGGCCCTGAGCCACTCGGCGCGCGGGAAGGAGGCGAGGTCGGGGGTGCCGGGGCGCAGGTCGTGGGCGGGGCGGGCCGGCAGCCGGGGGCGCCGTACCGCGGCACCGGCCGGCGGGTCGACGACGCGCTCGGCGACACGGGTGCCCGAGCCCTGGCGCGCGGTGAGCCAGCCCTCGGCGACGAGGTCGGCGTAGGCGTCGGCGACGGTGTTGCGGGCGATGCCGAGGTCGGCGGCGAGGGTGCGGGAGGAGGGCAGTTGGGTGCCGGGGGCGAGGCGGCCGGTGCGGACGGCCTCGCGCAGGGCGCCGGTGAGGCCGCGGCGCAGGCCTGGTCCGGTGGGTTCCAGATGCAGGTCGACGCCCAGAGTGGCCCATGATCTAGCCATGGAAATGGACCATACTCCTGGGCTGCTTCCTTCCTAGGGTCGAGGCATGACCACGCACTCCGATGACACGCACTCCAATGACACGCACACCGATGGCACGAAGGTCGATGACACGACGAGTACCGGCTACGCCTCCGAGCTGCCCGTCCGGCTGGACTGGTCGCGGCACGCGCCCGAGGTCTACAAGGCGATGCTCCGGCTCGAGACCGCCGCCAAGCGGGGCCTGGACCCGACGCTGTACGAGCTGGTGAAGATCCGCGCCTCGCAGATCAACCACTGCGCCTTCTGCCTCGACATGCACACCAAGGACGCCCTCGCGGCCGGGGAGAGCGTGGAGCGGATCGTGCAACTGGCCGCCTGGGAGGAGTCGCGGCACTTCTACACTGAGAAGGAGCTGGCGGCGATCGAGCTGACCGAGGCGGTCACCGTGCTGACCGACGGCTTCGTGCCGGACGAGGTGTACGCGAGGGCCGCCAAGCAGTTCGACGAGCCGGAGCTGGCGCAGTTGATCGCCGCGATCACGGCGATCAACGCCTGGAACCGGTTCGGCGTGACCTGCCGGAGGACGCCGGGCCACTACGCGCCCGGTCAGCACGCGTGACGGCCCGCACGCAGTTCCTGGACCGGGAGGTCGGGCAGGCCCTGTCCGCGCTGAGCGCGGCGGCCAAGAAGGGGCTCGGCGATCCCGCGCTCGCCGAGCTGGTGATGATCCGGGCCTCGCAGCTCAACCACTGCGCCTTCTGCCTCGACATGCACCTCACCCTGGCCCGCAGGAACGGGGAGAGCGAGCAGCGGCTCGGCCTGCTCGCCGCCTGGGAGGAGGCCGGGGACCTGTACGACGGGCGGGAGCGGGCCGCGCTCGCGCTGACCGAGGCGGTGACGGTCCTGACCGAGGGCTTCGTGCCCGATGCGGTGTACGAGCGGGCCGCCGTACACTTCGCCGACGGTGAGCTGGCCCACCTCGTCGGGGTGATCACCGTCATCAATAGCTGGAACCGGCTGATGGTCGGCCGCCGGGTCCCACCGGGGGGTTACACACCGTGAGTCACGCCGCCGCCTTTCGCGCCCTGCACCACGGCCGGGTCCCGGACGATCCCCTCGTACTGCCAGGACCCTGGGACGCGGCGAGCGCCCGGGTGTTCGCGGAGGCGGGGTTCCCGGCGCTGGCGACACCGAGCGCCGGGGTCGCGGCCTCGCTCGGGTACGAGGACGGGGCGACACCGGCCGACGAGATGTTCGCGGCGATCGCGCGGATCGCGCGCGCCGTGGACGTGCCCGTGTCGGCGGACGTCGAGGGCGGGTACGGGCTCGCGCCCAAGGAGCTGGTGGAGCGGCTGCTCGAGGCGGGCGCCGTGGGCTGCAACCTCGAGGACTCCACGGACGACGGGGTGCTCAAGGACCCGGTGGAGCACGCCGAGTGGCTGGCCGGGGTGCGGGACGCGGCCGGCGGCCGGCTCTTCCTCAACGCCCGGATCGACACGTTCATCAGGGGCGTCGACGATCCGGGCGCGGCGATCGAGCGGGCCGCTGCGTATGTCGCGGCGGGCGCGGACTGCGTGTATCCGATCGGCGCCCCGACCGCCGTACTGCCCCTGCTGCGGGCCGGGATCCAAGGGCCGCTGAACATGGTCGCCCGGCCCGGGGGAGGCCCCTCGCCCACCGAACTCGGCGGACTCGGGGCCACCCGGATCACGTTCGGGCCGGGTCTCCAGCGGCACGCGGAGCGTGCGGTGCGGGAGATCGCTGAACGGCTCGCGGAACGGCTCGCTGAACGGCCGGCGACCCGGTCGGCGGAGTGACGGTCAGGACAGCCACTTCTTCCAGACGGACTCGTGGCCGTCCACCCACTTCTTCGCCGCCTCCTCGGGCCGCAGCTTCTGCTGGGCGATCATCAGGGAGACCTGGTTCTGGTCCTCGGTCGTCCACTTGAACTTCTTCAGGAACTCCGCCGCCTTGCCGCCGTCCTTCGCGAAGTCGGCGTTGAGGTACTTCTGCAGCGGGGTGACCGGGTAGGCGCAGGCGACCTTCGCCGGGTCGGCGTCGCAGCCCTCCTTGTACGGCGGCAGCTTCACCTCGGTCATCGGGACCTTCTGCATCAGCCACTGGGGGGTGTACCAGTAGCTCAGGAAGGGCTTCTTCTCCTTGGCGAACTGCTGCATCTGGGTGATCTGGGCGGCCTCGGAGCCGGCGAAGACGACCTGGTAGTCCAGGTCGAGGTTCTTCACCAGCGCCTTGTCGTTGGTGACGTAGGACGGGGAGCCGTCCAGAAGCTGGCCCTTGCCGCCGCTCTCCGCGGTGCGCAGCAGGTCGGCGTACTTGTCGAGGTTCTTCCAGTTGGTGACGTCCGGGTGCTTCTTCGCGAAGTACGTCGGGACGAACCAGCCGATGTGCCCGGTGACGCCGAGGTCGCCGCCGGGGGCGATGGTCTTCTTGTCCTCGACGTAGCGCTGTTCCTGTTCGGGGTGGCCCCAGTCCTCCAGGATGGCGTCGACGCGGCCCTGGCTGAGCGCGTCCCAGGCGGGGACCTCGTCGACCTGGACGGTGTCGACGCGGTAGCCCAGCTCGTGTTCGAGCAGGTACTGGGCGACGGCCACGTTGGCCTGGGCGCCGACCCAGGACTGCACGGACAGGGTGACGGTCTTGGCGCCCTGGGCGTTGGCGAACGGGGACGCCTGCTTGGTCATGTCGGCGGCGCCGCAGCCGGTCAGCAGCGTCAGCGCGGCCACGCCCGCGAGGGCGGAGGTCGTACGCATCCGCATGTCAGGCTCCCTTCTTCGGACGGCGTTCGGTCGGCTGGGTGACCCGGTCGAGCATCAGGCCGAGGCAGACGATCGCGGCGCCCGCCACCAGACCGGTCGCCAGGTCGCCCTGGGCCAGGCCGAAGACGACCTGGTAGCCGAGCGCGCCACCGCCGACCAGGCCGCCGATGATGACGACGGCGAGGACGAGGACGACGCCCTGGTTGACGGCGAGCAGCAGGGACCGGCGGGCCAGCGGGAGCTGGACCTGCCGCAGTTGCTGCCCGGTGCTCGCGCCGAGCGAGCGCGCCGACTCCAGCGCGGCCGGGTCGACCTGGCGCAGCCCCTGGGTGGTGATGCGGACGACGGCCGGGAGGGCGTAGACGACGGCGGCGGCCGCGGCGGGCGCGCGGCCGACGCCGAACAGGGCGACGACCGGGATCAGGTACACGAACTGCGGCATCGTCTGGAACACGTCCAGGACGGGCCGCAGCGCGCGTTCGAAGCGGTCGCTGCGGGCGGCGGCGATGCCCGTCGCGAAGCCGATGACCAGGGTGACGGCGACGGCGGCGAGCACCTGCGAGAGCGTGTCCAGGGACGGGTTCCACACGCCGAGCACGCCGATCGCGGCCATCGCGAGGACGGCGGTGAGCGCGGTGCGCCAGGTGCCGATCAGCCAGGCAAGGGCGGCGACGATGAGGAGTACGGACCACCAGGGCAGCCACTGGAGGCCCTCACGCAGCGGGTTGAGGATCCAGCTCGTGAAGTGGGCGGCCCAGTCGGCGGTGCCGCCGACGACCGGGACGCCGGAGTACAGGTGGGCGGTCATCCAGTCGACGGCCCGGTTGACGGGCTCGGCGATGTTCACGTCCCACCCGTCGGGCCAGTCGAGGAAGCCGGCGAGTCGTCCGGCGAGCGCGACGGCCGCGGCGACGACCAGGGCGTACAGCCAGGTCACCGGGGACCTGCCGGACCCCCCGAGCCGTTCGCCCGCCGCGCCGGTGACGCGGTCCAGGACGACGGCGAGCAGCACGATCGGGATGCCGGCCGCGAGGGCCGCGCCGACGTCGACCGAGGCGAGCGCCTGGTAGACGCGGTCGCCGAGGCCGCCGGCGCCGATGACGGAGGCGATGACGGCCATGGACAGCGCCATCATGATCGTCTGGTTGACGCCGAGGAGGAGTTCCTTGCGGGCCAGCGGGATGCGGGCGGTCAGCAGCCGCTGGCGGGCGGTGGTGCCGAGGGACTCGACGGCCTCCAGGACCTCCTTGTCGGCGCCGCGCAGGCCCAGCGAGGTGAGCCGGGCCATGGGCGGGGCGGCGTAGACGACGGTGGCCAGGACGGCGGCGGGGACGCCGATGCCGAAGACCAGGACGACGGGGAGGAGGTAGGCGAAGGCGGGCAGCACCTGCATGGTGTCGAGCACCGGGCGCAGGACGCGGTCCATCCGGTCGGAGAGACCGGCGGCCAGGCCCAGCAGGGCGCCCACGGCGACGGACGCGAGGACGGCGACGACCATCAGCGCGAGGGTCTGCATGGTCGGCACCCACATGCCGAGCAGCCCGCACGCGAGGAACGCCGCGCCCGTGCCGAGGGCGAGCCGCACACCGGCCACCCGCCAGGCGACGAGGGCGCCGATCGCGGTGACCCCGGCCCAGCCGACGGCGAGGAGGGCGAGGTACACGGCGCGTACGGCGATGACGACGACGTTGCTGACGTGGCCGAAGAAGTAGAGGAACAGCGGGTGGCTGTCGCGGTTGTCGATGATCCAGTCGCTGGCCTTGCCGAGCGGCTCGGAGACGTCGACGGTCAGCGCGTCGGGCCAGGTGGTGCCGCCCCACTGGGAGACGGCCAGGGGGACGAGGATCGCGGCGGCGACGGCGAGGGTGAGGAGCTTGCGGGCGGCGGGGTGGCGCAGGGCGCCGGGGAGCGCGGGGCGGCGGGCGGCGGGTGCGGTGACCGTGGCCATCAGACCGCCTCCTTGCGCTCGTCCGCCTCCTCGGCGAGATCCGTCGCGGGGGCATCAGCTCCCTCGGGGCGTTCGGTTCCGGCGTCGTTGCCTCCGGCGGATACGGCGGTTCCGGCGGTACCGGCGTCGCTGCCTCCAGCGGTTCCGGCGGTACCGGCGTCGCTGCCTCCGGCGGATACGGCGGTTCCGGCGGTTCCGGTGGTTCCGGCGACGACGCCGAGCAGGGCCTCCGCGTCGACGACGCCCAGGCAGCGGCCGTCGTCCATCACGCGGGCCGGGGAGCCGGCGCGGGCGACGGCCTCGATGGCCTTGGAGACGGTGGCGTCGGGGCGGAGCGCGGGGCCGCTGCCCGCCTCGTCGGCCGAGGACGCGGGGCGCATGGCCGTACGGACGGTGAGGACCTGCTCGCGCGGGACGTCGCGGACGAACTCGCGGACGTAGTCGTCGGCGGGCGAGCCGACGATCTCCTCGGGGGTGCCGAGCTGCACGACGCGGCCGTCGCGCATCAGGGCGATGCGGTCGCCGAGCTTCAGGGCTTCCTGGAGGTCGTGGGTGATGAAGACCATCGTGCGGCCCTCCTCCTGGTGCAGCCGGACGACCTCCTCCTGCATGTCCCGCCGGATCAGCGGGTCGAGCGCGCTGAACGGTTCGTCGAAGAGCAGGACCTCGGGGTCCACGGCGAGGGCGCGGGCGAGGCCGACGCGCTGGCGCTGGCCGCCGGAGAGCTGGCCGGGGCGGCGCTGCTCCAGGCCCTCCAGGCCGACCTTGGCGACGATCGCGGCGGCGCGTTCGCGGCGCTCGGCGCGGCCCAGACCCTGGACCTCGAGGCCGTAGGCCACGTTGTCGAGGACCGTGCGGTGCGGGAGCAGGCCGAAGTGCTGGAAGACCATCGCGGCGCGGTGGCGGCGCAGTTCGCGCAGCCGGGATCTGTCCATCGCGCGGACGTCCTCACCGTCGATGGCGATGGAACCGGCGGTCGGCTCGATCAGCCGGGTCAGACAGCGTACGAGGGTGGACTTGCCGGAGCCGGACAGGCCCATGACGACGAAGACCTCGCCCTTGTGCACGTCGAAGGAGACGTCCGCGACTGCGGCGGTGCAGCCGGTGCGCGAGCGCAGCTCGGCCGGGCTCAGGGCGGTGAGTTCCGGGTCGGCGGGTATCCGGTCGGCCTTGGGTCCGAAGACCTTCCACAGGCCGTCCACGGAGAAGACGGGAGCGGCGCTCTCGTCCGTACCCGGCGGCGTACCGGGCGTACCGGGCGTACTGGGCGTACCGGCGTTGGTGGTGGTGCTCATCGGGCGTCACCGCCGATCAGCTCGACGGCGCGCTCGCCGACCATGAGGACGCCGATCATGGGGTTCACGGCGGGCATGGTCGGGAAGACGGAGGCGTCGGCGATGCGGATGCCCTCCAGGCCCCGGATCCGCAGCTCGGGGTCGACGACGGCCTGCTCGTCGGTGGCGGCGCCCATCCGGCAGGTGCCCGCCGGGTGGTAGACGGTGTGGGCGACCTTGCGGGCGTACTCGCTCAGCTCCTCGTCGCCGGTGACGTCCGGGCCGGGGCAGACCTCGCGCTTGAGCCAGCCGGCCAGCGGCTGGGACTCGGCGACCTTGCGGGCGATACGGATGCCGTCGACGAGGGTGCGGCCGTCGTGGTCGTCCTCGTCGGTGAAGTAGCGGAAGTCCAGGGCGGGCTTCACGGACGGGTCGGCGCTGGTGAGGTAGAGGCGGCCGCGGCTCTTCGGCTTGGGGATGTTCGGGGTCATGGAGACGCCGAACTCCGGGCGCTCGTAGCCCAGCCGTTCCGGATTGTCCGTGAACGGGATCTGGTAGAAGTGGAACATCAGGTCGGGGCCCGCGTGTTCGGGGTCGCGGCGCACGAACAGACCGGCGTCGGAGTCCATCGCGGAGTTGTCCGGGATGGGTCCTTCGGTCTCCCACACGATGACCGACTCGGGGTGGTCGAGCAGGTTCTCGCCGACGCCGGGCAGGTCGAGCGCCACGGGTATGCCAAGCGCTTCGAGGTCCTGGCGGGGGCCGATGCCGGAGTGCATCAGCAGGCGCGGCGAGTCGACGGCGCCGGCGCACAGCACGACCTCGCTACGGGCCTTGACCAGGACTTCCTCGCCGTCCTTGGTGCGCACGTGGACGCCCTCGGCGCGGGTGCCGTCCAGTTCCAGGCGGTACGCCCAGGTCTCCAGCATCAGCGTCAGGTTGGGGCGCTCGTCCATCACGGGGTGCAGGTACGCCACCGACGCCGAGGAACGCTTGTTGTTCTCGGGGTGGTAGGCGAGGTCGAAGAAGCCGACGCCCTCGGTGAAGGGCTTGGTGTTGAAGCCCTCGATCCGGGGGACGTCCAGCGCCTTCCGAGCCGAGTCGACGAAGTCGCGGGCGATGGCGTTCCGGTCCTTCTCGTCGACCGGGACGATGTTGTTCTTCAGCCGGGCGAAGTACGCCTCCATCTGCACCGCGCCCCAGCCCTTGGCACCGGCGGCCTCCCACTCGTCCCAGTCGGAGGGCAGCGGCTTGAAGGCGATGAGGGTGTTGTGCGAGGAGCAGCCGCCGAGGACGCGGGCGCGGCTGTGCCGGATGTGCGAATTGCCGCGCGGCTGCTCGGTGGTGGGGTAGTCGTAGTCCAGCTCGCCGCCGAGCAGGCCCATCCAGCGGCGCAGGGTCAGCACGTCGTCGCGGCCGACATCGCTGGGGCCGCCCTCGATGACGGCGACCGTGACATCGGGGTTCTCGGTGAGGCGGGAGGCGATCACCGATCCCGCGGTGCCGCCGCCGATGACGACGTAGTCGTAGACGTGGGTGGTCTCTGGCATGGGGGTACTCCAGGGGGGCGAGCGGATGAGCGGGGATGTGGGCGGGGATGAGGGCGGGGGGCGTGCGGAGTGAGGAGGCGGCCGGGGGTCAGCCGGTGAACCAGCGGACCGGCTTCGGCGCGAGGTTCTGGTAGACGTGCTTGCTCTCGCGGTACTCGGCCAGGCCCGCGGGGCCGAGTTCGCGGCCGACGCCGCTCTTGCCGAAGCCGCCCCACTCCGCCTGCGGCAGGTAGGGGTGGAAGTCGTTGATCCACACGGTGCCGTGCCGCAGCCGGCCCGCGACCCGGCGGGCCCGACCCGCGTCGGCAGTCCAGACGGCACCGGCCAGACCGTACTCGGTGTCGTTGGCGAGGGCTACGGCTTCGTCCTCGGTGCGGAAGGTCTCGACGGTGAGCACCGGCCCGAAGACCTCCTCCCGCACCACCCTCATCTCGCGGTGGCAGTGGTCGAGGAGGGTCGGCTCGTAGAAGTAGCCGCCCTCGGGCCGCTGGGGTGACGGCTCGGGGCGCTTGCCGCCGCAGCGCAGCTCGGCGCCCTCGGCCAGCGCGGAGGCGACGAAGTCCTCGGTCTTGGCGCGCTGCTGCTCGGAGACGAGCGGTCCGCACTCGACGCCTTCCTCGGTGCCGCGGCCGAGGCGGATCCGCTCGGCGCGGCGGGCGAGTTCGGCGACGAAGCGTTCGCGGACCGACTCCTCGACGATGAGGCGCCCGCCGGCGGAGCAGACCTGCCCGCTGTGGATGAAGGCGGCGTTGAGGGCCTGGTCGACGGCGGTGTCGAAGCCCTCCTCGGTCTCGCAGGCGTCGGCGAAGACGACGTTGGGGTTCTTGCCGCCGAGTTCGAGGGCGACCTTCTTTACGGTGACGGCGGCGGCCTGGGCGACCTTGGTGCCGCTGATCAGGCCGCCGGTGAAGGAGACCAGGTCGACGTCGGGGTGCTCGGCGAGCCGGGCGCCGACGGTGTGGCCGGGGCCGGTGACGATGTTCGCGACGCCGGTGGGGAGGCCGGCCTCGGTCAGCAGGTCGATCAGGGCGACCGTGGTGAGCGGGGTGATCTCGCTGGGCTTGATCACGAAGGTGTTGCCGGTGGCGAGCGCCGGGGCGATCTTCCAGCTTGCCTGGAGGAGCGGGTAGTTCCAGGGCGTGATCATCGCGCAGACGCCGATCGGCTCGTGCACGACGACGCTGTGGATGTCGGGCGAGCCCGCGTCGACGACCCGGCCGGGGGCCTCGCCGGCGACCAGGTCGGCGAAGTAGCGGAAGGCGTCGGCGACGCAGTCGATGTCGACGCGCCCCTCCTCGACGGTCTTGCCCGCGTCGCGGCTCTCCAGCAGGCCGAGAGTCTCGCGGTCGCGTACGAGGAGGTCGGCGACGCGGCGCAGCAGGGCGGCGCGTCCGGTGACCGGGGTGTGCGGCCAGTCGCCGGCGTCGAAGGCGCGGCGGGCGGCGGCCACCGCGAGGTCGGTGTCCTTCTCGTCGCCCTCCGCGACCACGGCGAACGGCAGGGCGTCCGCGGGGTCGAGGATCTCGCGCGTGGCGCCGGAGGACGCCGCGAGCCACTCACCTCCCGCGTGAATGGTCCGGTGCGCGCGCTCCGCCGGAGTTTCCGTGCTGTTCGCCATGTTCCCTGTTGCCTTCCGTTCCTGATCGACCCCCCTGGGTCACCCACGTGTGCCTCTCGGGGACCGTGAGCCCCTGCCCCACGGCCACGTTTGCATGCCGAATCGGTGACCGAAAGTGGGGCGCATCACGGAGGAAAGGGAGAAAAAGATGAGGAAAAGGGCGTATGGGTGTCCGGCAACGGGCACGGGCCCCGTCCCGGCGTGAACCGGAACGGGGCCCGTGCGGGCGTCGGGGTCGAGGTCGGCGAGGTCGGCTCAGATGAGGCCGAGACCGCGGACCGCCTCGCGCTCCTCCGACAGCTCCTTGACGGAGGCGTCGATGCGGGCGCGGGAGAACTCGTTGATGTCCAGGCCCTGGACGATCTCGTACGAGCCGTCCTTGGTGGTGACCGGGAAGGAGGAGATGATGCCCTCCGGGACGCCGTAGGAGCCGTCCGACGGGATGCCCATGGAGGTCCAGTCGCCTTCGGCGGTGCCGTTGACCCAGGTGTGGACGTGGTCGATGGCGGCGTTGGCGGCGGAGGCGGCCGACGAGGCGCCGCGGGCCTCGATGATGGCGGCGCCGCGCTTGGCGACGGTCGGGATGAACTCGTCGGCCAGCCACTTCTCGTCGTTCACGGTCTCGGCGGCGTTCTTGCCGGCGACCGTGGCGTGGAAGATGTCCGGGTACTGGGTGGCGGAGTGGTTGCCCCAGATGGTCAGGCGCTTGATGTCGGCGACCGTCGAGCCCGTCTTCTTCGCGAGCTGGGTCAGCGCGCGGTTGTGGTCCAGGCGGGTCATCGCGGTGAAGCGCCCGGCCGGTACGTCCGGGGCGGCGGCCTGCGCGATCAGGGCGTTGGTGTTGGCCGGGTTGCCGACGACGAGGACCTTGATGTCGTCCGCGGCGTGGTCGTTGATGGCCTTGCCCTGCGGCTTGAAGATGCCGCCGTTGGCCTCGAGGAGGTCGCCGCGCTCCATGCCCTTGGTGCGGGGGCGGGCGCCGACGAGGAGGGCGACGTTGGCGCCGTCGAAGGCGACGTTCGGGTCATCGGTGATCTCGATGCCCCGAAGGAGCGGGAACGCGCAGTCGTCCAGCTCCATCGCGGTGCCCGCGGCGGCCTTGAGCGCCGGGGTGATCTCCAGGAGGCGCAGCTTGACCGGCACGTCCGCGCCGAGCAACTGGCCGGAGGCGATGCGGAAGAGCAGGGCGTAACCGATCTGGCCGGCCGCGCCGGTGACGGTGACGTTCACGGGAGTGCGGGTCATGGCGTTCTCCGAATGACAGCTAGCGGTGGGGGCGTCCCTGCCCCGGGCTTTTGATCGATCTCTTGGTATCAAGAGATCGATCCAGCGGTCAGGCTATCGCGCCTGTGGTGCCCGGCACGTCCGGGTCGGTGTGGCCCGGCCCACAAGGCCCCGCCGGTCCGTGTCCGCCCGCGCTCGGACCGGGCGTGAAGAAGAGGCGGCCGCCTGTCCGGGAGAGGGGGACGAAGGCGACCGCCGTTCGGGGACCGTTGCCGGACTCCCGTGGGGGTACTTCTCGCGTTCCCGTGACGCCGCGGGCCATGCATGCCGGGGGCGAACTTTCTTCGTCCCCCGCCGCGACCCGTCCCCCGCGACCTAGTTCCGTCCTCGCGCCCCTACCCCGTTACTCCGTGCAGCCCTGCGGGCCCGCCGCCGTCGTCACGCACGCCTTGGCGTCGGCAGCGGACTTCACCGCCACCATCGGGGTGTACGCGACGGTGTCACCGGCCCCGGCGACCGTGCCCGACTGCCGCTTCTTGCCGTCGGCGGTCACCTGGACCTCGTCGCCCTGGGCCGCCTGCGTGACCCGGGCCCACGCCGCGCCGCAGGTCTTGCTGTACCGGACCTCGACGGCGGCCGTGCCGACGGTGGCGGTCGCGGTGGTGGTCACCAGGTCGCCGCCGCAGCCCATGACCTCGGGGTCCTTGCCGGTGCAGGCGTCGCCGCTGCACTTCACGCCCGGCGGCAACTGAGGGTCACTGCTCACGGTGGGTGACGGGGAGGGTTTGGTGCCCTCGTTCTTCTTGTCACCGCCGTCCTTCAGGAGGAAGAAGGCGCCCGCGATCACGACGAGCACGCCGACGACACCCGCGACGAACGTCGTCATCCGCTTGTTGCCGCCTCCGTTGCCGCCCCCGTTGTTGCCGCCATAGTTGCCGCCCCCGGAGGACCGGTTGGGCGAACGGTGGCCGCCGTGCGGGGGCTCGCCGTAGGCGCCCGCGGGACCGAGGCCGTCCGGCGCGGCGGGGCCGGGCATCGCCGCGGGCCCGGCCGCTCCCGGCACCTCTCCGGGGCCGGTCCGGGTCCAGGAACGCGCCGCGCGGTCACCGGCCGGCGCGGGTCCCCGGTAGCCGGCGAGGCCCCACGAGTTGCCGTCGGTCGCTCCGCCGGCGGACGGGCCGGAGGGGGCGCCGGGGGCGCCGCCGTCGCGGACCGCGCCGAGGGCCGAGTCGGGGCTGTCGGCGGCCGTCGGCTGTACCGGGACCGTCGGCGGCAGCGTGGGCGCCACACCGGCCGGTCCCGCGACGCCGGTCGCGGCCGGGGCACCGCCGCCGTGGCGACCGGTCCGGCTCCCCTTGCCGTTCCTGTCGTCGTTCCTGTCGCCGTTCCTGGCGCCGTGGCCCGACTTTGCCGCGGAGTTGCCCGACTTGGCGGCCGTCGTGCCCGGTTCGCCGAGCGCGGCGCGCGCCTGGGAGATCCGGATGGCCTCCATGGTCATGTCGTGGCGCATCTCCGAGCGGCTCCAGGCGCGCTCGGCCAGCTCCCACATGGTGGTCAGGTGGAGGGGGTTGGTCCCCGTCACCTCGGCCAGGGCCACTATGGCGCCCTTGGGCGCCAGCAGCCGACCGTTCAGATAACGCTCCCAGGACGTCTTGCTGTAGCCCGTGGCGTCGGCCACCGACGCGACGCTCAGCTCGCTGCGGTCCACGAGTCGGCGGAGCTGACTCGCGAACTCTCTGATCTGCGGATCGAGCTCATCCGGCAAGGCCTTCCAACGAGGCACTGCTTCCCCCTCTTCCCCCGGTGACGTGCTGGTCGTTCCCCCGCCCGGCATCACGCGCGGCGTCCCGCGCGAAGTACCCGTTCTGGCTACCCACAGGGATGCGCCCGATCAGGATCTCAGTTCCCGGGGTGGGGGCGCACAGGAGCACTGGAGCCGCGAGCACGCACCGGCGCACGCCCACCGACCCGTGGTCCAGTGTCCCACCGGCGTTCCCCTGCTCGTAACGGAACCCCGGAATCCAACTCCTGCCGGAATCCAGGTCCTGAAGGACCGCGTAGCGGAGTACCGGAACGGTCACTTCCGTGCCACAGCGCTCTGACAGGCATTGAACAGGGCGTTCGACGTGCAGGAGTGTGAATCCCGGCGGCGGCCCGTCCTTCCACGGGGGGGAGGACGGGCCGTCGTGTCGTAGTAGGGCCGGGACCGGTCCTAACCGCTCACGGTGAAGTGCAGCAGGTCGTTGAGGAACGGGATGTGGAGTCGCGGATCCGGCTGCGCCATCAGTGACAGCACGACGATCGCGGTGCCCAGGACGCCGTAGGTGACGACGTCGGTGAATCGCGAACGCACGGCGAGCATGCCGACGTCCAGCACGAACCAGCGCAGCACGGCACCGATCAGCAGCGCGGCGCCGATGAGCACCAGCCCCCACCGGAACACGTCGAGCCCGGTGATCAGCAGGCCGACTCCGACCAGGCCGACCACCAGGAGCACCGGCCACTGCCGGGCGGGTGCCGGGGCGTCCCCGGCCGCGGCCCGGCCGCCGCCCTCGGGGCGCGCGGTGTCGCGGGTGAAGAGCGGGAACCGGCGCGTGACGCGTCGTGGCCGCCCCTTGGCGTCGGGCGCGCTGACGGGGTCGCGGACGGTGAGGTCCTGCTGCTCCCCCTGCTCCGCCTGCTCCCCTTGCTCCGCCTGCTCTCCCTGCTCTTTCTGGTCCACGGGCCGCTCGGCGTTGATCTCCTCAGCCGGCACTGCGCTCCGCCGCCTCCACCACGTTGACGAGCAGCTCGGCCCGGGTCATGGGTCCGACGCCGCCGGGGTTCGGGGAGATCCAGGCGGCCACCTCGGCCACGCCGGGGTGGACGTCGCCCATGATCTTGCCCTCGGCGTTGCGGGAGACGCCGACGTCGAGGACGGCGGCGCCCGGCTTGACGTCCTCGGGACGGACCAGGTGCGGGGAGCCGGCCGCGGCGATGACGATGTCCGCGCGCTTGAGGTGGGCGGCCAGGTCCCGGGTGCCGGTGTGGCACTGGGTCACGGTGGCGTTCTCGCTGCGCCGGGTGAGCAGCAGCGGCATCGGGCGGCCGATGGTGACACCTCGGCCGACGACCACGACCTCGGCACCCTTGATCTCCACGCCGTAGCGGCGCAGGAGGGTGAGGATGCCGTTGGGGGTGCAGGGCAGCGGCGCCGGCTCGTTCAGCACGAGGCGGCCGAGATTCATCGGGTGCAGGCCGTCCGCGTCCTTGTCCGGGTCCATCAGTTCCAGGATGCGGTTCTCGTCGATGCCCCTGGGCAGCGGAAGCTGGACGATGTACCCGGTGCAGGCCGGGTCCTCGTTCAGCTCGCGGACGACCGCCTCGATCTCCTCCTGCGTGGCCGTGGCGGGCAGCTCGCGCTGGATGGAGGCGATGCCGACCTGGGCGCAGTCGCGGTGCTTGCCTGCGACGTACTTCTGACTGCCGGGATCGTCGCCCACCAGGACGGTGCCGAGGCCGGGTGTGACACCCCTCTCCTTCAGCGCCGCCACGCGGGCGGCCAGTTCGGACTTGATCGCGGCTGCGGTGGCCTTGCCATCGAGAATCTGGGCGGTCATGCCCCCATTCTCGGGGATGACCGGCCCCGGGTTCCAATCAGGCCATCATCCGGACGCCGGCGGACGCCTCCACCCGTATCCGCCCATGATCGGCGTTGTTGCACTTGCACAACACCTTGCGGGCGGGGTGGACAAGTAAGAGTTCGGTCAAGAACGATGGGACAGCACAGTGCCGCGGGGCCGTACCGGGGGGACGAACCGCTTCGTAATGACTTCCTCCGAGTCGGGCCGCGCGTCGTCCCCGCACTTGACAGCGACGGAGGAAGTCCCGCCATGAGTTTCGGCGACCCGAACAACCCCTACGGCCCGCCCCAGGGCGGCCAGCAGCCGAACTACGGCTACCCCCAGCAGCAGCCCCAGGGCCAGGGTCAGCCGGGCTACGGCTACCCCGCGGCCCCGCCGGTGCAGCAGCCCTACGGCGGCGGCTACGCGCCGGGTCCGGCGGTCATGCCGGGCTCGGTGAAGGCCGCGCGCGTGATGCTGTTCGTGCTGGGCGCCTTCCAGGTCATCGGCGGTCTGCTGATGATGGTCGCCAGCGCCTGGTTCGTGGACCAGTTCGAGGACGCGGCCTCCACCGACCCGAACATCTCCGCGGAGGACGCGGACACCGTCGCCGACATCGGCGCCGGCGTCATGATCGTCTTCGGTGTCATCGTGCTGGCGTTTGCTTTCTGGGCGATATTCACGGCCGTCAAGTTCGCCTCGGGACGGGGCGGCGCGCGCGTGTCCGCCATCGTGTACGCGTCGGTGGTCCTCCTGTTCAGCGTCATCAGCCTGTTCGCTTCGAACGTCTTCGCCCTGATCAGTGTGATCCTCGGCATCCTGATCATCGTGTTCTGCGCCAACAGGAACGGCAGCGCCTGGTTCACCCGCCCGCGGTACTGAACCGGCGTATGCCGGTACCCAACCGGCGTGCGCCCGTGCCGAACCGGCGTCCGCCACGGCGTACTTCTGGCCAATCACGTCACAGGGCCGTGTCTCACCCGTACGAGGGGGGCACGGCCCTGGTGCGTCGCCCTAGGCTGGCTCGGGTAGCCGTCAGGCACGGGGAGACGCACCTTGTACAGCATCATCGTGGTACCTCCGCCGACCCCGGAGGACGAAGAGACCAGTACCCAGTTCCGGCTCGCGCCCGGCGAACGGCTCGTCTTCGGGCGGTCCGTGCCCGAGGGGGGTCTGCTGATCGGGCACGACGGGGTGTCGCGCAGAGCGGGTGAGATCACCGCGCACGGCACGTTCTGGACCGTGAGCAACCTCTCCGCCCAGCAGACCTACGTGGTGGAGAACCCGGAGGGCGCCGGCGAGCACATCAAGGTCGCGCCGGGCCGGCTGGACGCCCCGGTGCCGTTCGAGTTCTCGCGGATCGTGCTGCCCGCGGCCGGCGACCTGCTGCCGGTCGAGGTGTGGGCGCCGCGCCACGACTATCTGCGCGGAGAGGACGGCACCGACGGCGAGCCGACCGCCCCGGCGTTCTCCGTCGACCGCACCAAGCGGTACTTCGCGGTGCTGGCCGCGCTGTGCGAGCCGCGGCTGCGCGGGGCGCCGCACGCGCCGCTGCCCACCATGGACCAGGTCGTCGAGCGGCTCCGCCCGGCCTGGCCGGCCGCGTCCCGTACGTCCGTGCAGTGGAACATCGACTACCTCGCGGTGAAGCTGCGGCTGAAGCCGGGCCCGGAGACCGCCGAGCCGGGTCCGCGGCTGAACGGCAAGAAGGAGTCGCTGGTCTCGCTGGCGCTCCGCTTCGACCTGGTCCGCGAGGACGACCTGGTGGTCCTCACGGAACCGTCAGGACAGGCACTGCGATGACGGAGCCGTACGCCGTCCCGGTGCCCAGGGGGTACCGGGTGGGTGCCTGGGAGGTGCGCGAGCCGATCGCGACCGGCGCCTTCGGCAGCGTGTACGCCGCGCACCGCACGGACGGCGCCGACGACGAGGGCAGCGCCGGTGACACGGGTGGCGCCGACGGCACGGGCGGCGACCTGCCGCAGACGGCCGCGCTGAAGTTCCTGCCCACCGGCACCGGCACCCCGCGCCAACTGGCCCACCTGCGGGACCTGATCGAGCGCGAGGTGGAGTTGCTGCGCCGACTGCGACAGCCCCGGCTGATCCGGATGTACGAGACCCTCACCGTCGACGACCCCGCGAACAGCAGGCTCGACGGTGCCACCGTCCTCGTCCTGGAGCGGGCCGAGGGCTCCCTGTCCGCCCTGCTCCGCGCCACGCCCCGCCCGCCGGCCGGGCCCGTGCTGCTCGCCCAGGTCTGCGCCGGGCTGGCCCAGTTGCACCGGGCGGGCTGGGTGCACGGGGACCTGAAACCGGCCAACGTGCTGCTGATGGCGGACGGTTCGGTGCGGCTCGCCGACTTCAACATGGCCGCGGAGATGGAAGGCACCCACGCCTACACGCCCGCCTTCTCCACCCCGGACTACACGCCGCCCGAGCTGCTGTGGTCCGAGATCGGTGAACGGGGCCGCCGGATCCGCCCGTCCGCCGACGTGTGGGCCTTCGGCGTCCTGGCCCACCTGGTGCTCACGGGGTCCTTCCCGCTGCCCGGCGGCACCCCGACGGCCCGCCGCGACGCCGCGATCGCCTACGCACGCGGCACCCACGAACTGCGCCTGTCCCCCGAACTGCCGTCGGCGTGGCGGGAGATCGTGCGGGCGTGCCTGACCCGTACACACGCCGACCGCATCGGCACCGACGCGCTGCTGCGGCGGGTGACAGGCGTGACGGGCGGCATGACGGGCGGCGCGAGCGGCCTGGCGAGGTTCTCGCTCCGGCGGCCCCGCGCACGCCCCCGGCGCAAGGTCCTCGCCGCCGCGGCCGCGGGGCTGGTCGCCCTCACCGCGCTCGGCTACGGCGTCGTCCGCTGGGCCGACGACGGCCGGGAGCCCGTAGCGGGCCCGCGCCCCGGCGGCACCGCGAGCGTCGCCGCCGCCTCCTACGGAGCGGCCGAACTGCGTACCGACCGGGACGTGCCGCCCGCCTATCGCCGGCTGATCGTGGATACGGCGCACGAGTGTGGACACAAGGAGGTCAGCCCGGCCCTGATCGCGGCCATGCTGAAGGTCGAGAGCGACTTCGACCCGGACCTCGCCGACCCGGACAAGAACGAGTACGGCATCGCCCGCTGGACCCCGAGCGTGCTGCGCTGGTGGATGAACGCGGACGGCGCACCGGACAAGACCGTGCCCCGGCCGCCGTTCCCGCCCGCCGAGTCCATTCCGGCGATGGGCCGCTACCTCTGCTGGATCACGCCGCACCTCGACGCCGGTCTGCGGGGCGACCGCAGAGTGCTGATCGCTCTGTCCTACCGGACGTCGTACAAGAAGGTGAACGACGCGGGCGGGGTTCCCCCGAAGTACCGCGACTACGCCGACCGCGTCGCTCACCGCCTCAAGGAGTACACGCCCTCCGGCGGGAAGTGACCCTGAGAGTTCTGAGGTACCACCCGGCGGGCGTCCCGGGGCACGGTGTGAGCACACCGCTTCGGCGGTACGACACCGACGTTCTCGGGGGAACAACGATGAACATCATCAAGCCCGCGGCACTCCTCTTCGCGGCCACCGCACTGGCCGCCGGCTCCACGATCACGGCCACCGCCGCCGACGGCCCGGACGGCACCCGGGTCACCGGCCTCCAGCAGAAGGCCGAGCAGGTACTGGCCGACAGCCCGAAGCCCCTGCGCGTGTCCGCCGACGCGGTCCAGTACGAGGGCCTGACCGTGACGGACGCGCCCGTGACCAAGGGCGCCCAGGACCTGGCCTGCCGCTACGGCCACCTGTGCATGGTCGTCGACGGCACCAAGTTCGACTTCTACAAGTGTCAGATGTGGAAGCTCTCCAACTGGACGGGCGACGGCCCGTTCACCAACAACCAGACCTCGGGCACGGTCGCCAAGTTCTACAACCAGGACCGCAGCGTCCGCTGGACGTCCACGGCCTACGAGGCGGGCCGGGCGGACTGGGACCCGGTCTGGTACCTGCGCCCCTGCTGATCCGCTCACCCGGGTCTGCCCGTCCGGCGGCCCTCGGTTCCCTCCGCGGAGGAGAACCGAGGGCCGCCGTTTCGCCGTCAGGCCGACCGACGGACGTCACCGACGGACGTCACCGACGGACGTCACCAGCGGACGTCACCGACCCCGCCACGCCGCGCCGCACCGTCCGAATGCTTAGGCTGCCCTCACCCGTCTCCCGTACGCTGCCCCTTGTTGGACTGGGGAGGGGGACGACTCCATGTACAGCGTCATCGTCGTGCCGCCGTCGTGCGGCAGCGTCACCGAACAGCTAAGGATCGGCACGGGCGACCGCGTCGAGTTCGGCAGGGCATCGGCCCGGGGCGGCGGGCTCGTCATCGCACACGCGGGGGTGCCCAGAATCGCCGGGGAGATCACGGCGCACCGCACCTTCTGGCTGCTGAGCAATCTCAGCGAGGACCAGACCTATGTGGTGGAGAACCCGGAGGGCGCCGGCGAGCACATCAAGGTGCCCCCCGGCCGCGTGGAGGCGCCCGTACCGTTCGAGCTGGCGCGCGTGACCCTGCCGGCCGCGGGTGACCTGCTCACCTTCGACGTCTGGGCTCCGCGGCACGCCTTCCGCAGCATCGAACGCCGCGGTCTTGAGGGGGCCGGCACGGTCCCGGCGTTCGCCCTTGACCGCACCAAGCGGTACTTCGCGGTCCTGGCCGCGCTGTGCGAGCGGCGCCTGCGCGGTGAACCCCGGGCGCCGCTGCCCGCCGTCGAGGAGATCGTGGAGCGGCTGCGGCCCTGCTGGCCCAAGGTCAGCCGCTCCGCCGTCTACTGGAACATCGACTACCTCGCCGTCAAACTGCGGCTGAGACCGGGCCCGGACACGGCCGAGCCCGGCAGACGCACCCACGGCAAGAAGGAGTCCCTGGCCTCGCTCGCCCTCCGCTTCGACCTGGTCCGCGAGGACGACCTCGTCGTACTCGCCCCGGCCCCGAGCGGAGCGGCACGGTGACCGGGCGGCCGTACGCGGTCCCGGTGCCCAAGGGCTACCGGATCGGGCCCTGGGAGGTGCGCGAGCCGCTCGCGTCCGGCGCGTTCGCCACCGTCTACGAGGCGGTCCGCCACGCGCCCGGCACGGTGAGCCGCACCTCCGACGGCGGCGAACTGCCACGCCGGGCGGCGCTGAAGTTCCTGCCCACCGGCACCCGTACCCCGCGCCAACTGCACCACCTGCGCGACCTGGCCGAACGCGAGGTACAACTGCTGCGCCGCCTCCGCTCCCCCCGCCTGATCCGGATGTACGACACCCTGACGGTCGACGACCCGGACCATCCCGAGCTGGACGGCGCGACCGTCCTGGTGCTGGAGCGCGCCGAGGGCTCCCTGGACGCCGTACTGTCCCGGACCCCGCGCCCGGACGCCGGTCCGGCCCTGCTGGCCCAGATCTGCGAGGGCCTGCACCAGTTGCACCACGCGGGCTGGCTGCACGGGGATCTGAAACCGGCCAATGTTCTGCTGATGGCGGACGGTTCGGCCCGGCTCGCCGACTTCAACCTGGCCGCCGAGCTGGAAGGCACCCACGCCTACACCCCCGCCTTCGCCACCCCGGACTACACCCCGCCCGAACTCCTGTGGCCCGAAGTCGACGAGCGCGGAACCCGAATCCGCCCGTCGGCCGACGTCTGGGCCTTCGGCGTCCTCGCGCACGTGGTCCTCACCGGGGAGTTCCCCCTGCCCGGCGGCAGCTCGGAGGCACGCTCCGACGCCGCGATGCGCTATGCCGGCGGCCGTGAGGAACTACGCCTGTCTCCCGACCTCCCCGACGTCTGGCAGACCATCCTGCGGGACTGCCTCGCCCCGACCCACGCGCAACGCACCACCGACACCGCCGCGCTGCTGCGCCGCGTGGAGGAGGCGGCGGGCACCTCCCGGTCCGCCCGGCTCCCGAGGCTCCGCCCCCGGCGGTGGCGCCGCCCGGCCCTGGCGGCAGCGCTCGCGGCAGCGATCCTGGGAGCGGCGAGCATCGCCTACACCACCCCGTGGGAGTCGGCCCCCGTCGCCGCCGCGCCTCCCACCTGTCAGAAGCCCACGGTCCACGAGGACGCCGAGGGCCGTCGCGGATACCAGGCGGGCCAGAGCGGCACGTGGGACTTCACCATCAAGCGGGGAGACGGCGGCAGCCAGGTCAGAGAGCTCCAGTGCCTGCTCCGCCACCTCCACGGCATCGAGGAGGTCGGCGAGGTGGACGGCGACTTCGGCCCGAAGACCCAGAGCGCGGTCCTCATCTTCCAGAAGCGGGCGGGCCTGGACGCGGACGGGATGGTGGGCCCGGCGACGTGGCGGGCGCTGCGCAAGGGCGGGGAGTCCTGAGCTTTGCTACCGCGCAGGTTTACGGCACAAGTACACCGTTGGTTTGACGCACGGCGGATGCTCCGCTCGTAAGTTCTGTGCCGGCGATTCCCGCCGCGAAGTGCAACTGCTTCCGAGCTTCCGAAAGGTGTGACCGGCATGTCCCTACGCAAGCGTCTCGCTCTTACCGTATCCGTGGCGGCCTTGGTCGGCGGTGTCCTCTCCGTACCCGCGGCAGCCGCCGCGCCCGCACCCGAGAGCGTCGCCGGGTCCTCCGCGACCGCCCTGGGCCCCTGCAACTACAGCGGCTCCCATCCCGTACTCAGCAGGGGAAGCACCGGCTCGGCCGTGCGTCACGCCCAATGTCTGCTGAACCGCGTCTGGGGCTACAACGCCGTGGCCATAGACGGGGTCTTCGGGGAAGTGACGGAGGCCGGGGTGGTAGCCATGCAGATGAGGTGCCGCATCGCAGACGACGGAATCATCGGCCCGAACACCTGGGCCTGCCTCCACCCGTAGACCTCGGTCCGTCAGAGGGACTCGACGAAAGGGGCCCAGGCGCGGGTGGGGAACACCAGCGCCGGGCCCTCCGCGCGTTTGGAGTCGCGGACGGGGACGAGGCCGGGGAGATCATCGGTCACCTCGACGCACTCACCGCCGGTCCCGCTGCTGTAGGTGCTCCTGCGCCACTGCACGGAGCTAAGGTCGACGTTGCTGTTGGGCTTCATTCCGGCGTTCCTCCGCTGCTGCCTCGATCATGGCCAGGGACGCCTCCGGCGGCAGTGCGGCGGCCCTGAGCAGATCGTACGACTCGCGGTAGTCCATCACGAGGGCCGGATAGTCGATGACTTGGCCACTGTGCATCCCCTCCGTGTACACCAGCGGCGGTGCGTCCGGGAAGGTCATGATCCGCGTCAGCCCCATCAAGAACGGGTGCATCGCGTGTTCCGGGACAACCTGCACAATCGAGCGGGTGGTCCTGACCACCTCAGCAATGTGGTCCAGCAACTCGGCCATTCCGGCAGACGGCAACACCCGCCGCCGGATGACCGACTCGTCGACAATCGCCCAGAACTTGGGCGGCGACTCTCGCCTGAAGAGCTTCGCCCGATCCAGGCGAGCCTTCACGACTTCCTCGACCTCGATGTCCGAGGCTCGTGGCATCGCCGATCGAGCAATCGCAGTCGCGTACGCCCTGGTCTGGAGCAGTCCGGGCACCAGCAGGGGAGCCCAGTCCTCGATCGTCCGAGCCAGTTTCTCCAGTTCGGCGACGTCCGCGAAGTGTGGGGCGATGCCCACCCGCCGCGCCTTCGCCGCGTCTTCGCAGCGCCGCTGGAAGAACCCGTCCGTCTGCAGCCGCTCGTCCACATGCCGGGCCAGGTCCAACGGCATCCCCCGCTCGCCCCGCTCGATCTGGCTCAGGAACGAGATTCCCCGGAAACTGCCGTCCGCCAACTGCTCCAACGTCAGTTCCGCTTGCTCTCGCTTGTAGCGCAACTCCGCGCCGTAGAAGCAGGGGACGCTCACCGAAGCGTCAGTGTCCTTACGAGGAGGCACAACCCACCACCGCCGTTCGCCAGTTACCGTGCGCAACCGAAGGGTCTTTCACGGTACGCCACCTCGCACCACTCTGTGAGTGATTCGTCACAGACCGCACAGGGCTCGGAAAGGCGTACCCCATGCACCCCCACGACGACGCCGCTACCTGCGTCGACCAACTCCGCACCGCGCTGGCCGCGAACGGCATCACACTCCCCTCCCTCGGCACCGACCTGCCGACCTTCGCGGGCGCGTACGGCACGGCGCCCCTCATCTCCCTCGGCAACTGCAACGAAGCGACCGCCCGTGCCCTGACCGCCGCCCTCCGCAAGGCAGCCGGCCAGTGACCGAACCTCTCACCCTCAAACTGCTCGCCCTCCCCAAGGCAGTACCCGAGGTTCGCCGGGCGGTCCGCGAACACCTCGGCGCGCCCTGCCCCGAAGCCCAGCTCTGCGTCAGCGAGCTGCTGACCAACGTGATCAACCACGTCGGCGAGGGGACGCCGGTGACCCTCCGCCTGTCCCACACACCGGAAGGCCGTACGCGCCTGGAGATCACCGACCCGGACCCACGTATCCGGCTGGTCCCGCGCCACCCTGGCGCGGAAGACGAGACAGGCCGTGGCCTCCTCCTGCTCAACGCGTTGGCGCTGCACGGGGGCGTGGAACAGGGACTCGGCGGCAAGACCGTGTGTGGTGCGAGTGGCACGAAGAGGCGTACGACGGCGTCGCCGGTTCCGCGGCTCAAACCTGAAACTTTCCAGGTTCCCCGGAGCACCTGCCTCGGCCAGCATGGCCGTGGCAGGAGCACACAGCACCAACATGCTGGGGACATCGACGCGAGCCATGACCAACGCGCCGGGCGCGTCAGGCGCCACCTCACGACCAAGTCGACACTGACACAAGGGGACCATGAAGATGAAGAAACTTCGCGTTCTGCGCACCAGGGCGGGGGTCTCCGCCGCAGCCGTTGTGCTGTCCGGCGCCGGACTCGGCCTGACCACCGCGACTCCCGCCGCCGCCTACGCGGGCTACTGCAACGGCCAGGTGGGCAGGACGATCTCCAACTCCGGTTATCACGCCAAGATTCCGGCCTACAACGGCAATGTCGACTGCTACATGAACCGGGGCGCTCAGAGCAAGGCCGTCTCGGCACTGCAGACAACGCTGAACAAGTGCTACGGACGCAATCTGGACGTCGACGGAATCTTCGGCAACAACACCAGGAACGCCCTCATCTACGCCCAGGGCCGCGAGGACATCAGCGCGGACGGCGGCTACGGCAAACAGACGCGCACGAACATCAAGTGGGCCTACCAGTACAGCGGCGGCATCGGACAGTGGGCATGCTTTTACATCACCAATTGGTAGCGCGCTGTGGGGCAGCCCCGGCACGCCGGTCGTCCTGCCCAGGTAAGCGCGCCGGACTATCCGGCACAGACATGAATTCAGGGGGCCCGATGCAGAAGCTACAAGGGCTGCGCGTCAAGGCGGGGGCCGTCACCGGCCTCATGCTGCTGTCCGGGCTCGGGCTGGGCATCGCGACGGCCACCCCGGCCGCCGCTTACGCCGGCTGGTGCAACGACGGCTACGCAACCACGACCAGGACGATCTCCAGCTACACCTACACGGCATACCTTCCGGGCTACAACGGCAACGCGGACTGCTACATGAATCCCGGCGCGCAGAGCAAGTCCGTCGCCATGCTCCAGCGGTCGCTGAACGTGTGCTACAACCGCAGCCTCACCATCGACGGCGTCTTCGGCAACAACACCAGGAACGCACTCGTTTACGCCCAGGACAAGGAGAACATCAGCGCGGACGGCGGCTACGGAGAACAAACCCGTAAACACCTCAGGTGGGAGTTCACGCGGGGCGGCTCGCTCAGGTGCGTACGGCTCTGAGATACGACGAATGCGGCCCGCCGGTGTACTGGCTGTACTACCGGCGGGCCGCCCTGCACGTGCCGCTCAGTGGAAGAAGTGCCGCGTCCCCGTGAAGTACATCGTCACGCCGGCCTTCTTCGCGGCCTCGACGACCAGTTCGTCGCGGACCGAGCCGCCGGGCTGGACCACGGCCTTCACGCCGGCCGCGGTGAGGATCTCCAGGCCGTCCGGGAAGGGGAAGAAGGCGTCGGAGGCGGCGTACGCCCCCTGCGCGCGCTCGGCGCCGGCCCGCTCCACCGCGAGCTTCGCGGAGTCGACGCGGTTGACCTGGCCCATGCCGACGCCGACGGAGGCGCCGTCCTTGGCGAGGAGGATCGCGTTGGACTTGACGGCCCGGCAGGCCTTCCAGGTGAAGGCCAGCTCGGCGAGCTCGGACGGGGAGAGTGCCTCGCCGGTGGCCAGGGTCCAGGTGGCGGGGTCGTCGCCCTCGGCCTGGAGGCGGTCGGTGACCTGAAGGAGGGCGCCGCCGTCGATGGGCTTGACCTCGACCGGGGCGGCGGGCGCCTCGGGAGCCCGCAGGACGCGGATGTTCTTCTTCTTGGTGAGGGCTTCGAGGGCGCCGTCCTCGTAGTCCGGCGCGACGACGACCTCGGTGAAGATCTCGGCGACCTGCTCGGCCATCTCCTTGGAGACCGGACGGTTGACCGCGATCACGCCGCCGAACGCGGACAGCGGGTCGCAGGCGTGCGCCTTGCGGTGCGCCTCGGCGACGTCCGCGCCGACCGCGATGCCGCACGGGTTGGCGTGCTTGATGATCGCGACGCAGGGCTCGGCGTGGTCGTACGCGGCACGGCGGGCGGCGTCCGTGTCCGTGTAGTTGTTGTACGACATCTCCTTGCCGTGCAGTTGCTCGGCCTGCGCGAGGCCACCGCCCTCGGGGGAGGTGTAGAGGGCGGCGGGCTGGTGCGGGTTCTCGCCGTAGCGCAGGGTGTGCGCGCGCTCGTAGGTGGCGCCGAGGAAGTCCGGGAACCGGGACTCGTCGACGGGCGCGTACTCGGAGGCGAACCAGGAGGCGACGGCCACGTCGTACGCGGCGGTGTGCTGGAACGCCTCGGCCGCCAGCCGCTTGCGGGCGGCCAGGTCGAAGCCGCCGTCCTTGGCCGCGGAGAGCACGTCGGCGTACCGGGCCGGGCTGGTGACGACCGCGACCGAGGGGTGATTCTTGGCGGCGGCGCGCACCATGGAGGGGCCGCCGATGTCGATCTGCTCGACGCATTCGTCGGGGGTGGCGCCCGAGGCGACGGTCTCGCGGAACGGGTAGAGGTTGACCACGACCAGGTCGAACGGCTCCACGCCCAGCTCGCCGAGCTGCTGGCGGTGGCTCTCCAGGCGCAGGTCGGCGAGGATGCCGGCGTGCACCTTGGGGTGCAGCGTCTTGACGCGGCCGTCCAGGCACTCGGGGAAGCCGGTCAGCTCCTCGACCCTGGTGACGGGGACACCGGCGGCCGAGATACGGCCGGCGGTCGACCCGGTGGAGACGAGTTCGACGCCCGCCTCGTGCAGCCCACGGGCGAGGTCCTCGAGCCCGGTCTTGTCGTAGACGCTGACGAGCGCGCGACGGATGGCCCGCTTGTTGCTCTCGGCGGTGGCGGTGGCGGTCACTGGATAACTACCTTTCGTCCCTCAATGCGATAGCCGTTGCGGGCGAGCCGCCCCACGACATCGACGAGCAGCTTTCGCTCGACTTCCTTGATGCGCTCGTGCAGAGCGACACCTTCGTCTTCGTCGTCCTCGTCCCGGACCTCCACCACGCCCTGCGCGATGATCGGCCCGGTGTCGACGCCGTCGTCGACGAAGTGGACGGTGCAGCCGGTGACCTTGGCGCCGTACGCGAGCGCGTCGCGCACCCCGTGGGCCCCCGGGAAGCTGGGCAGGAGAGCGGGGTGGGTGTTCACGAACCGCCCTCCGAAGCGGGCCAGGAACTCCTTGCCCACGATCTTCATGAACCCCGCCGAGACGACGAGGTCCGGTTCGTGGGCGGCGACGGCTTCGGCGAGGGCCGCGTCCCACTCCTCACGGGTCCCGTAGTCCTTGACCTTTCGTACGAAGGTCGTCAGCCCGGCACGCTCGGCGCGCGCGAGTCCCTCGATGCCGTCGCGGTCGGCGCCGACGGCCACGATCTCGGCTCCGTAGGCCTCGACGCCGGTGGCGGCGATCTCGTCGAGCAGCGCCTGGAGGTTCGTGCCGGATCCGGAGACCAGCACGACGAGGCGCTTGGCTCGCTGGGCCACGGGCTTGGCGGCCACGGTGGGGGGCCTTTCTCGGGGGAGCGGGTCTGTACGGTTCGTCTGTTCGTCTGTTCGTCTGTTCGCGATGTTTGTACAGTCGTACGAATGCTTCGCGCCCCTGGATACGGGGAAGTCTACGAAGCGGCCGACCGTCAGCAACGATACCGGCACACCGGGCGGCCCCCTCGGGACGGGGGCGTGGCCGGAAGGTAGCGTCTGCGTGGGGGCGGACCGGGAACGCGACCTGCCCGCCACGCGTTCACCAGTCGTGCCGACCGGTTCGCCCAGTTCGCCCGTCCCACCAGTTCGTCCGCTCCACCAGTTCTCTCAGTTCGCTCGTTCATTGTCGCCAAGGGGAAGACGCTCACTTGATGCCGGACCGCAGCCTGCGACTGCTCACGCTCCCCCAGCAGTCGGCGCAGCCAGGGGAGCGCAGCACCGTGTTGCTGCGGGAGCGCCCCTCGTCACCGCCCGACACGCCTTCGGACCGGAGGGACGGCGGCGAGCAGGACGGCGGCGCCACCGACAAGGACAATCCGTTCGCGCCGCCCCCGGAGGGCACACCGGACAGCCCCTGGCAGCCGCGGCGCCCGTCGGGCGACGGTGACTCCCAGGACTCTCCCGACTCCCAGGACGGTGGTGGTCGTTCGCCGTGGGGCGGCCGGTGGAGCGACCGGCAGCCCGGCCGGTCCCCCGGCGGTTTCGGCGACCGGCCAGGCGACGGTCCAGGACCCGAGGGTCAGGGCGGCGGCCCGGGGCAGCGCTGGGACCCGAAGGACCCCGCGCAGCGGCGTGCCCGCTATGCCCTGCTGAGCGGCATGTGGGCCCTCTTCTTCGCCCTGTTCACCTGGCCGTACGTGGCGCTGCTGCTCGGCGCCCTCGCCCTGTACTGGGGCATCAGCGCCCTGCGCGCCAAGCCCCGCGCGGCCTCCGACCCGGACACCCCGGCCCCGCCCGCCGAGCAGACCGGCCGCCCGCAGCGCACCGCCGCGATCAGCGGCCTGGTCACGTCGTCCCTGGCCATCGTTCTGGTCGCCGCGTCCTTCAGCGCCCAGTTGATCTACAGCGACTACTACACCTGCCGCGACGACGCCCTGACCAACGCCGCGAAACAGTCCTGCGAGACCCACCTGCCTGAGCAGCTACGGGACCTGCTGGGCACGGAGGGCTGACCGGCCCCTTCTTCGACGCCGGGCGGTGCAGCTCAGCCCGTCCGGCGTTTGAGGACGAGGCCGTCCAGGCCGAAGCGGGGGTCTGGGGGCGGCAGCCCCCAGGGACGGGAACGGGAAGGGGCGGCGGGGGCGAAAGACTTCACGGGCACCCCCCTGGGCCTCGTCGTCACGCCCCGCCGTCACCCCCCGCCGTCACGCCCCGCGCGAGGCGACTGGGCAGGGGAGTCCACCGGCAGCAGATCGTACGGCGCTTCGCCCTCGTCCTCGTCCTCGTCCCGCTCCCCCACCTCGGCCGGGGCCCCGGCCTCGCGCTTCCACCACCGCCCCACGGAGGGCAACGGCACCCGCGCCCACCGACGCCCGCCACGCCCCCCGCCGTCGGCCGCCCCGCCGTCCCTCACCACGGGCTCCACAACCCGCTCCACCACGCGCTCCGTCGCGGCAGCCCCCCGGCACCGCCAAGCCCTCGCCGCCACCGCCACCGGCACCGCCACCGCCCCGATCCACGCCAGCGTCGCGCCCCCGGCCTGCCACCACACCGGCCCGAACCGGGCGAGCCCGGCGTTCCCGAGCGGCCCGCCCGCGAGCGAGGCCAGCAGCGCGACGAGGACGGCGCACAGCCCGGCGGCCACGACGGCGGCGGCAGCGGTCCGCCGCCACGACCACGCCTCGGCGGCCCCGCAACGGCCCGGGGCCGCGCCCGGATCCGCGCCCGGCGTCCCCGCCATGTCCGCGCCCGCCAAGTCCGCCCCCGCCGCGGCCACCCCCACCGTGGCCGCCCGCGCCGTGAACCACCCCACCACCACGCCCGCAACCAGCGGCACCGCTCCGGCCGCCCAGTGCAGCGCCGTACCCGGACCGGCGTCCGGCACCGCCGCCAGCAGCGGGAACGGCGGCAGCAGCGGTGCGGGAGCGGAGGCGGAGAGGTCCACGACATGCCCGGTGCCGAGCACGAAGCCGGGGCCGAGGGCGTACACCGCCGCCCACACCGCCGCGTTCGGCACCAGCGTCAGACAGAGCAGCAGCACGGCGAACCGCCCCGACCACCCTTCGGTCAGCCGCAGGAACGCCTCCCCCGCGGCTGCTCCGTGCCACACGAGCGACACCGCGAGCAGCAGCGCGCCGCCCCCGACGAGGACCGCCGCGCCGGCGCCCGCGGCGCGCGTCGCGGCGCCCAGGCGCGCGTCCGGCTCCACCATCAGTTCCCGCAGCTTGCGCGGCAGCACGCGCAGCGCCCGTCCTACCGGCCCGCCCGGCCGGCCGAACGCGGTCCACACGCCGGCGCCCGCGGCACCCATGGTGACCAGCGGCAGACACACCGCAGCCCACCACCACGAGGGCCGCAGCGCGCCGCCCTGCGCGTACAGCACGACGGGGGCGGCGACGGCGAGGTAGCCGACGACGACCCCCGCCCAGGCGACGCGCGCGGAGACGGGCGGCGGCCCGGCGTCCGGGATGCTCCCCTGCCTCGGCGGACGCATCCCGGTCCCCGCCTTCGCGCCCACCCCCACGGCCACGCCCACACCGTCCCCGGGGTCCGTGGCGTCGCGGGCCGCACGGTGCAGCAGCCACACCGGCAGGAGGAGGAGCAGCAACGGGGTGACGCCGACGGGGGCGGGGGTGCCGGAGAGCGTGTCGGCACGCACCAGTTCGGCCCCGTGCGCCAGCACCCACAGCGCCGCGCCGACGTGGAGGGCGCCGCCGGGTCCGCTGTCGGGGTACGGCGAACTGATCCACAGCACCGTCACGAGTGCGGCGCACGCCGCCAGCCCCAGTACCGCCGCGACCGCGCCGCCCAGGAGACCGGCGGCCAGTCCGGGCGACCGGTCGCGCCACCGGGTGCGCCAGTGGGTGTGCAGCAGGGAGAGAGCGGCTGGACGAGCGGTCGTCTGGATCACGCCCGCCATGCTCCCAACGACACGCGCTTTTCCGATGTAACGGGCGAAGCTCCGCTGTGTCGCTCAATATATGTTTATGTACTTTTTCGTACGAAGGGGCGTCCTGTGACACGGAGCCCCTCAACCCCACTCCCACCCCCCAAGGCACGCCGACGCCTGCGTGAGACCGCCGCGCTGACCCAGGATCAGCTCGCGACACGGGTGGGTGTCACCCGTCAGACGGTCCGTGCGTGGGAGAGCGGCCGCACCACTCCACGAGGCCAGAAACGGGAGGCGTACGCGAAGCTGCTGAAGACCCTGGCCGAGGAGGACGCGGCACAGCGGGCGGAACCGACACCGGAACCGGGGACTCACACGGAGCCGGATCCCCCCTCGGAGCCGCCCGCGCAGCACCCCGACCCCGACCCCGTACCCGCACCCGCACCCGTCTCCGTCCCCGAGCCCGAGCCCGAGCCGGTCGCGCTGACGCCCGCTCAGGCTTTCGACGCGTTGTACGAGTTCGGCGCCCCCGCCCTCGTACGGCAGGCGTTTCTGCTGACCGGCCGTCGTGAGTCGGCGCGCGAGTCGGTGGAACGGGCCTTCCAAGCCGCCTGGGAGCACTGGCCCGAGGTGGCCCGCGACCGCGACCCGGTGGGCTGGGTACGGGCGACGGCGTACGAGTACGCGCTCTCCCCCTGGCAGCGCTTCCACCCGCGGCACCGGAATCCGGAGCCGCCGCCCGCCGACCCGGGCGACCGCACCCTGCTGAACACCCTGCTCAGGCTCCCCCCGCGGCACCGCCGCACACTCCTGCTGTACGACGGTGTGGGCCTGGGCCTGCCCGAGACGGCGGCCGAGACGGAGGCGAGCACACCGGCGGCGGCGAACCGGCTGCTGCGCGCCCGCGAGACCGTCGCCGACCGGCTGCCCGCGCTGGCCGACCCGCAGGTGCTGCACCGGCGGCTGGCCGAGCTGGCTTCGGCCGAGCGGCTCTGGTCGGCGAAGCCGCCGGCGGTGCGGTCGGTCGGCGAACGCCGGGCGCGGTTCTGGACCCGGGCCGCGATCGCCGTCACGGTCGCCCTCATCGGGACCACGGCCCTGACCGTGCGCACCGCGCCCACGCACTACGAGCCGCCCGTGTCCCGCGGGGAGGCGGTGCGCGGCGTGCCGCCCCGGGTGGCGCCGGGTTCGCTGTCGGACGAGGAACTGGAGCTGCGGCAGAAGCTCCGGGACCAGTTGCAGGCCGGTCCCGAACGGCTGACGCCCAGACTCGAATGACACGCGCACGACGTCCGGAACGCCGAGTGGCCCGCCCCCTGCGAACAGGGGACGGGCCACTCGGTGTGCCCGGTGTGCTCGGGTGTCGTGTCAGCCGGCCAGGATGGCGCGGGCCAGCTTCGCCGTCTCGGTCGGCGTCTTGCCGACCTTGACTCCGGCGGCCTCCAGGGCCTCCTTCTTCGCCTGGGCGGTGCCGGACGAACCGGAGACGATGGCGCCGGCGTGGCCCATGGTCTTGCCCTCGGGCGCGGTGAAGCCCGCGACGTAGCCGACGACCGGCTTGGTCACGTTGGCCTTGATGAAGTCGGCCGCACGCTCCTCGGCGTCGCCACCGATCTCGCCGATCATGACGATCAGGTCGGTCTCGGGGTCGGCCTCGAACGCGGCGAGCGCGTCGATGTGCGTGGTGCCGATGATCGGGTCGCCACCGATGCCGACGGCGGTCGAGAAGCCGATGTCACGCAGCTCGTACATCATCTGGTACGTCAGCGTGCCGGACTTCGAGACCAGGCCGATGCGGCCCGGCTTCGTGATGTCGCCCGGGATGATGCCGACGTTGGACTGGCCCGGCGTGATGATGCCGGGGCAGTTCGGGCCGATGATCCGGGTCTTGTTGCCCTTCTTGCCGGCGTACGACCAGAAGGCGGCCGAGTCGTGCACGGCGATGCCCTCGGTGATCACGACGACCAGCGGGATCTCGGCGTCGACGGCCTCGACGACCGCGTCCTTGGTGAACTTCTCCGGCACGAAAACGACGGAGACGTTGGCGCCGGTCTTCTCGATGGCCTCCTTGACGGTGCCGAAGACCGGTACCTCGTTGCCGTCGAAGTCCACGGAGGTGCCCGCCTTGCGCGGGTTCACGCCGCCCACGACCTCGGTGCCGTCGCCGAGCATGAGCTTGGTGTGCTTCATGCCGGTGGCACCGGTCATGCCCTGGACGATGACCTTGCTGTCCTTGTTGAGCCAGATAGCCATGGTGTGTTGTTGTCCTCGTCCTGAGTGCTTACTTGGCGGCGGCGTGAGCCAGCTCGGCGGCCTTGTCGGCCGCGCCGTCCATGGTGTCGACGCGCTGGACCAGCGGGTGGTTGGCGTCGGTGAGGATCTTGCGGCCCAGCTCGGCGTTGTTGCCGTCGAGACGGACGACGAGCGGCTTCTCGACCTTCTCGCCGCGGTCCTCCAGGAGCTTCAGCGCCTGGACGATGCCGTTGGCGACCTCGTCGCAGGCGGTGATGCCGCCGAAGACGTTGACGAACACGGAGCGGACGTCCGGGTCGCCGAGGATGATCTCCAGGCCGTTCGCCATCACCTGGGCGGAGGCACCGCCACCGATGTCCAGGAAGTTGGCGGGCTTCACGTTGCCGTGCGCCTCACCGGCGTACGCGACGACGTCCAGGGTGCTCATGACGAGACCCGCGCCGTTGCCGATGATGCCGACCTCACCGTCGAGCTTGACGTAGTTGAGGTTCTTCTCCTTGGCGGCGGCCTCGAGCGGGTTGGCCGCGGCCTTGTCGTGGAGGGCCTCGAAGTCGGGGTGCCGGAACTCGGCGTTGTCGTCCAGCGACACCTTGCCGTCGAGGGCGATGACGTCGCCGGAGACGACCTTGGCCAGCGGGTTGACCTCGACCAGGAGGGCGTCCTCCTTGATGAAGGTGTCCCACAGCGTGACGAGGATGTCGGCGACCTTGCCGGCCACCTCGGCCGGGAACTTCGCGGCCTCGACGATCTCGCGCGCTTTCTCGGGCGTCACGCCGTCGATCGCGTCGATCGGCGTCTTGGCGACGGCCTCCGGACGGGTGGCCGCCACCTCCTCGATCTCCATGCCGCCCTCGACGGAGGCGATGGAGAGGAAGGTGCGGTTGGCACGGTCGAGGAGGAAGGAGACGTAGTACTCCTCGACGATCTCCGGGGCGGTCTCGGCGATCATCACCTTGTGGACCGTGTGGCCCTTGATGTCCATCCCGAGGATGTCCGTCGCCCGGGCGACGGCCTCGTCCGCGGAGGCGGCCAGCTTCACGCCGCCGGCCTTGCCGCGGCCACCGACCTTCACCTGAGCCTTGACGACTGACTTGCCGCCCAGACCCTCGGTGATCGCGCGCGCCGCCTCAGGCGTGTCGATGACTTCACCGGCCAGCACCGGTACATCGTGCTTGGCGAAGAGGTCCCTCGCCTGGTACTCGAACAGGTCCACGCGCTTCCGTCCCTATCAGTGATCTCGCGGTTCTCTGGATGCGTGGGCGTGCCGCGAGGGCAACGTGACGTCCGCTGTGTCACAAGGGGAGCGCACACGGTGACCGAGCGCGCGGCATGTCCGTCTCGCAGGTTATCGCCGCTTCCCGGGGGTCTCTAAATCGTGGGTCACACCTGAGCGGTGATGCCTGTCACATGATGCCGCGCTCACTGGCACCCGGTGCCGGGAGTGAGGGGCCGGGGGGCCCGAGGGAGGGCGCCTCTCGAGCCGATGGAAGGGCCTCACCGGGCTGGGGTTGACCCGGTGAGGCCCGTCGGGCTCGCTGATCCCCACCCCAATGGGGACCAGGCGGCCCGGACCGCGGGGTTTCGGCCGGACGGAGGCCGACGGCTTTCGGCCGTCCGAGGCCTGCCGCCCCGCGGAGTCTGCGCCCACTGGGCGAGGGCGGGCGGGGGTGGAGCGGGGTCGGGGTCGGGGTCGGTCGGGGGCTGTCCGGGGTGCAGTCCAGGTGACCGACCCGGCGATGTCCTCGACGCCGGTCATCGCGTGGCCGACCGGCGGAGGAGGCCTCTGCTCCCGTACTCCCGTGCGCTCGTGCTCCGGCGTCCTAGGCGGGAGAGACGGGAATGTCCCGGTACCGGTCCCAGGGCTCGACCGTGTCGGCGCGCACCAGGGCGCCGGGTACGAGTCGGAACGCGATCCGGTGGTGCGGGGTGACCGCGTGTGCGTCACCCTGGCGCGGCGTCCCCTGGTCGGCGCCGGACGTGGTGCCGAGCGTGCCGTCGGGATCGCCGCCGGGTGCCCGGTGGGCAGGGGCGTGCTCGGTGGGGGCGGGCACGGCACGGTGGATGTCGACGTGCTCCGTGACGGACGCCCCGCCGTGGCCGCCGTACGCCGGCCCGTACGCGTCGTGTGCCGCGTCTCCGGCTCCGTCGGAGTCGCGCGGCCCGGTGGCGCCGGACGCGTCAGCGGCCTCGTGGGTGGTGTCCGGTGCCGTACTCGTACTCGCACTTGTGCCCGTGCCCGTGCCCGTGTTCGTGGGTGCGGGCCGCGGGTCCGGGTCGGCCGGACCGGACGGGTCCGGAAGTACCGACAACGGGGGCGAAGAGGGCAGCACGGGCAGCGACGGTGCGGAAGGAAGCGCCGGCAACGCCTCCAGCGGCGGCACCTCCGCCCGCGCGACGGCCCCGAGCCCCTCGGTCACCGTCTCCACCACGTCACCGACCGGCCGCACGACCCGACCCTCCGTAACCCGGTCCTCCACGGTCCGGACGACGTTCCGGGGGCTCTCTGCGGGAAGGTCGAGTACCTGGCCGACCGTGTCCTTCAGGGACGGCGTCTCGTCGGCAGCCTGCGCCCGCTCTCCGCAGAGCACCCCGAGTACGAACAACCCGCCCACCAGCAGCGCCATGTGCAGCGCACGCCGCCCGGCCGCCGTGCGCATCACGCGCAGAGCGGCACCACCGGGCAGGGCTGCTGACCAGATCAAGAGGGGGAGATTCCTCCCGTGCGGCGGAACGGGCCACGCGTCGAACATGACATCGACCAAGACATCGACACGCCGCGCGATACTCGCACGAGGGTCCGGAGGTCGTGCAAGCCCCGTCCTGCCGATGGGCAGTCATATCCGTTTTACCCGGGGGAATCGGTTCGCCTCGGATCGATAAATCGTCACCCGGCATCCAGTATCGGCAGGGGGCGCTTCTCGATCGCCGCCGCCATCACCTCCGGGAAGAGGTCGGGCGTGCAGGCGAAGGCCGGTGCGCCCAGTGCCGCGAGCGCCGCCGCATGGTCCCGGTCGTAGGCGGGCGTCCCCTCGTCGGACAGGGCCAGCAGCGTCACGAACCGTGTCCCGGCCGCCTGCATCGCCGCGACCCGCTTGAGCATCTCGTTCCGTATACCGCCCTCGTACAGGTCGCTGATCAGCACGACCACCGTCTCCGCGGGCCGGGTGATCCGCGACTGGCAGTACGCCAACGCGCGGTTGATGTCCGTGCCGCCGCCGAGTTGCGTGCCGAAGAGCACGTCGACTGGGTCGTCGAGCTGGTCGGTGAGGTCGGCGACCGCCGTGTCGAAGACGACGAGCCGGGTGTCGATCGAGCGCATCGACGCCAGCACCGCGCCGAACACGGACGCGTACACGACGGACGCCGCCATCGACCCGGACTGGTCGACGCAGAGGACGACCTCCTTCTTCACCGAGCGGGACGCCCGCCCGTACCCGACGAGCCGTTCCGGCACGACCGTCCGCTGCTCGGGCAGGTAGTGCTTGAGATTGGCCGCGATCGTGCGGTTCCAGTCGATGTCGTGGTGGCGGGGCCGGCTGATGCGGGCGCTGCGGTCGAGGGCGCCGGTCAGGGTGGCCCGGGTGCGGGTGGCGAGCCGCTTCTCCAGGTCCTCGACGACCTTGCGCACGACGGCACGCGCCGTCTCCTTCGTCGTGTCCGGCATCGCCTTGTTCAGGGACAGCAGGGTGCCGACGAGGTGCACGTCGGCCTCCACGGCCTCGAGCATCTCCGGCTCCAGCAGGAGCGTGGCGAGCCCGAGCCGGTCGATCGCGTCCCGCTGCATGACCTGCACGACGGAGGAGGGGAAGTAGGTCCTTATGTCCCCCAGCCAGCGCGCCACGGCCGGTGCGGAGGCCCCGAGCCCCGCGGAACGGTCCCGCCCGGCCCGTGGTCCGTCCCCCTTCCCGTAGAGCGCGGTGAGCGCGCCGTCCATCGCCGCGTCCCGTCCCGAGAGCGCACGGCCGGTGCCGTCTGCCGGGTCACCGCCGAGTACGAGGCGCCACCGCCGCAACCGCTCCTGTGCCGCCTCGGCCTCCACCGGATCGGTCGTCATGCGTCCACCCCCACAAGATCGTTGTCGTCCGGCCCTCGCCCCGCGTCTCGGCCCAGCAGCAGCCGGACCACGGGCAGCACCGCGTCGGCCCGTCCGGTGTCGAGGCCGTCCGCGAAGCCCGGTATGCCGGAGCCGGCCGCCGTCACACTCCCCCGCGCCCGCGGTCCGCGCCGGACCAGCTCGCCCAGGCTGCGGCGCACTCCCGGCTCGTAGGCCGAGAAGGTACGGCGCAGCAGGGGCAGTACGTCCGTGAACGCCTCCGCCGCCACGCCGGTCAGCCAGGTGTCGATCAGGGCGAGCAGCCGCTCGTCGTGCAGGAGGAGCATGCCGCCGCCCGAGCCGCCGCCGACGAAGCCCTCGATCCAGGCCGCCGCGTCCGCCGGTGGCGTCCCCGGGGACAGCACCAGGCCCATGAGCCGCGCCGCCTGGTCCGGCGCCAGCTCTCCGTCGTCCAGCAGGAGCCGTACGGCGCGCCCGCGGACGACGCCGGGCACGGTGTCTCGCGCGCAGAGCGTGCGCAGCACGGCCTGCCAGCGGGTCCGCAGGTCGCGGTGGCCCGGCGCGGGAGCGTCGCCGAGCAGGCCGACCGCTCCGTGCACGGCGTCCACGTGGCGGCGCATCTCCTCGGCCGCGTCGGCGTCCAGTGCGGCGCAGGCCGCGGGCAGGCCGACGAAGACGCGCTCGGCGAGACCGGCGGCGACCTCGGCCAGGGCGCCGGTGTCCGTGCCGCGCACATCGCCGTAGCGCAGCGAACGGACGAGGGCCGGCAGGGCCTGGGCGAGATGGCCGACGTCCGTGTCGAGCGCCGCCCGGTCGGCGAGTATCCGCATCACGGGCGGGAGCGCGTCCGGCAGTTCGGCCAGCAGGCAGCGTTCGGCGAGCGCGGTGACCTCGGCGAGGCCCGGCGCGGTGACGGCGTCCGCCTCGGCTCTGGCGGTCGCGGCGGACAGCACGGTCGTGCCCCACACCCCGGCCTCGGCGACCCGCACCGACAGCTCCGGCTCCCACCGCAGCCGCCATGTCTCCCGGAACGTGCCCGTGCTGCGCGAGGCGGCGGGCGCGCCCCAGTCGACGCCGAGCAGCCGCAGCCGGTGCAGCAGTCTGCTGCGCCCCGCGTCGGTCTCCTTGCGCAGGTCGAGTTCCAGCTCCCGCTCGGACGCCTCCGGCTTGAGCCGCAGCCGCCGCTGGGTCCGGGTCAGGTCCCGCTGCAACGGCACCGCGGGCGCCCCCGCGGGGACCTCCCCCAGTACGTCCCCCACCACCAGGCGGTCGTGGACCAGCGCCAGCGGCACGTCGGAGCCGTCGCACATCACCGCCCGCACGGCGTCCGTCGTCTCGCTCAGCCCGGGCAGCGGCCGTCCGCGCAGCACCGCGAGCGTCCCGGCCAGCCGCGCCGCCTCGATGACGTGCGCCGGGGAGACGATCCGGTCCTCCTCCCGCAGCAGTCCGGCCACCTTGGTCAGCCATCGCTCGACGGGCCGGTCGACCGCGGCGAACAGATGGCCGTACCAGCCCGGCGACTCGATGCCCGCCCCGTACCCGCCGGCCCGGGACAGTCTGCGGTGGGTCCAGGGCACCCAGGTCATGTCCACCTTGGTCCTGGGCAGCCCCTTCAACAGGGCCCGGTCGGCGGCGACGGCGACCTTGCGGCGCAGTGCGGGCACGTGCCACGCCCCGCAGACCACGGCGACCCCCTGAGTGAACTCCCGCCGCGCCGCCCGGACCTGGAGTCGCATGTACGCCTCGCGCACGAGGTCCCGATCGTGTCCGCCCCCCTCTTCCCTTTCCTCTTCCCTTTCCTCCTCCGTCTCCTTCTCTGTTTCCTCCTCCGTCTCCCGCAGCGCCCCCATCGCCTCCTCAAGGGCCGTGAACGGAGCGAGCGCGTCTCCGTCTCCCGCGCCCCGGTGCTCGACGACGTCCTCCCACCAGCGCTCGGGGTCGTCGTGGCCGGCGGCCTCGGCGAGGGCGGCGAGCGGATCGCCCCGGACGTCGGGGAAGGCCGCGCCGGGCGAGCGCCCCCGCGCACCGGGTTCGTCCGCCGCCCGCCACGCCAGCGTGTGCGTGGCGGGGAGGTCGATGAAGCGGGCCGGTACGCCGTGTTCCAGCGCCCAGCGGACGGCCACCCACTCCGGGGAGAACTCGGCCAGCGGCCAGAACGCCGAGCGGCCGGGCTCGTCCACGGCGTGGGCGAGGAGCGCGACCGGCGGCCGCATGTCCTCGTGGGCGGCCAGCGCGATCAGGGCGTCGGCCTCCGGCGGCCCTTCGATCAGCACGATCCCCGGCCGCGCCGCCTCCAGCGCGGCCCGCACCGCCCGGGCCGACCCCGGCCCGTGGTGACGTACGCCCAGCAGCAGCGGCCGGTCCCCGAAATCGCCGGGGCCGTCCGGCCCGCCGGGGCGGTCGCTCCCGGCCCTGTCAGTGCCCGTCACGCCGTCCTCCTCGCCGCCGGGTCCAGGTCGAGTCCTCGTCGTCTCCCGTCGTGCCGGTCACCGCTGCACCCGCCCCAGCCCATCTCCCTGCCCTTGCCTTGGCCCCGCGTCGCGTCCGCGTCCCCGTGCCGTTCACGCGGTCACCTCCCGGCAGGCCCGGTAGAAGTCCTTCCAGCCGTCGCGCTCGCGCACGACCGTCTCGAGGTACTCCTGCCAGACGACGCGGTCGGTGGCCGGGTCGCGGACGACGGCGCCGAGGATGCCCGCGGCGATGTCCCCGGGCCGCAGCACCCCGTCGCCGAAGTGGGCGGACAGCGCGAGGCCGCCGGTGACTACGGAGATCGCCTCGGCCGTGGACAGCGTGCGCTGGGCGACTTGACCTTCGTACGCCCGTCGCTCGTGAGCCCGTCGCGCAGCTCGCGGAAGACGGTGACGACGCGGCGGATCTCGTCACCGCCGTCGGGCGCGGCCGGCAGGTCGAGGGAGCGGCCGATCTGGTCGACGCGGCGCGTGACGATGCCGACCTCGGCCTCGGCGCTCTCCGGCAGCGGCAGCACCACGGTGTTGAAGCGGCGGCGCAGGGCGCTGGACAGGTCGTTGACCCCGCGGTCGCGGTCGTTGGCGGTGGCGATGAGGTTGAAGCCGCGGACCGCCTGTACCTCCTGGCCCAGCTCCGGTATCGGCAGGGTCTTCTCCGACAGGATCGTGATCAGGGTGTCCTGCACGTCGGCCGGGATACGGGTCAGCTCCTCCACCCGGGCGGTCATGCCCTCCGCCATGGCCCGCATGACCGGGCTGGGCACGAGGGCGTCCCGACTGGGGCCGTGGGCGAGGAGCCGCGCGTAGTTCCAGCCGTAGCGGATCGCCTCCTCGGGGGTGCCGGCCGTGCCCTGCACCAGCAGCGTCGAGTCCCCGCTGACGGCTGCGGCGAGGTGTTCGGACACCCAGGTCTTCGCGGTGCCGGGCACGCCGAGCAGGAGCAGGGCGCGGTCGGTGGCGAGCGTGGTGACGGCGACCTCGACGATGCGGCGCGGGCCCACGTACTTCGGGGTGATCACCGTGCCGTCGGGCAGGGTGCCGCCGAGCAGGTAGGTGGCGACGGCCCAGGGCGACAGCTTCCATCGGGCCGGACGCGGACGGTCGTCCTGCGCGGCCAGTGCGGCCAGTTCGGCCGCGAACGCGTGCTCGGCGTGCGGCCGCAACGGCTCCGCGACTCCGGGCGTCTGTTCCACGATTACGGGCATGGTTGATTCCCCCTCCAGCTCGGCCGGTTCGACCTGCCATCCACGGTGCACCACGCCACTGACAATCGCCCTGACCTGCGAAAATACTCTCGTTCGGGCCATTGTCAGTGGGGGGATCTACCTTCGATGTCATGACTCAGCAGGGGGTGCGCTGGACCACGGATCAGGTGCTGACACTGGCGCCTGACGCCGCGTCACGCAGGGCGGGCAGCCGACTCGGCGCGGCGGGGCCGTGGTCCGAGGTGGGGAGTTCCGACGAGGGGGCGGTGTGGGGGCTGTGCAAGGGCGGCGGCAGCGAGCCGTATCGGACGGTCGTCGACGTCGCGGACGTGTCCGGGCCCGCGTACGCGTGCGGTTGCCCGAGCCTCAAGTTCCCGTGCAAGCACGCGCTGGGGCTGTTGCTGCTCTGGGCGGGCGGCGCCGGTGCGGTGCCGCCCGGCTCGGAGGCGCCGGACTGGGCGGAGCGGTGGCTCGCCGCACGGCGCGAGCACGGGAGGGACGTACAGGCGGGGACGGAGGGGACAGCGGGCTCGTCCGCTCCCGCGTCCGTCTCCCGTGACCCCGAGGCGGCGCGGCGCCGGGCGGCGCGGCGGGCCGAGCGGATCACGGCGGGGGCGACGGAGCTGGAGCAACGGCTGGCGGACCTCCTGCGCGACGGACTGGCGGGCGCGGAACAGGCGGGATACGGGCTGTGGGAGGAGACTGCGGCCCGCATGGTCGACGCCCAGGCACCGGGGCTGGCCTCGCGGGTGCGGGAGCTGGGGTCCATACCGTCGTCGGGCCCCGGCTGGCCGGTGCGGCTGCTCGAGGAGTGCGCCCTTCTCCACCTGCTGGACCAGGCCTGGTTGCGCCGCGAGCGGCTGCCGGACGGTCTGGCGGCGGCGGTCCGTTCGCGCGTGGGCCTGCCGGCGTCCGCGGACGGCCCACCCGTGCGGGACCGCTGGCTGGTCCTCGCCCAGTACGACACCTCCGACGCACGGCTGACGACCCGTCGCATCTGGTTGTACGGCGCGGAGACGGACCGCACCGCACTTGTCCTCTCCTACGGCGCCGCCGGCCGGGCCCCGGAGCAGGCGCTGCCGGTGGGGCTGGCCCTGGAGGCGGAGGTATCGGCGTATCCGGGCGCGGGTCAGCGGCGGGCAGCCCTCGGCCGGCGGTTCGCGCCGCCGGAGCCCACGCGGATGCGCCCGAGGGGGGTGACGACGTCACAGGCGGCCATCCGTTACGGCGAGGCCCTTCGTGACGACCCGTGGCTGGACTCCGTACCGGTGACCCTGGGGCGGGTGGTCCCGGTGCCGGACGGCGGCTCCTGGCAACTGGCGGACGCAGACGGGGACACGGCACTGCCGCTCGCCCGGGCCGCCGGAAACCATCCGGGCCTGTGGCGCCTGGTCGCCCTGTCGGGCGGCGCGCCCGTCACGGTCTTCGGCGAGTGCGGCCACCGGGGCTTCACACCACTGACGGCCTGGCCGGTCGGCCCGGGCCCCGCGGTGCCGCTGTGCTGACCCGTCCCGGGCAATGGACCAGGTCCCGGGCAATGGAACCAGAGGGGAACCACATGACCAGCACGCCCGCCCCCACGGAAGGGTCCACACCGACGCCGGCCACCGTGGCGGGGTCGGCCATCGAACCGGAGACCTCCGCCCCAGCCAGCGAGCCGGCGGCCTCCGCGATGACCGAGGCAGACCCCGGCTCCGAGGCTGACGCGAGGCCCGCGGCCACCGCCCGGGCCACGACCACCACCGATCCCGATACCTATCCCTATCCCGAACCCGCCACCGCACCGGCGACGGCACCGGCGACGGCACCGGCGACGGCCGTCGAGTCCGAGGTTGCTGCCGTCCGGGCCACGGCTGCCTCCCTCCCCGAACCCGCTGCCGCGCCGCCTGCCCATCCCCGGCCGGGCGCGGGCTCCGCACCGGGCGCTGGCGCCCGTGGCGCGTCCGCGTCCCCTCCGGTGCACTCCTCCGCGTCGGTGTCGGCGTCCGCGTCGGCTTCCGGCGCGGGTGTCTGGGAGGAGTTGGTCACCTCGGCGTTGCTGGGTACGGACCGGCGTACCCCGCCGGGCGGCGAGGCCGGGCCCGGGGCGGCGGCCGCGTTGCTGGACGCGGCGGCCGCCGAGACCGTCCGCCGTCGCGCCGGGCTGCGGCCGGCCCGCGCGGCCCGGCGCCCCGACCCGGCGCCCGAGGATTCCCGCCCGCCGCTGCCCGCCGCGGCCGCCCGTCGGCTCACGATGCTGCTCACCGACCGCCCCGGCGCGGCGGGCGGTGGCCGCAGAGGCAGCGCGCCCGATCTGATGGAGCTGTTGCCCCAGTGGCTGGCGACGGCGAACGCCCGGGGTTTCGCGGCCCCGCCCCAGGCACTCCCGGCGCTGCTGGACGCGGCGCGGGGACGTACGGACCTGCGACCGGCGGCGCTGACGTTCGCGGGGCCCCGTGCCCTGTGGCTGGCCCGGCTGAATCCGGACTGGCGGTTCGCCCTGCGTGCGACGCCGGGCGGAGGGGACGCGGTGCCCGGCACCGATGCCACGGAGCGGGCCCGGCGGCTCTGGGACGAGGGTCTGTTCGCCGAGCGGGTCGCGCTGCTGGCGTCCCTGCGCGTCCGGGACCCCGCCGGTGCGCGCGAGTTGCTGGCCTCGACCTGGGCGACGGAGCGGGCCGAGGACCGGCTGATGTTCCTGGACTCGCTGCGGACGGGACTGGCACCGGCGGACGAGGCGTTCCTGGAGCAGGCGCTGGCCGACCGCAGCCGCAACGTACGGGCGACGGCCGCGGAGTTGTTGTCGGCGCTGCCGGAATCGGCGCTGGCCGCGCGGATGGCGGCGCGGGCGGCGACGTGCGTGTCCCTGGACCGGACCCTCGCCCCGGCGGCGATAGTCGTCGAGGCGCCCCACGAGTGCGACCCGGGCATGGAGCGGGACGGCGTGGTGCCCAAGCCGCCCGCGGGGCGTGGGGAACGGTCGTGGTGGTTCGGTCAGTTGGTGGAGGCGGCCCCGCTCGGCACCTGGTCGGCACGGCTCGCGGGGCGTACGGCCGAGGAGATCGTCGCCCTGCCGGTGTCGGACGGCTGGCAGGGCGAGCTGCACGCGGCGTGGTGCCGCGCGGCGGTACGACAGCGCGACGGCGCGTGGGCGAGGGCGCTGCTGGGAGCGCCCACGGCGCCCGAGGCCGGCGGTCCGGGGGCGGTGTCCCTGGCCGAGCGGGCCAAACTGCTCGGCACCCTGGGCACGGCCGAACGCGCCGAGTGGGTCGCCGGGTTCATCGCGACGCACGGACTGTCCGAGGCGTTCCAACTGCTCGGCATGTGCGGGGTGCCGTGGGCCACGCCGCTCGGCCGGGCGGTGGTCGACGCGCTCGACATCGCCCGGGACGCCGGGAGCTACCCGTGGAGCTTCAGCGGCGTCATGGGCCTGGCCGAACGCTGCCTCGACCCCTCGGAGGCGGGACGCCTCGACGGCCTGCTGGCGATACCGGACGAGTCGGAGGACGCGTCGCCGGGGGCCGGGGGGTATTGGGCGGAGGCGTTCCAACGGCTCGTCACGACGTTGCGTCTGCGGGCGGCGATGGCCGAGGAACTCCGGGCGGGGTAGCCAGGGCGCGGCGTCGACACGGGGTGGGCCGGCGCGCACACCCCGGCGCCCACCGGTGCGCCGCCCTCCAGTGCACCCTCGCGGGGTGCCCGCGTCGGCGCCGGTGCGAGACCCGCACCGGCGGAGCGGGCGGCGGTCACGCCTCCGCGTGCTCCCGTACCTTCACCCGGACCCAGTCCACGATCGACGCCGTGGTCGCGCCCGGAGTGAAGATCTCCGCGACGCCCTTCTCCTTCAGCGGGGCGATGTCCGCCTCGGGGATGATCCCGCCGCCGAAGACCAGGATGTCCGCGGCGTCCCGCTCCCGGAGCAGCTCGATCACGGCGGCGAAGAGCGTGTTGTGCGCACCGGAGAGGATGGACAGCCCGATCGCGTCGGCGTCCTCCTGGATCGCGGTGTCCACGATCTGCTCGGGAGTCTGGTGAAGCCCGGTGTAGATGACCTCCATACCGGCGTCGCGCAGGGCCCGCGCGATCACCTTGGCCCCGCGATCGTGGCCGTCGAGCCCCGGCTTGGCCACCACCACGCGGATCGGACCGGCTGCCACACCCATCACTGCCTCCATGAAGCGACTACATCCATCCGTACGTACCGACAAGTACCGCACACTTCACCGACGCCGTACACAGGGGGCATGGCACGTGAAGCGGCACATCATGCACGAAGTGCGCAAAGTGCACATCCTCGCGGCGCGAAACCCCCGCACCACAGCGTCCGGGGAAGTGAACGAACGTTATCGCCAGCATCCCGCAACCGGCAGTTTCGCGGTGGATACAGAGGGGGAAATCACACGGTGGGACACGTTCGCCGCGCACCGCTCCAGGGCGCGGCGGCCATACGCGCACGGAGAGCCACACGGACGCCCGCCCGCCCGGACACCACCGGTCTCATAAGGCCCACAGAACTCGGCTACCTCTGATACGGCACATCGGCACACGGGTAGGTATAAACCTCACAAACACCACCAATCACTGGTGTCACGGCGCTCCACAAGGGCACACGGGGGACAGAGGCGTCCCTGGTCGTGCCGACAGGAGGTCGGCCCATGAAGGTCACCACGGCAGCACTGCCCCTTCTTCCGCTCATTCAGCGTCTCCTGCCCGGTCTCCCCGGTCTGCCCGGTCTCCCCCCGATCCCAGGACTGCCGGAACTGGCACGCATTCCGGGCCGGCTGACCGGACTCTCCCTGACCCTCCTGAAGGCGAGCGCCCTGGAGGCCGCGATCCTCGCCGGTCATCTCCTCCTCTACCCCTCAGGGATCATCCAGGAGCGGCGCCCGGGCGCGGTGCGCCCGGACTCGGCCCTCCCGCCGGCGGACTCCCAGGACCCGCAGCCCACCCCTCCCA
>NZ_JAGMUO010000077.1 GCF_019049325.1 Streptomyces sp. AC512_CC834 | reverse complement strand
AACACCACTGGTCAGACGGCCGCACACCTGGAATTCCGGTGGCCATCAGCCTGGACTCGGCTGGCCGCACATCTGGACTTTGCCACGGCCGCTGTCATGAGGCAGAGAACCTGTAGCGGGTCTCGATCTCGATCAGCACCCGGTCAACGGCTGTGATCACGGCTAAAGGCCAGTTCGAGGGGATCAAGCCCCTGAACTGGCCCTTAGTCACGTGCCCCCGGCAGGATTCGAACCTGCGACACCCGCTTTAGGAGTTCTTCCGCCGGAAGATCCGGCCAGGTGTGAGTCTTCCTGCGGCTGGCTGGCGAGTGCTCACGTGGTTCTGCACGTGCGGCAGTGTGCACTCACGTTGCCGTCAAGAATCGCCGTCAGTGGTCACGTTCGGCACGGTCATGTGTAGCCGCTGGAGACCGTACACAGCAGCGTGAAACGCGGCCGCGATCTCGCGTGCCCTGCTCTCTGTCTTGATTGGCCCCAAGGAGATGTAGTCAGCCCCGATGCTGCCCTGACCCACGGTTCCGTCGCGCACCAACGCTTCAACTGCGGACTGTAGGACCGTCATCGCATGGTCCGGCACGTACGGCTTGCTGCTGGACATAGCGTCAAGCTGCACTTTCCATTGGCGTCCATGGCGAGCGACGCACACAAAGATCATGTCGTTGGCCTTGGCGCTCCTGTAGGCCGCACGATGAGCCTCTGGCTTGGTGCAGTCGGGTATCCGTGCGGCCTCAAGCGGCATCCCTGCAGACGTCGGCATGCTGTCATCGTCGCAGGTACGTGCCCGGCAATCAGGCGGATTCAAGCAGACGACGGCCGTCATGTGAGCGGACATGCGGGGAGGTAGCGGCGTCTAGAGCATCAAGCACACGGATGGCATAGACCTCACCCATCGCACCCTCGACTTCCTCCGGGGTCAGCCACCGCACGGCAGTCGACTCACTGGACGTACGTGCCGCTCCCGCCTCCGGCCGGCACAGGAACACGAGGGCCACCACGCCTCGACTCATGTTCTTGTAGACCCCGGTCAGCCGCTCGACGGAAACCTTGATGCCTGTCTCTTCATGCACTTCCCGCACCGCCCCGTCCTCGGGCCGCTCGTCCAGCTCAAGCACGCCGCCGGGCGGCTCCCAGGTGCCGTTGTCCGCGCGTCGGATGACCAGGACGCGGCCGTCATCGCGCACTACGACGCCAGCGACCGAGACCGAGTGAAGCGGCATTGACGCGCCCTCCGGGTAGCGTTGCTTATGTACAGGAGCCTAGGAGGAACAGTAGGACATGCCCACGTCTTCCACAGACTCGGGAAAGCCGAAGTACCTACAGATCGCGGACGACCTCGTTCGCCAGATCAAGGAACAGGTCCTCGCACCCGGGGACCAGGTACCCAGTGAATCCGACCTCATCAAGAAGTACGCCGCGTCCCAGGGCACGGTGCGCAAGGCCTTCGCGGAACTGCGCGCCACGGGCCTGATCGAGACGCGCCACGGCAAGGGTTCATACGTAAAGCGGCGCCCTCCGGTGCGGCGGAAGTCCTCTGACCGCTTCCGACGGTCACACCGAACGGCGGGCAAGGCTGCGTACCTTGCAGAGGCCGAACAGGCTGGTAGCAAGCCGAGCGTGAGCGTCCTCTACGTTGGGCCAACCGAAGCGCCGGAAGAGATCGCAGAGCGGCTGTCGGTTCCGATCGGCACGAAGGTATTGGCGCGGCGTCGCCTGTACTTCAGCGACGGCATCCCTACGGAGGAAGCCACCTCCTACCTCCCGTGGGACATCGCCAAGGACATCCCCGAGCTGTTCGAGGAGAACCCCGGCGGCGGGGGAATCTACGCTCGGCTTGAGGAACACGGGCACACGCTGAAGGAGCTGTCCGAGACGGTCCGCGTTCGCCTGGCGACCAAGCAGGAGATCGTTGCGCTGAGCCTGAGCCCCGGTTCGCCCATCATTCACCTGACCCGGAACGCAGAATCCGAAGCTGGCCGGATCGTCGAGGTCTGCGACACGTTCATGGCCGCTGACCAGTTCGTTTTGGAGTACCGCATCCCCGCGGGTGACTGAAAAGCCTTCCTCCTGACCCCAACCCGCCGCAGCAAGTTCGCGCGGCGGGTTGACTCATGTGTAGGAGTTGGGCACTCTCTTACATGTCACTCCTGCACATGAGTACATAAGTGCAGGGGCTGGTAAACGCGTCACTGCTTGACCTGCACGAATGGGCGGCGAGTCCCCGGATTTGCTGCCAAGGGGCCCGGGACAGAGCGGGCCGAGGGCGCACCCGACCCTTGTCATTCGGGAGGGCTTAGACCGAAAGGTCACGTCTCCATACGCCTACAACGGGGTCATGCCGCGCTACCTGATACGGGTGCGGCACCCCGAAGGAGACATGCACGTCGCCCCGGCATTCAGCCGTGAAGGGTGCGAGATCGAATCTCGCCCGGGGCACTCCGGCCGCTCAGCGTGGCCGTGCCGCGCGTCTGGCGTGGCTGATCACCTACAACGGCGCGCACCCCCGGAGCTGCAACTCCGAGGGTGCTGTTTGGGCCGTTTCACCTGCTAGGGAGACCACGACCCATGAACCACATCGTCACTGTTCAGGACGCTGTTACTGCGTTCGCCGACTTCATGGAGCCGACGGACGCGGAGCTGGACGCGATCGAGCAGGAGATGCCCGTAATCCTCGCGGGTGTCGAGCTGGTCGACGCGCAGATCACCGCCCTTGAACACCTGCCGAACGAGCTGGACAACCGGCGCATCCGCCGGGCCCGGAACCGGGTGCTGGCCGCCCGCCGGGACCTGGCCAACCGCACGGCCGGCGCGACTCTGCCCGGCGGTGCGGCATGAACCTTCACCGCAAGGGTCGTGCGGCCCTGGTGCTCGCCCTGGTCGCCGTGGTCGGTATGGCGTTTCGGGTGTCGTGGAACGCACTGCGGGACATTGCCGGCGCCGTCGGCGCGGACGACACGGCAGCGATGCTGTACCCGTTCGTGGTCGACGGCCTGATGGCGCTCGCCCTGATCGCCACCCTCGTGCTCGCCGACCGCGACCGCACGTTCGCCCTGCGCGTCCTGGGCGCCTACACGGTCGCCTCCCTGGTCCTCAACTACGTGCACGGTCTGGTCCCGGAGCTGCACGGCCGCACGGTCGACTGGGGTCGACTCGCGGACTGGGACCCGGCGAACTGGGCCCTGGTCCTGCTCGCCACGTCGCTGCCGGTCGGGTCGATCTACTTCGGCTCCGACCTCGTGGCCAAGGTGCTGCACCACCGCCCCGCCCCGATCCCGGCCGCGAGCACGAATGCGGAGGAATCCACCGAGACCGAGATGAAACGGTCTACGGCTGACCTGCCGGTATCGACCCCCGCGCCGATCACCCCGAACGCTCCCGTACTGCCCCGGCCGGTGGCCGTCGGCTTCCTGAAGTCGACCCTCCCGGCCAAGCCGGTCCCCTCGATCGCACCGGCCCCCGTCGCGCCGATCGAGCGGCGGGCGGTGGCGGCGGAGTCGACCCGTGCGCGCCGTGCCACGGGCCGTGTCCCGGCGGTGGCGAAGTCGACCCGTCCGAAGCGGACGCCGGATCAGTTGCTGGCCGAAGCACGGGCGGCGACGGCCGGTTGGCCGGACGCGAAGGTGACCGGCGAGGGCATCCGCCGCGCCATCCGCACGTCACCGGCGAACGCCCGCTTGCTGCGGGACACGATCCTCGCCGAACGCGCCGCCGCATCGGTGGCGTCGTGAGGCGCCGGCCGCGGGTGCTGGATTTGTTCTGCGGTGCGGGCGGCGCGGGGATGGGGTACTGGCGGGCCGGATTCGATGTGGTCGGGGTGGACGTCGTGCCCCGACCCTCCTACCCGTTCGCCTTCATCGAGGGCGATGCGCTGGACGCGTTCCGCGAGATGGCGCAGTCCTTCCACCTCGTGCACCTCTCCCCGCCCTGCCAGGCCTCGTGTGCGCTGACCAAGGGCACCAACAAGGGCCGCACGCACCTCGATCTGATCCCCGCCGTGCGGGAGCTGTGCGAGTGGTACGGGGTGCCGTACGTGATCGAGAACGTGCAGGGTTCCGGTCTGCGCCGTGATCTGACGCTGTGCGGGGAGATGTTCGACCTCTCCGTCATCCGGCACCGCTACTTCGAGGTGGGCCTGTACTGGCGGCCCGTCCCGGCCGTGCACCGGCCGCACCGGGGCCCGGTGCGCGGCTGGCGGCACGGCGTCTTCCGCGACGGCCCGTATGTCGCTGCGTACGGCAAGGGCGGCGGCAAGGCCACGGCTGCGGAGATGCAGCAAGCGATGGACATCACCTGGACCGACGTCCACGAGGAACTGACCGAAGCGATCCCGCCCGCCTACACCCGCTACATCGGCGCAGAGTTCGTCACCACCGGCGAGTGGGGCGCCCGCTTCGAACCCTCCCCGACCGCACGCCTCGCACGGTTGGCCCGCACCGGGCCGCACCCCCGCGAACTGGCGAAGGCGGCGTGATGGCCACGCTGCCGGTGTTCCGGTGGCGCCTGGCCCCGGACGGCTACGCCACCCGCCGCCAACTCCGCGCCCGTGGGCTGCGGCCCGGCGGTCAGGGGGTGGCCGCGACGCTCGAACGGCCGCGACGCCGCCGGGGGCCGCTGGTCGCCTACCTCTACCGCGTCGACCTCGCCAAGCCGGTGCGGCCGATGACGCCGGGCCGGTGGGCCGCGCTCGCGGCAGCGAACACGGCCCGCCGCGTCTGCCCGCAGTGCCGCCGGGATGCCGGGTACGTCATCCCCACCTCGCTCGGCACGTGTGTGACCTGCGCCTTCCCTGAATCTTCCGACTGCCTGAGGAGTGCCTGACATGGGCAAGCCCGACACCCGCCGCCTGGACCGTGCCATTCAGCAGGCGAACCGCAAGCTGTCCGCCGTGCAGAACCGCGAGCTGTGGCCGCTGGACGGCCGCGAGCGCCGCGCGATCCTCGCCGGTCTGGCCGGCGGAGGCTACCGCGTCGCACGCGGCGAGAGCCCCGCCCGCGCGGAACGCAAGCTGGAAACCGCCTGGACCTCCGCTGAGACTCGGCTGATCGCGGAGATCGCCGCGCTCACGACCGAGCGACAGCGCGTCGTGACCGAGGCCGCGAAGGCGAAGGCGGCCAAGAAGTCGTCGTCGAAGTGGTGGTGAGCGTGCAGCACACCCCCCGCCGGTGCCCGGCCGCGCACCCCGAGGACCCGACCCCGTGCGCCGGGCCGGTCGCGGTGACCGTGCTGGACGCCTCGAACGCGGGGGCGGACGGCTGCGAGCACCACGGCGCCCGGCTCCTCGCCTCCCTGGCCGGTGGCCGCGTCTCCGCCCTGCCCGACGCCCCGGAGGGTGCTGCGATCCGCACCTTCAAGGCCGCCGACGGTATCCGCCCGTTCTGCTGGATCGACGGTCCGCGCAACCGGCCCTCGCAGCTCAGCCGTGCGGAGAACCGCGCCCGAAACGACCTCTGACGCCCCGGTCCCGCCCGTGTTCACGCCGGGCGGGGCCCCGGCGTCTCTCCCCGCTTCCGGCCCCGTTCCGGGGTAGTCAGGAGTACTTCCAGCATGTCTGAGAACGTCGTTCACCTGCACAAGCCCACCGATCCCCCGACCCCGGACACGGCCCCCACGGTTCTCACCGTGGTGCCGGACGTGCCGCCCGCGCGGCCGGTGCCGCTGTGGGTGCGCTCCAGCCGCGCCATCAAGACCGGCGTCACGCACGAGTCGACCCGGGCCACGGTCCGGGCGGCGGCCCGGCACGGCCTCTACACCTTCAACGGCGGGCGGATCGTGGCCCGTCGGGCGTGGGACGGCCGTACCGGGTCCCGGTACGAGCGGATGATCCGGGCGGCGGAAGCCGCGGGCAACCTCGAAGCGGCCGAGGAGTGGGAGGAGCGGTTGCAGCGCTTCCGCGCCGCCCGCCACCACCGCCGCATGGACCTCCTGCACTCCCCGATCGAGGCCGCCAAGGGTGTCGCCGTCGGCGCCGGGATGAGCATCGGCGTGCTGGTCGCGCTCGGAGTCGTCATGGCCCTCAACACCGGTCACGTCGGCGACGTCATCACCCCGCTGACGGCAACGGTCGACTTCATCGCCCTGCTGATCCGGATCGTGCAGGTCGTCTGGGGTCCGGCGCTGACGATCGGCCCGTTCCTGGCCCTGCTCGCCCTGTGGTCGGTGGGCCGCAAGCAGCACGCCGCCCCCAACTGGGCACTCCCGGCGAACGTCCGGTCGGGGGAGGGGGAGCCGATCACCCCGTCGATCGTGGTCAAGGCCCTGCGTGACCTCGGGGTTCCCGCCCTGGCCCGTGCCATCAAGGAGATGGGCGACGCCGGCGCCTCGATGCTCGGACCGATCCGCATCGCCGGATGCGGTGTCGAGGTCGACGTGACCCTTCCTTCCGGGGTGGCCACGAACGAGGTGCAGGGCAAGCGGCGCAAGCTCGCGGAGAACCTGACCCGGCACGAACACGAGGTGTTCATCACGATCCCCCAGGCCGCGCGCACGGTGCGGCTGTGGGTCGCCGACTCCGGCGCGCTCGATGAGCCGATCGGCCCGTCTCCGCTGGTCACCGACGACACGATGACCGCCGACTACACCAAGGGCAAGGCGCCCTGGGGGCAGGATCTGCGCGGCGACGCCGCCGCCCTGTCCCTCTATCAGCGCCACGTCCTCGTCACAGGGTTGTCGAACCAGGGCAAGACCGTGGCCCTGCGCTCCCTGGCCCTGTGGCTGTCCCTGGACAAGTCGGTCCAGTTCCTCATGGGCGACCTCAAGGGCGTCGGCGACTGGAACATGTTCGACGGCCTCGCCACCACCCTGATTCAGGGGCCGACGGATGAGCACGTCATCCAGGTGACCGAGATGGTTGAAGGCGCCGTAGCGGAGATGAACCGGCGTATCCAGGCGCCGCCCGGCACGGTGTTCCCGCCGCTGATCGTGCTGGTCGACGAAGCACAGGTCGCGTTCATGTGCCCCGCCAAGGGCACCGGCAAGGACAAGCGGCCCTACGGCGGCTCGAAGGCCGACTCCCGGTACTTCATGGCCGTGCGCAAGATTCACAACCAGGGCCGTGCGGTCAACGTGCTGATGTGGCAGGGCACGCAGGACCCGACCAACGAGAACCTGCCCAAGCTGGTCCGCGAGGGCGCCCACACCCGCGCATCCCTCGCCCTGGGCACCGAGTCCCAGGCCCGCATGGCCCTCGGGGACAAGGCCGTCGACGGCGGCGCGGCGCCGAACCTGCTGCGTCCGGGTCTGGACCGGGGAACCCTGGTCGTCGCCTCCGACGGCATCAGCATCCCGGCGGGGCAGTCGTCCATCACGGTGCGCACGCACTACATCGACGACGACGCGGCCGAGGTGATCACCGACCGGGCCAAGGCCCTGCGCGACGGCGTGACCACCCTGCACGCCATCGACCGCAGCGCCGACCATGACCCGCTCGCCGACATCGCCGCCGTCGTCGGCGACGCGCCGCGGGTGCGGACCAAGGACGTGCTGGCGCGGCTCTCGGCACGGAACGCAGACGCCTACGGCGGCTGGTCGTTCCTCGACCTCAAGCGCGCCCTCGACGACGCCGACGCCAGCCCGTACAAGTCCGACGGCGTCATGGTCGTTTCCCGCGACCGCGTGCAGCGCGCCCTCGCCAACCGCGACACCGAGGGTTCCGCTTCCGCCGAATGACGGCAGGGAGCCAACCGCCGCCGGGGCAGGGAGGCAGGGAGAACTCCCTGACCGCCTCCCTGCCCCGCCTCCCTGGCCCTGACCTGCGCGAATGATCGTTCAGGGAGTCAGGGAGGCCCGCAGGTCACACCCCCCGAACACCCCTCCACAGCGCCCCCTCAAGGGGGTGCCGTTGCCTCCCTGGCCATCGGCCGGAAGGGATTCCGCATGTACCCCGAACAGGCTCCGCACGTGCCCGTACAGCGGGCCGTCGAAGTCCACCAGCCCACCCCGTACCCGCCCGCCGTGCCCGTCGCGGCGCCGGTCGTACCGGTACAGCCGGGCCACGTGCCGGCGGTGGCGAGCATCGTCCTGCCGGACGGCCGCGTCGTCACCGGCTACGCCGTCAACCCCGCACAGCCCGAACCGGTCGCCGCCAAACCGGCCGTGTCCCGCGCGGCCGTGAACGTCGCCCTCGGAGGCGTCGGCTTCCTCGCGGTGTGCGGCGGGCTGCTCCTGCTCGCCACGTTCATCGCCGCGCTCACCGCGCTCATTCACCAGCTCATCATCCTGGCCGCTGTCCTCTTCGGCGGATGGGTCGTGGTGTTGGTCATCAGCGCGAGCGGCCACCGCGGCGGCGGCACGACCGTGAACATCCGCAAGGCCGTGATCAAGCGCAACAAGTTCTACGGCTAGGTACGCCAAGGGCGGCCCCTCACGTCTCGCCAAAGTCGCGGGGCCGCCCTTGCCAGCCAGAACCCGTCAAGGAACTGGAGACCTCCAGCATGACCGACCAGACCAGCAATCCGCGAGTACCCGACGCGTCCGAGCGTGTGGTCACCTTCCGCACCGAGCCCCGGCCCGACGGCAGCACCGTCCTGGTCCTGCGCGTTCCCGGACCGCCGTACACCCTCATCGAGCACCGCATGCGCCTGGACCGCTACCTCACCCGCGCGCTGCTGCACACCCTGACCCGCGACCTGCGCGGCATCGAAGCGCCCGGCCCGTCCCCGGAGAGCGCCGCCCTGCTGCGTGCGATCGGCAGCACCGACCCCACCGCCCTGAGCACCGCTTTGGACGCCTACAGCGCCCGCATCCTCAGCCTGTGGACCGACGGCGGTGAAGCGGCATGAGCGCCCCGGCGAGCACGGACCTGACCCGGCTGGAGTTGCTGGCATGGGCCGTGGAGGCGGCGGGGCGCGGATGGCACGTCATCCCGCTGCGTCCCGGCGACAAGCGCCCGGCCGGCCACGCCGAGAAGTACTGCCCCGGCACCGCCTACTGCACGGGCGGGCACAAGACGCCGGAGCAGCGCGCCACCACAGACGTGGACCTGCTGGTAGCGGCGTGGACGCACCAGCCCTACAACGTGGGGATCGCGACCGGCCCGTCCGGGCTGCTGGTCGTCGACCTGGACACGCTCAAGCCGCAAGAGCCGAAAGGAACGCCTGACGGCGCCACTTCCCTGCAAGCGCTCTGCGAGCGCGCCGGCCACGCCGTCCCCGACACCCACCGGGTGCGGACCGCACGCGGCGGGGAGCACCTGTACTTCACCCAACCGGACGGAGCCCGGCTGCACTCCACCGCCGGACGACTCGCAAAGAAGATCGACACCCGAGGATGGGGCGGGTACGTCGTCGCCCCCGGCAGCACCACCCCCCACGGCCCGTACACGGTCCTGGACAACCGCGACCCGGTACCGCTGCCCGGATGGCTGCACGACGCACTGAAAGCGCCGCAGCGCCCCGCACAACCCGCCGTGCCGGTGGTCGCCACCCGGGCAGTCGGGTACGCCGCCGCCGCGCTGCGCGGTGAAGTGCACAACGTGGCCACGGCCGCCGACGGCACCCGCAACGCCACCCTGCTGCGAGCCGCGCGGGCCCTCGGTCGGCTGGTCGCGTCCGGCGACCTCGACCGCACCGAGGTTGAGCAGGCTCTTAGTAGGGGGGCGGCGGGCAACGCCACCCAGTCGCAGCGCTACTACGACGACGTGATCACACGCGGCCTGGACTGGTCCATCGCCCACAACCCGGCCGGCGGGAGGGCAGCATGACCAACCCCCCGCCTACTAAGAGCCACACCCCCACACCGCAACGACCGCACGCCGCTCCACAGCCTGCGGAACGTGCGGCGGTGGGCGAGCCGAAAGGCGCCGCCCGACAGGGCGTCGTCACTGCCCTTCGCCCTGACCCGCGCCGCGGTGACGGCCGGTACCCCGTGGCGTGGCTGCACATCCGCGCACCCAAGGGCGCCACCCCCACCGCCACGTCGAAGTGCGAGTGCGGCCGTGACCGCAGCGCCATCGGCGAGCGGCGCGTACTCGCCCTGATCGCCGACCACGAAACCCACCGCACCGCCTGCCCGCTCCGCACCCCTCAGGAAGGGAGGGCCGCCGCATGACAGACACCCGCACCACCACCACCGCGAGCGAGGAACTGCCGCCGCCGTCCAACCCCCTGGCCGTCGCCCGCCGACTCCTGCCCGACTGGCAGAGCGAGGACGGACACCTCGTGTGCCGGCGCTGGCGTGCCTCGTGGATGCGCTGGAACGGCACCTGCTGGCGCGAGATGGACGACGCGCAGATCCGCGCCGCCATGTACACCCGCCTGGAACACGCCGTCTTCCAGACCCCCGGCAAGGACGGCCAGCCCGAACAACGCGACTGGGCACCGACCAAGCAGAAGATCGGCAACCTGCTCGATGCGCTGGGGGCCATCACCCTCCTGCCCACCGACACCGACGCCCCCGCCTGGATCGACGACCAGGGCGACACCGGCCAGGACCACGGCACCATCGTCGCCTGCGAGAACGGGCTGCTGCGCATCCGGGACCGGGCACTGCTGCCGCACGGGCCCGGGTTCTTCAACCTCGTCTCCGTGCCGTTCGCCTACGACCCCGACGCCACCGCACCGACCTGGGAACGGTTCCTCGCGCAGGTCTGGCCCCAGGACCCCGAAGCCATCGCCGCCCTTCAGGAGTGGTTCGGCTACGTCCTGTCCGGCCGCACCGACCAACAGAAGATCCTACTCGTCGTCGGCCCCTCACGGTCCGGCAAGGGCACCATCGCCCGCGTGCTGAAAGAGCTGGTCGGACGGGAGAACCTCGCCGGACCGACCCTCGCCGGTCTGGGCACGAACTTCGGTCTGTCCACCCTGGTCGGCAAGCCCCTCGCGGTCATCTCCGACGCCCGCCTGTCCGGCAACGACAACAGCCAAGTCGTCGAGCGCCTGCTGACCATCTCCGGCGAAGACACCATCGACATCGACCGCAAATACCGCGCGGTGTGGACGGGCAAGCTGCCGACCCGGCTGGTCGTCCTGTCCAACGAACTGCCGCACTTCGGCGACTCCTCCGGCGTCATCGCCCGGCGGTTCATCCTGCTCAGCATGCGCACCTCGTGGCTGGGCAAGGAAGACCCCACCCTCTTCGACCGGCTCACCGCCGAGATGCCCGGCATCCTGAACTGGGCACTGGAAGGCCTCGCCCGCCTCCAGCGCAACGGACGGATCACCGAACCGCCCTCCAGCCGCGACGCCATCACCACCATGCAGGACACCGCCTCACCCACGTCCGCGTTCGTCCGCGAACGCTGCGCCACCGGGCCCGCGTGCACGATTCCCGTAGACGTCCTGTGGACGGTCTGGCGGGAATGGGCCGAAGACAACGGCGTACGCCCCGGCACCAAACAGGTCTTCGGCCGCAACCTGCTCTCCGTCATCCCGCAACTCACCCTCACGCGCCCTCGCACCGGCGAGTCCCGCATCCGCACCTACACCGGACTCGGGCTGCGTCCCTCCGACGAAGCCGGCGCCCACCGAGGGCCCCTCACCGACAACCCGCCGGGACGCGGACCATTGCGGACCACCCCCTCTGACCTGCACCTTCACTGACCACAAAACCAAGACCACCGCGGACCACGCCACCGGCGCCGGTCCGCGGTGGTCCGCGATGCCAACCCCACAAAACAGCAGGGCAACAGAGGTGGTCCGCAATGGTCCGCGGTCCACAGCATTGCGGCGCCAACCGCGCCGCACCCGCCCGGATTCCGGAGGTTCGACGTGCTCACCGCCGTGCCCGAAACGCCCGAAGCCTTCACCGTTCCGGAGGTCATGACCGCACTGCGCCTGAGTCGCAGCAAGGTCTACGACCTGATCCGCTCGCGGCAGTTGGCGAGCTTCACCATCGGTCGCGCTCGCCGCGTGTCCCCTGACAGCGTGCGCGCCTTCATGCAGGAACGAATCGAGGAGAACGCAGCCTGATGGCCTCCCGTAAGAGGAACCCCAACGGCGCTGGCAGCATCTGGCAGCGCAAGGACGGCCGTTACGAGGCACGCGTGTACGTCCCGCAGCCGGACGGCACCCGCAAGCGCAAGACGGTCTATGGCGCTACGTGGGAGGGGTGCGACACCAAGCGTCAAGAGCTGGTGCGACGGGACCGCCAGGGCATCCCGACCCCTACCCGCTCCGCGAAGCTCTCCGAGTGGCTGCCGTACTGGCTCGCGCACTACGTACAGCCGCGACGGAAGCTCAGCACGTACGACAAGTACGAGACGCATGCCCGGCTCTATCTGGTGCCCCTCCTCGGAACCAAGCGGCTGGAGTCGCTGAGCGTCGCCGACGTGCGCCGCTTCATCACCCGCGTACAGAACGCCCACACGGCCGCCACTGCGAAGGAGGCACACCGCGTGCTCCGTACTGCGCTCACAGCGGCCGTGCGGGAGGAACTGATCACCCGCAACGTCGCCTCGCTGGTGGAGCCACCTCGGGTCAAACAGCGGGAGATTCGGCCCTGGTCCCTGGAAGAGACGTTGGCCTTTCTGGAGGCGGCGCGAAAGGACCCGCTGTACGCCGCGTTCGTCCTGGCCATCGTCATGGGTCTGCGACGTGGTGAGCTTGTGGGCCTGCGCTGGTCCGATGTGGACCTGGACAACCGGGTGCTCCACGTCCGACACCAGACGCAGCGTCGCAGGGGCGAGCTGTACGACGACGACCCCAAGAGCCGTCGCAGCCGCGTCGTGCCGATGCCCGCGCTGTGCCTCGCTCCGCTCCGCTGGCATCGACTGCGCCAGCGCGAGGCGTTCGCGCGTACGGGTGTCGTCTGGTCGGAGAGTGGCTACATCTTCGCCACGAGGAACGGGCGGCCGGTGGAACCGCGGAACGTCTACCGATCCTTCACCAGGGTTGCGGCTGACGCCGGGCTGCGAGTGGTTCGGCTGCACGACGCCCGGCACGGCACCGCCACGCTGCTGACGGCTGCCGGCGTCGCTCCCCGCGTCATCATGGAGATCCTGGGACATAGCCAGATCAGCATCACCATGGACGTGTACACGCACGTCGTGCAGGACACGCAGCGGGAGGCGATCAGCCACATGGACCGGCTGCTCAAGCGACGGCGACCGGCCGCCTGAAAGGCGACTGCCGTCAAACGGTGCCGTCAAAAGGTCCCGGACCATGATCGGTCCGGGACCTTTTCCCTGGTGCCCCCGGCAGGATTCGAACCTGCGACACCCGCTTTAGGAGAGCGGTGCTCTATCCCCTGAGCTACGAAGGCGAAGGCGTGCCGCTGTGGGCGGCGGTGCCAACAGGTTAGCGGATGCGGGGGAGGGTGTGGGGAGGGGCTAGGTCGGGGGCACGGTGACGAAGCGGCCCGCTACGCGTAGGTCCGCCTCGATGTGGCCCGCCGTTCTGGACAGCTCCGGGAGGATTTCCGCTTCGCAGGCTGCCGTGGTGCGGCGGGCCGCGTGCATCGCCACGCTCACCGCTGCCACCACCCGGCCCGTACGGTCGTGCACCGGGACCGCGACGGAGCGCAGGCCGGCCTCCAGTTCCTCGTCGACCAGGGCGTAGCCCTGCGCCCGGATCTCGGGGAGGGCCAGGAGGACGCGGCCCAGTGCCGTCGCGTGTGCCGGGAGCCGGGTGCCGACCGTGACGCGGGCGCTCAGGACGCGGGCCGTGGACGCCCGGGCCGTGTACTGGATCTCCTCGCCCGAGTCCGACAGGACGGCGAGGGATGTCGACTCGTGGACGTGGTTGGCCAGGGCGGTGAGGTGGGGCTGGGCGATCTCGGGGAGGGAGGTGCGGGAGAGGGGTGGGAAGCCCAGGGACAGGACTCGGGGGGTGAGGGTGAAAGTGCGGTCCGGGGTCGGTGTCACCAGGCCCGCGTGTTCGTAGGTGATCAGGGCTCGGCGGGCGGTCGCGCGGGCCAGGCCCGTCGCCTTCGCGACCTCCGTCAGGGTCAGTGCCGAGCGGCCCTCGCCGAAAGCCGTCAGTACGGTCAGTCCGCGGGCCAGCGACTCGACGAACTCCCTGCCCAGTTCCTGTTTCGACGCGCCCGTCCAGGTGGCCAGGCCGGCCCGGGGTGGTCCCGGGTGCGGTGGGGGGGCGGTGCGCAGGTCGTCCTCCATCGTCGCCACCGCCGCGCGCAGGCGGGGGAGCAGCGACGCCCTCAGGTCCGGTGCCGTGTGGCGGCTGGTGTGGCTCACCACGCTCGCCACGCACGCCACTCGCCCGGTGCGGGGATCTCGTACCGGGACCGAGAGTGCGACCAGGCCCGGTTCGATCAACTGGTCGTCCAGTGCCCAGCCGTCGGCCGCCGCGCTCGCCGTACGGTGCTCGAAGTCCTCGTCCGGGGTGCCGGGTTCCCGTGGGGGTACGGCGGGGAAGGCGCGGTCCTTCGGGTCCGTCGCGCGGCGCTCGTGCCAGCGGTGCCAGTCGGACCGCGTCCACTCGGTGGCGAACAGCGGGCCCGGTGCGGTGCGTTCGGCGGGGAGCAGGTCGCCGATGCGGAAGCTCAGCGACATCGCGCGGCGGCGCGTCGCCTGGTGGATGAAGCGGATGCCGTCCCGGTCGGCGACCGCCAGCGACACCGACTCGTCCAGTTCGTCGGCCAAGGCGTCGGCCCGGGAGGAGAGGAGGGCGGGGAGGCGGAGGGCGGCGAGGTAGGCGTTGCCCAGTTCCATCAGGCGGGGGGCGAGGGTCACGTCGCGGCCGTCCAGGCGGACGTATCCCATGCGGGCGAGGGTTGCCGTGAGACGGTCGACCGTGGAGCGGGCCAGGCCGGTGGCGCGCTCCAGCCCGCTGAGGCTGAGGGCGCCGCCGTCCGCCTCGGTCAGCCGCCGCAGTACTGCGATCCCGCGCAGCAGCGGCGCCACCGCCTCCGCCGGTGCGACCGCCTCCGCTGGCGTGACCGCTTCGGCCGGCGCCTCCGCTTCCGCCGGTGCCGTCGCCTCGGTCGGTACATCCGCGTCCGGCGTGGCGGCCGCCCCGTCGTGGGCGGCAGTGTCGTTCGTGGTGTTGGCGGGCATCGGCTCGGCTCTCCGGTACGGCGATCACGGCGGATCACAGCGATCACAGCGATCACGGCAGGCCTACGGTAGCCCTGACCCCGGTCCCCCGACCCCGGTCTGACCACGGTCCCTACCCTGCCCCCGGGTGATCCCCGGCCGGCCCACCCCTCACCCCCGTGTGACGCGCACCCGCATGTCCCCCTCGGCGTCCGCCTCCGACACCTTGACCGTGATGCCCCGGCGCGGGTCCTTGAAGGTTTCGCCCGGGGTGAAGGTGGCGTCGGAGAGTTCGGCGTGGACGTTCGGGCTGCGGGTGCAGCCGCCGCTGTCGCGGTGGGAGTCGTAGACCCGCACCGGGCCCATGCCGGTGTCCACGTCCGCGTCGACCTTGTAGATCAGTACGCCGGGGCGGCAGACCGTCTCGTCGTTGCCCTCGCGGGTGCGCAGTTCGAGCGCGTAGCCGGACGTGCTGTTCAGCGGGAGGACCACCAGCTTGTCGCCGCCCTTGCGGGCCAGCGGCGTCAGCGTGTACTCCGTCGTCCCCGGCGCGGACGCGCAGTGCACCTGGGACGGGTCGAGCCAGCCCAGCTTCCACTTGTGCCAGCCGAGGAGGTCGTTGTTGGCGCCCCAGTCCTCGCTCATGATGTCCCAGTGGCCGACCGCGCCCCCGCCCTCCTGGGTGTAGAGGTCGGGCAGGCCGAAGACGTGGCCGTTCTCGTGGGGGAGTACCCGGTAGCCGGTCTCGTCGTAGGAGCCGGAGCCGTCGTCCTGGCGGGAGTAGACGAAGGAGGCGTTGGCCACCGGGACGCCGTCGGCGACGGGGGCCTCGGCGTTGCCGGCGAAGGTGACGGACAGGACCGTGTCCAGGGCGGAGGGGCCCGCGTTCGGGGTGACCAGGACGTTCAGGAGGTCGTACGACCGGAAGTCGACCTTCGCGTCGGCCGCCGCGACCAGGTCCTGGACCAGTTTGCGGTAGCCGGGTTCGAAGGGGGCGCCGCGCTCTATGCCGTACTCGGCGAACGACTTCGGCATGCGCAGCCAGTCGCGGATCGGCGTCTCGGGGCGGTAGTCGAGGCGGCCGTAGGAGCTGGTGCGGAACCAGTCCCGGGTCTGCGGGAAGAACTCCGCGTAGCGGTCGAGTGCCTTGCCCTCGCCGGGCGCGTCGGAGAAGTCGATCATCAGGTTCAGGGCGCGTACGGTGCCGGTCGAGCGGGCGTAGCCGGCGGAGGTCGGGACGCCCTCGGACATCTGGATCTCGGGGCCGCCGCTGATCAGACAGGGGCCGTGCGCGGAGGAACGGGCGAGGGCGGCCGGACCGGGGCCCGCCGCCGTGGTGCCCGGCGCGAGCCGGCCGGTGCCCGCCGAGGTGCTGAGTGCGAGGGTCAGGACGCCGACGGTCCCGAACGCGGCCAGCCGGCGCGGGCGTATGCGCCGCCTCGGCGGCTGCGCCTGCGGCTGCGGCTGCATGCGGACCTCCCGGACCACGGCAGCCGCCCGACACCGGCTGCACCCTTGCGATTCACCCTGTGCCGAGGGGTGGGCGGGCGCGCGCTGGAGAGGCCGATCGTGGGTTTCTCGCCGGTAGCCGCCGACCGGGGGACCCGCGTACCGGTGTCACGGACGGTGAGGGAAGGGGTCGCTCACGTGGTGTGACCCAGGTCATGGTGAGCTTTTTCGGATCCGGGAAATAACCGGGGATCGTTTCCCCGTTTAGACCTGTGTCCGAGCGAAACGGGGATCCACTCCCCGGAACGCGCAACGTCACTCATCCAGGAGTACGCCGTGCAGACCGCAGTCCCCGAGCAGCGCAAGGTGGCCCGGCCCCGCGCCGACGCTCTGCGCAACCGGGAGCGGATCGTCGCCGCCGCCCGGGAGATGTTCGTCGAGCACGGCCCCGAGGTGCCGCTCGACGACGTGGCCCGCCGGGCCGGCGTGGGCAACGCCACGGTGTACCGCAACTTCCCCGACCGCGACGCCCTCGCCCGCGAGGTCGTCTGCTCGGTCATGGACCGTACGGCACGGGCGGCCGAGCTGGCCCTCGCGGAGAGCGGCGACGCGTTCGAGGCGCTGGAGCGCTTCGTGCACGTCTCCGCCGACGAGCGGATCAGCGCGCTGTGCCCCATGGTGTCCAGCACGTTCAACCAGCACCACCCAGACCTGGAAGCGGCGCGCGAACGGGTCGAACGACTGGTCGCCGAGGTCATGGACCGGGCGAAGGCGGCCGGTCAGCTCCGTAGTGACGTGGGCGTGGGCGATCTGATGATCGCCGCGGCCCAGCTCAGCCGGCCTCCGGCCGGTACGGGGTGTGTGAGCGCCGACAGGTTCGTCCATCGCCATCTGCAGCTGTTCCTGGACGGGCTGCGGGCTCCTGCCCGCTCCGCCCTGCCGGGCGCGGCCGTGACCCTGGAGGACCTGCGCCGGCCCTGCGACCAGTAGCCAGTCATGGCCAGTCATGGCCACTAGTAGCCAGTGGTAGCCAGTAGTTCCGCGACTCCTGGCCCCTTCAGTCCCACGACGCCTGATCGTCCGGTTCCACGACAACTGACCGTCTGAACAGTGGACGGCGACTCCTGTGGTCGTCACCGCGGGCGAATCGTCCCTTTACTCACCTTTTTCCGTCACGAAGTCCCGAAGTGGGTATCCCCATGTCTCAATCAGCCGTCAAGGCCTCCGGCGTCACCGACGCCCCGGACGCCGGACGCTGGAAAGCGCTCGTCTTCATCGCGCTCGCCCAGCTCATGGTCGTCCTCGACGCCACCATCGTGAACATCGCCCTCCCCTCCGCCCAGCAGGACCTCGGCATCTCCGACGGCAACCGGCAGTGGGTCGTCACGGCCTACGCCCTCGCCTTCGGCGGGCTGCTGCTGTTCGGCGGCCGGATAGCCGACCTGTGGGGCCGCAAGCGCACCTTCGTCCTCGGTCTGTCCGGCTTCGCCGTCGCCTCGGCGCTCGGTGGCGCGGCCACCAACGAGGCGATGATGTTCGGCTCCCGCGCCCTCCAGGGCGTCTTCGGCGCGCTGCTCGCGCCCGCCGCGCTGTCCCTGCTCGCCGTGATGTTCACGGACGCCAAGGAGCGCGCCAAGGCCTTCGGCATCTACGGTGCGATCGCCGGTGGTGGCGGCGCCGTGGGTCTGATCCTCGGCGGCTTCCTCACCGAGTACCTGAACTGGCGCTGGACGTTCTTCGTCAACATCCCGTTCGCGATCATCGCCGCGGCCGGTGCGTACCTCGTCATCCGTGAGCCGAAGGGCGGCCGCAACCGCTCGCCGCTCGACATCCCCGGCGTGATCCTGTCCACCCTCGGTCTGGTCGCGCTCGTCTACGGCTTCACCCGCGCCGAGTCCGAGGGCTGGAGCGACGCGGTGACGGTCGGCATGTTCGTCGGCGCGGCCGTGCTGCTGCTCTCGTTCGTGCTGGTCGAGTCCCGGGTCAAGGCCCCGCTGCTGCCGCTGCGCGTGATCACCGAGCGCAACCGGGGCGGGATCTACCTCTCGCTGGGCCTGGCCATCATCGCGATGTTCGGCCTGTTCCTCTTCCTCACCTACTACCTGCAGATCGTGCAGGGCTACTCGCCGGTGAAGACCGGCTTCGCCTTCCTGCCGATGATCGCGGGCATGATCACGGGCTCCACGCAGATCGGCGCCCGCCTGATGACCCGGGTCGCGCCCCGGCTGCTGATGGGTCCCGGCTTCCTGGTCGCCGCCGTCGGCATGCTGTTCCTGACCCAGCTCGAGCTCAACACCTCCTACGCCGGGGTGCTGCTGCCCGGCATGCTGCTGCTCGGCCTCGGCATGGGTACGGCGTTCATGCCAGCCATGTCCATGGCCACCATGGGTGTGGAGCCGCGGGACGCCGGTGTCGCCTCCGCGATGGTCAACACCTCGCAGCAGGTGGGCGGCGCGATCGGTACGGCCCTGCTGAACACGATCGCCGCCTCGGCCACCACGTCCTACATCGCCGACCACATCGGCGGCGCGGGCTCCCGGTCCCAGCAGCAACTGGTCCAGTTGGAGGGCCAGGTGCAGGGCTACACCAGCGCGATCTGGGTCGCCGTCGGCATCCTGGTCGTGGCGGCCACGATCGCCCTGACCTTCGTCAACGCCGGCCGTCCGGGCGGCAACACCGTCACCGGTTCCGGTGCGGGCGACGAGGCCGAGGACGAGCTGCGGGTGCCGGTCGTCGCCCACTGACGCCGCCGGACTCGCAGACACCCGCTCGGGCCCCTGATCCACCCGTGCGTACGGGGAGGGGACGCCTCGTACGCACGGTTCCCCCGGACCTGCCCCGGCCGCGCGCTCAGCGCAGCCAGGGCAGGTCCGCACCCGCTTCGCTCGGCTGAAGTCCCTCGGCGACGATCCGCATGATCTCGCCGAGGGACTTCTGCTGTCCGGGGGTGAGCCGGTCGAAGACGGCCTGGCGTACGGCGTTCACATGACCCGGCGCGGTCCGGCGCAGTACCTCGTACCCCTCGTCCGTGAGGATGGCGAACTGGCCGCGCTTGTCGGAGGGGCAGTCCTCGCGGCGGACCCAGCCGTTCTTCTCCAGGCGGGCGACCGCGTGCGAGAGCCGGGAGCGGGTGATCTTCGCGTACCGGGCCAGCTCCGTCATCCGCAGCCGCCGGCGCGGTGACTCGGCGAGCTTGACCAGCAGGCCGTAGTAGACGTGCGGCATGCCCGCGTCGCGCTGGAGCTGCCGGTCGAGGTGATCCTCGAGGAGGGTGGCGGCCTCGATGTAGGAGCGCCAGACGAACTGCTCCTCGGCGCTGAGCCACCGGGGCTCGTCGGAGGGTGCCGGGACGGGTGCCGTGTTCATGTGTCCCACTGTACGAGACGACTCCTTGAATGTTAAACAAACTGCGCGTAGATTGATGAGGAGTAGAGGTTGAGAGTTCAAGTATTGGAGTAGACCCTCATGCCCGCCGCCACCTCCGTCACCGCCGTCACCTCCGTACCGGAGCGCATGCCCGCCCTCTACCTCAGTCATGGCGCCCCGCCGCTCGCCGACGACCCCGTCTGGCCCGGCGAACTGGCCGCGTGGGCCGCCGGTCTGCCGCACCCCAGGGCGATCCTCGTCGTCTCCGCCCACTGGGAGGAGGCCCCGCTCGCCCTCGGCGCCACCCGGACCGTCCCGCTGGTCTACGACTTCTGGGGCTTCCCGGACCACTACTACCAGGTGCGCTACGAGGCCCCCGGCGCCCCCGCGCTCGCCGAGTCCGTACGCAAGCTGCTGCGCGCCCCCGGCACGCCCGTGCAGGACGCTGCCGACCGCGGCCTCGACCACGGCGCCTACGTGCCCCTGGTCGAGATGTACCCCGACGCCGACATCCCGGTCCTCCAGGTTTCCATGCCGACCCTCGACCCGGCACGGCTCATGGAGATCGGCCGCAGGCTCGCGCCGCTGCGCGACGAGGGCGTGCTGATCATCGGCTCCGGCTTCTTCACCCACAACCTGGCCGCGCTGCGCCAGGGCGGCGTCCCCTCGTGGTCCGCGGAGTTCGACGACTGGGGCCGGCGCGCGCTGGAGTCCGGTGACGTGGACGGACTGCTCGACTTCGACCACAAGTCCCCGGCGGGCCGGCTCGCCCACCCGCGCACCGAGCACTTCGCGCCCCTGTTCGTGACGATGGGCGCGGCGGACGCGGCCGGTGAGCTGGATCTGCGGCAGTCCGTGATCGACGGGTTCTGGATGGGCCTGGCCAAGCGGTCCGTGCAGTTCGGCTGACCGCCGGGCGCGCGTGGGCCTACAGCGGCTTCTCGTACCAGGCCACGTCCCAGTACCGGCCGAACTTGCGGCCCACCTCGCGGTACGTGCCGACGTGCCGGAAGCCGAAGCGTGCGTGCAGCCGGCCGGACGCCTCGTTGGGCTGGGCGATGCCCGCGTAGGCGCGGTGCAGGTCCTCGTCGGCCAGGGCGTCGAAGAGGGACGTGTAGAGCAGCGTGCCGACGCCCCGGCCGCCCGCGCCCGGGGCGACGTAGACGGTGGTCTCCACCGAGGTCCCGTAGGCGGGCTTCGCGCGGTAGGGGCTGGATGTGGCGTACCCCAGAATCTCCTGTGAGTCCGCGTCCGTGGCAACCCTCAGCCGGTACGGACCGTCTTCAGGGTGGGAGAGCAGCCAAGGGCGGCGCTCTTCCGGAGTGAAGGGCTCGGTGTCGAACGTGATCGGCGTCTCACGTACGTAGTGGTTGTAGAGGTCGGTGAGGGCCTTGAGATCGTCCTCGACTCCCGGTCTGACCTGGACCTCCGCAGTTCCCGACAGCATCGCCCCTCCTCGTGTGGCGGCACAGGGTACTGCATGATCAGAAAAATCGAGGGGCGGGTTGGGAATTCTGTCCGGATTCCAGTCGTTGTTTCCATCGGATGCAGGGCACCCGAGGAGAGTCCCGGAAGACTTCCGGGAGAGTCCCGAGAGGGACCGGGAGACAACCTCACAGAGTCAACCTCACACCGTGCCCGAGCGTCCACCGGACCGCCCGCTGAACCACCATCGCAAGGGAGCACGCATGGCAACCCGTGCCGTCGCCCGTCGTAAGTCCGCCACCGGCGAGACCTCCGGCGCGGCAACCAGCGTCCGCGCCAACGGCGGAGAACTCGCCGACCGCGATCTGGTCGGCATGTACCTCGACGAGATCGCCAGGACACCCCTGCTCGACGCCGCCAAGGAGGTCGTGCTGTCGCAGACCATCGAGGCGGGTGTGTTCGCGCGGCAGGTCCTCGCAGGGTACGAGGAGACCGGGGCGGACGCCACCCGTGAGGAGCTCCAGGCCCTGATCGACGAGGGCGAGCGGGCGAAGGACGTCTTCATCCGCTCCAACCTCCGCCTGGTCGTCGCGGTCGCCCGCCGCTACCCGCGCAGCGGCCTGCCGCTCCTCGACCTGATCCAGGAGGGCAACGCCGGCCTGGTCCGCGCGGTCGAGAAGTTCGACTACCGCAAGGGCTTCAAGTTCTCGACGTACGCGACCTGGTGGATCCGTCAGGCCATCACCCGTTCCATCGCCGACCAGTCGCGCACCATCCGCCTGCCCGTCCACCTGGTGGAGGAGCTGGGCCGGATCCGGCGCGTGCAGCGCGAGTTCAACCGCGAGCACGGCCGCGAGCCGGAGCCCGCCGAGATCGCGGCCGAGCTGGGCTCGACGCCGGAGCGCGTCACCGACGTGCTCGACTGGGCCCGCGACCCGGTCTCGCTGAACATGTCGGTGGACGACCAGGGCGAGACCCAGTTCGGCGACCTGCTGGAGGACACCTCCGCCGTGTCGCCCGAGCAGTCGGTGCTGACCCTGCTGCGCAGCGAGGAGCTCGACGACCTCATCGGCCGCCTCGACCCGCGCACGGCCTCCATCATCAAGATGCGGTACGGCATCGTCGACGGCCGCGAGCGTACGCTGACCGAGGTCGGCAAGGAGCACGGTCTCACGCGCGAGCGCATCCGCCAGATCGAGAAGCACGCGCTGCTGGAGCTGAAGAAGCTGGCCCGCGACACCGGCTTCGAGGCGGCGGCGTAACGCGGCAGCGGGAGTACGCCCCCGCGGCGTGACGCGGGGGCGTAACGTGGCGAATGGGGCGTACGCCGGTGGCCGAACCCCGCGCAAACATGGCCGTACAACGCTGCTTCAACCCGCGGCGGCCGGGAAAAAGAACTCCGGGCCCCCTGTCGCGGCCCGGCACTACCGGTACGCGACCGGCACCACCGGCACCACCGGTACGTGACCGGCCCGACCGCCCTTTGGACCACGTCCCGACGCACTCCCCCCGGCGCCGGGACTTCCCGAGCCGGGCTCGGCGCCCCTCCCCCCGGGGTGCCGCAGCCCGGCTCCTTCTGCGGCCCGGCGCTTGCGCAACCGGGCCGCCTGCGCATCGGGAGCACGGCCGGACGTGTGCCGGAGCAGAGCGAAGAGGCGGGGCACCCCGAACCTGAACCCCGGGGTGGCCCGCCGGATGGCAGATTCTGCCACAGCGGCATAGCCTGCCGAAGTGAGCAGCAGCACCATCCCCGCATTTCCCGGCCCTGATCCCGGTCCCGGACCGGGTCCGGGTCCCGTCTCCCTGACCGAGCGGCGCAAGGCCGAGACCCGGATGGAGATCGCCCGGGCGGCGGCCCGCCTCTTCGTCGGCCAGGGCCTGCGGGCCACCCGCGCCGAGGACATCGCCAGGGCCGCGGGTGTCGCCCCGCGCACCTTCTACCGCTACTTCGCCGCCAAGGAGGAGGCGGTCGCCCCGCTCTACGCCCTGGGCGCCGAGCGCTGGGTGCGGGCGGTGCGCGAGGCCCCGGCCGGACTGTCCCCGCCCGAGGCACTGGAACACGCCGTGCGGTACACGCTGACGCCGGGCGTCGGGGTCTCGGCGTCCTCCTGGGAGTGGGCCCGCACCCTCATCCGCCTGGCCGAGAGCAGTCCGGCGCTGCGCAAGGTGTGGGCGGAGGTCTGCCACTCCACGGAGCGGGCGCTCGTGAAGGCGCTGGCCGCGCGGATGTCCGGCGGTGACGACAACGTTGCCGCACGGCTGGCCGTCTCTCCCCGGCTGAACTTCGCGGCCGCCGTGGCGAGTGCGGCCGTGCGGGTCGCGGCGGAGCACTGGGCGGCCTCCTCCCAGGGGACCCGCAGCCCCCTGGACCAGGCGCTGCTGAACCTGGCGGTGCTGCGGGAGTTCACCTGGGACACCGGCCGGCCCGAGGGACAGCCCGAGGGACAGCAGTCCGAGGAATAGCGCGAGGAGCGGCGCGAGGAACTGCGCTGAGAGCGGGGCGGGCGGCGGTGGCCGGTCAGTCGTCCCGCGCCGCCCGCCCCAGCCGCGCCCCCAGCTCCCGTACGCACTCCACCAGTTCCGCCGGTTCCCGGACCCGGAAGTCCACCCCGGCCGTCGCCAGCCGGGCCGCCATCCACTCCACCGGATCGGACACGGTCGCCCGCACCACGCACGACGCGCCGCCGTCCACGGCCTCCGGCGCCCCCATCCAGGGCGGCAGCAGCGCCGTGACGGTCTCGGCGGGGGCGTGGAAGACGACCACGATCTCGTAGGAGTCGTTCCGGCGCTGGATGGAGCGCCGCAGATATTCGGCCGCGTCCCCGGTCGGCAGCTCCCGCGGCGCGAACCGCGCGCCCGTGGCGAAGGGTTCGCTCACCCGGTCGACCCGGAAGGTCCGCCAGTCGTCCCGGTCGAGGTCGTAGGCGACCAGGTACCAGCGGCGCCCCGTCGACACCAGCCGGTACGGCTCCGTCACGCGCCGCGACTCGGTGCCGTCCCCCGCGCGGTAGGCGAACCGCAGCCGCTCCCGTCCGGCCACCGTCGAGGCCATCACGGTCAGCGTCTCGGGGGCGATGCTCGGACCGTCCCCGCTGGTCAGCGGCGTGGTCGCGGACTGGAGGGTGGCGACGCGGTGCCGCAGCCGCGACGGCAGCACCTGTTCCAGCTTGGCCAGGGCCCGCACCGACGCCTCGTCCAGGCCCTCGACCGCGTGCCCGGCCCCGGCCCGCAGCCCGACCGCGATGGCCACCGCCTCCTCGTCGTCGAGGACGAGCGGCGGCATCGCCTTGCCGGCCACCAGCCGGTAGCCGCCGTCGGAGCCCATCGTCGCCTGCACCGGGTAGCCCAGCTCGCGCAGGCGGTCGACGTCCCGCCGGACTGTGCGCCGGGAGACCCCGAGCCGGTCGGCCAGCTCGCCGCCGGGCCATTCGCGGGGCGTCTGGAGGAGGGAGAGGAGCGTCAGCAGCCGGGCCGGAGTGTCCGTCGTCATGCCGACGAGGATGCCGCACATCTAGGACATGTTCCGGCCTACTGGCCTCCTAGGTTCCTCTCATGACCTTCACGCACACCCCGGACCCGGACCCGGCTCCCGTCCCGCCCGTCTCGACCGTCCAGCCCGTCTCGACCGTCTCGACCGTCCCGGCCGCGGCGGCCGACGCGGGCGACCGCCGTCGCTGGTTCGCCCTCGCGATCGTGATGACCGCGGCGTTCATGGACCTGGTCGACGTCACCATCGTCAACATCGCCATCCCCTCCATCCGGCGGGACGAGGGCGCCTCCTTCAGCCAGATCCAGTGGATCACCGCCGGTTACGCCCTCGCCTTCGCGGCGGGCCTGATCACCGGCGGGCGGCTCGGTGACATCCACGGCCGCAAGCGGATCTTCCTCGTCGGCATCGGCGGCTTCACCGTGGCGTCGGCGCTGTGCGGCCTCGCGGCCAACCCGGAGATGCTGGTCGCCTCCCGCATACTCCAGGGCGGCATGGCGGCGCTGATGGTGCCGCAGGTGCTGTCGATCGTGCACGCCACCTTCCCGGCGCACGAACGCGGCAAGGTGTTCGGGCTGTTCGGCGCGATCGTCGGACTCGGTGCCGTCTCCGGCCCGCTGCTGGGCGCCCTGCTGACCGAGTGGAACCTCTTCGGGCTCGAATGGCGGCCCATCTTCCTCATCAACCTGCCCGTCGGCATCGCGGGCCTCGTCCTCGGCCGTCGCTTCATCACCGAGTCGAAGGCGCCGCGCGCCCTCAGGCTGGACCTGGTCGGGGTCGCCCTGGTCACCCTCGGCCTGCTGATGCTGATCTACCCGCTCACCCGGGGCCGCGAGCTGGGCTGGCCGCTGTGGGGGTACGTCTCGATGGCCGGCTCGCTCGTGGTCCTCGCGGTGCTGGTGGCCTACGAGCGGCGCAAGAGCGCGCGGGACGGTTCGCCGCTGGTGGAGCTGTCGCTGTTCAAGGTGAAGAGCTTCGCCGCGGGGATCGCCGTGCAGACCGTCTTCGGGGTCGGACTGGGCATCTTCTTCCTGGTGTGGACCCTGTACATGCAGGAGGGGCTCGGCTGGAGCCCGCTGCGGGCCGGGCTGACCGGCGTACCGTTCTCGATCGCAGTCTCCACGGCGGCCGGGATCTCCGTGCAGAAGCTCGTCCCGCGCTTCGGGCGCAAGGTCCTCCAGGCGGGCGCGCTGGTGATGGCGGCCGGCGTGCTCCTCTACATCTGGGAGTCCGGGCGCTACGGGCTCGCCATCACGTCCTGGCAGATGGCGCTGCCGCTGGTCGTGATGGGCGTCGGGATGGGGCTGATCGTCGCCCCGCTGACGGACGCGGTGCTCTCCCAGGTGCCGCGCGAGCACGCCGGGGCCGCGTCCGGGCTCATCAACACCGTGCAGCAGATGGGCAACGCGCTCGGTCTCGGGCTGGTGTCGGTGGTCTTCTTCGGCACGATGAGCGACCACCTCACCCCCGCCCGCATCGGCCCGGCCTACGCGGACGGCTTCCAGAACGCTCTGGGCTGGGTGGCGGCGGTGATGGCCGTCATCTTCCTGCTGATGTTCGCGCTGCCCAAGCGGCCCGCCCAGCACGTGGAAGGGGGCCAGGATCAGGACCCGGCACAGGACCCGGCGCAGGAGATGGGGAAGGAGAAGGAGCAAGAGAAGGAGCAGGCGCTGGTCTGAGACCGCGGTCACGGTACACGACAGGGCCCTCGACGCCCGTTCATGTCTGATTGAGCCCGACTGTCTCTGGTTGCTGTTTACATTCCGGACAACCGGGCGTAGCCTCCGAGAGAAACCACAGGTTCGGGCATTCGGGTCGGAGGTGAACGGTCATGTACGCACCGGAGCGGCAGCAGGAGATCCTCCGGCTCGCCCGGGACGGCGGCCGGGTGGACGTGGTGTCGCTGGCCGAGGAGTTCCAGGTGACGGCGGAGACCATCCGCCGCGACCTCAAGGCGCTCGACCGCGCCGGTCTGCTCCGCCGGGTGCACGGCGGTGCGATCCCCGCCGGGCGCCTCGACTTCGAACCGGACCTCGCCGAGCGCGAGTCCACGGCCGCCGACGAGAAGGACCGGATCGCCAAGGCCGCCCTCGCGGAACTGCCGTCCGAGGGCACGATGATCCTCGACGCCGGTTCCACCGTGGCCCGCATGGCCGCGGCGATCCCGTCGGAGACCTCGCTGACCGTCGTCACCCACAGCCTGCCCATCGCGGCCCGCCTCGCCGACCACCCCGGCATCCAGCTCCACCTGGTCGGCGGGCGCGTACGGCACCGTACGCGCGCCGCCGTGGACGCCTGGGCGCTGCGCGCGTACGGCGAGATCCGCGCCGACGTGGCAGTGGTCGCGGCCAACGGCTTCTCCATGGAGCACGGCCTGACCACCCCCGACCTCGCCGAGGCCGCCGTCAAGCGGGCCGCCCTGACCGCCGCCCGGCGCGTGGTGCTGGTCGCCGACTCCTCCAAGTACGCCCAGGAGCAGTTCGCCCGCTTCGGCACCCTGAGCGACGTGGACCTGCTGATCACCGACAGCGGGCTGACCCCCGAAGACGCCAACGCCATCCAGCGCGCCGGCACGGAAGTAGTACGCGCATGATCCTCACCGTCACCCCCAACCCGTCGCTGGACCGCACCTACGAGGTCCCCTCCCTCGACCGCGGCGAGGTCGTCCGCGCCACCGGCGAGCGGGTCGACCCCGGCGGCAAGGGTGTGAACGTCTCGCGCGCGGTGACGGCGGCCGGGCAGCGCACCGTCGCAGTGCTGCCGCTCGGCGGAGCACCCGGCGCACTCGTCGCCGACCTGCTCGACGCGCAGGGCATCGAGGTCGCGCCGGTGCCGATCGCCGGGGCCACCCGTGCCAACATCGCGCTCGCCGAGACCGACGGCGTCCTGACGAAGATCAACGCCCCGGGCCCCGAACTCTCCGCGGCCGAACGGGAACTGCTCCTGGAGACGGTGCGGCGGCAGTCGTCCGGCGCGGACTGGATCGCCTGCTGCGGCAGCCTGCCCCGCTCGCTTCCCCTGTCCTGGTACGCCGACCTGGTCTCCCGGGCGCACGCCGCCGGTGTCCGCATCGCCCTGGACACCTCCGGGCCCGCGCTGCTCCAGGCGCTGCGCGAGCGTCCCGACGTCGTCAAGCCGAACGCCGAGGAGCTGGCGGAGGCCGTCGGGCGTCCCCTGGCCACGGTCGGTGACGCCGTCAAGGCCGCCGAGGAACTGCGGGAGCTGGGCGCCCGGTCCGTGCTCGCCAGCCTGGGCGCCGACGGGCAGTTGCTCGTGGACGACGCGGGCACCTGGTTCGGCAGCGCCCGCGTGGACGCCGTACGCAGCAACGTCGGCGCCGGGGACTCCTCCCTCGCCGGTTTCCTCATCGCCGGCGGGGCCGGTCCCCGGGCCCTCGCCTCCGC
>NZ_JAGMUO010000076.1 GCF_019049325.1 Streptomyces sp. AC512_CC834 | reverse complement strand
CGGAAGGGGGTGGGCTGGATGATCCGTGCGTACAAGTTCCTCATGCGGCCCACCGTGGGCCAGGCCGCTGCGCTCGCCGCGATGCTGGCCGATCACTGCTCGCTCTACAACGGCGCGTTGCAGGAACGCCGTGACGCCTACCGGCACACGTCGAAGACGAGCATCAAATACGGTCGGCAGTCCGCACAGCTCAAGGAGATCCGTTCCTTCGACCCGGAGCGTCAGGGCCGGTGGTCGTTCTCCAGCCAGCAGGCGACACTTCGCCGTCTGGACAAGGCGTTCGCCGCGTTCTTCCGCCGTATCAAGTCCGGCGATACGCCGGGCTACCCGCGCTTTCGGGGTGTGAACTGGTTCGACACGGTGGACTTCCCCAAGGACGGGGACGGCTGCCGCTGGGACTCCACCCCGCACGACCCCGTCACCCGCGTCCGGCTCCAAGGTGTCGGGCACGTCAAGGTCAACCAGCACCGGCCGGTGGCCGGCAAGGTCAAGACCGTGTCCGTCAAGCGCGAAGGCAAGCGCTGGTACGTTGTCCTGACCGCCGAGCAGTCGCAGCCCGAGCCGCTGACCCCGACCGGCAGCATGGTCGGCATCGACATGGGCATAGCGTCGTTCCTCACCACGTCCAACGGTGAGCACGTCGACAACCCACGCCACGCCCGCAAGGCCGCCGCCAAGCTGGAGGCCGCACAGCGGGCACTGTCCCGGTATCCGCGCTGCAAGGCGAAGAACCGCACCAACAACCACCAGCGGGCCGTAGAGCGCGTCGCGGCCCTGCACGGCAGAGTGCGGCGTCAGCGCCTCGACCACGCACACAAGACCGC
>NZ_JAGMUO010000075.1:32969-36359 GCF_019049325.1 Streptomyces sp. AC512_CC834 | reverse complement strand
GCCCCCGACACCGGCCCCCGATAACCGGCCCCCGACACCCGACCGAGGGACGCGCTGTCCTCCTGGAGGGCCGATGCGGCCACAATGGGGGGATGAGCGACAGTCCAGCCCCACTCGCCGACCCCCACCTCGTCTACGACCCGGTGGCGGGCGACGGCCCGAAGGACGTGGTGATCCTCGGGTCCACCGGGTCGATCGGGACCCAGGCCATCGACCTCGTGCTGCGCAACCCGGACCGCTTCCGGGTTACCGCCCTGTCCGCCAACGGCAGCCGGGTCGCCCTCCTCGCCGACCAGGCGTACCGGCTGGGGGCGCGGACCGTCGCCGTCGCCCGCGAGGACGCGGTACCGGCACTGCGGGAAGCGCTGAGTGACCGGTACGGCACCGGGGAGCCGCTCCCCGAGATCCTCGCCGGACCGGACGCGGCCACCCGGCTCGCCGCCTCCGGCTGCCACACCGTGCTCAACGGCATCACCGGTTCCATCGGCCTCGCCCCGACGCTCGCCGCCCTGGAGGCGGGCCGCACCCTCGCGCTCGCCAACAAGGAGTCGCTCATCGTCGGCGGCCCGCTGGTCAAGGCGCTGGCCAAGCCGGGCCAGATCATCCCGGTCGACTCCGAACACGCCGCGCTCTTCCAGGCGCTGGCCGCCGGCACCCGCGCCGACGTCCGCAAGCTGGTCGTCACCGCGTCCGGCGGCCCGTTCCGGGGGCGTACGAAGGACGAGCTGGCGGCCGTCACCGTCGAGGACGCCCTCGCCCACCCCACCTGGGCCATGGGCCCGGTGATCACGATCAACTCCGCCACCCTCGTCAACAAGGGCCTGGAGGTGATCGAGGCCCACCTGCTCTACGACATTCCCTTCGACCGCATTGAGGTGGTCGTGCACCCGCAGTCGTATGTCCACTCGATGGTTGAGTACACGGACGGATCGACACTGGCCCACGCGACACCCCCCGACATGGGCGGGCCCATCGCCGTCGGCCTCGGCTGGCCCGAACGTGTCCCCGACGCCGCCCCCACCTTCGACTGGAGCAAGGCCTCGACCTGGGAGTTCTTCCCGCTCGACAACGAGGCCTTCCCCTCGGTCAACCTGGCCCGGCACGTCGGACAACTCGCGGGGACGGCGCCGGCGGTGTTCAATGCCGCCAATGAGGAGTGCGTCGAGGCGTTCCGCCGCGGCGCGCTGCCGTTTCTCGGGATCATGGAGACCGTCACGCGGGTGGTCGAGGAGCACGGAACTCCCCGTACGGGAACCTCGCTCACCGTCGCGGACGTCCTCGAAGCGGAGACCTGGGCACGCGCCCGGGCCCGGCAACTGGCGGCACAGACGGCGGAGGCCCGTGCATGACGACCCTGATGTTCATCCTCGGCATAGTGCTCTTCGCCGTCGGCCTGCTGTTCTCCATCGCCTGGCACGAACTGGGCCACCTGTCCACGGCCAAGCTGTTCGGCATCCGCGTGCCGCAGTACATGGTGGGCTTCGGGCCGACGATCTTCTCGAAGAAGAAGGGCGACACCGAGTACGGGGTCAAGGCCATCCCGTTCGGCGGCTACATCCGCATGATCGGCATGTTCCCGCCCGGCCCGGACGGCCGCCTGGAGGCCCGCTCCACCTCGCCCTGGCGCGGGATGATAGAGGACGCCCGCTCGGCGGCCTTCGAGGAACTGCAGCCCGGTGACGAGAAGCGCCTCTTCTACACCCGCAAGCCGTGGAAGCGCGTCATCGTGATGTTCGCGGGCCCGTTCATGAACCTCGTCCTCGCGGTGGCGCTCTTCCTCACCGTCCTGATGGGCTTCGGCATCGCGCAGCAGACCACCACCGTCAGCACGGTCTCCCAGTGCGTCATCTCGCAGACCGAGACCCGCGACGACTGCACCAAGTCCGACCCAGCCTCCCCGGCCGCCGAGGCCGGCCTCCGCGCCGGTGACAAGATCCTCGCCTTCGACGGCGTACGGACCGACGACTGGGACAAGCTCTCCGACCTGATCCGGGACAACCCCGGCGAGGACGTGCCGGTCGTCGTCGAGCGCAAGGGCGAGGAGGTCACCCTCCACGCGACCATCGCCACCAACAAGGTCGCCAAGAAGGACTCCGACGGACAGATCGTCCAGGGCGAGTACGTCACCGCCGGCTTCCTCGGCTTCAGCTCCGCCACCGGCGTGGTGAAGCAGGACTTCGGCCAGTCCGTGACCTGGATGGGCGACCGGATCGGCGACGCCGTCGACTCCCTCGCCGCCCTGCCCGCCAAGATCCCCGCCCTGTGGGACGCGGCCTTCGGCGACGGACCGCGCGAGGCCGACTCCCCGATGGGCGTCGTCGGCGCCGCCCGCGTCGGCGGTGAGATCGCCACCCTGGACATCCCGCCCACCCAGCAGCTCGCCATGTTCGTCATGCTGGTGGCCGGCTTCAACCTCTCCCTGTTCCTCTTCAACATGCTCCCGCTGCTGCCGCTCGACGGCGGCCACGTCGCGGGCGCCCTGTGGGAGTCGTTGCGCCGCTCCGCGGCCAAGGTGCTGCGCAGGCCCGACCCCGGGCCCTTCGACGTGGCGAAGCTGATGCCGGTGGCCTACGTGGTGGCGGGCGTCTTCGTCTGCTTCACGCTGCTGGTGCTGGTGGCGGACGTCGTCAACCCGGTGCGGATCACCTGACGGATCACCTGACGGCTCACCTGAAGGCCGCACGACCGGGACGATCCGGTGAAAAGCCCGATCCGGGGAGCATGTCCGCCCGGACCGGGCTTCACTCCGGACGCCCGGCAGATGGACGCCAAAGGATGCATCTCCCGTACGCGGTGTGCCCGGCGTTCATGTCCGTGCCGTAATCTCGGATGCCGGAGCCCGCCGCTGAACGGGGCCGGACCTTGATCCACGACTTGGGGTTGCACAGCAGATGACTGCGATTTCTCTCGGCATGCCGGACGTTCCGACCAGGCTCGCGGAGCGCCGCAAGAGCCGGCAGATCCAGGTCGGGCCCGTGGCCGTGGGCGGTGACGCGCCCGTGTCGGTGCAGTCCATGACCACGACCCGTACGTCCGACATCGGCGCCACGCTCCAGCAGATCGCCGAGCTGACGGCGTCCGGCTGCCAGATCGTGCGGGTGGCGTGCCCCACCCAGGACGACGCGGACGCCCTGGCCGTGATCGCCAGGAAGTCGCAGATCCCGGTGATCGCCGACATCCACTTCCAGCCGAAGTACGTCTTCGCCGCCATCGAGGCGGGCTGCGCGGCGGTGCGGGTCAACCCGGGCAACATCAAGCAGTTCGACGACAAGGTCAGGGAGATCGCGAAGGCGGCCAAGGACCACGGCACCCCGATCCGCATCGGCGTGAACGCCGGTTCGCTCGACCGCCGCCTGCTGCAGAAGTACGGCAGGGCGACCCCGGAGGCGC
>NZ_JAGMUO010000075.1:0-32959 GCF_019049325.1 Streptomyces sp. AC512_CC834 | reverse complement strand
GCGGAGTCGGCCCTGTGGGAGGCGTCGCTCTTCGAGGAGCACGACTTCCGGGACATCAAGATCTCCGTCAAGCACAACGACCCGGTCGTGATGGTCGAAGCCTACCGGCAGCTCGCCGCCCAGTGCGACTACCCGCTGCACCTCGGCGTCACCGAGGCAGGACCCGCCTTCCAGGGCACCATCAAGTCGGCCGTCGCCTTCGGCGCGCTGCTCTCCCAGGGCATCGGCGACACCATCCGCGTGTCGCTCAGCGCGCCGCCGGTCGAGGAGATCAAGGTCGGCATCCAGATCCTGGAGTCGCTGAACCTGCGCCAGCGCGGCCTGGAGATCGTCTCCTGCCCCTCCTGCGGCCGTGCCCAGGTCGACGTATACAAGCTGGCCGAGGAAGTCACCGCAGGGCTCGAGGGCATGGAGGTCCCGCTGCGCGTCGCCGTCATGGGCTGCGTCGTCAACGGCCCCGGCGAGGCCCGCGAGGCCGACCTCGGTGTCGCCTCCGGCAACGGAAAGGGTCAGATCTTCGTCAAGGGCGAGGTCGTCAAGACCGTCCCCGAGTCCAAGATCGTGGAGACCCTCATCGAGGAAGCCATGAAGATCGCCGAGCAGATGGAGGCCGACGGAGTGACCTCCGGAGAGCCCTCGGTGTCCATCGCGGGCTGACCGCCCCGGCTCCTACCCCCGGTCCCGCCGCGGCTCCCGCCCCGGTTCCTGCCGCGTCGCCCTGAGGGCGGCGCGGCATATTTACGACAGGTACAGTGCGGAGACCAGCAGATCTCAGGGTGAGGCCCCCGCACGTGTTGACGCAGACCACCTCCCGCGTGCTCGAACCGAGCGACCTGGACGCCGCGCTCGCCGTGCTCGACCGCGACCCGGTCGCGAACGCCTTCGTCGCCGCCCGGGTACAGATCGCCGGACTCGACCCCTGGCGGCTCGGCGGCGAGATGTGGGGCTGGTACGAGCACGGCATGCTGACCTCCCTGTGCTACGCGGGCGCCAACCTCGTCCCCATCTGCGCCACCCCGCGCGCCGTCCGCGCCTTCGCCGACCGCGCCCGGCGGGCCGGCCGCCGCTGCTCCTCCATCGTCGGCCCCGCAGGACCGACCGCCCAGCTTTGGCGCCTGCTCGAACCGGGCTGGGGCCCGGCCCGCGAGGTCCGCACCCGCCAGCCCCTCATGGTCACCGACCGCATGCCGGCAGGCATCGTCCCGGACCCCTACGTCCGCCGCGTGCGCAAGGACGAACTGGACCGGCTCATGCCGGCCTGCGTGGCGATGTTCACCGAGGAGGTCGGCATCTCCCCGCTGGCCGGCGACGGAGGCCTGCTCTACCAGGCCCGGGTCGCCGAACTCGTCGGCTCCGGCCGCTCCTTCGCCCACTTCGACGCCGACGGCCGGGTCGTCTTCAAGGCCGAGATCGGCGCCGCCACCGACCGCGCCTGCCAGATCCAGGGCGTGTGGGTGGCCCCCGAGTACCGGGGCAAGGGCCTGGCGGCACCCGGCATGGCGGCGGTCCTGCGCTACGCCCTGACGGACGTCGCCCCGGTGGCCAGCCTGTACGTCAACGACTTCAACACGTCGGCGCGACGGACGTACCTGAGGGTGGGATTCCAAGAGGTCGGCGCCTTCATGAGCGTGCTGTTCTGACCCCTGTGGAAGGGCTGTAGGCTCCCCGCCATGGACCTCGTGATCGGCCCGCTGGACCTCTCCGCGCACGTGGACGAGGCCCTGGCCGTCCAAGCCGCCGCGTTCGGCCTCGGCCCCGACGAGGTGGCCGTCCGCCGTCAGATCGTCCTGCGCCACATGACCCACCCGGGCGCCAGAGCCCTCGGCGCCACCGACCGGGGCTGTCTCGTCGGCTTCGTCTACGGCATGCCCAACGAACGCACCCACTGGTGGTCCACCGTCGTCGAGCCCTACCTCCGCGCCCAGGGCACCGACGCCTGGCTCGACGACTCCTTCGTGATCACCGAACTCCACGTCCACCCGGCCCACCAGAACCGCGGCGCGGGCCGCGCCCTGATCACCACGATCACCGACGCCGCCACCGAGCCCCGCACGATCCTCTCCGCCATCGACACCGAGAGCCCCGCCCGCGGCCTCTACCGCTCCCTCGGCTACCAGGACCTCGCCCGCCAGGTCCTCTTCCCCAGCGCCCCCAAGCCGTACGCGGTGATGGGCGCCACGCTCCCGCTGCGCAGGCGGACCCCGGCCGGTCGATAACCGATTTCCACCGCACCGGACCACCCGGCTAACCTCCTTGCACCACCCTTACGCAGCAGGAGACACGAGAACCATGGCCAACGCACCGGTCCAGCGCATGTCGAAGTTGATGGCGAAGACGCTGCGCGACGACCCGGCGGACGCCGAGGTCCTCAGCCACAAGCTGCTGGTCCGCGCCGGCTACGTGCGCCGCACCGCCGCCGGCCTGTGGAGCTGGCTGCCGCTCGGCAAGAAGGTCCTCGGCAACATCGAGCGCATCGTCCGCGAGGAGATGGACGCCATCGGCGCCCAGGAGGTCCAGCTCCCCGCCCTGCTGCCGCGCGAGCCGTACGAGGCCACCGGCCGCTGGGAGGAGTACGGCCCCGAACTGTTCCGCCTCCAGGACCGCAAGGGCGGCGACTACCTCCTCGGCCCCACCCACGAGGAGATCTTCACCCTCCTGGTGAAGGACCAGGCGTCCTCCTACAAGGACCTGCCGGTCATCCTCTACCAGATCCAGAACAAGTACCGCGACGAGGCCCGCCCCCGGGCCGGCATCCTGCGCGGCCGCGAGTTCCTCATGAAGGACTCCTACTCCTTCGACGTCGCCGACGAGGGCCTCGCCGAGTCCTACGCCCTGCACCGCGCCGCCTACCAGCGCATCTTCGAGCGCCTGGGCCTCGACTACCGCATCTGCGCGGCCACCGCCGGCGCCATGGGCGGCTCCAAGTCCGAGGAGTTCCTGGCCCCCGCGGAGGCCGGCGAGGACACCTTCGCGGACTGCCCGAACTGCGACTTCGCGGCCAACACGGAGGCGATCACGTACGCGCCGCAGCCCGCGGACGCGACCGGCGCACCCGCCGCCGAGGACATCGCGACCCCCGACACCCCCACCATCGAAACCCTGGCCGCCTCCCTGGGCGTAGCAGCCTCCGCCACCCTCAAGAACCTCCTCGTCAAGGTGGACGGCGAGATCGTCGCCGTGGGCGTCCCCGGCGACCGCGAGGTCGACCTGGACAAGGTCGAGGCACACTTCGCCCCCGCCGCCGTCGAACTGGTCACCGCCGAGGACTTCGTCGGCCGCCCCGACCTGGTCCGCGGCTACGTCGGCCCGCAGGGCCTGGGCGACAAGGTGAAGTACATCGCCGACCCCCGCGTGGCGCCGGGCACGGCGTGGATCACGGGCGCCAACAAGGAGCACACGCACGCCAAGAACGTCGTGGCGGGCCGCGACTTCGAAGTCGACACCTACGTCGACGTCGTGGTCGTCCGGGAGGGCGACCCCTGCCCGAACTGCGGCACCGGCCTCAAGCTGGACCGCGCCATCGAGATCGGCCACATCTTCCAGTTGGGCCGCAAGTACGCCGACGCCCTCAAGCTCGACGTCCTCGGCCAGAACGGCAAGCCGGCCCGCGTCACCATGGGCTCCTACGGCGTCGGCGTCTCCCGCGCGGTGGCCGCCCTCGCCGAGCAGCACGCCGACGACAAGGGCCTCGTCTGGTCCAGGGAGGTCGCCCCCGCCGACGTCCACGTCGTCGCCGCAGGCAAGGCCCTCCAGACCGAGCTGGCCCTCGAGGTCTCCGACAAGCTGTCCGCGGCGGGCGTCCGCGTCCTGGTCGACGACCGCGCCGGGGTCTCCCCGGGCGTGAAGTTCACCGACGCCGAACTCATCGGCGTCCCCCAGATCCTGATCGCCGGCCGCCGCTCGGCCGAGGGCGTCGTGGAACTGAAGGACCGCCGCACCGGCGAGCGCGAGGAACTCCCGGTGGAGGAGGCCATCACCCGCCTCACCAACTGACGGTCGCGGGCCGCGGGCACGGGTGTCGCCGGGCGCTTGGGGGTACCTCCCAGGGCGGCGCCCGTTCAGGCGCTGGGGGAGGCACGACGGCCCGCAGCCGGGGGACTGGCGATGGCCCGCAGCCGGGACGGGGAGCGGGCGGAGAGCCGCGTACGGCGGGAAGGGGTCGGGTCGGGTCGGGGGGTGTCCGCCCGCAGAGGTGGGCGCGTCAGCAGAGTTCACTTCTGTGGCCGACCGATTCCGCGCCGTTCCGAGGACGGACACCCCCCGGCGCGGCCCCGACTCCCGGACAACGCACCGCGCTACCCGCACCCCCACCGCCGGAGGCACCCGCACAGGCGCCGCAGGCATCCCGCACCACCGCCGGAGGCCCGGGCACCGAACCCGCACCCGCTCACAGCCAGCCCGCGAACTCCAGCAGCAACTCCGCGTCCTGCTCCCGCCCCACCCGCCGGGCCCGTACGCCCGACTCGACCGCGCGGAACAACGTCCAGCCCCGCAGCCGCTCCTGGTCCACCTCCAGCGACTCCGCGAGCCGCTTGATCCGCCGCCGCGTCGTCGAGGCGCCCGACGGCTGGGCGATGAGGTCCTCCACCCGGTCCCGCACCAGCCGCGCCAGGTCGAACGCGCTCTCGCCGACCACCGGGTCGGGGCCCACCGCAAGCCACGGCATCCGGTCCCCGGCGAGCACCTTGCTCTGCCGGAAGGTGCCATGCAGCAGCCGCCCCTCGGACGGCGCGGCCAACAGCTCCGCACGCGCCGCGAGCGCCGCGTCGACCAACGGCGCCACCTCGGAGTCGGCCGCCGCACCCGCCCGCATGGCCTCGGCCTGCCGCCCGGTCCGCTCGGCCACGGTCTCGAAGGGGTGCCCGGCGGGCGGCTCCACCCACAGCCGCCGCAGCGTGCCCGCGGCCTCCAGCAACGCCTTCGCCTCCGGCAGCGACCGCACCGACACGTCCGGATGCAGCCGCTCCAGCAGCAGCACGCCCTCCGTGTCCGCCCCGTCCAGCACCTGTACGGCGCCCAGCCCGCCCCAGTGGGCGAGCGCGGCCCGCTCGCTGCGGGGCCGGGCCCGGCGCGGGGCCAGCTTCAGCACCGCGGGCGTCCCCTCGGCCGTCCGCACCAGGACCACCAGGCTGCTGCGCCCGCCGGGCACCTGCACCCGCTCCACCGTCAACTCGCCCCGCGCCACGGCCTGCTCCGCCGCTTCGGGCAGCTTCGCCAACCATTCGTCACCGTCCGGTGCCGTCTCGCCGAGTGCCCTGACCAGACGCCGCGGCGGTTCGAAAGCCATGCGCGAGCCGTTCCCTTCCCGTACGGGCAGCCGTACGTGTTACGCGGTCGGTGTAGCCGAAACCGAGGTACCCGGATCCGAAGCACCCGGATCCGAGCCACCCGGAGTCGAGCCACCCGCAGCCGAGCCACCCGGAGTCGAGCCACCGGAGGCAGAGTCCCGCCCGGGCCCCGCACCGGCCCGCTCGGCGAGCCCAGGGAAGGCTACGCTCCCGCCCCGCCAGCGCACCGCGCGGACCGCCGCGTCACGCAGCGCTCCGGCCGCCGCGGCCCGCGGGTCCCCCTCGGCCGCCCGCACCAGGTCGGAGTAGACCCCGGCCACCCGGTCCTCCAGCTCGGCCGCCAGCCGCACCGCCGCCGCCGAATCCGGCACGGAGAAGGGGAGCGCGTACCCGGCCGCCGCGGCGACCGGTTCGGCGCCGAGGTCGCGCACTTCGCGCGCCAGCGCGTCCCGCCGCGCCCGGTGCGCGTCGTACGCCGTCCGTGCCTCGGTGCGCCGTTCCTCGCCGATCCGCCCGCCGACGACCCCGTAGCCGTACACCGCCGCGTGCTCTGCCGACAGCGCCGCCTGGAGTGCGTCCAGCCGCCGGTCCTCCGCCTCACTCACCCGTCACCTTCCATCACCTTCCGTCACGTTCCATCACCCTCCGTCGGCAGACAGCAGATACACGTGCGCCGCACCGGCCGCCGCCACCGAGGCGAGCAGCCGCGCCGACTCACCCGGCACCCCGAGCAGCACCTCCGCGCGCCGGTCCGCCAGCTTCCGCTCGGCGCCGGCGAGCAGGGCCAGGGCGTCCTTCTCGGCCGCCGGTACGGCACCGGAGTCGTCCGCGGGTCCGGCGGCCCGCGCGGAGACCGAAGGCGACGCCTTCGGCGAGGCCGCACGCACGGCGCCGAAGGCCTCCGCGTGCCGTACGACCTCCTCCCGCAGCGGCCGCAGCCGCTCCGCCAGCCCGGGATGCGCGGCGATCACCGCCGCGTACCGCTCGGCCAGTTCCTCGCTGTCCCGGGCCGCACGCGCGCGTGCCCGGTCGGCGGCCGACGGGTCGGCCTCCGCACCACCGGAGTCCGAGCCGCCGGAACAGCCGACGAGCAGGGCGGCCCCGGCGGCCGACGCGAACAGGCTCCTTCTGCGCGGCCCGGAGGGCGGGCCCGGCGATGGGGAAAACGACATGGCAGACGTCCTCGACAGGCTCGTACGGAAGCGACGGCAAAGCGACGGGCGACGCGGCGGGAACCCGCGTGCGGCCTGCCCGTGATCACGGTACCCGTGCCCCGGCCGGGCACCAGTCATCGGCACCGCCGGACCGGGGTGGACGGCAACACCCCCCGCGACCGGATACCCTTTGACCAGACACGCGACCCATCCCACAACAGCACACGCGGCCGAGGAGTCACCCGGATGAGCCCCACCCAGAGCGAGAGGCTGCGAGAGCTGCTCGAGCCTCTCGTCGCCTCCCAGGGACTGGACCTCGAAGAGCTCGCGGTGGACTCTGTCGGCCGCAGGCGGGTGCTGCGGGTGGTCGTCGACTCCGACACCGGTGCGGACCTGGACCGGATCGCCGATGTGAGCCGCGCGCTCTCGGCGAAGCTCGACGAGAGCAACGCGATGGGCGAGGGGGAGTACACCCTCGAGGTCGGCACCCCGGGCGCGGAGCGCTCCCTCACCGAACACCGCCACTACGTGCGCGCCACGGACCGCCTCGTGCGGTTCCAGTTGCACGAGGGAGGCGAACTGGTCGCCCGCATCCTCGCCGTGGACGAGGACGGACTCGACCTCGAAGTGCCGGGAGTCAAGGGCCGCAAGGCCACCGCCCGCAGACTTTCCTTCGGCGACATCGACAAGGCACGCGTCCAGGTCGAGTTCAACCGCAAGGACACCAAGAACATCAAGAACACCGAGAACACCGAGAACACCGAGAACGACGACAACACGACGGAAGAGGAGGAGGCGTAGCCGTGGACATCGACATGAGCGCCCTGCGGGGCTTGGTACGGGAGAAGGAGATCTCCTTCGACCTGCTGGTCGAAGCGATCGAGTCGGCCCTCCTCATCGCCTATCACCGCACCGAGGGAAGCCGCCGGCACGCGCGCGTGGAGCTCAACCGGAACACCGGGCACGTGACCGTGTGGGCGAAGGAGGACCCCGACGACCTCGAGGAGGGCCAGGCGGCCCGCGAGTTCGACGACACCCCGTCCGACTTCGGCCGTATCGCCGCCACCACCGCCAAGCAGGTCATCCTGCAGCGGCTGCGCGACGCCGAGGACGACGCGACGCTCGGCGAGTACGCCGGCCGTGAGGGCGACATCGTCACCGGCGTGGTCCAGCAGGGGCGCGACCCGAAGAACGTGCTGGTCGACATCGGCAAGCTGGAGGCCATCCTGCCGGTGCAGGAGCAGGTGCCGGGCGAGACCTACCCGCACGGCATGCGGCTGCGTTCCTACGTCGTCCGCGTGGCCAAGGGCGTGCGCGGTCCGTCCGTGACGCTGTCCCGTACGCACCCCAACCTGGTGAAGAAGCTGTTCGCCCTCGAGGTGCCGGAGATCGCCGACGGGTCCGTCGAGATCTCCGCGATCGCCCGCGAGGCCGGCCACCGCACCAAGATCGCCGTGCGCTCCACCCGCTCGGGCCTGAACGCCAAGGGTGCCTGCATCGGCCCCATGGGCGGCCGGGTGCGCAACGTCATGGGCGAGCTGAACGGCGAGAAGATCGACATCGTCGACTGGTCGGACGACCCGGCCGAGATGGTGGCGAACGCGCTCTCCCCGGCCCGCGTCTCCAAGGTGGAGGTCGTGGACCTGGCGGCCCGTTCCGCACGCGTGATCGTGCCGGACTACCAGCTTTCGCTGGCGATCGGCAAGGAAGGCCAGAACGCCCGGCTCGCGGCCCGGCTGACCGGCTGGCGGATCGACATCCGCCCGGACACCGAGCAGCCGTCCGACCAGACCTCCGAGCGGCCGTCCGACGAGTCCTCCGACCGGTCGTCCGAGCGGCCGTCCGACGAGTCCTCCGACCGGTCGTCCGAGCGGCCGTCCGAGCGGCCGTCCGACGGTCAAGGGGAATAGATCCAAGCCGCACGGCGCTGAGATCACGACAGCTTTGCGTGCGGCACGTGTTCGATTCTTGCCCCGAAGGGGTGAGGTCGGTCCGGGGAGGTAGACTTAGAAGTGTCTGGCCGGACACGTACCCGGGCATGCCCGGAGCGCACCTGCGTGGGGTGCCGGGAGCGAGCGGTCAAGAGCGAGCTGCTGCGCACCGTGGTGGTCGAGGGTCATTGCACCCCTGATCCACGCGGTACGCTGCCCGGCCGGGGTGCGTACGTACATCCCGCACCGGTCTGTGTCGACCAGGCAGTGCGCCGCAAGGCGTTCCCGCGGGCGCTCCGCGTCCCGGGTCCGCTCGACGTAAAGGCGTTGCGCCACTACGTCGAGCAGGCACAAAGTTGCTGAAAGCTCCATGTAAGCAACGTGGTAAGGAAGACATGCCGCGCGGAACCCCGTGCGGCCTGGTACCTCGCGAAGTGAAAGCAGGTCGAGATTGCGATGAGCACTCGATGAGTACGCGATGAGTACGCCCATGAACTAGCGACGGTCCGGACGCAACCCGGACCTAAGAGGAGCGAAGTGGCTAAGGTCCGGGTATACGAACTCGCCAAGGAGTTCGGTGTCGAGAGCAAGGTCGTCATGGCCAAGCTCCAGGAACTCGGTGAGTTCGTCCGTTCGGCGTCTTCGACGATCGAAGCGCCCGTAGTACGCAAGCTGACAGACGCCTTGCAGCAGGGTGGTGGCAACGGCCGGTCCGCCGGTCGTCCCGCGGCCCCGAAGAAGGCTGCCCCCAGGCCCGCCGCGCCGTCCCCGGCGCAGGCTGCGGGCGAGCGTCCGGCTCCGGCTGCCCCGCGGCCGCCGGCCGCACCCAAGCCCCCGGCTGCCCAGCAGCCCGAGGCTCCGTCGGCTCCCGCACCGACGCCGGCGCCGGCGCCGGCGCAGGGCCAGTCCCAGAGTCAGCGTCCGACGCCGGGCCCGCGGCCCGCGCCGCGTCCGGCCCCGGCCGCACCGGAGTTCACCGCTCCGCCGGCGGCTCCGGCAGCTCCGGCCGCACCCGCCGCCTCGACTCCGGCTCCGGCCGGACCGAAGCCCGGCGGCGCGCGTCCCGGTGCGCCCAAGCCCGGCGGCGCTCGTCCGTCCGGTCCGGGTCAGGACCGTGGTCAGCAGGGCGGTCAGGGCGGCCAGGGCCGTCCCGGCGGCCAGCGTCCCGGTGCCCCGGGGCAGCGTCCCGGCGGCCGCTCCGGCGGTCCGCGTCCGGGCAACAACCCCTTCACCTCCGGCGGCAACGCCGGCATGGCGCGCCCGCAGGCGCCCCGTCCGCAGGGCGGGCCCCGACCGGGTGGTCCCGGTGGTGCCCCCGGCGGCGCTCCCCGTCCGCAGGGCGCAGGCGGCCAGGGCGGCGGTCCCCGTCCCCAGGCTCCGGGCGGCAACCGCCCGAGCCCGGGCTCGATGCCGCGTCCGCAGGGCGGCGGCGCGGGTCCCCGTCCCGGCGGCGGTGCGCGTCCGAACCCCGGCATGATGCCGCAGCGTCCGGCTGCCGGTCCCCGTCCTGGTGGCGGTCCCGGTGGCGGTCGCGGTCCGGCCGGTGCCGGTCGTCCCGGCGGCGGCGGTCGTCCCGGTGGCGGTGGCGGCTTCGCCGGTCGTCCCGGTGGCGGCGGTGGCGGCGGTCGTCCCGGTGGCGGTGGCGGCTTCGCCGGTCGTCCCGGCGGTGGCTTCGGTGGCGGCGGTGGCCGTCCCGGCTTCGGCGGTCGTCCCGGTGGTCCGGGTGGCCGCGGTGGCACGCAGGGCGCCTTCGGTCGTCCCGGCGGTCCCGCGCGTCGCGGTCGCAAGTCGAAGCGGCAGAGGCGCCAGGAGTACGAGGCCATGCAGGCCCCGTCGGTCGGCGGCGTGATGCTGCCTCGCGGCAACGGCGAAGCCATTCGCCTGTCGCGCGGTGCCTCGCTCACCGACTTCGCGGAGAAGATCAACGCCAACCCGGCGTCGCTCGTCGCGGTCATGATGAACCTCGGCGAGATGGTCACCGCGACCCAGTCCGTCACCGACGAGACGCTCCAGCTCCTCGCCGGCGAGATGAACTACACGGTTCAGATCGTCAGCCCGGAGGAGGAGGACCGCGAGCTGCTCGGCTCCTTCGACCTGGAGTTCGGCGAGGACGAGGGCTCCGAGGAGGACCTGGTCGTCCGTCCGCCGGTCGTGACCGTCATGGGTCACGTCGACCACGGCAAGACCCGGCTGCTCGACGCCATCCGCAAGACGAACGTCATCGCGGGCGAGGCCGGCGGCATCACCCAGCACATCGGTGCCTACCAGGTCGCGACCGAGGTCAACGAAGAGGATCGCAAGATCACCTTCATCGACACCCCGGGTCACGAGGCGTTCACCGCCATGCGTGCCCGTGGTGCGCGGTCGACCGACATCGCGATCCTGGTCGTCGCGGCCAACGACGGTGTCATGCCGCAGACGGTCGAGGCGCTCAACCACGCCCAGGCGGCCAACGTCCCGATCGTCGTCGCGGTCAACAAGATCGACGTCGAGGGCGCCGACCCGACGAAGGTGCGCGGTCAGCTCACCGAGTACGGCCTGGTGGCCGAGGAGTTCGGCGGCGAGACCATGTTCGTCGACATCTCCGCCAAGCAGGGTCAGAACATCGACTCGCTGCTGGAGGCCGTGATCCTCACGGCCGACGCCTCGCTCGACCTGCGGGCCAACCCGGGCCAGGACGCGCAGGGCATCTCGATCGAGTCCCGTCTCGACCGCGGCCGCGGTGCCGTGGCGACGGTCCTCGTGCAGCGAGGCACCCTGCGGGTCGGCGACACGATGGTGGTGGGCGACGCCTACGGCCGCGTCCGCGCCATGCTCGACGACAACGGCAACAACGTCGCCGAGGCGGGTCCGGCCACGCCGGTCCAGGTCCTGGGCCTGACCAACGTTCCCGGCGCCGGTGACAACTTCATCGTGGTCGAGGAGGACCGTACGGCCCGCCAGATCGCGGAGAAGCGCGCCGCCCGAGAGCGGAACGCCGCGTTCGCCAAGCGCACGCGCCGCGTCTCCCTCGAGGACCTGGACAAGGTGCTCAAGGCCGGCGAGGTCCAGCAGCTCAACCTGATCATCAAGGGTGACGCTTCCGGTTCGGTCGAGGCCCTCGAGTCCTCGCTGCTCCAGCTCGACGTCGGCGAAGAGGTCGACATCCGGGTCCTGCACCGCGGCGTCGGTGCGGTCACGGAGTCCGACATCGACCTCGCGATGGGCTCCGACGCCATCGTGATCGGCTTCAACGTGCGCGCCGCCGGGCGTGCCGCGCAGATGGCCGAGCGCGAGGGTGTGGACGTCCGGTACTACTCGGTCATCTACCAGGCGATCGAGGAGATCGAGGCGGCCCTCAAGGGCATGCTCAAGCCGGAGTACGAAGAGGTCGAGCTGGGCACGGCGGAGATCCGCGAGGTCTTCCGCTCGTCCAAGCTGGGCAACATCGCGGGTGTTCTCATCCGCTCCGGCGAGGTCAAGCGCAACACCAAGGCGCGCCTGCTGCGCGATGGCAAGGTCATCGCGGAGAGCCTCAACATCGTGGGCCTGCGTCGCTTCAAGGACGACGTCACCGAGATCCGCGAAGGCTTCGAGGGCGGTATCAACCTCGGAAACTTCAACGACATCAAGGTCGACGACGTCATCGCGACGTACGAGATGCGCGAGAAGCCGCGGGTGTAAGCACCGCGTCTTCCCAGACGGTCCGGTCCGGGGCCGGTCGGCGGAGCACAATATCCGTCGATCGGCCCCGGCCGTTCGTTGTACGGTTCTGATGTCCCCGCCACATGGATGGCGGGGCCATCGATCCCGGACCGGCGGGTGAACCGGTTACATACATGTATGTGGGGACGCTGTCCTTCGACCTCCTCCTCGGCGACGTACATTCGCTGAAGGAGAAGCGCTCCGTCGTCCGTCCGATCGTCGCCGAACTCCAACGGAAGTACGCGGTGAGCGCGGCCGAGGTGGAGCACATGGACCTGCACCGCAGGGCGGTCGTCGGCCTGGCCGTGGTGTCCGGCGACGCGGGGCACCTCGGCGACGTACTCGACCGGTGCGAGCGACTGGTGGCCGCCCGCCCCGAGGTGGAGCTGCTGTCCGTCAGGCGGCGCCTCCACGGCGACGACGACTGAGACGACGACCGACCGGACTCACCACTCACCACACACCACAGAAGAACCCAGAAGAAGAAAGAACGGGAGACGGACCAGTGGCCGACAACGCGCGGGCGAAAAGGCTGGCGGACCTCATCCGAGAGGTGGTGGCCCAGAAGCTGCAGCGCGGGATCAAGGACCCGCGGCTCGGCTCGCACGTCACCATCACGGACACCCGGGTCACGGGTGACCTGCGGGAGGCGACCGTCTTCTACACGGTGTACGGCGACGACGAGGAGCGAAAGGCCGCCACCGCGGGCCTGGAGAGTGCCAAGGGCATCCTGCGCTCCGAGGTCGGCAAGGCGGCCGGCGTGAAGTTCACGCCGACCCTGACCTTCGTCATGGACGCCCTCCCGGACACCGCCCGCAACATCGAGGACCTCCTCGACAAGGCGCGGCAGTCCGACGAGAAGGTGCGCGAGGCGTCCGCGGGCGCCGTGTACGCCGGTGAGGCGGACCCCTACCGCAAGCCGGGCGAGGACGACGACGAGGCGGAGGGGGCCGTCGAGGCCGACGAGACGGACGAGACGGACGACACCGCTAAATGACCGACAAGCACACCACGCCCGACGGCCTTGTCATCGTCGACAAGCCGTCGGGCTTCACTTCGCACGACGTCGTCGCCAAGATGCGGGGCATCGCCCGCACCCGGCGCGTCGGGCACGCCGGCACGCTCGACCCGATGGCGACGGGCGTCCTGGTCCTCGGTGTGCAGCGGGCGACCAAGCTCCTCGGGCACCTCGCCCTCACCGAGAAGGAGTACCTGGGCACCGTAAGGCTCGGACAGACGACGCTGACCGACGACGCCGAGGGCGAGATCACGAGGTCGCAGGACGCCTCGAAGGTCACCCGGGAGGCGATCGACGCCGGCATCGCCAAGCTGAGCGGCGCCATCATGCAGGTGCCGTCCAAGGTCAGCGCCATCAAGATCAACGGCGTGCGCTCCTACAAGCGGGCGCGCGAGGGCGAGGAGTTCGAGATCCCCGCCCGCCCCGTCACCGTCTCCTCCTTCGCCGTGTACGACGTCCGGGACGCCGTCGCCGACGACGGCACCCCGGTGCGCGACCTGGTGGTCTCGGTGACCTGCTCCTCCGGCACCTACATCCGGGCCCTCGCCCGCGACCTGGGCGCCGACCTCGGCGTCGGCGGTCACCTCACGGCGCTGCGCCGCACCCGGGTGGGGCCGTACAAGCTGGACGCGGCGAAGACCCTGGACCAGCTCCAGCAGGAGCTGACCGTCATGCCCGTGGCGGACGCGGCCGGCGCCGCCTTCCCGCGCTGGGACGTGGACACCAGGCGGGCCCGGCTGCTCACCAACGGCGTACGGCTGGAGATGCCCGACGTGTACACGGGCGCCGGTGCCGTCGCCGTCTTCGATCCCGAGGGCGGTCTCCTCGCGCTCGTGGAGGAGCACAAGGGCAAGGCGAAGAGCCTGGCAGTCTTCGGCTGAGCCGACACACCGTCAGGCTCCGCCCGTGGAGCGGCGATCACGGGGACTTCCACTGTCGCCGCTCCACGGTCCCCCCTCGGGTCCCCCACCACCCAGGGTGTATCCAACCCACCCCATCTGTTCACCCGTCCGGGCAGGCGCTCGGAGTGAACCGGGGGAGTGGAAGGGGGCGCGTTCGCCACGGGACCTGTTCCGCTGATCATCACGCGCCTACCGTCGAACACACAGCACGGGTGTACGGCGGGGAGGTTCGACGATGGCGTCGCGGAACCGGTCCCGGGAGGCGACGGGCGGCAGGGCGGGACAGCGGCCCGGGGACGGCTCCCGGGCAGCACGGGGCGGACCGACCGCCCGGGAGACCGATCCCGCCGGGAACCCGCCCGACGCCGCCCTGATCCGCGTCCACGACCTCGCCGGCCGCCCCCGCGGCACGGGGTTCGTCGCCGACCATCACGGCACGGTGCTCACCAGTCACGAAGCCGTCGACGGCCTGCCCCGGCTGGTCCTGCGCACCGCCGGGGACCGCCGCCGCGTCGTGGCCGCCGCCGACGTGACCCCGCTGCCCGCCCTGGGCCTGGCCCTCGTACGCACCGAGGGCCTCGGCGTCGACCCGTTGCCCCTCACCACGCGGGACCGTGTCGAGGCCGGTACCTACGTCCGCATCGCCGCCGGCGGCTGGCGCGAGGCCCGGGTGCTGGGCGCCACCGACGTCACCTACACCGCCACCGACCGCTTCCACCTCCTCGGCGACGCCCTGGAGCTGGCCGTCGGCACGACCGGGCGGGACGCGTTGCGGCTGGGCGGCGGAGCGGCCGGCGGGCCCGTGCTCGACCTCACGACCGGCGCCGTCCTCGGCGTCCTCGGCACCGCCCTCAGCTCCGGACACAGCGACGTCGGCTTCGCCGTCCCGCTGCGCCGCGCGGCCACGGGCCCGCTCGCCGACCTCCTCGCCGAGAACGCGGCGACGGTGCCCGCGTACGGCGCCGACCTCAATCTGGCCGGCGTACTCGCCCTCACCGCGACATCGGTGGGACAGGACGGCCCGCCCGGGTCGCCGACGTCGGGCGTCGGGTCCGACGACGCGGACGAGGACCGAGGCACAGAAACGGAGGCCGGTGCGGCGCCCGGCGGCGAACCTCGGTCCGGCGCGCCGACGGGCGGCGGGGAGAAGAGCACGGGCGACGACCGGGGGCGGGGGACGGATACGGACCCCCGCACCGGGTCGGACGGCGTGACCGGTGCCGGAGTACCGGTCGAACGGGTCGCGGTGGCCCGCGAGTTCGCCGCCTTCGCCTCGAGCCGTGCCAGTGTGCTGGGCCTGGTCGGCGCGCCGGGCAGCGGCCGTACGACCGAGCTGGCGGCCCTCGCCGCCCGCCGTTCCCGGGGCCCGGAGGCGTCGCCCACGCTGTGGCTGCGCGGCGCCGACCTGCACGACGACGACATGTCGTTGGCCGACGCGGCCCGCCGTGCGCTGGCCCGGGCCGCCCGCATCGTGGCCGCCTCGGCCCCCTCCCGCCCCGCAGGCCTCGGCGACATCACCCCGGAACGCCTCGCCCACCTGGTCCGCACCGCCGGGCGGCCCCTCCTGCTCCTCCTCGACGGCCCGGAGGAGATGCCGCCCGTCCTCGCCCACCGCCTCCCCGAGTGGACCGAGGGCACGGCGACCTGGCTGCGGGAGACGGGAGCCCGCCTCGTGGTGGCCTGCCGGGCGGAGTACTGGGAGCACGCGGGCGCGGAGTACCCGAGAGAGCTGCTCTACGGGGCGGTCACCGGAGGACCACCGCCCGGACCGGCGGCTGCGGCGCGGGCGGCAGGGCAGACCGCGGACGTGTCGTCGCCCCGGGTGGCCCTCGCCGGCGAACCGCGCCACGCTCCCGTCGGGCGCGCCGACCGCCGGGCGTGGGATGCGGCGGCGGGGCCGTTGTCCGGGCCGGTCAGTGGGATGCCGGGGGAGCGGACCGCCGGTGCCGTCCCGGCGTTGGGGGCTGTGCCTGACCGGCCGGGGCTGGCGGGGCTGGCGGGGGCCGCAGGGGCCGCGGGGGCCGCGGGGGCCGCGGGCGGTGTGTCCTCGTCCGGGCCCGGTCTCGGGCAACCGGTGGTCCGGGCAGCCGATGGGCCGCCGATGCTCGGGGTGACCGGCGCAGAGCTGTGGTCTCGGGCGGCCGGTGGGCCGCCGATGCCTGGGGCGCCCGGCGCAGGGCCGTGGTCGGATCGTGCCGTCGGCGAACCGGCGGCCCTGGCATCCGGGACGGCCGGCGACGGATCCTGGTCGACGAGCTCGGTCGGCGGTGGTCCCTGGTCGACGAGTCCGGCTGGCGGCGGATCCTGGTCGACGGGCCCGGCTGGCCACGGATCCTGGTCGACGAGTCCGGTCGGCGACGGTCCCCGGCCGACGAGGCCGGCCGCCGCTGCCCCCTCGCGCGGGAGGGAAATCGCCAACTCCCGCGCGGCGTCCGCCGAGCCGGCCGGTGCCGGGCTCCCGCCCTGTGTCCCGCTCGGCGACCTGGGCGACGACGAGGCTCGGGAGGCGCGCGCACGCTACCGCGTACCGGAAGGCGCCCTGGCGGACCCGGACGCCAGGCACCCCCTCACTCTCCGCCTGCTCTCCGAGGTCCACGCCGCCCTCCCCGGCCCGCCGCCACCCGTACGCGTCGACCGGGACGCGGTTTTCGCGGCGTACCTGGACCTGATGTGCCTGCGTGTCGCCACCCGCCTGGCCCGGGAGAACGGCCTGCACGGCACCGCCGTACGCCGACTCGCGGCGAAGGTCTCCGGGCAGGTCCACGAGGCGGCCCGGCGCAGTCTCGGGCCCGGGCAGGGCGGACTGGACCGGGAGTCCTTCGAGGCGCTGTTCCCCTGGGGACCGGCCCCGGCCGGGCTCGGCGGCGGCACCGGCTGGGCACCGGCCGTCCTCGCCGAGGGCCTCCTCGTGCCCGCGGGCGACGGCTACCGCTTCGCGCACGAGGAACTCGCCGACTGGATCCAGGGCACCCACCTCGACCTGGACGAGGCCCTGCGCGCCCTCGTCCACCGCGACACCCCGCACGGCACGCACACCCTCCCCGCCCCGCACCACCGCATCGGCCCCGTCGCCGAGGCCGTACTGCTCCTCGCCCGTCAGCACGGCGTACCCCAACTCGCGCTGACCCTCGAAGAGCTGGTGAACGCCCTGGACGCCGACCCGCACTCCTGGTGGGCCGCCCGGCTGCTCGCCGAGGTGCTGACCCGCGTGCCCGACGCGACCCCGTACACGGAGGTGCTGCGGCTGCTCGCCGACGGCATCGCCGAGCGGAGGACGGAAGGACGCCCGGTGCCGGGGATGTTCGGGCCCGGCTTCTGGACGGCCCCGCGACTGCCGGAGAGCACGCGTCTGGACCTGCTGCGCCGCCTCGTCCTCGCCGACGGCCCCCCGCACGAGCCCGGACCCCGTCACCTCGACACCGTCGCCGGACTGCTCACCGCCGACCCCACGGCCGTACAACCGCTCCTCGTCCGCTGGTTCGAGGACGAGCGGCCGCTGCCCGCCACGCCGCACGCCACCGTCGCGACGGCCGCGCAGGCGCTGCTGCACACCCACCGCCACCGCGGCCTGGACGGCCTCACCGAGGTACTCGTCGACAGCACGCACCGGCGGGCCGGAGAACTGCTCGCCGTGCTGGCCGAGGAGGAGCCGTCCGCCCTGTGCCGGGCCGTCGAGCGGTGGGCACGCGACGAGCGTCCGGCACGGCAGACGGCGGCCGTCACCCACGGCCTGCGCACCGCCCCGCACGCCCGCACCGCCGCCGACCGCACCCTGCTGCGCCACGCCGCCCTGGTGCTGCTCGCCGGCCCCGGCGACAGCCCGCTGCGCGGCGGTGCGCTCGCCCTCCTCGTGCAGGACCCCGGCAGCCGCGACCGGCACCTCCCGAGGGCACTCGACCACTTCGCCGCGTGCGACCCTTACCTGCCGCCGAGCGCGGTGGCCGCCGCCCTGCCGACCCACCCCGAGCCCGTCATCGAAGCGTTCCGGGCCCGGCTGTGCGGCCCGGACGCCGGTGAGGCGCTGCGCAGTCTCGCCGACGCCACCACCCCCGCCCTTGCCCACCGGGTGGCCGCCCTCGTCGCGCGGAGCGTGGCGGAGCGCCCCGAGACCGCCGGGCACCTGGCGGCGTACGTCGACCGGCGCCTCGACCGGGACCCCGCGCCGCGCTCCGTACTCCTGCCCCTGGTCACCCGCCTCCTGGACGACGGTCCCGAGCCGGTGCGGGCGGCGCTCGCCGGCCTCTTGGCCGCCGACGGCGCCACCGCAAGCACCGCAAGCACCGCAAGCACCGCAAGCGCCCCGCTCCGCCGCGAACTGCGCGAACACCTCCTCGCCCGCGAGCACGACCCCGCCGTCCTGGACGCACTGCTGCACGCGGCCGCCGGGTGCGACGGCGAGGAGCTGCGTGCCCTCGTGCACCGCATCGGCCTGCTCCTCGTCCGCACCCCGGACGGTGCCACCCGCTTCGACCGGGGCCTGGTCGACCTGGCCCGGCACCTCCCCGGGTTCGCCACCCGGCTGACCGGCTGGCTCACCGACGCACCCCAGGACTGGGCCGCGCTGGTGGGCCCCAGCACCCGCCGCACGATCGAGCACCTGGCGGGCGCCCGGGTCCCCGCCTGACCCGGACGCCGCACGCACGGCGTGCACCCGGTCACAGCGCCGATACGGATGCCGATGCCGATGCGGGCGGGAGCCGGACGGCATGGCACCCTTAGACCTGCGTAAGGGTCACCACGGAACCATGGCAACCACGGAAACCACGGAAACCACCAAGGAGCAGACACAGTGCAGCGCTGGCGTGGCTTGGAGGACATCCCCGAGGACTGGGGACGCAGCGTCGTCACCATCGGCTCCTACGACGGGGTCCACCGCGGGCACCAGCTAATCATCAAGCACGCCGTCGACCGGGCCCGCGAGCTGGGCGTCCCCGCCGTCGTCGTCTCCTTCGACCCGCACCCCAGCGAGGTCGTCCGCCCCGGCAGCCACCCGCCGCTGCTCGCTCCGCACCACCGCCGGGCCGAACTGATGGCGGACCTGGGCGTGGACGCGGTGCTGATCCTCCCGTTCACCAAGGAGTTCTCGAAGCTGTCCGCAGCCGACTTCGTGGTCAAGGTCCTGGTCGACCGGCTGCGGGCCAAGGCGGTCGTCGAGGGCCCCAACTTCCGCTTCGGCCACAAGGCCGCCGGGAACGTGGACTTCCTCACCGAGCAGGGCAAGGTCTACGACTTCGAGGTCGAGGTCGTCGACCTGTACGTCACCGGCGAGGCGGGCGGCGGCGAGCCGTTCTCCTCCACCCTGACCCGCCGCCTGGTCGCCGAGGGCGACGTCGCCGGCGCCGCCGAGATCCTGGGCCGCCCGCACCGCGTGGAGGGCGTGGTCGTGCGCGGCGCCCAGCGCGGCCGGGAGATGGGCTTCCCCACGGCCAACGTCGAGACCCTCCCGCACACCGCGATCCCCGCCGACGGCGTCTACGCCGGATGGCTGCACGCCCAGGGCGAGGCCATGCCGGCCGCGATCTCCGTCGGCACCAACCCGCAGTTCGAGGGCACCGAGCGCACGGTGGAGGCGTACGCCATCGACCGGGTGGACCTCGACCTTTACGGCCTGCACGTCGCCGTGGACTTCGTGGCCTTCGTACGCGGCCAGGCGAAGTTCGACACGCTGGACGCGCTGCTCGTACAGATGGCCGAGGACGTCGGCAAGTGCCGCGAGATCATCGCCGAGGACACGCCCCGACCCTGAGGGCCAGACACCCGCAGGCGCAAGGACCAGGCACGGCGAAAGCCCGCCGACGCCCCTGCGGCCCCGCTGGCACGCCCTGACGGTCAGACACGGCGACCGCCCCTCCAGCCCCGGCTCGGTCCCCGCCGACATGCCGTCGGCCCGGCTGGCCCCCCTGTGCCTTGGTGGCGGTCAGGGGTGGCGACTCCTCGTCGGTGGCAGTTCGGCTGCGTCGGCTTGGTCTGGCGGTCAGGCGTGGCGGACTCCTCGCCGACTGCAGCTCGGCCCCGCCGGCACGCCCTGACGGTCAGGCGCGGCGGCCGCCTCTCCAGCCCCGGCTCGGTCCGGCCGATACGACCGTCGGCCCCGCTGGCCCCCCTGTGCCTTGGTGGGTGGTCAGGCGTGGCGACTCCTCGTCGGCAGCAGTTCGACCAGTCGGCTCGGCGTTGGCGGTCACACGTGGCGGACTCCTCGTCGGTACCAATTCGGCACCCGTCGGCTTGCCCTGGCGGTCAGGTGCGGCGGCCGTCCCTCCAGCCCCGGCTCGGTCCGGCCGACACGCCGTCGGCCCCGTCGGCACCCCTGTGCCTTGGCGGGCGGTCAGGCGTGTTGGCCCCCGCCAGCACCCCCTCGGCGCTACCGACTCCCTGGCGGCGGGCAGACGTGGCGGACTCCGCCTGCGCGCCCTCGGCCTTGACGGCCTTGACGGTCGCGGACGCCGGCCGTCCCGGGACGGCTGCCCGCCCCCGGACGAGCGCCCCGCCCCGGACGGTCTCCGACTGCCCGGACGGGCCCGGCGGCCTCGGACGGCCCTGGCGGCCCCCGGCGGTCAGCCCGGCCGCACCGCCGAACCGGCCCCCGTTCCGGTCGCCCCACCCCCCGTTCCGGCCGCGGGCTGCTGCGCCCGGGCCCAGTGGCAGGCGACCTGGGACTCGTCGCCGCCGCGAAGGATCTCCAGTTCCCCGTTGCGGCACGCGTCCGCGACACCGGCACGGTCGGCCTCGCCACCGGCCAGGACCGGACAGCGGACGTGGAAGCGGCAGCCGCCCGGCACGTACGACGGGTCGGGCGGCTCGCCGGTGAGCACGACCGGGGCGCCGGGCGCCTCCGGCAGGACCGACAGCAGGGCCTGGGTGTAGGGGTGCCGGGGCGCGGTCAGCACCTGCTCCACCGCGCCCGTCTCGACGATCCGGCCGAGGTACATCACCGCGACCCGGTCGGCGATGTTCCAGGCCAGACCCAGGTCGTGGGTCACCACCAGCGCGGCCAGTCCCAGCTCGGTGCGCAGCCGCAGCAGCAGCGCGAGGATCTCGCCGCGCACCGACGCGTCGAGGGAGGCCACCGGTTCGTCGGCGACGAGCAGCTCCGGGTCCAGCACCAGCGCGCCCGCGATGACGACCCGCTGGCGCTGGCCGCCGGACAACTCGTGCGGGTAGCGCAGGAAGAAGCGCTCCGGCGGCCGCAGCCCCGCCCGCGACAGCGCCTCGGCGACCGCCGTCCGCTCGTCCCCCGCATGGCCGTGGATGCGCAGGCCCTCGGCGACGATGTCGTACACCGTGTGCCGCGGGTTCAGCGAACCGCTCGGGTCCTGGAGGACCAACTGGGCACGCCTGCGGTACGCCTTCAGCGCGCGGCCGGAGTAGGCGAGGGGCGCACCGTCGAAGGTGACGCGCCCCCCGGTCGGCCTGACCAGGCCCAGCAGCGAACGGGCGAGAGTCGTCTTGCCGCAGCCCGACTCTCCGACCAGCGCGACGATCTCACCCCGCCGGATGTCGAGATCGACGCCGTCCACGGCCCGGGCATCGGGCGCGCCGCGCCTGCCGGGGAAGGCGACGTGCAGCCCCTGGACGCTCAGCAGCGGGGGAGTGGTGCTGGTCATGGGGTACTGCTCCTCACTCCGTCGTCCTGCGCCGACGCGGTACCGCCGGGGGCACCCTCCGCGGTACCGCCGGGCGTATCCTCCGCGGTACCGCCGGACGTGCCCTGCGCGGTACCGCCGGACGTGCCCTCGGCAGCCGTTCCGCCGCCGGCCGCCCGGCGACCGCCGTCCGGCCCCACGTGCACGCACGCCGCCCGCCGCCCCGTGCCCGCCTCCCGCAACGCCTGGTCCTCGGTGGCGCAGACGTCCAGCGCGACCGGGCACCTCGGATGGAACGCGCACCCGGACGGAACCGCCGCCGGGTCGGGCGGGTCGCCCGGCAGCCCGCGCGGCGCGAACCGCGAGCCGGGGTCCCCGATCCTGGGGAACGCCTCCGACAGCGCCCGGCCGTACGGATGCCGGGCGTCGTCGTAGACCTGCCGTGCCGGGCCCTCCTCGACCACCCGGCCCGCGTACATCACCGCGAGCCGGTCGCAGGTGTCGGCCAGCACGGCCAGGTCGTGGCTGATCATGATCAGGCCGACGTCCTTCTCGTCCACCAGGCCCTCGATCAGCCGCAGGATCTGCGCCTGGATCATCACGTCGAGTGCCGTGGTCGGCTCGTCGGCGACGATCAGACGCGGGTCGCAGGCCAGCGCCATCGCGATCATCACCCGCTGCCGCTGGCCGCCGGACAGCTCGTGCGGGTAGACACTCGCCCGCACCGCCGGAAGCCCCACCTGCTCCAGCAGCTCACCGGTCCTCTTCCGCGCGTCGGCCGGCGTGGCCCGGCGGTGCAGCACGATGGGCTCGGCGATCTGGTCACCGATGCGGTGGACGGCGTTCAGGGAGTGCATCGCGCCCTGGAAGACGATCGACGCCCCCGCCCAGCGGACCGCCCGCACCCGGCCCCACTTCATCGTGAGCACGTCCTCGCCGTCCAGCAGGATCTCCCCGCCGACCCGGGCCCCGGGCGGCAGCAGCCGCAGCAGCGCCAGTGCCAGGGTGGACTTGCCGCAGCCGGACTCGCCCGCGACGCCGAGCTTCCCGCCCGCCTCGAGGGTCAGGTCGACCCCGCGCACGGCCGCCGCACCGCCGGGATACGTCACGTGCAGATCGCGGACCTCGAGCAGACTCAACGGGACACCCCCAGCCTGGGATTGAGAACGGCCTCCACGGCACGCCCGCACAGGGTGAACGCCAGCGCCACGACCGCGATCCCGACACCCGGCGGCACCAGGTACCACCAGTCACCGGAGCTCACCGAACCCGCCTCCCGCGCGTCCTGCAACAGCCCGCCCCAGGACACCACCGACGGATCCCCGAGCCCGAGGAAGGCCAGGGTCGCCTCGGCCAGGATCGCGGAGGAGATGATCAGGGTCGTCTGCGCCAGGATCAGCGGCATCACGTTGGGCAGTACGTGCCGGGACATGATGTGCCAGTGCCCGCCCCCGAGCGCCTTCGCGCGTTCGATGTACGGCCGGGACTCCACCGCCAGCGTCTGCGCCCGCACCAGGCGGGCCGTGGTGGGCCAGGTGGTCACGCCGATCGCGAGCACGATCGTGCCGAGCGAGCGGGACAGGACCGTGGCCAGCACGATGGCGAGCACCAGCGTCGGCATCACCAGGAACCAGTCCGTGATCCGCATCATCACCGTGGCGTACCAGCCGCGGAAGTGCCCGGCCGTGATCCCGATGAGCGCGCCGATCAGCACCGACAGCGCGGCCGCGAGCAGCCCGACGAGCAGCGAGACGCGCGAGCCCCAGATCAGCAGGCCCAGCAGGTTCCGCCCGAACTGGTCGGTACCCAGCGGGAATCGGCCGCTCGGGCTCTCCAGGGGCTGCCCGGGCGCGTCGGTCACGCTGTCCACGTCCGACCCGACGGTCAGCGGCGCGGTCAGTGCCACGAGCACGAACAGCACCAGCGCGGCCAGCCCGAACACCCCCGCGCGGTGCCTGCGGTACTCCCGCCAGAAGCGCGCGACGGAGGCGCGGCGCCGCCGCCGGGCGAGAGCACGCGGACCGGGCGCCCCCGGCTTCCCAGGGGTCTCGGCGCTCTCAGTGCTCTCAGTGCTCTCAGCGGCCTTGGTGGTCTCGGCGGTCATCGGCCCACCCTCGGATCGAGCATCGGATACAACAGGTCGGCCAGCGTGTTCATCAGGATCACCGCGGCGGCGAAGACGAAGAACAGCCCCTGCACCAGCGGCAGATCGGGCACCCTGAGCGCCTGGTAGAACAGGCCGCCGAGACCCGGCCAGGAGAAGACCGTCTCGACGAGGATGACACCCGCCACGGTCCGCCCCAGGTTGACGAAGACCAGCGTCACAGTCGGCAGCAGCGCGTTGGGCACGGCATGCCGGCGCCGTACGAGGTCGTCCCTGAGCCCCTTGGCCCGCGCGGTCGTCAGATAGTCGCTGCCCATCTCGTCCAGCAGCGCCGACCGGGTGACCAGCATCGTCTGCCCGTAATCCACGGCGACCAGCGTCACCACCGGCAGGACGAGATGGTGCGCCACGTCGAGCACGTGGGCGAAGCCCTCCTCGCGGCCCGACTCCATGCCCCCGGTCGGGAACAGCCCCGGGATCGGGTCCACACCGACCGACAGCACGATGATGAGCAGCAGCCCCAGCCAGAAGGACGGGATGGAGTAGAGCGTCAGCGCCAGACCGGTGTTGAGCCGGTCCCCGAGCCCGCCGTGCCGCCACGCCGAGCGGGTACCGAGGAAGACGCCCAGCGCGGTGTAGAGCACGAAGGCCGTACCGGTGAGCAGCAGGGTGTTCGGCAGCGCCTCGGTGATCTTGTCGACCACGGGTGCGTGGAACTGGTACGACGTGCCCAGGTCCCCGGTCAGCGCCTTGGAGCAGTACTCCGTGAACTGCTGCCACATCGGCAGGTCGAGCCCGAACTCCTCCTTGTACACGGCGAGCTGCTCGGCCGAGACCGGACGGCCACCGGTCATGAACTTCACCGGATCGCCGGGGATCAGCCGGAAGAGGAAGAAGCTGGTGACCAGGACGGCGAACAGGGACACGACCGCCCCGGCCAGCTTGCCCGCCACATACCGCGGGTACCCGCTGCGGACGCGCCCCCGCGGTGCCGCGGACGAGCGCCGCTTCCCGAGCGCGGAGCCGGTGGCGCTACTCACGGTCGTCGGCCGAAGCCCGGCGGCGGACGGCGAAGAACACCCCGATACCGACGAGGACGACGACGCCCGCCGCGATCCCGATCACGGTGCCGGTCGACGACGACGAACCACCGGAGGAGTCACCGGAGTCCGCGGGAACCGCCGACCACCAGCTCCAGTAACCGTCCTGCCCGTAGATGTTGCCCGCGTCGGACGGCATCGTGGTGATCGACTCGATCTGGTCCGTGCGATAGGCCTCGACCGCGTTCGGGTACGCCATGACGTTCATGTACCCGGTGTCGTACAGCCGGGACTGCATCCGCTTGACGATCTCCGCCCGCTTGTCGGCGTCGTACTCGCCCAACTGCTGCGCGTACAGCCTGTCGTACTCCTTGTCGCAGATGAAGTTGTCGGTGGCCCCGGTGTCCTTCGGAGTCGCCGGGAGCGCGTCGCAGGTGTGGATGGAGAGCACGAAGTCCGGGTCGGGGTTGACGGACCAGCCGTCGAAGGCGAGGTCGTACTCGCCGGCCAGCCACGGGTCGGTCACGTTGTCCCGGCAGTCCAGGCTGACCGAGATGCCCAGCTCGCCCCACCACTCCTTCAGATACTTGCCGACCGCCTTGTCGTTCGGGTCGGTGGCGTGACACAGCAGGCGGTAGTCCAGCGGCTTGCCGTCCTTGCCGAGGCGCTGGCCGTCGGCGTTCGTCCGGTAGCCCGCCTCGTCGAGCAACTGGGCGGCCTTCTCGGGGTCGTATGCCAGCTTCTGCTCGGCCGACGGTTCGAAGAAGTACGAGGAGAAGCGCGGCGGGATGTACCCCGCGCCCTCGACCGCGTGGCCCTGGAACACCTTGTCGACGATCGCCTTGCGGTCCACCGCCATGAACAGCGCGTGCCGCACCCGCTCGTCCAGGAGGGACGGGTGGCCGTCACCGAACTTCGTCCCGTCCTTCGCCCGGGCGCCCGGGTTGGTGGCCAGGGCGTAGAAGCGGCGCCCGGGGGCGTCGTTGACGCGGATGTTCTCCTCGTCCTTGAGCGAGTCGGCCTGGGCCGGAGTCAGCGACGGCGAACCGGCGACGAACGACACCTCGCCCTTGCGCAGGGCGGCGACGGCCGCGTCCTGGTCCTTGTAGTACCGGAAGACCAGCTCGTCGAACTTCGGCGCCCCGCGCCAGAAGTCCTTGTTGGCCTTCAGCCGCACATAGCTGTCCGGCTTGTAGTCGGTGAGGACGAACGGCCCGTTGCCGACGATCGGGAAGTCCTTGTCGTTGTTGAACTTCGAGAAGTCGTCGACCTTCTCCCAGACGTGCTTGGGCACGATCGGCACGTCGAGCGCGGTCATCGTGGCCTGCGGCTTCTTCAGCCGGATCACCAGCTCGGTCGGGCTGGGCGCGGTGACCTTCGCGAAGTTGCCGACGAAGCTGCCGTTGGCGGTGGCGGCGCCCGGGTCGGTCATCATCTTGTTGAACGTCCACGCCGCGTCCTCGGCGGTGGCCTGCTGCCCGTCCGACCACTTGGAGTCGGAGCGGATCTTGTACGTCCAGGTCAGCTTGTCCGGCGAGGACTTCCACTCGGTGGCGAGCCCCGGTATGACGTGGTTGTCCTTGGCGTCGTAGTTGGTCAGGTACTCGTACGTCAGCCGGTGGATGCTCGTGCTGACCAGCCGTACCGCCAGAAACGGACTGAGCGAGTCGACGCTCTGCGCCACGGCGACGGTGAGCACCTTGTCGCCGCCGCCGTCCCCGTCGCCCTCCTTCGCCGAGGCCGAGGGGGTGACCGCCCCCGACGCGAGGAGCAGCGCACCGGCGCCTGCCGCCGCGAGGAGCCGGATTCTCCACGGCCGGTGGGCGACACGTTCGGTACGTCGGGTACGTCTGGTAAGTCCGCTGCCGTGCTGATCGTGTGTGCTCATGACTACCTGACCTCGCGTCATCGCACGCGCGAACGCCGAGCGCCCTCGCGTGAGGCGGGCTTGAACAGTGGTGAACGCGGAATGAAGTGTGTGTCTACCAGCGGCAGTCTGCGCGCGTCAACGGTCTGTCAAACCCCATGTGGCCTGCGGAAACGGTCAGTTGACCAATACGTCGCTCTCATTGGCGCAGACCACTGGCGCCTTCCTGGTGAGAGCGTGACGGCTGGGTCGGACGTGGTGGTCCGCACACGCCGAAGGCCCGTGCCGTCGGGGACGGCACGGGCCTTCGGAGGCGGGTGGAGCTACTGCTGAGGCGGGGGAGGGGGCGTCTGCCCCTGCTGCCCCTGCTGTCCCTGTTGCGGATATCCGTACCCGGGCTGGGGGTAGGGCTGACCGTGCCCGGGCTGGGGATACGGCTGCCCGGGCTGCGGCTGGCCCGGATACGGCTGACCCGGGTACGGCGGACTTGGCTGTGCCTGACCCGGCTGTGCCTGACCCGGCTGTGCCTGACCCGGCTGTGCCTGACCCGGTTGGGCCTGACCCGGCATCGGCGGTGCGGCGACCGGCGGCGGATTGCCGTCGGACGTCCACAGGCCGTGCGACTGCTGGTGGCGGACGAAGTCCTCGGCGACCATCGCCGCGAGGTTGAAGTACGACTCCCGCACCTTGGGCCGCATCATGTCGAGATCGACCTCGGCACCGGCGGACAGATGCTCGTCGAACGGCACCACGACGACACCCCGGCACCGTGTCTGGAAGTGCCCCACGATGTCGTCGACCTTGATCATCTTCCCCGTCTCGCGTACCCCGGAGATGACCGTGATCGACCGGGAGACGAGGTCGGCGTACCCGTGCGCGGACAGCCAGTCCAGGGTCGTACTGGCGCTGCTCGCACCGTCCACGGACGGCGTCGAGATGATGATGAGCTGGTCGGCGAGGTCGAGCACACCACGCATGGCGCTGTAGAGCAGACCGGTGCCCGAGTCGGTGAGGATGACCGGGTACTGCTTGCCGAGCACGTCGATCGCGCGCCGGTAGTCCTCGTCGTTGAAGGTCGTGGACACGGCCGGGTCGACGTCGTTGGCGATGATCTCCAGACCGGACGAGGCCTGCGAGGTGAACCGCCGGATGTCCATGTACGAGTTGAGGTGCGGGATCGCCTGGACGAGGTCACGGATGGTGGCCCCGGTCTCCCGGCGCACCCGGCGGCCGAGCGTACCGGCGTCCGGGTTGGCGTCGATCGCGAGGATCTTGTCCTGCCGCTCGGTGGCGAGCGTGGAGCCGAGCGCGGTGGTGGTGGTCGTCTTGCCGACACCGCCCTTGAGACTGATGACGGCGATGCGGTAGCAGGACAGCACGGGAGTGCGGATCAGCTCCAGCTTCCGCTGCCGCTCGGCTTCCTCCTTCTTCCCGCCCAGCTTGAACCGCGAACCGCCGGCCGCCGGACGGCTGCTCTTCGCCTTCTGCCTCTTGTTGTTGAGCAGCCGGTCGGACGACAGCTCCACGGCCGCCGTGTAACCGAGCGGCGCGGCCCCCGGGTGGGTGGGCTGCCGCTGGTCGTGCTGCATGGGCTGCGGCCAGGCGGCACCGAGACGGGGGTCAGCAGGCGGCTGCTGAGGCGGCTGCTGGGACTGGTAGTCCGGCTGTCCGGGCGGGCCGGGCTGGGGTGCGTGCGGTGCCGGATACGGCTGCTGGGCAGCGGGATGGGGCGGAGCCGGGGGACTCTGCGGGGCCTGACCCGGCTGGCCCGTCGGCTGGGTCTGCGGTGCGGTCGGGGGAGCCGGCGCGTCGCCCTGCGGCTGCTGCCCCTGGTGGGGCACGCCGGGGTACGGCTGCTGCGGCGACGGCCCGTGCGGCGCCTGCGGGAAGCCGTAGCCACCGGGCTGCGCGGGGGAGTGGTGGGGCTGGGGAGCCTGCGCCCCGGGCTGCGGGAACCCGTAACCGGCACCGGCCCCGGACGCGGGAGCACCACCCGGCTGCTGGACCGGAGCCTGCGGTGCCGCCGGAGGCGTGACCCCCGGCTGCGGCAAGCCGTAACCGGCCGGCGGCGCGGGCGGCGCCTGTGGCTGGTCCGGCGGCATCGGCGCGGCGGTCGGCGGGTTCCACGCGGCGGGCGCCGGCTGCGGAGCCTGCGGCTGGAAAGGAGGCTGCTGGGCCGGTACGCCCTGCTGCTCGGGAGCGGCGGGGCCGGGCTGCGGCTGTGCGGGCCACTGGTGGGCCGGCGCGGGCGCGACCGGAGGGTACGACGGAGGCAGCGGCGGCGCCCCACCCTGCGCCGCGGGCGGCGCGTCCTGCGGAACGGCATCCTGCGGCACGCTGTCCGCGGGCGGCGCGGCGACGGCAGGCACCGCGTCCTCGGGCTCGTCCTGCGCCGGGACACTGTCCTCGGGCTCGGGCTCGGCGTCCTGGGCCGGACCGGCGAGACGGGGATCATCCACACCGCCGCCCCCGGCACCGGAAACCTCATAGGGCTCATCGGACTCGGCGTCGGCGCTGAAGCCGGAACCCGAGTCGTCGGCCGCACCGTCCGGGCCCGCACCGTAGGCATCGTCGACGTCGTCCGGCGCGTCACCGTCACCGTTCTCGCCGGAACCGTCCGCCGCGTCCTGCCCGGCGGCGTCCTCGGCCGTGACCTCGGAGTCGTCGTCCGAGGACTCGCCCGGCTCCTCCTGCCCGCCGTCCTCCGCCGCGGCACGCTCGGCGATCTCCCGCTTGAGCGCGACCGCGGAGAAACGCATGGTCGCGCCGCTCTCCAGATCGCCGTTGTCGAGGCCGCTGCTCTCGAGATCACCGGTGTCGGGCTCGGCCTCCGGCTCCTCGACGGGCGGCGGAGCGGGGGCCTGAAGCTGGAACCCTCCGGCCGGAAAGGCCGGCAGCGCCGTGGGGGAGGCGGGATCCGCCGCGGGAGCCGGAGCGACAACGCCCTCCGGCTCCGACGACTGAACCTCGGGTTCCGGCTCGGGCTCGGGCTCCGGCGGCGCCGCCTGCTGCTGCGGCGCCTGCTGAGGCTCGAACCCACTCCCGACCGGCAGCCTGGGCACCCCGGCCGGCCCCCCGCTCGCCGGCGGCGCGGGCGGCGTGAACGGAGCCCCCGGCCCCGGCGGCGGAGGCGGAGTGAACGCGGCACCCGGAGCGGGCGCCGGTGGCGGCGGCGTGAACGGCGCCCCGGGGGCCGGAGCCGGAATGGAGGAAGGCCCGTTGGACGGCGTGGCATGCGGCGGCGGAGTCAGCCCCGGCAAGGGCGGAACCGGACCACGAGGAGCGGGAGGAACAGAAGGAGCAGAAGAGCCGGGAGGAACAGAAGAAGCGGGAGGAGGAGAAGAAGCGGAAGGAGCAGAAGAAGCGGAAGGAGTAGAAGAAGCGGAAGGAGTAGAAGGGGCAGCAGGAGCGGAAGAGGAACCCACCCCCGAGGCCCCGGCCGCGTCGTCCCCCGCCCCCGCGTCTCCCGCCTGCCCGCTGTCGCCGGAGGCGTTCTGCGTGTACCAGGCGGGCGGCGCGTAGTCGATGGTGAACTCGCCGGTCGTCTCGATTGCGGACTCCGCGTCGGGCTGGTCGTCGCCGGGTGTAGCCCAGCCCCCGCGGTTCCCGTCCCGATCGCTGCTCACAGTTCCTCCTGGTGTGGTCGAGCAAGCACCCTCAAGCCGTGCTGGGGCGACCCTTGCTTGTCATTCAAAGTTGTCCGAGGCCGTTCGAGGTCGGTCCGATCCACCGGCTCTCCCCCTGAGACGCCGACGCCCACTCCACGGGTTCTGACGTCGCGCCCGACACCAGCCTAATCACCACGAGCCCCGCCCCGGCAGCCCCGCCCTCCCTCGAAGTCCTGCCCATTGCGGCACAGTCGACTCGGAAGTGCCACGCCTCGTCATCTGCCCGCCCCCGCACGGCGGATGACCACGTCTGTCACTACCCGCTTCCAACGAGTGATCGTGAGCCCGGCATAGTTGATTCCGATCTCCGTCGTCCCGTCGCACGAATTCCTTGAGCACCGCCCGAATTCCCAGGAAGAGGAAGAGGCCCCGAGTGAGTTTCGGCCCGCCCCCGTCCATGCCCTCTGGGTCCGCAACCACCGCGGAGCCCACTGAGAGCCGACATGGCCGCCACGGCCCCGACGGCAGCGGCGGTCCAGGGCGGAAGAGCCTCCGGAAACCGCTGGTTGGGCTGCTCGCGGTGATCATCGCCGGGGTGTTGGGCACCGGCGGCTGGTTGCTGTGGGGACGCGACAGCGGAGACTCCGAGGCGTCGGGCAAGTCGCAGGCTCCAGCCGCACAGGGCCCACTCGACGTCCGCGAGACCGTCGAGAAGCCGCCCGCGAGCATCAACGGCAAGATGGCCTTCCGGTTCTCCGTGGACGACATGAAGCCCGGGGAACACGTGGAGATGCCCGGCATGTGGGCCACGGACCGCATCCTCGCCAAGGGCATCAACAAGACGCTCGTCGGCATGAGTATCGGCACCGACGCCGCGCCGGGCGACGAGAAGTGGCGGCTCGAACTCGACGGCCCGATCTGTGGTTACACACGCGATGTCACCGTCGACAACCGCACCGCCGTCGTCTTCCGGGCGAACGACTGGGCGGACGAGGCCCTCTGCAATCAGGTCGCCTTCGTCGACCTCGACAACGGCCGCCTGCTCTGGTCGGACCGGTTCCCCGTCTCCCAGGCCGGACGTGAGTCGGGCGACGCCACGAGCACCGACAAGGATCGGCCCGGCGTGGCCCTCGCGCACGGCACGGTCGCCGTCACCTGGGGCGGCGGCACCATCGGGTACGACATGGAGAAGGGCGCCGCCCGTTGGTCCACGACGACCACCGCACCCTGTCAGGACATGGGCGTCGCCGGCGGCCGTGGCCTGATCGTCCGGGAACAGTGCTGGAGCGGGGACGATCCCCTCTCTGTGGGAACCTGGCGGTCCACCACGTTCAAGCTGCGCAAGCTGGACCTGGCTACGGGCGCGGCCCTGTGGACGTATTCGGCCGCCGAGGGCGTCCGCAACCTCCATGTGCCCTCCGTCGATCCGGCGGTCGTCGCCGTCTCCGCCGGTGCCACCGGGATCACCGACCTCATCTCCCTCGACGACCAGGGCCGCAACCGCGCCACCATTAGTCTCCGCAACGGCGCCTACGTCGCCGACTGCTCAGACACCGACTACTTCCTGATCGACGACTGCCCGACCATCGCTGTCGGAAAGGACCAGGTCTTCATCCGCAGCAAGGACCAACTCGAGAAGCAGACGTCCAACTGGATCATCGGCTTCGACCTCGCCACGGGGAAGACCACCAAGAAGTTCGACTCCGGCCCGGGCGCCCTGCTCCACCCGGTGCGCATGAGCGGTGACCGGCTCCTCGCCCTGCGTCTGAGCGAAGACCACATCGCACCGAACGCGCTCGTCTCCCTGGACCCGAGGACGGACGAGGAGGTGCCGTACCTTTACTTCGGACTGCCGAGCGAGGCACAGCTAATGACGCTGACGGATCAGAACGACATCGTCGTCCAGGACGGACGCCTCTTCTTCGGCGTCAAGGCTGCGAACGGCCCAGCCGAGCCCAAGACCAAGCAGTGGAGCTACCTCGTACTGGGCGTCGGAAGCGGCGCACCGCAAAAGTCCTGAGAGCAGGCGGACGCCGACTTGGCGCCCGGGCATCGATCGCACGGGTCACGTCACACGGCGTGACGACATCCGCCTGTCATGGAGCGTAACAATGTCGCTACGCAACGCCAGCGTCCAGGTCTTGTCCAGAGGACCCCGGCGGGCGTAGTCCCCGGCGAGGCCCGTCCCCGGCGAGGTGCGTCCCGGACGGGATGCGACCAGGGGCGGGGCGGGCCCTGTCCCGTCTCCTACGCCGCGTCGCCTCCGGTGTCCCCCGCGGTGGGCTCCAGGTCGAACTCCCCGTCCCGCGCGCCGAGCACGAACGCCCGCCACTCGGCCTCCGTGTACCGCAGTACGGTGTCCGGGTCGAGCGACGACCGCATGGCCACGGCCCCGTCGGGGAGGTAGGCGATCTCGACGCGTTCCTCGTGTTCCTCGGTGCCGGGCGCGCTGTGCCACTCGACGCCGGAGATGTCGAGGGCGTAGAGCTCGTCCCGCTCCCGTTCCTTGCGCGCCTTGAGTTCCCGGTCCTCGGCATCGACCATGGTGGGTGGGTCCTTCCTGCACTGCGAGCGGTCTGTGCGGTCACCCTACTTCTCGCCGTTCTCCCTGTTCAGCGGTTTGTGGATAACCCGTGACCGCAAGGGTGACGGACAGGCCGCCGAGCCTGTGGATAGAGGCCTGTGCGCCGTGAGGCGCTCGCTGTTCGAGTGGAGGTGAAAGACCACCACCGCCGTGCTGTCGCAGCAGTGCGGTCGAAGCTGAGGGCAGCCTGACCCGG
>NZ_JAGMUO010000074.1 GCF_019049325.1 Streptomyces sp. AC512_CC834 | reverse complement strand
GAGCAATGCTCAAGACCTGTGGATCAGCCCCGGGCGGGGACGCGGAGGCGTACCTTCCCGAATGATCCTTTGATGGTCACCGAGTAGGCCCGCGTTCGTAGCGCGGGTCGGGAAGGCACGCCCGTGCTCAGCGTAGTGAATGCCGAGGGTTCCACCGAGTCCGGTTCCCTGATCGACGAGATCGTCCGCGAGGGCGCCCGCCGGATGCTGGCCGCCGCGCTGGAGGCGGAAGTCAACCAGTACATAGCCGAGTTGGCTGCCGAGCGGGACGGGCACGGGCACCGCCTGGTGGTCCGCAACGGCCACCACCGGCCCCGCACCGTGACCACCGCGGCAGGTGCTGTCGAGGTCACCGCCCCCCGGGTCAACGACCGCCGCGTCGATGAGGAGACAGGCGAGCGCAAGCGGTTCTCCTCGAAGATCCTGGCCCCGTGGTGCCGCAAGTCCCCGAAGGTCTCCGAGGTGCTGCCGCTGCTCTACCTGCACGGACTGTCCTCGGGGGACTTCGTGCCCGCGCTGGAGCAGTTCCTCGGCTCGGCGGCCGGGTTGTCGCCGGCGACGGTGACGCGGCTGACGAAGCAGTGGGGCGACGACCACGCCGCCTTCCAGGGCCGGGACCTGTCGGACCGCGACTTCGTCTACGTGTGGGCCGACGGCGTGCATCCCAAGGTCCGGCTCGGGCAGGCCCACTCCTGCGTGCTGGTGCTGCTCGGGGTCCGTCTGGACGGCACCAAGGAGTTGGTCGCGCTGGCGGAGGGGCTGCGCGAGTCGACGGAGTCGTGGGCCGACCTGCTGCGCGACTGCCGCCGCCGGGGCATGCGCGACCCCGAGCTGGTTGTCGGCGACGGCGCGATGGGGTTGTGGAAGGCCCTGGCCGAGGTGTTCCCTGCCGCCCGGCACCAGAGGTGCTGGGTCCACAAAGCACGGAATGTCACGAATGCCCTTCCGAAGTCAGCGCAGCCGGGCGCGACGAAGGCGCTGCAGGAGATTTACAACGCCGAGGACCGCACGCACGCGGGGAAGGCGATCGAGGCGTTCGCGAAGACCTACGGCACCAAGTGGCCCAAGGCCGTCGCGAAGATCACCGACGATACGGAGGAGCTACTGGCGTTCTACGACTTCCCGGCCGAGCACTGGGTCCACCTGCGGACCACCAACCCCATCGAGTCCACGTTCTCCACGGTCAAGCTGCGGACCAAGGTCACCCGCGGGGCCGGCAGCCCGGCCGCCGCCCTGGCCATGGTCTTCAAGCTCGTCGAGTCCGCCCAGGACCGCTGGCGAGCGATCACCGGAGCCCACCTGGTCGCCCTGGTCCGCTCCGGCGCCAGGTTCGAGAACGGCGTCCTGGCCGAGCGGCAGGACCAGGCCGCATGAACCCCCACGACGACCCTCGGGAACAGCCGGCCGAGCACCTGCGCTTCGCTGCCTACCTTCGCGAACTCGCGCAGGTCACCGACGCTGAGGAGACGGCTGTGGTCACGAAGGTCCTCACCGATCCGGACCAGACGATGGCCCGGTCCGCCGTGCTGCGGCACCTGGACCGCCGGGCCACCACCCTCTACCTCGGCCCCGCCTTCGAACCGTGGGCCCAGGCATTGACCCAGGCCGCCGAGCACCATCCGTTCCTGAGCCGGCGCCTGCAGGAATGGTCCCTCCTTCGGGCCGTCATACTCGGGCAGCCCTGGCGCTCCGGCGACCTGCTGGAATCGTCCGACTGGCTCCAGCACAATGCCGCTGCGACCTCGGACACCAAGGCGCTCCAGATCCTCGCTGACAGCGGTCGCACCAAGCGGATCCGCAACGCCGCCAGAACGAACCTCGCGCAGCCGGGCAACAACTGAGCTGCAAATCCAACCCATCCACAACTCTTGACTATTGCTC
>NZ_JAGMUO010000073.1 GCF_019049325.1 Streptomyces sp. AC512_CC834 | reverse complement strand
GACCGGACCCGTGGTCTGGGGCACGCCGGGCACCAACGGCCAGCACGCCTACTACCAACTGATCCACCAGGGCACCAAGCTGATCCCGGCGGACTTCATCGGCTTCGCCCGGCCCGTGGCCGAGCTGAGCGACGGACTCAAGGCCCAGCACGACCTGCTCATGGCCAACTTCTTCGCCCAGACCCAGGCACTCGCCTTCGGCAAGACCCCGGACGAGGTACGCGCCGAGGGGGTG
>NZ_JAGMUO010000072.1 GCF_019049325.1 Streptomyces sp. AC512_CC834 | reverse complement strand
GGAAGCACCGTGAGGTGTGGAGGTGACCGGTACTAATAGGCCGAGGGCTTGTCCTCAGTTGCTCGCGTCCACTGTGTTGGTTCTGAAACCACGAACAATCCGCCCCTACGGTCATGGGGGCGGCTGGTTGTCTGTTTCATAGTGTTTCGGTGGTCATAGCGTGGGGGAAACGCCCGGTTACATTTCGAACCCGGAAGCTAAGCCTTACAGCGCCGATGGTACTGCAGGGGGGACCCTGTGGGAGAGTAGGACGCCGCCGAACAATCATTGCGAGGAAACCCCGCACCGGGAACGGTGTGGGGTTTTCTGCGTTTTAGGGGTCGTTGAGGCTGGAGCAAGGCCTTTCGGCCCGGCCCGGCCTCGCCTCACCCCGCCGTTTACAGTCGGCCCGCCGTTTTGAGTTCCAAGTAGGCGTCGGCGAGTGCCGGAGGAAGCTCGTCCGGGGTCGCGTCGACGACCGTCACGCCGTGCCGGCGGAGTTGGTCGGCGGTTCGGCGGCGTTCCGACTGAGCCTGTGCGGCCGCGGCGGCCTCGTAGACGGCGTCCGTGTGGCCCCGGGCCTCGGCCATGCTGGAGACGTGCGGGTCTGCCACCGAGGCCACGAGGACCGTGTGGCGCTGCGTGAGCTGTGGCAGGACGGGGAGCAGCCCTTCTTCGATCGGGGCCGCGTCCAGTGTTGTGAGCAGGACGATCAGGGAGCGGCGAGGGGCCGACCGCAGGGCGGTGGCGGTGAGGCCACGCGCGTCGGTCTCCACCAGCTCCGGCTCCAGCGTCGCCATGGCGTTGACCAGGGAGGGAAGCACGTCGCCCGCCGTGCGGCCCTGAGTCAGGGCGCGTACTCGGCGGTCGTATGCGAGGAGGTCGACGCGGTCGCCGGCGCGGGAGGCCAGGGCGGCCAGGAGCAGGGCGGCGTCCATGGACGCGTCGAGGCGGGGCGCGTCGCCCACGCGGCCGGCCGAGGTGCGGCCCGTGTCCAGGACGACCAGGATGTGCCGGTCGCGTTCGGGGCGCCAGGTGCGTACGGCGACGGTGGACTGGCGGGCTGTCGCGCGCCAGTCGATGGAGCGGGTGTCGTCGCCGGGTACGTACTCCCGCAGGCTGTCGAACTCCGTGCCCTCCCCGCGGGTGAGGACGCTGGTGCGGCCGTCGAGCTCGCGTAGGCGGGACAGCTTGGAGGGGAGGTGCTTGCGGCTGGTGAACGGGGGGAGGACGCGTACCGTCCAGGGAACCCGGTGGGTGCCCTGTCGGGTGAAGAGTCCCAGGGGGCCGTAGGACCGGATCGTGACGCGGTCCGCCTGGCGGTCGCCGCGGCGGGTGGGGCGAAGGCGGGTGGTCACGCGGCGGCGTTCGCCGGGCGGCACCGTCAGGCTGTGGCGGGAGGCCGCCGTCTCGGTGCCGGGCTGCCAGCTACTCGGCGGCCAGGCGTCACGGAGTCGGGCTCGCAGGGGGCGGCCGGACGGGTTGGTGACTGTCAGGGTGACGTCGGCGGTGTCGCCCAGACGGGCGGACGTGTCGCCGGAGCGGCTCAGGCCGAGGCGTCGTACGGGGGCTGCCAGGGCGAAGTCGCAGGCGCATGCCGCGGCGAGCGGGGCGTTGACGGCGAGGATGCCCGTCCAGCCGGGGTCCCAGATGCCGATGGGGACGGAGCCGAGGGCGGCGATGAGCGCGGCGCGTCCGGTGAGAGCCATCAGCGGGGCACGGGGACGTGGGCGAGGATCGCGTTGATGACGGAGTCCGTGGTCACGCCCTCCATCTCGGCCTCCGGGCGGAGCTGGACGCGGTGCCGGAGAGTGGGGAGGGCCAGGGCCTTCACGTCGTCGGGGGTGACGTAGTCGCGGCCCGTGAGCCAGGCCCACGCGCGGGCGGTCGACAGCAGTGCCGTGGCGCCGCGCGGGGAGACGCCGAGGGTGAGGGACGGCGACTCGCGGGTGGCGCGGCAGATGTCGACGACGTAGGCGGTGATCTCCGGGGAGACGGTCGTCTTGGCGACCTCGGCGCGGGCCGTTTCGAGGTCGGCGGCGTTCGCGACGGGGCGTACGCCGGCGGCGCGCAGGTCGCGCGGGTTGAAACCGGCGGCGTGGCGGGTGAGGACGTCGATCTCGTCCTGGCGGGAGGGGAGAGGGACGGTGAGCTTGAGGAGGAAGCGGTCGAGCTGGGCTTCCGGGAGGGGGTAGGTGCCCTCGTACTCGACGGGGTTCTGGGTGGCCGCGACGAGGAAGGGCTCGGGGAGCGGGCGGGGTGTGCCGTCGACCGTGACCTGGCGTTCCTCCATGGCTTCGAGGAGGGACGACTGGGTCTTCGGGGGCGTGCGGTTGATCTCGTCGGCGAGGAGCAGGTTGGTGAAGGCCGGGCCGGGCTGGAAGGAGAACTCGGCGGTGCGGGCGTCGTAGACCAGCGAGCCGGTGACGTCGCTAGGCATCAGGTCGGGGGTGAACTGGACGCGTTTGGTGTCGAGTTCGGTGGCTGCGGCCAGAGTGCGGACGAGGAGGGTCTTGGCGACCCCGGGGACGCCTTCGAGGAGGACGTGGCCGCGGCAGAGGAGGGCGACGACGAGACCGGTGACGGCGGCGTCCTGGCCGACCACGGCCTTGGCGATCTCGGCGCGCAGGGCTTCGAGGGCGGCGCGGGCGTTGCCCGGGGCCGCGCTCTGCCCGGCGTTGTCAGTGGTCGGGTCCATCATGGACGGCGTACCTCTCTTTCGAGGGCGTCGAGTTGGTCGGCGAGGGCGATGAGGGCCGCGTCGTCGCCGGGCGGCGGGCCGAAGAGGAGGGTGTGCAGGGACTGTCCGTCGCCGGGTGCGCCGTGGAGGTGGGCGGACAGGGCGGGCAGCAGGGACTCGGGCGTGTGTGCCTGGGTGACGGGGACGCCTACGAGAGGGGCGAGGCGGGTGCGGGTGGCGGAGCGAAGAGCGGTGGCCGCGCGGTCACGGGCGTTCGCCTTGCGGTAGAGGCGGGCGCGGCCTTCGACAGTTTCGGAGGCGCGGATCGCGACGGGGAGTTTCTCGGGCACCAGGGGGCCGAGCCGGCGTGCCCGCCACAGGGCGGCGAGGGCGGCGGCGATGAAGAGCTGGAGGGTGCCCCAGAGCCAGCCGGAGGGGAGCAGGTCGAAGAAGCTGCGCTCGTCGTCCGGGTCCGGGATGTCGGAGAGGGAGGGGAGGTACCAGACGAGGTGTTCGCGGGAGCCGAGGAGCTGGAGGGCGAGCGAGGCGTTGCCGTGGTCGTCGAGGTGGTTGTTGAAAAGGATGTCGGGGGCGCCGAGGACGACCGTGTCGCCCGGAGTGGCCTCCTGAGGTGCCTTCGTGGACGCGTCGGGGATGCGCAGCAGGGTGGCCAGGCGTCGGCTGGGGTAGCAGGCGTCGGCTTCGAGGTGGGTGCTGTAGCGCAGGCCGCCCGTGTCGGCGTTGCCCGCGCGTCTGGCGGCGGGCAGGTCGCAGGCGGGGGCCAGCGTCGAGTCGAAGCTGAGCGCGGGGTCGGCGGTGACGCCGGGGACGAGGCGTTCGACGGCGGAGCCGCCGGGAGCCACGAGGACGGTGCGTCCGCCGGAGCCGTCGGTCGAGGAGCGCAGCTCCGACTGCTGGCGTTCCGTCAGGAGGTCGGGAGCGGCGACCAGCAGGGTGGTGTCCGGGCCGGCCGCGGCCCGCGCGCCGTCCAGGGTGGTGACCACGCGCGTGGAGACCCCCCGGTCGGCGAGGAGTTCGGCGACGGCCCGGCTGCCGTAGGGGTCGGCGGAGCGCGGGTCGAGTTCGCCGTGCCGGGCGTCCGAGCGGACGACGGCGATCGCCACGGCCCCGACCAGCAGCAGGACGAGGGCGAGCGCGATGCCCCGCGCGCGTGTCCACACCTGGCGGGCGGTGAGCGAGGCCGAGGTGGTGGGGAGCGTGGCCTCGGTGGTCATTCGGCGGCTCCCCGGCGGGTGTCCCGGTCCGCGTCCCCCGCAGGGCCGCCCGCCGTGCTGCTCGCCAGGTGCGGCTTGCTGCGTTCCAGGTCGTGGTCGAGTTCGGCGAGGCGCCGGTACGACTCCTCGGTGCCGGTTCGGCCGCCGTACGTGACGTCGTCGAAGTCCCGGGCGGCAGCGCGCAGCCGGTCGCTGTGGGCGGGCAGCGAGCGGCCGGCCTCGGTGGCCGCCTCGTCGGCGGTGCGGCCGGGGCGGATGTCGAGCAGGGCGCGTTCCTCCAAGGCGCGGACGACGGCCCGCATGCGTTCCTGGACGGCCTGGTTCCAATGTGCCTGGGCGGCGTGTGCCTGGGCGGCGGCGCGGTGGTCGGCGGCGCTGCGGGGGCGGTCGTCGAACAGGGCGGGGGCGGAGACCGGCCCGCGGAGCGGGGTGCCCAGGCGCCACCAGAGGGCGCCCAGCACCGCCACGACGGCCACGATGATGACGACCAGGCCGAGTGTCCCCCCGGGCGTCGCGGTGGACGCCCTGCCGAGCAGCTCGTCGATCCAGTCCCAGAAGGTGTTCAGGGCCCGCTGGAACCAACTGGGGTCGTTCTCGTGGTACATGCCTTTGGACAGCTCGCGCCGCGCCGCCTCCCGCGCGGGGTCGCGCGGGATCGTCACGGGCGGTTCGTCGCCGGCGCGCGACAGCGACAGCACGGAGCCGTCTCCGACGCGCGACACCGTTCGTACGGCGGTGCGTGACAGCACCTCTGTGAGAACTCCCCCCGCCGGGCTCACCCCATCAGCTCCCCGGGACGGCGCCGGGGGCGCCGGAGCTCCGGGAGCCGGCGGCGCGGGCCAGTTCGAGGTCGAGGGCCTCGCGGCGGATGCGCTGGTCGATGTACAGCAGTACGGCGACGCCTGCCGTGATCGGGAAGGTGATCATGGAGCCGATCACCGAGCCGATGCCGGCGACGACGAGGAACGTCCAGCCGAGGTCGCCGGTGCCCTCCAGGAAGCCGCCGACGCCGTCGCCGCCGAGGGTCGCGGCGAGGAAGGTGAAGGGGATGACGATGATCGACGCGACGACGTTGGCGATGACCGTGGCGAGGAGCTGGATGCCGAAGACGCGCCACCAGGAGCCGCGCACCAGCTTCACGGATCGGCCCAGCGCCTTCTTGATGCCCTGCTTCTCCAGCATCAGCGCGGGGGACGCCAGCGAGAAGCGGACCATGAGCCACACCGCGACGACGAAGCCCGCCAGGAAGCCCAGGACGGTCAGGGCCACTCCGGCCTCGCTGCCCGCCGCGGCAGTGACGAGGAGGCCGGGTGCCATGCCGACGGTGACGATGCCGGCGACGAGGAGGAGCAGCAGGAGGATCAGCCCGAAGAGCTTCACCACCTGGGGGCGCGCGTCCCGCCAGGCCTCGCCGGTGGTCACCGGCCTGCCGAGCACGGCGCGGCTGGTGACGGTCGTGAGCAGGGCGGTGGCCAGTACGGTGCCGATCAGGGAGATCAGGAAGATGACACCGGAGTTGATCGTGGTGTCGGTCAGCGCGTCGCCGAGTTCGCTCAGGGTGGCGTCGGGGTCGTTGAGGGCCTCGGTGCCGGTGTCGTCCAGGACGAGGCCCTGGAGCAGCACGACGATGATCTCGGTGAAGATGGCGACGGTCAGGGAGATGCCGAGGACCGTGCGCCAGTAGGTGCGCATGGTGGAGACCGCGCCGTCGAGGATCTCACCGACGCCGAGCGGGCGGAGCGGGATCACGCCGGGCTTGGCCGCGGGCGGGGGACCGCCCCAGCCGCCGCCCCAGCCACCGTGTCCCCCGGGGCCGTAACCGCCGTAGCCGCCGCCCTGGCCTCCCCAGCCTCCGGGACCGCCGTAGCCGCCGCCGGGACCGCCATAGCCGCCGCCGGGAGGTCCGGGGGGCGGTGCGCCCCACCCCGGGCCCGGAGGCGGGGGAGGCGGGGCCTGGCCCGGGCCCGCCGGGCCGGTGGGCGCGGACCACTGGCCGGGGGGCGGCTGCTCCTTGGACCACTTCGTGCCGGGGCTCGTCGGTTCCGCACCCGGCCGGTCCGCGGGCGGCGCGGGCTGATCGGGACCGGCGGGGCGGTCGGCGGGCTCGGCGGGGCCGGACGCGCCGGGCTCCCGCCCGTCGGACGGGGCGGATCCGGGCGAGGCCCAGCCCGGAGTGTCGTTCATCGTCGCTCCTTCACGGTGCCCGTCCGCGGTCGCGGCGGCAGGTTGGCAGCCATCGTGTCATGGGCGCGCCGGGTGCGGACCGGGCACGGTATGGGCTGCGCACCTTCAATTGTCCGTCGTACAGGGGGCAGACTGACCGCATGGCTGATCAGGACGCGCGAAACGGCGAGGACAAGCGGCCGGCCGGGATACCGGTCCTTCGCTGGGAGGAGCCCCCGGAGGGCCCGGTGCTGGTCCTGCTGGACCAGACCAGGCTGCCGGCCGAGGAGGTCGAGCTGGTCTGCACGGACGCGTCCGCGCTCGTGGAGGCGATCCGTTCGCTCGCCGTGCGCGGGGCGCCGCTGCTGGGCATCGCGGGCGCCTACGGGGTCGCGCTCGCCGCCGTCCGGGGCTTCGAGGTGGAGGAGGCCGCGGCCGCGCTGGCGGGGGCCCGCCCCACCGCGGTGAACCTCGCCGTCGGGGTGCGCCGGGCGCGGGCCGCGCACCAGGAGGCGCTCGCCAGAACCGGTGACACCCGGCAGGCCGCGGCGGCGGCGCTGTCCGCGGCGCGGGCGCTGCACCGGGAGGACGCCGAGGCCAGCGCCCGGATGGCCGCGCACGGACTGGCGCTGCTGGACGAGCTGCTGCCCGCCGGAGGGCACCGCGTCCTCACGCACTGCAACACCGGTTCGCTGGTGTCGGGCGGCGAGGGAACCGCCTTCGCGGTGGCGCTCGCGGCGCACCGGTCGGGGCGGCTGCGACGCCTTTGGGTGGACGAAACGCGTCCCTTGCTGCAAGGTGCTCGCCTGACGGCATACGAGGCGGCCCGCAACGACATGGCGTACACCTTGCTCACCGACAACGCGGCAGGTTCGCTGTTCGCGGCGGGTGAGGTGGACGCGGTGCTGATCGGCGCGGACCGCGTCGCGGCCGACGGTTCGGTGGCGAACAAGGTGGGGAGCTATCCGCTCGCGGTGCTCGCGCGCTACCACCATGTGCCGTTCATCGTGGTGGCCCCGGTCACGACGGTGGATCCGGACACGCCGGACGGGGCGTCCATAGAGGTGGAACAGCGCCCTGGATATGAAGTGACCGAGGTCACAGCACCTCAGGTGCCGGTGACGGGAGCGGGAGGCGGGATTCCGGTGGCACCCCTGGGGACCCAGGCGTACAACCCGGCGTTCGACGTGACTCCGCCCGAACTGGTGACGGCCATCGTCACCGAGGCGGGCGCGGTTTCGCCCGTGACGACCGAAGCCCTGGCGGAGCTGTGTGCCAGGTCACGCCAAGTAACGATGAGCTAATGGGATGATGTCGTTTATGAAGGGACGAGTCCTTGTCGTCGACGACGACACCGCACTGGCCGAGATGCTCGGCATTGTGCTGCGTGGTGAGGGTTTTGAGCCATCTTTCGTAGCCGACGGCGACAAGGCGCTGGCCGCCTTCCGGGAGACCAAGCCGGACCTGGTGCTGCTCGACCTGATGCTGCCCGGACGGGACGGCATCGAAGTGTGCCGCCTGATCAGGGCGGAGTCGGGCGTACCGATCGTGATGCTGACGGCGAAGACCGACACCGTCGACGTCGTGGTGGGTCTGGAGTCGGGCGCCGACGACTACATCGTGAAGCCGTTCAAGCCGAAGGAGCTGGTGGCCCGTATCCGGGCGCGACTGAGAAGGTCCGAGGAACCGGCACCGGAGCAGCTCGCCATAGGCGACCTGGTCATCGACGTGGCCGGTCACTCCGTGAAGCGGGAGGGGCAGTCGATCGCACTGACGCCGCTGGAGTTCGACCTGCTGGTGGCGCTGGCCCGCAAGCCGTGGCAGGTGTTCACACGTGAGGTGCTCCTCGAGCAGGTCTGGGGTTACCGGCACGCCGCCGACACCCGGCTGGTCAACGTGCATGTGCAGCGACTGCGCTCCAAGGTCGAGAAGGACCCGGAGAAGCCGGAGATCGTGGTGACCGTCCGCGGCGTCGGCTACAAGGCCGGACCGAGCTGACATGACCAGGGACAGTGCCGCTTCGGCGCCCGGGTCCGGAGCCCGCGCCGGACGGCCTGTCGGCCACCAGAGCGCAGGATCGCGCTTCAGTCGCGCGCTGGAGGGCGGGCTGCTGCACGGCGGGGTGCAGGGCAGCCCGGTGCTCCGTCTCTTCATGCGCTGGGTGCGCCGTCCACTGCTGCCCGTCATGCGGCTGTGGCGGCGCAACATCCAGCTCAAGGTCGTCGCCACCACCCTGCTGATGTCGCTGGGCGTGGTGCTGCTGCTCGGCTTCGTGGTCATCGGGCAGGTCCGCAACGGACTGCTGGACGCCAAGGTGAAGGCGTCCCAGAGCCAGGCCACCGGCGGTTTCACCGCGGCCAAGCAGAAGGCCGAGGAGGCGGCGAGCACCAACGGCGAGGACCGCACCCCCGCGGACGGCCGTCCCGCGCAGAACGTCATCCAGTGGATGAGTGAACTCGTGAAGTCGCTCTCCAGCGGTGGCCAGGGCGCCTTCGACGTGGTCACCCTCCCCATGGGCGGCGACGGCGGCAGCGGGCGCGGTCCGCGCGCCTCCGGCCTGGTCGACTGGTCCGCCAGCGTCCCCGAGAACCTGCGCGAGCGCATCGACGGCAGCACCGCCGCGGCCCAGAGCTACACCCGGATCGTCTACAACTCCGACCAGGCCTCCCAGCCCGGACTGGTCATCGGCAAGCAGGTCAACGACCCGAACGGCGAGCCGTACCAGTTGTACTACCTCTTCCCGCTCACCCAGGAGGAGAAGTCGCTCAGCCTGGTCAGGGGCACCCTGGCGACGGCCGGGCTCTTCGTCGTCGTTCTCCTGGGGGCCATCGCCTGGCTCGTGGTGCGCCAGGTCGTCACGCCCGTACGGATGGCGGCCAGCATCGCCGAGCGGCTGTCCGCCGGGCGGCTTCAGGAACGTATGAAGGTCACCGGCGAGGACGACATCGCCCGGCTCGGTGAGGCCTTCAACAAGATGGCGCAGAACCTGCAGTTGAAGATCAGCCAGTTGGAGGACCTGTCGCGGATGCAGCGGCGGTTCGTCTCCGACGTGTCGCACGAGCTGCGGACGCCGCTGACCACCGTACGGATGGCGGCCGACGTCATCCACGACGCGCGCGTGGACTTCGATCCGGTGACCGCGCGGTCGGCCGAGCTGCTCGCCGACCAGTTGGACCGCTTCGAGACACTGCTCGCCGACCTGCTGGAGATCAGCCGCTTCGACGCGGGCGCCGCGGCACTGGAGGCGGAGCCGATAGACCTCAGGGAGGTCGTACGCCGGGTCGTCAGCGGTGCGGAGCCGCTCGCCGAGCGCAAAGGCACGGGGATACGTGTCGTCGGCGACCAGCAGCCCGTCGTCGCCGAGGCGGACGCCCGGCGAGTGGAGCGCGTACTGCGCAACCTCGTCGTCAACGCCGTCGAGCACGGCGAGGGCCGGGACGTCGTCGTCAAGGTCGCCGCCGCCGGGGGCGCGGTCGCCGTCGCGGTGCGCGACTACGGGGTGGGGCTGAAGCCGGGCGAGGCGACCCGGGTCTTCAGCCGTTTCTGGCGGGCCGACCCGGCACGCGCGCGTACCACCGGCGGTACGGGGCTGGGGCTGTCGATCGCCCTGGAGGACGCGCGGCTGCACGGCGGCTGGCTGCAGGCCTGGGGCGAGCCGGGCGGCGGCTCGCAGTTCCGGCTGACGCTGCCCAGGACCGCGGACGAGCCGCTCAGGGGTTCGCCGATACCGCTGGAGCCGACGGACTCGCGGCGCAATCGCGGGCTGCACGACGCGGGCCTCAACGACACCGGGCTGCCGCACGGCACGGACAAGGCGGTCGGCGTCCCGGCGCAGGCGACGCCCGGGCAGGCGTCGCCGGGGTCCGCGCGGGGGCCCATAACGCCGCGGCAGGCCACGGTGGCCCCCACGGCCGACCCGACGGCACTGCCGGGCAACGGCGCGCGCGTGGTGCCCAGGCCCGTGTCGGGCGCCCGGAGACAGGACGGCGGGCCGGCACCGGAGGCGGCGAGTCGCCCCGAGGCCGAACCGGAGGAGTCGAACAGGCAAGGGGAGGCAACTCGTGGGCGCTGACCGCGAGGGGAGCGGTCGACGCAGGCCGGCACGCGTGGTGGCCTGCGCCGTCGGCGGGATCGTACTGCTGGCGGGATGCGCGTCCATGCCCGACAGCGGGGATCTGCGGGGGGTGGAGTCCACGCCCCGGCAGGACCCGCAGGTGCGGGTGTTCGCGATGCCGCCGCAGGAGGACGCCCCGCCCGCCGACATCGTGCAGGGCTTCCTGGAGGCGCTGACCAGTGACGATCCGCACTACGAGACGGCACGCAAGTACCTGACCGGCGATGCCGCGAAGAACTGGCGGCCGGACCGGTCGGCGACGGTGCTCGCGGGCGGCCCGGGGACCGAGTCCGACCACTCGGGCAGCCGTGAGGACGGCAACGACTACTCGGTCACCCTGACCGGCGTCAAGGTCGCCACGGTGGACGCGCAGCAGTCGTACTCGCCGGCCGACGGCTCCTACCGCGAGTCGGTGCACCTCACCCGGGACGGCAAGACCAAGCAGTGGCGCATCGACGTGCTGCCGCAGGGCGTCGTCATGGGCAAGTCGGACTTCCAGCGCAACTACATGTCGGTCAACCGGTACTACTTCGCCTCGAACACCGCGGTGCGGGCGGACGCCGAGGCCGGCACGAACCGGCAGCCGGCGGCCGTCGCCGATCCCGTCTACGTGCGCCGGCGCGTGGATCCGATGACCCAGGTGGTGCGTTCCCTGCTCAGCGGGCCGACGAGCCTGCTCGGCCCCGTGGTCAGGTCCAGCTTCCCGACCGGAACGGCGCTGGCGAAGAACGTCGTCTCGCTGGCGCCCGACGACCGCAGCAAGCTGACCGTGCCGTTGAACGACAAGGCGGCCCGGGCCGGCGCGGACAAGTGCGACGAGATGGCCGCGCAGCTCCTGTTCACGCTGCAGAACCTCACCCCGGCGGTGGAGGAGGTCGAGCTGCGCTCGGGCGGTGAGCAACTGTGTTCGCTCACCGAGGACCGGGCCGGGACGGTCGCGACGCGCGGCTCCGCGCAGCGGCCCGACTACCTCTACTTCGTCGACGACCAGGACCGCGTCGTGCGCATCGCCGCCGGCAGCAACGGGACCCGGGCCGAGCCCGTGCCCGGCCCCCTGGGGGAGGGCGAGACGGCCCTGCGGTCGGTGGCGGTCTCGCGCGACGAGCACAGCGCGGCCGGGATCGGCCTCGACAACAAGTCGCTGTACGTCGGTTCGCTGGTGTCGGGCGGTTCGCTCGGCGACCCCGTGCTGATCAGCAAGGGCACGAAGGAGGCCGACCGGCTGACACCGCCGAGCTGGGACGCGCGGGGCGACCTCTGGATCGCCGACCGCGACCCGGCCGACCCGCGGCTGCTGCTGCTGGAGGCGGGCGCGGGCGATCCGGTGGAGGTGCGGATGCCGGGTCTCGACGGGCGGGTCCAGGCCGTGCGGGTGGCTGCCGACGGGGTGCGGATCGCGCTCATCGTGGAGAAGGACGGCAAGCGGTCGCTGCTCATCGGGCGGATCGAGCGGGACGAGAAGGCCGGCGACCCGCCCGCGGTGACCGTCCTCGAACTGCGTTCCGCGACCCCTGAGCTGGAGGAGGTCACGGCCATGTCGTGGGCCGGTGACAGCCGGCTCGTGGTGGTCGGGCGCGAGCACGGTGGCGTCCAGCAGATCGGATACGTCCAGGTCGACGGCTCCACGCCGGAGGCCTCGGTGCCCGCGGCCCTGACCGGGGTGAAGGAGATCGCCGCGACCGAGGACGAGCGGCTGCCGCTGGTGGCGTACTCGGAGGACCTCATCGTGCGGCTGCCGTCCGGGCAACAGTGGCAGAAGGTGACGGAGGGGACCGCGCCGGTCTATCCGGGCTGAGGCGCCCGGTCGGTGTACAGGCGTTCCGAGGGGGAGCGTTCACTCGTGCGGGGGATGCGCGGAGCCTGGCGTCCGGAGTTTTCCACAAGGGTGCGGCCAACGTTTTCCACAGGCCTGGCAGGGTCCCGCAGGCGTTGGCACAGTGTGGCCATGCGTGGATTGAGGGGATGGTGGCGGGACCTCACGGACCTGGTGCTGCCGGCCGAGTGCGGAGGCTGCGGCAGGGCTCGCGCGGTGCTGTGCCCCCGGTGCCGTACGGCCCTGAGCGGAGCCCCGCCGTGCCGTGTGCGTCCGGCACCGGAGCCGCCCGGGCTGCCGTCGGTGCACGCGGCGGCGCCGTACGAGGACGAGGTACGCGCCGCCCTGCTGGCCCACAAGGAGCGGGGCGTGCTCGCCCTCACGGCACCGCTCGGCGCGGCGCTGGCGGGAGCGGTGCGGGCGGGGATGCGGCAGGCGGGGATACGGCAGGCGGGTACGGCCGCCGGTGACGCCGCGGGCGCCATGCGGGCGGACGGGCCGGTGCTGCTCGTGCCCGTGCCGTCGGCGCGCCGGGCGGTACGGGCCCGCGGGCACGATCCGGCACGCCGGATCGCCCTGGCGGCCGCGGGGGAGCTGCGGCGCACCGGGACACCGGCCCGGGTGCTGGCCGTGCTGCGGCAGCGGTACGCCGTGGCCGACCAGTCGGGGCTCGACGCCCGGCAGCGGCTGGACAACCTCGCCGGCGCGCTGGCGGTGGCTCCCGGCGGTGGCGGGCTGCTGTGCGGCGGTGGGCCGGTCGTCCTGGTCGACGACCTGATGACGACGGGTGCCTCGCTGTCCGAGGCGGCACGTGCCGTGCGCGCGGCGACGGCCGACTCCGCTGAGTCGCGGGCGGGGCCCGGCACGTACTGGACGCCGAGATCGTCTGTGTATCCCTCGGCGGCAGGGGAAGGCAGAGAGGAACGGAAGACCGGGCCCCAAAAGGAGGGTCCATACGGAGGCGGTGAAGTGATCCGTGAAGCGATCTGCGCGGCAGTGGTCGCGGCCTCACCAGATTCCTTCGAAATAAACCGGAACTGACTGAGAACTTACGTCGTTGCAGGTAATCAGAGGGTCAATTCACCGGAACGGAGGTACGCCGCGGTAGAGGGTGACGACATCCGTCCGGGCGAGATATGTTCGGTTGTGAGGCAAAGCCGCAGGCCACACCTCTCAAATCCGAATGCCGTGCTGCGGGTTCCACCGTCATCACCCGCACCGGTGGAGTGGGGATCACGCCCGCGGGGGAGGAGGTGGACGTCACCGAGTCCGAGGTTTCCGGGTAGACCGGAACCTGGTGCGAAAGGGAGATGCTCCGCCGTAGCAGCGGAGCAATCCGGGAACGGAGTTCTGCGTGGACATCGTCGTCAAGGGCCGCAAGACCGAGGTGCCCGAGCGGTTCCGGAAGCACGTGGCCGAGAAGCTGAAGCTGGAGAAGATCCAGAAGCTCGATGGCAAGGTGATCAGCCTCGACGTCGAGGTGTCCAAGGAGCCGAACCCCCGGCAGGCCGACCGCTGTGACCGAGTGGAGATCACGCTCCGCTCGCGCGGTCCGGTGATCCGGGCGGAGGCGGCGGCGAGCGACCCGTACGCGGCGCTCGACCTGGCGGCGGAGAAGCTCGGCGCACGGCTGCGCAAGCAGCACGACAAGCGCTTCTCGCGCCGCGGCGCGCGCCGGATCTCGGCGGCCGAGGTCGCCGACCACGTACCCGGCGCGGCGACGCTCAACGGGAACGGCGACGTCGTCCCGACGGAGAAGCAGGACGGCGTACCCACCAAGAAGATCGGCTCGTTGGAGGTCCAGGGCGACGGTCCGCTCGTCGTCCGGGAGAAGACCCACGTCGCCGCACCGATGTCTCTCGACCAGGCGCTCTACGAGATGGAACTGGTCGGGCACGACTTCTACCTGTTCGTCGATTCCGAGACCAAGGAACCCAGCGTCGTCTACCGTCGGCACGCCTACGACTACGGCGTGATCCACCTCACCACGGACACGATGGTCACCCACGCCCACGCTCCCGAGGCGGGCGACGCGCTCGGCGGCTGACGCCGCCGGGTAGCTGTGGACCGGTGCCCCTGGAGCGCGTGTGCGCCCCCAGGGGCACCGGTGTGCGACGGTGCGCGTGGGTGTGCGACCCCTTCGTGGCCTGCTCGGTCACCCCGGTGTCGGCCGGGCATGGAATCATGGCGGCAACGGCCCAACCGGTGGGTCGTTGCTCTGGGTTGGCGATGGCTCAGGACCACGGGCCACAGCCTTCAGGGGGAGGAACGATGGCGGACAGTTTCGGACCGATGCGGGGCGCGGGCGTCGACCACGGGATCGACGACGGGGCCGTCGGCATGGGCCCGGACGCGGACGCGGGCTCCGCACGCAAGGAGCCGATCAGGGTGCTGGTCGTGGACGACCACGCCCTCTTCCGCCGCGGCCTGGAGATCGTGCTCGCGGCCGAGGAGGACATCCAGGTCGTCGGGGAGGCCGGTGACGGCGCCGAGGCCGTGGAGAAGGCCGCCGACCTGCTGCCGGACATCGTCCTGATGGACGTGCGGATGCCGAAGCGCGGCGGGATCGAGGCCTGCACCTCCATCAAGGAGGTGGCCCCCAGTGCCAAGATCATCATGCTGACGATCAGCGACGAGGAGGCCGACCTCTACGACGCGATCAAGGCGGGCGCGACCGGTTATCTCCTCAAGGAGATCTCGACGGACGAGGTGGCCACCGCCATTCGCGCGGTGGCCGACGGGCAGTCCCAGATCAGCCCGTCCATGGCGTCGAAACTGCTCACCGAGTTCAAGTCGATGATCCAGCGGACCGACGAACGCCGGCTGGTGCCCGCGCCGCGGCTCACGGATCGCGAGCTGGAGGTCCTCAAGCTCGTCGCCACGGGAATGAACAACCGGGACATCGCCAAGGAACTGTTCATTTCCGAGAACACCGTGAAGAACCACGTGCGCAACATCCTGGAGAAACTTCAGTTGCACTCCAGGATGGAGGCCGTGGTGTACGCGATGCGGGAGAAGATTCTCGAGATCCGGTGACCCGGTCAGCCGAGCAGGCGGGCCAGCTCCCTCGTGAGGGGCTCGCGCAGCTCCGGCGCGTCGACCCGCTCTACCCGCACGTCCGCGCAGTCCACCCAGCTCGCCGCCTCGACCAGGGCCTGGGCCACCGCCGGGGCGGCCTTGGCGCCGTCCAGCCGGACCTGCCTGGCGACCAGGGTGCGCCCCTCGCGTGCCGGGTCCACCCGGCCGACGAGCCGGCCGCCGGCCAGCACCGGCATCGCGAAGTAGCCGTGCACCCGCTTCTGCCTGGGCACGTAGGCCTCCAGGCGGTGGGTGAAGCCGAAGATCCGTTCCGTGCGCGCCCGCTCCCAGATCAGCGAGTCGAAGGGCGAGAGCAGCGTCGTGCGATGACGGCCGCGCGGGGGCGTCTCCAGGGCCGCGGGGTCCGCCCAGGCGGGGCGGCCCCAGCCCTCCACCGTGACGGGCACCAGGCCCGAGTCGGCGATGACGGCGTCGACCTGCTCGGCCTTGAGGCGGTGGTAGTCCGCGATGTCCGCGCGCGTGCCGACGCCCAGGGACTGACCGGCCAGCCGGACCAGGCGGCGCAGGCACTCGGTGTCGTCCAGGTCGTCGTGCAGCAGCGCGGCCGGGATCGCCCGCTCGGCCAGGTCGTACACCCGCTTCCAGCCGCGGCGTTCGACGCACACCACCTCGCCGTACATGAGCGCGCGCTCGACGGCGACCTTCGTGCCCGACCAGTCCCACCACTCGCTGGTCTTCTTCGCGCCGCCCAGGTCCGTCGCGGTGAGGGGGCCTTCGGTGCGGAGCTGCTTGACGACCTGTTCGTAGGTGCCGTCGGGAAGGTGGTGGTTCCAGTGCGGGCGGTTGCGGTAGGCGCGGCGGCGGAAGGCGAAGTGCGGCCACTCCTCGATGGGGAGGACACAGGCCGCGTGGGACCAGTACTCGAAGGCGTGCGTGTCCTGCCAGTAGGCGGCCTCGATCGTCTGGCGGCCCACCGCGCCCAGGCGCGCGTACGGAACGAGTTCGTGGGAGCGGGCGAGGACCGAGATGGTGTCGAGCTGCACCGCGCCCAGGTGGCGGAGGACACCGCGGACGCCCCCGCGGCGGTCCGGGGCGCCGAGGAAGCCCTGTGCGCGAAGGGCGAGGCGGCGGGCCTCGGCTGCGGACAGTTCCGTGGCGGGGAGCGGGAGGGTCGTCATACGTCCGCACGATAAGGGGTGGGTCTGACACTGATGCTGATACTCAGGTTCCGGCGGTCATGGCTCGGGGTCTGACTGACGCCCTGCTGGGTTGTCTTCCTGCTGTTCTGTCTGACCG
>NZ_JAGMUO010000071.1 GCF_019049325.1 Streptomyces sp. AC512_CC834 | reverse complement strand
AACACAGTGGACGCGAGCAACTGAGGACAAGCCCTCGGCCTATTAGTACCGGTCACCTCCACACCTCACGGTGCTTCCAGATCCGGCCTATCAACCCAGTCGTCTACTGGGAGCCTTACCCCATCAAGTGGGTGGGAGTCCTCATCTCGAAGCAGGCTTCCCGCTTAGATGCTTTCAGCGGTTATCCCTCCCGAACGTAGCCAACCAGCCATGCCCTTGGCAGGACAACTGGCACACCAGAGGTTCGTCCGTCCCGGTCCTCTCGTACTAGGGACAGCCCTTCTCAAGACTCCTGCGCGCGCAGCGGATAGGGACCGAACTGTCTCACGACGTTCTAAACCCAGCTCGCGTACCGCTTTAATGGGCGAACAGCCCAACCCTTGGGACCGACTCCAGCCCCAGGATGCGACGAGCCGACATCGAGGTGCCAAACCATCCCGTCGATATGGACTCTTGGGGAAGATCAGCCTGTTATCCCCGGGGTACCTTTTATCCGTTGAGCGACGGCGCTTCCACAAGCCACCGCCGGATCACTAGTCCCGACTTTCGTCCCTGCTCGACCCGTCGGTCTCACAGTCAAGCTCCCTTGTGCACTTACACTCAACACCTGATTGCCAACCAGGCTGAGGGAACCTTTGGGCGCCTCCGTTACTCTTTAGGAGGCAACCGCCCCAGTTAAACTACCCATCAGACACTGTCCCTGATCCGGATCACGGACCCAGGTTAGACATCCAGCACGACCAGACTGGTATTTCAACGACGACTCCACCCACACTGGCGTGCGAGTATCAAAGTCTCCCAGCTATCCTACACAAGCCGAACCGAACACCAATATCAAACTGTAGTAAAGGTCCCGGGGTCTTTCCGTCCTGCTGCGCGAAACGAGCATCTTTACTCGTAGTGCAATTTCACCGGGCCTATGGTTGAGACAGTCGAGAAGTCGTTACGCCATTCGTGCAGGTCGGAACTTACCCGACAAGGAATTTCGCTACCTTAGGATGGTTATAGTTACCACCGCCGTTTACTGGCGCTTAAGTTCTCAGCTTCGCCACACCGAAATGTGACTAACCGGTCCCCTTAACGTTCCAGCACCGGGCAGGCGTCAGTCCGTATACATCGCCTTACGGCTTCGCACGGACCTGTGTTTTTAGTAAACAGTCGCTTCTCGCTGGTCTCTGCGGCCACCCCCAGCTCGGAGTGCAAGACTCGTCACCGGGTGTGGCCCCCCTTCTCCCGAAGTTACGGGGGCATTTTGCCGAGTTCCTTAACCATAGTTCACCCGAACGCCTCGGTATTCTCTACCTGACCACCTGAGTCGGTTTAGGGTACGGGCCGCCATGAAACTCGCTAGAGGCTTTTCTCGACAGCATAGGATCATCCACTTCACCACAATCGGCTCGGCATCAGGTCTCAGCCTCGTGTGCGACGGATTTACCT
>NZ_JAGMUO010000070.1 GCF_019049325.1 Streptomyces sp. AC512_CC834 | reverse complement strand
CCCCGCCCCCACCCCCGCACGCCCCCGCTGCCACCGCCGTCCCCAGCCGTCCGGAGACTCCTCATGACCACCGCCGCGCACTTCACCGCCGCACTGCGCGACCGCCAGCGCCTCATCGGCTACTGGTCGCTGCTCGACTCGCCCGTCGCCGCCGAGCGTCTCGCCCGCCTCGGATACGACTACCTGGCCTTCGACGCCCAGCACGGCCTCTTCGGCTACCAGGGCCTGCTGAACAACCTCATCGCCACCGACACCCGCGGCTCCACCGCCGTCGGCGTGGTCCGCGTCGAGGCCAACGACCCGACGTACATCGGCCGCGCGCTCGACGCGGGCGCCGCCGCCGTCATCGTGCCGCTCGTCGACACGGCCCAGGACGCGGCCGACGCGGTCGCCGCCGTACGGTACCCGCCGCACGGCCGCCGCTCCTACGGCCCCATGCGCGCCCAACTGCGGATCGGCCCCGACCCGGCCGACACCCACGAGCAGACCGCGGTGCTCGCCATGATCGAGACCGCTGACGGGCTCGCGAACGTCGCGGAGATCTGCACCGTCCCGGGCCTCGACGGAATCTACGTCGGCCCCTCCGACCTGCGCCTCGCCCTCGGCGGCCGGACCTCCAAGGACCCGGATGTCGCCGAGGAGTTCGAGCGGGCGCTCACCCGCGTCCGGGTGGCCGCCGAGGCCGCCGGTATCGCCGCCGGCATCCACAACGGCGACGGCGCGAGCGCCGCCCGCCGGCTCGCCGAGGGCTTCACCTTCGCGTCCGTCGCCGCCGACGTGGTCCACCTCCAGCAGGTCGCCACCGCGCACCTGGACGACGCACGGAAGGGCTGCGGGGCATGAGCACAGCGGACCGCACGACACTCATCACCACGCCCACCTTCGCCCGGCACTCGGACGAACCCTGGACCCTGCTCGCCGACGGCGGCGCGGGCCCCTTGCGCCCGTACGCCGACCGCGCCCTGCCGCACGACGAACTGCTCACCCGGATCGCCGGCGCGGACGCGCTCGTCGCCGGCATGGACCCGGTGACCGCCGAGGTCATGGACGCCGCCCCACGGCTGAAGGTCATCGCCAAGCACGGCGTCGGCACCGACACCATCGACCTCGACGCGGCCCGCGCCCGCGGCATCCCCGTCGTCTGCGCACCCGGCTCCAACTCCCGCGCGGTCGCCGAGTACACCTTCGGGCTCGTGCTCGACGCCGCCCGCCGGATCAGCGCCTCCCACACAGCCGTCGACGCGGGCGGCTGGCCCAAGCTCTTCGGCCCGGAACTGCACGGCAGGACCATCGGCGTCGTCGGCTTCGGCCGGATCGGGCGGCTCGTCGCCGGCTACGCGCGGGCCTTCGGGATGCGGGTGCTCGCCCACGACCCGTACGTCCCCGACGACGCGGTGACCGCGGCGGACGCCGAACCCACCGCGCTGGACACGCTCCTCGCCCACACCGACGTCGTCACCCTGCACCTCCCGCCGCCCGCCGGGCAGCCGCTGCTGAACGCCGCACGGCTGGACGCCATGAAACCCGGCGCGATCCTCGTCAACGCCGCCCGCGGCGGCCTGGTCGACGACACCGCGCTCGCCACCGCGCTGCACTCCGGGCACCTGGCCGCCGCCGCGCTCGACGCCTTCGCCGTCGAGCCGCTCCCCGACGGTCACGTCCTGCGCACGGCCCCGCACCTGACCCTCACCTCGCACATGGCCGCCTGCACCCCGGAGGCCAACCGAGCGATGGGGCTCATGGTCGCCGGGGACGTCCTCCGCGTCCTCGCCGGCGAACCCCCGCACCACGCGGCCGGCTGACCCCGAGCCCGGCGTCACCGCCCCACCGCGTCACCACTCCACCGCTCCACCATTCCACCACTCCACCGCGTCATCCCTTGCCCGTCCCCGGCTCCCGGGGGCGCCTGTCCCGTTTGCCTTCCGCTCCGGCGCCGCACCGGAACCAGCAAAGGAACACCGCCATGTCCACCACCACCGCCCCCGCCACCGCGGACCACGCGCAGGCCGATCCGTACACCCTGCGCCCCGAGGACGCCCGCCCGGCGCCCGAGAACTTCCGCGGCCGATTCCGCCATCTCGGCCCCGGCTTCGTCCTCTCGGCCGCCGTCGTCGGCTCCGGAGAGCTGATCACCACCACCTCTCTCGGCGCCCAGGCCGGCTTCGCGCTGCTGTGGCTCGTGATCGTCTCGACCGCGGTCAAGGTCTGGGTCCAGATGGAACTGGCCCAATGGACCATCCTCAACGGACGCACGGCTCTGGACGGCTACCGCCAGGTCGGCCCGCGCATCGGCGGGCTGAGCTGGATCAACTGGCTGTGGATCGGCATGGACTTCGCCAAGATGTTCCAGCGCGGAGGCATCATCGGCGGCACGGCGGCCGCCTGTTCGGTGCTGTGGCCGGTGATCGGCGAACCCCTGAGCTGGGGCTCCCTGGCCCTCTGAGCCGTCGTCGTCACCCTCGCCGCCATTCTGCTGCTGCAGTCCGGCAAGTACAGCCACGTCGAACGCGCCTGCCTGGTCTCCGTCATCGCCTTCACCCTGGTCACCGTCAGCCTCGCGATCGGCCTGCCCGGCACCGAGTACGGCTACGGGTCGAGCGAACTGGGCAGCGGCTTCGGCTTCGAGATACCGGCCGGCACCGTCGGCATCGCCCTGGCCGTCTTCGGCATCACCGGTGTCGGCGCCGACGAGATGACGACGTACACCTACTGGTGCCTGGAGAAGGGCTACGCCCGCTGGACCGGCCCCGACGACGGCACCGAGGAGCGCGCCCGCCGGGCCGAGGGCTGGATCAAGGTGATGCGCATGGACGCCCTCGCCGGGCTGGCCGTCTGCGTGCTGTGCACTCTGTCCTTCTACGTCATCGGCGCGGCCGTGCTCCACCCGCAGGGCCTCGTGCCCGAGGGCAACGAGATGATCACCACGCTGTCGCGGATCTACACCGACACCATGGGCCCCTGGGCCGAGTACCTGTTCCTCGTCGGAGCCTTCGGCGTCCTCTTCTCCACCCTCATCGGTTCGACGGCCTCCGTGCCCCGGCTGTGGACCAACACCCTCGGCCTGCTCGGCGTCATCGACTGGTCGGACGTCCGCGCCCGCACCCGCACCATCCGTATCCTCACCTGGACCCTGCCGCTGCTGTGGACCTGCTTCTTCCTCTGGATGCAGTCGCCCGTTCTGATGGTCCAGATCGGCGGCATCGGCGGCGGGATCTTCCTGCTCGCGGTGGTCGTCGCCGTCTGGCGGCTGCGCTACACCGGAGTGCCACGGCGCTTCCGCACCAACGGCTGGCTGACCACGGCCCTGGTCCTCAGCAGCGTGGCCATCCTGTGCGTCGGTGTGTACGGCGTCCTGGAGACGCTGGGAGCCGTCCCGGAGTAGTCGCACGACCGAACGACGAGACAGGTGGGGGCAGCCGCGAACGGCGCCCCCACCCTCATGAGGCCATGCGGGGAGCAAGAACGGCTCGCCCGGCACCACCCCTACTACCCCTTCACGCACACGACCTGCTCCGAGGGCGGCGCGGGCTACGTCGCCGCCAAGCACGGCGAACACGTCCTCGCCGAGACCCTCCGTCTGGAGATCGTCGGCCGCCCGGTCCGCGTCGTCGAGATCGCACCCGGCATGGTCAAGACCGACGAGTTCGCCCTGACCCGCTTCGCCGGCGACCAGGACAAGGCGGCCAAGGTCTACCAAGGCGTCGCCGACCCCCTCACCGCCGACGACGTCGCCGACACCATCACCTGGGCGGTCACCCGCCCCGCCCACGTCAACATCGACCTCCTGGTCGTCCGCCCCCGCGCCCAGGCATCGAACACGAAGGTGCACCGGGAGGGCTGACGCTGGTGAGTGAGGCTTCCTCATTTGAAGATCATTTCCAGTGCCCGTTGAGAACGAGTACGGCGCGGACCATGTCGCCGATTCTGCTGGGGCTGAGGGTGACGTGCTTGAGGGCTCGCAAGCATTCCTTCAGTGCCGCCGCGGCTCACTCGCAGCACGCACTCACATGTCTGACCAGCGCGTTGCAGATCAGGAGCTTGGGCAGCCGGCACACTGATGCCCTCATAGAAGTAGCGGTAGCCGGTGGCCTGCGAGATCCCGGCGTTCCGGGCCGGGCAGTGCACGCAGCCGTGTTCTCGGAACCGGCGCAGCACCAATACCGCTTGCCGGAACGAGCCCAGGGCGCGAGAAACCTTCGGGGTGCCGATCCTGCGCCGGTGGGCGGCCAGCAACCGGGCGAGGAACTCGACGACGTGGCGTGGGACGCCGAGCACGGCAGAGTAGGTGACCCACGTGAAGCCTCTGGTTCGAGCGGACGTGATCTTGGCAGAACAGCCCTACCAAGGCTTCACGCCTGCCCGGCTTCGCGTCCGACCCGAAGATCATTCGCTGGCGAAGCCTCAGGGGGTAAGAGCCCCGCTGGGCTCAGCTCCAGGTCTGGCCGGCCGGTTCCTTGATGGTGCGGTTGATTCGGTTGAAGAAGTTGGTCAGCGCGATCTCCAGATTGATCGCGTCGATCTCCTCCTCGTTGAAGTGGGCGTTGACCTCTTCCCAGATCTCGTCGGTGACCCCCTGCGCACCGTCCTGCAGCCGGGTGGCAGCCTCGGCCAGCGCCAGTGCCGCGCGCTCCGCGTCGGTGTAGAACGGCGCCTCCCGCCACGCTGCGACGTTGTGCAGCCGCTCATCGGTGTCACCGGCCTTCTTCCCCCCGGCGACACTGGCATAGACGCACGCCGAGCAACTGTTGATCTGACTGGTGCGCAGGTGGACCAGCGCGAGCACCTTCGGGTCGACGCCCCCGGCGGCGATCGCCTTCTGAAGGTGCTGGATCGCCGTCCACACATCGGGGTTGTTCTTGTTCTTGTTCTTGAGCCGGTTTTCCATGTGGGAGTGCTCTCCTTCATCGGGTTACGTTGCGGCGCCTGTGCGCGTCATCCCTATGACGGAGCAGCTTCCAGGGAGGTAACAACATGGCCGGCACCCATCCCGCGAACCCGATCGCCGATGCCTTCGAGTCCCACCGTGACCGGCTCCGCGCCGTCGCCCACCGCATGCTCGGATCACACGCCGATGCGGAAGACGTGGTCCAAGAGGCGTGGCTGCGTCTGTCCCGCCAGGACACCGACGCCATCGACAATCTCGGCGGCTGGCTGACCACCGTGGTCGGCCGCATCAGCCTCGATGTCCTGCGGGCGGGCCGGACGCGCCCAGAAGTCTCCTTCGACGACCAGCTACCCGAATTCACCGTGACGCTCGACGACGCTCCCGCGCCGGAAGACCTGGCGGCACTCGGGGACTCCGTTGGCCTCGCGCTCCTCACGGTCCTCGACTCGCTGCGCCCTGACGAACGACTGGCGTTCGTGCTGCACGACGTGTTCGCCGTGCCCTTCGCGGAGATCGGCCCCATTCTTGGCAAATCCGCCGACGCGACCAAAATGCTCGCCAGCCGCGCCCGCAGGAAAGTACAGGTCGCCCAGCAGCCGGCAAGCAGCGGACAAGAACAACGCAAGGTGGTCCAGGCTTTCCTGGCCGCAGCCCGCGACGGTCGGTTCGAACAACTGCTGCAGGTTCTCCACCCCGAAGTGAGGTTCACCGTCCACACCCCGAACGGCACGTTCGTCACGCTCGGGGCCACCGAAGTCGCCACTCGCGCGCGAGTGGCCGGCAGTGCGGCACGAGGACATGCAGCGACGGTCAACGGCCGCCCCGGCGTCATCTCCTGGCGCGAAGACGGCACCCCACTCTCGCTGCTCGCCTTCACCGTCGGCGACGGCCACATCATCGAGCTCACCGCCGTGGTCGACCCGGCGAAGCTTGCGCTCATGGACCTGCCGGACCCTGTGTGACTCCCTACCGTCAAAGATCGCGCATACTCGAAATGGTCGACGCCTGATCCCGCAGAGACGTTGAACTTACGACCTTGGGATTCATTAGCAGCGGGGAGGGGCTGCTGCTTGGGGGACTTACCAGGTTGCTCCTGGGCCCCAGGATCGGTTGTCAGTGGCTCGTGCAAGGGTGCCTCCCATGGAGTCTTCGGAAGTGGTTGAGGCGTTGTGGGACCGGATCCAGGCGCGCGACTGGTCAGCCGTCGCCGGTCTGGTCGCAGAGGACGTCGTGGTGGAGTGGCCGATCAGCGCGGAGCGCATCGTTGGCAACAAGAACTTCGTCGCGGTGAACCGCGAATACCCGGAGGGTTGGTCGATTCGGGTGCTGCGGATTGTGGCTGACGGCAACGAGGTGGTCTCCGAAGTCGAGGTGCCACACGATGAGTTCGGCGTGTTCCGCGCGGCGTCATTCTGGACCGTCGAGCAGGGACAGATCGTGCGCGGCCGGGAGTACTGGACAACCGTTGGGGCTGATCCGCGCCCGGAGTGGCGGGCGGCTCTGGTGGAACCCATGTGAGGTGACTCGGCCGCTCGCATCGACGGTCCGGATGATTCGGCCGTGACCTGAGAACAGCCGTGCGGGTTGCGCTGGTCGTGAAGCTGACCTGAGCCCGCACCGCCTGCTCCCAGCCTGACCCGTCCGGTGTCTACCGCGCACACTTCGGCGAGTGGCTCGCTGCCCCGTGAGAGGCAACGCGACAGTCTGCGCTTCGCCAAGCCAGGGGCAGTGAGCGCCGTAGGGCACCCGGCGCCGGACGCAAACCGAAGCTGGTCTTCTGCGACCGGCTGCTTCTCACCCTGGTGCACCTGCGCCATTGGCTGCCGCACGAGGTTCTCGCCGAGCTGTACGACGTCGACCGCTCGACCGCTCGACTGTTCGACGGCGATCCGGCAGGTCCGCTCGTTGATTGCGGCCCGTGGTTTCGCTGTGCCCGACCGGCCCGGAATACGTCTGCGGACGCTGAAGGACCTCTTCGCATACGCTGAGGCCGAAGGGGTCGAGCCTCAACTCGACGCCGCCAAGACCCAGGTCAGGCGCCTACAGACAGAGCGTCCCGGGCGCCGTGCCTGGATCTCAGGCAAACGTCGACAGAACACGATCAAGACCACCACGTTCAGCGACGGGCAGGGCCCAATACTTCTGTCCGGGGTCGTGCGGCCCCGCGGGATGCACAACCATATGGCCGTACACACCGAAGGCATCGCCGAACAGCTCCAGCTCCACCCATCGGTGAAGTCTCAGGTCGACGCCGGGTATGCCGGGCCGCCCAAGGAGTCCCCCGACCAGGTCATCGCCCCGCGCTGGCGATCGCCGGCCTCGTCTCCGACCGTGCCGCACGGCGCCCCACCCCACGTCGGGCAAGCACCGAACTCGTCCTCATCCGCCACAGCACCTGCTGTGCACACACCAGCCGAACCTTCAGGCCAATACGTCCGGACCTCAATTTTCCTCAAGATCGTTACCCTCTGAGAAAACGTCAGTAACTCACATGAGTGAAGCAAATCCGATTACGCGAACGGCGGTTGAACTGGCGATCTAGGCTCGCGCCACAACATCCAATGTGACGGCCCTCGGCCGGGATGCCCGTCCCGACCGAGAGCCTGACCAGCAAGGAAGTGGAGCTTCCCTGTGGCTGAACGAGAGCCTACTGCTCACCAGTTCATGGACCTCACGGTCCCCGAGTACGCGTACATGTTCGGCTTCCTACAGGCCGACGGGCACCTATACCAAGGATCAGGGCAGAAGGGCAGCCTGACCGTCGAACTCAGCGTCCGGGACGTTGACCTGCTCTACCGGTTCAAGAACCTGACGCCGTACAACAGCAGCGTCGTCGAGCGAACGCGATCCACGAACTTCGTCGAGAACTACCATTCAGCCGTCTGGACACTGTGCTCCCTCGAGGCGAGGACCAAGCTGAATAGCCTGGGTCTGCCCTACGGCCGCAAGTCACGAGACATCGGCCCACCGAGCCTCGAATTCTCCCGTCGCGACTACCTTCGGGGCCTCATCGACGCCGACGGGTCGGTCGGCTTCACAAGGCGTGGCATGCCTTTCATCTCTCTCAGCACGAGTAGTACAGCCATCGGCACCTACGTGTGCTCCTACGCACAGACGGTCACCGGAGCCATGCGCAGGCCCCGCCGCAACCAGCGAGACCATGTCTACAACATCACCTATAGGGGCAAGGCCGCGCAGACACTGACATCCACCCTCTACTACATGGGGTGTCTCTCCCTGAGGCGCAAGCAGACAGTTGCCGAAAGAATCACGAACTGGGTTCGCCCACCGGCCAAGAAGCCTGGTCCGGAGCGCATCCTTTGGACTTCCGAGAAGGACAAGATTCTGCTCCTCGCGCCGACAATCGACGACGCGTGTGCCGAGTTGGGGCACTCCCGGAACGCCTGTCGAGCCCGCCTCACGAAGCTGCTCGACGGCTTGGCCCCGCTTCCAGCGTAGTCAGCACGGTGGAGCGATGCGCAATGCTCGCTCCACCACCCTGACTACCCCTTCACGCAGACGACCTGCTTCAGCTTCGCCACGACCTCCACGAGGTCGCGCTGCTGGTCGATGACCTGGTCGATCGGCTTGTAGGCACCGGGGATCTCGTCCACGACACCGGAGTCCTTGCGACACTCCACGCCCCGCGTCTGCTCCTCCAGATCCTTGGTGGAGAAACGGCGCTTGGCGGCATTCCGGCTCATCCGCCGACCGGCGCCGTGCGACGCGGAGTTGAAGGACTTGGCGTTCCCGAGGCCCTTGACGATGTACGAGCCCGTACCCATGGAGCCGGGGATGATCCCGTAGTCACCGGAACCCGCGCGGATCGCGCCCTTACGGGTCACCAGCAGGTCCATCCCGTCGTACCGCTCCTCGGCCACGTAGTTGTGGTGTGCGCTGATCTCCTGCTCGAAGACCGGCTTGGCCTTCTTGAACTCCTTGCGGACCACGTCCTTCAGGAGCGCCATCATGAGCGTGCGGTTGTACTTCGCGTACTCCTGCGCCCAGAACAGGTCGTTGCGGTATGCGGCCATCTGCGGAGTGTCCGCGACGAAGACCGCGAGGTCGCGGTCGATCAGACCCTGGTTCTGCGGGAGCTGCTGGGCGACGCCGATGTGATGCTCGGCCAGCTCCTTGCCGATGTTGCGAGAACCGGAGTGAAGCATGAGCCAGACCGAATCGGACATATCAATACAAATCTCAACAAAATGATTCCCCCCGCCAAGCGTCCCCATCTGCTTCCCAGCCCGCTCGTGACGGAACTTCACCGCCTCCGCCACCCCGTCGAACCGCCCCCAGAAGTCGTCCCACCCGCCCGTCGCCAGCCCGTGGAAGCGCCCCGGCTCGACCGGGCTGTCGTGCATACCCCGCCCCACCGGAATTGCCTGCTCGATCTTCGAGCGCAGCCGCGAAAGGTCGCCCGGCAGGTCGTTCGCGGTCAGGGACGTCTTCACCGCCGACATTCCGCAGCCGATGTCGACCCCCACCGCCGCCGGGCACACCGCGCCCCGCATCGCGATCACGGACCCGACCGTCGCGCCCTTGCCGTAGTGCACGTCCGGCATGACCGCCAGGCCCTTGATCCACGGCAGGGTCGCGACGTTGCGCAACTGCTGGAGTGCGCCGTCCTCGACCGTCGCCGGGTCGGCCCACATGCGGATCGGCACCTTCGCGCCCGGCATCTCCACGTACGACATATCGTCCTCATTCCCCCGGAAAACCAACAGAAGTCTCGAAGCGCAAAACCGGCGCCAAAGGCAGCCAAAGGGACGACCGACCGGCGTTCACGGCAGCGCGTGCGATACACATTGTCTCCAGGGGACGCCCCCGTGCGGCAAGCGAATAACAAGCGGGGACACTGGAGTCCCGCAGCGTCCCGACCCGTCCCGCGGCGTTCCGGACCGACCCGGACCGTCTTGAACCACAGTCGCCCCCGGCGAGAGGAGCCGCACCGTGCAGCGGAAGGCCTACGTACCCGGCGTCGCCGCCCTCTTGGCGGCGTTGCTGGCCGGCTGCACCGGCGGCTCGGGCGACGGCGCCACGGCGGACGACTCGAACGCGGGCCAGCCCGGTGTCGCGACCGAGGCGGCCGAGCCCGGCAAGTACCGCACCCTGCCGGAGCCGTGTGGCGCGGTCGGCGAGACGGCGCTCGACTCGCTCCTGCCCGGCATCGAGGAGATCACGGACGAGGAGCAGCGCGAGAAGGCGTACGCGGGCGAGCCGACCCTCGCGTACGACACCGACCGCAAGGTCGGCTGCCGTTGGAAGGTGGAGTCGGCGGACGCGACCGACCACCTCTTCGTCGACTTCGAGCGGGTGGTGTCGTACGACAACTCCGTGAGCGACGACAGCGAGGCCGAGCAGTTGTTCGCGAAGCAGGTGGAGGCTGCCGACCTGCCCGAACCGGTCGTCCCGGAGTCCGGGTCGGCCTCGGACTCCCCGTCCGGCACGCCTTCCTCCGGGTCGCCGTCCGCAGACGCCGGCGGCTCGCCCTCCGCCCCCGCCTCCGGTTCGGACTCGTCCACCACCCCCTCGTCCCCTTCCTCGTCCTCGTCCTCGTCGAGCGCGTCCGCCGGTGCCACGCCCGCCGAGGTCCAGCCCCGGCTCCTCGACGATCTGGGTGACGAGGCGTTCGTGGACGACGCGCTGAGCGACTCCGGTTCGACGGCGAAGCGGCGCACGGTGACTGTGGCGTTCCGCACGTCGAACGTCGTGGTGACCATCGAGTACGCGGAGCAGTCGGCGGCGCTCGGAGTCGTGCCGGACAGTGAGGAAATGCAGGAAATGGCGCGGAAACTGGCCTCCCAGCTAGCGGATTCACTGAGCGATTGAGCCCCGCCGGGCCTCCCACGCGCCCGTGCGCGGTGTGCCCGAAGCGGGACCGCACGATTTCTTCACCGCGTACCGTGGCCCCTCGGACCCGTTCCGAACGCAGGAACCACGAGTGCCATGAGTGAAGGAACCATGCAGCTACGAGCCCAGCGTGACCAGCGAGACCAGCAAGCGAAGGGAGCGAAGCGACTCACCCGCGTCCTTGTCGGCGCGGCCGCCGTACCCGTGATGCTGGTGGCAGCCGGCTGCTCCTCGGACTCCGGCTCCGACGACGGCAAGGACAAGGCCGCGCAGGAGTCCGCCGCGTCCAAGTCCGCGAGCCCGTCCCCGACGGTGCAGGCGGCGGCGTTCCGCAAGCTTCCGGAGCCGTGTTCGGTGCTGACGAAGAAGACAGTGGAAGACCTGGCGCCCAAGGCCGATTCCGGCAAGGAGGGCGAGTCCAACGACACGGCCAAGCGCTCCAGTTGCTCCTGGAGCAGTCTCGACGACAACGGCGTGAAGGGCTCTCAGTTCCGCTGGCTGAGTGTGTCGATGCTGCGCTTCGAGTCGGACGTGACGCGCGGCGAGGGCGACAAGCTGGCGCACGACTACTACCTGAAGCAGCTCAAGGACGCCCAGAGCACGGAGGGCGCGAAGAGCGTCAAGACCGCGCCGGTGAGCGGCACGGGCGACGAGGCCTCGGTGGTGCGCTACGACCTGAAGAAGAAGGAAGGCACCTTCAAGCAGCAGACGGTCGTGACACGTGTCGAGAACGTCGTCGTCACCGTCGACTACAACGGCGCGGGTCTGGCCGGCGACAAGACCCCGGACGCCGACGACCTGGTGAAGGACGCCCAGAAGGCGGCCAAGGAGGCGGTGGCCACGGTGACGAAGGCCAACAGCGGTACCGGCGGCCAGGGCGCCTCGAGCGGCGCCCCGTCGCCCTCCGGGACGTCCTCCAAGTCCCCTTCGGACTCGGCGTCCAAGTCGTCCGCGAAGTCGTCGTCCAAGTCGTCCTCGAAGTCGAGCTGACGGTCTCTTCCACCCACCGGCCACCCGTCCCCCGTACACATGTGCCACTCTGTTGCGCGCAACAACAGGCAATGCGAGGGGAGTACGGGTGGCCGCGCCACTTAAGCTGACACGGACGCATCGTGTTCTCATCGGCGTGGTCGTCTTCGGCGCCGTCGTCATCGCCGCGATCGGCTTCGCGGGTTCCTACGCGGCGGTGCGGGAGCTGGCCCTGGAGAAGGGGTTCGGGAATTTCTCGTACGTCTTCCCGATCGGCATCGACGCGGGCATCTGCGTGCTGCTGGCCCTGGACCTGCTGCTGACCTGGATCCGCATACCCTTCCCGCTGCTGCGGCAGACGGCCTGGCTGCTGACGGCGGCGACGATCGCGTTCAACGGCGCGGCGGCCTGGCCGGACCCGCTGGGTGTCGGCATGCACGGCGTGATCCCGATCCTGTTCGTGGTGTCCGTCGAGGCCGCCCGGCACGCGATCGGCCGGATCGCCGACATCACCGCCGACAAGCACATGGAGGGCGTCCGCCTCACCCGCTGGCTGCTCTCGCCGCTGCCGACGTTCCTGCTGTGGCGCCGGATGAAGCTGTGGGAGCTGCGCTCCTACGAGCAGGTCATCAAGCTGGAGCAGGAGCGCCTGGTCTACCAGGCCCGGCTGCGTTCGCGCTTCGGCCGCTCCTGGCGCCGCAAGGCCCCGGTGGAGTCCCTGATGCCGCTGCGGCTGGCCCGCTACGGCGTCCCCCTGGCGCAGACCGCCCCGTCGGGCCTGGCGGCGGCGGGCATCGAGCCGGCCCTGCTCCCGCCCGCGCCCCGGCCGCAGCCGGCGGATCCGCAGGCGGCGCCGGCGGCCGAGCAGCGTCCCGAGCTGGTCAAGGGCCCCGAGGCGGAACAGCAGCGGCAGCGGCAGCGGCAGCCGGATCAGTCGACGCAGAGTGGCGAGGAGGGGAGCGGCCCCGAGCAGAGCCCCTGGTTCAACACCCGCCAGGTCGCCTACCAGGGCGGTTACGACCCCACCTACGACCCGGCCGAGCAGTACGCCCAGTGGTACGAGGAGCAGCAGCAGGCCGACGAGTACCGGGACCAGTACGAGGAGGAGCCTCCGCTCCAGGAGCCCTCGCCGGAGGAGACGGGCAGCTTCCCGATACCGGTCGTCCCGGGCCGCACCCGCGCGCTGGGTGAGGGCGGCGGGCCCCCGTCGCCGCAGGACCCGGACGAGGACGCGTACTACCAGGTCTTCAAGCAGTCGATCAACGGCAGCTATCCGACGCCCCGGGAGTTCGGCGACAACGTGGAGGCGACCTACGGCACGCAGCTTGCCGACCACGAGACGAAGCGCCTGGTCACCCAGTTCACCAACCGCCACAGCGCGGAGCTGGAGGAGGACCACATCGCCTGATCGCCTGTGCGTACGGCGAAGGGGGCGCCCCCTTCGCCGTACCGGCGGGTCCTACTCGTGCTACTCCCCGAGCAGGGTCCGCACCCGCTCCTGTCCCACCGCCAGCAGCAGCGTGGGCAGGCGCGGGCCGGTGTCGCGGCCGACGAGCAGGTGGTACAGCAGGGCGAAGAACGTCCGCTGGGCGGTCTTGATCTCCGGCGGCAGTTCCTTGGGCGTGGCGTCGGCGGGGAAGCCGGCCTGGACCTTGGGGACGCCGTAGACGTGGTGGGTGAGCCCGTCCAGGGACCAGTGGTCGGCGAGTCCCTCGAGCAGCAGCCGCAGGGACTGCCGGCTCGGCTCGTCGAGGGACTTGAGCAGCTCGGCGTCGGGCTCCTGGCGCACGACGGTGCGCTGGTCGGCGGGAACGTGGGTGTTGATCCACGCCTCGGCCTTGTCGTAGCGCGGCCGGGCCTGGTCCAGCGACGCGATCGGGTTCGCCGGGTCCAGCTCGCCGAGGATGCGCAGCGCCTGGTCCTCGTGGCCGGCGGTGATGTCGGCGACGGAGGCGAGCGTGCGGTACGGCAGCGGCCTGGGCGTCCTCGGCAGCTCACCGGCGGCGGCCGTGCCCACGGCCCGCGCGTGCGCGGCGACGTCGGCGGGCAACGCGCTGCCGTCGGCGACCTTGGCGTCCAGGCGGTCCCACTCGTCGTACAGCCGCTGGATCTCCTGGTCGAAGGCGATCTTGAACGACTGGTTGGGGCGGCGCCGGGCGTACAGCCAGCGCAGGAGCTGCGGCTCCATGATCCTGAGCGCGTCGGCCGGGGTGGGCACCCCGCCCTTGGACGAGGACATCTTCGCCATGCCGCTGATGCCGACGAACGCGTACATCGGCCCGATCGGCTGTTGGCCGCCGAAGATCCCGACGATCTGCCCGCCGACCTGGAACGACGACCCCGGCGAGGTGTGGTCGACGCCGCTGGGCTCGAAGATCACGCCCTCGTACGCCCAGCGCATCGGCCAGTCGACCTTCCAGACCAGCTTGCCGCGGTTGAACTCGCTCAGCCGCACGGTCTCGGAGAAGCCGCAGGCGGTGCAGGCGTACGTCAGCTCGGTCGAGTCGTCGTCGTAGGCGGTGACCGTCGTCAGGTCCTTCTCGCAGTTGCCGCAGTACGGCTTGTACGGGAAGTACCCGGCGGAGCCGGAGCCGCCGTCGTCCTCGGCGGCGGCTCCGGAGCCCTCGGCGGCCTCCAGCTCGGCCTCGTCGACGGGCTTCTGCGACTTCTTCGCGGGCGCCTTCTTCGTCCGGTACTGGTCGAGGATCGCGTCGATGTCCCGCCGGTGCTTCATGGCGTGCAGGATCTGCTCGCGGTAGACGCCGGAGGTGTACTGCGCGGTCTGGCTGATCCCGTCGAACTCGACGCCCATCTCGGCGAGCGAGTCGACCGTCGCGGCCTTGAAGTGCTCGGCCCAGTTCGGGTACGGGGAGCCCTTCGGGGCCGGGACGGAGGTCAGCGGCTTGCCGATGTGCTCGGCCCAGGACTCGTCGACCCCGGCGATCCCGGCCGGCACCTTGCGGTAGCGGTCGTAGTCGTCCCAGGAGATCAGGTGCCGGACCCGGTGGCCCCGGCGGCGGATCTCGTCGGCGACCAGGTGCGGGGTCATGACCTCGCGCAGGTTGCCCAGGTGGATGGGGCCGGAGGGGGAGAGTCCGGACGCGACGACCACAACCGGAGCGACCGGAGCGGTAGCGACTGATGTTTTCGCGCCCGGGGCACGACGCTCCGACTCGGCGATGACCTCGTCCGCGAAACGGGAGACCCAGTCGGTGGTCTCTGTGCTCTGAGCCACGATCGGCACGTCCTTCTTTCTGACTCGGGCAGCCGGTACGGTCGCACGGCTGACCGCTCCATTCTCCCAGCCCGGCGCGCATCCGCGAAAACCGCTTTTCACCGCGTGGGATACTCGGCTTCGGTAGCTACAGCAAGCCACACTCCCGGAACCCCGAGCAGAACGGCGAACCACTCCATGGCCTCGGTCACGTCCCTCAGCGACTCCGTCCAGCAGCAGCTCGCGTCCGCCCTCACGGCCACCCGGCCCGAGGCCGCCGGCGTCGACCCGCTGCTGCGACGAAGCGACCGGGCGGACTACCAGGCCAACGGCATCCTCGCCCTGGCCAAGAAGGCGAAGTCGAACCCGCGGGAGCTGGCCGCCGAGGTCGTCGCGCACATCAGCACCGGCGACCTGATCAAGGACGTCGAGGTCTCCGGGCCCGGCTTCCTCAACATCACCATCGGTGACCGGGCGATCATCGGTAACCTCGCCGCCCGGTACGCGGACGGCGAGCGCCTCGGCGTGCCGCTGAAGGAGAACCCGGGCGTCACCGTCGTCGACTACGCCCAGCCGAACGTGGCGAAGGAGATGCACGTCGGCCACCTGCGGTCGGCGGTCATCGGCGACGCCCTGCGCGGCATGCTCGACTTCACCGGCGAGAAGACGATCGGCCGGCACCACATCGGCGACTGGGGCACCCAGTTCGGGATGCTCATCCAGTACCTGTTCGAGCACCCCGGCGAGCTGGCCCCGGCCGAGGACGTCGACGGCGAGCAGGCCATGTCGAACCTGAACCAGGTGTACAAGGCGTCGCGTGCGGTCTTCGACTCGGACGAGGAGTTCAAGGAGCGCGCCCGCAAGCGGGTCGTCGCCCTCCAGTCCGGTGACAAGGAGACGCTGGAGCTGTGGCAGCAGTTCGTGGACGAGTCGAAGGTCTACTTCTACTCCGTCTTCGAGAAGCTCGACATGGAGATCCGCGACGAGGAGATCGTCGGCGAGTCCGCGTACAACGAGGGCATGCCCGAGACCGCCCGCATCCTGGAGGAGACGGGCGTGGCGGTGCGCTCCGAGGGCGCGCTCGTGGTGTTCTTCGACGAGATCCGCGGCAAGGACGACCAGCCGGTCCCGCTGATCGTGCAGAAGGCCGACGGCGGCTTCGGCTACGCGGCGTCCGACCTGACCGCGATCCGGGGCCGCGTCCAGGACCTGCACGCGACGACGCTGCTGTACGTCGTGGACGTACGCCAGTCGCTGCACTTCAAGATGGTCTTCGAGACGGCCCGCCGGGCCGGCTGGCTCGGCGACGACGTCACCGCGCACAACATGGCCTACGGCACGGTGCTCGGCGCGGACGGCAAGCCCTTCAAGACGCGTGCGGGTGAGACCGTACGCCTGGAGGACCTGCTGGACGAGGCGGTGCAGCGGGCGGCGGAGGTCGTACGGGAGAAGGCGCGGGACCTCACCGAGGAAGAGATCCAGGAGCGGGCCGCGCAGGTCGGCATCGGCGCCGTGAAGTACGCGGACCTGTCGACGTCGCCGAGCCGCGACTACAAGTTCGACCTGGACCAGATGGTCTCGCTCAACGGCGACACGTCCGTCTACCTCCAGTACGCCTACGCCCGTATCCGGTCCATCCTCCGCAAGGCCGGCGAGGCCCGCCCCGCCGCTCACCCGGAGCTGGACCTGCACGAGGCGGAGCGCGCGCTTGGCCTGCACCTGGACGCGTTCGGCGACACGGTCTTCGAGGCGGCCGCGGAGTACGCCCCGCACAGGCTGACGGCGTACCTGTACCAGGTGGCGTCGCTGTACACGTCCTTCTACGACAAGTGCCCGGTGCTGAAGGCCGAGACGCCGACGCAGGTGGAGAACCGCCTCTTCCTCTGCGACGTCACGGCCCGCACGCTGCACCAGGGCATGGCCCTGCTGGGCATCCGGACGCCCGAGCGGCTCTGAGCGCCGAAGGCCCGCGTGCCTTCGGCAGGCCGGCTCAGCAGCGGTCGGTGCGGGCGAAGTCCCAGAACGCCTTCTTCGTCGCCGGTCCGGCGATCCCGTCGGCGGCGAGGTTGAGGCCGGAGACGTGGACGTTCAGGTAGTGCTGCAACCCGATGATCGTGTTGGGTCCGACGATTCCGTCGATGGAGTCGTCGTAGAAGCCATAGCCCTCGAACTTCCTCTGCGCCGCCTTCCAGCTCTGCGTGCCCAGTTGCCCATCGATCGCGCCGGGGTCGTAACCCGTGTTGCGCAGCCAGCACTGCCAGCTCTTCGCACGGGCGGTGTTCAGCCCCAGGTTGACCACCGCGAGCGGCGCGACGGCCTCGGCACCCACCGCCCGCTGCTGGGCCGACTCCGGCGCGGAAGCCGCCGCCGTGCCTGACGTCGCCGTGCCCGCGGTCGCCCTGCCCGCGGTCGCCAGGCCGCCGACCGCGATCCCCGCCGCGGCGGTGAGACCGACGAGTGACTTCGTGAGAGCTCGCATACCAGTCCCTTCCAGTGAAGTGCGGGGTCGGCTCAGCAGAAGTGGGAGAACAGGTTGACGAGGTCCTTGAACGCGTCCTTGGTGTCCGGTCCGGCGATCCCGTCGACGGCGACCTTCTGGCCGACGTTGTCGTCGTTCAGGAAGCGCTGCAGCGCCTTGACCGTGTTGGGTCCGACGATTCCGTCGACCTGACCGTCCTGGTAGCCCAGGGCGTTGAAGAGTCCCTGTGCCGCCTTCCAGCTCTGCGTGCCCAGTTGCCCATCGATCGCGCCGGGGCTGTAACCCGAGTTGCGCAGGAAGCACTGCCAGTCCTTCGCCTGAGCGGTGTTCAGCCCCAGGTTGACCACCGCGAGCGGCGCGACGGCCTCGGCACCCACCGCCCGCTGCTGAGCCGACTCCGGCGCGGAAGCCGCTGCCGCCGTCCCCGCAGTGGCCAGACCGCCGGCGGCCATGCCGATCGCGGCCGTGACACCGATAAATGCCTTCGTGAGAGCTCGCATACTGTTCCCCTCATTCGACGTGCGATGTTGCGAAGTTGCGATGTGTGGAGCCGACCGCAACCGGCGGCTCCGTAACGAAACTGCGGGTTCGGCACGATGCCCGGCCACAGTCGGCGTCGAAGTGACGTCATCCCGGGACGTCCACCTCCCTGACCTGCGAAAGAGTGACCCACCGTGTCGGTTCAGCGGGACGCACGCCCCTGCTGGCAGCCCGATGCCCGAGCGGCTCCGAGGTGCTCGCCGGTGAACGGCACGCGGCCCGTCCCCTTCCCCGACTTGAGGAAGTGGACGGGCCGTGGCGTTGGCTCAGGCGCAGTAGTTGACGTCGTTGAAGTCCCAGAACGCGTCCTTGGTCTTGTCTCCGGCGATTCCGTCGACGGCGAGGTTGTAGTCGAAGATGTTCAGGTAGCGCTGTAGGGCCTTGATCGTGTTGGGGCCGACGATTCCGTCGACAGTGCCCGCGCCGAGATTCAGGTCGTTGAACTTACGCTGCGCCGCCTTCCAACTGTTGGTGCCCAGTTGTCCGTCGATGGCGCCGGGGTTGTAGCCCGTGTCGCGCAGCCAGCACTGCCAGCGCTGGGCCCGGGCAGTGCTCAGCCCGAGGTTGACCACCGCGAGCGGCGCGGCCTCGACGCTCGCCGTCCGCTGCTGGGCCGGCGCGGGGGCCGCCATCGCCGTACCCGCGGTGGCCAGACCGCCGGCGGCGATGCCGACCGCGGCCGTGACGCTGACGAGTGCCTTCGTGAGAGCCCGCATGCTGTTCCCCTCCGTTGACGTGCGTTGGCCGGAGCCGACCGCACCGGCCGACTCCGCAACGAGACTGGCGGTCCGACGCGTCGGTCGGCCACAGTTGACGCGCAAGTGACGGGCTCCCGGGACGTCCCACTCGCTGACCTGCTGGGACGCCACTCGCCGAGTCACTCCGGCGGGACGCAGAAGAACGGGAATGGCTGATTCTGTACTGGGGGAGGGATCGCTGTTCCGGGAGCGTCGTGGGCGCTGATGCAGAATATGACCGGGACACGGGGGGCCGACCGGACCGGTGCGGTCCCGAACGCGTACGGGAGAGACATGTCGCGTTGGAGAGAGCTGCCCGCCGACCTACACCCACACATCCATCAGTTGATCGTGCGATTGCGCAAACTGAAGGACCGCAGCCAACTGAGTGCCCGTCAACTCGCCTCGAAGTCCGGCTACAGCGCGAGATCGTGGCAACGATATCTGAACGGCAGGTCACTGCCGCCCCGGAAGGCCGTCGAGGCGATGGCCCGCATCGGCGGTGACGATCCGGCCCGGCTGCTGGTACTGCACGAGATCGCCGCCGAGCGCTGGGCGGAGGGACGCGTGGCCACCGCCGGAGACCCGGAGAGCACCTCGAGTATCACCCCGGGGAGCGCTCCGGCGACACCGGCGCCCACGCACCCGCCCCCACCCACGGAGCGGAAGAGGTACGGGCGTTATCTGCACGTCCTGGTCACGGCGGGAGCGGCGGCCCTGGTGCTGTCCGTGTCCGCGACGGTCCTGCTGTCGATGCGGCTCTCCGAAGCCCGCGCCCAACTCGCGAAGGACCGTACCGACACCGTCGCGGCGGCCCCGGCCACCGTGTCGGAGTCCCTGGTGCCGGTCGTCTACACCTGCCGGCTGGAGCAGACAGACGGCCGCTGGTACGCGGGGCTGAGCCGGACGACGGAAACCATCTTGGCGTACACCCACGTGGGGCCCGAAGTGGCCGAGGCACAGTGCCTGTTGCGTCGGGCGGGCATGAGCCCGGGAGACATCGACGGCGTCTTCGGCCCGAAGACGCAGCGCGCGGTGGTGCGTCTGCAGACGCGGGACGAGCTGGTCGTGGACGGTGTCATCGGCCCGCACACCTGGAAGGCCCTACGTGAGGCGGCGCCCAAGTGACCACGGAACAAGCCCGGCTGGTCGCGGCACTGCGTGAGCTGAGGACCCGTACGGGTCTGAGCCTGGCGGCGCTGGCGGAGCGCACGACGTACAGCAAGTCCTCCTGGGAGCGCTACCTCAACGGCAAGGGCCTGCCCCCTCGCCAGGCCGTTCAGGAACTGTGCCGGGTCGCGGACGAACCGGACGGGCGGCTGCTGGCCCTGTGGGAGATCGCCGAGTCGGACTGGCGCGGACGCGCGGCGGTCCTCGCCCCCGCTGCCGAGGAGCCGGGGCCGCGACCGCAACCACAGTCGCTGCCACAGCAACAGCCGGAGCAACAGCCGGAGCAACAGCCACAGCCAGAGCCGCAGGAAGCGCCGCCGCCTCCCTGGGCCGGACGGCCGCGCGGCCACCGGGGGCGGCTCATGGTGGTGCTGGCGTCGGTGTACGCCCTGCTCGCCGGTGGCGTGGCGCTCGCGTTCCTCCTGCTGCCGGGCCGGAACGCGGTCGAGGAGAAGGCGATGCCGTCCTCCCTCCCCTACGCCCTCGGCCCGCAGTGCCACGACGCCGCCTGCGAGGGCCGGGACCCGATGCGCCTGATCTGCGGCATCGGACCCGACACCCTCACCACGTACCGCACCGCCACCGGCGCCCACATGGAGCTGCGCTACAGCGAGAAGTGCGGCGCCGGCTGGGCCCGGGCCTGGGGTACCCGGATCGGCGACCGGTTGGAGGTCACGGCGGGCGGCCCGACCCACCAGGTACGCATCAGCAGCAAGGACGACACGGAGACGTACGTCTACACCGGTATGGCCGAGGCCCGCTCCGGCAGCACCGTCCGGGCCTGCTTCCGGCCCGCGCCGGCCGTCGGCGAACAGGGCGAACAGGGTGAACAGGGTGAACAGGAGTGCGTCGAGGCCCGCGTCGGCGAGCCCGTGACCACCACCCGGCCGGCCTCACCCCGTTGACCTGCTCCTCGGGCTGAAGGTCCGATGCACTGCGAGTAGATCTAAGTAGCGTCCCCCGGGACGGGACGTCGACGGCGCGATCCCCCGCCGGCGACGACGACACCGCGATGAGCGACGTGGGCGACGTGGGCGACGTGGGCGAAGTACGAGATCTTCGCCCTCCGTTCACCCGGCCGTTCACCGGCCCGTCCGCCAGACCTGGCCCCGAGGTGGCAGCATCCGGCACGCAGTGGACGGATCTGGACGTACCGGAGGAACGATGCTCCCGAAGAGAACCTGCGCCGCGCTCGCGACGCTGGCCGTGACCGCGGCAGCCCTGGCGGCCACCGGCCCGGCACACGCCGATCAGCGCAAGGGCGGAGGCGCGGGCGAGGGCGGGGGCGGGAGCCACGGCTACCGGCACAGCGCCGCCTTCGCGCGCACCGCCACCTACCCGGTCTTCCAGAACCGGCCCACCGGTGCGGACGCCGCCGCCGAGACGGTCGCCGAGATATCCGCGGTCAGCGAGGACGGCCGCACGCAGGTCTACACCGACGCCGCCGCCAAGCGCATCGGCTTCCTCGACATCAGCGACCCGGAGCGCCCCAAGGGCCTGGGCACGCTGTCCCTCACCGAGCTGGGCGACGCCGAGGACGAGCCGACCTCAGTGACGGTCGTCGGCGCGTACGCGCTGGTCGTCGTCAACACCAGCGCGAGCCACACCGACCCCTCCGGCCGCCTGGACGTCATCTCCCTGCGCACCCGTGAGCGCGTGGCCAGCCATGACCTCGGCGGGCAGCCCGACTCGATCGCTCTCAGCAAGGACAAGCGGTACGCCGCCGTCGCCATCGAGAACGAGCGCGACGAGGAGGCCACCCCGCCCGGCGGCGAGGAGGGCGACCTGCCGCAGGCGCCGGCCGGTTTCGTGCAGATCGTCGACCTGTCGGGGTCCTCGCCCGCCGAGTGGGGCCTGCGCAAGGTGGCGTTGACCAAGTCCGACGGCTCGGCGCTGCCCGCGCTCACCGCCGCCGGCATCGCCGCGCCGACCGACCCCGAACCCGAGTACGTCTCCGTCAACGGCCGCGACCGGCTCGTCGTGACGCTCCAGGAGAACAACGGCATCGTCGTCATCGACCTCGCCTCCGGGCGGATCACCAAGGCGTTCAGCGCCGGCACCGCCTCCGTCGACGGCATCGACACCGTCGAGGACGGCGTCATCGACCAGACCGGGTCGATCACCGACGTGCCGCGCGAGCCGGACGCGGTCGGCTGGATCGACAACCGCTACCTCGCCACCGCCAACGAGGGCGACTGGAAGGGCGGTACGCGCGGCTGGACCGTCTTCGACAGCCGTACCGGCAACGTCGTCTGGGACGCCGGCAACGGCTTCGAGCACCTCGCCGCCCGCTACGGCCTGCTCAACGAGGACCGCTCCGAGAACAAGGGCACCGAGCCCGAGGGCCTCGCCATCGCCACGTACGGCGGTGTCCGGTACGCCTTCGTCGGCTCCGAGCGCTCCAACTTCGTGGCCGTGTACGACATCAGCCGGCCCACCAGGCCGAGGTTCCGCCAGATCCTGGAGACCACCAACGGCCCCGAAGGCCTGCTGCCGATCCCGTCCCGCGGCCTGCTCGCCGTCTCCAGCGAGGAGGACGACGCGGAGGCGGGCGTCCGCGCCTCGGTCACCCTGTTCCGTCTGGGCAGGGGCGGCACCGCCGCGAACACCGCCCCCTCCCTCTCGTCCGCCTCCGACGCCTCCGGTACGCCGATCGGCTGGGGCGCGCTCAGCGGCCTGTCGGCCGTACCGGGCCGCGACGACGAGGTGTACGCCGTGACGGACGCGGCGTACGCCACGACGCGCGTCCTGACCATCGACACCGGCGGCAGGCGGGGTGCCGTCGTCACGCGCGAGCTGACCGTCAAGGACTCCACGGGCGAGCCGGCCGGCTACGACGCCGAGGGCGTGTACGCGCGTCCCCGGGGCGGCTTCTGGCTGGCCGTCGAGGGCAAGACCGGCACCGGCAACCGGCTGGTGCGCCTGGACCGGTCCGGCGTGACCCGTCAGGTCGTCGCCCTGCCCGCGGACGTCGCCGCGGGCCTCGGCTCGCAGGGCTTTGAGGGAGTCACCGCCACCACCGACGCCCGCGGCCACGAGATCGTCTGGGCCACCCTCCAGCGCGAGGTGAAGACCGACCCGTCCGGCGTCGTCCGGCTCGGCCGCTACGACGTGGCGGCCGGCACCTGGAGCTGGTACGGCTACCGGACGGCCGCCACGACCACCGACGGCGACTGGATCGGCCTGTCGGAGATCACCGTCGTGGGCGACCGGCTCGCGGTCGTCGAACGCGACAAGCTGGGCGGCCCGGCGGCGAAGACCAAGAAGATCTACACCGTGCCGCTGCCGAGGACCGCCGCTCCCGCGGGCACCCTCCCCGTCCTCCCCAAGTCCCTCGCCCACGACGTCCTCCCCGACCTGCGGGCGACGCACGGCTGGACGCAGGAGAAGTTGGAGGGCCTGACCGTCGCCGGGAACGGCCGCGTCTACGCCGTCACCGACAACGACGGCCTGGACGACTCCACCGGCGAGACCGTCTTCCTCGACCTCGGCAGGAGCCGCAAGGTCCTCGGCCGCTGACCCGACCCTCCCTCGAGCCCTCCCCCGGGCGCACGACGTGGCCTACGCCTCCCGCAGGCCCTGTCCCAGGCCCTCCCGCAGGCCCTCCCCCAGCCTCCGCAGCCCCTCCGCGATCTCGTCCGGCGTCTGGGTGACGAAGCAGAGCCGCAGCGTGGCGCGGTCGGGCTCGCCGGCGTGGAAGGGGGCGCCGGGGACGTACGCCACGTCGTGCCGGACCACCCCGGGGAGCAGGGCCGTGGTGTCGTACCCCTCGGGCAGCCGGGCCCACAGGAACATGCCGCCCTCGGGGCGGGTCCACACCGACCCCGCCGGGAGCGCGTCGGCCAGGCCCGCGAGCATGGCGTCCCGGCGGGTGCCGTAGACGGCGGCGACGCGGGCGACGTGGGCGTCCAGGTCCCGGTCGGCCAGGTAGCGGGCGGCGGCGAGCTGGTTGACGGTCGGGGTGTGCAGGTCGGCGGCCTGCTTGGCGACCGCACAGGCCCGGCGCAGTTCGGCGGGCGCCCGCAGCCAGCCCAGGCGCAGGCCGGGTGCCATGACCTTGGAGAAGGAGCCGAGCAGCACGGTCCGGTCCCGGGCACCCTCGTAGGAGGCGATCCACGGCAGCCGCTCACCCTCGAAGCGCAGCTCCCCGTACGGGTCGTCCTCGACGATCCACAGCCCGCACCGCCCGGCGACCTCGGCCACCGCGGCGCGGCGGGCGGCGGGCATGGTGCGGCCGGTGGGGTTCTGGAAGGTGGGGACCGTGTAGAGCAGCTTGGGGCGCTCGCGCACCACCAGTTCCTCCAGCGCCCCGGGGTCGATCCCGTCCTCGTCCCCGGGTACGGCGACGACCCGGGCGCCCGCGAAGCCGAAGGCCTGGATCGCTGCGAGGTAGCAGGGGCTCTCGACGAGGACGGTGTCGCCGGGTTCCAGCAGGGCGGTGGCGAGGAGCGACAGGGCCTGCTGGGAGCCGGTGGTGACGAGGATGTCGTCGGCGCCGGTGTCCAGTCCGCGCGCCGAGGTGCGGGCGGCGAGCGCGGCCCGCAGGACGGGCTCGCCCTCGGTGGTGGAGTACTGCAGGGCTCGCGCGGGCGCCTCGGCGAGGACGTCCCGGTACGCGGCGGCGATGCCCTCCGCGTCGAACAGCTCGGGGGCCGGCAGCCCGCCCGCGAAGTTGATCACCTCGGGGCGGGCGGTGACGGCGAGGATGTCCCGGACCGGGGAACCCCCGATCGACCGGGCCCGCGCGGCGAGCGACGGCAGCGGGGCGTGGGCTTGGGCGCGGGCGGGTGTGGCGGCATCGGACGCGGTCTCAGTCACGGTCACGGTCATGCGCGCAGCGTATGGAAATGCGTGCCGCGTACAGGCGACTTTCCGCGATCCGGACACCCGTGCGACTGCCTGGGGTGTCAGGCCTTGACGCCCAGCCCGCCGTACACGTTGATGTCCGCGTCCGTGACGTCGTTGATGTCCTTGTACCGGACCTTCTCGATGTCGTCGAGACCGGCGAGGTACGACTCCTCCGGCTGCTCGGGCACCGGCGCCGCGTGGTCGGGCCGCCAGTGGTGCACCGGGACGACGCCCGGGTCGGCGAGTTCAAGACCGCTCTCCGCGAAGAACCGCTCGACGTCGTCGCGGGAGCGCAGCACGAAGGTGAAGCCCCGCTCGGTGTACGTCCGCTGGACCGCGCGCACGTTCTCCGCGTTGAGGTCCTCGGTGAGATGGCTGAGCACGAGACGACTGCCGGCGGGCAGCGCGTCGACCAGTTCGCGGACGATCGGGTACGCCTCCGCGTCCTCGACGAAGTGCAGGATGGCGACGAGGCACAGCGCCACGGGCCGGTCGAAGTCGAGGGTCTTGGCGGCCTGTTCGAGGATCTGCGCCGGGCTCTTCAGGTCGGCGTCGATGTAGTCCGTACGCCCCTCGGGTCCGCTGGTGAGCAGGGCGCGGGCGTGGGCGAGTACGACCGGGTCGTTGTCGACGTAGACGACCCGCGACTCGGGGGCGATGCGCTGAGCGATCTGGTGCACGTTCTCGGCGGTCGGCAGCCCGGTGCCGATGTCGAGGAACTGCCGGATGCCGTCCTCGCGGGCGAGCGTGGTCACCGCGCGCCGCAGGAAGTCGCGGTTGTGCCGTACGTCGAGGTAGCCGCGCGGGTTGGCGGCGAGCCCGGCGGCCGCCGCACCGAGGTCGGCCGGATAGTGGTCCTTGCCCCCGAGGAAGACGTCGTAGACACGCGCCGGGTGCGCCTTGCTGCTGTCGATCCTCCTCCGCAGCTCCGCGGGGTCCTGGCTGAGGGCGTCACCGGGCATGGGCGTCTCCTGACGAAGCGAAGTGAACCGAAGCGAACCGGATTGTCGGCCAACAACCTAGTCCCCGCGTGCACTTGGCGGAGCCCTGGTCCCGTCTCAGCCGCCCTCGACCAGCTCCCAGGCGTCGCTGCCGAGGGGGTACGCGTAGTAGGACTCGTCCCGGGAGGCGCTGGTGCGGAACGGCTTGCCGTCGTCGTCGATGAGCGTCGTGCCGTGCCGGCCGCCGCTGGACCACTCCAGTTCCAGCTCCCAGCTCACGTCGTGGGCGCTGGTGTGCGCGTTGACGTGGAAGACCTCGGGGTCGGACTCGCTGACGCTGTACGGGAAGTCCCGCTGGCCCCCGATCGGCGTCGCCGTCGGGGTGCCCAGGTCGAGCGAGACGTCGAAGGCCGTGGTGTGCACCTGGCCGCCGCAGCCGTTGCCCATCACGTACTGGTTCCAGTCCAGCCCCGGTCCGCTGCTCTTCACCCGGACGTGCAGGTCCTCCAGGACCACCGTCTCCGGGCCGGTGCCCTGCACGGTGAGGACGACCGTCTGCCGGTTCGCGGAGACCGCGTTGAGGGGCGTGGCCCAGCCGACGGCGTCCTGCTGAGGGGGCGGCTTCGGCACGTTCTGCGGGCTGCGGTCGACCAGGAAGGCGTGGTCGCAGGGCAGGTCCCAGTAGTACGGGGTCGTCGACACGGTCAGCGCCGGGCCGCCGGCGGCTGCCTCGCGGCTCGGCGTCGGGGTGCCCGGACGCGACGGTGACGCGGAGGGAGACGTCGACGAGGACGCGGAGGCGGAGGCGGACGGGGCGGACGTGGAGGCGCTCGCGCTCGGGGACCCCGTCCCGGTCGCGGTCCCGGACACCGACGCGGAGGTCCGCGCGACGGCCCCGGCCGGACCGTGGTTTCCGTCGCCGTCCGGGCTCGACACGAGGTTGGCCACGAGCGCCACGGCGGCACTGACGGCGACGACGCCGGACGCGGCGTAGAGCGCGGCGCGCGGGACCCGGCGGCGGGGCGGGCCGGGTGCGACGAGGGCGGTCGGGGTGGCATCCGGTGCGTCCGGTACGTCCTGTGCGGGCGGTGCGGGCGGGGCGGGCGGGGCACTGCCCCCGACCGAGCCCTCGCCCCCTTCTCTACCTTCTCCGCCCTCTCCGCCCTCTCCGTCCTCGGTCTCCTCCTTCTTCACGCCGCGCAGCGCGTCCGCGCGGATCCAGCGGCGGTGGAGTTCGAGCAGTTCCTCGGGCGTCGCCCGGCACACGCGGGCGAGGCGTTCCACGGGAGCGAACTCGACCGGAACCACCTCCCCGCTGACGTACCGGTGCAGGGTCGAGCCGCTCATGTGCAGCCGCTTGCCGAGTACCCCGTAACTGAGTCCGGACCGCTCCTTCAACTCCCGCAGCAGCCCCGCGAAGTCGTCCCCCGCCACCGTTCCTCCCTCTCCTCGCATCCCCGTACCGCATCCCAGCGGGACATTGTTCCCGCAGGTCAGAGCGTTCCAGGCGTCCCATCGTCCCGCATGTTCCCCCAGCGCTGGCGGCCGGGACGAGCACGGCCGCAAGCTGTGGTCATCCAAGCAGCCGCTCCCGGTGAACGGTCGAGCGACTCACCCCACTCCCAGCACTCCCACATCCGAAGAGGAACCTCCATGTCCGCACGCACCACCCGCACCCGCCTGTTCGCCGCCACCACGGTCGCACTGGCCGCACTCTCCCTGACGGCCTGCGAGGGCGACGACGTCACGGGCTCCCCGGCGCCGGCCTCCTCCACCTCCACGTCGGCGGACGGAAACACCACCCAGCCGTCGGACGACGCGAAGGGCGACACCGGCGAAGCGGGCTCGAACGGTTCCTCGGACAACGACAACGCGTCGAACTCCGGCAGCGGCGGCTCCGGCAGCGGCGGTTCCGGCTCCAGCGCGGGAGCAGGCGACGGCTCCGGCGGCTCCGACTCGGACGTCGCCGGCAAGTGCTCCGCCTCCGACGTGCAGATCACCGCGGCGAACGCCCCCCGCCCGGTCAACCACCTGCTGCTGACCGCCACCAACACCGGCTCGAAGACGTGCGCGCTGCCCCCGTACCCGGCGGCGCGGTTCGGCGAGGCCCAGTCGGTGCCGCCCGTCGCCGAGTCCAGCCAGCCGCAGGCGCTGACGACGCTGGCCCCCGGCGAGTCCGGTTACGCGGGCGTGCTCCTGTCGTCCGCCGACGGCAGCGGCGAGAACGGCTACGACGCGAACACCCTCACGATCCCCTTCGAGGACGGCTCGATCGCCACGGTGAAGCTGCCCTCCGGCGGCGTGTACGTCGACACCGCGCTGACGGTCACCTACTGGCAGACCAGCGCGGCGAACGCGCTCGAGTACTGAAGGGGTCCGCGCGCCCGCACCCCCTGTGTGGAGGGCCGGCACAGGTCGCTCAGCGCAGCGTGCGGGCGACCTCGGTTGCCCAGTACGTCAGGATGTTGCGCGCGCCCGCCCGCTTGATCCCGGTGAGGGACTCCAGGATGGCCCGGTCGCGGTCGATCCAGCCCTTCTCGGCGGCGGCCTCGATCATCGAGTACTCGCCGGAGATCTGGTAGGCGGCGACGGGCACGTCCACGGTGTCGGCGACCCTGGTGAGGACGTCGAGGTAGGGCCCGGCCGGCTTGACCATCACCATGTCGGCGCCTTCCTCCAGGTCCAGCGCCAGCTCCCGCATGGCATCCCGCGCGTTGGCGGCGTCCTGCTGGTAGGTCTTCCGGTCGCCCTTGAGCGACGACCCGACGGCCTCACGGAAGGGCCCGTAGAAGGCGGAGGCGTACTTGACGGTGTACGCGAGGATCGCGACATCCTCCCGCCCGATCTGATCGAGGGCGTCACGGACGACCCCGATCTGCCCGTCCATCATCCCGCTGGGCCCGACGACATGGGCGCCCGCGTCGGCCTGGACCTGCGCCATCTCGGCGTACCGCTCAAGGGTGGCGTCATTGTCGACGCGCCCCTGGTCGTCCAGCACCCCGCAGTGCCCGTGATCGGTGAACTCGTCGAGACAGAGGTCGGACATGACGAGCAGCTCGTCCCCGACCTCGGCCCGCACATCGCGCAGCGCGACCTGCAGAATCCCGTCCGGGTCGGTACCGGCCGTCCCGGCCGCGTCCTTCTTCCCGTCCTCCGGCACCCCGAAGAGCATGATGCCGGAGATCCCCGCCTCGACCGCTTCCGCGGCGGCCTTCTTCAGCGTGTCCCGCGTGTGCTGCACGACGCCGGGCATCGCCGCGATCGGCACCGGCTCGCGCACGCCCTCGCGCACGAAGGCGGGGAGGATGAAGTCGGCGGGGTGCAGCCGGGTCTCGGCGACCATCCGCCGCATGACAGGAGTGCTCCGCAGCCGCCGGGGCCGGGTACCGGGAAAGGATCCGTACGTCGACATACCACCTACGCTACGCCCGCCCCACCCGTGCCTTTGCCGACGGCGAGTCGGCCCGGGCCGGTGTCCGATTCGTTCAAGAGAACGGTGCCGGCGGCCCGCTACCGTCGCTGCCATGAACGCCACCGGCAGGGAATCACGCCACCTCAGCATCCATGTCGACCGCACCCTCGACGACGTCTACGCCTACGCCTCGGACCCCGCCAACCTGCCCGCCTGGGCCCGTGGCCTGGGCGGATCCATCGAGCGGGCCGGTGACCGATGGATCGCGGAGTCCTCCCCCATGGGCCGGGTCACAGTCGCCTTCGCCCCCCGTAACGAACTGGGCGTACTCGACCACTACGTCACGCTCCCCTCCGGGGAGACCGTCTACAACCCGCTCCGCGTCATCGCCGACGCCACGGGAAGCGAGGTGGTGTTCACCCTCCGTCGGCAGCCGGAGACGAACGACGCGGACTTCGAGCGTGACGCCGGCATGGTCGCCGCCGACCTGGCCCGGCTCAAGGAACTGCTGGAGTCCGCCTAAGACCCGACCGGCGGCGCGACCGGCGGCCACGGCACGTCGGCCAGCAACGGCAGCAACACCTCCTCCTCGTAGTCGAGGTGGGCGTTGAGCTGTGCGGACATCTCCTCCAGCTCGGCCCGGAAGCGCGGCGGATCGGCGATGGCGACACCGTCCAGCAGGGCCGCCAGCTCGCCCTGGATGCGGGCGACCGTGCGGTGTTCCCCGGCGAGCCGGTCGAAGACGTCGGTGAGCTGGGGGTGGTGCCGGGCGATCCCGGGGAACAGGTGCCCGTCCTCACTCACGTGATGGAACTCCAGCGCCTGGCAGAACGCGAGGCAGCGCTGCCGTATCTGGAGCCCGAGCCCCGGCGACGTACCGGTACCGCCACCGCCACCGCCACCCCGGGACGCGAAGTGGGCCTCGACCTCGGCCCGCACCTGCCGCACCTGCCCCCGCAGCCAGGTGTGCACCTCCAGGAGCTTGTCGGCGAGCGTACGCACCTCTCGGGGCCGCCCCTCCCACACCTCGGGCTCGGCCTGCTCCAGCACGACGACCGGCAGCGCCCTGCTGGTGAGGGCCTGGTAGTCGCCGTACCCGGGCGCCGCCCGCACGACGTGCGCGAACAGCTCCTCGCGCCGGGCCCCCTCGGCGGGCACCGCGAGCGCCTCGAAGCTCGACGTGCCCACCTCCACCCGGACCACGGGATGGGCAAGCAGGTTGTAGTACCACCCGGGGTGCCGCGGTCCACCGAGGTTGGCCCCGACGACGAGGAGGGAGTGTTCGTGGCGGACGTAACCGAGCGGTGTGGTCCGCGAGGAGCCCGACCTGGCGCCGGTGGTGGTCAGCAGGAGCAGGTCGCCGCCTTCGAAGGGGCCGCCGACCTTCCCCTCGTTGGCGCGGAACTCGTCGATGACGGACTGCTGGAATGACGTGGGCATACGGTTCTGTGTCTCCGGAACGGCAGGCCACGGGACGGCAACGACACGTGCCGCGGCGCACGAAGGGCGGGGAACAAGCACGAGAGCCGACGCGCGGAAGCGCTGCGTCGGACGACTCGGAATCAGGGCGCGGAGTAGGAACGCATCACGGACCCCTTGACTGAAGGGCGCTCGCCCGATCGCCGGCCGGCCCACTGCTCTTTGACCGGCGCCACGCGGCACCGCCCTCATTACACGCGCCGGCCCGCCGGACTGTCAACGCGGCCAGGAACCAGCCGTCCCCTCTCGGTGCACGGTACGGCCCCTCAGAACGCGGCGATGCGCTTCGTCAACCGCCGTGCCAGCGCGAGGGCCGCCCGCTCCGGCAGGAGCTGGTTCAGCCGGGCGAACGTGGCGTAGCGACGTCCGTCGACGACCGAGATCCTGCCCGAGCCCAACGCCCGGAAGGCAGTGCCGACGACCTGCTCGGGCGTGCGTATGCCGCCGAGTCTCGCCATCTCGGGCAGCACGTCCTCGGACTTCTGCCCGGTGGCGGTCACTCCCGGGAACAGCGCCAGCACCCGGACACCCGAGCCGGCGGCCTCGTCGGCGACCGCCAGCGTGAACGACCGCACCAGCGCCTTGGCCGAGGCGTAGCCCGCCAGGTACGGCGTCGGCAGGAACGCGGAGGCGCTCGACACGTTCACCACCGTCCCCGTACCCCGCTCGACCATGCCCGGCAGGAAGCGGATGGTGCTCTCGACCGGGGTGTTGGCGTTCAGCTGCACCATCGCCGCGACGGCCGCCGGGTCGGCCTTCGCCGCCGCACCGCCGACCCCGCCGCCCGCGTTGTTGACGAGGAAACCGATCTCCACACCCTTCTCGACGCTCCACTCGTACATCGCGCCCGCCGCCCCGGGCTCGGACAGGTCCAGCTTCTGCGTCAGGACCCGCACGCCGTGCGCGGAACGCAGGGACGAGGCGAGTCCCTCCAGTTTGTCGCCCGACCGCGCCACCAGGACCACGTCCGCACCGCGCCGGGCGAGCCGGTGCGCGAACTCGGCGCCGATGCCTCCCGACGCCCCGGTGACCAGGGCCGTGGTGCCGGACAGGCGAGAGAGATCCTGCATGTTTCTCCTCCAGACTGAGGGCCGATGACCACGGCCGATGCACTTGCACCGCCCACGCTAACCTCGTAAGTGGACGATGCCATCCACTTGCCCGGAAATGAGAAGACATGGCACCCCACACCTCTCACAAACCCCCCGAGCGCACCCCCGCGCACCATGGACCGGACGACCTGCGCGCCGACGCCCGCCGCAACCGCGAACGCGTCCTGGAGGCCGCGCGCGAGGTGTTCGCGGCGCAGGGCACGGACGCCCCGATGAGCGCGGTCGCCCGCCGGGCGGGCGTTGGCGTGGCCACCCTCTACCGCCGTTTCCCGACCCGCGCCGAACTCCTCACCGCCGCCTTCGACAACCAGCTCTCCGAGTGCGCGGCCTTCTTCGACACGGCGCTGTCCGACCCCGACCCGGGGCACGGGCTCTACACGCTCCTGGAGAAGGTGTGCACCACGCTGGTGACGGACCGCGGCTTCGACACGGTGTTCCTGACGGACTTCCCCGAAGCGCTGCACCGCGACCGCGCCTGCGACCGCGCCTGCGACCGCGCCTGCGCCAAGGAGGGCCTGAGCCACCTGATCCAACGCGCCCGCGACGCCGGCCAGCTCCGCGAGGACTTCGCCCCCGCCGACATCCCTCTCCTCCTCCTGGCGGTGAGCGGCCTGGCCACCCAGCCCCCCGAGGTCGCCCTCCCCGCCGCCCGCCGCCTCCTGACCTACCTCTTCCAGTCCTTCCAGGCCCACCCGCCGTCCCGCCCCGGCCCACTCCCACCGGCCCCACCGCTGGACCTGGGGGCGGTGCACCGACCGGCGGACCGCCCGTAGCCCCGCCCGTTCGCAGCCGTCACACACCGGCGGCGCGTCGCTTCCACGGGCAGATCCGAGGTCAGCGCCCGGTGGACGAGGCCGGTCGTGGCTCCTCTCTCAAACCACTGGATGACACTCGGGGTCAGAGTGTTCACGTCTCGGGAGGACAGCGTGAGACGTTCGCCGGTACGGCGCGGTCCCGCCAGAAGGGCGACGGCCTTGCCGTGGTGGCGGCATTCCCGCCCTCCCGTACCACCGCAACCGCGCGCCGACGTACGGCGGGCGCGACCGCCCGCTCAGGCGTGTGATGGGCATACGTACGCGTGACCAGACGCCCCGTCTCCGAACGCTCACGCACACGCTCCAGATAGCCGTGCTCCTCCAACTCCCGCAGGCCGGAAGCGATCCGCTCACGCCCCTCCGGGAAACGCTCGGCAAGGCTCCGGATGTCGACGAGGGCACTCTCCGGCAGCGACAGGATGTGCGTGGCCAGCCCGATCGCGGTCAGCGACAGCCGGTGGTGCTGGGCGAGGTGATGACCGATGACGACGTACTGACCCGACTGGTACGTGCGTACGTGGACGACACCGGAGCGGGTGTTGGACCGGCGGACGCCCGGACTCGGACGCACGGCGGCGTTAGTCTTCTGCTCAGGACTCGCAGGTTCGTTCAGGCTGCCGCGCCTGCGGGACGGCAGCCCAATGGGCCACAGCGAAGTCCAGCTCGTCAGCCGCCGCAGCAGTCGCAGCCGGGGCGGCAGCCGCAGGCGTCCGTCTCCACGGCGGCGTTCGGGGCCGCTGTGGTGGTGGCCGGGGTGGCGCAGCAGCCCTTGCCCTGCCAGGCGTCGCGGCCTTCCTTGACGGCGATGGCGGCGATGACGAGGGCGGCGATCGGGTCGGCCCAGGACCAGCCGAGGGTGGCGTTGAGGACGAGGCCGACCAGGAGGACCGCGGAGAGGTAGGTGCAGAGCAGGGTCTGCTTGGAATCGGCGACCGCGCTGGCGGAGCCGAGTTCGCGGCCGGCCTTGCGCTGGGCGGCGGACAGGAACGGCATCACCGCGAGGGAGAGGGCGGCGATGACGATACCGGGGATGGAGCGTTCGGCTTCGCCGGTGCCGGTCAGCGCGCGGGCGGCGTCGATGGTGACGTACGCGGCGAGCGCGAAGAACGACACGGCGATGATCCGCAGGGTGGTCTTCTCCCGCGCGTCGCGTACGGCATGGTCGCGGGCGGAGAACTGCCAGGCGACCGCGGCGGCGGAGGAGACCTCGATGACGGAGTCCAGGCCGAAGCCGATCAGGGCGGTGGAGGAGGCGATCGTGCCGGCGGTGATGGCGACGATCGCCTCGATGACGTTGTAGGTGATGGTGGCCGCGACCAGCAGCCGTATCCGGCGGGCGAGGACGTCGCGGCGGGCCGGGGCAGGGCCCATGCCGATGGACATCTCGGTCATGTCAGCAGCAGCCCGTCTCGTCCGCGTCCACGCAGGTCTTGTCGGCCTCGACGGCGACCACGGCGGTGCGCAGGTCGTCCAGTGCGTGGCCGAGACGTTCGTCGGCGAGCTCGTAGCGGGTGCGGCGGCCGACCGGGACGGCGACGACCAGGCCACAGTCGCGCAGGCATGCCAGGTGGTTCGACAGCCGGGTGCGAGAGATCTCCAGGGTGTCGGCGAGGTCGGCGGGGTGGGCCGGGGCCTCGCGCAGGGCGAGGAGGATCCGGCAGCGGATCGGGTCGGCGAGGGCGCGGCCGAACCGCGCCAGCACCTCGATGTCAGCAGCGAGAGTCAGCACCCCACCGACAGTACACGGAAGCCTGAATTCACAGAACCATGTATCCATGGATTGTGGTGCACGGCCTCGAGGGCGGCGGATACGGACGGGCTTGGGCCGGAGTGCCCCAGTGATTGGACAGTCCGTCCCGGAAGAAACGCGACTTTTGCCGCGTGTCGCCGGGACAAACTGTCCAATCACCGATCGGCCCCAGCGGGGCGCCCCCGAGCCACCTGGGCCGGGGCGCCCCGCGTCACCTCACGTAGAAGACCGCCGCCTCCGCGCCCCCGGCCGCCGCTCGCTCGGCCGCGTCACCGGGTCCCCCGCCTCCACCGCGGCCGCGCGGCGGCGCAGGCCGAAGTCGGCGAGGGCCTCCGCCAGCTTGTGGACGGACGGCTCGGGAGCCATGACGTCGACGCGCAGCCCGTGTTCCTCGGCGGTCTTGGCCGTCGCCGGGCCGATGCACGCGATCACCGTGACGTTGTGCGGCTTGCCGGCGATGCCGACCAGGTTGCGGACCGTGGACGACGACGTGAAGAGCACCGCGTCGAAGCCGCCGCCCTTGATGGCCTCGCGGGTCGTGGCCGGGGGCGGCGAGGCGCGCACCGTGCGGTAGGCGGTGACGTCGTCGACCTCCCAGCCCAGCTCGATCAGACCGGCGACGAGGGTCTCCGTGGCGATGTCGGCGCGCGGGAGGAAGACCCGGTCAATGGGATCAAAAACAGGGTCGTACGGCGGCCAGTCCTCCAGGAGACCGGCGGCCGACTGCTCGCCGCTGGGGACCAGGTCCGGCTTCACGCCGAAGGCGATGAGGGCGTTCGCCGTCTGCTCGCCCACTGCCGCGACCTTGATGCCGGCGAAGGCGCGGGCGTCGAGCCCGTACTCCTCGAACTTCTCGCGGACCGCCTTCACCGCGTTGACCGACGTGAACGCGATCCACTCGTAGCGGCCCGTGACCAGGCCCTTGACCGCGCGTTCCATCTGCTGCGGGGTGCGCGGCGGTTCGACGGCGATGGTCGGGACCTCGTGCGGGACCGCGCCGTAGGACCTGAGCTGGTCGGAGAGCGACGCCGCCTGCTCCTTCGTACGCGGCACGAGGACCTTCCAGCCGAACAGCGGCTTGGACTCGAACCACGACAACTGGTCGCGCCGGGCGGGGGCGCTGCGCTCGCCGACCACGGCTATCACCGGGCGGCCGCCGTCCGGGGACGGCAGCACCTTCGCCTGCTTCAGGGTCTGGGCGACCGTGCCGAGCGTGGCGGTCCAGGTGCGCTGCCGCGTCGTCGTGCCGGCGATCGTCACCGTCAGCGGGGTGTCCGGCTTGCGGCCCGCCGACACCAGCTCACCGGCGGCCGCCGCGACCGAGTCGAGCGTCGTCGACACGACCACCGTGCCGTCGGAGGCGCCGACCTCGGTCCAACAGCGGTCCGACGCCGTACGGGCGTCCACGAACCGCACGTCGGCGCCCTCGGCGTCGCGCAGCGGCACACCGGCGTACGCGGGCACGCCGACGGCGTTCGCGATGCCGGGGACGACCTCGAAGGGCACCCCGGCCGCGGCGCACGCCAGCATCTCCTCGGCGGCGTACGCGTCGAGCCCGGGGTCCCCGGTCACGGCACGCACGACCCGCCTGCCGCCCCGCGTGGCCTCCATGACAAGATGTGCGGCATCTCGCACAACGGGAGTGCCGGGGGTGGCTGACGCACCGTCAACTACCTTTAGCTGAGGCGCGCCTGTGCCCGGATCCGACGGATCGGCATCCGTGTGCACCTCGGACACGCCCTGCCTCGCGTGCGTGCGTACGACGTCGAGCACCTCGTGCTCGGCGACGAGGACGTCCGCGTGCGACAGCGCCTCCACGGCGCGCAGAGTCAGCAGTCCCGGATCTCCGGGTCCGGCACCGAGGAAGGTGACGTGCCCGTGTTCCGGACCGGCGGGAAAGGCGGTGGGGCTCAATGTGCTCGCTCCCCCATCAGACCGGCCGCGCCCTGGGCGAGCATCTCGGTGGCGAGTTCGCGACCGAGTGCGAGTGCCGCCTCGTGCGTTTCAGGCACGGGACCGGTGGTGGACAACTGCACCAGCGTCGAGCCGTCGGTGGTGCCGACGACGCCGCGCAGGCGCATTTCCTTGACAGTCTGCCCGTCGGCCAGGAGGTCGGCCAGCGCGCCCACAGGGGCGCTGCAACCGGCCTCCAGGGCGGCGAGCAGTGACCGCTCGGCGGTTACGGCGACCCGCGTGAACGGGTCGTCGAGTTCGCCGAGCGCGGCGATCAGCGAGGCGTTGTCCGCCGCGCACTCGATCGCGAGTGCCCCCTGGCCGGGGGCCGGCAAAACCGTGTCGACCGACAGGAAGTCGGTCACCTCGTCGGTGCGTCCCACCCGGTTCAGTCCGGCGGCGGCCAGCACGACCGCGTCCAGCTCACCGCTGCGGACGTATCCGATGCGCGTGTCGACGTTGCCCCGGATCGGGACCGTCTCGAACTCCGTCCCGTGGGTGCGGGCGTACGCGTTCAACTGCGCCATGCGACGCGGCGCACCCGTGCCGATGCGGGCCCCGCGCGGGAGGTCCGTCAGCTTGCGCGCGTCCCGGGCGACGACCACGTCCCGCGGGTCCTCGCGCTCCGGTACGGCGGCCATCACCAGGCCCTCGTGCTGCGCGGTGGGGAGGTCCTTGAGCGAGTGAACCGCGAAGTCCACCTCCCCCCGCAGCAGTGCGTCGCGCAGCGCGGCGACGAACACGCCCGTGCCGCCGATCTGCGCCAACTGCTCGCGCGACGTGTCGCCGTACGTGGTGATCTCGACCAGCTCAACGGGCCGACCGGTCACCTGGCTCACGGCGTCCGCCACCTGCCCGGACTGGGCCATGGCGAGCTTGCTTCGCCTGGTTCCCAGCCTCAGTGCCTTCTCAGTCATGCCGGCCCTCGGTTCTTCTCAGTGCTGTTCTCGGCGCGGGAGACGGAGGCCACCGTCTCCTGGTCGAGGTCGAACAGGGTGCGCAGCGCGTCCGCGTACCCGGCACCGCCGGGTTCGGCGGCGAGCTGCTTGACCCGTACCGTCGGCGCGTGCAGCAGCTTGTCGACCACACGCTTGACGGTCTGGGTGATCTCGGCGCGGTGCTTGTCGTCGAGCTCCGGCAGTCGGCCTTCGAGGCGGGCGATCTCGCCGGCCACGACGTCCGCGGCCATGCTGCGCAGGGCGACCACGGTGGGGGTGATGTGCGCGGCGCGCTGGGCGGCGCCGAAGGCGGTGACCTCGTCGGCGACGATCCTGCGGACCATGTCGACGTCGGCGGCCATCGGTGCGTCCGCTGAGGCGTCGGCGAGCGACTCGATGTCCACCAGGCGCACCCCGCCCAGCCGGTGCGCGGCGGCGTCGATGTCGCGCGGCATGGCGAGGTCGAGGAGGAAGAGCACGGGCTGCGGGCGCGGCACCTCGGCGACCGGCGCAGGGCGGCGGCGCTCGGGGATGCGGCCGACGCGCGTCGCCGTCGCGGCGAGCGCGTCGATCAGCTCGGCGTCCGCCTCGGGGCCGGGGCGTCCGGCCTCGCGCGTCCGGTCCACCGCCGTACCGCCCGCGGCCCACGCCCCGTGCTGCTCCAGCGTCGCGGCGTCCATGCCGGCCACGGCGGCCTCGCCCATGACGGAGAAGCCGGAGGGGACGGAGGACAGGTCCAGGGGGCAGTTCTCGTCGCCGTCGCCACCGGTGGCGGTACCGGCGACTGCGCCTGCGCCTGCGCCCAGCAGTGGCGTTTCAGCGGCATCCGCCACATCCGCTGCTTCCGCCGGACGGGCGTCGTCGGCCTCGACGGCAGGGGTGCCGGTGCGGACCGCGACCGTCGCCGCCACGGAGTCGGCCGTGAGGACCAGTCCGGTCGCGCCGGTGCAGGAGACGGCCACGTCGGCACGTGTCAGCTCGCCCGGCACCGCGTCCATCGGTACCGCGCGGGCCAGCACGTCCGTGTCGTCGCCCTCGGAAAGACGTTGTCCATATTGCTCTTCGAGCAGGAGCGCGAGGCGCTCGGCGCGCTCGAAGGTGCGGTTGGCGACCACGATCTCGGCGACCCCGGCACGCGCGAGCGTCGCGGCGGCCAGCGAGGACATCGAACCGGCGCCGATGACCAGGGCCTTCTTGCCCCGCGCCCACTGCTGGACGTCGGCTCCGGCGGAAAGCTGCTCCAGGCCGAAGGTGACCAGGGACTGCCCGGCGCGGTCGATGCCGGTCTCGGAGTGGGCGCGCTTGCCGACGCGCAGCGCCTGCTGGAACAGGTCGTTCAGCAGGCGTCCGGCGGTGTGCAGGTCCTGGGCGCGGGCCAGGGAGTCCTTTATCTGGCCGAGGATCTGCCCCTCGCCGACCACCATCGAGTCGAGCCCGCAGGCCACCGAGAACAGGTGGTGGACGGCCCGGTCCTCGTAGTGCACATAGAGATGGGGAGTGAGCTCCTCCAGGCCGAGCCCGCTGTGCTGGGCCAGCAGCGTGGACAGCTCGGCGACACCGGCGTGGAACTTGTCCACGTCGGCGTACAGCTCGATGCGGTTGCACGTGGCCAGGACCGCGGCCTCGGCGGCCGGTTCGGCGGCGACCGTGTCCTGGAGCAGCTTGAGCTGCGCGTCCGCGCTCAGGGAGGCCCGCTCCAGCACGCTGACGGGGGCGCTGCGGTGGCTCAGCCCGACGACGAGGAGGCTCATGCCGGCATCACGGCGGGTACGTCCCCGTCGGGCCCCTGGTCGGTGGAGTGCGGCCGCTTGCGGGCGACGACGGGCGGCGGCGCGACGCCGTCGGGCGCGGCCTCCTCGCCGGCCTTGCGCTGCTCGTGGAAGGCGAGGATCTGCAGCTCGATGGAGAGGTCGACCTTGCGCACGTCGACGCCCTCGGGGACGTTCAGCACGGTCGGCGCGAAGTTGAGGATGGAGGTGACGCCGGCGGCCACGAGGCGTTCGCAGACCTGCTGGGCGGCACCCGCGGGGGTCGCGATCACGCCGATCGAGACACCGTCGTCCTGGATGATCTTCTCCAGCTCGTCGGTGTGCTGCACCGGGATGCCGGCGACGGGCTTTCCGGCCATCCCCGGATCGGCGTCGATGAGGGCCGCGACCCGGAAACCGCGGGAGGCGAACCCGCCGTAGTTGGCGAGCGCGGCACCGAGGTTGCCGATACCGACGATCACAACCGGCCAGTCCTGGGTCAGCCCGAGTTCACGCGAGATCTGGTAGACGAGATACTCGACGTCGTAGCCGACGCCCCGGGTCCCGTAGGAGCCGAGGTAGGAGAAGTCCTTGCGCAGCTTCGCGGAGTTGACTCCCGCGGCGGCCGCCAGCTCCTCGGAGGAGACCGTGGGCACCGAGCGCTCGGAGAGCGCGGTCAGCGCGCGGAGGTACAGCGGAAGCCTGGCGACGGTGGCCTCGGGAATCCCTCGGCTGCGGGTCGCCGGTCGGTGTGCTCGGCCAGTTGCCACGGTGCTCCTGCGGGTAGAGCGGGGCTGTAGGCGGTCATACGTCCCTACATGACCGCCCCGTCGAATGCAGGCTATGTCTTTGTGAACGCGTGCACAAAGATGGTGTCCGATTTGCCCGGCCAACGTGACCGGGGTCACGCGCCCCCGGCGCACGGTACGGGAACCGGCGCATACGGACCCTCGTTCCTCACTCATCGGGGGCAAAGCCGCACACGCTCCTCACGATCAACGCCCCCGAGACCTGGTCGCCATCGATCCTAAGCGACCATACGGACTACTTGGACTGGTCGGTCAGTGCCTTGCGCAGCCGTTCCTCGTTCACACGCCAGAAGGTGTGCTGCCTGCCGTCGACCAGGACGACCGGAATCTGCTCCCAGTACGCGTCGTGGAGTTGGCGGTCCTGGGTGATGTCCTTCCCCTCCCAGGGGACACCGAGGTCGGCACAGACCTTCTCGACGACGAGCTGTGCGTCATCACACAGATGACAGCCGGGTTTGCGGATGAGGGTGACGAGATGGTTCTCGGAGTACTCAGGGGACTGCGCGGGCTTTCCCGTGGACATTCGCGTGGGCTCTCGCGTGGGCTTTCGACGGAAGAGGGGACTCATGCCGGCCATTCTCGCGCGCGGGCGGGCGTACGCCGACCCCTCGGCGGCGGGCGGTCCGCCTGCCCGGTCGACCCACCGGCGCACCCGCGCGGGCGGCCCTTTAACGACACGGTCGCCCAGAGTTCACGGCCTGCGAACCTCTCGAGTCCGAAGCCTCCGAACAAACTGGCTATGCTCACGGGCATGGCCGCTCTTCGATGGCTCACTCCCCGTAGGCGCTCCGCCACGGCGCGGAGCGTGTTGGCAGGCGAGGCCTCGGCCGAGGCAGCCCGCAAGTCCGCACAGACGGCGGAGGAGACCGCCCCCGACTCCGCTCTCGAATCCGCTCCCGAATCCGGGGCGGAAGCGGAGTTCCCGGTCCACGGCGACGACAGGGCAGCCGCCTTCTTCGACCTCGACAACACCGTGATGCAGGGCGCCGCGATCTTCCACTTCGGCCGCGGCCTGTACAAGCGGAAGTTCTTCGAGACCCGCGACCTCGCCCGGTTCGCCTGGCAGCAGGCGTACTTCCGGCTGGCCGGGCTCGAGGACCCGGAGCACATGCAGGACGCCCGCGACTCCGCGCTGTCGATCGTCAAGGGCCACCGCGTCTCCGAGCTGAAGTCGATCGGCGAGGAGATCTACGACGAGTACATGGCCGAGCGGATCTGGCCCGGCACCCGCGCCCTCGCCGAGGCCCACCTGGACGCGGGCCAGAAGGTCTGGCTGGTCACCGCGGCCCCGGTGGAGATCGCCCAGGTGATCGCCCGCCGCCTGGGACTGACCGGGGCGCTCGGCACGGTGGCCGAGTCGATCGGCGGCGTCTACACGGGCAAGCTGGTCGGCGAGCCGCTGCACGGCCCCGCGAAGGCGGAGGCGGTGCGGGCCCTGGCGGCGGCGGAGGCCCTGGACCTGTCCCGCTGCGCCGCCTACAGCGACTCCCACAACGACATCCCGATGCTGTCCCTGGTCGGACACCCGTACGCCATCAACCCGGACTCCAAGCTGCGCAAGCACGCCCGCGAGCTGGAGTGGCGCCTGCGCGACTACCGCACCGGCCGCAAGGCGGCCAAGGTCGGCATCCCCGCGGCCGCGGGCGTCGGCGCGGTGGCCGGCGGCACCGCGGCCGCCATCGCGCTGCACCGCCGCCGCCGGTGACCACGCCCCCACCGAGGTCCTGATCTCGGGCCCCACATCCCGGGCCCCAACCGGGATGACGTACCCCCGGGACACGCCCTCCAGTCACCTTTACTCACATCGGCCACAACACGCTCTGTAGTTACCAAGAATCCGAACCGTTCCGGTCATCAACCGATCACTCTGCCGCACCTGATCGAGCGTCAATCGGGCACAGAAGCGACGTAATCGATGATTTGAGCAACTGGGCGTAGCAGTGCCTGCACGAAGCGTTATTCTCCTCAGACGCATTCCGGTACCCCACCTTCGCTACGACGGGTGAATGGTTCCGTACTGCACGTGATGGAAGCTCTGCCTCTGGGAGTCCCGTGTACCCACACGTCGGGGTTGACGCCTCGGGCCTGGCTACGCTGCGCGCAACGGTCAAGTCAGCCCGCGACCTGTTGCGCGGCTTCGTCCCCACCGCGTATGCCGTCCCCGCCCTCGCCGCGGCCGCCGTGCCCGCCGGTCCGTGCTACGCACTGGCCGAAGGAAGCGCCGCCGTCGGCAGACGGGCGCGCTCGTCCTCGTCCGGGGCCGCGCCCACCACCCACCGACGCCCTGCCGCGGACAGCGACAGCGCCCGCATGATGGACCTGGTCGAACGGGCCCAGGCGGGCGAGGCCGACGCCTTCGGCCGGCTCTACGACCAGTACAGCGACACCGTGTACCGCTACATCTACTACCGCGTGGGCGGCAAGGCCACCGCCGAGGACCTCACCAGCGAGACCTTCCTGCGGGCGCTGCGGCGCATCGGCACCTTCACCTGGCAGGGCCGCGACTTCGGCGCCTGGCTGGTGACCATCGCCCGCAACCTGGTCGCCGACCACTTCAAGTCCAGCCGCTTCCGCCTCGAGGTCACCACCGGGGAGATGCTCGACGCCAACGAGGTCGAGCGGTCCCCCGAGGACTCCGTCCTCGAATCACTCTCCAACGCCGCCCTGCTGGAGGCCGTACGACGGCTCAACCCGCAGCAGCAGGAGTGCGTGACCCTGCGCTTCCTCCAGGGCCTCTCGGTCGCCGAGACCGCCCGCGTCATGGGCAAGAACGAGGGCGCCATCAAGACACTCCAGTACCGGGCCGTACGCACCCTCGCCCGGCTGCTCCCGGACGACGCGCGCTGACCCTCCCCAAGCAACCCACAAGCAACCCACGAGCAACCCACGAGCAATCCGAACTCTCCGCATCCGCCAAATCACCTTCGGTGAAGGACCGTTGAGTCCGCGGTCCGATCATCCACCGTCCGTAACCCAAGTGCCACGCCGCTCGTTGTGCGGGATGCAGGCTCCCTGTGGTCGCTCCCTGGCCGACTCCGATCACCCGATCGGATGGTTCCGACCAGGGCGTGCAACCCTCAGGACCCCCTGGGGAGTCGACCGTGATGACGAGAGGAGGTGCCGCCAGTGATCGCGAACGTATCGGCACACCGGCGGGCGAACGCCTTCGCCCAGGCTCTGGAGGAGCAGTCCGATCCCGGGGCGGCGGCCGAGCAGTCCGAAGGACCGGCAACCGACGGGGCGACCGCGGAACCGACCGAGCAGGGTCGCCTGGTGACCCTCGCCGGTGGTCTGGAGACGCTGCCCCGGCCCAAGCTGGATCCCGAGGTCAAGGTCGTCCAGCGGGCCCAGCTCGTGGCCGCCTTCGAGGCCATGCTGCAGGAGGGCACCGCGGGCGGCGGGGCGGCGGACGGTTCCGGTTCGGTACCCGAGCAGCGCCGGGCGCGTGGCACCCACCGCGCGGCCCCGCTCAGCAGGTTCCGGCCCCGCTCGCGGCTGGCCAAGGGCCTCACCGCGGGCGGACTGAGCGTGAGCGTGGCCGCCGGAGCCTTCGGCGGAGTCGCCGCCGCCAGTTCGGACGCCCTGCCGGGCGATTCGCTCTACGGCCTCAAGCGCGGCATAGAGGACTTCCGCCTCGGCCTCGCCGACGGCAACGACGAGCGCGGCCGGGCCTACCTGGACCTCGCCTCGACCCGCCTCAGCGAAGCACGCCGCCTGATGGAGCGCGGCCGCAGCGGTCCCCTCGACCACGAGTCCCTCGGCGAGGTCCGCCGCGCCCTGTCCGGCATGCGGCACGACGCCTCCGAGGGTCACCGCCTGCTCAGCGCGGCCTACGCCCGCGACCCCGACTCGCTGGCCCCCATGCAGGCCCTCTCCGCCTTCTCCCGGTCCCACCGGGAGACCTGGGGAGCACTGCGCGAGCGGCTGCCCGTGCAGCTCGGGGACGTCAGTGAGCAGGTGTCGTCGGTGTTCGACGCCATAGAGGACGACGTCGCCCCGCTGCAGTCGATGCTGCCGCAGCCGCCGGCCCGGGACGACGACGGCGGTGCCGGCGGCGACCGACCTGGCGGTTCCGGCTCGGCGAACACCGACACCCCCGGCTCCGGCCGCGCGTCGGCACCCAGCACCGGCGACGACGGCACGTCCGAACGCGGACGCTCCCGGTCCGACCGTCCCAGCGAGTCCGCCGACTCCGGCGACGAGAACGACGGCCTGCTCGGCGGCGGCAGCGGCGGCCTGCTCGACCCGCCGAAGGACGACACCGGCACCTCCTCCCCACCGACGGGCGGCAACACCCCGCCCCCGGAGCCGGACGTCACCCTCCCGCCCCTCCTCCCGGGCCTCCTGCCCGGCCTGGGCATCGAGGCGGAGGACGCGGACTGAGCCGAGCCGACGCGCGTACGGCGGTGGGGCGGCACCCGAAGCAAGGGGTGCCGCCCCACCGCCGTACCGCATGGTGTGTCAGAAGAACACCGACCGCCGCTGCACCAGCAGCCTGTAGAGCGTGTGCTGGATCTGTTCCCTCACCTGGTCGGTCAGGTTGAACATCAGCACCGGGTCCTCGGCCGCCTCCGGCGCATAGCCGTCCGTCGGGATCGGCTCACCGAACTGGATCGTCCACTTCGTCGGCAGCGGCACCCCACCCAGCGGCCCCAGCCACGGGAAGGTCGGCGTGAGCGGGAAGTACGGGAAACCCAGCAGCCGCGCCAAGGTCTTGGAGTTGCCGATCATCGGGTAGATCTCCTCCGCCCCGACGATCGAGCACGGAACGATCGGCGCCCCCTGCCGCAGGGCCGTGGACACGAAGCCGCCCCGCCCGAAGCGCTGGAGCTTGTAGCGCTCGCCGAACGGCTTGCCGATGCCCTTGAAGCCCTCCGGCATCACGCCGACCAGCTCGCCCTGACCGAGCAGCCGTTCGGCGTCCTCCGCGCAGGCCAGCGTGTGACCGAGCTTGCGGGCCAGCTCGTTGACCACCGGCAGCACGAACACCAGGTCCGCCGCCAGCAGCCGCAGATGCCGGTCGGCCGGATGATGGTCGTGCACGGCGACCTGCATCATCAGCCCGTCCAGCGGCAGCGTCCCGGAGTGGTTGGCGACGATCAGCGCACCGCCCTCGGCCGGGATGTTCTCCACGCCCTTCACCTCGACCCGGAAGTACTTCTCGTACACCGGGCGCAGCAGGGACATCAGCACCTGGTCGGTCAGCTCGGCGTCGTAGCCGAAGTCGTCGACCTCGTAGTCCCCGGTGAGCCGGCGGCGCAGGAAGGACAGGCCACCCGCGATACGCCGCTCCAGGCCGCCGTCCTCGTCGACACCGTTCTCGTCGACACCGTTCCCCGCCGACGGCTGCGGCCCGGGCGACTCGTGCGTCCCGGGGTCGTCCTTCTCCCCGGCGGCCCCCCGCACGGGCAGCGGCTGCACCTCGCCCATCGACTCCGACTCCGACTCCGACTCGGCCGTGCCCTTGCGCCGGCTGCCCGCGCCCCGGCGCCGTGCCGGGCGCGGTGCCGCACTGCCCCCGCTCCCGCCGCCCGCACCGCTCCCCCGCGACCGGTCGTCGTCGAACGGAATGACCTTGGCGTCCGCCATCGTTGATGCGCTCCTCAGTTGGCGCTCTGCGTCGGGAGGTGGCCGCTGCCCGGCAGGGACAGCTCCGCGAGCCGGTCCACTGCGCCCGCGAGGGCCTCGGGCGGCAGCAGCCCGGCGCCACGGCCGCGCGCGAAGTCCGCGAACGCCCCGGCCGTCGAGTACTTCGGCCGAAAACCCAGCGTCTCGCGCATCTGCGTGGTGTCCACGACCCGCCCGTGGGTGAGCAGCCGGATCTGCTCGGGGGAGAAGTCCGTCATCCCCAGCGTACGCACGAGCGAGCCCGCCCAGGTGACCGCCGGCAACAGCAACGGCACCGTGGGGCGGCCCAGCCGGCGCGAGCACTGGGAGAGCACCAGGACACCGTCCCCGGCGATGTTGAAGGTCCCGCTGTTCAGCGTGGACCGTTGCGGCTCGTGCGAGGAGAGGCGCAGCACCTCGATCACGTCGTCCTCGTGCACGAACTGCAGCCGCGGATCGTAACCGAACACCGTCGGCAGCACCGGCAGTCCGAAGTACGAGGCGAGCGGCGTGTCCGCGGCCGGGCCGAGGATGTTGGCGAACCGCAGCACGGTCACCGACACGTCCGGCCGGCGGCGCGCGAAGCCCCGCACATACCCCTCGACCTCGACCGCGTCCTTGGCGAAGCCGCCGCTGGGCAGGGACTTGGGCGCGGTGGTCTCGGTGCAGACGGCCGGGTCGCGCGGAGCGGACCCGTAGACGTTGGTACTGGACTTCACCACCAGCCGCCGCACGATCGGCGACTTCTGGCAGGCGCCGAGAAGCTGCATGGTGCCGATGACGTTGGTCTCCTTGACCGACGTGCGGCTGCCGCTGCCCAGCGGCGTGCCCGTCACGTCCAGGTGGACGACCGTGTCGGCCCGGGTCTGGGCGAGCACCCGCCCGATGGCGGACTGCCGGATGTCCGCCTGGACGAAGTCCGCGCCGCCCAGATGGTGCTCCGGCGCGACGGCGTCCACGCCGACGACCCGGTCCACGTCGGGATCACGCTGGATGCGCCGGACGAACCGGCCGCCCAGTTGCCGGGCCACTCCGGTCACAAGCACGACCTTGCCCAAGATCAGCGCCTTCCTTCCGCCTGCCCCGTAGCCTGCCGCGTTCCCCGCCTGCGGGCCAACTTAGCCGGTAGGTGTTGCGCCGTGACGACCGCCGGACGCGGCACGTGACGAAAAATGGCGGGCGTACGACTGTGGCCCCCCACCGGATGCGGTGAGGGGCCACAGACCACGCTGACGGCGCAGCGTCGTCTACTTCTTGTTACGACGCTGAACGCGCGTGCGCTTGAGCAGCTTGCGGTGCTTCTTCTTCGCCATCCGCTTGCGCCGCTTCTTGATAACAGAGCCCACGACTATCCTCGCTCACTTCTCATCACTCGGTTGGTGAGCGCCATGGGCCCACACGACCTACGAGGGGCCAGCCTACCCGTCCGAGCGCCGAGGTCGTAATCGAGGCCCGTCAGGCCGTTTCCACCCCCACGTAGCTGTCGCGGAGGTACTCGTGAACCGCTTGCTCCGGGACGCGGAACGACCGTCCCACCCGGATCGCGGGCAGATGACCGCTGTGCACCAACCGGTACACGGTCATCTTGGACACGCGCATCACCGAGGCGACCTCCGCCACGGTAAGGAACTGAACCTCGTTCAGAGGCCTTTCGCCAGCAGCCATGTCACACCTGAACCTTCCGCACTCGACGGCCACCGGCTTCCCCTTCCGGTGACTCTTCGTCGTTGCGTGCTCACTCCCCAATGTAGGGGCGGGTGATGCGAATGGGGAAGAGGTGCACCCATCGCTTCCCTACCGTGACAGACACGCCCGATTGAGTACGTAGCGGGTAAGCGGACGGTAGTACTCAGACCGCACAGCGTCATCAAGTGGAACGGCGACGGACACGAACCCCTCGGCCTCCCCGACGAAGAGCGCGGGGTCGTCCGTATCGGCCGGACCGATGGCCTCGAACCCCAGTTGACCTGCTCCGCAGACCCACCCGTGATCCCCGATCACCAGCTCGGGCAACGGTCCGCCCCCCTCGGCCGCGGCGGCCAGCGCGACCCGAACCGGCAGCGGCGAGTGCGTGTGTACGCCGGGCTCACCACCGGCGCGCCCGGCGTCGGGTTCCCGCACCAGCGCGACTCCCCGGACGTAGTCGAGGGTGTGGGTGCGTAGACCGAACCGGGTCGTTATGTCGACACGACGACACTGCGCCGGGGTGAGGACGGTACATCCCGCCGCCGACAGCGCCTCGGCCAAGGCGACGTAGAAACCGAGCAGTCGATGCGGATGCCCGGTGCCGAGGAGCACCGGAGCGCGACGCTGAGCAACCGCGGCGAGCCGGCCCGCGAACGCGTCCAGGGCGGCGAGCGTCCGGTCCGGGTCGATCACGTCCGGGCCCGAAGTGTCACGCGGATCGGCCGAGACCCCGCACCTCTGCGCCATCAGCCCGAGCAGTTCCCGCTGCCCCCAGTCCCCCGCCGGGTCGATCCCGATGAGCACCCGCGGATCCCGGGCGGCGAACAACCGGTAACTCCGCAGACTCACCTCCCGAGAGGTCGCCACCACCCCGGCAAGCCGAACATCCAGAAGATGAGCCCGAAGAGCTCCACGGGTCAGCACACCTCCGATGCTGCCGGTTCATCCGGCACACCGGGCACGAAACGGAAGAACCTACGCACGGTCGGCGTAACACCCGCGTAGCTGCGGGCAATCGTGCCGCTGGGGCGGCACCCGGCCGGCGCCGGTTCGCGTCCCCACCCCCTACGCCAACAACCCCCGCAACGGAAACGCCGCCCGCCGAGCCGCCCGCACCGCCTGATCCAACCGATCCGCAGGGTCGTACCCCGCCTCCCACGAGGCCCAGGACACCGGCCACCGCCCATCGGTCATCCGCTGCGGCCCAAGCTGCCGCGTCCGCGCGAACACCTCCTGCCGCCACCCCTCGGGAATCACCGTCTCCGGCTCCACCGGCCGCCCCGCTGCGATCCCCACCAGATGCGTCCACGACCGCGGCACCACCTCCACCACCGCGTATCCACCCCCGCCGAGCGCCACCCACCGCCCCCCGGCGTACTCGTGCGCCAGCTCATGACACGCCACCTGCACCGCCCGCTGCGCGTCCAGCGACACCGCGAGATGCGCCAGCGGATCCTCGAAGTGCGTATCGGCGCCGTGCTGCGTCACCAGCACCTGCGGCCTGAAGTCCGCGAGGACCTCCGGAACCACCGCGTGGAACGCCCGCACCCACCCCGCGTCCCCGGTCCCCGCCGGCAGGGCGACGTTCACCGCCGACCCCTCGGCGCACTCCGCGCCCGTCTCCTCCGGCCACCCGGTCTGCGGGAACAGCGTCGCCGGATGCTCGTGCAGCGACACCGTCAGAACCCGCGGATCCTCCCAGAACGCCGCCTGCACCCCGTCCCCGTGGTGCACGTCCACATCGACGTACGCGACCCGCTCGGCCCCCAGCTCAAGGAGGCGCGCGACCGCCAGCGCCGCGTCGTTGTACACGCAGAACCCGGACGCCGCGCCCGGCATCGCGTGGTGCAGGCCGCCCGCGAAGTTCACCGCGTGCAGCGCGTCGCCGCGCCACACCGCCTCCGCCGCGCCCACCGACTGCCCGGCGATCAGCGCGGACACCTCGTGCATCCCCGCGAAGGCCGGGTCGTCGATCGTCCCGAGCCCGTACGCCCCGTCCGCCGCGCCCGGATTCGCCGACGCCGCCTTCACCGCGTCGATGTAGTCCTCCCGGTGGACGAGCCGCAGCGTCGACTCGCCGGCCGGCCGCGCCGCGACGACCTCCACCTCCCGGTCGAGCCCGAGGGCACCGACCAGACTTCGCGTCAGGGCGAGCCGGACCGGATCCATCGGATGCTCCGGACCGAAGTCATAGCCCGTTACTGCCTCGTCCCACATCAGCTGTGCGCGGCCGCTCATGCCCGCCACCGTATCGGTCCGGTTGAGCCTCGAACGACCTGGCGTACACGACCGTCACCAGCACCAACACCATCGGCACGAGCATCGCCCCACGATAGCTCCAGGCGTCCCCGAGCGCCCCGACCAACGGCGAACCGATCAGGAAACCGACGTAGTTGAAGACATTGAGCCGTGCCACCGCCGCATCGGACGCCCCGGGACGGCCGTCCCGTTCGGCAGCGAGCCGCCCCGCCGCCGCGAACGTCTGCGGCACCAGCACACACAGTCCAAGACCCAGCAGCGTGAACCCGAGCATCCCCACCCAGGCCCCCGGCGCCGACGCCACCACGGCAAACCCACCCGCCGCGACGACAGCCCCACCCCGCACCACCGCCACGGCCCCGAACCGCCGCACCCCGAAGTCCCCGAGGGCCCGCCCCACCAGCGTGGTCACCATGTAGACGTTGTACGGCACGGTGGCAAGCTGCTCCGAACTCCCCAGCACGTCCTGCAAATACTTGGCGCTCCAGTTGGAGACGGTCGAGTCCCCGATGTACGCGAACGTCATCACCAGACACAGCGGCAACAGCACCTTGAAGCCGACGCCGCCGCCGACACCGCCCTCACCCTTCCGCGGCGTCTCCGCCCCCTCCGCCCCACCGGCACCCTCCCCGTCGACGTACCAGCGGCTCCCCACCATCGCGGCCGGCAGCAGCACGACGACCACCGGCAGATACGACACCCACAGCGCCAGATCCCAGTGCGCGCCCGCCCACGCCAGCGACGCCCCCAGAATCCCGCCCAGGCTGTACGCCGCGTGAAACCCCAGCATGATGCTGCGCCCGTACGCCCATTGCAGGCTCACCCCGAGCATGTTCATCGAGGCGTCCAGCGCACCCACGGCCAGCCCGAAGACGGCCAGCGACACGGCCAGCAGCGCCACCCGGTCCCCCGCCCCGACCCCGAGCAGCGCCAGCAGCACCACGGGCTGGGACCATCGCAGCAGCCGGCTCGGCCGCACCCGGCGCACCAGACGCTCCGTCACCACGCTCCCGACACCGGCCAGGATCGGCACGGCGGCGAGGAAAGCCGGCAGCAGCGCGTCGGAGACGCCGTACCGGTCCTGGATGGCCGGGATACGCGTCACCAACAGCGCGAACGCGACCCCCTGGGCGAAGAAGCCGAACGCGAGCGAGGCCCTGCCGCGCCGCAGCACATCAGTCATGGCGGCGAGCGTAGAGTCCCGGCTTACCCGTGGGTAGATCCAGTCAAAGATGAATTCTTCTCAGCTTCAAGGACTGCGGCGACACTCTCGGGCGCGCGGGCCGAGGCAGCGGCGGCCCCGACCATATGGGCCATGGGCCCGGCCCCCAGCGCCCCACTGACCACGAACGCGAGCACCATGGCAAGAATCATGACAACCGTCCCGAGCCAGACCATCGTGTCGACCGGAAACGTGTAGACCCCCACCACCCGCAGCGCACACTCGGCGACGAAGGCGACACCCCACACCGCGGAGAACCGCGACTCCGCCCGCCGGAACGCCCCCGACTCCCGCCGCAGCCTCCCCCAGGCCGCTTCCCGCCCCGCATCCCCCTTGACCAGCCACGGCTTGAGGGTCGCCGTCATCATCGGCCGCCCCAGGACCACGGACCCCAGCAGCGCGAACCCGACCAGGCTCCCGACCGCACTGTCCTTGACCAGCATCAGCCGCGCGTCCCCCGTTCCGAAGCTGAGGAGCAGCCCGACCAGGTTGGCCAGCAGGATCAGCAAGGGGAGCGCGTTCACCTCCCGCCGCCCCAGCACGCCCCACCCGGTCCGCAGCACGGGCACCACACTGCTCCACCCCAACGCGGCGACGGCACTCATCCCAAACGCGCCCTTGAGCAGGTAGTACGACCCAATGGGTACTCCCACGTCCAGGAACAGCGACACGAAGGTACGACGCTTGCCCTGCGTTCCTGTGTTCGTCGTCATGCGCTCAGCTTCGCGGCAGAGCGGGGCCCGCCAGTAGAAACAACCGTCCAGAGCCCCGCATGACAAATGTCAGCCGTCAGCACACGAGCTGGTCGGTCAACTCCCCCATGTCCGCGAAGAGTCGGGTGGCCTCGGCGAGCCTCGTGGCCGGCGTCATCGCGGTGAACCCGTACACGTCCATACCGGCGGCGACAGCGGCCTGTACACCGAGCGGACTGTCCTCGATCACGACACAGCGCTCCGGCGCGACGCCCATCCGCCCGGCCGCGTGCAGAAACAGATCCGGAGCCGGCTTCCCCCGCCCCACATCCTGGGAGCTGAAGATCCGCTCGTCGTCGAACCACCGGTCGAGTCCGGTCTTCCGATGCCCCACCCGAATCCGCTCATGACTCCCGGAGGAGGCCACGCAGTACGCCACCCCGTCCGCAGCGAGCTTCTCCAGCACACCGACAGCCCCGGGTACGGGCTCCAGGTCCCTCTCGAAGGCGGCGAACACCCGCCCGTGGAAGACGTCGTCGAAGTCCTCGGGCAGCCTCCGCCCCGTCCGCTCCAGGATGAGGTCGTGCACCCTGTGCATCGCGGCCCCCATGTAGTCCCGCAACGAGTCCTCGTAGGACGTCGGGTGCCCCAGCTCGGTGAGATAACCGGCCAGCAGCCGGTTGGAGATCGGCTCACTGTCGACGAGCACGCCGTCGTTGTCGAAGATGACCAAGTCATAGCGCATACAGAGACCCTAAACGCAGAAAACCCCGCACCGTTCCCGGTGCGGGGTTTTCTCGCAATGATTGTTCGGCGGCGTCCTACTCTCCCACAGGGTCCCCCCTGCAGTACCATCGGCGCTGTAAGGCTTAGCTTCCGGGTTCGAA
>NZ_JAGMUO010000005.1 GCF_019049325.1 Streptomyces sp. AC512_CC834 | reverse complement strand
CCGCCGCCACAGAAACCGACTGAACCACCACAACCACAGACCACATGGGTCACGATTCAATCGGCCAAAGTGGGTCCGCGTTCAGACGCCCCCGACACTCGTACCCGACGACGAGACAGGCTGCGGCGACCGGTCCTCGGGAAAGCGCCATGAGCCGGTCCAGGGCTGCCGCTTCGGACGGCAGTCCGGCCGGATCGAGGCCGAGCGCCCGGGCCGCGCGGTCGCGTAGTCCATCGAGGTCTGGCATGTCTTGCCGGTACTCGTCGGCGACCGCCTGGAGCTCTTGGGCTGTCCGGCCGAGAGCGTCCCGCCACCACGGTGCTACCAGACACAGCCGCACCAGTTCTGCCAGGCCGACGGCGAGCGGTCCGGCCTCGCCGTCGAGACTGATGTACACCACGGGGCGTTCCTCCCCACCCTCGCCGACGAAGCAGAACGCATCCCCTGAGCCCGCCCGCGCAAACTGCTCCAGCCGAGCTCCAGAGGCGAGCCGGACTCCCTCTTCCAGCTCGTGGTCGGCCGGGTTGGCCGCGTCGAGATCCGCAACCCCGGCGAAGAAGTCGATGACCTCCCGGTCGGAAGCCAGGAGAGGCAACAACGCGCCGTGGTGGGCGGACACGTCGGCCGGCGCATTCGATCCGTTCACCCGGCCACCGTAACTGGGGCATCCGACAGCGGCGGCGTCAGACCGGCAACCCTGGGCCGGGGCAAGGTGGCGAGACCCGCAGGCGCGGGTGCGCGGCTTCATCTACAGACGGGCTCAAGCTTCTAGGGGACGAAGCGGGCGGTCGTCGATCTGTGCGGCCGATGGGGGTGCTACTTGAGGATCTGCAGGCTCCATCTGTCCGCCTCGGGACTGCGCCGGTAGAAGACGTTCGGCTGAACCGGCTCGCAGGCCGCCAGCACAATGTCTCCCTGCCCGATCACCACTGTCCGCTCGACTCGTGTGGAACCTCGCCTGCAGGTTCGAAGAACCTCAAGCCGAAGTGAGCGCGGGCCTGGGAGAAGAGGAACGAAACGAACCGTTCTGATGGTGCTCCGCTCAACACTGCAGACCTGGCGCTCGCCTTCCGTGACGGACACCAGGCACCGCATAGGTGACATGCTGCGGGGAGGGTCGCGCAGGTCCACCTGGATCAGCAGGCCGGTCCTGCCTTGCCGGCGGGCTCTGCGGATCAGGTAGCGAGAGCGCCACTTCAACCGGCCCTCGAAGACGTTGACCACCTGCGCCGCAACGTTCCCCACGCTTCCCCCCCCCGGCCTGCTAGCGGATCAAGTGCCCCGGTCGTCCAGGCTGGCACGGACGCGCTGCCACCCAGAAGTGCCCCAATCGGCAGCGTGACCGATGCACCGTCACCCTGGTCGATGAGGACACCGGCGTGGTGCTGAGGACCTGACCGAACGAGCACTGGCCCAGTCCGCCCTTCCCGGCACCGTGACAGGCCAGGCTGACCGCCCACCGTGCAGGAGGCTCGGCTGATCGGTGGCCGGTATGACGAGTGCACCCACACGGGCGGCGCACTCGGCAAACGCCTGACAGCGCCCCCTCGGGGGCCGTTATCAACGGTGCATGCTCAAGTCTGTGCTGCGCGGCCTGGCTGCCGCTTCTCTCGCCGTCCTGCCTCTGACCGTCTCCACGCCCGCCCATGCCGCGGAGATGCTCCCGCTGTCCGAGGCCGTCACCCGCCTGCCGGTGGCGGCGGAGTCCCGCGACGGCTACGACCGGGACGCCTTCAAGCACTGGAACGCCGGCGCGAACCCCTCCGACGGCTGCAACACCCGTGCGGAGGTGTTGATCGCGGAGGCGGTGGAGCCGCCGACGGTGGGGCCGAAGTGCCGTCTGACGGGCGGCCGCTGGTGGTCGTACTACGACCAGGTGTGGGTGACCTCGGCCTCCGGCCTGGACATCGACCACATGGGCCCGCTCGCCGAGGCCTGGGACAGCGGCGCCTCCATCTGGTCGGCGCAGCGCCGGGAGGCATACGCCAACGACCTCGGCGCCGCGACCAGTCTGGTCGCGGTCACGGCCCGCTCGAACCGGTCGAAGTCGGACCAGGACCCGGCCCAGTGGCTGCCGCCGGCGGCTGAGGTGCACTGCCGGTACGTCGCCGAGTGGGTGGGTACGAAGCTCCGCTGGAGCCTGTCGGTGGACGAGGCCGAACTGGCCGCCCTGCGCGAGGTAACTACCGGCTGCCCGGAGCAGACCGTGACGTACGAGCCGGCCCCGTGACCGGGGTGGGGGAGTACGTGGTCCTGTTCGCCGAGGACTGGGACAGCGGCGCCGCGGCGTGGTCGTCGCAGCGGCCAGAGGCGTACTCCAACGACCTCGGAGCCGTCACCCGTCTCGTCGCGGCCACCGCCCGCTCCCACCAGTCCAAGTCGGACCAGGAGCCGGCTGAGGGGCTGCCGCCGGCGGGTGAGGCGTACTGCCGCTACGTCGCCGAGTGGGAGGACATGAAGCTCCGCTGCGCGCTGTCGGCGGACGAGGCCGGGGCGGCGGCGCTGCGCGAGGTGGCGGGCGGCTGCCCGGAGCAGACCGCGACGCACGGGCCCACCTCATATCCACGGGATGCCGGAGCACGCGAACAAAGGGGAGGGTCATGACATCAGTACGAAGGACACGACGGCGGATCGTCACGGTCACGGCCGCGCTCACGGCCGCCGCGGGACTGCTCTTGGTGACGGCGGCGCCGGCGAGTGCCGAAGTGAAGTCCACTTGCGGCACCTACATCTGTGTCGCCACCGCGTACCAGGGCCGCGATTACGTCCAGGACATCACCGTCACCACGAGGGACGGTCTGCCGGGAAGGCTGCGTGCGTTTGTCGGTGACTACCGGGGGAGCAAGGCGAACGCTTCGCGGTGGCGGTTCGTCGTCAACCGGGAGATCAGGGCCTATCCAAGGCTGGCCGTCTGCGGCGGACTCGACCGCGGTGGCAGGGTCATCGAGAACCACTGCGTGATGATCCCCTGAAGCCGGGACAGTCTCCGCGCCACCACACCACGAGCCCAGGGACCAGCAGGCCGACCCAGGAACCGCCGTAGGGCGTCGACGAGGAAGGAGCCACTTTGCAGCAGCTGCAGAGGCGCAGAAGTCCCGTCTCGGAGACGTCCGGAGCGGGTGGCGTGCGGGCCGTGTCTTGGACCTGCATGTCCCCGCAGCTCGTCAGTCGGCTAGAAGAGGCCAGTCCGCATGTGGTGCTTGGGGTTGCCGAAGAACTCGCGCAGCCATGGGCTGCAGGTGGCCGGCAGCCGGACCAGGGTGCGCCGGAACACCTCCGGGGCGGCCCGGAACAGGTGGTAGCGGTACGGCGCCGATGGATCGAAGTCGTCACGGAGAGCACCGTTAGGGAGCACGCCTGACGTCGGCACGGGCAGGTCCGGCTCGGGGAAGGCCAGCCACAGCCACACCCCGAACGGCAGCGGCACCAGGTACTGCGCCCGGACGGCCGGGCCCCAGGCCTGCCCCGTCTGCGGATGAGACGGCACGAGGGGGATGGAAGACGTCTGCGCTGGGAGCGGGAAGGCGGTCCGGCCAGGGCGGCGGCGCACCGAGCCCGCGTACCTGCGGACAGCAAGGCGTCAAGCGCGCGTTGGAAGACGTGCCTGACCAAGCCCGCCCGGGACGGTCACCGGTTGGCTCTCCGGCGCCGCCAGCAGGTGGGCGAGTGCCTGGTCGGTGCCGCCTCCCACTGCGGGCTCCACGACCACCAGTAGTTCGACTAGTGGCCGGCCCTGAACCGCGATCCCCACGTGGTGATCGGCTCGAACGGGGGCGTGCCTGCACCTGTCTCCCTCAGCTCAGACCAGGAAAGCGGCGCGGCGTCGGCGCCGTCCACAGAGACGCGACATACAGCGTTTGGGGCGAGCCGCAGCGCCTGCCAGAGCGAACAGTTGTCGATCCGGCTCGCCACGGGAAGGGAACACTCCCCACACGCTACGTTGGGCTCCGTCGGCGCCGTCGAGGCGGCAGCAGTAGCCGCCGGCGAAGAGGGCCCATGGATCATGTCATCCGGGCCAGGAAGTGTCTGTACGCGCTGGGGTTTTCTGCGAAGTCCGTGGCGGCCGCGAGAGCGGCATTGTCGGTGTCCTGCCCGCGAAGCAGGTCGACCGAGGTCTGTGCGAAACGCTCGCGCAGACCGTTCCGCTCCGCGTCGTCGAGTAGCAGGCGCAGTTCGGCAACGGCCTGTGCGGCGTTCCAGCGGGCTGCCGGGCCGGTCTGCAGCATGCTCCGCAGCCCGGTGGCGGGGGCCGCGTCGTCCAGCAGCGCGTGGATCCGGCCTGCGAGCTCCCGGCCGATAGCCGCCGTCTGCGCTGCCTGCGGGCCCGCCTCCCGCAGTACCCAAAGCGCCGTGACCAGCCGGGAACCGGAGCCCGTGTCGGCGTCATGGGGAAGGGCGTCGTGGCGTCCCGCCTCCCCTACCTCCGCGACGGCGCGGTCGTAGTCCTCAGCCGCCGACATCGCGGCCTCGGACAGTTCAGTAGCACGGCGGATGAGCCGTGTCTGCACCCCGAGGACCCGGGGCAGGGCTCGCAGGTTCCCGCCGATCAGCCCGACGGCGATGAGCGACGTCCCGAACAGCAGGAAGACGTCTGCACGGCCGAGGTCATCACCAGTGGCCAGGTCCTCAAGATTCCCCCTCTCCGGCCCCTTGGTGAGCATGAAACCCGTCTCCCAGCCGTAGCCGCGGCTGTCGGAATACTGCGGCGCTTTGAGGAGGTCGGACCGGCCGGGATCGCACTGGTAGGAGGCTTCCCTCTCCCGCTTCTGATACGGGTCGTCCCAACGGACCCTGCACGATCCATCGGGCTCCTCCTCGAGGACCGTCAGGTCGATCTGCCGCGCTTCAGGCAGGTCTTGCCCGGCTGCGTGCAGCCCCACCGCACAGGCGAAGAGCACGAAACCCAGCGTCAGCACCCACCGGAAAAAGGGCACATGCCTCATCCCGCTCCCCTCCCGTAAGGCTCACCAGCATCCCGTGAACCCGGCGGAGGCGCGAGAGGCGCCCCCGGCAGCGCTCAGGCGTGCGGTGCTGCCGAAACCCGGCAGGTGTTGAGCTTCGGCCCATCCTGCCGTCCCTGGGGTTCGCCCTTGGGAGTGCAAGCCGGCGGCCTGCGCAGAATGACAGCGGCCGTGGCAAAGTCCAGATGTGCGGCCAGCCGAGTCCAGGCTGATGGCCACCGGAATTCCAGGTGTGCGGCCGTCTGACCAGTGGTGTT
>NZ_JAGMUO010000069.1 GCF_019049325.1 Streptomyces sp. AC512_CC834 | reverse complement strand
CCCCAGGCCCCCGCCACGCCCGGAGCCCCCGCCGCGCCCGGAGCCTCCGCCTGGCCACCCGTAGCCGTCCCCGGCCGCTCCGCACCCCCCGCAACCAGCGAGCCGACCAGCACCCCGCACACGCCCGCGCCAGAACCCACTCCAGACCCTGCGGCCACCACCAGCGACCCGACGCCGCACCACACCCAGCCGCGCACCGCCGCCAGCAGCGGCACCTACGCCGGCCGCGACTACTCCCACTACACCGGCCAGATCACCCGCGCGGTCGACCAGGCCCTCCAGGAGCACGGCGGCGACGTCGAAGCCGCCACCGCCGCCCTGGTGAAAAAGGCCGTGCCCGACGCCATGGCCCTTTTCAAGGAAACCCGCGTCGGCTCGAATTACGACCACACCGTCTATCCGGAACTCCTCGAAATCCTCCACAAAAAGACCAAGGACGGCTCGGACGAAATCTGGGAAGGACGCCACAACTGGACCAACACCCACCTCACCGACCAACTCAACACGGGCGCCCTTAACCCCGTCACCGTGGACGCCCTCGACACCAACGCCTCCTTCATGGCCGCTTTCAAGACCCACCTGCCCATCGGCGCCCTCAGGCACAACCCCCACGGCGGCTTCGACCCCAAGCTCTCCGGCGTCCACCTCCTCACCCAACGCCCCACCTGGCACCACCCCCACCTCCCCGACCCCATCGGCAACCGCCGCGAGACGGGCCCTGTCGTCCTCACCGACGCCACCATCCGCCTCCTCATCCGCTGCGCCCGCTACGACCTGTGCGACCAGCCGGTGATCGCCGAGAGCTGGACCAGCGGCGCCAGCGAAGGCCTGCTGGAGAAATTCCGCCGCGTCCTCGCCGAGGCCCGCCACACCGCCCTGGAACGCGAAGCCGCCGGATACACCGACGGAACAGTGGCCGTCGAATACGTCAAGGCCATGTACTCGAAATTCACCTCCACCCTCGGCGAATCAAATGCCAACCTCGAAATCCGCCGACCCGAGTGGATGCACATCATCCGCTCCCAGGCATTCGCCAACCTCTGGTATAAGGCTCACCGCGCCCACAAAGAGGGCCTCACTGTCGTCCGCGTCCGCGGCACGGACGAACTCCACGTCACCGGCGGAGACTGGCGTACCGTATTCACCGAAGGCCGCAGCCCCGCCGAAATGAAACTCAAAAACCAGTACACCCTGCCGAGGAAGACCGCCGCCTGACATGTCGACCGACGGATGGAAGAACTTCGGAACATACGGCGCCAACCTCGACACCGGAAACATCCACGGCAAACACGCCCTCGGCCGCGCCCTCGAAGACGCCCTGGAACGCATGATCATCCACGGCGGCATCAAGTCCCCCGCCCACACCCGCCGCGGCCTCATGGCCCGCATGAACTACCTCACCACCACCGGCGGCGGCGCCCAGGCCATGGCCGAAGCCGGCATCACCGCCACCCGCCCCACCATCCGCGCCTGGACCCAAGGCACCCGGCACCCCCGCCCCGAGAACCAGGAAGCCATCGACACTGCCTACTGGAACCTGCGCGCCGCCAACATCCTCAACAACCCCGGCGCCCTGAAACAGCACCTCAACCGCGGCGGCCACGGCACCGAAGTGGAGATCCACCCCATCAACCAGAACGTCGTCCTCGAGCCGCGGCGCCGCCCCAACCTGCGCGTACGCCGCTTCCGGGTCCGTTACATCTGGGACGACGCGGTCGACGCCCTGGTCGCCGGCGACGTCGCCGGGCTCGAAGAGATCTGGGATGACATCATCGGCGAACTCGACTCCGACTGGGGCGCCTACACCTACGTCTCCCACATCGGCCTCGGCGCCTGAAAGCACACAAACCGATGCCACCACGCCGACGAGGCGACGGCCTGCTGATGTACTTCATCCCCTCTTGGGCATCTTTGGGTCTGTCGAACGAGCGGCTCTGGCCCGTAGTCGGTGGTAGCGAAGGGTGACGGTCGTCGTTGGCACGGTGTGTGCGATGTCAATGAGCTTGTGTCTGTGGTGTTTTCAGGGTTGTCGGCCCTGGTCATCGAGGGCGTGACGGGCGAGGGTGAGGTCATCCGGGTGTCGGCGCGGACTCGGGACGATCCGGTGCCGTGCCCCGCGTGCGGGACGCGAACAGCGCGGGTGCACGGGTTTCATGGGCGGGTGCTCGCGGACGTGCCGGTGGACGGACGGCAGATCGTCGCCTCGGTGCGGGTCCGGCGCCTGGTGTGCCCGGTGCTCGACTGCCCGCGGCAGACGTTCCGCGAGCAGGTTCCCGGCGTCGTGGAGCGCTACCAGCGCCGCACCAACCGTCTGACCAGCCAACTCGACTCCGTGGTACAGGAGTTGGCGGGCCGGGCGGGCTCCCGCCTCTGCCGCGTTCTGGCCTGCGCGATCTCCCGCTCGACCGCCCTGCGCATGCTCATGCGCCAGGTGGTGACGCCGCCGCTGCGCGTCTCGCGCGTGCTCGGCGTCTACGACTTCGCCCTCAAACGCCAGCACCGCTACGCCACCGTGATCATCGACGCCGAGACCGGCGAGCGGATCGATGTCCTGCCCGACCGCACCGCCCAGACCTTGACCACGTGGCTGCGCGAGCACCCCGGGGCCCAGTACCGCAAGCCTCAACTGAAGTCGGAGCGCCGCTGATGACAGGTCAGCGCTGTCTTTTGCCCGGACCACAGCCGATGCCCTACGGGCCGGCCAGGGCAGTGACCAGCTGACCGTCTTCCAGGTGGTGGGTGAGGTCGAGGCCGCTGTCGATCAAGGTGAGGACGGCGTGATGCCGGGCGGCGGGGATGGCAGCGATCTGGTTTCCGTCGCGGTTGACCCTGATGGTCGCCAGCTTCTTGCCTGGGTGGGTCAGGGTGACCGGCCCGTCTCCGGTCTCCGGGCCTACCCATGCAAGAGGGATGGTCACGGGACGGCCCCGTAGCAGTTCGTTGAGTGGGTTAGCCGGCTTACTTACGTAGTCGAGGAGGTCCTCGACCTCGTACGTGTTCGCCTTGTACGCGGTGACCCAGCCGTCGATCTGCTGATCGGCGACCCAGGTGCGGAGCTCACCGGAGCCGATGCCGGCCTCCGCCGCGGCGCGGCCGATCTGGTGGGCCAAGCGGCGGGAGGTGATGCCTGAGGTCAGCAGCGTGATTGCCTGCTCGGTGTCGACACCGAGCCGGATGTGCCAGGCCGTCTGTGCGAACAGGCGGGGCGTGGTGGGTGTCATCAGGGGGTGTGTGTTGACGAGGTTGACCAGGGCGCCGGCTGTCCAGCTGATTGCGTGCTCGAAGGCCTGCTTGATGCTCTGGACGGTCAGCTCCAGCATCCGGGGATGGGATGACAGAATGTCGGGCGCCCAGACGCGGGCCAGTTCCGGAATGGGTGTGCCGGAGATCCAGTCCCGGATCGCGTCGCCGATCGGCATGTCGACGCTGAAGCTCTTGTTGTGCGGGCTGGTGAACTTCCACTTCCCGACGGCCTCGGGCGTCAGCAGGAGGTCCTTGAAGGCGCCCTGCTCGGCAAGGAAGTCCAGGGTTTGCTCCAGCTGCCACTCGGGTGGCTCGAAGAAGATGCTGATCTCGGCCGGGGTGTCCTCGGGGGCCGCGTAGGCGACGAGTTGCTCCGCGAGGCGTCGGGCGACCTGGTCGAGGAAGCGGGCGGATCCGATGCTGGTTCCGGTGCTGGCCCACCGACGGGCCGAAACGGGGTCGGTGGCGTCGTAGACCGCGGTGACCTTCTCCGCGAGCGCCATCCAACGGGCCGGGACCGAAGGGTCCTCGGCCTGTTCCATCGCGAGCAGTGACCGCACCGGATCCAGCCGGTCGCCGGGCGCGTGGAGGGCCCCGGCGTGGGTCTGCAGGACCAGCCACACGAACGCGGCGAAGTCGGCCGCAACGGTTCCCATCACGCCGAACAGGCCATCGAGCGAGCTCTGCAGCTGCAGCTCGGCATGGGCCAGTGACCGCAGGGCTTCCTCGCTGAGCAGCTCGGAGGTGACGGTGAGCCCCTCGCTGTCGGGGGTAAGCGTCTCGAACTCCTCGGCCCGGGGCGGGTAGGGGCGGGTGAGGACGACCCACCCCTCGCTCTCACGCCCGGCCCGGCCGGCCCGGCCGATGGCGTTGAGCAGTTTCGCGGGACTGAGGCCGCTCTGGTTCCCGCGTGTGGGATCACCCTCGACCGTGTGATTGATGATCACGGTACGCACCGGCAGGTTGACGCCGTCGGTGAGGGTGGTGGTGCTGGCGATGGCCAGCAGGTCACCGTCACGAAGCCCTTGTTCGACGGCGTGGAGGACGTCGTCGGGAAGGTCGGCGTGGTGGAAGGCGACGCCGTGGCGGGTGCACTCGACCAAGGGGTGCTGCTCGCCGAGGGTCTCGGCCAGGAACTCGGCGAGCGCCGCAGCCTCGGGGCGGACGTCCAGGTGCTCGGCCATGGCGACCGCGGCGTTCCTGGCGATCACCTTGCTGGCGACAACCATCAGGACGCTGCCGGCCCGGGTCAGGGCGGCGGCACCGGCGGCGAACACCGCATAGTCGCGGATGCCGCCGGTGAGCTTGGTGCCCTTGTTCCACTGCCAGGAGTTGGGGGAGGCGTACGCTCTGGTGCCGGCGTCGGGGAAGGTCAGTCCGAAGGTGCCGCTGGCGGCGGTCGGCCGGACGTCGAGCCGGGGGGCCACCGGAACGGTGGCCCGGGTGGTGGAGGGCTGCTTCTTGCTCGGCTTACGCACGGTGCGCTCGGCCTGGCCCTTGAGCAGCTGCGGGTACATGAGGCCGTGCAGGCGCCGCGGGCCGCGCCAGTCGTCGGTGAAGTACACCTCCTCCGCCGGCCGCGTCGGGTCCAGCCACGAAGCCAGGGCAGCCCGGTTGCCGACAGCGGCGGACAGCAGCACCAGCCGGACGTCGGGGCGATTCCGCAGCAGGGCGAGCAGACTCTCCAGAACGAAACCGCGTCGGCCCTGCGCGAGGTGGTGCGCCTCGTCGACGACGATGAGGCTGACCTCGTCCAGCGCTTCGCCCGGGGTGTTGCGGACCATGTGCATGAGCCGTTCCGGGGTCACGATGTCCACGTCCCCGACGAGGGAGCCACTGCCGTCGGCGAGCGGGAAGTCCGGCTGCTCGGCAACCAGCTTACGTTCCAGAAGCCGTAGTCGGCCGCGCAGCGCGGCCCGCATCTCCCGGCCGAGGCTGCGCATCGGCGACACATAGACCACGCGGCCGGGCTTCTGCGCCAGGTGGGAGCAGATCACCAGCTGGGCCATCAGCGTCTTGCCCGCGCTGGTGGGCACGCTGATCAGGCTCCGGCCGGTGGCCGGGTCGACCGGGTTGCCCCGCTCCAGGTTCAGCAACTGGCGCTGCGGGCGCCACAGAGTCATCACCGGCGGGTGGGACATCGCGAAGGTCTGGGCGACCGCATCCGGCGTCCCCTGCGGGAGCAGCGTGTACAGGCTGCTGGCGGCCATCTCGCCGCTCAGGCCGAGGAGGTGGGCTGCGACCCACCGGGCGGTCGGGTCGCTGCGGCCGGCCCGCCCGTCCAGCACGCTGCCCAGCAGGTCCTGTGCGCCCTGCAGGCGGCCCGGCTCGCCGAACGAGAGGAACAGGCGCAGGAGGTGGACCGCTTCGACGACGGCTTCGGCCGGTCCGTACATCGTGCCCGCGAGCGGCTCGCCATCCATCAGTTCGCGGAGCTCTGCGAACTGCCGACGCCAGGCGGACAGGGTCCGGTTCAGGTCGGTCCGGTCGAAGCCCAGGAAGACGACGCCGGCCTCTAGGGCCAGGGTGTCGATGTGTGCCGCGAGCGAGGACGTGACGTTCACCAGGGTCTTGACCTGGCGGAAGACGGCGGTGGCGTTCGGTTCCTGCTCGCACCGCCGGTAGCCGGCCTGGGCGGCGAAGGCGATCTGCAACTGCTCGGCGGGGGAGCGCCGCCCGTCGGCCAAAGCCAGGTCCATCACGTGCGCGCTGACCGCGAGCGCCTGCCGCATCCGCACGGGATCGAACCCGGGGCTCCCCGGCTCGACCGCAGCCAGACCGTGCAGGAGCCACGCGGTCGCCAGCACACCGTCCGCGATCTCCTTGTCCCCGCGGAAGGCGCCGATCTCCAACTTGGTGATGGCCTCCAGCAACTCCTGCGCCGAAGGCAGGACCCCGCCGGGACGGTACTCGCCGAGGGCGGAGGCGAGCACGGCCGGGTCTAGAGTGCGGTCCACACGTACTCCCTCACGTACTGGGCGAAGCCCTCAAGATCGTCGATCGCCACCACCAGTCCCTGGAGTGCGCCGGAGTGCTTGTGGGTGGTGAAGTGCGTATGTGCGAGATGGAAGGCCTTGGCCGGGACAGCCGTGGCGTTCAGCGCGACGCTGACCCCGCCGCCGGACGACTCCTCCTCGTCCACCCACTGCTCGGCCAGGCTGCCCACGAACTCCCGGGTGTCGTCGGCGAGCAGCTTGTCGCCCCAGGACAGCATCCCCAGGTAGGTCTGTGCCTTGGTGCTGAGCTGCGTCCAGCCCTTGTAGATCGACCCGCCTGGCTTGTTCGCCGAGCCGGTGTACTTCTTTATCTCCCACAGGCGGAAGGAGAAGCCCCGGGCCGTCCCGTCCTCCCGGTAGACGATGAGGCCGTCACCGCCACCGTCGTTCACGGCGGGCTTCGGCGGGCTGAGGATCTCCACGGTGCGCGCCGGGTCCTCGAACAGGTCGCGGGTGAGGAGGTACCAGAGCCACTCGCCGACGTGCCCGGCCGGCCCGTGGTTGTGCTCCTTCCTCTCGGCAGCCTTTTCGAAGACGGGTTCCGCGAAGCCCTTGACGAGGGTGTGGTCCTTCCCGGTCAGCTTCGTCCCGTTCAGGGTGGCCTCGCGCCACTTCCCGTACGACCGGGGCCGCCCGCCGGTGCGTTCCCACATGATCTCGTCGGCGATGATCCACGCCGCCGCCGCCCGGTCCTCCGGACCACTGCTGAGGGTCATGACGAGCTCCCAGGGGCATACCTGGTCAGCGCCTTGGGGTTCCCTTTGCACCAGGTCAGCCACACGCCCGCCGACGGCCGTCGCTCGGGCCAACGCCTGCGCGGGGGGCAGAACGTTCACCACCACGAACCCCCGCTCGTCCCAGACCACCCGCATCGTGTAGGAGCCGAGGCGGTCCCCGGCAAGGTCACCCTATCGAGTGGTCGCGCAGGACGATGGCCTGGTTCCGGTATGGGGTGGGGGTGCGGGTTGTGGCGTCGTCGGTTGGTAGGTTCAGGTCGTCCGTGAGCACCCGTCAGAGCCTTGCCCAGCCCGGCGACAACGACGACCAGGCCGACGCCGTCGAAGTGCCGCAGCAGTCCCGGCCGGGACGGACCGCGTACCGGCGCAGCGCCGCCAACCCGAACGGCTCGACCACCGCGCTGCGCTCCGACGTCCTCGGCACGCTCGGCGTTCTCAAGGTCGCCACCGCCGACCAGCTCCAGCGCCTGCTGCGACCCGGAGCGGCGTCGAACAAGGCGATCCGGCAGGCGCTCGGCGATCTCGCCCGGCACGGCCTGGTCGCCTCGGACGGCAACACCCGGGACCGGCACAAGACGTGGCGTTGGAGGGCGCCGCCGGGCTGGACGCGGCCGCTGCGGTGCTCGGGATGGTCCGCTCGGAGATGGGCGGCACGGCCCGGGGCGCCAGGCGCTCCGGTGCCCAGCACGCGATGGCGGTCAACGAGACGATCGCCGCGTTCGTCCTGGGCGGCAGCGCGCCCGGGGCCGCGGGCGGGGTGGGCACGGTGCGGTCCTGGTCGACCGAGACCGAGTTCCCGCTGCCGGGCGGCCAACGGAAGGTGCGCCTGGACGGCGTGTGGCAGGCCCCGGAGATCGGGGTGCCGGTGCTGATGGTCGAGGTCGACCCGCTCCACCATGGCGCCGGAGCGGGTCGCCGCGAAGTTCCCCCAGTACCGCGAGCTGTTCCGCACCGAGGTCCGCGACAACGACTCGGTCCTGGCCGACCGGGAGCCGGCCGACCGCATGGTGCACTGGTAGCGGCGGACCTGGCCCGGCCACACCCGTGCCGGGTACCCGCCGGTCGCTCTGATCGTCACCCTCGGTGCCCGGCCGCGCGCTCCGAACTGCGCCAGCTGGTCCGTGCCCGCAGAGCCGTCCGGGCCGCGTGACCCGGGCGCCTCGGTCGGCCAGGAGCACGGAGTTGCGACAGGGGTTGCGCGTGGCTGTTGCACTGGAGATTGCGCCTATCTATTGCGCGACCCGACGGGCGGTCCTCGCGTTCACGGAGGTCGCCACGCGGTTTCGCCGTGGTCGGGGTGCTGACATCCCCGTTGCAGCTGCTCTGCCCATGTCCCCTGGCTGGAGTGAAGGAGTAAGGGACGGGCGGGATGGGCGTACGGCCGCGGCCGGGGATCGGGGCGCACTCAGCCGGTTGCGCGGCGGCCGGGCAGGGACGGAGGGCCGTGACCGGCTCACAGCTGGGTGGCCTCCCGCCCGTGGGTACGGATGTGCGGCGCCGCGGCCCTGCACGGGCTGTGGCCGAGGTCGCCGACGCGGTCGATGCCCTGGTCGCCGACGACGTCGCCGGGCTCGAAGAGATCTGGGACGACATCACCGGTTAGGTCGGCCCGCAGATTTCCACCCCCGGCGCCCTCCCCACGCTCTGCCTCCTTCCAGATTCCAGAAAGACCTCACCACTGGAAGAGCGAAAACCGGAACCAAGAAATCCGCGATGCTTCGGATGAGAATTCAGATGGCAGAGAAGGCCGGTACGAAACATATTCACCCTCCGGTAGCAGCGCGATAATATAACGCCATTCGAAAAACTTCCCCTGAAAATTGAAACCGAGATACACAAAAACGTATCGCCGTCGATAGACCTCTGCTCCAATCAGTTCATGTCTAGACCTCTAAGAGGAAGGGGCTTGTACAATGAGTCACCGTTACAGAACTTGCGCGGTACACAATGGCGTGACACGATCGGGTACACAAGACGCCGGCATTGGGGGCCCGAACACGATGTGCAACAACCGGCCAGGTGGAACGCACCGACAACGTCTACACCGGCCACTACTGGACCCCAAGGATGACCGGTAGGACGGGAAACCCCCAGTACGTAGATGGCGTCGCAGACGCCATCTCAACCCCTCCTGAAAGATGTAACGGCCCCCTGAGTGCCACCCCTTCCCTCTAGCCAGCTCTCTTGAGTCGCGTAGCGACGTTACAACGTTCCGTCACGTAGTGAC
>NZ_JAGMUO010000068.1 GCF_019049325.1 Streptomyces sp. AC512_CC834 | reverse complement strand
TATCCTGCTGTCTTGCGTTTCCGACTCTATCAGATCTTTCCGATCCGATTTCCTCGGTGCTTTCCAGGTTCCCGCTTTCGCGTTTCCCTTTCCGGCGGCTCCGACTTTATCAGAGATTCTGAGTCGGAATTCCCGCCCTCCGGGGCCGTCTCCGATCCACGAAGTGGTCGGGTGCCCGTCCGAGCGGAGATGTAAACGTACTGGAGCGGGGCGCCTCGATGCAAATCGAGGCGCCCCGCTCCAGGTTGGCGCTGTCGGTGGTCCGACGGCCCGTCAGACCTCCACGACTACAGGGAGGATCATCGGCCGGCGTCGGTACTGGTCCGAGACCCACTTGCCGAGGGTCCTGCGCACCAGTTGCTGGAGCTGGTGGGGCTCGACGACCCCGTCCTGCGCCGAACGTTCCAGTGCCTCTGTGACCTTGGGGAGCACCACGGAGAAGGCCGAGTCCTCGATCCCCGAGCCGCGGGCCTGGACGTGCGGACCGGCGGTGATCTTGCCGGTTGACGAGTCGATGACCACGAAGACCGAGATGATGCCCTCGTCACCGAGGATCTTGCGGTCCTTCAGGGCCGGTTCGCCGACATCGCCGACCGAGAGGCCGTCGACGTAGACGTACCCCGCCTGGACCTTGCCCGTGATCTTCGCCTTGCCCTCGACGAGGTCGACGACGACGCCGTCCTCGGCGATGACGATGCGGTCGTGCGGGACGCCGGTCAGGGCGCCCAGTTCGGCGTTGGCGCGAAGGTGGCGCCATTCGCCGTGGACCGGCATCAGGTTCTTCGGGCGGCAGATGTTGTAGAAGTACAGCAGCTCGCCGGCCGAGGCGTGGCCCGAGACGTGGACCTTGGCGTTGCCCTTGTGGACGACGTTGGCGCCCCAGCGGGTCAGGCCGTTGATCACGCGGTACACCGCGTTCTCGTTGCCGGGGATGAGGGACGAGGCCAGGATCACCGTGTCGCCGTTGACGATGCGGATCTGGTGGTCGCGGTTGGCCATGCGGGACAGGGCGGCCATCGGTTCGCCCTGGGAACCCGTGCAGACCAGGACCACTTCGCTGTCCGGCAGGTCGTCCAGTGTCTTGACGTCCACGACGAGACCCGGCGGGACCTTGAGATAGCCGAGGTCCCGGGCGATACCCATGTTGCGGACCATGGAGCGGCCGACGAAGGCGACCCGGCGGCCGTACTCGTGAGCGGCGTCCAGGATCTGCTGGATGCGGTGGACGTGGCTGGCGAAGCTCGCCACGATGATCCGCTTGCGGGCACTGCCGAAGACCTGGCGCAGGACGTTCGAGATGTCCCGCTCGGGCGGGACGAAGCCCGGCACCTCGGCGTTCGTCGAGTCGGAGAGGAGAAGGTCGATGCCCTCTTCACTGAGCCGCGCGAACGCGTGCAGGTCCGTGAGGCGGCCGTCCAGCGGAAGCTGGTCCATCTTGAAGTCGCCGGTGTGGACGACCATGCCCGCGGGGGTGCGGATGGCGACGGCCAGCGCGTCCGGGATGGAGTGGTTGACCGCGACGAACTCGCAGTCGAAGGGGCCGACGCGTTCGCGGTGCCCCTCCGCCACCTCGAGGGTGTACGGGCGGATGCGGTGTTCCTGGAGCTTGGCCTCGATCAGCGCGAGGGTCAGCTTGGAGCCGATCAGCGGGATGTCCGGCTTCTCGCGCAGGAGGAAGGGGACGCCGCCGATGTGGTCCTCGTGACCATGGGTGAGGACGATGCCCTCGATGTCGTCGAGGCGGTCCCTGATGGACGTGAAGTCCGGCAGGATCAGGTCGATTCCGGGCTGCTCCTCCTCGGGGAAGAGCACGCCGCAGTCGACGATCAGCAGACGGCCGCCGTATTCGAAGACCGTCATGTTGCGGCCGATTTCGCCGAGGCCACCGAGGGGGGTGACCCGGAGGCCGCCCTTCGCGAGCGCCGGGGGACGGCCCAGTTCGGGATGCGGATGACTCAAAAGACTCTCCTCACCACACGCGCCACGTACCGGTGGGCACGTGGCGCGCATGACGTTCGTGCAGAAGCAGTTGTCGTATGGGTGCGGGCACCGGTGGCCCGCCTATTCAGTTGTGAAGTCCGGTCCTGCGGTGGTACGCGGTGGTGCACGGTGGTGCGAAGTCTGTTGTCAGAGCTGTACCCCGCCGGCGGCAAGATCGATCTTGAGCTGCTCGGTTTCCTCGGGCGTGAGACCGACCATGGGGGCGCGCAGCGGCCCGGCGGGCAGCCCCTGGAGGGCGAGCGCGCCCTTGGTGGTCATGACGCCCTGGGTGCGGAACATGCCGGTGAACACCGGAAGCAGCTTCTGGTGGATCTCCAGTGCCTTCTGTACGTCACCGGCGACGTGCGCGTCCACCATGGCGCGCAGTTCGGGGGTGACGACGTGGCCGACGACGGAGACGAAGCCGACCGCGCCCACGGCGAGCAGCGGCAGGTTCAGCATGTCGTCGCCGGAGTACCAGGCGAGGCCGGAATGCGCGATGGCCCAGCTTGCGCGGCCGAGGTCACCCTTGGCGTCCTTGTTGGCGACGATCCGCGGGTGCTCCGCGAGGCGGACCAGTGTCTCGGTGTTGATCGGGACGCCGCTGCGGCCGGGGATGTCGTAGAGCATGACCGGGAGCCGGCTGGCGTCGGCGATGGCCGTGAAGTGCTGGTACAGGCCCTCCTGCGGGGGCTTGTTGTAGTACGGCGTGACGAGCAGCAGGCCGTGTGCGCCGATACGCTCGGCGGCGCGCGCCAGCTCGATGCTGTGCTGGGTGTTGTTGGTGCCGACTCCGGCGACGACGTGTGCCCGGTCGCCGACGGCCTCCAGGACGGCTCGTACGAGGTCCGTTTTCTCCACGTCGCTGGTGGTGGGGGACTCACCGGTGGTGCCGTTGATGATCAGGCCGTCGTTGCCTGCGTCCACCAGGTGGGTGGCGAGCCGCTGTGCGCCGTCGAGGTCGAGTGCGCCGTCCGCCGTGAAGGGCGTGACCATGGCGGTGAGGACCCGCCCGAAGGGGGTCTGCGGAGTGGAGGTCGGAGCCATGGGTTACACGCTACTCGTTGCTCAGGGCGGGGTCTGCCCTCGGGGGAGGCGGCAGGTCGGAACGGATGTGGAGCCCGGCACTGCCTGCTCGGGGGTTCAAGCAGTGCCGGGTCCCTTTGATCAGGCTAGATGAAATTCTTCAAACTCCGCAATTCGGACACCATTCACCTCGCCCCGTACAGATGTGTCATTCGAGGGGCTCGTTTCTGCTGCGCCTACGATGAGGCCCAGCCCTCGAAGCGGTACGACCGCTACCCGGCTCCGCCGCCACAGGCGGTGACGCCACCGTGGGAGGATTGCGCCTCTCTGCCCCATTCTGAACTGGAGTGATCAACATGCACGCGGTCGAACCACAGGTGCATCTCATTGGTCGCCCCGAACTCGACTACGACGAGATCGCGGCGTACCTCAAGGATGTCGGCGGGGAGAAGTGGCTGGAGCGCGTCGACCGCGGTGAGCTGGACGACGCGCAGAACCTCGCGGAGTTCGCCGGCCGCATCTGCTATCGCTCCTGGGAGCCCGGCCTCAACCCCAACGTCACTCGCATTCGCGCGGACCAGGAGAAGTACCTGAAGAACATCCTGGCCAGCGCCCACGGGTCGGTTCTGGAGCATGCCAACTTCAACTTCATCATGCACAACGTCAGCCGCGTTGCCACCCACGAGCTGGTGCGCCACCGGGCCGGTGTTGCGGTTTCCCAGGAGTCGCTGCGCTTTGTGCGTCTGGACGACCTGCCCTTCTGGTTCCCCGAGTGGGCGCAGCAGGACGAAGAGCTCATGTCTCACGCCAATGGGCTCCTCAAGGAGCTGGAGGCCTTCCAGCGCTGGATGGCGAACCACTTCGGTCTGGACGAGGAGGGCGTGCCCTTTGCTGAGAAGAAGGCGAAAACGTCCTTCATGCGGCGCTTCGCGCCGGAAGGCCTGTCGACCGGTCTCGTCTGGAGCGCGAACGTACGAACCCTGCGCCACGTGATCGAGAACCGCACGGCACCTGGGGCCGAGGAAGAGATCCGTCTCATCTTCGGAAGGGTGGGCGAGCTGATGGTGAAGGAGGCTCCGGCGCTGTTCGGTGACTACACCGTTGAGGACGGAGCCTGGGTCCCGGGCTGGCGAAAGGTCTGACGCGACGACCGGGCACGTTCATTCAAGGGAGCGGGCTGTCTCCAGCACGACGGCGCTGGAGACAGCCCGCTCCCTTATGTCCGTGCGACCCGACGAGAACCCTGGCCTCCTCAGCAAGCCCCCCTCAACACCATTCCGTTGGCGAGGAGATTCGCCGCGGGTGCCTGTACTGCCACCTCGTATGTCTCCTCCACGCCGTCCTTCGCGATCGCCACAACGGGGACCGGTCTGGCAGCTGCGATCATTCCCGCCCGCCGGGCGAGCTGCTGTTCCTCAGCGTTCTTGACCGCGTGGCACGGCTCGCAGATCGGGGCCAAGTTACGCTCGTCCAGCGCTTTCAGCAGATCACGGGCGACGGGGACGACGTGGTCCAGCTCAAGCTCCGCTCTGGCAAACGACATCCTGCACACATAGCAGTCGTCCACTGGTCTGATCAGCCGGTTCCGTTGCATCGAGGTCCAGACTCCGATGCCACGGCGCAGACTGGGAGGGATGGTCGCCTCTGAGGGACGGGGGATCTTGCCCGTCACCATGACGCTGTCACCGGCGCCGAGCTCTCCAAGAGTCCGCCAGCCTTCAGGAGTCAAGATCTCACTGCCGGCCCCGCACCTGAGCTGTCTTCCGCCGTCCGTGTCGACACGCAGAACAGGTTCTCGGTCCATTCGTCGGATGTCCAGGATCTGGGCGCGCTCAGCCAACAGCGTCCGTTCATCGTAGGCACGAACGTGGTTGCGGCGAACCGACATCAGTAGCCTCTGACGATGGTTCGGGTTCTCTGCCCGGAACTCCGCAACCGCCCGCTCAGCCGCTTCGCGCTCCTCGTGCAGGCCCAGCCACCGCACCTCACCACGAAATCTGACCTGTGCCTGCCACTTCCCCGTGGCGCCATGCCTTGTCACTCCGCCCTTGGCCACGGGAGCAGCGTCACTCACTCCCTGGTGCCAGAGGTTGCAGAGCTCCGCCACTCGACGTCGGCGCAAGTCCCCCCTCGGGCTCGCCAGAGTCACTTCTGTCGTCGCTGTGAGCCTCCCAGCCGTGCGGCCAGTATCTGCCGGGGCGCGGAGGCTTGAATCCATGTGCCCGCCGGACCACACGCTCGTCGCGTTCTTCACTCTCTGCATCCTTCTGATCACCCTATTGGGCTGACGACATTAGAGTGTGCCTCTGACAACGGGGCGCTTGGTGCCGTTCCGCAATGAAGTCGGCGAAAGAGGGCACCGGGAGGGGTGTTCGTTCGTCTGTATGAGTAACAGCACTCCATTCCAGTCCCTGAAGGGAGACGCAGCCCCTATGATCCGCCGGCGTGAACCCGTGCCGTTCGCCTTCGTCGCCGAGGCCGACAGGTTCCGCAGCAATGTCGCACCCCCGCCCCGCGAGCGGGCGTCCTTCAGCAAGTTGGCCGGACGCTGGCTCCTCGGTCTCACCGTCGCCGCCGGTCTCGTGGGCTCCCTGGTGATCGGGATGCCCGCCCTGTCGGCCGACCAGCCCTCCCCGCACAAGCAGCCGTCACAGGCGTCCGAGGGACGCTAGACGCTTCGCGGGGACGACGGTCCGGCTCCGTCCGGACCCCCGAGGGTGGTGACCGTCGACACAGGTCGGTAGCCTCACCGGGCACAACACTTGCCCTGGAACGAGTGAGGACCAGCCGTGCCCCTGTCCTTCCTGACAGCCGACCGCGCCTTTGACACGGCCGGCGACGTCGCGCTGCCGTACGACGACCGCGACCTCTGGCGCCGGCCCTACCGGCCGGGGCCGTGGCGCGTGGGGTCGGCGGCCCTGATGCTGCTGCTCGCCTCGTTCGTCCTGTTCGCGGCGGTCGTCATCGCGGCGACGGGCGGACCGTCCTCCGCCGGGGTGATCTTCGGCATCGCGGGCGTCGCCATCCTGTGCGCCCTGCGGATGCTGCGCATGGGCGTGTGGGTGAGCGCGCACGGGGTGCGTCAGGTCAGCTTCTTCACCACGCGCACGGTGGCCTGGCAGCAGATCGCCAGCGTGCGCACGGTGCAGCAGCCGGTGCGCTGGCTGGGGCTGCCGCGCACGGTGCAGGGGCAGGCGCTGCTCCTCGTCCGGCAGGGCCGGTCCGCGGAGCCCGCGTCCCCGCTGCTGACCACGCACAACTCCGACTTCCTCGCGCGTGACAGCGCCTTCAACCGGGCGGCCGACGCCGTGGAGGCGTGGGCCGCCGAGTACCGACGGGGCTGAGCACCGACGACCGGGACGCCGGGTCCCCGACCGCGGCTGCGGTTGGGGACCCGGCGTCCCGGTTCTCGGTTCTCGGTCTGCTCAGGCGGCCTCGGCGTGCTTGCCGTCGTGGAGCGCGATCGCCCGTTGCATGGCCTTGCGGGCGCGTGGGGTGTCGCGGGCGTCGTGGTAGGCGACGGCGAGACGGAACCAACTGCGCCAGTCACCGGGGGCGTCCTCCGTCTCGGCCCTGCGCAGGGCGAAGACCTCGTCGGCCGATTCCCGGTCGACGCGGCCGCTGGGGGTGCGCCTCAGCTCGTCGACGGGCAGTCCGCCCTCGGCGTCGAGTTCGGCGGCGAGCCGGTTGGCCCTGCGGACGAACTGGGTGTTCTTCCAGAGGAACCACAGGCCGATCACCGGCAGGATCAGCACCGCGACGCCGAAGGTGACGGTGAGAAGGGTGCCGGTCTTGATGAGCAGCACACCGCGGCTGCCGACCAGGAGGAAGTAGAAGACCAGGACGGCGGCCGTGACGAGGTAGGTGATCTTCGCGCGCATGGGGTCAGGGGCTCGGTTCCGGTCTCAGTTCGGGTCTCGGTTCGGGTCTCGGTTCGGGTCTCGGTTCAGGTCTCGGTTCGGGACTCAGTTCAGGACTCAGTTCAGGTCCAGGAAGTGTTCCAGGCCGAAGGTGAGGCCCGGGGTGGTGACCACGCGGCGGGCGCCCAGCAGGATGCCCGGCATGAAGCTGCTGTGGTGCAGGGAGTCGTGGCGGACGGTGAGGGTCTCGCCCTCGCCGCCGAGCAGCACCTCCTGGTGGGCGAGCAGGCCGCGCAGGCGGATCGCGTGGACCGGGACACCGTCGACGTTCGCGCCGCGGGCACCGTCCAGGGCGGTGGCAGTGGCGTCGGGCGCCGGAGCGGAGCCTGCCTTCTGCCGGGCCTCCGCGATCAACTGCGCGGTGCGGGTGGCGGTGCCGCTGGGGGCGTCGACCTTGTTGGGGTGGTGCAGCTCGACGACCTCGACGGACTCGAAGTACGGGGCGGCGAGCTGGGCGAACTTCATGGTGAGCACGGCGCCGATGGAGAAGTTGGGCGCGATGAGGACGCCCGTCTCCGGGGAGCCGTCGAGCCAGGAGTTCAGCCGCGCGAGGCGCTCGTCGGTCCAGCCCGTCGTACCGACGACGGCGTGGATGCCGTGGCGTACGCAGTAGTCGAGGTTGTCCATCACCGAGGCGGGGGTGGTCAGCTCGACGGCGACCTGGGCGCCGGTCGCGGCCAGCGTGTCCAGGCTGTCGCCGCGGCCGAGGGCGGCGACCAGTTCCATGTCCTCGGCGGCCTCGACCGCCGATGCCGCCTCGGAGCCGATGCGGCCCTTGGCACCGAGGACGGCCACGCGCAGCTTGCTCATGTCACATGCTTCCTTCTCGAAAGGGACCGTCAGGCGACGGCGTCGTGCAGCCGGGCCGCCTGCTTGTCCTTCAGCGGGCCGATGACCGACAGGGAGGCCCGCCGTCCCAGGACGTCACGGGCGACCTCGCGGACGTCTTCCGGCGTGACCGAGGCTATCCGGGCCAGCATGTCGTCGACGGACATCTGCTCGCCCCAGCACAGTTCGCTCTTGCCGATACGGTTCATCAGCGCGCCGGTGTCCTCCAGGCCGAGGACCGTGGAGCCCTGGAGCTGGCCGACGGCGCGGCCGATCTCGTCGTCGCTCAGGCCGTGCTCGGCGACGTGGTCGAGCTCGTCGCGGCAGATCTTCAGCACGTCGTGCACCTGGGAGGGCCGGCAGCCCGCGTACACGCCGAAGAGGCCGCAGTCGGCGAAGCCCGAGGTGTACGAGTACACGCTGTAGGCCAGCCCGCGCTTCTCCCGGACCTCCTGGAAGAGGCGGGAGGACATGCCGCCGCCGAGGGCGGTGTTGAGGACGCCCATCGCCCAGCGCCGCTCGTCGGTGCGGGCGAGGCCCGGCATGCCGAGGATGACGTGGGCCTGCTCGGTCTTGCGGCCGATCAGCTCGACACGGCCGGCGGCCCGGACGGTGCGCCGTCCGTCGCGCGGGGCGATGGGCGCGGCCACCGGGTCCCGGAAGGCGCCGGCCTTCTCGAAGGCGGCGCGGACCTGGCGTACGACCTTGTCGTGGTCGACGTTGCCTGCCGCCGCGACCACCAGATGTGTGGGGTCGTAGTGCTTCTTGTAGAAGCGGCGGATGCGGTCGGCGGTGAGGGCGTTGACCGTGTCGACGGTGCCGAGGACGGGGCGGCCCAGCGCGTTGTCGCCGAACATGGTGTGCGCGAACAGGTCGTGCACGCAGTCACCGGCGTCGTCCTCGGTCATCGCGATCTCTTCGAGGATCGCGCCGCGCTCGACGTCCACGTCGTCCTCGCGGATGAGCGAGCCGGTCAGCATGTCGCAGACCACGTCGATGGCGAGCGGCAGGTCGGTGTCGAGCACGCGCGCGTAGTAGCACGTGTACTCCTTCGCCGTGAACGCGTTCATCTCGCCGCCGACCGCGTCGATGGCGGAGGAGATGTCCAGGGCACTGCGCTTGGCGGTGCCCTTGAAGAGCAGGTGCTCCAGGTAGTGGGTGGCGCCGTTCAGGGCCGGGGTCTCGTCGCGGGAGCCGACGTGGGCCCAGATGCCGAAGGTGGCGGAGCGGACGGAGGGCAGGGTCTCGGTGACGATGCGCAGGCCGCCCGGGAGGGTGGTCTTGCGGACCGTTCCGATGCCGTGCTCGCCCTTGATGAGGGTTTGGGTACGGGCGACGGCCCGCGCCTCCGAGGAGGTGCGGGCCGTCGCCTTGGCGCTACGGGACGTCACTGGTCGGCGTCGTCCTTCTTCGTGTCGTCGTTGCCTTCCTCGCCCTCGATCACGGGGATCAGGGAGAGCTTGCCGCGGGAGTCGATCTCGGCGATCTCGACCTGGACCTTCTGGCCCACACCGAGGACGTCCTCGACGTTCTCCACGCGCTTGCCGCCGGCGAGCTTGCGGATCTGCGAGATGTGCAGCAGACCGTCCTTGCCGGGCAGCAGGGAGACGAACGCGCCGAAGGTGGTCGTCTTGACGACCGTGCCCAGGTAGCGCTCGCCGACCTCGGGCATGGTCGGGTTGGCGATGCCGTTGATCGTGGCGCGGGCGGCCTCGGCCTGCGAGCCCTGCTGGGCACCGATGTAGATGGTGCCGTCGTCCTCGATCGTGATGTCGGCGCCGGTGTCCTCCTGGATCTGGTTGATCATCTTGCCCTTGGGGCCGATGACCTCACCGATCTTGTCGACCGGGATCTTCACGGTGATGATCCGCGGCGCGTTCGGGGACATCTCGTCCGGCGTGTCGATCGCTTCCATCATCACGTCGAGGATGTGGAGGCGGGCGTCGCGGGCCTGCTTGAGGGCGGCGGCCAGGACGGAGGCGGGGATGCCGTCCAGCTTGGTGTCGAGCTGGAGGGCGGTCACGAACTCCTTGGTGCCGGCGACCTTGAAGTCCATGTCGCCGAAGGCGTCCTCCGCACCGAGGATGTCGGTGAGGGCGACGTAGTGCGTCTCGCCGTTGCTCTCCTGGGAGATCAGTCCCATGGCGATACCGGCGACGGGGGCCTTCAGCGGCACACCGGCGTTCAGCAGCGACATGGTGGAGGCGCAGACGGAGCCCATGGACGTCGAGCCGTTGGAGCCGAGGGCCTCGGACACCTGACGGATCGCGTACGGGAACTCCTCGCGCGTCGGCAGCACCGGCACGATGGCGCGCTCGGCGAGGGCGCCGTGGCCGATCTCGCGGCGCTTCGGGGAGCCGACGCGGCCGGTCTCGCCGACGGAGTACGGCGGGAAGTTGTAGTTGTGCATGTAGCGCTTGCGGGTCACCGGGGAGAGGGTGTCGAGCTGCTGCTCCATGCGGAGCATGTTGAGGGTGGTGACGCCCAGGATCTGGGTCTCGCCACGCTCGAACAGGGCGGAGCCGTGCACGCGCGGGATGGCCTCGACCTCGGCGGCCAGGGTGCGGATGTCGGTGACACCGCGGCCGTCGATGCGCTTCTTCTCCTTGATGACGCGCTCACGGACCAGGGACTTGGTCAGCGAGCGGTACGCGGCGGAGATCTCCTTCTCGCGGCCCTCGAACTCCGGCAGGAGCTTCTCGGCGGCGAGCTTCTTGACGCGGTCCAGCTCGGCCTCGCGCTCCTGCTTGCCGGCGATGGTGAGCGCCTGGCTCAGCTCGGGGCGGACGGCGGCGCTGAGCGCCTCCAGGACGTCGTCCTGGTGGTCCAGGAAGATCGGGAACTCGCCGGTCGGCTTGGCGGCCTTCGCGGCGAGGTCGGCCTGGGCGCGGCACAGCACCTTGATGAAGGGCTTCGCGGCGTCCAGACCGGCGGCGACGACCTCCTCGGTGGGCGCCTCGGCGCCGCCCTCGACCAGCTTGACGGTCTTGTCGGTGGCCTCGGCCTCGACCATCATGATCGCGACGTCGCCGTCCTCCAGGACGCGGCCCGCGACGACCATGTCGAAGACGGCGTCCTCGAGCTCGGTGTGCGTCGGGAAGGCCACCCACTGGCCGCGGATCAGCGCGACGCGGACGCCGCCGATCGGGCCGGAGAAGGGCAGACCGGCGAGCTGCGTCGACGCGGAGGCGGCGTTGATCGCCACGACGTCGTACAGGTGGTCGGGGTTGAGCGCCATGATCGTGGCGACGACCTGGATCTCGTTGCGCAGGCCCTTCTTGAAGGACGGGCGCAGCGGGCGGTCGATCAGGCGGCAGGTGAGGACGGCGTCCTCGGAGGGCCGGCCCTCACGACGGAAGAAGCTGCCGGGGATCTTGCCGGCGGCGTACATCCGCTCCTCGACGTCCACCGTGAGGGGGAAGAAGTCGAGCTGGTCCTTGGGGTTCTTGGAGGCGCTGGTGGCCGACAGCACCATGGTGTCGTCGTCCAGGTACGCCACGGCGGAACCGGCGGCCTGCCTGGCCAGCCGTCCCGTCTCGAAGCGGATGGTGCGGGTGCCGAACGTACCGTTGTCGATCACGGCCTCGGCGTAGTGGGTCTCGTTCTCCACTAGTGTTTTCTCCGATACTTGTCGTCTTGTCGTCTTTTGTCCCACTTCGCCCGTGTGGCGAAAGGAGACAGTGCCGGAGAAGCGTTCCGGGCAATGCGGGCCGGTCTTCGATCGAAGCACCCGGGGTTCTGCCCCCGGGAGCCACTACCGAGGACCGGCGGCGGCTAGGCGCGCTTCTCCTCGTGTCGTTCGTTGTCTCGTACGTCGTACGTCGTATTCGTACGCCGTACTGGTGCGTCGTGCGTCTTGTGTTCTGCTACCACACTACAAAGGGGCGGCGACAGCGCGCACGTACAGCAAAGGGAGCGGCCCCCGAACGATGGGAACCGCTCCCTTCACGGCGTCCTACCGGGCGCCCGCCGCACCGCGGCGGATGCCGAGGCGCTCGACCAGCGCACGGAAGCGCTGGATGTCCTTCTTGGCGAGGTACTGCAGCAGCCGGCGGCGCTGACCGACCAGGATGAGCAGACCACGACGGGAGTGGTGGTCGTGCTTGTGGGTCTTGAGGTGCTCGGTCAGGTCGGAGATCCGACGGGACAGCAGAGCGACCTGGACCTCGGGGGAGCCGGTGTCGCCCTCCTTGGTACCGAAGTCGGTCATGATCTGCTTCTTCACTGCGGCGTCGAGCGACACGCGTACTCCTCTTGGTCTGTGACTGGCCACCGAGTGCCCCCGGTCTACGTCTCGGGGGGGCTTCCGTAACTCGGAAGGCGGGGATCTGCTGGGCGCGACCTCCAGGGCCAGGGGCTCCGGGGGCGCGTACGCATACGGCCGTCACACAGGCTACCAGCCTGGAGGGTAGAGTCGGCGCGGAGCGCGGTACCGGTGTTGCCACCGACCCGTTTCTCCGCGCCGCTCACCGAACCCGGCGTGCGCCTCTCAACGCACCGGGCTC
>NZ_JAGMUO010000067.1 GCF_019049325.1 Streptomyces sp. AC512_CC834 | reverse complement strand
GGTGCGGCTGGATCACCTCCTTTCTAAGGAGCACATGGCCGACTGCAAGCAGATGTCTTGCACGGTTGCTCATGGGTGGAACGTTGACTACTCGGCACGATCGACTTGATGGATCACCAGTACTGCTTCGGCGTGGAACGTGATGTCTGAGAGGGATCGGTGTCGGGCACGCTGTTGGGTGTCTGAGGGTACGGCCGTGAGGCTTTGCTTTCAGTTGCCGGCCCCAGTGCACTCGGGAGTTTTCCCGGGGTGATGGGTGGTTGGTCGTTGTTTGAGAACTGCACAGTGGACGCGAGCATCTGTGGCCAAGTTTTTAAGGGCGCACGGTGGATGCCTTGGCACCAGGAACCGATGAAGGACGTGGGAGGCCACGATAGGCCCCGGGGAGTCGTCAACCAGGCTTTGATCCGGGGGTGTCCGAATGGGGAAACCCGGCAGTCGTCATGGGCTGTCACCCGCTGCTGAACACATAGGCAGTGTGGAGGGAACGCGGGGAAGTGAAACATCTCAGTACCCGCAGGAAGAGAAAACAACCGTGATTCCGGGAGTAGTGGCGAGCGAAACCGGATGAGGCTAAACCGTATACGTGTGAGACCCGGCAGGGGTTGCGTGTGCGGGGTTGTGGGATCTCTCTTCTGTTGTCTGCCGGCAACAGGACGAGTCAGAAACCGTTGATGTAGGCGAAGGACATGCGAAAGGTCCGGCGTAGAGGGTAAGACCCCCGTAGTCGAAACATCAGCGGCTCGTTTGAGAGA
>NZ_JAGMUO010000066.1 GCF_019049325.1 Streptomyces sp. AC512_CC834 | reverse complement strand
TGTCAACGGTCATTGAGATGCCCAGGTGGGTGGCCGTTGGAGGCCCAGGCTGGTGGCCATCAGAAACCCAGGCGTGTGGCCAGTGGTGTTCCCGGGGTGGGGGTCAGTTCAGGGGGACCACTCCCTTCCCGGCGAGGGCCTCGGCGAGGCGATGCGAGTCCCCGGTGGTGGTCACGAGGTGAGCGTGATGCATGAGGCGATCGGTGCTCGCGCCCGCGAGGGTCTTCGGCATGATCGTGTCGAAGCCCGAGGGGTGAATGTTGCTGGTCACCGCGATGGACCGGCGCTCATAAGCGGCATCGATGATCCGGTAGAACGCCTCGGCGGCGTCCTCGCCGACGGGCAGCAGGCCAATGTCATCAATGACGATCAAATCAGCCCGACAGATCCGGGCGACGGTCCGTGCGGTGGACCCGTCGACCTTCGACTTCCCGATCGCGGCGCTCAGCGTCTCCAGGGTGAACCAGGACACCCGCATGTCCTTCTCGATCGCGGCCTGAGCCAGACCCTCGGTGAAGTGGCTCTTGCCCGTCCCCGACGGGCCGGCGATCACCAAGTTCTCGGCGCGGCCGATCCATTCCAGGGTGGTCAGGGAGTTCTGGGTGGGCTCGGGGATGGTGGAGTCCTCGGCCCGCCAGGAACCCAGGGTCTTGCCGGTGGGGAAGTTCGCCGAGTGCCGGCGAAGACGCCGGGTGGCCGCGTCGCGGCCGGTGACCTCCTCGGCGATCAGCAGCCGCAGGACCTCGGCGGGGTCCCAGCGTTGAGCGCGGGCGGTGGCCAGGACATCCGGGGCCGCCTTGCGCATATAGGGCAGGCGCATGCGGCGCATGAGCTTGTCGAGTTCCTCGGGGATGGCGGGCGGGTTGGGAAAACTCATGGAGGTGCCGTTCTCTTGGGTCATGTGTGGTCAAACTGCTGTGGTGGGCGGTGCGTTGGCTCAGTTGCCCAGGGCCTGCCAGCCGATGGTTCCGTTCTGGACGGAGTGGGCCTCGTCCGCGCGGATGACCTCGCCGGCGGGCTTGCTGTCCGCGATGTGTCCCAGGATCGAGAGCAGGTCATCGTCGGCGAAGCGCCCGGCCGTGGCCGCCAGGCCGAGGGCCTGGTCGACTTTGTCGTTGCCCAGGACGGTGGCCAGCTCGACCGCGCGGGCCATCTTGGCGCGGATACGGACCGCGCCGGCGGGTCCGGCCTCCTTGAGCCAGCGCCCGGCCCCGGGGCCGATGCCCACGAACGCGATCTCCGCCTCCGAGCGGGGCTGCAGCCTCGGCTGGTGGATACTGCGGCCGTCCGGGTGGTCGGGGTAGTGCTCATCGATGATCTGCGGAACACCCGGGGTGGAAAGCTGGTGGCGCCAAATCTCCGACAGATCAACGGAGTTGGTCCGAGCGGTGATGGACAGTTCCTCGCCGACCACCCGGCACCACACCCTCACGCCGGTATAGCCCGGCGGGGTCGAGTAGCGCACCGAGTTGAAGCTGATCGTGCGGTCCGAGCCGACCAGCCTCTCCTCGCCCAGTGCGAGCGCGAGCGGCTCGATGGGCAGGATATGCAGGGTGGTGCGTTCGATGTCCAGGCGGTCGGTGGGTATCTGCCCGGTCGCCCGGTGACGGCGCGAGTTCACCGCATCGCACCAGGTCAGGCAGGCATCGGCGAGCTCGGCGAAGGTGTCGTAGACGGGCAGAAGGTTCGCCCCGGTGGGCACCAGGTCGGCCTTCGCGATACGGACCGTGGCCTCCGCACCGCCCTTCGATTCGGGGTCGTAGGGCACGCAACTGACCACCTGGCAGCCGTAGTGCCGGCCCGCGGCGACCATCTGCGGATGACGTACCGGGATCCCGGCGATGTGTTCGACGGTGACCGTCTTCGCGTTGTCGGTCAGGACATACGTCGGCGCCCCGCCGATCCGCCTGAGCGTGGTGTCCAGGCAGGCCACCAGCGTGCCCAACGTGCAGTCCCAGACCGGGATCACGACCCGGAACCGCGACCAGGACAGCCACGCGCAGAACAGCCAGGTCCGCCGGCCCGCGATGCGCGGCCCCTCTCCCCAGTCGAACTGCAGCCACCGGCCCGGCTCGGGAATCCACGGCCGGTAGGTTCGGCGCTTGCCCGTCTTCCATGCGGTCTTCGCGGCGTTCACCGCCCGTCTCGTCGAGCGTTCGCTGCCCCGGTAGCCCATCTTCACGAGTTTCTCGTGGACCACATCGGCGCGGATCGTCGCCTTCGACTGCTCGACCCACTCCTCGACCTTCTCCAGGAACGCGTCGATCATCTTCGGCCGTGGCTCTCGTTCATAGGGATTGCGCCCGCCGTTGCGGGCCTCGACATACCGCTTGACCGTCTTCGGGTCGTGCCCCGTCAACGTCGCCGCCGACCAGACCGTCCCGGTCAGGTCGTATGCCTCAAGGATTTCCATAATCTCCGTGTCAGACTTCGTCACAGGACCTCTCCGGCCGGTAGCTGATGCGTGCAAACACCAGCAAACGGTCGGAGGGGTCTCCTCCAGTTAAGGAAGTGATCAGGAACACCACTGGTCAGACGGCCGCACACCTGGAATTCCGGTGGCCATCAGCCTGGACTCGGCTGGCCGCACATCTGGACTTTGCCACGGCCGCTGTCA
>NZ_JAGMUO010000065.1 GCF_019049325.1 Streptomyces sp. AC512_CC834 | reverse complement strand
CCTTGGGGGAGCGGGCTTCGGAGGTGGCGGCGTGGGGGTGGGCGCCGGGGTGGTCGGGGTGGGAGTCGGTGTCGGTGTCGGCGAGGGCTTGGGACACGGCGGGAAGGTGGGCCAGGAGGAGCTCCCGGCGACCGCCACCGCTTCGGTACCGCCCGGTCCGGTCGACGCGTACGCACAGGCGTCCGCCTGCGCCGGGCCGACCGGTATGCCGACGAGCGTGAACGTCAGCGTCACCAGGGCCAACACCCGTCCGGCTGAGGCGGATCGGGTCGGTTCGGGTCCATGCACGACGCAGATCATGAAGCCTGGCGCACCGGGCCACGCCCGAGTGACCGGCGATTGCCCCGAAGGAGGGACACCGTCCCACCAGCGGTTTGACGACGACGAACCCGCTCGCGACGGGACCCGGAAGTCTGTACGAGAGGTCACGCGCCGCAGCGGACGACCCGCGCCCGCCCGGCGGGCGCGGGAAAGAAACCCGAGCCCCCGTTGAACACAACCGGCTCCCCCACGCGTACCCAGTGTCGTGCGGTGGCCCAGCAGGGCGCCCCAACACCTTCGTGACGATCGGGGATTGACGATGAAGACCTCCTGGCGGAGCGCCTCACTCGTGGCGAGCGCCGCGGCGGTGCTGGTGCTGACGACGGCGTGCGGCCAGGACGGCGGCGGCGCCACAGGCAGCCAGAACGTGGGCGCGACGGCCGCGCCCGGCGACGTCGGTGACATCGGCGCGGGGGCCGGTGACGGACTCGGTACCGGCGCGAGCGCGGGCGACACCCAGGCGTCGGCGAGCGCGCCGGAACCCGCGGGCAAACTGTCCGTCTCCACGAACGCCGAGATCGGCGACCTGGTGACCGACGGAGCGGGCCGCACCCTCTACCGCTTCGACGCCGACACCGCCGAGCCGCCCAAGACGACCTGCGAGAACGACTGCGCCACCGCCTGGCCGCCCGTCGCCGCCGACGACGCCCTCGCAGGCGAGGGCATCGACGAGGACCTGCTCGGGGAGGTCACCCGCCCCGACGGCACCAAGCAGTTGACGATCGGCGGCTGGCCCGCCTACCGCTACGCCAAGGACGCCGCCGCGGGCGACGTCAAGGGCCAGGGCGTCGGCAAGAAGTGGTACGCGCTGGCCGCCGACGGCAAGAAGGCCAAGGCCGAGCCGGCCGCCGGGCTGTCCACCCGCGAGGACCCGAAGCTCGGCGAGATCGTCGTCGACAAGAACGGCATGACCGTCTACCGCTTCATGAAGGACGAGGCCTGGCCGAAGCCGGTGTCGGCGTGCACCGGCGCCTGTGTGGAGAAGTGGCCGGTCGTGGCGCCCGTCGAGGCCAACGACACCAAGGGCGTGGAGAAGAAGGGCCTGATGAGCTTCACGCGGCCCGACGGCGCCGCCCAGCAGACGATCGACTGCTGGCCGATCTACACCTTCGGCGGCGACAAGAAGGCCGGAGACACCAACGGTCAGGGCGTGGGCGGCACCTGGTACGCCGTCGCGCCCGACGGAAAGCCGGTCGGCGCGCCGAAGAAGTAGCGACCTCCCGCCTGCCAACCTTCAGCGCGCGACCAGCGGGCCGTCCCCTCCGCACCCAGGCGGAGGGGACGGCCTGGTTCGTGTGCTTTCGCACACCTTCGCACACGGCACGTGCCGCGGGCAGTGACCGGGAACGGACGGTCAATTTCCGTTTGGGCTCGCTCCTTTGGCGGGCGATCAGTAGCCTCAGCTCGAACACCGGATCGCCTATGCCTTGGAGAGCTAGATGGAGCGTCCCGCCTGGGCCCCCCGCAGCATCGACATCTCGGTGCCCAGCGTGTCCCGGATCTACGACTTCTACCTGGGCGGTTCGCACAACTTCGAGGTCGACCGGGAAGCGGCCCGCAGGGCCATGGAGTTCATGCCGGGACTCCCCAAGATCATGCAGGCGAACCGGGCGTTCATGCGCAGGGCCGTGCGCTTCGCGGCCGACGAGGGCATCGACCAGTTCCTGGACATCGGCTCCGGCATCCCCACCTTCGGCAGCGTCCACGAGGTGGCGGGGCGCAGTTGCCCGGGCGCGCGCGTGGTGTACGTCGACCACGACCCGGTGGCGGTCGCGCACAGCGAAGCCGTCCTGGCGGGCAACGACGACGCGGACGTCGTGGCAGGGGACCTCCTCAAGCCGCGGGAGATCCTGGCCGCCCCGCAGGTGCGGCGGCTGATCGACCTGAATCGACCGGTCGCCCTGCTGCTGGTTGCCATACTGCACTTCGTGGAAGACGCGGACGACCCGTACGCGGCGGTGGCCGAGCTGAGCGACGCGCTCGCGCCCGGCAGCCTGCTCGTCCTCACGCACGCCTCGTACGAGGGAATCCCGCTGCCCGCCGAGCGGGCCGAGGGCGCGGTGGACGTGTACAACAACATCCGCAATCCGCTGATCATGCGTTCGCGCGAGGAAATCGCGCGGTTCTTCGAGGGGTACGACATGGTGGAGCCCGGACTGGTTCCGATGCCGCGCTGGCGCCCGGAGGGGCCGTTGGAGGACGACGACCCGTACGCGTACTCCGGGTTCGCCGGCGTGGGGCGTACCGCGTGAGCGCGGAGCCGGACGGGCCGGAGGACAGACTGCGCCGGTTCGCGACGATCTGGAGCCGGGCGGTGTTCCCGGTGACCTCGACCTCGTCCACCCGGCCGGAGTTCGAGGAGCAACTGCTGCCGCTGGCCCGCCGGCTGAGCGAGGTACTGCGCGCGCGGAGCTTCGACGCGGGCGAGGCCAGGGCGGCCGGCGCCGCGCTCGTCGACTCCCACTGCACCGACCCCGAGGCGCTCTCCCGGACGCTGGACTGCGTCGACGCCTATCTGGTGCTGTACTGCGGCGCGGACGGCGACCCGGAGGACCTGCGGGCCCGCTCGGCGCGGCTCCAGCACGCGATGGCGGCCGGGTTCGCCGGGGCGCTGCGCGCCCGGACCCTCGCCGAACAGGAGGCCATCGCGCAGGCCGCCCTGAAGGCGCAGGGCGTGGTAGCCGAGGCCCTGCACGCCAGCGAGGCCCGCTTCCGCGCCGTCTTCGAGGGCGCCGCCATAGGCATCGGCATCGCCGACCTGGAGGGCAACGTCCTCCAGGTCAACGAGGCGTTGATGCGCATGTTCGGCATCGCCGACCCCATGCTCGGCGGGCGCCGGGCGACCGAGTGGACGCACCCCGAGGACGCGCCGCAGACCTGGCGGCTCTACGACGAGCTGGTGCGCGGCGAGCGCGAGCACTACCACGTGGAGAAGGCCTTCTACCGGCCCGACGGAACGGTCCTGTGGACCAACCTCACCGTCTCCCTGCTGCGCGACGCCGACGGCACCCCGCAGTACCAGCTCGCGCTGATGGAGGACACCACCGAGCGGCGGCTGCTCAATCTGCGGCTGCGCTACGAGGCCACCCACGACGCGCTCACCGGCCTGCCCAACCGCAGCTTCTTCTTCGAACGCCTGGAGAAGGCCCTGAACGCCGGGCCGGGGCAGCGCTTCGGCCTGTGCTACCTCGACCTCGACGGTTTCAAGACCGTCAACGACAGCCTCGGCCACGCGGCCGGCGACCGGCTGCTCGTGGAGGTCGCCGACCGGCTCCAGGCCTGCGCCACCGCGCCCGGCGAGATGGTCGCCCGGCTCGGCGGCGACGAGTTCGTCGCGCTGACCACCGGCCCCGACACCCGGCACGAGGTCGACGAGCTGGCCGGGCGCATCATGAACGCGCTGCTCGCCCCGATCAGCGTCGACGGCCGCGAACTGACCGTGCGCGGCAGCATCGGCATCGTCGAGGGCCCGACGGGCGAGCGCAGCCCGGCGGAGGTGCTGCGCAGCGCCGACATCACCATGTACCGCGCCAAGTCGGCGGGCGGCAACCGCTTCGAGCTGGCCGACCCGGAGGCCGACGCCCGCGTCATCACCCGGCACGGACTGACCACCGCGCTGCCGGCGGCCCTGGATCGCGGCGAGTTCTTCATCGAGTACCAGCCGCTGGTCCACCTCGGCGACGGCAGCGTGCGCGGCGCCGAGGCGCTGGTGCGCTGGCTGCACCCCCAGCACGGCGTGCTCGGCCCGGACCGGTTCATCCCGCTCGCCGAGCACACGGGTCTGATCGTGCCGCTGGGCCGCTGGGTGCTCGAACAGTCCGTGCGCCAGGCCCGCGCCTGGCGGGAGCGGTACGGGGAGACGGGCGCCGCGGGCCCGCTGCGCATCAACGTCAACCTCTCGCCCTGCCAGCTCACCCACCCGGGACTGGTCCAGGACACCGTCGACATCCTGGAGCGGACCGGCGTGGCGCCCGACGCGCTGTGCCTGGAGGTGACGGAGTCGGCGCTGATCGGCGCGGACGACGACCTGCTGAAGCCGCTGCGCCGGCTGGCCGAGATGGGCGTGGACATCGCCCTGGACGACTTCGGCACCGGCTACTCCAACCTCGCCAACCTGCGCCGGCTCCCGGTGAGCGTCCTCAAGCTGGACCGCTCCTTCACACAGAGCATGCAGCAGTTCCCGGCCGACACCGTCGACCTGAAGATCGTCGAGGGGATCGTCGCCCTGGCCCACAGCCTGGACCTCGCGGTCACCGTCGAGGGTGTGGAGACCGGCGCCCAGGCCGAGCAGTTGCGGATACTGGGCTGCGACACGGCCCAGGGCTGGTACTACGCTCGTCCGGGTCCGCCGGAGCGGCTGCACGAACTGGCCCTGGTGGACGCCACGGGCTGAGCGCCGCCGCCGGTTCGCCTACGCCCCCGCACGCGCCGCCTCGGCGACCTCGGTCGCCGTGCGGACGAGGGCCGCGGTCGCCGTCGAGCGGGACTGCCGGGGCCGGGCGACGGAGAGGACGACCGGGCCGGCGTCCCGCTGGTCGGTCCCGACGACCTGAACCCCGGGGGCCTGGCGGAGGTCGTCTCCGCGGTACTGGGCCGTCCGGTACGGGTACGGGAGACCACCCCCGAGGAGTACGGGGCGGCGGCCCTGCGCTTCGGGGCGAGCGGGGACGGCGCCCAGGGGCCGGCGGACATGGTCTCGGCGATGAGCGCCCAGGGCTTCTACGGCCCGGCCGAGCCCAGCACACCGGACACCGCGCCCACGAGCTTTTGCCGCTGGTGCGAGGAGGTCCTCAGGCCGGCCGTGCTCGCCTGACACGCGGGCCCGGTCACTGGCCCGGTCACGCGTCCGGTCACGGGCCGGGTCACCTCTCCAGCAGCATCCGCTGCAACTCCCGTGCGGCCCGCGGCGGTGCCACGTCGCTGCGGTGGGCCAGCGCGATGCTCCGGTACAGCCCGGGCCGGGCCAGCGGTGTCACCCGCAGTCCGCGTCCGGAGCGGGCCGCCACCATGCGGGGGACGACGGCCATGCCAAGGCCCGCCCGCACGAAGCCCAGCACCGCGTCCATCTCCCCGCCCTCCACGGCGAAGTCCGGCTCGAACCCGGCGGAGCGACACGCGGCCACGGTCAGTTCCCGCAGGTCGTAGCCGTGCCGGAACATCACCAGGCGCTCGCCCTCCAGGTCCGCGACGCGCACGGCACGGCGCCCGCCGCCCGGCCGGGGCGACTCCGGGGACGACACCACCACCAGGTCCTCGCGCAGCAGCTCCACCGTGGTCAGGGCCGGTGACGCGGTGGGCAGCGGCAGCACGACCAGGGCGAGGTCGAGCGCGCCGCGCGCCAGCTCCCGCACCAGGTCGTGCGAGCCGCCCTCCTCGATCAGCAACTGGATGCCGGGGTAGCGGTCGTGGAAGGCGCGCAGCACGTCGGGCAGCAGGCCGGTGCACAGGCTCGGGGTGGCGCCCAGCCGGACCCGCCCCCGGCGCAACTGCGCCAGCTCCAGCACCTCGTGCCGGGCGGTGTCCGCGTCGGCCAGGATCCGCCGGGCCAGCGGCAGCAGCGCCTCCCCGGCGTCGGTGAGGGTGATGTTCCCGCGCGCCCGCAGGAACAGGTCGGCGCCCAGCTCCCGCTCCAGCGCCTTGATCTGCTGCGACAGCGACGGCTGCGCCACGTGGACCACCTCCGCGGCCCGCGTGAAGTGCCGGGTCTCGGCGACCGCCACGAAGTACTGGAGCTGTTGCAACTGCATACCACGAGCATACGTCCTCGATAGGCAAGCCCTATGGAAACGAGGCATTCCATGTCTTGGACCGATGGGGCCTCGGCCCCGTAGCGTCCTGTGACATGGCTCTGGCAACGCGGACGGACCGACGGCCGTCCCTGGCACGCACCGTGTGGGACTCGACCGTCGGCAAGAAGACAGTGATGGCGGTCAGCGGTCTCGTCATGCTGCTCTACCTGGTCGCCCACATGATCGGGAACCTGAAGATCTACTTCGGGGTCGAGGAGTTCAACCACTACGCGCACTGGCTGCGCACGGTCGGCGAACCGTTCATGCACTACGAGTGGACGCTTTGGCTGATCCGCGTCGTGCTGGTCGTCGCCGTCGTCGCCCACGCCGTCTCCGCGTACCAGCTCAGCCGCCGCGGCAACAGGGCGCGGCCCAGCAAGTACGTGCACAAGAAGGCGCGCTCCAGCTACGCGACGCGCACCATGCGCTGGGGCGGGATCATCCTCGGCCTGTTCATCGTGTGGCACGTCCTGGACCTGACCACCGGCACCGTGCACACCGGCGGCTTCGAGACCGGCAAGCCCTACCAGAACGTCGTGGACACCTTCTCCACCTGGTACGGCAACGTCATCTACATCGTCGCGATGCTCGCCCTCGGCCTGCACATCCAGCACGGCTTCTGGAGCGCCGCCCAGACCCTCGGCGCCGGCAGCCGTACCCGCGACCGCGCCCTGAAGACGACCGCGAACGTCCTCGCGCTGCTGCTCACGATCGGCTTCGTCGCCGTACCCGTGGGCGTCATGACCAAAGTGGTGAGCTGACATGACAACCTACGCCGACTACCCGACCGGTGAGCCGGTCACCGACACCAAGGCCCCGGCCGGACCGGTCAACGAGCGCTGGGACACGCGCCGTTTCGAGGCGAAGCTGGTCAACCCCGCCAACCGGCGCGGCAAGACCGTCATCGTCGTCGGCACCGGCCTCGCGGGCGGCTCGGCCGGCGCGACCCTCGCCGAACAGGGCTACCACGTCGTCCAGTTCTGCTACCAGGACTCCCCGCGCCGCGCCCACTCCATCGCCGCGCAGGGCGGCATCAACGCGGCGAAGAACTACCGCAACGACGGCGACTCGATCCACCGCCTGTTCTACGACACCGTCAAGGGCGGCGACTTCCGCTCCCGCGAGTCCAACGTGCACCGGCTCGCGCAGATCTCCGTCGAGATCATCGACCAGTGCGTGGCCCAGGGCGTGCCCTTCGCCCGCGAGTACGGCGGTCTGCTCGACACCCGCTCCTTCGGCGGCGTCCAGGTCTCCCGTACGTTCTACGCCCGCGGCCAGACGGGCCAGCAACTGCTGCTCGGCGCCTACCAGGCCCTCAGCAGGCAGATCGCGGCCGGAAACATCGAGATGCACCCGCGCACCGAGATGCTCGACCTGATCGTCGTCGACGGCCGGGCCCGCGGCATCGTCGCCCGGGACCTGATCACCGGGAAGATCGACACCTACTTCGCGGACGCCGTGGTCCTGGCGAGCGGCGGGTACGGCAACGTCTTCTACCTGTCGACCAACGCCATGAACTCCAACGCGACCGCCGTCTGGCGGGCACACCGGCGCGGCGCCTACTTCGCCAACCCCTGCTTCACACAGATCCACCCGACCTGCATCCCGCGCACCGGCGACCACCAGTCCAAGCTGACGCTGATGAGCGAGTCGCTGCGCAACGACGGCCGCATCTGGGTGCCGAAGGCCAAGGGCGACGACCGGCCCGCGAACAAGATCCCTGAGGACGAGCGCGACTACTACCTGGAGCGCGTCTACCCGTCGTACGGCAACCTCGTCCCCCGCGACATCGCCTCCCGCGCCGCGAAGAACGTCTGCGACGAGGGCAGGGGAGTGGGCCCCGGCGGCCAGGGCGTCTACCTGGACTTCGCCGACGCCATCAAGCGCATGGGGCGCAAGGCGGTCGAGGCCAAGTACGGCAACCTCTTCGACATGTACCAGCGGATCACCGACGAGGACCCGTACAAGGTACCGATGCGGATCTACCCCGCCGTGCACTACACGATGGGCGGGCTGTGGGTCGACTACGACCTCCAGACCACCGTCCCCGGCCTGTTCGCGATCGGCGAGGCCAACTTCTCCGACCACGGCGCCAACCGGCTCGGCGCCTCCGCGCTGATGCAGGGCCTGGCCGACGGCTACTTCGTGCTGCCGGCCACCATCAACGACTACCTCGCCCGCAACCCCCTGGGTGGCGAGGGCGACGCGGTCGACGAGGGCCACCCGGCGGTGCAGGAGGTGCTGGCCGAGACCGAGGACCGGCTGAACCTGCTCCTGTCCGTCGACGGCGACCGCACCCCCGACTCCTTCCATCGGGAACTCGGCGAACTGATGTGGGAGTTCTGCGGCATGGCCCGCACCGACTCCGGTCTGCGCAAGGCCCTGGAGCGCATCCCGCAGATCCGCGAGGAGTTCTGGCGGCGCATCAAGGTCCCCGGCACCGGCGAGGAGTTCAACCAGTCGCTGGAGAAGGCCAACCGCGTCGTCGACTACCTGGAGCTGGCCGAGCTGATGTGCCTCGACGCGCTGCACCGGGCCGAGTCCTGCGGCGGCCACTTCCGCGAGGAGTCCCAGACCCCCGACGGCGAGGCGGCCCGCAGGGACGAGGAGTTCGGATACTCCGCCGCCTGGGAGTTCACCGGCACCGGCGAGGCTCCCGCCCTGCACAAGGAAGACCTGGTCTTCGAGTACGTCCACCCCACTCAGCGGAGCTACGCATGAAGCTCACCCTGCGCGTCTGGCGGCAGAAGAACGCCGACGCCGACGGCGCCATGTCCACCTACGAGGTGGACGGGATCTCGCGGGACATGTCCTTCCTCGAGATGCTCGACACCCTCAACGAGGAACTCATCCTCACGGGCGAGGACCCCGTCGCCTTCGACCACGACTGCCGCGAGGGCATCTGCGGCGCCTGCTCGCTGGTCATCAACGGCGACGCCCACGGCCCCGAACGCACCACCGCCTGCCAACTGCACATGCGGTCCTTCCAGGACGGCGACACGATCGACATCGAGCCGTGGCGGGCCTCCGCCTTCCCGGTCGTGAAGGACCTGGTCGTCGACCGTTCGGCCTTCGACCGGATCATCCAGGCCGGCGGCTACATCACCGCGCCGACCGGCGCCGCGCCGGAAGCCCACGCCACGCCGGTGCCCAAGCCGGACGCGGACCTCGCCTTCGAGCACGCGGAGTGCATCGGCTGCGGCGCGTGCGTGGCGGCCTGCCCGAACGGGGCGGCGATGCTCTTCACGTCCGCGAAGGTGAACCACCTGGGCGTCCTGCCGCAGGGCGCGCCCGAGCGCGAGACGCGGGTCCTCGACATGGTGGCGCAGATGGACGACGAGGGCTTCGGCGGCTGCACGCTCACCGGCGAGTGCGCCACGGCCTGCCCCAAGGGCATCCCGCTGGTGTCCATCACCAGCATGAACAAGGAGTGGCTGCGGGCCACGCGCAAGGTGGCGAAGAAGTAGCCCCCACAGGACGTTCGCCGACAGGTGCGGACGGACGGGGCCGGGAGAGGTGCTCCTCCCGGCCCCGTTTCGCATGCGGGCGCCCGGCATTCAGGAAGCGCACATCCGCGCTCCCGGCAGTCGTCACGCGCAGTACAGCCGGCGTCGGAAGAACTGTGGCGGAGCCGTCCCCACGACCAGGAGAGCACCCATGACCGGCGTACTGACCGCAGACCGCCCGCCGAAGCCCACCGCGCCCCACCGCTACACCGTCACCCTCGCCCGCGACGAGGACGACGTGCGGGCCGCGCAGCGGCTGCGGCACGACGTCTTCGCCGGGGAGATGGGCGCGCTGCTGGCGAGCCCGCAGCCCGGGCACGACGTCGACCCCTTCGACGCGTACTGCGACCATCTGCTCGTGCGCGAGGAGACGACCGGGCAGGTCGTCGGGACCTACCGGCTGCTGCCGCCGGAGCGCGCGGCGGTCGCCGGGCGGCTGTACGCGGAGAACGAGTTCGATCTCGCGGCGCTGGACGGGATCCGGTCCGCCCTGGTCGAGGTCGGCCGGTCCTGCGTGCACCCGGACCACCGCGACGGTGCCGTCATCGGCCTCATCTGGGCCGGCATAGCCCGGTACATGACCGACCGCGGGCACGAGTGGCTGGCGGGCTGCTGCTCGCTGCCGCTCGCCGACGGCGGAGCCCTCGCGGCCGGCACCTGGGACCGGGTGCGGGCCAGGCACCTGGCGCCCGAGGAGTACCGGGTACGGCCGCTGCTCCCGTGGATCCCGCGCGCCGCGGCTCCCGCCGCGCCGCCCGTCGGCCGCACCGAACTGCCGGCGCTGCTGCGCGGCTACCTCCGGCTCGGCGCCTGGGTCTGCGGGGAACCCGCGCACGACGTGGACTTCGGCGTCGCGGACCTGTACGTGCTGCTGCCGATGAGCCGCGTCGACCCGCGCTATCTGCGGCACTTCCTCTCCCTGGTCCCGGCCTGATGAGCGGCTGGCTGCCCGTCGCCCCCTGTACTCCCGGGGCCTGCGTGGAGCCGGTCCGGGCCGCGGTGGCCGCCCCGCGCGCCGTGCTGCGGCTGACGGCGGTCGCCGTCCTGCTCCTCGCCGGGATCGCGGTCGTGCTCACGCCGCTCGGCCGCAGGAGCGTCCCCGACGCCCTGGTGCGGCGCTGGTGCCGGTGGATCGTACGGTCCGCCGGCGTCCGGGTCCGCGTCACGGGCTCCGCCGCGCCCGCGGGCGGGCTGCTCCTCGTCGCCAACCACGTCTCCTGGCTCGACATCCCGCTGCTCGCCGCGGTGCGCCCCGCCAGGATGCTGGCCAAGAGCGAGATCCGGCGCTGGCCGGTGGCGGGCGCCCTGGCCGCCCGCGGCGGGGTGCTGTTCATCGAACGGGACCGGCTGCGGGCCCTGCCGGACACGGTCGCGGTGATCGCGCGGGCCCTGCGCGCGGGCGCCGCCGTCACCGCCTTTCCCGAGGGCAGCACGTGGTGCGGACGCGCCCGGGGCTCCTTCCGCCGCGCCGTCTTCCAGGCCGCCCTGGACGCCGGAGTGCCGGTCCAGCCGGTCCGTATCCGCTACCGGGCCGGGGAGCCGGCGGCGGTGAGCACGGCCCCCGCGTTCGTCGGCGCGGACACCCTGCCGGCCTCCCTGTGGCGGGTGGCGTCGGCACGCGCGCTGACCGCGGAGGTGGAAGTGTGCCCCGCCGTCCCGCCGGGCCGCCATCCTGACCGCCGTTCGCTCGCCGAGGCCGCCGGTCACCACCCGCACGGCCACCACGGGAAAGCACCTTCGAAAAGTATGTGCGTTTTGTGACGTATGCGCAGTTTCCGTACCGCTGATACGGACATCCGGAAGGCAGGCACTCCGGAAGGAGGGTGATGGCAGATGATCACCCGTGAAGAGATCGCCAACGTCCTGGACCAACCGGTCTATGACGGGGACGGCAACAAGATCGGCGACGCCAAGCATGTCTTCTTCGACGACATGACCGGGCGCCCCGAGTGGGTGAGCGTCAAGACGGGCATGTTCGGCTCGAGCGAGTCCTTCATACCCATTCGTGACGCCGCGCTGGTGCAGGACCACCTCGAGGTTCCCTACCGCAAGGACCACATCAAGGGCGCGCCCAATGTCGACGTCGACGCGGGCGGCCATCTGTCGGAGACCGAGGAGCACCGGCTCTACGACTACTACGGCATCAACTTCGACAGCGTGCTGTCCGAGGCCGAGCGCACCGACGACGGCCGCTGGGCGGCCGGACCGGGCCCGGCCGGTGCGGCGGGAGCCGCAGGGGCGGCAGGCGCCGCCGGTGCCGCGGGAGCCGCGGGAGCCGCGGGAGTCGCGGGAGCCGCCGGCACGAAGGGCGAGGCCGGGACCGGAACCGGAGCCGGAGCCGGAGCCGCGGGCATGGCCGGTACGGCGGGCGGCAAGACCGGCCGTCAGGACGCCATGGACCGCGAGGGCATGCGCGGCGACGAGTACATGACCCGCTCCGAGGAGCAACTGCACATCGGCGTCGAACGGCACGAGTCGGGCCGCGCCAGGCTGCACAAGTACGTGGTCACGGAAGAAGTGCAGCAGTCCGTTCCGGTGACCCACGAGGAAGTGCGGGTGGTGCGCGAGCCCATCACGGAGGCCAACCGTGACGAGGCGATGGCAGGGCCGGAGATCAGCGAGGCCGAGCACGAGGTCACGCTGCACGCGGAACGCCCCGTCGTGGAGACCGAGACGGTGCCGGTGGAGCGCGTCCGGATGACCACGGAGGAGCACACCGAGAACGAGACGGTACGCGGCCAGGTCCGCAAGGAACGCATCGAGGCCGAGACCGAGTCCTTCACCGAGGACGAGACCCGTCGGGGCCGCGAGTGACCGTCCCCCGCCGTCGCGCGGGACCTCGCGTGCGCCGGTGAACCGGCTTCACCGGCGCGTCCCGCCGTCCAGGGCCCGGGCCAGATACCGTGCGGTGGCACTCCCGCCGGCCCGCGCCACCTCTGCCGGAGACCCCGCGGCGACGACCCGGCCCCCGGCGTCGCCGCCGCCCGGACCCAGGTCGATCACGTGGTCGGCGCCCGCCACCACGGTCATGTCGTGCTCGACGACCACCACCGTGTGACCGGCGTCGACCAGACCGTGCAACTGGCGCATCAGCACCTCCACGTCGGCCGGGTGCAGACCGGTCGTCGGCTCGTCGAGCAGATACAGGGTGTGACCGCGGCGCCCCCGCTGCAGCTCGCTCGCCAGCTTGATGCGCTGCGCCTCCCCGCCGGACAGCTCCGTCGCCGGCTGGCCCAGACGCAGATAGCCGAGACCGACGTCCAGCAGCGCGGCCAGGCTGCGCGCCACCGCGGGCGTGTCCGCGAAGAACTCCGCCGCGTCCTCCACCGTCAGGTCCAGCACCTCGGCGATGTTCCGTCCCCGGTACGTCACTTCGAGCGTCGCCGGGTTGTAGCGCGCCCCGCCGCAGTCCGGGCACGGCGCGTACGTGCTCGGCAGGAACAGCAGCTCGACGCTGACGAAGCCCTCGCCCTGGCAGGTCTCGCAGCGCCCTTCCGGCACGTTGAAGGAGAACCGGCCCACGCCGTAACCCCGTTCGCGCGCCTGCCCGGTGGCCGCGAAGACCTTGCGTACGACGTCGAACAGCCCCGTGTACGTGGCCAGGTTGGAGCGCGGGGTGCGCCCGATCGGCCGCTGGTCCACGGAGATCAGCCGGCCCACGCCCGGAAGGTCCTCGGTGATCTCACCGACGAGCGTCGACTTCCCGGAGCCGGAGACGCCCGTCACCGCGGTGAGCACCCCGAGCGGGAACCGCGCCCTCACCCCGCGCAGGTTGTGCCGGGTGACCGGACCGACCGTCACGGTGCCCCGCGCGGCGCGTGCCTCCCGTACGGGGGCGGGGGCGCGGTCGAAGAGGTGCCGGGCCGTCGCCGAGTCCCCGACCCCGGCCAGGCCGTCGACCGGACCGCTGTACAGCACCCGCCCGCCGTGCTCGCCCGCCCGCGGACCGACGTCCACGATCCAGTCGGCGCCGCGCATCACGCCGAGGTGGTGCTCGACCACGAACACCGAGTTGCCGGCCGTCTTCAGCCGCTCCAGCACCGTCAGCAGCGCCTCGGTGTCCGCCGGGTGCAGGCCCGCCGAGGGCTCGTCGAGGACGTACACGACCCCGAACAGGCCGGAGCGCAGTTGCGTCGCCAGCCGCAGCCGCTGCAACTCGCCCGCCGACAGGGTCGGGGTCGCGCGGTCGAGGCTGAGATAGCCGAGCCCCAGCTCGACGACGGGCGCGATGCGGGAGGTGAGGTCACCTGTGAGCACCTTGGCCGTCTCGCCGTCGGTCGGCAGCAGCCCGGCGAGCTCGGTCAGCGGCAGTGCGGCCAGCTCGGCGACGGTGCGGCCGCCGACGGTCACCGCCAGGGCCTCGGCCCGCAACCTGCCGCCGCCGCACACCGGGCACGGGGCACTGGCGAGGAAGCGCTCCGCCTTCGCCCGCAGCGTGGCGCTCTTCGAGTCCGAGAAGGTCTTCATCACATAGCGGCGGGCGCTCATGTACGTGCCCCGGTACGGCCGCTGGATGCGGCCCGCGTCCCGCACCGGGTGCACCGTGACCACCGGCTGCTCGTCGGTGAACAGGACCCACTCCCGCTGCTCGGCGGGCAGCTCGCGCCACGGCCGGTCCACGTCGTACCCGAGCGCGTCGAGGACGTCCCGCAGGTTCTTGCCCTGCCAGGCGCCCGGCCACGCGGCGATCGCGCCGTCCCGGACCGACAGGGACGGATCCGGGACCAGCAGTTCCTCGGTCGTGCGGTGCACCCGGCCCAGCCCGTGGCACTCGGGGCACGCCCCGACCGCCGTGTTCGGCGAGAAGGCGTCCGAGTCGAGCCGCTCGGCGCCCGGCGGGTAGTCGCCGGCGCGGGAGAAGAGCATCCGCAGGGAGTTGGAGAGGTTGGTGACCGTCCCCACCGAGGAGCGGGACGTCGGAGCCGCCCGGCGCTGCTGCAGCGACACGGCGGGCGGCAGCCCGGTGATCTCGCCGACCTTCGGGGCGCCGACCTGGTGGATGAGCCGCCGGGCGTACGGCGCGACCGACTCGAAGTAGCGCCGCTGCGCCTCCGCGTAGACCGTCCCGAAGGCCAGCGAGGACTTCCCGGAGCCGGACACACCGGTGAACACGGCGACCACGTCCCGGGGGACGTCCACGTCCACGCCCTTGAGGTTGTGCTCGCGGGCGTCGCGCACCCGGACGTACGGGGCGTGGGGGCTGTGCATCGCGGGGCTCCGTACGGTGGGTGGGACAAACCCCGCGATTCTACGCCGGGGCGCCGAGCGGCCCCGTACCGGTGACGCGGGCGAGCCGCCGGTAGGAGTCGAGCAGCGCGGCGCGGTCGTACGTGCTGGTGGTGACCAGGACCTCCTGTGCGCCCGTCTCCTTCACGAGCGTCTCCAGCGCGTCGGCGACCTGCTCCTCCGTACCGGCGATGTGGCCGCTGAGACCGCCCTCGTACAGGTCGCGTTCCTTGACGGTCATCGTCCGGGCCCCGACCTCCTCGGCCGGGGGCAGGGGAGGGAAGGCCCCGCGGGTGCGGGCTTGGGCCATGGACCACGCCTCCGGGACCAGCAGCCGCCGGGCCTCCTCGGGCGTACCGGCCACCGCGACGGTGCCGGAGACGACGACGTACGGCTCCGCGCTCCACCGGGAGGGGCGGAACCCGGCGCGGTAGCGGTCGATGCCGCGGCGCATCCGGTCCCGGTCGCGCAGGTCCCCGATGACCATCGGCAGGCCCGCGCGGGCGGCGACGGCCGCGCCCTCGCCCATGGCCAGCACGAACGGCGGGACGGTCAGCCCCTCCGCGGGGCGCGCGTGCGCGCCGGTGGCCGAGGTGCCCCGGAACCAGCCGAGCAGCTCCGCCAGTTGGGCGTCGAAGTCGTCGGCGTCGTCCTTGTCCCGGCCCAGCGCCCTGCGTACGCCGTCGGTGAAGCCCACCGAGCGGCCGAGCCCCATGTCGATCCGGCCGGGGAAGAGCGACTCCAGCACGCCGAACTGCTCGGCGACGACCAGCGGCCGGTGGTTGGGCAGCATCACGCCCCCGGTGCCGACGCGGATGCGGCTCGTGGCACCGGCCACGGCGGCCGCCAGCACGGTCGGCGCCGATCCGGCCACCCCGGGCACGCCGTGGTGCTCCGCCACCCAGAACCGGTGGTAGCCGAGCCGCTCCGCCTCCCGCGCCAGCTCCACGGTGCCGCGCAGCGCCTCCCCGGCGCTGCGGCCCGAGCGGATGCGGGAGCGGTCGAGGACGGAGAAGCGGGTGGTGGCGAGGGGTGAGGTCACATGGGGTTCAACGCCCGCACGCCGCACAGATTCCCGGGACCGCGTTCTAGGGTGGGCGGGTGAGCGACAGCAGCAGGCCCCCGGTGGCCGTGTTCGACCTGGACAACACCCTCGCCGACACCGCGCACCGGCAGCGGTTCCTGGAGCGCCGGCCGCGTCACTGGGACGCCTTCTTCGCCGCCGCGCCGCACGATCCGCCGTTCGTGGAAGGCGTGGCGCTGGTGCGGGAGAGCGCCGAGGAGTGCGAGATCGTCTATCTGACCGGACGGCCCGAGCGCTGCCGCCGCGACACCCTCGACTGGCTGGCCGCCCACGGCCTGCCGGAAGGAGCCGTGCACATGCGCGGCAACGCGGACCGCAGGCCCGCCCGGCGCACCAAGCTGGAGATCCTGCGGCGCCTCGCGCGCACCCGCGAGGTACGGGTCCTGGTGGACGACGACGAGCTGGTCTGCGACGACGCCGAACGTGCCGGATTCACCGTCCTGAGGGCGCGCTGGGCGGCCCGGTCGGCCGAGCTGCGCGCGGCGCAGGAGCGCGAGGGCCGTACCTGAGGGAGGTCGTACCTGAGGGAGGCGGCACTGGAGGGAGGCCGCACTGGAGGGAGGCCGCACTGGAGGGAGGTGGGGGCGTCAGTCCGACTCCTCCAGGCGGAAGCCGAGCTTCAGACCGACCTGCCAGTGCGCGACCTCGCCTTCCTCGATCTGGCCGCGCACCTGGGTCACCTCGAACCAGTCCAGGTTGCGCAGGGTCCGCGAGGCGCGGGTGATGGCGTTGCTGACGGCCTGGTCGACACCGTCGGGCGAGGTGCCGACGACCTCGGTGACGCGGTAGGTGTGGTTCGACATGCGGGCGCTCCCTTCCGCGGGGCAGCGGTGTGTCGTGCGTCACTCCACCGTGCCCCAAGTCGGGACGGAGCGCGAGGCATCGGCCCTCCGGGGGGCAACCGTCCGTCACCCCCTTGACCTTCTCATTGGTACATACCAAAATCCCATACACCCGTTCGAGCCTCGGGCTCGTCCCCCCACGTCGGGTCTCCCTTCGCGTGCGCAGGACACTCCTGCCTCCACCCTCTGTTCGTCAGTCAGAAGGACCCCTCGTGAGACGTCGCCTCCTCGCCCTTGTCTGTGTGTCCGCCTCCCTGGTCAGCGGCTGCGGCCTCATCTCGCAGGACGGCGGGGGCGAGCGAAGCACCGTCACCCTGTGGCTGATGAAGGACAGCGCCTCGCAGGACTTCCTGAAGCGGTTCACCGAGGGCTTCGAGGCCGACCATCCCGACCTCGACCTGGACATCCGCATCCAGGAGTGGACCGGAATCGGCGACAAGGTGCAGAGTGCGCTGAAGGCCGACGGCACGGACGGACCCGACGTCATCGAGGTCGGCAACACACAGGTCCCACAGTACGCGGAGGGCGGCCGGCTCCAGGACCTGACGCTGGAGTCGATGCGCGACTGGGGCATCCGCGACTGGCTGCCGGGCCTCGCCGAACCCGGGCAGTGGATGTCCCAGCAGTTCGGCATCCCCTGGTACGCCGCCAACCGCGTGGTCATCTACCGCAAGGATCTCTTCGAGCAGGCCGGCGTCAAGGAGCCGCCCCGCACCCGCGAGGAGTGGCTCACCGCCACGAAGAAACTGGACAAGGGCGGCGACCAGGGCATCTACCTGGCCGGACAGGACTGGTACACGCTCTCCGGCTTCATCTGGGACGAGGGCGGCGAGCTGGCCACCCAGGACGGCGAGGGCGGCACCTGGACGGGCGCCCTGGACTCCGAGGCGGCCCTGCGCGGCATGGACTTCTACCGCGAGCTCCAGGCCCTGGGCGACGGCCCGCTCGACGCCGACGAGGAACACCCGCCGCAGTCCGGGGTGTTCGCGAACGGAGAGGTCGCGCAGATCGTCGCGGTGCCGGGCCTCGCCCAGTCCATCGTGGACGAGAACCCCGAACTCAAGGGCGAACTCGGCTTCTTCCCCGTGCCCGGCAAGAGCGCCGACAAGCCCGGCGCCGTCTTCACCGGCGGCTCGGACCTCGTCGTCCCGAAGAACACCGACCAACGGGACGGTGCGCTCGCCGTGGTCGAGGCGCTCGTGGGCACCAAGTGGAACACCGACCTGGCCCGCACCATGAACTACGTCCCCAACAAGAAGTCGCTCGCCAAGGCGGTCGCGGGCGACGAGGGGAGCGAAGCCATGGCGGCCGGCGCCGCACAGGGCCGCGCGACCCCCGGTACGCCGCGGTGGGCCGCGGTCGAGGCCGACAACCCGATCAAGGAGTACATGACGAAGGTGCTCACCGGGGCGGACGCGGAGTCGGAGGCCCAACGGGCCTCCGACCGCATCACCGAACTGCTGGACGTCAACGCGCGCTGACCACCCGAGGCCCGGGCCCGGCGCGCCGTCTTCGGCGCGCCTCGCTGAGCGCCCCATGGCTCAGCCCGCCTCGCTCAGTGCGCCACGCTCAGCCCGCCTCGCTCAGCGCGCCACGCTCAGCGACAGTGCGAAACGGGCCTCGCCGTCCGTCCACCAGTGGGTCAGGTCCAGTCCGGCCGCCCCCAGTTCGGCCCGTACGCCCTCCCGCCGGAACTTCGCGGACACCTCGGTACGCAACTCCTCCCCGTCCGCGAAGTCCACGGCCAGGTCGAGCGCCTGGACCTTGACCGTCTGCGCGGTGCGCGAGCGCAGCCGCATCTCGATCCACTCCCGTTCGGCGTTCCACCGCGCCACGTGCTCGAAGGCCGCGGGCTCGAAGTCGGCCTCCAGCTCACGGTTCAGCACGGACAGCACGTTCTTGTTGAACTCGCCCGTCACCCCGGCCGCGTCGTCGTACGCCCGGACCAGCACCCCCTCGTCCTTGACCAGGTCCGTGCCCAGCAGCAGGGCGTCGCCCGGGGCGAGCAGGGCGCGGACGGCGGTCAGGAACGCGGCGCGCTCCTCGGGCAGTAGGTTGCCGATGGTGCCGCCGAGGAACGCCACCAGCCGGGGCCCCGGCGTGTCGGGCAGCGTCAGCCCCCCGGTGAAGTCGGCGATCAGCGCGTGCACCTGGAGGTCTGGCCGCTCGGCGACGAGCGCCTGCCCGGCCTGGGTCAGGGCGCTCTCGCTGACGTCGACCGGCACATAGCCGGTGAGCCCCGTCAGCCCGGTCAGCGCGTCGAGCAGGACGCGCGTCTTCTCCGAGGAGCCGGAGCCCAGCTCCACCAGCGTCCGGGCCCCGGTCGCCGCCGCGATCTCGCCGGCCCGGTCGACGAGGATCTCCCGCTCGGCCCGGGTCGGGTAGTACTCGGGCAGCGCGGTGATCGCCTCGAACAGCTCGCTGCCCCGCGCGTCGTAGAACCACTTCGGCGGCAGCCACTTGGGCGTGTCCGTCAGGCCCGCCAGGACGTCGGCGCGCAGGGCGGCGTCCGTGGCGTCCTCGGGCAGCGTCCGGGTCAGGCGGAATGGGCTCACGTGCGGGTCTCCTTCGGCGAGACGAAAGCGTCGGTCGGACCGGGCCCCGGGGCGGTGGTGCCCGGGTCCTTGAGCGGGGTGAGCTGCACGTCCGTGCCGCTCGCCGCGAGCAGGGTGCGGTCGGGGACCTCCTGCCAGCGCGGGTCGTCGTCGTAGGGCTCCGAGGCGACGACCGTGCCGCCGTCCGGACGGGAGAGGTACCACAGGGTGTCGCCCCAGGTGGTGGCGGTGATGGTGGCGCCGCTGGTGAGCAGCAGGTTGAGCCGGGAGGCGGGGGCCGCCGCGGCGACCTCCACCGCCGTCTCGGCCAGCGCCCGGCCCGCGTCGTCGCCGGCGCGGAGCCGGGCAAGCACCAGCGCCCACACGAGCGCCGAGTCGTTGCGGGCCTCCAGCGAGAGCAGGTCCTCGGGCGGCAGCGTCGCCGCCACCGACGCGAGCGACCCGGGCCAGCCGGCCACCGCGCCGTTGTGGCTGAACAGCCAGGCCCCCGTGGCGAACGGCGCCGCCGCGGCCTCCGCGTCGGCGCCCGAGAGCGTCGCGTCCCGTACGGCGGCGAGCAGGGCGCCGGTGCGCACGACCCGGGCCAGGTCGGCGAAGGACTGGTCCGCCCAGATCGGCCCGGCCCGGCGGTAACGGGCCGGTACCGGGTCGCCCTCGGCGTACCAGCCGACGCCGAACCCGTCGGCGTTGACCGTGCCGTACCGCTGGTGCCGGGGCGCCCAGGACTGGCGGTACAGGCCGTGCGGCGGCGTCACGAGGAGCCGCCCGAGCGTCTGTGGCGGTCCCACATAGGCCAGGTGACGGCACATCAGGCGACCTCCGCCGACCGTGCGGTGCGGAACCCGGAGAAGATCTGCCGCCGGACCGGATAGTCCCAGTTGCGGAAGGTGCCCCGGCAGGCCACCGCGTCCACGGCGAAGGAACCGCCGCGCAGCACCTTGTACTCGGGGCCGAAGAACACCTCCGAGTACTCCTTGTACGGGAACGCCCTGAAGCCCGGGTACGGGGCGAAGTCGCTCGACGTCCACTCCCAGACGTCGCCGATCAACTGCCGTACGCCGAGCGGCGACTCCCCGGCCGGGTAGCTGCCCGCGGGCGCGGGGCGCAGGTGCCGCTGGCCGAGGTTGGCGTGCTCCGGGCCCGGGTCCGCGTCGCCCCACGGGTAGCGGGTCGCGCGCCCGCCCGCCGGGTCGTACCGGGCGGCCTTCTCCCACTCGGCCTCGGTGGGCAGCCGGCGGCCGGCCCAGCGGGCCCAGGCGTCGGCCTCGTACCAGCACACGTGCACCACCGGCTCGTCGGCCGGCACCGCCTCGGTGACACCGAACCGGCGCCGCAGCCACTGCCCGCCGTCGCGGCGCCAGAACAGCGGGGCGGTGACGGAGTGCCGGCGGATGTGGTCCCAGCCCTCGGGTGTCCACCAGCGCGGGTCCTCGTAGCCGCCGTCGTCCATGAACGCCCGGTAGGCGCCATTGGTCACCGGTGTGGTGTCGAGGAAGAACGGCGCCACCTCCCGCCGGTGCGCGGGGCGTTCGTTGTCCAGCGCCCACGGCTCGGACGACGTGCCCATCGTGAACGGGCCGCCCGGCACCAGGACCTCCGCCGGGCCGGTGAACAGCGGCACGGGGTCCGGATCGGGGGCGGTCAGGGCCTGCGGGCCCCGGCGGAGCTGATGCGTGATCAGCATCGTCTCGTCGTGCTGCTGCTCATGCTGGGCGATCATTCCGAAGGCGAAGCCCGCCTCGGTCAGCCGGGTCCCGCCGCGCGTCCCGTCGAACGCGGTGCTCTCCAGCACGTCCAGGGCCCGTCCGCGCACGTCGGCCGCGTACCGGCGGGCCTCGGCCGGCGCCAGCAGCGGCAGGGCGGGCCGCTGGGAGCGGGGATGCTCGAAGGCGTCGTACAGGCTGTCTATCTCCGGCCGTATCGCCTCCTGCCCGCCCACCGCGCGCAGCAGCCACTGCTCCTCCTGGTTGCCGATGTGCGCCAGGTCCCACACCAGCGGGGACATCAGCGGCGACACCTGGCCGGTCAGGTCCGGGCCCTCCACACAGCTCGTCAGCAGGGTGGTGCGCTCCCGGGCCGTGACGAGCGTGGCCAGGGCCCGCTCACGCAGCCGCTCGGCGTCCGCGGCCGCCTCGCCGGCGTCGGCGCCTGCGGTGTTGCCGACGGTGTTGTCGGCGGTGTTGTCGGTGAGGTCGGTCATGAGCGGGTCTCCCTCCCGTGCGGGCCACGGCCGGCGCCGCCCGTCGTCTCCAGCAGGTCGTCGGCGGGGCAGCGGCCCCTCAGGACGTAGCGCTCCAGGTGTCCGGCGACGGCGTCCGTGACCTCGGCCGTGGCGCCGAGCCGGGGCAGGGCGGCGAGCGCCGCGCCGAAGCAGGCGACGGCCGCCTCGCGCAGCTCGGGGTCGGTGAGGGCGTCGCGGGCGGCGTCCTCGTACAGCGGATTGTGCGGGGCGGGCCGGCCCAGTGTCCGCTCGGCCAGCGGCTTCACGGCCCGGTAGGCGGTCTCGGTGGCCTCCGGGTCGTCGAACAGCGCCGCCGTCACCGCCAGCGGCACGATCCAGCCGTCGTCCCCGGGCTGCGCGTCGATCATGCGCAGCTCCAGGTGGCCGCGCGGCCGCACCGGCGGGAAGAGCGTGGTGAGGTGGTAGTCGAGATCCTCCCGGGTCGGCGGCCTCGGCACCGGCTCCCGGGTCCACTCCCGCAGGGTCAGGCCTTCCGGCACGTCCCAGGGACCGCCGTCCCGGCGTACGCACATCACCGGGGCGTCCAGGACGTGCCGGGCCCAGGTGCGGCGCGGGTCGCTGTCCAGCGGGGGACCGCCCGCCCGGCCGGTACCGATCTGCGTCCACCGCAGTTGCCGGGTGGACCGCCAGCCGGTGGGCCGTCCCTCGGCCAGCGGGGAGTTGGCGAACGCGGCGAGCAGCACCGCGCCCAGGTGATGGGCCAGCCACCAGCGGCGTACGTGACCCAGCGGCCCCGGCTCCTCCTGCCCGGCGTCCACGCACACCTGCACGGAGGCGGTGGTACACATCATGAAGCGGCCGCCGGGGCCGGTGCGGTCGAGACAGGCCTCCATGGCGTCGTAGCGCGGCTGCCGCAGGAAGCGGCGCGGCGGGTGCCAGGGATCGTGGCCGAGGCCGACGAGGGCGAGACCGTCCTCGCGCAGGACCGCGCGGACGGCGTCGAGGTCGGCGCAGACGGTACGGACGCACTCGGTCAAGGAGGCGGCGGGGAGCGAGCTCAGCTCCAGTTGGCCGCCCGGCTCGACGGTCAGCGCCGACCTCAGGGGCACGGCCCGCAGCGCGGTGTACACCGCCTGGAGCCGTTCGGGTGATACGGGGAGCCGCGGCGCGCGCGGCTCGTGGACGAGCCATTCCACCTCGACGCCGAGGCGCGTCGGGGGACCGGTCTTGAAGCAGATGCCGTGGACCAGCGCCTCGACCTCGGCCTCACTGACAGCGGTACGTGGCCGGATGCAGCCACCAACCGAATCGGACATGTCGGGATCCTCCTGAGATTCCACCATGGCCGCCGACCCTTCTGCGGTGGGCCGGGTCGGCACACTCGTCCCACCCAAGACCGTCGTGCGGCTCCGCACAAGGGTGCATATCAGGACGTTCTTGCTCGGTAATGTCCGCGACCCACCCGCTTCCGGGGGCTTTCCCCGTCGTTCACCGGTCGGGAAACTCCGTTGCACCGCATCACCAGCATTACCCAGGATTCCCGCATGAGCACGACGGGGGAGACCGCGCGGCGCGCGGCCATGACGCCCACGGGGGTGGCGCCATGAGCGCGCGCCTGCGAGGCATCGCACAGCAGACGGAACAGATCGTGACGGCGGGGGTCTACCGCACGCCCGAGGGCCGCGAGGTGCCGGTCGGGGCGGCGATCGAGAGGGCCAGGGACGCCACGCGCATGCACGGGCCGGGACCCGTCGGGCCGGGATCAGTCGAGCCAGGACCCTTCGCCCCGGTGCGAACGGTCCTCGAGGTCACCGGCGAGAGCAGCCTGGAGGCCGCCCGCCGCCTCGGCGGCGAGGTCGCCGTCCTCAACTTCGCCTCCGCCCGCAACCCCGGCGGCGGCTACCTCAACGGCGCCCAGGCCCAGGAGGAGGCCCTGTGCCGGGCCTCGGCCCTGTACACCTGCCTGCTGCGGGCGCGCGAGTTCTACGACCACCACCGCGCCCACCGCGATCCGTTCTACACCGACCGCGTCATCCACTCGCCCGCCGTGCCCGTCTTCCGCGACGACCGCGGCCGCCTGCTGGACGAGCCGTACCCGGCCGGCTTCCTCACCTCCGCCGCGCCCAACGCCGGGGTGGTGCTGCGCACGGCCCCGGAGCGCGCCGCCGAACTGCCCGCCGCCCTCGCCGCGCGCGCCGAGCGGGTGCTGGAGACGGCCGCGGCCCACGGGTACCGGCGGCTGGTGCTCGGCGCCTGGGGCTGCGGGGTGTTCCGCAACGACCCCGCCCAGGTGGCGGGCGCGTTCCGGACGCTGCTCGGGCCCGGCGGACGCTTCGCCGGCGCCTTCGACCGAGTGGCGTTCGGCATCCTGGACCGCACACCGGGCGGCACCGTCCGGCAGGCGTTCGACCGGGCCTTCCCCGAGGACCCGGGCCGTAACGCTCAGCTCCAGCCGTAACGCTCCCGCAGCCGCTGCCGTACGAGGTTGAAGCGCATCCGGTCCAGGGCGCACGCCTCACGGCGCATACCGGCGTCGTGCAGCCGCAGCACCCGGTCCACGTCCACCCAGGAGTCGCGCCCGGAGCGGTCCCAGGGCCCGCTCCCGATCGGCACCCACTCGCGGTCCCCGTCGTGCCGCTTGCTGGACAACTGCACCGCCAGCACGGTCCCGGCCGCCTCCCGGGCCACGACGAGCACGGGCCGGTCCTTGCCCCGGCCGTCCGCCTCCTCATAGGGCACCCACGTCCAGACGATCTCGCCGGGATCGGGATCCCCGTCGTGCGCGGGCGCGTACTCGGTACGCACCCGGCCCACCTCCCGGGGATCGGCCTCGGTGGTCGCGGAGGGACCGTAACGTCCGGGGACGGTCTCGCCGTTGCTGTCGATGTCGTCGGTAAAGGCGCTCACGGCCGTACCGTACGGGACGCTCCCGCGCACCCGTGCGAGGACCCGCGTCGGGGCGGCGTCGCCCGCGTTCCGGTGGCAGGCTGATCACCGGGCCCCCGCCCCTGCCCGGGGGCGCGTGCCACCGACCGCACGAGTCAGAAGGCGACGTCATGACCGACCAGCTCACCGTCAGCGTCCTGGGCACCGGCATCATGGGTGCCGCGATGGCCCGCAACCTCGCCCGCGCCGGACACACCGTCCGCGCCTGGAACCGCAGCCGGGACAAGGCCGAGCCGCTGGCCACCGACGGCGCGCACGTCGCCGACAGCCCGGAGGAGGCCGTACGGGGCGCCGACGTCGTCCTCACCATGCTGTACGACGGCCCGGTCGCCCTCGACGTCATGCGGCGGGCCGCGCCCGGCCTCGGCCCCGCCACCGTGTGGGCGCAGTCGACCACCGCGGGCGTCGACGCGGTCGCCGACCTGGCCGCCTTCGCCCACGAGCACGGACTCGTCTTCTTCGACGCCCCCGTACTCGGCACCCGACAGCCCGCCGAGGCAGGCCGACTGCTGGTGCTGGCCGCCGGGCCCGCCGACGCGCGGCCCACGGTGGCACCGGTGTTCGACGCCGTCGGCTCCCGCACCGTGTGGACCGGCGTGGACGGCGCCGCCGGCAGCGCGACCCGGCTCAAGCTGGTGGCCAACAGTTGGGTCCTCGCCACCACCAACGCGGTCGGCGAGGTCCTGGCGCTCGCCAAGGCGCTGGGCGTGGACCCGGACCACTTCTTCGACGCCATCGCCGGGGGCCCGCTGGACATGGGCTATCTGCGGGCCAAGGCCGCGATGATCCGCGACGGCGCGCTGACGCCGGCCCAGTTCGCCGTCACCACCGCCGAGAAGGACGCCCGGCTGATCGTCGAGGCCGGCGAGGCGAACGGCGTCCGTCTCGACGTCGCCGCGGCCGGCGCGGAACGCCTGGCCCGGGCCGCCGCCCAGGGGCACGGCGACGAGGACATGGCGGCGGCCTACTTCGCCAGTTTCGACGACAAGGCGTCCGACTGAGCCCACCCGGGGTACCGGTTGATACGAGACGACCGCAACGCCGAGCCGGCCTCGGCACACACCCGCCATCGAGACACACCCACCATCGAAGGAGTCCGCATGTCCAAGCCGCCGCTGCCGCCCGAGGCCGTCGCGCTGCTGCGCCGCCCCAACCCGTGCGTCATGGCCACCCTCCGCTCGGACGGCGCCCCCGTCTCCACGCCCACCTGGTACGCGTGGGACGACGACGGCCGCGTGCTGGTCAACCTCGACGCGGGCCGCGTACGCCTGGGCCACCTGCGCCGCGACCCGCGCGTCACCCTCACCGTCCTCGCGGCCGACGACTGGTACACGCACGTCACCCTCATCGGCAGGGTCGCCGAAATGCGCGACGACGAGGACCTCACCGGCGTCGACCGGCTCTCCACCCACTACACGGGCAACCCGTACCCGGACCGGGTCCGTCCCCGGGTCAGCGCGTGGATCGAGGTGGAGCGCTGGCACGGCTGGGGAGCGCTGAAGGACAGCTCCCAGTCCGGCTGAGGTGCGGTGCCGGCGGATCAGGGACGGGCCGGGGCCGTGTCGGGGGCGGGTCGGGGGCGTATGATCTCCGGCGCGGCATCGCGTGTCGGTCACCGTCCGGGTGAGGCATGGAGGCGCCGCGAAGATGCCCGTGGAGGCATTGACCCGTGTCAGTCGAGTTCAACCACACCATCGTTCTCTCCCACGACCGGGAGAAGTCCGCCCATTTCCTCGCCGGGATCCTGGGGCTCGAGGTCGGAGAGCCGGCCGGAATGTTCCTGCCCGTGACGACCGCCAACGGCGTCACGCTCGATTTCGCCACCGTCGACATCGACTTCCCCATGCAGCACTACGCGTTCCTCGTCTCCGAGGACGATTTCGACGGGGTCCTCGCCCGTCTCGTCGAGGGCGAGACCCCCATCCAGGCCGACCCGCACGGCCGGTACCCGCGCCGGATCAACCGCAACGACGGCGGCCGGGGCGTGTACTTCACCGACCCGTCCGGGCACGGCATGGAGGCCTTCACCCGCCCCTACGGCAGTGACCCGGCCTCGCCGTTGAACGGCGTCACGGAGGACGTGCCCGGGGCCCGCTGACCGGCCGCCGCGGGGCCGTTGTCAGACCCCCTCCGCATACTGGTGGCGTCGGAGAGCCGCGGGCGAGGGGGGATGGGCCGTGCGAACGGTGTACAGGGGTGAACTGCCGGTCGCCCACGGGCGGTTCCACGTGGACAGCCGCCGGGAGCCCTGGGGGCCGGGGCCGTCGGAGGCCTGCGCCGGGCAGACCAACGGTCTGTGCGGCGCGGCCGTCCCGGGTTGCCTGTTCCTGTGCACGGGCCTGAGCAGCGGGAAGGTCGGGCTGACCGTCGAGGTGCACGGGGTCGCGCCGCCCCTGGACGGCGGCTGGGAGGACGTGGTGGAGGCGTCCTTCCGGCCGGTCTCCGGCTCGACGGCGGTGCTGCCCTGCGGCCGCGGCGCGCTGTGCGAGGTGGCCCTGCCGCCCGCCGACCACCGGGTGCGCTACTGCGGACGCGGCATGGACGGCGGTGAGGGCACCGCGTCCGCCCCGGCCGCCCGGGGCGCTCGGGGCGCCGGGCAGGTCGGCCAGTATCTGCTGCAGTTCTGGCCGGCGCCGCCCGCCGCGGACCTCGTCGTCCGGCAGACCTCACGCAGTGCCGCACGCCGGCACCGGTACGCCCGCGCCCTGCGGCCGCCCGCAGCCGGGGAGCGGACCGAGCGGGAGCGCGCCGAGATCCGCTCCTGGGGCGGCCGGCTGCCCAGCAGACGCGTCAGGGAAGCCGGTGCCGAGGCACGCGGGCTCGTGCCGCTGGACCGGGATCTGCTCGACGCCGTCGACGCGGCGTGCCCGGCGACCCAGCGGAGCCTCGCCCGGTGGGCCGCCCGCCGCGCCTTCACCGAGACCGGACTCGACGGCGTCGACTGGATCGCGCCCGCGCTGGCCGCGCTGGACCGCGGGGAGCCCCTGCCCGCCCCGTTCGACGACCCCCGGCGCGCCTGGGACCGCTTCTTCACCGACGACCGCACCGCCCTCACCGCGCCCGACGGATGCCACGGCGACCCGCTGCGCCGGGCCCTGGCCCTGCCCGCACTGTGCGCCGCGGCCGACGTGGACCCGCTGCGTGCCGCACTCGGCGCCCTCTTCGCCGCCGCGGTCGCCCACGGCACCGACTACCCGGCCCTCTTCGCCGAGGCCCGCCGGTACTTCCCCGACCTGGGCCGAGGCACGCCGTCGTGGCCTTCGCCGTAGCGAGCGACGGGACGGCCGGGGGAGTCGGATGCATGGAGTGCCGCCGCGGTCGGCGGTGCGCGGGATGTGGGGGCCGGTGGGGCCCGGCGGGGCGCCATCGGGGCCGGACCGGGTGTGTGGGTTCGCCGGGTCCGGTGGCCCACGGCGCCGACTGTCTCGCCCGAGGGAGCGCCGGGGGTGTGTGGTGGGCCGCCGCGGTGGGAGGTGTGTGGGATGTCGGGGGCCGGTGGGGACTTACCGGCCCTCGGCAGGGGCCGCCGGGGCCGGAGCGGGTGCGTGGTGTCGGCGGGGGAGCAGCAGCGGGGTGGCCAGGATGAGCACGCCCGCGAGCGCGACCGCCGTACGTGTGCCCGTGAGGCCCGCCAGCAGGCCCCACACCGCGGTCAGGCCCGCGGTGGTCAGCTTCCCGCTGATCGTCCACGCGGAAAGGGTGCGCGCGACCCGGTCCGCCGGCGTCAACTCCAGCCGCCGGGTGGCGTACACCGGGTTGAACACACCCACGGAGGTGATCAGCCCGAACTCGACGACCATCACCAGAACCAGACCCGGGGTGCCGGGCCCGACGAAGGCCAGCCCGACGGGCCAGCACACGCGCAGCACCCCGCTGGTGACCAGCACCCGGTGCTCCCCGAAGCGCGCCACGAGCGGGCGGGCCAGCCGCGAGCCGATCAGCCCGCCCACGCACGGCACCGCGAACGCGAGACCGTACTGCCAGGGTGCGAAGCCCAGATCACCCAGCATGAGGACGGCGAGCAGGGGTGCGGTCGCCATGATCAGTCCGTTGACCAGGACGGTGTTGAGGAACAGCGGACGCAGATCCGGCGAGGCGAGCACGTACCGCCAGCCGTCCAGCAGGTCACCCGCCCGCTGCCCGGGCGCGTCCGCGCGCCGGCGCCGCGGGCGCGGCTCCCCGCCGCCGATCGCGCGGATCCCCAGCGCCGAGAGGAGATAGCTCACCGCGTCGACCGCCACCGTCACCACCGGCCCGAAGAGCCCGATCGCCGCCCCGCCGACCGGGGGCCCGAGCATGGTCGCGGTCCAGGTCGTCGCCTCGAAGCGGCCGTTCGCGGCCAGCAGGTCCTGCGGCCGCACCAGCGCCTTGAGACAGGAACCGGCGGCGGCCCTGAACGTGATGTCGGCCGCGGCGACCACGATCGACACGACCAGTAGCTGGGCGAAGCCGAGTCGGCCGAACGCGTACGCGAGCGGCACGCTCAGCAGCACCGCGCACCGGACCAGGTCCATCGCGACCATGACCGGCCGCTTGCGCCTGAACTCCACCCACGGCCCCAGCGGCACCGCCACCACCGCACCCACCGCGAGACCGGCCGCCGCGAGCGCCGACACCTGTGCCGGACCGGCGTCCAGCACCATGACCGCGATCAACGGAAAGGCGTCGAAGGCCAGCCGCGTGCCGAACGTGCTGACGGCGTACGCGCCCCACAGCCATCCGAACCGCCGCCCCAGCGACCCGCCGCCCACCACGCCCGACTCCACCGCACCCGTCTCCGTCACGCCCGCCATCCAAGCGAGCCGGGGCCCCGCGGATCAAACAACCGCCCGCGCCATACGAACAACCAGCCGTTGTACGCCGGTCCACTGGCATGCCCTTACAGCCGCGCCCGGCCTACCGCGTCAGCAGCTTCCGCAGCGCCCCGGCGACCTCGCCCGGCGCCTCCTCCGCCATGAAGTGCCCACAGCCGACGGTCTCGTGCCGCAGGTCCGGGGCCCACGCCCGCCACAGCGCGGCGGCGTCGTAACCGAGGGCGGCGCCCCAGTCCTGCTGGAGGACGGTCACCGGCATCCGCAGCCGGTTGCCGCTGTCCCGGTCCGCCCGGTCGTGGTCGACGTCGACGCCGGCCGAGGCCCGGTAGTCGGCCACGATGGACGGCACCGCCTCGCGGGACGCCTTCAGATAGGCGGCGCGGACGCCGGCGGGCAGGGCGTCCGGGTCCCGGGTCCAGGCGTCGAGGAAATGACCGAAGAACGCGTCCGGCGCGGCGCCGATCAACTGCTCCGGCAGCCCCGGCGGCTGCGCCATCAGATACAGGTGGAAGCCCACCGCCGCCGTCGTGCCGTGCAGGACGTCCCACATGTCCAGGGTCGGCAGCACGTCCAGCGCGGCCAGATGGGTCACCGCGTCCGGGTGGTCGAGCCCGGCGCGCACCGCGACGAGCGCGCCCCGGTCGTGACCGGCGAGCGCGAACCGCTCGTGCCCGAGCTGACGGGCCAGGGCGACCACGTCGGCGGCCATGGCCCGCTTGGCGTACGCGGTGCCGTCCGGGTCGGCGGGCTTGTCGCTGGCGCCGTAGCCGCGCAGGTCGGGGCAGATGACCGTGTGCTCGGCCGCGAGGTCGGCGGCGACGTGCCGCCACATCAGATGCGTCTGCGGGAAGCCGTGCAACAGCACGAGGGGGCTGCCGGTGCCGCCGACGGCCACGTGCAGGGCGATGCCGTCGGCGACCGTGACGCGGTCGTGGGTGAAGCCCGGGATGGTCGGTTCCATGGCTGTTCAGTGCCTCTCTGCTGACATCGGGTGCGCGGTGACGTCTTCGATCCTGCCGCGCGCGAATCAGCAACCGATCAGCAGCCGGTCGCCGCGCGTACCGTGGTGAGCGCACGAGCGGTGGCGGATCGGAGCGGACGGAACATGGAAGCGGTCACGTTCGGCGTGCTCGGCGCGGTCACCGCCGCGCGCGACGCCCACGTGCTCGCCCTCAAGGGCCCCCGGCACCGCGCCGTGCTGGCCCGGCTGATCCTGGCCCGGCGACGGGTCGTCCCCCTCGCCCGCCTGGTCGAGGACCTGTGGGAGGCGCCGCCGCCGCGGGCCGTGGGAGCGGTGCGCACCTTCGTCGGGGACCTGCGCCGCGCCCTGGAACCCGACCGCCCGCCGCGCGCCCCGGCCCGGCTGCTGGTCACCGAGGGCCCGGGATACGCCCTGCGCGCGGCCCCGGACGCGGTGGACGCGTGGCGCTTCGAGGCGGCCGTCGCCCAGGCGGACCGGCTGCCCGCCGCCCAGGCCCCGGACCGGCTCCGGGCGGCCCTGGGGGAGTGGCGGGGACCCGCCTACGCCGAGTTCGGCGGGGAGGACTGGACCCGGGGCGAGCGCTCCCGGCTCACCGAACTGCGGCTGCGCGCCGTCGAACGCCGGGCGGAACTGCTCGTGGACCTCGGCCGCGCCGCCGAGGCGGTCCCCGACCTGGACGCGCACCTCACCGAGCACCCCTGGCGCGAGGAGTCCTGGCGACTGCTCGCCCTCGCCCTGTACCGGAGCGGGCGGCAGGCGGACGCCCTCGCCGTGCTGCGCCGGGCCCGCGCCCTGCTGGCCGGACACCTGGGCATCGACCCGGGGCCCCGGCTGCGCCGCCTGGAGGCCGGCATCCTCGCCCAGGACCCGGACCTGGACCCGCCTGGCGAGCCCGCGGAAGCGGCGGCCCGGCTGTGGGCCCGGGCGACGGAGGCGTACGACCGCACGGTCGCCGCCGGTGCCCACGCCCGCCTGGAATCCACCGTCGGCCTGCTGCGGAGCCTGGCCGTCACCGGCGGCGGCGGTCTGGAGGCGGCCAGGGAGCACCGGATGACGGCGGTCGCGGCGGCGGAGGAGACGGGCGACGCGGAACTGACGGCCCGGGTCATCGGCGCCTACGACGTCCCCGCCAACTGGACCCGCAGCGACGATCCCGAACTGGCCGGGCGGATCGTCGCGGCGGCCGAACGAACCCTCGCCGCCCTGCCCGAGGACCCCAGCGCCGACGCGGCACGCTGCCGCCTGCTGGCCACCGTCGCCCTGGAGTCCCGGGGCGTGCGCTCCCCGCGCGGCCCGCGGGCGGCGGCCGAGGCCGAGCGGACCGCCCGCCGCCTGGACGACCCCGCGCTGCTCGCGTTCGCCCTCAACGGCGTCTTCATGCAGTCCTGCACCGGCGCCGGGCTGGCGCCGCGCCGCGACGCGATCGGCGCCGAACTCGTCGCGCTCGGCACCCGGCACGGCCTGGTCAACTACGCGGTGCTCGGCCGGCTGATCCGGCTCCAGGCACGCTCGGCGCTCGCCGACCTCACCGCCGCCGACGAGCACGCGACGGCCGTGGACCGCCTCGCCGAACGGCACGAACGGCCGCTCGTGGCCGTCTTCACCCAGTGGTACCGGGCCCTGCGCGAGGCCGCCTCGGGCAGCTCCTACGACAGCGCCGAGGCCGCCTACCGGTCGGCCGCCGCCCGGCTCGACGGCGCGGGCATGCCCGGCCTGGAACGCGGACTCCTGCCCCTCGCCCTGCTCGGCCTGCGGCTGGCCCACGGCCGGCCGGCCGACGTGGACCCGGACGCGCAGTGGGGCCCGTACCGGCCCTGGGCCGAGCCGTTCGCCCTGCTGGCCGAAGGCCGTGACACCGAGGCCCGGACCGCCCTGCGGGCCCTCCCCGAACCGCCGCCCGACCTCCTCTACGAGGCCCTGTGCTGCGCCGAGGCCGCGCTCGCCCTCGAACTCGGCGACACCCCGGCCCTTGAGCGCACGTACGCACGGCTGCTGCCCGCGTCCGGTGAACTCGCGGGCGCGGGCAGCGGGTTGCTCACTTTCGGACCGGTCGACGGCTGGCTCGCCGCGATCCGCGGGACGCTGGAGGCGTGAACGCGACGAGGGGACGCGGTGAGGCCGGGGTCATCGCGGGCGGGCCGAGGCCAGCGGGATCGGCGTGAACATCGCGGGCTCCTCGTCGGGAGCCAGCGCGGTGGGGCCGTACACCCAGTCCGTGAAGCCGTAGTCGTACGGATCCCGGTCCCGCATGATCGCGTTGCGCCGCAGACGCTCCGCACCGTCCAGGTGCCACAGCTCGCCCCAGGAACGGGCGGTGGACTGCACGCGGCGGCAGTGCTCGACGCGGACCGCCTCGTACGCGGTGAGCACGGCGTCCCAGTCGGGGCCCTCGGACGTGCCGTGGCGACGGATGTGCCGGGCGAGCACCCAGCCGTCCTCGATCGCCATGATCGCGCCCTGCGCCATGTACTGCAGCGGCGGGTGCGCGGCGTCGCCGAGCAGGGCGATCCTGCCGTGCACCCACGTCTCGACCGGGTCCCGGTCGAGCATCTGCCACCAGCGGTCCCGCCACATCAGCGGGATGCCCTTGCGGACCGTGTCGCAGGTGGCGTCGAACGCGGCGTCCAGCTCGTCGGGCGTGCCCCAGTCCTCCCGGCCCGCCACGGCCTTCGGCGACCGGAACACGGCGACCTGGTTGAACATGTCCCCGCCGCGCAGCGCGTACTGCACGAAGTGGCAGCGCGGGCCGACATGCACGGTGACGTCCTTCTCCGCGACGCCGTTGCCCCGCACCTCCTCGATCGGGACGGCGGCGCGGTAGGCGACGTAGTCGGAGCTGACGACGTCGTCACCGACGAGCTGACGCCTGGCCACCGAGTGCAGCCCGTCGGCGGCGACGACGAGCGGCGCCTCCTCGGTGCGGCCGTCCTCCAGACGCACCCGGGCGCCGGTGCCGGTGCCGGCGCCGGTGTGCTCGTAGGCGACCACCGTGCGGTCGGTCAGCAGCTCGACACCGGCGGCGCGGCAGGCGCGCAGGAAGATGCCGTGCAGGTCGCTGCGGTGGATGACCATGTACGGAAAGCCGTAGTGCCGCTCCAGGTCGCGCAGGTCGAGCCGGGTCAGCTCCCGGCCGTCGAGCGCGTCGCGCATCACCATGTTCTGAGGCAGCACGCCGAGGCTCTTCGCCTCGTCCAGCAGGCCGTACTCGTCCAGGATGCGGGTGCAGTTGGGCGCGATCTGGATGCCGGCACCGACCTCGCCGAACTCCTTGGCCCGCTCCAGGACGCGGACCCGCAGCCCCTGCCGGGTCAGGGCGAACGCGGTACTGAGGCCACCGATGCCGCCGCCGACGACGATGACGTCGGGGGTGCCCGGGGTGCCCGGGGTGGATGTCGGGGTGGCTGGTGTCGCAGGGTTCATGGTCACTTCCGTGTGTCGTGGGCCGTTCCGCTCAGAGCCAGGGGCCCAGAGCGGGGGCCGGTTCGCCGTGGCGGGTGGTGAGGGTGCTCGCCCGCCCGGTGAGGTGGGCGGTCAGCTCGGCCAGCGGTCCGGTGACCTCGAGCGGGTCGCCCTCGCCGGGCAGCTCCCAGCGGGCGCCGGTGTCCGAGGCCGCCAGCAGCAGCGCCGGGCCGGGGCCCGCGGCGCGCTTGGCCACGACGTCCTCGCAGAGCGCGGCGAGGAAACGGGGCGGCAGGTCGGCGAAGGACACGCCCGTGCCCAGGTCGACGGCGTGGACGCAGACCTCGCGCGAGCGCATCCAGGGCAGCTCGGTCGCGGGCACCGTCCGGCCCTGGGCGGTGACGACCTGCGCCCGCCACTGGTCCTCGTCCAGCGCGGCCATCGCCGACTCCAGCCGCTGCGCCGAGTCGCGCAGCCATGCCCGCAGCTCGGCGGCGGGCAGCAGCGCGCCCTTCTCGATCCCGGCCCCTCGCTCCTCGGGCGAGGCGTACATCGGGGTCTTGTCACCGGTGGCGGCCCAGTGCACGAGGTTGCCCAGTGCGTCGGCGTTGGCGGCGACGTGCGCGACGACGTGCCCCCGCGTCCAGCCCGGCAGGGCGCTGGGCGCGTCCAGCGCGGCGTCGGCCGCCCCGGCCAGCAGCCGGGTGCCGAGCAGGGCCCACGCGCGCGTCTCGTCGAACGGCCGGCATGTTCGAGACATCCGAGATATCCGGGACATCAGGCGGACTTCTCCTTGACGACGCGGTTCTCCAGCCGCCCGATGCCGTCGATCTCGGCGACGACCGTCTCGCCGCCCAGCAGATAGCGCTCGGGCCTGCGCGCGTGCCCCACACCGCCGGGGGTGCCGGTGGCGATGACGTCCCCCGGGTTCAGCCTTACGACCGTCGAGACGTACTCCACCAGGTGCACCGGGTCGAAGAGCAGGTCGGCCGTGGAGTCGGACTGCATGACCTCGCCGTCCACGCTCAGCCGGACGTCGAGCGCCGGACGGACACCGCCGGGCAGCTCGTCCGGGGTGACCAGGTAGGGGCCGACCGGCGTGCTGGAGTCCCACATCTTGCCCTGGAGCCACTCACGGGTGCGGAACTGCCAGTCCCGGCAGGTGATGTCGTTGAGGACGGTGAAACCGGCGATCGCCGCCTCCGCCCCAGCCCCCTTCGCGCGGCGCACCGGGGCGCCGACGACCACCGCCAGTTCGACCTCCCAGTCGAACGCGTCGGTCTCCGCGGGCCGCGCGATGTCGTCGCGGGCGCCGATCAGCGCGTCGGCGAACTTGGCGAACAGGGTGGGGTGTTCGGGCAGTTCCCGGCCCATCTCCTGGATGTGGTTGCGGTAGTTGAGGCCCACGCACACCACCTTGGACGGGCGGGGGACCACGGGCGCGAGGTCGGCGCCCTCGACGGCGTACGTCGTCCCTGTCGTCCCCGTCGTCGCGGAGGCCGCGGCGGCCCGCTCGGCCCAGCCGTCCCGCTCCAGCAGGGCGCCGACGTCCGGTGCGCCGAGGTCGACCAGGACGTCGCCGTCCAGCTTCACGGCGCGGGTGGCGCCGTCGACACGGAGGGTGGCGAGCTTCATCGGGTGGGTCCTTCCACATGGGTGCGGTCCAGGCGCAGTGCCTCGAAGACCGGGGAATCGCTGAAACGGAACAGGTCGAGGGCGCCGGAGTCGGAGTCGGTGGCACCGGCCTCGGAACGCACCGAGAACGGCTGCCAGGACGGGACGACGAACAGGTCGCCGCGGGTCACCGACCACGAGGCGGCGCCGACGGTGACGGTGCCGGAGCCGTCGAAGACCTGGTACACCGACGAACCGGTCTCGCGCACCGGCGCGGTCTCGGCGCCGCGCGCCAGCCGGTGCATCTCGGCACGGATGGTGGGCAGCACGTCGGCCCCGGACGCCGGATCGCTGAACCGCACGGCCGCGTGACCGGGCCCGACGGTGCCGCCGTACCCCTCGGCCTCCAGGGCGAGCTGGTCGGCCAGCGCCCGGTCCGTGTGCTCCCAGCGGTAGGCGAGCAGCGGGGAGCCGGGGCCGGTCGCACCCGCGGAGACGGGACGCAGCCCCGGGTGGCCCCACAGCCGCTCGGCCCGCGACCGCTCGGGGGTGACGCGCTCGGCGTCGCTGATCTCGTCGCGGCCGAACTCGAAGAACTGGGCCTCGGTGACGTACTGGAACGGGATGTCCAGACCGTCGATCCAGGCCATCGGCTCGGCGGTGGCGTTGTGGTGGGCGTGCCAGTTCCAGCCGGCCTGCGGCAGGAAGTCCCCGCGCCGCATGGCGACCGGATCACCGCCGACGACCGTCCACACGCCCTCGCCCTCGACGACGAAGCGGAACGCGTGCTGGGTGTGCCGGTGCTCGGGCGCGTCCTCGCCCGGCATCAGGTACTGGATCGCCGCCCACAGCGTCGGCGTGGCGAACGGCCGCCCGCCCAGCGACGGGTTGGCCAGCGCGATGGCCCGGCGCTCACCGCCGCGCCCGACCGGCACGATGCCGCCGGCCCGCGCGGCCAGCTCGCGCAGCCGCTCCCAGCGCCACAGGTGCGGCACGGCGCGGGAGCGCGGGTGAGCGGGCATGAGGTCGCCGATCTCGGTCCACAGCGGCACGAGCAGTTCCTGCTCGAAGCCCCGGTACAGTTGCTCGAGCGCCGGGGTGACCTCGGGCTGGTCCGCCGCGGCGACGGCCCGGAGCCGGACGGGGGAGGAGTCCGTGACGGTGCCTGAGGAGTCGGCCTCTGAAGCGACGGTCTCTGCAGCGACGGTCTCTGAAGCGATGGAGGAAGTCACCGGCTCAGCGTGTCTCCGATCCGCAGGAAGGACATGTAGATTCTGGAGAGCAGAATCCCGGATCGCACCCTTGGATCCCGACCATGGGGGCCCGTTGGACAAGCCGCTCAAGAACCCGCCTGCCTACGCCATCACCAGCGTCGACCACGCCCTGCGCGCCGCCACGATGCTCCAGCTCGAGGGCGCGCTGACCGTCTCGGAGGTCGCCGACCGGCTGGGCGTGGCCCGGTCGACCGCGCACCGCCTGCTGGCCATGCTGGTCTACCGGGACTTCGCCGTACGGGACGACCACCGCGTCTACCACGCGGGACCCGTCCTGGAACTGGCCGCGCACTCCCGCTCCCAGGTCTCGACGCTGCGCACCGCCGCCCTGCCCCATCTGCACCGCGTCGTCGACCTCCTGAACGAGACGACGAACCTGACCATCCGCACCCGCGACACCGCCCGCTTCATCGCGAGCGAGGAGTGCACCCAGGCACTGCGGGTCGGCTCCCGCGAGGGCATGGTCTTCCCCGCCCACCGCACCACGACCGGGCTCCTGCTGCTCGCCGAGCTGAGCGAGGAGGAGCTGGCCGACGTGTACGCGCCGGAGCGCTACCGTGACCGGCCAGGCGACCTCCCCGACCTCGGTGTGCTCCGGACCGAGCTGGAGCGCGTGGGCCGCAGCGGCTTCGCCGTGAACCAGGAGCGCTCCGAGCGGGGGCTGGTGGCGGTGGGCGTCCCCGTGCGCGACGAGCACGGCCGGGCGGTGGCCGGCCTGTCGGTGTCGATGCCGAGCGTGCGCTACGACCCGCACCGCCTGCCCTCCCTGGTCGCGACGCTCGACGCGGCGGCACGGGCACTGGAGGCGGACCTCGCGGCGGGTCCCGCCGCTCGTCCCGCCGAGGGTCCCGCGGCGGCACGCTGACCGGGGTTGCACCGGCCCGCGCCGGGTACCCGCCGGTCCATGAAGTGGCAGCAGGTCCAGGACGGTCCGTCCGCGGTGTACGTGGTGGTGCTCGACCCCGGCGAGGACCCGGTCGCCGAACTCACCGGCTTTGCCCGTGACCGGTCGCTCGGAGCCTCCCAGGTGACCGCCGTGGGCGCCCTCTCGGATGCAGTCGTCGGCTGGTTCGACCGGCAGGCCAAGGACTACCGGCACATCCCGGTGGACGAGCAGTGCGAGGTGCTCTCCCTCATCGGGGACATCGCCGTCGCCGACGCCGGACCGGTCCCGCACCTGCACGCCGTACTGGGCCTGTCCGACGGCTCCACCCGCGGCGGTCACCTGCTGTCCGGCCGGGTCTGGCCGACGCTGGAGGTCGTCGTACGGGACAGCCCGGCCGAGCTGGCCAAGACCCACCGTCCCGACATCGGCCTGGCGCTGATCGACCTGGGCTGAGCCGCTCGTCGCGGAACGGTTTACCGGTCCGGGTGCGGGCTACGCGGGCCGCACCCGACCCCGTACCGACACTCCGGGAGGCGAGACCATGACACGGCATGTCCGAGACGTGATGTCACCGGCCGCGGTGGCCGTCGAGCCCATGACGACGGTGGCGCGGGCGGCCCGGCTGATGCGCGAGGAGGACGTCGGAGACGTCCTGGTGACCTACGACTGCGACCTGTTCGGTGTCCTCACCGACCGTGACATCGTGCTCCGCAGCGTCGCCGACGGCCGGGACCCCGACGCCACCACGGTCGGCGCGGTGTGCACGCCGCCGCCCGTCGTCACCCTCGAACCCGAGGACACCACCGACCGCGCCGCCGAGCTGATGCGACGCCACGCCGTCCGTCGGCTCCCGGTCGTCGAACACGGCGGCGTCCCGGTCGGCGTGGTCACCCTCGGCGACCTCGCCGCCACCGACGACCCGCACTCCGCGCTCGCGGACATCAGCCGGGCCGTGCCCGACCACTGACACACGGCCACTGACACCCCGATCGTCGGGGAGGAACAGCATGAGCGACCGACACCGCCCGCACTGGGCCACGGAACCCGCCCCGCGTACGCGGTCCGGCGCGGTCGGCCGCCGCTCCCCGCGCACCGGCACCGAACCGGTCCGCGCGCAGAGCGCGCTGCGGATGCGGCTGCTGCTCTCGGCCGTCTTCCTGCCGGTGTTCGTCGCGGGGGCCGTGTTCTTCGGCGTCTGGGCCGCCGGCACCGGCTCCGGCGAAAGCCCGGGCCGCGGCATGCTCGTGGTCGTCGCCGTCGTGTGCGGGGCGCTCGCCCTGCTGGCCGCGGCCGACCTGCTGGTGGTGATCGGACGGCTGCGCACGGAACGAGGCAGCGCCGGCCCGCGCCCCTCCGAGCCCCCCGGACCCCGATGACCCCGACGACCCCGAACACCCCGACGACCCGAGGAACCCGAGAAACCCCAGGAACCCGAGCAAGGGGACGGAGGAAGCGAGATGGCTCCCCCGGCACGAACGCCCGCGGCGGGCTCCGGGGAGGACCGCCGCGCCACCACCCGTACCGCGCGCCTGCGCAGCCGGATCCCCGAACCCGACGAGGAACCCGACCTGCTCGGCCAGTACCTGACCCAGATCGGTGCGACGCCCCTGCTGACCGCCGAGGACGAGGTGCGGCTGGCGACCCGCATCGAGGCCGGTGTCCGGGCCAGGGAGGAACTGGAGACGGCCGACACCGGCGAACCCGCCCCGACGCCCGGCCGGCGTCGCGCACTGGAGGAGACCGTCCACGACGGCCGGGAGGCCAAGGACCACATGGTGCGGGCCAACCTGCGGCTCGTGGTGTCGATGGCCAAGCGCCACGCCCACCGCGGGCTGCCTCTCCTCGACGTCATCCAGGAGGGCAACCTCGGGCTGATCCGCGCCGTCGAGAAGTTCGACCACACCAAGGGCTTCAAGTTCTCCACGTACGCCACCTGGTGGATCCGCCAGGCCATCGAACGGGGCCTGGCCACCCACGCGCGCACGGTACGGCTGCCGATCCACGTCGTCGAACAGCTCCAGAAGCTCGCCAAGGTCGAACGCGGACTCCGCGTGAGCCTCGACCGCGAGCCGACCACCGAGGAGGTCGCCGCCGAGAGCGGCATCGACGGGGACAAGGTCGTCTGGCTGCGGCGGGTCGGACGGGACGCGGTCAGCCTGGACACCCCGGTGGACGAGACCGGCGAGACCGTCGTCGGCGACCTCATCCCCGACACCGAGGTGCTGCGCGCTCCGGAGGTCGCCGAGTTCCAGGCGCTCGCGGCGGAACTGCGTGAGGCCGTCGGCACCCTCGCACCCCGCGAGGCCCTGATCCTCAGCCTGCGTTACGGCCTGCACGACGGCCGCCCGCGCACCCTGCACCAGGTCGCCCAGCACGTGGGCCTCACCCGCGAACGCGTCCGCCAGTTGGAGAAGGCCTCCCTCGCCCAACTGCGCGCCCCCGAGACCCGGGAACGGCTGCTGGACTGGGCGAGCTGAGCCCGGCCGGCTTATGGAAGCCGCCGGGTTGCCGTGGCCGCTCCCCGGAAACACCCTGACCAAGAACCTGTACGCGGTCCTGCTTCCCCACGCCCGCATCCGCACCCGAGGAGCACCGGTGGACGTCTCTCTCAGCACCTGGCTGCTGACCGTCGCGGGCCTGTGCGTCCTCGTCGCCGCCGACTTCTTCATCGGGCGCAAGCCGCACGACGTGTCCGTCAAGGAGGCCGGGATCTGGACGGCCGTCTGGGTGGTCCTGGCCTGTCTGTTCGGCGTGGGACTGCTCGTGGCCGGCGGCGGCGGGCCCGGCGGCGAGTTCTTCGCCGGCTACATCACCGAGAAGTCGCTCAGCGTCGACAACCTGTTCGTCTTCGTCCTGATCATGGCGAAGTTCGCGGTGCCCTCGCAGTACCAGCAGCGGGTGCTGATGATCGGCGTCCTGATCGCCCTGGTGCTGCGCGCCGCGTTCATCGCGGCGGGCGCGGCGATCATCTCCGCCTTCTCCTGGGTGTTCTACCTCTTCGGTGCCTTCCTGATCTGGACCGCCTGGAAACTGATCCAGGACGCCCGCAAGGACGAGCACGACAAGGAGTACGAGGAGAACAAGCTGCTGAAGTCGATCGAGCGCCGCTTCGGCGTCGCCGACCGCTACCACGGCACCAAGCTGTGGGTCGAGCAGAACGGCAAGCGCGTCATGACCCCGATGCTGGTCGTGATGCTCGCCATCGGGTTCACCGACATCCTGTTCGCCCTGGACTCCATCCCCGCCATCTACGGGCTGACCCAGGACCCGTACATCGTGTTCACGGCCAACGCGTTCGCCCTGATGGGCCTGCGGCAGCTCTACTTCCTGATCGGCGGCCTGCTGAGGAAGCTGGTTCACCTCTCCTACGGCCTGTCGGTCATCCTGGGCTTCATCGGCGTCAAGCTGGTGCTGCACGCCCTGCACGAATCCGGCGTGCACGTGCCGGAGATCGGCATCCCGTTCTCGCTCGGCTTCATCGTGCTGGTCCTCGCCGTCACCACGGCGACAAGCCTGTGGGCCGCGAGGCGACAGGAGGGGCCGTGAGGGGCCGTGAGGTCTAGTCCACCAGCTCCTGGGTGCCCAGGACCGTCAGCAGGGCGAGCCGTTCGGCGTCCGCGGTGTCCGGTTCGGCCGTGTAGACCATGATCCGCAGATCGCTGCCGGCCACGCCGAGCACGTCGCAGTCCAGGGTGACGGGTCCCACCCGTGGGTGGTCGATGGTCTTGCGGGCCGCCTCGTGCCGGTCGACCGCGTCCGTCTCCCACAGCTCGGCGAACAGCTCGCTGCGGGCGCGCAGCTCCGCGACCAGCCGGCCGAGCCGGCGGTCGGCGGGATAGCGGGCGGCGGTCGCGCGCAGGTCCGAGACGAGCGCCGCCTCGAAGGCGCGGCGTTCCTCCGGCGTGTACCGGGCCCGGCTGCCCGGGCCGACGAAGTTGCGCCACACGCCGTTGCGTTCCGGTCCGTGCCACTGGGAGGGATCGCCCATCAGCGCCGCGTAGGGCGGGTTGGCGAGCAGCAGCGTCCAGGTCGCGTCGTACACGGCCACCGGGGTGCCGGCCAGCCGGTCGAGCAGCCGGTGGACGCTCGGCGGTATGTACGTCGGAACCGCCTCGGGACCCGGCGGCACCAGTCCGGCCAGCCGGAACAGATGCGCGCGCTCCTCGGCCGGCAGCCGCAGCGCCCGCACGAGAGCCTCGACGACCTGAGCCGACGGGTTGGCCGCCCGGCCCTGTTCGAGCCGGGTGACATAGTCGACGGAGATTCCGGCCAGCAGCGCCAGCTCCTCGCGCCGCAGCCCGGCCGCCCGCCGGTGACCGCCCGCGGGCAGCCCGGCCGCCTCGGGGGACACCCGGTCCCTGCGCAGCCGCACCGCCCGCCCGAACTCCGTAGCCGTCATACCCCCAGTGAACACCGTGGGCGTCCCGGCTACCTGGTACCCGTGGTCCCAGGAAGACGGGACGCCTGGCTGCCCCGGCCGCCACGCCGCAGGGTGGATTCCATGACGAACACACTGATCACCGGAGCCAACAAGGGCCTCGGCTTCGAGACGGCCCGCCGCCTCGTCGCCGCCGGCCACACCGTCTACGCCGCCGCCCGCGACGCCGAGCGCGGACGCCGCGCCGCCGAGGAACTGGGCGCGCGTCCCCTGGTCCTGGACGTCACCGACGACGCCTCGGTGGCCGCCGCCGTGAAGACCGTGGCGGCCGACGGCGGCCTCGACGTGCTGGTCAACAACGCCGGCATCGAACAGCGGGGCGAGCACAACACCGTGACCGGCGCGGACGGCACGACCGCCGACCTGGTGCGCACCGTCTTCGAGACCAACGTCCTCGGCCTGGTGCGCGTGACCCACGCGTTCCTGCCGCTGCTGCACAGCTCCGCCGCGCCCGTCGTGGTCAACGTCAGCAGCGGCCTGGCCTCGCTGACCGGGCTCGCCTCGCCGGAAAGTCCGGGCTACGGCTACCCCGGCCTGGCCTACCCGGCGTCGAAGACCGCGGTCAACGCGCTGACCGTGCAGTACGCGAAGGCGTTCCCCGGGATGCGGATCAACGCCGTCGAGCCGGGCTTCACCGCGACCGACCTGAACGGCAACACCGGTACGCAGACCGTGGCCCAGGGCGCCGAGGTCATCGTCCGGATGGCCCGGCTGGGCCCGGACGGACCCACCGGCGGCTACTTCGACGCGGCGGGCCCGCTGCCCTGGTAGCGGGTCACCGGGTCACCGGGTCACCGGGTCATCGGGTCAGCAGCCGGCCGGTGTGGGCCTGCCGCGCGAGACCACGCGGGTGCCGTGCGCGTCGACGACGCGGGCCTGGAGCGAACCGCAGGCGCACCGGGTCCACAGGGTGCCGCCCGCCCCGGTGGGGTGCGCGGACACCACCTGGAAGGGCTCGGCACCGTCGGGCCACCCGCAGTGCGGGCAGACGACACCGGTCGTGCTGGGCATGGCAACTCCTCGTGCGTCTGTGGTGCGTCGGAAGGCTGGTGCGCGTGGTTCGATCGACCGTCGCGACACTGACAGGGTGCGGCCATGGATCTGTTCACGTCCAGGTTGACTTTACGGACTCCACCGTGAAGCGTGCACTTCATGATTGATCTGCGCAGGCTGCACGTGCTCCGGGCCGTCTCCCACTACGGCACCGTCACCGCGGCGGCCCGCGCTCTGCACTTCACCCCCTCGGCCGCCTCCCAGCAGATCCGGCAGCTCGCCCGGGACCTGAGGGTCGACCTGCTGGAGCCGCAGGGGCGCGGGGTGCGGCTCACTCCGGCCGCGGTGAGCCTGCTCGAGCACGCCGACGCGATCGAGGCCCGCTGGGACGAGGCCGAACTGGACCTGCGGGCGGGGGAGGGGACCCCCGCCGGGCCGCTGCGGGTGACGGGATTCCCGGTGGCCGTCTCCGTGCTGCTGGCCCCGATGGCCGCGCGGCTGCGTGAGCGGCATCCGCGGCTGTCGGTGCGGATCCGGGAGGTCGAGGTGGCGGAGAGCTTCGACCTGCTCTTCGAGGGGGAGAGCGATCTGGCCGTGGTGGAGGCGACGCCGTCCAACCCGCCGTCGGCCGACGCGCGCTTCGACCAGCGGCCGCTCCTGGACGACCCGTTCGACCTGGTCGTGCCCGAGGGCCATCCGCTGGCCGGGCGGGACGGGGCAGACCTCGCCGACATGGCGCACGAGGCCTGGATCGCGCCGGTGCCGCAGAGCCCCTGCCGGCCGCATGTGATGGCGGCGTGCGGTGCCGCCGGATTCACCCCCGACGTGGTCCATCACGCGCTGGACTGGAACGTCACCGCCCACCTGGTCGCCCACGGGCTCGGCGTCGCGCTGGTGCCCCGGCTCGCCCAGTTGACCCCCGAGCTGCCGATCGTCCGGGTGCCCTGTGCGGACCGGCCGCACCGCAAGCTGCTGACCTGCACGCGCAGTGGCGGCCACCGGCGTCCGGCGGTCGCCGTCGCGCTGGAGGAACTGCGCACGCTGGCCGCCGCGGCGGTGGCCTGACGCAGGCCGGGACCGGAGCTCGGGCGAGCTCCGGTCCCGTACACGTCCTTGGTGCGCCGGTCAGGCGGCGACGGATTCGTCCGCGTGGCCGTGCAGCCGCGCGACGACCTCGGTGAGCTGCGCGGCGACCTCGGCGTCGTCCGCCGGGTGGGTCTCGGCGAAGCGGGTCAGCGAACCGGGGATGGACAGCTTGAGGTCCTCGATCACCTTGCCGCCGGCGATGCCCACGGCCTTGCGGGCCTCGTCCTGCGCCCACACGCCGCCGTACTGGCCGAAGGCGGTGCCGACCACGGCCGCCGGCTTGCCGGTGAGGGCGCCCTGTCCGTAGGGGCGGGACAGCCAGTCGATGGCGTTCTTCAGGACGGCCGGGATGGTGCCGTTGTACTCGGGCGAGAAGAGCAGGAAGGCCTGGGCGCCCTGGGCGGCCTCGCGCAGCTTCGCGGCGGCGGCCGGTACCTTGCCCTCCACGTCGATGTCCTCGTTGTAGAAGGGGATCTCGGCGAGCCCCTCGAACAGATGTACATCCGCGCCCTCCGGCGCGAACTTGACGGCCGCCTCGGCGAGCTGGCGATTGTGCGAACCGGCGCGAAGGCTGCCGACGAGCGCAAGGATGCGGACAGACATGAGTACTCCCAGTGCTGAAACAGATGTTGAACGTGCTGAAGGGTGCTGAAGACCGGTGCGAAACACCGTCGAAACAATCCGGACCGGGGTCCGTTTAATTTCTAACATCCCAAACGGACCGCGGTCCAGTTTTCTTCCCGATGCTTTACGCTGGCTTCATGTCCGCCGCCCCGCCGTCCTTCCCGACGCCCCCGGATGCCGTCGGTCCGTCCGAGTTGCTGCAAGTCGGCACGGGGACCGAGGAGGATGAGCCCTGCCTGCGGGCCGACGCCGCGCGCAACCGGGCCCGGCTGCTGGACGCGGCCGAGCGGCTGGTCGCCGAGCACGGCGCGGCCGCCCTCACCATGGAGGGGGTCGCCGTCGCGGCCTCGGTGGGCAAGGGCACGGTCTTCCGCCGTTTCGGCGACCGCACCGGGCTGCTGGCGGCGCTCCTGGACCACTCCGAGCGCAAGTTCCAGGCCGCGCTCCTGAGCGGCCCGCCACCCCTGGGGCCGGGCGCGCCCCCCGTCGAGCGGCTGCGGGCCTTCGGCTGCGCGATGCTGCGCCGCTCCATCGACGAACTCGACCTGCAACTGGCCGCGGAGCCGAGCGCGGAACGCCGCCACACCGCCGCGCCGCGCCGCTTCCTGCGCGGCCACGTCGCCCTGCTGCTGCGGCAGGCGGTGCCGGACGGCGACAGCGAACTCCTGTCCCACACCCTGCTCGCCTATCTCGACGCCGCCCTGATCCACCACCTCACCGAACAGTGCGGGGTGCCCGCGGAGCGGCTGCGGGAGGGCTGGATGGACCTGGTCGCCCGAGTCACCCGCACCGCCCCGCTGGTCCACACCCCAGACCCGCGGGCCTGACCTCTGGGTCTGGCCGCCGGGCCGGATCTCCGGGTCTGGCCTCTGGGTCTGGCCGCCGGGCGGGATCTCCGGGTCTGGCCTCTGGGTCTGGCCGCCGGGCGGGATCCCTGGGTCTGGCCTCCGGGTCTGGCCGCCGGGCTGGACCCCCGGGCCTGCCCCCTGGGGCGTGGCCGGGCCTGCCCCTGGGGCCTGCCCCCGGGCGTGACCGCCGGCCTGACCCCCGGGCGTGACCCCTGGCCCCCGGACTGACCTCCCGGGCCTGACCTCCCCGGGCCTGCCCCCGGCCGGAACCCTTCCCGGCCTGAACCGCTCCCGTTCCCGGGGCCTGGGCTGCTCCCGCTCCCGGGCCTGAACCGCCCCCGCTCCCGGGCGCGTTCCCCCGCCCGCCGCGCCGTACCCGGCTTCTGCCAAGATGCCGTACGTCATGGTGCAGATACCGAAACCGTCGGCCCCCGAGCCCCCCGCACCGCGCTCCGTCCCCACGAGCGCCGATGTGGCCCGCCTGGCCGGCGTCTCGCGCGCGACCGTCTCCTACGTCCTCAACAACACCGGCGCCGTCCGGATCAGCGAACCCACCCGCCGCCGCGTCCACGAGGCCGCCCGCGAACTCGGATACGTCCCGCACGCCGCGGCCCGATCACTGCGCGCCGGACACAGCCGTATGGTCCTGATGCCCGCGCCGTCCTTCCCCGCGGGCCCGCTCTACAGCCGGTTCCAGAGCGAACTCCAGTGGGCCCTCGGCCGCCTCGACTACACCGTCGTGCAGTACGGCACCGTCGGCCTGCACGGCGACGAGGCCGCCCGCGCCTGGGCCGAACTGCGCCCGGTCGCCGTCCTCGCACCCGGCTCCGACCTCGGCCCGCAGGGCGTGGAGGTCCTCAAACGCTCCGGCGCCCGCGCGGTCGTCACCCTCGGCCCCGAGGCCGTGGACGGAGCACACGCCCTGCTCACCGACCAGGAAGGCGTCGGCCGCGGCGCGACCCGCCACCTCTACGACCGCGGACGCCGCAGAATCGGCGTCGTCGTGCCCACGGAGGGCGGCCTCGACGTCTTCTCGGCACCGCGCCTCGACGGAGCCCGGCGCGCGGTCGAGGGCACCGACGCCACCGTCACCGAACTGCCCCTCGCCTACGAGGAACAGGACGCCGCCCGCCTCGCCGCCCGCTGGCACTCCCTGGGCCTCGACGCGGTGTTCGCGTACAACGACGAGTACGCGATGCTCCTGATGCGCGCCCTTCAGGACGAGGGCCTCGCCGTCCCCGCCGAAGCGGCCGTGATCGGCGCCGACGACCTGATGCTGGGCCGCCTGCTCCGGCCCCGGCTGAGCACCGTCCACCTGGAGCTGCCCGCCGGCCGCGACCTGGCCGCACTCGTCGACCGCGCGGTGCACGACCCCGGCGCCGCGCCCGAGCGCCACAAGGTGCTGGGCGCGACGGTGGTGCACCGGGAGTCGAGCTGACCGGCGGCCGGTCCGTCCGCTACTGGCCGGCCTGGCCGTCGGCGTCGGCCTGTGCCTGCTGCTCGGCGACCGCCTTGCGGACCTCGTCCATGTCCAGCTTCCGGGCCTGACCGATGACGTCCGTCAGGGCCTCCTCGGGCAGCGCGCCCGGCTGCGAGAACACGGCCACCTGGTCCCGGACGATCATCAGCGTGGGAATCGACTGGATGCCGAACGCCTGCGCCAGCTCGGGCTGCGCCTCGGTGTCCACCTTGCCGAACACGAGGTCGGGGTTGGCCTCGGCCGCCTTCTCGTAGACCGGGGCGAACTGCTTGCACGGACCGCACCACGACGCCCAGAAGTCGATCAGGACGAACTCGTTGTCCGTCACCTTCTGGTCGAAGTTCTCCTTGGTGAGCTCCACGGTGGTGGTCATGGCTTGATCCCTCTTCCTAAAGTCTCGGGGCGTAGGCCGTCGAAACAACACTGCCGACCTGGTCGGGTATTCCGCGCACGTACCCATGTGGCCACGCCGCACACCACCCACCAGACTGACCCCATGACGCAATCGGATTCCATCACGTACGACGTCGTCGTGATCGGCGCGGGCCCCGTGGGGGAGAACGTCGCCGACCGCACCCGGGCGGCCGGACTGTCCACCGCGATCGTGGAGAGCGAACTGGTCGGCGGCGAGTGCTCCTACTGGGCGTGCATGCCCAGCAAGGCCCTGCTGCGCCCCGTCCTCGCCCGCGCGGACGCCCGCCGCCTGCCCGGCCTCGCCCAGGCCGTCCGGGAACCCCTCGACGCCGCCGCCGTCCTCGCCCGCCGCGACGCGTTCACCTCGCACTGGAAGGACGACGGCCAGGTCCAGTGGGTCGAGGGCATCGGAGCGGACCTCTACCGCGGACAGGGGCGGCTGGCCGGGCCGCGCACCGTCGAGGTCGCCGGCCCGGACGGCACCGGCCGCACCCTGACCGCCCGGCACGTGGTCGCCGTCTGCACCGGCAGCGGCGCCGCCCTGCCCCACCTGCCCGGACTCGCCGAGGTACGCCCCTGGACCAGCCGCGAGGCCACCAGCGCCGAGAGCGCGCCCGGCCGGCTGATCGTGGTCGGCGGCGGAGTCGTCGCCGTAGAGATGGCCACCGCCTGGCAGGCCCTCGGCTCCCGGGTGACGATGCTGGTGCGCGGCGACGGCGGCCTGCTCGCCCGCATGGAGCCCTTCGCCGGGGAACTGGTCGCCGAGGCGCTCACCGAGGCCGGCGTGGACCTCCGCACCGGCGTCTCCGTCGAGTCCGTCACCCGCGAGGGCGGCACCGTCGTCGCCGTCACCGACACCGGTGACCGCCTCGAGGCCGACGAGATCCTCTTCGCCACCGGCCGGGTGCCCCGCACCGGCGACATCGGCCTGGACACCGTCGGACTGGAACCGGGTTCCTGGCTGCCGGTCGACGACAGCCTCCGGGTGGACGGCCACGACTGGCTCTACGCCGTCGGCGACGTCAACCACCGCGCACTCCTCACCCACCAGGGCAAGTACCAGGCACGCATCGCGGGAGCCGCCATCGCCGCCCGCGCCTCCGGGGTCCCGATCCTGGAGTCCGACCCCTGGGGCGCGCACGCCGCGACCGCCGACCACGACGCCGTCCCCCAGGTGGTGTTCACCGACCCCGAGGCCGCGTCCGTCGGCCTGAGCCTGGCCGAGGCCGAGCAGGCGCGACACCGGGTCCGCGCCGTCGACGTCGACATCGCGGTGGCGGGTTCGAGCCTGTACGGCGACGGCTACAAGGGCCGCGCCCGCATGGTCGTCGACCTGGAGGACGAGATCGTCCGCGGCGTCACCTTCGTCGGCCCCGGCGTCGGCGAGATGATCCACTCCGCGACCGTCGTGGTCGCAGGACAGGTGCCGATCAGCCGGCTGTGGCACGCGGTCCCGCCCTACCCGACGATCAGCGAGGTGTGGCTGAGGCTCCTGGAGACGTACCGGGACAACTGACCCCTGACCCGGACGGCCGCGGGCAGCCCCACCGGAGCCCGGCGGGCTGATTCCCGGCGGGCGATCAGTCCGCCGGGCCGGGCAGCTCGAACCCCAGCGCCGACGCCGCCCGCTCCGGCGTCGGCTGCGACCAGAGCTCCGCCATCGCCCCGTTCGACGCCAGCGAACGCGGCTCCGCCCGGTCCAGATACAGCGTGCCGTCGAGATGGTCCGTCTCGTGCTGCACGATCCTGGCCGGCCACCCCGCGAACACCTCGTCCACCGCCCGCCCGTCCTCGTCCCGCGCCAGCAGCCGCACCTCGGCGTGGCGCGTCACCACCGCCTGCCAGCCCGGCACGCTCAGACAGCCCTCGAAGAACGCGGCCCGCCCCGCGCCGACAGGTTCGTACGACGGATTGACCAGCACCCGGAACGGCTGCGGCACCCGCCCCCGCGCCACCCGCACCTCGTCCGGCACCGGCGCCGGATCCTCGATCACCGCGATCCTGAGCCCCACCCCGACCTGCGGCGCGGCCAGGCCGACACCCGGCGCCGCGTGCATGGTCAGGCGCAGCGCCTCGATGAACCGCGTCAGGAGCGCGGGCGCCAACTGCCCCTCGAACGGCTCGGCCGCGCGCCGCAGCACCGGATCACCGGCCGTGACGACGGGCAACGGGCCGCCGACGGCCAGCAGTTCCTCGACCCGCTCGGCAAGAGGGGCACGACCACTCGGAGTTCCCATCGCGCCAGGATGTCACGGCCCGTCGGACTCTCCGCCGGCACCGCTGTGACGCACGCCACTGCGGGCTACGGGAACCCGGCGCGTCCGCGACCCGACCACTGGGGACCGTCCCGTCCCCACGACGTCCCGGAGCGCCCACCGATGACGACCACCTCCCCGACCGGCACGGACCAGGCAGCGGGGCCGGCCGCCCCGCCGCCCGCATCCGGCAACTGGTCCGCGCTGCGCCCCCTGGTCCTGCGCCTGCACTTCTACGCGGGGCTCTTCGTGGCCCCCTTCCTGCTGGTCGCGGCGGCCACCGGCTTCCTCTACGCCGCCTCGTACCAGGCCGAGAAGCTCGTCTACGCCCATGAGTTGACCGTCCCCGAGGCCGGCGACCGCAAGCTCCCGATCTCCGAACAGGTCGCCGCCGCCCGGCGGTCCCACCCCGAGGGCGGTGTGTCGGCCGTACGCCCCTCACCCGAGGACGACGCCACCACCAGGGTGCTGCTGTCCGGAGTCGAGGGCATCGACCCGGACCACACGCTCGCGGTCTTCGTCGACCCGTACACCGCCGAGGTGCGCGGCGCCCTCGAACAGTACGGCTCCAGCGGCGCGTTGCCGCTGCGCACCTGGATCGACGAGTTCCACCGCGACCTGCACCTGGGCGACCCGGGGCGGCTGTACAGCGAGTTCGCCGCGAGCTGGCTGTGGGTGATCGCGGGCGGCGGTCTGGTGCTGTGGTTCTCCCGCCGCCGGTCCCGGCGCAAGGTGCGCGGCACCGGCGGCCGCCGCCGCACCCTCGGCCTGCACGGCACGGTCGGCGCCTGGGCGGCGGCCGGGTTCGTCTTCCTCTCGGCGACCGGCCTCACCTGGTCGACGTACGCCGGAGCGAACATCGAGGACCTGCGCGCCGCGCTCGGCCAGACCACGCCGTCCGTGTCGGCGTCGGTGTCGGCAGCCGCGTCCGGGGGCGGTGAGCACGCGGGTCACGGCGCGGCGGCGGGTACCGGCGGGGACGCCGCGCACGGGGTCGGCCTCGACAAGGTGCTGGCCGCCGCGCGCGCCGAGGGCCTCGGCGACCCGGTGGAGATCACGCCACCCGCCGACGCGTCCTCCGCCTACGTCGTGAAGCAGGTACAGCGCAGTTGGCCCGAGAAGCAGGACGCGGTCGCCGTGGACCCGGCGACGGGCGAGGTCACCGACGTCCTGCGCTTCGCCGACTACCCGGTGCTCGCCAAGCTCAGCCGCTGGGGCATCGACCTGCACACCGGCAGCCTGTTCGGCCTGGTCAACCAGATCGCCCTGATGCTCCTCGCCGCGTCCCTGATCCTGCTCGTCGTCTGGGGCTACCGCATGTGGTGGCAGCGCGGCCGGGGCTCCGCCTTCGGCCGCCCGATCCCGCGCGGCGCCTGGCAGCAGGTGTCGCCGCTGCTCCTCGTGCCGCTGCTGGCGGCGGTCGCCGTCCTCGGCTACTTCGTGCCGCTGCTGGGCATCCCGCTGGCCGCGTTCGTCGCGCTGGACGTCGTGCTCGGCGAGGTCGCCCACCGGCGGGGACGGCGTACGTACGCGGGCGCCGGGCCGGCGCGGCGCTGAAACGCGACGGCGCGGCGGTGCCCCGCACCGCCGCGCCGTCCGCACGACCGTCGCGCGCCGTAGCCGCAATGGTCGTCGCCCTTGCCGCTGCCGCTGCCGCTGGCCGTCGCTCAGAGTCCGGCGAATTCGCCGGCCAGGGCGGAGGCGATCCGAAGCTGGGCGTCGGCCTCCTCCTGCCGCCCCTGCCGTTCGAGGGTGCGGCCCAGCATCAGCCGCGCGTACCGCTCGACGGGATCGCGCTCGACCAGGACCCGCAGCTCGGCCTCCGCCCGCCGCAGTTGGGCCGAGTGGTAGTAGGCGCGCGCCAGCAGCAGGCGCGGTCCGGTCTGCTCGGGCACCTCCCCGACCAGTCCGTCCAGGACGCGCGCCGCGGCGGCGTAGTCCTTGGCGTCGAAGAACATCCGCGCGCGCTCCCAGCGCTCCGCGGGCGTTCCGTGGTCGTAGTACGTCGTGTCCACTCGTGACCTCCTTCGCCCTCTCCAACCACACTGCATGGTTGAACATTCCACTACTGGTGGGATGCGGTGCGGATGCTTTCGCCCGCCACGGTGACGGCTCGAGGACCGTCTGACGCGGAGGGCCGGCCGGGGCTAGGTTGGGCGGCATGAGCAATCTTGATCGCGAGGCGGTTCCCAGCCTGTGCGGCGGCCGCGGCTTCGTGGTGGCGGAGCCCGTGCGGGAACTCCTCAGCCCTCGCAACGTCAAGCTCGGCGAGTCCACCGAGGTCCGCCGGCTGCTGCCCAACCTGGGCCGGCGCATGGTGGGAGCCTGGTGTTTCGTCGACCACTACGGCCCCGACGACATCTCCGACGAGCCCGGCATGCAGGTGCCGCCGCATCCGCACATGGGCCTGCAGACGGTGAGCTGGCTGCACGCGGGCGAGGTACTGCACCGCGACTCCACCGGCAGCCTGCAGACCATCCGCCCGCGCCAACTGGGCCTGATGACCTCCGGCCGCGCGATCAGCCACTCCGAGGAGAGCCCCCTCGCCCACGCCCGCTTCCTGCACGGCGCGCAACTGTGGGTGGCCCTCCCGGACGCCCACCGCCACACCGACCCGCACTTCGAGTTCCACGCCGAGCTGCCGCACGTCACGGCACCGGGCCTGGCGGCCACCGTGCTCCTCGGCACCCTCGACACCGCCACCTCGCCCGGCGCGACGTACACGCCCCTCGTCGGCGCCGACCTGGCCCTGACCGGCGGCACGGACGTACGCCTCCCGCTGGAACGGGACTTCGAGTACGCCGTACTGGCCATGAGCGGCGAGGCCCACGTCGACGGCGTGTCCCTGGTGCCGGGCTCCATGCTCTACCTCGGCTGCGGCCGCGACGAACTGCCCCTGCGGGCCGACTCGGACGCGGGCCTGATGCTCCTGGGCGGCGAGCCGTTCGAGGAGGAGCTGATCATGTTCTGGAACTGGATCGGACGCACCCAGGAGGAGATCGAACAGGCCCGCCGGGACTGGACGGAAGGAACACGCTTCGGCGAGGTGAAGGGCTACGACGGCGCCCCGCTGCCCGCCCCCGAGCTGCCTGCGGTGCCGCTGAAGCCGCGCGGAAGGATGCGCTGACCAGCGGGAACGGCTGAGGGCTCGGTGACGGCCGGTCGACCGGCCGTCCCGCGTCGCGCCTCACCGGTCCCTCGCGGGCGCTGGGCGGCCGGATGCGTTGGCATTGGGTGACCACCGCACAGCCAGTGAGCAAGGTGGTTCCGGGCGACCTGGAAGGCGTCAGGGCGTACCGCCCCGACCTCGAAACGGCTGTCGCCCCGCCAATCCCGCTGGCTACGGGTGATGACCAGACAACCGCCCGCGTCACCGGCGCCGCGTCCCTCTCGGCCGCGTCAGCGAGCGGCCTCCTCGGCATTGGCGTTCGCAGGGGATCGCGCCACGGATTTGTCCCGGCTACACCCTGCTTTCACGCTGGGTCGGTGAGCGTTCCGGTCATGTGCGGCAACAGCAGGCGGATGTAGCAGGATCCCCAGATCAGGTCGACGACGACACCGAGATCGACGCCGGTGCGGATCTGGCCGCGCTCCTTCGCCGTTTCCAAGAGCGCGAACGCCTGACGTCGGCGAGGTCCGACGTGGTGCTGGTCGAATTGGGAGGCCGGCTCGACGTCCGTCCGGGCGGCCACTCGATCGAGTTCTTCACGTCCTGGCGCATGGCGTTGGCGGCCGGAGTCGCCGGCACGGTCGGCGAACTGATCGGCATGGGCCACCCGCCGCGCCGCGCAGCGCACGGTCGGGACGCCGCTGGGAGTCGGCGTCGTCTTCGCGGTATCCGCCCTGCAGCTCTCCGCATGGTGGTCCGTCGTGTCCGTCGAGGTCGGCGGTACCGGCGGCACCGTGACGTCCCTCAGCTTCGACCGCTTCGGTGACACTCTCGTCGGTGCCGTGACAGCGGTGGCGGTCACCTGGGGAACCAGCTACTGCTTCACCTCGGCATCCTGGAACGCGCCGCCCGCGACGACCCGAGACTGGCGGACCTCGCAGAGGCGGAGCATCGGCTCGCCGACGAGGGTTACGCGGCCCTCGGCCGCGCTCGGCCTGCCTGCGCATGCGGAAACGCGGCACAGTGATTGATGCCGCCGTGTGGCGCAACGGCCCCGGATGGGTGCGGCACACGCTCGGTCCACGGCCACAGGGACAAGACTGTGAAGACAACGCACCAAAGGTAGGAAAGGTGCATGACGATGAAAAGGCCAAACTGCGTGACCTTGAGGTCTCCCGCGTCGGCCTGGGGGCCACGGGGATGTCACACGGTTACACAGACTCCGGAACGGACGAGGACGAGTCGATCCGCACCCTGCATCGAGGTGGGCCCCATAGGCCCTTCCATGATCATGCGGAACATCACGCTCACCGGCGGCGTATCCCCGGCCCGCGCCTACATCGAAGGGCTGATGCCCGACGTCCTCGACGGCAGCATCGATCCCGGCCGCGTCTTCGACCGCCGCTTCACCCTCGACCAGACGCCGGACGCCTACCGGGCCATGGCCGACCGCCGTGTCCTCAAGTCCCTCCTCACCCTCTGACTCACGCACAGCACCACCCGGAAGGACAGCTCATGCAGAACGTCACGCTCAACAATGGTGTCGACATGCCGATTCTCGGCTTCGGCGTCTACCAGATCCCGCCGGACCAGACCGAGCAGGCCGTCACCGACGCCCTCGCAGCCGGCTACCGGCTCCTGGACACCGCGGCGGCCTACGGCAACGAGGAAGCCGTCGGACGCGCCATCAGGGCCGGCGGCATCCCCCGTGATGAGCTGTTCGTCACCACCAAGCTGTGGGTCCAGGACGCCCCCGCCGAGGACAACACCCGACGAGCCCTCGAAACCTCACTGACCAAGCTGGGTCTTGACTATCTCGACCTCTACCTCATGCACCAGCCCTACGGTGACGTGTACGGCCAGTGGCGTGCCATGGAGGCCGCCAACCGCGAAGGGCTCGCCAAGGCGATCGGTGTAGCCAACTTCTACCCCGACCGCCTCCTCGACCTGGTCCTCAACAACGAGATCACCCCGGCGGTCAACCAGATCGAGACTCATCCCTTCTTCCAGCGCACCACGGACCACGACCTCATGCGCGAGCACGGCGTCCAGCACCAGTCCTGGGGCGGCTTCGCCGAAGGCAAGAACAACCTGTTCACCGACCCGGTGCTCACCGGGATCGGCAAGGCGTACGACAAGTCCGCGGCCCAGGTCGTGCTCCGCTGGCTCATCCAGCGCGGCATCGTCACCATCCCCAAGTCGGTCCGCCCCGAGCGGATGGCCCAGAACATCGAGGTGTTCGACTTCCGGCTCACCGAGGACGAGATGGCGCGGATCGCCGGCCTCGACACCGGCGCCACCCTGTTCTTCGACCACCACGACCCCGAGATGGTGGCCTGGCTCAGCAAGCGTCGCCTGGAGGGCTGACCACCCTTCCCTTCCGGCTTCACTCGGCCCGACCGGACCCAACCAATCTCCCGGGCCGGAACGGAACGGTGATGCCGTCGCCGACCATCCGGCCGACGTGGCGGCCGCGCCGGGGGCGCTCAGTCCTGTTTCTCGACGATGCTGCTGGACCATCCCCGGGGCGAAGCCGCCGTAGGCGTTCTTCCCGCCGGTCCAGCCGGTGCTTGTGTTCTCAGCCATGATCTCTCCCTACCTGCGGCGACGTCCGTCGATCCATCTCTGAAGGTGCAAGGCCAATGACATCGCCGGACATGCCGAGCGAGGGAGTTCCCGGTGAAGGACGTACTGGCAGGGAATCCCTCACAGCGGCTTCGCGCCGTAGCGTGGAACGCATGGATGCCAGGAACGAAGCACGGGAGTTCCTCATGTCCCGTCGAGCGAACCTCACTCCCGAGCAGGCTGGACTGACCGTCTCCGGGCACCGGAGGGTGGCGGGCCTGCGCCGCGGCGAGGTGGCGATGCTCGCCGACGTGAGCCCGGAGTACTACGCCAAGATCGAGCGCGGCCACCTGGCCGGCGTCTCCGACGCCGTCCTCGAGTCGGTCGCCAGGGCACTGCGGCTGGACGACGCCGAGCGTGAGCACCTCTTCGACCTCGCCCGGGCAGCCAATGGCGCGGCCCGGCCCGTGCGCAGGCGCAGGCCGATGAAGTGGGTGCCCAGGGACAGCCTGACCCGTGCGTTGGACGCCATCACCCTCGGGCCCGCGTTCGTGCGCAGCGGACGGATGGACGTCCTCGCCACCAACGCCCTCGGGCGCGCCTTCTACGACGAGGTGTTCGACGGTCCCGGGCAGGAGAACCTGGCGCGGCACTGCTTCCTCGACGAACGGGCCAAGGCGTTCTACCCCCACTGGGAGGTGGCCGCGGACGTCACCGTGTCGATCCTGCGTACCGAGGCCGGCAGGGATCCCCGGGACAAGCGGCTGCACGACCTGATTGGCGAGCTGTCCACGTGCAGCGACGCGTTCCGCACTCGGTGGGGAGCACACAATGTGCGCCGCCACGGATCGGGCACCAAGGAGTTCCACCACCACGAGGTCGGCGACCTCACGTTGACCTACGAGGGGATGGAGCTGACGGCCGAGCCCGGGCTGTCCTTCCTCATCTACACCGCCGAGCCCGGCTCGCCCAGCCAGGAGCGCCTGCAACTGCTCGCGAGCCTCGCCGCGACGTCCACGGCGGGACCGCCCCGCGGCGGGCGCGACCCCGGCCCGCAGGATGCACTGAAACAGAAGGATCGATGGAAATGACTGTCAACGGATTTGACCAGATCTTCCCGCTCGGGGAGAAGAACGACGCCTTCGCGCAGTACTTCATCGGCCAGAGCTACCTGGCTCCGCTCGCTTCGGGGAGCGTTCCCGTCAGCAATGTCTCCTTCGAGCCGGGCTGCCGCAACAACTGGCACATCCACCACGGCACGGGCGGCGGCGGTGACCAGGTCCTGCTGTGCACGGCGGGCAGCGGCTGGTACCAGGCCGAGGGCGAGGATCCCGTCGGCATGGAGCCGGGAACGGTGATCCGCGTCCCGGCGGGCACGAAGCACTGGCACGGTGCGAAGGCCGACTCGTGGTTCTCCCACGTCGCCTTCATCACCCCTGGCGAAGACGTCAGCAACGAATGGCTCGAGCCCGTCACCGACGAGGCGTACGGCGAGTTGCCGAAGAACGGAGCAGGCGCATGACCATCCTGGACGAGACCTACACGCTGTCCAACGGCTCCGAGATCCCCAAGCTGGGGCTCGGCACCTGGTTCATCGACGACGACCAGGTGGCTGAGGCGGTACGCGCGGCCGTGGCGATCGGCTATCGCAACATCGACACCGCCCAGGCCTACGGCAATGAGCGCGGCGTCGGCGAGGGCGTGCGGACCGCCGGCGTGGCCCGCGACGAGCTGTTCGTGTCGACCAAGCTCGCCGCTGAGATCAAGGACCACGGTCAGGCGGTCGACGCGATCGACGGGTCACTGGAGAAACTCGGGATCGAGTACATCGATCTGATGCTCATCCACAGCCCGCAGCCGTGGGACGACTTCCGCGGCGGCGACTACGCCGAGGGCAACCGCGAAGCATGGCGCGCGCTCGAATCGGCGCATCAGGCCGGCAAGATCCGTGCCATCGGGGTGTCCAACTTCCGGCAGCAGGACATGGAGAACATCCTCCAGGGCGCGACCGTCGTGCCGCACGTGAACCAACTGCTCGTCCACGCCGGCAACACCCCCTCGGAGCTCCTGGAGTACTGCGAAGACAAGCAGATCCTCGTCGAGGCGTACTCGCCGATCGCACACGGAGCGATCCTGCAGAGCACCGAGGTCCAGGCGATGGCGGAGAAGTACGGAGTGTCCGTCCCGCAGTTGTGCATCCGCTACACCCTTCAGTTGGGCACGGTGTCGCTGCCCAAGACGGCGAACCCCGAGCACATGCGCTCCAACGCCGCGGTCGACTTCGAGATCTCCGGTGATGACATGGAGGCCCTGCGGGGTTTGCGCGGTGTGGACTACGGCGAACACAGCGCGTTTCCCGTCTACAGCGGCAAGTGATGCCGGACGAGCACGATGGCCGGCGACCGAGCACGTCGGCTCCTCCAGCACGCGACAGTTCAGCCCGGCGGCTGCACACGGCGTGACTTCTCATGCCCGGCTACCCAGTTGGGCGGTCGTCTTCTACCCTTTTGGCCAGTGTCCGGTATCTGGCTGAGGAATGGGCGTGTATTCAACCGACGTCGACCTGCCTGTCGATGCTTTCCTGCGCCTGCCCTTCCGCACCCTGAGCGGGGGCGGTTTCGCCGCAATGGTGTTCCTGCTCGCTCGTTCCGCCGACGCCCCGGATCTCCAGAGAGGGTTCTTCCAGCACTGGAGCGACATCGATGACCTGACGGGCCGCTACGTCGCCGTCTTCTCCCCCTCGCCGAGGAGGCTCCGGCTCTCCGCAGAGCACCCCCAATCGTTCTACGGCCCCGAGACTTTCTGCGTGCCCGGCGTGGAGGAAGCGGGTGGCCCGCGTGGTCGGCTGTACCTGTCGTCCCGCGAGTCACCGGGGGCGGTCCGGATGGGTACTGGGCAGCCGGGCGGATCGATGCGGCGAGGGGAGAGGTCCGAGCCCCCGCGACTGGTCGCCGCAGCGAACGCCGAACTACCGCACGGTCTGGACGAGCACCAGCGGGCCCTCACGCTCACCGTCTCCGCCATGCAGCGCTTCTTCGGGATTCCCGGATCCCTCGTACCGTGTGCTGTGATCGTAAACCTGGAGCAGAGGAACGCGTTTGCCGTCGCCCTGAAGGACGGCATCAGCGTGTACGACCTGTTGAAGCGGATCATGACGCGGATCGAGCACGTCATCCCTCGTGTCGACGAGGCGGAAGCGGAGCGGGTCGCGGCCCTCGAAGCCCGTCACCGCAACCGTGACCGTGTCGGGCGGTTGCGTTCGTCCGCCGACAACGCACGGGCGCACTGGGGCGCGCACAAGCGTCGCCTGATCGACGACCTGCAGGCGTTCTCCGGCCGTCTCGCTCCGGAGGAGGCCGATCTGTGCTCATGGATGGCTCGCCGCCTTGAAAGCGACGAGCCGGTCGTGGACAACGAGTGGACCTCGGTACGGGCGCTGCTGCGCACACTGGCCGCGACGGAGTCGCACGGCAGGCTGCCGAGAAGGCTGCGCCGGACCCTGGCCGGGCTGAACAGCGGCCGGCCCGAGGATGACGCGGCGCCGCGAAGGTTGGCGGTGGCCCTGGCCGATGGGGAGGCCAACGAGCGGCGGATCGGTCGAGTGAAGGGCCGGCTCGACGAACTGGGCCGGGAACTGGGGCTCAACGCGGCGGTCGTCGGTGCCGCCAAGGAAATCGGGCTGACCCTGCTTCAGGAGCCCCACCTCCTCGCCTCGCCGGGTCTGGACTGGCCGCTGAAGGTACTGGACGAGCAGGCACCCCACGCCCTGAACCACGGGTACGAGCGGGCATGACGGCCGGCTCGGCCGCCCGCCGTGCGCCCGCACGAGTACCTGAGGGCCTGGGAAGGGCACGGTCATGAACCATGAAGCGCGCATCCAGCACAAGTCCTCCTTCCTGACCGAGCAGTTGGCCGAGGAGCGGGCCAAGAAGGCGTCCTTCGAAACGCGTGGCATGGCCGTCATCTCGGCCTCGGGCACGCTCGTCGGCATCACCACCGGTGCCGTCGCACTGGCCGCAAGCGGCCGGACCGTGACGTTCCCGGGAACGGCCCAGCGTCTACTCGTCGCCTCCCTCGTCGTGTTGGTCCTGGCCGCTGTTCTGGGACTGCTCATCAACGTGCCGGTCCGGCTGCCGCACGCCGGTACCGGGGAACTCACCCATCTGCTGGAGCCTGAGGTTCGATTCGGCCCGGAGGAGTGGAACCGCACGAGGGTGGACACGATCACGGCCTTGCGGCGCGTCAACCGTCAGCGCGCCTGGGCCCTGTCGGCAGCCCTGCTGCTCGTGGTGATTGCCCTGGTCCTGATGATGGCGAGTGCCGCTTTTGCCCTGCGGCCGTTCCCCACGTGACACTCGCGGGGCGAAAGCGAAGCCCCGCGGAGTGGAACGGGAGCGACCGCCGTCCTAGTTCCTGCCCCGGCGGCAAGTCCGGCGGTGCGCTCACGTCTCTCCGGACAGCGTGAACGCGGTCCCCACCCGGTTCAGTGCCGCGGGTTCGGCCGGTGCCGGGCCGAGCGTGGTCGTGCCGGGCCCGCCCTGGTGTCCCAGCCCGGTCCGGTACACGTCCAGCGCCTGCTCGACCTGGCCGGTGTCGCGCAGCAGGTCGCCGAGAAGGCGGCAGATGTCGGCCAGGTCGCCGGTGGCTCCGGAGGGTTCCAGCAGGGACAGCGCGGTGATGTAGTGCTGCTCGGCCGCGTCGGTGTCGCCCCGTTCGCAGGCGATGAGGCCGAGCAGGCGATGCGCGCCGCCCGCATGCAACGTGCCTCGGTCCAGGTGGATTTCACCCAGCAGCCGGGTCAGCAACTCTTCGGCCTCGCGCGTCTTGTCCCGGCGGCGCAGCACGTCCGCCAGTTCGACCTCGACCTGGGTGGTGTAGAGGGCGGCGCGGTCGGCGGTCAGTGTCTCGCGGGCGGTGCGCAGTTCGCGTTCCGCGTCTTCCAGGTCGCCGTTCTGGGCGTGAAGGTAGCCGCGCATCCAGTGGCAGTGGGCGAGTTCGGTGCGGATCTGGAGCTGTGTGTAGAGCTCTGCGGCCTTGGCCAGCGAGGCGTCGGCCTCGGCGGTGCGGCCCTCCGCGACGAGGGTGCGGGCCACCGACCGGTGCAGTCCGGCCACCAGTGCGGGATCGGAGACCTGGGGGGCGAGGGCCAGGGCCAGTTCCGCGACGTGTGCCGCGCGGACGTGGGCGCCCATGTCCATGTAGGGCGCGATGGTGGCGGTGTAGAGGAGCAGCAGGGCACCGGGGTCGTGCAGGCCCGAGACCGTGAGTTCCTCCAAGGCGCTTTCCAGCAGGTGGACGGCGTATCCCAGCTCGCCCGCCAGGTAGTGGGCGACAGCCCGGCCACGCCGGGCCAGGGCGCGGCGGGGCAGTGGGCCGTTGGCCAGGATCTGCTCGGCGGCTTCGAAGCGCAGGCGTGCCTCAGTGAGGTCGCCGGAATCCAACTCGCACTGGCCGAGGCCCATGAGCGCGGTGGCGCGCTCGGTGTCCAGACCATACCGAGTCGTCTCGTGGAGCAACTCCTGGTACATGCCCACGGCTTGTGCCGCGCCCTCGGTGGCGAGGGTGCGTTGCGCGTCGGTGAGACGGGAGCGCAGGTCGGTGGCGAAACCGGCGGGACGGCCCGTCAACAGCTCCTCGTGGGTCAGCCCCAGGCGTTCGGCGATGTGCCGGAGGGCGGCCCCGGAAGGGCGTGTCCGGCCGGCCTCCACCGTCGAGACGTAGGACGCGGTGTACGCGGGCTCGGCCACCTGCCGCTGGGTCAGGCCGCGTTCGAGGCGGAGTTGGCGGATGCGGGTCCCCAGGGTGGACGAGTCGAGACCGCCCGGTCCGGCACCCGCGGCGGCCTCTCGTCGGTTCGTCACTGCGCTGCCCCTTCCCCCAACAGCCCTTCCCCCAACAGCCCTTGCCAGGGGTCCCGCGGGCCTCTAATTTAAGCGACGACGTAAACAGGCTTACATCTTCATTTACATCACCGGTCATATAGGGAGAGCTCCGTGCACATAGGCATTCGCAGAACCGCGGTGGCAACCGCCCTCGCCCTCTCCGCGGCCCTGCCCGCCACCGGCGTCGCCGGTGCCGCCGACGCGCCGGCCACCGCCACCGGCTCGCACGTCGACGTCGAGTACTTCCCCGACCCGGCCGGCGAGGGCGCACGCACCAGCGTCCCGGCGAACAGCCCGCACGCCCAGCCGGCGGCCGACGCCCGGCAGCGCAGCGCCACCGCGTCCGAGGACGGCGAGGTCGTCCCGCTCGCGGAGACCGGCCCGACCGCCGACCGCCTCGACGTCACGATCATCGGCGACGGCTACACCGCCGACGAGCAGGACGACTTCCTCGAGGACGCCCGCACGAAGTGGGACGCGGTCACCGACATCGACCCGTACAAGAGCTACGAGGGCCTCTTCAACGTCTGGGCCGTGAAGGCCGTCTCCCAGGACTCCGGCGTCACCGGCGACCCGAGCCAGGACGTCGTCAAGAACACCGCGCTCGGCTCGTACTTCTGGTGCAGCGACACGGAGCGCCTGATCTGCGTCGACCTCGACAAGACGAAGACCTACGCGGACAAGGCCCCCGCGACCGACCTGGTGATCGTGGTCTCCAACTCCACCAAGTACGGCGGTGCCGGCTACTCCGGCCTCGCGGCGGACTACGGCTACGACGGCGTCTCCACGCTCTCCTCCGACAACGCCCGGTCCACCCTGATAGCCGCCCACGAGATGGCCCACTCCATCGGCCTCCTGGCCGACGAGTACCAGTACGCGGGCTACGGCGACTACCCCTACCCCGAGCCCGCCTACCCCAACGCCTCGACCCTGACCGCGGACGACATGGCGGCGCAGCGCACCAAGTGGGCGGCATGGCTCGGCGAGTCCGACCCGAGCGGCGGCGTCGTCGGCACCTTCGAGGGTGCCGACTACTACGAGTACGGGGTCTACCGTCCCACCGGGAACTCCATCATGCGGGCCCTGAACACCGACCAGTTCAACCTCCCGAGCCGGGAGGCGATGATCGCCGGCTTCTACCGTTCCGCCAACGTCCTCAGCCCGCTGGTCGACACCTCCGTCACGGCCTCCCGCTTCACCCCCCTCTCCGTCGAACTCGCCGACCTGGGCACGGGCCTCGCCAGCCCTGAGGTCCGCTGGTACGTCGACGGACGCGAGGCCAAGCAGGCCCGCGGCAAGACGTCCGTGCGCCCGGCCGCCCTCGGCGTCCCGGCCAACAGGCGCCCCCACAAGGTGACCGCCACGGTGACCGACACCACGTCGGCCGTCCGCAGCCCCGCCGTCCGGGACCTCACGTCCAACTCCGCCACCTGGACCGTCACGCGCTGACGCACCGGGACTCCGTAAACCAGTGACTCCGTCCGCATCTCTTCTCTCCGTCCGGGAGGCCTGTTACATTTCCGAAAACCAGAATTCATTTCAGTCTGTGACTGGAGGCTCCCATGACGGCTGTCGATGGTCTTTCCACCACGCACGCTCCGGCCGGTCGAGAGTTGCCGCCGTCGATGGTCGAGCGGGTGACGCTGATCATGGACCTGTTCGAGGGCCGCACAGCGCGTCTGACCTTGGAAGAAGTGGCCCGGTCCACAAGCCTGCCCCGGTCGACGGCGCACCGGATCCTCGACCAGCTTGTGCGACTGTGCTGGCTCGACCACACCGGCCTGGGCTACGCGCTCGGGCGCCGAGCCCTCGGGTTCGGCGGGGGCGACGGGGCGCGCAGCAGGGTTCGCGAGGCCGCCGCCGGGCGGCTGCACCAGCTTCAGATCCAGACCGGCCTCGTCGTTCACCTGGCCGTCCTGGACGGAGCGGAGGTGTACTACCTCGACAAGGTGGGGGGACGGTTCGCCGAAGCCGTCCCCTCGCGCGTCGGCGGCCGGGCACCGGCTCATTCGACCGCGCTCGGCAAGGCCATGCTGGCCTGGCTCGAACCGGAGGACGTCGAGGCCAGGGCGGGGGAGGCCATCGGCCGGCTGACCCAGCGCACGATCTGCGACATGGGCACGCTCCACCAGGAACTCGACCGTATACGGCGCCGTCACGGGCTCGCCTTCGAGCGCGGCGAGTGCTTCCCCGACATCGCCTGCGCCGCCGCCGCGGTGCGCGGCCCCGAGGGTCCGATCGCAGCGATCTCCCTGGTGGGGGGCGCCTCGTCCCCTCTGGAGAAGATCGCCCCGCTGGTGGTGGACGCGGCCCGGCAGGTGTCCCGCGAGTTGTTCCCCGGCCAGGAGACGCCGGTCAGGGCGCCGCACCGGGAGGCGGCCGTGCCGGCGGCGACGTGGTCTCCGCAGGCCATGGACCGTCTGCTGAACACCGGCCAGTACGGTGACTGGCAGTAGCCCGCGTCCCCAACCTCACGGGTCAGTACACCCAGGGGTGCCCTACCCGGCACCCCCACGGCGACCGCGCGGCTGCCGCGGCCTTCCGCTCACCCCCAGTGGTCGCCCCAGCCCCACACGTCGGGGGCCGCGAGGGCGTCCGCCGGGTCGTGGACGCCGAAGCCGCCGCGGAAGAAGAGCATCGGCTCGCGGTCCGTCACGGTCTCCAGGGCGAGCACCCGGCCCACGACCACGTCGTGGTCGCCGGCGCCGTGCACGTCGTACACATCCGCGTGCACCCGGGTCAGGACGCCGGGCAGGGACGGTGTCCCCCACGGGGACAGCTCCCAGTGCAGGCCCTCGTACTTGCGGCCCTTGCCGGATCCGAACCGGCCGCACAGGTCGGTCTGGCCCGCGGCGAGGATGTTGACGGTGAACCGGCCGGTCTCCCTGATCCTCGGCCAGGCCCGCCCCCGGTGATCGGCACAGAACAGCACCAGGGCCGGTTCGAGGGAGACGGACGCGAACGACTGGCAGGCGAAGCCGACGGGATCGCCGTCCCGGCCGAGCCCCGTCACCACGGTCACCCCGGAGGCGAAGGTCCCCATGGCCTGCCGCATCCGCAGGGGCGTCGGCTCGGTCGCCTCGGCGACCTCGGGCGTGGACAGGGACTCTGCGGTCATCGGTTTCACCTCGAGGGGGACGGGCGGGGGTGATATGCCCGGGAGCAGGCAGAAAACCGAAGCTAGGACACCGTCCGGCCGGGCCGGGCGCCCGTTCCCGATGAGTGGAACCACCCGCGGACCCGGGCTCGCGGACCGCGCCGGCCCCGCCCCGGCCGTACGCGTCCCGCTGACCGAGACGTATCCCGCGCGGGCCCGCCGGCGCTGACTACCGTCCAGGAACCGATCACACGGCACCGTGGCCGCCCGCAGTCGGCGACCACTCGCAAGCCACCGGCCGCCACGGGCCACGGGCGCCACGAGCACGAGCACGGCCACGCCGCGTCCACCGGGCACGGGCCGCCAGGACCATCGACCACCGAGGTCAACCGAGGGCAGGGATGATGACGGAGCTGAGTCACGACTCCACACTGCGCGAACTCCCCACAGACAAGGGTGTGCTGCGCTACCACGAGGCCGGAGACGGCCCGCCCCTGCTGCTGTTGCACGGTTCGGGTCCGGGCGTCACCGGCTGGCGCAACTACCGCGACAACCTGGGCACCTTCGCCGAGCACTTCCGCTGCCTCGTCCTGGAGTTCCCCGGGTTCGGGGTCAGCGACCCCGCCGGCGGCCACCCCATGGCGACCGCGGCCTCGGCGGTGACCCGGTTCCTGGACGGCCTCGGCCTCTCACAGGTCGACGTCGTCGGCAACTCCATGGGCGGCATCATCGGCACCCGCTTCGCGCTCCGCCACCCCGACCGGGTGCGCCGCCTCGTGACGATCGGCGGCATCGGCCGCAACGTGTTCAGCCCGGGACCCGGCGAAGGCATCAAGCTGCTCACCGAGTTCACCGACGCCCCCTCCCGCGAGGGCCTGGTGCGCTGGCTGAACTCCATGGTGTACGACCCGGCGCTGGTCACCGAGGAGCTCATCGAGGAGCGGTGGGCGCAGGCCACCGACCCGGCGACCCTCGCCAGTGCCCGCCTGATGTACGGCAGCGAGGCCTTCGCCGCCGGGGCCGCCGCCGCGGCCGCCTCCGACGAGGCCCCCTACTGGGCGCTGCTGCACCGGCTGAAGGCGAAGACGCTGCTCACCTGGGGCCGCGACGACCGCGTCAGCCCCGTCGACATGTCCATCCTGCCGATGCGCACCATCCCGGACGCCGAACTGCACGTCTTCCCCGACTGCGGGCACTGGGTGATGATCGAGCAGAAGGCCGCCTGGGAGAGCACGGTCCTCGCCTTCCTGACCCGCGAGGACGCGACCGCTGAGAACACGACCCGCAAGGACGCGGCGTGAGCGCCCCCGCCCGGCAGGGCTGGGACGAGGAGTTCGACTTCGTCGTCGTCGGCAGCGGCGGAGGCGGCATGGCCGCCGCGCTCACCGCCGCCGACAGCGGTCTGAGCACCGTCGTGGTCGAGAAGGGGACGATGTACGGCGGCACGACCGGCATCTCCGGCGGCGGCATCTGGATCCCCAACAACCCCACCCTGCGCGCCAAGGGCCACGACGACAGCCGTGAGTCGATCCGCGCCTACCTGGACCGGCTCACCGAGGGACGCGTGCCCGAAGCCCGGCTCGACGCCTTCGTCGACCAGGGTCCCACCACCATGGAACTGCTCGGCAAGAGCCGCTGGATGCGCTTCTCCTGGGTCAAGGGATACGCCGACTACCACCCCGAGTACGAGGGCGGACGCCCGCTCGGCCGGTCCGTCGAGGCACTGCCCTTCGACACCCGCAAACTCGGCGAGGACGAGAAGCACCAGCGGCCCAACAGCCTCAAGGGCCCCCTCGGCCTGTGGGTCACCTCGAAGGACTACCACGACCTCGCCATGGTCAAGCGGACCTGGCGCGGACGCTGGGCGTCGGTCGTCGCCGCCTGGCGGGTCTCCTCCAACATGGTCCGCCGCCGCCACATGGCCACCGGCGGGCGTGCCCTGGTCGCCCGCATGCGCATGGCGCTCAAGGACGCCGGCGTACCGGTGTGGCTGCGCAGCCCGATGACCGAACTCGTCGTCGACGACGCGGGCAAGGTCACCGGCGTCGTCGTCACCCGCGAGGGCCGCACCGTACGCGTCGGCGCCCGGCACGGCGTCCTGCTCGCCACCGGCGGGTTCGACCACAGCCCTCAGATGCGCGAGAAGTACCTCCCCGAAGGCGGCCGGGACAACCACAGCGCCGGAGCCGTCGAGAACGTCGGCGACGGCATCGTCGCGGGACAGGCCCTCGGCGCCGCCCTCGACTTCATGGACGACGCCTGGTGGATGCCGTCCGTGCACCACCCCGCCGGCGCGACCATCCCCCTGGTCTCCGAGCGCTGCATCCCGCCGTCGGTGATCGTCTCCGGCGACGGACGGCGCTTCACCAACGAGTCGTCGCCGTACGTCAACTTCGTCCACGACCAGCTCGCCGGCGGCCACGTCCCCGCCTGGTTCGTGATGGACGCCAAGGCCCGTGCCCGCTACCCCTTCGCCCAGGTCCTGCCCGGGGCGCCGTTCCACAAGGCGTTCTACAAGAAGGGCATCGTGCACCGCGCGGACAGCATCGAGGAGCTCGCGGAGCAGATCGGCGTCCCCGGCGACACGCTGGCCGAGACCGTGGCGCGGTTCAACGGCTTCGCGCGCACCGGCAAGGACACCGACTTCGGCCGCGGCGACAGCGCCTACGATCGCTACTACGGCGACCCCACCCTCAAGAACCCCAACCTCGACGAGATCGTCAAGGCCCCCTACTACGCCGTCCGCATCGAGGTCGGCGACCTCGGCACCAAGGGCGGCCTGGTCTGCGACGAGCACAGCCGGGTCCTGCGCGAGGACGGCACGGCCATCGCCGGGCTGTACGCCACGGGCAACACCTCGGCGGCCGTGATGGGCAACGAGTACGCGGGTCCGGGCGCCACCATCGGCCCGGCGATGGTGTTCGGCCACATCGCCGCCCGGCACGCGGCCGCCGCCCGCACCGGGTCCGTCACCGCCGGGGGCGCGCCATGAGTCCGGGGCCGCTGACCGTACGCGTCGTCAAGGTGATCAGGGAGACGGCCGACGCGCACTCCCTGGTCCTGGAGCCCGCCGAGGAGGACCGGGCGGCGTTCGCCTACCGGCCGGGCCAGTTCCTCACCCTGCGGGTGCCCTCCGAGCGGGACGGCGGCGCCGCGCGCTGCTACTCGCTGTGCAGCTCGCCGGTCCGCGACGAGCCGCTGAGGGTCACCGTCAAGCGCACGGCGGGCGGCTACGCCTCCCACTGGATCTGCGACCACGTCACCGAGGGCGACACCCTCCAGGTGCTGCGGCCCGCGGGCACCTTCACCCCCGACTCGCTCGACGGCGACTTCCTGCTCCTCGCGGCCGGCAGCGGTGTCACCCCGGTCATGTCGATCCTCACGTCGGCCCTGCACGCCGGGACCGGCAGGGTCACCCTCGTCTACGCCAACCGCGACGAGCAGTCCGTCATCTTCCGCGACGAACTGGCCGCGCTGGCACGGGAGTACGGCGAGCGGCTCACCGTCCTGCACTGGCTGGAGTCCCTCCAGGGCCGGCCCACCGCGGCCGGTCTGCGCGCCCTCGCCGGACCGTACGCCGACCGCCCCGCCTTCGTGTGCGGGCCCGGCCCCTTCATGGACCTCGCCACCGGCGCCCTCGCCGACCTGGGGGTGCCGTCCGGCCGGATCACCGTCGAGCGGTTCACCTCCCTGACCGGCGACCCCTTCGCGGAGCCGGCCGACGACGCCCCGGAGGCGGACACCGAGGGGCCCGTCAGCACGGCCGAGGTGGAACTGGACGGCGTCAGCCGCACCGTCGACTGGCCGCGCGGCAAGCCCCTGCTCGACGTGCTCCTCGCGGCCGGGCTCGACGCGCCCTACTCGTGCCGGGAGGGCGCGTGCAGCGCCTGCGCCTGCGTCCTCGTGGAGGGCGAGGTCGTCATGGAGCGCAACGAGGTCCTCGACGCCCAGGACCTGGCCGACGGACTCGTCCTCGCCTGCCAGGCGCGCCCGGTCAGCGACCGGCTGAAGGTCACCTACGACGGCTGACCGTCCGCCCTCTCTCCTTTCCCTCTTCTTCTCTCCTCCCTCGATTCGGATGAGGTTCGAAACAGTGACCAAGGCGACCGCCGCGATCGTCGGATCCGGCAACATCGGCACCGACCTGATGTACAAGCTGCTGCGCTCCGAGACCATCGAGCCGCGCTGGATGATCGGCATCGACGAGCAGAGCCCCGGCCTCAAGCGGGCCGCCGAGCACGGCCTGCTGGCCGGCGCCGACGGCGTGGACGTCCTGCTGGCCGGCGCCGAGCGCCCGGACCTGGTCTTCGAGGCCACCTCCGCCCACGTGCACAAGGCCAACGCGCCCAAGTACGCCGAACTCGGCATCCAGGCCATCGACCTGACCCCCGCCGCCATCGGCCCCGCCGTCGTGCCCGCCGTCAACCTCGGCGACCACCTCGACGCGCCGAACGTCTCCCTCATCACCTGCGGCGGACAGGCCACCATCCCGATCGTGCACGCCGTCTCCCGCGTCACCGACGTGCCCTACGCGGAGATCGTCGCCAGCGTCGCCTCGCCGTCCGCCGGGCCCGGCACCCGCGCCAACATCGACGAGTTCACCCTCACCACCAGCCGGGGCATCGAGACCATCGGCGGCGCCGCCAGGGGCAAGGCCATCATCATCCTCAACCCGGCCGAACCGCCGATGCTCATGCAGGACACCGTCTTCTGCGCGATCCCCGCCGACGCCGACCACGCCGCCGTCAGCGCCTCCATCCACGAGACCGTCGCCAAGGTCGCCTCCTACGTGCCCGGCTACCGGCTGCGCACCGAGCCGCAGTTCGACGAGCCGACCGCGGTGAGCGGGGGACTCGCGCGCGTGGCGGTGTTCATCGAGGTGGAGGGCGCGGGCGACTTCCTGCCCCCGTACTCCGGGAACCTCGACATCATGACCGCCGCCGCCACCAAGGTCGGCGAGGGCTTCGCCCAGCGGATCACCGCCCGCCGCGCCGGCGCCTGAGACCCGCTCACCGAGGAGTACACGAGCCATGCCCTACAGCACCGACCTGGACATCCGCGTCACCGACTCGTCCCTCAGGGACGGCTCGCACGCCAAGCAGCACCAGTTCACCGTCGACCACGTCACCTCCATCGTGGCCGCCCTCGACGACGCCGGCGTGCCCGTCATCGAGGTCACGCACGGCGACGGCCTCGGCGGGTCCTCGTTCAACTACGGCTTCAGCCACACCCCCGAGCAGGAACTCATCAAGGCCGCCGTGAAGACCGCGCGGCGCGCGAAGATCGCCTTCCTGATGCTGCCAGGACTCGGCCTCCAGGACGACATCCGCGAGGCCGCCGACAACGGCGCCTCGATCTGCCGGATCGCCACCCACTGCACCGAGGCCGACATCGCCGTCCAGCACTTCGGGCTCGCCCGCGACCTGGGTCTGGAGACCGTCGGGTTCCTGATGATGTCGCACAGCAGTCCGCCGGAGGAACTGGCCCGGCAGGCCCGCGTCATGGCCGACGCCGGCTGCCAGTGCGTGTACGTCGTCGACTCCGCCGGCGCCCTCGTCATGGAGGACACCAGCGACCGCGTCGCCGCCCTGGTCGCCGAACTCGGCGACGACGCGCAGGTCGGCTTCCACGGCCACGAGAACCTCGGCCTCGGCGTCGCCAACTCGGTCCTCGCCGTGCGCGCCGGAGCCACCCAGATCGACGGCTCCACCCGCCGCTTCGGCGCGGGCGCCGGAAACACCCCCGTCGAGGGGTTCGCCGCCGTCGCCGAACGCCTGGGCATCCGTACCGGCATCGACGTGCTGAAGATCGTCGACGCTGCCGAGGACGTCGTGCGGCCCGTCATGGACGGCGAGTGCCTGCTCGACCGCATGTCGCTGACCATGGGCTACGCCGGCGTCTACTCCAGCTTCCTGAAACACGCCGCCCGCCAGGCCGGCAAGTACGGGGTGTCCGGCGCCGAGATCCTCCTTGAGGCCGGGCGGCGCAAGCTCGTCGGCGGCCAGGAGGACCAGCTCATCGAGATCGCGGTCGGCCTCGCCGAGAAGGACCGCACCACCGCACCGACCTCCCCCGGGAAGTGAGAACCGCCATGACCAATCCCGTACTCGAGGCCGTCGAGGCGCGCGCCGACGAACTCAGCGCCCTCGGCCCCGCCAACGAAGCGCTCGGCCGGCTCGACGACCAGGCCGCCAAGATCCTGCGGGACGTCGGCGCGATCCGCATGCTCCAGCCCAAGAAGCACGGCGGCCTGGAGCTGCACCCGCGCGAGTTCGCCGAGACCGTCATGCGGATCGCCGCCTGCGACGGCGCCACCGGCTGGGTCGCAGGCGTCGTCGGCGTGCACCCCTGGGAGATGGCGATGGCCGACCCCCGGGTCCAGGAGGAGATCTGGGGCGAGGACCAGGACACCTGGATCGCCTCCCCGTACGCGCCGATGGGCGTGCTGCGGCCGGTGGACGACGGCTACGTCTTCAACGGACGCTGGCAGTTCTCCTCCGGCACCGACCACTGCGAGTGGATCTTCCTCGGTGGTTTCCTCGCCGACGCCGACGGCAAACGCCTGAGCCCCCCGCGGTCCGTGCACGTCATCCTGCCGCGCGCCGACTACGAGATCGTCGAGGACTCCTGGGACGTCGTCGGCCTGCGCGGCACCGGCAGCAAGGACGTCGTCGTCAAGGACGCCTTCGTCCCCGCCTACCGGGTCATCGAGTACAACAAGGTGGTGGACGGGTCCCTGGCCGCCGAGGCGGGCCTGACGAACCCCGCCTACCGGCTGCCGTTCTCCGCCGCCTTCCCGCTCGGCATCACCGCGGCCGTCATCGGCATCTGCGAGGGCGCCCTCGCCCACCACCTCGCCTACCAGCGCGGCCGTGTGCAGATCACCGGGCAGGCCGTGCGCGACGACCCGTACGTCCTGTACGCCGTCGGCGACGCGGCGGCCGAGATCGCCGCCTCCCGCGCCGCGCTCCTTGAGAACGTCTCCCAGATGTACGACATGGTCGCCGCCGGGCAGGAGGTCTCCTTCGAGCGCCGCGCCGTCGGCCGGCGCACGCAGGCCGCCGCCGCCTGGCGCGCGGTCCGCGCGGTTGACGAGATCGTGGCCCGCTCCGGCGGCAACGCCATGCGGCTCGACAACCCGATCCAGCGCTTCTGGCGCGACGCGCACATGGGCCTCGCGCACGCCATCCACGTGCCCGGGTCCGTGTTCCACGCCTCCGCGCTGACCGAGATCGGCGTGGAGCCGCCGAACGGCCCGATGCGCTCGATGATCTGACCACCAGAGAGGACCAGACATGACCCAGATCCGAGGACTCGGCTACCTCCGGGTCCAGACCCGTGACATCGACCGCTGGCGCGAACTCGCCGTGGACGCACTCGGGTTCGCCGAGAGCACCGGACCGGACCCCGACGGCCTGTACCTGCGGATGGACGAGCGCCGCGCCCGGCTCGTCGTCCTGCCCGGCGACAGCGACCGGGTGCTGTCGGTCGGCTGGGAGGTGCGGGACCAGTTCGCGCTGGCCGCGGTCGGACGCGCCGTCGAGGCGTCCGGCACGGCCGTGAAGATGCTCAGCCAGGAGGAGGCCGACGACCGGGGGGTGGAGGCGGGCGTCACCTTCGAGGACCCGGCGGGCGTGCCCGTCGAGGTGTTCTTCGCGCCGATCCTCGACCACAGCCCCGTACTGACCGGCTTCGGACAGCGGTTCGTCACCGACGGCCAGGGGATGGGGCACGTCGTGCTGCCCACCACCGCCATGGACGACACGGTCGCCTTCTACACCGAGGTGCTCGGCTTCCTGCCGCGCGGCGCGATCCGGCTCAGTGGCCAGTCCTCCGACGCCCCGCCCCGCCGGGTGCGCTTCATGGGCGTCAACGAACGCCACCACAGCCTCGCCGTCGCCCCCGCCCCGCACAACTCGGATCCCGGGATGGTGCACCTGATGGTCGAGGTGGACACCCTGGACTCCGTCGGCCGCGCCCTCGACAACGTGAACAAGGGAGGCTTCTCGATCTCCTCCACGCTGGGCCGGCACACCAACGACAAGATGGTGTCCTTCTACGTGCGCGCCCCCGGCGGCTGGGACATCGAGTACGGCTGTGAGGGCCTGCGCGTGGACGAGTCGCACTACACCGCCGAGGAGATCACCGCCGACAGCTACTGGGGCCACGACTGGTCCGGATCCGAGCCGCTGGCCGCGTTCACCCCGCCCGGCGCGACCGCGTGAGCACCGCGCGGCCGGTGACACCCGTCCGCGCCGAGACCGTCACCCGCTGGGCGGCCGGGACCGACGTACTGATCGTCGGCTTCGGCTGCGCGGGCGCCGCCGCCGCGTTCGAGGCCGCGTCGGCCGGCGCCGACGTCCTGGTCCTGGAACGGGCGGGCGGCCCCGGCGGATCGTCCGCCCTGTCGGGCGGCGAGCTGTACCTGGGCGGCGGGACCGAGGTGCAGAAGGCGTGCGGCTTCGAGGACAGCGCGGACGACATGTTCGGCTACCTCCGGGCCGCGCTCGGTCCGCACGCCGACGACGAGAAACTGCGCCTGTACTGCGAGGAGAGCGTCGCCCACTTCCAGTGGTTCGTGGACCGGGGACTGGTCTTCGAGCCGACGCTGTGGGACGCGCCGACGTGGATGCCGACCACCCGGGACGGCCTGATGTGGCTGGGGGAGAACGCCTGGCCGTACAACGGGATCGCCCGGCCCGCGCCGCGCGGCCACCGCTGCGCCACCGAGGCGTTCGGCGGCTGGCTGGTGATGGAGAAGCTGGTCGCCGCCGCCGGGGCCGCGGGCGCGGTGACGCACGCCGACACCCTCGCCACGGCCCTGATCGTGGACGACACGGGCCGTGTCGTCGGCGTCACCGCCCGCAGGCACGGCGAGGACCTGGCCTACCGGGCGCGCAAGGGGGTGGTGCTCACCACCGGCGGCTTCGCCGACAACGAGGAGATGCTCGCCGACCACGCCCCGCAGCTCCTCGCCCACGGCCGGGTCAGCGACGGTCTCGACGACGGCAGCGGCATCCGGATGGCCGCCGCGCTCGGCGCCGCGACCCGGCGGATGGGCGTGATCGAGCTGGCCCTGACCGCGCTGCCCGCCCTGGCCGTCCGCGGCATGCTGGTCAACGCCCACGGGCAGCGCTTCGTCAACGAGGACGTCTACCCGGGCCTGTTCAGCACGGCCGCCGTGCTGACCCAGCCCGCGCCCTACTGGGTGATCGTCGACGAGGAGGGCTACGAGTCGGTGCCGGAGCGCGAACGCTGGGGCGTCGTGCCCCGGTTCGTGTCCGAGACCCTGGGTGAGCTGGAGGGCGAGCTGGGCATGCCGCCGGGCGCCCTGGAGTCGACCGTCGGCACCTACAACACGCCCGCGGCGCGCGGGCAGGATCCGTACTTCCACAAGGACGCCCGCTGGCTGCGCCCGCTGAAGGGGCCGTTCGCGGCCGTCGACCCGAGGGCCGGCTTCCACCAGGGCGGACGGCCGAGCGCGGGGGCGGGGACGGGCGCCGCCGGGTTCACCCTCGGCGGGCTGCGCACCACCGTGGACGGCGCCGTGCTCGACGTGTCCGGCGCGGTCCTGCCCGGCCTGTTCGCCGCGGGCCGGGCGGCCTCCGGCATCCACGGCGAGGGATACGTCAGCGGCACGTCCCTCGGCGACGGCACGTACTTCGGCCGCCGGGCCGGCGTCGCGGCGGCGGGGCCCGTCTCCTGAAGGGTCCGCCTCCTGAACGCGGTGCGGCCGGGTACGCGCGGGGTGCGCGTACCCGGCCTCACCGTTGTGTCCGCCGAGCCCGGGGGATGTGTTCCCGGCGGACGGCTGCGGGGTCAGGCGCGGTGCTCCGGTGCCCGGTCGGCGACGGTGGCGGTGGCGGTGGCGGCGGGACCTTCGTCCGCGTCGTCCACGACCTCGATCGTCCCGCGCACCGCCGCCTCGCGAATCGTGTCGCGCAGCGACCGGCAGCCCTCGAAGGCCTCGCCGGTCCCGCCCGCCGCGTCCCGCTCCGCGCAGGCCGCCGTGGCCCGCGCGTTCCACTGCACGCTCGTCTGCTGCCAACTGCTCTTGCGCACCAGCACCTCGGCCGCGCACCGCTCGCAGGCCAGCGGCCGCATCGGGACCCCGTCGGCGCGCCGGGTGTCGAGCCGGTTGTCGATCCGGTGGTCGGTGCGCATCAGGCCGACCGGCTCTCGGCGGCGGCGGCCTTGCGGGCGAGGTTCGCGTCGACCTCCCGCTGCCAGGCCTCGACGGGCCGGGTGGTGTCCAGCTCGAACTCGAAGCGGTCGGTCATCTCCGGCGTCACGTCGGCGACATCGACGTAGAACTGCTCGTACCAGCGGCGGAGCTGGTAGACCGGGCCGTCCTCCTCGCACAGCAGCGGGTTGTCGATGCGGGTCTTGTTCTTCCAGATCTCGATGTCCTGCTCGAAGCCGAGCTTGATGAACTCGCCCATACCCGTGGCGAGTTGGGTGGCCTCCTCGCCCGACAGGGAGGCCGAGTGCTTGACGATGATGCCGTACTGGAGCACGAAGCGGTTCGCGTCGATCGGGTAGTGGCAGTTGATCAGGACGGACTTCGTGTCCTCGCCGTTCTCGTAGAGGTAGGTGAGGTCGTCGATCATGAAGGACGGGCCGTGGTACGACGCCACCGAGTCGTTGCCGATGGTCTCGGACTTGCCGGTCCTGGGACGGGCGTCGGGACGGCCGGTGCCGCGCATGTGCTGGGTGGCGACGTGCCCCTCGAAGACGTTCTTGAAGAACGTCGGGAAGGAGTAGTGGACGTAGAAGAAGTGGGCCATGTCCACGACGTTGTCGACGACTTCACGGCAGTTGGTGTCGACCACCGTCTCGTACCAGTGCCAGTCGGTCCACTCGTCGCTCGTGGCGCCCTCGATGCGGGGGATGGTCACGTCCGGGGGCGGGGGGTTGCCCTCCGGGTCGTTCCAGACGAACAGCATGCCGTCCTGGTCCAGGGTCGGCCAGGCCGCCGTACGGGCCCGCAGCGGGACCCGCTTGGAGTACGGGATCTGCTTGCAGCGGCCGTCGCCGCCCCACCGCCAGTCGTGGAAGGGGCAGGCCACCTGGTCGCCCTTGACCGTGCCCTGGGAGAGGTCGCCGCCCATGTGCCGGCAGTACGCGTCCAGCACGTTGAGCGTGCCGTCGCCCGCCTGGAACACCACGAGCTTCTGGCCGAAGGCCGTCACCGAGTGCGGCTTGCCGTCCTTGTACTTCTCGGCGAGGCCCAGGCAGTGCCAGCCGCGTGCGAACCGGGTCGGTGCCGCGGCCGCCTCGATGGCCCTGACGTCGTCGTGTGCTGACTCCACTGCACTCACGTTGCTCTCATCCCCTCAGGACGCGTGGTCTCCACGGTCCGGACGGTAGGCGCGGACACCCGGGGGCACAGCGGCGAGTCCCACTGACCGGTACCGGTCGTCCGGGGCCCCGGGAGGGGCGGATCCCGGTCGGTGGGACCGGCCCCCCGCCGTCGCGTGCGGCGGGCGTACAGTCCGGCGCTCCGTCGGTCGCACACGCAGCAACGAGGAGTCGTGATGAACCGCTTCGAGGACACGAAGGTCCTGCTCACCGGGGCGGGCTCCGGCATCGGGCGGGCCACCGCGCTGCGCCTGGCGGCCGAGGGCGCAGCGGTCTTCGCCGTCGACCTCTCCGGCGAGGGCCTGGCGAAGACGGCCGCCGAGGCCTCCGGCCCCGGGCGGATCGCGACCCGGGTCGCCGACGTCGCCGACGAGGACGCGGTCGTGGCGGCAGTGCGGGCGGCGGCGGACGAACTCGGCGGCATCGACGTCCTCGTGAACGTGGCCGGGATCCACCGCACCACGCCGATCGACCGGCTGACCGTCGCCGACCTGCACCAGCTCTTCACGGTCAACGCCGTCGGCACCGCACTGTTCTGCCGGGAGGCGCTGCCGCTGCTGCCGGACCGTACCGGCGTCGTCGTCAACGTCGCCTCGTCGGCCGCGTCGCACGGCAACCCGTACATGACCGCCTACGCCGCCTCCAAGGGCGCCGTCCTCGGCTTCTCGCTGTCCCTGGCCGCCGAGGTCGCCCACCGCGGCATCCGCGTCGTGCCCGTCTCACCCGGCTCGGTCGCCACCCCGCTGGTCGGGCCGCACGTGCTGCCGCCGGAGCTGGACGTCTCGTACTACGGGCGGATCCGCGCCCCCTTCGGCACCGCCGAGCCCGAGCAGATCGCGGGGGTGATCGCCTTCGCGGCGTCACGCGACGCGGGGTACTTCACCGGGGCCGAGATGCGGGTGGACGGGGGTTCGCACATCTGACGGTGACCAGAACCCGTGCCGACGGCGGTCTGCCACTGAACGGGACTGGACCTTGCAAATTTCCAGAACGAATTCTAGTTTCTTGGCAGTAGTCAGCCAGTCAGCCAGTCAGCCAGTCCCGGGCCCCACGCCCCCTCACCCCATACGGAGAGCCATGACCGAGGCCGTCATCGTCGAAGCCGCGCGGACACCGGTCGGCCGGCGCCGCGGTGTCCTGTCCGGGCTCCACCCGGCGGAGCTGCTCGGGCTCGCCCAGAAGGGCCTCGTGGAGCGGGCCGGAATCTCCCCCGACACCGTGGAACAGGTCATTGGGGGCTGCGTCACCCAGGCCGGTGAGCAGTCCAACAACGTCACCCGCAACGCCTGGCTGCACACCGGGCTCCCGCACGCCACCGCCTGCACCACCATCGACTGCGCCTGCGGATCGTCCCAGCAGGCCGTGCACCTGGTCGCCGGACTGATCGCCTCCGGCGCGATCGAGACCGGCATCGGCTGCGGCATCGAGTCGATGAGCCGGGTCTTCCTCGGCAAGGCGCTCGCCCCCGACACCGGCGTCCCGGTGCCGGAGAGCTGGTCCCTGGACATGCCCGACCAGTTCACCGCCGCCGAGCGCATCGCACGGCACCGCGGCATCACCCGCGCCGACGCCGACGCCCTCGGCCTCGCCTCCCAGCGCAAGGCCGCCCAGGCGTGGGCGGAGGGCCGCTTCGACACGCAGATCATCGGCATCGACGCCCCCGTCGTCGGACCCGAGGGCCCCACCGGCGAGAGCGCCCGCGTCACCCGCGACCAGGGACTGCGCGACACCACCCCCGAAGCACTGGCCGCCCTCAAGCCGGTCATGCCCGACGGTATCCACACCGCCGGCAACTCCTCCCAGATCAGCGACGGCGCCGCTGCCGTCCTGCTGATGAGCCGGGAGCGCGCCGCCCGCGAGGGGCTGCGCCCGCGCGCCCGGATCGTGGCCTCCACCATGGTCGGCTCCGACCCCTACTACCACCTGGACGGACCCGTCGTCGCCACCGAACGCGTACTGCGGCGGGCCGGCATGACCCTCGACGACATCGACCTCGTCGAGATCAACGAGGCCTTCGCCTCCGTCGTCCTGTCCTGGGCCCAGGTCCACAAGGCCGACATGGACAAGGTCAACGTCAACGGCGGCGCCATCGCCCTCGGCCACGCCGTCGGTTCCACCGGGTCCCGGCTCATCACCCAGGCCCTGCACGAACTGGAGCGCACCGGCAAGTCCACCGCGCTGATCACCATGTGCGCCGGTGGGGCGCACTCGACCGCCACCGTCATCGAACGCATCTGAGGCACCGTCATGACCATCGGGCTCACCCAGGAGCACCGCGACCTGCGCGACGCCGTACGCGCCTTCGCGAACCGGCACATCACCGAGGACGTCCTGCGCGCGGCCGCCGACGCCGACAAGGAGACGCTGCCCGACTGCTTCGGCGGTCTCGCCGAGCAGGGCCTGCTCGGGCTGCACCTGCCGGAGGAGGCGGGCGGCGCCGGGTACGGCCTCGTCGAACTCGCCGTCGTCACCGAGGAGCTGGGGCGGGTCATGGCGCCGGGCCCCTTCCTGCCGACGACGCTCGCCTCCGCCGTACTGCACGCGGCCGGACACCGGACGTACCTGGCCGCCCTGTCGGCCGGGACCTCCGTCGGCGCGGTCGGCCTCGCCCCCGGCACGCTCACGCTGACCCGTGCCGCCGACGGCACGGCCACGCTCAGCGGCACCTCCGAACTCGTCGTCGGCGGGCACCTGGCCGACGTGTTCGTGCTGCCCGCCGCCGACGGGGGCCGCACCACCTGGCTCGTGCTGCCCCGCGCCGCCGTGGACACCACCGACGTGCGCAGCCACGACCTGACCCGCCGCTCGTCGCGGGTGACCGCACGCTCGGTGCCCGTACCGGCCGCCGACCTCCTCGAACTCGATCCCGAGCGCCCCCGGGACCTCGCCGCGACCCTGTTCGCCGCCGAGGCCTCCGGCATCGCCGACCGCTGTGTGACGACCGCAGGCGACTACGCCCGGGTCCGGGAGCAGTTCGGGCGCCCCGTCGGGCAGTTCCAGGGGGTCAAGCACCGCTGCGCCCGCATGCTCGCGCAGGCCGAGCAGGCTCGTGCCTGCGCCTGGGACGCGGCCCGCGCGGGCGAACCCGACGGCGCCGGTCCCGGCGAGGCCGCGCTGGCCGCCGCCGTCGCCGGTGCGGTCGCCGTCGAGGCAGCGTTCGGCACCGCCAAGGACTGCATCCAGGTGCTCGGCGGCATCGGCTTCACCTGGGAACACGACGCGCACCTCGCGCTGCGCCGCGCCCAGACCCTGCGCCTGATCCTCGGCCCCACCGCCGCCTGGCAGCGCCGTGTCGCCCACCTCGCCCTCGACGGCACCCGTCGCAAACTCGGCGTCGAACTGCCGCCCGAGGCCGAGGCCGTACGCGAGGACATCCGCGCCGAACTGCGGACCGCCGCCGCCCTGGACGACGCCGAGCGCCGCACCCACCTCGCCGACCACGGCTACACCGCCCCGCACCTGCCCGCCCCCTGGGGCAAGGGTGCCGACCCGGTGACCCAGCTCGTCATCGCAGAGGAGCTTCAGGCCGCCGATCTCACCCCCGTCGACATGGTCATCGGCGGCTGGGTGGTGCCCACGATCATCGCGCACGGCGACGACGCCCAGCGCGAGCGGTTCCTCACCCCGAGTCTGCGCGGTGACATCGTCTGGTGCCAGCTCTTCAGCGAACCGGGCGCGGGCTCCGACCTCGCCGCCCTCACCACCCGCGCCGAGAAGGTGGACGGCGGCTGGCGGATCACCGGCCAGAAGGTGTGGACGTCCATGGCCCGCGACGCCCACTGGGGTGTGTTGCTCGCCCGCACCGACACCGACGTGCCCAAGCACAAGGGCATCTCGTACTTCCTCCTGGACATGACCAGCCCCGGTCTGGACGTCCGGCCGCTGCGGCAGATCACCGGGGACGCCGAGTTCAACGAGGTCTTCCTCGACGACGTGTTCGTCCCCGACGACCTGCTAGTCGGCGCGCCCGGCGCCGGCTGGAAGCTCGCCCGCACCACCCTCGCCAACGAACGCGTCGCCCTCTCCAGCGACTCGGTCGGCTCCGGCGCCGAGACCCTGCTGGAGATGGCCGCGGCCTCGGACGGCCCGGACGACGAACGCCTCACCACCCTCGGCGGCCACGTCTGCGACGCCCAGTCCGGCGCCCTCCTCGGCCTGCGCACCACCCTGCGCACGGTCTCCGGACAGCAGCCCGGCGCGGAGGCGTCCATCGCCAAACTCCTCGGCGTCGAACACCAGCAGCGGGTCTGGGAGGCCTGCGCCGACTGGGAGGGCACCGCCGCGCTCACCGGCGAGGGCCCGCACCAGGACACCATGTGGATGTTCCTCAACTCCCGCTGCATGTCCATCGCGGGCGGCACCACCGAGGTGCAACTGAACATCATCGGTGAGCGCATCCTCGGCCTGCCCCGCGACCCCGAGCCCACCCCCCGGAAAGGCTGATCATGCCCATCGACCGCGACAAGGCGCTGAACGCGGACCCCGGCGTCCGCGAGATCGGCTGGACCACGCGTGACGTCCTCCTGTACCACCTGAGCCTGGGCGCCGGTGCCGCCGCGGCCACCGACCCGGAGCTGCACCTGACCTACGAGAAGGGCCTCACGGTGCTGCCCACCTTCGCCCTGGTGGCAGGCACCGGCATCTCCGCGGGTGAGGCGCCGGCGTCGGGCGTCGAGATGCCCGGCATCGACGTCGACCTGCGCGCCGTACTCCACGCCGGCCAGGGCCTCACGGTGCACCGGCCGCTGCCCGCCTCGGGCACCGCGACCCTGCGCTCCCGCGTCGCCGAGGTGTGGGACAAGGGCAAGGCCGCGCTCGTCGTGCTCGAGTCCGCGGCCACCGACCCCGACGGCGAGCCCCTGTGGACGACGACCACCAACATCTGGGCGCGCGGCGAGGGCGGCTTCGGCGGAGAACCCGGCCCCGAGGAGCGGTGGTCGGCACCCGACCGGGCCGCCGACGCCGTGCTCACCACCGCCACCACGCCCCAACAGGCCCTGTGGTACCGGCTCAACGGCGACCTCAACCCACTCCACGCCGACCCGGCCTTCGCCCGCTCGGCCGGCTTCGAACAGCCGATCCTGCACGGCCTCGCCTCCTACGGCCTGCTCGCCAAGGCCCTGGTGGACGGTGTGCTCGACGGCGACGTCACCCGTCTCACCGGTCTCACCGTGCGCTTCGCGGGACCACTCGTCCCCGGCGAGTCGATCACGACGTCCGTGTGGCGCGACGGAACACCCGCGGACGAGGGCACCGAGCGGCTCCTGCTGCACGCGGCCTGCCCCGACCGCGACGGCGCGCCCGTCCTCACCCACGCGACGGCGACGGTGCGCTCATGACCGAGTGCGCCGCCACGACCGAAGAGCCCACGGACGGGGCCACCGGCCCCCGCCTCGTGGCCAAGCCCCGCCAGGACGGCGTGGACGCCGCGGTCGCCGCCGCCCGCCGCCTGGTCACCGCACTGCTGCGCAGCGGCGACGGGACCGGAGTCGACATGGCCGCGGTCGCCAAGGAGATCGAGGCCGTCACCGACCGGCTCACCGAGAAGGCACCCACCGTCCCGGAACGCCTCGTCGACATGTGGCGCGGTGAGGGCGTCACCCGCCACGACCCCGTCACCGGACCGGAGAACGCCGTCGCACCGCCGCTCACCCTGCACGGCAGGGACGACCGCTCCGTCGAGGGCGTCGTCACGCTCGACCTGCCCTACCAGGGACCCCCCGGCCACGTGCACGGAGGCATCTCGGCGCTGCTCCTCGACCACACCCTGGGCGTGGCCAACCACTGGGCGGGCACCTCCGGGATGACCGCGGAGCTGACCCTGCGCTACCTGCGGCCCACCCCGCTGTTCGAGCCGCTGACCGTCACCGGACGGCAGATCTCGGTGGACGACCCGCGGATCCGCACGGTCGGCGAGATCTCGGCCGGCGGCCGCACCTGCGTCACCGCGGAGGGCCTGTTCATCAACAAGCAGCTTCCACGGCCGACCTGAGAGGGGAGAGGGCCATGAACGAACACGTGGTACGCAACCTCGACGGCAAGGTCGCCGTCATCAGCGGCGCCGGTCAGGGAGTGGGCCAGGGCATCGCCCTCGCGCTGGCTTCCGAGGGCGCCCGAGTCGCCGTACTCGGGCGCACCGCGGCCAAGCTGGAGGCGACCTGCGAGCTGCTGCGCGCCAGGGGAGCGGAGGCCGAGCCGTTCGTTCTCGACGTGCGGGACACGGAGCGCATCCCCGGTGCGGTCGAGGCCGTCGCCGAACGCTTCGGCGGCATCGACATCCTGGTCAACAACGCCTACACCGGGTCCTACGGACCTCTCCTGTCGCTGACCGACGCCCAGTTCCGCAAGGGCTTCGAGAGCGGGCCGTTCGCGGCGTTCGCCTTCATGAACGCCGCCCATCCGTACCTGAAACGGAACGGCGGAGTGATCGTCAACCTGGTCACCTCGGCCATGGTCCGCTGGGACCTGGGCACCTACGGGGCCTACGCGGCGGCCAAGACCGCGCTGCGCACCCTGACCAGGGCCGCCGCCAACGAGTGGGGCCGCGACGGGATCCGCGTCAACGCCATCGCCCCGCACGCCGTGTCACCCGCCTACGCCAAGTGGCAGGACGCCCATCCGCAGGAGGCCGCCGAGTTCTGCGCCTCCATCCCGCTGGGCTACGTCGGCGACTGCGAGCAGGACATCGGGCGGGCCGTGGTGATGCTGTGCGGCCCGGACGCCCGCTACCTGACGGGCGCCACGGTGCCGCTGGACGGCGGCCAGGCCAACTTCGACTGACCGCCGTCGCCCAGGGCGGTGCGCCACCCGCGGCACCCCCGCACGCCGCACGACCACCGACATCTCGCCCTACCCACAGTTCGCCGTACCCACATCGGGAAGCCCGTCCTTCGGGTGAAAGGGACCGACGTTGCCACACCAGACGATTGCCGACCAGTTGCTCGCCCGCGCCGGCGACGAGCACCCCGGCCTGCTGACCCGCGAACGGTCCTGGACCTGGGGCGAGGTGGTCGACGAGAGCGCCGCCCGCGCCGCCTGGGCCGGTGAGCTGCGCGCCGAGGGGCCGTTCCACATCGGCGTACTCCTGGACAACGTGCCCGAGTACGTGTTCTGGCTCGGCGCCGCCGCCCTCGCCGGCGCGGCCGTGGTCGGCATCAACCCGACCCGGCGCGGCGCCGAACTCGAACGCGAGGTCCGGCACACCGAATGCCAGTTGATCATCACCGACCGGGCCGGCCTCGACCTCCTCGACGGCCTGGACGTCGGCGTGAAGCGGGACCGCTTCCTCGTCGTCGACGACCCGGAGTACGCGACCGCCCTCGCCACCCGTGCCGGGCGAGGGCCCGCCCAAGCCGCCCCGGACGTCACCGCCGTCACGACCATGCTGCTCCTGCTGACCTCCGGCACGACCGGCACGTCCAAGGCGGCGATCTGCTCGCAAGGCAGACTCGCCGCGCTCGGCGCCGCCAACAGCGCCAAGTACGACATCACCCGCGCCGACACCTGCTACTGCCCGATGCCGCTGTTCCACGGCAACGCGCTGATGGCGCTGTGGGCGCCGGCCCTCAGCGCGGGCGCCACCATCGCCCTCACCCGCAAGTTCTCCGCGTCCGGTTTCCTGCCCGACGTCCGCCACTTCGGCGCCACCTACTTCACCTACGTCGGCAAGGCCATCGGCTACATCCTGGCGCGCCCCGAGGCACCGGACGACACCGACAACCGGCTGACCCACGCCTTCGGCACCGAGGCCTCGCCGGAGGACGCGGACCGCTTCCTGAGCCGGTTCGGCTGCCGCCTCGTCGAGGGATACGGGTCCAGCGAGGGCGCCGGGATGCTCAAACGGGTGGCCGACGGGCCGATGGGCGCCCTCGGCAGGCCCGCCCGGGACGGCGTACGCATCGTGCAGCCCAAGACCCGCGAGACCTGCCCGCCCGCCCTGCTCGACGTCCACGGCCGGGTGCGCAACCCGGAGGAGGCCATCGGCGAGATCGTCGACACCGAGGGCGCCGCCCGCTTCGAGGGCTACTGGAAGAACGAGGCCGCAGGCGCCGAACGCGTCCGGCACGGCTGGTACTGGACCGGCGACCTCGGCTACGTGGACGAGGCGGGCTACTTCTACTTCGCGGGCCGCTCGGGGGACTGGATCCGCGTCGACGGCGAGAACATCTCCGCGCTGCTCACCGAACGCGTCCTGCGCAGACACCCCGGCGTCGTCGACGCCGGCGTCTTCGGCGTGCCCGACCCCCGCTCCGGCGACCAGGTCATGGCCGCCCTCGAGATCCCCGACGGCACGCGCTTCGCGGACCTGGACCTGCCCGGGTTCCTGGCCCGCCAGGAGGACCTGGGAACCAAGGGCGCACCCCGCTTCGTCCGCGTCTCGCACGCACTGCCCACCACCGGATCCAACAAGCTGCGCAAGAAGGAGATGCAGCTCGACGGCTGGCGCACCGACGACCCCGTGTACCGCTGGACGGGTCGCGGCGGACCCGAGTACAGGCCGATGACCGACGACGACAAGGCCGCGCTGCGCGGCGAGTTCCTCGCCAACGGACGCGCACGCTTCCTGCCCTGAGCGGCCACGACGGCCATGACGGTTACGACGGCGACGACGGCGACCACCAAGGAGAACGACACATGCACCTGCGTGAGAGCGCCGCGCACCGCGAGCTGCGGCGGGAACTGCGGGCCTACTTCGCGGGCCTGATGCCCGAGGACGAACGCCGCCGCGTCGGCGAGGAGGGCGTCGGCGGCGACCGCTTCCGCGAGGTCGTCAAACGGCTCGGCTCGGACGGCTGGCTGGGCATCGGCTGGCCCACCGAGTACGGCGGCCAGGGCCGGCCGGTCGAGGACCAGTACGTGTTCTTCGACGAGGTCCAGCGGGCCGGCCTGCCCTTCCCGTTCGTCACCGTCAACACGGTCGGCCCGACCCTGATGGCTCAGGGGTCCGAGGAGCACCGGAAGCGGTTCCTGCCCGGCATCCTCTCCGGCGACATCGTGTTCGCGATCGGCTACACCGAGCCCGGGGCCGGCACCGACCTGGCCGCGCTCAGCACCCGGGCCGTGCGGGACGGCGACTCGTTCGTCGTGGACGGCAGCAAGATCTTCACCAGCGGCGCCAACACCGCCGACTACGTGTGGCTCGCCGCCCGCACCGACCCGGACGCCCCCAAGCACAAGGGCATCTCCATCCTCATCGTGCCCACCACCGACGAGGGCTTCAGTTGGAGCCCCATCCGCACGGTGGGCGGCATGGTCGTCACCGCCACCTACTACAGCGGCGTACGGGTCCCGGCCGACGACGTGGTGGGCGAGGTGGACGGCGGCTGGCGGCTGATCACCGCCCAGCTCAACCACGAGCGCATCGGCCTCGCCGCCCTCGGCGGCCGCATGATCCAGCTCTGGGAACGCGTCCTCGACTGGGCGAAGGAGAACGGCACGGCCGAGATCCCCTGGGTGCGCCAGGAGTTCGCCCGCACCCACGCCAGGCTGGAGGCGATGCGGCTGATGAACTGGAAGATGACCGCCGCCGTCGCCGCCGACACCCTGACCGGCGCCGACGCGGGCGCCGCCAAGGCGTACGGTACCGAGACCCACATCGCCGTCCAGCGCTCACTGACGCAGATCCTCGGCGCCGCGGGGCGCATCCGGCCCGAGTCGCCGGGCGCCGCACTCGCCGGACAGATCGAACAGCTCTCCCGGCAGGGCGTCGTGAACACCTTCGGCGGCGGCGTCAACGAGATCCTGCGCGACATGGTCGCCACCCAGGGTCTCGGCCTGCCGCGCAAGGGGCGTGGCGCGTGACCGGGCGGGACGACGGCACCCGGCCGGAGACCGGGGACGCCAAGTACGAGGAGCGGCTGCAGACCTTCGCCGGGCGCGAACTGCGCGCCTCCACACCGGCCCAGGACCCGGTCAACCAGCCGATGATCCGGCACTGGACGGAGGCGATGGGCGACACCAACCCCGTCTACACCGACGCCGAGGCCGCCCGTGCGACCGGACGTGGGGGAGTGGTGGCACCGGCGTCGATGATCCAGGCCTGGACGATGCGCGGCTATGCCGCCACCGTCTCCCCGCAGGCCGCGCGGGACGGCTTCGACGAGTTGGTCGACCTCCTCGACGAGGGTGGCTACACCTCCGTGGTGGCCACCGACTCGGAGTTCACCTTCCTGCGGGAACTGGAGCCCGGTGACCATGTCGCCGTCCGCGAGAGCGTGGAGTCGATCTCGCCGGAGAAGCGGACCGGTCTTGGCACGGGCAGGTTCGTCACCACCCTCAAGACGTACACCGACCAGCACGGCGAGACCGTCGCCACCCAGCGCTGGCGCACGCTGAGGTTCCGCCCGGCCGACGATCCGAAACCAGAACCGGCCCTGCGTCCGCGCCCCGCGGTCAACCGGGACAACGCCTTCTTCTTCGACGGTGCGAAGCAGCACCGGCTGCTCATCCAGTGCTGCGCCGCCTGCTCCGTCCTGCGCCATCCCCCTGGCCCTTGCTGCCCGGAGTGCAACTCGCTCGAGTGGGACACCGTCGAGGCCTCCGGCCGCGGTCACGTCTACAGCTACGTCGTCAACCACCACCCCCGGCACCCGGCCTTCGACTTCCCGCTGGTCGTCGCGGTCGTCGAACTCGCCGAAGGCACCCGCCTCATCACCGACCTGACCGGTGTCGCGCCCGAGGACGTCGCGATCGACATGCCCGTCGTCCTCGACTGGCTCGACGCCGACCCCGATCTGACCCTGCCGGTGTTCCGGCCCGCCCCGACGGAGGCGCCCTGATGGATTTCTCCCTGGGAGAAGAGCTCGAAGCGGTCCGTGACCTGGCGCGGGAGATCTTCACCGACCGCGCCACGCCCGAGCGGCTGCGCGAGGTGGAGACCTCGCCCGACCGGACCGACACCCGCCTGTGGGCCGACCTGGCCTCGGCCGGACTGCTCGGCGCCGTACTGCCGGAACAGGACGGCGGCGCGGGCCTCGGCATGGCGGGACTCTGCGTCCTCCTGGAGGAGCAGGGCCGCAGGGTGGCGCCGGTCCCGCTGTGGCCGGCCCTGGTCGGCGGCCTCGCCGTCGCCGCGCACGGCACCGCGCGACAGCGGGCGGAGCTGCTGCCGTCCCTCGCGGGCGGCGAGGGACGGCCGACCGTCGCCCTGGAGGAGTTCGGCCCCGCCGACCCGCTCACGCCCCGGACGACGGCGGTGGCGGTCGGCACGGCACAGGGCGGCGTGCAGGACGCCCCGAGCTGGCGGCTGACCGGCACCAAGGCCGTCGTACCGTCGCCGGACGGTGCCCGGCACGTCCTGGTCGCCGCGACCACGGACGCGGGCCCCGGTCTGTTCCTGGTCGCCGCGGACGCGCCCGGAACGACCTGGGAGTCCGCCGAGACCACCACGCACGACATGAGCGGTCACCTCACCCTCGACGGGACACCGGCCGAACCCGTCGGCACACCCGGTGACGGCACCGTCGCCGAAGTGGTCCGCCACTCCTTCGTCGCCCTCGCCGCCGTCCAGGTGGGCGTGGCCGACGGCGCGCTGCGGTACGCCGCCGACCACCTGCGCGAACGCCTGCAGTTCGACCGCCCGCTGGCCACCTTCCAGGCCGTGCAGCACCAACTCGCCGACTGCTACATCGACATCGACGCGATGCGGGTCACGGCGTGGCAGGCGGTGGACGCGCTGGCCGAGCCGTTCGACGCGGCGGACGCCGACCGGGCCGCCCTGGTCGCCAAGTGGTGGGCCACCGAGGCCGGTCTGAACACCGTCCACCGGATCCAGCACGTGCACGGAGGCATCGGCGTCGACATCGACTACCCGGTGCACCGCCACTTCCTGTGGGGCAAGCAGATCTCCACCACCCTGGGCGGCGCGGGCGCCGACCTGGAGCGCCTCGGCGCCCTGCTGACCGGCGGGGCGGTGGCCTCATGATCCGGCCGCCGGACAGCCCCGCCGTCCCCGCCACCCGCGCCTACGGCGAGGTGGCCGTCGGCGACGTGCTCCCCGACCTGGCGATCCCGGTGACGCGCACCCTGATCGTCGCCACGGCGCTGGCGAGCCGCGACTACCAGGACGTGCACCACGACCCCGAACTCGCCCGCGAGCGCGGCTCCAAGGACGTCTTCATGAACATCCTGACCAGCAACGGCCTGGTCGACCGCTACGTCACCGGCTGGGCCGGACCCGCCGCCGTCGTCAAGGCCATCCGCATCCGGCTCGGCGCCCCCAACCACCCCGGCGACACCATGGTGCTCACCGGCACGGTCACCGCGAAGTCCGACGCGGACCACGGCGTCGACATCGCCGTCAAGGGCACCAACAGCCTCGGCGCCCACGTCACCGGCACCGTGAGCGTGCGACTGCCCGGGGAGGCGACGTCATGACCGCCGGCTCGCTCTCGCAGGCCGCCGCCGTGGTCGGCATCGGCGCCACCGAGTTCTCCAAGAACTCCGGACGCAGCGAACTCCAGCTCGCCTGCGAGGCCGTGCTCGCCGCCCTCGCCGACGCCGGGCTGAAGCCCACGGACGTGGACGGCCTGGTCACCTTCACCGCCGAGACCAACTCCGAGATCCACGTCGCCCGCAACACCGGCATGGGCGACCTGACCTTCTTCTCCCGCATCGGCTACGGCGGCGGCGCCGGCGGCGGCACGGTCCAGCAGGCGGCCATGGCCGTCGCCACCGGCGTCGCCGAAGTCGTCGTCTGCTACCGGGCGTTCAACGAGCGCTCCGGCGAGCGCTACGGACTCGGCCAGGCCGCCCGACCCATGGACACCACCGCCGACCGGGCCGCCTACGCCTGGATGACCCCGTTCGGGCTGAGCACCCCCGCCCAGTGGGTGGCCATGTTCGCCCAGCGCTACCTCCACGAGTACGGCGCCACCACCGACGACTTCGGCCGGGTCGCCGTCGTCGACCGCAAGCACGCCGCGAACAACCCGGCCGCCTGGTTCCACGGCCGCCCCATCACCCTTCAGGACCACCGCGACTCCCGCTGGATCGCCGAGCCGCTGCGGCTGCTCGACTGCTGCCAGGAGACCGACGGCGGGCAGGCATTCGTCGTCGTCTCCGCCGAACGCGCCCGCGACCTGCCCCACCCGCCCGCGCTGATCCGCGCCGCCGCCCAGGGACTCGGCGCCGACCAGCACATGATGACCAGCTACTACCGGCCCACCATCACCGGCATCCCCGAGATGGGCCTGGTCGGGCGGCAGTTGTACCGGCAGAGCGGACTCGGCCCCGACGACGTCGACGCGGCGATCCTGTACGACCACTTCACCCCGCTGGTCCTGCCCCAGCTCGAGGAACTGGGCTTCTGCAAGCCGGGCGAGGCGAAGGACTTCATCGCCGACGGCCACCTGGAAGTCGGCGGACGCCTGCCCCTCAACACCCACGGCGGGCAGCTCGGCGAGGCCTATCTGCACGGCATGAACGGCATCGCCGAGGGCGTCCGGCTGGTCCGCGGCACCTCCGTCAACCAGCCGGACGGTGTCGGCAACGTCCTGGTGACCGCCGGCACCGGAGTCCCCACCAGCGGCCTGATCCTGGGAGCCGACGACCGATGACCACCACCGAGACCGCATCCACCACCTCCCCGTGGCAGGGCCACGACCTCGGCACGCGCACCGTCTCCTACACCGAGCGCGACGCGATCCTGTACGCCCTCGCGGTCGGCGCCGGAGCCGACCGGCTGGACCTCGTCTACGAGGAACGCCTGCGGGTACTGCCCACCTTCGCGCTGACCCTCGCCCAGTGGGCGCCCGACGCGCTCGGCACACTCGGCGCCTTCGACGTCACCACGGCCGTCCACGGCAGCCAACGCCTGCTGGTGAAGCGGCCGTTGGAGCGCGCTGGAGAGCTGGTGACGTCCGCCCGGGTCGCCCACGTGTGGGACAAGGGCTCCGCCGCCGTCTTCGAGGTGGAGGTGGACTGCGACCGCTTCACGGCGACCTGGTCGATCTTCGCCCCCGGCGCCGGGGGATTCGGCGGCGAGCGCGGACCGTCCGCCCCGCGCCGCCCGGACCGGCCCGCCGAACACCGGCTGACCGTGCCCACGCACTCCCGGCAGGCTGCGCTCTACCGGCTGCTCGGCGACCGGCACGCCATGCACATCGACCCCGAGGCCGCGAAGGCGGCGGGCATGCCCCGGCCGTTCCTGCACGGACTGTGCACCCTGGCCGCCGCCCTGCTCCCGCTGGCGGACGCCCTCGGCACGCACCCCGCCGACCTGGTGGAACTGGAGGCCCGGTTCGCCGCCCCCGTCTTCCCCGGCGACCTGCTCGCCCTGCGCGGCTGGACCGGCGACGACACCGGTGTCCGCTTCGAGGCGTCCGCCGACGAGGACCGTACGGTGCTCTCGGGCGGCCGCGCCCGCTTCGCCCCCGACCGGGACCAGGCCGAACCGAACCGTGAGGAGACCCCCGATGCTTGACCCCGCGCGGCGCGCCGAGGCCGCCGAACTGCTCCGCACCGCACAGCGCGACCGGGTTCCGGTCGACCCGCTGACCGTCGGCTACCCGGAGATCGACGCCACCGACGCGTACGAGATCCAACTCCTCAACATCCGTGAGCAACTGAAGGCCGAGGGGGTCACCGTCCACGGGCACAAGGTCGGCCTCTCCTCCGAGGTCATGCAGCAGATGATGGGCGTGGACGAGCCCGACTACGGCCACCTGCTCTCGGACATGGTGCTGACCGAGGGGACACCCGTCGACACCGGCCGCTACTGCCACCCCCGGATCGAGGTCGAGATCGGGTACGTACTGGGCCGGAGCCTGCCCGGTGAAGGGTGCACCACGGCCGACGTCCTCGCCGCCACCGAGTACGTCGTGCCGAGTATCGAACTCATCGACAGCCGGATCAGGGACTGGAAGATCGGCCTCGCCGACACCATCGCCGACAACGCCTCGTCCGCCGGCGTGCTCCTCGGTGCCGCCCGGGTGCGCCCGGCCGACCTGGACCCGGCCGACGTCGCCGCCGTGCTGTACCGGGGCGACGAGGAGATCGCCCGGGGCAACACCAGTGCGGTGCTCGGCGACCCGACCGAGGCGGTCGCCTGGCTGGCCCGCAAGGTGGCCTCCTACGGGGTGCGCCTGGAGGCCGGACACGTCGTGCTGCCGGGTTCGTGCACCCGGGCGGTGGACGTGCGGCCCGGGGACGAGTTCCGGGCCGAGTTCGAGGGGCTCGGCCCGGTCTCGGTCTCCTTCGTCTGAGCCCTCGGCCGGCCGCCCACTCAACGGGACAGCGCCGGGCCGAAAACTGGAATCGGTACTAGTTTCGCGCCACGTCCAGCGGCACAGCCGTCGGCTCCACGGACCACGGACCGGCGCGGAACAACACAGAACACGGAAAGAGGCAGCAGCATGAGCTCGACGAAGACCCTGGAGGGGCGTACCGCCGTCGTCACCGGTGCCGGCGCGGGACTCGGCCGGGCCGAGGCGCTCGCCCTCGCGGGCCTCGGCGCCAACGTGGTGGTCAACGACGTCGGCCAGGCGGCCGAGGACGTGGTCGCCGAGATCAAGGCCATGGGCGCGGAAGCGGTCGCGGTGACCGGTGACGTCGGTGACTGGTCCATGGGCGAGCGTCTGGTGGGGGTCGCCGTGGAGACCTTCGGCGGCCTCGACGTCGTCGTCAACAACGCGGGCGTGCTGCGCGACCGGATGCTGTTCAACCTGTCCGAGTCCGACTGGGACGACGTCATCCGCGTCCACCTCAAGGGCCACGCCGGTCTCTCCCGTGCCGCCGCCGTGCACTGGCGGGCCGCCTCCAAGGCGTCCGGCGGCCCCGTCTACGGCCGGGTCGTGAACACCTCGTCCGAGGCCTTCCTGTTCGGCGCCCCCGGCCAGCCGAACTACTCCGCGGCCAAGGCCGGGATCACCGCGCTCACCCTGGCCACCGCCCAGGGCATGTCCCGTTACGGGGTGCGTGCCAACGCCATCTGCCCGCGCGCCCGCACCGCCATGACCGCCGACTCCTTCGGCGAGGGCGTGAACGCGTCGGGCGGCCTCGACATCATGGCGCCCGAGCGGGTCGCCACCCTGGTCACGCACCTGGCCTCACCGTCCGCCGACGAGATCAACGGGCAGGTCTTCGTCGTCTACGGCGACATGGTCGCGCTGCTCGCACCGCCCACGGTGGAGCACAAGTTCACCGCGGCCGACGGCACCTTCAGCCCCGAGGAGCTCGACGCCCAGATGACGCCGTACTTCAGCGGCCGCGACCAGCACCGCAACTACGCCGCGTACAGCGTCGCCGCGCTCGACACCACGGGCACACAGCAGACTCCGGCGGGCTGAACCCGCCCCGCACCCGCCTGATGGACCCGGTCCGTCAGACCCCGTCCGCCCCGGGGGCGAGCAGCAGCCGGCAGGCCATCCGCAGGTCGGCGTCGGCCTCCTCCGGGGTGATCCGCTCGTTGAGCCGGGACTGCAGGACGCCGTACCAGAGCAGGGTCAGCAGCCGCAGCCGGGCGACATGGTCTTCCGTGGGATCCTCGACGCCCCAGGCCCGCAGCAGCAGGTCGAGGAAGCCCGTGTCCACCCGCGCCAGGTCGGGAACGGTCGAGGCACGGGCGACGTTCGCCGACTGGATCATCGCGGTGGCGAGCGCGGGCCGGCGCAGCAGACTGCGGGTGGCGCCGGCCAGCGTCGCGAAGACGGTCGCCTCGGGCGACTCGTGCGCGGTCCGGTCCGCCAGCCGTGCGCCGAGCCCCTCGATCTGGTCGGCCATCACGGCCGTGAACAGGTGCGTCTTCGAGGGGAAGTACCGGTACAGGGTGCCGATCGCCACCCCCGCGGACCTGGCCACTTCGTGCATCTGCACGCGCTCGAGACCCGTCTCGGCGGCGATGTCCGCCGCAGCCCGCAGGATGTTCCGCCGGCGTGCGTGCTGCCGGGGCGAACTGGGCTCGGCCCCCGCCCTGGCCTCGGCGATTCTGGGCACGCTCTCCCTCCCGGGACTCGACGCGACGTGACTGTGCAACGGCCCTCGACAATACGCGGGCCACGGGCGTCACGTCAGGGGCCACCCGGCTCCGTACCGGTCAGTGAGACCGATCCGGGCCCCACGGCCCCGGACACGGTCTGCTGAGGTCTCACACCACCGACCCGCAGGAGGGGCATCCATGCACAACGACCGAGCGGAAACCGACGCCACCCACGACGTGATCGTCGTCGGGTCCGGCGCGGGAGCGCTGACCGGGGCGCTGGTGGCCGCCGCGGACGGCCTGGACACGGTCGTACTGGAACGGACACCACTGCTCGGCGGCACCTCCGCCTACTCCGGGGCGGCCTGCTGGCTGCCCGGCACCCAGGTCCAGGAACGGGCGGACCTCGGCGACTCCACCGACGCCGCCTGCACCTATCTGCGGGCCCTCGTCGGCGACGCCGGGGCGGACCGCCGGGAGGCCTTCCTGCGGCACGCGCCCGAACTGGTCGCCCGGCTCGAGAACGAACCGGCCGTGGCGTTCGAGTGGCAGGCCTTCCCCGACTACGTCGCCGCCCCCGGCCGGATGGACGCCGGACGGTCCTTCATACCGCTCGCCCTGCCGCAGGAGGAGCTGGGCGACCTCGTGCACCTGGTCCGCCCGGCGGTCGACCGGGACCGGGCCGGCCAGGGGCACCCCGACGGACCGCTGGCCCAGGGCCGTGCCCTGATCGGCCGCCTCCTGCTCGCCGCCACCCGCACCGGCAACGCGACCGTACGCACCGAGCACCGCGTCACGGGCCTGGTCACCGAGAACGGGCGGGTGACCGGCGTCAAGGCCGAGACCCCGCACGGCACGGTCACCGTACGGGCCAGGCACGGCGTGCTGCTGGCCGCGGGCGGCTTCGAGGGCGACGAGGCGCTGCGCGCCGAGCACGGTGTGCCGGGCGCCGCGGCGTGGAGCATGGCACCCCCCGGAGCCACCACCGGCGACCTGCTGCGCGCCGCCGTCCGGATCGGCGCCGCCACCGACCTCACGGACGAGGCCTGGTGGTGCCCCGGGACCGAACGGCCGGACGGCACCGCCGCGTTCACCCTCGGCCTGCGCGGCGGGATCGTCGTGGACGCCGCCGGGCAGCGCTTCGCCAACGAGTCGCTGCCGTACGACCGCATGGGCCGCGCCCTCGCCGCCGCGCGGACGCCCGCCCACCTGATCTTCGACTCCCGTGCGGGCGGCGCCCTCCCCGCCATCACCGTGCCGCCCGCCGACCCGGCGGAACACCTGGCGGCCGGTACCTGGGCGCGGGCCGACTCGCTGCCCGAACTCGCCGACCTCATCGGCGTACCGGCCGACGCCCTCACCGACACCGTCGCCCGCTTCAACGGCCACGCCGCCGACGGCACCGACCAGGACCACCACCGGGGAGAGGACCCCTACGACCGGTTCTTCGCCGACACCCGCAACGCCCCGGGCCCCAACCCCTGCCTGGTCCCGCTCGACCGCCCGCCCTATTACGCGGCCCGCGTCGTGCTCTCCGACCTCGGCACCAAGGGCGGCCTGCGCACAGACGTCCATGCCCGTGTCCTCGACGACGCGGGAGACCCGATCCCCGGCCTGTACGCCGCCGGGAACACCAGCGCCTCCTTCACCGGCCGCGTCTACCCCGGCCCCGGCGTCCCCATCGGCACCGCGATGGTCTTCGCCTCGCTGGCCGTGCGGGACATGGCGCTCCCGCTCCCGGCCAGTGGGATCCCCGGCGGCGGCACCGACGGGGCGCGTTCTACGGTCACGGCACCGTCGGGCCAGGACTGAGAACTGAGAGAGGTACTCGATGATCGACAAGAGCGTGTACGGGCCGTGGGCGGTCGTCGCCGGCGGCTCCGAGGGCGTCGGCGCCGCGTTCGCCGAGCAGCTCGCGGACGCCGGGATCAACCTGGTCCTGATCGCCCGCAAACAGGGACCGCTGCACGAGACCGCCGACCGGGCGCGCGCCCGGGGCGTCGAGGTGCGCACCCTCGCCCTCGACCTGCTCGACCCCGGTGCCCTTGCGGCGATCCGCACGGTCACCGACGGCCTCGAGGTCGGGCTGCTGATCTTCAACGCCGGGGCCAACACCTACGGCCACGAGTTCGTCACCGGCGACCTCGACCGGGTGCAGGGCGTCCTGGACCTGAACATCACCGCGCAGCTCGCCCTCACCCACCACTTCGGCGCCCTGATGAAGGAGCGCCGCCGCGGCGGCATCATGCTGGTCGGCTCGCTCTCCGGGTACCTGGGCCAGGCGCAGATCGGCGTCTACTCGGCGGCCAAGGCCTTCAGCCGCGTCTTCGCCGAGGGCCTGTGGCTGGAGCTGCGGGAGTACGACGTGCACGTCCTCGAACTGGTCCTGGGAGTGACCCGGACCCCCGCGATGGAACGCGCCGGACTCCGCATGGACCTGCCCGGCCTCCGGGTCGCCGAACCGGACGACGTCGCCCGGGAGGGCCTCGACCACCTCGCCGACGGACCCGTGCTGGTCGCCGGCGGCAACGCGAAGGCCGCCGAGCGGCGCAGCGGCTTCCCCCGCGCCGAACTGGTCCTCGGCGCGCACGAGGCGTCCCGGCGGCTGCTGCCCTCGTCCACCTGAAGGGGGAGCGGCGCCCCTTCCGGGCGCCGTCGGACCGCAGCACCGCACCGACCCGACCGCGCACGCCGCCCCCGACGGAGAAGCAGATGAGAGAGACCGAGACCGAGCCACCACTGACGATTCCCGGCGCCCTGGATCTCGCCGTCGACCGTGCTCCGCACGGGGAGGCGCTGGTGGACGGTGACGTCCGGCTGACCTGGACGCAGTTGCGCGACCAGGTGCGGGCCGCTGTCAAGTCCCTGATCGCCCTCGGCACGCGACGCGGTGACCGGGTCGCCGTCTGGGCGCCCAACAGTCACCGCTGGGTGGTCGCCGCGCTCGCCGTCACCTCGGCCGGTGCGGTGCTGGTCCCCGTCAACACCCGCTACAAGGGCGCCGAGGCCCGCTGGCTCCTGGAACGCGGCGCGGCCAGAGTGCTGTTCGTCGAGAACGGCTTCCTCGGCAAGGACTACCTGGCCATGCTGGACGGCGACGGCGACGGCGACGGCGGGGAGGGCGAAGCCCGGGGCGGGACGCGTCCCGTACCGTCCCTGCCGGGTCTGGCCGCGGTGGTCACGCTCGATGACGGACTCGATGACGGACTCGACGACGGACTCGACGACGAAGAAGAGCGCCCCGGCACACTGCCCTGGCACCACTTCCTCACCTACGGCGCCCACCTCCCGGACGAGGAGGTCGACGTCCGTACCGCGTCCGTGCGCCCCGACGACCCCTCCGACCTGCTCTTCACCTCGGGTACCACCGGCCGGCCCAAGGGCGCGCTGACCACCCACCGCCAGAACCTCACCACCTACCGGGCCTGGAGCGCGCGGACCGGCGTCACCGGCGACGACCGCTACCTGATCGTCAACCCGCTCTTCCACTGCTTCGGCTACAAGGCCGGCGTACTCGCCTGCCTGGTGCGGGGCGCCGCGATGGTGCTGCAGCCCGTCTTCGACGTACAGCGGGCCCTGCGCGCGGTCGAGGCCGAACGGATCACCGTCCTGCCCGGCCCGCCCACCATCTACATCGAACTGCTGGGCGCCCCCGACCGGGCGCTCTTCGACCTGTCGTCGCTGCGTCTCGCGGTGACCGGGGCCGCCGTGGTGCCGGTCGCCCTGGTGCGGCGGATGCGGGCCGAGCTGTTCCCCGAGGTGCTCACCGCCTACGGGCTCACCGAGTCCTGCGGCACGGTCAGTGTCTGTTGCGCGGAGGACGACGCGGAGACCGTGGCGCTGACCGCGGGCCGCCCCATCGACGGCGTGGAGGTACGGATCACCGACGGCGGCCGGCGCCCGCTGCCCGCCGGGGCGGACGGCGAGATCCTGGTCCGCGGCTACAACGTGATGCTCGGCTACGTGGACGACCCGGCGGCGAGCGCGGCGGCCGTCGACGACGACGGCTGGCTGACCACCGGCGACGTCGGCCATCTCGACGAGCGCGGCAACCTGGTCCTCACCGGCCGCTCGAAGGACATGTTCGTGGTCGGCGGGTTCAACGTCTACCCGGCGGAGATCGAGCAGGTGCTCGCCGGGCACGACGCCGTCGCCGAGGCCGCCGTGATCGGGATCGCCGACACCCGGCTCGGAGAGGTCGGACGGGCCTACGTGACGGCCCGGCCCGGCACCGGAACCGACCCCGGCGCCCTGCTCGACTGGTGCCGCGACCGGCTCGCCAACTTCAAGGTCCCCCGCGAGGTCGTCGTCCTGGAGGCGCTGCCGCGCAACGCCGCCGGCAAGGTCGACAAGGCCGCGCTGCGGACCGACTGACAGCCGCGGCGCGACGACGCACCGCACGGACACGGCCCGCGAGGGCCTGGAGGACGGGCCATGGGCCATCAGGTTCTGGAGTCGGTACGCACCCTGCTGCCCGGCATCGGCAAGCGGGCCGTCGCCGCGGACGAGGCACGCCGCATACCGGAGTCCACGATCCGTGAGCTGACCGACGCGGGCGTCTTCCGCATGCTGCAACCGGTGCGCCACGGCGGCCTGGAGAGTGACCCGGTCGACTTCTACCAGGTGGTACGGGCGATCTCCGCCGTCTGCTGCTCCACCGGCTGGGTCGCCTCGATCCTGGGCGTGCACGCCTGGCAGCTCGGCCTGTTCCCGCGCCGGGCACAGGACGACGTCTGGGGCGAGGACCCCGACACCCGCGTCTCCTCGTCGTACGCGCCGGTGGGCAGGCTCACCCCCGTCGACGGCGGCTACCGGCTCACCGGCCGCTGGAGCTTCTCCTCCGGCTGCGAGCACGCCACGTGGGCCCTGCTCGGCGCCCTGGTCGTCGGCGCCGAGGGACGGCCGGTCGACTTCCTCACCGTCCTGGTGCCCCACTCCGACTACACCATCGAGGACGCGTGGGACGTGGTCGGACTGCGCGGCACCGCCAGCAACGACATCATCGTGGAGTCGGCGTTCGTGCCCGACCACCGGGTGCTGCGCAACTACGAGCAGGCCCGGCTGAAGGTGCCGGGACAACAGGTCAACAAGGGGCCGCTGTACCGGCTGCCGTTCGGCGCGATCTTCACCAGCGCCATCACGGCACCGGTGATCGGTGCCGTGTCGGGCGGCTACGAGTCGTATGTGTCGCTGATGAAGGAGCGGGTGCGGCTCAGCCTGGGCGGCGGCCGGTTCACCGAGGACCCCTTCGCCCAGGTTGCCATCGCGCGTGCCGCCTCCGACATCGACGCGACCGTCCTGCAGATGGACCGGAACCTGCGCGAGCTGTCCGAACTCGCCGCCGTCGAACAGGAGATCCCCATGGAGCTGCGGCTGCGCACCCGGCGCGACCAGGTCCGGGGCACCGAACGGGCCGTCGCCGCGATCGACCTGCTCTTCAAGACCGCCGGCGGCAACGCGCTGCGCCGCGGCAACCCCATCGAGCGTGCCTGGCGCGACGCCCACGCGGGCAGCGTGCACGTCGCCAACGACGTGGAACGCGCGCTCGCCATGTACGGCCGAGGCGCCTTCGGGCTGACGGTCGAGGACAACCTGGTCTGAGGGAGAGGCATCAGCATCATGCAGCTCGATGGACGCGTGGCGATCGTCACCGGTGGCGGGGACGGAATCGGCGCCGGAGTGGCCCGGCGGTTCGCCGCCGAGGGGGCCACAGTGCTGGTCGCGGACGTGAACGAGGAGACCGGCGGGGCCGTGGCCGACGAGATCGGCGGCCGCTTCTTGCGCACCGACGTCGGCGACAAGTCACAGGTGCTGGAGATGGTCGCCACCGCCGTGCGGGAGTGGGGCGGCGTCGACATCCTGGTCAACAACGCCTGGGCGCCCGGTGAACTGGGGCGGGTGGAGAACAAGACCGACGACATGCTGGCCCGCGGCCTGGGCATCGGCTTCTACGGACCGCTCTGGGCGATGCAGGCCGCCTTCCCCCACATGAAGGAGCGGGGATGGGGCCGGATCGTCAACATGTGCAGCCTCAACGGCGTGAACGCCCACATGGGCACTTTGGAGTACAACGCCGCCAAGGAGGCCCTGCGCACCCTGACCCGGACCGCCGCCCGGGAGTGGGCCCCCACCGGGATCGTGGTCAACGCCATCTGCCCCGGCGCCAAGAGCGCGGCCTTTCGGCGACGGATGCGGGAGAACCCCGAGCTGGAGAAGGCGTCCGGCGCCATGAACCCCATGGGACGGATGGGCGACCCCGAGCAGGACATCGCCCCGGCGGCGCTGTTCCTCGCGAGCGAGGGCGCTCGCTATGTCACCGGCAACACGCTCTACGTCGACGGCGGTTCGCACATCAACGGCGTCGCCTGGACCCCCGACCTGCCGTGACCACCAAAAGCCCGGGAGAGAGCGTGCCACTCTCTCCCGGGCTTCCGGCGTTCCCCGTCACTCCTGCCCGTCGGTCGCCTTCGCGGCGAGGAACCGGGCCGGGAACTCCCCGCCGCCGTGCACCGCGAGGTCCGCGCCGTTGACGTACGCCGACAGGTCGCTCGCGAGGAACAGGCAGGCACGGGCGACGTCCCCGGGAACGGCCATCCGCGCCATCGGGACGACGCCGGCCACCGAGGCGCCGCCGTCGGCGCCGTAGACGGACGCGGCGCTCTCGGTGCGGATCAGCCCGGTGGTGATGTGATTGACCCGCACCTCGGGCGCCCACTCCAGGGCCAGCGCCCTGGTCAGGGCCAGCAGCCCCGCCTTGGCGGCCGTGTAGGCGGCGGTGCCCGGCTGCGGATCGTGGGCGGAGACACTGCCGATGTTGACGACCGAGCCGCCGCCCGGCCGGTCCCGCATGGCGCGGTGCGCCGCCTGCGCCACGTAGAACGGGGCCAGCAGGTTGAGCGCGACGATCTTCTCCACGAAGCGGGGCGAGACGGTGGCCGCGTCGGCGTCCGGGGAACCGCCCGCGTTGTTGACGAGCACGTCGAGACGGCCGAAGCGCTCCACCGCACGGTCGACGAGGTTCGCCGCCGCCGCCGGATCGCGCACGTCGGCGGCGACGAAGACCGCCTCCCTGCCCTGTGCCGCGGGCAGTACGTCGGGCGTGTTGCGACCGCAGACCACGACGTCGGCCCCGGCCCCGAGGAACGCCTCGGCGATCGCGGCACCGATGCCCTTGGTGCCGCCGGTGACGAGCACCACGCGTCCCGTGAAGTCGAACGGGTTGCCGATGTCCATGGTGTGAAGCCTTTCCGGATCGCTGCGACGTGAGTTCAGTGCGAGGTCAGTCCGAGCCCGGCGGCGAGCCGCGCCCGGTGCGAGGCGGGCGGGCCGAACAGCTCGCCCGCTCCGTGCGCCCGCTTGAAGTAGCGGTGCGCGTCGTGCTCCCAGGTGATGCCGATCCCGCCGTGGAGCTGGATCGTCTCGCCGGCCACCGCCGAGAACGCCTCGGAGCAGACCGACTTGGCGACGGCGGCGGCCCGCGGCAGCGCGCCCGGATCCTCGTCGGCGGCGAAGGCCGCCCCGAGCGCCGCCGAACGGGCCGACTCCACCAGCACGTAGGCGTCCGCCAGCCGGTGCTTGACCGCCTGGAACGAGCCGATGGCCCGGCCGAACTGGACGCGGTCGCGGGCGTGGGCGACGGTGAGTTCGAGACAGCGCTCGGCCGCGCCCACCTGTTCTGCGGCGAGCGCCGTGCAGGCCAGGTCCCGTACGTGCGACAGGATCCGTTCCCCGTCGCCCGCGACCCCGACCGGCCGACCCTCGGCGCCGTCCAGGACCCACCGGGCCTGGCTCCGAGTGCCGTCCATCGTGACGACGGGCTCGCGGCGCGCCCCGGGCGCGTCCGCCGCCACCTCGAACAGCGAGACACCGGCTGCCGTACGGACCGCGACGAGCAGCACGTCGACGCCACCCGGCCAGTCCAGTACGTGCTCCTTGACGCCGCTGAGGAACCAGGCGCCGCCGCCGGGGCCCGGCACCGCGCGGGCGCGCACCGACTCCGCGTCCCACGAGCCCTGTTCGGCCCAGGCCAGCGCCCCCACCGAGCCGCCCTCGGCCAGCGCGGGCAGCAGGCGCCCGCAGGCCTCCTTGTCGCCGGAGGCGAGCAGCGCGCCCGCCGTGAGCACCGCCGAACCGAGCACCGGCAACGGACTCAGGCACCGCCCCAGCTCCGCCATCAGCACGTGCACGTCCCGGGCACCGCCGCCCGCACCCCCGTACTCCTCGGGCACGGCGAGTGCGGCGACGCCGATCTGCTCGGCCAACGGCCCCCAGGCCGCGGCTCCCTCGTACCGGGTCAGCAACGACCGTACGGCCGACCGCAGTTCTTCCTGCTCCTCCGTCAGCCTCATCGGGCTGCTCCCCTCGGTGTGTGGCGCGGTTGCGCGCGCGTCAGACGGTCAGTACGCGGGCCCGGCACGCGGCCGGGGTGCCCCAGGCGTCGCGCAGCGGACGGGCCTTGCGGATCCACAGGGACAGGTCCAGCTCGTCGGTGTAGCCGACCGCGCCGTGCAGTTGCAGGGCGGTGCGCGCGGCCCGGTGGGCTGCCTCGCCCGCGGTGACCTTGGCGGCGGCGACGTCCCGGCCGGCCCCCGGGGAGCCGGCGGCGAGCGCGAGGGCGGCGCCGTGCACCAGCGGCTCGGCGAACTCCAGGGCGACCAGCGTGTCCGCCAGCCGGTGCTTGACGGCCTGGAAGGAGCCGATGGGCACCCCGAACTGGGTGCGCTGCTTGACGTACTCGACGGTGCGGGTGAGCAGCGCGCGGCCGAGCCCGAGGGACTGGGCCGCGGTGGCCAGCGTGGCCACGTCGGCCGCGTGGGCGGCGGCCGACACCACCGCGGGACCCTCGGCGAGCACCGTCCCGCCGGACGGCCGGGACAGGCGCCGCGCCGGATCGGCCGAGGGCTGCACGGGGCCGGGCTCGGCGCCCACGCGCAGCACGTCGCCGTCCACGACCAGCACCGTGTCGGCCGCGTCCGCGTCCAGGGCGTACGGGCCGAGGGCCGTCAGGCACAGCGAGGCGACGGTCTTGCCGGAGGCGATGCCGGGCAGGCGGGCGGCGGCCGCGTCCGGGTCGCCGAGCCGGTCCAGCAGGGCCGCCGCGGCGACCGTCTCGACCAGCGGGCCGGGTACCGCGTGCCGCCCCAACTCGGTGAAGGCGACGGCGATGTCGAGCGGCAGCGGCCCGAACCCCTCGTGCCGCTCCGGCACCGCGAGGGCGAACACCCCGGCCTCGGCCAGCCGCGCCCACAGCGCCCGCCCCGGGGCATGGTCACCGGCCGCCCAGGACCGCACCGCGGCCGGGGTGTCCGAGGAGGCGAGGAGACCGTCGAGGGAACGGGCGAACTCCCGCTGCTCGGCGTCGAGGAGGAACCGCATCACCGGCGTCCCTTCGGCAGGCCGAGCAGCCGCTCGGCGATGATGTCGCGCTGGATCTCGTTGGTGCCGGCGTAGATGGGCCCGGCCAGGGAGAAGGTGTACCCCTCGGCCCAGGCGCCGTGATCCGGCGACTCGGTCGCGTGGTCGGCGAGTTCGCCGTACGGGCCGAGCAGGTCCAGGGCCGTCTCGTGCAGGGCGATGTCCAGCTCGGACCAGTAGATCTTGTTGAGGCTGGACGCGGCACCGGCCGGGCCGCCCTCGTCGTGCAGGATGCGGGAGGCACCCGCGTACGAGAACAGCCGGTAGGCGCGGGCGCCGATCACCGCGTCGGCGACCCGGTCGCGCAGCGCCGTGTCGGACCGGTCGCCTTGCTCGTGCCACAGCGTGGTCAGCCGCTCGGCGGCGGCCGTGAAACGCCCCGGGCTGCGCAGGGTGAGCCCGCGCTCGTTGCCGGTGGTGCTCATCGCGACCCGCCAGCCCTGGCCGGGTTCGCCGATGACGTCCTCGTCCGGCACGAACACGTCGTCCAGGAAGAGCTCCGCGAAGGCCGGCCTGCCGTCGAGCCGCCCGATGGGCCGCACCGTGACGCCCTCGGCGTCCAGCGGGAACATCAGGTACGTCAGCCCGCGGTGCGGCTTGCCGGCGTCCGGGTCGCTGCGGAACAGGCCGAAGGCCCGGTCGGCGAACGCGGCCCGCGACGACCACGTCTTCTGGCCGCTCAGCAGCCAGCCGCCCTCGGTGCGCCGGGCCGTCGACTTGAGCGAGGCCAGGTCGGAACCGGACTCCGGCTCGGACCAGGCCTGCGCCCAGATGACCTCGCCGCTCGCCATCGCGGGCAGGATCCGCGCCCGCTGCTCGGCGGTGCCGTGCTCGAAGAGGGTGGGGGCGAGCAGGTTGATGCCGTTCTGGCTGACCCGTCCGGGGGCGCCGGCCGCGAAGTACTCCTCCTCGAAGACCAGCCAGCGCAGGATCGAGGCGCCCCGCCCGCCGAACTCCTCGGGCCAGGACACCACCGACCAGCGATCGGCGGCCAGTTCGGCCTCCCACCGACGGTGCGCGGCGAAGCCCTCGGCACTCTCCAGGGACGGCAGGGGAGTGGTCGGCACGTGCGCCGCCAGCCAGTCGCGGACCTCGGCGCGGAACGCGTCGTCCGCCTCGCTGAAGTCGAGGTCCATCAGCCGCCCGCCTTCTTCATCGCCTTGATGTCCATGCCGCCGAGCGCGTCCGGCTGGGTCTCGGCGTTGTGCGCGTGTGCGAGGTGGTGCAGACCGAACACCGAGTCCATGCCGGCGTGCAGACCCTGAAGGTCCTCGGCCTGGTTCACGGCGCGCTTGGTCAGCGCGAGACCCAGACGCGGCATCTCGCCGATGCGCAGCGCCAACGCCTGTGTCTCATCGGCCAGTTCCTCACGCGACACGACCCGGTTGACCATGCCGACCTCGTACGCGCGCCGGGCGCTCATGCGGTCGCCGGTGAAGAGGAACTCCTTGGCGACGCGCGGCGGCATCACCCACGGGTGGGCGAAGTACTCGACGCCCGGGATGCCCATCCGCACCACCGGGTCGGCGAAGAACGCGTCCTCGGAGGCCACGATCAGGTCGCACACCCAGGCGAGCATCAGCCCGCCCGCCACACAGGCGCCCTGCACGGAGGCGACGACCGGCTTGGGCAGTTCCCGCCAGCGGCGGCACATGCCGAGATACACCTCGGACTCGCGGGCGAAACGGCTCTCCGCGCCCTGCTTGTCCGAGTGGTCCCACCACAGTCCCGCGCGGCGCTCGAACGGCAGGTGGGCGTCCCGCTCGGGGGTGCCGATGTCGTGACCGGCGGAGAAGTGCTTGCCCGCGCCGGCCAGGACGACGGTCTTGACCTCGTTGTCCTCGGCCGCGCGGTAGAACGCCCGGTCCAGGGCGTAGGTCATCGCCGAGTTCTGCGCGTTGCGGTACTCGGGGCGGTTCATGGTGACGGTCGCGACCGGACCCTGCTTCTCGTAGCGCACGGGTTCGCCGGTCTCGTCTTGGGCAGCGGACATCGTCGGCCCTCCTTCCCTAACAAGTGTTTGGTAGATTAACGTAACGGCATGAGCAGCGTCGAGGAGTTCCGCGCCGAGATCCGCGGCTGGCTGGCCGCCAACCTCACCGGTGCCTTCGCGGGCCTCCGCGGCCGCGGCGGACCCGGCCGTGAGCACGAGGTCTTCGCCGAGAGGCTGGAGTGGGAGAGGCACATGGCCGCCGCGGGCTGGACCTGCGTCGGCTGGCCCGAGGAGTTCGGCGGCCGGGGCGCGACCATCGAGCAGCAGGTCGCCTTCCACGAGGAGTACGCCCTGGCCGACGCCCCCGCCCGGGTCAACCACATCGCCGAGCAGTTGCTCGGCCCCACCCTGATCGCCTTCGGCACCCCCGAGCAGCGGGCCAGGTTCCTGCCGCCGATCGTCGCAGCCGAGGAAATGTGGTGCCAGGGCTACAGCGAGCCCGACGCGGGCTCCGACCTGGCGAACGTCCGGACCAGGGCCGTCCGCGAAGGTGACGACTGGGTGGTCACCGGGCAGAAGACCTGGACGTCACTCGCCCACGAGTCGCAGTGGTGCTTCGTCGTCGCCCGCACCGAAGCGGGCTCGCAGCGCCACAAGGGCCTGTCCTACCTCCTGGTCCCGCTGGACCGGCCCGGCGTCGAGATCCGCCCCATCACCCAGCTCACCGGCACCTCCGAGTTCAACGAGGTCTTCTTCGACGGCGCCCGCACCCGCGCCGAACACATCGTCGGCGCCCCCGGCGACGGCTGGAAGGTGGCCATGGCCACCCTCGGCTTCGAACGCGGCGTCTCCACCCTCGGCCAGCAGGTCGGCTTCCGGCGCGAACTGGAGACCCTCGTCGAGACGGCGAAACGCAACGGCGCGGCGGACGACCCGCTGATCCGCGACCGGCTCGCCCGCGCCTGGACCGGCCTGGAGACCATCCGCTGCAACGCCCTGCGCATGCTCGACGGCGTCGCGTCCGGAGCCCCCGGCCCCGAGGCGTCCATCGGCAAGATCTTCTGGGCCACCTGGCACCGCGAACTGGGCGAACTCGCCATGGACGTGTGCGGCGCGGGCGGCATGCTCGCCGCCGGTGAGCCCTACGACCTCGACGACTGGCAGCGGCTGTTCCTCTTCTCCCGCTCCGACACCATCTACGCCGGGTCCAACGAGATCCAGCGCAACATCATCGCCGAGCGCGTCCTCGGCCTGCCCAAGGAGGCCCGCCCGTGACCCCGAAGCCCCCTGCCCCGGTGCCGGTACCGGGGCACTCCCTCCTCGCCGGACGCACCGCGGTGATCACCGCCGCCGCGGGCGCCGGGATCGGCGGCGCCACCGCCCGCAGATTCCTGGAGGAGGGCGCCCGCGTCGTCATCGGCGACGCCCACGAACGGCGTCTGCGTGAGAGCGCCGCCGCCCTCGCCGGGGAGTTCGGCGCCGACAACGTCGCCGCACTGCCCTGTGACGTCACCGACGAAGGGCAGGTCGACGCCCTGTTCGCGCTCGCCGCCGAGCGCCACGGCGGCCTCGACGTCGTCGTCAACAACGCCGGTCTGGGCGGCACCGCCGACCTCGTCGACATGACCGACGACCAGTGGGGCAAGGTCCTCGACGTCACCCTGGGCGGCACCTTCCGCTGCACCCGGGCGGCCCTGCGCCGGCTCAAGGAGCAGGACGGCGGGGGCGTCGTCGTCAACAACGCCTCCGTCATCGGGTGGCGGGCCCAGCGCGGCCAGGCCCACTACGCCGCCGCCAAGGCCGGCGTCATGGCCCTCACCCGCTGCGCCGCCCTGGAGGCCGCCGACTTCGGCGTACGGGTCAACGCCGTCGCCCCGAGCCTCGCCATGCACCCGCACCTGGTGAAGGTCACCACCCCCGGACTCCTCGCCGAGCTCACCGAGCGCGAGGCCTTCGGCCGGTACGCCGAGCCGTGGGAGATCGCCAACGTCATCGTGTTCCTGGCCAGCGGCTACTCCTCGTACATGACCGGTGAGACGATTTCCGTCAGCAGTCAGAGAGCATGAGCGGATGAAGAGCAACTCCTCCGCCTCGTCCTCGTCCTCGTCCTCGTCCTCCGCCTCCGCCGCCTCGTCGTCGTCCGCCGTGGAGCGCCGCGCGGAGATCCTGGCCACCGCCGCCCAGGTCTTCGCCGACCAGGGCTACAACGCCACCACGGTCCGCCGCATCGCCGACGCCGCAGGCATGCTCGCGGGCAGCCTCTACTACCACTTCGACTCCAAGGAGTCGATGCTGGACGAGATCCTCACCGCCTTCCTGGACGAGCTGTGGGCGGGCTACGACACCGTGCTCGCCGCCGGACTCGGACCGCGGGAGACCATCGAGGCCCTGGTCACCGAGTCCTTCCGGCAGATCGACCGGCACGGTCCCGCGGTCGCCATCTACCAGAAGGAGTCCCGGCACCTCGCCGCCCAGCCGCGCTTCGCCTACCTCTCCGACTCCCAGACGAGGTTCGAGAACGCCTGGCTGCGCACCCTGGAACGCGGCGTCACCGACGAGGTCTTCCGCGGCGACCTCGACGTGCGGCTCGTCTACCGGTTCGTGCGCGACACCGTATGGGTCGCCGCGTCCTGGTACCGCCCCGGCGGCACCCACAGCCCGGAGGAGATCGCCCGGCAGTACCTGTCCATGGTCCTGGAAGGCATCACCCCGCGCACCTGACGCACCATCACATCCCTTATGAAGGACATGAAGGAGTAGCCATGGCCGAGGCCTACATCGTCGACGCGGTCCGCACCCCGGTCGGCCGGCGCAAGGGCGGCCTGTCCGCCGTCCACCCCGCCGATCTCGGGGCGCACGTCATCAGGGCGCTGGTCGAGCGCACCGGCGTCGACCCGTCCGCCGTCGACGACGTCGTCTTCGGCTGCCTGGACACCGTCGGCCCACAGGCCGGGGACATCGCCCGCACCGCGTGGCTCGCCGCCGGCCTGCCCGAGGAGGTCCCCGGCACCACCGTCGACCGCCAGTGCGGATCCTCCCAGCAGGCCGTGCACTTCGCCGCCCAGGGCGTCCTCTCCGGCACCCAGGACCTGGTCGTCGCGGGCGGCACCCAGAACATGTCGATGATCCCCATCGCCTTCGCCAGCCGTCAGGCCGCCGAACCCCTCGGCCTCACCGACGGCCCCTACACCGGCTCCGAGGGCTGGCGCGCCCGCTACGGCGACGCGCCGGTCAACCAGTTCCACGGTGCCGAACTCATCGCCGAGAAGTGGGGCATCACCCGCGAGGACATGGAGCACTTCGCCCTGCGCTCGCACCAGCGGGCCGTGCGCGCCATCGACGAGGGCCGCTTCGACCGCGAGACCGTCGCCTACGGCGACGTCACCGTGGACGAGGGCCCGCGCCGCGAGACCTCGCTGGAGAAGATGGCCGGTCTGAAGCCGGTCGTCGAGGGCGGCCGGATCACCGCGGGCGTCGCCTCCCAGGTCTCCGACGGCGCCTCCGCGCTGCTCATCGCCTCCGAGCGCGCCGTCGCCGAACACGGCCTCACCCCCCGTGCCCGCGTCCACCACCTGTCGGTGCGCGGCGAGGACCCGATCCGGATGCTGTCGGCGCCGATCCCGGCGACGGCGTACGCGCTGAAGAAGGCCGGGATGTCCCTCGACGACATCGACCTGGTCGAGATCAACGAGGCCTTCGCCCCCGTCGTCCTGGCCTGGCTGAAGGAGACCGGCGCCGACCCGGACAAGGTCAACGTCAACGGCGGTGCCATCGCGCTCGGCCACCCGCTGGGCGCCACCGGCACCAAGCTGATGACGACCCTGCTGCACGAACTGGAGCGCACCGGCGGCCGCTACGGACTGCAGACCATGTGCGAGGGCGGCGGCCAGGCCAACGTCACCATCATCGAACGCCTCTGAGGCATGCGCGCGAGGGGGGCAGCCCGGACATCCGGACCGCCCCCTTTGGCGTATGCCTCAAGTCAGCTACTGGGGCAGCGACTTCAGCGTGGCCTGCGCCTCGTTCATGATGCGTCCGACCAGTTCCGTGCAGGACGGCAGGTCCTCGATCAGCCCCGCCACCTGTCCCGAGGCCATCACGCCGATGTCCGTGCGCCCCTCGACCAGCGAGGCCTTGAGCAGCATCGGGGTGTTGGCGGCCAGCAGCACCTGGCCCCAGGTCAGCTCCTTGCCGTGCTTCATCGCCAGCCCGTCCCGGACCAACCGTGACCAGCTCGCACCCGTCTCCTTCCGGAAGGCCGCGGCGTGTCGCAACGCGCGCAGACTCGATGTCACACGGCCCGCCCGCTCCAGCGAGTCGACCATGGCGGTACGCAGCATGCGGTGCGGCAGCCCGTCCACCCTGGTCGTGACCGTGACGTCCTTGACGGCGGCGGCCAGGTACTTCGCCTTCACCGCGTCGGGCACGGCGCTGTCGGAGGTGAGCAGGAAACGCGTGCCCATCCCGATGCCGGCCGCCCCGTAGGCGAGCGCGGCGACCAGGCCGCGGCCGTCGTGGAAGCCGCCGGCCGCGATCACCGGGATGTCGACCGCGTCCACGACCTGGGGGAGCAGCACCGTGGTGGCCACCTCGCCCGTGTGGCCGCCGCCCTCCCCGCCCTGCACCATCACCGCGTCCGCGCCCCACGCGGCGACCTTCTCCGCGTGCCGGCGGGCGCCGATGGAGGGGATGACGACGACGCCGGCGTCCTTGAGACGCGCGATCAGGTCCTTGGACGGGGCGAGGGCGAAGGACGCCACCCGCACCCCCTCCTCGACGATGATCCGTACCCGTTCCCCGGCGTCCGTCGCGTCGGCCCGCAGATTGACGCCGAACGGCGCGTCCGTACGGGACTTGACCTCGCGGACCGCCGAACGCAGTTGCTCCACGGTCATGGTGGCGGAGGCGAGGATGCCGAGGGCACCGGCGTTCGCCGAGGCCGACACGAGCCGGGGGCCGGCCACCCAGCCCATGCCGGTCTGCACGATCGGGTACCGCACCCCGGTCAGCTCGGTGAGCGGCGTCGCGAACGTCCCGGGACTCGCCCCGCTCACGCCGGAACCTCCCGTTCCCGCAGCCCCTTCGGGTCGACGACCTCGCGGATCAGCCGCAGCTCCGCCTCGGTGGGCTCCCGCGTGAAGGGCACCTCGTCGGGGACCGTGAGGGCGAACCCGGTGGCCTCGGTGACCTGCTCGACGGTGACCCCGGGGTGCACGGAGCGCAGCCGCATCGTGCGGTCGGGGGTCTCGAAGTCGAAGACGCCCAGGTTGGTGACCACCTCGGGGATGCGGTGGTAGCGGGTCGCGGCGGGCCCGGCCGCCGCGGCCCGGTCGTAACCGACGCCGCTGACCATGTCGACGTGCTCGACGAACACCCGCGCCGAGTGCTTCGGCACCCAGTAACTCGTCGGGTTGTTCAGGGTGTTGACGGGCGCTCCGCGTACCCCGAGCAACTGCCGGGTGGGCCTGGCCCAGTCGCCGATGCAGGAGATGTTCTGGTTGCCGTACCGGTCGATCTGGCTCGCGCCCATCATCACGTGCCTACGCCCTGTGGCCGTCAGCGCGAGGTGCTGACGGAACGGCAGCCAACCCTCCACCGCCCCCGGCCGCTGCCCGAGCGCGGGCACGTCCGCCATGAGCAGCGCCTCCCCGTCGGTCAGCAACAGGTCGGGGGAGAAGGTGAGCTTCGCCAGGCGCGCCCCGATGGCCGGGACGGTGCCCATCGGGCTGGCCAGGATCTCACCGGCGTCGCGCCAGGCCTCGGCGCAGGCCACGACGCAGTACTCGGCGCGCGTCGCGGCGGGCAGGACGGTGGTCTCGGTGACGCTCATGCTTCCTTGCCTTCCTTCTGCTGGTCCTGGTGGAACGCCGTGACGGCGGCCTGGTAGGCGGCCTCGTCACCGGACAGGAACCGGGCGGCGAAGGCCGGCCACGCCTCGGAGTCGCGGGCGGCGCGGACGTAGGCCCGCTGGAACTCCTCGTCCCGGTCGTGGTCGGGCACGCAGGAGGTGAAGTGCGCGCCGTTCGGCGTCTCCACCACGCCGTCCACGAACAGGCGCTTGACCAGGAGGGTCTGCGGCCCGTGCTCCTTGAGCAGGTCCGCCGTGTCCACGATCCGCTCGCAGGAGACGTACGCGTGGTCGGCGGCCTCGCAGAACAGGTCGTCGAAGTACGGGTCCGGGCCCAGGTACTGGCCGTTGCCCTGCGCGTCGGCGCGGTTGAGGTGGACCAGGGCCGCGTCCAGGCGCAGGGCCGGGGCCGCGACCAGCTCCTCCCCGTCGTCGTAGGGCGAACGGACCGTACGCAGCGACGGGTTGACCTTCATCACGTCCGAGCCGATACCCGCCCGCACGGGGATGAACGGCAGGCGCTGCGCACCGGCGGTCAGCCCCCACATGAGCATCGCCTCGTCCAGCTCCACCATCTCGAAGGCCCCGCGCTGCCGGGCGGCCGTGAAGTGCGGCTCCAGGGGTATGGAGTCGAGGGTGCCGAACGCCGCGACCAGCTTCCGGATCTTCCCGGCGGCCGCCAGCAGTCCCACGTCCGGTCCGCCGTACGACACCACCGTCAGGTCCGTCACGTCCGAGCGCAGCAGCGCCCGCACCAGAGCCATCGGCTTGCGGCGCGAGCCCCAGCCGCCGATGCCGATCGTCATGCCGCTGCGCAGCCGGCCGACGACGTCGTCGGCCGTCATCGTCTTGTCCTGGGTCACGCTCGCTGCTCCTTGTCGGTGCCGGAAGTGTCGGCGGCGGAAGTGCCGGTGCCGGAAGTGTGGGTGCCGAAGGTGTCGCGTACGCGGTCGGCGACCCCGCTGAGGTTGGCCTCGAAGGTGAAGCCCTGCTCGAAGCGGTAGCTGCGGCGTACGTCGACGGGGTCGATGCCGTTGATGGCGGCCTTGGCCAGCCGGATCAGATGGCCGTCCTTGGCGGCGATCTCGCCCGCCAGCTCCAGAGCGGCGTCCCGCAGTTCATCCCGCGGGACCACGCGCCACACCGAGCCGTGCCGGTGCAGCTCCTCGGCCGTGGCGGTGCGGGAGGTGTAGTACAGGGCCCGCATCAGGTGCTGCGGGACCAGCCGGGCGAGGTGGGTGGCCGCGCCGAGCGCGCCGCGGTCCAGCTCCGGGAGCCCGAAGGTGGCGTCGTCGGCCGCCACGATCGCGTCGGCGTTGCCGACGAGGCCGATGCCGCCGCCCAGGCAGAAGCCGTGCACGGCGGCCACGACCGGGACCTCGCACTCGTAGACCGCGGCGAACGCCTCGAAGCAGCCGCGGTTGGCGCCGATCAGCGCGCCGTGCCCGTCCGTGCGCTGCATCTCCTTGATGTCCACGCCCGCGTTGAACCCGCGCCCCTCGGCGGTGAGCACCACGCAGCGCACCTCGGGGTCCGCGCCGGCGGCGCGCACCGCGGCGGCCAGCTCGTACCAGGCCCGTACGGGCAGGGCGTTCACCGGAGGGAAGTCCACGGTGACGACGGCGACGCCCGCTTGCGGGGCGGAGGTGGAGACACCCATGAGCAGATCAGCTACCTTTCCACCAAACGTTTGTTAGGCAGAAGGTAGCAGCGATACGAACGCCGGGGGAGTACCCCGTGCCACTGAGCGGTACGGCGCAGCCCCCGGCCCCTCCCGAAAGGACACCCTCATGACCTCACCGACCGCCCTGTGCGCAGGCCGCGTCGTCGCCGTCACCGGCGCGGGCCGCGGACTCGGCCGTGCCCATGCCCTGGCGTTCGCCGCAGAGGGCGCGAAAGTCGTCGTCAACGACCTCGGCGTGGGCCTCGACGGCTCCGGCGCGGGCAGTGGCCCCGCACAGCAGGTCGTCGAGGAGATCCGCGCGGCCGGCGGCGAGGCGGTCGCGCACGGCGGCGACATCGCCACCACCGACGGCGCGGCCTCCCTCGTCGCCACCGCCCTCGACACGTTCGGGCGCCTCGACACCCTGGTCAACAACGCCGGCTTCCTGCGCGACCGGATGCTGGTCAACCTGGACGAGGACGACTGGGACGCGGTGATGCGGGTCCACCTCAAGGGCCACTTCCTGCCGCTCAAGCACGCGGCGGCACACTGGCGAGCCGAGGCCAAGGCGGGCCGCGTCCCCGAGGCACGCGTGATCAACACCAGCTCCGGTGCGGGCCTGCTGGGCAGCGTCGGCCAGGGCAACTACTCCGCGGCCAAGGCGGGCATCGTCGGACTGACCCTGGTGTCCGCCGCCGAGATGGGCCGCTACGGCGTCCAGGTCAACGCGATCGCCCCGGCCGCCCGCACCCGGATGACCGAGGACACCTTCGCCGAGACCATGGCGGCGCCCGGCGAGGGCGGTTTCGACGCGATGGCCCCGGACAACGTGTCTCCGCTCGTCGTGTGGCTCGGCTCGGCGGCCTCGGCCGGGGTGAGCGGCCGGGTCTTCGAGGCGGAGGCGGGACGGATCACCGTGATGGAGGGCTGGCGCCCTGGCCCCACCGCCGACAAGGGCGCCCGCTGGACCCCGGCGGAGGCGGGCGAGGCGGCGACGAAGCTCCTGGCCACTGCCGAGACGCCCCAGCCGGTGTACGGCGCCCGCTGACCGCGCCGCGGGACGCGGGGAGGGGCGCGGAGAGGGGGGGCGGAGACGGACCGTCACCGCCCCCTTCCCCGCATCACCCGATCACACGGTCAGCCCTCGGCACGCTCCCCGCGCACTCCGTCGGTCAGCAGTGCCGGGGACTCGGGACGCCCGTCCAGGATCCGGTTGGTCCGGGTGACCACCTGCCATCCAGGGGCGGAGTCCGTACGGCGCAGCCGCCAGTGGTTGGCGGTGGCCCGGCGCACCACGTACCGGCCCTCCTCGTGCACCACCATCAGCGAGTGGCACACCGCGACCGCCTCGTCGCCGTCGACCGTGATGTGCGGCGGCCCGACGACGTGCGCGCAGCCCTGCCGGATCCAGCCCCGGTGCGCGGCGGACCGCACCATCGCGCCGATCTGCTCCCGGCCCGCGAGGAACAGCTCGTCGATGTCGTAGACACCGTCCGGCGCCCAGAGCGCGGCGACACCGTCCGCGTCGCCGCCGTCGACCATCGGCCCGTACGAGGCCATCATCCTGGCGATGTCCCGCTCGTCCTCCAGACGCCGCAGTCGCGCTTCGAAGCCGTCCGGCAGCCGCTCGCTCATGCCCCGGCCTCCCCGCTCGCGGCGACACCCGGGATCCGCGCGATCTCCGCCAGCGCCGCCAACTGCTCGACGTAGTGACGCGGCGACTCGGCAGCCAGCGACACGCTGACCAGCGTGGCCCCCGCCTCGGACACCCTGCGCAGCGCCCTCGCCGCTCCGTCCGCGTCCCCGGACGGATCCAGCGGGCGCCCCGCGCTCAGCACCACCTCGAAGCCCTCCGGCAGCTCGGCCGCGTCGACCATCTCGCGCAGCCGGTCCAGCGGAAGTCCGAACGGCACCCAGCCGTCCCCGTACGCCACGGCCCGGCGCAGGGAACGCGGCGTACGGCCGCCGATCCACAGCGGCACCGACTCCTGCACGGCGTGCGGCTCCACCACGAACCCCTCGTAGTCGAAGTGCTCCCCGTGGTAGGCGGGCTCACGGCGGGACAGCGAGGCCCGCAGCGCCGCGAGCGCGTCGTCGGCGATCCCGCCGCGCCCCTCGAAGGCCGCGCCGAGCAGCCGGAACTCCTCCTCCAGACTCCCCACACCGAGCCCGAGCACCAGCCGGCCGCCCGAGACCCGGTCCAGCGTGCCGTAGCGCTTCGCGACGGCCAGCGGATGGTGGTAGCCCAGCACCAGGACCTGGGTGGCAAGCCGGATACGGCGGGTGCGGGCGGCGAGATACCCGAAGGTGGCGAGGGGATCCCAGTAGGTGCCGCCCCGCTGCTCGGCGACGTCCACGGGCACCGCCACATGCTCCGAACAGGTCAGATGGTGGAAACCGAGCCGGTCGGCGGCCTCGGCGACCGCCCCCAGCTCCTCGATGCCGGCGCCGCGCTCCCACGGTGAGTGGACACCGGGCACGGCGGTGACGACGGGACTGGTGATGCCGATCCGCATGGGGGCACCTCTCAGGGGCGCGGGGAGACGGGAGGGGGAAGGGCCATCCAAGTCCGCGCCCCGCGCCGGATGCGGCCGGGTCCCACTGACCGGAACGCCGCCCACCGCACCCGCACCGCACGCGGAAACATCGACGGCCGACGGAAGGACTCCCTGACCGTGCCCCGAACGAGCGGCGAAAGAGCCCCCGCGCATCCCACCTCGCCCAAGCAGCGCCAGCGACACGCCCGGATCCTGCGGTGCGCGGCGCGCCTCGGCGCCACGCACGGCCTCGAACGGGTGCAGATGCACGACGTGGCCAGGGCAGCGGGCGTCGCGATCGCCACCCTGTACCGCTACTTCCCGTCCAAGACGCACCTCTTCGCCGCGGTCATGCACGCCCAGGTGCTCCGCCTGGCCGCGGACACCCCACCGCCCGCGCCGGGCACCGGCCCGGTGGAAGCCGTGACCGATCTGCTCACCGGGGCGAGCCGACAGCTCTTCGAACAACCACTGCTGGCCCTCGCGATGATGCAGGCCAACAACGTCGCCCCCGTCGACGACAGCGGCCCGGCCCGCCGCACCGACGAGGTCCTCGCCGACCTGCTGCTGCGCACGGCAGGGGTGAGCGAGCCCACCGAGCGGGACCAGCGCGTGGTCCGCATCCTCCAGCAGGCCTGGTACGGCCTGCTCACCACCGTCCTGTACGAGCGCTCCCCGCCCGAGACGGCGCACGACGGCATCAGGCTGGCCTGCCGTCTCCTGCTCGGCCCAACCGGCCACCGGGAGTGGAAAGGCCGCACCGGCGCCGGTTGATTACGGTGCGCGAAAGGACGTTGATCGACAAGAGGAGTCCCCATGCCACGCAACATCGTCGTCACCGGATCCGGCTCCGGGATCGGCGCCGCCCTCACCACCCTGCTCCGGGCCCAGGGCGACCGCGTGATCGGGGTCGACCTGCGCGGCGGCGAGATCGACGCCGACCTCTCCACACCGGACGGCCGCGCCGCTGCCGCAGTCGCCGCCGCGGAAGCCGCCGGGGGAGTGGTGGACGCGGTCGTCACCTGTGCCGGCGTCTCCGTACCGGGCAAGGCGATGGTGACCGTCAACTACTTCGGCACCACCGAGTTCGTGACGGCGCTGCGCCCTGCCCTTGCCGCGGCGCCGCGCCCCCGGGTCGTCCTCATCGGCTCCATCTCCGGCACCCAGCCCGCCGACCCGGACGTCGTCGCCGCCTGCCTGGCCGAGGACGAGGACAAGGCCCTGACGTACGCGGAACGGGCCATCGCGGACGGCCGCGCCCGAAAGCTGTACCCCTCGTCCAAGTCGGCGCTCGCCCAGTGGGCGCGGCGCACCGCGGTCGCCGCGGGCTGGGCCGACGCCGGGATCCCCGTGAACGTCGTCGCGCCCGGCATCGTGCTCACCCCGATGAGCGCCGACATCTTCGACGACCCGGAGATGAAGAAGGTCATGGACACCGCCGTCCCCATGCCGCTGAACGGCTACTCCCAGCCGGAGGACATCGCGCGAGCCGTCCTGTTCCTGGCCTCGGACGACAACAGCCACATCACCGGGCAGGTGCTCTACGTCGACGGAGGTGCCGAGGCGACGCTGCGCGGCCCCGAGGACTTCTGAGAAGTCGCCTCCCGCTCCTCCTCCCCCCGCACCACAGGGGTGTCCCGGCCGCTCACGGCGGCCGGGACACCCCTGTGGTGCGGGACCGCTCCCGGACTCAGACCTGCACCGAGTGCCGGATCACCTTCCCGGTGGCGTTGCGCGGCAGCCCGTCGGCGGTCAGCCGCCAGCGCTTCGGCACCTTGAAGTAGGCCAGCTCGTTCGCCGCGTACTCCCGCAGCGCCTCCTCGGTCACCGTCGCCCCCGGACGGAGTACCACCACTGCGGCCACCTCCTGACCGAGTTCGGCATGCGGAACGCCCAGGACCAGGCACTCGGAGACGTCCGGGTGCTCGGCGAGCACCGTCTCGATCTCGGCCGGGTAGACGTTCTCACCGCCCCGGATGATCAGATCCGAGCGCCGGCTGACGAGGAACAGCCGGCCCTCGCGCAGGCAGCCCAGGTCCCCGGTGCGCAGCCAGCGGTCCGGGCGGATGCTGTCCGCGGTGGCCTCGGGGTCGTTCCAGTAGCCCAGCATGTTGTACATGCTGCGCACCCACACCTCGCCCTCCTCGCCCTCGCCGAGGACTTCGCCGAAGGGATCGCGGATCTCCAGCCGGACGCCGGTCACGGGCCGGCCGAGGGTGCCGGGTGCCGCCGCCAGCTCCTGCGGGTTCGCGGCGGCGACGGCGGTGCAGGTCTCCGTCAGCCCGTAGCTGTCCACGAGGGAGTCCTTCGCGAACGGCAGCTCCCGCCGCAGCCGCTCCTTGAACGCCGTCGTCGACGGTGCCGAAGCCAGCGCGAACGCCGTCAGCGACGACGTGTCGTACTGGTCGGCGCGGCCGTGTTCGAGCAGCCGGTGCGCCATGGTCGGCACCGCGCCCCAGTTGGTGACGCGTTCCCGCTCGACCATGCCCAGCACCGCGTCGACGTCGAACGCGCTCATGTGCAGCGCGATCTTGCTGCCGGTGGCGAGTCGCGGCAGGGCGAGATTGTGCAGGCTCGCGATGTGGAACAGCGGCAGGGTGAGCAGGTAGACGCGGTCCTCCGGAGCCAGCGGGTCCCCGAACATCTGCAGCAGGGCGTCGTTCAGCCGGTGGTATTCCACGACGGCCAGCAGATTGCGATGGGTGTGCACGGCCCCCTTGGGGCGGCCCGAGGTGCCCGACGTGTAGAGGATGACGGCCGGGTCGTCCTCGGCGACGTCCGCGGACGGCAGCGGCGCGTCCGGGTGGGCCGTGAGGAAGCGGCGGACGTCGTCCTCCAGGGAGAGCACCGGCACCGCGCGGTCCGCGAGTTTCGCGGACCGCTTGGCGTCGGCCACCACCAGCACGGGCTCCGCGTTGCGCAGGCCGTGGTCCATCTCGCGCGCCGTCCACCAGGCATTGAACCCGACCGCCACCGCCCCGATCGACACCGTGGCCCAGAAGACCTGGATCCACTCGGGGGAGTTGGCGGCGGCGATCGCCACCCGGTCGCCCTTGACGACCCCGTACCGCTCGCGCAGTACGTGCGCCAGCGAGGCGACCTGGGCCGCGTGCTCGGCGAAGGTGAGCCGGCTGTCCGCGGTGACGACGTACTCGCGGTCGGCGTGCGCGACGGACGCGTGCAGTACCTCGTGCAGGGCCCGCTGCCGGTGGGTGAACACCGGCAGCCGGGCACCCAGCACATCGTCGTCGGCGAGCTCGAACCGGCCGCCCGGACCGGTGAGCGCGGCCGCTCGGGCGAGGGCGGCGGAACGGTGATCCGTGTCGCTGGACATCGGGACTCCTGGTGCGTCGGAAACTCCACTGGGATCGCGGTCGGGGCCAGTGTCGGCCTCGGACGGGGCATCCGTGCCCGGCCGGTTCCGGTCACTGGGACTCGGTGCCACGGCACGGACGGACACCGAAGGGCCGCCCCCACCGTACGGGCCGTACCCTGCCCGGCTCCCGGTGAGTGGGATGCGTCACGTCGGCCGGATTTCGTCGGCCGTACCGTCCCTCCCCACCCGGCGTCCCCCCACCCGATCCGGCTCCGGACCGCCCTGGCTTCCGCTACCGCTACCGGACAACTGGAGGAACACATGAAGCGAGCATCACGGGCGAGAGCCCGCCTCGCCGCGGCCCTGTGCGCCGCGGCCCTGCTCACCTCCGCGTGCGTATCGTCCGACGACGGGGACGCAGGCGACGGCGCGCAGCAGAAGGCCGAACGCGGCCGCTACACCTTCGGCAAGATCGGCAAGGAGGCCGAGGCCGGCGAGCCGGTCCGTGGCGGCACTCTGAACTTCGCCGACTACGCCGAGGCCCGCAGCCTCAGCCCCGCCGCCACCTACGCCACGGGCGCCTCCGGCGGCTCCGCGCTCGCCGCCGTCTACGACGTCCTGATGCGCTACGACACCGCGGCCCAGAAGTACGAGCCGTGGCTGGCCGAATCACTGAGCTCCACCGACGACTCCAAGACCTGGACCCTGAAACTCCGCGACGGAGTCGAGTTCTCCGACGGCACCCCGCTCGACGCCGATGCCGTGATCGCCAGCATCAAGTGGTACCAGAAGAACAAGGGCGCCGACACGGCACTGCTCGCCCCGAACCTCGCGAAAATGGACGCCCCCGACGACTCCACCGTCGTCTTCACCCTCCGCAACTCCTGGGCCACCTTCCCCGCCATGCTCGCCCAGGCACCCGGCATGATCGTGGCGCCCGCCTCCTACGCCGGAAAGACCTTCGAGCCCATCGGAGCCGGCGCCTTCACGCTGGGCACGTACGCCCCCCAGGAGGAGATGATCCTCAAGGCGAACAAGAACTATTGGAAGGGCGAGCCGTACCTCGACGCGCTGCGCTTCACCTGGCCGAAGGGCGACCGCGCCAGGCTGGACGCGCTGAACGACAACTCGGCCGACGTGGTGTACATGCGCAGCCCCGAAGTCGTCGACGACGCGGTGAAGGAGGGCCACCCCGGTGAACTGACCCTGACCAGCGTCGGCAGCATGATCACCATCAACACCCGCGAGGGCCGGCCCGGCGCCGACCTCCGGGTCCGCAAGGCCATGGCCCTTGCCCTCGACCCCGACCTGAACACCGAACGCGCCTACGACGGCAAGGGACTGCCGGGCCAGGAGCTCTTCCCGCCCGAGTCGCGCTGGCACTCCGACGTCAAGCCCCTCGGCGTCGATCTCGACGAGGCGAAGAAGCTCCTCGACGAGGCCAAGAAGGACGGCTACGACGGCACCCTCACCTACATGGACGGCACCGACCCCGTCGGCCGGGCCAACGCCGTCGTCACCAAGGCCATGCTGGAGCGGGTCGGCTTCAAGGTGGAACTCGACCTGGTCTCCTCCATCGCCGACCGGACCTCGAAGACCTACGTCGAGCACGACTTCGACATCAGCCGCGCCGCCGCCAGCGTCTCCGAGGGCGACCCCTACCACCGCCTGCAGAGCGTCCTGAACTCCAAGAGCTACGGCAACCCCGGCGGCTACGCCAACCCGAAGATGGACGCCCTGCTAGTGAAACTGCAGGCCGCGAAGGGCGAGGCACAGACCCAGCAGGTCCTCGACGACATCCAGACCCTGTTCAACGAGGACGTTCCGCTGGTCAACCTCGGCGCCAGCGCCGCCTTCACCGCCTGGGGCGACTACGTGCACGGCATCGTGCCGACCGACGAGTACATGGCCCTCTTCGGCGAGGCATGGCTCAGCAAGTGACCTCCAAGGCCCGCGGCCCGGCGGCACCGGGCAGATCCGGAGGAACCATGAACCCCGCCGCACTGCGCCGGCCGGCCCTTCGGGTGCTGGAACTCGTCGGCGTGCTGTTCATCGCGAGCATCGGCGTGTTCTCCCTGGTGGTCCTGATGCCCGGCGACCCCGCCGTGGACATCCTCGGGGCCGGCCGGGCACCCTCCGAGTACGCCGCACTGCGCACCGAACTCGGCCTCGACCAGCCCCTGGTCACCCGCTACTTCGACTGGCTGGGCGGCGCGCTCACCGGCGATCTCGGCCGCTCCGTCGTACCCCCGCAGAGCGACGTCGCCGACCGGGTGATGTCCGCCCTGCCCGTCAGCCTCGAGATCGCCCTGCTCGGACTGCTCATCGCCCTGCTGATCGCGGTGCCGCTGGCCATGTGGTCGGCGTACCGGGAGGGTTCGGCGGCCGACCGGATCATCGGCGCGGGCACCTTCGGTGTGCTGTCCGTGCCCAGCTTCCTGGCCGGACTGCTGCTGATCCTGCTCCTGGTCAACTCGGGCGGCTGGTTCCCGCGCTCCGAGTGGGTGCGGATCGGCGACGGCGACCCGCTGGGCAACCTGCACCACGCCTTCCTGCCCGCACTGACCGTCGCCCTCGCCGAACTCGCTATGTTCACCCGGGTGTTGCGCGGCGACCTGATCGTGACGCTGCGCGAGGACTACATCCTCGCCGCCCGCGCCAAGGGCATGAACCCATTGCGCGTCCTGTTCACCGACGCCCTGCGCCCCTCCTCGTTCTCCCTGGTCACCCTGCTCGGCCTGAGTCTGGGCCGGCTGATCGGCTCCACCGTCGTCGTGGAGTACCTCTTCTCGCTGCCGGGCATGGGGACGCTCATCGTCAACGCCGCCAACCAGGGCGACTACCCGATGGTCCAGGGCGCCGTGCTCACCATCGCCGTGATCTACGTGGTGATCAACGCCGGCATCGACCTCTCCTACGGCTACCTCGACCCGAGGACGCGACGTGTCCATGTCTGACATCGCCCCGCGCACGCGGACCGCCTTCCCGCCACCCCTGCTCGTCGGCGTCGGCCTCACCGTCGGCGGCCTCGTCCTGCTGGTGTTCGGCGCGACCACGCCCCAACTCGTCACGCCCGCCAAGGCCGCCCTCGCACTGCTCGGCCTCGGCCTGCTCCTCGTCGGCGCCTCCCGGCTCGGCAAGCTGTGGGCGGGGCCCGGCTTCGACGTCGTGTTCTGGTTCGGCGCGGCCTGGCTCCTGCTGCTCGGCCTCGCCATCCTGTTCGTGCCGTGGCTGCCACTCGCCGAGGACCGGGACGTCGCGAGCACCGTCGCCGAACCCGTCTTCGCCACCCCGACGTTCACCGGCGGCCACCCGCTCGGCACCAACGCCTTCGGCCTCGACCTGTTCGCCAGGTCCCTGTACGGCGCCCGCTCCTCGCTGCTCATCTCGCTGTCCGCGGTCGCCCTCGGCACCGTGGTCGGCGGCGCGATCGGCATGGTCGCCGGCTACTTCCAGAAGAGCGTCGACCGGGCGGTGGGCATCGCCACCAACTCGCTGCTCGCCGTGCCCCCGCTGATCCTGCTCATCGCGCTGGCGACCGTGCTCGAGCCGCACCTGCGCAACGTCGCCTTCTCCCTGGCGCTGCTCACCATCCCCGGCATGGTGCGCCTCGCCCGCGCCACCACCATGGCCTACGCCAACCGGGAGTTCGTCGTCGCCGCCCGCGCCATGGGCGCCACCCGCTCCCGCATCCTGCTGCGCGAACTGCTGCCCAACGTGCTGCTGCCCGTGCTGTCCCTGGCCGTCGTGATGATCTCGGTGCTCATCGTCGCCGAGGCCTCCCTCAGCTTCCTCGGGCTCGGCATCCAACCCCCTGAACCCACCTGGGGAAACATGATCGCCGAGGGCGAGGGCCAGGTCTTCGAGGAGCACCCGCACATCGTGCTCGTGCCCGGTGCCTTCCTCTTCCTCACCGTGTTCGCCTTCAACATCGTCGGCGAGAAGGCCCGCGGACGCTGGGACTCCCGGAGCGTGAAACTGTGACCCCCCAGCGAGAGAACGGCACCCCGGAGCGCAAGACCCTGACTCCGGAGCACCAGGCCGAAGCCGCGACCACCCCACCGGCCCCCACCACCGGCGCCGGCGCACCCCCGCTGCTCGACGCCACCGACGTACGCACCGCCTTCCACACGCCCCACGGCTCGGTGGGGGCCGTCGACGGCGTCTCCCTCACCCTCGCCGAGGGCGAGACCCTCGGTATCGTCGGCGAGTCGGGATCCGGCAAGTCCGTGCTCGGCCGCACCCTCATGGGCCTGATCACCGACGGCCCCGGCACCACCGTGTCCGGCACGGTCCTGATCGGCGGCAAGGACGTCCACGCCCTCACCCCCGCCGGACGGCGCGCCCTGTGGGGCACCGAGGTCGCCATGGTCTTCCAGGACCCGATGACCTCCCTCAACCCGGTCAAGAAGGTCGGCGTCCACCTGTCCGAGAGCCTCCGGCTGCACCTCGGCCTGAGCCGCGCCGACGCCAAGGACCGGGCCGTCGGCCTGCTCCGCCAGGTCGGCATCCCCGAACCCGCCAGGCGGGCCGGCCAGTACCCGCACGAACTGTCCGGCGGCATGCGCCAGCGCGTCGTCATCGCCATGGCCCTGGCCTGCGGACCCCGGCTGCTCATCGCCGACGAACCCACCACCGCGCTCGACGTCACCGTGCAGAAGCAGATCCTGGACCTGCTGGCCTCGCTCGCCGAGGAACTGCGCATGGCGACCGTCCTCATCAGCCACGACCTCGCCACCGTCGCCGGCCGCACCGACCGCGTCGCGGTCATGTACGCGGGCCGCCTGGTCGAGTACGCGGACACCGCCGCCGTCTTCGACCGCCCCCGCCACCCCTACAGCAGCGCCCTGATCGCCTCCATCCCGCGCCTGGACCTGCCCCCGCACACCCTGCTGCCCGCCATCGAGGGCCGACCGCCCAACCTGCTGCACCCGCCCACCGGATGCCGCTTCGCCCCGCGCTGCGCCTCGGCCACCGACCGCTGCACCACCGAGTCCCCGCGCCTTACCGCCTACGCCGGTGACCGCGACGCCGGTGACCGCGGCGCCGGCGGCCTGGTCGCCTGCCACCACCCGCTGGGCGCCGCCGAGGAGGCCGCCGTATGACCACCACCCGGGACATCCCCGCACTGACGGCCGCCGACCTCGTCGTGGAGTTCCCGGCCGGACGCGGACAGAAGGTGCACGCCGTCTCCGGTGTCTCGCTGGAGGTCGCGGCCGGTGAAACCCTCGGCATCCTCGGCGAGTCGGGCTGCGGAAAGTCCACCGTCGGGCGCTCCCTGATCCAACTGCCGCCCCCCGACTCGGGCACCGTCCGCCTCGGCGACGCCACCCTCACCGGCCTCGCCCCGCGCGAACTGCGGCGCGCCCGCGCCCGGATGCAGATCATCATGCAGGACCCCGTCTCCGCCCTGAACCCGCGCCGCCGGGTCAAGGACCTGGTGTGGGAGGGCCGGGCGATCTGGGGACCCGGTGACGACACCCGCGACAAGGACGCCCGCGTCGACGCCGCCCTGCGCGACGTCGGCCTCGACCCCGCGACCGTACGGGAGCGCCGGCCGCACGAACTGTCCGGCGGCCAGTGCCAGCGCGTCTGCATCGCCCGCGCCCTCATGCTCGACCCCGAGGTGCTGATCTGCGACGAACCCGTCTCCAGCCTGGACGTGTCCGTGCAGGCGCAGATCCTCAACCTCCTGGAGACGACGACCCGGCGGCGTTCCCTGAGCATGGTCTTCATCGCCCACGACGTGTCCGTGGTGAAGAACATCAGCGACCGCGTCATGGTCATGTACCTCGGCAAGGTCTGCGAGGTGCTGCCCTCCGACGGCATGCAGCACGAGGCCACGCACCCCTACACCCGGCTGCTGCTCGCCTCCCTCCCCGAGGCCCAGCTCGGCTCCGGCACCCCCGGGACCGCCGAGTCCGCCGCCGGGGGGCAGTCCGCCGAACTGCCCTCACCCCTGAACCCCCCGTCGGGCTGCCGCTTCCGTACGCGCTGCCCACTGGCCACCGAACGGTGCGCCGCCGAGGAACCCGCCCAGCGCGAGATCCGCCCCGGCCACCGGATCGCCTGCCACCACGCCGAACCCAGGAGGAACCACCCGTGACCGCCCCCCAGACCCCCGCCGCCTCCGAAGAGCCCGCCGCCCCCGACGTCCTGGCCCCCGCCAAGCTGGGCCCGCTCGAACTGCGCAACCGCGTCATCAAGGCCGCGACCTACGAAGGGCTCAGCCACAAGTCCCTCGTCACCAAGGACCTCGTCGACTTCCACGTCGGCTACGCCCGCGGCGGCGTCGGCATGACCACCGTCGCCTACTGCGCGGTCGCCAAGGAGGGCCGCACCGACCGCCACCAGATCTACTGGACCGACGAGGCGATGCCGGGCCTGCGCGTCCTCACCGACGCCGTGCACGCCGAGGGCGCCGCGATCTCGGCGCAGATCGGGCACGGCGGCCCGGTCGCCAACCCCAAGGGCAACGGCGCGCCCGCCCTCTCGCCGTCCCGTCACTTCCACGCCACGACCCTGAGCTTCGCCCAGGAGGCGTCCCTCGACGACATCCGGCGCATCACCGAGGCGCACGCCGAGGCCGCGCGCCGCGCCGTCGAGGCGGGCTTCGACGCCGTCGAGGTGCACCTGGGCCACAACTACCTGGCCAGCTCCTTCCTCAGCCCGCGCATCAACCGCCGCACCGACGCCTACGGCGGCAGCCTGGCCAACCGTGCCCGGCTGGCCCGGGAGGTCATGCGGGCGGTGTACGACGCGGTCGGCGGGCGCATCGCGGTCATCGCCAAGATGAACATGGACGACGGAGTGCCCGGCGGCTTCTGGCTCGACGAGGCCATCCCCGTGGTGCAGTGGCTCGAACAGGACGGCACCGTCGACGCTCTGGAGATGACCGCCGGCAGCTCCCTGCTCAACCCGATGTACCTCTTCAAGGGCGACGCCCCGCTCAGGGAGTTCGCCGAGATCATGCCGCAGCCGATGAAGCTCGGCGTGAAGCTGGTCGGCAACCGCTTCCTGCACAGCTACCCCTACCGGGACGCCTTCCTCCTCGAGGACGCCCGGCAGATCCGGGCCGCCGTGAAACTGCCGATGATCCTGCTCGGCGGCATCACCGAAAAGCCCGTCATGGACCGCGCCATGAGCGAGGGCTTCCAGTTCGTCGCCATGGCCCGCGCCCTGCTGCGGGAGCCCGACCTGGTCAACCGCATGCGGGAGGACGCCACCACACCCTCGCTGTGCATCCACTGCAACAAATGCATGCCCACCAACTTCACCGGCACCCGCTGCGTCCTGGTCGACCGCGACACCACCCGACGCGACACCTGGGGCAAGCCGGCCGGATACGTGGCGTGAGGGGAGTGGGAGGCATGAGCGAAGCAGCAGGCATGGACGCCGGGAACCGGCCCGACGCGGTCGCCACGGCCGCCGCCGTCAGGAACGGCGAGACCGACGCACGTACCGTCACCGAGCAGGCGATCGCCCGCATCGAGAAGCTCGACCCCGAGCTCAACGCGGTGATCCACACCAGGTTCGAGGCCGCCCGTGCCGAGGTCGTAGCGGGGCTGCCCGACGGTCCGCTGCACGGCGTACCCATACTCGTCAAGGACCTCGGCACCGAGGTCGAGGGACTGCCCGCGACCGGCGGCAGCCGCCTGTTCAGCCAGGTCACGGCCCGCCGCGACAGCGAACTGGTCGCCCGCTACCGCCGGGCCGGCGCCGTGGTCCTCGGCACCACCAACACCCCCGAACTGGGCCTCAACGCCTCCACCGAACCGGCCCTGAACGGGCCGACCCGCAACCCGTGGAACCACGCGTACTCGCCCGGCGGCTCCAGCGGGGGCTCGGCGGCAGCGGTGGCGGCCGGCATGGTCCCGGTCGCGCACGCCAGCGACGGCGGCGGCTCGATCCGCATCCCGGCGGCGGCCTGCGGGCTGTTCGGCCTCAAGCCCAGCCGCGGCCGCGTCTCGCCCGCGCCCCGGCCCACCACCCTGTCGGGCCTCGTCTCCGGACACCACGCCCTCACCACGACCGTCCGGGACAGCGCCCTGCTCCTGGACGTCGCCGCCGGCCCGCTGCTCGGCGACGCCTACGCAGCACCGCAGCCGGCCGGGCCCTTCGCGGAACTGGCGCGGCGCGATCCGGGGCGGCTGCGGATCGGCCTGGTCACCGCGCTGCCGGACGGTCCGCAGGTGCACGCCGAGTGCGCGCGGGCGGTGCACTCCGCGGCCGAGCTGTGCGAACGCCTGGGGCACGAGGTCGTCGAGACCACCGCCCGCTACCGGCCGGCCGACGTCGCCGTCACCTCCGCCGTGCTGATGGGCGCCGACGTGGTCGCCCAGATCGACGCCCGGCTGGAGCGGCTCGGCCGGCCCCTGGCCGACGACGACATCGAACCCTTCACCCGCGTCATATACGAGACCTACCGCGCTCTTCCCGCCGCCGACGTCAGCCGTGCGCTGCGCCGCGTGCAGGAGATCGGCTGGGCGGTCGGTGCCGCGTTCAACGAGGTCGACCTGCTGCTCAGTCCGACGCTCGCGCAGCCGACGCCGCCGCTCGGCACCCTCGACACGGCGAACCCGGAGTCGATCTACCGGCACGCCTCCGTCTACTCCGCCTTCACCAGCGTCTACAACGTCACCGGGATGCCCGCGATGTCCGTCCCCTTCTTCGGCCACGACGGTCAGGGGCTGCCGCTCGGCGTCCAGTTCGCCGGGCCGCTCGGCGGCGAGGGCACGCTGCTCGCCCTGGCGGCGCAACTGGAACAGGCGGCCCGCTGAGGACCGGCCGGTGTCGGCGGATCGCGCGCGTGTGGGAAGGTGCCGGCGGCCGACGAGCAGCCGGGCCCTTCCCGTCGGCGCCGGGCTGCCGCACGCCACGGCACCCGGTCTGGCGGCCACCGTGCTCCTCGGCACCCTCGACACCGCCACCTCGCCCGGCGCGATGTACACGCCGATCGTCGGCGCCGACCTGACCCTGACCGGCGGCACGGACGTACGCCTCCCGCTGGAACGGGACTTCGAGTACGCCGTACTGGCCATGAGCGGCGAGGCCCACGTCGACGGCGTGCCCCTGGTGCCGGGCTCCATGCTCTACCTCGGCTGCGGCCGCGACGGATCGAACAGGCACGCAGGGACTGGACGGAAGGGGCGAGATTTGGCGAGGTGAAGGGGTACGACGGGTCTTGGCTCTCTCGCGACGCCAGGTCCCCGGGACGTTCAGCTGGTGGGGCAACACCAAGTTCTTCGAGTAGTGACGACATGCCCGGCTCGCGTCGCGCGCCAAGGGACCGGTGCTCCCCGTGTGGTGCGGAGCGCCGGTCCCGTGGTCCTGCGTATGTGCGGCCGAGGTAACGCGGGGCGGGTCAAACGACCGCCCACAGAGCGGCGGCGACCGCGAAGGCCGAGAGTCCGAGGGTCGTCTCCACCACGGTCCACGTCTTCAGGGTGGTCTTCTCGTCCATCCCGAAGAAGCGGCTGACCAGCCAGAAGCCCGAGTCGTTGACGTGCGACAGCACCGTGGCACCCGCCGCGATGGCGACGACCAGCAGGGCGATCTGGAAGTCACCCAGGTTGGCGTCGGCGACCGCGGCGGCGATCAGACCGGAGGCGGTGGTCAGAGCGACCGTCGCCGAACCCTGGGCGACACGCAGCAGGGTGGCGATGATGAACGCCTGGAAGATCAGCGAGATGCCGAGGTCGGAGAGCGATCCGCTCAGCGCGGCGCCGATGCCGCTCAGTTCCAGGACGCCGCCGAACATTCCGCCCGCGCCGGTGATCAGGATGATCGAGCAGATCGGGCCGAGCGATTCGTCGAGGGTCTTGGTGACCTGCTTCATCGAGCCCAGGGAGCGTCCGAGGACGGCGATCGAGAGAAGCACGGTGATCATGAGCGCCACCGGCGTGTTGCCGAGGAGGCCCAGGAAGTTGGCCCAGCCCTGACCCTCGTCGAGCGCTCCGGCCGTGACGAGGGTGTCCAGGACGGTGTCGAACGAGATCAGGACGAGCGGCACGAGGAGCAGCAGGAGGACGGTGCCGAACGACGGTGGACGGTGGGCGGGCGAGCTCTCGCTGCTTCCCGACTCGGCGTCCCCGGCGCTCTTGCCGTGGCTGTCCTTCACCTCGCCGAAGATGACGTCCGGTACGGATACGAAGACGCGGGCGCCGATGAAGCGGGAGACCAGCATGACGCCGACGTACCAGGCGAGCACGCCGATCGGGATGCCGACCAGCATCGTGACGCCGATGTTGCCGCCGAGTACCTCGGCGGCGGCGACCGGGCCGGGGTGCGGCGGGGTCATCGCGTGCATCGCGGCGAAGGCGCCGGCGGCCGGCAGGGCGTACAGGAGGAGCGAGCCGCCGAAGCGGCGGGCGACGGTCAGGATGATCGGCAGGAAGACGACAAGACCCGCGTCGAAGAAGATCGGGAAGCCGAACAGCAGGGCGGCGACACCCAGCGCGAGCGGGGCTCTCTTCTCGCCGAACCGGCTGATCAGGCTGTCGGCGAGCACCTGGGCGCCGCCGGTGACCTCCAACAGCCGGCCCAGCATCACGCCGAAGGCGACGAGCAGCGCGACCGATCCGATCGTGTCGGCGAAGCCGAACATCAGGGCGTCGGGGACATCGGCGAGCGGGAAGCCGACGGCGATGGCCGTCAGCACGCTCACGGCGACCAGGGACACGAAGGCGTGCAGCTTCACCTTCATGATCAGGAACAGGAGAAGGGCGACGGCGCCCGCTGCGATCAGCAGCATCACCGTCGTGCTGTACGCCGGCTCAATTGCTTCCATGAGAACACTCCATTGAATTCTCCAGATGGTTCCGCATCCGGGTGCGGCCCGGAACGACTGCGTGGCGAGTTGAGCGGGACATGCGGGGCATCCGCGACGTCCACCACGTGGGAGCGGACATCCTTGCCCCTCTCTGTCGTCGTCGGCCTCGGTGCCGCTGCACACTCAAACCCATATGTACGACGTATTCAAGGGCTCGTTATTTAAAAGTCATACTTAACCTTGATTGTCGAAGCCTGCTCGCCGTCGCCGACCAGGACGCCGAGAGCGCGGGCCGCCTCAGGAGCCGGGCCGTGTGAGTGGTCAGACGGTGGTCTTCACCGGCTCCTGGTCGTCTTCGTCTGTCCGCGCAACGCCCGCTCGACCCGCCGGGACGGCGCCAAGGCGTACCCGGGGGGCGCGGAACCGCTGCCCGCCCCGTCTGCGTGCAGCAGACTGATGAAGGCCGCCGACTCCGTCAGATGCCAGGTCAGGACACCGAGGACTGCGGCCAGGTCCGCGCCCTCCCGCGCCGCCCGCTCGACGAGGTGGACGTTCTCCGCCGGGACCGCGGTCGCCACGGCGACCCGGTTGCGAGCGGCGGGCTTGGGACCGCCGCTCGCGGGCCGCCGCGCTTCGGACTAGGGCTGCTGCGTCACCCCGAGAGGGTGGCGGTCCGGCCCTCGGGCCGAAACGGAACGGGTCGCGTCGCACGGTTCACGGCTCAACCACGAGGTCGTGCGTTGTGTTCCGGCCGACGCGTGCGGGGTCACCCCGGTGGCTGTGATCTCTCGGTCGGAGAGAACCGGAGTCACACCATGGGTGTGGCCGATCAGTCCCAGAGGACGCCGTCGTGCGGCAGGGCGGCGAAGTGGCTGGGATCGTGGGAAAGGAACGTCCGGACACCTGCCCGGCCCAGCGCGCGGAGTCGACCGTAGGTGAGCAGCTTCTCCTGGACGTTCCAGTCGCTGACCATCGGCACGTTTCCGTCCAGTCCTTCTTGCAGGTGGGCGGCGTCGCCCATGAAGGCGATTCGTTCCTGGTGGTCGAGGTCGAGGATGATTCCCTGGTGGCCGGGCGTATGGCCTGCCGTGCGGACCACGGTCAGGGTGCCGTCCAGGAACAGGTCGGTGTCTCCGGCCAGTTCGAGGAAGTTGTAGGACCGTGTGTCCCGGTAGTCGTTGAACGCGTAGCCCCGGGCCGTCCAGCGGTCCGGCCACCAGGCGTGACGCAGTTCGTCGTGCTGGACCACGTGCACGGCATCCGGGAAGTAGCTCATCCCGCCGGCGTGGTCGAGATGGAGGTGGGAGTAGATCACGTACTTGACGTCGGACAGGCGGTGTCCGAGGCGATCCAACTGCGCGTCGATGGCATGCTCCCGGGTGAATCCCTGAGCGCCGTACGCCGCCCGAAGCCCGGCGCCCCAGTAACGGTCCGCGGTCTCCGGGTCAGCCACACGATGGTTGATACCCGTATCGAAGAGGATCAGCCCGTGCACGGCGTGCTCGATGACGGCCACTGTCGAAGGCACAGTGATCATGCCGCTCGCCCCGTACAGGAGGCCTTCCTTCGGCATCGTGAAGGGCCCTGCGTTTACGGTTGTCACTCGCAATCTCGCAGCCACGGGCCACACTTTTCCATACGTGCTCCAGGTGCCTGTCTCAACACGGCGGGTGCGGCGAGCGGAGTACGAGCAGGGTGATCTCGCTGGGCGCGAAGACGCGGAACGGAGGGCCCCAGAAGCCGGTGCCACGGCTGGTGTAGAGGAGGGTGCGGATGCCGTGGTGGCTGAGACCGGCGAGGGCGGGCTGGTCGAGGCGGACCAGGTGGTGGAAGGGCCAGATCTGGCCGCCGTGGGTGTGGCCGGAGAGCTGGAGGTCGATGCCGGCGGCTGCCGCCCGGTCGACGAACTTGGGCTGGTGTGCCAGGAGCAGGACGGGCAGGTCGGGGTCGGCGCCGTGCAGGGCTCCGGCGAGGTGGGCGCGGTGGCCCGGCAGGCCGGAGGACTCGGCGGTGACGTCGTCCACGCCGGCGACCACGAGGGTGTCGCCGCCGCGCTCGAGCAGCACATGGCGGTTGCGCAGCGGCTCCCAGCCCAGCTCGTCCATCAGGTCGACCCAGCCCTGGGCCTCGCTGTAGTACTCGTGGTTGCCGGTGACGTACACACGGGCACGGGTCGCCCGCACGGCCCCGAGGGGGGTGGCCTGCGCGCGGCGACGCTCGGCCGTGCCGTCCGCGATGTCGCCGGCGTGGCAGACCAGGTCGGCCTCCAAGGTGTTCACCGTCTCGCACACCCGCGCCGACCAGCGAGCGCGATCCAGCGGGCCGTAATGGGTGTCGGTGACGAGAACGACGCGGAGGCCGTCCAGCCCGGCACCCAGTCGTGGGAGTTGCACGTCGAGTCGCCGTACGCGTGGCACGCGGCGGGCCTCCGCGTACCCCCAGGCGAGCAGTACGGCGGCTGTGCCGAGGACGGCCCAGGTGACGATTCGGGCCCGGTCCTGGCCCTCGCCGACGCCGGCCACGGTCAGGGCGAGCCGCAAGAGGACGCCGAGCAGGGCGGACCAGGTGAACAGAACCCAGCCGGTGCCCAGCAGGGTGTCACCGATGATCGCCGCCCGGTCCTGCTGGCGTCGGCCGTGACCGCGCACCATCGCGAGCGGCATACCGACGAGGCCGAGGGCGAACACTGCGGTGCCGGCCAACGTCACGGGCAGCGGCCAGTGCTGCCCGGCGTGCAGCAGCACCCAGCAGGGCACGGCCCACAGCAGGACGGGGGCGATCAGGGGGATGAAGCGCATCAGGCGATGCAGTCGACTCGGCCGCGGTGCTCGCGCTTCGCCTTCGTCGGGTCGGTTGTTGCTGATGTCGGTCACGCTTCCCCTCCCGGACCAGGCTGCCCTCGCGCGCACTGTATCCGGTCGCCCTCGGGACGCCGCTGCCCAGGCCTGGTCACGGCCGGACAGGTCGTACGGCATCGCTCGGCATTCCGGGTGACCGGGCGATCTCTTCCTCGGCGGCTTCGATGACGGCCAGTACGGCGGCCGCCGCGGCCGCGGGGTCGCGGGCCTCGACGGCCTGCACGACGGCGCGGTGACCCGGCAGTGAGGCTTCCACCGCGCCCGGGGTCTGGGTGCTGACGAGGAAGCTGTGTTCCAGCGCGATGTCGACGGCGCGGCCCAGTGAGCCGAGGAGACGGTTTCCGCTTGCGTCGAGCAGGGCCCGGTGGAAGGCGGTGTCGGCCTCGACGTAGCCGCTGCGGCCGGGTTCCGCCGCCGCGGCCTCCATGGCCGCCAGGGCCGCGTACAGGGCTCGTACGTCGTCGGGCCCGGCCCGGTCGGCGGCGAGCCGGGCCGCCTCGGGCTCGACGATCCGGCGCAGTTCACCCGTGTCGCGCAGCAGTGCCGGGGCGTCCCCGGCCTGTTTCCAGCGCAGTACGTCGCGGTCCAGGTGGTTCCAGTCCTCCGGAGGCACCACGCGCGTGCCGGTGCGCGGGCGTACGCGCAGCATTCCCTTGGCCACCAGTGCCTTGACCGCCTCCCGCAACACCCCCCGGCTGACGCCGATCTCCGCCGCGAGCGCGTCCTCGACCGGCAACGGATCCCCCGGCTCCCACGCGCCACCCACGATGCGTCGCCCGAGCTCGTCGACCACGCGCTGGTGCGTGGTCGGGAAGTGCACCACGATCTCTGCTCGCCCCCTGGACGCCATTCATCGAATCATTTAATGATTGTGTCACAGGGTGCGGCCTGCGGGGTCTCACCCGACAACGCCCACCGCGAAGCGGACGACGCCAGAGCCACGGGAGTGAGCGCATGACCGACGGTCGGAAGGCGAGCCGCCGCAGCCAGGAATGGTTCGGCGCACAGGGCCGCAGCGGGATGGTGTACCGCTCCTGGATGCGCAACCAGGGATTCGGGCACGAGGTGTTCGACGGGCGTCCCGTCATCGGCATCGCGACCAGTGCCTCCGAACTCGCCCCGTGCAACGCCCATCTGACACACGTCGCCGAAGCCGTCAAGCGCGGCGTGTGGCAGGCGGGCGGCCTACCGCTCGCGTTTCCCACCATGGCCACCGGCGAGACCCTGATGCGCCCCACCGCCATGCTGTACCGCAACCTCATGGCCATGGAGGTCGAGGAGCTGATCCGGGCCAATCCGCTCGACGGTGTCGTGCTGCTGTCCGGCTGCGACAAGACGACCCCTGCCATGCTCATGGGCGCCGCCAGCGTCGACCTGCCCGCCGTCATGGTCACCGGCGGGCCGATGCTCAACGGCAAGTACCGGGGCCGGGACGTGGGATCCGGCACCCACGTGTGGAAGTTCGAGGAGGACCTGAAGACCGGCCGGATGACCGAGGAGGAGTGCTTCTTCGCGGAAGGGTGTATGGCCCGTTCCCACGGGCACTGCATGACGATGGGGACCGCCTCGACGATGGCCTGCATGGCCGAGGCGCTCGGTATGCAGTTGCCGGGCTCGGCGGCCTGGCCCGCGGTCGACTCCCGGCGGATGGAAACCGCGCAGGCGGCGGGGCAGCGCATCGTAGGGATGGTGGAGGAGGAGCTGCGGCCCTCGCAGATCCTGACCCGGGCGGCGTTCGAGAACGCCGTCCGCGTCAACGCGGCCATCGGCGGCTCCACGAACGCCGTCATCCACCTCACCGCCATCGCCGGACGCGTCGGCGTCGAGTTGCGGCTGCAGGACTTCGACGACCTGGTCCGCACGGTGCCGACCCTGGTCAACCTGATGCCCAGCGGCACATACCTCATGGAGGACTTCTGCTACGCGGGTGGCCTGCCCGCCGTCCTTGCCGAGCTGCTCGGCGGCGAGCTGCTGCACGGCGAACAGCTCACGGTCACCGGACGCACCGTCGCCGAGAACACCGCGCACGCCGAACGCGTCGACTCCGACGTCATCACCCGCCTCGACGCCCCCTTCCAGCCGGCCGGCACCGGCATCGCCGTCCTCCGCGGCAACCTGTGCCCCGACGGCGCCGTGATCAAGCAGTCCGCCGCGTCACCGCACCTGCTCACCCACCGCGGCCCCGCGCGCGTCTTCGACTCCCCCGAGGCGTATCACGAGGTGGCCGACGACCCGGAACTCGACATCGACGAGAACACCGTCATCGTCATCCGCAACGCCGGCCCCAAGGGCTACCCCGGCATGCCCGAGGTCTCCAACGTCCCGCTGCCCGCCAAGCTGCTGAAGGCCGGCGTCAAGGACATGGTGCGCGTCTGCGACGGCCGGATGAGTGGGACCGGGTACGGGACGGTGGTCCTGCACGCGGCGCCCGAGGCCGCGGTCGGCGGACCTCTCGCCCTGGTGCGCGACGGGGACCCCGTCGTCCTCGACGTCCCGAACCGCACCCTGACCATGGACGTGGACGACGCCGAGCTGACGCGACGCCGGCAGGCATGGAAGGCACCCGCCGAGCGGTACACCGGCGGCTACACCTGGCTCTACACGCAGAATGTGGAACAGGCCGACCAGGGCGCCGACTTCGGATTCCTGCGCGGAAGCCGTGGACACGAGGTCCCCCGCGACTCCCACTGAGCCCGCACCGGGCGACCGCACCCCTCGAATCCGGGAGAGCAACGATCGTGGCATCGCAGGCACCGTGCCCTCGTCCGATCCTCACCACCGGCTCCGTCCTGCCGGCGGACGCCGACCGAGCCGCCCTCGTCGCGCGCGTCCACAACCCGCGAGGGGACGGACCGTGTGTGGCCGCGGTCCGCGGAGAGCACGTCGTCGACCTGACGGCCGTCGCACCCACCGTCTGTGACCTCATGGAACGCGACGACGCCGCGACGGTCGTCCGCGAGGCCGACGGAGGTCATGTCTGGCGCCTGGACGAACTGCTCGAGGCACCGACGGGCCGCCGAGACGTTCCCCATCTGCTCGCCCCAGTCGACCTGCAGGTGATCAAGGCCGCGGGCGTCACCTTCGCCCGGAGTCTGCTGGAACGCGTCATCGAGGAGCGCACGGGCGGCGATCCGGCGCAGGCCGCGCGCGTGCGTGCCCGCGTCGGGCAGGCGGTGGGCGGCACGCTCGACGGCATCCGTCCCGGATCACCGGAAGCCGACAGGGCCAGGGAACTGCTCGTCTCCGAAGGGCTGTGGTCGCAGTACCTGGAGGTCGGGATCGGGCCGGACCCGGAAGTCTTCACCAAGGCCCCGGTCCTGTCCGCGGTCGGTACCGGGGCCGACATCGGAGTGCTCGGCGCCTCGGTGTGGAACAACCCTGAGCCCGAGATCGTCCTCGTCGTGGACTCGCGCGGCAGGGTACGCGGCGCGACGCTCGGCAACGACGTCAACCTCCGCGACATCGAGGGACGCAGCGCCCTGCTGCTGTCCCGTGCGAAGGACAACAACGCCTCATGCGCGATCGGCCCGTTCATCCGCCTGTTCGACGACGGCTTCGACCTCGACACCGTACGCGGGCTCGACATCGAGCTGCGGATCGACGGCACGGACGGCTACGTACTGCACGGCAGCAGTTCCATGCGCGAGATCAGCCGCGACGTTCTGGACCTGGTGGCCGCCATCCACGGTCGGCACCATCAATACCCCGACGGCTTCGTGTTGTTCACCGGAACACTGTTCGCCCCCACCGAGGACCGGCGGACTCCCGGTGCGGGCTTCACCCACGCCTACGGCGACGTCGTGCGGATCTCCAGCCCGCGACTCGGCGCCCTGGTCAACACCGTCGTCCCCAGCGAGCAGGCCGCGCCGTGGACGTTCGGCGTACGAGCGCTCATGCGCAGCCTCGCTCGGCGCGGCGTGCTGTGACCGGCCGGGACCGTGACACACAGGCGCCGACCCGCACTCCGTACAACTGGGCGGTCTTCTCCTGAAGGGGCATCGCGTCGATCAGGGCGTCGACTCTCGCGGTGACGGAAAGGGCCGGATCGTTTCAGACGAAGATCTCGGGGGTGTTCTCTACAGCCACGTCGGCGACCGAGCACCTGCTCTCCCTGGGCCACCGCCGCGTCGCCCATCTGGGCGGACCGACCCACTTACGAGACCGGGTTGCCCGGCGCCACTGACCACCGTGAGCTCGCCACCGAACTCGTGGTACGCGCCTCAACGGCGAGACTCGGCGAAGAGACTTCGGAGCGGAGCTGACCGCCCGCTAAAATTCCTGGTGTCCACCGGAGCGTCGGGGGTGGGGTGTGGACGGGGGCGGCCGACGGGGCTGATCCCGCCTCGTGCCGGATTACTCATGCGGGGTGCAGGCGATTTGGGGCACATGGGAGCGGGTGGCGCGGTGCTGCCCGCACGGCTGCGCGGGTGGCTCGAACCGGTCGCGGCCCTCGCCGCGCTGGTGGTCGTCGTGCTGGGGATCCGGTACGCCGGCGCCGGCGGGCCCGGCGCGATGGACACGCGGATCCGGGAGGCGGTGGAGGCGCCGGGGACGCAGTGGTGGCACGTCGCCACGGCCACGAACTTCCTGGGGGAGCCCCTAGGAGCGGCGCTGCTCGTCGGGGCCCTCGTGACGGGCTGCGTGCTGCTCCGGTGTCCTCGCGGGGCGGTACTCGTCGTCGCCGGCGCCGGCCTCACCGTGGGGACGACGACTCTCCTCAAGCCCCTGGTGGGACGCACCATCCACGACGGGAACCTGTCCTACCCGAGCGGGCACACCGCCTTCCTCACCGCGATCGCCCTCGCGGTGGCGCTGCTCGTGGCCGGCCGTCTCCGCCTCGGCGCGGCGGCCGGCACGCTGCTGGTGCTCACCACCGCGCTGGTCGCCGGCGCAGCCATGGGGTGGGCGCAGGTCGTCATGGACGCGCACTATCCGACCGACGCCGTCGGCGGATTCTGCACCGCGCTGGCGGTGCTACCGGTGACCGCCCGGCTGGTCGACCGGATCGGCGACCGGATCGCCGACCGGATTCGCGACCGGGGCGCCGAGCGGGCAACCGGGCGGACGGCCGGCACCGGTCAGCGGGAGCGTCGCTGACGTCGTGTCACGCCGTGCGGCGGAACACCGGCTTCACCGGCCGCCCGCCCACCCAGGGCGTGGGGTCACCGGCGTCCAGTGCCTTCCGGTACACCGCACACGCCTGGGCCACCACGTCGACGGTGTGGTCGATGTCGGCGTCGCTGAGCGCGCTGCTCACCACGAACGACGGGGCGAGCACCCCGCCCGCGAGAAGCCGGCGCAGGAAGAGGGTGCGGTACTGCTGCGACGGCCGCCGGTTCTCGTCGAGGGTGGCGAAGACCAGGTTGCTGGCCCGGCCCCGGACGACGACGTGGTCGGCGACGCCCATGCCGGCCGCGGCGTCACGGACACCGGCGGCCAACCGCTCCCCGAGGGCGTGCAGCCGCGCGGTGACGCCCTCTTCGACGTAGAGGGCCTGCACGGCCATCGCGGCCGCCAGGGAATGCGTCTCCGCACCGTGCGTGGTGGACAGCAGGAACACCCGCTCGCCCGAGTGACGCAGCCCGCCCCGCTCCATCAGATCGCGGCGCCCGGCCAGCGCGGAGACGGCGAACCCGTTGCCCAGCGCCTTGCCGAACGTGGAGAGGTCGGGGACGACGCCGTACAGGCCCTGGGCGCCCGCCTCGGACCAGCGGAAGCCGGTGATCATCTCGTCGAAGACCAGGACGCAGCCGTGCCGGTCGGCCAGCTCGCGCAGGCCCGTGAGGTACCCGGGCGGCGGCTCGGTGTGGGCGGCGGGTTCGAGGATCAGGCAGGCGACCTCGCCCTCGTACCGGGTGAGCAGTTCCTCCGTGGCGGTCAGGTCGCCGTACGGGAAGGACAGGGTCAGCTCGGTGGTCGCCGCCGGAACACCGGCGGACATCGGCGTGGTGCCGATGAACCAGTCGTCCACGGAGAAGAAGGGGTGGTCGGCGCAGAGGGCCACCCGCGGGCGCCCGGTGGCGGCGCGGGCGAGCCGCACCGCGGCGGTGGTGGCGTCGGAGCCGTTCTTCGCGAACTTCACCATCTCGGCGGTCGGCACCGTGGCCAGGAAGCGTTCCGCGGCCTCGAGCTCCACGACGGACGGCCGCACGAAGTTGCTGCCGCGGTCGAGTTCCCGGCGCACCGCCTCGGTCACGCGCGGGTGGGCGTGGCCGAGGCTGACCGAGCGCAGCCCGGAGCCGTACTCGACGTAGCGGTTGCCGTCCACGTCCCAGACGTGGGCACCGCGGCCGTGGCTGATGACCGGGGCCAGGTTCTCGGGGTACTGGTCGTCGCCCTTGGCGTAGGTGTGCGCGCCGCCGGGGATCAGGGCGTGCAGCCGCTCGTTCGCCGCCCGGGAGCGGGGCAGAGCGAACTCTCCGGTGTCCTCGGTGTCCTCGGTCTCCTCCGTGTTCATGGCGGTCTCAACTCTCCTTGTGCTTCAGGACCTCGGCCAGGCTCGGCGCCTCCCGGTCCCGCCGGGACACCGACGTGACGGGCAGCGGCCAGGGGATGGCGAGGTCCGGGTCGTCGAAGGCGATCGTGACGTCCTCGGCCGGGTCGTGCGGGCGGTCGATCCGGTACGAGGTGTCGGCGGTGTCCGTCAGCGCCTGGAAGCCGTGCGCGCACCCCGCCGGGATGTACAGGGTCGCCTGCGTCTCGCCGGACAGTTCGAACAAGCCCCGGCCCAGGTACGTCGGCGAGTGCGGCCGCAGGTCCACGACCGCGTCGAAGACCTTGCCGTACGAGCAGCGCACCAGCTTGGCCTCGCCGGCGCCGGAGCGCAGGTGCAGGCCGCGCAGCACGCCCCGGGCCGAGCGGGAGAGGCTGTCCTGGACGAAGGCGGCCGGGTCGAGGCCCACCGAGCGGACCACGTCGGCGTCGAAGGTGCGGCAGAAGAAGCCGCGCTCGTCAGAGTACGGAGTCGGCTCGAACAGGTACGCGCCGGAGATCTCCGGGACTTCGGTCACTTTCATGGAGTCTCCCGCCGGGTGGGTGCGTGGGTGCCGTCCGGGTCGGTCGCCGGGAACAGGGCCGTGGCCAGGGCGGCGAACTGGCGTTCGACGCACCGGGTGACGGCCAGGTTCCGCTCGGAGAGCGTCCGGCGTAAAGGGGCCGACTGCCGCTCCAGCGCCCGGAACCGCTCCAGCAGCCGGTCGGCGTCGGCCTCGCGCGCCGAGTGGCAGTACGCGGCAAGACCCATCTCGGCCATGAGCGCGTCGCTCTTCGCCGAATAGCTGAGCGCGAGCGTCGGTGTCCCGACCTTCAGCGCGCACACCAGGTTGTGGTACCGGGTCGCCACTACGGCGTCGGCGCACGCCGTCTCCTTCATCAGTTCGGCCAGCGAGGCGGCCTCGGCGACGGTGACCAGCGGCGAGTCCACCGCGTCGACGATCGCGTCGGCCACCGGCCGGTCGAGTTCGTCGCCGGTGAGCAGCCGGACGGGCCTGCCCTCCTCGGCCAGCGCGCGCACGAACCGGGTCGTCCCGTCCAGGTAGCGGCGGTGGATCTCCTCGGCCCGGGCGCGTTCGTCGTTGTTCCCGTGGAAGTCCATGACGCCGACGCAGACCGGCCCCGGCGTGCCCGTGGGCTCGCTCGCCGACGGTGCGGGCAGGGCGAACACGAGGTCCGCGTAGACCTCGTCCCGTGCGGTGTCCACCCCCATCGCCCGCATCGCGTCGCGCGACTGGGTGTCCCGGTACGACCGGTACGCGGCCAGCCGTGTCGACCAGCGCGTCAGGACCCGGGTCGCCCGGTTGCCGATCGGGCCGGCGCCGACGCTGACGAGCGCGACCCGCGTGCCGAGGAGGCGGCCGCTCGCGCAGAGCAGGAACAGCGAGTACGGGAAGCCCCACGGCCGCAGTGGCAGCGTGGTCTCCAGGACGCCCGTGCCCGGCACGATCACCACGTCGTGCCGGCGCACCCAGGCGGCGGTGCGGACGGCGTCGACGAGTTTGCCCAGGCCCTTGCCCGCGATCGCGCCGGCGCGCAACGCGGTGCGGTACTCCCCGCGGTACCAGTTCAGCGGCGTCGTGGGGATCCCGTACCGGGTCGCGACCGTCTCGGGTCCGCCGCACATCGCGTCCACCACCGCCTCGGGGTGCGCGGCGCGCAGGTGGTCGAGCACGGCCTCGAGCGACCCGTCGTTGCCGGTGTTGCCGGCGCCGAACAGGCCGAACACCCCGATGCGTAACGGGGTCTTGTGCGCCGACGTCATGCGTTCTTCCCTTCACGGCCGGCGACGAGGGCGTCGACGGAGACGGTGAGCCGGTCCGGGTCGACCGGGGCGCGGTCCTCGACCCGCTCGCCGGCGCCCGGCCTGACCCGGCTGGTCATCCACGCGGCCAGATGGCGGTGGCACGCGCGCCGGTCGGCCGAGGACAACGGCGCCCGCCCGATCGCGGCGGCGAAGCCCCAGACGTACTCGGCGAGCAGCCGGGGCGTCGGGTGCAGCGGGCCCGCCCGGCGCGGGTCCAGATTGACGCACCGGGCGCGTTTGGACGGGTTGGCCCGCTCGGCGCGGGTGGGGTGGTCGCGGCGGAAGTACAGCAGCTCCGGCACCTGGTGGAAGGGCCCGTGCAGGGTGATCTCGGCGACGAACGTGCGGTCCGCGTGGTGGTAGCTGTCGTGCGGCTTGACCCGGCGCAGCATGTCGGCCCGCATCACCCCGTAGAAGTCGTCGCCCCCGGGCTCGAACAGCAGGCTGCGGAAGCGCTTCGGCGCGTGCGGCGAGTCGGTGGCCAGCCCGTACTCGTAGGGGACCTTCACCTTGCCGTCGCCGTCGATGACCGCCTGGCCGGAGTGCGCGAGGACCACGTCGGGACGCTCGTCCAGCGCCTCGACGCAGCGCCGCAGCAGGTCCCGGGCGTACAGGTCGTCGTGCGAGGCCCACTTGAACAGCTCGCCGCGGCACTCGGTGAAGACGTAGTTGTGGTTGGGCGCGGCGCCGATGTTCCGGGGCAGCCGGATGTACCGGACGCGCGAGTCCCGCGCGGCGTAGCGGCGGCAGATGTCCTGGGTCCCGTCGGCCGAGGCGTTGTCGGAGACGACCAGTTCGAAGTCCTCGTAGGTCTGGCCGAGCAGGGCGTCGAACGCCTCGGCGAGGTACTCCTCGCCGTTGTAGACGGGCAGGCCGATGCTCAGCCGGGGGTGGGGGGTCATGGATTCCTCACTTCGGGGATGGATTCGTGGTGGCGCTCGCGCAGGGCGGACCGCAGGTGCAGCCACCACGCGGCCGAGCCGCACAGGGACGCGGCGGCGGCGCCCCAGGCCGAGCCGACCGTGCCGCCCCAGAACGCGCCGGCGAGCCCGCCGCCGACGTAGCAGACGGAGGCGAAGAGCTGGCAGCGCAGGCTGCGCCGGGCCGCCGCGAGAGCGCGCAGCCCTGCCGCCGCGCCGGTGCCGATGCCGGCGCCCGCGACGCTCAGCGTGACCGGCACGATGAGCTCCGACGCACCGCTCCAGACGTCGCCGAGCACCAACTCGCCCAGTTGGTCGGGCACCAGCAGCAGCGTCGCGCCCCAGAGCAGCGCGGCGACGGCCTGCCCGCCGCCGAGCAGGAGGCAGAACCGGCCCAGCCGGTGCGGGGCCTGCCGCAGCACCCGCGCCGACTCCGCGACGGTGACCAGCGACAGCCCCATCAGCACGGCGAGGAACGGACCCATCAGAAGCTCGGCGCCCCGCACCACACCGACCGCGCCGACCCCGACGATCACGCCGAGCCCGTACGCCCGCAGTTGGCCCGCGCCGCTGACGCCGACGTTCTCGACCAGGTACCGGTAGCCGAGGTCGCGCTGCCGACGAAGCCACTCGCGCGCTCCCCCCGGCCGGGGGCGGATGCCGGACTGGAGGCAGCCGTACGCCGCGGCCACCGCGGCGGACCCGCCCCAGGCGAGCACGAAGGCGGACACGGTGCCGACGTGGGCCGCCACCACCATGGCCGGGACGAGCGCGACGCCCCACACGACGTCGTTGACGAACGCCTTGCGACCGGCGCCGGCGGCGAAGAACGCGTACCGCCACGCGTCCTGCAGCAGCAGCCCCGGCAGCATGACGCCGAGGCAGGCGAACGCGGGCCCCACCCGGCCGCCGACCATCAGGCCGGCCACCAGACACGCCGCGCCGATGGCGGCGCCGACGTCGAGGGCGGTGCCCGAGGACCGGGCCACCGCACCGCGCCAGGCCGATTCCGGCACGCCGCTGAAGCGCACCACGAGCGGGTCGGTGGCCAGCCCGCGCGAGACGCTGAGCACCACGCCGTAGGTCACCCACGCCAGACTGAACACGCCGAACGCGGTCAGCCCCAGCTCGCGGGCCACGTAGATGCCCACCACGAAGTTGGACAGGCTGGACGCCGCCTGGTCGGCCAGCCCCCAGGACAGCCTGCCGACCATGCCCCGCGTGCCGGTCCGCGGGGCCCGACCGGCCTCGGCCGCGGGCGTCCTCTTCTCCTCCCCGGTGGTCATCGGCGTCATGCCTTGATCAGCCCGGCGCCGTGCAGGGCGTCGGCCGCGGCGGCGACGGCGTCGAACGGCAGCCCGGAGCGCTCGGCGACGTCCAGGAGACTGTGCCCGCCTTCGGAGAGGCTGAGCACCCACAGCATGGCCAACTGGGCCTGCTTCGCGTCGCTGCGGCCGCCGAGGGAGTCGTACAACCCGCGCCGGCCCAACTGCGGTTCGCCGAAGGGGCTGAGGTTGACGTAGCGCCGGTTGCGGTCGAGGAGGGCGAACGCCTCACGGCAGACGGCGAGCGTGTCCGCCATCGCCTCGGGGGAGACGAGGTCCAGGTCGTCCGCCGAGGTGTGGTACTCGGGATAGCCGGCGTAGGGGGTGCGGGTGAGCGAGCCCACGCCGAGGTCGAACCCGGGCGAGCAGTACTGCCGCTCGTCGTAGCCGTACGGCGTGAACTCGGAGACCCGGTGCGGGCGTTCGGACGCGGACAGGACATGCCGCAGCACCCGGTCGATCTCCGCGTCGCCGCGCCTGCTCTGCTTGTACGTCAGTTGTCCGGGGTCGCCCGCGCAGGCCAGCACGAGACCGTGCTTGACCCGCTCGACCCGCTCCCGGTTGCGGGCCAGCCACGTGATCGCCCCGATGGTGCCGGGCGCGAAAATGAACCGGTAGGTGTAGTACGGCGTCAGCTCCGCCAGCGCCCGGGCCAGGAACGCCGCCACCGCGATGCCCGCCAGGTTGTCGTTGGCCAGCGACGGGTGGCAGACGTGGCAGGAGACGATCACCTCGTCGGGGACCTGCCCGGGGACCACGTGCTCGGCGTAGGTGAGATGGCCGTCGGCGAGGGTGGAGTCGATCCGCACCTCGTACTCGCCGTCCGGCAGCGCGTCCAGGGTCTCCTGGGCCAGGCAGAACCCCCAGTCCGGCCGGTAGTAGCTGGTGCGGTACGGCACCCAGGACGGGTGGTCCGGCAGGGTGTGCAGGTGCGCGCGCAGTTCGGACAGCGGCATGGTCGCCGACACCGGCACGCTGTAGCCGAGCACGTGCAGGCTGGACGCGGCGAAGTCGACGACCCGCCTCCCGGTGGCGTCGGCGATGTACGCGTCGCGGATGTTCCACTCCTGCGGCACCGTCCAGTCGAGCACCCGCGTCCCGGTCGGCACCTCGTGCACCTGCAGCGGGACGTACTCGTCGACGATCTCCAGGGTGGCGCGCACACCGTCGCCGGTGATGCTCCGGCACAGCGGGTACAACCGCTCCACCAGCGCGTACATCTCCTCGCCCGCCTCGGTCATCGGCGCCACCGCAGGGTGTCGTCGACGGCGCCCGACTCGGCGGCCGCGCGCAGTACGGCGAGGCGGGTGAAGCGCCGCTCGAAGTCCTCCCGGGTCAGCCCGTGTTTCCGGTAGGCGTCGGCGAGTTCGAGCGCGCCCTGCTTCACCGTCCACTCGCAGTCGAAGCCGTCGATCGCGTCGCGGAACCGGGAGAAGTCCACCCGGTACGAGCGCGGATCGGCGCCGGTCTCGCCGGTGATCACCACCTTCGAGCCGGACACCGCCTCGGCGACCTGCCCGGCGATCTCGGCGACCGTGACGTTGTTGACCTCGCTGCCGATGTTGAACGCCCGGTCGTGCACCGCCTCCCGAGGCGCGGTCAGCGCCGCCGTGAAGGCCCGCGCGATGTCGGCGGCGTGCACCAGCGGGCGCCACGGGGTGCCGTCGGAGAGCACAAGCACCTCGCCGGACAGCAGAGCGTGGCCCACCAGGTTGTTCAGCACGATGTCGGCGCGCAGCCTGGGGGAGTGACCGAAGGCGGTGGCGTTGCGCATGTACACCGGGCTGAAGTCACCGTCGGACAGCGCGTGCAGGTCGTCCTCCACCCGCACCTTGGACTCCGCGTACGGCGTCACCGGGCGCAACGGGGCGTCCTCGCCCACCAGGTCGCCGCCGCCGGCGGCGCCGTAGACCGAGCACGTCGACGCGTACAGGAAGCGCTGCACCCCGGCGTCGCGGGCCAGCCGGGCCAGGCGCACGGACGCGTGGTGGTTGATGTCGTAGGTGAGTTCCGGTGCCAGCGATCCCAGCGGGTCGTTGGACAGCGCGGCCAGGTGGATGACGGCGTCCACCCCGGCCACGTGTTCGGCCGTGACGTCCCGCAGGTCCACCCGCCGCCCGGGAGGGTCCGCGGGCGGCGGGCCGAGCACGCAGTCGGCGAACAGGCCGGCGTCCAGGCCGACGACCTCGTGCCCGGCGGCCGCGAGGACCGGGGCCATCACGGTGCCCAGATAGCCCTGGTGCCCGGTCAGCAGTACGCGCAAGGTTCATTCCCCCAGGTCGAGAGTGAGTTTGGTGACGGCGAACGCCTCGGCGTAGCGCGCGTGGCATTCGATGCCGCGGATCCGGGCCAGGCCGAGGAAGGCCTCCCGGTCGTACCAGGGCCGGTGCCGCTGCGAGGGGTAGTGCTCCTGCAGCAGCCGTACCTTCTGCTCGGCGATCTTTGGCGACAGCGGCTGGTACGCCGTCGGACGCCCGAGATCCCCGTCCCACTTGACGATCTCGTAGCGGAGCACGAGATGGTCGCGGAACGCCGTGGTCATCAGCTTCGCCAGGCCGCGGTGGTCCTGGTGCGCGTCATCGGTACGCGGCGCCAGGACGAGATCCGGTTCGGTGAGCCTACGCAGCTCCTCGACCGCGGACTTGGCCTCCTCCCAGTGCGCGGGCAGGCGCCCGTCCGGCAGCTTGTGCACGGTCAGGCGCAGGTCGGCGCCCGGGCAGAAGGCGGCGAGCGCGGCCCGCTCCTCCTGCTCCCGCTCGCCGCCACCGCCCGAGAGCACCAGCGCGTCGACGCGGACACCCGGCCGCGCCAGGCACAGCGTCAGCAGCGTGCCGCCGGCGCCGATGGCGATGTCGTCGCAGTGCGCGCCCACCGCGACGATCCGGTCAAGGCGCCCCGCGCCGAGCCGGATCACGCGGTCCTCGCCCCGGCGTCCGCACCCGCGCCGCCTCGTTCCCACACGGCCCACGGGCGCTCGCCCCGGGTGTAGGCGTCGTCGAGCGCGGCCCGCTCCTTCACGGTGTCGGTCGGCTTCCAGAAGCCGCGGTGCTGGTGGGCCACCAGCCGCCCCCGCTTGGCCAGTTGGGCGCAGCCGTCGGCGACCAGGTCCCCGTTCTGAGGGATGTGGTCGAAGACCTCCTGGCGGAGCACGAAGTAGCCGCCGTTCTCCCACAGCGGCAGTTCGCTCACCGGCGTGATGCCCCCCACCAGGCCGTCCTCGCCCAGGTCCACACAGTGGAACGAGGACTGCGGCGGCACCACCATCATCGACGCACCCGCGTCGCGCCGGGCGAACCGGTCGATCATCTCCGGCAGCGGGGCGTCGGTGAGCACGTCGGCGTAGTTGGCGAGGAACATCTCGTCGCCGTCCAGATGCTGCCGCACCCGGCGCAGCCGCTCCCCGATCGGCGACTCGATGCCGGTCTGCGCGAACGTGATCGTCCAGTCGGCGATGTCGGTGGACAGCAGCTCGGTGCGACCGCCGCGCAGCACGAAGTCGTTGGACGTCGTCTCCTCGTAGTTGAGGAAGAACTCCTTGATGTGGTGGGCCCCGTAGCCGAGGCACAGGATGAACTCGGTGTGCCCGAAGTGCGCGTAGTAGCGCATGACGTGCCAGATCAGCGGCCGCGGGCCGACCATCGCCATCGGCTTGGGCATGTCGTCGGACGCTCCGGCGCGCATGCGCAGCCCGTAACCGCCGCAGAACAGTACGACCTTCATGCTGTGACCTCTCGAGACGCGGCCTCGACAATGCTCAGTTCCGGGACGGGGAAGACCAGCCGGCCGCCCCAGGCGTGCACGAAGGACAACTGCTCGACCAGCTCGGCCCGCAGGTTCCACGGGAGGACGAGGACGTAGTCCGGCCGGTCGGCGGCTATCCGGTCGGGCGACAGGATCGGGATCCGGGTGCCCGGGGTGAACCTGCCGTGCTTGTACGGGTTGCGGTCGACCGTGTAGGCGAGCAGGTCGGGCCGGATGCCGCAGTGGTTGAGCAGGGTGTTGCCCTTGCCCGGTGCGCCGTAGCCGACCACCGTCTCACCGCGCTCGGCCGCCTCGATCAGGAACCGCAACAGGTCCCGGCGCACCTTGGCCACCCGGGCGGAGAACTCGGCGTACCCGGACAGCTCCCGCAGCCCGGCGGCCTTCTCCCGGTCCAGCACCCGGTCCACCCGCCGGGACGGCTCGCCGGCCACCTCCGCCGGGCGGGCCCACAGCCGGACGGAACCGCCGTGCGTGGGCAGCAACTCGACGTCCACGAGGGCCAGTCCGCCGCTCGCCAGCGCCCGCATGGCGGACGCGACCGTGTAGTACTGGAAGTGCTCGTGGTAGATCGTGTCGTACTGGTTCTCCTCGATCAGGGTCAGCAGGTGCTGCACCTCGATGGAGACCCAGCCGTCGTCGGCGACCAGGGCGCGCAGCCCCTTGGTGAAGCCGACCACGTCGGGGATGTGCGCGTACACGTTGTTGGCCACGACCAGGTCGGCCGGGCCGTGCTCGGCGCGGACCGCCGAGCCGGTGGCCGGGTCAAGGAACTCCGTGAGCGTGGGCACCCCCGCCTCCCGCGCCGCGGCGCCCACGTTCACCGACGGCTCGATGCCCAGGCAGCGGATCTGCCGGTCCACCAGGTGCCGCAGCAGATAACCGTCGTTGCTCGCGACCTCGACCACGAAGGCGTCGGCGCCCAGAGCGAGCCGCCCCACCGCGTCGGAGACGAACGTGCGCGCGTGCTCCACCCAGGAGGACGAGTACGAGGAGAAGTACGCGTACTGCGTGAACGTCTCCTCCGGGGTGATCAGCGGCGGTAGCTGCGCGAGCCAGCAGTCGGTGCAGACCCGCAGGTGCAGCGGGTACGCCGGCTCCGGCCGGTCCAGTTGGTCCGCGGCGAGAAAACTCTCGCACGGTGGCGTCGCCCCGAGATCGACGACGCTCGCCATCGCCTCCGAGCCGCACAGTCGGCATCGTGTCATCTGTTGTCCCCATCCCCCCTGCTCGCACGGGTGTCCCCGCCGCGAGCCGGTGCCGACCGCTCCGCGATCGCGCAGCGGTACCCCTCCACCAGGCGTTCAAGACCGACGGCCGGGCTGAACGCCTGCTCGTAACGGCGCCGGGCCGCCCGTCCCATCTCCCGGTTGCGGTCCGCGTCGGCGGTGATCCGGCGCAGAGCGGACGCGAGCGCGGCGGGCTCGCCCGGCCGGTGCAGCAGTCCACTCACCCCGTCCTCGACGAGTTCGACGAAGGCGCCGTGCCCGGCGGCGACGGCCGGGACCCCCGCCGCCATCGCCTCCACGACCACCAGACCGAACGCCTCCAGCCACGTCGAGGGAGCCACCACGGCCACCGACCGGGCGATGGCCCGCCGGCACTGCTCGGGGTCGTACAGGCCGACGTGGCGCACGTCGTCCCGGCCCGCCGCCCACGCGGTCACCTCCCGCTCCAGCGGCCCCGCGCCGGCGATCACGAGCGGCACGCCCACACCGCCGCCCGCGGCGATCTCGTCCCACGCGGCCATGAGCAGCCGTACGCCCTTGGCCTCGGCGAGCCGGCCGAGATAGAGGAGCTGCTCACCGGCGCCCGAGCGGCGGGCGTCCGGGTCGGGCACGAAGTTGTGCTTCACCGCCAGCCGTTCGGCCGGCATGCCGGCCCGCACCAGGACGTCGCGCTGCGCCGCGGAGATGCAGAAGAACCGCTCCACACCGGACCACCACCGCCGCCGGTTGACCGACAGGCTCACCGCGAGCGGCACCGTCGCGAGGCGCGAGCCGCGGTAGCAGCCGTGCCGCACGGCGGGCAGCGGCGCCGACCCGACGCACTCGGTGCACGGCCGGCCGTCCCGCTGCAGCGTGCCGGGCGGGCAGACCTGGGTGTAGTTGTGCAGCGTGGCGACTGCGGGCACCCCGGCGTCGGCGCAGGCGGCCAGCACCGCGGGCGACAGCAGCGGGAAGACGTTGTGGACGTGCACCACGTCCGGCGGATCGGAGCGCAGCCGGGCGGCCAGCTCCCTGCGGACCGCCGGGTTCCACGGCACGAGCAGCGGCACCGCGACCTTGCCCGGCAGGGAGCGGGCGGCGATGTCGTCACTGCGCCGCTCGAACACCTCGACCCGGTGACCGGCCGCGCGCAGCAGCGCCACCTCCTGGTCGACTACCTTGTTCTCCCCGCTCGGCTGCGCCGAGCCGTAGCGGTTGTGCACCACGAGGACGTGCATGCTCAGGTCACCTCCGAGGTCCGGGCCCAGCGTGGGACGCGCCGTCGAGGCGGTTCGGGCTTCGCCGGGAGCGCGGGCGCGGCGGGCGCCGCCAGCAGGGAGGCGGCCACGGCGAGGTGCAGCAGGTACGGCGAGGCGTCGCCGAGGCCCGCCTCGGTGTACGACGCGAGGGCGCAGTAGCTGATCAGGAAGATCGCGCAGGCCCTGGCGAGAGACGGCGGCCGCAGCAGCGCGACGCCGCCCAGCACGACGAAGAACGCCGCCACCAGTGCGACGCCGGTCAGACCCTGCTCGTGGTAGACCGCCAGCCAACTGTTGTCGATCGGCAGCCCGTCGAACGACTTGTCGCCCAGGCCCATGCCGAACACCTTCTCGCCGATCGTCCGGGGCGCCGCCAGCAGAGCGTCCCAGACCTTGGCCCGGCCGGTGAGATTGCTGAAGTTCTCCTCGCTCTGGCCGCGCAGGAACCACGCGTGCAGCGCGGAGGCGAACGCCACCGAGGCCACCGCGGCGCACAGCACCGCCCAGGAGAAGAACCGGCGGGCGGCGGCGCTGGTCAGGGTGAGTGAGCCGATCGCGAGCGTCAGACCGACGAGCAGACCGAGCGTGGCCGTACGGGTGTGGGTCAGCACGAGCAGGACGAGCGAGGGCACGACGACCATCGCGGCGCTGCGCCGGTCGGTTCTGCGGCCCAGAACGAGCAGCACGGTGAGTCCGACGATGATCGCGGCGTACTGCCCGATCTGCGGCGGGGTGAGCGGCCACAGCGCGCCGACCAGCCGTCCACCGTAGCGGTCGGGCATGGCCGCGCCCGGTGACACGAGCGCGCCGGCGGCCACCGAGCACAGGACGAAGAAGTACATCCGGATGTGGTGCCGTACGAACGTCTCACTGCCGTCCCACCAGCGGCTGAGCAGCCACAGTGTGCCGACGAAGAGAGCCAGCCGGGCGCAGCGGAACAGCGCGCCGACCCCGGAGTCCAGGTCCGCGCTGGAGATCAGGCTCGGTACCAGCAGCAGGGTGAGCAGCAGCAAGTAGGCACTGGCGCGCACCTGCAGGCGCAGGTTGATCGCGAGCGCCAGCGTGAACGCGACGGCCAGCGCGCCCATGGTGACCATCTGGATGAGCGAGCGGGGCAGCGGGACGATGGTCTCCGCCCCCGTGGAGCCGAGCGTGTTGAGGACCAGCAGCCCCCAGACCGTCCCGACCAGCTTCGGCGTGCGCTCCACCGCCATCTCAACCACCGTCCCGTCCACGGAAGGTGCTGCCCTCGTCCTGCCGGTAGGGCGCGCCCTGCCATGCCTCGAAGTCGAGGACCCGGCTCGGGTCGTGGGCGACGAACTTCCACGGTCCGACGTAGACGTTGTCGTGCCAGCGGTTGTGCTGCTGGAGGGTGATGGCCTTGGCCACCCGCTCGCCCTGGTACGGGGACCAGTCCGGATAGGTGCCGTAGTTGGCCAGCAGCGCCATGCGGTCGCAGTTCGCCGCGCACTCGACGACGGACTTGTCCAGGACGAAGCGGTTGTCGTGGATGTCCACCCGCTGGGTCTTCCACCGGCAGTCGTCGTACAGCGGTGCCTTGGCGATCGCCGGGCGCGCGCAGCGGTCGGTGTCCTCCACCAGCAACGTGCAGTCACCGGACGAGGTGTTGGCCGGGCTGTTGCAGAACCGGTCGGCGTTCTCCCACAGGGTGATCCCGGACCAGTTGTCCTCCAGGACGTTCCGGTAGATCTCGATCTTGTCCGTGCGGGCTTCGACGCGCGGTTCGCCGCCGGACTCGGAGAAGTAGAGGGTGGCGTACGGGAAGTCGTCGCCGCCGTCGGTGTTCTCGCGGCCCTCGACCCAGTTGTTGTGCCGGATCGTGTTGTTCCGGACGACCGCGTTGTAGCTGGTCTCGTAGATCAGCGCGGCACCGTCGTTGGACTCCAGCACGTTGTTCTCGATGAGGAAGTCGTTGTTGTTGGTGTCCGCCCACAGCCCGGTCCCGCGGTTGTCGTGCACCCAGTTGCCACGAATGTCGGCGCCGTCGACGGCCCAGAACTTGATGCCTCCGGTGCAGCCGCACCCCGGGCGCCGCCGCTCCCAGTCGCCGGTGTTGTTGCCCACGATCTCGTTGCCCTCGACCACCAGGTCCTTCAGTTGGCCGTCGCCCTTGTACGCGTTCATGCCGTACTGGCCGTTGTCGCGCAGGCAGTTGGCGCGGACCTGCTGGCGGGCACCGGCCATCAGTCCGGCGCCGGAGTTGTTCTGGATCCTCGAGTGCTCGATCACCCACCCGTCGGCCGAGTCGTGGTTGACCACGCCCTCGTCGTGCGGCGCGACGAAACCCTGCACGGTCAGGTGGCCGATGGTGACGTCGGGGGCGTTGCCGCCGAACGCGTACTGGTTGGTCTTGCGCCCGTCGAGCACCGCGCCCGGCGCGCCGAGGTAGGTGTTCCCCTCCTTGGGCACGACCTGGGCGTAGCGGTCCGGCGCGAGCCTGTGCTTGCCCGGCCGGAGCCAGAACGTGGTGTTCGCGGGGCTGCTCTTGGTCTTCGCGGCCAGGTCACCGGTCACGCCGGGGTCGACCGTCACCGCGCCCGCCGGTGCCTTCGCCGGCCCGGCCGGGGGCTTGGCGCACACCCGGGCCACGGACCGCGCCCCGGAAGCGGAGGGCGCCCCGGAAGTGGACGGCTCGGCGGTCGGCTCCGGCCGCGCGTCCGGCGTGCCGTCGCAGCCGGCCGTCGCCAGCAGGGCCAGTGCCAGCGGTGCCACCGGCCATGCCCAGTGCCGCCCCTTGATCCCCACTCGCCCCCCTAGCCGTGGAACCTGAGTACGGTCGTGAACCCGGCCGCGCCGTCGGCGAAGCCGGTGCCGACCAGCGTGGTGGCGGGTTCCTTGCGCCCGAAGCCGGGGGAGTACCAGCCCAGCGGCGGGTCGCTCTCGCCGCGGTGCGCCCGCCAGGACAACTGCCCGGGCAGGTCGAGCACCGCGGAGCGGTCCGCGCCGTCCCGGGCCCAGGTGAGCACCGCCCGGCTCCCCACCAGGTCCGCGGTGATCGCCGGGCCGAGATGGAACGCGAGGCGCACGGACCGGCGCGGGCCGCGCACCTCGTCGACCACCCGCAACTCCCGGCTCGCGGCCGTCAGTTCCACCCGGCGGCGGTGCACGGAGCGTCCGTAGCCGTCGTGCTCGGCGCACCAGCGGGACACCCCCCGGTCCGAGGTGCCGGACGCGTCCGCCGCCAGGACGCGGCTGCGGGCGTGCCGGGTCCACAGGAACGGGCCGCCGGAGACGGACTGGTCGTCGCCGTCCAACTGGAGGGTGTTGTGAGCGAGGGTCGAGCGGAAGTACCGCCGCCACACCGGCTGCCCGTGGTAGCAGAACGTGCCCGGATCGGCGAGCACGTCGACGCCGTCGTGCCTGACCTCCACGGACAGCGCGTCCGCGTGGGCGTGCGCGGCGATGGACAGGAAGCCGTGCGGACCACCGTCGCAGCGGCACCAGATCCCCGCCGGACCGCGCAGGATGGTGAGCCCCGCGTCGGCGAAGTGGGCCGGCCGGTTCGCCGGGCGCCGGACGGCCGGGGCGCTCCCGCGGTCCGCGTACGGCCGGATGAGCGCGGCCAGCAGCCCGGTGCGCACGTCGGTGCCGGTCACCGTAGGCCACCAGGGGAGCGAGCCGAACACGGCGTCCCCGGTGGCCAGCAGTGAGGCCCAGCGGTCGGTGCCCGCGCCGTCCACGACCAGGCCGTGCCCGTCGTCCGCGTCGCCCTGGCGCGGCGGCCGCAGCCGGTCGTCCACGACGGCCGCGAGCGCGTCGGTCATCCGCAGCAGCACCAGCCGGACCGACGCGGGGACCGGCACACCGGCGGCATCCGCCTCCGCCACCGCGGCCAGGCCGAGTTCCAGCACGAGGCCGTGGTACTCGGTGGCCAGCTCGCGGTTGAGCCCGGAGCCGAAGGTGTTGCTGCGCAGATGCCGTTCCAGCGACCGCAGCGCGTCGGCCCGCCAGCGCTCCGAGGAGGGGAACCACCCGAAGGCGCAGGCCGCCGCGAACTGTCCGGCGGCCTCGGCGATGACGTGGTTGTTCGCCGAGGACCCGCGGCTGGGAAGAGCGGCCAGCCAGTGCTGGTGGTGCCAGATCTGGTTCAGCGCCGCCGGGTTGCCCTCGAACAGCGCGGCCGCGCCCGGCCAGCCGTCGAGCAGCCGCCGGATCCACACCCAGGACAGCAGCCGGATCCCCAGCTCGATGCCGCTGGTCCAGTGCACCCCGCGCAGCGGCGCGTTCGACGTCCACCACGACCGCAGGTGCTCGGCCACCCGCTCGGCGTACCGCTCGTTCCCGGTGACCGCGTAGGCGGCGGCGAGCACGGTGAGGTACTGATGCCGGGACAGCTCCCAGATCTGCTTGACGTCCCCGACCGCGTCCTCGTTCCGGTACGGCACGTCGAAGGCGTAGCCCCACGGGGCACGGCGCCCGGTCTTCGGGTCGTACCACCAGTCCGGGTCGGTCAGGTCGTCGCGGAGCACGCCGAAGTACTCGACGTGTCCGGCCATCAGCCGGTCCGCCTCGGCGACCAGACGCTTCGCGGCGTCCGGCGGCACCGCGGCGACGGCCTGGGCGGGCAGTACCGCGGTGAACCGCGCGCCGCTCACGGACGGGCTCTCCGGGCGCGCCGAGCGCCAGCGCCGCCTGCGCACCGCGTCGCCCGCCCGGCCGCCGACCTCCCGCGGACCCATCCGGGACAGCCGTCGCAGGTACCAGCCCGCGCTCATGGTCATCGCGCCCCCGCCAGTGTCACCGGCGCACCGGCTGCCAGCGAGGCCGGTACGGCGAGGGTGGCCGCGGTGGTGGCGACCAGCGACTCGAGCGGCACCGGCATCGGCCCGCCGGTCCGTACGGCCCTGACGAACGCGGCCAGTTCGGCGGCCTGCCCCTTGTCCCGGGCCTTGGGCAGCCGCGGACCGACCCACCGCTTGCGGCGGCCGTCGTAGACGGCGGCGCGGAGGAAGTCGTCGAGCCGCAGCGCGCGGCCGTCCGCGACCAGGTCCAGGGTCTCCTTGGGGAACCCGGCGGGTCCCGTGGTGACGTAGGCGATGGTGGCGGTGGACCCGTCCGGGTAGCGCAGGACGACCTGGAGGTCCTCGTTGCCGGGCGTGGCGGTCGCGTACATCGAGACCGGGTCGGCCCCCAGCAGCCTGCTCGCCGTGTCGATGAAGTGCCCGCCCTCACCGGCGAACCGTGAGCCCTCGGTGCCCTGTTGGAGATACCAGCTACCGTGGTCCAGCCGGCCCGCGTTGACCAGGTACCGGACGTGCGCCGGCCCATTGCGGGCGCCGAACTGCTCTCCGGCCTCCCGCAGCAGCGGCGCGAACCGGCGGTTGAAGCCCACCTGAAGCCGGTCGTTGCCGGACTCCTCCACCGCCGCGAGCACGCCCGCCAGTTCGTCCCCGGTGAGCGCCAGCGGCTTCTCCACGAACACCGCCTTGTCGGCCAGCAGCGCCCGCCGGGTCAGTTCGGCGTGCGAGCTGTGGCGGGTGACGACGAACACCGCGTCGACCGACGTGTCGCCGAGCACGGCGTCGAGATCGGTGGTGGCCCGGGCGAAGCCGAACTTGCGCTGCGCGTTGGCGGCGGACAGTGCCGTCGTGGTGACGACCGTGGACAACTCGACGCCGTCGCGCCGCGCCAGGTGCGGCAGCAGCATCGAGCTCGCGTAGTTCCCGGCGCCGACGAACGCGAGGCGCACCGGCGTCCTCGCGGTGCGGGCGGTCCGCCTCCGCTTCACGTTGACCGCGGGCACGTTGACCGCGGGCACGGTCACCACCGGCGCCTGTGCCGGTGCCGCAGGACCGGCCTGCTGTCCGGGGTACCGGAAGAGCACCGCCACGGCCTTGAGGCCGCCGTCCTTCAGGCTCCGGTACGTCTCGACGGCGTCGTCGAAGTCGGCGGTGTGGGAGACCAGCGGCCCCACGTCGACACGGCCCCGGGCGGCGAGATCGAGGAAGCAGGCCAGGTTGCGGCGCTCCGTCCAGCGCACGTAGCCGATCGGGTAGTCCCGCCCCTCCAGCTCGTACTCCGGGTCGTAGCGCCCGGGGCCGTAACTGCGGGAGAACCGGACGTCGAGCTCCTTCTCGTAGTACGCGTTCCACGGCAGGTCCAGGCGGCACTTGCCGATGTCGACGACCCGGCCGCGGTCCCGGCACAACTGGGCGGCCAGCTCGACGGGCTGATTGCTGCCGCCGCCGGCTGCCAGGTACACCTGGTCCACGCCGTGACCGCCGGTGAGTTCGGCGACGGCGCTCGCCACGGCCGGGGACGCGGGATCGCCGCAGGCCGCGGCGCCCAGGCGCTCGGCCAGCCCGCAGCGCTCCGGGTCGGGATCGGCGCCGACCACGCGGACTCCCGAGGCGGCCAGCAACTGCACCACGAGCTGCCCGATCAGCCCGAGGCCGACGACCAGCGCCACTTCGCCGAGCCGCGACTCGCCCTGGCGGACGCCCTGCAACGCGATCGACCCGACGGTGCCGAAGGCCGCGTGCCGCGGCTCGAGGCCGTCCGGCACTGGGGCGTAGAGGTTCTTCGGCACCCAGTTCAGCTCGGCGTGCAGCGCGTGCTCGTTGCCGGCGCAGGCCACGATGTCGCCGACCTTCACGTCGTCGATCCCGGCGCCGACCTCCTCGACCACCCCGCACAGCGAGTAGCCCAGCGGCGTGTAGGAGTCCAGCTTGCCCATCACCTTGCGGTACGTGGCGGGCACCCCGTTGGTGGCCACGCTCTGCACGACCTTGGCCACCTGGTCCGGCCGGGAACGGGCCTTGCCCAGCATCGACATGCCGGCCTCGGAGACCTTCATCAGCTCGGTCCCGGTGGAGATCAGCGAGTAGGCGGTCCGCACCAGCACACCGCCCGGCTTGCAGCCCGGCACCGGCACGTCGAGCAGCGCCAGCTCGCCGCTCTTGTAGTTCTGCACAACCTGTTTCACCCGAAGTCCTCTTGTCTCTACGCCGTTCTCTACGCCGTCAAGCCGCCGAACTGTCAAGCCGTCAAGCCGCTCGGCTCCGGCCGGATCCGGAGCCGGATCCGGAGGTCGCGCCGCGATACCAGTACTCGAGGGTCAGCACGTGCCACAGATGCTTGGAGAAGTCCCGCTGCCCGGCGGCGTCCGCGGCGACCATGCGCGCCAGCGCGTCCCGGCGCAGGATCCCGGACCCGACGAGCACGCCGTCGTTCACCACCTCGCGCACCAGCGGTGCCAGATCCCGGCTCATCCAGGCCCGCAGCGGGGCGCTGAACAGGCCCTTGGGCCGGTACACGATCTCCCGGGGCAGGATCGAGGTGGCCGCCTCCTTGAGGACGGCCTTGCCCTGCCGTCCGACGATCTTGCGGTCCCCTGGCACGGCGAACGCCGCCGCGACCACGTCGACGTCCACGTACGGCACCCGCACCTCGGTCGACGCGGCCATGCTGGAGCGGTCCGTGTAGGCGAGGTTGAGGCCCGGCAGGAACATCCGGGCGTCGCCCAGGCACATGCGGTTCACGAAGTCGTCGAGAGTGTTGTCCTCGTAGACGTCGGCGTGCTCGGTCAGCACGTCGTCGACCGTCCCCGCGAGGTCCGGATCGATCAGGCCGAGCAGCTCGCCCTGGTCGTACATGGTGTAACTGCGCCGGAACGCGGTCTCCTCCGGCAGATCGGCGAAGGAGAGGAACCGCTTCGCGAAGCGCACGGACCGGTACCCGCGGCGGGCCGTGGCGACCGGCAGCCGGTCCACGGCGGCGGACAGACCGCGCCGCAGGGGCCGCGGGACGCGCTGGTAGCGCAGCGCCAGCAGGTTGGCCAGGTGCTTGCGGTAACCGGCGAACAGCTCGTCGGCGCCCATCCCGGAGAGCAGCACCTTGACCCCGGCCTCCCGGGCGGCCTCGCAGATCAGGAAGGTGTTGATCGCGGCGGGGTCACCGATCGGCTCGTCCAGGTGGTGTGTCATCCGCGGCAGCAGGTCGAGCACGTCCGGAGCGATCTCGATCTCGTGCAGGTCGACGCCGAACCGCTCGGCCACCTGCCGGGCGTAGCGCAGGTCGTCCGGCATCGCCTCGAACCTGGCGTCCTCGGCCCGGAACCCGATCGTGTAGGCGGAGATCCCGGGCCGGTCGCGGGCGGCCAGCGCCGTCAGGTAGCTGGAGTCGAGCCCGCCGGAGAGGAAGGTCGCCACGGGCACGTCGGAGAGCAGGTGGCGCCGGGTCGACTCCTCGACGACGGCGGCGACATCGGGCAGCTCCCCGGCCCGGGCCCGGTCCTGGCCCTCGGCGGCGACGTCCTTCAGGTTCCAGTACCGGCCGCGCTCCACCCGGCCGTCGGGACGGCACCTGAGCCAGCTCCCCGGCGGCAGCTTCTCCGCCTCGCGGAACGCGCACCGTGAGTCCGGCACCCAGTAGTACAGCAGCGAGGCCACCAGCGCCGCGTGGTCCACCTCCAGCGACCCGCCGGTCACCGCGGCGAGCGCCTTGAGCTCGGAGGCGAACACCAGGCCCGCGTCGCGCCGGAGCAGGAACAGCGGCTTGATGCCGAGCTGGTCGCGGGCGAGCACCAGCTCACCGGTTCGCTCGTCGAAGACCGCGAACGCGAACATGCCGCGCAGCCGTGGCAGGCAGTCCGTGCCCCAGCGCCGCCAGGCCTCGAGGAGCACCTCGGTGTCGGAGGTGCCGCGAAACCGCACCCCGGCGGATGCCAGCTCCGCGCGCAGCTCGGGCGCGTTGTACAGCTCGCCGTTGTAGGTCAGGGCGAGGCCGTCCGAGACCATCGGCTGGGCGCCGGTCTCGGACAGGTCGATGATGGCCAGCCGGCGGTGCCCCAGGTGCACTTCGCCGTCACCGGCCCGGTGGCCGTACCGGCCCGCGCCGTCCGGACCGCGGTGGGCGAGGACATCGGTGAGCCGGTCGGTGACGGCCTTCCCGTCCGGCCATCGGTACGTGCCTGCGATGCCACACATGTCTACCGCACCTCCTCGTCGCCGTCCGGGACCCGTGCGGCCGGCACCGGCGCCCGCTCCGTGCGCGGCCGGCCCGACCCGTTCTGCCGGGCCTGCCGCTCGAAGTGGCCGCGCAGCGCGGTGTGCTGCCCGTCCCACAGCGTGCCGTCGGTCCGGTCACGCGGATCGGGGTCGATCAGCACCACCCCGATCACCGCGATGCGCTGGTCCGCGAGCTGCCGCGCCACGGTGTGCAGCCACGCGGCGCTGCCGTGCCCGGCACGCACGACGAGCACGGTCCGGCCGCCGAGGTGCTGGAGGTCCGTCCACGCCGTGCCGGGTGCGACCGAGCCGACGCCGAGCCTGCGCTCCTTCGGCGAGGAGGCCGCGGCACGCTCGCCGCTGACCACGGCCGGGTCCGACGGCTTCGGGCGGCGCCGGGCGAGCTGCGGTCCGGGCAGACCGTCGACGACGACCACGGGACCCTGCGCCGCCAGTGCCCCGGCGAGGTCCATGGCGATCACGCTCGTGCCGCGCGCACAGCCCAGTTCCAGCAGCGACACCGGTTCCGTGGAGCCGCGCACCGTACGGGCCAGGGTCGTGGTGAGCCGTTCACGTGCCGCCCGGGTCCGCCGCCACTGCCACCGGGCCCACCGGCGTGGCGGGCGGCGCAGCTCCGCGAGGACCGAGGCGCCCAGGTTCGCCGCGATCTCCCGGCGCAGCACGGGGCGGTCCGCCACCACCGCGGAGACCGCGGCCAGCGCGAGCCCGAGGAAGAGCCCCAGGGCCAGCCCGATCGCGGCGTCGGTGACCACGGCCATGGGCAGGGAGCTCCGCACCAGGTGCGGGGCGTCCACGATCTCCGTGCCGGCGACGACCCTGGGCGCGCCGGTGCGGGCCTCCGCGGCACGCTGGTCGAACTCGGCGATCCGCGAGTCGAGCTCGGCCCGGCGGGCGAAGAGCGACTCGATGCTCGCCGACGCCTTCGGATCGTCTTCCGGCGACCGGTCCCCGATCGCCTCGTTGACCTCGGCGAGCTCCTCCCGCATCCGGTCCCGCTGGTCGAGCAGGGCCTCGGCCTCCGCCTGAGCGGTCTCCCGCATCCGCCTCACATGGTCGGCGACGAACGCGTCGGCCAGCGCCTTGGCCCGGTCCACCGCTTCCGCGTCGCTGTCACCCGTCACCTCGATCTGGAGCAGGTTGTTGGTCAGGCCGGTGACCCGGTAGTCCCGCATGAAGTCCTCCGGGTTCTCGGTGGACTTGAGGGTCCGCAGGGCCTGGCCGGCGATCCGTGTGGTCCCCAGCAGCTCGACGTCGGTGCGGATCAGCGTTCCGGTGTCGTTCGGCTGGTCCTCCTGGTGCGCGACCAGCACCTGGGCCACCGCGGTCGGCGGCGCCGGCAACAGGACCGCCACCGCCGCGCCGACCAGGAGCCCCAGCAGTGCCAGGGAGCCCCACAGGCGGCGACGCCTGCGCACCGCCACCACCAGCGCCTGGAGGTCGAGCAGCGGAGCTGCGGCCGGGGAAGGGGACGTCTGGCTCGTCGTCACGTGGAACCTCCCGTCGCGTGGCCGCCCACCGCGACCGCTGCGGCGTCGTCGTCCCGGGTCCGGGCGGCGGACCGCGCCGTACGATCGCGGACCGGGTCGGCCAGGACGATGCCGACGACCTCGTGCCCGCCGTCCGCACACGCCTCGGAGATGCCGGCCAGCTCCTGAGCGGTCCAGTTGCCCGCGCTGAGCACGACCAGGGCACCGGACTCGGTGTCGCGGTCCGGCACCGTCGGCCGGGACACCGAAACCTCCACCACCCGCAGCAGCGGATCGCCCTCGGCCTCGGCGACAAGCTGCCCTGCGGCCCGGCGGGCGATCTCGTCGCCGTCCGGCACGACGACCAGCAGCCGCCGGGGCGGGGGCAGTTGGTCCCGGAGACCGGCGCACACCCGCCGGTAGCGCAGCTTCCTGCCCGCCTCGTCCGCGGACGTCCGCGGGGCCGGGAGGTCCCACCGGGTGTCGGCGCCCAGCAGCCGCCGGACCCGGGCCCGCGGGCCGCCACCCCGCGGCCGGTCCGCGCGCCGGTCACCGGGCACGTCGACCGTGCCGAGCAGCGCCGAGCCCAGCGCCGCGGCGATCTCCGGTTCGGCGCGCAGCCGGCGGTTCATCCGTGCGGCGGTGAGATGGCCGACGACCGCGAGCAGGAAGAAGAGCAGCGCCCCGCCGGCGACGAGCTGCGTCCGCGTCGGCGGTGCCTCGCCGGTCGGCCGGGTCGCCGGCCCCATGACGACCATGCCGGCCTTGTTGCTCGCCGAGTCGGCCTGGTCCAGCTTGTTCATGGCATCCTGCAGCGCGCTGCGCAGCTTCTCGAGTTCGGTGCGGGCCTGCACGCTCTCCACGGTCCGCCCGGGATCGGCCGAGTCGGCCAGGTCGCTGATACGGCGGTTGGTCCGCGACACCTGCTGCCGCAGGGCCTCAGGCCCCGACGCGGCATCGGAGTCGGTGCCGCCGCCCGCGATCTGCGCGGCGAAGGCGACGAACTGCCGCGCCACCTCGTCGGAGAGCCGCTGGGCGCGCTCCGGGGTGTCGTCCGTACCCGAGATCTTGATGATGTTGCCGTCGGTGGCCTCGGCGCTCACCCGGTCCCGCAGCTCGCCGACGCCGACGCCGGGCCGGTCGAGTGTGGCCGCCGCGCGGTCGATCACCGTCGAACTGGTCGCGACCTCCACCTGGGTCAGCAGCTCGCGCTCCTCCCACTGCCCGGGCAGCAGCACCGATGCCGACGCCGTGTACCGCGGCGGGAACAGCACCGAGATGCCGTAGCCGGCCAGCGCGCCCACCAGGGCGAGGACGGCGAGCAGCCGCCCCCGGCGGCGGAGCATCCGCCCGATCGTGACCAGGCGTATCGTGTCGTCGCTCACCTGCGCGGCCTTCTCCCTGTCCGGAACGGGGCGCCCGCCGACACCGGAGTGTGGTCACGGCAGGCGGCGGCGTAGGCGGCGAGCAGCGATCGCTGGGAGTTCCGCCAGGACAACTGCCCGCCGATCCGCTCCTGGCCGGTCTTGCCCATCCGGGCCCGCAGCTCCGGATCGTCCAGCAGCATCGCGACGAGCGCGGCGAATTCGGCCTCGTCGTTGGCGGGGGCGTAGACGGCGGCGTCACCGGCGGAGACCCGCGCCTCCCGGAGGTCGAACGAGACGATCGGCCGGCCCATCGCCATGTACTCCAGGACCTTGTTCATGGTCGACACGTCGTTGAGCGGATTGCGCGGGTCGGGGGAGAGGCACACGTCCGCGGTGGACAGGTAGCGCACCAGGTCGGAGTCCGGAATGCGCCCGGTGAACCGCACCTGCTCGGAGAGACCGAGCCGCCGGGACAGCTCCACCATCGCGTCGAAGGCGTCGCCGGAGCCGACGAACACCGCGTGCCAGTCGGTGCGCCCGAGGTCGTCGCGCAGCTTCGCCAGCGCCCGCAAGGCGTAGTCGACGCCGTCCTGCGGGCCCATGACGCCCAGGTAGCACAGCAGATGGGGCTTGCCGCACTTCAACCCCGGTTCGGGCGGCACCGGTCGGAACCGGTCGGTGGCGGGCGCGCTGCGCACCACGAAGACGTCCGCCGGCCGCCGGCCGCCACGGTGCACCGCGACGTCCTTGTAGCTCTCGTTGGTGGCCAGCACGACGTCCGCGGCCCGATATGTCATCCGTTCCAGCGCGCACACGGCGCGGTAGAGCAGATCCTTGCCGCGGCCGAACCGGGAGAGGTACAGCTCGGGTATCAGGTCGTGCTGGTCGAAGACGAACCGCGCGCCGCGCCGCTTCAGCCACAGTGCCGGCAGGAACAGCAGGTCGGGCGGATTGCAGGCGTGGACCACGTCGACCGGGCCGACCTTGCGGGCCAGCCGGACGGTGTGCCACAACGCCGCTCCGTACTCCCGCAGATACCCGGCCGGTCCTCCGGTGGCCGCGCGCAACGGGTAGCGGTGGATCCGCACCCCGTCGATCTCCGCCTCCGCCTCCGTGTCCCGCGCAGTGCCCCGGGGACAGATGACGTCCACGGTCCAGCCCGCGTCGCGCAGCGTCGTGCACTCCTGCCACACCCGCCGGTCGAACGGCACCGACAGGTTCTCCACCAGGATCAGCGCGCGCCGGCCCGGCCGGTCGCCGCCGGCTCCGTCGTCGAACGATGTGTCACCAAGCAAGGCCCACGTACCCCGGTTCGGCCCGGCGCGCCTCGGCGTCGGGGAGGTGGATGAGGTCGACGATCGTCGGGCCGTCGCCGTGCGGCAGCGCCGACAGCACGGCCGGGTCCCTGGTCCCGACCAGGCACACCTCGGCGTGCTCCAGCACCTCCTCGACCGATTCCGCGAGCAGTTGCGCGAGGTGCGGCAGCCGGGTCTCGACGTACTCGCGGTTCGCGCCGAGCAGCCGGGACAGGCTCACGTTGGCGTCGTGGATCCGCAGGTCGTACCCCTTGCCGAAGAGCCTCTCCGCCAGCTCGACCAGCGGGCTCTCACGGAGGTCGTCGGTGCCGGGTTTGAAGGACAGCCCGAACATGCCCACCCGGCGCTTGCCGGTGCGCTCGACCAGCTCCACCGCGCGTTCCAGATGTGCCGAGTTGGAGGGCAGCACGTGGGCGAGGATGGGTACCGAGACGTCGGCCCGCTGCGCCGCGTGGACCAGGCTGCGCAGGTCCTTGGGCAGGCAGGAGCCGCCGAAGGCGAAGCCGGGCCGCAGGTAGGCGGGGCTGATGTTCAGCTTGCGGTCGGCCAGGAACACGTCCATCACCTGGTGCGAGTCCACCCCGAGCGCCTGGCACACCGCGCCCAGCTCGTTGGCGAAACCGATCTTGAGGCCGTGGAACGCGTTGTCCGCGTACTTGATCGCCTCGGCCGTGGCGACCGGCACCCGGAACACCTCGCCGGGCAGACCGTCGTACAGCGCCGTCATCACGTCGCCGCTCGCCGGGTCCAGCTCGCCGACGACGGTCTTGGGCGGGTCGAAGAAGTCCCGCACGCTCGTGCCCTCGCGCAGGAACTCCGGATTGACCGCGACCCCGAAGTCCACTCCGGCGGTGCCGCCGACGTACTTCTCCAGTATGGGCACCAGCAGGTTCAGGGCGGTGCCCGGAAGCATGGTGCTGCGGAACACGACGGTGTGCCGCCCACCGAGCCCACCGAGCCCACCGAGCCCACCGCGGTCCGCCAGCGCGGCGCCGATCTGCTCGGTGACCCGCTCCAGATACGTGGTGCACAGGCTGCCGTTGGGCTCAGACGGCGTGCCCACGCAGACCAGCGACACCTCGCTGCCCATGATCGCCTCGCGGACGTCGCCGGTGGCGCGCAGCGCCCCGGTTTCCACGACCTCGGCGATCAGCTCGCCGATCCGCTCCTCGACGACCGGGGCCTTGCCGTCGTTGACCAGGTCGACCTTCACCTGGTTCACGTCCACCCCGATGACCTCGTGCCCCATGCCGGCCAGGCACGCGGCCGACACGCAGCCCACGTAACCGAGCCCGAAAACGCTGACCCTCATGACCCGTTCCTCCCCCCGGGCAGGCCCTGGCGGCCTGCCGTCCGCGCGTCCCCACGACGACGCCGGCTCATCAGTAGGCCCCGTGCCCGTGGACCACCGCACGCAGCGTCTTCCACAAGATCACCGTGTCCAGGGCGAGCGACCAGTCCTCCACGTACCGCAGGTCGAGGCGCACCGCCTCCTCCCACGGCAGGTCGCTGCGTCCGCTGATCTGCCACAGGCCGGTGAGTCCGGGCTTGACCAGCAGCCGCCGCCGGATGTCCGGGCCGTACGCGGCGGACTCCTCCGGTAACGGGGGTCGCGGACCGACCAGCGACATCGATCCGGTGAGCACGTTGAAGAGCTGCGGGAGCTCGTCGATCGAGTACCGGCGCAGCACCGCTCCCAGCCGGGTCACCCGCGGATCCCGGCGGAGCTTGAACAGCAGGCCCGCGCCCTCGTTGCGGTCGGCCAGCGCGGCACGTGCCCCGTCGGCCCCGGCGACCATGGTGCGGAACTTGACAATGGTGAACTCGCGGCCGTCCTTGCCGACCCTGCGCTGGCGGTAGAAGACGCCGCCGCGGCTGTCCACCAGGACGAGCAGGGCGACGAGCGTCATCAGGGGCGCGAACACCACCAGCAGGAGGGCCGCGCCCACCCGGTCGACGACTCCCTTGACCGAGCGGCGGCCTCCGGTGAACGTCGGCATGCTGACCCGCAGCAGCGGGATCCCGAGCACCGCGTCGACGTGCAGCCGCGGTCCGGCCACCTCCATCAGCACGGGGGCCACGACCATCTCGGCGTCGCTGCCCTCCAGGTTCCAGGCCAGCCGTTGCAGCCGGTGCGGCGACCAGTGCGGGTCCGCCGTGACCGCGACGACCCGGTAGCCGTCGCGGTGGACGTGGTCGGCGACGTCCGCCAGTGGACCGACGACCGGTACTCCGTCCAGTTGGTCACCGTCGAGTCCGGGATCGTCCGTCGTGCACACCGCTTCCACCCGCCAGCCGAGGTGCGGGAATCTTCGGGTCCGGGCGATGAGATCGCTGACGGTGGCCGGGCTCCCGGCGGCGAGCACCGGTCTCAGGCACCGTCCCGCCTTCCGCTGCCGGTGCAGCCGGATGCGCAGCGCATACCGCGCGATCATGGTGACGATCGCGATCGCGGGAACGGCGACGAAGATCCAGAGTTTGATGTTGCGCGAGGTGAGGGCGATTCCGCCGAGCGCCAGCACGACGGTCGCCATGAACAGTGAGCGGCCGAGCCGGCGGAATTCCTCCGCACCCTGGCCGAGAACCGCCGGAGACCACGACCGGCTCACCGCGAGCGCTCCCAGCACCAGCACCTCGGTGCCGAATGCGAGAATGCCCCATTTCTCGTGCCAGTTGGCGGCGTCCCGGACCCCGAAGAAATTGCCGATACCCGCCACGACGACCGCGGTGGTCACGGCATCGCTGGTGATCACGGTACGGCGGTACCGTTGCTCCCAATCGGTCTCGGTCCGGCTGATCCCGTCGTTCGCCAGTCGCCCGCCCGCGGACGGAAACGGGCTGACCAATCCCCCTTGCCGCACAGAACCCCCCAGGTCCCCAGTGGTTCGACGTGTTCGCCTAACACTGCCCCTCCTCTGGGAGGCCCCCGCCTCCCGCACCGCACTGCCCCTCCCCTCGGGAGGCCCCCACCTCCCGCACGCGACGTCCCCGTTGTTTCGGCGCTGCTCGAACGACCCACCCGTCGAAACCTCGGATGCTCCCCGCACCCAAGACCCCTCGCGGGCTCCTTGAATTGATCATCCCCAGGTCCGGCGCAGGGAACTCGACTCCTCGGTTTCCCCGGTGCCGGACCTATAGATCATTAACGGCCGCCTCATGTCCGAACAAGCTGAAGCACGGTCAATCTAGACCATCACGGCCGGTATGTAGAGAGGATGTGTGTAATTCGTGCTCAGGCTTTGGCGAATGGGCCAGTAATCGTCAGTGGTGGCCGTGCAGCCGCAGTCGGGGCCGGTGTCCGGCGGGGCGGCGGTGCCCGGCGGTCTCGTTCCCGGTGTCCGTGCTGCTGCCCGGGTGGCTGCCCTCCAGGCGGCCGGCGAGTGCGTCACGCTCGGCGGAGGCCTGCCTGGCGGTCTCCCGCTCGCTGCGGCGCTTCTTGCCGCGGTGGCGTGCCAGCACCGTTCCGGCCAGGAGCATCCACATGCCCAGGCCGAAGATCAGAGTCAGGGCGATACCGCCGAGAAACGCCCCGAGCGTGCTGATCGTGAAGGGTTCGCTCCCCAGCAGGGTCACGGTGTAGTCCGGACTGCCGGACAGGTTGTACGCGATCAACAGGCCTGCGAAGGCGGCGGCGCCCGCCATGAGCAGGAGACCCAGCACCAGCATGTTTCTCACCTCGTCGCACGTGGATGTCCTCCATCCGGGTCACCACATGGAAAGGGGCAAAACGCACGATTTGGGGTTGGGGGACGCCTTTCGGGAGCGGGCCAGGGCCGTAGGGAGGATGATCAGGCGGCGCGGCGCTCGCCGGTCACCTTCGAGGCCGGGAGCCGTCCCGCCTTCGAGGTGCCGCTCAGCGCGTCACCGTCGACCCTCAGGTCGAAGGTCAGATTGAGCCGCATGGGCCTGGTCACGGCCTGCTTCCACGTGAGCCGGTCGCCGTCGAGGACGACCTCGGCGAGCGGTACTTCCTCCCCCTCCCCACGGGCGGTGCCGGTCAGGACGCCGTCCCGGCGGCGGAACTCGGCCACGGCCTTGATCCTGCCGATGGGAGTGGAGATGGACAGGTCCCAGATGCCTTCGACTGACATGTCGCTGTTCTTCCTCACGGTGTGCGGTACGAGTCGGCTGTGCGGGGGAGGGGCGGGGAGGGGAGGGGGAGGCGCGTGGTGCCGCGTCAGAACGGGACGGGTTCCGGGCCCTCGTTCCGCCAGACCGTGCCCCGGCGCTCATGGGCGAACAGCCCCTCCACGGCGTGCGCGACGCGCGGACCCACCTCGCGCTCCAGCAGGTACAGGCCCAGATCGAGCCCCGAGGTCACACCCGCGCCGGTGACGAGGTCGCCGTCGTCGACGACGCGGGCACCCACCGCGTGGACGCCGGTGGCGTCGAGCATGTCGAGGCCCATGTGGTGGGTGGTGGCACGGCGCCCCTCAAGGAGCCCCGCCATGGCCAGGACGAGGGAGCCGCCGCAGACTGCGCCGACGGTCACCTCGGGGTTCTTCATCGCCGCCTCGAGCAGCGCGGGCAGGTCGGTGGTCAGAGTCCGGCCCAGCAGTACGGGGATGGTCTCGTCCCGCTGTTCCTGCCCAGGCACCTGCCCCGCCGCATCCGCATCCGCACCCGCACCTGCACCCGCGTCGTGGTCGGGGACCTCGTCGGGTTCTCCGATCCGGCCGGACGCGCCGGGGACCACGATCAGGCCGGGGCGGTCCGGGTCGAGGACGGACGTGGCGCGCAGGGCCAGCCCGCCCGTCCCGCCGACCACCTCGCGGGGCCCCTCGGCGGAGACCAGTTCCACGGTCACCGCACCCGGGGCGGCACTGCCGCCGGCGCACAACACCTCGTAGGGGGCGACGACATCGAGCGGATCGAAGCCGTCGAAGAGGACGATCTGGGCGTGCATGAAGAGGCCCTTCGGCTGGGGGAAGCCCGGTCCGTGCCGGGTACGCCCCGAACGTAACGGGATGCCACCCTCGTCTCCCAGTGGCAAAAGTGACGCCTTTCAACGGGATGGAGCCACGTGTCACACCGTTGCAGGCGCCGTACGACCGCCCTCAAAATTTCGACGACAAGTTCGACGACGAGTTCGACGACGAGTTCCACGACGAGTTCCACGCCGAGACGGAAAGGCTGTACCGCCAAGTGAAGATCGCCCGCATTGAAACCTTCCTGGTCCCGCCGCGCTGGCTGTTCTGCCGGATCGAAACCGACGACGGTGTGGTCGGCTGGGGCGAACCCGTCGTCGAGGGCCGCGCGGAAGTCGTCCGTGCCGCCGTCGACGTCCTCGCCGAGCACCTCGTCGGCAAGGACCCGCTGCGCATCCAGGACCACTGGCAGGTCCTCACCAAGGGTGGCTTCTACCGGGGCGGCCCCGTCCTGTCGAGCGCCGTCGCCGGCCTCGACCAGGCCCTGTGGGACATCGCCGGCAAGACCTACGGCGCGCCCGTGCACGCCCTGCTGGGCGGGCCCGTGCGCGACCGGGTGCGCGTCTACGCCTGGGTGGGCGGCGACGAACCCGCCGCGCTCACCGAGCAGATCGCCGCCCAGGTGGAGGCCGGCTTCACCGCGGTGAAGATGAACGCCGCGGGCCGCGTCTCACCGGTGGCGAGCCCCGCGGAGACCGCGGCCGTCGTCGCCCGGGTGGCTGCCGCACGGGAGGCCCTCGGACCGGACCGCGATGTCGCCGTCGACTTCCACGGCCGCTTCACCGCCGCCAGTTCCCGCCGCGTCCTGGCCGAACTCGCGCCCCTGCACCCGCTGTTCGTGGAGGAGCCCGTCGTCCCCGAGCAGAGCCATCTGCTGGCCCGGCTCGCCGCCGCCACCGACATCCCGATCGCCACCGGCGAACGCCTCTACGGCCGCGGCGAGTTCCTGCCCGTCCTCGCCGCCGGCGTCGCCGTCGCCCAGCCGGACCTCTCGCACGCAGGCGGCATCTCCGAGGTGCACCGCATCGCCTCCCTCGCCGACACGTACGGTGCCCTGCTCGCCCCGCACTGCCCGCTGGGTCCGATCGCCCTCGCCGCCAGCCTCCAGGTCGCCTTCGCGACGCCGAACTTCCTCATCCAGGAACAGAGCCGCGGCATCCACTACAACAAGAACGCCGACCTGCTGACCTACCTCGTGGACACCGAGCCGTTCCGCTTCGTCGACGGCCACGCACCCCGCGTCGACGCGCCCGGCCTGGGCATCGACATCGACGAGAAGGCCGTACGCGCCGCCGACCGCACCGGCCACGCCTGGCGCAACCCGGTGTGGCGGCAGCCCGACGGATCCTTCGCGGAGTGGTGAGCCGGCGGACGGGAGTGACTGTGGCAGCGACACTCGGGCGTGTGTTCGATAACGCAAGGGCGGGCCCGGCCCCGACGACGCCGCCCGGGTCCCGGCCTCCGGCGAGGTGCGGTGGCGACTTACCCTTGGCCCCCGAATGCGGCTGCGCGCCGACCGACCTCTGACCCCCTCCAAGAAGGAGACCCGCCTGTGGACCTGCGAGCCGCCCTGGCCGCCCACCGCCTCGTCGCCATCGTGCGCGGAGACGACGCCGACGCCGCGCTGCGCACCGTACTGACCCTGGCCGAGGAGGGCCTGGAACTCATCGAGGTGTCGCTGACCGGCAAGGACGCCCTGCTGGTCATCGAACGGGCCAGGGCGGCCCTCGGACCCGGCCGGCCCCTGGGCGCCGGAACCGTCCTCACCGCCGACGACGCCGTGGCCGCCCACCGCGCCGGCGCCGACTTCGCGGTCACCCCCGGCCTGGGGGAGGGCGTCACGGCGGCCCGCGAGCGGGGCATGCCCGTCCTGGCCGGCGTCATGACACCCACCGACATCATCACGGCACGCACGCTCGGCGCCACCGCGCTGAAGATCTTCCCGGCGGCCCAGGCCGGTGGACCCGCCTACGTGAAGGCACTGCGCGGCCCCTTCCCGCACGAGACCCTCGTGCCCGTCGGCGGGGTCGACGAAGCGGCGGCCCGCGCCCACCTCGCCGCCGGTGCCACCGCGGTCGGGGTCGGCTCCCCGCTGATCGGCGACGCCGCGGACGGAGGCAGCCTCGACGACCTCCGCGCCCGCGCCCGCGCCTTCCGCGCCGCGGTGCGGGAGGCCCGGCCATGACCGACGCGCATCATCACCACCGCGCGGTGGGACTCACCCCACCGGGTCCCGACGACGGGTCCGGTTCCGGCGTCGGGGGAGAGGGAACGAGCGGCGCGAGCCCCTGGCGGCCGTCGCCGGGACCCGTGGTGTGCCTCGGGGAGACCATGGCTGCCATGGCCCCGGCCCCGCCCCACTCGCTGGACGGCACCGAGTCCCTGCGCCTGTCGGTGGCGGGCGCCGAGTCGAACGTGGCCATGTACCTCGCGGACCTGGGCCTGCCCGTCTCCTGGCTCTCGGCCCTCGGTGACGACCCGCTCGGCCGACGGGTGCGGGCGGCCGTCGAACGGGCGGGCGTGGACGTCTCCGGCGTGCGCACCGACCCCGCACGGCCGACCGGCCTGCTGCTGAAGGACCCGGGCCCGGCGGGGACCCGCGTGCACTACTACCGGCAGGGTTCGGCGGCCTCGGCCCTCGGCCCCGACGTCCTGGCCGACGAACGGCTCGGCAGGGCCGCCCTCGTCCACCTGACCGGGGTGACGCCGGCACTGTCCGCGTCCTGCCGGGCCCTGGTGGAACGGGTACTCCACACCCCGTCGGCGCAACGCCCCCACGCCGTCAGCTTCGACGTCAACCACCGCCCCGCGCTGTGGCCGCCGGACACGGCCGCCACCGTGCTCCGGGACCTGGCCGACCGCGCCGACATCGCCTTCGTCGGCCTGGACGAGGCACAGGACCTGTGGGGCGCCGACCTGACCGGCACGGACGTCCGCCGGTTGCTGAGCCGCCCGCGCATCCTCGTCGTCAAGGACGGCGGGCGGGGGGCCACCGCGTTCACCGAGCAGGGCGCGTGCACGGTGCCCGCCCTCCCCACGGAGGTCGTGGAGCCGGTCGGCGCGGGGGACGCGTTCGCCGCCGGATTCCTCGCCGGGCTGTGCAGGGGCGCGGACATCGGCCGGGCCCTGCGCCTCGGCCACATCACGGCCGCCTCCGCGCTGAAGGTCGTGGGAGACCACGGACCCCTGCCGGACGAGGACACCATCGGCGCCCTGCTGGCACTCGCCGACCAGGAGTGGAGCAAGCCGTCCGGCCCGTGAGGCGTTCCATTGTGACGCAGGTGGCGAAGAGGGATCACCTGCCGGGTGCGGTCAACCACACCTGCCCATGGCTCCGTCGACGACGAATCCGACCCCGATGCCGAGCATCCAGGTGTCCTTCGCCAGAGCCGTGCCCTCCTGGGTCGGGCGCAGGCTGCCCTCCTCGCGCATTCCGGGGGTGCGCAGATACAGACCCACGAGACCGGCCGAGAAAGCGGTCAGGCCGGCTCCCGCGAGGGCCGTCGGCACGACCGGCAGGAGCAGCGCCGCGCCGAGCGTGATCTCACCGGCGGAGAGCAGCCGGACAAAGGTCGAGGGCTGCAGTTTGCCGAGGAACGGATAGGTGTTCTTCGCCATTCCGTGCATCATGGCGGCGGTCTGCTCATCGGCCCCGCGCTTGGCCAGACCGGAGTTGAGGATGAAAGCCCCGGTGGCCAGTCGTGGGGCGACATGCCTGAGTTCGATGGGCAGACGCATGGGAACTCCTAGTGGCGTTTCGTGGAGATACGTCCGAGCCTAGGACGCACCGGTGCCGTGCGCAGCGCGGGTGTCCGGCGCCTGCTCCGATCGGGGCACGGCGGCGGCCCGCCGCGTACGCCCGGTTCAGTACGCGGGGTTACTCCCGTCGCCGGACGCCCCGGCGGCCGCCGACCGGCAGCGTGGGTGGCGTGAAACTCAGCCGCCCCGCACGCCGGGTCTCCCTGGTCGTCCATGTCGTCGCCGCCGCCTGCTGGCTCGGGCTCACGCTCGGGCTCCTGGCGCTCGGCCTGACCGCGGCCACCACCGCCTCCCCGGTGACCGTGGAGGCCAGTGTCCGCTGCATGAAACTGTTCGCCGACTGGCTGCTGCTTCCTCTCGCGCTGCTCACCCTGGCGAGCGGACTGGTGCTGGCCCTGGGCACGCCCTGGGGGCTGGCCCGGCACCGGTGGGTGTTCACCAAGTTCTGGCTGACGCTGGCCACGACGACCGCCACGGTCTTCGCGCTGCGCCCCGGCGTGAACTCGGCGGTCACCGCCGTGGCCGCCGGCGAGTCGCTGCCCGACGCCGGGGACGTGCTGTTCGGGCCGGTGGTCTCGCTGTCCGCCTATGTCCTCATGACGGTGATCTCGCTCCTCAAGCCCTGGGGGCTCACCCGGCGCGGTCGCCGGCTGCGGGCGGGCCCCGCCGGTGACCGAGCCGGTCACCGAGCGGGGCGGCGGCCCACGGCTGCGGCGTCACCGGACGGTTCGTAGCATGAGGCCATGAACGGCACAGTCCCCGACGTGATGCGGGCGGCGTACATCGACGCCGTCGGACCGGCCGACGCCATCCGCCACGGGGAACTGCCCGTGCCGCCGGTGGGGCCCACGGACGTGCTCGTGCGGGTGACCGCGGTCGCCGTCAACCCCGTGGACACCTTCGTACGGTCCGGGGCGTACGCCACACCGCTCCCGTCGCCCTTCGTCGTCGGCCGTGACCTGGTGGGCGAGGTCGCGGTGGCGGGGCCCGGCGCCGCGGGCTTCACCGCCGGGCAGCGGGTGTGGTGCGACAGCCTGGGCCACGCGGGCCGGCAGGGGTCCTTCGCCCAGTACGCGACGGTCGCCGCGGAACGCCTCTACGCGGCGCCGCCCGGCGTCGACCCGGAACATCTCGTGGCCGCCGCCCACCCGGCCGCCTCCGCATGGCTGGCACTGTTCCGGCACGGGCGGCTGCGCGCGGGGGAGAGCGTGTACGTCGGGGGCGGTGCCGGGAACGTGGGCGGGGCCGCGGTGGCACTGGCCTCCCGGGCCGGCGCCCGCGTGGTCGCCACGGCACGTGCCGAGGACGCCGCGGCGGTCCGGGACCTGGGCGCCGCCGAGGTCCTCGACCACCGCGCGCCCGACCTCGAGGAGCGCGTACGCCGGGCCGCCCCCGACGGCTACGACGTGCACCTGGACACCTCCGGGCACGGGGTGCTCGCCGACGCCGTGGACTCGCTGGCGCGGGGCGGTCGGCTGGTCGCGATGGTGGGTCTGGGGGGAGGGTCCGCGGCACTGCCGGTCAGCCGGCTCTACACCAGGGACGCGAGCATCGTGGGCTTCGCCATCAGCAACGCGACGACCGCCGACCTCGCCGAGGCGGCGCGGGGCGTCGTGGGCGTCCTCGCGGACACGCCGTGGCGTCCGCGCATCGCCGACCGGCTGCCGATGTCGATGACGGCCGAGGCCCACCGCAGGCTGGAGGCGGGGGAGGTGCGGGGGCGGCTCGTCCTCACGCCCTCTTGATCGTCTTTCCGGCCGGGCGAACGCGGTCCATCATGGAGGAAACCCGTCACAACAGCGTGGGGGTCCAGGAATGCGCCGTGAAGATCTGCCGGCACCCGAGTCGGGACTGCTGCTGACCCACTTCCTCACCGTGGCCGACGTGCCGCGCTCGCGTGCCTTCTACTCCGAGGTGCTCGGCGGCGAGGTCGTGCTCGCGGAGAACCCGTGCATCGTCAGACTCGCGAACGGCTGGCTCATCATGAACCCGGGCGGCGGACCGACGCCGGACAAACCCGACGTCACGCTGCGCCCGCCCGACGATCCGGGGACGGCCACGAGCTTCCTCAACCTCCGGGTGGCCGACATCGAGCGCTGCTACCGCGAGTGGAGTGCGCTGGGTGCCGAGTTCCTCACCCCGCCGATCGACCGGAAGGCCGAGCTCCGGTGCTATCTGCGCGACCCCGACGGCTACCTGATCGAGGTCGGCCAGGCCACCGGACTGCTGACCGGCATCCTCGCCGATCCGCCCGCGGGCACGGGCTGACGCGCAGGGCACGGGGTCCCGTGCCACCGGCCGCTCACGGCTGCGGTGGCTGCGGTGGCTGCGGCCGGACGGTGAGCATCTGCTGTGCGTGTCCCACTGGGCCGTCCACGTCGTGCAGCACGGTGCTGGTGACGCCCTGCCCGGTGGGTCCGAAGACGACGGTGGTGTCCAGGCCCGTCCAGCGGCCGCGCGGCGCGCGGTGCAGGTGCAGGGTCAGATCGACGTTCGGGAACATCCACTCGGCCGGTGACTGCCGTACCGCGATGCCGTTGGCCGTGTCGACCAGGGCGACGTACGACGCCACCGGGCTCGCGGTCTCCCCGGCGACCAGGTCGAGCCCGGTGGAGACCCAGGCGGTGGTGCGGCCGGGCCGGGGCGGGGCCAGCGGGCGTACGTCCAGGGAGGCGATGTAGCCGCCGGGCCACTGGGAGGCCATGGTCCAGGGCTCCAGCGTCTCCGGCGCGGTGAGCCGGTCGGCGCCGCCACCGGCCACGGCGCTCGTGTCCACGTCGGCGAGGAGCCAGGCCCTGGCCCGCGCCACGGACCGGCCCGCGATGAGCACGGTCGCCTCGACCAGCTCGATGGTGCGGCCAGGACGGAGCGTCTCCACCCGTATCTCGCACTCGTCCAGCGCGGGGCGGCCGAGGATGTCGAAGCTGATCCGGCTCAGTGACATGTCCGCACCGGCACGGCCCGCCAGGTGACGGTCGACGGCGTGGACGATCAGACCCCCCAGCGGACTGAAGTGCTGCTCGTCCGCGCTCCACGCCCCGCCCGCGTGCGGGGTGGGCTTGTAGCGGTGTTCGTCGATGCGCTCGTAGTAGCTGTCCGGGGTCGCTGTGCTGGTGTTCAACGGGCTGCTCCTGGAACGACGACGGTGACGAGCGGGCCCCGGACGGACGCCGCCGGGGCCGCGACCAGGATAGTTCGGCGTTGAACCGGCCCCACGCCCGAGTGGTGCGACCCCCGCCGGCGGCCCAGGCTGGTGCGGAGAGGGGCGACCCGCACGAGGAGACGCACACAAGGAGACGCACCCGCCATGGGAGACGACCCGCACCGGCGCCCCGAGGGCGTCAGCGACGAGACGGTCGAGGCTCTCGGGTCCCTGTCCAAGGCGCTGGAGACCACCGAGTGCGCCCGCGGGCACCTGTTCGCCTTCCATCAGCTCACCGGTTCGGCGGACTTCGAACTCGACCGCGCGGTCGAGCTGCTGCGCGCCGCCGGACACCCGGAGTGGGCGGAACGCGTACGCACCGAGATCCTGGGCCGCGACGTCATCCCCGGACACTGGACGTTCCAGATCGTCGAGGCCTACGACCGGACGTACTACCAGGCGTTCCGGGACCTGGAGCGCGAGGCGGTGGGACGCCTCGCGGGGGGCCGCGACCACCTGTACGAGGCGCAGCTCAAGGAGGCCCGCCGGACCCGGAACCACCCGGACCACACGCCCCGCCCCGACACCCCCGACAGCCCTGGTACCCGCGCGCCGGACGGCCCCGCCCCCTGAGCCCGGCCAGCGGGTCGCGGACGGAACGCTCGCTCCAGCGCCGGAAGTACGGAGTGAAGACGGCGAAGTGGTCGGAGAAGGCCCGCCGGCGGCGTCCAGCGCCGCGCGCGGCGGGAGTGTGCACGCGGGCAGGCAGCCGGGCGGCGGCCCGGGCGATGTTGCGGGCCATGGCGCCGAACACCACGGCGTGGAAGGGCCGCACGCTCCACCAGTAGGCCCGGCCCGCCAGCTCGCGCGGATGGAACAGGGTGCGCCGACGCGCCGACGGTACCGCGTCTGCCCGGTGTCGTCGGCGCCGTCGCCGGGTGGCCCGGGTGGCTCGGGCGGCTCGGGCGCCGGACACCGGCCGGGAAGGAGTGACCCGGAAGGAGTGACCCGCCCCCGCCGGGGACGTCACGCGTCCGGAGGTACCGCGAGGGGGCGTACCGTGCCGAGGAAGCGCCGTACGTCGATCTGGATGACCACCCGCTCCGGGTTCGCCCGGGGCTGCCGGTAGCGGGCCGCGTACCGGACCTCCGCGTCGCGCACCGCCCCGGCGTCGTCCCGCACGGACGCGACGCCCTCCAGCGTGGACCAGTGTCTGCCCTCCACCTGCCCCACGGCCACGACGGCACCCGCGGACCGCCGCACATTGCGTGCCTTCGTGGTGTCCCGGCTCGTGATGACCCGCGCCGTGCGGGTGGCGTGGTCGTACGTCACCCCCACCGGGACCAGGTGCGGCGTTCCGTCGGCCCGCCGCGTCGACAGGAAGCACACCCGGCGCTCCTGCCAGAACCGGACGAACTCGTCGTCCGCGTCGTGCCGTTCCCCGGTGTCCATCCGATCTCCTCGCGTGCGCTGCCTGCGACCCGTCCGGGACAGCATCGCCCGGCGGTCCGGACGCCCGCTCGCCGGGGTCCGGGGAGCGGACTCAGGCGGCGTCCCGGTCGGGCATCGGCTGCTCGGCCGGATGCGGGCGCCGGGCCGGTGAGCCGTGGCCCCCGCCGCCCGGAAGGAGACGCAGATGGCGGCGCCGGGCGGGCCGGGGCGGCCCCGGATCACCGAACAGCCGGTCCTCCAGATACGTCATGGTGAACAACAGCAGCGCCAGTCCGGGCAGTAGTACGACGGCAACGGTAACCACGCCGCAGGTCTCCCTCCGCTGTGGGACAACCCTCCGCGAGTGCCCCGGCGGGCGCAGGTGAAGACCCGTCGTGAGTGAAGATGACGTAACTGTCGGACATAAGGTGCAAGTGAGGTAAAGGGGGGGTGACGGGTGGGTCCGGACGAGCCGGGCGTCATGTCCGGGCGATGTATGGGTAGGCGGCTGCGACGGCGGACAAGTCGTCCCGAGAAACGGAGCAGCAGAGCCGATGTCGCACACCTCCCCACCCACCCCGCCCACCACGAACCCGCAGTTGGCGGCCTCGTGGTCGGACTGGATCGGCGACCACACCACGACCATGATCGGGATACCGCTGCGCATCGCGCTCATCGTCGTGATCCTGCTGGTGGTGCGCGTGGTGGCCAAGCGGGCCATCACCCGGGTCGTCCAGCGGGTCCTGGAACCGTCGGCGGGCGAGACCGACCGGAGCCGTCCGCGCCGGCCCACCCGCGGCGCCGCCGTCCTGCACCGCGACCGGAGCCGGGCGCGGCAACGCCGCGAACAGCGGGCCCGCACCATCGGCTCGGTGCTCAGCAGCGCCGTGACCATCGTGCTGTTCATGGTCGGCGTGGCCATGGTGCTCGACCAGGTCGGCATCGCCCTCGCCCCGCTGCTGGCCAGCGCCGGAGTGGTCGGCCTGGCGATCGGTTTCGGGGCGCAGAGCCTCGTCGCCGACTACCTGTCCGGCCTCCTCATCATGGTTGAGGACCAGTACGGCGTCGGCGACTCGGTCGACCTCGGGGAGGCCGTCGGCGAGGTGGAGCACGTCGGCCTGCGGCTGACCCACGTGCGCGACCTCAACGGCGGTCTGTGGCACATCCGCAACGGCGAGATCCTGCGGGTCCGCAACGACAGTCAGGAATGGGCGCGGGCCGTCCTGGACGTCGCCGTCCCCCACGACGCGAACCTCGACACCGTCTACCGCGTACTGGAGGACACCGGCCGCGCGCTGCGCGAGGAGCCGGACTTCGCGGACGTACTGCTGGAGGATCCCGCGGTGTGGGGCGTGCAGTCCCTGGACGCGGACGGGGTGCTCGTGCGCCTCGCGGTCAAGACCGTGCCGCTCCAGCAGTGGGGCGTCACCCGCGAGCTGCGCCGCCGGGTCAAGGACGCGCTCGACAAGGCGGGCGTCGAGACCCCCTTCCCGCGGCGCGCGGTATGGGTGCGCGCGGATGTCCCGGAGGGCGAGTCGGGCGCGCTGACACGCTGACGCCACGACGCCCCCACCCGGGATTTGCCGGACCGGCAAACAACTTTGGCGCCTCCCGTCCGGCCGGTGCAGCCTGCACACGGGGCGCGTGGACCGTCGCGTGCGCCCCGCCGAGCAGCCGACCGCGCCCGCCTCAGGAGGCACCATGACCGACATCCCCGCGCCCGCTCCCGCCGCGGAGTTCTGGGAAGCCCGCTACCGGGACACCGACCGCGTCTGGAGCGGGCGCCCCAACGAACTGCTGGTCCGCGAGGCGAGCGACCTGACCCCCGGTACCGCGCTGGACCTCGGCTGCGGCGAGGGGGCGGACGCCGTGTGGCTGGCCTCGCGGGGCTGGCGGGTCACCGGCGTGGACATCTCCGGCACCGCGCTGGAACGCGCCGCCGGGCACGCCGACGAGGCCGGGGTCGGTAACCGCGTCGCCTGGGAACGTCATGAGCTGGGACGGTCGTTCCCCGAGGGTTCCTTCGACCTGGTGAGCGCCCACTACCTGCAGTCCCCGGTCGCGCTCGACCAGCGGGCCGTCCTGGACGCCGCCGCGCGGGCCGTGGCGGGCGGCGGCTCCCTGCTCGTCGTCATGCACGCCGGCTGGCCCTCCTGGCAGACCGAACCGCCCTTCGACGCGGTCTTCCCCACCCTGGACGGCGTCCTCGCCGAACTCGCCCTGCCGGACGGTGGGTGGACCGTCGAGACCAGCCGTACCGTCCGCCGCCCGAGCGTCTCGCCGGACGGCCTCGAAGGCTTCCGCGAGGACAACGTCTGGCGCCTGCGACGGGCATGACACCTGCCCGATTTATTGAAGAAGTTACCTTCTGGGAATTTTGAGAAGATATGCATGCTTTGTGGCTTCTCGGACACCCTTGGGTGTGAAGGCCATTTGGCTACCAGAGGGAGATGGTGAAATGCCTTCCAAGGACAAGGTGCTCGAGGAAGTCACCCGCACCGAGAACATCGACATCGACGCGGCACTCGACCCCGCCGAGCCCGACGGGGTCTTCCGCGACAGCCGCGAGTGCGCCGCGCTCGCCCTGCAGTACGGAGGCGGCAACCTGCTGCTCTCGCCGCCGACCCCGCGCCCGAAGAAGGGCTGACGGACCGACGGGAGCAGTGAGATGGAGCAGTCGAGCACGTCGGCCCTGCTACAGGGCATGGTGCTGGACCTCGCTTCCGACGTGGTCTCCGCTCTTCGGAGCGGAGACCACGTGCGAGCGGGGAGCACCCTGACGGGAGGCGGCGCCGGCGAGGGCGTCGCGCGAGCGGCGGTGCGCGTGCTGGGCGCCGACACGCTGTTGCCCAGCGTCCTGTTGCGCGTTCCCCCCGACCCCGGACAACTCGCCGTGTTCAAGGACGCCGTGGCGGCCCATCCGCCGCGCGACGACGCGGCACCCGCCGTCGTATGGAGCCACTGGGCCATGGCCCGCGCCCTGCGCCGGACCGATCAACCCCTGCAACCCCTGCAATCCCGGCAATCCCTGACCGCACCGCTCGCCGACGAGCCGGGTGCCGAACCCGGCGCCGACTGGCTCGACGACGCCGGCTGGCAGGTCCTGACCCACCAGCTCGCCGTCCTCGCCCCTCTCGCGCTGCCCGGCGAGGAGTGCGCGGTGACCCGCGCGGCGCGTCGCCGCCCCGTGGACGTCGCCCGCGGCTTCGTACGGGCGGTGCGCCGCCGCGACTGGCAGCAGGCGGCCGGAGCCGGGCGCTGGCTCACGCTCCTGGACGGAGTGCCGCAAACCCTCGGCCTTGATGCAGGGCTCGACTTCGTACGCCTCATGGGCGGCTCCGACCCGCGGGTGGCGCTGCAACTGGAGGCGGCGAGGCTGATGCCGGCCGGAGTCCTCCTGTGAGCGTCCGTGACGTCGGGGAGGCCGCACTGGACTGGGTGTGGGCCCACCGCGACCGCTTCGCGCTGGGCGACGACGCCCTGGCGGCCGACGGCCAGGTCAACCGGACGTGGAAGCCCCTGGGCGAGCTGACCCAGGTCTGCGCGTCCGTGTCCCTGTGCGCGCCGCCCGAGGACCCGCCGCACACCCGCGTGTCCGAGCTGCTGGACTTCGCCTGGCAACAGACCCACCGGGGCGAACTCTTCCCGCTCATGCAGTCGCTCGAGCCCTTCGCCACCTACCCGCTGGAGGTCTACGCGGCCTTCGCATCCGCCGGATTCCGGCACCCCGGCTACGAGGCGTCCGCCGCCGTGGTGGCCCGCACCCGGGGCTGGCGGCTGACCGAGCAGTACCCCACCCGCCGGCTCGGCGTGATCGAGGCCGAGCGGCGCAGCGGCATCCACCCGCACGGGCACGTCCCGCATGCGCTGGGCCGCACCTGGCTGGGCGGCCTGCCGGAACCGTGGACCTTCGAACGCGAGTCCGGCTACGCGCTGACCCACGTCGTCTTCCATCTCACCGAATGGGGGCGCGCCGCCCAGGGAGTGCCGGCGGACCTGGCGGACTATCTGCTGCACTGGCTGCCGCCCTGGCTCGACACCTGCCTGGAGGCCCGGATGTGGGACCTGAGCTGTGAGCTGCTGGCGGTGGCGGCCAGCCTGCCGCGCCCGCCCGGGCCGGCCGTCCTGGAGGACGCCTGGCACCGGGTTGCGGCCGCCCAGGACACGTCCGGCGCGATCCCCGAGGAGGGCGCCGCCCAGGACGCCGCCGGGGCGGACCCGGGACCGGACCCCTACGACTTCACCGACTGCTACCACTCCACCCTGATGGCCGCGTTCGCCGCGTCCCTCACCACGGCACGCCCGCGGGAGACGCGGAACGCCGGACGACACGCGGGGCAACACGCCGGGCAACACGCGGGACGACACGCGGAACAGCGCGCCGGACAAGGAGTGCCGGGATGAGGATGACGGACACTCGCCTGATCCACGGCGTCGGAGCCGGCGCCCTGGAGTGGCTGTGGGCCCACCGCGACGGCTTCCGGCTGGAGCCGGACGTGGACCCCGAGACCGGTTTCCTGGAACGCTTCAAGCCGATCGGCGAACTCGCCCTCATCTGCACGGTGCTCTTCCGCGAGGGCGTCGCCGGATCCCGGCAGGCCCAGCTCGCACGCCAACTGCTCGACCACACCTGGCGCGAGACCCTGGACGGCGGCCGCATGCTGGTGCGCGGCCAGCGCGTCGAGCCCTTCTCGCCGGTCCCCTTCGAGGTGTACCTGCCGTTCAGGGAACTGGGCTACAGCCAGCCCGAGGTGGAACAGGCCGCGCTCCTCAACCACCGGCTGGAGAGCTGGACGCGCTTCCCGGTGACGCCGACCCGCCGCCTGGGCCTGTCCGCGTTCCAGCGCCGCTTCGGCCTGGCCGCACGGCCGCCCGAGGCCGACCTGGTCGCCACCACCTGGCTGGCCGGCACCCCCGAGCCGTGGACGGTCGAGGGCCACACCGCGTACGACATCACGCACACCGTCTTCCACCTCACCGACTGGGGCGAGAACCCCGGCGGGCTGCCGCCCTCCGTCGCCGACTACCTCGCCACCTGGCTCCCGGTCTGGATCGACGACTGGCTGGACCTCGAACGCTGGGACCTGCTCGGCGAACTCCTTGTCGTGGACGCCTGTCTGCCCCGGCCCACCCTCGACGAGGCCGCCTGGCAGGGCTTCGCCGCCGCGCAGCGGCCCGACGGCGCCATGCCCGCCGCACGCACGATGCCCGAGGGCGACCCCGACACGGTGTTCGACATGGTCTACCACCCGACGCTGGTCGCCGCCTTCGCCTCCCTGCTGGCCACGTCCCGCACGCTCACCGAGCTCGCGCACACCGCGTCGTGACGGCCCGTCGCACGGCCTGGCCGGGCGCCCCCGCCGCCACCGACGCGTACGCCGCGTCCAAGTCCGCCCCGCCGCGGTCCGCGCCGGACGACGAGGCGGTGCTGCGCGAACGGCTGGCCGCCGCCGTCGACGCCTGCGACGCGCCCGACGTCGTCTTCGCCGTCTCCCGACGCGGCCGACGCACCCTGTACAGCGGGGGCACCGCCCCACCCCCCGCGGTCCCCCGCGAGGACCTGCGCTACGAGATCGGGTCGGCGTCCAAGACGTTCGCCGCACTGCTGCTGACGCGCCTGATCCGGCGCGGTGTGCTCACCGGCGGCGAGACGGCCGTCACCTGCCTGGACCCCGGGCGGCCGGCCGGCCCGCACCCCGTGACGCTCGCCCACCTCATCACCCACACGTCGGGGCTGCCCGCCCTGCCTGCCGACTTCGTGCGCCGGGGCCTGCCCGCCTGGCGCACCAACCCCTACGCCCGCTACCCGGCCGAGCGGCTGACGGACACCTTCCTGAGCCAACGCCCCCGGCACCGCCCCGGAACCCGCTGGCACTACTCCAACTACGGCGTCTCCGTGCTCGGCCACGCGGTCGCCGCGACCGTCGGCACCGCCTGGGAGGACCTGATCACCGGGCAGGTCCTGCGCGCGCTCGGCCTCAGCGGTACGGCCCTGCGCGCGGAGGGCCCCGAGACCGACGCCGTGGGACACCGCAAGGACGGCCGCACCCCCGTGCCCGCCTTCGACGCGGGCGGCTTCCAGGCGGCCGGAGCGATCCGGTCCACCCCACAGGACCTGCTCACCTTCCTCGAGGCCCACCTGGACCCGGCCCGCTCACCGGCGGCCGGCGCCCTGCGGGCGGTACGCGTACCGGTGCTCGCGCGGGGACTCGGGCACCGCCACGTGCACACGGTGGGATGGTTCCGGCACCCCACGGACGGCGGACCGATGTACTTCCACAGCGGCGCCACCCTGGGCCAGCAGGCCTTCCTCGGCTTCCGGCCCGACACGGACACGGCCCTGGCCGCGGTGTGCTCCCGGCGGTTCCGCGCCCGGGATCCGTTCATCGCCACCGCCTACGCGCTCCTCGCGGGCCCATAGCGGGCGGGACCGGCGGGAAACGCGTCGGCGCGGGGCCGCGTCGAGCGGTCCCGCGCCGGACGCCCGCACCCGGGCGGCGTCTGTCTGCCCGTCAGACCCGCTGCCACAGGGCCGGCGTGCTCGCCGGCGATCCGACGCCCTGCGCCTGGTGGCTCTGCAGACACCGGTAGCGCGCGCCGTCGTAGGACACGGTGGCGCCGACCTCGTAGACGCGTCCCGCGGCCCACGCGTCCGCCGCCGCGTTGTCCTGCGGCGCGGGGGTCTCCGCCGCGGCGGAGGTGGTCTTCAGGGTGAGCCCGAAGTCGCTGAGCAGCGGATTGATCGGCTGGTAGAACGTCGTCCCGCCGTTCGTGCAGTCACCGGAACCGCCGGACGTGGTGCCCTGCGCCTGGGTCCCGGAGACGAAGGGGCCGCCGGAGTCGCCGGGTTCGGCGCACACCGTCGTCTCGGTCAGCCCGTCGACGGTGCCCTCCGGGTAGGTGACACTCGTGTCGTGCTGCTGGATCGTGCCGCAGTGCCAGCCCGTGGTCGAGCCGGAACGGCACACCGAGGCACCCACGAGGGCCTCCACCGACCCGGCGATCTGGATCTTCTCGCCGTCCTCGGCCCGCACGTCCGGCGTGGCGGTCCAGTCCGAGTTGACGCCCACCCAGGCCACGTCCTTGCCGGGGAAGGTCGAGGCCTGGAAGGTGCCCTGGTCGGCCTCGTTGTACCCGGTGGTGGTGTCACCCGGGTCGCCGCAGTGCCCGGCCGTGGCGAAGCCCTGCTGGTCGTCCTTGGTGACGGAGAACCCGATGGAGCAGCGGGCCTGGTCGTTGATGTAGTAGGCGTCACCGCCGACGAGGTCCTCCAGCACCCGCGGCTGGTCCGGCGAGACACGGACGCCCACGCCCTGGCCCGTCACCTCGGCGGCCTCGATGAAGGCGGTCGCGGCCGACCGGCTGGTGGCCTGGACGGTGACCCGGTTGGTCTTCACGTCGACGTACCAGACCGGTGTCTGCCGGGTCCGGGTGCGGACGGCGGCGGCGTCCAGCTTCTCTTTGACCGCGCGCAGTTCGGCCAGGTTCCTGCCGACGACGGCAGCCTTGGCGCCCTGGGCCTCGATGGCGGCGGTGTCCGCGGCGTCGGTGGTGGCGACGGTCAGCTCGGCGGCGGTCGGGCCGCCGACCCAGGCCCCCGCGAAGCGGTCGCCCAGCGTGTTGCGCAGCATGCCCGCGCGGGTGCCCGCCTCCGCCTCGTTGACCAGCCGGGCCGCCGCCTGCTTCGGCGTCAGCCCCAGGTCGCGCTCCATCGCGCGCAGCATCCGCGCCGACGGGACGCCGGTGCCGGTGCCGGTGTCGGTGCCGGTGGTCCGGGCGGCGGGCTGCGGCCCGGGGGCGGGTGGCGGGGCGGCCGAAGCGGCCGAGGGGAGTGCGGTCAGGACCAGGGCGCCGAGCGCGGTCAGGGCTGCGCGACGGCCGCGCGTGGCATGTCTGCCGACCATGCGATGTGCCTCCTTCGAGGGCTGTACGAGACAGCGGGGATCAGGGAGATCAGGGAGATCAGGGAGATCAGGGGGATCAGTGGGATCAGTGAGATCAGGGGGGTCAGTGGGTGACCGTGGGACACGGTGCGAGTGCGACGAAGTCACAGGCCTTGCCGGAAAGATCCGCGGCGATGCGGAAGGCCGGTCTCTTTCGCGCGATGGGGGACGCATCGGGCGGCAAGTGCAGTACGCGCACGCACCCCCGCCGGGTCCGGGATCAGGCGGGCTTCAGCCCCGGTTCTCCCGCCTCGGTGACGAAGGACGCGACCGTGGTGACGGCGGCGCCGGGCGTGCTGATGCCGGAGACGGTGCGGAAGTCGAGGTGGGTCGCCGGGCGGCCGAGTTCGGCCCGGACGTAGCCGCGGTTGCCGTTGTAGAACTTCATGTGCGGGTTGGCCCGCAGGTACAGTTCCCAGTTGGCGGGCTGTGCCGCGCCGTCCCGGCCGCTGGCCACCGACGTGCAGGTGACCTCGGTGGCGACGGTGGCGGACGCCGGGTCGTTGAAGTCCTCCTTGACGTCGAGGGCGTAGCCCACGTGCACGTCGCCGGTGAGGATCAGCCAGTTGTCGACGCCGGCGGCCTTCGCCCCGGCGACCACCCGGTCGCGCGAGGCGCGATAGCCGTCCCAGGCGTCCATCGAGAGCGGGGCGTCGGCCGTCACGTCGAACTTGCGCTGGGAGAAGCAGACCTGCTGGGGCATCACGTTCCACAGCGCGGTCGAGCCCTTCCAGCCGTCCAGCAGCCACTGCTCCTGCGCGGCGCCGGTGATGGTGCGCGCCGGATCGTCCGACTCGGCTCCGGGGGCGTGCGGCCGGTCGTCGTAGGCCTGGTCGGAGCGGTACTGGCGGGTGTCGAGGATGTCGAACTGCGCGAGCGTGCCCCAGTGCAGCCGGCGGTACAGCCGCGCGTCCGGTCCCTGCGGAAGCTGGGCGGCGCGTAGCGGCTGGTTCTCCCAGTACGCCCGGTAGGCGGCGGCCCGGCGCAGCAGGAACTCCTCCGGCGGGATGTCGTTCTCGGGGACACCGCCCGCGTAGTTGTTCTCGGTCTCGTGGTCGTCCCAGGCGACGACGAACGGGTGCGCGGCGTGCGCGGCCCGCAGGTCCTCGTCGCTCTTGTAGAGCGCGTACCGCATCCGGTAGTCCGCGAGGGTCATCGTCTCGCGGTTGAACACGTCGGGCAGCGTGATGTCGGTGTAGTGGCGCTCCCCGCCCGCCGGGTTCACCGCGTACTCGTACAGGTAGTCGCCGAGGTGGAACACCACGTCCACGTCGTCCTGGGCGACATGGCGCAGCACGGTGTAGTAGCCGTCCTGGTACGCCTGGCAGGCGACCGCGGCGAGTTTCAGCGCGGACGGGGCGCTGCCCGTCGCGGGCGCGGTGCGGGTTCGGCCCGCGGGGCTGAGCCAGGCGCCGGCGCGGAAGCGGTAGTAGTAGACCGTGCCGGGCGTCAGGCCCAACACGTCGACGTGCACGCTGTGCGCGTACTCGGCGTGGGCGTCGGCGGTGCCCCGGAACAGGACGGCCGCGAAGTGCTCGTCGAGGGCCACCTCCCACTCGACCGTGACCCGCTCCGTGCCCATCCCGCCGTCCTCCAGGAACGGTTCGGGCGCCAGTCTGGTCCACAGCAGCACAGAGTCCGGCAGCGGATCGCCGGAGGCGACGCCGAGGGTGAAGGGGTCCTTGCTGATCCGGGCGGCGCGTTCGGGGGCGGCGACCGCGCCGCGGGCCGGCAGGTTGGTGGAGAAGGCGAGCGCGGCGGCGGCCGCGGTCACGGTGAGGAAGCGCCGGCGGCCGAGGTGCCGGGCGGCGGCGCCCATCACGGCGTCGTGCGGGGAGAAGGCGTGCTCGGCCAGTGCGCTGGGCCGGCCCGTGGGCGCCATCAGGTGTCCTCTCGTACGGGGCGTGGCGGTCCGTACCGGGGCCCCGTCGCGCGATGGCGCGGTCCCCGGATGCGCGGACCCCGCATGCTAAGCAGACAAAACACCTGAAACGGGCAGGGCTTGCGGTGTGATCACACAAGAGAGTGATCACACAGGAGGAGGCGTGCGGCCTGCGGCGGCTACGGCTACGGCAGCGGTGAGCGGCTCACCCGGATCTTGGACTGGCCGTGCGGCCGCTTCTCCCAGTCCTCCATGAACCGCGCGTGCAGGCCGTGCTGGGCGGCCAGCGTGAGCAGGGTGTCCGTGCGGTAGTAGAAGTCCTCGCGCAGCACGTGGTGCTCGGTGCCCTCCGTGCGGTCGAAGGTGAAGTCGAAGAACCCGGTGCCGGTCAGGACGCGGCCGACGTGCCGAAGGCACTCGTCGACGACGCCGGGCGGCGAGTGCGAGAAGACGCTGTGCGCGTGGACGACGTCGAAGTGGTCGTCGGGCAGGAACTCCAGCCGGAGGTCCCCGATGATGGTCAGGTGGGGCAGCTTGGCCTGGAGGTGGCGCTCGGTCAGGGTCTTCTTGGCGGCGATCAGGATGTCCGGCGAGATGTCGACGCCGTAGTAGTGACCGGCGTCGAGGTGGTCGATGAAACGCCAGCCGCCGCGCAGGTTGCCGCAGCCGATGTCGAGCATGCGGTGTTCGGGGCGCAGTCCGTGCTCGATCAGGTAGTCGAACTGCATCCGGCCGAGCGCCAGCCAGCGGTCGTGGGTCCGGCTGCCGACCGCGGCCTCCGGGTCGCGGCGGGTGTCGGAGGCCATCACCGCCCGGTAGTAGCCGACGTGGTCGGGGTGCTTGATCCGCAGCCACGCGTCCCGGCCCGCCCTGCGGACATGGGGGCCGACACGCTCGGGATGGCGCAGTGCGTACCCGACCTTGTGCGTGAGCGTGGCGCGGTTGTCGCGCAGCTTCTTCGGGGACTTGGCGTCTTTGGGCATGACGGAACGACCTCCGTACGAGCGTCTCGGGCAGTGCGGGGTGCCGGGAAGGGTGCCAGACCCGGCGCCCCGATAAAAGGACCGCGAAGAGGGAGAGGGCGAGGGAGGGTGGTGGGGTCTGGACTGTCAGTCCAGGCGTTGGACATGTAGTCTTGACCTTCTTGGAGTCCGACCAGTCCGACCAGTCCGAGCAAGGAGCCCCTGATGAGCGAACCGGCGCTGGAGGCCGAACGTGACGCCGTCCTCGCCGCGCTGCGCCCCGTGGCCGACGGGATTGCCGCGACGTTCGGGCCGGTCTGCGAGGCGGTCCTGCACGACTACCGGCGCCCCGAGCACTCGGTCGTGGCCGTCGCCGGATCGGTGACCGGACGGACGGTGGGCGGGGCGATGAGCGAGATCGGCATGCGCGTACTGGCCCGCGGCGACGAGGCGCGCGACGAGCTGAACTACGTCACGCGCACGGCCGAAGGCACGCTGCTGAAGTCCTCCACCATGGTGCTGCGCGACTCCACGGGCGCCGTGTTCGGTGCCCTGTGCGTCAACCTGGACGTCACCGCCGTCGACCGGGCCCACGCCCTGCTCGGCGCCCTCGCCGGGACCGCCGGCATCCCCGTCGACGCGCCGGCGACCACCTTCGGCGACGACATCGACGCGGTGGTCGACGCCATCGTGGACGCCCATCCGCTGCGCCGGGACACGAGCTGGGCGGCGCTGGACCGGGACCGGCGCCTGGAGCTGTTCCGCGACCTGGACGCCCGCGGCGTGTTCGCCGTACGCCGCTCGGTCGAGCACGTCGCGGCCAGGCTCGGCATCTCCCGCGCCTCCGCCTACCACTACCTCGCCCAGGCCCGCGCCGTACCCGGCCCGGCCGCCGACACCCCCTGAGGACACCCGTGACGACCACCACCCCGCCGGTCACCCTCGACGACGTCCGTTCCGCCGCCGCCCGGATCAAGGGCGTCGCGCACCGCACCCCGGTGCTCCGCTCGCGCACCCTGGACGCCCTCGTCGGCGCCGAGGTCTTCCTCAAGTGCGAGAACCATCAGCGGGTCGGCGCCTTCAAGTTCCGCGGCGCCTACAACGCGGCCTCCCGCCTCACGCCTCGGCAGCTCGCCCGCGGCATCGCCGCCTACTCCTCCGGCAACCATGCCCAGGCGGTCGCCCTGGCCGCACGCGAACTGGGCACCACCGCCGTGATCGTCATGCCCGAGGACGCGCCGCCCTCCAAACGGGACGCCACCGCCGGATACGGCGCCGAGATCGTCACCTACGACCGTTACACCGGCGACCGCGCCGCCATCGCCGAGGCACTGGCAGCCGAACGCGGGCTGACCCTGATCCCGCCCTACGAGCACCCGCACGTCATCGCCGGACAGGGCACCGCCGCCCTCGAACTCGTCGAGGACACGGGTCGGCTGGACGCGCTGGTCGCACCGGTCGGCGGCGGCGGACTGATCGCCGGCAGCGCCACCGCGGTCAAGGGCCTGCACCCCGGCACCCTGGTGATCGGTGTCGAACCCGAGGCCGGTGACGACACCCGGCGCTCCCTGGAGGCCGGCCGGCGCGTCACCGTCCCGGTCCCGCGCACCATCGCCGACGGCCAGGCCCTGCCCACCCCCGGCGAGCTGACGTTCTCCCTCAACCGGCGGCTGCTCGACGGGATCGTGCTGGTGTCCGACGACGAGATCCGGGACGCGATGCGGTTCGCCTTCGAGCGGCTGAAGACCGTCCTCGAACCCAGCGGCGCCACCCCGCTGGCCGCCCTCCTGAGCGGCCGCATCGACGCCCCGCCCCGCCGCGTCGGCGTGATCCTCTCCGGCGGCAACGTGGACGCCGCCCGCTTCGCGGAACTCTGCGGCGCACCCCGCTGACCCTGCGCGTCCCCCGGATGGCGCCGCCGAGTTGACAGGCGGACGATGGAGTGGTGGGGCCAGGGAAAGGAGAAGCGTCATGCTGGAGGCAAAGGCGCTCGACAAGCCCGACGAGCGGCGCGATTTCCCCCGCGGGCACATCGAGGCCGTACACATGGAAGGACTCGACTTCGCCGTCGCCACCTTCGAACCGGGCTGGCGCTGGTCGGAGTCCGTGGCGCCGATCGCCGGCACCGAGAGCTGCATGATCCACCACAACTGCTACGTGGTCGAGGGACGCATGCACGTCCGCATGGACGACGGCGCCGAGAGCGAGGTGGGCCCCGGCGACGTCTTCGTCTGCTCGCCCGGCCACGACGCCTGGGTCGTCGGCGACGGACCGTGCGTCGTGTACGACTTCGCCGGCGGCATGGCGAAGGAGTACGCCAAGGCCGACTGAGAGTCTCCAGGCGCCTGTCACACCGGCAGCAGCCGGGTCACCAGCGCGCCGAGTTGGCGGACGTTGCGGCACTCGTGCATCTCCACCAGCTCGGCGTACAGCGGCGCGGCCGAGTCACCCGTGCCCCAGCGGGAGCGCTGCTCCGGGTTCAGCCAGTACACGCGCCGGGACCGCCCGGCGATCTGCCGCAGGGCGGCGAGGTTCGGGTCGCTCATGTTCGTACGGGCGTCGCCCAGCACGAAGACGGTGGAGCGCGGGCCGACCGCGTCGCCGTAGCGCTCCGCGAACTCGCCCAGCGCGACGCCGTAGTCGCTGCTGCCGTGCCAGCCCGTGAGCCGCGCCTCGGCACCGATACGGGCGCCCAGCCCCTCCGGGTCGGCGGCGCCCTGTACGAGCAGGCCCGTCACCTCGTCGATCCGGTTGACGAAGGCGAACACCCGGACCTTGGTGAACTGGTCGTGCAGCGCCTGCACCAGCAGCATGGTGAAGTCCGAGAACCCCGCCACCGACCCCGACACGTCGCACAGCAGCACCAGCTCGGGCCGCACGGGACGGCGCCGCCGCAGCACCGGCTTCATCGGCACCCCGCCCGTCGACAGCGAGCCGCGCAGCGTGCGCCGCAGGTCGACGCTCCCGCGGGAGGCGCGGCGCCGGCGGGCCGCGAGCCGGGTGGCGAGCTTGCGGGCCAGCGGCCGCACCGTCCGGCGCAGCTCGGCCAGTTGCGCCTTGCCGGCCAGCAGGAAGTCGACGCGGTCGGGCGTCGGGGCCACCGCCCTGCGCGCGATCTCGTCCCGGCCCCGCCGCTCGGCGACCCGGCGCCGCGCCTCCGCCGCCACCATCCGCCGGAACGCCTCGATACGGCCCCGGATCTCGTCCTCCAGCAGCCGGTCGGTGAACCCCGGCCCGCCGCCGCCCCGGGCCCGCACACCGTCGCGGACCCGGGCCATCAGCGTCTGCGGACGGAGCCGGTCCAGGGTCTGGTGCGCGGACCAGCCGTCCGAGCCGGGGGAGGAGCCGTAGGAACCGAACCCGTCCACCGCCTCCCCGGCCAGTCGAGCCAGCAGCGTCCGGTCGTCGTCGGCGAGCGCGGCGGCCAGCCGGTCGCGCAGCTCGTCCCGGTCGGCCGTCCCCGGCCCCGGGCCGCCGACTCCGCGCGGGAAGTACAGGTCGAAGACCGGGTCGAACACCTGCCGCTGTCCCGCCGAGTGCAGCAGCGTCGCCGCCAGGCCCTCCCGCAGCGGCTCCCGGTCCGCGAGACCGAGCGCCTCCACCGCCCGCGCCGCGTCCACGCTCTCGCCGGTGCCGATCCGGACGCCGTGCGCCCGCAGCGCCGCGACCAGCGACGTCAGCCGCTCGGCCAGGCCCGCCCCGGTGGTGGTCACAGCGCGTCCAGGTCGAGCTTGGCCGCCGCCTTCAGTACGTCGTCCTGGTGCTTGAGGACGACGCCGAGGGTGTCCCGTACGACGGTCTCCTCCAGGGTGTCCGCGCCGAGCGCCAGCAGAGTGCGGGCCCAGTCGACGGTCTCGGCGACCGAGGGCACCTTGCGCAGGTCCATCGCGCGCAGGGCGCCCACCACCCGCACCAGCGAGGCGGCGAGGGCCTCGTCGAGCCCCGGCACCTTCAGCCGCACGATCCGCCGCTCCAGCTCCTCCTCGGGGAACCCGATGTGCAGGAACAGGCAGCGCCGGCGCAGCGCCTCCGAGAGCTCACGGCTCGCGTTGGAGGTGAGGACGACGAAGGGACGGCGGGTCGCGCTGATCGTGCCCAGCTCCGGGACGGTCACCTGGAAGTCGCTGAGCACCTCCAGGAGCAGCCCCTCGACCTCCACGTCCGCCTTGTCGGTCTCGTCGATCAGCAGCACCTTGGGGTCGTCCCCGCGGATCGCGGTCAGCAGCGGACGGGTGAGCAGGAACTCCTCGCCGAAGATGTCCGTCCGGGTCTCGTCCCAGCTCTCGTCGCGGCCCGCGCTGATCCGCAGCAGTTGCTTGGCGTGGTTCCACTCGTACAGCGCCCGGGACTCGTCCACACCCTCGTAGCACTGGAGCCGCACCAGCCGCGCGTCCGAGACCTGCGCGACCGCCTTGGCCAGTTCGGTCTTGCCGACCCCGGCCGGGCCCTCCACCAGCAGCGGCTTGCCGAGCCGGTCGGCGAGGAAGACGGTCGTGGCGACCGCCGGCGACGCCAGGTAGCCGGTCTCGGCCAGTCGAGCGGAGACGTCGTCGACGGAAGTGAACACCGGGGGCCTCCAGCTCGGGCAGCAGCACCTACCAGCCCTATCCAAGCGCTTGTTCACCGCCGCTGTCACGCGAACGGCAGGGGGAGGGACGACCGTCACAACGGCCGTCACAACGGCCGTCCCTCCCCTTCGTCCCCTTCGGCCTCTTCGTCGTCTTCGGGCGTCCGCTCACGCGGCCAGTGCCACCGCCCCGACCGCCGGTGTACGCAGCACGCGCCGGGCCGTCCCGAGGCTCGTCCCCAGCGTCACCGCCGCCGCCACCGACACCATCGTGAGCCACACGCCGAGGAACTGGTCCGGCAGCACCGCGTCGGTACGGACCACGGTGAACGGCACCACACCGGCCAGCGCGGCCACCGTGCCGAAGAACACCCCCGTGACCGTGAGGATCACGCCCTCCGCGCCGACCACGCCCAGCACCTGCCCGGGCGTCGCTCCCGCCAGCCGCTGCTGACCGAACTCACGCGAGCGGTACGTCGTCGCCGCGTACAGCGAGTTGACCAGCATCACGCAGACGAACACCGCGATGATGCCGACCACCGTGAGGTTGAGGGTCTCCAGGTTCTTGGCGTCGACCGACTTGACCAGACCCGAGGCCTTCACCGCGTCGCTCTCCACCGCCTGCATCGTGACCGTCGCCGTCGACACCGCCGTGAACAGGATCAACGACACCAGGATCCCGGCCAGATGACTCGCCCGCTCCCGCAGGTTGCGCACCGCCAGCCAGCCGCTCGCGCCACTCAGCGGCAGCCGGTCCAGCACGCCCTTCAGCAGCCGCGGCGACAGCAGCGCGAAACCGACCGACAGCAGGATCGCCCCGTATGCGGGCGCCGCCATCAGCGCCTCGTCCGTCCCGGAGAACAGGAAGGTGGAGCAGGCACCCGCGGCACCGGTGGCCAGCGCGGCGTAAGCCACAAACCGCTTCGCCCCGGCGCGCTCACGGCTGCCCCGCGTCACCCGCCGCACCGCCAGGAACGCGGCGCCCGCCGATGCCAGCAGCGTGACGTCCACGCCGCTCAGCAGCGCGATCGGACCGAAGGAGTAGTCCACGGACTCCGCCACCTGGCCGCTGTCCTGGAACATCGCCAGCAGCGCCCGCCCGCCGAGCATCGCCGGGCCGATCGCCAGCGCCGCGCCCACCAGGGCCACCGCCACCGCCTCGCCCACGACCATCCGCTTGATCTGCGCCGGGGTCGCCCCCGAGCAGCGCAGCAACTCCAGCTCGGCGGTGCGCTGACGCACGTTGACCGTCAGCGTCGAGGCCACCGCGAAGAACACCAGCAGGGTCCCGTAGCCGCCGACGACCCCCGCCGACAGGCCCAGCGTCTCGGAGCTGACCGGGTCGACACCGGCCTGCCCGGCCGTGTCGTGCATCGAGTTGAACGTCATGATGACGGCCGCCCCCAGGAAGGCGGACAGCAGCGTCGCGAGGAACCGTCCGGGGCGCCGCCGGATCGACCGAAGAGCCAGTACGAACATCGCTCACACCCCCGCCGGCACGTCGTCGCCCAGGTGCGCGAGCCGCTCCGCGACCGCGTCCGGCGTCGGCGCGTCCATCCGCCCCGCCGACCGGCCGTCGGCGAGGAAGACGACCGAGTCGGCGTACGAGGCGGCGACCGGGTCGTGCGTCACCATCACCACCGTCCGCCCGTGCACCCGCACCGCCTCCTGGAGCAGCAGCAACACCTGCCGTGCGCTGCGCGTGTCCAGCGCGCCCGTCGGCTCGTCCGCGAAGATCACCCTCGGCTCGGTGACGAGGGCCCGGGCGATCGCCACCCGCTGCCGCTGACCGCCGGACAGTTGGTCGGGACGGTGACCGAGCCGGTCCCCGAGGCCGACCGTGGTCAGGATCTCCCGGGCCCACCGGCGGTCGACGCGCCGCCCGGCGAGCTTGAGCGGCAGCACCGTGTTCTGGGCGACCGTCAGCGTCTCCAGCAGGTTGTACTGCTGGAAGACGAACCCGACCCGGCCGCGCCGGAACCTCGTCAGCTCCGCCTCACTGCCCCCCGTCAGCTCCTTGCCGTCCACGCACACGACACCGCTGTCCGGCCGGTCCAGGCCCGCCGCGCACTGCAGCAGCGTGGACTTGCCCGAGCCCGACGGCCCCATCACCGCGGTGAACGTGCCACGCCTCAGGCTCAGCGTCACACCGTCCAGGGCGGTCACGGCGTTCTCCGCCGAGCCGTAGGTCCTGGTCACCTTGACCAGCCTGAGGGCCTCGGGGGCGGGGCCCGGGTCGTGGTCGCCGCGTGCGCCGGAGTGAAACATCGTCATCACCTTCCGTGTGGCACGCCCAGTGCGGTGCCTCGCCGAAGACGCTACGGAGCGCGGGGCCGCGTGCCACTGGGTGCAGAACCCGTATCGGGGGGTGTACTCAGTGACACCCCGGGCGGCATGCGTCACGATGATCGCCATGACGGACGGAATAGCCTGGCTCGCCGAACCCCAGTGCCTCTCCTACGAGGGCTACAGCGTGGTGATGTCCCGCGAACTCGCCTCCGACGAGCTGGTGTCGCGCATGACCCGGACCGTGTTCAATGCGAAGCGCAGGGCACACGCCATCGGGGAACTCACCCACACCCAGGTCCACGACGTGCTGGAGGGCTTCTACGGGGAGGCTCCCCACGACGGTCTCGCCCTGCGCCACGGGGAGAGCGGCGAGTGGTCGTTCGCCGTCAAGTGCGGAGGGTGGCCCTGCAAGTTCGGCGCCGAGCCCCCGCTCTCCCGCGGCGGTGCCCACATCTTCCAGCTCGAGCACGACGAGCAGAACATGAAATCGGTGCCGCCGCAGTTCGCGTACCGCCACGACGGGCGTGACATGTGCGCCTTCAACCTGCATCTGGACGGCTCCTGGGGCCCCGACGGCGTCATAGGAGACCCGGAGATCGCACCCCGCGTCGAGGCCGTACTGACGGCTGCCGGACTGCCCGACCACGACCTCGACCCGCGCACGGTGCACCGGACCTCGCTGGAGGTCCTGGAGTCCCTCTTCGAGCTCTCGCTGCCCAGGGACCTGATCGTCACGGGGACGCTGCCCGCCGCCGTCCTGAGGGCCGGGTGACCATTCACCCCGCGACCAGCACCACCTCCAGGGTGCGCGGACCGTGCACCCCCTCGACCCGGTCCAGCTCGATGTCACTGGTCGCCGACGGACCGGAGATCCACGTCAACGGACGGGCCGGGTCGAGGCGTTCGAGCGCCTGCGGGACGGAGGACACCACCTGGCCGGGCACCCGCACGACGCAGATGTGGTGGTCGGGCACGAGGGTGATACGCCGCCGCCCCTGATCGGGGGAGCCGTCCAGGACGATCGTCCCGGTCTCGGCGACGGCGACGGCACAGCCGGTCACCACGCTGTCGACCCGGTCGAGTTCCGGTGCCGTACTCGCCGCCAGGTCCTGGACGAGCGTCGCGTCGACGGCCTCCAGCCACCCCGTCGGCAGCCCCGGGGGAACCACCACGCTCCCCGAACCGCGCGCGGACAGGAGACGGGCGAGCAGCTCGGACAACTGCCCGTCCGTACACCGGTGCACGACCGCCCGGTAGTCCGCCAGGTTCTCGGCGAGCAGCTCCACCGTCTCGGCGGCCGTCCGCCGCCCGTGCTCGCGCAGATAGTCCCGCGCGACCGCCTCCCCGTACGGCACTTCCCCGTACGGCACTTCCTCGTACGACGTCCCGTCGCCCGGCACGTCCGCCAGTGCCCGCCGGACCCGGCCCAGGATGCGTTCCCTGCTGCTCACTTCGCTCTGCCCTTCCCACCGTGGGTGCGCTGCCACCAGTCCCGGAACGGCTCCGCGGGCACCGGCGGAAGGTCCCGGCTGCCGCTCCACGCCCGGCCAGGGCCCGGCAGGGTGCGCGGGTGCAGGCGGCGGGTGCGCGACGCCAGCCGCTGGCCGGTCCGCAGAGCGCCCGGGTGCGTGAACGCCCACTGCGCCGCCCGCATCGCCGCCCGCTCGGCGGCGTGTCCCTTCGCCGGTTTCAGGACGACCCGGTTGCCGTGCCGGACGGCCGGCCCGCCCTGCACCACCCGCTCCCGCAGGTGCACCAGCACCTCGGGGATGTCGATGGCGACCGGGCACACCTCGTAGCAGGCGCCGCACAGCGAGGACGCGTACGGCAGGGAGGCGTCGATGTCGCTGCCCGTGCCCCGCAGTTGAGGGCTCAGGATCGCGCCGATCGGGCCCGGGTACACCGAGCCGTAGGCGTGGCCGCCGGCCCGCTCGTACACCGGGCACACGTTCAGGCAGGCCGAGCAGCGGATGCAGCGCAGCGCCTGGCGGCCGACCTCGTCGGCGAGGGTGTCGGTGCGCCCGTTGTCCAGCAGCACCAGATGGAAGTTCCGCGGGCCGTCCTCGTCGGTGGTGCCGGTCCACATGGACGTGTACGGGTTCATGCGCTCGGCCGTCGAGGAGCGGGGGAGGGTCTGCAGGAAGACCTCCAGGTCCTGCCACCTCGGCACGATCTTCTCGATGCCGACGACCGAGATCAGCGTCTCGGGCAGGGTCAGGCACATCCGGCCGTTGCCCTCGGACTCCACGACCACCAGCGTGCCGGTCTCGGCCACCACGAAGTTGGCGCCCGAGATGCCGACCTTGGCCCGCAGGAACTTCTCCCGCAGGTGCAGCCGGGCCGCCTCGGCGAGCTCCGCGGGCGTGTCCGTCAGGTCCTCGGGCGCCGGACGGCCCCACTCGCCCATCTCGGAGCGGAAGATGTCGCGGATCTCGCCGCGGTTGCGGTGGATGGCCGGCACCAGGATGTGCGAGGGCCGGTCCTTGCCCAACTGCACGATCAGCTCGGCGAGATCGGTCTCGTAGGCGTGGATGCCCCGGGCCTCGAGCGCCTCGTTGAGGGCGATCTCCTGCGTCGCCATCGACTTGACCTTGACGACCTCACGCCGGTCCGTGTCACCGCTGTCGACCTCCTCGACCAGGCGGGCGACGATCTCGTTGGCCTCGTCCGCGTCGGCGGCCCAGTGCACGGTCCCGCCGGCCGCCGTGACCGCCTCCTCCACCTGCACCAGATACCGGTCGAGATGGCGCAGCGTGTGGTCCTTGATCTGCTTCCCGGCCTCCCGCAGCGCCGCCCAGTCGTCCAGCTCCGCGACCGCGCGGGCCCGCTTGTCGCGGATGGTGTGCGTGGCGTGGCGCAGATTGCCGCGCAGCGTCGCGTTGCCCACGGCCTCCCGCGCCGCCTCGGGAAAGGCGGGCATCCCCAGATACGTCCCGCTCATACGGCCGCCGCCTCCTCCGTGCCCGCCAGGATCTCCGCGAGGTGCACCGGCCGCATGCCCGTGCGCAGCCGTGTCATGGTGCCGCCGATGTGCATCAGACAGGAGTTGTCGGCCGCGCACAGCACGTCCGCGCCCGTGGACTCGGCGTTGCGCACCTTGTCCGCGCCCATCGCCGCCGACACGTCGGAGTTCTTCACGGCGAAGGTGCCGCCGAAGCCGCAGCACTCCTCGGCGCCCGGCAGCTCCACCAGCTCCAGCCCCTTCACCGCCTCCAGGAGCCGCCTGGGCCTCTCGCCCAGGCCCAGACTCCGCAGACCGTGGCAGGTCGGGTGGTACGTCACCGTGTGCGGGTAGTACGCCCCCACGTCCGTCACGCCCAGCACGTCCACGAGGAACTCCGTCAGCTCGTACGTCTTCGGCACCACCGGCGCCAGGGTGGCCGCGAGCGTGTCCCCGCGCCCCTCGGCCCGCGCCCGCTCTCCCATCCGCGGGTACAACTCCCGCACCATCGCCCCGCACGAGCCCGAGGGCGTCACGACCGCGTCGTAGGCCCCGAAGACGTCGGCGAAGTGCCGGGCCAGCGGCTCGGCCTCGTGCCGGTAGCCGGTGTTGTAGTGCGCCTGCCCGCAACAGGTCTGGGCCATCGGGAAGTCGACGTCGACGCCCAGTTTGGTGAGGAGCTTCACGACGGCACGGCCGGTGTCCGGATAGAGCGTGTCGTTGACGCAGGTCAGGAACAGAGCGACACGCATCGCGGCTCCTCGTGTTCGATGGGTTGAGTGAGTTCGGTGAGTTCGGTGGGTTCGATCATCGGATGAATGATGAGCGCAGGGTAGTCGCCGGGACGCGCTTCGGGGAGACCCGGTTCACCGGTCGGCGAGTCGGGCCTCGGCCGCCCGCCAGCGGGCCGTGCCGCCGCGCGGCTCGTACCGGGTCAACGACTGGGTGCGCGCCAGCAGTCGGCGCATCCCGGCCAGGTCGCCGACCAGCCCGTGGGTGCGGGCCTGCACCAGGACGTTGCCGAGCGCGGCGGCCTCCGCCGGGCCCGCCACCACCGGCAGCCCGCAGGCGTCGGCGGTGAGCTGGCACAACAGGGCGTTGCGGGTGCCCCCGCCGACGACGTGCACGACGTACACCGGGTGCCCGGCCAGCCGCTGGGCGTCCTGGACGGCCCGACGGTGGGCCAGCGCCAGCGAGTCGAGGATGCAGCGGGTCACCTCGGCGGGTGCCCGGGGCACCGGCTGCCCCGACGCACGGCACGCCTCGGCGATCCGCTCCGGCATCCGGCCCGGCGCGAGGAACGCCGCGTCACCCGCGTCCACCACCGACCGAAGCGCCGGCACCCGGGCCGCCTCGAGCAGCAGCGCGCCCAGATCTGGGTCGCCCCAGGCCCGCACGGACTCCTGGAGCAGCCACAGCCCCATGATGTTGCGCAGGTAGCGGACGGTGCCGTCCAGCCCGAGTTCGTTGGTGAAGTTGGCGGCGCGGCTCTCCTCCGTCAGCACCGGCGCGCCCAGCTCCAGACCGGCCAGCGACCAGGTGCCGGTGCAGATGTACGCGAACCGCTCGTCCGAGGCCGGTACGGCGGCCACCGCGGAGGCGGTGTCGTGCGACCCGACCGCCGTCACCGGCACGGGTCCCGTAAGTCCCGTCTCCTCCAGCACCGCCGGCCGCAGCAGCCCCGCCGCGTCCCCGGGCCGGCGCAGCGGCGCGAACAGGCCGAGGTCGATCCCCAGCCGGGCCGCGACCTCCCGTGACCAGTCCCGGGTGCGGGGGTCGATCAACTGGGTGGTGGAGGCGTTGGTCAGCTCCGTGCCCTGCTCGCCGGTCAGCCAGTAGGCCAGCAGATCCGGGACCAGCAACAGCCGCCGGGCCGCGGTGAACTGGGCCGTGCCGCGGGCGGCGACGAGCTGGTACAGGGTGTTGAAGGGCGCGTGCTGCAACCCGGTCGCCCCGTACAGCTCCTCGGCCGGCAGCGTGGCCCACACCTTCTGCGCGACGCCCTCGGTGCGGGCGTCGCGGTAGTGCACGGGGTTGCCGAGCAGCGCCCCGTCCGCGTCCAGCAGCCCGTAGTCCACAGCCCAGCCGTCGACGCCGACCGAGTCCACCGGGCCGGCCGCCCGCAGCCCGTCCAGCACACCGGCGTACAGCGCGAGGATGTCCCAGCGCAGCCCGTCTGGCGTACGGACCGGCCGGTTGGGGAAGCGGTGCGCCTCGGTCAGCTCCAGCCGGTCGGGGCCGACGCGGCCGACCATGACGCGCCCGCTGGACGCGCCGAGGTCGACCGCGGCGTACGCCTTGACGCCCACGGCAGTGCTCATCGCAGGAACGCGGCGGCGACACCGGCGTCGACCGGGACGTGCAGGCCGGTGGTGTGGGTCAGGTCGCCGCCGGTCAGCGCGAACACGGCGTTCGCGACATGCTCGGGCAGCACCTCGCGCTTGAGCAGCGTGCGCTGCGCGTAGAACTCGCCCAGCTTCTCCTCCGGCACCCCGTACACCGCCGCGCGCCGAGCACCCCAGCCGCCCGCGAAGATCCCCGAACCGCGCACCACGCCGTCCGGGTTGACCCCGTTGACGCGGATGCCCAGCTCGCCCAGCTCGGCGGCGAGGAGGCGCACCTGGTGCGCCTGGTCGGCCTTGGTGGCGGAGTAGGCGATGTTGTTCGGGCCCGCGAACACGGCGTTCTTCGACGCGATGTAGACGATGTCGCCGCCCAGCTCCTGCGCCGTCATCACCCGGGCCGCCTCGCGCGAGACGAGGAAGGAGCCGCGGGCCATGATGTCGTGCTGGAGGTCCCAGTCCTTGGCCGTGGTCTCCAGCAGCGGCTTGGAGATGGAGATCCCCGCGTTGTTGACCACCAGGTCGACCCCGCCGAAGGCGAGCAGGGCCGCCTTGAAGGCGCCCGCGATCTGCTCCTCGGAGGTGACGTCGACACGCACGGCCACGGCCTTGTCGGCCCCGCCCAGCTCCTTTGCCACCGCCGCCGCGTTCTCGGCGTTCAGGTCGGCCACGACCACACACGCGCCCTCGGCGGCCAGCCGCCGCGCGACGGCCTTCCCGATCCCGCTGCCCGCGCCGGTGACGAGCGCGACGCGCGTGGCGAGCGGCTTGGGCTTCGGCATCCGCCGGAGCTTGGCCTCCTCCAGCGCCCAGTACTCGATGCGGAACTTCTCCGACTCCTCGATCGGCGCGTACGACGACACCGCCTCCGCCCCGCGCATCACGTTGACCGCGTTGACGTAGAACTCGCCGGCCACCCGGGCGGTCTGCTTGTCCTTGCCGAAGCTGAACATGCCCACGCCCGGCACCAGCACGATCGCCGGGTCGGCGCCGCGCATGGCGGGGGAGTCCGGCTCGGCGTGCCGCTCGTAGTAGGCGGCGTACTCCTCGCGGTAGGCGGCGTGCAGCTCCTTCAGCCGGGCGACGGCTTCGGCAGGCGACGCGCTCGGCGGCAGGTCAAGGACCAGCGGCCGGACCTTGGTGCGCAGGAAGTGGTCCGGGCAGGAGGTACCGAGCGCGGCGAGGCGCGGGTGCCCGGCGCGGGCGAGGAAGTCCAGCACCACGTCCGCGTCGGTGAAGTGCCCGACCTGCGGCCGGTCCCGGGAGGCGAGAGCGCGGACGTACGGCGCCAGCGCCGCCGCCCGCTCCCGCCGCTCGGCCTCGGGCAGCGCCACGTACCCGTCGATCACCGGGCCGAACGGCTCGGCCTTCCCACGTTCGGCGAGGAAGGCCTCCGCGGTGCGGATGATGTGCAGCGAGTTGCGCTCGCACTCCTCGGAGGTGTCGCCCCACGCCGTGATGCCGTGCCCGCCGAGCACGCATCCGATCGCCCGCGGGTTGGCCTCTTTCACGGCTGCGATGTCCAGCCCCAACTGGAACCCGGGCCGCCGCCACGGCACCCACACCACGGTGTCGCCGAAGCACTCGGCGGTCAGCTTCTCGCCGTCCGCCGCGCAGGCCAGCGCGATCCCCGAGTCCGGGTGGAGGTGGTCGACGTGCGCGGCCTCCACGAGCCCGTGCATCGCCGTGTCGATCGAGGGCGCCGCACCGCCCTTGCCGTGCAGGCAGTAGTCGAAGGCGGCGACCATCTCGTCCTCGCGCTCCACGCCCGGGTAGACGCCCTTGAGCGCCCGCATCCGGTCCAGCCGCAGCACGGCGAGCCCGCCCTCGGTGAGCGTCCCGAGATCCCCACCGGACCCCTTGACCCACATCAGCTCCACATCACCCCCGGTGACGGGATCGGTCCCGGTGCCTTTCGCGGACGCGTTGCCCCCGGCGTAGTTGGTGTTCCGCGCATCAGCGCCGAGCCGATGGGAACGGGCGAGCAGGGCGGCGGCCTGCGAGTGGGTTGCCATGTCTCTACAGTCCTTCTTGAACGAGGGTAGGGGAGAGCGCCCCGTCTTTTAGGGGCGCGGGGAACTGCGCGACCAGCCACATACAGCCCGCAGCCCGCAAACAACAAAAACCCGGCAGACGCTTACGCCTACGCCCCCCACCCCGCCTGCTCCCCACCAACCCGCTCGGCAACAACCTTCTCCCCCCACCCGCAGGAGCGATACGCCTTCATGGGCTCGGGGTCCAACCCCATCTCCCCCCGCACCTCCCGAAGCAGCGGACGCACGTCCGTGTCATACGCATCCATCAGCACCGCATTCGCCTCGAGCACGTCCCCCGAGCCCTGCGCGGCAGCCAGCGCCGCTCCGTCGACCAGCAGCGCCTTGGCAGTGGCCTCCTGCACGTTCATCACCGACCGGACAATGGCCGGAATCTTCGCCTCGATGTTGTGGCACTGGTCGAGCATGAACGCCACGTCGGAGGTGAACCCGCCCCCGCGCACCACCTCGTACATGATCCGGAACAACTGGAACGGATCGGCCGCCCCGACCATCAGGTCGTCGTCCGCGTAGAACCGCGAGTTGAAGTCGAACCCGCCGAGCTTCCCCTCGCGCAGCAGCGTCGCGACGATGAACTCGATGTTCGTGCCGGGCGCATGGTGCCCCGTGTCCACCACGACCTGCGCCTTCTCGCCCAGCTTCAGACAGTGGGCGTACGCCGTGCCCCAGTCCGGCACGTCCGTCGTGTAGAACGCCGGCTCGAAGAGCTTGTACTCGAGGAGCATCCGCTGCCCCTCACCGAGCCGCCCGTACACCTCGGCCAGCCCCTCGGACAGCCGGTCCTGCCGGGACCTGATGTCGTCCTGCCCGGGGTAGTTCGTGCCGTCGGCGAACCACAGCTTCAGGTCGCGCGACCCGGTTGCGTCCATGATGTCGACGCACTCCAACAGGTGGTCGACGGCCTTCCTGCGCACCACCGCGTCCGGGTGGCAGATACTGCCCAGCTTGTAGTCGTCGTCCTGGAAGGTGTTGGAGTTGATGGCGCCGATCCGGACACCCCGCTCCTCGGCGTGCCGCCCCAGCGCGGCGTAGTCCTCGACCCGGTCCCAGGGGATGTGCAGGGCGACCGTCGGGGCCACGCCGGTGAACTCGTGGACCTTCGCCGCGTCGTCCAGCTTCTCGAACGGATCGCGCGGCACACCGGCCTGGGTGAACACCTTGAACCGGGTGCCGGAGTTCCCGTACGCCCACGACGGCGTCTCGACTGCCTGGGCCTTGAGCGCGGCCTTCACCGCGGCGAGCTCGGTCACTTCGGCGCTCCTGTGACATCGGGTCGTGACCAGCGTTGGGCACGACCATGTGTGAAACGATTCAGTACGCGAAGCTATGAGCCACCCGAAGGGGTGTCAACCCTTCCGGCCAACCCGGCTCTCCGTGACTCGGTCGTGACCTTCGGCTATCGAAAGTTTTTCGATCCGGAACCATTGACGTGACATGCGCTCGCTGCCTAACGTCCCCGGCAACCAAGTTGAAACCTTTCACGACGCCGTGAGGGCCGTCCCGCCCGGCGTCGTCGAGGAGCCCCCAATGACCCACCCGTCCGACACGGGTACGGCCCCGGTTCTGGCGCTCAGGGACGTCTCCAAGTCCTTCGGCGCCGTCCGCGCGCTGCGGGACGTCTCCCTGGAGCTGTTCCCCGGCGAGGTGCACGCCCTCGCCGGTGAGAACGGCGCCGGAAAGTCGACCCTCATCAAGACGCTCGCCGGAGTACACCGGCCGGACGCCGGCCAGGTGCTGCTCGACGGCGCGCCCGTCGTCTTCCACGGTCCCGGCGACGCCCGCGACGCCGGTATCGCCGTGATCTACCAGGAGCCCACGCTCTTTCCCGACCTGTCGATCGCCGAGAACATCTTCATGGGCCGTCAGCCCCGGCGCGCGCTCGGCCGCATCGACCACCGGGCGACCCACCACGCCACCGCCGAGCTGATGCTGCGCCTCGGGGTGGAGCTGGACCCCGACCGGCCCGCGCGCGGTCTGTCCATCGCGGACCAGCAGATCGTGGAGATCGCCAAGGCCCTCTCCTTCGACGCCCGAGTCCTGATCATGGACGAGCCGACCGCGGCCCTCACCGGCAGCGAGGTCGCCCGGCTCTTCGGTGTGGTGCGCACCCTGCGCGAACAGGGCGCCGCGGTGCTGTTCATCTCCCACCGCCTGGAGGAGATCTTCCGCATCTGCAAGCGGGTCACCACCCTGCGCGACGGCGCCAGGATCGCCGGCGAGCCGCTGGAGGGCATGACCGAGGACGACCTGGTGCGCCGCATGGTGGGCCGCGACCTGGACGAGCTGTACCCCAAGCAGGAGGTCCCCCCAGGCGAAACCGCACTCAGTGTGCGCCGGCTGACCCGCGAGGGTGTGTTCACCGACGTCTCCTTCGAGGTACGCCGCGGCGAGATCGTCGCCCTGGCCGGACTGGTCGGCGCCGGACGCACCGAGGTCGCCCGCGCCGTGTTCGGCGTCGACCGCTGGGACGCCGGCGAGGTCGAGGTCGACGGGAAGCCGCTCGTCAACGGCGCCCCCTCCACCGCGATGGCCGCGGGCCTCGCCCTCGTCCCGGAGGACCGCCGCGCCCAGGGCCTCGTGATGGACATGTCCATCGAGCGCAACATCGGCCTGACCGGACTGCGTACGACCGTGCGGGCCGGGCTCATGGACCGCGGCGCCGAACGCAGCCGCTCCCTGGACTGGGCCGTCAAGCTCCAGGTGAAGTACGCCCGCATCGCCGACACCGTCGCCACCCTGTCCGGGGGCAACCAGCAGAAGGTCGTCCTCGCCAAGTGGCTGGCCACCGGCCCCAAGGTGCTGATCGTCGACGAGCCGACCCGGGGCATCGACGTCGGCACCAAGGCCGAGGTGCACCGGTTGCTGAGCGAGCTGGCCGCCGACGGCGTGGCCGTCCTGATGATCTCCTCCGACCTGCCGGAGGTCCTCGGCATGGCCGACCGCGTCCTGGTGATGCACGAGGGCCGCCTCGCCGCCGAGATCCCCCGTACCGAAGCCACCGAGGAGACCGTGATGGCCGCAGCCACGGGGAGGGCCGCCGCATGACGGTCACCGCACCCGACCAGGCCCCCGTGGCCGACGTCCCGAAGGCCGGCGCAACCCGGCTGGTGGACCGCATCTTCAAGATGCGCGAACTGGCCATCCTGCTCGTCTTCCTGGTGATGATCGCCATCACCCAGGCGGGCAACAGCGCGTTCCTGTCCGAGCAGGGCATCAAGGACCTGCTGCTGAACGCGACCATCCTCGTCCTGGTCGCCACCGGCCAGTCCCTGGTCGTCATCACCCGCAACGTCGACCTCTCGGTCGGTTCCACCCTCGGCGTCAGCGCCTTCGCCGCAGGCACCTACCTCCAGGGCGGCGGCAACCCCGTCGTGGCCGTGCTGCTCGCGGTGCTCACGGGCGTCGGCGCCGGGCTGCTCAACGGTCTGCTGGTCAGCCTCGGCCAGGTGCCCGCCCTGGTGGTCACCCTCGGCACGCTCTACATCATCCGCGGCATCGACTCCATCTGGGTCGGCTCCCGCCAGATCACCGCGGCCGACCTGCCCGGCGGCTTCGTCGACTTCGGCTCCGACGGACTCTCGGCCGTGCCCTGGCTGGCCATGATCGCCCTCGTGGTGCTCGTCGCCACGGCGTACTACCTCAAGCACTTCGGCAGCGGACGCGAGCTGTACGCGCTCGGCTCCAACCCGGAGGCGGCCCGGCTGGCCGGCATCCCCGTCCGCAAGCGGATCCTCGCCGCGTACACCTTCTGCGGCGCCCTGGCCGGACTCGCCGGCGCCCTCTACCTGGCCCGGTTCGGCAACGTCGACTCCGGTACCGGCAACGGCTACGAACTGACCGTCGTCAGCGCGGTGGTGGTCGGCGGCGTCGTCTTCACCGGCGGCTCCGGCAGCGTCTACGGCGCGGCCCTCGGCGCGCTGCTGCTGACCTCGATCAACAGCGTGCTGCCCGCCCTCGGCGTCAGCTCCGTGTGGGTGCTGGCGATCAACGGCATCCTGCTCATCCTCGCCATCGCCGTCGACCGGATCGTCGCGCTGCGCGTGGCCAACGCCCTGAAGAAGAGGAACGCCCGCCATGGCTGACAGCTCCCTGACGCGCGCCATCCGCTGGGACACTGTCGTCGGCGCCCTCCTCGTCGTGGTCCTGCTGCTCTCCTTCGGCTTCGTCGACGGGTTCGGCAACGCCCTCAACCTGTCCTTCCTGATCGGCAACACCCTGCCGATCGCGCTCATCGCGCTGCCGATGACCCTGCTGGTCGTCTCCGGCGAGATCGACCTCTCGGTCGCCTCCACCGCCGGACTGTCCGGCGCGGTGATGGGCGCGCTGTGGAACCAGGGCATGACCATCGAGGTGATCATCCCGATCTGCCTGCTGCTCGGCGTCGTGTGCGGACTGGTCAACGGGCTTCTGGTCACCCGGCTGGGGCTGCCCTCCCTCGCCGTCACCATCGGTACCATGGCCGCCTACCGGGGCATCGCGCAGATCGTGCTCGGCTCCGACGCGGTGACCGACTTCCCCTCGCGGTACCTGGACTTCGCCGCCGGACGCATCGGCGACACCTTCGTCCCGTACGCCTTCCTGCCGTTCCTCGCGCTGCTGGCCGTCGCCGTTCTCGCCCTGCACGCCATGCCGCTGGGCCGGTCGCTGTTCGCCATCGGCGCCAGCGAGGAGGCCGCGCGCTTCGCCGGCGTCCGGGTCAAGCGGCAGAAACTGATCCTTTTCACGCTGACCGGCCTGATGTCCGCCCTCACCGGCGTCTTCTGGGCCCTGCACTACGCCAGCGCCCGCTACGACAACGCCACCGGCCTCGAACTCTCCGTGGTCGCCGCCGTGCTGCTGGGCGGCATCGACTTCGACGGCGGCAAGGGCACGCTCGGCGGCGCCGTCGCGGGTGTGTTCCTGCTCGGCGCGCTCCAGAACGTGATGAGCCTCGTCAACGTCTCCGCACAGTCGCAGATCGTCGTCACCGGCGTCCTGCTCGTCGTCTCCGTGCTGGGCCCCCGGGTCGCACGGCAGATCTCCGTCGCACGGGCCGGACGCAGGGCGGCATCGGCGCCCCTGTCCAAGGCGCCCGCGCCGACCCCGTAACCCCGTAACCGGCTCTGCCCACGCCCGATAAGGAACCCACCATGCGCAAGTCGACCATCCGCCGTACCTGCGCGGCCCTCGCCGCCGTCACCTCGCTCGCCCTGGCGGCCACCGCCTGCGGCGGCACCACGAAGGAGGACGTCAAGAACGAGGGCGGCTCGGCCGCCGCGGCGGGCAAGGCCGACCCGAACGCCGAGACGAAGAAGGGGCTGACCGTCGGCTTCCTGCCCAAGCAGGTCAACAACCCCTACTTCACCGTCGCCGACAAGGGGGGCGAGAAGGCCCTCAAGGAGCTGGGCTCCAGCTACAAGGAGGTCGGCACCTCCAGCGGCACCGACACCGCGGGACAGGTCTCCTACGTCAACACGCTCACCCAGCAGCAGGTCGACGCCATCGCCGTCTCCGCGCAGGACCCGGGCGCGCTGTGCACCGCGCTCAAGCAGGCCATGAAGAACGACATCAAGGTCGTCACCTACGACTCGGACACCAACCCCGAGTGCCGCAACGCCTTCATCTCCCAGGCGTCCGCCGACGACATCGGCCGCACCCAGGTGCAGCAGATGGCCGAGCAGATCGGCAACAAGGGCGAGATCGCGATCCTGTCCGCCGCGCAGACCGCGACGAACCAGAACGCCTGGATCGAGATCATGAAGGACGAGCTGAAGGACCCGAAGTACAAGAACATCAAGCTGGTCAAGGTCGCCTACGGTGACGACGACGCCCAGAAGTCGTTCCAGCAGACCCAGGGCCTGCTCCAGGAGTACCCGGACCTGAAGGGGATCATCTCCCCGACCACCGTCGGCATCAAGGCCGCCGCCCAGTACCTGTCCGGCTCCAAGTACAAGGGCGAGGTCAAGCTGACCGGCCTCGGCACGCCCAATGACATGCGCAAGTACGTCAAGAACGGAACCGTCGAGGCGTTCGAGCTGTGGGACCCGGCCAAGCTCGGCGAACTGGCCGCGCGCACCGCCGTCGCCCTGTGCTCCGGGCAGATCACCGGCAAGGAGGGCGAGACCTTCAAGGCCGGCGGCCTGGGCGAGTACACCATCGGCAAGGACGGCGTGATCAACCTCGGCAAGCCGACCGTCTTCACCGCCGAGAACATCGACCAGTTCGATTTCTAGTCCCAACGCCTGAAGACCTGAAGGCCTGAACTCCTGAAGGCCTCAACGCCTCGACATCTCAACGGCTCGTACGGGAGCGGTACTCATGCGGCGCGTCTGTTTCCTGCTCAAGGTCCGCCAGGACCGCATCGCGGAGTACCGCGAACGACACGCCACCGTGTGGCCACAGATGTGCGAGGCACTCTCCGCCACCGGCTGGCACAACTACTCGCTCTTCCTGCGTGACGACGGGCTGCTCGTCGGCTACCTGGAGACCGAGGACTTCGCCGCCGCCCGGGCCGGTATGGAGGCCACCGAGGTCAACGCCCGCTGGCAGGCGGAGATGGGCCCGCTCTTCGAGTCCCTCGACGGGACCCGCCCCGACGAGGCGATGAAGCCGCTCACCGAGGTGTTCCACCTCGCCTGAGGGGGTCTTCCCGGGGCGGCGCGGGTAATGTGAAGGTTCTGCGGCCGCCCCCCCATACCCAGCTCGACCTCGGAGGTCCCTGCCCGATGGCCCATTCGGTGGGTATCAAGGACGTCGCCCGCGTCGCCGGAGTATCCGTGGGCACGGTCTCCAACGTCATCAACCGCCCCGACACCGTCGCGACGGAGACCCGCGCGCGCGTGCTGTCCGCGATCGACCGGCTCGGCTACGTCCGCAGCGAGTCCGCGCGGCAGTTGCGCGCGGGCCGCAGCCGGATCATGGGGCTGCTCGTCCTGGACATGGGCAACCCCTTCTTCGTCGACGTCGCGCGGGGCGCCGAGCGGGCCGCGCGCGTCGCCGGGCTCGGCGTGATGGTCTGCAACAGCGCCCAGAACCCGGGCGAGGAGGCCGACTACCTCTCGCTCTTCGCCGAACAGCGGGTCCGCGGCGTTCTGCTCACCCCGGCCGACGCCACCGGCCGCAACATCGAGGGCTTCCGGCGCCACAACATCCCCTTCGTGCTGGTCGACCGGGTCGCCGAGGGCACCACCGAGTGCTCGGTCTCCGTCGACGACGTCGCGGGCGGCGCGCTGGCCGTGCGCCACCTCGTGGACGCCGGGCACCGCTCCATCGCCTACGTCAGCGGCCCGCCCGGCCTCAACCAGGTGCGCGACCGCCGCACCGGCGCCCTCGCCGCGCTCGCCGAGGCGGGGCTCGGCCCCGAGGCACTGCGCGAACTGCCCACCGAGCGGCTCGACGTCGCCGCGGGCCGGGACGCCGGCGCCCGCCTCCTGGGCCTCGCCGACCGGCCGACCGCCGTCTTCTGCGCCAACGACCTGCTCGCCCTCGGTGTCCTCCAGGCCATGTACGCCGCCGGGGTCGGCGTCCCCGAGGACCTCGCGATCGTGGGCTACGACGACATCGAGTTCGCCGCCGCCGCGGCCGTCCCGCTCACCTCCGTGCGCCAGCCCGCCGTCACCATGGGCGCCATGGCCGCCGAACTGCTCCTCGAGGAGACGGAGCTGGAGGGCACCGACCGGACCCACCCGCACCGGCGGGTCGTCCTCCAGCCCGAACTGGTCGTGCGGCGCTCCAGCCTCGCCGCCCGCTGACCGGTCATTCAGCACGATTTCATGATCCCGGGGGTCGGCGGCCGCAGGACCGTGTGCTGAACTGGGACACGGCCGAAAGAATCGGCCGCCAGTTCCGTCCGCCAGACCCGTCCGTCAGATCCGTCCGCCCCGGGAGCCCCCTTGAGTGTCAGCTACCGCCAGCCAGGCGTCGTCCTCACCGACCGCCGTTTCACCGTGCCCCTCGACCACGCCGACCCCACCGGGGAGACGATCGAGCTGTACGCCCGCGAGGCCGTCGCGCGCGACAAGGCACACCAGGACCTGCCCTGGCTGGTCTACCTCCAGGGCGGCCCCGGCTTCGGGGCGAACCGTTTCATCGGCCGTCCCGCCTGGCTCGGCCGCGCCCTCAAGGAGTACCGCGTGCTGCTCCTGGACCAGCGCGGCACCGGCGCCTCCACGACCGCCAACCGCCAGACGCTCCCGCTGCGCGGCGGCCCCGCCGAGCAGGCCGACTACCTCGCCCACTTCCGCGCCGACGCCATCGTCCGCGACTGCGAGGCCATCCGCCCCCAGGTCACCGGCGGTGCCCCCTGGGCCGTCCTCGGCCAGAGCTTCGGCGGCTTCTGCACCGTCGCCTACCTGTCGCTGGCCCCCGAGGGCCTGAGCGCCGCCCTGATCACCGGCGGTCTGCCCTCCCTCGACGCCCACGCCGACGACGTCTACCGGGCCGCCTTCCCCCGCATCGAGCGCAAGGTCGTCGCGCACTACACCCGCTATCCGCAGGACGTCGAACGCGCCCGCCGCATCGCCGACCACCTGCTCACCCACGACGTGGTCCTGCCGAACGGCTACCGGCTCACCGTGGAGGCCTTCCAGTCCCTCGGCATCATGCTGGGCGGCGGCGAGGGCAGCCACCGCCTGCACTTCCTGCTGGAGGACGCCTTCGTCCGCACCCCGAACGGCCACGAGCTGTCCGACGCCTTCCAGGAGCAGGCACAGGGCCTGCTGTCCTACGCGGGCCACCCGCTCTACGCCCTCGTCCACGAGGCCATCTACGGCCAGGACGCGCGGCCCACCGACTGGTCCGCCGAGCGGGTCCGCGCCGAGTTCCCGCGCTTCGACGCCGCCAAGGCCCTGGCCGGCGACGAACCGCTGCTCTTCACCGGCGAGTCGGTCCACCCCTGGATGTTCGACTGCGACCCGGCACTGCGCCCGCTGCGCGAGACCGCCGAACTGCTCGCCGCCCGCACCGACTGGACGCCCCTGTACGACCCCGCCCGCCTCGCCGCCAACGAGGTGCCCGCCGCCGCGGCCGTCTACCACGACGACATGTACGTCGACACCGCGCACGCCCTCACCACCGCCCGCGCGATCCGGGGCCTGCGCACCTGGGTCACCGACGAGTTCGAGCACGACGGCGTCCGGGCCGGCGGCCCCCGCGTCCTGGACCGGCTGCTCGCGCTCGCCCGCGACGAGGCGTGAGCGGCGGCGCGTGAAACCCGGGTGGGATGTCAGTGGCGCGGGTTAGTGTGCGGGCATGACGGAGCCGACGATCACGCAACTGGAGCCCATGCCCGGGGACTGGCGCCGCGCCCTCGCCGTCGTGGCCCACCCGGACGACCTGGAGTACGGCTGCTCGGCGGCGATCGCCGCCTGGACCGACGAGGGGCGTGAGGTCGCCTACGTGCTCGCGACCCGGGGCGAGGCCGGCATCGACACGCTGGCGCCCGCCGAGTGCGCCCCGCTGCGTGAGCGGGAGCAGCGGGCGAGCGCCGCCGTCGTCGGGGTGAGCGAGGTGGAGTTCCTCGACCACAAGGACGGTGTCGTCGAGTACGGCACCGCGCTGCGCCGCGACATTGCCGCCGCGATCCGCCGGCACCGGCCCGAGCTGGTCATCACCCTCAACCACCGCGACACCTGGGGCGGCGTCGCCTGGAACACCCCGGACCACGTGGCCGTCGGCCGCGCCACGCTCGACGCGGCGGGCGACGCGGGCAACCGGTGGATCTTTCCGGAGCTGACCGACCAGGGCCTCGAACCGTGGGGCGGCGTGCGGTGGGTCGCGGTCGCCGGTTCCTCCTCGCCCACCCACGCCGTGGACGCCACGCCGGGTCTCGAGCGCGCGGTGCGCTCGCTGCTCGAACACCGGGCGTACATCGAGGTGCTGACCGACGAGGACCCGGAGACGTACGTACGCGGATTCCTCACCGGCTTCGCCCAGGCCGCGGGGGAGCGGTTCGGCGGAAGGCCGGCGGTGACCTTCGAAGTCTTCGGACGGTAGCGGCATGCCGGGGGAGCGGGAGCGTCTGGCGGAGCGGTTCGAGGAGCACCGCGGGCAGCTCAAGGCGGTGGCGTACCGCATGCTCGGCTCCCTGGCCGAGGCGGAGGACGCCGTGCAGGAGGCCTGGCTGCGGCTCGACCGCACCGGCGGGGACGGCATCGACAACCTGGGCGCCTGGCTGACCACGGTGACCGGTCGGATCTGCCTGGACCTGCTGCGCTCGCGAACCGCGCGCCGCGAGGAGCCGATGACCGAGGGCCTCGACACCTTCGTGCCGGACCCCGTGGTGCGGGCGCTGCCGCGGACCGACCCGGAGCAGGAGGCCCTGCACACCGACTCGGTGGGCATCGCCCTGCTGGTGGTGCTGGAGACCCTGGCACCGGCCGAGCGGCTGGCGTTCGTCCTGCACGACATGTTCGCCGTCCCCTTCGACGCCATCGCACGGGTCGTCGAGCGCAGTCCGGCCGCCACCCGGCAGCTTGCCGCCCGGGCCCGGCGCCGGGTGCGGGACGCGACCCCGGCCGCCGAACCGGACCTCGGCCGGCAGCGCCGGGCGGTCGAGGCGTTCCTGGCCGCGAGCCGTGCCGGTGACTTCGAGGCCCTGGTGTCCGTCCTCCACCCGGACGTGGTGCTGCGTGCCGACGCCGGTGCACTGGCAAGCGGCGCGGCGGCGTCGAAGGTGGTGCGGGGCGCGCGGACGGTCGCCACCGGGGCGTTCCACTTCCGCCACCTCGCCGGGCTCGCCCGGGTCGTCCTGGTCAACGGCGCGGTCGGCACCGTCGCCGTGTCCGAGGCAGGCCCGCAGTCCGTCACCTACGTCACCGTCGCCGACGGACTCATCACCGGCCTGTACATCCTGTCCGACCCCGAACGCCTGTCCGACCTGGACCTTTCCGCCCTGGAGGCCTGACCGGGAGCGGCGGCCGTCGGCGTCGGGGCACACCGGCGGCCCGTATCCTCGTCGGCATGCGAGAACACACGCCAACCCCGGCGGACCCGGTGAATCCGGCGGACCCGGCAGATCGGGCGGCCCCCGCAGAACTGCGCGGCGACTGCGAGCGGTGCTTCGGCCTGTGCTGCGCGGCCCTGCCCTTCGCCCGCTCGGCGGACTTCGCGATCGACAAGGACGCCGGAACGCCCTGCCCGAACCTCCGCACCGACCACCGCTGCGGCATCCACGCCAGGCTGCGGGAGAGCGGCTTCAGCGGCTGCACCGTCTACGACTGCTTCGGCGCCGGGCAGCGGGTCTCGCAGGTCACCTTCGGCGGCGTGGACTGGCGCACCGGCCCGCCCGAGCGGGGCCGCCGCATGTTCGACGTCTTCCCGGTGGTCCGCCAACTGCACGAGCTGCTCTGGTACCTGACCGAGGCGCTGACCCTGCCCGCGGCCCGCCCCGTCCACGCCGACCTGCGCCGCGCCCTCGCCGACACCGAGCGCCTCGCCACCGGCACCCCCGACGAGCTGTCCGCCCTGGACGTGTCCGGGCACCGGCAGGGGGTCAACGCGCTCCTGCTGCGCACCAGCGAACTCGTGCGGTCCGGCACCCGCGGCCGCAAGAAGCACCGCCGCAACGCGGACCTCATGGGCGCCCGTCTCAAGGGCGCCGACCTCGCCGGCGCCGATCTGCGCGGGGCCTACCTCATCGCCGCCGACCTCACCGGCGCGGACCTGCGCGGCGCCGACCTGATCGGCGCGGACCTGCGTGACGCCGACCTCACGGACGCCGACCTGACCGGCGCCTTCTTCCTGACCCAGCCGCAGCTCACCGCGGCCCGGGGCAGCGCCGGGACCAGGCTGCCGGAGTCAGTCACCCGCCCGGTGCACTGGACAGCCGGGTCCTGAGGGGACGTCCCCGGGGACGGGGGCGACCTGCTCCGGCACCGTGCCGGTCCGGTCGGAGACGGTCGGGTCGTAGACGGTCCGGTCGGGTGCGGTCCGCCGGTCCAGGTGCAGCCGCAGTCCCTCCGGCATCAGCGTCAGCCGCTCGGTCACCCGCAGCCGGTAGTCCGGGTCGGGCCGCAGCTCGTAGCGGCGCAGCAGCAGTCCCAGGACCAGCGTCGCCTCGTGCAGCGCGAACTGCCGCCCGATGCACGCCCGGGCCCCCGTCCCGAACGGCTTGTAGCTGTGCGGGGCGCGCGACCGTACGGCCTTCGCGTCGAAACGGTCCGGGTCGAACCGCCCGGCGTCCGGCCCCCACACCTCGGGGTCCCGGTGCAGCATGCCCGTGAGCACCAGCGCCCAGGCACCGCGCCGCATCGGATACGTACCGCCCAGCACCGTGTCTTGGCGGGCCTCCCGGGCGAAGGCGGGCGCGGTCGGCCACAGCCGCAGCGACTCGTCCAGTACCCGGCGCAGGTAGCGCAGTTTGGCCACCTGCTCGTAGCCGGGTGCCTCGGTGTCGCCCCAGACGCGGTCCACCTCGGCCCGGGCGCGGGCGGCGACCTCGGGGTGCCGGGACAGGTAGTGCAGGGCGAAGGAGAGCGCGCCCGAGGTGGTCTCGTGGCCGGCCACCAGGAAGGTGATGACCTGGCGGCGGACGTTCTGAGGCGACAGCCGTTCCCCGGTCCCGGGGTGGGTCGTCTCCAGCATCCGGTCGAGCAGGTCGCCCTCACCGCTCTCACCGCTCTCGCCGCCTCTCCCGCCGGCCGCCCGGCGTTCGCGGACGAGGTCGTCGACCGTGCGGTTGAGGAACGCGATGTCGGCGGCGTTGCGCCGGTTCGCGCCGCGCAGCAGCCAGGGGGCGAGCGGCGCGGGGACCGTGTTCAGCCGCTGCGCGTAGGTGAGCGTGCCCACCATCGCGGTGACGAAGGGATGGGGGCGCGGGCGTTCGAAGGACCCGAAGTCGTGCCCGAAACCGGTGCGCGCGATGGTCTCCAGCGTCAGCTTGGTCATGTCGCCGGGCACGTCCACCGCCCGCCCCGAGTCCCGGGCCCGGTCCCAGTGCTCGGTGAGCCGCGCGGCCACGTCCAGCATCATCACGTGGTATCCGGCCATGGCCTCGCGGCTGAAACCGGGCGCCAGCACGTCGTGCCCGAGCTGCCAGTTGGGCTCGTGGTTGTACGCGGTGAACAGCCCGTCGCCGGCCACCGGCCGCAGGTTGGCCACGCCCAGGCCCACGTGCTTGGCGAAGCGCGTCTCGTCCGCCAGGTCGGCGGCGAGGGAGGCACCCCACACGAACACGAACTCCTTGCCGAAGGCCCGCCGCCGGAAGACCGGGCCGAGCTGCCGGGCGTATCGCAGCGAGTCCTGCATCGGGGTGCGCCTGCTCGCCCCGATCACGTCCCCCAGCAGGGGCAGCCGGTACGGCGGGCGGGGAATGCGGTGGAGTTCGGGCCAGCCCAGTTCGGCGCTGCGAAAGCCCTTGGGCAGTCCGTCGGGTGCCGGTGTCCTCGTCGTCTCCGCCATGACGCGATCTCCCTTGACGCAGCGGCGTGTTGCACGAGCCGGAGCAGGCGTGTTGTACATGGATTCAATAACGCGGCCCAGTCTCGCCCCGTTGTTGAACCGGCGTCAAGTAAGGTGCGGGCATGGCCGCGAACCAGGGCGAGCGCACCCGCCGCAGGCTCAGTACCGGGGAGCGTCGGGAGCAGTTGCTGTCGGTGGGCGCGCGGCTGTTCTCGGAGAGTCCCTACGACGACGTCTGGATCGAACGGGTCGCCGAGATCGCCGGGGTTTCCCGCGGGCTGCTGTACCACTACTTCCCGAACAAGCGGGACTTCTTCACGGCGGTCGTCGAGCGCGAGAGCGAGCGCATGCTGCGCATGACGGCGGCCGTGCCGGGGGTGCCGGTCCGCGTGCAGCTCACCGCGGGCCTCGACGCGTACCTGGAGTACGTCCGTGCCCACGCGCACGGCTACCGCGCCTTCCACCGCGCGGACGCCGCCGGGGACCAGACCGTGCGCCGGGTCTACCGGCGGGCGCTCGCCGCGCAGGAGCGGCAGATCCTCGCGGCGCTGGCCGCCGACCCGGAGTTCGGTCCGGCCTTCGAGGAGCGCACCGACGTACGGCTGGCGGTGCGCGGCTGGCTGGCGTTCACCACGGCGGTCTGCCTGGAGTGGCTGCGGGACCCGGAGCCCACCCGTGAGCAGGTGCGCGACCTGTGCGCACGGGCGCTGTTGGGTGCCATCGCGCCCTGAGGCCGCGTCGCGGGAGCGGGCGGTGGGATCGCGCTGTGAGATCGCGCGTCGTGGTTGGCGTGCCCTCCGATCTCCGATAGGTTAGGTGAGCCTTACCTAAGAGTCTCACCCGAGAGCCTTACCCAATGAACTGCTGAACGGAGGTTGGGATGGGTGACAGCCACACCTGGACGGCCGCGCCCGCCGCGGCGGAGCAGGCCCGTTCCGTGCTCGCCGCCGCCTGGTCCTGCGCGGTGACCGCGGAGGGCGGCCGCGAGGAGTTCGTCGGCGCGCACACCGTGGGCGACGACGGGCGGGTGCTCCTGCACGTGCCCGAGGACAGCGCCCTGCTCGCGGCGGCCGTCTGCGCGCCCCGCGGGGAGCCGTCCGCCGTGCTGGAGTTCGCCGACGTGGCGCCCGTCCCGGTACGGGGGCGGATCAGGGCCCGGCTCTGGCTCGCCGGCTGGTTCGCCGTGCAGGACGGGCACTTGGCCTTCCGGCCCACCCGCGTGGTGCTGCGGCGGCCGTCCGGTGCCGTGGTGGTCGACGTCGACGACTTCACCGCCGCCGCGCCCGACCCGCTGGCCCTGGCGGAGGCCCGGCTGCTGACCCACCTCGCCGACTGCCACGGCGACGCCGTCCAGCGGCTGACCCGGCTCGTCGAACCCGACAGCCTGCACGGCGCGGTCCGGGTACGGCCGCTCGCCGTCGACCGGCACGGACTGACCCTGCGCATCGAGCGCCTCCGCGACCAGGGTGACGTACGGCTGCCCTTCCACGCGCCGGCCGACGACGTCGGGCAGCTCACGGAGCGGGTGCACGTGCTGCTGTCCCAGGCGAGCGCCGCCTCCTGCCCCCGGGCCCTACAGTGGCAGCGCACAGACGGCGACGGGTGAGGCGAACGGCTCTCCCGCGGGGCGCAGTTCGCCACGGCCGGCATCCACGTGGAACACGCTGACGGTGCCGGACCTCTGGTTCGCCGCGAACAGCAGCGCGCCGTCGGGGGAGAAGGCGATCTGCCGCGGGTAGTCGCCGCCCACCGGCACCGTGCCGAGCGGCCGGAGCCGGGCCCCCTCGGCCTCCACCGCGTAGCGCGTGAGGCTGTTGTGCCCCCGGTTCGCGAGGAAGGCGTACGAGCCGTCGGACGTGACCAGGATCTGCGCCGGGTAGTTGGTGCCGGAACCCGTGCCGGAACCCGTGCCGGACCCGGTGCCGGTGGACTGCGCCTCCCCGATGCTCAGGCGTCCCGTGTCCGGGTCGTAGGCGCAGACCGCGACGGTGTCGTCGACCTCGTTGGCGAGATAGGCGTGGCGTCCGCCGGGGTGGAAGGTGAGGTGGCGCGGCCCGGCACCCGCCCGGGTCCGTGCCCGCGCGACTTCCTTGAGGGTGCCCGCGCTCTCGTCCAGGCGGTACGTGTACACGGTGTCCGTGCCGAGGTCCACGGCGAGGACATGGTTCCCGTCCGGGCCGGTGACGATCTGGTGGGCGTGCGGCCCTCGCTGCCCCGGGCCGGGCGGGGGAGCGGAGTGCGTGACCAGGCCGGTGCGCTCCCCGAGTGCGCCCGAGGCGTCGATCGGGTGCACGGCGACACTGCCCGAGCCGTAGTTGGCGCTCAGCAGCCAGCGCCCGCCCGGATGCACGGAGAGCTGGCAGGGCGCCGCGCCGCCGGTGCTCCGGCTGCCCAGGACCCTGCGGTCGGACAGCCGGACGGCGCTCACCGCGCCGTCCTCGCGCTCGTTCACCGTGTACAGGGTGCGGCCGTCGGGGTGCACCGCCAGGTACGAGGGGTCGTCCACCTCGGCGAGGACGCCCCGGCCGGTGACACGGCCCGTGCCGGGGTCGTAGTCGGCGAGTCCGATGCCCTGGCCGCCGCCCTCGACGGAGGTGTAGGTGCCGATCAGGAGCGGGCGCGGCCCGGAGGACTCCCGCTGCCTGCCCGACGCGCCGGCGCTCGCCCCGGGAGCGGTGGGTGTCGTGGACATCCCCGGTAACGACGACGACTCCGGGTCCGACGGACCACCGCACGCCGTCGCAGCGGGGAGCGCCGCCGCCGCGGTGGCCGTCCGCGCGAGCAGCCCGACCAACCGCCGCCTGCTCCAGCCGCCACCGCTCACGTCCACGCTCCCCTGCCGTTCACGTCCTTCGCCGGCCCCGTCCTCCACCGGCCCGTCTTTCGCCGTTGCCGTCTTTCACCGGCTCGTCTTTCGCCAGCCCGTACTTCACCGGCCCCGTACTTCGCCGGCTCGTCTTTCACCGGCCCGTCTTTCGCCGGCCCCGTACTTCGCCGGCTCGTCTTTCGCCGGCCCCGTACTTCGCCGGCTCGTCTTTCACCGGCCCGTCTTTCGCCGGCCCCGTCTTTCACCGGCTCGTCCTCCACCGGCCCCGTCCTCCACCAGCCCCGTCCCCTACCAGTCGCCGTCCTGGACCGGTTCGCCCGGCGCGTCCTTGAGTGGCTTGACCTGCGGGGGCGTGGGCGCCTGCCAGGGCTCGTGGTCGTCCCCGATCCAGTCGCCGACCGGCTTGACGTCCTGGAGCGGCTCGGTGGGGGCGAGATCGTGGGCGTCCTGGTCGTAGTAGTCGTACCAGGGCAGGCCGGCCCGGGTGTACGCGGCCCGGTCCACGGGGGACGGCGGCGGCGCCTCGCCGGTGATGCGCTGCCACTCGGGAGGCGTCACCAAGTGCACGAAGACCCGGCCGGTCGGAGCCTCGGCCCAGTCCGTCAGCGGCCGTTGGTCGCGGTACACCTCCTGGCGCATGGACCCTCCGACGCCGAGCCCCATGGCCGGCGCGGAGCGGGGCCGGGCCGCGCCTCCGTAGGCCGGGGCCGCACCCGGGGCGGCGGGGGCCGACGCCGCCATCGGGGCGCCGAAGGCTCCGCCCGACCGGGCCCGCCTGCGCGTCGCCTCGGCACGGCGCCGCTCCGCCTCCTCCCGCCAGCGGGCCAGCTCCGCGTCGTTGAGAGGGCGGGCCTGCAACTGGACGCCGCCCCAGACCTCCTCGCCGGTGACCTGGCCCTCGACGGTCGCCCCCATGCCGAGCGGCACCGCCACGAACTGACGGACCGTGCCCGTCCCGGAGTTGATGCCGTCCAGCCAGGGCTGGCGGGGAAGGACCACGTAGTTCTGCGGATCGCGGGACAGCCGGTCGCTCCAGGGCCTGCCCGACACCGCGCACACCTTGCCCACCCCGACCTGGAGGGCGGCGGGCTCCCTCGTGCCGGCGAAGCTCAGCCACATGGCCTCACGCAGATACACCGGCAGCATCACGCCGCCGCGCGCCCGCCACGCCTCGGGCACGGTGTCGGCGTAGTCCGAGACCCGGCGGACCGGGAACTCGCCGAGCCCGGGCGGCAGCGGATGGGTGCCCGTCTCGGGCAGCCGCAGGGTGCGGATGAAGCGCACCGCCGCACCACCCGGCAGCAACAGCCGGTTCCCGTCGATCCGCACGCTGGTGTCGGTCATCCGAACGCCCCCTCATCCATGTGGACTCTTCCTCACTCAACACTCAATGGGAACGCCGTGCGGCGCGGCCGCGGTTCCGCTTCCGCCGCAGTGCCCGCATCCGGTCCCACAGCCGGGTCAGCCGCGGCATGCGCTCGCGCTGCTCGCGCGTGTGATGGTCCAGCTCCTCCAGGAGCCGGCGGGAGCGGTGCTCGGTGTCCATCTCGTCGATGATCCGGTCGACCTCGGCCAGCACCGCGCCCCGCAACTGCCACTGCCGTTCGTCGCGCCTGACCTCCTCCAGAAGCAGCACGGCCAGCCTGTCGCGGGTGGCCGCGGCCTGCCGCAGCTCGCTGGACAGCCGCTCCTCCGCCGACTCGGCGTCGTCACTGGCGCTGGTGGTGACCAGCACCGAGAAGCTCACCACGGCGTCGGCGATCTCCGACAGCAGTTGCTGGATGGTCGCGCCCGTCTCCGGCGGGAACAGGGGCTCCGGCTCACGCTCCTTGGCGAGGTCGGTGAACGTGCGTGCCAGGACCCGCATGACCACCGTGCAGATCTCCAGGGTGTCCAGACCCGTACGCAGCACCACCCGGTGGAGCAGCCCCTCGCGCACCCGGGGGTTGAACCGCAGGCTGTCCTCGGCCTGGCGGAGGTCCTCGTCCACCTCGCCGATGTCGTGGTCGAGCCGGCGGGCCTCGTGCAGCCGGGCCGCCGCCTCGTGGAAGGGAGTGCTGTCGGCGGCCTCCTCACCCATGCGCAGCATGAGCCGGCGCACCTGCCGGGCCAGCCCCACGATCGACTCGCCCGCCTGCTCCACCCACACCGGAGGGGCGAGCACCAGGTTGAAGGTCAGCCCGACGATCGCCCCGATCAGGGTCTCCACCACCCGGGCCCACGCCAGGCTGCCGTGCGAGGTCACGCCGAGCACCAGCATCGCGCTGATGGCCACCTCGGCGACGAACTCGTGCGCCCGCACCAGATGCCCGACACCCAGCGCCGCCACGATCAGCAGGGCCAGGCTCCACCAGCTCAGCCCGACCAACTGGCTGAAGGCGATGGCGACCAGCACGCCGGCCACCACGGCGTTCACCCTGCGGATGCTCATCTTGAGCGTGGCGTACAGGGTGACCTGGACCACCAGCAGCGCGGTCAGGGGTGCGGTGAGCGGCGCCGCCGACTTGTCGGGAGTCAGCCGCACCGCGATGACGTAGGCGATCGAGGCCGCGCTGGCCGAGCGCAGGGCCTGCACGACCATGGGGTCCCGAAGCCACTTCACCCGCCGCAGAGCCGACCCCGCGGCCGCACGCACATCCCGCATCCTCGGGCTGTTCCCTTCCGCAGGCGCCTCGAACGTGTCCGATCAGGACGGTAGCCGGACGCGGACGGCCGGGCCCCTTCTCACGCGCCGTGCGCCGCCGGACGGGTCAGGCGCGCAGCTTGGCGACGAAGGCGGACAGATTGCCCAGCGCCCGGGCGACCTGCTCCTCCAGGGTGAGGCTCTCCTCGAGGCGGGCGCCGCTCTGTGACACCTTCTTGCCCCGCAGATACAGGGAACACGCGAGGTCGGTGCACATGTAGAGGCCGACCGAGTTGCCCTCGCGGCCGGCCGCGCCCGCCTTGCGCGCGGTCATCAGCGACACACCGCCCCGGGGGTGAGTGGTCAGGCACAGCGCGCACATGCTGCGCTGGAAGTAGCCGCTCCGGGCAGGCTGGAACCGCAGGGCCACACCGGTCGGACCCCCGTCGTGGTCGGTGACCAGATAGCTGCGGTCGGGCGCCCCGGGGTCCCGCCAGCCGAGGAAGTCGAGATCGTCCCACGGACGCTCGTCGAGATCGCGGGGGACGGCCAGACGCTTGGCCTCGCCCTTCGAGCAGTTGATGAAGGAGGTGCGGATGTCCTGCTCGACGAGTGCTCTCATGGAAGCCTCCCTTTGTAAGTCTTGGACATGTACATATGCCTTGAACCTAGGGGCTCTAGGTTTTCACCTAGCGTAGATAGCAAAGGAGGGAGAGGCCAACGCATTTCGGTGAGCGTGAGTTCATAGCATGAATTAAGGGCAAAGGGAAGTCGCGTGCGGCAGTCCGGCAGAGGTATGTTGCAGACCGGGCACGGTACGGGAGGAGCCACATGGCGGGGCGGAACGGGCGCACGGTGCGCGACCTCAGGCGGGCCAACCGTACGGCCGTGCTGCAACGGCTCTACTTCGACGGACCGCTCAGCCGCTTCGAGCTGGGCCCCGCGACCGGCCTCAGCTCCGGTTCCGTCAGCAACGTGGTCGCCGACCTGGTCGCCGACGGACTGGTCGAGGAGGCCGGCAGCGTCGACTCCGACGGCGGCCGGCCCCGCACTCTGCTGCGCGTGGCCCCCGCCAGCGGCCACATGATCGGCGTGGACGTCGGCGAGACCCGGGTGCGGGTCGAGCTGTTCGACCTGACGCTCACCGAACTAGCCCGCGCCGAACACCCCCTGGCCGAGCAGCGGTACGACGTCGACGTCATCGTCGGCCACATCCGCGACGGCATCGCCGAGGTGCTGGCCACAGCCGGACTGCCGCCCGAGCGGCTGCTCGGCGCCGGGATCGGCGTGCCCGGAATCGTCGAGCACACCGCCGACCGCGGTGCCGTGGTGCACGGCCAGACCATCGGCTGGGACGCGGTCCCGCTGGAGGCCCTGCTCCGAGCTGGGTCGCCGCTGCCCGACAGCGTGCCGTACCTCATCGACAACGGCGCCAAGACCCTCGGCCAGGCCGAGATGTGGTTCGGCGCCGGACGCGGCGCGCACAACGCGGTCGTGGTCCTCTTCGGCTCCGGCGTCGGCGCCAGCCTCGTCACCCCCGAGGTCGAGCAGGGCCGGGCGGTCGAATGGGGGCACCTGACGGTCCGGGTCAGAGGCCGCCGCTGCCGCTGCGGAGCACTCGGCTGCCTGGAGGCGTACGCGGGCGCCGAGTCACTGCTGGCCCGCTGGCGGGAGGCGGGCGGCCGGGTGCCGGAGGGCACCGACGAGGAGACCGCCCTGACCACCCTGCTCGCCGCCGCCCACCCGCCCGGCGGCGAGGCGGCCGACCCGGTCGCGCTCGCCGTCCTGGAGGAGACCGCCGAGTACCTGGGCGCCGGCCTGTCCGACCTGATCAACCTCTTCCAGCCCGAGCGCATCCTCATCGGCGGCTGGGCCGGCCTCCAGCTCGGCACCCGCTTCCTGCCGGCCGTACGCCGCCACGCCGTGTCGTACGCGCTGCGCCACCCCGCCCAGAAGGTGACGGTCGACCTGGGGCGGCTCGGCCCCGACGCGGTCACCGTCGGCGCCGCGATCCTGCCCCTGGCCGACTTCTTCGCGCGTGGCGGCCGGCGTCCCGAGCCGGCGCCCGAGTACCCGGTCCCCGCCTGGCGCACGGCGCTCGAGGAGCGGGCGCCGCGCTGAGGTTTCGCCGGTCACCGCGGAGGTACCCGATGCCGCTCGGACGACCGGCAGGACCACGGGAAGGAGCGCGCCGTGACCGATCACCGCCACGAGGGACCGGGTGAGAACGGCGATCCCGTCCCGCGCGACCTGCCCGACCAGCAGGCCGGCATCGACGACGACCCGTGGGAGGCGGCCGCGCCCACCCGCGAGCAGCTCGAGCACCGGCAGGGCGACGAGAGCGACCGGCCCGAGGACGACGAGGACGACGAGGACACGGGGACCGGCGACGAGTCGGCGGAGCCGCCGGGCGAGTCCGGCGCCGACGTCCCCGACACGGACGAGGCCGGGACGGGCCGGCAGGGCGCCCCGCACTCCGGCAACGTGAACCCCGAGCACCCGGTGCCCGACGAGTCGCCCGGCTGACGACCGCTGCAAGGAGAAGCCCCGACCGCGACGGGGGAATCACGGCCGGGGCGGCTTGAGGTGGATACGGATGGCGGTCGCCTCGCGGCGGGGGCTCCACAGGGCTTCAGCCGAACGATCTTCCCTGTGGGCGATGGAGATGAGGCCCGGGGACACTGTTCCATCCGCACCCACGTTCAGTTCAACGGAGAAGTCCCCGCCGGTGTTCCACCGTCTGTCGCGGTTTGCGGTGAAGTGGGTCACTGCGCCGCGGGCTCGTGGGCCGGATCGCGTTCCCGTCCGGGCCCCGCCTGGCGGCTCCACCACGTCAGCGGCCCGCCACTCCGGACGGAGTACGGCCCTGCCGGGTCCAGGCCAGCAGCTCGTCCAGGGTCCAGGTGGTGACCACGCGCCGCGGGGGCACCCCGCACTCCTGGGCCCGCGCGCACCCGTGGATCTGCCAGTCGAGCTGGCCGGGCGCGTGCGCGTCGGTGTCGACGGAGAACAGCACGCCCGCCGCCACCGCCCGGCGCAGCAGCCGCCGCGGTGGGTCGAGCCGCTCCGGGCGGCTGTTGATCTCCACGGCGGTGCCGGACTCCGCGCAGGCGGCGAACACCTCGTCCGCGTCGAACTCCGACTCCGGCCGCCCCCGCCCGGTCAGCAGCCGCCCGGTGCAGTGGCCCAGGATGTCCGCGTGCGGGTCGCGGACGGCCGCCACCATGCGGCGGGTCATCGCGCGGGCGTCCATCCGCAGCTTGGAATGCACGGACACGACCACCACGTCGAGGCGCTCCAGCAGCTCCGGCTCCTGGTCGAGCGAGCCGTCGTCGAGGATGTCGCACTCGATGCCGGTCAGCAGCCGGAACGGCGCCCAGGTCGCGTTGAGTTCCGCCACCACGTCGAGCTGCTCGCGCAGCCGCTCGGGGGAGAGGCCGCGGGCCACCGTCAGCCGCGGCGAGTGGTCGGTCAGCGCCGCCCACTCGTGCCCGAGCGCCGCCGCGGTCCGGCCCATCTCCTCGATCGGGCTGCCGCCGTCGGACCAGTCCGAATGCAGATGGCAGTCGCCGCGCAACCGCTCCCGCAGCCGTTCGCCGCCCTCCGCACGCGGGGCGTCCGGCTCGGCCTCCAGCTTCTCCAGGTAGCCGGGCGTCCGCCCGTCCAGCGCCTCGCGGGCCACCTGTGCGGTCTTGGGGCCGATGCCCTTCATCGACTCCAGCGACCCGGCCCGCTCGCGCAGCTCGTCGGTACCGAGCCCGCCCAGCACCCGGGCGGCGGTGCGGAAGGCACGGACCCGGTAGGTGGGCGCCTGGGACCGTTCCAGCAGGAACGCGATCCGCTCCAGTGCCTCGACGGGCTCCATCGCCACCTCCTCCCGCGACCTCCTCCGGCACGTCCAGGGTTCCCCAGCGCCCCGGGACCCGCACCCCGGGCCGGTCCGATCCTCCCTCCAGCGGGTTGCGGCCTACCCTCGAGGCATGACCGAAATCGACAGCCCGCACATCGGCACTCCGCGGATCCTCGTGCTCCGGGTGCAGCCGGGCACGCCTCCGTTCCGGATCGTGGAGATCGACGGCCAGGTCGTCGGTGAGGCCAGGGCCGTCACCGACGTACTGGAGGCCGCGGCGGCCTTCGGCATCACGGTCCACGACCTGGACGACCCGGACGTGGTCCGCTGGGTGGGCGGGGACAAGTTCACCTGGACCGTGCACTGAGGAGAGGCCCGGGCCCCTTCGGGTCGGGTCGGCTCAGCCGACCGTCCACTTCTGGTTGGCGCCGCCCGTGCAGGTCCAGATCTGCAGCCGGGTGCCGTTGGCCGAGTTGTTTCCGGTGACGTCGAGGCACTTGTCGGCCTGCGGGTTGACGATGTCGCGCGCGGCGGTGACGACCCACTGCTGGGCGGCGCTGCCGTTGCAGTCCCACAGTTGGACGACCGTGCCGTCCGCCGTGCCGCCGGCGTTGACGTCCAGGCACTTGCCGAGCGCCCGGATCGTGCCGTCGGAGCCCACCGTCCACCGCTGGGCGGCGGTGCCGTTGCAGTCGTAGAGCTGTACGGGGGTGCCGTTGGCGGTGTTCGCCGCGGCGACGTCCACGCACTTGCCCGCCAGGCCCCGGATCGCGTCACCGCCGGACGAGTCGCCCGTCGTCACCGAGACGTGGTCCACCACCAGCGACTGCGGGAAGACCGTGGAGCCGTCCGGGTCGCCGGGCCAGTAGCCGCCGACCGCCAGGTTCAGGATCAGGAAGTACGGCTTGTTGAACACCCACTGCTTGCCGCCCAGGTCGGCCGGGGTGCGCCGCTGGTAGACGTTGCCGTCCACCGACCAGGTGATCGAGTCGGGCGCCCAGTCGACGGCGAAGGTGTGGAAGGCGTCAGCGAAGGCCTGGCCGCCCGGCAGGCTGTAGCCGGCGCCGATGCCGCCCGCGCCGGAGTACCCGGGACCGTGGATGGTGCCGTGCACGGTGGAGGGTTCGAAGCCGACGTTCTCCATGATGTCGATCTCGCCGGAGTCCGGCCAGTTCACCGGGGTGCCCAGCATCCAGAACGCCGGCCACATGCCCTGCCCGCGCGGCACCTTCATCCGCGCCTCGACGTGTCCGTACTGCGCCGTGAACTTCCCCGAGGTGTTGAGCCGGGCGGACGTGTACTGGCAGGTGCCGTACCAGCACTGGTAGTTGGCCGGGTTCTCCTTGCGGGCCGTGATGACCAGGTGGCCCTGGCCGTCCAGGGCCGCGTTCTTGTTGCCGGAGGTGTAGTACTGCCGTTCGTGGTTGTTGACGTTGTCACCGGTCTCGATCTGCCACTTCGAGGAGTCGACGGCCGCACCGGCCGGGCCGTCGAAGGTGTCGGAGAACGTCACGGCGGCGGCCGAGGCGTCGGCGACCCGGGCGGTGGTGTCGGGTTCCGCCTGGGCGGGTCCGGTCACGAGGGACGCGGCCAGTCCGGCGGACAGGGCGGCGGCGAGGAGACATCTGCGGAGCAGGCGTGGGCGGGCCACGGCTCTCCCTTCCGTACGGTGCCCCGCTGGGGAGCACCGACCGAGGTGGGGGGTGTTGGGGGTGTCGCCTCTTTATTCAAGTAGTGAGATAAGGGCCGGTCAATACCTTGGTACGGACCAGTCGCCCGGCGCTCACACTCGTGCCCTGCGCGCGTGCACCGCACGGCTCATCCGCCGGCCCAGAAGCAGGTAACCGAGCAGCGCGCCCGTGGTGTTGAGGATGACGTCGTCGATGTCGAAGGCCCGCCCGGTGACCAGGGCGCCCTGCGCGAACTCCACCAGCAGCATCACGACGGCCGTCAGCAGCAGCACCCGCAGCAGCCCGCGTGTGCGCGGCGCCACGACCGGGACCAGCACGCCGAACGGCACCCCCAGCAGAATGTTCCCGCCGATCTGCTTGACGGCGTCACGCAGCGCGGGCTGGTCCAGATAGGCCTTCAGCGAGCGGCCCGGATGCATGTTGGTGTGGGTGAACGCCTCCGACGCGGGGGAGGGGTGCAGGGTCAGCCGCGCCAGCACCACCGCGAACGCCACCATGAATACGAACGCGCACGCCGTCGCCAGCAGCCGCAACGGCAGGGCGAGCGCGTGCCGTTCGCTCCCTTCGTGCCCTTCGTGGCGTTCATGTCGTTCGTGTCGATCGGTGTTCTCGGCCTTGGCGGCGCGGGGCCGCGGCCACGAACGCGGCCTTGGGACGGCACGAGCCATGTCGGTCCTCCATTCGTCAACGTCCTTGCGGGTCAATGCGCCTGGATCCCGTAGGTCACCCGTACCTCCTCGAAACCGAGAGAGCTCAGCAGGCCCCGGAGCATGGCGGTGGTGTTGCTCTCGGCCCGCGCCTTCAGCTCGCTGTCCTTCGCCGCGTCACCGATGTGCCGGGACGCGAGTTTCCGCACGGCCTGCTCGCCGTTCGGGTTGTCCGAGAACAGGTCGCCGAGGCGGTCGAGCAGCCCGCGCTGCTTGGAGACCGCGTAGGAGCGGTCGGGGTCGAGGGCCGGCTCGCCGAGCGCGGCGTGCGGCAGCCGCAGCGTGGCCGAGGTCCGGTCGCCGTCGACCCGCACGTCGTCCTCGCCCAGTTTCCCGAGGTCGACGAAGGCGTCGACCGTGCCGGCCCCGACGTACAGGGTGCGGGAGCCGCGGATCGCGTCGGGCAGCAGCTTCGCGTCCTTCTCCAGGTCCACGACGACCTGGAAGTTGCCGGAGGCGGCCTCGTAACGGCTGATGTCCTGGATCGACTTCAGCAGCGCGGGCCCCGAACGGTCCTGGGTCTCGGAGCCGAACAGGTCCTTCAGACCCGGCAGGACGCTCAGCCGGAGCCCCGCGAACAGCACGACGAGCACCAGCACCACCGCGGTCAGCGCCTTCGCCCAGCCGGGCATGCGCCTAGCGGGCTTCTCGACGGGGCTCGTGGGCTTCTTGACGGGAGTCGTCATGGCGACGGCCCTCCTTCCTACTGACCCGGATGCCCGCCATCTCCCGTGCCAGACGCAGCAGTTGGCGGCAGGGCTATGGAAGGCGGCGGACGGGGGACGGCGGACGGGGGACCGGAGCGCGAGGGCGCGGGGGCGTACCGCGGTTCAGTGGCCCCGCTTCAGTGGACGGTCCGTGGACGGGCGCGCCGACCACACCGCCTCCCCGCGCGTGAGCCCCGGCAGCCGCAGTTCGGCCTCCCGCACCCGCCGGGCCGGCAGCTCGCCGGTGACGATCCAGGCCGGGTCACCGCCCGTCGTACCGGTGAAGTCGGCGCCCAGCGAGGCCAGCAGGGCCGTCACGGCCGCCAGCGCGTCCGCCGGGACCTCCGCCTCGAAGGCCTGGTACGGCTCGTACAGCACGGTCCCCGCCCGGGCGAGGGCACGGCGCAGCACGATCGGGGTCAGCCCGCGGAAGTCGGCGGCCGTGCTGAGCGGCGAGCTGAAACCGGAACGGACCAGCGTGACGCGGTAGTCGGTGACCGCGCAGCCGGTCGGACCGGTCAGCAGCGTGGCGTGCACCGTCTCCTCGATCGCCTGGTGGAAGGCGCGGGGGAGCGCGCCGAGTTCCGTCTCGTAGGCGAAGACCCCGCCCGAGCCGCGCGGGCCCGGCTCCACGCGCAGCCCGATCGTCGCCCAGTACCGGGTGTGGTCGAGCCACGGCATCTCCTCCACGGCCTCGCCCGTGCCGTCCGGGCGTTCCAGGAACCGGACGCGGCCCGGCTCGAACTCCGCCTCGATACCGAAGTCCTCGGCCAGGGTCGCCGCGAGAACCTCCATCTGGACCTCGCCGTACAGGAGCAGGGCGGTGGCGCCGGACGCGGCCGGGCGGGCGTGCAGCAGCGGGTCCTGGTCGGCCAGCGCCAGCAGGGCGGAGCGCAGCGGCGCCGCCTGCTCGGGGCGCACCGCCCGGACCAGGGTCTGCAGGGTCGGCGGCGCGAACTGCGGCGCGCGGTCGCTCAGGCCGCCGAGCCGGTCGCCGACGCGCAGGCCGCCGGGGACGGCGAGCGCGGCGATGTTCCCGGCGGTGAGCGTGGCGTCCCCGCCGACGACGTCGAGGCGGGTCACCCGGCCGGAGACCTCGGTGGTCCGCCCGTCGGACTCGCGCCGCAGGAAGGTGAGCCGTCGGCGTGGGCGCACCTCACCGTCGTACAGCCTGAGGTACGCCGTGCGCTCGCCGCCGGGCCCGGGGCGGACGGCGAAGACCGTGCCGCGCGGCGCGTCGGCGCCGGCCGTGGCGGGCGCCGCGGCCGGGACCAGCCCCGTCAGGCCCTCGACCAGCTCCGCGACGCCCTGGCCGCCGAGCGCGGAGCCGTGGAACAGCGGGTGGAAGGTGCCGTCCGCGGTACGGGCGGCGAGGGCGGCGCCCAGCTCCGCCGCGGTCGGCTCGGGGCCGTCCACCAGCGCGGCCAGGACGTCCGGGTCGACCTCGGCGAGCGCCTCGGCGGTCCGTCCGTCCGGCGGGCGGCGGGTGACCCGGGCGTGCGCGGTGCCGGCGCCCGTCACCCCGGTCAGCGGGGCTACGTGCGGCGTCAGCAGGCGCCGGACGTCGTCGAGCAGGCCGTCGGTGCGCGCGCCGGCCCGGTCGATCTTGTTGACGAACACGAGCGTGGGCAGCCGCAGCCGCCGCAGGGTGCGCATGAGGACGCGGGTCCGCGCCTGTACGCCCTCCACGGCGGACAGCAGCAGCACCGCGCCGTCGAGCACCTCCAGGGCGCGCTCGACCTCCGCGACGAAGTCGGAGTGCCCCGGGGTGTCGATCAGGTTGACCCGGGTGCCGCCGACGGTGAAGGCGGCGACGGCGGAGCGGATGGTGATGCCGCGGCGGCGCTCGATGCCGCCGTCGTCGGTACGGGTGTCGCCGGCGTCGACGCTGCCGAGCCGGTCGATGGCGCCGTGGTCGAACAGGAGCCGTTCGGTGAGGCTGGTCTTACCGGCGTCGACGTGGGCCAGGATGCCGATGTTCAGGGTGTGCATGTGTGGATGAGTCCTCGGGAACCGTGGGCCTAAAGGGGCACTGGGTGATTCCGAGGAGTCGGCGCATGCGAGGATCCTGACGTGAGGGGACCCGGGTGAGACCCGAGTGAGGCGGACGGCGCCATCATGGCGCGGGACCCCGGGAGCGCCGCAACAGGATTTCCGTAGGCCGGGGATCCCGGCCGGACAGGATCACGCGAGGAGCGGTCCGTGCGAGACATCGCCGTGTTCAGCGGTAGTGCCCACCCCGGGCTGGCCGAGGAGGTCTGCGCCCAGCTCGGCGTGCCGCTCAGCCCCACCCGGGTGAGCCGGTTCGCCAACGACTGCCTGGAGGTCCAGCTCCTGGCCAACTGCCGGGAGCGGGACGTCTTCCTCGTCCAGCCCCTGGTCAAGCCGGTCCAGGAGCATCTCGTCGAGCTGCTGCTGATGTGCGACGCGGCCCGCGGGGCGTCGGCAGGACGCATCACCGTGGTCATGCCGCACTACTCCTACGCCCGCTCCGACAAGAAGGACGCCCCGCGCATCTCGCTGGGCGGGCGCCTGGTCGCCGACCTGCTGGTGGCGGCGGGCGCGAGCCGCGTCCTCGCCATGACCCTGCACTCGCCCCAGGTGCACGGCTTCTTCTCCGTCCCGGTCGACCACCTGCACGCGCTGCGTGAACTGGCCGCGCACTTCAGGCAGTACGACCTCGCACGCACCACGGTCGTCTCACCCGACCTGGGCAACGCCAAGGAGGCCGCCGCGTTCGCCCGGATGCTCGGCGCCCAGGTGGCGGCCGGGGCGAAACAGCGGTACGCCGACGACCGGGTCAGCATCAGCGCCGTGATCGGGGACGTCGCCGGGCGCGACGTCATCGTCCTCGACGACGAGATCGCCAAGGGCAGCACGGTGCTGGAACTCCTGGACCGGCTGCGGGAGGCGGGCCCGCGCAGCATCCGCCTCGCCTGCACGCACGGGCTGTTCGCGGCCGGTGCGCTGGGACGGCTCAGCGAGCAGCCGGACGTGCTGGAGATCGTGTGCACCAACACCGTGCCGGTGCCGGCCGACGACCACACGGACAAGCTGCGGATCCTGTCCATCGCCCCGGCACTCGCCGAGGCCGTACGCCGTATCCACAACGGCGAGTCGGTCAGCGCACTGTTCGACGCCCGGCCGGCCGGCTGACGCCGAGGGCCTCGTCCAGGGTCGGCCGCGGCGGCAGCAGCCGGGCCAGGCCGGTGATCCGCAGCATGCGCAGGGTCAGCGGGTGGGCGCACACCAGGTGTACCTGTCCGCCCTGGTCGAGCACCCGGCTGCGGGCGCGGTACAGCAGCCGCAGCCCGGAGCAGTCGAAGAACTCGATCCCGCCGAGGTCCAGCACGACCCGGGCGCCGGGCCGCCCCGTCTCCCGGTCCAGGTGCGGGACGATCTCCGCGGCCGAGGCGATGTCGATCTCGCCCCGGAACTCCAGCACCGTATGGCCCCGAAGGTGGCGCACCCGAAGATGCCGGGTGGACGACGCGGATTCCTGCCGCACGAACCTTGCCTCCAGCCTGTTCCGGCCTGCTTCCGAGAGCTCAACTACCCAGTCCGCTCGAAAAGTTACCCCGATCGAGCGAGTTTGAGCATGTTCGATTGACATATGTCATCGAAATCTCACCGCCGCGACCGGGCCCGCCGCGGCCGGTCAGTCGACCACGAGGACGAGTTTGCCCGTGGTACGGCCCCGCTCGCCGAGCTCGTGCGCCCGCGCCGCCTCGGCCAGCGGAAACGTCCGCTCGACCGAGGCCCGCAGCTGCCCCGGCCGCAGGTCCGCCCGCTCCACCAGCGCCTGCCACGCCGTCAGCGAGACCAGGGGAAGCGCGCCCGCCTGCACGTGGTCGACGCCGGCTGGCTTGTGGGTGAAGGTGCGTGCCGGAGCGGTGACGTACTCCGCGTGGGAACCGTGGCCGAAGGGGTAGGACAGCATGCCGAAGACCTCGTCGCCGGGCCGGAACGCGGCGACGCCGATCCCCACCGCCTCCACCACGCCCGACACGTCCCAGCCCAGCACGAAGGGCGGCTCGCCGAGGAAGCCGCCGTTCGCCCGGTGCTTCCAGTCGGTCGGGTTCACCCCGGCGGCACGCACCCGTACCAGGACCTCGTTCGGGCGCGGCCGGGGGCGCTCGGGCCGCACCTCCTTCAGCACCTCGGGACCGCCGAGGACGTCCTGGCCGATGGCGCGCATGGTGTTCATCGAGACCTCGCAACTCGGGGAGGGGGTGGGGGCACGGTCTGCAACCTCCGACGAGATGGTGCCATTCCCCGGGCGGCAAGGAGATTCGCCCACTCCGGAACGCGCGTGGGGTCGTGACGGAATCCTCACTTCCGCCTCGCCGTGAAATTGATCTTTTGGGCTTCCCAACCGATAAGCTCCCTAGCGGCGCTGCGAGTTGACGCGATCGCGACGGGTCGACTCACGGTGTGCACTCATGAGTGCGGTCCCCCTGGCACACCCCTGCCCTCGCACACCTCCGCCTTGCACACCCCTGCTTGCGGAATCCCCCCTGTTCGATCGTTTTGCTTCGAAGGATGCAGATGGAACTCGCCACTCCGCCACCGGCGGCGCGGGCCCCTGTCGCCTGGTACTCCTGGTGGCTGATGCCACTGGGTCTGGGAGGCGGGACGGTGGCCGCCACGTTCATGAGCTCGGAGCGAATAACCGTGGCCGTCGCCGGTGCGGCGGCCACCGCGGCCGGCACCGTGTGCGTACGCCTCCTCCTGCGCACCCGCGCACAACTGGGCCGGGCCGAGGAGGCCCACCGCGGCGCGCGGGCCGAGCACTCCCAGCAGTGGCAGCAGCACGTGGGCGGCCTGGAACGCAAGTTCTCCGCCGAGCGCGCCGCCCTGGACGCACAGCTCACCGAGCAGGCCCAGACGTACGAGGCACAGCTCACGGAACACTCCCGGGCCTACGAGGACCGGCTCGCCGAGCAGGTCACGACCTACGAGAGCCGCCTCGCCGAGCAGACCGAGGCCTGGCAGGAGCGGCTGGGTCACCAGTTGGCCGCCGTGTCCCGGCTCGCCGACGAGCAGTTGCCCGACGCGATGCGCAGACTGCGCGCGGGCGACGCCATCGACGACATCCTGCCCACCGTCGAGCAGTGCTCGAAGGTTGGCGCCGACCTCCAGGCCGAGCTGCGCAAGGTCCTCAGGACTGCGCTGATCGGCGTCGAGGCCCAGTTCGACCGCTCGACCTCCGCGGAACAGGCCGTCATCAGCGTCGGCAACCGCATCCACGTGCTGACCAGCAAACTCCGTGGCCGCCTGCACGAGCTGCAGGGCGAGCACGGACGGCTGCCGGCTGTCGCCCGGGGTCTGATGGAGCTCGACCAGGCCATCGGCCCCGCCGACTGCCTCGCCGCCAGCATCGGCGTACTCGGCGGCTCCGACCGCCCCGGCCGGCAGTGGCAGGAACCGCAGCGGCTGCTCAGCGTGATGCGCGGCGGCATCGGCCGGATCAAGGACTTCCACCGCGTCCAACTGCGCCATCTGCCCGAACTCGGCGTCGACGGCGGACTGGTGGACCACCTCACGCTGATCTTCGCCCACCTGCTGGACAACGCCGCGCGCTACTCGCCGCCCACCGAGCCGGTCGTCGTGTCCGGCAAGGAGGTCCCCAACGGCGTCGGCATCGAGATCCAGGACTCCGGCAAGGGACTGAGCGAGGAGAAGAAGCGCGAGGCCGAACACGCCCTCGCGGGCACCTCGCCCGGAGTGGGACTCGGCGGCATCTCGGAGGACGCCAACATCGGCCTGCGCGTCGTCGGCGCCCTCGCCCGCCGCTACGGCATCCGCGTCACCTTCGCCGACTCGCCGTGGCTCGGCACCTCCGTCGTGGTCGTCGTGCCCCACAAGTACTTCAGCCCGCTGCCCGCGGCCCCCACGACAGCCACACCGGAAACCTCGTCGGACGTCGCAGGAACCCCGCTTGCCGCTGCGGGAACCTCGCTCGCCGCCGCGGGGACCCCGTCGGCCGCTGCGGGAACCCCGTCGGCCGTCGCGGGAACCTCGCTCGCCGCACCGGGAACCCCGCCCAGCGCCGCGGAGACCCCGCCCACCGCTGCGGGAACCTCGCTCGCCGCCATGGAGACCCCGCTCGACGCCGGCGCGCCCTCGGACGTCGCCGCCGCGGGCGCCGGCCCGGTCGCCCTCGCGGCCCACACGGGTGACGACGGCGTGGAGACCACCCCCGGCGGTCTGCCCCGCCGGCGGAGCAGGCGCGCCGAACCGTCCGCCGGACAGCCCCCGGCCCCCGCCACCGCCGGGCACCCCGACCGGCCCGGCCCGGCCGAACGGGCCTCCGTGGCCGCCGTACCGCCGGACGCGTCCTTCGCCGGGCTCGCCGCCTTCGCCACCGCCGGACGCGATCCCGGCGCCGGGACCGATTCGGTGACGGGTGTCTCCCCGCCACCGGAGGCCGCCGGCTCCCGTGAAACGACCACCGGTGGCGCGTCCACCGAGCACCGCACTGAAGAGAGCGACTAGTCCCCATGACGCACCAGGGAACCGACGTGAGCTGGGCGCTCCGCGACCTTGTGGAGTCCATCCAGGAGATCCGCTTCGCCCTCGTGGCCTCCAGCGACGGCAAGGCCATCACCTCCTACGGCGCCGAAGACCCGGACGACGTGGACCGCTTCGCCGCCGTGGTGGCCGGACTGCAGGCGCTGGCCCAGCCGGTCGCCGAGCAGTTCCCGCAGCACGCGGGGCAACTGCGGCTGGCGATGATCGAAGTGGACGGCGGGCACCTCTTCGTCGTCCGCGCGGGCCTGGAGACGTATCTCGGCGTCCTCGCCCGCGAGGGCCTCGACCAGGGTCTGCTCGGCCATCAGATGCGCGATCTGGCCCGCCGGATGGGTGAACTCCTCGGCACCACTCCGCGCCAGGAGGAGCACTCTGGATGAGTGCTCCCCGCCGACCGACCGATCCGTCCGGTCTCGAGCGCTACTACGTCCTCACCGGAGGGCGCAGCGGGCCGGGCGGTTCGGCGTCGACCCTCGACGTGGCGACCCTCGTCGTCGCCCGTGCCGTTCCCTTACCGGGCATGCAGCACGAGCACGAGGAGATTCTCCGGCGCTGCCGCGACCCGCTGTCGGTGGCCGAACTCGGCGCCCACCTTCACCTGCCCTTCAACATCCTCGCGGTGCTGCTGTCCGACCTGCTCCAGGCGGGACGCGTCGAAGCCCGTGATCCCATCCCGGCGCACGACGCCGGTCGCGGGCCCGACCTCGCGCTCCTTGAGGAGGTACTCAGTGGACTTCAAAGGCTTTGACCGACCGGAGTCACCGACGGCCGGGGACACCCGCTCGGTGAAGGTGATGATCGCCGGCGGCTTCGGCACGGGCAAGACGACCATGGTCCGCTCCGTCAGCGACATCAAACCGCTCACCACCGAGGAGACCCTCACCCAGGCCAGCGCCGACGTCGACCACCTCATCGGCGTGGCCGACAAGACGCAGACCACCGTCAGCCTGGACTTCGGCAAGATCAGCCTCAACGACACGCTGATGCTGTACCTGTTCGGCACCCCGGGCCAGGAGCGGTTCTGGTTCCTGTGGAACGGCCTGTTCAAGGGCGCGCTCGGGGCGGTCGTCCTGGTGGACACCCGGCGGCTGGCCTCCAGTTTCCGGGCGATCGAGGAGATGGAGCGGCAGAAGGTCCCCTTCGTCATCGCGCTCAACGTCTTCCCCGACTCCCGGCACTACCCGGTCGAGGAGATCCGCGACGCCCTGGACATCCCGTCGCACACGCCGGTCGTCGCCTTCGACGCCCGCGACCGCACCGCCAGCCGCGACGTGCTGGTCACGCTGATACGACATCTGAAGGACCGCTCGGCCGCCGCCCTGGAGCCCCGATGAACGACGACCAGACCCCGTCCGCCGCCACGGGCGGCGGCTGCCCCGTCGCCCACGGCGAGGGCGTCACCCGGCTCTACGGCAGCGAGGCGGCCACCGACCCGCACGACATCTACGGGCGGCTCCGCAAGGAGCACGGCAGCGTCGCACCGGTGCTGCTGGAGGGCGACGTCCCCGCCTGGCTGGTGCTCGGCTACCGGGAGAACCGGCGGGTGCTGGACAACCCCCTGCAGTTCAGCCGCGACTCACGGATCTGGCGGGACTTCTGGGACGGCCGCGTCGAGGCGGCCTCCCCGCTGATACCGATGCTCGGCTGGCGTCCCGACTGCGTCTCCCAGGACGGCGAACCGCACCGGCGGCTGCGCGGCGCCGTCACGGACAACCTGTACGCCGTCGCGGGCCGCGGCATCCGCCGTCACATCACGCACTTCGCCAACAAGCAGATCGACGCGTTCGCCGACGCGGGCCGGGCCGACCTGGTGGCCGACTTCGCCGAGTACCTGCCCATGCTGGTCCTCACCCGCGTCTTCGGCCTCGCCGAACGGGAGGGGCGCACCCTCGCCGAGTCGAGCAACCAGGTGATCAAGGGCGGCGCGGACGCCCTCACGCACAACGAACGCATCATGGGCATCCTCGGCGAACTCGCCGCGCGCAAGCGCGAGGAGCCCGGATCCGACTTCACCTCCGGCCTCATCGAGCACCACTCCGGCCTCGACGAGGACGAGATCGTCAACCATCTGCGCCTCGTGCTGATCACCGCCCACACCACGACCAGCAACCTGCTGGCCCGCGCGCTCCAGCTCCTGCTCACCGACGCCTCCTGGCTCTCCGGCCTGGTGAGCGGGCAGCTCAACCTGTCCACGCTGGTGGAGGAGGTGATGTGGAACTCCCCGCCGCTCGCCGTGCTGCCGGGCCGGTTCGCCACCGCCGACCTGGAACTGGGCGGCTGCCCGGTCAAGGAGGGCGACCTGCTCGTGCTGGGCCTCGCGGCCGGCAACCACGACCCGGAGATCCGCCCCGACACCGCAGTCTCGGTCCAGGGCAACGCCTCCCACCTCGCCTTCAGCGCGGGACCCCACGAGTGCCCGGGGCAGAACATCGGCCAGGCCATCATCGAGACGGCCGTCGACGTCCTGCTGCACCGCCTGCCCGGTCTGCGCCTGGCCGTGCCGCCGGCCGACCTCACCTCCACGGCCTCCACCTGGGAATCACGGCTGGACAGCCTGCCGGTGGAGTTCGCGGCATAGCGCCACGCGGGGTCGTACGGCGGCACGCGGAGTGCGGCGCCGCCCGGGCCGGGGCGTTCCCCGGCCCGGGCGGCGCGCCCGTCTCACACGCTCAGCAGATCGTCCACCGACCCCCGCCCGGCCAGTTCCGCCGTGGCCACCGGGCCCTCCTTCGCCGCCGCGTACCGGCCCGTGGTCAGCGCCCACTCGTAGTTGCCGTTGATCCAGTGCTGGATGGCCTCCACCCCCATCCGCACCCGCGTCCGCTCGTCGGTGTCCAGATCCAGCTCGTCGCACATCGCCGGCACCCGGGCCTCCAGCGCGACGTACTCGTCGAGGCAGGCGATCGTCATGCGGTACGCCTCGTCGGCCGCCTCCTGCCAGGAGCAGCCCCGCTCCCGGTGCAGGACGGCGATGAGGTTGTGGCCGTCGCCGCGGCGGCGCTCGCGCTCGAAGGAGTGGATGTCGTTCATGAACCCGATGGTGTCCGCGGCCAGGTCCCGCATCCGCTCCATCAGCGGATGCGCCATCGCGGCGGCCGGCACCTCGAAGCCGCGGCTGCGCTCGCCCGCGTCGATGCTGTGGTGGATGCCGACCGTACGGCGCCGGAAGACGGTGTAGTCGTCGAGCGTGAGCGTGCCGGCCCGGTCGTGGGCCGCCAGGTCGACCTCCTCGCAGTGCGCCACCAGGAAGCGGCCCCAGGAGGCGGCGAACCGCGACGTCCAGGTCAGGGACATGCCATCCGAGAGGTGCCCCCAGACCTCGGCCCAGGCCAGCGTGATGGGGCACTCGACCCGCGGCGGCGTGCCCGCGGGACGCAGCGGTGTGGCGATGAGTTCCCGCGCCACCTCCGCTATGCGCTCCGCGCGGTCGGGCCGGCCGGCGTCGAACTGGTCGTCGAAGAGGAAGGCCAGGGAGAACCAGTTCATCAGGACGACCATGTCGTCCGCCGACGCGTGGGGGTAGGTGCGGGCCGCCGCCTCGGCGAGGTCCCAGGACCGGTACTCCTCGAAACCGGCCCGGCTGCGCACCAGTCCCCGCTCCCGCACCCAGCGCAGATGCCGGTCACGGGCGTAGGCGAGATGCGGGCTCACGGGAGTGTCGAAGGGGAGGTCGAAGCGGACGTCCTGGGACATGTGTTTCCTTTCGGGAGACGGAGCGCAGAGTCCCCCGGCCCTGCGAGCGGACGGTCGTCGGACCGTCCGCACACTCGAACTGGCCTTCACGGAGCGAAAGTTGAACCGAGAAGCGCTTCGAGGCTGCCCCGACCCTAAATGATCTACACGGGGTCCGGTGGTGATCTTCGCAACTACGTCGCGGCATCCACCCACCGATTGATTCGGCCGGGCGGGGATATCCGCTAGGTACAGGGCGCGGGGCACGACGCCTCGCGTCCGGAATCCTTCGGAGGAGACACATGGCACTGGTCAACGCGGGCGTCGTGGTACTCGACTGCGCCGAACCCGAGAGGCTCGCCGAGTTCTACAAGGGGCTGCTGGGCGCGGAGGAGACCGACGTGAGCGCCAACCGGATCGAGATCGAGGGCCCCCGCGGCTTCCGCATGGCCTTCCGGCGGGACGTGGGCGCCACCCCGCCGAGCTGGCCCCGCCCGGAGAACTCCCTCCAGGCCCACCTGGACTTCGTGGTGACGGACCTGGACGAGGCGGAGCGGGCGATCGTGGGACTCGGCGGGCGCCCGGTGGAGGCGAAGGACCCGGCCGGCCCGCACGAGGAACGCGGCTTCTCCGACCCGGCCGGCCACTCCTTCACCCTGCGCCTCACCCTCGCGCCGACGGCACCCAAGCAGGGCTAGCTGCAGCCTGCCGGATGCCGTCGAGACGGGGAGGAGGGCGGACTTCGGTGGGGTCAGTCGCGGCCGCCCTTGTCGCCGACCGGCCACACGCCGGTCCGGCGTTCGATGGCCTTGGCACCCGTGCGGTCCACGGCGCTGCGCACCGCGGCGAAGATGGCGCCCTGGATCGCGGCGGCCAGCAGGATCTCACCCCAGCCGCGGTCCGGGTCCAGGGCGTCGGGCGCGTCGTCCTCGTGCCGGATCATCTTCCAGGTCTTCTGGAACGTCATCCCGGCCAGCGTGCCGCCGAGCCAGCCGAGCGCGAAGCCGACGGGCTTGTAGGCGAGCGGGAGCTTCTTCTTCTTTTTCTTCGCCATGCGGATCCCCTTGCGTCGTGTGCGCTGATCGAGAATGCGGGAGCGGGTGAGGATGAGGATGAGGATGAGGATGAGGGTGAGGGTTTGCGGGCGGCCGGTCCCGGGTCAGGGCCTGCCCCGCACCGGTATCTCCTCGTCGGCCCGGACGGGCCCCGGCGGGGTGCCGTCGCCGAACGGCCGGCCGCCCAGCTCCTGGCGGTGATGGGGGGTGAGCCAGCCGGTCAGGTCCGGGCCCAGGGGCACGACGGCGGTCGGGTTGATGCCGGTGTGCACCTGGTAGTAGTGGCGCTTGATGTGGTCGAAGTCGACGGTGTCCCCGAAGCCGGGGGTCTGGAACAGATCGCGGACGTACCCCCACAGCACCGGGTTCTCCGTCAGCTTCCAGCGGTTGCACTTGAAGTGGCCGTGGTAGGCGGCGTCGAAGCGGACCAGCGTCGTGAACAGCCGGATGTCGGCCTCCGTGATCGTGTCACCGACCAGGTAGCGCCGCCGTTCCAGCCGGGGCGTCAACTGCTCCAGCCGCCGGAACACGCCCGCGCACGCGGCCTCGTACTCCTCCTGGCCCGTCGCGAAGCCCGCCCGGTACACGCCGTTGTTGACGTCCTCGTAGACCGCCGCCATCACCTCGTCGATCTCGTCGCGCAGGGCGTGCGGATACAGATCGGGCGCACCCGGCCGGTGCAGGGAGGCCCACTCCGTAGCCAGGTCGAGCGTGATGCGCTGGTAGTCGTTGGTCACGAGCGCGCCGCTGGGCACGTCGACGACGGCGGGCACGCTCACCCCGCCCGGGTAGCCCGTCTCCCGCCGGTCATAGGCCTCGCTGAGGTAGCGGATGCCGAGGACCGGGTCGCGGCCGTCCGGGTCCAGCGTGAACCGCCAGCTCCGGTCGTCCTGGATCGGGTCGGCGATCGCCAGGGACAGGGCGTCCTCCAGACCGAGCAGCCGCCGTGAGACCAGCGCCCGGCTCGCCCACGGACAGGCACGGCTCACCACCAGCCGGTAGCGGCCGGACTCCACCGGCCAGCCGTCCCGGCCGTCCGCCGTGATCCGGTCCGCGAAGTGACTCCGGGACCGTTTGAACGCCTTCCTTCCGTAGCCGCTGTTCCCGGGCGTCGCGTCGTCACCACTCATGGGCCTGCCTTCCCGCCGTCCGTGTCTCTTCGCATCGGTGCTCTCGTAGAGGCGTTCCCCGTTTTCGGCCGTCGGCACTGGTGGCCACCCGCAAGGCGGTCGGCGGATTCGTCGTGGGATCGCCCGCGCGCGAGGCAGCGGAAGGCCCCGCCGCGACGGGGGAACGCGGCGGGACCCGAACGACGGGTTCCCGGCAGGTGCCGGTCCATGCGCGTCGGCCCGGGAAACCTCCGCGCGCCCGGTTCAGCTTCCGTCGGCCGGTTCCAGGACGAAGACGGGGATCTCCCGGCCCGTCTTCTTCTGGTAGTCGGCGTACGACGGATACGCCGCGACCGCGCGCTCCCACCACTCGGCCTTCTCCACACCGGTGACCTCACGGGCCGTCATGTCCCGCCGCACCGGGCCGTCCTGGAGTTCGACCCGGGGATCGGTCCGCACGTTGAAGTACCAGACCGGATGCTTGGGAGCCCCGCCCAGGGAGGCGACCGCGGCGTACCGGCCCTCGTGCTCGACGCGCATCAGCGGCGTCTTGCGCAGCTTGCCGCTCCGCGCGCCCCGGGTGGTCAGCACGATGACGGGCAGACCGGTGTCCTTCAGGGTCGTGCCCTTGGTGCCGCCCGAGCTCTCGTACAGCTCGACCTGTTCGCGCACCCACTGCGTCGGGCTGGGTTCGTACTCGCCGTCAAGAGGCATGTGTGCATCCGTCCCATCGTCGCGTTGCAAGGCCGCGGCCGGTGTGGCCGCCGACCCATACCCGACCATCCTTACCGCATCCGGCTTCTCGACCCGGGGGTCCGCGCGGCCATCCGGAGGGAGCACGTCCGCCCCGGCGCCCGCCACACGGTGCCGCTCGGCCAGGTACGGCGGGCGGGGAGGGGCACCCGGCGGCCCGATCGCGCCACGTCCGGCGGGCACGCGAGCGCGCCGGACCGCGGGGGACCGTTGCGTCGCCCTCCGACGCGGTGGTCCCCGGCCAGTCTGCGCCCGCCACCGATCTGGCCGAACTTGGCGTCGTCCCATAGATGCCCGAGGCATCTAATGAAGATCGGCTCGACGCACTCTTCGTCTGCGAGGTCTTCCATGACGGACACCGACACGACGGACACCGACCCGACAACGGACACCGACCCGACAACGGACAGGGTCCCGACAACGGACAGGGACCCGGCGACGGACGGGGACGCGGCGCACTCCGTCGCCTTCCCGCAGGACCGGACCTGTCCCTACCAGCCGCCCGCCGCCTACGACCCGCTGCGCGCCGCCCGGCCGCTGGCCCGGATCACCCTCTTCGACGGCCGCCCGGCCTGGCTGGTGACCGGACACACCGAGGCCCGCCGGCTGCTGGCCGACCAACGCCTGTCGACCGACCGCACCCGCGACGGCTTCCCCGCGACCTCGGCGCGGCTGGCCGCCGTACGCGGACGCACGCCCGCCCTGCTCGGCGTCGACGACCCCGAACACCGCGCCCAGCGCAAGATGGTGCTCCCGGAGTTCACCCTCAAACGCGCCGCCGCGCTGCGCCCGCGCATCCAGCGGATCGTCGACGAACGCCTCGACGCGATGATCGCGCAGGGCCCGTCCGCCGATCTGGTGACGGCCTTCGCGCTGCCCGTGCCCTCGATGGTGATCTGCGCGCTGCTCGGGGTGCCCTACGCCGACCACGACTTCTTCGAGGAACAGTCCCGCCGGCTGCTGCGCGGCCCCCTGCCCGCCGACACCCGGGACGCCCGTGACCGACTGGAGGCGTATCTGGGGGAGCTGGTCGACCGCAAGCGGACGGCACCCGGCGACGGACTGCTGGACGACCTGGTCAGGCAACAGTTGACCGAGGGCGAGATCGACCGGGAACAGCTCATCGCGTTCGCGGTGATCCTGCTGGTCGCGGGCCACGAGACCACCGCCAACATGATCTCGCTGGGCACCTTCACGCTCCTGGGCAACCCCGCGCGGCTGGCCGAACTGCGCGAGGACCCCTCGCTGCTGCCCGGCGCCGTCGAGGAGCTGATGCGCGTCCTGTCGATCGTGGACGGGCTGCTGCGGACGGCCACCGAGGACATCGAGGTGGACGGGCAGACCATCCGGGCCGGCGACGGGGTCCTCTTCTCGACCTCCGTCATCAACCGCGACGAGACCCGCTACCCCGAACCCGACGCCCTCGACTGGCACCGCCCGGCCCGCCATCACGTCTCCTTCGGATTCGGCATCCACCAGTGCCTCGGCCAGAACCTGGCCCGCGCCGAACTCGAGATCGCCCTGCACACCCTCTTCGAGAGGCTGCCCACGCTGCGCCTGGCCGCCCCGCCGGACGAGATCCCCTTCAAACCCGGCGACACGATCCAGGGGATGCTGGAACTCCCCGTGGCCTGGTAGGAGGGTTCCCGGCATGCGTATCGGTATCGACAAGGACATCTGCATCGGCGCGGGACAGTGCGCCCTGACCGCCCCCGACGTCTTCACCCAGGACGACGACGGCTACAGCACGCTCCGGCCCGGCCGGGAGGACGGCGGCGGCAGCCCACTGGTACGGGAGGCGGCCCGGGCGTGCCCCGTGGGCGCCATCACCGTCTCGGAGCGGGTGGGCTGACACCGGGACCTCCGGCGGCACCCGCCGGAGGTCCGCCCAGTAGGGTTCCCGGGTGAGCGAACAGGCCGGAACCGGCACCGCCCAGAATCCCTTGAATCCCTTCCTCTACGTCGTCGTCTGCGCCGCCGGCGTGGCCCGCGACGTCGGCGGGCTGATCACCGCGGCGCGGGACCGCGGCTGGGAGGTCGGCGTCTTCGCCACTCCGGTGGCCATGAGCGGCTTCTTCGACACGGCGGCCGTCGAGACGCTGACCGGCCGCCCCATACGTTCGGCCTGGCGCCGGCCCGGCGATCCGCGGCCCTTCCCCGCGCCGGACGCCGTCGTGGTCGCGCCCGCCACCTTCAACACGGTCAACAAGTGGGCCGCGGGCCTGGCCGACACCCTCGCCGTGGCCACCCTGTGCGAGGCCTGCGGCCTCGGCGTCCCCGTCGCCGTCCTGCCGTGCGTCTCCGACGCGCTGGCCTCCCATCCCGCGTACCGGGAGAGCCTGGCCCGGCTGCGCGGGATGGGCGTGCACTTCGGCGACCCGTACGCGGGGGAGGCGGGGGAGGGGGAGCGCGGCGGCCGTCCGGAGTTCGGCTGGGAGCGGGCCCTGGACCTGCTCGAACGCCGCTGACCCGGCCGGAGCCCGCGCCCGCGCGCAGACGTACGCTCGCCCTGGTACTGATGACCGGCGAAGACAGGAGCAGCAACGATGCAGTACGTGAAGCTCGGTTCGACGGGCCTGGACGTGTCGCGGATCTGTCTGGGCTGCATGACCTACGGCGTTCCCGGCCGGGGCACGCACGAGTGGACCCTCGACGAGGAGGCCTCGCGGCCGCTGATCCGGCAGGCGATCGAGGCCGGCATCACCTTCTTCGACACGGCCAACGTCTACTCCGACGGCACCAGCGAGGAGATCGTCGGCAAGGCGCTCGGCGACTTCGCGCGCCGGGACGACATCGTGCTCGCGACCAAGGTGCACGGCCGGATGCGGTCCGGACCCAACGGCGGCGGACTGTCCCGCAAGGCGATCATGACCGAGATCGAGCACAGCCTCGGGCGCCTGGGCACCGACTACGTCGACCTCTACCAGATCCACCGCTACGACCCGCACACGCCGGTCGAGGAGACGATGGAGGCCCTGCACGACCTGGTCAAGGCGGGCAAGGTCCGCTACATCGGCGCCAGTTCGATGTACGCCTGGCAGTTCTCCAAGATGCAGTACACCGCCGAGCGGCACGGCTGGACGAGGTTCGTGTCGATGCAGAACCACTACAACCTCGTCTACCGCGAGGAGGAGCGCGAGATGCTGCCCCTCTGCGCGGACCAGGGCGTCGGCGTACTGCCCTGGAGCCCGCTCGCCCGCGGCCGCCTCACCCGTGACTGGGACACCGCGACCGAGCGCAGCGCCACCGACAGCTTCGGCAGCACCCTGTACCAGGACGGCGACCGTGCCGTGGTCGAGGCCGTCACCCGCATCGCGGGCGACCGCGGCGTCCCGCGCGCCCGGGTGGCCCTCGCGTGGCTGCTCCACCAGGACGGGGTGACCGCTCCGATCATCGGCGCGTCGAAGCCGGGGCACGTCGAGGACGCCGTGGCGGCGGTCGAACTGACGCTCACCGAGAAGGAGATCGAGGAGCTGGAGCGGCCCTACGCACCGCACCCGATCGCGGGTCACTGACTTCCGGTCTCCCGGTCTCCCGGTCTCGCGGACTTCCGGGCTCGGCCCCTACAGGCCTCAGGGGCCGGTGCCCGGCTCCAGGGCGGTGACGGACACCGAGGACGCGTTGCCGCCCACCGGGACCGCGCCGGCCGTCCACTTCACCTCGAGCGGTTCCCGCTCGTCCGGCGGGGTGACGAGCAGCGCCGCCGGAGTGGCCGTGCGGGCGCCGCTGATCTGCGGGCTGGAGAACGACAGCCCGGCCCACGCGCTCTTGCCGGGCGCCAGCGTGACCGTGTTCGGGGAGGCGGGCGTGCGCTCCGGGTCCGGACCCAACTGCCCGCCGGACGCGTCCACGAAGGCAGCGCCCGGGTAGCCGTACACCGTGCAGGTGCGCTCGGAGGTGTTGGTCAGCACGACGGGGAAGTTGCGCTGGCCGGCCCCCGGGTCCATCCGGCCCACGGAGGCCCGCAGCTCGGAGGTGTGGCAGCGGCCGTCGGTGCGGGCCGAGGCGGAGGCCGATCCGGCGGTGTCGCTGGGCGCGGCACCGACCGCCGGCGCGGTGGCGGTGCCGCTTCCGCTGCCGGTGTCGGAGCCGGCCGTGCGGGCGGCCTTGGTGGGTCGCGGTGTGCTCGACGTGGCGTTTTCGTTGCCGCAGGCGGTCAACAGGCCGAGGAGCGCGACCGCGCTCGCGACCAGGGCCGTCCGGCGCACCGGCTGGGACGTGTTCGCCATCGGTTCTCCACACTCCCGTCAGGTCTCGCGCACGGTCCCCGCAAGGCGCGGCACCGTACGTCCTGTGCTGTCGAGTGTCCCGTCCAACGGCCCGGGAAACGGCGGCCCGGGAAACGGCCCCCGGTGAACGAGGGGCTCACTCCGCGTCGTCGAGCAGTGCCAGCTCGGCCCAGATCGTCTTGCCCTCGGTCGTGTGCCTGCTGCCCCAGCGCTGGGTGAGCTGGGCGACCAGCAGCAGGCCGCGCCCGCCCTCGTCCCAGGTCTTGGCCCGGCGCAGATGCGGCGCGGTGTGACTGGTGTCGGAGACCTCGCAGATCAGCGTGGCCGTGTCGTGGATCAGCCGGAGCCGGATGGGCGGGGAGCCGTACCGGATGGCGTTGGTGACCAGTTCGCTCACGACCAGCTCGGCGGTGAAGGACGCCTCCAGCAGGCCCCAGGTGGAGAGCTGTTCGAGAACCTGCTTGCGTACCGGGGCGACCAGTGCCGGGTCGGCCGGGATGTCCCAGGTGGCGACCTGCCCGGCGGGCAGCCCGCGGGTGCGGGCCAGCAGCAGGGCCACGTCGTCGGCGGCGCTGCCCGAGGGGAGGAGGGTGCGCAGTACGCGGTCGCAGGCGGTGTCCAGGGAGTCGGCGGGGGCGGCCAGGGCCTCGCGCAGCCGGGCCTGGCCCTCGTCGGTGTCGCGTTCCCGGCTCTCGACCAGCCCGTCGGTGTAGAGCGCCAGCACGCTGCCCTCGCGCAGCTCCAGCTCGGCCGACTCGAACGGCAGCCCGCCCACGCCCAGCGGCGGCCCGGAGGGCAGCTCGAGCTGCTGGGGCGCCTCGTCCGGCGGGATCAGGACGGGCGCCGGATGACCCGCCCGGGCCAGGGAGCAGCGTCGCGACACCGGGTCGTACACCACGTACAGACAGGTCGCGCCGACCTCGCCCGCCCGGTCGTCGCCGGACTCCTCGGACAGCCGGACGACCAGGTCGTCGAGGTGGGTGAGCAGTTCCTCGGGCGTCAGGTCGATGTCGGCGAGGGTGCGGACGGCGGTGCGCAGCCGGCCCATGGTGGCCGAGGCCTGGATGCCGTGGCCGACGACGTCCCCGACGACCATGGCGACCCGCATCCCGGACAGCGGGATGACGTCGAACCAGTCGCCGCCGACGCCCGAGCGGGCCGCCGGAAGATAGCGCGAGGCCGCCTCCACCGCGGCGGTGGGCGGCAGCCACCGGGGCAGCAGGCTGCGCTGGAGAGTCAGCGTGGCCTCCCGCTCCCGGCTGTAGCGGCGGGCGTTGTCGATGCAGACGGCGGCGCGGGCACTGACCTCCTCGGCCAGCAGCACGTCGTCGTGCGTGAACGGGTCGGGACGCCGGAAACGGGTGAAGACCGCGACGCCGAGTGTGGTGCCGCGGGCCTGGAGCGGCACCGACATCGTGGAGTGAACGCCGTACTCCTTCACCCGCCGCAGGCGGACCGGGTCCCACTCCATCCAGTGCTCGAGGTCGCCGAAGGCCTCGGCGGCCACGATGGCCTGACCCGAGAGCAGACACTCGGCCTGCGGGGAGCCGGCCGGGTAGACGTCCAGTTGTCCGGTCTCGGCCACCGGCGGGCAGTCCGCCGCGGTGACCGACCGGTGGGCCGTCCGGCGCAGGGTGACCGGCGGTTCGACCACGGTGGCGGGCTCACCGCCGTGCTCCCGCGGGTCCAGCAGGTCGACGCTGACGAAGTCGGCGAGCGCGGGAACGCACACGTCCGCCAGCTCCTGGGCGGTACGGGTGACGTCCAGCGTGCTGCCGATGCGCACGCTGGCCTCGTTCACCAGTTGCAGCCGTTCCCGGGCGCGGTGCTGCTCGGTGAAGTCGTGGGCGCTCACGCACACGCCGCAGACCTGGCCGCCGGGGTCGGTGAGCGGCGCGATCCGGGCGTTCCACGCGTGGGCGCGGCTCTCGCCGACGGCCCTGAGCCGGGTCTGCATGTCGTGCCGGCGGCCGGAGGTCAGCACGTCCCGCATCTGCCGCTCCAGCTCCACGTTCTGCGGCCGGCCGCTGAGGTCGGTGGCCCGCAGACCGCGGACGCGGTCGGACGGGAGCCCCACAAGCCGCGCCATGGCGTCGTTGATCCCGCGCAGCAGAAGCCGGTCGTCGAAGATCATCATGGCGCAGGGGGACTGGGTGAGGGCCGCTCTGATCAGCGGGTCTTCCTCCGGTTCTGGCCCGGTCTCCAGCGGAGTGACGGCGAGCCACGTGCCCGGCGTGCCGTCCGGTGCCGGTCTGCGGTGCGCGAGCACCCACACCGACACGGTGCCCCCGTCGCGGTGCCGCAGTGCCAGGGTGCCGCTCCACTGTTCGTCGTCGCGCCCGGGAGGGGTGCCGTGACGGCCGTCGGCGAGCAGGTCGGCGGCGGGGCGCCCCACGACCTCGGCGGCCGGGTGGCCGAGCAGCAGACGGGCGCCCTCGTTCCACTCCCGCAAGGTGCCGGAGTCGTCGACGACGACGCGGGCCGTGGCGGCATCGTCGAACGGGTTGACCGGACTCATCGTCGCCACTCCATTGCGCACTCTCAGTGAACAGCGCGTCACCTTGTCCTCAGCCTAGTGGGTCCGGGCCCCGTGCGGACCCGAACCCACCCGGCCCACGGATCCCGGCCCCGCGCAGGCCACCGGGCGGTCCGGGCCGCCCAAGGTGGAAAGAGCTTTCCGTACCCTTGACGGGCGCGTATGGGGCGACGTCAGAATCTGTTTGTTCACGATCACTTGTGAGTACTTCTGAGTTCCGATGAGGGAGATCCGTCATGACGGTCACGCGCAGATCGGTTCTGATCGCCTCCGCCGCCACGCCCGCCGCCGGGATGGTGCTCGCCACCCCCTCGGCGTCGGCCGCGGACGCGACCGGCGGCGCCGCGGGCCGCAGCTCCGTCGCCCTGCGCGACGGCTGGCGCTTCTGGCTGGTCGACCCCGACGGAGCGGCCGAGGACGCCACGGACGCCGACGACCCCGGGTACGACGACTCGGAGTGGCGCGAGGTCGCCGTCCCGCACGACTGGAGCATCGAACAGACGCCCACCACCGAGCACGGCACCACCAGCGGCACAGGTTTCCTGCCGGGCGGCCTCGGCTGGTACCGCCTCTCCTTCACCCTGCCGCCCGCGCTCGCCGGGAAGCGGATCTCGGTCGAGTTCGACGGCGTCTACATGGACTCCCGCATCCACTGCAACGGCCGGGAGGTCGGCCGCCACCCCTACGGCTACACCGGCTTCGCCCTCGACCTCACCGACCTGGTGCACACCGACGGCCGCACCGAGAACGTGCTCGCGGTGCAGGTGCGCAACCGGTTGCCGAGCAGCCGTTGGTACTCCGGCAGCGGCATCTACCGCGAAGCCCGCCTCGTCGTCACCGAACCGGTGCACGTACGGCGCTGGGGCACGTACGTCACCACGCCGCGGGTGAGCGGGAAGAGCGCCGTCGTCCGGGTGGAGACGTCCGTCGTGAACGCCTCGGGGACCGCGCGCGAGGTCGAGATCCGCTCGACGGTCAAGGACGACGACGGACGCACGGTGGCCCGCGCCGCCTCCACGGCCCACGTCGCCGCCGAGGCGGGAGAGCCGGGAGAGCCGGGAGAGCCGGGAGAGGCGAGAGCGGCGGGCGAGGCGGTCGAGGTCCACGAACTCACCGTCGTACGCCCCCGCCTGTGGGACTTCGCGTCCCCGCACCGCTACACCCTGCACACCGAACTGCGCGTCGGCGGAGAGGCCGTCGACACCTACCGCACCCCGTTCGGCATCCGCACCTTCCACGTCGACTCGGAAGACGGCTTCCGCCTCAACGGCGCGCACGCCAAGATCAAGGGCGTCGACCTGCACCACGACCTCGGCGCGCTCGGCGCCGCCGTCAGCCTCGACGCGATCCGCCGCCAGATGACCATCATGAAGTCGATGGGCGTCAACGCCTTCCGAACCTCCCACAACCCGCCCTCGCCCGAGATGACCGAGGTCTGCGAGGAGATGGGCATCATCATGCTGGTGGAGGCCTTCGACTGCTGGCGCACCGGCAAGAACCGCTACGACTACGGCCGGTTCTTCGACGAGTGGTGCGAGAAGGACGCCACCGAAATGGTGCTCGCGGCCCGCAACTCGCCCGCCGTCGTCATGTGGTCCATCGGCAACGAGGTCCCCGACTCCACCGCCACCGCCGGGCTCGCCATGGCCGACCGGATCATCGACGCCGTCCGGGCCGCCGACGACACCCGCCCGCTGGTCATCGGCTCCGACAAATACCGCCGGATGCCCGCCAAGGGCTCCGCCGCCGACCTGATGCTGGCCAAGCTGGACGGGCTCGGCCTCAACTACAACACCGCCAAGTCGGTGGACGCCCTGCACGCGGCCTACCCGCACCTGTTCCTCTTCGAGTCGGAGTCGTCGTCCGAGACGTCCACGCGTGGCACCTACCAGGAGCCGGAACACCTCAACACCGGCGAGAACCACACCCCGGGACGGCGGGCCACCTCGTCCTACGACAACAACCTCGCCTCGTGGACGATGAGCGGCGAGTACGGCCACAAGAAGGACCGGGACCGCAAGTGGTTCACCGGCCAGTTCCTCTGGTCCGGCATCGACTACATCGGGGAGCCGACGCCGTACGACGTCTTCCCGGTCAAGGCGTCCTTCTTCGGCGCCGTCGACACGGCCGGCTTCCCCAAGGACATGTACCACCTGTTCCGCAGCCAGTGGACCGACGAGCCGATGGTCCACCTGCTGCCGACGACGTGGAACCACCGCGAGGGCGACACCGTCGAGGTCTGGGCGTACACCAACGTCGACACGGTCGAGCTGTACCTGAACGGCGAGTCCCTCGGCACCCGCCGCTTCGACACCAAGAAGACCGTCGACGGCCGGACCTACCTGGAGACCACCGAGGCCACCGGCGACGACAAGACCTTCACCGACGGCCCCTACCCCGGCAGTTACACCAGCCCCAACGGCAGCGCGGGCAAGCTCCACCTCACCTGGAAGGTGCCCTTCGAGGCGGGCGAGCTGAAGGCCGTCGCCCGGCGCGGCGGCAGGGTGGTGGCCACCGACGTCCTGCGCACCGCCGGAGCGCCGCACGCCGTACGTCTCACCCCGGACCGCGAGAGCGTCGCCGCCGACGGCCGCTCCCTGGTCTTCGTGACCGCCGAGGTGACCGACCGCCATGGGGTGGTGGTGCCCGGGGCCGAGCACCTGATCTCCTTCGACGTCGCGGGCGGTTCCCTCGCCGGACTCGACAACGGCCGCCAGGAGAGCGCCGAGCGCTACCAGGCCAGTACCCGCACCGCCTTCCACGGCAAGGCGCTCGCCGTCGTCCGGTCCGGCACCCGGCCGGGGGCGGTGCGGGTGACGGCGCGCGCGGAGGGGCTGCGCACGGACACGGCGAAGGTGCGCGCCCGGCGGGTCTCGGACCGGGCGACCACACCGGCCCCGGAGTTCCGCCCCGAGCACCCGGCGCCCGTGGACCACCCGCACGCGGACGCGAGCTACTCCGGCCGGCCCGACACGCTCCCCGCCGCCATGCTGGACGGCGACCCCGCCACCGGCTGGTCCAACGGCTTCCAGAAGGCGGCCACCGCCCTGCTGCCCGCCTTCGACGGGGCGCGCGCGGAGGACTGGGTCTCGGTGGACCACGGCCGCACTCGCGCCTACGACCGGATCGAGGTCTCCTTCACCCTGGACGCCACGCACAGCCTGCCCTCGACGGTCGAAGTCGCCGTCTGGGACGGCCGGGCCTGGCACGCGACCGAGGGGGCGCGGACCGACTGGGCGACCGCCTCCGACGCGCCCACCGTGATCACCTTCGACGCGGTACGCGGCTCCCGCGTCCGCCTCATGCTGACCAGCCGTCACCCCGGCGAGGTGCGGGGCGCGATCCGCGTCAGCCGGCTGGAGGCGCCCGCCGCCTGAGCCGCTGCCTGAGCGGCTGCCTGAGCCGCCGACTGAGGCGCCGCGGGGCGGTCCGGCGGGAATCCGGACGGGAACCGGTCGGGAAACCGGTCCCGTCCGGACCGTTGACGGCATGTCATGTCTGCCACAAGCATGGCCCGCGACCGCATTTGGGAGCGCTCCCATTCCAGGGTGAGCGCCACCTCCCCCGAGGAGCCCGGACGTGAAAAGACGCAGAACCGCGCTCGTCTCCCTGACGGCCCTGCTGGCGGCGGCCGTCACCGCGCTGCCCGCCGCACCGGCCGGCGCCGAGGAGACCGAGCAGATCAGGAACGGCACCTTCGACAACGGCACCGACTCCTGGTGGACGAGCAGCAACGTCACCGCGGACGCCTCCGACGGCCGGCTGTGCGCCGACGCGCCCGGCGGCACCACCAACCGGTGGGACGCGGCCGTCGGCCAGAACGACATCAGCCTGGTCGCGGGTCAGTCGTACGAGTTCTCCTTCACCGCCACCGGTACGCCCGCCGACCACGTGGTCCGGGCGATCGTGGGCCTGTCGGTGTCGCCGTACGACACCTACTACGAGGTCAGCCCGCAGTTGAGCGTCTCCGGCGACACGTACTCCTACACCTTCACCTCGCCCGTCGACACCACCCAGGGCCAGGTCGGCTTCCAGCTCGGCGGCACGCCCGACGCCTGGCGGTTCTGCGCGGACGACGTGTCGCTGCTGGGCGGCGTGGAGCCCGAGCCGTACGTGCCGGACACCGGGCCGCGGGTCCGCGTCAACCAGGTCGCCTACCTGCCGAACGGCCCGAAGAACGCCACGCTCGTCACCGACGCGACCTCGCGCCTGCCCTGGCGGCTGAAGAACGACGCCGGCCGGGTCGTCGCCCACGGCTGGAGCGAGCCGCGCGGCGTGGACGCCTCCTCCGGGCAGAACGTCCACTCGATCGACTTCGGCCGCCTCAAGAAGCGCGGCGAGGGCTACACCCTGGTCGCCGACGGCGAGACCAGCCGCCCGTTCGACATCGGCACGGCCGCCTACGAGCGGCTGCGCACCGACGCCGCGAAGTACTACTACACCCAGCGCAGCGGCATCGCCATCAGCGGCGACCTGCGCCCCGGCTACGCCCGCCCGGCCGGACACGTGGGCGTGGCACCCAACCAGGGCGACACCGAGGTGCCCTGCCAGCCGGGCGTGTGCGACTACACCCTGGACGTCTCCGGCGGCTGGTACGACGCCGGAGACCACGGCAAGTACGTCGTCAACGGCGGCATCTCCACCTGGGAGCTGCTCAGCACCTACGAGCGCTCGCTGCACGCGCGCACGGGGGAGTCGGCCAGGCTCGGTGACGGCACGCTCGACATCCCCGAGAGCGGCAACAGGGTGCCGGACATCCTCGACGAGGCCCGCTGGGAACTGGACTTCCTGCTGAAGATGCAGGTGCCCCAGGGGCAGCCGCTGGCCGGCATGGCCCACCACAAGATCCACGACGAGCAGTGGACCGGGCTGCCCCTGCTGCCGAGCGACGACCCCCAAAAGCGCGAACTGCACCCGCCGACCACCGCGGCGACCCTGAATTTGGCGGCGACTGCCGCGCAGGCCGCCCGCCTGTACCGCCCCTACGACCGCGAGTTCGCCGGGAAGGCGCTCGACGCGGCCCGTACCGCCTGGGCGGCGGCGCTCGCCCACCCGGACCTGCTCGCCGACGAGAGCGACGGCATCGGCGGCGGCGCCTACGCCGACAGCGAGGTCGCCGACGAGTTCTACTGGGCCGCGGCCGAGCTGTACCTGACCACGGGGGAGCGGGACTTCAGGGAGTACGTGCTGAACTCCCCGGTCCACACCGCCGACATCTTCGGCCCGATCAGTTTCGACTGGGCGCGTACCGCGGCCGCCGCCCGGCTGGACCTGGCGACCGTGCCGAACCGGCTCCCCGGCCGGGACAAGGTCCGCCGCTCCGTCGTCCGGGGCGCCGACGGCTACCTGGCCACGCTGAAGGCGCATCCGTACGGCATGCCCTACGCGCCCGACAACAACCAGTACGACTGGGGCTCCAGTCACCAGGTCCTCAACAACGCCGTCGTCCTCGCCACCGCCTACGACCTCACCGGAGGCTCCAAGTACCGTGACGGCGCCGTCCAGAGCATGGACTACATCCTCGGCCGCAACGCGCTGAACATGTCGTACGTCACCGGCTACGGCGAGGTCAACGCGCACAACCAGCACAGCCGCTGGTACGCCCACCAGCTCGACCCCGCGCTGCCCGCGCCGCCCGACGGCACGTTGTCCGGCGGCCCGAACTCGAGCATCCAGGACCCCTACGCGCAGAGCAAACTCCAGGGCTGCGTCGGTCAGTTCTGCTTCATCGACGACATCCAGTCCTGGTCGACCAACGAGCACACCATCAACTGGAACGCCGCGCTGGCCAGGATGGCCTCCTTCGTCGCGGACCAGGGCTGACCCGGAGTGTCCGAGCACCGGAGTGCCTGAGCCCCTGAGCGCCTGAGCGCCTGAGTGCCGCGCCGGCCGCCGGAGAAATCCGAAAGCCGGCGCGGCCCCATGGGAGGCAATGAAATCTGACCTTCTTTCAACGGCGGCCGATGTTGCGCGGTCGCCTTGTTGACCATGAGTGGTTTGTGCGAGAGTGAAGCACCCGTGCGGGGGGTAAAGGCCGGGTCTCGCACGCGCTTTGACGGGCCGGGTCCGATTTCGCCATGGCGAATTCACGCCCTCCGCGCCCTGCCCAAAAGGTACACACCAATCCGTGGGTCCTTTTCGGCATCGGAACTTCTGAGTCACCTGCGCGTGGGAAGGAACCATCTCAGTGCCCACCCCCCACCCTCCTCGACCCGCGTACCCGCCCCCCGGCGGGGACCCCGGGGAGTCCGACGAGTTGCTGGCCGCGCGGCTCCGGGACGGCCCGGAGAGCGAGGCCGCCCAGGCCGCCGCCTTGCTGATGGCCCGCCACTGGCGGCCCGCGCACGACTACGCGACCATCTGCCTCGCCACATCGACGCAGGTCACCGCCATGGTCACGGCAGCCGCCTGGCACCGGGTGCTGGCCCGCCTCGCGCAGGGCGAGGCGGCCACCGCCCTGCGTCCGCGTCTGCTGGTGGCCGTCCGCGACACGGTCAGGCAGTGGTCCGCCGACGACTCGATATCCGATGTTCTGCCGCAGTTGCTCAAACCCGCAGGCGGGCGTGGTATGCGCGCGGCGAAGTCCCTGACTCCGGAAAACCGCACGCTGGCCGCCCGGGCATTCGCGTCCCTTCCCGGACCGGCCCGTTGTTTGCTATGGCACACGGAGGTGGAGGGCGAGTCCATAAGCGTCCCCGCCGGTCTGCTCGGCATGGATACCGACACCGCGTCGGCCACTCTCGAACAGGCGCGGGAGAAATTCCGCGAGGGTTGTCTCGATGCGCATAGGCAGCTCGCGCCGAGCCAGGACTGCCGCTTCCACGGCCGACTGCTCGACGTCCCGATCCGCCGCGGCGGCGCCCTGCTGCCGGATGTCCGCAAGCACCTGGCCGACTGCCGCCACTGTCGGCACGCGGCAGATCAACTGGGGCACTTCGAGCGGGAGTTGGGCACGCTGATCGCCGAAGCCGTGCTCGGCTGGGGCGCCCGGCGCTATCTCGACTCCCGTCCGGCGCGCGCGACGCTGGGCGCGCTGGCCAAGGGCGCCGCCCGGCACCGCGGCGGACGCCCCGGACTGCTGGCCCGGATTCCGGTGCCCGTGCGCCTGCCCGGCCGTCCGCGCTCCGGCCGGTCGGTGCTCAGACAACTGGGCGCCGCCTCGGCCGGAGTGCTGGCCATCGTGCTGGTGGTGAGCGTGTGGTCCTACGACGGCGGCGGCGCCGATCCGGCCGCCTCCACCAGCGCCGTCGACGGCGCCGGCGAGACGTCCGCGACGAGCCGTCCGAAACCGTCCGGCGCGGCCGGACTGCCCGCCTCGGCGGACCGGACGCTGCTGCGCAACGTCGCCGCGGACCTGTGCCTCGACGTCCGGGGCGAACCGAAGGCCGGGGCGGGCACCCGGCTGGCGGCGTGCTCCGGCGCGTGGACCCAGCAGTGGACCTACGAGGACGACGGGCTGCTGCGCAGCGTCGCCGACCCGGGGCTGTGTCTGGACTCGCGGGCGGACGCCGGAGTCGTCATTCTCGGTACCTGCGCCGACGAGGGCACCGAGCGGGGCGACGACGTGCGCTACGACCTGACCGGCCGGGGGGTACTGGTACCGCGCGGACAGCGCCAGCTCGTGCTCGCCGCCACCACCGGCGCCCCGGACGCCGACATCGTCGTCAAGGTGCACGACGGGTCCGAGGCCCAGCGCTGGCGGACCGACCCGGTGCCGACGGCGGAGGGCTCCCTGTCGATCGCCCGCACCGACGCCCCGGACGCGCGGGCGGTGGAGCTGTCGGGCGGCTGAGGGAGCCGGTCCGCCGTCGGCGGCGGCCTCATCGGCGCGGGGCGGTGCACCACCGGCCGCTCACGCCGGGTCCTCACGCCGGGTCCTCGACGAGGTCCGCGGGCCCCGGCGTGGCCGGTGAGGCGTGCCCGGACAGGGCCAGGGTGAGGTCGAGTTCGGCGAGCAGGCAGCGGATCACGTGCTCGACGCCCGCCTGTCCGTCCAGGCCCAGTCCATAGACGTAGGGACGGCCCAGGAGCACCGCACGCGCGCCGAGCGCGAGGGCCTTGAAGACGTCGTCGCCGGTGCGGACGCCGCTGTCGAACAGCACGGTGAGCCGGTCGCCGACCGCGTCCACCACGCGCGGCAGCGCGTCGGCCGCCGCGACGGAACCGGCCACCTGACGGCCGCCGTGGTTGGAGACGACCACGCCGTCCATCCCGGCGTCGGCCGCGAGCCGGGCGTCGTCCGGGTGCAGGACGCCCTTGAGGACGATCGGACCGTCCCAGTTCTCCCGCAGGAACGCCAGATCCGGCCAGGATTTGCCGGGATCGGAGAACATGCCGACGAAGTGCATCACCGCCGCGTCCGGGTCCTCGTGCACCGGCTTGGCCAGACCGGCCCGGAACGCCGGGTCCGAGAAGTAGTTCGCGGTGCCCACCCCGTGCAGGAACGGCAGGTACGCCTGGTCGAGATCGCGCGGGCGCCAGGACAGCAGCGGCGTGTCCAGCGTGACGAACAGCGCGCTGTACCCGGCGACCCCGGCGCGGTCCAGGAAGCTGCGCGCCACCTCGCGGTCCTTCGGCCAGTAAAGCTGGAACCAGCGCTCGGCGTCGCCCATCGCCTCGGCGACCTGCTCCATCGGCGTACTGGAGGCGGAGGAGAGGATGTACGGCACGCCCTGCGCGGCGGCGGCCCGCGCGGCGGCCGGCTCCGCGTCCGGATGCATGATCGACAGCACCCCCACCGGCGCCAGCGCCAGCGGGGCGGGCAGCGGGCGGCCCAGCACCTCGACCGAGAGGTCGCGTTCGTGCACGTCCCGCAGCATGCGCGGGACGATCCGGCGCCGGTCCAGAGCCGCCCGGTTGGCGCGGGCGGTGCTGCCGTCACCCGCGCTGCCCGCGACGTACCCGACCGGACCGGGGCCCAGCCGATGCTCCGTCAACTCCTCCAGCCGGGTCAGGTCGGTGGGCAGCCGCGGCACCGCGCCCGTCATGCCGTTCAGGTAGATCTCGTACTGGAAGTCCGCCCAGTGCTTCGGCATCCCACGTCCGCCTCTCGTCGTCGAGCTCGCGCCGCCAGCACCATACTCGCGGGTATGCCGTGGTGGGCCACCAGGGTGGACGGGCCTGTTTCAGGGGTGTTTCAGGCCTATTGGCGAACGGGTGGATCACGCCATCCGGCCAGTTCGGGTCTCAATAACCGATCAAGAACCGCCCCGTTCCGGACTTGGAACGTTCGAATTCCGTGACTTCGCGCCACTGATTCAATACGCAATGTTACCGAAAGTCGTGGGGTCGAGATGAGTTTCGACGGCGGACTCGGCAGACTCGCGCTCGCCGTTCCGGCACCGACCGAGCCGGGCCGGCATCAACACCCTCGAAAGAGCGGAAGGATGCACACAATGCGGAACACCGCGCGCTGGGCAGCGACTCTGGGCCTGACGGCCACCGCCGTCTGCGGGCCCCTCGCCGGGGCCTCCCTCGCCTCCCCGGCCACCGCCCCCGCGTCGCTCTACGCCCCCTCGGCCCTGGTGCTGACCGTGGGGCACGGAGAGAGCGCTGCCACCGCCACACCTCTGCGCGCGGTCACCCTGACCTGCGCCCCGACGGCCTCGGGAACCCACCCCGCGGCCGACGCGGCCTGCGCCGAACTGCGCGGGGTGGGCGGCGACTTCGACGCCCTGACCGCCGAGGACGGGGTGGTGTGCACCCGGGAGTACGCCCCCGTCGTCGTCACCGTCGACGGGGTCTGGCAGGGCCGGCGCCTCTCCTACGAACGCACCTTCGCCAACGAGTGCGTGAAGAACGCGGGCAGCGCGAGCGTCTTCACGTTCTGAGGGACCGGGACCGTTCGGCCCGTGCGGTGTGACCGGCGGCTCGTTACTGGGGAGTGCGAGCGCCGCCATACGGGTCCCGCGGTCCCGCACCGGGGACGGCGGACGGAGTGGGGCCGTCCGCCGTCCTCCCGGACCAGGGAGCAGGGGAGCAGAGGAGCAGGGCGCAGGGGTCAGTCGTTCGCGGCCGGTTCGTCACCGGCTCCAGCTCCGGGCGACCGGGCGCGGTGGCTGGTGTCGCACCAGGGGTAGCGCCGGCTGCGGCGGCACGTGCACAGCGCGACCCGGAAGCGGTCGCAGGTCACCGTCGTCCCGTCCTCCAGCTCCACCTCCACCGGCCCCTCCACCAGCAGCGGCCCCCGACGCTGGACCTTGATCCGGCGCGGAGCCCCGGACGGGCGGGAGGCGTCGGACGGGCGGGGGGAGCCGGACGGGCCGGGGGAGTCAGACGGGGAGTTCGGCACGGACGACCACCAGTTCCTCCTCATATTCGGCCAGGGACAGCAGCCCGCGCTGCCGCAGCCAGTGCTCCCGGCCGCGCACCACGGGACCGAACGCGATCCGCCGCCGCCGGGTCACCGCGGCCTTCAGACCCGCCTCGCGCAGCAGCCCTACGGTCCGCCCGGGGTCGCTGAGCGCCGACTGCACGAGCAGCAGCACCCCGCCGGGGCGCAGCAGATCGGGCACCTCCCGGCAGATCCGGTCCAGGACCGTGCGGCCGTCGTGGCCAGCGTCCCAGGCCCGCGCCGCACCACGCGGCCGACGGCCACCGGCCGGCGCCGGCACATACGGCGGATTGGCCAGCACCAGGTCGAACGACTGACCGCGTACGGGCGTGAACAGGTTGCCGTGCCGGACGCGGATCCGCAGCCCGGCCCGGGCGGCGTTGAGCCGCGCGGCGCACACGGCACGCCACGACACGTCCACCGCGGTCACCCGGCCGCCCCGCCGCGCCGCCGCCAGGGCGAGCGCGCCCGTGCCGGTCCCCACGTCGAGCACGGTCGCCCCAGGCCGGAGCGACTCGTCGGACAGCGCCCCGACCAGCAGGGCGGTGTCCTCCTGAGGGGCGTAGACGCCCGGTAGCACCATGCAACTCACGGAACCCACGTACCCCGTCCGTCACGAAATATGAGAAATTTCGGAATCGCCGCGGGGCGTCGGGGCGACCGGCAGCGGTACGCGCAGGGACGACCGTCCCGCCCGCCAGTCGGCGAGCAGCCGGGCTCCGAAGCGGTCCTCGAGGTGCCCGGTGGCGTCGATGCCGAAGGCGACGTCTGCCGCGAGCCACGGTTCCTGCTCCAGCAGGCCGTCGATCACCTCGTGCCGCACGATCTGCTCGTGCACCGCGTCGGCCTCGACATGCTCGTCGTAGAAGTGTTCGGCGGCCGGCCCGGCGCCGGTGCGGCGCATCGCCTCGGCGAGCCGCCGGGAACCGGGCGGCGAGGTGATCTCCACCGCCGCGAAATGCCCCACCAGGGCGCCGCGCAGGGACCTGTGCAGGCCGAACAGGGACATCATGTTCACCGTCGCGAGGCACTCGGCGCAGGCCGCGTCGAGATGGCGCCCGTACGTCGTGTCCAGGCCCAGATCCGCCATCAGGCCGGCGTACAGCCGGGCGTGCACCCGCTCGGCACGGCCGCCGCCGTACTCGTCGAACTCGACCGCGGCCATCGCCGCCTTCGGGCGCCCCCACAGCCGCGGCAGCACCCAGGCGTGCGGGTCGGCCTCCTTGAGGTGGTAGAGGGAGCGCTGGGCCGCGTACTCCCGCAGTTGCCACAACTCACCCTCGTCCCGCAGGAAGTGGCTGACGCCCTCGCCGTGGACGGGTTCGACGAGCAGCGCCCCGACCGCGTCCGCCACGCTCTCGTGCACCCGGGTGTCGGCCCGCAACGCGGACAGGAAACGGTCCTCCAGCGCCGCCCGGGTGCGCAGCAGTTCCGGGTCCCACTCGAGGCCGGGGGACACGCCCGCGAAGCCCCGGTAGTGCAGCTCGTAGCACTGGTACAGGGCGAGCTGCAGGTCGTCGCCGTACACCGGCGCGGCGGCCACCGCCCGGGGGCCGGGCAGCGGGCCCGTCCCGAGCAGATGAGCGCCGACGGCCGCGGAGAGCGGGCCCCGGGCCGTCGGCGGCTGCGGTCCTTCGCGGTCGTACCGCATGCGCCGCGAGTACCCGGTCACCACCGTGGCACCCCCACCCGCGGGCAGTGGCGCGTTATTTCTCGCCCTCCTCGGACTCCGCGTCCCGGGGCCTGGCCTCCTGGATCTCGCGCAGCACCTCCTCGGCGGCGGTCTCGGGCTGCTGGTGGTCGCGGTCGCCTTTGTGGGCCACGAACGTCTCCTTCCACTCGTTCAGGCTCCCCGGTCAGTTCGACGTGGACGCCAGGCGCAGGGGCAACGGAGCCGGGGCCACGGCCTCGTCGCTGCGGCGGACGACCTCGGCCCACCAGGACGGGCCGTCCTCGATGTGACGCAGCAGGACACCTTCGCGGATCGCCCACGGACACAGCGCGACCGATTCGAGTCCGGTCAGTTTCATCGCGGTGTGCCCGACCACGGCGCCGGCCAGGCTCTGTGCCGAACGCGGTGCGGAGATGCCGGGCAGCCGGGCCCGCTCGGCGGCGGACAGGGCGGCCAGTCGGCCGACCGCGTCCCCCAGGTCCGAGCAGAGCATCCGCCGCTCCATGAAGGGCCCGTGCCGCCCGGGCGGGGCGCCGCACAGCCGACCCAACTGCTGGAAGGTCCGCGAGGTGGCCACCGCGGTGCGCGGCCCCTCCCAGCGGATCCGCGCCGCGGCGTCCCGTAGCTGGTGGCGGACCTTGCGGCGCAACGCCCTGAGCTGGTCCGGCGGCGCCGGGTCCTGGCCGCCCGCGAGGAACTCGTGGGTCAGCCGGGCCGCCCCCAGCGGCAGCGAGGCCACGAAGCCCGGCAGCCGGCCGCGCCCGAACGCCACCTCGAGCGAGCCGCCGCCTATGTCGAGCAGGGCGAGCGGTCCCGCCCGCCAGCCCATCCAGCGCCGGGCTCCCAGGAACGTCAGCTCCGCCTCCTCCTCGCCCGGCAGAGTGCACAGCGGCACGCCGGTGCGGGCGTGGACGGTGCGCAGCACCTCCCGGCGGTTCGGCGCGGCGCGCACCACGGCGGTGGCGAAGGCCAGCGGTCCCGACGCCCCCCACCGGTCCGCGGTCCTGCTCGCGTCGGCGACCGCCGTCACGAGCCGGTCCACGGCCTCCTGGGGGACCGGGCCCCCCGGCTTGACCTGCTCCGAAAGCCGCAGCCGCCACTTCGCGGTGTGCACCGGCAGCGGGACCCCGCCCTCCGCGTCCGCCACCATGAGCCGGACCGTGTTCGACCCCACATCCACCACGCTGATACGCATGAAGGCGCAGGTACCCATTTACGCACCGGTCCAACGGAATCCGGGGCGGTACGGCCGGAAACCCGACGCCCTCGCACAGGTACCCGCACCCGTACGGCACCCGCACCCGCACCCGCACCCGTCAGGCGAGCTGCCGCCGCACCAGCTCGTGCAGCCGGCCGCCCGTGTCCGCCAGCAGATCGGCGGGCGGCCCCTGCTGGGCGACCCTGCCGTCCTCCATCACGATCACGCGGTCGGCGTCGAGCACCGTGGACAGGCGGTGCGCGATCACGATCCGGCTCGCCCGGAGCGCCTTGGTGGACTCGATCACCGTGCGCTGCGTCTCGTTGTCCAGGGCGCTGGTCGCCTCGTCGAAGAAGAGGACGCGCGGACGGCGGATCAGCGCCTGCGCGATCATCAGCCGCTGCCGCTGGCCCCCGGAGACCGCCCCGCTGCCCGACACGATGGTGTGCAGGCCCATCGGCATCCGCTTGATGTCCTCCGCGAGCCCCGCCATCCAGGCCGCCGCCATCACCTCCTCCGGCGTGTACGGCTCGGTGCCGCAGATGACGTCCATGATCGAGCCGTTGAACGGCTGCGCGTGCTGGAGCACCACCCCGCACTGCCGGCGCACCGCCGACTGGTCGAGCGCGGCCAGGTCCTGGCCGTCGTACAGGACACTGCCCGACAGCGGCCGGTCGAAGCCGATGAGCAGCCGCAGCAGGGTCGACTTGCCGCAGCCGCTGGGACCGACGACCGCCACGAACTCGCCCGGCCGCACCTCGAAGGACACGTCGTCCAGGACCAGCGGCCCGTCGTCGGTGTACCGGAACGACAGCCGCCGCGCCTCGATCGCGCCGGTCAGCGGCCCCGGCCTGGTGCTCGCCGTGCGCACCTCGGGCGTGGCGTCAAGCACCGGCCTGATCTCCTCGAACAGCGGCAGCGCCGCCACTCCCGACACGAACGCGCCGGTGAGCTGGGTGACCGAGGTCAGCAGCATCGTCACCGAGGCGTTGAAGGTGAGGAACTCCGCCGCCGACATCGAACCGCGCGCCGGACCGGCGAGCAGCATGAACATCAGCAGCGTGCACAGCGGCAGGTACACCGCGCCGAGCACCGAGTTCAGGTTCTTGACGTGCCCCGCCCGCTGCTGGAGCTCACGGCTGCGCGCGAACTGCCCCGCCCAGGCGGCGTACGCGTAGTTCTCGGCCGCCGCGACCCGCAGCTTGGGCAGTCCGCGCAGGGTCTGGAAGGCCTGGTTGTTCAGCTTGTTGGTGAGCTTGACCAGCCGCCGCTGCCAGCGCACCTGCCACAGCCCGAGCCCCAGGAAGACACCGGCGACGACCACCAGCATGCCGATCGCCGCGAGTGCCATCGGCACGCTGTACCAGAGCAGCAGCCCCAGGTTCATCGCGCCCACGGTCACCGACTGCGCGACCGTAGGGCCGACGCCCGCCAGCAGTCTGCGGATCGCGCTGATGCCCATGGCCGCGCTCGCCAGCTCGCCGGTGGAACGCTCGGTGAAGAACTTCGTCGGCAGCCGCAGCAGCCGGTCCCACACGGCCGGCTGGAGGGTCGCCTCGATCCGGCCCTCGAGGCGCAGGATGGTGAGGTTCTGCAGCAGCATGAAGGCCGCCGCGACGACGCTGCTCAGCATCACCGCGAGACACACCTGCGCGATCAGCCCGGTCTGCGCCTTCGGCACGAACTCGCCGAGCACCTTGCCCGTCGCGATCGGCACCAGCGCGCCGATCGCCACCGTCACCAGACCGGCGAGCAGCAGACCGGTCAGATCCCCGCGCGTCCCGGCCAGGCAGAACCGCAGCAGCCGCAGCGGACCGAGCCGCCGCTCGGGCAGCGGCCGGTAGAACATCACCGCGCGCGGCTCGAACTCCCCGGCGTTCGCCTTCTCCACCGGAGTCTCACGACCGGTCGCCGGATGCACGGCCACATAGCCGCCGCGTCGCCACAGCAGTGCCACCGGCGCCCCCGACAGGGTCCGGTGCCCGACCAGCGGTCCGACGTCGTCCCGCCACCAGCGGTCGTCCAGCCGCACGGAGCGGGTGCGCACGCGCGAGGCGACGGCGATGCGCTCCACCGGGTCGAGCCGGTCGCTCTCGGTGCCGTTCTGGGCGGGCTCGGCGAGCGGGATCCCGGCGGCGCGGGCGACCAGCCGGCACGCCGCGTACGTGGCGTCGGCGTCGGCGGCCGTGGTGCGCCGCGCCGACCGCTTGCCGATGGAGGCCAGCAGCGTCCGGTCGGCCTGGGCGCGCACCGCCTCACCGGCCTTGATGCCGGCCGCGGTACGCGTCTCGTGGGTGCGCTCCAGTTGCTCGATCCAGCGGTCCAGGGTCGTCAGCAGCCGGTACTGCTGGTCGACCATGCTCTGCCACAGCGCCGGGTCCATCAGCAGATCGGCGGCCGCCTCCTGGCCGTACACCGCCCCGTACTGCACGCTGCCCGGCGGTACCTGCATCCAGAAGACGTCGTCGTCGGTGGGCGCCGCGGCCCGCTCCGAGGCCATCGGCGCCTGGAACAGGACGGTCAGGCCGCGGCCCACGCCGAGGGCGAGGGCGTACTCCAGCGGGCTCGTCGTCGGCGGCACGTACTGCGGGTTGCCGTACGCGTCGTACGACCACGTCTGGGTGCTCGCCGGCTGGTGCAGCTCGCGCAGGGCGATGCGGTGCACCACGCAGTCCCTGAGCGGGCGCGCGACCAGCGTGTGCCGGGGTCCCGCGACCGGCCCGAGCAGTACCGAGCCCGCCTCCAGACGGCCCAGGTGATGCCAGTGGCCCTGTTCCCCGGCGTCGACGGCGAACAGGTCGACCGCGCCGGACGCCACCAGCCACAGCACCTGCGGGCCCTCCAGGTCGACGCGGCCGAACCCGGCGCAGTCGACGCGGGTGCCCAGCGAGCCGAGCGCCCCGAGGACGAGGTCGCCCTGTCCTTCGTGCACTGCCGTCATCTCACCGCTCCCCGACCAGCGCCGCGTACGCGCCACCGCGTGCCACCAGCTCCCCGTGCCGCCCGCGCTCCACGACCGTGCCGTGCTCCAGGACGACGATCTCGTCGCTGTCCCGCACGGTGCTGAGCCGGTGCGCGATCACCACGCAGGCACAGCCGCGCCGGCGCAGGTTGTCCATCACCACCTGCTCGGTCTCCGCGTCCAGGGCGCTGGTCACCTCGTCCAGGACCAGGATGCTGGGCCGGCGCACCAGGGCCCGCGCGATCTCCAGGCGCTGGCGCTGTCCGCCGGAGAAGTTGCGGCCGTCCTGCTCGACCGGGCTGTGGATGCCGCCCGGCCTGCGCATCACGACGTCGTACAGCGCGGCGTCCCCCAGCGCGTCCACCACGGCGTCGTCGGGAATCGACGGGTCCCACAGCGCCACGTTGTCGCGCACGGAGCCCTCGAAGAGGAACACGTCCTGGTCGACGAAGGAGACGGAGGACGCCAGCGCCCCGCGCGGGATGTCGTCCAGCCGCTGCCCGTCGATGCGGATCACACCGTCCCAGGGGGCGTACAGACCCGAGATCAGCCGGGACACCGTGGACTTGCCGCTGCCCGAGCCGCCGACCAGGGCCACCTGCTGCCCCGGCCCGACGGTCAGGTCGAAGCCGGTGAGCAGCGGCTTGTCCAGCGGGTTGTAGCCGAAGGAGATGTTCTGCAGCTCGACGTGGCCGTGCAGCCGACGGGTCGAGTCGGTGCCGCTCGGGCGGTCGTAGAGCGGGTCCGCCCGGAAGTTCTCCACGTCCTTCAGTCGCGCCACGTCGGCCGCGAAGTCCTGGATGCGTCCCGCGACCCCGTTCAGCCGGGTCAGCGGGGCCGTGAAGCGGACCACCAGCGCCTGGAAGGCGACCAGCAGACCCACCGAGATGTGCCCCTCCACCGCGCGCATACCGCCGATCCACAGGATCAGCCCGCTGTTCAGCGTCGCGAGCGTCGGCGCGACCACGCCCAGCCAGGCGCTCGGCACCCCCAGCCGCTGCTGCTCCTCCAGCGTGGTGGCGTGCTGCCCCGCCCACTTGCGGAAGTAGCCGTCCTCACCGCCGGTGGCCTTCATCGTCTCGATGAGCTGGAGACCGGTGAACGCGGTGTTGGTCAGCCGCGCCGTGTCCGCCCGCAGCTTCGCCGTACGGGTCGCGCGCAGCCGGATGACGACCCGCATCGCGAGGATGTTGAGCAGCGCCACGCCGACGCCGACGAAGGTGAGCTGCGGGTCGTACGTGTACAGCAGCACGGCGTACAGGACGACGACGATCGCGTCCACGCCCGCGGCGGAGAGGTCGCGGGCCAGCGTTTCGGCGACGGCGTCGTTGGACTGCAGCCGCTGCACCAGGTCGGCGGGGCTGCGCTGGGAGAAGAAGGTCACCGGCAGCCGCAGCAGGTGCCGCAGGAAACGGGCGCTGGAGAGGGTGGAGGAGATGATGCGGCCGTGCAGGAGGTTGGCCTGCTGGAGCCAGGTCAGCACCACCGTGAGCAGCACACAGGCCCCCATCGACGCGAACAGCACGCCGAGCAGCGAGGTCTGTCCCCCGATCAGGAACGTGTCGATGTAGGTGCGGCTGAGCGCGGGCACCGTCGCGCCGACCGCCACCAGCAGCAGGCTCGCCAGCACGGCGGCGGGCAGCGTCCCGGCGGTGCCGCGCAGCCGGGCCGGCATCGCGCCCAGCACGCCCGGCTTGCGGCCGCCCCGGGTGAAGTCCTCGCCGGGCTCCATGGTCAGCACGACCCCGGTGAAGGACCCGTCGAAGTCCTCCAGGGACACGAAGCGCCGGCCCTTGCCGGGGTCGTTGATGAACACCCCGCGCCGTCCGAACCGGCGCCCGATGCCGTCGTAGACGACGTAGTGGTTGAACTCCCAGAACAGGATGGCCGGTGCCGTCACCTCGGCGAGCGCGGCCAGGTCCATCTGCATGCCCTTGGCGGTGAACCCGTAACCGCGCGCCGCCTTCAGCAGATTGCTGGCGCGCGACCCGTCGCGGGAGACGCCGCAGGCGATGCGCAGCTCCTCCAGCGGGACATGGCGGCCGTAGTGGCCGAGGACCATCGCGAGGGAGGCCGCCCCGCACTCCACGGCCTCCATCTGGAGGACGGTGGGCGTACGGACGGTCCTGGCGCGGCCCTTGGGCACGCTGCGCCTCGGCGGGGCGGCGCGGCGTCTGCCCCGTGTCTCCTGTGCGGTGCTCACGGCAGCAGCCAATCGACGGGACGCTCGTCGGCCAGCCGGATCGAGCCCGAGGCCAGGGTCATGGAGGTCAGTTCGAACGGCGGTCCGTCCGCCGACGACCACGCGTAGCCGCTCTCGGTCGACTTCGAGGTGTCCAGCCGGACCGTCACGGCCACCGGCCTGCCCTCCTTGGTGAACTGCTCGCCGAGCTGGCTGTCCCCGAGGAACGCGGCGATCGTCTGCGCCGACTGGGCCGAGCGGTCCACGGACTTCACCTGCCCGTGCAGGACGCCGTACTGCTGCGTCGGCACCGACTGGACACTCAGGTCGACCGAGGCGTGCGCGGGGATGGCGGCGGCGTTCTCGGCGGGGACGTAGACGGTGGCGTAGAGCGGGTCGTCGGCGTGGGCGACCTTCTCGACCGAGGCGACGTTGGCGCCGGTCTGGATGATCTGCCCGACGGTGGCCGCGAGCGCGCTGACCCGGCCGGCGTCGACGGTGCGGACCACGGTCTCGCCCTCGGCGGTGCGGACCTTCAGTACGGGGGCGTCGGCCGCCAGCCGCTGCCCCGGCCGCGCGAGGACCGCGGTCACCTGGCCCGCAACGGGACTCTGCAGCAGATAACTGCCCTGCCCGTGGGTGAGGATGGCGGGCGCGCCGACCGTGGAGGTCACCGAACCGCCCACCGCCCACATGGACGCGGCGGCCATCGCGACCACGGTCACGGACAGCACCAGCCAGCCCTGCGGGCGGGCGAAACGCACCGGTAGGTCTAGTTCCTCCGGTGACTGGAGTTTTGCGAGGGCCTGTTGGCGGAACTGCACGGCTGACGTATCCCGGGCTTGAGAGAACGGCCGAAAAGTCCCGGAGCCTGGACGGCTCCGGGACTCAGCGGTACAAGGGCGCGATCAGAGACCGGCGACCAGGCCCGTGACGGGGGCCGTGTTCAGGCCGGTGACACCCTCGACGGTGCCGACGGCCGTGTTGACCAGGCCGGAGACCGGGGCAATGCCGTCCACCAGGCCGGTGACGGTGCCGACGGCGTTCAGGTTCAGGCCGCCGGAGACGTTGTCGAGGTCGGCGTCGGAGATCTCGACGGTCTCAACCTGGGGGGTGGAGTTCATGATGGAACTTCCCTTCGTATAGCCATTTCACAAGGGGGGAGCGGCCCCCTCTGGGGACAGATGACGGCCGCGACCACGGGCGCCGGGCGCCCGTTTCCGGAGCCGTCCGCGGCCCCCGCGGTGCGATGGATCAAAGCACGCGGCCGGTCCGGGCTTCCAATCAAACATCCCTCTCACCAGGGCACTTGCGACGCCCGGGCGCCCAACGGTGCAGGAGCGCGCACGCCGTCGCGGCGACTTCTTCACACGGTGCGCGACATCGGCTTGTGCGACCCCTTGCACCTACGCAGGCGATTGGGGCACTCCCGCCCCAAAGGCGTACAGGGGGCCGCGGGGTTGTGCAGATCCCCCAACGGGGGTGACCGGGTTGGGCATTCGATGTGCAGATTTGCTGAAGCAGTGATTCCGCTCTGTGATCGCGACCGTACGTCGCCGGTCGGTCGCGGAGGGTGTCGATCCGGCGCGATCCGACGACCCGTCTGAACACCCGGCCCGGCCGGTGCGTACCAACAGCCATCCAGGCGCCCCCAACAGATGCCGGACCGGCGGGCACGCACCCCGGTCCCAGGAGGTCGAGTAGGTTGAGTCACAAGCGAATCCCGAAGCGCAAGGCCGCGATGGCGGCAGGCGGTGTGGTGGCGCTCGGCGCGGCCGCCATCCTGCTGCCGAACGCCAACGCCTCGCAGGACGGCGGATCCCCGGACGACGCCGCGGCGGCGCCGAGGACCCTCAAGGCGGCGGACGCGTCGGACCTCGCCTCGCGGCTCGCCGGGATGCTCGGCGACGCCTTCGCCGGCTCGTACTACGACTCCGGCGCGCAGCAGCTCGTCGTCAACGTCGTCCCCGGTGACAACAACCAGGTCGTCGTGCAGGCCAAGAAGGCGGGCGCGGAGGTCCGCGAGGTCGACAACAGCATGGGCGAGCTGAGGAGCGGCGCGCGGACCCTGAAGTCCGAGGCGACCATCCCGGGCACCTCGTGGGCGATCGACCCGCGCACCAACAAGATCCTGGTGACCGCCGACAGCACCGTCACCGGTGACAAGTGGGAGCAGTTGGAGTCCACCGTCGACGGCCTCGGCTCCGGCATGGCGACCGTCGACAAGTCCGCCGGCACCTTCAAGACCTTCGTGTCGGGCGGCGACGCCATCTTCGGCGGCGGCGCGCGCTGCTCACTCGGCTTCAACGTCACCGCGGGCGACGGCTCGCCCGCCTTCCTGACGGCCGGTCACTGCGGGGTCGCGGCCGACCAGTGGTCCGACGCGCAGGGCGGGCAGCCGATCGGCACCGTCGACCAGGCGGTCTTCCCCGGCGAGGGTGACTTCGCACTCGTGAAGTACGACGATCCGGCGACCGAGGCCCCGAGCGAGGTCAACCTCGGTGACCAGGTCCTCCAGATCGGCCAGGCCGGCGAGGCGACGGTCGGGCAGCAGGTCTTCCGGATGGGCAGTACGACCGGACTGGCCGACGGTCAGGTTCTCGGCCTGGACGCCACGGTCAACTACCCCGAGGGCACGGTCACGGGCCTCATACAGACCGACGTCTGCGCCGAGCCGGGCGACAGCGGCGGCTCCCTGTTCACGCAGGACGGCCTCGCCATCGGCCTGACCTCCGGCGGCAGCGGCGACTGCACCGTCGGCGGCGAGACCTTCTTCCAGCCGGTCACCACCGCCCTGGAGGCGGTCGGCGCCACCCTCGGCGGCGACGCGGCCGGCGGAGCGGGCGACCAGTCGGGCGGCGACGAGGCCGGGGGTGGCGACGCCATCGGCGGTGGCGACGAGGCAGGCGGCGAGCAGGCCGGCGGCGGGGACGCGGGCGCGGGTACCGGTGAGGCGGGTGACGCCGGTGACACGGGTGACGGCTCCGGTGCCGGTGACGCGGGCGACGGCACGGGCGCCGGCAGCGGGGACGGCTCGGGCCTGACGGGCTGATGTGATGGACCGGTAGTAACGCCCCGCACCTCACGCGCGACACCTCAGGCACCGGCCCCCTGGGACCGGCGGCCCCTGGACCGCCGGACGGCCCCGGGCTGCCGGACCCTGGACGGCCCCGGACCGCCGGACCGTCGGGCTGCCGGATGACGCCGGGCGCCGGACGGCCGGAGTGCCGGACGACGCCGGGCCCCGGACCGCCGGGCCCCGGACCGCCGGGCCCCGGACCGCCGGACGCCGGACGCCGGACGCCGGACGCTGGACGGCCCCGGACTCCGGACTGCCGGATGACGCCGGGCGCCGGACTGCCGGACTGTCGGACGGCCCCGGACCCTGGACCGCCGGACGGCCTCGGGCTGCCGGACGCCGGACGCTGGACGGCCCCGGACCGCCGGGCTGCCGGACGACGCCGGGCGCCGGACTGTCGGACGGCCTCGGACCCTGGACTGCCGGACGGCCCCGGGCCGCCGGACCGCCGGTCTGCCGGACGACGCCGGACGCCGGACCGCCAGCCCCTGGACCGCCGATCGGCCCCGTCGGGGCCGGACCGGCGGTCCGGTGCGTGGTGGCTGGGGTGCGTGGTGTCCGGGTGGGTGGAGTGGGTGGGGTCGGCACCCCCGCGCGGGTCTCCGTAGACCCGCGCGGGGGTGCCTCCGGGAGCCCCCGTGGGTCCCTGATCGCCGGTACCCGGTCCGTAGGGGCTGCGCGGGTGTCCCATAAGCGCTGTAATGGCGACGTGGTCAGACAGGGCGCTGCGGAACGCGGACCGAGGACGCTGCGTGCCGAGGGCGCCCTGAAGGCGATCGCGGCCGGCCCGGAGCCCGAGGAGCGGCCGCGCCGGATCCTCGAACAGGCGCTGGTCTTCGCGGGCGCCTCCTTCGCCGCCCTGTACTCGCCCGGCGACGACCGCGAGCTGCTCTGCCTGGCCGAGTCGGCCGGCGCGCCGCGCACCCTGTACGGCGTACGCGACAGCTACCCCGCGGCGGGCGGCTCCCCGGTCGCCGACGCCCACCGCGCCGGCGAGGCGGTGTGGGTCGGGCCCGAGGAGTTCGCCGGATCGGCCGAGTCGCGGCACGTGCCGTCGAGCGGCTTCTCGCTCGCCACGCTGCCCGTGCGCGGGGACGGCGGCGGCTGCCTCCTCGCCCTGACCGAGCGCCCGGAGGGGTTCGACGCCGAGGACCGCCGGTGCCTGGAACTGATCGCCGAGGCCATGACCTGCCCCACCCCGGCCGAGGCCGAGGCCGCGGCCGAGGAGTTGCGGCCGGGCGCTTTCACCCTGGCCATGGACACCGGCCGGGTGGAGGTGGGCGACGACATCCTGCGCCTGTTCGGCCTCGCCCCCGACGAGTTCGACGGCAAGGTCGAGACGCTGCTGGGCCTCGCCGTACCGGAGGACCTGCCGTCGCTGATGTCGGTGACCGAGTCCGACCACATGTCGATCGGCGACCGCGAGCTGGAGTTCCGGGTGGAGCAGCCCACCGGCCCGCCGAAGTGGCTGCGGCTGAGCGGGCGCCTGCTGCCCGGCGGCGACGGCCGGCCGACGCGTCTGGTCGGCACCGTCGTCGACGCCTCCACCCTGCGTCCGGAGGTCACCGACGTGGCCCGCGTCCAGCGGCTCGCCGCCGCGCTGGCCACCGCCGGCACCGTACGGGACGTCAGCCAGGCCGTGGTCGCCGCCCTGCGCAGGCCGCTGCGCGCCGACCGGATCGCGCTCGCCGAGCTGGAGAACGACCGGCTCGTCGTCACCGTCCTCGACCCGCCCGAACCGGAGTCCTGGCCCGAGCTGTGGCGCCTTGAGTGGCGCACCGAGTGGCCGGACGCACCGGTACGGGCCATGCCCACCCTCGCCGCCGCCCTGCGCGAGGGACGCGCCCGGATCTGGCCCGCCGGCACCGGCGACCTCGAACCGGCCCTCGCCGACGTCGGCCCCGGCGGCCTGGCCGTGCTCCCGCTGCCCGCCGGCGGTCGCATGGCCGGCGCCTGCCTCATCGGCTGGGACACCCCGCACGACTTCGGACCCGACGAACGCGCCCTGCTCACCGCCTCCGCGGGCCTCGCCGGGCAGGCCCTGATGCGCGCCCACGCCTTCGACGCCGAGCACGAACTCGTCGGCATGCTCCAGCGCCAGCTACTGCCGCGCCGGCTGCCGAAACTGCCCGGCGCGGTCGCCGTCGCCCGCTATCTGCCCAGCACGGCCGGCCTTGAGCTGGGCGGCGACTGGTACGACGTGATCCCGCTGCCCGACCACCACGTCGCCCTCGTCATCGGCGACGTCCAGGGCCACAGCGCCGGCGCCGCCACCCTGATGGGCCAGATGCGCACGGCCCTGCGCGCCTACGCCGTCGAGGGCCACCCGCCCGACGTCGTGGTCTCCCACGCCAACCGCCTGCTGACAGGCATGGAGACCGACCTCTTCGCCACCTGCGTCTACGTCGAGCTCGACATGGAGGAGGGCTCCGCCTGGTGCGTGCGGGCCGGACACCTTCCTCCCGTGCTGCGCCACCCCGACGGCAGTACGGAGATCGCGGAGGTGGAGGGCGGCCCGCCGCTCGGCGTGGTGACGCAGGCGGACTTCCCGATGAGCCCGCTGCGGCTGCGGCCCGGCACGCTGATCGCCCTCACCACCGACGGCCTGGTGGAGACGCCCGACGCCGACATCGACGAGGGCATGGACCGGTTCGCACACGCCCTGGCCGTCTCCGACCCCGCCCACCTCGGGCTCGTCGCCGACGCCCTGCTCGGCAACGCCCGCCGCAACGACGACGTCGCCCTGCTGCTGGTGCGCTACGACGGCATGGCCCTGCGCCCGCTGCGGGAGAGCTGGTCGGTGTGGCGGCTGCCCGAGGCCGTGCGACACGCCCGCCGCTTCACCCGGCGCACCCTGCGCTCCTGGGGCGTGCCGGACGACGACATCGACGGCGTCCTGCTGATCGTCTCCGAACTGGTCACCAACGCCCTGGTGCACACCGACGGCAAGGTACGCCTCGACCTCACCCTGATCAGCGGCAAGCTGCGCGTCGCGGTCGCCGACGCCTCGCCCCGTACGCCCGTCAAGCCGACCAGTATCGGCTGGGAGGCCACCGGCGGACGCGGCATCCTCCTCGTCGAGGCGATGTCCGCGACCTGGGGGACGCTGCCGGTCAGCGGAGGCAAGCAGGTCTGGAGCGAGATCCCGGTGGACGGCGGCCGGTGAGCGTCCCCGCCCGCCGGGGTGGAAGACGGCCGCGTAGTCGTCCAGGCGGACGTCGGTGAGGCTCAGCGGGTGCCGCAGCGCGGTGAAGCCGTCCAGGGCCGCGGCGACGCCCGGTCCACGGGCGGGACGACCCCGCCGGGAGTGGCCACACCAGGACCCCGCACAGGAAAGGGCAGGGCGTTTCACGGCGGCCCGACCGGGGACCCGGAGGGGCGACCGCACCGGACGCGGAAAAGCGGAAGAGCAGAAGGAAGATGATGCCACGTGACCACGGACACCACCGGGAAGCCCGTTGTCCGTCGGCTGGAGACAGGATGGTCGAAGGCCCGCCGCCTGCGGAGCAGGGGCCTGATGCGCACCTGCGTACCCGCCGTCGAGGACGGCAGCGCCGCCCGCGCATCGCAACCGGGCCAGGAGTCGAACATCGTCCGGGGCGAGGACTGACCTGAGGGGACCTGGGGGGCGCCGGTCACGGACGACGAAGGGCACGCCGGTAGCGTCACGGGCGTCACAGGCGTCCCGCTTCTCCGTCCCCGACCGCAGCAAGGCACTGAACCGTTCATGAACATCCTGGTCACCGGCGCCGCCGGATTCATAGGCTCCCGGTACGTCAACACGCTCCTGGCCTCCGACGTGCCCGGGGCACCGCGGATCACGGTGCTGGACGCCCTCACCTACGCCGGAACCACCGCCAACCTCGAACTCGGCCATCCCCGGCTGGATTTCGTGCACGGCGACATCCGCGACGCCCCGCTCGTCGACAAGCTGACGGCCGGGGCCGACCAAGTGGTGCACTTCGCCGCCGAGTCCCACGTGGACCGCTCGATCCACGCCGCGTCCGACTTCGTCCTCACCAACGTCGTCGGTACCCAGAACCTGCTGGACGCCGCCCTGCGGCACGGCGTGGAGCCCTTCGTGCACGTCTCCACCGACGAGGTCTACGGCTCCGTCGAGTCCGGCTCGGCGACCGAGGAGCATCCGCTGCGCCCCAGTTCCCCGTACTCCGCCTCGAAGGCGTCGGGCGACCTGCTGGCCCTCGCGTACCACCGCACCCACGGCCTGGACGTACGGGTGACCCGGTGCTCCAACAACTACGGCCCGCGCCAGTTCCCCGAGAAGCTCGTGCCGCTTTTCGTCACCCACCTCCTGGACGGCCGCCGGGTCCCGCTGTACGGGGACGGGCGCCATGTCCGCGACTGGCTGCACGTCGACGACCACTGCCGGGGCGTCGACCTCGTGCGGACCGGCGGCCGGGCCGGTGAGGTCTACAACCTCGGCGGCGGCACCGAGTTGAGCAACCGCGACCTGACCGGCCTGCTCCTGGACGCCTGCGGCGCCGACTGGGACCGGGTCGTGCACGTCGAGGACCGCAAGGGCCACGACCTGCGCTACTCGGTCGACTGGAGCAAGGCCCGCGAGGAGCTGGGCTACCGACCCCGCCGTGACTTCACGGCAGGGCTGGCCGAGACGGTCGCCTGGTACCGGGACAACCGGGCCTGGTGGGAGCCGCTCAAGCCGTGACCGCCGTGACCGCCGTGACCGCCGTGGGAGGGATCCGGCCCGTCAGCAGTGCGTCTTGGCCAGCAGCTCAAGGATCTCCTGCGTCGTGCCCGTCTCGCCGAGACGCGGGAAGATCCGCTCGACGCTGCCGTGGTGCGCCTCGGCGCTCATGTCGCTCATGGCGTCGGTGGCGAGCGTGACGTGGTAGCCGTGCTCGTGGGCGGCGCGGGCCGTGGACTCCACGCCGATGCTGGTGGCTATGCCGCACAGCGCGATCTGGGTGACGCCGCGGCGGCGCAGTTGGACGTCCAGGCCGGTGCCGTGGAAGGCGCCCCAGTTGCGCTTGGTGACGGTGATGTCGCCGGGGTGGCCGGTCAGCTCGTCGACGACGACGTCCCAGCCCTCGGGCAGGGACCGGCCGGCCCCGCCGGCCTCCGTACGCCCCGGCACGGCGTCCGCCCCGTCGGCGGCGAAGGAGACCCGGACCAGCACCACGGGCAGGTCGCGGGCCCGGAAGGCATCGGCCAGTTCGGCGCTGCGGGCGACCACCTCGGCGCCGCTGTACGGCTGGGTGGGCGCGCCGACGATACCGGCCTGGAGGTCGATCACGACGAGGGCGGTGCGGGGGTCGAGGGCGGTGACTGCCATGAGGTGGTGCCTTTCAAAGGGTTGGGGAATCGCCGGTGTCCGGCCCGGTCAGCCGGTCCAGCAGGGCGAGCGCTTCGAGGACCGTGTCCCGCTCCTTGTCGGTGCACCGGTCCTGGAGGGCACGGGCCAGCCACTCCTGGCGGACCTGCCGGTCACCCTCGATCCGTGCCCGGCCCGCCTCGGTGAGGGTGACGAGCCGGCGGCGCCCGTCCCCGGGGTCGGGGCTGCGGCGGATCAGTCCGCGCCGGCCGAGCGCGACCAGGGTGGCCGCCATCGACTGCGGACGGACGCCCTCGGCGGACGCCAGTGCGCCGGCGGTCGCGGCGCCGTGCTTGCCGACCAGGGTGAGGGCCGAGACCTGGGACGGGGTGAGGTCCTCGTCCCGGGCGACCTGCCGGATCCGCCGCCGCAGTCGGCCGAACAGCACGTGCAGCTCACGCGCGGCACGGGCGGCGGAGTCGGAGATGTTTCCGCAGGGGGTGGGACCCGAAGCGTTCGCGTCCATGAGTCCACGGTAATTTCGACAGGTAAGACTGTCCAGTTGAGGCTGAACAGTTTTACCTGCTGATTGCGGAGCGCCGGTGGACCCGGACCGCGCGCCCGGCTGCGGGACGAGAGACGGGCAGCGCCCGTGAGGACGCCGCCCGGTGCGGACCGGGCCGCTCCGTGTCGGAGGAAGCGGCCCGGACGCTTCTTCTGGAGTGCGCTGTCACGGACCTCCTTCCGGGGGAGTAGTGCCAAGGACATGCATGCCTCGTCCGTTGCCGGGCGACTACCCCTGTCGGGCCGGCTCACACATCGGTACGGGGACGGGCAGGTGCCGCTCGATCTCGTTGCCCAGGCCCGCCCCGGGCCGACCGTCCTACTCGTCCCAGACCTGGATGATGGTCTGCTCGGCGATCCTGCCGTCCCGCAGCGCCAGCATCGACTCGGCGAGGACCCGCACACCGTCCGGGTAGGTGCACTCCTCGCTGAACGCGACCTGGTCGCCCTCGACGACGCAGCGCTCCATGCGGTGCGTCATGTCGCGGCTGTAGACGTCGTCGAGCATCTCGGCGATCTCGTCCCGGCCGCGCAGGACCTTGGGGCGGCTTGGCTGGTCGTACCGGTCGACGACGCGGACCTCCGCGTCCCGCGCGTACAGCGACAACAGAGGTGCCGCCGTCTCGCCTTCGATGCCCCGGCGCAGTGCTTCGGTGTCGAAGCCGGGGCCTGCCGTGGTGCTCATGACGACCTCCTCGAAAGGCTGCGGCCCGAAGGGGGAACGGGCCGCCGTGGCCCTCTCCTTCGAGCTTCCTCCGTCCCGTCGCCCACGGCAACGGCGGCCGTGACACTCGTCCTCACGGGTGAGCCGCACCGCCGGCCCGTGTCCGCCCCCGGCCCGCCGGCGTTGCTCAGCACATGATCTCAACACGACGTATCGTCGCCGTTGTCGGGCTCGCCGCCGGTGTCACCGGCCTCGCCGCCCCGATGGCGAGTGCGGCCGGCGGGGGCGCGCTGGGCTCGGAGAAGCTCAGCGTGGCGAACACCCTCGACTCGCTCGCGGTCAGTGACATGCCCGCCGAGGACCGGGCGCGGATGCCGCTCCCGTCGCAGCAGCTAAACCGGCTCAACGACCTCGAACAGCTTCAGCAGGTCACCGGCCTGGTCTCGCCCCTCTTCGGCGCCGTCCCCGCCCTGGGCTGACGTCCGCGTCAGCCGCCGGTCGCCAGGAACTGGGTGGCCGCCAGCTCCGCGTACAGCGGATCGGCGGTCACCAGCTCCCGGTGCGTACCGACCGCGCGGACCCGCCCCGCGTCCATCACCACGATCCGGTCGGCCGTCGTCACCGTGGACAGCCGGTGCGCGACCACCAGCACGGTCGTCGTCCGGGCCACGTCGGCCACCGTGTCGCGCAGCGCCGCCTCGTTCACGGCGTCCAACTGCGACGTGGCTTCGTCGAGCAGCAGCAGGCGCGGCCTGCGCAGCAGCGCTCGGGCGATGGCCACCCGCTGGCGCTCACCCCCGGACAGCTTGGTGCCGCGATGCCCCACCAGCGTGTCCAGGCCGTTCGGCAACCGGCCCACCAGACCGTCGAGACGGGTCGTCTTCAGCACGGCGGCGACGGCGCCCTCGTCCGCCTCCGGGTTGCCCAGCAGCAGGTTGTCCCGCAGGGAGCCGGACAGCACCGGGGCGTCCTGCTCCACATAGCCGATCGCGGCCCGCAGCGAGGCCAGTTCCCAGTCCGCGAGGCTCCGGCCGTCCAGCGTGATCTCCCCGGAACCCGGGTCGTAGAACCGCTCGATGAGGGAGAAGACGGTGGTCTTGCCCGCGCCGGACGGTCCGACGAACGCCGTCATCCCCCGGGCCGGGACCTCGAAGCTCACCCCGTGGTGGATGTACGGCAGATCGTCGGCGTAGCGGAAGCGGACGTCGTGGAAGGCGACGGACGCCGGCTGCGCGCCCGGCGACGGCAGCGGCACCGGCCGGGCCTGCGGCTCCGCGGGCAGGCGCAGCGCGTCCTGGATGCGGCTCAGCGCCGCCCGGCCCGTCTGGTACTGCGTGATCGCGCCGACGACCTGCTGGATCGGCGACATCAGATAGAAGACGAACAGCAGGAACGCGACCAGCGTGCCCACGTCGATCGCCCCCGTCGCCACCCGCGCCCCGCCCACCGCGAGCACCGTGATGAAGGCGATCTGCATCGCGAGACCGGCCGTGTTGCCCGCGGCGGCCGACCACTTCGCGGCGCGCACACTCTGCCGCCACGACTCCTCGGCGGCCTCGTGCAGCGCCCGCTCCTCCCGGGGCTCGGCACCAGACGCCTTCACCGTGCGCAGCGCGCCGAGGATCCGCTCCAGCGCGGCACCCATCACGCCCACCGCGTCCTGCGCCTGCCGGCTCGCGCGGTTGATGCGCGGCACGATCAGACCCAGCACGGTCCCGGCCCCCAGCACCACCGCCAGCGTGACCCCGAGCAGCACCGGGTCGACCACGCCCATCATCACCAGCGTCGCCACCAGCGTGAGCCCGCCGGTGCCGAAGCCGATGAGGGAGTCGGTGGTGACCTCGCGCAGCAGGGTCGTGTCGGAGGTGATCCGCGCCATCAGGTCGCCGGGCTCGGTGCGGTCCACCGCCGTGATCCGCAGCCGCAGCAGATACGACGACAGGGTGCGCCGCGCCCCGAGGACCACCGACTCCGCCGTGCGCCGCAGCACGTACGAACCCAGCGCGCCCAGCGCCGTGTTGGCGACCACGAGCCCCGACATGGCCAGCAGGGCACCGGTGATGGTCCGGTCGTGGGACAGGTCGTCGATCAGCTCCCGCGCCACCAGCGGCAGCAGCAGCCCCGTGGCGCCCGTGACCAGCGAGAGCAGTGCGCCCGCGAACAGGGCCGTGCGGTGCGGCCGTACGTACGACAGGAGCAGCCGCCAGGCGGGCTGAACGGTCTCCGGCTCTGCGGTGGTCACGTTGCTCCTTCGGCACGGCAAGGCAAGGCCGGCATGACACGGCACCGCATGACACGGCACTGCATGACACGGCACTGGATGACACGGCATGGCATGCGGACGAGGCACTCAGGCTACGTGGGCGCCCGGCGGCACGACCCGCCGGTGTGCGGGCGGCCACCGGCACCCCGCGAACCGCCCTGTCACCTGCCCCTTCCCGATCACTTGCGCGTAGGGTCTGGGGGAATGCTGAACGGCCGAGGAAGGGGTCAGGACCATGGCGCAGGAAGTACGCGGCGTGATCGCACCGGGCAAGGACGAGCCGGTGCGGATCGAGACGATCGTCGTGCCCGATCCCGGCCCGGGCGAGGCCGTGGTCAAGATCCAGGCCTGCGGGGTGTGCCACACCGACCTGCACTACAAGCAGGGTGGCATCAGTGACGACTTCCCCTTCCTGCTCGGCCACGAGGCCGCGGGCGTCGTGGAGTCCGTCGGCGCCGGCGTCACCGACGTGGCCCCCGGCGACTTCGTGATCCTCAACTGGCGTGCCGTGTGCGGCAAGTGCCGGGCCTGTCTGCGCGGGCGGCCCTGGTACTGCTTCGACACCCACAACGCCGAGCAGAGGATGACCGTCGCCGCCACCGGCCAGGAGCTCTCCCCGGCCCTCGGCATCGGCGCCTTCGCCGAGAAGACCCTGGTCGCCGCCGGACAGTGCACCAAGGTCGACCCCGCCGTCTCCGCCGAGGTGGCCGGCCTGCTGGGCTGCGGGGTGATGGCCGGCATCGGCGCCGCGATCAACACCGGCAACGTCGGCCGCGGCGACACGGTCGCCGTCATCGGCTGCGGCGGCGTCGGCGACGCGGCGATCGCCGGATCGTACCTGGCGGGCGCCTCGAAGGTCATCGCCGTCGACATCGACGACCGCAAGCTGGAGACCGCCCGCTCCATGGGCGCCACCCACACCGTCAACTCCCGCGAGAACGACCCCGTCGAGGCGATCCGCGAACTCACCGGCGGCTTCGGCGCCGACGTCGTCATCGAGGCCGTCGGCCGCCCCGAGACCTACCGGCAGGCCTTCTACGCCCGCGACCTGGCCGGCACCGTCGTCCTCGTCGGCGTACCCACCCCCGAGATGAAGCTGGAGCTGCCGCTCCTTGACGTCTTCGGGCGCGGCGGCTCCCTCAAGTCGTCCTGGTACGGCGACTGCCTGCCCTCCCGCGACTTCTCGATGCTCATCGACCTCCACCTCCAGGGCCGCCTGGACCTCGGCAAGTTCGTCACCGAGACCATTCAACTGGACCAGGTGGAGCAGGCCTTCGACCGGATGCACGCCGGCGACGTGCTGCGTTCGGTGGTGGTGCTGTGATGGCCGCCCGCGTCGAACGCCTCGTCACCTCCGGACAGTTCAGCCTCGACGGCGGCACCTGGGACGTCGACAACAACGTCTGGATCGTCGGCGACGACCACGAGGTCGTCGTCATCGACGCCGCCCACGACGCCGACGCGATCGCCGAGGCCGTCGGGGACCGGCGGCTGACCGCCATCGTGTGCACCCACGCCCACAACGACCACGTGGGCGCCGCGCCCGCGCTCGCCGAGCGCACCGGCGCCACCATCTGGCTGCACCGCGACGACCTGCCCCTGTGGCGGCAGACCCACCCCGACCGGGACCCCGACGCCTGGCTGACCGACGACCTCGTCATCGAGGCCGCCGGCGCCGACCTGACCGTCCTGCACACCCCGGGCCACGCACCCGGCGCGGTCTGCCTCTACGACCCGGGCCTCGGCACCGTCTTCACCGGCGACACCCTCTTCCAGGGCGGACCCGGCGCCACCGGCCGCTCCTACTCCGACTTCCCGACCATCATCGACTCGATCCGCGACCGGCTGCTGGTCCTGCCGCCCGAGACGGAGGTCCGCACCGGTCACGGCGACTCCACGACCATCGGCGCCGAGGCCCCGCACCTGGAGGAATGGATCAAGCGAGGGCACTGACCGCCTCGGCCGAGCCTGCCGCGTCGGCCGCATTCAGGATCGCGGCGGGACACGCGGTATAGGTGACAGAAGATGTCCGGCTTCCCGGGCACCCTCGAACACGACATCGCTCGTGCGGGACGTGAGCCCGTGCGGACCGTGAGGGAGAGGAACGGAAGCCGGACATGACAGGGTCATCGAAAGGTCCGCTGGCAGGCAGGGTCGCACTGGTCGCCGGAGCGACCCGAGGCGCCGGACGGGGCATCGCCGTCGAACTGGGCGCGGCCGGCGCCACCGTCTACGTCACCGGCCGCAGCACCCGCGCCCGGCGCTCGGAGTACGACCGCCCCGAGACCATCGAGGACACCGCCGACCTGGTCACCGAGGCCGGCGGCCACGGCATCGCCGTACCCGCCGACCACCTCGACCCGGCGCAGGTCGCCACGCTCGTCGACCGCGTCGCCCGCGAACAGGCCCGCCTCGACATCCTGGTCAACGACATCTGGGGCGGCGAGACCCTCTTCGAGTGGGACAGCCCCGTCTGGGAGCACGACCTCGACAACGGGCTCAGGCTCCTGCGGCTCGCGGTCGAGACCCACGCCATCACCAGCCACCACGCCCTGCCGCTGCTGCTGCGCCGCCCCGGCGGACTGGTCGTCGAGGTCACCGACGGCACCGACGACTACAACCGCGCCCACTACCGCAACTCCTTCTTCTACGACCTCGCCAAGGCGTCCGTCCTGCGCATGGCCTTCTCCCTCGGGCACGAGGTGGGGCCGCGCGGCGCCACCGCCCTCGCGCTGACCCCCGGCTGGCTGCGCTCGGAGATCATGCTCGACCACTTCGGCGTACGCGAGGAGAACTGGCGCGACGCCCTCGACCGCGTCCCGCACTTCGCCATCTCCGAGTCGCCCCGCTACGTCGGCCGCGCGGTCACGGCCCTCGCAGCCGACCCGGGCGTGGCCCGCTTCAACGGACAGTCCCTCTCCAGCGGCGGTCTCGCCCAGGAGTACGGCTTCACCGACCTCGACGGCAGCCGCCCGGACGCCTGGCGCTATCTCGTCGAGGTCCAGGACCCGGACAAGCAGGCCGACGTCACCGGTTACCGCTGACCGGTGGCAGCGGCCACCGGGCGCCGTGCCCGGGCGGCAGGGCCAGGTCCTGCCGTACGGCCGTGTAGTAGCCCTCACGTGCGGCGCGCTGCCGTTCCAGCAGGGTCCGCCAGGCCTGCGGATCGTGCGTCCGATCGCGCAGGAAGCGCTCCATCTCCATCGCCGCCACCACCCAGACCCGCGCCTTCTCCACCACCTCCCGGCTGCCCAGCAGGATCAGCGCCTCGCCGGCCGGGTCCCGGGCGAGGGCGGCCTCGGCCTGGGGGCGGGCGGCCTCCTCGGGAGTGAGCGGATGCGGGTGCGGGTCGTTGCCGAGGTGGGCGGCGACCCGGTACGTCAGCGTGACGGAGGTCTTCAGCGTGCGCGCGTAGTCGGCGTACACGGCGAGCCTGCGCTCCTCCCAGCGGGCCGCCGTCTCACGGCGGAACCGGGCCCGGTCGCTGCGGACCACGGCGAGATACGAACCGAGCGCACCGATGACGACACCTATGAGCGCGGGGAGTTGCTGCAGGAACTCGGACATGGCCGCACGGTATCTGCCCCTGTGATCGTCGCGGTACTACCGTCTGGCCCATGACGGACACCAGGCGTTTCACGGATCACGCGGTACTCGTGACGGGCGCGGCCCGTGGCATCGGCGCGGCCATCGCGCGCCGGCTCGCCACGGAGGGGGCGAGGGTGCTGCTGACCGACATCGACCTCGCCGCGGCGCGGCGGACGGCGGCGGAAATGGCAGACCCGGCGGACCCGGCGCAAGGGGGTCTCGCCCGTCGAGGCGTTCGCCTGCGACGTGAGCGACCGGGCGTCCGTCGAGGCGGCCGTCGCCCACGCCGTGGACACCTTCGGCGCCCTCGACGTACTGGTCAACAACGCCTGCGCCTGCGCGCCCGACGCCCCGCTCTTCGAGGACGAACCGGACGACGTCTGGGCCCGCGACCTCGACGTCACTCTCACCGGCGCCTACCGCTGCTGCCGGGCCGCGCTGCCCCACCTGGCGGCCTCGGGACGCGGCGCGATCGTGAGCATCGGCTCGGTCAACGGCGTCCAGGACTTCGGCAACCACGCCTACAGCGCGGCCAAGGCGGGCCTCGCCTCGCTGACCCGCACCCTCGCCGGACACGCCGCCCCGCGCGGTGTCCGGGTCAACCTCGTGACACCGGGCACGGTGCGCACCACCGCCTGGGAGGGCCGGGACGAGGAACTGGCGGCGGTGCGGGCGCTGTACCCGCTGGGGCGGGTCGGCGAGCCCGAGGACATCGCGGCGGCCGTCGCCTTCCTCGCCTCGCGCGACGCCGCCTGGATCACCGGGACCACCCTGGCGGTCGACGGCGGCCTGACCGCGGTCAACACCGGCTTCCGACGGGCGCTGAACGAGTCCGACGGCACGGCCTCGGACGGCGACCAAGCCGCGCCCGTACCTTCCACCGGCACCTGACGCACGCGGGCGCCCGGCTCACGCACCCGCGTCACAGCTCGGGCGCGTCCCCGAAGTCGGGTATCTCCAGCCGCACCCCGCCCTGCCGCGCGGACTCGTGCGCGACGATGCCCGGCAGGGTGTAGCGGGCCGCGACCCACGCGTTCACGGACGGCAGGGTCCGGGAGTTGACCGCCCGCACGAAGTCGTCCGCCAGGAAGTGGTGGCTGCCCTCGTGGCCGTTGTGCATCCGGTCGAACACCCGCGGCAGCCGCGCCCGGTCGTGCACCGGCGCCGAACCCGAGGTGAAGGCCGCCCGCAGCTCGGGCGCGACGTGCTGGAGCGAGGGGTCGTCGGGGGACGTGGTGGGCTTGGGCTCCAGCAGCTCGCTGATGTCCTCCACCCCGGTCTTGTCCTGCCACAGCGCCACCGTGGCGAGCTGCTCCATGCTCGCCTCGGTGCCGAAGAACCGGAAGCGGGACTCCCGGATGTGCGAGGGGTAGCCGACCCGGCGGAACTCGTTCGTACGGAACGACCCGCCGCCCGCCACCTCGAAGAGCGCGGTCGCGTTGGAGACGTCGTTGTCGAACCGGCTGACCGACCGGTCGAAGACCCCGTCCCCGCGCTCGTCCACCACCCCGAGCGCGGAGACGCTGACCGCGTGCGTCCGCCAGGCGCCCAGCACCCCGCCCACCGAGTGCGTCGGGTACAGCAGCGGCGGATAGCTCGCGGTGGCCTTCCACCCCTCCCCGCCGCTGTACTGGTACGCCTCGTAGAAGCCCAGGTCCATGTCATGCACGTAGTCGCCCTCGGCGTAGAACAGCCGGCCGAAGGCGTTCTCGGCGATCTTGTTGCGGGCGTGCACGGTCGCCGGGTTGTACTGGCTGGTCTCACCCATCATGTACGTCAGCCCGGTCGCCTTGACCGCGTCGATGATCTCCGCGATCTCCTGCGTGCTGACCGCCATGGGGACCGCCGAGTACACGTGCTTGCCCGCGCCCAGTGCCTGGAGCACGAGCGGGCCGTGGGTCCAGCGCTGCGTGAAGATCGCGACGGCGTCGACCGCCTCCGACTCCAGCATCGCCTCGTAGCCGGGGAAGGTGCCGGTGAGGCCTTCGGCGGCGGCGAGCCGCTCGGCCCGTTCCGGCAGCAGGTCGGTGACGAATACGTCGCTCACGCCCGGGTGGGCCAGGAACAGCCTGGCGAACTGTCCGGAGAACTGGCCGGCACCGACGATGCCGAGGGAGAACGTCATGAATGGCGTGCCCTTCACTGGTCGTGTCACTGGTCGAGGATGAGATTGATCTGGTCGTTGGTCTCGTCGAGGCCGCCAACCGGCCTGCCGCCGCCCGTGCTTGGTGATCGGGAAGGTGAAGGTCCGGAAGTCCTTCCTGTCCTCCACCGGCCGGGTGAAGGCCGAGACGTCGATGCCCTTCTTCTCGTACGTAGATGTAGTACTGGAGCACGTTGGTGGCGTTGGCCGGTCCGCCCGCGGTGGTCACCGCGACGGTGTCGAACACCTGGAAGGACCCGATCACCATGGCGCCACACGTTGATCAGCGCGATGGTCGGGACCGCCCAGGTCTCGTCGGCGAGGAACGGGACGCGGTCGAGCCCCAGGCCCACCCACTGCGCCGGGGTCAGCAGGTTGAATCGGGTGAAACTCAGGTAGACGCCCCGCAGCGTCGGCCAGCAGGAAGACCACGAAGCCCAGGAACGCCGGTGCGACGAACACCGCGGCGAGACGTCCGTCACCCCGGTTCCCGGCACGGCTGCTGGAGGCGACGGCCATCGGGGGACTCCCCTCGCGTGCGGCGGCTCGGACCTTACTTACTTTTGAGACGGAACAATCATCGCGTCAAGAGGTCGTGCGGACATCGTTCTCGGCCTTGGCTGGGGGTGACGGGAGATAATAAAGTAACTCGTTATTTCCGGTATGGAAGAAAGTGGAGCGCGATGGTGATGCCCACCAGTGCCGAAAGCTGGCCTCCCCTGAGCCCCGGCGAGCGCTCCGTGGCGATCGAGGTGCTCGTGCACGGCCCGCTGTCCCGCAGCGAGATCGCCCGGCGGCTGGGCCTCTCGCCCGGCAGCGTCACCCGGCTGACCAAGCCGCTCATCGAGTCACGGCTGCTGGTCGAGGTCCCGGAGACGGGTGAGCCGGCCGGAGCGCGACAGGGCCGCCCGTCCCAGCCGCTCGACGTGGTCACGGACTCCCGGTACTTCCTCGGCTTCAAGATCACTCAGGACATGGTGTACGGCGTCGTCACCACCCTCAGAAGCGAGATCGTCGCCCGCCACGACCGCCCGCTCACCACCCATGACCCCGCCGAGGTCGCCGAGCTGCTGGCGGGAATGACCGGCGAACTGTCCCGCGGCCGGCCAGGGGTCACCGGGATCGGTATCGGCGTCGGCGGACTCGTCGAGGACCGGGCCGTGGTCGGCGAGTCCCCCTTCCTGGGATGGCGGGGGGTGCCGCTGGCTGCGCTCGTCGAGGAACGCACCGCACTGCCGGTCGTCGTCGAGAACGACACCGCCGCCTTCGTGGAGGCCGAGACCTGGTTCGGGGCGGGGCGCGGCCTGGACCGCTTCGTCGTCCTCACCATCGGCGCCGGCATCGGGTACGGACTCGTGCTCGGCGGCAAGCGCGTGCCGTACGCCGGGGACGAGGACCGCGGCTTCGGGCGTCACTGGATCCTCGACCCCCACGGTCCGCTCACCCCCGACGGCCGGCGCGGCAGCGCCGTCTCCCTGCTGACCATCCCCAACATCCGCTATCAGGTACGGGCCGCCACCGGCCGCGACCGAAGCTACGAGGAGATCCTCGCGTCCGCCGCCGCGGGGGAGCCCATGCCCGCCCGGGTCGTGACGGAGGCCGGGCGCGCGCTGGGCACCCTGGTGGCGCAGATCGCCAACTTCGTGATGCCGCAGAAGATCCTGCTCGCCGGGGAGGGGGTCGGGCTGATGGACGTGGCCGGCGAGGTGGTGGCGGAGGCCGTCCGCGACAACCGTCATCCGCGGGCCGCGCCGGTCGGCCTGGAGACCAGGGTGTCCGACTTCCACGACTGGGCGCGCGGCGCCGCCGTGCTCGCGATCCAGGTGCTGGTGCTGGGAGCCGGGCAGACGTGAAGAGGCGGGACGTGAAGAGGCGGGACGTGTGCGGCGGGACACACGTACGGCGAACGAACTCGCCGGTAGGTCTTGACAGATGGGAAGATCGACGTGATCAGTAACACGGTCCGGTATGTCCGTTTGGCTCGCGATTACTCACATCGTCTTCACGCCGGGCGCCGTATGCTTCACAGCATGTCCACCACTGTTGAACCCTCCTCCGAGCGATCGGCTGCCGAGGTCAACGAGGAGATCCGGGCCCTGTGGCTCCGGTCGGGCGGGACACTGAGCGTCGAGCAGCGCGCGGAGTACCAGCGGCTCGTCACGGAGTGGGCCAAGGCGGCCCCCGAGTCCATGAAGGCGGCCTGACCGGCGCCCGAGGCTCCCCGGCGCATCGGTCCCGGCCCCTCGGAGCCCGGGCCCCCTCGAAGCCCCGGCTCATCCCCACGTCGCCGAGTAGTGCCGCCGATAGGCCTTGCGGTCCTGCTCCGCCCGGATCCACCGGGTGCCCACCAGCGCCACCAGACTGCCCGCGACGACCAGCAGACCCGGGCCGACGTTGCGGCGGTCCGTGAGCCGGGCGAGCAGGGTCGAACCCTGGGCCCCCGTCACGGGTGCCGACACCCCCGGTGCCGCGGCGCCCGGGGCGGCACCACCGGAGGGCGGCGTCGAGGGCGCGCCCCCCTGCGCCGCCCCCTCCCGCCCTGCGTCGTCCTGACCGGAGACGATGAGCCGGACGCCGAGTGACTTCATGGCCTCCGGTAGCGGCTGGAAGAACGTCGTACCGCCCTTCGCGCAGTCGCCGCTGCCACCCGACGTCACGCCCAGCGCGACGCCCTCGGAGAACATCGGCCCACCGCTGTCCCCGGGTTCGGCGCACACGTCGGTCTCGATGAGGCCGGTGACCGTGCCCTCCGGGTAGTTGACCGTGGCGTCCAGGGCCGTCACCCGGCCGTCGCGCAGCCCGCTGGTGCTCCCGCTGCGGAACACCCGCTGTCCGACGGCCGGTTCGCCCGCGCCCGTGATCCGCACCCCCTTGCCGTCGCCGACCGCCACCACGTCGGCGCCGTCGCCCGCCTCGCCGTTCTCGTACTCCACCAGGGAGAAGTCGTCCCCGGGAAAGCTCCCGGCAACCGTCTTGCCGATCTGTCGGTCGCCCCGGCCGTCTCCGAACCAGACGGATCCCGTCGGCCCGCAGTGGCCCGCGGTCAGGATGAAGTCTTTCGTGCCGTCGGTCACGTTGAAGCCCGCCGAGCAGCGTCCCGCCGTGGACAGGATCGGCTCCGCCCCGTTCAGGCGGGTGGTGAACGTGCCCTCGGTGCGCTCCATGCGCACGAAGGCGCCGATGCCCTCGGCCACACCGGTCAGCCTGGACCAGTCGGACCCGGAGACCGTGCGGTCGCCGCGCACCACCACCTCGTTCGACCGGTAGTCGAGCGCCCATGCCGTACCGGGCACGCGGGGCGCCGAACGCAGCGTCGAGGTCGCCGACCGCAGCTCCGACATGCTGTGCCGCACCATCTTCGCGTCGGCGCCGGCCCGCCGCACCGCCTCGGCCGTGCTCTCGTCGGTGACCGCCACGACCGGCCGCCCGTCGTCGCCGATCCAGTGGCCCGCCGTACGGTCGCCGCCCAGCCGGGACACGAGGTCGGCGCCGGAGTCGGATGCGGTCCGCGCGAGCGTGTGCGGCGCCGCGGAGGTGTCGGGCGGTTCGCTCGCCACGGCCCGGGTGACCATCGTCCCCCCGAGCACCAGCCCGCCGACGGCCGCCAGCCGTGCCGCTCGCCGGACCATGCGTCGTCGTGCGTGCCTCATGCGTGCGCTCCCGAACCCGAACACACGGCGTCGCCGCCGCGGGGACCTCCGGACGTCGAGCGCCCTCCTCCCATACGGCGGCCGACCCGGCGGTGTTCACCGGGCGGCGCTCTTGTTCCCCCGTCCCGCCACGGCGACCTATCTTGTGCCCATGACAGGCATCCCGCGGGACCGGCCCGGTGAACCGAACCCCCTGCACGCGCTCACCCTGGACGAGCTGCGCCGCCGTACGAGCATGAAGTGGCGCACCCACCCCGCGGACGTGCTGCCGCTGTGGGTGGCCGAGATGGATGTGCCGCTCGCCGCATCCGTCGTGCGCGCCGTCACCGACGCCATGGAACTCGGCGACACCGGCTACCCCGCCGGCACCGCCTACGCCGAGGCCCTCGCCGCTTTCGCCGACAAGAGGTGGGGCTGGGACGACCTGGCCGTGGAACGCACCGCGATCGTGCCCGACGTGATGCTGGGCGTCGTCGAGATGCTCAAACTGGTCACCGGACCCGGCGACCCGGTGATCGTCAACCCGCCGGTGTACCCGCCGTTCTACCAGTTCGTGACCCACCTGGACCGGAACGTCGTCGAGGCACCGCTCGGCCCCGACCTGCGGATCGACCTCGGCGTGCTGGAGGAGACGTTCAGCCGGGCCGTCGCCGGCGGCGGGCGGGCGGCCTTCCTGCTGTGCAGCCCGCACAACCCGACCGGCACCGTGCACACCACCGCCGAGCTCGCCGCCGTCGCCACCCTCGCGGAGCGCCACGGCGTCCGGGTCGTCGCCGACGAGATCCACGCGCCGGTCGTCACCGGCGACGCGCGGTTCGTGCCCTACCTGAGCGTGCCCGGCGCCGAGCGCGGCCTCTCGCTGATGTCGGCGTCCAAGGGCTGGAACCTCGCCGGGCTCAAGGCGGCCCTGGCCGTCGCGGGACCCGGCGCCGCCGCCGACCTGGCGCGGATGCCCGAGGAGGTCGGCCACGGACCGAGCCACGTCGGTGTCCTCGCCCACACCGCCGCCCTGCGAGAGGGCACCGCCTGGCTGGACGCCGTACTCGCCGGACTCGACGAGAACCGGCGGCTGCTCACCGACCTGCTCGCCGAGCACCTGCCCGGCGTCGTCCACCACCCCGGGGACGCGACCTACCTTGCCTGGCTCGACTGTCGCGCCCTCGGCCTCGGCGACGACCCGGCGGAGGTCTTCCTCGACCGGGGCCGGGTGGCCCTCAGCTCCGGCATCCCCTTCGGCAGCGGCGGAGCGGGACACGTACGGCTCAACCTGGCGACCTCGCCCGAGGTGCTCACGGAGGCGGTGCGCAGGATGGCGGCGGCCGGGCCCTGGACTTCCGGGCCCCGGACTTCCGGGCCCTAGACTTCCGGAGCATGGACGACGAAGCGTCACTGGCCCGGCTCGCCACCGGCAAGTACCTGCTGGTCACCACCTACCGGAAGAACGGCACCCCGGTCGCCACCCCGGTGTGGGTCGTACGGGACGGGGACGCGCTGGGCGTCTGGACGGTCGCCGACTCCTGGAAGGTCAAGCGCGTCCGCAACCGCGCCGACGTCCTGGTCGGCCCCTGCGACGTGCGCGGCAGGCCGGCGGGCGACCAGATTCCGGGGACGGCGGAGATCTGCGACCCGGCCACCACGGCCCGCTACCGGCGGCTGCTCGCCCGCAAGTACGGCGTCGTCGGCCGGCTCACCCTCCTCGGCAGCCGGCTGCGCCGGGGACCGTCCGGCACCGTGGGGATCCGCGTCACGCTCACGCCCGGACCGGCCGCTGCCGGGAACTGACCCGCCCTCAGGTCCAGGCCCGGTACGGCTCGTCGACCAACTGGAAGACGGGCTCGCCCCGCACCGGGTCCTTGACCGTGGACAGCCGCACCCGGTCGCCGCTGTGGATGCCGATGAGCGGGCCCATGACCCGGCCGCGCAGCACGAATCCCTCGGCCATCTCGATCAGGGACACGTTGCGCGCGCCGGGGGTGTTGCGGTGCACCACGGTGGCGTGCCGCACCGTCCCCATGCCCTCGCTGCGTTCCGTCCGCAGCTCGCTTCCGCGACAGACCGGGCACAGCACCCGGTGGTACATGGCGGTGCCGCACCAGGTGCAGCGCTGGAAGACGACGGCCTCGGTGTCGGGGGCCCGGTCCTTGGAGTCCAGCAGGCCCGTCATGGAGCCGGCTCCCTGCTGAGCGACGTTTCCTGAGTGGTACACGCTGGTCAACTCCCTGCACTCGAGCCGGAATCCCGCGTGCGCGGTCACCGGGCACGCGTGTGCGCGGCTCACCGTGCCACCGTGCACGGGCCACAGCGTATGGCACTGAGTGTCACGCGTAAAGGTACTCGGTACCCTTGATTCGGGTCCGGTCGCGGTCAGTCGCGTGCCAGTGCGCTCTCGATCTCGCGCACCACCTGCCACAAGGGTGTCCCGCGGCGCGCGGCCACGACCACCACGTCCTCGGGCGACTCGCCGCGGGGCGGCACGGGCACCCCGCCGAACGCGGACTGCGCGTACCCCAGCGCGTGGTCCACCGCGGCGCCCGCGTCGTCCCGGCCGTCCGAACGCAGCCAGGACCGCAGGGCGTTGTTGTGCGCGGCGACCACCGCTGCCGCGATCACGTCGGCGCGCAGGATGCCGTCCGGGCGTCCGCCCAGGCGTCCGCGCAGATACTCGGCGAGGGCGCGTTCGTAGCGCCACACCACCGACAACTCGTAGGCACGCAGCCCGGGGACCTTCTTGGTGAGGTGGTAACGCTGCACCGAGAACGCGGGGTTCTCGGCGTACATGCGCAGCACCAGCCGGGCCGCGTCGCAGACCCGCCGTACCGGGTCGGTGTCCTCGGGGGAGGCCGCCAGGAAGGCCGTCATGTCGGCCAGGCACCGTTCGTGGTCGGGGAAGACCACGTCGTCCTTGGACGGGAAGTACCGGAAGAACGACCGCCGTCCGACGCCGGCGAGGGCGACGATGTCGTCCACGGTCGTCTGTTCGTATCCCCGCTCCAGGAACAGCCGGAACGCCGCCGCGACCAACGCCTCCCGCATGGGCGGCCGGGGCGCCGCACTGCTGGTGCTCATGAAGGGGAACGTAGCAGCCCGCCGCTGGTTCTGGCACTCAGTGCAGTGGCGGGAGGGAACTGAGTGCATCCGATGCCCCACGGCCCCGCGGTGCGCGCTCGCCGCCTGCGCGGCCCGGCCGTCTAGCATGACCGCCATGGACGTGTTCCTGGACCGGCTCGACCCGGACATGTGCGTCGTCACGGCCGCCGCGGACGGGGAACGGGCCGGCTGCCTGGTCGGCTTCTCCTCGCAGTGTTCCCTGCGGCCCGTGCGGTACGTCGTGTGGATCTCCGACGTCAACCGCACCTACCGCGTCGCCCGGTCCGCCGATGTCCTGGCGGTCCATCTGCTCGCCCGCGACCAGCACGCGACGGCCGAGATCTTCGGCGGGCGGACCGGTGACAGCGTCGACAAGTTCCGGCGGGTCCGCTGGCGGGAGGCGTACGGCGGGGCCGTCGTGCTGGAGGACGCCGAGGCGTGGTTCGTCGGCCGGGTCGTGGAGCGGGCCGCGGGGGGCGACCACGTCGGTTTCGTCCTCGAGCCGGTCGAGTGGGGCGGACGGGAGGAGGTCGCCGGACCGCTGCTGCGGCTCGCCGACGCCCGCACCATCCGGCCCGGGCACCCGGTGGACTGACGCGCGCCCGCCGGTCAGCGGACGGCGCCCGCCGGTCAGCGCCCGGCGGTCAGAGTCCGCAGGTCAGCGCCCGGCGGTGCTCCGTTCGACCAGTGCCTCGGTGACCGCGCGCACGCTGCGCGCGATGTGCTGCAACTGGAGGACCTCCGCCGCGTACAGCTTGATGGTGTGCTCGATGACCCCCTCGTGCAGCCCGAGCCGCGGCAGGTCCGCCCGGGCGGTCTGCAGAGCGGTGCGGGCCACCCGGATCTCGTGCTGGACCTGGATCTGCGCATGACGGGCGAGGAGGACCGGGTGCCGGATCAGGGCCGGATAGCCGGCGTAGCGGGCCGGGACCAGCTCGCGCAGCCACCTGGTGGCCGAGCGTTCCCAGTCGTAGCTGCCGGGCGTCTTGACCTGGCAGGGCCAGTCCGGGCTGATGCGCGTGGTCGTCAGGAGCATGATCATCGCTTCCGGGTGTGCGGCGTCGACGGGGTGGGCGACGGGTGGGGGCGGTCCCGGTCCAGGGGACGACCGGGACCGCCGCGGGCGCTCGCGCAGGCGATGCCCGACCGGAACACCCGGGCGCCGGAGCGGGTAGGAGTCGGCGGCCGAGGTGTTCGCGGCAGGTGTGGACGCGCTCCGGTGCGGCCGGGTCGCGATCCGTGAGCAGTATTTATATATGCTATCCGCTTTGCAAGACGTATGGAAACATTCATGCCTGCTTTGACGGGATGGCCCCCTCTGCGCCGACCAATCACCGGGCCGGGCACGGGGAGGCTCGTTCTTCGCAGGTGTCGCTCAGTCCCGCAGGAAGAACTGGTGCTGGTCCGCGACCTGCTCGTACTCCTCCAGCCGGGCCTGCGTCCGCCCCGGATCGGCGTCGGTCATGGCCTGGAGCAGCGCCGCGCACATCACGCCCGGCGCCGCGTAGGAGTCGAAGACCAGCCGGGACCCCGTGCCGGTCGCGAACGTGACGTCGGCCTCGTCCACGAGCGGGCCGAGCGCCAGGTCGGTGATCAGCGCCACCTTCAGGCCGGCACCGCGTGCCACCCGGACGGCGCCCAGGGTCTCGTGGGCGTGCCGGGGCATGGAGAAGGCCAGCACCCAGGTGCCGCCCGCCTCCCGGGACTGGAGCAGGGCGTCGTAGGCGACGGTGCCGCCCCGGGTCACCAGGCGTACGTCGGGATGGACGCGGCGGGCGGCGTAGGCGAAGTACTCGGCGAGCGAGACGGAGATGCGCAGCCCGAGGACGGTCAGCGGCGCCGAGGAGGCGAGCTTGCGGCCGACGTCGATCACCCGGTCCGCGTCGGCGAAGTCGCGCCGCAGGTTCTCCAGGTTCTCGATCTCGGCATCGACCGCCGCCTGGAGTTCGTTGCCCCGGTTCTCCTCGGCCGCGGCTGCGGCCCCGCCGCGGCCGCCCAGCGCGATCGCCTGGAGTTGCTCCCGCAACGCCGGGTAACCGCTGAAGCCGACCGCCGAGGCGAACCGCGTCACCGACGGCTGACTCACCCCGACCCGGTCGGCGAGGTCGGTGATCGACAGGAACGCCGCCTCGGTGAGGTGCTCGATGAGGTACTGCGCGATGCGCCGCTGTCCCGGGGACAGGCGAGGCCGGTCGAACAGCGTCCTGAGCCGGGTGGTGGGGGAGACCTCCGACTCCGGGGCCGCCCGTCCCGAGGTGATCGCCGATGCCTGCGCACGTGCCTGCTGCGGCGATGGCACGGGTGCGCCTCCCTTGTCTCCCACGGAGGTCAACATAGCTCACCCCTCGTGTCCGGCAGGGCCTGTGCCCGGACGGGGATAGCACCGCGCCGTACGGGAACCCGCCGCGACGGAAGAACCCACGGGCACGCGAGCGCCTACGGACACCACGAGCCCACGGACACCACGAGCCCACGGACACGCACGAGGAGCCGACGCCATGACCGTCCCGGAAGAGAACCGGCCGAAGAACGACACCCCCGACGACGTTCTCGACCAGCGCAGGCAGGACGCGCCCCGCCCTCCGGGCGGCACCGGCCGGACCCTGCGCGAGGCCCTCGAGGAGGCACACGTCCGCCCCGACGACTACGACGAGAAGTGACCGCCGCGCAAGGCATCGCCTCACACCGGCGGTACCACCAGGTCGGCCCGGTGCCGGGTCGCGGCGACGAGTTCGGCGTTGCGCTGGTCTGGGCCGAGCGCCCACGCGGCGGCCTCCGCCGGTGACTTGCCGTAACGCTCGTGCCGTGCCGTGAGCCGCCGGACCCGCTCCGCCTCCGCCGGCCCGCAGAACCACACCTCGTCGAGCCGGGACCGCACCCGCGCCCAGGCCCCGGTCTCCAGCAGCAGGTAGTTGCCCTCCGTCACGACCAGGCGGGCGGAGGGCGGCACCGGTACGGCCCCGGCGATGGGCTGCTCCAGTACCCGCTCGAAGCCGGGCGCATACACGATGTCGCCGTCGCTCTCCTCGCGCAGCCTCCGCAGCAGCGCGGCGTAACCGGCCGCGTCGAAGGTGTCCGGCGCGCCCTTGCGGTCCCGGCGGCCGAGCCGGTCCAGTTCGGCGTCGGCGAGGTGGAAGCCGTCCATCGGCACGTGCGCCACCCACGGCTCGCCGGTGCCGTTCAGCTCCCGCACCAGACGGTCGGCGAGCGTCGACTTCCCCGCGCCCGGGCTGCCCGCGATGCCCAGGATCGCGCGCCGCCCACCCCGGGGGAGAGCGCGGGCACGGGTGAGCAGGTCGTCGAAGGTCAGCGGCACACCGCACAGTGTGTCACCCGATGTGCCACCCGATGTGCCACCCGATGTGCCACCCGATGTGTCACCCGATGTGTCACCCGATGGGACGCACGCTCGCGGGGAACTGTGGGGATATGACGACGCAGCTCGGACTCCCCGACGACATCCAGGCCTGCCTCTTCGACCTCGACGGGGTCGTCACGAAGACGGCCGTGGTGCACGCCGCCGCCTGGAAGGCGACCTTCGACGCCTTCCTGCGCGAGCGGGACGGCGCGGACTTCCGCCCCTTCACCGACTCCGACTACGACCAGTACGTCGACGGCCGCCCCCGCGCCGACGGCGTCCGCTCCTTCCTCGCCTCCCGCGGCATCGAACTGCCCGAGGGCGGCCCCGACGACCCTCCGGACGCGGGCACCGTCAACGGCGTCGGCAACCGCAAGAACGAGCTGCTCCTCGAGAAGATCCGCACCGACGGAGTGGAGCCGTACGAGGGCACCCTGCGCTACATCGACGCGGTACGCGCCGCCGGGCTCGCCACCGCGATCGTCTCCTCCAGCGCCAACACCCGGGACGTGCTGCACTCCATCGACGCCGAGCGGCTGTTCGACGTACGGATCGACGGAGTGGTGGCCCGGGAACGGAAACTGCCCGGCAAACCACACCCGGACACCTTCCTCGCCGCCGCCCGCGACCTCGGCGTCGAAGCGTCCCGCGCCGCCGTCTTCGAGGACGCGCTGGCCGGCATGGACGCGGGCCGCTCCGGGCACTTCGGGTACGTCGTCGGCGTCGACCGCGTCGGCCAGAGAGACGCCCTCTACGCCCACGGCGCCGACCGCGTCGTCAAGGACCTCACCGAACTGGAAGGCCGCGCGTGATCACCAACCGGACGTACACCGTGGAGCCCTGGCGCGTGCGCGAGACGGCCCTCAGCCTCGACCTCCTGGCGCAGAGCGAGTCCGTCTTCGCCCTCTCCAACGGGCACGTCGGCTGGCGCGGCAACCTCGACGAGGGCGAACCGCACGGACTGCCCGGCAGCTACCTCAACGGCGTGTACGAACTGCACCCGCTGCCGTACGCCGAAGCGGGCTACGGCTACCCGGAGTCGGGCCAGACCGTCATCAACGTCACCAACGGCAAGCTGCTGCGGCTGCTGGTCGACGACGAACCCTTCGACCTGCGCTACGGACGGCTCGGCAAGCACGAACGCACCCTGGACCTCAGGCGCGGCGTGCTCGAGCGGACCTGCGAGTGGACCTCACCGGCAGGCACGACCGTCCGGGTGCGCTCCACCCGGCTCGTCTCCCTCACCCAGCGCGCCATCGCCGCCGTGCAGTACGAGGTCGAGCCCGTCGACAGCCGGACCCGGGTGGTCATCCAGTCGGAACTGGTCACCAACGAGAGCCTGCCCACCCCCGACGGCGACCCGAGGGCGGCCCGGGCACTGCAGTCCCCGCTGGAACCGGAGGAGGACCAGGCCATCGGGTCGCGGCTGCGTCTGGTGCACCGCACCCGGCGCAGCGGTCTGCGGGTCGCCGTGGCCGCCGACCACGTCGTCGACGCCCCCGGGGAGATCACCACCAGCAGCGAGAGCAACGCGGACGTGGCCCGCCTGACCCTCACCTCCGTCCTGGAGCCGGGGCAGCGGCTGCGGGTGCAGAAGACCGTCGCCCACGGCTGGTCCGGCGCCCGCTCCCGGCCCGCGATGGGCGACCAGGTCGAGGCGGCGCTGGCCGCCGCCGCCCACGGCGGCTGGGACGGCCTGGTGGCCGAACAGCGCGCCTACCTCGACGACTTCTGGGCTCGCGCGGACGTCGAGGTGCACGGCGACGAGGAGATCCAGCAGGCCGTCCGCTTCGCCCTGTTCCACGTGCTGCAGGCCGGGGCCCGCGCCGAGCAGCGAGCCATTCCGGCCAAGGGACTGACCGGTTCCGGATACGACGGACACGCGTTCTGGGACACCGAGATGTTCGTGCTGCCCCTGCTGACCTACACCGCGCCCAAGGCCGTCGCCGAGGCGTTGCGCTGGCGGCAGGGCACCCTGCCCGCCGCCCGGGACCGCGCCACCCAGCTCGGGCTGCGCGGCGCCGCGTTCCCGTGGCGAACCATCGACGGCTCGGAGGGCTCCGCGTACTGGCCGGCCGGCACGGCGGCCTTCCACGTGGCCGCCGACATCGCGCACGCCGCGGTGCGCTACACGGCGGCGACCGGCGACACCGACTTCGAACGCGAGACCGCCCTGGAACTCCTCGTGGAGACGGCCCGGCTGTGGCGCTCCCTCGGCCACCACGACCCCCACGGCGTGTTCCACATCGACGGCGTCACAGGACCGGACGAGTACAGCGCCGTGGTCGACGACAACACGTACACCAACCTGATGGCGCGCTCCAACCTGCTCGCCGCGGCCGACGTGTGTGAACGCCACCCCGAGGAGGCGACCCGGCTCGGCGTCGACGAGGAGGAGAGCGCCGCCTGGCGGGACGCCGCCGAGGCCGCGCACATCCCCTACAACGACGAGATCGGCGTCCACGAGCAGCACGCCGGCTTCACCCGCCACCAGCGCTGGGACTTCGCCGGCACCGGCGCCGACCAGTACCCGCTGATGCTGCACTTCCCCTACTTCGACATCTACCGCAAGCAGGTCGTCAAGCAGTCCGACCTCGTGCTGGCCATGTACACCTGCGGCAGTTGGTTCGACGCCCACTGCGACGAGGACCAGATCGCCGCGAACTTCGCCTACTACGAGGCGCTGACCGTGCGGGACTCCTCCCTGTCCGCGTGCTGCCAGGCCGTCGTCGCCGCCCAGACGGGGCACCTGCGGCTGGCCTACGACTACGCCACCGAGGCCGCCCTCATGGACCTGGCGGACCTGGAGCACAACACCCGCGACGGACTGCACATCGCCTCGCTGGCCGGTACGTGGATGGCGCTGGTCGCCGGATTCGGCGGCACCCGCCGGCACGGCGACGGCCTGCGCTTCACGCCCCGCCTGCCGGAGAAGCTCAGCCGGCTCGCCTTCCGGCTCCAGTTCCGCGGCCGGTGCCTCCAGGTGGAGATCGACGGGAGCAAGGCGACGTACTCGCTGCTGACCGGACCGCCCCTGACGATTCACCACCACGGCACCGAGGCGCACGTGAACGGAGACGGCCCCGTCACCCTCGCCATTTCCGCCCCGAAGCGGCGCCCCACACCCGAACAGCCCCCGCACCGCCGCCCCGCGCCCGCCGACCGACCCGGCCCGGGGTGACGCAGACGGAGGAGACCGCGCGACCGGCCGAGTTCCGCCCTGCACATCGGCGGCACGCGGGTTAGTTTGACCTTGTTTTCAGCATTTCAGTCAAATTTTCAGCATCTCAGCATTTCATCGTTTCCGGGTTTTCCGGTTTCCGGGCTCCAGCCACGGCGGCAGGAGGTGAGGACCGAGCGGCCCCGCGGCAAGCGGGGGTGAGGGGTGCACGATGGCCGACGGCGCCGACGCCATTGTCGTCGGCAGACGACGGGGCGAGGCGGCGAGGACGCCGGGCACCCCCCGGCGGCTGCGCGCCGACGCACCCGTCGCGGCGGTCGCCGCCGTCTTCACCCTGGCCCAACTGGTCTTCGTCCACCCCGCGATGGGTCTCGGCTGGGACGAGATCGTGTACACCAGCCAGGTCACCACCCACCACCCCGCCGCCTTCTTCAGCGCGCCCCGCTCCCGGGGCGTCTCCCTGCTGGTGGCACCCGTGGCCTCCTGGTCGGCCTCCACCGAACTGCTGCGCGTCTACCTCGCCGTGCTGTCGGGCCTCGGCCTGTACCTCGCCCTGCGCGCCTGGAAGGGCCTGTTCCCGGCCCGGGTCCTCGCCACCGCGGGCGGGTTCTTCGCCACCCTGTGGGTGACCCTCTTCTACGGCCCCCAGGCCATGCCCAACTACTGGGTCGCGATCGGTGCCCTGGTCACCGTGGGCTGCTTCCTGCGGGCCCGGCGGGGCCACCCCGGCCGGGGCCCGCTGTGGGGGGTGGCGGCCGGGGCCGCCCTGATGGCCCTGATGCGGCCCACCGACGCGGTCTGGGTGACCGTACCCCTGCTCGTCCTGGCCCTCGCCCTCGTCCTCGTACGCCGCCACTGGCCGCTGCTGCTCGCCCTCGTGGGAGGCCTGGCGGTCGGCGGCGTGGAGTGGATGATCGAGGCGTACGCCTGGTACGGCGGCGTGGGGGAGCGGCTGTCCCGCGCCTCCGAGATCCAGGGCGGCCTCGGCTGGAACCTCGCCGTCGACGACCAGATGCGCAGCCTCGGCGGACGAGGCCTGTGCCGCCCGTGCACCGGAGCGATGCCGCACCCCGTGGTCACCCTGTGGTGGACGGTGCTCCCGTTCGTCGCCGTCCTCGGCGTGGTCGTCGCGGTACGGGCCCGGCGGGCCGTCACGACGCTGGTCCCGTTCGCCTGCGCCCTGACGGCCGCCGCGCCGTACCTGTTCATGATCGGATACGCGGCGCCCCGCTTCCTTCAGCCCGCCTACGCCCTGCTCGCCCTCCCGGTCGCCGACGCGCTGTGGCACCTGGCCAGGACCGGCCGCGGCCGGTGGCGGCCGGTGGCCGCGCCGCTTGTCGCGCTCGCGCTGGCCGGGCATCTGGCGGTCCAGTTCGCGGTCCTCGTGGGCACCGTGAACCGGAACGTCGAAAGCCGCGAGGACTGGGCCCGGGTCGCCGACGCGCTGCACCGGCTCGGCGTCCGCCCGCCGTGTCTGCTCACCGGGCACGAGTCCATCCCGATCGGCTACTACACCGGCTGCTCCTCCGGCGCGACCGGCGGCAACAACGAGAACACCACCGCCGCCGAGATCGAGGACACCGCCCGGCGGATCCCGGTCGCCGCCATCACAGGACCGGGCGGCACCACGCCCGGCTACGCCCGCGACTGGACCCCGCACCGCATCACCGACCTGGAGATCCGCGTCGCACCCCCGGGTTAGAGATCGCGGATCGGGAAACGCGAACCGGACAACGGGACGACCGAGCCGACGCAGCGCGAGAGGGAGGCAACGATGGGCACGGACCCGATGGCCGACGACGCCTACCAGCCCACCGGTACCAACGAGGAGCAGGCGGACGCCGCGCCCCTCGACCTCGAGGACGCCGTCGACGAACGGACCTACGACGACACGCTCGACGAGGGCTACTCCCCGCCCGAGAAGCCACTCGGCGTGACCAAACACGGCACCACGGCCGCCGAGCAGCACGACGGCGAGAGTCTCGACGAACGACTCGCCGAGGAGGAGCCCGACGTGTCGGCGCCGGACGGGGACGGCGTGGGCGACGAGCCCGGTGGCGAGGGCGAACCCGTCGACCGGGAGGCGGGCACCGAACGCTCGGGCCGCCTGGTCGCTCCCGACGAGGGCGTACGCACCGACACGACCAAGGAGACGGTCGCCGAGGACGTCGGCATCGACGGCGGGGCCGCGGGCGCCGAGGAGGCCGCCATGCACGTCGTGGACGACGCGGAGGACGACGGGGCGGGCCCCGGCCGGACGGGCTGAGCCGGCTGCCGGAGCCCGGGGCGGGTCAGGGCAGCAGCTTGTCGAGGGCCGCCGGGCCCTCCTCGGTCAGCTTGCGCCTGGCCCATTCCAGGTTCTGCTCAGTGACGTCCCGGCCGGCGGCCAGGACGAGGTCCTCCGGGGACACGTCCTGGCCGGTGCGGGCGTGGAGCAGGGCGTCCGGAGTGGCGCGGTCGTCGTCCGCGCCGGTTTCGGACGGTCGGGAGGCGTCGGGCTGTGAGGTCGACATGATCAGTGCTCCTCGGATCCGGATCGCTGCTTCGGTGCCGTACTGTTGTCGGTCCCGAATGTCCCGATAACACCATTCAATGCGGAAACGTCCGGCGCATCCTGAAGGGCCGCGAGGTCCGACGTGCCGCCCGGGACACCCCGACGTGTAATGGGAGCCATCGAGCGTTTCCCCCGGCAGAAGGACCACGGCCATGGCACGTAGGCGCACCGGCGTCGGGGGACGGGGGGCGGGCGGAGTGGGCGGCCTGCGGCGGTGGGGCGAGTGGTGTGCCCGGCACGGGATGATCGTGGTCGTCGCGTGGCTGGCCGCCCTGGTGGCGCTGTTCCTGACCAACCGCACCTTCGGCGGGGACTACTCGGACGACTTCACACTGCCCTCGGCCCAGTCCCAGCAGGGCCTGGACGTCCTGAAACGGCACGATCCGGCGGCCGGCGGCTACAGCAGCCAGATCGTCGTGCACGACGACGACAAGCCGCTGACCGCCCTGGACTCGCAGATGGCCACCACGGTGGGCGATCTGCAGAAACTGCCGCACGTCCTGTCCGCCCAGAATCCGCTCACCGGCACCTCGTCCTCCAGCGGCCCGTCCTCGGACTCGTCGGACCAGCAGAACGTGGGCCCGCTGTCGACGGACGGCCGTACCGGCTACATCACCGTCCGCTTCGACATCCAGCCCGCCCAACTGGGCGACGGCTACCTGCACGGAGTCGACGAGGCGGTCCAGCCGCTGCGCTCGGCGGGCGCCGAGGTCGAGTACGGCGGCTCGCTCGGCGAGCTGGCCCGCCCCGACGCCGACGACCGGGTGAGCGAACTCATCGGTTTCGGCGTCGCGATCGTCGTCCTGCTGGTCGGCTTCGGCAGCGTACTGGCCGCCGTAGCGCCGCTGGTGACCGCGCTGATCGGGGTGGTCGGCGGTCTGGCCTGTCTCGGCCTGCTCGCCGCGGCGTTCACCTTCGCCACCGTGTCCCCGACGCTCGCCACGATGATCGGACTGGGCGTCGGCATCGACTACGCCCTGTTCCTGATCACCCGGCACCGGCAGAACCTCATGAACGGCGCCGACCCGGTGCGGGCGGCCGGACACGCCACCGGGACCAGCGGCCGGGCCGTCCTCGTCTCCGGCTGCACGGTGATCATCGCGCTGCTGGGACTGTACGCGTCCGGAGTGTCCTTCATCGGCAAGCTCGGCATCGCCGCCGCGGTGACGGTCGTCTCGGCCGTCCTGGGCGCGCTGACCCTGGTGCCCGCCCTGCTGGGCCTCGTCGGCCGGCACGTAGACCGCCTGCGGGTACGCCGTCCCGTCGCCGAGACCGACGCGGAGCCGGGCGCCGAGCCGCACGGCACCTGGCACCGCTACGCGCGGCGCGTTCAGCGGCGGCCCTGGCACTTTCTGGCCGCGGGCGTGGCGGCGCTCGCCGTGCTGGCCGTGCCCGTGTTCTCCCTCCAGCTCGGCCACATCGGTGACGGCGCCGACCCCACGTCCTTCACCGACCGGCGGGCCTACGACCTGATGTCCGACGCATTCGGGCCCGGGGCCAACGGCCCGCTGACCGTGGTCGTCGACCAGAGCGGCGTACCCCAGTCGCAGCGCTCGGACCTCGCCTCGCGGGTCACGAAGGACCTCGGCGACGTCTCCGGCACGGCCGCGGTGACACCGGTGACCCCGACCCAGGACGGCGACGTCCTGCTCGCCACCGTCTACCCGAAGCGCTCCCCGCAGAGCGCCGCCGCCACCGACCTGACCAACCGCCTGGTCGACAGCACCCTGCCGGACGCGGTCGCCGGCACCGACGCGAAGGGCTACGTCACCGGCACCACCGCCGCCCAGGTCGACTTCCGCGACATCGTCGCCGACCGGCTGCCCCTCATCATCGCGGTCGTCGTCGCCCTGGCCTTCCTGATCATCCTCGCTGTCTTCCGCGGCCTCCTGGTCGCCCTCAAGGCCGCCGTCCTCAACGTGCTGTCGATCGCCGCCTCCTACGGCGTCGTCGTGGCCGTCTTCCAATGGGGTTGGGGCGGGCCCGCGCTGGGGGTCTCCGGAACGGTGCCCATCGAGAGCTACGTCCCGATGATGATGTTCGCGATCATCTTCGGACTGAGCATGGACTACGAGATCTTCCTGCTCTCCCGGGTGCACGAGGCGTGGCTGCGCACCGGGGACGCCGAGGGCTCGGTGGCCCACGCCCTGGAGATCACCGCGCGGGTCATCACCTGCGCGGCCCTGATCATGGTGAGTGTCTTCGCCGCGTTCGTGGTCAGCGACAACATCGTGGTCAAGATGCTCGGGCTCGGCCTGGCCGTGAGCGTGCTCATCGACGCCACCGTCGTACGCCTGCTCCTGGTGCCCGCCGTGATGACCCTGCCGGGACGGCACGCCTGGTGGACGCCGCGGTGGCTCGACCGGATCCTGCCTCACATCGACGCGGAGGGCGAGCACGTGGGCGGCGTCAGTCCCCGGCAGGCGAAGGAGTGAGGACGAGCATCGTGACGTCGTCCTGCACGTTTGGGCAGAAGCGCACGAGATCCGCCCAGACCCGCCGGGGAAGCGCGGCGGAGTCCTCGCCCGCGAAGGCGGCAAGCCGCTCGGCCAGCGGATAGAACGCGCCGCTGTCGTCCCTGGCCTCGACCACGCCGTCGGAGGCGAGGAAGAGCCGGTCGCCGGGGCGCAGGGACACCGTGCGCGCCTCGATCGCCCCGGCGTCCGCCAGCCCCAGCCCGAGCGGCGTCCAGGGCGACACCTCCACCTCCGTGGCGTCCGCACCCCGCAGCAGCAGGGGCGGCGGGTTGCCGCAGACGACGACGCGTACCTCCAGGGCGTCGGCCGAGAACTCCAGCAGCGCGGCCGTCGCGAACAGCTCGGCGTGCCGCGCGTCCGCCGAGTCCACCAGCAGCCTGCGGTCCAGCCGCCCGGCCACCGACGCGAGGTCCGGCCGGTCCAGCACCGCCTCCCGGAACGCCCCAAGCAGCGAGGCGACCGTCGACACCGCCGACAGGCCGTGCCCCTGCACGTCCCCCGTCACCACCCGTACGCCGAAGGGGCCGTCCCGCACGTCGAAGAAGTCGCCCCCGACAAGGGTCCCGCGCTGCGCCGCCCGGTACAGACCCGCACAGCGCACCGCCCCGACCCGCTCGGGCAAGGGGGGTACGACGGCGTTCTGCGCGGCCTCCGCGACGGTGCGTTCCAGACCCAACTGGGCGTCGCGGCGACTGCGCACGAAGGACACGAAGACGCTGAGCACGGCCACGAAGACGATGGTCAGCAGGTCGGCGTCGCCCGGCCGGTCGAGCTGGAGGACCGGGATGTGCAGCAGCGCGATCACCACCCCGCCCAGCAGGGCGGTCGCCAGCGGTCCGTACGAGAGGACGGCCAGCGGCGGGATGGCGCCCAGCAGGAACCCGATCTCCAGGGGTTCGTCGCTGAGGAGGGTCGCCGCGCAGATCGCCACGACGAGGGCCGGCGGGAGCACCCGCACCCAGCGGGGCGGCGGAGCCCCGCTCAGCCAGCTCCGCCGGTCCTCGCCCCGGCGCGGTGGCAGGCCCGACACCTTTCGCACACCACCACGCTCCTACGCCCGCGCGCCGCCCGCACGCGGAGAGCCCGCCGGGCGCCGCAGCCGCACGCGCAGCCGCACGGACGGGCTCAGAAGGCGCCGAGCGTCAGCCGGAAGCCGGTGGGTGCCGTGTCCTGGATGTAGGAGGCGAAGTCGGCCACGTCGTCGAAGGCGAAGCCGTACGCCCTGCCGTCCTCGGTGGCCGCGTGCACGGCCTTCGAGTAGTGGTTGGTCAGACCGGTCCGGTAGAACGTGGCGGGGTCGGTCGTGGGCTGGTCGGCCGAGGAGACCAGCGTGGAGCGGTTGAAGCCGGCGCCGAGGACCGCGGCGACGGGACCGGTCGTGCCGTCGTTGGGCGCGGCGAGGGCGCCGTCGCAGAACAGCACGTCCCGGGTGGACGGCTTGCCGAAGGACACCTGGGCGGGTCCCTCGAAGGTCAGCCGGTCCCCGCGCACCCGGCCGGTGAACGTCCCGGCGTTGGTGGTGATCCTCAGGTCCTTGCCGGTGTAGGTGCTCCAGACCTCGTCGATGTACGGGGCGAGGTAGTCCTTGGGGAACAGACCGGCGTCCAGTCCGTGGCCCGGGGCGATCACGCGGGTGTCGTCCACGACCAGCGGCGCGAACTCCTCCACCTGCCGCAGCGCGGCGAACACGTCCGCACGTCCGCCCGCGCGCACGGTGCCGGTGGTCTGGTCCTTGGCGCCGGTCAGCCGGATGGCGAGCGGCACGCTGAACATGTCGACCATGGTGGTGTTGCAGAACATGCCGGAGGAGTTGTGGGTGAACTCCGCGCAGTCGTGCAGCACCCCGTAGTTCGGGTCGGACTCCACCCAGCCCGCCGGGTACTGGAGCGCGGCGTTGCCGGCGCCGTCGGCGACCACCTTGAACTTCAGCTTCTCGCCGAGGGCCACGTAGATCCGGCCGGAGAGGTACGGCAGGTTCAGCTTGGTCTCGCCGCTGCCGGACAGACTGATCGCGTAGTCGGTGAAGCCGTCGGCGCCGTTGTCGGAGAGGGCCACGGGTGCGACGGCGCCGTCGGGGGTGACGCGCACCTGTCGGCCGTCCACGTTGCCGACGATGTAGACGTGCACGTCGGCATTGCCGAAGGAGCCGGTGCTGTTGACGATCGTCAGCGGCAGGGCACCGGCGGCCTTGGTGCCGGACCCGGCCGCGGAGTCGTTCGAGCCGACGCCCGCGAGGGCGTGCGGGGCGACGGCTGCGGCGACCGGTGCGGCCACGACCATGCCGCCGAGGGCGACGAGGAGCTTGCGGCGGGCGAGCGGACGCTGGTGACGGGGAGTCATGTGGGGGTCTCCAGAGTGATCGGGGCGTGACGGCGCGAGAGCGGGACCCGGGAGTGGAAGCCTGAGAGCGCTCTCACGCGGTGCGCCGATGGTACGCAGAGCGGATGTCCCGGCCAACCGTCTCCCCGGGCCCCCAAACTCGTTGTACCTGCTGGGACTTGGGATGCTCGGGACGGCGCAGGCACGCTTAACCGGCGTTTAAGGGCCGCTTAATCCGGAGGCGATGTGGGATTCGAAGGTGAGACCTGGCACGTGCGTCGGGTGCGGGGCGCGGGGGAGACCGGCGCGGAGACCGGAGAGACCGGGCGGGCCGGGGAGATCGGGGAGATCCTGATCGAGGACGCCGACTTCCCCTGGCTGTCGGGCCGGTTTCGCGCAGGCCCGGCGTACGGCGCGGTCCGCGACCTGTTCGCCCGCGAACTCGCCCTCGCGGAACGGGACGACGCGGGGCACTGGGCGCAGTGGGAGGCGGTCTACGCCGAGATCGAACGGCGTGTGCGGCTCGTGTCGCCCGACGGTCCGGTCGCCGAGTTCCTGCTGCACATCAAGGGCGACAGGGCCTGGTTCCGGTGGAACGACGAACCCTTCCGGCGGGAGCGGGCCGACGGCTGACCGCGCTCACCCCCGGTCGGTCAGCAGGGCCTCCGCCTCGGCGAGGATCTCGGTGACCCGCAGCCCGAACGCGGCGTCGCACGGATGCGGGCGCCCGCCGCCCGCGGCGGCGAGCAGCGCGTCCGCGGCCCGCCGCAGGGCGGGCACCGGTCCCTGCGTGGTCTCCGGAAGGAGCGTCACCCCGGCCCGGCCGCGCAGCTCCACCGTGGCACCCGCCGCGGCGGGCGGCGCCGTCAGACTGAGCGTGAGCGTGCTCGACGCACCGCCGGTGTGTTCCAGCACCAGATGGACGGTGTCCCCGGGACCCGGCACGGCCGCCGTCACGCGCCGGGCGTCACCGAGGACCGGCAGCAGCACCGACAGGGCGTGCGGCCCCACGTCCCACAGGGCGCCCTTGTCCCGCCGCCAGGGCGAGTCGGCGAACGGGCTGTCACCGCCGCCGAACACGGCACCGAGCCACTGCGCCCGCGCGGTGAACCAACCGTCCGCGGCGGCCTGTTCGGTGATCCACGCCTCGGTCTCGGGCTGGAACCGGGTGGTGAAGAAGACCACCGAGGCGACACCAGCCGACCGCACCGCCTCCACCACCGCCCGCCCCTGCGCCACCGTCGCCGCGAGCGGCTTGTCGAGCAGCAGTTGGCACCCGGCCCGCGCCGCGCGCACCGCGAGGCCGGCCTGTACCGCCGGGGGCAGCGCGACGGCGACGGCCTCCACGTCGGCCAGCAGGGCGTCGACGTCGTCGTAGGCCCGCGTGCCGTGCCGCTGCGCCAGCTCCTTGGCGGCGTCCGGGCGGCGGCCCCACACGCCCACGAAGTCCAGGTCGTCGTGGGCCGCCAGGGCGGGGGCGTGCGCCATGTCCGCCCAGGGGCCGGTGCCGAGCAGTCCGATGCGCATTCCGTCGCCTCTCCACGGTGCCGGGTCCGACGGCGGACCGGATCCGCCGACGTTCCTCCCTGACGGCCGGCGTGCGACAGCCCGGCCGACGCCGAGCGTGCCACACCGGGCGGGTGTCCGGACAGGGCTCCCGGGATGCCGGCCCCCGCATCGCACGAGACCGGTGATTCTGCCGATCCCCCCGACCGCCCCGCCCGTCGACAGTGGCACCGCCGACTCATCGGCGACGCCCGTCAGGCGGATGTCCCGGGACGCGACCCCACGTGTCCCCGGGCCGTGTGCGAACACCGGCCGGGCCGCTCGCCACGACAGAGAGGACGACCCCTCGTGCAGCAGAACCCCCACACCCACGCCGCCCAACACGCCCCACGCCCCACGTTCCCGGGCGCGCGGCGGCGGCTGGCCGGCGTGACGGCCGCCGTGGCCGCGGCCGTCGCGCTCAGCACCCTCACCGGCCCGGGAGCCCAGGCCGCCGACAACCCCTACGAGCGTGGCCCGGCGCCCACCGAGTCGAGCATCGAGGCATCGCGCGGCTCCTACTCCGTGGCCGACACCCGCGTCTCCTCGCTCGCGGTCACCGGCTTCGGCGGCGGCACCATCTACTACCCGACCAGCACCAGCGACGGCACGTTCGGTGCCGTGGCGATCGCACCCGGCTTCACCGCGTACCAGTCCTCCATGGCCTGGCTCGGCCCGCGGCTGGCCTCCCAGGGCTTCGTCGTGTTCACCATCGACACCAACACCACGCTGGACCAGCCCGCCTCCCGAGGCCGGCAACTGCTGGCGGCCCTGGACTACCTCACCGAGCGCAGCTCCGTCCGGAGCCGGATCGACAGCAGCCGACTTGGCGTCATGGGCCACTCGATGGGCGGCGGCGGCACCCTGGAGGCCGCCAAGTCCCGGCCGTCGCTCCAGGCCGCGATCCCCCTCACCCCCTGGAACCTGGACAAGAGCTGGCCCGAGGTGAGCACCCCGACGCTGGTCGTGGGGGCCGACGGCGACACGATCGCCCCCGTGGCGTCCCACGCCGAGCCGTTCTACACCGGCCTGCCGTCCGCCACGGACCGCGCCTACCTGGAGCTGAACAACGCGACCCACTTCTCGCCGAACACGTCCAACACGACGATCGCGAAGTACAGCGTTTCCTGGCTCAAGCGGTTCATCGACAACGACACCCGCTACGAGCAGTTCCTGTGCCCGCTGCCCGGGCCGAGCCTGACCATCGAGGAGTACCGGGGCAACTGCCCGCACGGCTCCTGACCCTGCGCACGGCACCGTCCGGCGGCGGTCGCGGGCACGTCGCGGCCGCCGCCGGTCCGCTGTGCCGCCGCACGGGCCCGCCGGCGCCCGGTTGGGCGCCGGCACAGTGCCGGGGGCGCTCGCACGGCACACAACCGCAGGTGACAGGGCCGAAGCCCCGGCGGACGCGGGCGGATCGATGCCTTCCGCGTCGGGCTACGCGTGCGTAACCTCCCGAAAATGACCGGAGAGACGACCGTACGTACGGCCGTGCGGATCCACGGCCGGAGCGCGCAACGGGAGGCGTTGCGTGCCTTGTTGGACGAGCTGCCCACCCGCGGCGGCCAACTCGTCGTGACCGGCGAACCCGGACTCGGCCGGACCACGCTGCTCCAGTGGGCCGCCCACTCCTTCCGGGCCGGCCCCGTACTCCGCCCCGGCCCCGGCCCCGGCTCAGGCCCTGGCCCCGGCCGGGACCCGAGCGCGCACGGGACCGCCGACCAACTGCTGGGCAGCCTGCGGGAGGCGGCCGGGGCGGCGCCCGTGCTCGTGTGCGTGGACGACGCGCACCTGTGGGACGCGGCATCCCGCACCGCCCTCGGCCGCGCGGCGGAGGGCCCGCACACCGGCGGCCGGGTCGGACTGCTCCTCTCCGTCGCCGCGGACCGTGCCGTCGACCCGGAGTTCGCCCACCTTCCCGTCCTGCGCCTTGACCCGCTGGCACCGCCGCGGGCCGCCGCCCTGCTCGACGACGTGACCGACGGCGCCGCCGCCCCGGGCGTCCGCGAGCAGCTCCTGGCCGAGGCGGAGGGCAACCCCGCACTCCTCGTCGCCCTCGTCCGCCGGCTGTCACCCGGCGAGCTGCGCGGACACCGGGCCCTGCCCCACCCGCTGGCCGACGCCGCGACCCTCGCCGAGGTGGCGGGTGGCGCGCCGGCCGGCGGGTCCGCCCATGCGCGGGACCTGCTGCTGACGGTGGCGGTGGCCGGACAGGCCTCGGACGGGCCGGACGTCGACGCCGGCCTGGTCCTCGACGCGGTGCGGCGCCTGCGGCCGGCACCGGGGTCCGGCCCCCGCGCCGAACCGCTGCCCGAACAGCTACTCCTGGCCGGCGACCGGCTCCGCTTCCACAGCACGCTGGTCCGCCGCACGGTGCACGCCACCGCCGCGCCCGACCGACGGCGCGCCGCGCACCGCGCGCTGGCCGACGTGCTGCAGACCGGCGGCCACAGGCTCCCGGCGCTGCTGCACCGCTCCTGGTCGCTGAGCGGCCCGGCACCCGCGCCTTCGGCGGACCGGCTCGCGTCGGTGGCGGCCGACGGCACAGTGCGGGCCTCGTACCGGCTGCGCGCGACGGCGTACGCCCGTGCCGCCGAGCTGACGGCCGACGGCCCGCGACGGGCGGAGCGGTACGTTGCCGCGGCCGAGCAGGCCCTGCTCGCCGGACGCCCCGAACGGGCCCGCCCGCTGCTCGCCGCGGCCTGCGGCTGCGCCGCTCCCGCCGCCGTACGGGGGCGGGCCGAGCTGGTGCGCGGCCTGGTGGAACTCAGGGACGGCCCGGTCGGCGACGCCCACCAGTCGCTGCTGCTGGCCGCGTCCCTGCTCGCCACGGACGCCCCCGCCGACGCCGCGACCGCCGCACTGGCCGCCGCCGACGCGGCCTGGGCGGCGGGCGACCTACCGGCGTGCCTGGCCACCCTCACCCCCGGACCACCACACCGAACCGGGACCCCGGCCTGCGTGAGCCGCGCCGCGACCCCGGCTTGCGTGAGCCCCGCCGGGAGCCCGGTCTGCGAGGGGCTCGCTGGGACTTCGGTTCGCGAGCGTCCTGCTGGGGCTTCGGTTTGCGAGAGTGTCGCTGGGGTTCCGCCCTGCAGGGGCCTTGCTGGGTCTCCGGTCTGCGGGGGCCTTGCTGGGAGCCCGGTTTGCGAAGGGTTCGCTGGGGCTCCGGTTCGTGAGCGTCCTGCTGGGGCTTCGGTTTGCGAGAGTGTCGCTGGGGTTCCGCCCTGCAGGGGCCTTGCTGGGTCTCCGGTCTGCGGGGGCCTCGCTGGGAGCCCGGTCTGCGAGGGGCTCGCTGGGGCTCCGGTTCGCGAGAGTGTCGCTGGGGCTGCGCCCTGCGAGGGCCTCGCCGGGAGCCCGGCCTGCGAGAGTCCCGCTGGGTCTCCGGTCTGCGGGGGCCTCGCTGGGGCCCCGGTCCGCGACCACACCGGGGGCCATCGCGCCGTGGCGCCCCTGGCCACCGTCGTACGTGACCACCGTGTCGGCATGCGGGCGCTGCTCGAGGGGCGGCTCGACCGGGCCGGGGGGCCGCTCGGGCAGGTGGTGGAGCGGGGCAGGACCGAGGAGCGGCCCGAGGCGCTGCTGCGGTCGGCGGCGGCGGCCTTGCTGCTCGGGGACGTGGACGCTGCCCGCAGGGGCGGGGCCCGGGCCCTGGCCGCCGCCCGGCAACTCGGCTCGGACGCGCTGGTGCCGCAGGCACTGGAGTACCTCGCCTACGCCGAACTGCGCGCCGGCCGGCACCCGCAGGCGCGCACCCACGCGGAGGAGGGGCTGCGCACCGCGCTGCTGGCAGGACAGCGCAACACGGCGGCCCACCACCGTGCGGTACTGGCCCTCGCGGCGTCGATCGAGGAGGAACCGGACGTCGTCGCCCGGCACGTCACGGCCGCCCTGGTCACCGCCCGGCGGCACGGGCTGGCCCAGGCGGCCACCCTCGCGGAGTGGGCGGCGGCCCGCGCCGACCTCGGCCGGGGGCGCCCTTTCGATGCCGCGGACCGGCTCGGACTCCTGGTCCTCCCCGGGCCCGGGCGCGGCCACTTCGCGGTCTGGCGGCTCGCCGTGCCGTGCTTCGTGGAGGCCGCGGTCCTCGCCGGACGCCACGAGGACACCCGCGAGGTCCTCACCGACTTCACGGGCTGGGCGGCGTTCGGCGCCGACCCGCAGGCCGCCGCCCAACTGGCCCGCTGCCACGCCCTCCTCGCCCCGCCGGACCGCGCCGACGACCTCTACCGCCGCGCGCTCGCCCGGCACGACGAGGCGGGCGGCGACTTCGAACGGGCCCGCACCGCACTGTTGTACGGCAAGTGGCTGCGCCGGCGCCGCAGACCGCGCGAGGCCCGCGGCCGCCTCGGCACCGCGCTGGCCGGGTTCGAGCGCTGCGGTGCCGGCGTCTGGGCCGCACAGGCACGCGACGAACTGCGCGCCCTCGGGGCCGCCCCGCACGGGACCGGCGCCGGAACGCTGACCCGCCTCACCCCGCAGCAACTGCGCATCGCGCGGCACGTCGCCGAGGGCGCCACCAACCGCGAGGTCGCGCTGACCCTCGCGGTGAGCACCCGCACCGTCGACTACCACCTCCGCAAGGTCTTCGCCGCGCTCGGCGTACGGTCCCGGCTGGAGCTGGCCCGCATGGTCGGGCAGGCGGAACGGGCCGAACACGTCGAAAAGACCGGTGCACAACCCTAGGGACCGACCGGACGGTATGCCATCCTTCGGGGCAGGACGAGTCAGGAGGCGGACCCGGCGCGGGCGGAAGCCCGTCGCGGGGCGGCGCCTTCGCAAGCCCTGCCCCGGGGAGGACCGCGATGCAGCACGCCGTACGGTCACGAGCAGCGATCCGCACCGGGCTGACGCCCGTTCCACGCCCGCGGACACCGGGCGTCACGTCGTTGATCGACGCCGACGCCCTGCGTGTCCTGCACCGGGCCGCGCGCGCCCTGCTCGACGACCTGCCCGACCTGACCGACCGGCTGATGACACTGCTGCAGGAGCAGGAGCCCGCATACCGCGCGGCCGTCACGAAGGACCCCACCGCCACCTGGCAGGAGGTCCACCGCTCCCTGCGGCACAGCGTGGCCTCGCTGCTCGACCCCCGCGGCGCCCGGGACGCGGCCCGCCGCTGCTCCTGGCGGATCGGCGCCACCCGCGCCGAGCAGGGACTCCCGCTGGACGCCCTGCTGCACGCCTTCCGTCTGGGCGGCTCACTGGTGTGGCAGCGGCTGGTCGAGGAGACGTCCAGGGCCGCTCCCGAGGACGTGCGGCTCCTGGTGCACGTGGCCGCCGACGTGTGGAACTTCGTCGACGAGCACTGCACCCTCGTCGCGGACGCCTACCGGCAGACCGAGTGGCAGCTCGGCCGCCGCCGCGAGAACCGGGCCCGGCTGCTGGCGGCCGGACTGCTCGACGGCACCAGCCGCATCGCCGACCTGCCCGAGGCCGCCCGCACACTCGACCTGCCCGAGCAGGGCCGCTACGTCGTCGTCGCCGTCACCGGCGGGCCCCCGGTCCGGTCCGGCGCCACCCGCGCCGCCGCCGTACCGCCCGGCGTCCGCGTCCACTGGCACGCCGGGCCGGAGGTCGACTACGGCATCGTCCTGGTCGGCGCGGGCGAGGGGCTTCCGGACCCGCAAGAGCCCGGGTCCGGGCCGCACCCTTCCCTCCCGGGCCTGCGGATCGGCGTCGGCAGCCCGGTCGACGGACTCGCCGCCGTGGGCGACGCCCGCAGGCTCGCGGACACCGCACTGGGCATCTGCCCCGAGGCGGGCGGCACGGTGAGACTGGCCGACCGACTCCCCGCCGCGCTGGTCGTCTCCAGCCCCGAACTCGGCCGGGCCCTCGCCGAGAAGGTGCTGGGCCCCGTGCTCCGTCTGGAGCCCGCCGACCGCGAGGTGCTGCTGGACACGTTGACCACGTGGCTCGACTGCGACGGTTCGGCCCAGCGCGCCGGCGAACGCCTCTACTGTCACCGCAACACGGTCCTCAACCGCCTGCGCCGCTGCGAACAACTGACCGGCCGCTCCCTGGCCCGCCCGGCCGACGTCGTCGAGTTCAGCCTGGCCCTGACCGCCCGACGCGTCCTGCGCGACTGAGACGCGGGGCGGCCGGGTCCGCCTGCCCCGGCCGCACGGGGCCAGGACCTGTCCGGTCGATCAAGTCGCAGGAAACCGACGGCGCTCGTTCAACGCTGGTGAGCGGGGGCTGGTACGTGCGGCTGCAAGGCGGAGGAGGGCGGCGACGCGATGGGGGTCCCCCGAGCGTGAGGGAGTGCGTGCCAGACCCCGCGTCTGCGGCATGATCGGCCGGACAGGTTCTGGTTCCGGACGAAGCGTGGGTCCGGCAGCTCGGGGCCCCTCTCCGGTAGGCGTCGAGATGCCCGCCAGGCTGCTCGGACCCTTGCCCGGCCGGTAGCCGGAGCCGGTAGCCGGAGCCGGTAGCCGGAGGCGGTCACCGGAGCCGGTCGTCGGTGTCCCGGGCGATGCGCTCGTGCGGGCGTCCTGTCCACGGCCCCAACCGCTGCCCCAACCGTTGTCCCGCCCGGCGCCCCGCCCTCGGCGCCCGCGTCCGGAGCGCCCCGGACGGTCTCCGGGCGCTTCGCGTCTCACCGGTCCCACCCGCCACCGGCGGCGCGGGTGCCGGAAACCTGCTCCGCCGCCGCCCTTCCTGGGCATCCGCACAGACTCACCATCCCCGGACTGGGACGCCGCAGCGACCCTGCCCCGGACCCCTGTACGGCCGGCGGTGCCCGTGCTGTCGTGAGCTCCCCCCGTTCACCCGTCACCGTGCCGTCCAGGCCCGGTCCCAAGGAGCCGCGATGCCCGCAGCACCACCGGACGGCGCGCCCGCGCTGCACGTCGAGAGCCTCGACGTGACGTACGGGCGCGCACTGTCCGCCCTCCGCTCCGTGTCCCTGACCGTCCCGCACGGCGCGGTCGTCGCGCTGCTCGGCGCCAACGGCGCCGGCAAGACGACGCTGCTGCGGACCGTCTCCGGCACCCTGCGCCTGCACCGCGGCGCGATCACGGCGGGCCGCGTCCGCTACGGGGACAAGGCGCTCGACGGCCGGGACCCGGTCGCCGCCGTACGCGCCGGAGTCGTACAGGTGCCCGAGGGCAGGCGGGTGTTCGCCGGACTCACCGTCGACGAGAACCTGCGGGCCGGCGGACTCGGCCTCGGCCGGCGCGCCCCGGCCCAGGTCCGCGAGGCCCGGGACCGTGTCTTCGCCCTCTTCCCGCGCCTCGCCGAACGCCCCCGTCAGGCCGCCGGCCTGCTGTCCGGCGGCGAGCAGCAGATGCTGGCCATCGGCCGGGCCCTGATGGCCGCGCCCCGGCTGCTCCTGCTCGACGAACCCTCCCTCGGCCTCGCCCCGATGATGGTGGACCGCATCGCCGGGGTCGTCCGCGAGATCAACGCCCAGGGCACCGCCGTCCTCCTCGTCGAACAGAACGCCGGCATGGCGCTGTCCCTGGCCGAACACGCCTACGTCCTGGAGGTCGGCGAGGTCCGGCTGTCCGGCGAGGCGGGCGAACTCGCGCGGACCGACGCCGTACGCCGCCTCTATCTGGGCGACACCACCGAGGGCGCCGACGGCAAGGGGGCCGCGTGACCACCCGTACCGCCGCACCGCCCCCACTCGACGTCCGGGGCGTGACCGTGCGCTTCGCCGGTCTCCTCGCCCTCGACGACGTCTCCTTCACCGTCGCCCCCGGCACCGTGCACGCCGTCATCGGCCCCAACGGCGCCGGCAAGTCCACCTGCTTCAACGTCCTGTCGGGCCTGTACCGGCCCACCGCGGGCACCGTACGGCTCGGCGACGCCGAGCTGACCCGGCTCGCCCCGCACCGGATCGCCGCGCTCAAAGTGGCCCGCACCTTCCAGAACATCGTCACCACCCAGGGCACCGTCGCCGACAATCTGATGCTCGGCCGGCACGCCCTGTCCCACGCCGGTTTCGCCGCCAGCGCCCTGCGGCTGCCGCGCGCCGTGCGCGAACAGCGCGAACACCTCGCCAAAGCCCGAGAGATCGCCGAACTCACCGGCCTGGGCGCCCACTTCGACTCGCCCGTCGCCCTGCTGTCCTACGGCGACCGTAAGCGCGTCGAACTCGCCCGCGCCCTCTGTCTGGAGCCCCGTGTACTGCTGCTCGACGAACCCGTGGCCGGCATGAACGCCGCCGAACGCGTCCGCACGGCCGAGGTCGTCCGGGAGATCCGCGCCGAACTCGGCCTGTCCGTCGTGCTGGTCGAGCACGACATGGGCCTGGTCATGCGGCTCGCCGACGAGGTCACCGTCCTCGACTTCGGCAGGGCCATCGCCCACGGCACCCCCGACGAGGTCAGGCGCGACCCCGAGGTACTGCGCGCCTACCTCGGCACCACCGACACCACTGGCACCACCGGCACCACTGGCGCCACCGGCACCACCGGCACCACCGGCACCACCGGCACAGGAGAGGACGCGGTATGAGCGGCTTCCTCGACAACCTCCTCAACGGCCTCGCCCTCGGCTCGGTCTACGCCCTGATCGCCCTCGGCTTCGTCACCATCTTCAAGGCATCCGGCGTACTGAGCTTCGCCCACGGCTCGCTCCTGCTGCTCGGCGGATACCTCGTCGCCGTACTCCACGACGACATCGGCTTCGCCGCGGCGCTGGCCGTCGCGGTCCTCGCGACGGCCGCCGTCGCCGGTGCGCTGGACCGGCTGGTGCTGCAACGGGTCGGGACCGACCCGCACGCCGCCCACGTGCAGACCATCGTCACCATCGGCATCGACATCGTCCTGGTCACCGACCTCTCCCGGCGCATCGGCGGCGACCTGCTGCCGCTCGGCGACCCCTGGGGCGCCGCCGTGACCGACCTCGGCCCGGTGACCGTCGCCGACAGCCGCATCGCCGCGATCGTGGTGTCCGCGGTGGCCATCGCCGGCGCCTTCGCCCTCTTCCGGTTCACGCCGTGGGGACTGTCGCTGCGCGCCGCCGCCGACGACGGCGAGGCCGCCGCCCTCATGGGCGTACGGCTCACCCGCGTGCGCACCGTCGCCTGGTGCCTGGCCGGCGGACTCGCCGCGCTCGCCGCGGTCTTCCTGGTCGCCTTCCCCGCACCCGGACTGGAGCGCACCACCGGGCAGATCGCCCTGAAGGCGTTCCCCGCCGCCATCCTCGGCGGGATGACCTCACCGGTCGGCGCCCTGGTCGGCAGCATGCTGATCGGCCTCACCGAGGCGTTCGTCGCCGGCTACCAGTCCGAACTGCACGTTCTCGGCGAGGGCTTCGGCGACGTCGCGCCCTACGCCGTGATGGTGCTCGTCCTGCTGGTGCGCCCCGCCGGACTCTTCGCGGCGAAGGGAGCGGCCCGTGTCTGACCGCCTCGCCCTGCTGCTCAGGAGCGGCCGGCTGCTGCTGCCCGCCCTCCTCCTGTGCGCCCTCCCCTTCTACCTGGACGCCTTCTGGCTGCGCATCGGCCTGTTCTCCATGGCCGCGGCCATCGGCGCCGTCGGGCTCGGCCTGCTCAGCGGCACCGCCGGACAACTCTCCCTCGGACACGCCTTCTTCCTCGCCGTCGGCGCATACGGCTACGTCTGGCTGGCGGGCGAGCCCGGACCGGGCCTGCCGCCCGCCGTCGCCGCCGTCCTCGCCGTACTGCTCGCCGGAGCGGCGGGCGGCCTGTTCAGTCCCGTCGCGGGCCGGGTCAAGGGCATCTACCTCGGCGTGGCCACCCTCGCCCTGGTCTTCCTCGGCCACCACGTCCTGCTCACCGCGGACTCCGTCACCGGCGGCTTCAACGGACGCTCGGTGCCGCCGCTGGAACTGGGCGGGTTCACCTTCGCCGAGACCGATCCAGAACTGACGGTCCTGGGAGTGCCGTTCGGCGCCGAGGAACGGCTCTGGTATCTGGGCCTCGCCCTGTTCGCGCTCACCTGGTTCACCGCGCGCGGACTGTTGCGCGGCCGTCCCGGACGCGCCCTGGTGGCACTGCGCGACAGCGAGACCGCGGCGTCCGTGATGGGCGTGCACGTGGCCCGGTACCGCTCGGCCGCGTTCGTCGTCTCGTCGATGTACGCGGGCCTCGCCGGCGTCCTGCTGGCGCTCGCCTTCCGCCGCGTGGTGCCCGACTACTTCTCCCTCCTCCTCTCCGTCGACTACCTCGCCATGATCGTCATCGGAGGCCTCGGCTCGGTGGCCGGCGCCACCGCCGGAGCCGTCTTCGTCACCGCGATGCCCCTCCTGATGACCCGCTACGCCGACCAGTTGCCCCTGGTGGCGACGCCGGGGTCCGGCGACGGCTCGATCGGCCCGACCGAGGCCTCCCGCTACCTCTACGGCGCGGCGATCGTCGTGATCCTCCTCTACGCCCCCGACGGCCTGCACGGCCTGGCCCGCCGCACCCGCGCGCGCCTGCGCCTGCGCCGCGGGGCATCCGTCACCGGCCCTCCCGGCACCGGTCCCTCGCCCGGAGCGACCTCCGCATCCTCCGACACCCCCGCCACCACCGCACGAGCCAAGGAGCACACCCCGTGAACGTCACGCACCCCAGGCCTCGCACCGCCCGGACCGCCCGGACCGCCCGGACCGCCCGGACCGCCCGGACCGCCCGCAGTGCCCGGACCACCCGGACCGCGGCCCTGGCCGCGGCGCTGGCCGCCGTGCTGCTCGCGGGCACCGCCTGCAGCTCCAAGGCGGACGGCGGGAGCACCGACGACGCCGCCGCCGACGGCATCAAGGCCGGCCCCGGAGTCAGCGACAAGACCATCACGCTGGGCGCGCTGACCGACCTCACCGGCCCCTACGCCACCCTCGGCAAGAGCATCGTGCAGGCCCAGCAGATGTGGGCCGACGAGACCAACGCCGCCGGGGGGATCTGCGGCAGAGAGGTCGAGATCGTCGTCAAGGACCACGGCTACGACGTGCAGAAGGCGGTCACCGCCTACGCCGACATCTCCCCGGACGTCGTCGCCCTGCCGCAGGTCATCGGCTCCCCGGTGGTCGCGGCCCTGCTGGACGACATCGAGCGCGACCACATGCTGACCTTCCCGCAGGCCTGGGCCGCCTCGCTGCTCGGCCACGACGCCGTCCAGGTCCTCGGCACCACCTACGACCTCGACATGATCGCCGCCGTCGACTTCCTGACCCGCACCAAGAAGATCGCCAAGGGCGACACGATCGGCCACGTGTACTTCGAGGGCGACTACGGCGCCAACGCGCTCGAGGGCTCCGAGTGGGCCGCCGAGCAGGCGGGGATGAAGGTGGCCGGGCAGAAGATCAAGGCCACGGACACCGACCTGACCGCGCAGGTCTCCGCGCTGAGCAAGGCCGGGGTGAAGGCGATCCTGATCAGCGCGGGCCCCGCCCAGACCGCCTCCCTCGCCGGCCTGGCCGCCGCCCGCGGCCTGAAGGTGCCGATCGTCAGCAGCGCACCCGGCTACGCCCCGCAGCTGCTGAAGACGCCCGCGGCGGCGGCGCTGGAAGCCATGGTCCACGTGGTCAGCGCGGCACCGGCGGTCAGCTCCGACCTGCCGGGCGTCAAGAAGATGGTGGCCTCCTACAAGAAGGCGTACCCCGGCGAGCCGGTCGACTCCGGCGTGCTCTCCGGATACAACGCCGCCCAACTGATGGGCGCCGACCTGAAGAAGGCATGCGAGGGCGGCAGCCTCACCCGCCAGGCCGTGGTCAAGGCGCACCGCTCGCAGAAGAACGCCGACACCGGCCTCGGCACCCCGCAGAACTTCACCTACGTGACCGCGCCGGCGAGCCGGTCCACCTACGTGCTCAAGCCCGACGCCAAGGCGGTCGGCGGTCTGGTCGGCGTGGAGGAGGCCCACAAGGCGCCCGGAGTGGACGCGTACCTGGCCGGCCGCGGCTGACCGGGCCAGTGGCCGTCAACTCGCCCGCATGGCAATCGGTTTGACGGCCACTGATCCTCCCTCTGGTTTCGCTGCCCACCGGGTCCTTAGGATGTACTGTCTGTCATGCCAGTCCAGTTGGCGCGGGTACGGAGCTGGGGGAACGATGCAAGCCGACAAGCGGCTGTCCACGGAGATCGACGCCAATGTGCCCACAGCGGCACGTATGTACGACTTCTATCTGGGCGGCAAGGACAACTACGCGGCGGACCGGACGGCCGTCGGAGAGCTCGACAAGGTCGTCCCCAGCACGCGCCGGCTGGCGCTGAACAACCGGCGCTTCCTTCAGCGGGTCGTCCGCACCCTCGTCGAGGACTACGGCATCCGCCAGTTCCTCGACCACGGATCCGGCCTGCCCACGCAGGACAACGTGCACCAGATCGCCCAGCGCATCGCGCCCGACTCCCGCGTCGTCTACGTCGACAACGACCCGATGGTCCTCGTCCACGGCCGGGCGCTGCTCGACCAGAACGACCAGACCGCCGTCATCCACGCCGACATGCGTGCGACGGAGGAGATCTTCTCCCACCCGGACACCCAGCGCCTGATCGACTTCTCACAGCCGGTCGCCGTGCTGTTCAACTCGGTCTTCCACTGCATCCCGGACAGCGAGACCGACGGCCCCAAGGCCGTGATCCGTCGCGTGACCGAGCGGCTCGTGCCCGGCAGCTTCGCCGTGATGTGCCAGTTGGTCAGCGAGGACGCCGAGGTACGGAAGTTCGTCACGGACTTCATGGACCAGGCGACGCAGGGGCATTGGGGCCGGGTCCGTGAGCCGAGGGACGTCGAGGCGTTCTTCGAGGACATGGACATCCTGGAGCCTGGCCTGGTGGAGGTCTCCACCTGGCGCCCGGACACCGAGGTGGCGCCGCGCCAGCTCTCCGACGAGTGGATCGAGTTCGGCGGTCTTGGCCGGCTGCGCTGACCGCTGACGAGCAGATCATCCGCACCACGCGGAGCCCGTACAACGCGGAGCCCGTACAACGCGGAGCCCGTACAACGCGGAGCCCGTACAACGCGGAGCCCGTACAACGCGGAGGGGCCACGCGCGATTGCGCGTGGCCCCTCCGCGTTTGCCGCTACTTGTCGGCGTAGCGCGTCGCCATCGTCTCGCGCAGCCGGTCCAGTGACTCGCGCGGAGTCAGCGCCTCGTCGGCCAGCCGGTCCAGCGCGACCCGGTACTCCTCGGTCTCGTCCCGGTCCTCGAGGAAGTTGGCGCTCTTGATGTGCTCCAGATAGACCACGTCCGGCAGATCGGTGCCGCCGAAACGCAGATAGGTGACGGGGATCGCGGGCGCCGACGCGTTCGTCACGTCCAGTGGCACGATCTGCAGCGTCACATGGGGCTGCCCCGCCATCTCGACGAGGTGCGCGAGTTGCTCGCGCATGACGTCACGGCTGCCGAGCACGCGCAGCAGGACGGACTCGTCGATGATCGCCCAGAGCTGCGGCGCGTCCTGGCGGTCCAGCAACTGCGCCCGGCGCTTGCGCAGCTCGACACGGCGCCGGACCTCGCCCGCGGGAGCGTTCGGCAGGCCGCGCTCGACCACGGCCTCGGTGTAGTCCCCGGTCTGGAGCAGACCGGGGACGTACTGGATCTCGAAGGTACGGATGGTGGCCGCGGCCTCCTGGAGACCGACCAGGCGGTCGAACCACTCGGGCATCAGGCGCTTGTCGTACCGCTGCCACCAGCCCGGTTCGCCCGCGCGCTGCAACAGCTTGATCAGCACCGAGGCCTCGTAGGCGTCGGTGCCGTACCGCTCGAGCAGCGCACGGACGTCGTGCTCCGTCGGGGGCCTGCGGCCCTTGCCCGACTCGATGCGCGAGAGCTTCGCCGCACTGAACCCGAGGTCGCGTGCGGCCTGGTCCTGGGAGAGGCCGGCGTCCTCGCGAAAACCCGCGAGCTGTACGCCGACGAGCATCTTCAGCAGAGTCGGCGCCGGCTCGGCCCGGTCCAGATAGGGTTCGAGACGGGAGATGCGATGCGGCGCGGCGGACATCCTGACTCCCAGCAGACCGGCAGACTTGAGGGAAAGACTATCTCATCCCATCGGTGTCCGCCGCATCCGCCGGTAGAAATCGGGTAGTTGGACTCCGCTTGCGCGTCGCCCCGCCTACAGCAGGTGGTCGAACTCGCCCTCCTTCGCCCCGGCCAGGAAGGCGGCCACCTCCGCGGAGGTGTAGACGAGCGCGGGGCCGTCCGGGTCACGGGAGTTGCGCATCGCGATGCCTCCGTCCACGAGGGCGACCTCCACGCAGTTGCCCTCGGCGTTGCTGTGCCGACTCTTCTTCCAGCAGGCGTCCAACGAGCTGGCCTGCACTCCGTTGCGCACTGATGGCACCGCGGTCTCCTTGCCGTTCGGGGGAGCGGACCGAGTTCCGTCGGTCCCCGAGCGCTCCCATCCGATTTTTTTCGCGCAATTTCTCGTGCAATTGCACGCGAGCGCTCTAAGCGTGGATAATAGCCGTGGCGTCAACCCCTTGGTCGACGCCTCGTTCTGACGTCGCATCAGGGAGATGCTGTGCCGTCACCTGCGCATCCAACGCTCCGGTCACCCGGCGAACCCGTGTCGGGGGCAGGCGCGACGAGCCGGTCCGGAGGGCTGCCGCGCACGGCGCGGGAGACACCGCGCGGGTGGCCCCTCGGCCGCCGCGGTGACGACGCAAGCCTCGTAACCCTCGCAAGCCTCGTCACCCTCGTGATCACCGGACTCTCCGACTCCGGGGACAACACGCCCGTGTTCCACCCGTCCGACGGCTCCGCACTCCAGGAGCACGGCCGCGCCCTGTGCACGTTCTGGGCCACGTTGTCGACCCGCCCCCTCACCTGACCCGACTGCCGCGGAAGGGCCCCACACCATGCGCAGCGCTCCGACACCCGAGCCGAGCACCGAGCGCACCGACCGCCGGGCGCAGCCGCCCGGCGTGCCCGGCACCACCGCCCTCCTCGCGGGCCTCGACGGCGTGCCCTGGAGCGAGATCCAGGACTCCAGCGGCTCGGCGGCGGCCATTCCCCGACTGCTGCGCAAGGTCGCCAGGGGGGACGCCGAAACCGCCCGTGCCGCCCTCGGCGACCTGCGCAGGCGCATCTGCCAGTACGGCTTCGTCGTCGAACAGGCCACCGCCGCGACCGTCCCCTTCCTGTGGGAGCTGGCGCAGCGGCCCCAGGTGAGCTGCCGGGCGCAGATCATCCAGCTACTCAAGAACATCGCCGACGCCCGCCAGTGGGAGACCACCGCCACCGCGTATCCCAAGCTGCTCAACCACCGGGAGAACCCGGTGGCGTGGGAGCGTGCCGCGCGGCAGGCGGTCCGCGCCCGGCGGGGCGAACTGGAGCGGCTGCTGACCGAGGACGACAGCGAGATCACGCGGGCCACCACCGAACTCGCCCGCACACTCGGAGCCGGCAGCCTCGGAGACTGAGACCCGCGCCCTCCACGGGGGAGAAGGCGCGGGTCTCTCCTTCCAAGGCGTGAAACGGTGTGGCGTACTCCTTGCCGACGGGGTAGGAAAGCGCGGGAAGTAAGCGCTTGCCCCACTCGGTCACCAGGAGGACCACGCCGATGGCGTCGCCCGAAAAGCCGCTCGATCACCGCTACCGGGGCGAACACCCGATACGCACACTCGTCTACCTGTTCCGGGCCGACCGCCGCCCGCTGGCGGGCGCGGTCGCCGTCTTCACCGTCAAGCACAGCCCCATATGGCTGCTGCCCCTCATCACCGCGTCCATCATCGACACCGTCGTCCAGCACGGCCCGATCGGCAACCTGTGGACCAGCACCGGGATCATCATGTTCATCCTGCTGGTCAACTACCCGCTGCACCTGCTCTACGTCCGCCTCCTGTACGGCAGCGTGCGCCGCATGGGCACCGCCCTGCGCTCCGCACTGTGCACACGCATGCAGCAACTCTCGATCGGCTACCACTCGCGCGTCAGCGCGGGCGTCCTCCAGGCCAAGGTCGTGCGGGACGTGGAGACGGTGGAACAGATGGTGCAGCAGACCGCCGAGACGGGGCTCGGCGCGTTCACCGTGCTCACCGGCGGCCTGGTCATCATCGCGGTGCGCACCCCGGAGTTCCTGCCCGTCTTCCTCGTCGTCGTCCCCGCCGCCTCCCTCCTCGTGGCCCGGCTCAGGGCCCGGCTGCGCGCCCACAACGAGCACTTCCGCCACGAGGTCGAGACCCTGTCCTCACGGGTCACGGAGATGACCCGGCTCATCCCGGTCACCCGCGCCCACGGCCTGGAGGGCAAGGCGCTGCGCCGCATGGACGGCACCCTGGACCGGCTGCTCACCTCCGGGATGCGCCTGGACCTGGTCAACGGCCGCTTCGGCTCGCTGTCCTGGGTCGTGCTCAACGTGGTCGGCGTACTGGTGCTGGCGGGTGCCGCGCTGATCTCGTACTACGACGTCTGGGGGGTCACCGCCGGCGACGTCGTCATGCTCAGCGCCTTCCTGACCACTCTCACCAACTCCACGACCACGCTGGCGAACCTGGCCCCGGTCATCACCAAGGGCCTGGAGTCCGTCCGTTCGGTCGGCGAAGTGCTCCAGGCCCCCGAACTGGAGGACAACGAGGGCAAGACGGAAGTCACATCGCTGCGCGGAGCCGTCGCCTTCGAGGGCGTCGGGCACCTCTACGACAGCGACGGGCGGCCCGCGGTGCAGGACTTCACCCTCGCCGTGGAACCCGGCGAGACCGTCGCGCTGGTGGGCGCGTCCGGCGCCGGCAAGTCCACCGTGCTCAACCTGGTCATCGGCTTCCTGCGCCCGACCTCGGGCCGGCTGCTGCTCGACGGCACCGACATGAACACGCTCGACCTGCGCACCTACCGGCGCTTCGTCTCGGTGGTGCCGCAGGAGTCCATCCTCTTCGACGGCACGATCCGGGAGAACGTCGCCTACGGCATGGACGACGCCGACGAGGAGACGGTGCGCGGCGCCCTGCGCGACGCCAACGCGCTGGAGTTCGTCGACCGGCTGCCGCGGGGCGCCGACACCCTGGTCGGAGAGCACGGCGCCCGGCTGTCCGGCGGGCAGCGCCAGCGCCTGGCCATCGCCCGCGCCCTGATCCGGGACCCCCGGGTGCTGATCCTCGACGAGGCCACCTCGGCGCTGGACACCCGCTCGGAGGCCCTGGTCCAGCAGGCGCTCGCACGGCTGCTGCGCGGGCGCACCACGTTCGTCGTGGCGCACCGGCTGTCCACCGTGCGGGGCGCGGACCGGATCGTGGTCATGGGCGAGGGCCGCGTCCAGGAAATCGGCACCCACGAGGAACTGCTGGCGAGGGGAGGGGCGTACACGGCACTCCACAGCGGCCAGGTCGCCTGACCGTGCCCGCGTCCGTGCCGTCCGGGTCTCAGGGCCGTGGCGGGGGAGTGTCGAGGACCCGCCCGGCGTAGTCGGCCAGTTGGGCGCGCATCCGGTCGTGGGGCAGGCCCCGTACGCCCGCCAGATGCTCGACGAGGTCGGCGCGGACGGCGGCGAGCAGCGCGTGGGCGGCGAACTCCCCGTCGCTCAGGCCGGGGACCTGCTCCAGGACCGTACGGAGCAGGGTGTGCCAGCGCTCGTAGTGTCCCGCTCCGTACGGACTGTCGCGCCCCGCGGCCTCCAGCGCCAGCGCCAGGCCGCGATTGTCGAGCTTGAAGCGCAGGAGAGCGTCGAGCAGGGCGGTGACGCGTTGCTGCGGCGGGGTGCCCGGTCCCAGCGGCTGCGGTCCCGTCTCGACGGCCCGCTCGATCGGCTCCAGCCGCGCCTCGTACAGCGCCCCGACCAGCCCGACGCGGTCGCCGAAGGCCCGGAAGAGGGTTCCCTTCCCGACGCCGGCCGCCGTCGCGACATCGGCCATGGTGACGTCGTCGGGGCTCTCGCAGCGGACGAAGAGGGCGTCGGCGGCGGCGAGGACGGCCGCCCGGTTGCGGGCCGCGTCCTTGCGGGGCTTGCGCTCGGTCACAGGGGTCTCCTCCGTCGTGGGGCGTCGGCGGGCGTCGTCGGGCCTCGGCGGGCGGTGCGCGTTGCAAAGCGGACCGTCGGTCCGTATTGTTTGAAGCGGACCCGCGGTCCGAATGGTAGTCCCCCAAGACGCGACGAAGAGGAGCACACCCATGCCCGCACACACCCCGGCGCCCGACCTGTTCAGGCACGGCCTGCGCCTGCTGCTGGACAAAGACATGGACGGCTGGGTCGGTCTGTGGGCCGACAACGGGGTCATGGAGTTCCCCTTCGCCCCCGACGGCCGGCCGCGGCGGCTGGAGGGACGGGAGGCCGTCGCCGCCTACATGCGGCACTACCCCGACCACATCGACCTGCACGACTTCCCCGACCTGCACATCCACGAGACGACCGACACGCGGACCGTCGTGGTGGAGATGCGCGGCGTCGGCCGGCTGGTGCAGACGGGCGCCCCCTTCGACATGACGTACATCGCCGTCGTGACCGCCGAGGACGGCCGGTTCACGTCCTACCGCGACTACTGGAACCCGCTGGCGCTGCTGGAGCCGGGTGCCGACTTCACCGGGACCGCCCGATGACCGGCATCGGCACGACGCTGGTCGTCGGGGCCACCGGCACGACCGGAAGCCGCACCACCGCACGGCTGGTCGCCGCCGGTCACCACGTGAAGGCCGCCGGGCGACGCGCGGCCCCCGTGCCGGGCGCGGAGCCGGTCCGCTTCGACTGGCACGACCCCGCCACGCACGACGCGGCCCTGGAGGGAGTGGACCGTGTCTACCTCGTGCCGCCCGTGGGCGACATGGACCCGGCCGCGGTCATGCTGCCCTTCTTGCGCCGTGCCCGCGCCACCGGCGTGCGCCGCGCCGTGCTGCTCAGCTCCTCCGCCATACCCGAGGGCGGCCCGGCGGTGGGTGCGGTGCACCGGGAACTGCCCGGCCTGTTCGACCAGTGGGCGGTGCTCCGTCCCTCCTGGTTCATGCAGAACTTCACCGGCGACCACGCCCACGCCGTCGGCATCCGGCAGGACGGCACCATCCTGACCGCCACCGGGAGCGGCCGGGTGGCCTTCGTCGACGCCGACGACATCGCGGCCGTCGCCCTGCACGCCCTCACCGACGACCGCGCCCCGGACTCCGACCTGGTCCTCACCGGCCCCGAGTCCCTCACCCACGACGAGGTCGCCGCGAACCTCACCCGGGCCGGCGGCCGGCCGGTCGTCCACCACGCCCTGACACCGGCGCAGTCGCGCGCCCGCCTCGCGAGCCTGGTGCCGCCGGACTTCGCCGCGATGCTGGCCGACATGGACCACGCGATCGCCCAGGGAGCCGAGGACCGCACCACCGACACCGTCGAACGCGTCACCGGCCGCCCGCCGCACGGCTTCCGGGAGGTGGTGGCGCGGGAGTGGGGCAGGAGTTGAAAGACGCACGACAGGTGGCGACTGTCAGAATTCGGTCAATTGCGAGCAGGGGCAGGTGTGGTGCGACTGTTTCGACCGGGTCCGGGCATACGCAGCGAGAATCCAGAGAGGAGCGCTTCGTGCTGGAACCGGACCCGAAGATCGTCAGGGAGTTGCTGACGCGGTACGCGTCACTGCGGATCGCGTCGGCGGAGAGGGAGCGGTCCGCGACGGCGGGGGAGCTGGCGGACGTCAGTTACACCCTGTGCGTGATGATGGCGACGACCGGCGTCCACGACGCGGTGGCCAAGGCGGACGCGCTGCTGCTCGCCAAGGGGCGTGCGGTGCGGCAGGCCCGCCCGGTGGGCGCCGACGGGGAGAGCGGCCTGTCGCTGGCCGTGTGACACCGCCGTGCCCAGGGGCCCGCGACGCGGGCCCCTACGAGCGGCCGCTCGATGCCGAGGCCCGCCCCCGGAACGCCGCGCGGTAGGCGTACGGAGTGGTGCCGACCACCCGGCGAAACCGCTCCCGGAAGGCCGTCGGGGAGCCGAACCCCGCCTGGCGGGCGATCCGTTCGACGGAGCCTTCGCCGTTCTCCAACAGGTACTGGGCCCGCCGCACCCGCGCCCGCAGCAGCCACTGCAGCGGAGTGGTGCCCGTCTGTTCGCGGAACCGGCGGCTGAAGGTGCGCTCGCTCAACCCCGAGCGCGCCGCCATCGCGCCGAGGGTGACCTCCCCGGCCAGATTGTCCTCGATCCACTCCAGGAGCGGCTCCAGATCCGAACCCCGGGGCACGGGCGGATGCTCGTGCACGATGAACTGGGCCTGTCCGCCCTCCCGTTCCAGCGGTACGACACACATCCGGGCGGCGTGCGCGGCGACGGCCGACCCCAGGTCGCGGCGGATCATGTGCAGGCACATGTCCAGACCGGCGGCGGCGCCCGCCGAGGTGAGGATCTGCCCGTTGTCGACGTAGAGCACGTCCGGCCGCACCTGCACCCGCGGGTACCGGCGGGCCAGTTCCGCCGCGGCGATCCAGTGGGTGGTGGCCCGCAGCCCGTCCAGCAGCCCGGCCCGGGCGAGCACGAAGGCTCCCACGCACACCGACGCGATCCGCGTACCGGCACCGGCCGCCCGGCGCAGCGCGTCCAGGACGCGGTCGGAGGGCGGGCCGGACTCCTCGAAGCGCCCCGGCACGATGATCGTGTCCGCGGTCTCCAGCGTCTCCAGACCCCGCTCGATTCGGAGGGTGAGGCCCTCGGTGCGCACCTCGGCCGACTCCGCGCACAGACTCACCCGGTAGGGACTGCGCCCGTCGGGCAGCCGCGTCCAGTCGAACACCTGCATGGGGGCCGCCATGTCGAACGGCACCACGTCGTCCAGGACCAGGATCGCGACCGAGTGCATGGGCGCCACCATAGGCGGGTTCCCGCCGGGCGCAGAAGCCCGTGCCAGGCCCGGGTCCACCGGGAACACCCCCTGTCGCAGGCACTGGCGAGATTCCGTCGGAAGCTGTCATTTCAGCCCCTGTGCGATCACCCGCGGGCTTCCTACCGTGGATTTCGATCACCGCACCGCATCACCCGATCCTGCCTTCCGGAGCCCGACCGATGACCAAGATCCTTCTGTCCCTCCACGTCCTGGCCGCCATCATCGCGGTCGGGCCCGTCACCGTCGCGGCCAGCATGTTCCCGGCGGCGGCCCGCCGGGTGCCGGTGGCGCTGCCGGCCGGGGGAGGGGCCGGGGACGCGACGGACGCCGGGGACGTGGGCACCGTCCGGCTGCTGCACCGCATCTGCCGGGTCTACGCCGCTCTCGGCATCGCGGTCCCGGTCCTCGGCTTCGCCACCGCGTCCGCGATGGGTGTCCTCGGGGACGCCTGGCTCATCGCGTCCATCACCCTCACCGCGGCCGCCGCCGGGATCCTGGTCGCCCTCGTCCTGCCCCGCCAGGAGGAGCTCCTCGAGCAACTGACCGGCGGGCAGCCCGTCGAACGGGCCCGCACGGCCCGGCTCGCCATGTTCACCGGCCTGTTCAACCTGCTGTGGGCCACGGTGACCATCCTCATGATCGTCCGGCCCGGCTCCACGACCGGAGCCTGAGCGCAGGTCGCCTCCTGAGCGCAGGTCACCTCCTGGGCGGAATGTGCACCACCGGGTGGACGGGCGCCTAGACTGCTCAGTCGCGCCTCCGTGCGGGGGCGGACGACACGAAAGGCACGTTGACGGGTGTTCCAGGATTCTCCCATCTACGACCGACTCGTCGCCGAACGCGGTGACGTCCCCGAGCAGGTGCGGCGGGACGCCGAGCGTGTGAGCAGGGAGCTGGAGGTCGTCATGCGTCCGTTGCACGCCCCCGGGCACCTGCCCGGCGACGAACGCCGGGCCTCCCCGGGCGCCGGCTGGCAGCGCACCGCCCTGCTGCCCGGCCCGCGCCCGCACTGACGGGCGGGCGGCACCGCGAGGGTCGGGCGCACCGGACTCACCCGGCGGCCGCCGTGCCCGGACCGCCCGCGTCCACCGGGTCCGCGGAGCCGGACCGCGCCAGCCACTCGGCGATGGTGCGGGCGATCGGCTGACCCGTGTCCACCTCGACGAAGCCGAACTGCCCCGACTGGTTGCACTCGAGGAACCACCAGGTGCCGTCGCCGTCCTCGGCGAAGTCGAGCGCGCCGTAGGCCAGGTGGGCCGCCCGGAGATAGGCGCGGACCCCCTCGGCGACGCACGGTGGCACCCCGGCGGGCCGCCACGGTTCGCCGGACGCCGTGAAACGCACGTCCACCTCGTCGGGGTCCAGGCCCGCGAGCGCCGTCTTCCGGGCGGCCAGCAACGTGTCGCCGACGACGGTCAGCCGGATGTCGGCACGCTTGGTGACCCGGCGTTGCAGCAGCGTCGGGCCGTGGGCGACCGCGGAGAAGTCGGCCTCGGGCGGGACCCGGCTGGTCGGCACCGCCAGCGGCGGATCCTGCGGGTGCGCCCCGGAAACGGGCTTGACCACCAGATCCGGGTAGCGCTCGGCGAACTCGCGCGCCGCCCGTGGAAACGTCGTGATCAGCGTCGCCGGCACGGGCAGCCCGCACTGCTGGGCCAGACGCAACTGCCAGGGCTTGTACCTGGCCCGGTGTGCGGCGTCCGGCTGGTTCATCCAGCGTGCGCCCGAGCCGCGGAGCATGCCGTAGAGCGCCTGTCCGGCCTCCTCGGTCAGCCACGGGGACGGTTCGGTGGCCCGCGTGGCCGCACCGCCCGGCCTGCGCACCCAGACGGACCGCAGCCCGCCGATGCTCACCAGGCGTCCCCCCGAGGACAGATGGCCCCTGAAGGAGCCGTGCGCGAACTCGCCGGAGAGCGCGACGGAGTCGGTCAGGTCGGCGGGGTCCAGGCGGACCACGGGTACTCCCGACGCGTTCAGGTGCACCACCACCATGTCCGCGGTGACGTCCTCTTCACTGGTCAGGATCAACACGGTCATATTCGACGGCCCGTGTTCAGTCGTCGAAGTGAGTCTTCGACCCCGCGGTGGAGGTCGTGGTCCCCAGCTCTCTCAGCAGCGCGTGGTCACCGGCGGCCACCCGTCCGTCGAGGAGCACGTTCAACTGCAGCCCGGAGTCGTAGACGTACGGAGTGGCGGCTTCCAACACCACTGCGGGCCGTGCGTAGTTGAGCGCGAACGGTTGCATCGTCTCTCCCTAGTCGGTGCTGCGCCGATCAGGCGACGATCCCGTTTGCGACGTCACCTGGTCCGCCGACTTCCTTCGGCTTCCAGTGACTTATACGAATCGAACGGGTGAATGGTTTCCTTACGCTGCGTAGTCACCGGGCGGGCTCGTGGCCCGCCGCCGGTCCGCGGCCCCCCGCCGACCGCCGAGCGGACCGCGCGCGGAGCGCAGCGCGAGGAGCAGCACACCCACGTCGTCCAGGTAGACCGGGTCGGGCAACAGGTCCGCCGGAAGCACCAAGTAGAGGACGGCGCCCCAGAACACCCAGCGCGGGCCCGTCGGAAGGCCGGCCCGCCTGAGGTCCCGTCGGGTGCGGACCAGACGCACCAGGACGGCGACCGCCGCCGCGAGGACGAGCGCCGCGAGCAGCACCGCCCCGACGATCACTGTGGTCGTATCCACGGTCTCCTCCTTGTGGCACGGCACGCGGCGTGCGGCACGCGCCTCGTTACCCGGATGCCCGTTCGCGGCGGCGGCAAGACCGGCGGGCGGGGTCTCTCATCCCGGTGGCCCACTCCAGTGGCACGGCCCGGAGGACGTGCCTAGTAATGGCAGCACACAGCGCGAGTCGCATGTCGGGGACGCAGGGCGGCCGCACCCCCATCACACGGAGAGATCATGACCACCGGCTCTTCCTCACCCCGCTCGCCCGAGTACGCCATATCCGCCCTGGACCTGCCCACCGGGGAGACGACCACGACCATCGGCACGGCGCGACCGCCCGGTGCGCGTCCGGCTGCCCGGCCCTCCGCCGGACGGCCCTCGCCCGACCCGGAGGCCGACGTCTGGGACGTCGACCTCGACGATCTCGACGACCTCGACCACCCCGAAGACCCCGACGCCGGAGCGGCGCACGCGTACGGCGACCCCGTCGGCGACCTGGTGCGCGCCGCGGTCGCCGACCGGCCGCTGGAAGACGTCGTCGACCTGATCACGACGCTGGAGGAGTCCCCGCGGTACGCGCAGGCCACGATCGACGCGCTCCGCGCGGTCGGCGTGAACCGGTCCGTCGAGGACGTCACCCGGCTGGTCGGCCTGCTGACCCGGCCGCCGCGCCACGCGGACAGCGCGGACGAGGCGATCCGGGCCGCGGCGGAGTGCCGCTCCGTGGAGGACGTGACCCGGCTGATGGCACTGCTGCACCGCACGCCCCTGGAACCGCACTGCGGGCAGGAGGCCGTACGGGCCGCCGCCACCGGCCGGCCCGTCGAGGACCTGGTCGAACTGATCGGCCGGCTCGCCGAGGACGGACGGGTACGCGCGCAGCGGCCCGACGCACGGCCGTCGCCTGCCGCCGAGGATGCGGCCGGCGAGAACGAAGGGCGGGAGCCCGCCGGCCGACCGGCAGGCCTCGCCGGAGCGTTCCCCGGGGCATTCCCCGGAGCGGACCGCCGCGGTCGTGGCCGCGAGCGCCGCAGGCCGCCCCGCCCCTCCCGCCTGCGGCGCGGGAGCGACAAGGACAAGGACAGGGACAAGGACCGGGCCCCGCGCGAGCACGACCGGGCCCGCGTCTCGCGCGAGCGCGACCGGGCGGCACGCCGGGCCGCCCGGGGACCCGCCTGGCCGGCCTGGCTCACCGTCGCGGTCCTGGCCGGGTGCGGCGTGGCCTACTTCCCGCTGCGCCGCGCCGACGCCTCCGCGAGCGCCTACGGAGTGGCCCTCGGCCTGTCGGCACTCTGCCTGGTGCTGGCCCTGCTGCTGACCGTGCGGCCCGCCGCGGCGCTGCTCGCCGCCGCGGTCGTGGGACCCGCGGCCCTGGCCGCGGCCAAGCTCTACGGCAGCGCCACCCCCTCGGCGCGGGTCTCCCCGGTCACGGACCTCACCCTGGCCCCCACCTGGATCGCGGCCGCCGTGGCCGCGACGGCCTCGCTCGTCGCGCTGACGGGCCTGTGCGTGCGGGTGGCGGTGGCGTCGCGGGACTCCGCGCGGCGCCGCCCGGCCCGCCCGGTGGCCGTGGCGGGCCGCACCGCCGCGGACTGAGCGCCGCCCACTCCCGTACGCCATGTGGTCCGCGCCGGACGGAAGGACACCGTCCGGCGCGGACCACGCGTCCGCTCTCAGACCCCCAGCATGCCCGCGGGATGCCCGTGTTCGAGCAGAGCGGTGAGCACCCGGTCCGGAGTGAGCGGCAGTTCGCGGAAACGGATACCGGTGGCGTGGTGGACGGCGTTGCCGACGGCCGCAGCCGAACCCACGATCCCGATCTCGCCGATGCCCTTGCTGCCCATGGGGTTGAGACGGTCGTCCTCCTCGTCGACCCAGTACGCCTCCACGTCCGCCACGTCGGCGTGCGCGGGCACGTGGTACGACGCCAGGTCGCGCTCGACGAAGTCGCCGAACGCCGGGTCCATGGTGCTGTCCTCGGTCAGTGCCATGCCGAGGCCCATCGTCATGCCCCCGATGAACTGGGAGCGCGCCGTACGGGCGTTGAGGATGCGCCCCGCGGCGAAGACGCCCAGCAGCCGTGTCACCCGTACCTCACCACTGACGGTGTCGACGGTGACCTCGGCGAAGTGCGCGCCGAACGCGTGACGGGCGAAGGGGCTCTCGGCGTCGGCGGTGCCGGAGGTGTCGGCGTCGGCCGTGAGACCGCCCTCGGGCAGCGGCCCGGAGTGCTCGGCGAGCAGACCGGTGAGCCGCTCGCACGCCTCGTGCACGGCCCATCCCCAGGAGGCGGTGCCGCAGGAGCCGCCGGCCATCGGGGCGAACCCGATGCCGCTGTCGGCGACTTCGACGCGGACCCGGTCCAGCGGGGCGCCGAGGGCGTCGGCCGCGATCTGCGCCAGCACCGTCCGGGCGCCCGTGCCGATGTCGGTGGCGTTGACCCGTACGAGGAAGCCGCCGTCGGGCAGCGCCCGCGCCGCGGCGACGCACGGGGCGACCAGGACCGGATAGGTGGCCGAGGCCACCCCGCTGCCGACCAGCAGGGGCCCGGCACGGCGGGAGCCCGGACGCGGATCGCGGCCCTCCCACCCGAAGCGGCGGGCGCCCTCGCGCAGACACTCCACCAGATGCCTGCTGCTGAAGGGCCTGCCGCTGTCGGGCTCCGCCTCCGGTTCGTTGCGGATCCTCAGCTCCACCGGGTCGACCCCGACTTCGGCGGCCAGTTCGTCCATGGCGGACTCGAGGGCGTACATGCCGGGGCATTCACCCGGGGCGCGCATCCAGGACGGTGTGGGCACGTCAAGGGCCGCCACCCGGTGCAGCGTGCGCAGCGCGGGAGCGCCGTACATGACGCGCGCGGGGACGGCAGCCTGCTCCACGAACTCCTTCACCCGGGACGTCTGCGTGGTCACCTCGTGCACGAGGGAGGTGAGCCGGCCGCCGGCGTCGGAGCCCAGGCGCAGCCGGTGCAAGGTCGGCGCGCGGTGTCCGACGACGGCGGGCAGGTGGCGGCGCGGCAGCGCGACGGTGACCGGCCGGCCCGTCTCGCGTGCCGCCAGCGCGGCCAGCACCACGTCCGGACGCGGTGTGCCCTTCGATCCGAAGCCGCCGCCCACGTGCTCGGCGCGCACCTCGATCCGGTCGCCGGGCAGGCCGAACAGCCGGGCCAGCTCCGCGCGTACGGCGGTGGTGCCCTGGCTGGACGAGTACACGGTCAGCCGCTCGCCGTCCCAGTGCGCGGTGCTGCTGTGCGGTTCCATCGGGTGGTTGTGCAGCGGCGGTACCCGGTACTCGACGTCCAGCCGGGTCGCCGAGGAGGCGAAGGCGCCGTCGGGGTCGCCGTGTTCGGTGACCGCCGGAAACCCTCCGTTGGCCGATTCCGGCACGTACGCCTCGGGATGGGAGGCGCTGAGCGTCACGTCGAAGCGCTCGCTCTCGTAGGTGACCCGGACAGCGGCGGCACCGGCGCGGGCCGCCTCCAGCGTCTCGCCCACCACCAGGCCCACGAACCAGCCCCGGTGCGGGACGTGCGGGCTCTGCAGCACGGCCAGGGTCGGGTCGTCGGGATCGCCGAGCCGCGGCGCGTTCTCGTGCGTGAGCACCGCGAGCACCCCGGGCAGGGCGAGCGCCGGCGCGGTGTCGACGCCGGTCACCCTGCCCCGCGCGACCGTCGCCGGCACGGGCCACGCCTGGGCGCGGCTCGGAGAGTCGTACTCGGCGGCGTACCGGGCGGTGCCGGTGACCTTCTCCCGCCCCTCCCGGCGCTCGACCGGAGCGCCCAGGACGGCATCGGTGGCGGTCATGGGAGTCCTCCTCGTGGACGTCGTGGACGCCGGGGTTCAGGTCGTGGCGGGCGGGGCGAGCCGGCCCAGTACGTCCAGGGCGAGCCGACGGGCCAGCGGCACCTTGTAGGCGTTGTCCCGCAGCGGTTCGGCGGCGGCCAGCTCCAGGTCGACGGCGTGCTCGAACGCGGCCGTCGTGGGCGCGGCGCCCACCAGCGCGTCCTCGGCCCGCCGGGCCCGCCAGGGCCGGTGCGCCAGCGCTCCGAAGGCGATCTGGGCCCGGTCCACCACCCCGTCCGTCATGTGCAGCACCGCGGCGACGGAGGCCAGTGCGAAGGCGTACGACGCCCGGTCGCGGGCCTTGCGGTACGCCGAGGGCAGCCCGGCCGTGGCCGCGGGCAGGGTCACGCCGGTGATCAGCTCACCGGGGTGGATCTCCGTGTCCCGCTCCGGATGCAGCCCGGGGAGCCGGTGGAAGTCGGCGGCGGGCACGCTGCGGGTGCCCTCGGGGCCGTGCAGTTCCACGCGCGCGTCGAGGGCGGCGAGCGCCACCGCCATGTCCGACGGGTTCGTCGCGATGCACTGGTCGGAGTGGCCGAGCACCGCGTGGTCCCGGTGCACGCCCTCCAGAGCGCCGCAACCGGTGCCGGGCTCCCGCTTGTTGCAGGGCTTGGAGACGTCCTGGAAGTACGGGCAGCGGGTGCGCTGGAGCAGGTTGCCGCCGGTGGTGGCGGCGTTGCGCAGTTGCCCGGAGGCGCCCGCGAGCAGCGCCTGGGACAGCGCGGGGTAGCGGTCGCGCACACCGGGGTGGGCCGCGAGGTCGCTGTTGCGGACCGTCGCGCCGACCCGGAGCCCGCCGTCGGGCAGCTCCTCCACCCCGTCCAGCGGCAGCCGGGTGACGTCGACGAGCGCGGCGGGCGTCTCCACGCCGAGCTTCATCAGGTCCACGAGGTTGGTGCCGCCGCCGAGGTAGCGGGCGCCGGGGTGGGCCGCGAACGCGTCGGTGGCCTCCTCGACGCTGTCGGCGCGTACGTAGGCGAAGGGCTTCACGGGATCACGTCCTCGACCGCGTCGGCGATACGCGGATACGCGCCGCACCGGCACAGGTTGCCGCTCAGCCGCTCCCGGATCTCCTCCCGGCCCAGCGCGACGGGCTCACCGGAGGGCGCGGTGGGGTCGGTGACGTGGGACGGGTGCCCGGCCGCGGCCTCGGCGAGCACGCCGACCGCGGAGCAGATCTGGCCCGGGGTGCAGTACCCGCACTGGAAGGCGTCGCGTTCCAGGAAGGCACGCTGCACCGGATGCAGCTCCTCGCCGTCCCCGGCGAGACCCTCGACGGTGGTGATCTCACAACCGTCCAGGGCGACCGCGAACAGCAGGCAGCTATTGACCCGCCGCCCGTCGACCAGGACCGTACAGGCGCCGCACTGCCCGTGGTCGCAGCCCTTCTTGGCACCCGCGAGCCCGAGATCCTCCCGCAGGAGGTCCAGCAGGACACGGCGGTGGTCGACGGTGAGGGTGTGCGGTTTGCCGTTGACGCGGAGCGTGGTCTGTGAACGGGAGGACTCCGGTGGGCGGGAAACCGGGGGGCTGGGGTGCTGGCTGTCCATGGCGTCGATGACCTTCCGGGACGGGCCGCTGCTGTGCCGTCCGCGTATCCACCTCGCGCCGGATGACACGTGAGGGTGCCCTCAGTGGGCTCCTCGGCCCCCGCGCCCACATGGTGCGCGGAACCGGCCGGGCGACGGCGGCTCCCGAAGCCCACACGGCACGCGCCCGGCCGCCCCGCCGTCCGCGCCCGGCCCGGACGCAGCCCCGGCCCCCCCCTGGCCCGGACGCCGCCCCGGTCCGGACCCGGCACCGGCCCCGGCCCGGACGCGCCCGGCCGCCCGCCGTCCGCGTCCGGCCCGGAGGCGGCCCCGGTCCGGGTCCGAGACGCGGCCCCGGTCCGGACCCGGCACTGGCCGGGACCCGGCGGCCCGCCGTCCGCGCCCGGCCGTCCGCCGCCCGCCGTCCGCGTCCGGCCCGGAGGCGGCCGCCCGGAGGCGGCCCCGGTCCGGAGGCGGCCCCGGTCCGGAGGCGGCCCCGGTCCGGAGGCGGCCCCGGTCCGGGTCCGAGACGCGGCCCCGGTCCGGACCCGGCACCGGTCCGGCACCGGCACTGGCCCGGCACCGGTCCGGCACCGGCACTGGCCCGGCACCGGTCCGGACCCGGCACCGGTCCGGACCCGGATCGCCGTGTTCGGTCGCCGGCCGGTCATCGGCCGGTGACCGAAGGCCGTGCAGCCGTCAGTCGCCCGGCTGGTCCGGCGCTCCGGTGGTGTCCCGGCCGGGCGGGTCCGGGCGGGGTGGCCGGGAGGAGCCCCGGAATCGGTCCAGCGTGCGGGTCAGACTCCGCAAGGGGGACGCCGGGGGCGCGGCGGAGGGCGGTGGTCCGGCCGGGGCGGCCGCGGCGGACTCGCGGTACACGGCGAGGGCCTCGGCGGCGCGTTCGGCCGCCTCCCGGTAGAGGTCCCTGGACTGGGTCATGGCCTCCAGCGCCTCGGCGTACATCGCCACCAGCCTGCGCGCGCGCTCCAGCTCCTCCGCCTGCGTCAGCAGCCGCCAGTCCTCCCGGAGCGAGGCGAGGGCCGCCACCGCGTCGTCGGGCAGCGGCCTGGGCAGCGCGGCGAAGGACGTCACCGCCGCGATCAGACCGGTGGGCTCGGAGCCGTCCAGGAAGACGCTGCGCACGGAGAAGTCCCCGGCGTCGTAGTCGGCCGGGGCCGGGTTGCCGGGCAGCACCACGGCGCCGCCGCGCGGCACCTGGACGCCCAGGTCCCCAAGGGCCCAGTTGACCACCCGCAACTGCTGCGGCGCGGCGCGGTGCTCGACCACCCGGTGCCGCAGACCGGGCGGCAGACGCTGCGCCAGCGGCACCCGGCCCCGGTGGTCGGGGGTCATCGCCTCGTGCACGACGACGTGGATGTTCCACGGGCTGCGCCCGGCCTCCCTGAACAGCCGGCGCACGGCCTTGTCGTCCTCCGGCACGGTGTTGAGGCCCCGCAGCCGCAGGCCCGTGGCGGCGTCCCGGTCCCAGGTGACGTCCGGGTCGTCGGGCCAGAACATGGTGGCGGGGGAGGGCCAGGCGACGTCCCAGGCCTCCTCGGCCTCCGCCAGCAGGGTCCACTCCTGCCCGCCCGCAGACCCGGGTTCCAGGATCAGCCTGGCCCGCACGGTCACCGCCCCGGGGGCCTTCCAGCGGGCCTCGAAGATCCGGGGGCCGGCGGCCGCGTCGGCCGGTGCCCCGGTCGGCGGCACGTCGGGCCGCTCGTCGGGCGGCTCCAGGAAGTCGTCGAGGACGTGGTCGTCCTTGAGCCGCTGCAGCGTGTGCCGGACGGTCTCCTCGGCCGCGGAGCCGACGTGGCGGCCGCGAGCGGCCCACAGCGTGGGCGGAGTCGTGGGGCGGGCGGTGGGAGAGGTCGGCATGAGTCCATCGGGAAGCAGGGGCACGGACGTAGGCAAGTATCGTCGCCGCAGGTCAGCCGAGAGTACCCGGGGTCCGCCGACCGGGCGTGCCGCGGCGCGGCGCACAGTGCGGCCGACGGGGTCCTGGACGCGTCGTGGGCGAGGGTGGGCAGGAGCAACCCGACCGACCGTACGGCACGAGAAGGAGTGACCTGATGAACCTCGCCTCGGCGGACGTACCGCACTGGTGACGGGCTCCTCGCAGGGCATCGGGGCGGCGATCGCCGCGGGGCCGGCCCGGGCCGGCGCCACCGTGGGCGTCAACGGGCGCGACCGGAAGGCGTGTTCGTTCCGGTCCCGGCCGAACTCGGCACCGAGGAGGGCGCCGAGCGGGCCCTTCGGACGCTGCCCGACGTCGACATCCTCGTGAACAACCTCGGCGTCTTCGGCGCCGTGCCCGCGCTGGAGATCAGCGACGACGAGTGGCGCCGCCACTTCGAGATCAACGTCCTGGCGGGTATCAGGCTGACGCGGGCCATCTCCCCCGGATGAGGGAACGCGGCTGGGGCCGGGTGCTGTACATCGCGAGCGACTCGGCCGTCGTGATCCCGGCCGAGATGATCCATTACGGGGTCTCCAAGACGGCACTGCTCGGCGTCGGCCGCGGCTTTGCCAAGGAGGCGGCGGGCAGCGGCGTCACGGTGAACTGCGTCGTCGCGGGACCCACGCACACCGAGGGCGTCGAGGACTTCGTGTACCAGCTCGTCGACCGTGACCTGCCCTGGGACGAGGCACAGCGCGCCTTCATGCCTCGTGGTGTACCTCAGCTCGCCCCAGGCCTCCGCCACCACCGGTGCGGCCGTCCGCGTCGACGGCGGGTACGTCGACTCGATCCTCCCGTAGCCCTCGCGGCCTCACCTCCCCGCCATGGGGGTCCGCGGGCAGCCCCGGCACGGCCGAAATACCGCAGTATGCCGCAGCGCGGGCACGTTCCTCTGGAAAATGCCAAAGCGCTCACCGGATGCGTGCACTTTCCGTAGTGTCGTCGTCACGTTCGCGGTACAGCCGTGCAGGGGAGGGGATCCGGCGTGCCCGGAATCGACGAGAGTCTGCTGGAAGCCATGCGACTGCCCGGCGCTCGGGGCGCCTCGCTGGTCGACTGGATCAGCGGGCTCGCGCTGGGCGCCGTCGGCGAGGCGCCGGGCGGCGACTGGGAGGCGACGGCGGCGGAGACGGCGGAGCTGGGCCGGTACGTCGCGGAGAGCGGTTCCCTGGCGGCCGGCGCCGCTCCCGGTGCCGCCGAACCGGGTGCCGGACCGGGTGCCGAGCCGGGTAAGGAACCGGCGGTCGAGGACATGATCGCCACCACCGCGGACGCCTACCACCTGCTCAGGTTCGTCAGTACCCCGTTCGACAGCACCGTCTTCCTCCACCTGTGGCTGGACCGCAACGACGGAAACCTCGCCCTGGCCCGCATCCGGCTGGCCGAGATGGCAGATCGCCTGGTGCTCGGATGACCCGGGTGACGACCACCTGGACCACGCTCGAGACGACGTCCGCCGCCCTCGGCGCCCTCGCGACCGAGGGAGCGTCCGGTGCCCTGTCGGGCGAGCGGGGGATCGTCTACCTCTCGGCGGGCCGCGTCGTGCACGTGGAGTCGGCCTTCACCCCCGACCTCGGCGCGCTGCTCATCCGCAGCGGCGCCGTCCCGCCCGACGGCTGGTGGGACGCGGTCGACCGGGGCGGGACACAGCACCGGGTCGGCCACCGGCTCGTGGACAGCGGCCGGCTCACCGCCGGGGCGCTGGAGGTCTGCCACCTGGGCGCGCTGTTCGACGCCGCGTACTTCGTCCTCGCCCACGACGCACGCGCGCAGCGCTTCCGCCCGGGCGCGGTGCACTGGCTCGGCGCGGTCCGGTCGGTCGCCGTCGACGTCGTCGTCCGCGAATCCGGACGCCGCCGCGCGCTGCTGGACCGCATCTGGCCGGACCCCGCGATCGACACCGCCCCCCTCACCCGGGTGCCGGGCACCGACACCGTCGACCTGCCCGTGCGGCGCGGCCGGACCCTGACGCAGGTCGACGGTGTCCGCACCGCCGCGGAGATCGCCTCGGCGCTCGCCTGCCGCACCTACCACACCCTCGTCGAACTGCGCCGCCTGGCCGCCGACGGCCTGGTCCGGGCCGCACCACCCGCGTCCCCGGCCCCGGCCCCGTCCCTGTCCCGGCACCCGGGCCCGGACCCGGGCGCGGTCGTGTGGCACGACCCCGACACGGCCCTGCTGCGACGGCTCCGAGACGCCCTGGAGGCCTTGTGATCCGCGCGCGCCGCCGGCGTGACGAAAGGAGACTGCTCATGGCCGTCGAGAGCGACGTCCTGGACGAACTGCACCGACTGCGCAACCGCGTGCCCCAGTTGACCGGCTCGCTCGCGGCCACCGTGGACGGGCTGGTCCTCGCCCACGACGCGCCGGGCACCGAACCCGAGGGCCTCGCCGCGCTCACCGCGGCCGCCCTCGGCGTCGCGCACCGCATGGCCGAAGCCACCGCGCGCGGCGGCTTCCGGGAACTGCTGCTGCGCGGGGCCGACGGCTACGTCGCCACGTACGCCGCCGGTCCGGCGGCCGTGCTCACCCTGCTCGCCGACGGCCGGGTCAACGTGGGCCGGCTGCACCTGGAGGGTCGGCGCAGCGGCGCGCGGATCGGAGAGCTGGTCGCCACCCACGTCGGGCAGGACCCCGGCCGTCCCGCGGCCGCCGAACACCTCGCGACGCTCCCGGCGGACACGGAACGCCGTATCGGCACCCTGCCGGTGCGCACCCCGCAGCGGCCCGCACACCAACCCACTCCCCGGGCCGGCGGCCACCGCCGGCCGATCTGACCCACCGATCCGACCCACCGATCACGTCCGGAAGGGAACCACCATGGCCAACCTGGAGACCTCGCTCAAGGAATGCCTCAGCTCCATCGACGGAGCGACCGCCGCCGCGCTGGTCGACTACACCAGCGGGATGGCCCTCGGCACCCTGGGCGGCGGCAAGGAGTTCAATCTGGAGGTCGCCGCCGCCGGCAACACCGACGTCGTGCGGTCCAAGCTGCGCACGATGGAGCACCTCGGTCTGAAGGAGGAGATCGAGGACATCCTGATCACCCTGAACACCCAGTACCACATGATCCGCCTCCTCAAGGGCCGCGGCGGCAACGGCCTGTTCCTCTACCTGGTGCTCGACGCGAGCCGCGCCAACCTGGCGATGGCCCGCCACCAACTGCGCCGGATCGAGAACGAACTGGAGGTCTGACCCCGACCGCACGTCCATCCGTCGCGGGCCCGGCGGGGCGCCTCCCCGCCGGCCGCTCGGCGACGGCACGCTGGACGGCCGGGACGGCGCGTCCGACTTCGTGCGCCACGGTTCAGGCGCCGCTCTCCCTGAGCATGTCCTCGCGCTCGACGAGCTTCACGCGCTCACGCCCCTGCGGCTCGCCCAGCGCCTTCTCCGCGGCGTCGAGGCGGTACCAGCCGTCCCAGGTGGTGAAGCGGACGTTCCGCTCGGCGAGGAAGGCGTCCACGGCCTGCGGAGCCGGCGAGGCGGGCGTATGGAGACGGCCGTTCGCGTAGTCGTCCAGCAGGTTGGACACCGTCTCGTTGGCGTCGCCCTTGGTGTGGCCGATCAGACCGACCGGGCCACGCCGGATCCAGCCCGTGACATACGTCGACTGCAGGTGCTCGCCGGACTCCTGGACGACCCGGCCGCCCGCGTCCGGGACCGTGCCCGAGTCGAGGTCCCAGGGCAGCTTGGGGAGCTGGTCGGACAGGTAGCCGACGGCCCGGTAGACCGCCTGCACGTCCCAGTCCTTGAACTCGCCGGTGCCCTTGACGTTGCCCGTGCCGTCCAGCTCGGTGCGCTCGGTGCGCAGGCCGACGACCTTGCCGTCCTCGCCGAGGATCTCCGAGGGCGACTCGAAGAGGTGCAGGAACAGCTTGTGCGGCCGGTCGCCGACGTCGCGGATCGCCCACTTCTCCAGGGTCTTGGCGACCATGTCGGCCTGCTTGTTGCCGCGCCGGGTCGCGATCGAGCCCTCGTCGTAGTCGATGTCCTCGGGGTCGACGATCACCTCGATGTTGGGGGAGTGGTCCAGCTCCCGCAGCTCCATCGGGCTGAACTTCGCCTGCGCCGGGCCGCGACGGCCGAAGACGTGGACCTCCAGCGCCTTGTTCGCCTTGAGGCCCTCGTGGACGTTCGGCGGAACCTCGGTCGGCAGCAGCTCCTCGGCCGTCTTGGCCAGGACTCGGGCCACGTCGAGGGCGACGTTGCCGACACCGAGGACCGCGACCTTCTCCGCCTCCAGCGGCCAGGTGCGCGGCACGTCCGGGTGACCGTCGTACCAGGAGACGAAGTCGGCCGCGCCGTACGAGCCGTCGAGGTCGATGCCGGGCAGGGACAGGTCCCGGTCCGCCGTGGCGCCAGTGGCGAATATCACACCGTCGTAGAAGGCGCGCAGATCGTCCAGGCTGACGTCGGTCGGGTAGTTCACGTTGCCGAAGAGACGGATCTGCGGCTTGTCGAGCACCTGGTGCAGGGCCGTGATGATGCCCTTGATCCGCGGGTGGTCGGGCGCGACGCCGTAACGGATGAGGCCGAACGGTGCGGGCATGCGCTCGAAGATGTCGATGGACACACCGGGGTCGGCGGCCACCTCGGACTTGAGCAGGGCGTCGGCGGCGTAGATCCCGGCCGGGCCGGATCCGACGATGGCTACCCGCAGAGGGCGGGGCATGTTCAGGTTCCCTTCGAGCGGCAACAGATCGACTCATGGGGAAGCCTAAACTGAGGCAAGCCTAAGTCGGTACGCGGGTCCGGTCTATGAGGTCATAAGGATATCTTATGGGATCTCATGGTTCGGGTTTGGGTGCGGGTGGCGCATGGGTGTGGCACGGGTGTGGCATGGGCGGGGCGCGGGTTTGAAGCCCCGGTCACGGGTGACGCAGGCGTGGGGCGCGGTGGCGCGTCCCGTGCCGCCTCACGAGGGGAGTCCGCGTGCAGCGCCCGGACGACAGCCCCGATCCGAACCGGTGGCGGGCCCTGTGGGTCACGCTGGTCGCCGGTTTCATGACGCTTCTGGACGTGACGATCGTCGCCGTGGCCCTGCCGTCCATGCAACGGGGACTGCACGCCTCGCCGGCGTCCGTGCAGTGGGTCGTCTCCGGCTACGCGCTCGCGTTCGCCCTGACCCTGGTGACCGCGGGCCGGATCGGCGACGCGTTCGGCAGACGCCGCGTCTTCCTCCTCGCCCTGGCCGCCTTCGTGCTCTGCAGCGCCGCCGCGGGGGCCGCGCCCGGCATCGAGCTGCTGGTGGCCGCCCGGCTCGCCCAGGGAGTCGCCGCGGGCAGCCTCGCACCGCAGAACTCGGCACTGATCCAACAACTGTTCCGGGGCGCGGAACGCGGGCGCGCCTTCGGGCTCTTCGGCGCCACCGTGGGTGTCTCCAGCGCCGTGGGTCCGGTCGTCGGCGGTGTGATCCTGGCGCTGGCCGGCCCCGAGGGCTGGCGGTGGATCTTCTACGTCAACGTGCCGGTCGGCGTGCTCGCGCTCCTGCTCGGCTTCCGCCTGCTGCCCCGGGTGGCGCCCGGCGGCCGGGGGCGGCTGGATCCGGTGGGGGTGGTGCTCCTCGGCGCCGGGATCCTGACCCTGATGACGCCGCTGGTGCTCGCCGAGAGCGGCGGCCTGACCAGGGTGTGGTGGCTGTTCCCGACGGGGCTGCTCGTGCTGTTCGCCTTCGCGCGGTGGGAGCGCCGCGTCGCCCGCCGGGGCGGGCAGCCGCTCCTCGAGCCGGGACTGCTCACCGAGACCCGTGGCTACGCCACCGGCGCGGGCCTGGCCGCCCTGTACTTCGTCGGGTTCAGCGGGGTGTGGCTGGTGTTCGCGCTCTTCTTCCAGAACGGGCTGGGCTTCTCCCCCCTGATGTCCGGACTGGCGGTGACGCCGTTCGCCGCGGGTTCGGCCGTCGCCGCGGCCGTGGCGGGCCGGCTGGTGGAACGGCTGGGGCGGCTGCTGACGGTCTGGGGACTGGTCGCCGTGATGGTCGGCCTCGGCACGACCGCGCTGCTGCTCTGGCTCGCGCCCCCCGGCCCGGCCGCCTGGATCGCGGCTCCGGCCCTGCTGCTCGGCGGGCTCGGCAGCGGCTGTGTGATCTCCCCGAACATCACGATGACGCTCCGCGACGTGCCGGTGCGGATGGCGGGCGCCGCCGGGGGCGCCCTGCAGACCGGGCAGCGGCTGGGCGGCGCGGTGGGCACCGCGGTGCTGCCGGGACTCTTCTACCTGACACTGAGCGCCACCCACGACGACTACCACGAGGCCGTGGCCCTGTCGGTGGGCACCGGCGTCGCCGCCATGCTGTGCGCGCTGACCGTCGCGGTCCGCGACTGGCGGCGGGACCGCGACGGCGACCCGCGCTGCCCGCCGGAGGTGTCCCACAGCCACACCCACGCCGGTCAGCACTGACCTCAGCACTGACCGGCGTGGCTCACCAGCCTCCGCACCCTCCGCCTGCCTGCCTGCCTGACTGCCCGCCAGCGCTCAGCGGCGCTTGCCGAACTTTCGCAGCATCTTCTGTGCCTGCGCGCGGCGACGCGGGTCCGAGGCCGCCCGGCGCACCTGCTCGGTCGCCCTGCGGCCCTGCGGGCTGCGCGCGAACCGCTTGATCCGGTCCAGTACTCCGGCCATGACGTTCCTCCGAGTCGACGACGGACCTGCCTTGTCCGTGCTCGTACCCCGGGGCGTGCCGAACACCCCGCCGGCCGCCCGCGGGTTTGGGCTCGCCGCGCCGGGCGACCCGCAGGGCAGGACATCGCAGACGAACGCCGAGAGGTGAGCCACCGTGGCCGGCAATCAGAAGTCCAAGGCGAAGATGGAACAGGCCAAGGGGAAGGCCAAGGAAGCGGTCGGCCGGGTCGTCGGCAACGAGAGGATGACGGCCGAGGGCCGCGCCGCGCAGTCCAAGGGCGACGCCCGGCAGGCCAAGGAGAAGGGCAAGGACGCGTTCCGGCACTGACACCGGCACTGACACCCCAGTACTGACAGGTACGGAGCCGGCGCACACGGGCCGCGGAACCCGGCATACGGCCGGTTCCGCGGCCCGCGTCGGGTCCGGCGGCCCGGGGTCAGCCGATGTGGTAGCTGTCCCCGTACACGTGCCAGTCCAGCGGCGGGTCGAGGTCCAGGTTGCCCTCGTTCAGGAAGACGCGCTGCGCCGTGTCGACGCGGCTGGTGTCGCTGTGCGCCTCCTCCTGCTTCATGGCCCACACCCGCGCGTCGAGGAACGCGTGCAGGTAGGCCACCTCGTCGCCGCCCTCGGCCGGCGGCCTGGCATTGCCGAGGGCCCGGTCCCGGATGCTGCCGAAGCTCGCGGGGTCGCCGCCGTCGCCGTGCATGACGATCGCGTCGTAGTACGCGAACTGCCCCAGCGTCCGCAGCCCGTCCTCCTTGCCCCGCCGTACGGCCGGGTCGAAGTAGACGCGGTCGCGCTCGTCGTCCTGCGCCCGGCGGAACTCCGGGTCGCCCGCGGCCCGGCGCCAGTCGTCCGGGTAGCCGGGATCGAGGCCCTCGTGCGAGTCGGAGCCGTCGACCTCGCGCAGCGCCGGCAGATAGCGGGCGAGCACGTTGCCGGGGCTGCGGTCGCTGTAGAGCTCCACCAGGTCGAGCATGTCGCCGGTGCCGGAGCAGAAACCGATGATGCCCGCGGTGTAGCCGCGGCCGTCACCGATGTCCTCGATGTACTGGTACTGCGCCTTCCAGTCGAGCGAGGAGTTCTCCGCGCTCGACACGAGCTGCATGGCGATCTCCTTCTTCGCCGGGTCGTCGAGCCCCGCCGCGCGCGCGGGTGTCGCCGCGGCCCGCGAGGGGGCGAGGAGGGGGGCTGTCACCAGGGACGCGCATGCCATGGCGAGCACGGTACGGCGCGAGGTGCCTGCGGGGCGCGCCGGGTCGGGGAACGGGTGCCTCACGGAATCTCCAGGTGTGGTGGGGGGTTGGGAATGCCGGGCACTGATAGGAAAGTTTCCTACCAGACAATCGGCGTCCTGGGCACCCGCCCGGCACGAAATTGGTACGGACCGAGGGCGACCCCCGCGTCCGTCAGGGCACCGGCTGCTCCGCCCAGATGACCTTGCCGGCCGGCGTGTAGCGGGTGCCCCAGCGCTCGGCGAGCTGCGCGACGAGGAACAGTCCGCGCCCGCCCTCGTCCGTCATCGCCGCGTAGCGCAGATGGGGCGAGGTGCTGCTGCTGTCGAACACCTCGCAGATCAGGCTGCGGTCGCGCAGCACCCGGACGTGGACGGTCTCGCCGCCGTACCGGATGGCGTTGGTGACCAGCTCGCTCAGGATCAGCTCCGTGGTGAACGCCAGCTCGTCGAGACCCCACTCGGCCAGCCGCCGGGTGACCTGGGAACGCACCTCGGCGACCGCCGCCGGATCGCTCGGGACGTCCCACTCGGCGACCTGGTCCGGACCGAGCGTCCGGGTGCGGGCGACCAGCAGGGCGATGTCGTCGCCCGGCCGGTCCGGGAGCCGGGCGTCCAGGACCGTCCGGCAGGTGTCCTCGGGCGTCTCGCCGGCCGTCTCCAGCGCGCGGCGCAGATGTTCCAGACCGACGTCGATGTCGTGTTCCCGGTCCTCGACCAGCCCGTCGGTGTACAGCACGAGCCGGCTGCCCTCCGCCAGCCGCAGTTCCGTCGTCTCGAACGGGAGGCCGCCCAGGCCCAGCGGGGGACCCGCGGGCACCTCGGGGAAGTCGACGGTGCCGTCGGGCCGGATCAGGGCGGGCGGCGGATGACCGGCCCGGGCGATCACACAGCTTCCGGCGACCGGGTCGTAGATCGCGTAGAGGCAGGTCGCGCCGGTGACCGGGGCGGTGCTGTCGTCGGCCGCCTCGTCCTGGTCGATACGGCCGACCAGCTCGTCCAGCAGCCCGAGCAGTTCGTCGGGCGTCAGGTCGAGGGCGCTGAAGTTGTGCACCGCCGTGCGCAGCCGCCCCATGGTCGCCGCGGCGTGCAGCCCGTGCCCGACGACGTCACCGACCACGAGCGCGACCCTGGCCCCGGACAGCGGCAGCACGTCGAACCAGTCCCCGCCGACCCCGGCCTGCGCGGGCAGATAGCGGTAGGCGACGTCCAGGGCGTTCTGATCGGGCATCCTGCGGGGCAGCAGGCTGCGCTGGAGCGTCACCGCCATGCTGTGCTCGCGGGTGTAGCGGCGCGCGTTGTCGATGGAGACCGCGGCCCGCGCGACCAGTTCCTCGGCGAGGGCCAACTCGTCCTCGTCGAACGGCTCGGGCTTCTCGGAACGCCAGAAGCTCACCACCCCGAGCACCAGGGTGCCCGCGCGCAGTGGGACGGTGATCAGCGAGTGGACGCCGTACTCCACCACCTGCGCGGAGCGCTCGTAGTCCTGTGCGCGCCAGCCCGGAGCCTCGCCGAGCCGGGGCTCCAGGACGGGCCGCCCGCCGTGCAGGGCGCGGCCCTGCGGGGAGGAGTCCACGTAGCGGATCTGCCGGCCCACCGGATAGAGCGGGACGTCCTCGCGGATGCCGCTGAGCGCGGTGCGGCGCAGCGGCGTCACACCGTTCGGCTGGCCGCCGGCCAGCACGGCGTCGAACAGGTCCACGCAGACGTAGTCCGCGAACCGGGGCACGGCCAGCTCGCCCAGTTCCTCGGCGGTGCGGGTGACGTCCAGGCTGGTCCCGATGCCCACACCGGCGGCGTACAGGATGTCCAGGCGCTCCCGGGAGGTCTCGGCGCGGCCGGACAGTGCCCGCAGTTCGGTGGAGTCGCGGAGTGTGGCCACGCTGCCGGCCGGGCCGCCCCGTACGTCCGTCGGCCGCTGGTTGACCGCCAGCAACCGGTCCTTGACGAGGTGCACCTCGTCGGTGGCGGCCTGTCCGGAGGCCAGCAGCTCCGCCGTGTCGGCCGGCAGCCCGAGGTCGAGGACGTGCCGGCCGTCGGCGTCGCCGGGCAGGTCGAGCAGGCGCCGCGCCTCGTCGTTGGAGAGCAGCAGCCTGCCCTCCCCGCCGACGATGAGCACGCCCTCGCGGACGCTGTGCAGGACCGCGTCGTGGTGTTCGTACATCCGGGTCATCTCGTGCGGTCCCAGGCCGTGCGTCTGCCGCAGCAGCCGGCGGCTCACGAGTGCCGTGCCGCCCGTCGCCAGGGCCAGCCCGACGGCCGCCGCGCTCAGCACCAGCGGCAACTGCCGGTCGGCGACACCGCCCACGTTCTCCGTGGTGATGCCGGCCGAGACCAGACCCACGACCGTGCCGTCGGGAGCCTCGACGGGCACGATGGCCTGGACCAGCGGGCCGATGGTCCCGTCGATCTGCTCGGTCACCGTCTCTCCGGCCAGCGCCGGGGCGATGTTCCCGACGAACTTCTTGCCGATCCGGTCCGGCTTGGGGTGGGTGTAGCGGATGCCGTCGGCGTTGGTGACGACCACGAAGTCCACGCCCGTGGCCTTGCGCACCGCCTCGGCCCGGGGCTGGAGCACCGCCGTGGGGTCGGGGCTGCGCAGCGCCTCGCGGATGCCGGGGGAGTTGGCCAGCGTCGCGGCCACGGAGACGGACCGGTTGCGCGCCTCCACACCGCTGTCGTGCCGTACCTGGAGCACCAGCGCGACCGCCGCGGCCACCACGAGCAGCAGCACGATGACCACGTTCATGACGAAGACCTGGCCGGCCACGCTGCGCCCGGACAGCGCCGAGCGCAGCGCCGAGGCATGCCGCCCCGCGTCCGCTCCCCGCCGTGACCGGTCCGCGTCCTCCCGGTGTCGGGCGTGCGGGCCGCCGGGACGACGGGGTGACCGCTCTCCCGATCGACCCATCAGTCGGACCATGTGCCCATGTCTACACTGCCGGGCTCCAGGAGGCGAGGGGCGACCCCTGGGACGGGGCGGCCCGCCCGGCGGGGGCCGTGGTGCGCCCTCACCGGGGGCCGCCGGGGCGTGCGCGGCGGGTGGCGAGCAGCAGGGCGATGTCGTCGAGGCGGTCCGTGGTGTGGCGGGCGGTCACGACGATCCGGTCCGCGACGCCCGCCAGCGAACGGCTCCCCGGCCGCGCGGCGGGCGCCCCCGACCTGGCGAGCGCGAGGCGCAGGGCGGTGATGCCGTCGTCGATGTCGGTGCCGGGCCGCTCCACGAGACCGTCCGTGTAGAGGGCGAGGACGGCACCCGGCTCGACCCGGAACTCGGTCAGCGGGTAGGGCGCGCCCGGGTCCACCCCGAGCACCACCCCGCCGGGCAGGTCGAGTGTCTCGGTGCGTCCGTCCGGGTGACGCAGGAGCGGTGGCGGGTGCCCCGCACGGGCGGCGCGGGCCCGTCCGGTCGCCGGGTCGAGCCGGATGTAGCAGCAGCTCGCGAACAGGCCCGGGTCCAGATCGGCCAGCAGGTGGTCGACACCGCTCATCACCTCGTCGGGCGGACGGTCGCCGAGGGCGAAGGCGCGCACGGCGCTGCGCAGTTGCCCCATGGTCGCCGCGGCCTGCACGCCGTGCCCCTGCACATCGCCGATGACCAGGGCCATGCCGTCCCCGGAGGCCACCACGTCGTACCAGTCCCCGCCCACGTCCATGCCCTGGGTCCCGGGCAGGTAGCGGCCCGCGGTCTCCAGCAGCGGGTGCGCGGGCAGCCGCCGGGGCAGCAGCACCTCCTGGAGCCCGCGGGCGAGCGCGGTCTCGGACTCGTAGCGCCGGGCCTTCTCCATGGCGTGCGCGATCAGCCCGGCCAGGGCGGTGAGCACCGAGCGCTCCTCGGTGCTGAAGCCCCGGGAACGTTCGAAGCCGAGGATGCAGGAGCCGACCGGGCGCCCGGAGGCGATCAGCGGCAGGAAGGCGCGGGCGCCCTCCGTGGCGTCCAGCGGGATGCCCGGGTACGCGGCGGCCAGTGCCCGCATCGAGTCGAAGAAGAGCGGCCGGCCGCTGGTCAGCGTCTCGACCCCGGGCAGCCGGGCGTCCAGCGGCACCCCTTCGAAGGGCGCGAGGAAGCCGGGCGGGAAGCCCGTCTCCCACGCCAGATGCAGATGGCGGTCCTGGAGCAGGTAGATGGCGAGCCGGCGGCCGCCGAACGCCGACAGCAGTTCCCGTACGACCACGGCGGACACCTGGCGGGCGGTGACGGCCTCGGTCAGGGCGACGGCCAGGACGATGGGGCGGTACTTCGCCGCCGTCGAGGCGGCCGGCGGCGCGTCGTCCGCCCCGGGCGCGTCCTGGGGCTCGTCGTGCCCGGTGCTCGGCCCGGCGGACGCCTCGGCCACCCGGTTGGCCGGGCGGAGCGTCGCCGTCAGGAAGTCCGGCCCGGGATACACCCGGACGGCGAGCCAGTCCCCCTCGTAGGGCCGCGGCGCCGTCCCGCGGCTGTCGTCGGGCGGTCGCCGGACGTGGAAGCGGACCGGCTCGGGGGAGAGCAGCGCGCCGCGGAGATGGTCCTCGTAGGCGGCCTGGTCCAGCCAGGGCACGGCCTCCCACAGGGAACGGCCGAGCAGCCCCGCCCGTGGCCTTCCCAGCAGCTCGGCGGCGCGCGGGTTCGCGTAGACGACCGCGCCGAGCCGGTCCACGCACAAGACGCCCTCCGGCAGCAGGTCGGCCGCGGCGTCGGCCACCGCGTCGGCGAAGGGATCGCGGACGACACCCCGTACCGGGCCCCCGGCGGGCGGTGCGCCCTGCGGCCGCCACAGCTCCACCAGGCGCGGCGAACCGTCCGCGGCACGCACGTACAGGGGAAGCCGCGGCGGCCGGCCCGCGGCCGTGTCGCGCAGCGCGGCGGCGACCCGGTGTCCGTCGTCGGGAGTCAGGGCACCGGTGAGCGTCTCGAGTGCCCCGGCGGCTCCGGCGACGTCGGCCGCGATGCCGAGCAGGGCGCACAGCGGCCCGTCGAGGGTGACGGCACCGGTGGCCGGATCCCAGCCGAAACTTCCGGCGCGCCGCGGCTGCCGCCCCGAGGCGGGCGGCCGCACACACAGCGGCTCGCCCTCCCAGACGACCGCCGGCGCGTCACGGTCGGCGTCCAGCCGCTCCAGGACAGCGCCCAGCTCCTGCGCCGGCCCGGCCATCCGGTCCGCGCCCTCCAGCAGCTCGGCGGCGTCGGCGGCGGGGGGACGCAGCACGGTCAGGACGCCGTACGTCCCGCCGGACCCGGCGACGGGCACGTACAGGGACCCGAAGGGGAAGGGCAGACCGGCCGCGAACTGCGGGTAACGGCGCATGGTCTCCGCGGCGTTGGGCAGCACCACGCGGACGCCCAGCCGGTAGGCGTCGGCGACCGGGAACGGACTGTCCGCGTGCAGGCGCCACCAGGGGCGGAACAGCGGGCCGGGCAGTCCGGCGAGGACGGCCAGCCGCAGCAGGCCGGGGGCGGAGGACCGCAGGTACACGCCGCCCACCCGACCGCCGGCCGCGCCGATCGCCCGGGTGGACGCGTCGATCAGCGGCGCCGTCAGCCGTCCCGGCATCCGGGCAGCGTTCCCGGGGTTCTCGGGGTTCTCGGCGCCTGTACTCATCGGCCCCACCTCGTCCGTGCGCCGCCGCGCGGGCGACACAGCAAGAATGCGCCACCACCCTCGGATCGCGCACGCGGTCGGGCCGCACGGGTGACGGCGCCGGGCGTTGACCTCGCGGACGGGAGTCCGTAACCTCCTCCCGACATTCGGAAATCAGCCCGAAACTTTCGACCGATCTACGGCACCGGTGTTCGGCGATTTCCGCCCTTCCGAACGGCCCGCACACCGATTCAAGGAACGGGATGACATGAGCATGATTCTGAGACGCCTGTCGAGGGCGGCCACCGCCGGTCTGGTGGCCGCGGCCGCGCTGACCACCGCGGCCCACTCCGCCGAAGCCGCCCACTCCGCCGAAGCCGCCGAAGCCGCTCAAGCCGCCGACACGCTCGGCTCCGCGGCGGCCGGTCAGGGCCGCTACTTCGGAACCGCCGTCGCGGCGAGCCACCTCGGCGAGGCGGACTACGTCTCCACGCTGGACCGCGAGTTCACCTCGGCGACGCCCGAGAACGAGATGAAGTGGGACGCCACCGAGCCCAGCCGCGGCACCTTCACCTTCGGCGCCGCCGACCAGGTCGTGAACCACGCGCAGAGCCAGGGCATGGACGTGCGCGGCCACACCCTCGTCTGGCACTCCCAACTGCCCTCCTGGGTCGGCTCCCTGGGCGCCTCGGACCTGCGCACCGCCATGAACAGCCACATCAACGCCCTGATGGGCCACTACAAGGGAGAGATCCATAGCTGGGACGTCGTCAACGAGGCGTTCCAGGACGGCGGGAGCGGCGCCCGGCGCAGCTCGCCCTTCCAGGACAAGCTGGGCGACGGCTTCATCGAGGAGGCGTTCCGCACCGCCCGCGCCGCCGACCCGGCCGCCAAGCTCTGCTACAACGACTACAACACCGACGGCGTCAACGCGAAGAGCAACGCCGTCTACGACATGGTCAAGGACTTCAAGTCCCGCGGCGTGCCCATCGACTGCGTCGGCTTCCAGTCCCACTTCAACAGCAACTCCCCGGTCCCCTCCGACTACCGGCAGAACCTCCAGCGCTTCGCCGACCTCGGCGTCGACGTGCAGATCACGGAACTCGACATCGAGGGCTCCGGCTCGGCCCAGGCGGCCAACTACACCAAGGTCGTCGAGGCCTGCCTCGCGGTGGACCGCTGCACCGGCATCACCGTCTGGGGTGTCACCGACAAGTACTCGTGGCGCAGCGGCGGCACCCCGCTGCTGTTCGACGGCGACTACAACGAGAAGCCGGCCTACGACGCCGTCCTGTCCGCCCTGGGCGGCTCGGGAGACCCGGGCGATCCGGGCGACCCCGGGGACCCGGGAGACCCGGGCGACGGCACCGTGAGCTGCACCGCCACGTACACCAGGACCGCGGACTGGAGCAGCGGCTACAACGGCCAGGTCACCGTCACCGCGGGCAGCGAGCCGATCGGCTCCTGGACCGCGACGGTCACCCTGCCCGCGCAGCAGTCCGTCTCGTCCCTGTGGAACGGCACACCCACCTGGAGCGGCAACGTCATGACGGTGCGGCCCAGTTGGAACGGCACGCTGGCGGCCGGCGCGTCGACCAGCTTCGGGTTCACCGTGGCGAAGAACGGCAGCGACGCCGCGCCCTCGGTCGGCACCTGCACCGCTTCCTGACCCGTCCGTACGCCTGACGCGGTCGGTCCGGGTCCGTCCAAAAAGGGCGCGTCCGGCGGAAGTCAGGGCAAAGGGATCGTGCGAAGGGCCCCGGTGCGTATCGTGAGGGGCCGGGGACCTTCGCTCCTCCCACTCGGCCCCGGACCGGACGGTGAGGCTCTGTATGACTCCGGCGCACGGACCCGATACCGCGGACGCCTCCGTCGTGTCCGCGGTGGTGGAGTTCAGGGGCGGATCGGCGATGATCCCGGCCTCCAGGGACGTCGTGCACGGCTTCGTCACGCGACTCGCCGAGCGGGGCGTGGACCTGGCGGACACCTTCCCGGACTCCGCCCGCCTGGTCGCGAGCGAACTGGTGACGAACGCGCTGCGGCACGCGCCCGGCCCCTGCAAGCTGGAGCTGACGCTGGTGGACGACCGCGTCGAGATCGCGGTGTCGGACACGGGGGAGGGCTTTCCCACGTTCCTGCCCCGCGATCCCCTGCGGCTCGGCCGGCACGGTCTGGAGATCGTGACGCGGCTGTGCGACGAGGTCATCACCAAGCCGCACACGACGGGCAAGACGGTGTACGCGCGCCTGCCGCTGCGCTGACCCCTCTCAGGCGGTCAGGGCCCGCTCCACGCTCGGGTAGCAGTCGATGAGCGCGTCGACACCCACCAGCCGCAGCACGCGCTCGACCGCGTCGCGCGCCGCGGCGAGCCGGAACCAGACGCCGCGGGACTCGGCGGCCCGGTGCGCCGAGATGAGCACGTTGATGCCGCTGGAGTCCAGGAAGCCCACCTCCCCGAAGTCGACCACCGTGCCCGGCGCGGACTGCACCGAGGACAGCAGGACGTCGCGGAGCCGGCTGCTGCCGTCGAGATCGACCTCTCCGGCGAGTGTCACGATGCTGACGTCGTCGCCCGTGGTGGTACGGGTGATCAGCAGCCGCTCCGGTACTGCCGCTCCCTCGATGTCCACCACGTTGTCCTCACTTCTCGCAGGTGCCCGGCCGTCGTCGGTGGCTAGATGTTAAGGCTCTTCCGGGCCCACGTGGACCCGTTGTGCGGACCGGGCCGACCGGACCCGGGGCGTCGGCCCCGACGCGCGCGACGGCGCTCCGCTGACTACGGTCGAGGGTGTGGTGGCTCACACATTCGAGGAGCTCGTGCACAAGCGTCGCGCGGCGGACCTGGCACAGCACCGGGTCGAGGAACTGCGCGACTCGTACGGGCCTCCCACGCAGCATCAGTGGACCCCGCGGCAGTCGGACACCTACGAGACCGCCGTACGGGCGTGGCGCGACCTGGACCGGGACGCGCGGACCGCGATGTCGGAGTACGTCAAGGAGGGAGGCCAGTCCCGGCACAAGATCGAGGCGAAGGTCCGCAAGGCCGTCCAGGACGACGGGCGGGGCACCTGACCGGGCACCTGACCCGGCACCTGACCGGGCCCGGACCGCACTGACTCCGCCCCGGCCCCCGCCGGTCTCAGCCCTGTCCCGCCGTGACCTCGCCGACGAGGTCGCGTACGGCGTCCAGGGCCGCCGCCCGGTCCTCGGGGACCAGGCCGACGCGGGTGCGCCGGTCGAGCAGGTCGGCCTCGTCGAGGGCGCCCTCGTGGCGCAGCGCCCACAGCAGTTCGGCCCCGGTGACGGGGTGGCCCGGCAGCACGCGTTCGGCGAGCCGGGGGTCGCGGGCGGCGAGGGCCTGGACGTCTTGTGCCTCGGTGCCGTAGTGCCGCACCAGGCGGCGCGGCGCCCGCACCTCGGCCAGGGTGCGCGGGGCGGCGGCGCCGACCAGGGGCAGCGCGGCGGTGGGGGACGGGCCGGCGGCCAGGCCGCGGGCGGCGACGGCGGCGTCCACGGCGTCCTCGGCCATGCGCCGGTACGTGGTGAGCTTGCCGCCGACCACGGTGATCACGCCCTGGGACGAGGTGAGCACGGCGTGCCGGCGCGAGACGTCCGCGGTGCGGGGCCCGCTGCCGTGCCGGTCGGCGGACGTGGTGTCCAGCAGGGGACGCAGCCCCGCGAAGGCCCCCACCACGTCCTCGCGGTGGACGGGCACCTCCAGCACGGAGCCCAGCACGTCGAGCAGGAAGCCCACGTCGGTCTCCGGCACCTCGGGAACGTCGGGGACGTCACCGTCCACGGGCTCGTCGGTCAGCCCGACGTAGACACGGCCGTCGCCCTGGGGCAGGACGAGGACGAAGCGGTTGGTCTCCCCGGGGACCGGTACGTGCAGGCCCGCGGGGAGTGGACCGAGGGTCTCGGAGCGCAGGACGAGGTGGGTGCCGCGGGAGGGGCGGACCCGGATGCCGTCCACGAGGCCGCCGGCCCACACCCCGGAGGCGTTGACCACCGAGCGGGCCCGGATCACGCCCTCCTCACCGGTGAGCTCGTCGCGTATCCGGGCACCGGAGGAGGTCAGCTCCAGCGCCCTGACCCGGGTCAGGATCCGGGCGCCGCGCGCCGCGGCGGTCCGGGCGAGTGCCGTGACCAGCCGGGCGTCGTCGGTGAGCCGGCCGTCCCAGGACAGCAGGCCGCCGCGCAGCCGGTCGGAGCGCAGCGCCGGGGCGAGGTGGCGGGTCTCCACCGCGGACAGCCGACGCGGCGCGGGTAGCGTGGCCCGGGCGGTGCGCGCCGCCAGGCGCAGGGTGTCGCCGGCCCGGAACCCGGCCCACGCCAGCGCGCCCTGGCCGCGGGAGACCAGCGGTGTCAGCGGCAGCACGAAGGGCTGGGCGCGCACCAGGTGGGGCGCCGTGCGCTCCATCAGCACCCCGCGCTCCACCGCGCTCTCGTGGGCGACGTCGAGCTGGCCGGAGGCGAGGTAGCGCAGGCCGCCGTGGATGAGCTTGGAGCTCCAGCGGGAGGTGCCGAAGGCCAGGTCGTGGGCGTCGACGGCGACGACGCTCAGGCCCCGGGCCGCGGCGTCCAGCGCGACGCCTGCGCCGGTCGCGCCGAGGCCGACGACCAGGACGTCCACGACGGGTCCGCCGACGGTGTCGGTCAGCTCGCGCGAGCGCCGTGCGGCGGACAGGGAGGCTGAGGCCCCGGCGGCGGGGTGACGGGTGGGGCTCATGGCGTGAGGATCCTCTCCAGGACGGTGCGCAGCTCCGCGAGGAGGGCCTCGGGGGTCAGCTCGGTGTCGTCCTCGTCGGTCATGGTCCGCAGCGACAGGGCGAAGGACTGCACGATCAGCAGCACCGACCGTGCCTGCCGCCCGGTGTGCACCCGGCGCACCGACCCGTCGGCGTGTCCCTCCTCGAGCGCTTCGGCCAGCAGTCCCAGCAGGGCCTCCTGGCTCGCCCCGCGCCGGTCGAGCACGTAGGGCAGCAGCAGCTCGGGATCGACGTCGACGATCTTGCGGAAGAGCGGGTGGGCGCGGAACGCCTCCACCCCCGCCACCAGGCCCTCGACGACGCGCGGGCGGGTGCCCGTGTCCGCCCGGGGCCCTGGGATGGCGCCGGTGGCAACGGCGATCCACTCCCGGGTCATCAGGTCGCCGACCAGGGACCGCACGTCCGGCCAGCGTCGGTACAGGGTCATCCGCGAGACGCCGGCGCGGCGGGCGACGTCGGTCATCGTCGTGCGGCGGACCCCGACGGCCAGCACGCAGTCGCGTACGGCGTCCAGCACCGTGTCGTTGTCCGAGGTGCTCGGCCGGCTCGAGTGGTTGTGACGGTTGGGCGTCATGTGTAACAGTGTAACGCCACTGGGGTCGTGCGGACGGCATTCCCCGAAGCGACCGTGAGGACGACAGGCGATGGACATGCTGTGGAACGGCTGGGGCGACCCCGCCCGGGCGACGCCGCTGCCCGACACCGTGACGGGACTGCTGCGCGACCTGCTCGGCGTCACACCCCGCGCCGCCGCACCCCTCCCGCTGGAGGACGTCGACGTACCCGAGTCGCCGCTGGACGAGGCCGCCCGCCGCGCCCTGGAGGCAGCCGTAGGCGAACGCGCGGACGACGTACGCACGGACGCCGAGAGCCGCATCCGGCACACCCGCGGCAAGTCCACCCCCGACCTGCTGCGGATGCGGACCGGCGATGTCACCGACACCCCGGCCGTCGTCGTCCTCCCGGACAGCCACGACGAGGTGCTCGCCGTACTGGCGGCCTGCGCCGGGCACGGGCTGAGCGTCGTCCCCTTCGGCGGCGGCACCTCCGTCGTCGGCGGCCTCGCCCCGCAGCGCGACGGCGTCTTCGCCGCCCTCGACCTGCGGCGCCTGAACCGCCTGCTCGACCTCGACGAGGTCTCCCGCACCGCCACCCTCCAGCCCGGTCTGCGCGCCCCGCGGGCCGAGGCGCTGCTCGCCGAGCACGGCTACACCCTCGGCCACTTCCCCCAGTCCTACGAGTGGGCCACCATCGGCGGCTTCGCCGCGACCCGCTCCAGCGGACAGGCCTCCGCCGGCTACGGCCGCTTCGACGAGATGGTCCTCGGCCTCACCCTCGCCACCCCCGAAGGCACCCTCGACACGGGCCGCGCCCCGCGCTCGGCGGCCGGACCCGACCTGCGCCAGCTCGTCCTGGGCTCGGAGGGCGCCTTCGGCGTCATCACGTCGGTCACCGTGCGCGTGCGGCCCGTGCCCCGGGTCCGCCACTACGAGGGCTGGCGCTTCGCCTCCTTCGAACAGGGCACCGCGGCCCTGCGCCGGCTCGCCCAGGACGGCCCGCGTCCCACGGTGCTCCGGCTGTCCGACGAGACCGAGACCCTGATCGGCCTGGCCCAGCCCGAGGCCATCGGCGCCTCCCTCCAGAAGCAGGACGCCGGGTGCCTCGCGGTCGTCGGCTTCGAGGGCACCGAGGAGGACACCGCGCACCGCCGCGAGGGCGCCGCCGCCGTCCTGCGCGAGAGCGGCGGCACCTTCGCCGGCGAGGACGCGGGACAGCGCTGGGCCCACGGCCGCTACTCGGCGCCGTACCTGCGCGACTCCCTGCTCGACGCCGGGGCGCTCGCCGAGACCCTGGAGACGGCGGCCTACTGGTCCCGCCTCCCCGCCCTGTACGCCGCCGTCCGCGAGGTGCTCACCGGCACCCTCACCGAGTCCGGCACCCCGCCCCTGGTCATGTGCCACATCTCGCACGTCTACGAGAACGGCGCCTCCCTGTACTTCACGGTCGTCTCCGCGCAGGGCGAGGACGCCGTGGCGCACTGGACCCGGGCCAAGCACGCCGCCAACGAGGCGATCCTCGCCGCCGGCGGCACCATCACCCACCACCACGCGGTGGGCACCGACCACCGCGACTGGTACGTCCGGGAGGCGGGCCCCCTCGGTGTCGAGGCCCTGCGCGCCGTCAAGCGGAGCCTGGACCCCGCAGGGCTGCTCAGCCCGGGCGTCCTGCTGCCCGCGGACTGACCCCGCCGGGCAGCGCGCCCCCACCCCCGTGAGACAACAGTCCGGCACCACCCGCCAGCCCGGAGGCACCTCGATGCGACAGTTCACCGCCGTCGTCAACCCCACCGCGGGCGGCGCCACCTCGGCCGCCGCGCTCCTCGGGGTGGCCCGGCTGCTGCGGGAGGCGGGCGCCGGTCTCGAGACCGCGTACAGCAGCAGCCTCGCGCACGCCCGGGAACTCGCCCGCGCGGCCGGGGAGCGCGGACGGGTGGTGCTCGCCGTCGGCGGCGACGGCATGGCGGGCGGGATCGGCGGCGCCCTCAGCGGCACCGGGACCGTGCTCGGACTCGTCCCGGCCGGGCGCGGCAACGACTTCGCCCGGGCGCTGAAGCTGCCCACCGAACCGGCCGGGCTGGCCCGGGTGCTGCTGCACGGTGACCCACGCCCCGTCGACACCGTCGAGGTCACCTCGGCCGTCCACGACCGAACCGTCGTCCTCGGCAGCGTCTACGCCGGAGTCGACGCGCTCGCCAACCACCACGCCAACAACGCCCGCCTGCTGCGCGGCACCGCCTCCTACTACGCGGGCGCGCTGCGCGCCGTGGCCGCCTGGCGGGCCACCCGCTACCGGGTCACCGTCGACGGCGAGGAGCACACCTTCACCGGCTACACCGCGGTGGCCGCCAACTCCGGCTACTACGGCTCCAACCGGCTCATCGCCCCCTCCGCCCGCGTGGACGACGGACTGCTGGACGTGGTGATGATCCATGAGGCGCCGCGACTGCTCTTCTTCGCCCTGATGAACGAACTCGCCACGGGCGCCCACATCCACCGGCCCCAAGTACGCGTCCTGCGCGGACGGGAGGTCCGCATCGAGGCCGACCGGCCGGTGCCCTACGGCGCCGACGGCGAGGTCGAGGCCGTCGTCCCGGTCACGGCGAAGGTGCTGCCCGGAGCGCTGCGCGTCCTGTGCTGATCAGCCCCGGGGAGTGGTGAAGCGTTCCCACACCCGGTGCGAACCCATCAGCTCCGTGACCCGCTCCAGGGCCGCGGTGCCGGAGTCGGCGACGACCACCCCCGCGGCGTCGGCGGGCACCCCCGACGCCGCGAGCGCCGGCTCACCGCCCGCCCAGACGCCGATCGCCTTGCCGTGCCGGAACGCCTCCGACAGCAGCAGGCTCACCCGCGGGTCGATCGTCGTTCCCTGCCCGGCGGGCGCGGGAGCGGCCTTGTAGTCCCGCGGGGTGTAGGCGTCGCCGCCCATGTCGGGCGTCCCCGCGAGCAGTACGGCGTCGAACTCGACCGACCGCGCGGTGACATAGCTGCGCTGCACGGTCAGCGCGGCGTCGCCGGAGCCGAGGGTTCCGCCGGTCGGCGCCACGACCAGCGGCACCATCCCGGCGTTCAGCACCGCCTCCCGTACGGCCGTCACGCCCTCCAGGTCCGCCCCGCCGGTCACGATGCCGACGACCCGGCCGTCGAGCGGCCAGACACCGCCCACCTGGGACAGCGCCGGGCTCGGCTCGACGTCGGCCAGGGGCACGGTGGGCTGCGGGGCGGGCAGGCCGAGACCCTCGGCGACGCCCGCGCACAGCTCCGGGTCGATGTTGGCCAGCACCTGGAGCGTCCGCTCCCTGACGGCCTGTTCGTAGCACTTGGCCAGCTCGAAGGTGTAGGCGCCGACGATGTGCTCGCGCTCCACCGGGCTCATGCTCAGCCAGAAGCGGCGCGGCTGGCTGAAGTGGTCCGCGAACGACTCCGGGGCCTCGCGGACCTTCGTCGCCTCGGGCACCCGCACCGGCGCCTCGACGAACGCGCCCGTGTCCGCGCTCGCGGTGAACGGGCAGCCGCCGTCCAGGGAGTTGGGCCGGTAGGGCGCCACGCCCCGGTGCACGGCGCTCTGGTGCATGCCGTCGCGCAGCATGTCGTTGACCGGCGCCTGCGGCCGGTTGATCGGTAGCTGCGGGAAGTTGGGGCCGCCCAGGCGCGTGAGCTGCGTGTCCAGGTACGAGAACAGCCGCCCCGCGAGCAGCGGGTCGTCGGTGATGTCGATGCCCGGTACGAGGTGGCCGACGTGGAAGGCGACCTGCTCGGTCTCGGCGAAGAAGTTGGACGGATTGCGGTCCAGGGTCAGCAGCCCCACCGGCTGCACCGGCGCCAGCTCCTCGGGCACCATGTTGGTCGGGTCCAGCAGGTCGATGCCCTCGAAGGTCTGCTCCGGGTTGTCGGGGAAGGTCTGGATGCCCAGCTCCCACTGCGGGTACGCGCCCGCCTCGATGGCGTCGGCGAGGTCCCGGCGGTGGAAGTCCGGGTCGATGCCGTTGATCATCTGTGCCTCGTCCCACACCAGCGAGTGCACGCCCAGCCTGGGCTTCCAGTGGAACTTCACCAGCGTCGTGGCGCCCTCCGCGTTCACCAGCCGGAAGGTGTGGACGCCGAAGCCCTCCATCATCCGGAAGGAACGCGGGATGCCGCGGTCGCCCATGAAGAAGAGGGTGTGGTGGGTCGCCTCGGTGTGCAGCGAGACGAAGTCCCAGAAGGTGTCGTGCGCGCTCTGCGCCTGCGGGATCTCCCGGTCGGGGTGCGGCTTCGCGGCGTGCACGACGTCCGGGAACTTGATGGCGTCCTGGATGAAGAAGACCGGGATGTTGTTGCCGACCAGGTCGAAGACGCCCTCGCTGGTGTAGAACTTCGTCGCGAAACCGCGGGTGTCCCGCACGGTGTCGGCGGACCCCCGCGAGCCGACCACCGTGGAGAACCGCGTGAACACCGGCGTCTCCACGTCCGCCGCCAGGAACCCGGCCTTGGTCACCGACGCCGCCGTGCCGTAGCTCTGGAACACCCCGTGCGCACCCGCGCCCCGGGCGTGCACCACACGCTCCGGAATCCGCTCGTGGTCGAAGTGCATGACCTTCTCGCGCAGATGATGGTCCTGCAACAGCACGGGCCCGCGCGGCCCGGCCTTCAGCGAGTGATCGGTGTCGTACAGCCGCGTGCCCTGAGCGTTCGTCAGACGGCTTCCGGACTGCGCCACCCGCGCCTGGTCGGCGCCCGTGGGCTGACCGGTCGGCGACACGGTGTCCGGGCCGCTCTGGTCCGGCTTCGGGGGCAGCGGCTCCCTGGGCTCGGTGGGCTCGGCGACAGCGGGCGACTCGGGACCGGGCCGGCCGGGGATCCCGTCCGGCGGTCCGCCCGCCTCCCCGTGCAGGCCCTCGGTCACCTTGCGGACCGCTCGCTCGATCGGGTTGGCCTCGCTCATCGGCCTTTCTCCGTTCTGGGCGGGCCGCTGCACGCGCCCGGTCGTGTTCGAGTACCGACTGCCGTGGTGGGCCGTGACCGCGTACCCAGGCTTCGGGAGTCAAGGCATGGGCGCGCGAGGACGCGCGAGGAACGGAGGCGGTCGGCTCAGGTCCGGTGCCAGACCAGCGTCACCGGCCCGGGTGCGGGACGCCACCGGGGGCACGCGCTCGGGGGAGGGCTCCGCCCCTGAGCGCCGGCCGGAGCCCTCGAACCGCCGCGCCGCCTGGCCCGCGCCCAGGACCTGTCTAGCAATTCCCGTCTGCCTCGCGACGCCATGCACGCACTCTCGCCGCACCGGGCGCAGAGCCAAGTACATCCAGTACGAGGCTCTACGCCCGGCACTCCCCCCAGTCTCCGGCCGGGGGGACCCCCAGAGCACGCACCTGACGCCGCGAGGCCGCCCTCCGGGCGACGACGGGAATTGTCAGACAGGATCTAGCCCGCCGTGTGCGTCACCCCCACCGGCTCGAACGAGACCCGGGTGCGCGCGCCGTCGGCCGCCCAGACCACCTCGACGCCGTGCTCGTCCGCCGCGACCTCCGTCACGGCCCCCGTCACGGCCTCCGCGGGCGACCCTGGGCCGGGTTGGCCGGTGAGCGCGGCCAGGCAGACGTGCACGGTGGTGCCGCCGCCCGCCTCGCCGGACAGCCGGGGCAGCTCGGCCCACGGAGCGTACGCGGTGCCCCGCGGCGCGCGGACGGTCTCCGTCCCGGGGTGCCAGCCGTGCAGGCCGTGCAGCGCCGAGACCAGGGGCTGCTCGGGGCCGGTGGCCCAGCCGGTGTGGGTGAGCCGGGCCCCGGCAGGCGCCCCTACCACCCGGTGCACCCGCAGCTCGTACGGCCCCCGGGCCACCGTCACGCTCTCCACCCGCAGCCCCGGCACCATCGGCGGCCCGCCGGCGAAGACGGGCCGGTGCCAGGACGCCGCCCAGCCCCAGCCGTCGCCGTGCCCCGCGCCCAGCGGACGGACGCGGCGTCGCACACTGGACCGGCCGTTCACCTCGACCGACAGGTGGTTGTCCGCGACGTTGTCGGACGCCGTGGGACCGGTCCGGGTCGAGTAGGCCTGCCGGCCGTAGTGCGGATCGTCCTCGGCCGCCGACTCGCCCTCGTGCGGCCGGACATGGTCGCTGCCGTGGTTGTGCAGCCGTACGATCCCGTCGCCGCGGGTCGCCTGGACCAGCAGCCCCGGCGCGGTCAGGGCCAGTACGCGGTCGCCCTCCTCCACCGGTGCGGGCTCCTCCGGCGCCGTCCACAGCGGGTGGTCCGCCGGGGCGAGGAGGGACACGAACGCCTTCGACGCCCAGTAGGGGGAGGCCGGACCGGAGTAGGACTGGAGCGTGGCCTCGTGCGGGCCGTGCCAGCCCAGGCTCAGCAGCCCGTCGCCGGTCAGCGCGCCGCGCTCCAGGAAGTACCGCAGACTGCCGCTCACCAGCCGCCGCGAGGCACCCGGCGTCAGCGGGGTGTGGCCGGTGACCGCGCCCAGGCCCACGGCGGCCGAGGCGGCGAAACGGTACGCGAGTGAGCGGCCGTAGTGCAGCGGCGCCCCGTCCGCGCCGAACATCAGCGCGAAGCCCTCGAGGTGCGTGCGCAGCCGGTCCCCGTACCGGGCGAGAGCGTCGCCGTCGCCGCCGAGGCGGGCGTCGAGCACCGGGTACAGGTGCAGCGCCCACCCGTTGTAGTGGTCGAAGGCGCGTCCGTCGCCGTCGGCGTACCAGCCCCCGCCCCGGTACCAGCCCTCCATGAGCTCCAGCACCCGCTGCCGGGCCGCGGCCGTCTCGGCGTCACCGCGGCCGACCGACTCCAGGAACCCGGCGACCGTGTACGGGAACAGGTACCAGTTGTTGGGCGCCGGCACGTGCCGCAGCGCCCCGCGCAGCCACTCCTCCACCCGGTCCTGGACCCCCGCGTCGAGGTTCTTCCACAGCCACGGCGCGGTCAGCCGCAGTCCGAGCGCGACCGACGCCGACTCGACCATGGGCTGGCCCCGCACGTCGTGGTCGAGGATCAGCGGCCAGGACTCGGTGTCGTCGCGGCCAGGGGAGCGGGTGCCCGAGGCGAGGCCGCGCGCGTAGCGGTCCAGCCAGCCGTGCGGATCGGCTCCCGAGGCGCCCGCCACCCGGAAGGCGGCCGCGAGGAACGTCCGCGCGAAGCCCTCGAGACCGTCGGAGCGCACACCCGAGCGCGAGGGCCGTCCCGGCAGGTCGAGCAGGGCGCCCCCCGGGGTGCCCCACTGCCAGGCGGCCGTCAGCAGCCCGTCCGCGACGGCCTCCCAGTGGGCCCGGGTGTAACCGGTGTACGGGCTCGACACCCGGTCCTCGGTGGGCAGTTCGAACGGGATGCTCATGCCAGGAACGCCAGCCTTTCGCGTCGTACGGGATGGAGGAAGCCGGCGCCGGACGCCCAGCGGGTCGTCTCGGCGAGGGCGAGGTCGGCCAGGCGGCGCCACTCGTTGCCCTCGGAGCCGGCGAGGTGCGGGGTGATCAGGGCGTGCTCGCAGTCCCACAGCGGGTGGTCCGGCGGGAGCACCTCGGGTTCGGTGACGTCCAGCACGGCCCGGATCCGGCCCGTCAGGACGGCGTCGGTCAGCGCGTCCTGGTCGACGACCGCCCCCCGGGAGGTGTTGATCAGCACCGCGTCGGCCGGCATCGCGTCGATCAGCGCACGGCCGACCAGATGGCGGGTCGTGGGCAGCAGCGGGGTGTGCACGCTGACGGTGTCGCAGCGCGCGAACAGTTCCGGCAGCCCCACGCTCTCGACCCCCAGCTCGGCGGCCTGTGCCGCACCGACGAACGGGTCGTGCAGGAGGACCTCGACGTCGTGCGGGCGCAGCAGCTCGATGACCCGGCGGCCGATCAGCGAGGCCGACAGGATGCCGACCGTACGGCGGTGGTTGCCGACGCCGCGCGAGGTGCGCAGCCAGTTGCCGCGGGTCCGGGACACCCGGAAGTCCCGGGCCCGCTCCAGTACCCGCTTGCCGGTGAGCAGGATCATGCCCAGGGTGTACTCGGCCACCGGCAGCGCGTTGGCCGCGGCGGCCGAGGAGACCTCGACGCCCCGCTCCCAGCACGCGTCGGTGACATGGCCCCGGACACTGCCCGCCGTGTGCACCACGGCCCGCAGCCGGGGCGCCGCCCGCAGCACCCGCGCGTCGAGCGGCGGACAGCCCCAGCCGGTGATCAGCAGGTCGACGTCGGCCAGTACGGACGCGGCCCGGGGCGTGGTCAGGTCGTCGAGCACCGGCAACGGCGCGAGGTCGCAGACCCGGCGGAACGCACGGAGGGACTGGGGATCGAGGACGGCCGAGGCGGCGTCCGGGGACATGGCCACGGCGGCACGGGGCCGGTAGCCGGGTCCGGGGGCGTGCACGGTCACTTGACGGCTCCGGCGGTCAGGCCGCTGCGCCAGAAACGCTGCAGCAGCACGAAGGCGAGGATGAGCGGCAGTACGGCGAGCAGCGAACCCATGATCACCACGGGGTAGTACTCGGGGGAGACCGACGCCGAACTGTTCCACTGGTACAGGCCGAGACTGACGGGATACAGGTCCTGGTCGGACAGCATCACCATGGGCAGGAAGAAGTTGTTCCAGATCGCGGTGAGCTGGAAGAGGAAGACGGTGATCAGTCCGGGGCCGAGCATCCTGAGCGACACCCGGGCGTATGTGGTCAGCTCGCCCGCACCGTCCACGCGGGCCGCCTCCAGCACCTCGTCGGGCACGTAGCCCCGGCTGAAGATGCGGCCGAGGTAGACACCGAACGGGTTGAACAGCACCGGGATGAACACCGCCCAGAAGGTGTTGACCAGGCCGGCCTCCGAGGCCATCAGGTACAGCGGCAGCGCGAGCACCGTCTGCGGCACCATGACCGCCGCCAGCACCAGACCGAACAGCTTCTCCTTGTGCCGGAAGCGGTACTTGTCGAAGGCGTACCCGCAGGCCACGCTCACCAGCGCGCCGACGGCGGCGCCGATCACCGCGTACAGCAGGCTGTTGACGTACCAGCGGCCGTACAGGCCGCCGTCCATGGCGAACAGGTCCCTGAGGTTCTGCAGGAAGGAGAAGTCGCTCAGGGACAGCAGGTCGCTGCTGAACAGCGCGTCGCGATTCTTGGCCGAGGCGAGCACGAGCCACAGCACCGGCAGCAGCGTGTACAGGACGGAGACGGCGACGACCACGTTGACGGTCGCGCGGCCCAGCAGCTTCGGGCGGAGCAGGGAGCTTTCGGTGGCGCTCATCGGACCTCCTCGGCGTCGGCGCGGCTGGTGAAGCGGGTGACGCCGTAGGACAGGGCGATGGTGCACACCAGCAGGACGACCGAGGCGGCCGCCGCGAGGCTGTAGTTGTTGCGGGTGAAGGCCGCGTCGTAGATGTACATGCTGGGCGAGAACCGCGAGCTGATCATGGGGGAGGACTGGCTGAGCAGCATCGGCTCGGTGAAGAGCTGCAGCGCCCAGATCAGGGTGAAGATGGCGACCATGACGATCGAGGCGCGCACCAGCGGCGTCTTGACCTGGAGCGCGGTGCGCACCGGCCCGGCGCCGTCCACGACGGACGCCTCGATCACCTCGCGGGGCACGGCTTGGAGGGCGGCGTAGAAGACCACCATGTTGTAGCCGAGGTTGCTCCACAGGGCGATGTTCACGATGGACGGGATCACCGTGTGGATGCCCAGGAAGTCGATCGTGATGTCGCCCTTCGCGAACAGCTCGATGACCGGGCTGATGCCGGGCGTGTACAGGTACAGCCAGATCAGCGCCGCGATGATGCCGGGCACCGCGTGCGGCAGGAAGAGGCCGAGCTGGGCGAAGGCGCGCAGCCGGACCGCTCCGGAGTCGAGCAGCAGGGCGAGGGCGAGCGCGGCGACGACCATCAACGGGATGTAGATCAGGCAGTACAGGGCGACCGTGCCGAGCCCGCCGAGGAAGGTGGGGTCGGTCAGCACGGCCGAATAGGAGCGCAGTCCGACGAAGACCTGGCGCTCGGGGCCGAAGCCGAGGCCGGGCTGGTCGTCACTGAAGAAGCTGAGGTAGACGGCGGTGCCGACGGGGATCAGGAAGACGGTGACCAGCAGGGCGAAGAACGGCGTCATGAGGACGCCTGCGGCCGTCAGTTGACGTCGCTTGGCCGTTCTGCGGGCGCGCAGTCCCGAGGCGGAGGGCGCCGGAGAGGCGGCGCGGGACGCGCCGGCCGGCACCCGTGAGTGGGTTGTCGTGGTCATGGGTGTGTCACCTGCCTTTCGTCGGCTCAGGTGCTGTGCTGGGTGGTGGACAGGCCCAGGGCCCTGAGGTCGGGCATGGTGCCCTCCTGGGCGGTGCGCAGCGACTCGACGAGGCTGCCCTGGCCGCCGCCGACGCGGGCGAAGGAGTCCTGCATGACCTTCTGCGTGGCGCTCATCCGCGGGCCCCACAGCCACTGGTCGCCGATCTTCTCGGCCTCCTGCTCGAACAGGGTGTAGATGTCCTGTCCGCCGTAGTACGACCGGTCGAAGGCGTCGCGGCCGACGGAGACCAGGCCGGGTGCGGCCGGGTACTGGCTGCTGGTGCCGCTGGAGAGCCGGGCGCGCAGGGAGTCGGGGTGCGAGACCTGCCACTCGATGAACTCCATCGCGGCCTCGGGGTGCTCGCTGTCCTCGGTGATCGCGAAGGTCGAGCCGCCGTGCGTGCCGGCCGAGGGGTCGCCGGTGTCCCACTGCGGCAGCGGCGCGATCCGCCACTGGCCCTTCTGCCCGGGCCGCGCGTTCATCTGCGCGCCTGCGTCCCACGCGCCGCTGAGCCGGGTGAGGACCAGACCGTTGCCGATCTGCGCGTCGGACCGCCTGCTCTCGACGGCGTTCATGAAGACGTCGTCCCGGTCGATCAGCCCCTGCCAGTACTCCGCGACCCGCCGCGAGGGCGCGTCGGCGAGGGAGACGTTCCAGGCACCCTTCGAGGTGTCGAACCACTGGGCGCCCGCCTGCCAGGCGTAGCAGGCGAACTGCGTCATGCCGTCGGTGGGGAAGAGCACCAGCCGGCGGTCGGGTGCCTCGCGGTGCACGGTCGCGGCCTGCTCGGCGAACTCGTCCCAGGTGCGGGCGGCTTCGAGCCCGTAGTGGTCGAACAGGTCGGCGCGGTAGTGCATCACCATCGGCTCGACGTCCAGCGGCACGGCGAACACCCGGCGTTCGAAGGTGGTCAGGCCGAGCGCCTGCGGCAGCAGCTTGCGGCGCAGACCGTCACTCACCAGGTCGGTGACGTCCCGGGCGACGCCGTCGATGGCGAACCCCGGCACCTGCGGATACTCGAGGGTGGCGACGTCGGGCGCGTTCCCGGCCCGGGCGGCGTTGCTGAGCTTGGCGTAGCCGCCCTGCCCGCCGGAGGGGATCTGCTGGAACTCCACCTGGATGCTGCGGTGCGTGCGGTTGAACGCGTCGACCACCTCCTGGCTGCCGCGCAGGGCGGACCAGAAGGTGATGCGCGTGGTGGTGCCCGTGCGCGCCGACGATGCGCCGTTCCCCCCGCTGCAGGCGCTCACGGCTCCTGCCAGGGGTAGGGCGGCCATCGCGGCGAGCACGGACCGACGGCTGGGTCGTCCGGGCATGGCGCCTCCGCGGCTCCTGCGGGTCCGCGGGGCGCGGACCCGACTGTTCGGGACACCGGAATCCTGAACGCCCTGACTCAAACGGTCAATAGATCGATCAGAAGAAAATAAAACGCTCAAACGCTCATTCGTCGAGCGGTTCCGCCAGGCGGTCCGTCGAACCCCGCACCATCAGCCGAGGCAGCAGCTCCACGCGCCGGCCCGTCCGGCTGCCGGGCGCCTCGGCCAGCCGCTGGAGCAGCAGCTCCGCCGCCGCCTGCCCGACCTCCGCCTTCGGCGGCGACACGGCCGTCAGCGGAGGCGAACCAAGACCGGCCACGACGTCGTCGTACGCCACGACCGAGCAGTCCTGCGGCACCCGCACCGCCTCCTCCGCCAGCCGCTGCACGACCATCAGCGCGTCCACGTCACCGTGCAGCACCATCGCGGTCGCGCCCACCTTGCGCATCAGCGCCGGCAACTCGGCCGTCTCGTCCGCGGAGTACGGCCCGTCGGCCCCGGCCTCCGGCGCGATCAGCGTCCACGCCCACTGCTCCACCAGCGGATGCGCCCCGGCGATCTCGGCGAAGGCGGCCCGCAGCGAGCGCGCCGTGGGGCTGTCGTGGCGGGTGGCGAACACCATGCGCCGGTGGCCGAGACCCACCAGGTGCTCCACCGCCAGCCGCGCTCCGTACCAGTGGTCCGAGCACACCGAGTCCAGGGCGTGCAGCGCGCTGCCGCGCCACGGGCGGCGCTCCATCAGCACCGTCGGCACCCCGATCCCGGCCAGCCACTCGTGGTCGGCCTCCTCGTCGGCCCGGCCGCGCCAGCGCGGAGCGATCAGCAGCCCGTCCGCGCCGTCCGCCAGCGCCCGCTCCACCAACGGGCGTTCGGCACCGGAGGCCTGGGGCGAGAGATGCAGGGCCATGCGCACCCCGGCCCGCTCCAGGACCGTGCGGGCCCCGTGCAGGGTCTCGTTGAGGTACGAGTGCCGTACGGGCACGACCACGGCCACCCGGTCCCCGGCCGCGGGGGCCGCGTCGACGCTCGTCTCCTGGGCGGGCAGCGTGGACCGTACGACGCCGTGGCCGCGGCGCAGCCTTCCCTCCCGCGTCAGCTCCTCGACGTCCCGGCGCACGGTGACCACCGAGACCTGCAACTCGTCGGCAAGGTCACGCACCCGCGCGAAACCGCGCGCCTGGACCGCCGCCAGTATCCGCTGGCGCCTGAGATCGACCGGCTCCCGCATCAGGGCTCCCCACCCGAGAATGTTCGTTTGAGCGATTCAGCGCCATCATAACGATCGCTCGCGCCGGGTGCCCGCGCCTTTCCCCACGTCCGGGGTTTCCCTACGGCTACGGCTACGGCTACGGGTCCGGGTCCGGGTCTGAGAGGAGTGGGCCGAGCGGGCCCAGGTCGAGGTTGAGGTCGGAGCGGCTCAGACCGTGCTGCGCGCACAGGTCGTCCATGCGCTCGTCGAGCAGCATGAGCGCCGTGCCGAGCCGGTCCTCCTGCTGGATGCTCAGCGTGCCCTCGTCGAAACGGCGCACCGCCTGGCGTTCCATGAGCTGGCGCAGCAACTCCACGACGGTGAGGACCAGGGCGGCCAGGTCGTTCGTGACCCGCTCGGGGTCCAGATCGAGGGCGTGGGCCCGGGGCGCGGTCACAGCGGCCCACTGTCCGGCCAGGGGGCGGGCACTCGCTCGTTCACCGACGACAGCAGTGCGTGCAGGGAGATCCGCACCAGCGGCACGTCCGCGACGGCCAGGACCAGATCGCCGCTGACCACGACACCGGTCGCCAGCACCCGGTCCAGCAGGTCGACCAGGGGCACCCCGACCGGTGCGTACGGCTCCGGTCCGCCCCAGGGCACGGGAGCCGGGCCCGGCGTACGGGCGTCCGGGACGGTCATGGACGGACCTCCTGATCCGGGCCGGCCTGCGGGTCGGGGTCCTCGTCCCAGCGGGCGAAGGAGTACGGGATCCACGGGCCCGAGGCGTCGACCCGCACCGACGGGTGCCGGCCGTCGGCGGTGAGCCGGGCGAGGGCGCGGGTGAATTCGGTGCGACGCGCGTCCTCCACCAGGTAGGCGACGTTGAGCAACTGCGGGGCACGGCGGCCCGTCAGCCGCTCGCTCTGCGGGCGGTGCCGCGTCGCGGCGACGGCGTAGCGCCGCAGCTCCGCGTCGACGGCCTCCGCCTCGGCGAGGGCCTTCCCGTGAGCGTGCTGCCGGTCGCGCCGCCGCGCGCTGGCCCGGCTGAGATAGGCCCGTCCAGCGGCGCCGGCGCCGGGGACGGAGCCGGTGGCGGGGGCGGAGCCGGTCCCCGCGTCCGCTGGGGCGTCCTGCGAGGCCTCCGCGGCATGCACCTTCACCGCCCATTCCGTACGGTCCCGGAGGCGGTCGAGCAGCGTGTCCAGCACCTGCTGCCGGGCGGCGACGGCCCGAGCGGCGGTCGGGTCGCCCCGGTACAGCGTCGCCATCGGCAGCGGCACCACGGGACCCCGCCCGGCCGCGGCCTCGACGCCCCGGTGATGGGCGCGCGCGCAGCGTTCCAGGTCGGCGGGCCGGTTGAGCCGCTCCGTCAGCGCCTCCTCGTCGAACAACGCGGCGGGCACGTCCTGGACGATCAGGCACAGGCCGCGGCCCGCGCTCAGTACGCGCAGCGGACCGCCCTCCTCGTGTCCCGTCGCCGCGGCCAGCCCCGCGGGGTCCGGCGGGGTGCGGGTGACGGCGAAGGCGCAGACGACGCCGGGGGCCGCCGGTGGGCCGGCGTACGTGCTCATCGCACGGCTCCCGTCGTCTCCTCGGCGGCCCCCTCCAGGGCGTCGAGGCGCTCCCGCAACCGCGCGTTCTCCTCGGCGAGCGCGTCCCGCGCGGCCCGGGACGACAACGCGGGATCGGTCTCCCACCAGTCGATGCCCGCCTTCTTCGCGGTGTCCACCGAGGCGATGAACAGCCGCAGCCGGATCGTGAGCAGCTCGATGTCGAGCAGGTCGATCTTGATGTCGCCGGCGATGACGATGCCCTTGTCGAGGACCCGTTCGAGGAGGTCGGCGAGGCTGCCGGTGGCAGGTGCGCAGAGCTGTGTCTCCGGGCCCGTGTACCGGTGGTCGAGGTCCGTCACCGCGTGCTCCCCGCGGCGTCAGCGGTACGGGCGGGCGCGTTCGTCGTCCTCATACGCCTCTTCCTCCTCCTCGTCCTCGTCGTCGTACTCACCGTCCTCTTCGTCCTCTTCGTCCTCGTACTCGTCTTCGGTGTCGTTCTCGTCGCCGTCCTCGGCGTTCTCCTCTTCCTCCAGCGCCTCCTCGTGGCTCCTGACGACCTCGCCGTCGCGGATCTCGCCGCGCCAGCCCTCGATCTCCTCCTCGTCGCCCATCAGGGTCACGTGCCGCGCGAAGTGCTTGAGGTCCAGGCGCAGTCGGCGGCCCTGCGCCCGCCAGAGGTTGCCGGTCTTCTCGAAGAAGCCCGCCGGGTAGTACTCGACGACCACGACCACCCGGGTCAGCCGGGGCGCCAGTTCGTGGAAACTGACCACCCCGCGGGTGCTGCCCTTGGCGCCCTCGGACGTCCAGACGATCCGTTCGTCCGGGACCTGCTCCTCGACGGTCGCCTTCCAGCTTCGGCTGGACGGACCGACCTTGACGTTCCAGTTCGACGTCACCTCGTCCTCGGCGTTGACACTGCGGACGCCCTTGGTGAAGTCGCTGAACTCCTGGAACTGCGTCCACTGGTCGTAGACACGGCGCAGGGGGACGCCGATGTCGACGACCTCCATGATGTGCGTCGCCTTGACGCTGCCGCCGCCGGTCTTGGAACTGCCGCCGCCCTTGGAGCCGCCGTTGTGGGAGCCGCCGTTCTCGGAGCCGCCGCCGGCGGATGTGGTCAGGCTGTCCGTCAGGCTCCCGATCCGCTTCCCCGCCTTGCCGACGAGGCTGTGGCCGGTGGCGGAGAGGTATCCGCCGAGAGCGTCCTTGAGTTCGCCGAGGGGGGACGGCGCACCCTCGTCCTGCCGGTCGGGGGTCATCCGCGCCCACCTCCGCGCCGGGCCGGGGCCGTGGCCGCCTTCTTCGCGGGCACGGGCTTCTTCGCGGCGTGCTTCGCCGGCCTCTTCGCGGCCTTCTTCGCGGCCTTCTTGGCAGTCCGGTGGCGCGGCGGTGCGGGCGCGGGCTCGCGGTCTTCCTCCCGGGCGTCGTCGGCCGCGTCGTCCGTGTCGTCCGCGTTGTCCCGCAGGCTCTCCCCGGTGAGCGCCTCGGTCCGGTCGCGGAGGGTGTCCGCGAGGCCGGTGAGCCTGCGGTTCGCGGCGGCGGTGACGGCCGCGCGTCCGGCGGTCAGCAGCTCGCCGCGCACCCGCTCGGTCAGTTCCCGGACCTGCGGCATCTGCTGCAGGTCGCCCAGGCCCTGGGACAGCACCTGGCCGGGGGAGAGGCCGATGCGGCGCCCGGCGAGGTAGGAGCCGACCGCGAAGGCCAGTTTGGCCTTCTTCGTGCGGCCCAGGAGATATCCGCCCGCCATGGCGGCCGCCAGGGCCGTCTTACTGTCGCTCATACGTGTCTTCTCCGTGCTCGTCGCGTGGTTGTCGTCCGGCCGGCGGGCCGGGCCGGGCGTTCGAGGAGGGTGAGCAGACGCTCCTCCTCCCGTTCGAAGGCCGCCTCGCCGATGGCACCCTCGTCCAGGGCCCGGTTGAGTGCGGCCAGCCGCGCCTGTACGGCGCGTGGGTCGTGGACCTGGCGCCGGGCCTCCTCGAGCAGGTGGTCGGCGATCCACGCCGTGCCGCGCACCGGTGCGAGGGGCAGCAGGAGGAGACCGCTCACGATGCCCACGCGCTCACCGGCCGTTCGGCGCGGGGCGCGGGTCGACGAAGCTGTAGCACGGCAGCGGCCCGGTCACGCCGAGTGCAAGCCGGCCCCCGCAAGCACGTGCCCGTGCAGCCACCGCCTCCCGGAACCGCGTCTCGTCCGCCGAGCGCAGCAGGAACGAGGCGCTGAGCACCTGCTCGTCGTCCGTCGCGCCCTGGACCGTACGCACGGCGAGCGGGGCCAGGTGGTCGATGACCTCCCGGGCCGCACGCCGCGCCTCGCGGCGCACACCGAGGGCGATCGCCTCACCCAGCCGCACGTTGGCCTCGTAGTCGGGCCGGCGTCGGGTGCGCAGGGCCAGGTTCCGCAGATTATCGTCCCGGCGCACCAGATCGGCGAAGTGGCCGGGCACCACCGTGCCCTTGACGTTCATTTCCACGCATCCGCGTACGCCGTCGAGCTGTCCGGCCAAGTGGGCTGCGTCGGTGCGCAGTTGGGAGGTCAGGGTGTCGGTCCGGGGGCTGAGGACCGCGAACCGCATGGGCAGCAGGGGGCCCTGTGCCGCCAGTTCGTCCAGGACGGCCTGGTGGGCCAGCAGGTCACGGCGCCGGGGCCGGAGCCGTGGGGGTGCGGCCGACACCGCGGCGCACAGACCGGACTCGGTCAGCAGTCGCACCGGGGCGCCGTCGACACCGGGGGAGCGGGGTGTGCGAACCCCGGCGGGGGTGATGCCGTAGACGTACAGGGCCTTCTGCGCGGAGGCGGGGGCGGGGTCAGTGGTGCTGGTGGTGCTGGTGGCGGTGGTGGTGACGGGCGCGGTCATTCGTCCTCCGTCTCAGTGCGCCTGCGGGGGCGGCCGGCCGGTCGGCCGCGGGGCCGCTGGGCGCTCCTGCCACGCTCCGGGCGCTCGCGGGGAAGGGGTTCCTCCTCCTCCGCCTCCTGCTCGGGTTCGTGCTCGGGCGTGAGGACGTCGCGCACCTTGTCGGTCAGGGAGCGCGCGGTCCGCCTGGCGCCCGCCCTGCCCACGCTCTTGGCGACCGGACCGCCGAGCAGCTCGGGAACGGTCGTGGAGCGCACGTCGTGCTCGAGGTCCAGGCGGTTGCAGGCCTCGGCGAACCGCAGATACGTGTCGACGCTCGCGACCACGATGCGTGCGTCCACCTTGAGGATCTCGATGCCGACGAGGGAGACGCGCACGAAGACGTCGATCACCATGCCGCGGTCGAGGATGAGTTCGAGGACGTCGTAAAGGGTTCCCGCGCGGGGTGCGCAGACGATCTCGTCGTCGTAGGGGATCATGCGGTGGTCCTTCCGGGTGCGGGCCTCACGGTCCGCTCACTGGTCCTGGGCACCGCGTCGGTAGCGCGCGATCCTGCGGTACTGGATCAGGTCGCAGGCATGGTCCAGCTCGACCTCGTAGGTGGCCAGCAGACTGGTGGTGTCGGGGATGCGGGCCACCTCCAGCACGTCCACGTTGACGATCCAGCCGCCGTCCTCGCTCCGGCACACCGCGGAGACCCCCTCCAGGTGGTGCCGGATCAGCTCGGACAGGGCGTCGGCGGCACGTCGCGCGGCGTCCTGAGCACCCTGCACGGCACGCTCGCGCGTGGTCGTGGACGTCGTGGACGTCGTGCGGCGCCGTCGCTCGCCAGGTTCTGTCATGCTGCCCACTCTGACCGTGGGGTCCCGGTCCTCGCGTGCGCAGTTACCCCATCCGGGGGGCGCCCCGGGCGTACACCGCCCGAGGGGAGGTGTGTCAGGCGTGCGGCGCGGTGGTGGACCGGCGTCGGCAGTGCAGGAAGAGGTGCGGCTCCGGCCGGGCGTCCGGGTGTGCGGGGGTGAAGAGCGACGCCTCCTGCGCCAGCACCTCCAGGCCTGCCTCCTCGGCCAGGGCGGTGAGGTCCTGTGCGGGGAAGCTGGTCACGCGCACGGGCTGCCCCATGAAGGTGGCGTCGACGCCCTCCACGTCCAGCGGCACCGTGGCCAGGACCAGGTGCCCCTCCGGCTTCAGCAGCCGCACCAGACGCCGGACGAGTGCCTTCTGCTCCATCCGGTCCAGTTGGAGCAGCGAGAAGTACACGCATACGGCGTCGAACGAGGCGTCCGCGAGCGGTACGTCACGGATGTCGGCGCACTGGAAGGCGGCGGCCGGCACCTGCCGTGCGGCCAGCTCCACCATGACGGGGGAGATGTCGATGCCCAGCACCTCGTGCCCGGCCGCGGCGAGGGTCTCGGCGGTGGGCCTGCCCGTGCCGCTGCCCACGTCCAGCACCCGGCTGCCGGGCGCGAGCCGCGCGAGCAGCCACTCCAGCGAGCGGCGGTGCGTCTTCGACCCGGCGAACGCCTTCTCGTACTCGGCGCCCAGCGCGTCGAACGCGGCGGCGGCCTCCGGCCGGTGCTGGTCGTCCTTGGTCACGGCGGTCCCTTCGGTGCGGTGAGCCGGTGCCGTGGTCATCGTTCCACCAGGAGCGAGCGGCCGACAAGGGGCCCTTCGGGCGAGTGGCCCGGGAGGGAAGCGGCGACTCGATCCGGCTGATGCCGTGCCCGCCAGGTGAGGGATCGCTGAGAATTCCTGAGGCGTTTGAACGCTCCGGCCCCCGGTTCCGTATGGAGCCGGGGGCATTTCATGTCCGAGTCCGTCACGACACAGGAGCACGCCTTGGGACACAACAGGCGCAGACGCCCGACCGGGGCGCGGCGCGCGACCTTCGGAGCGGTCGCGCTGATACTGGGGGGCAGCGGCCTGGTGGCCGTGAACGTCTTCGCCTCCGCGACCGAATCCGGCGACAACGCCGTTCCCCTGGGCAGTTCCGGAGTCGCGGCCACCGTCGACTGCCCCGACCTGACCGAGCGGCTCACGGCCGTTCCGGAGCAGGCGCGGCCGGACGTCGACACCGAACTCGCCCAACTCGACGAGCAGATCGCCGCGGCCTACCGCCAGCTCCAGGAAGCGGCCCGCACCGCGGACGACGGCACCCTCGACGAGGGCGCCGTCCTCGACCCGTTGCAGAAGCAGCGGGCGGCCACGATCGAGCGCATCGCCGCCGCCATCGACAAGGCCGGTGACCGCCCCGAGGGCCTGGACACGCTGGCGAAGTGCACGCTGCGCCGCACCGAGATCGCGACGGCGGACGCGGCAAGCGGCAGCCCGGACCAGCAGCAACAGGGGCAGCAACAGCAGCAACAGGGGCAGCAGGACGACAAGGGCGAAGAACCCGGCAACGGCGGACAGGCGGGCAACGGACCCGTGGCGGCGGACTACGCCGACATCAAGTCCGTCCAGCCCAACGTGGTCCGGGCTCCCCGGCAGAAGAAGGCCTCGACCGGCTCCTTCGTCACCAGTTGCGGTGTCAACGCCGAGGGTCTGTTCAACTCGGACAACCTGATCGCCGCCCCCGGCGTCAGCAACGGCGCGCACCACTTCCACGACTACGTCGGCAACCAGGACAACGACGCGTTCGCCAGCGACGAGGACCTGGCCGCCGCCGGCACGAGCTGCGCGGACCAGGGCGACAAGTCCTCGTACTACTGGCCCGTGCTCAGGCTGCAGAACGGCACCGTCGCACAGGACGCCCAGTCGCCCGGAGGCGGCATCGAGGGCAACGTCGGCGAGATCGTCACACCGGCCGAAGTGACGCTGACGTTCGAGGGGAACGAACGCGGCAAGGTCACGGAGATGCCCCGGCTGCTGCGCATCATCACCGGCGACGCGAAGGCGTTCGTCAACGGCGATACCAACGCGAACTCCTCCTGGAGCTGCACCGGCTTCGAGGACCGGCAGCTCAAGGACAAGTACCCGCTCTGCCCCTCGGGCAGCGACGTGGTGCGCACCTTCACCTTCCAGAGCTGCTGGGACGGCCGCAACATCGACAGCGCCAACCATCGCACCCACATGGCGTTCCCCGCCGCCGACGGCAGTTGCCCGGAAGGGTTCGAGCCCGTTCCGCGACTCGTGCAGCGGGTCGTGTACGACGTCGACGCGCCCAGCCTCGAGGACGGGGGGAAGACCGTTCCGCTGTTCGCCGTCGACTCCTTCCCGGAGCAACTGCACAAGCCGGTCACGGACCACAGCGACTTCATCAACGTCTTCGACGAGGACCTGATGCGGGACATGGTCGACTGCATCAACTCCGGCCGCGAGTGCGGTCCCGACACGCCCCCGGGGTCGGAGCCGGGCCAGGGCGAGGACCCGCAGGAGCAGCCGTCCGAGGCCCCCGACGCGTCCGAGGCGCCGGACGACGGCAAGGGCGAGGAGCCCCCCGCCGAGCAGACCGCCACGGCCTCGGCACCCGCGGACAACGGCCAGGACGAGCAGGCCAGCGGAAAGGACGACGGGAAGGACGACGGTCAGAACGACGGGCAGGACGCCGACGCCTCCGCGAGCGCCGAGCCCAGGGCCGCGACGACACCCGCCGACGCCCCGGACGACGACGTGAGCGGCGCCGTGGCCGCACCCGAGGCGACCGGGAACACCGGCGATGGCGGCAACGGCAACGGCAACGGCAACGGCAACGGCAACGGCAACGGCGGCGGCGCCGGGTCGGCGAACGAACCGCAGGCGCAGGGCGGGCTCGCCGAGACGGGATCCGGACTCGGTCTGTGGCCCGCGGCGCTCGGCGGCGTCCTCTTCGCCGGCGGCTGTGTGCTGCTGATCCGTTCCAGGCGGCGCGCGCTGTGACACCGGCATGACGACGGGCGGGCGGGGGAACCACCCCGCCCGCCCGCCGTGTCAAACGAATCGAACAAATCGAACGCAACGAACACGCCATCGCGGGGCGGGAACTGGCTCATTCGAATGTTGCCAATCCGCCCACCCGGGCGCAGCCTGGTCTCCGACGGGACCTTGGGAGCGCTCCCACTGGCATCCCCACTCGCACCTCGGGTCCCTTGCTCTCCGTTGTCCCCCCACGTGGAAGAAGGACATCATGACTTGTCATGATCACATCAAAACCAAGCGAATCCGACGAGCGACGACCCTCGCCCTCAGCACCCTGACCGCGGCCCTGCTCACCCTGATCCCCTGGAGCGGTACCGCCGTCGCCCACGGCTCGGTCGTCGACCCCGCGTCCCGCAACTACGGCTGCTGGGAGCGCTGGGGAGACGACTTCCAGAACCCGGCCATGGCCGACCAGGACCCCATGTGCTGGCAGGCGTGGCAGGACAACCCCAACGCCATGTGGAACTGGAACGGCCTGTACCGCAACGGCTCCGCCGGCGACTTCCAGGCCGTCGTCCCCGACGGTCAGCTCTGCAGCGGCGGCCGGACCGAGGGCGGACGCTACAACTCGCTCGACGCCGTGGGCGCGTGGCAGACCACGGACATCACCGACGACTTCACCGTCAAGCTCTACGACCAGGCCAGCCACGGAGCCGACTACTTCCTGGTCTACGTCACCCGGCAGGGGTTCGACCCCACCACGCAGCCCCTGACCTGGGGTGACCTTCAGCAGGTCGCGCGCACCGGCAGCTACGCGCCCAGCCAGAACTACGAGATCCCGGTGAGTACCTCGGGCCTGAGCGGCCGGCACGTCGTCTACACGATCTGGCAGGCGTCGCACATGGACCAGACGTACTTCCTGTGCAGCGACGTCGACTTCGGCTGACCCACGCCACCCCCGTCCCCCCACCCCCCGCCGGGCGCGCCGCGTCCGGCGGGGACACCGGCCGGTGCGGCCGTCCGCCGAAGTGCTCCGCGACCATCCCGCGTGCGGTATACGTCCCTACATGGACTACTACGACCTGGGCAGCCACGGCCGCCCGGTGACGACCTCGTCGCCCGAGGCCCAGCGGTGGTTCGACCGCGGGCTGGTGTGGACGTACGCCTTCCACCACGAGGAGGCCGTCGCGTGCTTCGAGGCCGCCACCGCGGCGGACCCGGACTGCGCCATGGCCCACTGGGGCATCGCATACGCACTCGGCCCCAACTACAACAAGCCGTGGGAGGCCTTCGGCGCCGAGGAGCTGACCCGGACCGTGGACCGCACCCACGCCGCCGTCGAACGCGCCCACGACCTGGCCACCCGGGCCACCCCGGTCGAGCGCGCCCTGATCGGCGCCCTGCGCGCCCGCTACCCGCAGGCGGGTGCCGTCGAGGACTGCTCGGTGTGGAACGCGCCGTACGCCGACAGCATGCGCGCCGTGTACGAACGGGCCCCCGACGACCCGGACGTGGCCACCCTCTACGCCGACGCCCTGATGAACCTGACGCCCTGGCAGTTGTGGGACCTGCGCACGGGACTGCCCGCGGAGGGGGCGCGCACCCTGGCGGCGAAGGAGGTGCTCGACCGGGCCCTGGCCGCCGACGGCGGCCGCGACCACCCCGGCGTCCTGCACCTCTACATCCACCTGATGGAGATGTCCCCCACCCCCGAGGCGGCCCTCAGGGTCGCCGACCGGCTGCGCGGCCTGGTGCCCGACGCCGGGCACCTCCTGCACATGCCGTCGCACCTCGAAGTGCTGTGCGGCGACTACCGCCGCGTGGTGTCGGACAACGACGCCGCGATCGCCGCCGACGAGAAGTACCGCGCGCGTGCTGGGGCGATGAACTTCTACACCCTCTACCGCTCGCACAACTACCACTTCAGGATCTACGGCGCGATGTTCCTGGGGCAGTACGAGGTCGCCCTCGACACCGCCGCCCGGCTTGAGGCCTCCGTTCCCGAGGAACTGCTGCGGGTGGAGAGCCCGCCGATGGCCGACTGGCTCGAGGGCTTCCTGGCCATGCGGGTGCACGTGCTGATCCGGTTCGGCCGCTGGACGGACATCCTCGCCCTGCGGCTGCCGGCCGACCCGCGCCTGTACTGCGTGACGACCGCGATGCTGCACTACGCCCGCGGCGTCGCCCTCTCGGCCACCGGCCGGGTCGCGCAGGCGCAGGCCGAACGCGACCTGTTCCGCGAGGCGGTCGTCCGGGTGCCGGAGTCCCGCACGCTGTTCAACAACACCTGCGCCGACATCCTGGCCATCGCCTCGGCCATGCTCGACGGCGAACTGGAGTACCGCAGGGGCGACCACGCCGCCGCCTTCGCCGCCCTGGAACGCTCGATCGAGCTGGACGGCGACCTCCCCTACGACGAGCCCTGGGGCTGGATGCAGCCCACCCGGCACGCCTACGGCGCCCTGCTCCTGGAACAGGGCCGGATCACCGAGGCCGAGGCGGTCTACCGGGCCGACCTGGGCCTGGACGACACCCTGCCCCGCCCGCTCCAGCACCCGAACAACGTCTGGGCCCTGCACGGGCTCCACGAGTGCCTGGTGCGGCTGGGCAGGGCGGCGGAGGCGCGGATCCTGGCACAGCAGTTGAAGCTTGCCGCCGCTCTGGCGGACGTACCGGTCGAGGCGTCCTGCTACTGCCGCCTCGACACCGATCCGGCCCGGAGCCGGAGGCGGGTCAGACGCTGACGCCGAAGTCCGCGGCGATGCCCGCGAGGCCCGACGCGTACCCCTGCCCGACCGCCCGGAACTTCCACTCGGCGCCGTGCCGGTACAGCTCGCCGAAGACCATCGCGGTCTCGGTCGAGGCGTCCTCGGAGAGGTCGTAGCGGGCGAGTTCCGCGTTCCCTGCCTGGTTGACGACCCGGATGAAGGCGTTGCGGACCTGGCCGAAGCTCTGCCCGCGGTTCTCCGCGTCGTGGATGGAGACCGGGAAGACGATCCGGTCCACCTCGGCCGGGACCCCGGCGAGGTTCACCTTGACCGCCTCGTCGTCGCCCTCGCCCTCACCGGTGAGGTTGTCGCCGGTGTGCTCGACCGAGCCGTCCGGGCTGGTGAGATTGTTGTAGAAGACGAAGTGCCCGTCCGAGAGCACCTTGCCCGCCGCGTCCAGGAGCAGCGCGGAGGCGTCGAGGTCGTAGTCGGTGCCGGTCGTGGTGCGCACGTCCCAGCCCAGACCGACCAGCACGGCGGTCAGGCCGGGTGCCTCCTTGCTGAGCGAGACGTTGCCGCCCTTGGCCAGGGAAACTCCCACTGCGTTCTCCTTCGTCGCGTCTTCTGATCACGTCTGCTGGTCACGTCCGTGTGCCCGCCCGCCAATCTACAACACTGTAGAAGGAAGGCTTCAAAGGCTTCAAAGGAAACGCTTCTATACGATGTCGCTTCGGAAAGTGATCGGCGGCGGAAGGAGGCGGGCGGTGACGGGTGACCGGCGTCCGCGGCGGCGGGGGCAGGGCGAGCTGGAAGCACTGGTGCTGGCCGCGCTGCGCGAGGCGGGCGGACCCGCGACGGCCGGCTGGGTGCAGGAGCACCTCGGCGGCGACCTCGCCTACACCACGGTGATCACGATCCTGACCCGGCTGCTGGAGAAGGGCGCGGTGAGCCGGGAGCGCGCGGGCCGCTCCTTCGCCTGGACCCCCGCCTCGGACCAGGCGGGACTCGCCGCGCGCAAGATGCGCAAGGTCCTGGACGCCGAGAGCGACCGGGAAGCGGTACTGGCCAGCTTCGTCACCGGCCTCGCCCCGGACGACGAGCGGCTGCTGCGCGACCTGCTGGGGCACACGCGTGCCCCGGAGGACGGCTGACACCGCATGGGAGTCTTCGTCTTCCTGCCCCTGGTCCTGCCGCTCACGGCATGGCCGATCGCCAGGCTGGCCGAGCAGCACCTGCACCCACGGACCGCGACCGGGCTGCTCACCGTCGTCGCCGCCGTGATGGCCCTGTGCAGCACCCTGTGCCTGGCCCTGGTGATGGTGGTCGGCACCGCACAACTGCCGGGCAACCCACTGCCCGACGGCTGGTCCGACCCCGAGGTGCGGGCGGCGGTGCCCTACGACGAGATCGTCGGCAAGGCGGCGATTCCCGCGCTGTGCCTGGTGGTCGCGGCCTCGGCACGAGCCCTGTGGCGGCACGGCCGGGTGCGCCGCCGCGCCCACCGCGCACTGGCCGGACTGCCGGGCGCCGGGGTGGCCGTACTGCCGGACGACGTGCCGTACGCGTACGCGCTGCCCGGCGGACGCCGGGACCGCGTGGTGGTCAGTACGGCCCTGCTCGACTGCCTCGAACCGGGCGAACGACGCGCGCTGTTCGCCCACGAGCGCGCCCATCTCGCGGCCCGGCACCACCGCTTCCTGCTCGCCGTCCGGCTCGCCGCGCTGGCCAACCCCTTCCTGCGGCCCCTGCGCACCGCCGTGTCCTTCACGGCGGAGCGCTGGGCCGACGAGGCGGCGGCGCGGGCGGTCGGCGACCGCCGTTCGGTGGCCACCGCGATCGGCAAGGCGGCCCTCGTCTCCCGGGCCACGCCCGTCGCCACCCTCGCCGGCCTGGCCGCCCCCGGACCGGTACCGCGCCGGGTGGCGGCCCTGCTGGGGCCCGCTCCCGCGGTCCGCGCGTGGCCGCCGGTGTTCACCTCGGCGGGCCTGGCGGCGTGGGCCGCGGCCGCCGGAACCGCCGTCTCGGCGATGTCGTCCGCCAACGCCGCCGTCACGATGTTCCTCATCCTCCGAGCCGCGACGCCTATCTGAGCGCCTTTCATCTCCGAGGAAAGCTCCAGGTCACAGGGGTGTCGGCACCTCATCCTCACTCGATCGGGTGATCGGGCAATCCGGAGCCCGCCCGGCTCCGGATTCCCCGTGTGAGGGAAGAAGCGAGAACACACCGACAACGGCCCGCCCACACGCCGGGCTGACCCGGATCCCGCCGATCACCACTTCACCGTATTCCGCACCAACGCAGTCTTCGGGCTGCCCTTTTCCCAGGAGATTCCATGAACGCCCGCATTCGCCGCTCCGCCGTCGCCGTCGTCGCGGCCGCCGTCCTGCCCCTGTCCCTGGCCGCCTGTTCGGACGACGGCGACAGCGGCTCCTCGGACTCCGCCCAGGCCGAGTCCTCGGCGCCCGCGGCCGGCGACGAGCAGTCCTCCGACACCTCCGGCGACATGGCGGGAATGGACGAGCCGTTCGGCCCGGCCTGCTCCACGGTGCCGAAGGAGGGCGCCGGTTCCTTCGACGGCATGGCCAAGGACCCGGTCGCCACCGCCGCCTCGAACAACCCGGCCCTGTCCACGCTGGTGACCGCGGTGAAGAAGGCCGGCCTGGTCGACACCCTCAACAACGCCGAGAACATCACCGTGTTCGCGCCCACCAACGACGCCTTCGCCAAGATCCCGAAGGCCGACCTGGACAAGGTCCTCAACGACAAGGCGATGCTCACCGACATCCTGACCTACCACGTCGTGGGCCAGAAGCTCGCCCCCAAGGACCTGGAGAACGGCTCCTTCGACACCCTGCAGAAGTCGAAGCTGACCACCTCGGGCTCCGACGAGTCCTACACGGTCAACGACTCCGCCAAGGTCGTCTGCGGCAACGTGAAGACCGCCAACGCCAACGTCTACATCATCGACACCGTCCTCATGCCCAAGAGCTGACGCGGGCGGGCACCGTCGAGCGGCCCGGCATCAGTCGTCCATCAGCCCGGCGGCGAGCGCGGCCCCCAGCTCCCAGCAGGCCTCCAGGTCGGCCTTGGCGGGCTCACCGGCCACGTTCACCGCGGGCGCCGCGCGCTGCCAGCCGAGGCCGGTCGTGACCGACTCGATGCCGCGCACCGCGCCGGTGGTGTCGCTGCCGCCGTGCACGTAGTAGCCGAAGGGCCGGCCCCGGGTCTCGTCCAGGCATGGGTAGTAGACCTGGTCGAAGAAGTGCTTGAGCGCCCCGGACATGTAGCCCAGGTTGGCCGGGGTGCCCAGCAGATACCCGTCGGCCTCCAGCACGTCGACCGCCGTGGCCGCCAGCGCCGCCCGCCGGACCACCCGCACCCCCTCGATCTCGGGTGCGGTCGCCCCGGACACGACGGCTTCCAGCATCGCCTGGCAGTTCGGCGACGGCGTGTGATGCACGATCAGCAAAGTGGCCACCCCCGAAGCCTGCCGCCCGGCACCCTCCGACCGCAAACGACACCCCCTACCCGCTCTCGCCGTGCAGGCGGACCTCCCGGCCCTTCCAGCCTCTCCTCAGCCACCGGTCGTGACTGGCCACGACGACCGCGCCGGGCCCGCTGCCCAGCGCCTCCTCCAGTTCGTCGCACAGCCGGGGGGAGAGGTGATTGGTGGGCTCGTCGAGCAGCAGCAACTGGGGCGGGCACGCCACCAGCAGGGCCAGGGCGAGGCGGCGGCGCTGCCCGGCCGAGAGGCGGCCGACCGGCAGGCCGAGGTCCGCCTCGTGCAGCAGGCCCAGCGACCGCAGGGGCACCGCCTCGGCCCGTTCGACGCCCAGCGTCCCCTCGTAGGTGTCCCGCACGGTCCGCTCCGGGCGGTCGAAGACGGTGTCCTGGGCGAGCAGCCCCACCGTGAGCCCGGGCCGCCGCCGCACCTCGCCCCCGGCTGCGAGGTGGCCAGCGAGCACGGCCAGCAGGGTCGACTTCCCGGTGCCGTTGCCCCCGGTGACCAGGAGCCGGTCGGTGGCCGGCACCGTCAGGCGGTCCAGCGAGAGCCGTCCCGGCACCCTGGTGTCGCGCAGGGCCACCAGCGGACCGTCGTCCGGCGCGGCCGGCGCGGTGAGCGCCGGGCCCGCGAACCGCAGCGGCCGCGGCGGCTCACCCACCCGGGCGCGCTCCAGTTCCTCCAGCCTGCGGGTGGCGTTGCGCACCCGCCGGGAGATCTGGTTCTGCACCCGGCCGGCGCGGCGGCCGTAGCCCATCTTCTCGTTGTCGCGCGGGCCCCGGTCCGGGGCGACGCGGCGGGCCGTGACCCCGGCCGACCGGCGCAGCGCCGCCAGCTCCTCCTGCTCCTCGGCCCAGCGTCGCTCCCAGCGGGCCCGCTCGGCGCGCTTCGCGGCCAGGTAGTCGCTGTAGCCGCCGCCGTGGCGGACCGGACCGTCCATCGAGGGGTCCAGGTCGATCAGGTCCGTGCACACGGCGTCGAGGAAGGCGCGATCGTGGCCGGCCACCACGACGGCCCCGGGCAGCGCGCGCACCTGTTCCTCGACGAACGCGACGGCGTCGTCGTCCAGGTGGTTGGTCGGTTCGTCAAGCAGCAGCGCCGACGGCCTGCGGACCAGCAGCGCGGCCAGCGCCAGCCGGGCGCGCTGCCCGCCCGACAGCGAGCCGAGCGTGCGGTCGTGCCCGACCGCGCCGAGACCGAGGCCGTCCAGCACGAGGGCGGCACGCCGGTCGGCGTCCCAGGCCTCCCGTTCCCGGGCCCGCTCGAGGCGTGCGCCGTAGGTGTCGAGCAGTCCGGCGTACTCGGGGGAGTCCTGCGGGGTCCGGGCGAGCCGGGCGGTGAGGTGTTCCAGCTCGGCCAGGTCCTCGCGGGCCTCGCGCAGGGCGTCGTCGAGGACGTCGGCGAGCGTGACGTCGACCTCGTACGGCATCTCCTGATGCAGGAAACCAAGGTCGGGCGGGCGGGTGACACTCCCCGCGTCGGGCTCGTCGGCGCCGGCGAGCAGCCGCAGCAGCGTCGACTTGCCGACGCCGTTCTCCCCGATCAGTCCGACGCGGTGGCCGGGGGAGGCGGTCAGGGACACACCGTCGAGTACGCGCCGGGCGCCGAGGGTGCGTACGAGGTCGTGGGCGAGCAGGGCGGGTCGGGGCATGGTGAATCCGTTCAGCGTGGTCGGTGCTCGGCCCGCGGGGCGGCACGCCTCGGACGCGGGCCAGGTCGGCACGCCGGCGGATCACACCTCGGGAACCCCCGTCTCCGTCAGCTCGCCGTCGGCCAGCCGCAGCCACCGGCCGACGCCGATCTCGCGCAGGAACCGCCGGTCGTGACTGACCACCACGAAGGCCCCCCGGTAGGAGTTCAGGGCACTCTCCGACTGACCCGCGCCGACCAGGTCCAGGTTGTTCGTCGGCTCGTCCAGGAGCAGCAGGTGCGGGGCGGGTTCCGCGCACAGGACGCAGGCCAGCGTGGCCCGCAGCCGCTCGCCGCCGGAGAGCAGGCCGACGGGCAGTTGGGCGCCCGCGCCCCGGAAGAGAAAGCGCGCGAGCAGGTTCATCCGCTCGGCCTCCGGCCGGTCCGGGGCGTAGGCGGCGAAGTTCTCGGCGACGGTGCGGTCGGGATCCAGCAGGTCCAGCCGTTGGGAGAGGTACGCGACGCGCCCGTCGGCGCGCCTGATCCCGCCCTCCTGCGGGTCCAGGTCGCCGTTGACCAGACGCAGCAGCGTGCTCTTTCCCGTGCCGTTGGCGCCGGTCAGCGCGATGCGCTCGGGCCCCCGGACGGTCAGGTCGACGCCCTCGCCCGTGAACACGTCCGTGTCACCGAGCCGGATCCGCAGTCGCTCCCCGAGGAAGAGGGTGCGTCCGGCGGGCACGCGGGTCTCCGGCAGGTCCAGCGCGATGCGCTGTTCCTCGCGCAGCGACCGCTCCGCCGCGTCCAGCCGCGCCCTGGCCTCGCCGACCCGGTTGGCGTGGGTCTGGCCCGCCCGGCCGGCCGACTCCTGGGCGCCGCGCTTCATATTGCCGGCGAAGATCCGGGGAAGACCGGCGTTCTTGAGATTGCGGGCGGCGTTGCTCGCCCGGCGGTCGGCGCGCTCGCAGGCCTGCTGCAGCTCCCGCTTCTCCCGCTTCAGCTCCTGTTCGGCGTTGCGGACGTTCTTCTCGGCGACTTCCTGCTCGGCACGGACGGCCTCTTCGTACGCGGTGAAGTTGCCGCCGTACAGGCGCAGTTCACCGCGGCCGAGTTCGGCGATGCGCTCCATGCGGTCGAGCAGCTCCCGATCGTGACTGACCAGCACCAGGCAGCCGCTGTAGTCCGCCAGCACGTCGTGGAGCCTGCCGCGGGCGTCCGCGTCGAGGTTGTTGGTGGGCTCGTCGAGCGGGAGTACCTCGGGCCGCTTCAGCAGTTGGGCGGCGAGCCCGAGGGAGACGACCTGACCTCCGCTGAGCGTGCTCAGCCGCCGGTCCAGGGCGAGGCCCGCCAGGCCCAGGCGGTCGAGCTGGGCACGGGTGCGCTCCTCGATGTCCCAGTCGTCGCCGATGGCCGTGAAGTGCTCCTCGGCCACGTCCCCGGACTCGACGGCGTCGATGGCCCGGATCACGGCGGCCACACCGAGCACCTCCGCCACCGTGAGGCCGCCGGTCAGGGGGAGGGTCTGCGGCAGATGGCCGAGGACACCGGACACCGACACGGAGCCGGCGGTGGGGCGCAGCTCCCCGGCGATCAGTCCGAGCAGGGTGGACTTGCCGGCACCGTTGGGGGCCACCAGGCCCGTACGGCCCGCGCCCACGGTGAACGACAGGTCCTCGAAGACAGGGGTGTCGTCGGGCCAGGAGAAGGACAGGTTCGAGCAGCGAATGGCGGCGTCGGACATGGAGACGACCTCATGGAGGTGAGGGGCAGGAAAGAGACCTCTGCCCGGGCAGACAGGGAAAAGGGAACGACGACGAGGCCACTGCGGCGGCGCTCCTGCGCCCGCCGGTGGCCGATCACACCCGGGCCTCACCCGGAGATGTCGTCGTCACCCACCATGTCTGCGACTCCTCGATACACGATCAACGTCTCCGCCAGCGTAGCAGCCGGGTCCGCCGGGGCACCGGTATCACCGGTACAGTCGCCACGCCGCTCAGCCCGTGCCGGACCGGGCGCCGCGGCCCGACGTTTCCTCGTCGTGTTCCGGCCAGGGAACGCCATGACCAGTACGCAGCAACCGCCGGAGCCGACCCCGGGGGCTCCCGAGGCACCGGGCGCACCCCCCGACCCCGCCCCTCTCCCCGCCGCCCTCGTCGAGCAGCGGGTCACCCGCATACGGCGGCGGCTGGAGCGACTGATCGGCATCGCGGCGACCGAGGGCAACGCACTCACCGTTTTGCGCAACGGTGACGAGATCTTCGCCGCCATGCTGGCCGGGATCGACCGTGCCGAGCACACGGTGGACATGATGACGTTCGTGTACTGGAAGGGCGACATCGCCCGCCGCTTCGCCGAGGCCCTCGCCGAGCGGGCCCGCGCCGGGGTACGGGTGCGGCTGCTGCTGGACGGGTTCGGCAGCCGGCTGATCGAGGGCGAGCAGTTGCGGACGATGGAGCGGGCCGGGGTGCAGGTGGCGTGGTTCCGCAAGCCGCTCCACCTCTCGCCCCTCAAGCAGAACCACCGCTGCCACCGCAAGGTGCTCGTCGTCGACGAGGAGACCGCCTTCACCGGCGGCGTGGGCATCGCCGAGGAGTGGTGCGGCGACGCACGCGACGAGAACGAGTGGCGTGACACCCACGTCGAGGTCCGGGGGCCCGCGGTGGACGGCATCGCCGCGGCGTTCGCACAGAACTGGGCCGAGTGCCACGACGAACTCTTCGACGACCGGGACCGGTTCGTCGAACACCGTGCGCAGGGCGGTTCCGTGGTGCAGGTGGTGCGGGGTTCGGCCAGTTTCGGCTGGCAGGACATGCAGACCCTGATCCGCGTGATGCTGGAGTCGGCCGAGGAACGCTTCCGCCTGTCCACCGCGTACTTCGCCCCGGACGCGTACTTCGTCGAACTGCTCTGCGCCACCGCCCGGCGCGGCGTCGAGGTGGAGATCGTGCTGCCCGGCCCGCACACCGACAAGCGGGTCTGCCAGTTGGCCGGCCAGCACCACTACGACGACCTCACCGCGTGCGGGGTGAGGATCTACCAGTACCGGCCGACGATGATGCACGCCAAGGTCATCACCGTCGACAGGGTCGCCGCCCTGATCGGCTCCACCAACTTCAACCGCCGCTCGCTCGACCATGACGAGGAGGTCATGCTCGCCGTACTGGACCAGGAGTTCACCGCGACCCTGGACCAGCACTTCGAGGCGGACACGGCGGTCAGTGACCTGATCGGGCCGGGCAGATGGAAGAGACGCCCGCTCGCCCAGCGCGCGCGTGAGCTGGCCGTCAGGCCGCTGAGCCGGTTCCTGTGACCCGCGCCCGCCGCGCGGGCCCCCACGGGGCGGAAGGCGGCTGACAGAGACAAGGGCCCGAACCGGGGCCGGGGCCCTCACCCCGTTCAGGCCGGCATGCTCAGCAGGGCGATGGGGTCGGAGGTCGGTTGCTTCGACCCACCGGCCGGCTCGACCGTGATGCCCACGCCCGCCGCACCGTCGACGGCGCCCTCCATCAGCACCGCCTGACTGGTGCTGCCGGGATCCATCAGGCCCGCCGACCGCATCGTGCCGTGGTCGTCGAACCAGAGCTGGTACACCTTGCCTCGCGGCGGTTCGGCCATGCCCGAGGCCAGGAAGACCGCCCGGTCCTGGCCCTCGGAGACGACCAGCGTCCCGCTCGCCCCGCCGGCCAGCCGCGCGGTACGCGACTCGGCGTCCGGCGCGGCCAGCACTCCGGCCAGGGTCTCGGCCCGCCGCTCGGCCTGCGTGGCCCGCTGCCCGGCGTCCTGCGCGCGTTCGTACTGCCACGCCGCCGTGCCGCCCAGGCCCGCCGCGGCGGCCAGGCAGGCGGCCAGCGCCCAGCGGGCCGGGCCGCGCCCGCGGGGCACGACGCGGCGTGCCTTCTCCACCGTGCCGCCGCCCGGCGGGACCTGGCGCACGCTCGTGATGCGGTGCAGCACCCGGTCCTTGAGGGCGGGCCCGGGCACGAGTGTCGCGGCCAGCCCCAGCCGGGCCGTCGCGGCGGCGAACTCCAGGGTCTCCTGCTCGCAGGTGCCGCAGTCCGCCAGATGGCGTTCGAAGGCGTTGCGCTCGTCGTCGGGCAGCGCGTGCAGGGCGTAGGCGCCCGTCAAGCTGTGCAGGTCCTCGGTGCGCGTCACGCGCTCACCCCCAGGCAGTCACGGAGCCGGATGAGACCGTCGCGCAGCCGCGTCTTGACCGTGCCGAGCGGCAGCGCGAGCGCCTCGGCCACCTGCCGGTAGGTCAGGCCGCGGTAGTAGGCGAGGTTCACGGACTGGCGCTGTATGTCGGTCAGGGTGCGCAGACAGCGCCGCACCTGCTCCCGCTCCAGGCGGGTCTCGACCTGTTCGGTCACCTCGTCGTACTCGGGCGTGCGGTCGAGCAGGGCGGCCTTGTGGTCGCGGGCCGCGGCGGCCTCCACCGACCGCACCCGGTCCACCGCCCGCCGGTGCGCCAGGGTCAGGATCCAGTTGACCACCGTGCCGCGTTCGGGCCGGTAGCGGGGTGCCGTGCGCCACACCTCCACCAGCACCTCCTGTGCGACCTCCTCCGACTGCGCCTGGTCGCGCAGCACCCCCCGGGCGACCCCGAGCACGGACCCCGCCACCGCGTCGTACACGGCGGCGAAGGAGTCCTGGTCGCCCAGGGCCACCTCACGAATGAGCTGCTGCAGATCGGGCTGGGCCGATGGATTTCTGCCGATGTGTACGGCTTCCTTCACGACGGTTGCTCCAACGGTTGCTCCAACGTTTGCTCCCGGAGAATGCGACGGGCGGGGATGTCCCCGGGTAATCCGAGGCCGCGCGGCTCGCGGATTGGTCGGGGTGCCGTCGGCCCTGCGTGTCCCTCACCCGGTGCCCCGGCGGCGCGGGGTTCAGGCTCCTGACGCCGCGGGCAGTTCCACGGTGATGCGGAGCCCGCCGGCCCGGCGCGGGGTCAGCGTGAGGGTTCCGTCGTGTGCCTCGGTGATGGTCTTGACGATGGCCAGGCCCAGGCCGACGCCCGCCTGGTCGGCGTGGGTGCGCTCGGTGCCGCGCTGGAAGGGTTCGGTGAGGGTCGCGACCAACTGGGGGGTGAGCCGCTCACCCGTGTTCTCGACGGTGAGCACCACGGTCCTGGGGCGAACGCCGGTGTGGACCCGGACGGTGCCCTCTCGCGGCACGTTGTGGACGATCGCGTTGTGGACGAGGTTCGTGATGAGCTGCAGCAGGAGCGCGGGCGAACCGGTCGTGGGGGCGATGTCGCCGCTGGTCTCGAGAGTGACCCCGTGCTTGTCCGCGAGCGGGTGGAGCGTTTCGGCTGCTTCCTCCGCGACGAGGGACAGGTCGACGTGCTCCCGGGTGAAGGACCGCTGGTTGGCGCGGCTGAGCAGGAGCAGCGCCTCGGTGAGGTCGATGGCCCGGGTGTTGACGGTGTGGAGACGGTCGACGAGTTCGCCGGTGTCGTGGTTCGGATCGGCGCGGGCGACGTCGATGAGCGTCTTCGAGATCGCCAGCGGGGTACGCAGCTCGTGCGAGGCGTTGGCCGCGAATCTCCGCTGTTCCGCGACGTGTGCTTCGAGCTGCGCGAGCATCATGTCGAAGGCGTCGGCGAGTTCGCGGAACTCGTCCTCGCGGCCCGGCAGCCGGATCCGGTGGGACAGCGATCCGTCCGCGACCGTGCGGGTGGCGTGGGTGATGCGGTCCAGGGGGGCGAGCATGCGCCCGGCGAGGAACCAACCCCCCACGAGGCCGAATACCAGGAGGAACACCATGACTGCTGCTGCCGTTGGGACGAAGGCGCGCACGAACTGGATGACCGGATTTTCTCGCACCGCCCCCGATTCGTTGGTTCGCAACCACCCCGATCGCAGGAGGAACACTCCCATGGCGACGAGCAGCAGGGCCCCCGCGAGCGTGAGGAATCCGGCGTAGCTGAGGGTGAGTTTGAGGCGGATGCTCAGGCCGGGCCGCCTATCCACGGTCACCCCCCGCACGCCCGGCGCCGGACGTCGTGTCGATGCGGTAGCCGACGCCCGGCACGGTGGCGATGATCCAGGGTTCGCCGAGGCGTTTGCGCAGGGCGGAGACCGTGATGCGCACGGCGTTGGTGAACGGATCGGCGTTCTCGTCCCACGCGCGCTCCAGGAGCTGTTCGGCGCTGACGACACCGCCTTCGGCGCCGACGAGGACTTCGAGGACCGCGAACTGTTTGCGGGTGAGCCCGACGTAGCGGTCGTCGCGGTAGACCTCGCGGCGGAACGAGTCCAGGCGCAGACCGGCGATCTCTCGCACGGGGGGCCTGTTGTGGGCCCGTCTGCGGTCGAGGGCTCGGAGACGGAGCACGAGTTCCTGGAGTGCGAAGGGCTTGGTGAGGTAGTCGTCGGCGCCGAGGTGGAACCCGGATGCCTTGTCGTCGAGACGGTCGGCGGCCGTGAGCATGAGGATCGGCATGCCGCTGCCGGAGGCGACGATGCGCTTGGCGATCTCGTCGCCGGAGGGGCCGGGGATGTCACGGTCGAGGACTGCGATGTCGTAGGTGTTGACGCCGAGCAGTTCCAGAGCGGTGTCGCCGTCACCGGCGATATCGGCCGCGATCGCTTCCAGGCGCAGGCCGTCACGGATCGCTTCGGCCAGATAGGGCTCGTCCTCGACAATCAAGACACGCATATACGAAGGATAAGGGTCCGTATATATCGTCCGCGTATCGAAAATCGCCTACGTGCCGGCAACACCCGGTTGTTTTCACTGGCGGTATGTGTCGAACCCAGCCCTCATTCTGCCTCAGCAGACGGCCGGCGTTCGCCGGAATACCGGACTGAGCTTCTTTCGTAGCCGCACCACACCGTGCAGGGCACGCCGCCGGCGGTCTACGTGGCGCAGCCGGGTTCCGTACGGGTGAGCCGCCCGGTGGTGGCATATCGTCGGCGTATCGAGAACTGCATACGCCCGGGCAACACTCCGCCGCCTTGACTGGCGGCATGTCCTACAGCGAACCAGTACGAGCAGCAGCCGGGAACCCGGTCGTCAGGCCGATCAGCGCCGCCGAGCATGCGGCGTTCGTGCGGGCCCAGCGGTCGGTCAGCTTTCTGCAGACCCCGGCGTGGGGCCGTGTCAAGACCGAGTGGCGCAGCGAGTCCCTCGGCTGGTTCGACGGCCGGCGCCTGGTCGGTGCGGGGCTCGTCCTGCATCGCCCCGTGCCGCGGCTGGACCGCTTCACACTGGCGTATCTGCCCGAGGGCCCGGTCATCGATTGGAGCGGCGACATCCGTACGTGGCTCGATCCGCTGGCGGCGTATCTCAAGGCGCACGGCGCGTTCGCGATCCGGCTCGGCCCGCCGGTGGCCACGGACACCTGGAGCGCCGCCCAGGTCAAGGAGGGCGTCGCCGATCCGGACATCCGGCGGCTGACCGACCTGCCCGGCTGGTGGGGCGACCCGGTCGGCGCCCGCGTGAGCGGCGGGCTCAAGGACGCGGGCTGGCTGCCGCAGAACCCGCGGGACGGGTTCGGCGTCGGGCATCCGCAGTTCAAGTACGAGGTCCCGCTGGCGGGCAGGACCGAGGGCGAGCTGCTCAGGGGCATGAACCAGCAGTGGCGCCGCAACATCAAGAAGGCGGCCAAGGAGGGCGTCGAGGTCACGGCCGGAGACGGGAGTCCGGAAGACCTCAAGGCGTTTCACGACCTCTACGTCCACACCGCCGAGCGCGACCGCTTCACACCCAGGGGATTGCGCTACTTCGAGACCATGTTCGCGGCGCTGAGGGCCGAGGACCCCCAGCGGATCACCCTCTACCTGGCCCGCCACCAGGGCGACTTGGTCGCCGCCACCGTCCTGGTCCGCGTCGGGGCCCACGCGGTGTACGCCTATGGCGCATCCGCCACCGACAAGCGTGAGGTGCGCGGCTCCAACGCCTGCCAGTGGGCGATGATCCGCGACGCGCTCGCGGCCGGCTGCGACGTGTACGACCTGCGCGGCATCACCCCCACCCTCGACGCCGACGACCCGCACGTCGGCCTGGTCCGGTTCAAGGTCGGCACCGGCGGCCGGGCGGTGCGGTACGTCGGCGAGTGGGACCTGCCGCTGCGGCCGATGGTCTACCGGGCCTTCGACCTCTACATGAGGCGGCGCAGGCGCTGAACTAGGCGAGTGCGGTGGCGACTTCGTCGAGGCGGGCCCCGCGGGAGGCCTTGACCAGCACCACATCGCCGGTCGTGAGGTGGCCGCGCAGCCAGTCGACGGCCGCGTCGTTGTCGGCGAGGAGCACCGCTCGCTCGCCCGCGCCGTCGGCGATCGGCCGGGCGGCCTTGCCGACGGCGGCCACCACGTCGGCCCGGGCGGCGGCGTACGCCCCGACGGCGCGGTGCTCGGCCTCGCTGTCGTCGCCGAGTTCGAGCATGTCGCCGAGTACGGCGATGCGGCGCCCGCCCTCGATGGCCGCCAGGGCGTCCAGGGCGGCGCGGGCCGAGTCGGGATTGGCGTTGTAGGAGTCGTTGAGCAGCGCCGCGCCGCAGGCGAGGTCGCGCGGCTCCAGCCGCCACGGCGACAGCGAGGCGGTGGCCAGCGCCGCCGTCGCCAGGTCGAGGGGAACCCCGGCCGCGAGTGCCGCCGCCGCGGCGGCCGACGCGTTGAGCGCCTGATGGGCGCCGACGAGCGGCAGCGCGACGGGAGCCGAGGCCTCGGCGGTCCGCAGGGTGAAGGACGGTCGGCCGAGCCGGTCGAGGGCCAGGTCGTGGGCCCGTACGTCGGCGTGGACCGTCCGGCCGAAGGTCAGCACGGGACAGTCGGTGAGCGAGCGCATGGCGACCACCCGGGGATCGTCGGCGTTGAGGACGGCGGTGCCGCCGGGCGCGAGACCCCGCACCAGTTCGCCCTTGGTCCTGGCGATGGCGGCGCGCGACCCGAACTCGCCGAGGTGCGCCACGCCGACGTTGAGGACGACGGCGACGTCGGGCGCGACCAGGCCGGTGAGTGCGGTGATGTCGCCGACATGGCGGGCTCCCATCTCCAGGACGAGGAACCGGGTGGAGGGCTGGGCGCGCAGCATGGTGAGCGGCACGCCGAGTTCGTTGTTGAGCGAGCCGATCGTCGCGGTCGTCGGCGCGGCGCTCGAAAGAACGGCCGCCAGCAGGTCCTTGGTGCCGGTCTTGCCCTGCGAGCCGGTCACCCCGACCACGGTCAGCCCGTCCCGCAGCCGGGCCACGACATGGGTGGCGAGGAACTGCAGCGCGGCCCTGACGTCCTCGACGACAACGGTGGGCAGCGGCGTGGGCCGGGAGCCGAGCACGGCCACCGCACCGGCCCGGCCGGCCTGTTCGGCGTAGTCGTGGCCGTCGGCGTGCTCGCCGCAGAAGGCGACGAAGAGGCCCCCGGGACCGGCCTGCCGGCTGTCGAGCACGGCCGGTCCGGTCACGGTCACGGAGCTGTCGCCCTCGGCCCTTCCGCCGACGATCTCGGCGATCTCGGCGAGGGCGAGCGGGATCACGTCGACTCCCCGGACGTCATGTCGAGTGTTTTGTCAGTCATGCCTCCAGTCAAGGCAGTGGGACGTATCGCGGGCGTATCGAAAACCACATACGTTCCGGCAACAGCACGCCGCCTTGAGTGGAGGCATGACCCACAGCGAAACGACCCGCATCACCATGTACGGGTGCGACCCGGACGAAGTCGCTCTGTTCCGCGAGCTGGCACCCCGCCTCGGTGTGCGTCCGGCCATCACCGACGCACCGGTCTGTGAAGCCAATGCCGAACTGGCCGCCGGCGGCCGGTGCGTCAGCGTCGGCCACAAGACGCCCATCACCCACGCCACTCTGCGTGCGCTCGGCCGAACCGGCGTGGGCTACATCTCCACGCGGAGCATCGGCTACAACCACATCGACGTGGAATACGCGGTCGGCATCGGCATCGTTGTCGAAAACGTCTCCTACTCTCCGGACAGCGTGGCCGACTACACGCTCATGCTCATGCTGATGGCGATGCGGGACGCGAAAGCCACCGTCCGGAGCACCGACGTGCACGACTACCGGCTCAGCGATGTGCGTGGAAGAGAGTTGCGCGATCTGACCGTCGGGGTGATCGGCACAGGCCGTATCGGCGCGGCGGTCATGGACCGGCTGCGGGGTTTCGGCTGCCGAATCGTGGCCCACGACAATCGCCCCGTCGATCGTCCCGGGACCGCTGTCGAGCACGTTCCGCTCGACGAACTGCTGCGCCGGAGCGACCTCGTCACGCTGCATGCGCCGCTCACCGCGCAGACGCACCATCTGCTGAATCGGCGGCGCCTGGCGCAGTTGAAGAACGGCGCGCTGATCGTCAATACCGGACGTGGCGCGCTCATCGACACCGAGGCACTGCTGCGGGAATTGGAAAGCGGCAGGCTGGGCGGTGCGGCGCTGGACGTCGTCGAAGGCGAGGAAGGCGTCTTCTACGCCGACTGCCGGGACAAACCCATGGAAAGCAAAACGCTGTTGCGGCTGCAGGAGTTGCCGAACGCACTCATCAGTCCGCACACCGCCTACTACACGGACCACGCCCTGCGCGACACCGTGGAGAACTCCCTCACCAACTGTCTGACATTCGAAAGCAGGAACCAGCATGGCTGAGCTTAAGGTCGGTATCATTTTCGGTGGCCGTTCCGAGGAACACCCCGTCTCCGTCAAGTCGGCGCGCGAGGTGGCCCGGAACCTCGACCTCGAGAAGTACGAACCCTTCTACATCGGGATCACGAAGAGTGGCGCCTGGAGGCTCTGCGACGGCCCCGACACGGAGTGGGAGAACGGCCACGGCCGCCCCGTCGTGCTGTCGCCGGACAGCAACGTACACGGACTGCTCACTCTGGATCAGGGGCGCTACGCGACGATCCGTCTGGACGTCGTGCTCCCCGTGCTGCACGGCACACTCGGCGAGGACGGCGCGATCCAGGGCCTGCTGGAACTCTCCGGCATCCCCTACATCGGCTGCGACATCCAGAGTTCCGCTCTGTGCATGGACAAGTCCCTTGCCTACGTCGTCGCCAGAGGCGCCGGAATCGCCACGCCGGACTTCTGGACCGTCACGGCGGACGAAACCGTCGATCCGGCCCAGCCCACCTATCCGGTCTTCGTGAAGCCGGCCCGTTCGGGATCGTCCTTCGGCGTCACCAAGGTGTCCCGGGCAGAGGAACTGCCGGGCGCAGTCGAATTGGCACGGCAGTACGACTCGAAGGTGCTGATCGAAGAGGCGGTCACCGGCAGCGAGATCGGCTGCGCCATCCTCGGAGACGCGGCGGATCCGACCGCGGGCGAGGTGGACCGGATCGACCTCTCGCACGGCTTCTTCAGGATCCACCAGGAGGATGCCCCCGAGACGGGTTCCGAGAACGCCACGGCAATCGTTCCCGCCGACATTCCGGAGGAGTCACGGCTCCTCGTGCGGGAGACGGCCAAGGCCGTGTACCGCGCCCTGGGATGCAGCGGCCTTTCGCGGGTGGACATGTTCCTCAAGGAGAACGGAGAAGTCGTCCTCAACGAGGTCAACACCTTCCCCGGCATGACCTCGTACAGCCGTTACCCGAGGATGATGGCGGCCGCGGGCCTGCCGCTCTCCGAAGTGATCGACCGGACGGTGTCCCTCGCCCTGACGGGAAAAACCCGATGAAGGACGACTTCGTCTTCGTGGACGAGCTGGCATCCGGAATACGCTGGGATGCCAAGTACGCCACGTGGGACAACTTCACCGGCAAACCGGTCGACGGATACCTGGCCAACCGAGTCGTCGGTACGAGGGCTCTGTGCGCGGCCCTGGAACGGGCGCGGGAGAAGGCCGAAACGTGGGGGTTCGGCCTGCTGCTCTGGGACGGCTATCGCCCGCAGCACGCCGTCGACTGCTTTCTGCGCTGGTCGCGGCAGCCGGAGGACGGCCGGACCAAGTCGCGGCACTATCCGAATATCCGCAGGGCCGAGATGTTCGAGAAGGGATATGTGGCCGCCAGGTCGGGCCACAGCCGGGGCAGCACCGTCGACCTCACGCTCTACGACCTGGCCACCGGTGAACTCGTTCCCATGGGCGGCGGCCATGACCTGATGGATTCCCTCTCACATCATGGCGCACAAGGGATCACACCCGCCGAAGCGCGGAACCGGCAGCACCTGCGTTCCCTCATGGAGACGTGCGGCTTCCGCGCGTACGAGTGCGAGTGGTGGCACTACACGCTCGCCGACGAGCCTTATCCCGACACCTACTTCGATTTCCCCATCACGTAGGACGCCGGTTCCAGGCTCATCAGGTACAGTGACGCCGTTCGCGCTCGATTCAGATCGGGAAGACCAGGACCACGAAGACCAGGACCACAGGGAGGTGAGGTTGATGACCGCGCTCGAAGCCGTAGCTCGCGACGCCCGGGTCTCCCTCGCGTCCCGGGCCACGGCCTGACCGCCGCCCCAGTCGAACGCAACCCGGAAACGGATCCTCATCCCGTCATGTCCCACACCTGGAACACCCGCGCCGAGACCGGCGCCGACATCCCGGCCATCCGTGACATCGTCCGCACCGCCTTCCCCACACCGGAGGAGGCCGCCCTCGTCGACGCGCTGCGCGCCGACCCCGAGGCGTGGATCGCCGGACTCTCCCTCGTCGCGGTGGACGACGACGACCGTCCCGTGGGTCACGCCCTGCTGACCCGCTGCCACATCGGGGACAGCCCGGCGCTGTGCCTGGCACCCGTCGCCGTCCGGCCCGAGCGGCAGAACAGCGGCGCCGGCACGGCCGCCGTCCGGGCCGCGATCATCGCGGCCGAGGGCCTCGGCGAGCACCACGTGGTCGTCCTCGGACACCCGGAGTACTACCCCCGCTTCGGCTTCACCCGGGCCTCCGCCCACGGCATCGGCCTGACCATCGACGTCCCGGACGAGGCCCTGATGGCCCTCACCCTGGACGCCGCCCACCCGCTGCCCGCCGGCACCGTCCGGTACGCGGCGCCCTTCGGCATCTGATCCGCGCCGACCGGCATCCGCTTCGCGGCTGAACCGACACGCCGTGTGCCGGCGGGAGCCTCTCCCGCCGGCACACGGCGTCTTCCGTGGCCGATTTCCTTGGCCGAAACCCTTGACCTGAGGCCCGCGGTCCTTCACATTACTGGTTAATGCGCATTAGGTAATGCGCATTAACAGATCGAGGGGAGCAGGGGTGGCGAAGGAAGCCGCAGGGCGGGCGAGGCCGGGGCGGGCCCCCGCGCCGGACGGCCGGCGGGCCCGGCCGAGGCAGGCCGAGGTGGCCCGGCTCGCCGGTGTCTCGCAGGCGACGGTGTCCCTGGTGCTGTCCGGACGGGACATCGCGACCGGGCGTCCGATCTCGTCGGAGACCCGCAGGAAGGTCCTGGACGCGGCCCACAGCCTCGGCTACGTCCCGGACCCGGCCGCCAGTCGCCTCGCCGCCGCCCGCAACAACCTGCTCGGCGTCTTCAGCTTCACCGCGACCTTCCCGACCGACGTCCGGCACTCGTACTACCCGTTCCTCGTCGGCGTGGAGCAGGAGGCCGCCGCGCAGGGCTACGACCTGGTGCTCTTCACCGGGTCCAGCAGCGGGGGAGCGGGCGCGACGCACGGGACCGGCGCGCTCAACCGGGTACGGCTGGCGGACGGCTGTCTCTTCCTGGGCCGCCATGCCCCCGCCGACGGGCTGCGCCGCCTGGTGGCCGACGACTTCCCGGTGGTCCACGTCGGCCGCCGCGACGAACCGGAAGGCCTCGCCTGGGTCGGTGCCGACTACGTCAGTGCCAGCCGCGAGGTCGTGACCGCGCTCGCCGGGCTCGGCCACCGGCGCGTCCTCCTCGTCCGCGAAGACGACGACGCGCCCGCCTCCACCGACCGTGAACGAGGCTTCCTCGACGGGCTCGCGAGCAACGGCCTGCCCACCGGTGCAAGTGCGAGTGCAGGTGCCGGTCCCGGTTCCGGTGCCGTGTTCCGCTCCGGCGACCCGCGCGGCGAGCTGACCGCCGACCGTGTCCGGGCCTGGCTGGCCGACGGCTTCACCGCCTTCGTCGCCGAGGAGACCGACACCGGAGCCGCCTGGCGGGCCCTGCGGGCCGCCGTCGACGAGGCGGGCCTGGACTGCCCCGGCCAGGTGTCGCTGGCGCTGCTCGGCAGCCCGCCCGCCGACCTCGCCGACCAGCCGGCGCCCATGGGCTTCGACATCCCGCGCCCCGCGCTGGGCGCCGAGGCCGTACGACTGCTCGCCGCCCGCATCGCCGGCGGGCCGGCCGTGGGCACGCTCGTCGCCTGCGCCTTCAGACCGGGCGCGACCGCGGGCCCACCGGCCACCCCCTGAACCACACCACCCCACCACCCCACACGCCACCACCCCACCAGAACCCACCGCACCACCAGAGGAGCAAGCAGCGTGATACCGGAACCCGACATCCTCGTCGTCGGCGGCGGCCTCGGCGGCGTCGCCGCGGCCCTCGCCGCCTGCCGGGCCGGCCGCAGCGTCGTCCTGACCGAGGAGACGGACTGGATCGGCGGCCAGCTCACCAGCCAGGCCGTGCCACCCGACGAACACCCGTGGGTCGAACAGTTCGGCACCACCGCCACCTACCGGCGACTGCGCGAGGGCATCCGCGGCTACTACCGCCAGTGGTACCCCCTGCGCGCCGAGGCCCTGGCGCTCACCGACCTCAACCCGGGCGCCGGGCGGGTCAGCAAGCTCTGCCACGAGCCGCGCGTCGCCCTCGCCGTCCTGGAGGGCATGCTCGCCCCGCACCGGGCGGCCGGACGGCTCATCGTCCTCACCGAGCACCGACCGGTGGCCGCCGACGCCGACAACGATGTCGTACGAGCCGTCACCCTGGAGAACCTCCGCGACGGCAGCCGCCGCACCGTCCCCGCCCGCTACGTCCTGGACGCCACCGAGACCGGCGAACTGCTCCACCTCGCCGGCGTCGAGCACGCGAACGGCGCCGAGTCCCGGGCCGAGTTCGACGAACCGCACGCCCCCGACCGGGCCCAGCCGGACAACCAGCAGGGCATCACCGTCTGCTTCGCCGTCTCCCACCACGAGGGCGAGGACCACACCATCGAGCGCCCCGCCGACTACGACTTCTGGCGGGACTACAAGCCCGACTTCTGGCCCGGCCCGCTGCTCGGCTTCGAGGCCCCCGACCCGCGCACCCTGGAACCGGTGCCGCGCACCTTCGAACCCAACCCCGAACTCGACCCGCTCGCCGTCAGCGCCGACCAGAGCGCCGACGCGGGCGACAAGGAACTGTGGGGCTTTCGCCGCATCCTCGCCCGCAAGCTGCACACCGACGGCGCCTTCGACTCGGACATCACCCTCGCCAACTGGCCGCTCAACGACTACTGGCTCAAGCCCTACATCGGCCAGGAGGCCGAAGCCCTGCGCGAGGCACGGCAGTTGTCCCTCTCGGTGCTCTACTGGCTGCAGACCGAGGCGCCGCGCACGGACGGCGGCACCGGATTCCCCGGCCTGCGCCCCCGCCCCGACGTGACGGGCACCTCGGACGGCCTCGCCAAGGCGGCGTACGTCCGTGAGTCCCGCCGTATCAAGGCCGTCACCACCGTCACCGAGCAGGACGTCGCCATCGACCTGGTCGGACCCTACGGCGGCACCCGGCACCGCGACTCCGTCGGCGTCGGCAACTACCGCATCGACCTGCACCCCTCCACCGGCGGCGACAACTACGTCGACATCGGCTCCGTGCCCTTCGAGATACCGCTCGGCGCCCTCGTACCGCGCCGGGTGCGCAACCTGCTGCCGGCCGGCAAGAACCTCGCCACCACGCACATCACCAACGGCTGCTACCGCCTGCACCCCGTGGAGTGGAACGTCGGCGAGGTCGCCGGCGCCCTCGCCGCCCACTGCCTCGCCGAGGACGTCGAGCCGCACCAGGTGCAGGCCGAGGACAAGCGGTTCGCGGAGTTCGCCAAGGTGCTCGACCGCGACGGCGTACAGCGTCACTGGCCCGACATCAGGGGCTACTGAACGACCCCGCGCGCGGCGGGAGTCGGGCGGGGCAGCACCACCTGCCCCGCCCGGTGACCGCCCGCGTGGACCGACCCAGCACAAGGAGGTGCCCGGACATGACCACCCACCGCATCCGCGTCGGCATCGACGTGGGCGGAACCTTCACCGACGCCGTGGCGGTCGACGCCACGACGCTCAGGCTCGTGGGCCAGGTGAAGGTCCCCACGAGCCACCATCACGAGGACGGTGTCGCGCACGGCATCGTCGAGGCACTCGACCGGCTGCTGAAGCAGACCGGGCACGCGCCCGCCGACGTGGCCTTCCTGGCGCACGGCACGACCCAGGCTACCAACGCCCTGCTGGAGGGCGACGTCGCCACCGTCGGCCTGCTCGGCATCGGCACCGGCGCCGGGACGTTCTTCACCCGCAAGCTCGCCTCGCTGGCCAAGCTCGAACTCACCCCCGGCAAGCGGCTGCCGCTGCACTACGCGCACGTGCCCGACCCCGAGGACGCCCCCGCCGTACGGGCCGCCGTCGAACAGCTCACGGCCGCCGGCGCCCAGGCCCTGGTTGCCAGCGAACCCTTCGGCGTCGACCGGCCCGAGGGCGAGGAGGCGGTCGCCGGGGCGGGCCGCGCCACCGGCCTGCCGACCACCGCCGCGCACGAGATCACCTCCCTGTACGGGCTGCGCAAACGCACCCGCACCGCCGTCGTCAACGCGGCGATCCTGCCCCGGATGCTGGCCACCGCCGACCTCGTCGACGCCTCCATCACCAAGGCCGGCGTCACCTCGCCGCTGATGGTGATGCGCTGCGACGGGGGAGTGATGTCCCTGGACGAGATGCGCCGCAGGCCCCTGCTGACCGTGCTGTCCGGCCCGGCCGCCGGAGTCGCCGGCGCGCTGATGCAGGAACGCGTCAGCGAGGGCGTGTTCCTGGAGACCGGCGGCACCTCCACCGACATCAGCGTCGTCAAGCGCGGCAAGGTCGCGGTACGGCACGCCGTCCTGCTCGGCCAGACCTCCTACCTCAACGCCCTCGACGTCCGCACCGTCGGCGTCGGCGGCGGCTCCATGGTGCGCGTCTCCGGAGACCGGGTCACCGGCACCGGGCCGCGCAGCGCCCACATCGCGGGCCTGCCGTACGCCTGTTACGCCGACCCGGCCGACCTGCGGGACGCGAAGCTGGCCACGATCAGCCCGCTGCCCGGCGACCCCGCCGACTACGCGGTCCTGGACGCGGCGGGCGGCCGGTTCGCCCTCACCATGACCTGCGCGGCCAACGCGCTCGGCCGGGTCCCCGAGGGCGACTTCGCCCACGCCGACCCCGACACCGCCCGCGCCGCGCTGGCCCCGCTCGCCGCCGCCCTCGGCACCGACGTGCCCACCGCCGCCGCCCGGCTCCTGGACGCGGGCACCGACCAGGTGAAGAGCGTCGTGGACGACCTCGTGGGCGAGTACCGTCTCGACACCGACACCGCCGTCCTGGTCGGCGGAGGCGGCGGCGCGGCCTCCGTCACCCCGCACCTGGCCGCCCGGACCGGGATGACCGGCCGCATCGCCCAGCACAACGAGGTCATCAGCCCCATCGGCGTCGCCCTCGCCCTCGTCCGCGAGCAGGTCGAGCGGATCGTGCCCGGCGCCACCCAGGAGCAGATCCTCGCCGTGCGCGCCGAGGCCGAGCGCGCCGTGGTCGAACAGGGCGCCGCCGCCGACGGCGTCGAGGTCGAGGTCACCGTCGACCCGCAGACCAACGTCGTACGCGCCATCGCCACCGGCGCCACCGAACTGCGCACCCAGGACCGCGCCCACCGGGCCGACGACGCGGAGCGCCTGCGGCTGGCCGCCACCAGCCTCAAGACCGACCCGTCGAAGGTCCACGTGCTCGCGGCCACCCCCGCGCACACCGTCTACGGCGCGGAGGTCCACCGCCGTTTCCGGCCCGTCCGGCACCCGGTGCGGGTCGTGGACGCCGACGGCGTCGTACGCCACCACGCGCCCGACGCCCGGGTCGAGGCGACCACTGTCTCCGGCGCCCCCGAGGTCCTGGCGAAGCTGGTCACCGAGAACACCTCCTACGGCGACGGAGGCGTCCGCGCCCCCGCCGTGCGGCTGCTGCTCGGCTCCCGCATCGCCGACCTCTCCGGCGTCCTGGACCCGCAGCCGCTGCTCGCCCTGGCCCGCAGCGAGCTGCGCTCCCGCGCCGCCGACGAACCCGTCGTGGCCGTACTGGAGGTGCGCGAATGACCGTCCGGGAAGCTCCCGCACAGGCGGACCTCGCCGCCACCGACGACATCGGGTGGGCCGTACGGCTGTTGGCCGCCACCCCGACCCACGAGCACCGCGACCCGGAGCTGCTGCGCCGGTGGGCGCGGGCGGCCGACGCGTTCGGCGCCGCCCTCGCGCCCGTCGCGTGCGAGGCGAGCATCGTGGAGAGCGACGGCGGTCTCGAACTGGGGCTGCTCGCCCGGTACACCTCCAGACCGCCCACGGTCGAGTTGTTCACCGACACGATCGAACTCGCGGAACGGGTCGTCGACGCGCGCGGCTGGCGGGCCTGGTACCCGCCCGGCTCCGTACGGGCCGCCGCCCTCGCCCACGAGGCGGTGCACGTCCACCTCCACCACGGGACCGCGCGGGCCGACCTGAAGCGGGCCCTGGGCCACACCGCCCTCCGGCTGGGCCGGCTGCGCGTACCCGGCCACGTCGCCGGCGCCGAGGAGGTGGCCGCGCACGCCTACGCCCGTACCGTCTGCGGACTCGGCCGCAGCCCCCTGCTGCTGACCGCAGCCCTGGCCACCGAAGCCGAAGCCGAAGCGAAAGCGAAAGCGGAAGCCGAAGCCGGGACCGTCCCATCACCTGCACGTGACGCAAGAAGAGAGAACTGACCCATGGGTGTCGTCATCCTCCTCGTCATGGCGGCCGGCGTCGCCGCGATGCTCACCCGCAAGCTCCCCACCGCCTTCGCGCTGGTCCTGCTGGCCGTGGTCATCGCCTTCGTCTCCGGCGCGCCCCTGACCGGTGAGAACAGCGTTCTGGACACGGTGCTCCAGGAGGGCGCACCGGCGCTCGCGGCGACCATGGTCGCCATCATCCTCGGCTCCTGGCTGGGCAAGCTGCTCGACGAGACCGGCATCGCCGGGACCCTCGTCCGCAAGATCGTCGAGTTCGGCGGCGACCGGCCCACCGTCGTCGCCCTCGGTGTGCTGGCCGTCTCCGCGCTCGTCGGCACGGTCACCGGCTCGGCGCCCGCCGCGATGCTGGCCGGCATCATCGGCATCCCCGCCATGGTCGCCGTCGGCGTGCCGAAGGTGACGGCCGCGGGCACCGTGCTGATGGGTATCGCGGTCGGAGTCCCCTTCGAGCTGCCCGTCTGGCAGTTCTTCTCCACCGCGCTCGACCTGCCGATCGACACCGTCCGCGACTTCATGGTGAAGCTGTTCCCGTTCGCCCTGGTCGCCGCCGTCGCCTACGTGGTGATCGAGAACCGGCGGCGCGGCACCGAGCACGCCTGGTCCCTCAAGTCGGTGGCCGCGCGCCCCGCCTCGCGCCGCGAACGCCTCGGCGACGCACCCTGGTACGCGCTGCTCGCGCCCGTGATCCCGCTGGTCCTGGCCCTCGGCCTGGAAGTGGCGATCATCCCCTCCATGCTGGCCGGCGTGCTCTACGCGCTGGTCACCACCACGCGGCCCGGTGAGATGAACAAGCGGCTGCTGCGCACCCTGTACGGCGGGTTCGAGGTGGCCGCGCCGCCGCTCGCCCTGTTCGTGGCGATCGGCATCCTGCTCGCGGCCGTCAAACTCCCCGGTGCCGTCGACGCGCTGGAGCCGCTGATGAAGGCCGTCAGCCCGCACAACCCGGTGCTGTTCGTCGTCGTCTTCACGCTGCTGGTGCCGCTGTGCCTGTACCGCGGCCCGCTCAACGTGTTCGGTCTCGGCGCCGGCATCGCGGGCGTCCTCATCGCCACCGGCATCTACCCGGCCGTCGCCGTACTCGGCATGGCCACCTCGTACAACCAGGTCTTCGGCGTCGCCGACCCGACCAGCACGCAGACCGTGTGGGCGGCGCAGTACGCGGGCGTCAGTCCGCAGCAGGTCATGGTCCGCACCCTGCCCTACGTGTGGCTGGTCGCCCTGGGCGGCATGTGCGTCACCGCCGCCCTGTACGTGTGACATCCCTCTTTCCCAAGGAGTCGACGTGCACGAGCCGCACCTCGACCGCCGTCTTTTCCTGAAGGGCACGGCCGTCACGGGCGCCGCCCTCGCCCTGGGCGCCACCACCGCGCCCACCGCGTCCGCCGCGCCCGGCGGATTCCCCGACTACAAGTACGTCCGTACCCTGCTGACCCCGTCCCAGCTCGCCTACAACCCCACCGGCGAGATCATCTTCCCCACCGTCCGGGGCGTCTACGACCGGCTGCCCGCGAGCGGCCGGCTCGGCCGGTACTACCTGTACTACGCCCCGCACGACGCGCCCGGCGGCATCTGCCTGGCCTACGGGGACTCGCTGGAGGGCCCCTTCACGGAGTACCCGGACAACCCGATCGTGTCGAACAAGTGGTCGCCGCACTACTCCGTCAGCCACGTCTCCTCGCCGCACGTGATGTGGCACGCCGGCGAGAAGGAGATGTGGCTGTACTTCCACGGCGAGAACACCACGACCAGGCTCGCCCGCTCCGGCGACGGCATCCACTTCACGTACGACAAGGTGGTCCTGAACACCTCGATGCTGCCGTCCGGCACCACGGAGACCTCCTACGCGCGGGTCTTCCCGCACGAACTGACCTCGCGCGGCGCGCACTACGTCATGGTCTTCATGCTCAACAACAAGAGCGACCACCGCGACATCGGCTGGGGCTGGTCCGCGGACGGCCGCGACTGGACGTTCTCCCAGGAGCCCCTCGTGCGTCACAGCGACGTCGGCGCGGTGAACGTGGGCGGCCCGCACCTGCTGCACCGGAACGACAGCACGTACGTCGTCTACAACAAGGACAAGGAGAGCGGCGGCGACCTGATGATCACCGAGGTCGGCAACGACTTCTCGCTCCGCAGGCACCTGGGCGTCTTCTACAACTCCCGTGGCTCCGCGCCGGAGAACGGCCGTGCGGCCGCGCCGTCCTTCGGCACCGACCACGGCGTCCCCTACATGATCTACGAGGCGGGGGAGCGCCTGGCGGGTTCGATCGCGATGGCCCGCGGCTGACGGCACCCGGTTCGCCGCCGCGCACGACAGTGGGGCCGCCCGTCCGGATCGGACGGGCGGCCCCACTGTCTTATCGCCGGGTGCCTCAGGCGACCGGCGCCGGGTCCTTGCCGGTCGGCGCGGCGGGGCCCTCGCCCGACTCCTCGGCCAGGCGCTCCATGCCGCTGGTGGTCTTCAGCGGCTTCTCCTTGATGAACACCACGGCCGCCAGCGCGAGCAGCGCGAACGGTGTGGCCATGAGGAACAGGTCGGCCGTGGCGACACCGTAGGCGTGCTCGACGATCGTCCGCATCGGTCCGGCCAGGGTGGACATGTCGGGAACGCCGCTGCTGCCCGAACCCTCGCCGCCCGAGGTGTTGACGCCCGCGTCGCGGAGTCCGTCGGCGATCTCGTCGGTGACCCGGTTGGCGAGGATCGCGCCGAGGACGCTGACACCGATGGTGCCGCCCATGCTGCGGAAGAAGGACAGCACGGAGGTCGCGGCGCCCAGTTCGGAGGCGGGCACGTCGTTCTGGGCGGCCAGCACCAGGTTCTGCATCAGCATGCCGACGCCGACACCCAGGACCGCCATGTAGAGGCTGAGCAGGCCGAAGCTCGTCCGGTCGTCGATCGTGGACAGCAACCCGAGGCCGACGGCCATGGTGAGTGCTCCCGCCACCAGGTACCGCTTCCACACGCCGGTCCGGCTGATCACCTGTCCGGCGACGGTGGACGACACCAGCAGACCGAGGATCATCGGCAGGCTCATCAGACCCGCGACGGTCGGCGACTTGCCGAGGGAGACCTGGAAGTACTGCGAGAGGAAGACGGTCCCGCCGAACATGGCGACACCGACCAGGAGGCTGGCGACGGTGGTCAGGGTGACCGTGCGGTTCTTGAAGATGCCGAGCGGGATGACCGGCTCGGCGGTACGGGCCTCGACGAACACCGCCGCGACCAGCACCAGCACACCGCCGCCCGCGAGGGCAGCGGTCTGCCAGGACGCCCAGTCGAACTCGTTGCCCGCCAGGGACACCCAGATGAGCAGCGCGCAGACACCGGCGACGATCAGGAAGGCACCGAGCCAGTCGATGCGCACCTGGCGCTTCACGGTGGGCAGGCGCAGGGTGCGCTGCAGCAGGACGATGGCGAGCAGCGCGAACGGCACACCGATGAAGAAGCACCAGCGCCAGCCCAGCCACGAGGTGTCCACCAGGACACCGCCGACCAGCGGTCCGGCGACCGTGCCCACGGCGAAGACCGCACCGAAGATGCCCGCGTACTTGCCCAGTTGCCGCGGCGGGATGACGGAGGCCATCACGACCTGCGCGAGGGCGGTCAGACCGCCCGCGCCGATGCCCTGCACCACCCGGCTGAAGATCAGCAGCCCGACGCCGTGCGAGAAGCCGGCCAGCAGCGAACCGACCACGAACATGCTCAGTGAGAGCTGGAGCAGCAGCTTCTTGTTGAACAGGTCGGACAGCTTGCCCCACAGGGGCACCGTCGCGGTCATCGCCAGCAGTTCGGAGGTGACGACCCAGGTGTAGGCGGACTGGCTGGCGCCCAGGTCGGCGATGATCGTGGGCAGTGCGTTGGACACGACGGTGCCCGCCAGGATCGCCACGAACATGCCGGCCATTAGGCCGGACATGGCCTGGAGTATCTGCCGGTGGCTCATGGAGGTGGGAGGCGCGTCGGCGGGCGCCTGGATTGCGGTCACGACATCTCTTTCGGTGGTGGTCCGGTGGTTCGCGAGCCCGGCGCGGAGGCTACGCGGAGGGTGCCGGGAGACCGGCGGCGAGGAGGGTGAACACCTCGTGGAAGACGTCCAGGAAGGCTGCCTCCTCCTGATGGGCGGACCAGTGGTCCACGCTGGTGCGCACCGCGGCACCCGCCACGGCGGCCAGCAGTCGCGGGTACAGCCCGGGACCGGTGTCGTCTTCTGTGGCGCCGGCTCCGCGCAGGCGTTCGGCAACGGCGTCGGACAGGTCGGCCTCGGCCGCCATGTGTGCCCCGACACCGCGCGCCAGGAGATGCGGCGAGGCGTGCAGCACCTCGGCGTGCAGCCGCCAGAGTTCGTGCTGCTGTTCCGCCTCGGCCAGTTCCGCCGCCATGGCCTCGCGCAGGGCCGCCAGCGGGGAGAGTTCGGCCGGTGCGTCCAGGACGGCGCGCCGCATACGCGCGCCCGCCTCCGCGTCGATCACGACGAAGGCGTCGTCGCGGGTGTCGAAATAGTTGAAGAAGGTCCGTACGGACACCCCGGCCGCGGCGCTGATCGCCTCGACGGTGACCTTCTCCGCCCCGTGTTCGGCGGCGAGCCGTACCGCGGCCTCGGCCAGAGCGGCACGCGTGGCCCGCTTCTTCCGCTCCCGCAGACCGCCCCCCGCGGAACTCTTCTCCGACATGAGTTGCATGGTATGCAAAGATGCACGGCATGCAAAATTGGCGGGCGCCGACCCCGGAAAGGGATCGGCGCCCGCCGTCACCGTCGCGGTTCAGGCCGCCAGTCGTGCCAGCGTCTCCTCGAAGGAGGCCGCGTCCCCGGTGGGGCGATTGTGGGGCAGTCGGGCCAATGCTGCGGCCATGCCGCAGGTGTTGGTGACCCCGGAGAAGACGAGTCCCGCGCCTATCGCGCCGGACAGCCAGTGCGCGGGGCGCCAGAAGCGGCCCGCCACGAAACCGGCGGCGACGAGCGACCCGGCGGCGAGGCGCACCTGCCGGTCCATGGGCCATGCCGTACGCGTCCCGGCCGGACGCTCGACGGAGTGCCCGGCCGCCGCCCAGGCGCTCGTGCCGCCGTCGAGCGTGACCGCCTCGACGTCCCGCGCCGCCAGTCGCGTGCAGCCCTTGGCGGACCGGTTGCCCGAGGCGCACACGAGCAGTACCGGCCCGCGCGCGGCGGCTGCCGCCAGGGCGTCGGCGGCCTCGTCGAGGCGCTCCAGCGGAATGTTGTGCGCGCCGGGCAGATGTCCGCCGGCGTACTCGCCCGGGGAGCGGACGTCGACGACGGTGAACTCGGCGAGGCGGGCCGCGGCCTGCCCCGTGGTCAGGGTGGTGGCCGGCCGGATGGGAGTGATCACGGTGGGAGACCTTTCTCGTTGCTCGTCCCCCGCACGGTAGGATACCTGCGGGGGTATGTGAGGAGCGGTGGGGCATCGGTGAGGGATTCGGGTGGAGGAGGAGCGGAAGCGTGGAACTCGACATGTCGGCCGACGAACTGAAGTCGGCGCTGAACCGCCTGCGGCGCGCCCAGGGGCAGCTCGCCGGAGTCATCCGGATGATCGAGGAGGGCCGCGACTGCGAGGACGTGGTCACCCAGCTCGCCGCCGTCTCACGGGCCCTGGACCGAGCCGGTTTCTCGATCATCGCCACGGGACTGCAGCAGTGCATGACCAGTGAGGACCCCGAGGTGCGGGACTCGGCGCAGATGCGGGCCCGGCTGGAGAAGCTCTTCCTCTCGCTGGCCTGACGCCCGCCGTGCGCGCCCGGCGGGTCACAGTACCGCCGTCGCGCCCATCGCCACGGCGACGGCGAGCAGCAGGGCACCGAAGACGCGCCGCAGCGTCCCGGCGGAGACCTTCGCGGCCAGCCGCCTGCCGTCCCATGCGCCGAGGACGGCGGTGGCGAGGAACGGCAGGAGCAGTGCGAGGTCCAGGTGTACGGCGGTGTACGCCCGGGCCGCGAGCGCCACCAGCGCGTTGGCCGCGACCACCAGGAGGCTCGTGCCCACCGCCGCGCCCATCGGCACCGCGAGCACCGTCACCAGCGCGGGAACCGCGAGGAATCCGCCGCCGACGCCGAGGAACCCGGTCACGGCGCCGAGACCGGCACCGGCACCGACCGCCCCGGCCCCCGACACGGTGCCGTCCCCGCGAGGTGTGCGCCGGCGCAGCATGTGCAGGCCGGCCAGCGCGGCCAGGGCCGCGAACAGCACCGTCAGCACCGCCTCCGGGACCCGCGAGGACAGGGCGCCGGCCCCGGCGGCGGGCAGTACACCCGCGGCGGCGAACAGCAGTCCGGCCCGCCACCGCACGGCCCCCGCCCGGGCGTGGGCCACCAGCGCGGTGACCGATGTGACGATCACCACGACCAGACTCGCGGTGGTCGCCGCCGCCGGGGTGAAGCCGAGCAGGTAGATGAGCGCGGGCACGGTGAGGATGCTGCCGCCCGCCCCCAGCGCGCCCAGGGCGACGCCGGCCACGGCACCGGCGAGCAGGGCCAGGATCAGCGGCGTCATGCGGCGGTGGCGTCCGGGGACGTCACGAGCGGGAGACCGGCCTCGGCCGCCGCGGCGAAGCCGTCGTCGACCGCGACCACCTCGCGTCCGGCGGCGTCCAGCACGGACGCGGCGACGGCCGCCCGCATCCCGCCCGCGCAGTGCACCCACACCGTGCCCGGCGGCACCTCGTCGAGGCGTCGGTGTATCTCGTGGACGGGCAGGTGCACACTGCCCCGGACCCACCCGTGGGCGCGCTCGGCGGCCCGGCGCACGTCGACGACCACCACCTCCTCGCCGTCCCGCCGCGCCGCGGCCAGCCCGGCGAACGTGGCACGCCGGAACGAGGCCGGCCGGGCCCCGTCCACGATCCAGTCGGCCGGGGAGCCGACCGCCGCCGCGACCGGCCGGTCGATGCCCACCCGGGCCAGTTCACGCTGGGCGCGGGCCACGTCGTCCGCGCTGTGCGCGAGCAGCGTCACCGGCCTGCCCCACGGGATGAGCCAGGCCAGATAGGTCGCGAGCTGTCCCGCGACCTCGAAGTTGACCGACCCGGCGACGTGACCGGCGGCGAAGGCCACCCGGGAGCGCAGGTCCACGACCCACTCCCCGGCGGCCAGGCGCCGGGCGATCTCGTCCGCGTCGGCACGCCGGGGCTCGGTCAGGTCCAGGGGAGCGGGTCCTTCGGTGTTCACCGGCGCCATGTGGGCGTAGTAGGCGGGCACGTCGTCCAGCCCCGCCAGCAGCTCCCGGACGAAGGTCTCCACGTCCTGGACCAGCGCCGGGTTGGCGGCCCGCTCGGCGCCGACGGTGCTGCGCTCGCCGCCGGAGGCGGCGGAGGAGGAGCAGAAGCTGCCGAAGCCGTGCGTGGGCAGCACGCTCACCCCGTCGTCCAGCTCATCCGCGAGCCGGTGCGCCGAGGCGTGCTGCGCGCGGGCCAGCTCCCCGGTCAGCCGCGGCTCCACGAGGTCGGGCCGGCCCACGGTGCCGATCAGCAGCGAACCGCCGGTGAACGCGGCCACGGCCCGCCCCGCCTCCTGGAGGACGTACGCGGTGTGGTGCGGGGTGTGGCCCGGCGTGGCCACCGCGCGGAGCCCCAGCCCCTCGTCGAGCGCCTCCACGTCGCCGTCGGCCACCGCCACGCGCGCGTACGCCACCTCGGCCCCGGCCGGCACCAGATAGCGCGCGCCGGTCAGGCGGGCCAGCTCCAGGCCGCCGGTGACGTAGTCGTTGTGGACGTGGGTCTCGGCGACGGCGGCGATCCGCACCCCGCGCCGGGCGGCCGCGGTGATGACGCGGTCGATGTCCCGCGGCGGGTCCACGACCACGGCCGAGCGGGTACCTCCCGCCAGGTAGCTGCGGTTGCCCAGCGACTCGGTCTCCAGGACGTCGACAAAGAACACGGCACACTCTCTTTCCGTAATTACCCCCAGGGGTATATCTCTCCCGGCCACCGTAACAGATATACCCCTGGGGGTATTCTTGGGTATTCGGTAGGTGATCGCGACGCCGTGGCCCGTCGCACCGCCGGCCCGGCGCCGTGCCGCGGGTTCTGGGCAACTCCTGCGTATGACACCAAAGTTGGGGTACACGGTGCACCGGCACGGTCGGCACCAGGGTCGGCGCCGGTGACGGCCGTGCTGCCCGCGCCACACACCGCCGCCTGCCGTCCCCGGGGCGCCGGCCGCTCCGTGACCCGTTCGGGACGCGACGTGACCCGGACGGCCCTCCCGGGTACCTGCCCGGTCGGCGCGGGGTTGGGATGTGCACGGGCACCCCGTGCCCGCGCGCCCCGACCGGCTGTCCCGACACGGAAGGACCACCGATGTCCGTCGACACGCAGCAGGCGGCCGGCGAGCTCGCCGACGAGGAGCTGGCCGGCCCGGACGTCAAGCCGCGCCTGCTCGGCCACTGGGGCACCTCACCCGGCCTCGCCGTGCGCGCGGCGGCCGTACGGCAGCGGAGGGAGGACGTCCGGCTGCGGCACCACGACCGGATCCGCGAACACGGCGTGGACCTGCCCGAGGTCGCCGACTGGACCTGGGAGGGCTCGCGATGACCGCGACCCCGTCGACCTGGGACTACGACCACTACAACGCCTCGGAGGAGCGGCTGCGTGAATCCCTGTGCACCCTCGGCAACGGCTACTTCGCCACCCGCGGCGCCCTGCCCGAGTGCGACGCGGACGACACGCACTACCCGGGCACCTATGTGGCCGGCTGCTACAACCGGCTCACCTCCGCCGTCTCCGGACGAGAGGTGGAGAACGAGGACATGGTCAACCTCCCCAACTGGCTGCCGCTGCGCTTCAGGCCCGTCGCAGGGGACTGGCTCACGCCGGACACCGCCGAGGTGCTCGACCACCGCCAGACCGTGCACCTGGACACGGGCGTCCTGGAGCGGCGCACCAGCTTCGGGCTCGCGGGGGGACGCGTGCTGTCCGTGCGCCAGTTGCGCCTGGTGCACATGGCCGACCCGCACCTCGCCGCCCTGCGCACGCAGTTCACGATCGACACCGGCGCCGTCGACCTCGAGGTGGAGGCGGCCCTGGACGGCGGCGTCACCAACTCCGGGGTGCCGCGCTACCGGGACCTGGACGGCCGCCACCTGACCCACGTGCACACCGACAGCGCGGCCGACGACACCGTGTGGCTGCGCTGCCGCACCCGCACCTCCGACATCCGGGTCGGCATGGCGGCCCGCACGACCGCCGACGCGCCGGTCACCGCGGCGCGGGAACACCTGTGCGTCACCCAGCGCACGACCCTGCGCGCCGAACCGGGGCGCACCGTCACCGTCGACAAGGTCGTGGCCCTGCACACCTCACGCGACCCGGCGATCAGCGATCCGCTCCAGGCCGCCGTCGACCGGGTGGCCGACGCCCCCGGCTTCGACGAGCTGATGGTGTCGCACCGCAGGGCCTGGGCTCAGCTCTGGCGCCGCGCCGAACTCGACGTACCCGGCGAGGCGGGCAGCATCCTGCGCCTGCACCTCTTCCACGTGCTCCAGACCCTCTCCCCGCACACCGCAGACCTCGACGTGGGCGTACCGGCGCGCGGACTGCACGGGGAGGCCTACCGCGGCCACGTCTTCTGGGACGAGCTGTTCGTGCTGCCCTACCTGAACCTGCACTTCCCCGAGGTGTCGCGGGCCCTGCTCCACTACCGGCACCGCCGCCTGGAACGGGCCGTGCACGCCGCCCGCGCGATCGGCAGGCGCGGCGCGCTGTACCCCTGGCAGAGCGGCAGCGACGGCCGCGAGGAGACCCAGCAACTGCACCTCAACCCGCGCTCCGGCCGCTGGCTCCCGGACCACTCGCACCTCCAGCACCATGTGGGCTCGGCGATCGCGTACAACGTGTGGCAGTACTGCGAGGCGAGCGGCGACGCCGAGTTCCTGCACACCAAGGGCGCCGAGATGCTGCTCCAGATCGCTCGCTTCTGGGCGGACTCCGCCACCTGGGACGAGCAACTGGGGCGCTACCGCGTCCGGGGCGTCGTCGGCCCCGACGAGTACCACGAGGGCTACCCCGGCGCCGAGCGGCCGGGCCTCGACGACAACGCGTACACCAACGTCACCGCCGCCTGGGTGCTGACCCGCACCCTGGAGGTGCTCGGCGACCTGCCCGAACCCCGCCGCCGCGAACTCGTCGAGCGCACCGCCCTGGGCGACGACGAACTCGAACAGTGGGACAGCGTCTCCCGCACCCTCCACATCCCCTTCCACAACGGCGTCGTCAGCCAGTTCGACGGGTACGGCGACCTCGCCGAACTCGACTGGGAGGGCTACCGCGAGCGGTACGCCGACATCCGGCGCCTCGACCGGATCCTGGAGGCCGAGGGCGACAGCGTCAACAACTACCAGGCGTCCAAACAGGCCGACGTCCTGATGCTCGGCTACCTGTTCTCACCGGCCGAGCTCCACTCGCTCTTCGAGCGGCTGGGGTACCGCCTCGAGGAGCGGACCTGGCAGCGCACCGTCGACCACTACCTGGCCCGCACCAGCCACGGCTCCACCCTCAGCGGACTCGTGCACGGCTGGATCCTGGCCCGCGCCCGCCGCGCCGAGGCCTGGGCCTACTTCCAGGAGGCACTCAAGGGCGACGTCGCCGACCTCCAGGGCGGCACCACCGGCGAGGGCATCCACCTCGGGGCCATGGCGGGCACCCTCGACCTCGTCCAGCGCGGACTGACCGGCCTTGAGACCCGCGCCGGCGCCCTGTGGCTGGACCCGGTGCCGCTGCCGGAGCTGTCCTCCTACGGATTCGCCATCCGCTACCAGGGCCACTGGGGGGTACGGCTCCGGCTGGAGCACGGGCGACTGGAGATCGCCGTGCCCGCGGCCGGTCCGCTGCCCATCGACGTCCGGCTGCCGGACCGCGAGGTGCGGCTCAGGCCGGGCGACACCTGCCGGCTGGCGCTCCCGGACTGAGTGCGGGAACCGTCAGCCCGCCAGGGGATAGGTCACCGTGCGGGGGGCTCCGTCCGGCCTGCCGTCGGTGTAGGTGAGGGTGATCCGGGTGTAGTGCCGTTGGCCCGTGTCCTGCTCCCCGGCCCGCGGCCGGTCGAGCCGGACGGTCACGGGATACGAGTGGAAGGCGCCCGCGGCGCAGTAGGGGTCGCAGTCGTTGACGGCGTTGGTGCCCCGGCCCACCGCCGCGTTCGCGTCCCAGCGGTACCAGTGCATCGAGACCAGGCGGCTGTTGCCGTCCCCGCAGGCCAGTATGTACGCCTCGGGGCGTACCTGCGGCTGCCCGGCGCAGTCGGTCAGTACCGGATCCTGCGTCTGCTGGGTGCGTGCCGCGGCCGGCGCCGACGGTGCGGCCGAGGCCGTGCCCAGGGGTACTGCGAGCGCGGCGGCGGCACAGAGTGTGACCGCCGCCCTCATCGGGTTTCTGCCCATGTCTGCTCCCGGCCGTCTCGGGGTCGCTTGTCTCCGCTTCCCGTTTCCCCGTACCGACCGTACGACCGTGACCACGAACGCACCACTCGTACGGAGCAGTGACCGGGACACCGGGGCCCGGACCTGGCCGTTCCCCGGTCACCCGGTTCGTGCGACAAGACGCCGATTGCATCCGCCGTGTGGTCCTCGCGGCGGTCCGCAACCGCCGTCGCCGCCCCGGTGTCTCATGCCGTCGAGAACGGCGCCCCAACAAGGCGACCCATCCAGTGGAGGACCGCGGTATGCCTACGACGACTGCTCCGACCACCGCCGCCCCGACGTGCTCGCGCTCCCGCGACACCCGGGGCGACTTCCTGCTCCAGCCGCCCAACCCCGCCGAGCGCGTCCCGTGCCGCGTCGACCCCGTCGACCTGCGCCGCCTCGACCTGCTCGCCCTGCTGACCGCCGCCGGTATCGCGCCCTCCGCCGGGGACCGCGCCGCCATCGAACAGCTCAGCGAACTCCCCGGCAGCGTCCACACGGCACTTCACCGCTGGCTGGAGCAGGCCTACGGGTTCTGCCGCTGAGATCAGAACTCGACGGGGTCACGCACCAGAGGACACGTCATGCAGTGCCCGCCGCCGCGCCCCCGGCCCAGCTCCGCGCCCACGATGGTGACGACCTCGACCCGGGCCTCGCGCAGCAGCGCGTTGGTCAGGGTGTTGCGGTCGTAGGTGAACACCACGCCGGGTTCCACCGCGACGGCGTTGTTGCCGCTGTCCCACTGCTGGCGTTCGGAGGCGTAGGCGTCACCGCCCGTCTCCACCACCCGCAGCGACGAAAGCCCGAGCGCCTTGGCGACGACATCGACGAAGGGCGTCGCGCCCTCGTCGACGATGTCGAAGCCGGGAGCCCGGTCGCCGGGGCGCAGCGAGAAGGTGTGCACCGCGTCCATGATGCGGGGGTAGAGGGTGACCACGTCGCGGTCGGCGAAGGTGAAGACCGTGTCCAGGTGCATGGCGGACCGCAGCCTCGGCATCCCGGCGACGACGACGTGTTCGGCGGCCCCGCTGCGGAACAGGGCGGCGGCGACCTGGGTGATGGCCTGCCGCGAGGTGCGCTCGCTCATGCCCATGAGGACGACTCCGTTGCCCACCGGCATGACGTCGCCGCCCTCGAGGGTGGCCTGGCCCCAGTCGAGTTCGGGGTCGCCCCACCACACCGTCGAGCCCTTGAAGTCGGGGTGGAAGGTGTAGATCGCCTTCATCAGCAGGGTCTCGTCGTGCCGCGCGGGCCAGTACAGCGGGTTGAGGGTGAGACCGCCGTACAGCCAGCAGGTGGTGTCCCGCGTGTACAGGGTGTTGGGCAGCGGCGGCATCAGGTACTCGCGCGCACCGGTGGACTCGCGGGCCAGGGCGAAGTGCGGGGAGCGGAAGTCCTCCGGCAGGTCGCTGGTGGCGAGCCCGCCGACCAGGTACTCGGCGAGTTCCCTGGGCGAGAGGGTCTCCAGGTAGGCGCGGGTGGCGTCGATGAGGCCGATGCCGACCCGGTTGGCCACGATCTTCCGGTCCAGGAGCCAGTCCTTCGCCTCCGGGATGCCCATGATCCGGGCCAGCAGGTCGTGCAGCTCCACCACCTCCACCCCGCGCCGGCGCAGTTCACCGACGAAGGCGGCGTGGTCGCGCTGGGCGTTCTCCACCCACATGACGTCGTCGAAGAGCAGGTCGTCGGAGTTGGTCGGGGTCAGCCGCCGGTGCGCGAGTCCGGGGGAACACACCAGCACCTTGCGCAGCCTGCCGACCTCGGAATGGACGCCGAGCGCGGGCTTGACGACGGTCTCGTTGCTGGTCACACGGCCTCCTTGAAGGACGACTCACAGACTGATCCACCCGGCCGCCAGGGCGACGAGACCGAGCACGGCACCCACCACGGAGACGGCCAGGACGACGAGTTCCCCGGGCGAGAACAACCGCCGGCCCTGTTCCCGGCGGGCCATCACGAACAGGACGGTCGCCGGGGCGTAGAGGATGAAGGACACCAGGACGAACTTCAGGCCCGCCGCGTACAGCAGGAAAGCGGTGTACAGGGTGGCGACCACACCGACGACCAGCTCGCGCCGCGAGGTGCGGCCGCCCTCGGTGCGCGGGTCCTCCCGGCCGCCGATCCGCACCGCGAAGGCCGCCGCCAGCAGATACGGGATCAGGGAGAGGGCACTGGTCAGATTGAGCGCGAAGTTGAAGGCGTCGTCCGAGAAACTGGTGGCGATCAGCACCACCTGGGTGAGCAGCGAGGTCATCAGCAGCGCGGGCACCGGCACGTCGACGGCGTTGGCGCGGCGCAGGAAGCGCGGCATGTCTTCGTCCTTGGCCGCGACGAAGAGCACCTCCGCCGCCATCAGCGTCCAGGCCAGGTAGGCGCCCAGCACCGACACGATCAGACCGACGCTGATGAACACCCGGCCCCAGGTGCCGACGGCCGCCTCCAGCACGCCCGCCATGGACGGCTGGCGCAGGCCGGCGATCTCGGCCATCGGCATGATTCCGTACGACACGATGGTGACCGACGCGAAGACCGCGAACACGCTGAGGAAGCCGAGCACCGTCGCCCTGCCCACGTCGGACCGTCGCTTGGCGTGCCGGGAGTAGACGCTGGCGCCCTCGACGCCGAGGAACACGAAGACGGTGGCCAGCATGGTGCCGCGCACCTGCGAGAACAGGGAGCCGGCGTAGTCGGTGCCGCCGAAGTTGTCCGCGAACACACCCGGGTCGAAGTACACCAGGGCCAGGACGACGAAGAACACGATGGGGATGAGCTTGGCCACCGTGACGACCTTGTTGATGGCCGTCGCTTCCTTCACACCGCGCCGGATCAGCCAGAAGAACGCCCACAGCCCGACGGACGACAGGACGACCGCGAGGGCGGTGTCCCCGTCGCCGAGGCCCGGCCAGATCGACCCGACGGTCGACATGATCAGGACCCAGTAGGTCACGTTGCCCACACAGGTGCTGGCCCAGTAGCCGAAGGCGGCGAAGAAGCCCAGGTACTCGCCGAAGCCCGCCTTGGCGTACGCGTACACACCGGCGTCGAGGTCGGGTCTGCGCACGGCGAGGGACTGGAAGACGAAGGCCAGCATCAGCATGCCCGTGCCGGCGACCGCCCAGGCGATCAGCGCGCCCGCGACGCCGGTCTCCTCGGCGAACCGCGCCGGCAGCGAGAACACACCGGCGCCCACCATCGAACCGACGACCATGGCGGTCAGGGTGAACAGCGGCAGCTTCGCGGTGTGCGGTGACGTGCTGTCGGTGTCGGAAGCAGCGGCCTGCGACATGCCGTCCCTCCGGATGGCTGAGCGATTGTGACCACTGTGCATCACGAGGTGGCTTCGGGCATCTTGTCCGAGCCCCGGTTCGTCGGCGTCCAGCACCCGGCCCTCGCCCCGGCCCCGGAGGGAAGGAGCGGAGCACGCCCTCGCGGTCAGCCGTGCAGGGCGAGGTACGGGGCGAGTGCGAACAGCGTCGTGATCAGGGCGTACTTGAGATGGCGCGTGGGCAGCGCGTGCGCGATCCGCCAGCCCAGCAGCACCCCGGCCAGCTCGGGGACGCCGACCAGCACCGCAAGCGGCCAGTCGACGGCCCCGTGGGCCACGTAACCCAGCGTCCCCACACCGGCGATGACGACGGACTGCGCCTGGGCCGAGGCGAGGGACTCCAGTACGGGCACGCCCAGAGCCACCAGCAGCGGGACCGTGAGCATCGGTCCGCCGATCCCGACGATCCCGGCCGCGACGGCCACCGCGAACCCCAGCCCGGCCACCACCGCCGTAGTGGGGTGTGCCCGCGAAGTGGCCGTGCCGCGGCGCTCGCGGAACCACACCAGGCCCGCCACTGTCGCCACGAACACACCGAGCACCAGCCCGAACATCCGCTTGGACACGTACGAGTTGACCATGACGCCGAGCGGGGTACCGGCGACGGCGCTCACGGCCAGGACCAGCGCCGTGCGCCGGGTCCGGGGCTCGCGCAGTTGCCCGGAGCGCGTGTAGGCGGCGCTGGCGAGGGCCCCGGTGGCGACATGGGTGACGACGGCCGTCCCGGCGACCTCCGCCGGTGTCAGGCCGGTGAGGGCGAACAGACCGATCGTGGGCAGCACCCCGCCCGGCCCGACGGCCGTGATGCCGACCCCGCCGACCAGCCCCAGCAGCCCCAGAGCGATCAGCACGGGCACGCTCACACCGGCCCTCCACGGTGGAGCGTGGAGCGCAGGGTCATCCGGTCCGCGCGGATGCGGATCGACTCCACGTCCACCGGCCGGCCGTCCGCCAGTCGCGTCAACCGCTCCAGGGCGAACACCGCCGCCCCCGCCCCGATCCCCAGCAGCTCAGCCGTGCCGGGGTCCGCGTTGACCGCGTGCACGGCCACTTCCGCACGCCCGAGCCGGGCCCCCGCGGCCTCCTCGATCAGGCCGAACACATCCCGGTCCGCCAGGTCGCCGACGAGCACGGCACGGCCGATGTCCGCGGTCAGATAGCTGGTGTCCAGCGACAACGGCAGTCCGTCGAGCCATCGCAGCCGCTCCACGTACACGCCGCCCGCCTCGGCCGGCACGTCCAGCCGGGCGGCGATCGCGGCGGGCAGGACGGGCACCTCCTCTGCGGCCCGCACCTCGTTGGTCACGGTGCCGCGCCCGGTCAGCTCCTCGCCCAGGCCGGTCAGCCGGTCAAGACCGTGACCGTACTTCGACAGCGCCACCGTCGTCCCGACCCCGCGCCGCCGGGTGATCAGCCCCTCCTGGCACAGCAGGGCCAGCGCGTCCCGTACGGCGTTGCGCGAAGCGCCGAACCGGCGGCCCAGCAGCCGCTCGTCCGGCAGCACGCCGTCGGCGAAGGCGCCGTCGGTGATCTGCTGCCGCAGCACATCGGCCAGTTGCCGGGCCCGCTCGGCGCGCGGCCGTCCCACGTGGTGGTCCATGCCGCCCACGGTAGCCCGAACCATGTTTCGCCGACGTTACGCCACCCTCATTGACCTGCGAAAACGACTGACCTGCGGGTTCGTTGGGAGCGGCGTGCACTTCGCCACCCGGCCCGCGGGACGCTCACTGCGCGGTGCGCAGATCCGCGCCGCGCCGGGCCAGGTTGAGGACCCCCACGACGATCAGTGCCACACCGAGCAACTGCGGCACGACCCACCAGCCGCCGCGCACGTCCTCGCGGTACAGCACCACACCGAGCAGGAGGCTCACCGTCGCGTCGCCCAGGGTGAGGGCCGGCTGGGAGGCGACGAGCGGGCCGCCCTGCATGGCGTGCTCCAGCAGGAGCACGGCGCACACACCCACCGCGGCGAAGCCGTAGGTCTGCCAGGCCGTCAGGAAGCCGAGCACGCCGTCGGCGCTCAGGACGCGCATGGAGTCCTTCATCAGAGCGGCCGTCAGCGCGTAGCACACCGCGGTGGCCGCGCCGATGCACCCGGCGCGGGCCTTGCCGACGGGGCGCCTGAGGCCCGCCGCGGCCAGCAGCACGGCCGCCCCGCCACAGGCCGCCAGCGCGGGCACCCAGCGGTCCAGGGGCACGTCGGCCTTGCCGCCCCCCGGCGCGGCGGAGGCCAGCGCGACACCGAGCCCCACGACCACCGCGCCGACGGCGAGCCACATGACCTCCGGCAGCCGGTTGCCGGTCAGCAGCGAGGCCAGCAGCAGGGCCAGCGGAAGCTCCAGCACGAACAGCGGCTGTACGAGTGACAGCGGCCCCGTCGCCAGCGCGACCGCCTGCCCCACGCCGGCCACGACGACGGCCAGCATGCCGCCGAGCCACACGGGCCGCCGCAACAGGTCGAGGACGAGCCCCGGGCGGAACCCCTGGGACTGCGGCACGCTCAGCGCGGCACGCCGTTGGAGCACGGTGGCCAGCGCGTTGCTGAACGCGGCGAGGAGTGCGAAGAGGACCGGCAGGACGACACCCATCCACCGATACTCACCCCGTTTCCCCCCGGCCGCGCGCCGCACCGCGTCCGGGGTACGGGTGTGCTCAGCTACCGCTCCGCGCGGCCGGGGCCGCCTCGGCCGCGGTGTCCGGCTTCGGCTTGGGCGCGGTGGCGTCGGTGGCGGTGGCGGTGTAGTAGACCGAGGTGCCCTGCTTGGTGCGCTGGGCCTGGTTCTTGGCGACGAGTCCCTCGAGCGTGGTGCGCACGACCGTGGTCTTGACGGTGCGTCCGGAGTGGGCCTCGCCCAGCGCCGTGGTGACCTCGGCGGCGGAGCGCGGCTCACTCTGCTCGGTGAGGTGGTTGCGCACCAGCTCGACCAGGGTGGGCCGGGCGGCGGCCGGTGCCGGCGCCTTCTTCGCCGCCGGCTTCCCGGCGGCCTTCGCGTCCGTCTTGGTGGCCTTCTTCGCCTCCGGCTTCGCGTCCGTCTTGGCGACGGACTTGGCGGCCGGCTTCGCGTCCGTCTTCGTGGCCTTCCTCGCCGCGGGCTTCGACGCGGGCTTGGCGCCCGGCTTCGGGGCGGCGGCACGCTTGGGCGCGGCGGCGGCCCTCTTGTTCCGCGTCCGCCTGCCCGTCGCCGTTTCCGCGGCGGCGCTGTCGCGCGGCGCGGGCACTGCGGCCGTCCCGGTCACGGGAGCGCGTTCCGGTGCGGTGACGGACTGGGTCGGCGGGGAGGTGATGCCGAGGGCCTGCTGCATGTTCACCAGCAGGCCGTGGTCGTGCTGGAGCGCGGCCAACTGCTGCTGGAGGGCGGTGATCTCCGCGCTGACACGTTCCTGCTCCTTGACGTTGCGCTCCAGGTCGTCGGTCACCTGGACGCTGTACTGCGACGCCAGTTCGGTGGCGGACTGCATCGTGCTCTCGGACATGGTGTTGACTCTCCTCGATTCGCGGCCGTGAAGGCAGACGGGCAGCCCCAGTTGTTGTCCTGTTCGCTGCCGAGCCGGTATACCACGTATGGCCGCCACCATGGTATGTGCCGCCGCAACCCAGTGCGTGTGTTCGGAGCACGGGGACCCGGCGGTCACCCGCCCTCGGGCACCTCCACGACCTTGCCGTCCTTGTCGACGGTGTGTGTCTGCCAGTAGGTGTCCCACTCGTCACCGACGTGCTCCGGGACCTTGCCCTCGGGGTAGCGGGTGTAACCCTCCGGCGGGTCCTCGTCGTTGGGCACACATGCGCTGCCGGTGCCGCCGATGGTCATGACCGGGTACTCGCCACCGCCGCAGCTCGCCTCCTGCATGGAACAGCCGGCCAGGACCGCCGAGGCGGCCACGCAGGCCAGGACGAGGCCGCGGACGGACGGTGTGGTGCGGCCGGCGCGCACGCTCGACGATCGGTGAACTCGCTTGCTGGTACGCACGGTTGGCTCCCTGTGGATGGCTGGTATGGCAATCCTCCCCCGACGGGGGGAAGCCCTTCATGAGTACGGGTACTCAATCGGACGAGCCCTACTGCCCGGCACGGGCGGCCGAACGGTCCACCCGGCGCGCGGCCGCCCGCGCCTCACGCTCGGCCCCGGACACCGCGTCCGCGGCCGTACGGTCCCGCTCCCCGGCCTCCCGCCGTTCCCGTTCGGCCCGGTCCAGGTCCTCATGTGCCGCACGCAGCCGCTCCTCGGCGGCGGCCACCGCCTCACGGAAGCGGCCGAGTTCGTCGTCGGCCCGCCGGAGCGACTCCCGCGCGTCCGCCTGCTCCGCGTGTGCGTCGCGCAGTTGCCGCGAGGCACGTTCGGCCTCCTGTTCGGCCCGCGCGAGTTCCTCCCGCCGCTTGCGGCGCCGCTCGGCGAGTTCGTCCCCGGCCCGGGTGCCGGACGCGGGGCGGGGGGACTTCCGGGGCGGAGCCGATTCGGGTGGTGCGGGGTCGGCCGGTGCGGTGCCCGGGGGAAAGGCCGAGGGCGGGGTGAGGGAGACCTCCAGGCGGCCCCCGGCCCACTGGTCCGCGGCGCCGGCGTCCGCGAGTGCCGCGCGCAGGGTCGACTCGACCTCCCGCTGTGCCGCCTGCGAGAGCCGGTGCCCGGCCTCGTCCGCGAGCTGTGCGGCCTGCCGGGACAGGGCGGAGACGATGCGCCTGCGCTGCGCCGAGAGTTCCTTGAGTCCTGCGGCGTCCAGGGTGCGGTGGGCTTCGCGCAGTGCCTGCCCCAGCTCCAGGAACCCCCGGGTCTCCTCCGGCCGGGCGCGCGCCAGCAGATTCGCCGCCCAGGCCGCGAGCGTGGGCCGGCGGGCGGCGTGGATACGGCGGGCGTCCTCCTCGCGACCGGCCGTTCTGGCGGCCGCGGCCCCTTCCTCACGGCGGGAGACGAAGCCGGACGGCGGCGTGCTGTAGAGCTCGTCCAGGACCTGCTCGACCGCTCCCGCCTCGTGCCCGCCGGTCTCCCGACGGCGCCCGCCCTTGCGCTGCATGACTCTCCGCCTCCGTCCTCGCCACGATCACTGCGATCACCACGTTCACTGAGCCCCCTACGACCGCTACGACCGCCCGGACTTCGGCGCGGGCGACCGCGCCGCCGCCTCCTCGTCGTCGTAGACGAGCAGGCCGTCCGTCCGCAGCCGGGCGCCCGGGGTGGGGGAGTGGGCCGTCAGGCGGCCGTCGTGCATCAGGTGGTCCGCGGGCATGTCACGGGCCAGCACGGCGAAGTCGGCGATGAGGCGTCGGTGGCAGCGCCACCACACGGCCTCCCCGCACATGACCGCGGTGCGTTCCAGTGCCGCCCGCGCCAGCAACTCGTCCATGGCGGCGACGAACTCCGGCGAGCGGGTGTGTCCGGCGTACGCACGGAACGACGTGTTGCGCCAGATGACGTCGGGCGAGTCCGGCGCCGGCTTGCGGAACCCGCCCAGCCGCCTCTCCCAACGGTAGGCGAGGCCCTCCTCGGGCATCCACTCCTGCAGCCGGTCCCGCAGCAGGTCGGGGTCGCGGCGGCTGCCGGGGGCGGTCCTGACGTCGACCACGGAGGTGACACCGGCACCGCGCAGCAGTCCGGCCAGCTCCGCGCGGCCGGCGGCGCCGTGCCCGAACGTGACCAGATGAGGCTGGGACATGTGGTCGGGGTCCCCGTGTTGCCTGCGCTCATGCCTCTGCCGTCAGGCGAAGGTGCGCCGGTAGGCGTGCGGGCTGACACCGGTGGTGCGCTTGAAGCGGTCGCGGAAGGCCGTGGGTGAGCCGAAGCCGACCTGGGCGGCGATGCGCTCCACGGAGTGCGGTGTCGTCTCCAGCAGGTGCTGTGCCTGGCGGACCCGGGCACGGTGGAGCCACTGCAGCGGGGTGCTGCCGGTCTGCTCCCGGAAGCGGCGGATCAGCGTCCGCGTGCTCACCCCGGCGTGGGCGGCGATGTCGGCGAGGGTGAGGTCGCGGGCCAGGTTCTCGCGCAGCCAGGTGAGCAGGGGTTCGAGGGCGGATCCGCGGGGCACGGGCGTGTAGTCGTGGACGACGAACTGCGCCTGACCGCCTTCGCGTTCGAGGGGCATGACGGACAGCCGGGCGGCGTGCGCGGCGACCGCCGAGCCGTAGTCGCGCCGGATCATGTGCAGGCACAGGTCAAGACCCGCGGCGGCCCCGGCCGAGGTGAGGATCTGCCCGTTGTCGACGTACAGGACGTCCGGGTCGACCTCGACCTCCGGGTGCGCGCCGGCCAGGGCGTCGGCGGCGATCCAGTGGGTGGTGGCGCGCAGACCGTCGAGCAGCCCGGTGGCGGCCAGTGGGAAGGTGCCCGAGCAGATGGACGCGATGCGTGTGCCGTTGCCGGCGGCCGTGCGCAGCGCGTCGTGGACAGCGGGGGAGAGCGAGTCGGTGGCGGTGGCCGTACCGGGCACGATGATCGTGTCCGCGTCCCGCAGCCCCTCCAGTCCCCAGGGCGCGCGCAGCGTGAACGCGCCCGCGTCGATCTCGGGCCGCTCGGCGCACACGCGGATCCGGTAGCCGGGGCGGCCGTCGGGGAGCCGGGTCCGGGTGAAGACCTCGATCGGGGTGGATAGGTCGAACGGGATCACCCGGTCGAGCGCGAGAACGGCGACGGTGTGCATGGCCGGAAAGTACCTCGCCGCGGGACGCCGATCCGCGGCTGTGGCGTTTTCCCGTTGAAAGCCGTCACTCCTGCCACATGAAGCTGAACCGGGTTCCTGTCGGCGCGAGTGATTTGCCTAATGCGATTAGGCTAATGCACAATCGGTGAAGGAAGACGCGACGCAGCGAGACGCACCACCGCCGGAGGCGACATGAACACCGAGGACGACTGGATCACCACGCCCCTCACCCCGAACCTCCTGCGGGGCGCCCTCGACCTGGAGCGCACCGAGCACGGCCTGCTGCCCCACCGGCTGCCCGCCCGGGCCCGCGCGCAGAACACCGACGGGCAACTGGCCATGGCAGAGTCCCAGCCCTCCGGCGTACGCCTGGTGCTGCGCACCCGGGCCACCGCCCTCGAACTGGACACCCTGCCCACCAAGCGTCACTACGTCGGCGCGCCGCCGCGCCCGGACGGCGTGTACGACCTGCTCGTCGACGGCCGTCCGGCGGGCGGGGGCAGTGTCACGGGCGGCAACACCCTCACCATCGACATGGCCGCCGGCACCGCGGTCGTCGAGCCCGGCCCGGTCGGCACCCTCCGCTTCGCGGACCTGCCCGAGGGCGGCAAGGACATCGAGATCTGGCTGCCGCACAACGAGACCACCGAACTCGTCGCCCTGCGCACCAACGCCCCCGTCGGCCCCGCCCCGGACCCGGGCCGCAGGGTCTGGCTGCACCACGGCAGCTCGATCAGCCACGGCTCCGACGCGGCGAGCCCCACCACCACCTGGCCCGCGCTCGCCGCCTCACTCGGCGGCGTCGAACTGGTCAACCTGGGCTTTGGCGGCGGCGCCCTGCTCGACCCGTTCACCGCACGGGCCATGCGCGACACCCCCGCCGACCTGATCAGCGTCAAGATCGGCATCAACGTGGTCAACGCCGACGTCATGCGCCTGCGTGCCTTCGGCCCCGCCGTGCACGGCTTCCTCGACACCATCCGCGAGGGCCACCCCACCGCCCCGCTGCTGGTCGTCGCGCCCGTCCTGTGCCCCGTCCAGGAGGACACCCCCGGCCCCCTCGCTCCGGACTTCGCCGGCCTCGCGGAGGGGCGAGTGCGGTTCGTCGCCACGGGTGACCCGGCGCAGCGCGCGAGCGGGAAGCTGACCCTGAACATCATCAGGGACGAGCTGGCCCGGATCGTGGCCGTGCGGGCCGTGGACGACCCGAACCTGCACTACCTCGACGGCCGCGAGCTCTACGGGGAGGCCGACGCCGCCGACCTGCCCCTGCCCGACGCCATCCACCCGGACGCGGCGACCCACCGCCTCATGGGCGAACGCTTCGCCAGGCTCGCCTTCGCCGGACAGGGGGCCTTCAAGGGCTGACCCTCAGGTCGCGACGACCGAGACCACCGCGGCGAAGCGCCGGGCGACCTCCCGCCAGACCGGCTCGGCCGCGGGCTCGTCGAGTTCCGCCCGGCGGGTGAGTTCCACCGGGTCCAGCCCACGGGCCCGCATCCGACCGGCGTCCCACGACTTCACCCGGTCCGCCCCCGCCTCGGGGTGGAACTGGACGCCCCACGCCCGCTCGCCGACCCTGAACGCCTGGTACGGGCACCGCTCGCTCGCCATCAGCCAGGTGGCACCGGGCGGCAGGGCGGTGACGGCGTCCACGTGGTGCTCGACCGCCGTCACCCGCGCCGGCAGCCCTCCGAAGAGCGGATCGGCCCCGGCCTCGGACCGCAGGGTCAGCGAGGTGCTGCCGAACTCGGGTTCGCCGTGTTCACCCCGGACCGTGCCACCCGCGACCCGGGCGAGCAACTGCCCGCCGAGGCAGATCCCGAAGACCGGGGTACCCCGCTCCACAGCGTCGGCCACCAGTGCCCGGGTGGGCGCGAGCCAGGGAGCGCGCGCGTCGTCGTCCGGCAGATAGCCACCACCGAGCACCATGACGCCGTCGTGCTCCGAACGCCCAGGGAGCGGCTCTCCGGCGTACGCGTGCACCACGTCCAACGACAGCCCGTCCGCGGCCAGCCAGTCGCCGAACCGGCCCGCCCCGCCGCCCCGATGGTTCTGCACCACCAACAGCCGCGACATCACCCACCCCCTGCCTCGCGCCCTCAGCGGCGCGACATGTACAGGGCCAGAGCCCTGTGCAGCACCTTGTTCAAGGGATAATCCCACTCGCCGAGGTACTCCACGGCCTCTCCGCCCGCCCCCACCTTGAACCTGAGCAGTCCCAGCAGGTGATTGTCCTCGTCCAGGGTGTCGGTGATGCCGCGGAAGTCGTAGACGGCGGCGCCCAGTTCGTGGGCGTCGCACATCATCCGCCACTGCAGGGCGTTGCCCGGCTGCACCTCACGCCTGCGGTCGGTGGACGCGCCGTAGGAGTACCAGACGTGGTCGCCGACCGTCAGCATCGTGGCCGCGGCGAGCACCTCCCCGTCGTGATGGGCGAGGTAGAGGCGCATGCGGTCCGGGTCCTCGGCCGTCAGCGCGGTCCACATGCGCCGGAAGTAGTCGAGGGGGCGCGGGACGAACCGGTCCCGTTCCGCGGTCTCCACGTACAGCTCGTAGAAGACGGACAGGTCCTCCCGGTCGCCCCGGACCACCTTGACGCCGGCCTTCTCCGCCTTCTTGATGTTGCGGCGCCACTGCTGGTTGAAGCCGCTCCGGATCTGCTCCAGCGACCGCCCGGCGAGCCGCACCTGGCACACGTGGCGCGGCTGTCCCGCGGCGAAGCCCTCCTCGCCGCCGCCCGCCTCGGTCCGCCGCCAGCCCATCCGGCGCAGCCGCTCGGCGACGTCGTCGGCCCCGGGTTCCCGCACGGTGGCCTCCACGTCCCCAAGGCGCCGGGCCCCCGGATCGGCGATCGCCGCCTTGACCGCGTCGGCGCTCCAACGCCTTGCCACCACCGGCGGCCCCATCCTCACCGTGAACGCGCCGCGGCCCCTCAGGTACGCGAGCATCGGCTCCAGCCACCGCTCCAGGTTCGCCGCGGACCAGTCGATGACCGGCCCCTCCGGCAGATAGGCCAGGTACCGCTTCAGCCTCGGCAGCGGCCGCAGCAGCACAAGACCGGCCCCCACCAGCTCACCGCCCTCGTCGAACCAGCCCAGGCTCTCCGCCCGCCACTGAGGCTTCACGTCACCCCACGCGGGGACCTGGAGGTGACTGACGGAAGGCCGTGCCGTGACGAAGCGCAGATGCTCCTCGCGGGTGATCGGCTTCAGGTGACAGCTCATGGGCGTGTGTCCCTCTGTTCGGCTTCGCTCGACGGACGCGCGGACGGCCGAGTCCTTAAGGCGTGCGTGCCGTCCCGCACCTCACAGGGAACAACGACCACGGCCGATCCGCGCGCTGTCACCCGGCCGCCCACCCGTGTGCCCCGTCCGGCGCGCGGGGCCGTGGGCCGGGTGGCAGCGTGGCAGGACTGGACGGAGTACCTCAACCGGCAGTACCTGACCGCGCTGCGCGCCGAGGACAAGGTCGGGACGGGTGGGCCGCGGCAAGGAGCCGGACACGGCACTGAGCCCGGTCGACGCGCTCAGCGGCGAGGGGGACCCCACCCGCTACCGCGACACGTACCAGGAGAAGGTCCGCGAGCTGGTCCGCGCCAAGGCCGAGGGCGAGGAGGCCGCCGTCGCCGAGGAGGCGCCGCAGGCCACCAACGTCGTCGACCTGATGGAGGTCCTGCGCGGCAGCCTGGAGCAGGCGAAGGGCGGCGAGCGGGCTCCCGCATCGCGGAACAAAGCCACCGCCCCCTCCCGGCGGACGCCCGCCGAGCGGGGCGAGTTGCGGGAGCTGAGCAAGACCGAGCTGTACCGGCGGGCCACCGAGCAGGACATCCCCGGCCGGTCGAAGATGAGCCGCGAGCAACTCGTCGACGCGCTCAGCGGCACCCGGGGCCGGCCCAGGAAGACGACCGCCGCCTGAGCCGGGCGCGGCTCAGGCGGCTCGCGGCTCAGGCCGTGCTGAGCATGCCCTCCCGCAGGCGGGTCAGCAGTCGCGAGATCAGCCGGGACACGTGCATCTGGGAGACACCGAGCCGCTCGCCGATGTCCTTCTGGGTGAGTTCCTCGACGAACCGCCAGTGGATGATCCGACGGTCGCGTTCGTCCAGCTCGGCGATCATCGGAGCCAGGGCCTGGAAGTCGTCCACCAGCCCCAGGGCGGCGTCGTCGGCACCGATGAAGTCCGCCAGCGCCGACTCGCCGTCCTCACTGCCGCTGATGGCCGCGTCCAGGGAGGCCGAGTTGTAGCCGTTGGCCGCCAGCCGCGCCTCGACGACCTCGTCCTCCGGGAGGCACATCAGCTCCGACAGCTCCTGGGTGGTGGGGTTGCGGCCCAGCCGGCTGCGCAGCTCCTCGGTGGCCCGGGCCAGTTGGACACGGGCCTCCTGAAGGCGCCGGGGCACGTGCACGGCCCACGAGGTGTCCCGGAAGAACCGCTTGATCTCACCGACGATGTACGGCACCGCGAAGGAGGTGAACTCGACCTCGCGGGTCAGCTCGAACCGGTCGATGGCCTTGATCAGGCCGATCATGCCGACCTGGACGATGTCCTCCATCTCCTCCGGCCCACGGCTGCGGAACCGGCCGGCCGCGAAGCGGACCAGGGACATGTTCATCTCGATCAGGGTGTTGCGCGCGTACTGGTGCTCGGGCGTGCCCTCCTCCAGCACCGTAAGCTGCTGGAAGAACAGCTTCGACAACTCCCGTGCGTCCTTGGGCGCCACCTTGGACGGGTCCGCGATCTCCGGCATGTCCGTGGTGGCGTGCTCGGTGGTCTGTGCGGTCGTCGTCGTCATGATGTGCCCTCCCGGTCGATCGGTCGTCGTTGTCACCTTGTCGGCCGACGACAGGTCGCCTACCCCGGGTCAGACCCCGCACACCTGCCGAAGCGACGCCGTGGTCGGCGAAGTCCCCGACAGGGCATCAGATGCCCAGGTAGAAGCGGATGGTGGTGCCCTCGTCCGTCGTGTGCATCCGCACCAGATCGGCGACGTAATGGACGAGCAGGAGGCCGCGGCCGCCGATCTGCCCGTGCTCCGGGGGCCGGCGGCCGGCCAGCGGATCCGTGAGCCGGCCCGTGTCGCGGACCTCGCACACCAGCTTTCCCGCCTCGGCCCAGACCGCCAGCGTTCCGCTGCCGCCGCCGTGGACCACGCTGTTGGTGGTCAGCTCGGCCACCGCCAGTTCCGCGTCCTGCAGCCGCCGCCCGGCCAGCCCGATCGCCGCCGCCCGGCCGACCGCGAAGCGCCGCGCCTCGGGCAGCTCCCCGGCCCCGAAGGCGAGGACGTCGGCGTCGGGTGCCGGCCCGAGCGGCTCGTTGTAACGGGCGACGACCGCACGCCAGTCGTACGCCTCGCTGGCCCGCTCGGACCCCCCGGCGATGACCGTGGGGTGGGTGACCAGGGCGTCGGCCAGGACGTCCGCGTCCAGCCGGGTCTCGTCGTACGGGCACAGGATCGTCGCGCGGCGGCCCGCGAAGGCCGCGTTGATCAACGCTTCGTGCTGGGCGCACGCCGGGTACTCCGCGGCGCTGCGCCCCGCCCAGACCGGCTCGCCGATGATCCGCACCCGTTCCCGCACGTGCGCGTCGGCGAAGGCCCTGAGCACGCCGGGGATGATCCGCCCCGGATTGCGCCCGGCCTCGGTCATGTCCAGGAAGGTGACGTCCCGCGCGTCCGTGCCCAGCCCCGTCCTGATCAGCTCCAGGTTGGGGCCGGGGACGGCAACCGCTACCGGTTCGCCCGCGGCCAGCCCCTCCCGTACGAACGTCACCGTCCGGTCGGCGTACTCGCGCTGCGAGCGGTAGAACAGCGCCGGATGGGTGAATGTCCCGTCGGTGGTCGGCGTGGTCACCGTGGTCATCGGGGCGCCACCTCGATCCGGTGCAGGGCGGGCCAGAACAGGTCCAGCACCCGCGGCAGTTGGGGCGGCGGCCGCTCCACCACGACCCGGCCGGACGGAAGGTTCATGGCCGTGACGGCGAGTGCCGCCACCCCGGCCACGTCGACGAACCGCACGCCGGACAGTTCGACGTAGGACACGTCCGTGTGCTGCCGGGACAGTTCGGTGAGAGCGTTCTCCCAGGACAGCCGGGTGGTCACGCCGATCTCTCCGCCGGCACGGAAACCGGGACGGCCGGCCAGCGGCCCCACTTCCAGTACGGCACCACCGCGCACGCGGGCCGGGCCGCCCATCGCGCCTGTGCCATCCACAACTCGATCCCCTTCGGAACTCCGCCGGGTGTCCGTCCCCCATTCGGGCGCCACTTCCGGCCAGGCAGCCTATCGCGCCCGGATTCCGTACGCCGGGGAGGGGACAAACAGGCGACAGGCGCGCGAAGTGGGGAACCAGACAGTGAGCACGTCCTCGGAAGGGAAGAGTGGGCATGTTTGAAGCCGAGAACATTCGTGACTGGCGCGGCCTCGACGTCGTGGACTACGACGGCCGCAAAATCGGGACTCTGGAGTCCATCTACTTCGACACCCTCACCGACCGGCCCGCCTTCGCCACGGTCACGATCGGTCTGCCGACCCGCCGGCGTCTCGTCTTCGTCCCGGTGGACAAGGCCACCGTCGCACCGGCCCACCTGAAGGTGACCTACGACAAGTCGCTGGTCAAGGACGCGCCCGGGATCGACCCGGACGGTGAACTGGCCGCCGAGGACGAAGGCGCGGTCTTCGCCCACTACCACCTGCCCTACGAGCCGGGCAGCCGCGGCGAACGCCGCCTCGGCCGCCGCTGAACCTACCGAACTCGCCGAACCCGCCGACGGGCCTCCTCGGGAGCGGGGCGGGGCCGGGCCTCGGGCCTGGGCCGACCGGACTGTCAAGGCGTCCGGTCGGCCTCGTGCCCTGTCACAACGCCGCCGCGCCCCTCAGGCGACTTCCGCGCCGCGTGCCGCCGCCTCCGTCTCGGACGTCGCGCTGCCCGTCGCCAGCGTGCCGCCGGCGCTCTCCAGATGGGCCCGCACGAACCACTGGAACTGCTCCAGGTCCCTGAGCCGGCCGATCAGGAGATCCTCCGTGGCCGTGTCGATCTTGCCGGCCTCCGCGACCGCCTCCCGCATGCCCTCGACCACGCCGGTGTACACGACGTCGAGCGCACCGAGGTGGGCGATGGCATCGGCCCGCCCGATGGAGTAGTCGTCCCACTTCCGTTCGGCCACCAGCGCGCCGGGAGTGCCCTGGGCCACCCCGCCGAGGGCGGCGATGCGCTCCGCGACCTCGTCGGCCATCTCGCGCACCTGGTCGACCTGCGGGTCGATCATCTCGTGCACGGCGATGAAGTGCGGGCCCACGACGTTCCAGTGCACGTGCTTGAGGGTCAGGTGCAGGTCGTTGAGGGCGTGCAGGCGCATCCGCAGCACACCGATCAGCCGTCCGGCGGCCTCCCGCTCGATGCCGGGAACCGTGTACTTCGGGGTCAGGTCGTGCGTCATGGCGGACCTCAGCTCCTCATGCGTTTCGTACGTCATTGCTCGTGCACGAATGCCCCGTATCGGCTCCGGCAGACATGTGCGGGCGGCACCGGGACGGCGCCGGGATCAGGACGGCGGAGCCGGCAGCGGCATCGCACCGAGGGCACGCGCCGCGTGCACGAGGTTGGACGCCATGGCCCGGCCGGTGGAGACCGCCCAGTCGTGGCCGCGCTCGTCGTCGAGGAAGTCGGGGCCGGGTCCGGGGCCGAGGTGCCAGTAGGTCCAGGCCTGGCCCGGAATGGTGTAGCCGATGTCCGCGAGTGCGCCGCCGATCTCGCTGATGACGTGGTGGGCGCCGTCCTCGTTCCCGGTGACCAGGACACCGGCGACGCGGTTGTAGGCGACGGGGCGGTCCTCGTCGTCGGTCTCACCGAGCATGGCGTCCATGCGCTCGAGGACCCGCTGGGCGACGGAGGAGGGGCGGCCGAGCCAGGTCGGCGACGCGATGATCAGGATCTGCGACGCCAGCAGCTTCTCGTGCACGTCCGGCCAGTCGTCACCGTCGCCCATGTCGGTCTCGACCCCCGGTCTCAGGTTCAGGTCCACGGCCCGTACGACGTCCACCTCCGCCCCGTGGCCCTTGAGCGCCGCGATGACCGTGGCGGCGAGGGCCTCCGTGTTCGACGGCTTGGGGGAGGGCTTGAGAGTGCAGTTGACGACGAGTGCGCGCATGCCTACCCGTTTTCCCCGGCAGGCCCGCCGCTATCGTCGGCCGTATGGCTGACGAGTGCTTCCGACATCCGCGGCTCGCGGCGCTCTACGACGTGTTCGACACCGATCGCGGCGACCTCGACCCGTATCTGCGCATGGCCGAGGAGTTCGGCGCACGGAGCGTGCTGGACATCGGCTGCGGAACCGGGGTGTTCGCCCTGCTGCTGGCCGGCCGCGGCGTGGACGTCGTCGGCGTCGACCCCGCCGCGGCCAGCCTCGGCGTGGCCCGGGCCAGGACGGGCGCCGACCGGGTGCGCTGGATCGAGGGCGACGCCACCTCGCTTCCCAGGCTGCGCGTCGACCTCGCGACCATGACGGCGAACGTCGCCCAGGCGATCACCGACCGGCCCTCCTGGCAGGGGACGCTGCGCGGCGCGTACGAGGCCCTGCGGCCCGGCGGTCACCTGGTCTTCGAGACACGGGACCCGGCCCGGCGCGCCTGGGAGGAGTGGACCCGCGAGCACACGCACCAGGTCGCGGAGTTCCCCGGTACGGGCACCGTCGAGAGCTGGTGCCGGCTGCTGGACGTGAGCGGCCCGCTGGTCACCTTCCGGTGGACCTACGTCTTCGGCGCGGACGGCGAGGTGCTGACCTCCGACTCGACGCTGCGCTTTCGCGAGCGGGAGGAGGTGGAGGCGGATCTGGTCGAACAGGGTTTCGCCGTACGGGAGGTGCGCGGCGCCCCCGACCGCGAGGGCCGCGAGTTCGTCTTCGTCGCGCGGCGTCCCCGGGCGTAGCGACCCCGACGCCTCCCACGCGCCGGAGAACTCCGGAAACCGGCAACCAGCACCGCCCCCTCACTGCCCGGCCGCACCCATGACCCGGCGCCCTTCCGGCGTCCATCCTGGGCCCCATGGCCCGTTTCCAGCACACCGTGACCCTCGCCCCCGTGCCCCGTCGCTGGTTGGAGTCGTGCGTCGCCGCGCTGCACGACCTGGCGGAGGGCACGGACGTCGGGGAAGCGGGTCTCAGGCTGCCCGACGGACGTCCGCTGCCCGGCCTGGTGCTGGCCCGGGGGCGGCATCTGCGGCCGGGCGCGCAGTACCGGCCCGTGAACGAGAAGGACGGGGAACCGGACGCCGGCCAGAGCGTCACCGTTCTCGCCTGGGACCGCCGCCGGGAGACGGCGCTGGAGGTCGTCACCCGCGACGACGACCCGGCCCACCGGGCACAGTTGGTCTGCGTCTGCGTCCTGCGGCTCACGAACGCCGCACGGCCACGCGAGGCGTCGCTGTCGACGACCCTGCGGTCGAGCGGCGGCAAGCGGGCGAAATACCTCGGCGGCACCGGGCAGCTCCACCTCGACCTCGACCGGTGGTGGCCGCAGGCGACGAGCCACCGCCGCGGCCCTTCCCGCGCGCCACTGAGCGGGACCCTGACGCACGCGCTGGCCCGCGTCACCGTGACGGTCGTGCCGCGCCCCGCCCCGGACGGACGCTGGCGGGTGACGGTGAAGGCACGGGCCAGGGGCCGCTCCTTCGCCCGCCCGCTCGTCCCCGTCGCGACGGCGGTCCTGGGACGCCGGGCCCGGCGGGCCTTCGCCGAGTCCCTGGACCGCGCCGCGGTGGCGTGGAACGCGGAGGTCCCCGCACTGGTCCGCAAGGAGGGCGAGCAACTGGGCGCCGAGCTGGCCGACGCCCTGCTCGGACCGTGAGACGGCCGTACGCCGCCCCCCGAGGCCGGCCGCCCTCCCGCTAGGGTCGCCCAATGAACCCGATCACCGTGCGCGGCGCCACGATCGACTACGACGACCTCGGGCCCACCACCGGGCTCCCGGTTCTCCTGATCCACGGTCACCCCTTCAACCGCACCCTGTGGGCCCCACAGGCGGCGGCACTGACGGCGGCCGGCCACCGGTTCGTCGCCCCCGACCTGCGCGGATACGGCCGCAGCGGCGTGAGCACCGGCAAGGTGCTGCTCGCCGACTTCGCCGACGACCTCGCCGCGCTCCTCGACCACCTGGGCATCGAACGCGCGGTGGTCGGCGGCGTCTCCATGGGCGGGCAGATCGCCATGGAGTTCCAGCGCCGTCACCCGCGGCGGGTCCGCGCGCTCGTCCTGTCCGACACCTCCGCGCCCGCCGAGACCGCCGAGGGCAAGGAGGTCCGCAACCGCCTGGCCGACCGGCTCCTCGCCGAGGGCATGGACGGTTACGCGCACGAGGTCATCGACAAGATGCTCGCCGCCTACAACGTCACCGGGATGCCGGACGTGGCCGCCCGCGTGCTCGAGATGATGTGCGCCACCGACCCCCGCGGCGCGGCGGCGGCCCTGCGCGGCCGGGCCGAACGCGCCGACTACCGGGACGTCCTGGCCACCGTGGAGGCGCCCGTCCTGGTCGTCGTCGGGGCGGACGACGTCTATACCCCCGTGGCTCAGGCGGAGTCCATCCACCGCCTGGTCCCGCACTCCACCCTGACCGTCGTCGAGAAGGCCGGCCATCTCCCCGGCGCCGAGCAGCCCGACCGCTTCAACGCCGCGCTGCTGGAGTTCCTCGCCGCGCTCGGATGACGGGTCGACGCAAGGGCCGGCGCAAGGGCGGGCGCGCGGACCGGCGCGCGAAGGGCGCATACGAGAATTGCGTGAGCCCTGTACGCGCCCCCTTGGCGGTACGGACAATCCCAGTGGCCGTGATCACGCGGCGGGAGACGCGGCGTCGTCCGACCGCCGCTTCCCGGGAAGCAGGTCGAGCCATGCTGTTGCGTCTGCCCACGTCCGTGTCCGAAGCACAGGAGTGCATGGCGCAGGGGGCGGTGCCCATCGGCGGGGCCACCCTCGTGTGGGCCACCTGGCAACGCGACGGCTTCCCGGAGCTGGCCATGTCGCTGCGCGACCTGCCGGAGGCGACCGCCGTCGAACCCGAGTCGATGGGCGCGGCCGTCGTGCTGCACCGCATAGACGACCGCGTGCCGACGGTACTGCGCGAGGCGGCGGGCTCGGTGGGGACCGGCGCCGTACGCCGGACGGCCACGGTCGGCGGCAACCTCGTCGGCAGCAGCCTGCGCTGCCTGCTGCCCGCGGCCCTCGTACTGGAAGCCCGCGCCACGGTGCTGGGCCCCGACCGGGCCTACGAGACCGATCTGGCCGAGGTGATGGCGAAGCGTCACCTGCTGCTCGGCCTGCGCTGGCACACCCCCCTGGCCAGCGGTTACCGCAAGCAGCCCGCCGCGGCGGGCGGGCCCCCGCCCCTGGTCGTCGCCACCGCCGTGCACGCCGACGGAGAGGGCCGGCGCCGGCTGCGCGTCGCCGTCCGCGACGGTTACGAGGTGCTCAGCGAGACCACCACGTGCGACGCGGGTGCCGAAGGGGCGCTCGGCACGCTGGAGGGGACGGACATCGGCGCGCTGCCGCCCGGAGCCCGGGACGTGGTGCGCGAGCAGGTCGCCGACATCCTGGGCCCCCTCGCCGGCCGCTGATCGGGCGGCCGGCGCTCCACGCGTCCGCGTCAGCCGTTGGCCAGGGCCTTGACGCGGTTCAGTGCTCCGTTGAACTTGTCGTGGTCCCCGACGGTCGGCCCGGTCGAGGTGTACTGCCACATCGTGTGGAAGTCCCAGCCGGCCGGGAGGGGGCCCACGGTCGAGGCGTACCGGGCGATCCACAACGGGTTGCTCGCGCCGAATCCGCTGTAGTTCCCGGTGCACTGCGCCCACCAGTTGGTGGAGGTGTAGATCGTGGCGTGGCGGCCGGTGCGCTCCTTGTACCGGTTCAGGAAGTTCCTGATCCAGCTCACCATCTGACTCGACGTCCGGCCGTAGCAGGTGTCGCCGTACGGGTTGTACTCGATGTCGAGGACGCCCGGCAGCGTCTTGCCGTCCTTCGACCAGGCGCCGCCGTGGTCGACGAAGTAGTCGGCCTGGGCGGCACCGCCGGCGGTGTCCGGCGTCGCGAAGTGGTACGCGCCGCGGATCATGCCGACGTCGTAGGAACCGCCGTACTGCTGGGCGAAGTACGGGTTGCGGTAGGAGGTTCCCTCGGTGGCCTTCACATAGGCCCACTTCACTCCGCTCTTCCAGAGGGTCGGCCAGGCGACGTTGCCCTGATGGCTGGAGACGTCCACACCTTCGGTCTGGGCGACCCGGGTGCCGACGGGCCGGCCCTGGATCCCTTCGTGGGCGAGAACACCTTCGCCCATGTGGGCGGAACCGCGGACCGGAGTCCGGGTGTCGCCGGCGGTGCCCGGGTCCGAGTCCGAGGCCGAGGCCGGGACCGCGGACAGGGTCAGGAGGAGTGACTGGGCGGCGAGGAGGACGCCTGACGTGAGCAGGCGTGAGTGGCGTGATGCCACGGCTATGGGTCTGCGCATGGCACCCATCCGATCCGGTGTCGGGCCCGACCGCATCTCACAGTGGCCCAGACGGTGTTGCCGGTGCCCTCCCCACGGTTGGCGCGGCACTCGGTGCGGGGCTGCCCGGGGGTCTCAGGCGGGGCCGTCCCCGCCCGGCCCGTCCGACCAGAGCGCGAGCAGGCCGGCAATGGGGTCCGCCTGACCGAAGCACAGCTCCAGGCTCGCCGCGGACCCCTCGGCCATCTCCGCGCTGCGCGGGAACAGGTCCTGCTCGTACGCGGCGAGGGCCTTCTCGGTGTCCTCGCCGTGCTCGACGAGGGCCCGCGCCAGCTCGGCGCCGTCGAACATGGCCAGGTTGGCGCCCTCACCGGCGAACGGCGACATCAGGTGTGCGGCGTCGCCGAGCAGGGTCACGCCCGGGACGCGCTGCCAGCGGTGGTCCACCGGGAGCGCGTGCAGCTTCCGGGGGACCAGCGGGCCGTCCGCCTGCCCGACAAGGGCCGTCAGGCTCTCGTCCCATCCCTCGAACTGCCGTACCACGGCCGCCTTGGCAGCCTCGGAGTCGGAGAAGTCGATGGAGTCCAGCCACTGCTCGCCGGTCCGTACCGCGATGTAGACGTGCAGGCTGCCGTCCGTCTCGCGGTGGCCGAGGAAGCCCCGGCCGTCGCCCAGCGCGAACAGCATGCCGCCGCCGACGACGGCCGCGCTGCCCGGGTGACGGACGTCCGCGTCCCGCAGGTCCGCCTCGACGAACGAGACACCGGTGTACCCGGGCCCGGCGGGGGAGAGCAGCGGGCGGATGCGCGACCAGGCGCCGTCGGCCCCCACGAGCAGGCCGGTGGTGAACGAGGAGCCGTCGGCCAGGGCCACCTCGTGGCGGCCGCCGCCCAGCGGCCGGGCGCCGGTGACCTTGTGGTCCCAGCGGACGGTGCCCTCGGGCAGTGAGTCGAGCAGCAGGTCGCGCAGGTGGCCCCGGTCGACCTCGGGCCGGCCGCCGGTGCCCTCGTCGGCCGCCTCCCAGCGCACCGTGCCGTGCTTGTCGAGGACCCGGACGGCCTCGCCGCCGGGGTGGACGAGTGCGCGGAACTCCTCGTACAGCCCGGCCGCGCGCAGTGCGGCCTGGCCGCTCTCGGTGTGGATGTCGAGCATGCCGCCCTGGGTGCGGACCCGCCGCGAGGCCTCCGCCTCGTGGACGACGGCCGTGATGCCGTGTGTGTGCAGCACCCGGGCCAGGGTGAGCCCCCCGAGGCCGGCTCCGATGATCGATACGGGCTGGTGGTCCTTCATGACGATCCGCCTCCTGGTGTCGTTTCTGCTCCCGCTCTGCACCTTCAGCGTAACGAACGTGTTCGTTACGAACAAGTTCGCCGCTGCTCGGGCCGGATCCGGGCGGCCTTTGCCCGTGGCCGAACGTGTTCGCTAGCGTGAGCGCATGCCTGCTGCCCAGAACCCCCGGCCCAGCCGCCGGGAACGCCCCGCCAAACCCGCCCTCACCCGTGCGGGCATCGTCGCGACCGCGGTGCGTGTCCTGCGTGCCGAGGGCCTGCAGCGGGTGACGATGCGGCGCCTGGCCCAGGAACTCGACACCGGGCCGGCCTCGCTGTACGTGTACGTCGCCAGCACCGCGGAGCTGCACGCCGCGGTGCTGGACGAGTTCCTCGGCGAGGTCGACCTGGGCCCGGTGCGCGCGGCGGGCGACTGGCGCGAGCGCGTCGAGGCCGTCCTCGGCTCCTACGAGGACGTCCTCTACCAGCACCCCGGCCTCGCCCGCAGCGCGGTCTCCGCCCGCCCGTCCGGACCGAACTTCCTCAACCTGCTCGAAGGGCTGCTGTCCCTGCTGAAGGAGGGCGGCGTCCCGGACGGCCAGGCGGCCTGGGGCGTGGACGTCCTGCTCCTCGTCGCCACGGCCGGCGCGGCGGAGCATTCCACCCGCGCCCAGTCGCCCCACGCCGACGAGGAGTGGAGCGAGCTGACCGGAGCACTGCGCGACGCCTCACCGCGGGACCACCCCAACATCGCCGCACGGGCCGACCAGTTGCTCTCCGGCACGCCGGAGCTGCGCCGCACCTGGGCCCTGCGCATGCTGCTCGACGGCACCCTGCGCACACCACTGCCGGAAGCGACGGAAGCGACGGGATCGACGGGATCGACGCCCTGACGCCTACGGGATGGGCACCGCCTGTCCGGTGACCCGGGTGCGCGGATCCCGCGGGCTCACGTCGATCAGCAGGTCGCTGGGGCGGCCCATGTCCTCACCCTGGCGGATCGCGATCGTGCCGGGGCGGGGGACGAGACCCAGCTCGCGGAGGTACCCGCCGAACGCGGCGGCCGCCGCTCCCGTCGCCGGGTCCTCCACGACGCCACCGACGGGGAACGGGTTGCGGGCGTGGAAGCGGTCCGCCGACTCGCGCCACACCAGGTCCACCGTCGTCCAGCCGTGCCGCCGCATGACCTCGGCGAGAGCGTCGAAGTCGTAGTCGAGGTCCGCCAGCCGGGCCCGGGACGCCGCGGCCAGTACGAGATGGTCGTTGCCGCCGAACGCCACGTGGGCGGGCAGAGCGGGATCCAGATCGGTGGGAGCCCAGCCGAGCTCCCCGAGCGCGGGCTCGAGTTCCGAGGCGAGAGCCGGACGCGAACGCGTCGGCACGCTGGTGAGAGTGGCCCGCACCGCTCCGGTCCCGTCGGCCGTCGTGGACACGGGGATCTCGCCGGCGGGCGTGTCGAGGACGATCTCGCCGGGCCCCAGCCGCTCGGCGAGGGCGACTGCCAGCGCGACCGTCGCGTGCCCGCAGAACGCCACCTCGGCGAGCGGGCTGAAGTACCGGACCCCGAACCGCCGCCTCGCCACGTCGCCGCCGGTGACGAAGGCGGTCTCGGAGTAGCCGACCTCGGCGGCGATCGCCCGCATCCGCGTGGCGTCGAGTGCGGAGGCGTCCAGGACGACCCCCGCCGGATTCCCGCCCGCCGGGGCATGGGTGAAGGCCGAGTAGCGCAGGATCCCGGTCGTCGGCTCGGATCGTTCTTCTCGGTCTTCCACGAGGCTCGTTCCCGTCGCGTCGGTGGTCATGGCGGACACGCTGCCACCCGGCACCGATCGTGTCCAACGATCGATTCCGATGCCCTCCATCGGGGTTCCGAATAGACTGGCCGCGTGGACACCCGACTGCTGACGACCTTCACCGCGCTCGCCCGCACGGGCGGCTTCACCGCCGCCGCGGCCGAACTGCACCTGGCCCAGTCCACGGTCACCGTGCACATCCGCACCCTGGAACGGGACCTCGGCGTCCGGCTCTTCGACCGCCTGCCCACCGGCGCGCTGCTCACCGACGCCGGCAGCCGGCTCCTGGAGCGGGCCGAGGAGGTACTCGACGCCGTGGCACGGCTGCGGGCCGGGAGCGAGGACGCCGGCGTGGTGTCGGGACGGGTGGTGGTCGGCAGCCCGGAGTCCCTGTGCGCGAGCCGGCTGCCCGCGGTCGTCGCCGCCCTGCGCACGAGCCACCCCGAGGTGGACGTCCACCTCTACGCGGCCGGGACCGAGGAGTGCGTGGGGGGACTGCGGTCCGGACGCCTCGACCTGGCACTGCTGCTGGAGGAGGAGACGGATTTCCGCGACGTGACGACCGAACCGGTCGGCCGCGAGCCGCTCGCCCTCGTCTCCGCACCCGAACACCCCCTGGCCGCGCGGGAGCGGGCGGCGAGCTGGCCGGAACTCGCGGTGGAGAGCTTCTTCCTGCTGGAGGAGGGCTGCTCCTACAGCGACGCGCTGGCACACCGGCTGCTCGACGTGCCGGACGCGCGGCCGAGGCTGACCAGGTTCGGCAGCGTGGACGCGGCGCGCAACTGCGTGGCGGCCGGTCTGGGACTGACCCTGCTGCCGCTGATCACGGTGGCCGAGGAACTGCGGCGCGGGCGCCTGGTGACGGTCGACGGACCCCGCTTCCCCGACGTGCCGGTACGGCTCGCCCGGCATCGTCGGCGATGGACCGCACCGGCCGCGCGCGAGGTCGCGCAGGCCCTCGTGCGGCAACTGGCCGGCTGAACGGTACCGGCAACGGCCCTGGCACTGGCACTGGCACTGGCACTGGCACTGGCACTGGACCACCCGTCTCACCCAGAACGCCTGTACCACATCGATGCGTTCGATTGGCGGGATGGCGGCGAAGTTCGCTCCTCGGTGGGGTCTGTGGTCGGTCCGGCATGCGTGCCCCACGCGATGACTAGCATGAGCCGCAAGCCCGCCGGAGTGATCACCACTCACTCGGTGGGACGGCTCCGGCCCGTGGCCGACCCATGTCGACCGGCCTTTTCCCCGCTCTCAAGGACCCGAGGGACCGCGGAATGTCAGTGTCTGCACCCCCCACCCCGCCCCGGACGCAGAAACCCCGCCGCTCCACCCCAGCCATCCCCCTGCTCGTGCTGCCGACCGCCGCCGCGGCGGCGGGCGCCGCCTGGGCGGCGGCCCCCGAGGCCGCCCGGAGCTGGACCGCGACCCTCGCGGTGACGTCCTGGCTGTGCGTCGCCGTGTCCGTCGTCCTCGGCTCCCACCTGGTCGGGCGGGCGCGCCGGACCGCGGCGGACCGGCGGACGGAGATCAGCGCCCTCAAGGCACGGCTCGCGCAGGAGAACGCCGCCCTCGCGCACCTCGTCAACGTCGCGCTGCCGGGCATCGCACAGCAGGTGCGCGACGGCACCGGCGCCGACGAGGCCGTCGCCAACACCGCGCCCGCCTCCGGTCCACACCTGCGTCAGGTCGCACAGGGCTTCGCCCTCCTGGTGGAGGACGCCGTACGGCACGCGGCGGACGCCGAGTCCCGGCGTCGCCACGCGCTTCAGGAGACCCGCCGGAGCGCCGCCGAACTGGAACACCTGACGGGCAGCACCCTGCCCGCCGCCGTGGAGAAGCTGCGGGACGGGACCTCGGCGGACATCGTCCTCGCCGAGCTGGAGTGGCCACGAGGACCCCAACCGCGCGCCTGCGCCGAGCTCTTCGTCCGGGAACTGGCCCACAGCGAACGGCGCACCGCCGCCGCGCAGGCCGCCTCCGCCAAGTCCCTCAGCCGCGTCCAGGCCAAAGCGGTCAGCATGCTCGCCGACCTGAGGGACATGCAGGATCGTCACGGCGAGGACGTCCTCGGCGATCTGCTGCGGCTCGACCACAGCACCTCGCAGCTCGGCCTCATCACCGACCGCCTGGCCCTCCTGATGGGCGGACGCTCCAGCCGGGCCTGGAACAGACCCATCGTGATGGAGAGCATCCTGCGCGGTGCCGTCGGCCGGATCGCCGCCTACCAGCGGGTCCGGATGCACTGCTCCACCGGCGCCGCGATCTCCGGCTACGCGGCGGAGGGCGTCATGCACCTGCTCGCCGAACTCATGGACAACGCTGCCAACTTCTCGCCGCCCATCGACGAGGTCCACGTCTACGTGGAGGAACGTACCGCCGGAATCGTCATCACCATCGAGGACAGCGGACTGAAGATGGCCGACGCGGCCATGCGCCACGCCGAACAGGCGGTGTCGGGGCGGACGACCGACCTGGCCTCGCTGCAGGGCACGCGCCTCGGCCTCGCCGTGGTCGGACGGCTGGCCGCCAAGTACGGCGTCGGCGTGAGCTACCGGCCCTCCTCGCGCGGCGGCACCGGCGTCGTCGTCCTGGTGCCGCCCCAACTGCTCGCCCAGCAGCGGGACCCCTCACCCGCCATGACCGGCCGTACCTTCGGCGGAGCCTCCGCCGTGCCCGGCCCCGCCCCCGCCGCGGAAGCCCCGGCGCGCACGCGGCACGTCCCGGGCGCCCGGCCGGTGGAGCGGACCAGCCTCCCGGAACAAGCGGCGCGCCCGGGCGCCGCGCCCGCCACGCCGGGCGGGCTGCCGATGCGCTCCCCGGGCCGCACGATGGCCGAGGCCGAGGCCGAGGCCGAGCGCGAACGCCGGGACCAGCACCCGCAGCCCGCCGACCGGACGGCGACCGCCCCACGTGACGCCGGGGCCAGCTTCGGCGCCTTCCACCGCGGGCGCCGGTCCGGGGCGGCCGGCGGGGCGCCGGCGCCCGAACCACCCCCCTCGGGCTAGCCCGCGCCCCCACCGCACGGCGCGTATCGGCGCCGCCTCGCCCCCTTCCGTTCGTGTCGCTCGTGAGATTGGAGGAACGGGCCGGTGACCGCAGCACCAGGAACCACCGTCCCCTCACCCATCATGCAGACCACCGACAACAGCCTCACCTGGCTCCTGCAGAACCTCCTGGACCGCACCCCCGGCACCCGCCACGCCCTCGTCCTCTCCCGCGACGGCCTCAAGCTCTGCTGGACCGAACACCTCACCCTGGACCGGGCCGACCAGCTCGCCGCGATCTGCTCGGGCATCCAGGCCCTCGCCCAGGGCGCCTCCGTCGAGTTCGGCAACGGAACCGGCGGCGTCCGGCACTCCATGACCGAGTTCCACGGCGGGCTGCTGTTCATCGTGGAGGCCGGCGAGGGCGCGCACCTCGCCGTCGTCGCGGTGGAGGACGCCGACCCGGGCGTGGTCGGCCACCAGATGACCGAGATGGTCGACCAGATCGGTGAGCACCTGCGGGCCGAGCCGCGCCACGCCGCCCCCGGGAGCAGTACGCCGTGACGCGCAGGCTCGTGGACACCGGCGCACCCGACCGGCTCTACACGGTCACCGGCGGACGCAGCCGCGCCGACGACTCGTTCGACCTCGTCACCCTGGTGGTCGCCGAGTGCCGGCCGTCGGCCGGCATGCAGTCGGAACACGTCCGCATCCTCGACCTGTGCCGGCACCCCACGGCCGTCGTCGAACTCGCCGCCGAGCTGGCACTGCCGATCACGGTGGTCCGCATCCTGCTCGGCGACCTGCTCGCCACCGGAACCATCACCGCCCGCCACCCGCGCCTGGGGCAGTCCACCGCGTCGCACCCCGATACCGCCCTTCTCCAGGAGGTGCTCCATGGGCTCCGCAACCTCTGACACGACAGGCTCCGAAACCACCACGCCCTCCGGCCGCAAGCCCCTGACCGACGCCGCGGAGACCGGGCTGAAGATCGTCGTCGTGGGCGGCTTCGGGGTCGGCAAGACCACCCTCGTCCGCTCCGTCAGCGAGATCCGGCCGCTCAACACCGAAGAGGTGATGACCCAGGCCGGAGTCGGCGTCGACGAGACCGGCGGGGTCACCGCGAAGACCACCACGACCGTGGCCTTCGACTTCGGCCGGATCAGCCTCAACGACCGCATGGTGCTGTACCTGTTCGGCGCCCCCGGCCAGCAACGCTTCTGGTTCCTGTGGGACCGGCTGTTCGCCGGCACCCTGGGCGCGGTCGTCCTCGTCGACACCCGCCGGATGGACGACTCCTGGTACGCGATAGACCGGCTGGAACACCACCGGACCCCGTTCGTGGTCGCCGTCAACCGCTTCGACGACGACTCCGCCCGGCACTCCCTGGACGACATCCGACTGGCACTCGCACTGCCCGACCGCGTGCCGCTGATCGACTGCGACGCGCGGGTGCGGACGTCGGGCAAGAACGTGCTGGTCACCCTCGTGGACCACCTCTACCAACTGGCCCTGGCCCAGGAGAGCGCATCGTGACCGACCTCGACCCCACACCCCACCGCACCGCCGGCCCGGTCTGCCCCGCGCACCCGGACGCCGTACCGCTGGCCGGACTGGAGTACCAGCAGACGCCGTCGGAGTTGTACCGCGGGCTGCGGGGCGAGCACGGCGCCGTCGCGCCCGTACTCCTCGACGGGGGCGTCCCCGCCTGGCTGGTCCTCGGCTACCCCGAGGTCAGCTATGTGACCAGCCACGACGAGCTGTTCGCACGCGACTCGCGCCGCTGGAACCAGTGGGACCGCATCCCGCCCGACTGGCCACTGATGCCCTACGTCGGCCACCAGCCGTCGGTTCTGTTCACCGAAGGCGCAGAACACCGGCGACGGGCCGGCGTCATCACCCAGGCGCTTTCGGGCATCGACCAGTTCGAGCTTGCCCGGGACTGCCGGCAGCTCGCCGACCGGCTCATCGCCTCCTTCGCCGGCAGCGGCCGGGCCGAGCTGATGAGCGGCTACGCGCACCCCCTGCCGATGCGTGCCGCCGTACGCATGTGCGGGATGCCGCACAGCGGCGCCGAGACGCAAGCGCTCGTCGAGGACCTGCGCATCTCCCTCGACGCGGCCGAGGGGGACGACCCGGTCGCGGCGTACACGCGCGTGGGTGAGCGCATCCACCGGCTGGTCCGGCACAAGCGCGAGCGGCCGGGACCCGACGTCACCTCACGGATGCTGACCCACCCGGCCGGGCTGAGCGACGAGGAGACCGTCCAGGACCTGATCTCCGTCATCGCCGCCGCCCAGCAGCCCACCGCCAACTGGATCGGCAACACGCTCAGGCTGCTGCTCACCGACGAACGCTTCGCCCTGAACGTCTCGGGCGGCCGGCTCAGCGTGGGGGAGGCACTCAACGAGGTCCTGTGGCTGGACACGCCCACGCAGAACTTCATCGGCCGCTGGGCCGTCAACGACATCCAGTTGGGCGGCCGGCAGATCAGGGCCGGCGACTGCCTCGTCCTCGGCCTCGCCGCCGCCAACACGGACCCGCAGTTGTGGCCCGAGGCGCACGCCGGCGCCGAGAACTCCGCGCACCTGTCCTTCAGCAACGGCGAGCACCGGTGTCCGTACCCGGCCCCGCTGCTGGCCGACGTCGTCGCCCGCACCGCGGTCGAGACCCTGCTGGAACGCCTCCCCGACCTCGTACTCGCGGTGGAGCCGGGGGAGTTGACCTGGCGTCCGTCCATCTGGATGCGCGGGCTGACCACCCTGCCCGCCCTCTTCACGCCCGTCGTGCCCTGACGCACGCCCGTCGTGCCCCGACGGGCCACGCCGGGTGTCAGGCCGTGGGTGTGAACCGCACCGGCAGGGACTGCGGGCCCCGGGTGAACACGCCCCGCTCCACCACGTCGAACCCGTCGTCCGGCCGCAGGTCGGGCAGGGCGTCCAGGAGCTGACCCACCCCGGTCTCCACCTCGGCCTTCGCCAGCAGCGCCCCGACGCAGAAGTGCCGGCCGAGCGCGAAGGCGAGATGATCGGCGGCGGCGGAGAAAGCGGTCGTCGTGGTCAGGTCGTCGCGGAGGATGTCGAAACGGTCCGGGTCGCGGTAGCGGCTCTCGTCCCGGTTGGCCGCGCCTATCAGACACGTGACGGTGGCACCGGACGGTATGGTGCCGCCGCTGAGCGTGACCTCGGTCGCCGTCTGCCGCATGATCATGTGGACGGGCGGGGTGTAGCGGAGCGTCTCGGCGAAGGCACGGGGAATCAGGCTCCGGTCCGCACGCACGGCCGCCAACTGCCCGGGGTGGGCCAGCAGGTTGGCGAAGATGCTCGCGATCGCCTTGTCCGTGGTCTCGCCGCCCGCCGCGAGCAGCAGGCTGCAGAACGCCTTGATGTCCTCGTCGCTCATCCGGACCCCGTCGACCTCCGCGGCGCACAGGGTGGACAGCAGGTCCTCGCCCGGGTTCTCGCGGCGCTCCTGGATGATCGGGAACATGTATTCGGCGAACTCCACCCGGGTGCGCGCACCGGCCTCCGCGACCCCGGCGTCACCGGAGAGGTTGCCCAGGAACGCGATGACCGACGTGTACCAGCCGTGGAACCGGTCGTGGTCGGCCTTGTCCAGGCCCAGCATGTCCGCGATGACGTTGACCGGGAACCGGGTCGCGTAGTCGGCGACCAGGTCGGCGCGGCCGGTGTGCCGGAACACGTCGATCAGCTCACGGGAGTTGCGTTCGATCACCGGCAGGAACCGGTCCTGGAGATCGGCTCCGCGGAAGGCCGGAGCGACCAGCGCGCGCCGGACCGCGTGCTCCCGGCCGCTGAGCTGAAGGATCGTCCGTCCGTGCACGGGCTCGATCTGCCAGTCGTAGTTCTCGGTCGTGAACTGCCCGCCCCGGTCCTTGAAGACGCGTTCCACGTCCTCGTAGCGCGAGACGATCCAGCTCTGCGTGGCCTCGTGCCGGATGAGGGGCGCGCTGTCCCGCATCATCCGGTAGACGGGATACGGGTTTGCCGCGAACTCGGGGGAGAGGATGTCGGGGAGCTGCTGCGCGGTGGACATGGGACTCCTCGGTCGACAACGGCCTTGCGCCACCAGGCTATTGACGAGGCCGCGCCCGCGACAGACCGCGCGGCGTCATGGCCGTCCGGAACCGGTGCCGCCGCCGAGGATGCGGGTGATGCCGTCCTCGAAGCGGGCATCGAAGGTGTGGCTGGTCAGGGTGTCGAGCGTCGCGGCGAGGGCGGGATACGGGCCGGACGCGACGGCTTCGCGCAGGCGGTGCTCGTCCGCCCGGCCGGCGGCCTGTTCCTCCTGGGTGAGGCCCAGGGTGAAGTAGACGAGGGCGTACAGGGTCCAGGCCGCCGTGTCCCCGGTGGCCTCGTGGTCCGCCAGGGTGCCGACGAGGGTGTCGGCGAAGCGCAGGGTGTGCGGATCCGGAGCATAGGTGCCGGCCACCAGCGCGGCGCCGTCGCGGTGGGCGAGCAGGGACCGGCGGTAGCGGCGCATCAGCTCGCGGGCCCGCTCGCCCGCGTCCTCGGGCAGCCCCTCGTAGCCGATCGTGCCGGCGACGGCGTCGGCCATGAGTTCCAGCAGCCGGGTCTTGGTCTTCACGTGCCACAGCACCGTGTTCATGCGGACGCCGATCCGGTCGGCGACGGCGCGCGTGGTGACGGCCTCAAGACCCGACGCGTCGAGCAGCCGCAGGGCCTCGTCCACGACGGCGGCCGGGGTCAGGCGGGTGCGGGGGGCGGGATCCGTTTGCTTCTTGGTCACTGACCTAGTTTAGTTCGAGGAGTGGCATTGGTCAGTGACCAAGAAGGCCCATCGTGGAGAAGCCGTGGAGAAGCCGTGAAGGAGAGGGAGAGCATGGAGAAGACCGAAGAGGTCGTCGTGGTCGGAGCCGGGCCCACCGGGCTGTGGCTGGCGGCGGAACTGAGGCTGCAGGGCGTCCCGGTGACCGTGCTGGAGACCCGTACGGAACGCGACCCGCACTCCAAGGCACTCACCCTGCACCCCCGGACCCTGGAGATCCTGGGAATGCGAGGCCTCGCGGCCACCTTCGTCGAGGAGGGCATGCCGGTGCCCACGGGCCACTTCGGCTCCCTGGACTCGCGTATGGACTTCCAGGTCCTGGACACTCCCTACCCCTTCACCCTGTTCCTGCCGCAGGCGCGCACCGAGGCCCTCCTCGAGGGCCACGCGCTGGCCCTGGGCGCCCGCGTCCTGCGCGGGCACCGGGTGACGGACCTGGAGCAGGGGCCGGATGCCGTACGGGTGGCGGCGGAGGGGCCGGACGGGGCGTACGTCCTGCGGGCGCGCTACGTCGTGGGCTGCGACGGCACCCGCAGCCGGGTCCGCGGGGCCGCCGGCATCGACTTCCCCGGCACGGACGCGACCGTCTGGGGCTGGCTCGGCGACGTCGTCCTCGACCGGGCCCCGGCGCTGCCGCTCAGCGCCTCGGGGCCGGACGGCGGGCTCATGGCGGTGCCCATGCCGGGCGGGGTCACCCGCTTCGTGGGACACGCCCCGCAGGACCGGGGCGTCGACCACCCGGGAGAGCTGACCCTGGAGGAGCTGCGCGACCGGACCCGACGCGTCCTGGGCGACGACTTCGGCATGCGCGACCCCCACTGGCTCTCCCGGTTCGGCAACGCCACGCGCCAGGCCGTCGCCTACCGCAAGGATCGCGTGCTGCTCGCCGGTGACGCGGCGCACATGCACTTCCCCGCCGGGGGCGTGGGACTCAACGTCGGCTTCCAGGACGCCACCAACCTAGCCTGGAAGCTGGCCGCGACGGTCCTCGGCACCGCCCCCGAAGGGCTGCTGGACACCTACCACGCCGAACGCCATCCCGTCGGCGCCGACCTGCTCGCCTCCACCCGGGCGCAGACCGCCCTCATGACCGGCTACTCGCCCGACGGCCAGGCGCTGCGCGAAGTCCTGTCCGAACTGATCGGCACCGTCCCGGAGTTCTCGCGCGCCCTCGCCGAACGCCTCAGCGCCCTCGCCGTGCACTACCCGCCGGCCGATCCCGGCGCCGCCCACCCGCTGAGCGGCAGCCGGGCCCCGGACCTGGCCTTCGCGGACGGCACCGGTCTCTTCGCACTGCTGCGGGACGGCAGGCACCTGCTGCTCGAACTCGACGGCCACGAAGGCGCCGACGCGGTGCCGGCCGGCCGCCCGCTGCCGCACGGCACCCGCCGCCACGCCGTGCGCCCGGTGGACGCCGGTCCTCGGTGGAGCGCCGTGCGCAGGGTGCTGGTGCGTCCCGACGGCCACGTCGCCTGACCTGCGCCGGACGGCCGGGCGTCAGTCGAACGGGGTGAGGAAGTCCCGGGGCCGCAGCGGCCGGCCGACGATGCGGGTGTCGCCGATCCATCCGTAGAAGCCCTGCCCGAAGGCCTCGTCGAACTGGGTGGCACCGAGGACGAAGGGCTTGCCGAGGGTGGCGATGCCGGTGGAGGGTGCCGTCGGATTGCGGGCGATCTTCGAGCCGTCCACGTACATGACGCTGTGGCGCCCGTCGTTGACCACCGCGATGTGCATCCAGCGCCCCACCGGCACGGCGTGGCTCCACGAGGTGGGGTCCGCGTCCTGGCGGTGGGGGTAGACGACGAACTGCAGGAACCGCTCCGGGGACAGGTTGAGGCTGCACGTCGGTTCCAGCGGGGACCAGCCGGTGGTCTTGCCCGCGTCCCCGTTGCGCCCCTCCCAACTGAGGATGCCCATCCAGTTGTGGTCGCCCTCGAACGGATCGGGGAGCCGCACGAAGGTCTCGACGGTGTACCCGCGGAGGAACTTCTCACTGTTCAGCGGCGCCCTCGGGCCGGTACGCAGGACGGCCCCGCGATCCGGCGCCTTGCCGCCGCCGAAGCGCAGGCCGGCGTGTGCGGGCTGCCCGGGGTGGTGGTCGGCCGACCAGGTGAGCGCGTCGGGGCCGCTGGAGTGCAGGCGGCGGACGGTGAGGTCGTTGCCGTGTCCGGACAGGTCGCGTACGACGGAGCCGTCCGCGACCGGATCGCCGTCCGGGACCGTCGTCATGCCGGAGGCGTCGAACCGCCAGTAGGCGACCGTGCCGCGCGGCATCACCGCGGAGGCGGGCCGCGGCTCGGGCGGCACGACGGGCGAGAAGCCGGAGAAGCGCGCGTCGAAGTCGACGCTCAGGCTGAACCGGTCGGCGGGGCCGGTCAGTTCGACGGTCTCCGCCTCCAGCGGCGTGCGCCGCGCCGGGTCACGGGCCAGGAACCACGGTGCGAACGTCTCCACGTCGATCACCCCGCGCACGGTGTCGAACCCGTATGTGCGGATCATCCCGGCGCCGCCGTAGTAGCGGTCCTGGTAGTTGGTGATGTGGATGTGGACATCGTTGTCGGCGTCGTTGGTGAGCACCGTCCGGCCGGGCGGCCAGTAGTGCCCGCCCAGCGCCAGGAAGATCTGGTCGTTGGCCCGGATCAGGCCGTCCCACAGGCGCTGCCCGTTGCCGGAGAGACTCGCCGAGCCGTCCTCCCGGGCGAAGGCCAGGTCGTGCGTGGTGAGCACGGCGGGCAGGGCGGGGTGGGCGTCGAGCACGCCCTGCGCCCAGCTCAGGCCCTTGTCGGAGGTCCGCCAGTCCAGGGCGAGGACCAGCCAGTCGCGGCCGGCGGCCCGCAGGACGTGGTAGCTGTTGTAGCCGTCCGGCGAGGCACCCCCGAAGGTCGGCATCGAGGCGTAGCGCCGGGGTCCGAACTCCCGCAGGTACGCCGTCTCGCCCCGCTGGTCGTCCGTCGACGAGGCGATGTCGTGGTTGCCGGCCAGCACGCTGTAGGGCACCTTGCCGTGCAGGGTGCGGAAGGTCCGGGCGGCCCGCCTGATCTCGTCCTCGGTGCCGTGTTCGGTGACGTCGCCGAGGTGGGTCATGAAGGCGATGTTCGACGCCGACCGGTCGGCGACGAGATGGCGGAAGGTCTCCCGCAGCGGAGCGGGGTCGGCGCTGTCGGCGTCGAAGAGGTACTGGGTGTCCGGCAGGACGGCCAGCGTGAAACGCGGACTGTCGGTGTCGAAGCGCCCGCCGCCCGCCGCCGCGGCCTGTGCGGGTGCCGCTGCCGCTGCCGCCGCCGTCACGGACCCGACCGCGGCCGTGGCCGCGCCGCCGGCCACGGCCGCTCTCAGCAGCGTGCGTCTGCCCGGGCCGTCGTGCTGTTCCGCCGTGCTCATCTGCCCTCCAGAATCCGGAAGTTCCCCATGCCCGGCTCACGGTGGTCAGCGGCCGTGACCGTGGGTCGACGGCGAGCTGAACGCGGCATGGTGCGCGGCGGGCGACTGGAGTGATCGATGTGCGCGGCGGGGGCGGCGGGGTGACGCGGCTCGGGACCGGGATCGGGACCGGGCGCGGTGTGGACCGCGCTTCGGCAGTCAGTCGGCGACGACGTCGACACCGTAGCCCCGGGCGAGGGCGCCGAGACCGTGGTCGTAGCCCTGGCCGACGGCCCGCAGCCGCCAGCTCCGCCCACGTCGGTAGATCTCCGCCAGGAGCATCGTGCGCTCGGTGGTGGCGGCGTCCAGCGTGGCCTGTGCGAGCGCCGCCGCGCTGCTGCCGGGGCCGGAGACGATGTGCAGGGCGCCGACGTCGCCGAACGTGGGGGAGCCGTCGATCGCGGCGGCTACGACGACCCTGCGGGCCGAGGGCGGCAGCGCGGCGAGGTCCACGCCGACGGTCTGCTCGGTCGGGCCGTCGCTCAGCAGCCGCACCGTCCCGCCCGGGTTCTCCGGGGCACCGTAGAAGACGAAGTCCTCGTCGAAGGAGACCTGGTCGTCCCCGTCCAGCACGAACGCCACCACGTCGATCTCGCACGCCGTCTGCTGCGCCCACGACGCGGTGACGGTCCAGCGGTGCGCCGGTTCCCGTCCGTCGGGCAGGGGCAGGTCGACGACGCCACCGCGCGGCAGCACATGCGCGGCCGCGCGCCTGCGCCCCGCCCCGGGTGTCTCCGTGACCACCGGTGCGACCAGCCATGCGGCGTCGTACGTCGGCAGGAGCAGCGCCGTGATCCTGGGCAGCCGGCGGTCGGCGCGGCCGCCGTCGAGGACGACCACGTCGGTGACGCCGGCCGAGAGGTTGATGGCCGCGGCCCCACCCAGCTCGACGACGCGGGTGCGCGCTGCCACCGCGTCGGGGTGGGTGCCGCCCAGCACGAGGACCCGCCGTCCCGAGAGCGGCCCACGCGGCTTCGCGGAGCGACTGCCCGGCTTCGGGCCGGGGGCCGCCGGGGCCGGTTCCGTCCGTACGCCAGGAACGGCGGCCTCGGACGCCGCGGGTCCGCGCGGCGTCGGCACCCCGGGCAGCGAGGGGGACGGCGAGCAGGAGGACGGCGCGGTCGCGGGATCCGGGGCCGCGCCCTCGTGCGAGGTGCCGGGGCGGACGTCGCCGAGCAGCCGCAGGAAGGCCGACTCGTCGATCACCGCGACGCCCTCGGCACGTGCCCGGCGCGCCTTGGCCGAGTCCCCGGAGGGGTCGTTGGTGACCAGGGCGCTGGTGTGCCTGCCGACCGAGCCCACCATGTTGAGCCCCGCCGCGACACCCCGCAGCACCAGCTCCGCCCGGGCGGTCCGGGTCTCCCCGGTGACGGCGACCTTCATGCCCTGCACGAGGGAGCCGCCGGCGGTCAGCCGTCCCGGGTTGCGAAAGGCGCACGGCGTCTTCGGCGGCTTCGGCGCGAACTGCGAGTCCTGCCGGGGAGGGCACGCCACCAGGGGCAGCGGCAGGTCGAGTTGCGCGGCCTCCCGCAGCGAGGCGCGCAGCACCCCCGCCAGGACCCGCGTGTCGTCCAGCGCGTCGTGCGCCCGCACCTGCGGCACGCCGTAGTGCGCGGCGAGGGTGCCGAGCCTCAGGTCGTCGGTGGGCGGGTCGACGCGGCGGTTCAGAGCCAGGGTGCACAGCCGCCTGGCGACGGGCAGCCGCAGCCGCGCCCGCGCGAACTCGTGGGCGAGGAAGTCGTAGTCGAACTGGGCGTTGTGGGCGACCAGCACCCGGCCCTCCAGCAGGGCGCCGATCCGCTCGGCCACCTGCCCGAAGTCCGGCGCCCCGCGCAGCCGCTCGGCCGTCAGGCCGTGCACGTGCACCGGCCCGGGATCGCAGCCGGGGTCCAGCAGGGTCGAGAACTCCCCGGTCTGTTCGCCGTCCGGGCCCAGTGTCACCACGGCCACGGACAGCACCCGGTCGCGGCGCGGTACGAGACCGGAGGTCTCCACGTCGACCAACGCCCATTCGAAGGCGTAGTCGCGCAGGTCGGACAGATCGGAGGCGGTGGACGCGAGAGACATGGAGAAAGAATGGAGGCATATCCACAACTCCTACAACTCGAATGCCCATTGATCCCGTTTTGTCGCTGCATCGATCCGCGCGGCTCGACCCCGGAACCTCCTGACACACTGCTGAGCGCGCCACCCGCCCCGCCCTCAGGAGGACTTCGCCATGACCGAGCAGCCGCTGGACCGCGCCGCCCGCCACCAGCGCCGGTTCAACACGCTCTTCGCGGAGTACTTCGACACGCTGCGCGCGACGCTGGACGCCCCGTCCTTCAGCCGTTTCACTCCGGACTGCATCGAACTGCTGCGCGACCTGTCGCTGCGCGGCGGCAAGCGGATGCGGGTCGTGCTGCTGCACGAGGCCGCGCGGCTGGTGACCCCCGAGCCGGTCGAAGGGCTGGACGCCGCCGCCCTGAGCGTCGAACTGCTCCAGACCCACGGCCTGGTGCACGACGACCTCATCGACGACAGCGCCACCCGCCGGGGCGGCCCCACCACGTACTACGCCTACCGGGAGAGGTTTCCCGACCGTCCCCGGGCGGCTCTCGGCCTGACCGTACTGGCGGGGGACCTCGCGCTCGCCCTCTCGCTGCGCGTGCTCCTGGACGCAGCCCTGCCCGTCGGGGTGCGGCAGGCCATGGTCGAGGTCCAGACCCGGGCCGCGGCCGACACCTTCGTGGGCCAGATCGTCGACCTGGAGCGCGACTTCGCCGCCTCGCCCCCGGACGACGACGTCCTGCACGCCGTCGCCGACCACAAGTCGGCCCGCTACTCGGTCCTCGCCCCTCTGCACCTCGGACTGCTGGCTGCGGGAGAGCAACCTGCCTCCTACGAAACCGAGTTGCGCAGCTACGCGCGACTGCTCGGCATCTGCGGACAGATGCGCGACGACTACCTGGACGTGTTCGGTGACGCGGAGGAGATGGGAAAGCCGACGGGCACCGACATCCGCGAGGGAAGGCACACCTACGCCGTCGTCCGGCTCCTGTCCCTCCTGAGCGGCTCCGAGCGTGCCGTCGTGGAGGAGGCACTGGGCAACCCCGCCTGCACCGCGGAGACCATCGCCGCGATCCGCGCCATCGGGGAGCGTCGCGGCGTGGCCGACCGGATGCGCGCCGACATGCGGCACCACGCCGAGCAGGCACGCCTGGTGGCGGCAGGCTGGCGCCCGCGGTGGCGCGAGGACGCGGTCGCCTTCTTCGAGCGGCTGCCGCGGTGGAGCGTCGAGCGGGCCGGCTGACCCCGGCCGGTTGTCAGTGGGGCCTTCTACTGTGTGATCAGTGGGAGCCGCGGACACGCCGCGGGGACCGACCGGGGAGAGGTCTGCCATGTCGAGGACGTACCTGGAGCTTTCGCAGGACGACGGGAGCGCGCACAAGTTCTACGAAGTCACCGTCCAGGGACAGGTCGTGTCCGTGCGCTACGGCAGGATCGGCGCCGCCGGACAGACCCAGACCTCGACCTTCCCCACCGCGCAGAAGGCCGAGGCCGCGGCGGCCAAGAAGATAAGCGAGAAGGTGCGCAAGGGCTACGCGCCCGCCGTGCAGGGGCAGCGCGCGCCCCGCGCGGTCTCCCGCCGGCAGGTGGCCTCCGCGCCGTCCACGGCACGCGCCGTCGCACCGGTCCTGTGGCGCTTTCGCACCGGCTCCGCGGCGTTCGGCATCCACATCGACGAGGACCGCTGCTGGGTGGGCAACCAGGCGGGCGACGTCTACACCCTCGCGCACGGCGGCGAGGTCCTCGCCCGCTATCAACTGCCGGACGGCGTCAAGTGCCTGGTCGCCGACGACTTCTGGATCTACGCGGGCTGCGACGACGGCCGCGTGTACGACCTGTCGTCCAAACTGCCCTTCGCCGCCTACGACATCGCGTCCGACGTCGACATCTTCTGGCTCGACATCCACGAGGGCGTGCTCAACGTCGCGGACCGCGCCGGGCGGCTCACCGTCATCGACCACGAGGACGAGCACCAGTGGGCGCGCGGCGGACGCGGCGAGCACGCCTGGATGGTGCGCGCCGACGACCGGGCCGTCTACCACGGGCACACGCACGGTGTGACGGCCCACTCCCCGGACGGCGGCACCGAGTTGTGGCACACACCCACCCGGGGCGCCGTGCTCTTCGGCTGGCAGGAGGACGACGCGGTGTACGCGGGAACCGCGCGTCACACCGTCCAGCGGCTGTCCAAGGCGACCGGCGCCGTCGAGGCGACGTACCAGTGCGACAGCCCGGTGTACTCGTGCGCCACCTCGCCCGGCGGCAGGTACGTCTTCGCCGGCGACTCGGCGTCCTCGGTGTACTGCTTCGACCGGGACGGCACGCGGCTGTGGAAGCTGGGCACGGGCGGCGGATCCGCGTTGTCGATGCAGTACCGCGACGAGCGGCTCTTCCTGGTCACCACCGACGGCTCCCTGGTGTGCGTGGACGCGAGCGACGCGGCGGTCACCGCCGCACAGCAGGGCTCGGTGCCCGTCGCCCGCGACGTCAAACTCGCGGCCACCCTGCCCACGTACGCGCCCGCCACCGCGGTCGCCGCCGTGACGACCGTGACCGCGGCGCCCGCGGGCTCCGTCGTCGTCGAGTGCGTCCAGGACAACGGCCGCACCCGGATCCACGTGGTGTCGGAAGGGTACGACCCGTCGTGGAACGTCCAGTTCCCGAGGGCCATCCGGGAACCCGGCGCGCGGTACGTGGTCGACGCGCTGCACGCCGCGTCGGGCGGCTTCTACCGGGTGCGCGGGGACATCAGGCGCCTGCGGTGACGTGATGTGACGTGCAGTGAGATGCAGGGGCGGGTGAGCGGCGTCAGGCGATGGAGGCCGAGATGACGGCGGAGACCGCGAGATTGCAGGACGCCGTCACCCACACGGCCGGGTGCGGCTCCTGCTCCACCAGCGTCTCGCCCAGCCGCCCCGGGGTGATCAGGTCGACCACCAGGAAGGCCACCGCCATCATCACGAGCCCCAGCAGCCCGAACACCGCCGTGGACACCAGGCCCTTGCCGAAGTCCTCGTACGTCGTCCATATGGAGGTGAAGACGATGCCGCCGATGCCGAGCAGCGCGGAGCTCAGCACCATGGCGGCGTTGCGGTTGCGCTGCTCCCAGATCTGCCGGCCGAGCTTTCCGGGAGTCAGCACGTCCACGAGGACGATACCGAGGACCAGGAGGACCAGACCCAGGCCGCCGTAGGCGGCGGCCCGGCCGAGTCCGTTGACGATGTCGCTCATGGCGTTGCCGGCTCCGTAGCGTGAGGGATCACGGATGATCGTGGTCAAGGCGCTGCAAAATCTAGCGCACCCGGCCGGACTCTCAAGCAGCGGTCCGCAGTGCGCGGTTGCGGCGCACCGAGGACCAGAAGGAGGCGCCGATCAGGACGACACCGACGAGGCCGGTGATGATCTCGCTGATCTGGTACTGGATGGTGACCAGCAGGATGACCGACAGGGCGCCGATGGCGTAGTGGGCGCCGTGCTCCAGGTAGACGTAGTCGTCGAGGGTGCCCTGGCGGACCAGATAGACGGTCAGCGACCGGACGTACATGGCGCCGATGCCGAGGCCGAGGGCCATCAGCACGATGTCGTTGGTGATGGCGAAGGCGCCGATGACACCGTCGAAGGAGAAGGACGCGTCCAGGACCTCCAGGTACAGGAACATGAAGAACGCGGCCTTGCCCGCCAGTTTGACGGGCGATCCGGCCCGCCCCGAGCGTTCCGCCTCCTGCTCCGCCTCGTGTTCGCGCTCCTCCTCGTGCTCGAGCCGCTGCTCGAAGAAGCCGGAGAGGCCGCCCACGACCATGTAGGTGATCAGGCCGCCGATGCCCGCCAGCAGGACCGTCTCCGCCTTGTCGGCGTGTGTGCCGCCGTGCTGGTGGGCGTGGGCGGCGAAGGTGACGGAGGAGACCAGCAGCACGATCAGGGCGATGCAGACCGACAGCATGTCGACCCTGCCGAGTTTGGCCAGCGGACGCTCCAGCCACCCCAGCCACTTGATCTCCCGGTCCTCGAAGACGAAGTCGAGGAAGATCATCATGAGGAACATGCCACCGAACGCGGCGATCGACGGATGGGCGTCCGTCACCAGCTCCTGATACCGGTCCTTGTCGGTGAGCGCGAGGTGCACCGCGCTCCAGGGACTCAGCCGGGCACTGACCGCCACGATCACGACCGGGAACACCAGCCGCATCCCGAAAACGGCGATCACGATGCCGACGGTGAGGAAGATCTTCTGCCAGAAGGCGCTCATCTTCTTCAGGATCCCGGCGTTGATCACGGCGTTGTCGAAGGACAGCGAGATCTCCAGGACGGAGAGGATCGCCACGATGCCGAGGGCGGTCCAGCCGTCGTACAGCACGCCCGCGGCCAGGCCGAGGGCGGTGACGGCGAAAGCCCAGCGGAACGTCTTCAGCAGCACCGGTCACTCATTCCTGTCGTCGCACCGTGCGGGATCCGGCTTCCCGCGCCGGTGCCCGCCACGCATGTTGTCTACCACGGTCGTCCGTCCCCGCCCCGCAGGGCGTGTTCCGGACGGCGGTCAAGACTGGAATCGTTCGTTTCCTTGAGTGGTTCGTGCCACAGGGAGTAGGTTCGCCGCCATGACGGCATCCCGGAACGTCCGGAACCCGGCCACCGCCGCAGAGCTGCGTCAGGCGGGGCTGCGTGTGACGGCAGCCCGTGTCGCGCTGCTCGAGACCGTCCGGGAGGGCGACCACCTCGACGCCGACGCCCTCGCCTCCGGGGTGCGCCGACGCGTCGGGCACGTCTCCCTCCAGGCCGTGTACGAGGCCCTGCACGCGCTCACCGCGGCACGCCTCGTGCGCCGTATCGAACCGCCCGGCAGCCCGGCGCGCTTCGAGGGACGGGTGGGGGACAACCACCACCACGTCCTGTGCCGGTCCTGCGGTGCTCTCGCCGACGTCGACTGCGCCGTCGGCGAGGCGCCCTGCCTGACCGCGTCCGACAACCACGGCTTCTCGATAGACGAGGCCGAGGTCATCTACCGGGGCCTGTGCCCCGACTGCTCCACCCCCGGCAGTTCCCCAGCACCTTGATCCGCCCCGTTCGGAAGGATTCCCATGTCCGAGAACCACGATGCCATCGTGACCGACGCGAAAACCGAGGAGACGGGTGGCTGCCCGGTCGCCCACGGACGCGCCCCGCACCCCACCCAGGGTGGCGGAAACCGTCAGTGGTGGCCGGAGCGGCTCAACCTGAAGATCCTCGCCAAGAACCCCGCGGTCGCCAACCCGCTGGGTGAGGAGTTCGACTACGCCGCGGCCTTCGAGGCCCTCGACCTGCCCGCCGTGAAACGGGACATCGCCGAGGTGCTGACCACCTCGCAGGACTGGTGGCCCGCCGACTTCGGCAACTACGGCCCGCTGATGATCCGGATGGCCTGGCACAGCGCGGGCACCTACCGCATCAGCGACGGCCGCGGCGGCGCGGGCGCCGGACAGCAGCGCTTCGCCCCTCTCAACAGTTGGCCGGACAACGGCAACCTCGACAAGGCCCGCCGTCTGCTGTGGCCGGTCAAGAAGAAGTACGGCCAGAACATCTCCTGGGCCGACCTGCTGGTCCTCACCGGCAACGTCGCCCTGGAGACGATGGGCTTCGAGACCTTCGGCTTCGCCGGTGGCCGCGCGGACGTCTGGGAGGCCGAGGAGGACGTCTACTGGGGCCCCGAGACCACCTGGCTCGACGACCGGCGCTACACCGGCGACCGCGAGCTGGAGAACCCGCTCGGCGCGGTCCAGATGGGCCTCATCTACGTCAACCCGGAGGGTCCGGGCGGCAACCCGGACCCGATCGCCGCCGCCCGCGACATCCGTGAGACGTTCCGCCGCATGGCGATGAACGACGAGGAGACCGTCGCGCTGATCGCCGGCGGTCACACCTTCGGCAAGACCCACGGCGCGGGCCCCGCCGACGCCGTCGGCGACGACCCCGAGGCCGCCTCCATGGAGCAGCAGGGCCTGGGCTGGAAGAGCACGCACGGCACGGGCAGGGGCGGGGACGCCATCACCTCCGGCCTGGAGGTCACCTGGACGACGACCCCGACCCGGTGGAGCGAGGGCTTCTTCAAGAACCTCTTCGAGTTCGAGTACGAGCTGGAGCAGAGCCCGGCCGGCGCCAACCAGTGGGTGGCGAAGGACGCCCCGGAGATCGTTCCGGACGCGCACGACTCGTCGAAGAAGCACCGCCCGAGGATGCTCACCACCGACCTGTCGCTGCGCCTCGACCCGGTCTACGGGCCGATCTCCCGACGGTTCTACGAGAACCCCGAGGAGTTCGCCGACGCCTTCGCCCGCGCCTGGTACAAGCTGACCCACCGTGACATGGGCCCGAAGTCGCTGTACCTCGGCCCGGAGGTCCCCGAGGAGACCCTGGTCTGGCAGGACCCGCTGCCCGAGCCCGAGGGCGAGGGCATCGACACCGAGGACGTCGCGACCCTCAAGACCAAGCTCCTCGAGTCCGGCCTGTCCGTCTCCCAGCTCGTCTCCACCGCGTGGGCCTCGGCGTTCACCTTCCGCGGCAGCGACAAGCGCGGCGGCGCCAACGGCGCGCGTGTCCGCCTGCAGCCGCAGCGCGGCTGGGAGGTCAACGAGCCCGACGAGCTGGCGCAGGTCCTGCGGGTCCTGGAGGGCGTCCAGCAGGAGTTCAACTCCGGCGCGGGCGCCAAGAAGGTCTCCCTGGCCGACCTGATCGTCCTCGGCGGCTCGGCCGCCGTCGAGAAGGCTGCCAAGGAAGCGGGCTTCCAGGTGGAGGTCCCCTTCGCCGCGGGCCGCGTGGACGCGACGGAGGAGCACACCGACGCCGAGTCGTTCGAGGCGCTGGAGCCGACCGCCGACGGGTTCCGCAACTACCACGGCAAGGGCAACCGCCTGCCGGCCGAGTTCCTGCTGCTCGACCGGGCGAACCTGCTCACCCTGAGCGCGCCCGAGACGACCGTCCTGGTCGGCGGCCTGCGGGTGCTGGGCGCGGGCCACCAGCAGTCCCAGCTCGGTGCGTTCACCAGGACGCCCGGGGTGCTGACCAACGACTTCTTCGTCAACCTGCTCGACCTGGGCACCACGTGGAAGTCGACGTCCGAGGACCAGACCACGTTCGAGGGCCGCGACGCCGCCACGGGCGAGGTCAAGTGGGCGGGCAGCCGCGCCGACCTGGTCTTCGGCTCCAACTCCGAGCTGCGGGCGCTCGCCGAGGTCTACGCGAGCGACGACGCGAAGGAGAAGTTCGTGCACGACTTCGTCGCCGCCTGGGTCAAGGTCATGAACCTCGACCGCTTCGACCTGGCCTGAGCCGGCGACCTCCGGACCGGCCGGCACCGGCCGGTCCGGAGGGGACGATCCGGTGGCCGGAGGGGACGAAATCCGGTGGCCACGCATGGCGCACGATGCTGGGATGGCGTGATGCTCAGTGATGTGCCCGCCGTCGTGGACCGTGGCCGCTACCCGGACGCGGTGACCCCCTGGGACGACGACGTCTGGCGGACCGCCGTCCTCGGCTGGGTCGAGGCCGGGCTGACCGCACGGGGCCTGCGGCCGACGGGGGAGTGGCGGGTGCGGCTGCGGCCGTGGTCCGTCCTGCTGCGGCTGTGCGTCGAGGGACGCGACCCGGTCTGGTTCAAGGCCAACCCGCCGGCCAGCGCCTTCGAGGGCGCGCTGACCGCGGCACTGGCCCGCTGGGTCCCCCGGCACGTACTGGAGCCGCTGGCGGTGGACACCGGCCGCGGCTGGTCGCTGCTGCCCGACGGAGGGCCGCTCTTCCGGGAGGTACTCGCACGGGAGACGGTCGGACCCGGTGCGTGGGAAGAACTCCTGCGCCAGTACGCGGCCATGCAGCACGCCCTGACCGCGCGCGCACCCGAGATCCAACGGCTGGGCGTTCCCGCCGTGCCCGCCACCGCACTGCCCGGCGTCTTCGACCGGCTCGACGACACCCCGCTGCGGCCGGAGGAACGAAGGAGACTCGGGGAACTCCGCCCCCGCCTCCTGGACTGGTGCGCCGAACTCGCGGCCGTGGGCGTCCCGGACACCCTCGACCACGCGGACCTGCACGACGGCCAGCTTTTCCACCCCGGTCCTGGCAGGTTCACCTTCTTCGACTGGGGTGACGCCGTCGTCTCCCACCCCTTCTGCAGCCTGCCGGTCCCCGCCCGCCGGGCCCTCGACCGGTACGGACCCCACGTACTGCCACGCCTGCGCGACGCCTACCTGGAGCCGTGGACCGGCGACGGCCGGACGACGGCGGAACTGCGACGCGCGGTGCGCCTCGCCTGGCGGCTCAGCGCCCTGAGCCGCGCCGCCGCCTACGGCAGGCTCTTCCTCACCGCGACCGGCACCGTCGGCACCGCCGGCGCGGCCACGGCCGTGGCCGCTGCAGGCGCGCGCTGCCTGCTGGAACTGCTGGACGACCCACCGCTCTAGAGGCGCCTCGTCCCGGCGCGCGGGCCGTTGTCAGTGGCGGATGCGAGGCTTTTGGTCATGGATGAGGTGGAGTTCATGCGGGGCAGGGTCTACGGCGCCGACCACGACAACCCCGGGCCGCGTGCCGGACGCGTCTACGCGCATCTGGTGGGCGGCCCCCTGGACGGTCTGCTCCTGGACGTCACGGACCTCACGGAACACGAGCGCGCCCGCGGGGTGTCACTGGCGACGGAGATAGGCCGCTACGGCCCGGGCGGCCGCTGCGCGTACGGTCCGAGGCCGGGTGATCCGCGCCGCTTCGACTGGCGGGGCGACGTGCCCTGATCCCACCCGGGCGCCCCCGTCTCGTCGACCAGCGCCGCGAGCAGCCAGTCGTGCGCGGACCCGGGGGTCGGCTCCGGCCGCCCGCCCGGCACCGTCAGCACCTCGGCGACCAGCTCCCAGTAGCCGTCCAGCCGGGGGTCGGCGGCGAGCTGCCCGGCCAGCCGGCGCCGGAAGTCCGGGGTGTCCCGGACCCCGTACGCGCCCGTGTACGCCGCCACGAAACCGTCCAGTGCCTCACCCGGGTGCGGATCCCGGTCCCGGCGCAGGTGCACACCGGCCAGCTCGTACGCCTCCGCCAGCCCGGCGTACAGCACGGCCGCCCCCCGGGCCCCGGCGGCCCGGTGCGCCTCGGGCTGGGGCTGGGCCGTGCCGGGGCGGCACGGGGCGAGTGTGAGGGCGTTCAGCCTGGCGAAGGCGAGGACCTGGGAAGGGGCGGGATCGTCGGGCGGCAGCGGAACCGCCACGTCCAGGAACGCTCCGGCCGACCGGGCCGGCATCCGCGCGGGCAGCCAGCCGCGCCAGAACCGGACCAGTGGGTCCGTGCTGGGCGGCAGGGGCACGGCACCGATGAGCCGAAGCCGGCCCGCCCGTTCCCCGGGCGGACACTCCTGCACCAGCCGCAGCGCGGCCTCCCGCCAGCGCAACGCCCGCAGTTCGGAGCCGAGCTCGCGCAGCCGCCCCGCCACCGCCGACTCCAGCACGCCGCTCCCGCCACCCCCGCCGCCGGTCGCGTCCGCGTCCGCGTCTGCGTCCTCGTCCTCGAGAACGCGCCGTACCTCGGGCACGGACAGGTCGAGAGCGCGCAGGGAGCGGATCAGACGCAGCCGGTCGAGCGCCTCGGGACCGTACCTGCGGTGCCCGCCGGCGCTGCGGGAGACCTCCGGCAGCAGACCGCGATCGGAGTAGAAGCGGACGGTCTTGACCGTGACACCCGCCCGCTCGGCCAGTTCCCCGATGCCGCACAGACCGTCGTACGACGTGAACACTTGAACCTCCCTCAGGGGGAGTTTCTACCGTACCGGCGAGAGCGGGCCGGTGACCGGCCCGGACCATGTACGGAGGAGAGACCATGACCGCGTTCATCCTGGTGTCGGGCATGTTCACCGGCACACACGTGTGGCAGGAGACGGCCGCGCGCCTGACCGCTGCCGGTGCGCAGGCGCACAGCGTCGCCCTCACCGGGCTCGACGGACCGCGCGCGGCGACGGGGACCGGCGGCATCGACCTGGAGACACACATCGCGGACGTACTCGCGGCGATCGACGCGCTCGACACGGCGGCGGACCAGCGGATCGTGCTGGTCGGCCACGACTACGGCATCCACCCGGCGATCGGAGCCGCCGACCGGCGTGCGCGGCGCGTCGACAGGGTCGTCCACCTGGACTCCGGCCTGCCGCGGAACGGCGTCCCGGCCCTGGCCGCCCTGCCCGACCAGCCCTTGCGCGAGAAGTACGCCGGGTGGGAAGCGACGGACGGGGACGCAGGCGGGGACACGAACGGGGACGCGGACGAGGCGTCCGACGGGGTGTTGCCACCCCCGGCCCACGACGAGTGGCCGCGCTGGGGCAGCACCGCGGGCGTTCCCGGCACGGCCCTCGACCGGCTCACCGCCCTCGCCGCCCCGCAGCCGCTGGGCACCCTGCTCCAGCCGCTGCGCCTGACCGGCGCCGTGGACTCGGTGCCCACCACCGGCGTGCTGTGCACGGGCAACGGCTCGAGCATCGAGATGGTCCAGATGCTGGTGGGCCTCGGCGACCCCGCGCTGCGGGCCCTGACCGACCCCCGGGTGACCTTCTTCGAACTCCCCACCGGACACTGGCCGATGCTGTCCTGCCCCGCCGAGCTCACGGACGTACTGCTGCGAGCCGCGGCCGGCGAGGGACACCGGCTGGAGCCCGTCGACGCCACGGCACCGCCCGCACACCTCGGGCCGTTCCTGCTGGACGTCCCCGAAGTCCCCCGGGAGCGGCACGGGACCGTCGATCTCCACCTGCCGGACGCCGAGGAGCCGCGACCGGCGGTGGTGTTCGTGCACGGCGGCCCGGTCCCCGCCGACGCCCGGCCGACCCCGCGGGACTGGCCGACCCTGACGGGGTACGCCCGCCTCGCGGCCGAGGGCGGGGCGGTGGGCGTGGTCCTGGACCACCGCCTGCACGACCTGACCGACTATCCGCGGGCCGCCGCCGACGTGGCCGCCGCCGTGGAACTGGTCCGGGCGGACCCCCGGGTGGACGCCGACCGGATCGCGCTGTGGTTCTTCTCGGGCGGCGGCCTGCTCGCCGCCGACTGGCTGGACACACCCCCGGCGTGGCTGCGCTGCCTGGCGGCGACGTACCCGATCCTCGCCCCACTGCCGAACTGGGGACTGTCCGGCACCCGGTTCCGCCCGGCGCGCGCGGTGGCCGGCGCGGGCGCCCTGCCCGTCGTACTCACCCGGGTGGGACTGGAGATGCCCGAGATCGCCGCGACTGTCGAGGAGTTCCTGACCGCGGCCAAGGACTGCGGGGCGGACGTGGAGGTGATCGACGTGCCGCACGGCCACCACGCCTTCGAGACGATCGACCGGACCGACGAGTGGCGCGCCGCGGTGCGCCGTGCCATGCGTACGGTGCTCGCACTCACCGGCCCGGACGAGGCCCCCTGACGCCGTGCGGCCGGGCGCGCCGGTCACCAATCCGCGCGCCGCCCGGCCCCGGATTACCGACGTGAGCGACGAAGACAAGACCCCACGCAAACCGTCGGCCAGGACATGGGCCCGCCTCGCGCTGGGCGCACTGAGCGGTCTCCTGGCCGGCGGCGCCGCGCTCGCCGTCGCCGAGCTGGTGGCGGCGGCGGTACGCCCACAGGCCGGCCCGGTCGTCGCGGTCGGAGGAGCCGCCATCGACCGTACGCCGACCGCCGTGAAGGACTGGGCGATCCGCAACTTCGGCACCAACGACAAGCTCGTGCTCCAGCTCGGCATCCTCGCCGTGCTGGCGTTGTTGGCCCTGGCCCTCGGCACGCTCGCCGTCCGCCACCGGCGCACCGGCGCCGCGGGCGTCCTGGTCTTCGGCGTCGTCGGCGCGGCAGCGGCCCTCGGCAGGCCCGATTCCACCGGCGTCACGGACGCCCTCCCCTCGGTCCTCGGGGCGGTCGCCGGCGCCGCGCTCCTGTACGTCCTCGTCGGCCTCCTCCCGGCACCGCGCCGGGACCGGTCACCGGCGGCGGCAACACCGGGCGAGGACCGGGACGAGGGCTGGGATGCGGGCCGGGACGAGGACCGGGACGAGGGCTGGGATGCGGGCCGGGACGAGGGCTGGGACCGGCGCCGCTTCGTGATCGCGGCGAGCGCCGCTGCCGCCGCCTCGGCCGGGGCCGGCGCCCTGGGCCGGGCCCTGAACGGTGCGCACGGCCGGGAAGCGGTCGCCTCCCGCAAGAACGTCAGCCTGCCACCACCCGCCTCACGCGCCCCGGCGGTGCCCAGGCGCGCACAGGTCCGGGTGGACGGGATCAGCTCCTTCGTCACCCCCAACAGCGACTTCTACCGGGTCGACACCGCACTGGTCGTCCCCAAGGTGGACGCCACCACCTGGCGGCTGCGCCTCCACGGCGACGGGGTCACCCGGGAGAAGACCCTGACCTTCGACGACCTGCTGCGGCGGAAGCTGATCGAGCGCGACATCACCCTCACCTGCGTGTCCAACGAGGTCGGCGGCCCCTACGTCGGCAACGCCCGCTGGATCGGCGTCCGGTTGGCCGACCTGCTCGAGGAGTGCGGCGTCCGGCCGCCGTCCGCGGGCGGCCCGGCGGATCAGCTCGTGGCCCGCTCCGTGGACGGCATGACCATCGGAAGCCCCGTCGAGGACGTCATGGACGGCCGCGACGCGATGCTCGCCGTCGGCATGAACGGCCAACCCCTGCCCTTCGACCACGGGTTCCCCGTCCGCATGCTCGTGCCCGGTCTCTACGGCTATGTCTCGGCCTGCAAGTGGATCGAGGACCTCGAGCTGACCACCTTCGACGCCTACGACTCCTACTGGGTCAAACGGGACTGGGCCCGCGAGGCCCCGATCAAGACCCAGTCCCGGATCGACACGCCGAAGCCCTTCGCCCGTCCGAAGGCGGGCACGGTGATGATCGCCGGTGTCGCCTGGGCCCAGCACCGAGGCATCGAGAAGGTCGAGGTCCGCGTGGACGACGGCCCCTGGCAGGAGGCCACCCTCGCCGCCGAGGACTCACGCGACACATGGCGCCAGTGGTCCTACGCCTGGCAGGCCACCAAGGGCAGCCGCACCCTCACCGTGCGGGCGACCGACCGGACGGGCGAGGTGCAGACCGAGAAGCGCACCCCCACCGTTCCCGACGGCGCGAGTGGTTGGCACTCCGTCGTGGTGACGGTGGACTGACGACAGTGTGCACAGTGTTCCGACACTGTGAGACACGATCGCCGTGACAGCAGTGCGGAACAAGTTCCCGAGCCTGTCGTCAGGACTGCTGGGCGCGGTAGAGGCCCCGTCCCGCCCGACGGATGCGGGAGCTGCCGACGAGCCGGTCGAGCGTGCTGCGCACGGCGTTGATGCTCCCGCTGTCGCCGTCGCGGCCCAGCGCCGCCGCGACGTCGCGGGCGCGCACATCCGCCTCGCCGACACTGGCGAAGTACTCGAGGATCTGCTCGGTGAGCCTGCCGTAGTTCCGCTGCTGCTGCTCCTCCGCACGAGGTGCGCGGGAGGTCCGCTTCGCCGTCGCCTGCCGGCGCCTGGGCTGCTCCGCGCGGGACTTCGCCCGGGGGCCGGCACCGGCGGACTCGGCGGAGGCGTCGCCCTGCGCCTTCGGGGACCCCGCGGCCCCGGGCCCGGCGTCGGCGGGCGCGGCGGCAGCGCGTTCCGGGGCGTTGGTGACAGCGGGGCCGAGCATCAGGACCTCGAGGGCACTCAGGGCCCGCTGGACGGAGCCGAGGTGGGCCACGACCGCCGCCAATTCCCGCTCCAGTGCCTGCTTCTGGGCCTCAAGGCGGGCCAGGTCCTCCTGAAGGCTCTCTGCGGTGATCTCAACATTGTGCGCCGCACGAGTTCCCGAGACCATGTGTTCCTCTCATCCTCAGCCGTTGTGGACATCATAGGCGTGAGCGCACTCCGCCCGAAGACGGACCGATTGTTGCCACCGTCCAGCGCTCGATTCGACCGTGTTGTGTCACATCTTCAGCTTCGGGAGTACCACCGTGAACGAGGCGGCGGCCCCGAACGCGGCGGCCACCTGGTGAGACGGTCGTTCACCAGGCAAGAAGTCGCGCGGTCTCCTCATACCTCGGCTCTCCGGCGACGAATCCCTGTCAGGACAGCAGGACGTTCGACCGGCAGCAGCCCAGGGAGTCCTCATGACGGGACAGCAACTCGAGGTGCGGAACACCTGCCTCGAGACCACCCCTCACCACCACGACGTACTCGCGGAACCCCCCGCCCCCGGCATGGCCGAGCCTCTCGCCCAGCTCCTCGCGGACGTCGCCCACGTCGACGAGGTGCCACTGGACAGCCACTTCTTCAACGATCTGGGTGCCGATTCCCTCGTCATGGCGCACTTCTGCGCGCGGATCAGGAAGCGGCCGGACCTGCCGTCGGTGTCCATGCGCGGCATCTACCGGCATCCGACCGTCGGCGCGCTGGCGGCGGCCTTCGCGGAGACACCGTCGCCCGCTCCCGCGCCCCGGACGATCCCGCGGGAGAACCCCGAGAAGCGGGCGCCTGCGCCTACGGGCCGCCCCCACTACGTGCTCTGCGGCGCCCTGCAACTGCTGAGCTACCTCGGCTACGCCCTGCTCCTCGCCTTCGTCGGCGCGCGCGGCTACGACTGGATTTCCGCCGGTACCGGCCTGCTCGACGCCTACCTGCGGGCCGCGACCTTCGGCGCCGTGCTGCTCGTGGTCCTGTGCGCCCTGCCGGTGATCGCGAAGTGGCTGTTGATCGGCCGGTGGACACCGCGGCGGTTTCGCGTCTGGAGCCTCGCCTACGTCCGCTTCTGGCTGGTCAAGGCGCTGATCCGGTCGAGCCCCCTTGTGCTGTTCGCGGGTTCGCCCCTCTACCCGCTCTACCTCAGAGCGCTCGGCGCGCGGATCGGACGAGGAGTGACGATCCTCTCGCGCAGTGTGCCCGTCTGCGCCGACCTGCTGACGATCGGCGACGGCGCCGTCGTCCGCAAGGACTCCCTGGTCAACTGTTACCACGCCCACGACGGGGTGATCGAGACGGGACCGGTCGCCCTGGGCCGGAACGCGGTCGTCAGCGAGGCGACGGTGCTGGACATCGGCACCGCCCTCGGCGAAGGCTCCCAACTCGGCCACGCGTCCTCCCTGCACCCCGGCCAAACGGTCCCGGACGGCGAGCACTGGCACGGCTCACCGGCCCAGCCCACCGGCGCCGACTTCCAGCCGGTGGAGCCCGCCCGCTGCGGCACCGTACGCAGAGCGGTCAACGGCACCCTCCTGCTGCTCACCACACTGCTGGTCCACATACCGCTCGCGGTGGGCTGCCTGGACGTGCTGCTCTCCCCGATCCTGGACGGCTCCACGGTGCTGAACCAGGGACGGGCGACGCCGGGCGCCTGGGCGCTGTACATCGACGTACTGGTCATCACGGCCGTGGCCTTCTTCGGCGCGATGCTCGTCGCCCTCGTACTCGTCGGCACCGTTCCGCGCCTGCTGAGCCGATGCGTCACTCCGGGCCGGACGTACCCGCTCTTCGGGCTCCACCACGCCCTGCACCGGGCGACCCTGCTGATCAGCAACCGGGCTTCGCTCACGCGGCTGTTCGGCGACAGCACGTGCATCGTGCACTACCTGCGCTGGATCGGGTACGACCTCTGCCGGGTGGAGCAGACCGGTTCGAACTTCGGCACCCGGGTCAAGCACGAGAGTCCCTTCGTCAGCACGGTCGGCACCGGCACCATGGTCGCCGACGGCCTGTCGCTGATGAACGCCGAGTACTCCAGCACCTCCTTCCGCCTGTCCCGGACCTCGCTGGGCGCACACAACTTCCTGGGCAACCGGATCGCCTACCCTCCGGGCGGCAGGACCGGTGACAACTGCCTTCTGGCGACGAAGGTGATGATCCCCGTCGACGGGCCGTTGCGGCACGACGTCGGACTGCTCGGCTCCCCCTCCTTCGAGATCCCTCGGTCGGTGGCGCGGGACAGCACGTTCGACGCACTGCGGGAGGGCGACGGACTGCGCCGCCGCCTGGCGGCCAAGAACCGCCACAACGCCTTGACGATGATCTGGCACCTGTGCACGGGCTGGCTGTTCTTCTTCTGCGTCACCGTGCTCTTCGCGTGCGCGGCGAGCCTGTACCCGCAGTGGGGAACGATGACGATCGCGCTCGCCAACGCGGTCCTGCTGCCGTTCGGCCTGCTGTACTTCGTCGCGGTGGAGCGGGCCGTCACGGTCCGCCATGCCCCCGGACCGCTGTTCTGCTCGATCTACGACCGCCGCTTCTGGCTCCGTGAGCGGTACTGGAAGGTCCCGTCGGAGACGTACGTCCAGGTCCTCAACGGCACACCGTTCAAGACCGGCGTGTGGCGGCTCCTCGGTGTCCGTGTCGGAGCCCGGGTGTTCGACGACGGGTGCAGCCTGACCGAACGTCCGATGGTCACCATCGGCGACGGCTGCACGCTCAACGCGGGAAGTGCCGTGCAGTGCCACTCGCAGGAGGACGGCACGTTCAAGTCGGACCGCAGCGCGATCGGCGCGGGCTGCACCCTCGGAGTCGGCGCGCTCGTGCACTACGGCGTGACGGTCGGCGACGGGGCCGTCCTGGCGGCGGACGTCTTCCTGATGAAGGGCGAGACCGTCCCCGAACACGCTCGCTGGACGGGGAATCCCGCCCGCCCCGTATCCGACGGCAACGACGGCATCGACGGCAACGACGGCGATGGAGGTGGACTGTGATGGCGACGGCTGTGACCCGCGGACACGCCCCGGGAGCCGGGACACCGGAAACCGAGGGCGGCCGCACGACCGTACCGCGCTGGACCCTCGCACCCGTGCCCGGCACCGCGGAGCACCTCGTCAGGCTCCCCGGCGGACTGACCGCGGCGCTGCACCGGCGGGCCGGCGAACTCGGCGTGCCGCTCACCGCGACCCTCCTGGCCGCGCACGCGAAGGTGCTCGCCCTGCTCTCCGGTGACCCCGCCGTCCGCATCGGCCACCTGTCCGGCGCCGGTACCGGGCCACTGCCCTGGGAAGTGACGGTCGGCCCCGGCGCGTGGCGCCGACTGATCGTCGCGGCGGCCCGGCAGGCGCCGACGCCCGCACGCCCGACGACCGCACCACAAGCGCGCGGTCCGGAGGTCGTGTTCCACCCGACCGGACATGAGCCGACCCCCCTCGCGGACGGCACCGTCCTCGAAGTCACGGTGGGGGAGGAGGACGGCGGGCGTGTCCTGCGCCTGCGCTACCGGACCGATGTCCTGGACGCCGACTGCGCCGCCCGGATCGGCGGGTACCACCTGGCCGCGCTCGAACAGATCGCCGCCGACCCGGACGCGCCGCACGACCGGCGCAGCCTGCTGTCCCCCGAGGAGATCCGCCATCAGCTCGACGGACTCGCCGGACCGTCCCGAGAACTGCCGGACCGCCGCGTCCACGAACTGTTCGAGGAGCGCGTGCGCAGGCACCCCGACGCCGTCGCGGCCGTGCACCGCGACAGGCAGTGGACGTACCGGGAACTCGACGTACGGGCCAACCGGCTGGCCCGCGCCCTGCTCGCGGAAGGACTGCGGCCCGAGGACACGGTCGCCGTGGTGACCGAGCGCGACCTGAACTGGACGGCCGCCGTGCTCGCCGTTCTCAAGGCCGGCGGCGCCTACCTGCCCGTCGACCCGCAGTACCCGCCCGGACGCGTGACCGCGATGCTCACCCGCGCCGGCTGCTCCCTCGTACTCACCGAGCCCGGCAGCACGGCCGGCCTGGACCGGGCCCTCACCTCCCTGCCCGGCATCCACAAGCTCTGCGTTCCCGACCTCGCCGAACAGGCCGGCGACGGCACGCGCGTCGGACTGCGCATACCGGCGGACCGGCTCGCGTACGTGTTCTTCACGTCCGGCTCCACCGGAGAGCCCAAGGGTGCCATGTGCGAGCACGCGGGCCTGCTCAACCACCTCCAAGCCAAGATCGCCGACCTGGGCATCGGCGAAGGGACGGCCGTGGCGCAGACCGCGTCGCAGTGCTTCGACATCTCCCTGTGGCAGTTGCTCGCCGGCCTGCTGACCGGCGGGCGGACCCTGCTGGTCGACCAGGACGCCGTCCTCGACGCCGACCGGTTCCTCGACACGATCGCCGAGGGCCGGGTCAACGTCCTCCAGCTCGTGCCCTCGTACCTCGACGTCCTCCTGACCGCACTGGAACGCGGCCCGCGTGATCTGCCGGACCTGCGCTGCGTGTCGGTCACCGGTGAGGCGCTGAAGGCGGAGCTCGTCCAGCGGTGGTTCGAGGGCGGGCCCGGCGTCCGGCTGGTCAACGCCTACGGACTGACCGAGACGTCCGACGACACCAACCACGAGGTGATGGACGAGATGCCGGCCGCCGATCGGGTCCCGCTCGGTCACCCCGTGCAGAACGTGCACGTCTACGTCGTCGACGACCATCTCGAACCCGTGCCGCTCGGCGCCCCCGGTGCCATCGTCTTCTCCGGCGTCTGCGTCGGTCGCGGCTACGTCAACGATCCCGAACGCACCCAGCTCGCCTACCGGACAGACCCGCACCGGCCGGGCCAACGGCTGTACCGGAGCGGCGACTTCGGCCGCTGGCTGCCGGACGGGAAGCTGGAGTTCCTCGGCCGCGAGGACGCGCAGGTCAAGATCCGCGGGTTCCGAATCGAGCTCGGCGAGATCGAGAACGCGCTGCTGCGGCTGCCCGGCGTCCGCGACGGCGCGGTCGTGGTGACCGGTGCGGAGGGTCACCGCAGGCAACTGGCCGCCTTCTGCACGAGCGGCGCAACCCTGACCCCCGACCGCCTGCGCGAACGCCTCGGAGACCTGCTGCCCGACTACATGGTTCCGGCTTCCTTCCGGCAGTTGGAACACCTGCCGCTGACGGCCAACGGCAAGACCGACAAGAAGGCGCTGACCGCACTCGCCGACGCACTCGCCGACGAACTCGGCACGGCCGAGGACGACCACAGGACCCCGCGCACCGCGACCGAGCGGCGGCTCGCGGCGGCATGGGCGGCGGTACTGGGCGTGCCGCTCGAACGGATCGGCCGGGGCGACGACTTCTTCGCCCTGGGCGGCACCTCCCTGTCGGCCGTACGGCTCGCGGTCTGTCTGGACCGGGTGGTCTGCCCGCGCGACCTCACCCGCCACTCGGCACTCGCCGATCTGGCCCGCCTGCTCGACACCCGCACCGACACGGGCGCCACCGCGTCCCGGCCGGGCCCCGAAGACGACACCTCTTGAGGAGAAGCCATGCTGTCCGCACTGTTCCGCAAGCACGCGGCACCCGCCGCACCCGACGCACCCGCCGCGTGGGCCGCACCCGACGCATGGGCCGCGCCCACCGGGAACCCCGCATCACCGGACACCGACGGCCCTTTGGTCATCGAGGCCCGGGGCGCCCCCGACCCGGCGACCTGGGTCGCCGAGCACCGGGACACGCTGCTCGACTTCGCCACCGAGCACGGCGCGCTCACGGTCCACGGCCTCGGTCTGCGCACCCCGGCCGACGTCGAGGCGGTCCTCCACGGACTGGCCGACCGCCCCGCGACCGAACGGGAGGCGTTCGCTGCCCGCGACGTCCACGCGGAGGGCGTCTACTCGTCGTCGGTCTGGCCGCCGAACCAACCCATGTGCATGCATCACGAGTTGAGCTACGCGACGCGGTGTCCGGGCCTGCTGCTGTTCGCCTGCCTCCGGCCGCCCACCGCGGGAGGCGCCACCGCCGTGGCCGACTCCGCCGCCGTACTGCGGTCGCTGCCCGCCGAACTCGCCGAGCGTTTCGAGCGGGAGGGCTGGCTGCTCACCCGCAGCTACCACGACGAGATCGGCGCCACGCTGATCCAGTCGTTCGGCACCGAGGACCGCGGTGCCGTCGAAGCGTACTGCCGCGCGGGCGCCATCGACTGGTCCTGGCAGCCGGACGGTTCGCTGCGCACCCGGCAGCACCGCCCCGCCGTGGTGCGCCACTCCGCATCCGGCCTGCGCTGCTGGTTCAACCAGATCGCGTTCCTCAACGAGTGGACCATGGCCCCGGAGGTGCGCGAGTTCCTCGTCGAGGAGTACGGCGCCGACGGCCTGCCCTTCAACACCCGTTACGGCAACGGCGACCCGGTGCCCCGGGACGCCGTCGAGCAGATCAACAAGGCCTATGAAGCGCACACCGTACGCCGGCCCTGGTCCGCCGGTGACCTGATGGTCGTCGACAACATCCGCACCGCGCACAGCCGGGAGGCGTACGAGGGACCGCGCGAGGTGCTGGTGGCGATGGGCGATCCGGTACGCCCGCACTTCGCCGGGAGGGCAGCGACATGACCACCGTACGGCCCGCCACGGCCGAGACCGCCCGCGCCGGCGCTCCGACCGTGCCGCCCTTCGCCGTCATCCCGGGCAGCCAGGTCAAGGACGTGCTCCAGGGGCGGGAGAAGACCGTCGTCGAGGTGGTCGAGGAGACCTACCGTCTGCACGGCGCCGGTCGCTCGGTCAACCCGCCGTCCTGCTTCCTGCGCTTCACCGACCGGCCGAGGTCGCGGATCATCGCCCTTCCCGCGTCCCTCGGCGGCGAGAACGGCGAGAACGGCGAGAACGGCGTGGACGGCGTGGACGGCGTGAAGTGGATCTCCAGCTTCCCCACCAACGTCGCGTCGGACATCCCGAGGGCGTCGGCCGTGCTCGTCCTCAACGACCACGTCACGGGCTACCCCTTCGTCTGCATGGAGAGTTCGATCGTCAGCGCCGCCAGGACCGCCGCGTCCGCCGCGTCGGCGGCCGACCGACTCAGCCGGGGACGAACGCGCCCCGCCCGGCTGGGCTTCGTCGGGGCGGGCCTGATCGCCCGATACATCCACACCTATCTCGAAGGCACCGGCTGGTCGTTCGACGCCATCGGCGTGCACGACGTGTCCGCCGAAAGCGCGGCCGGCTTCCGAATGTACCTGGAGCAGTCCGGAGCCGTCGGCCGCGTCACCGTGCACCACAGTGCCGAGGAACTGGTCCGCAACAGCGACCTGATCGTCTTCGCCACGGTCGCCGACCGGCCGCACATCGACGACCCGTCCTGGTTCCGCCACAACCCGGTGGTGCTGCACGTGTCCCTGCGCGACCTGGCGCCCGAGGTGCTGCTGTCCGCCACCAACGTCGTCGACGACATCGACCACTGCCTGCGGGCCGACACCTCACCGCACCTCACCGAACGCCTCACCGGCGGCCGTGACTTCCTGCTCGGCACGCTCGACGACGTGACGGCGGGCCGGGTGACGGTGCCGGCCGACCGGCCGGTGGTCTTCTCGCCGTTCGGTCTGGGCGTCCTCGACCTCGCCGTCGGCAAGTTCGTCTACGACGAGGTGGCCCGGTCCGGTGAACTGCGTGTCATCGACGACTTCTTCCACGAACTGCGGCGCCACGGCTGAGGACGGCCCGCCGTCCACCGTTCCGCTCCCACCCGAGGAGACCATCGTGCCAGTCATATCCGTTCCCCAGGCCTTCAACGAGGAGGACCTGTACGTCGACCTCGCGTCCATGTCCGGGCACCGGCTCTTCCTCAAGTGCGAGGGCTTCAACTTCGCCGGTTCGATCAAACTGAAGGCCGCGACCGAGATGGTGGAGTCCGCCGAGCGGAGCGGCACCCTGAAGCGGGATTCGATCCTGGTGGAGTCCTCCTCCGGCAACCTCGGCGTCGCCCTGAGCATGATCGCGGCGAGCAAGGGCCACCGGTTCGTCTGCGTGACCGACTCCCGCTGCAACCTGACCACCCGGCTGATGATGGAGGCCCTGGGCAGCCAGGTGCACGTCGTCTCCGACGAAGGCGCCGCCGGGGGCCTGCTGGGCGCCCGGCTGGCGTACGTGCGCGGCCTGTGCGCCTCGGACGACCGCCACGTCTGGCTGAGCCAGTACACCAATGACGACAACTGGAAGGCCCACTACTTCAGGACTGCTCCGGCCATCGCCCGCCGGTTCCCGCGACTGGACGTGCTGTTCATCGGTGTCGGCACCACCGGCACGCTGATGGGATGCGCCCGCTGGTTCCGCTCCTGGCACCGCCCGGTGCGGATCGTCGCGGTGGACAGCGTCGGCTCCGCCATCTTCGGCGACCCGCCGGGCCGCCGGATGATCCCGGGACTGGGCATGAGCGTCCGGCCGCCGCTCCTCGACGAGGAGTACGTGGACGAGGTGGTGCGCGTCGAGGAGACCGACACCATCCGCACCTGCCGCAGCCTGGCGAGGCGCGGCTTCCTCTTCGGCGGGTCCACCGGCACCGTGGTCAGCGGCGCGACGAGCTGGCTGGCCCGGCACGACACCCGTGGGCTGACCCCCGTGGCGATCGCCCCGGATCTCGGCGAGCGCTACCTCGACACCGTCTACCAGACCAACTGGGTACAGGGCGTCTACGGCGACGAGGCGCTCGCGCCGCAGGGGCCGCCCCGCCGTGGGGTTTCGGCGTCGTAGCCGTCGGCGTCTCCTGTCGGCGTCTGAGTCCCCGCGCTTCACACGGGGACGGAGACGAGGCCGAGCGGGTCGGTCGTGGGCTGCTGCGACCCGCCGGCGGGTTCCACGGTGATGCCCACGGCGGTGGCCCCTTCGAGCGGCCCGTCGAGGACGTACGCCTGACGGCCGCCCGTGCCGGACAGCAGGCCGGCCGGGCGAAACGTTCCCGCCCGCGCATACCAGAGTTCGTAGACCTGGCCGTCGGTGAGCGGCGGCAGGTCCGACGCGACGAACGCGGCCCGGCCCCGGGTCCGTGAGGCGATCACGCTCGCCGTCGCGCCGTGCGTAAGCTCCGCGGTGCTGATCGTGGCGTCCGGCGCGGCCAGCACATCGGCGAGCGCCTCGGCGCCGGAATGGGCGTCGGTGGCCTCCTCCTGGGCGCTGTCGGCCTCGGTGTGCTGCCACCAGGCGACGCCGCCGAGGGCCGCCGCGGCCGCCAGTGAAGCGGCCAGCGCCAGCCTCAGAGCCCGCCGGCGCCGCCGGTGACGCTTCGAGGGCTCCGGATGCTCCGGGCGTTCCTGCCGCACGGCCGAGATCTGGCCGAGCACCCGGTGACGCAGCTCCGGGGACGGCGTACGGGCTTCGGCCGCGCCCAGCAGGCTCGCCGTCCCGGTCAGTTCGTCGGCCTCGCGCCGGCAGTCCGCGCAGCTCGCCAGATGGTTCTCGAAGGCGGCCTCCTCGTCGGGCGGCAGAGCGTGCAGCACATAGGCACCGACATCGATGTGTGCGTCGTCGCCCACCTTCATGATCCCGTCTCCAGACACTCGCGCAGGCGCCGCAGCCCCTGACGCATCCGCGACTTGACGGTGCCCGCCGGAACGGCCAGCGAATCGGCCACCTCCGCGTACGTCAGTCCCTCGTAGTAGGCCAGCACCAGGGGCAGCCGCAGTTGCCCGGACAGTTCGGCCAGGCAGCGGAAGACCACGCGCTGCTCCTCCCGCTCCTCGACCTCTTCGGCGACCGAGTCGAAGGGCCGGTCCTGGTCCCGGACCCCGGTGCGCAGCTCGCGGGCCCGGCCCGCGGAGACGGACCGCACGCGGTCCACGGCCCGACGGTGCGCGAGGGTGAGCACCCAGTTCCGGGCGCCGCCCCGCTCCGGGCGGAAGCGGTCGGCGGTACGCCACACCTCCACCATCACGTCCTGGGTCACCTCCTCCGCCTGCGCCTCGTCCCTCAGCACCCGGCAGGCCAGCCCCATGACCGGCGACGCCAGGGCGTCGTAGACACCGGCGAACGCCTGCTCGTCCCCGGCGGCGGCACGGGTGAGCAGTCGGTCCACCCGGGCATCACGGGGGGACCGCCCCGGGCCCGGTGCCGCGTCGCTCTCCGTGTCCGCGGCGCTTGAGTGATCCATCGTCGCTCCTCGGCTCTGCTCGACACTGGTCGCTCTCGGCGCGGAGCGCACGTGGTCAGGAGCCGTCCGCGTGAGACCGGGTGAGCGAGCGGCGGGACGGACCCTCACTGGTTGTTCGTAGCCGCGGTCCCGGCGGATGCGGATCGTCCGAACCGGGCCGCCCTGCGACCAATCCGGCCACTCGCGCGCTCCGGATTCCCCGTACAAGCGGCCGCCCGGGCCCCGTTCCGGGCACCGCCCCGAAGCCGTCCACCTCCGGGTGGGCCGTGAGGAAGGACGTGATCGCGTGAGGAACCGACGCACAGCACGGATAGCCGCACTCACCGCACTGCCCGCAGCGGTGGCCCTGGGAGCCGCGGCTCCCGCACTCGCCGCCGACAGCCAGGCGTACCAGATCAACCTCGAGCAGCTCAACGACTCCGGCGCGAGCGGCACCGCCATGGTGAGCCTGGAGGGCACGAAGCTGACGGTGAAGATCCAGGCCGAGGGCCTGACGCCGGGAGCGCCGCACGCCCAGCACATCCACGGCTCGACCAAGGGCATGGACTTCCACTGTCCCGACGCGAGCGCCGACAAGGACGGCGACGGAATCGTCTCCACCGCAGAAGGGCTGCCCGCCTACGGAGACATCAACATCTCGCTGACCACCGGCGGGGACACCAGCAAGGACAGCGGCCTCGCGGTCGACCGGATGCCCACCGCCGACAAGGACGGCAAGCTGTCCTACGAACGCACCCTCACCGTCTCGCAGGACGTCGCCGACCACTTCAAGGACCTGCACATCGTGCAGCACGGCATCGACGTCAACGACAACGGCAAGTACGACACGGACGCCGGCAAGAGCCAGCTCGACCCGAAGCTCCCCCTGGAGGCGACCGCCCCCACCAACTGCGGCATGGTGCGCGGTGCCTCCATCGGCGAGATGCCCGAGGGCGGAGTCGAGACCGGTACCGCCGCGACCGGCGGCGGCGACTCGGCGCAGATGATGGCCCTCGGCGGAGCCGGCGTGATGGCGGCCGCCGTCGGAGCGGTGGTCGTGTGGCGGCGTACCGGTGAGCGCTGACCGGGTCGCCCGATGAACCGCGGGCCTTCCCGGCGGCGTCTGCTGCTGGTCCTCTGCGCGGTGATCGCGGTGCTCTCCGCCGCCGCCCTGGCCGTCGGCCTGTGGCGCGGCGCCGGAGAGTCCCGCGCGGTACCTCCGGCCCCGTCGGTCACCGCACCGGCCGGGCCGGGGACCGGCGCCCCCACCGCCTCCCCGTCGCAAGGGCACCGGCACGACGCCGGACACAGTCCGACGGCCGCCGCCCTTCCCCGGTCCGCGCCGACCAAGGTGACCGTCCCCGCCATCGGCGTCTCCTCCGCGCTGGAGGACCTGGGACTGGACGGCGACGGTGAGATGCGGACCCCGCGCGATCCCGACCTGGCCGGCTGGTACACGCCCGGCCCCGCGCCGGGGCAGCGCGGCCCCGCCGTCATCGCCGGGCACGTCACCTGGAACGGCGACCATTCGGTCTTCTACCGCCTGGGCGAACTCGCCCCCGGCGACACCGTCTCCGTCGACCGGGAGGACGGCCGCACGGCGACCTTCACCGTGGACCGGGTCGAGCAGTACCCGAAGGACGAGTTCCCCACCGTCGAGGTCTACCGCGACCTGGACCACGCCGGGCTCCGGCTCATCACCTGTGCCGGCGACTACTCCACGGCCGAGCACCGGTACGCCGACAACATCGTCGTGTACGCCACGCTCACCGACACCGACACCGACACCGAGTAGAGCACCGGCAGGCACCTGCACGGGGCGTCATGCGACGGCAGTGCGGTCCAGGACGTACGGCAAGCGTTTTCTGTTCGATGTCTTGACGTGTACGCGGCGCAATGAGTGTATGGGAGCCCTCCGTATGGGAGCGCTCCCACGCCCTCATTCTCCATCCTGTCCGCACTACTCAGTCCTGGAGTCGCCGTGCGCACAGCAAGACGCGATACACCGAAGTCCCCCTTGGCCCGCCTGTTGACCGGCCTGGCCGCGCTGCTCGGGCTGGCCGTCGTCGGTGCCCTCTGCCCGGCCGCCGCCGTGGCCCAGTCGCCCGGTCTCCAGGCGGCCGGCCTGCACATCAGTGACGGCCGGCTGCTGGAAGGCAACGGCAACGACTTCGTCATGCGCGGGGTCAACCACGCCCACACCTGGTACCCCGGCGAGACGCAGTCGCTGGCGGACGTGAAGGCGCTGGGCGCGAACAGTGTCCGGGTCGTCCTGTCCGACGGGTACCGCTGGAGCGAGAACAGCCCCGAGGACGTGGCCGCCGTCATCGACCAGTGCAAGGCCAACCGGCTCATCTGCGTACTGGAGGTGCACGACACCACCGGCTACGGCGAGGATGCCGCGGCCGGCACGCTCGACCACGCCGCGGACTACTGGATCGGCCTCAAGGACGTGCTGGCAGGCGAAGAGGACTACGTCGTCGTCAACATCGGCAACGAGCCCTGGGGCAACACCGACCCCGCCGGCTGGACCGAGCCGACCGTCGCGGCCGTCAAGAAGCTGCGCGACGCCGGCCTCCAGCACACGATCATGGTGGACGCGCCCAACTGGGGTCAGGACTGGCAGGGCGTCATGCGGGCCAACGCGCAGTCCGTCTACGACGCCGACCCCACCGGCAACCTGATCTTCTCGATCCACATGTACAGCGTCTTCGACACCGCCCAGGAGATCACCGACTACCTGAACGCCTTCGTCGACGCGGAACTGCCCATCCTCATCGGCGAGTTCGGTGGCCCCGCCGACCAGTACGGCGACCCGGACGAGGACACCATGATGGCCACCGCCGAGCAGCTCCGCCTCGGCTACCTGGCCTGGTCCTGGAGCGGCAACACCGACCCGATCCTCGACCTGGCGATCGACTTCGACCCCGGCAGGCTCAGCTCCTGGGGCGAACGCATCTTCCACGGCGTCAACGGCATCGCCCAGACCTCCGAGGAGGCCACCGTCTACGGCGACGACGCCCCGGACGACACCCGGGCCCCGACGGCTCCCGGCACCCCGAGAGCCTCCGCCGTCACGGACACCTCCGTCACGCTCGGCTGGGCCGCCGCCACCGACGACACCGCGGTCGCCGGCTACGACGTCGTCCGGGTGGGCGACGGCACCGAGACCGTGGTCGCCGCGACGACGACCACCACCGCCACCGTGACCGGCCTGACCGCCGACACCCCGTACACCTTCGCCGTCTACGCCCGTGACGCGGCGGGCAACCGGTCCGCCCGCTCCGCCACCGTCGACGTCACCACCGACGAGGGCGGCGGTACCCCCGGCGGCGCCTGCTCCGTCGGATACCGCGTCGTGGGCGAGTGGCCGGGCGGCTTCCAGGGCGAGATCACCGTGCGCAACACCGGGACCGCCTCCATCGGCCCGTGGGCGCTCGCCTTCGCCTTCGCGGACGGCCAGACCATCACCAACATGTGGGGAGGCACCGCCACCCAGAACGCGGGAGCGGTGAGCGTCGCCCCGGCCCCCTACACCTCCACCATCCCGGCCGGCGGCACGGTCACCCTCGGCTTCACCGGGGGCAAGGGCGCCACCAACACCGCCCCGACCGCGTTCAGCCTCAACGGGGCATCCTGCACGACGACGTGAACGCGGTGAGGGACGTCACCACGACACCTCGCGGACGTCGGCCCGGCTCTGCGGCCGCGTCGTCGCGGTGATCTCCGAGCGGTGGCGGCTCGCCGCGAACGTCACCGTCAGCGTCCCCGGCTCGCTCTGCTCCGTACTCACCGTGAATCCCTGGTTCGGCACCGCCGAGATCAGGCACACCCCGCCGCCGCCGAACCGCACGGTCGCCTTGCCGCCCTCGGACGGCACCGTGTACACACCGGCCCCGCCCTCCTCGCATCCCAGGTCGCCCCCGTCCCCGCCCCCGCCCGTGGGCTGCGGCGGGGGCGTGGTGCGGCGGCTCGGCGTCGGTGTCGGAGTCGGCTCGGGCGGCTTCGCGCTCGTACGGGACGGCGACGGGCTGGGCTTGCGGCTGGTCGGCGACGGGCTGGGGGAGGGCTTCTCGGTCTTGGTGACCGTGGGGCGGGGGGACGTCGGCAGCTCCTTCGGCGCCGTCTGCGCGACCGGCGCGGTCGGCCGGGTCGAGCCCACCACGAAGTGGATCGTGATGATGACAGCCGTGACACTGGCCGCCGTGCAGGACAGCCAGATGATCAGGTAGCGCAGGAGGCGGGACACGACACCATAGTGACGGACCGGCTAACGTGCCTGCCCATGGCCTCCGTACTTGTCGTCGAGGACGACCCCGTGATCCGGGCCGCGCTGATCGAGGTCCTCACCGGACACGGCTACGCGGTGAAGACCGCGCACCAGGGTTTCGAGGCGCTGCGCGACATCACCCAGAGCCCGCCGGACATCGTCGTGCTCGACCTCGGACTGCCCGACCTCGACGGCCTCGACGTGCTGCGGATGATCCGGGGCATCTCCCGCGTCCCGGTGCTCGTCGCCACCGCCCGCGACGACGACACCGAGGTCATCCGGCTGCTCAACGCGGGGGCCGACGACTACATGGTCAAGCCGTTCTCCGGCGGCCAGCTCGCGGCCCGCCTCGCCGCCGTGCTGCGCCGCTCCGTGCCCGCCGACCTCAGGGCCACGCGGCGCTCCGTCCTCCAGGTCGCCGACCTCCGCATCGACCCCACCGCGCGCACCGCACTCCTCGCCGGCCGGGAGCTTCCCCTCACCCGCCGCGAGTTCGACCTGCTCGCCTACCTTGCCGCCAACGCCGACCAGGTCATATCGCGACAGCGGATACTCGCCGAGGTGTGGCAGCAGCCCTATGTGGAGGACCAGACGGTGGACGTCCACCTCTCCGCACTCCGCCGCAAAATGGGCGAGAAGGCGCGAAAGCCCCGCTATCTCCACACTGTGCGCGGTATCGGCATCAAGCTGGTCAGCTCGCCATGAGACGCGCGCTCGCCGGGATCGCCCTGGCCGTCACCTCGATGGTGGCGCTGTCGTTCCTCATCCCGCTCGCCCTCCTCGTGCGCGAACAGGCCCGGGACCGGGTCACCACCGCCGCCGAGCAGCGTGCCTCGGCCCTCTCGCCGGTGCTCGCCCTCACCACCCGGCGCGCGGACGTGCAGCAGGCCGTCGCGGAACTGGGCTCCTCCGACCAACTGGTCGTACGGCTGCCCGACGGCGGCTTCGTCGGGACCCCGCACGCGTCCGAGGAGGCGCTCGACCGGGCCGTGCGGGGGCGCGAGACACTCGCCGTCGACACGTCGGACGGCTGGGCCTACCTCCAGCCCGTCGTTCTGCGGGGCGAGAGGGTCGCGGTCGTCGAGGCCTATGTGCCCGCCGCGGACCTCACCCGGGGCGTGGCGGCCTCATGGGGTGTGATGGCGCTGCTGGCGCTGGGCCTCGTGGGCGGCTCGGTGCTGGTCGCCGACCGGCTCGGCGCCCGCGTCGTCCGCTCCTCCCGGGGCCTCAAGCGCGCCTCGCTCGCCCTCGGCTCCGGCGACCTCGACGTACGGGTGGAACCGGACGGCCCGCCCGAGCTCCAGGAGGCCGGAGTGGCGTTCAACACCATGGCCGACCGGGTCGTCGACCTGCTGGCCGTCGAACGCGAACTCGTCGCCGACCTCTCGCACCGGCTGCGCACCCCGCTGACCGCCCTCTATCTGGAGGCCGACCGGATGGGTACGACGCCGAGCGCCCGGCGGGTCACGGAGGCGGCCGGACAGCTCGAGAACGAGCTCGACTCGATCATCGCGGCGGCGCGTACGCCCTTGGCGTCGGCACACCTCGGCGGGGCAGGGACAGGGACAGCGGGGGCGGGCACGGGGAAACCGTGCGACGTCGCCGAGGTGGTCGCCATGCGCCTGGAGTTCTGGTCGGTCCTCGCCACCCAGCAGGAGCGGCTGTGCGAGCGCTCCTTCACGCCGCGGCCGACGCCCGTGGCCTTCTCCGAGGACGACCTCGCGGCCGTCGTCGACGCCCTGATCGGCAACGTCTTCCGGCACACCCCGCAGGGCACGGCCTTCGCCGTCCGCGTGGAGCGCCAAGGCCGTCACGTGCACCTCACGGTCGACGACGCCGGACCGGGCGTGGCGGACCCCGGGGCGGCGCTCACCCGGGGCGTCAGCGTCGGCGGTTCCACCGGGCTCGGCCTGGACATCGTGGCCCGGGCGGCCCGCACGGCGGACGGCGAACTGACGATCAGCCGCGCGCCGCTGGGAGGCGCGCGGGTGCGGGTGTCGTTCGCCCTGGCCGACGCCCCCGAGGGTGCCCAGAGGCGGTGACGGGCGTCAGCGGCCCGCGCCGAAGTCCTGGGTCCACCAGGGGCCGCCGTCGCCGAAGTGGACGCCGACGCCCAGCTCCTTGAAGGAGCAGTTGAGTATGTTCGCGCGGTGGCCCTCGCTGTTCATCCACGAGTCCATCACCGAGGCGGCGTCCGCCTGGCCCCGGGCTATGTTCTCGCCCAGCGTCGACCACTGGTAACCGGCGGCCTCCACCCGGCCCGCCATGGTGGAGCCGTCGGGGCCCGTGTGGGACATCACACCGCTGCTCGCCATGACATCGCTGTAGTCGTCCGCGGCCCGGGTCAGCTTGTCGTTCGCGGTGACCGGTGAGCAGCCCGCCGCGGCCCGCTCCTTGTTCACCAGCGCGAGGACCTGTGCCTCGGCCCCGTCCGACCCACCGGAACCCGAGCCCGAGCCCGATCCCGAATCCGAGCCGGTACCCGACCCCGAGTCGCCGCCGCCACCGCTCCCCGAACGATCGTCGGTGCCGCTCTTCGGGGTGACCTTGACGGGAGCCTTGGACGTCGGCGCGGGGGCCTTGGCCGCGCCGGTGGTCGCGCTCGCCGTCTTCTTCGGCTTCTTCGTCGGCTCGGCGCTCGCGCTCGGCGAGCCGCTCGCCGACGTGCTGGGGCTCGCCGACGGGGACGCCAGCGGGGACGCACCGCCGGCCGCGTCCTCGGCGTTCGGCGTCGGGACGGCGGAGTCCGCGGCGACCCGGTCCGAGGCGCCGCCGTCGTCACCGTCGGCGACGGCCAGCGTGATCCCGACGCCCGCCGTCACGGTGACGGCGCCGAGCACCAGCGCGGCACCGCGGCTCCGGAGCCCGCTGCGGGGGCGGGCGTGGGAGCGGGACGGGCGAGCGGCTCGGCGGGAACCCATACGCAGGACACCTCGGCTTGTCGGTCGGCTGACGGAACCCCGTACCCGGTGGACGCGACCGCGCCCACCGGGACTGTGGGGGGTGTTCGAGAGCCTAGGGCGCCTTCGGCGTTTAAACGGCCGTTCGAAGGTCGTCTTCAGGAAGCCTTAAAAGAGCCGCCAAAGTCCGCTGAGGTGAGAAGCCGGTCGCGGGGTAGGGAAGAGCTACGTGTGAAACCGGCCGGGAGGGCCGGGCGGAGAGTGGCCCGGCTCACATGGCGTACCGGAGGTGGCACCGACACGATGGTCAGGTCACCCGGCAGGCTGAAGGGATCAAGAATGTTCCGCAAGGTGCTGGTCGCCAACCGCGGTGAGATCGCGATCCGTGCGTTTCGGGCGGGCTACGAGCTCGGCGCGCGCACCGTCGCCGTCTTCCCGCACGAGGACCGCAACTCGCTGCACCGGCTGAAGGCCGACGAGGCCTACGAGATCGGGGAGCCGGGGCACCCGGTGCGCGCGTATCTCTCCGTGGAGGAGATCGTCCGCGCGGCCCGCCGAGCGGGAGCCGACGCCGTCTACCCGGGTTACGGATTCCTGTCCGAGAACCCCGAGCTCTCCCGTGCCTGCGAAGAGGCCGGGATCACCTTCGTCGGACCCAGCGCCCACATCCTGGAACTGACCGGCAACAAGGCCCGCGCCGTGGCCGCCGCGCGGGAGGCGGGCGTACCGGTCCTCGGTTCCTCCGCGCCCTCCACCGACGTGGACGAACTCGTGCGCGCCGCCGACGACGTCGGCTTCCCCGTGTTCGTCAAGGCCGTCGCGGGCGGCGGCGGGCGCGGCATGCGCCGCGTCGAGGAACCCGCCCAGTTGCGCGAGGCCATCGAGGCCGCGTCCCGGGAGGCGGCCTCCGCCTTCGGCGACTCCACCGTCTTCCTGGAGAAAGCCGTCGTCGAGCCCCGTCACATCGAGGTGCAGATCCTCGCCGACGGCGAAGGCAATGTCATCCACCTCTTCGAGCGTGACTGCTCGGTGCAGCGCCGTCACCAGAAGGTGATCGAGCTGGCGCCCGCGCCGGGCCTCGACCCGGCCCTGCGGACGCGGATCTGCGCCGACGCCGTGAACTTCGCCCGGCAGATCGGCTATCGCAACGCCGGCACCGTGGAGTTCCTCGTCGACCGCGAGGGCAACCACGTCTTCATCGAGATGAACCCCCGCATCCAGGTCGAGCACACGGTGACCGAGGAGGTCACCGACGTCGACCTCGTCCAGTCCCAACTGCGCATCGCCGCCGGCGAGACCCTGGCCGACCTCGGCCTCGCCCAGGAGAACATCACCCTGCGCGGCGCGGCGCTGCAGTGCCGCATCACCACCGAGGACCCGGCCAACGGCTTCCGGCCCGACACCGGGCAGATCAGCGCCTACCGCTCGCCCGGCGGCTCCGGCATCCGCCTGGACGGCGGCACCACCCACGCCGGTACGGAGATCAGCGCGCACTTCGACTCGATGCTGGTCAAACTCTCCTGCCGGGGACGCGACTTCACCACCGCCGTGAACCGGGCCCGGCGCGCGGTCGCCGAGTTCCGCATCCGCGGCGTCGCCACCAACATCCCCTTCCTCCAGGCGGTCCTCGACGACCCGGACTTCCAGGCCGGCCGGGTCACGACCTCGTTCATCGAGCAGCGCCCGCACCTGCTCACCTCCCGCCACTCCGCCGACCGCGGCACCAAGCTGCTGACCTATCTCGCCGACGTCACCGTGAACAAGCCGCACGGCGAGCGCCCCGAACTCGTCGACCCGCTGACCAAGCTGCCGACGGTGCCCGCCGGCGAACCCCCGGCCGGCTCCCGGCAGCGGCTCGCGGAGCTGGGCCCCGAGGGCTTCGCCCGGTGGCTGCGAGCCTCGCCCACCATCGGCGTCACCGACACCACGTTCCGCGACGCCCACCAGTCGCTGCTGGCCACCCGGGTACGCACCAAGGACATGCTCGCCGTCGCCCCGCAGGTCGCCCACACCCTGCCCCGACTGCTGTCCCTGGAGTGCTGGGGCGGCGCCACCTACGACGTCGCCCTGCGCTTCCTCGCCGAGGACCCGTGGGAGCGGCTGGCCGCCCTGCGCGAGGCGGCGCCCAACATCTGCCTCCAGATGCTGCTGCGCGGCCGCAACACCGTGGGCTACACCCCGTACCCGACCGAGGTGACCGACGCCTTCGTGCAGGAGGCCGCGGCCACCGGCATCGACATCTTCCGCATCTTCGACGCCCTCAACGACGTCGAGCAGATGCGGCCCGCCATCGAGGCCGTACGACAGACCGGCACCTCCGTCGCCGAGGTCGCGCTCTGTTACACCGCCGACCTGTCCAACCCGTCCGAGCGGCTCTACACGCTCGACTACTACCTGCGGCTCGCCGAGCAGATCGTCAACGCCGGCGCCCACGTCCTGGCGGTCAAGGACATGGCCGGGCTGCTGCGCGCCCGGGCCGCCGCGACGCTGGTCTCCGCGCTGCGCCGGGAGTTCGACCTGCCGGTGCACCTGCACACCCACGACACCACCGGCGGTCAGCTCGCCACCTACCTCGCCGCGATCCAGGCCGGCGCGGACGCCGTCGACGGAGCGGTGGCCTCCATGGCGGGCACCACCTCGCAGCCGTCGCTCTCGGCGATCGTGGCCGCCACCGACCACACCGAGCGCCCCACCGGCCTCGACCTCCAGGCCGTCGGCGACCTCGAGCCGTACTGGGAGAGCGTCCGCAAGGTCTACGCGCCCTTCGAGGCGGGCCTGGCCGCCCCGACCGGCCGCGTCTACCACCACGAGATCCCCGGCGGCCAGCTCTCCAACCTGCGCACCCAGGCCGTCGCGCTCGGCCTCGGCGACCGCTTCGAGGACATCGAGGCGATGTACGCCGCCGCCGACCGGATGCTGGGCCGCCTGGTGAAGGTCACCCCGTCCTCCAAGGTGGTCGGCGACCTGGCCCTGCACCTGGTGGGCGCCGGCGTCTCCCCGGCGGACTTCGAGGCCGAGCCCGACCGGTTCGACATCCCCGACTCCGTCGTCGGCTTCCTGCGCGGCGAGCTGGGCACCCCGCCCGGCGGCTGGCCCGAGCCGTTCCGCACCAAGGCGCTGCGGGGCCGCGGCGAGGCGAAGCCGCTCGCCGAGCTGTCCCCGGACGACCGCACCGGTCTGGACAAGGACCGCCGGGCGACGCTCAACCGGCTGCTGTTCCCGGGGCCGGCGCGCGAGTTCGACACCCACCGCGCCTCGTTCGGCGACACCAGCGTCCTCGACAGCAAGGACTTCTTCTACGGGCTGCGCCCGGGCAAGGAGTACACGGTCGACCTCGACCCCGGCGTCCGGCTGCTCATCGAGCTGCAGGCGGTCGGCGACGCCGACGAGCGCGGCATGCGCACGGTGATGTCCACCCTGAACGGCCAGCTCCGCCCCATCCAGGTCCGCGACCGGTCGGCCGCCTCCGACGTCCCGGTGACCGAGAAGGCCGACCGGGCCGACCCCGGCCATGTCGCGGCGCCGTTCGCCGGCGTGGTGACCCTCGCCGTCGCCGAGGGCGACGAGGTGGCGGCCGGTGCCACCGTGGCGACCATCGAGGCGATGAAGATGGAGGCCTCGATCACCGCCCCGAAGTCCGGCACGGTGACCAGGCTCGCCATCAACCGCATCCAGCAGGTCGAGGGCGGCGACCTCCTCGTGCAACTCGCCTGATTCCTGAGCGCTTTGGCTCACGGTGGGTGACGCGCCCCGCACCGCTGCGGGGCGCGTCGTCCCTCAGGGGAACTGGACGACCTTGGACGGCACGGTGTCCGTCCCCGACGTGGCCGCGCCGGTGTCGTTGATGACATGGCGGTACTGGCCCATGCCGCCGAGTGAGATCACCTGGAGGTGGCGCATCCTGACGCCCGGCTTGACCGGCACCTGGAACCCGTGGTGCTGGACGATGGTCGGGTCGGCGGTGAAGTTGCAGTAACTGCCCAGCGCCACCGCGTCGTGCACGTTCACCGAGTCGGCGACCTTGTAGGCCGCGTAGCCGACGATGCCGTCGTGGGTGACGGCCGCCTCGTTCGGGACGTCGTACGCCTTCTCGTTCTGGAAGAAGATCGTCCGGCCGCGCTCACCGCTCCAGTAGACGTCGTACTTGTTGAAGTGCTCGACGAACAGACCCGTCGCGAGGACGTCGTCGCCGTTGACCCGCAGACCGTAGTCGGCGCGGTTGGTCTCCCAGCCGACGCCTTCGCCGTGGTCGGCCCGCCAGATCCAGGTGTGGTCGATGATCACGTCGTCGCTCTCGACCACGACGGAGTCGGTGGCTCTGCCCGGTCCCGCGCCGCCGACGCGGATGAACACGTCCTGCATGGTGGTGGGGTTGGCGGAGTGGTCGGCGTTCCCGCCCGGCGTCCCGATCCGCAGCAGCGTGTCGGAGTTCACCGGACCCGCGTCGATGAGGAAGCCCGCGAGCCGCACTCCGTCGACGTCGGCCACGTGCATGGCGTCCACGCCGCCGTCCGGGATGATCGTGGCCAGACCGAGCCCCAGCACGACGGTGTTGGCGCGGTCGACCTCGATGGTCTGGTCGATGTGGTACACGCCGGGCGTGAAGAGCAGGTTGAGGCCCTGGTCGAGGGCGGCGTTGATGGTCGCCGCCGTCGCGCCGGGCTTGACCACGTAGAACTGGCTGAGCGGCAGGGACGTCCCCCCGGCGTTGGCGGGCCAGGAGACGCCGCGGGCGTTGGTGCGCTTGGCGGGCACCCGCACCTTGTACTCGGTGCCGTCCAGGTAGAGGAAGGGCTTCTCGCGCGAGATCGGCGTGGTGTCGAGCGTCGTGTACGGACCGGTCTCGAAGTTGCTCGCCGGCGCGCCCTCGACACCCGTGAACGTCATGTTCCAGACGCCGTTGGTCCAGCCGCCGACGGAACTGTCCCGGGTGTACCACTGCTGCTGGGAGTAGGGGCCGACCGTGCCGTCGATCTTCGAGTCGGCGATGTAGCCGCCGGAGGCCCAGCCGTAGCCGTTGGGGGCGAGGTTGAGGCCGCCCTGGACGTGGATCCGGCGGAACGGGGCCGCCTGGGCCACCGCCCAGCGGTTGGTGCCGTTGACGGGTCTGATGGCGAGGTTCTCCGCCGAACGCCAGAAGTTCTGGGTGGCGTTGCCGTTGAACCAGCCGGCGTCCACGGTGATGTCGCCGTTGATCTGCGTGTCGTCCGGGTTGAGACCGAGGCCGGAGATGGAGGTGTAGAAGCCGAGTTGGGCGTTGATGCCGTTGTAGGTGCCCGGCTTCAGCAGGAACTGGTAGCGCTCGCTGCCGAACTGGTTGGACTCCTGCTGGGCGAAGACCTGGTCGAACCTCTGCTGGAGGTTCGGCGTGGAGGGATCCACGACGATGACGTTCGGTCCCAGGTCACCGCCGCCCTCGACCGGGGGAGTGCCGGTCGTACCGGTGTGCACGGCGACCTCCCACAGCGAGTAGCCGTAGCCCGTCGCGCGGGCCGTGCCGTGGACGCGTACGTAGCGGCCCGAGCCGCTGACGTCGTAGGAGGCCTTGCCCCCGGTGGCGCCGGTGACGCTCTTGAGGGTCTGCCAGTTCTGACCGTCCGAGGAGGCCTCGATCCGGAAGTCCTTGGCGTAGGCGGCCTCCCAGTCGAGGTCCACCTCGCACAGGTCGCGTACTGCGCCCAGGTCGACCCGCACCCACTGCGGGTCGGAGGCCTGGCTCGACCAGCGGGTGCCGGCGTCACCGTCGAAGGCCGCGGCGGCCGGCGTCCCGGCATTCTCGACGGAGGAGGCGGAGGCGGGCTTGCCCAGGGCGGCGTTGGCGGTGTCGCAGGAGCCGCCGGGCGTGGTGGGGCCGGTGGTACCGAAGACCTGGAACTCCCACAGGGAGTAGCCCCAGGGGGTGGCCCGGTGCACGCCCTGCATGCGGACGTACCGGCCCTGGCCCGAGACGTCCAGCGTGTCGGTACCGCCGTCGCCGCCGGTGACCGTCTTCGCGTCGGACCAGGTGCTTCCGTCCTGGGAGAGCTGGATCTTGTAGTCCTTGCCGTAGGCGGCCTCCCAGTCGAGTTCGACCCGGGTGACGGAGGCCGTGGCGCCGAGGTCGACCTGGAGCCACTGGTCGTCGCTCGCGGCCGACGACCACCGGGTGTTCGTGTCGCCGTCGACGGCGTTGGCGGAGGACGTCGAGGCGTTCTCGGCCGACGACGACGTGGCCGTCCGGCCCTGGGAGAGGGGGGTGTCGGCCGCGGTGGCCGTCATGGGCGTGGGCAGGGTGACGAGCGCCGCCGTGGCGACGAGCGCGACACCCAAGGATCTGAGTCTCATACGTGAGCTTTCTGCGGGTGCGGACAGGGGAGCACCCGGCCTGCCTGGCCGGGTGCCGGTGCCGGACATGCGCGCAGGAAACGAACAAGCCTGCGCGGTCACTTAGTTCAAGGTGTGATTTAAGTGGTGAGGCATCAATCAGGCAAGAGTTCGGGCAAGAGTTCGGGCAGGACTTCGCGAGGAAGGGGGTGCCGGACGGCGGGTCACCGCTGCCCCGCCGCCGGGGTGAAGACTCCCGCCCGTGCCGCCGCCACCGCGGCCTCGGCGGCACGGTCCGCCGTCGCCTCGTCGAGCGGGTCGTCGGTGGTCAGCAGGCGGTAGTAGAGCGGGGCGGAGACGGCGCGGATCACCTCGCGCGTGTCCGTGCCCTCGGGCAGCTCGCCCCGCTCCACGGCCTGCCGGGCGCAGGGCTCCCACTCCGAGACGCGGACGTCGTAGAACCGGCGGAGGGCGGCGGCGGCCTGCGCGTCGGACGTCGCGGCGGCGATCACCGCCTTGAACAGCGCGCCCTGGCGCGGATCGGCCAGCGTGTGCCGCACCAGCCGGGCGTTCGCGCGCAGGTCGCCGAGGAGCGAACCGGTCTCCGTGCGGGGCAGCGACTGCTCGGCCATGTCCATGAGCAGGTCGGCGACCAGGTTGGCCGGGGTGCCCCAGCGGCGGTAGACCGTCGTCCTGCCCACATCGGCGCGGCGGGCCACGTCGGCGAGGTCGAGGCCGGCCAGGCCGTGCTCCGACAGTGCGTCCCCGGCGGCCCGGAGTACGGCGGACCGCACCCGGGCGGTGCGGCCACCGGGGCGGAGGGTGCCGGGGCCTACGCTCTCGGACGTCATAACGGTACTCCGGTTCCATTAGAGGGCTGGTCTCTGTTACTCTGCGAACACCGTAACGGTACTACAGTCCCGTTAAAGTCTTGACGAGGGGATGCGGTTGTGGAATTCAGGAGACTGGGCACGTCCGGGCTCATGGTCCCGGCACTGAGCTTCGGCGCGGGTACCTTCGGCGGGCGCGGAGAGCTCTTCGGCGCCTGGGGCGACACGGACGCGGCGCAGGCACGCCGACTGGTCGACATCTGCCTGGAAGCCGGGGTGACCATGTTCGACACCGCCGACGTCTACTCCGCCGGGGCGTCGGAGGAAGTGCTCGGCGCCGCCCTCGAGGGACGCCGTGACCAGGTGCTCATCTCCACGAAGGCGGGCCTCCCGACGGGAGACGGCCCGGCGGACGCGGGGACCTCGCGGGCACGTCTGATCAAGGTGGTCGACCAGGCCCTGCGCCGGCTGGGCACGGACTACATCGACCTCTTCCAACTGCACGCCTTCGACGCGGGCACCCCGGTCCACGAGGTGCTCGCCACGCTCGACGACCTCGTACGGGCCGGGAAGCTCCGCTACACCGGTGTCTCGAACTTCAGCGGCTGGCAGCTGATGAAGTCGCTGGCCGACGCGGACACCCACGGGTACCAGCGTTACGCGGCCCACCAGGTCTACTACTCCCTCGTCGGACGGGACTACGAGTGGGAACTCATGCCGCTCGGTCTCGACCAGGGTGTCGGAGCCGTCGTCTGGAGCCCGCTGGGGTGGGGGCGGCTGACCGGCCGGATCCGCCGCGGCCGGCCCCTCCCCGCCGGCAGCCGACTGCACGCCACCGCCGCCTACGGTCCGCCCGTGGCGGACGACCTGCTGTTCCGGGTGGTGGACGCCCTGGACGCCGTCGCTGAGGAGACGGGCAAGACCGTGCCCCAGACGGCCATCAACTGGCTGCTGCGGCGTCCGACCGTCTCCTCGGTCCTCATCGGCGCCCGCAACGAGGAACAGCTCCGGCAGAATCTCGGCGCCGTCGGCTGGTCCCTGACGCAGGATCAGGTGGCCAGGCTCGACGCCGCGAGTGCCAAGGCCGCCCCCTATCCGTACTTCCCCTACGAACGACAGGAGGGCTTCGCCCGGGTCAATCCCCACCCCCTGCGCCGGATGGGCGCCGACGCGGGTGCCTGGCACGGCTGACCCGGCGTGGTCCGGCGCCGCGGAGCACGGTTTGTCAGTGTCGTGCTGAAGAATGCGGGCAAGCGAGATCAACACCGGCCGGACCGGGTAGGCGGTCTCGAGTCACCGACCTGGAAAGGCCACAGCCGATGCCGCCCACCGTCGTCCGCCCGCAGACCGCCGACTTCCGTGTGACCGGGCGCCGCGCACAGCCCGCTACGCCGCTGCCCACGGGCACCCCGTCCGCCGCCGTCCGCCGACCGCCCCGCCCGAGCACCCCGCTCGGCGCAGGTGAGGCCGAGGTCCTGCGGATCGTCGCCGACGCGCGTACCCCCGTCTTCGTCACCGTGCGCGAGGGCGGCCGGCGCAGATACAGCTACTGGCGGCCGCTGGACTCCGCCACCGGCCGAGGGGGCTGCTACGTCGCGCTGCCCACCGCCCAGTGCGACATGCTGCACGCCGCCGGCCGGATCACACTCGGCGAGCCCCTCGCCGATCCGGCCCGGACGACCTACCGGGTCCGCGCCGCCCGCACCCCGGCGGCACCCGTACGCCCGGACGCGGAACGGGCCCGCGCCGCGTGAGACGGGATCGAGCGGCCACAGGCGGTGCGGCGGGCCCGGGAGCGGTGCCGGCGTGGGTGGAAGGACGGGAGCGCCGGTGAAGCCCGAGCGTGAGGACGCGGCGAAGAAGCACGACGACTCCGAGGCGGCCGGGGCCGGGGCACCGGCCGGGGAGCCGACCGAGGGCGATCTCCTCGACGGCCTGCGGATCGACGAGCGCAGACCGGAGAAGCCGATCCTCCTCAACTCCGAGGGGACCCCCATCGACACCTGGCGGGAGAACCACCCCTACGACCGCAAGGTACGCAGGGCCGACTACGAGCGGCGGAAACGGGTCCTGCAGATCGAGTTGCTCAAGATGCAGCGCTGGGTCAAGGAGTCCGGGCAGCGGGTCGTCGTCCTGTGCGAGGGCCGCGACGCGGCCGGCAAGGGCGGCACCATCCAGCGCTTCACCGAACGCCTCAACCCCCGCGGCGCCCGCGTGGTCGCGCTGGACAAGCCGACCGAGCGGGAGGCGGGACAGTGGTACTTCCAGCGCTACGTGGCCCACCTGCCCGCCCGCGGCGAGATCGTCTTCTTCGACCGCTCCTGGTACAACCGGGCGGGCGTCGAGCGCGTGATGGGATTCTGCACCGAGCCCGAATACCGCGCGTTCCTCCAACAGGCACCGGCCTTCGAGCGACTGCTCACCGACGACGGCATCCTGCTGGTGAAGTTCTGGTTCTCCGTCTCCCGGGCCGAGCAGCGGACCCGTTTCGCGATCCGCCGGGTCGACCCGGTGCGCCGCTGGAAGCTGTCGACGACGGACCTCGCCTCGTTGGATCTCTGGGACGACTACACCGCGGCCAAGGTCGACATGTTCCGGGCCACCGACACACCGCACGCGCCCTGGACGGTGGTCAAGAACAACGACAAACGCCGCGGTCGCCTCGAGGCCATGCGCAGCCTGCTGGACCGCTGCGACTACCCGGCCAAGGACCACCGGGCCGCGGGCAGCCCCGATCCGCTGATCGTGGGCGCCGCCGACACCCTGCTCGAGGCCGACGAGGAACCGGTCGACCTCTCGCCGACACCACTGGCCGGGCAGGGCGGCGGCCCGGGGACCCACCCGGACGAGTCGCCCTGAGGCCGCCCGTCCAGGCGCCCGGCGCAAGGGGTGTCGTGTGGATCAGGCCGGTTCCAGGCAACGGTGCCGTGTTGCCGACCCGAGCGGGGGAGAAGCCGAGCGTGGGGGAGCGTGCAGTTGCAAGGCGGAGGAGGGCGTGCCGGGCCTCGCTCGGGGCGGCAAGATCCAAACGAGACCCCCGGGCGCCGACGGCGGGTCCCGGCTCGGCCCCGGCTCGCATCAGTGCCTCAGCGGCGCACGCAGCGCGGGATCCGACGCCGCACGCCACACCGCGGGCAGCTCCCGTTGGCGAGCGTCGGCCCCGGCCCGTTCCCGGCCGTGCAGCAGTCCCCACGTGAACGCGGACTCTCCCGCCCCGTGGGCGGCCACCGCCAGCCCCCGCAGAGTGTCCTGGGCGACCACGGCGTCCTGGTGCTCGCCGAGCAGCTGCTGCACCGCCTTGGCCCGCTTGCCGAGCCGGGCGACGGGCTTGCCCAGCGCGGGACGTGCGACCTCGGCCGCGTAGCGGAGCTTCTTGGCCGCCTTGCGCGCCTCGTGCAGCTCCGTCTCGCGCGACCGGCCGGCCGGCCGCGCGAGCGCGTGGTCCATGCGCCCGGCGAGACGGTCGTACTCCTTGAGCACCGCCCGGGCCATCGTCCGGGCCGGCTTCCCCGCGGCCCTGGCGCGCAGGGGCGGCCGCCGGACCAGGGAGTCCAGCGCGTCCAGGAGACGCAGATAACGCGGCGTGTCCAGGGCCTCCCGCGTCCGGGACCGCACGTCGCCGCCCCGGGAGACTTCCCACACCCGCAGCCGGGCGGCGACAGGTCCCAGCACCAGATCACCGGGCAGTTCGTCCAGCGCGGTCCCGATGCGCTCCCGCAGCACCTCCTGGTCGCGCGCCACCCCCAGCTCACCCGCCAGCCACTGGAGTTCCGCCCGCACCGGATCGGTCACCCGTCGGTCCAGCACCGACCGGTACGAGCGCAGACAACTGCGCAGCCGACGGCACGTGACACGCATCTGATGCACCCCGTCGGGCAGGTCACGGCGGACCGCCGGGTCCAACGCCACCAGGATCCCGACCTGCTCCCGCAGGTACGCGAGCACGTACGAGCCGGGGGACCCGGGGACCACCCCCGAAGGCCGTGACCGCTCGGCCGCCGATCCGGTGTCCCGCAGCGCCCGCGCGAGCTTGGACGGGCTGTCGGCACGGACGATCCCCTTCTTGCGGAGCTTCCTCTCGACCAGGTCCAGCAGCCCGGCGTGGACGCCGTCGGCGAGTTCGACCTCCAGCTCACCCCACTCGGCACGGCCGCCGCCGGCCGCCGTCGACTCCGCCCGCACCTCGTCGAGGCTCAGCTCGGCGAGCACCCCGCCCTCGGCGTCGCGCAGCTCTCGCACGGCCCGGACGGACCGGATCCGTACGACCGGACGCAGCTCGGCGCCCCGGGTTCGCGACAGGACCAGCTCGCGCAGCGCCTCGGGCACCTCGTCCGACAGCGGCGCCCACACCTCCTCCCGGGTGTCCCCGGCGAGCGGCAGCTTCAGGTGCCAGCCCGCGTCCGGACCGCCCGTACGGCGGCGCAACGTGGCCGAGGACCCGGCGAGCCGCAGATCCACGGTGTCGTGGTACACCGCGTCCAGCTCCACCGGCTGGGCCGTGGTGACCGAGGAGACGGGCCCGACGCCGGTGAGGTCCGGCAGCCCGGCGACGCCGCCGGAGGGCGGCTCGTACTTTCGCTCTGTCTCGCGCTTCGACTGGGTCATGTTGTGTCCTTCGACCCGATCCGCCGGATCAAACCCCTTTTCACGCGTGCCACTGTCGCGGGTGTCTAACCGCCGGCGACGACCCAGGGGCGCGGATCGGTGTAGTACCCGTCGAGGATCACTTCGAAGTGCAGGTGGGGGCCGGTGGACAGGCCGGTGGAGCCGACCCGTCCGATCGGCGTGCCGGCTTCCACGGTCTGTCCCACGGCCGCCTCCAGCGCGGACAGGTGACTGTAGGTCGTCTGCACCCCCTTGCCCTGGATGGTTCCGTGGTCGATCACGATGCGGTTGCCGTACGCGCTGGTGAGCGCCGCGAAGACGACGCGGCCCTTTCGTGCCGCCACGACCTGCGCACCCTGGGGCGCGGCGAAGTCCACGCCCGTGTGCAGCTTGGTCACACCGGTCAGCGGGTGCTCGCGCGACCCGAAGGGCGAGGTGATGGTGAGCGGGCTCACCGGCGCGGTCAGGAGGGCGCCCGCCGCCCCGCCCGCGCCGCCGCCGGAGTCGTCGCGGTCGAGTGCCAAGTAGCGCGGGATCAGTGCCTGGACCTCGTCGAGGTACGTCTTCGCCTGCGCGGGAACCCGCCCCGCCTTCGTCACGGCGTCCTCTCCCGCGGCGTACGCGGCGAGGGTCAGTTCCACGAGGTCGCCGTTGATCCTGCCCTCGGTGCGCAGTTCGGTCATCTTCCCAGCCAGGGAGCAGTCCCGCCGGCCGAGCGCCATGATGGCGTCCGCCGGATCGTGGGGCGAGGAGTGCCCGTTGCCGTCGTCGTCCTTGCCCCAGCTCCGCCACTCGCCGTCGGTGAACCCGGCGATGCCCTTCTGGCCCGAGAGCGCGTCCGAGTCGTCGCTCCAGCCCGAGAGCTGGTCGATCTGGGCGGCGAGCACGGACGGCTCCACAACGGCGCAGGCCGAGGCCGCCTTGCGCAGCCACGGGACGTACGAGGGGTCGATGTCGACCGAGGTGGACGGGTCGGCGTCGGAGTCGTCGGGCCAGGGATTCGGCAGTCCGCCCAGCGCGAGGAACGCGGCCACGCCGGTGACCGTCACCAGGGCGGGCAGCAGCAGAAGCGTGACGGGGCCGGGCCCGCGCCGCTTTCGCTTCCGGGGCTGTTCCGGTTGGACCGGCCGCTGCTCGTCCGACTCGTCGGCCGGCTCCGCCACGGTCAGCTGTTCGTCGTTCACCTGGGCGCTCGCCGGGACGTGATGCTCACGAGGGGACGGTATCGCCGCCCTCCGAGGGCGTCAGGAGTCCCCGAGGCACAAGGAGATGCCCGAACGGGCAGCCCGGGCGGCCCGGCCGCGCCCCGGATCAGGCACCGGATCAGGTCCCTGATCGAGGTCCCGGGCGAAGGTCCGTGGCAGTCGGGAGGCGACCGGGTCTGGCAGGCGGCCGATTACTCCGATAGCTTGCTGGTGCGGCCCCGCGTTCTCCCCCGTACGCGGGGCCGCACCAGCGCGCGATCCGGTCCGCCGGCTCAGAGGGCGAGTACGCTCCGCAGCCCCGGTTGCAGCCGGTCCCCGTGGGCGCGGACCATGTCGTCGCACAACTGCCAGATCTCCTCGACCCGCAGGGTCGCCGCCGTCGCCGGGTCGGCCATCGCGGCGTGCCTGATGTGCCGCGGGTCGTCCTCCGTCGCCGCCCGCACCACCAGGTCGGTGGTGCTCAGGTAGGCCCGGTTGAGGGCGGCCAACTGCGGGGGCAGCGCGCCGACGCGGGTGGGCTGGATGCCCGAGGAGTCGACCAGGCACGGCACTTCGACGGTGCCCCGGTCGGGGAGGTTCTCGATCAGACCGTGGTTGGGTACATTGCCGTAGACCGTGCGGGGCGTGCCGGTCACGACGCTGTGGATGATCTGCGGCGCGTACTCCATGGTGCCCTCGACGGTGAGCGGCGCACCGCACGCCAGCGCGTCGCGGGTGCGCTCGTACTCGGCCACGTTCTCGTCCACGATGCCCAGATAGGCGCCGACGGGCAGCCGCAGCCGGTCGATCTCGCTGTCGTGGTGCAGGTACCAGGGGACGTACTCGGAGGAGTGCTCGCTGGTCTCCGTCGGGTAGTGCCCCAGCCGCCGGTACATGTCCATGCGGACCCGGCGGCGCAGTTGGGCGTCCTCGGCGATCAGGGCGTCGAGGCGTGGGTGGAGGTCCTTGCCCTCGTGCTCCAGGCGCAGCACCCACGCCTGGTGGTTGACGCCCGCGGCCTGGTAGACGACCTCCTCGTAGGGGACCTCGAGCAGCTCGCACAGGCCCTGGACCGTCCAGTAGACGGAGTGGCACAGTCCCACCACCCGCGTCAGGCCGGTCGCCTCGGCGAGGTACTGGACGTTCATCGCCATCGGGTTGGTGTAGTTGAGCAGCCAGGCGTCCGGGCAGGCCTCGGCGATGTCCTGCCCGAGCGCCTTGAGCAGCGGGAAGGTGCGCAGCGCGCGGAAGACGCCGCCGACGCCGAGGGTGTCGCCGATGGTCTGGCGCAGTCCGTAGCGGGCCGGTACCTCGAAGTCGGTGCGGGTCGCCTCGCCCATGCCGACCTGCACGATGTTGATGACGAAGTCGGCGCCGACGAGCGCCTCCCGGCGGTCGGCGTGCGCGGTGACCCGCGGGCGGGCGCCGCGTTCGGCGGCGATGTACTCGGCGGCCGCCTTCGCGGTGGCCAGGCGTTCGGCGTCGATGTCGTGCAGCGCGATGTGCGCGGACTTCAGCTCGTCGAACGCGAAGAGGTCGGCGAGCAGGCCCTGGGTGAAGACGACGCTGCCGGCTCCGACAAAGGTGATCTTGGGCGCGGTCGGGTGGGCGGTGCTCATGCGGGGTTCTTTCCGTTGCGGGTGACCTGGGTGAACGTTTCGTCCCAGGTGGACAGGGCGCCGCGCACAGCGGCGAGTTCGAAGGTGTCCGGCATGGCCTTGCCTGAAGTGGCGGCCGGGGCGGGCGCGGCGGTCAGCCCTTGAGCCCGCTCGAGGTGATCGACTGGATGAAGGTCTTCTGCGCACCGAGGAAGGCGAGCAGCACCGGAAGCACGGTGATGACGTTGCCGGCCATCACCGCGGCCCACTGGGTGTGGTGCTGCCCCTGGAACGTGGTCAGGCCCAGTTGCAGCGTGTACTGCGTGTCGTGGTTGATGGCGATCAGCGGCCAGGTCAGGTCGTTCCACGTGGTCAGGAAGGTCAGCACGGCCACCGTGCTCAGCGCCGGCCGGGACAGCGGCAGCACGATGCGCCACAGCACCCGCAGCCGTGAACAGCCGTCGATCCAGGCGGCCTCCTCCAGCTCCCGGGGCAGGGAGAGGAAGAACTGCCGCAGCAGGAACACCGCGAACGGCGTGACCAGGGACGGCACGATCAGCGCGCCCAGGGTGTCGATGAGCCCGAGCTTCTTCATCACCAGGAACGTCGGGATCATGGTGAGCTGGAACGGCACCGCCATGGTGGCCAGCATCAGCCCCATCAGCACCCGCGAGCCCGCGAACCGCATCCGCGCGAAGGCGTACCCGGCGAGCGAGCCGAAGACGAGGTTCGCGGTGACGGTGACGGCGGAGACGATCAGCGAGTTGACGAACCAGCGCGGGAACATCGCGTTGCCCAGCACATAGCGGTAGCCGCCGAGGTCGATGCCGGACGGCCACAGGGCCGGCGGGAACCGGTTGATCTCCGCGTTGCTCATCACCGAACTGAGCACCAGCCAGACCAGCGGCACGGCGAACACGAGGGCGAGCGGCGCGAGCAGCAGGTGCCAGGGACTGAACGGGAGCCGCGGACCGCGCCGTGCGCCGGCGGCGGGCGCCTTCACGAGAGCACGGGCGGTGCCGGCGGTGTCGGGCGGGGTGGAGGTCGCCGTCATGATCGGGCCCCTTCGAGACGGTGGCGTCCCCGACGCCGGACGATGCGGACGGCCCCCGCGACCAGACCGAGGGCGACGGCCAGGACGTAGGCGGCCGAGGCCCCGTATCCGGCGGTGGCGTCCTTGAAGGCCTTCTCCCAGATGAAGTAGACGATCACCGTGGTCGAACCGAGCGGACCTCCCTTGGTCGTGACGTACACGAGGTCGAAGACCTGGAGGGACTGGATGGCCTGCCACAGCACGAGGAAGACGGTGACCGGCGTGAGCGTGGGCAGGGTGACGTGGCGCAGCAGGTGCCGGCGGCCGGCGCCGTCGAGACGGGCCGCCTCGATCAGGGACTGCGGCACGTCCTGGAGGGCGGCGAGGTAGACGACGACACAGAAACCGGTGCCGCTCCACAGGGTGATCGCCACCAGGACCAGCAGCGCCTGGGAGGGATCGGACAGGAAGCCCTGCGAGGAGACGCCGAGGTGGTGCAGCACCGAGTTGGCGGCGCCGAACTCCGGGTCGAGAATGAAGGAGAACAGCACGCCCTGCGCGGTCGCCGACAGCACGAACGGCACGAAGATCAGGGTGCGGTAGAGGCCGACCAGGCGGATGCGCCGGTTCAGCACCAGGGCGAGGGCCAGGCCGAACAGCAGGCTCAACGGCACGTACAGGACCGTGTAGAGCAGCGTGTTGCGGACCGCCTGGCTGAAGTTGGGATCCTGGGCGAGGGCGCGGTAGTTGTCCAGGCCGACCCAGCGGCTGGGCGTCACGAGGTCACTGGCCTGGAAGGACAGCAGCAGCGACCAGACGACCGGGACGATGCTCAGACCGAGGACGATCAGGACCGCCGGTGAGACGAACGCCCAGGCGGCGGTGGTCTCGCGCCGGCGCTTGCGGCGAAGTGGCCGTGGATCCGGTGGCGGACCCTCGACGGTGATGGGGCGGGGGAGGCGCGGCATGGCGGTGTGGCTCCTCAACGCGGTATGAGCAGGGCGGCATTGGCGTCGTCGGCGCAGGCACGCAACGCCTTCTCGGGAGTACTGCGCCCCAGGAGCACGGCGACGATCGCCTGCCCCAGCGCCTGCGAGACCTCCGGGTACGCCGCGTGGACGGGGCGCACGCGTGCCGTCTCCAGCGCGGTGGTGAACACGTTCAGGCCCTCGGTGCCGGCGACCTTGTCCTGCCACTCGGGCAGCGCCTCGGTGCGGCGGCTGAGCGGGAGGCTGCCGGCCTCGATGTCCCAGCGCACGTCCTGTTCGGGCCGGGCCAGCCAGCTCAGGAAGGTACGGGCGGCCCCGGACCGTGCCTCGCCGTTGTCGAACACCGTCCAGGTGTCTGGCCCCGAGATGGTGACCGGGCGTCCGCTGAAGGAGGGCAGGGGAGTGACGTGGTAGTCGACCCCGGCGGTCTCGATGTCGGGGAGCTGCCACGGCCCGGTGACCACCATGCCCATCCGGCCGGACTGGAACACCTGGTACATCTGCTCGCTGCCGGGCTTGGGATCGATGTAGACGCTCTCGTCCCGGGCCAGGTCGGCCACCACCTCCAGCGCTCGGGCGCCGGTGTCGGCGAAGCCGATGCCCTTGCCGCTGTCGTCGACGACGTCGCCGCCCAGGTCCCAGATCAGCGGCCACAGGCGCCACACGGTGTCCTCGTCGCCGGTGCCGGGCCAGCCCGTGCCGAACCGTCCCCGGCCCGACTCGGTGAGCGTCCGCGCGCAGGACACGAAGTCCTGCCAGGTCCAGCCGGCCTTCGGCAGCGGCAGACCGGCCTCGCGGAACAGCTTCTTGTTGCAGACGACGGCGAGCGAGTCGAGCACCGCGGGGGCGGCCCTGACCCTGTCGTTGAGCGTGACGGCGTCGCGCGCCGCGGCCCAGTAGTTCTTCCACGGAACGGGACCGTCGGCGACCATGTCGGTGAGGTCGACGACCTGCGGGCTGCGAGCCACCCGGGCCAGGTCCGACCCGAAGATGTACGCGATGTCGGGGTAGGAGCCGGCGGCGAGGGCCGCCGTCACCTTCTGCAGCATCACGTCCGACAGCACTCCGCCGCCGAGTTTCACCCTGATCTTCGGATGTGCCCGCTCGAAGTCGGCGACGAGCCCTTCCAGGGCCTTCTTCGCCGTGTCCGCCTGGCCGTGCCACATCTCGACGGTGACCGTGCCGTCGGGCCCGACGCCGTCATCGGCACCGGCCCCGCAGCCGGTCACCGCGGTGCCCGCGACCGCCGCGAGCGCGGCACCCCCGCCGGCCCGCAGCACGCCCCTGCGTGAGGGAGCGGCGGCACGTCGGACCGCATTCATCTGTACCTCCAAGGACTGGACTGGCCGTCGGGTGTCAGCAGGTCTCACGGACGTAGCCGCTGCTGCCCTTCGGGGACACGTCCAGGTCGCGCCGGACGACGCTCAGCGTGTCGCCGAACCCCGAGCACGCCTTCGACAGGCCCTTGGCGGTGTACTCGATGACGATCACGTTGTCGCCGAACTCGGCCGTGTAGTCGCCGCACTCGTCCCACTCGCCGCACTCCTCGGCGACCGCGAAGTCCAGACCGTTCTCCTCGCGGTTCGCGGCCAGCTCGACGGTGTTCTTCTGGCCGATGGCCAGTCCGTCGGAGTGCGCGCGCTCGGCCAGCAGCTTGATCAGGCCCTGGGCGTCGGCGGCGTCCAGCAGATCGCCCGCACGGGTGTAGCTGTCGTAGTTGTCCGGTTCGACGGCCTGGAAGCCCTTGTCCGCGCAGCCGTCGATCCACGTGCCGACCTTCTCGGCGATGCGCTCGCGCTTGTCGGCGGTGCGGATGTCGAGGAAGGCCTCGCCCCAGTCGGTGTCGTATACGACGTCACCGTTCGCGTCGCGCAGCAGCAGGTCGTCGTCCCAGTCGTCCTCCGCGCCGGGCTGCGCCTGGAAGGCGTTGACGTAGCAGATGTTGTACAGGCCCGCCGCGGGAGAGGCCGTGTGGTCGCGGCTGACCACCCGCACTCCGGCGGGCGGGGTGTAGGCGCCGCCGATCTGGTAGTCGAAGTCCGCGTGGGCGGGGGGCGGGGCCGGGGTGGCCGCCTCGGCCGGGGTGCTGCCCGGGACGAGCGCGGCGGCGGTGACGAGGACGGCGGTGGCGCATACGCCGGCCAGCACGGGCTTCTTGGGGGTGTGCACCTGGATACGGCTCATGGTTCGAGCTCCGGGGGTGGTGGGCACGTCCCCGCCTCGGACGCGCGTGGCGGTCCTGGCGACTCAGTCCGGGCTCCTGGCGCGAAGCCAGCTACCGGCTGGGCGTACCTCTGCCGCCGATCACACGACATCGGCGTTGATCGGGAGTAAATCGACCGGATCCTGCCCCTGTCAAGAGTTCGAAACGAGGCAGTTGATGCACGAACATGATTGAAGACGGCTTGTTTGGCGCAGAAACAATCATGAAGCGTCGCTCGTGGCCTGCCCGGGAACGAGGGGAGCGAGCCGGGCGGGAGCCGTGATCACCGGGCTGCCGCGGGGGCTGGTAGCGTCGCGTGGTCGCGGCGGGCGGCGCGAGAAAGGTGTCGGTGCGTGGGAGAGCGGCAGGACCGTGAGTGGGTGGCGATGACACCCGGCGACTTCGACCGTGACGCTCCGCTGGTCCTCAACGTGTGCACCGGGCCCGCCACCGTCCCCGCCGAGCCCGACGAGTACGGCACCGCGCCCCTGTTCGGGGAGGCGGCCCCCGCCCCGGGCGCCTCGCGCCGCAGGGGGCGGGGACGGCCCTCACCCGCTCAGGAGCGGCTGTTCTGACCGTCCCCGCCGGGATGAGGGCAGAGGTCAGGGAGCGGGCACCTCGTCCACGAACCCGGTACCGGCGTCGCGGTACCCGGCGACCTTCGCGGCGACCTCGGCCGGGGTGAGCACCTGGTCCTTGACGTGCAGGACGTAGTCGACCTGCTGGTCGTAGGCGCGCGGGGTCGTCGACGTCTGGCCGTTCAGGTCGATCAGCCACTGGTTGAAGTTGATCGACATCGGCCGCTCGGGCAGGTACCGCGCGTCATGAGTGCCGAACCGCTGCCCGTCGACGTAGTACGTGATGGCGCTGCCGTCGATGGTGACCACCAGGTCGTGCCAGCCCGCGTAGCTGCTGCGTGCCTCCGAGTGCTGGTTGACGGCCTGCCAGGGATCGGGGTCGTAGGTCTCCCATGAGGTCGTGTACAGGATGTTCGACGGCTCGCCCCAGCCTCCGTTCGGCAGGTACTCGAAGTCGTACTCGGCGTAGTCGTCGGCCATCGGGGCCTTGAGGTCGTTGATGGTGAAAAAGGTCTGCACCAGGTGGTCCCCGTCGGGTCCCGACTCGGGGGCGTCGGCGAACTTGACGCGAGCCGCGTAGGTGCCGTCCTTGAACTTCATGGACTTGGTCAGGACCTCGGTCTGCGTGGTGGACGCGCCGGTGCCGGCCGTGGAGGTCTCCAGGTTCATCACCGAGTTGCCGCCGGCGGAGACGAAGGTGACCTTCGACGGGTCCCAGGTGGCGCCGGGGACACCGGGCCCACCGGAGTTGGAGCGCACACTCCAGCCGTGCGCGGAGATCGCGGGGTCGGTGTACGAGGTGTAGTCGAAGTCGTCGAACAGGGTCTGCCCCCCGCCGGGCGGGTCCGTCGGGTCGGTCGGATCGGTCGGGTCCGTGGGGTCGTTGCCCTCGGGAGCCGCTCCCCAGACGGTGGCGCCGGCGAGCTGGGCGGTGACCTTGTCCCAGTTCGCGTACGACGTCTGCACGCCGTTGAAGGAGTAGTCGTCGCTCTGCCGCAGCGTCTGCCAGTTGGCCCGGTAGAAGCGCAACTGCATGTCACCGGTGTCCGCGCCCGGCGCCAGGGTGCCGGCCGCCGACGTGAAGCCGATCTCCAGGTAGCGGTCGGCCGTCGAGGTGGGGTTGCCCAGGGTGCCGAACGTGCCGGTGATGCCGGCACAGCCGCGCACCGCCCAGGAGCAGGCGAAGCGGTAGGAGGCGGTCGGTGAGTCCGCCTTGAAGTAGTAGCGGATCTTCACCTGGCTCAGCCGCACCGTGGACGAGCCGGTGTTGCGGACCTTGAGCCAGGGCTCCGTCTGGCCCGCGGTGGCTCCGCTCGCGCTGGTGCGGTACTGGACGGTGAGTCCGTCGGCCGCGGGGGCGGCCTGGGCGGGGAGCGCGGTCAGGGCGCCCCCGCCCAGCAGAACCGCCAGGGCGAGCGCCAGGCGGGCGCGGCCGGCGGTGGTTCGGTTTCTCATCCGGGATCCTTTCGGCAGGCCTCCGTCAGCGCGGAGGCGTCGGTGGGGGGTCGTGGTGCGTGGGCGTGCGGGACGTTCAGGGCGTCGAGGCGGGCCCGGTGCCCCGCCAGGCGGGCGGTGAAGTCCGGCCAGCCCGACGTGCCGTCCCAGACCCGGTCGGCGAGCGCGCACAGCCTGGGATAGGTGAGGTACTCGATGTGCCCGGGGGTCGGCACGAACTCCGTCCACAACTGGCCCTGGGCGCCGAGCACCCGGGACGCGACCTCCGGGTCCGGCACCGGCGACGCGAGATCCACGTCGTACACCGCGCGCAGGTCGACGATCCCGCCGGGCTGGGCGGGTGGCTCCTCGGGGCCGTGGCCGCGCGCGTAGTCGAAGTAGGTCGCGCGGTGGTCGGCGTGGACGACATGGTGCCCGCGCAGTGCCGCCGCCCGGGCGTGCGCCGGTTCGCGCCAGCTCATCACCGTGCAGTCCAGGGGGAGGGTGACACCGCTCTCGGCCCATACGACCGGCCGGCGGCCCGCGCGCACGAGATGCTCGGCCAGGCGGGCGATGAACCAGGGGTGCAGCGCGCGGGGCCCCGTCAGCCCCTCACGGGCGGCGCGGTCGCGCGCCGCCGGGCTCAGCTCCCACTCCGTGGTGGGGACCTCGTCGCCGCCGAGGTGGACGTACGGCGAGGGGAAGACGTCCATCACCTCGTCCAGGACGGTGCGGAAGAAGTCCAGGACGTGCTCGCCGGTGCCAAGGACGTTCTCGCACACGCCCCAGTGCGTCCACACGTCCAGGCGGCGGGTGGGAACGGTGCCCAGTTCGGGGTGGGCGGCCAGGGCGGCGCGGACATGCCCGGGAACACCGGTCTCCGGCAGCACACTCACCCCGCGCTTCGCCGCGTAGGCGACCAGGTCCCGCAGTTCCGCCCGGGTGTAGGAGCCCGCGTGCGGCACGCCGTCGAACCGGTCGCTGCCGGCGGGACCCACCATCGACTCCGCGCGCCGGCCACCGACCTCGGTGAGCCGCGGGTGTGCGGCCACGGGCATCCGCCAGCCCTGGTCGTCGGTGAGATGGAGGTGGAAGACGTTCAGCTTGTGCAGCGCCAGCAGGTCGACGTAGCGCCGCAGGTAGGACACCGGCTGGAAGTGCCGGGCCACGTCGAGCATGGAACCGCGCCAGGCGTGCCGGGGGACGTCGGTGATCTCCACGGCCGGCAGGTCCCACGGCACCCCGCGCACCGGCCGCTGCGACAGGGCGTCGTAGGGCAGGAGTTGCCGCACCGTCTGCACGCCGCGCAGGAGTCCGGCCGGCCGGGCGGCGCGCAGCAGGACACCCCGGGCGCTCACGGTCAGGCCGTAGCCCTCGTCGCCGAGGCCGGTCAGGGCGGGGTCGAGGGCGAGCACGAAGGCACCGTCGGCGGCGGAGTCCAGGCGCAGTCCGGTGGCCGGGGCGAGGAGGGTGCGCAGCAGGGCCGCGGCCGGACCGGCCCCCGGGGTGACCCGCAGCCGGGTCGTGCCGTCGAGGCGGAAACGCCCGGAACGGGTGGAGAGGCGGCGGGGGCGGGGGACGAGGGCCAGTTCGGGGCGTGGCAGGTCCACGGGACGGCTCCGGTGGTCGGCGGTGCACGACGGTGGGGGAGAAGGACGAGGGACGGCGGGTGCGGTCAGCCCTTGACGCCTCCCGAGGCCAGTCCGGCCGTCACATGGCGCTGCAGGGCGAGGAAGATGATCAGCGCGGGGAGGGCGAAGAGCGTGGAGGCCGCCATGGTCGCGCCCCAGTCGGTGCCGAAGGTCGACTGGAACGAGGAGAGCCACACCGGCAGCGTGCGGCTGTCCTGCTGCTTGATGATGAGGAAGTTGGCGTAGGTGAACTCGTTCCAGGCGGTGATGAACCCGAACAGCGAGGTCGCCATGAGACCGGGGGCAAGGAGCGGGAACGCCACCTTGCGGAAGGCACCGGCCCGGGTGCAGCCGTCGACCTGCGCCGCCTCCTCCAGTTCGGGAGGAATCCCGGCGATGAAGCCGCGCAGCACGACCACCGTGAACGGCAGCGTGATCATGAAGTAGATCAGGGTGAGCGTCGGCAGCCGGTCGAGCATCCCGGTGTCGCGGGAGATGATGTAGATCGGGATGATCAGCGACTCCCAGGGCGCCATCTGCGCGATGAACACCGCCAGCATGAACTGCCGGCGCCCGCGCCACCGCATGCGGGCCACGGCGTAGGCGGCACCCAGGGCGACCACCAGAGCGAGCAGGACCGCGCTGAGCGTGACCAGGATGCTGTTGCGCCAGAACAGCGCGAAGCCGTCGGCGCCGACCGCCGTCCGGAAGTGCTCGAACGTCCAGGAACGGGGCACCAGCCGGGGATCGTAGGACTGGATGTCCGTGGACGGCTTGAAGGCGGTCGTGACCATCCAGTACACGGGGAACAGGCAGATCACCACGGTGAGCGCGGCGGCGGCGTTGAGCGGGAGGCGGCGCAGCGCGCGGCGCGGCAAGGGGTGCGGCAAGGGGTGCGGCGGGTGGTGCGAGGTGGTCACGGCTGCTCACCCTCCTGACGGAACAGTTGGCGGAAGTAGAGGACGAGGACGCCGCTCATCATCAGGACCGTGAGCATCGAGGCGGCGGAGCCCAGGTCGTAGCGCTGGCCGGCCAGCGCCGTCTGCACGGCGTACACCGGCAGGATCGTGGTGGCCTCGCCCGGACCGCCGCGGGTCATCACCCAGATCTGCACGAACGCCTTGAACGTCCAGATCACTTCGAGGGACAGGACGAGCATGAAGATCGGCCGGATCAGCGGGAACGTGACGGACCGGAAGACGCGCACAGCCCCCGCGCCGTCCATCCGGGCCGACTCGTACAGCTCGGCCGGCACCGTCACCAGCGCCGAGTAGAGCGTGATCGCGGCGAACGGCACGGACTGCCAGACGACCAGGACCACGATGATGGCGAAGGCGGCACCGCCGTGCGCGAACCAGGGATAGCTCTCGTACGAGTCGAAACCGAGGCCGGTGAGGGTCTCGTTGACGATGCCGAACTCGGAGTGGAACAGCCACTGGAACACGGTGGTGGCCGCGACCACCGGCACCGCCCAGACCAGCACCAGCGAGCTGAGGACCACGGTCCTGGCCACCCTGCCCAGCCGCTCGCTCATCAGCGCCACCAGGGTGGACAGCACCATGATCGCGACCACGGCGACGGCCATGAACACGAAGGTGCGGCGCACCACCTCCCAGAACTCCGGGTCGCCCAGCAGCGTCCGGTAGTTGCGCAGCCCGACGAAGTCGGCGTCTCCCAGGATCAGTTGACGCAGCCGGAAGTCCTGGAAGGAGATGAGCACGGCGCGCGCCAGCGGATACAGCAGCAGATAGAGCATGCCCAGCACGGCGGGCGCGATCAGCAGGTACGGCCAGAGCGTGCCCCGGCCCGCCCCGCCGCGCCCGCCGGTGCGCCCGGTGGCCGCCGGCGGGCGGGGGACGGTCTTGCGCGGGACGCTCCGCTCACGGACGGTCGACACGGCGCCTCCTGGTCCTCGTGGTGTCGGGGCGGGCCGCGCTCAGGAGTCGCTGCCCAGCGTGTCGGTGATGGTCCGGGACGCCTTCGCCGCCTCGGACTCGGCGTCCCCGCCGGTGAGTACGGCCGTCATGTACTCCTTGATCGGGTTCTTCGCCTCGACCGCCGCCCACTGGGGCGTGTTGGGGGTGGCGTGTCCGTTCACGGCGCCGGCCGCCATGGCCGCGGTGCCCGGGTCGGCGGAGACGGCCCCCGCCAGGGTGGTCTTGTTCGGTACGTAGCTCATGGCGACCGCGAGCTTCTTCTGCCAGGCGTCACCGGTCAGTTCGCGGATGAACGTGAAGGCCTCCTCCTGGTGTGCGGCGACGACCGGGACGACCAGGTCGGAGCCGCCGGTGAAGACGGCACCCGGACGGTCGGCCGTCTTGCCGGGGACCGGGAAGAACCCGAGCTTTCCCTTGAGTTCGGGGTTCTTCTCCTCGATGACCTTGGCGCCGCCGGGGACGGCGATGATCTGGGCGACCCGCCCCTTCGCCATCACCTCGGCCTGCGGCGGCCGGGCCTCGTCGGAGTCCTTGGGGCCCTTGCCGAGGGCCTGGAGGCGCTGGTAGAAGTCCATCGCCCGCAGCGCCTCGGGGCTGTCGAGGCCGCCCTTCCACTCGCCGCCGGACTTCGTGGCCAGGTCGCCGCCCTCGTCCCAGACGAAGCCGGACAGGACGTACCAGTTCTGCCCCGGCAGATAGATGCCCTGGGTCCCGCCCTTGTCGAGCCTGCGGGTGGCGTCGATCCACTGGTCCCGGGTCTTGATGCCGGCCGGGTCCACGCCGGCCTTCTCGAACAGGTCGGTGCGGTGGATCACGACCCGGTTGGCGGCGTAGTAGGGGATGCCGTACTGCCTGCCGTCGTACGAGCCGGGCTCCGCGAGCCCCTTCAGCCAGTCGTCGCCGCCCAGCTCGTCCACCCGGTCCGTGAAGTCGGTGAGGCCGCCGCTCTGGGCGTACTGGGCGACCTGGGTGTTGCCGACCTCGATGACGTCGGGGGCGTCGTTGCTTGCCAGGGCCGCGGTGACCTTCTCGCCGATGCCCTCCCACTCCTGGATCTGGATCTTCAGGTCGATGTCGGGGTGGGCCTTCTCGAAGCCCGTCTCGAACTCCTTCTGGAAGCCCGCCGAGACGCTGTCACGCATGAGCCACACGTCGAGGGCGGTCCTGCCGTCGCCGACTCCGTCCGAGGTGTCGCCGGACGACGAGCAGGCGGCGAGTCCGGCGCTGAGCACCAGGGTGGAGAGCAGGGCGAGCGAGCGGTACTTCACGGTTCACCTCGGGGAGAGCTGGAAGGGACGACGCGCCCACACTTGACCAGTAAGGGGCGTCAGGCTTACCAGTTGGCGTTGGTCGAAGGTGGCATGGACCAATGGGGGCGTCAACCCCTCCCGTATATACGGGTTTTCGGTCGCGTGATCATCGATGTGGCTGGTTCACGGCCGAGGTGGACAGGTAAGCTCGACTGACCAGCAGACCAGTTACGGGAGTACTGCATGGAGATCGACGCCGCCGCCTCCGGTGCGGTGCTCAAGCGGGAGCGCGTCCGCGACGCCGTCCTGGAACTCATCGAGGAACGGCGCCCCGGGGACGCGATCCCCTCGGAGCGCACCCTGTGCGCCGAACTGGGAGTGTCCCGGCCCACGCTGCGTGCCGCGGTCGACGAACTGGTGGTCGCCGGACTGCTGGTGCGCGAGCACGGCCGGGGCATGTTCGTCGCCGCCGAGAAGATCACCCAGGAACTGGTCTCCGACCGGCGCGCCTTCAGCCTTCCGCAGGCCGCGGGCGCCTGGACCAGCAGGCTCCTGGAGGTCCGCACCCTGCCCGCGGGTGCCCGGGTCGGCCGCAAACTGCGCATGTCGCCTGCGGCGCCGATCCACTACGTGGCACGCCTGCGGCTCGTCGACGGCTCGCCCATGGCCATCGAGTACCTGCACGTGCCGACCGACCTCGTCTCGGACCTGACCAGTGAGGAACTGGAGCAGGGCGACCTGTACGAGCACCTGGGCGAGCGGCACGACGTCCGGGTCAGCGAGGCCGCGCAGTCGATCGAGCCCACCGTGGTCACCCGCGCGGAGGCCGACCTGCTCGACGTGCCGGAACTGTCCCCGGCGCTGCTCTTCGAGCGCCTGACCACCGACACCCGGGGCCGGCCCGTCGAGTACGTGCACTCCCTCTACCGCGGCGACCGCTACCGCATCGTCTCCCGGCTCACCCTGGGCCCGCGCGACCAGGCGCCGCCTCCGGGCGAGGGCCACCATCCGGGCATCCCGCCGGGGGACTTCACCACCCAGGACCCCGTCACGCTCTCGACGCGCGGGGTGGTGCAGGGGGACGGGATGTAGCGGCACCTTCGGCCTCTCGGTGCGTGGAAGTGCTCGGAACCGCTGTGTATCAAGCACGTATTGACATGTCACGGCAGAGCCCGCAGAGTCATGCACCGACCGTGATGCCGACCGCCCCACGAGGAGTGTTGCCGTCATGTCCGAAACGCCCGCTGTCTCACGCCGACTGCTCCTGGGTTCGGCCGTCGCCACCGGCGCCCTCGCGGCCGGGACGACCGCGTCCGCGCCGTCCGCGTCGGCCGCGGCCGGGCAGACGCCCCGCCGCAGGCCCGGCCAGAAGTCGATGATCGGCGTGCCCTTCGACGTCCACCGGACCGTCCGCGTCGCCGTCATCGGCCTCGGCAACCGGGGCGGCAGCATGATCACCGGCTGGGCGGCCGTACCCGGCTGCACCGTGACCGCCGTCTGCGACATCCGCGCCGACCGCGCCAAGAGCGCCGCCGACCGCCTGGAGCGCAAGGGCAACCCGCGCCCGGCCGAGTACGGCGGCTCCGCCGACTCCTACGCCCGGATGCTGCGGCGTGACGACATCGACCTGGTGTACGTCGCCACGCCCTGGGAGTTCCACCACGAGCACGGCCGGGCGGCGCTGCTCAGCGGCAGGCACGCCGTGGTGGAACTCCCCGTCGCGACGGAACTGCGCGAGCTGTGGGACCTCGTCGACACGTCCGAGCGCACCCGCAGGCACCTGCTCCTGTCCGAGAACTGCAGCTACGGCCGCAACGAGCTGGCCATGCTGAAGGGGGCACACGACGGCCTGTTCGGAGACATCACCAACGGCCACGGCGGCTACCTGCACGACCTGCGTGAACTCCTCTTCTCCGACACCTACTACACCGACTCCTGGCGACGGCTGTGGCACACCCGCAGCACCGCCTCCTTCTACCCGATGCACGGGCTGGCCCCGATCGCGGCGGCCATGGACATCAACCGCGGCGACCGCATGACGACCCTGAGCGCCACCACGACCGCCCCGAAGGGGCTGGCCGACTACCGCGCCCGTTTCGTCCCGCGGGACCACCCGTCCTGGAAGGAGACCTACATCAACGGTGACCTGGTCACCTGCATGATCGAAACGGCGAAGGGCAGGACCGTCCGCGCGGAGCGCGACGTCAGTTCGCCCCGGCCCTACAGCCGGATCAACACCCTCGCCGGCAGCCGCGGCATCGTCGAGGACTACGCGGGGCCCGCACCGACCGGCGCCCGCATCTACGTCGAGCCGGACCACAGTGGGCACACCTGGCGCGACTTCGAGGGCTACCGCAAGGAGTACGACCACTGGCTGTGGCGGAAGGTCGGCGACGACGCCGCGAACAACGGCGGCCACGGCGGCATGGACTACGTCCTGCAGTGGCGCACCGTCCAGCTCATGCGGGCGGGTCTGGTGCCGGACATCGACATCTACGACTCGGCCGCCTGGTGCTCGCCCGTTCCCCTCAGCGTCACCTCGCTGGCCAGGGGCGGGCGCCCCGTCGAGATCCCCGACTTCACCCGGGGCGCCTGGCGGGAGCGCAGGCCCGGCCTCGACTCGACGCCCACCGACATGCCGCCCGTCGGCTGAGCACGGCACGCACACCACCGGGTGAGCGGGCGGCGACATGACGCCGTGCGGGACCCTCTTCGCCTACTGGTTCAGGACCTGCTCCGGCCCCATGACGACGACCGGCTCCTTGTCCGGGTCCAGGGCGGTCAGCAACGCGCGCATGTGCTCCTCGCTCAGGGACACGCAGGCGTTGGTCGGCCCTTCGTGGTCCACATGGATCCAGACCCCGCCGCCCTTGTCCTCACCCAGGGGCCTGGTCGTGTCCAGCGGGGTGGTGCCGGACACCCGGTTGTAGTCGATGGCGACCACGTAGTCGAACGACCCCTCCAGCGGCTCGCCCAGATACCCCGTGCCCGACACGGCGAACTGCGGATCCTGGTCGTAGGGGAGCAGCGTGCCCGGATCGGGCAGCCGGCCTCCGGCGTCGCTGAGGCCGAAGACACCGATCGGGGTGTGCAGGTCGCCCGCCTCGTGGTCGGCGGTCCAGCCGCGCAGGCCGTTGTGGGCGGGCCAGGGACCGGCGACCGCGCGCCAGCCCTCGGCGGGAATCCGTTCGTAGAGCACCGCCCGCGCCTGCGACGAGTCCTCGGTCTCGCCGGTGACCACCAGGGCCTGCCGGGAACCGGCCGGGAGGCGGTCCCGCATGACCGGCCCGACCCCGGGCAGCGGGCGGGGGAAGGTGCGCGGGGGAGCGGCGCGCGGGGACGCGGGCTGTGCCGCGGAACTGCCGGGGGCGTGTGCGTCCTGCGAGGAGGCGCCCGTGTGCTCCCGGGCGCAGCCGGTTCCCAGCACGCCGGTGCACATGACAGCGCCGATCACCAGGGCCAGCGCTTTCCTGACGGTCATATCGATCTCCGACTCCGTGTGTGGACTACTCATAGCTAGACCACTAACGGAACCGGGTTGTGCGGCCGCCTCGCGGTCTCCCCCGTATGGCGCAGAAGCGACCCCGCACGGCTGCGACCGAGGGCGCCGGTCGACAACATCGTTCCCGCTCACACCCCTTACTCACTGGTGAGGCTCGGACATGCCGTGTAGCGTCAGCAGCAGATGTCGTGGTTCGCCCAGACCGCCCGCCCAGGAGTGCGGGCGGTTTGCTGTGCAATGCCGGAGGACCAGGACGACCACCTCCGGGTTCGCGCGGTGCGGATCCGATAACGGCTGAAAGGCAAAAGGCATGGCCAGCGGAACTGTCAAGTGGTTCAACTCTGAAAAGGGCTTCGGCTTCATCGCGCAGGACGGCGGCGGCCCCGACGTCTTCGCGCACTACTCCAACATCAACGCCCAGGGCTACCGCGAGCTGCAGGAAGGCCAGGCCGTGACCTTCGACATCACCCAGGGTCAGAAGGGCCCGCAGGCGGAGAACATCACCCCCGCCTGATCGGGAGACCGTTGAACAGGGCAGGGTGCCCGGGAAACGAGCGTTCCCGGGCACCCTGCCCTGTGGCATGCCGTCAGGGGACGCGGCCGAGGAAGGCCAGCAGTGCGGCCGTCAGCTCGGCGGGCGCGTCCTCCTGGACGAGGTGACCCGCGTGGGCGATCGGCTCCCACCGTGCGCCCGGGACACGATCGGCGAGTTCGCGTCCCCTCGCCACGGGAATCCAGGCGTCCTCCTCGCCCCAGCAGATCAGCGTCGGAACACTGATCCCGGCGTAGCGGTCCTGGATCTCGTCCGTGTACCGCTGGTCGGCCTGGGCGATCTGCCGGTAGAAGGCCGGCTGCCCGGACTCGCCGAGCCAGGGCCCGACCAGCCGCTCCAGGACCGCCGGGTGCGGCCCGGGGCCGCCGGTGGACGCCACGTACTCGCGCACCAGGGCCTGATGGAGCGCCGCCGGAAGCTGTTCGAAGACCTCGGCGTGCTCGCGGACCAGCCGGAAGAACGGCGACCCCCAGGGTGCCAGCGCGACCGGATCGACCAGGGCGAGCGCCCGGTACGCCGCGTCGTGCAGCAGATGGGCCCGCAGGGCGACGGCGCCGCCGAAGTCGTGGGCGACCACGAGGGGCTCCGCCAGGCCCCAGTGGTCCAGCAGCTCGGTGAAGACCCGGCCCTGGGCGGCCAGGGACACGTCCTGCCCCGCGTACATCTGCGACCGCCCGTAACCGGGCATGTCCCAGACGAACACCTGGTGCTCGCGCGCCAGCGAGCGGGCCACCGCACGCCACACGTACGACGAGAACGGCGTTCCGTGCAGAAGGACCAGCGGGCGCCCGTCCGGTGAGCCGAGCCGGTTCCAGCGGACGGTGCCCGAGCTGCTGGGAAACGACTCGGGCAACGGCCATGCGGACATGGGACGGTTCCTCTCCTGCGGGCGCCGCTCAGCGCGTCACGGCTTGCGGGCGAGCCCGCCGTGCTCACCGATGGGGGCGGGGGTGGGGGCACCGGGCTCCGGACGCCACAGCGGCACCGGTACGACGCCGGGCTCCAACAGCTCCAGGCCGTCGAAGAACGCCGTGATCTGGTCGACGGTGCGCAGGATGTACGGCGCCGCACCGCTCTCGTTGTAGGCGTCCTGGGCCCGCTCGAAACCCGGGTCGATGCCTCGCGAGCCGTCGTTGACGGACAGGTAGCTGCCGGACGGCAGGGCGGCCAGCAAGCGGGTGACCACGGAACGCGCCCGGTCGTAGTCGGGGATGTGGCCCAGGATGTTGCTGAGGATCAGGGCGATGGGCCGGTCGAAGTCCAGCGTCTCGGCGGCGGCCGCGAGGACGGCGTCGGGGTCGAGTACGTCGGCGTCGATGTAGGCGGTCGCCCCCTCGGGGGCCGAGTAGAGCAGCGCGCGGGCGTGGGCGAGGACCATCGGGTCGTTGTCGACGTAGACGATCCGGGTCTCGGGCGCGATGCGCTGGGCGACCTCATGGGTGTTGTCGGCGGTCGGCAGACCGGTCCCGATGTCGAGGAACTGCCGGATGCCCGCCTCGGCGACCAGGTGGGTGATGTTGCGGCGCAGGAAGGCGCGGCTGCTGCGGGCGATGGTGACGATGCCGGGGAAGACGGCGGTGTACGCGTCTCCGGCCTCCTCGTCGACCGGGTAGTTGTCCTTCCCGCCCAGCCAGTAGTTCCAGATCCGGGCCGAGTGCGGCACCGAGGTGTCGATCTTCTGGTGGGCCGCGTGGCCGGGGGGCGTCGCAGGGTCGCTCATGGATACGGTCCGTCTTTCAGCCGAGGCGTGGGTGCTTCCCCACAACCTACGTCGCAACGGCCCCTTCCTGTACACGGGTTCGCCGACGGGCGGGTCCTAGAGGCGCGGTGCGCCCGTCACCGACATCACCAGCGAGTACAGGGACGTGGTGGCGGTGATGAACAGGCGGTTGTTCTTCGGGCCGCCGAAGGCGATGTTGGAGACGGGCTCGGGCACGCGAAGCCGGCCGATGAGGGTGCCGTCGGGGTCGTAGCAGTGGACGCCGTCGTCCAGGGCGGCGGCCCACAGGCGGCCCTCGTCGTCGAAGCGGATGTTGTCGAAGTGCACGTCCTCCCGGGCCTCGGCGAAGATCTTTCGGTCGGACAGCGTGCCGTCCTCCTGGACGTCGAAGGCGTGGATCCGGGCGGCCCGGGAGTCGGAGACGAACAGCCGCCGCTCGTCGGGGGACAGAATCACGCCGTTGGGCCCCTCGAAGCCGTCGGCGGCGAGCCGCACGTCCCCGGACGCCGGGTCGATCCGGTACACGTTGCACGCGCCGGTCTCGGACTCGGCGCGATGGCCCTCGTAGTCGCTGGTGATGCCGAAGTCCGGGTCGGAGAACCAGATGGTGCCGTCGGAGCGCACGACGGAGTCGTTCGGGCTGTTGAGCCGCTTGCCGTCGTAGCGCTCGGCGAGGACGGTCACGGTCCCGTCGGGTTCGGTGCGGGTGACGCGCCGGTTGCCCTGTTCGCAGGTGACCAGGCGGCCCCGGCGGTCGAGGGTGTTCCCGTTGCTGTGGCCGGCCGGAGTGCGGAAGACACCGACCGTGCCGGTGGCCTCGTCCCAGCGCAGGATGCGGTCGTTGGGGATGTCGCTCCAGATGAGCTGACGCCAGGCGGGGACGTACAGCGGGCCCTCGGCCCAGCGGCAGTCGTCGTACAGGACCTCCAGCCTGCTGTCACCGTTCGCACAGCGTCCGGTGCGGAAGCGGTCGTCCAGGATCTCGTACGGGCTGTCGGTGGACATGGTGTCCTCTCAGCAGGAGTGCACAGAATGTCATTCAACGTAGCACGCACATCACTGAATCAGGTACGATCAATGGGTGAAGTCAATGGATGACATCGACCGTCGGTTGATCGCGCTGCTCCAGCGGGACGCGACCCGGCCGTACGCCGCACTGGGCAAGGAGGTCGGCCTGTCGGCGGGCGCCGCGCACGAACGCGTCCGCAAACTGCGCGAACAGGGCGTCATCAGGGCCACCACGGTCGACGTCGACCCCGAGGCGCTCGACCGCGGAGTCCTCGCCTTCGTGCTGGTGGACTCCACGACGTGGATGGGCGACCGGGCCGAGGACTTCGCCGCCGTGCCGGAGATCCAGGAGGCGCACGTCATTGCGGGCAGCGCGGCGGTCCTGGTGAAGGTACGCACGGCCACCACCGAGCGGCTCCAGGACGTGCTGCGCCGTCTCTACGCGATCGACGGGGTGAGCGGGACCCAGGCGACCGTGGTCCTGGAAACGTTCTTCGAACGGCCGTTGGACGCCGGCTAGCAGACCTGTCCGCGCCCGCTCCGGGCCCGCCCGTCGGGACGATCACCGCCCCTGCGGCCCCGCGGCCGTCGCGAGGCCGCCCTCGACCAGGTCGCGGAGCTGGGAGCGGGCGGTGATGCCCAGCTTGGGAAAGCTCCGGTAGAGGTGAGAGCCGACCGTGCGCGGGGAGAGGAAGAGCCTTTCGCCGATCTCGCGGTTGGTCAGTCCGCGGGCGGCGAGCCCGATGATCTGCCGCTGTTGCGGGGACAGCTCGGCGAGCGCGTCGGGAGCCGCGTCGGTGACGTCGAGTCCGGCGGCCCGCGATTCGGCCCGGGTCCGTTCGATCCACGGGCGCGCGCCCAGCCGCCGGAAGGTCTCCAGGGCCTCGGCGAGCGGCCCGCGCGCCTCCGCGATCCTCCGCCGGCGCCGCAGCCACTCGGCGAGGTCCAGCAGGGTCTGGGCGCGCTCGAAGGGCCAGTGCTCCAGGGCCGGGTCCGCCAGGGCCGCCCTGAAGTGCGGCTCGGCGTCCGCCGGGTCCGCCAGCAGACCGCGGGCCCGGTCGATCAGCGCGCGCAGGCGGGGCGAGGCGTTCTGGCCGAGCTCGCGCGAGCACCGGTCCACGATCACGGCGGCCTCCTCGCGCCGGCCCGCGCGCACAGCGGCGGCGGCCAGCTCCGCGAGAGCCGGGTAGGAGGCGTGGTAGTGCACGGGTGAGCCGTCCGCCGTGAAGACCGGGCGGAGGTGGTCGTAGGCGGCCTCGTAGGAGCCTTCGACGGCCGCTGCGGTGCCGAGCGCACGACGGGCGTAGACGGAGACGGAGCGGCTCTCCAGCGGATCGATCAGGTCGAGCGCGTCCGCGGCCCGGGCCCGGGCCGCCGCCGTGTCGCCCTGGAGGGCGAGCAGCGTGGCGTCCACCGCGGCGGCGCAGGCCACGGCGTGGTCGAGGCCGAGCGTCGAACCGGTCGCGGCGGTGCGGGCGCAGACCTCGCGGGCCTCCTCCCACCGCCCCTGTTCCAGATAGGCCCAGGCCGCCGCGCCGCCCATGCCCTCGGGCAGCGGTCCCCGCGACTCCCAGCGGTCGAACGCCTCGTCGAAGGCACCGACCGCCAGCGGAGTCTCGTCCAGGAGCCAGGCCATGACGGCGAGCGCGGTGAGCCGTTCCGGCCGGCCCTCGGACTCGGCGGCCGACCGGGCGAGTCGGGTCACGAGAGAGGCCCTGCCGTCGAAGGGGTCGGACACCGCGCTCACCCAGGTGCGCAGCCAGGCGTGCGACGGGTCCTCGGGCAGGCGCCGCAACAGGTCCCGGACACGGTCCCGCTGGGACTCCCGGCCCGAGTAGAAGCGGACCACGGCGGCACCGGCCAGCAGGTCAAGTGCGGCGGCGGGCCGCGAGCCGGACAGCCGCCCGGCGGCGTCGGTCAGCCGGGAGAAGACCACCGAATGGCGCACGGTCAGGACGGCCAGCCGCCCCGCCTGCACGGCGGCGTCGGCCAGCAGCGCGGCGTCGTCCGTGCGCGCCCGGACCGCGGCGGCCAGTTCGTCGACCCAGGCGATGTCTCCGGTGAGCACGGCCGCCCGGGCGGCCGCCACCAGCAGCCGGGCACCGTCCGCACGTCCCGGGGCGAGTTCCGCGGCGCGTTGCAGCGCCTTGGCCGCGGCCGCGTGGCCGCCCCGGCGGCGGGCCCGCTCGGCGGTCCGCTCGAGCTCCGCCGACACGGCCGGATCCCCGTGCGTGACGGCGGCGGCAAGGTGCCAGGCCCGCCGGTCCGGCTCGTCGCCCAGCATCCCGGCGAGGGTGAGATGTGCGGCGCGGCGGGTGTCGAAGGGCGCGGAGTGATACACGGCGGACCGCACCAACGGGTGGCGGAACCGGACGCCGTGACCCGCCCGCCGCACCAGCCCCGCCCGCTCGGCGGGCAGCCACACCTCGTCCCCGGCATCCGGCGGCCCGGCCGGGACGGCGAGCGCGGAGTCGACGGTGTCCATGGCGGCCAGGAGCACAAGCGCCCGGACGGTGAGGGAGGGGAGGTCCGCGAGGCGGGCGGCGAAGACACGCTCGAGGCGATCGGTGAGCGGCAGCGGCCCCACGGGCGGCACCCGCGCGGCCATCCCGGCCATGCCGGCCATGTCCCGCGCGGACCTCGCCAGTTCGGCCAGGGCCAGCGGATTGCCTGCCGCCTGTTCGAGGATCCGGGCCCTGGTCCGACCGGTGGGGCTGTGTGGTTGCAGATCCAGCAGGCGGTGGGCCGACGCGTCGTCGAGCGGTCCGAGGGCGAGGGTCGGCACCTGCCGGCCGAACCCCGGCAGGCGCTCCCCGGAACGGGTCCCGACCAGCATCGTCACCGGCTCGTCGGCCAGCCGTCGGGCGACGAACGACAGCACGTTCAAGGAGGCGCGGTCGAGCCAGTGCGCGTCGTCCAGCACCACCAGCACGGGTGCCCGGTCGCCCAGGGCGGAAAGCAGGTCGAGTACGGCGACACCGAGGAGCATCAGATCGGGTGACGCCGCTTGCCGCCCCGCCCCGAGGGCGTCCCGCAGCGCCGTGCGCTGTCGCGTCGGCAGCCCGTCCACCTCGCCGCGCACCGGCCGCAGCAGCAGATGCAGCGCGGAGAACGCGAGGCCCGACTCCGACTCGCTGCCGGTGGCCCGCAGCACCCGTGCGCCGCCCGTCCCGGCCCGGCGCGCCGCGGAGTCCAGCAGCGTGCTCTTGCCGGTGCCCACCTCACCGGCGACCAGCAGAACCCGGTCGCCCGCCGCCGGGTCCGCCGAAGGGACCGGACCGGCCGCGGTACGCAGCAGACGCGCCAGTTCCGCGTCCCGGCCCACGATCGGCTCCCGCTCGTCCACGGACCCAGGCTACAAGCGGCGGGCGGGTGCCCCGGTGGGCGCGGGCGCCCGGGTGCAGTCACGTGACGGATACCGCGCACGCCGGGGCCGCTCCTAGGTTTCGAGAAGGCCTCGGCACTGACCGATTCGTCAAGCAGCGGCAAGGAGCGTCATGGACCGGATTGAGCTCGGAAACGTCACCGTCACACGGGTGAGGGAATACTTCGGGCCCGTTGACATAGCACCGGAGACGTTCTTCCCGGACGTCCCGAAAGAGGTGTGGGACAAGAGCTCCCCGTGGCTCGCCCCGCACTTCCTGGATTCCGGGGCCACCACCGTGAACTCGGCGATCCAGACGTGGCTGCTGCGCAGCGAGGGCAGGAACATCCTGGTCGACACGGGCGTGGGCAACCACAAGGAACGCCCGTACTCGCCGGTCTGGAGCCACCTCGACACCGGCTTCCTGGCCAACCTCTCCCGGGCCGGTGTCGAACCGGAGGACGTGGACCTCGTCATCAACACGCATCTCCACGTCGACCACGTCGGCTGGAACACCCGCCTGGACGGGCGGAACTGGATTCCCACCTTTCCCAACGCCACCTATCTGATGCCGAAGGACGACTTCGACTTCTGGAATCCGGAGAACGGTCACACACCGCTGCTCGGCCGCGGCAACCAGAACGTCTTCGAGGACAGCGTGGCCCCCGTCCACCGGGCCGGACGGACCCTCCTGTGGGAGGGCAGCCACCGCATCGACGCCAATCTGCGCCTGGACGCGGCTCCCGGCCACACCCCCGGTTCCAGCGTGCTGACCCTCGACCGCGGACCGGACCGCGCGGTGTTCGTCGGCGACCTGCTGCACAGCCCGGTGCAGATCCTGGCACCGGACCACAACAGTTGCTTCTGCGAGGACCCCGCGGCGGCCCGTGCCACCCGCCGCAGGCTCCTGGGCTGGGCCGCCGACCACAACGCCCTCGTCTTCCCCGCCCACCTGGGCGGCCACGGAGCCGCCGAGGTCACGCGCGACGCGGACAAGTTCGCCATCAAGGGCTGGGCGCCCTTCACCCCGTACACCGAGCAGCGCTGAGCAGTGCTGAGCTGCGCTGAGAGCGCCGGAAAGGCAGCAGAAGTGAATCACCACCACCCCGTCGTGACCACGGCCAGGGGCGCCGTACGAGGCATCCGCCAGGACGGCACCGCCGCCTTCCTCGACATCCCCTACGCGGCACCTCCGCTCGGTGCCGGCCGGTTCGCACCGCCCCGGCCGCACGCTCCCTGGGACGGTGTACGGGACGCCACCCGGCCCGGTCCGAGCGCGCCGCAGTCCGAGCGACGGCTGGGCAGTGTCGACATGTCCCCCTACTTCGGCCCCGGCTGGTCACGCGGCGACGATTACCTCACCGTCAACGTCTGGACGCCCGAGGCCGGGAGCGGCGGGCTGCCCGTCATGGTCTTCGTCCACGGCGGGGGATCCGTCGCCGGATCGACACGGTCCCCGATGTACGACGGCTCCGCCTTCGCCCGGGACGGCGTCGTCCTCGTCACCCTGAACTACCGGCTGGGCATCGCCGGGTTCCTCGACCTGCCCGGAGCGCCCGCCAACCGCGGCCTGCTGGACGTCGTCGCCGCGCTGCGCTGGGTGCGGGAGAACATCGCGGCCTTCGGCGGCGACCCGCACCGTGTCACCCTCTTCGGCCAGTCGGCCGGCGCGACCGTCGTCGGCGGTGTCCTCGCCACCCCGGGGGCCGCCGGCCTCTTTCGCCGGGCGATCGTCCAGAGCGGCAGCGGCCTGGGCGCGTTCACCACCGAGCAGGCCGCCCGCGTCACCGGCGCGGCGGCCGAAGCCCTGGGCGTCGCACCCCAGGCCGGCGCCTTCGCCGAGATCCCCGACGAACGCCTGGTCGAGGCCGCCGCCGGCCTCGCGGGCATCGACCTGCGGACCAGGACGCACCGTGACCCGCTGATCGGCCTCAGCCCCTTCAGCCTGGTCCTCGACACCCAGCCCGCCGCATCCGTCGCCGCCGGCCTCGGCGCGGACGTCGACCTGCTCGTCGGGACCACCACCGAAGAGGGAAACCTCTACCTGGCTCCCGCCGGCCGGTACGCCACCTCACGCGCCGAAGACGTCGACGCGGCGGCGGCCCAGTCGCACCCGGATCCGGCGCGGCTGGTCGAGACGTACCGCAAGGCCCGCCCCGACGCGTCCTTCGGCGAACTGCGCTCCGCCGTCATGGGCGACGCCCTGTTCGGCGTCGGCAGCAGGGCCCTGGCCGACGCACACGCGGCACACTCCGCGTCCGCCACCCACGCCTACGAGTTCGCGTGGCGCTCCCAGGGCCTGGACGGACAGCTCGGCGCCACCCACACGATGGAGCTGCCCTTCGTCTTCGACCGGACCCGCCTGCCCGAGCTGTACGGACCCGCCGGTCTCCTCGGCCCCGGCGAACCCCCCGCGGACCTCGCCACCCGCACCCACGCGGCCTGGATCCGGTTCGCGAGGACCGGCGACCCCGGCTGGGACCCGTACGACACCGGGCGCCGGGCCACGATGCGCATCGACACGGAGTGGACGCAGATCGACGACCCCCACGGGCAGGAACGCCGGGCCTGGAGCTGACGCCTACTGCGCACTGGCGGCCGGGCGCACCACGATCTCGTTCACGTCCACCCCGGCGGGCCGCGAGACGGCGAAGGCGATCGCGTCCGCGATCGCGGACGCCGGGACGGCCACCGAACGGTAGGTCTTCATGTCCTCGCGCGCACGCGGGTCGGAGATGGAGTCCGCCAGCTCGGACTCGGTGACCCCGGGGGAAACCACACTGACCCGGATGTCCCCGGCCGACTCCTGGCGCAGACCCTCGGAGAGGGCCCGTACGGCGAACTTGGTCGCGCAGTACACCGCGGCCGTGGGCACCACCTCGTACGCGCCGACCGACGCGATGTTCACGAAGTGCCCGCCGCCCTGCCGACGCATGACCGGCAGGGCGGCGGCGACACCGTGCAGCACGCCTCGGACGTTCACGTCGATCATCCGCTCCCACTCGTCCACCTTCAGTGCCGCGAGCGGCGAGAGCGGCATCACGCCGGCGTTGTTGACCATCACGTCCACCCGCCCCCAGCGCTCCGTCGCCGCCGCCACGAACGCCCGCACGTCGTCGGCGTCGGTGACGTCCAGCCGCCGGAAGTCCGCGGTGCCGCCCTCGGAGGCGATCCGGCCGGCCAACTCCTCCAGCCGGTCGGTGCGGCGCGCTCCCAGGAACACCCGGTGTCCGTCGGCGGCCAGTCGGCGGGCCGCCGCCGCACCGATCCCGCTGCTCGCCCCCGTGATCAGAACGACCTTGGCGGTGTGTGTCATGACGATGTCCTTTCGGTGGTTCCGCGGCTGTCCCACCGAGTCTGTGCAGGTCGGCGACGCGGGACCAGGACGAGTCCTGCCTGGGTGCGACACACCCGGGCAGCGCACCGGGCCGCCGCCTAGCCTGTACGTCATGGACGAGAACCACCTGGGGGAGTTCCTGCGCGCCCGCCGGGCCGGCCTGCGGCCGGGGGACGTCGGCATGGTGAGCCACGGGACCCGCAGGGTCGCCGGACTGCGCCGCGAGGAGGTGGCCGTCCTCGGCGGAGTGAACGCCGACTACTACACCCGCCTGGAACAGGGCCGCGAACGCAACCCCTCACCCCAGGTACTCGACGCCCTCGCCCGTGCGCTGCGCCTGGACACCGACGCCCGGGCGCACCTGTTCCGCCTGGCCCGGAGCACACCGGGCGAGGAGGAACTCTCCGTCCACACGGCCGCGTCGGTCAGCCCTGCACTGCGCCAGTTGCTGGACGGCTACCCGCACACCCCGGCGTTCGTCCTGAGCCGCACTCTGGACCTGCTCGCCGTCAACGCCCTGGCCGAGGCCCTCTTCACCCCCTTCGACCCGGCGGACAACCTGGCCCGCATGACCTTCCTCGACCCCGCGGGCCGGCACTTCTACACCGACTGGGAGCAGGTGGCCCAGGCCACCGTGGCCAACCTGCGTCAGGCCGCCGGCTTCGACCCGGACAGCCCACCGCTGCGCCGCCTGGTCGCCGGTCTCACCGAGCGGAGCCCGGACTTCACCCGCCTGTGGAACGCCCACGGCGTGCGCGGCAAGACGCAGGACGCCAAGAACCTGCGCCACCCGGAGGTCGGCCCCCTCGCCCTCACCTACCAGGCCTTCGACGTACGTGACGCACCCGGCCAGCAGCTTGTCATCTACCACGCCGAGCCGGGCAGCCCGAGCGCCCACGCCCTCGGCCTCCTCGGCTCCCTTCACGCCACCGGACGCCGTCCCGAGCTTGATCAGTGGTGATCCCGGCCACCGCGGTCCGCGCGGGGACGGTCACGGTCGTGCGGGGCGCGGAGCCGTGGGCCGCAGTCCGTCCAGGACGAGGTCGAGGAGGCGTTCGGCCTGCTCGCGCTGCTCGGGGCGGGCCGAGGTGAGGGCGATGCCCGCCAGGGCGGCGAACATGTCGGTGGGCCTGATGTCGGACCGGATCTCGCCGGCGGTCACACCGGCGTCCATGAGGGACGAGAGGGCGGCCTGGATCAGCTCCCGGCTGTCCGCGTACGGGTTGCCGCCCGAGGCGACGACGGCCCGCAGGGCGTCCGCCATGCCGAGCTTCGCGGTGGCGTAGTCGATGAAGCGGCGTGTCCAGGCGCGCAGCGCCTCGGCCGGGGACAGCTCCGCCAGCAGGCCCGGGACGGAGTCGCACAGCCGGGCCACCTCGTTGCGGTACGCCGCCTCGATCAGGGCCTCACGGGTGGGGAAGTTCCGGTAGAGGGTGCCGCTTCCGACCCCCGCCTCCCTGGCGATGCGCTCGAGGTGCGCGTCCAGCCCCTCTTCGCTGAACACCCGCACCGCCGCGGCAAGGATCTTGTCCCGGTTGCGCTGCGCGTCGGCCCTCAGAGGACGTTTCGTGGCTTCGGACATGGGCGGCTCTCCTCGTCACCGGTTGCTAAGTGGAGGCGTCCCCGGTTACTGTGAATGAAGTGGCGGCGCCTCCACTTTCACTCTAGGGCATGACAGAGGTCTGCCCCCCATCCCGTCCGGAAGGACTGCCCAGCATGTCTGAAATACCTGACATACCTGGAATCATCGAAATCGCCGGAATCAAAGGCAAGGTCGTGGCGATCACAGGCGCCGGCGGCGGCATCGGCGAGGCGATCGCGCTCCTGCTCGCCGAGCGCGGAGCCAAGGTAGTCCTCGGAGCACGCCGCCCCGACCGTCTCGAAGACCTGGCCCTGCGCATCGAGAAGAACGGCGGCGAGGCGGCCTGGGTCCGCACGGACGTGACACGGCGCGAGGACCTGGCCGGCCTCGTCGGCCTGGCACGTGAGCGGTTCGGCAGGCTCGACGTCCTCGTGAGCAATGCCGGGGTCGGCCTGATCTCGCCCCTGGACGAACTCCGCGTCGACGACTGGGAGCGGATGATCGACGTCAACCTGAAGGGAGTCCTCTACGGCATCGCCGAGGCCCTGCCCGTCTTCCGGGAACAGGGCTCCGGCCACTTCGTCAACATCGTCTCCACCGCCGGACTGCGCATCGTCCCGCTCATGTCGGTCTACGCCGGGACGAAGAACGCCGTACGCACCGTGTCCGAGGGCCTGCGACAGGAGGCCGGTGACAGCCTCCGCGTCACCGTCGTCTCCCCGGGCTTCGTCAGCACGGACTTCGCGGACGGCATCCCGGACCCCGGGGCCAGGACCCAGATCCTCGACACCATGGACCGGATCGCGATCCCGCCGCAGGCGGTGGCCCGCGCGGTCGCCTTCGCCGTCGAGCAGCCCGCCGGGGTCGACGTGGGCGACATCGTCGTCCGCCCCACCGCGCAGGACTGACGGGCTAGAACCTGGCCCTCGGCCGGGTCCGCGAGGTCGGTGCCGGGGCGCCGCGCCGCCGGTAGACCAGACAGGGCCGGACCAGGTACCCGATCGGCGCGCTCCAGACATGCACCAGCCGGGTGAACGGCCAGGCCGCGAAGAGCAGACAGGCGCTCAGCGCGTGCAGTTGGAAGAGCAGCGGGGCGTCGGCGATCGCCTCCGGCCGGGGGCCGAGTGAGAACAGGCCGCGGAACCAGACCGACACCGTGCCCCGGTAGTCGTATCCGCCGCCGAAGACGTTGTGCGCGGCGGTGGCGGTGATGCCCAGCAGCACAGTCAGGGACAGCAGCGGGAACAGCACCTTGTCGCTGCGGTCGGTGCCCAGCCGGATTTGCCGGGTCAGCAGCCGCCGCGCGCACAGCATGCCGAGCCCCGCGACCATGGCCACACCCGCGACCGAACCGGCCCACACGGAACCCGTGTGGTACATGTGCTCGTCGACGCCCAGGGCTCCGGTCCACGAGGCGGGCACGGCCAGCCCCACCACGTGCCCGGCGATCACCATGAAAGTGCCCAGGTGGAACAGCGGGCTTCCCCAGCGCAGCCACCGGTGTTCCAGGAGCTGACTGGTGCGCGAGGTCCAACCGAACTGGTCCTGCCGGTAGCGCCACACATGCCCGACCACGAACACGGCGAGACAGACGTAGGGGACGGCGACCCACAGAAGGAGGTCGGTGCCGTCCGCGGACACGGCGAGGAGGAACGAGGACGCGGTGTTCATGAACACCCTTCCGTGCGGGGGGCGTCCGCTGCGCGCGGGACCCGGGTGGGCGGGGCGGCCGTCGGCGGCACGAACGCGGACGGCGGAGCGAACTCGCCCTCCCCGTACGTGCCGTGCTCGTGGCCGGACCCGTAGGGATCGAGTCCCACCTCCTCCTCGGGCGGGCCCTCGGCGGCGAGCTTCGCCACAGCCGTCCGGTCCGCCTCGCTCGTCGGCGGCAGCAGGCTCAACAGGGCCGACAGCACGTGCCGGTACGGCGAACCGGACTCGGTCAGCGCATGCCGGATCAGCTCCAGCCCACGCCGGTGCAACCGCAGCGGCGCCTCGCCGGTGCCGGGGCCGGTCAGTGCCGCGAACTCCAGTACGACCGGCAGGTGGTCGGGCAGCTCCCCGGCGTCGGCGTCCCAGCCCGCGGCCCGGTAGCGCCTGGCCAGGGTGAGCAGGGCCATGCCCCGGCGTCGGGTGTCGCCGTGCAGGTAGTACGTGAGGTACAGACTGCTCCTGCGGCGCAGGTCGAACGTCTCGACGTAGTGGCGGGCGAGCGCCTCGGAGTCCTGGGCGGCGAACCAGTCCATGAAGGCGCTCAGTTCGTCCGCGGCCGGCGACGCCGGCAGGGCGGCGACGGCGGCCGCCAGCCGCGGCCGGTGCGCCGACAGCTCCTCGTCCGGATACTGCGACAGCAGCGACAGCAGACGCAGCACCAGCGCACGTTCCTCCGCCTCCTGCGGGGACATCGGTGCCCGGCGCCGGACGGCCGCGCGGACGCGGGTGCGGACCATGGCGGGGACGGTGGTGGGCAGCGGGCTCATGCGGGACCTTCCGACGACGCGCGGCGCAGGGTGGGAATGCCGAGGGCGACCTTGCCGCCGGACGACGGCTCACCGGACGACTCCACCGGGCAGCGGCTCTCCACGGCGCTCAGCGCGGCCGCGTCCTCCTTGTGTGCCGCCGGGACCACGTAGCGGTCGGTGTACTTCGCCACGGCGAGCAGCCGGTGCAGGTCCCGGGTCTGGGAGGCGGTCAGCCCGACCGCCCGCAGGGCCGCCTCGTCGCCCTCCTCGCCCAGCGTCACGGCGCGCATGTACGAGCGCAGCGCGGTCAGTTTCATCAGCACCCCGCCCACCACGTCCGTGTCCCCGGCGGTGAACAGGCTCGCCAGGTATTCGAGCGGGATGCGCAGCCGGGTGACGGCGGCGAACACGTGGTCCGGGTCGTCCTGGTCGCCGCCGGCCACCGTGACGGCGTCCAGGACGGGGGAGAGCGGCGGCACGTACCAGACCATCGGCAGGGTGCGGTACTCCGGATGCAGGGGCAGCGCCACCTTGTAGCGGGCGACCAGGTCGTACACCGGCGAGCGGCGGGCCGCGTCCAACCAGTCCTCGGGAATGCCCGACTGCCGGGCCGCCGCGATCACCTCGGGATCGCGCGGGTCGAGGAAGACGCCGCGCTGGGCTTCGAGCAGGTCCTGCTCGTCGAGGGCCGCCGCAGCCTCGCCCACCCGGTCGGCGTCGTACAGCAGCAGGCCCAGGTAGCGCAGCCGGCCGACGCACGTCTCCGAGCAGACCGTGGGCTGCCCCGCCTCGATGCGCGGGAAGCAGAACGTGCATTTCTCGGCCTTGCCGGTGGCGTGGTTGACGTACACCTTCTTGTACGGGCACGCCGTCACGCACATCCGCCAGCCGCGGCAGCGGTCCTGGTCGACCAGGACGATGCCGTCCTCGACCCGCTTGTACATGGCGCCGGACGGACAGGCCGACACACAGGCGGGGTTGAGACAGTGTTCGCAGAGCCGGGGGAGGTGGAACAGGAAGGTCTGCTCGAATTCGAACTTGACCTTCTCGGCCCACTCGCCGCTCAGGTTCGGGTCCCCGCCCGCGTGCTCGGGCGCACCACCCAGGCCGTCCTCCCAGTTGGCGCCCCAGGTGATGGCGGCGGGCCGGCCCGTCAGCACCGAGCGCGGCCGGGCGACCGGCATGTCCGGGCCGGCGGGAGCGCTCAGCAGGTTGTCGTAGTCGTAGGTCACCGGCTCGTAGTAGTCCTCGATGGCCGGCAGGTCCGGGTTGGCGAACAGCGACAGCAGCCGCCTGATCCGGCCGCCGGACCGCAGCACCAGCCGACCCCTGCGGTCCAGCCTCCAGCCGCCCTTCCACTTCTCCTGGTCCTCGTAGTGGCGCGGATAGCCGATGCCCGGTTTGGTCTCCACGTTGTTGAACCACGCGTACTCGACACCGGTCCGGTTGGTCCAGGTCTGCTTGCAGGTCACCGAACAGGTATGACACCCGATGCACTTGTCGAGGTTCATCACCATGGCGATCTGGGCCATCACTCGTCCGACAGTGGCTTCGCCACGGGCACGGGGCATCTCAGTACTCCACTTGCTGGCTGCGGCGGCGGATGACGGTGACCTCGTCGCGCTGGTTGCCGGTCGGCCCGTAGTAGTTGAAGGCGTAGGTGAGCTGGGCGTGGCCGCCCGCGAGATGGGTCGGTTTGACCAGCAGCCTGGTCAGCGAGTTGTGGGTGCCGCCACGCCTGCCGCTGATCTCGGTCTTCGGCACGTTCACGTTCCGGTCCTGGGCGTGGTACATGTACACCGTGCCCTCGGGCATCCGGTGGGTGACCACCGCACGGGCCACCACCACGCCGTTGCGGTTGTAGGCCTCGATCCACTCGTTGTCCCTGACGCCGGTCTTCTCGGCGTCCGCGGTGGACATCCAGATCACCGGGCCGCCCCGGGACAGGTCGAGCATGTACTTGTTGTCCTGGTAGTTCGAGTGGATGGACCACTTGGAGTGCGGGGTCAGGTAGCGGACCGTGACCTCCGCCGCCCGGCCGCCCTCGTGCAGATGCTCGTCGCCGTAGTGCCGGATCGCGTTCAACGGCGGCCGATAGACGGGTAGTTGCTCGCCCAGCTCGGCAATCCAGTCGTGCTCGACGAAGAAGTGCTGGCGACCAGTGAGGGTGTGCCAGGGCTTCTTGTGCTCGACGTTGATCACGAACGGCGAGTAGCGGCGCCCGCCCGCCTCCGAGCCCGACCACTCGTACGACGTGATCACCGCCCGGGGCTGGGTGCGGGTGTCCGCGAAGGTGATCCGCTCGGCCTCGCGCTCGGCGGCCAGCTCCACCATTCCCTCGCTGCCGGTCTGCCGCTCCAGCTCACGGAAACCCTCGGTCGCCAGCCGCCCGTTGGTGGTGCCGGACAGCGCGAGGATCGCCTCGCACATGTCGGTGGCGGTGGCCAGGGAGGGACGGCCGGCGCCCACGCCGTCGCGCACGGTGCCGCTGCGGTGCCGCAGCTCCTCGATCTCCCGGTCCGGGTGGACGGTGACGCCCTTGGTGGTCGTGCCGAGGGTGTCCAGGAGCGGGCCGACGGCACGGATCTTCTGCGCCACGGCCGCGTAGTCCCGCTCGACGACCACCAGTTTCGGCATGGTCAGCCCCGGTACCGGCTCGCACTCGCCGTACTTCCAGTCCCGCACCACCCCGCCCGGCTGGGCGAGTTCGTCCGGCGTGTCGTGCGCCAACGGCACCGCCAGCACGTCCGTGCGGGTGCCCAGGTGCTCCGCCGCCAGCTCACTGAACCGGTCGGCGATGCCCAGGAACGTGTCGTAGTCGGTGCGCGACTGCCAGGGCGGGGCGATGGCCGGGGTGAAGGCGTGCACGAAGGGGTGCATGTCCGTACTGGACAGGTCGTCCTTCTCGTACCAGGTCGCCGCCGGCAGGACCACGTCGGACAGCAGCCCGGTGGAGGTCATCCGGAAGTCCAGGGTGACCAGCAGGTCGAGCTTGCCCTCCGGTGCCTCCTCGTGCCACACCACCTCCTCGGGCCGTTCCCTCGGCGGGGTCTCGTCCGAGCGTACGGCTGCCTCGGCGCCCAGCAGATGACGCAGGAAGTACTCGTTGCCCTTGCCCGAGGAGCCCAGCAGGTTCGCCCGCCACACGGTCAGCACCCGGGGGAAGTTGGCCGGATCGTCCGGGTCCTCCACCGCGAACCGCAGCCGTCCGGCCTTCAGTTCGTCCACGACGTACTCGGCGACCGGGCGGCCCGCGGCGGCGGCCTCGTCGGCCAGATCCAGCGGATTGCGGTCGAAGCCGGGGTGTCCCGGCGTCCAGCCCAGGCGCACCGCCTGCGCCAGGCAGTCCGCGAACGCCCTGCCCTCGAACCTGCCCTCGCCGAGCGGGGACGCCAGCTCCTGCGGCCCGAAGGCCTCGTAACGCCACTGGTCGGTGTTGAAATACCAGTACGAGGTGCCCGCCATGTGCCGGGTCGGCCGCTGCCAGTCGAAGGCGAACGCCAGATGCTGGAAGCCGGTCAGCGGACGGACCTTCTCCTGACCGACGTAATGGGCCCAGCCGCCGCCGTTGACGCCCTGGCAGCCGGTCATGGTGGTCAGCGCCAGGAACGCGCGGTAGATGGTGTCGGAGTGGAACCAGTGGTTGGTGCCCGCACCCATCGCGATCATCGAACGTCCGTTGGTGCGCTCGGAGTTGCGGGCGAACTCGCGGGCGATCCGGGCCGCCTGCCCGGCCGGCACGGACGTGATCGTCTCCTGCCAGGCGGGCGTGTACGGCTGGTCCGCGTCGTCGTACGAGGCGGGCCAACAGCCCGGCAGGCCCGGCCGGGCCACCCCGTACTGGGCCAGCATCAGGTCGAAGACCGTGGTGACGCTCCGGCCGCCGATCCGCCGTACCGGCACCCCGCGCACCATGACCGAGCCGCCCTCGGTGGCGCCCTCGTCGAACCGGGGCAGCGCCACCTCCACCGTCTCCTCGGCCGTCGCCAGCAGGCTCAGCTCGGGCTCCACGCCGTCGAGGTCGAGATTCCAGCGGCCCCGCCCGGCCTCCCCCCACCGGAAGCCGAGCGAGCCGCCGGGGACCACCGGTTCGCCGGTGGCCCCGTCAAGGAGCACCGTCTTGGACCGCGCGTGCTCCTCCTCGCTGCCGAGATCGGCCGCGGAGAGGAAGCCGTCCGGGACGAGTCCGTGGCCGTTGCTGTCGCGCAGGGTCACCAGGAACGGCGCGTCCGTGTAGGTGCGCAGGTAGTCGCGGAAGTACGGCACCTCGCGGTCGACGAGGAACTCGCGCAGGATCACGTGCCCCATGGCCATCGCCAGCGCCCCGTCGGTGCCCGGGTGCGGGGCCAGCCACTCGTCGGCGAACTTCACGTTGTCCGCGTAGTCGGGGGCGACCGCGACGACCTTGGTGCCGTTGTAACGGGTCTCGGTGAGGAAATGCGCGTCCGGGGTGCGGGTCACGGGGATGTTGGAGCCCCACATCACCAGATAGCCCGCGTTCCACCAGTCTGCCGCCTCTGGCACGTCCGTCTGGTCGCCGAAGACCTGTGGCGAGGCCGGCGGAAGGTCCGCGTACCAGTCGTAGAACGACAGCAGAGTGCCGCCGATCAGCGACATGAAGCGCGAGCCGGCCGCGTACGACGCCATCGACATCGCGGGGATGGGGGAGAAGCCCGCCACCCGGTCGGGGCCGTACGCCTTGACGGTGTGCACATGCGCGGCGGCGATCAACTCGTTCACCTCGTCCCACTCCGCGCGCACCAGGCCGCCCCTGCCGCGGGCCCGCTTGTAGGCCCGTGCCTTCGCCGGGTCGCCGGTGATCTCCGCCCAGGCCGCCACCGGGTCGCCCAGACGGCGCCGCGCCTCGCGCCACAGCTTCAGCAGCGCGCCCCGGACATACGGGTGGCGGACCCGGCTGGGGGAGTAGGTGTACCAGGAGAACGACGCCCCGCGCGGGCAGCCGCGGGGCTCGTACTCGGGGCAGTCGGCACCGATCGACGGGTAGTCCGTGGCCTGGTGCTCCCAGGTGATGATGCCGTCCTTGACGTACACCATCCACGAGCAGGACCCGGTGCAGTTGACGCCGTGGGTGGAGCGCACCACCTTGTCGTGCGACCAGCGGTCGCGGTAGAAGCCCTCCCATCGCCCGTCGCCCTCGCCGAACACGGCACGCCCGTCGGCCGACACCTCCCGGCGGGTCAGCAGCCTGCGGGCGGCCAGCGGCCAGTTCTCCGCGACGCCCGACTGCCGGCGCCGCCCCTCACGATCGTTCTCCATGGCCCGGAACGCTATGCCGCGCACGCCGGGCACACCGGGGGTCCAGCGGTCCCCGCCCGCCGGGCGACCGGCCCCGTTCCCGCGTCCGGCACCGGGACCAACGGCCCCGTGACGGGGGCCGGTCGGCGCCGAGCCGGGCATGTCCCGGGGTGCATGCTGGCGGTGATCGAGCGAGCGGTGCCGTCGGCCCGACGCGTCCCACGGCCGCCGACCGGTGAATCCCCCGTCCCCGGCCGCGGTGAGGAACACGTCGCCGGGCACGCCCGTACGGTCACGCGTCCGGCCGGCCATCCCCGGCCGGACGCGATCACCCACGACGGGGGCACCCGACCAGGAGAGGCGCGTGATGAGCACCGCCCGTGCGATCCGCCACCAACGGCACGATGCGGCACAGCGGCCGTTCATCGTGATCTGGGAGTCCACTCGGGCCTGCCCGCTGGCCTGCCGCCACTGCCGGGCCGAGGCCGTACCCGAACGCGACCCCCGGGAGCTGGACACGAGCGCCGCACGGGAACTGCTGCGGCAGGTCGCCGCCTTCGGCCGGCCCGCGCCGCTCTTCGTCATCACCGGCGGCGATCCGTTCCAGCGCCCCGACCTCACGGACCTCATCGCCCACGGCAGGAGCATCGGTGTCCGTGTCGCCGTCTCGCCGTCCGGCACCCCCACCCTCACCGAGGAACGGCTGCGGGAGGTGCACGCAGCGGGCGCGGCGGGCATCTCGCTCAGCCTGGACGGTTCCACCCCCGCTCTCCACGACGACTTCCGCGGCGTGCCCGGCGTGTACGACTTGACCCTCGACGCCTGGGACACCGCGCGAGCCCTCGGTATGAAGGTCCAGATCAACACCACCGTAGCCCGGCACAACCTGCGCGACCTGCCCGACATCGTCCGCCTGGTCGCCGACCACGGAGCGATGCTGTGGAGCGCCTTCTTCCTCGTCCCCACCGGCCGCGGACGCAGTCTCGGACCGCTCACCGCCGGCGAGGTCGAGGACGTACTCAACTTCGTGTACGACATGGGCCGCACCGTGCCCGCCAAGACCACGGAGGCACACCACTTCCGCCGGGTCGCCCTGCAACGGCAGATCCTCGCGCGTACCGGCGAAGACCCCGTGGCAGCGCTCGGACTCGGCTCCCTGTACCGGGAGCTGAGCGAGCGCGCCGAAGAACTGGGGCCGGCCGGGGGCGAGCGGCGAGTGCGCCGTCCGCCGCTGGACGTCAACGCCGGCCGGGGTTTCGTCTTCGTCTCTCACACCGGCAGCGTGCACCCCAGCGGATTCCTGCCGATGGACGCCGGGAACGTCCGCCGGACGCCGCTGACCGAGATCTACCGCACCTCGGAACTCTTCACCGGCCTGCGCGACCCCGGCCGGCTGGGCGGTCGCTGCGGGCGGTGCGAGTTCGGCCGGGTCTGCGGCGGCTCACGCTCCCGCGCCTACGGCACGACCGGCGACCCGTACGCCGAGGAACCGTGGTGCGGCTACGTCCCCGGGTCCTTTCCCCACCAGCGTGAACTGGCCGCACTGCTGCCCGGAGCCGGAGCGGAGGACGACGTGGATGCCGCGGACGGTGTGGATGTCGCGGACACCGCGAGCGGCAAGGAGCAACGTGTCGAACACCCCTGACGAACCCGCCCCCACGTCGGCCCCCGTCCCCGTGGCCGCCCCGGTGTTCGGCCCGCCGCCCGACAGGCCCAGGGCCTCCCGGCCGCGTGATCACCACCTGACCGCCCACGCCCTGATCGCGGCGTGGCTGCTGCTGGCGACCGCGGCCGCCGCCGCCCAGCAGAACCTGCCGGTGGCGCGTTGGCTGGCCATCCACCTCTTCCTCCTGGGCGCCGCCACCACCGCGATCGTCGTCTGGAGCGAGCACTTCGCCGTCGCCCTGTTGCACGCCCCCCGACCCGGACGCCGGGGCAGCGCCGCACGCCTGGCCGGCGTCAACATCGCCGTCGCCGGGGTCCTGGCGGGGGTGTGGGCGGACCGGCCCGTGCTGACCGGCGCCGCGTGCGTGCTGCTCGTCGCGTCCATCGGCGCGCACCTGGTGACGCTGGTCGCGCTCGGACGGGGCGCGCTGGGCGGACGGCTCGCCCCCGTCGTCGGCTTCTACCGGGTGGCCGTCCTGGCGCTGATCGCGGGTGCGGCAGCGGGCTGGCTGCTGGCCACCGGCGGGGCGGGTCCCCAGTGGTACACCGGACTGCGCCTGGCCCACGTGCACGTGACCCTGCTCGGCTGGATCGGACTGCCCGTGCTGGGCACGCTGTTCATGCTCTGGCCCACCGTGCTGGGCGTACGCATGGCCGAGTACACCCCCCGGGCGGCGCGCCGGGTCCTGGCGCTGACCGGATCAGGCCTGCTCCTCGCGGTCACGGCGCTGGTGGCGGGATGGCGGCCGGCCGCCGTCGTCGGTGTCGCCGGGTACGCCGCAGGGGTGGCCGTCGCCGTCGTGCTCTTCGCCCGGACGGTGCGGGCACGGCGCCCGGTCTCGTCGGCCGCCGCGTGGATGCTGGCCGCAGCGATGGGCTGGCTGGGCTTCGCCGTCCTGACCGACCTGGCCCTTCTCGCCGTCCGGCCGCCGGCGGAGGCACGGGACGACGTGGCGTCCCTGGTGCCCGTGCTGCTCGTCGGGTTCGTGGCCCAGGTACTCGTCGGTGCCCTGACGTACCTGCTGCCGGTCGTGCTGGCCACCGGCCCCGGTGAGCGGAACGCGCTGCGGGCCTCCTTCGAGCGGGGGTGGCGATGGCGGTCGGCCCTCCTCAACGCGGGAGTCGCGCTCTGGACACTGCCACTGCCCGCCCCGGTGGGCACGGCCGGGGCACTGGCGGCCGTCGCGGCGGGAACCGCCTTCGTCACTCTCCTCGTGCCGGTACTCGTCCGCGCGGGCCGGGCCCGGCTGTGGGAACGCCGTGTACTGGACCCGGCCCACCGGGAACGGGCGCTCGCGCGACGGCCGGTCCTGTGGGGCACCGCCGCGGGGACGGCCCTCGTACTGGTCGGCGTCCTCGTGGCCAACAGCGGCGGAAGCCCCGACCGGCCGGCCGCCGCCACCGGGGCAGGCCGGGCGGACACCGCCGGCACCCGCACCCTCGCGGTGACCCTGGAGGACATGCGTGTGAGCCCCGCCCGGATCGAGGTCGCCGCCGGTACCACCCTGCGGCTGAAGGTGACCAACAGCGACAGCATGCGCCACGACCTCAAGGTGGACGGCGGCCCTGCCACGCCCATGCTCGACACCGGGCAGAGCCACACCCTCGACGTCGGCCGGGTCACCGAGGACCGCACCGCGTACTGCACCCTGCCGGGACACCGGGCCGCCGGAATGACCCTGGACATCGACATCGGCGAGAACACCGGCGCGGAGCACGGCGACGAGACCACCGTGGAGGCCGACGGGCACGAGGGCCACACGGCCGGCGCGGTAGACGGCCTCGACCCGTCCGCCGACTTCTCCTCCGACTGGCAGCCCCGCGACGCCGACCTGGCCCCGGCCCCCGACGGCACGGTCCACCGGGTCGAACTGCGCGCCGCCCGCACCCGGGTGGAGGTGGCGCCCGGTGTCACCCAGGAGATGTGGACCTTCGGCGGCAGCGCGCCCGGCCCCACCCTGCGCGGCAGGGTCGGCGACGTCTTCGACATCACTCTCGTCAACGACGACACCATGGGCCACGGCATCGACTTCCACGCCGGCTCCCTCGCACCCGACCGCGCCATGCGCACCCTCGAGCCCGGCGAACGCCTCCGGTACCGCTTCCGTGCCGAGCGGGCCGGGGCGTGGCTCTACCACTGCAGTACCGCGCCGATGCTCCAGCACATGGCCAACGGCATGTACGGCGCGGTCGTCGTCGACCCGCCCGGCCTGGCGGAGGTCGACCACGAGTACGTCCTGGTCTCCTCCGAGCTGTACCTCGGCACGCCCGGCAGCGCGGCACAGGTCGCGAAGCTGCGCAGCCACGAACCGGACGCCTGGGTGTTCAACGGCATCGCCGACCAGTACGCCGAACGGCCCCTGCGGGTGCGGGCAGGCGACCGGACCCGGTTCTGGGTGATCGCCGCGGGACCCGGCGACGGGGTCGCCTTCCACATCGTCGGCACCGTCTTCGACACCGTGTACAAGGAGGGCGTCCAGTTGCTGAGGCCCGACGACCCGGGCGGCGCCCAGGTGCTCGACCTGGCCCCGGCGCAGGGCGGATACGTCGAGACCACGTTCCCCGAGGCGGGGCACTACTCCTTCGTCGACCACGACATGCGCCACGCCGGGGCCGGAGCCCGGGGCACGGTCGAGGTGAGCGAGTAGTGGACCTCGTCGGATGGTGGTCCGTGGTGCGGTTCGCGCACGTCGCCGGAGCCGCCCTGTGGGTCGGCGGCCAGCTTGCCCTCACGCTGGTCGTCCTGCCGCTGGCCCGCCACCTGCTCGAACCGGAGGCGAAGGACCGCTTCGGTGCACGGGTCGGCCGCCGTTTCGGACTCCTCACCGCGGCGGTGTTCCTGCCTGCCCAGCTGAGCACCGGCTGGGCCATGGCCTGGCACAAGGGTGTCACCTGGGCCTCCCTCGCGGAACCCGGCTACGGGCGTGCCCTGGCGGCCAAACTGTGCCTGTTCGCCCTGGTGATGCTGGCCGCGGCCGGACACGGCGTCGCCCACGCCAAGGGCCGCGCCGCACTGGCCCGCGCACTGGCCGTGGCCTCCCTCGTCGCCTCGCTCGGAGTCGTCCTGCTGGCCACCGCGCTGCCCGCGACCTGACATCCGCGCACACCGGAGCCGCACGTGCCGCGCGGTCCCGGCGCGGGGGCCACCCGGCCCGCGGCCGAGGGGCCGTTCCACCCTCGCCGCGGACACGACGACGACGCAGGGTTGGGACGAACAGGCAGAGCTTTCGCGAAGGAGCCGCCATGCACACCCGGGAAGTCGACGCCACCGCCGTCCAGACCCTGCTCGCCGCTGCCGTGGCGGCGCCGTCCGTGCACAACACGCAGCCCTGGCGGTTCGGCTTGGAGGCGGACAGCCGGACCGTCGAAGTACGCGCCGACCACGCCAGGTGGCTGAGGTCCGCCGACCCCGAACGGCGCGCACAGCACCTGTCGGTGGGCGCGGCCGTCCTCAACCTCCGGGTGGCCGCCCGCCACCTTGGCTGGACCCCGGTCGTCGAGCTGCTTGCGCCGGCGGGCGATCCGAGCCTGCTGGCGACCGTACGGCTGGCCGAGCAGTCGCCGGCCGGGGAGCCGCAGCGGCTCGCCGGCCTGTACGAAGCCGTCGAGCGCCGCCACACCAGCCGGATGCCCTTCACGGGCCGCCCGGTGCCCGATCCCGTCGTGGCGGAGATGACCGGCGCGGCCCGCGCGGAGGGGGCGTACCTGGAGGTCCCCGACATCGTCGCGAGCCGTCGGCTGCTGCGGCTGACAGCGGCCGCCGAGGCCCGCAACGCCGCCAGTGCCGAGCGCGTCGCCGAGACCCGAGCCTGGCTCACCGCACCGGGAACGGGCACCCCCTTCGGTATCCCCGCGACCGCCCTGGGCCCCCGCGACAGCTCCGGACACGTGCCGATGCGTGACTTCGCCGCCCCGCTGCCCACCCTCGGCCGGCCGACCCTGCGGTTCGAACGCCACGTCCAGGTAGGCCTGTTGTGGACCCCTCACGACCGACGGCAGGACTGGCTGCGCGCCGGGCAGGCCCTGCAGCGCGTGCTGCTGACCGCGACCGCGCACGGGGTGCGCACCTCGATGCTGCACCAGGCGATGGAGTGGCCCGACCTGCGGGCGGCGATGAGCGGCCCCCGGCGGCGCCACTGCCCGCACCTGCTGATCCGGTTCGGCTACGGACCCGAGGGCGGCCGTACTCCGCGCGCCGCCGGGACCCCCGGCCCTCTCCCCGGGGACCCTCCGGCCGGCGGCCGGGACCCCCGGCCCATGCCGCCGGGACGCCGGGCGGCACAAGAGTGATCACGAGAACCCGGCGCACGGCCGACAGGCTTCGCGGTCACCCGCGTTGCGGCGCGCCGGGCACAGCGACCGGTCACCGTGATCGGTCGGCGTGACGGGAAGAGGACGGACGGCATGGTCCAGCAGTTGAGCGAGCAGAGGGACACGTCACCGCCGGAACACGAGGGCGCGACCGTGTCCGTGTCTGTGTCCGTATCCGGCCGGGCCTGGCTGATGCTGGGCCTGGCCACGGCCGGCTTCGCCGTGAACTTCTGGGCGTGGGCGCTGCTCAGCCCGCTCGGTCCCCGCTTGGAGGAAAGCCTCGGACTGTCGTCGTTCGAGCAGTCGCTGCTGGTGGCGGTGCCCGTCGTGGTCGGTTCCCTCGGCCGAATCCCGGTCGGCGCGCTCACGGACCGGTTCGGCGGGCGGGTCATGTTCCCGCTGGTGTCGGCGGCCACCATCGTGCCGGTGCTCCATCTGGGCCTGGCAGGCCACTCCTCGCTGACCGCGCTGCTGGCCGGCGGGTTCCTCCTCGGCATCGGCGGTACGTCGTTCGCCGTCGGCGTGCCCTTCGTCAACGCATGGTTCCCGCCCGAGCGCCGCGGCCTGGCCATCGGCATCTTCGGCATGGGCATGGGCGGTACCGCGATCAGTGCCCTGACGACGGTGAAGCTCGTGGACGCGCACGGCATGGCCACCCCGTTCCAGATCACCGCGGCCGTGCTGGCGGCCTACGCGATCGTGGCGGCGCTGCTGCTGAGGGACGCCCCCGGACGCGTCGTGCCCACCGCGCCGCTCGCCCGCAGGCTGGCCGCGACCCTGCGCCTGGGCACGACCTGGCAGGCGTCCGCGCTGTACACGGTGGCCTTCGGCGGCTACGTCGCCTTCTCCGTCTACCTGCCCACCTACCTGAAGACCGGCTACGGGCTCACCCACGCCGCCGCCGCGGACCGCATGGCGGGATTCGTCCTGCTCGCGGTCGCGATGCGCCCCGTGGGCGGCTGGCTGTCCGACCGCGTGGGACCGGTGCGGGTGGTGACCGCAACGCTCGTCGTAGTGCTGGCGGCGGCGCTGGTCCAGTCCTCGACACCGGCACTGACACCGGTCGGCACCGTCGCGTTCCTGGCACTGGCCGCCGCACTCGGCGCGGGCAGCGGCGCGGTGTTCGCCCTGGTGGCCCTGCTGGCCCCGGCGAACAGGCTCGGGTCGGTCACGGGTGTCGTGGGCGCCGCGGGCGGTCTCGGCGGCTTCGTGCCACCCCTGGTGATGGGCTCCCTCTACGGCACGTACGGCTCGTACGCGCTCGGCCTGGTCCTCCTCGGCGTCGTCGCGGCGGCGGCACTGACCTACACCGCCACCAGCCTGCGCCGGACGGCCACGGAAGAGCCACCGTCCGCACCCGCCGACTGAGCCGCCCCGACTTCCCGCCCAGCACCCGACCCCCAACCTCCCGGAGGCACTCATGTGCGAGTACTGCGGCTGCCAGTCGCTGACCTCGATCGACGAACTCACCCGCGAACACGACGCGGTGGTGGCACTCATCAGCCGGGTGCGCAAGGCCCGCGGCGAAGGCGACGCGGTCGCCGCCGCCGGCCTCGCCCGCCGCATCGCCGCCGTCCTGGCGCCCCACACCAAGGTGGAGGAGCACGGTCTGTTCCCGGCGATGGCCGCCGAGTTCCCCGACCAGATCGCCGTCCTGGAGGCGGAACACCGCCGGATCGAGGCCGTACTGGCAGAGGCGGCCGACGCGGTTCCCGCCGACCCGGCCTGGCCCGACCGGCTGCTGGACGTCCTCGCCCAACTGCGCGACCACATCCTCAAGGAGCAGGACGGCGTGTTCCCGGCCGCGCTGACGACCCTGACCACCGAACAGTGGGAGGCCGTAGAGGCCGTACGGGCGCGGGCGGGCAGCGCCCTGCCCCGGCCGGCCGCGTGACCGAGGGGGCAGGGACACCGTCGTCAGGCCGCAGTGTCCGCCAGCCACTGGTCGGGGCCGAAGACCTCGTACCGGATGCGGCGGGCGGGGACACCCGTGGCGAGCAGCCGAGCGCGCAGGTCGCGCATGAACGGCAGCGGCCCGCACATGAACACCGCCGCGCCCTCGGGCAGTTCGATGTCGGACAGGTCCATCGGGCCACTGCGCGCCTGAGGTTCCTCCGGGCCGGGGCGCTCGTACCAGAACACGGTACGGGCGTCCGGCAGCCGCTCCACGAGCTCCCGCGTCTCGGCGCGCAGAGCGTGCTCGGCGGGAGACCGGTCGGCGTGCAGGACCAGCACCGGGCGGGCGGACTCCCGCGTCGCGAGGTGGGCCAGCATTCCGGTGAGGGGAGTGCAGCCGATGCCCGCCGAGACCAGCACGACGGGAGCGGACTCCTCGGAGTCGTCGAGGACGATGTCGCCGGTCGGCGTCGACAGGGTCAGCTCGTCACCGCGGCACACGTCGCCGTACAGCAGGTTGGAGACCTCGCCGTCCGGAGCCCCGTCCGTGCCGGCGACCCGTTTGACGGTGATCCGTCGTAGCTCGCCGCCGGGATCCGAGGAGAGGCTGTACTGGCGCAACTGCGCTGCGCCGTCGGGCATCAGCATGCGAACACTGACGTACTGGCCGGCCCGTGCGCGGGGGGGCCGGCTTGCCGTCGGCCGGGCGGATCACGAAGGACACCACGTCGGGGGTCTCCGTACGGCGCTCGACCACCGTCCACCGGCGCCAGACGTGGCCGGGCCGCAGCCCCGCCTCGTGGTAGAGACGCGCCTCCATGCCGATCAGCGCACCGGCCATCAGCCAGTACACCTCGTCCCAGGCGGCCGCCACCTCCGCGGTGACCGCGTCGGCCAGGACGTCGGCTATCGCGCCGAACAGGTACTTGTGCACGATCGTGTACTGGTCGTCGGTGATGCCGACGGAGACGTGCTTGTGCGCGATGCGCTCCAGCAGGGCGTCCGGACGGGTGTCCGGGTTGTCGAGCATCGCTTTGGCGAACGCGGCGATCGAACCGGCCAACGCCCTTCGCTGGGCGCCGCTCGCCTGGTTGCCGCGGTTGAACAGCCCGTCGAGCAGTTCCGGCCGGTCGTGGAACATCGTGCCGTAGAAGCGCGAGGCGATCTCGTCGAGCGCTCCGGTCACGGCGGGCAGCGTGGCCCGTACCACGGACGCGGACTCTGCGGACAGCATGGAACCTCCCGTAAGGGGATGGGGGAGAGGGACCGCCGGCACCGGGTGCGGCGGTGAGTCCCTGTGTATCAGCGGGCGGCCCGCGTTTCGGCTCCGTCGCGCCCCCGGCGGCGTACCGGGGACCAACGGAGGGACGAACAGGGCCGTTGGTCCCCATGAGGCCGTCTCGCGCCGGGGCTCAAGGTCCCTCGCAGAGGGCTCCTTGCGGCCCTGCCCGGCCGGCGTGGGAAGGCGTCACACGACGGTGGACGGCTGCGCCTCGGTGAGCCGCACGCCGGTGATCAGGTCGGGGACGATCCGGATCGCGCAGTCCATCGTCCGGTCGACCCAGGGACGCAACAGGGTCTGATAGCGAGTCAGGTCAGCGCGATCGGTGACCGGTCGGGCGTAGCCGGTCACCACGACGCTCCAGCCGAGGTGGGTGTCCGGGTCGATCGAGTCGGCCTCGTAGGCGACCACGACTCCCGGGTCACCGGCCTTCTGCGTGCGGGAGGTCAGGGCCGCGCCCTCGTGGGTGCGGATGATGACGGCGCCGTCGTCCAGGATGTGGTTGACCGGCCGGATCGTCGGCAGCGCGTGCCGGGTGAAGACGATCCGGCCCAGGGAAACGCTGCCCAGCAGCGCGAGGGCCTCCTCGCCGCCCAGCTCGGTGCTGCGGCGAGGGGCCACCGGAGTCGAGGGGACGTACTCGGAGGTCATGGCATGCTTTCGTCGGGGTCACGGGCTCGGTCGATTCATTGGAGCCCCGCCGGTGAGCCGTGTGCTAGGGCCGTTCGGCCCCCAGAACGCCTCCGCCCGGCCCGGCACCGACCGCACGCGAGAGACTGGGCCGACCGGCCCTGGCCCTTCGGTCCCGGGCACAGCAGGATCTCGTGCGGGAGGAGCCGCCGTCCCGACGGGGGAGCGGCTCGCGACGAGAGCGCAGACGAGGAGAATTTCGATGGCGGACACCGAGCGGCCCGGCCCCGCGGACCCGATCCGGGTCTTTCTGCTGGACGACCACGAGGTCGTGCGGCGCGGCGTGCGCGACCTGCTCGACGACGAGCCCGACATCACGGTGGTGGGGGAGGCCGGCACGGTCGAGCAGGCCCTCGTCCGGGTGCCGGCCCTGCGCCCCCACGTGGCGGTGCTCGACGTACGGCTGCCCGACGGCGACGGGGTGGGCGTGTGCCGGGAGCTGCGGTCCCGCATGCCGGAGCTGGCCTGTCTGATGCTGACCTCGTTCGACGACGAGGAGGCCCTGCTGGACTCGATCATGGCAGGCGCCGCCGGGTACGTGCTCAAGCAGATCCGGGGCTCGGACCTAGTCACCGCCGTGCGCACGGTCTCGGCCGGCCAGTCCCTGCTCGACCCGAGCGCCGCGACCAGGCTGATGGCGCGGCTGCGCGGCGAGCGGACCAAGGAGGAGGTGCCGGACGCCCTGCCCGGTCTGACCGACCGGGAGCGGGAGATCCTCGCGCTGATCGGCGAGGGCCTGACCAACCGGCAGATCGGGCAGCGGCTCTACCTCGCCGAGAAGACGGTGAAGAACCACATCTCCCGGCTGCTGGCCAAGCTGGGCGTCGAGCGCCGCATCCAGGCCGCGGTGATCGCCACCCAGGCGCAGGACCGGCTCCGGCAGGAAGGGCACTGAGGCTCCCGGCGTCGGCCCCGCGCGCCCCGGCCGGGCGTGGCCCGTTACCGTGGGTGTGACCGGGCCGGCCGGTCGCCGGCGCGTCGGAGGGACCTGGAGGATCACCCGTGGAGAGCCCTGACCAGGCGGAAGCCCGGGTACGCCTGCCGCAGCTGAGGCTGGACGAACTGCTGGAGGAACTCCAGGCCCGGCTGGACGCCGCCCGGGGCACGCGCGACCGGGTCCACAGCCTTCTCGAAGCGGTGCTCTCGGTGGGCCGGGAGCTGGATCTCGAGCAGGTGCTGCACAGCATCGTGGAGGCGGCGGCTGCCCTCGTCGACGCGCGGTACGCCGCCCTCGGCGTGATCGGCCCGGACGGACAGCGGCTGTCGGCCTTCCACACGGTCGGCGTCAGCGAGGAGCAGATCGCCCGCATCGGCCCCTATCCCGAGGGCCACGGCATCCTCGGTGAACTCATCCGCCACCCCGAGCCGCTACGGCTGCCCTGTCTCTCCGCGCACGCCTCGTCGTACGGCTTCCCGCCGAACCACCCGCCGATGAACACCTTCCTCGGCGTTCCCATCCGGGTCCGCGACCAGGTCTTCGGCAATCTCTACCTGACCGAGAAGCGGGGCGGGGCGCAGTTCGACGAGGAGGACGAGTCGGTCCTGTCGACGCTGGCCGTCGCGGCCGGCGTCGCCATCGACAACGCCCGCCTGTACGAGCGGTCGCGGCTGCGGGAACGCTGGCTGCGGGCGAATGCGGAGATCACCCACAGTCTGATGTCCGGAAGCGAGCGCGGCGCGGCACTCGGCCTGATCGCGGAGCGCGCCCGGGAGATCACCGGCGCCGCCCTGGCCGTACTCACGATGCCCATGCCGGACACGGACTCGCTGGTGGTGGAGCTGGCCACCGGACAAGGCGCGGAGGACCACCGCGGCCTGGTACTGCCCATCGACGACAGCCTCACCGGCCTGGCGTTCTCCACCGCCGCGCCCGTCAGCAGCCCGGACATCACCCGGGACGAACGGGTGTCGGCCGCGGCCCCTCGGTTCACCGGGCTCGGCCCCGCGGTGGCCGTGCCCTTCGGCGCCGCGGCGGAAGGGGTGCGGGGAGTGGTGCTGCTGGTGCGGCAGGCGGGCCGAGCGGTGTTCTCCGAGAAGGAGACCGAACCGCTGCAGGGCTTCGCCGCGCAGGCCGCCCTCGCGATGGAACTCGCGGAGCGGCGCCGTGACGCCGAGCAGATCGCCGTGCTTCAGGACCGGGACCGGATCGCCCGGGACCTGCACGACCTGGCGATCCAGAGGTTGTTCGCCACGGGGATGACGCTCCAGAGCGCGGGCCGCCTGATCGAGAACGGCTCCGCGTCGGAGCGGGTGCTGCGGGCAGTGGACGACCTGGACGAGACGATCAAGATCATCAGGTCGACGATCTTCGGCCTCCGTGCGCGTGGCGGCACCGCCGGTGCCGGACTGCGGGGCCGCGCGGTGCGGGTCGTCGGTGAGGCGGCTCCGGTTCTGGGCTTCGCCCCCAGCCTCCGGATGGAGGGCCTGCTGGACACGGAGGTGCCCGGCCGGATCGCCGAGCACCTGGTCGCGGTGCTGTCCGAGGCACTGACCAACGCAGCCCGGCACGCGCGGGCGGACCGGGTCGCCGTGGCTCTGGAGACCGACGGTCACGAGGTGCGGCTGACCGTCACCGACAACGGCGTGGGCATCCCGTCCGGGGGCCGCCGCAGCGGACTGCGCAACATGGCGGAACGGGCCGCTCAGCTGGGCGGCGGGCTTCGGCTCACCAGCCCGGCGAACGGTGGTACCACCCTGGTGTGGTGGGCGCCGGTGCCGGACGAAGGGTGAGCCGCCCACGGCTGCCCACCGCCCTGCCCGTTTCACCCGTCGACGCGCTCCGGAGTCAGAGCAGGCCTCCGCTGCCGTACGGCGCGTACAGGTCGAGCAGCCGGATCCGGGCCGAGTGCAGCCGGTGGGCGACCACCCGGCCGACCCAGACGGCGACCGTCCGGCCGAACTCGGGATCGCGGAAGCACATCTCCCGCATGGCGTCCGCGTCGAACTCCCATGCCCGCACCGGAGTCGTGGCCTCGGCCCCCAGTTGCCACAGGTAGGGCGGGAAGTGCCAGGACCAGCCGACGAGTTCGCCGTGGCCCAGCGTTTCGATGACGGGGGCCCGGCGGCCGGGGACGCGCAGGTCGAGACTGACCGTGCCGGTCCGCACGATCCAGAACCGGTCGGCGCGCAGGCCTTCCTCGAAGAGGCGGGTGCCTTCCGTGACGGAGACCTCTCGGGCGATCCGCATCAGTCGCTCGCGGTGGTCGTGGGGCAGGGCCGCGGACAGGGTGGTGGCTGAGGTCATCGCTCCGGCTCCTTTCGTGCGCGCCCCGCGGACGGACCGGCGATGGAGCCGCTCGGTGCCGCCGCGGTCGGCTCGGTGATCCGAGGGGACGGCGACAAGGAGGGGCGGGGCGGCGCGCGGGTGGCGAGAACGCCGCTCGCCCAGCCGCCTCTCGTCGTTCTCTTCGGGTACACGCTGGGGGTCCTCGGTACGAGCGTCCCGCCGTCCAGCCAGGTACACCAGGGGCCACTCGGACCAGTCCGGGGACCGTTCGGCCCCGGTGGTCGGCCTGCCCCATGAGCCCAGCCGCTCAGCCGCCCGTCTGCCCGGCCCCGCGCGCCGGGACGACCGGTTGGCCGTCCGGGCCCGCCGCGGGGCCCGGGCACGGGGCCCGGACACGCGGCTCAGCCGACAGGGAAGGGGAGCCGCGCGGCCCACTCGCCCAGGGCGGCCTTCTCGGCCTCGGTCGGCGCACGACGTCCGGTGCCGACCAGCAGCGCGTCCCGGTCGGTGAACGACGCGGGGAACGTCACTCCGGCGACCCCTTCGAACAGCTCGCGCGAGAAAGCGAGCCCCGCCGCGGGCGGAGCCGCCGCCCCGGGAAGGTGTGCGATCAGGTCGAGATGGTGCAGGGTCCATTCCAGGACGTAGGCGCAGAGGTAGTCCCCCGCGGCGAGCACCTGTTCCTGGGTGCCGACCCGGCCTGTGGGATCCGCGAGTCCGGCGGCGCGGCCCGCGGCGGAACCGACGTCGTCCAGGTGGAACTTGAGCAGCCACGGCTCCTCGTACGCGGCGGCGAGGCGGACGATCAGCGCGTCGAGCGGGTCGTCTTCCGTCGGGGCTTCGACGACCCGCCAGTAGGTCACCGCGTCCCGGGTCGGCTCCGCGACCGTGGGGGTGGCCAGGGTGATCAGGACGTCCTGGGCGTCGATGACCAGGTGACACACCAGGTCCCGGACGAGCCAGCCGGTGCAGCCGGACGGACGCGCGAAGTCCTCGTCGGAGAGTCCGGCGACCGCGGTGCGCAACGCCGACCAGGAACGGGAGAAGAGATCCACGCCCGACAGCCAACAGCACCGGGCGCCCGGCCGCGACCCGATTCGCGGCGACGGGGCGGGAAGGCCGCACACGCGGCCCCCAAGTCCCCCCGGGCCCCGGCCTCCCGGCTCAGCCGTCGGCGGTCGCGACTGCTTCCTCCGGCGAGTCGACCAACTGCTCGCGTACGTAGTTCCAGACCACCGCGATCAGCGCGGCGAGCGGTACGGCGAGCAGACTGCCCACGATCCCGGAGAGGCTGCCGCCCAGCGTCACCGCCAGCAGGATCACCGCCGCGTGCAGACCGAGGCCACGGCTCTGGATGATGGGCTGGAAGACGTTTCCCTCCAGTTGCTGCACCACCACGATGATCGCGAGCACGATCAGGGCGTCCGTCAGGCCGTTCGACACCAGCGCGATGAGCACTGCCACGAAGCCCGCGAACAGGGCGCCCACAATGGGCACGAACGCGGACACGAACGTCAGTACCGCCAGGGGCAGTACGAGCGGCACGCCCAGAATCCACAGCCCGAGGCCGATGAACACGGCGTCGAGCAGACCCACGAGCGCCTGCGACCGGACGAAGGAGCCCAGGGTCTCCCAGCCGCGCAGGGCGACGACCGGGACGTCGGTGGCCAGCCGGCCGGGCAACTGGCGGGTGAGCCACGGCAGGAACCGCGGCCCGTCCTTGAGGAAGAAGAACATCAGGAAGACGCCCAGGACCGCGGTGATCAGGCCGTTGACCACCGTGCTCACCCCCGTCGCCACCGCCGTGGTGATGCTGCCGACGCTGTCCTGGATGCGCGCCACCGCCGAGTCGACCGCACCGGTGACCTCGTCGTCACCGATGTTCAGCGGCGGCCCCGCGGCCCACTCGCGCAGTCGCTGGATGCCCTCGACCACGCCGTCGGACAACTCGTCGGTCTCGGAGGACATCGGCACCGCGATCAGTGCCACGATGCCGAGGACGACCAGCAGGAAGGCCACCGTCACCACCGCCGCGGCCAGCGCCGGACGCCAGCCGTGCCGCCGCAGAAAGCGGGCCGAGGGCCAGGTCAGTGTGGTCAGGAGCAGACCGACCACGAGCGGCCACACGACCGACCACATACGGCCGAGGACCCACAGGACCACCGCGAGCATGACGAGTATCAGCAGCAACTCGCCCGAGACACGCGCACTGGTGCGCAGCGCGGCCCGGGTCCGCGCGGCACTCAATCTGGCAGACATGGGGGTCACCCTATGGGGACGTCCCTACGACGGACTCACCAGTCCCCGGCCGCCGGGGTCACTCCTCGGGAACCTTGACCCAGTCCAGGGTGCGTTCCACCGCCATCTTCCATCCGGCGTAACCCTGCGCCCGCCGGTCCTCGGACCACTGGGGCTCCCAGCGCCTGGACTCGTGCCAGTGGGTGCGCAGTTCGTCGGTGTCGCGCCAGAAGCCCGTGGCCAGTCCCGCCGCGTAGGCAGCGCCGAGGGCGGTGGTCTCCGCGACCACGGGGCGGCTGACGGGGACGCCGAGGATGTCGGCCTGGATCTGCATGCAGAGGTCGTTGGCGGTCACGCCGCCGTCGACCCTGAGCACGTCCAGGTGGACCGAGGAGTCCTGCTCCATGGCGACGACGACGTCGCGGCTCTGGTAGCAGATCGCTTCCAGCGTCGCCCGTGCCAGGTGCGCGTTGTCGTTGTACCTGGCGAGGCCGACGATCGCCCCGCGGGCGTCGGAGCGCCAGTAGGGGGCGAACAGGCCCGAGAAGGCGGGGACGAAGTACATGCCGCCGTTGTCCTCGACGGTACGGGCGAGTTCCTCGCTCTCGGCCGCGGTCTTGATGATCTTCATCTGGTCGCGCAGCCACTGCACGGCCGATCCCGTCACCGCGATGGATCCCTCCAGCGCGTAGACGGCCGGGCTGTCGCCGAACTGGTAGGCCACGGTGGTGAGGAGCCCGTGCTCGGAACGGACCAGCTCGGTGCCGGTGTTGAGGACCAGGAAGTTGCCGGTGCCGTACGTGTTCTTGGCCTCGCCGGGGTTGAAGCAGACCTGGCCGACGGTCGCCGCGTGCTGGTCGCCCAGTACCCCCGTGATGGGGACGGCGGCCTGCAGCGGCCGGGAGGTCCGGGTGGTGCCGTACGCCTCGCGGTGCGAGGAGGGGTTGATGGCGGGCAGCATGCTCCGGGGGATGTCGAAGAAGCCCAGCAGCTCGTCGTCCCAGTCGAGCGTCTCCAGGTTCATCAGCATGGTGCGGCTCGCGTTGGTCACGTCGGTGGCGTGGATGCCGCCGGCGGGACCGCCGGTCAGGTTCCACAGGACCCAGGCGTCCGTGTTGCCGAACACCGCGTGTCCCTGTTCCGCCGCTTCGCGCACCCCGTCGACGTTCTCCAGGATCCACTGGATCTTTCCGGCGGAGAAGTACGTCGCGGGCGGCAGGCCGGCCTTGCGGCGGATGACGTCGCCCCGGCCGGAGCGTTCCAGGTTCGCCGCGATGGCGTCCGTACGCGTGTCCTGCCACACGATGGCGTTGTAGTAGGGGCGGCCGGTGCGCGGGTCCCAGACCACGGTGGTCTCCCGCTGGTTGGTGATGCCGATGGCCGCCAGGTCGGTGCCCGACAGACCGCCGTTGCGCAGGGCGTTCTGCATCACCGAGTTGGTGCGCTCCCAGATCTCCACCGGGTCGTGCTCCACCCAGCCGGAGCGGGGCAGGATCTGTTCGTGCTCCAACTGGTGCTTCGCGACCTCGTTTCCGCCGTGGTCGAAGATCATGAACCGGGTGCTGGTGGTTCCCTGGTCCACCGCGCCGATGAAGTCCGCCATGGTTACTCCGCCTCTCCGGCCGGTGTCAGTCTTCCGGTGCCGGGACGCGTCCCGGCAGCTCGGGTTCAGCGGTCGGCAGGAACCGGCCGATGAACACCTTGTACAGTCCCGCGCCGAGCACGCCGCCGACCAGCGGGCCGAGGATCGGCACCCAGAAGTAGAGGTTTCCGTACTGATCTCGCCATGCCCCGTCGTACCCGGTGATGAAGCTGGCCAGCCGGGGACCGAAGTCACGGGCCGGGTTGATGGCGTATCCCGCGTTGGTGCCGAAGGCCATGCCGATCGCGACCACGACCAGGCCGATGACGAACGGGGCCAGGTTGGCCTTCGGCGGATCGTTGAACATGTCCGTGAGGGCCAGGATCAGCAGCAGCAGGATGGCGGTGCCGATGACCTGGTCGCGAAACGCGCCCCACTCGTGGACCGGCAGCGCGGTGTTGCCGTTGGAGGGGAGCGTGGAGAACACGAACTGGGTCTTGAGGGTGTGGCCGGGGTCGGCCTTCGCCAGCGCTTCGGTGTAGTTCCAGCGGACCAGGAGAGCCGCCACGAAGGCGCCCGCCGTCTGGGCCAGCGTGTAGGGAATCACCTTGCGCCACGGGAACCCCTTGAACGCGGCGAGGGCGACGGTCACCGCCGGGTTGATGTGCGCACCGCTCAGCCGTGCCGCCACGTAGACGCCCAGGGTGACACCCAGCCCCCACGCCCAGGCGATGCTGTCGTGGTCCCCGAGGCCGCCCGCCGGGTCCGTGAGGGCCCCGCCCGCGACCACTTGGGCGACCACGCCGCAGCCGAAGAGAATGAGGATCATCGTGCCGGCGAATTCCGCCGACAGTTCACCGATCAGACCGGATCTTTTGAGCCGCTCAGCCATGGAAGCTCACCTTCCGCCGGCGTGACCGGCCGTCGACTGTTCGAGCATCTCCTCGGACAGATTAAGGTGAGTTCCGGCAAACCGCACTTAATGGACATCCGTGACGTGGAGTCACCTCGTGCGGACCGGGCTCAGGGAGCGATCGGCAACCGCCGCTTGTGGTCGGTCCGGCGGTAGCGGGTGACGATCGTCTCGAAGGTCTGCTCCTTCACGGGCTTGCCCTCCAGGAAGTCGTCGATCTCCTCGTAGGTGACTCCGAGGGCGTCCTCGTCGGCCTTGCCCGGGTCGAGGTTCTCCAGGTCGGCCGTCGGGACCTTCCGTACCAGCTCGGCGGGCGCGCCCAGGGCGTCCGCGACGGCGCGTACGCGGCGCTTGGTGAGGCCGGTCAGCGGTACGACGTCGGCGGCGCCGTCGCCGAACTTGGTGAAGAAGCCGGAGACCGCCTCGGCCGCGTGGTCGGTGCCGACGACCAGGCCGCCGTGCGCTCCGGCCACGGCGTACTGCGCGATCATGCGCTGGCGGGCCTTGATGTTGCCGTGCACGAAGTCCTGGTGGTGTGCGTCGCGGAAGGCCACGTCGGCGGCGAGCAGGGCGTCGAGCGCCGCGTCGCTCGCGGGCCTGATGTCCACGGTCAGTACGTGGTCGGGCCGGATGAAGGAGAGCGCGAGCCGGGCGTCGTGCTCGTCGGCCTGGACGCCGTGCGGCAGCCGCATGGCGTAGAACCGGGCCTCGACTCCGGCGGCGCGGGCCCGCTCCACGGCGAGCTGGCACAGCCGGCCCGCGGTGGTCGAGTCGACACCGCCGCTGATCCCGAGCACGAGGGCGCGCAGACCGGCGGAGGTCAGCCGTTCGGCGAGGAAGGCCACCCGGCGCTCGATCTCCCGGTCGGCGTCGAAGGTCTCCGCGACCTCCAGTTCCCGGGCGATCTCCAGTTGCAGGGCGATGGACGCCGGCTCGCTCAATTCCGCTCCTCGTTCGATTGGTTGTTCGATGTGCGGGGCATGTCTCGATTCACCCTACCCAGACGGCTCCGGGGGCTCCGGACCGGCCGGTGGCCGGGGAGCGGGAGGTGCGGGGCGGCCGTCAGGGGCCGCCCCGCACCGCTTCGGGTCAGTTCAGCGGCTCCACCCGGATGTCGCGGAACCGGACCTTGTTCCCGTGGTCCTGCAGCCGGATCGCCCCGGTGGCCGGCGTCTCGGCCCGGCCCGCCGCGGTGGGCCCGTCGAGGGCGACGTCGTCGTGGACCTTCTCTCCGTTCCACACCACCGTCACCCGTGCGTCGGCGGTCTTGGCTCCGTTCTCGTCGTAGCGGGCGGCACGGAAGACGATGTCGTACGTCTGCCAGGTCTCCGGCGCCGTCGCCGCGTTGGTGTCGGGTGCCTTCTGCAGATAGATCGCCCCGGCCTCGTCGGTGTCCAGAGTGGTGTCACCGTAGGAGTCGAGGATCTGCAGCTCGTAGCGGTCCTGGAGGTAGATGCCGCTGTTGCCGCGGTCCTGGCCGGTCACGTCGTCCGGCAGCAGGGGGACGCGGAACTCCACATGCAGCTTGAAGTCCCGGTAGGCGTCCTTGGTGCGGATGTCGCCGCAGCACACCTCCATCGACCTCTCCTCGGTCAGCGGCCACGCCACCCGCCGTCCGTCCGTGTGCTGCCACTGGTCCTGCGAGGCGGCGGTGCCGTCGAACAGGGCGACCGGGGCGCCGTGCGGGTGCACGGTGATCAGGTCGAGGTTGACGTGTCCGGTGTCGCCGGGGTCGTACCGGTAGGAGACCGTGTTGTGGCCGGCGCGCAGCCGCAGCGTCTCGGTCCGTGTGGACCAGGTGTCCCAGTCCCCGGTGGACGCGAGTTGTGTCTGGCGCACCTTCTTCCCGCCCGCGTACAGGGAGAGCGACTTGGTGCCCTCGAAGGGGTCGGGGCCGTTCGAGTAGCGCAGGCCCACGTCGTAGGTGCCCGACTTCGGGACTCTCACGTCGAAGGTGGTGGCGGCCTTGCCCTCGGTGGCGTAGCGGTCGACGAAGCCGCTGCCGGAGTAGCCGGTGTGGTCGGTGCCGATCCCGGCCCGGCCCGTCAGGCGTGCCTCCTCGGCCTCGTACAGGGTGGCCGGCGGCGGCTGCTTTCCGGGCATCTCGTTGAGCGTGTACCAGGCCTCGGTGCTCCACAGCGTCTCACCGGAGGCCGAGGCGAAGGGCCGCGGCGAGCGCACGTGCACCACGCGGTCCGGCTTGAGGCCGTCCAGCCGCAGCCGGACGGTCCGGCCGTCGTCCGAGAGGGTCGCCGACCGCACGGTCAGTTCCTCCTCGGCGATCTTCGGGCCGCCGTAGTCGGCGGTCGGCGTGTAGCGCCACTGCTCGGCCTCGTAGCGCGCGGCGAGTTCGGCGGCGGTCTCGTCGGACAGCGGCTGGGTGTACGTCAGGTCGAAGCCGCCGGGTACGGCCCGCATCTTCTGGATGTCGAAGGTGTCGCCGCCGTTGGGCGTCAGCTTCTGCAGACCGAACTTCAGCTTGCCCGCCTGGCCCCAGTTGCCGTCGGCGCCCAGGCCGCCGGTGTAGATCGCGCCGTCCGGGCCGAGGGAGACGCGGTTGACGCCCGCCTCCAGGCCCTGCGTGTAGCGGAAGACGGCGCCCTGGTACTGGCCCTTCACCTTCTCCAGGTAGGCGCGCTGCAGGCCGCCGTAGGTGACGTCGCCGATCAGCATCTGGCCCGCGAACGTGCCCTTCCTCAGGTACAGCGGGGTGGAGGGCGAGTTGCCGATCTCGTTCTGCGGCAGCCACAGCACCGGCTCGGTGACGGGGGAGTCCTCGAAGGGTCCTGCGGGCTCGGTGTAGTGGTTGAAGAAGCGGTCCTGCTTGATCTGGACGAGCTTCGAGGCGGGCAGCCAGCCGCCCTGGTTGTCGGTGGCGAACAGGCCGCCGCCCGGACCCCAGCCGATGCCGTTGGGCGTGCGCAGCCCGCCCGCGATCGGGCTGATCTTCCCGGTCTTCTTGCTGACCTTGTAGGTCGTACCGCGGTTCGGCGCGGGCTGCGGGGTGGTGGTCGCGCCGCCGAGGTCGATGGCGACGGAGAGGTTTACGTAGAAGTAGCCGTCGCGGTAGAGCAGGCCGAACGCGAACTCGTGGAAGTTGCCCCCGTACGGCCAGGTGGCGACCGTGCGGTACTCGTCGGTGACGTCGTCGCCGTCGCGGTCGACCAGCCGGGTCAGTTCGTGCTTCTGCGAGACGTAGAGCGAACCGTCCACGTACTTGATGCCCATGGGCTCCCGCAGCCCGCTCGCCACCTTCTCGACGGTGACCTTGTCGCGACTGGTCTCCCCGGTGACGTTGTCGAGGAGGAACACCTCCCCGGCAACGTTGTCGGTGCCGCCCCAGGTGCTGATCGCGAGGCGTCCGTCGGGCAGCCAGTCCATGCCGGTGACCTGCGGCTCGAAGCCGTCCGGGCGCAGGTCGGTGAGGGTGAGGTCGGGGCGCACGGAGGTCAGCGGCAGACCGTCGCCGGGGGTGTCGCGCCCGGCCTCGCACTCCTTGCGGCCCGGCGCCGTCACCCGGACGACCCCGGCGTCGGTGCTCAGCGCCTCCCCGGGCACGACGGTGAACTCGCTCTCGCCCGGCGGCATCCAGGACAGTTGCAACTGCTGACCGCCGCCGCGGTCGAAGTGCTCGATGCGCAGCGGGTGCGCTCCCGCGGTGAGGTCGACCGTGCCGTCCTTGGGCTCCGCGCCGTGCAGCCCGTCGTGGTCGATGACCGTGGCGTCGTCGAGGGTCAGCCGTGAGCCGTCGTCACTGACGAGCCGGAACACATAGGTGCCGTCGCGCGGTGCGACCAGGTAACCGGAGGCCTGGGAGACGAAGTTGTCGGCGATCCCGCCGAAGTCCGCGGTGGTGGACCAGTCGACCGTCGGCATCAGCTTGTCGTGGTTGGGGGTCTGCCCCGGTTTGAGGGTGCACAGCTCGTTCAGTGGAGTCTGGACGTCGAACACGCGCAGCGTGACCCCGGGTTCCTGCGGCGGAATGTCGGCCGGGGTGGCAGCGGACGCCGGGGCGGTCCAGGCGCCGCCGATCGATATGGCCGACGTCAGCAGGAGGATGAGGTGTCTTCGGGCACGCGAGAACAGCCGTGGGTGCATTGGTCCTCCGGAAGATGGGGACCGGACCGTGCCGGATGTCGCTCCGGTCTTGTGCGGCAGGACGGACGTTCCGCCGCCAAGGTAGGAGACTTCCGCTTGACATGTCCATACTTTGTCATCGAGGTGTTCAAAGTTCTTGGCGCCGGGGCCCGTTGGCGCGGTCAGCGGCCCTTGCGCACCCGGGCCGCCGCGCGGGCTTCCGCGGCCTTGCGCGCCTCGACGGCCTTGCGGGACCCTTTCGCGGCGCGCCCCGGGCGGGTGCCCATCCCGCGGAAGGGGGCGTTGCCGCTCTCGGTCCCCCCTCCGGCCGGCGGGCGCTTCGCGCCGGTGATGGCGGTCAGCTTCTGCTCGCCGGAGCGCACGGGCGTCACCGTCGGCCGGATCCCGGCCTCGGACATCATCCGGTTCACGTCGCGCCGCTGGTCGGGGGTGACTAGCGTGACCACGCTCCCGGACTGACCGGCGCGCGCCGTACGCCCGCCCCGGTGCAGATAGTCCTTGGCGTCGGCCGGCGGATCGACGTTGACGACGAGGTCGAGGGCTTCGATGTGGATGCCCCGCGCCGCGACGTTGGTGGCCACCAGCACGGTGACGTCGCCCTCCACGAACCGGGCGAGGGTGTGGGTGCGCTGCGGCTGCGACTTCCCGCTGTGCAGGGCGGCGGCGGACACGCCGGCGGCCCGCAGTTGCCGGGTGAACCGGTCGACCCCGGCCTTGGTGTCCAGGAACATCAGCACCCGGCCGTCCCGGGCGGCGATCTCGGTCGCGGTCGCGTACTTGTCGGCGGGGTGCACGGTCAGCACGTGGTGCTCCATCGTGGCCACCGAGGCCGACGCCGGGTCGACCGACGCGAGCACCGGGTCGTGCAGATGGCTTCGCACCAACGCGTCGACGTCCCCGTCGAGCGTGGCCGAGAACAGCAGCCGCTGCCCGTCGGAGGGCACCTGGTCCAGGATGCCGGTGACCTGCGGCAGGAACCCCAGGTCGCACATCTGGTCCGCCTCGTCCAGCACCGTGATCCGCACGTGGTTCAGGTGGCAGTCCCGGCGCGAGACCAGGTCGGCCAGTCGTCCCGGCGTCGCGACGACCACTTCCACGCCGCTGCGCAGCGCCTCGGTCTGCCGGTTGATCGACAGCCCGCCGACGACCGTCGTCAGGCGCACGTCCAGCGTCCGCGCGTACGGCGCCAGCGCGTCGCTCACCTGCTGGGCGAGTTCCCGGGTCGACACCAGGACGAGGGCCAGCGGCCGCTTCGACTCCGCACGCCGGCCGGCGGTCCTGGCGAGCAGGGCGAGCCCGAAGGCCAGCGTCTTGCCGGAGCCGGTCCGCGCCCGGCCGAGGATGTCGCGCCCGGCCAGCGCGTCGGGCAGGGTCGCCGTCTGGATCGGGAAGGGTTCCGTCACCCCGAGCCCGGTCATCGTCTCCACCAGCGCCGTCGGCAGTCCGAGGGCGTCGAAGGACGCGACCGGCGGACGGTCGGGCGCCACCGGCTGCGGGGTCCCGGACCCGCCCCGGGGAGCTGTCGCTCGCCGGGGCCTGCCGGACCCGGAGACGTCGTGGGCCGACGGCGGCTTCGCGTTCATGGGGGACCTTCCTGATCAGGCGCCCGGAACGCGGCCGGGTCCGTACCCCTCGGTACGGACCCGGGCGCCTCAAAGCGTGCCGCCCATTTTACCAGCGGGCGCCACCATGCCGTCGTGCGGATACGTGAGCCCGGCGCGCGGGGGGGCGGCCTCGCGGTGTGTCCGCGCGTTCATTCCGAGCGCGTTCGTTGCGGGGCCGGGGCCGACGGGGAGTCCCGACGCGCCGCCCGGACGCGGCGGTGGCTCCACACGAGCAGGGCGAACAGGACGAGGCCGGAGATGATCAGGCTCGCTCCGGTGGCCCATCCGGAGTACGGCAGCCGGGGGACGAGGCCCCACACCACGCCCGCGGCGACGAGGAACAGCCCCACCAGTACCGAACCTGCGATGCGCCATCGGGAGGAGACGCTCTCCTCGGCCGCGCGCATCGCCCGGGAGCGCGCGGGGGCGACGAACCGGTCCAGGGCCGGGACGGCGCGGGCCAGCAGCACCAGGCCGGCGAACACGAGCAGCAGGCCAGGCCCTGGCAGCACCAGCAGCGCGATGCCGATCACCAGCAGGAGGGCGCCGAGCACACCCAGGGCGGTTCGCCGGATCGATTCGACACCGCGCGCCATGGCGCCCCACTCTCCTGCGGTCGGCAAGAACTCCGGTTCCGTCGGCGTGCCCCACCATAGGCAGGGATCGAGGTGCGGGCGATTCCGGCGGAGCCCGGTCAGCCGGGCGGGCGCGAGGGTTCCCAGACCGAGCAGTCGTGGGCGAAGAGCACCCGCCGGGGGTCGAGGTCGGCGACCCGTTCCAGCCACCGCGGATACCCGGGAAGCGGCTGTTCCACGCCGTCGAGCGCGGCCTGGCGGGCCAGCTCGTCCGAGGCGAATCCGGACGCGAAGTCGTGTGCCTGACCGGCGAGGATCACGGTGCCGTCGTCTTGCCGGATCGCCAGGGACTGGTGCCCCGCGGTGTGCCCGGGGGTCGGGAGGATCAGAAGGCCGGGCCAGATTTCGGCCTCGCCGGTGAGTTCCTCGTACACCGCGCCGGGAAAGTCGACCAGCTCGGCGAACGTGTGGCCGCCCCGGCGAGCGGTGGCCAGTTCCACGTCCTGGACCAGGATCGGCCTGCCGCCCAGCAGGGGATTCCCGCCGCAGTGGTCGAAGTGCAGGTGGCAGTTCACGACCAGGGCGATCTCGTCCACGCCGACCCCGGCCGCGGACAGCGCCGTGCGCAGCGCCCGGCGCCGGGGCCGGTAGTGCGCCTCGGTCCCGGAGTCGGCACCGCCGATGCCGGTGTCGAACAGGACGAGACCCCGCTCGTGCCGCACCAGGTAGGCGAGCACGGGCTCGACCCGCGGGTGCGGCCCACCCGTCTGTGAGGCCGGCCGGACGAAGTACCCCAGGTCGAGTCGGCGCACCGCCGTGTTCTTCCCCATGCCCGCATCCTCCCCGGCCGCGAGGCGGGCCTCCGGCCGGTCTGCCGACAGCAGAACCGATGTCGTCGGACCCGTCGCGTCGGACTGGTCGAGTCCGCCAACGCCGGGCGTGTCAGGGGTGGTTGAGGGCAGGCCCCATCGACGTGCGAGGGCATCGCTGCTAGACCTGCACCACCCGTACCACCTTCACCACTCGCACCCGCCGTCCAAGGAGGAGCATGTGAGAGCACGTCGCGCGGTCGTCCGGACCGCCTCGGCACTGGTCGCCGCCCTCGCCCTGACCGTCGGCCTCGGCGGCCCGGCCGTCGCGGCGCACGACGCGGAGGCCGGGCCGGCCGCCACCGGGACCGGCCCCGTCACGCACGAGGAGAACGACCGTGTCCCCGAGGGCTCGGTCTGGACCCAGCACTACTTCCCGTCCTCCGACCACTCCGGCACCCGCCTCCACGCCGACGTCCTGCTGCCCGAAGGGCTGAAGCGGAAGGAGAAGGTGCCGGTCATCCTGTCGATCGGCCCGTACTTCGCCCACGCGGGCCAGACCGGTCCCGAGGGCTGGACCCGCACCGGCCCGTCCGCCCGCTTCCAGGACTTCATCGAGGGCACCGACCTGTTCGACCAGGGGTACGCCTTTGTCATGGTGGACCTGCGCGGCTTCGGCGGCTCCACCGGCTGCCTCGACTGGGGCGGGCCGGGCGAACAGGCCGATGTCAGGGCGGCCGTCGACTGGGCCGCGAAGCAGCCGTGGTCCACCGGTGCGGTCGGCATGTACGGCAAGTCGTACGACGCCGTCACGGGGCTCATCGGCAACAACCTGGACCAACGCGCGCTCAAGGCCGTCGTCGCCCAGGAACCCCTGTGGGACATGTACCAGTACATCTACTCCAACGGCGTGCCCCGCCCGAACGTGACCGGCACCGCCGACGCGTACAACTCCATCGCCTCGATGCCCCCGATGGCGGACGACGATCCGCGCTACCGGGCGGCCGCCCGGTACGAGGAGCGCCACCCGGAGTGCCTGACGGAGAACTCGGCCGGGTACCGAATATCCGACCAGCGGGACGACCACTGGACCTCCCGCGACCTGGCGAGGATGGCCAGGGGCAGCGACACCCCGCTCTTCGTCACGCAGGGCTTCATCGAGAACAACACCAAGCCCGAAGAGATGGAGGAGTACCTCGACAACCACAGGGGGCCCGAGCGCGGCTGGCTCGGCCAGTGGGACCACGTACGCGGCGGGGACCGGACCAGTGACGGACGTCTGGCGATGGGCCGCGAGGGCTGGTACGACGAGACCCTCTCCTTCTACGACCAGTACCTCAAGGGCAGCAGGCCGACGGTGCGTTACCCGGCCTACGCCGTCGAGGACTCCACCGGTGCCTGGCGGGCCCAGCGCACGTGGCCCGTCACGGAGCGGTCGGTCACCCTCCGGCTCGGCGGCGGCTCCTACGTGGACGACGGCGGGGCGTCGGCCCGTGCGGCGCTGACCGCGTCCGGCCGTGCGACTCCGAAGGCGCCGGCGCAGCCGACCGGCGAGTGGGACATGGAGAACGCGCCCGCGACCGAGCGGCCCGCCCCGGCCGGCCTGGCCGCGGCAGCGGCGAAGAGCCAGCGCGCAGGCGAGGTCGGCTCCAGCTTCTTCGTCTGGTCGAAGCCGCTGAAGAAGGCCGCACGCGTCACCGGCACCCCGCGGGTGTCCTTCACGGCCCGCGGCGAGGGCAACGTCATGCTCAAGCTGTACGACGTCGCCCCGGACGGCACCGCGGTCATGTTCGACGAGCAGGTCTCCCTGGTGGACCGGGGCCGGACGAGCGTCGATCTGAAGGGGACCGACTGGACGCTCGCCGCGGGGCACGTCCTGGCCGTGGAGATCGGTTCCATCCAGACGGGCTCCTGGCGCGACACGCCTTCCGGCGAGACGATCAGGATCAGGGGAGCGAAGCTCGGGCTCGCCCTGGACGACCCGGCCGACGACGTCGCCACCCCCGGCGACCGGTCGCCGTACCTGGACACGTACCTGCGCCGGTACACGGTGACCCTGCCGGCCGGACCGGGGGCGTTCACGGTGGTGCCGGGCGGCCGCCGGTGACCGTCGGCCGGCGCCGGTACCCCGGGCCGGGGTCGGCATGACAAGCTGTGTCCTTGCAGTCCGAGCCCAGGAGGTCATCATGACTGAAGAGTCTTCATCGCAAGCAGGTTCGGAACCGGCCGAGGACGAGAGCCCGGCCCTGGCCCCCGACGAGAACGGTCAGTACGACCTGAAGGGCAAGTTCCGCGAGGCCCTGGAGCGCAAGCGCGGCAAGCAGGCGGAGGCCGCGGCCCTCGCCGCGAACGCCGATGTCGCGAAGATCCGTGGCACCCACGGTCCGGCCGCCAGTCAGCGCTCGTTCCGGCGCAAGAGCGGCTGAGGGACTCGACCGGCAGTTGGCCGCCGGGCCCGACCGTGGCAGCACGGTCGGGCCCGGCCCGTCCGGGGCGGCCGGTCAGGGGCGGCCGGTCAGATAGCCGCCCATGGAGGTGAAGTACTCGGCCGCGGACAGCTCCCGTCCGTCCTCCGTCCGTACGCGCGTGACGGCGAGGCCGTGGTTGCGGCCCCCGCGCGCGTCGGCTCCGGCGACGATCACCACGCCGTCGTCCTCGCGGTAGAAGATCCGGCCGGGCGTGCCGCCGTAGCGGCCCCGGGAGACCACGGCGGTCAGGACCTCGAGCCGCCTGCCCCGGTGGAAGGTGAAGGCGCTGGGGTACGGCGCGGACTGGGCCCGGACCAGGCGCTCCAGATCCTCGGCGGGCCAGTTCCAGTCGATGCGGATGTCCTCGGCGGACCGCTTGTGGAAGAAGGTCGCCCGGGAGCGGTCCTGCTGGGTGAACTCCGTCTGCCCGGCGGCGATGAGGCCCAGCGCGCCGATGGTGACCGGGGCGATGAGTTCGACGGTCTTGTGGAACAGGTCGGTGGCGGTGTCCGCCGGCCCGACCGGCACCGCCTCCTGCCGCACGATGTCGCCGGCGTCCAGCTCGTCGTTCATCATGTGCGCGGTGACGCCCACTTCGGTCTCGCCGTTGATCAGTGCCCAGATCAGCGGGGAGAATCCGGCGTACTTCGGCAGCAGCGAGTCGTGCACGTTGAGCGTTCCGTGGCGCGGGAGGCCGAAGACGCGCGGGGGGATCCAGGTCCGCCAGTTGTTGGCCACGATGATGTCCGGGTCGGCGTCCTTGAGGCGCTCGAACAGCTCTTCGTCGTCGGGGCGGTTGCGGAGCAGCACCGGGACGCCGTGCTCCTCGGCGAGGTCGGCGACGGAGTCGCTCCAGATCTTCTCGTACGCGTGCTCGCTCCTGGGATGTGTCACGACGAGGACCACGTCGTGTTCGGAGTCCAGGAGGGCTCGCAGGGTGCGGTGGCCCCAGGTCTGGTAACCGAACATGACGACCCGCATGGGGGTTCCTCCTCAAGGCAGGGGCTGACCCGGGCAGTTAAGCAAGGCTTACCTTAGTGTGCAACATCCATGGGCGACACCCCAGTTGGCGTGGCCGCCACCCGGATCGCCCTATCGACAGCCCGAATTAATTAGCTTAGGCTCACCTAAGTTTCCGGCGCACGATGGGAGTGACATGTCACAGGTTCTTCCTGGTGACGCAACACTGGTCCATGACCTCATTGGTATCGGCTTCGGACCGTCCAATGTCGCCATGGCGATCGCGATCCGCGAACACAACGCACAGGTGGCCGACGGGCAGGAGGCCGACGCCCAGGAGGCGGTCACCGCCCGCTTCTTCGAGCAGCAGCCGCGCTTCGGCTGGCACCGCGGCATGCTGATCGACGACGCCACCATGCAGGTGTCCTTCCTCAAGGACCTGGTGACACTGCGGAACCCGGCCAGTGAGTTCAGCTTCCTCTGCTACCTGCAGAGCAAGGGGCGGCTGATCGACTTCATCAACCACAAGAACCTCTTCCCGCTGCGGGTGGAGTTCCACGACTACTTCGAGTGGTCCGCCGCCAAGGTCGACGACCTGGTCTCCTACGGCCACGAGGTCGTCGGCGTCGCGCCCGTCGTGCGGGACGGAGCCGTGGACCACCTGGAGGTGACGGTCCGTTCGGGGGAGGGGCTCGAGGTCCACCGGGCGCGCAACCTCGTCCTCGGCACCGGCCTGCGTCCCCTCCTGCCCGAGGGCGTGGAGCGCGGGGACCGCGTCTGGCACAACTCCGAACTGCTCGCCAAGGTCGACGCGTTGGAAGGCACCTCGCCCTCCCGGTTCGTCGTCGTCGGAGCCGGGCAGAGCGCCGCCGAGAACGTCGCCTACCTGCACCGCCGCTTCCCCGGCGCCGAGGTGTGCGCGGTCTTCACCCGCTACGGCTACAGCCCCGCCGACGACAGCGGGTTCGCCAACCGGATCTTCGATCCGGCGGCGGTGGACGACTACTTCACCGCGCCCGGCAGCGTCAAACGCCGGCTGATGGACTACCACGGCAACACCAACTACTCCGTGGTGGACATCGACCTGATCGACGACCTGTACCGGCAGATGTACCGGGAGAAGGTCCTGGGCACCGAGCGGCTGCGCTTCCTCAACGTGTCCCGGCTCACCGACGTCAAGGAGACGCCCGACCGGGTACGCGCCACCGTGACGTCCCTGGTCACCGGCGAGGAGACCCTGCTGGACGCGGACGTCGTGGTCTTCGCCACCGGCTACGGTTCGGCCGACCCCCTCGGGCTGCTCGGCGAGGTCGCGGACCGCTGCCTGCGCGACGACGAGGGCCGGGTGCGCGTCGAGCGCGACTACCGGATCGCGACGGAGCCCGGTCTTCCCTGCGGCATCTATCTGCAGGGCGGCACGGAGCACACGCACGGCATCACGTCGTCGCTGCTGTCCAACACGGCGATCAGGGTCGGCGAGATCCTGGAGTCGCTCCTCGACCGCGGTCTCAAGTCCGCCTCCGACGAGGCCCGTACGGTCGCCGACGGAACCGGCGGCAGCGCGCGTTAGTGTACGTCGCCATGACCACGACTGCGGTTGAGCGCCCCGCTCCCAGGGCCCCGACAGAGGCCCGTCGACGACGCGTTGCCGGTTTGGGCGTCCTCGCGGCGCTTGTCGTGGTCGCGGCCGCGGCGTCGCTGGCCGTCGGGGCGCGTGCGCTGAGTCCCGCCGAGGTCTGGCACGGGCTGTTCGCGGGGCCCGAGTCCGACCAGCGGCTCACCGAGATCAGGCTCATCGTGCAGACCGTGCGGGTGCCCCGCACGGTGCTCGCGGTCGTGGCCGGCATCGCCCTGGGCGTCGGCGGGGCACTGATCCAGGGGTACACGCGCAATCCGATCGCCGACACCGGTCTGCTGGGCGTGAACTCCGGCGCCTCGTTCGCCGTGGTGACGGGGATCGCCGCCTTCGGGTTCACCAGCCCGTTCCAGTACGTCTGGTTCGGCTTCCTGGGCGCGGCGGTCGCCGGTGTCGTCGTGTTCGGGCTGTCGAGCATCGGCCGGGGGGCGGGCAACCCGTTGACGCTCGCCCTGGCCGGGCAGGGCGTCACGGTGTTCCTCGCGGCGATGACCACGGCGGTCGCGCTGACGGACAAGGCCTCGCTGAACGCGCTGCGGTTCTGGAACGCGGGCTCGTTGACCGGCGTCGGATTCGACGTCATCGGACCGGTCTCCGTCTTCATCGCGGCCGGGCTGCTGCTGGCACTGACGACGCTGCCCGCCGTCAACCTGCTCAACCTGGGCGACGACGTGGCCCGGGGGCTCGGGGTGAACACCGCGCTGACCCGCACCGTCGGTGTCGTCGCCATCACCCTGCTGGCCGGGGCGGCGACGGCGGCCTGCGGCCCCATCGCGTTTCTCGGCCTGATGGTGGCCCACGTGGCCCGGTACCTGACCGGTCCCGACTACCGCTGGCTGGTGCCGTACGCCGGTCTGCTCGGGGCCGTCGTGCTGCTGGTCTGCGACATCGTGGGGCGCCTGGTCGTCCGGCCGGGGGAGCTGGACGCGGGTGTCGTGGTCTCCCTCCTCGGCGCCCCCTTCTTCGCCGTACTGGTGTGGCGCGGGAAGTTCAAGAACGCGTGAACGGGGCGGACGTGAAGGCGAACGGTGCGGCGGAGAAGTCGGGCGGGGCGGGCGTGAGGGCGAACGGGGCGGGCGTGACGGCGGACGGGGCGGGTGTGAAGGCGTCGGTGGCGCCCGGTGTACGGCTCGGCGGCGTGTCGTTCGTGTGGCGGCCCTGGATCGCGGGCGTCACGCTGCTGCTTGCGGGGGCGGCGTTCCTGGTGTTCTGCGTGTCCATCGGCGTGGGGGACTTCCCCATCGGCCTGCCCCGGGTCGTCGGCACGATTTTCGGGCGGGGCGAACAGGTCGACGAGTTCGTGATCATGGACTTGCGGATGCCCCGGGCCCTCGCCGGGCTCGTCGTGGGCGTCGCGCTCGGGGTGTCCGGCGCTCTCACCCAGTCGATCGCGCGCAATCCGCTGGCCAGCCCGGACGTCCTCGGCATCACCAGCGGCGCCGGCGCGGTCGCGGTGTTCCTGGTGACGGTGTCGGGCGGTGCCGCGACGGCCGTGGTCAACTCCGTGGGCCTGTCGGCGGCGGCGCTCGCGGGGGGCCTCGGCACCGGTCTGCTGGTCTACTTCATGGCGTGGCGCCGGGGGATCGACGGCTTCCGGCTGATCCTCATCGGCATCTCGGTGAACGCCGTGATGCAGGCGATCACGACGTGGCTGCTGGTCACGGCGGACATCAGGGACGTGGCCCGGGCCCAGGCCTGGCTGGTCGGCTCGCTGGACAACCGGTCGTGGGGCGAGGTCCGGGTGGCGCTGTGGTGCACGCTCGCCCTCCTGGTCGTCGTGACGTGTGTCGCCTTCCAGTTCAAGCCGATGCACTTCGGCGACGAGGTCGCCGCCGGTCTCGGTGTCCGGTACGGGGCGGTGCGCGCGGTGCTGCTGCTGTGCGCGGTGCTGCTGGCCGGCGTCGCGGTGAGCGCGGCGGGCCCGGTGCCCTTCGTCGCGCTGGTGGCCCCGCAGGTCGCGATGCGGCTGGCGCGGTGCCCGACGCCGCCGTTGGTGGCCTCCGCCATGGTGGGGGCGCTGCTGCTGACCGGCTCGGACCTGCTCGCGCGCACGGCACTGCCGGTCTCACTGCCGGTCGGTGTGGTCACCGCCGCGATCGGCGGGCCCTTCCTCGTCTATCTGCTGGTGCGGGCGAACCGCAGATAGCTGGTACAAAGTAAGGCGAGCCTAATCGAGGGGGGCCTTGTGGTCGTTCAGTCCATCACCGGGACCGAAACGGGAGTTGACGGCGCCTCACGGCTGGCGGCCAGGGGAGTCACGGTCGGGTACGGTGCGCGGTCCGTCATCGACGGTCTCGACGTGGCGGTTCCGCCCGGGGTGATCACCACGATCATCGGCCCGAACGGCTGCGGGAAGTCCACGCTGCTGCGGACGCTGTCCCGGCTGCTCAGGCCGACCAGCGGCACCGTCGTGCTGGACGGCGAGGACATCGCGGCGCTCAGGACCCGGGACGTGGCGAAGAAGCTGGGCCTGCTGCCGCAGGCACCGGTCGCGCCGGAGGGGCTGACGGTGTCCGACCTCGTCGCCAGGGGCCGCCATCCGCACCAGAGTTGGCTGCGGCAGTGGTCGTCGGACGACGCCGACGTCGTACGGCGTGCGCTGGCCATGACGGGCGTGGCGGACCTCGCGGACCGTCCGGTCGACTCGCTGTCCGGCGGACAGCGCCAGCGCGTGTGGATCTCGATGACCCTGGCCCAGGGCACCGACCTGCTGCTCCTGGACGAGCCGACCACCTATCTGGACCTGGCGCACGCGGTCGACGTGCTCGACCTGGTGGACGACCTGCACGAGTCCGGGTGCACCGTGGTCATGGTGCTGCACGACCTCAACCTGGCGACCCGCTACAGCGACAACCTCGTCGTCATGCGGGAGGGCGCGATCCTGGCGCAGGGGCACCCTCGCGACGTGATCACCGCCGACCTCCTGCACGAGGCGTTCGGACTGCGCGCCATGGTGATCGACGACCCGGTGGGCGACCGCCCGCTGATCGTGCCGATCGGGCGCACCCACGTCGAACTCGGCCGGACCGTCACAGAGTTGTCAAAGTGAGGGTAGGCTAACCTCACTCGGGCGCGGTAAGGTTTGCTGCCCTCAGACGGGGTGCAGTGGACGGCGCGACAGCAAAGGGATCTCCGGATGCTCCTCAGAACGACGCGTATGAAGCCCTGGCGGCGATGGGCGGCGGCAGTGTCCGCCGCCGCACTCGGCGTCGGCCTCCTCGCGGGGTGCGGTTCCGACTCGGACGGCTCGAACGACTCGGCGGACAAGGCGGGCGGCGACGACACCTCGTCCAGTGCCGGTGCCTTCCCGGTCACCGTGGAGCACGCGTTCGGAACGACGAAGATCGAGAAGGCGCCCGAGCGGGTCGTCTCCGTCGGCTACACGGACGACCAGACCATCCTGGCCTTCGGCATCAAGCCCGTCGGCATGGTCGATCAGTACCCGAACCCGGCCGGCCAGAGCCCCGACATCAACACCCAGTGGCCCTGGGTCAAGGACAAGTGGGGCGACACCAAGCCCGAGGTCATCATGAAGAACGGTGACACGGGCCCCAACTTCGAGAAGATCGCCGCCCTGCACCCGGACCTGATCGTCGCGGTCTACTCCGAGATCGACCAGGCCGCCTACGACAAGCTCTCCAAGATCGCACCCACCGTGGGCCGCACCAAGGGCGAGAAGGAGCCGTTCAGCGCTCCGTGGCAGGACAACGCGCTCCACATCGCCAAGGCGCTCGGCAAGGCCGAGGAGGGCGAGAAGATGGTGGCGGACATCCAGGACAAGCTCGACGCGGCCAAGCAGGCGCACCCCGAGTTCGCGGATCAGACCGCCGTCGTGCTGTCCTGGTACAAGGACTCGGTGGCCCCGTTCACCTCCACCGACGTACGCGGGCGGCTCGTGACGGGCATCGGCTTCAAGTACCAGACCGAGATCGACAAGATCGCCGACGGCGACTTCTACACCACGCTCTCGCCCGAGCGCGTCGACCTGGTCGACGTCGACCGCATCTTCGTCATCAACGACCAGGCGGACCAGGACGCGCTGAAGAAGTTCAAGCTGTTCACCAACCTGGACGCCGTCAAGAACGGCAAGGTGTCGTACCTGCTGGACAGCGAGGGCCCGGCGGTCGGCGCGGCGATCTCCCAGGGCACCCTGCTGTCCATGCCGTACGCCGTCGACGAACTCGTCAAGTCGGCCGGGTAGGTGTGAGCGGCACCGACACACGCGTCGCCCCGCCCAAGCTGCGTACGGCGACCGGACGCGAGGCCACCCGATGGGTCGGCGCCCACTGCCGCGAGGTGCCGTGGCTGACCGTCGCCACGGTGCTCACCACCGTGGCCGGAGCCGCGCTCCAGGTGCTCCCGGTGCTGCTGCTCGGCCGGGTGGTCGACGCGGTGGTCGAGGGCGGGTCGCAGTCGGTCCTGGTCACGATCGGGGCCCTGATGGCCGCCGCCGCGCTGCTCGGCGCGGCGGCGACCGCGGTGTCGACCTACCTGATCGGGCGGCTGGGCGCCGATCTGCTCGCCCGGCTGCGGGAGGGCGCGGTCCGCGCGGTGCTGGGGATGCCGAGCGCACGCGTCGAACAGGTCGGCCGTGGAGACGTGCTGTCCCGGGTCGGTGACGACGTCGCCGTGCTCTCCAACGGTATCCGCACGGCCGTTCCCACGGTGTTCTCCGCCGGGGTCCTCGTCGCCATCGCCACGGCCGGCATGTTCGGCCTCGACTGGCGGCTCGGTCTGGCGGGCGCCGGCGCGCTGCCCGCGTACGCGCTGGCCCTGCGCTGGTATCTGCCGAGGTCCGCCCCGCTGTACCAGAAGCAGCGGGTGGCCCAGGCCGACCGTGCGCAGGCCCTGATCAGCGGTCTGAACGGCATCGACACGGTCCGGGCGTACCGGCTCGAGGACGCCTTCCGCGAGCGGGTCACCCGTGAGTCGTGGCGGGTGCGCGATCTCGGCGTCGAGGTGTTCCGGTTCTTCGGCCGGTTCGTCGGCAGGGAGAACCGCGCCGAGTTCATCGGGCTGACCCTCATCATCGTGGTGGGGTACGCCCTGCTGGAGGCGGACGCGGCCACCCTGGGCGAGGTGTCGGCGGCCCCGCTGCTGTTCCACCGGCTGTTCACCCCGCTGGGCGCCATCATGTTCACCTTCGACGAGGCGCAGAAGTCGGGCGCGAGCCTGACCAGGCTGGTGGGCGTGCTGGCGGAGGACGCCGAGGACCGGCTGGTGGGCGACGTGTCCGTCGCGCCGGCGGCGGCCGGAGCGTACCCGGTGACGGTGCGGGGCCTGACGTTCCGTTACCCGGGCGCGGAGGAGCCGGTCCTCAGGGACGTGGACCTGGCGATCCCGGCGGGCGGTTCGCTCGCCCTGGTGGGGGCGACGGGCGCGGGCAAGACGACCCTGGCCGCCCTGGTCGCGGGCATCGGGACGCCGCAGGCCGGATCGGTGCGGGTCGGGCCGACCGACCTGGCCCGACTCGACGAGGCCGGGGCGCGGGCGCTGGTGAGCATCCTGACCCAGGAGACGCACGTGTTCTCCGGACCGCTCGCCGACGACCTGCGGCTGGCCGCGCCGGAGGCGACCGACGCCGAACTCCTGGACGCGCTGCGGACCGTCGGCGCCGGCAAGTGGGCCGACACCCTGCCCGACGGGCTGGACACCCTGGTCGGTGAGGGCGGCGAGCGTCTCGACGTGACCAAGGTCGCGCAGCTCGCACTGGCCCGGCTGGTGCTCGGCCGCTCGCCGGTGGTGGTGCTGGACGAGTCGACCGCGGAGGCGGGCAGCGAGGGGGCCGCAGAGCTGGAACGGGCCGTGCTGGCCGCCTGTGCGGGCCGCACCACGCTCTTCGTGGCGCACCGCCTGACCCAGGCGATGGCGGCGGACCGGATCGCCGTCCTGGACGCCGGGCGGGTCGTGGAGGAGGGCACCCACGAGGAGCTGGTGGCGCTGGGCGGGCGGTACGCACGGCTCTGGCGGGCCTGGCGAGAGGGTAGTTAGGCAAGGCGGCCGGGCAGGGTAGTTAGGTAAGCCTAAGTTAGGTTAGCCTGCGTTCATTCCTTGGAAGGGGCGTTGAGTCTTCGATGATGGAACCGACCGCTCGTCTCGTACGGCTTTCTCCCGGGCACCTCACCGACATCCGCCGGCGGACCGGCGACTTCTCCGACCAGGCCGTAGCCGAGGCGTGCGCCATCGGACTGTCGTACTGGGCCACGGGCAAAAGCCCCGCCGGACTCGACCTCACCCCGGCCACCCTGTTCACCGACGTGCTCGGCCGGGTCGACAACGGAGGTACGGCACCCGCCGGTTGGGGTGTCGGAACGGACGGCCGGAGCATCACCCTCCCGGACGGTGTCGAACGCGACGACGCGCAGCTCGCGCTCGACGACCTGGCCGACTTCCCGGACCGGCCCCTGGGCACCATCAGCCCCTCCGGACCGGCCGCGCGGCTGGCGGACCTGGCCAGGTGGAACGACACCGAAGCCGACCGGGTCCGCCCCACCCTGGTGGAGATGTTCCGCGCACAGGCACGCACCAGGCCGGACGCCGTGGCCGTCGTCGACGAACACCGGTCACTGACCTACCGTCAGGTAGACGAGCTGTCCTCCCAGTTGGCCCACCACCTGATCGAACGCGGGCTCACCGCCGAACGCGTCGTCGGCATCTCCCTGGAACGCTCCGCCGACATGGTGATCGGGCTGCTCGGCGTGGTCCGGGCGGGCGGCGCGTTCGTCCCGCTCGACCCGCACTGGCCCGCCGAGCGCCGGGCCGTCGTCATCGAGGACGCCCGGGTCGTCCTACAGCTCAACAGCTCGGGCGAGCACGCCCCGGACGAACCGGACGCCGTGGCCGTCGACCTCGGCGACTGGCGGTTCGCCGCCCACCGCACCGACGAGACCGCGGTCACCGTCCACGGCGACGCCCTGGCGTACGTGATCTTCACCTCCGGTTCCACCGGGCGGCCCAAGGGCGCCATGATCCGGCACGAGGCGATCAGCGAACGCCTGCTGTGGCAGATCCACGAGGTCCTGGGCTTCGGCCACGACGACGCGTCGCTGTTCAAAGCGCCGCTGTCCTTCGACATCTCCATCAACGAGATCTTCCTGCCCCTCGTCAGCGGCGGCAGACTCGTCGTCCTGCGGCCCGGCGGCGAACGCGACCCGCACCACCTGCTGAGTGTGATCGCCGAACAGCGCGTCACCTTCACCTACCTGGTGTCCTCCATGCTGGACGTGCTGCTGGAGATGGCGGGCGACTCGGGGCGCCTCGACAGCCTCCGGCACGTCTGGTGCGGCGGCGAGGTGCTCACACCCGAACTCTACGAACGCTTCCGCACCAAGCTCGACATCCCCCTCTACCACGGCTACGGACCGGCCGAGACGACGATCGGCGTCTCGCACGTCGTCTACCGGGGCGCGGCGGAGCGCCTGTCGACATCGATCGGCAGGGCCAATCCCAACACCCAGTTGTACGTACTGGACGAGGAGCTGCGCCCGGTCCCCGTCGGAGTCGGCGGCGAACTGTACGCGGGAGGCCTCCTGCTGGGGCGCGGCTACGTGGGCGCCCCGGGGCTGACCGCCTCCCGGTTCGTGGCGAACCCCTTCGCGAACGACGGCTCCCGCCTGTACCGGACCGGTGACCTCGCGCGCTTCGCACCCGACGGCTCACTCGACTTCCTCGGCCGGGCCGACAACCAGATCAAGATCCGCGGCATGCGCCTGGAGATCGAGGACGTCGAGATCGGCCTCGCGGAGCACCCCAAAGTACGCCACACCTGCGTCGTCGCGAAGAAGAACACCGCGGGCGGCACCTACCTGGTGGGATACGTGATCCCGGCCGCCGGCCACGAGGACCTGGGAGCGGACGAGGTCAAGGCGTGGGCCGGCGCGCACATGGTGGAGTACATGGTGCCCACCCACGTCGTCGTGATGAAGGAGTTCCCGCTCACCGCGAACGGCAAGCTCGACCGGAACGCGCTGCCCGAGCCCGTCATCGGCACGGCCTCGGTCCTCGCGCCCACCACCGACAACGAGCGCGCGGTGTGCGCGGCGGTCGCGGCGCTGCTCCAACTGGACCGGGTCGGAGTCGACCAGGACTTCTTCCGGCTCGGCGGGGACAGCATCCTGGCGATCTCGCTGCTGAGCGCGCTGCGCGACGCCGGTCTGTACGTCACGGCACGGCAGATCTTCACCCACGGCACGGTGGGCGCGCTGGCGGCGGTGGCGAGCCGCGAGGACACCACGACCGTGGACCACCGCGACATCGCGACCGGCTCCGTCGTGGGACCGCCCGTCGTGCAGTGGCTCGGCGAGACCACGGACGCCGTCGACGGCTTCGTGCAGTCCGTCGTACTGAACACCCCGGCCGGCCTCACCGCCGACGCCCTCGACGCGATCCTCGCCGCCGTCGTCCACCGGCACCCCATGCTGCGCGCCAGGCTGGTGCGCGGCGACCGCTGGAGCTTCGACATCCCCGAAGCGGACCCGGCAGCGGCCCACTGGCAGGAGAGCGACCGGCCGCTCGACGCGTGCGTCGCGCTCGCCACCGTGGGACTGGATCCGGCGGGCGGGGTGATGCTGCGCGCCGTCTGGCGCCGCGAGGCACGGGAGTTGGCCCTCGTCGTCCACCACGTGGTGATCGACGGCGTGTCCTGGCGGGTGCTGATGGAGGACCTGGCCACCGCGTGGCGGCAGTACACCTCGGACGCACCGGTCGAGCTCCCGCCGGTCGGCACGTCTTTCCGGCGCTGGACCCAGTTGCTGGAGCGCGCGGCGTTCGACGCGGACAGCGCCTACTTCCGGCGCCCACTGCCGGGAACGGACGAACCGCTGGGCAGACGCGCGCTGTCCGGGGACGACACCGTGGCACGCGAGCGGACACGAACCGTCTCGATCGACGCCAAGGCCACCGCCGCGCTCCTCGGCGAGACACCCGCGAAGTTCCACGCGGGCGTCAACGACGTACTGGTGACCGCGCTCGCCGTCACCCTCGCCCGATGGCGCCGCGACCTCGGCCAGGACCAGACCTTCGCGCACATCGAACTCGAGGGCCACGGCCGTGAGAGCCGGTTCGTGGCGCCGTCCGCCGGTTTCGAGCCGGAACTGTCCCGGACCGTCGGCTGGTTCACCACCCTGTTCCCGGTGACCGTCGACCCCGGCCCCGCCCCCGACGCCACCGCCCCCACCGCACCCGGGTACCTGGCCGCCGCACTCAAGGCGGTCAAGGATGACCTCGCGCGAGTACCGGACAACGGCGTCTCCTACGGCGCCCTGCGCCATCTGGCCCAGGTCACCTTCGACGCGCCCGCACCCCAGGTGCTCTTCAACTACCTCGGCCGCTTCGACGCGGGCGCGCCGGGCGACTGGCAACTCACAGGGGCGACAGGGCAGTTGGGCGAGAAGCGAGATCCGGGAATGCAACTGCCCCGGGCCCTGGAGTTCAACGCGATCGCCGAACCCGCCCCCAGCGGCGAGTACGAACTTCTCACCGCCATCTCCTGGCCCGACGGCATGTTCACCGAAGCGGACATCACGACGCTCGGCACCTACTTCCGACAGGCCCTGACCGGGCTCGCCGCACTCGACCGGGGCGGCCACTCACCCAGCGACTTCCACCCGCTCCGGATCACCCAGGCCGACGTCGACGCCCTGGACGGACCGGCCCTGCGGGACATCCTGCCGCTGACCCCGCTGCAGGAGGGCCTGTACTTCCACTCGGTCTACGACGATGACGCGGGCGGCAGCTACGTCGAGCAGCAACTGCTGACGCTGGAGGGCGAGGTGAACGCCGAGCGGCTCGCGACCGCCGCCACCCGCCTGCTGGCCCTCCACCCGAACCTGGCCGCCCGCTTCGTGGCCCTGGCCGACGGCCGTGTGGTCTCCGTACTGGAGAGCGGGGTCGAGGCGCCCTTCACCACGCTGGACCGCCCCGGAATCTCCGACGACGAACTCCGCGCCCTCGCCGAGCGGGACCGCCGCGCCGGGTTCGACCTGGCCACCGGCCCGCTGATGCGATACACACTCGTCCGCACGGGAGCCGGCCGGCACGTCCTGGTGCAGACGGTGCACCACATCATCGCCGACGGCTGGTCGGTGCCCCCCATGCTGCGCACCCTCCTGGCCGAGTACCACAGGCCGGGCAGCGTGTACCCGCTCGGCGGCTTCCCCGACTACGTCCGCCTGCTCGCCGGACGCGACGACGAGGCGAGCGACCGGGTCTGGGCAGAGCAACTCGCCGAACTCCCCGGCCCCTCCCTGGTCGCCGAGGGACACACCCCCTCCGACCGGTTCGCCGACACCTCCGTGGCGGCGGACTCCGACGTCGACGCGGCCGCCCGGACGGCCGGTGTGCCGCTGAGCGTCGCCGTGCACAGCGCCTGGGCCCTCACCCTGGGCGGCATCCTGCACAGCAGGGACGTGGTGTTCGGGTCCACGGTGTCCGGCCGCGACGCGGACGTCGCCGGCATCGAGGACATGGTGGGCCTGTTCATCAACACCATCCCCCTGCGCGCCCGGTGGTCCGCCACCACGACCGCGGGCGAACTGCTCGCCTCGGTCCGGGCGCACCAGAGCGCGGTGCTGCCGCACCAGCACGTCTCGCTGGCGAGGATCGCCCGCCGGGCCGGTGCCGGTGCGCTCTTCGACACCCTGGTGGTGTTCGACGTGGCCGCCGACGTGGACGGTCTGCGGCGGCCCGGCGACACGCTGGTCACCACCGACATCGTGAACGAGGGCGCCCCGCACTACCCGCTGACGCTCGTGGTGGAGCGCACTCCTGACGGCCATCCGCGCTTCAACCTGATCTACGACGGTGAGCTGCTGCGGGAGACCGACGTCCAGGAGATCCTGCGCACGTTCACCCGCACCCTCACCGGCCTGCTCACCCGGCCGGACGCCCCGGTCGACGCACTGGCGTCCGGGGGAGCGGCACACTTCGAGCCGGTCGCCCCGACGACCCTGGGTGAACTGTTCGACGCCGCCGCACGCCGTGCGGCGGGCGCCACCGCAGTGACCCAGTGCGCCCTCGACGGCACAACCCGGTCCCTGACCTACGGCGAACTGGCCCGGGCCAAAGACGAGTTGGCGTCAGTTCTGCGCGCGGCCGGGGTCGGTCCCGGCCGACGGGTCGCCGTCGCCGTCCCACGCTCCGTCGAACAGGTCGTCGCCCTGGTCGCCGTCGTCGGCGCGGGCGGCGCATACGTGCCGCTGGACCTGGCCCACCCGGACGAGCGCCTGGAGTACGTTCTCGCCGACGCCGCCCCACAGGTCGTCCTCGTGGACCCGGAGCAGCGCGACCGCTTCACCCGGCTCCTGGCCCGGGCGGGCGTCCCGGCCCGCGTGCTCGTACCGGGGGAGGAGCTCGCGCCGGTCGGCACGGCTACGGAGCCCCGGCCCGGCGCCGGCTGGCACGACCCCGCGTACGTGATCTACACGTCCGGGTCGACGGGCCGGCCCAAGGGCGTCGTCGTCCCGCACTCCAGCGTGGTGACGCTGCTCACGAACACCCGGCCCCACATGGCCTTCGGCCCGGACGACGTGTGGGTCCAGTTCCACTCCTTCTCCTTCGACTTCGCGGTCTGGGAGCTGTGGGGGGCGCTCGCCCACGGCGGTGAGCTGCTGGTCCCGGAGTACGCACTGACCCGTTCGCCGGTCGACTTCCACCGGCTGGTCCGCGAACGCGGGGTGAGTGTCCTCAACCAGACCCCGTCGGCGTTCTACCAGTTCGCCGAGGCCGACCGGCATACGGGCGAGCCGCTGCCCGCGCTGCGCCGGATCATCTTCGGGGGCGAGGCGCTGGACCTCGGGCGGCTGCGCGGCTGGGTCGAGCGGCACGGCACCGACTCGCCCGAGCTGGTCAACATGTACGGCATCACCGAGACCACCGTCCACGTCACCCACCGGGTGCTGACCGAGGCGGACTTCGCGCCCGGCGGCTCCGTCAGCCCGATCGGCGGCCCGATCCCCGGCCTGGTCACCCATCTGCTCGACGACCGGCTCCGGCCGGTGCCGCCCGGCCGGGTGGGCGCCATCTACGTCGCCGGCGACCAGGTGTCGCTCGGCTACCTGGGCAGGCCGGGGCTCACCGCGGGCAGGTTCGTGGCGAACCCGTTCACGGCGGACGGCTCCCGCATGTACCACACGGGTGACCTGGCCCGCCGTACGCTCGACGGCGGGCTGGAGTTCGCCGGCCGCGCCGACGACCAGGTGCAGCTCAAGGGATTCCGTATCGAGCCGGGCGAGGTGGAGTCCGCGATCCGGGACATCGACGGTGTCACCGACGCGGCCGTGACCGTCGCGGACACCGGGGACCACCTGGTGGCGCATGTCGTGGGCCGGGTGCCCGGCGACCTCACCGCGCTCCTGTCGGCGAGGCTGCCCGCGCACATGGTGCCGAGCCGGGTGCTGCCCCTGGACGCCCTCCCGTTGACGGTCAACGGCAAGCTGGACCGCGGGGCCCTGACCGAGCGCGCCGGGGCGACGGCGGAGGAGAACACGACCGCCCACGACGCATCCGCCCACGACGCATCCGTCCACGCCTTCCCGGGGGCCGGGGCGGCACCTCCCGCGGGCCGCGCGAACGACGCCGTGCTCGCCTCACTCGTCGGCATCTTCGCCGAGACGCTGCCCGGCTCCACCCCGGACGCCGACACCGACTTCTTCACCGCCGGAGGCGACAGCATCGTCGCCATCACCGTGATCAACCGCGCCAGGGCGCTCGGGCTGCCGATCGCGCCTCGGGACGTGTTCCTGCTCCGGACTCCCCGCGCCCTCGCCGAGCAGTTGGCCACGCGCACACCGGGGCCCGAGGCGTCGTCGGTGCCCGCCCACCACAGGGACGGACCGCTGCCGCCCACGCCGATCATCCTGCGTCAGCGGGAACTGGGCGGCTCACTGGCCCGGTTCGCCCAGGCCAGGACGCTGGTGGCACCCGACGGGACCGGCTTCGCCGACGCGTGGCGGGCCGCGCGGGCCGTCGTGGCGGCGCACCCGGCCCTGCGGCTGCGACTGCGCGTCGAGCACGGCGTCTGGTCGCTCGCCACGGAACCCGTCCGTGAGGTCACGGTCGAACGCGCCGTGGCCGGGACCGACGCGGCGACGGCGGCCGACGAGGCAGCCGCCCGGCTCGACCCCGAGTCCGGCGAGGTCATCGCGTTCACGTGGCTGGAGGCGAGCCGGACCCTCGTGGTCACCGTGCACCACCTCGCCGTCGACGCCGTGTCCTGGCTGATCCTGCTGGACGACCTGACCGACGCGATGCGCGGGGCGACCCTGCCGCCGCCGACCACCTCCTACACCGAGTACGCCGAAGCACTGACGTACCGCGCCGCGCATGCGACCCACGGTCTGGACCAGTGGATCGCCACCCTCCAGGCCCCCGCACCGCTGCCCGCCGCCGGGAACCCGCGCGAGACCACGGTCGTACTCGCACCCGACGTGAGTGACCGCGTGACCCGTACCGCGCCCGCCGTACTGGGCCTCGGTCTCACCGAACTGCTCTGCGGCGCGCTGCGCACCGCGCTGACCCGCGTCCAGCCGACGCCCACCGACCTGGCGGTCGAACTGGAGCGACACGGCAGGGTCCCGGCGCTCGACCACCACGACTACACACGCACCGTCGGCTGGTTCACGTCCATCGCGCCCGTACGGCTCACCCCGCACACCGACCCCGTGGCCGCCGCGCGCGAGGTCACCGAACGCAGTCCGGACGAGCACGCGCACGTCACCTACGGTGGGCTCAGGTACCTCAACCCGCAGACCGCCCCGCTGCTGGACGCCCGCCCACAGGTGCTGTTCAACTACCTCGGCCGGGGCGCCGAGTCCGAGGCCCTGCGCCTCACCGGCGGCGATCAGGACAGTCCGTACGCCGTCGAGGTGAACGCGTGGACCGACGCGGCCACCGGCAGCCTCCACGCGGCCTTCACCCTCGCCGAGGGCATCCCCGACGAGATCACCGAGCACTGGCACGGCGCACTGGAACGCATCGCGGACGCCGCCGCGACGGCCGAGCGCACGGCGCCGGTCACCCCCCTCCAACGCGGCCTGTTCTTCCAGGCACAGCTCACGGGCCCGGCCGGGCACTACGTGGCCCAGAGCTACTTCACCTTCGAACGGCGCCTGGACATCAACGCGTTGTCTCGGGCGATGGCATACGTGATCGCACGGCACCCGGCCGTGGGCGCGGGCTTCGCCACGGACCAGGACGGGAACCCCGTCCAGGTCCTCGCGGCGGGACGGCGGGTCGACGTCCGCACCGTTGAAGCGGCCACGGACGCGGAGGTCGAGGCCCTGCGGCTCGCCGACCGTGACACGGGATTCGACCCCGGCGAGCCGCCGCTGATCCGGCTGACCGTGGTGCGCCTGCCCGACGACCGAGACGGCCTGCTGCTCAGCTACCACCTGCTGCTGTGGGACGGCTGGTCGCGGGAGATCGTGCTGCGGGACCTGTTCGACGCCTACCGGGCCGTCCTCGACGGCACATCCCTCGATCCGGCTTCGGCCACGCCGGGCTTCGAGGACCTCGCCCGTGCCCTCGCCGCCAGGGACCCCGCCCCCTCGGAACGCTTCTGGGCACAGCACCTGGCCGGCCTCCCCGGCCCGACCCTGCTCGCCGGACCGGCGTCGTCCCTCCCCGACGACCTGCCGCGCGCGCTCGTGCACACGCTGACCGCCGAAGCGTCGGACGCGCTGAGGGAAGCGGCCAGGACCCACGGCGTCACGCTCAACTCCGTACTGACCGGCGCCTTCGGTCTCCTCCTCGGTGCCCGCACCGGCCGCGGCGACGCCGTGTTCGGCGTGACCGTCTCCGGCCGGGAGGGCGAAGGGCTGTCCGACGTCGTCGGCGTACTGCTCAACACCGTGCCCATGTGGACGCGCGCCCGTCCGCACGACACGGTCCGCGCCTACCTGACGGGCGTACAGGAGGCCAGGGTCGAGGCCATGGACCACGAGCACCTCGGTCTCGGCGAGATCCAGCGGGCCGGCGGCCACGACACCCTGTTCGACAACCTGTTCGTCCTCCAGAACTTCCTGGACCTGGACGCCTTCGCCGAGATGAACGCCCGGCACGGCATCACCTCGGTGCGCGCCGACGACTCCACCCACTATCCGTTCACGTGGGTGGTCACCCCCGGCGACCGGCTCACCGTCAAGCTGGAGTACCGCGACCACGACACCGGGAACGCGCGGGGACTCCTCGACGCGTACCTGCGTGTGCTCGACGACCTGACCCGGTCCACCGGACCGATCGGCGCCCTCCCCGGCCCGGCACCCGCCCCCGAGCCCGCCGAACGCACGGGCATCGGCACGGACACCGTCGTGGACCGCTTCGACCGCGCTGCGGACCGCGATCCGCAGCGGGTGGCGCTCGTCGCCCACGGCTCGACGCTGACCTTCGGGCAACTGCGGGACCGCAGCCGGGCGGTGGCGGGCGTGCTCGCCCGGCGCGGTATCGGCCCCGGGGCGACGGTGGGCCTCGCGATCCCGCGTTCCCTCGACTCGATCGTGGGCCTGTTCGCCGTACTTCGTGCGGGCGCCGCGTACGTGCCGCTGGAGCTGGACCACCCCGACGAGCGGATCGCCGCGATCGTCGCCGACGCCCGCCCCGACGTCGTACTCACCGTGAGCGCGGTGGCGCACCGGCTCACCGGCGAACTGATCGAGCTGGACCGTCCGCTGCCCGAGGCCGAACCCCTCGCGACGTTCGCGCCGGACGATCCGAACCGGCTGCGGCACCCCGCGTACACGATCTACACCTCCGGCTCGACGGGGAAGCCCAAGGGCGTCGTGACCGAGTACGCCGGACTCACCAACATGCTGGTCAACCACCGGCGCCGGATCTTCGAACCGGTGCTGGCGCGGCACGGCCACCGGACCTTCCGCATCGCCCACACCGTGTCGTTCGCGTTCGACATGTCGTGGGAGGAACTGCTGTGGCTCGCCGACGGCCACGAAGTGCACATCTGCGACGAGGAACTGCGCCGCGACGCTCCCCGGCTGGTCGCGTACTGCCTGGAGCACGGGATCGACGTCGTCAACGTCACCCCGACCTACGCACAGCAACTGCTCGCCGAGGGCCTGCTGGACGACCCGGCCCGCCGGCCCGCGCTGGTGCTGCTGGGCGGCGAGGCCGTCACCCCGACGCTGTGGCGGCGGCTCGCCGAGACCGAGGGCACCGTCGGCTACAACCTGTACGGACCCACCGAGTACACCATCAACACCCTCGGCGTCGGCACCTTCGAGTGCCCGGACCCCGTGGTGGGCGTCGCGATCGACAACACGGACGTGTACGTGCTGGATCCGTGGCTGCGGCCCCTGCCCGACGGGGTCCCCGGTGAGCTGTACGTCGCGGGCGTCGGCATCGCGCGCGGCTACCTCGGGCAGCCCGCCCAGACCGCGCACCGCTTCGTCGCGTGCCCCTTCGGCGCACCCGGCGAGCGCATGTACCGCACCGGTGACCTGGTGGTGCGGCGGCCCGACGGGAACCTGACGTACCTGGGCCGCACCGACCAGCAGGTCAAGATCCGCGGACACCGGGTCGAACTCGGCGAGGTCGAGGCCGTGTTCGCCGCGCACCCGGCGGTGCGGTTCGCCGCCGCCGTCGCCCAGCCCGACCCGCAGGTCGACGGCGCCCACCGGCTGGCCGCCTACCTCGTACTGGACGGCGCCGACCTTGCCGCCGTCGCCGCCGAAGTGGGCGCCGGGCTGCCGGACTTCCTGCGCCCCACGCACTACGCCCAGGTCGACGCCATCCCGCTGACCGTGAACGGGAAGGCAGACACCAAGGCGCTGCCCGAGGCCAAGCCGCTGGGCGCGCTGACCACGGCGGGGGAGCGCGGCCCGGAGACGGAGACGGAGACGACCGTGTGCGAGCTGTTCGCCGAGGCACTGGACCTGGACGACGACGAGGTGAGCGCGGTGAGCGACTTCGTGTCCCTCGGCGGGCACTCCATGCTGGCGGTGCGGCTGACCGGGCTGCTCCGCCGGGAGTACGGTCCAGTGATCACGATCCGCGATCTGTTCACCCTGCGAACCCCGGAAGCGATTGCCCGCCACCTCGATGACAACTCCTGACACACAGCGGCCCCGCGCGGGGTCCGACATCCTCCGTACCGCCCTGCGGCGCAACGTCGGCGCGATGGCCTGGGGCACCGTACTCATGGGCCTCTACCAGGCCGGTGAGACCGCTTTCCCCATCGCGCTCGGCCTGATCGTCGAACACACCATGCGGGACCGGAGCCCCGAAGCGCTGGGCGTCTCCATCGCCGCCCTTGCCGTGATCATCACGACCGTGTCGCTGTCGTGGCGGTTCGGGATGCGGATCCTGCAGAAGGCCAACACGACCGAGGCGCACCGCTGGCGCGTCCGGGTCGCCGGCTGCGGACTCCAGCCGGTGGCCAGGGACGTCGACCTGAAGTCCGGCGAGGTGCTGACCATCGCCACCGAGGACGCCGACCAGACCGCCGACATCATCGAGGTGGTGCCGCTGCTGATCAGCTCGCTGGTCGCGGTGCTGATCGCGGCTCTCGCGCTGGGACTTGCCGACCTCCGGCTCGGGCTGCTGGTCATCGTGGGAACCGTCGCTATCCTGTCGATCCTCAGCGTGATGTCCAGACGCATCGGCTCCAGCACCCGCGAGCAGCAGGCCCGGGTCGCGCGGGCGGGCGCCAAGGTCGCCGACCTGATCATCGGCCTGCGCCCGCTGCACGGCTTCGGCGGCAACCACGCGGCGTTCCGCTCCTACCGCCGGGTCAGCACGGAGGCGAAGCACCAGTCCATCACCGTCGCGCGGGTGGGCGGCGTCTACGCGGGCACCGCGCTGGCCCTCAACGCGGTCCTCGCCGCCGCCGTGACCCTCACCGCGGGGTGGCTGGCCTTCGAGGGCCGGATCAACATCGGCGAACTCGTCATGGCGGTCGGCCTCGCGCAGTTCATCATGGAACCGCTGAAGCTGTTCTCGGAGATGCCGAAGTACGTGATGATCGCGCGTGCCTCGGCCGAGCGGATGGCACTGGTCCTCACCGCTCCGCCGGTGACGGCACCGGGTGCCGGACGACCGGCCGGGGGCGAGGACCTGGAGGTCGACTGCGTCCGGCACGGGGTCCTGCGCAAGGTGCGGTTCCGGGTGGCCGCCGGCGAGTTCGTGGCCGTCGCCGCCTACCAGCCGCGCGCGGCGGCCGACCTCGCGGCGATCCTGGCGCTGAACGTCCCGCCCGACGCGTACGAGGGAGCGGTGCGGGTCGGCGGCCGGGACCTCGCGGACCTGGCGGTCGAGGCGGTCCGCGAGCAGTTGCTGGTCAACCCGTACGACGGGGAGATCTTCGCGGGCACCCTGCGTTCGAACATCGACCCCTCGGGCACCAGCCGGACGGTCCCCGAGGCCGTCGAGGCGTCGATGCTGACCGACGTCGTCGCGCTGCACCGCGAAGGACTCGACTACGCCGTCCGCGATCGCGGCGCCAACCTCTCCGGAGGCCAGCGGCAACGGCTGTCCCTGGCCCGAGCCCTCGCCGCCGACACGGACGTCCTCGTCCTGCGCGACCCGACGACGGCCGTCGACGCGGTCACCGAGCAGCTCATCGCGCGGGGCGTCGCCAAGCTGCGCCGGGGCCGCACCACCCTCGTGATCACCAGCAGCCCCGCCCTCCTGGACGCCGCCGACCGGGTCCTCGTCCTGGACGAGGGCGTCATCACCGCCGAGGACACCCACCGCAACCTTCTCGCCACCGACGAGGAGTACTGCCTGGCCGTGGCCCGGTAGTACGGGCGGGGCGGCGGCGGGGCGACAGGGCCTCAGGCGAGCGCCCAGCCGACGTCCCGGAGCAGCGCGTGCCGCCAGCCCGCCCGGTCGTGGTCCGACGCCGACCGGGAGACCCGCACGGTCGCACCGGCCTGTTGGGCCAGGGTCTCCACCAGGGCGCAGTGGGGGAGCATCCGCGTCTCGTGTTCCCCCACGTCGAATGCGATGCGCGTTCCGGACAGGTCGGGGCGCGTGCGCAGGCGCGCCGCGACGGCGCCGCCGACCGGGCCGCCCAACGGGTCCGCCAGGTCCGCGGCGTCGGGAGTCCACCAGAGCGACGCCGACTGACAGGCGACGCGCGACACCAGGTCCGGGAACTCCAGCGCCGCGTACAGCGCGCTCAGCCCGCCGAGGCTCTGCCCCGCGACCACCATCCGTTCCGGGTCGGCGGGCACGCCGGACTCCACGACCAGCGGCAGCAGTTCGTCCCGGACCGCCTCCCACAGCGCGGGCCGGCACCCGAACTCGGTCTTCCTGTCCCTGGTGGGGAGGAAGACGAGGGTGACCGGCGGCATGTCGCCACCGGCGACGGCCGAGTCGAACGCGGCCGTCGCCGGATGCAGGTACAGCCAGTCGTCCCCGTCGAGCAGCAGGACCACGGGTCCGCCGCCGCCCGCCGGGTGGACCCGCACGGTGCGCCGCCCGCCGAGCCGTTCGCTGCTCCAGCGGATCCGGGCGCGGGGGAGGGGAAGGACACCGTCGGCCCCGACGTCGGGCCAGTGCGGCTGGGCCGGGGCGTCCGGGGTGGCGGCGACGGACCGGTCACCGCCCGCACCGACCGGATTGCACGGGTCGCCGTATGCCGCCCCGTCCACCATGAACTGGTACGTCACCCGCAGCCGCGCGGGCATCCGCACCTCGGCGTACCAGCAGTCCGTCGCACCCCACCGCAGCAGGGGCACCGGCTCCGACCAGCTCTCGAAGCCGATGCTCGCTGCCTCGGACCCGCGCCGCAGGAACAGAGTCACCCACCCGTCGCCGTCGGGTATCGCCACGGGCGACCTCGCCGAGGCCCAGAAGTCGTCGGTGCCGGGCGCTCCGGACAGTCCGAACGCGGCGAAGGTGTCTTCCCCCACCAACCTCATGAACGTCTCCTTGTGGAGCGGAAAGTCGGAAGGCTAAGCTCATCGCCCATTAGGCGAGCCTAACCTAATCTCCCCGGGAGGCACCGCACATGAGCACCAACCCCTTCGACGACGCCGACGGCCGATTCCTCGTCCTCGTGAACGACGAGGGCCAGCACTCGCTGTGGCCGTCCTTCGCGGACGTGCCCGGGGGCTGGACGACCGCCTTCGAGGAGAACACGCGGGACGCCTGCCTGGAGTACATCGAGGCCAACTGGACCGATCTGCGCCCCCGTTCCCTCGCCGAGTCCATGGATGCCTGACGTCCTGGCGTCCTGACGCCCTGACGCCCTGACGCCCTGAAGTCGGCCACGGGTGGACACGGACGCCCACCCGTGGCTCAGGGCCTGTTCCGCGCCTATCGAGCGGTGAAGCGGTGCGTGCCGGAACCGACCCGGTAGACCGCGCAGCCGTCGTCCAGGCGCAGGAACGTCCCGTCGGCGCGGGAGACCGCCTCCCGGCCGGACGTGGGGATCCACACCTCGGCGGTCGTGTTGGGCGGCACCTCGCAGGTCAGCGTGAAGCGGCCGGCCCGCTGCCGCCACCGCGTGGAGACGGGCCCGTAGACCGAGGTGAACGTGGCGCGGACGGAGGAGACGGATCCGCCCGGACGCGGACGGACGACCGTCTCCCGGTAGCCGGGACGGCCCGCCGCGATGCCGGCCAGGTTCGTGTACATCCACTCGCCCACCGAGCCGTAGGCGTAGTGGTTGAAGGAGTTCATGTCCGGCGTCTGGAAACTGCCGTCGGGCCGGATGGAGTCCCAGCGCTCCCACATCGTGGTGGCACCCTTGTCGATCTGATACCCCCAGCTCGGGAAGGAGCGCTGCTCCAACAGGCGATGGGCGACGTCGGTGTGCCCCGTGGCGGTCAGGACCGGCAGCAGCCGGGGGGTGCCGAGGAAGCCCGTCGACAGATGCCAGTCCTTGGCCCTGATCAGAGCGACGAGCCGGTCGGCCGCGGCCTTTCTGGCGGCGTCCGGCAGCAGGTCCATGGACAGGGCGAGGACATAGGCCGTCTGGGTGTCGCCCTTGACCCTGCCGTCGGAGCCGACGTACGCCTTCTGGAACGCCTCCCGCACCCGGCCGAAGAGGTCGAGGAAGGGGGCGGGGTCCTCACCCAGTTCCTGGGCCGTACGAGCGGCCAGGTCGGCGCTGTGCGCGAAGTACGCGGTGGCGATGACGTCCTTGGGGGTCTCGTCCTCGACGTTCAGCCAGTCGCCGTACCCCTGGGCCGGGCGCAGCAGTTGGTCGCTGTTCTTCTCCAGGTACGTCAACCACGCCTGGATGGACGGCCAGGCGTCCTCCAGGACCCGGCGGTCGCCGTATGCCCGGTAGAGGGACCAGGGGACGGTGACGCCCGCGTCGCCCCAGCCGGCCACACCGTGGCCGACCGTGCCCACCATGGGCGCCACGTCCGTGAACGCGCCGTCCGAGGTCTGGGAGTCGCGCAGGTCACCGAGCCACTTGGTGAGGAAGCGGGCCGACTCCATGGTGTAGGAGGCCGTGGGCGCGAAGACGTTGATGTCTCCCGTCCAGCCCAGGCGCTCGTCGCGCGCCGGCGTGTCGGTGGGCACCGAGAGGAAGTTGCCGCGCTGCCCCCACGTGATGTTGCTGTGCAACTGGTCGAGCATCGGCACGCCGGTCTCGAACTTCATGGTGAAGGGCGCGGACGTGTGCATCACCCGGCCGGTGACCGCCTTGGCCGAGGGAGTGCCGGGAAAACCGGTCACCTCGACGTAGCGGAAGCCGTGGAAGGTGAAGCACGGCTCGTAGGTCTCCTCTCCGTGGCCGCTGAGGGTGTACGTGTCGGTCGCCGCCGCGGTGCGCAGGTTCGCGGTGTAGAGCGTGCCGTCGTCGTTGAGTACCTCGGCGTGTCTGAGCCGGACCGTCGTTCCCGAGGGGCCCGACACGCGCAGGCGCACCGAGCCGACCATGTTCTGCCCCAGGTCGAAGACGAAGACACCGGGCTCGGGTTCGGTCATCTTCCTGGGGGTCAGTTCCTCGGCGACGCGTACCGGGCCGTCCACCTGTGCGACGACCAGTTCGGGACCGACGCCGTCGGCACCGCGCACACCGAGCCAGGTCCGGTCGTCGAAGCCGGGCGAGGCCCAGCCGGGCAGCTCCTTGCGCGCGTCGTACTTCTCGCCGTCCAGGATGTCGGCGGAGACGATCGGCCCGGACGCGGCCCGCCAGTCGGTGCCCGACACGACGCGCTCGCTCGTGCCGTCCGCGTACTCCACCTCCAACTGCGCCAGCAGCGCCGGGCGTTCGCCGTACTGATGCGGCCCGAACATGCCGACGTTGCCCGCGTACCAGCCGGGCGCGAGCTGGGCTCCGAGGGCATTGCCGCCGGGCCGCACCAGCTTGGTGACGTCGTACGTCTGGTACTGGACCCGCGTGCGGTAGTCGGTCCAGCCGGGAGCGAAGTGGTCACGGCCCACGCGGCGGCCGTTGAGGTGGGCCTCGTACAGGCCGAGAGCCGTGGTGTACAGACGCGCGCGGGCCACCCGCTTGCGGGGGAGCCGGAACTCGTGCCGCACCAGGCTGACGGCGTAGGACGAGGGAACGACTCTTCCCCACGGGCCGCCGCCCCAAGGGGCCGCCTCGCGGGCCGCCGGCCAGGCCCCGTCGTCGAAGCCGGCTTCGCGCCAGTCGGCGGGAGGTTCCTGGTCGGCGGCCTTCCAGGTGCCGTCGGTGATCACCCGGTGCTCCCCGGCGGCGGTGTGGACCGAGAGCACGGCGATGAGGCCCGCCGGGCCCTCGGTGGCGTTGGTGGCGCGGACGGCGAGCACGTTCTTCCCGGCCCGTACCCACTCCCGTACGTCGATCACGCCCGGGCGGCGCCAGCCGTCGTGGTCCGTCTCCAGGTCGGTGTGGGCCACCTCGACCCCGTTGACAGAGACGGAATAGACGTTGTCCGCGCTGATGGCCAGGGTGGCAGCGGTGACCCCGTCGGGGAGCTCCGCGGTGCCGCGGAACCAGCGGGTGGCCGCCGGAGCGCTGCCGGCCGGATCACCCTCGGGGTACCAGATCCAGAAGCTCCCGTCGAAGGACGGCGCGTCCGTGAGGCTCGCCGGCGCCGAGATCCAGTCGGCGCTCCACTGGCCGGCGTCCATCAGTCCGGTCTCCCACCACGAGGGCGTGCTCCAGCCGGAGACCCGGTCGTCGCCGTCCCACACCCGTACGGACCAGTGGTAGCGGGTCCGGGGGCGGAGCGCCGGGCCCGCGTACCGCACGAGGACGGACTCGCCGGACTCGACCTTGCCGCTGTCCCAGACGTCGGGGTCGGACAGGCCGGCCGGGGTGGTGGCGACGCGGACCTGATAGGCGCTCTGGCGCATGTCCGGCTTCCCGGACGCCAGCGGCCAGCTCAGCCGGGGGCGTGGCACGTCGAGCCCCAGCGGGCGCCGGACGTACTCCACGGTCGGCGAGGTGACCCGCAGGTCACCTCGCCGTGCCGACGCCGCGACCGGCACGGACACGGGCCCGGCCACCGGCCCGGACATCGGCGCGGCCGCGGCGGGTACCGCGCCCGCGCCCGCGGTGGCGGCCGCGGCTGTGGCGGCCGCGCCCGCCAGGATGTTCCTTCTGCTGATCATGAGGACTCCTCACCTTGGGGATGAATCGATTCATGCCGGAAGGATGCGAATTGACGTCCCTGACGTCCGGGCCGGGTCACGCGGCGCCGGTGAACTCCCAGGTGCCGTGACCGACCCGGTGGATGTCGAAGCCGGGCACCGACCGCAGGAACGTGGCGCCGCCGGGCGCGGTCGCGCGCGTCCCCTCGGCCACCGGGACATGGACCTCCGCCCGTGACCCCACGGGCACCCGGACCGTCAGCCGGAGCGTGCCACCGACGGCGGACCACGCCACCGCGGCCTCCCCGCGCACGGTGCGGACCGAGGTGCGCGCCCAGTCCACACCCGTACGGGCGTCGGGGCGGACGGTGAAGGTGCGGTATCCCGCGTCACCCGGCCTGAGCCCGGCCACGTTCTCGTACAGCCACTGGGCGGCGGTGCCCTGGAAGTAGTGGTCGCGGGAGCGGGAGTCCAGCGGCCACATCTCCCACATGGTGTCGGCGCCGTTGTCGTGCCAGTAGCCCCAGCTCGGGTACGTGCGCCGGGTCGCCACGGCGTGCGCGACGTCCGGGCGGCCGTGGGCGCACAGCACCCGCAGCAGCACGCTGGTGCCCAGGGCGCCCGTGTTCAGGTGGTTCCCGCGCTCCTCGATGTCCGCCACCAGACTCTCCAGGACCGTGGCCCTGGCACCCGGCGGCACCAGCCCGAACGCCAGCGGTATCGCGTTGGACGTCTGCCGGTAGTCCGGGTCCTTGGCCGTGCGGTAGTGACCGTCCGGGCCGAGGAACGCCTCGTTGAACGCGCCGCGCAGACTCTCGGCGGCGTTCCGGTAGCGCTCGGGGACATCGTTGTCGTCGTTGTCGCCGGGCAACCCGATGAGTTCCTCGCCGAGTTCCGCCGTGTACAGCAGCGCCCGGTGCAGATACGCCGTGGCGGTGAGCCGGGTGTCCTCGGGCGGGTTGCCGCCGTATCCGGGCGCCAGGTAGTCGCCGAGCGCGGTGACGGCCAGGCCGTCCTGCAGCCGGGCCAGCTCCCAGTCCAGGTAACGGGTCAGGGTCTCCCAGTGCTCCCGGGCCGCCCGCTCGTCCCCGTACACCCGGTACAACTCGCGTACGACGAAGGGATAGACGGTCGTCCACTCGGGCGAGGGGCCGAGGTCGCCGTAGCCCCAGCCGCCGCTGGGCACGATCACCGGGAGCTGTCCGTCGCCGTTCTGGCTGTCGGAGAGGTCGCCGAGCCACTTGGACAGGAAGCGCTGCATCCCGAAGGCGTACGTCATGACCGGTGTGCCGAGTTGGGCGTCTCCGGTCCAGCCGTTCTTCTCGTACATCGGGGTGTCGGTGGGGATGCCGTGCAGGTTGTTCAGGACGGTGCGCCGCATGGCCTTGTCCAGCCACTCGTAGAACGGCTCGGAGCAGGAGAAGGTGCTGACCTCGTCCACCCGGGAGTGCACCAGGCGGCCGAGCACGTCCGCCGGGTCCGGACGTTCGGGCAGGCCGTGCACCTCGACGTACCGGAAGCCCTTGTAGGAGAAGGCGGGTTCCCACACCTCCCTGGCCCTGCCCGCGCTCGTGTACTCGTCGGTCTGGAAGCGGCCCGGGACGTGCCCCGTCTCGGCGTGCACGCTGCCGTCGTCCTTGAGCTTCTCGCCGTGGACGAGCCGGATCACGGTGCCCTCGGCGGCCCCGCGCACGGTGAGGCGGGTCCAGCCGGCCATCGTGCGGCCCATGTCCACGACGTACACACCGGGGCTCAGCTCCTCGATCGCCTTCGGGCGGACCGTGTCGACGACCTCGATCGGGTCGTGCGGCTGCGCACGCAACGTGCCGCCGGGCGCCTCGCGTACGCCTGAGGGCCGCCACGCCGAGTCGTCGAATCCGGGCCGGGACCAGCCACTGGGTGCCCGGCGGGCGTCGTAGGTCTCCCCGGCGTACAGGGAGTTGGAGAGCGTCGGCCCCTCGGTGATGCGCCACTCGCCGTCGGAGGCCACGGTGGTGCGGGTCCCGTCCGGGTGGTCGATCTCCAACTGGGCGAGGAGACGGGGTTCGCCGTGCCAGGGAGCACGGTGCCAGTTCCAGACGTTGGGCGTCGTCATGCCGTAGAAGCCGCGTCCGAGGGTGACCCCGATGGCGTTCTCACCGCGTTCGACGAGGTCCGTCACGTCGTGGACGGCGTACAGCACCGTCTCGTCGTAGTCGGTGAAGCCGGGGTCGAGGACCTGCTTGCCGACGCGGCGGCCGTTGATCTCCGCCTCGTAGTAGGCGAGTCCGCTGATATGGAGGCGGGCGCGCGCGACGCGCCCGCGTACGGTGAAGTCGCGGCGCAGCAGCGGCGCCGGCGCTTCGGGGGTGGCCACGGTGACTCCGCTGCCCCACGGCCCCTGGCCGTAGGGGGCCAGGACGGCGGCCGGTTCCCAGTCGCCGTCGTCGAACCCGGGTCGCTCCCAGCCCTCTTGTGCGGTGTCTGTGGTGCGCCAGCCGTCCCCGGTGCGGAGTTCGTGGGTGCGGCCGTCCTCGGTCTCCACGAGGAAGCGGACCAGGAGCCCGCCGGGGTTCACACTGGCCCCGGGCCGGTTGGTGGCGAGGGCGGCGACGAGGATCTCATCGCCTGCGGAGCGCGCCGGCTCCGTGACGTCCGCGGTGCGGCCGGTGCGCCAGCCGTCGGTCTGCTCGGGTGCGTGCAGCACCTGCTGTCCGTGCACGTACAGGGTGAAGTCGTCGTCCGCCGTGGCGGTCACCACGGCCCGCTTCACCACGGACCCCTCGGGCAGGGCGAGGGCGGCGCGGAACCTGCGGGCGCCTTCGGGGGCGTCCGAAGAGGTCGCGCCGGGGGACCAGATCCAGGAAGCCCCGTCGAGCGAGGGCGGTGCGGGCGGCTCCTCGGCGCCGATCCAGCCCGCCCGCCACCCGTCGGCGGGGAGCGAGGTCTCCCACCAGCGGGTCTCGCTCCAGCGGGAGCGGCGCCCCGCCGCGTCCCAGACCCGGACCTGCCAGTGGTAGCGGGTACGGGGGAGCAGCGCGGGCCCGCCGTAGGGGATGCCGACGCTGCGGTCGGAGGCGACCCTGCCCGAGTCCCACACCGTGTGGGTGTGCGGGCCCCGGCCACCGGAGTCCCTGGTGACCCGGATGTGGTAGGCCGTCTGCCGGGCGCCGTGTCCGGGGGCGGCCAGTTCCCAGGACAGGCGGGGGAGTTCGACGTCCGTGCCGAGCAGGTTCTCGGCGTACTCGACACTGGTGCGGACGACGCGGAGTCCCGCCTTGCGCTCCGGTCGGCCGTCGGTCGTTCCGGCGCCGGCCGCCGCGGCGACACCGCCGGTGGACAGCGCGGCGACACCGGCGCCCGCGGTCGCCACGGTGCCGCGGAGAAAGACTCTGCGGTTCCAGCCCTCGGTCGTGTCCTCGGTCATGTGCATCCGCCTTTGCTCGCCGTGCCGACGCAGCGGGAACGAACCGTGCGCGTGTGACTCGCGTCGGCTGCCTGAAATCGCTTGAAACGATTCAATTCTCGTCTTCACGATCCTATGCACGCTCTGTGGGCCGCATCAAGGGATGTGACAGCGGTCGTGCCGTGGGACCGAGGTCGTGGGACGAGGCTGTGGGACTGAGGCTGTGGGACCGAGGTCGTGGGACGAGGCTGTGGGACCGAGGCTGTGGGACCGAGGCTGTGGGACTGAGGCCGCGTCGGGCCGAGTACGAGAACCCATGACGTCGGCCGAGCGACGACCGCCACGCGGTCCGCGCGTCAAGGCCCCGCCCCGGCAGGGCTGTTGCCGTGCTCCTTCGCGGGCGGGAAATGGGTCGCGCCCCTGTGGCGCGAGTCGTTAGCCTCCGCCTGGGCGCAGTGTGGCGCGGGCGCACCGCGAAAGGAGCCGGGCATGGAGATCGAGGGCGCGCGGACCGACCGGTTGGGCTTGCTGCTCGACCAGTTCGACCAGGCCAGGGAGATGGCCGAGGTGCGGCTGACGGGGCTCGGCGACGAGGAGTACCTGTGGGAGCCGGTGCCCGGCTGCTGGTCGATCCGGCGCCGGGGCGAGGCGGTGACACCCCGGGCGTACGGGCCGGGCGAGTGGGTGCTCGACAAGGGCGCCCCGGACATTCCGCCGAGTGAGTACGCCGAGGTCGCCCGGCAGGCCGCCGGCGGGATGCCGGTCGCCAAGATCGCCGACGACTGGAGCGTGAGCGTCGAGCGGGTCGAGCAGGTCCTCGCCCACGCCGGTACGCCGGAGCCCGACGAGACGCCGGTCACCACCATCGCCTGGCGGCTGGCGCACCTGCACTCCTGTTTCGCGGGCCAGTGGGAGTGGACCTTCGGCGAACGACGGCAGGATCCGAAGCTGCTGGTCGACTTCACCCCCTCCGCCGCCCTGGCCCTCGAGCGGTTCTGGGCGGTGATCGACCGCTGGCGCGAAGACGTCGCCGCCGTCACCGACGAGCAGCTCGACACCGTCGGCTTCTCCCAGTACCCGTACGGCTCGGATCCCGACGACCCCTACATCGGCGTCGTGGCCGGGGACAACCTCGAGTTCATCCACCACATGGCCGAGATCGCGCTGCTCCGCGACCTGTGGCGGGCCCGGTCCAGCACTGCCGGGTAGGCCCCTTCCGCCGCCCGCGAGGGGCCCCTCGGGTGCTCCGCCGCCTCACTCCTCCGTGTCGAACCGGGCCAGCCGCGCCGTCACGTCGTCGGCGAGACGGGTGAGCAGGCGGGTGAGGTCGTCGCGATCCTGCTGCGGCCAGTCGGCGAGTGCCTCGGCGAACCAGCCCAGCAGGGAGGTCACATAGCGGTTGGCGGCCTCCGTTCCCGCTTCGGTCGGTTCGATGAGGCTCGCACGGCGGTCGTGCGGATCGGCGACCCGCCGCACGAGACCACGCTTCTCCAGGGCCTGGACCTGACGGGTGACATGCGGGCCCACGACCTGCATCCGGTCGGCGATCTCGCCGATCCGCAGCGGCGCGTCGGCCGTACGCAGGGCCAGCAACACGCCCATGGCGGGGCGGTCGAGGGCGAGGCCGGCCGCGTCGGTGGCACGTTCGGTGAGCCGGCCCTTGGTGAAGGCGGCGCTGAGCTGGGTGAGCCGGGGCAGCACGGCGAGCAGGTCCGCGTGCGGGCTTTCCGGTACCGGGGGCCCGGAGGACTCGGGGGTCATGAGGTCTCCATTTGCATACCTGAGTTAGGTATCTATATCGTGGGGAGTGGCCGGTGCCTGAGAGGGTGCCGTATGGCCTCCATAAAGATACCTAAGGTACGCATGTTTGCTGCCCTCGCGGCGCGTGCCTCCGTCCTCCCGGGGTCCGCCCCGGTGGAAAGGTGAGAAGCCATGATCCACACATCCCGTCCCGCTCGCCGCGTCCTGATCTCCGGAGCAAGTATCGCGGGCCCCGCGCTCGCGCACTGGCTCGACCGGTACGGCTTCGAGGTGACCGTCGTCGAAAAGGCCGCCGCCGTCCGTGGGGGCGGATACCCGATCGACATTCGCGGCACGGCCCGTGAGGCGGTGGACCGCATGGGTCTGCTGCCGCGTCTGACCAAGGCGCACGTGAACAGCCAGCGGGTCACCTTCGTGGACGCGGCGGGGGAGACGGTCGGCTCGCTGCAGCCCGAGCAGCTCACCGGGGGAGAGGTGGGTGTCGACCTCGAGGTGCGGCGCGGGGACCTGGCCGACGCGCTCTACACCCCGCTGCGGGACCGGGTCGAGTTCCTCTTCAACGACTCGATCGCGACACTGGACGACGCCGGGGACGCCGTACACGTCGTCTTCGAAAGCGGCATGCGCCGAACCTTCGACCTCGTGGTCGGCGCGGACGGACTGCACTCGAACACGCGCCGGCTGGTCTTCGGGCCGGAGGAGCCCTTTCACCGCTACCTCGGGTACGTCTTCGCCGGCTTCACGCTGCCGAACGAGTTCGGGCTCGCGCACGAGGCCGCCATCTGGAACGATCCGGGACGCAGCGCGGTCCTCTACGCCCACGAGCCCTCCGGCCGGGTGCACGGCTTCCTCACCTTCACCCGCGACACCCCGCCCCTCGACGCGTTCCGGGACCCCCGGGCCCAGCGCGACCTGGTGGCGGCACGCTTCCCCGAGCAGGTCTGGCACGTGCCGCGCCTGGTCGAGGGCATGCGCGAGGCCGACGACCTCTTCTTCGACGTCGTGAGCCAGATCCACATGCGTACGTGGTCCCACGGGCGCGTCGTACTGGCGGGCGACGCCGCGCACGCCACGTCCTTCATCTCCGGCCAGGGATCGAGCGTCGCGCTCGTCGGCGCGTACGTCCTTGCCGGTGAGCTGGCCACGCACGCGGACCACGCCGAGGCCTTCGCGGCCTACGAGCGCAGGATCCGCCCCTTCGCGGAGCGCAACCAGGCGCTGGCCACCAGCGGCGGCTCGGCGGTCACCCCCGGGACGCGGGAGGAACTCGAGGCCCGCAACGCCCTGCTGCGCGACCCGGAGGCGGCGGCGAGGGCGTTGGTGACCGAGAGCGCGCTGGAAGGACGCGCGGCGCACTCGGCGATGGAATTGCCCGACTACTCGCGGGCCGCCTGAGGGCGGAGCCCACGGGCGCGGGCGCGGGCGTGGGTGACCCGCGGGAGCACCCGTGGACTCGGTCCCGGATGGCCCACGGGAGCGCCCGGGGCTCCGTCCCGGACCGTCCGGGCCGTTCCCGATCGTCGTCGCCCGCAGGCCGACGTTTCCGTGATCCGGCAAGAACGGGGAAGGCGCGCTGAGATACAAGGCGGCGGCACGGTCCGTGGCGTGGCTGCTCGTCGCCGTCGCGACTCTCGTGACGGGGGTCGTGTCGGCCGGGCAGGTGGGCCGGGCGCTGGACCGGGAGCGGGAGTACCGGGCCGCGCCGGTCTCTGCCTCGGCCCCGGTGCGGGCGTCGGGGTGTCTGTGGGAGCAGGAGTTCACGGTGCGGACGGCAGGCACGCACCGCGGTGAGCGGGGTCGGTCGCCGGAGGCGGAGTTGTTGCCGCCTTCCGGCAGGTCGTGGGAGGTGACGTTCCGGGCGACCGAACCGGTGATGTCGGAGCTGGAACCGGACGACGAGGTCGTCGGCGTCATCTGGCACGGGCGGGTCGTGGAGGTGCGGGACGCCGACGGCCGCCGGCAGCAGACGAGTGCGGGCCCCGTGGAAATGCCGGAGGGTCACTTCGGCGGCGCGCTCGCCTGTCTCCCGGTCGGCCTGACCGCCCTCGTCGGTGGCCTGTGGCCCCTCTTCGCCCGGAGAGACCCGCGGCACGCGAAGGCGGCGGCCGTGGTGCGGTGGCACGGTGTCGGCATGGGTGGCGCGGCCGTCCTGACGCTCTGGGCCCAGGAGTCCAACGACTGGCCGCTGTGGGCGATCCCGGCGATCTGGGGACCCTCGCCCTCCTCGCGTCCGCCTCCATGGTGGCCGTCCCGCCGTCGCCGCCCTGCGCGGGGATCTGGACGACGCGGCCGCGCCGACCCCATCGGTGCCGGTGGCTGCCCGGCCGCCCTCGGTGGGCGGGCCGGACGAGGTGGCGACAGGGACGACGGAGCGCGGCCGCTCCTGAGGTGCGTCAGCCCGCGAGGGCGCCCGCTGCGGCACCCGGACCCGAGGAGTCGCCCGGCGCCGGCCAGCCGTGTGTGAGCAGGTCGAACACCGTCTCCACGGTCGCGCGCGGATCGTGCCGCCCCGCTGCCAGGGCCGGTACTTCCAGCACGAACCGTGCGAGCGCCGAGCAGGCGAGATCGTCCGCCTCCCGGCCGAGTTCGTCGGCGATCGCGGCGCTCAGGGCGCCCGCATGCCGCATCCACATCCGTTCTCCGTACTCGCGGAGCGCGGGCGTGCCGTTGACCAGCGCGGTGAACCGGTCGCGACGTGGATCCGACACGACCGGCACCCAGGACCGCATCGCGTGGGCGCGCAATGCCTCGACCACGTCCTGGCCCGCGGGCCGTTCGCGGACGGCGGCCGTCAGCCGTGCCTCCACGTCCTCCTCGCGGTCGAAGACCAGTGACTCCTTGCTCGGGAAGTGCGCGAAGAGGGTCGTTGTCGACACATCGGCTTTCTCGGCGATGTCGCGGACGCTGACCCGGTCGAAACCGTGCTCCAGGAAGAGTTCCAGGGCCGCGTCGGCGATGGCCTGCCTGGTCGCAGCCTTCTTGCGCTCGCGACGGCCAAGGTTCGAAGAGTCGGGCATGGCGTCACTCTAGCGCACACCTGGAACGAGGCAGAAAGTGGTACGAGACATAAACTGGAACAGTTGCAGTTTCTTACTCGTTTCTGCTTTGGTGGTTCCACCCCAAGAGAGGAAGCCACCATGAACGCTCCGACACCGGCGGGCGCGCGGATCAGCATCATCGGTGCGGGCCCCGGAGGCCTCACCTGCGCACGCGTCCTGCGGCAGCACGGCATCGCCGTGACGGTGTACGACCGCGACCCGGACGCGTACTCGCGCGACCAGGGCGGCTCGCTCGACCTGCACGAGGAGGACGGCCAACTCGCGCTCCGCGAAGCGGGCCTGCTGGAGGAGTTCCTCGCGCTCGCCAGGTGCGAGAGCCAGGAGATGCGCCGCTTCGACCCGGCGGGGCGCCTCCTCGGCCACCATCTGCCGGACGCGGGCGAAACGTCCCGCCCCGAGATCGACCGCGGTCAGCTCCGGGACCTGCTGCTGCGGTCGCTCGACGCCGGGACGGTGCGGTGGGGGCACACCCTGGAGTCGGTGAGCGGGCCGGCCGACGGGCCGCGGACACTGACGTTCACCGACGGGAGCACCGTGGAAACGGACCTCGTGATCGGAGCGGACGGTGCCTTCTCCCGCGTCCGTGCGGCGGTTTCCGACGCCGTGCCGCGCTACACCGGGGCCGGCTTCCTGGAGGCCTGGTTCGACGACATGGAATCCGCGCACCCGGAGCTGTCCGCACTGGTCGGCCAGGGCAGCGCCCACGTGGCCGACGGCGCGCGCGGCCTCTTCGCGCAGCGCAACAGCGGTGGTCACATGCGGGTCTACATCATGCGGCGAGCCCCGCTGGACTGGATCACCGCGAGCGGGCTCGCTCCGCAGGACACTGACGGCATCCGCGCACATCTTCTCGACGAGTACGCCGGCTGGGCGCCGCGCATACTCCGGATGATCACCGAGAACGACGGGGCCTACGTCGACCGTCCGCTGTTCGCCCTGCCGGTGCCGCACACCTGGCGGCACTCGCCCGGCGTGACCCTCCTGGGCGACGCCGCACACCTGATGCCCCCGCTCGGCGTCGGCGTCAACCTCGCCATGCTCGACGCCGCGGAACTCGCGCTCGCCCTCGCCGGTTCCGCGACCGTCGACGACGCCGTGCACACCTACGAGAAGACCATGCTCCCGCGCTCCGCCGAAACCGCCGCGATGCTCGAGGGCGGCGCCGGGTTCCTGCTGGAGGAACCGGACGCCGACGAACTCGCCCGGTTCGGTGAGTCCGGAGCGGGCCCCGGGCACGGGGAGCAGCCCGTGGTCGGCCATTAGTCTCATGCCATGGCCGCACTCCTGCCGTTCGTGATCCTCGCCGGTGGCCTTGCCGTGGTTCTCGGCCTGTTCACCTGGCTGGCGGTGCGCATACGCCGCCGGGGCACGGCGGGCGGCGCGATGAGCGCGGCCCTGGCCTCCTACGAGGAGGCGTTCCGCGTCACGGCCCACGAAGCCCATGTGGAGATCCGGGCTCAGACGGACCGCAGGGCCCCGCTCCTGTCACCCGACGACCACTGGGGGCGAGGCCCCGCTGCCACGGACGGGGACGGAGCGGGAACGCGTCGCACGACGCGACGGGATCCTCGCCGTTCGAGAGGCGGCCGTCTCGGCCGCTGGTTCGACCGGCGGCCCCCTCGTGATCACCGGCGTCGCCGGTGATCACGAGGGGGCGGGCGTCACACGCCTCGGCGCCTCCTGGCTACTAGCAACTGAGGTTGCCGCCGGGCTCGACGCCGAGGAGCTGGGTGAAGCGCTCGTAGTTGTCGATCCGGCTCTGGACCTGCCCGGGGTTGCCCCCGTCGCACTCCAGGCTGCCGTTGATGGAGCGGATGGTCTCACCGAATCCGGCACCGTTGACCATGGCGTCGTGCGGGGTCATGGTGCCGGGCCCGGTCTGGGTGTTCCAGTACCAAAGGCCGGTCTTCCAGGCCACGGCCGAGTCGTTCTGGACCAGGTCGGGGTTGTTGAGCAGGTCGATGCCGAGGGCGTCTCCGGCGGCCTTGTAGTTGAAGTTCCAGCTTAGCTGCACGGGCCCGCGACCGTAGTACTTGTCGTTGCCGGCCGGGCAGCCGTACGGCTGGGTGGCGTCGCAGTAGTGCGGGTAGTTGGCGGTGTTCTGCTCCACGACGTGCACAAGGCCGCCGGTTTCGTGGCTGACGTTGGCGAGGAAGGCCGCGGCCTCCTGCTTCTTCACCGTGTCGCTGCCGGTGTTCGAGAAACCCGGGTAGGCGCTGAGCGCGGCGGTGAGACCGCTGTAGGTGTAGAAGGAGTTCCTGCTCGGGAACATCTGGTTGAACTGACCCTCGCTGACCACGAATTCGGCGGCGGAGGCCCGGGTGTGGGACTTCTCCGCGACGGCCGACGGTGCCATCGTCAGGGTGCACAGGGCGGCGGCCGCGCCGGTGGCGGCCAGCAGTGCGAGTTTGCGGTGCTGCACGGTATCGACTCCTGCTCGGTGGGGGGAACGGCGTGGCGGGAGGGCGGTCTGCTCCACCCGGCCCGTCAGCCGCCGACGTTGACGTCGATGCAGGCGTAGAACGCGTTGCTCGTGTCGGCGACGTTCCACACGGCGAGGACCTTCTGCTGCCCGGTGAGCCCACCGAAGTCGACCTGGTGGTTCACCACGGCGTCCGGCTTGGCGCCGCCGTCGTCGAACAGGGCGATCCGCTGACCGCCGACGTAGTACTCCCAGGTGCTGGTGGCGTGCTGGGCGGTGAGCTGCCACGAGAACGTCGTGGTCTTCGACACCGGGGTGACCTGCCAGCCCTTGCTGTCGTCGTCCAGCTCCGCGAAGCGGCTGTTGCCGCCGCTGCAACTGGTCAGGCCCTTGGGGCCCTCGACGCTCTGGGGCTCGTACGTGATGTCGCCGCAGGACACCGTGCCCGCGGCGCACTGCGCCTGACGGCTGGGCGGGTCGGAGATGTAGCCGTGTGCGCTCGCCGAAGAGGCGGGCAGGCTTACGGCGATCACGGGGGCGAGGGCCGCGCCGATCAGGGCAGCGGTCTTCCGACGTGCGTGCATGGGAACTCCTTCACATCAGGCCGTCCCAGGGCGCACGCGGTCATGTGTGGGGGGACCGCGCACGCCGAGTACGGCCTCTCGTGGGTGGGGCCAAGAGGCGCGAAGGTGACGCGCACTCACCGTCCACGCGGGGAATTGGGGCCCCGGCATGGATCAACTCCGTGAACGGAGCGGCGAGTTCTGTTGGACTAGACCATACAAGCGGTCGACGTGATCGTGTCAAGAGTGTGTGACCGGCGAACCGGGGCCCGGAGCCGACGGGCCCTCACTTGGATTCGAGCCGGCCGAGGGGATGGGTGTCCCCGGCGAGGGCCCTCTGCGCCGCCGTCCAGTCGGAGCTGTCGACACCCAGGGCGTGGCGGAGGTAGGCCAGGGTGACCCGCTGGACCAGGGCCACGTGGGCGGGGTTCTCGTCGGTGGTCTCCGCGGCCTCGTAGCCGGAGATGCCGCCGAGGAAGTGCTCCGCCCCGAAGAGGGTGAGGAGGCTCTTCCCGCCGGGGCTGAGCACGTACGGGTCGGCCGTCCAGTCCGCGCCGCGGACGGTGAACGGGAGGTCGTCCCGGTCGCCCGCGACCACGAGGGCCGGGGTGGTCATGTGCGTGAAGTCGGGATCCCTGAGCCACGGGAGGTTCTCGGCCGCGAAGGGGGTCAGGTCGCTTCCGCCGTTGCCGGCCGTGGCGAGCAGCACGCCTGCCTTGATCCGGGGGTCGGACAGGTCCTCGGCCTTCCCGGTCCCGGCGTCGCGGACGCGCAGGCCCAGCAGAATGCCCGCCGTCTGGCCGCCGAAGGAATGGCCCGCCGCGGCGACACGGTCGCGGTCCAGGCGTCCGCCGAGACCGGGGACGGCCGCCTCCACCACGTCGAGGCCGTCGAGGACGCGTTTCATGTCCTCGACGCGGAACCGCCACGTCCGTGGCCTGCGGGGGTCGTCCGCGGGAAGGGCCAGTGTCTTCGAGTCGAGATGGGTGGGCTGGATCACCACGAAGCCGTGGGCGGCCCAGTGGTCGGCGAGCGGGCCGTAGCCGTCGAGCGACGAGCCGAAGCCGTGCGCGAGAAGAACGACGGGCAGGTCGTGCCCGGTCACCGGCGCGGACACGCGTACGCGCAGGTCCTCGCCACGCTCCGGTGCGTGGAGCACGACGGGTTTCACCGAGACGACCGGTGCGGCGGCGGGGGCACCGCTCGGAGCCATGTCTGATGCGGTCATGATGGGGCACTTCTCTCTGTCGGCGGACGCGTGGGAGAAGGGCTCAGGAATGGTGTCGAGCCCCTCCCGAGTTACGCTAAAACCTCACGTTGACGTGAGAGGCAAGTCGTCCGACCGGCTCACGAGAGGAGGCGCGGGATGCGCATTGGGGAGCTCGCCACCAGAACGGGCGTCAGTGTGCGGGCGCTGCGCTACTACGAGGAACAGGACCTGCTCGTTCCGGAGCGCAGTCACAGCGGCCAGCGGCAGTACCCCGCAGGCGCGGTCGACCGCGTCCGGCTGATCCAGCAGCTCTACGCCGCCGGCCTGTCCAGCAGCGCCATCGTCGAGATGCTGCCGTACGTCGTCGACGGCAACGCCACGCCGGAACTGCTGGACCGGCTGTCCACGGAACGGGACCGCGTCGACGTCCGGATCACCGAGCTGGTCGGCACCCGCGACAGACTGGACTCCGTCATCACCGGCGCCGCGACGAACCTGCGCACGGGCCGGTCATGCCCCGCCCGGACCGGGTGAGGCCGCTCAGCAGGCATGCCGCGCCCCGCCCCGCACCGCCCGGCCCCGCACCGCCCCCGCTCAGCGCAGCGCGGCCACCAGCGCGTCGCTCGCCGAGCACCACAGTTGTCGTACCTCGCCGAACCCCTGCTCCCGCAAGGTGTCGACGTGCCAGCGCGTCGCGGTCGGCCGGTCCCCGCGCGCACCGGCCGGACGAGGCTCGCGCGGATCCCCCAGCAGGGCGAAACGGCGCACCGCCGGTTCGGCGAGTACCGGGTCGCCGGCCACCTCGTGCCACCAGTCGGCCCAGTCGAGGGCTCCCTGCCGGCGTTGCCGCTCCTGGCGTTCGGTGTGCAGGGCGTGCAGGGCGGCGTTGAGCCCGGGCGCGGACTCGTCGACCATGTGGTCGGCGTTGAGGAACACCCCGCCCTCGCGCACCACACCGGACAGAGTGCCGTAGAGGCGGCGCAGCGAGTCCGTGTCCAGCCAGTGCAGGGCCGTGGCGGTCACGACGGCGTCGTAGGACGCGTGGGGAAGCCGGTCGGTCCAGTCGGGGCCGGTGAGGTCGGCCTCGACGAAGGTCACGCGCTCGTCCCCGGCGAAGTGGCCGCGGGCGATGGCCAGCAGGGCCGGGTCGATGTCCAGGCAGACGGTGGTGGCGCCGGGCAGGCGGCGCAGCAGCCGGTCGGAGATGCTGCCCGTTCCGCAGGCGAGGTCGAGGACGCGCGGCGCGGGGCCGGCCACCGCCTCGACCGCGTCGAGCATGACCCGGAAGCGCTCTTCCCGGTCCGGCATGTACCACTCCTGCTGACGGTCCCAACTGGTCTGCCAGCGCTGCCAGTCGGACGCGGCGGTGGTTGTCATGGGAGGGTGTGTTCCTTTCACTTCGGCGACAGGTGCCTTGAGCGCAGCAGCAGGCGGGTCGTCTCGGAGCGGGGAGCGGCGAGGACGGTGGCGCACGCGCCGCTGTCCACGACGGTGCCGGCGTCGAGGACCACCAGGTCGTCGGCCAACTGCTCGACGAGCGCGAGATCGTGGCCGATCCACAGCACGGCAGTGCCCCGCTGCGCACGGAGCCGGGCGATCTCCGCCACGACGCGTGCCGTGCCGGCGGCGTCGAGGGCCGTGGTGATCTCGTCGCAGACCAGTACGTCGGGCTCGGCGAGCAGCGCCCGGGCCAGCGCGGCCCGTTGCAGTTCGCCGCCGGACAGGGACGCGGCGCGCCGGGACGCGTGCTCCGGTGTGAGACCGAGGCGTTCCCATATCAGCAGGGCCTGTTGTCCGGCCTGCGCCGGCGACATTCCGCGCAGTCGTACGGCGGTGCGGGCGACCTGATCGAGGACGGTGCGGCGTTCGTCGAAGGAGTTGCGCACCTCCTGCCAGACGTACTGCACCGCACGTGTCTGGCGCGGGGTGCGGTGGCGCAGCACGGGTAGCGGTTCACCGCGGAACGCGACCTGCCCGCGGTGTCGCTCGTGCAGACCGGCGAGGCACCGGGCGAGGAGGGTCTTGCCGCTGCCCGACGGGCCGACGACCGCGGTGCACCCGCCTTCGCGCACGCCGACCGTCACGTCGTGCAGTACCTCGCCCCGCCGCCCGGCGCGCAGCCATGCGGAGAGGCCGCGCGCTTCGAGGAGGGGGGTACCGGTTCCGGCGTCAGTCCTGTCCGGCGCGTCCGGCGCGTCCGTCCCGGCAGTCCCGTCCGTCGCGGAGGGAACCGGGGGAGTGGGCGGCGCCTGCGGAGGCAGCACGTCCGCGGTGCGGCCATCGGCGGTGACGCGGCCCCGGTCCAGGAGGACCGTGCGGGTGGCCACCGCCCGTACCAGGCCCAGGTCGTGGCTCAGCAGCAGGAGGGTGAAGCCGTCGGCCGCCAGCCGGGACAGCTCGCCCGCCAGCCGCATGCGCGCCACGGTGTCCAGGCCGGTGCTGGGCTCGTCGAGCACCAGGACCCGTGGTCCACAGGCCAGCACCTGTGCCAGCGCCACCCGTTGCCTCTGTCCGCCGGAGAACTGGTGCGGGAAGCGGCGCAGGATCGCCGCGCTGTCCGGGAGCCCGGCGGTCCGCAGGGCCGCGGCCGCGTGGTCCGGCGCGGCGGACCGGCCGCCCTCGGCGTCCGGGCGGTGCAGACGGGCGAGTTCGGTCAGGACCGAGCCGATCCGCCGGGCCGGGTTCAGGGCGTGGGCCGGGTGTTGGGGCATGTAGGCGACGACCCGGCCGCGTACGTCCGCCGCCGAGCGGGTCGGCCCACCGGAGTCGACCACCCGCGTGCCCGAGACCCGTACCGTGCCGGTGAGCCGGACCCCGGGCCCGGCCTCGCCGAGCAGGGCGAGCGCCGCGGTGGTCTTGCCGCTGCCCGACGGACCCACCAGGGCGGTCGCCTCGCCGGGCGCCACGGTGAACGAGATGCCGTCCAGCAACGTGGCCGTACCGGCGCGTGCCGTCAGGCCGTCGACCTCGATCACCGGTTCCACGCCGCCGCCTTCCCCCCGGTCGTCGCGGCGTGCGGCAGCAGGCCGTCCGCCAGCAGGTTGACGCCGACGGTGAACATCACCAGCATCAGCGTCGGCGCGCAGACCGCCCAGGGCTGTACGAACAGCGCCTCCCTGCTCGCGGCGATCACCACACCCCAGTCCGGCGACGTCGGGTCCAGGCCCAGCCCCAGGAAGTTGGCGGCGGCCACGGTGAAGACCGCGGCGCCGACCCGGGTGCCCGCGTCGGCGGCGGCCACCGGCAGCACGGCCCGTCCGACGTGCCCGAACAGAATCCGCGCCGGTGACTCGCCCTGAAGCCGCATGGCCTCGGCGACGGGGCCGCCTGCCGCGTCGAGCGCCGCCGCCCGCAACAGCCGGGCCACGGCCGGTACGTTGAGGGCGGCCACCGCCAGTGCCACCGCGACCGGATCCCCACGCCAGCCGACTCCCACCACGCTGATCACCAGAAGCGACGGCAGCGGCAGCAACAGCTCCACGGGCCGGATGAGCAGGTCGTCGACCAGGCGGCTGCGGGAGGCCGCGGCCGCCAGCCCGAGCATCCCGCCGACGACCACGGCCAGGGCCACGGCGGCGCACGCCACGCCCAGGGCGCTGGCCCCGCCGCGCAGCACCAGCGACAGCACGTCCCGGCCCAGCGCGTCGGTGCCCAGCGGGTGTCCGTCACCGAGGGCGTACGGCATTCCGTCGGAAGGGATGTCGGCGGACGTCACCAGCGGTCCGACGACGGCCGCCGTCACCGGCGGCACCAGGAGCACCGCGCCGCTCCACACCCGCCGGCGGGGCCGGGACCGTATGCCGCTCATCGCAGCACCTCCGTACGGGGAGCCAGGCGCTGGGTGACGAGATCCGCCGCCAGATTGAGCAGACAGGCGACCGCGGCGAGGGTCAGGGTGAGAGCCTGGACGGTGGGCACGTCACGGTTCTGCACGGCCGCGACCAGCGCCGTCGCGGTGCCGGGAACGGCGAAGACCGCCTCCACGATGAGTACACCGCCCAGCAACTGGTCGCCGGTGCGGGCCAGTTCCTGTACGCCAGGCACGGCGGCGCCCGGCAGTACGTGCCGCAGCACCAGCCGCGCCGGCGGCACCCCCAGACGGCGGGCCTGCACCGTGTAACCGGCGTTGAGCGACGTGATCGTGCCGGCCCGGATCTGCCGGGACAGCACGCACACGGTGCGCGCCAGCAGCACCACCACGGGCAGCACGAACAGCTCCGGGCGTCGCCACCACCCGTCGTCGGCCCCCACCCACGTCGAAGGCAGCCAGCCCAGCCGCAGCGAGAAGAACGCCACCAGCATCAGTGCCAGCACGAAGTCCGGTATCGACGTCAGGGTCAGTGTCACGGCGGACACCACGCGGTCGGTACGGCCGCCGGCCCGCAGTCCCGTCAACAGGCCGACGGCGACGGCCAGCGGGACCAGCAGCACCAGCGTGACGGCGGCCAGCGTGGCCGTCACCCCGACCGTGGAGAACAGCGCGTCGCTCACCGGACCGCCGCCCACCAGCGAGGTGCCGAGGTCACCGGTGAGCAGACCCCCCACCCAGTCGACGAAGCGCTCACCCAGCGGCCGGTCCAGCCCCATCTGCTCGCGCAGTTGAGCCACCTGGTCGAGACCGGCCTGCTCGTTGAAGTCGACGGTGGCCGCGTCGCCCGGCAGCAGATTGGTCAGCAGGAAGACGACGACGCTGAGCACGGCGAGCTGGACGACGGTCCACCCGCACCGCCGCAGCGCGTACCGCAGCACCTCAGTCCAGCCAGACCGTGTCGAACCGCGCCCAGTCCACGGTGTTGGGCGGCGCCTCCTTCACCCCCCGCAGGCTGCGGGAGACGGCGTTCAGCCACTCCGGGTGCGCCCACAGGGCCAGGCCGCCACGATCGCGGAGCGTCGTCTGCACCGACCGGTACGCGCGGGTGCGTGCCGCGTCGTCGGTGACGGCCCGCGCGGCGGCGAAGGCCTCGTCGAAGTCCCGGCGCTCCCAGGCGGTGGCGTTCTGCGGCGCGTCGGTGAGCAGCCGTTCGCTGATGTAGGTGGGAATGGGCATGGCCCCGCACCGGTGGTTGGTGACGGTGCCCTTGCTCAGAACGTCCGTGAAGTACGACTCCGGCGGCCCGTTGACGACCTCCACCCGCAGCCCCGCCTCACCCGCCTGCTCGGTGAACAGGTGCGCGGCCTGCGCGAAGCCGTCCGCGGCGGTGGAGGTGTAGAAGGAGACCTTCTTGTTGTACAGGCCGGTTCGGCGCAACAGCCGCCTGGCCTCAGCCGCCTGGCCTCCGCGACGTCCCGCTCGCGCTGATCGAGGCCGTCCGGGTAGTACGTGAACCCCTTGCCGTACAGGTCGTTGCCGATCTCGGCTCGGCCCGCGCAGACCACGTCCACGAGCCGCTCGCGGTCGAGGAGGAGCTTGACGGCCATCGCCGCGTCCGGGTCGTCGAACGGCGGCCGGTCCGTCTTGAGGGCGAAGCCCTGCACCCCGCTGCGCGGCGTCGCCACCACCCGTACCCGGCTGTCGTGTTCGACCGTACGGACGAAGGTCGGCGTCATCTCGTGCGCGTAGTGCACCTCACCCGCGCGCACGGCGGCGGCCCGCGCCTCGGTCTCGGCGGACAGGATGTGCACCTCGTCCAGGTGGGCGGCGCCGTCCCAGTGGTCGTCGAACCGGCGGCCGGTGAACTCCCGTCCGCCGGTGAAGGACGCGAACCGGAACGGGCCGGTGCCCACGGGACGCCCCGGGTCGTTCCAGCCGTCACGGACGACGGCCGTACCGGTCATGGCCAGCAGCGTGGGCAGTTCCGCGTTGGCCCGGGTGAGCGCGATCTCGACCCCGTGCCGTCCCACGGCACGGCAGTTGGCGAGGTCCACGTGGGACAGGGACTTCTTCGCCAGATGGTCCGCGGCGTCGGGGTCGAGGATCCTGGAGAGGCTGTACAGGACGTCCTCGGGGGTGAGGGCGTGCCCGTCGTGGAAGCGGGCTTCGCGCAGCTCGAACCGCCAGACGCGGGCCGAGTCGTCGCTGGACCAGGAGCGGGCCAGCCGGGGCACGGGCCGCAGGGTGGCGTCCAGATCGACGAGCTTGTCGAAGACCGCCTTGTGGCGGGCGATGTCGACGAACTGCCGCTGCGCGTGCGGATCCATCGTCTCCTTGACCCCCGCGCCCGGGAACACGGCCCGCGCGCTCCCGCCCCTGCGGGGCGAGGAGGAACCCGAACCGCCCGACGCCTGGCAGCCCGTGAGCAGACCGGCACCCGCGGCGGCGGCCGCCGCGAGGACGTTGCGGCGGGACAGGGGGACCGGCATGCGTACGCACCTTCCTGCTGATTCCCTGCTCATTGCTCATTGCTGATTGCGTGCTGATCGCCGACTGATCGTTCCGACGGAGCAGCATGTGCATTTAATAAGTTGTTGCGATCAACATGCAATAGGGCCTGGAGGTGGGATGGAGCACTCGGGGCGGCCCCGGTCACGGACCGCGACCCCTCGTGGGCCAGAATGGGCGCAAGAGGCGACGGGGACCAGGAAGCCGGTGCGAGTCCGGCGCGGTCCCGCCACTGTGACCGGGAAGTGATCCTCCTGCACGCCACTGTCCGCGCGAGCGGACGGGAAGGCGGAGGCGAGCGACGATCCGGAAGCCAGGAGACTGACCCGTCGCCGGTCCGCAGGCAGGGGCGAGGACACCCCGGAGAGGATCGGCTGTGACGACGCATGCCCGCACGGAGACCGTACGGCGCCCGGAACCCGGCAGACGGGGGGTGCTGGCCGCCTCGGGTGCCCTGGCGCTGACCGCGTCCGGTCTGCTCACCGGATGCGGCGGGGACGGGAAGGACGGGGCGAGCGGCGACCGGTTCCGGGCCGCGTTCACCGCCGGCGGCTCCCAGGAGACCCTCGACCCCCATGTCGCCCCCAACTTCGTCGACCAGGCCCGCGCCAAGGCCCTGTACGACACGCTGGGCACGTACGCGGACGACATGTCCGTGCGCGAGCGGCTCGCGCAGTCCTGGGAGAGCGACGCCTCCGGCACCCGGTGGCGCATACGGCTGCGCGAGGCCGCGTTCCACGACGGAAAACCCGTCACCGCCAAGGACGTGCTCTACAGCTACCGCCGTGCCGCCGACCCCGCCACCGGCTCCCCCTCCCAGGTGTTGCTCTCCGCGATCGACTTCGACGCGAGCAGGGCCGACGGCGAACGCTCCGTCGTCCTCGTGCTGAAGGCCCCGAACTTCGAGTTCCCCACCGCCTTCGCCGGCCCCGGAACCGAGATCGTCCCCGACGGGACGACCGACTTCCGCGAGCCCGTCGGCTCCGGCCCCTTCACCTACGTGTCGTTCACGCCCGGCGGCACCGCCCGCTTCCGGCGCTGGGCGGACCACTGGGACGGCGCCCCGCACATCGCCGAGCTGGAGATCGTCCCCGCCAACGAGGAGTCGGCGCGGCTCAACGCGCTGCTGTCCGGGCAGGTCCACTACGCCGCCGACATGGCGGGCGCCTCCGTGGAACGGCTGAAGCAGGACGGCTCGACGCGGCTGCTGACCGCGCCGCGCGCCACCGCGCAGCAGCTCCTGCTGCGCACCGGCCGCAAGCCGTTCGACGATCCCCGGCTGGTGCGGGCCGTGCAACTGGGCATCGACCGGGAGGAACTGGTCAGGGTCGCCCTGGCCGGTCACGGCGAGGTGGGCAACGACCTGTTCGGACTGGGCCTGCACGGCTACCCGGACGACCTCGGACCCCGCGAACGGGACGTCGAGGAGGCACGGCGGCTGGTGAAGCAGGCCGGTGCGCAGGGGCTGCACATCACCGTCGAGACCAGCTCCGTCGACGCCGCCTGGGAGCCGGCCGCGGACCTCATGGCGGGCCAGTTGCGCGAGGTGGGACTGCGGCTGACCGCCAACACCCGTGCTTCCAGCACGTACTTCAGCGAGATCAAGACCAAGGGTGTCGCCGCCTTCAACACCACCTCGACACTGCCCGTCTCCGACTTCCTCGAGCAACGGGTCCGCGGCGGCGCGGCCCGCAACCGGACGCAGTACGCCTCGAAGAAGTTCGACGCACTGCTGGAGCGCTCCCGCACCAGCCGGGACGAGCGGCAACGGCTCGCGCTCCTGACCCGGGCGCAGAAGATCGCCCGGGACGGTTCGGGGCTGCTGGTGTGGGCGTTCTCCGACGCCAACGACGCCATCGCCCGGTCGGTGAGCGGACTGCGCGCCGCGCCGCCCAACTCGCACGACTGGGCCCGCTTCGACCGGGTCCGCGTCGGCTGACGTGCGCGCCTACGTGCTGCGCCGCTCCCTGTTCGCCGTCCTGCAGTGTCTCGTGGTCCTGGTCGCCGTGTTCGCTGTGGGCTCCCTGCTGCCGGGCGACACCGCCGACGTGCTCCGGGGCGAACTCGGCACCCCCGAACAGGTGGCCGCGCTGCGTACGCGGTTGGGCCTGGACGAGCCGGCCTGGACGCGCTTCGGACACTGGCTCGGCCACCTGGTCACCGGTGACCTCGGAACCTCCCTGACGACGGGGCTGCCGGTGGGCGACGACATCGGCCGCCGGGCCGGAGTGACGCTGCTGCTGGGCCTGCCGGCGCTGCTGCTGGTCACCGTGCTGGCGCCGCTGCTCGGCACGGTGTCGGGGCTCAGGGAGGGCAGCCGTGTGGACCGGACACTCAACACGGCGGCCGTGGTGCTGCACGCCGTCCCGGAGTTCGTCCTCGGCCTGCTGCTGGTCGCCTCGGTGTCGCTGTGGGCCGGACTGCTGCCCGCCACCGCCGTCGGCATGGACACGGCCACGCTGCTCGCACAGCCGGCCGTACTCGTGCTGCCCGTCACGGTCCTGACCGCCCGTCACCTGTGCGACCTGGCCCGGCAGATCCGCGCCGGAGTGGCGGCCCAGCGGCACGGCCCCGTCGCCCGCCACCTGCGGCTGCTGGGCGTGCGTGAGCGGACGGTGGTGCTCCGTCATGTGCTGCCGGGCGCCCTCGGCCCGGCCGCGCAGCAGTTCGCGCGATGTGTGGAGGGGCTGCTGGGAGGGGCCGTACTGGTGGAGGCGGTGTTCGGCTTCCGCGGGCTCGGCACCGGCTTCGTCGAGGCGGTGCAGAACCGGGACCTGCCCCAAGTGCAGACGTACGCGCTGTTGTTCGCCGGCACCGCCGTCGCGGTGAACCTCGCCGGCGACCTGGCCGCCCACCGGCTGGCACCGCGCCGGGAGGTGACGGCGTGACCCCGTGGACGAAGAACACCGCCGCACCCGCGCCCGCACCCATATCTGCACCCGTACCCGCCGTCCCGCGCCGCGGCCGCCCGTGGACCGCTCTCGTCCTGCTGGGCGTGCCGGTACTCGCCGCCTGTCTGGGCCCGTTGGCGGCCGGCGACCCGCCCTCGACGCGGGGCGCGCTCCCGTCGCAGCCGCCGGGTGCGGGGCATCCCCTCGGCACGGACGTCATCGGCCGCGACGTGCTCTGGCTCGTACTGCACGGGGGAGCCTCGGTACTGGCCAGTGCCCTCGGCGCACTACTGGTCGGCATGGCCGCCGGGGTGCCGTTGGGGCTGCTGGCGGCGGGACCGGGCCGCCGCCTCGACGAGACGGTGATGCGCGCACTGGACCTGCTGCTCGCCTTCCCGGGACTGCTGGTGCTGATGACCCTGGCCGCGACCGGACACCGTGACTGGTACTGGCTGGTGACGGTCGCCGGCGTGCTGCAGGTCCCGGCCGTCGCCCGCCTGGTGCGCGCGGCCGCCCTGTCACCGGGCACCCGCACGGTCGTCGAGGCGCTGCGCATGCAGGGGCGCGGCTGGGCGTACATCCACTTCCGCCACCTGGCACGGGAGCTGGCGGCGCCCCTGGCCACCGACGCGGGCGGCCGGTTCTCCGTCGTGCTGTACCTGCTGGCCTCCGCCAACTTCCTCGGTCTCGGCCTGCCCGCGTCCTCCCCGGACTGGGCGGTGCTCATCGAGCGCAACAGCGACGCCCTGTTCACCCAGCCGGCCGCGGTCCTGGTGCCCGCCGGGCTGCTGACGGCACTGTGCGTCGGCGGCAACCTGCTCGTGGACCACGCCCTCGCCCACCACAGGAGACACCGGTGACCGCTCCCGGCGCCCACGTGTCGCTGCTCGACGTCCCGGAGGTGTCCGCGCACGCCGACGGGGCGCAGCGTCCCTTGCTGGACCGGGTCGCGCTGAGTGTCGAGGCGGGCGGCGTCACCGCCGTCGTCGGTGCGTCGGGCAGCGGCAAGACGACGCTCGGCCTGGCCGTTCTCGGCGCCGCCGCGGATCGCGTGCGGCTGACCGGACGCGTCCTCCTTGCGGGCACCGACCTGCTGCTCCTGCCTCCCGGCCGGCGTCCAGCGGCCCGCGCCGGAGTGGCCGCGCAACTGCCCCAGCACCCCGAGACGGTGCTCGACCCCGTCCACCGGGCCGGCGCAACGCTGACCGAGCTGGCCGCCCTGGGGCACTCCGGCCAGGCCGCGCGCAGGGCCGCCGGACGCCGGGCGCTGACCTCGGCCGGCCTGGACTGGGACACGGTCCGCCGACGCTTTCCGCACCAGCTCTCCGGCGGCCAGCAGCAGCGCCTGGCACTCGCCTCCGCCCTGGTGACCGGGGCGCGGCTGCTGGTGCTCGACGAGCCGACCAGCGGCCTGGACCCGGCCCTCACCCGGGCGCTGGGACGCACGGTGCGCGCCCTGGCCGACGACGACGGCGCCGGCGTGCTGCTGCTCAGCCACGACCTGGCGCTGGTGCGGGAGACCGCCGACCGGGTCGTCGTACTCGAGCACGGCCGCCGCGTGGACCACGGACCGACGGCGGACGTCCTCGGCACCGGCGGCCCCCGACCGCGCCCCGGGCCGGCCGCCGCCCGCCATCGGGCCACCCGGGACCTGATCGCGGCCGAACGCCCCACCGGACCGGTCCGCCGGGCCGCCGGGGGAGTGGCCGCCCCTGCTCCGGAAGCCCTCGGCGAGGTCACCGCCTCGGGAGTCGCCGTACGCCGTCGCACCGGCGACCTGCTCACCGGGCCGGTGTCGATGACGTTCGCACCCGGCAGCAGGACCGCCCTGCTCGGCCCTTCCGGCTCGGGCAAGACGACCTTCGCCCGGGTCCTGGCCGGCCTGACCACACCGACCCTGGGAGAGGTACGGTTCGCCGGCCGCCCCCTTGCCCGCCGCCTCGACCGGCGCTCGACCGCCGAACGCCGCGTCGTCCAGTACGTGCACCAGAGCAGCGCCGGGTCCTTCGAGGCGCACCGCCCGATCCTGGACCAACTCGCGGACACGGCGCGGCTGCTGCGGGACCTGCCGAACGCGGCGGCGAGGGCCGGGGCGACGGAGGCGGCCGAGGAGCTGGGGCTCGACGAGGAACTGCTGCACCGCACCCCAGACCGGCTCTCCGGCGGCCAGCTCCAACGCTGCGCGCTGGTGCGGGCACTGACGGCACGCCCCGCGCTGCTGGTGTGCGACGAGGTGACGTCGGCCCTCGACACCGTCTCCCGGCAGCGGGTCCTCGACGCGCTGCCCCGCCTGCTCGCCCCGGCCGGCACCGCCCTGCTGTTCATCAGCCACGACCTGCCCGCGGTGCGGGCGCTGGCCGAGGAGACCGTACTGCTCGACGCCGGGGCGGGCCTTGTCGACCGCTGCCCCGCACACCACGATCGACTCACCCGCGAGCCATGACGACACCGGCGCCGTGCGGTGCCGGGCGGCCGGCCGCGTCGTCACCGGCGTCGACCGCGCTCCGGTCGGGCGAACGGGCCGCGGCCTGTTGTCGTCGGCGATCCGCGAGCGGTCCGGCGCCGACCGGGACCGCCGCCGGTAGGGCCGACCGGGTGGAGGATGCCGCGCTCGGTGCCGCACACCGACGGCGACGCACGCACGCCGACGGCGACGCACGCACGCCGGGCTCGGCGGGTCCGGGACCATGCGCGGGCTGGAGAGCCCCGCACCGGAGCTGATGGAAGCCACCACCCCGTACGCCCCCGGCGACTACGTCCCCCGGTTCCGCCCGCCGCACAGGTGACGCCCGGCGGGACGGTCAGTGGTGGCCGGCGAAGTCGCCGCCGAGCCGTGCGCGCAGGAGGGCACTGTGCTCGTTGAGCCCGACGATCTCGACCCGCTTGCCGCGCTGCGCGTACTTGGTCTCGATCGCGTCCAGGGCGGCGACGGACGAGGCGTCCCAGACGTGGGTGGCGGACAGGTCGATGACGACACTGTCGGGGTCACCGGCGTAGTCGAACCGGGTGACCAGGTCGTTGCTGGAGGCGAAGAAGAGTTCGCCGGTGACGGAGTAGACGACCTGGCCGCCGTCGGGGTCGGTGACCGAGGTGACGTCGGCCAGGTGGGCCACCCGCCTGGCGAAGATCACCATCGCGGTGACGGAGCCGACCACGACGCCGATGGCGAGGTTCTCGGTGGCGACCACGACGGCGACGGTGACCGCCATGACGAGGATCTCGCCGACGGGCATCCGCTTCAGGGTCCTCGGGGCGACGGAGTGCCAGTCGAACGTCGTGAACGACACCATCACCATCACCGCGACCAGAGCCGCCATCGGGATGTCGGACACGACCGGCCCGAAGACGATGCACAGCACCATCAGGAACGAGCCCGCCAGGAACGTGGACAGGCGGGTACGCGCCCCGGACACCTTCACGTTGATCATCGTCTGGCCGATCATGGCGCAGCCGCCCATGCCGCCGAAGAAGCCGGTGACGATGTTCGCGACGCCCTGACCGATCGACTCACGGGTCTTGTCGGAGCGGGTGTCGGTGATGTCGTCCACCAGCTTCGCGGTCATCAGTGACTCCATGAGCCCGACCAGGGCCATGGCGAGCGCGTACGGGGCGACGGTCGTCAGCGTGTCGAGGGTGAACGGCACGTCGGGCAGGCCCGGCACCGGCAGCGCGTGGGGCAGCTCCCCCTTGTCGCCGACGGTGGGCACCGCGATGCCCGCCGCGAGGGTGATGACGGTCAGGACGACGATCGAGACCAGCGGCGCCGGGACCACCTTGGTGATCCTGGGGAAGAGCACCATCAGCACGAGCCCGCCCCCGACGAGCGGGTAGACGGGCCAGGGCACGTCGGTCATCTCGGGCACCTGCGCCATGAAGATGAGAATGGCGAGGGCGTTGACGAAGCCGACCATCACCGAGCGCGGCACGAACCGCATCAGCTTCGCCACGCCGAGCGCTCCGAGAACCACCTGGAAGGCACCGGCGAGGATGACCGCAGCGACGAGGTAACCCAGGCCGTGCTCGCGGTTCAACGGGGCGATCACCAGGGCGACGGCACCCGTCGCGGCGGAGATCATGGCGCGGCGGCCGCCCACGACCGAGATGGTGACGGCCATGGTGAACGCCGCGAACAGGCCGACCTCCGGGTCGACCCCGGCGATGATCGAGAACGAGATCGCCTCGGGGACCAGGGCGAGGGCGACGACGAGTCCGGCGAGGACCTCGGTGCGCCACACCTTCGGGTCGAAGATCCAGTCGGGCCTGAGGCCGCGCAGCCGCGCGACGGGGGAGAGCGCAGGAACAGACAAGAGGGAGGGCACCTGTCGTGGTCGGGCACGTCCGGCAGTGAGGGGGACGTGCGGAAGAACGGGCGGGCCGGACCTGACCGGTCCTGCCCGAGGCCCGAGCGGCACCGGGGGCTTCCTCGACCCCGGCAGGGCATCACGGGCCGGGTCTCCCGCATCATGTGCAGTGCCGAACGGCACGGCGGCCCGGCACCCGGGCGACTCTACCCTAACGTTACGGTAGAGATGGCAGCCGTTGGGGCGGCGGTGGCAGGACGGACGACGAGGAAGGCACGCGGGTGAGCGGCGGGCACATGCAGATCGGCGAGGTGGCGTCGAGGACCGAGTTGTCACTGCGCACGATCCGGCACTACGAGGAGACCGGCCTGGTCGTCCCTTCCGCCCGCTCCCAGGGCGGCTTTCGTCTGTACACGGAGACCGACGTGGCCCGCCTCATGGTCGTCCGCCGCATGAAACCGCTCGGCTTCACCCTCGACGAGATGCGCGACCTCCTGGAGGCCACCGACCGCCTCGACGGCGGCGACGCGAAGCTGTCGGCAGGGGAACGCGAGGAACTCCTCGAGCGGGTACGCGCCTTCGAGCGGGCCGCCCGGCAGCGGGTCGCCGACCTGCGGACCCAACTGGCGCGGGCGGAGGAGTTCGCCGCCACACTGGCCGACCGCCTCACGGGCGCGACCGCCCCATAGGGACGGGCGCGCGGCCGGGCGCCCTACGCGCCCCGCATGATCTGGATCAGGTTGCCGCAGGTGTCGTCCAGCACCGCCGTGGTGATCGCGCCCATCTCCAGCGGCTCCTGGGTGAAGCGCACTCCCAGTCCGCGCAGCCGGTCGAACTCCGCCCGTACGTCGTCGACGGCGAAGGAGGCGGCCGGGATTCCGTCGTGGGCGAGCGCCGTCCGGTACGGCCCCACCGCGGGATGGCCCGAGGGCTCGAGCAGCAGCTCGGTCCCGTCCGGGGCGTCGGGCGAGACCACGGTCAGCCAGCGGTCCGTACCCACCGGCACGTCGTGCTTCTTCACGAAGCCCAGGGTCTCGGTGTAGAAGCGCAGAGCATGCGCCTGGTCGTCGACGAAGACGCTGGTGAGGTGGATCTTCATCAGGTGTTCTCCGGTGCGTCGGGTCCGAGCCATCGGGTCAGGATGCGCTCGAGGGGGTCGGTGTCGAGGTCGTGGAACTTGTAGCGGCCCTGGCGTCGTGACACGACCAGACCCGCGGATTCCAGCACGGCCAGATGCTGGCTGATCGCCTGCCGGGACAGTCCCAGACCGTGCTTCGTCGCCAGCCGGGTGCATATCTCGAACAGGCTCTGGCCGCCCCGCTCCGCCAGCTCGTCGAGAATGCGCCGACGGGTGGGGTCGGCGAGTGCCCTGAAGACATCCTCCGTCATGACCTCACCATAGGCAAGCATTCACTTGCCTATCAAGTGCCGGCGGAGTGTCCGGTGGTGGCCGGTCGTGCGTGGCCCTGGCCACCGTCACGCCGTCGGCCACCGGCTCGGACCGCTCGCCCCGGCGCCCCATCTCCACGGCCTGCCGAACGGTCAGGGGGAGGGCGTCCCCGGCGTGGCCGACAACTCCCGGCGCTCCGCGCGGCGCCCCCCCGGCCGCTGACCTGGCGATCCCCCATTCGCACCGCAACTTGTCGCTCGCCGCGTGCCCGCAAGCCGACCCACGCCTCACCGCCGGCCGTGGCGGCCGGCGGTGAGGCGGCCGGGACACCCCTAGGACTGGGGCAGCCGGCCGTGGTTGGCGGCGTGCTTGCGACGTGCCTTCTTCTTACGGCGTCGTTTCGAGGACATGGAAGCCTCCTTGGGAAGACGCTTTCTCAGGGTGCATCCGCGCATGCCCGTTCATCCACGATTCCACGCACGGCCGGGCGGTGCCATTCGACGTGGTGCGGACACCGTGGACCCTGCCGCCGGTGCCGAGGCCGGCCACGCGATGTCGTCGATCTCGAGCCACGGTGCGCCGGCCACGGCCGTGGGCGTGAGCCCGGTGAACGCCCTGACCTCCCGGTGGAGGTGGGACTGGTCGGCGTAGCCGCTTTCGGGGGCGACGTCGGCCGGGGCGAGGCCCGCGGCGAGCAGGTGCGCGGCGTGGTCGAAGCGCACCAGTCGGGCGGCGTGCTTGGGGGTGATGCCGAGCTGGGCCTGGAAGCGGGCCCACAGGCGCTTACGGCTCCAGCCGACCGCGTCTGCCAGGCCCTCGACCCGTATCCGGCCCCGGCGGGCGAGGGTCGTCCGCCAGGTGTGGGCGACTTCCGGATCGACCGGCGGTCGGTCCGCCATCCGGCGGCGGAGGAGTCCCGTCGCGACGGCGAACCGCTCGTCCCACGACCCGGCGGCGCGCAGCTCGCCCTGTGCCCGCCCCGCCTCGCGGCCCCAGACGTCCTCGAAGGACTCCACCCTCCCGGTGAGCGCGGTCGACGGGCCGAGCACCGCGGCCGCCAGGGCCGGTTCCAGCCGGATCTGGAGACACGCGCCCACCCGGCCGGCCGCCCTGAGCCCGCCCGGGGCGAGCCCGACGACGAAACTGCCGTGCCCGTAACGGCCGTGGGTGCTGTACAGGAGGCCTTCGCCGTCGCTCAGGTCGATGAGCAGGGTGACCGACGGGTGCGCCACCATGGCCATGTCCACGAAGGTGGGGAGGCGCTGACTGAACCCGGCCATGCTGATCCCCGGCAGCCGGGCCGGGGGCCGCGGGACCGCGATGTCCACGCTTGCCCAGTCGGGTGGTGCCCCGGTCGACAACACGTGACCAGTCTAGGTCTCAGGGGCCGACGGGCGGGATGCCGACGTCCTTTGCCGCCAGTCCCAGCAGCAGTTCACCGGTGGCCTCGGGCGCTTCCAGCGGGGGTAGGTGCCCGACCCCCGGCAGCAGCTCGACCCGCGCGTTCGGCACGGCGTCGTACCGGCGGGCCGAGGACGGATCCCAGCGGGGGTCGGCGGCACCGAAGAGCACCAGCACCGGGACGTCGAGGGCGGCGAGTCGCTCGGGCACGCTCCGCTCGGCGAGATAGGCCGTGTTCCCGCGGGCCACCGTCCTGAAGGCGCGGTACGAGATGCCCCGCAGGTCGGCGACCATGTCGCCGGGGATGTCCACGGGGCCGGCGGCCGTCGCGCGGATCCCCTTGCGGAGCATCGTGTCCGTGCGCCGCGACCACAGGAGCGGGCCGAGGGGCGGGGCGAGCATGACCCGGAGGACCACGGGCTGCGGAAGGAACGCGTCGAGACCCGGGCCGGTACTGACCAGCGCGATCGCCCCCACCAGGTCGGGGCGCAGCTCCGCCAGCGCGGTGGCGACGTAACCGCCGCTGGAGTGTCCGGCCACGGTCACGGAACGAAGCCCGAGGTCGTCCAGAAGCGCCGCCACCCGGCCCGCCTGCACCGGGACGTCGTACGGCTTCATGGGCGGGGACTTGCCACAGCCCGGGAGGTCGATGCGCAGGACGTGACGGCGGCCGGCGAGGGTCGGGACCACGGGGCCCCAGGAGGCGCCCGAGGCGCCCGATCCGTGGACGAGCAACATGGGCGGCGCCTGCGGGGGGCCGTCGTGGACCACATGCATCCCGTGCGAGAGTTCAGCGTCGTACTCACTCATGCCGGGAATGGTGCACCGGGCGCCGCCAAGGGTCTTGTACAAATGTCGTCGACGGCACCGTGCCGGCGCGCACCGGATGCTCGCTCAGGACGGAGACCCGAGTTGAACGGGCGGGCGTGTTCGCCGCCTCCCCAACACCTGGACAGCGGCGGGACTATGAGGCCCGGATGCAGGTCCTGGGGAGGCGGTCCGGGCGTCAGCCCTCGTCGACCGCCATCTCGCCGAGCAGCGACCAGTCTTCCTGGGGCACCTTCATGTTGACGATCCTGGGGGTCGCGGCGAGATGGGGCACGAGAGCCCGCTGCGCCGCCTTGAAGTGCGCCGAGCCCGCGTGTGCCGCACCCGCCTCCTCGTCGCGGAAGGCTTCCACCAGAACGTACTCCGTCGGGTCCTCGAGGCTGCGGGACCAGTCGAACCACAGGCATCCCGGCTCGGCACGCGTCGCGCGGGTGAACTCCTCCACCACCTCCGGCCATCGGTCGGCGTGCTCGGGAAGGACACGGAACTTCGCGGTGATGAAAATCAAGGGTCTGCTTCCTTCGTCGTTCGTCGCTCGGCGTTCAGGGCAGGGTCACGGGGTCAGGATCGCGCGGCCCCGGATCCGGCCGCTCCCGAGATCGTCCAGGGCGTCCTGGAAACGGTCGAGACGGTACTTGGCGGTGTGCAGGCGTACGCGGCCCTGCGCGACCAGGACCATCAACTCGCACAGATCATTGTAGGAGCCGACGAGGTTGCCGATGAAGTTGATCTCGGCGGTTGGTGGAGCCGCCCTCACCGACGAAGTCGACGACCGCCTCCGCCCCGTGCCCGCCGGACAACTCGCGCACCCGGTCCACCTGTTCGCCGTCGGCGAGGACACCGTGGTCGGCGCCGACGGAGAGGGCCAGGGTGACCGCGTCGGGGTTGCGGTCCACGACGACGCTCTCGGCGGCGGTGAGGGCCTTGAGCACCTGCATCCCGATGTGCCCGAGGCCGCCCGCGCCGATCACAACGCAGCGGTCGCCCGGCCGGAGCCTGCGGGCCGCCCTGGCCGCCGCGTGGTACGCCGTCAGACCCGCGTCGGCGAGAACCGTGATGGCGCTGCCGACCACGTGGACCCAGCCGGCGTTCTCGTGGCCGATCGTGTAGGGCAGCGCCACCCCCGACTTCTGGGCCCACTGCCCCTGCAGGATGTGGATGTCGGTACGGCACACACCGGCACCGCCGATCCTGACGATCACGTCGTACGGGCCGGTGATCTCCGGAGCCGGGACCTCGGCCATTTCGAGGTTCTGGCCGTAGCCGACCACCTGGACTGCAGGCGGGCGCGGCCCAGCCGTGGCCGCTGCCGGGCCCGGCCGGAACGGACCCGGCATGGAACACCGTGTCCCGTACGGTGTCGCGCTGCGCCCGCGAACGGACACCGCTCCTGCTCCACGGCGAGACCGGAACCGGGAAGGCCACCCTGGTCCGTGCCGCACACGCCCTGACCGGGGCGGCCTCGGCACCTGTCGTCGTGGATGCCGCGGGCCCCGGGGCCGCGAACGTCGGTAGCGCCGCGAACGTCGGGAACACCGGGAACGCCCGGAACGCCGGGAGCTCCGGGCACGACCTGTCCGCCGCCCTGCGTGCGGCGCCCACCGGAGCGGGCCGCGCCCTGGTCCTGCGGAACGTCGACGCGGTGGCTCCCGAGCAGGCACCCGCAGTCGCCCGGGCGCTGGACACCGCGGCGGCCCGGGGCACCTGGGTCGTCGGCACGACTGGCCCGGCAACGTCCGCGAACTGAGCCTCGTCCTGAGCAAGTCCGCCGCGGCCCGCCGTACGTACCGGATCGAGCTGCGCGACCTGCCGCCGTCCCTGCACAGCGCGGGCAGCCGGTCCCTGAGCCCCTGGGAGGAGTCCGAGCGCGACACCCTGGTCCGGGCCATGCTGGAGGCGGACGGCAACAAACTGCTCGCGGCCCAGCGGCTCGGCATCTCCCGTACGACGATCTACCGCAAGATGAGGGCGTACGGCATCACGCTTCCCGCACGCCGGTGAGAGGGGCCGGGCCGGGAGCCGGCACAGGAGCGGGAACCTCAGGCCTGGTAGGCATGGGTCTGGGCGGCCTTGACGGTGGCCCAGACGGCGGCGCCGGGGTGCAGGTCGAGTTCGGCGGCGGCGACCGTGGTCAGGTCGGCGGCGAGGGGGAGTTCGCCGGTGAGGCCGGCGCGGATCTGGTCGCCGTGGGTCTCAAGACCGGCCACTTCGCAACGCCACAGGTTGCGGGCGCTGGACCCCGTGGGGCGGTCCCGGTACAGGGTGACCGCGCTGGGCGGGAAGGCGACGAACACCGGTCCGGTCAGCTCCTCGGTGGTCGTGATCGCGGGCCCGTCGTCGAGACGCACCGCATGCCCCTGCGCCTCACCCCGGTAGAGGTTGAGGCCGACCAGGTGGGCGATGTAGTCGGTGCGCGGGTGGCGGGCGATGTGGGACGGGGTGCCTTCCTGGACGACGTGGCCGTCCTCCACGACGACGAGGTGGTCGGCGAGGACCATGGCGTCCAACGGGTCGTGCGTGACGAGTACGGCGACGGCCTCGAAGTCGGCCAGGTGGTGGCGGAGCTGGGCGCGGACGTCGAGGCGGGTGCGGGCGTCGAGGGCGGCGAGCGGTTCGTCGAGGAGCAGCAGCCGCGGGTGGGTGGCCAGGGCACGGGCGAGGGCGACGCGCTGCGCCTGGCCACCGGAGAGGCGGCGCGGTTTGGCTCCCGCGTGGTCGGCCAGGCCCATGCGGTCCAGCAGTACGGCGGCTTGCGCCCGGGCCTCCGCCTTGCCCGTGCCGCGGCAGCGCGGTCCGAAGGCCACGTTGTCCAGCGCGGACAGGTGCGGGAAGAGCAGATAGTCCTGGAAGACGACCCCGACCGGCCGGGCTTCGGGCGGCGTGCGGTCCAACTCCACACCGTCGAGCCGTAGATGGCCGCCCGAGAGCGGGACGAGGCCGGCGAGGGCGCGCAGGGCGGTGGTCTTGCCGGCGCCGTTGGGGCCGAGCAGGGCCACCACGTCGCCGGGCGCGGCCGTCAGCCGCACGTCGAGGCGGAAGGACCCGCGCTCCACTTCGAGCCGCGCGTCGAGCCCGGCGGTGCCGGACTCGGGCGACTTCTCGGTCTCGGTCATGAGGTGGTCATCCAGCGGTCGCGCAGCCCGGCGAGGACCGCGATGGACACGGCCAGCAACACCAGGCTCAGGGCGATGGCCGCCTCGGGGTCGCTCTGCAGGGCGAGGTAGACCGCCAGCGGCATGGTCTGGGTGCGGCCGGGGAAGTTGCCGGCGAAGGTGATCGTCGCCCCGAACTCGCCGAGCGCCCGGGCCCAGGCCAGCACGGCGCCGGCCGCGATGCCCGGCGCGATCAGCGGCAGGGTGACCCGGCGGAAGGCGGTGAAGCGGGAGGCGCCGAGGGTGGTGGCCGCCTCCTCGTAGCGGGGGTCGGCGGCGCGCAGGGTGCCCTCGACACTGATGACGAGGAACGGCATCGCCACGAAGGCCTCGGCGAGGATGACACCGGTGGTCGTGAACGGCAGCGTGATCCCGAACCAGGAGTCCAGCCACTGCCCCACGACACCGTTGCGGCCCAGCGCCATGAGCAGGGCGACACCGCCCACCACCGGCGGCAGCACCAGCGGCAGCGTCACCAGGGCCCGGACGAGACCGCGACCGGGGAACTCGACCCGGGCCAGCAGCCAGGCCAGCGGTACGCCGATCACCATGCTCACCACGGTCGCCGCCGTGGCGCAGATCAGCGAGAGCCTGAGCGCCTGCCACACCTCGGTGCTGGTCAGCAGTTCGGGCATGCTCGGCCAGGGTGCCCGGATCAGCAGGGCGAGAAGCGGGAGCACCAGGAACGCCAGGCCGATCAACGCGGGTATGAGCAGCGGCAGGGGAACTCCGCCCCGCAGCCCTGTGCCCGTCCGGACGCGGCGGCGCCGCGGCCCACCCGTGCGGGGGTCGGCTGCGGCACCGGTCTTGTGCGGCGAGGTCACGACGCGGTGAACCCGGCCTCGGTCAGAACCTTCTGGCCCTCTGCCGACCGCACCAGCTCGATGAACGCCTTGCCGACCTCGGCGTTGGGCGCGTCCTTGAGCAGAGTGATCGGGTAGTCGTTGACGGCCTTCGCCGACTCGGGGAACTCCACACCCTCCACCTTGTCACCGGCCGCCTGCACATCCGTCTTGTAGACGACCGCGGCGTCGGCCTCCTTGAGCACCACCTTGTTGAGCGCCGACTTCACGTCCTGCTCGTAGGAGACCGGGGTGAGCTTCAGATCGGCGGCGGTCAGCGCCTTCTGGGCGGCGGACCCGCACGGCACCGTCTTGTCGCAGAGCACGACCTTCAAGTCGTCCCCGGTGAGGTCCTTCAGGGAGGTGATCTTGTCCGGGTTGCCGGGCAGCGTCGCGATCTCCAACTGGTTGCGGACGAAGGTGGCCGGCGTCCCGGCCGCGGCCTCGGCGTCCGTGACGACCTTCATCGTCTTGGGGCTGGCGGAGGCGAACACGTCGGCCGGGGCGCCGCTGGTGATACCCGCGGCCAGCGAGTCGCTGCCGCCGAAGTTGAAGACGACCTTCGTGCCGGAGTGCTGCTGCTCGAACTCCTTGCCCAGCTTCGTGAAGCTCTCCGTCAGCGAGGCCGCCGCGAAGACGTTCACGGTTCCGGACAGCTTGTCCGACCCGCCGGCCGACGAGGAGGCACCGGACTCGGCACCGGACTCGGCGTCGGAATCGGCGTCGGACGACGAGCAGGCGCTCAGGGCCAGCAGGGCTGCGGCGCCTGCGCCGGTCACCTGAAGCATCCGGCGGGTCCGGCGCGCGGAACGGGTCATCACGGGTCCAATCCGGTAGGTGTGCATGCGCAGATGATACTGCCGCAGATACCAGGCAAAAGTCACCTGTCGCTTCGCATGAGCCGGATCATCGAATCCCTGGCATGGCATGTGCGTTTGCACGGACCGCGTTGTCGGGTTCGGCCGCACCTCCCGGGGGCGGCGTCACTCGGGCCAGGCGGAGTTCTCGATGACGTCGACGAAGTCCGTGCGCCGGAAACCGGGCACGAAGTGCTCGAGAACGTCCGCGTTCACCGTGCCGAAAGTGGTGTCCGGGCGGTGCCTGAACCCGTCGGTGAACGCCTGGAGAATGTGCTTCTTGAAGTCCGGGCGGGGATGGGCGGCGGTGACCGCGTCGATCTCCGCCCGGGTGAGGGCCGCGAGGTTGAGGCCGAGCACGTCCGTCTCGACGCCGGCCGTGGTCGCCGCGATCTCCGGTGCCATCGCGTACGGCACCTCCGGGGTGGTGTGCAGCGCGACGGCGGTCCACACGGTGCCCGCGTCGGCCTCGGACACGCCGTGGGCCTCGAGGAACGTCCGCGCCTGGTCGGCGCCGTCCATCTCGAAGCGCTGGTCGTCGCCGCGGTAGGGCGGCACCAGGCCGGTGTCGTGGAAGAGCGCGGCGACGTACAGCAGCTCCGGGTCGGGCCGGATGTCCCGGGCGGCGGCCTGGAGGCTGCCGAAGAGGTAGACGCGGCGCGAGTGGTGGAAGATCAGCGGCGGTGTGGTGTCGCGGATGAGTGCGGTGGCCTCCCGCGCGAGCGCGCTGTCGGGGATCTCGATGCCTGCGACGGTCTCTGTCATGACGGTCCTCCGCACTGATCGAATATTTTGATCAGTATGGGTGAGAAATGAGGTATGTCGGTAATCGGCGTAAAGTTGCCGGTACGGAGTCGCACCCGCGGAAGGATCTTCAATGGGCACGGTCACCACCTCCGACGGCACGGACATCTTCTACAAGGACTGGGGTCCGCGCGACGGTCGGCCGGTCGTCTTCCACCACGGCTGGCCGCTCAGTGCCGACGACTGGGACAACCAGATGTTGTTCTTCCTCTCCCACGGATATCGCGTCATCGCCCATGACCGTCGTGGCCACGGACGTTCGAGTCAGCCCTCGGCCGGCCACGACATGGACACCTACGCCGCCGACGTAGCGGCGGTGACCGACGCTCTCGACCTGCGGGACGCCGTGCACATCGGGCACTCGACCGGCGGCGGCGAGGTCGCGCGCTACGTGGCGCGCGCCAAGCCGGGCCGGGTCGCGAAGGCCGTGCTCGTCAGCGCCGTTCCGCCGGTCATGGTGAAGTCCGGGAGCAATCCCGGCGGTCTGCCGATCGAGGTCTTCGACGAGTTCCGCTCGGCCCTCGCCGCCAATCGCGCGCAGTTCTACATCGACGTGCCGTCAGGTCCCTTCTACGGCTTCAACCGGGAGGGCGCCACGGTCTCCCAGGGGCTGATCGACCGCTGGTGGCTCCAGGGGATGACGGGTGCGGCCAACGCCCACTACGAGTGCATCGCGGCGTTCTCGGAAACCGACTTCACCGACGACCTCAAGCAGATCGACGTCCCGGTCCTCGTCGCGCACGGCACGGACGACCAGGTCGTGCCCTACGCGGACGCGGCGCCGTTGTCGGTCGAACTCGTGAAGAACGGCACCCTGAAGTCGTACGAAGGGCTCCCGCACGGCATGCTCTCGACCCATCCGGAGGTCCTCAACCCGGACCTCCTGGCCTTCGTGAAGTCGTAGTCCCCGTCGGCTCATGGAATCGGCGGAATCGGCGCAATCCGGGGAAGAGGCGGGCCCGGCACTGCGCGCCCTGCTGACCGACTCGGTCGTCGGGCTGGCCGTGTGGGACACCGACCTGCGGTGCATCTGGGTCAACGACGCTCTCGCACGTTATGACGGGATCCCCCGGGAGCAGCGGCTGGGCCGCCGGCCGCGGGAGTCACTGACCGGGGACACCGACGAACTGGAAGCGCTCGTACGGCGGGTGCTGACCACCGGCCGTTGTGTCACCGGCCGTGAGTACCGTGTTCCGACGGCCGTCGGCAAACGTCGCGACCGGGCCTTCTCGGCCTCCTTCCTGCGCCTGCACGACGCCGAGGGCCGCACCCTGGGCGTGTGCATGGTGATGCTGGTCGTCACGGACCGGAGGTGGGCCGGCGACCGGCTTGCGACGGTGAGCGAGGCGGGCACCCGTGTGGGGACCACCCTGGACGTCATGCGCACGGCGCAGGAACTGGCCGACTTCACCGTGCCGTTGATAGCCGACTACGTGACCGTCGACCTGACGGAGGCGGTACGGCTCGGTGAGGAGCCGCTGGACCGGCTGGGCCCGTCCCAGGGGCGCGTCCCCAAGTTCCGGCGCGGGGGCAGGGCCTCGGTCCACGCCGGCGCCCCGGAGTCCCTGTGGCACCGCGGCGAGGTGGTGTACGTCCCCGAGACCTCCCCGTTCATGCAGGTGCTGTCCTCAGGTCGCCCTCTCCTGCAGCCCCTGATCGACCCCGCCCACGACACCTGGCTGGCCCACGACCCGGCACGGGCCGCGAAGATCCGCGAGTTCGGCATGCACTCCCTGCTGATTCTCCCGGTCCACGCCCGCGGCGTCCTGCTGGGCGTGGCGGTCTTCGTACGTACGTCGAACCCGACGCCGTTCGACGAGAACGACCAACTGCTGGCCGAGGAACTGGTGGCCCGGGCCGCGTTGAGCCTGGACAACGCCCGCCGCTACACCCGGGAGCGGAACACGGCGCTCGCCCTCCAGCGCAGCCTGCTGCCGCGCCGGGTGCACGGCGGAACGGCCATGGAGGTGGCCGCCCGCTACCTTCCGGCCGACGCGGAGGAAGGCGTCGGCGGCGACTGGTTCGACGTCATCGGCCTGCCGGGCGGCCGCCTGGCCCTGGTCGTGGGCGACGTGGTCGGGCACGGTGTGCACGCCGCGGCCACCATGGGGCGGCTGGGCATGGCCATCCGCACCCTCGCCGATCTCGATCTGCCGCCGGGGGAGGTCCTGGCCAGGCTGGACCGGACGTTCATCCGGTTGACCGAGGACGAGGAGGCGTCCGCCCCGGACGTCCCGGGCATGAGCGCCACCTGCGTCTACGCGGTCTACGACCCCGCGACCCGGACGTGCACCCTGGCCCTCGCCGGGCATCCGCCGCCCGCCGTCGTCCATCCGGGCGGTGACTTCTCGTTCCCCGAGCTTCCGCACGGCCTCCCGCTCGGAGTCGGCCTGCTGCCGTTCCCGTCCACGGAGCTGGAACTGCCCGCGGGCAGCCTCCTGGCCCTGTTCACCGACGGTCTCGTCGAGGACCGTCATCAGGACATCGAGGTCGGACTGCAACGGGTGGGCCGCGCCCTGACCCGGAAAGCCTCGTCCCTGGAGGAGTTGGGCGCGGCGGTGATCGGCACCCTGCCCAGCACGCCGCCGCCCGACGACGTCACCCTGCTGCTGGCCCGCGGCCTGTGAGCGGTGCCCCGCTCTCGAAGCCGGAGCACGCACGAACACGCACGAACATGCACGACGTGCACGACACGCATGACGGCGAACGAGTGCACTCAGCGCGTGGACGCCTTCCGCCGGTGGCCGGCCGCCTTGGCCTGATTTCCGCAGCGTTGCATGGAACACCACTTGCGCGGCCGGCCGCCGCCGGAGTCGAGACAGAGCATCCCGCACACCTCGGACGCGCAGGCGGTCAGCCGTGACCGGCGACCGGCGTCCGTCATGAGATCGATCAGGTCCCGTGCGACGAGCGACAGCAGTGCCTCCTTGGTGAGCGGCCGGTTCCCCCGCGCCGCCCACTCGCCGTCGGCCGACAACTCCATTTGTGCCACCGGTGGTTCGGTCCTGGCCAGGAGATTGACCAGGTCGACCGAGCGCGGCAGCGGCCGGTGCGCGTCGAGGGCGGACGAGGCGACGTCGTAGGCCGCCGCGCGCAGCGCGTGCAGCGACCGCAGAACGTCCTCGGGGTCGTACCCGTCCGCCAGCGTCACCCCCACACCCCGGCACCAGGCGTCGAGGCGCTCGGCGTCGCCCATCCGCTCGATCGGGACTTCGGGCCTGCGGCCCACGGTGGCGACAAGGTCAAGGGACAGTGCGCCGGCATCGAATCGAAGCTCCCGGACTCGCGCGGTGACCCTCGTACGGGGCGCGCGCCGCTTCACGGCATCCATGGTTTCATAGTAACCACTGAAACGGTTACTAAGGGAGTGGGGCGGAGTCATGCGCATAGCCGTGATCGGGGCGGGCGGCGTCGGAGGCTACTTCGGAGCCCGACTGGCGGCTGCCGGGAACGTGGTCACCTTCGTGGCGCGCGGCAGACACCTCGAGGCCGTGCGCCGCTCCGGGCTGGTCGTCCACAGTCCGCTGGGGGAGTTGCGCACCGCACCCGAATCCGTCGTGGCGAGCATCTCCGAACTCGGCCCCACCGATCTGGTCCTCGTCGCCGTCAAGCTCTGGGACACCGAGTCCGTCGCCGAGCAACTGCGGTCCTCGGCGGCGCACAAGGCGCCGGTGCTGTCACTGCAGAACGGGGTGCACAAGGACGCCATCCTGCGTGGCCGGCTGACGGACGAACAGGTCCTGGGCGGTGTCTGCTTCATCTCCGCGTTCATCGAGGAACCCGGGGTGATCAGGCACAACAGCACCCTGCAGAAGGTCGTGCTCGGCCCCTACCGGTCCACTCCGACGGCGACCGTCGGCGCCGTACTCGCCGCGTTCCGGGACGCCGGGATCGACGCGGAGGCGAGTGACGACATCGAGAGGGTGATCTGGGAGAAGTTCGTGTTCCTGGTGGGCCTGTCGGCGACCACGGCAACGGTCCGTCAGCCCGTAGGCGTCGTCCGCGCCAACGAACAGAGCCGCCGTCTCCTGCACGACATCATGGCCGAGACGGTGGCCGTGGCGACGGCGTCCGGAGTACGGCTGGACGGCGGCTTCGCCGAAGCCCAACTCGCCTTCTGCGACACGCTGCCCGCGGCCATGACCTCCTCCATGCACAACGACCTGGAGAAGGGCAACCGGCTGGAACTGCCCTGGCTCAGCGGGGGAGTGGTGGATCTCGCAGGTCGACTGAACGTCCCCGCACCGCGCAACGGGACGGTGACCGACATCCTCGCGCCGTACGTCCTGGGCCGGCCGACCGGATCGTGACCTGCGCGGCGACCTATCCCTCGACCCGGGCGGGGGATAGGGCGCGGGCGAGGAAGCCCCTGATGTGTCCGGTGATCTCCTCCAGGTGGCTCTCCAGCGCGAAGTGCCCGGTTTCCAGGAGGTGGATCTCGGCGTCCGGCAGGTCGCGCCGGAACGCGCGCGCCCCGTCGGGGCCGAAGATCTCGTCGTTGGCACCCCACACGGCCAGCAGCGGCACCTGGGACTCGCGGAAGTACTGCTGGAGCCGGGGGTACAGGTCGACATTGGTCGGGTAGTCGCGGAACAGCGTGAGCTGGATGGCGTCGTTGCCCGGCCGGTCGAGCAGGGCCTGGTCGAGCGCCCAGGTGTCGGGGCTGACGACGCTCCGGTCGACGACTCCGTTCAGGTACTGCCAGCGGACCATCTCGGGGGTCAGCGCCTCGCGGGCGGCAGCCTCCGTCTCGGGGGTCGGGTTGTCGGTGTAGGCGAACAGGCCGTCCCAGAAGGACTTGACGAAGCCGTCGGTGTACGCGTTGCCGTTCTGCGTGATGACCGCGGTGATGCGGTCCGGGGTGCGGATGGCGATCCGCCAGGCGACCGGCGCCCCGTAGTCCTGCACGTACACCGCGAAGCGCTCGACGCCGAGGTGGTCCAGGAGGGCGACGGTCACGTCCGTGAGGGAGTCGAAGCCGTAGTCGAACTCGTCGGTCGCAGGCATGGCCGACTGTCCGAAGCCGATCATGTCGGGTGCGATCACGTGGTAGGTGTCGGCGAGCCTCGGAATCAGGTTCCGGAACATGTGGGAGCTGGTCGGGAAGCCGTGCAGCAGCACGACTGTCGGTGCGTGCGGGTCTCCGGCCTCCCGGTAGAAGACGTCCAGGCCGTCGACGGTGGCGGTTCGGTGATGCACTGCGGAGATCATGATAACTCCTTCGCCTGCTTTTAGTGGTTAGGTAGAGTCCAGCACTCCTGAGGTAACCTGTCAAGCGAAGTAAAAGGGTTAGCCGCGGAAACGGTTGGCGCGGAAACGGCTGGAGATGGATGTGGTGACCGACAGGGCCCGAGAAGATGTCCTCGTGGAGCTGCTCAACACGACGCCCGTGGTGCAGGGCTCCGTGACCGATGCCCTGGGTACGGCCGCCGAGGGCCGTGCCTGGGCGCGCGGCCACGGGGGGACCGGGTCGGGCGAGGAGGTCGCCTTCCTGCTGGCCGCGCGAAGCGCCCTCCAGGAGGTCGTCCGGGGGCGGCGCGATCCCGAGTACCTGAGCGAGTTCCTCCAGGGCGTCAGCAGCGTGCCCCGCATCAGGGACGGCGGGCTGGAATGGACCCTCCAGGTGCCCGACGCGCACCGTCTGACGGTGGAGCTGGTGCTGACCTGGGCGCACGTCGGGGAAACCCGGCCCGGACGGCTCAAACCGTGCGGCAATCCGGAGTGCCGGCGCTTCCTGCTGGACCGGAGCAAGCCCAACAGCGCCCGGTGGTGCTCCATGGCCGAGTGCGGGAACCGGATGAAGGCCCGGCGGCACTACCAGCGCGTGAAGGAATCCCAGACCTAGAGTGCGGCCCGCCCGGGGTCAGGCCGCGGCCACCTTCTCGTGCTTCCAGAACCCCGAGAAGGTGATGCGCTCCTTCGGCAGGCCCAGGCGGTGCAGGTGCCTGCGTCCCTCGGTGGCCAGGGTCGACTCGCCGACGACGAAGGCGTATCCCGTCGCGTCGGCGCGGGAGAGCCGGCGCAGTTCACGGAGCGCGGCCACGCCGGGGACCGAGGCGCTGTCCCGGCGTACGACCCAGGAGACGGTCATCCCGGCCGGGGCGTCCAACTCGCGGCGGTCGCCGTCGGTGGGGATCTCCTGGATGAGCCGCCCCACGGTGTCCTCGGGGAGCGAGCGCAGGATGCTCGCCGTGGCGGGCAGCCCGGTCTCGTCGGCCGCGACGATGACCTCGGAGGCGTCGTGCGGGCAGTCGAAGAGGACGCCCTGGTCGAGCAGCGCGAGCGCGTCCCCGGGTCTGGCGCCGCAGGCCCAGATCGCGGCCCTGCCCTCGATCTCGCCGGTGGGGCCGCGGTGGACGACGAAGTCGATGTCCAGCTCGGCCGTCCGCCGGCGGTAGTCGGCCACGGAGTAGTTGGCGCAGTGTGGCCGCTCGTCCTCGGGGATCGCGAGGTACGGCTGCCACCACTGGGCCCCGGTGAACTCCGGGAGGCGCAGGTCGCGTTGATGGGGGAGCTGGAGGAACAGACGGAACCAGTGGTCGTACCCCAGCCACGGAAAGCCGCCGAGTCGCGGTCCGGTGACCGTGACGCGCTGCATGGACGGGGAGACCCGCTCGCTCCGCACGACACGGGCGCGGAACATCTCCGGATGCTGCGGCGTGAGCCGACGAACCTTGGCCATGCAGGCAAGGCTAGCCTAAGTTCCGTTCGATTCCGAGTCCGTGATCTCCAGGCGCGCGCCCCGCGTCCGGTCGGACGCCGGGCCCGTCTCCAGTTCGACCGTCCCCGGCTCCACGGCGAGGCGCAGCGCGCGCCCCACCGAGGCCAGCGTGCCGGGCCCCACCTCGAAGACCGCGTCGGCCTCGTCGCCGGGCGCGATGCTCAGACGGACGAACCCCCGCAGCTCGCGCACGCGCGGCCAGGACGTCCCCCCGGACAGGCGCCTCACGTACAACTGGACCGTCTCCTCGGCCCGCCGGGCGCCGGTGTTGCGGACCGTCACCCGGCAGATCAGGTGCGGTGCGTCCGCGCCGACCCGGGACCGCGACAGGCGCGGCGCCCCGTAGTCGACGCTCGTGTACGACAGACCGTGCCCGAAGGCGTAGAGCGGCCGGGCGCTCTGGTCGACGTATCCGCGGTAGCGGTGGTCCTTCCCGTTGTAGTAGACCGGCAGTTGGGCCGCCGAGCGGGGTACGCAGACCGGCAGGCGTCCGCGGGGTTCGGCGTCGCCGAACAGCACCTCGGCCACGGCACGTCCGCCCCGCGGCCCCGGATACCAGGCGCTCAGCACCGCCGCGACGGGCGCGACCAGCTCGGGCAGGGCATGCGGGCGGCCCTGAACCAGCACCACCACAACCGGGGTTCCGGTCGCCGACACCGCGGCCAGCAGAGCCCGCTGGGCCGCGGGCAGCGCCAGGTCCGCCAGGTCGACCCCCTCACCGCAGGTCATGTCCGACGGGGTTCCGCCCCCGGCGACGGCCGCCCCGTTCGCGTCGAAGGCGGTGTCCGAGGAGCGCGCGCTGGAACCGCCGAGCACCAGGACCGCCACGTCGGAGCCGGCCGCAAGGGCGACGGCGGCCGGGACGTCCGACACGTCGTCACCCACCAGGCCGCACCCCCGGCCGTGCACCACCTCGGTGCCGGGCGCGAGGGCCGCGCGGATCCCCTCAAGCACGGTGATGCCGCCGCCGGGCCGCTGCGGCGCCGTGTAGTCGCCGAGTTGCTGCGCCAGGGAGTCGGCGCCCGGACCGAGGACCGCGATCCGCCGCACCGCGCGGGACAGGGGAAGGACGCCGCCCTGGTGGGCGAGCAGGGTCACCGACGCACGGGCGACACGCTCGCCCAGTTCACCGGGATCCGGCAGACCCACGGCCTCGGCCTCGGAGTCGGATTCGGCCTTGGCCTCGGACTCGCCCGGAGGCTGCGGCTGTTCGAACAGTCCGAGGCGGAACTTCAGCGTGAGCACGCGGGCCACCGCGGTGTCCAGCGCCGACTCGGACACCAGGCCGCGTTCCACCGCCTCGCCCAGCCGGGTGTAGCAGTCGTCCCACAGGCTCAGATCACAGCCGGCCTCCAGGGCGAGGGCCCCGGCCGAGACCGGGTCTCCGGTCAGCCGCACCAGCCGGTCCACCGCGGTGCCGTCCGCCATGACGATGCCCTCGAACCCCCACTCCTCGCGCAGCAGGCCGGTCAGCAGATACCGGTTCGCGACGCAGGGCAGGCCGTCGAACTCGTTGTAGGCGGCCATCACCCCGGCCGCGCCCGCCGCCACCCCGGCCCGGGCCGCCGTGAGATGCACCTCGTGCAGCTCACGCGGCCCCAGTTCCGTCGCCGCGCTGTTGCGGCCGCCGATCGTGGCGCCCTGCCCGGCGAAGTGCTTGAGCACCACGGCCACCCCCGCCCGCCGCGCCCCCTCGACCAGCGCCTCCGTCATCCGTGCGGCCAGGTAGGGGTCCTCGGCGAAGCACTCCTCGCTGCGCCCCCAGCGCGGATCACGCACCAGGTCGAGGGCGGACACCAGCGCGATGTGCGCGCCGCGCGCCCGCAGTTCGGCGGCGGCCCCGGCCACCGCGTCGGCGTACAGCCCCGGATCCCAGGTGGCGCCGACCGCGAGGTTGACGGGGAGCACCGTGCCGTCCAGCGCCTGGTGGCCGTGCGGCATCTCCTCCACCAGCAGGACCGGGATGCCGAGCCGGGTGCTGTCCATGACGTGCCGCTGGACGGCCGCCGCCGTCCGCGCCCCGTCCCGTGCGTCGAGGCCGTCCGCGAAGCCGACGCCGGACCAGGCGTCGGCGCGTTGCAGGCCGTACAGCGCGCCCATGCCGTCGAAGGCGGCGACCTCGGCGCGGAAGGCGTCGGTGAGGCGATGACCGTCGCCGGTGCGCTCGTAGGCGTCCCAGCCGTACATGCGCTGGTTGAGCTGCCCGACCTTCTCCGCGAGCGTCATGCGGTCCAGCAGGTCGCGGACGCGTTCCGGTACCGGCGCCGCCGGGTCGCGGTAGCGGGGGACGGTCATCGCAGCTCCAGCACGGCGACGCCGTAGGCGTCGAGCGGCACGTCCTCGACCGGCTCGCCGCCGGCCAGGTCGTGCAGCTTCCCCTCGGCGACCGGAGAGACCACGAGCGGCTCGGGACTCTGACTGACCAGCCACACGAAGCGGCGGCCGTCGGCGTGCGCGAGGACGTCCGCCGAGACGTGCGGATCGGCCACCGTGACGGGCCGCCGTACGCCCGCCACCTGCGCCAGCGCCGCGTACAGTCGCTGCGTGGCGTCCGGGTTGACGCGTGCGGTGCGGGCCGCCATGTGCTCCAGCGGATAGGTGGCCAGCACCGTGCGCCCCACCCCGGTCTCGTGCACGATCAGGGCCGGCCTGCCGTGGCCGTCCACGGCCACGACCCGGCCCGCACGCGGCACGACGGGCAGGTAGGCACGGCTGTCCTCGTTGCCTGCGACCGGGACGCGCAGCACCTCGCCGGCGCGCAGGTCGCCGAAGTCCTCGGTGAACGTCATCTCCAGCACGTCGTCCTCGATCGGCTCCGCGACGCCGTAGGACAACTGCAGCTCGACGCCGAACAACCCGTCGAGGTCGTCGAACCAGGGGCCGCGGGTGGCCGGGTGTTCGCCGGAGCAGAACGACAGGTACACGGTGGCGCCCTCGGCGGCCCGGCGGGCCAGTTCCCTGCGGGTGCGGGTGGTGAGCTGCCGGGTGGCCGGCAGCAGGTAGAGCGACGCCTCACCGGGCAGCCCGTCGGCTTCGCGGGTGAGGGCCACGGGCAGGTCGGCGGCGCGCGCCGTGACGTAACCCTGGTGCAGGGACGTGAAGATGAGCGGCCGGTCGGCGACGCGGCTGTAGGGATAGCCCCGTTCGAGGAAGGCGGGGACGACCAGCGCCGCGTCGGCGTCCGTCCGGGCACAGCGCGGGAAGTCCACCGCCTTCAACACCTCGGCGAAGGCGGCCAGTTCCCGCAGCGGCTCCTTGGGCGCACCGGTGGAGTCGGTGATGCCGAAGTGCATCTCGAAGGGGTGGTGGTCGTAGGGAGACTGGCCCCACAGGTCGTCGTAGTCGGTGTTGTTCCAGGCCATCCAGCCCGTCGCCCCGCCCAACAGGGAGTTGTGCAGGGTCTGCCGGTAGTAGACACCCGCGTTGGCGGCCGAGACGGTGTCGGTGGACAGGCCGAACTCCTCCAGTACGACCGGCTGTCCGGTCACCGCGGCCAGCTCGCACTCGAAGGCCGCGCGATAGTGCTGCCGCGGCCGGTCGGTGTCCGAGCGGTACACGTGCGGGCCCACGAAGTCGACGTACTCGGCCGTCTCCCGCAGCGAGAAGCCGTTGTCGCGGCCGGTGACCTCGATGCCCCACGCCCCGTCGCCCAGTGACACCGGCTGCGTCGCGCCCGTCGCCCGCACCGCGTTGCACATGGCCTGCGCCCACGCGGTCACCACGTCGGAGGACGGCGGGTCGACCTGGTGGATCCGCCCGTAGCCGGGCATCTCGTTGGTGATCAGCCAGCCCGTGACCGCCGGGTGGTCCTTGAAGCGGCGCGCCATGCGGGAGACGAACCACGCCTGGCGGCCGACCATCCACACGTCCTCGTACAGGTCACGGTTGCCGCGCCAGGCCGGGTCCCAGTTCTCGCCGGACATGTGGCCGACGATGAACGTGGGCACCGTGCCCATGCCCGCCTCCGCGTGGGCGTCGAGGAAGTCCTCGAACCGCGCGCACAGTTCGTCGTCGACGCGGTCGGGCTCCGGGTGGAAGTCGGGCCAGTAGAAGAAGGACCGGGTCATGTTCAGGCCGTGGTCGCCGAGTACGCGCAGTTCGTCGCGGACGGTCTCGGGGTCGTAGTTCCGCCACATCAGCGGACCGCCGGTGCGGGACCAGAAGTTGGCGCCGAGCCAGGGCAGGACGGCGGGGTGGTGGGTGAGCTGGGCGCTGTGGCGTCGCATGGTCCTTCTCGGGTGGTGGGGTGCGGATGGTGCGTGGCCGCGGCGGCGTGCCGCGGCCGGTGGTCAGCCGGGGGCGGGCCCCGTGGACTCGCGTACGACCAGTCGGGGCCGTTCGGCGAGGGTCCTCTCCTCGACCTCCTCGACCTCTTCGCCGCACAGGGTCAGCAGCATGAGCGCGGCGGCCGCGCCGACCCGCTGCACCTGCTGGTCGACCGTGGTCAGCCGGGGATGGAGCCAGCTTCCGAGCGGCAGGTTGTCGTAGCCGACGACGGACAGGTCACGGGGGACGGCCAGGCCGGCGCGCTGCGCGGCGCCGATGCCGCAGACCGCCATCGAGTCGTTGGCGTACACGATCGCGGTGGGCCGGTCGGCGGCGTCGAGCAGTGCCTCGGTGGCACCGACCGCGCGCCGCTCGCTGAAATCGGTGGGCAGGACCGCGAAGGGGCGCAGGCCCGCCTCGCGCAGTGCCCCCTCGAAGGCCGTCCTGCGCACGCGCGTGTGCTGGAGCTCGGGCGGCCCGCTGACATACGCGACACGCCGGTGTCCGAGGCCCAGCAGATGCGCGACGGCCTCGGCGATCCCCGCCCCCTGCTCCCGCAGTCCGACGCGCGGGACGACGGCCGTGTCGTCCGGCGACCCGAGCAGCACCGCGGGCAGTCCGAGTCGGGCGAGCAGCGCGGGCCGGGCGTCGTCGTCGCGGGCGTCGGTGAGCACGGCGCCGTCCACCCGGCCCTCGGCCGCGAGCCGCTCGTACAGCGCGTTCTCCTCGCGGTGGCCGCTCACCAGGTGCAGCAGCAGACCGTAGCCGCGCGGCGCCAACTCGCCCTCTATGCCGGTGATCAGCTCGCTGAAGTGGGGGTCGGAGCCGAGCACGTCCGTGGGGCGCCGCACCACCAGGGCCAGACTGCGGGTACGGGCGTTGCGCAGCGCCGCGGCGGAGGCGCTCGGCGACCAGCCCAGCTCCAGCGCGGCGTCCAGGATCCGGCGGCGGGTCGCCTCGGACAGCCGGCCCTTGTTGTTGAAGGCCTGGGACACCGCGGCCGTCGACACGCCGGCCGCCGCCGCGACCGCCTTGATGGTGGGCCGGCGTCCGGCCCGTTCGGTGGAGACGCTCACATCTTCACCGCCCCGCTGACCAGGGCCTGCTGCATGCGCCTCTGGAGCAGCGTGTAGACGAGCCACACCGGTACCAGGGTCAGCACCGTGCCCGCCGTGAGCACGCCGTAGTCCGTGCCGGTGATCGACTTCAGGGTGGGCAGCGCCACCTGGACCGTGCGCTGCGCCGGGTCCGGACCGATGATGACCAGCGAGTACAGGTACTCGTTCCAGAAGGTCAGGAAGTTCAGCAGCAGCACGGTGGCGATGCCCGGCAGGCACATCGGCGTGTAGACGTGCCGCAGCACCGCGAAGGTGGACGCCCCGTCCAGCCGCGCCGCCTCCTCCATCTCCGGCGGGATGGTCCGCATGAACTGCACGAGGATCACCACCGACAGCGGCAGCGCCGTCGCGGGCAGGAACAGCACCATGAAAACGCGGGTGTGGAACAGCCCGGTGGCCGCCGCCAGGAGGAAGGTGGGGAAGAGCGCCGCGAACGTCGGGATCAGGAAACCCAGCGAGAAGACCTTCTCCACCACTCCCGCCAGCCGCCCGGTCGAACGCGCCAGGGCGAACGCGGCCGGAATCGCCAGCAGCAGGGTGAGCGCCAGCGAGAACACCGTCACCAGCGCCGAGTTGACGATCGCGAGCCCGAGGTCGGCGCTCTCGAACGCGGTGCGGAAGTTGCCGAGCCCCAGGGAGGACGGCGGGGCGAAGGGGTGGGCGAAGATCTCGTCGTTGGACTTGAACGCCGAGGCGAGGAAGTAGTAGAGCGGGACGACGAGCAGCACCGCGTACGTCCACACCAGGATGTGGGCCGGGAGCCAGCGCTTGCCGAGCTTCATGAGTGCTGCTCCGATCAGTAGTTCTGGCGGAAGACGCGGCGGATCGTCAGCAGCCCGACGAGCCCGGCGAGGAAGAGGAGAACGCCGACGGTCTGGCTGTAACCGAGGTCGGCGGCGATGAACGCCTTCTGGTACACCAGGAACGAGAGTGTGGTGGACGAGGTGCCGGGACCACCCTGCGTGAGCAGCAGTACGTGCTGGGCGGAGCCGAACAGCGTCCACAGGAACTGGAGCATCGTCACCACGCCGACGTAGTCACGGATGACGGGGAAGTGGACCGACCACATCGTCCGCCAGTGCCCCGCCCCGTCCAACTGGGCGGCCTCACCCAGCTCGTCCGGCACGCTGCCCAGCCGGGCGGCGAACAGTACGGCGGTGAAGCCGATGCCGGCCCAGATGTCCAGGGCGATCAGACACGCCAGAGCCGTCGACGGCGAGGCCAGCCAGGCATCGGTCAGGGAGCCCAGGCCGATGCCCTCAAGACCCCCGTTGACCAGGCCGTCCGGCGACAGGGCCGCGTAGAAGACCATCGCCTTCGCGGGCGTCGAGATCAGGCCCGGGATGAAGAGCAGATACCGGATGACGCGGTGCCCGGGCGGCCGCTGGGCCACGTAGTACCCCAGCATGTACGCGCAGACGATCATCACGGGCACGGCAACGGTCAGTTGCACGGCGGTGTTGCGCACCGCGTCCCAGAACATCGGGTCGTCCAGCACCGCACGGGCGTTGTCGAGACCGGCGAAGGACACCGGCTGGAGCATGCCCGGCCAGCGCAGGGCCGCGATCACGAAGATGGCGAGCAGCGGCCCGATCATGAAGACCAGGTACCACACCAGGGCGGGCACCGCGAGGACGGTGCCGCCCTGCCGGGGGCGGCGCGCGGCCGGAGCGGGGGAGGCGGGCGGGGCGGACCGACGGGCCGCTCTGCCGTCCGGCGTCGTCGTGAGCGTCGTCATGCGGTGACTCCCGGAGAACGGGTGAGGGGGACGAGGAGGGACCGGGCGGCCAAGGAGAGGAGAACCGGGCGGCTCATACGGACCGGTACGCGGACTCGAGGGCGGCGCGCACGCGGGCCGGGCTCGTGCCCCGGGTGAACGACGTGCTGGTCGCGGTGATCAGCGGTTGCGCGGCGGCGGGCGGCACGTACACGTCGGGCAGGAGCACCTGGCTCACCTCGGAGCCGAGCCGCTGAGCCGCCCCCACCAGCGGGAAGTCGGTGCTCACGGCGTCCGTGCGCAGGGCCATGTCCCGGCCGCTCTCCGTCACGAACCGCGCCACCGTGTCCGGGCTGTACATGAAGCGCAGGAACTTCTCCACGTGCTCGATCTTGCGGACGCCGTTGGGGCTGATCCAGAACCCGATGAGGGTGTAGGCGCGGATGACGGTCGGGCCGTCGTGCGCCGCTCCGTCGGCCAGGGGCCAGCCGCCCACCTCGGTGTGCCGGGCCACGTTGTCGGGCACCTTGGCCAGGGCGGAGGACATCGCCGACTGGGCGGCCGCCTCCTCGGTGTTGAACTGCGTGGTCATCGAGTCGGACGTGAGGCCCTGGGCCTTGTCCGCGAACACACCGGCGTCGCGCAGGTGCGTGAAGTACTCGATGCCCCGGCGCGCGCCGCGCCCGCCGAAGTCACCCGTGGAGTAGACGTGCCGGGCCTCCTCCTCGGTGAGGAACGTCTGGATGATCTGCGCCAGCAGCTTCTGGCCGGTCCAGTCGTTGCCGCCCACGGTCACGGGGGCGATTCCCCTGGCGCGGAGCTTGCGGGCCGCGGAGATCAGCGCGTCCCCCGTGGTGGGGATCTCGCCGACCCCGGCGCGGTCGAGCAGGGCGCGGTTGTAGGCGACCGGCCAGTTCGTGGCGAAGTAGGGAAAGGCCCGGACCCTGCCCTCGTCGTCGGTCCAGTCGGCCAGGGCCTCGGGCAGGACGCGTTCGCGCAGCCCCCAGTCGTCGAGGTAGGGCTTGACGTCGACGGTCGCGCCCACGTCCGTCCAGGCCAGCGTCTTGTCGTAGAGGTTGACCATCACGACGTCGGCCTCCTTGCGGGCCAGCCGGGAGGTCTCGTAGACCTGGGCGAGGTCGTCGCCGTTGATGAGGTTCTTGACCTTCACCCCCGGGTTCTCCTCCCGGAAGCGGTCCACGGCGGCCAGGTAGGTGGCAGAGCCCGGCGCGGTGGTGCCGAGCTGGGTGTGGACGACGAGGGTGTCCGGGTCGGAGTCCGCCGACGCCAGCGACGAGCAGCCGGACAGAGCGGGCAGGGCAGCGGCCGCGGCCAGACCGGAACCGGCGGCGAGCAGGTCGCGCCGGGTCAGCGATGAGCGCACAGGGGTGGTCTCCAACCAAGCGGTTAACGATTGGTTAATCGATGTACCTCGTGAGGTGCGAGGACTGTATGGAGTGGAGGCAGTGCGGTCAAGGGGGTGGCCCGGGGGACTTTCGCGACCTCGCGCGGGGCGTTTCGCCGCCCGATCAGGCCGCCGCCCCGTCGGCCACGGGGATGCCCAGCCGGTCGGCCACGGCCGTGAGAGCCGTTCCCAGCGGGAGCGCGACCCGGGTGACGGCCTGCCGGTCGCCGCGGGTGGGGTCCCGGTTGACGATCAGTACCGGCTTCGCCGCCTCGGCCGCCTGACGGACGAACCGGAGCCCCGACATCACCGTCAGCGAGGAGCCGAGGACCAGCAGCGTGGACGCCGCGCGCACCAGCTCGCGGCAGTGCTCGACGCGCCGCGGCGGCACGTTCTCGCCGAAGAACACCACGTCCGGTTTGAGGATGCCGCCGCAGACCGCGCAGGGCACCACGCGGAAGTCCCCGACCTGTTCGTCGGTGAGGTCGGCGTCGCCGTCCGGGTTGATGCCGGCGGCCACCGGCGCGAAGCCCGCGTTCGCCTCCTCCAGCCGCCGGGCGAGTTCGCGGCGCGGGCTGAAGGAACCGCAGGTCAGGCAGACGACCCGGTCCAGGCTGCCGTGGAGTTCCACCGCGTTCTCGCTGCCGGCGGCCTGGTGCAGACCGTCGACGTTCTGGGTGATCACGCCGGTGAGCAGACCGTGCCGCCCGAACGCCGCCACCGAACGGTGCCCCGTGTTGGGGCGGGCGCGGCCGAAGGTGCGCCAGCCGAGGTGGCTGCGTGCCCAGTACCGGCGGCGGGCGTCGGGGTGCGCGGTGAAGTCCTGGTAGGTCATCGGCGTGTGCCGGCTCAGGCTCCCGCCCTCGCCCCGGTAGTCGGGGATGCCCGACTCCGTGGAGATGCCCGCCCCGCTGAGCACCAGCACCCCGCCGGCGCGCAGCGCGTCGACCACGGGCTCCAGGTCCGTGGTGCCCGGCGGCAGATCCGCTCCCGGGGTCCAGCTCAGAGTGGGCCGCATGCGCATGCGGCAAGGGTACGGAACGCGCCGCCGTCCGTGGCGGGGCGGGGCGCGCGGCGGGACGCGGTGCGGCGGGACGTGGCGTGGCGGACGCGGTGCGGCGGGACACGGCAGGGCGGACGCGGCGTGGCGGGGCATGGCGTGGCGGACGCGGGGCGGCGGGACACGGAAGGGCGGGGCATGGCAGGGCGGACGCGGCGTGGCGGGGCGCGGCGAGGCGGGGCGCGGCGAGGCGGACGCGGCGCAGCGGGGTGTGGCGGGGCGCGGGGCGCGCGGCGCGGCGTGACGAGGCGCGGCGTACGCCACCGCCACCGCCACCGCGACCGCCGGACGGCTTCGGCAGGACCTTTTCCGTGCCGGATGACAGACTTGCACTGTCCAGGGCGGCGCCGAGAGGCTCCTGCTGCGAGAGGCGGCCTGGCCCGGGAGTGGTCGATGTTCCGCAAGCGTCCCGCACCTGACGGTGAAGAGCTGCTCGCCCGACTGTCGTCGCTGACCACACGGACGAGGGAGCTGGCCGAGCTGCGGCGCTCGCAGGTGGAGCTGGCCATCGCCCTCCAACGTGACATGCTTCCCGCGGACCTCCCCGCCGTTCCCGGCATTCACCTGGCCGCGTGCTACTCGCCCGCGTACGCCGGACTCAACGTGGGCGGCGACTGGTACGACGCCTTCACCCTCCCCGACGGCCGCATCGGCCTCTCCGTCGGCGACGTCCAGGGGCACGCCATCGACGCGGCCGCCTTCATGGGCCAGGTCCGGGTGGCCCTGCGGGCGCTCGCCTCCGTGACGAGCGAGCCGGGCGACCTCCTCGCCTGCACCAACGAACTCGTCCTCACCCTGAACAAGGACCTCTTCGCCACCTGCACCTTCATGCGCCTCGACCCGGCCACCGGCGTGCTGGAGAGCGCCCGGGCCGGCCACATTCCCTGCGTCCGGGCCACGGCCGACGGCAGGGCGGAGGTCTGCCGGGACGAGGGGGGACCGCCCCTGGGCGTCATGGAGGGAACCGAGTACCCGGTGACGCGGTACCGGCTCGGCACGGGCGGAGTGTTCGTCCTGGTCACGGACGGCGTCGTGGAGGGACCGTCCCTGAACGTCGACGAAGGCCTGGAGAGGGTGGTACGGCTGGCGAGCCTCGCCGCCGTCGTCGGCATGGAGGCGCACGCGCTGGCGGCCGCCGTACTGAAGAACGCCGAGTTGATCGGACACGAGGACGACGCCGCCGTACTCGTCGTCGGCCACGACGGGCGTGCCATTACGCCGTAGGGCGGGACGCGGCGGCTCCCGCCTCGCTGATGCGGCCGCACAGGTGTCTGATGGCTGCTGTGGTGGGAATCCGTGCGTGGCCGAGACCGGTCGTCCTGGCCAGTGAGACGCTGCTCGTCGCCGCCTGCTACTACGCGGCGGGACGACTGGGGCTGTCGCAGCGACTGACCGCCGACGGGGCGGTCGTCACCCCCATCTGGCCGCCCACCGGCCTCGCGGTGGCCTGTCTGCTCCTCTTCGGCCCGAGCTGCGTACCGGGCATCGCCATCGGCGCGCTCCTGGTCATCGTCTCCCTGGGAACCCCCGGCGCCGAGGCCGTCGGGATCGTGGCCGGCAACACCGCCGCCCCGGTCTGCGCCTGGCTGATGCTGCGCGCGGTGGGGTTCCGGCCGAGCCTGAGCCGCCTGCGCGACGGACTGGCCCTGGTCTTCCTGGGGGCGCTGGCCGCCATGCTGATCAGCTCGGGAGCGGGCGTCGGCATGCTCGTGCTGTCGGACAAGCTCCCCACCCACCATCTCGGGCTCATCTGGCTGGCGTGGTGGGTGGGCGACGCCATGGGCGTCGTCCTCGTCACTCCGCTGCTGCTCCTGCTGTACCGAGCACGTCTGCCGCCCCCGCCGTCGGTCCGCTGGGTCGAGGCCGTCGGCCTCACCGTCGTCGTGTGCGTGGCCGTGCCGCTGATCATGTACAGCTCGGTCAGCGTGCTGTTCCTCTGCTATCCGCTGCTGATCTGGTCCGCGCTGCGCTTCCAGTTGGCGGGCGGCATGCCGTGCGCCCTCTTCGCCTCGGTGATGGCCACCGTCGTGGCCCGGCAGGAGGCCGGCTCCTTCGGGAAGCTGACCGACATCGAGACGATGATGAAGCTCCAGGCCTTCAACGGGACCCTCGGACTGACCGCGCTCCTGCTCTCCGCGGTGATCGGCGAACAGCTCAACACCAGACGGTCGGTGGAAGCGGCCTGCCAGGAGCTGGTCGAGGCGTTGCAGCACCTGAACGCCGGCGGCCCCGGGAATCCCGGGAGCCCCGGGAGCCCCGGGGCGCCCGGAGGACAGGCGCGGTGAGCCCGGCGGCGGTTTCCCCGCCGCCGGTCCGGCCGGAGGTCAGAAGTCGTAGTCGTCGATGTTCCCGGCGTCGAAGACCGTCGGATCGCCGAGGGTGATGACGCCGTCCCCGCCGAGCTTGAACCAGCCCATGTCGCCGGCCAGGAACATCTGCCCCTCCCGGCCGGTGATCTGCCCCGAGGCGAGGGCCACCGCGGCGTGCCCGGCCAGCTCGCCGAGCTTGGCCGGGTCCCACAGCACGAAGGCATCCACCGTGCCGTCCTCGATGTAGGGGCGCATGTCGTTGGGGGCGCCGAGGCCGGTGAGCTTGACGTCGCCCTTGGACTGCGACTGCGAGAGGTACTTCGCGGCTGCCTTGATGCCGTTGGTGGTGGGAGAGATGATCCCCTTCAGGTCCGGGTGCTCCTCGAGGAGTCCTTCGGCCTCCCGGTACGACTTCTTCGCCTCGTCGTCGCCGTAGGCGACGTCGACGAGGCGCATGTCCTGGTACCGCGCATCCTCCAGCTCCCTCTTGATGCTCTTGATCCAGGCGTTCTGGTTCGTCGCCGTCCGGGCGGCGGACAGGATCGCGATGTCGCCCTTGTAGCCGATCTGCTCGCCGAGCAGGGCCAACTGCCGTACGGCGATGTCCTCGGAGCTCGCGGGGGAGACGAAGGCGTAGCGGCACCCGGGATTGGTGTCGGAGTCGTAGGTGACGACCTTGACGCCCTCCGCCATGGCCCGCTTGAGGGCGTCGCACAGTGCGTCGGGGTCCAGCGCCGAGACGGCGATCGCGTCGACCTTCTCCTCGGTGAGGGCGTTGATGCGGGAGACCTGACCGGCGGTGTCGGAGCCCTGTTCCGTGCCTACTTCCTTGAACGTCGAGCCCAGCTCCTCGACGGCCCGCTCACCGCCGTCGTCGGCCACGGTGAAGTACGGCGTGTTGACCTGTTTGGGAAGGAAACTGACGGTCAGGCCCGTCTTGGTGGGCGCGTTGGGGGACGCCTCGGCGTTCTTGGCGTTGGTCGTACCGTCGTCGTCCGCCGAGTCGTCCGTGTCACCGCACGCGGCGGTGAGGAGACTGAGCGAGGAGACGGCGGCGAGCAGTACGGAGGCGCGACGTGAGGGGGAGGTGCGCATGTGCTTCTTTCGGTGAGTCGACGTGCGGCACCCGAGGCCGTTCGCCGAGCGCGTCCGGCAGGGGGAAGAGCCATGCGGGTGCGTGAAAGTCGCGTGGGGCCGCCCGAGCGTGGGGCCAGGGCACTGAAAGGTTTCAATGGAACGTGACGGGGACGTTAGGCACAAACGCCGTTGTGGTCAATGGACTTGCGGGAAACAGTTCTTGAGCCTGCGGCCCTTCAGCCCTGCCCCTCGGGGGATCGCGGAACCGACGCCGGGATGCGGAGAGATTGCGCCCGCACCACGACTACGTCGCCGCCCGCGCGTCCGTGGCCCCCGTACGGCCGAGGGAGCGGTCGAAGAGCGTCAGCAGCAGGTAGAGGACGCCCGCTCCGAGCATGACCCAGGCGAGCCGGTGCAGGCCGCCGGTGTCGGCGTGCTGCCCGAAGGACGCGGCGGTCGCGGAGGAGGCGACCATCGAACCGATGTAGGCGAAGGTGCGCAGCAGTCCCGCCGAGGAGGCGGTGCGCTCGGAGTCGGCCTGGAAGTAGACGGAGTTCTGCAGGGCCAGGTTGTTCAGCCCCTGCGGCACACCGAATATCAGGGCGACCACCAGCAGCATCCACAGGGGGCTGTCCCCCGTGAGCGTGAGGATCACCAGACAGGCGGCGATCTGTCCGACCGCGCCGAGCAGCAGCTTCCCGCGCACGCTCCCGCTGCGCCCGGAGACTATGGAGACCCCGATGGCCAGCAGGAACATGGGGATCTGGGCCAGCCCGGCGTGAAAGGGCGTCAGCCCGAAGCCGTCTTCGGTCCACTGGGTGAAGCCGTAGAGGAAGGCGTACGCGACGACGTACGCGACCAGCGCCCGCCCGTAGGTGGCCAGGAGTGGGGTGTTGCCGCCGAGGACCCGCAGATCGATGAACGGGGTCCTGGCCCGCAGCTCCCGGACCGCGAACGCGGCTCCCGCGGCGGCGGAGATCGCCAGCAGGTACCAGTCGCGCAGGTGCAGGTTCATCAGGAAGAGCAGCAGCGAGACGAGCATCGCGGCGAACAGCCCCATGCCGGGCAGGTCGAGCTGGGCGATCAGGCTCCCCCGCCTCGGGGAGCGGGGCGTCCCGGCCGACTTGGGCAGCCGCAACACGCCGAGCAGCACCGCCGCGACCGCCAGCGGCACGTTCAGCGCGAACGTGGTGCGCCAGCCGCCCACCGCGATCAACAGGCCGCCCAGCAACGGGCCGACGACGGCGATGGTCTGGTTGGCGACCGCCAGCGCGGTGAGCACACCGCCCGGACTGTCCCGTCCGGTGCGCTCGGCCTCGCTGCGCACCAGTGCCATCGCCGCGGGATAGCCGGCGCAGGTGCCGAAGCCGAGCAGGACGCGGGCCACGATCAACACGCCCAGGTTCGGCGCCAGGGCGCCGACCACACCGGCGACGCCCACGAGGCCGGTGCCAAGGAGGAAGAGCCTGCGCGGTCCGAACAGGTCGATGAGCCGGCCCATGACCGGCTGACCGAGCGAGGTGGCCAGGTAGAGGGCGGAGACGAGCCACGCGGTCTGCGAGGCCGGCGCGCCCAGGGCCCGGCCGATGGGCACGAGGGCGACGGCGATGATCGTCGAGTTGATCGGGTTCAGGACCGAGCCGAGCAGCATCGGGGGCAGCAGCCGGCGGTCGAAGCGCGGCTTGTCCGTGTCCCCCCGCGCAGCCGCCTTCGCGTCAGTCACGGGTCAGCCGCTCCAGTACGGCCATGGTGGAGATCACGGCCCGGCGTTCCTCTTCCGTGCACTTGTCCTGCAACTGGCCGGCGAGCCATTCCGTCCGGGCCTGCCGCCCTTCCTCCACCCGGCGTTGGCCCTCGGCGGTCAGCGCGATCAGCAGACGCCGCCCGTCGCCCGGGTCGGGGCGCCGCCGCAACAGCCCCATCGAGGCGAGGGACGCGACCGTCGCCGTCATCGACTGGTGCCGCACCCCTTCGGCGGCGGCGAGCTCGCTGGCCGTGACGCCGTCCTTGCCGGACAGCCGGGCCAGGACCGAGGCCTGGCCCAGGGTGATGTCTTCCACCTCGGAGGCCTTCAGGATGCGGCGCCGCAGGCGGCTGATGACCGTACGGACCTCGCGCGAGGCCTGAACCGCCGACGGCGACAGGCTCTGGTTCTCACTCATGCGCGAGAGCCTAACTTCTACAGGTGTAACTGTACAGGTACACCTGTATGAATGCTCGGGGTGGCGTCAGGCCGCGACCGGCATGTACTCGCGCACCCACGTCTCGAAGGAGGTGGGTATCAGTCCCAGGTTCCGTGCGAACTCCGGGAGCGCGGGCTGGGGGAACTCGTTGAGCTGTGCCTGTCCGAACCCCATGTCGGGCATGCCGGCGGCGACCGCCTCGTCCTCGGTCATGTCGGGTGCGGTCACGGCTGTCTTCAAGTGGCCGGAAAGGATGGCGGCGATCTCCGTCATGCTCAAGTGGTCGCTCGCCAGTTCCAGCTCGACCCCGTCGAAGCGCTCCGGTCGGGCCACGGCCGCCGCCGCGGCGGCCCCGATGTCGTCGACGGCGACGAGCGACAGCCGGGTCGTGGGCTTCAGCAGACTCACCAGACCGCGCTCCAGGCCGCGCGGGAACATGATGCCCTGCGCGGGGAGGAAGTTCTCCATGAAGAACCCCGGCTTGATGAGCGTCCAGTGGGCGAAGCCCGCCTCGCGCACCCGGTCCTGGATCCCGGACTTCGCGGCGTAGTAGGGGCTCATCCAGGCCCAACGGCCCTGCACCCGGCTCGTGTGCTGCCCGGCGCCTGAAACTGAGGTGTGCACGAACTGGGTTACTCCGGCCGCCCTGGCGCCCTCGATCAGGTGGGCGGCCTGGGCGACCTCGCCCTCGAAGCCGCGCCCTTCGAGGTCGGGCATCTGGACGGAGAAGACGGCACGGACCCCCTCGGCGGCCCGGGTCACGGAGTCGAGGTCGTCCAGGTCCCCGGTGGCCAGTTCGGCTCCGAGCGCCTCGACCGCCGCCGCCCGGTCGGTCGAGGGGTCGCGGACCAGTGCCCGGACCGCGATGCCCGACCTGAGCAGGGCGCGGGTGGTGGCGCCGCCCTGCCGGCCGGTCGCGCCGGTGACCAGAACGGGTGCGGAGTCTGTGGGCATGGTGTCCTCCGGGGGTGGTGAAAGGTAAATGGCGGGGCCCGCCACTTATCTCCTGGGTACGATACGGAGGGCCCCGCCACTTAGCAATCCCGATCAGCGATACCGAAAGGACGCCATGCCCGAGAACCAGCGCGCGGACGCACGGCGCAACTACGCCCGGATCCTGGCCGTGGCCGAACAGGAGGTTGCCGCCCACGGCGCCGACGCGTCCCTGGAACGGATCGCCCGCATCGCCGGTGTCGGCTCGGCGACGGTGCGCCGGCACTTCCCGAGCCGACGCGCCCTGCTGGAGGCGGTGTTCGGGGAGCGGATCGAGGCCCTGTGCGCCGGCGCCGCCGCGTCGGCCGAGGCGCCCGACGTCCGGACCGCGTTGCTGGACTGGCTGGGCGCGCTCACCGAGTACGCCGCCTCCGCACGGGGGATGGCCGAGGCGCTGGCCCAGGACCGGCTGGTCGACCCGGAGCATGTGAACGTCTGCTCGGTGAAGCTCGGCGGCGCGGTCGAACCGCTGGTGCGGCGCGCCGCCGAGGAGGGTGTGGTGGCGCCGGGTGTCACCCCCGCCGACCTCGTCGCGCTGGTCACGGGCATCGCCCTGGCAACGGAGCACCATCCGACCCCTGTCGCCGAGGCGCGTCGACTGCTGGACCTGACCGTCGAGGGCGTCAGTCCGCCGAGGTGAGCGGGGTGTGCCCGCCGGGGGCACGCGGTCGGCAACCTCGAGCCGCACACCCCGGGACGAGCGTCGTGGCTCACCGCGCCCCCGTTCCCGGCACGCGCACCGGCATGAGTACCGGCGTGAGTACCGGCGTGAGTACCGGCGTGAGTACCGGCGTGAGCCCGGACGTGAGCACCCGTCGGTGGCCGTCGACCGACTCCGCACGGGTGGCGAGCCTGCCCGGACCGCGGTCCGTCCGCGTGGCCTGCCGGGTCGACCGCGGCCCGGTCGAGTACGACGGCTGGAGCAACGACGTCCGCTCCCACAACGACGCCCGCTCCCAGGAGTGCCCACATGCTGACCCCTCCCACCCGGTACCGGAGTTCCGCCCCGCGCCGCGGACGGCGGCTCCCGCGCGCGCTGGGCGGCGCGGTGTGCCTGCTCGCCCTCGCCGGTACCGCTCTGTCCACGGCGCCGGCTCCGGCCGCCGACGCCGCCCTCCCGCCCGCCCCGGTGTCCTGGCACCCGGACCTGTCACGGACGGGCGGCGACGACGTCAACGTCCGGTACGACGCGGGCGCCCTGCGGGTGCGGGACGGCTCCCTCAGCCCCGCCTCGCTGGGCCGGGACCGCGGCTACGCCTCCGCCGTACTGGAGGCGCACCACGTGGGCCGGCCCGTGAACCGGGTCACCGTGAGCCTCGACGCGACGGTGCCCGAGGCGGCGAGCGTCGAGGTCGACGTGCGGGGACGCGCGGCCGACGGAACCTGGACCGAGTGGCGGCGGGCGGCGGCCGGAACCCCGGCCCGACTGCCCCGTGATGTCGTCGACGTCCAGGCCCGGCTCACCCTGTGGAACGCCACGGGCGCGCCCACGGCCGCCGTGCGGGCGGTGACCCTGACGGCGGACGACACGCGGAGTGTCCCCGCCGAGCCCGCCCCCGGCTCCGCCTTCTCGGCGCGCGTCTACGCCACCCGCGAGGGCCTGGTCGGACACACCACCGCCAACGGCCACGTCATCCGCGAGAACGACCACTTCGTGGCCCTCCCCTCCCGACGGGCGCTCTCGCCGGCCGGCAGCGGACAGTACTCCGTGCAGGTGTGCGGGCCGGTCCGCTGCGAGACGGCGCCGGTGTGGGACGTCGGCCCCTGGAACACGCACGACGACCACTGGAACCCCTCCGACCGGCGCGAGCAGTGGAAGGACCTGCCGCAGGGTCTGCCCGAGGCGCAGGCCGCGTACGAGGACGGCTACAACGGCGGACGCGACGAGTTCGGCCGGCAGGTCGCCAATCCGGCGGGCATCGACCTGGCCGACGGCACCTTCTACAACGTCGGCCTCGACGACAACGGCTGGGTGACCGTCACCTATCTGTGGACCGACGTGGGCGGCGACACCACGTCGTTCCGGACGTGGAGCACCGACGTCGGCGTTCGGCAGCAGGCGACGACCACCTCCACCCGCGTGGCCGGTCTGCCCGGGCCCACGACCGTGCGGGTGCGGTGCCAGGTCCACGGCCAACTCGTCACCCACGACGGCTACAGCAATGACGCCTGGTCGTACCTGCCCGACTACGGCGGCTACGTCTCCAACATCTTCATCGACGTCGCCGACTCATGGCTCCCGGACGTGCCCGCCTGCTGAGCCGGTCAGCGGGTGCCCGCGCGTACGGCGGTGGTCGCCAGGGTGGTGTAGTGCATCGTGAAGCGGCCACCCAGCGCGTCGACGGCATCGCCGACCGCGCCCAGTATCCCGGCCAGTTGACCGGGGCTCAGCCGGGTGAGGCCACCGGTGGTGGGGAGCAGGTCCAGCCACTGGTCGCGCGTGTAGGACCGTTCCCAGTCGAATCGCCACTGTTCCGGGTCGTCGAACCGCCCGGTCTCGCGGATCGTGTCGGCGATCTTCGCGTACCCCGCTCGGTACGTCTCCAGCGGACGTCGAGCCGGTTGATCGCTGAACGGGGAGCCGGGCGCCACCCGCCGGCAGGCCGCGGCGAACGGCTCGGCCACCTCGGCGGGCGGTTCGAAGACGTGCCCGAAGACCGTCAGGCGCCCGTCCGGACGCAGCACCCGGGCCGCCTTCGCGGCGCCGGCGACCGGGTCCACCCAGTGCCACGACTGGGCGGCCGTCAACGCGTCGAACGTCCGGCCGGCCGGTTCCCAGGCCTCGAAGGTGGTCACCTCGACCGGCAGGCCGCGGGCCCGCGCGAGGTCGGCCATCCGCGCGTCCGGCTCGATGCCGAGCACGGCGCAGCCGGCGGCCTGGAACTGGCGGGCCGCGATGCCGGTGCCGCAGCCGACGTCGAGCACGTCGGGCCCCGGGCTCCCGTCGACGACCCGCGCCACCAGGTCCTCGGGGTAGCCGGGGCGGGCCCGGTCGTAGCGCTCGGCGTCCGTGCCGAACGATTCGGCCGTCTGCCGAGCCTGATGCGGCTGGGGTTGGGGTTGGGGTTGGGGTTGGGACCGCACCGGTTCGGGTTGCTCTCGCGGTAGAATGGGCATGCGTTCACTTTAGTGGGCAAGCGCCCACTTGCCAACGGGTGCCAGGAGCCTGGCCCGCGAGAGGAGCGGTACGTGCCGACCGGGGTACACCTGCGCGACGCGCGGCAGCAGTTGTTCGACGCCGCCGAGCGCGTGCTGCTGCGAGACGGCCCGAACGGGCTGACCAGCCGGGCCGTCACCGACGAGGCGGCCTGCGCCAAAGGCCTCCTGCACCGGCACTTCACCGACTTCGAGGCCTTCCTCGCCGAGCTGGTCCTGGACCGCGCCGCCCAGCTCGAGACGCAGGCGCACACGCTGCGCGAGACCGCCGGCACCGGCACCGTGGCCGACAACCTCACGGGTGCGCTGACCACCCTGTTCGGACCGGTTCCCGTGGCGATCATCCCGCTCATCACCTGCCGGGACGAGTTGCGCGCGCGGCTGCGGCAGGCCAGGCCCGGAGGCGGCATCGCGATCCTCGCCCAGGTCACGACCGCGGTCTCCGTCTACCTGGCCGACGAGCGCGCCATGGGCCGCATCGCGGCCGACGCCGACATCGACTCACTCACCCTCTCGCTGGTCGGCGGCGGCCATCTCCTGTTCGCGGACCGCGACCCCGGCCCGCCGACCACCGCGACCGTCAACAAGCTGGTGACCACGGTGCTCGCCGATGTCGTGCAACGGCGGTCACGCTGAACCCGGTCTCGCGGCAGACAACGACACGTCTGGCCGCGGCGGTGGCCTCGGTGGTGATCGTCGGCGCCGGACTGACCCTCAGGGCCGTGGCGGCGGGGGACGTGGCCAAGTACGGCGGGGACGCGCTGTACACCCTGCTGGTCCTCGCCCTCGTTTTCGTGGTGGCGCCGTCCACGCCACCGGCGAAGGCCGCCGGCGCGGCCCTGGCCGTGAGCTGGGGCGTGGAGTTTCTCCAGCTCACCGACCTGCCGGCCCAGCTCGCCCGGCAGAGCACGGCCGCTCGCCTGGTCCTGGGTTCCACCTTCAACGCACCGGACCTCTTCTGGTACGCGGTCGGCGCGGTGGCCGGCTGGTCCCTCGTGCCCCGGCTGCGCCGGGCCGGTGCGCGCCGGCCGGTCAGCCGAGCGTGAACCGCACCGGCGTCCCGGCCGCGGCCTGCGCCACCGCCGCCAGGGCGGGTCCCGCGACGACCGCGATGACCGGGTAACCCCCGGTCGTCGGATGGTCGTGCAGGAAGATCACCGGGCGCCCGTCCGGCGGGACCTGGACGGCGCCCAGGACCATGCCCTCGCTGGGCAGTTCGTCGGGCAGTCCGTCGGGCAGTCCGTCCGTCCGCGCCCGTTCCAGCGAAGGCCCTTCGGTACGCAGGCCGATGCGGTTGCTGTGCGGCGAGACGCGGTACGCGGCCGAGGTGAGCGTGCGCAGCGCGGCGGGGGAGAACCAGTCGGCGCGGGGACCCGGGCATACCGGCAGGACCAGTTCGGCGGGCGGCGCGGGCCAGGGGGCGGCGACGGGCAGCGCCACCGGCAGGGCCGGGGTCCCCACCTCGACGACGTCACCGTCGCGCAGGGGCTCCGGTCCCAGCCCCGACAGCAGGTCCGTCGCGCGGCTGCCCAGCACGGGTTCGGCGGCGATGCCGCCCGCGACCGCCACGTACGAGCGCACACCGGCGGTCACCGCCCCCACCTCCAGGACCGCGCCCGCCGGCACCCGCACCGGAGCGCCCCAGGCGGCCGGCCGGCCGTCCACGGTCACCGGGCAGGGCGCGCCGCCGACCACGGCGGTGATGTCGCGGTCGGGCCGCAGGACGCAGCCCGTGAGGGTGGTCTCCAGGACGGCGGCCCCCGGGTCGTTGCCCAGCAGGCGGTTGGCGAGCCGCATCGCGGGGGCGTCCAGTGCGCCGGAGAGGGGGACACCCAGGTGGGCGTGACCGGGCCGGCCCGAGTCCTGCACCGTCGTCAGGGCGCCGCAGCGCACGGTCGTGAGCTTGGCCGTCATGCCTCCGCCTCCGCGGGGATGCCGTCCGCCGTGACGAATCGCACGCGCGTCCCCGGTGCGAGGAGGGCCGCGCGCTCCCGCGTGGGGTCCCACAGCGGTCGCGGGTCGGGCATGGTGCCGATGAGCTGCCAGCCGCCCGGCGTGGAGCGCGGGTAGACCGCGCTGTACGGGCCGGCGAGTGCGACCGCCCCGGCCGGCACGCGGGTCCTCGGTGTGGACCGGCGCGGTACGTGCAGCCGGGGCGGCAGGCCGGTCAGGTAGCCGAAGCCGGGCGCGAAGCCGCAGAACGCGACCCGGTAGGTGGGGGAGGAGTGGCGGGCGGCGACCTCTTCGGGAGCGACGCCCCACAGGGCCGCCACGTCGGCCAGGTCCGGTCCGTCGTAGCGTACGGCGATCTCCACGACGTCCCCGTCGTCCGCGGCGCCCGGCGGTACGTCCCACCCGGTGAGCGTGCGGGCCAGCGCCTGAGGATCCGGCACCCCGTCCAGCAGGACGGTACGTGCCCCCGGCACGATCTCCCGCACCGGCGGCAGCGTCCCGGCGGCGCGTCTGCGCAGCACCTCGGCGTGGAAGGCGGCGGCGCCCTCGGCGTCGGGCAGCTCGACGAGGAGCGCGTACCGGCCTGCGGGACGCGTCGCGAGAGACGGGCGCCCCGTCATGCGAACGCCTCGATCCCGACCCCCGAGGCCTCCAGCGCCTCGCGCACCCGCGCCGCGATCCTCGACGCGTTCGGAGTGTCGCCGTGCACACACAGCGAGCGGGCGGCGACCGCGACGGTCGTACCGTCCACGGCCTCGACCGTCCCCCGCACGGCGAACCCCAGCGCGCGCCGTACCACCGCGTCCTCGTCGGTCACCACCGGGTTCGCCTCACGGCGCGGGACGAGGGTGCCCCGCGCGGTGTAGGCGCGGTCCGCGAAGGCCTCGGGCACACCGGTGAGCCCGGCCTCGCCTGCGGCGGTGAGCAGTCGCGAGCCGGGCAGGCCCAGTACGGGCAGCGCGCCGCCCGCGAGCCCGACCCCGGCCACGACGGCACGGGCCTGCTCGGCGTCGTGGACGGTGCGGTTGTAGAGCGCGCCGTGCGGCTTCACGTACGCCACCTCGGCCCCGGCGGCCTCGGCGAACACCCTGAGCGCGCCGATCTGGTACGCCACCTCGGCCGCCAGCTCGTCGCCGGGCACCTCCATGGCGCGGCGTCCGAAGCCGGCCAGGTCGCGGTAGGACACCTGGGCGCCGATCCGCACCCCGCGCTCGGCGGCTAGGTCGCACACGCGGCGCATCACCGAGGGGTCGCCCGCGTGGAAGCCGCAGGCGACGTTGGCACTGCTGACGACGGAGAGCAGGGCGTCGTCGTCGGTGAGGGTCCAGCGGCCGAAGCCCTCACCGAGGTCTGCGTTGAGGTCGATCACCCCTTGAAAGTAGACGATCGTTGAACGATCCGACAAGAGATCGATGCGCCTCCGTGACGACGGCCGGACCGTGGCCGTGACGGGGGAATGAAATCAGCCCCTTGTTAGATCGTTCAACGATCGCTAGTGTCCGTGCATCTGCCACGCATCCGGAGCTATGGTCCGAGGACCGCTGAAGCCCCGGCTCCGCAGCTCCCGGATCCGTGCCTGCCCCCTTGCCCTGCCCCCTCATGCCTGAAGAAGGCCACCGAATGATCGTTCTCCTCGGTGTGGTCGTGGTGATCCTCGGATTCGTCACGCGCCGCAACCCCGTCCTCGTGGTGGGCGTCGCCGGTATCGTCACCGGACTGCTCGGCAAGATGAACCCGCAGGAGGTCCTCGCGACCTTCGGCCGGTCCTTCGCCGACAGCCGCTCGGTCACCGTCTACGCCATCGTGCTCCCCGTGATCGGGCTGCTCGAGCGCTACGGCCTGCGCGAACAGGCACGCAACCTCATCGGCCGGCTGGGCAGGCTCAGCGCCGGCCGGTTCCTCACCGTCTACCTGCTGGTCCGGCAGGTCACCGCGGCCTTCGGCCTGAACAGCATCGGCGGCCCGGCGCAGACCGTGCGGCCCCTGGTGGCGCCCATGGCCGAGGCCGCCGCCGAACGCTCGACGGGGGCCAAGCTGCCCGACCGCCTGCGCGAGAAGGTGCGCTCCTACTCGGCGTCGGCCGACACCGTGGGCGTCTTCTTCGGCGAGGACTGCTTCATCGCCATCGGCTCCATCCTGCTGATCACCGGCTTCGTGAACTCCACGTACCACCAGCACATCGAACCGACCCAGCTCGCCCTCTGGGCGATCCCGCTCGCCGTCTGCGCCTTCCTGATCCACGGCGCCCGGCTGCTGCTCATGGACCGGCAACTGGAGCGCGAGATGGCGCTCGCCGCCGCCGAGCACGAGCTGCCGCTTCCCGAGGGGGCCGACAAGTGATCAAGGTCGAATGGCTCTACTGGCTGATAGGCCTCGTCTTCGTCGTCATGGCCGTCCAGATGGCAGCCGACCGCAGCAACCCCAAGCGGTGGACGTCCGCCGCGTTCTGGGGCCTGCTCGGAGTCACCTTCCCCTACGGCACCGGCGTCGCCACCGACACGGCCGGCAGCGGCGGCTGGACCCTGCCCGCCGAACCGCTCGGCGTCGCCGTCCTCGCCCTGATCGTGCTCGCCGGCTTCAACTTCCTGGGCAAGGGCGTCCCGGTCACCACCACCGACGAGCAGCGCGAGGCCTCCGCCGACCGGCTCGGCAACAAGATCTTCATCCCCGCCCTGACCATCCCGCTCGTCGCCATCGTCTGCGCCTCCCTGCTGGACGAGTCCGGGCTGTTCGAGTCGGGCAAGGCCACCCTCCTCGGGCTCGGCCTGGGCTGCGTCGCGGCGCTCGTGGTCGGGATGCTCGTCACCGGCGAGAGGAAGCCCTCGGTCCCGATCCACTCCGGCCGCTCCATGCTGGAGGCGATGGGCTCCGCCCTGCTGCTGCCCCAGCTCCTGGCCGTGCTCGGCTCGATCTTCGCCGCCGCCGGGGTCGGCGACCAGGTCGGCGACATCGTGGACAAGGTTCTGCCGGACGACTCCAAGTACCTCGCCGTCATCGCGTACTGCGTCGGCATGTTCCTGTTCACCGTCATCATGGGCAACGCCTTCGCCGCGTTCCCGGTGATGACCGCGGCGATCGGCTGGCCGGTGCTCATCCAGCAGATGCACGGCAACGAGCCCGCCGTCCTCGCGATCGGCATGCTGGCCGGCTTCGCCGGGACGCTCTGCACACCGATGGCCGCCAACTTCAACATCGTCCCGGCCACCCTGCTCGAACTCAAGGACCAGTACGGGCCGATCAAGGCACAGCTTCCGACCGGGGTCGCGCTGCTCGGCTGCTGCACCGTGATCATGGCGCTCTTCGCCTTCTGAGCCGCAGCGCAGGTCCGTCGTTCGGCCCCGCACCCGTCCGCCCCGCAAGGAGTGTTCATGACCCGTGTCCTCATCACCGGCTTCGCCCCCTTCGGCGGTGCGAGCGTGAACCCGTCCTGGCAGGCCGCGTCGCTGGTGGCCGCCGAACCGCCCGCCGGGCTCACGGCCACCGCAGTCGAACTGCCCTGCGTCTTCGGGAAGTCCCTCGACACCCTGCGCGACGCCCTCCGGGCCGAGACCCCCGACCTGGTGCTCTGCCTGGGCCAGGCGGGCGGTCGCCCGGGGGTCACCGTCGAACGCGTCGGCCTCAACGTCGACGACGCACGCATCCCCGACAACGCGGGCCGGCAGCCCATCGACGAACCGGTGATACCGGACGGCCCCGCCGCCTACTTCTCCACCCTCCCCGTCAAGGCCTGCGTCGCCGCGATGCGCCGGGCCGGTGTGCCGGCCGCTGTGTCCAACACCGCCGGCACCTTCGTCTGCAACCACGTGGCCTACGGCCTCGGCCATCTCGTCGCCACCGAGTTCCCGCACATACGCGGCGGGTTCGCGCACGTGCCCTGGGCGCCGGAGCAGGTCCCCGACGGGACCGCGCCCTCCCTCCCGCCCGCAACCGTCGCCCACGGCCTGCGCGCCCTGCTGGCCACCGCCGCCCGCACCGCCGCAGGTCAGGACCTGAAGGTCACCGAAGGAGCCACGCACTGATGCCGCTCAGCACCCACGCGGCCCGGTTCGCCGGGCTCGCCCTCGCCAACATCACCCGCGAGTACCCCAACTTCCCCGCTCACCTGATCACCTCGCCCGACGAGCCCCTCGAACCCAGCTCCCTGCATCCCGCCTTCTACGGCGCCTACGACTGGCACTCCTCGGTCCACATGCACTGGCTGCTGGTCCGGGTGCTCCGCCGCCACGGTGGCACGCCCGCACTGCCGGACACCGGAGGGGCCGTCGAGGTGCTCGACCGGCATCTCACCCCCGGCAATCTCGCTGCGGAAGCCGCCTACCTCCGTGACCGCCCCTCCTTCGAGCGGCCCTACGGCTGGGCGTGGCTGCTCGCGCTCGCCGCCGAGTGCCGTGCCCTCGGAGGCGAGGCGGGCGAGCGCTGGACCGCGGCACTGGCACCGGCGGTCGACGTCGTGGACGGGCTGCTGGCCGACTGGCTGCCCAGGGCCACGTATCCCGTGCGCCACGGCAACCATCCCAACAGCGCCTTCGCGCTGGGCCTCGCGCTCGACTCCGGAGAGCTGTCCGCCGCCACCGACCTGGCCGTACGAGAGCGCCTGTCGGACTGGTTCGCCGACGACCACGACGCCCCCGCGCACTGGGAACCGTCGGGGCAGGACTTCCTGTCCCCGGCGCTCAGCGAGGCCGACGCGATGCGCAGGGTGCTGCCGAAGGACAGGTTCGCGCAGTGGCTCGGCCGCTTCCTGCCCGCGCTCGGCTCCGGTGCCCCCTGCCTGCTGCTGGAGGTGCCGGTCGTCTCCGATCACGCCGACCCGCAGATCGGCCACCTGCTCGGCCTGACGCTCAGCCGGGCGGCCGCACTGCGCTCCGTCGCCGGCGCCCTGCCCGCCGGAGCGGTCCGCGACCGCCTGGGGGAGGCGGCCGAGGCACACCTCTCGGCGGGCCTGCCGGCGGTGGGCCGCGGCGACTTCACCACCGACCACTGGCTGGCGACCTTCGCCGCACTGGCGCTCGACCCCGTCGCCGGGCGCTGACCGTGCCGTCGCCTTCGCTGTCTCCGTCACTCACGGCGAGCCACCGCCGCGAGACCCGCGCCCGCGACGCGCGGCTCAGCTCTCCGGCCGCAGCAGGCCGCGCCGGTAGGCGGGTACCAGGTGCCGCGGGACGCGGTAGGTGACCCCGTCCACCGTCACCGGCACCAGGGTGGGCGGGGCCGCCTTCCACTGGGCACGACGGTGACGGGTGTTGCTGCGGGACATCTTGCGCTTGGGAACGGCCATGGGACGGGTCCTTTCGGCGGACGGCTGACCGGCTCCGTGGGCGCTCACGGAGCGGCGGAGCCGAACTGGACCACGACGCTACATGAAAACGGTGTTCATTGTTAATTGGCGTTGCCGACGCGCCGCAACGCCCGCACCAGTGCCTCGACGCCCGCCTCCGCCTTGGACCGGGGGCAGCCCACGTTGAGCCGCACCCGTCCCGGGGAGCCGTAGGCGGTCCCCGGCATGATGGCCACCTTCTCCACCTCCACCAGCTCCCGTTGGAGCACGGCGTCGTCGACACCCAGGGGGCGCAGGTCGAGCCAGGCCAGGTATCCCGCCTGCGGCGGCTGCGAGCCGAGTCGCGGAAACTCCTCGCCGAGGCGGTCGGCGACCATCGCGAGGTTGCCCGCCAGATAGACGCGCAGGGCGTCCAGCCAGGGCGCCCCCCTGCGGTACGCGGCGATGTGGCCGACCAGCGACAGCACCGCGGGGGAGGAGAGGCCGTCCGCGTCCTTGAGCTGCCGCAGGTAGGCGTCGCGCGACGGGGCGTCGCCGATGATGCCGTAACTGCCCGTCAGAGCTGGGATGTTGAACGACTTGGACGCCGAGGTGACCACGGCCCACCGGCCGTCGCCGCCGTGCCGCGCCCAGGGACGGTGGACGTGCGGGGCGTACGCCAGGTCGGAGTGGATCTCGTCGCTGATGACCGCCACGTCGTGCCGGGCGCACAGCCGGGCCATCCGGTCCAGCTCCTCGGCGGTCCACACCCGGCCCGTCGGGTTGTGCGGTGAGCACAGCAGCAGTACGGCTGTGTCCGGGAGCGCCAGGAGTCGTTCGAGCTCCGCCCAGTCGTCCAACGGGCAGCCCCGAAGCTGCCGTCCGCCCGCCGCCACGGTCTTGGGGAAGGCGTCGTACATCGGGGTGTGGGCGACCACGCCGTCACCGGGCCGCGACCACAGCCCCAGCAACCGCGAGATCTGGTAGACGACGGAGGGCGCGTACACGACCGACCCGGGGTCCACGTCGGTCGCGTGGCGCGACGCGTACCAGTGGACGATCGCGGAGAGGAAGTCGTCCTGGCGCCACCGCGAGTAGCCGAGCACCCCGTGGTCCAGCCGTTCGCGGAGCGCCGCCAGGATCTCCGGGGCGGTCTCGAAGTCCATGTCGGAGATCGTGAACGGCAGCAGGTCCGGTACGCCGAAACGGTCCTGTACGTAGTCCCACTGCGTGCACCAGGTACCGCGCCGGTCCACGGGAGTGTCGAAGTCGTACGACGGCGGTGGCGACGGCGGTGGCGACGGCGGTCGGGCCCCGTGGACCGGGGAGGAGGGCGAGGTCATGGTCAGCCCACCGGGATCATCGTGGCGAGGGCGTCCTTCACCGACTGGACCTGCGGGCCGATGACGACCTGCACGTTGTGGCCGTCGAGCTTGATGACCCCCACGGCCCCCAGCTTCTTCAGCCGTGCCTCGTCGACCCGTTCGGCGTCCTGGACCGTCATGCGCAGGCGGGTGATGCAGTTGTCCAGGGACCGGATGTTGTCGGCACCGCCGATCGCGTCGAGGATGGCGACGGCGTCGTACTTCCCGGCCACCAGCTCACGACCCGGTCGCGGCGTCTCGTCGCAGCCGGCCGGCGCGCCGCCGTCCAGCTCGTCCTCGCCCCGCTCGTCCTCGCCCCGCTCGTCCTCGTCCTGCTCGGGGACGTCCTCGCGGCCCGGAGTCTTCAGGTCGAACCGGGTGATGGCCCAGCGGAACAGGAAGTAGTACACGGCGAACCACACCGCCGCGATCACCGGCACCAGGTACCACTTGGTCGTCGATCCCTGGAGAACTCCGAAGACGAGCCAGTCGATGACATTGCCGTCGGTGTTGCCGATGAAGACGCCGAGCGACGCCGCCGTGAGGAATCCGAGCCCCACCAGGACCGCGTGGATGGCGTACAGCCACGGGGCGACGAAGAGGAACAGGAACTCCAGCGGCTCCGTGATGCCGCCCACCACGCAGGCCACGACACCGGACACGAGCAGCGCCTTGATCTCCGGGCGCATCCGCCGCTTCGCGCAGTGGTACATCGCGAGCGCGGCGCCCGGCAGGCCGCCCAGGTAGGCCGCCATCTTCCCCTGGGAGAGGAAGTGCGTCGCGTCGGTGACCGCGGAGTTGGGCGCCGCCGAGCAGTCGAGCTGGGCGTAGAACAGGTTCAGGGCGCCGGAGACGTGCTCGCCGCAGACGGCTCCCGAGCCGCCGACGTCCGTGAAGCGGAACATGGCGACGAGGATGTGGTGCAGGCCGATCGGGCGCAGCAGAACCTCGCCCATGCCGAAGAAGAACGGCCCGAAGACCCCCGTGTGTCCGATGCCCCGGCCCACGGAGGTGATCCAGCCGTTGAAGGTCGGCCACACCAGCGGGATGAGCAGACCGAGCACACTCAGCACCAGGGCCGAGACGATCGGGACGAAGCGCAGCCCCCCGAAGAAGGCCAGCGCGTCGGGCATCCGCTGCGTGCGAAAGCGCCGGTGGAGAAGGCTGACAACGATGCCAACGGCCACCGCGCCGAGCAGGCCCGTGTCGATGGACTGCACCCCCAGCACATCGGCGATGCCGTAGTGCTCGACGGCCTTCTCGTCCTCGAAGTCGACGCCCTTGGCGGTGAGGTAGAAGTTCACCGCGAGGTTCATGGCGGCGAAGCCGACGAAGCCCGAGAACGCGGCCACGCCCTTGTCCTCGCGGGCGAGACCGAGCGGGATCGCCATCGCGAACAGGACGGGCAGGAACGTGAAGGCGACCAGACCCGTGTTGGCCATCCAGGTGAAGACGAGGTGGAAGCCCTCGCCCTTCAGGAAGGCAACGTTGTCAGTGACGGCTTCGCTGGACAGGGAGGAGCCGATGCCCAGCATGATGCCGCAGAACGCGAGCAGGGCCACCGGGAGCATGAACGTCTTGCCGAGCCCCTGGAGGAATTCCCAGAGTGCGGCCTTGGTCTTCTGCATGTGTACGGAACTTTCGAGCCTGGGGGGACGGACCCGACCGCTCGCCGTGGCGAGGCGGGGCGGGCCGGCGGGCGCAACGAGCGGCGGAGGACATGACTGGGGGGTCGGCCCGTTCTCGCGCGAGGCAACCCGGGGATCGCCCGGTGACCACGCCAAGCAGAACCGTTCCGCCGCACGGATCACATCACAGCGGGTCGGTGGCTGTCCACGGCGTCCCCCGCCGCCACCCCGTGGGCCCGGACACCGCCGGCCCGCCGGTCACAGCCATCCCCGCCGGTCACAGCCAACCTCGCCGGTCACAGCCAACCCCGCCGCGCCGCCTGCCAGGCGAGCTGCATACGGGTCTCCGCGTGGGCGCGCTCCATCATGCTCTGGATACGGCGCTGGACCGTCCGGCGGCTCAACTGCATCTGCGAGGCGATCGCCTTGTCGGCCACGCCCGCCACCAGCAGGGACAGCAGCCTGCGGTCGGTGGGGGCCAGTGCGTCGGGCGCACCGGGTCCGTCGGTCCCCGAGAGCTCGCCCGTGTCGTCGACGTCCAGCGGGACCGCGTCCTCCCAGTAGCGTTCGAACAGCGCTATCAGGGCCGCCAGCAGATTGCTGTCCCGAACCAGCGCCGTCGTCGGTTCCTCCGGACTGCCGTGCGGACCGCCGGCGACGAGCGGGAAGACGGCCACGGCGCGGTCCGCGACCGCCAGACGCAACGGCAACTGCGGCACGGCGCGGGCGACCTCACCGGCCCGTACCCCCGCCACCACGTTGTCGACCGCCCCCTCGTCGTCGAAGAACGCCTTCTCGTACAGCACCCGGTAGCGAACGCCCCGGGCCAGCGCCTCGAACTCCTCGGTGTTGCTGCCCGACGGCATGGCGACGTACTGGGCCTTGCAGAACCAGAGCATCTCCTCGCGCACGCTGGTCTGGATCTGCCGAAGGTGCTGGCGCAGGGCCTCGGCGCCGGTGATCACCTCGAGGAGCTGACCCGCGTCGCGTCTGCGCATGGTGTCCCGGTAGGACTCGATCAGCCTGGCCGCCTCGTGCTGGGCCAGGTCGAGGGCGTCGGCGCTGCGCTTCAGCCGGGGCAGCAGGGCGACATCGGGCGGAGCCGCCTGGTAGAGCCGGGGCGTGCCGTCGGTGGGACTGGCCAGTCCCTTCGCCGTGAGCGATTCCAGGACGTCGTCCATCCGCGCGACCGGCAGGCCGCCTCGCTCCGCCAGGTCGGCGGCACCGGCCCGGCCGGACGCCACGAGCAGTGCGTACACGGACTCCTCGTCGGGCGACAGCCCCGCGATCTCCAGCACCCCGAACGCCCTCCCCGGATCCTGGGCTGTGACGGTTGAACACCGTACTGCACAGGCGAGGAGGGCGCGTTGGGGGTGTACGGCATCACCGCACACCCCGGTGCCGGGCTACCGGCCCACCGCGTAGGCGCGTCGCACCGTCTGCCGTACCGAGTCGCCCGCCGAGTCGCGCGCCGTGACACGGAGCGTGACCCACGTCTTCTTGTGGGCCGGCGGTGTGAGCGAGGCCCGGAAGGCGTTGTGGCCGTGGGCGTGCACCCGAGCCGTCGACCACGTGCGCCCGTCGTCGTAGGACGCCTCGACGCGGACCCGCACGCCGCGCGGAACGGCGAGTCCTTCCTGGGCACGGACCTGCACGCCGATGCGGTGCGACCGGGTGCCGCGCACGGTGTTGCGCACGTCGACGGGTACGTCGTAGTCGAGTTGGAGCAGCGACAGCGGTGTGGCCGCCTTTGTCCGGCCCGACTCGAAGGACCACGACGTACTGGTGGCCACGCCCATCGTCCAGTCCTCCGAGGTGCGCGAGGTCTCCATGTCCAGCCGGTAGTCGGCGCGTTCGGCGGGAACACTCACGTTCTGCCAGGCGCTTTCGACGTCGTCGACCCGCTTGCCGTCCCGGTACAGCACGGCGCTCGCGGCATCACCCGCGGTGACCGTGCCGGAGGTCCCGAAGCCGCCGCCTCCCGAGGCGGGCGACCAGTGGCCCGCCTGCGAGTCCGTGAACTCCGGAATCCTCAGCCGCATCACGTTGCCGTCCCGCACGGTCGGCTTCGTGGTGCCGGCGGGTATCGACGGCCGCACGACCGCCCCCTGCCAGCTCTCCCGGGGCCGCACGCCGGCCCGGTAGGTGCGCGGATCGTCACGCATACCGACGACGAGCGGCTGGTCCCTGTCGAACGTCGTGGTGTGGTGCACCCGGTGCTGCCAGGCGGTGCCGTTGGCGCTCACGTACTCGGTGCGCGCGAAGCCGAGCGGCACGAACCGGGTGTACTGCAGCCAGGCCGTGTTCTGGTACGGCCGCCAGCCGAAGCGCTGCTCGCTCGCCCAGCCCGTGACACCGTTGTCCGCGTAAGTGGTGCGGACGACCGCGCTGTTGCGCGCGGACACCGTGTGGACGACCTTCCGGGGCACCTGTTGCTTCGACACCTGCATCACGTCGTACAGGTACGGGCTGCGTGCGGTGCCGGAGAACCTCACCGAGGTCCTGCCGCGGGCGATGCGGGCGAGCAGCTCGGCCCCCGTGCCCTTGCCGATCCGCAGCGTGGGCAGGGCCGTACGGTCGCCCGTCGGCCTCCAGCGCGTCCAGCCCGTGTCGTTGAAGTGGATCAGGATCACCGCGCGGACACCGGCCGCCTCCGCCCGCTCGACGAGGGCCCTCTCGCTCGCTCCCGTCGGATTGTTCACCACCGCGGCCTTCCCGCGGGCACGGCTGAAGTCGGCGTTCGCCGCGTCACCCGCGTCGACCGCGGTCAGTGTCGCGCCACGCTCGGGGAACAGCGGCGACGCGGGCATGTAGTAGGCGCCCAGGTCGAGCTTCGAGCGGGACACCTTCGCCCGGATGAGCGGGGCGACGAGCTGCCACCGGGAGGCGAACTCGAAGGTGCCCTCGGTCACCTTGGCCGTCGGACTGATGTACAGCCGCTTGGCGATGTCGAAGTACATCGTGCCCTGCGTCAGGCTGCGGCCCCCGATCTCCCGGTAGGTCTGGTAGCTCATGATCCCGCGCTGCTCGGCGGGCCGGGGTGTGCGGATCTCCACCGGAACGGTCTTGCGGGCGTCCAGGGTGACGGTCATGTCCTTGGTGACCTTCACCTCGGGCAGCACCACGTGGCGCAGCTCCTGGCCGTCGTCCGCCGACGTGGTCCAACTGGTGTTGAGCTGGTAGACGCCCTCCTCGACCTCGGCGACGGCCGCGGCGGGGTCGGTGTAGCCGACGAAGCCCTCCGCACCCCAGATGGTCGGCAGGTCGTGGACCTGCTTGCCGTCCTTGTCGATCGTCTTCACGGTGATCCGGTGCGTGGGCCCGTGCACCACCAGGCTCAGCGTGGTGTGCGCCGCCACCGAGCCGTCGGCGGACGTCGCGGTGACGTAGCCGTAGAACTTGCCCTGCCCGGCACGGGCGGGGTCGACGGTCAGCGGGACCTCGGCCGAGGCACCGGCCGGGACGCGCACGGAGTCGGCACCGAGCCGCGCCGATCCCTCGGCGGGCGCCTTGCCGCCTTCCGTGGCCAACTCGACGGCGAGCGAGAGCGTGACGTCCTTGTCCGAGGAGTTCGTGTACCGGACCTCGGAGGTCACGGGCTCGGTGTCCTGCGACGTGAACGGGCCCATGACGAGCGTGCCGCTGGCCGTCACCGCGCCAAGCCCCGCGGCGCGCACGTCGATCCGGCCGCCGCCCTGTTCGGTGACCTTCTGGCCGTCCACCGTGGCCGCGGTGCTGATCAGCGCGTCCTTCAACTGCGCGCCGGTCCAGTCCGGATGACGCTGGGCGAGCAGCGCGGCGGCGCCCGCCACGTGCGGGGTCGCCATCGAGGTGCCCGAGGCGGCGGTGTAGTGCTCGTCGACGGGGTCGCCCATGGCGGTCCCGGCCGCGCGTGCCGCCACGATGCCGACACCGGGAGCCGTCACGTCCGGCTTCACCGCGTCGTCACCGAGCCGCGGGCCGCGGCTGGAGAACGGGGCGAGCGAGTCGTCCCGGTCCACGGCCCCGACGGTCAGCGCGGCGTCCGCGGCGCCGGGCGAGCCGACGGTACGGGGGCCCTGCTCGCCCTCGTTGCCGGCCGCGACGACGAACAGGGTGCCGGTGCTCCGGCTGAGGTCGTTGAGCGCCTGGCTCATGGGGTCGGTGCCGTCGGTGGCCGTCGAGGAGCCGAGGCTCATGTTGACGACATCGGCGCCCTGGTCCGTCGCCCACTCCATGCCGGCGATCACCTGCGACTCGCTGCCGAAGCCGTCGTCGCCGAGGACCTTGCCGACGAGCAACTGCGCGGCGGGCGCGACGCCCTGGCGGCGCCCGTCGGACGCGGCTCCGCTGCCACCGACGATGGAGGCGACATGGGTGCCGTGCCCGAAGGCGTCCCCGGTGCCGGAGCTGCCGGAGAAGTCCTTGGCGGCGACGACCCGTCCGGCCAGGTCGGGATGGCTCTGGTCGGCGCCGGTGTCCAGGACGGCGACCTTGACACCCTCGCCCCGGTAACCCGCAGACCAGACGTCCGGGGCACCGATCTGGGCCGTACTGCGGTCGAGGGAGGCGCCCACCCGGCCGTCCAGCCACACGCGCGGCGTGCCGGCCCCGGCCTGCGCGCGCTGCCCGTCGTCGGAAGAGACCAACTGCTTCCAGAACCTGCCGAGGTCCGCGTCCTCGACCCGCACGGCACGCGCGTCGATGCTGTCGAGCCTGCGGACCGACGCGTCCTGCCCCAGCTCGGTCAGGGCGTTCACGGAAGAGGCCGCCACCCCGTCGGCCTGTTCCACGATGAGCGGCAGCGCGTCGGTGTGCGCGGTGTCGTACCGCTGCGCGAGGAGCGCCGTCACGTCGAACAGGTCCTGGTCCAGCCGCCCGGCGGCCACCAGGGCGTCGGCGTCGGACGGCAGGACCGTCACGTGGCCGTCCTGTTCGAGGGTCCGGAAGAGCAGACCCCGTCTTCCGGGCCCCGGCGTGACGGACGCCGCCTGGCGGCCGTCCGAGGCCCGCGTGAGCGTCACACTGTCACCGGTGATCAGCTTGACCGTCGCCGCGCCGTGGTCCGACGCGGTCGCGGGGGCGCCTTGACGCGGTGTGCCCGCGAGCGCGGGTACGGGTGCCACGGCGCCGGCGGCCAGCGCCAGACCAGCCGATATCGCTGCCAACAGGCGGATCCGTCTCATCAGTGCGCTGCCTTCCCATGCGTTCGATGCAAGTTCATGCGTTGGCCAGAATGAGCTTGCCGAAGACGGGGTGTCACCCGATTCCGGTGGCACAGGTGGGACATGTCGCAACGGCGACACCGTCCCGCCGGCGCCTGCCGCGACGGCGGTCGGGGACCGCGACACGGCTGCGGGGGAGTGGTGTTGGTGTCCGCGTGGCAGAAAGGCATTGGAGCGTCGCGAGTGGCGTGGGCCGGGTGAGCGCCGGGGAGGATCCAGTCCTGCACCCGTCCAGTCATGTCGGAAAGGCAGGCACTGATGCACCGTCTCCTTGCCCGAGTACTCGGCCCAAAGCGGGCGCCCCTGGCCAGAGGCGTCGCGGCCGCCCTGGCCCTCACCCTGGCGTCCTGCGCCCTCACCGCGTCCGCGACCACCGCCGCCCCCGCCGACGCCGAAGCGGGCCGCGGCCCGGGAGGCAACGCCTGGTTCACGTCCTGGGCCGCCTCACAGCAGAGCCTCGCGCCCACCCCCCTGCGTGACCAGTCCATGCGCATGATCACCCACCTGAGCCAGGGGGGCGACGCATTGCGGATGCGCGTCCAGAACACCTTCGGCGAGACACCGCTGACCGTCGACGCGGCGACGGTGGCCCACAGCACCGGCAAGGACGCGGCCACGGAAGGCCGCCCGCGGACCGTCACGTTCGACGGCCGGCGCGAGGTCGTCGTCCCGGCCGGCGGGGAGGTGTGGAGCGACACCGCCGTACTCAGGACCGCGGCCCAGGACGACATCGCGGTGTCGCTCTCCGTCTCCGGCACGGTGACCCCGGGACGGCACAACAGCGCCTTCCGTACCAACTACCTGACCCCGTCGGGCTCGGGCGACCACACCGCCGACACGGCCGGCACCGCGTTCACCGAGACGACCGGATCCACCTACCTGGTCAGCGCGGTCGACGTGCGCAACCGGCGGCTGCGCGGCAGCCTCGTCGCCTACGGCAGCTCGGTGGTCGACGGAACCGGGTCGACCGACTGCGGCCAGGACTGCACCCGTCCGGGCGCCGATCTGCGGTGGACGGACGACCTCGCCAGGCGGATCACGTCGGAACTCCCTCGCACCCGGCAGTTCGCCGTCGCCAACGCGGGCATCGGCGGCACCACCAGCGCCGCGACCTGCCCGGGCATCGGCGACTCGGTCCGCGGCCTGGACGCGTCGGCCCGGCTGGAGCGGGACGTCCTGTCGCTGCACGGAGTCACCGGAGTCCTCTACTACTACGGGACCAACGACCTTCCGGCCGGGTGCGACGCCGCGCAGGTCGAGGCGAGTTACCGCGAGGTCTTCCAGCGGCTGCGGGCGGCGGGGATCAAGGTGTACGTCACGCCCATCACCCCCCGGCCGGGCTACACCGACCAGCACAACCGCGACCGGCACGCCGTCGGCACGTTCGTCTCGAAGTGGAACAGTTGCGGCGGTACCTGCGACGGGGTGCTCCCCTTCGACCAGGTACTCGAGGACCCCGTGCGGCCGAACAGCATCTACCCGCCGTACGACACGGGCGACGGAGTCCACGCGAACATCGCCGGCCAGCAGGCCCTCGCCGACATCATCTCGCTCCCGATGCTGGCGGCGTCGGCCCGGCGGTGAGCCTCGGGCCGGGCTTATGAACTCCCTCGCGGGCGCAGGGCGTCGACGACGAGGTCGAGCAGGCGGTCCGTCCGCTCCGGATCGTCGTCGTCGGCCGTGGAGAGGAATACGCCCAGGAGCATCGCGGTGACGTCGTCGGGTGCGACATCCGCGCGCAGCGAGCCCGCTCGTGCTCCGGCCGCGAGGATGACGCCGATCGCGTCCGTGATGCGTTCGCGGGTGGCGGGCGTCGCGAGGCGTCCCGAGGCCCAGCCGCTGCGGAGGGTGTTGAGCATGGAGCGTTTCGTCGCGATGAACGCCGCGTGGCGCTCCATCCACGCGCGCAGGGCCTGGTCGGGCGGCAGTTCGTCGAGCAGCGCGGCGACACCGGCCGTGACGCTGTCCAGTTCGGCGGAGTAGACCGCCTCGACCAGGGCCTCGCGGGTGGGGAAGTGCCGGTAGAGCGTGCCGATGCCGACACCCGCCTCGCGGGCGATGCCGTCGAGGGGGACGGTGTCGTCCGCGGCCGTGAACGCGGCTCGCGCGGCGGCGATGAGTTTCTCGCGGTTGCGCCGCGCGTGCGCGCGCAGCGGGCGGTCGTCGCGGGCCGGCCGGTCGGGTCGACCGGCGGCAGGGCTCGGTTCCTGGTCCGGACTCAAAGCGGAGGGTCCTCCGGTAGTGCTACAGTGGTCAAAGCGGAGGATCCTCCGCTTCTGCCATCTTCTCATGAGGACGGACTTCCCATGACGTCAACCGGCACCTCCTCCTCCCACCTCACGCCCGACGGCACCCCTCGCCCCGGCGGCGCCGGGCTGCTCGCGGGCCGGACCGTCTCACGGATCGGCTACGGCGCGATGCAGCTCGAGCGCCTGCACACCGACCGCGACGCCGCCGTCGCGCTCGTACGACGTGCGGTGGAACTCGGCGTCGACCACTTCGACACCGCCCAGTTCTACGGCAACGGCTTTGTCAACGAGGTCCTCCGCGAGGCGCTGTCCGCCACGGACGACGCCGTGGTCGTCAGCAAGGTCGGCGCCGACCCCGACCCCGGCCGCCCCATCCCGCTGCGCCCCGCGCAGCGGCCCGAGGACCTGCGGGCGAGCGTCGAGGACAATCTCAAGAGCCTCGGCACCGACCGGCTCGCGATCGTGAACCTGCGCCGCCTCGACACCGGTCCCGGACTCCGCGCCGAGGGCGACCAGGTGGTCGACCTCGACGACCAGCTCGCCGCGATGACGCAGATGCGCGACGAGGGCAAGATCGGTGCGATCGGCCTGAGCAGCGTGAACGCGGACGGACTGCGCCGGGCCCTTCCCGCGGGCATCGTCTGCGTCCAGAACGCCTACAGTGTCGTCAGCCGCGACGACGAGGACATGCTCGCGCTGTGCTCGGCCGAGGGAATCGCCTGGGTGCCCTACTTCCCGCTCGGCGGCGCGTTCCCCGACATGCCCAAGGTCACCGACGAGCCCGCGGTCCACGCCGTGGCGCAGAGCCTCGGCGGCACACCGGCGCAGGTGGGTCTCGCCTGGCTGCTGCACCACGCCCCGAACGTGCTGCTCATCCCCGGGACCGCCGACGCCGGCCACCTGGACGCCAACATCGCCGTGGGCGGGCTCGCCCTGGACGAGGCGTCCCTCGCCGCGCTCGACGCCGTCCAGAGCCGCTCCGCGGACGTCCGGCTCGGCTGACGGGGACCGTCCGGCACGCCCGCCCCGCGCGGGTCGCGTCGAAGGCAGCCGCCGGGGGCGGGGAGGGGGCTCACATGGCGCGCAGGCCCCGGTCGGCGAAGGCGATGAGCCACTCGAAGCTCTCGTCCACGTCGGTGCTCCACTGGAAGCCGTCGGCCGCCTGCAAGGTGGCGAAGCCGTGGCACAGGCTGCGGAGCATGCGCAGGGCGTGGTTCACGTCGCGGTCCGCGATCTCGTAGCCGCGCAGCACCGCGGTGAACGCGCCGAGCAACCGCTGTCCGGCCGTGGCCATCGGATCGTCCGGTCCTGACGGTTCCTCACCGATCGTCGCGGCGTACCGGCCCGGGTGTTCCAGGACGAAGGAACGGAAGGCGCGCGCGGCCGCAGCCAGGGCGTCACGGCCCGCGTATCCCTGGACCGCGCCGCCGACGGCGTCGGCCGCCTCATTGAGGGCCAGGGCCGCGATCCGCCGATTGAGGTCGTCCTGCCCGCCCACGTGCTTGTAGAGGGACGGGGTACGCACACCGACCCGCTCGGCCAGCAGGCCCATCGTCAGATTGGCGAAGCCCACCTCGTCGGCGAGGGCGGCACCCGCCGTGACCACGGCCGCCGGGTCCAGGCCCGCCCTAGGCACGCGCGGCGTCCGAGCGGAGGAAGGTGAGCGTGAGCGCCACGACCTGGTCGGGGAACTGGTGGTGCGGGTAGTGACCGGCGCCCTCGACCATCTCGAGGCGGCCGAGGCCGGACGGCAGGGCATCGACGATCGCCGAACCCTCCGCGTGCGGGTCGGCCCAGTCGGGGTCGAGCGTGCCCATCACGACCAGGACCGGGCAGCGGACGCCGCCGAGCTGGGCGCCGGCGTCGGTCGGCGCGCTGCGGCCCATACCCTGCATGGCCTTCATCCGGCCGGGCTCGCGCAGCAGGGAGTCGATGCGGCCGAGCCGCTCGGCCCAGTCGGCCGGCTTCGCGCCCGGGTACGCCACGTCGAGGTACGAGCGCCACAGCGACACACTGCCGAACACGCTCGTGCCGAGCAGCCGCAGCATGCCCTGCCGGAACCGCTTCACCCGCAGGTCGCCGAGCCGGACCGACTGCTTGCGGGTGAACGGCGCCAGCTCGACGACCGAGGTGACCAGCGAGGGCTCCAGCGCCGCGGCGATGGTGGCGGCGCCGCCGGAGACCGAGTGGCCGACCAGTACGGCCGGGCCGCCCAGGTGGCGGATCAGGGCGAGCAGATCACCGGCGATGGCGGTGCGGCTCCAGGCCGGCCAGTCGACGCCGGACTCGCCGCAGCCGCGCAGGTCGAGCGCGGCGACCCGGTAACCGGCCGCCGCCAGCGGCGGGATCACGGCACGGTAGGCGGCGCGGCTGTCGCCCATGCCGTGCGCGAGCACGATCAGCGGGCCCGACCCCGTCACCTCGTACGCGATCGTGCCGCCGTCGACAGCGAGGTACTCGGTCATGTCACTCCCCAAGAGTGGGCTAAAGGCGTTAGCTAAAAGCTACTGCTATTAGCCAACGCTGTCAATGGCGCCCGCCGGGGGCTCAGTCGGTCGGGGCGCGTCGTCCCGCCGCACGTTGGAGGGCCAGTTCCACCTCCCGGCGAGGCACACCGGTCTCGTCGGCGTAGGCGGTGATGCCCTGGGTGAGTGCGGCGGTGGCGTCGGACCAGACCGCCAGGGCGACCGTGGCGTTCTCGCCGGAGTTGCTGCGGTACCGGTTGTCCGCGGCCTCGACGGCATGGCTGAGCTGGATGAGGCGTCTCGGGATTTCCATGATCAAAAGCCTAGGTCGGCAGGAGTGCGGCCTCAGTGTCTCGTCGAGCGAGAGTGCTCTCGGTGAGGGCAATTGTCCTTGCCCTCACCGCTGCCCGTGCGGACCGGCCGCCTGCCGCCCAGCGTGGACTCCCGCTCCGCCAGCCGGTGCGGCGCCACGTGCACCTCGAACGGCAGGGGCGAGCGCGACCGTATCCGGGCCGCCAGGCACTTCACGGCCAGCGAGGCGATGGCGGCCTTGTCGGGGACCACGGTGGTGAGGGAGGGCGTGCTGTACAGCGCCTCCTCGGAGCCGTCGATGCCGGCGACGGCGACCTCGTCCGGGATGCCCAGTCGCGCCTCGTGCAGGGCGCGTTGCGCGCCGACGGCCAGCAGGTCGCTGAAGCAGAAGACCGCGTCGGGCCGTACACCGACGGCCGGCGAGACGAGGGCGCGCATCGCCAGCAGCCCGTTGTGACGGTCGAACTCCTCGACCCGGGGCGCGAGCCGGGGGTCGAAGGGTAACCCCGCTTCGTGCAGGGCCTGCTGGTAACCCTCCAGGCGCTGACGGCTGGTCGCGGACCCCTGGCGGTCCACGCCGATCGCGGCGATCCGGGTGCGCCCCAGGCCGATGAGGTGGGCGGTGATGTCACGGGCCGCGGCGACGTTGTCGATCAACACGTGGTCGGCGACGACACGGTCGCGTCCGTAGGTACGCTCGCCGAGCAGGACCAGCGGGAACTCGTCGGTGACGGAAGCGAGTTCGTCCGGCGTGACGCGCAGCGGGGAGAGGATCACGCCGTCGAGCAGCGAGGCGCCGACCCCGTTGGCCAGCCGCAGCTCCTCGGCGGCGTCCCCCAGTGACTCCTCGATCAGGACGGTCAGACCGAGCAGGGTGGCCTCCCTGCGCACGTGATGGGCGAGCTCGGCGAAGTAGGGCGTCGCCAGTTCCGGGACGACCAGGGCGACGAGGCCGCTGCGCCCCGTGCGGAGCCCGCGCGCCGAGGGGTTGGGCCGGTACCCGAGCTCGTCCACCGCCCGCCTCACCCGCGACCGCGTGGCGTCGGACACGCGCGGGGCGCCGCGTACAACGTTGGACACCGTCTTGATCGAAACCCCGGCGCGCTCCGCCACGTCCTTGAGTGTCACCGCGGCCACAGCCCGCCCCCTTGCCGAAGTTTCCGCAGAGTATGCACCTGCGTGTGTCACCTGTCAGCAGGCGTGCCGACCGCCGACTCTTTTCCCGACAGAGGGTTGACCTTGCGGACGCACGCCGGTTACAACGTTGGAACACCACGATAGCAAGCGGTTGCTGCGAGGTGCGCCCGACGTCTCCCCCTGACTGCGCACACCCCGCACCACGTGTCCCGCAGCACCCGGCCCGTCCCGCTCACGAGAGGGTCCGCATGTCTTCGCACGTTCCGAACGCCCCACTGCGCACAGCAGTGGTCGGCACGGGGTCCATCGCGCGCTCCAGCCACCTGCCCGCCCTCCAGAAGCTGGCCGCCGAGGGCGGGGTGGAGGTCGTCGCAGCGGTCGACGTGGACGGCCCGGCGGTGCGCGCGTTCGCCGAGGAGTTCGGGATCCCGCACGCGTCCACCGACCTCGACGCGACGCTGAGCGCGGTGCGCCCCGACCTCGTGGTGCTGTGCACGCCGCCCGCCGTGCACCGCGAGCAGTCCGTGGCCGCGCTCCGGGCCGGGGCCTGGGTGTGGTGCGAGAAGCCGCCGAGCCCCTCACTGGCCGACTTCGACGCCGTCGCGGCGGCCGAAGGGGGCACCGGCGGCCAGTCGGCCGAAGAGGGCGTCGGCAGCGAGGCGGCCGAACGGGGCGACGGCACCGGCCCGTACGCCTCCATCGTCTTCCAGCACCGCTTCGGGTCCGGCGCGCGCCACGTACGCGCCCTGCTGCGCGGCGGCGCGCTGGGCCGGCCGCTGGTGGCCCACTGCCAGACCACCTGGTACCGCGACAAGGCCTACTACGCGGTTCCCTGGCGGGGCCGATGGGCCACCGAGGGCGGGGGCCCGGCCATGGGCCACGGCATTCACCAGACGGACCTGCTGCTGGATCTGCTGGGCCCGTGGGCGGAGGTGCGCGGCATGGCGGCCCGGCTCGTCCACGACGTGGAGACCGAGGACGTCTCCACCGCACTGGTCCGCTTCGCCGACGGAGCCGTCGCCACCCTCGTCAACAGCGTACTGAGCCCGGACGAGGTGAGCCGGATACGCGTCGACTGCGAACTGGCCACGATCGAGCTGACCCACCTGTACGGCCACCGCAACGCGGACTGGCGCATCACCCCGGCGCCCGGCGTCCCAGAGGAGACCGTCGCGGCCTGGCGCGACTTCGGCGCCGACGAACCCAGCTCGCACCTGGCCCAACTACGCGTCCTGGTCGACGACATCACCAGCGGCCGGCGCCACACCACCAGCGGCGCGGGCGGCCGGCGGACCCTGGAGTTCATCACCGCCCTGTACAAGTCCGCGTTCACCGGCACGACCGTACGCGCGGGCGACATCGGCCCCGGCGACCCGTACTACACCGAACTGCACGGCGGAGCCCCGGGCTGGGCACCGGCCGCCACCGTCAAGGAAGAGGACCACGTATGACGCTCTCACTGACCCACGTCCACGGTGACCGCATCACCGTGGCCCACACGGCGGCCGGCACCGAACTGTTCTCCTACGTGTACCGCCCCGAGGCCGGCTGGGAGGCGCCCAAGCCGTATCTGCACCCGGTCCGGACCCTGTCCGGGGCACTCGTCACCGACTACCGGCCCAACGACCACCGCTGGCACAAGGGACTCCAGTTGACCGCCTCCCACCTCTCCGGACAGAACCTGTGGGGCGGCAACACCTATGTGCACGGCGAGGGCTACCTCGCCCTTCCGGAGAAGGTCGGCTCGATGGCCCACGTGGCCTTCGAGGAGGTCAGCGCCTCGTCGGACCGCGCCGTGATCGCCGAGAAGCTGACCTGGCACCCGCACGGCGGCGAACTGTGGGCCGAGGAGGAACGCCGTATCGAGGTGCGCGACGTCGACCCGGAAACCGGGAGCTGGACGCTCACCTGGACGTCGGCGATCACCAACCGGCGTGCCGAACCACTGCGGTTCGGCAGCCCCACCACCCACGGGCGCCCCGCGGCCGGATACACCGGGCTGTTCTGGCGCGGCCCCCGCGCCTTCCGCGACGGCACGGTCTTCACCGCTTCGTCGTCCATGAAATCGTCCGTGGACCCGTCCGAGGGCGACCTCATGGGCAGCCAGGCCTCCTGGCTGGCGTACGTCGGCGAGCACGACGGACGGGACGGCCACGCCACGGTCGTCTTCGAACACGCCCCCTCCAACGACCACTTGGGCGAGAAGGGCACCCACCCGGCGCACTGGTTCGTGCGCAGCGACCCCTTCGCCGCGGTCGCCCCGTCCTGGGCGTTCCACGAGGAGCTGGTCCTGCCGCCCGGCGAAACGCTCGCCCGCGGCTACCGCGTGCTCGTCGCCGACGGCGCCTGGGACCGGGCGCGGGTCGCCGCCCACCTGGAGGGACTCACATGGTGAGCGCCACGTACGACGGCTTCCCGGGAGCGGTGGGCGTGTCCCGGCTGACCGTCTACGACTGGCCGACCGTCGAGGGACTGCCCGGCGGAGGCACCCCCCACCTGCACCTCACCTGCAGCGAGGGTTACGTGGTCACGTCGGGCCGGGGCGCGGTGCAGACCCTCACCACCTCGGGCTTCCAGGAGACCCCCCTGGAGCCGGGCACGGTCGCCTGGTTCACGCCCGGCACGATCCACCGCCTGATCAACGACTCGGGCCTCGAAATCACCGTCGTGATGCAGAACAGCGGTCTGCCCGAGGCGGGCGACGCCGTCCTCACCCTGCCCGGGGACCTGCTCGCCGATCCCGACACGTACGCCGACGCGATCCGCATCCCCGCCGATGTCCCCGAGGCCGAGCAGGTGAGGGTCGCGCGCGCTCGCCGCGACCTGGCGACCCGGCGTTTCCTGGAGCTGCGCGAGGCCACCGAGAGCGGCGATCCGGAGCCGCTGGCGGCGTTCCAGCGGGCGGCCGCCGAGCTGGTGCGGCCCCGGCTGGCGGCGTGGGAGCGGCGCTGGCGCGAGGGCGCGCACGCCGCAGCCGAGGCGACCCGGACCCAACTCGACGCCCTGCGCGGCAGGAACGACGGACACCTCGCCGACGCCCGGGTGTCCGCCACCGGGCCCACGGCACGCGGACGCTTCGGCATGTGCGGCAGGCTGGCCGTCTACCCGGGCATCTGACCTCCGGTCCGTCGTCCCCCACGGCTCGCCCCCACGGCTCGCCCCCGCGTTCTCCCCCTCTCCCGAACGGCGGGTACCACCCGAGCCTCAGCCCCACCCATCCACGCACCCCCTGGGAAGGCCCCCCATGCCCGAGCCACGAAGCGGCCGGCGCCGACTCCCGAGCCGCCGGGCCGTCCTGGCCGCAGCCGCCGTCGGTCTCAGCACCGCGCTGACGGCATCGCTCAGCGCCTGCTCCTCTTCCTCCGGCGACGTGTCGTCCGGCGGCGTCACCCTCACCTTCTCCTGGTGGGGCAACGACGACCGCGCCGAGCGCACCAGGAAGGCCGTGGAACTCTTCGAGAAGGAACACCCCGGCGTCACCGTCCGCACGTCGAACGCCGACTTCGGCTCGTACATGCAGAAGCTGGCCACCCAGGCGGCCGGCGGCGGCATCCCGGACGTCGCCCAGCTCGACTACCGGCAGATCTCCCAGTACTCGGGCGGAGGCGCCCTCCTGCCGCTCGACGAAGCCGTCGCCGGCGGCGCCATCCGCACCTCCGAGATGGACGAGGAGTTCCTGCGCACCGGCACCTTCGAGGGCCGGCAGTACGCCGTGCCGATGGGCCGCGGCATCACCGGCTACGCCTACGACTCCAAGATCTACCAGCAGGCCGGCATCCCCACCCCCCAGCCCGACTGGACCTGGCAGGAATGGGCCGAGGCCAACCGGAGGATCACCGCACTGGGCCTCGAGTCCCCCGACGGACGTGACGTGGTGGGCGCCAACGACAACGGCGTCAACGAGGACATCTTCGAGGACTGGCTGCGCAGCCGCGGCGGGAAGCTCTACGCGAGCCAGACGAAGCTGGGCTTCACCGAGGACGACCTCACGGAGTTCTGGACGTTCTGCGACAAGCTGCGCGAGGAAGGCGTGGTCGCCGAGGCCGCGGACACCTCGCAGGCCAACACCACCGAGATGTCGCCCATGGGCCGCGGGCTCGCCGCCGCCGACTTCACCTGGGACGCCCCGTTCCCCGGATACCCCGCACTCCTCGGCGACCAGGTCCACTTCGCGCCCGTCCCCACCACCGACGGGCGCCAGGGCGCGTACTTCAAACCCTCCATGCTCCTAGGCGTCGGGGCGAACAGCGACCACCCCAAGGAGGCGACCGCACTGGTCGACTTCCTCCTCAACGACGAGCGGGCCGGCGACGTCCTCGGCTTCACCCGCTCCACACCGCCCAACCGCAAGATCGCCGCCCGGGTCGCCAAGACGCTGGAAGGGGCCGAGCGGGAGATCTACCAGTACGCGCAGAAGATGGAGAAGTACGGCCTGGACGCCCCGCCCCCCGCGCCGCCCCGGGGCGACGTCGCCATCCAGACCGCCTTCAAACGCGCCTACCAGCGTGTGATGTACGAACTGACCTCCCCGCGGGAGGCGGCACGGGAATTCATCGACGAGGCCAACCGGGAGCTGCGGTCATGAGCACGGTGTCGACCAGGGCGCCCGCGCACGCCCACCGCACGACCGAACCGCGGCCGCCGGCCAAGCGCCGCCGCGGCCGCCGCGAACAGCAGTGGCCCGCCTACGTGTTCCTCACCCCGTGGATGCTCGGCGCCGCCGTCCTGACGCTCGTACCGATGGCCGTGTCGCTGTACCTGTCCTTCACGGACTACAACCTCTTCGACCCGCCGCACTGGGTGGGCCTGCGCAACTACACCGAGATGCTCACCGAGGACCCCCGGTTCTGGCGCTCGGTCGGCACCACACTCCTGTACGTGGTCGTCGCCGTGCCGCTGAAGCTGATCCTCGCGCTCGGGGCGGCGATGCTCCTGAAGAACCTCGGCCGCGGCCGCGCCTTCTACCGCTCCGCCTTCTACGCGCCCTCGCTGCTCGGGGCCAGCATGTCGATCGCCCTGGTGTGGCGCGCGCTGTTCAACGACGGCGGCTCCGTACCCAGCGTTCTCGGTTCCCTCGGCATCGACCTCGGCGGCTGGGTAGGCAACCCGGACCTCGCGGTGTACGTCATCGTCCTGCTGACGGTGTGGCAGTTCGGCGCACCCATGGTGATCTTCCTGGCCGGGCTCCAGCAGATCTCGCCCGAACTGTACGAGGCGGCGGCGCTGGACGGCGCGGGCCGCTGGCGGCAGTTCGTCTCCGTCACCGTGCCCATGCTGTCCCCGGTCGTCTTCTTCAACCTGGTGCTGGAGATGATCCAGTCGTTCCAGGTGTTCACCCCGGCCTTCGCGGTCAGCGGCGGCGAGGGCGGCCCCGCCGACTCGACCATGTTCTACACCCTGTACCTCTACGAACGCGGCTTCACCGCCTCCCACATGGGTTACGCGGCGGCCATGGCCTGGCTGCTGCTCATCGCCATCGGCGTCATCACCCTGATCCTGTTCAGGACCTCCAGGTCCTGGGTCTTCTACGCGGACGAGGAGGGACGATGAACCTCACCACCAGGCGATGGCTCCCGCACACGATCGCCGTCGTGGGACTGCTCGTCCTGCTGTACCCCCTGGCCTGGCTGCTCGCCACGTCGCTCAAACCGGCCGACGAGGTGGTGACCAGCCTCGACCTGTGGCCCAGCCACCTCGAGTGGTCGAACTACACGACCGCCCTGGACGGAGTGTCCGGAGTCCCGGTGAGCCGGCTGCTGGGCAACTCCCTGCTGATCGCGGGCGGCGCCGTCATCGGCAACGTGGTGTCCTGCTCCCTGGCCGCCTACGCCTTCGCCCGGCTGCGCTTTCGCATGAGCAAGGTGATGTTCGCCTTCATGGTCGCGACGCTGATGCTGCCGCACCACGTCGTGCTGATCCCGCAGTACATCATCTTCAACCGGCTCGGCATGGTGGACACCTACTGGCCGCTGATCCTGCCGAAGTTCCTGGCCACCGAGGCGTTCTTCGTCTTCCTCATCGTCCAGTTCATGCGGGGTCTGCCCCGCGAGCTGGAGGAGTCCGCCCGCATCGACGGCTGCGGCGCCTTCCGCACGTACTGGTCGGTCACGCTGCCGCTGAGCCGGCCGTCCCTGATCACCACGGCGATCTTCACCTTCATCTGGACGTGGAACGACTTCTTCACGCAGATGATCTATCTGTTCGCCCCGGAGAAGTTCACCATCACCCTCGCCCTGCGCAGCTTCGTCGACCAGTCCAGCACCTCCGCCTACGGCCCCATGTTCGCGATGTCCGTGATCTCCGTGCTGCCGATCGTGCTGTTCTTCTTCGTCTTCCAGCGCTACCTGGTGCAGGGCATGGCCACCTCCGGACTGAAGGGCTGACACCATGACCCAGGCACCCGCGCTGCCGCCCAGCGACCGCAGGGAACCCGGAGAGGTGTTCTCGGCCGGCTTCACCCTCTTCGCCGACATGCTGCTGGTGGGCCTGCTCACCGGCGTCGCCTGCCTGCCCGTCGTGACCGCGCCGGCCGCGTTCGCCGCCGCGTCGGCCACCCTGCGCCGGGCGGCCGAGGACGCGGTGCCCGTCAGGACCGGTACGTACGCCCGCCACCTGCGTGCCCGTCTGACCCGGGGCTCACTCGCCGGCGGTCTGGCCCTGCCGCTCCTCGCCGGCATCCTGCTGGTCGACTCCGCGCTGGCGCGCAGCACCATGCCCGGCGCGGACGTCATGGCCCCCGCGCTGGTCCTGCTCGCCCTCGGTATCGCGGTGGTGGCACTGCGCACGACCGCGCTTGCGGCACCGCACGCACTGTCCCCGCGCGAGGGTCTCCTGCGCTCCGTCGCCGACCCGCGCGGCAGCCTCCTGCTGACCGGCGCGGTCGTCCTGGCCGCGCTGCTCCTCTGGTCCATCCCCGTACTGATCCCACTGCTTCCCGGCCCCCTGGTCTTCGCCGCCACCGTCGTGGACATGCGCTTCGCGGGGGAGGGAGGAGCGGAGGACTCCCCGGAGCCGGAGCCCGGCGGTACTCGAAACTGAGTACACGCGACGGTCGGTGGGGACGACGACGGGGCGGGGCCCGCCCGGTGAGGCTGGAGAGGTTCCCCAGATCAGATGCGGAGACCTCTCCATGGCAATCCTGTTGTACCGGTTGGGACGTGGCGCCTTCCGACGGCGCCGGTGGGTGACGCTCCTGTGGGTGGCCGTCCTCGCCGTCGTCGGACTCGGCGCCATGAGCGCCGGCGAGGCGGGTGAGGACTCGGACTCGATGCCGGGAATCGAGTCCCAGCAGGCGTTCGACCTCATCAACGAACGGTTCCCGGACGCCGAGGCGGAGGGCTCGAGCGCCCGGATCGTCCTCGTCGCACCGGACGGCCGCAAGGTCACGGCGACCGAGTACCGGGCGGCGATCGACACCCTGGTGGCCGAGGTGGCCGACGGACCACAGGTCGCCGCGGTGTCGGACCCCCTCGAGGGGGCGACGGTCAGCGAGGACGCGTCCACGGCGTACGCCACCGTCACCTACGAGGTGACCGACGACAAGGTCACCGACGCCGACAGGGAAGATCTCACGGAAGCGGTGGAGGAGGCCCGGCACTCGGGCCTGACCGTCGAGGCCGGCGGCGACGCCCTGGCGGGCGAACCGTCGACCGGGATCGGCGAGTTCCTGGGCATCGGTGTCGCCGCGGTGGTTCTCCTGATCACCTTCGGATCGCTGGCGGCCGCCGGGCTGCCGCTGATCACCGCCGTCGTCGGCGTGGCCCTCACCCTCACCTCGGTCATCGCGCTGGGCGGCGCCCTCGGCCTGTCCTCCACCGACAGCGAACTGGCGATGATGATCGGCATCGCGGTGGGAGTCGACTACGCCCTGCTCGTCGTCTCCCGCTACCGCGAGGAGCGGGCCAAGGGACACCACGCCCAGGAGGCCGCGGGGCTGGCCGCGGGCACGGCCGGATCCGCGGTCGTCTTCGCCGGACTCACCGTGGTCATCGCGCTGGCCGGCCTGTCGGTGATCGGAGTCCCGTCCCTGACGCGGATGGGCCTGGCCGCCGCCGGCGCCGTCGTCTTCGCGGTGCTGATCACACTGACCCTGGTGCCCGCGCTGTTCGGCTTCTGGCCCGATGCCCTGCTGGCCCGCCGGGCTCGCGAGGGAGCGAAGGCTCGCGAGGGGGCCAAGCCCCGTCCCGCCCGGCGGGTCCGGGAAACCGGGGAGCGGGGCGCCGAAACCGGGGAGTGGAGCGCCCGCTGGGCCCGGTTCGTCCGGCGCCGCCCGGTGCCCGTGCTGCTCGGCTCGGTGGCCGTACTGGGCGCTCTCGCCGTGCCGGCGCTGGACCTGCGGCTCGGCATGCCCGGTGACGAGGCCAAGCCCACCTCCACCACCCAGCGCCGGGCGTACGACGCCCTCGCGGACGGCTTCGGCCCCGGGTTCAACGGCCCGCTGACCATCGTCGTGGACGCCCGGCAGGCCGACGACCCGCGCTCCGCGGTCACGGCGGTCGCCAAGAAGGTCGCCGGCACCGGGGGAGTGGTCTCCGTGTCGCCGCCCCGGTTCAACGCCGCGAAGGACACCGCGGTCATCCAGGCCGTCCCGGCCACCGCGCCCACCAGCGAGCGGACCAAGGAACTCGTCCACACCATCCGCGAAGAGCGCCCCGCGACCCAGACCGCCACCGGCACGACCTTCGAGGTGACCGGCACCACCGCGCTCAACATCGACGTCGCCCAGAAGATGACGGACGCCCTCATCCCGTACCTGGTGGTCGTCGTCGGCCTGGCCTTCCTCCTGCTGCTGGTCGTCTTCCGGTCCGTACTCGTACCGCTCAAGGCCGCCCTCGGCTTCCTGCTGTCGGTCGGGGCGTCCTTCGGCGCACTCGTCACCGTCTTCCAGAACGGCCACGGGGCCGGACTCCTGGGCATCGACGAGACCGGACCGATCATGAGCACGATGCCGCTCATGCTGGTGGGCATCGTCTTCGGCCTCGCCATGGACTACCAGGTGTTCCTCGTGTCGCGGATGCGGGAGGCCGTCATCCACGGGGAGCCGCCCGCCGAGGCCGTCGTCACCGGGTTCCGCCACAGCGGGCGGGTCGTGACCGCCGCCGCGGTCATCATGACGGCCGTCTTCGCGGGCTTCATGACCGGCGGCGAGACCCTGCTCAAGATGGTCGGCCTCGGCCTGGCGCTCGCCGTCCTGTTCGACGCCTTCGTCGTCCGCATGGCGTTCGTGCCCGCCGTCCTCGTCCTGCTCGGCGAGCGGGCGTGGTGGCTGCCACGCCGGCTGGACCGGCTGCTCCCGCGGGTCGACGTGGAGGGCGAGGCCCTCGGCCGCCGGGCCCCCGCCCCGGCGCTCGCCGCCGGGCCCGGCGCCGAACAGCAGGACCCGGTGCGCCTCTGAACCGCGCCCCGGGAAGGCCGCCCGTGCGTGACACGGGCGGCCCCCCTGACGTGCGCGGGCCGCATCGGCGATCCTGGTCCGAGGAGGAACTCATGCTCAGCAGTTGGCGACGGTACGCCGATGGCCACCCGCACCTCGTCGAGGCGGCCTTCCTGCTGCTGGCGCTCGCCGTCACCAGCCGGCAGTACGTGGAGGGAGACCCCGGCTGGTGGGCGGGCCAGCCCCTGGCCCTCGCGGCCACCGCGGGCCTGCTGCGGCGCCGCGACCACCCGCGAGCCGCCGTCCTGACGACCGCCGCCTGCGCCGCCGTGTCCGTGGCGGTGGGCTATCCGGTCCTGCCGCTGCTGCTGACACCCGTGCTGGTCGCGCTGTACGAAGCGGCCGCCCGCACCCCGCAGCGAGCGGCCTACGTCTCCTACCTCGGAGCCGTCGCGCTGATCGTCCCGACCGCGCTGCTCTCCGGGCGCAACGGCCAGCCGTGGGTGAACGAGAGCTTCGGCCCGGTCGCCTGGATGCTGTTTCCCGTTCTGGCCGGCACGGCGGTCAGAAGCCGACGCGCCTACGTCGACGCCGTCCACACCCGGGCCGAGCACGCCGAGCGCACCCGCGAGGAAGAGGCCCACCGACGCGTCGCCGAGGAACGCGTCCGCATCGCCCGCGAACTGCACGACGTCGTCGCCCACCACATGGCGCTGGCCAACGCCCAGGCCGGCACCGCCGCCCACCTCGCCCGCACCCACCCGGAACAGGCCCACGAGATCCTCTCGCACCTGACCGGCACCACCGCATCGGCACTGCGCGAACTGAAGGCCACCGTCGGTCTGCTGCGCCGCTCCGACGACCCCGAGGACGCCCTGCAACCCCCGCCCGGACTCCGCCGACTCCCCGAACTGGTCTCCGCGTTCGGCTCCGCCGGACTCCTCGTCACCGTCACCACCGAGGGCGTGCGGCGCCCCCTGCCGCCCGGAGTGGACCTGACCGCCTTCCGGATCGTGCAGGAGGCCCTCACCAACGTCACCAAACACACCGACGCCGGCACGGCGGACGTGCACCTCGCCTACGCCCACGACCGGCTGACCCTCACGGTTGCCGACGACGGAGGCGCCACCCCGCGCCCACCGGCCCCCGACGGCGGCTTCGGCCTCGTCGGCATGCGGGAACGCGCCCAGACCTCCGGCGGCCGTCTGCGGGCGGGCGCCCTGCCCGAAGGCGGCTTCTCCGTCACCGCCGAACTGCCCGCCCCTCCTCCACCAAGGGAACAGCCCCAATGACCATCCGCGTGCTGCTCGCCGACGACCAGGCTCTGCTGCGGGCGACCTTCCGGATCCTCATCGACTCGAGCGAGGACCTGGAAGTCGTCGCCGAAGCCGCCGACGGTCAGGACGCCATCGCGCTGACCCGCACCCACCGCCCCGACCTCGTCCTCATGGACATCCGCATGCCCGGCACCGACGGCCTCGCCGCCACCGCCGCCATCTGCGCCGACCCCGGCCTCCAGGACACCCGGGTCCTCGTCCTCACCACCTTCGAGACCGACGAGCACGTCGCCCGAGCACTGCGCATCGGCGCGAGCGGCTTCCTGGGCAAGGACGTCACGGCCGAGGAACTCCTCGACGGCATCCGCACGGTGGCCGCCGGCGACGCCCTCCTGTCCGCCGCGGCCACCCGCAGCCTCATCACCCGGTTCCTCGATTCCCCGGACCCCGCAGCCTCCCCCGTGTTGCCCGAGGACCTGGCCGCCCTCACCGCCCGGGAGCGGCAGGTGACGGCCCTGGTCGCGGACGGCAAGTCCGACAAGGAGATCGCGGCCGAACTGTTCCTCAGCCCGCTGACCGTACGCACCCACGTCCAACGCGCCAAGACCAAACTCGGCGCCCGCGACCGCGCCCAACTGGTCTCCCACGCCTACCGCTCCGGCCTGGTGAGGCCACCGCGCTGACGGGCCGCGTCACGTTCGGGCGATGTGAGAGGATCCCGGATCCATGGATGAAGCGACTCGAACCGATGTGGTCCTCTCCGGCTACGGCCCGGTCGGCCAGGCCTTCGTCGACAGGCTGGCCCGGCACGGGGACACGCTCGAACGCCGTTACGGCGTACGTCCGCGCGTCGGTGCCGTGCGCGTGAGCTCGGCCCAGTGCCGGCCGGGCGACGACGGGTCCGTGCCGCCGCGCTCGGAGTGGGGCGCGCCGAGACCGTTGGGCGAGACCTTCGACCGGACCGGCGCCCGCGTCTTCGTCCAGGCCGTCCCCTCCTCGCCACAACTGCGGCAGCACGCGGCACAAGAGGCCGTGACCGCACTGCGCCGGGGGATCCACGTGGTGACGGCCACCAAGAGCCACCTGCTCACGCACTGGCGGGAACTCGACGCGGCCGCCCGGGCGGGCGGCAGCATGATCAGGATCTCCGGCGCGACCGGAGCGGCGCTTCCCGCGGGCGACCTGTCGCGAACGTCCCTGCGCGGCCTGGACTGCCGGACGATCCGGGCCTGCCCGGGCGGCACCGTGACCTTCGTACTCGACCGCCTCGCCGACGGCGACACGCTGAGCGACGCCGTTCGTGCCGCGAGGCTCCGGGGCATCGCGGAGGCGGATCCTTCGGCCGACCTGTCGGGCGAGGACGCCGCCACCAAGGTGCGGCTGCTGGCGGCACTGGCCTGGGGATGGGACCCGGCGGCGGTGCGCGTGCGGACGGAGCCGGTGGACGAAAACACCGTCGGCAGAGCCCTGGACGCGGCCGCCCGGTCCCGTCGGCTGCGGGCGGTCGCCGGCGCGTCGGCGGACGAGCCCCACATGGTGTATGTACGCCTGGAGGAGACCGAGCCGGGGGATCCCCTGCACGCGCTGACCGGACCCGAGAAGGCCGTCGTCTTCGGCTGCCCCGACGCGGGTGACGTGACCGTGAGCGGCGGACGGTCGAGCCCGGTGGGGGCGGCGCTGGCCCTGGTGAAGGACACCATCGAGGTCACGGCTCCCCGCACGGGGTTTCGCTGAAGCGCGGTACGGCGACCCCGCCCGGGGCTTTCGGCCTACGGCACCGTGATCACGGTCTTGCCGCAGGCGTGCCCCTCCTCGACGTGCCGCAGCGCCCGCGCGGTGTCGGCCAGGGCGTAGGACCGGCCGACCACCGGCACGACCTGCCCCGCCTCGACGAGCGCGGTGACGGCCAGCAGGTCCGCGTGGGCCGGCCCGTCCGGGGTCGCAGGGAGGATCGGGCGCAGCCGTTGCCGGGTGACGGCGTCGACGGCCGCGAGTTTCAGCATGGCGCCGATCGCCCCGAACACCCGGCCGGGGGAGCCGCCGCCGTTGGCCACCAGGACTCCCGTCGGAGTGAGCGTCCGGCGCAGCCGGCCCAGCGGTTGGTTGCCCACGTTGTCCAGGATGACGTCGTAGCGCTCGCGTCCGTCGGTGAAGTCCTCCCGGGCGTAGTCGAGGACATGGGCGGCGCCCAGTGAGCGGACCAGGTCGGTGTTGCGTGCGCCGCACACCCCGGTGACCTCCGCGTCCAGCACCGCCGCGAGCTGCACGGCGAAGGTGCCGACCCCGCCGCCCGCCCCGTTGACCAGCACCCGTTGCCCGGGACGGACCCGGCCGACGGTCCGGACGCCGCGCAGCGCGGTCACCGCCCCCATCGGCAGGGCCGCGGCCTGCTCGAAGGTCAGGCCCGCCGGCCTGGGCACCAGCAACTCCTCGGTGGTGCACGCGTACTCGGCGAAGGACCCCGGGCAGAAGCCGAGCACCGGATCACCCGGCAGCAGCCCGCGCACACCGGCACCGACGCCCTCCACCACCCCGGCCGCGTCGATCCCGGCCACCCGGGACTTCGGACGGGTGAGCCCCATCCCTCCCAACAGCCGTGCCGCGTACGGGTCTCCGCGCAGCATGTGCCAGTCGTACGGATTCACCGCGGCCGCGTGTACGCGCACCAGCACCTGACCGGCCCCGGCGCGGGGCCGGTCGACCTCCCGCAGCCGCAGGGTGTCCGGCGCGCCGAACCGCTCCTGGACCACTGCCTTCATCGCCCTGCCACCATCCCCTCGGGCCGCCCCGGGACCGATCGCGGGCCGCGCGGTGAGGGCACCGTAGGGGCACGGCGTACGGCCGTCAATGGCCGTGCGGGGGCCTGCTTCACACTTGCCGACGGCGCGTGATCCCGCCCTGTGATGTCCCGCAGCGTCCCGCGGGCGCGTCATCCGGGCCGGCGAACGCGCAGGTCGGGCGTAGGGCGTCCCCGTCCCGCGCCACATTCGCGGCGGACCTGGCGGGACTCGCCGACCGGCCCCCATCGTCGTACATGCCGCCCCGCAAGGACGGCAGAAGGCAGGACTCCGACGCACGACGACCCACAGGGGGAAGCAATGCGAACGAACACGATGACGAGGACGGTCGTGAGCCTCACCGCCGCGGCCGGTATCGCGGCCGGCGGCCTCGCGGGAGCCGCGACCGCGACCGCGCAGCCCACCCGGTCCGCGCCCGCCGCGACCAGCACCCGGGACGCCGCTCCGCTGGCGGTGAACAACCTCGGCCTGAGCACGACGCAGGCCAGGTACGTCCAGTGCTGGATCCAGGACAAGTGGAACTACAACGGCGCCCTGGACGGGCAACTGGGCCCGCAGAGCTGGATGTCGCTGCAGCGCTGGCTCAAGAAGTACTGGGGCTACGACGACAGGATCGACGGCATCGTCGGCAAGAACACCATCAGCGCCCTGCAGCGCGACCTGAAGAAGTACCACGGCTACAAGGGCAAGATCGACGGCATCGCCGGAACGAAGACCAAGGCGGCCTTCAAGGACTTCGCGGCCGACTCCAAGCCGTACTGCTGAACCGGTCCGAAGCGGCAACGGCCGTCCGGTGCGCCCCTGGGAGCACACCGGACGGCCACGCCGTGGAACGGGAGCCCGCTCAGCCCACGGAGAGCCGGATCAGCCCGTCGTGTGCGTGCGGCGTGCCCACCACCGTCACCGCGACATAGCGGACCGACCCCGCGTGGGTCAGCCGGCGTACGCGGCCGCGGCCGTCCAGGGACCCCACGCGCCGGTAGCGCACCCCGTCGTTGCTGAACTCCACGCGGGCGGCCGGGGCCGCCCCCGTCGTCCACCGCGCCTCCACCCACCGCACCCGGGTGCGCGCCCCGAGGTCGACCACCATGCGGCCGTCGCGGCCCGGTCGCCACACCGTGTCCGGGTCGCCGTCCACGGCGGCGCCCGGCCCGGTCGTTCCGGGCGGCAGCGGATTGGTCGGGAAGGTGTTCCGTCCCAGGGCGAGGTCGTGGTGCGGATACGGCTGTGCGCCACGCACCGTGACACGTGTCTCGCGTCCGTCGCGCACGGTCGCGTCGGTGCTGTGCCCCTGGGCCTCGATCCGCAGCCGGCAACGGGCGCCGGACAGGACCAGGGTCGCCCCGTCGCTCACCCGCACCCGCAGCCCCGGCGGCAGCGTCCGCCCCGACAACGCCGTGAGAGTGAAGCGCGGGGGAAGCAGCAGGGCGGACGCGGCGTCCAGCCGAGCCCGGTAGCCGATGCCCTCCCCGGTCACCGTCTGCTCGCCCTCGTAGACCTGCCGGCGCCGGCCCCGCTGCGGCACCTCGACCCGTGTACTCACCTCGTCCGCCGACAGGTTGAACAGGCTCAGGTACCCGTCCACCCGCGCCGCGCGGACCCGGTCGTCGTCGGCGGCGGGTGCGTCGGCGCGTGCCAGCTCGCGCAGTTCGTCGGAAGCGACCCCGCAGTGCCCCTCGACCACGAGCGGGCCCCGCGCCCCTTCGGCCGGAGCGATCGTGTCCCCGTACACGGCCAGTGCCTGCTCGCCGCCGCGAACGACCAGCCCCGCACGGCCGTCGACGTCGAGCCAGCCGCCGTGGCTGCGCAGCGCCGGCGCCGGTCCGGTCGCCAGGTCGGTCCACCGCTCGCCGTCGGACGACCCCTGCACGCGGTAGGAACGGCCGGCGGCCGCCTCCCAGCGCAGCGTGACCCGGTCGAGCGCACGGTCGGCGCCGAGGTCCACCGCCCACCAACTGTCCGCCCGGTTCCGGTCGTCGCGGGAGACCGCCCAGCGGGTCTTCGCGTCGCCGTCCACGGCCAGCTCCGGCGTCATGCCGGGCGACTGCGACGAGGCCGTCGCCGTACCGCCCCGGGCGAGGTCGGGGGTATCGGCCCCGTCGCGTGCCTCGACCGCGTACAGCGAGTACCCGTACGTCGGGTCGGGTTGCACGCCCAGCATCCGGATGTGCCGTACCGTCGCGCGGGTGAAGGTCAGCTCGTCGACGCGTCCCGCGGCCGAGGGCGTGGCGTCCTGCGCGCGGACCGTGGCCGAACCCTCCGCGAAGCGGTAGGTGCGGCTTCCGTCGAGGCCCGCCACACCGGGCATGGTGAGGTTGTGCACCTCCAGCCGCGAGCCGGCCGCCTCCGGCCCGTCGCAGGCGTAGACGACTCCGCCCGAGGGGAGCGTCGCGTAACCGGCGAAGCGTTCGCCCAGCCGCAGCACCGTGGCGCTGCCGTCGAACCCGTCCCGCAGCTCCGTGTGCACACGCACCGTCCGGCCGGTGACCGCCGCGGCGGTCGAGGGCAGGAACATGGGGGTCTTCCCGCTGAGGCGGAACAGCCAGTCGTCGTGCCCCGGCTGCCAGGCGAACTTCACGAACCCGGGTTTCGTCACCGCACCCGCCCAGGCGGCGGGGGACTGGTGGGACACCAGTCCCGGGCCGGTCCCGAAGTCGGTGACGCCGGCCGCGTACGCGAACAACTCCTCGCGGGACATCGGCCGCACCCGTCGGCCCGCGTCCGGCCACACGTGCAGCAGATAGCTGATGGCGAGCTCCGCGCGTGCCTCCGGCTCGTACTTCGGCTCGCCCGAGAACTTCGCCAGCCGGTACTCCGGCGGGTACGCCTGATACGCCTCCAGGCGCGCGGCCAGCTCCGTCTCCGCGCGGGCCGCCGCCCGGTCTCCCGCGACCCGGGAGAGGAAGGCCAGCGGTATGACGTCCCTGCCGTACAGGTGCTCGCGGTCGTCCACCATCGGCATCAGCGGCTCACCCGCGTCCGACATGACACCCAGCAGCGTCCGCCACAGCGGCTCCGCGTTGGGCTGCCTGGTCAGCACCTCGGGCAATGGCTCGCCCGCCGCGAGGAAGTGCGCCGCGTTGCGCCCCGAGGTACGCCACATCTCCTCCTGGTAGTGCGGCCCGAACGAACCGTGGTTCTCCACGATGAAGGTGTCGTACGTGTTGTGCGCGGTGTTGCGCGAGACCGGAACCCCGTCCACCCGCGTGGGGTTGGCCAGGTCGGCGGGCGGCAGACCACCCTCGTTGCGCGACCAGGTGCCGTAGTCGGTCGCCCAGTCGGCGCGGCGCCGGTCGTCCGGTGCCCAGGCCAGCGCGGGGGCGAGGGTCTGCGCGTAGAGGCCCATCTCCTCCAGCTTGGTGTCACCGACGTACCCGCCCTCGAGGCCGTTCGGGGTCCAGTCCCCGGAAGCCGGGTCGTCGCCGGTGCCCAGGGAGTGCGTGTACGCCGCCTGTTCGCGGGTGATGGTGTCCACCGCGGAGCGGGTGGCGTCGTCGAGCTGGTCCCACAGCAGGTGGGCGGCGAGGATGAAGTACGACTGGAAGGTGGTGTCGAAGAACAGTGTGCGGCCCCACTGGGTGCCGCCCATCAGCCGATTGGAGGCGGCGAAGTGCCGCAGCGTCGCCAGGGTCCGGCTCTTGAGTGTCTCCCGGTCGACACCGGCCGCGTCCTCGTCGAAGGTCCCGTGCGTCAGCAGCACGGCGTGCCCGAGGACCACGGCGAAGCCGAAGTACTCGTCGGTGTACGTCCCCTTGGCCTCGTCCCACTGCGTCTCGGACCAGCGGGTGTGCCGCAGGAGAACGCGGTGGTACGTGGCGGCGACGTCGTCCGGCGGGTCACCGGTCCGGTCGGACGCGCTGGTAGAGGCGGAGGCGGAGGCGGAGGTGGGGGCAGAGCCGGCGGCGGCCGAAGGGGAACCCAGCGCCGGCTGGAGGGCGGCCGCGGCGCCGCCCGCGCCGAGCAGTCGCAGAAGGAGCCTGCGGTCGACAGGGAGGGAAATGGGTCCCATGATGGTCCTCTTCAGCGGGCGACAACGTTGTCAACAAGGTCATCCTTGAACGACTCGGAGCGGCCTGTCAATGGCGATGCGCCTACGGGTGCCGACACGACCTCCGTCGCGCCCGCGCGGCCGGGCACCCCGACCGCGTACCGGTGCGGCCCCGTGTGCCGCTGCCGGGCCACCGTCGTGTCCGCCGCCCGGGCGAGGAAGTCGTCGAGGTGCCGGTTTGACCCTGAGGTCCGTCAGAGGACGTCGTAGATCAGGTGTGTGGCCGTCGATGTCGGGTGCACGCTCCGCTGGACCAGTGTGCGCGGTGATCCGCCGGTGGACAGGGGTGTTCCGGAGCCCAGAACGACGGGCGCCAGGTGCAGCGACAGCACGTCGACCAGTCCGGCGTGGAGCGCCGAGCCGACCGTGGCGCCGCCGCCCATGACGACGACGTCGAGGTCCTTGCCACCGGCCGCCGCAGCCGCCTCGGCACGCTCGCGCGCGGCGGTGACGGCGTCGGGCAGACCGGTCGTGACGAACGTCCAGTCGAGGCCGGTGAGCCGGACCGACTCCGGCGGCGAGCCGGTCACGACGACGAACGGGGGTTTGCCGACCTCCGCCGCGCCGTAGCCGATCTCGTCGTCCCAGCCGCCCGGCCCGTCGACCACGTCGAAGAGCCGGCGGCCGAGGACGACGGCACCCGAGCGGGCGGTCGCCTCGCGCACGATCCGGCGGTCCACGGGGTCGTCGGAGAACGCCCAGGTGTGCAGGGCCTCGCCGCCGGTGCCCAGACCGTTGTGCGGGCCGGGATCGGGCCCGGTGACGAAGCCGTCGAGAGAGACCGAGATGTCAGCGATGATGCGAGTCATACAGGGTGGACCCCATCCGCCGCCGGAATTCATCGCCGGGATCCCCCACTCCCGCGCGACGCGTCCGCCGGGCCCACAACCTCCTGTGGATCCCCTTCCGTGCCCTCCGGAACGGAAGCTTCCGGCCGTTTTCGGCCCCGGACGCGGTGTTCTCCGCCCGGCCGGGGTGACCGTCGCGCAGAGTACTGTCCATGACGACACCCGCGGAATCGCTCCGCTCCCTCGCACGCACCCGGGCCTCCCTCGACGGCGAGGAGGTCACCTACTGGTGGTCCGGAAGCGTGTACACCTGGGCCCCCGACGAACCCTACGAGCGCCTCTTCGGCTTCGAAGGCGTCAACGTCGCCCGCCTCGTCCACGAAGCCGACGACGGCCCGGACTCCTACCGGCTGCTCACCCGCGAGGCCGCCTTCTACCTGGACCCCACCACCGGGGAGATCCTGGAAACCTGGCAGGACCTGCCGGTGGTGCACATCTGGAACGACCCGGCGAACCAGAAATGGCGCCCCTTCCCGATCCCGACGACCGACCTCGGCGAACAGGTCTGCTTCAGCCTGGAGATCCCGCTCGCCTATCCCTCGCCCCTGCCGGTGGCCCAGTATCCGGTCCACTCGGCCGGCGACACGTACAGGGCCCTGGAGCTCTTCCAGTTCTTCGCCCACCGCGCGGACCTGGCAGGACCGGCCCCCAGCGTCCCGGCCACCATGTCCTGGACCCGGATGTCCCCGTGGGCCCCGTGGATGGCCCGCGGCCAACGGCCCGGCGGCCTCACCTATCACTGCCGGGGCCGCAAGCTCGACTCGTACGCCGAGGTACCGGAGCGCACCCGCGCCTACATCGCCGATCACCACCCGGAGTTCGCCCGGGCCCCGGAGCAGTGGAGCGAGCCGAACGAGACCAGTTGGACGTACTTCCGCACACTCAACCCGCCGAAGTGAGCGTCCGCGGCGGACGGCGCGGGGAGACGGGGAGGCGCGATCGGTCCGCTCTGGACAGGTACGGGGAGATTTTGACACGGTGACGCGCACCGGAAACCCGGCGACCGAAGCCGTGTCCGTCGTCCCCTGAGGGGCCAGCCATGCCATCGACTCGCCTCGGACGGGACGCCGCTTCGTTCTATACGGCGCACAGCCCGTTCTCCGATCCCCGCGAACTCGTCGGGCTCTATGCCGACCTGCCGGACGATCCAACACAGCTCGCCCGCACCGCCCGGGACCTGATGGTCCACCGCCTGGAAGGCGACCTGTTCCGTCATGCCGTCCCGCCGGACCGCCTGCACAACGACGCCGAGACGCGCTACCTCGACGACGTCCTGCGCATCGTCGTCGAGCGGGACGACGCCCCGCTGACGCGGCGGCGCGAGGTCGGTGACCGGTTCGTCGGAGTGTGCCGCGACTTCGCGCTGCTGTGCTGCTCGTTCTTGCGCCACGCGGGCATCCCCGCACGACTGCGTTCCGGCTTCGCCGACTACTTCGGTGCGGACGGTTTCCACGGCGACCACGTCGTGACCGAGTACTGGGACCCCGCCCGCGGCTGGCTGCTCGCCGATCCTCAGCTCGCCGACCCGGTGGTCTGCGACCGCTGGAAGGTGGACTTCGATCCGATGGACGTGCCGCGTGACCGCTTCATCGTCGCCGGCAAGGCGTGGCAGGCCGTCCGGGCGGGCGACGCGGACCCCAGGGCCTTCGGGCTCCACCCTCCGCAGGAGGGGCCGATGTTCGGTGAGTGGTTCGTGGCGCACGACGTCCGGATCGACCTCGCGGCGCTGAACAAGGTGGAGACGCTGTTGTGGGACACCTGGGGGGCGGGAGGCGAAAGGGAGCTGAGCGACACCGCCCGTGAACTCCACGACAGGGCCTCGGCGGTGACGGGCGACGACGTCCCCTTCGACGCGGCGCGCAGGCTGTTCGCGGAGAGCGAGGGGCTGCGGACGCCGCGGACCGTACTGTCGCTGGCGCCGTTCAACGGTCCGAGCGAAGTCACACTCCGGTGAGGAACGACGACCGCTTCACCGCCGGCGAACGCTCAGAGGAGGGCGCGGTATGAGCCGCCTCGCGGTCGAGGCCATCGGGACCGCGCGGCTGGACCTGGAGCCGCTTCGCGTCGATCACGCCGAGGAGATGGCCCGGGTGCTGGCCGATCCGGCCCTGCACACCTACATCGGTGGCGCGCCGGACACCCCGCAGGCCCTGCGTGCGCGGTACGAGCGCCTGACCAAAGGCTCCCCCGACCCGGCCGACTGCTGGCTGAACTGGGTGATCCGGCTCCGGGCGGAGGAGTGCCTGACCGGCACGGTGCAGGCGACGGTCCGCACCGCCGGGCACGGACTGATCGCCGAGATCGCCTGGGTGGTGGGCTCTGTGTGGCAGGGCAGGGGCATCGCCACCGAGGCGGCCCGCGGACTCGTCGGCCGGCTCGCCCGGCAGCGGGTGCGAAGCGTCATCGCCCACATCCACCCCGAACATCACGCCTCCGCAGCCGTCGCCCTGGCCGCCGGGCTCACGCCGACCGGCCGGTGGCACGACGGCGAGCTGCGCTGGCAGCGGAGCTTGGGTCGGGTTCCGATGCCGGGCTGAGACGACCCGCCGCCCGCCCCGCCCCGCCGTTCCGTCGGCGGGGGACCGGGCGGGCAGTGGCGGCGGTCCGGACGGGAACGCCCGAAGGGCAGCGTTGGCGACCGCGGGACCGACGGCCGTCCACGGCCCGCACGGAGGCCGTAGGCTGCCCGACGGCTCCCCCTCGCCCGGAGCCTCGGTGCAGTGGGGAGCGCGCAGGTGAGCAAGGTCGATCCGTCGGACAGGGCCCGTTCCCTGGCCCGTTACGCGCTGCTCGCCGCCGCGGCGGCCGTCCTCGTCGTCCTGCTGTCGCTCGGCGGTGGCGGTTCCCTCGTCATCCTGGGAGCACTGGCGGGACTGGCGGTGTGCGCCGTGGGCGCCTGGTGGTTCCTGGCCCACCGGGGGCCGTTGCGGATGCTGGGCGCGGTGCTCGCCGTGGCGGCGCCGGTGGCCGTGCTCCTGCTGTTCCTGACCGGCGGCATGTGGTTCACCGCGGCGGCCGCGATCCTGCTGTGGGGCGTGGCACTGGCCTGCGCCCGCGGCGCCCTGCGGGCCGAGCACCGGCCGGAGCCGGCGCGGACGGCCGTCCGGCCGCACCGCGCGCCCAGGCGGCCGGTCCTCATCATGAACCCGGCATCGGGCGGCGGAAAGGTGGAGCGGTTCGAACTCGTCGAGCGGGCCGAGGCCCTCGGCGCCCGGGTGCTCCTCCTGGAGCCGGGCATCCGCACGGATGTCGGGGAACTCGCCCGGAACGCCGTCGCCGAGGGCGCCGACCTGCTCGGCGTCGCCGGCGGCGACGGCACCCAGGCGCTGGTCGCCGCGGTGGCGGCCGAGCACGACCTGCCGTTCCTGGTCATATCCGCCGGCACCCGCAACCACTTCGCCATGGACCTCGGTCTGGACCGTGCCGATCCCTCCCGGTGTCTGGACGCCCTCACCGACGGCGAGGAACTCAGGGTGGACCTGGGTGACGTGGCGGGCCGGGCGTTCGTCAACACGGTGTCGTTCGGGGTGTACGCGGCGATCGTGCAGCGCCCCGAGTACCGCGACGCCAAGACCGGTACCGCGCTCGACGCGATGCCGGACCTTCTGGCGGGTGGAGCCGGCGAGCGTCTCGACGCCCTCGCCGACGACCGGCCGGTCGACGGACAGCAGGCGCTGCTCGTCAGCAACAACGCCTACGCGTCGGCCGATCCGCTCGACGTCGGGCGCAGACCCCGGCTGGACCGGGGCGAACTCGGAGTGCTCGGTGTCCGCGTGGACGGTGCGGCGCAGGCGGCCGACCTCGCGGTGCGGCGCTCCCTGTCCCCGGCCCTCACCATCCTGACGTCCCGCCGGATCGAGGTCACCGCCGACGCCGTGAGCATCCCGGTGGCCGTCGACGGCGAGGCGCTGACGCTGCCCACGCCTGTGGTGTGCACCGTCCGACCGGGTGCCCTGCGCGTCCTGGTCCCGCGGGAGCGGCCGGGCGCCGTGCCTGCGGACCAGCCGCTGGACTGGCGCCGGATCGTGACCGTGGCCCTCGACCGTTCCGGGCGCCGCGCGGCTCGCTGACCTCGTCTTCGCTGCGACACATGAGTGGCCGCTTTATGGTTGCCTGATGCGATTTGTTCCCCGATGGGTCCTGCTCACGTCAGGGTGTGCGCCCGTCCTGCTGATCGCAGGCTGGACCGTGGCCGCGCTGTTCGAAGGGTCTTCCTACGACCCCGTCACCCAGACGATCAGTGTCCTGGGTGCCTACGGTGCCTCCGGATTCTGGGTGATGACGGGGGCGTTCCTGATCCTGGGCATCTGCCACCTGCTGACCGCCTGGGGACTGCGGCCGGCCGCCACCGCCGGACGCGTGGCGCTGGCCGGCGGCGGGCTCGCCGCGCTGGTCCTGGTGGCGCTGCCCGCGCCGAGCAGCGGGGGCTCCCTGCGCCACGGCGCGGTGGTGGTGGTCGGATTCACCCTCCTGGCGGTGTGGCCGGTGCTGGCCGTCAACGGCGGTTCGGCCGCTCCCTGGGCCCTGCGACGCGCGCCCTCGATCGTGGCGACGGCCCTCATGGCCGCCGGCGGGGTGTGGTTCCTGATCGCGGTGCAACGACAGGGTGGCGCCGGTGTCGCGGAACGCGTCGTGACGTCCCTCCAGTCGGTGTGGCCCTTCGTGGTCGCCGCCTCCTGCCTCCGTCACACCCCGGACCGGGACGAGCGGGCCGTCCGCGCTCGGTGAGGTCAGCGCCGGGCCAGCGCGAGCAGGCTCAGTCCGAACATCAGGACACCCAGCGGGAGATGGACCGACGGTATGTGGGCGATGCCGAGTACGACCTGGACGGAGGCAAGGACGAGGAAGCCGGAGGCGTGCCGGACGGGCCGGGGCGAGCCTCCACCAGGCTTCCACGCCAGCACCGCCGCGAGCAGGTACAGCATCGACGCCCCGTACATCACGCGCGCTCCGACACTGTGCAGCGTCTCTCCGAAGGACGAGGTCAGCAGCAGTCCGGCGGAGACCGCCTGAAGGAAGATGGTCAGGGTCTGCAGGGCGATCGTGATCCGCAGAAACGAGAACCGTCGCCGTGCCGTCGCCTGGGTTGCCATGCCACATCCCCTGTTCCGCCCCCGGGGGCAGTGGATCGGTAAGGTCTCACCAGTCCGACGACGCGGGCCGGTGAAAGGTAAGGCGAGGGGGCGCGCGGGGCATGGAGACGGCCGGGAGCGGCACCGACGCGGCAGCCGGTGAACGGCGCCAACTGATCAATGTCGCCTACCGGTTGCTCGGTTCGCTGGCCGAGTCCGAGGACGCCGTGCAGGAGGCCTACGCACGCTGGTACGCGCTGCCACGAAGCCGGCAGGACGAGATCGTGGCGCCGGGCGCCTGGCTGACGACGGTGACCGGCCGCATCTGCCTGGACCTGCTCGGTTCGGCGCGGGCCCGGCGCGAACGCTATGTCGGCGCGTGGTTGCCCGATCCCCTGCCCGACCACGCCGAGTGGCACCACGGCCACGGCGCCGACTCCGCCGATCCCGCGGACCGGATGGTCCTGGACGAGTCGGTGACCATGGCCTTCCTCGTCGTCCTGGAATCGATGACCCCCGCCGAGCGGGTGGCTTTCGTGCTGCACGACGTCTTCCGCTACCCCTTCGCGGAAATCGCCGGCATCGTCGGCCGGACCCCTGCCGCCTGCAAGCAGCTCGCGGCCTCCGCCCGGCGGCGGGTGCGCGTGGCGCGGGCCCCGGCGACGGCCGCCGTGCAGGCCGACGTGGTGCGGCAGGTCAAGGAGGCATGGGAGAGCAAGGACATCGCGGCCCTCGTCGACCTCCTCGACCCGGCCGCCGTGATGACCGCCGACGGCGGCGGACAGGTCGGTACCGTCCTGCGCCCCGTCGAAGGCGGCACGCGCATCGCCGAGTACATGGTCGCCATCGCCGACAAGGCACCGGGGCTCGAACTCCTGGAGCGGTCGGTCAACGGTGTGCCGGGCCTGGTGGCCCGGCGGGCCGGCGCCGTCATGACCGTAGCCGCGTTCGATGTCGCCGAGGGCCGCGTCACCCGAATCTGGGCGGTCCGCAACCCGGAGAAGCTGCGGTCGTGGAGCTAGGCCAGGGCGATCAGCCCCGCCGCCGTCTCCCGGAAGCCGCAGGTGTCGACGTAGAAGGACTTCAAGTGCTCTTCAAAGTCGACATGCAGCCACTCGCACCCTCCGGCACGGCATCCCTCGACGACCGTCTCGAGCAGCGCCTCCCACCCCGTTCGAACGGCCGTCTTCCACGGCGCAGACCCAGCCGCGGCTGTGCCGCCGCAGACTCGCACGCCAGGGGCCACCTGACGCGGGCCGTACGACGGGCGTGGGTAGGCTGACGCGGATCAAGGCTGCCGTATCGCAGCGGATGTGACAGATATGGAGCTTCCGTCATGACCACAGCGCACGACCTGACGATCGTCTCTCTCGAGGTCGGCTCCGAGTATCCGGTCGAGCGGGGCGACCTGTCGCTGGCCCTGGCGGGAGCCGAACTGGTGGACCTGCTGGACGCGGGAAGGGTGTCGCTGGACGGTCCCCGCCTTCGCCCGGCGTCGCCGTCGGAGTCCGGTGACCGACTCCTCGACGCGGCCGCCTCCCTCGTCGCGGAGGAACCCGCCGAGTCCGTGGAGGACTGGCTGTGGCGCCGGGGGCGCGGCCTGGCGGCGGAGTATCTCGCCGCCGCGGGGGCGGACGACGGCCGCAGGCGATCGCGATGGACCATGCGGCGTACTGCCGACCGGCCGGCCCCGGCCGATCCGTCGGCCCGGCGGCGGGCCACCGAGCGATGGTCCTCCGGCGATCCCGTGCTGGTGGGTCTCGCGGCCGCGGTGGGCATCCGGCACGAGTCGGCGGACCATGTGGCGGACCCCGAGGACGACGCGATCGCGGCCGTGCTCGCCACCGTGAACGACGCGGTGGTGGAGTTGGCCGCGATCCGGCAGCGCCGCAGCATCGAGGAGGCGGCGTTCGACAACATCTGGCGCGGCATGTGACAGCTCCGCCGACGTCCGGCCGCAGCGGTGTCAGATGCGCCAGGAACGAAGCGCGTCGGCGATGTCGTAGATGCTCAGCCCGGTCTCGCGCACCTTTCTGATCAGGTCGGACAGATCCCCGTAGGGCGGGTCGATGCCCTCCCCGGACTGGTCCATGTACTGACCGGTGACAAAGGCGGCGAAGAGGCTGTTGCGGTGGGGGAGCGGCTCGAGACGCACGATGGTGTGCAACAGGGCGGCCGCCCGCCACGCGCTGTCGGGGTTGGACGCGGCCAGGGTCGGCATGCGGGTCTTGTGACGTGCCACGGCCGCGACGAGGGCCGAGTAGTCCGTGACCGACACGTCCTCGTTGTCGAGAGCGGCGTCCTGGACATCCAGGAGCCAAGGGACATCGATGTACAGGGGCTCGCTCATCAGGCGGCGGTGACTCCCTCGCCACGCTGGGACGGGGGAATCTCGTCGGGGAACGCCTCGTCGAACTCGGCACGCAGCCGGTCCGCCCACGAGGTGGCGCCGGCGACGAACCGCTTGCGCTGCATCTCGCGGACACCCAGGTCGTGCATGTACTGCTTCAGGCTCTTGCCCTCGGCTGCGGCAGCGGCACGCACGCCTTCCAGTTCTTCCTCGGTGAAGGTCACGTTGAGCGATGGCATACCGGCATGGTACCTACCCGGTACCTGACGCGCGACCCGCGGGTGAGCGGCAGCCTCTCCGTCTCCCGACGCGGTCGCCCGGCCTCGGCATGTCGCGGCCCGCCTCGCGGCGGCGGTCGGCGAGGATTCCGTCGTTCGCGGTTCGACGCGAGCTGAGCACACCTCGGGCGACCCGTACGAACGCGCAGGGAGGCAGTGGTGACGATCGAGCGGGTCGGACTCGTGGTGCACGGTGGGCGCGAGGGCTCCGCACAAGCCGCACGGGAAGTCCGCGAGTGGTGCGACGAGAACGCCGTCGTGTGTACGGACATCGACGTGTGGAGCGGCGACGGCCGCCACAGCGCCCGGGAGGAGATGGACGCGGCGGGCGACCCGGACCTCATCGTCACCCTGGGAGGTGACGGCACCTTCCTGCGCGGCGCCCGGCTGGCGGCCGAGAACGACGCCCTGATCCTGGGCGTGGACCTGGGAAGGGTCGGGTTCCTGACCGAGGTTCCCGCGCCCGCGGTGCGCTCCGCCCTGGACGCCGTCCAGGGTGATCGTCTGGAGCCGGAGAGCCGCATGCTGCTCACGCTGCGGACCTCCCGCCTGTTGGAGATCCCTTCGGAGATGGAATCGCTCCTGCGCTACGGGCGAGGCCCGTTGCTGCCGCCGCCCCGGGTGCGTACCGACTGCGAGAGCGGTGACGAATGGGGCATCGCCCTGAACGTCACGGCCCTCAACGACGTGGTGCTCGAGAAGCTGGCGAGGGACCGGCAGATCTCCGTGGGTGTCTATGTCTCCGGGCGGCTGCTGGCCTCGTACTCCGCCGACGCGCTGCTGGTGGCCACCCCGACGGGCTCCACCGCCTACAGTTTCGCCGCGGGCGGCCCGGTCGTCTCTCCCCGGGCCGAGGCACTCGTCTTCACGGCGGTGGCCCCGCACATGACGTTCGACCGCTCGGTGGTCACCGCACCGGACGAGCCCGTCGGCCTGCGGATCCTCGAACGCTCGGGCCGCGCCGCCGTGAGCATCGACGGACAGTTGCGGGGCGTACTCGATCCGGGCGACTGGCTCGGCGTCTACGCCGCTCCCCGCCGGCTGCGGGCGGTACGGCTGGGGCCCATGGACTTCTACGGCCGACTGCGCGAACGCATGCGGCTGACCGACGCCCCGGCCGCGGTCGCCGACGGCACGCCCGCCCCCCTGTGGCCGGTCAGTACGCCCCCACCAGGAGACCTCGCACACCTGGCGATGCCCATACCGCCTGCCGACGCAGCGCACGAGCGGGGCCGACGGTCGTGAGCGTCGGCCAGGGCGGGTCGGGGAGCGCCGATACGGCACTCGGTGGCCTGGACCGGGCAAGGTCGGCGAACTCGCTGATCTTCTTCGCGAATGGCTGTAAAAAGCCGCCAACGGCGTACAACCACCGAACGGGTGCAAAGGTCTCAATGGGTGGCTTCAGCAACACCATGGAGAGGCCAGTCCATTCACGGATCGAGGTGCCATGAAGCGTTCCATGCAAGCCGCGGGGGCGTCGTTGATCGCCGTCGGGGCCATCGGGGCGGGGCTGCTGGCGACGGCTCCCGCCGCCGGCGCGGCGACCACCGGTACGACCGCGTCGTACAACGGTGTCTGCGGCTCCGGCTACAAGGTGGTGAACTCCATGCCGATCGGCGGTACCGGCACGGTGTACCTCACCTACAACTCGTCAACCGGCAAGAACTGCACCGTGACCATCCGCAACAGCACGGGCGCACCGACGTACATGGTGGCCTACGTGCGCAACATCGACAGTGGCGAGGACCAGTACGACGAGGGGGACTACCGCTCGTACGCCGGGCCGGTGTACGTGTCCGCGCGCGGCGCCTGCGTGGAGTGGGGCGGCGTCATCGACAACCTCCAGGCCTGGAACTACGGCTCCAACTGCGGCGCGCTCGCGGCCAAGACCCCGCAGAAGGACTGGTTCGCCGGCGACCGCTGATCGGCAACGCCGGACGACCGGGGGCTCCACCGCGACGCGGAGCCCCCGGTCGTCCGCCAGGGCCCCAGTCGGCCATGTCCGCCCCCAAGGAGCACGCCGTGAGTGACATCGTTCTCGAGCCCGCCGCGCGGGAATTCGCCGACGCGACCGCCAAGCCGCCGCTGCTGTACGAACTCGGCGTCGACGGTGCCCGCAAACTGCTCGACGACGTGCAGGCACAGCCCGTCGCATAGCTCGACGTGGACGAGAAGTGGATCACGGTCCCGGCCCGGGTCGGCGACGTGCACGGCGGCGGCTGGATCCTCGGCAACGCCGGTACCCACGACCGTCTGGTGAGCGAGCTGGCCGTCGGAGCGAAGGCGGCGCTGGTCTTCGTCGAGTACGACCGTTCCCCGGAGGCGAAGTACCCCGTCGCCGTCGAGCAGGCGTACGCCACCGCCCAGTGGATCACCACCAAGGGTGCGGGAGAGGGCCTCGACGCCTCCCTGCTGGTCTTCGCCGGTGACTCCGTCGGCGGCAACATGACCGCCGCCCTCACGCACCTGGCCAAGCGGCGCGGGGACGTCACCTTCCTGCACCAGTCGCTGTACTACCCCGTCACCGACGCGGCCCGGGACACCGAGAGCTACCGGACCTTCGCCCACGGGCCGCACCTGGCGGCGAAGACCATGGAGTGGTTCTGGGACGCCTACACCACCGACCCGGCCGAGCGCGCCCAGATCACCGCGTCGCCCCTGCGCGCGACGCGGGAGAGGCGTACGCGCGCAAGCTGCTCCAGGCCGGCGTGCCGACCACGAGCATTCGCTACAACGCCGCCCTGCACGACTTCATGATGCTGAACCCGGTTCGCGGGACTCAGGCCTCGAGCGCGGCCGTCGAGCAGGCCATTCACGTTCTGCGCAAGGCGCTGGAACCGACTGAGCGTGCGAAGGCCACGACCGTGTGCGTTCGCGAGGGCCGGTCTCAGACCGGCTTGCGCCACACCGAGACGTGCTTCGCGGAATCCTGGGTGAAGGGCGCCCCGTCCCAGTCCCCGACGCGACGTTCCAACTCCAGCCCGGCGAGCCGTGCCATCAGGTCGAGCTCCGCCGGCCAGGCGTACCGGTGCCGGGAGTTGTCGCGGCGGTAGCCGCCGTCGTCGCCGTCGCGGGTGAAGTGGTGCGAGACGAGAATCTGCTCGACCACGTCGAAGGTGTCGAAACCGACATGCCGCTCGGAGACGTCGAACGGCACCGCGAGCTGGCCGGGCGGCAGAAAGCGCAGCGGCGGCACGCCCAGCTCGATGACGAACCGGCCGCCGGGCCTCAGATGGCGTGCCGCGTTGCGGAAGCACTCGACCTGCTCGTCCTGCGTGAGCAGGTTCGTGATGGTGTTGTAGACGAGATAGACCAGGGCGAACTCGCCGGGCACGACGGTCGCGGCCATGTCCCCGATGGTCACCGGCAGCGTGTCCTCGTCGATCTTGCGCCGAAGGACCGCGGCCATGGGTTCGGACAGTTCGATGCCCGCCACCGGCACGCCGCGTTGGCGCAGCGGGACGCCCACTCGTCCGGTTCCGATGGCGAACTCGAGCGCGCGTCCGTCTCCGGCCAGCTTGGTGAGGAAGTCGAGAGTCGGTCCGAGGGCGGCGGCCGAGGACGTCTCGCTCTCCTCGGCGTCGTAGCGGTCGGCGGTCGCACGGGTCCACAGCTCACTGGTCGTCACGGGCGGCCACTCTGCCGGGTGCGGAGGGGCGCTGTCGACGTATTTACGACCCGCAGCCGAAGCAGGTACTCCGCGGTCAGCGCGACGGCACGGTCCTCGTCCCGCGACAGCTCCACCAGGGCACTGGACGCTCTCCTGCCCGGGATGCCCGCCAGCGCCTGGGTCAGCCGTCCGCGGGCGGGCGCCGCGGTGGCGTCGTCGGCGAGGCGGCCGACGAACCTGGCCGCGATCTCGTCGGCCATCGCGGCCTCGCCCGCCAGCACGCTCAGCGCGTCGGCCGCATCGGTGTCGTTCCGTCCCGCCACGATCATGTCGATGAGCGTCGGGACCGCGTCCGTCACCCCTTGTGTCCCGAGCGCCAGTGCCGCATACCCGCGGACCACGACGTCGGGATGGGCGAGGGCGCCCCGCAGGTGCGCGGCGGCCTCACCGCCGGGCATCTCGGCGAGGGCTTGAACGGCCCGCTCCCGTACCGCGCCGACCGGTGAGCCCAGACCCTCCGCCAGCAGTGCCGTGCCGTCGTCGCCCGATCGGGCCAGCGCCCACCGAAGGGCTCCGGCGACGTTCGCGTCCGTCTCGCTCAGTGCCGCCTCGACCAGCGCCTCCACCGGCACCACGGCCTCGTGGACCGAGGAGAGGGCCGCCCGCTGCCGCGCGTCGGCGCTCTTCGAGCCCAGCGCCTGGAGCAGCGCGACCACCTGGAGGACGTCCTCCCAGCCCGCGGGGTCCGCGGCGTCGATCCGGCGCAGCCGGGTGAGCAGCTCCGTCTCGGCCGCGATGCGCTCGCGGGTCTGCCGGACGAGGTCGTCGACGAGGACCGACGGCGTGAAACCGGGTTCGTCGAGCGCGCGGCCGATCTCCCGCAGCGACAGCCCCAGCGACCGCAGGCTCTCGATATGGAAGATCCGCCGGATGTCCTCCCGGGAGTACTCCCGGTATCCGGAGCCCGTACGACCTGAAGGCCGTACCAGGCCGAGCGACTCGTAGTGCCTGAGCATGCGGGCACTGACCCCGGACCGTCGCGCCACCTCACCGATCAACACGTTCTATCTTGCCTCCTCGCCGGACCCGCCGAGGGCCACGACGCGCTTCGCCTCCTCGATCGCGGATTCGAATCCGGCGTCGGGGTCGCGCAGCAGCCGTTGGGTGGCGAGCGCGTGTGCGCGCACGTCCGGGGAGGGGGCCGTCGTGGCGGTACGCAGAACCCCCACCACCGTCTCACCCAGCGCGACCAGTGCCCGGCTGAGACTCAGGTGCGTCTCCCGGTCGCCGCGCCCGAGCTGCGTAGCCAGCACCGATGCCAGTGCGGGCTCCTCGCCCTCCGGCACGAGCACGACCGCGGTCCGCCAGGCGCTGCGCGCCACCTCGTCGTCGGCGTCGGACAGAACCGCCCGGGTGATCGCCGGCCACGCCTGCCGGTCCCCGATCTTGGACAGTGTGTGCAGCGCCTGACTCCGTGCCTGCGCACGCTCCGAACGGACTTCACCGACCAGCCGGGGGAGCGTCAAGGACACGGGGTGGCGGGTGAGCGCCCAGGTCAGCATGTCGCGGACGAAGAACTCCGGCTCGATCGCGGAGCGTTCGATGAGCTTGCCGACGAAGCGCGGGTCGGGCGCCGTGCCCACCGCCATGGCCGCCCGCAGCCGCACGGACGAACGGCTGTCCTCCAGACCCCGGAGCGCTCGCGTCGCGTCCGCGTCCTGTCTCGTCATGGTCATCAAGACCACCTCCCTGGCAAGCAGTGAAGGCCTTGCCACCGTGTCAAGGTCAAACGGAGCCCGTGCTCGTGCACCCCGACGAACGGCCGCCCGCTGCCGAAGTGGTGGTCGCGGCGCCAGGCTTCGGGAGATGATGGGTGTCATGACGGGAGACAGTTCCTCCATCGACTGCACCAGGCCCAGCATCGCCCGCGTCTACGACTACCTGCTCGGCGGCAAGGACAACTACGCCGTGGACCGGGACATCGGTGACGTGTTCAAACGTGACCTGCCCGGGTCGGTGGCGATCGCCTTCGCCAACCGCGCGGCGTTGACCCGGGCGGTGGGGGAGATCGTGACGACGACCGAGGTGCGCCAGTTCATCGACCTGGGCAGCGGTCTTCCCACTGCCGACAACGTGCATCAGGTCGCGCAACGGCGGGCTCGGGACACCCGGGTGGTGTACGTCGACACCGACCCGCAGGTGCTGGTCCACGGGCGGGCGCTGCTGGGGGAGAACGACCGGACGCGGGTCGTGCCGGTCGACGTCCGGGACCCCGAGGCAGTACGGAGCCACCCGGACACCCAGGAGCTGATCGACTTCGATCGCCCCGTCGCCGTCATGTTCAGCGCCATCCTTCACCACGTCAACGACGAGGAAGACCCCGCCGGGATCGTCCGCTACTGGCGCGATCACGTACCGTCCGGAAGCTGCTTCTTCGTCAGCCACTTCCGTTCCGGGAACAACCCGGAGACAGCGGAGGCCGAGAAGGTCCTCCAGGGGACCTTCGGCCGCGGCAGGTGGCGGACCGACGAGGAGATCGCGGCCCTGCTTGACGGTCTGGACATTCTCGAGCCGGGGATCGTACCGGCGTCCGTGTGGCGTTCCGAGGCCGCCGGCCGTGCGAGAGACGACGACGGTGAAGACGGTGAAGACGGTGAAGACGAACTGACCGTCTGGGAGCGTCTCATCGCCGCAGGCATGGCCCGGAAGCCGTAGAGCCGTGTCGCCCGGGGACGTCTGAGCAGGGGGAGCAGGGGGAGCAGGGGGAGCAGGGGGAGACATTGGCTCGGATTGGAACGACGGCGGTACTCGCGGTGTTGCCGGACGCCGAACCGCTGTTGCGGTCGGCCGCCGAGGCGGACGCACAGGCAGTGCGACCAGGTGTGCCCGCGCACGCCGCGCTGCTCTATCCATGGCTGGCCGTCGACGAGGTCGGCGAGCGGGAGCTGCACCGGCTACGGGCGGCACTACCGGCCGGCCGAATCCCCATCCGGATGGCCGCGGTCGAACGAACCGGTGGCTTCGTCGGCGTCCCGGTGCCCGAACTCGGCCCCGTGGCCAAGGCCGTTCGCACCGCCTTTCCGGCGCAGGCCCCATACGGCGGCCGCTACGGCCCCAACCCGCCGGTGCACGTCACCGTGGCGCTGGACGCGTCCCCGGAAGCCGCCGCCGACATCGCCCGCCGCACCGCCGCCTCGCTGCCGATCACCACTGAGGTCAACTCGTTGCAGGTGGTTGCCCTCACCCCCACAGGTTGGCGACACCTCACCGAACTGCCCCTTGCCCGCTAGATCGTGTCCCACGAAGTTGGCAATAACAGCACTTATATAAATGCTGTTATAGTTGCCTCATGGCCGATCCCCACGCACCCGACCCGACGCAGGAGAGCCTCTGGCGGCCCTTGCGTCTCCTCCAGGCGTCGATGGACGCGGACATCGCCCGGATCTACTCCGAGCAACCGATCGACGGGCTCAAGCCCAGCTTCGTCATGGAGCTGCTCCGGCTGCACACGTGCGGACCCATGACGATCGCGGAACTGGCCGAGTCCGTCGAGCGCACGCATTCGGCACTCAGCCAGAAGGTCGCCGCAATGCGCACAGCCGGCTGGGTCCGGACCGTCGTGGGCGAGGACGCGCGGACCAGGAAGGTGACGCTCACCGACAAGGCTCGCCACGTCGTCGATCGCCTGGCCGCGGAGTGGCGAGCCACCGAGGCCGCTCTGGCCGACCTGGAAGCCGAGATGCCGTACCCGCTCTCCCAGGTCGTCACGGACATCGAGCGGGCTCTGGAGCGCAAGAGCTTTCACGACCGGATCGCCGAGAAGCTGGCCGCGGATCCTGCGTGGGGATGAGAGGCACGCTCGTCGACGTGACTCCGCTCCGGTCCTCACCACCGTTCCGGCGGTTGTGGATCGGCCAGGCCCTGTCCGGGTTCGGCAGCCAGATGACGCTCGTCGCCGTCATGTTCCAGGTCTGGCAGGCGACGGAGAGCCCCACGTGGACCGGTGCCGTCGGGCTGGCCCAGGCGGTGCCGCTCATCGCGCTGGGGCTGTTCGCCGGATCGCTGGTCGACCGAGTGGACCGAAGGAAGTTCTACCTGCTCACGACCAGTGGACAGGCCGTGTGTTCACTCCTGCTCGCACTCCAGGGCTTCCTCGGACACGTTCCTGCCGTCGGCGTGCTGGGTCTCGTCGCACTCCAGTCCTGCTTCGTCGCGGGCGGCGGCCCGGCCTCGCGCACCTTCGTTCCGCACCTGCTCCCCAAGCACCAACTGGCCGCAGGACTCGCGCTGAGACGCATCGCCTTCCAGGGCGCGATGCTGCTCGGTCCCGCGCTGGGCGGACTGATCGTGGGCGGACTGGGGATCGGCGCCTGCTACCTGCTCGACGCCCTGACGTTCGCCGCCGCCCTGTACGGCGCGTTCGGCCTGCCGCCGATGAACCCCAAAGACGCGCCCGCACGGCCCGGCCTGCGGGGAGTGCTGGACGGGCTGGCCTTCCTGGGCCGTACCCCCGTCGTCCGCGGAGCCCTGCTCACCGACCTGGCCACGACCGTGCTCTCGATGCCCGTCAGCACGTTTCCCCTGATCAACGCCGAACGGTTCGGCGACAACCCACGCACCCTCGGACTGTTCCTCACGGCCATCGCCGTCGGCGGCGTCGCAGCCTCCCTATTCTCGGGAACCTTCACCCGTTTCCCCCGCCCCGGCCTGGTCATGCTCGGCGCTTCCGCCACTTGGGGCGCGGCGTTGACACTGTTCGGCCTGGCGCACGACCCGTGGACCGGTCTGGCCTTCCTCGCCGTGGCAGGCGCCGCCGACACCGTCTCCGTCGTCTCCCGAGGCACCGTCGTCCAACTGCACACCCCGCACGAGCTGCTTGGCCGCGTCGGTGCGGCTGAACAGATCGTCGGGCAAGCCGGACCCGACGTCGGAAACATGCGCGGAGGCCTTGTCGCAGACGCCACTTCGGGAACAGCGGCCCTCGTCAGCGGTGGCCTGCTGTGCCTCGGTGCCGTCGCCGCGGTGGGTGCCACGACGGCGGACCTGCGCGGTTCCTCCGCATTCCCGAGGAAGACACACACGACGTGGCCGAAGCGGCCGTAGATCGCGGCCTCGGACGGACGGAGTACGGCGATCGGCTCGCCGCCGGGGGCTGTCGCGCCAGGCGTCACGTCAACGCCCGGGCATCACCGAGTTGGCGGGCCAGGTCGGCCAGATCGTCGGCGTGCAGGTCGAACCGGTCGGAGGAGGCGGGCGGGTCGCCCACGGGGCGGGCAACGTAGGCGGTGCGTAGGCCGAGGCCCTGTGCCGCGCGCAGGTCCCAGGCGTGCGCAGCGACCATCAGGAGCCGCTCCGGCGGCCGCCCGGAAACGGTGACCGCCAGTTGGTAGACCGCCGGGTCCGGCTTGTAGGTCCGGGCTTCTTCGGCGGACAGCGCCTGGTGCCAGCGCAGTCCGGCCTGGGCGTTGAGTCCCAGCAGCGCCGTCCGGCTCGCGTTGGAGAGCCCGATCAGTGGGAACCGTTCGGCGAGTCGCGCGAGCCCTGCCACGGTGTCGGGCCACGGCGGCGGCGTGCGACCGGACAGGGCCAGCGCCGCTACCGCGGCCGGGTCGTCGACTCCGGCGGCATCGGCGACGAGCCGGGCGGCTTCCAGGTCGAGGGCGTCGCTGGTGAGATAGGGCCGGACGCCGTCGAGGATGCGACGTTGCTCGCGGCCGACGTGCTGCTGCCACAGCGACACAAGCTGCTCGACCCCGGAATCGTCGAGCGATGGGTCGAGTTGACGAACGCCGGCGCGTAGACCGGCAGGTTCGTCGACGAGCGTGCCGAGCACGTCGAACACGAGGACATCGATCTCTGGCTCTGATGACATGGGAGAGGTCTCCTGGACGAAACAGAAACAGAAACGTAAGGGTGACGCTGAGACGAACGCGGGGGACACCACCCGGATTCCCGCACCGCACCGCGCCGGGCGGCAGAACTAGACTCAATAGATGGCCGTGAACGGGGAAACCGCAGCGTACGGGTCCGCGGACGTCTCGTTGGCGTCGCTCGCGGAGGATCCGCATCCGCATCTGGCCGCGCTTCGCACACAGGCCCCGGTCGCGTGGGTGCCGGCGGTCGGCGGGTGGATGGTGACCGGGCGGGAGCCCGCGTCCGCCGTGATGCGGGACGCCGGGACGTTCACCGTGGACGACCCGCGGTTCACGACCGCGCGGATCACCGGCCCCAGCATGCTGTCGCTCGACGGACCCGAGCACGCCCGGCACCGTGAGCCCTTCACCGAACCCTTCCGTCCGCGCGCCGTACAAGCCTCGTTCGCCGGGTCGGTCGGCCGCGAGACGGACCGGCTGCTCGACGGCCTGTTGCCGCTCGGCGAAGCGGACCTGCGCAGGCAGTTCGCCGGGCCGCTCGCCGCCGTGGTCATGGCCGAGGCCGTGGGCCTGCGGGACGTACCCGTGTCCGGCATCCTCGCCTGGTACGACGCGATCGTGAGCGCCGTCGACGCCCTGACCCGCGGCCGGACGGCCTCAGGCGAGGGGGCGGCGGCGTACACCGCGTTGCGCGCGGCGGTCGCCGGCACGGTGGACGCCGGGCGCGAGGACTCCCTGCTCGTGCGAGCCGCCACGGGCGCACTGGAGGTCCACGAGATCGCCTCGAACGCCGCCGTGCTGCTCTTCGGCGGCATCGAGACCACCGAGGGCATGATCACCAACGCGCGGCTGCACATACTCGGCACCCCCGGCACGGACGACCTGCTGCGCCGGGAGCCCGAAGTGCTCGACAACGTCATCGAGGAGTCGCTGCGGCTGGAGCCCGGCGCGGCCGTGGTGGACCGCTACGCGACACGTGACACGGAACTGGCGGGCGCCCGCATCGCCGCCGGAGACCTGGTCGTCGTCTCCCTGGCCGGCGCCAACCGGGATCCCGCGGTCTTCACCGACCCCGACCGTTTCGACCCGCGTCGCCGCAACGCCCGCTCCCACCTCGCCTTCGCCCATGGCCCCCACTACTGCCTGGGCGCCCACCTGGCACGCCTGGAGGCCCGCGTGGCCCTGCGCGCCTGTCTCGACCGCCTGCCGGCACTTCGCCTGGACGACCGGTCGACAAGCTCCCCGTACGGTCTGGTCTTCCGCAAGCCCCAGCGCCTCACGGCCCGCTGGGACGTCCGAGACGCCGACTGAAGCACATCGGCGACGACGGGTCCGGCACCAAGCTGCGGAGCACGGCCGACAACTGTGGCGGCTCAACCGGGTCCGGCAGCGACTCCAGATCCGACCGTGCGACCCAGGCGTGCGTGTCCAGGTTGGCCCGCTCGTCGGGAAGCAGGCCGCTCCGCACCAGGGGTGGTTGCTCGTCGGCGAACCGCGCGACGAAGAAATGCTCCGTCCCGGTGTACCGCTTGCCGTTCCACCGCACGTCACGGTCGACGAGCACCGACGGCTCACGGACTGCCGCCGGATCGAGTCCGGTTTCCTCGACCAGTTCACGTCGTGCCGCCACCAGCGGCGTCTCACCGGGCTCGAGGCCGCCGCCGGGCGGCTCCCAAAGCCATGTGCCGTCGAACGGATCCCGCCAACGCAGAAGGAGCACACGAAGGCCGGCGTCCAGGCAGATGACCCGGGCGGCGGGCCGGTGCGTTGATTCCACCGTCCTGACGCTACGCGCTACGCGAAACGCCGATCAAGACCCGTGCTGGTCCGTGAGGCGCTGGCTCGCCCTACCCCGGAGGTAATCGTTTCGCGCGGGCCGCGTCGGCAAGATGGGCGATCTCTCCGCATCGACAGAATGCGGGCCAGGAGCAAGAGGTCAGCCATGTCCATTGCCACACCCACGCACACACGCACAGTGATCGAAGAGCTGCTGCGCAGGATCGGCGAGGGCGATCCCGCGCGCATCGCCGAGCTGTATGCCGAGCAGGGCGACTGGAAGCTCGACTGGCCGGAGGCCGAGCACGGTCGTCCCGCCACGCCATGGATCCGGCACCGGTCCACCCGGGCGGACGCGGCGGCCCACTATCGCGAGCTTGCCGAGCACCACCTGCCGGACGGCGTGGCAACCGAGGTCGAGCGCATCCTCATCGACGGGAACGACGCGGTCGTGCTCGGTGAGATCCGCCAGACCGCCCGGTCCACCGGCCGGGCGTATCGCGCACGGTTCGCGCTGCACCTCACAGTCGAGGACGGTCTCGTCACCCGGCACCACGTGTACGAGGACAGCCTCGCCGTCGCCCAGGCATTCGAAGCGGAGACTCGATGAAGGTTCACAGATCGGTTGGCCAACTCGCCCGGTGGAGCAGGGCACTTGCCTGGCGGGGCAGTCCTTTCCGGCCCCGGCAGGCTGACATCGTCAGCCGCTAGGGTGACGGGTGACCTGGTGACCTGCACCCCCATCCCCATCGCGACAGGAGCAGGACTGATGACCGAGCACGTGATGGCCGCCACCGACGCCTCCGGCAAACGGCTCGGAGAACGTGTCGCACCCGCGGCGCCCACCCTCGACGAAGCCGCCGAGTACGGCAACAGCCACCGGGTGAACTACGTTTCGGTCCGTCACGGCCACGCCATCACGCTCTACGGGAGAGACGCCACCGGCACCTGGTCGGTCCTCGCTGCCAATGCCCCGGCCCCCGTCGTCGTGGAAATACGTCGCCAGCATGATGACCTGTACCGGCCGGAGCCCGCCCGGGACGACAGCCCTCAGGTCGGCTTCGAGTACGCCCCAGCCCCTGAGGGCGACTACGTGTCGACCGCCGTCGACGTGGACGGAGAACCCTTCGGGGAGCGCGTCAGCGCCTCGGCACCCACGCTCGCCGAGGCCGCCCGACTCGGCGATCTCCACGAGACGAACTACGTGGTGACCGGCCTGGACGGTGCCGACGTGGTCACGCTCTACGGGCGGGGTGCCGGCAACTCCTGGTCGGTGATCGCGGCCGATGTCGACGTCGAGACGGCCGAGGAGGTGTGCCTCTGGTTCGACCTCACCCAGCACTACCAGGGCCCGGCTCCGGCCGTCACCGACCTCGGCGGTGACGCCGTCGGCCACCCCCTTGACCATGTCCCCGCGCCCGAGGGCGGGCGGATGGCCGCGGCGCGGGCGATCTCACTGGTCGTGGACCGGATTCGGGGCCGACGCCTGGACTACCCCACTCAGGGGCTGGCGGCGGACCGCTTCGACGCGGGCTGGAGCGTGTACGCCCCCGTGGACATCGACGAAACCGACCCAATGGCGTTCCTGGACATGCCGGTGGGCCGGTCGGTGTTCCTCGTGAGTGACATCGGACGGGTCAAGGAGACGTCGAGCTCGATCCCTCCGCAGCAGGCACAGCAGATGTTCACCGCCGAAGAGGCGTACGTCCGCCGCCCGCCCGCCGAGGAACGGTTGATGGCCGACCTCCGGGACGAGGTCACCCGGCTCGACTCCGCGGCCCAAGGCTCCGCGGGCATCAGCTCGTTCACCGTCGACGCCCCCTCCCAGGAGATGGCCGCGGCCCGGGCGTCCCGGCTTCTCGCCCCGATCACACAGCAGTTGGCCCTGCTGGGCCCGGACGCGGGGTGGGACCGCTTCGCCGCCGTGTTCTCCTTCACGGTCTCCGGCGAGGTCGCCCGGCTGCGGTTCTGGTCGGGAAACCGGAGCACCGAGGTTCGGGTACCGGAGCAGACAGCCCTTTTGGTGCGCAGGCAGCGACACCTGGCCGCGTGGATGCCGGCCGGCCCGTGGTGGCGTCTGCTGCTCACCGTCAGCCACAGCGCCGGAACGAACGCCCGTATCACCACGGACTACGACTACGGCGACCAGCGCCTCCCGGACGATCACCTGCTGAGCCCCGAGCAGTACCGCGACGACCTCGCCGCCTACCCTCGCGCGCACACGCCGGAATGGCTGTCCGCATACGTCGCGGGCCAACGCGAGGGCGGGCCCGGCCCCAGGCCCGCCACGCCCCGCACGGCACCTCGGTCCACCGGTGTGGCGACAACGCGGGCATCCGACCAGCGCCAGGCCCACGCGGTGACCTCCCCTCCGGTGCCGGTCATCGACACGCAGATCGGCCGGAAACGCCTCTACGCCGACCCACAGGTGATCACCTTCGGCAGACACTCGCTCGCCCTCGACGAGGTCGAGTGGGTCGGTTATGCGGCGACCCACACCGCCACCAAGCGCTTCCTGTTCCCGACGACCCACGACAGTACGTGGGAGTTCGCGGTGGGCAGGTACCCGTACTACGGCGGGCCCGTGATCCGCGTGCCCTTCTACCAGGGAGGACGGCGAGCCGACCAGCCCGCGGAGTGGACGTTCCTGGTGAACCTCGCCAGGCAGTACCTGGAGCCCCGGCTGCTCACCGACATGGTGGCCCGGATCCGGCGTGGTGAGACCATCACGGTCGGCGGCAGCCTGAAGGTGAACCGGAGCGGCATCACGTGTGCGAAGCCACGGCTCTCCCTGCCCCGGGAGTCGATCGGCGCCACGCAACTGTCCAACGGCATGATCTGTGTCTACCGGACGGGCGTCGAGAAGCCGGTGTTGACCGTGCCTCTGAGCCACCCCAACGCGTCCTTGATCCCAGACCTCGTCGCCGAGCTCACCGCCTGAGGGACGCGCACCGAACGCGGCTCGTGACCCGCCGCTTCGAAGAACCGCCTGGCGGTGGCAGTCGAGGCGAGTCAGTCCGTCGAGGGGGTTCCGGCCGGCCGGAAGATCACGCCCGCCAGTGCCCCGAAGGTCTCTTCGGGATTCCGCCCGTCCAATGGACCGTCCGGACCGTCAAGGTTGTGGGAGAGCAGTAGCGTCGCGAACCCGTGGGCCATCGACCAGGCCGCCATGAAGCCGATCGCCGGATCGTCGCCATGGTCCTCCACGGCCGTACGGAGCATGCTCCGCGTCCGTTCGCGCGCCGCGCGGAGCTCCGAGTCGTCCGGGCGCAGAAGCTCCGGGTGGAACATGACCTGGAAGTGTGCCGGGTGCGCGACGGCGAAGCGCACGTACCGGACGCCCAGGTCCCGCAGGTCCTTTGCCTCACCGAGAGTGGCGGACAGGAGACCGTAACCCTCGGTGGCGATGGCGGTGAGCAGGCCCGGGCGGTCCTTGAAGTGGTGTGCGGGCGCGGCATGGGAGACGCCGGCGCGGCGGGCCAGGTCACGCAGGGAGAGGGCCGCTGGACCGTTGGCGGCGATGACGTCGAGGGCCGCGGTGAGTACGGCCCGGCGCAGGTCTCCGTGGTGGTAGGAGCGTTCCGTGGACATGATGAGCAGCTTAGCGCAATCTTGGCATTGACAAGATGATGCGGTGAAGACAGTCTAGGCAGCGACAAGATGAATGGGTGTGGAAAAGGGAGCCGTTTTGAGCAACGACAACGGGCGCGTACGGCAGATGTGGCACCTCCTGGAGCCGCTGCACGCCGTCCTCTATTTCGCGCCACAGGTCTTCGAGGAGGCCGAGTCACTCGGGTACGACACCGGCGAGCGCTGGCCGAGCTACTTCGCCCTGCGGGCGGCGCCACTCGGGGCCCCAGGACCCCGTCGGGTGACCTCCGCGTTCTACAGCTTCAGCCCGCGCACGGTCGCCGAACACATCCCCGCCGCCTGGGACGTCGCCGCACCGGGCAAGGTGATTGAGGCCCGGACGCGCGGCATCGACCGGGCCTACCGCGCTCTCTTCGGCGAGCGGACGGACAGTCCCGATCTCGCCGAGGCCGCCGCGCTCGCCCGCAGGGCGGCGGAGGCCGTGCGCACCGAGGGCCGTCCGCTCGCCGCCGCCAACGCCGAGCTTCCCTGGCCCAAGGAGCCGCACCTCGTGCTGTGGCAGGCCGCGACGATCCTGCGCGAGCATCGCGGCGACGGCCATCTCGCCGCTTTGCTCACCGCAGGCCTCGACCCGGTGGAGGCCCTGGTGTCCTTCGCCGCGATCGGCGCGGCGCCGGCCGACGTCTTCGCAAGCCGCGGCTGGACCGAGCAGGAATGGTCGGCCGCCGGCGAACGGCTCTTCAGCCGGGGACTGCTGAACGCCGACCACACCGCGGCCGACGCGGGCCGTGCCCTGCGCACCGAGGTCGAGCACCGCACCGACGAACTGGCCGCTGCCCCCTGGCAGGCTCTCGGCGACGAAGGCACCGCGCGGCTGGCCGAACTCCTCGGGCCGCTCTGGCTGGAGGTCCTGGGCTCGGGAATGCTGCCCCGCGAGACCACGCTCGGCATCGGGAAGGTCTGACATCTCGGACCTGGACGTTCCTTCAGGAAGCCTGGTCGGGCCGATCGTAGGGCGTCTCGTTCTCACAGAAGCAGGTCCGGCTCGGCCGGAGTCCCCGGCCGCGTCAGCCGGATCTTCAGCATGGTCGGCCTGGACCAGGTATTCCCGACCCGCTCCACCGACTCGGAAGACGCTCAGTCGAGACAGAACTCGTTGCCCTCGATGTCCTGCATCACGATGCACGAATCACTGCCGTCATACAGCAGCCGCACACGTACGGCGCCGAGCGGGACCAGCCGTGCGCACTCGGCTTCGAGCGCGGCGAGGCGCTCTTCACCCACGAGCCCGGTGCCGACCCTCACGTCGAGGTGCAGCCGGTTCTTGACGACCTTGCCCTCGGGGACGCGCTGAAAGAACAGCCGCGGGCCCGCACCCGAGGGGTCACCGCAGGCGAACCACGCACCCCGATCCTCAGGAGCCCGGGAGCGGTCGAACTCGTCCCACGTGGCGAACTCTCCCGGTGGCGGAGAGACGACGTACCCCAACACCTCGCACCAGAAGCGAGCGACGCGCTCAGGCTCCGCGCAGTCGAAGGTGACTTGGAACTGCCTGATCGATGACATGGGCGCACCATAACAAGGGGATTCCCGCGCCCGACGCCCGCTCGAGGACGAGGCCCGCAGGACCATTACGGAGGCGTGTCGCGGGTGCTACCAGGGCACCGTCTGCGGCCGAAATTCCGGTGCTCGGCCACCTCGGCGAAACAGCGGAGCCTGGTCCACCTGCCCGTCACCGATGCCCCGCCGGTGGAAACCCGCCTGACGGTGCGCACCCTGTTGGGCGGGGTCGAAGGCACCCTCGCCCGGCTGCTCGGCACCGCCTGTCCGGCTGCTTGTGACGCGAGCGGCCAGACGGCTGTCCGGTTCTCGCCAGTCCGCCGTAAATGCCTGGACTGAGATCGGCCCCTGACGGGAAACTTCCGACTTCCGAACCTCCGGGAGTGTGATGGGGACCACTGACACGCAAGGGCCGACGCCGGGCAGGAGCGCGGTCGTTCTGGCGCTGCGCCACTACGGCCGGGAGCTGCTGCGACTACGACGACTGGCCCTGCCCGCGCTGCTGCTGCCGGCCGTGGGCAACATCGGCATCCGCTACATCGCCCCGCTGCTCATCGCCAAACTGGCAGGACAGGCCGCCGACGACAACGGTCTCACCCTCACCTCGGCAGTGCCGTACGTGCTGGGCTTCGGGGTGACGCTGCTGCTGGCCGAGGCCGTGTGGCGGGTCGGGCAGCACTGCCTGAACCGCGTGGACGCCCTCGGCATGGAACACCTGTACGTCAGTGGGATGGACGAACTCCTCGCCAAGGACGCGGCGTTCTTCCACGACAACTTCGCCGGCTCCCTGACCAAACGGGTGCTCAGCTTCGGCAAGCGCTTCGAGGACTTCGTCGACACGGTGACCTACCGGATCGTGGGCAGTCTCATCCCGCTGGTCTTCGGCGCCGTGGTGCTGTGGAGCTACGAACCGATGCTCGTCGCCGGCCTGGTGGTGATGATCGCGCTGACCGTGGTGGCCGCGACCCCTCTGATCCGTCGTCGGCAGAGACTCGTCAACGAGCGCGAAGCGGCGATCGCCCGCGTCTCCGGCCACGTCTCCGACAGCCTCATGAACATGGAGACCATCCGCGCGTTCGCGGCCGAGCGGCGGGAGGCCGACGAACACCGCAGCCGTGTCGCGGACTCCCGGCGGCTGACGCTGAGATCGTGGGACTACGGCAATCTGCGCGTCGACATTCTGATCGCGCCCATGTCCGTGCTGACCAACGTGCTGGGCCTGTTGGTCGCCGTCGCGTTCGGTGGCTCGGGCCAAGGCGTGGAGGAGGTCGTCGTCGCCTTCACCTACTACTCCAACGCCACGCAGATCATGTTCGAGTTCAACCAGATCTACCGGCGCCTGGAGAGCTCGATGACCGAGGCCGCCCAGTTCACGGAGCTGCTGCTGGATCCGCCCACCGTGCTGGACCCGCCGGCACCCGAACCGCCGGCACCGCGGGACACCGGCATCCGCTTCGACGCGGTGATCTTCGCCCACGACGGTGCGAAACCGATTTTCCAGGGACTCGACCTGGACGTCCCCGCAGGCGCACGGATCGGTCTGGTCGGCAGGTCCGGCGGCGGCAAGACCACGCTCACCCGGCTCCTGCTGCGGATGTCGGACATCGACGGCGGACACATCCTGATCGGCGGTCAGGACATCAGCCGGCTGCGCCAGACCGACCTGCGCTCACTGATCGCCTACGTCCCGCAGGAACCCGCCATGTTCCACCGCAGCCTGCGGGACAACATCGCCTTCGCCCGGCCCGGCGCCACCGACGACGAGATCCACGCCGCGGCCGCGGCCGCGCACGTCACGGAATTCGCCGACCAACTCTCCGACGGTTTCGCCACCTTGGTGGGGGAAAGGGGAGTGAAGCTCTCGGGCGGCCAGCGCCAGCGCGTCGCCCTCGCCAGGGCCATCCTGCGCGACGCCCCGGTCCTGCTGCTCGACGAGGCGACCAGCGCGCTGGACTCGGAGAGCGAGCTCCTCGTCCAGGACGCCCTGTGGCGGCTGATGGACGGACGTACGGCCCTCGTGGTCGCCCACCGTCTGAGTACCGTCGCCGGCATGGACCGTCTCGTAGTCCTCGACCGCGGAAACGTCGTCGAGCAGGGCACCCACAAGGAACTGCTCGCGTCGAAGGGCGCCTACGCCAAGCTGTGGCAGCACCAGTCGGGCGGCTTCCTCGGGGAGAGCACCGCGCCGGACCCCGGAGGCCCGGTCCCAAGAGCGGTCCCCGGCGGGCTGTCCGGACCGGCCGTCCGGGCGCCGGACGGGGACCGCGAGACGTCGTCGCACGCGCGTACGGGCACCGGGCGCACATGACCGAGTAGGTTTCAGGACATCCTCGACCGACGGGGTCCCGGGGCGACGGCGTCGGCGCGGCCGCCCGCCGAGGTGGTCGACGGTGCCCGTGCCCTGGCAGGAGACGCGCAGCCACGCCTCTTGCCCCGAACGTGGCTGAGCTGGTGCTCACATGGTTGAGACAGCGGCTTGTACGTCGCCCAGGGCTTGCCGGGCCACATTGCCGAACTCCTCGGTGTTGCCCGGGTCGCTCCACCGCTCATAGGCCATCTTCAAGGCGAGCGCGCCCAGTTGTGCGGTCACCCCGGCGGTGAGGTCGGGTATACCGCGACGCGCCATGGCGCCTGCTGTCGAAGCGGTGAGGCTCGTGCCCTTCAGGGCTTCACGCTCCTGGAGGTCGGGATGGGCTTCGATCACCGCTCGCCTGCGGACGGTGAACGCACGACGAGCGGGTGTGAAGACGTCCCGTCCGAGTGCGTCGAAGCCGCAGGCCAGCGCTTCGAGCGGGGCGGCTCCGGCGGGCGCCGCGGCGATCGCGGTGACGAGCGGCTCGATCAGCGCGTCCTCGCCGAAGAGCACCGCTCGCTTGTCCTGGAAGTGCCGGAAGAAGGTGCTTTTGGCGAGCCCCGCGCGTTGCGCGATGTCGAGCACGGTCGTGTCCTCGTACCCGCGCTCCGCGAACAGTTCGAGGGCGGCGTCGGCGAGTCGTTGCGATGCGTTGGGTTCCCAGCGAGCCATGAGTACAGCCTACGGGACTTGGTCTCGTCACCGTGTACAGTGATGGGACCAAGTCTCATCACTGACCAAGTCTCATCACTGAACGCGGAGGAATACCATGAGCCGAGCCGTTGTGTACGACACGTTCGGAGGCCCCGAGGTACTGGAGCTGCGCGAGGTCCCGCAGCCGCATGCGGGGCCGGGTGAGGTCCGCGTACGTGTGGCTGCCCTCGGCCTCAATCCCATGGACTGGATCCTCACCTCGATGCCGGAGGTGGCGGCGCAGTTCGGCATCACCCTTCCGTCCGGCTTCGGCACCGACTTCGCCGGCGTCGTGGACGAGGTGGGCGAGGGGATCTCCGGCTTCGCCGTGGGCGACCGGGTCTACGGAGGCGCGCTGGGCAGGGCGGCCGCCGACTCCGCGGTGGTCGATCCCTCGACCGATTCGCTCCTTCACACCCCGGCAGGGATCAGCGACGAGGTCGCCGGCACGCTCTCGGTGGCGGGACTGACCGCCTCGGCGGTGCTCGAGGCGGCCGAGGTGAAGGCCGGGGACACCGTCCTGATCGGGGGTGCCGCCGGCGGCGTCGGGGTGCTCGTCGTCCAGCTTGCCAAGCTCGCCGGTGCCCGGGTGATCGGAACCGCCTCGGAAGGCACCTTCGACTTCCTTCGGCAGCTCGGCGCCGATCCCGTCACCTACGGTCCGGGACTGGAGGACCGGGTACGCGCGATGGCTCCCGACGGTGTGAGCGCGGCGAGCGACCTGTTCGGCACGGAAACGGCCGAGGCGGCACTCGGGCTCGGTGTCCCCGCGCAGCGGATCTCCACGATCGCCGCCGGTCCCAACCCGCCGGGGGGCGTGCGGGCGACCGGCGGCTTCAACGCCCGGCCCGAGGACCTGGGGCGGATCGCCGACGCCGTCGCCGCCGGCGAGATCACCGTACCGATCGCCGCCACCTACCCCATCGACCGGCTCCGGGAAGCCGTCGAACTCCAGGCTCAGCGCCACGCCCACGGAAAGATCGTGGTCACCCTCTAGCGTCCCTTGTCCGGGTCCGGGGCTCGCCTGTCACAAAGTCACGCCGCCGCGGCGTTGTCTCCGGGTCGGTCGGATGTATAGCCTGTGCAATGTCATGTGACATTGCACAGAGGCAGAGGGCGGAGGGGAGCCTCGTGGCGTTGAAGGTCGTCGTCGTGGGCGCGGGCGTCGTCGGAGCCGCCTGCGCCTTCCACGCCGCCTCGGCGGGCATGGACGTCACGGTCACCGACCGCGGCCCCGTCGGCGCCGGGACGACCAGTCGTGGGGAGGGCAACGTTCTCCTCTCCGACAAGGAACCAGGCCCCGAACTCGACCTGGCGCGGCTGAGCCGCACGCTGTGGGACGAGGCCGGCCAGGAGATCGGGGCGGACTCGTTCGAGCTCGAGTCCAAGGGCGGCCTGGTTGTCGCCGGCAGCCCCGAAGGCCTCGTGGCGCTCGGAGAGTTCGCCGCGCGGCAGGAAGCGGCCGGTGTCCGCGTCGAGCCGATCGACCAGGTGCGGGACCTCGAACCCCACCTGGCGCCCGAGGTCCCCGGTGGCGTCCACTACCCGCAGGACGCCCAGGTGCAGCCGGTCCTGGCGGCGGTCGCGCTGCTGGGCGCCGCCGTGCGGCACGGCGCGCGCTTCCACACGGGCGAGGTCGCAGGCGCGGTGACCGGCCGGGACGGCAGGATCACCGGCGTCCGCACGACTGCCGGTGAGGTCCTGCCCGCCGACGCCGTCGTCAACGCCGCCGGAACCTGGGGCGGTGAGGTCGGCCGTCGGCTCGGCGCGCCCATCGAGGTGCTCCCACGTCGTGGCTTCGTCCTGGTGACCGAACCGCTGCCGCCGATGGTCCGCCACAAGGTGTACTCGGCCGACTACGTCGCCAATGTCGCCTCGTCCGACGCCGGGCTGGAGACCTCGTGCGTCGTGGAGGGCACCCGGGGCGGCACGATCCTCATCGGTGCCAGCCGGGAACGCGTCGGCTTCGACATGACGATGAACACCGCCGTGGTCGCCAGGCTCGCGGCACAGGCGTGCCTGCTCTTCCCCTTTCTGCGTCAAGTCCACCTGATCCGTGCCTATCGCGGTTTCCGGCCGTACTGCCCGGACCATCTGCCCGTCGTCGGCCCCGACCCACGTGTGCCGGGGGTCGTCCACGCCTGCGGTCACGAGGGAGCGGGCATCGGTCTCGCCCCCGCGACCGGCGCGCTCGTGACGGCCCATCTGCTCGGCCGTCCCTGGCGCGGCGCCGATCCGGCCGCGCACACCGGGCTTCTCCCCGACCGCTTCCTCACCCCCGGAGGTGTGCCGCGGTGAACGAGATCATCGTCGACGGCGAGCCCCTGCCGTTCGTCGAGGGACAGACCGTCGCCGCGGCGCTCGTGGCCGCGGGCCGGGTCGCCTGGCGCACCACCCGCGTCGGACACCGTCCACGCGGCGTCTTCTGCGGGATCGGCGTCTGCTTCGACTGCCTCGTGACGATCGACGGAGCCGGCGGCCGGCGCGCCTGCCTGGTACCGGCACGTACGGGCATGACCGTCGCGACCGAGGACGGCGACACCGAAGGCAGTGACGCCGAGGACAGCGACACCGAGGACAGCGACGCCGAGGAGAGTGACGATGAGTGATTCGGGAGACCTCATTGTCGTGGGCGCGGGCCCGGCCGGCATGGCTGCGGCGGCCACGGCCCTGGCCGGTGGGCTGCGCGTCGTCCTGGTCGATTCCGGCACGGCCGTCGGCGGTCAGTTCTGGCGGCACCCGCCGGAGCACGCGCGAGACTCGATCCCGACAGAGGATCTGCACCACGGACTGCGCCAGTACCACGCCCTGTGCGAGGCGTTGTCCGCGGCCCGGACGGCGGGACGACTCGACCTGCGCCTGGCACACCACGTGTGGTCCGCCGTCCGCGAGGACGACGGATTCGCCGTCCACGTGGTCGACCGTCGACAGGAGCCACGGGAGATCGCCGTGGCCCTGCGCGCGCCGAAGCTCCTCGTCGCGACCGGAGCCTACGACCGGCAACTGCCCTTCCCCGGATGGGATCTGCCCGGTGTACTCACCATCGGTGGCCTGCAGGCGTTGCTCAAGGGCGGCGGGGTCGCAGCCGGGAACCGCGTGGCGCTGGGAGGCACCGGCCCCTTCCTGCTGCCGGTGGCCGCCGGCCTCGCCGCACGCGGGGTCGAGGTGGTCACGGTCTGCGAGGCCGCCCACCCGACGGCATGGCTGCGCCACCCCGGTCCACTCCTGCGCAACCCCCGCAAATGGGCCGAGGGAGCCGGGTACGGCGCCACGCTCGCACGTCATCGCGTCCGGATCCGCCCGCGCACGGCGATCATCGGCGCCGAAGGAGACGACCGCGTGACATCGGTCCGGATCGCCTCACTGACGTCGGACGGCAGCCCGCGCCCGGGCACCGAACGGCACGTCGCAGTCGACGCCGTCGGGGTCGGATGGGGATTCGCGCCGCAGCTCGACCTGCTCGTCCCCCTCGGCTGCGCACTCACGGACTCGGCCGACGGCAACGCGGTCGTCGCGGTCGACAGGGGGCAGCGCACCACCGTTGCCGGTCTCTACGCCGCGGGGGAGACATGCGGCGTGGGCGGTGCGGCACTCGCGGTGGGCGAGGGCCGCCTGGCCGCGGAGTCCGTCCTCGCCGACTCCGGCGCCGCCCCCGTGCTGCGGCAGAGGCAACTGGCCGCGGTGCGCTCCGCGGTGACCGGGCAACGCGCCTTCGCGCGGGCGCTGGCTCTCGCGCACCCGATCCCTCCGGCATGGTCCTCCTGGCTGAGCGACGAGACCGTCGTGTGCCGCTGTGAGGAGGTGACCGCTGGTGCGATCCGGGCCGCCCGCGCCGAGGGCGGAGCGCCCGACCACCGGCAGATCAAGCAACTGACCCGCGCCGGCATGGGCTGGTGCCAGGGGCGGATGTGCGGACCTGCCGTGCATTGCCTCGCCGCACAGCGGCGGGCCTACGAGCCCGCGGAACGGCTCGTCGCGACCCCCGTCACCCTCGGCGCTCTCGCCGAACTCGACGACCTCGAGGAATGACCGTCGCATTCGACGGACACAGGAAAGCCGACAAGGAGTGCTCATGAGCGAGACCCGCAAGCCCTGGCACGGCGTCATCGTCGCGACCAGCCTGCCGTTCGACGACGACCTCACGGTCGACTTCGGCGCCTACGGCGAGAGCGTCGCATGGCTCGCCGAGCAGGGGATGCACGGCGTCGCGCCGAACGGCTCGCTGGGCGAATACCAGACCCTGACGTACGACGAGCGCGACCGTGTCGTCGAGACGGCCGTGGCGAACGCCCCTGACGGGTTCACCGTCATGCCGGGTGTCGGTGCCTACGGCGCCGTCGAGGCCAAGCGGCACGCCCAGTTCGCCAAGGACGCGGGCTGTCAGGCCGTCATGTGCCTGCCGCCCAACGCCTACCGCGCCGACGATCGCGCGGTCCTCGAGCACTTCGAACTGGTGGCCTCGGCCGGCCTCCCCGTCACCGCGTACAACAACCCCATCGACACCAAGGTGGACCTGCGCCCGGACCTGCTGGCCAAGCTGCACGCCGAAGGGTTCGTCGTCGGTGTCAAGGAGTTCTCCGGCGATGTCCGGCGCTGCTACGAGATCGCCGAGCTGGCACCCGGCCTCGACCTCATGATCGGCACCGACGACACCGTGCTGGAAGTCGCCGTCGCCGGCGCCAAGGGCTGGGTCGCCGGATACCCGCAGGTCTTTCCCCGAGCCTGTCTCGCACTGTACGAGGCGTCCCTCGCGGGTGACCTGGAGACGGCGCTTCCGCTCTACCGCCGGCTGCACCCGGTCCTGCGGTGGGACAGCAAGACGGAGTTCGTCCAGGCCATCAAGCTCGGCCAGGAGATGACCGGCCGCCGCGGTGGCGCGTGCCGCCCGCCGCGCCGGCCACTCGCACCGGAGACGGAGGCCGTCGTGCGCTCCGCCACCCGCGCCGTCATCGACGCCGGGACGAACTGACGATGCGCTCGACCGTCTGCTTTCACGCCGTCGACTCGCACACCGAGGGAATGCCCACCCGCGTGATCACGGGCGGTGTCGGCGTCCTCCCCGGCGCGACGATGTTCGAGAGACGACAACGTTTCGTGGCGGAACGCGACCACCTGCGCACCCTGCTCATGTGCGAGCCGCGCGGGCACGCGTCGATGTCCGGGGCCATCCTGCAGCCCTCGACCCGGCCGGACGCCGACTACGGTGTGCTCTTCATCGAAGTCTCCGGCTGCCTGCCGATGTGCGGGCACGGAACCATCGGCGTCGCGACAGTCCTCGTCGAGACCGGAATGGTCGAGGTGGTCGAGCCGGAGACCCTGGTGCGGCTCGACACACCGGCCGGACTGGTGACGGCCCGGGTGCGGGTGCGCGACGGCCACGCGGAATCGGTCACCCTGGAGAATGTCGCGTCGTACTGCCACGCACTCGACCAGGTCGTCGACGTGCCGGGATACGGGGCGGTGCGTTACGACATCGCCTACGGCGGCAACTTCTACGCCTTCGTCCGGACCGAGGACCTCGGGATCCCCTTCGAACGGGCGCACAAGCAGCGGCTGCTCGACGCCGGACTGGCCGTCATGGACGCCGTCAACAAGCAGAACCCGGTGTCCCACCCGGAGAACCCGGAGATAGACGTGTGCCACCACGTCTATCTCGAGGCCCCCGGATCGACCGCGGAACACTCACGACACGCCATGGCGATCCATCCGGGATGGTTCGACAGGTCGCCCTGCGGCACGGGCACCAGCGCCCGGATGGCGCAGTTGCACGCACGCGGGCAGCTTCCGGTCGGCCAGGACTTCGTCAACGAGTCGTTCATCGGCTCCCGGTTCGTCGGCCGCGTCCTGGGGGAGACCACCGTCGGAGATCTGCCTGCCGTCCTGCCGTCCGTCACCGGCCGTGCCTGGATCACCGGCACCGCGCAGTACCTGCTCGACCCGTCCGATCCCTACCCGGCGGGGTTCACCCTCTGAGCCATCGGTGTCACGTGCGCCCCGGGGCGGGTGAGCTCTTCGCCGTCCGTCCGGCCATCCGCCCACAGGGTGCGCACGTGCGCGAGATGGCGGCGCATGCACTCCTCCGCCTCATGAATCCGGCCGCTCACCATCAGATCCAGCAGTTCCACATGCTCCTGGGCGGAAGCGACCAGCCGCCCCGTCCCGTTGAGAGCGCCCAGTCCGAACAGGCGCGAACGCTTGCGCAGACCCGCCACCACCTCTACGAGATGGTGGTTGCCGGCCAGCGCCAGCAGCTCAAGATGGAACCGGTGATCGGCTTCGAGGTACTTGAGGACATCGTGCTCCTGGGCCGCTGTGACGATCTGCTGCGCCAGCGGACGCAGGGCCTCCAGTTGCTCGACGGCCGTCGTCGCCGCGACGCGCCCCACCGTGGGGACCTCGATCAGGGTTCGGATCTCGGTGAACTCGTCGAGATCCTGCTCGGTCATCTCCGTGACCCGGAACCCCTTGTTGCGTACCGCTTCGACCAGGCCCTCCCTGGCCAGGTCCAGCATGGCCTCACGCACCGGAGTGGCCGACACGCCGAGTTCCGCCGCCAGGGTGGGCGCGGAGTAGATGACCCCCGGACGAAGGTCGCCCGCGATCAGGGCGGCCCGGAGCGCGTTGGCGACCTGATCGCGCAGATGGGTCTGGACGGAGATCGCCTGGGGTTTGAGATGAGGCATCCCTGCTCCTCCGTACGACCAGCCAATGACCGCCCACTATACAATGTCACGTTGCCCCGACCGGGGGCACCGTCGGCTCAACTGCGCAGCCGCGAGTTGAGCCGGGCGGCCTGTCGCGTGAGGTGGTCGCGTTCAGGGATGTTCGGCGCCGACCGGGCGGCCTGGGCGTAGAGCCGTGCCGCGGTCGCCGGATCACCGTCGCGCTCGTGCAGGTACGCCGCCACGGCGGCGTACCGTGGCAGGCCGGGGTCGAGCCCCGCCAGGGCGGCCAGGCCGGCCCGCGGGCCGTCGGCTTCGCCCACGGCGACGGCCCGGTTGAGGCGGGCCACGGGGCTGTCGGTGAGACGCACCAGTTCGTCGTACCACTCGACGATCTGCACCCAGTCGGTCTCCTCGGCCGTACGGGCGTCGGCGTGGAGCGCGGCGACGGCCGCCTGGGCCTGGAACTCACCCAGGCGGTCGCGTGCGAGAGCGGCCTGGAGGACACCGACGCCCTCGGTGATCAGCTCGGTGTTCCACCGGCTGCGATCCTGCTCGGCAAGCGGTACGAGCCTGCTGTCGGGGCCGGTGGTCCGTGCCGGGCGCCGCGCGTGGTGAAGCAGCATGAGCGCCAGCAGGCCGGCGACCTCCTCATGTCCGGTCCTGGCCGCCAGTTGGCGGGTGAGCCGGATCGCCTCGGCGGCGAGGTCGATGTCGCCGGAGTATCCCTCGTTGAAGACCAGGTAGAGCACGCGCAGCACCGTGGCGACGTCGCCGGGCTGGTCGAACCGGACGCCGGAGACGGTCCGCTTGGCCCTGCTGATCCGCTGGGCCATGGTCGCCTCCGGCACGAGGTAGGCCTGCGCGATCTGCCGCGTGGTCAGACCGCCGACGGCTCGCAGCGTGAGCGCGACCGCCGAGGCCGGTGTCAGGGACGGGTGCGCGCACAGGAAGTACAGCCGAAGCGTGTCGTCGCCCCCCTCGCCAGGGCCGGGGCCCGGGCCGGGGCCGGGCTCGGCCTCGACCAGTTCCTCTCGCCGCCGCCGGGAGGCATCGGCGCGGGCGGCGTCGAGGAACTTGCGCCACGCCACCGTGATCAGCCAGCCCTTGGGGTCCCTCGGTGAGCCGTCCGGCCATGCGCGCACGGCCTCGACCAGGGCGTCCTGCACGGCGTCCTCGGCCGCCGCGAAGTCGGCTCCGCGACGGACGAGGACACCGATCACCGCCGGCACCAGCTCACGGAGGATCGCCTCGTTCACTCGCCGGCCGTGGCCTGCTCGGCGTAGAACGGGCGCACCTCGAGCCACTCGTGGATCGGCTTGCCACCCGCACCCGGAGCCGCGGACAACTCGCCGGCCAGCTCGAGCGCGCGCTCGTAGGTCTCGACGTCGATCACCATCCAGCCGGCGATCAGGTCCTTGGTCTCCGCGAACGGGCCGTCGGTGACCGGCGGCCGCCCCTCGCCGTCGTAGCGGACGAAGGTGCCCTCGGGGGAGAGCGCCTGACTGTCGACGAACTCGCCGGTGTCCTCCAGCCGGGCGGCGAAGTCACGCATGTACTGCACGTGGGCCGAAACCTCCTCCGGCTCCCACTGGTCCATCGGCACGTCGTTGACCGATGCCGGCGCGCCCCGATAGTGCTTGAGCAGCAGGTACTTGGCCATCGTGTTCTCCTTGGTGAGGTACGGCCCATTGTGGCCGTGTCTGCTCCTGGGACGGAGCAACGCGCGTGTTCTCGACATCGTTTGCGAAGAATTTCAAGCGGGCCGGCGTTTCACTTGAATCCGCTCCGCGGAAGGCAGCCGCGGCCCTGCGGTGATCTGGAGGTTGCGAGCGTGCTCGACGCGCTGCCGGACGCGGCAAGGTCCACGGTCGGGCGCGCGATCCAGGGCATCGCCACGTTCCGGGAGCAGTACGGGGTGGCTGTCGGGCTGCTGCTCGGTCAGTCCGGGCTGCCGACGGTTGATCACCCGTGTGGCCGGCCAGCCGGCCGGATCCCGGCCGATGCGTTCGGCGCCGGCGCGCATCACGCCGGACAGGAGCTCCACCGCGAGCCGCACGTCGCCTACGTCCCGGAACTCCCCGCCTGCCATGCCGTCCCGGACGATGCTCTCCACCCGCACCACGACCGCTTGGAATGGTCCGTACGGCCCCTTCGGCACCTCGGCAACCAGAGGGCCGGCGCCGGGCAGGAACATCAGTTGCATCGCCTGGTCCGTGCAGGCGTCCAGGACTGCCTCGACGACCTCCCGCATCCGCTCCGCCGCCGGGTCCTGGGACCGCTCGGCAATCGCTGTCACCCGCACGAGCATGGGCCGGCTCGCCCGCTCGGCCAGCGCGTGGACCAGCGTGTGCTTGTCGCGCGCGTAGTTGTAGAGCGTGTTGCGAGCGAGTCCTGCCCGAGTCGCGATGTGCCCCATGGTGATCGCGTCGTAGTTGCGCTCGAGCAGCAGATTCCGCATCGCCTCCGCGAGGTCGGCCCACACCATCTCGTGATGTTCCTCGATGCTGGCGCCCCGGATCCGTGGCATCAGATCACTCCTCTCTCACGGAGGCTTCCGCACGCCGCGCCGCGGCGCTAGCCCGCCTGCCCGGCAGCGGCGAAATGCGCGTTCTCCTGGTACTTCGAGGTCAGCTTTACGCGGGTGAGCCGCCAGCCGTCCGCCGTGCGGACCGCCTCGTTGTCGTAGAAGCCGACGACCAGCCAGCGATTGGGCCCGTCGGCGGCGGCCTCCGCCGGGAGCCAGTGAAGGGCGCGAAGGCGCCACGGAGGATCTCGACGTACTGGCCGACCGGCACGGCCGTCGGTGGAATCCCGGTCACCGATTCGAAGTCGAGGGTGACCTCGTCGGTGTAGACACGGCCCGCCAGTTCACTGAACTGCTTGAGATCTGCCATGTCGGCGTACCGGCCCATCAGCTCGACGCGATCACTTCAGGACGAGGGAGCGGGCTCCACCGGCGGGGCGCGTGTGGCTACCGGTCCTGGGAGAGCTCGAGAAGCTCGGCGAAGGTTCCGCCGGCGTGGACGAGATCGTCGTAGTGGCCCTGCTCGGTGATCCGGCCGTGTTCCATCACGACGATGTGGTCGGCGATCCTCGTGTTCTCGAGGCGGTGGGTGACCACGATGGTGATGCGGTCGGCGGCGATGGCTTTGATCTGTTCGAAGATCTGGTGTTCGCCGCGCGGGTCCATTTGGGACGTCGGCTCGTCCAGGATCAGCAGGTCAGGGCGCCGGTAGAGGGCCCGGGAGCAGGCGATGCGCTGCCATTGGCCGCCGGAGAGTTCAAAGCCGCCGAAGACGTCACGGGAGAGCAGGGTGTCCAGGCCTTGCGGGAGGTCGTCGACGGCCTCGCGCAGGCCGACCGCGTCGATGGCGTCCCACACCGGAGTGTCGTCGTGGGTACGGGGCTGACCGAGGGTGACGTTCTCGCGGACCGGCATCGGCCACTGGGCGAAGATCTGAGGCACCAGACCGGTGTGCGCCCAGACGGTGGCGGAGTCCACCTCGGCGAGGTCGGTGCCGTTCCACGTGATACGGCCTTTGTCCGGAAGATGGATGCCGGTGAGCAGACGGGTCAGAGTGGACTTGCCCGAGCCGTTCGCGCCGACGATCGCGAGGATCTGGCCGCGCTGAAGGGTGAGGGAGACGCCGTCCACGGCCGGCTTGTCCTTGCCCGGGTACTGGTAGACGACTTCCTCGAGCCGGATCTGCTCGGTCGGCGCGCTGTGTCTGCCGGGTCCGCGCTCGGGGGTGCGGGCCGCGGCGTCGTCCAGGAAGGTCTGCATGTCGCTCAGATAGAGGCTGGTGTGGAAGACCGCGGCGCCGTTGATCACGACCTGGGAGAGCGCGGCGAGTGTGGTCTGTACGGCGATGACGGCCGTGGCCGCGACCGCGAGGTCGATCCGGCCCGAGATCGCCAGCCAGGCCAGCGCCGACCATGTCGCGACGAGGAAGACACCGCCGGCCAGCGCGGAGAGCACCGCGATCCGCAGGGTCCGCGGCGCGGCGGCCAGGGTGCGCCGGTCGCACCGGTCGGACAGGGCCCGGTACCAGTGGACGAGGTAGTCGGTCATCGAGTTGGCGCGGACCTCGTCGCCGTACTTCGACGTGGTCGCCCACCAGCGCATCATGCCGCGGACGTTGCGGTCGGCGATGTTGGCGTAGTGGACCTCGTAGTCGACCCGGGCGGTCAGGACCGCACCCGCGCCGGCCGGCAGCACGGCCAGCAGGAGCAGCGGCAGCATCAGCGGGTTCAGCACCGACAGCACGCCGCCGGCGGTGACCATCCGGATCAACGCGGACAGAAACCGCTGGGCGTCGGTGACCATCACCTGGGTGCGGATCACTCCCATCTCGGCCGCCTCGTGCCGGTCCGAGAAGCCCTCCTCCGCGTATGCGGACGCCTCCACCCGGCACACCGCCTCGACCAGGGCGCTGTCCGTCTCCGTCGTCAGCCTCGGGGTGATCCGCCGTTCCGCGTACGTGGCCACCGCCGCCGCACCGCGGCCCAGCGCGGCGGCGAGCGCGACCACCAGCAGCGCCGGCAGAGCCCCGTGCAGCCTGTCGCCGACGGAGTCGTTGCCGAGGAGGGGCTTCATCGCGCGGGCAGTGGCGGTCAGGAGTACGGCGGCTGAGACACCTGTGACCACCTGGCAGCCGAGCAGTAGCTGTACGGCCCGCCGGTCGGTCCGCCACGACAGTCGGACGATCCTGCCCAGCACGGCCGGGATTTGCGCGCACATCCGCCCGAAGGAGGCCTCGGCGAGCGGGTTGACGGAGTACTGACCGCTGTAGGTGATCTCCGCCGGCGGTGGAGGCGGAGGAGAGGGAGAGGGAGAGGGAGAGGGAGGGGGAGGCACGGAAGCCGGCTGTCCATTCGTAGCGTTCGAGGTCAACGTCGGTCCCCTTGACGGTCGTCCAGCATGGTCGTGGAGCTCAACGACCCCGCCGGGATATCGAACACATGTGTTTCGGTCGTTCCCGAAATCCCGGGACAGAGCGCGTGACGGCGTGTGGTGGATGCACGGACCCAAAGACGGCAACGGGTGTGCGGAGCAGGGCGGTTGGCCGAATCGCCGACGTTGGTGGGGGCAGCGCCGGGACGGGGCGGTGAGGTGGTCCCGAGCGGGGTGGTGGTGTGCGGATAGGCTGCGTCGGTCGAGAAGTCGATCGGAGTTCACCTGTGAGTCATCCACGTCTGGGGATCGCGATCCTCACCATGGGCAACCGGCCCGCCGCATTGCGGTCCCTGCTGGAGTCGGTGGCTCATCAGACGCTGCCGGCCGCGCGGATCGTGGTGGTCGGCAATGGCAGCGCGCTGCCGGAACTGCCCGCGGGAGTGGACGGGGTGGAGCTGGACGAGAACCTGGGCGTGTCCGGTGGCAGAAACGTGGCCGTCGCGCACCTGCGGGCACACGGTGACGTGGACGTCGTCGTCGACCTGGACGACGACGGACTGCTCACGGGCACGGACGTGTTCGCGAAGCTGGCCTCGATGTACGAGGGCGATCAGCGGCTGGGGATCGTGTCGTTCCGGATCGCCGACGAGCGCGGCCGCACCCAGCGTCGGCATGTGCCGCGGCTGCGGGCCAGGGACCCGATGCGCGGCGGTGAGGTGACGACGTTCCTGGGCGGCGGGCATGCGCTCTCGATGCGGATGCTGGAGCGGATCGGCGGCTGGCCGGACGCGTTCTTCTTCACCCATGAGGAGACTGATCTGGCGTGGCGGGCGCTGGATGACGGGTGGCGGGTGGTGTACGAGCCGTCGCTGCTGCTCCAGCACCCCTGGACGTCACCGGCCCGGCATGCGGTCTACTACCGGATGACGGCCCGCAACCGGGTGTGGCTCGCCAAACGGCATCTGCCGGCCCTGCTGGTCCCGGCCTACCTCGGGGTGTGGACCCTGCTGACCGTGGCGCGGACGCGCTCGTGGGGCGGGCTGCGGGCCTGGGCGGCGGGCTTCGCCGAAGGGGTGCGCGTGTCGGGCGGCCCGCGTCGGCCGATGCGGTGGGCAACCGTGGCACGAATGACGCGCTTGGGCCGCCCACCGGTCATTTGAATGGTGTGGCGGAAGGCCGTGACGAGGCAGGTCTCAGCGGTGTGCGGGGCTGTGCCGTCCACGAACCACAACCGCTCGGGCCCGGTCGGAGCGAGTCCGAGGCAGACGCATTGGCGGTCCGTCGCGCTGCAGGGCGCGCGTCAACCCCGTAGTAGCGCCGGGTACGGACTCAGTCCTCCGCGTCGGAAAACCTCTGCGCGAGGTCGCGATGCGTGTCTGCTGCCGGCTTTGCCTCGGCGGGACTGATGGTCGATCCCGGCATGCGGCTCAAGCGGTCGACCTGCTCCGCGAAGCGCTGGTGCTCGCGCCGCGCGTGCTCACGGCAGGCGAGGCAGGTGACACGATCCGGACGCGGAGAGGTCATGGCATACGGCACCCGTAGCCCGCATCCAGTGGTGACGAGGCTCGGCAGGTCTCCGGCCAGGCCGAACGTGGCTGCCACCGTGTTGCGGACAGCGGCATCGCCGGCCACCACCTTCGAATCCACATGGATGTGCGGATCGTTCTCGCTCATGGGCACTCCTCGCTCCCGCGACTGGACGCACCGGAAGTGCTGCCGCCCCGGGCGGCGTCCTGCACGATGAGTCTGCCATGTGCAGCGCGGCTCGGCCCCGGCCGGTTAACGCGGCTGCACGTTGTGGTGCTGGGAGCCTGCCTGCTCCAAGGCGTCCTCGTAGGCGTGCAGGGCGGTGATGACCGTGGAGCGTTCCGCAGGGTCGAGACCGCGCATGACGCGTGTCCAGGCGGAGGCGCTGCCGGACAGCCACTCGCCGATCGGTGCGGCGAAGGCAGGGGCGATGGCGATGATGCGACGGCGGCGGTCGTCGGGATCGGCGGCGCGCCGCAGGATGCCGAGCCGCGACAGCTCGCCAACCATGAGGCTGACGGTCGTCGGCGCCACCTCCAGCCGGGCCGCCAGCTCATTGACGCTGGTGGGGCCGTCGTACTCCAGGTGGGCCAGGAGCGCGAGGTGTCGCGGCGCCAGGTCCATGCCCTGGAGCGCCGCCGGAATGGGCAGGCGCTTGGCGCGGCCGACGAGCCGTGGCATGAGCAACAGCAGGGTGCGGACGGCCTCTTCGACGGCTGGACCGTCCGGTTCTGTGGACATCAGTGATCTCTTCCAAGTACCTTTGCAAACAAAAGCTTTAGATTCAAAGGGAACGAGGTTCACTATGCCGCATCTGACCGTCCACCTTCCAGAGAGCAGGCTGACCGGTAGGGAACCCGTGCTCGTCGCCGCACTGACCGACGCGATTGCCGATGTCTATGGCGAGTGGGCCCGCGACCTCGTAAGTGTCCGGCTGGCCGGAGTGCCCGCAGGCCGTTTCGCGCAGGGCGGCAAGGCCGTGGACACGAAAGCCTCGGTCGTCCTGGGCGTCCGCGTCGGCGTCTTCGACCGCCCCGACGCCGCCCGGGTCACCGCGCGCCTCGGCGCCGCGCTCACCGACGCGATCGCACGCGTCATCGGCGATGACCTCCGCCCCGGCACCATGGTCGAACTCGTCGCGTCACCACCGGAACGAACCTTCGTCGGCGGCGCCCACGCCGTGTGACCCCCCGCCTGGGCCACTTCACGAACTGCCCTTCCGTATCCGCCCCGGTGGCGGGCGTCGCGGAAGCGGCCGGTTGTGCTGCCGGCCGGGAGCAGATCGTCCTCCGCGATCCCGGCGACGGGCATGAGCCCGGGCGCGTGGCAGGCAACGCCGGCGGTCGTGTCGCGCGCCGGCCGCGGACCTCGCCCCCGGGGGGCCGACCTGCTAACTTCCTTCGGAGTCCAGTTGACGCAAGAGTCCGCGGTTGTCGGTGCGTACCCATTCCTCGACGAGGCGTCCTCGGTCGTCCCAGCGGAAGATGTTGATCAGGTCGAACACGACGCGTTTGCCGTTGGGCGGCAGCGGTCCGGCCGGTGACTGGGTGAACTCACGGACGAAGGTGCCTTCGATCCACGTCTGGCAGGCCATGTGGTCGCCTTCGGACACCACGATGCCGCGCCGGATCGACCGGTCGTCGAAGGCCTCGCGCACTGACGCGAAGTAGGCGGTGAGTCCGGCGAAGTCCGACTCGAAGCCGTCCGGCCCGTGGAAGCGGAACCTTTCCGTATCGAAATACGCCGCGGCCTCGGCGGGATCCTCGCCCGACACCTCCAGCTCACCGGCCCGAACCAGACGTGCCACGAGGTCGTTTCGATTGAATCGCTGTGTCATGTCGCCATCCTGCCTCCGCCCAGCCATGCGGTCCAATGATACTTACGCACGATGTCCATGACGGATGCGCATGTTAGGTTCCAGTCATGGCTGAGTTCACCCTCGCGGGCCTCCGCGTCGTTCACCAGGTCGCCGCCGCGGGATCGTTCACCCGGGCCGCCGAGGTGCTCGGCTACACACAGTCGGCCATCTCCCGTCAGGTCGCTGCCACGGAGGCGGCGGCCGGGGCGCCGATCTTCGACCGGAGGCGACGAGGCGTGGCGCTCACCCCGGCGGGTCAGGTGCTCGTCCGCCGTGCGGGAGAGATTCTCGCCGATTTGGCGGCGACCGAGCTGGAACTCGCCGGCCTGCGCGACCGGCTCGCGGGCCGCCTCGCGGTCGGGTCCTACCCCACTGCCGCCATGGCGTTGGTCCCGCGAGCGATGGCGGAGGTGACCGCCGGCCATCCGGGTCTCGCCGTCGTGGTGGAGGAAGCCTCGACGCCCGCCCTGGTCCGTCGGCTACGGACCGGCAGGCTGGAAGTGGCCGTCATCGGGGTCGGTCACGGCCTGCCGGACTATGACCTGAGCGAACTGCGTCAGACGGCAGTACTCCAAGGCGACCTGCTGGTGGTCGTCCCGGACACGCACCGGTTCGCGGGCCACGACCGCATCACCGTGTCGGACCTGGCCCACGAACAGTGGGTTGCCGGGGACGGCGCGGCAGGCGAGCCGCAGTTCGGAGCCTGGCCGACCTTGTCGGACCCCCACATCGCCCACACCGCCCGCGGCTGGTCCACACGCCTCGGCCTGGTCGCGGCAGGCCTGGGCATCACTGTCATCCCTGACCTGGCCCTTCCGGCCCTGCCGAGGGGCGTACGGGCCGTGGCCGTCACCGACAGCCACTGGCCCGGCCGTGCGACAGTCGTTGTGACCCGGCCGAGCCCCTCTGCCCAGGCACAAGCGATGGTGGCGGCCCTGCAGAATCAGGCCGTCAGTCTCCACGACGCCTGACTCCGGAGCGGCTCGGTCCTCCGCCCCTTCGTGGGGCCTCGTCCCGGCGTGAGAGGGGTCGAACCTTTTGCTCTTCCCGGCTCGGCAGGCGTACCGGAAGGGAGGCGGTCTTCCCGAAGCACACCGACGACGAGTTCTCCCCGAGCCCTGAGGACGGGCATTCCCAACAGTGTGTACGACACGCCTTCCGGCGAGCCCCGTCGAGCCGCTTCCTGGCCGGAGCACACCCCCCTACCGCTTCTGGCCGGCCCCGCTCTCCAGTCGCTGTGCGGCCCGCTCCCCGCGCCGACTCACGGGTTCGACGCCCCATGCCTCACCCAGACCGGCCGGTGGCATGTCGACATAGATCGACTCGTACGAACCGGCCGGGACGACATACGTCTCGTGCCAGATCCCCACGGCGCCGTTGCTGCCCCGCACCCGGCGGTTGAACGCCGCCCACGCGGGCCGGTGTTGCCCGCCCTGGTCGGAGGCGTAGGCGAGCAGCTTCTCGCTCGACTCCCAGTACTGGACGATGGACTGCACTCGGGAACCGCCGCCGCCCAGTCCGCGGTGGCCCAGCAGCCCGCTGTCGCCGTCCTTCGAGAGCTCCTTGAGCATGCGCAGCATCGCGGCCACGGCCGGTAGCCAGTGGCGCACGGCCCGCCAGCGGTTGATCCGCATTCCGATGAGGAAGACGACGACATCGCCCTCGGCCGCGGCGGTGACCCGTTGCCCAGGTGCCGGTGGAACACGCATGAGATTCTCCGCTCAGTGTTGGATAGCGGCGCCATCCATGCTTGGATAGTGGCACTGTTTTACGGAAGGAGCAAGGCATGTGGCTGGCGGAGTTGAGTGAACGCAGCGGTGTGAACACCGCTACGATCAAGTACTACCTGCGCGAAGGGCTGCTCCAGCCCGGGCGCCGAATCTCCGCCACCCAGGCCGAGTACGGAGAGAGCCACCTGCGGCGGCTGCGCCTGGTACGGGCGCTGATCCAGATCGGCAGGGTGCCCGTGGCCGCCGCACGCGAGGTGATCATTGCCGCGGAGGACGAGTCCCTTGACCACCACCAGCGGCTGGGTGCGGTGACCATGGCGCTGCCGCCCCGCTCCGAGGAACCCGCCGAGGACGACCCCGCGGTGGAGGTCGCCCGCGGCTCGGTGGAGGGGCTGCTGGAGCACCTGGGCTGGTCCTCCGAATCGGGCCTGAGCATGCTCAATCCCGACCACCGGCGGCTCATCGACTCGGTCGCCGCGCTGGTCCGGCTCGGCTATCCCTGCGACATCGAGCAACTGCTCCCGTACGGACACCTGGCAGCGCAACTGGCAGTCACCGACCTGGACATGGTCGAGGCGCAGCCGACCGAGGCCGAGCAGGTCGAGGCGGCCGTCGCTCTTACGGTGCTGTACGAACCGGTGCTCCTGAGCCTGCGGCGCATGGCCCACGCGGAGGAGTCGGCCCGGCGGTTCTGAGGGCCGTACCCCCGTGCGGGAACGCCACCCCCGTGCGGAACGCCCTTACCCCGCGGACGATGCCGGCGGCGCAAGGGTTTTGGGGGACTCGCCGACGTTCATTGAGTCGTGCGGGTCAGGCCGCAGACCTTGCCGCCTCCGCCTCTGCGGCACGGGCGAGGCGCTCGACCCAGTCCTGGTGATAGCGGTAAAGCGCACCGGGATGCTTACGTCCGAGTTCCTCGACGAAGAAGGGGCCCTGCTGTGTTTCCTCGGTCAACACGTGACAACCATCGTCCGTAGGTGTGATGACCCAGCCGTGGTATGCGCTCGAACCCGTTTCGTCGCCGTCGACTGTCGTCTCCCACGCGAGCCTGGCGAACGGCTCATACTCCGTCACGTCGAGAGTCATGGAGAATCCAACCGTCACTCGGCTGAAGTTGGTTCCGAGAGCCAGTTCCGACTCACCGGTCAGGATCTTGACGCGATCCTCGGGAGGGAAGTAGCTCGACCAGTTCTCGGCGTCGACGAGCAGCTTCCACACCACTTCGGGCGGCGCCTTCACGTCGATGTCATTGAGCGCGTAGAGCGCCGACAGTTTCGGGTCATACCGTTCGGGCCAAGCAACTTTGGCATACATCACACGTTTTTCCATTCTGGATGTCCTGGCGAGAGCACTTCTATGCGCCTCGCGAGTCAACCGGCTTGATTTTCACGCCCGCTCGCCACCTCGGCAAGCGCCGCGAGAAGGTTCTCGTGCGTGCGCCAAAAGACTTCGGGATCCTGCTTCGCCAATTCGATCCAGAGCGGTCCCTGCATCGTCTCCTCGGTCCAGAGATGGCTCCCCTTCGCCGTGGGTGTGATGATCCAGGCGTGGTAAGCCCTGGATGCTTCCGAAGCCTTGGGAAACCCGCCCCAGGCGATACGCGTCTCAGGCTGGAACTCCTGTACGGAGGCGAAGACGTCCTGGCCGGCCAGGTTGGTTTCGAATCGAGTTCCGAGGCGCAGCGAATCGTGGCCGTCAAGGAGTTGGACCTGTCCGACGCCCGGGTAGAAGGTGGACCAGGTTCCAGGGTGCACGAGCAGGGACCAGATTGTTTCCGGCGAGGCCTCGACCTCGAGCTCGTTGGTGAAGTGGATGGGGGAGCGGCTGGGGGCCATGGCCTCCGGCCAATTTATCGCTTCGAACATGGAAATCTCCAAACGTTCGACCGCTCCCTGGCGGTCATGTATTCGCGACTTCGCCGGTGGATGACGCTTCATGCGCGGCTGAGTGCCACCGCGTTTCTGACGGCGTCCAGGCCCGCGGCGTGCTCAACGACGGGCTCGTAACCGAGCTCGACTACGGCCTTGTCCGTCCGCAAGGTGCACTGCTGCCCGAGGAACCATCGAGCGGGAACGGGGACCTCGACGGCGGCGGTCTCGGCGTCCATGTCGGGGATCGGGACATCGACGCCATAGATCTCGAACTGCGTCTCCAGGAACTCGCGGAGGGTGACGCGGTGCCGGTCGGTGACGAAGTAGGCCTGACCCGGCCGGCCGCGCTGCCATCCGAGCACGAGTCCCTCGACGGCGTTCTCGACGAACGTGACGTCGGTTGTGTGCCCGCCTCCGTCGATCCAGGCGAACTGCCCCGCCCTCGCTGCCGCGACCAGGCCCTCGACGAGGAAGCTGTCGGGACCCCAGACGAACCGCGGGCGAATCGACACCGTGGCGAAGCCCGGGGTATTCGCGTCGAGCACGATCTTCTCGGCCACGGCCTTCACGGCACTGTAAGCGGCTTCCGAGTCGGGCCGTAGCGGCGCGGTCTCGTCGACCTCGACGAGCGGCGCACCGGCGAGCAGCGCGGCTTCGCTCCCGCAGTGGACGAAACGTGGAACCCGCGCGTAACGGGCGGCATCGACGGCTGCCCGGGTGCCGCGAACCGTCACCAGCTCATGGCGTTCACGGTCGGCGGCGACATCCGTCTCGGCGGCGAGGTGGAACACCACATCACTGCCCGTCACATCGTTCCGCCACGTGAGCGGGTCGGTCAACTCGCCCCGTACGGGCTTTGCGCCCAGCGCCGAGATCTTCGCAGCCGATGCCTCACTTCGAACCAGAACACCCACCGAGTGCCCCGCGCCGAGGAGCCGGCGTACCAGCACCTGGCCGATGAACCCGGAACCGCCGGTAACGAACACCTGTGCCATGAACCTCTCCTTCGCTCTGTGTGAGCCCCCTCGCCGACCGTGGGCGAGAAGGTCTCGTGGGTTGGAGCAACCAGGGATCCGGATGACTTCCCTCAACCACAGTCATGGTTCGAAGGCCTGCGATAAAATTCATGGATGGCTTCCCTGCGGGCACTGGAGTGCCTTGTCGCCGTCGCGGACTCCGGATCGATCACCCAGGCCGCGCTGCTGCTGCATTCGTCGCAACCGGCTGTCTCTCATCAGCTTGCTTCGTTGGAACGCGAGACCCGGACGGTCCTGCTCCGTCGCGAGCCTCGGGGGGTCAAGCTCACTTCCGCGGGGCGTGCCGCCGTCGCGGATGCCAGACGAGCGATCGAAGCGGCCGCTTCCGCGGTGCGGTCGGCACGTGCGGCGGGTCAAGCGGCCGGGGGCGTCCTGCGACTGGTCTGTGCGCAGAGCCTCACGGTGCCGCTGCTCGCTGCCGTCATTCGTCAGTGGCATCGCAGCCGTCCGGAGGTCGCGATCACCCTGCGCGAGTCCACCGCGATGGACGAGGCACTCGGCCTCGTCGACTCCGACGAAGTCGACGTGGCGGTGCTGACCGCTCCCTCGGCCGGCCGTTTCACGATCACCGCCGTCGCGGAGGAGGAGATCGTGTTGGCGACACCCGTCGACCATCGGCTGGCCGAGCAGTCGTCGGTACGCCTTGAGGATCTTGAAGGTGCGCCGCTCGTCCACTTCACCCCGGACAACGGCCTCAGCGCCTGGCTCGACCAGTCCTTCGCCCGCGCGGGAGTCAGCCCGGAGACGGTGATGAGGACATCCGTGACCGCGACGGCACCGCAGCTCGCGGCTGCCGGATTGGGAGTCGCCGTGTGTCCCGTGAGCGCGGTAAGTCACGGCTTTCCGGGAGCAGTACGATCGTTCTCTCCGCGATGGGTCAGGCAACTGGCGGCGGTGACGTCCACAAAACCGGATCCGCTCGTCGCACGCTTCATCGGCGATCTGCGCAGTCACGGCATGAGTGTGCCTCTCGATGTGCGGACTCAGCTCGCACAGGACGGTCTTCCGGACGAGACGTCACGGCCGTCCTCCTGAGCGACGCCGCGCAGCCGACGGCTGCGCCCGCCGACGCGGTGGGGATCTCATGGATCAGACGGACGACCATCTGACCCTTCCAAACCTTCTTGTGCCCGTCACGGTGCGAGCTGCTCCATAAGGGCACAACGTGTGACGCGTAGCCGCCCCAGTCGCCGGTCGCGGTCGTTACGGCACCACGCCCCCATGACGGGATCAGAGGGTGAGGACGAGCTTGCCCTGGAGGTGACCGCCGTCGAGCAGCCGGTGTGCGTCGGCGACGCGCTCGAACGGGAACGTCTCCCGCACGTGCACCCGGAGCCTGCCCTGTTCGTGGCCCCCGCCACGCAAGGACGCGGCATCGGCCGCCTGCTCATCGCCGCAGCGATCGACCGCGCCAGGGCACTCGGTGGGGCACGGCTGTTCCTCGGTACGAACACCAAGCTGGCCCCCGCCATCCACCTCTACGAGGACGCGGGGTTCGTCAGAATCACCCGCAACCGTCTCCCCGTGTCCGACTACTACGCCCGCGCCGACGTCCTCATGGAACTGCTGTGACGAGTGTGGGCGCTGGACGGGGCTGATACGTGCACGGCCGCCCACTTCGGCTCTTACAGCGCGCCCATGACGATGTCCGGCACCCGACGGAGCTGGCGCAGCGGAGACGCCGCTCAACGTTCTGGCATGAGGAGAATCTATCGCAACGCGTACTTCTATCGATGATCGGACGGGAAGGGCGGTATCTCCCTGGCTGTTGGACTGTTCACCCAGAAGACGGCCGCCGACGGGCTGGATCACCTCGTCAGCGTCGCCACGGAGCGAGGCAACGGGCCGGTCGCCTCCCTTGAGCGCCGCGCGCTGCTGTTCTTCTCGGGCCCGGCCGCGTGGCGGCCGGCGCCGGAACTGGCAACGCGACACAAGTGAAGAGCAACAAAGGAGTAGGAGCACTCACCATGAGCAACATCAGCATCATCGGCCTGGGGCAAATGGCCCGCGTCCTCGCTGCCCGCGCACTCGCCGGCGCCAACGCCGTCGAGGTCATCGGCCGTGACGCGGCCAAGGCCGCGGACGTGGCCGGCGCGCTCGGCCACGGCGCCAGTGCGGGAACAGCAGGCGCGGCCCCAGCCGGAGACATCGTCATCCTCGCCGTGCCCCACGGCAGTGCCGTGCCGCTTGTCAGCCAGTACGGGGACGCACTGGCCGGCAAGGTCGTCGTCGACATCACGAACCCCTTCAACCCCAGTGCCACCGGGGTTGTCACCCCTGACGGCACCTCCGTCGCGCAGGAGGTTGCCCAGGCCGCCCCAGAGAGCGCCCACGTCGTCAAGGCGTTCAACACCGTCTTCGGCCACGTCCTGGCCCAGGGACGCCCGCTGGACGTGTTCATTGCCGGTGACGACGTGCAGGCCAAGGCGAGCACGGCAGCGTTCATCGAGAGCATCGGACTGCGTCCGATGGACACCGGCGACCTGAAGATGGCTCAGTGGCTGGAGGGAGCCGGCGTGCTGATGATGGGGCTGGGACGCCATGGCGTAGGCAACTACAACTTCTCCCTCGGCGTCGACATAGCCGACTGAGCGCGCCTCTGCGCCCGCCGGGCCGCCACGCCCGCTGGGACGGGCCGGGGCCGATCCTCTCCATCGGGTCACCGTAGGGCCTTGCCCCACCTGCGGTGGCGCGCATCCTGCGCGTGCGCCCCGGCGACCTCCTCGGCCGACGAGCAGCCAGCCCCGCCCCCGCCCCGGTGCTCGGTGCCCGTCCGATCCGGATCCGCCTGCTGTTCACGCCCGGCGCAGTGCGGAGCGGCCCGCGAACAGGGCGGATGAGTTGGTTGTACTTGCCGACGCCGGTGCGGATGCCCTCGCGCACCAGTGCTTCGTTGGTGCAGAACACGTCATCGCCGGTGAGCCGGCAGCGGTCACCGACGCGGGCAGTCAGCTCGCGCCATCCGTGGAGGTCGTTCTCCGCCATCGGGTCTTCGTCGGCGTGCTCGGTGGGGGTGCGGCGCACGCCTTCGCCCGAGTAGTCGTACACGCCGCGGTGGAAGAACTCTGACGACGCCGGGTCCATGACCAGGCCGATGTCCGTGCCAGCGCGGGGCGCCGCGCCGCACCACTCGCTCTGAGCGCCGACGCCAGTCAGCAGGTCCGTGGGTTCCTGTCGCTGTCCTGATCGGCCGACTGAAACAGTTCGACGACACGTTCCTCGTACCGGACGCGGGCCGGGGAGAAGTCGTACGGCATCTTGCCGATGGCCTCCATCACGCTCATCCCCGCCCCGTCTTCTGCCTCGCCGGCGTGCTCGTCCTCCCGGTCCAGGAGGACGTTGAGGGCCTCTTCCAGGCCGGATCTTTCGATGGCGGCTGCCAGGGCGGCCTCGTGATCACATCGCTGGGCGGCCAGGTCTTCGATGCGGGGGTCGTCGGGGGACATGGCGTCGCCCAGGGCCGCCTCGGCCTCGGCCAGTCGGTCCTCCTCGGCCCGCAGCCCGGGGTGGGTGGCCAGGACGATGAACCGGTCGGCCTGGACAGCGGCGCCCAGAGGGCCGAAGATGCGCTCTGTGACCAGGAGGGTATCGAGGTCGGCCGAGCGCAGGGCTCCGGGCGGTAGATCGCGCAGACGACCAGTGACCAGCGGTGAGAGCAGGCCCAGGGGACTGCCCACCTCGCGGAGACGGTTCACGGCGGCCCGCTGGGCCTCGATGGCGGCAGCCTTGGAAGCGAGGGAATCCTCCAGGCGGGCCAGGGACTGCTCGATGCCGGTGGTGCCCCTAAAGGCGGCGTGGATGTCATCCAGGGAGATATCCGCATCGGCCATCCTGCGGATCCACAGCAGGCGGATCATGTCGTCGTATCCGTAGCGGCGGCGGTCATCGCTGCCGCGTTCCGGTTCGGCGAGGAGCCCGATGGCGTGGTAGTGGCGGATGGCGCGGGGTGTGGTCCCGGCGAACGCGGCGGCATCGCCGATCTTGACCCGGCGGGGAATCGAAGGAAGGGGCATGCGAGGAAACCTCTCAATGTCGTGCTCGCCGCCTACTGGACCACATGCCGCTACGGCACATGCAAACCTCTCTGTCCTGGGGGCGCCTGTACTCCCGCACCGTCAAAGTCGTACACCTGCCCGGGCGTCGGCGCAGCCGCAGCGCGCTCCCCGGTGAGCTGTTCACTGACCCGCTCAAGAACCCGTTCAGCGGCCCCGAGTTCGTCGTGCTCGGCTGGTACCTCCGCCAACTGCTCGGCGAACCGACCGGGCTGACGGACGATCCATGCTGTAAACGGCGGAGGCTCACTGTCGCGCACCTGGACGATCTGCTGGACGGGGCTGACACGCTCGGACAGCGACACGGGGATCGCATCGATCACTCCCCGTTGATCGATTCCGCCGGAAAAGTACCTCAACTACCGAGGTGTCTACAACGGGCTGTGGATGTGGGCCATGAATGGCAGGTGCGAGCCGGCGTCCACCGCTCCAGTGGCGCAGGCCGACGCCGACGAGGACCTGAGCTGGTCGGGTTCGGCGGGCTCCACCAGCGTGTGGGCTCACCAGCAGGTGGTCGGGGTCCGTGAAGAGGCCCCGGTCGGCGAGCCGGGCGACCACACCGTCGGCCGGTCCGCTGCGGACTGACCGGTCTGCCCCGGCGCGGCACCGAGATGTGCAGGTCACGCCGGGAACAGTCGGTGCGTTCGGCGCGTTGGACGAGCTGACCACCTTGCGCCGCACGGGCAAGGACACGCAGGCCACACGCTTGTGCGCCCCGAGAGGATCAGGGCCACGGGATCGCAGTACGCCCGCTGCGCGGTCGGACCAAGACGTACTTCTGCAGAAGGACTGTTTCATGACCAATCGGCCACTGACCCTCATGGCAGTGCACGCCCACCCTGACGACGAGGCCACCGGAACCGGAGGGATCCTCGCGCGGTATGCGTCGGAGGGCATCCGCACGGTTCTCGTGACGTGTACCGACGGCGGCTGCGGTGATGGACCGGGAGGCGTCAAGCCGGGCGATCCCGGACACGATCCGAAGGCCGTCGCCTTGATGCGCCGTCAAGAACTCGAGGCCAGTTGTGACGTCCTGAAGATCAGCGATCTGGAGATGCTGGACTATGCCGACTCCGGGATGGTCGGCTGGCCCAGCAACGACGCTCCTGGATCCTTCTGGCAGACCCCCGTGGAAGAAGGCGCCGCCCGACTCGCGGAACTCATGCGGCTCTACCGGCCCGACGTGGTCGTCACCTACGACGAGAACGGCTTTTACGGTCATCCCGACCACATCCAGGCCCACCGCATCACGATGGCGGCAGTGGAGATGACCGAACTGACACCGAAGGTGTACTGGACGACGATGCCCCGCTCGGGGATACAGCGCTTCGGTGAGATCATGCGCGAGTTTGATGAGGACATGCCTGAGCCGGATCCTGCCGAGGCCGCGGCGATGGCCGAGATCGGCCTCCCCGACGACGAGATCACCACGTGGGTGGACACCACAGCGTTCAGCGGTCAGAAGTTCGATGCGCTCGCCGCGCACGCCAGCCAGGGGGAGAACATCTTCTTCCTCAGGATGGGCAAGGAGCGGTTCGGCGAGCTGATGGGCGTGGAGACCTTCGTGCGTGTCCAGGACACCACCGACGCGGCCGTACCGGAGAGTGATCTCTTCGCCGGACTGCGTTGAAATTCACCGTCCGACCTGGAGACGTCCAGGTGATCTCAGGGCGGCTGGTGCGGGAGCAGGGGAGGGGGAACTCCCGCACCAGCCGGCTACCTGCGCCGCACCCACGCAGTTCCTAGGCGGTGGAGCAGACGCGACCCGGGACCGGTCCACCGGCACATCACACCGAGCCGGCACCAGCACCGTCACCGATTGCGGCGCTGACAGAAGACCGCGTCTCGGCAGATGCGCAGAATTCCCGGCAGGCCCTCGGAGCGTCATCCAGTCGTAGTGCGTTACTTGGACGCCGTCCGGCGTGTCGTAGGGGCGTCCAGGTGCACCACGACGGTGGTGTAGAAGCGGTTTACGGCGTCGTCGACGCTGCGGATGAAACCGGTCTCGGCGTTGCCGCGGCCGCTTCCCATGCTCTTGAGCAGGGACAGGCGGAACCCGGTGATCTTGGTGACGTTGTCCTTGGGAAGCAGGTCTGCCGGCTCGGGGCGGAGCCGCTCCAGTGTGCCGCGGGGGCCTCCGGTGTCGCTGTCGACGAGGGTTTCGACGTGGAGGTCCGCCGGTGCTTCGGACAGCCGCCGTACGAGTCGCTTGGCCCAGCTCAGGGGGTAGCCCTGCTCGGGGGTCGGGATTTCGATACCGGTGCGCAGTTTGCCGGTTCGCAGGTCGGCGCTGATGGCCAGGACGCCGGGGGTGCCGTCGATGCGTAGCTCTGCCTGGAGCCGTCCGTGGAGGCAGAGTTGGTCGGCGAGGCGGATTCGGCGTTCGGTGGGGTCCGTTCCGCGCTTGGCGCGTTGGACGGGCAGGACCTTCTGTCCGAGTTCGCCGCCCAGTCTGAGACAGACCTGGCGAATGAGCCGCTCCCAGTTCTCGACGACCTCCAGTGCTCTGGCATCGCCCTGGCAGAGCGTTTCGTCGTCGATCCCGTTTCGTACGGGGACCCAGGCGGGTCCCATGTTCTGGAAGCCGTGGCAGCCGGAGTTCTCGTGCTGCAGGTAATGCAGCAGTTCCTGCAGAAGCCAGGCGTGCGCCGCGTTGCTCACTCCCTCATGTCTGATCAGCATCTGCGCCTGGTGGGCGACTTCTGCCCAGGACATGTGCCAGAGGGCCACCTTGTGCTTGCGGCGCTTGTCGATCTTGACATCGATGAGAGGGCGGCCCTCCAGCGCGACGTCGTTCGTCAGCGTGATCACGGCTTCGTAACCCCGTCGGGCGGCGATGTCCATGTATGCCTGCACCTGGTCGGCCTTGAGCGCGTTGCCGTTGGTCTTCGTCTCGACCAGCGCGGTCCACAGCTTGCCGGCCCGCTCGACGCGGATCACACCGTCCGGGCGGCGCGGGTTGTCCCCATGTGGCAGGGACACCTCTGTGAACGTCTCCATGCTGCCCGCCGGCGCTCCGAACCCGGCGGTGAGTCTCCTGCTGAACTCCGGCACTTGCGCCATCACTGACAGCAGGACCGAGGTGGCGCGCGTCTCACGGTCCCGGTCGCTCTTGAGCACCGAGACCGGGAAGAGCCTGGCCTGCTTCCAGGAGTCGTTCTCCGCCAGGGACTTCTTGACCGCCTTGGGAAGGGTGACCTTCTTCTTCGCGGTGCGAGGGCGAGCGGCCGACTTGGCCGGCTCAGCGACCTCTTCCTCAGGCCGGCGAGGAGCGGGGATGGCCTCCAGCGTCGCCTGCCGGGCGGGCTCCTCGGTCGGCGCCGGACCCGGCTCATCCGCCTGCGGGGCGCCCGCGGCACTCTCGAGTGCTCCTTCCGCCTCCGTGTCCGCATCGTCCTCGATGTCGACCCCGAAGTCCGTCGCCAGTCCTGCGAGACCGGCTTCATAGCCCTGCCCGACGGCACGGAATTTCCATCCCTCGCCTCGCCTGTACAGCTCACCGAAGATCACCGCCGTCACAGAGCCGACGTCATCGACGGAGAACCGCAGGAGGTTCTCGCCGGCGGCGTCGGCCAGGGTGATCCTCACGTCCTCCAGCTCACCGAAGCGTGCTCCGCCGTACCTGCTCGCAGCGAGGACGACCCGGTCGATCCCGGACGCGACGGCGGTGAGATCGAAGCTGATGCGGTCCTCGCTGCCGTCCGCCGTCGGCGTCTTGCCCAGAAGCTGCACGCTTCCGTCAGCGGCCACGGGATGGTTGTAGAAGTAGAAGTCCCCGTCGTCGCGCACCTTGCCGTTTGCGTCCAGAAGCAGGACGGACACATCCGCGTCGCCCTCGCCGGTAGGGCTGCCCCAGCTCAGACTGACGATCACTGAACCGACGCTGTCACTCAGGTCCGCCAGGGCCACGTTCGACCCCTTGATCATTTCCTGCACGAATCCCCCAACGGCGCACCCTGGGCATGCGGAAGAGCCCGCCCCATCTGTCCCATGCGCGACACAAGATGCTGAGTCGCGTGGAGAAGACTGTAATACGCACAGAGCTCAATCGTGTAGATTCTGTGAAGTCGGGGGTAACGAGACGCCGACCGTTGGCGGGTGGGACCCGATCGGCGTCCCCGGCTGAGCACGGTGTGCTCGTCGGGTCGACGCGGCCGCCCTGCCGGACGGACCGTGCGTCCGCCAAGCGCGAGGCGGATCAGTGCTCCTGAACTCCTCGACCGGTACCGCCCCTTGCGACGAGCCGGTGAGGGATGGTCAGGTCCAGGGCCGGTACCTCGTTTCCGGGCTGTAGATGCGATCGGCCAGGCGCTGCAGGGCGCGTTCGGCGATCTGCCGCTTGTCGGGGGAGACGGTCGTCGGCATTGCCGGGCGGGCAGGACCTGGGCTGCCGGGACCCCACGACCACGGGCACACGTGCGGGGCCGCGCTGTGCTTCGGACGCCAGGTTCGCGTAGTCAACGTCCGTTCTCCTGGAAGCATGCTAAATTCTCTGACTTGAACATGATTTCCATTATCGAGAGAAAGTGTAGGTAGGCCACGTGCTTCCGCCCTCGACCTCCCTACCGTCGGCGAACACGGAGAGGGCCGGACCGGCCGACGCGCCGGCGGCCGCACCGCAGGCGGCTGTGAAAGGCCGGCCCGCCTCCCGCAAGGCCCTGCTGGTCGGTTGCGCGGTGTTGACCGCGGTCCTGCTCGTCTCCGTCGTCGTCGCCATCGGTCTGGGCCCCGCCGTCATCGGTCCGGGGGAGACCGCTCACCATCTGTGGGCAGCACTCAGCGGCGGTCGCGTCGGCGCGGAGGAGGTGACGACGTACCAGATCATCTGGCAGATCCGCACGCCGCGAGTGCTGCTCGCGGCACTGGTGGGGGCCGGGCTGAGCGCGATCGGAGTGGCGATTCAAGCCATGGTGCGCAACGCGTTGGCCGACCCCTTCGTCCTCGGCGTCTCGTCGGGCGCCTCCGTAGGCGCCGTCGGGGTCACGGTCACCGGAGGGCTGGCGGCACTGGGGATCTACGCGGTCTCCGTCGGCGCCTTCATCGGTGCCCTTGTCGCCTCGCTCCTGGTGTACGCCGCTTCCTCCCACCGGGGCGCCCTCTCACCGCTGCGACTCGTTCTGACGGGTGTGGCCATGTCACTCGGCTTCCAGGCGGTGATGAGCCTGATCGTCTACTTCGCGCCGGACAGTGAGGCGACAAGCATGATCCTGTACTGGACGATGGGCAGCTTCGGCGCCGCGACCTGGGGCGCGCTGCCCGTCGTGTCCGTGGTGGTGATCGCCGGACTGGCGGTCCTGTACCGGTACGGACGGGTGCTCGACGTCCTCTCCCTCGGCGACGAGACCGCCACGAGCCTGGGTGTCGGTCCTGACCGGCATCGCAAGGCGCTCCTGGTTCTCGTCTCGCTCGTCACGGGCGTCATGGTCGCTGTCAGCGGCGCCGTCGCATTCGTCGGACTCGTCATGCCGCATGTGGTGCGCATGGCCGTCGGTGCCACGCACGCCCGCGTGCTCGCCGTCACCCCACTGGCCGGAGCGATCTTCATGGTGTGGGTCGACCTGGCGGCACGAACCCTGGTCGCCCCGCGCGAGCTACCGCTCGGAGTCATCACCGCGCTCGTGGGGGTGCCCGTCTTCATCGCCCTGATGCGCCGCCGGGGTTACACATTCGGGGGCCGCTGACATGGACCTGAGACTCGACGAACTCTCCGTCGCGATCGACGGCACGAGCCTCGTACGCGGACTGTCCCTGGAAGTGGCCGACGGGCAGGTCGTGGGCCTTGTCGGTCCGAACGGAAGCGGCAAGTCGACCGCGCTGCGGTGCGTGTACCGGGCGCTGCGTCCCAGCTCAGGGACCGTCTGGGTGGGCGAGCATGACCTGACCCGGCTGCCGTTGCGCCACAGTGCGCAGAGCATCGCGGCGATGACGCAGGACGGCGGGGTCGACTTCGACTTCACGGTCGAGGAGGTCGTCGCACTCGGACGCGCGCCCCATCTGCGCGGCAACCAGGCACTCAGTGGCCGGGAGCGCGAACTGTGCGAGCGGGCGATGGACCAACTCGACATCGGGCACCTCGCGCACCGGGGCGTTCTGACGCTGTCGGGCGGGGAGCGCCAGCGCGTCCTCCTGGCCCGCGCGCTCGTGCAGGAGCCGAGAATCCTCGTCCTAGACGAGCCGACCAATCATCTGGACGTACGCCACCAGGTCCACCTCCTCTCGCTCCTGCGCGGTTGTGGCCTCACCGTCCTCGTCGTCCTGCACGACCTCAACCTCGCCGCCGCGGCCTGCGATCGACTCGGCGTGCTCTCCCAGGGCCGCCTGGTCGCTTCCGGCGCACCCGCGGACGTGCTCACGACGCAGTTGGTCGGCGACGTCTTCGGTGTCAGGGCCAGCGTCGTTCCACACCCGCTGACCGGCGATCCCCAGCTCTTGTATTCGCTCGACTCCACCCGCTGAAAGGCCACTGACACATGCGTACCACTCGAAACCCTGCCGCCGTGCGGAATCGCGCCGCACTCGGATCAGCCCTGGCGGCGACACTGGTGCTCAGCGGATGCGGCGCCGAGGTCGAGTCGGACGCCGAGGCGTCCGGCAAGGTCACCGTCAAGCGCTGCGGTGAACCGGTGCAGTACACGGTCCCCGAACGCGCCGTCGCCTACGAGGGCGGCAGCGCGGACAAGTTGTTCGCCCTCGGGCTGACCGAGCACGTGCACGGCTATGTGATGCCTCCCGCGAATCCGCCGGTGAGCGAGTCCCCGTGGGCGTCCGAATACGCGAAGGTGAAGATGCTCAGCGACGACCTCCTCAACAAGGAGGTTGTGGTGGAGGCCAAGTCCGACTTCGTCGTAGCGGGCTGGAACTCCGGCTTCAAGGACGAGCGGGGCATCACGCCCGAGATCCTGGACAAGCTCGGCATCCAGAGTTTCATGCACACCGAGAGTTGCTTCAACTATCCGAAGTACCCGGAGCAGATGACGCCCTTCGAGGCGCTCTACACCGACCTCGAACGGCTCGGCAAGATATTCCGGGTCGAGAAGAAGGCCACGGAGGTGGTCGACGGGCTGAAGAAGCGTGTGGAGGCGGTCGAGGCCACGGCCCCGTCGGGCGATCCGGTGCCCGTCTTCCTGTACGACTCCGGCACTGACCAGCCGTTCACGGCGGGCAACCAGGTGCCGCCCAACGACATCATCAGGAAGGCGGGCGGCAGGAACGTCTTCGACGGCCTCGACGAGCGCTGGACCCAGGTCAACTGGGAGTCGGTCGCCGAGGCGGAGCCCGAAGTCGTCGTCATCCTCGACTACGGCGACCTGCCGGCCGAGAAGAAGATCGACTTCCTGAAGAAGTCCCCCCACACCAGAGAACTTCCCGCCGTGAGGAAGGACAACTTCTTCATCCTCGACTACAACGAGGGCATCAGCGGTCCCCGCAACATCGACGGCCTGGAGAAGTTCGCCACCTACCTACGCGAACTCGAGGGCTGAGGCGGCGGCGGAAGACGGGTGCCGCGGCCTCGATGCCGACGGCACCGGTCACCGTTCCGGTCACCGTTCGCGCCGCGCTTCAGTCCGCGTCACAACTGCGTGCGGTGAGGATGCGGACGGTGCGTTCACCGGCGTGACCGTCACGCCCGTGCCAGCAGCGGTAGTTGTCGAGGACCAGGATGTCGCCCTCGTCGAGCCGGAACCGCGGGAGCGACGGTTCGATGCCGTGCACGGCGTCGCGGAAGCGGGTGAGCTGGGTGAGGACGTGCTCGGTGTCGGGGTCGCGGTGGACCGGGACGGCTCCGTCCGTGCGGCGTACGACGCGGCGCCCGGCGCGGGTGAACTCGACGTGCCGCCCGACCCGGGGAGTCACAGGGAGCCCTCGCACGCCCGCCCACGCGCCGTACAGATCGACGTCGGAGCCGGTGAGAAAGGCACTCAGGGCGGGGTCGCCGGAGGCGAGGCCGTCGACGAACGCGTAGGCGTCCAGGGCGAAGGAGTCGCCCCCGCGGGGTGCCGGGCGGGCGCACTGGACGAGCACGTGATCCTCGTCGGGGTGGCGCCGCCGGTGAGGGACCCCGCCGATGTCGACGGCGATGTCGAAGCTGTCGGCGTGCAGGTGGACAGGAGCGCCGTCGTGCGAGGTGCGTACCCGGTGCGGGTACAGCTCACGCAGGCGGTCGCCCATGACCTGGGCCGCCGCGAGCGTGAGGGCGTCGGACGTGTTGTGGTGACCGGTGAGGACCACCGCCCCGTCGCGGGACAGCAGTTCGCGTACCTCACGCACACTGCCGTGAGGGACACGCGCGGGGGTGATGCCCGGGCCGGCTGGATTCTCGTGAGGGCGGTGGGGGTGAACGGGTGCGTGCATGGCTCCAGGCTGCCCCATCACAGGCAGGGTCGCTTCCCTCGGAGGTCGGCGGTGGTCGGTCGGAGGTCAGTGGTGGTCGTCGCGGCTGGCCGGGCGGGAGAAGGTGCGCGCGCTGGGCACCAGGGCGGCGGCGGCCGGTGCCGCGAAGCAGACGACCGCGCAGCCCGCGAGTACCGCCGTGACACCGAAGACGTCGATGGCGGGGGCGATGACGGCGAGTCCGACCGGGGCGAGGCCGTAGGAGAGCAGGAAGTCCAGGGAGGAGACCCGCGCCAGTTTGTCCGGGGCGACTTCGCGCTGTGCGGCGGTGAACCACGGCACGTTGAACAGTTCGATGCCGATGCCCGCGACGGCGTAGGCGGCCATGACGACGACCGGGTGCACGGGGAACACGAGGCTGAGCGGGGCGAATCCGTAGGCGGCGAGGCCGGCCAGGGCGGCCCGGCCGGGGGAGTGGGGGCGCCAGCGGGCGACGAGCAGCGCACCGCCCAGCGCTCCGGCGGTGTACGCGGTCATCGCACCGGCGAGTACGACCTCCGTGCCGTACTCGTCCCTGCTGACGAGGGGGAGGGCGACACCGGTCGCGGAGTAGCCGGTGGCTATGACGGCCGTCAGCGCACCCAGACCGGCGAGGAACCACGGGTGCCGGCGGGCCTCGCGGACACCCTCGGTGAACTCGGCGAGGAGCGACGCACGGCCCGGACCGTTGGCCGGGGACTGCGACATGTCGTTCGCGGTGCCCGGGCGCTCGCCGCGTCCGGGGACGAACGCGGCGACGAGCCAGAGCAGCCCGATGCCCGTCAACAGGGCCCAGGTGTCGAGGAAGACGGCGAGCAGGGCGGCCAGCGAGGGCCCCACGAGCGTGGTGACCCGCACCGCCAGGGTCATGGCGGCGTTGGCCTGCTGCCTGCGGTCGGCGTCCACCACCTCGGCGGTCAGGGCCTGGTAGGCGGGTCGACAGGCCCCCTGGCCCGCTCCGGCCACGGCGGCGCCCGTCGCCATCAGCAGCACCGAGCGGTCCAGACCGGCGGCGATCAGCGGCGCCGCGGCTGAGGCGGCGAGCCCCGCCCACAGGACGACGCCCCGGCGCGAATGCCGGTCGGCCAGCACACCGGCCACGGGTACCGCCGCGAGGAACCCCGCGGTGCGGGCCGCGAGCAGCAGACCGAGATCGGTGGCGGAAAGGGTGCGGTCGAAGACCGCGAGGCCGAGCACGAAGGGCAGGGCCCAGGTGGCCAGGCCCGACGCGGTGGCGCCCGTCCAGAGGCGGAGGAAGGCGAGGTCGAGCAGAACGGGGCGCTGCTTCGCGGGTCGGACCTCGGCGGGGCGGGGCGGGGCGGATGGGGTGGGCACGGTGGCGCGCTCCTGTCGTGTGCGTTCGTTCGGTGGGCGGGCCGGGCGGGGGTCGGCCGCAACGGTCTTGGCCAGGCGGGGGACGGGCGAAGTCGCATGCCCTGGACACGCGGCGTGCGAACGGCACGCCGCTGCGCCGACGACACACTATCGCAATGACAATCGTTTCCATTAGGGTGCTTGTCAGTCCACCGATCTCCTGGCGTGGGCCGTCCCCTGCTCCGGCCGGCGCGCACTGCGCCCGCCCTTCCCTCCCAGCCAAGGAGGCGAAGGAGGCGAAGGACCATGCCACCTCACACACCTGATGCCACGTCAATGACAACGGAAGGACCCCCCCATGGACCGTAGGGCGACCGGCCCCGCTCTTCTCGAGCAGTTGCCGCCACCGCTGCCCGCCGACCACATCGTCGCCCTCAACCAACCCAAGGCGGACCTGCACACCACCCGCTCCTACGAGTGGAGCGGATGGACCTTCGACGTCCCGCCCGGGGTGTTCATACCGGGATGGACCAGCCGCATGATCCACGAGCGGCTGCTCGACGGCCGCATCGAGACCCGCGGCCGCCGCTACGGCGCCATGGGCGTCGGACTCGGCGTCGAAGCCGTGGCCGCGGGTGTCCGGGGCGCCCGGGAGATCCACGCGATCGATGTCCACCCGCAGAGCGTGGCCGTCACCGCCCGCCACTACGGGCGCCTCGTCGGCGAGCGCCCGGACACCGTCTTCCGTCCCCTGGTGAGTGACGTCTTCGACGCCCTCCCCGGCCAAGTCCAGCTTGATGTCATCACCTTCAACCCGCCCGCGGTCAGCCAGAGCGTCAGCGCCGACCCCGACGTCGTACGCAACGTGTGCGTGGGCGCGCCGCTGCTCGCCAAGTTCTTCGCCCAGGTCGCGGAGAAGGACCTCCTCGCCCCCGGCGGCGAGATCCACCTCATCGCCTCCAACACCGCGGACCTGCGTGCCCTCGTCCAGCACGCCCTCGACCACGGGCTCACTCCCCGGATCGACCATCTCCACGACTGGCAGGACGGCGTGCTGACCTTCCTGTTCCGCATCACCCACGACGAGACGCCCCACACCGGAGGCCGGCGATGAAGAACACCGAGGCGATGGAGAACACCGACGAACTCCTGGCCGGCGTACTGGCGGGCGAACACGGCACCCGTCCCGCCGACCTGGTGGCGACCAGCGTGTTCTGGGTGCACCACGGCACCCGGCTGGCCGGCGGGAACACCACCTACCTCAACCAGTACGTCCTCGTCCGCCTCGGCGGTTCCTTCGGCGGCTGCGCCTTCGAGGCGGGCGAGGTCCACCCCTCCATATGCCACGACGCCTCCGGCACTCCACTGGACACGCTGCTGCGCGAAGCACCCCGCCCGCTCAGGATCGCCGCGCTCGACGCCTACCTCAGCGCGGTACGGCCGCACCGCGAGGCGGCCGAGGCGGAAGCGGTCACCCTGCCCGCCGGAACCCCCGAGACCCGCGCGAAGGCCCGGGACGCGGCCGTCGCCGGGCTCCTGGACATCGAGTCCGGTGCCCGGGTCGGCCTGATCGGGGTGGTCAACCCCCTCGTCGCCGCGATCCGCGAACGCGGCGGCACGCCCCTGCTCTGCGACTTCAACCTGCGCACCACCCAGTGGGGCGACCCGGTCGCCGACGACATGCACGAGGTGCTCGAAGCAGCCGACGCCGTGGTCGCCACCGGCATGACCCTCAGCAACGGCAGCTTCGACACCGTCCTGGCCCGTTGCCGCGAGCGTGGCGTGCCCCTCGTCGTCTACGCCCAGACCGGCAGCGCCGTGGCGCGCGCGTTCCTCGGGGCGGGCGTCACCGCCCTGTCCGCGGAGCCGTTCCCCTTCTCCCAGTTCAGCGCGGAACCCACCACCCTGTACCGCTACCGGGTGGCGGCCGACGCATGACCGCTGCCACCCGCCGTCCGGTGCCACCCGAATCCGCCGCTCGTAGGACGGCGGGCACCGGACACGCCGCCTGCCATCACGGCGAGATCCTGCAAGGCGTCTTCCTCGACGAGCGGCGCCGCCCCTGCCACGGACTGGTCACCCTGCCGATGACCGGCCGGGGCAGTACGGCCCGCTTCACACACCGGCCAGGCACTTCGCCCGATCAGGTGACGGTGATGCCCGGCGGCCGGACCAAGGCCCGGGCGGCGGCCGTTCTCGCGGTAGGGGAGTGCGCGGCGCGCCGCGGTGAGGAACCCTGCGGCGGGGAACTGACGCTCACCGGAGACCTTCCCGTCGGGCTCGGCATGGGCTCGTCCACCAGCGACGTCATCGCCACGGTGCGAGCGGTGGCCGACTCGTGGGGCCTGCTCCTGCCGCCGGAGACCATCGCCCGGCTGGCCGTGCGCGCCGAGGGCGCCAGCGACCCCCTGATGCACGGCGCACGTCCGCTGCTCTTCGCACAACGGGAGGGGCGAGTCCTCGAAGCCCTGGGCACCGCACTGCCGCCCGCGGTGGTGATCGGGTGCGCGGTCGGCGGGGGCGAACCGGTCGACACCCTCGCTCTCCCCGCCACCGCCCCCACCCCCGTCCGGGACGACGACCTCACCGCCTACGAGCACCTGCGCCGCATGCTCCGCCGCGCGGTGACCGACGCCGACACCGCTCTGCTCGGCAGGGTGAGCACGGCAAGCGCCCGGCTGCGCCAACGCGTACTGCGCCACGAGGAGTTCCCGGCTCTCACCCGCATCGCCGACGGCGTCGGCGCCGCAGGCGTGCAGATCGCCCACAGCGGCAACGTCGCCGGCATCCTCTTCGACCCCCGTCCTCCAGGTCTGAGACGCAGGCTGCGCCGCTGTGCACAAGCCCTGGACCGTGAAGGCATAGCCCCGACCCGGACCTTCACCACCTTCGCGCCCGCCACCAGCGAGGAGTTCCCCCATGGACGAACACATCTCGGAAGCCATCGGCCGGCCGGACCTGATACGCCTCGACGACCATCTCGTCTGCCTGCGTTTTGAAACGATGAAGGTCGTCTCCGCCCTGGCCGCCGTACGCCACCTGCTCGACACCGGAGCCGTCCGGCGCGGCGACACCCTCATCGACAGCTCCAGCGGCATCTACGCCTACGCCCTCGCCCTCGCCTGCCACCGCTACGACATGCGCTGCCACATCGTCGGCTCCACCACCGTCGACCACACCCTGCGCACTCAGCTCGACGTCCTCGGCGCCCACCTGGAGCAGATGCGGCCCAGCACGGACCTCAAGCTGGACCAGAGCCGCCGGGTCGCCCGCGTCCGGGAGATCCTGCGCGAACACCCCGGCTACCACTGGATGCGCCAATACCACGACGACATCCACTACCTCGGCTACGAGAACGTCGCCGAACAAATCCACGAGGAGACCGGCGCCGGGCCCCTGACCCTCGTCGGCGGCGTGGGCTCAGGGGCCTCCACCGGCGCCCTCGCCCACTACCTGCGCAAGCGCTCCGTCGACGTACAGCTCGTCGGCGTCCAGCCGTACGGGAGCGTCACCTTCGGCAGCGAACACGTTGCCGATCCGGAGATCATCATCGCCGGCATCGGCAGCTCCATTCCCTTCGGCAACGTGCGCCACGACCACTACGACACCGTTCACTGGCTCTCCTTCGACGCCGCCCTCGCCGGCAGCGTCGACCTGCTGCGCCGGCACGCGGTCTTCGCCGGCCTGTCCACCGGCGCCGCCCATCTCGCCGCCCGCTGGGAACGCCGCGAAGCTCCGGGCCGGACGGCCCTGTTCATCGCCGCCGACACCGGACACCGCTACGTCGACACCGTCTTCGGCCGCCACCGGGAAGCGGTTCGCATCGAGGACCTGGCGCCCCGTCAGGTGCGCGGCGTGGACGAACTCGCCCTCCCGTGGTCACGTATGACCTGGAACGGCTCACCCGCTCCCGAGGCAGCGGTCCTCCTGTGACCGACCCCGCGCTCTGGCCGTGGCTCTCGAAGGGCTTCGTGGCGGCCGTTTCAGTCCGGGTCGGGGCCGGGCGGCCGGCCCCATGGTGTTTCCAGCGCGCCGCGCAGGGCGTCGACCGTTTCCCGGCCGATCCGCTCGGCGAGCCGTTCTTCCAGCCGTTCGAGGATGGTGCGGGCCCGGCGGTGCGCGCGTTCCCCGTCCGGGCTGCGTCTGATCAGTCGTTGGCGGGCGGAGGTGGGGTCGGGGAGCTGCTCGAGTAGTCCGGCGGCGACGAGACCGTGCACGGCCTGGTGCGCGGTCTGCCGGGTGACACCCATGCGCCGGGCCAGCTCGGAGACCGTGGTGCCCTGGTCGTCCAGCACGGCGAAGAGCTGTACCTGCGTGGGGGACACCGGCGTGGCGCCGGCTGCTCCGAGGGCCGCGAGCAGCCCTTCGTCGAACCAGCGGCGTGCCTCGCCGAGCAACTGGGGGAGGTCGCGGGCGGTGGACTGCATCTGTTCCTCACCAGGGGATCGGGCTCGTGTCCGGCACTTGATTACCGGGATGCTCTCATGTCAGGCTACCTGACATTCTCGTTCGGGGCCGAGCCCAGGAGTACGCATGACCATCGAGTACGCCACCCGCTACCGGCAGGCATCACGCATACCCGCGCAACCGGGCAAGCCGTACTTCATCGAGAAGGGGGAGGGAGACCGAGCCCATCTGTTCGGCGACCTGATCACCGTCTACGCGGGTGGGGAGCAGACCGAGAACACCTTCAACTTCTTCACCGTCGAGGGCCCCAAGGGCGACCTCATCCCCGCACACCTGCACACCGACACCCACGAGGTCTTCTACATCACCCAGGGCGCCGTCCGGCTGTTCGTCGAGGACACCGAGGGCGACCAGCAGGAAAAGCTGCTCACCCCGGGCGGCTTCGGCTTCGTACCCAAGAACTGCCGGCACGCCTACCGCATGGAGCGCCACCACAGCCAGGTGGTCGGCGTTGCCGCCGGCCCGGGAGGCACATTCGAGCGGTTCTTCGAAAACCTCGGCGCGCCCGCGGAGGAGTTCGGCCTGCCGCGCGAGCCCGTCGTTCCGGAGCCCCACAAGTTCGCGAGCATCCCCGAGCAGTACGACGTGCGCTTCCTGCCCGACCACCAGTGGCGGACCCGATGACGGCGAGCAAGCCCTCGCTGCGGGAGCTGATCACCGCACCCCACCCCGACCACGCCCCGCTGCCGCCCGGCGCACTCAGCGAGCCCGGCGTACGCGAACTGCGCGGCGTGCCCTACGCCGAGGTCGAAGGCAGCCGTCCGCTGGAACTCGACCTGTGGACGCCCCGAACCCGGGAAGCCGAGTACCTTCCCCTGGTGCTGTTCGTGCACGGCGGCGCCTGGCGACGGGGCCGCCGCGACGACATGGGTCCGCGCACGCGCGGCTGGGTTCCCGGGCCCTTCGCACGCATCGCGGCCGCCGGCTTCGCCGTCGCCTGCGTCGACTACCGTCTCAGCGGCGAAGCCACCTTCCCCGCCCCCCTCGACGATCTACGCGCCGCACTGCGCTGGCTCACCCTGCGCTCCGCGGAACTCGGCATCGACACCGAGCGGACGGTGGTGTGGGGCGAGTCGGCCGGCGGTCACCTCGCCTCACTCCTCGCCCTGACCCACACCGACCCGCCCCTGTCCGGCGCCGTGATCTGGTACGCACCGAGCGACATGACCACCGCGCGCGGCAGCTTCACCCCCGAAGACGCCGCGACACCCGAGGCACTCATGCTCGGCGAGGCTCCCGCAGCCGTTTCGGAGCCGGCCCACGCGGCCGGCCCGCTCGCCCACGTTGCCTCCACCGCACCGCCGTTCCTTCTCGCCCACGGCGTCGAAGACACCATGGTGGCCTCCTCGCACAGCCGATCCCTCGCCGCAGCACTGGAGAAGGCCGGGGCGTCGGTCGACCTGTGGGAGGTGCCCGATGCCGACCACGCTTGGCACGGGCTGCCCGATGCCCGGGTGCACGAGGTGTTCACACGCTCGCTCGCCTTCGCCCGCGGCCTCGTGACCTGACGCCGGCCGCTGCCCCGAGTCAGGCGGTCACGAGGCCTGCGACGAGGTTGATCGCCGTGGCGGGAAGGCCGGTGCAGAAGAAGAAGTCACGGTACGCCGGTGGGGACTGGGCCGCCGCTCATGGGGAACCGGTCGGCCGGCCGACCGATGAGTTCCGGGTCGTGCGGAGGTCACTGTCTGAAGGACCGCTGACAGACTGACGCGCTCGGACCCGAAGGAGACCCGTGGCAAAGCTCATCTACTCGATGATCACCTCGCTCGACGGCTACGCCGAGGCGGCGGAGGGCGGCCTCGGCACCGGGGCCGACGACCAGGAGGTGCATACCTTCGTCAACGACCTCTTCCGCCCCGTCGGCACGTATCTCTACGGCCGACGGATGTACGAGACGATGGTCTACTGGGAGACCGCGCACACCGAGCCCGACCAGCCGCCGCACATCCTGCAGTACGCTCGCGACTGGCGGGCCGCGGAGAAGATCGTGTACTCCACGACTCTCGAGTCGGTGTCCAGCGCGAGGACCAGAATCGAGAGGACCTTCGACCCGGACGCGGTGCGCAGGCTCAAGTCCGAGGCCGATCACGACCTCACAGTCGACGGCCCCAACCTGGCGGCCCAGGCGATCGCGGCCGGCCTGGTGGACGAGTACCACCTGTTCATCACCACGAGTGTGGTCGGCGGCGGCAAGCGGTTCTTCCCCGACGGAGTGCGCCTCGATCTTGAGCTGGTCGAAGAACGTGCCTTCGGCAGCGGGTTGATCTACGCGCGCTACCGGACCCGCTGAGCCGGGGCGGCAGCGACGGGCCATGGCCGCCCCCGGAACCTCGGAGACCGGCCCGGAGCTGTCAGTGCCCCGTCGTAGTGTGCCGGGCGTGAGGGGTTTCCGGCGATGGGGAGGCAAGGGTGCGCAGGCCCGTATCAGGCGAGGTCCACGTTCAGTACAGCCAGATCTACGTCGAGAGCGATCCGGACGGTCTCGGTCCCGGCCTCGCGGAGGCATTCGGCGGTCAGAGCTCCGGGTTGTGCGGAGCGGCGGTGCCAGGTGCGCTGTGGCTGCAGACCGGGTTGCACACGGGCAGTGTCGGCTTCGGCGTCGAGGTGCACGACCAGGCTCCGCCCCTGGACCCGGTGTGGGAGGACGTCGTGGAAGCCCCCTTCCGTCCCGTATCGGCCGGTGCCACCCTGATGGAATGGGGAGGAGGGGCCGCGTGGGAGCTCGGTCTGCAAGAGATCGACTATCGGGTGCGGTACGGCGCCCGCGGCATGGACGAGGCACGCCAACAGGACACGCGGCTCGACGACGAACCGCAAGTGGACTGCTACCTGCTGCAGTTCTGGCCCGCCGAGCCCGCTCCGGCACGCGTCCTGAAACAGTCCTCGGCGGTCGCCGCGTACTGGCATGACTACGCCCGCAAGCAGCCGGCCCCACCCACACCCGCCGAACGCGCCGAGGCCGAACGCCGAGCCCGCCTCGCACGGGAACGAGACGAAGTGGAACGCCGGCTGGCCTACGAACGCCGGCAGTGGGGCGGACGGCTGCCGAGCAAGACCCTGCGCGGTGTCGGCGGCAATGTGCGCGGCCTGCTCGCCTTCGACCCGGCTCTCGTCCACGCCATCGACGCCGCCGGGGCGCGGACCCAGCGTGCGATAGCCGTGCTGGCCGCACGTCGTGCCTGCGAGGCGGCCGGTCTCGACCAGCTCGAGTGGACGGCCGCGGGACTCGCTGCCCTGGCCGAGGGCCGCCCGCTCCCGCCGCCCCTTGACGACCCGGACCAGGCGTGGCAGGTCCTGGCCGCCGACCCGCAAGTGCCGCGACGGACCGTCGGCCTGCCCGTCCCGCCCAAGCGGCCTCCCTCTGCGCCGGCCACCCGTCACACCGCCCGCCCGCAAAGGCCCAACCCCGCTTCGGCTCCCCGGATCGTCGGTCCGGCGGCGGCCGGGGACAAGCTCGCGAGCCTTCCCTCAGCGCCGACGCCCCAGCCCGGGGACACGACGGGGTACGCCGTGAGGGTCACCCTCGGCGAACCGGACCCCCTTCTGTGCATGTCCCAGCCCCACATGGCGCTCCCCGCTCTCCTGGCCGCCGGCACAGCCGACCCGCTCCAGGCGGCCCTGGACGCCGTATACGCGACTGTGGCCACCTACGGGGAGGACTACCGGACTGTCCTGGAAGAAGTCCGATCCCTGTGCCAGGGCGGCCCGTGAACGGGGGACTCTGCGCGGCGAACGTCTACGTCTGCCCGCCGTCGGACTCAGGTGCGGCGGGTGGACGAAAGCAGGCGACGATGGTTTTGCCGTAGGGGCAGGGACGGGCTTCCCAGTTGTCCGCAAGGGCGTCGACAAGCAGGATGCCCCGCCCGCCGACGCGTTCGGCGCTCGGGGGCTGCGGGGTCGGCAGGTCGCCGGACGCGTCATGGACAGCGACGTGCAGACAGCGCGTGTCCCACGTCATCACCGGCTGGGCGTTGCTGTGGGCATGGACATGAGCGTTGGTGACCAACTCCGAGACGGTCAGGAGCACCGCGTCGACCGTCTCAGGAGCACTGACCGTCCAACCGAGCGCCCGCAGGCCCTCGCGGGACCACTCCCGTGCCGCTTTCACGTCGCTGCTCATCGGGAGGGAGCACGCCCAGCCCACGGCCCTGACCGATGATTTGTCCACTTGCACATACCTTCCGTGGTCCGGCCTCGTTGAACCGCGTCTACCCCCTCGCGTGGGATTGAGGTGCGCGGCACGATTCGGCATGAGCCCGGGAGTCCGCTCCCGCGCTTGATCGAGGGCCTGCTCGCAGACAGACTGCGCACCATGGGATCAGTGGGCAGGGCCTCCCGTACGTGGATCGGAAAGCGTCGATGAGTGCCGACCTGCCCTTCTTCCGCTATCACCCGGATCCCCTCGCAAGCGGGTCCATCAGCGCGTCCGCCGAGACGTGCGCCTGCTGCAAGCACAACAGGGGGTGGATCTACACAGCCGGCTTCTACACCGCCGAGGACGTCAGCGGGCGGTTCTGTCCCTGGTGCATCGCGGACGGGAGTGCGGCTGAACGCTTCGCCGGAGACTTCACCGACTCCTACGGGCTGGACGGTGTCAGCGACGACGTCCTGCATGAGGTCACCCGCCGTACTCCCGGTTTCCACGCCTGGCAGGATCCGCACTGGCTTGTCCACTGCCAGGACGCGGCTGCCTTCGTGGGCGAAGTCGGATACGCCGAGCTGGCGGAGCATCCCGACGCACTCGACCAGATGCGGACCGACATGCGCATCGACGGATGGCACGACGAGGACCGACTTGAGTCCTTCCTGACCCGCCTGGGCAACGGCGCAACCGCCATGCTCTTCCGCTGCACCGGCTGCGGGGCCCACCTCGCCTACGCCGACGCGTCCTGAACACCGTCCGCGCTGGTGAGTCCGCGGTAGCGGTGCAGTCCATCCACATCTCGCACTTCTGAATTCCAGAACTCACAGTTGTTGGATTTCTAGATCGGCGATTCCTAGAGTTGAGGACGTGGCGCCGCCCGCCACTGCGTGCTTACGACGACGTCAAGGGAGAGGCAGACCCATGCAGCAGCGCACCATCGGCGACCGGACCGTCTCCGCGATCGGTCTGGGCGGGATGCCGATGTCGATCGAGGGGCGCCCGGACGCTGAGCGTTCGATCGCCACCATCCACGCCGCGCTCGACGCGGGCGTCACCCTCATCGACACGGCCGACGCCTACCATCGCGACGCGAACGAGGTCGGCCACAACGAAGAGCTCATCGCCCGCGCGCTGCGTGAGTACGGCGCGGGCGCCGCCGACGTTCTCGTAGCGACCAAGGGCGGCCACCTGCGTCCCGGCGACGGCACGTGGACGCGCGACGGGGATCCCGCATACCTCAAGCGTGCGGCCAAGGAGTCCGCCCGCCGGCTCGGTGTCGACACCATCGGCCTTTACCAGTTCCACCGCCCCGACCCGGCCGTCCCCTACGCCGACTCGGTCGGTGCGATCCGTGAACTGCTCGACGAGGGCGTCATCCTGATGGCGGGCATTTCGAATGCCGACGTCGCGCAGATCGGCGAAGCCCGCGAAGTACTGGGTGGCCGGCTGGTGTCGGTGCAGAACCAGTTTTCGCCCGCGTTCCGCTCCAGCCAGGGAGAACTCGAGCACTGCGCCAAGCTCGGCATCGCGTTTCTGCCGTGGAGCCCGCTCGGCGGCATCGCCAACGCGAAGGAGCTCGCGATGCGTCACGGCGCGTTCCAGCAGGTCGCCGATGAGATCGGCACCAGTGTCCACCGGGTCACGCTCGCGTGGGAGCTCGCGCTCGCGCCCGTCGTCATCCCGATCCCCGGTGCCTCGCGCCCGGCGAGCATCCGCGACTCCGCCGCCGCGGCCGACCTCGAGCTCACCCCCGACCAGATCGCGCTCCTGTCCGTTTGATCCGTCTGCCCGATCCGTCTGCCCGATCCGTCCGCTTGGTCCGTCCGCTCGAGTCACAGCGAAAGAGTCACATGAAGACCTTCACCCTGCCCGGCACCGACATGGTGGTGCCCAACGTCGTCCTCGGCCTGATGCGCATCCAGGACATGACCGATGAGGCGGTGCGCACGCTCGTGAACACGGCGCGCGACGCCGGCATCACATTCCTCGACCACGCGGACGTGTACGGCTCGGACCTCCACGGTTGCGAGCGCCGGTTCGCGGAGGCTCTGAAGCTCAGCTCTTCGGAGCGTGAGCAGTTCGTCATCCAGTCGAAGGCCGGCATCGTCAGGGACGGCCCGTACTTCGACTTCTCCCACGAGCACATCGTCGAATCGGTGAACGGCTCGCTCGAGGCACTCGGCACGGACTACCTCGACATCCTCCTGTTGCACCGTCCCGACGCGCTCGTCGAGCCGGAGGAGGTGGCCCGTGCCTTCGACGAGCTGTCGGCTGCGGGCAAGGTGCGTGCTTTCGGGGTCTCCAACCAGACGCCACGACAGCTCGATCTGCTGCGCAAGTACGTGACGCAGCCGATCGTCGCGAACCAGCTACAACTGTCGATCACGCACGCGCCGATGATCGCGCAGGGCATCGCCGCGAACATGCAGGGCCTCGACCAGTCGGTCGTGCGCGACGACGGAATCGTCGACTACTGCCGGCTGCACGACATCACGGTCCAGGCGTGGTCGCCCTTCCAGGCCGGGTTCTTCGACGGCCCCTTCCTCGGCTCGTCACGCTACCCCGAGCTGAACGCGGTGATCGACCGGCTGAGCGAGAAGTACGGCGTGCCGGCCGAGGCAATCGCGGTCGCCTGGATCACGCGCCACCCCGCGCGGATGCAGGTCGTGCTCGGCACCACCACGCCGGAGCGCGTCACGGCCGCCGCACTCGGGTCGGAGATCCCGCTCACCCGCGCCGAGTGGTACGAACTGTTCCGCGCCGCCGGCTACACGGTGCCGTAACCACTACTGCCCGGGCCGGTCAGCGTGCCGTTGCCCGACGTCACCGGGGCAGCGGCGTCGGCGGGCATCGCCGCTGGGGCGCCGGGTCAGGCGAGGGGTTCGTGGTTGACCCAGATCGCCTTGTACGGGCGGCGGGCCTGCCAGCTCCGGATGAACTCGCCGACGCCCGGGAGGGCGAAGGCGGTGTCAAGGGCGTCGAGGTCGGCCAGGCCGAACTGGACAACCGCGGAAGCGACGGCCACCGGGGCATGGTCGTCGCCGGGGACGCGCAGGTGGTGGCGGGCGGCGAAGGACTGGAAGGCGCCGGTGCCCATGGTCAGCTCCTCGAGCCCCTTCAGATACTCGTCGAGCTCGCCCGAGGGAATCGGTTCGTCGAAGGCAACGATCATCGTGTGGTGAATCATGCTCCGATTGAACTGGTGGTTCTTAGCGAAGTCCAAGACCGTTGGATTCTCAATCCATTCCTCCAGGGAATGAACAGAGACCGTATCCTGGCGGCATGGCCGAGCTGGAGACCCGCGAACTGGAGTACTTCGCAACCCTCGCGGAGGAGTTGCATTTCGGCCGGGCGGCGCAGCGGCTGGGGATCGCACAGCCCGCCTTGTCCAAGGCGGTACGCCGGCTGGAGGACCGGCTCGGGGTGACGCTGGTGGAGCGCTCCAGCCAGCACGTTGCCCTCACCCTGGCCGGTGAGGCGCTGCAGTACCACGGCCGGCATGCGTTGCTCGCCGTCGGCGCGGCGGTCGAGAAGGCCCGTCGAGCGGGCGAGCGGGAGACCCGGCTGCGTTTGGTGATCAAGCCCGGCGGTGACGCGGACCTGCTGTCCGGCATCCTGGCCGCCTACTCACGCCGGCCCGACGCCCGCCAGGTGGACATCCTGTTCGGTGGGGCCACCGACCGCGCCGATCACGTGCGCGACGGCCGGGCGGACGTGGCCCTGTTGTACGTGCCGTTCGACGACCTGACCGGCCTGGACCACGAGACCCTCATGGTCGAGGGCCGGGTGGCGATCCTGCCGCCGGACCACCGGCTCGCCGCCCGCAGCGAGGTGACTCTCTCCGACCTGGCCCACGAGACACTGCCGCGCTGGAAGGGCGTCCAGGGCAACGAGATGCCCGGTATCGAGCCCGTCGCCGGGCCGGGGCCCGAGGTCGCCGACGCCGCTGAACTGACGCACATGGTCCTGCTGGGACGAGCGATCGCGGTGCTGCCGCGGTCGCTGGCCCGGCCACGGCATCCGGGGCTCGTTCATGTTCCGGTGGCCGACGCGCCGCGTAGTGCGCTGGTCCTCGCCTGGGGACAGGAGGACCGGCGGCGACTGGTCGCGGACTTCGTCGCCTCAGCGGTGGAGGCGGCGCAGGGCTGAGTCCGCAACGCCACCACTCCAGCGCTCCGTCCCGGTTCGGCAGGAGGCCAACGCCGGCCGGCCCGGCACTCCCTCCGACCTCCCGCTGAGAGACATGGGTCGTGCTCCTGGCATCACCCGCGTCCCGGCCCGACGGGCGCCGCCAGTGTCCCTGCCCCGCCCGACTGGGGTGTTTGGCAGCCGAGCAGCACGTGTGCGAACCTTCTGCCACTCCTCCGAAAGGGCGCACCCTGATGCTCGGCATGGTTGTCTGGGACGTCCGCTCTCGCGCTTCGACGCCAGAGCGGTAACGGCCACCTGCCTCAACGCACACGCCGGTCCGGTGGACTGGCGTGGGTTCAGCCTGCTCCTCGTCGAAGTGCTCTTCGTGCCCCTGCACGTTCGACCACGAGGAGTACGTGGTGTCCACCATCCGCTGGACCGAAGGCCACACCCACCACACCGCCCACTGGCACTCCGAGAACGCCGCTTCTCCACCACGGCGCACCGTCGTCGCCGATGACCGGATGAAGGCCAACGACGCCTGCCGACACGCGTGCGAAGGAACCGCCCTCCTCTGGCAAGGCGACTTCCACAACGCCCGGCAACTCCTGCACGCGATGGGCCGCCGCATCGACCGCAGGCTACCCAGGTACAGCACGTCTCCGAGCGAGAACTTCCGCCTGCGCCGGCGCGGCAGCAGTCACCGCGCTCGTGTCCTCGGAAAGCTCCTGGTGCTGTTGGACGACGACTACACCTTGACGTTGCGCCGGGCCCCCGACGTCCGCGAGGCGTGTCTGCAAACCTACGGCCCCTCAAAGGAACCCATGGCGGTCTCTCTGAGGGAACTGCTGGGAGTGATCGGCGCTCACCAGTGGCGCCTGAAGGGAATCGACGTGCCGGCCCTCAGGGCTCGAATCCACCCGCACTACGGCGTGTTCACACCCGTCAGAGGCGAGTACGTCGACCTGGTGGCCCACACGTCACTGCCACCGGCGACACGGCACAGGCCGGCCACCAGTACGGCGTTCGACCTCGGCACGGGAACCGGCGTCCTGGCCGCGGTCCTGGCCCGCCGAGGGATCAGCCGCGTCGTGGCCACCGACATCAGCCCACGCGCCCTGGCCTGCGCCGGGGAGAACGTTCACCGGCTCGGGCTGACCGACCGTATCGAGGTGTCGGGCCCCGTCCTGTTCCCCGAAGGCCGCGCCGACCTCGTCGTATGCAACCCGCCCTGGCTCCCCGCCTGTCCGACCGGCCCCATCGAACAAGGCGTCTACGACCCGGACAGCGCCATGCTCCACAGCTTCCTCGCCGGACTGTCCGCCCACCTCCGACCAGGCGGGGAGGGCTGGCTGATCCTGTCCGACCTGCCAGAGCACCTCGGCCTCCGGACACGTCAGCAGTTGCTCCATGCCATCCAGGCAGCACACCTCCGGGTTGCCGACAAGATCGATACCAAGCCCCAGCACCCACGCTCCAAGGATGCCACCGACCCACTCCACACAGCACGAAGCGCCGAGACCACGTCTCTCTGGCGTCTGATCACCACACCGTGACCGACGCCCGGTTGACCCCCGGTGACCGACGCCCGGGCAGGACCGTTCCAAACCAGCGGCGACTTCGCCGCACTCACGCCGTGGGCGACCGGCCCACACTGACCCGCGACCGGTCGGCAGCCGCCCGCAGCGCCGCTCCGCCGATCATTGCGGACCGCGGGCATCATGGAGGCCATGACCCACACCGCCCGCCGCATGTTCGAGCTCCTGGAGCCCATCTGCCTGGTCACCTTCTTCGCCGACGAGTCCAATGAGGAGCTGGCCGCGCTCGGTCACCGCACCTACTGGGACGGCTACTTCGCCAGCCGCGCCGCGCCGCTGGGGCGGGTGCCGGCGCAGGTAGTACACGCGGCCTTCTACAGCTTCGCCGAGGGGGAGGCCGCGCGGCACATCCCGAGCGCCTGGGAGACGATCCCGCCCGAGGCGTCGCTCGACGCACGGGAGCGCGGCAGCGCGGCCTCCCTACGGCGGATCCTCGGCGACGAGCCGGCCCACTCCCCGGGCCTGGTGCGCGCCGCGGACCTGACCACCAAAGCCGCGACGCACGCGCCCACGGAAGGTCGGGTGATGTACGCCGGGATGCGCACCCTTGCGGTGCCGAGCGACCCGGTCGCCCGGCTGTGGCATTCCGCGACCATGCTGCGCGAGCACCGCGCTGACGGGCACGTCGCCGCTCTCGTCGGCGCGCGCATCGGGGGCACGGAGGCCCACGTGCTCGACGCGCTGGCGCGGGGAATCCACCCGCCGGAGTCGTTCGGACGCATTCATCACCTGCCGAAGGAGCGGCTCGCCGCGGTCATGAACGGCTTGCGCGAGCGCGGGCTCGTCGGCACCGACGGCCGGTTCACGGAGGCGGGCCGCGAGCTCAAGCAACGCATCGAAGCCCTCACCGACGAGCTCGCCGCCCCGCCGTACGACGCCCTGTCTCCCGCCGAGCTCGACGAGTTGGCCGCCGCACTCGAACCCATCACCGCGACGCTGGTGGCCGCGGGGTCGAAGTGACGACGAGCGGCGCCCGACGGGACGAGAGCCTCCCGCCCGCGGCCGTGCGTGAGGGTGTTGACCCTCACGTGGCGTCAGGCTGCATAGTCGGCGCCGTGGAGGATTACTGGACCGTGGGACGCGTGGCGGAGCTGGCCGGCGTGAGCGTCCGCACGCTGCACCACTACGACGAGATCAGCCTCGTTCGGCCGTCGGCGCGGACCGCGGCCGGGTACCGGGCCTATTCGGTGAGCGACGTGGAACGGCTGCGGGAGGTGCTGGCCTACAGGCGGTTGGGCTTCGGGCTGCGGGAGGTGGCGGCACTGGTCGGCGACCCGTCCACCGACGCGGTCGCGCACCTGCGCCGACTGCGCGGCCTGCTGCTGGAGCGGCGTGATCGCGCCGACGCCATGGTGGCGGCCATTGACAGAGAACTTCAGGTACGGGCGAAGGGACTGACGGTGACACCGGAGGAACAACTGGATGTGCTCGGTGCACGGCTGTACGACGCGATCGGCGGCGCCTACCCCGCGACACGGCGTACTGACCCGCGGATCGCCGCGCGGATCTGGGACGCGCTCGGCGACGCGCAGACGGTGCTGAACGTCGGGGCCGGCACCGGCTCCTACGAGCCTGCCGATCGCGACGTGACCGCGGTGGAGCCGTCGGCGGTCATGCGGAAGCAGCGGCCTGCCGGCTCGGCGCCTTGCGTGGCCGCGGCCGCGGAGAGCCTGCCGTTCGAGGACCGGTCCTTCGACGTCGCGATGGCGGTCTCCACCGTTCACCACTGGGGGAACCCGACAGCGGGGCTGCGCGAGATGAAACGAGTCGCCCACCGCGTGGTCGTGCTCACGTTCGACACCGACGAGCACGGTTGGCAGGACCGGTTCTGGCTCACCCGCGACTACCTGACCGAGTTCGCCGCCGTGCTCGCGGAGTTCCCCTCGCTTGCCGGGATGACTGACGCGATCGGTGCCCGTGCTGAGCCGGTGCCCGTCCCGTGGGACTGCGCCGACGGCCTGTTCGAGGCGTACTGGCGCCGACCCACGGCGTATCTGGAGGATCAAGTGCGCCGTGCGATGTCGGTGTGGACGCGCGTCGGACCGGAGAGCGAGCAGCGGGCGGTCCGAAACCTCAGAGACGACCTCGACTCCGGACGGTGGGCCGAGCGCAACAGCGACCTCGCCGACCTCGAAGCGGCAGATCTCGGCCTCCGCCTGCTCATAGCCTGACCCGCCTGACAGCCTCAGTGTCGTGACGGCTCCTGGAAGGCCCCCTGCTCCGGCCGGGCGTTGAGGTCAACGCGTCGACACCGGACGTCCCCGAGCGCCCGCCCGCTCCGTGCCACTCACGCCCGGGACGCGAGGAACCGCCAGTCCTGCCAGGTGTCGAGGCGCTTCCGATAGGCCGCCTCGACAACCGGATAGGGATAGGTACCGAGGAAGAGCCGCAGGGGTGGTGCGTCGGTGTCGACGAGTTCGAGTACGACGGCAGCGGTGGCCCGTGGATCCTCGGGGGCGCGGGCGGACGCGCCGGCCCGTCGCGCGGCGCGAACGGGCTCGTAGGCGGGCAGTGGCTCGGTGTGCGCCGCGGAAGAGCCCGACCAGTCGGTGCCGTAGGGGCCGGGCTCGACGAGGGTGACGTGGATGCCGAGCGGCGCGACCTCCTGGGCGAGGGCCTCGCTCATGCCCTCCAGGGCCCACTTGGAGGCGTTGTACAGCCCGAGCGTGGGGAAGGCGGCGAGGCCACCGAGGCTGGAAACCTGGAGGATGTGGCCGCTGCCCTGGGCGCGCAGGTACGGCAGGGCCGCCTGCGTCACCCACAGGGGTCCGAACAGGTTGGTGTCGAGTTGGGCGCGAGCCTGCTCCTCGGTGGTTTCCTCGACCATGCCGAACAGGCCGTAGCCCGCGTTGTTGACGATCACGTCGAGGCGGCCGAAGGCCTCGGCGGCTTGCTGTACCGCGGCGGTCACGGCGGTGCGGTCGGTCACGTCGAGGCGGAGTGGGAGGACGTCGTCCCCGTGGGCATCGAGGAGGGGCCGCAGGGTCTCGGGGTCGCGGGCCGCGGCGGCTACGCGGTCGCCGCGCTCGAGAGCGGCTTCGGCCCAGATGCGGCCGAGGCCGCGGGACGCGCCGGTGATGAACCAGGTCTTCATGTCGTCGAGCCTGCGCCGTCCCCGCCTCGGCAGCCAGCACCCCGCGGGGGTTACCCTGCAGGCATGGCGGCCGACAACCTTCTGGGGGACTTCCTCAAGGCCCGGCGCGGACGCGTCACTGCGGCGGACGTGGGAATACCGGCCATCGGGCGGCGCCGGGTGGCGGGGTTGCGCCGGGAGGAACTGGCCCGGCTCGCGGGAATCAGCGAGCCATATCTGGTGCGGCTCGAACAGGGCGTCGATCGGCACCCTTCACCGCAGGTGCTGCGGTCCCTCGCGCGGGCGCTGAAGCTGGACGCCGACGCCTTGGCACACCTGCTCGCCCTCGCCGGCCCCGACCTCGTACCGTCGTCGCGGACCGAGGTCGCCGCAGACGTGCTCCGGCTGCTCGACGCGTGGGCGGACCGCCCGGCCTACGTCCGGGACCGGTGCCTGGACGTGCTGGCGGCGAACAAGCGGGCCCGCGCGCTCGCCTCGATGTACGAGCCCGGGCACAACCTGGCCCGGGCGGTATTCCTGGACCCGGCGTCGCGTCGGCTCTTTCCCGACTGGGAGGAGGTGGCGGCGCAGACCGCAGCAGCCCTGCGCGCAGAAGCGGACCCGCGCGACCCCAGGACTGCCGGCCTGGTCGCCGAGCTGAAGACGGACGAGGAGTTCCACCGTCTGTGGGCGCGACACGAGGCGCGGCCCGCCCGCGACGAACTCAAGCGCTTCGCGCATCCGGTCGTCGGCGGCCTCGCCCTGCGCCGGCAGGCGCTCACCGTCGGCGGCGCGGAGCAGCAGGTGATCATCGTCTACCAGGCGACGGCCGGAAGCCCGTCCGAGGCGGCCCTGGCCCGACTGCTGTGAGCATCCGGCCACGGCGTCAGTTGCACACCCTGCACCCCGGTCCAGATTCCTCACGGATCAGGACGTCGGGGTCCAACTGCTGCTCCGGGTCCGCGGGAACGGACGGGCCAGCCGTCGATCGGGCTGGAGCGGTGGGAGGGGCTGGAGTGCCCGGTGCACCTCGACCTCCTTGTGCTGCCGACGTACAAGGAGATCTGGGCCGATCCGCCGTACTGTGAGGGCCCGAAGGAGACCGCCGAGTTCCTGGACCGCTTCGCTCAGGAGGTCTTCCCTCCCCGCGCCTGCGACGTACCGATGAGCTACGTCTGCGGCTACGCCGCGTGGGACTACCGCCAGGTCGGTCACTGGCAGCCGGCCGATGGTGAGCACGTCTCCCGCGTCCCGCCTACTACGCAGAGACGTACGAGACACAATGGCCGTGGCGGACTGTGCCGGGGTTACGCGCAGTGCCTCACGGCCCACGCCGGACGAAGGCGTTCACGCCCCTGCGCCCCAAACTGCCCGCTGCCCGAGCCTCACTGCCACTGATCATCTTCACGATCCACGTCGGGGATCGGCCCGAGGATCGCCCACCCCGGCTTCAACGACCGGGTGCTCCGGAAGCCGTGGTCCTTCGCGTACGCCGCCACGTCCGTGCCGTCGGACGCGTGCATGATCGTGTAACGCGGCGGATCGTCCCCGTAGAAGCGGAAGAACGTGCGCCCGTCGTCCTTCGACTGGTGCACGATCACGTCGACGCCACGCAGAGCCTAGTACGTCGCCTGGTCCCGCGGAGTCGTCGGCTCGCAGGCTTCGGACCGTCCGGCGTCGCGTACGCAGATCAGCGCCAGGCTCCAGGCGATTCGTTCGGCCTGCGGGTGGGCGGCCACCAGCTCCCGCATCCGGGCGTCGGCCTGGTCGAGGCCGTCTGCCGTTGATCGAAGCCCGTCTCCAGCTTGTCGAACCGCCGATCGTCGAACCCGCTGCCGTAGTGCGCCTCAAGTGCACCGAGGACGACGACTCGCCAGGCCAGGATGAGCGCCGCCACGACGATCAGCGTGACGAGCACGATCCGGCCCGGCGAGCGCCGCCTCAGGCGCCGCTCCAGTTCCAGGGCGTCAGAACGAACCACTGATGGGTACTTCGACGTCCGCCACCGCGATCGCCGGGGGGTACTTCCCGTCGAACCGGTCAAAGTGCTGGAGTGTAAACCAGTCGATGAAACCGTAGTTGGTGATCTCGTCGTCGGGGTCGAGCCCGAAACGGTCGTACGAGTGGAAGACCAGGGTTCCGGAGAACGTGTTCCCGGTGACCTTGTAGTCCTTCAGCCGGATCGTGTGCCCGTGGAACTGATGGATGGCGATGGAAAGGGCACGCTGGTTGGCGTCGGTGACGGAGAAGTCGTACACCGGGTACTGCAGGCCGCTGTTCTTGAACCGCTGGTACAGCAGGTTCTTGTTGAGGTCGTCCTGGACCTGGAACTGTGCCGTTCCGCCCCGGTTGTCCGTGATGGACTGGAGGATGATCCCCTTGGCCTTCTCGATGTAGCTCTGCTCCTGCGGTGATGCCGCGACCGCCCGGGACAGGGCGCTGCCGGAGCCGACCTGGAGATACTTGGCGGGGTCGTAGTCGTCGTCCACGGTGACGGTGCCCGCGCTCTGCCCGTTGTGGCCGTAGCGGAAGGCGTTCCGCAGGTCGTCCACCGCTTGCTGGTTGTCGGCGTCCGCGCCTGCCTTGCCGATGTTCATGATGTCGTTGAACTCGCCCCACATCAGGAACTCGGGCGTGAACGAGGCGACCCAGAAATCCCAGCTCAGATCAGTTCCATGTCGTCAGGGAGGCCGTCGCCGTCGGTGTCCTGCGTCGGCCGCGCCCCGCCCATCGCGAAGGGCGCCCACGCAGGCGTGTGTGCCGCCGTCTTTCCGTCCTGCGCGCGGTACCAGAGAGTCGAGGTCCTGCCCGGCTCGATCAGCTTGTCCGCCGGGTCGTTCTGGATCGTCGTGCGCATGCCCTGCCGGGCGTCCAGCTTCGCCGACTCGGTCGCCGTGATCCTGTCCGGCGACTCGAACGACAGCGACCAGCCGTCGATGTCGTCCTTGGAGACGTTCTTGATCTGTAGCTGCGCGATGTAGGAGCCCTCCGGCACCTTGTCGCGGAATGTCCGGGGCACCTCGCTCCACTGCGGATCGTCCGCCGCGAGCTGCTGGTAGGACACGTCGACCGTGTCGTCCCGGTAGATCGTCTTCCCGGTAGCGGAGCTGTCGTCGTCGGTGCCTGCGACGGCAGGCGTCGCGGCTCCGACGAGGAGTAATAAGGCACTGAGCGGCAGTATGACGCGTCTGTTCATGGCGCCTCCCACGATGCAGACTTGCACAGCGTCGCGAAGCAGCCCCCGATTCACGGCTCTTCGCCGGTCGGAGAGGACGTAACAGACGTGGGTGAGGGTTCCTTGACCTTTCAGAGGGGAGGTTGAGGACGCCTGAGGTCCCATGCCGTGGGCCGTCGGGTCCACCTCGGCGGTCGCCCGAGCTTCTTCCCCTTGAGTAACAGCGGCTCCAGACAGGTCAACTGTTGGCCCGTCAACCCTCCTGTTGCCAGGCGGCCGGGGTCCGGGGGCGGTGGCCCCCCCCGGGCGGGTCTGCGTACGCGAGCTGTTCGGGCCAAGGGTGCGCGAGCGCCGATCGGTGGGACCGGGCCTGCGGTCGACCCGGCCCTGCGTGGCGAGATGGACCACGTGACGGCTGGTCACCGAGACGTCCACACCCGGCAGTTCGGCGAGCCTGCCGATGCGCATGGCGTCGTGGCGGCCGAGGAGGGCGAGCACCGTGGCGGAACCGTCGGAGCAGCCCGGAAGGGCCCGGACCGGCTCACGGCGTAGGAATCGACAACACTGAACTGGCTGGCGCACCAGCTCCTCGAACAGGACGTTCGGACGGTTCCGCCCGTCGGCGGGTCAGCGCAGGATGCGACGGGAGTCGTGGGACGTGCCTGGTGCGGTCGCCGAGCCGGTGCGTTTCCGGAGGAGTCCTTCGACGCCCCTCAAGAAGGTGTTGGACACCAGTTCGGGGTCGAAGAGGCAGCCGGCTGCCATGGCGCCGTCCCTGAGCATGACGAGGTGCCGTGCGGGCGGGCCGGCGGGCGCATCGCTGGTTTGCGCCAGCAGGTCCGTGATGGTGTTCAGGAACCACTGACGGTGGGCCAGGATGAACTGGTGGATGGGGTGGGCGGGATCGGGGTATTCGGCGGCTGCGTTGAGGAAGGCGCAGCCGCGGAAACCGGGGGACTGGATGCCAGCGGCGATGGACTGGGCGACGGCCTGGACTTGGTCGACGGCTGACTTGCTGCTCGCCCGGGCGGCGGCGGTCTGTGCTCGGATTCCTTGGTCGGCTTGGTTGAGGTAGGCGAGGACGAGGTCTTCCTTGCCGGTGAAGTGCCGGTACAGCGTGGCCCGGGTCACCTTCGCCTCCGCGGTGATGCGGTCGATGCCGACGGAGTGGATTCCTTCCGCGTAGAAGATCCTGGTGGCTGTGTTGAGCAGCCGCGCTCGCGCCTCGGAGGTGCCTCCGCCTTCTGGGCTTGGCTTCATCCTGTCAGGTTATCAAAGCAAGAGGTAGAACGTTCGGTTCTGCCGACACTGCTGGGTCATCTTGCGCGAGAACGTCGTCGGACGATACGGAGGATGCGGCGCTTCGGCCCGGCCGAGCGCTGGGGCCACCGTACGACCGCCCTGCCGATGGGCGTGTGCGTGCTGACCGCGCCCTTCCCTTTCATCCCCGCGCTCGCTCAATTGGTCGGCCGTCGCGCCCTCGTGGTCGCCGCACGGGTGGGCCCCGGCCCGACGCCGGGACTACGCGATCGCACGTGTCCCTTGGCGGCGACGGTGCCTGTCGTCGGGTGATCCGCCGGTGACGCGACACCGCACTCAGGTGTCCGCCGGATTGGCAGAGAAGCGCGTAGAGAAACGAGTTGCGTGAACTTCGAGGAGTCTTTCGACACCTGTCAGGAAGGTTTCGCACACCAGCGCTGGATCGAAGAGGCAGCCGGCGGCCATCGCGCCATCGCGCATCATCACGTAGTGGTGGGCGGCGGGTTCGGCGGACTGCTCCTGAATCTTGGCCAGAAGTCCGATGACGGTGTCCAGGAACCACTGGCGGTGCGCGAGGACGGCCATGTGCACCGGATGATCCGCGTCGGGGTACTCGGCGACGGCGTTGAGAAAGGCGCAGCCCCGGAAGCCGGGCGACTGGATGCTCTCGGCGATGGACGTGCTGAGCGCCCGGACGGTGTCGGCGGCCGGGAGCTTCGCGGCGACGGCCGCGTCGACCTGGCCGCGCATGGCACGGTCGGCCTCCGCGAGGTAGGCGACGACGAGCGTCTCCTTGCTGGGGAAATGACGGTAGAAGGTCGCCCGTGTCACCTGCGCCTCCGCGACGATGCGGTCGACGCCGACGGAGTGGATCCCTTCCGCGTAGAACACCTGGCCGGCCGTCTTGAGTAGCCGGGACCGCGCTTCGGACGGCCGACTCTCGGATTCACTGCGCACCATACGGTCATCCTAGCGGGTAGAACGTTCGGTCTTGACAAGCCATCCCACCCTTGCCAGGGTTAGTGAACAGAACGTTCAGTCTTGCCGGGGCGGAGTCAGCGACTCCTCGTCCTCGGCGAGCCCAGGGCGCTGTCGGGCCGGACCTGATCGGGACGGCCGACCAGAACAACGCCCTGAACTTCTCCCTCGTTCGTATCCACCGAAAGGATCAACGTGACCAGCGTCGCTGCTCCGTCCTCCACCACCGGGACCGCCTCTGCCCTGCGGAGGCTGTACTTCGTCCGGTTCGCGTTCGCCATCGTCTGGGCGCTGGTGATGTTCACCATGGCCGAGGAGATCACCCCGGTCGCGGCCGTGCTGCTTGTGGTGTACCCGCTGTTCGACCTGGGCGCGGCCGTCGTCGACGCGAACGCCTCGCGCGAGGCCCGATCGCCGGTGCTGCTCTACATCAACATGGCGGTCAGCCTCGTCGCGGCCGTCAGCGTGGGCATCGCCGCCACGTCCGGCATTCCCGCGGTGCTGCGGGTGTGGGGAGCCTGGGCCATCGTGTCCGGGCTCGTCCAGCTCGTCGTGGCTGTTCCCCGCCGCAAGATGGGTGGCCAGTGGCCGATGATCCTGAGCGGCGGCATTTCGGTGCTGGCCGGGGCGTCGTTCGTCGCGTCCGCCGGCGCGGAGAATCCCACGCTCGCCGGTGCGGTCGGTTACGCGGTCCCGGGTGGCATCTTCTTCCTCATCTCGGCCCTACGCCTGGGCCGCGCTGCCAAGGAAGTCTGACACGAGCAACCACACCTACGACGTCATCGTCACCGACGCGGGTCCGGTCGGGGAGAACGTCCCGACCGGGTGGTACGGGGAGGGCTGAGTGCAGTGCTCCGCCGCCGTGACTCCTTCGCCTCGAACTGGAAGGACGACGGGCAGGTGTCCTGGCTGAACTCGGCCGGGATCACCCTGTACCGGGGGCAGGGGCGGATCGGCTCCGACCTGGTTGTCGAAGTCACCGACGATTCCGGCACCGCGCGCACGATCGCCGCTCGGCTTGCTGTCATCGGCGGCGGTGTCGTGGCGTCGGAGACGGCGACGGTGTTCGTCGCTCTGGGATCGTCCGTGACGACGCTGGCCCGCGACGGGGCCCTGCCGCTCGCGGAGCCGCTCGCCTGGAAGCGGGGCGGGGACGGTGAGCAGTTCGCGCACCGGACCGTCACGGTAGCCGAGGTAGCGGTCCCACGCGCGCAGGTGCTCTTCGTCCGGGGCCGGGGAGACGTAGGGGCTGGCGAGCAGTTCGGAGTAGTAGAGCCCGACCTTGAGGCCCTCCTCGCGCACTGACGTCGCTCAACTGTATGCCCCATTGACGCATGTACTGCTCGTGCGGCATCACGTTTTCGACCAATCACGGCGGAGTGCGAACCATGCGCAAGGCGGGCCCATGCCCTCCCTCCGGTGGCCCGCCCCATCCCGGCAACCAAGCCGTTGTCAGTCCGGGGGAGTGGGGTCCTTGATCACAGTCGGCACCCTCCATTGGAGACTCTGGTGACGTGCCATCAACAACAGGAACGGGCACGAGCTTTGAAGCGACGTACGTGGAGCTCTCGGTGGACCCGGCCCGGTCGCCGAACGTGGAGATCAGGTTTCATCGGGGTGGATCCAGTGGGGGAACGTGGCCGCTCGGAGCGTGCGCGCACGGCCGAGACGGTCCGGGACTCGGTGTTCGCCTACGGCACGACGCTGCGCCCCGCCCACCCCTCCTCCACCGACTGGCAGACGGCGTACAGCCGCGGTGGTGATCAGCTCTGGAGGAGGTGGAGGGCGCTGTTGGTTTGGCTGTTGGCGTGTCCGGCTCTTGGGGTTGCTGTCATGTCGTCTCGGACGGGAGGGAGCGCCTTTCGGTGTCCGTCCGGCCGTTGGAGTCGTTGCGGTGGGCTGCGAGCGATGGGTACGACGAGGGAGACGAGGGGGCGGACAGTCTCCTGACGGACGAGCGCGCCAAGTGGCTGGCCTGGGACGACGCCCGCACAGCCCGGCTTGACCCTCGCCTGTCCCGCCGCGGTCGCTTCGTACTTTCTGATGTCGGTGAACGATGCCCACGGCTGCGGCTCCCACGACTGGGGGCTCCACGGGTCCCACGACGGACACACCTGGAGGCCGTTGGACACGCGGGCCGACGCGATTTTCGCCGGGTGCTGGGAGGCGAGGCGGCTCACTCTCCGCGGCCGTGCCCGGGGGTATCGCCTCTACCGTCTCGATATCACCCCGTAACACCGGTGCGGGAGAGTCCCGGCTCGGCGGTGCCGCTTCGCAGGGGCACCCGGCCAACTGCGCGAGCACCGGGCGCGTCTGCGGCACGCGGCGGTGCATAGAGGACGTTGTCTGACCTGTACTGCGGCGACAGTGGCATGCGGTGTGCCCGACGCGTTTCGGGCGCACCGCAGCAGGACGAGAACCCCATACCACGTCGATGCCAGGAGATCTATCATGAAGATGCGCACCCTCGGCCGGACCGGCATGCATGTCAGCCCTTACTGTCTCGGCACGATGATGTTCGGTCCCGCGGGCAACTCGGACGTCGACGACTGCCGGCGGATCGTGCACCGTGCTCTGGACGGCGGCATCAACTTCATCGACACCGCGGACGTCTACGGAGGTGGTGAGACGGAGACGGAGACGATCGTAGGTCACGCCGTGAGGGGGCGCCGGGACGACGTCGTGCTCGCCACGAAGTTCACCGGTCCGATGGGGCAGGACCCGAATCGCCGCGGCGCCTCCCGCCGGTGGATCATGACCGCTGTCGAGGATTCGCTGCGCCGGTTGGGTGTAGAGCACATCGACCTCTACCAGATCCATCACTTCGACCCCGAGACGGATCTCGACGAGACGCTGTCGGCGCTCACCGACCTGGTCGGCAGCGGCAAGGTCCGGGCCATCGGGTCGTCGAACTTCCCGCCGTCCTCGATCGTCGAAGCACAGTGGGTCTCGCAGCGCCGAGGCCTCGCACGGCTGCGCAGCGAGCAGCCGACGTACTCGATCCTGGCGCGCGGCGTGGAGAGGGAGGTGCTGCCGGTGTGTGGCGAGTACGGCATGGGAGTGCTGACCTGGAGCCCGCTGTCCTGGGGTCTTCTCACGGGGCGGTACCGCAGGGACCAACATCATGACGTGACCCCCGGACGCCTGGCGTGGGGCCCGCGCCACATGACCGATCCGCGCAAGTTCGACGTGATCGAGGAACTGGTGCCGTTGGCTCAGTCGGCGGGTCTGTCGATGACGCACATGGCGATGGCCTTCGCCGTCGCGCACCCCCGGGTGACGTCCGCGATCATCGGCCCGAGAACAGTGGAGCAGTTGGACGACCTGCTGGACGGCGCTGACACGCACCTCGGCGACGATGTCCTCGACCGCATCGACGAGATCGTGCCCCCGGGCGCCGACATCGGTGTGATGGACGTCGGACACCAGTCGCAGGCACTGCTCGACGCCGCCCTCAGGCGCCGCCCGGCGCACGATCGCAGCGCAGCCTGGTGAGGAGGGAGTGAGTCTCCCGGTGCCATGACGATCACCGGCGACGGCACCCGTGATCCGCTGATCCGCCGCGGAGGTCAGTTGCGCAGCAGGTCGGTCGACACCGTCCACAGGCGCTCGGCGGTGCCGGGGTCGAGCGCCCATTCCTTGACACCGTGAGGGTGACTCGCGAGGTCGGTGTCGTTCGGCACGGTGTAGGCCTCTTGTGAGTCGTCGAGGTAGCGGCCTCCATGGCGGGCGAACTGTGGGGCTACGGCCGCGACGAGGATGGTGGCGGCCCCCTGTCCCACAGTCTTGTACGTGAAGACTCCTGCGGCCTCGGCCGCGTGGAGCGACGCCTTCTGCTGTGCGGTGAAGTTCCGCTGCAGTCCCGTCGCGACACCCCCGGGGTTCACCGCATTGGCGACGATGCTGTCGTGGGCCCAGCGGCGGGTCGCCTCGACGGCGAAGAGGGAGTTCGCCGTCTTCGACTGGGCGTAGGCGATCTGGGGGTCGTAGCCGCGACGCTCGAAGTGGAGGTCGTCGAAGTCGATGCCGGAACGCATGTGCGCCGTCGAACTGACCGGGACGATCCGTGCTCCGTGGCGATCGCAGGCTCCCCGGGCCAGAGCGTCGTGAAGGCCGGTGGCCAAGGCGAAGTGACCGAGATGGTTCGTCGCGAATTGAAGTTCCCAGCCCTCACGCGTCCGTTCGAGGCCGCCTGTGACCACTCCCGCGTTGTTGACCAGAAGGTGCAGCGGCTCGGTCCACGCGTCGACGAACCGGGCGACGGAACTCAGGTCGGCGAGGTCGAGCCGGACGACCCGGGGGCGGGTCCGTCCGGTCGACTTCGCGATCGTCTCGGCGGTGGCGGCACCGGCGGCTGTGTTGCGGACCGCGAGCGTCACTTCCGCCCCGGCAGCGGTCAGCACACGAGCCGTCTCGGTCCCGAGCCCCGAGGAGGCTCCTGTCACGATCGCCCGGACGCCGGCGAGGTCGAGGCCGCGCACCACGTCGTCCGCGGTGCTGGACGCGGTGAAGGGCGTGGAGATGCGTTCGTGAGTGTTCATGCTGCGACTATACGTACTGGACGATAATTGTATAGCTCGGTTCTGGCTCGTATGCTCGTTTCATGAGCAGCCCCGATGCCGGCCGTCCGCCGTCGGCAGTCGCCGACACCAACCGTCGAACCACGGTGCTGGACTCGGCCATGGCCACGTTCGCGCGCTTCGGCTACAGGAAGACCTCGATGGAGGAGGTGGCACGAGCCGCCCGCATCTCCCGGCCCGGCCTCTACTTCCTGTTCTCCTCCAAGGAGACTCTGTTCCGTGCCGCGGTCACCCAGACCCTGGATCGCGACATCGCCGCGGTCGAACGCGTCCTGGCCGACAGCCGCCGGCCCCTTCCGCAACGCCTCGTCGAAGCGTTCGACCAGTGGGCTGGGCGCTACATCGGCCCGCCGGCCTGCGATGTCGCGGCGGTTGTCGAGGCCTGTCCCGAACTTCTGGGAGAGATCGTCGAGTCCGCGCCGCGACGCTTCGAGGAACTGGTCACCGATGCGATCGCCGTAGAGAAGGGGCGAGAGTCTGCCCGCCCGGTGGCGCAGACGGTGATCAGCGCATCCATCGGCCTGAAGTATCAGACGGTATCCCGGGAGGTCTACCTCGAACGGCTGGAGGCCGCCGTCGGTCTCCTGGTGCGCTGAGGGTGCGCTCCCGTTCTCCTTCTTTGCCCGTTCACCCGACAGGCGGACGGGCAAAGAGGGCTCGTCGATGGAGAAGACGTGATCCGGCGTCGGCCCGCCGAAGCGCTCGTAGGATGCCTGGATGCCGAAGCCGATAAGGATGAGCCGCCGCATGTGGGCTGCGGCGTGGGCGGTGCTGTGCGCGGCCGGCCTCGCCGCCACTGCCGCACTGAACGCTTCTTCGGTTCCGGACCAGCAGCTCGAGAAGCCGGTGGGCACCGAGTGCGCCGAGTACATCGCAGACGTTGAAGTGCGGCTGGCCGAGGCCGGGCAGGAAGGCCGGGGCGGCGAAGTGCTTGCCTTCTCCCGGGTCCGGGCCGGCACCGAGAACGATTGTGGCGAGGAACTCCGCAACCACTTCGGGGGCGCTCGATGAACCGCGGTGCCTGGCTGGCCGCGTTGGCGGGGCTTACCGTTGTCGGCGCGGTGGCGATCATTGCGGCGGCGGCTACGGCTGAACCGGAGCCGCGGCCTGCGCCGTCCCGGGTGTACTCGTCGTGCCTGGCGGCCGACACCAGGCCGGTGCCTGCGGACGACGACCCGTGCGACGGTCACTGACAGGGGCTGCGAGGGGGTGTGTGGGTCCGTGTGCCGTCGGTGGCGGAGCGGCTTGTCGGCTTCGCGTTGCGGTGTGTCGCGGGCGTCCGGCCCGGTGGTGGTCGGTGTCGATGGGTTCGGCAGTGTCCGAGCGGTGGGGTCCTGGCGTTGTTCGTTGCGCGGCAGGGGGGAGCGGGCGGTGGAGGCGGCGCCGGACTTCGCGGGGGTGCAGGAGCTGCCGGAGAAGCTCGGCAAGGACGGTGTCACCATTGTGGTGGGTGATCCGGAGGCGAGTACGAGGGTGCGGCTGTACGAGGATCCGCGCTGCCCGGTGTGCGAGGAGTTCGAGACCGCCGGCGGCTCTCCGGAGTCCAGGTCGCCTGTAGCGCGGCGGGGGCGGGGGCGGCTGACGGACTCGCTTCCTCGGTGCGGGTGTCGGCCCCGGCCTGGTCCGGCACGCCCCCAGGTGTGCGCAGGCGCAGCCCGATCGCGATCGGTGGCCGCAACGGTCCGTCGTGTGCCACACGCAGGCGCGGCCTTCTTGCGTCGCCCTGCTGATCAGCCTGTGCTCGCTCTACCGGTCGGTCACAGTCCGGAAGGAAGAGGCTCCACGAAATGCAGGACGTCGCCAGCCTGACGTCAGAGCAGTACGAACTCGCGAACCGACCCCTGGCAGCTCTGGACATCGCCGCCTTCTGCTGTGCGAAGAAGTATGTGAACGAGAGGGACTTCCGCGATCTGTGTGCGCCTGCCCTCGTGTTGCCCTTCAAGCGCTCTGCAACGCCGTTTCTCGTACATCGCGACGCCCCGAGGCCGAGGCCCGTCTGGCCCTATTGCAGGCGCCCGATTCAACGGGCTGAGGAACATCTGCGCGCCAGGGAATGAGTGTCGGACTCGGACCGGGGCCGGCCTCAGAAATTCGCTTCATCCGACGGTGCCGGGTCGGCGTCGTGGGCCCGAGCGTCGATGTGACTAATGTGAAGGGTATGAGCGAACACTCGGAGCGTTCCGTCGTCGTCGAACGCACCAGCAGCGGGCATTTCGTGGCGACCAACGCCCGCGGCGGATCAGTCAGTTTCGGTACGTCCTCGGACAACGGCCAGGACACCGGATTCACCCCGGTCGAGTTGTTGCTGGCCGCGATCGGCGGCTGCACGGCTGTGGACGTCGACGTCGCCACCGGCCGTCACGCAGAGCCCGCCCGGTTCTCCGTGACAGTCAGGGGAGACAAGGTGAGCGACGACCTGGGCAACCGTATGACGAACATCGAGGTCGCGTTCACCGTGGCTTTCCAGGACGGCGAGGAAGCGGAGCGCGCACGTGCGATCCTGCCCCGCGCGGTCAAGGCTTCCCACGACCGTCTCTGCACCGTGAGCAGGACCGTCGAGATCGGCACTCCGGTGACCACGACGGTCACCGACGCCTGAGACTCGTGCCGTGTCCGCCCGGCGGGGCACCTGAAGCGGCGTGCTCCACCCTCGGTAGTGCCGTCGGCTGCACTACTGGACTTGATGATGCTCGGGGCCCGGTCTCGCTGGCCTCTACCGGCTGCACGTCCGGCATCGATTCTGTATGTCACGCTGTCGACCTGATCCGCGAGGGCAGTGCCGACGTGATGGTGACCGGCGCGACCGAGGCGCCGATCTCGCCGATCACTGTGGCGTGTTTCGACGCGATCAAGGCGACGAGCCCACGCAACGACGAGGCGGAGACTGCCTCGCGCCCCTTCGACCGCCCTCGTAACGGCTTCGTCCTGGACGAGGGGTCGGCCGTGCCGTGAACACCGGTCAGATCTCTATCCGGCACGGGCCGCGCGGCTCCAGCGGTGTCGTCGTCGCCGAGCAGACGGGCGGCCTCGACGCGATCGCCCACGCTCGGCGTCAGATCCGCAAGGGTGCCCGGCTGATGGTGACCGGTGGCGTCGACTCGGCGCTGTGTCCGTGGGGCTGGGCCGCTCATCTCGCCTCCGGCGAACTGAGCCGTGTCGCCGATCCCGCCCGCGCCTACCTGCCCTTCGACGCGCAGGCCGGCGGTCATGTGGTCGGTGAGGGCGGCGCGTTCACCGGGTGCGCGGCCACCTTCGACGGCCCCGGCACCTCGCGTCTGGGCGACGCGGCGCGGCTGGCCCTGGCGGATGCGGGGGTGCGTCCCGACGAGGTCGACGTGGTGTTGGCCGACGGGGCCGGTGCCCGCGCCGCGGACCGTGCCGAAGCGGAGGCGCTGGCCGTTCTGTTCGGTCCGCGGGAGTGTGCCCGTCGCCGCGCCGAAGCCGATGACCGGACGGCTGCTGGCCGGCGGCGCCGGTCTCGACGTGGCGGCCGCCCTGCTGTCTCTGCGCGACCAGGTGATCCCGCCGACCGCCGGCACCACCGAGCCCGCCCCCGACTGTCCTGTCGACCTCGTCACCAGCGCCCGGGAGGTCGGCGTCCGTCACGCGCTGGTCGTGGCCGCGGCCGGGGTGGCTTCAACTCGGTGGCCGTCGTGAGGGCCCTCTGAGCGGACCGGTCGCCCCGTCCCGTCCCGCCCCACGCCCGTCCAGGTGTTCGTGGCGGTGTACTTCCCGTGTGGATACGACGGTCAAGATTGGTGCGGAGACCCGCGACCGGCTGGCGGCCCTGACCGAGGCGCGGAACATGTCCATGCGGGCGCTGACCGAGGAGTTCGCCGCGACGGCGCTCACTCCCGCGCGGTTGCGTGCGGACCGGGCGCACGGACGCGTGCACGGCGTTGTGATCGTCGAGCACTACGTCCTGGACAGCCCCACCCTCCTCGCCCTGGACGGCAGCAAGCAGATCGCGGGTCTCCTCCACATCGCCGCGGGGGACCCGACGGTGCGGGTGTGGGTCCCCGTCGTGTGCGTGCTGGAGGCCGAACGCCAACGGTCCGGCATTGTCGGCTGCCTCGGCATCCTCGACGTCCTGCACACCCCGGACGCCGACTGCGCGACAGCGCGTACGGCCACCGGCCTGTACCGCCGCAAGCTCCCCTTCGGCGTGGGCGCGGCCGTCCACGCCACCCGCCCCACCCTGGACCGCCCCGACGGCGCCCTCGTCGCCACGGTCGCCCCGGCCCTCTACGAGGCCTCGGCGTCCCGGTCCTGGACCTCAGCCGGTAGACGGCCTTCAGCACACATGTGTTGGCGGCGGGACCGCACCCTGCTGCGCGGTGTACTTCTCGGCCGTCGGCGGCCGGCTGGGCGTCGGTGTTGCGGCGGCCGTCGATGGCCTCACACGTCCCCTTGCCAACTGCAGCACGGTCTACGCTGACGTCATGTCACCCCCGGGCTGGATGAGGCTCGCCAGGGCGCGCGGAATGCGGCGCCGACTGGCGATCGTGTGCAGCCACGTCATCAGGCGCCCGCTCCTGATCCTCGCGCTTGCGGGGCTGGCCTTCCTCATCACCAGGTTCGGCAAGGACTTCCCCGTGCTCTATGGCATGGCCCCCTTGGAGCCGTTCTGATCTCCTGGAGCATGGGCCGCTACCGCTCGGTCGATCCCACCGATTCGTCACGCCTTGGCTGCGCCGTCGTCCGCCGGCGACGGCTGCTTACCGCGCTTGTGGGGAGTCGGGGCGGGCGATCGGGCCTCACATCCGTGATCTCAGCACGTCGACCTCACAGCCCGGTGCGAAGGGGTCGAAGCCGTGCTCGATCAGCCAGCGGACTGCCAGCAGGCTTCGCAGCGACCACCATGCGTGGATCACGTCGATGTCGATGTCGGCGTCGTAGCCGGCGATGACGTCGTCGAGGTGTTCCTCGTGTCCGAGTGTGAAGGTGGCAAGGTCGTACAGGGCATCGCCCTGGCCCGCCTCGGACCAGTCGATGATGCCGGTGACCTCGTCGCCGTCGGCGAAGAGGTGCGCGATCTGCAGGTCGCCGTGTGTGAATGCCGCAGTCCACGGCCGGAGCGCGGCCTCGGCGACCTGGCGGTTGCGGGTGACCAGGTCGGCGGGCAGGACGCCGTTCGTCACGAGCAGCTCGCACTCGTCGTCGAGTTCCGCCGCCAGCGCGACGATGCTCCGCCCGGCCCGGCCGGGTCGGGGCGGCAGCGGCGCATCGTGCAGTTTGCGGATGGCGGCGCCCGCTGCGGCCCACGCCGTCGGCGATCCGGTCGACGGACCGCCGAGGCACCCGAGTGTTGTCCCCGCAAGTGCGGCGATGGCGAGCACGGGCGGCTTGCGCCACAGGACTTCGGGGGTCGGGACCGGTGCGAGGGACATCGCCTCGACTTCGGCGTCGATGCGCGCCTGATCGGCGTCCACCTTCAAGAACACGCCACCGACGCGCAGAGTCGCGCGCTCCGAATGGGCGACGACGACTTCGACCTCATCCATGAGCGACCAGTATCCCCGAGGTGGTCGCCGTGGTCGCCAGGTTTGTCGCGTGTGACTGCGCGGTCGACCGCGTCCCTCCACTCGACGGCCTCGTGCATGGCACCGACCTCTGACCAGGGCGAGCCAGCCACTTCTGGCAGGAGTCCCGGAAAGCGGTCCCGGAGCCGGGATCGTGCGGGATCATGAAGCATGCTCTCGGATGGCTGGCACCTCACCCAGAACGTCGACGATTTCCTCGCCCGGGCCGGGGACTTCCTGTGCTCGCGCGCCGCCCTGCACAACACGCTGCTGACGGACATCGCGAAGCTGCGGGTACGCGGGGCAGCCGACACTGCCGACGACGCCGCCGTTTTCGGCCGGCTGGAGTCAGCGGGCGAGGTCCGTGCGATCTTCTGTCTCACTGCCCGCGGACGCCTGGGCCTCACACCGCTCTCTGCCGGGCAGACCGACAGCCTCGCCGCACACCTGGCCGGCCTCGGCCATCCGCCGACCGGCGTCATCGCGGACCGGGCCACCGCTGGTGCTTTCGCCGAGTCCTGGCGGCAGCACACGGGTGCGGCGTCACTACCTTTCTGGCGGACGCATCTCTACCGTCTCGGTACGCTCACCCCACCGCAGCCGAGTCCGGAAGGCCAGGGGCGCGTCACGGACGGTAAGGACCGCGGGCAAGTCGTGCGCTGGTGCCGTGAGTTCTGTGTCGAGGTCGGAGAGCAGCACTCCATCGACATGATCGACGCCGGCGGCTGGGAGGACTCGCGCTTCGGCGACAGGCACTTCACGTTCTGGGAGACCCCGCAGGGCACTCCCGTCTCGATGGCGGCCTCGACCTCGGTCGTCGGCGGCATGGTCCGGGTGGACCCCGTCTACACCCCGGCCCGCCTCCGCGGCCGCGGCTACGCGGGAGCTGTGACGGTTGAGGCGAGCAGGGCCGCGCTGGACGCAGGAGCGACGGACGTCGTCCTGTACACAGACCCGGACAACCCCACCAGCAATGCCCTCTACCGGCGCATCGGGTACGTCCATGTCGCCGACTTCGCCGGGCACAAGTTCTCCTACGACGCACCGGAGCCCGGGTGAGGGGCACCGTTCCTATTCAGGATTCAGGATTCAGTGAGCAGGAGTGGGTCTTGGACCCGTTCCTGTTCGCTGCGGACATCCCGAACGGTTTCGGGTGGCCTGGCTGCCCGGGGTCGCTCCGTGTCCGGTGGCCCTGGCCGTGTCCGTCGTCCGGGAGGACGGAGGCGGGGGCGGGGGTTCAGCCGGCGGTACGAAGCACACGCCACCGACCGCCGTCACCGGGGCAGGAGCCGAGGGCTGCGCAGCCGGGGCTGGCGCCTTCATCGCAGTGTCGATGCTCGCCTCGTCGTGGAGGCCCGTGGAACGCGTCTCGACCTTGCCGTCATCGGGCAGGTGCTGGACCGGGAGGTCTCGGTTTTCGAGGCCGCCGCCGCACATGCCGATGCCCTGGAGGTGCAGATCCGCACGCTGCGACTGCGGTCTGCTGTGCTGCGAGCGGTGGCCGAACGTGGCTCCGGCCCCGAGGAGATGGACCTCATGCGCAAGCTCGCCAGGCTTTCCGGCGATGAACGCCGACGCCTGATTCCCGGTTTCGTCGACGACACGTCCGGTGGGCTCGGCGCCAACGCCGGCTTCGTCGACACGAGGCGCTCGGCCGTGCCCGAACTGCCGGACGACCCCGACCCCGGGCAGGCCGATGCCTGGGTGGAACTCACCGAGGCCCTTCGGGACAGCGTCGTCGGGGCGCTCGATGCCGGCATCGACGCTCCCACTGCCCGTTACGCGCAGACCGCCGGCCGCGCCGACGACGCCGACTTGCGGCACTGGCTGCTGATACGCCTGGAGGCCGCCGGCGCCCCCGCGATGGATGGCCCGTCCGGCCCGGCACCGGTGTTCACGTGGTTCGGGCAAGCCTTGCGCACCCGCACCGCCTGCGGCCGTCCACTCGCCAGGAGCAGCGTAAGAACCTGACGGAGCGCTGTGAGGCCGTGCCGTGGACCGGTCCGTGCCGTCCATCGGAGCCCGCCCGCCGTCTGCCGTCCGCCGGCCCGCGACGCGGCGTCAGGACGCGCACCGGGGCAGGCAGCGGCGGGCCCGAGGGCCCGGTTGCGTGCCCGCCGGGATGGTGTGTCAGAGCACGGCGAGGCGGTCCGCCAGCAGTTCCAGCCTCTGCTCGGTTTCCTCCGGCGGCAGCCGTCGCGCCCGGGTCAGGGTGGCCAGTCCGTGCAGGGCCGCCCAGAACGTCTCGGTGAACAGTCCCGGGTCGACGCCGTCCCCGGCGACTTCACCGAGGGTCTCCAGCAGCGCGGCGAAGGCGTCCTTCAGCGGTTCGGGGGTGTCCTCCTGCGCGTACGCCAGGCCGCCGTCGAGCTGGAACAGGGCGTCGTAGACCGCCGGGTTGCGCTCGGCGAAGTCCAGGTAGGTGCGGGCGAGGGCGGTGACCCGCTCGCGGGGGCCGTCCGCGGCGGCGGCCGCGGCCCGCACCGCCGCGGCCATCTCGGCGGCGCCCTCCAGGGCGACGGCGCCGATGATCTCGCGCTTGCCCCGGAAGTGGCTGTAGAGGACGGGCTGGCTGTATTCGATGCGCTCGGCGAGCCGGCGGGTGGTGACCGCGCCCCAGCCCTGCTGCTCGGCGAGTTCCCGGGCCGTGGCCACGATGAGGCGCTCGCGGCCCGCCCGTTCGCGCTCCTTGCGTTCCTGTACCGACATGATTCGATCCTAGCATCGCTAGACAACCAAGCGGCAGTAGGTCTAGCGTTGCCTCGTCAGCTAGCAGCACTAGATTTGAAGGAGGGCCGTCATGCTCAACGCACTTCAGGTAGTCACCACCGTGGCCGTCGGCCTGATGGTGGGGGTGGAGTTCTCCGTGGCCTTCGTCATGAACCCGATCCTCAACGCGCTGCCCGAGGACAGCGGCCAACTCGGCCACGCCCACGGGGGCCGGATGCTCGGTGCCGTGATGCCGGTCTGGTACATCGGCTCGCTCGTTCTCGTCGCGGGATGGGCCGCCGCCGGATGGCACGACCCCGGCACCGGCCTCGTCGTCACCGCCGGAGCGCTGCTGCTCGTCAGCGTGATCATGTCGGTCCTGCTGCTCGTCCCGATCAACAACCGGGGCAAGACGTGGACCCCCGAGAACCGGCCCGAGGACTGGAAGGAGCAGATGAACCGCTGGGACCGCTACCACTGCGTCCGCGTCGCCGTCATCATCGCCGCCTTCACCCTGCTGGTCGCCGCCCTCGCCTGAGCCCGCGTGCCTCGGCGGCACACACCGACCGACAGCGAGAGGAAATACCGAAAATGGCCAAGCTGCAGAGTCTCGACCCGCAGACGCCGATGTTCGCGCAGTTCAAGGAGAAGACCGGCCCCATCGTCCTGGCCAACACCTTCGTCGTCCCGAAGGAGAGGACTGAAGCGTTCCTGGCCCTCTTCGGCAGGCAGGCGGAGTTCATGAAGTCCCGGCCGGGATTCGTCTCCCTGCAGATGCACAGGGGAACGGCGGACAGTCGGCTCCTGATGAACGTCGCGGTCTGGGAGTCGACCGAGGCCCTCGCCGCGGCGTTCGGCAGCCCGGAATTCCAGCGCATGGCCGCCGAGTTCCCCGACGACATCGTGTCGTACCCGCACATCTTCGAGCAGATCGACGCATGACACGGCGGCCGCGGCCCGGGGGCGAGCAGCCGGAGAAGCCTCGTCCTCCCGGGCCGTCACGCATCCGCACCATGCCGGGCCGCCAGGACCGCCGCGGCCGGCCCACCACGCGTAGCCCCGTCCCCGACAAGGAGTCCCTGTGGCCGTGGAACTGAATCACACCATCGTCCCCGCCCGTGACCCGCAGGCCTCGGCGCGGTTCCTGGCCGGGATCCTCGGCCTGAGTGTCGGTCCGCCGCTGGCGCACTTCACGCCGGTCACGCTCGCCAACCACGTCAGCTTGGACTACGACCGGCTGGACGACTTCGAGCCACACCACTACGCGTTCCTGGTCGGCGAACAGGAGTTCGACGCCGCCCTCGCCCGTATCCAGCACGGTGGAATCACCCACTACGGCGATCCCGCATGCCCCACCCCGGGCGGCGCCGACTCGTGAGACCGACGGCGGCCGCCCCAGCGGCATACGCCGCCGCACCCTGCCCCACCCCGGGCCGAACGTCAAAGGAGAGGCACCATGTCGCTGAAGAACGTCAACACCGTCCTGGCCACCGCCGTCGCCCTGTTCGTCCTCTACCTCGGGCTGTCCTTCATCCTGACCCCCGAGACGTCCACTCCAGGCGTTGGCCTGCCGAACTGGCCCGAGGGCGACGGCGGCGGCTTCCTCATCATGAAGGGCATCCGCGAATTCGCGATGGGTCTGGTCATCGTCATCCTGCTGGTGACGGGCCATCGCCGCGCCCTGGGCCTGGTCCTGTTGACGGAGGCCGTCGCCCCGTTCGGCGACATGATCAACGTCCTGGCCCACCACGGTTCCGTCGCCGCCGCGTTCGGTATCCACGGCCTGACCTCGGCGCTGATCGCGATCACCGGCCTGCTGTTCCTCCGCGAGGCCAGCAAGGCCCACAAGGGCCACAAGGGCCATAGAGCCCGCAAGGCCCCCGCGCCGGCGCCCGCCGCGCAGCCCGCCTGACAGTTGCATACGAACACCGGCACCGCGAGCGGGTCCTCCAGGAACAGCCAGGCGTACCCCGCCATGCACATCTGGAGCGCGAACCCGAGCCGATGGTGCTTCGTCCGCCGCAAGGCGCTCAGGTCCGGTCCGGTCCACGTCGTCTAGGGAAGGGACAGCGCCCGCGCCTCGCCCTTCTCCGCAACGGTGTGTCACGTGCGCGCCTTCAGGCGGTGGGCGCGGGCACTGAGGTGGCGACACTCGGGGTGCTGGTGGTGCGGCGGGCGGCTTCGGGGGAGGGAGCTACTGCGGCCTCGTGTTCGCCGAGGAGTTCGAGCATGTGGGCTCGGGTGGCGTGCGGGCGGTGGTGGCGGGCCATGCGCTCGTCGGTCTCCAGCGTTGCGATCAGGTCGAGTCCGGCGGCCGGGCCGTGGACCATTGCGACGGCGACCGCGCGATTGAGGGAGACCATCGGATTTGGCCCGAACCGCTCCAGGAGCTCGAACCCAGGGATGCGCCGTTCTTCGCCCGGGGATCCCCCGGGGCAATGCGCTCGTACGCGTCGGTTTTTGTTCTTATGGCCCGGCCATGCCACAGATGACGGATCACGGGCGGAGTCCGGGGCGCGCTCGCGACGCCCTGCCCGGGATTCGGCCTGGGCCGGGGTCGTCGCGACGTGCATGGCGCAGTCCCGTCAGAGCGACTCCGAAGCCCGCAGGGACTCGAGGAGAATGTGGGCTTCGGCGCAAAGGGGTTCGAGCTGGTCGATGAGTCCCTGCCGGACCTGGTTTTCAGGGTTTGTGATGCGCTCGCTGATGCGCTCGCGGGACTGTTCGAGCTGCTCCCGGTACTGCGCCAGATTGTCCATCAGATGATCGACGAGATCGGTCCCCTGAATACCCGTTGCCAGCGTGAACTGCTCCTTGATCGCGGCGACTTCGGTGTCCATCGCGCCGATCCACTCGTCCTGGAGAACTTGCAGGGAACTGATCCGGCCTTTCCGGCGCTGAACACCGATGAAGACAAGAGCGGCGACCCCGGCGACAAGGCCGGCCGGCGGGAAGAGCGTGCCGGCCGCGGCCAGACCGTACAGCCAGCCCCCGCTGGCTGCGACGGGTGTGACGATGCCGACCAGCGCCGCTGCCCGCTGCACCACGTCGTGGCGGGTGGTCGAACGCGGGCTTTGCTGGGGGAGCGAGAGGCTGTTCACGTCAAGAGTGAAGTCCGGAAGCCGTCCCGCGAGATCCTTGTCGCCGAAGACCTGGTCCACCGCTTGGACCAGGTCCTTCTTGAAGTTCTCGAACTCCTCGGTCCACAGCGTCGCCGGACCGGCGGGCCCTTCGATCCATGTACGGAGCGTCTGGGCCTTCGACACCTGAATCTGGTTCGCCTTGGTGGGCCTGTTGAGGTCCGTGGCCCTGATGACATCGTCCAGCTCGGCGTGGAGATGGGCGGACAGCCGGGTGAAGGGACGAACGGTCCGCGCGATGCGGTTGTGGAGCTTGCGCTCAAGGTCCTCGCGCATGCGCGGCAATGCAGTGTCGAGGAGCTCCAGTCGTTGTCGCTCGCTCTTCAGCAACTCCTTGAGCTCGTCGATCTCAAGGCGTTCGTCGCGCAGCCGCACGGCAAGCGCCTGGCGCCGCGGGGTCATGAGGATCCGGGCCTCCGCCGCCACCGCTGCGACGTGCCGGGCGCCGGTCCCGGTACTGATCAGGTCCTCGATCGCCTGGCGCAGTGTCTCCATGCGGCTTTCGGCACGCTGCCGCTGTGCCGCGGCCTGGGCTCCCTCTGCGCTGAGTTTGTCCGCACGTGCTTCCAAAGCGGGGGAGACAGGCAGAAAGCCTTCACCGATGAAGCCGAGATCCGGCCGGCCGTTCGGCAGCGTGAAATTGTCTCGCAGGTATGTGTTGTTGCGGGCGATCGTCGCCTTCCACTCCGGGATGTTCCGGAGATCGAGATTGGCTGCGGCGTCGATGGCGGTGACCACCCACACCACACGCTTCCCCGACAACAAGTAGTGGTCGTACAGGAATCGGATCAGATCAAGGTCACGTTCCGAAAGGGTGCGGCTGGCATGCGACACGTACATGAAGCAGTCCGCGTCGGCCATCGCGGTCCGGACGATCATGTCGTGGACCGGATTCGGGGAACCATAGCCGGGCAGGTCGTAGAGCTTCGCCGGAAGCTTGGCGCTGGCGAGCATGATCTCGAGTTCGGCCACCTCACGTCCGCGGTGAGGCCTGAGCCGGTCGGTCACGTCCGCTTCCTGCATCGCATACGCCGCGACGACAGAGGGGGCCGGGGAGTTTCCCACCTCCTCCCACCCGTCCTCGCCGGAATCCGTGAAACGCACCCGCAGATAGCCGGTGCCCCCAGCGTCGATGCTGGACTGGTCGTCCACCGGAACCACACTGGCGGGACACGCAGTGGTGGGGACGGGGGATGAGGGCAGGAGGCCCACGAACTTGTCCGCCGTGTGACCGTCGGCGGTCGGTACCTCGACCAGCTCAAGCCCGCCTTGCAGGCCACTGAGAAGGAAGCTCTTGCCGGACGAGAAAGCACCCAGCAGCGCCACGTTGATAAGGGTTGAGGCCGCACGTGTCCTCAACCGTGTCATGGTGCCCGCGTCGGTGAGGACCTCCTGTGGCCATTCCGCCGGAGTCTCAGGAGCGGCCGACGCGGCGCGAAGCCACACCTCGCACCGATCGAGAACAACGCGCAACTCGTTGCGTACTTCGTCTACGTCCCTCGGCACAGTCACGGCACAGGTATAACCCAGGCCGGCGAGGTGGAGTGAGCGTTCACGGAATTCCCCAGTGGAGACTTCGGACGACCGCGGCACAGCGCGGTATCCGGACCGGCACCGAACTGCGCCGCCTGCTCGTCGAGCGGGCCGGCCTCGAACTGCCTACGGCATCGGTGTCCGCCCTGTGCGCCGCCCTGGACTGCGCCCTCAGGGCTCGCAGAGAATCAAGGTGTTGCTTCCCGGGATGCGGCTCGTTGTTGTGGTGTGAGCGTCTTCAGCGAGGTTCGTGGTCAACTCGCTGCGAAGGTTCAGGTGTTGTGCCCACACCTCGACGAACGACAGCGGCGGCTGCAGCATCCCCGATGACCCGGTAGGCGACCACCACGCCGCGCAGCAGACTGTCTGGCCCTTGCCTACCGCAATGACGCCGTTCCCAAGGCGCGTTCCCGCCCCACACCGAACCACCCCAAGGACACGGACGCCAAGGCACTTGCCTGCGCCTCAGCCGTCTTTACAGTCGCCGAGGCTCCCGCGGCCGCACGTAAACACGCGCCGACCATCGCCAGCACACTGCTCAACGACTACCGGCACCCTGATGTCGAAGAGACCCTGGCCGACAACCTGGCAGCCCACTGCATCTCCCAGGGCACCATGCGCCGCCCGACGTCGGGCCGCTCGACAACGTTCGCCAGAGCCTGGACCGGCTGCCCACTCGTGGTGGCAAACCGGCGCATCACCGTGACGGCCGCATGGTCGGTTACGCCCGGTTGAGTCCCAGGGCGAATGCGCCCCGTTCGTCCGGCACGTTCCGCCGACGGGTCTTCTGGCTGCTGCCCCACGACCGTGACGCCGAGCCCGAGGGCCTCTACGCCATGGCGCGCCGGCCGAAGCCGTCGACCCCCGCACCATCGAGGCCCGTATCAGGGGCTACAAGACCGAACGCTCGGAGGGCGGGCCTCCTTCGACCGTCATGCGGGAACCGGGCATAACCCTGCCGTTGTGAGGCGACCTCCTTCAACAGGTTGCGTGAGGCGTGCGTATCCGTTTGCGAGGGCGTCGTGTTCGCCCGCAGCGGCACGCCTCTACTCCCCCAGGAGACTGTGCCGCCCGGGTACGGTCCGTCCCGATCGGACGGGCCGCACCCGGTTACTCCCGCCGCCGTGCGGCGACGGTGAGCAGGTCGGCGGCAGGGCCGATCAGGGACCGTCCCGAAGGCCACACCGCCCGCAGAACGCGGCGCAGTTCGACGCCCTCAATGCTCACTTGCACGAGCCGGCCGTCGGCTATGTCCGTTCCCACGGCGAGTTCACTGATCACCGCCGGCGCGGTTCCCGCGATCACGGCCCCACGTACGGCGGCCGCCGAGCCCAGTTCCAGCAGCGGACGGGTTTCCCCCGCCCCGGCCCGGCGCAGGGCCCGCTCCAGGGCGTCCCGGGTGCCCGAGCCGCGTTCGCGGACGACCAGGGCGGTGGCGGCGAGTTCAGCGGCCACCAGGGGGCTGCGGCGCCGCGCCCAGGGGTGGGCGGGCGCCACCACGACGATCAGGCTGTCGGTGGCCACTGTTGTGCAGGTCAGGCCGCGGGGGACGTGAGGGGACTCGACGAACCCGATTTCCACCGCACCGCTGCGGAGCAGCTCCGGGACATGCTCACTGTTGGTGACCTGCAGACCGACATGCAGGTGCGGGTGGGTTCGGCATAGTTCGCCGATCCAGGACGGGGCCAGGTACTCCGCCACCGTCATGCTGGCCGCCACCCGCAGGGTGCCGTTGAGCCTGCCGCGCTGGGCCTCCACGTCCGCCATGAGCGCCGTGAGTTCGTCCAGGACGCGCTGCGACCGGCCGGCCACCGCCTGACCGTCCGTCGTCAGAGTCGACCCGCGCCGGGTGCGTTCGATGAGCGCCAGGCCCAGCCTGCGCTCCAGGGTCGCCACCCGCTTGCTCGCCGAGGGCTGGGCGATACCGAGCTCGGCGGCCGCCTTGCCCAGGCTGCCCAGTTCTCCGACGAGAACCAGCAGCCGCAGCGCTTCGACATCCGGCAGACCACTCATGGCACAAGCGTATGAACGGCCGTGCGGTCAGTCAGCCGGTGGAGTCATTCCCCTTGTTTATGACCTCCTCACCATGAGGGGGCTACCGGCCTGGTCAGAGGGCTGCCCACAGTGAGGCCATGAGCGACGACAGCGGCAGTACGGCCCCCGACCGGACCGGGGCGACCACGGAGCGGACCACCGGAGCGGAGGCCGCCGCATCCGGCGGCCCGTGGTCGCGGCGGCTCGTGGAGCGGCTGCCGGGGCTGGCAGTCGCCGTGGCCATCGCCGCGGTGGCCACCGTGGTGGGCGGCTGGTTCCCCCTGGTCGGAGGCCCGGTCGCCGGCATCGTCATCGGTGTCGCCCTGTCGGCGGCGCGGCGACCGGGAAAGCGGCTTCGGCCGGGACTCACCACGGCGAGCACGTTCGTACTGCAACTGTCGGTCGTGCTGCTCGGATGCCAGCTCTCGCTCACTCAGGTCGTGCGGGTCGGGGGAAGTTCGCTGCCGGTCATGCTGGGGTCGCTGGTGGCCTGTCTGGCCGCCGCATACTTCGTCGGACGCCGGCTGGGCATCGCACGTGACCTGCGCACCCTGATCGGCGTCGGCACCAGCATCTGCGGCGCTTCCGCGATCGCGGCGGTCACTCCGGTCATCGGAGCCGCGAGCGCGGAGGTCGCCTACGCGGTGTCGACGATCTTCCTGTTCAACATCGTCGCGGTGCTCGTCTTCCCGCTCCTGGGCCACCTGCTGGACATGAGCCAGCAGGCCTTCGGACTCTTCGCCGGTACCGCGGTCAACGACACGTCGTCGGTCGTGGCCGCCGCCGCCACCTACGGAGACGAGGCCGGGCAGTACGCGGTCGTCGTCAAGCTCACGCGGACCCTCCTGATCATCCCGATCTGTCTGTGGCTGGCCGCGCTGACCAAGCGCCGCGCCCTCGCCCTGGGCACCGACACTCTGGGCACCGACGGCCCGGGTCACGCCCCGCGCCTGAACGTCCTGAAGCTGGTGCCCTGGTTCCTCGTCGGATTCCTGCTGACCGCTCTGGTCAACACCCTCGGGCTCATCCCGTCCCGGGCCCACTCGGGCCTCACCACGCTGTGCGTCTTCCTGATCACCGCGGCGCTCTCCGCGATCGGCCTGACGACCGACCTGCGCGGGCTGCGCCGTGCCGGCCCCCGGCCGCTTCTGCTGGGAGCCTGTCTGTGGATCGTGGTCTCGGCCACCAGCCTCCTGTTGCAGTACCTGACGTCCTCCCTGTGACGCGCACGGCCGCGTCTCCTCAAGCCCCAACGTGTCCCTCTTGGCCGAGTGCTCGTGCCTTGGGCCACGGTCGGCCGAGCCATGTGGCAAGGAGAGGGAGACACCCCGGTGAATATCGCGCTGACGGCTGTGCCGCGTGCGGCTTTCCCCCGGGGGGCGTGCCGGGGGATGGGCGCTCTGGAACTTCCGGGCGGCGCGGGCCTGCTGTCGGCGCGTTACGCCACGGCGTCAGGGGCGTTGCCGGTGCAGGGCTTCTCCTCCTGCTCACCGCCGCGGTCACGCTGTGTTCGCTGAGCCGGGGGAGCCTCGGCCCACCCGGGAAAGTGTGTGTTGGCTGAGCCGACCGGAACGCCCCGGTCCTCCAAGGCCTTGCGCAGGGCCCGTACGGCGTAGAAGGCGCGGCTCTTGACGGTGCCGGGCGGGATGCCGAGGTGTTCCGCGGCCTGGGTCACGGTGTACTTCCAGGCAGTACACGATCCCGATCACGGTCCGCTGCTCGTTGAGGTCCAGCAGCGCGCTGCGCACCACGTGGAGCGTGAGGTCGTGGTCCGGGCTCTCCAGGACGGCGTCGAGTTCTTCCGCCGGCATCAGTTTCAGGGACCTGAGCTGCACGGCCCGGTGGTGGTCGGTGACCAGGTTCCGGACCACGGTGAACAACCACCTGTCGCGGTCGGTGTCCGGTGCGCGACGCGGGATCCGGGCGGGGCGGACGCCGACCGCATCCGTGATCCCGTGCATGGGTGGGCCCAATCGTGTGCCGCCGGTGGTGTGGCGTCGCTCCGTCCCGGGCCGGGGCGATGGAACCCGTAGTCTCCGAGAGCCATTGGCCAAACGTTGTCGTCCGCTTGCCTGCGGCCGTCCGCGCGCGGTCTCGCTAGACTCCGCGCGTGGACATCGGCTGGCTGGAAAGTTTCCTCGCACTCGTCGAGCACGGCAGCTTCACGCGCGCCGCGGAGGCGCAGCACGTGAGCCAGCCCGCCTTCAGCCGCCGGATCCGCGCGCTGGAGATCTGGTTCGGTGAGCCGCTGGTGGACCGCTCGACCTATCCCGTGAGCCTGACGCCGGCGGGTGCCAAGGTCCGGGCCGGTGCGATCGAGACCGTGGCGGCCATCGGCGCGGTCCGTGACGAGATCCGCGGTCGGCAACGGGCACCGCGAGGCGCCGTGCGGGTCGCGGTCACCCACACGCTGGCCACGACGTTCTTCGCCCAGTGGTGGGCGCGTTGCGGCGAGCAGGGGCCCGTGCCGTGCGTACTGCTGCCGTCCAACACGCTCGACGCCTACGACGCGCTGTTCCACGGCGGCTGCGACCTGCTGCTCGCCTACGCGGATCCGTCCCTGCCGCTGAGCATCCCGGTCGCCGACGTCGAGTGGATGGTGCTGGCGGAGGACGTGCTGGCCCCGTACACCTCGGTGAGCGGCGGGCACCCCGACTTCTCGCTGCCCGGTACCGCCGCCCGTCCCGTCCCCGTGGTCACGCACAGCCAGGGTGCCTTCCTCGGCCGCGTGACCGAACGCGTCCTGGCGGAGCGGGACCTGCACCTCACGCCCGTTGCGCAGAGCGACTTCACCTCCGGACTCGCGGCGCTCATCGGCGCGGGTCTGGGAGTCGGCTGGCTGCCCGGCCGGCTGGTGAGCGCCGAACTGGCCGCCGGGTCCCTGCGGCAGGTCGGTGACCCGTCGCTGACCGCCAGACTCGAGATCCGGCTCTACCGCGTGCCGAGCGACAAGGTGCCCTCGCGTGCGGCCGCCATCTGGCACCGAGCCGCCGAACTGGCGATGACCGGCTCCTGACCGGGGCCTGCCCGGCGGATCAGGTCGCCGGACGGGCCCCGGCCCGCCTCCGGTTCTGGTCTTCGGTTCCCGCCTTCGGTTCTAGCCGGCCTTCCGGTGCTTCGCCGCGGGCGGCGGGGCACTGCACTCCCGGATCACCGCGTCGGCCAGCAGGTCGGTGGGATCGAGGAGGTCCGTGCCGCCCGTCGAGGTCAGGTGCCGTGCCGCCAGGGGGAGTTCGGTGCAGGCCAGGACGATCGTGCGGGCGTCGGTTCGGGCCATCGCGCGCACCGCGTTGTCGAGGTGCCGGCCGGCCGCCTCGGGGTTGCCCTGCTTGACCTTCCGGATCGCGAGGTCGACCTGCAACTGGGCCGGTTCCTCGGGCAGTACGACGTCGAACCGTTCTTCCCGCAGCCGCCGCTGGTAGAGGCCCGAGGCCAGCGTCGCGCGGGTGCCGAGCAGGCCGACGCCGCCGGACGCACCGGGCCGCCGCTCCAGTTCGGCCACCGTCTCGGCGACCATGTCCAGGAACCGCAGACCCGAGTCCCTGACGAGGGCGGGCAGGAAGACGTGCGCGGTGTGGCACGGCATCACGGCGACGGTCGCGCCGAGGTCGCGCAGCCGCCGAGCACCGGCCAGCATCGCGGGGTAGGGGTCGGTGGTGCCGCCGAGTACGGCCCCGACGCGGTCGGGGACGGTCGGGTCGGCCCAGATCGCGACCCGGAGGTGGTCCTGGTCGCGGGTGACCGGCGTGCGGCGGACGAGTTTGGTGTAGAACTCGGCGGTGGCGGCCGGCCCCATGCCGCCGAGGATGCCCACCAGGTGGTCGTGCCCGCTCATGGCGTCTGGAACGTGGACCGGTAGCCGAACAGCGCCGCGCTCCCGCCGGTGTGCAGGAAGACGACGTTGTCGTCGGTGGCGAAGCGGCCTTCGGCTATGTTGCCCAGCAGGCCGGCGAAGCCCTTGCCCGAGTAGACGGGATCGAGCAGGACACCTTCGGTGGAGGCGACGAGGCGGACCGCCTCGATCATGGTGTCCGTCGGTACGCCGTAGCCGCCGCCGACCCAGCGGTCGTCGACCAGGATGTCGTCCCGCGTGACCGCGCCCTCGGCCCCGATGAGGGCCGCCGTGCGTTCCGCCAGGCCCAGTACGGCGGAGATCTGGGCCTCCTCCGGCTGCCGCACACTGATCCCGAGCACTTTCGCCGGGCTGTGCATCGCCCGCAGACCGGCGACGAGGCCGGCCTGGGTCCCCGTGCTCCCGGTGCCGTGCACCACCCAGTCGACGGCGACGGGAGCCGCCTCCAGCTCCTGCGCGCACTGGACGTAGCCCACCGCCCCCAGCGGGTTGGAACCGCCGCCGGGAATCACGTACGGGCGCCTGCCGTTGGCGCGCAGCTCGTCGGCCAGCATCTCCATGGCCTCCTGCATGTCGGTGCCGGCCGGTACGCGCTCGACGACCTCCGCTCCGAGCAGTTCGTCCAGGAGCACGTTGCCGGAGAGTTCGTACTCCGCGTCCCGTGTCTGGCGCTTCTCGAGGAACAGCTTGCACTTCATGCCGGCGCGGACGGCCGCCGCGGCGGTCTGCCGGGCGTGGTTGGACTGCGTCGCGCCCTGGGTGATGACGACGTCGGCGCCCTGCTGGATCGCCTCACCGACCAGGAACTCCAGCTTCCGCGTCTTGTTGCCGCCGGTCGCGAGACCCGTGCAGTCGTCACGCTTGATCCACAGGTTGGGCACCGAGGCGTGGCTCTCCCGCAGGTGGTCGGTCAGCCGCTCCATCGGTTCGAGGGCGGTCGGGAAATGTCCCAGCGGAAACCGCGCGAAACGTGCCGTCTGGACCATGGAATGCTCCTCTTCAGGTTTCCTCGGGCGAATGTGTCAACAGTTAAGCCGCCGAGTGATCCGCTGTCCAATGTCGGTTTCAGCAAGGGCTATGCACAGAACGCATGAGGAGTTCCTTCTCCTTGACCTGGGGGGCGGGATCCCGCCAAATGTCTCCTCACCGGCAAGGGAAAGGAAGTATTGCTCGTGTCGCATACAGGAACAGTCGTCGCGGAGAATGACGCGCCCGCCGAGAGCCGCAGACGAAAGCTCAAGCTGCCGCCACTCGGCGTGCAGGTTCTGATCGCGCTCGTGGTCGGAGCCCTGCTCGGGGTGGTCGCGCCGGCCGTCGCCGACGAGCTGAAGATCGTCGGCGACGGCTTCATCCGACTGATCAAGATGACCATCGTCCCGCTGATCTTCCCGCTCATCGTCGTGTCCGTGGCGCGGATGGAGTCGGCGAAGACGGTGGGCCGTATGGCGACCAAGGCGCTGCTCTACTTCGAGATCGTCACGACGGTGATTCTGGCATTCACTCTGTTCGTCGCCTTCGTGTCGGGTATTGGAAAGGGCACGAACCTGGGATCGGTCGATCCCGCCGACACGGAAGGCATAGGCCACAGCGTCGATCTGAAGAACCTGTTCCTCCACATCATTCCCGAGAACGTCTTCGCTTCGGCCGGCGAGGGGGAACTGCTGTCGATCCTCTTCTTCGCGGTCTTCCTCGGGATGGCACTGACCAAGATCGGCGACAAGGCCCGGCCCGTGGTCGCCGTGTTCGACGCCGTCGCCGACGCTATGTTCCAGATGATCACCTGGATCATCAAGCTGACCCCGCTGGCCGTCGTCGCGTTCGTCGCGTACAACACCGCCCACTACGGCTGGGACCTGGTGGTGAAGCTGGCGGTGTTCGTCCTCGTCTTCTACGCCGCCGTCCTCGTGGTGCTCCTCGTGCTGTTCCCCATCATCGCGATGGTGTTCCGGGTGCCCTACGTCCGGATGCTGCGCGCGGTCGGGGACCTGCTGTTCCTGTCGTTCGTGACGCGCAGCTCCGAGGTGGTCCTGGCCCCCCTGATCGAGCGGCTCGACAAGTTCGGCGTGGACCGCAAGGTCTCCTCGTTCACCCTGCCCCTGGGCTACTCCTTCAACGCCGACGGCGCCACGATGTACGAGGGGCTGGCGGTCGTCTTCCTCGCCCACGCCTACGGCGTGGAGCTGACGGTTCCTCGCCTGCTCACCACTTTGCTGGTGCTGATGCTGCTGACCAAGGGCATCGCGGGCGTCCCCTCGGCCTCGATCGTCGTGCTCTTCTCCGCGGGTTCGACGATCGGCCTGCCCGCGGAGGGGATCGCCATCCTGCTGGCCGTCGACTTCGTGGTCGACATGGCACGGACCGGTCTGAACGTCACCGGCAACTCGCTCGCCGCTCTCGTGATCGCGAAGTCGGAGGGCCGTTTCGCCGACCGGGCGAAGACGGCCGGGCCCGTCGGCGAGCGGGTGGAGGCCTGACCGCGGCCCACGACCCGCCGCCGATGCCTGTGATCCAGCCGCGTCGGCACCGCCGCACCCATCCTGTGACCGTGACCGGGCCCGTGCCACCGCTACCGCGGTGCTCGGGCCGTTCACGTTTCCAGTACACCGACGATCAGTGAATGCAAGGATGTGACCTGCGTGTTTTCGGCCGTACCAACAAATATTTCGGCCCCTTCAACACCGATGTCGGGACCTGCGTATCCCCTGATGACCACATCGTCTGGCGGAAATGGACGGCACCATGGCCTTCTGGCTCGGATCGGATACGGATGGCCGTGTCGGTGAGCGGTAGCCCCGTGAAGTGGCTGCGCGGACGGTTCGCGTCGAAGGACGCCGAGCCGACCGCACTGCGCACCGACCGCGAGGTACAGGCCGCCTACGATCTCTACGGCGGTGAACTCTTCGGGTTCGCGTTCAAGGCACTGGACGACCGGCAGCTCGCCGAGGACGTCGTCCAGGAGACCTTCGTCCGTGCCTGGAAGTCGCCCCGCGGTTACGACCCGAGTCAGGGATCCATGCGTACCTGGCTGTTCGCCATCGCCCGGAACGCGGTGGTGGACGCCATCAGGCGGCGCAAGGTCCGTGAAGGGACCGGCTTCTCGTCGTGGGACGCCGTGTCCGAGTCGTCCTCGGCGTTCGACCCCGTCGATCAGCTCCTCGAGCGGATCCAGCTGGGGGAGGCGCTGGAGCGGCTGAGCGCGCAGCACAGGGAGGCGGTGGTGGAGGTGTACTTCGGCGGCCGTACCTGCGCCGAACTGGGTGAGGAGCTGGGGGTCCCGGCGTCCACCATGCGCAGCCGGCTGTACTACGGCGTGCGGTCGCTGCGGCTCATCCTCGAGGAGAACGGGTGGCTGGCACCATGAACAAGGCATGCGTCCCCTTCCGGCCGCTCCTGACCGAACACCTGCTGCTCGGGACACCCCTGCCGGAGGAACTTTCCCAGCACGTCGACCAGTGCCCCGACTGCGCCCGCGAGGCCGCCGAGGCCGAGGACGTGGTCCGTACGATGCGACGGGTCGACCCGTTCGCCGACTGGACGGGGGCGCGGACTCCGGCTACGCGCACACGGCCCTCCAGCGACCTCGGGGACCGTATCCGCCGGATCGTGGCCGACCCGAAGCCCGCCGCCAGGCCCCCCCGGTACCGGCGCCGTATCGCCCTGGGCGTGTCCGCCGCCTTCGTCACGGCGGCCGCGGTGGTCGTCCCGCTCACGCTGGACCAGGACCAGCCGCCCGCCACGACGGCGGCGGTGGTGCTGGCCCGTGACGGAAGGATGGTCGAGCGCCCCGGGGGAACCGAGGTGCCGGTCGTGCTGTCGGGGCTCAAGAAGGGCCAGACCTACCGGATGATGACCGTCAACGCCGAGGGCACGCGCATGCCGGGCGGCAGCGTTCGGGCCGATTCCGACGCGGACGTGTCCACCCGCATGATGACGGCCATGCGCAGGGACACCATCACCGCCCTGCTGGTCGAGGACGAGTCGGGGAACGTGGTGACCCACATCATCGTGCCGCCGCCTTCCCCGTCCGCTTCCCGGCCGGCCTGACAGCCGGAGTCCGTACCAACTGACGCCGGATTCACCGGGGCGCTCGGGCGGTCCGCCGTACCCGAAACACACCCCGGCGCTCCGCTCTGCCCGAAAGCAAGTCAGTCAACAGACAATGGAGACGAGAAATGTCTACTGCGCGTCGTGCAACATGGATGCTGATCGCCACGCTGGGAGTCGGGGGCGGCGGTGTCGCGGCCGCTTCCATGGCGCAGGCCAGTCCCGAACCGGCGGTGTCCAAGGCCGGCGCCACGGACAAGCACCGTCCCATCCCGATCTCGGGCCGGGACCGGCTCTACACGGCCGACCAGTCGTCCAACACGGTGTCGGTCATCGACCCCTCGACCAACAAGACCCTGGGTACCATCGCCCTGGGCGACCAGCGGGTGGGCAGCACCTTCAGCCCCCAGTACAGCGGTGACTCCGGGGTGCACGGCCTGGCCTTCTCGCCGGACCGCCGGCTGCTGGCGGTGGTGAGCGTCACGAGCAACACCGTCCACATGGTCGACACCAGGACCAACAAGGTCCTCAACACCACCGATGTGGGCCGCGCCGCCCACGAGGGCAGCTTCACCGCCGACGGCAAGGAGTTCTGGGTCGCCAACCGCGGCCGGGACACGATCTCCATCGTCGACACCAGGCACGGCGGCGTCACGGGCACCGTGCGCGTCGGCGACGGCCCCTCCAAGGTGCTCATGAGCCCCGACGGCAAGCACGCGTACGTCAACTTCACCAGCAAGGCCGAAGTCGACGTCATCGACGTGCGCTCCCACCGGATCACGGACCGCATCACCGGGCTCGGTGCCACCTTCTCCTCCGACCAGGCCATCTCCCCGGACGGCAAGCGGATCTGGGTCTCGCACAAGCGGGACGGCAAGATCAGCGTCGTCGACCTGAAGCGCAACGAGGTCGTCACGGTGCTCAACACCGGCCCCGACACCAACCACCCGCAGTTCGTCGACAACCGCAAGGGGAAGTTCGTCTACCTGACCATGGGCGGGCTCGACGAGACCTGGGTCTACAAGCGGACCCACGGCGTCCCCAAGCTCATCACCAAGATCAAGAACGGTGGACACGCCCCGCACGGCGCCTGGGCAAGCGGCGACGGCTCCCGCCTCTACGTCGGCCTGGAGAAGTCCGACGCGGTCGACGTCATCGACACGGTCACCAACAAGGTGGTTCACACCATCGCGTCCGGCCAGGAACCCCAGGCCATCGTCTACGCCCCCCGCGCCACCAACCGACCCGGCAGCGCACCCAACCTCGGCCACCAGGGACTGGGCCAGCAGGCCCACGACGTGCCGACCACGCTGCCGAACGGCAAGCGCGGCGACATCCTGGACCCGGTCAAGGGCCGGGTCCTGGAGGCCACCATCCGCCCGGTGAGCGGACTGGACATGATCCAGCTCCAGGCGCGGGGGCTCAAGGCGGACACCGTCTACAAGGCCTACTCCGTGGCCGAGAACGGCAAGAAGACCCTCCTGCGGACGTTCCCCACCGACAAGGAGGGCAAGACGCCCATGGCCCTCTCCTTCGGCGACTTCAACGGCGAGAGCATCGCCGTCGAGGTCAAGGGCGCGGTGACCCCCGTCCAGAAGGCGGCCTTCGCCTCCCAGGCCAGCGGTCACAGCCACGGCGTGAAGACCGCCGACCTCCTGTACTGCGACTGCTGCTGACCCCGGCCCTGACGCCGACACCGACACCGACCCCGGACTGAGAGGACGTTGCCATGTCCCGCCGCACCCGACGGCACATCACCCCACTGATCACTGTCGCCGGCGCGGCGGGCGCGGTCCTGCTCTCGGCGACTGCCGCCACGGCCCACGTCCGGGTCATCGGTGAGGTCATCCCGGGCAAGCCCGCCACGCTCCAGTTCCGCGTGCCCAGCGAACTGGCCGAAGCCACCACCGTCCGCGTCACGGTCGATGTCCCCAAGGACCTCATGATCACCTCCGTGCCGGCCCTCGACGGATGGAACCAGGAGACGCTCCCCGGGACCGGCGACAAGGGCACCCAGCTGGTCTGGACGGCGGAGGCGGGCCACGAGATCAAGCCCGCCCAGAGCGAGACCTTCCAGGCGAACGTCGGCCCGATACCGGACCGGTACTCCCTGACCTTCAACACGGAACAGACCTACTCCAACGGCACCTCCGTCGCCTGGAACGAGAAGCAGACCGGCGCCGAGGAACCGGAGTTCCCCGCACCGGTCCTCGTCGTCGACCCCGAGGCCTCCCCGCCCCCCGGGTCCGCCGACGGCGCCGCGCAGCCGGGCGCTTCCGAATCCGTCCCCGCTCCCTCCGTCGACGCGGCGTCACCCGCACAGGCCGCATCCGAGGAGTCCGACTCCGGCTCGTCCGCGGGTCTGGTCGCGGTGATCGGGGCGGGAGTCGCCGTGGCTGCCGCGCTCGCCACCGCCGTACTGCGACGGCGCAGGGCGGCGCAGAGCGGCTCGCACCTGTAGGTCCCCGCTCGAACTGCCAGGACGCTCGGCCACGGTTTCGCCCCGACTCCCGAAAAGGCAACCCGATGTCCCACACAGCACTGGTACCCGACAACGGTGACACCGGTCCTCTCCCGGACACGGGCCTCGCCCCGAGGCGGGCCGGAGTGGTCATGCGGGCCCGCGAGCAATGCGTCCGGGCGACGCGCCACTTCACCTCCGTCGTGCTGGCCCACTGGGGAGTTCGGCGGGAGGAGGTCGAGACGGCCGTGCTCATCGTGAGCGAACTCACCACCAACGCGGTGCGGCACGGCCGGTCGGACCTGGCGGTCACACTCGCCCTGGCCGGTGACACGCTGCGCATCGACGTCACGGACCACGGTGAGCCGTCGCCGCGCCCCGCACCGCCCGTGGACGAGTGCGGGCGTGGCCTGGACATCGTCGGGTGCCTTGCCGACCGGACCGAGACGTCCCTGCAGCCCTGGGGGCGGCGGGTGAGCGCGGTCGTCGGGGTCGCCGGCCGACGCGGGCCCGAGCACCGGCCGGGGTGACGTGTCCGGTGAAAGGGGAGTGTCAGCGGCGGCGGGCGTTCTCCAGGTAGTGCAGGATCGCGGCGACCCGCCGGTCCACCTGCTGGTTCGGTGCCAGGTCCAGCTTGGCGAAGATGTTGCGGATGTGCTTGTGGACGGCACCGTCCGTGACGAACAGGCGCCCGGCGATCGCGATGTTGCCCAACCCCTCCGCCATCAGCGCCAGTACGTCCCGCTCACGCGGCGTGAGGCGTTCGAGGCGCACGTCCTGGCGTGAGCGGGTGAACAGCTGCGAGACGACCTCGGGGTCGATGGCGGTACCGCCGTCGGCCACCCTGTGCAGGGCGTCGAGGAACTCCTCCACCCGCCCGACGCGCTCCTTGAGGAGGTAGCCGATGCCGCCGACGCCGCCGGTGAGTAGATCGGTGGCGAAGCTCTGCTCCACGTACGCGGACAGCACGAGGACGGCGAGCCCCGGGTGACGACGGCGCGCTTCGACGGCCGCCCTGATGCCCTCGTCGGTGTGTGTCGGCGGCATCCGCACGTCGAGGATGGCGACATCGGGCCGGTGGGCGTCGATGGCGTCGAGTACGGCGTCGGCCGTACCCACCTTGGCGACCACGTCCAGCGACTCCGCGCGCAGCAGCAGCGCCAGTCCTTCGCGCAGCAGCGGGTCGTCCTCCGCCATCACGATCCGCATGGGAAATCCACCTCGAGAACAGTCGGTCCGCCGTGCGGACTGGTCAGGCGCAGCACACCGTCGTGTGCCGCGATACGGCGCCGGACACCGGTCAGCCCGGATCCGCCCGCCTCGTCGGCGCCGCCTCGGCCGTCGTCCTCCACGCGCAGCAGGAGCCGGCCGCCCCGGCTGCGCACGGCGACGGCGGCGCGGGTGGCACCGCTGTGCTTGGCGATGTTGGTGAGGGCCTCGGCCACCACGAAGTAGGCGCTCGCCTCGACCGACGCGGGGCACCGCTCCGGCAGGTCGACGTCCGTCCGGCAGGGCACCGCGCTGTTCGCGGCCAGGCCGGAGAGTGCTCCGGTCAGTCCCCGGTCGGCCAGTACGGGCGGCAGGATGCCGCGCGCGACTGCCCGCAGCTCGGACAGCGCCTGCTCGGCGGCGGACTGGGCGCGTTCGAGGAGTTCCCCGGCGCCCGCCGGGTCCCGGGCCACCATGCGGCGGGCCGCGCCGAGCAGCACAGTGACGCTGACCAGGCGGTTCTGCGTGCCGTCGTGCAGGGACCGCTCGATCCGGCGCAGTTCGACGGCGTGGGCGTCCAGCGCCGCGGCCCGCGTCGCGGTCAGCTCGGCGATCCGCAGGGAGAGATCGGTGCCCGGACCGGCCGCGAGGAGACGCACGGCCGGCCGGGACTGCAGGCGCGCGAGACCGGGCGCCAGACCCAGGACGACGGCGATCCACCCCACACCCAGCAGGGACGCCAGACACGCCTGCGCCCACGAGTCCGCCGCTGCGAATCCCAAGGACGTGCTCGTGGGTCCCAAGGGGGAGATCAGCCACAGCAGGGGGTAGGTGGTGTCCTGGACGGCGACGGCGGGCAGCAGCACTCCGGTCAGCCCGGTGAGCAGGCCGAACGTGGCATGGACCGTCAGCCAGCGCAGCTCACGTCGGGTGGTGTCGTCGGCCAGAGCGAGCCGCAGCCGGGTGGGCGCCGGATCCGGGGCGACGATCTCGACGCCGCGGCGTGACAGGCGGGCGCGTTCGCGGCGGGTGAGCGCGTGCAGGGCGCGCAGCATGGCTGGCGCGAGCAGCAGACCGACACCCGCCAGGCAGGCGACGGCCGTCAGCGCGAGAAGGGCGAGGAGCGCCAGGGCGAGCAGGGCCGTGCCGAAGCCGCCCGCGAGCTGCCTGAGCGCGGCCAGCGCGGCGGACACGGCGCCGCCGACGGCCTCTTTCCAGGACTGACCCGAGCCGGGCCGGATCCGGGCCGCCGGGATGTGTTTGTGCCGGGCGGTCACGTTTCGCCTTTCACCGGCCCACCAGTACGTCGTCAGCCTATGCACCGTGGCGGCACATGTGGAGGGACGGGGGAAAAGGTACAGCCTGCTCTACCACCGATCCGGCCGCCTGAGGGATCGGCGCGGAGCACGTCGGTCCGTAACGTCCAAGGCAACGCACCGTTTCTCCTCATACATCACGGAGCAGCCATGAGACACCCGGACCCCGCACATCTTCCGCCGGTCTCCGTCCGCGGTACGGCACCGGAGAGCGACGGCGACGGGGGAGTGGCCCGCGCCGTGCTCTGGGTGGTCCTCGTGGGCAGCGTCGTCGGCAACACGGTGGCCTCCTACACCGGGGCCGGCACCGGGGTGCACCTGGTCGCGGGTGCCGTCACCGTGCTGTGCGCCACCGTGCTGGCCGTACGCCGGCTGCGCAGCGGTCCCTGAGCCGCCGGAGCGTGCCCCGGCGGCGGGCGGCTCACGCGTTCGGGGCGCCAGGCGGCGTCACCACCGCGAGGGCGTCGACGGTGCCGCGGCGTTCGAAGCGCAGGGTGAACCGGACGAGGTCGCCGGGGCGCCAGTCGGGCCGTGCCGTCAGTGTCACGTCCACGCCGTGCGGAGACATGGACAGGCTGGTGCCGGCCGACACGTCGACCGAGTTCAGGGACTTCTTGGAGGCGGCTCCGCTGGGTGTCATGACGTGCCGGCTGAGGCCGGCCTCCTCGCCCGAGTGGGTCACCGCGACCAGGCGGTCGTCGGTGTCACCGGTGTTGGTGATGTCGAAGTAGGCGGACGTCTCCGTCGTCTCGCCGAACGGCAGGAAGACCCGGCCGTAGGACACGTTGATCCGCACGGTCGGGCTGCCCGCCCCGCCCGCGCCGGCCCAGGCGGTCAGAGCGCCGAGGGCGATGCCGCACGCGACGACGGGGGCTGCTGCGGCCAGCGCGGTGTCGGTCAGCCGGCGACGGGAGAGCCGCCAGGTAAGTCGGGTCATCGGATCCGCCTCCGTGCGGGTGCGGGCTGCCAGGCGCGCAGCCGCAGACTGTTGCCGACCACCAGCAGGGAGCTCACCGACATTGCCGCGGCGGCCAGCATGGGATTGAGCAGGCCGACCATGGCGAGCGGCACGGTCACCACGTTGTAGCCGAAGGCCCACACCAGGTTGGTCCGAATGGTGTGCAGGGTGTGCCGCGAGAGTTGGACCGCGTCGGCGAGGGCGTCGATGTCGCCACGGGACAGTGTCACGTCTGCGGCCCCGATGGCCACGTCCGTGCCGCTGCCCATGGCGATGCCGAGGTCGGCGCCCGCGAGTGCCGCGGCGTCGTTCACCCCGTCGCCGACGACCGCGACCCGATACCCCTGTTCCCGCAGCTCACGGACCAGACCGGCCTTGTCCTCGGGGCTGCGGCGGGCGTACACGTCGTCGATGCCGAGGGCGTCGGCGACGGCGCGGGCGGGTGCCTCCCGGTCGCCGGTGGCGAGTACGGGGCGCACTCCCAGCCGCCGCAGCCGGTCCACGGCGCGGTAGCTGCCGGCCCGTACGACGTCACCGACCTCGATCAGGGCCAGGTCCACGCCGTCCACGCGCACCAGCACCGGGGTGTGCGCGGCACTCTCGGCCACCGACAGCGCCTCGGCCAGCGGGCCGGGCAGGTCGTCGCCGGGCGCGAGGACCTCCACCAGGTGGTCCTCCACCCGCCCGGACACCCCGCGCCCGGTCAGCGCCCGGAAGCCGCGCACCTCGGGAAGGGCCGCACCGGGAGCCTCCCGGCGGGCGTGCCCGGCGATCGCGCGGCCCAGCGGATGCTCCGATCCCTGCTCCACCGCACCGGCCAGCCGCAGTACGGCGCTGCCGTCCGGCCCGCCGGGAACCGCCGTCACCCGGGCGACGCTCATGTGTCCGGAGGTGAGGGTGCCGGTCTTGTCCAGCACGACCGCGTCGAGGTGCTGCAAGCCCTCCAGAGCCTGCGGCCCCTTCACGAGTAGGCCGATCTGGGCGCCGCGTCCGGTGGCCGCCATGAGCGCGGTGGGCGTGGCCAGACCGAGGGCGCAGGGGCAGGCCACGACCAGGACGGCGACGCACGCGGTGACGGCCGGCTGGGCGTCGGCTCCGGCGCCCAGCCAGAAGCCCAGCGTGGTCACGGCCAGGGCCAGCACCACCGGGACGAAGAACCCGGCGACCCGGTCCGCCAGCCGCTGGGCCTTCGCCTTGCCGGCCTGGGCGTCGGTCACCAGCTGTGCGATGCGGGCGAGCTGGGTGTCGGCGCCGACGGCGGTGGCCCGCACGAGCAGCAGCCCGCCGGCGTTGACGGCGCCGCCGACCACGGCCGAGCCCGGTCCCACCTCGACCGGTTCGCTCTCGCCGGTGACCAGGGACAGATCCACGGCGGAACTGCCGCTCACGACCTCTCCGTCGGTGGCCGCCCGCTCACCGGGGCGCACCACGAAGACCTGCCCGACCGTCAGCTCCTCCACGGGGACGAGCCGCTCGGTGCCGTTCTCGCGGACCGACACCTCCTTGGCCGTCAGCCGGGCCAGCGAGCGCAGCGCCTCGCCGGTCCCGCGTCGTGCCCGTGCCTCCAGGAAGCGGCCGGCGAGCACGAACAACGGGACACTGACGGTCGCTTCGAGGTAGATCGCCGGGGTGTCCGTGGCGGCGCCGGGTACGAGGGAGAAGGCCATCTCCATGCCCGGCTCCCCGGCACCGCCCAGGAACAGCGCGTAGGTGGACCAGGTGAAGGAGGCCACCACACCCAGCGACACCAGGGTGTCCATGGTCGCGGCCGAGTGCCGCAGCCCACGCAGGGCCCGCACATGGAACGGCCACGCGCTCCAGACGACGACGGGAGCGGTGAGCGCGAAGCACAGCCACTGCCAGTTGAGGAACTGCAACGCGGGCACCATCGACACCACGAGCACCGGCACCGAGAGCAGCGCGGTGACCACAAGCCTGTGACGTTCCTGCCGGGCGACCTCGCCCTCGCCTTCGTCCTCGCCCGTGCCCGTGGGGCCGCCGGCGTCGCCCGCGGGCCGCGCCTCGCGGGGCGGTGGCGGGAGCGCGGCGGTGTAACCGGCCTTCTCCACGGCCGCGACGAGTTCCTGCGCGCCGATGTCCGGCGGGTGCTCGACCCGGGCGCGGCCGGTCGCCAGATTGACGCTCGCCGTGACCCCTTCCAGCCTGCCCAGCTTCTTCTCGACGCGATTCACACAGGCCGCGCAGGTCATGCCGCCGACGGTCAGGTCGGTGGTCACAGTCGTGGTCACGGGGCCGGAGGGTGCGGGTTCGGTGTCCATCGGTGCCTCCTCAGCCCATCCCGCCCATGTCCGTGTCCTGGCCCCCGCCGCCTCCGCCGCTGTTCCCGGGGGGCACTTCGACGCCGGTGTCCGACGAGCCCGACATGCCGGGTGAGACGGGGCCGGCGGCCGACCCGACGGCGTACGACACCGTGAACATCAGCGCCAGCAGCAGGAGAAAGCCGTACAGAACCGGTGGCGGCGCCAGTGCTCGTGCCGGTGCGCCCGTCTCCGGGGACTTTTGTCGGGACTCGGCCATCGCAGGTTCTCCAGGTCGCGTTGCACGGCGTCGAACGGATTGAGCCGTGTCGCTTGAGGAGTCGGGAGGTCCGGGTCGCGAGTTCCTCGACGGGGGTGTGGCGCACATCACAGCCAGTCCGTGCTGCGGTGGCCGCCGAGCGGAATCGCCTCTCAGGGCTGGACGACGACGTCGATCCGTTCCTGAAGCGGCGCCGGAGCCGGTTCGCTGAGGGAGTTCAGTGCCCAGAGCCCCACGATGTCGGCGACGGCCACGATCAGCAGGGCGAGCACCAGCATGAGCAGCCGCCGGCGACGGTCCCGGCGCTGCCACTGCCTTCGCGCGCGGGCATAGGCGTCCGGCGACGGCACCACCGTGGAGGCGAGCGAGTCGAGGGTCTCGCGCAATCGGGCCTCGGGGTCTTCCACACTCATCGACGTGTCCCCATGGCACGCGACAGCGCGTGCATGCCACGGGAGATGTGCGACTTCACCGCGCCGTTGCTGATGCCCATCGCGTCGGCGATCTCCCGTTCCTTCAGATCCATCCAGTACCGCAGCACCAGAGCCTCCCTCTGCCGCACGGGCAGCTTCTTCAGAGCGTCGACGACCTGCCGCTGGTCCTCGTGCAGCATCGCCGTCGACTCTGCGGAGGCGATGGGGTCGAGCCGCACGGCCGCGTGGCGGCGTGAGATCTGCAGACGCCGTATCCGCATCCGGACCAGGTTGCACACCACGGAACGAAGGTACGCGGCTGCGGACTGGGGCGCACGCAGTCTGTACCAACGGCTGTGCAGCACGCAGAAGGCCTCCGCCACGACGTCCTCGGCGTCCTGGTCGGCGCCCAGCAGCACAGCCAGCCGCACCAGTTGGGCGTGATGCCCGTCGAAGAGGCGGATCATCGCGGTCTCCCGCTCGACGTCGCGCAGGTCGACGCCCGGTTCGGTGACGGCCGGGGTCCCGGGGGTGCCCGGGGGACCGGGGGGTGTGATCCCCGAGCACCGTCGTGGGGCCGTCCGTACGACACCAGGGCTTGTCCGTCTCCCTCACTTGGCCACCCCGTCCCCGCGTACGGCGGCGTCAGACGGTCTCAGCAGCCCGGACAGTCCGCGTGGCACGCCGAGGCGGTCCAGCAAGGGGCTGGTCAGTGCCACCACCAGGAGGTTGACGGCGAGGCCGACGACACCCGCGTACACCTGAACGTCGAAGGGTCCGAACGAGAGCCGCACGAGTGAGGAGAAACTTCCCCGGCCCACCAGCGTGGTGCCGACCACCATGCCGAGCAGCCAGCCGGAGAACAGGGAGACGCGGTGCGGTGTGCGGTGCGGAAGTCCCAGCACGATCGAGGGCAGGATCTGAAGGACCCACACCGCCCCCAGCAGATGCAGGTTGATGGCCTGCTGGTCGCGCACGCCCAGCGCGAAGGCCAGGGCCCCCACCTTGACGACCAGGGACATCAGCCGGGCCATCCGGGTCACCTGTGCCACGGTGGCCGTAGGGTTGACGAACTCCAGGTAGATGTTCCTCGCGAAGAGTGTCGCCGCGCCGATGGACATGACCGCGGCCGGCACAAGCGCCGCCACGACGATGGCGCCCAGTATCAGCCCGGCCGCCCATCCCGGAGCGAGGTCGAGGACGAGCAGCGGAACAGCGAGTTCGCTGCGCCCCCGAGGGGGGCTCACTCCCGCCGCGAGCGCCGCTATGCCGAAGAGCGCGAACAGGCCGAGCATCGCCGTCCACCCGAAGAGGGTGACGGACGTTCTGCGCAGCACATGACCCGATCGGGCGGAGAAGCCGACCTGGAGAACGTGCGGGAAGGCGAACAATGCCAGAGCCGAGCCGACGGCGAGGGAGGCGTACGCCGGTGCCAGCGAGGTGTCCGGCACGAGTGCGGCAGTGCCCTCGGCCCTCGAGAACGCGGCATTGGCGCGGGCGAAGAGATCCGCCGGTGACCCGAGGCCGGTCACGACGAGGCAGGCGACGGCCACGGTCGCACCGACGACCAGCACCGCCTTGACGACCGAGACGAGGCCGGATGCTCGCAGACCGTATCGGTAGGTGGAGACGGCCGGCACGGCGAACACGGCGGTGAGTGCCGCGTCGCCCGTGAGTCCGTCCTGCCGCATGCCCAGCACGCTGAGCACGGCACGCAGGCCGAGGAGCTGAAGCGCTATGTACGGCATCAGCGCGAAGATGCCGGTCAGCGCGACGGCGAGCGCGAGCAGCGACGACCCTTAGCGCACCCGTACGAAGTCGGCGACGGTGACGTGCCCGTGCGCTCGCGCCGTCGCTGCCAGCCGGGGCAGCAGGACGAAGCCGATCGCGCAGATGATCACCGTGTAGGGCAGGGCGTAGAAGCCGATGCCGCCGGAGGTGGAGACGGCGCCCGGTACGGCGGTGAACGTGTACGCCGTGTACACGGTGCCGCCGAGGAGACACCAGAGAAGACCGCTGCCCTGCCCGCGGCCGGCCAGCGCCCAGTCCTCGAGCTCCGTCCCGGCGCCGGCGCTCCGCGATGCCGGGCGGGCGGCACGCAGGGCGACCGCTGAGCCGACGAGCACGACGGTCGAGCAGGTGATGACAGCGCCAGGGTTGTTCATGGCTCCTCCACGCTCGAAGTGACGCGATGTCAGTCCGGAGCGCAGCCGGTTCCGTTCCCGTGAGCGACGACCTGCGCCGCCAGGAGGAAACACCGCCGAGTCGTGGTAAACCCTCACGGGTCACCGAGCAACTACCGGACGCGAACCCCGTGCCAGGAGACCGTCGGCAGGCCGGAAGACATCAGCATCGAGCGAGATCGACCCTGACCGCTCACGAGTGAACCACTGATTTCAGCCAATGAACAGACCATCGACGCAGAGGTGTCACCGGCCCGACCGCTGTCTCTCCCGGCGGCAGGACAGGACCGCACTCCCTGAGACGCACAGCATCCTCGACGACTACGACCTGTCCGGTCGATCAAGTCGCAGGAAACCGACGGCGCTCGTTCAACGCTGGTGAGCGGGGTCTGGTGTGTGCAGGTGCAAGGCGGACGGCATGGAGGGCCGGATCGGCGCACTTGGCCTGGTCCTGAACGCGCTCGTGCTGTTCGACACCAGGTGCGTGGACGCTGCCGTCGCCCAACTCTGTGCGGACGGCTTCGACGTCCGCGACGAGGACATCGCCCGCCCCTCTCCGTTCGTCCGCCACCACGTGAACGTGCTCGGCAGGTACTCCTTCCAGCTCCCCGGTCTGCCTGGGGGCTGAGACCTCTGCGGGACAGGAACGCCACCAACGAGGGGTGAGGGGTCCTGGCCTCCCTCCCGGTCAGGTGGAGACCACCGTTCGATGCTCGTCTGCTCCCTCCCGTCCCTCCCGATACGCGGGAATACTCCATGAAACTTGTCAGTTTCCCTGAAGATATGTATATTGCAAGTATGTCAAATGCCGTGAATCCTGCCGAGCTGTCCGAGGACATCCGTGCCCTGATATGGGCATATACGCGTCGTCTGAGCGGCGAGTCGCAGGCTGTCGGCGATCTCACCCTGTCGCAGCAGACCGTGTTGGCCCGGCTGCATCAGGCACCGGGTGCGACCAGTGCCGAGCTGGCCCGGGCGGAGTACGTGAGCCCTCAGTCGATGAGCAGCACGGTCTCCGCACTGGTCGACGCGGGTCTGGTCGCCGTGTCGCCCGATCCGCGCGACGGCCGTCGCCGCAGGCTGGATCTGACGGACGAGGGCAGCGCCGCCATCGAGGCGCTGCGCGCCCACAAGGCGGACTGGCTGCGGGGTCGGCTCGTCGGCCAGCTCAGCCCGGCCGAGCAGCGGCAGCTGGCCGACGCGGTCGTCCTGCTGCGGCGCCTCCTCGACCCCGACACCACCCCGTCATCGAAGGGACCATCATGAGCATCACCAGGATCGACCCCGTCAGTGCGCTGATCGCGATCGACCTCCAGAACGGCATCCTCGCCCTGGCCGAGGCCGAGGACGCCCGGCGGATCGTCGAGCGGACAGCGGAGCTGGCCGACGCCTTCCATGCGGCCGGGCTGCCGGTCATCTGGGTGACCGCCCTCGGGCGTCCCGCAGGGCGCACCGAGGTGCCGCTGCCCGGCGGCGAGCCCCCGGCCGACTTCGCCGTCCTGGACGAGCGGCTTCCGGTTACCGAGACGGACCTGCGGGTGGCGAAGAAGGCACTGAGCGCCTTCACCTCCGCAGACGTCACCGGGCTGCTCGCCGACCGGGCGGTGACCAACGTCGTGGTCACCGGCATCGCGACCGGGATGGGTGTGGAGTCCACGGCCAGGTCGGCCTACGACGCGGGGTACTCCGTCACCGTCCCCACGGACGCGGTCACGGATTTGAGCGCCGAACGGGGCCGGCTCAGCCTCACGCTCGCGCTGCCGGCCATCGCCGAGACCGGCACCACCGCGGACGTCCTCGCGGCCCTGCGTCGGACGCGGGACTGAGCCGTGGCGCGGACCACCACCCCGGAAAGCCGCGTCTTCAGCCGCGGGTTCACCTGGACCCTCCTGTTCGGAGTCACCCTCAACCCGATCAACTCGTCCATCATCGCCACCGCGCTGGTGAGCATCGCGGACGACCTCGGCGTGACCGCGGTCCAGACAGCCCTGCTCGTGTCCGCGCTGTACCTGGTCAGCGCTATCTGCCAGCCGCTGATGGGGAGGCTGGCCACCCGCTACGGGGCACGGTCGGTGTTCATGTCCGGCATCGTGCTGGTCGGGATCGGCGGCGCGGTCGGCTGGGTGACGCCGAACATCTCCTGGCTGGTGGTCTCCCGTCTGATCATCGGTCTGGGGACCTCCGCGGCCTATCCGACGGCGATGATGATGATCAATCTCAAGGCCGAGGCTGCGGAGGTTCCCCTCCCCAGCCGGATCCTCAGCCTGGTCGCGGCCGCCGGCCAGGTGACAGCGGCCATCGGGCTGCCGCTCGGCGGCGCCCTGGTCGCCGGCTTCGGCTGGCGGTCGGTGTTCGTCATCAACGTGCCGCTGGCCGTGGTGAGTCTCATCGCCACCCTGGTGTTCGTACCTCGGGGCGCTCTGGACCGCCGGGACCGCAGCGCCTCGTTCACCCAGCACATGGATCCGGTCGGAATCCTGCTGTTCGCCGGCCTGATGACCGCCCTGCTCGGGTTTCTCAGCGACCTGGCCGATCCCCGCTGGTGGCTGCTCGCCGTCTTCGCGGGAGTCGCTCTCGCGCTGGCGTACTGGGAGCGGCGGCAGCGTTCCCCCCTGGTGGATGTGCGGATGCTCGCGAGGAACGGAGCCCTGCGGCGCACCTACGTGCGCCTGATCATGACCTTCACCGTCATGTACGGCGCGCTGTACGGCGTGGGGCAGTGGCTGGAGGAGGCCCGCGGCGTCGATCCGGGCGGGATCGGCCTGCTGATGCTGCCGATGTCGGTCATGAGCGCCGTGGTCGCCCTGATGCTCGGCAAGAGCCACTCGATCCGGCTGATGCTCGTGGGTACGGCGGTCTTCGTCGTGGCCGGCGGGGGATTCCTGTGGCTGTCCGGCGCCCAGGACCGGCTCGTCTGGCCCGTGATCGCGATGGCCTTCCTGGGCGTCGCGATGGGACTGGGCAACGTCGGCAACCAGGCCATGCTCTACCTGAAGAGCACACCCGACCAGATCGGCGTGAACAGCGGGTTCTACCGGACCGCCTCCTACATCGGAGGGTTCATCGCCACCGGCCTCATCGGCGCCACCTTCCCCGACGGCGCGACCGACGGCGGCATCATCCTCTTCGCGATCGTCTTCGCCGCCCTGGGCGCGGCACTCCTCCTGATCAGCCTCGCCGACCCCCGCATCCCCAGGACCTCACTCACGGCCGAAACACCCGCGGAGCCCGTGCAGAACTGAGGCACCGCTCCCGCACGGTGCGGCGAACACATCACCGCACCAGCAGTCCAAGCAGACCATGCACCCCGACCTCGAACTCGAAACCCCACAACCTCTCGAAGGATCAGCACCATGACGACATACGCTGTCACCGCTGCGACCGGACAGCTCGGCACCCTGGTCATCGACCAGCTGCTGGCCAAGAACGTCGAGCCCGCCTCGATCACCGCCGTCGTACGCGACGCGGACAGGGCCGCCCCGTTCGCCGTACGCGGCGTCGTCGTCCGCACCGCGGACTACGACGACCGGGAAGCACTCGAAGCCGCCTTCGACGGTGTGGACCGCCTGCTGTTCATCTCCGGCAGCGAGGTGGGCAAGCGGGTACCCCAGCACCGCAACGTCATCGAAGCTGCGAAGGCAGCCGGTGTCGGCCGCGTCTACTACACATCGGTCCTGCGCGCGACCGACAACCCGATGGTCCTCGCGCCCGAGCACAAGGCCACGGAGGAGATGCTGGCCGAATCCGGCGTCACCCACACGATTCTGCGGCACGGCTGGTACACCGAGAACTACACGACCGAGGTGCCCCGCTACATCGCTCGCGGAGTACTCCTGCACGCCGGCGGCGACGGACGCATCGCGGCCGCGACGCGGGCGGACTTCGCGGAGGCCGACGGCCAGGCCCTGCTGACCGACTACGAGGGCAACGTGACACTCGAGATGGGCGGTGAGCCCTTCACCTACGCCGACCTGGCGCGCACCATCTCCGAGGTGTCGGGCGCGGCGGTCGAGCCCAGGACCGTCACGCCGCAGGAGTTCCGGCAGATCCTCCTCCAAAGCGGCATGGACGAGAACACTGCCAGTTTCCTCGTACGCCTGGAGAGCGACGTCGCCGCCGGCCTGCTCGACGGCGACTCGACGAACCTCACCGATCTCCTCGCCCGCCCGGTGACCTCCCTCAGCATCGCGGTGCGAGCGGCCTTGTGAACTGACCCGGCTCGTGGCCCTTGCCGTCAGCGCCGCGCGTCGCCCGGCGCAAGCAAGCCGGTCAGCTCCGCGATCGCCTCCGGCGACGGTTTGAAATAGCGGCGGACGTTCTCCGGCTTCTTATGGCGGGACTTGGCCATCAGCATCAGCAACGATGCACCCCGCTCGCCCAAGTGCGTGAGCGAGGAGTGGCGGTACTTGTGCCACGTGCCCCGACGGGCGGAGAACGCCTCGTCGGCCATACCCGCCGCCTATGACGTCATGCAGAGAACGTACCTACCGGGCCACTGCCTTCTCGCGTAGCTTCGGCGAAGCCCCGTGCCTACCGTTGCCCGAATCGACAGCCAGGAAGTGAGGCACGCTCATGCCCCACCTCGCACAAGGCCGCCACGAACAAGCGGCCCGCGAACTCGGAGGTCTCGCTCGACTCGCGTGCAGCGGTCACCGCGCATGAGGGTTGAGCGCCTCGAGGCCGGACTCGAAGGCGCCTGAGACCGTCGGGCGGGCCTTGACCTCGCGACGCGTGGACGCCACGGGCCGCGCATCCTTGTCCGCGGCCCGTGGCGATGGCGTCCGGAGGAGGTCAGCTCATCTCGCGCGACAGCCGCCACAACGCGTCGACGAGCCGCTCCACGTCCCTCTTCTGGTGGAAGAGGTGCGTGGAGATGCGCAGCGTCTGGTGCTGCTTGGCCGAGCCGATCACGGGGAACTCGCTGCTGCGGATCACGATGCCGTGCTCCTCCTTGAGCCGGGTCACGAGCGTCGACGCCTTCTTCGCGTCATGGACGTCGGCCGGGTCGCGGAACGGCGCGAAGGAGGTGAGCGCGCACACCAGCCGCGGGTCGTCCTTCGGTGAGTACAGGGAATCGACGCTCCAGCGCTCGGCGATCAGTTCCCTCAGATACGCGGAGAGCCCGAGACTGTGATCCTGGTGCGCCCGATGCGGTCCCAGATCTCGCAGGCGCTGCGCACACCGTCCATCATCGCGATGCCGCTGTTGCCGACGTCCTGGAGAAGCCTGGGTGGGGTAGCTCAAGGAGCACACTGCCACTTCGCCATCGACCCGGCGAGGAAGTCGATCCCCAGCTCATGGAAGCTGTACGCCATCATGCCCGGCACGTGGGCGCTGTCGACGATGCTGATCAGGCCGTGGTCCTGGGCGAGCTTCGCCAGCATCGCCTTGGTCCGCCAGGTGATGCCACGGCGGCACAGTTCGACGTAGTCCTCGGCCCGCTGGTCGTTGCCGACCGGGAGGCCCACCTGCTTGACGACGATCCCGTGCCGGTCCCGCGCCTGGGTCAACGACGTGGTCGAGGAGGGGTGTTCGTGGTTGGTGATGAGGACCTTGTCACCCTCCTTCAGGGCGAGACCAGCGATGATCTTCGACATGGCGTCGCTGGTGTTGTGCGTGAGGGCGACTTCGTCGGGGTCGCATCCGTAACCCCTCGCCACGAGGGCTCGTATGTCGTCGAAGGCGCTGTAGCCGGCGAGCGCCCCGACGGCCACTTCCCGCCGGGTCCGGGCGACCGTGTCGAGCACCTCGCGCGGGGGCGACCCGACCGTGTCGACGTTCATGAACAGTACGTCCTTGTCCAGGACGAACAGTCTTTCCACGGCGTCCCGGTACCGTGGCGACATGGCGGGCGGCAGCGTGGCGGACGTCGTGCCGGCCAAGGGCGCGCCCGCAGCCTGGGAGACGCCGACCGCTCCGATGCCGACGGACGCGGCACCGGCGCCCAGCAGGCCGACGAACCCCCGCCGTGAGACACCGGCATCGTCAGGGGACGCCTTCTTGTCCATGATCATGTCATTTCTGTCTCGTGTCTCAACGCACAGCGCTTGCGGAGATCTCGATCTTGGCGTTCCGCGGCACACGCGCCACCTCGACGGTGGCCCGGGCGGGAGGGGCGGAGGAACGGAGGAACGCAGGAACTCGGCGTACGCGGCGTTGAAGCGGGTGAAATCGTCCAGGTCGGCGAGGTAGACCGTCGTGCTCACGACCTGCTCGAGCGTCATGCCGTCGGCCTTCAGGACGGCCTCGACGCTGCGCAGTGCCCGGCGCGTCTGCTCCGCCACGGAAGCGCCGGGGGGAATGGCCCCGGTCTTCGGATCGAGCGGCAGCTGTCCGGAGACGAAGGCCAGGTTCGCGGCCTAGACGCCTTGCGAATAGGGCCCGATGGCCGCCGGCGCGTCCGGCGTGGTGATGGCCCGGTGCCGCCCGCTGTGATCCGCGACGGCGGATGTCGCGCCGACACCGGTGAGAAGGACTACGGACGCGCCCCGGGCGAACAACGCCCGCCGGGATCTGAGAGCGCGGCCCCCCTGTTGAGCAGGGCGGGGCGAACGGAGTGGTGCGGGGTCGTCACGGATTTCCCTTCGCTCGTCAATACGTACGCCTGCACGGCGTGGTGCATGTTGGTTGCGTCGGGAGCGGAAAGGTCTACGGGAACCGACGAGAAGGTGACCGCGCGGCTTTTGGGGGTGCGGCGAGGATCAGCCTTTCAACGTTCCCCCGCCGCTTCGCGTACCTCCCATGACGCACTGGCGTCGGGCTTTTGGACGGCAGGAGGACCAGCCATGGCCGTGGCACGCATCCGCAGCGCCATGACCGCCGAGGAACGGGGACGGCGCCGGAGCCGAACGGCGCGGCGAAGCGGAGGAGGAGTGGGCGGCGTCGGAGTTTCGGGGGGCGCTGATCCGGACCGGCAACCCCCTGCCCGGCGTCCCTGCGCCGAGCGCACCCGGAAGCGGCGCACGGCGGCATCCGAGGCGGCGGCGACACGGCTCGCGCTGGCGGCCCGGGACGGTGACGCCCGCAACACCGACCTCTTCGTCCGCGCGCTGCACCGCGACGTGTGGACCTACGTGTCGTATCTCAGCGCCGATCCGCAGGAGGCCGACGACCTCACTCAGGAGGTCTTTCTGCGGGCGCTGATCAGCCTGCCCCGGTTCGAGGGGCGTTCGTCCGCCCGTACCTGGCTGCTGTCCATCGCCCGGCACACCGTGATCGACAGCTTCCGCCACGCCGCCGCCCGGCCCCGGCACGCCGACCAGGACGACTGGCGCAGTGCCGCCGAAGGCGCCCAGCCCCGTCACCTGCCCGGCTTCGAGGAAGGCGTGGCCCTCATGGAGCTGCTGACGACGATCCACGCGGAACGCCGCGAGGCCTTCGTGATCACCCAGCTCCTGGGCTTCCCCTACGCCGAGGCCGCCACCGTCCTGGGCTGCCCCGTCGGTACGGTCCGTTCCCGCGTCGCGCGAGCCCGCTACGCGCTGGCCGACCTGGTCAGGGAGGCGGACGCGGCCCACTCCGAGAGCGGCTGAGGGCCGGCCCTCGCCGGGTGCCAGAAATACGGAACGGCCCGGGAACCCGGCACCCCGCCACCGCGACCAGTTGTGCAGAGCCCGGCGAACGGGGTTCTCCGGATACACACGGCAGTGGGTTGTGGAGGAAGAACGTGTTCAGACTGTGGCGCCCGGTCAGCGGCGCCGTCCTTACCGCGGGGCTGCTCGCCACCGCATGCGGCGGGGGCGGCGGCGCGGACGAATCGCCGGCCGCACGGGGCGGATCCCCGGTGTCGGTGGAGAACTGCGACGGTGAGAAAGTCATGTTCGAGTCGCCCCCCGACGAGATCGTCACGAGCAACGCGTCGGGACTGGAGATCCTGCTGCGGCTCGGGGCGGGCCCGAAGGTGATCGGCACCGGATTCCCCCCGGGCAAGGGCGCGTTGCCCGCGGGCCTGGCCGACCAGGCGTCCGACGTGCCGGTCCTCGGCCGGACGGTCATCCCCAAGGAGAAGCTGCTCGGTTCGGGTGCGGACGCCTACCTGCAGACGTTCCGGCCGGCGAGCGGCACCGCCGCCTTCCCCCGCCCCGAGGAGTTCGACGCGGCCGGCATCAAGGTGGTTCAGCTGCTCTCCACCGCGTGCGCCGCCGAAGGCCCCGGGCCGCAGAAGGACCTGTCCGCGGTCATGGACGACATCGAACGGCTCGGGACTCTCACCGGTACGTCCGGCCGGGCCGGTGAGATCGTCGCCGGGATGCGCCAGAAGACGGACGCGGTGGGGGAGCGGGTGGCGGCCGTGCCCGACGCGGAGCGGCCCACCTACTTCGTCTTCGACTTCGACGCGGGCACCAAGCAGCCCAGCGCGGTGTGCGGCAAGCAGGTGGCCAACGCCGTGATCACCCTCGCCGGGGCCCGCAACATCTTCCGTGACTGCGACGGCGCCTTCGAGAAGACCGGCTGGGAGGACATCGTCGCCAAGAACCCCGACTGGATCCAGCTGACCGTACGCAACCGGGGCAGCGCCGAGGCGGACGGAAAGGCGTTCGACGAGGCGGAGCGGTTCCTCGAGTCCTTCCCGGCCACCCGGGGCCTGACCGCAGTCAAGGAGCACAGGTTCCTGCGGATCCGGTCGGAGAGGATGACGACTCCGGGCGTCGCCAACGCGGAGGCGGTCGAGCAGATCGCCCGCACCCTGTACCCGGACAAGTTCCAGGACGTGCGGTAGATGGCGAAGGCGTCGTCATCCACCGGCGCGGCACGCGAGACGGGGTCGCGGGTGCCGAAGTCCGACGACTCGGGGCCCAGGACCGTACCCGTCGGCCTGCTGCTCGCCGGCCTCACCGTGGCTCTGGTGCTGGCACTCACCGCGGCCGTGTCGTGGGGCTCCTCCAACGTGCCGTTCGGCGACGTGTGGTCCACGGTGCTGCACCGGCTGACCGGCGGGCAGCTGCGGCCCGGCACCCAGGACCTCATCGTCTGGCAGTTGCGGGTTCCCCGCGCGCTGCTCGCCGCCCTCGTCGGGGCCGGACTCGGCGTCGTGGGCACGGCCGTCCAGGCGCTGGTGCGCAACCCGCTGGCGGACCCCTATCTGCTGGGCATCTCCAACGGAGCCTCGCTCGGGGCCGTCGCCGCCATCGTGCTCGGCGCCGGCACCGGAGGACTGCTCGGGCTCGGGGTCTCCTCGGCCGCCTTTCTCGGTGCGCTCCTGTCCTTCGCCCTGGTCTGGGCGGTGGCCCGACGCGGGGGCGGGTTCTCCCCGCTGAGACTCGTGCTGGCCGGTGTGGCGGTCGGGCAGTTCCTGTCCGGATTCACCAGCTATCTGGTCCTCAGGATCGGCGACGAGCAGCAGACCCAGGGTGTGCTGTTCTGGCTGCTGGGCAGTCTCGGCGGGGCCCAGTGGAGCACCCTCGCCCTCCCCGCCGCGGCGGTGGTCCTCGGCCTGCTCGCCCTCCAGGCGCGGGCCAGGGCACTGAACGCCCTGCTCCTGGGCGATGAGACGGCGGCCGGACTCGGCGTGGACGTGGCGGCGCTGCGCAGGGAACTGTTCGTCGTGACCAGTGTGCTGACGGGTGTACTGGTGTCCGTCTCCGGGGCCATCGGCTTCGTGGGGCTGATGGTGCCGCACCTGTGCCGGCTCGTCATCGGCGGCGACCATCGCAGGCTGCTGCCGGTCTCCGCGCTGACCGGTGCCGTACTGCTGGTCGTGGTCGACATCGTCTGCCGTACGGCGCTGCCGTCGATGGAGCTGCCGGTGGGCGTCGTCACCGCCTTCATCGGTGCTCCCGTACTGCTTTTCCTGCTGGACCGCCGGCTGGAGCGAACCTGATGAGGATCGAGGTGGACGGCCTCCGGGTCGCCTACGACGGCCGCACAGTGGTGTCCGGGGTGCGCCTGTCCGCCGCCCCCGGACAGATCACCGGGCTGATCGGACCGAACGGCAGCGGCAAGTCGACCGTGCTGCGCACCGTCTACCGGCATCTGCGTCCCGCGGCCGGCCGGGTCCTGCTCGACGGTACGGACCTGGCGAGCCTGCCGCCGGCACGGGCAGCGCGGCATGTCGCCGCGCTGCCCCAGGAACGGGGCGGCGACTTCGAGCTGACCGTGCGCGAAGTGGTGGCGATGGGGCGCATCCCGTACAAGCGGGCCTTCGCAGGTGAGGACCACGGGGACCGGACGATCGTCGCCGACGCCCTGGACCGGGTGGACATGGCGCCCTACGGCAGGCGCAGGTTCTCGGCCCTGTCGGGAGGGGAACGGCAGCGGGTGCTGCTGGCCCGCACCCTGGCCCAGGACCCGGACGTGCTCGTCCTGGACGAACCGACCAACCACCTGGACGTACGCCACCAGGTGGAACTGCTGGCACTGCTGCGGGCCCAGCACCGTACGACCCTCGTGTCGTTGCACGACCTGAACGCGGCCGCCTCGGTCTGCGACCGGCTTCATGTGCTGTGCGCCGGTGAGGTCGTCGCCTCGGGCACACCACTGGAAGTGCTCACCCCCCAACTCATCGCGGACGTCTTCGGGGTGCGGGCCGCGGTCATCGAGCATCCTCTGACGGGCGATCCGCTGATCGCGTTCGACCACACGGCCACCGCGGCTTCCGGCCCGCCGCCGTAGACGGGAGCCCGGGCGACAGCACGACATGGAGCCCGGACGTCCGATGAGCGGCTGGTGGGCCTTCCTGGAGGAACGGACCCGCCGGGAGATCGAGGAGAACGTGCTGGGGGACCGCCGGACGACGGCGGTCAAGGCCGTGTGGGAGCCCTGCGTCCGCTGGGGTTGGGCGTGGGTGAGGGGGGAACATGCGGCTGATCCCTTGGAGTGGACACCCTGGCCATGGATTCTGGGTGCGCAAGGCCGAGGCCCAGGCTGTGCCTGACGCGGGTGCGGATCAACAACGGCCGCATCCCTGTCCGCGCGGGCAACGGCGCGAAGGGCCCGCGCCACTACGGCTGGGCCTGGATCCACACCGGCGCCGGCGGTCACCGCCACTTCCTCATCCGCCGCAACCGCACCACTGGCAAGGTCACACCGTCCCGGTCGGCGACGTCGTGGACGCGTAGATCGTTGAGGAGGGCGTGGGGGTGGCAACGCCCCGGAGCATCTCCTGCGGCCGCTGCCGTTTACGTCATGCTCCCGGCCGGCTGGACGAGGCCACCAGGACAGTCGCCCGGCGTTCGAACTCCAGGTAGCGCTCCCCCCTCGACACGCACGTCGGCCCCTGGAATTCGCCCCCTGAGGTACACGTGGACGAGGCGGCCGTGGTAGCGGGCCGGTCGTCGATCACCGGCCTCTTACAGCAGGACCACACCGGTGCACAGGCCGTACAGGGTCAGGTGCTCGTCCTGCGAAGCCCGCAGCACTGCGTCGGTCGGCCGGCCGGATCCTCGTGCCGTGCCCGGCCGTGATCTCCCCGAGGACCTGCGACGTTCCCACGTCCGGGATCGGGACGCCGGGCGTCACGCGAAGGAGCCACGCGTGGTGGCGCAGCCTGTACCGCCAACCGTCATGCTGTCGTCATCGTGGCGGGTCGGCAGGACGCCTGGGTTGATGACTGATCGACGAGCAGTTCCACGCCTCCACGGCGAGGACCGCTGATGAACCGGCCAGCCGCTGCGGCCGTTGTGCCGTACGAGCACCCAGGGTGTGAACGCCCTTGTGAGGTAGGGGGGTTCGGTGCGGATCTCCGGCGGCAGCCGAGGGTCGACAGCCACTTACCAACAGCCACTTACCAAGAAGGCCGACGATTGATGAGACCAGCAGAGGACACGCGTACGACCGAGCAGGGGACCGCTGGGCACGGCCCCGGAACCGGCCGGGCCTCTGCCCTTGACCGGCCCCTCCCCTTGACGCACTGTCCGTCGCCGTCGCCCGGCGGAGCCCTCCGTTGCCGATCGACGATGTGAGCCAAGCGGCTCAGTACTCCATGGATCTGATCGGCATCTTCTCCTTCGCCTGTCCGGGGGCATCCTCGCGGTGCGCAAGGACTTCGACATCATCGGCACCGTGATCCTCAGCGAAGCGGCCGGCCTGGGCGGCGGGCTCTTCCGCGACCTGGTGATCGGAGTCCGGCCCGTCGCCTTCACCGATCTCGGATACTTCCTGACACCCTGCGTGGCGGCGGCCATCGTCTACTTCGGCCACCGGCTCCACCACGGCGGGGCGGTCCGTGAAGGCCGCCTCTTCGACCTGGGCGACGCGGCGGCGCTCGGCCTCTTCAGCGTCACCGGCACCATCAAGGCGCTGTCACACGGATTCAACGTTCCCGCCGCGGTCGCCCTCGGCGCAGCCAGCGCCGTCGGCGGTGGCGTACTGAGCAGCCTGCTCGCCCTCGAACTGCCGCCGCTGCTGCGCTGGAACACCGACCTCTACGCGGTCCCCGCACTGGCCGGCGGTGCACTGGTCACCCTGTTGCAGGCCACCGGGCTGCTGAACGCCCTCACCGCCTTCGCCACGGCGTTCCTCGGCTTCGGTCTGCGCATCCTCGCCCTGCGGCGCCGATGGCGGACGCCGCGGTCGCACTTCTGGCGCGATCCCTTCGCGGGACTGCGGCTCCAGTGGGCACCGGACGCGCCACGCGACAGCGCGCGCCGCCGGAAACCGGCACGACCGACGAGGCGAGGACAGCCGTCCTGCCCCTGCTGGAATCGCCGACGCTCACCCTGCGTACACGTCACGGCCGCCCCGCTGCCGCGCCCCGGCGCGACGCGTCACGGCCACCGGATCCACGGCTCGTACCGCGGCGCCCCGCACCCCGGTCATCGCAGGAGCGGAAGGGCGCACTCCCAAACCGGCCGGCGTAGTCCCGGCCGACGCGGAGGCGGTGTGCCTGTGCGGTGGCGTGCGGGGACACCGCACGCCACGGCACCGCCCGTGGGCGCGTCACCGAACCGCCGGCACCACCCGCGTCGTCGACGGTCCGCCCGGCAGCGGCTGTACGCCGGTCAGGACCGCCAGCCCCCTTCGGTCGCCCTGGAGTTGGCTGCCGAAGAACGCGGTCGCGTAGGCGGTGAGCGCGTCCTGCTGCCGGCCGGGAGTCACCTGCCGGTCCGGGCAGGTGCTGTCGTCCTCGCCGAACAGGAAGGGCGGCGTCCAGGTCGTGTTGAAGAAGTTGTGGTTCGCGTTGTGGAGCGACACGGAGTAGTCCGTCGCCCGGTTCTTCCCCGCGACGTCGTCCAGGTACTCCTGGCCGGCTTCGCGGACCGCTCCGTCACAGCCGCTGGTGACCACGGCGAACGGGAGCCGGGTGACGAGTGTGTCGCTGTTGTCCCCCTCGGGGTCGTCGAACTTGACCGGGGCGAGCGCCAGGACCGCACGCACGCGCACTCCGGTCGGCCATTCGGCGCGGTGCTTGTCGGACGCCTGCCACATCACGCCCTTGCCGCCGCGTGAGTGGCCCAGGGTGCCGACGCGGGTCATGTCGACGTGGCCGGCGAAGCGCGGTGCGACCGGTTGCCCGGGCCCGTCGACGAGCCGGTCGGTCAGGGGGCCGCCCCGGCCCGCGGCCAACTGCTTCCAAAGACGCAGGTGTTCGTTGACGAGCCGGGCGCGGTCGCCGTAGTCGAAGGACGTCTGGTTGATGCCGTCGACACTGATCGACGCGACCACGAAGCCGCGGGCGGCCAGTGCGGCGCCGAGATAGTCGTAGCCGCGATAGCTCGGGAACGGGCGGGAGCCGGACGGACAGGGCCAGGTGGCGGCGTCCATGCGGTCGCAGGCCCACCACGAGCCGTGCGCCATGACGATCAGGGGTGCCCGGCCGGTGAGGTGCCGCGGGTAATGCACCACCGCGCGCACTTCGCTCACCGTGCCGGTCTGCGGATCTCGGAAGGCCGTGTCGCCCAGGTCGTACTCGGCGACGGCGACCGGGCCCCGGTTCTCCTGCGCGGTGGCGGGAACCTGAGCCCCTGCCGTCAGGACGCCGGTGAGGAGTAACAGTCCTGCCAGCAGACGGAACACGGATCGTGCGGGAGTTCTCATGCCGGGTAAGAGTGGGCGGACGTCACGGGCGTTGCCCGACGGCCGCACCAGCCTCCGCCTGCCGCTCGAGCTCGGCGGTCAGGACGGCTGGACCTGGTCGAAGAGGGCGAGGGCTTCGGCGGGGTCCGGGCTCACGAGGCGTTCCAGGCCGGCCGTCGTGATCTTCGCCCACTTGCCGGCCCGTGCCCACATCTGTTCCTCGAAGGCGCGGACGGTTTCGTCCAGATCCTCGGGGCCGGTGGCGATGGACTCGGCGAGTTCGGCGCCTTCCAGCATCGCGAGGTTCGCGCCCGCCCCCAAGAGGGGCATCAGATGGGCGGCGTCGCCCAGTAGCGTCACCCCGGGGACGTGGGTCCAGGTGTGGGACACGGGCAGTACGTAGAGCGGGCGGTGGACGAAAGCGGTGCCGTGGCGGAGGAGGTCGAGGACGGGAGCGGCCCAGCCGTCGAACAGAGCCAGCAGGCTCGAGCGCACGGCCTCGACGTCGGCCAGGTCCAGGTTCGTGTGCCAGTCCAGCGGCGCGCGGAACTTGGCGTACACCTTGACGTGGCCGCCGCTGTTGCGCTGGGCGACGAGACCCCGGTTCACGCCGTACACGGCCATGGAACCGTCGCCGATCAGCCGGGCGAGGTCGGGGTGGCGGGTGTCGACGTCGTCGAGGGAGGTCTCGACATGGGTGACGCCGGTGTACTGCGGTGTCGCCGAGGAGACCGCCGGGCGGATCCGGGACCAGGCGCCGTCCGCGCCGACCACGAGGTCGAACGCCTCCTGCCGCCCGTCCGCGAAGTGGACCAGCACGCCATCCCGGGTCCCCGGCACCACCTGCGTCACGCCCCGACCCCACCGGACGTCGAGAGGGCCGAGCAGCAGGTCACGGAGTTGCCCGCGGTCGATCTCGGGATTGGCCCGGTCGTCCGGGTCGGGTCGCCAGTCGCGCAGGACGGTCCCGACCCATCACCGAACCGATAGACAACGGACACCAGACAACGGACACCAGAGATCAGAGATGCGACTCCGGGTCCGGTTCCGGGAGCGTCCGCAGGTCCGTCAGCGTGTCCGGATCGGAGTGGCCGTCCATCTCCTGCCGCCACAACCGGTGTTCCCGGTCCGCCCACCTCCGTGAGACCGTCCTCCGCCACATGCCCTCCCTGGCCCCGGGGTCGCCGGCCGCCTTCCAGATGTGCCCGGCCAGCACCACCCCGATCGTCAGGGCGAGCCAGTCGTGCACGAACGTCGCCCCCATGCGCACGGACAGGGAGACGAGTTCCGGGAACCAGAGCAGCAGCCCCGTCCCCACCATGACCAGACCCGCGCCCGCCGTCCACGAGGCGTAGACCTTCTGGCCCGCGTTGAACTTGCCCGAGGGAATGCCCGAGGTCCCGCTGCGCCTGACCGCGGCCTTCAGCCAGCGGCGGTCGTGGGGCGCGAAGCGATTGAGCCGTCCCAGGTCCGAGCGCAGGGCCCGGGAGGCCATGCCCAGCAGCACCGGCACGGGAAGCGCGATCCCGGACCACTCGTGCACGGTGGTCACCAGCGGGCGGCGGCCGACGAGCTGGGCGAGGGGGGATATGTACAGGCAGGCGGCGGTGAAGATGCACACCCCGGCCAGGACCGCGGTGGTGTGATGGGCCCAGCGCGCCGCGGCGGTGAAGCGCAGCAGCCTGCCGGTGCGGGGGAGGGCGGAGCGTGCGGCGGAGTCAGACCGTGGGGGCATCGTCACGTCCGTTCGAGCGCCCCACCCACGCGTCCACGTCGTAGCCCAGGCGCTCCCAGTATCCGGGGATCACCTCGTCGGTGACGGTGATGCCCGACAGCCATTTCGCGGACTTGTAGAAGTACATCGGGGCCACGTAGAGCCGGACCGGACCGCCGTGGGCATGGGTGACCGGCTTGTCCTCCATGCTGGTGGCGACCAGCACGTCGGGCCGGCGGGCCTGGTCGAGGGTGAGGCTCTCGGTGTACGCGCCGTCGAAGCAGGTGAACCGGATGGCCTTGGCGTCGGGCGACACGCCCGCGGCGTCGAGGAGGGTGGACAGGCGCACCCCGCCGAAGGGGGTCTTCGGCACCCGCCAGCCGGTCACGCACTGCACGTCGCGGACGGTCCTGGTCTGGGGCAGCGCGGCCAGGTCGGACAGCCGGTAGGTCATCGGCTTGTCCACCATGCCGCCGATCCTGAGACGGTAGGTCGTCTCGTCCTGCTCGGGTGTGGAGGAGGTGATCGTGTAGTAGCGGAAACGGTTGCCGGGAAGCAGGTCCGACAGGCCCGTCGGATCCTTCTGGGCCACGGTGTCGATGCCCTTGGCGACCACGTTCTGAATCGGGCCTCCGGCCGCGACGCCCACGGCGCCCAGCCCGAGCATGCCCAGCAGCACGCGCCGGCCCACCGGGGCACCGCGGCGGTCGGCTCCGGGGTCCGGGAGTGGGGACGGCACCTTGGATTGAGAGTCGCTCATGCCTTGTATACGTACGCCCGCGGCGTCGTGTTGAACAGACGCCGCGGACGTGCGGACGGAGGCCGGCGGGCAGGCCGGTGCCGACGGGGCGGGTCGGCGCGCGAACGCGTCAGTCCCGGCGGTACTGCGCGGGGGAGTCCTTCGTCGCCCGGTCCTCGTAGGAGCCGACCGTCCCGCGGTCCACGTGGAACGTGGTCAGCGTGGTGACGGGGGAGGCCGGGTCGCGGCGGTCGCCGATCACTCGCATGTGCGCGCTGAACCGCTCGGGGGTGACCTCGTACACGTCGTAGCCGTAGCGGTTGCCCTCGAAGTACTTCAGGTGCGGGTTGGCCGCGCCCATCACCGGACCGTTCGCCTTGTTCCAGTCCGGCGGGTACGCCCCGGACGTGACGGAGTGGGCGGTGAACTCCGTGCCCACAACGGGTGAGGACGTCTCGTCGAAGTCGGTCCTGATGTCGTCGACGAACGCGGAGTGCCAGTCGCCCGTGACGACGACCAGATCCTCCAGGCCGCTGCCGTGCACATGACCGAGGACTTCCTTGCGCTCCTCGAGGAAGCCGTCCCACTGGTCGGTGAACATGTACGGGCCGCCGGGCGAGCCGCGGAGCTGGCTGAGCATGATGGAGTTGGCCCAGACATGCCAGGCGTCCGGGGCGCGGTCGACGACACGCTTGAGCCAGTCCTTCTGGCCGGCACCGAGGATCGTGCCGTCGGCCAGGTTCTGCGCCGAGCGGTGGGACCGCAGGTCCAGAATGGTCAGCTCCAGCAGCCCGCCCCAGCGGCGGACCCGGTGGATCTCCGGGTCGGGCAGGGCGACGTCGCTGTCGTCGCGGTGCGGCATGTGCTCGTACCAGGCCTGGTACGCGGCGGCCCGGCGCTGCATGAAGGGGGCACCGCCGCCGGTGCCGGAGTAGTCGTTCGCCGCCTCGTGGTCGTCCCAGGTCAGGAACCAGGGGTGAGCGGCGTGCGCCTCGCGCAGTGACGCGTCGCCCTTGTAGAGAGCGTGACGGCGGCGGTAGTCGGCGAGGGTGAAGACGGTGGGGCTCTCGTGGTCGCGGACGTGGTCGGCGGGGACACCGCCGACCTGCCCGTGCTCGTAGATGTAGTCGCCGAGGTGGAGGACGAAGTCGACGTTCTCCCGGGCGATGGCGCGGTGGGCGGCGTAGAAGCCGTCGTGGAACGCCTGGCAGTTGGCGGCGGCGAAGCGGACCTTGCCGACGTGGTGGGCCGGCGCGGTCCGGGTGCGGCCGACGCGGGAGGTCCGGCCCAGCGCCTTGAATCCGTACCAGTAACGGGTGCCGGGCCGCAGGCCGTTCACGGGCACGTGGACGCTGTGCCCGAGCGTCGCGGAGGCCGGTGCGGTGCCGTGGGCGACGACGCGCCGCAGCCCTCGGTCCAGGGCGACGGTCCACTCCACCTCGACCACCTCGGGCAGCCGCTGTTCGGCGGCCAGGGGTTCCGGCGCCAGCCGCGTCCACAGCAGGACACCGGTCGGCCGGGGGTCGCCGGAGGCGACACCGAGGGTGAACGGCGCCGGGTCGTAATCGGCACCGAGCGCCTCCGCGGCCTCCCGTGCCTGAGCGGGTGTCAGTCCGGCGCTGAGCGGCCACGCCAGATTGAGGGCGCCGGCGGCAGCGGCGGCCTTGAGCAGTCCGCGTCGGTCGATCCTGGTCACTTGTCGTGTCCCCTCGTGGCGGTCAGGTGCATCGACATCCCGTCGGCGTAGCCGTCGTTGGACGTGCCGCCGCCGCTGCGGGTGAAGACGAGCAGCACCCGGACGGTGCGGGCGCCGGGCGGCACGGCGGCGGACGCGGTCCGCTCCAGGAGCCCGGTGCGCGCACCGCGTTCGGCGGCGGTGACCGGGCCGAGCACACTCAGCGCCACCGGTGTCCCCGCCCGGTCGCGGAACTCGGCCGACAGCCGGGCGCCGTCCTCCTGGCCGGCGTACCCGCCCAGCCAGGCGGTCAGCCGGTAGCGCACCCGCCCCGCGTCGACCGCCGCCCTGCCCACGGGTCCGAAGAACGGCAGCCGGATGTCCTGCACCAGCGCGGTACGCGGCGAGTTGCCACCGCTGAAGAAGCGGCTGCCGCGGCGCGCGGGCCCCGGATCCGCGGCGGTCGGATATCCGCCGCCCACGGTGTACCCGACGAGCGCGGGGGCGCCCTGGGCGATCCGCCAGCCCGCCACGGTGCCGACGGGCTCGGCATTCCCGCCGGGCCCTCTTTCGGCGTCGCCGTTGACGACCAGATTCACAAGTGCCTCCTGAGTTAGGGAAGTCGGCTGGACAAGCACAACAGCGGGAGGTGAACCGGGGGAGTATCGGACGCAAATGCCGTCGCAATCCGGCCATGCCGGCGGCCATGAAGCGCCCTCCTGCTCGGACCGTTCCTCGAAAGGACGGCAAATTGGCGCAGTCCTGAATCCTCAGGAGGAGCAGTGAACCGTCTTCATCCTGTCCTGCTGGGGTGATGGTGCAGGTCGGCGGGGTGAGGTGACGAGACGAGGCTCCTGGTCGTTGCGGTGGTGTTCTCTACGCACGGCGCTTCGCCCGAGGAGCCTCGCCTGGTCCCGTGTCGTGCCACGCTCGATGTCCCTCGTGAGCTGGTCGAGCATGTCTCGTGGCTCATCCATGCCCGAAGGTGTGAACGCGGTACGCGATGGCGCAAGCCGGGCTGCTTCCACCAGGCCCTTCTCGCACTGGTGCATCCGCGCAAGAACGAGACGCTGCCTCAGCTCGCGGCGGGGTGCGGTGTCTCCACCGCGACCGCCCGGCGGTACGTGGACGAGACTCTGAGGTCCTGGCCTCCTGGGCGCCCGGCCTGCACGAGGCTCTCGTCGGCCTGGACGAGGGAGACTTCGTCATCGTCGACGGCACGCTCGTCCCCGTTGTCGCACGACCCGACGGCACCCCACTGGGGTTCTCCCGCGCGGCACCGGGCCGCACCCACGTCTGACCGCGCCCACCAGGGCGCCGGCGCGACCTTCCGCACCTCGTACTGCCACCACAGTGAACAACCCGAGCACTACCAGCAGTTCAACCGCGACCATGCCCGACTCCGGACCCCCGGCGAACGGCCCGACTCAAGACGTGGCGGCTGCTGCGGCGAGCCCGCTGCTCCACCCGCCGCGTCGGTACCGCCGTCCAAGCCATCCACACCCCGATGACCTGCGCATATTCAGGATGAAAACGGTCCAGTGACTCGTCTGCAGCGGTACTGGGCTCACGTCATGGTCCGGTCGAGCGTCGCTGGGCACGCGTACGGGTCTGATTGCGTGGCGAGGCCGATCAGGATGTCGAGTCGGCGTCCCGCTTCGTGCAGTTCTTCGGTCTTCTCCTTGATGCGGTCCCGTTCGGCGAGCAAGCGTCGCAGCAGGTCGGGATCCATGCGGCGGGCATCGACGGCGGGCAGTACGGTTTCGATCAAACGGCTGCTCAGGCCGGCTCCGTAGAGCTGTTGGATGATCTTCACACGGTCCACGGCCGACTGCGGGTAGGTCCGCTGACCCCCTGCGGTGCGCTCCGGGCGGAGTAGCCCCTGTTCCTCGTAGTAACGCAAAGCACGTGCGCTCACCCCCGCTGCGGCCGCCACCTCTCCTATACGCATCGTAACCATTCCAGACCTCTTTGTGACTGCATTTGCCTATGACGCTGACGTGAAGTTTTAGCCTACGGACGTCGGTGAGGGAGGGCTTCGCCGCGCTACCAAAGGGATAGGTCATGCACATTTCCGGTACGACCGCACTGGTGACCGGCGCCAATCGTGGGATCGGTCGACGCTTCGTCGATGAGCTGCTGGCCAGGGGGCCGACAAGGTCTACGCGGCTGCCCGCCGTCCGGAGCTGATCGACACCTCCGACCCGCGGATCACGCCCTTGCGCCTGGATCTGCTGGACGAGGAGTCGATCGCAGACGCGGCCGCGACCGCAGAGGACGTCACCTTGCTGGTGAACAACGCCGGCAGCGCAACGCACGCGCGGCTTCTGGCAGACGACCTGGACAAGGTCAGGCAGGACTTGGAGACACATCTCTTCGGCACCCTGCGGGTCATTCGCGCGTTCGCTCCCCGTCTCGCCTCCAACGGTGGTGGCGCGATCGTCAACGTGCTGTCCGTGCTGTCGTGGGTGGCCACGCCTCAGGGGTCAATGCCACTTAGCTTAAGTTGATCATGGTGGTGTTGTTGTCCTCTGCTGTCGGGAAGGTCGACGGTGGTCGTGGCTGCGCGGGGCGCTAGCCTCGAT
>NZ_JAGMUO010000064.1 GCF_019049325.1 Streptomyces sp. AC512_CC834 | reverse complement strand
CACCAAGCGGATCCGCAACGCCGCCAGAACGAACCTCGCGCAGCCGGGCAACAACTGAGCTGCAAATCCAACCCATCCACAACTCTTGACTATTGCTCGCCTGAGACCGCCGGCGTGAACAGCCAGGTAGCGAAACCGTTCCTGCGCCAGTGGGCTGCATGCTCCGGCACGACTCCGCCCCGCACGAACCGGAGGTCCGCGATGGCCTGCTCTACCTTCTCTCGTGTGGCCTCAGTGACGCGTTCGGGGTGGTTGAGCACGTTGGATACCGTGCCCGTCGAGACGCTGGCACGACGGGCGACGTCGACGAGTTTCGCGCCCTGGTGGCCGCCTGTGCGGGCCGCGCCCTGTCCTCGGAAGACGTAGGTCTTGCCGTGACAGGGGCATGGCTTGGGCTTCGTGCGGGCGGTGTGGTTAGCGACCAGCGCGGACAGCCAGTCCGTCGAGGCGATGGTGCGGTAGCTGTCGTCCTTTGGCGGGCAGCGCACCAGTTCCCCCGTGTCGAGCTCGTACAGCTGCCACTCGACCCGAACGGCTCCTGGGCGGACGAACGCGGTCTCCAGGCCGACGATCTCGCCCCAGCGTATGCCGGTGTATCCCTTGAGGACCACGGCGACGAACTCGTCGTCGCGGCCGGAGAGCAGGGCGGCACGCTCGGCGGTCAGCAGGATGCCGAGCGCGTCGGTGACCACCTTCTCCGGGCCACGGTCTCGGGAGCGGCCGGCACGCTTACCCCGTCCGCGTCGCCGAGCAGCCGGGTTGGACGTGATCAGGCCCTCGTCGATCGCGTCCTCGAAGATCAGGTGGAGCGTCGAGCGCCAGGAGCAGTTCCACGAGCGCACCGGACTTCCGCTGTTACTGAACACGTCCTTCAACCGCAAAGGAGCCCCGATCCTGCGGACCGCCGAGCAGGCCCTGGCAGCGGCGGCGGAGCTGGGCCTCGACGCCTTGGCGGTCGGGGACACCCTGCTCCTCGCCGACAACGTGCCCGACCCCCGCGCCACGGCCCTCCGCACGAGGTGAGGCGGATGAACCCCATCGACCTGGACAACGTCCTGACCGTGCTCGGCGCCGCCGCGTGGGGCACGGACGAGCAGTCCCTCGCCGGCAACGTCGGCGCCCTCGCCCTCACCGTTTACGACGGCCACACGCGCGACCAGGGCACCCCGTACCTGGAACACCCGCTGGCTGTCGTCACGCTCTTGCGCTCCGAGATCGGGGTCAGCGCCCATGAGCCCCTCCTCCTCACCCTCCTCCACGACGCCTTGGAAGTGGCTCCCGAATCGGAGGCACTGCTCGCCCAGCACCTCGGCACCCGGTTCACCGCTCGCCTGCGTGCCATGACGGCCGACCACCGCCTCGAACAGCGCCCCAAGTCCGCCGGCGACGAAGCCAGCTGGCGCTTCAAGCAGACCGCGCTCCCATCCGAGGAGCTCCTCGTCCGGCTCGCCGACCGCCTCCACAACCTGCGCGATCTCGCCGCCTCGCCCAACGTCGACCGGCGCGAGCGGTTCCTCCAGAGCCTGGAGGACTTCTACCTCCCGCTCGCCGACGCCGCCCGCAGCCTCAGCCCCCACCTGGCGGCCATGCACGCGCTCCTCCACGCCGAGTACGTCCGATACCGACAGGAGGCACGTCCGTGAAGAGGGTCGTCTACTCGATGGAGCCGGTCGGCCGGACCGGCGGCCGGGTCTACTTGCGGATGCTCCACGAGGCGACGGCCGACGACGTGGAGTGGCGCACGATCCCGGACCACAAGCGCACCTACCGTGTTCGACGCTGGCGCAAGCTCCGCCACCTGGCCCGCCTGGCCCCGGCGGTCCGGGCGCTGAACGGCGCCGACGGCACCTTCGTGTGGGACGACCTGAGCCTGCTGCTCTTCACGCCCGAGATGCGGGCCCGCACGGTGTTCCTCCTTCACCACTACGAGCCGTTGCAGCACGACTCCGCCCCCGTCGAGGCCATGCTCTGGGAGCGGCTGTTCCGGATACTGCCCCAATGTGCCGCCGTGGTCTGCGTCGCCCCGTACTGGGCCGACTTCCTCCAGGCCCGAGGCGTGCGCAACGTACGGGTGATCTACAACGCCTTCGACATGACGGAGGTCGAGCGGGCACGCGGCTTCGACCGAACGGAATGCCGCGCCGAGTTCGGCCTGCCCGCGGACGTGATCGGGGTGTACGCGGGCAAGGCCGTGCATTGGAAGGGCACCGAGGAGGTTTCGGCCGCCCTGGCCGGCGCCCCTGGCGTGCGGGTGATCACCAGCGGCAGCAACACCATCGGCTTCGACGGCGCGCACTACGACGTGGAACGCGAGCGGTACCTGAGGCTGCTGTGCGCCTGCGACGTCGGCGTCTTCCTGCCCCGGATGCGGGAAGGCTGGAGCCGCTGCGCGGCCGAGGCCCTGCTGCTCGGCCTGCCCTGCCTGATCCGCCCGGTGGCAGGGCTGGGCGACCTCGCCACGCTGACCGGACAGCCGGCCCCGGACCTCGGCCGCCTGCCGACGCAGATCCGGGAACGCGCGGCAGCGCGACAGACCGAGGCCAAGGCCGCGTACGAAGCCCTGGCCCGGTTCGATGTGAACTACTTCGGCAACGCCTGGGGCGACCTCCTCGCGAAGGTCGCCTGACCGGCGGCTACGCCTGCGCGGCGGCCAGCTTCTTGACCGCCGCGTCCAGACGGGCGAGCACGCGGTCCCGGCCGAGCAGCTCCATGGACTCGAACAGCGGGAGCCCGATGGTCCGGCCGGTGACCGCGACCCGGATAGGCGCCTGAGCCTTGCCCAGCTTGAGGCCGTGCTTCTCGCCGACGGCGAGCAGGACGGCCTTCAGGTCGTCCGCCTTCCAGTCCGGGACAGTGGCCAGCTCGGCACGGGCGTCGGAAAGGATGTCGCCGGCGCCCGCCTTCATCGCCTTGTTCCACGACGCCTCGTCCTCGACCGGCTCGTCGAGGAACAGAAAGTCCACGTAGCTGGTGATCTCCGACAGCAGCGCCAGCCGGGTCTGAGCCAGCGGGGCGGCCACCTCGAAAAGGTCCTTGTCGAACGCCTCCGGCACCCACGGCGCGTACGGGGCGATCAGCCACGGTGCGCAGGCGTTGGCGAACTGCTCCGGCGAGAGTGCGCGGATGTAGTCGCCGTTGAACGCCGTCAGCTTCTTCACGTCGAAGAAGGCAGGCGCGGTGTTGACGTCCTCGATCCGGAAGAGCCGCTCCAGCTCCTCGAAAGGCATGATCTCCTGGTCGTCACCAGGCCCCCAGCCCAGGAGCATGAGGTAGTTCACCATCGCCTCGGGCAGGAAGCCGTCGGCGAGGTAGTCCTCCAGCGCGACCTTGTCGCGGCGCTTGGACAGCTTCTGCCGCTTCTCGTTCACGATCACCGGCAGGTGTGCCCACACTGGCGGCTTCGCGCCGAGCGCCTCCCACAGCAGCTGCTGCTTCGGCGTGTTCGACAGGTGCTCCTCACCACGGATGACCTGTGTGATGCCCTCGTCCAGGTCGTCAACGACGTTGGCGATCAGAAAGACCGGGGACCCGTCACCCCGGGCAATCACGAAGTCCTCGATCGCGTTGTTCGGGAACGCCGGCTCCCCGCGGACCAGGTCGACCACGACGGTCTCGCCCTCGTCCGGCGTCCGGAACCGCAGCGCCCGGCCCTCCTCGAAAGCCAGCCCTCGCTCCCGGCAGAACCCGTCGTAACCCAGGTGATCCGACCCCGTGCGCTCCTTGAGCTGCTCCCGGCTGCAGTCGCAGTAGTACGCCCGACCAGCCGCAAAGAGCTGCAGACCTGCTTCCCGGTGCCGGTCTGCGTTGTGCGACTGGAAGTACGGCCCCTCGAAGGCCGAGTCCTCACCGTGGATGCCGATCGCCGCGAGCGCGTTGATGATCCCGTCGATCCACTCCGGCTTGTTCCGGGCCACGTCGGTGTCCTCGATGCGCAGGACGAACTTGCCGCCGGACTGTCGCGCCACTGCCCAGTTGTAGAGAGCGGACCGTGCACCACCGACATGGAACATGCCGGTCGGGGACGGGGCGAAACGAACGCGAACCGGGGCAGTAGACATGCGCTCCAGGGTACCGACGCCGGGCACCGGCTTCGGACCTTGAGCCAACCCTTACACCCGCGTTTTCTGGCCGTCCTTGCCTTCTATTCGTACGTCGCCTTCCAGCGTGCCCGGTGTTGCCGGTCCCCTTGTCCCAGGCCGTTCACCGTGGCGAGCGACAGCAGCGAGGCCCCGTTGTTCCACAGCCCGAGGTGATCGCGATGGACGGCGAGGATGTCGTTCACCGTGGCGAACTTCTCAGCCGGCCCGCTGAAGTACGTCGTGGTCACGAAGATCGCCACGTCGACCTTGAAATGCACCCGCGCACCGAGCAGGTCTCGGACCTCCCGACTGGGAATCCTGCTCTTGGGCGTGTATCGCTTGCACTGGATCACCATGCTCCGCCCATCGGGAAGGACCCCCAGGACGTCAGCCCCGTTGTCGTGAGAGCCTCCGACCCTCCGCACATCGGTGCACCCATCGCGCCGACACAGCTCCACGACGAAGTCCTCGAACTCCGTCCCCGTCATCGCGTCGACCTCGGCCAGCGTGCGATGTCCAGTCTTCACGGCCTCGTCGTACCGCCACTGCCGATCCCCGCCCCTGATAGACCGATCAGTGCGCCACAACCACCACCCACCGCCGGCAACGCCTCCGAGAACGAGCGCGCCCACGAGGTAGGGCCAGATCGCGCCCCAGAAGACCACCAAGACGACGACGCTCACGCCCCCGGCGATGACGCCGCCGCGCAGTCGCTGCTCTCGACGCTTCCGAGCCGCTGTTCCTCGCCGCTTTTGTGCTGCTGCCATGGCGCCCCTCCCTCGTCCAGTGCAGCAGTCTCGGGAAGGGTGAGGCGTCCGAGAAGGGCGCAGTTCGGCCAATGGCTGGTCTCGTTGCCTGGGCCCTGACCGACAGAGCCACGACACAATCGGGTCGTACGCGTACCGGGCCGCCGAGGGGGAGCCACCGAGAGCGTGCTGTCGACCGCCACGAGCACCGATGTCCAGGAGCTGCCCCATCCCGGAAGCGGCGGCTGAGCACCAGCATGTAGCAGCGCGCGCGGGGCCCGCACCACGAACGAGGCACGGGGTAACCGAGACAAACACCGGTTTCCGGGTGGCCCGACTCAGATCCCTTACGAGTGGGTGACTACGGGGAGCGTGCAGCTGTCTCCATACCTTCGAGTCTGGATGGTGGTTGCTCCGGCCCGTCTACTGCGTTTTGCTGGGAGGCATGGCACAGCCCCTCACTCCTCAGGCTCTGCAACAGCAGCGTGGGTTCCGAGGTATGAGCGTGAAGGAGCTGGCCGAAGCCACTGGTGTTTCACCGGCGTCCGTACGCCGCTGGGAGGCCGGAACACAAGCGGTCAGCGACCAAGCTTTCGGGCGCCTACTGAAGGTGCTGCGCTGTGATGCGCAAGACTTGACTGCGGGCGAACGGGGGACCGAGACGCTGCAAGACCTGCGTCGTCGGGCGGGTATGAGTACCGCCGAGGTCGCTTCGCTGCTTCGCCGCAAACGAGCATCGCAGGGGCTACACGTCAGCGCTGAGAAAATACGTGACCTTGAGCGTGGCCGCCCGGTGCGCGGGCGGACTTGGCCGTCGCCCGAAACCCAAGGCCGAGTGGCACGGATGCTGGCCCACGTCTACGGAGTTCCTGACCGCGTAGTCATTGATGCCTGGTGCCGCACGCGCCCGAACGACCCGGCCCCCGCGCTTCCAGCCCGTCGACCTCGCAGCGCGTCCGAGGGAGCACTGGCAACCTGGCGTGAGCTCAACGAGCGGCAGCGCAGCTACCTGACGTGCATCTTCCATCAGGATCAGGAAGCAGAAGAGGAACAGCGCCAGAGTCGCTATGCAGGGGAGGCCCAACGGCCCGCTGCAGCGTGGCGACGACTGACCTTGGCACTAAATGCGCCAGCCGACCTTGTCGGCTTCACTCGCATCCAGGAGCGGCTCCGGGACGCCGGCATTCACGATCCGGGGACCGGGTCCTCCGTGAGCGCACTGGACAGGCGGGGCCTGATCATCGTTTACCGGGATCGCCTGTACGTCGATGGACTGGGAGATGTTCCGCGTACGCGCGTAGAGATGACTCGGCACGGCCGAGCGGTCGCACGCGCAGCCCTCGGGGTTACTTCCGCTCCAGCACCGCCCGCAGCACTACTGTCGCCGTGGCTGTGGAAAATCGTGGTTCGTGTCGCCCAGGCGGGACCGCAAGGTGTGGACGGCAGCCTCGCTGGGCGGGGACCGCACTATCTTGCCGTGGGTCAGAGCCCCGACGGGCGCACGCCCAGCCGCGGCTTCATCGTTCTGCGTCTCCCTGACGAAGCGGACTACGGACCGTACCGATGGTTCCTCACCAATTCCGGCCGACGCCATATCAAGGACCACATCGATACCTACCGGTCTTTGTATCCAACCGTCAACGTTGATTCGATCGCAAATATGTTCACCTGATCACCCGATGGAGTGACGCTGAGGTCCATTGTCAGTGGGGTGTCGTAGCCTCCCCACCGATGACGCGACACGGAGACACGACCACGGTCCAGCAGACCCATGTCCTGCTGGAAATCGTCAAGGCATTCGCGGTGTGTGAACACGCGATGGCTGCCGGGGAGCTGACCGGTCCCCGGCGTCTGGACCGCCTCATGGAAGCCCACGGCATTCTGATGGCCGCGTGTGGCCCCGGACACCACATCCCCTTCGACGAATTGATGGGCAGACTCACCGGTGAACGGGCGGGGTCCCTCGAGCGGTTGCTGCCCGAGTGGATCAACGCCGAGGAGCTCGCCGGCGTACGGCTCTTGGAGAGCGACGGCGTCGCAACCGAGGACGGCTTCGACTTCCGGCACGAGGCTCAGCGTGTCATGCGCGCCGCGGAGAAAGTCGGGAAGTTCAGCGGCCAGGTCACCAAGCCCAAGCTGGATGACGAGTACAGCCAAGAGTCCGTCTTCAGCGCGATCAAGGGTCCTTTCTACGAGAGGCACCGCAGGACCCTGGTCGAGAACTCGACCGTGCCGAGGAAGGATCTGGCTTCCCTCAACCTGCCTTCCCGGGCGAACGACTTCTACCGCCCCATCGCTCAATACGCGCAGTACAGCGGCTGGTGGTGGCCCTGTCCGGCCTGTCAGTGGCCGATGAAGGTGACGACAGACAGATCCAGCGGGCGTATCCGCGGCCAAGTGCGCTGCTTGTACCCCTGGCACGATGAGACAGGCGCATCATACGAGTTCGTCGTGACCACTCGCCGGAAAACGGCTCCCGAGCTGCACCCGACGTTCGAGTGCCGCGTGCCGGCCGGCCGCTTCGCCGCGCTGTGGACCGGTGCCGTTCCGCTCGTGCCGGAGGCTGGCGCGGTGGAGGATACGGTCGCGCTGGTTCGGCCCGTGTGGCGATACACCGTGGTACCCGGACTTCCCGAGCTGGCCCTACATCGGGCAGTTTCGGCCAGCCTCGAGGGCACACCCTGGACGTCGCACCTGTGGCCCAACGGGGACCAGTGCGACCTATGGATGACCCATGCCGACAACGATGAACCCCAGTTCATGGCCGACTTCAAGGACTACACCTGGTCCAACCATCTGGTCAGCAAACTCGACCTAGACGGCGGCGACCGAGGCGGCGCCGAGTATTTGGTGGTGCCTGACCACCGCAAGGAGCAAGTGGACCAGCTCAATGCGGTGTGCCGCAGACACAGGATGAAAGCGGCGATGACCGCGACGGAATACCTGGAGATGGTCATCAACCAGGCCAAGGGGGGCCAGGCATGAGCGGCGACATGACGGGCACAGAGGCCGGCCTCGCCGGAGCACTTGCGCTGGCCGCCCACTACTTCCCACGCAAGGACGACGAAGGACACGTACTGGCCGGCTTCGAGGAAGCCACGTTCTTCGCGCACCGAAAGCCGCAAGCCTGGTCCGAATGGGCGAACTTGCCTACCGCTGAGCGAAACCTCATCCGGCAGGTCATGACCTTGATGGCCCAGGAGTGGACGGATCCGAAGAAGCTCCAGACCTCGGTGCTCGCCATGCTCGGAGTCCTGTCATCAGAGCCGGACATCGCGGATCGCTCTGGAGGCTCGCTGCGTTTGCCGCCCGGAGATCCACACCTGGCCGACGCAGCGATCCCGCGTATGGGAGGTGACTTTCTCGGCTACGTGCAACGCGTCACCGGCCCCTTCTTCACCTTCGGCAAGCGCCCCAAGGCCCAGGCATTCGCCGGCCCCGGAAAGCTGAAGACGAGGACTGCCTACCTGGGCCCGGAGCACGGCACAACCAGCCGGGAGATCCACATCCCGGCAACGCCGGGCTTCCTGGAAGCACCCGGACACGAAGTCCTGCCTCAGGTGCACACCCGCCCACAGCGCGACCGGGTCGCACCGACCGTGGATCAGCTGTTGGAGGTCGCCAAAACGCTCAGTGGACAGGACAAGAGCGTCCGCTACCTGCACAAGGTGCTCAAGCGGTTCTTCAAGAGCATGAAGACGTCAACGGGGGCGATGACCGAACTCGACCTGACCGCTGGCGATCTGCAGCTGCTAAACGCTCCCACAGGAAGCGGCAAGACCGTCCTGGTGAGGGTTCTGGCCTCATGGGCTGCTCTGAACGACCGGCGCATCGCTCTCGCCGTCACAGACGTCCGGGCCACCTTGGAAATGGCCTGGGACATCAACAACGACCTGGCCTATCTCCGCAAGATCAAACGGCTCGCCGAGCCCACTCACTGCACGCCGTTGATGTCCCCGTCAAGCATGCACCGGCGCGCCATGGACTACGCAGCCCTGGGTACATCCACCCAGATCGACGAGTGGGACCGTCGCGCTAAAACGGACATCGGCCTTCTGTCGACAGGATGCGCGCAGCGGGCACTGATGGACCCGCCCACCCTGTACCCCTACGGGGAAGAGAACTGCACCTCGCTGACCTCAGAGGCCACTGGCTCCAACCGTCTGACCTGCCCGTTCGCACCGACGTGCGGCAAATTCCAGCAGTTCTACCGGGCCACCAACGCGGCCGTCATCGTCACCAACCACGCAAACCTGCTCGAAGGACGCACTCGCATCGGTGTCGTGCTGGACGGGCAGGAGTTCCGTGGTCAAGCGCGCGGCTCCCGGGGCATGAGCGTCCTGGAGATGACCCTGCGCTCTTGCGATGCCCTGGTGATCGACGAGATCGACGCCTTCCAGACAGCAGCGATCAGCCGCTGCACGTCGGAAATTACTCTCGCCTCCCGGAAGAGGACAACGGCACTGCGGGAGATCGACTCCGACGCGAAGAACCTGCCCGTTGTCCACGAGATGGGGCTCGTCTCACCAGTCAGCCATGCCCGCCTCATGGCCGAGATGCTGCTGCTGTGGCTCTGCTCCGGACGTGGGCTGAAGCTGAATCCCGGCAACGAAACGGACGGCCCCGACGGCGCCGGCCGCGACAACACCGGCTGGCGTCTGGCCCACTCACGGGACCGCGAGATCCTCCAGATCCTCTTCCCCGAAGCGACTGCGGCCGAGGACATCCCGCCCGAGCTCTTCGCCTTCCTCAACGAGATCATGCCCGCCCAGTGGTACGGCTCCGAGCCGGACGAGGAAGAGTTCGACCTCCCTGAAGGCGCAGCCTGGGACGCCGTTCAGACCGCCCTGATGACGCTCACAGCGCAGCGTGGCCAGGACCATCTCACGGACACTCGCGACGAGATGCGCAAGCTTCTCCTCGGGCTCGTGCCCGACGCGCACCGGCAGGCTGCTGTGATCAACCTGCTGGTCACCCGGGCGGTGTTGCGCGAACTCGACGGCGCACTCGACGAACTGCGCGCGCAGGCACAGACCCTGCGTTACCTGGACCTGGGCTCGGTCCGCAAGATCCTTGAGACCATGCGCAGCAGCACGGTGGCCACCCTGTACCCCCTGGCGATGCTGGGCCGCTCCATCCACGGTTACCAGGTGAAAGGCATGGACAACAAGGAGAAGGAAGCCGAGCTCCTCTCCCGGTCGTTCGGAGGCGATCCGCATACGTTCGTTTCCGAACTAGGTGGCCTCACATCGCTGTTGACGGCCGGCGTACAGCGGCCTGTCATGGGGCTGTCGGCCACCGCCTACCTGCCGCAGGCCGTGCAGGAGCACATCCACGCCCCGGTGCGATGGTGGCTGCCCGATACGCGCCCCGAATCCATCGTCACCCTCGCAACCCCCGTACGCAGTGGCGCCGGCGACGCGATGCGTATCGGTGGTCTGCCACCGGAACTGAAGCCCAACGCCCTGCGCGATCTCGGGCGGGGTCTCTACGAGCAGCAGCTCGCCCGACGCCTGACCCACTTGGAGAAGCGTGAGCCGGAACGAGCCCGTGTCATTCTCACGGTCAACTCCTACGAGCAGGCCGCCCACCTCGCTTCCGGAGTGGCGCAGGCCGATGGTCTGAACCACCGAGTCTGCCTGCTCGTGAAGAAGGCAGAGAAGCAGAACTACGAGGAGAACCTGCCTCCTCACGTGGACAGGATGGTCCGTGAGGAACTGAAGGACTTCCCCGACCGTGGGGAGATCCTGATCGCGCCCCTCGCTGTCATCGGACGAGGTCTGAACATCGTCGTGGGCACACGCTCCGCAGTCCGCGACATCTACCTCTGTGTCCGGCCCGTCCTCAGCATTGAGGACACCGACTGGATGCACGCGAGCGTCAACGCCGCTGGCGTCAACGCCCTCCCCGTGGGTGGCAGCGATACCCCGCTGGCCGAGTTGCGTAACGCTGGGGAAGCCTCTTGGAGGCAACTCTCCAAGATCCTCCGCTCCCCGGCCCGGTTCTCCAACATGGACCACGACCTGCGCAAGGAACTCGTCGCAGGAATGCTCGTCCTGCTCATCCAGCTCGCCGGCCGAGCCCGCCGGGGCGAAACCGACATGACCCTGCACATCGTGGACCACGCCATCCATGACCAGAAGTTCAGTTCCGACCTGGCCACGATCATCAAACAGATCTATGCCGACTGGAACCCCGAGCAGCGCGCAATCATGAATGAGCTCTACGGTCAAGCGCTTCAGGCATTTCTCACCTACGCAGGGCTCGATCGCGAGATGCTCTGAACGGCCTACATCTGCCCCCCGCCCTCCCCCGGTGCAGGCGGGGGCTGCTTTCCCTGTCCGGGAGAAAAGCCGAGAGAAGAGGTAAGACCGTCCATGGGGCGTCGCAGCACACAGCGGGATCTCACCGCACACACCACATCGATCAAGTGCACCCCACAGCTCCTGGACGGCATGACCGCCCTGGTCTGGGACTTCGGTGACTACCACTCGCCGACGCGCAGAGCCTGGCGCGACCTGGGCAGTACGGCCGCCCGCAACAGCAAGCGGATCGCAGGCGTACAGGAGTCCGACCCATTCCTGGTTCCGTATTCCATCGCGGTCACCGTTCTCCAGCAGGTCACCGACGGGTACGTGTACCTGGACAGAAGCCTGGCGTTCATGGTGACGCTCAGCCCCGTGGAACCCGGCGTCCTCAAGAACGCCTTCACCTACCTGGAAGGGATCGTCCGCAAGATCCCTCTGGACGAGATCCCGTTCATGGACGAGCCCGCCCTGGCGAAACTGGTGGCAGGTGTCACGCCGCAGTCGCTCAGCCTCGCCGAGAACATCCTCGCCCAGCAGGACGGCAGGCCAGCCAGCCCTGAGAGCTGGGCCTATCAGGCGGTGAAGTGGCATATCGCGAAGAAGCTGGCTGCCAAACCGCTCCTGGACACGGAGGTGGAACCGGTCCGTGAGCCGTACGAGGCGAAGGACGGCGTGACGAAGGAACGCATCGTCGACTGGCAGCCGTCCACCAACACCGCGGCCGTGCACTACCGACCCGACAGCGACGGCGATCTGATCGCATGGGACCACCCCATCGGGCCGCTATTCGCCTCCCTGGCCCACCCCGTCAACCTCAGCGAAGCCGCAACTGCCCGTCCCGAGGACCCCACGCGGGCGCAAGTCCAGTACGCCATGTCCCGCGTCTCGGTGAAGATGGCCACCTATACCGCCGAGCCCAACCCCGTCCTGAACCTGAACGCACACATCCGCCGCGTCAACAACACCGTTGTCCACGCACGCACTGCCTTGCTCGATCAAGGGACGCAGCGCCCCCTTCTGTCCCTCTCTCTGGACGGTTGGGGCCTGCGCCAGGCAAACAAGCACGCGCTGGAGATCCTGGCGAAACTCGACGCCGACCGGACAGCGCTCACGGCGTTGGAGGAACGCGTTGCCGACGAACGCCACCGCCTGAACCTCAGGGACGAAGACGGCAAGAGGATCGACATCCTGACACCCGCGCCCGGCACCATCCGGCCGACCATGCCCAAAACGGACTCCTTCGCAGTCGGTACCGGTGCCGGCATCTACCAGCTGTCTCTTCTCCAGGACCAGATCCGGCGCGCCTTCGGCGACGCCGTTTCTCTGCTCGAGCTGAAGTCGAAGGGGAACGTCTTCGGCAAGCGGCCCCACGAACCTGCCACCTCGACGCAGGAGAAGGAGAAGAAGAAGCGAAAGAGCGACGGGGATTACATCGACCTCATCGGCAATCCGTCGCCCGACAGCATCCGGCGCTCCATCGAAGCAGCCGGCTACACCAAACTCCGCATCCTGTGTCTTTGGTACCGGGACGAGACCCTCACGCGCATGATTCATGGTCTCGCCCACCCCTACGGCCTCGATCCGGAACACATCGACCCCGACCCCAACGGGAAGGACACCACGCCTCTCGCGGAGGGCATCGAAGCAGTCTTCTGCAACGCCGAGACCCTGCTCAAACACGGCCCTGGAGAGGAGAGGGTCTCGGACGCCGGGGCCCTCATCAGCCAGTTCACGGAACCAGGCGTGCTCCTCGCGGCCTGGTGCGAGACGGAGCTCCCCGTCCGCGGGGAAGAGCACGAAGGCATGAAGTCCGCCGAGGTGAAGTCCGCCCTCGCCGAGAGTGACGCCAAACACCAGGTAGTACGGGAGCTCGCAAAGGCGGCAGTGCCGTCTCAGTTCTTGGTCGGCCGCACGTACGACCCGTTCACCAAGACGTTCAACACCGTCAAGAAGCCCGCTGCGGCGTTCGAAGACCACCGTGTCTACATGGGACAACTGGACCTGTACCGCTCGTGCGGCGTGATCGACGACCGGTTCGAGCGTGCTCTCTACCCTGAAGACGACCCGTATCCGTTGCCCCGCATGGCCTTCGTGGGCATCCACATCCGCAAGCAGGCCACCGATCGGAAGTACAAGGGACAGCCCAAGAGGATCATCACCGCAACCGCGGTGATCCCGTCCCGCAAGGTCGGCGAGACGTGGCGCATGCTCGGTTGGAGCAACATCCACCCGCACTGGGAGCACTACGCGCGGGCGCAGAGCAATTTCCACGCCTCCAACTACCCTCTGCACACGCAGGACGGCCAGGGCGAAATGCAGCGCTGGGCACAGGCCGGCGAGGACGTCCGGACCGCCCTCCAAGACCTCAGCGACGAACTCGATGGGCTCCCGTACGTCCTGATGATCGACGGCCACGCCAGCCGCCGCGTGTGGCCCGGCCTCCACAACAACAAGCAGGGTCTCACACCGGACCCGGACGACCCGCGCCTGTGGCTTCCGGGGAGCGGCCTGCCCGCCTCCTGGAACCCCGTCAGCATCATCCGCATGAATTGCGCGCAGGCCGAGATGCCACGACTCGTCTCCGTCACAGAAAAGCTGAAGAACGGCACCACCAAGCCGCTCAAAACCTCCAGCGACCTCTACTACCCAGAAGACCGTCCTGAGGGGCATCCGTGGTTCCTGTTCACCGAGCCCCGCAACTACGGCAAGAAGCGCCACGGACAGTGGAAGACCCGCTGGCGCGCGGATCCGGGCAAGGCGTCAAAGAACGCTGGCGAGCGCAAGGAAAACGAACTCAACTCCCCCTGGTACAGCATGACCACGCGCGAAATCACCCCGATGTACACACGCAGCGGATACGAGCGCGAGGCCCTCGCTGTCGCCGCAGCCCGACTCAGCCACCAGGCACTCTCATGGTCCGACCGAACCCGCTACCCCGCGCCACTTCACGCCGCACTGCAAATGGACCTTGGCCACCCCCAGTTCCGACGCTCCGAACCAAGGGACCCAGAGAGCATCGAAATCCTCAAGGAAGCCTGCGGCACCGACGCTTAAGCCTCGATCTTTCGTGATAGACGTCGAGGGCTCATCGCGAAAGATCGAGACTGAGCATCAGGATGGTTATGGGTTCTTGTCGAGCTCTTTGATCTCTTCTGGAATCTGTGAGCCGGAGTAGACCGCGAAGAGTTGAAATCGGGACCTGGAATCCTCGGGCTTACTAGTCCGGCGCCGGCCCAGCCGTCGAAACCGTGATCACGAACGATCATGCTGAATTGGAACTGCTCCATGGACGCTGGCAGAAGCGGTGCAAGCGCTCCAAGGGTCCCCCACTGGCCTGAAGAGCCCCGAGGACTCCTAGATGATCTTGGAAGGTCGGGACTGGCTGGTCTCAGTCCTGGTCTCATTCGCCCCCGTCCGGGCCCGTCCACACAGGGACACCGTGAACGCTCCACCGCAGTTCAGGACGGGCGCGGCACGCTCCGGACCCCCATACGAACATTTGGAAAGCGTGTTGGGGGCAACCCCTCCAGGGCCCCGGCAAAGTCGTTGCTCACGCCGCCAGGAGCAGGTTGATGGGGCGGTCGGTGTCGCGTGCGTGATGCCGTAGGGCAGCGGCGATGTTGTG
>NZ_JAGMUO010000063.1 GCF_019049325.1 Streptomyces sp. AC512_CC834 | reverse complement strand
GACAAGCCGGACGAGGGGAAGGTCCGCGCCGCCACCCGTGACGTCCAGCACGCGAAGACGGCGCAGACGAACGCGCAGTCGGCCGTCGACTCCGCGCAGGGCGCGCTGGAGGTGGCGAAGAAGATGGCCGCGGACGCGCGCAAGATGCGTGACGACGCGGCCCGCGAGGCCAAGAGCAAGATCGACGAGGCGTCCGACGCCGG
>NZ_JAGMUO010000062.1 GCF_019049325.1 Streptomyces sp. AC512_CC834 | reverse complement strand
TCCGACTTGCTGCCGGTCGGATCGTCCTTGTACTTGTCCGCCTCCTTCGACGCCCGCGTCACCCACGAGTCCGCCGAGGACAGCTTCGACTGGGCGGAGGACAGGTCGTCACGGGCCTCCCGTGCCTTGGCCAGCGCCTTGTCCGCCAGGACCTGGGCCCGCTCCAGCTTCGGCCAGAAGTCGGCGAGAGCGTCGCCGCACATCCCGTACGACTTCTCCAGCTTCTTCAGGTTCTTCGGAACCCCGGAGAACTCCTCCTTGAAGACGGTCGCCGACTTGCCCGCCCACTCCGCCAGCGTCGACTCCCCCGCCATGCCCTTCACCAGACGCAACGCCTCGGACACGTCGTCGGCGAAGTCGTGCAGCGTCCTCGCGAGCGTACGTACGCGTTGTGGGTCGCCCGGGGTCGGGTCCTTGTCCAGGTCCAGGAC
>NZ_JAGMUO010000004.1 GCF_019049325.1 Streptomyces sp. AC512_CC834 | reverse complement strand
TGTCGGGGGCGTCTGAACGCGGACCCACTTTGGCCGATTGAATCGTGACCCATGTGGTCTGTGGTTGTGGTGGTTCAGTCGGTTTCTGTGGCGGCGGTGGGGACGCGGCCGAGTTGCCGTCCTCGTCCGCGCATGCGGTAGGAGTCGCCTTTCAGGGAGTGGACTTCGGCGTGGTGGACGAGACGGTCGATCATGGCGGCGGCCACGGTCTCGTCGCCGAAGACCTCGCCCCAGCGCCCGAAGGGCTTGTTACTCGTGACGATCACGGACGCACGTTCGTATCTGTTCGAGATGAGCTGGAAGAACAGGTTCGCGGCCTCGGCCTCGAAGGGGATGTAGCCGACCTCGTCCACGACGATCAGTGGATAGCGCGAAAGCCTGACCAGTTCGCCCTGGAGTCGTCCGGCGTGATGGGCGGCGCCCAGGCGGTCGACCCACTCGGCGGCGGTCGCGAAGGCGACTCTGTGGCCGGCCTGGCAGGCGCGGACCGCGATCCCGATCGCCAGGTGCGTCTTCCCCGTGCCCGGCGGCCCAAGGAAAATCGCGTTCTCTTTTCCGGTGATGAAGTCCAACGTTCCCAGGTGTGCGAGCTGTTCGCGCGTCATGCCGCGCAGGTGGGTGGCATCCAGTTCCTCGATCGTCTTGACCGCGGGGAAGCGGGCAGAACGGATCCGGGCCTCGCCGCCGTGGGACTCGCGGGCGGCGACCTCGCGCTGCAGGCAGGCGACCAGGAACTCGGCATGACTCCAGGATTCGTTCCTGGCCCGGCCGGCGAGGCGCTCGGCGGCGTCCATCAGTGCCGGTGCTTTCAGTGCGCGGGAGTAGAAGGCCAGGTCGGACGCGGTCTGCTCGCCGGTGCGGCCGCTGCCGTTCTTCTCGGTGGTGGGCTTGGCTGCTGTCGTGGTGCGGGTCATTCAGGGCACCTCGCCTTCTGTCTCGCTGTCCGTGGCGTGGTCCTGTCCGGTGGTGAACATCTGGTCGTAGGTGTCGAGCCGGCGTTGCTCGACTTCGATGAGGTCGCCGGTGGCGGACGTGTGGCGGGCCTGGGAGGCGAGGCGGTGGCGGAACTCGCCGCGCAGGGCCTTCGCGGTGCGTGCGTGGTCGGGATCGGTGATGGTCTGGTGTTTGGCCCAGCAACGTGGGTGACGGGCCACGACCGCTCCGCCGGGGGACAGTACGGCGATGACCTCGTCGGCGTCGGTGCTGACCTGGATCCGTTTGCCGATGGCCAGGGGGTGAACGGAGTAGTCGACAGTGTCGACGCGGATGTAGTGGTCGCGGCCCAGGCGGGTGTGGAAGCGGAACCAGCGGGGCGGATCGACGGGCGGCAGGGTGAGCATGCCGGCCCGGTCGGCCTGCCACCGGTCGATGGGGCGGGCGCCCAGGCTGCGGTGGAGCCGCCGGTTGGCGGTGGTCAGCCAGGCGGTCAGCTGAGTGTTGAAGTCGGCGGGTCCGCCGAAGGTGCGGCCGGGCAGAAAGCTCGTCTCGAGATAGCCGTTGGCCCGCTCGACGAGTCCTTTCGCCTCCGGATCCCGGGGCCGGCAGAGGAAGACCCTGGTCGCGAGCATCCCGGCGAACGCGGCGAAGTCGGCTGTGACCCTGCCCTGGCCGATACCGGTCTCGTTGTCCCACACCAGTATCCGCGGCACCGCACCCCATTGCTTGAGCAGCTGCCAGTGACCGTCGATCAGGTCACCCGTCATCCGGGTCGGCAGCATCCGGCCGGTGATGATCCGCGAGTAGCCCGAGACCATCACCAGCACCGGCGGACGGCCCTGCTGCCCATATCCGAGCGGGACATCGACGGGTGGGAACCACAGATCACACTGGGCCAGCTCACCGGGCCGGTAGGTGGTGCGGGACACCGGATCGACGGGCAGGTAGGCGGGCCGCAGCTCACGGACACGGTCCTTGAGGATCGTCATCCCACGCTCCCAGCCGATCCGCTCCGCGATCACCGTCGTCGGCATCGTCGGGGTCTGTTTCAGCAGCTCCCGGATGGCCGGCTCGGCCGCGTCGACCGCCGAGCCCTTCAACGGCCTCGAGTACACCGGCGGCCGATCCGTGGCCAGGGCGCGCTTCACCGTGTTCTTCGAGATACCCAGATGACGCGCGATCGCCCGGATCGGCATCTGTTCGGCCCGGTGCAGCCTGCGGATCTCTGCCCAGTCCTCCACTTGGATCACCCTCTCCTCCCGATCTCCACTCAAGATCAGGTTCGTATGGATGCCACGAAGTGAGTCAGTTTTGATCCGCCGTCAGAGGGTCACGGTTCAAGCGACGCCGACA
>NZ_JAGMUO010000061.1 GCF_019049325.1 Streptomyces sp. AC512_CC834 | reverse complement strand
TCCCCCGGCGCGAGAGCGCGTCGATCAGGACCAGGTGCCGGAACTTGAGCCGGCCGTCGAGCAGGCGGGGGATCTCCACCCCGCGACTCTATCCACCGCCACCAACCCGGGCGTGGCCCGTCCCGGCGGCGACGGCGGGTCGGTCGTCCGGCACCGTCCCCGTAGTCCGACCGGGAGTTCTCCCGGTGTGCGCGGCACACCCCGGCGGGAGCATGGCCCGCATGAAAGCGTCGGCAGGTGCCGCGGCGGCGCCGCCGTCGGGTCACGGCCGGCCATGCCCCGGAGACACCCGGGGATTCGGCCCTCTCTCCCCCAGGACTTGACCAATGACCCACACCATTGCGGTAGATGTCGGCGGAACGTTCACCGACTTCGTCGCCAGCGACCGGACCGGGATGTTCACCGGCAAGGTCTCCTCCCGGCCCGGCGACGAGTCGGCCGCGGTCCTCGAGGCGGTCTCCGTCATGGCGGAGCACTACGGCAACAGCACCGAAGAGCTGCTCAAGGACACCGAGCACATCGTCCTGGGCACCACGGTGGTCACCAACGCGATGCTCGAACATCACGGTGCCGCGACCGGCCTGACCACGACCGAGGGCTTCCGGGACCTGCTCGAGATCCGGCGCGGCCATCGCGAGAGCATGGTCGATCTCCATCTTCCCGCCCCGCACCCGATCGTCCCGAGACGGTTCCGCAAGGGCGTCACCGAACGGCTCGACCACACCGGCACCGTGGTCGAGCCCCTGGACGAGGACGAGGTCCGGTCCGTCGTACGGGAGTTCAAGGACGCCGGCATCGAATCCGTCGCCGTGTGCCTGCTGTTCTCCTTCGTCAACGACGTCCAACAACCCGTCCCGAGGAGGCGGTCGCCGGTCGCCCCCTTGACGTCATCCAGCCACTCTCCGTAACCGGAGACCAGGACGGGCTTGCGTCAACATGGGCCGCGAGCGGGCAAGTTGCCTCGTGCGGGTGAACGACGACCAGCGAAAGCTTTCTTCACTCAACGCGGCGATACAGACACAATCCGTGCGCTACCGTCCATCTCAGCGTCACCACACAGAGCAGCCCTCACCGACGGCTTAGGACCCGTCGGCAAGGGCCTCAACCACTAGTGGAAGATGACTCCACCGTGATCTACCGGCACTTTATCGCGCCCCCGCGCGCCTTCACCCAGTTCTCGCACGACCTCATCCGGCATCCCCGGCTGTCCTCCGACGCCGTTCGGCTCCTGACCTGGCAGCTCTCGCTCCCTCCCGGTACCCGGGAATCCCTCTCCCGTACGGCTGAACGTGCCCGTATCGGTGGCTGTGCCTTCACCCGGGCCAAGCGGCAGCTCAAGGACGAGGGATTCGTGCACGAACGGCGGCTCCAGGCACCCGGCGGGCTCTGGGTCACCCAACAGCTCGTCTCCAACGTGCCCTTGAACGAGGCCGAAGCCCTCAAGCTGCTCGCCCAGACGCCCGTGGGCCCGGCCGGGACGACCACCACCGAGCGCGCGGCACCGCCACCGCAGCTCGCACCGAGTCGTCGTTCACCGGCCGTCGGTGAGCCGACCCCTCCGCCCACCGACGGTTATCCACCCCAAGACCAGGAGGGAAACACCTCCAACCAACCCCCCAAGCCCCCCGCACCGCCCGAAGCGGAGGCGGAAGGGGAGGCGGAAGGGGAGGCGGAAGGGGAGGCGGAAGCGCAGACCCCACAGGCGGGCGACGACGCACCGCCCGCGCCCCACCTCACCGCAGCCCGCGCCCTCGTCGACGCCTTCCCCGCCCTCTCCCCCGACCTGCGTCACATCCCCCGCGCCATGCGCCCCGAACTGACGCACCTCACCGCCCGCTGGCTGGCCGCCGGTCACCCGCCCACCGCCATCCGCACGCACATCCTGCGCGGCCTGCCCGACGACGGAAGCCCCGTACGCCGCCCCGGCGGCCTCCTACGTCACCTGCTCCGCGACGTGCCGCCCTCGCCGCCACCAGGGCCCTCCGCACCAGCCGACCGGCCCGCCACGGCGCCACCGCACACGGACGATCGCCCCGCCCAACACCCCGCAGGACCCCGCCTGTCCAAACGCTTGGCAGGCACCCGCGAATGCGCGGGCGACCACGTGCAACCGGTGCTGTTCAAGCCCGTGGAGACGACACCCACTGCCCACGCTGCCGCTGACGGCAGAGGTCAGTTGGCGACTCGGGGCATGCGGGCCTTGCCTCTTGGGGCCGACCACACCGTAACCCCGGCCGGCAACTGACCACCCTCAAAACTGGATCAGCCGTCTACTGGACACACCCTGCGGATCAGTCGGCGATTCGGGCGTTCGTTCCAGCGGTGGGTCGCCCACGCCTGCCGGCTCAGGCTACGCACGGTGATAGTCGTGACGGCGAGATCGAAAAGGGCGTCGATGACGGTGGCTCGCCGTTCGTGGCAGCGGGCGAGCCGGTGAAAGGCGTTCTGCCAGGCGTGGGCGCGCTCCACGTGCCAAGGCCGGCTGGCCTGGATTGGTGCATTCTTACCTTGGTGCGCGATGCGGCCGTGGAAACCGCGCTCTTCGAGCAGAGGGCGGGTCTTGTCCGACTCATAACCAGCGTCCGAGTGCACGGTGACGGCATCGGGCAACGGGCCGAAGTCGTCCAGGCGGTCCAGCATGGAAGCAAGCAGCAGAGAGTCGTAGAGGAACGACTCACATCAGCCCCGTGACCAGCGACAGGATCTTCGTAGCCGCTGCTGGTAGCGGTGCTGCAGGAACACGGGAAAACCATGCGCGCCGGGACCGTGCGGTCCACAGCTCCCCGCGGACCCATCGCAGTACGCCTCAACTGCCCGCTGAAGTAGGCGCGCAGAGATCGCCGGAACTTCAGGCAGGCGACCGCACGTTGGTCTTGACGTGACTGAACTTCGTACTCTCGGCTCGTCCGACATCCTCGTCTCCCCCCTCTGTCTGGGAGGCAACGTCTTCGGCTGGACCGCCGAAAAGACCCAGTCGTTTGCGGTGCTCGACGCCTACCTTGCTGGCGGCGGCAATTTCATCGATACCGCCGACTCCTATATGAATTACTTCGCCGGCAACGAGCCGGGCCAGTCCGAAAGCATCATTGGCGACTGGCTCGCCGCCCACCGTAACCGCGACGACGTGGTCGTCGCAACGAAGGTTGGTGACCACCCCGAGTACATGGGCCTTGCGCCTGCCAACATCAAGGCCGCTGCCGAGGAGTCCTTGCGGCGGCTGCGTACCGACCACATCGATCTCTACTACACTCATTTCGACCGGGACGAGTCCATCCCCGTGGACGAGATCATCACGGCTCTCGACGATCTCGTGAAGGCCGGCAAGGTGCGTGCCATCGCGGCCTCCAACATCAGTCCCGAACGGCTCTCTGCGTCGCTGGCCTTCTCCGATCGCGAAGGGTTGGCCCGCTACGTGGCTCTGCAGCCGCATTACAACCTCGTCTCACGTGATATGTACGAGGGTGCGCGGCGGGAGGTCGTGCAGCGTGAAGGGCTGGCCTGCGTTCCGTACTTCGCACTGGCCTCCGGCTTCCTCACGGGCAAGTACCGTCCTGGAAAGAGTACGGAGAACGTGCGCAACGTTCCCGGACTCGCCGGTGGCTACGCGGACACTGAACGCGGCGTGAAGGTGCTCGACGCGTTGGAGCAGATCGCGACGGCACGGGGGGTGGAAATGGCCACGGTGGCGCTGGCCTGGCTCGCGCAGCAGCCGACCGTGACCGCGCTGATTACGTCCGCACGCACCGTCGACCAGCTGCCGGCGCTCTTCGCCGCGCAGGACCTGCGTCTGTCGGACACCGAGCTGCGGACTTTGACGACCGCCTCGTCCTGACCGGGGCGCGGTCGGGGGGTCGGGGCCCGGTCGCAAACCGGGCACAGGTCCTGGTGATCATGGAGATGGGACGCCCTGTGATCACTTGGGAGACCTGTTCCCGCGCTGCCATCATGGCTGACAGAACCGCTCTGGGACCAATTCGCGATCCTGCTTCCCCGCAGGCCGGATTTTCACCCGGACCATCCTCTCGACTGCCACCGCCGGCGTATCAGCGACCGGGTCATCTTCGACAAGCTCCTGCAGCTCTTGCGTTTCGGCTGCTCTTACGAAGCGATCGCCGACACGACTTGCTCGGTCACCACTATCCGCAGCCGCCGTGACGAGTGGATCCGACTCGGCGTCTTCGCCAGGCTCAAACAGATCGCGTTGGAGTCCTACGACCGGATCGTCGGTCTCGCCCTCGATCACATCGCCGTAGACGGCTCCATCACCAAGGCTCCAGGAGGCGACGAGGGCGCTGGCCGGTCACCGGAGTGTTCCTGGGGCATGTTTGCGGACCGGCGTGCAGCACACCCGGTGAGCCGCCACCTGAAGATTCTGCTCCCGGGCAGCACGGAGTTCGACCGGCTGCGGGACGCCTGCGACCTGTCGGTCGAGGCCGGCCCGCGCCCGGTTCCCCTGCGCAGGGGGCTCTGCGACTGCGACTGCTGTCGCAGAGCGGTGCGTGCTAGCCGCGGTGCAGGTACGCCCTGGTCACGGTCTGGCGGACCTCGTTGCCGTCCGCGTCCCGGGCGGTGACGCGAAGCGTCACGAACGCGTCGCCCCGTACCCGTGGCGGCTTCTTGACGGTGACGGCGAACCTGCCCGCGCCCCGGGCTCTGGTCCTCGCATCGGTGAAGTGCTCGCCGTCGTCGTAGGAGACCTCGACCCGTGCCCTGACCCCGCGCGGAGCGCCGAGCCCGTCTTGGTGACGGATCGTCAGCCCGAGCGAGTACGCGCGGCGCGGGCCCACGCTGTTGTGCGCGTCCACCGGCGCCCGGTAGTCGACCTGCAGCAGCGGCAGCGACTCCGCCTCGGTGGTCGTACCGGAACGGAAGGACCAGGTCGTGTCGGTGGCCGTGGCGTAGCGCCATTCCCCGGAGGTGCGGGTGGTCTTCAGCGCCAGCCGGTAGTCGGCGCGGCCGGACGGCACCTGGACGTCTTGCCAGGCGTCCGCGAGGTCGGCCAACTTCTCACCGTTGCGGCTGAGTACGGCACCGACCGTGTCCGTGGCCGCCGACGTGCCCGGCCCGCCGGGAAGGGCGGGGTCCGTGATCACGCGGGACCAGTGGCCCGCCCCGGAGTCGGTGAACTCCGGTATCCGCAGCCTCAGCACGTCGGCGTCACACGTGGTCGGGGGCACGGCGCCGCCCCGCGGGATCGAGGGCCGCACGACCGCGCCCTGCCATGTCTCACCGACCCGCTCGCCGGCCCGGTAGGTGCGGGGCGCGTCGCGCATGCCGGTGTCGAGCAGCGAGTCGATGTCCTGCACCGTCTCGTGGAGGACCAGGTGCTGCCATTCGGTGTCACCCGCGCTGACGTACTCGGTGCGGGCGAAGCCGGTCGGAACGTGGCGGGCGTACTGGAGCCAGGCGTACTCGTTGTACGGCCGCCGGGCGAAGCGCTGTTCCGTCGCCCAGGGCAGGCCGCCATTGTCGGCGTACACGGAGCGCACGACGGCGCTGTTGCGGCGGGAGACCGTGTGGGTCACGTGCTTCGGAATGCCCTGCGAGGACACCTGGACGACGTCGTAGAGGTAGGGGCTGCGCGCGGTGCCGGTGAAGGCGACCGTGGTCCTGTGCCGCTCGATCCGCTTGAGCAGCTCGGTGCCGTCGGTGAGGCCGACGCGTATCAGCGGCACGCGTGTGCGCTCGCCGTTGGGCGTCCACCGGGTCCAGGCGTTGTCCTCGTAGTGGACGAGCAGCACGGCACGGGCGCCCGCGGCGGCGGCTTCGTCGACGAGTTCCCTCTCGCTCTTCCCGTCCCCGACGTAGGTGACGACGGCGAGCCGGCCCCGGGCGGCGCGGAAGTCCGGTGCGGCCGTGGTGCCGGCCGCGACGGCGGTGAGCCGTGCTCCGCGCGGGTCGAACAGGGCGGAGGTGGGCTCGTAGAAGAGGTTGAGGTCTCGGGGGCCGCCGACGACGTCGGCCCGGAGCATCGGGGCCACGAGCTGCCAGCGGGAGGTGAACTCGAACGTCCCGTCGGTGACGCGCTCGGTGGGGCTGACGTACAGGTCGCGGGCGGTGTCGAAGTACATCACGCCGTCGGTCCAGGCGCGGCCGTCGAGCTCGCGGTGCGTCTGGTAGCTCAGGATGCCGCGCTGTTCGGCAGGCCGGGGAGTGCGGATCTCGACCTTGGTCGTCCTGCGTGCGTCGACGACGACGGTCGTGTCCTTGGTGACCTCGACCTGGGGCAGGACGACGTGTTGCAGCGTCTCCCTGCCGTCCATCTGCTCCACGGTGCCGGAGGACACCTGGTAGGTGCCCTCCTCGACCTCGGCGACGGCGTTCGCCCAGTCCGTGTACTGCACGAAGCCCTCGGCACCCTGGATGACGGGGAAGTTCTGCACACGGTTGCCCGCGCGGTCGTAGGAGACGACCCGGAGTTTGTGCACGGGTCCGCGCACGCGCAGGCTCAGCGTGGTGTGGACGGTGGTCCGGCCGTCGGCGGAGGTGGCCGTGAGGTAGCCGTAGTACCGGCCCTGCGCCGCGAGGGTGGGTGCCACGGTCAGGGGCACATCGGCCGTGCCGCCGGCCGGGACGGTGACGCTCTTCGTCGCCGGGCGCACCGCCGCGGGATCGGCCTCGCGGCCGGAGACGGTCGCCAGCCGGACGTCGAGGTCGAGTGTGACGTCGTCGCCCGAGTGGTTGGCGTAGCTCACGGTCCGGGTGTGGGTTCCTGCCTCGCCGGCCTCGTAGGTGCCCAAGGCCTGGGTGCCGGTGGCGACGACCGGGGTCCGTACGGCGGTCCCGACGTCTATGCGGCCGCCGCCCTGTTCGGTGACGCGCTGACCGGGCATCGTGCGGGCGGTGCTGACCAGCGCGTCCTTGAGGCGCGGCGCCGTCCAGTCGGGGTGCTGCTGGGCGAGCAGCGCGGCCGCTCCCGCGACGTGGGGCGTGGCCATGGAGGTGCCGGAGGCGGCGACGTAGTAGTCGTCGACCACGGTTCCGAGGGTGGTCCCGGAGGCGCGCGCGGCCACGATGCCCACACCGGGCGCGGTGACATCGGGTTTGACCGCGCCGTCGCCGGGGCGGGGTCCGCGACCGGAGAAGTCGGCGAGGCTGTCGTCCCGGTCGACCGCGCCGACCGTCAGGGCCACGTCCGCGGCGGCGGGGCTGCCGATCGTGCCGGTTTCCGGTCCCCTGTTGCCTGCGGCGACGACGAACAACGCTCCCGAGGACTCGGAGAGTTCGTTGAGAGCCTGGCTCATCGGGTCGGTGCCGTCGCTGGGCGCGTCGGATCCCAGGGACATGTTGACGACGTCGGCGCCCCGGGCGACCGCCCACTCCATGCCGTCGATCACCTGCGACTCGCTGCCGGAGCCGTCGTCGCCGAGGACCTTGCCGATCAGCAGGTCGGCGCCGGGCGCGACCCCCTTGTGGCTGCCGTGGGAGGCCGCGCCCGAGCCGCCGACGGTGGAGGCGACGTGGGTGCCGTGTCCCTGTCCGTCGCCGGTGCCGCCGCTGCCGGAGAAGTCCTTGGCCTCGCTGATGCGTCCGGCCAGGTCGGGGTGGCCGGCGTCGGCGCCGGTGTCCAGTACCGCGACCTTGACGTCGTCGCCCTCGTAACCGGCCTTCCACGCCACGGGAGCACCGATCTGGGCGGTACTGCGGTCCAGCGAGGCGTGTACCCGGCCGTCCAGCCAGACGCGGGGGGCGGTGGCCTCGGCGGACACGTCCCCGCGGTCGGCGGTGAGCCGTTTCCAGAAGGCGCCGAGGTCGCCGGCCGGGACGCGCAGCGACTTGGCCGCGATGGTCTCCAGGTCACGGGTCTTCGTTCCGTCGGCGGCCAGCGCGGTCAGCCGACGCAGGGCGGCGTCCCCGGTGTCCCCGGTGTCCCCGGTGTCCCCGGTGCCTTGGGCGCCGCTCACGATCAACGGCAGGGTGTCCGTGTGGGCCTCGTCATATCCCTGGTCGAGCAGGGAGGTGACGTCGAACAGGCCGCGGTCCAGGCGTCCGGTCGCCAGCAGGGCCCTCGCGTCGGACGGGAGGACCGTCAGACGGCCGTCCTCCTCGACGGTGCGGAAGAGAACATGCCGGCGGCCTTTCCCTGGCGTCACCGAGGCCGTGTGCCGGCCGCTCGCATCCGTCGTCACCGTGACGCGGTCACCGGTGATCAGGCGCACGGTGGCACTGCCGGCGGACCTGGGGGCGGTGGTCCTGCTCGTCGTCGCCGGGCCGACATCGCTGTCCGCCGCGACCGGCGGCACGGCGCCGGCGGCGAGGGCAAGCCCCGCCACCACGGCCGCCGCGAGGCGTATCCGTCTCATCAGTTCTCATGCCTTCCGTTGTCCTGCACGGCACGTTGGTGCCGCCGCTGCCCGCTGGGCACCTGACAGCGGTATGCCGTACTTCCGCACAGAGTCCGCCGCCGCCCGAGCCGGTGTCACCGGTTCGTCCCGGCGCGGATGGGACATGTCGCAAGGACGACACGTCCGTGGTGATCACGAACGGCTCAACGCGACGGCCGGGCACCGGGTTCACGTCTTTCTGATCACGCCGTCCGCGGGGCTCACTGGGCACAACGCGCAGGGCCTCGCCGCCCGGTCGGCGAACCGCCCGGTGACAGCCGCGGTGTCGTGCTGTGGAGTCACCTACGACACCTGTGCGGACACCAGAGGAGGTTCCGATGTCTCCCAGGACGACCACCGGGAAATGGTGGAAGGGCACCACGCCCGAACCGTTCACCGCACGGCCGGGATCGGGGGGTCCGTTCCGCGGCCGTGTGCGCTCGAGCCGCGAGATCGTCCCCGGGATCCCCGCACTCAGTGACGAGTCGATCGGATGGCTGGCCCATCTCCACCGCAAGGTCGACTACGGAGGTACGTGGACCATGAACGACACGCCTCACGAGTCGTGGGACGACCGGTCGTTCACACCGTTCGGCAACTTCCCTCGCTACGACCTCACATGGAGCCAGTGGTCGCTGGCCCTGATGGCCGAGACGACCCCGGCATGGCGCGAGGTCTATACGAAGATCCTCGGTTTCGCGAGCGACCGGTACCTGGAGTACTGGTCGCTGTACGAGTGGCTCGAGCACCGGGGCGACGACCCGACGCGTGACATGTACCCACCGGAGTGGACGGTCGTGTTCCCGCCCGGCCAGGCCGGGAAGTACAACGCGGTGGGGTGGGCGGGAAACGGCTCGGGCGGCTACGAGTACGACCCCGACCCGGTGCGGGGTGCCGGACAGAACCTCATGTACAAGGGCTACCTGAACCTGTCGCTGTCGCTCTACTCCTACGTTTCCGGCGACGACCGTTACGACCGCCCGTTCGATGTGGTCTACGACTCCGAGAACTCCTTCCGTTACGACCACCGAGAGCTCAACGAGCTGATCGCGCGGCAGTGGCGCGAGTTCTGGCCCGGTATCGCCTGTGAGGCCGGCAAGATCTTCCCCTGGTGCAACGCCCTGACCGGCAGTGCGGTCCGCCTCTTCGACGTCATGCACGGAACCGACTTGCTCAGCGCCTTCGACAACTGGAAGCGCTACGGACGGCGTCACTACTTCCCCGTGAACGAGGAGTCGGGCCGGATCGAAGCCCTGTCCAACTACTACGACCCGGACTACGACTTCAACTCCAACCAGCCCCACATGCAGGGGTCAGGACTGTACGCCCCGGTGCTCTGGCACGGGATCGGACTGGACCGTCCGCTGTCCGAACGCATGTACGCGGGCATGCTCCACCACTTCCTGCGCGAGCAGCCCGACGGCACCGCCTACCTGTCGCCCGTCCCCGGGATGGACATCGACGCCAACACGGCGACCGGGCTCGGCGCGGCCTGCGCGTTGGAACTGGGCGACCGTGAGACCTACAGCGCGCTGCGCGGATTCATCGAGGCCAACTACGAACCGACGTGGGACGACGAGCACGGCGAGTTCTCCTTCGGCTTCGGTCTCGGCGAGAACTGGCCGCGCGGCCAGTACAACGCCTGGCTGATGCCCGCGTTCTCCGTGGCCGCTCCCGGTCAGTGGCACACCCTGCACAGCAGTCCCAACACCCTCAAGTTCCACGAGCCCACTCTCGAAGGGGTCGATTACCCCACCGTGCGGGTCCGTCAGGCCTACTACGACGCCAAGTCCCGAGCGCTGAACGTCGCGATCACCTCCGCCGACATGAACGCCCTGGGCAAGCCGACGACGCTCACCGTCTCGCAGCTCATCGACCAGGCCGACTATCAGGTACTCCTCGACGGCCAACCCGTTGACGTACCCCAGCCGCGGGGCGGGAAGGTCGTCGTCCCGACGACCATCGGGGCGCACACCCTCCTCGTCCGGCAGTACTGACATGTTCATCCAGAAGCCGAACGAAGCGCTCGTCGGCCGGCTGCTCGTCTCACTCGACCGTGGTGACCTCGACCAGTGGGCCACCCGCCTGATCGCCGAACACGCCACGCTCCACGGCACGGACGACGTGAAGCCGCGCGGACCGCGGGACATCGTCACGCAGTACCTGTGTCCCTTGCGTGACAGTCTGAACGGCACCACTGTCGGGCTCGACGTGACCATCGACGATGCCGGGGCGACGGTGTCCCTCGACGGCGACGGGCGGGGCAGGGAGCTGTTCCTGTACGTCGAGTCGGGGAGGATCAGCGAAATGTGGGAGTACCCGAGCGGCTCGGTTCCCGACGGGGTGACCCTCGCGCGGCGTTCGGCGACCCCGGGCGCCGGCTCGTGCTGCGGCGACTGAACCTGCCGCCGGCCTCGTGAGGCGGGGCCCGAAAGGGTCCGGGCCCCGCTCACGGCAGGGTGTGCGCCTCGCAGTCGAATCCATAGGCTCGGGGTGACAGCGTCAGTCCCTGTCGGGGATGCCGCCAGAACGGCGAGGCCGGCAGCTGTACGACAACGACGTCGCGACCTTGCCGCACCTGATCGCAGGAGACGGGGGCACCGTTTCGGCGGTCGAGTACGGCGAGTACGTCGGGTGTGGTGGCGACCACCATTCCGTCCCGCAGGGCCACCAGGTACTCGTTCTCCATCTCCAGTCGCAGGGTCCGGCGGGTGTCCGGCTCGGCGACGGCGACGGTCCCCCGGGCGAATCCGGGACGCCCCTGGTGGGTGGGGCCGGGCCTGCGCCGGACCTCGACGACCCTGCCCCCGCCCAGTATCCGCCCTCTCGAGTCATGGGCGAACTCCGCTAACCCGGAAGGGCTGTTGCCGTACGCCAGGGAGTCGCGCCCCAGGGCGAGCGCTCGGCTCACCGTGCCCAGGACCGTGCAGTCGCGCAGTCGCCGGGCGGGGATGGGGGCGAGTGCCATCATCCCCCAGCCGCTGGTACCACTGGCGAACGCGCGTGCGGTCCGCTCGACCCGGGAAGGGTCCCCTTCCGCGACGACCATCAGTTCGCCTCCGGTCTCCGAGAAGGCGATGGGCGCGAGGCTCCGGCCCGCCGCGCAGACGGATGCCTGGTTGAGCCTGGTGAGCCCCCGTCCGGCGAGGTCGGCGTCCACCCAGGGCAGGCCGAGCCGGGCACCGAGGAAGAAGGGCAGCAGTCCGTTGAAACCCGCGAGCCCCACGGTCATCAGCGCGTCCGCGGGCTCGCCCGTCCAGCGGCAGATGGCGGCCACGGCGGAGACCAGTTCGTCGCCGCCCGGTGGCTTCTCCAGCAGGGCACCGGTCGACCCGAACCCGCCGACCGGTACGACACGGGCCTGGGGCGGGAGTGCGGCCGCGGCGGTGAGGGGCAACCGGTGCCCTGCCGCCAGCGCGGACCTCAGCCAGTCCGCCGCGATCATGGTGTCGCCGCTGCCGCCCGAGGCCAGGAGGGAAGCGCCCCGTTCGAGTGCCGCGATCTGTGAAGTGGCGATGACCATGCGATCAGTCTGCCCGGCCAGTGCCGAAGCGAGGGGGGACGGGGGGACGGGACCCGGGCCGCGGACGGCGATCACCCGCCAGTGCCACGGTCCGGCAGGCGAGATGCAGCGCGAGCCGGTCGTCGCGGTCCTTGAGCGTGACGTCGAGGGTCCGTTCGACGCGTTCGACGCGGGAGGCGACGGTGTTGCGGTGCACGCCCAGAACGGCCGCGGTCTCCGCGAGCGAACCCCCCGAGTCCAGATAGGCGGAGAGGGTGCCGACGAGGTCGCCCGGGAGCTCACCGAGAGGGGCGAGCAGCTTGCGCGCCGCCGGTTCGAAGGTGTCCGTCCGTGCCCACTCCAGCAGCAGCTGCGCCATCCCCAGCTGGTCCGCGCGCAGGAAGTGACCCACCTCCGGCCGGGCCGTGGCGAGCCTGGCCGCGTCACTGGCCTCGCCGAGCGTCGTGGCCAGACCGCCCCAGTCCGCGTGCGGCCTTCCCACTCCCATGTCGGCCCCGACGGTACGGCGCAGCGTGCGATGTGCGTCGCGCACGCGCCTCGCCAGCAGGTCCACCTGGTCGGTGGTGGGTTCGTTGTCGTACGTCGTCCAGGCCGCCCAGCCGTTTCCGTACTCGACCACCACCGGCGAGATGCCCGACGCCTCCAGAACCCTGGTGATGTCGGGGCGACGCGCGATCGTGTCGACCTCCGGGCCGGTGTTGAGCCGCAAGCCCACGTGCCAGCCCGCGAGCGCCCAGCCCGCGTCGGCCGCCCGTCGGCGCAGATCGGATCCCGGGTCCTTGTTCAGCCGCAGCAGATCGCCGAGGAGCGTGCCGCGTGACCTGGCGTCCCGCTCCAGGTCGAGCCGGTGGGAGAGCAGCCAGCGCTGGATCGCGCCGGCCGCCACGTCGAGCGCCCGCGCGACGGCGTCCGCGCGGCACGCCGAGATCGGCGGAAGGTCGACGGCGAGCCACTCACTGACGCGATTCGCCTCCGTATGCGGCACGGGATGGACGAGCACCAGGCCCCGCTCGTGCGGGGTGCGGCTCGGGACCGGCAGAACGTCGGGCTTCGGACCGGTGACCGACAACCCGCCGGCGAGGCGTTCGCCCTTGTCGTCGAGCAGCGCCACGGGTGCGTGGACGATGTCACCGAACTTCGCCACGACCACGTCGGGCGGGTACGCCCGCTTCCCGAGTGCCCGATGCGTGTCCAGCAGGAGCCGGGCCCCGTCCAGTTCGGGCACGGCCATGAACATCCGGGCGGACACACACAGATCCAGCGGCGCACCGGTCGTCCCGAGCAGCGGCACCTCCAGGAGGTCGGCGAGACGGCGGGTGGACCGGAGCGGTTCCAGCCCCGGCAGAACGAGCCCCGCGCCGGTCGCGTCGGCGATCCTCCTCAGCAGTACGTCGACGCGCCAGTCGTCGAGCGACAGTGGCGGCATCAGGACCACCAGCTCTCCCTCGTGGAGAGGGCGTCGCAGGTCCACGGTCACCGCCGCACGCACGGTGCGCACCGGACGGTCGAGCGCGCGGGACCCGGCCAGCACACTGACGGAGGTCGACCACTGTTCGGACGCCAGGAGACGGCGCAGGCCGAGGCTCATGAGCCCGTCACCCGGCCCACCGGCCACGCCGTGGACGGCCGGTGCGACGCCGGCTCGGCAGCGGACCGTCCCCACCTGGCCACGATCGGACTCACGCTCCGTCTCAGGATCGGTCGCACACCCTTGGAGCACGTACCGGATCGAGGTCGTACCCGAAGTACCGCGGACCGGCGAGTGCGATCCCCTCCGAAGTGTGCCAGCGGGGATCCGCCGGAGCCACGATCACGGAGAGCCGCCGGCCGAACCGAAGGGTCTCGACGGTGACCGCTTCCCCGGTGTCCGGATCGAGCGTGCAGATCAGGTCCGGGACAGTCGCCAGTACGGAGCCTTCGCGATCCGCGATCAGGTACTCGTTCTGGAACCTCAGCGTCAACGATGTGCCGGTGTCCTGCCCCACCCCGGTCAGCCGCGCCTCACCCCGGGTGAAGCCACCCTCCGTGCGCCGCAGCACCTCCGTCACACGGCCGTCGAACAACCGCTGTCCGGCAAGCCGCGCGGTGACCGCGTCGACCGGGTCGTTCTTCCCGGCACGGGCAGCGGTGACGCACCTGCTGAGATCGAAGCAGAGGCTCAGCGAGCCGGCCACCATGGATTCCTTTGCCTCGAGGCCCGTCATGGCATAGGTACTGCCCAGGGCCATGCTGCCGAACGTGACGGTGATCCCGCGAGCCAGCCGCTCCATCCAGCGGTTGTCGACCGCATGCAGCACTGCCCGGTTTCCCTTCTCGTCCACGAGCGCCATGCGATCCGCGTTGATTCCCCGGAGTGCGGGCAGGGTCATCTGCACCTCGGGGAACGCCCGGCCGACCATGTCGGCGTCGACCAGGGGCAGGCCGGTGCGGGCCGCCGCCGCGATGGGGATCAGGGAGTTGACCCCTCCGATCTCGACGCACGTCACATGTGTGAGTTCGCGTCCCGCGGCGGCGGCGAGTGCCTGTGGGGCGGACGCCGCCTGTTCGATGCCGGGCAGCTTCTCCAGAAGCACTTGAGGCGCCCCGAGGCCCGCGGCCGGGGCGAGCCAACTGTCCGGCGCGAGGTCGTCAAGGCTGACCAGTTCCACCGGTCCGTACTCCCGCAGCGCCGCCCGGGCGAGCAGCATGCCGATGTACGGATCTCCGCCCCCGCCCGTCCCCAGGATCGCGGCCCCCCCTGACGATCTCCTCCACGTCGTCCGCCGTGATCTCACGCATGCCGGGCCACCTCGCCCTTGACGGCCAGTTGGAGGTCCCCGACGGCCTTGGCCCTGATACGGGTGGCGTTGCCGGGCAGGTAGGACAGCGGTACCTCGTCGAAGTCGACGATGCTCACCGTGGAAGGATCCGCGCCGGCCGCCACCGCCCGGGCCACCGCTTCCTCCTTCGCCTCGCCGATCACGGACTCGCGACTCGCGGTGTCGATCGCGTACACCCGGTCGATCTCCCCGCCGACCTGGGCGATCGCCGCACCGATCGCGTTGGCCACGGCGGAGTGCTCCGGACGGTGCACCGCCCCGATGTCCACCAACTCGTCCGGCAACAGGAGCGCCCCTCCTCCGACCGCGACCAGTGGCAGGGGCCGCGCCGACGTACGCATTCTCTGCACACCGTCGGCGATCTCGTCGGCGATCCGGGCCAGCACCGAGTCCACGAAGGCAGGTTCCAGGTGCCGCACCCGGTCCCGGTCCCCGACCTCCGCGCGTCCGGCGGCCACGGCGATGTCCGTCGTCGTGAGGGTGTCACCCCCGAAGACCAGCGCTCTGGAGGTCAGCCGGTGGCCGACGGACCGGGGGCCGATCGCCGGGACGGGCGCCTCACCGCGGACCTCGCTTCCACCCCCGATGCCCAGGGACACCACTTCGGGCATCCGGAAATTGGTGCGGACGCCGGCCACCCGGACGTCGGCTGTCGCCTCGCGGGGGAATCCACCCTGGAGCACGCCGATGTCGGTGGTGGTACCCCCCACGTCGATGACGGCGCAGGTGTCGAACCCGGACAGCACCGCGGCGCCGCGCATGGAGTTGGTCGGCCCGGACGCGAAGGTCGCCACCGGGTAGCGGCGGGCCTGGTCGACATCTATCAGAGTGCCGTCGTTCTGGCTGAGATAGATCGACGCGGTGACTCCTGTGCCTGCCACGGCCTCCTCGAGGCCGTTGACGATGTGTCCCGCCAGTTCACGCAGCGCCGCGTTGAGGATCGTCGCGTTCTCCCTCTCGATCAGGCCGATACGGCCGATCTCGTGTGAGAGGGAGATGTCAACATCCGGTAGTTCGGCATTGATGATCTCCGCGGCCCTGACCTCGAACTCCGAGTCGACAGGAGAGAAGACCGAACTGATCGCCACACTGCGAATTCCTGCCGCGCCCATGTCGGCCGCGGCGGCACGCACTTCGGACGGGTCGAGTTCCGCGATGTACCGGCCGTCGAACTCGTGGCCGCCGTGGGCTTGGTAGCCACGTCCCGACATCGCCTTGACCAACGCGTCCGGCCAGTTCGTCAGGGGTGGGAGCGAGGCGCCCGACGGCAGCCCCAGCCGCAGCGCCGCGGTCTTCGTGAGCTGTCGGCCCTCGATCAGAGCGTTGATGAACTGAGTCGTGCCGATCATGACGGCACCTATCCGGGACGGATCGAACCCGTGCCGCTTGCGAAGGCCCTTGATCGCGGCCACGATCCCGGAGGTCACATCTGGTGTCGTACTCGCCTTGACGGTGGCCAGCACCCGTCTCCCGTCCACGAGAACGGCGTCGGTGTTGGTTCCACCGACGTCAATTCCGATACGCATGGGAGTCTCCTCGTCGGGGCGCGGGCGGAGGCGAACCGGCAAGGCGGCCGGCCGGGATCAATGTACGACTGGTCTCCCCGGTCGACATCGTGCGTGTTGCCCGGGTCAGGTCCGGGAACAGGGCGCCCCGCACACCGCTCGCCGCACGAAGTCGGCGGCCGGTGGGCGCCGCAGCTCGAGCTCCCCTTGGACTCGAACGCTCAGGCGACGTTCCTGACCGTCCGGCGCCGGTTCCGCGATCCGTCGCACGGGGCGATCTCCACGCGACTTCCCCATACGGTGCCGGGGCCGGCGATCCCCAGGCACTTGTCCGGCCCCTGGGTGACGATCGCACCCTTGCCGGTGGCGGTGAGCCGCTGATTGGCGGGACAGCGGTAGACCCGCACAACGTCAGCCGGGGTCAACGGGTTCATCGTCGGTCCGGCGTGTTTCCGGGCGAACGGAAACGGGCCCGGTGGCCGACGAGATCGTCGGTACCGGGCCCACTACTCGCACCCGCCCCGTCCCCACAGGTGGGTGCGAGCCGCCACATGACGCCTACATGTGGACGGTGGGGGCGGCGTCCGGGTCCGCCGCGGTCGGGACGCCGGGCCGGAAGAGCAACACCGTGATCAGCGCGCCCGTGACGAAGAGCACGGCCGACCACATGAAGGCGGTGGTGTAGGAGTCCATCGCCGCCTGGGCCTGGACCAGCTTGTCGGCCGGGTTCCTGCCGACGAGGTAGGACGTGGCGGCGCCGGCGGCGAGGGTGTTGAGCAGGGGCGTGCCGATGGAGCCGCCGATCTGCTGCATCGTGTTGACGGAGGCGCCCGCGACTCCCGCGTCCTCGGTGGCCACGCCACTGGTACCGACGCTCATGGCCGGGGCCATGACCAGGCCGATGCCGAGGCCGGTGACCAGGAGGGGCGGCAGGACATTGGCGACGTACGAGCTGTCCAGGCCCAGGGCGGTCAGCCAGAACAGGCCGACGGCGCCGAGCGCCATGCCGAGGGGCACGACGATCCTCGGCCCGACCACGGAGAGCAGGAAGGTGGTGGACATGGTGGCCGACACCATCAGCGTCGCGACCATGGGCAGGAAGGCCAGGCCTGTCTGGATGGCGGAGAAGCCCAGGGTGAGTTGAAGGTAGTAGGTGAGGAACAGGAACACGCCGAACATTCCGGCGCTGGCGACCAGCAGTGCCGCGAAGGACGCGCCGCGGTTGCGGTCCAGGAGTACGCGCAGCGGCAGCAGCGGGTGCGCGGCCTTGGTCTGCCACCAGGCGAACACGGTCAGCAGCGCGGTGCCGGCGGCCAGGAAGCCCCACGACAGGGGCGAGCTCCAGTCGTGCGACTCGGCGTTGGAGAAGCCGTAGACGATGCCGAACAGGCCCGCGGTGACCAGAACGGTGCCGGGCACATCGAGCTTGGCACCGCGGTCGCGCTCCGTGCGCTCGAGAAGCAGCCAGCCGCCGACGATCGCGACCACCGCGATGATGAGGTTGACGTAGAGGGTCCAGCGCCAGTTCAGGTACTCGGTGAGCACGCCGCCGAGCAGCAGGCCGACGGCCGCGCCGGAGCCCGCGATGGCACCGAAGATGCCGAAGGCCTTCGCTCGTTCCTTGGCGTCGGTGAACGTGGTGGTGAGAAGGGAGAGGGCGGCCGGGGCCAGCAGTGCGCCGAACAGGCCCTGCAGGGCGCGGCCGGTGACGAGCACCTCGAAGTTCGGGGCGGCGCCGGCTATCGCGGAGGCCACCGCGAAGCCGCCGATGCCCACCAGGAAGGCCGGCTTGCGGCCGAACAGGTCGGCTATCCGGCCGCCCAGCAGCAGGAGGCTGCCGAAGGCGAGTGAGTAGGCGGTGACGATCCAGGTTCGGTTGCCGTCGGAGAAGCCGAGGTCGGCCTGGGCGGACGGGAGGGCGATGTTCACGATGGTCGCGTCCAGTACGACCATCAGCTGGGCGAGGCCGATCATCGCGAGGATCCACCAGCGGCGACCGGACGGGGCGTCGTCGGCTTGAGGACCGGCCTTGTGGAACGGGGTTGTCTCCGACCCCGCGGCGGTTGTCTGGGACATGGGGACGTTCTCCAGTCCTTGGTTCAGTAGAGGGAGAGCCGTCGAAACGAAACCGTTTCGTATCTCCGTCAGAGTACGTCCCCCTCACCGAACGAAGACGCTCCGATCCCCCCATATCGGCGTGATGACGGCCACATGGGGGTGCTAGGAGCGGATTCCGATGCGCGAGCGGTACCGCCGCACCGGCTCGTCCGGCATCCGCCGCGCATACCCACACCGCAGGCAGTGGGCGCGACCGCGGGCATCACGAAGACGGTCCGGCCACGCGGTAGGACGCATCGACCAGGCGGCGACGAACGAGCACGGTTTCTCCGAACCACGCGGGAAACAACGCGAAAGCAATCCTCGGCCCGCCGAGAACACCGTGCGTTCAGTGGCAGACCACCTGTCGGCAGTCGAACGTTCGAGGGTCCGTCATGTCACCGCTCGTCCTCCGGCGACCGGTAGACGCGACGGATGCTGGTGCCCAGGCGGGTGATGTCGGCGCCGTAGACGTGCAGGGAGACCGCCTTGCCGGTGCCGCCGTTCCACACCCGGTGGATGTCGCCCGGCGGTGCGAAGCCGCACACCTCGCCCCGATCGTTGACCACGTCCCGGGTGGCGACCAGACGCCCGGCCGGCTCCCCCGGGACCAGATCGTACCGGCGCTCGTGCTCACGGCCCTCGTGCACACCGGTGACGCACCAGGAGACGTGGTCATGAATGCTGGTGTGCTGGCCGGGCAGCCACACCAGGGAGACGATCGAGAAGCCGCCGTCCTCCTCCGCGTGCAGAACGTGCTGGCGGTAGTGCCCGTCGTCGCCCTCGCACTGGCGGTCCGTCAGCAGATCACCGGTGCCGAGATGGGGTGCCAGCCGGTCGCCGACCAGGCCGGCCGTGCGGCCGGGTGGCAGCCCCTGCCGGACGACGTCCCGAACCTCATGGACGAGGCGGTCGAGGCGGTCGAGGCGAGTGGACGCTCCTGTTCGGGTGGCGCTCGGGGAATCGGTCATGGCGCCCAGCGTCCGGCGCGGCTCCGGCCGCGTCCAACGACGGTTGCTTCGGTGCTGCCCAACAAGTGCTTATGGAACGCCGATTGCTTATGGACCGCCGGGCGGCGGGGACCCCTCCGCCCCGCCGGCAGCGGGTCAGCAGCCCACGCGCCGCTCGGCGACCTCCCTGATCGTGTCGACCACCAGGGCGGTGGCCGGAACCCGCAGGTGCTCGCGCAGCACGTACGCCGAGATCCGGCGGCGCAAGGCCGGCTGCAGGGCCCGGCCGGCGACGCGGTCGAGCCGGAGGAAGGACAGCACGAGGCCCGGCACCATGGCGACCCCCAGTCCCTCGGCGACCAGCGACTGCGTGACCAGACCGTCGTCGGTGGTGAAGGCGATGTCGGGAGCGAAGCCCAACCCGGCGCACTCGTGAAGGAAGTTGGTGCGGCAGCGCGCGCAGCCGACGATCCAGCGTTCCCCCGCGAAGTCGGCGAGCCGCACGGCCCGCCGCCGCGCCTGCGGATGGCCGACCGGCATCAGTACCGTGAGCTGGTCCTCCAGCAGCGGGATCTCCACCACCTCGTCGGGCACCGTCTCAGCCGGCCTCTGATAGGTGAAGGCGAGCGTGATGTCGCACTCGCCCCGTGCCAGTCGCGTGAGCGAGTCGGGAGGTTCGTCGTCGAGCAGGTCGACCCGTATCCCGGGGTGCCCGGCGGCCAGTTCGGCCAGGGTCTCGGGGACGAGGGTGGCGTTGGCGCTGGGAAAGCCGCAGAGCCTGACCGTGCCGCTGCGCAGCCGGGCGATCGCCGTGACCTGTTCCTCCGCGACGGACAGGCTCTCGAGGATGGTATCGGCGTGCCGGGCCAGGGTCTCGCCGGCCTCGGTCAGTCTCATCCGGCGCCCCACCCGGACGAACAACGGACTGCCGAGCGACCGCTCCAGCGCCTTCATCTGCTGGGTCACCGCGGGCTGGGTGTAGCCGAGAAGCGAGGCCGCCCCGGAGTACGTGCCGAGGTTCACCACCGCGTGGAAGGTCCTGATGTGCCGCGCATCGAACACGTGTCGAATCATAAGCGGAAGTTGGATTGCCCGAGGGGGGTGACGGTCCGGGCCGGGAACGGCCTTGACAGGATGCGGACATGAGAGGCATGACTGGCAACGCCCGAGCGGCACTGGCCATATCCCTGTGCGCCGCGTTCTCCCTCCTCACCGCCGGCTGCGCCGGTACCGGCGACGACGGCCGGCCCTCCGGCACCACCGCGCCCGCCGGCGAGACCCCCGGCATCACCTCCGCCCCGGGCCGTGTCGAGGTGCGCATCGCCGATATCGACCTGGCGGTGACCGACGCGGTCGCGCACCTCGGCCCGTCCGGCGGCACACTGAGCATGTCGGTACGGAACGACAGCACGGTGCCCGAACACCTCGGCATGGTCGCCACGTCCACCGGCGGCCGGGGTGTGCTGGCCGGCGCCGAAGGCACGAAGGGCACCGGGGTGCTAACCACCGCGGGCATTCTGCTCCAGCCCGGCACCACCGTCACCTTCGGCGGTGCCGGTGGCGGGCCGAGTGTGGAGCTGCCCCGGGCGCGTGGCACCGGCGGGCAGCGCACGCTCCCCCTCACGCTCCAGTTCGGTGTGGCCGGGCTGGTTCACGTCGACGCGCGAGTCTCCGCCCGCTGAGCAGTGGCTCTCCCCGAGGGGACGTCGGGCGCGGGCGTACGGTGCCCGTCGGCCGAAGGTCCTCCGGTACGCGGTGGACGTGGTGCTGAGCGCGCGCCGGAAGTGCGGCCGCAGGTTGGTGACCGAGCCCGGGCCGCGGTCGAGGGCCACCAGGCCAGTCGAGTCGCCCGTGGTCTCCAGAGACCCCGCCAGGATTCCGACAGACCCCGCCCGCACGGGGGTTGACCGCCCAAGAGTGGTCCGGATAACTTGCATGAGGCTCTGACAACGTTGTCTTCCCTGAGGCGCGCCACCCGTCTCCGAAGGGACAGTCCATGCGAAGATGCGCAGCAATCGTCGCGTTGCTCCTGACCACCGCGGCACTCCCCCTCTCCTCCGCCGCCGCCTCCCCCGCCCACGGAGCGCAGAACGCGGCACACCGGCGAAGCTGGACCGGCACCTGGGCGGCCGCGGCGAGCGACACCGTGGGCGAGACCGGGTTCGCCGGGTACACCATCCGCAATCTCGTCCACACGAGCATCGGGGGCGAGCGGATACGCGTGAAGCTCTCCAACGCCCTTGGTACGCGCCCCGTTCGGTTCGCCCACTCGACGGTGAGCCTGCAGCGGGTGCCCGGAAGTGCCGCGATCGCGCCCCGCTCCCTGCGCGACCTCACCTTCGAAGGGCACCGTTCCGTGACCGTCCCGGCGGGTGCGGAGGCATACAGCGACCCGGTCGGCCTCCCCGTCGCCGAGGCCTCCGAACTCTTCGTCACCACGTACACACCCGAGCCGTCCGGACCGGTCACCCGGCACGGCACCGGCCTCGCCACCTCGTACTACGCCACGGACGGCAAGGACCACGCCGGTGACCTCGACGGCGGTGGACTGCCGTCGACGACGCAGTCATGGCACTACGTCACCGAGGTCGACGTCCAGCCGGGCCCGGCCGGCGCGGCGGCGGGCAGCGGCGCCGTCGTCACCCTCGGGGACTCCATCACCGACGGCTTCGCCTCGACGCCCGGCGCCAACCGGCGCTGGCCGGACCTGCTGGCGGCACGGCTGCGTGCGAGCCACGGCCCCGCCGGCCGGCTCGGCGTTCTCAACGCGGGCATCAGCGGCAACCGTGTGCTGACCGAGGGCGGCGGGCCCAGCGCCACGGCCAGGCTGGAGCGGGACGTGCTGCGCCGGGCGGGCGCGCAGACCGTGATCGTCCTGGAGGGGATCAACGACATCCAGCAGATACCCCGCCAGGGCGACGCGGAGCAGATCATCGCGGGGCTGCGGGAGATCGCCGACCGTTCGCACGCCGCGGGCCTGCGCGTGCTGGGCGGCACCATCACACCGTTCAAGGGATGGGGGTCGTACAGCCCGGAGCAGGAGGCCGCCCGCGCGTCGGTGAACGAGTGGATCCGCGACGGCGGCGTCTTCGACGCGGTGGTCGACTTCGACGCGGCCCTGCGGGACCCGGCGGATCCGCACCGGATGCGGACACGCTACGACAGCGGCGACCATCTGCACCCCAACGACGCCGGCCTCCAGGCCATGGCCGACGCCGTGGACCCACGTACGCTCGGCCGCCCCGGCCCGGTACGGCCCGCGCCCCCTCGCCACCCCGACCGCTCCCTGTCGGTCGCCGCCACGCCGCGACGGGCCGTCACGCTCGCCGGCCGAGCCTCCACCGCCTCCTTCGTCGCGCGGGCGACGGTCCAGGGGGCGGGCACGGTCCGCGGGACGCTCACCGTGACGTTCGGCGGCACGGATCACGAACACTCCTTCGCCGTACCCAGCGGCGGCCGGTTCGCGCAGGTCGACGTGGCACAGGACATCGCCGTCCCGGCGACCCTGGAGGCCGGTGAGCACCGGATCCGGTTCACCGTCCGCACCCGCGACGGGCGCAGTCGGACGACGACGGCCGTCCTGGACGTCCGACGGCTGGGCTGCGGCCCCTCCGCCGACTCCTGCCCGCTCGATCTGACCGGCGTCTACGACCGCGACTCCATCGCGACGGCCGCGCATCCGGGCGCCGGAGACTTCGACGGTCTGGGCTGGAGTTATGCGGCCGAGACGCTGCCCACCACCGGCCCGTCGGTACTGGCCGGGGCACCGTTCGTGTTCCCGTCCTCGGCCGACGGCGCCACAAACACGGTCACCGCCCGGGGACAGACCCTGGCACTGCCCGACGTGCGGGCCCGGGAACTGCACGTCCTGGGCGCCGCCTCGGGCGGCACGGTGGAGGGGGCCGGCACCGTCACCTACGCCGACGGCTCCACCGCCGCCCTGCCCCTGCGGTTCAGCGACTGGGCGGGCAGCCCTCAGTCCGGCGAGACCGTGGCCGTGGCGGCGCCGTACCGGTACCGCGCCGGCGCGGGCCGCGACGGGCCGTCCGTCAACATCTACGCACGCACCATGCCCCTGGACCCCAACCGTGCGGTCCGCTCCCTGCGGTTGCCGGACGATGCCCGGCTCAAGCTGTTCGCCGTGACACTCGACCGGAGCCGCTGAGGGCTTGTCGCCCGGAACCCCTCGCGCCCGCTTTCCCTCCGGACTTGGGTTCTGGCGGCCGTTGCAACACCCCAGCCGCACACTTCCAGGTCGGGCGAGCGCGAGGTGTGCGGCATCTCGCGGGCCGCGTCCGCGACGATGAACGCGTCGCGGGCGTCGGTCCTGGCCCCGCCGGGGCAGAGGTCGACGATCCGCATCGTCGGGCCGGGCGGATGGGCGACCCAGCGGCCCACGTCGCGGGCGACGTCCAGCGGCAGTGGTTCTGATCCGCTTCTTGGGGCGGCTGCGGAGGGTGACGGTCTTTGGCCGGCGACGAGTACCTGCGGGCGGAGGAGTGCGAACCCGGCCGGACCGAGGCCGGCGGTGACGGCATCGAAGTCCTGGCGGAGGCCGCGGGGCAGGGTCTTCAGCGGCTTCGTCCCGGTGTCCTCGGCACTGGTGAGCCGGTCGGCGAGGTCGCGGCCACGGCGGCCGATCATCATCGCGGCGAAGAAACGGACAGTGGTGTCAGCAAAACGTCTCGCAGCAGCCTGGCGTGCTTCACCGTCTGGCTCGATCCGGTGCGCGCGGCGGCTTCTCCACCTCGGGGATGCCGCCCTTGGCCCCACTGCGCGAAGCGCACTCGACCGCGAGTGCGAGGAGCGCCCCGGCTCCCCGGACCGGTGTGCCGCGCAGCAGCGCGGGCAGAGCGGGCTCCAGCACGGACCAGACCGTCGCTACGCGCCGGTCTCGGCCGCCGCACGCAGCGCGTCGGTGACACGTTTCGGTGAACTCGATCCCTTGCGTATCGACGCCTGCAACTGGCCCGCGAGGAGCCTGCCGTCCAGGTGTCCCCGGGCGGCGAGCACGAGCAGGGCGTCCACCGCCGCGTCGCTCAAGTAGTCGATCTTCCTTGCGATCTGCCAGTGTAGGGCGTATCCCGCCGGGCCGCCCGCTTCGGCCAGGCACGCGAGCAGGCGGCCGTCCGCCGCGCTCTTGACGCGTGCGGCCACCTTGTCGCGGTGATGCGGCAGCTGAGCCACCCATGACGGTGCGGCGTAGGTCTCGTAGGTGATGTGACTCCCCTTGTGAGTGCGGTCCCGTTCGTAGGTGCCGGCCAGGGCCGCGGCGACCGGTGGAAGCGGAAGAGTCCGGTTCAGACCGGGGGACACCGGCTCCCACACGCCGGGCGGAGCGTCGGCCGGATCGGCGGCCGGCCACTTCTGCGGGGTCGAGTCCCGGCGTGGCAGGCCGCCCTCGCTCAGCCGGCGCGCCGGCTGCCGGCCGGCGTCCGACCGCAGATCACCCGCGGCGCGCCGCACCTCCTCGTCCGCTGTGGGGGTGAGCCGCAGCAGGGCCTGCGCCAGATCGACCGGTGCCGGTTCGACCCGCAGACGCTCCAGTTCGGCGATGCGTTCCGCCGGCGCGCTCGCGTCCACCGCGCCGGTGGCGTGGGTCGGCAGGGCGAGCAGGAACGGCTGCACGCCGGACTCGATCACCTCGAGGGCTTCCATCAGACGCGCCATGACGTCGATGTCACCGGTGTCGATCACGTGCCGTGTCCTCCGGTCGTACTCGTCCGGCCCTGCCACGGCACTGATCGCCACACCCACATTGCGAAGAGCCTTCCGACCTGCGGAGAAGTCGGTGGTCGTGCCAACTCCGAAGGCCGGTACCCCCGTTGCGGGGCTACGAAGACGGTAATTGGGAGAGGTTCCCCGGATGCCGGGGAACCCCGGTCAGGCACCTGCCGTGTCGCGGGCGGACTCGATCTCGGCCAACCCGTTGGTTGCGCTCTCGGCGCTGCGGGGGAACATGGCCTGCTCGTACTGGGTGAGGGCCTTCTCGATGTCGTCGGGGTGCGCGGCGAGGGCCGCACCGAGTTCGGCGCCGTCGAGCATGGCCAGGTTGGCCCCCTCGCCGTTGGGCGCCGCGAGGTGGGCGGCGTCGCCGAGCAGGGTCACGCCCGGCACCCGGTCCCACCGGTGTCCGGTCGGCAGGGCGTGGAGGGGGCACAGCACCGGCGCGACATCGCTGTCGGTGATCAGCGCGGTGAGTTCCGGCACCCAGCCGACGAACTCCTGCGCGACCCGCGCGGCGGCATCCGCGGCATCGGTGAAATCGACGGCGGCGAACCAGTCCTGCGGCTCGGCCAGCCCCGCGTAGGCGTGCAGGGTGTCGTCCTTCTCCCGGTGGGCGAAGATCTCCCTGCCCGGTGCGGTGGCGAGCAACATCCCCGCGCCGACCGTTTTCGCCGCGGCCGGATGCCGGGTGACGGCGTCGTACAGGTAGGTCTCCACGACCGACTTGCCGATGTACTCGGGAGTGGCGGTGGACAGCAGTGGCCGTACCCGTGACCACGCTCCGTCCGCGCCGACCAGCAGGTCGGTGACCAGTGCGTCGCCGTCGGAGAACGTCACTTCGTGGCGGCCCTCACCGAGGGCACGGACGCGGTCGGCCTTGCGCCCCCACCGGACGGTGCCTGCCGGGAGTGAGTCGAGCAGGAGCTGTCGCAGGTCACCGCGCTGCACCTCGGGTCGTTCGCCCGTGCCGTCGTCGGCCTGGTCCAGCAGCACGGTTCCGTCCGGGGCGAGGATCCGCATCGCCTGGCGGCCCTCGAGGACGACGGCGTGGAACTCGTCCGTCAGGCCGGCCGCCGTGAGTGCGAGCTGCCCGTTGTAGTCGCGGATGTCGAGCAGTCCGCCCTGTGAGCGTGCCGAGGGGGAGGGCTCCGCCTCGTGGACCGTGACCGGGATGCCGTGGACGTGCAGGACACGGGCCAGCGTGAGCCCGCCGAGTCCGGCGCCGATGATCGTGACGGGGGTGTGCATGGTGGCTCCGTAAGTTGTTGGGCGGCCCGGGAGGGCCGGCCGTCTCCAGAAAGATGCCGGACCCCGCCGACATCCGACCGATGTCCGGCCGGCAGCCCCGACAGATCCCCTACCTTCCGCCGACATTTCACCGACACCACACGGGGACGATCCCATCTGCCGGGTTCTTGAGCTGTCGCCGTCGGCGCGACTCATCCGCACCTCGGTCAACGGAACCGACGACGCCCGGCCGCCGGACCCGGTCGACCGCGACTTCACCGCCGCCCCTCCCCCGGCCTGGTTCCGGTTCCCATCGGCGCAGTACTTGCCGAACGCGGATTACTCGTACTGCTCTGCGGCGCATGCGACGAAGTGGCGGGGCGCCGGGGGCGGCTGGTGCACAGCACGAACGCCTCGCGGTCGTCGAGCCTGCGCTGTGCCGCGCTCGACCGGTCGGGGTCGAACTCCTCCAGGAGCCGGACGCAGCGCTCCCGCACGTCGTCGAGGTCCCACGGCCTCGCGCACCATCACGTCGAGGTCGAGCTGCGGCATCGGCCGCCCGACGAACCCACTGGCGTGGTGGGCGACACCGAGGTTGCTCAGCACGTCGACGACCACCGGCCGGCTTCGGGCTTCCCCGGTCCGCGGGCCCGGTCGGTTCCCTGATCGGCGATGCCGCCCTCGTCAGCGGTGGCCGCCTCGCCGATCACGCCCACGACGGCCGCTTCGTCCTCGTCGACCGTTCCCCGGACGCCCGTTGCGCCGCCGCCGTGCAAGAGCTCCGGACCGAGGTCGCCCGTCGCGGACGCCGGCAACGAGGGGCCCGGCCTCCTCGTCCGTCCCGGCCGCGTCATCGTGTGGGCCGCACAGGAGACCCCGGGCGACGCCGACGGCCTTGACCGCGCCGCCGAGGCTCTCGCCGCCGCGCTCTCCCGCTGGGTCGTGCGGCGGTGACCGTCGAACACCGGCCCCGCCTCAGGGGCGGGGTGGGACCGCTGATCGCGCTGACCATGACGGGCGGCTTCATGGCTGGCCTGGACACCTCCCTAGTCAACGTGGGCCTGGCGACGGCGTTGCCCGCGTGCTCGTGGCTTCAGCGCCCGCTGGGCGCTGTGCGCGTTCGCTCCCAGCCCGACGGTCCTCGTCGTCGCCCGGGTCCTGCAGGGCGCGGCGGGGGGACTGCTGGTCCCGGCCGGGCAGAGCATCGTCTTCCACGCGGTCGATCCGTCCCGGATCGGCCGGGTCGTGTCCACCGCGGGGATCGCACTCGTCCTCGCGCCGGCCATCGGGCCGACCCTCGGCGGTCTGCTGATCGACAGTCTCGGGCGGCGTTGGCTGTTCCTGGTCAATCTGCCCGTCGGGGCCGCCGCGCTGCTCCTGGCATCGCGGGTGCTTCCGAAAAACGACGCCGACCGGACGGCGCGACTCGACGTGGTCGGGCTGGCGCTGCCGACGTCCGGCCTGCCGCTCCTGTCATTCGGTCTCACCCGCGTCGGCGGGGCGGGAGCCGCCGGCGTCCGCGGAGCCGTCCTCGCCGGTGCCGGCGCGCTGCTGCTGATCGCCTACCTGGTCGAGGCCCGCCTGCGCACCAGCGGTACCGCGCGCCCCACCCTGCTGCATCTGGGCCTGCTGCGCCGGCCCACCTGCACAACGGCGCTCGTGACCGCCTTCCTCACGGGACTCAGTCTGTTCGGAGGGCTTGTCCTGCCGCCCCTCTGCTACGAGCGGCTTCGCGGTCAGACGGTGATCGCGACCGGGCTCCTGCTGCCGGCCTACGGAGCGGGCGCGGCGGTCGCGATGCGGGTGGGCGGACGCCTCACCGACCGGATCGGTGCCGGCGCCGCATGTGTCATCGGGCTGATCGTCACGATCGGCTCGACACTCCCCTTCGTCCTCCTTCCCGCCGACACCGACCTCGTCACCGTGGAGGCGCTCCAGGCCGTCCGTGGCACAGGCGTCGGCATCGCCGGGCTGCCGGGCCCTGACGGCCGCCGTCCGGGCCGGCAAGGACCGTCTCGGTGACGCCACGACCATCGCCAACATCGCTCAGCGTCTGGGACGGAGCCTGGGCGGCGCCTGCGTCGTCATCGTGGCGCCCCGGGCCGATTCCCTCCTCGGCGGCTTCCACCGTGCCTTCGGACTGCTCTCGGCCGCCGCCTGTCTCGTCCTCGTCTCGGCGCTGGTCCTGGCAGCCGTCGGGCGACGTCACGACGCGGAGCCGCACGGACACGCCTGGCGTCGGGCCGGGCCGGGCCCGTGTCGGGACTACCGCTTGATCTCCTCGTCGGTCCGCTTCGCGTCCGTCGGAGCGTCCTGCTCCCGTGCGGCGGCTTCGATCGCCGCGGGCCGGTGCTGCGCCGAGCGGATGCGCCGGGTCTCGAACTTCTCCGACCGGTCGAATCCGTAGACGCCGTTCTGTTCCTGGAAGACGTCGGTCAGCTGTGTGTAGCAGTATCCGAACATGTCCGGGTGGTCGAGCAGCGCCGCGACGAGTCCCTCGAACCGGGTGTGGAACTCCTCGACGCCGTGCACCCGGTTGCCGTACCCCCAGGAGGTGGCGTCCGACTGCGGCCGGTCGGCCTCGGCCGGATTCCACCAGATGCCGCCGAACTCGCTGACGAAGAAGGGCTGGCCGCGATAGCCGACGGACCAGGATTCGCCGGTGTCGTCCGACCGGTTCACGTAGGGCTCGCCGTCGTGGAGGGCGGCGTGGTTGGCGGCGAACGTGTCCGGGTCCTGTTCGTAGTCGTGGCTGTCGAACACGTCGGACTCGACGATCCGGTGCGCGTAGCCGGAGGTGTCGAGCACCGGCCGGGAGGTGTCGTGGGCCTTCGTGGCCAGGAACATCCCGCGCATCACGTCGTCCAGCGCGGTGATCCTGTCGCCGTAGGCCTGCCAGGTCTCGTTCATCGGGCACCAGCCGATGATCGACGGGTGGGAGTGGTCCCGTTCCAGCACCTCCAGCCATTCCTGGACGTACGACGCGTCCGGACGCTGGTTGGTGGACCGACCCTCCTCGGTGTTGCAGCCCCAGTCGCCGAACTCGCCCCACACCAGGTAGCCCAGGCGGTCGGCGTGGTAGAGGTAGCGCTCCTCGAAGACCTTCTGGTGCAGCCGCGCACCGTTGAAGCCGGCCGCCTGGCCGAGTCGGATGTCTTGGACCAGGTCGGCGTCGCTGGGCGCGGTCATCAGCCCGTCCGGGTAGTAGCCCTGGTCCAGTACCAGTCGTTGGAAGACGACCTCGCCGTTGATCCTGATCTGTTTGCCGGTGACCGCGACGCCGCGCAGGCCCGCGTACGACTCGACCGTGTCGACGACCCGTCCGTCCGCGTCCCGCAACTCGATGTCGAGGCCGTACAAATGCGGGTCCGACGGCGACCAGGTCCGGATCCGCTCCGGTGGCAGCACCAGGCTCAGCCGCGGCGCGAGGTCCAGGTCGGCGCGGACGCTGCCGCGCACCACCTCGCCGGATTCGTCGCGGACCCGGAGATGAACCGCGCCGCCGGGCAGGTTCGCCGAGAGCGGCACCTGAACGTCGAGGGCTCCGGCCGCGAGGTTGGGTGTGATGCGGGGGCGGCGGATGGCGGTCGGTGGCACCGGTTCCATCCAGACGGTCTGCCAGATGCCGGTCGTACGCCCGTACTTGGGCCCGCTCGGCGCGTACGCCACCGACTGCTTGCCTCTGGCCTGCGGAGCCTCCGGCTCGTCCCGGGCCCGCACCACGAGCGGCACCGGCACCCCGGCGGGGGCGGCGTCGGTGATGTCGAACCCGAAGCCGGAGAACCCGCCCCGGTGCCGCCCGACCTCGACGCCGTTCACCCAGACGGTCGCGTCGTGGTCGACCGCACCGAAGTGCAGCAGCACCCGGTGGCCCGCCCAGTCCCGTGGCACGGTGATCAGGCGGCGGTACCAGACCGCCCGCATGAAGTCCTGCTCCTCGACGCCGGAGAGCCTCGATTCGGGGGCGAAGGGCACCAGGATCTCGCCGGCCAGTCCTCGCTCGGCCAGCCCGCGCTCCCGGCCGGTGTCGGACCGGTCGATCTCGAACTCCCAGCTGCCGTTGAGGTTCAGCCAGCGATCGCGCCGGAACTGCGGTCGCGGATACTCCGGCCGGGGCGGCTCGGATCGATCGATCGACATGGGGACAGCCTTTCCGTCGGACGCGTCGCCGCGTGCCGCTCAGAGCCGGTGGGATGTTCTTCGGCGGGGTGGCCGACAGGGCTGTCAGACCACGGGGTCGCGGAATCTAAGGGTGAGCAGTTCGAACGGGCGCAGTTCGAGCGCGACCTCGGTGCCGGGTGCCGCCGCGCGGACCGCCGCACTGTCCACGGCACGCTCCAGCAGGTCGGTGGCGACGGCCTCGCTCCAGGAGAACGCGGTCCGCACGGTCGCGCGGGAGCGGTTGCCGTGGGCCTCGTACAGGCGCACGACGAGATCTCCGGAGCGGTCCTCGGCGAGTTTGACGCTCTCCACGACGACGGCTCGATCGCTCACCTCGAGCAGCGGCTCGACGGCGGTGCCCGGCGCCGTGCGCGGCGGAAGCTGCAGGGCGTAGCCGTCCGCGACCGCGTCGGGTATCCCGCCGGGGCGCACGCTGACGGAGAACGTGTGTCGCCCCTGGTCCGCGTTCGGGTCCGGGTAGCGCGGCGCGCGCAGGAGCGAGAGACGGGCCGTTGTCATGGGCCGGCCGTCGGGCGCCTGCCCGCCTCGGATGTCATGGCCGTAGACCACGTCGTTGGCGATGGCGACGCCGTAGCCGGGCTCGCCGACGTGGATCCACCGGTGCGCGACGGTCTCGAACCGGGCGGCGTCCCAGGAGGTGTTCTGGTGGACCGGCCGGTGCAGATGGCCGAACTGGATCTCCGAGGTGGCCCGGTCGGTGCGGATGTCCAGCGGGAAGGCGAGTTTGAGCAGCTTCTGCGACTCGTGCCAGTCGATGTCGAAGGCGTAGTCGATCCGGCCCTCGGACAGCCGGACGGACGTGGTGATCACCGTCTGTCCGCGCTCGTGCCGCACCACCACCGCGTCGTCGACGATGTCGATCGACGCCGGCTCGACGAGGTCACTGCCACTGCGCTTGTCCTCGTCGTTGATGTCCCAGGCGTCCCACTCCCGCGGGGTGTCGCGGAAGAGCTGGAGGACACCGCCCGCGACACCGGAGGGCAGCAGTTCCCGGTCCGCGTGCAGATCGCGGACGGACACGAGTGTGCCGCGGCGATCGATCTCCACGTGCAGCGTCCCGTCGTCGAGCACGATCCGGTCGTTTTGGTGACGCGGCACGGCCGCCGGGGCCTCTGTCGCCGGTCCGAGACCCATGGCCGGTACGCCGCGCCGCGCGTACGGGCCGGCGTTGGCGGCGACCAGGGTGCCGGCCGTGTCCGCGCGGGCTGCGGCATCACCGCGCAGTGCGTCGAGGGCGGTCGTGATCATGGTCGTCAGCTCGTTCGCCACCCGCTCGTACTCCGCCTCGGCCTCCTGGTGGACCCAGGCGATGGAGGTGCCCGGCAGGATGTCGTGGAACTGCAGCAGCAGCACCGTCTCCCAGATCCGCCGCAGCTCGTCGTACGGGTACCGGGCTCCCCGGCGCACGGCCGCGGTCGCCGCCCACAGCTCGGCCTCGCGGAGCAGGGCTTCGCTGCGGCGGTTGCCGCGCTTGCTCCGCGCCTGGGAGATCAGTGTGCCGCGGTGCAGTTCGAGATACATCTCGCCCACCCACACCGGCGGTGCGGGCAGTTCCGCCTCGGCGGTGCGGAAGAAGCTGCCGGGATCGTCCATCCGCACCCGTGGGGATCCGTCGAGGTCGCGCTTGCGTTCGGCCGCGGCCAGCATCTCCCGGGTGGGGCCGCCACCGCCGTCGCCCCATCCGTACAGCCCGAGGACGTGTCGTGCCTTGCCCTTCTGCCGGAAGGTCCGTTCGGTGCGGGCGAGGTCGGCGGCGCCGAGATCGGAGTTGTAGGTCTCGGCCGGCGGGAAGTGGGTGAAGACCCGGGATCCGTCGATGCCCTCCCAGTGGAAGCTGGAGTGGGGCATCGGGTTGATCTCGTTCCAGGACGGCTTCTGGGTGAGGAAGTACCGGGCGCCCGCGGCCCGGGCGATCTGCGGCATGGCCGCGGTGTATCCGAACGAGTCGGGCAGCCACACCTCCTCGCTGTCCACGCCGAACTCCTCGGCGAAGAAGCGCTTGCCGAGCACGAACTGGCGGACCAGTGCCTCACCGCCGGGCATGTTGGTGTCCGACTCGACCCACATGCCGCCGACGGGGCGGATGACACCGTCGGCCACCGCCCGGCGGACCCGTTCGAACAGGCGCGGCTGGGTGTCCTTGAGCCAGGCGTACTGCTGCGCCGACGACGCGGCGAACACGAACTCCGGGTGGCGTTCGCCGAGATCCAGCACGTTGGCGAACGTCCGCGCCACCTTCCGTACCGTCTCCCGCGTCGGCCACAGCCATGCGCAGTCGATGTGGGCGTGCCCGACCGCGGACACGATCAGCGAGCTGTCCGCCGCGCGGCCGGCCAGCACCGGTGCGAGGACCTCCCGTCCACGCGCGGCGGTGCCGGCCACGTCTTCGGGGTCCATGACGTCGACCATCCGCTCCAGGGCGTGCACGATCTCCGCCCGCCGCGCTCCCTGCTCCGGAAGCACGTCGACCAACCCGTCGAGAGCGGTCACGTCCTGGAGCAGTTCCCACACCTCCTGGTCGCGGGCGGCGACCGACAGGTCGGTGAGCCGGTACAGCGGTTCGTCCCCGGCGGTCGCCCTGTCGCCCATCGCCGTGGGTTCGTACTCGTAGGGCACCTGGACGATGGGGTTCGCGGCCGCCTCGATCAGCAGCCGGAAGGGCCCGGGATCGGGCAGCGCGACCCAGGAGTTGTAGGGCTCGATCGCCTTGATGATCTCACCGTCCGGCCGGTAGACCATCGCCTCGGCCTGGAAACCCGGCTGATCGCCGGTGAAGCCGAGATCGACGACGAGTTCGGCCCCCGACGCGGCCCAGTCCTCGGGCACCTCGCCGCGGACGTCGAACCAGGTGGTGTCCCAGGGCCGTCCCCACGGCTGACCGGGCGCGAAGGGCCGGTACGTCTGCGTGACGGCGGCGGCGAACGGCACGGGCTCACCTCCGACCGTCCACGCGGTGATCGTGGTCGGACAGCTGTCGCGGTAGACGGCGGGCCGGATCCGGAACCTGGTGAAGCGCCGAACCCGAAGCATCGCCAGCGCGGTGGCGTCGAGCTGCACCCGGCCGTTCGGGTTGTCGTCAACCAAGAGAGCGTCTCCTCATACTTACTGCTGGACGGTGTTTTCGGGCAGGACGGCGTTCGGGAGCCGTCAGCTCTTGATGGCGCCGCTGAGGTTCGAATGCATCAGATGCCGTCGCAGGAAGACGTAGAGCACGGCCGGTGGCACCGTGTAGACGACGGAACTCGCGGCGAGCACACCCCAGTCGACCTGGTTGAAGGCGGTGAACGCGCGGAACAGACCGATGGAGAGTGGATACAGATCCGGCGACTGCAACAACACCAGCGGCGTGAGGAAGTCCCCCCACACGGCCATGAACGTCAGCATCGCCGCGGCGCCCATCCCGGGCCCGACCAACGGCAGGACGATCCGGCGGACGGCGCTGAACCGCGTGCACCCGTCCAGCCAGGCCGCCTCCTCCAGCTCGAACGGAACGGCGTCGATCGTCCCCTTCAGCAGCCACAGGGTGATCGGCAGCGCCGACGCGGCCTCCACCAGGATCAGACCCAGGTAGCTGTCGTCCAGGTGCATCTTGACCATCAGCAGGTACAGGGCCACGATCGTCGCCGGCGGCGGGATCACCCGGATCAGCAGGATCGCGAACATGAAGGTCCGCCGCCCGCGGAACCGGTAGCGGGACAGCCCGTAGGCACCGAAGACGCCACAGGCCAGGTTCAGGGCGGTCGCCGCGAACGACACGATGACACTGTTCAGGAACAGTCGGGGCGTGTCGCCGTCCGTGAAGAACCGGACGAAGTTGTCCAGCGTGAACGCCGGAAGACCGACTGTGGGTCCTCCGTCGGCGTCCACCGCCGTGAACACGACCCACGCGAACGGTACGACGCAGAACAGCGCCAGCAGCACCATCAGGACGTACTGCAACGCGTGTTGCACTCGCGTCCGCGTCGGCGTACGGCGACGCGGGCCGGCGGGTTCGGCGGACTTGCGGGGTTCGACCGTTGTCGTGGCCGTCATCAGACCTCCACCTTGGACAGCCGGGCGTAGGTCAGGCCCAGGACCGTCAGCAGGACGAGAAGGATCACCGAGGCGGCACTGCCCAAGCCGATCTGCGAGTACTGGAAGGCACGTTGGAAGACGTAGATGGAGGCCAGCTCCGTCTCCTGTCCGGGACCCCCCTGGGTCAGGAAGTAGACCAGGCCGAAGACGCCGACCGTCGTGATGGTGGTGAGCAGCAGGTAGAGGAAGACCGGACCGCGGATCAGTGGCAGGGTGATGTACCGGAAGACCTGGAGCGCGCTCGCACCGTCCATCCGCGAGGCCTCGATCAGCTCGTCGGGGACGTCCTCGAGGGCGGCCTGGAACATGATCATGGCAAAGGCGATACCGCGCCACACATTGATGATGACGATCGACGTCAGCGGCGAGTCCTGCAGCGGAGCCGCCGCCCCGCTGCCGAACAGTGAGAGCAGCCGGTTGAAGGTGCCGTCCTCGTCGGAGGACAGGACGCTCGCCCAGGTCAGCGACGCGACGACCTCCGGGACCACCATCGGCAGCAGCACCAGCGCCCCGAACACGCCCTTGCCGCGAAGCCATTTCTGGCGCAGCAGCAGTGCGGCGAGCATGCCGAGTACCGTCTGCCCGACGATGGCCGACCAGAACACGAACTCACCGGTGCGGCCCAGCGAGGAGAGGAAGTCCTTGGAGCCGAGCAGGTTTCGGAAGTTGTCCAGCCCCACGAACTGCGGGTCACGGGCGGCGAAGCCGGTCAACTGCGTGTTGGTGAGGGCGAGATAGAGGCCGTAGCCGGCGGGGGCGATGACGAAGACCGCGATCAGGACGACCGAGGGCCCCAGGAACAGGGGCAGTGCCCAGCGCGCGCGCCGTCGCCGGCCCGCTCGCCCGGCGGGGGCCTCGACCGCGGTCATCGCGCCGCCCGGTCGCCGAGCAACTCCTTGGCCTCGTCCGCGAAGGCGTCCGCGGCCTCGGGGCCGTCCGCGTCGCCGGACAGTATCTTCTCCGTCGCGCTCTGGACCGCCTGGGACACCTGGTCCTCGCCGTCGCCCCGCGGTGGCTGCACACTGGTCTTCAGCTTGCGCTCCGCCTCGATCAGTGACGGCTCGTCCTTGTACGGGGCGGTGTCGGCCAGGTCCTTGCGCGGTGCGATCGCCCCCACCGCGGCCAGTTGCTCGGCCAGGGCCGTCCCGGAACTGAGCCACTTCACCAGCTCGACGGCCGCGTCGGCGTGGGGGCTGTCGGCGTTGACGCTGTAGCCGAAGCCGCCACCGCCGACCGAGTAGGGTTTTGTGCCCGCGACCAGAGCCGGGTAGTCCCAGGTGCCGACCTTCTCGCGCACGTCCTCGATCGGCGCCGCGCCTTCGGGACCCCAGTCGTACTTCCATCCCCAGCTGCCCTGGGCCGCGACCGGGAGCGTGCCCTCGACGAACTTCTCGTACTTCGTCGCCTCCCAGGGATTCGGGTTCTGCAGGTCCCGGACCGGGAGCAGGTCGGCGTCGACGAGGTTGTCGTACAGGTCGAAGGTGGCCGACAGCCCTTCGCTCTCGAGGTCCCACTTCTTGGACTTGGCGTCGTAGAAGGTGCTGCCGGTACCGGCCATGACGGGCAGGAAGCCCTCCGACCACGACCCGCCGCCCCAGGCGGTGCCGGCGGGAATGACGAGGGGAGCCTCACCGGTCTTGGCACGGACCTGTTTCAGCCTGCCGATCAGCTCGTCCCACGTACGCGGCTGCGAGGTGTCGACGCCCAACCTCTTGAGCACGTCCTTGCGGTAGAAGAGGCTCTGGATGCTCGCTTCGTGCGGGACGGAGTAGAAGCTGCCGTCGGGCTGTCGGGCGCCGTCCTTCACCGAGGGGTAGTACTGGTCCCAGCCGTCCCACTCGTCCAGGTGGTCGTCGAGGTTCAGCAGATAGCCGGCTCCGGCCAGACCGGTTACGTAGCTGCCGCCCATGTCCATGACGTCCGGCGCGGAGCCGGAGTGCAGCTCTTGCGTGATCTTGGTCCGGAACTGCTCGTCGGTGAGTGGGTCGGTGACCAGCTCGACCTCGACCTCCCGCCCCTGCTTGGCCATCGCCTTCTCGAACGCGGGGATGAGGTCCTTGACGACCTCGGCACGGGCCTCCTGGTACTCCAGCAGTTTGATGGTCACCGGGCCCTCCTCTCCCCCTGAGCTCGAGCAGGCCGTCAGTGCCCCTCCCAGCAGCATTCCGGCCGCGGCACTGGCAAGGACACGGTTGCGCCCCATTGCGTCACCTCTCCTGACTGTGGTTCCGCCCCATGCTTTTATCCATCGGATAGGGTAAAGTTCGAGCGATCGTAAGTACCCGACTTGTACTTCGTCAAGGGTTTCTGTGCAGCACTTGGGCAGGTTGCGTGACACCTGGACGGGCTGGACGGGACCACCTCGCCGACATCTATCATCGATCCACTTGATTAAATAACTCGAGGTCTGTGTTGATCGCCGGTCCTCGACGGACGTGCGGAGGTTTGCATGCGGCGAGGGAGCAACCAGCTCCGGCTGGCGGACTACAACCAGGCGGTGGTGCTGGACGTGGTCCGCCGGTCGCCCGGGGTCAGCCGAGCCGACCTGCAGCGCGAGTCCGGTCTGAGCTCCCAGACCATCTCCAACATCACCCGTCGACTGATCGACGACCGGCTGATCCGTGAAAGCGCGCCGGAGGGCAACGCCCGGGGCCGCCCGAGCATCCCGTTGGTCATCGAGCCGGACGGAGCGTACTCGGTCGGTGTGCACATCGACCCCGCCCGACTGACTGTCGTACTCCTCGATCTCGACGGCCAGGTGCGGTTGGGACGCCAGGAACGCACGCCGCAGGCCACGAACCCGTCGGAGACGACCACCTTCATCGCCGACGCAGTCGACGGTCTGATCACCGAGGCGGGCATTGACAGAGCCCAGGTGCTCGGGCTGGGCATCGCGGCCCCGGGACCGCTCGACGTCGACGCCGGTCTCCTGCTCGACCCGCCCCAGCTGCCCAACTGGCGCAACGTCCGACTCCGCGCGGACCTCCACGAAGCGACCGGGCTGCCCGTCCTCCTCGACAAGGACGTCACGGCCGCTGCCACGGCGGAGCTCCGCTCTTCCGAGGAGAGGTCGAACACCTTCGTCTTCCTCTACCTGGGATCGGGTGTGGGCGCCTCGGTCGTGCTGGACAACCACGTCGTCCGCGGCTCCACGAACAACATCGGCGAGGTCGGTGACCTGCTCGTCGACCCCGATGCCGAACAGCTGGAGTGGAGCGGCCGCCGCGGCGGCCTGGCCGCCGCCTGCGTTCCGGAGGCGCTCGTGCTCCAGGCCGCCCGAGTGGGCCTGATGCCGCTGCCGAACCTGAACGACTACGTCGCCGTCGACGACGCCTGCTCCACGCTGTGCGACCTCGCGTCCGCGGGCGACGCCGTCGCCTCCCGCATCCTGCGACGCGCGGCACGCCGGGTCGCGGTCGGCCTCGGCGTGCTGGTGAACCTGCTGGACGTGCCGCGGGTCGTGATCGGCGGACCGCTGTGGAGCCGGCTCAGCCCGGAGTTCCTCCCGGTCGTACCCGACCTCGTCGGTCGCGAACTGGTGGCGCGCGAGCGGGTCATGGTGCAGGGATCCGCCGTGGGCGACCAGGTGGCCGCCGTCGGCGCCGCCGAACTGGTGATGGACCACTTCCTCGCGCCTCGCGCGTCCGCGCTGATGATGGGTTGAGGCCCCGTCATGACGCCGGATCCGGGCGAGGGTCGGCAGCGGCCGAACAGGGAGACGAGCAGGGCGCTCTGCAGTGGGGCCAGGGGTTGTTGGGCCGGCTCGTCGTGCGTGGTGATCCACCGGATGCCGAACGGTCCGTGCAGGCCGCTCCACAACAGCCGTGTCATCTCCTCCGCCGTCAGTGAGGAGGCGCCCGGGTTCCCTTCGGGACCCGCGGACGGGTCGGTCAGGTATCCGTGGACGGCCTCGCGCCGGACAGCCATCACGTGGATTCCCGGGTGCGCTCCGGCCGGCCGCGGCTCTGCCGGCGTCGGCCCGATGTGGAACATGAGCCGGTGGCGCTGCCGCTGCCGCGTGGCGAATCGGCAGTATGTGTCGACGGTGGCCCGCAGAGCCGTCCACGGATCGGAGCCGGGCGCCGACTGTGCCGCTTGACGCATACGTCCGGCCAACTCACGGCAATTGTCGTCGAGTCCGGCGAGCAACAGCTCGGACTTGCCCTTCTCGAGGAAGCCGTCCCCATGGCGATGGCACTGCTGGTGGCCGGTCACGAGACCACCGCGGGCACGACCGCCCTGAGTACCCTGACCCTGCTGCGCCACCCCGACCAGCTCTACCCCGCCATCGCCGACAACGTGATCGTGCGCGTGGCCCGGGAAGACCTCACCATCGGCGGACAGCCGGTGCGGGCCGGCGGAGGACTGATGTTCAGCCTCCCGCCGGACACCCGGCCTTCGGATACCGCGTCCACCAGTGCCCGGGCCAGAACCTGGACCGGGTCGAACTACTCCTGTGCGATCAAAGCGCTTACCTCGTCAGCAGGATCGGTGAGCGTGATGCGTACGGGGAGATGCCGCCATGGCGGTGTGCGGCCCGCGTGCCCGGGCGGGCACGCGGACTCGGACGTGCCGGTCCGTCAGGCCGCGGCCGGTTCGTACCGGCGGGTGGTGCCGGGCTCGTCGGCCATCATCTCGGCCAGGTTCAGCCGGGCCCGGGCGACGCGGGAGCGGATGGTGCCGACCGGGCACCGGGCCACCTTCGCGGCGTCCGCGTACGGCAGGCCGTACACCTGCGTGAGCAGGAAGGCCTCACGCCGGTCGCGGGGCAGGGCATCGACCAGGTGCATCAGGGCGACTCCGTCGTCGAAGCCCGGCAGTCCGCTCGGCTGGGCGCGTTCGACCATGTCCTCCCAGTCGGGGGTGTTGGCCGTCTTCGGACGGCGGGCGGCCCCCCGCAGGCTGTCGGCGACCGCCCGGCGGGCGATCGAGAGCAGCCACACGCGGGCCGAGGAACGGCCCTCGAACCGGTGCAGGGAGGTCAGCGCCCGTAGGAACGTGTCCTGGGCGAGGTCGTCGGCGGCCTGTGCGTCGTCGGCGAGGTACGCCACATAGCGCAGTACGTCGCGCTGGAGGGCGCGCACGAAGCGGTCGACCGCTTCGCTGTCGCCGCCGGCGGCGGCGAGCGCCCATGCGGTGACCGTCTCGTCGGTCACGGCGGGCAGGGCAGGGCTCATGGTCCCGTGGTCCTTCCTCGGCAAGATCCCGTACGGCGGTGGCGGGGAGGGGCCCGGGGGCCGTGGGCCCGCCGCACAGGTGGGAGACCCGTCCGCGCGGACGCGCGCACGGGAGACCGCCGGCGCAGGGAGGCGACGACGGTGAACCGGCTGTCAGGCGACAGCGGTCTCCCCGGGAGGGCCGCGGGTGGCGAGGGTGTGGACGAGCAGGCGCTGCCGCAGAAGCCGGCGAGTCTGCCGGGCGGGCCGCCCCAAGGCGGGCGGACGCGACAGCGGCACGAGGACGGTGAGCACCAGCAGCAGCGGCACGAACGCGCGGTCGGCGCAGGCGCGTACCAGTGCGAAGGCCGCGCGTTCCCCCTGGGCGAGCCACAGTCCGCACAGGACGGCGGCCAGCAGGTGGGCGGCGAGCATGCCCCAGGACGTGGTGTCCGTCATGTGCCCCACGTGGGACATCCCCGATGCGCCCGGCGTACCCGTCGTGGAGGCCACGGCTGCGGTGTCGTGGCCGGACGTGTGGTGCAGGTGTTGCGTCAGACCGGCTCGCTGCGCGATGTCGTAGGCCCGGGCCGCCTGGGCGGGGGTGGGTTCGGCCCCGCAGAGCAGATACCTCGCCCACTGCTGCACGCTCTGCGTGCCCTGCGCCGCAGCGGACGGCTGGGCCGCCCACTGCGCAAGGGTGAAGCCGATGTGCAGGACCGTCTGCGCGGCCACGGTCAGAGCGGCCACCGTGGGCAGCCGCCGCTCCCGGCCGCCGAAGGACCAGCCCACGGCACCGACCGCGGTGAGGCCGGACAGCAGGACCCACCAGGGCAGTCCGGTCCCGGACATCAGCACGTGGCCGACGGCGGCGAGCACGACACAGACGGCCGCGAACACCGCGGCCCGCAGCGTACGCAACATTCCGCCAGCAGACATGACAGCTCATCCTGGCACCCGCCTGGCGGAGCCGGACACCCAGGTGCCCGGGTACGTCGCGACCGGCACCCGCCGCGACGTGCTTCCGCGCCCGCACCGGCCGCGGGGCCCGGCCGTCCCACGGACGCTGCGCCGCCGAACCGGACCGTCAGGCCCCGGTGTCCGCCTCCGGCACGGCCTTCGAGGCGGCGCGACGGCGGTCGGGCGCTCGCCATACGACACCGCGCTGCTCGTACTCCCTGATGGACTCCACGCCGGCGGCGGACGCCCCGCACTCGCGGGTGGTCAACCGGAGCGCCAGGTCGATCCCGCTGGTGACGCCGCCCGCGGTCACAGGTTCACGTCGTCGACGCCGCGCGCGTCCTGCACGGACGGCCCTTGGTCGGTCCCGCCGCCGACAGCACCATCACTCCGGTGCAGACACCGGCGACGACGACACCTGCCTCCTGTGCCCGTCGGAGGTCGCGCAGGACGTCCTGATCCATGATCAGCCGATCGCCGCCGCCCGGCACGTTCAGAACGCCGACGCCGGTGGGGAAGAAGCACGTCACCTTGCCGGGCGCCGACGGCCGCACCAGTGTCGTCTCGATGTCACCGCCCACCTGCACGGCGTGCCCGGGAGCGCCTCGGAGTCCGATGGAGTCCTGCTCCTCCACACCGTCGTACATGAGAATCTGAACGCGCAGAGGCTGGCCGATTCGGGACCACCAGGACGACGGCGGCAGGAGCTTCCCGCATTCCATCGGCCCGCCCCCTGATCGCGTACTCGGCGTCTGTCAGGCCAGGACCAGTGCCCTGACCTCGTACCCCGCCTCCACGATCGCCGCACACAGGCGCGCGTCGTCCAGGCCGGTGCCGTCGACCGCGACCGTTGCGGCGGCGACGTCGACGTCCACCCCGGTGACTCCGGACACCTGGGAGACCTCCTCGGTGATGCTCGCGGCGCAGTGCTCACAGCTCATGCCGGTGACGAGGTATTGCTTGCGTGCCATGGTGCGACTCCTGATGTGCTCCGAGACGTGGGTACGCCTCTGTACGCGTACGTCGGCTCCCGTGTTCTTCCGGGGCCGTCCCTCAGTGAGTCGTGAAGCACCCGGGGGTGGTTCCCGGCTGTCGTGCGGGTCACCCCTCCAGGGCAAGCGGCCGGGCGGCGTAGGTGATGCGGATGACGCCGTCGTCGTGCCGGTCGGTGCTCGCCCGGACGCCGAAGACCTCCCAGAGGACCCGAGGGGTCAGCACCTGGAGGACCTCTCCCGCGGTCACCACCGTCCCCTCGTGCAGGACGACGAGGTGGTCGCAGAGCCGGGCGGCCAGGTCGAGGTCGTGCAGGACCGCCAGTGTGGTGATCCCGGTGGCGCGGATGAGGTCGAGCAGCTCGAAGCGGGCCCGGATGTCGAGGTGGTTGGTGAGTTCGTCCAGGACCAGCAGCCGCGGGCCCTGGGCCAGCGCCCGTGCCAGCAGGACACGTTGGCGTTCCCCGCCGGACAGGGAGGCATAGTCGTGTGCCGCGTAGGGCCGTACACCGCAGTGGTCGATGGCGTCCTCGACGGCCCGGTGGTCCTCGACTCCGTCGCGTCCGAGCAGGCCGTGGTGCGGGCTGCGGCCCAGGGCGACGATCTCGGTGACGGTCAGGCCGGTGGTGTTGCCGCCGGAGTCCTGGAGCACCGCGGCGGTACGGCGGGCGGCGGCACGGGCGGACAGCGTCCACACGTCGTCGTCGCCGACCCGCACGACGCCGCTCGCGGGGCGCAGCGAGCGGTAGACGGTACGCAGCAGGGTCGACTTGCCGCTGCCGTTGGGCCCGACGAGTCCGACGATGTCGCCCGTGCGGGCTCCGAGGCTCACGTCACGCAGGATGGGGTTGCCGTCCAGGGTGATACGGAGCCGTTCGACAGTGAGGTGCATGCGTCAGTCCATGGCCTTGTTGCGGCGCAGCAGCCAGAGGAAGAACGGTGCGCCGAGGAGTGCGGTGAGGATGCCCAGGGGCAGTTCGTTGGGGCGGTCGAGGGTGCGGGAGAGGAGGTCGACGAGGACCAGGTAGACCGCGCCCAGCAGGGCGGTCAGGGGCAGCAGGCGGCGGTGGTCGGCGCCGGTGCTCAGCCGGACCAGGTGCGGGATCATCAGGCCGACGAAGCCGATGCCGCCGGCGACCGCGATGACCGTGCCGGTCAGCAGGGCGCTGAGCACCAGCAGGACGAGACGGAGCCGGTTGACGTCGAGGCCGAGCGCGGTGGCGGACTCGTCGCCGGCCAGCAGGACGTTGAGCCGGCGGCCGAACAGGGTCAGCAGGACGGTCGTGGCGATCACCACGACGGCGACCGTGGGAAGTTGGTCCCACTGGGCGCCCGCGACGCTGCCCAGCGTCCAGAACAGGACCGTACGCAGTTCGTTCGGGGAGGCGTGGAGCTGTACGAAGCTGGTCGCCGACAGGAAGACATAGCCGACGGCCACGCCGGCCAGCACCAGCCGGGTCGGGGCCATGCGTCCGCGCCGCTGTCCGAGGGCGAAGACCAGGGCGCCGGCGGCCATCGCCCCCACGAAGGCCGCCGTCGAGACGCCGATACCGGCGGCGGCCACCGAGCCGCCCAGGGTGATGGCCAGGACGGCGCCGAGTGTGGCGCCGTAGGAGAAGCCCAGCACGGTGGGGTCGGCCAGGGGGTTGGAGACGGCACTCTGCAGTACGGCGCCGGACACGGACAGGCCCGCGCCGGCCAGTGCCGCCAGGACCACGCGCGGGGCGCGGAAGTTCCACACGATCTGGTCGAGCGCGGGGTCCGGGGATGCCGCTCCGGCACCCGTGACGTGGTGGACGACGATGTCCCACACCTCGCCGGCCGGCACGTTGACCGCGCCGACGCCGATCGCCACGATCATGGTGGCGACCAGGGCGACGGGCAGGAGGGTGAACGCCAGTGGCAGCGTGAGCCGGCTCAGCCGGCGGCCGGACGCAGCACCTCGGCGATCTTCTTCACGGCCAGGTCGTTGCTGGGGCCGAGGTACATCGAGTCGGACAGTGTCACGTACGTGTTGTTCTTGGCGGCCGGCCACTGGGGGAACTCCTTGAGCAGTTTCTTGGCGTACGCCGACGCGTCGGTGCCGCCGGCGTCGATCACGACGAGGGCGTCGACGTCGGTGGTGGCCGCCTTCTCCTTGCTCACGTTGGCGAAGAGCGTCTCGGCGGTGTCCTCGAAGGCGTTGGCGCCGCCGGCCCTGGCGAGGATGTCGTTGACGATGCCCTGGGCGAAGACCAGACTGAAGTCGGTTTTGCCCGACGGGCTGGCGAAGAGCACCATGACCTTCGGGGGCTTGTCCGTCTCGGCCTTCCCGGTGACCGCGGCGATGTTCTTCTCGGACTCGGCGATCAGTTTCTCGGCCCGGTCGCCGACGTGGAAGATCTTCCCCATGTCGCGCAGCAGTTGGTAGCTGTCGGCGACGGTCATCTTCGAGGGGTCGTCGTCGCAGCCCTGCGGGGAGATGTAGCTGTTGGCGCCCACCTGCTGGAGCTGCTCGCGGGTGGCGAAGCCGTTCTTCTGTTCGAAGCCGTACGAGGTGACGGACAGGACGAGGTCGGGACGCAGGCCGAGCATGGCCTCGCGGGGGATGTCACCGGCCCCGTTGAGCGTGATGCCGCCGGTGGGCAGCTCCTTGATGGCGGCGGCCCGGCCGGGCACCTCGGACCTGCCGTAACTCTGCTGGTTGGCGACGATCCTGTCCTCGAGACCGAGGGCGAGCAGCGTGGAGACCTCGGCGACGGACGCGCCGTTCATCACGACGACCCGCTCGGGGGCCTTGTCGAAGGTCAGCTTCCGGCCGCAGTTGTCGAGGGTGACCGGGTAGCCGGACGTCGATCCGGCGGCCTCGGTGGTGCCGCCGCTCGCCGTGCCGTCGGACGAGGAGCCGCATGCCGCCGTGAGCAGACAGAGCGCCGCGGCCAGGGTGGCCGCGGCCGGCCGGTTCATCGACATGGGACTCCTTGTGGTGCGCGCCGCACTCACTCATGGGCCGAGTGGCTTTGGGCCGAGTGGTTTCGGTGCAGTAGTCGCGGCGGGAGGGCCACCAGTTCCCGGGCTTCGCGTTCTCGTCGATGTCGTCATCGTCACCAGGCCGATACCACGCCGACAGCCAAGCGGCACGCTAACTTGTTCGCCATCCCGCGCATGTTTCCCAGAGAGGCCGACCAGCCATGTCCGACACCGTTCCGTATCGAGTCACCGTGCTGTTGTTCGAAGGCGTCGAGGAGCTGGACGCCTTCGGTCCATGGGAGACCCTCCGCTTCTGGCAGGAGCTGACCGACCGTGAGGTGGTCGTCCGCACCGCGAGCCTCGACGGGAAGCCCGTGCGGTGCAGCCTGGGACTGGCCGTCACGCCCGACGGCGGTGTCGACGACGACCCGAGGCCGGATCTCCTCATCCATCCCGGTGGTTCCGGGATCGACCACCTCCGGCACGACCAGGCACATCTGGCACGGATGCGGTCCTTCGCGGACACGGGCACGCTCCTGGCGTCCGTCTGCAACGGTGCCCTGGTCCTCGGGGCGGCCGGGCTCCTCGCCGGGCTGCCCGCCACCAGTCACTGGAGCGTCCTCGACGACCTCGCCCAGTTCCCCGACGTCGAGGTGCGCACCGGGCAGCGGTGGGTCGATGCCGGGCACATCGTGACCAGCGCCGGCGTGTCCGCCGGTATCGACATGTCGCTTCACCTCGTCGAGCGCGTCGAGGGAACCGCGAGGGCCCGGGAAGTGGCTCACGTACTGGAGTATCCGTGGGATTCCGAATCCGGCGCCTCGGAGTAGACCCCGCCTGCCCGCTGGAGCCGGGCTTGCCCCACCCCGCGTCCGGCACTTGTCACAGTGGTCCGTCGCGGGGTGGGGTCCGTGCCGTCGCGGGGCCGGGTCAGCGGGTGCAGAGGGCGGTGTCGAGGGCGGCCTCGATGTGCTGCGCGGCGGGGAGGGTGGTGGGCAGCGCGGTGACGGCGATGGTGGCCGCCCGGCCGTCCTTGGTCACGGCGTTGCGGGTGGTGTAGCCCGGGGCGTTGCCGCCGTGGGTCCAGGCGTAGCCGCCGCAGCTGAGCTTGACGGTGGCGATGCCGAGGCCGTAGTGGGCGTCACCGACGGTGTCGAAGTCGGGGGCGTCGACGGTGGTCTGCATCTCCTTGAGCTGTTCCGGCTCGAGGAGCTTGCCGTCGAGGAGCGCGGTGAGGAAGCGGTTGAGGTCGCTGGGGGTGGCGATGAGTCCTCCCGCGGCCCAGCCGGCGGAGGGGTCCTGCTCGGTGACGTCGGTGTAGGGGGTGTTGGGGGCGGTGGCGAAGTAGCCGTGGGGGTGGCGTCCCTTGATGGTCTGGTCGCCGACGCCGGGCCAGTAGGTGTGGCGCAGGCCGAGAGGCTTGATGATCCGGTGGGTGATCTCCTCGCCGACGGGGCGGCCGGTGACCTTCTGGACGAGGAGACCGGCGAGGATGTAGTTGGTGTTGCTGTAGCTCCAGCCGGTGCCGGGGGCGAACAGGGCCTTCTTGTTGAGGCCGAACTCGATGAGCTCGTGGGGTTCGAAGTAGCGGTGCTGCTGCTTGGTCAGGTAGTCCTTGACGACCTCTTCGTCGTAGTCGGGCAGTCCGCTGGTGTGCTGGAGCAGCTGGCGCACGGTGATGTCGTGTCCGTCGATGCCGTCGCCGCGGACCAGGCCCGGCAGGTACGTCTCGATCGGCGCGTCGAGGTCGATCCTGCCCTCGCCCACCAGCTGGAGGACGACGGTCGCGGTGAACATCTTGGTGTTGCTGGCGATGCGGACCTGGCCGTCGGTGGGGACCTTGGACCTGGTCTTGAGGTTGCCGACTCCGGCGGTGTAGTTGCGGGCGCGGCCGCCGGGGTCGCTCAGGGAAGCGAGCGCGCCGGGGAAGCCGTCCTCCTTCACCAGTGACCGCAGGCTCTTGCGGACGGCGGCGTCGGTCCGGCCCTTGAACGCGTCCTGGCTGTGCGCGGCGGGGGTGGCGGTCGCGTCGCTGGTCAGTGCGTTGGCTGCGGGCACGGACAAAGCGAGTGCCGCGGCGACCCCGCTCAGGGCGATCAGCGTGTGACGTCGGTTGGACATGGGTGTCTCCTTGCGGGAAGCGGAAGCGTTCGGTGAGCGGGGTCGGGTCAGCGCGTGCACAGGGCGGTGTCGAGGGCGGAGTTGACGGCTTCGGCGGCCTCGAGGGTGGAGGGCAGGGCGGTGACGGCGACGGTGGCCGACCGGCCCTCGTCGGTGACTCCGTTGCGGTTCTCGTAGCCGTCGAAGTCGCCGCCGTGGCCCCAGGCGACACCGCCGCAGCTCAGTGACATCTCGACGATGCCGAGGCCGTAACGCCAGCCGTCGTGCAGGCCCTTGGTCTCGACCGTGGTTCGCATCTCCTCGAGCTGGGCGGGCTTGAGGAGCTTGCCGTCCATCAGCGCGGTCAGGAAGCGGTTGACGTCGCTGGGCCGGGCGATGAGCTGCCCGGCCGCTCCGCCCCAGGAGGGGTCCAGCTCGGTGGCGTCGAAGAGCGGGCCGCCGGGCGTGTCGAACCCGTAGCCGTGCGGGTGGCGTTCCCGGATGGTCTGCTCGCCCTCGCCGGGCCAGTAGGTGTGGCGCAGACGGAGGGGCTCGATGATCCGGTCGGTGATCTCCTCGCCGATGGGGCGGCCGGTGACCTTCTGCACGATGAGGCCCGCGAGGGTGTAGTTGGTGTTGCTGTACTCCCAGCCCTTGCCCGGAGGGAACGACGCCTTCGCCTTGAAGGCCATGTCGAGCAGGTCGTAGTCGTCGACGAAGGTGTGCTGCCACTCGGACAGCTTCGGCATGGTCTCCGTGTAGTTGGGCAGCCCACTGGTGTGCTGGAGGAGCTGGCGCACGGTGATGTTCCGGCCGTCGATGCCGTCACCGCGCACCAGGCCCGGCAGGTAGGTCTCCACCGTCGTGTCCAGGCCGATCCTGCCCTCGCCCACCAGCTGAAGGACCACGGTGGACGTGTACAGCTTGGTGGTACTGGCGATCCGGATCTGTCCGTCGACCGGGACCTTGGACCTCTTCTTCGCCCGGTCACCCACGCCGGCGGTGTAGTTGCGGGTGTGCCCCTTCTCGTCGCGCACCGAGGCGAGAGCGGCGGGGAAGCCGTTGTCGCGTACCAGGTCGTCCAGACTCCGCTGAACCTTCGCGTTCGGCCTTGCGGCGGGCTGGTCGGCGCTCGCCGAGGGCAGGCCCACCGCCACGACCCCGCCGAGGACCGCGAGCGCGGAAACCGCGATGGCCGACCGGCGACGGAATCGGGGCCTGGAGGCACGATGCTGAGACACGGGGAAACTCCCTGCTGGACGCTCCTGCTGACATGCGTCAGCCTCCCCCGGAAGCCCACCACGCTTCGATCCCGCACACCCCACTCGGCACGGTAGGGCAGGCACTACCGTGCCGGGTGGGGTGTGCCGGAGGGGGCGCCGGTGGCTCCGGCTCCCCCTCCGGTCAGGCCGGGTCAGGCGGCGCGGTAGGGCAGGCCGGGGTAGTCCGCCCGGGCCTGGCGCAACTGTGCCTCGTACGCGTCCGTCCAGCCGAAGGCGGTCTTCGAGCGGCCGATGAGGTCGGTGCCGGCCGCACCGCTCCAGAAGTGCACGAAGCCCGATGTGACCCCTCCACCCCGTAAACGACTCCATTGGGGAATCCGCACGCCGGCCTCCCAGGCCCAGAGTGGTTGTCCGGCCGCTGTCCGAGGGGCCGAACCCGCCCGGGTAGCCGGTCTACGACAGCTACGACAGCACTCCGCAGCCGCTGCGCACCGGCTTCACGGTGATCGACACCGGCGGCCTCCTCGGGGGCCTCGGCGCCCTGGGCGCGGTCGCCACCCGGTGGTCGACGCTCTGTCCGTCCTCGGATCGGCCCCGGGCATCCGGCGGTCGGCAGCCCGCACCTGCGCGTGTCGGTGACCCTGCGGGCGCTACACCAGATCCTCGCTGCGGAGTCTGTTGCGTATGGAGTGGTACAGGTCCGGTCTCCTGGTACGCCTGGCGGCCTGCAGGGCCCGCTGTGCCGCGCGTTCCGCGTGGCCGCGCCGCCCGGAGCGGCCGAGGGCCAGTGCGAGGGCCAGCGCGGCGGACGCTCGACCGGCGTCGTCGTCCGCGGCCGCCGCCGCTTCCTCCGCCCGGGTGGCGGCGTCGATCGCCTCCGGCTCCCGGCCGAGGGTCAGCAGCCCGTGGGCGAGCAGGGCGCGGGCCTGGGACTCGGCCGACCGGTCCCCCTCGCCGACGAAGAGACCAGGAGCGCGCTTCAACGCCTCTACGGCCGGGACGTGTTCGCCGAGCGCCGTGTAGGCCGCGGACAGGTTGACCAGGGTGCGTGCCAGGTCTTTCGGCCGCTCCAGTTCCTCGTAAGCGGTGACGGCCTTCGCGTACAGCCGGACCGCGCCCAGGAGGTGGCCGGCGTGGTGGCACAGCTCGGCGAAGTGGCTCAGGGTGGCCGCGGCATGCTCGGCGGAGCCGAGGCCCTGCCACGCCGCCAGGGACAGCGAGGCCGCGCGCTCCAGGTGGTCGCGCAGGTGGCGCAGCCGTTCCCTGATCTCCAGCGCGGCGTACGCCGTGTGGTTGGCGGTCTCCGTCAGCTGCCGCCAGAGGTGCTCCAGCCGTGCGGCATCGGTGTCCGTGCTCCCTGCTGCGCACAGGTTACGCCGCGTCGTCATCGCTGTCAGTCCGTCCCAACGCCGCGCCGACGACCACCCGTCCGACCACCCGACTTTCGCGGTGCTGTCCTCCAACACCGCCGCACCCCGCCTGTTCCGTGCCGTCGGCGGCGTGGGGGTCAGGGCTTCCAGGTGCGCAGGAAGGAGGCGATGCGTGTGGCGGTGCAGCGCGGGTTGTTGAGTTCGTGGGCGAGCGCGGTGAGCTGCTCGCGGGTGGGGCTGACCGGGATGTTGCTCGCTTCGAGGTACATGACGGCGGCGGCGCAGGCGACGGTGAGGTTGGAGCGTTCCAGCCAGCGGCAGCGGCCCAGGGTGTGGACGAGGGCGGCGGCGCGGGCGTTGGCGCCGTCGTAGACGGGGGTGTCGAGCAGTTCGCCGCGGTGGCGGGCAACGGCGGCGATGGGCACGCCGTAGTCGTCGGCGGCCGGGTCGCGGTGGCCGGCCCGTTCTGCTACTTCGAGGATCCAGGATTCGTCGACGTGCAGGATCACGCGGCGACGCCCGGCTGAGAGGCGGCGTACGGGGCGTCGAGCTGCTGCTCCAGGTCGTCGAGGAACGAGCCGTGCTCGTCGATGAGCCGCTGGGCCGCTGCCATGCCGGCGGCCCGGGCGCCGGTGGTGTCCTCGACGATGAGCCGCTCGACGTACTTGTTGAAGTCCAGCCCGCGGGCGCGCGCGGCTGCCTTCCCGGCCTCCAGGGCGTTCTCGTCCAACCGGACCTGCGTCTGCTTCTTCGCGGAACCCATGCAGCTATGGTAGCAGGGTGGTAGCAGTCGGGTGGAGGCCGGAGCGGCGGACGCGCAGGAGACGGGGCTCAGGGGCTCAGGGGCTCGGGAGCTCAGGGGCTCGCGGGTCCCGGCTGCGGCGGGGCCAGGGGCTGAGCCAGTCGCCGAGTCCTCGGGCCGCTTCGCCGGCGATGCCTCTTTTCTGCCACGGGGTCCCCACCACCCAGGCGATCTCGGCGATAGGTCCGTGACCGGAGGGGCTGGTCGTCGCCTGGGCCGGGGCGCGGAGGGCGGGAGCACATCCTGGCCGCCGCGGCCGAACTGTTCGCGGCCCAGGGGATCAACGCGACCGGCATGGAGCAGATCGCGGCGCTCCCGCAAGGTCGGCGGTGAAACCCGCCCCCGACCGGCACGGATCCCGTGCGCGGATGCCCGTTCATCGACGCCGCCGCCGAGTTCCCCGACCCCCGGAACGCGGTCCACTCCTACGCCCACGAACAGAAACTGCTGATGGTGCGGCTGGTGACCGACCTGGTAGCGGAACCGGGCTGCCGCGAGCCCGCCGTCCGCGCCGAGCAACTCGTGACCCTCGCGGACGGCGCCGCCAGCCGCGCCATGGTGCTGGGCGAGTCGAACTACGGCCGGTACGCGCGGACGGCAGCAGAGATCCTCCTGAAAAACGCGCCGCCGACCACGATCTGACAGGCCCTGCTACGCCGGTTGAGGAATTGGGTTGCAGTGGCTCAGGCGGATGCGGCGATACTCCGGCATGAGTAGAGACGCCGAGGTCATCGTGCTCGCTCGCTGGTCGGACGAGGTGATGGAGCCACTGACCCGGGACGACCCTGACCGTACGTGGCGAGGTCGCTTCGTCCCGATAGCGGGGCACTGGGGCTATGAGTTCGGGTGGGCCCTGGAGTTGGAGAGGATGCGCGCCCGCAAGGGCCTGCTCAGGCACCTGGAATCGCTGCCGTGGCCGCATCCGCATACAGTCCAGGTTCTACTTCGCGACCAGGACGACGACTGCTTCGGGCTGTGGATGTTCCAGGAGGGCCGACTGGTGGAAGTCACCATTGCGCGCACCGAGCGTTTCCACCAGCCGGCACCGTCGAATGAGGACTTCGAACCCGACCCGGGCATGCTGCTGCGCACCGACCAGAACACGGCTCTGCCCGAGCAGACGCCAGAAGCACGCCGCGACACCCGCCCACCCTGGTAGACCCAGTTCGACAGCTCATCCTGGGACGTCAGGGCGTCCCCTCACCGGCCGGGCGTGATGACAAAGCCGAGCGGGCTGCACCTGCCTTCCTCAGCAAGGTGGATCTTGCTTGTGAGTCCCCGCCTCGCGAGCGTCCCAGGGCCTCATCGGAACGATGACGTACCGGGCTTCTGCGCCGACCCGGGATCCTGGGGGCACAGGTGGAGGCACCAGCCGCGTGCTGATGAGCGCGGCAGGTCGTGGAATCGACGCCGAGATCCGGGATCATGAAGCATGCTCCCGGATGACTGGCACCTCACCCAAGACGTTGACGACTTCCTCGCCCGAGCCGGGGGCTTCCTGCGCTCGCGCCCCGCCCTGCACAACACGCCGCTGACGGACATCGAAAAGCTGCGGATACGCAGGCCGGACGCATACGGCCCGGTCACCGCCGTCTTCGGGCGACTGGAGGCCGGAGGCGAGGTCCGCGCGGTCTTCTATCTCACTTCGCGCGGCCGGCTGGGCCTCACTCCCCTTTCCGTCGAGCAGACCGACGCCCTCGCCGCCCATCTGACGGCCCTCGGCCACTCGCCCGCCAACGTCATCGCGGACCACGACACCGCCACCGCATTCGCCGACTCCTGGCAGCGGCACACGGGCGCGGCGCCGGCACTCTTCTGGCGGACGCGTCTCTACCGTCTCGGCACACTCACCCCGCCGCAGCCGCACCCGGAGGGCCGGGGGCGTCTCGTGGACGGGACAGACCGCGAACGCGTCGTGCGCTGGTGCCGTGAGTTCTGCGTTGACGTCGGGGAGCAGTCCTCCATCGACCTGATCGACGCCGGCTCCTGGGACGACTCACGCTTCGGCGACCGGCACTTCACCTTCTGGGAGACCCCGGACGGCATACCCGTCTCGATGGCAGCCGCGACCTCGGTCGTCGGCGGCATGGTCCGGATCGACCCCGTCTACACCCCGGCCCGCCTCCGGGGCCGCGGCTACGCGGGCGCCGTGACGGTCGAGGCGAGCAGAGCCGCGCTGGCCGCGGGCGCGACGGACGTCGTCCTGTTCACGGACCCGGACAACCCCACCAGCAACTCCCTCTACCAGCGCATTGGGTATGTCCACGTCGCCGACTTCGCCGGGTACGAGTTCTCCTGAAGCGCACCACAGGCCGGGCGAGGGCGTGATCGGCGCTAACGCACGACACGGCCGACGCTGCGGCTCGGCCCACGGGTCATCCCCCCTGCTCGGGCTGTGGTGGGTGGTCAGGTGTTAAGGTCGATGGCCGCGTAGGCCGCCGACGCCGGGAGGTGGTGGGCGCGGCGGGCCGGGCGGTGAGCGGGCCGCGGCAGGATGCTTCGACCGGGGCGGGTGAACGGGACGGTTGGGCGATCCGAGCGGGCCGTGGACGATGCACCGCCAGGGCAGGTGTGTCCGGGCGCTCCGGCCGCGCGCCGACCGAAACAATCGGGTTCGTGAGAGAGATTCACGTGCGTACGCCGATCGCGACCGACGGCCGCCTCGACGCGGCCGCCAAGCACCCTGGCCTCAGTGACCCCGGCTACCTGCTGCGGCGTCGGGCCATCGCCTCGCTGGCCCGCGGACACCGGGTCGGTGACCCCTCACCACGAGTGAACTACACCGAGGCCGAGCAGCGGACCTGACGGACCGTCCACCGGCGGCTCTGGGACGCCCAACGTGAGCATGCCTGCTGTGCCGCCCTCGACGCCCGTGAACAGGCACCCGTTCCGGCGGACCACATCCCGCAGCATGCCGAGGTCGGGCTGCACTTGCGGAGGTTGACGGGCTTCGACTTCACCCTCGCGGGCGGTGTGGTCGCCAACAAGAGGTTCCTGGGGTCGATGGCCGACGGCTACTTCCACGCCGTGCAGTTCGTCCGCCACCCGGCCGTACCGATGTTCACCCCCGAACCGGCCATCATCCATGACGTCTTCGGCCACGGGATCCCCCTGGCCTCGCCGGCCTTCGCCGACGTCTACTGGCTGATCGGCGATGCGGCGATGCGCGTCGAGAGCAAGGACGTCCTCCAGATGATCAGCGACGTGTACTGGTTCACCCTGGAGTACGGAGTCCTCGGCGAGGGCGGGACACCCAAGGCGTACGGGGCGGCCCGGGGCGGGTGCCGCCCAGGCGCTCCAACAGAACTCGGGCCTTCTCCTCGGCCTCCGCGCTCGGCGCGCTGCCGAGCGCGGAGGCGAGCTCGGCACGGGCCGGCTCGGCAGCAGGCTCCAGCAGGCGCCCGCGCGCGGCGTGCTCTGGCACGGACGGCACGCCGCTCCGCGTCGGCCTGATCCTCGTATCGCGTAGCCCCGGTCGGAGGCCATTCCGTGTCGACATGCCACAGAGGTCATGCGGGGTGCACCCTCCTCCATGCCTCCGCAGCCCGTGGGCCGGGGCAGGGGCGGACAGTGTGGTTGCCGGGTGGCTTACGTGGACCGGCGTGTGTCGTTCACCGGGCCATCTCCGGGGTGCCGATGTCCTTTCCGTGACCGGCGCGGGCGATGTCGGACAGGCGGGTGACGATCAGTTCGATGTCGTCGCGGGTGGTGCGGTAGTTGGTGACGCAGGCCCGGATGCCGTGGCGGCCGGCGAGCCTCGCGGGGCCGAGGAGGGCGGTGCCGTCCTCGATCAGCTCGGCGAGTACGGCCGTGTGGTCGGCCTCGGTGGCCCCCTTGATCCGCAGGCAGACGGCGGTCAGTGACGGGGACGCCATGAGTTCCAGGTCCGGAGCGGCTTCGACGAGGTCGGCGAGGTATTGGGCGAGGTCGAGCACGTGGTCGGTCACGGCCCGGAAGGTGTCCACACCGAAGGTCTGCAGGGCGCTCCATATCTTGAGTGCCTTGAAGCTGCGGGACAGCTGGGGGCCGTAGTCCATGTAGTCGACCATCAGGGGGTCTTCGTCCGCGGCGATGTACGAGGCGGAGAACGCGTAGGCCCGCGCCAGTTGGGCGCGGTCGCGGACCAGCAGGCAGCCCGCCTCCAGGGGGGCGAACAGCAGCTTGTGCGGGTCGAGGGCGATGGAGTCCGCGCGGTGGCACGCCTCGAATGCCGCGCGCTTGCGTTCGGACAGGACGAACAGCGCACCGTAGGCCCCGTCGAGGTGCAGCCACAGGTCCTCGCGTGCGCACACGTCCGCGACGGCGTCGATCGGGTCGATGGAGCCGCTGGTGACCGTTCCCGGGGTGGCGACGACGCAGAACGGCTCCAGCCCGGCCGCCCGGTCGGCGCGGACGGTCTCCTCCAGCAGGTCGACACGCATGCGGTACTGGTCGTCGGTGGGGATGTGCCGGACGTTGTCCAGGCCGATGCCCAGGATCGCCGCCGCCTTGTCGACGGAGCAGTGCGCTTCCACGGAGGTGTACACGACCAGCCGGGGTCCGGTCGTCTGCAGGCCCTGCTCGCGAAAGTGCGGACGCCGGACGTGCAGGGCGGTGGTGAGGGCGTTGAGGGTGGCGATCGAGCCGCCGCCGGTGAGGATCCCGCCCGCCTCGTCGCCGTACCCGAAGAGCCCGCCCAGCCACCTGATGACGGAGCGCTCCACCACGCTCGCGGCCGGCGAGAGCTGCCAGAAGTTGCAGTTCTGGTTGATGGTCGCGGCGATTGCCTCGGCGTAGGGGGCGATTCCGTTGGGCGGGCCCTGCACGTAGGCGAGGAACCTCGGGTGGGCCACGGTGGTCGAGTTGGGGAGGATCTTCTCCTTGATCTCGTGGAAGACCCCTTCGACGCCGATGCCCTGGTCGGGGAACGGCGTTTCCAGCAGGCCGGAGAGAACCTCCCGGTCCACCTCGGGAACGAGCGGGCGCCGGGCGACGGACTCCTCGTAGTCGTGGAAGAAGGCGTTCAGCAGCCGGCCGGCGGCCTCGCGCTCGTCCCGGGTCAGTCCGAGCAGCGGCTTTTCGGGCATCAGCGTCTCCGTGGGCTTCGTGGTGTCCTGGCCGTCTCTGGCCAAGGTAGCCGTGAAGCCGCCGCACAGGATGGTAAATGTGCCCTGTCAAGCCTGTTGCATTGGCACTCTGTGCCATGGATAGGACAGATCGAGCAACTTTCGCGCATCCGCTGACCTCTTGGCCGGAGCCCCGGGCCGCCGCGTCTCTCGCATGTCTGATCCGCAATCACGTACCGGACGAGCTGAACCCACGGGGGGGCTCCCGCCGTTCCTGGCCTCGGGCTCACGACGCCCCACCGAGACGAGCCTCGGCACGTTTCTGTGAACGGCATTCGCCGATGTCCACGAACAGGACACCGGCACCACCCACGAAAGGACGGCTCTCCCATGCCAGTCATCAACAACTCTCTGCCGGAGCGCGACCGCGAGACCGCGGGTGCGGCGCTGCAGGCGACTCTGGCCGACCTTCTCGACCTGTCCCTGGTGGCCCAGCAGGCCCACTGGAACCTGTGCGGCCCGCGCTTCCGCTCGGTTCACGTCCAGCTCGACGAGGCCGCCACCATCGCTCGGAACCACGCGGACACGGTGGCCGAACGCGCGGCCGCCTTGGGCGTCAGCCCGAACGGACGGGCCGCGACCATAGCGGCAACCAGCGGCGTGCCCTCCTTTCCGTCAGGCTGGACCAAGGACAGTGATGCCGTCGCGTCCTTGGTGCACGCACTCTCCGCGGTGACCGAGAGGCTGCGTAAGCGCATCATCGAGGTCGGCCCGGTGGATGTCGTCACCGAGGACCTCCTCATCGGACTCACGGCGGATCTGGAGCACCAGAGCTGGATGTTCCAGGCCGAGAACCGGGTCTGACCAGCAGCGGGCGGGCGTTCACGCGAGGCGGCCATCACCCTGCGCTCCTGCTGTCGGGCGAAGACCGCCTCGCAGCCGGGGTCACTGGCGGGTCCAGGTCCGGCCGGTTGCCATGCCACGTCGTGGGGTTTTGCGTTTTCCGTGACGTACTCCCGAATCAATGACGCGAGCGGGAAAATCGCCATTCCCCCGTTGGTATTCTGTGCCATGGACAAGACCGATCGCGCAATTCTCGCGCACTTGATGGAGAACGGGCGTCTCGCCAACACCGAGCTGGCCGATCTCGTAGGCCTGTCTCCCTCACCGTGTCTGCGCCGGGTGAGGCAACTGGAGAACAGTGGTGTGATCACCGGCTACCGCGCGACGGTCGAGCCGGCCGCCGTCGGCCGCGGGTTCCAGGTGCTGCTGCACGTCGAGATGGCCGTGCAGGACAGAGCCACCATCGAGGCGTTCGAGGCCGCGGTCGGCGAACTCGACGAAGTTGCGAACTGCCTGCGGATGTTCGGCCAGCCCGACTACCTGCTGTGGATCGCCGTGCCCGACCTCGATGCCTACGAGCGCTTCTACATGGCGCACCTCACCGACCTGCCCGGGGTGGCACGCACCCACTCGCAGTTCACCATGAAGACGATCAAGAGCACCCCCGAGATTCCCATCCGGTCACGGTGACCAGTGGTCCCGTCGGGTGCGCGTCCGCCCAGTCACCGCCCGTCCGTCACGGAATCCTGAGTATCAGTGCGGTAAGGCCCTCCGGGTCGGTGATCATGCAGTCGTGGCCCGTGTCCAGCTCCCACACCACCGCGGGTTCTCCGTTGGGCTGGAGCGGGGGAACGGCACGCCGCTCCCCTCCGGCACAGTGGATGTGTGTGCGAGGAACCCTGTCGGCCGCCGGGTTCACCAGGCGGACCGGCTGCTGAAGGGTTCGCATCGGCTGGTCGGACAGAGTGCCGCGCAACCATGCCACGTCGTCCGGGTCGGTGACCCCGAACAAGCCCGCAGGAGGCGGTAGTTCGGGCAGCGGGGGGATACGCCAGCCGTCGCCGGACCTCTCCGCGAGCTGGATCATGAACTCGACCTGGTAGACCGGGAGCACGTCGGCCGCGCTCTCGCCGTCCGCAGGCACCAACGCTTCGACGTAGACCGCATGGGAGATTCGCTCGGGGACACGATCGGTTACCGCCGACACGATCATCCCCGCGTAGCTGTGCCCCACCAGGATCACCTCGGTGAGGTCTTCGGCGAGGATGAGCCCGACGACGTCTTCGACATGTGTGTCGAGCCCCACTTCGGGGCCGAGCAGGTGCGCACGGTCCCCGAGACCGGTCAAGGACGGGGCGTGCACCTGGTGCCCGGCGGACTCCAGCAGCGGGACTGTCCGGTCCCAGCAGGCACCGCCGTGCCAAGCACCGTGAACGAGCACGTACAGGGACATGAAGTTTCCTCTTCCTTGACGGTGTGGCGAATGCGAACGCCGGGTATGGCTTGGAGCCGCACCTCACGTGTCAGTCGTGGGCTCCGGGGGCTTGCGTCGCGACGCCGCCGGTGTCGGTCCATTGGGCCAGCAGGCGCAGGGAGGTCTCGGACGGGCTCCCGTGCTCGGTGCCGTAGACGAAGAGGGTCTGGTCCGGGTCGTCCACGGGATTGAGGGCCTGGCAGGTGACGGTGACCTCGCCCATGAGGGGGTGGTGGTAGGCCCTGGTGCCGGTCGCACGCCGGTGGACCTCGGCGTCCGCCCAGAACCGGCTGAAGTCCCTGCTGCGTATGGACAACTCACCGACCAGGCTGCTCAGGGCGGGATCGTCCGGGTGGCGGCCCGCGTCGAGGCGGAGCATGGCGGCGGTGTCGGCGGCGACGCGAGACCAGTCCCGGTACAGTTCGCGCGCGTGCGGGTCGAGGAAGACGAAGCGGGCCTGGTTCCGTTCGGCCGTGGGGAGCGCCTGAAAGTCCGTGATCAGGCGTCCTGCGAGCTCGTTGTGGGCCAGCACGTCAAGGCGTCGTCCCAGGACGAAGCCCGGGCGGCCGGCCTGCTGGAGGGTGTCCAGCAGGTCCCGGGTGGCACGGTGCACTCGCTGGGGGCGGGGACGGCGGGGCCGGACCGGCTGTGGCCCGGCGAGGGTATGCAGGTGGCCGCGCTCGGCGTCGTCCAGCTGCAGGGCGGTGGCGAGCGCGTCGAGGACCTCTGCTGAGGCGCTGCGGCTGCGGCCCTGTTCGAGGCGGGTGCAGTAGTCCACGCTCACACCTGCCAGCCCGGCGAGTTCCTCCCGGCGTAGTCCGGACACACGGCGTCGGCCCGGGCCGACGTCGTCGAGCCCCGCCTTCTGCGGGGTGAGGCGCGACCGGGCGGAGCGGAGGAACTCCGCCAGCGACGCACTGGCGGGGTACTCACGGTCCATCTGCCCAGATTCGCACGGCCGTTGAGGACTCCACGGCGGGAGGGTGGCCCAGTCGGTCCCCCGATGGTCGTCACGGGTGGATCTCACGGACAACCCTCCAGTACGGCGGGCAGGACGGGGCCGGCGCCGCTGCCCGCGACGACGCCGCCCGATCGGCCCGTCCTGCGGACCGGCCCCTCATCAGCCCCGCTCGGCCGCGAGGATCTCGGCCGCCCGCTCACCGACCACCATGGAAGGGGCCACGGTGTTGGCGACCGTCACATGGGGCAGCACCGAGGCATCGGCGACGCGCAGGCCCTCGATGCCGTACACCTTGAGCCTCCCGTCCACGACGGCTCCCTCGTCCCGTCCCATCCGGGACGTACCGCACTGGTGCCAGAAGGTTTCCACGGCGTCGCGCACGAACTCCTCCACCGTGTCCGTCACCGACGACGCCGGGGAGACCTCCCGCTCGACGAACGGGCGCAGCGCCGCGGAATTGCCGATCTCCCGGGCCATGGCCACGGCGGACAGGGCCGAGCGCACGTCGTCGGGGTCGGCGAGGAAGTTCGTCTCGATGCGCGGTCCGGCCATCGGGTCCGTGCTCGCCAGGCGGACCCGGCCGCGGCTGCCGGCGCGAGGGCGCATGGCAGGCATCAGGGTGAAACACCGCTCCGGCGGCGGGTACTGGGCCGCGCTCTCGGCGGAGACGGACGGCGCAGGCGAGAGGTACATGACGAACTCCGGTGCGCCCGGCCGTGTTTCGTCCTCCCAGAAGCAGACGGCCTGGCTTCGCGTGGGCACCGGCAGTGGTACGTCCGTCGCCTCCCACATGCAGGGCAGGCGTATGTGGTCGTCGAGGTTGCGGCCGACACCGGGCAGGTGCTGGACCACCGCGATGCCCAGGTCCCGCAGTTCGCGTTCGTCCCCGATCCCGGACCGCATCAGCACGGCCGGGGTGCTCAGCGCGCCCAGGGACAGCACCACCTCCTGCGACGCGTTGACGCGCAGCGGCCTGCCGTCGCGCACGATCTCGACGCCGTGGGCCCGGCCTGCGGAGACCAGGACGCGGGAGACCGTCGTGTGCGGCAGTACCGTCAGGTTCGGCTGCCCCACACGGTCTGCGACGTAGCGGCGGAAGGGGGTCTGGCGCACGCCGTCGTGGATGTTCTCGTCCCGCACGGCGCCACCGGAGTTCGCCTCCATCAAGGCGCCGTTGGCACTGCCGAACCGGGGGATGCCGGTGGCCTCTGCGCCGTCGAGGAAGGCGGTGAAGAGCGGATGCACGTCCTGCGACGGCCGTATCCGCATCGGCCCGCCGGTGCCCCGGCGCTCGGGGTCGGGCGCGCCCTGCCAGTCCTCGATGCCGCGGTAGTGCTCCAGTACGTGCGCGTAGCCCCACGTGGGATCGCCCGTGGCCTCGGCGTAGGAGTCCCAGTCGGTGCGGTGGCCGCGGGCCCACACACCCGCGTTGACGGCGCCTCCCCCGCCCAGTCCGCGGCCGGTGGCATAGGCGAGCCGGCGTCCGTTCAGATGGTGGTTCGGCTCCGTGACATGGTCCCAGGTGCGCTCGGTGCCGAGGTTGGCCGGCCACAGGTCGGGATTGCGGACACGCTCGTCGTCGTCACTGCCGCCGCTCTCGACGAGCAGTACCGTGACGGCCGGATCGGCCGCGAGCCTGCCCGCGAGAACGGAACCCGACGAACCGGCGCCGCACACGATGTAGTCGCACGTGGCACCGTCGTCCAGGTGGTCGGCGAGGGCGAGCCGGTGTGTGGTCGCGGCCGTGGTCGAGGTTGGGGCCGGGGTCGGGGTCGGGGTCGCCGCGGCGTCGGCACGTCCGGGGTGGCTGCTCATGTTCAGCGTCTCCTTGGAGTATCAGCCGCGGTCGGTGTCCCGGGCCTGTTCATAACCGAGTTCGAGCAGGACGGCACGCAGCTTCTCCGCGGCGTCGTCCAGTGCGGACTGGTCCTCCTCCGGCTTGGCCTTGGTGAAATCGAAGTCGGACATGTCCCAGACCGGAGCGACATGGATGTGCAGGTGCGGCACCTCGAAGCCCGCGACGACGAGGCCGGCCCGCGGGGCGTCCCAGGCCCGCTGCACTCCTTGCCCGACGGCCTGGGCGACCTCCATGCACCGCGCCAGAAGCGGGCCGTCGGCATCCGTCCACCGGTCGATCTCGCGCCGGGGGACGACGAGGGTGTGGCCGGGCCGCAAGGGGGCGACGGTGAGGAACGCGGTGACCTCGGGATCCTGCCAGACAAAGCGTCCGGGCAGCTCACCGGCGATGATGCGGGAGAACACAGTGGGCACGGTTGAAGTTCCTTTCACATACGGCGGACGGCTCCTCCGCAGAGGATGCGGGCCAGTCCTATTGCCGCCCCGGGTCACGGATGAAGTCCGAGGGACGGAAGGGAAGTTCCTCACGCGGCCACCTGGCGTCCCGCTGGAAGGCCTCGTCGTCGAAGCCCGCGAGGGTGTCGCGGAGTTGGCGGAGGTTGCCCTGCTCAAAGTACAGGGCTCGCAAGGTGTACTGCGACACCGCCATGGTGTGCCTGCGGCCCTCGTGCGGGATTAGCCCCATCTCCGCGGCGCGGCGGTGCCCCCAGACCACATCGCGGATGTCCTCGTCCACCCGTCGCAGGCGGGCGTCGACGAGGGCGAGGAGCTTCGGCAGCGGCGCCCCGCGGCCGAGGAAGACACGGAGCAGTACGGGGTCCTTGACCGTCACGGTGTCGTCGTCCCCTTCGACGACCCATTGCCCGAGCGCGCTCTCGCCCGCCGGGGTGATGTGGAACACCTGAGCATGGCGCGATCCGCCCAGTGACACCTCACTGTCCTGGACCAGGCCCAGAGCAAGGAGCCGCCGCAGTTCGCGGCGGATGTGGCTGACGGCCGGCGCCGAGTAGAAGAACCGCAGGGCGAAGGCCGTCCGTTGCTTGATCTCGCCCGCCGAGAGCATCTCACCGTTGACGAACAGGATTCCAAGGACCGCGTACGCGGTGGCGGTCAGCTCCCCGTCGGCCTGGTGCGGCTCGTGCGGCGCCTCGTCCTCCGTGGCTGCGTCGCCGTCGGCCCCCGTCCGGGGCGTGTCGCTGTTGTCCTTCATGACCGAAGCATAGGTGGCAGGTACCCCATCCGTGCACGGAAAGTCACCACCTCGTTCAACTATTAGTCTCATAGACAGCGGCCACTCTCCATGCCACACGCCGATCCGAGACGTGGGAGATTCAGCAAAAGTCAGGCAGTGCACGACATTTGACAGGCAGCTCGATGCGGGCGAGTTCACACAGAGGGCATAACACCCCTAGCAGCGGGACTAGTAGTCTTATGGAGGGTAGCCGATTGAGAAGAGGAGCAGTGGTGAGGAACCTGGACACCGAGGATCGGCTGCGTCGGCCGGCACGCATCCGTTCGCTGCGGGTGGGCGAGCTGAGCGTGAGTTACGTGCCGGACGGAGCGGTCAAGATGGTTCCGCGCAGCCTCTTCCCGGCGACGTCGGACGAGACATGGGCACGGAACGGCCAGTACTTGGACCCGTCCGGCTGGTTGACGATCAGCGCCGGCGGTCTGCTGATCGAACATGGTGAGCGAGCCATGCTGGTCGACGCCGGCTACGGGCCGTTCACCGAGCCGGTTTCCATGATGGAACACGGCATGGCGTCGATGTACGGCGGTTCGCTCCTGGAGAGCCTCGCCACGCTCGGACGCAGTCCGCACGAGATCGAGGCGGTTGCGATCACCCACCTCCACGTCGAGCACCTGGGCTGGGCCGCGCACCCGGAGCCGGGCGGCTCCCACCCCGCCTTCGGGCACGCGGCGTACCTCGTCTCGCACCGGGAGTGGGAGGACCGCCACACGACGTTCGGAGTGACGGAGCAGGTCGCGGACGCACTCGCTCCGCGGGTGCGTGCCGTCTCGGACGGGGACGAGGTGTTCCCTGGAGTGCGCGCCGTAGCGCTGCCCGGTCACACGGCCGGGCAAATGGGATACGAGGTGACCTCCGGCGACGACCGCCTGCTCGCGTTCGCCGACGTCCTGCACTCCCCGGCGCAGGTCGCGCACCCGGACTGGGCGATCGTGGGCGAACCGGCGCCCGACGTGTCGGCCGGACTCCGGCGCGAGGTGCTCGGCCGGCTCGCCGACGAGGGCATCGTCGGATTCGGCATCCACTTCGCCGACGTCCCCTTCGGCCGGGTGCGGCGTGCCGGGGACGCCTTCGCCTGGGAACCGTTGGCCTAGTCGCACGTCTCGACCCGGACGACGGCTCCGCGCGGCGGCGCGGTGCGCGGGTGCCGGAGGCACGGGGCCGCCGGCACCGCGGTACCTGGTGGGCATGGTCGGCGGGTGTTCAGGAGCGGTGGGCCCAGGGGATGGATTCGAGGAGGCGCTCGAGTCGGAGTTCGCCGTCGCGTGTCTGGCCGCCGTGGTCCATGAGGGGGACTGTAAAACGTTCGGCTCTGTCTCACATTCGGTGGTGACGGAGAGTCGTGAGGTTCGTTGATAGTCACGTGAAAGATGTCAACGAGCTTGTCCAGATGGTGTTTTCGGGCCTGTCCCCGCTGGTCGTCGCGGATGTCGCCGACGAGGGCGAGCGGATCGTGGTGCGGGCACGAACGCCGCAGGACACGGCGGTCTGCCCGGTGTGCGGGGCGTCGTCGGGGCGCGTGCCCGGCTACCACTGGCGGACTGTGGCTGACGTACCGGTCGACAGCCGACGGGTGGTGGTCCGTGTGCGGGTGCGGCGTCTGGTGTGCCCCACTCGCGGCTGCCGACATACGTTCCGCGAGCAGGTGCCCGGAGTCCTGGACCGATACCAGCGACGCACCACCCGCCTGACCAGGCAAGTCAAGGCCGTGGTCAAGGAGTTGGCGGGCCGGGCGGGGGCACGTTTGCCGGCGATGCCCGCGGCGGGGCGTCTCGCGTCACACGGCTCTGCGTGCCCTGTTGCGCATCCCGCTGCCCGTAGGGCGGACGCCCCGTGTGATCGGCGTCGACGACTTCGCTCTGCGCCGGCGGCACCGCTACGCCACCGTGATCATCGATGCGAGACGCATGAGCGGATCGACGTGCTGCCCGACCGCACGGCAGTCACCCTGGAGGCGTGGCTACGTGAGCATCCGGGCATCGACGTCGTGTGCCGCGACGGCTCCGCGACCTACGCCGAGGCCATCCGCCGTGCCCTGCCCCGTGCGACGCAGGCCGGTGATCGGTGGCATCTGTGGCACAACTTGTGCGAAGCCGTCTTGAGCGAGGTCAAGGCGCACAGCACCTGCTGGGCCGCCGTGCTGGACGCGCCCATCTACGAGGGACCCCGCGCGCAGACGACCCTGGAACGCTGGCACCAGGCCCACGGCCTGCCCGATCAGGGCGTGGGCCTGCTCGAATGCGCCCGCCGCCTGGAACTGGCCCTGAACACCGTCAAACGCTACGCGCGAGCCGACCGGCCCGAGCACATGCTCCGCGTCCCCAAGTACCGCGCCAGCCTCGTCGAGCCTTACCGCGAGCACCTGCGCAAACGCCGGGCCGAGGAACCCGGCGTCCCCGTCCGGCACCTCTTCGAAGAGATCAAGGCCCTCGGGTTCACCGGCTGCCTGAACCTCCTGCACAAGTACATCAACCAGGGCCGTGCGGATCCCGACCGCAGCCACATCTCCCCGCGCCGCCTCGCTCGGATGCTGCTCACCCGGCCCGACAACCTCAAGGCCGAGTATCGCGATCTTCTGGCCCGGCTCACCGCCGCCTGCCATGAGATGACTCAACTGGCCGCCTGCATCAGGGACTTCGCCGAACTCGCGGCTGAGCTCGCCGAACGGATAGACGTACCTGCCCCGCACTTCTCGCGCGCTCGTCGCGAGCTGGAAGCGGATGGTTGGCTCGAGCACACGCACAATGAGGGCCAGGTGAAGTTCTTCCGGCTCGGTGGGAAGGCCACCGGCCGAGAGGTCGTCGTGCCGCTGCGAAGTCGGCCGACTGTCTGAACCGTCGAGTGACTGGGCTGAGCCGCACCGACTTCACCGGCGAAGACGCCTGGCACCACATGGACTTCGAGGACTGCGCCGGCGACGAGCCGTACCGGGACGCGTAGAGGTGGCGGACCCGAATTGATCCACTTCTCCTTCAACACCACGGGACACCACCGCGTATCACTTCATGACAACAGTTGCAGAGCCGACAGAGCACGCGAACCTGTCCTTTGACGACTCCGGCGCCAAAAGCGCCCGGGACCGGTCATGCGCGACGGGGGACACCCAGATCAAGGAGACAGCCCAGGTGAAACGCCTCAGGACCACGCGCCGGACGATGATCGCCACCACCGCGCTCGCCGCGCTCGCCCTGTCCGGCGCGGCGGTGACCACGGCCAGCGCGGACGCGCCGGAGAAGAAGTCGTCGTCGAAGGGGTTCACCACCACCGTGGTGGACTTCGGCGCCTACACCAGCAAGATCGAGACCGAGAACCCCGACGATCCCAAGGACCAAGACCCCACCGTCGACGCCACCAACAACACCCTGGCGGTCAGCCCCAACGAGCAGTTCGCCGTGGCGACGAACTCCTACTCGGACCACCTCGTCGTGATCCACGTGCCGAGCGGTCGCAAGGTCGCCGAGATCAAGGGCTACGTCAGCCCGCGCAACATCCTGTTCGCGCCGGACAGCAAGAGCTTCACCGTGTCCGACAGCGCGCGCGGTGTCGTGGACCGCATCTCCATGTTCGGCTTCCACGTCAAGGAGCGTCTGCCGCTCGGCGCCGGTGTGTTCGGCACCGCGCAGAGCAGGGACGGCAAGTGGCTGTACGCCAACAACGCGGCGGCGGACACCGTCACGATCGTCGACCTCGAGAACAACAGGCCGACGGACGTCCTCACCGGCTTCCACGAGCCGCGGCAGGGCACCAAGCTCTCGTACGCGGGTGACAAGCTGTACGTCACCAACTACGGCGAGGGCGAGGTCTCGATCGTCGACCTCAAGAACAAGGACGCCGATCCGGAAACGATCGGCGACTTCAAGGGCCTGCGCGCGGTGTCCGTCAACCGCGCCGGCGACCGGCTGTACGCGGCCAACAGCGAGTCCGACGAGATCTCCGTCATCAACCTGGTCTCCGGCGAGAGGACCAGCGTCCACGTGGGCGACAAGCCCTACGGTGCCGCGCTCTCCCCCAACGGGTCGGTCCTGCTCTCCGGGAACATGGCGGACAACACGCTGACCGCCGTGAAGACGGAGGACAACTCCGTGATCGGCACCGTGAAGAGCGGCCCGAAGGGCGACCTGAAGGGTCCCCGCCAGGCGATCAGCTTCAGCGCCGACTCGCAGACCGCCTGGGTGCTCAACAAGGACCTGACCATCGCAAAGATCGACGTGCAGAGCCGTGAGGTGATCGACCTCCTCGGCGAGAGCTGACCCCGTCGGGATCACCGGTCCCGCGCGACGGCCCGCCGGCTCGGCCGGCGGGCCGTCGCCCCGCAGTCGTGATCCCACACGGTGCGACCCGCTCTCACCCGCTTTTGCGGGAGGTCCTCCACAGGGCCATCCGGCCGAGAAGCCCGTCCCGCAGCACCAGGGCGTGGACCAGAACGGCCAGCATGTGCAGGGTGAAGAGGATGAACAGCGCGTAGCCGAGCACCAGGTGGGTCTCGTGCAGGCCGGAGTAGAGCGACGGGTCCGCCGGCGCGATGGGAGGTATGTGCACGCCGGCCACGACGAACGGTGTGTCGGACGCCGACACCATGGCCCAGCCGACCAGCGGCTGGGACACCATCAGGCCGTACATCAGGCACTCGGACGCCAGGGCCGCCCTGCGTTCGCCCCGGCCCATCGACCGGGGGTGCGGGGGCGCACGATGGGTGAACCTGTTCACCAGCCGGATCACCGCGAGGAGGAGAACGGCCATGCCCAGGGGTTTGTGCACCGACACCAGGAAGCGGTAGTCGGCCAGGGAGGCCACCATGCCCGCGCCGATGAAGAGCATGGCCACGACGAGGACGGCCATCACCCAGTGCAGCCAGCGGGAGAAGAGCGTGAACCGCTCCGGTGCGCCGGCCGCGGCCGGATCCTGCGGGACGGGAACCTCGGGGACCGCGGGAGCCCCTGCCGCGGCATCAGTCATCGCGCTTCCCAGCCACCTTGACCGTACCCGTCCTGTCCGGCTCCCCGGTGCGCCGCGCGAAGGACTGCGCGTACACGGACGAGCGGGCGCTCAGCAGTGGATCACTGGACGCCTTGATGCCGCGTGGCAGCACCGTGGGGTCGAAGTTGATGTCCCGCGCGTTGCCCGACGCCCCGGTGTGGACCGCCGTGAGGGTCAGGACGCCCGCGTCCAGTTTGCGCCGGCTGTCGGGCCAGGGGGTGGTGGCGTCGTCGACGGGGTCCTCCGGGCTGCCGATGGTGAGCATCAGCCGCCATCGCAGCGGCCCGTCGGTGAGCGCCCCGATCAGGGTCTCGAACAGCTCGTTCCTGCCGATCGGCCCCTTGGCCGCCGCGCGCACCGGCTGGAGGGCGACCATCGACCAGCGGACCGGGACGCTGCTGCCCGAACTGTTGGTGAAGTGGAAGGCGTTGAGACTGTTGAACGTACTGTCCGCGAAGCCCGAGGTGGGCGGGTGCTTCTTGGCCAGTTTCATCGCGCGCACCGTCTCGGGGTGCTCGGCCAGGAACGCGGCCTTCTTCTCCGGATCCGGTTCGCCGGTGTCCGGCACCGCCCTGAAAGCGAGCATCCGGTCGTAGAAGCCCTGTGGGGTGCGGTCCTGGAACACCGGCAGGTTGACCATCGCGGTGCGCCACTGCTCGCCGTCGGGGAGGTCGAACCGCAGCGCCATGCCCCGTACGGTCTTGGTGGCGTCGGCGACGTCCGGCACTCCCCCGGACAGCGAGAACCTGCCCGTCACCGGAGTCCGCCTGCCCTCCTCGAACACCACGGCCTCCGACACCGCGGCTCCCGCACCGCCCGCGACGAACTCCCCGGCGACACTGACTCCCTTGGCGTGGTTGCGTCTGAACCCCGGATGCTTGCCGAACACCGTCTCGAACCCGTCCGCCAGCCGGCCCGGTGTCAGCCTGTCCGGCGTCACCCGCCCACTCACGTACGCGAACGCTCCGACGTCCACCGCGCCGATCCCGGCCACCGCCCCGATACCGAGCAGCGCGGTCCTGCGGCGCAGCTCACGAGCGGGTGCCGCGGGTGGCTGCAAACCCTCATTCTCCAAGAGACCTCTCCTTCAGCTATCCGTCCTGCGGCGCGTGGGGCGCCGAACAATGGCGTTGTTGGGGGATACGCGGCAAGGTGCCGCGGTGTTGAAGGATTCGCCGGTCTTCCTGGAGGACGAGGTCTGCGACGGGATGACTGAGGGTCGTCCGGTCCGCGCGTCGTGCCTACTTGGCGACGAAGGCCTCGGACTCGCACTTCTTGACCCACTTCTCCTTGTCCGCCGCAGGAAGGCCCTCAGTGAAGCCGAAGCTGCCGGGATCGTCCGGGGCGGCCTCGACCTTGATGCCGTGGGACCGCATGCACTCCAGCCACTTGTCGTACTTGTCCTGGTACTTGTCCTGGTACTCGAGGTCCTCCCCGGCGGCCCGCTGGGGAAGCGTCTCCGGCTCCTTGGCGGCGCAGGTCTTCCGCGCGGCCGAGATCTTCGCCTGGTCCTTCTCGAGCCGGCCGTCGATCCCCTTGTAGGTGTCGTCGTACTCGCCTCCGTGGTTCTTGACCATCTTGAGGCCCTGTGCCAGTCAGTCGAGGTAGACCTGCCCCAGCCTCCACTCCTCCTCCTCCGACGTGTCGGGGCGGATGAGGGGACGTTCGACCTTCGCCGCCTCCTTCCTCGGCTTCTCGTCTTTGCCGGTCACGCTCCCGACGCCCTTGTCGTCACCGGCTTCGCCGACCCGAGGGCTGCCCCCTTACCATCACGCATGGTGGTCAACTCCTTGTTTCCCGTGGGCCAACCGGACATGACTACTTGCCGGTGAACGCTTCGGCCTCGCACTTGTCGACCCACTTCGCCTCGTTGGCCGGCGGAAGGCCGTCCTCGAACGCGAAGGTGCCGGGATCGTCGGGTGAGGGCGCGACCTCGAGGCCGTGGGACCGCATGCACTTCAGCCACGTGCCGAACTTGTCCTGGTACTCGGGATCCTCCCGGTAGGCCCGCTGCCAGAGTTCCTCCGGTTCCTTGGCGGCACACGCCTTCCGCGCCGGTGCGAACTTCGCCTCATTCCTCGAGAGCGTCGCCGGGTCCGGCTTGTCGGGGTCACCCACTCGGCCGCTGTAGCCCTCGAGCTTCTTGTAACCGTGCTGCTCCAGGCAGCCGGTGTAGATCTGAAAGAGCCTCTCCTCTTCCTCCGCCGACGTGTCGGGGCGGATGAGGGGGCGTTCGACCTTCGCCGCCTCCTTCTTCGGATTCTCGTCTTTGCCGGTCACGCTCGCGACGCCGTTGTCGTCACCGGCTTCGCCGGACGACTGCGAGTCGCCGCTTCCCCCGCCACAGGCGGTGAGCCACGTCAGCGAGGCCAGCGCGGCAGCCACGGCGAGACGGCGGGCGAGACCCGCCCGGTAGAGCCCGGGGACGGTCTGCTCGGCAACACGCATGATGGTCGACTCCTTGTTCAGGTGGTGGCCAGCGCCACGGTGGGCGACAGCCGGGAGGCGCGGACTGCCGGGTACACGCCGGCCACGACGCCGATGAGCGCCGCGCCGGCGAACCCGCCGGTCACCGCCTCCGGCGGAATCACGGCCGGCCAGTCCCGGAAGGCCGCGTAGCCGAGGGTCGCGAGGACACCGACGACGACCCCGGTCAGTCCGCCCAGGCCGGAGAGCACGACCGACTCGGTCAGGAACTGTCCCCGGATCTGCCCCCGGTTGGCGCCCAGGGCCCGGCGCAGTCCGATCTCGCGGCGGCGTTCGAGCACGGAGATCACCATCGTGTTGGCGACACCGATGCCGCCGACCAGCAGCGCAAGGCCGGCCAGGCCGACGAACAGCCCGGAGAAGGTGGCCTCGGCGGAGCGCTTGGCCGCCAGGACGTCGGAGGGGCGGCTGACCAGGACGACGCTCGGGGACTCGGGGTTGACGGTGGCGGGGAGCACCGCGCGTACGTCCGCGATGTGCTCCTCGTCCGCCTGGATGAACAACTGCGTGGGACGGCCGTCGAAGCCGAGGTGCCGGCGTGCGGCGTCCCAGCCGACCAGGACGGCCCGGTCGATGTCCGGAGCCAGCGGCACGGGGTGCAGGATCCCGGTCACGCCGAACCACTGGTCGCCGAGGAGGACGAGCGGCGGCTCGCCGGGACGCACCTCGGAGAAGCCCAGGCGGGTCGCGGAGTCCGAGCCGAGGACGACGGTGGGGAACCGTTCGGTGACCTCGGTGAGGTACTGGCCCGAGCCGACCGTGGCGTTGACGACGTCGAGGAGGTCGGGCCGGGCGGCCAGTACTGTCAGGCCGGACCCGTCGAGCGGGCCGAGCTTGTCCGAACGCCGCACGGACGTGTGAGTGTTGGCCACGGCGGTGACGGCCTTGACGGCCTTGACGGCCTTGACGGCCTTGACGGCACCGATACGGTCCACCATCGCGGCCGACGTTTCGGGGAAGGAGACCGGGGTGCCGTCCTGCGCCGCGTCCCGGTCCGCGACCGCCTGCAGCCGGTCGGTGCCCAGTGCGGTCAGTTCCGCGTCGAGGGCCTTCTGGCTGGAGGCCGGGATGCCGGTGACCACGATCATCGTGGCGATGCCGATGGAGATGCCGACGGCGGACAGCACCGCCCGCATCCGCCGGGACAGCACGCCGACCAGACCGAGGCGGAGCAGGTCGGCCGGGGAGAGCCTGACCGGGCGGGTCCAGGGGGTCTCGGGCCGGTTCTTCGGGGCGGTGGCCGCGTGTGGTGCGGCGGTGCGTCCCCCGGCCGCGGACTCCTGCCGCCCGGCCGCGGAGCGGCGCCGTCGGCCGGCCGTCACCCCGCGCTCCCGAGGGCGCCGCGCGTGTCGGAGGTGAGGGCACCGGACCGGCTGCCCGGCCGGGCCTCGCTTCTGTCGGCGACGATGCGCCCGTCCTGGATCTCCACCTGCCGGGGCAGACTCGCGGCGATGTCCCGGTCGTGGGTGATGAGCGCGATGGTGGTTCCCTCCTCGTTGAGCCGGGTGAGCAGTTCGAGCACCGCGACGCCGTTGGCGGTGTCCAGCGCCCCGGTCGGCTCGTCGGCGAGGACCAGTGCGGGTTCGTGGACCAGGGCGCGGGCGATGGCGACGCGCTGGCGTTCGCCGCCGGAGAGCTGATGCGGCCGGTGATCGACACGGTGGCCCAGGCCGACGCGTTCCAGGGCGGCGCGCGCCATGGGCCCTCGGCGTTTGCGCGGTACTCCGGCGTAGAGCAGGCCGGTGGCCACGCTCTCGGTGGCGGAGAGGCCGTCGGTCAGGTGGAACTGCTGGAAGACGAAGCCGAGCCAGCGGCCGCGCAGCGCGGACAGTTGCCGGTCGGGCAGGGTGGTGACGTCGTGTCCTGCGATGACGACGGCGCCGCTGCTCGGCTGGTCGAGGGTGCCCATGACGTTCAGCAGGGTGGACTTGCCCGAGCCGGACGGCCCGACGACGGCCAGGAACTCGCCGGCCTGGATCTCCAGGGACACCCCGGCGAGCGCCTTCACCCCGCCGGGGTACTCGACCACCGCGTCCCGGACCGACAGCACCGCCGTCATGACGCGGTCACCACCCGGGCGCCCTCGGTGATCCGGTCACCGCTGACCTCCACCATCCCCTTGGCGATCAGCCCCGTCTCCACGGCGACCAGCCGGCCGCCGGCGAGTTGCAGCCCGTAGCCGCCCTCCCGCAGTGCGAGCAGTGCGGTGAGGGGAACGGCGAGCACGTTGCTGCGTGACTCTGAGCCGAACTCGACCTGGACGGGAGCCGAGTTGAGGCCGCTCACCTGGCCGGGGTCCTTGAACGCGACCGTCACGGTCACGCGCAGCTCCCCGGGCAGCCCCTGCCCGGACGACGGCGTCTTCGCCTCGCTGCCGATGGCGGCCACCTCGGCGGCGGCGCTCTCACCGCCGGGCAGCCGTACCGTCACGGCGTCTCCTCGTTTCACGGAGCCGACCTCGGAGGCGTTGACGTCGACCGTGACCGCTTTGGTGGTGGGAGTGATCCGCAGCAGGGGCCCGTCCGCCGGGTCACCGGTCTGGACCTCGGCGCCCTGGACCCGGACGGCGTCCGCGAGCACCGCCACGTCACCGGGCTGGATGACACCGGTGGCCGGGACGCCGAGGGAGGTCTGCCAGCGTTTGACCGCGTCGATCAGTGAGCGGGTGAGTACGCCGTCCTCGGAGCGGATCTTGATGGGGCCGGTGACGGGCCTCTGTTCGGAGGGCGTGCCGGTGCCCGTGTCCTCGCCGGACCCCGTACCGGGCTGCGGGGCACCGGATGCGGACGGTCCGGACGAGGGCCGCGCTCCCTTCCCGGGCGTACCCTCTCCCGATCCCGTGTCCTGCTCCGTGCCCGACGGTCCGGTGCCGCGCGATCGCTCGGTGCCGGTCGGGGGAACCGGGCCGGTGACGGTCTCCCCCGGTCCGGGCTGACGGCCGATGTCGTAGCCCAGGGCCCGCAGGTTGTCGGCGATCACGCGGACGTCGCGTCCCACGGTGTTCGGGGTCTCGAGTCGCCGGTACATCGGGACGTTGCCGTAAAGGGCGGGCACGGGCCGGTCGTCGACGCGGTACAGCGTCTCGCCCCGGGAGACCGTGGTGCCGGACGACGCGAGCCAGGTCACCGTGCCGTTCCCGACACCGTTGAGCGTGCGCGGGGTGCCGTACCCGAGGGTGCCGTCAAGGATCCGGGTGTCGGTCAGGTCGGTGCGCACGACCTTGGCCGTGCCGGTCTTCGGCTCCGGCTCGGCCTGGGCCGCACCTGACCCGGACTTCCAGGGCGCCGCGACGGCGACACCCGCGCCCGTCAGCGTCAGCACGGTCAGGGCCACGGCGGTGCGGATGCGCCTCCGGCGCCTGCGCGGGGCGGCGTGCGCCCCGCTCCGCGCGGACTCCACGGCCGACGCGTCCACGTCCGGCAGGGGCTCCACGACCGGTACCGGCTCCGTTTGCCCGCCGGTCACCGGCCGGGCTCCCCGGCCCGGTGGGAGGCGCCCGCGTCCCCGGCGGCGTGCACTGTCACTCGCGTCATGGGAGCAGAAGGTCTCACACCGGCATCAAGCTGGTTTCAGCGAGTTGTAGCGAGATTGTCAGCGTCCCGGCCCCGCCGGGCGCCGTCCTATAGTCACCGCCATGAGCGCACACATCCTGGTCGCCGAGGACGACGAACGACAGGCACAGGTACTGCGCATGTACCTGCGGTCGGAGGGGCACGACGCGACGGTCGTGCACGACGGACGGGCGGCGATCGACGCCGCGCGCCGGCTGCGGCCCGACCTGCTGGTGCTGGACGTGATGATGCCGAGGGTCGACGGCCACGACGTGTGCCGGATCCTGCGCCCGGAGTCGGACGTGCCGGTCCTGATGCTGACGGCGCGGACCGGTGAGGACGACCTGCTGCTCGGTCTCGACCTCGGCGCCGACGACTACATGACCAAGCCCTACAGCCCACGCGAGCTGATGGCCCGGATCCGTACGCTGCTGCGCCGGGTGAAACGCTCGGCACCGGAGCCTGACGACGGCGTCCTGCGGGTGGGTCCCCTCACGGTGGATCCGCTCCACCACGAGGTGGTGGGCCCGTCGGGCCGCCAGGTCGCCTGCACCCGCGGCGAGTTGACGGTGCTGACGACCCTGGCCGCCGAGCCGGGCCGGGTGTTCACCCGCCGGCAGCTCCTCGACCGGACCGGGGGCTGGGACACCTCGGTGTCGGAACGGACCATCGACATGTACGTGATGCATCTGCGCAAGAAGCTGGAACCGGACCCGCGCCGCCCGGAGTTCCTGATCACCGTCTACGGGATCGGCTACAAGCTGACACCGGGCCGTGTCCGCGGGGAGGGTGGGCTTGCGCCGCGTTAGGGTGTGGCCGCGCGGCGGCCTGTTCGCCCGCCTGCTGACCGCCTCGCTGCTGGTCGCCGTCTGTGCCGTGGCCGCCACGGCCTGGCTCGCCGTGGCCGGCACGACACGGGCGATCCGCATCCAGCAGGGGCAGTCGCTGAAGGACGACACCCGTGTCTACGACGCCCTGATCGGCTACGCCGCGACGCACACCGACTGGGGCGGCGTGCAGGACCTGGTCGGCGACCTCGCGGCGCGGACCGGCCGGCCGATCACGGTGACCACGCCGGCGCGCACCCGGGTCGCCGGCTCCGAGCAGGGTGTCCGGCTGCCGTACCGGCCGACGGCGCTGGTCGATCCGCTGCGGCTGGACCCGGTGCTGTCCGACGCCGGCCCGATCGATCCGCGCGCCGTGGGCCCGTTCCTGCTGTCGGCCAAGGACCGGGAGAAGCTCCGGCACAGCGCGGACCAGGTCGCCCGGTGCCTGCGTGGCATGGACGTCACCGCCGAGGTCGCCACCCTGCCGAGCGGACGCACCACGATACGGCCCGCCTTCGATCCGAAGGGAAGCCTCGTCTGCGACGCACTCGGCCTGAGGATGCCTCTGCGATCGGAGCGGGTGCCACTGGACCAGGTGAACGAGCTGGCCACGCGGTGCATGAAACAGCAGGGCCGTGACGGCCTCAGGGTCTGGGCGGACTTCACCTGGGCCTTCCTCGGAAAGGGACCGGAGAACTCCGCCCACGCGGCCCAGGAGTGCGTCACCGAGGCCCGGCGCGAGCAACTCGTCTCCTACGTCTCCCCTCCCGTGCTGCTGTTCGTCGGCGACCACAACAGCCAGGACACCTCGGGCTTCCACCTCTCCCCGGCGAACACGACGCGCATCGCCGGGGCCGCCGCCCTCGTGCTCGCCGTCGCCGCCGCCGTGACCACCCTGGTGGGCCGCAGGATGGTGCGTCCGCTGCGCGCACTGATCGGGGCGGCCGAGCACCCCGCCGACGTGAGTGTGCGCGTCCCGGTGACGACGCGGGACGAGATCGGCCGGCTGTCCGCGGCGTTCAACGATCTCGCCGACCGCAGGGAGCTGCTCGAACGGCAACGCAAGTCCCTGGTCGGCGACGTGGCGCACGAGCTGCGCACGCCGCTGACCAACATGCGCGGCTGGCTGGAGGCCGGGCAGGACGGCCTCACCCCGGTGGACCAGGACCTGGTCGCGCTCCTGCTGGAGGAGGCGGTGCTGTTGCAGCACGTCATCGACGATCTGCGCGACCTCGCGGCCGCGGACGCCCGGAGTCTCGTACTGCACCGTGAACCGCTGTACGTACGAGACCTGCTCGAGCAGGTGATGTCGGCCCACCGGGGCGCCGCCGGCCCGGCCGGCACGGCGCTGCGGATCGAGGCGGCCGGGGAACTCGAGGCGTACGCCGACCGGGTGCGGCTGCGACAGGTGGTCGGCAACCTGGTGTCCAACGCGATCAGGCACACACCGAGCGGTGGTCGGGTCGTCGCGCGCTCCCGCAGGGAGGGCGGTGACCTCGTCGTGGAGGTCGCCGACTCCGGGTCCGGGATCGATCCGGCGGACCTGGACCACGTCTTCGACCGCTTCTGGCGGGCGGACAAGTCCCGCAGCAGGCAGACCGGCGGAAGCGGGCTCGGCCTGGCCATCGTCCGCAAGCTGACGGAGGCGCACGGCGGGTCGGTCTCGGTGGCGAGCACCCCCGGGCGCGGTTCGGTGTTCACCGTACGGCTGCCGCAGCCGTGACCTCGCGCCCGGGCACGCGGACGGGGCCCGGACCGCCCCCTTGCTTCCCGGTCCGGGCCCCGCGCTCGTCGGGCAGTGGTCAGCTGCCCTGCAGCGTCGCGTCGTCGATGACGAAGCTCGTCTGCAGGTACGCGTCCTCGGTGGACTCGAAGGTCACCGTGACCTGCCTGCCGGCGTAGGCGCTCAGGTCGAGCGACTGCCGGACATAGCCGCCGGCGGCGTCGGCGTTGGACTTGGTGCTGACGGTGGTGCCGTCGACCTGCACCCGCAGGGTGTCGTACCGGGTGTTCGTCCTCTCGTCCGTGTCGATGTGCAGGTAGTAGCCCAGCTCGACCGTGTCACAGCCCTCGGGGACGGTCACCTTCTGGCTGATCGTCTCGTTGCTGGTCTTGCCCCAGCCGCCCAGCCAGCTGTACCGGGTGCCGCTGTGCGCGGACTGACCGTCAAAGGCGCCGATGGTCCGGGTGTCACCGGTCCACGGCGACGTGCCGTCCTCGAAGCCGCCGTTGACGATCTTCTGGCCGGTGTCGCAGTCGTCGCCGTCGCCGGTCACGGTCAGCGTGTACGTCGTGGTGTGCGTGGCCGACGTACCGGTGCCGGTGACGGTGAGGGTGTAGGTGCCGGGGTCCGTCGAGGCCGCGGCGGTGACCCTCATGGTGGCGCGCTCGCCCGAGGTGACGGACGACGGAGCGAACTCCGCCGAGACACCGGCGGGCGCGTTCGGCACCGACAGCCGTACGGTCTGCGAGGAGCCGTCGGTGGTGGCGGTGGACACGGTGGTCTTGATGTCGCCGCCCGGCGCGACGCTGCCCGAGGTGGGCGAGACGCCCATGGAGAAGTCGTCCGCCGGTGCCTCGCCGCCGACCGCCTGCTCCCACAGGGTGTAGGCGATGCCGTCGGAGGCGCGGTTGAGGCCGGTCAGGTTGATGTTGTCGATGGTGTCGCAGGAGGAGTGGTAGCAGGGGTCGTAGGCCCGGCCCGCCGTACCGCCCCACTTGGCGGCCTGCGCGGACGTCTTGCGGTAGCTCGCGCCCATCGCGTAGCCGGAGGTGGCGATGCCATAGCGCTCGAACGAGTAGTCGTCGCTGCGGCCCGCGCCCTCGGTGTTCTCCTCCGGCGCCAGGTTCAGGGAGTCCCAGTACTCCTTCATCGGCGCGGCGGCGGCGGTGTCGATGTGGTTGATGAAGTAGCCGCCGTTGGGAGAGGCGACCATGTCGAAGTTGTAGTACGCCTTGATCTTCGAGCGCTCCGTGGAGCTGAGTGAGCGCGCGTAGAAGTCGGAACCGTTGAGGCCCTGCTCCTCGTCCGTCCACCAGGCGAAACGAACCCGGTTCAGCATGGTCGGGTTCTGCCGCGCCAGTTCCAGCGCCGTCTCCAGCAGCGCCGCCGAACCGGAACCGTTGTCGTTCATGCCGGGACCGGCGGACACGCCGTCGAGGTGGGCGCCGAACATGTAGACGTTGCCGGCGTCGCCCTTGGGCCACTCGGCGACCAGGTTGGGGCCGGCGCCGCTGGTGCAGCCGGAGGTGCAGGGCTGCTCGACCACGTCGAAGCCCGCTGCCTGGAGCTTGCCCTTCACGTAGGCGACCGACTGGTCGTAACCGGAGCCGGTCGAGCGGCGGTTGCCGCCGTTGCGGTCCGCGATCGACTGGAACTGCTCCAGGTGCGCCTTCACCTTGGCGACGTCGATGTCGGGGGCCTCACCGCCGGGGTTTCCTCCCCCGCCGATGGTCAGGGTGTACTGCGCGGTGTGGTCGGCCGCGCTGCCGTCACCCTTGACGGTGAGGGTGTACGTGCCCTGCGCGACGGAGTCGGCGGCGGTCACCTTCATGGTCGCGCTGTTGCCGGCGGTGACCGACGACGGGGTGAAGGAGACCTGGACACCGGCCGGCACACCGGTCGACGAGAGTTCGACGGACTGGGCGCTGCCGCTGGTGACGGTCGTGGAGACGGTCGCCGTGACCGACTGGCCCGGCTCGACGCTGCCCGAGGCGGGGCTGAGGGCCATGGAGAAGTCGGAGGCCGGGCTGCCGGTGCAGGTCGGGTCCGCGGACTGCGCGGGGACCCTGACCGCGTTCCAGGCGGCCTTCGTCTTGTTGAAGAGGTCGCAGGTGGGGTCGAGGTTCTTGGCGGCGGTCAGCGTCGCGGTGCGGTAGCGCTTGTGGGTCATGCCGCTGGTCTTCAGCAGCATGCCGCCGTAGAAGATCTTGCCCGCGTTCTGGACACCGACGCCGGTGACGCTGCTGTTGTTGCAGGTCGGGCTGTCCGGCTTGCCGTTACCGGGGTTGCTTCCCTCGGAGAGCAGGTAGAACCAGTGGTTCATCGGTCCCGCGGCCGCGTGCACCTCGGTGTCCGGGATGGAGGCCGAGTAGCAGTTGGGGTCGTCGAGCTTGGACGGTTCGTACATGTAGCGGATCGGTCCGTTGCCGACCAGGTCGATGGTCTCGCCGACCTCGTAGTCGCCGGGGGTGTCGTACGGTGCCGGCTGGTTGGCGTACGCCTCGGTGAGGGCGCCGAAGATGTCGCCGGTGGCCTCGCCCAGGCCGTTCTCGTGGCGCGAGCCGCCCGGGGTGAACTGGTCGATGCCGTGCCCGTACTCGTGGCCGACGACGTCCATCGAGCCGATCCACTCGTTCTGCTGGTTGTGGCCGATGGCGACGCTGGAGCCGTTCCAGTAGGCGTTGACGGCGTTCAGTCCGACCTTGGCCGGCCAGCTGCCGCCGTTGCCGTCGTGCCCGTCGCGACCGAGCCAGTCGCGGAGCATGTCGGACTCCTTCTGCGCCGCGTACATCACGTCGGCGCAGCCGGTCTCCCTGCTGCTCGCGTCGCCGTTGCCCCAGTTGTCGTCGGGGCCGGTGAAGACGCGGCCGGTGCTGTAGTCGGCGCAGCTCAGTCCGGGCCGCGTCGGGTCGCTGAGCCGGTAGGTGCCGCCGGACCGGCTGGTGTCGATGGACAGCGGGCTGGGCCCGTTCCACTGGCTGTCGGCGTGGCCGGCGCGTACGTCGTCGTAGGAGTCGACGACCTTGCCGGTGCGGGCGTCGACGAAGACGTGCAGCCGGCTGGGTGTGCCGTCCCCGGTGGTGCCGGTGACCACGGTCTCCCAGGTGAGGCGTGCCGTGTCGTCGCCGGCCTTCACGACCAGTCGCGGCGGCTCGGTCCCGTCGGCCTTCTTCAGCCGGGCGCGGCTGGTGCGCTCGGCCGCGTCGGCCTTGATCCGTGGCGTGGTGTCTACGGATATCCGGACGTCGGTGGCGGAGCGCACGGCGCGTACGTCGCCGTTGCCGTCGGCCAGGACGACGGCGTCGCCGCCGACCACGGGCAGGCCTCGGTAGGTGCGCTCGTAGGCGATCGAGTACAGCCCCTTGACCCAGGGGGTGACCATGCGGCGGTCGTAACGCTCGTCGGGTCCCTTGGCGAGCGAGTCGAATCCGCTGGCGGTGACCCTGTCGGCGGCGGCGACGGCCCGGTCCACGGGTTTCGGTTCCGCGGCGCCGGCGTTCGCGGTGGCCGTTCCGGCCGCCTGGGCGGTGGTGGCGGCGGGCAGTGCCACTGTCCCCAGGGCCATGGCCAGGGAGAGGCCCGCCACGGCGAGTCTTCGTTTCACGAGTGCTCCTCGGAAAGGTGGGGGTTCCGGGTCGAACACCCGGGCGGGAGCGTCGGAACGCGAGTTCGGCGAATTCGTCATGCTCATGCCTGGGCGGCCAGAACACTCACACCGGTCGTGCCGAGGGTCAACAGAGTTCGCCCGCGGGACGGACCGTTGTCAAACGGCGGCAAACACAGACCGGTATGCGGTCGGGGGACGGTGAAGCAGGTGAACGGGGGGTACGCCTGGGACCGGTTGGGACGTCGAGGGCTTCCTCGCTCGACGGGTTCGTACGGTGTCCGTACCGGTTCACCGAGAACCAGGGGATCAGGGCCTGCCAAGGAGACGGACGGCTGAGACGCCCGGCCTGCCGTCGCCCCGACGACGTTTCGTCATGGTGCACGGCCGAGCAGATGCTCTGTCCGCAGATTCCCGCGCCCGAGCGGCCGTCGGTGGGCGAGTGGACCGAACTCCCGCACGCGGAGCCGGCCCAGCTCGGCGACCGGGAGCGCGTCCGGCGTGTCACTCCCTGAGCTGTGCCCTGTGCCTGCGCGCGCCGCACAGGCTCTGCCCGCGGAACTGCGCGTCAGCCGGGTGCTGCCGACGTCCCCGCTCGGTGACCGGGCGTTCACCGAGACCAACGGCAACCAGGAGTTCGAGGCCGGGCGGATCGACTGTGGGCTCCTCACCGCCGTGTCGGCCGAGTGGCCGCGCGTGGCCGTCTCGACGGCCGACCCCCACGCACCCGCCGATCCGCGCGCGTGGAGCGCCACGCCGGGCCTGGACTGCGACGTCCTGCCCGCCGCGTGCCACATCACCCCCGCGGACGAATACGGGCTCCTGGCCGGGCGTACCCGACTGGTGCCTGCGCGGACAGGCCCGGTACGGCCGTCACCGGGCCGTGAGGCCGCTGGAGCCCGTTCGCGGCCGGTGGCCGCCGAAGGTTCGGACCAGTGTTCAGGCCCCGGCGTCCGCCCGCGCCGCCCGCAACCGCTCCTGGAAGTCGCGCACCTCGCGCAGGCCGCCCCAGGTTGTGGCCAGGTGGTCGTGCAGCCCCGCCAGCTCCTGCGAGACGGTCCGCCGTCGCGCCGCCACCGCCTGCTCCACCACGGGACCGGCCAGTTCCAGTGCCGCGTCCAGTTCACCCGCTCCCACGTGGCAGTCGGCCAGGCGCAGGGTCAGCAGCAGCCGGGTGGGGAGCATCCCGGCCGGCACCTGCTCCAACGCGAGCACGGCGGCACGGGCCGCGCCGCGTGCCGTGGCGCGGTCGCCCGTCAGCACCGCCAGGTCCCGCAGTCCGCCCGCGACGGCCGACTCGACCCGCAGTTGCCCCTGTCCCTCCGCCAGCCAGGGCGCCTGAGCCAGATCACGCCCGCCCAGGCTGTCCAGTCCGCTGCGGCTGAGAGAGGCCCTGCGCCTGCATTCCGCGCCGTCGCCGGTCGCCGCGTAACCGCGCGCCAGGTACATGTGCGCGAGGGTCGCGATCCATCCGCCGCGGGCACCGAGACCTGCCAGGGCCCGCGCGTAGCCGAGCGCGGAGGGGCCGTCGCCGTCCAGCCGCGCCAGTGTGCACAGGTCGGTCGTCAGTGTCACGCGCGTGGTCGTGTCCCCGGCCGCCTCGGCCCACCGAAGTCCGTGGGACACCCATGCCATCGCCAGCGCACCTTGCCCCCGCTGCATCCGCAGCCGGCCTGCGAGCTGGGCGTAGCGCGCCGCGGTCCGGGCCATCACCGGCGGCGGGCACCCCGCGGCGTTGACCGATTCCGCCCAGGCGGCCAACGCGCGCAGCACATGCTCGACCGCGCCGAGCACGGTGGTCGACGTCGAGCGCAGCACGCTGTGCTCGCACCGGTCCAGCAGGGCGAGGACCAGGTGGACCAGGTCCGGCACCGCCGCGGCCGGCACCGCCGCCTCGCGGGCCGCCCGCAGCCGCTCCGGCAACAGTGCCAGATCGCCGAACGGCGGTACGGCGCACGCGTGGTCGTCGGCGTGCAGTGGGCATCCACCCGGCGCGAGCCGCTCCGGCCAGTGGTCCGCCGCCCCGTCCGGTACGAGCAGGCGCCGCCCGCCGCCGCCCGGCAGCGGCCCGGAGAACCCGGCGCCCGACGGGGCGAACGGCGGGGGTACCGCCTCGCCGGCGGATCCGGCCAGCGGGGACAGCGCGCTCTCGGCACCCAGCGTGCGCTCCAAGCCGGCCACCGCCCGGGCGGTCGGTTCCCGGGTGCCGCTCTCCCACTTGCTGATCAGGCTGTGGTGATAGCCGACCAGATGACCGAGCTGACGCTGCGTCAGTCCCGCACGACGACGGCAGTACCGCAACTGCGCCCCGAACTCCGCCCACGGCGCCGGAACCCCGTCTCCCGCGGCACGCTTCCCTCCCACCGCTTCGGTCTTCCCGGCACTCGCGTCCTGGACCGACATCGCCACTCCTGTCACGCCGCTCAGCGTTACGCGGTTGCGCAGTGATGGTACGGGTGTGTGCCGAGAGTGTGGAGGTGTCCGCCGACGAGAACGGGCGGGACGACCGCAGTTGCCGCGTCAGGGCCGCGTCGGCGGCCTCCGGCCGGCGGGCAGCCCGGACCGGTGAAGCCTCGTGGCCCGGCCGTCGTGCTCCCCCGGGGGCGTCCGAACCGCTCCAGGCGCAGATGGCCGCCGTCCTCGAAGTCCGGCACGGCGAGATCGCCGCCGACACCGGCTGCGGTCACGGCTGCGGAGGGCGTCCGTGATCTCGGGATCCGCGTGGGTACGAGCCACCCCGGAAGGGCGCGAGGAGATCGCGGGGTTCAAGGCGATCACCGAGCCGTCCACACGGAGTGCCACGCCGCGGCGGTGCGGGCAATGTGCTCGGACCGGGCCGTCGCATCGGCCGTCGCCGCTGTCATTGCCCTGGTCGCCGGCGCCTGCGCCGAAGCCGTGACGGCGGCAGGCGCGTCCTCACACGACGCCGTCCGGCCTTGAGCCCGGGACCCGGAATCCGCCGAGTTTCACGCAGGGCTCTTGTGCGATTCCTCTGGAACCCTCAATCTTTCGACGGGCGGACACGAACACGGTCCGAGATGACATGGCCATGCCCGAAGAGACCGGGGTTGCGGTCCGGGACCGGCCTGCTCGGCGTGCCCGCCCCACCACACCACCGACTGAGGAGGGACTTTCACATGCCTGTGCCCTGCCACCGCCCCCATCGCATCACCCGGCGAAGACTGGCAGTCGTCAGCGCCGCGGCAACAGCGGCCCTCGCCGCGAGCCTCGTATCGGCGTTACCCGCAGGTGCCGCCCCGCAGGGCCGCGTCCAGTACGAGGACGCGGCGAACGCGGTCGCCGGCAGCTACATCGTGACCCTGAAGGCCGACGAGGCCAGGTCCGGTTCCGCCGAGGGACGTGCCGTGGCCGAGAAGTACGGCGCGGACATCGAGCGCACCTACACCAAGGCCCTCAACGGCTACGCGGTCGACGCCTCCGAGACCGAGGCGAAACGTCTCGCCGCCGACCCGGTCGTCGCCTCCGTCGTCCAGAACCGCACCTTCCACGTCACCGGCACCCAGCCCAACCCGCCCTCCTGGGGCCTGGACCGCCTCGACCAGCAGAACCTCCCGCTGGACGACTCGTACACCTACCCGAACAGCGCCGGACAGGGCGTGACGGCGTACGTCATCGACACCGGCGTCCGCATCACCCACAACGACTTCGGCGGCCGCGCCTCCTACGGCTACGACGCCGTCGACGACGACAACACCGCCCAGGACGGCCACGGCCACGGCACCCACGTCTCCGGCACCGTCGCGGGCAGTTCCTACGGCGTCGCCAAGCAGGCGAAGATCGTCGGAGTCCGGGTGCTCAACAACTCCGGCTCCGGCACCACCGCCCAGGTCGTGGCCGGCATCGACTGGGTCGCCCGCAACGCCGTCAAGCCGGCCGTCGCCAACATGTCTCTCGGCGGCGGCGCCGACAGCGTCCTGGACGAGGCCGTCCGGGGCGCCATCGCCTCCGGCGTCACCTTCGCCGTCGCGGCCGGCAACGATTCCGAGAACGCCTCCAACAACTCCCCGGCCCGGGTGGCGGAGGCGCTCACGGTCGGCGCCACCACGTCGAGTGACCGCCGCGCCTCCTACTCCAACTACGGTTCGGTCCTCGACCTGTTCGCGCCGGGCTCGTCCATCACCTCGGCCTGGAACAGCAGCGACTCGGCCAGCAACACCATCTCCGGTACCTCCATGGCGAGCCCGCACGTCGCCGGAGCCGCCGCCCTCTACCTGGCCGACCACCCCGACGCCACCCCGGCCCAGGTCGGCTCCGCGCTGAGGTCCGCCGCCATCAGCGGTGTCGTCTCGAACCCGGGCAACGGCTCGCCCAACCGCCTGCTGCACGTCGCCGAGGGCGACGACACACCTCCGCCGACCGGCGACCGCTTCGAGAACACCGCTGACTACGCCGTCGGCGACAACTCCACCATCGAGTCCCCGGTGACCGTCTCCGGCGTCCCCGGCAACGCGCCCTCGTCCCTGTCGGTCGAGGTGGACATCGACCACACCTACATCGGCGACCTCCGGGTCCAACTGGTCGCACCGGACGGCACGGCGTACACGCTGAAGCCGTACGGCACCGGCGGCAGTGCGAACGGCATCAGCACGACGTACTCCGTGGACGCCTCCTCGGAGAACGCGAACGGCACATGGAACCTGCGAGTGAGCGACAACGCGCGGTGGGACAGCGGGCGGATCGACGCCTGGGCACTCCAGTTCTGACGCCCGCCCGACGCATGTCAACAGCACGCCTCGCCCTCGCGGACGGCTCCGGGCGGTGATCCGGCCCGCCCGCCGCGAGGGCGGACTCGCCCGGAGTGAGGGTCGGGGTACCGGTGTCGACGCCGAGGACCCCGACGTTGATGACGGTCACGGTGCCGCCGTGTTCCCGGTGATTCCGTAGGCCGTGAGGTCGTCGGAATCTCCGCCGGGCCAGGCCTCACCGTCGGCACCGCCGCCGAAGACACGCGGTGATCAGGGTCAAGGCCGCGGCCAGAACGGCGCTCAGCACCAACGGCCGGATTGCGACGGTGTCCCCGCCGACTCTCCTGCTCAGGAGTCGCTGGTGAATCCGGTCGCCGACGGCGACGCCGAAAGAGGGCCCGTCGGGAACACCGAGCCCTTCGGCGGGTGCGCTGACGAGCAGGGGCGGGCGGTTGCCGGGTCAGGGCTGGGCCGGCGGCCGCCAGTCGGCGGGCAGCCCGGACTGGCGAAGCATCGTGGCCCGGTCGTAGTAGTCGGTGTTGACGGCGATCTTTCCGTGCCGGAGTTCGAGGACCGTGGCCATCTGCACCTTGAACGACGTGGTCGCCCCCGGGAGAGTTCCGGAGTAGTCGGTCCGGATCAGTACGCGGTCGCCGCTGCGGAACGCGTCCGTGATCTCGAGGTCCGCGTCGGGGATGAGCCGCTCGGTGATCGCCTTGAACTCCGCGATCTCCTCGCGCCCCTCCGAGGTGTAGGGCACCGACAGGTCGACAAGGGTGCCGTTCTTCGTGAACAGATCGGCCAGGGCGTTCGGGTCGTCACCCGTCCACGCGGAGTGCCACGCCGCCGCGATACGGGGAACGCGCCCGGACCGGGCCGCCGCGTCGGCCGCGGCCGCCGGCACCGGCGCCGTGGCCGCGGTGGGGTCCGTGGCGGGCCGGTCCTCGCTCGCCACCGCCTGGCCGACCAGGGCCGTGGTGGCGACCGCGGCCACGGCAAGTACCGCAGCCGTGCTGCGCCGGATGTGCGATGTGGGCATGACGGGCCTCCCCTTCGAAGATGCAAGCGAAACCGGAGGAGCGCGTGCTCGCGCGGATGCGGTCGTTCCCCTCCTGCTGCTGATCACGCTATTCAACGAAGAGAAGATTTGGCAGTGTTAGATTTTCTTCACCGGCGATCCTGCCGCTGTCACGGACCTTTCCGCCCGCTCCCTGGCGCCCTCGTCGATCCAGGCCCGGACTCCGCCCCTGGCCGTGATACGAGGAACATCGAGCGTGGCTCGATACGGGACCAGGCGAGGCTCCTCGGACGAAGCGTGGTGCGTGGAGAACACCACCGCAACGACCAGAAGCCTCGTCTCGTCACTGATCACGCCACGTGCGCTGTCGCTCGTCGCGTGCAACCCAGCGTCCACTCCCGGGGATCAGCCGCGCCTTTCACCTCCGCGCCCGACGGGTCACCCCTTCGACCGCATCTGCGATGACGCCGAACAGTTGAGGCGGGAAATCGTGTCCCATCCCTGGGATGATCAAAAACTCAGCACCGGGAATATTGCTCGCTGTATCATGACCGCAAGCCAGGGGAACCAGTGGGTCGTCCGCACCGTGTATGACCAACGCCGGTGCGGTGATCCTCCCGAGTTTGGGGCGACGATCGGGCGCCGCCAGTATCGCCGCATAGTGGCGATCGAATCCGACCGGATAGTAACAACGTTCGAATTCGCTTTTGAACCGCTCCCTCAACTGTTGTTCGTCCGCCGGGTAGGCGGGCGATTGTGTGAGCCTGGCATTGGCAACAGAATGGTCCAGCCACCCCTGCAGGTCTTCGTGAGGGTGGGCGGGACCTTCGTCATCTGCCGTGTGAGCTCTGGCGACGTCTCGGGAAGCCCGGGATTGGCGGTGGTCGACATGATGGAAGTCAGGGACAGGACGTGCTCGGGGTGGTCGGACGCGATGAGCTGAGCAATCATTCCCCCCATGGATCCGCCGACGATGTGGGCCTTCTGTATGTCCAACGCGTCCAGTAGACCGACCGCGTCCTCCGCCATGTCTTCGAGATGATAAGCGACGGGCGCGACTCCACCGCGTTTGGCGGCTTCGGTGATTGCTGGTATGTCCGGCAGTCCGGCCTCGTCCATCTTGTCGGACAGTCCGACATCACGGGCGTCGTACGCGATGACACGAAACCCCTTTCCCGTGAGTTGATCAATCAATCCCTGCGGCCAGAGAGTAAGTTGCCCGCCGACGCCCATGACGAGCAGTACCACCTCTCCTTCACTCGACCCATGAGAGATGTACTCGATTCCCATTCCACGCACTGATGCACGGGCCATGATCTGTCCTTCCGATGACGAGTAGAGGCCAGGTCCGGCGACTGGGTTCCGGATTTCCGGTTTTCGGTGTCGTCGGTTGTCGCCCCTTGTGGGTGCCACCACCCGGCTGTCGGCGCCGAGAGCGGACAACCGGTCGCGGGTCAGTTCCCGGAAGGGTCGCCGTACAGCTGCGCGGGATCGGCGGAGAGAGCGGCCTTGACGAAGCGGCTGGGGTCGTCGACCAGCACCTCGATGGCACCGGCCTGAACACCGTCGAGGCTGGCTCGCGCGACGTCGGCCGGGTCGATCTTGGGTCCGTCGATCCCCGCCATCATGTCGGTGTCCGCGGCTCCCAGATGTACGCCTTGGACAAGGGTCTTCTGTTCGGCGAGTTCGACGCGCACGCCATTGGTCATGTTCCACTCCGCGGCCTTGGCGACGGAGTACGACCCCGACCCCTGAGGCAATGCCACTTAGCTTAAGTTGATCATGTTGCTGTGGCTGGAGCCCCCGGGAGGTTGAGGAGGCGGATGGTGGCCGGTCCGGCGTGGCGCGTC
>NZ_JAGMUO010000060.1:4680-179982 GCF_019049325.1 Streptomyces sp. AC512_CC834 | reverse complement strand
CGTGCGGACGGCCGGGCCCGACGGCGCGTCCGCCGGTCCGCACGGACCCCTCCCCCTCCCCCCTCTCCCCCACCTCCTGCCCCCTCCCTCCTCCCGTCACCCCGGAGTGAACGACATGACAGACCAGCAGGTACGCATCGTCTCCCTCGGCGACATCGCGCCGAACCGCCGCCGCGGCGGAGACCTCCGCGCCCTTCTCACGCCCACCACCGCCGGGTCGACCAGCGGCTTCATGGGGGTGGCCATAGTGCAGCCCGGCGACCGCATCGCCGAGCACTACCACCCGTACTCCGAGGAGTTCGTGTACGTCACCGAGGGCGCCCTGGAGGTGGACCTGGACGGAGTGCCGCACTCGCTCTCCACCGGGCAGGGGCTGCTGATCCCGCAGGACATGCGCCACCGGTTCCGCAACGCGGGGGACGTCGAGGCGCGGCTGGTGTTCCACCTGGGGCCGCTGGCCCCGCGTCCGGAGCTGGGCCACGTCGACACGGAGGACGCCGCGGGCAACGCGCTCCCGCACGACGGGCAGCACGCGGCGGGCACCGGGCACGAGCGGCCCGCCCCGGCCGCCGAGGTGGTGTCATGACCCGGCGACGGGTCGCCGTCACGGGCATAGGCGTCGTCGCCCCGGGCGGGATCGGCGTGCCCCAGTTCTGGGGGCTGCTGTCCGACGGCCGTACGGCGACGCGCCGCATCTCCCTGTTCGACCCGGCCGGGCTGCGCTCGCAGATCGCCGCCGAGTGCGACTTCGAACCGGCGGACCACGGGCTGGGCCTGGCCACGGTCCAGCGGTGCGACCGGTACGTGCAGTTCGCGCTCGTGGCCGCCGCGGAGGCGGTACGGGACGCGAACCTCGACATGGCCCGCGAGGACCCCTGGCGGGCGGGCGCCACCCTGGGCACGGCGGTCGGCGGCACCACCCGGCTGGAGCACGACTACGTCCTGGTCAGCGAGCGCGGCACCCGCTGGGACGTCGACGACCGGCGGGCCGAGCCGCACCTGGAGCGCGCGTTCACCCCGGCCACCCTCTCGTCGGCGGTCGCCGAGGAGTTCGGGGTGCACGGACCGGTGCAGACCGTGTCCACCGGGTGCACGTCCGGCCTCGACGCCGTCGGGTACGCCTATCACGCGGTCGCCGAAGGGCGCGTCGACGTGTGCCTCGCGGGCGCGGCGGACTCGCCGATATCGCCGATCACCATGGCCTGCTTCGACGCCATCAAGGCCACCTCGCCGAACAACGACGACCCCGCGCACGCCTCCCGGCCCTTCGACGCCGAGCGCAACGGCTTCGTCATGGGCGAGGGCGCGGCGGTGCTGGTCCTGGAGGACCTGGAGCACGCCCGGGCCCGGGGCGCGGACGTGTACTGCGAGATCTCCGGCTACGCCACCTTCGGCAACGCGTACCACATGACCGGGCTGACCAAGGAGGGCCTGGAGATGGCGCGGGCCATCGACACGGCGCTGGACATGGCCGAGCTGGACGGCTCCGACATCGACTACGTGAACGCGCACGGCTCGGGCACCCAGCAGAACGACCGGCACGAGACCGCGGCCGTCAAACGTTCGCTGGGCGAGCACGCCTACGCGACGCCGATGAGTTCCATCAAGTCCATGGTGGGCCACTCGCTCGGCGCGATCGGCTCGATCGAACTGGCGGCCTGTGTGCTGGCGATGGACCGTCAGGTGGTGCCGCCCACGGCCAACTACACCACCCCCGACCCCGAGTGCGACCTGGACTACGTGCCGCGCGAGGCACGGGAGCGGACGCTGCGGCACGTGCTGTCGGTGGGCAGCGGCTTCGGCGGCTTCCAGTCCGCGGTCGTACTGAGCGGCTGCGAAGGAGGGCTGCGATGAGCGGACCACAACGGAGCGACGGCACCAGCCGGCGCGCGGTCGTCACCGGACTCGGCGTGGTGTCCCCGCACGGCATCGGCGTCGAGGCGCACTGGAAGGCGGTCGCCGACGGCGCCAGCAGCCTCGGGCCCGTCACCCGGGAGGGCTGCGAGGATCTGCCGCTGCGGGTCGCGGGCGAGGTGCGCGGATTCGACGCGGCCGAGACGGTCGAGGACCGCTTCCTCGTCCAGACCGACCGGTTCACGCACTTCGCGCTGGCCGCCACCCAGCACGCGCTGGCCGACGCCCGGTTCGGCCGGGCCGACGTCGCCTCGCCGTACTCGGTCGGCGTGGTCACCGCCGCGGGTTCGGGCGGCGGCGAGTTCGGGCAGCGGGAGCTGCAGAACCTGTGGGGTCAGGGGTCACGGTACGTCGGCCCGTACCAGTCGATCGCCTGGTTCTACGCGGCCAGTACCGGCCAGGTCTCCATACGGAACGACTTCAAGGGGCCCTGCGGGGTCGTGGCCGCCGACGAGGCGGGCGGCCTGGACGCCCTGGCGCACGCGGCGCTGGCGGTGCGGGGCGGCACCGACACGGTGGTCTGCGGCGCGACGGAGGCGCCGCTGGCCCCGTACTCGATCGTCTGCCAGCTCGGCTATCCCGAGCTGAGCCGCGCCACCGAACCCGACCGCGCCTACCGCCCGTTCACCGACGCGGCCTGCGGGTTCGCGCCGGCCGAGGGCGGTGCCGTACTCGTCGTCGAGGAGGAGCGGGCGGCCCGGGACCGCGGGGCGGACGTGCGGGCGACGGTGGCCGGGCACGCGGCCACCTTCACCGGACCCGGCCGCTGGGAGCAGTCCCGCCAGGGGCTGGCCCGGGCGATCGAGGGCGCCCTGGCCGAGGCGGGCTGCCGGCCCGAGGAGGTCGACGTGGTCTTCGCGGACGCCCTCGGTGTCCCGGAGGCCGACCGGGCCGAGGCCCTGGCCCTGGCCGACGCGCTGGGCCCGCACGCGAAGCGCGTGCCGGTCACCGCGCCCAAGACCGGGACCGGACGGGCGTATTGCGCGGCGCCGGTGCTTGACGTGGCGACCGCGGTGCTCGCGATGGAGCACGGGCTGATCCCGCCCACCCCGCACGTGTTCGACGTGTGCCACGACCTGGACCTGGTGACCGGCCGGGCCCGCCCAGCCGAGCCGCGCACGGCCCTGGTCCTCGGCCGCGGGCTCATGGGATCCAACTCGGCGCTCGTCCTGCGGCAGGGCGCCGTGCCACCCGCGGACCGATGACAGATGACAGATGACCCAGGACCGCCGCGAACCAACGCCACCCCCGAGTGTGCGCCGCCTCCGGGTGAGCGCCGACCCGAGTCAAGGAGGACACCCATGACCGACCAACTGGACTACCAGGTGACCGTCGAGGAGCTGGCGGCGCTGATGAAGCGCACCGCCGGCGTCCACGTCGACCCGGTCACCCTCCGGCAGCAGGCCGACGACGGTTTCGACACCTTCGGCCTGGACTCCCTCGGCCTGCTGGGCATCGTGGCCGAACTGGAGAAGCGGTACGGCCTCGGCCTGCCCGAGCAGGCCGAGCGCTGCAAGACGCCCACGGAGTTCCTCGCGCTGGTCAACAGCGCCCTCAAGACGGGAGTGTGACATGGCAGGGCACACCGACAACGAGATCACCATCGCCGCTCCGATGCAGTTGGTCTGGGACATGACCAACGACATCGAGGGCTGGCCCAGGCTGTTCAGCGAGTACGCCTCCGTGGAGGTGCTCGAGCGCGACGACGACCGCGTCACGTTCCGGCTCACCATGCACCCGGACGCAGACGGCAAGGTGTGGAGCTGGGTCTCCGAACGGGTCGCCGACCCCGTCACCCGCACGGTGCGCGCCCAGCGCGTCGAGACGGGTCCCTTCCAGTACATGAACATCGTCTGGGAGTACTCGGAGACCGCCGAGGGCACCGTGATGCGGTGGACGCAGGACTTCGCGATGAAGCCGGACGCGCCGGTGGACGACGCCTGGATGACGGACAACATCAACCGCAACTCCCGTACGCAGATGGCGCTGATCCGGGACCGGATCGAGCAGGCGGCGGGCGAGCGGCGGACCGCCTCGGTGCTCGCCGACTGACCCGGCCGACACTCATCACCCGTCAGCCGTCACCCGTAAGCGAAGGGCAGCACCCCATGCACCACACACTGATCGTCGCCCGGATGGCACCCGGCGCGGCACCGGACATCGCGAAGGTGTTCGCGGAGTCCGACGGCGGCGAGCTGCCGCACCTGGTGGGCGTCAACCGGCGCAGCCTCTTCGAGTTCGGTGACGGCGTGTACCTGCACCTCATCGAGAGCGACGAGGACCCGGCCCCCACCATCGGCAGGCTGACCGGGCACCCGGAGTTCCGCCAGGTCAGCGAGCGGCTCGAGCCGTACGTCTCGGCGTACGACCCGGCGACGTGGCGCGGTCCGAAGGACGCGATGGCGCGCTGCTTCTACCGCTGGGAGCGCACCGCGGCCGGCTGACGGCCGTCCACGCGCCACTTCGGGGTCGCCCGGCACCGGCCGGGCGGCCCCGAAGGCGTGCGGCATCGTTGTCCCCGATGCCCCCGGCCGCCGATCGGTTGCGCTCCGGGGGCCAACGCGGCTGTGAGAAGACCCACTTGGGGATCTGTGGGATTTCGCACAACTTTGCGCTTGGATCTTGCGGGGACAAGAGCACACGACACTCCGCTGTGCGCGCCCCGCCGACCAGCAGAGAGGACGCACGTCGTGGGCAGATCCCCCGCCCGCAGTACCCGCTCCCGCAGAGGCAGGCGCCGCGGACCCTCCCGCGTGCTCCTGGTCTGCGTCGCCCTCGGGGCGGTGCTGATCACGGCGGGCGCCGCCGTGGCGTACTGGCGGGACACCCGGCCCCCGGTGACGGACGACCAGGTGGCCGACGTGGCGGACGCCCTGGACGCCGCCGGGACGCGGTCGCCCTCGCCCTCCCCCTCGGCGTCACCGTCCACGAAGGCGTCCTCGTCGACCTCGCCCTCTGCCTCGGTCTCGTCCTCGGCCTCCACCATCGCCATTCCGGCGACCGGACCCGGCACCTTCGTCACCGCCCAGGCCGACGGCACGACCGTGGGCACCGGCAGCCGCGTACGCCGCTACAAGGTCCTGGTCGAGGAGGGCATCGACATCCGGCCGAGCGCCGCCGCCGCCGAGATATCCGACGTGCTCGCCGACAGCCGCGGCTGGACCCAGGACGGGACCAACTCCTTCCGGCTGGTCAGCACCGGCTCGTACGACTTCGTGGTGAAGATCGCCACACCGGGCACCGTCGACAAGATCTGCGGCGCGGCGGGCCTGCTCACCCGGGGGAAGGTGAACTGCAGCGTCGGCACGGACGTCGTGGTGAACCTCAAGCGCTGGGTGCTGGGCTCCCCGGAGTTCGACGGCCCGATCCACGAGTACCGGGCGCTGATCGTCAACCACGAGGTCGGCCACCGCATCGGCCACGGCCACGAGACCTGCCCCGGCGCCGGCCGGCCCGCCCCGGCGATGATGCAGCAGATCAAGGGCCTCAAGGGCTGCGTCGCCAACGCCTGGCCCTACGACGAGGACGGCGACTACCTGGGCGGCCCCTCGGTCCCCTGAGTCACCCCGCGGGAGCGTTCGGCGGGCGGTCCGCGGGACAGGCGGCGGGGCCCGGGGTGATGATCGGTCCATGACCACCACACCGCGTTTCGACCCCCGTGCCCTGCTGGCCGGGAGCCGGCTCGGCGTACTCGCGACGATCAAGTCCGACGGCCGCCCGCAGCTCTCGCCCGTCATGCCCGCCCAGTGCCCCGGCAGGCAACGTTTGCCCGTCAAGGAGCGGCGTCCGGTGCGTGCTCTCGGCGTGCTGGCCGGAAGTCCTCGTACTGGATGTACTTGGGCTTTCGGCCGGTGCGGCGAGAGTGCGTGCCGGGCGTCGCGACGGGGCGAACGTTGCCTGTTGGGGCGCTGAGACCCGGAGGCCGACGTCGTCCGGGTCTCGACCCGCGAGGGGCTGGCCAAGACGGCGAACCTGCGCCGGGACCCGCGGGCCACGCTGGAGGTGACCGCCCCGGACGGCAGGTCCTGGGCCACCGCCGAGGGCGTCGCCACCCTCACCGGGCCGGGCACCGACCCGCACGGACCGGAGGTCGAGGCGCTGGTGGAGTACTACCGCGCCGCCACCGGGGAGCACCCGGACTGGGACGAGTACCGCGCGACGATGGTGTCCGACCGCCGGGTGCTGCTCACCATCGCCGTCGAGCGCGTGTACGGGGCCGACATCGGGTGAACGGCTGAACCGGCCCGGGACCGGGGCCCTTTCAAGATTTGTGCCGGAACGGTGATAGATCCGCCCGCCGTTTGCGTACCTCCTGGCGTCACGAGCACGAGTGCGGCGAGTACGCGTGCGAGTCCCTCGCGTCGCCCTGGAGGCATCATGCGCCTGTCCCGCAGCAGGATCGGGGTCGTTGTCCTGTTCGGTGCGATGACCCTGACCCTCACCGCGCTGGCCTTCCCGGCCGTGCTCGGTCTGGACAAGCCCGACGGCAACCAGAGCCGGGTGGTGGCCAGCACGAAGTACGGGCCGCTCACCGAGGCCGACCGCAACTTCGTGGTCAAGGTCCGGGCCGCCGGGCTGTGGGAGTACCCGCTGGGCGAGATGGTGATGGAGCGCGGTACGACGAAGGCGATGAAGACGGCCGGCGAGCATCTGGTCGTCGGGCACGCCGGTCTTGACGCGATGTGCCGCGAGATCTCCCCCGAGCTGGGCGTCACGCTGCCCAACCGGGCCTCGCCGCAGCAGGAGGGCTTCGTGGAGACGGTGGGCGCCAAGACCGGCAAGGAGTTCGACTCGGCGGCGGTCAACGTCATGCGGGTGACCCACGGTCAGATCTTCCCGGCCATCGCCAAGATCCGGGCCTCCACCAAGAACACCCTCGTGCGGCAGTTGGCCGACCTGGCCAACGACACGGTCCTGGACCACATCACGGTGCTGGAGAAGACCGGCCTGGTCCAGTACGACGACGTCACCTTCAAGCAGACCGGCCCGGCGAAGCTGCCCGAGGAGAAGGTCACCCCGCCCCCGCCGCAGCCGGGTGAGCAGGTGCTGGTGCTCAAGCCGCGCCCCGACCTGGACGTGAACACCGCCTCCCCGACGCCCACTCCGTCACCGGCGGCCCCCTGACCTCGGAGCCGGGTCCGGACCCGGGTCGGCGGGCGCTCGCCGCCGGCCTCGCTGAAAGCGGCACCGATGCCGCCGCTGCCCCGCCCGGTCGTGACGGCGGCACCCCGATCACGGCCCGGTCACGTCCCGTGGCACCGGGAACGGGCCGACGCCCCGGCGCGTTCATGGGGTTGGCGGCCGACGGAGACCGCCGGCCATGACCACCCGGCGCCGGAAGGAGCGACACCGGCACGGTGCTGCGGCACGGGACGGGCTCCCCGCCCCGTGCGCCCGTGCCCGTCCGGGGCCGAACGAGAGAGGGAGAGCGGGACCATGACCGCTTCCGGGCCGGGCAGCGGCGCCACACCGGGCGAGCCGGACGGTACGCCGTCCGTGCCGGAGTACGTCTGGCGGCTGTTCCAGGAGGACGACGAGCGCGCCATCCGCGACTCCGCCCCAAGGGAACCCTCCGCGCGGGACCGGGCCCCCGGCTGGCGGCCGGAGCCGCCGGCTGGCCGGGAGCCGCGACCGGCAGGCCCGGACCCGGATGCGCACCCGACCGCGCACCCGGACACCCGCCCGGATACTCACCCGGGCACCCGTCCCGGCCGCCGGGGCCTCTCCTCCGGCACGGTCGGTGAGGCGTGGCGCCCGGAGGATCCGTTGACCGGCCCGGCCTGGCGCGAGCTGGACGGCCGCGGCCGGCTGCGGCGGGCCGGCCGGGTGCTGGGCACCGCCGCCGCGGTCGCCCTCGCGCTGACCGCGTGGTCGCAGCTCTCCACCGGCCCGGTCGCCCCGGGCGAGGAACCTGCCGAAACGATCGGACAGCGCCTGGAGGAGAGCCCGGTCCTGCCCACCCCCGCCTCCCGCGCGCCGACGGAGTCCGCCACCGCAAGCCCGGCGGTCTTCGAGCCCGCGCCGTCCGCGATACCCCGGGCGTCCGGCTCCCCCTGGACAATCGACTGAACATCTGTTTAACATGCTGTACATGCGTTCAATCCCGGAGGACCGGACCACCCGGGCCCTCATCCGCGACGAGGCCCTCGGCCTGTTCGCCGCCCACGGCCCGGACTCGGTGACCGTGCGGCAGATCGCTACGGCTGCCGGGGTGTCGCCCGGCCTCGTGGTGCACCACTTCGGCTCGAAGGACGGGCTGCGTCAGGAGGTCGACCAGTACGTCGTGGCCGTCTTCGAGGCCATGCTCGGCGAGCTGGCCGGCGAGGGCGGCACGGAGACCCTCGACTCCGGCGCCGAGGCGGCGTCGCTGAGCGCGGCGTTCACCCGCCACCTCCCGGCCGGTTCCCCCCTGCCGGGGTACCTCCGCCGTCTGCTGCTGACCGACACGGACGCCGGACGGCTGCTGTTCCGCCGCCTCTACGAGCTGAGCCGCACCGCCCTGGCCGAGCTGACCGCGGCCGGACTGGCCGCACCGGGCCGGGACCCGGCGGTCCGCGCGGCCGTGCTGCTCGCCAACGACCTGGCCGTGTTCCTGCTGCGCGACCGCATCGGCGAGGTCCTGGGCACCGACCCCCTGTCGGCGGACGGCATGGCCCGCTGGGCCCCCGAGGTGCTCGACATCTACGCGGGCGGGCTGACCGCCGTGCCTCCCCCGGAGGCGTCCCCCGGGACCTAGCGAGCCCGGAAGTCCAGGAGTGCCGGAAACGACCAGGAAGGCCACGGTGACCGCACATGCCGACCGAACCCGCACACGCACCCGCACCCGCACCCGTGCTCCGCGCCCGTGACCTGCACAAGTCGTACGGCGGCAACCACGTCCTGCGCGGCGCCGACCTCACCGTCGCCCCCGGGCAACTGGTCGCCGTCGTCGGTGAGAACGGCGCCGGGAAGTCCACCCTGCTCAAGGCCCTGGCCGGCACCCTGGCACTGGACCGCGGCGAGGTCTCCCTGTCCGGGACGCTCGGCTACTGTCCCCAGGACCCGGTGCTGAGCGGCAGCCTGACCGTCGAGCAGCACCTGCGCTACTTCGCCGCCGCGCACCGCCTGCCCGGCCTGGAGCGCGGCCGGGAGCTGGTCCGCGCCCTGGGTTACGAGCGCTACGAGCGGTCCCCCGCCGGTGAGCTGTCCGGCGGGACCCGGCAGAAGCTCAACCTGACCCTGGCCCTGCTGCACGACCCCGAGGTCCTGCTCCTCGACGAGCCGTACCAGGGCTTCGACTGGGAGACGTACCTGCGCTTCTGGGACCTGGTGGAGGAGCTGCGCACCCGCGGCAAGGCCGTCGTGGTCATCACCCATCTCGTCTTCGAGCAGGACCGTTTCGACCTGCTGGCCGACCTGGCCGACGGCCGCCTGACCGCACGCGCGGCGGCCGGAAGGGAGCACAGCCATGTCGACGCCTGACCCCGTCGCCCACCCCGGGGCGCTGTACGGGCAGTTCCCCACCGCGCTGCGCTTCTCGGTGCGCGACCAGACCCGCAACCGGCTCGCGGGGCTGCTGCTCCTCGTGTTCGTGCCCGTCTGGTACCTGGTGATGAACGCGATGGCCGCGGGCGAGGCGCTGGACTTCAAGCTGTACGCCACCGGCGAGACGCTGCACGTCGACGGCGGGCACCTCACCCTGATCACGGCCGGGCTCAACTGCGTGACGATGATCGCCGGGTTCGTCGTCTTCGACGCGGTGCGCAGGTCGCTCGCGTTCGACCGGAGGCTCGTCTTCGCCGGGTACCGGCAGTCCACCCTCATCGGCGCCAAGACCCTCGCCGTGACCGCGGTCGCCACCGGCATCGCTCTCTACACCGCGCTGGCGGTGCTGTTCTTCTGGCGGCCGACGGCGGGCGCCTGGTTCGGCGTACTGGCCGGGTTCACCGTCATCGCGCTCGCCTACGGCGCCCTCGGACTGCTCCTCGGTGTGCTGGTCAAGCGGGACCTGGAGGGCTTCTTCCTGATCATCATGGGCGGGCTGATGGACACGTTCCTGCAGAATCCGCTGGGCAACCCGCTCGCCAACGAGCCGATCCTGCAGTGGTTCCCGTCCTTCGGGCCCATGCAGTTCGCGGCGGGCGGCGCGTTCGGGGACACCGCCCTGTGGGGGCACCTCGGTCTGGGACTGGCCTGGGCGGCCGGGTTCAGCGTGGTGGGGCTGGTCATCTTCAGGTTCCGCACGCGCGACCGCACCCGCTGACCAACGGTGCGACGGGGGGTCAGGCGCTGCGCCTGCGGGAGGCCGTCTTCTTGGCGGTGCGCGTGCCGGTGGCGCTCCTGCCGGTGGCGCTCCTGTCCGTCGCGCTCTTGTCCGCCGCGCTCTTTCCCGCGGTCTTCTTGGCGGTGCCCTTGGCCGCCGCCTTCTTCGCGGACCCGCCGGACTTCGCCGTGGACTTCGCCGTGGACTTCTTCGGCTCCGCCTTCTTCGCCGCCGTCTTCTTCGCGGCCGTCGACGTGGACTTCTTGCCGCCGGTCTCCTTGGGTGCCCGCCGGGACGAGGTCTTGCGCTGCGGCAGGGTCCTGACCTCGGCCGCCCCGCCAGCCCCGCCAGCCCCGTCAGCCTCGGCCTCCTCGCCGCCCCGGGACTCCTGCGCCGCCCGCACGCTGCTCTCCAGCGCCGCCATCAGGTCGAGCACCTTCCCGGGCGCCGCCTCCTCACGGGTCTCCGGGGGCGTCTCACCGGCGGCCTTGGCGGCGATGACCTCCTCGACGGCCTCCTGGTACTCGTCGTGCAGGTCGTCCAGGTCGATCTCGCCGAGCGTGTCCATGAGGGCGTCCGCGAGGTCCAGTTCCTGGTCGCGGACGGTGACGCCGGCGTCCGGGGCGACGCCCTCGGGGGCGCGCACCTCGTCCGGCCACAGCAGGCCGTGCATCGCGATGGCGTCGCCGACCACCCGGAGCATGCCGAGGCGCTCCCGGCCGCGCAGCGCGAACTTGGCGATGGCCACCCGGTTGCTGCGTTTGAGCGCCTCGCGCAGCAGCGTGTACGGCTTGGCGGCGGGGGCGCCGCTCGCCGCGAGGTAGTACGCCGAGCCCATCTGGAGCGGGTCGATGCGCTCCTCGGGCACGAAGGCCACGATCTCGATCGTGCGCGCCGTCGGGATCGGCAGTTGGGAGAGGTCCTCGTCGGTTATCGGGATCATCGAGCCGTCGGCGTCCTCGTAGGCCTTGCCGATCTCGGCCTGGGTGACCTCGCGGTCCTCCAGCTCGCACACCTTGCGGTAGCGGATCCGGCCGCCGTCCTCCGTGTGGATCTGACGGAAGGAGACCGAGTGGCTCTCGGTCGCGTTCACCAGCTTGATCGGGATGCTTACCAGGCCGAAGGAGATGGCGCCGTTCCAGATGGATCGCACGTGCAGCACCTTTCCTGTCGGGCGGTTTGTGCGTGTTTCGTGAGATTCTCATGGTATGGCGCCTATCACGGAGGTGGAGGGGCGACGGGTGGCCCTCAGCAACCTGGACAAGGTGCTGTATCCCGCGACCGGCTTCACCAAGGGCGAGCTGCTGCACTACTACGCGACGACCGCGGAGGTGCTGCTGCCGCATCTGCGGGACCGCGCGGTCTCCTTCCTGCGGTATCCGGACGGCCCGGACGGTCAGGTGTTCTTCACCAAGAACGTGCCGCCGGGTACGCCCGACTGGGTCACCACGGCCGAGGTGCCCCGCTCGGAGGGGCCGGCCCGGATGGTGCTGGTGCAGGACCTGCCGAGCCTGATGTGGGCGGCGAACCTGGTGACCGAGTTCCACACGCACCAGTGGACCGCGGACGACCTCGGCGAGGCCGACCGGCTGGTGTTCGACCTCGACCCGGGGCCGCCCGCGACCGTGGTGCAGTGCTGCGAGGTCGCGCTGTGGCTGCGGGAGCGGCTGGCGGCGGACGGGATCGAGGCGTACGCCAAGACGTCCGGGGCCAAGGGGCTGCATCTGCTGGCCGGGGTGCGGGGCGCGTCCTCGGAGCGGGTGTCGGAGTACGCGAAGGAGCTGGCCGTGGAGGCGGAGCGGGCCCTGCCGCGGCTGGTGGTGCACCGGATGACGCGCAGCCTGCGGCCGGGGAAGGTGTTCGTGGACTGGAGCCAGAACGCCGCGCGCAAGACGACGGCCGCTCCGTACACGGTCCGGGCCCGCGCCGTGCCGGCCGTCTCCACCCCGGTGACGTGGGACGAGGTGGCCGGGTGCGGGCGTGCCGAGCAGTTCGTCTTCGCAGCGGCGGACGTCCCGCCCCGGGTGCAGGACCACGGTGACCTGCTGGCGCCGCTGTTGCAGCGGCGACGGTCGGCGCCACTGCCCTGATCCGCACTGCGGCATGATCGAATCGACCGGACAGGTCCTGGACGGTCCTAGACGCGCTTCCAGGTGCCGCGGTCCCGGGCCATGGCGTGCAGGGCCTCCACGTCCGCCGGTTTGAGCGTCCCGCCCGGGTGGGCCAGGTCCGGCAGCTCCCGGTCCGTGAGGACGCGCACGGTGCGGGGCGGGGCGGTGACGGACACGTGCGCCGGGTCGACGAGGACCAGGACGGGGCGGACCTCGGCCGTCAGGGCGTAGGAGGCCCGGTCGGCGTCGGCGCGAATCCGGCGCAGCAGGGGGCGCGGTTCGCGGCGGCCCAGCGCGACCAGGGGGTCGGCGACGTGCACCCGCTGTCTGCGGGCGGGCAGCACGTGCAGGGCGAAGAGGCCGCCGGGGCCGATCAGCAGGTGGTGGACGCGGTCGCCGCCGGGCAGCGGCACGGAGTGCAGGGTGTGCCAGCCGGCGCCGTCGAGGCGGTCGAGGGCCGCCCCCGCCGTCTGCTCGGCGGCCAGCGCCCGGCGGCGCGGGTCGGGACGCAGCCGGTGCGGCGGTCCCGGTGCGCGTTCCAGGGCGACCAGGAGCGCCTCGCCGGGCCGGTTGGGGGCGAGGTCGTCGTCCGGGTGGAGGGAGAGCCGGGCCAGCTCGGCCGGGGTGGGGACCGGGGGCGGGCCGACCGTGACCGGGCCGGTGAGGAAGGGGCCCAGGGCCGTGAGGACCTCGTCCTCGCGGTCGTCGCTCAGCAGGTTGACCCGGGCCGCCTCACGGTCGTACCAGGCGACGTTCCCGCCGTCCGGGAGGCAGACGTACAACCGTTCCTGACCGTGCCGCCAGGTCGGTATGACGCGCAGTCGGTCCATGCACCATCACCCCCGACCATGGGACCAGGCGGGGTGCTGCGGGGGCAAGAACCCGGCTACCTTTGGGAGGAGTTGGGCAGACCCTGGGCGGGACTGGGGAGGCGCCGTTGCGTACCCGTGGAAAAGGTCCGGACGCGCCGGCCCCCGGGCGGCCGTGGGACGAGATCGTGCCGGGGCTCTGGATGGGCGGGCACGAGTTCCAGCGGACCGCCGGGCGGCTGGAGTTCGCCGTGGTGCGGGACGAGTTCGACCTGGTGCAGACGCTGCTGCGACTGCCCGGACACGGGCCGGACGTCGGTGTCGAGCACCATGTGTGGCCGATCCCCGACGGCCCCCTGGACGGCACGCAGCTCGCCGGCGTGATCCGGCTGGCGGAGGCCGCAGGCGAGGCGCTGGACGAGAATCGCAAGGTCCTCGTCCGCTGCTATTACGGGTACAACCGCTCCGGTCTCGTCGTCGCGCACACACTGATGCGGCGGGGCAGCAGCGCCGAGGAGGCGGTCCGGCTGATCCGGGCCAGGCGCTCGCCGTGGGCGCTGCACAACGACCTCTTCGTGGCGTATCTGCGGGCCGGCCTGGCCACCGTGCGGCTGCTGGAGGAGTTGGCCGAGTAGCCCCGCGGGCCCGTGCGCACGCAAAATGGCCTTCCGTACGAAGCCGCGTACGGTGCCGCCCCCAGCCGTGCGGGGCCGCCGACGCCGATCACCGAACCCCAGGAGTGCAGTGCTCCCGAGCCGCCGCGGGCGTCCAGCCCGTGTCCCCGCCGCCCTCGCGCTGCTCCTGGCGATCACGGCGGCCGGGGCGCTGGCCGCCTGCGGTGACAGCGGCGGGCTGCGCGGTGCGGGGGCGACGCCGGCCGCGCGGAATCCGGCCCGGCTCTGGCCCGACCTGACGCCGGCGTCGAGTCCGGCCTACGACATCGGCGAGGTGGAGCACGCGCCGGTCAAGGGCGTCACCGTGCCCGGCGGCGACATCCGCAGGGCGGACCCGGTGGCCGCGGTGCGGGCCGAGATCGCCGCGCATCCGGACGACTACGCGGACGCGAAGGCCCGCTACCACGAGACGTCCGTGCGCATGGCGGACTGCGGCGCGGACGGATCCGGCGCCGACGACGCCGACGGCGGCGCCGGGCGCGACGGGTGCCCGGTGCTGCGGCCGTACTACCGCGACCTGACCGGTGACGGGCGCCCCGAGATGACGCTGGGTTTCCGGCTGCTGCCGGACAAGCTGACCGCGGTGCGCGTCTACACCGTCGAGGAGGGCCGCCTGGTACGGGTCATGTCGTACGACGACGCCGTGAGCGCGGTCGAGCTGGCCGGGCGGACGGTGATCGTCCGTTCGCCCTCGGAGGTCGCGGGCTACGAGTACCGCCTCCAGTGGACCTGGGACGCGGACCAGCGGGCCATGCTGCTGACCAGCGACGAGATGCTGCGCACCGACGACGGCGGGCAGCACACGAAACGTCCGTCCACATCACCGTCCCCCTCGTCCTCGGCGGCACCGTCCCCGTCGTCCACGGCGAGCGCCCGGTGAGGCTCGCTCTTCCCCGGTGGACGGGTCCGCTCGCGGTGAAGGCGGCCGTCTTCATCACCGTGATGTGCTGTGCGCTCGCCGCGCTGCTCGGCGTCCTGGTGCACGTCTCGGTGACCAACCAGACCGTCGGCCAGGCGCGCGACGTGGCCCTGTCCCGGCTGCGGGAGGCGACGGAGTCCTACGAGGCGGGGGACGCGCTGCGGCGGGACGCCGGCGTGGATCCGCCGGGGCTGCCGCGGCGGCTGCGCGAGCTGGCCGTCTCGGGGCGGCGCGGCACGATGGTCGCCGAGTACGCCGGTCGCCCCACGATGTGGGCGGCGGGCCCCGCCGACGGCGGCCGGGCGCTGGCGGTGCGGGTCGACCACTCCCAGGGCGAGCGCACCATCGAAGGTCTGGACGGCGCGATCGTGTGGTCGTCGGCGCTGGCGATCGGGGCGACGCTGCTGGTCGGCGCGTTCGCGGTGACGCGGGTGACGCGCCGGCTGCACACCACGGCGCGGGTGGCCCGGCGGATCAGCGGGGGCGACCTGGACGCGCGGGTCGGCGATCCGCGGGCGCGGCATCCGACCCGCCCGCAGGACGAGGTGGCCTCGGTCGCCGCCGCGCTGGACTCCATGGCGGCGTCGCTGCAGGGCAAGCTGCTCGCCGAGCAGCGGTTCACCGCGGACGTGGCGCACGAGCTGCGCACCCCGCTGACCGGCCTGCACGCGGCGGCCGAGCTGCTGCCGCCGGGCCGCCCGACCGAGCTGGTGCGGGACCGGGTGGCGGCGCTGCGCACCCTCACCGAGGACCTGCTGGAGATCTCCCGGCTGGAGAGCGGGCGGGAGCGGCCGGCGACGGAACCGGAGGAACTGGGCGCGCTGGCCCGGCGGGTCGTGCGGGGCTCGGGCACCGACACGCGCGTGGACGTCGCGGGGGACGCGTGGGTGGAGACCGACCGGCGGCGTCTCGAGCGGGTGCTGGGCAACCTGGTCGCGAACGCCCACCGGCACGGGCGGGCCCCGGTGGTGCTGACCGTGGACGGGCCGGTGATCACCGTACGGGACCGCGGGGAGGGCTATCCGGAGTACCTCCTCGCCCACGGGCCGCAGCGCTTTCGCACCGAGGGCGGGACCAAGGGGCACGGCCTCGGGCTGACGATCGCGCTGGGGCAGGCGGAGGTGCTCGGGGCGCGGCTGGAGTTCACCAACCCGGCGGACGGCGGGGCGCTGGCGAGGCTGACCCTGCCTCAGCAGCCCTGACCCCACCCCGACCGCGGTGCCTGCCCCGATGGCTCAGTGCGGCGGGCGGTGCGTACGGGGCGCTCGTAATGTGGCGGTCAGTCACCTGAAGACCCGTTCGCTCCCGGGAGGTACTCCCATGACTCCACTGTCCCTACTGTCCGCACCGGTCTCGCGCTCTCCCCTGGCCCGCGGCCTCGCCACCGTCCTCGCGGCAGGCGCGCTGGCCACCGCCGTCGCCGTCACTCCCGCCGCGGCGAACGACGAGTGGGGCGGGAGCGGCGGCCGCCAGGAGCAGGGCCGCTACCGGGGCGTCGTGACGGCCCAGCGGCTCGCGCTGCGCACCTCGCCGACCCGCGGCTCGGACGTCATCCGCTACGCCCGCCGGGGCGAGGTCGTCTCCATCTACTGCAAGACACCCGGCCGCAAGGTGAAGGGCAACCCGCTCTGGTACCTCCTCACGGACGGCACCTGGGCCTGGGGCGCGGCCCGCTACATCGACAACATCGGCCCGGCGCCGCGCTGGTGCTGATCCAGACGCCGCGCACACCGCACCATTTGGGTAAGTTCCGGACATGACCAAGGCCGGAACCGGAACCGGAATCACCGTGGCACAGGCGGACACGCCCACTCCCGTCGCCCGGCTCCCCCGGCGCCGGGGCATCGAACTCGCGCTCATCCTCATGGCCGTCCTGCTGTCGGTCTTCGGCTACTGCAACGTCGGCCTGGCCCAGCACGACGCCCTCCCGCCCGACGCCGCCGGTTACGGCGCCGGGCTCGGCGTGCTGGCGCTCCTCGCCCATCTGGCGGTACGGCTGCGCGCCCCGTACGCCGACCCGCTGCTGCTGCCGATCGGCGTGCTGCTCAACGGGCTCGGCCTGGTGCTGATCTACCGGCTGGACCTGGAGACGCCGGGCGACCGGGCGGCCCCGACCCAGTTGGTGTGGTCGACGCTGGGCGTGGCGCTGTTCATCGTGGTCGTCCTGCTCCTGCGCGACCACCGGGTCCTGCAGCGCTACGCGTACGTCTGTGTCGCCGCCGCGCTCGCCCTGCTCACCGTGCCGATCTTCTTCCCGGCGGTGAACGGCGCCCGCATCTGGATCCGGGTCGAGGGCTTCTCCATCCAGCCCGGGGAGTTCGCGAAGGTGCTGCTCGCGGTGTTCTTCGCCGCCTATCTGGCCGCCAACCGCAGCGCGCTGGCGTACGCGGGACGCCGGGTGTGGCGGCTCCAGTTGCCCACCGGCCGCGTTCTCGGCCCGATCCTCGCCGTGTGGCTGGTCAGCGTCGGCGTCCTGGTCCTGGAGCGTGACCTGGGCACCTCGCTGCTCTTCTTCGGCCTGTTCGTGGTCCTCCTCTACGTCGCCACGGGCCGCACCGGCTGGATCGCCGTCGGCCTGGTGCTGGCCTCGCTGGGCGCGTTCGCCGTGGGCTGGCTGGAGCCGCACGTGCACAGCAGGGTGGAGGACTGGCTGCACCCCTTCGCGTCCATCGAGGCGGGCGACGGGCCGGGCCAGCTTGCCCAGTCCCTGTTCGCGTTCGCGGCGGGCGGGGTGACCGGCACGGGCCTGGGCCTCGGGCACTCCGTCCTGATCGGCTTCGCCGTGAAGTCGGACTTCATCCTGGCGACGGCCGGGGAGGAGCTGGGCTTCCTCGGACTGACCGCCGTGTTCCTGCTGTACGGGCTGCTGGTGGAGCGCGGCTACCGGGCGGGGCTCGGCGCCCGCGACCCCTTCGGCCGGCTGCTCGCGGTCGGTCTCTCCTCGATCGTGGCGCTCCAGGTGTTCGTCATCGCGGGCGGGGTGACCGGGCTGATCCCGCTGACCGGCATGGCGATGCCGTTCCTGGCGCAGGGCGGCTCCTCGGTCGTCACCAACTGGGCCATCGTGGCGCTGCTGATCCGGGTCAGCCACGCGGCCCGCAGCCAGTCCGGCGGGCGGGCGGGCGGCGCCGTGAGCGGGGAGCGGCTCCGGTGACCCGGAACATCCGGCACGCGGCCGTCTTCTGCGCGCTGCTGCTGGTCGCCCTGGTGGTCAACGCGGCCCGGGTGCAGATCGTCCAGAAGCCGGAGTACGACGACAACCCCGCCAACCGCCGCCCCGACATCGCCCGCTACCAGCAGCCGCGCGGCGACATCCTGGTCGGCGGCAGGGCGGTCACCGGCTCCCGGGACACCGGCGAACACCTGCGCTTCGAGCGGACCTACGCGAACGGGCCGATGTACGCCCCGATCACCGGCTTCGCCTCCCAGGCGTACGGGACGACGCTGCTGGAGCACGCCGAGGACGGCCTGCTGTCCGGCGCCGACCCGATGCTCGCGCCGCTGCCGCTGTGGAACGACGTCACGGGGGCGCACAACCCGGGCGGCGACGTCGTGACGACGATCGACGGGGGCGCGCAGCGGGCGGCGTTCGAGGGTCTTGGCGGGCGCAAGGGGGCGGTGGCCGCGATCGAGCCGGCCACGGGCCGCATCCTGGCCCTCGTCTCCACCCCGTCCTACGACCCCCAACTGCTCTCCGGCAACAGCGCGGCCGCCACCCGGACCTGGAACCGGCTGAACGGCGACCCGGACAAGCCGATGCTCAACCGGGCGGTGAGCCGGACCTATCCGCCGGGTTCGACCTTCAAGGTGGTCACCGCGGCGGCGGCGCTGGACGCGGGCGTGATCCGCGACCTGGACGCGCCGACCCGCTCCCCCGACCCGTACACCCTGCCCGGGACGCGGACGAAGCTCACGAACGAGGCCGACGGCTGCCGGAACGCGTCGCTGCGGGAGGCGTTCGAGTGGTCGTGCAACACGGTGTTCGCCAAGCTCGGCGTGGACGTGGGTGTGACGGACATGGCCGCCATGGCGGAGGCGTTCGGCTTCAACGACGACGGGCTGCGGGTCCCCTTCCCCGTCTCGCGGAGCACCTTCGACACCTCGGTGGACCGGGCCCAGCTCGGGCTGTCGTCGATCGGGCAGTACAACACCCGGGCCACCCCGCTGCAGATGGCGATGGTGGCGGCGGCGGTGGCGGGCGGGGGTCGGGTGCGCTCGCCGTACCTGGTGGAACGGACGCTGCGGGCGGGCGGCAGCCTGGTGGCGGCGGCCGGGTCACGCCCCTCCCGGGAGGTGATGCGGCCCTCGACGGCGGCGCTGCTCAAGGAGCTGATGACCGGCGTGGTGGAGAACGGCACCGGCGCGAACGCCGCGATCCCGGGTGCCACCGTCGGCGGCAAGACCGGCACCGCCCAGCACGGCGTCGGCAACTCGGGCACGCCGTACGCCTGGTTCATCTCCTGGGCGCAGGGTGACGGGGACGTGGAACCGAAGGTCGCGGTGGCGGTGGTGGTCGAGGGCTCGGCCGCCGACCGCGAGGACATCAGCGGGGGCGGGCTGGCGGCGCCGATCGCGCGGGCGGTGATGGAGGCGGTTCTCGGGGGGTGAGGCAAAGAGCGCTCACCGGCGAGGTTCCAGACTGGTGAGGTCGATGTCGATCGGGAAAGGGACGGTGAGCTTGAGGCGATTGTGGAAGATGCCGACCAACCCATAGACCTTACTGGCCGGGTCGAGTTCGTACGCGTAGACCACCGGGAGGTCGTGGTTCTCCTCGACTCGCCAGTAGTGCGGGATACCCGCCTGCGCGTACTTCAAGGGCTTCACCTCCCGATCCCGTTCCATCGACTCCTTGGAAACGACCTCAACAGCGATCACGACGTCTTCCGGCCGGTACCAGGTCTGCTTCGTACCGGCGAATGCCTCCGCCCGGAACACCAGCACATCGGGCTCGGTCCGATTGCGTTCGTTGAGCTTGACGGTCATCTGCGTCATGACCTTCAGCGCGTCCGGCGTCTGGGCCAGCAGGGCGTGGTCCAGCAATCGGATGGCCAGAGAGTGGAAATTGGTCTGCGGACTCACGAAAACAAGGCTCCCGTCGATCAGCTCCGTGTGCGGAGGCAGGTTGGGAAGCTCGTCGAGGTCGTCCGCCGTCCAGCCGCCCTCCGGCGGACGGGGCCACTCGTAGTCGTCGTCCAGCCCGTAGTCACGTGCGGCGCTCATGATCGCTCCCATGTACCGGAGTCTGACGGACATGGCCAGCGTACCCAGCACGAACGCCGACGGAGCGCCCCATCGAGCGAACCCACGCCGGACGATTGACGGCCACCCCACCTTTACTCGCGGTCAACAAGTTCCGCGCAGGGGATTGACGACCTTACTGACACGCAGTCTCATAAGAACCGGCACGCTGGAGTGACCGCGGGTAACACGATCCGTTCGACGAGGTGGGACACAGCCATGACGACCCTGACGGAAGCCGACGCGCTCGATGGCCTGCGCGACGCGCTCGGCCTGCTCAAGGACCGGGAGCAGGTGGCCGAACGGCTACTCGACTCGTCCGCCAAGCACTCCTTCGACCCGGACAAGGAGCTGGACTGGGACGCGCCGTTCGAGGACGGCAAGTGGTTCTGGCCGCCCGAGCTGGTGTCGCTGTACGACACGCCGATGTGGCAGCGGATGAGCGAGGAGCAGCGCATCGTCCTCTCCCAGCACGAGGCCGCCGCGCTCGCCTCGCTCGGCATCTGGTTCGAGCTGATCCTCATGCAACTGCTGGTCCGGCACATCTACGACAAGGCGGCGACGAGCGCCCACGTGCGCTACGCGCTGACCGAGATCGAGGACGAGTGCCGGCACTCGAAGATGTTCGCCCGGCTGATATCGCGGGGCGAGACCCCGTGGTACCCGGTGAGCCCCGTCCACCAGCACCTCGGCCGCCTCTTCAAGACGATCTCCACCACGCCCGGCTCCTTCACCGCCACGCTGCTCGGCGAGGAGGTGCTGGACTGGATGCAGCGGCTGACCTTCCCCGACGAGCGGATCCAGCCGCTGGTCCGGGGCGTCACGCGCATCCACGTCGTGGAGGAGGCGCGGCACGTGCGCTACGCCCGTGAGGAATTGCGCCGGCAGATGGTGACGGCCCCGAAGTGGTCGCAGGAGTTCACCCGGATCACCTCCGGCGAGTTTGCCCGCGTCTTCTCCCTCGCCTTCATCAACCCCGAGGTGTACACGAACGTCGGCCTGGACAAGCGCGAGGCCCTGGCCCAGGTCAAGGCCAGCGGCCACCGCCGCGAGATCATGCAGACCGGCTCGAAACGCCTCACGGACTTCCTGGACGACATCGGGGTGCTGCGGGGCGTCGGCCGGAAGCTGTGGCGGTCGTCGGGGCTGCTGGCGTAACCCTCCCGCGCACGAAACCGAAACGCCTGCGGTCGTCGGAGCTGCTGGCGCAGTCCCGCCGGTACGGGCCCGCTCACCTGCGTGGCCGCGGGACCGTGCGGGTTACGCTGCGGTCCATGACCCCGCAGGCCTCCACCCCCGCGTACCGCCGGCTCAGCGTCGAGGAGCGCCGCGTCCAGTTGCTCGACGCGGCGCTCGCCCTCTTCGCGCACCGGCCACCGGAGGAGGTCTCCCTGGACGACGTGGCGGAGCAGGCCGGGGTCTCGAGGCCGCTGGTGTACCGGTACTTCCCCGGCGGCAAGCAGCAGCTCTACGAGGCCGCGCTCAGGTCGGCCGCCGACGAGCTGCGGCTGTGCTTCGACGAGCCCCGCGAGGGTCCGCTGCTGGCCCGGCTGTCCCGCGCCCTGGACCGCTATCTCACCTTCGTCGACGAGCACGACACCGGCTTCAGCGCCCTGCTGCGCGGCGGCAGCGTGGTCGAGACCTCGCAGACCTCGGGCATCGTGGACGGCGTACGCCGGGCCGCCGCCGATCACATCATGCGCCATCTCGATGTCAGCGTGCCGGGCCCGCGGCTGCGGATGACCGTCCGGATGTGGATCACTGCGGTGGAGGCGGCCTCGCTGATCTGGCTGGACGAGGACAAGCAGCCGCCCTTCGACGAGCTGCGGGACTGGCTGGTGGAGCAGTTCCTCGCCGTGCTGACGGTCACCGCCCGCCGCGACCCGCAGACCGAGGAGCTGGTCGCCGCGCTGGCGGCGGACCTCTGACACCGGTGCGGCGATCACCGACACTGGTCCAGTGAAGAGCGAAGACACCCCCTTCGAGGGCGGCCCCATGGACGGGCGGGTGCTGCCCGTCCTGGTCGGGATGACCGGGCACCCGCCGAAGACGTACCGCATCCCCGTACCGGATCCGGACGGCGGCCCGCCCACCGTGCTCGTGTACCGGCGCGTGCCCCGGGCCTCCCGGGGCGGGCTGCGGTTCGCCCGGTGGAAGTACGCGTACGCCCCCGAGGGCGGGAAGGGCGCGGGCCGGAAGTGGCCCTGGTCCAAGCCGGACGCCACGCCGGGTGGCAAGCCGGACGACGCCCACGGGTGACCCCGTTGCGCCGAACCGCGCACACTCGGCGCGCGCGGCCCCGGAACACGCCACATGCTCACCGTGCGGAGCGGACGTGCCGCCCCGCACCGGAGGTGATGGCGTGTCAGGAAGGCTTCTGCGTCTGGTGTGTACGGCTGCGGTCGCGGCCGGGATCGCCCTCGCGCCCGTGTCCGCCACGGCCGAGCCCGAACCCGGCGGGGTCGACAGTGCCGACGGGGGCGGCGGGGGCGGCGCGGCGGGCGGCGACCGGTCGGTGGCGGAGCTGCTGACGGATCTTCAGACCCTGTACCGGGAGGCGGAGAAGGCCACCGAGACCTACAACGGCACCGAGGAACGGCTGAAGAAGCAGCGCACCGAGGTGCGGCGCCTTGAGGCCGAACTGGCCCGCACCCGGCTGTCCCTGCGCGACAGCCGGGGCGCGGCCGGGCGGCTGGCCCGGCGGCAGTACCAGAACAGCAGCAACCTCTCCCCCTATCTGCGGCTGCTGCTGGCCCGCGACCCGCAGCACGCGCTCGACCAGGGCCATGTGATCGGCCGGCTGTCCCGGAAGCGGGCCGAGACGGTGGGGCGCCTGACCGGCGACACGAGGAAGGCCGACGAGGTGGCCGGACGGGCCCGTGCGGCCCTGGACGAACAGCTCGCCCTCGCGAAGCGCCAGGAGGAGGACCGGGACGGCGTACGCGAACGGCTGCGCGCCGTCGAGGAACTGCTCGCCTCACTCACCCCCGAGGAGCTGGCCGCGCTGGCGGAGCTGGAGAAGAGCGGGATCGCCGAGGAGCAGGAGCGGTTCCTGGCGTCGGGCGCGCTCGGCGACGACGACAAGCCGTCGGCCGAGGGCGACCGGGCGGTGCGCTTCGCGGTGGATCAGCTCGGCAAGCCGTACGAGTGGGGCGCCGAGGGCCCGGCGTCGTACGACTGCTCGGGGCTGACCTCCGTGGCCTGGGACCGGGCCGGGACGCCGATCCCGCGGACCAGCCAGGAGCAGTGGGCGCGGCTCGAGCACGTGCCGCTCGGCGAACTGCGGCCCGGTGACCTGGTCGTGTACTTCCCCGAGGCCACCCATGTGGCGATGTACCTCGGGGACGGCATGGTCGTCCAGGCACCCCGCCCCGGCGCCGACGTCAAGGTCTCGCCGATCGCCGCCAACCCGGTCCTGGGCGCCGTACGCCCCGACCCCGGCGGGCAGCCCGTACGGCGCTACACGCCACCGAGGCTCCCGGCGGGGGCGACGGCCGGGTCGGACGCGGGGTACTCGGCCGCGGGACCCGCCCGGTGACGCCATCCTCGACCGCCCGGCGGGACAGTCGCGTCCGGCAGTGGGATTGTCGCGCGTACCGCCGGAGGCTTTACTCGCCCGAGCCGCCCGAGCCGCCCGAGCCGCCGGAGATCTCCGCCAGGTAGCCCTCGGCCCTGGCCGGGTCGTAGAAGAAGTTCTCGAAGTCGGCCGGGTCGTTGAAGCCGTTGGCGAAGCGGTCGGCGGCCGGCTGGAGCCGTACCCCGGCGCCGATCAGCTTCAGGACGTGCTCCGGCGGCGGGGCGAGCATGGCGTTCGTCCACTTGGTGGGGTGCCGGGCCGTCTCCCAGTAGCGCTCGAAGGTCTGCCGCATCCAGGCCTCGTCGAACTCCTCCTCCCCCCGCTCCAGGATCGAGGCGAGGTAGGAGGCGGCGCACTTGGACGCGGAGTTGGAGCCCTGGCCGGTGATCGGGTCGTTGGCGACGACCACGTCGGCCACGCCGAGGACCAGGCCGCCGCCGGGGAGGCGGCCGACGGGGTTGCGGACGGTGGGGGCGTAGCGGCCGGCGAGGGTGCCGCCGGCGTCGGTCAGTTCGACCTTGGTGGCCCGCGCGTACTCCCACGGCACGAACTTCTCCATGAGTTCCAGGGTCAGGGAGAGGTGCTCCGCCGGGTCCTTGACGTCCTTGAAGGCGTCGAGCGGGCCGCCGGGTATGCCCTCCAGGAACAGGATGTCCGCGCGGCCGGAGGTCGTGAACGTCGGCATGACGAACAGCTCGCCGACGCCGGGGACCAGGTTGCAGCGGACGGCCTCCGTGTCCGGGTGCTCCGGGCGCGGGCCCATCCCGTGGACGTAGGCGACGGCGAGGGCCCGCTGGGGCTCGCCGTACGGGGAGCGGGAGGCGTCGCGGCCGAACATCTGGACCAGCTCGCCCTTGCCCGCCGAGACCAGGACCAGGTCGTAGGCGCGGGAGAAGTAGTCCAGGTCGCCGACGGCCGCGCCGTGGATGACGAGCTGTCCGCCGCGCTGTGCGAAGGTCTCCATCCAGCCTGCCATCTTCACCCGCTGGTCCACCGACTGCGCGAAGCCGTCGAGGTGCCCCAGCCAGTCGATCGCGCGCTGGGTCGGACCGGGGTCGTGCGAGCCGGGGGCGGCGACCGAGGCGCCGAGTCCCTCGATCTTCGGGGCCTGGGACTCCCAGAAGTTGAGCTGGAGATCGCGCTCGTGCTGGAGGGCCGTGTGGAACATGCACTGCGTCGACATGACCCGGCCGGTGCGGATCTCGTCGGCGGTCCGGTTGGACATCAGGGTGACCTCGTAGCCGTGCGACTGCAGGCCGAGGGCGAGCTGGAGGCCGGACTGGCCGGCTCCGACGACGAGTATCTTCCGCATGCGGTTTCCGTCTCCTACTCGGGTGTTTCGTCGAGCGCGTGGCCCACGAGGGACAGGAGGGTCTCGATGGCCGAGATCCGGCGCCGCGCGTCCATGATCATGACAGGTATGTGCGCGGGGATCGTCAACGCCTCCCGCACGTCCTCCGCCTCGAACAGCTCGCTGCCGTCGAAGTGGTTGACCGCGACGACGTACGGCAGTCCGCAGCTCTCGAAGTAGTCCAGTGCCGGCCAGCAGTCCTTCAGGCGCCGGGTGTCGGCCAGCACGACGGCGCCGATCGCGCCGCGCACCAGGTCGTCCCACATGAACCAGAAGCGCTGCTGGCCCGGCGTGCCGAACAGGTAGAGCACCAGGTCGTCGTCGAGCGTGATGCGCCCGAAGTCCATGGCGACGGTGGTGGTGAGCTTGCCCGGGGTGGCGGTGAGGTCGTCGGTCTCCTCGCTCGCCTCGGTCATCAGCGCCTCGGTCTGCAGGGGCGTGATCTCCGAGACGGCGGTGACCAGCGTGGTCTTGCCGACGCCGAACCCACCCGCGACGACGATCTTCGTGGCGACCGGCGCACGGGTGGGATCCGTCTGCCAGGGCTGGACGGGCCCGTCGGTGTCGACGAGCGGGGAGACGCCTGAGGCGGCGGCGTCAGAGACGACGGAGTCCACTGAGCACCCTTTCGAGCAGAGCGCGGTCCGGGCGGCCCGTGCCGTGGCCGGTCCCGGTGCCGTACACACGGATCTTTCCCTGGTCCGCGAGGTCGCTGAGGAGCACGCGGACCACGCCGAGCGGCATCTTCAGCAGCGCGGCGATCTCGGCCACCGTACGCATACGGCGGCACAGTTCGACGATGGCCCGCATCTCCGGCATCACGCGGGAGGTGAGGCTGCCGTTCGTCAGTTCCTTGCGCTCCTCGGCGGCTTCGAGCGCGGCGGTGCCCGCGGTGGCGCCGACGAACGTCTCGACGAGCAGGACGTGGCCGAAGCGGGTACGGCCGCCGGTGAGCGAGTAGGGGCGTACGCGGGCGGGTTTGCGGTCGGCGCCGCGTACGGGGAGGTGCCCGCGGCCGTTCCTCCCGGGACTGCTGCTCATCGGGTACTCCCCGTCGACTCGGACTCCAGGGATTTCCGCAGTTCGCTGCGGAGTTCGGGGGTCAGGACGTGGCCGGCGCGGCCGACGAACAGCGCCATGTGGTAGGCGACGACGCTCATGTCGCAGTCTGCGGAGCCGTGCACGCCGAGCAGCGAGCCGTCGCTGATCGACATGACGAACAGGCTGCCCTCGTCCATGGCGACCATCGTGTGCTTCACGGTGCCGAAGTCCATCAGCCGGGCGGCGCCGATGGTCAGGCTGCCCACGCCGGAGACGACGGTGGCGAGGTCGGCGGCGGAGCCTCGCGGGCCGGCCCGGGGCGTTTCGCGGGCCTGGCGGGCCTCCTCGTTGCGACCGGGGTCGGAGGAGAGCAGCAGGAGGCCGTCGGAGGAGACCACCGCGATCGATTCGATGCCGGGCACCTCCTCGACGAGGTTGGTCAGCAACCAGTGGAGATTGCGGGCTTCACTGCTCAGTCCGAAGGTGCTGGGCGCGGTCAACTGCTTGCCTCCTCGACGGTGCCCCCCGTGGCTTCTTCGGTTGTGCCCGCCGCGGTGGGCGGCGTCTCGTGTCGTTCCGTCCGGTCGGCGATCTCCGCCTCGACGTCCCGGCGGCCGGCCTCCGCACCCCGGCGGAATCCTCCCAGGCGACGGCGGAGTGCCTCGGCGTCGACGGAGCCCGACGTACGCGGGCGCGGCACCGCGGCGGGGGTGGTGAGCTTCGGGGTGCGCTTGGGCAGCCCCTTGCCGGTGACGGGTTCGTCGGGTTCGGGTCCGGGTTCAGGCTCGGGTTCAGTGCCGGCCGCGTCCGGCGTGCGGTCGTGGGCGTCGGGGCCGATGGCGTAGGGATCGGGTGCGGCGGCGGCTGTGGCCACGTCTGCGGCTGCGGCCTCCGGTTCCGGCTGGGGCGGGAGCAGGAGGGCCATCGTCTTGTCGTCGGGCAGGTCCCGGCCGGGAGCGGTCCCGGCCTCGGGAGCCGTCGCCTCCTGGGCGGGTTCGGGCGCGGCGGCGTCGTTGTCGGCGGCCGGGGAATCCTGCGGCGCGGTCTCACGTGCCTCGGGGCTTTCCTCCGACTCCGCAATGTCACCGGCCTCGGTGGACTCGCGCGACTCCGGCGCCTCACGCCCCTCCGGGCGGGAGCCCGCGTCCGAAGCCTCCGTGGCCGCGTCGGCCTCCGCTCGCGCCACGGCCCGTTCCGCCGAGGCGACCAGCGGGTCCGCGCCCTTCTCCGCCCGCCCGTGCAGGACGTTGGAGTTGGCCTCGGCGTCGGCGCCGGGCAGGGAGAAGGAACCCGTGCCGTCGGACCTCGGCACGCTCGGGGCGAGCGCGGCCGGCGGAGCGGGCGCGAGCAGGGGGCTCGGGAGCACCACGACGGCCGCGACACCGCCCTGCTGCTGCTCCCGCAGCCGCACGCGCGCCCCGTGCCGGTGGGCGAGGCGGGCGACGACGTAGAGACCGAGACCGAGACCGTCCTCGCCCTCCTCGCCCTCCCGCTGGTACGGCGCGTCGGGGTCGAAGTCGGTGAGGCGGCCGTTGAGCCGCTGGAGCCGCTCGGTGGCCATGCCGATGCCCTCGTCCTGGACGGAGAGCATCACCTCGCCGTTCTCAAGGAGCCAGCCGGAGACCTCGACGGGCAGGTCGGGCGGTGAGAAGGAGGTGGCGTTCTCCATCAGTTCGGCCAGCAGGTGGGAGAGGTCGTCGGCGGCGAACCCGGCCACGTGCGCGTGCGGCGGCAGCGCGGCGATGCGGACCCGCTCGTACCGCTCGATCTCGCTGACCGCGGCCCGGACCACGTCGACCAGGGGCACCGGCGAGGTGCTGTGCTGGACGTGCTCGGTGCCGGCGAGGACGAGGAGGTTCTCGCTGTGCCGGCGCATGACCGTGGCGAAGTGGTCGAGCTTGAAGAGGGTGGCGAGGCGGTCCGGGTCCTGCTCGCGCTCCTCCAGGCCCTCGATGACGGCCAGTTGCCGTTCGACCAGGCCGAGGGTGCGCAGCGCGAGGTTGACGAAGGTGGAGCCGATGCTCTTGCGCACCACCTCCAGCCGGGCGGCGGACTCGGCGAGTTCGGCGCGCAGTTCCTCGCGGGTGTCGGCCATCTTCTGTCGCTGGCCGACGAGGTGCTTGCGGTCGGACTCCAGCGTGTTGACGCGCCCGGCGAGGGTGGCGGCGTGCGTGTGCAGGGCGTTGACGGAGCGGACGACCTGCGCGAACTCGTCGTTGCGGCCGGTGAAGGCCACGAGCTCCTCGGCCGCCGGGTCCTCCGCGCCGGCCAGCCGGGCCGAGCCGCGGCGCAGCACCGACAGCGGGCGGGTGAGGGTACGGGCCAGGGCGGTGGCGACACCGACGGCGAGCAGGATCAGGGCGCCGAGGACGGCGATCCGGATCTCCAGCGCGGTGACGTCGTCGTCGCGGAGCTGCTCCAGCGCCGTGGTGCGCTTTTCGTACAGGGCGGACTCGGCGCCGCGCATCGCGTCGACGCGGGCGGAGAGCGCGGCCTCCAGCTTCTTGGTGCTGGTGTCGAGGTCGCCGTCGGAGAGCGTCGGCTCGTCCGTGAGGCCGGCGAGGTACTTCTCGGCGCTGTTGACCTCGGGTCCGGCCACGGTGGAGTCGAAGCTGCCGCGTGCCTCCTTGGGCGCGCCCTCGCGGAAGTCGGCGAGGGCGGCGTCGGAGCGCACCCGGGCCTGCTGGGCGGCGGCGGCGAGGGCGTCGCGCTGCTCGGTGTCGGAGTCCGAGGTCGTGGTCGTCTCGGTCGGCAGGCCGGTGATCGGGTCGATGACCGTCTCGGTGGTGCTCGGCACGTTCAGGGCGGCGAGCAGCAGGCCGCGGGTGGCGGCGGCCTGCTGGACGGCGGTGTCCAGTTCGGCGAGGGCGTACGCGCCGGCGCCCGCGCGGGGCGGCATCTCCTCGGCCAGCTTCTCGGCCAGGGCGTGAAGTTCGGTGATCGCGTCCGAGTACGCCTCGTGGGCTTCGAGGGCGGTGCTCTTGCCGGTGAGTGCGGCGCGACGCAGGGCCGCGACGGCGTCGAGGTCCTCGCGCAGGGAGGCGGGCGTGTCGGTGTCGGCGCGCAGTTCCTCCACCTGCCGGTCGACCCGTGCGCTGCGCTGTTCGGAGGGCGCCTTGGACTCGGGGCGGCCGGCCGCGATGTACGGGGTGACCTCGTCGCGCTCGTCGGCGAGGGAGTGGGCGAGGGTCAGCGCGCCCTGGGTCTGCTCGGCGAGGGTCACCAGTGCCTGGGAGTCGTGCAGTTGCCCCGAGGCGGCCACGACCGAGGGGGCTCCCGCCCCGGCGACGGCGGCTGCCACGACCGCCACGGCGACGATGAGGCGGTTGCGTACGTGGGTGGGACGGCCCTTGCCGACGGGGACCTCCGGCGGCGCCGGGGTGGAGGTTCCGGGGGTGTGCTCCGCGCTCCCCGCGGGGGCCGTCTGCTTGCCTGTGCGACGAGGCCGCGTCTTCTGCACCGGTGCTCGCATTCCTGACTCGTGTACCCGTGGGCCCGGGTGGCGCCCCGTCAACTGGCCGGTCGGGGGCTCGTGCACCCTTCGCCGGGCTCCGGGCCGTTCCCCGGCCGCCGGCAGCGCGTCGGGCGGGGAGACCGCGTGAGCGGGACAGGCCCCCCACCGGTTCCCGACCCTCCCAGTGCCGGTGGGTGGTGAGCGCGCATCATCCGACCCGCCACCCGAAGGAGTGAACCCCGGACGGGAGTTGGGGAGCAAGTTCCCCGGCCCCGTGCGGCGCGGTGGTGCGGCGCGCCGGTTGGACGTCTGCGACGGGCGGTGGCACTATGTGCCGCCACGCGTCGTCGGAGCATGGAATTCCGCCCCAAATTGGGCGCCTGACCTGCGCGGCTAGGTGGATCCGGGGGAAGTTGCCGGGCTCCTGCGGACCCTGTGAAGGGGTCGTGCAGACTTGCGTGATGCACACGGAACTCGTCTCGGAACCAGGCCTGGCCGACCACCCCAACGAGGACTTCGCGAGCGTCGGACTACCGGCCTCGGGACAGGGTGGTTCACTCGTCGTGCTGGACGGTGTGACGCCGCCACGCACCGCGACGGGCTGTCTGCATTCCGTGCCCTGGTTCACGGCGCGCCTCGGTGGGGCGCTGACCGAACTGACCGTTTCACTCCCGGATGTCCCCCTCGCCGAGGCCCTGTCCCGCGCCATCGCTCGTACCTCGGCGGCCCACGCGGAAACCTGTGACCTTTCTCACCCGCGCACGCCTCAGGCAACCGTGGTCCTCGCCCGCTGGTCCCCGGCCGCGGTCGAGTACCTGGTGCTGTCCGACTCGGCGCTGCTGGTGGAGGCCCCCGACGGCACCCTCACCCCCGTCCTGGACGACCGGCTGTCCCGGCTGCCGCGCTCGGCCCTCGCCACGGACGCGCTGGTGGATGCCGACCTGCGCAACAAGGAGGGCGGCTTCTTCACGGCCGCGGCCGACCCCGCGGTGTCGGCGCGGGCCGTGACGGGGGTACTGCCGCGCGGCGAGGTGCGGACGCTGACGGCGCTGACGGACGGGGCCGCGCGGTGGGTGGAGAAGTTCGGGGAGGGCGACTGGGCGGACTGCCTCGCGCTGGTGCGCAAGCAGGGCGCGCAGGCGCTGGTGGACCGGGTGCGCGAGCTGGAAAGCGCGGACGCGGCGGGCGCCCGGACCCACCTCGGACGCAGCAAGACGCACGACGACGCGACGGTGGTCTACGCGGAGCTGTGAGCGGAGCTGTGAGCCGAACTGTGAGGTGACCGGGACGGAGCCCTTGAGGCCATCGGGCTATTTCTCCATCCCCCGGTTGAGTTCGTGCAGCAGCCGGGCCAGCTCCGTCACCTCGCGCGGGTTCCAGCCGGACAGCCGGCGGGCGTACCGGGCGCGGCGGGCCTCCCGCACCCGGCCGACGCGTTCCTGGCCCTCCGGGGTCAGCGTGACCAGCCAGGCCCGGCCGTCGGCGGGGTCGGGCTCCCGGGCGACGAGCCCGAGCTCCTCCAGGGCGCGCAGTTGGCGGGACATCGTCGCCTTGCCGACGCCGATGTAGGCGGCGAGGTCGGTGGCGCGCTGGCCGCCGCATTCACCGAGCCGGACGAGCAGGCCGTACGCGGACGACTCGAGGTCGGGATGGACCTCGCGGGCCATCTCGCCCTGGTTGGCCCGGGCCCGCCGCAGCAGGACGGTCAACTCCCGCTCCAGCGCCAGGAACTCCGGTTGGTTCACACCACTGCCGGACACTCCCCCTTCACCCCCGGGTTCGCCTCCGCGTCCGCCGCCGTTCCCGTCTTCGTGCACGTCAGCCCCTGCCTCGATTTTCCCGGTCCTGAAAGTTTTCGCCACGAGCCGCCATCGCCGCAGCTCGCCAAGTATTTCGCAGGCTTAGACCAACGGCGGCTCCCGGCCCCTCTTCCCACCCCCGTTCTACGTGCGTAGCGTCTTCACCGGACCCCCTACTGGCATGCTCACGCCACTCACGGGTTCTCCCCACTCGCGCATCCCCCACCGAGTACCACCGAGCACCACCGAGCCATCGGAGGCACGTCATGCTCGTGCATAGACTCGTGCACAGATCCGGATCGGCCCGCGGCCGGCGCCTCGCCGTCAGCGGGATCCTGCTCGCCGCGTTCTCCCTCGTCTTCACTCTTCCGGCGCACGCCGCGTCGGCCGCCGACACCCCGGCTCGCGGCTCCGCCCACATGGGCATGGGCGTCCTGGAGCACGACGGCGAACACGGCACCCCCGTCCCGGGCCGCGCGGTCCAGACCGAGGGCGTCGACGTCTCCAGCCACCAGGGCAACGTCGCCTGGTCGACCCTGTGGAACAGCAGCGTCAAATGGGCCTACGCCAAGGCCACCGAGGGGACGTACTACACCAACCCGTACTTCGCCCAGCAGTACAACGGCTCCTACAACGTCGGCATGATCCGCGGCGCGTACCACTTCGCCACCCCGGACACCACGAGCGGCGCCACCCAGGCCAACTACTTCGTCGACCACGGCGGCGGCTGGTCCAAGGACGGCAAGACGCTGCCCGGCGCGCTCGACATCGAGTGGAACCCGTACGGCGCCACCTGCTACGGCAAGTCGCAGAGCCAGATGGTCTCCTGGATCCGCGACTTCCTGAACACGTACAAGGCCCGCACCGGCCGTCACGCCGTGATCTACACGGCCACTAGCTGGTGGACCCAGTGCACCGGCAACTACGGCGGCTTCGCCGTGAACAACCCGCTGTGGATCGCCCGGTACGCGTCCTCGGTGGGCACGCTACCCGCCGGGTGGGGCTTCTACACGATGTGGCAGTACACCTCGTCCGGGCCGACGGTCGGGGACCACAACAAGTTCAACGGCGCGCTGGACCGCGTCCGGGCGCTCGCCAACGGCTGACGGCCCCGCCAGGACGGAAGGACACAGCGAGGGCCCGGACTCCACGAACGGAGCCCGGGCCCTCCCCTTCTACTCATCCGGCCGCGTCCGTCACGCCGCGACCGGAACCTCCTGCCGCGCACCGTTCGTCGCCGGTGCGAGCGCCAGTTCCAGAACCTGGCGGACGTCGCTGACGGCGTGGACGTCGAGCTTGTCCAGCACCTCCGACGGGACGTCGTCCAGGTCGGGCTCGTTGCGCTTGGGGATGATCACCGTGGTGACCCCCGCCCGGTGCGCCGCGAGCAGCTTCTGCTTGACCCCGCCGATCGGCAGCACCCGTCCGGTCAGCGAGACCTCGCCGGTCATCGCCACGTCGGTGCGGACCAGCCGGCCCGAGAGGAGCGAGGCGAGGGCCGTCGTCATGGTGACGCCGGCGCTCGGGCCGTCCTTGGGCACCGCGCCCGCCGGGAAGTGGATGTGCGCTCCCCGGTCCTTCAGGTCGCCCACCGGCAGTTCCAGCTCGGCGCCGTGACTGCGCAGGAAGCTGAGCGCGATCTGCGCCGACTCCTTCATCACGTCCCCGAGCTGCCCGGTCAGGGTCAGACCCGCCGCGCCCGTCTCCGGGTCGGCCAGCGACGCCTCGACGTACAGGACGTCGCCGCCCGCGCCGGTGACCGCGAGCCCGGTGGCCACGCCCGGCACCGAGGTGCGCCGCTCCGCCGGGTCCTGGGCGGACTCGGGCACGTGGTGCGGCCGGCCGATCAGCGCGCGCAGGTCGGCGTCGGTCACGGTGAAGGGCAGCTCCCGCTCGCCCAGTTCGTGCTGGGCCGCCACCTTGCGCAGCAGCCGCGCGATGGACCGCTCCAGGGTGCGCACGCCCGCCTCGCGGGTGTACTCGCCGGCCAGCTTGCGCAGCGCGCCCTCGTCGACGGTGACCTCGTCCCGGTCCAGACCGGCCCGCTCCAGTTGGCGCGGGAGCAGGTGGTCACGGGCGATGACGACCTTCTCGTCCTCGGTGTAGCCGTCGAGGCGGACCAGCTCCATGCGGTCGAGCAGGGCCTCCGGGACGGCCTCCAGGACGTTGGCGGTGGCGAGGAAGACGACGTCGGACAGGTCCAGCTCGACCTCCAGGTAGTGGTCCCGGAAGGTGTGGTTCTGGGCCGGGTCGAGGACTTCGAGCAGGGCCGCGGCCGGGTCGCCCCGGAAGTCCGAGCCCACCTTGTCGATCTCGTCGAGCAGGACGACCGGGTTCATGGACCCCGCCTCCTTGATCGCCCGCACGATCCGGCCGGGCAGCGCCCCGACGTACGTACGCCGGTGGCCGCGGATCTCGGCCTCGTCGCGGACGCCGCCGAGGGCGACACGGACGAACTTGCGGCCCATCGCGTGAGCGACGGACTCGCCGAGCGAGGTCTTGCCGACGCCGGGCGGGCCCACCAGGGCCAGTACGGCACCGCCGCGCCGGCCGCCGACGACGCCCAGGCCCCGGTCACCGCGCCGCTTGCGCACCGCGAGGTACTCGGTGATGCGTTCCTTCACGTCCTGAAGGCCCGCGTGCTCGGCGTCGAGGACGGTCTGGGCGCCCTGGATGTCGTAGGCGTCCTCGGTGCGCTCGCTCCACGGCATCTCCAGCACCGTGTCGAGCCAGGTGCGGATCCAGGAGCCCTCGGGCGACTGGTCGGAGGACCGCTCCAGCTTGTCGACCTCCTTGAGCGCGGCCTCGCGGACCTTCTCGGGGAGGTCGGCGGCCTCGACGCGGGCGCGGTAGTCGTCGGACTCCTCGGCAGCGTCCTTGCCTGCCTCGCCGTTGATCTCGCGCAGCTCCTTGCGGACGGCCTCGAGCTGGCGGCGCAGCAGGAACTCCCGCTGCTGCTTGTCGACGCCCTCCTGAACGTCCTTGGCGATGGTCTCGGCGACATCCTGCTCGGCGAGGTGGTCGCGCAACTGCTGGGTGGCGAGCTTCAGACGGGCGACCGGGTCGGCGGTCTCGAGCAGCTCGACCTTCTGCTCGGTGCTGAGGAAGGGCGAGTAGCCGGAGTTGTCGGCGAGCGTGGACACGTCGTCGATGGCCTGGACCCGGTCGACGACCTGCCAGGCGCCGCGCTTGCGCAGCCATGCGGTGGCGAGCGCCTTGTATTCGGTCACCAGCTCGGTGACCTGGCCGGGCAGCGGCTCGGGCACGGTCTCGTCGACCCGGGTGCCCTCGACCCAGAGCGCGGCGCCCGGGCCGGAGGTACCGGCGCCGACGCGCACTCGGCCCCGGCCGCGGATCAGGGCGCCCGGGTCGCCGTCGGCCAGCCTGCCGACCTGCTCGACGGTGCCGAGGACGCCGGTGGCGGCGTGGGCGCCGTCGATGCGTGGCACGAGCAGGACCCTGGGCTTTCCGGGCTCGGACCGGGCGGCGGCCTGGGCGGCCTCCACCGCGGCCCGTACCTCGGCGTCGCTCAGGTCCAGGGGGACGACCATGCCGGGCAGGACCACTTCGTCGTCGAGCGGCAGCACGGGCAGGGTGAGCGGTGTGAAGGCGGCGGACTCAGCAGCCATGATCTCCCCTTCGGCAGTCAAGTTGAGTTACATCGACTCAATGAAAGGGAGTCCCGGATTGTTCCCCCGGGGATGTTCGCTGTGAGCGATCAAGCTCCGAGAGGGCACGTCCCGCCTCCGGGGACAGCACCGTCGTACCGGCGGGCATTCCTTCGCGAGGGCGGGTGCCAGGATGGGCCGATGCCCATCACTACCCACGACTCCCACGACATCCCCGAGGTGCTGGACCGTCGCGAGGGCCCGCACGGCGAGGTCGTCCTGCGCCGGCACGGGGCGCTGCTGCAGATCATCGCGAACGGCTGCTTCCTGATGGACACCTCCGACGGCCGCTCGGAGCGGCGCCTGGTCGACGTCGCGGCCGACGCGCTGGCCACCGCCGACGGCCCCGACCCCGCCGGCGGACGGGCCGCCCCGCACCTGCTCATCGGCGGTCTCGGCGTCGGCTTCTCCCTCGCGCACGCGGCCGCCGACCCGCGCTGGGGCCGGATCGCGGTCGTCGAGCGGGAGCGCGCCGTCATCGACTGGCACCGCGGCGGCGGACCGCTGTCGGTACTGTCCGCCGACGCCCTGGCCGATCCGCGCACGAAGATCGTCGAGGCGGACCTGGTGGGTTACGTCAATGAGACATCCGACACGTACGACGCGCTCTGCCTGGACATCGACAACGGCCCCGGCTGGACCGTCACCGAGGGCAACGACGGGCTGTACGCACCGTCCGGACTGGCGGGCTGCGCACGGCTGTTGAGGCCGGGTGGGGTGCTTGCCGTATGGTCTGCGCAGCCCTCTCCGGAATTCGAAGAAACCTTGCGTAATGCCGGTTTCCAGCAGGTGCGTACCGAAGAGATCCCCGTTGCCCGGGGCGTTCCGGACGTCGTGCACATCGGCGTCGGGCCTGGATAGCAAAGGCGCGGTGACTCCCCGTACGCTGCTGCTCTGACGCGGATCATTCAAGCGTCAAGCGCAGTCATGGGATCACCCCACGGATTCCGGAAAGCACACCTCAGGGGCGGGCGATGGAGCAGACACAGACCTCCCACAACGGCACGGCGACGGCCACCCAGGGCGCACAGCGCCGGGTGCTGGTGGTCGAGGACGATCAGACGATCGTGGACGCCATCGCGACCCGTCTGCGCGCCGAAGGGTTCCTGGTGCAAACGGCGGGCGACGGTCCGTCCGCCGTCGACACGGCCGAGGCATGGCAGCCCGACCTGCTGATCCTCGACATCATGCTGCCCGGCTTCGACGGTCTGGAGGTCTGCCGGCGCGTGCAGGCCCAGCGGCCGGTGCCGGTGCTGATGCTCACCGCGCGCGACGACGAGACGGACATGCTGGTCGGGCTCGGCGTGGGCGCCGACGACTACATGACCAAGCCGTTCTCGATGCGCGAGCTGGCCGCACGCGTGCACGTGCTGCTGCGCCGGGTGGAGCGGGCCGTCGTGGCCGCCTCGACGCCGCGCAGCGGCATCCTGCGCCTGGGCGAGCTGGAGATCGACCACGCGCAGCGCCGGGTGCGGGTGCGCAGCGAGGACGTCCACCTCACCCCCACCGAGTTCGACCTGCTGGTCTGCCTGGCGAACACCCCGCGCGCGGTGCTCTCCCGTGAGCAGTTGCTGGCCGAGGTGTGGGACTGGGCGGACGCCTCCGGCACCCGGACCGTGGACAGCCACATCAAGGCGCTGCGCCGGAAGATCGGCGCCGAGCGCATCCGCACCGTGCACGGCGTGGGCTACGCGCTGGAGACGCCGACGCCATGAGCCGGGGACGGGAGGCCGCACGGAGGAGCCCCGGCCCCCGGAATCCCGGGGAGCCCTGGGGCGGCGTACGCCCGTTCTCGATCAAGACCAAGCTGGGCGCGCTGGTCGTCACGTCGGTGCTGATCACCACCGGTCTCTCGGTGATCGCCGTGCACACCAAGACGGAGCTGCGCTTCATCACGGTCTTCTCCATGATCGCCACGCTGCTCATCACGCAGTTCGTGGCCCACTCGCTGACCGCGCCGCTGGACGAGATGAACGCCGTGGCCCGGTCCATCTCGCACGGCGACTACACGCGCCGGGTGCGCGAGAACCGCCGCGACGAGCTGGGCGACCTGGCCGTCACCATCAACCGTATGGCCGACGACCTGGAGGCCCAGGACCTCCAGCGCAAGGAACTGGTGGCGAACGTCTCGCACGAGCTGCGCACCCCGATCGCGGGCCTGCGCGCGGTGCTGGAGAACATTGTCGACGGGATCACCGAGGCCGACCCGGAGACCATGCGTACGGCGCTGGGGCAGACCGAGCGGCTCGGCCGGCTGGTGGAGACCCTCCTCGACCTCTCCCGCCTGGACAACGGCGTCATACCGCTGCGCAAGCGGCGCTTCGAGGTCTGGCCCTACCTGTCGGGCGTGCTCAAGGAGGCCAACATGGTCGCCTCGGCACGCGCGGGCATCGCCTCCGGGTCCGGCAGCCACAGCCGCACCGACGTGCATCTTGCCCTGGACGTCTTCCCGCCGGAGCTGACGGCGCACGCCGACCCCGAGCGCATCCACCAGGTCGTCGCCAACCTCATCGACAACGCCGTCAAGCACAGCCCGCCGCACGGCCGCGTGACGGTCAGGGCACGGTGCGGAGAGCTGCCCGAGTCCCTCGAGCTGGAGGTTCTGGACGAGGGTCCGGGCATTCCGCGTTCGGAGTGGCGCCGGGTGTTCGAGCGGTTCAACCGCGGTTCGGTGTCGCGCCCGCACGGTCCGGGCAGCGACGGCGGCACCGGTCTCGGCCTGGCGATCGCGCGCTGGGCGGTGGATCTGCACGGCGGGCGGATCGGGGTGGCCGAATCCGAGCGGGGATGCCGGATCCTCATCACTCTTCCGGGCCTTCCGTCGACGTCGGGTTGACGTCGGATTGACGTAGGGTTCGCAGCGGAGCATCAAGATCCACAGCATCCGCGCTGGCGGACACGTGTGATCAGGCAAAGGCCCGCGTTTCTGAGGCGCCGGGTCCCGGTCTCCCCATCCCTCACGCAGCAGAACCTCGCTTGTTTCCCGCCATTTCCAGCGCCGAAACGCGGTCTGCGATGTGACTTACACGACGATGGACGGGCCCGGTCTGACCTTCGGGGCCCGGTAGGCGTAGCCTTGATTCCCGCTGTCCACCATCTTGTGAAGAAGCGGAAGAGGGCGGTTCTCGCCGTGTCGCCACAGTCCCCCAGTAACTCGAGCATCTCGACCGACACCGACCAAGCGAACAACGCGGGCAAGAACCCCGCGGCCGCGTTCGGTGCCAATGAGTGGCTCGTCGACGAGATCTATCAGCAGTACCTCCAGGACCCGAACTCCGTGGACCGAGCCTGGTGGGACTTCTTCGCCGACTACAAGCCCGGAGCGCCCGCGCCCCAGGCCGCCTCCAGCACCACGGCCACGGACTCCGGCGGCAGCACGCCGCCGGCTGCCCCCGCCCCCCAGGCGCAGGCTCCCGCCCCGGCCCAGCCGAAGGCGGCGCCCGCGGCTCCCGCGCAGCCCGCCGCTGCCGCCCCGGCGGCTCCGGCCGCTCCGGCCAAGCCCGCCGCCCAGCCGCAGGCCAAGGCCGCCGCGCCCGCCGCGTCGTCGAAGGACGCCGGCACCGCGCCCGAGGGCCCCGAGCTGGTGACCCTGCGCGGCCCGGCCGCCGCGGTCGTGAAGAACATGAACGCCTCGCTGGAGCTGCCCACGGCCACGTCCGTGCGCGCGGTCCCGGTGAAGCTGCTGTTCGACAACCGCATCGTCATCAACAACCACCTCAAGCGGGCCCGCGGCGGGAAGATCTCCTTCACGCACCTGATCGGCTACGCGATGGTGCAGGCCATCAAGGCCATGCCGACGATGAACCACTCGTTCGGCGAGAAGGACGGCAAGCCGACCCTCGTCAAGCCGGCCCACATCAACCTCGGCCTCGCCATCGACCTGGTCAAGCCCAACGGCGACCGCCAGTTGGTCGTCGCGGCGATCAAGAAGGCCGAGACGCTGAACTTCTTCGAGTTCTGGCAGGCCTACGAGGACATCGTCCGTCGCGCCCGCGACAACAAGCTGACGATGGACGACTTCACCGGCGTCACCGTCTCCCTGACCAACCCCGGCGGCCTCGGCACCGTCCACTCCGTGCCGCGCCTGATGCCCGGCCAGTCGGTCATCCTGGGCGTCGGCTCCATGGACTACCCGGCGGAGTTCCAGGGCACCAGCCAGGACACCCTGAACAAGCTCGGCATCTCGAAGGTCATGACGCTCACGTCGACCTACGACCACCGGGTCATCCAGGGCGCCGCCTCCGGCGAGTTCCTGCGCCAGGTCGCCAACCTGCTCCTCGGCGAGAGCGGCTTCTACGACGAGATCTTCAAGGCGCTGCGCATCCCCTACGAGCCGGTCCGCTGGCTCAAGGACATCGACGCCTCGCACGACGACGACGTCACCAAGGCCGCCCGCGTCTTCGAGCTGATCCACTCCTACCGGGTCCGCGGCCACGTCATGGCCGACACCGACCCGCTGGAGTACCAGCAGCGCAAGCACCCCGACCTGGACATCACCGAGCACGGGCTCACCCTGTGGGACCTGGAGCGCGAGTTCGCGGTCGGCGGCTTCGCCGGCAAGTCCCTGATGAAGCTGCGCGACATCCTCGGCGTGCTGCGCGACTCGTACTGCCGCACCACCGGCGTCGAGTTCATGCACATCCAGGACCCGAAGCAGCGCAAGTGGATCCAGGACCGCATCGAGCGCTCGCACACCAAGCCGGAGCGCGAGGAGCAGCTTCGCATCCTGCGCCGGCTGAACGCGGCGGAGGCCTTCGAGACCTTCCTGCAGACCAAGTACGTCGGCCAGAAGCGGTTCTCCCTGGAGGGCGGCGAGTCCGTCATCCCGCTGCTCGACGCGGTCATCGACTCGGCGGCCGAGTCCCGCCTCGACGAGGTCGTCGTCGGCATGGCCCACCGCGGCCGGCTGAACGTGCTGGCCAACGTCGTCGGCAAGTCGTACGCGCAGATCTTCCGCGAGTTCGAGGGCAATCTCGACCCGAAGTCGATGCACGGCTCCGGCGACGTGAAGTACCACCTGGGCGCCGAGGGCACCTTCACCGGCCTGGACGGCGAGCAGATCAAGGTCTCGCTGGTCGCCAACCCCTCCCACCTGGAGGCGGTCGACCCGATCCTGGAGGGCGTCTCGCGCGCCAAGCAGGACATCATCAACAAGGGCGGCACGGACTTCACCGTCCTGCCGGTGGCGATCCACGGCGACGCGGCCTTCGCGGGCCAGGGCGTGGTGGCCGAGACCCTGAACATGTCGCAGCTTCGCGGCTACCGCACCGGCGGCACGGTCCACGTCGTCATCAACAACCAGGTCGGCTTCACCGCCGCCCCTGAGTCCTCGCGCTCGTCGATGTACGCGACGGACGTGGCGAGGATGATCGAGGCCCCGATCTTCCACGTGAACGGCGACGACCCGGAGGCCTGCGTCCGCGTGGCGCGGCTCGCCTTCGAGTTCCGTCAGGCGTTCAACAAGGACGTGGTCATCGACCTGCTCTGCTACCGCCGCCGCGGTCACAACGAGACGGACAACCCGGCCTTCACCCAGCCGCTGATGTACGACCTGATCGACAAGAAGCGCTCGGTGCGCAAGCTGTACACCGAGTCCCTCATCGGTCGCGGCGACATCACCCTGGAAGAGGCCGAGCAGGCGCTGCAGGACTACCAGGGCCAGTTGGAGAAGGTCTTCACCGAGGTCCGCGAGGCCGCCTCCCAGCCGGCCGCCGCGGAGCCCGCGGCCCCGCAGGCCGAGTTCCCGGTGTCCGTGAACACCGCGATCACCGCCGAGACCGTCAAGCGGATCGCCGAGTCCCAGGTCAACATCCCCGACCACATCACCGTGCACCCGCGGCTGCTGCCGCAACTGCAGCGCCGCGCGGCGATGGTCGAGGACGGCACGATCGACTGGGGCATGGGCGAGACCCTCGCCGTCGGCTCCCTCCTCCTGGACGGCGTGCCGGTCCGGCTGTCCGGCCAGGACTCGCAGCGCGGCACCTTCGGCCAGCGTCACGCGGTCGTCATCGACCGTGAGACGGGCGACGAGTTCACGCCGCTGCTGTACCTGTCCGAGGACCAGTCCCGGTACAACGTCTACAACTCGCTGCTCTCCGAGTACGCCGTGATGGGCTTCGAGTACGGCTACTCGCTGGCCCGCCCGGACGCGCTGGTGATGTGGGAGGCGCAGTTCGGCGACTTCGTCAACGGCGCGCAGACGGTCGTGGACGAGTTCATCTCGTCGGCCGAGCAGAAGTGGAACCAGACCTCCGGCGTGACCCTCCTGCTGCCGCACGGCTACGAGGGCCAGGGCCCGGACCACTCCTCGGCCCGCCCGGAGCGTTTCCTCCAGCTCTGCGCGCAGAACAACATGACGGTCGCGATGCCGACCCTGCCGTCGAACTACTTCCACCTCCTGCGGTGGCAGGTGCACAACCCGCACCACAAGCCGCTGGTGGTCTTCACCCCGAAGTCGATGCTGCGCCTGAAGGCCGCGGCCTCGAAGGCGGAGGAGTTCACGACGGGCCAGTTCCGCCCGGTCATCGGCGACGACTCGGTCGACCCGGCCGCCGTCAAGAAGGTCGTCTTCTGCTCCGGCAAGGTCTACTACGACCTTGACGCCGAGCGGAAGAAGCGCGGCGTGACGGACACGGCCATCCTCCGCATCGAGCGCCTGTACCCGCTGCCGGGTGCCGAGCTCCAGGCGGAGATCGCCAAGTACCCGAACGCCGAGAAGTACCTGTGGACGCAGGAGGAGCCGGCGAACCAGGGTTTCTGGCCGTTCATCGCGCTCAACCTGATCGACCACCTGGACCTGGCGGTCGGTGCCGACGTCCCGCACGGCGAGCGCCTGCGCCGCATCTCGCGGCCGCACGGCTCATCCCCTGCCGTCGGCTCCGCCAAGCGGCACCAGGCCGAGCAGGAGCAACTGGTGCGCGAGGTCTTCGAGGCGTGAACCACTGACGCGCCGACCACCGTCGCGCCGTGAAGGGCCCGGCTCCGGAGACTCTCCGGAGCCGGGCCCTTCGCCGTTCCGTGGGCCATCAGGTCCGTCAGGTCCGTCAGGTCCGCTGAGGTTCGAAGTCCCAGAACGGACGGTGCCGGGCACGGGCCGACACGGTGTGCGGATGCCGGGGGCCGAGGACGTCCGCCAGCCCCGCCAGGGCCCGTCGCTCGACACCGTCGGCCTGCCCGTGCGGCCCGTACACGCGTAGTTCGGCCGCGAGAGCCACCCCCGCGGCCAGGGTGAACGGATGGGCGGGGCCGAGGATGCGCGCCGCGGTGACGGCCGTCTCCCTGCTGAGGGTGAGGGCACGGCCCGTGTCCCCGGCGTGCGCGTGCAGCATCGCCGCGTTGAGCGCGCAGCCCAGCGTCCAGGGATGGTCCGGCCCCACGGCGGTCCTCATGTCGGCCAGGGCCGCCTCGGCGAGGACCGGGACACGTTCGCCCTCGCCGGCCCGGTGCAGCAGCAGGGCGTGGTTGGCCCGGGCCCCCACCGCGTAGGGATGGCCGGCGGTGAGGGTCGCCTCGTACTGGCCGACGACGCGCTCGCTCAGCTCACGGGCCAGGTCGAGGTCGCCGTGCTCCCGGGCGAAGCAGCTCCGGCTCGCGATGAGCATCAGCACCAGCGGATCACTGTCACCGAGCAGGCGCTCCCCTTGCTCCAGCGCCCGGCCGAAGAGGAGCGCCGCCTCGTCGGCGTCCCCCACGGCACAGCGGCACAGCGCGAGGTTGTGCGCGGCGAGCAGGGCCTGCCGGCTGTTGGCGCCCAGCGCCGCGCGGACCAACCGCAGGCCGGCGTCCTGCCTCGCGGTGGCCTCTTCGTAGCGTCCGAGCAGCCGGAGGTCCACGGCGTAGGTCGTCTCCGAACTCAGGGTCCACGGGTGCCGGTCCCCGAGCAGTCGGCGGCGGGCCCGAAGGGTGGGCAGGTCGACGTTCAGGGCGTCCTCGTAACGGCCCAGCAGCCGCAGCGAGACCGCCACGTTGTTCTGGGCGTTGAGGGTGCGGGTGTCCTGGTCGCCGAGGAGTTCGCGGTACGTGCCGTGCACCCGCTCCGAGATCTCCAGCGCCTCCGCGTAGCTCCCGAGGCCCCGCAGGTCCGCCGCCAGTCCGCCAAGGGCGCGCAGGAGGGCGGGGTCGCGTTCGCCACGCTGCTCGCGCAGGTGCTGGACGGCCGCCCGCTCGATCTCCATCGTCCGGTGGTAGTCGCCGGCCGCGCGCAGCAGGTTCGCGTAGTGGTAGGTCAGCTCCCAGATCAGGGGGTGCCGGTGGCCGAGGAGCGACCGCCAGATCCGCGTGGCGTGGCCGCCGAGCCGCACGCCCGCTCCGTACTCGCCCGACAGGTACAGGTAGCGCAGCGAGTCGAGGACCAGCGTCTGCACGGCGGAGTCGGTGGTCGCGAAAGCGTCGGCGTACTTGAGGTGCGGCACGATCTCTGCATACCTGGGCCACTGTTCGGGGACGGAAGGCCGGCCGCGGTCCGCCGCCGCGAGCGCCCGTCGTACGACGTCGACGAGCTCGCCCCGTACCGCTTCCGGCATGGCCCGGTCCACCATCCGGTGGACCACCCGATGCACGTACAGGTTCTCGCGCCCCGAGTCGGCCGGGTCCGGTTCGGCCCTGACGACGGAGTACCGGCGCAGTTGACCGACGGCCCGGTCCCACAGCCGCGGGTCGGTCAGCAGCCCGGCCACGGAGTCGGGCAGCCCATCGTGCGGCATGTTCCGGAGCAGATGCACGGGGACGAGGCCGGGGGCGAAGAACGCGCAGAGCCGGAGCAGGACGACGGACTCCGGGGCGGTCTCGCGGAGTTGGTCCAGCAGTATCGACCAGGCCGTACGGAAGGCGGGCGGGAAGTCCTCCGACATGGCCCGCGCATCGCCGTCGGTGCCGTCCGCCAGCAGGGCCAGGTACTCGTCCACCGATCGGTCCGAGTCGCTGAGCCAGCCCACCGTCTGGGCGAGCAGCAACGGCAGGTCCCCCAGGGCGTCGGCCAGTTGGTCGGCCTCCGCTTCCGTCAGCCGGGGTATGCGGCGGCGGATGAACGCGACCGACTCGTCGCGGGGATAGATCAGGACTTCGAGAAGCTTGCTGTTGTGCTCGCTCCACTCCGGATTCCGCGAGGTGACGAGGACGTGTCCCGGTCCCGTCGGCACCAGGTCCGCGATCGCGTCGGGCTCGTCGGCACCGTCCAGGATCAGCAGCCACCGGGAGTACGGTTCGCCGCGGCGCAGGGCGTCCCGCACCGCACGCAGCCGTTCCCCGTATTCCTGACCGGTCTGCAGGCCCAGTCTGGGGGCGAGTTCGGCCAGTTGGCGACGACAGTCGGCCCGGTCCTGCGCGTTGACCCACCAGACCACGTCGTACTCGGGGGCCAACCGGTGCGCGTACTCGACGGCGAGCTGCGTCTTGCCCACCCCGGACATGCCGTGCAGCGTCAGCACACCCGTGCCCGGCTCACCTTCTCGCAGCAGGTCGTGAGCCTCGCCCAGCAGTGCCTCGCGGCCGCTGAATCGGCGGTTGCGGCGCGGTACGCCACCCCACACCTCCGGCACCGCCGCCGGAAACCGCGGCCCGCCCCCGGACCCCGCCGTGCCCTCGGTCACCGGCTCGTCCGACAGGCCGAGCCGGTCCAGCAGGCGCCGCTCCGCCTCGTCGGCTTCCAGGCCGTGCAGGGCGACGGGGTCCAGCAGGGAGACGCCCGCCGGGACCGTGGCCGTGGTGACCGACACGGCCGCGAACCGGGACGGGTCGGGGGCGACGACCTCACGCAGGGCCGCGTTCCACTCCTCGTGGGTGTGTGTGCCGTCCCCGAAGTAGGGGGCGTTCAGGACGAGCAGGGCACGCCCGGTCCCGAGCGTCAGGTCGCGCAGCAGATCCGCCGGGGGGACCTCGGGCGGGCAGTCCCAGCGCAGCGGCACCACCCGCACCCCGCGCCGCTCCAGCCGGTCCCCGATCCAGGCCGCCCAGGCCCGGTCGAGACCGGCATGGCTGACCGTGACGGTCTGCCGGCTGGGCTCGGGGCGCGCGGCGGGCGGGGCCTTCGGCCGCACGGGCGCCCGCGGGACGGCCGGCGGCACAGTGCCGTCCGAACGCTCTGCCGCCGTGCGTACATCGGAGCGGAGTTCCGCCTTCCGGACGGGCACGCCCCACTGGTTGCTGACGGTCAGCCACAGCGAGGCCGGTCCGGTGCCGGTGCCCGTGGAGACCCGGAACCGAGCGGGACCGTAGGTGCCGCCGAAGCGGTGCAGGACGACGCTCGGTTCGCCCAGGGCGGAGCAGTCGAAGTGCGGGGCGCCGTCCAGGGTGACGGTGAAGGTGAACTCCTCCTCGGGGTAGGGCCACTCGGCGGGTGTGCCGTCCGGGGAGGGAAGGGGGCCGCGCAGGTCGACGGTGACGAGGTAGTCGCGCTCGGCCTCCGCCTGCCGGGGCCAGGCCACGACGGGCTCGATCAGCAGCGGGTGCCCGGACGGCCGCCCGGCGGCGCTCACCGGCCGCCTCCCCCCTCGGTGCCGAGCGCGTCCACCGCGGTGAGCCGCAGCGCGGTCCTCGGATGCCCGTAGTAGTGGAACATGTACGCGTACAGGAGCCGCAGCACCCGTTTCTGGCCCACGACGTCGACCTGTCCGTCATCATTGCGGACCCGCGGCACCTCCGCCAGGGACCCGAACTCCTCCAGCGCCCGCACCCGGAAGGCCCGCAGCGTCCGCACCACCGGACGACGGGGGTGTTCGGCCACCTCGCGCACCAGGCGCCGCGCCATCGCCCGGGCCTCCAGGTCACCGACCTTGCCGGAGCTGACGATGCAGCCGCCCGCGCCCTTGCGCAGGAAGAGTTCGGCGAATCCCCGCAGCGCCTCCTCGCCCTGTGCCCGGTTGTCGACGAACCGGCCGGAGTCGCAGGCGTTGAGGCAGACCAGCGAGCCGTCCCGGCGCAGCACCGACATCGGCTCACCGTTCAGCTCGGCCCAGGTACGGTCGCCGAGCGTGAGGCGCGGCACGGCGTCGCCGTAGGTGCCGTGGCAGCCCAGGTAGACCAGCCCGGTGCGGTCCACCTGGGTGTCGAGGTCGCTGAGGAAGGGCGTCATCCGCCCGTGCAACCGGTGGGCGTACGAGGTGAAGACGCGGCGGTCGTCCGCCATGTCCTGGTGGAGGTAGCCGAGCACACGGCCGTGGCAGTCGCCGGTCTCGGAGGGCAGGCCGCCCTGACTCGGATCGCGCACGGTGGTCCAGCGGGCCACGGCGATCAGCGCCCCCAGCGGGCCGCCCGCCAGGCCCAGCGCGGCGTTCTCGGGGAGCAGGAGCAGCTCCCAGGGAAGGTCGTATCCGGTGTCGTCCCACACGAGGAGGCGCAGGTTGTCGCGGTGCCGTGCGCGGATGCGGTTGATCCAGTGGGCGAGTTCGTACTGGTTGTCCGACCAGAGCCGGATGCCCCGCAGCACCTCGGAGGGGTAGTGCCCGTCGCCGTCCTGCCGCAGCCGGGCGAGGCTGACGGCGGGAGCGGGGCGGCGGGTGGGTCCGGCCGCGCAGTTCACCGTCAGGTCACCGCACCAGCCCTGCAGCCGGTAACCGCGCAGTCCGTCGGCCCCGTCCGCGCGTAGCACGCGGAGCACGGCGAAGCCGTCCTCCAGACGGGCGCCGGGCCGCGCGTCGGTTCCGCCGAGCCCGGCGGGCGGATCCTGCGTACGGCGCAGGTTCCGCACCGACACGGACGGCCGGCGTGCCACGGCCTTCAGCCCCGGCAGGGCCGCGCGGAGCCCGGCGGCGCCGGTGACCGGGAGTCTGCGCGGCCCACGCTGCGGATCACTCACCGCCGTCCCCCGCCCCTGGCCTGTGCCGGCCGTCGACGACGCCGGACCGGTGCCGGCCGTCGACGACGATCGCCCCGAGACGGTCGGCGAGGGCGTGCGGCAGGTCGCCGTACGGTTCCCGGCCCGGGTCGACGACCGCCACGTGCAGGCGGGTCCGGTCCATGGCTCCGATCCGGGACGCGGCCTCCACCGCGTCCTCGACGCCCGCCGCGGCCACCTCACCGGCATGCCGTCCGGTGTGGCTGACCCGCAGCGGGACGTTGCCGCGGCCGTCGGTCACGACCACCAGCCATGCCTCCGCCGGCCCGGTGCCCTGCCGCCGGAACAGACGGCGCAGCGTGTGCGCCGCGAGCTCGACGCCGTGGGCGAGCGGCGTCGCCCGGCCGCCCCGGCGCAGCAGCGCTCCGGGGACCCGGGGGTCCAGGACGCTGCGCGCCGCGAAGGACCCGGCCCGCAGTTCGTCGGCGGCGTCCGCCGCGCCGACCTCGATGACCTGGACCGTGGCCCGGCTCGTGTACGCCCACTGCAGGAAGGGGGCGAGGACCTCCTGCCAGTCTCCGTCCCCGCTCCCGTACCTGTCCCTGTCCCTGTCCCCGTCCCGGCAGGTGTGGTCCAGGAGCAGCACCAGGACCCGCTCGGGGGCGGCGGCGCGCACGTTGCTGTGCAGGTCGACGGGCGAGACGGTGAACCGTTCGGTGCGCCGGGCCCGTTGGTGCACGGCGGCCTCGCGCACGGAGCGGACGTGGGCGAGGTCCCGCAGGTCCGTGGCGCGCCGGGTGCCGATCACGGTGCCCCGGGTGGAGACGGGTCCGGTGGTGCGCCGCCGGGGTCCGCTCAGCGGCACGGCGTCGCGCGCCCCGGTCGTCTCGTCCTCCGGGTAGGGGCTTCCCGCGGCCGGGGAGGGCGCGGTGCCGAGCGCGGGCCCGATTCCTTGTGCGGGTCCGGTGTCCAGCAGCGCCTGGTCCCCGTCGCCTACCCCGGGCGGGCCGTCCCGGTCGGCGCCACCGCGTTCCGGGAGGGTGCCGGGCGGGCCCGCCGGTGCCGACGCCGGGTCGGGCGGCTCGGGGTCGCTCTCCAGGCGGTCCGGCGCCGTCGTCGGCACGCTCACGCCGATGAGCCGCGCCGCCGCGTCGCTGTGGTCGGCGGAGGCAGAGGGGCTGCCGTCCAGCGCCGCGAGCGTGCGTGCGAGCCGCACGAGCGCCAGCTCCCGGCGGATCCCCGCGTCGGGCCCGAGGAGCTGCTGTACGCGGGTGAGCGCCGCGTCGGTGACGGGCACGGGCGGGACGCCGCCGCCGGCTGCGGAGCGCCAGCGGGCCGGGAGGCCGGCGAGCAGTTCCCCGTGCGGCCCGGACGGCCCGGACGGCCCCGGCGGCCCCGGCGGCCCCGGCGGCCCGGGTAGCCGCAGGCCCGCGGCCGACAGCCGTACGGCGAACCGGTCCAGCAGGTGCCGACTGACGCGTCCGGCGTCGGCGCTGCGGCAGGTGGCCAGCCAGCGGGCCCGCGGCCGGACGGTCCGGTGCAGTCCGCTGCGTTCGACGGTCACGACGTCGGCGCCGAGCAGTTGCACCGCGGCACGCATCCCGGCGACGCTCAGGCGCGCGAGGTCGGGCACCACGACCAGCGGCGGCGCACCGTCGGCGTCGTCCGCCTCGACCAGGGGACCGGGCTCGGTGCGGACGGTGATGCCGTGCTCGCCGGCGCGGATGCCGGTGCGGGTCCACAGGTCCTCGTCCCGGGCGGCGGCGCCCAGCACGAGCGGCGGGCGCGCCGGTTCGCCGGCCCCGGCGAGGACGGCGCCGAACAGACGGGCGACCGGATCGAGCAGCCGGGGGTCCAGGTCGAGGAGCAGTACTCCGGAAAGGGCAGGCTCGGCCGCCGCGCAGACCAGGGCGAGGCCGAGCCGGTGCGCCAGGTCGTCGTGCGGGTCCTCGCCGGTGAAGGCGGCGCCTCCCCTCGGTGGAGGGGTGGGTGACGCGGGCGGCGGGAGGGGCGGGGTGGCTGCCATCGCGGTTCAGACCTCGAAGAGGTCCTGGAGGCGGGCCTCGTCCTCGGCACCCCAGTCGAAGGTGTCGCCGTGTGCCGCTTCCGGCCGCCGGTGCCGCAGGGCCATCGGCAGGGCCCGCAGCAGGTGCCCGGGGGTCACCCGGTCCGCGCCGTCCAGGGCCGCCAGTGCCCGGGCCGCGAGCATGGCCACGATCTCTCCCCGCTGGCCCACGGCGTCGGTCCGCTCCGCGGCACGCGCGCACAGCTCCAGGACCCGGTCGGGCACGTCGACGTCGCGGACCCGGCGCCGGGCGGCCGTCAGCCGGTCCCGGGTGCCCGTGTCGTCGCGCCGCGCGGCGGACAGCCACTCGGAGTCCTCGCGGGCGAGCTCCTCGTCGAAGTCGAGTACGGTGCGCAGCAGTTGGTGCCGGGTGCGCGCGTCCAGCGTCTCGGCGGTGACCATCAGGCCGAAGCGGTCGAGCAGTTGGGGTCGCAGTCCGCCCTCTTCGGGGTTCATGGTGCCGACCAGCCCGAACGAGAGGTACTTGGCGGTGGCCAGTCCCTCGCGCTGCACGGACAGGACGCCGGTGGCGACGACGTCCAGGATGATGTCGACGAGGTGGTCGTCGAGGAGGTTGACCTCGTCGACGTAGAGCAGCCCCTTGTCCGCCGCGTCCTCCAGCAGCCCGGGTTGCGGCCGGGGCTCGCCACGGATGAGCGCGTCTAGGTCCCAGCCGCCGACGACGCGGTCGTCGGTCGCGTTGATGGGCAGGGTGACCGGCAGCTCGCCGTGGGCCATCAGGGCGAAGGCCCGTACGAGTGTCGACTTGGCCGTGCCGCGCGGTCCGGCCATGAGCACGCCGCCGATGCGGGGCACGACGTGATTGAGCTCCAGTGCCAGCTTGAGCTGGTCCTGGGCCACGATCCGGGAGTACGGCAGGATGCGCGGGCCCTGCGCCACGCGGCTCACGAACCGGCTCCGTCCGCCGTACCCGGCGCCGTACCGGAGCCGTGGTCGCCAGGGGCGGGTGCGGGTGCGGGTGCGGTCTGCCAGCGGAGCGTGATCTGGAGTTGGGCCTCGGCTCCGCTCTTGACGAGAGTGGCCACCCCGGCGTCGATCTTGATGGCGAGCTGCATCTCGATCTCGTCCGGCCGAAGCCCCTCCTGGAGGTCGCCGAAGCGCCGTACGGCCTGGGCGGCGCACCTGCGGGCCAGGTCCAGGCCGTCGGTGTAGACGTCCCGCGCCACCCGGACGACCCGCTGCCCGGCACCGTCCCGGGTCTCCTCGTTGCCGTAGACGAGGCCGAGACCGTCGAAGGCGGACGGGTCGACTTCCGCGTCGACCTCGACCGGTATGGGCCCGTCCGCGCCTGCCGGGACGGGTCCCAATAGGATCACCACACGCTCCCCCTGGTCCAACTCATGTGTGTTACAAGTGTGTTGAGTGGAACCGTGTTCTTCCCCGGGGCGCGGGAGGTTATGCGCCCCGGGAGGGACGGGGGTGGCCGTCCTGTTTCGGCCTCCGGGCCGTCAGGTCGTCTGGGGCTCGAAGTCCCAGTACGGACGGTTGCGGGAGCGGGCCGAAACGGTGTGGGTGTGCTTGCTGCCCAGTGTCGCGTCGAGGTCGGACAGTGCCTCCTGCTCGACCTTCTCCGCCTGCCGACGGTCCCGCAGGCCGCGCAGGTCCGCCGCGTACGCGATGCGGGTCGACAGCGTGAGCGGGTGGGTACGCCCGAGCGACTCGATGGCCCGCGTCACCGTGTCCCGGCTGAGGTCGGCGGCACCCTCGATGTCGCCCACGAGATTCCGCAGCGCGGAGGCGTTCAGGGCGCAGCCGAGGGTCCAGGGGTGGCTCTCGCCGACCGCCTGCGCCATCTCGGCCAGTGCCTGCTCGACGAGGACATGGCCGTGCTCGCGTTCGCCGACGTTGCGCAGGATCAGGGCCTGGTTGGCGCGGGAACCGGCGATGAAGGGGTGCCCCCCGGGGAGCATCATCTCGTAGCGGGCGACGACGGCCTCGCTGAGCTCGCGTGCCTGGTCGATGTCGCCGTGTTCGCGGGCGTAGCAGCTCTGGCCCGTCGCGAAGATCAGCGTGAGCGGATGGGTCTCGCCCAGCACACGCTCACCGCGCTCCAGAACGCCGGTGAGCATCGGTCCCGGCTCCTCACCGCGAGGGGCCCGCTCGCCGAGCCGATACCGGCACAGCGCCAGGTTGTACTCGGCCTTCAGGGTCTGTGGATTGTCCGGGCCCATCACGATGCGGTTCTCACGCACGTTCTTCGCCTGGAGGGACTCGGCGTCGGCGTAGCGGCCGAGCAGGCGCAGATCGATGGCGTACGTGATCTCGGAGCTGAGCGCCCACGGGTGGCGGGCGCGCAGCAGTTGGCGGCGCGCTTCCATGGTGCGCCGGTCGGTTTCCAGCGTTTCCTCGAAACGGCCGAGCAGGCGCAGGGAGACGCCCATATTGTTCTGCGCGTTGAGAGTTCGGGAGTCCTGGTCGCCGAGGAGCTCGCGGTAGGCCACCAGAACCCATTGGGAGAGCTCCAGCGCCTCGTCGTAGCGGGCGAGGCCGCGCAGGTCGCCGCCCAGGCCCGCGGCCGCACGCAGATGGTCCAGGTCCTGCGGTCCGCGTTCCTCCTTGAGGTGCTCGACCGCGTCACGGCTGAGGGCCTCGGTGCGGGTGTAGTCGCCCATGGCGCGCAGCAGGTTGGTGTAGTGGTAGGTCAGCTCCCAGATCCGCGGATGGGTCGGACCGAGGAGGGTGCGCCAGGCGGTGAGGGCGCGCTCGCCGAGTTTGATGCCGGCACGGTACTCGCCGGAGAAGTACATGTAGCGCAGGCAGTTCAATACCAGGTGCTGGACCTGCGTGTCCCTGCTCTGGAGGACGTCCGCGTACTTCAGGTGCGGCACGATCTCGGCGTAGCCGGGCCACAGTCGGGTTTCGGTCGGTCGGCCCGGGTCGGCCGCGGCGAGGGCCCGCCGGACAACGTCGATGAAGTCGCTCCGGTCGGCGTCCGGCATGTCCTTGTGCACGATCTGGTGGACCATGCGGTGCAGGTAGAGCGACTCTCCGGCGGAGACCGGTTCGTCCAGGGGCGCCTCGTGGGACTCCAGTCGGACCACCGAGTAGGTGCGCAACTGGTTGATCGCCTTGTTCCACAGCAGCGGGTCGTTGAGCAGTCCGGCGAGTTGCTCGGGCAGCTCGTCGACGGGCATCTCCTTCAGCAGGCGTACCGGGATGAAACCCGGCGCGAAGAAGGTGCACAGGCGCAGGAGGTCGACGGACTCCGGGACGGTCTCGCGGAGTTTGTTCAGCAGTATCGACCATGCGGTCTGGAAGGCCAGCGGGAAGTCCGCCGACACCTTCACCACGTCACCGTCGATACCGCCCTCCAGCAGGGCGATGTACTCGTCGACCGACAGATCGGAGTCGTTCAGCCAGCCCGCCGTCTGGTCGAGCAGCAGGGGCAGGTCGCCCAGCGCGTCGGCCAGTTGGTCGGCGTCCGCCTCCGTCAGGCGGGGTGCGCGGCGGCGGATGAACGCGACCGACTCGTCGCGGGGATAGATCCGGACTTCGAGAAGCTTGCTGTTGTGCTCGCTCCACTCCGGGTTCCGCGAGGTGACGATGACGTGCCCGGGGCCGGTCGGGAGCAGGTCCCAGATCTGGTCCGGCTCGTCCGCCCCGTCGAGGATCAGCAGCCACCTCGAGTACGGCTCCCCGCGACGCAGCGCGTCGCGTACGGCACGCAGCCGCTCGCCGTACTCCTGACCGGTCCGCAGACCCAGTTTCGGGGCGAGCTCGGCCAACTGCCGCCGGTAGGTGACGCGTGTCTCCGCGTTCACCCACCAGACCACGTCGTACTCCGAACCGAACCGGTGCGCGTACTCGGCGGCGAACTGGGTCTTTCCCACCCCGGACATGCCGTGCAGCGTCAGCACACCGGCACCGGACTCGGCGCTCTGGAGCAGGTGGTAGGCCTCGTTGAACAACGGCTCGCGGCCGGTGAAACGGGTGTTGCGCCGCGGCACCACGCCCCACACGTCGGGCATCGCCGCCGGGAACCGCGGCCCGCGCCGGGACACCGCAGCGGTCTCGGCCGGCGGCTCGGGCGACAGGTCGAGCCGGTCCAGCAGGCGGCGCTCGGCCTCCTCGGCGCCCATGTTGGTCAGCGCGACCGGTGCCAGTACCGCCGCGGCCGCCGGGACCGCCGCCGTGGTGACCGACACGGCCGCGAACCGGGACGGGTCGGGGGCAACGACCTCGCGCAGAGCCGTGTTCCACTCCTCGTGGGTGCGCGGCCCGAGCTGGAAGTACCACTCGCTGACGATGATGAGGACCCGGCCCTCGGCCAGCGTCAGGTCGCGCAGCAGGTCCACCAGCGGGACCTCGGCCGGGGAGTCCCAGCGCAGCGGCACCACCCGTACCCCGCGCCGCTCCAGCCGGTCCCCGACCCAGGCCGCCCAGGCCCGGTTGAAGCCTGCGTAGTGGATTGTGACCGTCTGCCTGGCGGTCCCCCTCTTGGCCCTCTCGGCCGTCTCGACCGGCTTGCGAGCTCCAGACATGCAGTGGCCTCCAGCGCGTAGTACCGCAAAATCCTAGGTCCCCGGGGCGTCGCGCGTAAGTCCGCCGACCGACGGCAACACCCCCTGTGCGGACGATCTTTCCGTACCCGGCCGCCGTGTGCGGGCATTCATCCGTTAGAGGGCGGAAGCGCGGAAGCGTGACGCTGGGCCCACAGTGCGCGCGCGGACACCACGTACGCCTGCGCGCGTGCGATGTGGCCCCTGGGGGCGGGGTGTTCGGCCATCCGTTCGTAGAAGGCGGCCATTTCGTCGACGAACCGGCGCCCTCGCACCGTGAGGTCGGGCGAGCCGACGAGGGCGGGCAGGGCGGCCCCGACCTGGGCACGGTAGCGCGCGTGCTGGGCCCACGCCCAGTCCCGGTCCGGGAGCCTGCTGACGAGCGCCCGGCGCTGGTGGAACGCGGCCATCGCGAGATGGGAGTACGTGCCCTGGAGCAGGCCGTCGTAGGGCCTGGGGTCGGCGCGCCAGGGTGCGAAGTACCGCGCTTCTGGTCCGGCTCGGTGCAGCGTCACCAGGTCGCTCAGGGCGGCGAGTTTGGCGTGTTGCAGCTCGTGGACGAGGGTGGCGGCGAGGGTCACGGGGTCGGGCGGTGTGCTGCTGAGGAGGGCGCCGAACGCCTCGCGGCGGGTGGCGCTGCAACTGCCGCGGCCGGTGCCGATGTCGGGCGGCGTCTCCAGCGGGACCAGGCAACGCAGCAGCGCACCCGCTTCGGCGAGGCGCTGCGCGCCGCCCGAGCGGAGGGCGGCGGCCGTGCCGGACCAGGCCTGGAGCCACCGTTTGCGTTCCGCGTCGTCGAGTGCGAGCGGTGTGTTCAGGTTGCCGTGGCGGGGGCCGACGGGCAGTTCGCGGTACGGGTCGAGGTCGTCGAGCGGCATGGGCGGTGCGGTCGGCGTGAGGCCGGGGAGCGCGTGTGCGGGCGTCCAGGCGAGGGCGCCGGACCAGGCGCCGACGCCGCTCTCCAGGTGGACGGTCACGTCGGGGGCACCCGCCTGACGCAGGACCAGCCTGCCTTCGGCGCAGATGACATCGACGGGTACGTCCCCGGACTCTGCCGTGTGCAGGGCGCCGAGGGACGGGAGGGCGAGCACTCCGGCGCGGGCCGTGAGCCGGGTGGTGAAGGGGATGCCCGACCCGGCGGCGACGACAGCGGCGATCGCGCTGAAGTGGGCGAGGTCGCGCCGCAGCCGCCGGGCCGCCTCATCGCCCGCAGGACCGGGGGCGGCGTCGAGGCCGCGCAGGCAGGAGCGTGCCCAGGGGCCGGTGAGCGGATGGAAGACGCGGGCGCGGGCCGGGTTTGCGAACGGCGACGCCGTGACAGAGGCGGCGGCAACGACGGGGGGCGAGTTGGATGTCGCGTGGGTCGGGACGTCGTGAGCACTCCGCACGCCGGGCCGAGCGGCGTGGCCGTCGGGCGGGGCAGGGCGCTCTGCGGGCGCGCGGGGCGGGGCGTCGCGGTCGGCGGGCGTGCCCTCGGGGCCGGGCCGTTGCCCCGGGTTCCGCACGTCGGGTACCGGCATCCGATCCGCCTCGGTCAGCAGCGCCCAGTCCTCGCGCAGCCTCGCCTTCTGCGCGTCGGTGCAGACGGACCGCTCGGCCGCCTCGGCCGCGTCGAGCACGGCACGCAGGAGGAGCAGCCGCCGCGTGTCCTGGTCCCGCACGAGGAGCGCCAGGGTGTCGGGACCGCCCTCGCTCCGGGCCAGCTCAAGGAGGGCCCGGTCGGGGACCACGGGAAACATCACGAAGTACCCCCTTCAGCCGGGGCGGGGGGCACAGTCGGGGCCGCAGCCGGGCGGGTCGGGACCGGGCGGGTCGAGGCCAGGCCCGCTGAAGCCGAGCCCGACGAAGCCGAGCCGGTCGAAGCCGGGCCCGTCCGGGACGAGCCCGTCGCAGCCGGCCCCATCGAAGCCGAACCCGCCGAAGCCGGACGGGTCGAAGCCGAACCCGCCCCGGACGAACCCGTCACAGACGGACCGGCCCAGGTCAGCCCCGTCGCGGACGTCCCCGTCACAGACGGCCGCCCCGTCGCAGACGAACCCGTCACAGACGGCCGCCCCGGCGACGCCGGACCGGTCGCCGACGGCCCCGTCGCGGCGTCGGCAAGTCGTGCGGCCACATGCCGGATGAAGCGCTGGAGGTCGGCGCAGTACACGGAGGGGTTCCGGAAGCCGTGTCCGGCGCGGTAGCGGTGCGCGTAGTGCCCGCCGCCGCAGACCCGCAGCAGTGGGCAGGCCCGGCACTGCTCCGCGAGCGACTCCACGCCCGCCTGCCGGGCGGCCACCCCCGGGTGCCGCAGCGCCTCGTCGAAGGTGTTCCGGAACACGTCGAGGCCGGTCCGCGCGGCGCCGGGGTAGGCCGACTTGAGGGAGTCGACCTGCTCGATCGACCCGTCGGTCTCCACGACGACCGCGTCGAACGGCGTGAGCCCCAGCGCCTCGGTGGCCGCGGGCAGGCCCACCAGGAGCGCCAGGCACTCCTCGAAGAGCCGCACCCGGACCTCGCGCCGCCCGGCGGCCCACCAGCGGTCGAAGACGGCGCACAGCCAGTCGCCGTAACGGATGCCGGTCCGGCCCGGCGGAGGCGCGGACCAGTTGCCGTGGGGCAGCAGCAGATCCAGCACGGGCGGGCGCAGGTCGAGGAGCGACTCGTACGTCTCCACCGGGTCCAGCGTCGGATCGACGACGGTGAGGACGCCCGCGTACGACTGCGGGAAGCGCTCGGCGACCAGGCGGGCCCCCCGTGCCGCGGCGGGCCAGGACGGGCGGCCCGCGTGGTCCACCCGCCGTCGGTTGTGGGCGGCGGTGCCGCCGTCGAGGCTGATGCCGACGCGGACGTCGGCGTCGGCCAGTACGGCGAGGCGTTCCTCGGTGAGCAGCGTGGCGTTGGTCTGAATGGTGGCGTGGACCTGACATCCGTCCGGGACACGCTCCCGCACCCGTGCGGCGACCGCGGCGAGCGGACCGGCGCCCGCGAGCAGCGGTTCGCCGCCGTGCAGTACGAGGGCGAGGTCTCGCAGCCCGTGCCGGGTGGCGTGCTCGGCGATGCGGGTGGCGGTGCGGTCCAGGACGGCGGCCGAGGCAGCCGCGGGACGGTCGCGCCAACCGCTGTCGGGGCCTTCGTAGAGGTAGCAGTAGGTGCAGGCCAGATTGCAGCGGCCGTGCATCTTGACGATGAACTGACGGAAGGGGAAAGGGCCTTCAGGACCGGCCCGCCTGCCGGGGACGACGGGAACCGGTTCGGTAGTGGCCTGTTCCGACACTCCAGCACCCCCATGCCGTACGGTCCGGCCGCCGTTGCCGCGGGTCGGCGCCCACGGCCTCGTGCCGCACGGAGCCGCATTCCCGGTGCGGCACGTGCCCAAAACTCGGCGCCGTGAAAGTTGTCCTATTCACACATCTTCACCGGGTCACCCTCGGCTCAGAAGGAGTTGTCGAAGCCCCACAGCATCTCGCTCGGCTCCGCGGCCCGTGCCCGCAGCTCCCCCAGTACCTCGCGCAGCACCGGATGCTCGATGGTGCCCAGCTCCGCGAGGTCCAGTTCCAGCAGGTCCGGCAGTGGCTCCTCGCCGCCCGGAAGCACTGGCTCCGGCCCGGCTCCGACCTCTACATCCATTCCCCGTCCCTCTCCTCTGCCCTCTTCAGGCCTCTGGTCTCCGGCCTCTGGTCGCCTCTCTCACTCCAGGTCGGCGAGCCGGCGCGCCGTCTGCCGTGCGGTCGGTTCACCCGTGCCCAGACGGTCGTCCGGCAACCGGTCCCACTCCGCCCGTGCCGCCCGGTAGGCGTCCCGGGCCGCGCGGGGCCGTGCCGCCGCCTCGAAGGACATACCCCGCCAGTGGTGGGCCTGCGCGGCGAGTTCCACGGCCTCCTGGCGCCGGCGCTCTGTTTCGGCCTCCTCCTCCGCCCGGCGGGCCGACTCGGCGGCCGCCCGGAAGGCGTCGACCGCCACGTCCAGCCGGGCCGCGCGGCCCAGACTCTGGAACGCCTCGAACTGGGCCTGCCCGAGCTCCAGTCGGCAGCGCGCCGCCAGCAACGGGTCCGCCGCGTCGGCCGCCGCGAGCCCGAAGAGATGCTCGGCCTCCCTGAGGTCGACCCGGTCGCCACGCGCCTGGTACCGGAGCATGAGCGCCTGCCCGAGCAGCAGCAGCCGGTGGGCGACTCGGCGACTGCCCGCCGGGGTCTCCATGCGGCAGTCGCGCAGCACCCGGATCGCCCGTGAGAGCTGTTCCTGGCGCCTGGGGGCGGGCTCCAGCGTGGCGAGCCGGAGCAGTACGCCGCCCCACTCCGCGAGCACGTCGGCGTGCGCGGGCGCGTCCCGAGGCATCCAGTGCGCCGCCTGCGCGAACCGGTCGGCGGCCCGCCGCAGTTCGGTGGGCTCTCCCGACTCGGCGTAGTGCGCGACGGCGACGCGTCCGGCGCGGACCAGCAGCGCCGCGCGCTGCGCCTGCTCCCGTACGCGGCCGAGGGCTTCGTCGGTACGGGCCTGGGCCTCGTCGAGCGGGCCGCCCGACGACAGCAGCGCGTCGACCAGGTCGATCAGCACCCGGACCCGGTCACGGACGGACTCGGCGGTGTCCTGCGCCGGGCCGGACTCCAGCACCCGGCGCAACGACCGCGCCGACTGCTCCGCGTACAGCCGGACCTGGACCGGGTCCGCCGTCACCTCCGACAGCCGCAGCAGGGTGCGGCCGTGGGCCAGCAGAAGCTCCGGGGGGCGGTCGCGCCGGTCGGGCCAGGCGTCGGCGAACGCCTCCAGCATGCCCACGGCGCTCTGCAGGAGGGCACTGTCGCCGCCCAGGCGCCACTGGGTCTCCAGGGAGGCGACCCGTTCCAGGGTGAGCCGCAGCGCCTCCTCCTCGTCCAGGCCGGGTGCCGCGCAGGCGACCGCGTACTCCCGGTCGGCGCGGCGCAGCAGTTCCAGCGCGCCGGACCGGTCGCCGCGCCGTCGCGCGTCGGTGGCGGCGGCGTGCAGCACGCGCGCGAGGACGGCGCGTTCCCGCAGGGCGTGCGGGTGCGCGGCGGCCCGCTCGGCGGCCCGCGTGGCCTCGTTCAGCAGCGCGGCACCGCCCTGCACCTCCCACAGCCGCAGCGTGCAGCGCGCGTACTCGCCCCACAGCTCGGGGTCCGCGCCGGCCGGCCGTTCGTGCTCGGCGGCGCCGCGCAGCAACTGCACGGCGTCGATGACGTCCTGGATCATGCCCTCGCCGTCGAACCGGGAGAGCAGGGCGCGGGCCCGGACCACCGCCTGGTGCGTGGGCCGCTCCGCGGAGAGCCGCGGCCCGCTCCCGCCGTCGTACGTCGCGAACTGCTCGGGCAGTGGCATGAACCGCTCCAGGATCCGCGCCGCGATCTCCGCGAAGGGCTGCGGGACCGGATCGGCCTCGCCGTTGCCGCCGTTCTCGCCCGGGTAGCCGTCTCCGGCGCCGGCGCCGGAGGCGTGCGGGTGGGGGCGCCCCAGGCCGCCGTCGCCGAGCTGGGCCAGGGCGAGGGCCGGGAAGTTGGGCCCGCCCTTGCCGAAGTGCTGATCGATGTACTCCGAGCAGTGCTTGAGGACCAGCATGGCCTCGTCCCGCCCGAGCCGGGACAGCAGGGCCTCGCGCACGTCCGGGTCGATGTCGTACCACTGGGAGCCGTCCCCACCGTGGTCCGCGCGGGCCCGGGTGACCAGGCCGCCGACCAGTACCTCGGCGAGTTCGGACGGGCCGGAACCGGGCAGCATGGTCCGCTGGACCAGTTGCATCACCGGGAGGCAGAGCGGGGTCGCCGCGAGATAGACCGCCAGGCGCGCGGCGGCCGGAGAGGCTCCGGCGCTGAACCGGCTGACCCGCTCCAACGGCGTGCGGCCGCGGTCGGGGCGGGCGGTCGGGGCGGCCGGCTGGTCGGCACGCACCCAGCCCACGGCGCCCGGGACCGGACCGGCACCGGACAGCAGCCGCGCCCAGGAGCCGAGGGCCACCGGCTCCGGCGGCAGTACGGGCACGGCCAGCGCGCCCCGACGGGGCTCGCCGGACGTGCCGGAGGCCGTGCGCACCCGAAGCACGGCGCCGCCGCCCAGGGTGTCACCACGCGAGAGGGAGCCGAAGGTGACGGGCAGCCGGGTGCGGTTCCACATGCGCTGCGGCAGCGGCTGGAGTACGGCGACGGGGCCCTGCCGGGACAGGTGGTGCAGCAGCCGGTGGGCGTGGCCGCTGTGCCACAGCGGGCCGGCGCAGTCGCTGATCAGGACGACGATCCGGCGTCCGGTCGGATCGCTGAGCCGGTCGGCGGAATGCAGCGGCGCACCGTGCGCGTCGGGGCTGCGGCTGACGGCCGGGCCCCCGTCGGGGCCCTGGTGCAGGTGACTGACCTGGACGTCGGAGAAGGCTCCCAGCCGGCTGAATATCTGCGCCAGTTCGTCGAACAGCCGGCCCCACACGCGCATCGAGGAGGAGGTGTCCATCACCAGTTGCAGACGGGCGTCGCCGCGGGACACGTACCTGCGGACGGGGAGGATCAGTCCCCCGGCCCGGGCACTCGTCTCCGCGGTCGCGACCTCGTCCAGCTCGGTGCGCAGCGGTGTGGCGGGGCTCCGGTAGCCCTGCAAGGGGCGTAAGGCACGCTGCAGTTCGAGCGGCGCGGGCAGCACGGGGGCGGCGGGTACGCCCACCGGCAGCGCGCGGGCCCGGCCGGATCCGCGCACCCCGGGCCCGTCGTCGGGGGGCAGCGGGTAGAGGGCCACGCGCCGGTCGGCCGGGCCGTCGGGCGGCTCGGGCGCGGGGGGCCGGGTCTCGTCCGGTGGCGGCACCGGGGTCCGGGCGGGGGACGACCCCGCCACCGGGAGCTTGCCTCGACCGCTCGGGGCGGGCGGACCGTCCGTGGCGTCGGCGGGGCGGGTCCACCGGGCCAGCCAGAGCGCGTCGCACAACTGCTCGGCATCCGGGTCCAGGCCGGTCTCCCGCATCCGCAGGACGAGTTGGGCGAGCGGGTCGTCGGCGGGCACGGCGGGACTTCCGGCGGGCGTGGCGGAGTGCCCCGCATCGGATCCGCCGTCGCCGGGTGTGCCGGGACCGTGCCGCGCCGTCGCGTCGGGCATCAGCGCGTCACCTCGGGCGGTCGAGCCGCTGAATGAGCAGGTCGGCCAGGCGGTCGCGGCTGGGCGTGGCGGCGGCGTCGGTGAGGTAGATCGCGTTGAGCAACTGGTCCGTCGCCAGCAGCTCGCTGCGGGACCGCTCCAGGAACCGGGTGACGAGATCGTCGCCCGCGCGTGCCGCCTCGTCGCCCAGGTGGGCCCGTACGAAGGTGGCGAGCCTGCTGTGATCGGGGCGGCCGAGCTCCAGGTGGATGCAGCGGCGCATCAACGGGGCCGGGAAGTCCCGTTCGCCGTTGCTGGTGAGCACCACGAACGGGAAAGCACGGCAGCGCACCCGGCCGTCGCGCACCGGCACCTTCTCCCCGTCCGCGGTGAGCACCTCGGCCGTGCGGTCCGGCAGCCGGTCCGCGATGCGTTCCAGCTCGGGGATGGCGAACTCGCCCTCCTCCAGCACGTTCAGCAGGTCGTTGGGCAGGTCTATGTCGCTCTTGTCCAGCTCGTCGATGAGCAGTACGCGCGGCGTGTCGGAGGGCAGCAGGGCGGTGCCGAGGGGGCCCAGGCGGATGTAACCGCCGATGCCCTCAACCGCGCCCGGAGCGCCGGAACCCGAACCGGGGCCACCGGGGTCAGCGGGGTCACTGGGGCCTCCCTGCGCGGCGATCTGCACGTCCTGCAGCCGGGCGATGGCGTCGTAGTGGTAGAGGCCGTCCTGGAGTTCGGAGCGGCTGACGATGGACCAGCGCAGTACGTTGCCCAGGCCGAGTTCGTACGCCACCGAGTGGGCCAGCGTGCTCTTGCCCGCGCCGGGGCTGCCGGTGACGAGGAGCGGCCGGCGCAGATACAGCGCGGCGTTGATCATCTCGAGTTCCTCGGCGCCCGGCCGGTGCAGTTCGGCCAGGTGCCGGTGGGCGCCGAGTCTGCGGTCCTGCGACCCGTCACCGGCGCCCGCGGCGTCCCGGCTGGTGAAGTCCCGCCAGGGCGGCGGGTCGGGAAGCCGGTCGATGCCGTCGTGGGGTTCGCCGGCGCCCCGGTAGATGAGCCACTCGCTGGATTCGGTCATGATCCAATCCTCGTCGTCACTCGTCCGGGGGGCGCGCTGTCGTCGTGGGGGCGTCCATCACGGTATCGATCCTGAACGGGACTGATAAGAGGCCCATCATCAATGGGATTTGGAACATGCGGGTGGGCCGGAGTCACGGTGCCTCCAGCAGGTCACCCGAACCGGGCAGGGGCTGGTGCGGGTCGTCGTACAGCAGGACTATGCCGTTGGCCCAGAAGGTCTCGGGCCGTCCCGAATGCAGCCTGGAGCGCAGGTCGCGCACAGCCTCCGGCAGACGGTGCGCGCTGGGCGGGCCCGCGATCTCGTCCAGGGTGCCGCGGTGGAACTCACCGCATACCGCTTCCGGCAGTCCTCGCCGACGCCGCCACAGAGCCACGCCGAAACCGCCGCGCACGAGCTGGGCGAGGCCGTCCGCGTCACCGTCGTAGCTGTGGCCGTCGTAGGTGTGGCCGTCGTAGGTGTGACCTTCGATACGGCACAGGACCGGGACCGTGCCGTGCGCCATGCCCCGCAATTCCTCCACGGACGGTACCGGTTTACGCAGCCCGTCGTCGCAGTCGAGGACCGCGGCCGTCACCGGATGCGCGTGCAGCCAGCGCCAGCGGGCTCTGCGCTCCTCCTCGATGTCCAGCCGGTAGTCACCGTCCGGAACCGCCGCGAACCGCTCGCCGGCCCCGCCACCCCTGCCGTTCTCGGTCAACTGGTCGCGGTCGGAGCAGCGCAGAACGACCGGGCGCTGAGTGCCGAGCCGCTCCTCCTCGGGGCCGAGCCGCCAGTCCTCCACTTCGAGTGCCAGCAGCGAGTGCTCCGTCGCCACCTGCAGCACCGCCGGCCGACCCGGGGTGTCGCACTGGCGGAACGCCTCCCCGAGCGGTGCCGACAGATGGGTGGCAAGGTCACCGAGCGGAACACGCTCGACCTCCTTGAGGCGCTTCGTCTCGCCGCCGGACCGCACGACGAAGACCGACCAGTCGCAGCGGTCCGGCTCCCAGCCCCGCCGCACGATCTCGACCAGCACGGACGACTGGACGGACGCTCCGCTCCGCCCGGTGCCCACCACCGGGGCGGGTCTGCGGGCCGCCATCCTGTTGACCCGTCGTTCGACGAGCGCGCTCCGGCGGCCGGGGCCGAGCCGCTGCGCGGCCTGCCAGACCCGGGACCACAGGGCTTCCTCGGCCGCCGGCGTGCTGGGCGCGAGGAACGGGCGGTCGGCGGTCATGGCATGCACCGCGTAGTCGAGCACCAGGTAGAGGGCTCCGTCGTCGCGCGCGTACTCGTACAGGGCACCGAGCCCGTCACGCCAGCCGCGCGGGGCGGGCAGCGGGGACGGAGCCTCGAAGTCCGGCAGCGAGTCGAGCAGGTCCAGCAGGGAACGGGTGCTGGCAGGGGGCGGCAGGTCCGCGAGACGGCCGAGCAACTGGACGCGCTCGTCCGGGCTCAGGGTCTGACCGGGCCGGGCGCCGAGCTGACCCTGCACATCGGCCCAGGTGTGGCTGCGCGCGCCCGGATGGCGCTGCCGGTCCCGGTGGTAGCGGTCGTGGGCCTGCACGACCGCCTGGTACAGATCGTCCTGTTCGGTCGTCAGCTCTCCGGAGGGCACGGGGAGCGTCCGCAGTTGCTCGAGTCCGGTGGAGGTGCCCCCGCGCGCGTGGTCGGAGCGCGACTTCAGTACGCCGATGACCTCGCCGCGCTCCGGATCGATCACGGGGCCGCCGGAGACACCGTCCGGCAGGTCGTTGTCCCCCAGCCGCATCTGGACGTCCGTGGTCCAGCCGCCGATGGTGCCCTGCACGGTCAGGGTGCCGTCCAGCATCCTCAGTCGCCCGTCGATCACCGTCCAGCCCGCGTACAGGACCTTGCCCTCGCCGTAGTAGGCCGCCGGACGCTCGGAGAGGTACACGCACTCGTGGTCGACCGGCTCGTTCAACTGCACCAGCGCGAGGTCGGGGGCGGGCCAGTTGCCGGGCACGGATCCGACGCCCTCGGGAAGCGCCGCCGCCACGTGGCCCGAGACCGCGGACATACCGCGGCCCGGTGCGGGCTCGTACATCACCACCACCTCGCCCCCCTCCCCGCCGCAGGCCACGTGTGCGCAGGTCAGAACCCAGCTCGGCGCGACGAAGTAGCCGCTGCCGAGGAACGTCCCGGGCTCGTCCGAGGCATACCCGGCGTCCGGGCGATGAATGCGCACGGTCGCCTCCATGACGAGGCCACGCAGCGCACGGCGCGCCGCGTCGTGGGCGCCCGATGCGCCGGGGGCGCGTCCGGGCGTCATGCCCCGCCCCCGGAGGGCGCGTCACCCGTCCCGCCGTGCCCCGGAGCGCGGGCGGACGCGTCCGCTGGAGTGTCGGCGGGCTCACCGCCCGGAGCGCGGGTGTCGGGCGCGGCCGGATCCGGCGGTCCGCCGTTCCAGGTGAGGGTGACCGTGATCCCGGCCTTGGCCTCGCCGTCGGCAAGGAGACCCACGACTTTGCCGGCCTTCGCCGTCAGCTCGATGCCGAACTGGACGCTCACCTCGTCCGGCCGCACCGCGCGCAACGGTTCCGACAGTGACCTCGCGACGCCGGTCACCAGCGAGTTCAGGCTCTCCACGCTCGCCTCGACCCGCTCGGCGAAGCCGGTGTCGCTGAACGACAGTTGCCCCGACGGGGCCGGCAGCTCCGCCGCGCCGGAGATCCGGGCCCAGACCGGTGTCCCGTCCGGCAACACGATGCGCGTGACGCGCGTCATTTCCTGTGCCATGCAATTCCCCCGTCCCCGTCCCCGCGCCCCCTAGACGCCGGTCGCCGGTCGCCGGTCGCCGGTGCGACGCCAACCGCAGGCTTCCGTCGACGCGAGGGCCTCGACGACCCCAGGAGGCGCACCCTTGTGCGCGCCTATCCTTGGTGCTGTCTTCTTCACACCTGACGGAAAGACCCCATCTCTCCACCCTGCAGGCACAGGGTTCTTCCCGCACGGGAGACTCCCAACCCTGCAAAGACCCGACGGAGCACGATCCATGTACTTCACCGACCGCGGCATCGAGGAGCTGGAGAAGCGGCGCGGCGAGGAGGAGGTCACCTTCGAGTGGCTCGCCGAGCAGCTTCGGGCCTTCGTCGACCTGAACCCCGACTTCGAGGTGCCGGTGGAGCGGCTGGCGACGTGGCTGGCGCGACTGGACGACGAGGACGAGGACGAGTAGGCACGCGCGGACCCCTCGGGCTCAGGGGCGTCCTTCGGACCGGAACTGAGCCGTGCCGAGTGCGCCGTGCGCAATCAGCAGTGCCCCCTCCGCAGACCCCAGGCGATGAGCGGCAGGCCCGCCGCCAACTGGGCCGGCCCCAGGGCGCGGGCCCCGGACCGCCCACCCAGGACAGCCAGGCGGCCGGCCGGCTCTCGCGGGCGGTCGGGCGGCGTCCGAGGGTCTCGGTCCGGCGAGTGCCGGGGAGGACGCGGGCGACCGTCCCAAGGCGGTCGGCGCCCTCGCCGGGGTCGAGCCCGACTGGTGTCCGGATCGGCGGCGTCCGGATCGGGAAGGGTCAGCCGGTCCAGGGACTGGACGTCCAGGACCGGATCCAGACCGAGCCGGGTGGCGAAGGTGCGCATCGCCTCGTCCTCGCCGGGCGACGGAAGCCGGACGCGAGGTTGAATGCGGCCCGGTCGGCGTCCCACCACAGGGCGAGTACGGGCCACGGGCCCCGACGGCGAAGGCCACGGCCCAGCCGGTGACCACGCGGTCGACCGGTTCGCCGCCGTGCCGCCCGCCCGGACCAACTGCATACCTTCGCCCAGCAGCGGGGCAACGGCGGCGACGGACTCTTCCGTCGACATATCCACAAGCCAGGACAGTTCAGTCCACCCGGCCGGTCCTTGTTCACCGGAACGGGTGTCTTGACTTTCCGTGTCCGCGATATATCGTGAATTGCGGAGGACGCGATATGGCGCGTTCGGTCGAGGAGGTCTGCACCATGTCCGAGTGGTCCGTCGCGGAGCCCAGGAAACTCACCTTCGACGAGTCCGTGGACCGTCTCCACGTACGCATCGTCAGCGGAACAGTGAACGTGGTGGGCACCGACGAAGGTTCCGCCCGCCTTGAGGTCTCCGAGATCGAGGGGCCGCCCCTGATCGTGACCCACCGGGACGGTGTGCTCACAGTGGCCTATGAGGACCTGCCCTGGAAGGGCTTCCTCAAGTGGCTGGACCGCAAGGGCTGGCGTCGCAGCGCGGTCGTCTCCCTGGCCGTGCCGACCGGCACCCGTGTGGAGGTGGGCGCGGTCAGCGCCGCGGCAGTCGTCTCCGGTCTCGACGGGCCCACCGAGGTGAAGGGCGTGTCCGGGGACACCACACTGGTGAGCCTCACCGGCCCCGTCCGCGCCGACACCGTCTCGGGGAACGTGGAGGCGCAGGCCCTCGGCGGAGACCTGCGCTTCAACTCCGTCTCGGGCGACCTGACGGTGGTGGAGGCGGGCTCCTCCGTGCGGGCCGACTCGGTGAGCGGGTCGATGATCGTCGACCTGGACCCGTCCGGCGGCCCCACCGACATCGGCCTGAACAGCGTCTCGGGCGAGATCGCCATCCGGCTGCCCCAGCCGGCCGACGCCCGGATCGAGGCGAACACGGCCAGCGGCACGGTCTCCAGCGCCTTCGAGGACCTCCGCGTGGGCGGGCAGTGGGGCGCCAAGCGCATCACCGGCCGGCTCGGCGCGGGCAACGGCCGGCTGAAGGCCACCACGGTCTCCGGCTCGATCGCCCTGCTCCGTCGTCCGACGAGGGGTGACGCGCCGTGGGAGCGGGAGCCGCAGGACACCGGCCCGGCGGACCAGGCGCCGGACGACTCGGGGGACAATTCCGCTGCCGTCCGGGACCACGGCGACACCGCCGCCCCGTCGGACGGCACGACCGACAAGAAGGTGCTCTGACATGCCCCCCGTCTTCGCCCACGGCCGCCTGCGCCTCTACCTCCTCAAGCTCCTGGACGAGGCGCCGCGCCACGGCTACGAGGTGATCCGCCTCCTCGAAGAGCGCTTCCAGGGCCTCTACGCCCCGTCGGCGGGCACGGTGTATCCGCGCCTGGCCAAGCTGGAGGCGGAGGGCCTGGTCACCCACACCACCGAGGGCGGCCGCAAGGTGTACGCCATCACGGACGCCGGCCGCGCCGAGCTGTCGGACCGCAGCGGTGAGCTGGCCGACCTGGAGCTGGAGATCCGGGAGTCGGTCGCCGAGCTGGCCGCCGAGATCCGGGCCGACGTGCGGGGCGCGGCCGGGGATCTGCGGCGGGAGATGCGGGCCGCGGCCACCGCGGCCCGCCGGGGCACCGGCTCCGGGGCGCACGGCGAGGGGAGCGGCTCCGCCGACGGTGCCGGGGACACCGACGAGAAGGAGGCCTGGCGGGCCGCCAAGGAGGAGATGCGGCGGGTCAAGCAGGAGTGGAAGGAGCAGGCCCGCCGTGCCAAGGACGAGAGCCGCCGCGCCCGCGACGAGGCCCAGCGCGCCCGGCGCCAGGCCAAGGAGGCCCAGGAGCGGGCCCGGGCCCAGGCACAGGAAGAGGTCCAGCGCATCACCCAGCGCGTGCAGGAACAGGTGCAGGACCACTTCTCGCGGGGCGACTGGCCGACGGGCCTGCGCGAGGGCCTGAGCGAGCTGGCCAAGGAGGTCGGCGACTTCGGAAAGGACTTCGGGAAGGAGTTCGGCAAGGACTGGGGCTTCGGCCGCACCGATACCGGCAGCACCACCCACCGGCCCGAGCACTCCGCCGCCCCCGAGTACTCCACCACCCCGGAGGACTTCCCCGCCGCGTACGCCCCGGCCTGGGCCCATGAGGACGCCGCCGATTCCACCGGCGACCCGGCCCGCGACCTGGACCGGCTGCTCGACCGCTTCCGGGACGACATCCGGGACGCCGCCCGGGACCACGGCGTCACGGCCGAACAGCTCCGCGACGCCCGCCGCCACCTGTCGACGGCCGCGGCGCACATCGGGGTGACCCTGCGGGCACCGAAGGCCTGAGACCGACTGAGGGCGCGGCGCACCCAGCCTCCACCGGGACACCGCGCCCGCCACGGGGCACCACCGCCCGTCACCGGGGCGCCGCCGCCCGTCACCGGGGCACCCGCTCGCCACGAGGGCATCCCCACCCGCCACCGGGGCACCCTCGCCCGTCCGGTCAGGCGCAGGCCTCCCCGGTGCCCTCGCCCAGCACCCTGGTCAGCGACTCGTGGGTCACCCCGTGGTCGGCGAGCACCTCGGCGGGCACACCCGGTCGGAGGGTCAGGGCGAGGAGGAGGTGCTCGTCGCCGATGTGCCGGTCGCGTCGGGCGACGGCGACCCGCAGCGCCTTCTCCAGGATCTCCTTGGCGCCCCGGCCGAAGCCGCGGTGCCCGGACCACCGGCGCCTGCCCTTCTCGTCGCCGGACATCGCGCCGACGCCATGGGCCTCCTCCACGCGGGCGACGATCTCCCCGACGTCGATCCCCAGACCGGCGAGGGCCTCGGTGTCGGCCTGCGACAGTCCGGCACGCCGCCGTGCCTCCCGCAGCGCCCGGCGTACCGCGTCCCGCTGCTCGCCGACACCCAGCGCCGCCAGTGCGAAGGAGGCGCGGCTGCCCTCCCGGTCCAACAGGGCGAGCAGCAGATGCTCGGCCTCGACGGTCTGCGCCCGCGCCTCTTCGGCGTGTTCGACCGCGCCCTGCACCACCGCCCGGGCGTCCTTCGTGAATCGCTCGAACATCAATGCCTCCCGTACTTCTTGTGCACGGCCTGCCTGCTGACCCCGAGTTCCGTGGCGATCTCCTGCCACGACCACCCCTGTTGGCGCGCGCCGCGCACCTGCACCGCCTCCAACTGCTCCACCAGCCTCCGCAGTGCGGCGACGGCCCGCAGCCCGATCCGGGGGTCGCGGTCACCCGCCCGCGTGGCGAGATCCGTTGCTTCACTCATACTGTCAACTTAGGTTGACAGTCCCTTCATGTCAACCCCAGTTGACGCGACGAATGACGTGACGAACGCGAACGGCGGGCCCGGAGACCCGGACCCGCCGTACCTGGAGCAGAGGAAGGTGTCAGGAGTTGCTGAGCACGATCTTGCCGAACTGCCCGCCGGAGGCCATCCGCTCGAAGCCCTCACGGGCCCGGTCCATCGGCAGCACCTCGTCGATGACGGGACGCACCCCGGTGGCGGCGCAGAAGGACAGCAGATCCTCCAGCTCGTCCTTGGTGCCCATGGTGGAGCCGACGACCTTGAGCTCCAGGAAGAAGATCCGGGTCAGCTCGGCGTGGGAGGGCCGGTCGCCGCTGGTGGCGCCGGAGATGACGAGCGTGCCGCCCGGCCGCAGCGACTTCACCGAGTGGGACCAGGTGGCGGCGCCCACGGTCTCGATGACGGCGTCCACCCGCTGCGGCAGCCGCGCGCCCGGCTCGACGGCCTCGACAGCCCCCAGCTCCAGGGCCCGCTTCCGCTTCGCCTCGTCCCGGCTGGTCGCGAAGACCCGCAGCCCCGCCGCCCTGCCGAGCACGATCGCCGCCGTCGCGACCCCGCCGCCGGCGCCCTGCACCAGTACGGAGTCACCGGGACGCACCCCGGCGTTGGTGAACAGCATCCGGTACGCCGTCAGCCAGGCGGTCGGCAGACAGGCGGCCTCCTCGAAGGAGAGCTCCTTCGGCTTGGGCAGGATGTTCCAGGTCGGCACGGCGACCTGCCCGGCGAACGTCCCCGGGTAGCGCTCGGTGAGGATGGAGCGGGGCTCCTTCGGGCCGACCCCGTGGCCGGTCTGGCCGATCACGGAGTGCAGGACGACCTCGTTGCCGTCCGCGTCGACCCCGGCGGCGTCGCAGCCGAGGATCATCGGCAGCCGGTCCTCGGGCAGGCCGACGCCGCGCAGGGACCACAGGTCGTGGTGGTTGAGGGAGGCGGCCCTGACGTCGACGACACTCCAGCCGGGGCGGGCCTCGGGAGCCGGAAGCTCTCCCGACTCCAGGCCGGTCAGCGGCTGGTCGCGGTCGATTCGGGCGGCGTAGACAGCGAACATGACCTTGACGATAGGTTCCACGCCCGCCGTCCGAAACCGGGCGGCCGTGTGACACACGCCCTCTTGCCACCCCGCCTCAAGTACCGCGGACGGCGAACGGCCCCGTCCACCACGTGAGTTCGCCTCAGGGACGGGGCCGTTCGCCGTACACGCGTCACACCGTCACCGGCGGGCGACGCCCTCCGCCCGGGCCGCGGCCGCCACCGCCGCCGTCACGGCCGGCGCCACGCGCTCGTCGAAGGGCGAGGGGATGACGTAGTCCGCGGCGAGGTCGTCGCCCACCACGGAGGCCAGCGCCTCGGCCGCCGCGAGCTTCATGCCCTCGGTGATCCGCGACGCCCGCACCTGGAGCGCGCCCGCGAAGATGCCCGGGAACGCCAGGACGTTGTTGATCTGGTTCGGGAAGTCCGAGCGCCCCGTCGCGACGACCGCCGCGTACTTGTGGGCGACCTCCGGGTGCACCTCGGGGTTCGGGTTGGCCATGGCGAAGACGAACGCGCCCTCGGCCATCGAGGCCACCGCCGGCTCCGGCACCGTACCGCCGGAGACGCCGATGAAGACGTCGGCGCCCGACAGGGCCGCCTCCAGCGAGCCGGACAGTCCGCCCTTGTTGGTGAAGCCGGCCAGCTCCCGCTTGACCGGGGTCAGGTCGTCCCGGTCGGCGGAGACGACGCCCTTGCGGTCGGCGACCGCGACGTCCCCGATGCCGGCCTCCACCAGCATCCTGGCGATCGCGACCCCGGCCGCGCCGGCGCCCGAGATCACCGCGCGCAGCTCACCGAGCGTGCGTCCGCTCAGCCGCGCCGCGTTGCGCAGCGCCGCGAGCGTCACGACCGCCGTGCCGTGCTGGTCGTCGTGGAAGACCGGGATGTCCAGGCGCTCCTGGAGCTTGCGCTCGATCTCGAAGCACCGCGGCGCCGAGATGTCCTCCAGGTTGACGCCGCCGAAGGAGGGCGCGAGCCGGACCACGGTCTCGACGATGTCGTCGGCGTCCGTGCAGTCCAGGGCGATCGGGACCGCGTCCACGCCGCCGAACTGCTTGAAGAGGATCGCCTTCCCCTCCATCACCGGAAGGGAGGCCTCGGGCCCGATGTCACCGAGTCCCAGCACCGCCGTACCGTCCGTCACGACCGCGACGACCGACGACTTCCAGGTGTAGTCGTGGACGAGGTCGGGCTGCTCGGCGATCGCGCTGCACACTTTCGCGACGCCGGGCGTGTACGCCAGGGACAGGTCGTCCTTGTCGCGGACCGGCACGGTGGCCTGCACGGCCATCTTGCCGCCGCGGTGCAGCGCGAACGCGGGGTCGAAGGAGTCGAGGGGCTCGGCGCCCGCCTCCTGCTCCGCACCGGCGTCGCTGTCGCTGCGAGGATTGACGATCTCCGCTGCCACTTTGTCTTACCCCTTAAGAGTTCATGGTTTGAGGGTTGTCCACTCCTGGTGAGGAATGGGCGGGCACCGCGCAGGAAGATGGCTGTACGGGCCACATGGGCCCCCGCGCGACGGGCGCGCCGCACACGCGCCCTGAGCCCCTGATGAGGGGTGTAAAGAACCTTCTTACCCGACGGACGCCCCCCACGACGAGTCCGATAAGCGCAAGCTCACATGTCGGACCCCGAACGCCGCATGTCGGTGACATGGCTCATAGCCAGGGTTCCGGACAACCTTCCGGCGCCTCTTGACAGACCTGGGGGCGGCACCTTCGACAGCCCCGCTCACCCGCGATCCATGCTCGGATAACGAGAAATTCCGCAGATCTTCCGGCTGGAAGGGCAGATTCCCGTAAAGGTTCGGTCGTGATGTACCGACCTGGTGCGGTTCGGGGGGTGACCCGTTATCCGATTTTGACATGACGGCCCCACTGAATGGCCGAGTCCGAATGGCAAGATGCCGTAATCGCACGAGGTCGCGGCACTCGAAGGTGTGTGCTCTCGTCGACCCACGGCGCCTGCCGGTCCCCCGGCCGGCGCCGCGTCCCACCGGAACTCCACCGTCCCCATCGGCAACTCCCTCATCCGCCGGAGGAACCCACCATGACCGCAAGCTCCACCCGTCGTACGACCGCCGCGCACTCCCGGCTAGCAGCGGTCGGTGCGATCGCGGTCGCAGGCGCCCTGCTGCTCACCGGATGCGGCGACCAGACCGAGGGCAGCGACTCCGGCAGCAGCGACAACCAGTCCTCGAGCGGTGCTCCGCTGGCCGACAAGCTGCCGCAGTCCATCCGCGACAGGGGCACCATCAAGGTCGGCTCCGACATCGCGTACGCCCCGGTCGAGTTCAAGGACAAGTCCGGCAAGACGGTCGGCATCGACCCCGACCTCGCGGACGCGCTGGGCAAGCAGCTCGGCGTGACGTTCGAGTTCGAGAACGGCACCTTCGACACCCTGATCACCGGTCTGCGCTCCAAGCGGTACGACATCGCCATGTCCGCGATGACCGACACGAAGAACCGCCAGGAGGGCATCGACGCCGACACCGGCAAGAAGGTCGGCCAGGGCGTCGACTTCGTCGACTACTTCACCGCCGGTGTCTCGATCTACACCAAGAAGGGTGACGACCAGGGCATCAAGACCTGGAAGGACCTCTGCGGCAAGAAGCTCGTGCTCCAGCGCGGCACGGTCTCCGAAGACCTCGCCAAGGCCGAGAACGAGAAGTGTCCGGCCGGCAAGAAGATCTCCATGGAGGCCTTCGACAACGACCAGCAGGCCCAGACCCGCCTGCGCGCGGGCGGCGCGGACGCCGGTTCCTCCGACTTCCCGGTCGCGGCGTACGCGGTGAAGACCTCCGGCGGCGGCAAGGACTTCCAGATCGTCGGCGAGCAGGTCGAGGCCGCCCCGTACGGCATCGCGGTCGCCAAGGACAACACGCAACTGCGGGACGCCCTGAAGGCGGCGGTGGACGCGGTGATCGCGAACGGCGAGTACAAGAAGATCATGGAGAAGTGGGGCGTGGCGGAAGGCGCCGTCACGGAGGCCACCATCAACGGCGGCAAGTGACCGCGCGGCGGGCACTGAAAGGCAACATCCGTGACTGTTGACATAGACAAGACGACGGGCGGCCCCGACGGCACCCCGCCGGCCGGGCCGGAGGCCATCAAGGCCATCCCGGTCCGGCACTACGGACGGTACGTCTCCGCGGTCGTCGCGATCGCGCTGCTGGCCACGGTCGTCTACGCGTTCTCCCAGGGCAAGATCAACTGGGGTGCGATCCCGGACTACTTCTTCGACGACCGCATTCTGACGGGCATGGGCAAGACGCTCCTGATCACCGTCCTGGCGATGCTGATCGGCGTCGTCGGCGGCATCCTGCTCGCCGTGATGCGGCTGTCGAAGAACCCGGTGACCTCGTCCATCTCGTGGTTCTACATCTGGTTCTTCCGCGGCACGCCCGTCCTGGTGCAGCTTGTCGTCTGGTTCAACCTCGGCCTGGTCTTCGAGTACATCAACCTCGGCCCGTTCTACCGCGACGAGTGGTCGGACTTCATGACGCCGTTCCTGACGGCGCTGCTGGGTCTGGGTCTGAACGAGGCCGCGTACATGGCGGAGATCTGCCGTGCCGGTCTGCTCGCGGTCGACGAGGGCCAGACCGAGGCGGCGCACGCGCTCGGCATGAGCCACGCCAAGACGCTGCGCCGGATCGTGGTTCCGCAGGCGATGCGCGTGATCGTGCCGCCGACGGGCAACGAGGTCATCAACATGCTGAAGACGACCTCGCTGGTGTCGGTCGTCCAGTACGCCGAGTTGTTCCGGGTCGCCCAGAACATCGGCCAGACCTCCGGCGCCCCGGCCGAGATGCTGTTCCTGGCGGCGGCCTGGTACCTGCTGCTGACCTCGCTCTTCAGCGTGGGGCAGTACTACCTGGAGCGTTACTACGCGCGCGGCTCCAGCCGCAGCCTGCCGGCGACTCCGATGCAGAAGATCAGGGCGAACCTGCTGTCCCTGTCGAACCGCTCCCGCACGACAGGAGGTGCCGCATGACCGCCATGGTCAAGGCCGAGGGCGTCCACAAGTCCTTCGGTCCCTTGGAGGTGCTCAAGGGCATCGACCTGGAGGTGAAGTCCGGCGAGGTGTTCTGCCTCATCGGCCCCTCGGGCTCCGGCAAGTCGACCTTCCTGCGCTGCATCAACCACCTGGAGAAGATCAACGCCGGGCGGCTCTACGTCGACGGCGAGCTGGTCGGCTACCGCCAGAAGGGTGACAAGCTCTACGAGCTGAAGGACAGCGAGGTCGCCGTCAAGCGCCGGGACATCGGCATGGTCTTCCAGCGCTTCAACCTGTTCCCGCACATGACCGCGCTGGAGAACGTCATGGAGGCGCCGATCCAGGTCAAGGGCATGAGCAGGGCCCAGTCCAGGGACCGGGCACGCGGGCTCATGGAGCGCGTGGGCCTGGGCGACAAGGCCGTCAACTACCCCTCGCAGCTCTCCGGCGGCCAGCAGCAGCGGGTCGCGATCGCGCGGGCCCTGGCGATGGACCCGAAGCTGATGCTGTTCGACGAGCCGACCTCGGCGCTGGACCCGGAGCTGGTCGGCGACGTCCTCGACGTCATGCGCGACCTCGCCGAGTCCGGCATGACGATGGTCGTCGTCACCCACGAGATGGGCTTCGCCCGCGAGGTCGGCGACAGCCTGGTCTTCATGGACGACGGCGCGGTCGTCGAGTCGGGCAGGCCGCGCGACGTCCTGACCGACCCGCAGCACGAACGGACGAAGGCGTTCCTGTCCAAGGTGCTCTGAAGGTGCTCTGAAGGTGCTCTGACGGCGCCCTGACGGTACGAAACGCCGAGGGGGGTGGTGCGGGATTCCCGCACCACCCCCCTCGGCGTTCGCCTACTTCAGTGCGAGCAGCAACGTGTCCGACGGCGAGCACCACACCGGCCGCGCCTCGCCGAAGCCCTTCTCGCGCAGCACGCGCGCGTGCCACGCCGCCGAGGGCATCTCACCGTCGGCGTGCTCGCCGTAGATCTCGAAGCGGCGGGCGGTGGGCCCGGCGAGCACGGGGTCCTTGGCGGCGAGCTGCCACCACTCGGACCAGTCGAGCGCGCCCTCGCCCCTGGCGGCGTCCATCCGCGCGTGCCGTTGCGCGCGCTCCGCCGCGTTGATCCGGGGCGTCGTGTCGTCGATCATGTGGTCCGCGTTCATGAAGACACCACCGTCGCGGACCAGCCCCGCGACCCGACCGTAGAGATCCGCGAGGGGTTCGGCGTGGAACCAGTGCAGGGCCGTGGCGGTCAGGACGGCGTCGTACGAGTCGTACGGCAGCTTCGCCGGCCAGTCGGGGTCCTTGAGGTCGGCGGTGACGAAGGAGACCCGCTCGTCGCCCGCGAAGGTGCCCTCGGCGATGGCGAGGAGCGCGGGGTCGAGGTCCACGCCCGTGCTGGTGGCCTCCGGGAACCGGGCGAGCAGCCGGGCCGAGATGGTGCCGGTGCCGCAGGCCAGGTCGAGCACGCGCGGTGCGGGGCCGACGAGTGCCTCGACCATGTCGAGCATGATCCGGAAACGGTCCTCGCGGTCCGGCATGTACCACTCCTGCTGCCGGTCCCAGCTCTGCTGCCACGCCTGCCAGTCGGCACCGGGCGTGGTGGTAGTGGTGGTAGTCGTGGTGGTGGTGTCCGCGTCCGTCATCGGGTCCCTCCGTGCCTGCGTGACGTAATACCCTAGAAGCACGATCAGCCATTACTGACCGCAGGCACGACCCTAGAGCCCCTTCGTAAGGACTACAAGTGGAACTGGCCTATTACTCGGATTACGCCGTGCGTCTCGTCAACACCGAGGAACCGGCCCGGGGGCAGGACTCCCTGACCTCGGTGGAGGCCGTCCGTGAGCTCTTCGGCGCCAACCAGTCGGCGGCCCGGCGCGCGACCGACACCGACGTGACGCGGTTCCGCTCGGTCCGGGGACGGCTGCGCTCGGTCTTCGAGGCGGCCGACGGAGGCGACGAGACCCTGGCCGTGGACCTGCTGAACTCGCTGCTCCTGGAGTTCCCGGTGAGCCCGCAGATCTCCGGCCACGACCACCGCGCCGACGACGGCAGCCCGCTGTGGCACATGCACCTGGCGGACCACCCGTCCAACGCGACCGCCGGATTCGCGGCCATCGCGGCGATGGGCCTGGCCTTCCACCTCACCGAGTACGGCGTGGACCGGCTGGGTCTGTGCGAGGCGGCCCCCTGCCGCAACGCCTACCTGGACACCTCCACCAACCGCTCCCGGCGCTACTGCTCCGACCGCTGCGCCACCCGCGCCAACGTGGCGGCCTACCGCGCCCGCAAGCGCCTGGAGGCGGACCGGTCGGCCGGCACCGGCCTGACCGCCGACAGCACCCAGCGGACCACGGCGAACGGCGAGCGCTGACCCGCCCGCGGCGGCCGGTACCGCAGCCGCACCCTGCCGAGCACGAGGTCCTGCGGCACGACCCCGTAGTCGGTGCTGTCCCCGCCCGCGAACGCGTTGTCCCCGAGCACCCACCAGCCGGCCCCGCGCCGTTCGGCCGCCCGCTTGACCACGAGCAGGTCCTGCTGGAAGGGATGCCGCAGCACGACCACGTCACCCGGCCGGACCCGCGCCCCCCAGTGCACGAGCAGCACGTCCCCGTGGTGCAACGTGGGCACCATCGACGGGCCGGTCACCTCGGCCGGCCCGAAGGGCAGCGCCCCTCTGGCGCGCTCGGTCTCCTGCGACAGTTGCTCCGGCATCACCCGGCACCTCCCCGGTCTTTCCTCCACCAGTCTCAGTCTCACCCCGGACTTTTGTCCTAAGCCCACGGGGGCACTCGCGAAATCGGGTCTCCCAGGGAGTAATGTCCCCCCTGAGAAGACGATCACGAGGAAGGAACGCTTCATGCTTTCCCGCCTGTTTGCCCCCAAGGTCACGGTCAGCGCCCACTGCGACCTGCCCTGCGGCGTGTACGACCCGGCCCAGGCCCGCATCGAGGCGGAGTCGGTGAAGGCCGTCCAGGAGAAGATGGCCGGCAACGACGACCCGCACTTCCAGACGCGTGCCACGGTCATCAAGGAGCAGCGCGCCGAGCTCGCGAAGCACCACGTCTCCGTGCTGTGGAGCGACTACTTCAAGCCCCCGCACTTCGAGAAGTACCCGGAGCTGCACCAGTTGGTCAACGACACCCTCAAGGCTCTGTCGACCGCCAAGGGCTCGAAGGACCCGGCGACCGGCCAGAAGGCCCTGGACTACATCGCCCAGATCGACAAGATCTTCTGGGAGACGAAGAAGGCCTGACGACCCGTCAGCGTTCAGGCCCGCGATCGGTGCACCATCGCAGGCCGCAGGACAGCCCGAAGGGGCCCGGCCGCCACCCTGGCCGGGCCCCTTCGGCGTTGTCGTGGTCAGGGGTGGTCCGTGACCGTCTCCGGGGAGGGTTCCGCGGTCCTGGGCCGCGCCTCGGGGTCGGCGCCCCGGGCGTCCTGCTCGGGGCCTTCCCCGCACTTCGGGTTGCGGCACGGGCCGGGCACCCATGTCGGGACCCACGCGCCCAGCGTCTTGTGGCGCCGGACGACCGATTCGACTGGCTGTCCGCAAACGGGACAGGCGTACGTGTCGCTGTCCATACCTCCAGGTTAGAACGGCCGACCGCTCAGCGCTTCCTGTGGTACGTCCGCACCACGACACCGTTGCCGAAGGTACGCACCGAGTCCGGCACGAACTCGGAGACCTCGAAGCCGGAACGGAACATGGGCATGCCGGTCCCGAGGATCACCGGGTAGGTCTTGACGACCAGCTCGTCGACCTCGTCGACCAGCTCGCCTGCGACGGCCGCTCCACCGCACAGATAGATGCCGAGGGCGCTGCCCTCGGCCTTCAGCTCGCGGACCCTGCCGACCAGGTCCGTCGAGATGATCTCGACGTTCGGATCGGGCGACGTGGTGAGCGTGCGCGAGGCGACGTACTCGCGCAGGTGTGCGTAGGGGCTGGTGATGCCCTCCTTGAGCGCCAGGTCGTAGCTGGCCCGGCCCTGAACGATCGTGTCGAACCGCCTGTTCGGCAGATCGTCGATGCCCAGCGGCCGACGGCCGTGCGTCGGCAGCGTCTCCGGATACTCCGACTTCAGGAACCCGAAGAACTCGTCGTCGACGAACGGGACCATGAACGACGCGTCGCCGTCCGGGCCGCCGATGAAGCCGTCGATCGAGCAGGCGATGAAGTACGTGAGTTTGCGCAAGCCGGTCTCCTTCGTCTTGACCTCTTGACCACTACATCCACAGTACTCCACGTGTAGTTGTTCGGACATCGATTACCGAGTCCGCGGCTCGCGCCACATCGGCCACATCCGGGGGCCGTCCGGCAGGTCCAGCGCCCGGCCGGTGAACTCGAAGCCGAGGCGTTCGTACAGCACCCTGCCGCGGGCACTGCTCGCCTCCAGGTAAGCGGGCAGCCCTTCGCGGTCGCAGCGGTCGAGGACGCTCCCGATCAGCGCGGTGCCCAGCCCCTCGCCCTGCCGTCCGGGGGCCACGCCGATCATCCACAGGTACGCGTGGGCCCGGCCGGAGGGGTGGATGCCGGCGGTCAGCCGGGCTATCCGCTCGACGCGCTCGTTCTCCGGGTCGACGGCCTCGCGCACCTGTGCGGGGCCGTCCTCGGCGTCCTCCTCGGACCCGTCGTCGTTCGGCTCGGCGTCGGCGTGCTCGTCCGCGGGGACGGGCAGCCACAGCGCGCAGGCCGCGCCGTCCTCGGTGAGATCGATCCACCCGTCGGCGAACACGGCGTCGGCGAAAGCGGCCATGAGCCGGTGGTGGGTCCGGCGGCGGTACTCCTCGCCCGGAAAGACCCAACTGCTCACCGGATCGTCCTGGAAGGCCTCGTCCAGCAGCCGGACGACCCGTTCCCGGTCGTCCTCCCCCGCCGTCCGGATCACCACACCCATGCCCAGCCCCTTCGACTCAACATCGCTCACACGTACGGCGGTTGAGCCTAAGGGCGAGGGGCGGGCCCCGCACACCGTGGGGAAGTGCGGGACCCGCCGGACCGGAGCCGTCGGCGGTGCGGCCGTACGTCGGTCAGGTACCGTACGGCCCTGCACGGGCTCCGGGGTCTTGCGCGGCCGCGGTGGCCGTCAGCCATCAGCCGTCAGGTGCTGCGCCGGGTCACGAACTCGGCCAGCGCGAGCAGGCCGCCCGCCGCCTCCGGCTCGGGCACGGCACGGGCCAGTTCCTGCATGGCTCTCGCCATCCGGTCGGCCGCCTGAACCTGCGCCCAGTCCCGGCCACCGGCCCGCTCCACCGCCAGAGCGGTGTGCTCCAGGTCCTCCTTGTCCTCGTCGTACGGTGCCGCGTACAGCTCGGCGAGTTCGACGGCGGCCGGGGTGCCCGAGGTGAGGGCGGCGACCACCGGCAGGGACTTCTTGCGGGCGGCCAGGTCCGCACCGGCCGGCTTGCCGGTGTGGCGCGGGTCGCCCCATATGCCGATGACGTCGTCGATGAGCTGGAAGGCCAGCCCGGCCTCACGGCCGAAGGCGTCCAGGGCCTCGACGTCCTCCACGGCGGCACCGGCGTACAGCGCGCCGAGGGCACAGGCGCACCCCAGCAGGGCGCCCGTCTTGGCCTCGGCCATGGCGAGCGTCTCGTCGAGGGTGACCTCGCCCGGCGGGCGCCGTTCCATGGCCGTGTCCGCGTGCTGGCCCTCGCACAACTCCATGACGCAGTCGGCGAGCCGGGCGGCCGCCGCCGCGGACGCCGGGTGCGGGTCCGCGGCGAGCAGCCGCAGGGCGAGCGCCTGGAGGGCGTCCCCGGCGAGGATCGCGTCGGCGTCGCCGAACACGGTCCACGCGGTCGGCCGATGACGCCTGGTGGCGTCCCGGTCCATCACGTCGTCGTGCAGCAGGGTGAAGTTGTGGACCAGCTCCACCGCCGCCGCGGCCCGCCCGGCCGCAGCCCGTGCCCCGGGCCCGCCGAGCGCGGTCGCCGCCGTGAGGACCAGCGCGGGACGGATCGCCTTGCCCGCGTTTCCCGCCGCGGGCGTGCCGTCAGCGTGCTGCCAGCCGAAGTGGTAGAGCGCGACGCGGCGCATCGAGTCGGGCAGCGACGCGATGGCGGAGCGCAGTTCGGGGTCGACCGACGCCCGGGACTCCCTCAGGAGCACCGCCGCCTCCTGCCCTTCGGACACCGCCTGCCCCTGCCCGGCGGGCGGCGCTCCCGGCTCTTCGTCCCGCTGCGTGCCGATGGGCCCGTGCCCTTCCGGCGTTCCGGTGGAGCGACGCGTCGCGGTGGCGCCGCGCCGTGTCTCCGTCATGGACTCACCTTCCCCCTGGGCCCGTCCGCACCCCCGGGGTGTACCCGCCCGGGAGGGCGGGAACACGACGTTCGGGAGACTGGCGTCACCGCCAGCGGCCGATCTCGACGTTCTCCAGGACGCCGAGCGCGTCCGGTACGAGGACCGCGGCCGAGTAGTAGGCCGTGACCAGGTACTTGATGACGGCCTGTTCGTTGATGCCCATGAAGCGCACCGACAGACTCGGCTCGATCTCGTCGGGGATACCGGTGGCCCGCAGCCCGATGACGCCCTGGTCCTGCTCGCCGGTACGCATCGCGATGATCGAGGTCGTACGGGCGTCGGTGACCGGGATCTTGTTGCAGGGGTAGATGGGCACCCCGCGCCAGGTCGGGATGCGGTTGCCGGCGATGTCGATCGTCTCGGGGACGAGTCCGCGCTTGTTCAGCTCGCGGCCGATCGCGGCGATGGCGCGGGGGTGGGCGAGGAGCAGCTTGGTGCCGCGCCGGCGGCTCAGCAGTTCGTCCAGGTCGTCCGGTCCCGGCACTCCGTCGTGGGGCTGGATGCGCTGGTCGTACTCGCAGTTGTGCAGCAGGCCGAACTCGCGGTTGTTGACGAGCTCGTGCTCCTGACGCTCCTTCAGTGCCTCGACCGTCAGCCGGATCTGCTGCTCGGTCTGGTTCATCGGCTGGTTGTACAGGTCGGCCACGCGCGAGTGGATGCGCAGCACGGTCTGGGCGACGCTCAGTTCGTACTCACGGGGCCGGGCCTCGTAGTCGACGAAGGTGTGCGGGATGTCCGGCTCGCCGCTGTGGCCGGCCGCGAGGTCGATCGCCTTCTCGCCGTGCTTGTTGGTGTCCTGCTCCGGGAGCGAGCGCCGCTCCTCCAGGTGCGCGCGCAGGGACTCCGCGCGCTCCGCGACCTGCTCCACCTCCTGGCGGGGCAGCACGAGCACCGTGCAGGCGGTGACCGCGCGGGCGGTGTACTCCCAGATGGCGTCCCCGTCGAGCAGCGCCTGGTCGCCGAAGTACGCGCCGTCGGCGAGGACGCCGAGCACCGCGTCGTCGCCGTACGGACCGGTGCCGATCTTCTCGACCTTGCCGTGCGCCAGCAGGTGGACCTCGTCGGCCCGGCCGCCGAACGAGGCGATGACCTCCCCGGGGCCGTACTCACGCTGCTCACAGCGTTGCGCGAGCTCCGAGAGGACCTCGTCGTCCTCGTACGACCGCAGGGCCGGCAGCTCGCCCAGCTCCGCGGGGATGACCTCGACGCGGTCGCCGGTCTTCACGAACGTCACGCGGCCGTCGCCGACGGCGAAGGTCAGACGCCGGTTCACCCGGTACGTGCCGCCCTGGACGTCCATCCAGGGGAGCGAGCGCAGCAGCCAGCGCGAGCTGATCTCCTGCATCTGGGGAACCGACTTGGTGGTGGTGGCCAGGTTCCGCGCGGCCGCCGTGCCGAGGCTCTGCTGCGGCCTGGTCTGCTCGGTGCGGACCTCTTCGCCTACCGACATAAGGAATTGCCCTCCCGGTCATGCCGGACGATTGCGCCCGGCATCGATGTGCGTGGACCAGCTTTCCTCACGGAGCGTGCCGGTGCTATTACACGAAAGAGCGGGAATGGATCACGTGCGGGCGGGGCAGATATGGGGGCTTGTTCGGCGTCTCGGCGACTTGTCCGGCCCTGGTCGGGGCAGTCGACCGGGATGAGATTGTCCGAAACGGATCGCACACGGACCGAACAAGTAATGGACGGCGCTCCGTTTCGGTACAAGCACCGTACGAGGCGGTCGCGTCCGGCGGCCGTCGCGCAGCGTGAAGGAGCCGACCGTGGCCTCACCCATGTCCGCGAGCAGTTTCCTCAAGGCCCTGAAGGCCGAGGGCGTCACCGTCGTCGAGGTCGGCGACTGGCGGGACCACAACCGCAACCACAAGGGCGCCTGGGGTCCCGTGCACGGTGTGATGATCCACCACACGGTGACCAAGGGCAGCGCGCGGACCGTGGAGATCTGCCGCAAGGGCTACGAGGGTCTGCCGGGCCCTCTGTGCCACGGGGTCATCACCAAGGACGGCAAGGTCCATCTGGTCGGGTACGGCAGGGCCAACCACGCCGGGCTCGGCGACGACGACGTCCTGCGCGCGGTGATCGCCGAGAAGGCGCTGCCCCGGGACAACGAGGCGAACACCGACGGCAACCGGCACTTCTACGGCTTCGAGTGCGAGAACCTGGGCGACGGCGACGATCCCTGGCCGGCGGCCCAGCTCGAGGCGATCGAGCGGGTCTCCGCCGCGGTGTGCCGCCACCACGGGTGGAACGAACGGTCGGTCATCGGGCACCTGGAATGGCAGCCGGGGAAGGTCGATCCGCGGGGGTTCACGATGGCGTCGATGCGCGAGCGGATCCGGGACCGGCTGAAGTGACGTGGCCGCTGCGGGTGGCGGCGTGACAATGGCGGGGTGACCGCCACCGACCCCCGCGACCTAGCCGACCTCGCTGATCCCGCTGGTCCCGCTGATCTCGCCGACCTGCGGCCCCGTCTGCCCTCGCCCTTGCAGGAGGTGGTCGACGGACGGTTCGAGCGGCACGGTGTCCGGTTGCTGCTCAAGCGGGACGACCTGATCCACCCCGCGCTGGTCGGCAACAAATGGCGCAAACTCGCGCCGAATCTCGCCACGGTCGGCGCCCGTACCGTCGTCACGTTCGGCGGCGCCTACTCCAACCACCTGCGGGCCACGGCCGCCGCCGGCCGCCTGCTCGGGCTGTCCACGGTGGGCGTGGTGCGCGGTCAGGAACTGGCCGGCCTGCCGCTCAACCCCTCTCTGGCCCGGTGCGCCGCCGACGGCATGCGGCTCCACTTCGTCGACCGCTCGACGTATCGCCGCAAGGCCGAGCCGGAGACCCTGGCCGCCCTCCTGCGCGCGGTGGACGCCGGGGAGGCGGTCGTCGTCCCCGAGGGCGGCAGCAACGCGGAGGCCGTCCGCGGCTGCCGTGCCCTGGGCGAGGAGCTGGGCGAGCACGCCGACGTGGCCGCCCTCGCCTGCGGGACCGGTGGCACGCTCGCCGGGCTGGCCGCCGGACTGCCCCGGGGGCGGCGGACGCTCGGGATACCCGTGCTCAAGGGCGGCTTCCTCAGCGCGGACATACGGCGGCTCCAGGAGCGTGCGTTCGGCGGGCCGCGCGGCACCTGGAGCCTCGACGACCGCTTCCACTTCGGCGGCTACGCCCGGACCGGCCCCCGCCTTGACGCCTTCGCCGAGGACTTCGAACGCCGCCACGGCCTGCCCGTGGAGCGCGTCTACGTCGCCAAGATGCTGTACGCCCTGCTCGCTCTCGCCCAGGAGGGCGCCTTCCCGCGCGGGACCACCCTGGCGGCGGTCGTCACCGGCCGGCCGTTTCCCTGAACGGGAAGACCGGTCGTCGGGCGGAACGGGGCCGCCGCCGCGACGTGCGCACGCGCGCCCCGCTCACGTCGTCTCCCGGTACGCCGCCGCCTCCTCCAGGTCCAGTCGGCGCAGCAGCGTCCGGAGCATCTCGTCGTCGATGTAGCGGCCGTCCCGCAGCCGGACGAAGACGTCGCGCTCGGCGCTGATCATCTCCCGGGAGAGCCGCCGGTAGGTGTCGTCGACGGTCTCGCCGGTGACGGGATTGACCTGCCCGAGCCGTTCCCACACGGCGTTGCGGCGGCGCTCCAGGACCGTGCGGAGGCGGTCGGCGAGCGGACCCGGCAGGGCGTTGCGCTCGTCGGTGAGCAGGTCGTCCAGGCGCTGCTCCGCCGCCCGCGAGGCCTGCGCCTGGGCGTTGGCCTCCGCCAGCGTCTCGGCCTGTACGTCGTGCGCGGGGAACTTCAGCAGGCGGATCAGCGGCGGCAGGCTGACGCCCTGGACGACCAGCGTGCCGATGACCGTGGTGAAGGTGAGGAACAGGATGAGGTTGCGCTCGGGAAAGGGCGCACCGCCGTGCACGGTGAGCGGGATGGAGAAGGCGATGGCCAGTGAGACCACGCCCCGCATCCCGGCCCAGCCGATCACGAACGGCCCCTTCCAGGAGAGGTCGCCCTCGCGCGCGCGGACGCGTGCCGACAGCCGGGGCAGGAAGGTCGCCGGGTACACCCACACGAACCTCGTCACGGCGACGACCAGGAAGAGGGCGAGGGCGTACCGGGCGGCCTCGACACCCTCGTACTCCCCCAGTCCCTTGAGGACGACGGGCAACTGGAGTCCGATGAGGGCGAACACGGCCGACTCCAGGACGAACGCGACCATCTTCCACACCGCCTCCTCCTGGAGCCGGGTGGCGAAATCGACCTCCCACGCGCGGTGGCCGAGGTAGAGCGCGACGACGACCACCGCGAGCACCCCGGAGGCGTACACCTGCTCGGCGACCGCGTAGGCGACGAACGGGATCAGCAGGGAGAGCGTGTTCTGCAGCAGTGCCTCTCTCAGGTGGGTGCGCAGCCAGTGGAGCGGCACCATCAGCACCAGCCCGACGCCGACGCCGCCCACCGCCGCGATCAGGAACTCGCCGATCCCGCCGGCCCAGGTCGCGCCCTCGCCGACGGCCGCGGCGAGCGCCACCTTGAACGCGGTGATCGCGGTGGCGTCGTTCACCAGGGACTCGCCCTGGAGGATCGTGGTGATCCGGGAGGGCAGCCCCACGCGGCGTGCGACCGCGGTGGCGGCGACGGCGTCCGGGGGCGCGACCACCGCGCCGAGCACCAGGGCCGCGGTCAGCGGCAGACCCGGCACGATGAGGTACGCGGCGCAGCCGACGATGAAGGTGGCGAAGAGCACGTAGCCCACGGACAGCAGCGCCACCGGGCGGGTCTGCGCCCGCAGGTCCAGGTAGGAGCTGTCGGAGGCGGCCGTGTACAGCAGCGGGGGCAGCAGCAGCGGCAGCACGATGTGCGGGTCGAGGGTGTAGTCGGGCACGCCGGGGAGATAGCTCACCACCAGGCCCACCGCGACCAGCAGCAGCGGGACCGGCACCGGCACGCGCCGTCCCGCCGCGGCGACCGCGGCACTGCCCGCCACCAGCAACAGCAGCGGCATCACGTCCATCGTCCTCGCCCGCCCTCGTTTTCCGCGCGGTCATCCGCACAGCCGTCGTAACCTGGCAATCATGAAACAGTGCACGCACGCCGACGCGCTGCCGCACCCGGAACCCGAGCCGTGCGGCGAGACCTGTCCGGAGTGTCTGGCCGGGGGCACGGACCCGGTGCAGCTAAGGCTGTGTCTCGTCTGCGGTCACGTCGGCTGCTGCGACTCCTCGCCGGGACAGCACGCGACAGCGCATCACAAGGAGACCGGTCATCCGGTGATGCGCACCTTCGAGCCCGGGGAGAGCTGGCGCTGGTGCTTCGTCGATCATGTCCTCGTGTGACCTCTGCCCGGGACGGTTCGACCGTCTGACGTCTGGGTACGTCAACCCGGCGCGCGCTCTTCCGATTTGAGCCCGCCGACCCCCTAGCCACTGTGCGTGTTCGTGTGTTTACTATGAGTGACAGCACGGGGTTGGGGTCTCGGGGACAGGAAAGTTCGGAGCGCGATAACGTCACCGCTGAACCACGTATCGCGTTACCCCGAGGGGCGACCCTCGGCCCTGTAATGCTTGTACCACCTTGGAGGTGAGGGTGTCCCAGATCGCAGGCGAGCCCGCGACCCAGGACTTCGTCGAAGTCCGGCTGCCGGCCGCGGGTGCCTACCTGTCGGTGCTGCGTACGGCGACGGCCGGCCTCGCAGCCCGTTTGGACTTCACCCTCGACGAGATCGAGGACCTGCGCATCGCAGTCGACGAGGCCTGCGCGATCCTGCTTCAGCAGGCCGTGCCCGGCTCGGTGCTCAGTTGTGTCTTCCGCCTCGTCGACGACTCGCTCGAGGTCACCGTCTCGGCGCCGACCACGGACGGCCACGCCCCCGCGCGGGACACCTTCGCCTGGACGGTGCTCTCCGCCCTCGCGGGCAAGGTCTCCTCCGCCGTGGACGAGGACAAAACCGTTTCGATCAGCCTCTACAAACAGCGCGGCGCGGGACCCGGGCCGACGTGAGGGACGGGGACGGGCCGGTGCGGGACGAAGAGCACGGCACACGGGAGCTGCCGGCCGAGGGCACACGCTCTCCTGACGAGGCGCGACGCATGGCGGACGGCATCGACGGCATCCCCGAGCAGGCCCGGCCGCATCCGGAGGACGAGGCCTCGCCCGAGGCCGTCGTCCCGGGCGACGGGCAGCAGGGCGGGGACACCCCCGTCCGGCCCGGCCGAGCGGAGGCGAGGGCTCGGGAAAGGGCAACGGGCGGGACGATGAGCGAGCACGAGCGACACTCCGAGGGCCACGCGCCGGGTGCACGGGGCACGCAGGGCACACGGCACGACCCGCAGGACCGCAGTGGGGCACGCCTCCTGTTCGCCGAACTGCGCACGCTGACGAAGGAGAGCCCGGAGTACGCGGAGCTGCGCAATCGGCTGGTCCGCATGCACCTGCCGCTCGTCGAGCACCTCGCGCGCCGCTTCCGCAACCGCGGGGAGCCCCTGGACGACCTCACCCAGGTCGCCACCATCGGGCTGATCAAGTCGGTCGACCGTTTCGACCCGGACCGCGGGGTGGAGTTCTCCACGTACGCGACCCCCACGGTCGTCGGCGAGATCAAGCGGCACTTCCGGGACAAGGGCTGGGCGGTGCGCGTCCCGCGCCGGCTCCAGGAGCTGCGGCTGGCCCTGACGACGGCCACGGCGGAGCTCTCCCAGTTGCACGGCCGCTCCCCCACGGTCCACGAGCTGGCCGAGAAGCTGGCGATCTCGGAGGAGGAGGTCCTCGAGGGCCTGGAGTCGGCCAACGCGTACTCCACGCTGTCGCTGGACGTCCCGGACACGGACGACGAGTCCCCGGCGGTCGCCGACACCCTCGGCGCCGAGGACGAGGCCCTGGAGGGCGTCGAGTACCGGGAGTCGCTCAAGCCGCTCCTTGAGGACCTGCCGCCGCGGGAGAAGCGGATCCTGCTGCTGCGCTTCTTCGGCAACATGACCCAGTCGCAGATCGCGCAGGAGGTCGGCATCTCGCAGATGCACGTGTCACGGCTGCTGGCCCGCACCCTGGCGCAACTGCGGGAGAAGCTGCTGGTCGAGGAGTAGCCGCCGGTCCGGTGACCCACAGTGCCGGGCAGCGGTCGCCCGTCGGCTATTTCCCGGCGTTGCCGGGCCCCCGAATGCCGAGGGCATGGGTGGTCGCGGGGTTGACGAGCAACGCCAGTGCCGTCACGGCCACGACACCGAGCACGATGCCGGTCGGAACGGCCAGGCTGTCGGCCCGCACCATGTTGAAGGCCACGGGCAGCGCCATGATCTGCGTGATCACGGCGGGCCCCCTGCTCCAGCCCCGTCGGGCGAGCAGTCCGCGGGCGGCGAGCAGCGGCAGCAGGGCGAGAACGATCAGCGTGACGCCGCCGGTGACGGCCGAGGTCCGGTCGTCGGGGTGGCCGGTGAGGCCCCCCACCAGCATCCAGGCGCCGCCGACGACGAGCGCCAGCCCTTCCAGCGCGGCGAGCGCGGCGGCGGCGGTCAGCCGGCCGGGACGAGGGCCCGTCTCTTCGGTGGATCCGGCGGATTCGGTGGCTTCGGCGGCCTCGGGGGTGGGGGTCTGCTCACTGCTCACCCCTGCAGGGTAGCCGTCGGCGCACCGGCGCCCACCAGGGTGTCGGGCGTATCACGCGCGCCGGGTGCCGGGGGCGATCTCCACCTCGGTCTGGGCCGAATACCACCCAGTAGGTACCCTGCAAACCATGCGTGCACTTCTCGTGGTCAATCCGGCGGCAACCACCACGAGTGCGCGTACACGCGACGTGCTCATCCACGCGCTCGCGAGCGAGATGAAGCTGGAGGCGGTCACCACCGGGTACCGCGGCCACGCGCGCGACCTCGGCCGGCAGGCCGCGCAGAGCGACGACATCGACCTGGTGGTGGCCCTCGGCGGCGACGGCACGGTGAACGAGGTCGTCAACGGTCTGCTGCACGCGGGCCCCGACCCGGAGCACCTGCCCGGACTCGCGGTGGTCCCCGGAGGTTCCACCAACGTCTTCGCCCGTGCCCTCGGTCTGCCCAACCACGCGGTGGAGGCCACCGGCGCCCTGCTGGACGCGCTGCGCGAGGGCAGCGAGCGGACCGTCGGACTCGGCCTGGCCTCGGGTACGCCGGGCTCGGAGGACGAAGGGGTTCCGGCCCGCTGGTTCACCTTCAACGCCGGACTGGGATTCGACGCCGGCGTGGTCGGCCGGGTCGAGCAGCACCGCGAGCGCGGCAAGAAGTCGACCCACGCCCTGTACGTCCGCCAGGTGGTGCGCCAGCTCATCGGCGAGCCGCACCGCCGCAGCGGGACGATCACCCTGGAGCGTGCGGGCGAGGACCCGATCACGGATCTGGTGCTGTCCATAGTCTCGAACACGTGTCCCTGGACGTTTCTCGGCAACCGCCCGATCTACGCGTCGCCCGAGGCCTCGTTCGACACCGCGCTCGACGTATTCGGACTCAGCAGGCTGTCGACGGCCGCGGTTGCCCGGTATGGCACCCAGTTGCTCACTTCGTCCCCCGAGCGCGGACCGCGGGGCCGGCACGCGGTCTCCCTGCACGATCTGACCGAGTTCACCTTGCATTCGAAGGTGCCTCTGCCCCTCCAGATGGACGGTGACCACCTGGGGCTGCGGACCAGCGTGACGTTCACAGGCGTACGCCGTGCACTGCGTGTGATTGTGTGAGCAGAAAGGGCGAAAGTCCTTTCACTCGAACGTTTAGGCCAGGGTCCACCCCATGGAAGTACGGCTGTGATGTAGTCGACACCGAAGAATCAAAAAAAACTTTCCGGAAGGGGTTGTATCCGCCGCCGAGGTTTGCGAGTCTCTTCTTGGCGATCGGGACAGCCCGCAGGACCGGCATCCACAGATCACCGGAACCCCTCTTCAAACCACAGGACCACGCCAGGGAACCTGGCGCTAGGCCCTTCCCTTGTTGAGGGATTCGTGAAAGCGTTCACATTCACAAGCATCCCAGCATGTAATACCAAGGAGAGGTAGCAGCCATGGACTGGCGTCACCGCGCCGTTTGCCGCGAGGAAGACCCCGAGCTCTTCTTCCCCATCGGCAACACCGGTCCCGCGCTGCTGCAGATCGAGGAAGCCAAGGCCGTCTGCCGTCGCTGCCCTGTCATGGAGCAGTGCCTGCAGTGGGCGCTCGAGTCCGGCCAGGACTCCGGCGTCTGGGGTGGTCTCAGCGAGGACGAGCGCCGCGCAATGAAGCGCCGTGCCGCCCGCAACCGGGCTCGTCAGGCCTCCGCCTGACAACCCACCCCTACTGACAGCCTCAGCTTGGCGGCGCGTACAGCGAGTACGCAACCCCCGCTCCCGAGCCGCAGCGCGCAGTACCCCCGATGCGCATCGGACGATGCATCGCACGAGCACTGGCCTCGGACCTTCACCGGTCCGGGGCTTTTTGCTGTCCGGGGACGGGCTACTTCGCCGCGGGCACCGGGATGTCGAGGATCACCCGGCAACCGCGCTCCGGGGCCGGGACCATGTCGAAGGTGCCGCCCAACTCGCCCTCCACCAGGGTGCGGACGATCTGCAGGCCGAGGTTGCCGGACCGGTGCGGGTCGAAGTGCGGCGGCAGACCGACGCCGTCGTCCTGGACGGTGACCAGGAGCCGGGCCTCCTTGGTCGTCCCGCCACGGACCGCCGAGACCTCGACCGTGCCGGTGTCGCCGTCCCGGAATCCGTGCTCCAGGGCGTTCTGCAGTACCTCGGTCAGCACCATCGACAGCGGCGTCGCCACCTCGGCGTCGAGGATGCCGAAGCGGCCGGTGCGCCGGCCGGTGACCTTGCCCGGCGAGATCTCCGCCACCATCGCCAGCACGCGGTCGGCGATCTCGTCGAACTCCACACGCTCGTCCAGGTTCTGGGAGAGCGTCTCGTGCACGATCGCGATCGAGCCGACCCGGCGCACGGCCTCTTCCAGCGCCTCGCGGCCCCGGTCGGACTCGATGCGCCGGGCCTGCAGGCGCAACAGGGCCGCCACCGTCTGGAGGTTGTTCTTCACCCGGTGGTGGATCTCCCGGATGGTGGCGTCCTTGGTGATCAACTCGCGCTCGCGCCGGCGCAGTTCCGTGACGTCACGCAGGAGCACCAGTGAACCGATGCGCGTGCCCTTGGGCTTGAGGGGGATCGCACGGAACTGGATCACTCCGTCGTGCGCCTCGATCTCGAACTCGCGCGGCGCCCAGCCGCTGGCCACCTTGGCGAGTGCCTCGTCCACCGGGCCCCGGGAGGGGGCGAGTTCCGCGGTGGTCCGGCCCAGGTGGTGGCCCACCAGGTCGGCGGCGAGGCCCATGCGGTGGTAGGCCGACAGGGCGTTCGGGGAGGCGTACTGGACGGTGCCGTCGGCGTCGAGGCGGATCAGGCCGTCGCCGACGCGGGGCGAGGCGTCCATGTCGACCTGCTGGTTCTCGAACGGGAAGGCGCCGGCCGCGATCATCTGGGCGAGGTCCGAGGCGCTCTGCAGGTAGGTCAGCTCCAGGCGGCTCGGTGTACGCACGGTGAGCAGGTTCGTGTTGCGGGCGATGACTCCCAGGACGCGGCCCTGGCGCCGTACCGGGATGGACTCGACGCGGACCGGGACCTCCTCGCGCCACTCGGGGTCGCCCTCGCGCACGATCCGGCCCTCGTCCAGGGCGACGTCCAGCATGGGGCGCCGGCCGCGCGGGACGAGGTGGCCGACCATGTCGTCCTGGTACGAGGTGGGGCCGGTGTTGGGCCGCATCTGGGCGACGGAGACATACCGCGCGCCGTCGCGGGTGGGCACCCACAGGACCAGGTCGGCGAAGGAGAGGTCGGACAGAAGCTGCCACTCCGAGACCAGCAGATGGAGCCACTCGAGGTCGGAGTCGTCGAGCGCGGTGTGCTGGCGTACGAGTTCGTTCATGGAGGGCACGGGGCTGAGCGTACCTGGCGGTACGGACAGCGATCGAAACCAGCCAGTCTGCACCGCTCCCCCGCCCCGAAACGGCCCGACCGGCCCCCGGAAACACCCGCGGGCCGCGGCGCCTGAGAGGGACCCTCAGCCCTCCCGGCACCGCAGCCCGGAGCAACATCGGCCGTGGGGTGTGCGGTCCCGGTCGGCCGAAGGATGAGGAGCCGGGGCAGTCAGGGCAGAGAGCTCCGGTTCCTCGGTCCGCCCTCCTGTGCGGGGAGGACGGAAGCCTGACGGTCACTTTGCGTCACCGACGCGATCAGTGCCTCAGTGACCATTCTGGACTAGACCACTAACCGTGTCCATGCGGTGGACGGTGTTTGTTGCTGGTGGCTTCTGGCGGCCCCACGGACGTCGAGGCGGCCGCCAGCAGCCTAACCCTGTTGGCTCACACGCGGGGCCAGAGCGCCAGGGCGATTTCCGCGAGTGCCTCCAGCTCCGTCCGGCTCGCGCCGTCGCGCGCCTGCTGGGACATGCCCTGGATCACCGCGCCGGCGCACCGGGCGAGGCCGGCGGCGTCGGTGTCCGGCGGCAGTACGCCCTCGGCCACGTCGGTTCCGATCCGGCTCTCGATCGCGGCGATGTTGGCGTTGCGCCGCTCCCGCAGGGACTCCGCGACCTCGGCGGTCGAGCAGTTGGCGGCCGCGTGGATCACGAGGCAGCCGTGCGGCCGGCCGGGGGCCGTGTACTCGGCGGCGGCCTCGCGCAGCATCCTCTCTATACCCGCGCGCGCGGTCGGCTCCTCGGCGAGGGCCCGATCGCCGAAGGCGCCGTACCGCACGCCGTACTCCTGGACGACCTCCTCGAAGAGCGAGCGCTTGTCCCCGAAGGCGGCATAGAGGCTCGGGGCGCCGATGTCCATGACCCGTGTCAGGTCCGAGACGGACGTGGCCTCGTAGCCGTGCTCCCAGAAGGCCAGCAGCGCCGCCTCCAGTGCCGTCGCCCGGTCGAAGGACCGCGGGCGGCCCCGGGTCCGGCCCGCGCCGCCACGAGCGGGCGCCGCGGCGGACCGTTCGTTCACCCCACCACTCTTCTGATCGCTCTTCTCGCCGCTCACCATGGAGTGCATTTTATAGGGGGCACTAGAGAAATGTCGCGGGACTGCTGTACGGTCATTTCTGTAGCGACCACTAGCGATTTCGAAAGGGGCGTCGGGATGGGCGTGCTTGCGGGCAGGACGGCACTCGTCACGGGGGCGAGCAGGGGCATCGGGCGAGGGATCGCCGAGCGGCTCGGACGCGACGGCGCACGGGTCGCCGTGCACTACGGGAGGAACGAGGCGGCGGCGAAGGAGACGGCCGCCGCGATCGAGGCCGCGGGCGGCTCGGCGTTCACGATCGGGGCGGACCTCCGCGCCCCCGGGGCCGCGGAGACACTGTGGGAGGAGTTCGACAGGCACGCCGACGGGCTGGACATCCTGGTGAACAACGCCGGGATCGGCAGCACACGCCCCATCGGCGAGATGGGGGAGGAAGAGTACGACGCGGTCTTCACGGTCAATGTGAAGGCGCCGTTCTTCATCCTCAAGCACGGCTTGGGGCGACTGCGCGACGGCGGCCGGGTCATCAACATCTCCTCGGGACTGGCCCGCACGGCGGTCATGCCGGACAAGATGGCGTACGCGATGACGAAGGGCGCGCTGGACGTGTTCTCGCGCGACCTCTCCAAGGTGCTGGGCGCCCGCGGCATCACGGTGAACTCGGTGGCACCCGGCATCATCGACACGGACAACACGGCCGCGATGCTGCACGGGAGCGCGGACGGCTGGGACCGGGCGGCGGGGTTCTCCGCGCTGGGCGGGGTGGGGGCGCCGGCCGAAGTGGCCGACGTGGTCGCGTTCCTCGCCTCGCACGGGGGCCGGTGGGTCACGGGAAGCTGGGTGGACGCGACGGGAGGTTCACTGACGTGACACCGCCGGCGTGACACCGGCGCCGTGCCCCCCATTCGCCTGACCGTTTCGCCGCGCCCGCGGGGCCCTGCTCTGTTAGATTGGTCTAAACCACATAGCCAGTCCCGGGCCCCGGGTGAGTCCTCTCTTCGAAACGGCAGGCCAGCGTGGAAGTTGTCATCGTTCCCGATGCCAAGGCGGGCGGCGAACTCATAGCCGAGGCCATGGCACAGTTGCTCCGGCGCAAGCCCGACGCCCTGCTCGGGGTGGCCACCGGCTCCACGCCGCTGCCCGTGTACGAGGCGCTGGCGGCCAAGGTGCGCTCGGGTGCCGTGGACACCGCGCGGGCACGGATCGCCCAGCTCGACGAGTACGTGGGGCTGCCCGCGGAACATCCGGAGTCCTACCGCTCCGTGCTGCGGCGCGAGGTGCTCGAACCGCTGGGAATCGACATGGACGCGTTCACGGGCCCCGACGGGACGGCCGCGGACGTGCAGGGCGCGTGCGAGGCCTACGACCGGGCGCTCGGCGGAGCCGGCGGGGTCGACCTCCAGCTACTGGGCATCGGCACCGACGGTCACATCGGCTTCAACGAGCCGTGCTCCTCGCTGGCCTCGCGGACGCGGATCAAGACGCTGATCGAGCAGACCCGCGTCGACAACGCGCGCTTCTTCGACGGCGACATCGAGCAGGTGCCGCACCACGTGATCACGCAGGGCATCGGCACCATCCTGGAGGCCCGGCACGTGGTGCTGCTCGCCACCGGCGAGGGCAAGGCGGACGCGGTCGCCGCGAGCGTCGAGGGTCCGGTCGCGGCCGTGTGCCCGGCCTCCGCGCTGCAGTTGCACCCGCACGCCACGGTCGTCGTCGACGAGGCGGCCGCCTCCAAGCTGAAGCTCGCCGAGTACTTCCGGCACACCTACGCCCACAAGCCGGACTGGCAGGGGATCTGACCCGTCCCGTTCGGGACCCAGGGCCGTCGGGACCCCGGGCCGTCCCCGGGCCCGGACAGACACGCGCGAAGGCGCCGGACCCGTCACGCGGACCCGGCGCCTTTGCCGTACGGGCACCAGCCCTCGTGCCCAACCGGCGGCCCGGCCGTGCGCGACGGCCCCTGCACCTGCCCGCCCACGCCGAAGGCGCCGACCCCGCTGTGGGACCGGCGCCTTCGGTGTGTCGTCGGGGTGTTGTTCGTCAGGCGCCCGCGATGGCCTCGGCCGCCGCTCGGCCGCAGACGCGGGCCGCGCCGTGGGTGGCCAGGTGGACGGCGCCGCGGGGCTCGGCGCGCGGGACGCCCATCTCGACGACGATCGTGTCGGGTCGGGCCGCCAGCAGGACGTCGAGGGCCGCCGCCATCCAGGGGTGGCGGTGCTCGTCGCGGACGACGGCGACGATCCGGCGTGGGCCCGCCGCGGCCAGCGCCTCGTTCCCGGCGTCGGGTCCGCTGAAGCTGCCGGTCTCGGTGCCCGGGAGTAGGCGGAAGAGTTCGGCGGCGATGCCCCAGGGGGTCTCGTCGCCGACCGCGATGTTCGCCACCGGGGTGAGGGCGGCGACGTACGGCGGGTCGGTGAGCGGGGTGAACTCCTCGGCGACGGTGACGCGCAGGGCGCGGCGGGCCGCGCGCAGGCCCACGTCGCCGTCGACGGTGTCCTCGGCCCGGGTGTCCTGCCGGTCCTGCCCGTCCTGTCGGCCTTGCGGGTGCGCCGCGGTCCAGCGGGCCAGGGCCCGGACCCGTTCCGCCGCGTCGGCCAGGCGCTCCTCGGGCAGGTCGCCCGCGCGGACGGCCTCGACCAGCGCGTCGCTCAGCCGCCGTACGGTGCCCTCGTCGGACAGCCCGCCGCCCACGCAGATCGCGTCGGCACCGGCCGCGATGGCCAGGACGGTGCCGCGTTCGATGCCGTAGGTGCCGGCGATGGCCTTCATCTCGATGCCGTCGGTGACGATGAGCCCGTCGTAGCCCAGCTCGCCCCTGAGCAGGTCGGTCAGGATGCGTCGGGACAACGTTGCCGGGTGGTCCGGGTCCAGGGCCGGGGCCAGGATGTGGGCGCTCATCACCGCGCGGCTGCCGGCCGCGATGGCCGCGCGGAACGGGACGAGGTCGCGGGCGGCCAGCACGTCGGCGTCCACGTCGATGAGCGGCACGGCGTGGTGGGAGTCGATGCCCGTGTCGCCGTGGCCCGGGAAGTGCTTGGTGCAGGTGGCCACGCCCGCGGACTGCATGCCGGTGACGTAGGCGGCGGTGTGCCGGGCGACCAGGTCGGTGCCGGCGCCGAACGAGCGCACGCCGATGACCGGGTTGTCCGGGTTGGAGTTCACGTCGGCGGACGGGCCCCAGTTGAAGTTGACGCCCGCGGCGGCGAGCCGGCGGCCCAGTTCCGCGGCCACTGCCCGGGTGAGGCCGACGTCGTCCACGGCGCCCAGGGCGTGGTTGCCGGGGAAGGAGGAGCCGGTGCGCACCTCGAGCCGGGTGACGTCGCCGCCCTCCTCGTCGATCGCGACCAGCACGTCCTCGCGCTCGGCGCGCAGTTGCGCGGTCAGGGCCGCCACCTGCTCGGGCGAGGTGACGTTGCGCCCGAACAGGGCGACGGACGCCAGTCCCTCGCCGAGCCGGCGCAGCAGCCAGTCGGGGGCGGTGGTGCCGGTGAAGCCGGGCTGGAGGACGGTGAGCGCGTCACGCGTGAGGGTGTCGGTGGCCCTGGCGATGGTCGTCATGGGTGGCGTTATCCCTTCACTGCGCCGTCGGTCAGGCCACTGACGGCCCTGCGCTGGAGGTAGACGAAGAGGATCAGGATCGGGATGGCGAACAGGGAGGAAGCGGCCATGGTCGCACCCCAGTCGTCGCCGAACTGGGTTTGGAAGCTGGACAGCCACAGAGGCAGCGTCTGGGACTCGGCGTCCTTGTTGAGCACCAGGACCAGGGCGAACTCGTTCCACGCGGTGATGAAGCCGAACAGCGAGGTGGACATCAGACCGGGCGCGAGCAGCGGCAGGATGACGAGGCGGAAGGCCTGGCCGCGGGTGCAGCCGTCGACCATCGCCGACTCCTCCAGCTCCTTCGGCACCGCGGCGACGAAGCCGCGCAGCGTCAGGATGGTGAAGGGCAGGATCATCATCATGTAGAAGAGCGTCAGCGGCACCAGGCTGTTCAGCATCGACGCGTCGCGCACGATCATGTACATCGCGATGATCATGACTTCCCAGGGTGCCATCTGGGCCAGCATGAAGCCGATGACGAAGCCGCGCCGCCCCTTGAAGCGCATCCGCGCCAGGGCGAAGGACCCGGCCAGCGCGATCACCAGCGAGAAGACCACGGCCAGGACGGTGACCGTCAGCGAGTTGGTGACGTACGTCCAGAAGTGATCGACGTCGGTCGCGGTCGTGAAGTTCTCGAAGGTGATGTCGGTCGGGAACCAGACCGGGGTCTCCGAGAGGATGTCGCCCCTCGGCTTGAGGGCCGTGGAGAACATCCAGTACACGGGGAAGACGAAACCGATGAACAGGACGACGGCCGTGACGTTGGGCCACAGGCGGCCGAAGAGCGAGCGCTTCACAGCTCGTCCTCCCCTTGCTTGAGCACGATCCTGAGGTAGTAGGAAGTCAGGCCGAGCAGGATCAGGATGGTCAGGACGGCGATCGCCGCGCCCATGCCGTAGTGCTGGTTGCCGACGCCCTCGACGTAGGCGTAGACGGGCAGGATCTCGGTGAGACGGTTGGGTCCGCCTTCATTGATGAGGTAGACCTGCGTGAAGGCCTTGAAGACCCAGATGATCTCGAGGAAGGTCGTGGCGAAGAGGAACGGCCGCAGGAACGGCATGGTGACCGTGGTGAAGCTCCGCCAGGCGCCGGCGCCGTCGAGGGACGCGGCCTCGTAGAGCTCTTTCGAGATGGTGGTGGTCGCCGCGTAGAGGTTGATCGCGACGAACGGGATGGACATCCACACGATCAGCAGGGTGACGACGAAGAACGTCGACATCTGGCTGCTGGTCCAACTGTAGTCGGCCATGGAGTGCCAGCCGAGCTTGTCCAGGACCCAGTTGACGACGCCGAAGCGCTGGGCGAACAGCCACTTGTAGACGGTGGTGGCGGCCACGATCGGCATGGCCCAGGCCAGAATCAGGCCCAGCAGCAGGGTGAACCGCATCCGCTTGCCGAGGCGGGCGAGCAGGAGGCCGATCAGCGTACCCAGAACCATGATCAGGACGACGTTGACCGCCGCGAACAGGATCGAGCGGACGGTGACCCGCCAGAAGTCCTCGTTGGTGAGGGTCTCCTTGTAGTTGTCGACCCCGTTCCACTCGGTGACATGCTGGATGAGCTGCCCCATGTTGAGGTTCTGGAAGGACAGCAACACGTCCTTCACCAGCGGCCAGCCGAGCAGCAGCACGGTGGCCGCGCAGGCGGGCAGCAGCAACAGGTACGGGGTGAGCCCGCCGGCACGGGCCGCGGCTCTCTTCGCCGCCCCGCCGGATGCCCCGCCGTCCGTCTTGCGGACGTCCGCCGGGCCCGAGGGCGGCCGTTCGGTCTGCACGGTCATGCTCGCGTTCTCTCTTCTCGCCCTGTGTACGTCGACCCGCGTACGGTCGCCGGGGCGGGGGCCGTCGTACGGCTGCCCCGCCCCGGCCGACCCGGTGTTACTGCTGCTGCGACAGGCGCTTGTTGAACTCGTCCTCGACCTGCTTGGCCGCCTCGGCCGGGGACTTCCCCTTCAGCACGGCGGTCATGTAGGTCTTGATCGGGTTGGGCGCGTTCTCGACCGCGGCCCACTCCGGGATCAGGGGCGTGGTGCCACCGCCGGCGGCGGCGGGCGCGGCGGCCTCCGCGGCGGCGTTGCCCTTCAGGTTGCTCTGCAGCGCGTCCTTGTTGGGGATGACGCCGTTGGCCTTGGCCAGCGCACCCTCGTTCTTGTCGGACAGCGCGATCTTCAGGAACTCCTTGGCGAGGTCCTGCTTCTTGCTGCCCGCCGCGACGGCGAGGTTGGAGCCGCCGAGGAAGACGCCCTCGGGCTTGTCGGCGGTCTCACCCGGGATGGTGAAGTAGCCGATGTCCTTCTCGATCTTCGGGTTGGCCTCGATCGCGATGCCGGCTTCCCAGCCCATGCCGATGAAGGCACCGGTCTTGCCGTTGGCGAAGACCTCACCCTGCTGCGGGGTGGCCTCGTCCTTGTCCTTGGGCGCCTTGGACAGCGACTGGAACTTCTTGTAGGTCTCCATCGCGGCGGCGATCTTCGGGTCGTCGAGGTTGGAGACGTACTTGTCGCCGTCCTTCTTGACCAGTTCGGCACCCTCGCCGATCGCGAGGCCCACGAAGTGGTACCAGTTCTGACCCGGCAGGTAGATCGGCTCGGCCTCGGTCTTCTCGCCGATCGTCTTGAGGTCGTTGTAGAACTCGTCGCGGGTCTTGGGCGTCTCCTTGATGCCCGCGTCCGCCCAGATCTTCTTGTTGTAGACGACCACGCGGTTGACCACGAACCACGGCGCCGCGTACTGCTTGCCCTCGAACACGGACGACTCGTTGAGGGTCTCGGACCAGTCCGCGCCGATCGAGCTCTTCAGGTCGGCCAGCTCCGCGAGGCCGCCGGTCTTGGCGTACGCCGGGGTCTGGGTGTTGCCGATCTCGAAGACGTCCGGCGGGTTCTCCTCGGACAGGGCAGTGGTCAGCTTCTGCTGGATGCCGTTCCACTGCTGGACCTCGAACTTGACCTTGGCCTTGGTCTTCTTCTCGAACTCCGCGGCGACGTCCTTCTGCCACTGGTCCGGCGAGGACCCGTCCATCACCCACACGGTGAGCGTCTCGCCGGCGTAGCCGTCGGCCCCGGCCTTCTTGCCGTCGTCGTCGCTGTCGCCCCCACATGCCGCGATCGAGACCATCATGCCCGCGATACCGATCGCGGCTATCAGCTTGCGCTTCACGCCATCCTCCTCAGGGATGCCACAAACCCCCCTGCCTCCCCGCGGTTGCTCGTCGACGCGGACCGCCCATGGGGCCGGGACCTGGACCAATGGTGTAGACCAGTACGGGGAGCTTGGCCCAGACCAATAGGCCTGTCAAGGGTGTTCAAACTCAGTCCGGCCGTCCGTGATGGGACCGAGATATGCAGGGACCTTTCATTGCGCAAGCCACAGATCGGGCGGACCGGGACGGGTGTACCACCACCCGCCGAACGACATGCCCGAACGACTCCGAGCGGCCCCGAACGCGCGTACCAGCGACGTCGAACCCACCTGTGGACTAGACCAAGGGGGGCCTCGGAGGTATACAGAGGGGATCACGGAGCGTGCGGGGTCATCCCGGCACGAAGCCGTGCCACGATGTGAGCCGTGGCCGACAGGGATAGCGGTCGCTTCGGCACCCGGAGCCGGGAAGGCAGAGCATGAGCACCGACGTCAGCAGTGCGGAGAACGAGGGTGGGGCGACCGTCCGTACCGCGCGCGTGCCCAAGTACTACCGTCTGAAGAAGCATCTGCTCGACATGACCCGGACACAGACACCGGGCACGCCGGTCCCGCCGGAGCGCACCCTGGCCGCCGAGTTCGACACCTCGCGCACGACCGTGCGCCAGGCCCTTCAGGAACTGGTCGTCGAGGGCCGTCTGGAGCGCATCCAGGGCAAGGGCACCTTCGTCGCCAAGCCCAAGGTGTCACAGGCGCTGCAACTCACCTCGTACACCGAGGACATGCGGGCGCAGGGGCTCGAACCCACCTCACAGCTCCTGGACATCGGCTACATCACCGCCGACGACCGGCTCGCCGGACTGCTGGACATCACGGCCGGCGGCAGGGTGCTGCGCATCGAGCGGCTGCGCATGGCCAACGCCGAGCCGATGGCCATCGAGACCACTCACCTCAGCGCGAAGCGCTTTCCGGCCCTGCGCCGTTCCCTGGTGAAGTACACCTCCCTCTACACCGCGCTCGCCGAGGTGTACGACGTCCATCTCGCCGAGGCCGAGGAGACCATCGAGACCTCCCTGGCGACCCCGCGCGAGGCCGGCCTGCTCGGCACCGACGTGGGCCTGCCCATGCTGATGCTCTCCCGGCACTCGCAGGACCGCACCGGCCAGCCGGTGGAGTGGGTGCGCTCGGTGTACCGGGGCGACCGCTACAAGTTCGTGGCCCGCCTCAAGCGCCCCCAGGACTAGGACTAGGACTCAGGACCAGGGCCCAGGACTGGGACATATCCGGCATATCTCCGGCCGTACCACCACGCTCGCGGGCGTGAAGTTGCAGTTGAGGACCGATATACGGACGAGGTCTTCCGCTGTCTCGACGCCGTCACCTACATTTTCGTGCGCACTGCACGAGGTGATCAGCGAGGGAACGGAGCCGCCGCATGTCAGAAGACACAGAAGTGAGCAGAGAGCCGGTGGTGACGCCGGTGCGCGTCGTCATCGGCCTCTGTCTCGTCGCACCGTTCGTCGCCATGCTGTGGGTCGGCTCGTACACGAAGACGGACCCGGCCTTCATCGGCATCCCGTTCTTCTACTGGTACCAGATGGCATGGGTGCTGATCTCCACCGTGCTGACGGTGACCGCGTACAAGCTGTGGCAGCGCGACCAGCGCGGGCGTGCCGCCCACTCCGCCGCCGCCCACTCCACCCCGAAGGGCGGTGACTCGCGATGAACGACGGCGTGAACGGCGTCGCACTCGCCGTCTTCATCTTCTTCTTCGTGATCGTCACCGCCATGGGCTTCCTGGCCGCCCGCTGGCGCCGGGCCGCGGACGAGCAGAGCCTCGACGAGTGGGGCCTCGGCGGCCGCTCGTTCGGCACCTGGGTCACCTGGTTCCTGCTGGGCGGCGACCTGTACACGGCGTACACCTTCGTGGCCGTCCCGGCGGCGATCTACGCGGCGGGCGCGGCCGGCTTCTTCGCGGTGCCGTACACGATCCTGGTCTACCCCCTGATCTTCACCTTCCTGCCCCGCCTGTGGTCGGTCTCGCACAAGCACGGGTACGTGACGACCTCGGACTTCGTGCGCGGCCGGTTCGGCTCGAAGGGCCTGTCGCTGGCGGTCGCCATCACCGGCATCCTGGCGACCATGCCGTACATCGCGCTCCAGCTCGTCGGCATCCAGGCCGTCCTTGACGTGATGGGCCTCGGCGGCGGCGACGACACCAACTGGTTCGTCAAGGACCTGCCCCTGCTGATCGCCTTCGCCGTGCTGGCGGCGTACACCTACTCGTCGGGGCTGCGCGCGCCCGCGCTGATCGCGTTCGTGAAGGACACGCTGATCTACATCGTGATCGCGGTGGCGATCATCTACATCCCGATCAAGCTGGGCGGCTTCGACGACATCTTCGCGTCGGCGAGCGACAAGTTCGCCGAGTCGGGCAAGGGCGGCGTGGTGCCGGACGCGGGGGGCCAGTGGACGTACGCGACCCTCGCGCTCGGCTCGGCGCTGGCCCTGTTCATGTACCCGCACTCGATCACCGCGACGCTGTCCTCGCGCAGCCGTAACGTGATCCGGCGCAACACCACGATCCTGCCGCTGTACTCGCTGATGCTGGGTCTGCTCGCGCTGCTGGGCTTCATGGCGATCGCGGCCGGGGTCAAGGTGGACAACGGACAACTGGCGATTCCGCAGCTCTTCGAGAACATGTTCCCGGACTGGTTCGCCGGCGTGGCCTTCGCGGCGATCGGCATCGGTGCCCTGGTCCCGGCGGCGATCATGTCGATCGCGGCCGCGAACCTCTTCACCCGCAACATCTACAAGGACTTCATCAAGCCGGACGCCACGCCGCAGCAGGAGACGAAGGTCTCCAAGCTGGTGTCGCTGCTGGTGAAGGTGGGCGCGCTGATCTTCGTCCTGGGCATGGACAAGACGGTCGCGATCAACTTCCAGTTGCTCGGCGGCATCTGGATCCTGCAGACCTTCCCGGCCCTGGTCGGCGGCCTGTTCACCCGCTGGTTCCACCGCTGGGCGCTGCTCGGCGGCTGGGCGGTCGGCATGGTCTACGGCACGGTCGCGGCCTACGGGGTGGCCTCGCCGACGCAGGCGCACTTCGGCGGCTCCTCCGACGAGATCCCCGGCATCGGCGAGATCGGCTACATCGGTCTCACCGCCTTCGTGCTGAACGTCCTGGTCACCGTGGTCCTGACCTTCGTCCTGCGGGCGGCCAAGGCGCCCGACGGCATCGACGAGACCAAGCCGGGCGACTACACGGCCGACGCCGGCGACCCGGGCGTCCAGGTGGAACTGCCGCCGGCCACGGCGGGCAGCTCGCACTGACCACCGACGCCGGTCGCGAGGCGGGCCGCCGGAGAAATCCGGCGGCCCGTTGTCGTACCCGTGGGGCACACTCGACGTCATGGACTTCGTGATCCGGCAGGCGACGGCCCAGGAGTACGACCCGGTCGGCGAGATCACCGCGCAGGCCTATCTGCGCGACGGCCTCCTCGACTTCGGCGAGAGCGACGCCTATCTCGGCGAGTTGCGCGACGTGGCCAAGCGGGCGGCGGCCGCCGAGGTGCTGGTCGCCGCGGCGGACGGCCGGGTGCTCGGCGGGGTGACCTTCGTGCCGTCCGGCGGCCCCATGGCGGACATCGCCCGGTCAGGCGAGGCCGAGATACGCATGCTCGCCGTCGCCCACGACGCACGCGGACGCGGGGCCGGCGAGGCCCTCGTACGGGCCTGCGTCGACCGGGCGCGGGCGGTCGAGGGCTGTACCGGCATCGTGCTGTCGACCCAGCGCGCCATGCGCACCGCCCACCGCCTCTACGAGCGTCTGGGCTTCACCCGCGCGCCCGGCCGCGACTGGAACCCGCTGCCGGAGCTGGACGGCGTCACTCTCCTCGCCTACCGACTGACACTCTGACGCGCCGACGCTCTGACGCGCCGACGCAGGCTCGACGCGCCCTCGGGACACAACATCTGGGGGTGCTGGCGGAGCCCGGCACAAGATGTATGCTCATGCTCGCTGTCGCCGCAGGGGAATCCGGTGCGAATCCGGAACTGTCCCGCAACGGTGTAGTTGTGCGTGTTCGCGTATCCGTGTCTCCCACGTGAGCGCGCACTGGCTTGAGTCCGAGGACCTGCCGACAGTGTGCCCGGCCGTCCCGGTCCGGGTGCCATGACGTCCGGGCCTCGTGGAGTGGGCCGGTGGACGCGACGCCGCGTGCGCTCGTGTGCTGCCCCCTGCCCTCCGCCAGGCCCCGTGCCGAGCGAGGGAGTGCCCCCACGTGACCATCGCGCCAGCCGACCCGGCTTCCATGCCCCCGGTGACGACTTCAGCGACGCCGGTGACCGAGGAACCCGACGGACCCGGTGCCGCCCTGCTGCGGACCCTGACCGGACTGACCGCCGACCTCCCCGGCACCGACCCGGGGCGGGTCGCCGGCGCCGCGCTGCGCGGCCGGTCCGCCCACGCGGACGAGTCCGAACTGCGCGAGCTGGCGACAGAGGCGGCGGCCGGGCTCATCTCGGAGGACCCGGTCTACTCGAAGCTGGCCGCCAGGCTGCTGACCATCGCCATCCGCGCCGAGGCCGCCTCCCAGGGCGTCGTCACCTTCACCGAAGCGGTCGCCACCGGCCACCGCGAGGGCCTGATCGCCGACCGCACCGCCGCGTTCGTACGGCTGCACGCCGACCGGCTGGACGCGCTGATCGACACGGCCGCCGACGACCGTTTCGGCTACTTCGGGCTGCGCACCCTGTACAGCCGCTACCTGCTCCGGCACCCGATCACCCGCAAGGCGATCGAGACGCCCCAGCACTTCCTGCTGCGCGTCGCCGCCGGACTCGCCGAGGACGACACGCCCCGCTCGGTGGACGAGGTCGCCGCGCTCTACGGCCTGATGAGCCGCCTCGACTACCTGCCCTCCTCCCCCACCCTGTTCAACTCCGGCACCCGGCACGCCCAGATGTCGTCCTGCTACCTCCTGGACTCCCCCAAGGACGAGCTGGACTCCCTCTACGACCGGCTCCACCAGGTCGCCCGCCTGTCCAAGCACGCCGGCGGCATCGGCATCGCCTACTCCCGCGTCCGCGCCCGCGGTTCACTGATCCGCGGTACCAACGGGCACTCCAACGGCATCGTCCCGTTCCTGAAGACGCTCGACGCCTCGGTCGCCGCCGTGAACCAGGGCGGCAGGCGCAAGGGCGCGGCGGCGGTCTACCTGGAGACCTGGCACGCGGACATCGAGGAGTTCCTGGAGCTGCGGGACAACACCGGCGAGGACGCCCGCCGTACGCACAACCTGAACCTCGCGCACTGGATCCCGGACGAGTTCATGCGCCGGGTGGACGCCGACGGGCCCTGGTCGCTGTTCTCCCCCGCCGACGTGCCGGAGCTGACCGACCTGTGGGGCGAGGAGTTCGACGCGGCCTACCGCGCCGCCGAGGCGAGGGGCCTGGCCCGCAGGACACTCCCGGCCCGGGAGCTGTACGGCCGCATGATGCGCACCCTCGCGCAGACCGGCAACGGCTGGATGACCTTCAAGGACACCGCCAACCGCACGGCGAACCAGACGGCGACCCCCGGTCACGTCGTCCACTCCTCCAACCTCTGCACGGAGATCCTGGAGGTCACCGACGACGGCGAGACGGCGGTCTGCAACCTGGGCTCGGTCAACCTCGGCGCGTTCGTCGACCGCGCGAGGGGTGACATCGACTGGGAGCGGCTGGACGCCACCGTCCGCACCGCCGTCACCTTCCTGGACCGGGTCGTCGACAACAACTTCTACCCGACCGAGCAGGCGGGCCGCTCCAACGCCCGCTGGCGCCCGGTCGGCCTGGGCGCGATGGGCCTCCAGGACGTCTTCTTCCAGCTCCGCCTGCCCTTCGACTCGCCCGAGGCGAAGGTGCTCTCCACCCGCATCGCCGAGCGGATCATGCTCGCGGCGTACGAGACGTCCGCCGACCTCGCCGAGCGGGCCGGCCCCGCGCCCGCCTGGGACAAGACCCGTACGGCCGGGGGCGTGCTGCACCCCGACCACTACGGCGTCGAGTTCACCTGGCCGGAGCGCTGGGCCGCGCTGCGCGCGCGCATGGCCACCACCGGGCTGCGCAACTCCCTGCTCCTGGCCATCGCGCCGACCGCCACCATCGCCTCCATCGCCGGTGTCTACGAGTGCATCGAGCCGCAGGTGTCCAACCTCTTCAAACGCGAGACGCTGTCCGGGGAGTTCCTCCAGGTCAACTCGTACCTGGTGGACGACCTCAAGCGGCTCGGCGTGTGGGACGCCCGCACCAGGGAGGCGCTGCGCGAGGCGAACGGCTCGGTGCAGGGCTTCTCCTGGATCCCCGAGGACGTGCGCGCGCTGTACCGCACCGCCTGGGAGATCCCGCAGCGCGGCCTGATCGACATGGCCGCCGCCCGCACCCCGTACCTCGACCAGGCGCAGTCGCTGAACCTGTTCCTGGAGACGCCGACCATCGGGAAGCTCTCCTCGATGTACGCCTACGCCTGGAAGCAGGGCCTGAAGACCACGTACTACCTGCGCTCGCGCCCGGCGACCCGGATCGCCCGCGCGGCCGCCCGAGCCACCACCCCCGTCCCCGTCCCCGCCCAGCAGCCGGCGCCCGAAGACGCCGTCGCCTGCTCCCTGGAAAACCCCGAGTCCTGCGAGGCCTGCCAGTAATGACCGACACCACGAAGAACCTGCTCGACCCCGGCTTCGAGCTGACTCTCCGCCCCATGCGCTACCCGGACTTCTACGAGCGCTACCGGGACGCCATCAAGAACACCTGGCACGTCGAGGAGGTCGACCTCCACTCGGACGTCACCGACCTGGCGAAGCTCAGCCCCGAGGAGCAGCACCTGATCGGCCGGCTGGTGGCCTTCTTCGCCACCGGCGACTCGATCGTCGCGAACAACCTGGTGCTGACGCTCTACAAGCACATCAACTCCCCGGAGGCGCGGCTGTACCTGTCGCGGCAGCTCTTCGAGGAGGCCGTCCACGTCCAGTTCTATCTGACGCTCCTTGACACCTATCTGCCCGACCCTCAGGACCGCAACGCGGCCTTCGCGGCCGTGGAGAACATCCCCTCGATCCGTGAGAAGGCCGGGTTCTGCTTCAAGTGGATGGACTCGGTCGAGTCGATCGACCGCCTGGAGAGCAAGGCCGACCGGCGTCGATTCCTGCTGAACCTCATCTGCTTCGCCGCGTGCATCGAGGGTCTGTTCTTCTACGGCGCCTTCGCCTACGTCTACTGGTTCCGCAGCCGGGGCCTGCTGCACGGCCTGGCCACCGGCACCAACTGGGTGTTCCGGGACGAGACGATGCACATGTCCTTCGCCTTCGACGTCGTCGACACCGTGCGCAAGGAGGAGCCGGAGCTGTTCGACGACGCGCTCAATGAGCAGGTCACCGACATGCTGCGGGAGGCCGTCGAGGCCGAGCTGCAGTTCGCGCGCGACCTGTGCGGTGACGGCCTCCCGGGCATGAACACCGACTCGATGCGGCAGTACCTGGAGTGCGTGGCCGATCAGCGTCTGACGCGTCTCGGCTTCGCCCCGGTGTACGGCTCCGAGAACCCCTTCTCGTTCATGGAGCTGCAGGGCGTTCAGGAGCTGACCAACTTCTTCGAGCGGCGCCCCTCTGCGTACCAGGTGGCGGTGGAGGGCACCGTGGACCTGTCCGAGGACTTCTGAACCTGCCTGATCTGCCGGTCGATGCGCCTCTCGCGCACGATGCCGATCATCGAGGGGAGGACCATGAGGACGAGGAGTCCGAAGGTCGCGAGCATTCCGACAAGGGCTTCGATCTGGTTTCCAGTCATGACACCACTGTCACGCCGGATGACCCTTACCGGGAGTGGCAGGACTGCCGTAAGGCCTCGATTTCCTGCCACTTCCGAGGCACACTGGCGGCATGCTGCAGAACGTGGCCGCCGTCCTGCTGGACGGCGCGCATCCCTTTGAACTCGGCGTGCTCTGCGAGGTCTTCGGCATCGACCGGAGCGACGAGGGCCTTCCCGGGTACGACTTCGCGGTCGTCTCCGCGGAGGGCCCCGAGCTGAGTACCCACGTCGGCGGGCTGACCGTCTCCACGCCGTACGGTCTCGAGCGGCTGGACGAGGCCGACCTGATCGCCGTGCCGGCCGGCAGCGAGTTCGTCCGCCGGGAGTACCCGCCCGAGCTGCTGGACGCCCTGCGCAGGGCAATGGACCGGGGCGCGCGCGTACTGAGCGTGTGCTCCGGGGTCTTCGTGCTGGGCGCCGCCGGGCTCCTGGACGGGCGGCGGTGCGCGGTGCACTGGCACCACGCGGCCGAGCTGAGCCGGCAGTACCCGCGGGCCCGGGTCGCGCCGGACGTGCTCTACGTCGACGAGGACCCGGTGATCACCTCCGCCGGGACCGCCTCCGGCATCGACGCCTGTCTGCACATCGTGCGCAAGGAGCAGGGCCCGGAGGTCGCCAACAAGATCGCCCGGCGCATGGTCGTACCGCCGCACCGGGACGGCGGGCAGGCGCAGTTCATCGAACGCCCGCTGCCGCGCTCCTCCTGCGACACGGTCGGCGAGGTGCTGGCCTGGATGGAGCAGCACCTCGACGAGGAGGTCACCGTCGAGCAGCTCGCGGCCCGGGCGCACATGTCCCCGCGCACCTTCGCCCGCCGCTTCCAGCAGGAGACCGGCACGACGCCCTACCGCTGGATCCTGCGCCAGCGCGTCCTGCTGGCCCAACACCTCCTCGAGGCGACGGACGAGACGATGGACACGATCGCCTGGCGCGCCGGTTTCGGTACGGCGGCGGCCCTGAGGCACCAGTTCGTCAGGACCCTGGGCACCACCCCGCACACCTACCGGCGCACCTTCCGCGGTCCTCGGGCCGCCGCCTGAACGTCACCTGGCCACGGGCCTGACCAGCAGGTCGTGCGGACGCAGGGTGATGCCGACCCGGACCGCGTCGTTCGAGCCCGCCACCTGCTCGAAGCGGTACTTCGTGGCGAGCGCGGCCGTGATCAGCGTGAGCTGCGCCATCGAGAAGTGGTCACTGGGGCACTTCCGATTGCCCACACTGAACGGCTTCATGGCGTATTTCGGCACATTCTTCGCGCGTTCCGGGAGCCACCGGTCCGGGTCGAACTCCAGGTTGTCGGCGTACGACTTCGCATCGCGTTGGATTGCGTACGGACTGTAGATGATGTCCGCCCCGGCCGGAATGCGATAGCCACCGAGTTCGGTCTCGGCCACCGCGCGCCGCGTCAATACCCATACGGCGGGGCGCAAACGCATGGCCTCCACGATGACATTGCCGGTGTGCGTGAGCCCCCGGACATCCTCGAATGCCACGGGGCGACCGCCGGTGGCCGCTTCGACTTCGTCGCGTATGCGGTCGGCATGTTCCGGGTGAGCGGCAAGTGCCTGCAGCAACCACATGATCGTGGACGCGATGGTTTCACTGCCGGGGGTGAGTATCGCGACGACCTGGTCGTGGATCTCCTGTTCCCCGATCGGGTCGCCATTGTCGTCCTTCGCCTCCAGCAATGCCGTGAGCAAATCGTCCGGCTTTTGACCGGATGCCCGGCGCTCGGCGATGATCTCGTCGACCAGCAGATGCAGATCGGCCAACGCGCTGTTGAATTTTCGGTTGGCCGGAAGCGGCAGCCGGTAGAGCGGTCCGAGCGGGACCACCATGCGCCGGTACATGCCCCGGAAGACGGTGGCGAGCGCGACGCACAGCCGCTCGGCCCGCTCGTCCATGTACTGCCCGCGCAGCAGGCAGCGGGCCGCGACGCGCACGGCGACCCGGAAGGACTCCGAGGTGGCGTCGACGGTCCGCCCCGGCTGCCAGCGCTCGGTGAGCGCGTGCGCCTCCTCCTCCATGATCGGCCCGTAGGCGGGGATGGCGTCGAGCTTGAACGCGGGCTGGATGGTGCGTCGCTGACGGCGGTGGAGCGGGCCGTTGGCCGTCGCCACGCCCTCCTTGCCGAGCAGGCCCTCCAGCGACTCCCAGAGCGGGCCGGCTATGTGGTAGTCGGGGCTCAGGGCCAGGGCGCCGGTGAGCTCCGGGTTCGTGACCGCGTAGACGGTCTTCGGGCCGAGCTTGATGCGCACGACGTCGCCGTGCTCGCGCAACTGGGACATGTAGGCCAGCGGGTCGCGGGCCAGCCTCCAGCCGTGACCGAGCAGCGGCACGCCGCCACCCGCCACGGGCGGCTCGCGCAGCTCCTGTGCCACTTGGGTGCGGGTCTCGGGGTTGACGGACTCGACGGTCATTTCTCACCTGCCGCTTCGTTGTTGACGTACGGGGGCGTGGACCGGTCGTCCCAACTGTCGACCATGTACCGGCCGGACTCGTGGTGGAACCAGTAGACGGAACTGAACCAGTTCCGCATATTGCCGACGTTGGCCCGCACGGCGCCGCTCAGTTCCTTTCCGCGTACGGTTCCGTCGGCGAGTTCGTCGGCGAACCGTAAGGCATCCTGCTCGACGGCGAGGAATTCGGTGATGCATTCCTCGACGCGTCGCCTGACTTCTCCTATGGCTTCTTCCAGGGTGAGTGAATGATGGGTGATGAGACTGATTCCGAGATTGTGGACCTCGTCTCCCGCTATTTCCTTTGGCAGCGAGCAGAGGTCGTTGTACCAGGCGGCGAATTCCTGGCTCAACAGCGCCGCCCGGTGATATGCCGGGTGTTTCCGGACGGCGTCCGGAAGCGCGCAGCCCGAACTCGGCTCCAGCAGGTCGGTCCAGATCCAGTGCGCGAAGGTGAGCCGGCGCAGTTCGAGGTACTCCTCGACGCCGGGCACGATTCCGCGGGTGCGGTTGTGGAATTCCCGGTCGTACGCCTCGATCACCGCGTGGAAGTGCCGGGCGAACCGGGCGTTCCAGGTCGCCGGCAGGAAGGCGTAGAGCCGGCGCACACTGTCGGCGAACCCCGCCACCAGTGTGTCCTCGTGGTACAGGTGGTCCCCGGGTGAGTCGAGTGCCGTGTGCAGCCGGCCGCGCAGTCGCCGCCAGGCGGTGGAACGGCCGTGGACGATGTCGCGGTCGTGCCGGTCGTCCCAGACGAAGAACCACGCGCTGTAGTCGGCTATCGCCTGCATGACCTCGTCGGGGGCGCCCAGGTAGTAGCCCGCCATGAGGTCCGTGTAGCACAGGCCGTCGGCATATTCCTCGACCTTGTCCGCCGGCATGAGCCGTTTTTCCAGCAGCCAGGTACGCGTCTTCTCCTGGAGCTTCGGCCAATACGGGTGCAGTTGCCGGGGGAATGCCGCCTCGATCACCGGAAGACGGAGCGATGGCGGTACTGCGATCGCGGTCGGTGTCGCTGTGGTGCCGTGTGAGAAAGCATGCACGAACAAACCCCTCTCAGCCGCCGGTGGCGCACTCCTCTCGCTGAGCGGGGCGTGCGCCGTTGCGTATCCCCGCACTTCCCATTCAGCACCACAACTGACCGTTCTGGGAACGGATTTGCTTCATTCACTACCCCCCGATGCCTGAATTCTCCTGTTGTGTGGCAGCTTTCGGCAGACGACGCACACAGATGAGCACAGACGCACGGCGCCCGTTCGGGGAAGACCCGAACGGGCGCCGTGCGCAAGGGAGATGGGTGACCGGTGATGCGGTGTCAGTCGTTCGGGACCACGGGGTAACGCGGCTCGTTCTCGGCCATCTGCCGCAGCGCGTCCTTGCGCTCGCGCTTGGAGAGCCGGTCGATGTACAAGTACCCGTACAGGTGATCCGTCTCGTGCTGCAAACACCGTGCGAAGTAACCGGTGCCCCGGACCTTGACCGGGTTGCCCTTCTCGTCCTGCCCGGTCACCTCGGCGTAGTCGGGGCGGGCGAGCGGCGCGTAGGCGGTCGGCACGGACAGGCAGCCCTCGTTGCTGTCGTCCAGGCGGCGCCGGTCGGCGGGCAGTTCGACGAGGACCGGGTTGCAGACCACGCCGGCGTGACGGGCGCCCTCGTCGTCGGGGCAGTCGTAGACGAAGACCTTCTTGGAGACGCCGATCTGGTTGGCGGCCAGGCCCACGCCCTCGGCGGCGCGCTGGCTGGCGAACATGTCCGCCACCAACTGCTGGAACTCCTCGCCGAAGTCGGTGACGTCCTCGCACTCCTTGTGCAGCACCGGGTTGCCGACCACCGTGATCGGACGCGCGGTGCCGCGCCCGCGCCAGTCGGCCTCGCGCTCCTCGCAGTCCTCGGTGTCGACGACGAAGCCGTCGTCGTCCACGGGGAGCACGCCCGTGCGCTGCTGATCGGTGTCCTGCTGGGCCATGACCGACGTATGCCTTCCTCGTACAACCAGGGGTGATGCTGATGGTGACTGCTGCTGGAACGTCCTGACAAAGACTGTCCGGACGAAGAGTGTCCCGACAAAGACTGTCCTGACAAAGACTACGGGGCCGCTCAGCAGACCTCTTCCAGGTCCCGCCAATCACGGGAGTCCGGACTGTCCGCGACCCACCCGTCCAGCAGCCCCCGTACCAGCGCGGCCGGCGCGGCCACCCCGCACTCCCGCTCGGGCACCCATAGCTGGCCGTCGGTGCGGTGGCCCAGGGGACCCGGGTGACCCGGTTCGCTGTGGTCGTGCGGGTCGAGGTGCTCGCCCTCGCCCTCGTCGGACGGCATCCGGGACTCCGAGCACATCCGGCACAGCAGCCGGACCGAGGACGACCAGTCCTCGGCGGCGAACCCGGCGTCGGCGGCCAACTGCTCCAGGGCGTCCCGGTCGGACTCGGTGGCGGCCTCCAGGAGGACCACCCAGGTGGGCACGGGCGACGGCGCCCACAGCTCGATCTCGTCGAAGACGGGGTAGGAGTGCCCCGCACCGGTCGTCCGCTCCCCGTGCGGCACCCCGTCGTGCAGGACGACCTCGCCCCAGCGCCGCCCCGAGGAGGGCAGCGGGATGGACAGCACCTCGACACGGGCGGGGTCGAGCCGCCGCCCCCACACGACCTCGGCCTCGCCCTCCGGGGACAGCCGTACGGCCGCGCTGCCGAGGTCCATGCCGAGCGGCTCACCGGCGTCCGTGGCACCCCCGGGGGTGCGCAGCCCGTAGGCCTGCCAGGCCCGGCGGGCCAGCGGCCAGTCCTGGAGGGCGGTGGCGGCGATGCCGACGTTCCACCAGTCGGGCGCGCCGGTGTCCCGGTCGAGCAGTGCCACGGCCCGCAGACCGGCGGCCCTCGCCTGCTCCCAGTCGTGCCGGAACTTGTGCAGCAGGGCCAGGTTGAACCAGGACTCCGACAGCCAGGGCTCCAGGTCGGCCGCCCGCGTCAGCAGCGCGCCCGCGTCCTCGTAGCGACCGTCGCCGATCAGCGTGAACGCCCGGTCGGTGGCCTGCCGCCAGGAGGCGGAGGGCCGGTGCCGTGCCTTGCCGAAGATCCTCACGATTCCCGCCTGCCAGTTCCGTTCTGTGGGCTGGCTGTGCCTTTCGCGCCCCCGGACACCCTCTCCTGGGCATCAAACCACGTACGGCTGTAAGGGCGCTCATTACCCATGGGTTACCCAGCCGCGGGCGCGGTAAGACTGCCTCGCGAAAGCACTCGGGCCAGCGCTTCGACGACGTCGGGAGCGTAGTCGCCCCCGGTGGCCAGGCGCAGTTCCTCGAGCGCCGCGAGGCCGCCGCCGGCTCCGGCGTCCCGCGTCTTCTCCTCGTACGCGTTCACGGCACGGACGATCCGCGCCGCGACCGGCTGCTCCCGGCAGGGGTCGGCCTGCCGCTCCACCACCACCGCGACCGCCGCGTCGACGCCGGTCTGGCGGACGACGGCCCCGCCGAGCAGCGCGATCCGCCGCTGTTCGGCGACGGGCAGGGCGGCGGTGGCTCCCGCCGGTACCGGGTCGACCAGGCTCAACTGGCCGATGTCGTGCATGAGGGCCGCGTACTCCAGCACGGTCAGCTCGGCCCCGGACAGTCCCAGGTCCCGCCCGACTGCCACGCCGAGTTCGGCGACGCGGCGGGCGTGCCCGGCCGGGGTGTACCCGGCGATCTCGGTGGCGCGGGCCAGGGAGGCGATGGTCTGCCGGTAGGTGGCCCGGACGGCCGCGTACCGGCGGTAGGAGAGCTGGGCGAGCAGCAGGGGGACGGAGAAGACGGGGAGCGCCCACAGTCCCGCGACGCTCACCGCGAGCGCCATCACCGCGCCGGTCGCGCACACCGCGGACGTGATGCCGACCATGCCCCGCAGTTCCTCGCGCAATAGCGGGCCGAAGGGCCATCCGGTGCGCGCGTGCGCGGGTGCCGCGGCGAGCACGGCGTCGCACAGCGTGGTCAGGGCGAGCAGCGCGATCAGCAGCAGCGCGTAGGCGGGGCCGCTCCAGTCGTGGAAGACGCCCTGGTTGAACAGCGGCTGGAAGCACACGGCGGCGAAGGCGACGGTGAGCACGCGCCGCGCCAGGTGGTCGAGGACGGGTCCGCTGCCGCGGGCGACGTAGGGCACGCTGCCGAGCAGTGAGGCGGCGAGCACGACGGTGACGGTCTGGGCGACGCCGTGCTGCGTGGGCTGCCCGGCGACGTCCCCGAGCAGCGCGTACGCCAGCGCTCCGGCGGCCCCGAGCGGAGCCGCCTCCCGGGCCTCGGTACCGGTCCGCCGGGTCAGCTCGCCGAGGACGACGAGGGCCCCGAAGGCGAGCGCGACGGACCGCTGCACGGACCCCGACCACAGCACCGAGGCGAGGCAGCCGAGCGCGAGGAGCCCGGCGCAGGCGGGTACGAGAGGCAGGGCCGCCGACGGCCCCCACCGGGACCGGGGCCTTCCCCGGAAGGGGGGCGAGGACGGGGGCGGTGCCCCGACCCGAAAGGGAGACCGCACCGCTGACGGGGACGGCAAGAGGAACCGGGACGGGGACTGAGACTGGGACTGGGACTGGGCCCGAGAATGGAAGGGCGTCATGATGCGCACCCACCCACACGACCACGTACGCGTCCGGGGCACGGCTGCCACCAGGCTCGGGCGTCTGCGGATGCGTGCCGGACAGACTGGTGCCGGACGGATGAGGGCCGGACGGACTGGTGCCGATGGGGTGCGGCGGTGGGATGGGGTGCGGCGACGGGACGGGGCACGGCGACACGGTGGACGACGGGACGGGATACCGCGACGCGGCGACGTGCGACGACCGGGCAGGCCACGGCGACACGGCGACACGCGACGACCGGACAGGGCACCGCGACACGGCGACATGCGACGGCGGGACGGGGTACGGGGTGGCGAACGATGCCCCGCACCGCAGCCGCCGTCCCCGGCCCCGGCATCCCGCCGCGCCCCGGGCGCGGGTGTTGCCGGCGCGCCGGTGGCTCCGCCCGTGTCATGGTGCCCCCTTGGCGACGCCGTCCCGCGCGTGCTCGTCCCGGCCCGGGATCGTCGGGTCGGCCGGGTGGGCGACGTTGCCGTCCGCCGTCACCGACGGGCGCCAGCCCTGGCGTCCGAGGGCGCGGACCAGCGCCCGCACCATCCGTGGGTCGAACTGTCCCCCGGCGCACCGCCGGAGTTCCTCCAGCGCCGTCGCGACGGGACGGGCCCTGCTGTAGGAGCGCGTGGACGTCATCGCGTCGAAGGCGTCGGCTACGGCCACCACCCGCGCCGACTCGGGGATGCGGTCGCCGACCAGTCCGTAGGGGTAGCCGCTGCCGTCCAGCCGTTCGTGGTGATGGAGGACGGCGGCGCGGGCCTCGCCGAGGAAGCGGATGCCGCGCACCATCTCGTGCCCGTACTCGGGGTGCAGTTCGATCACCCGCCGCTCCTCGGGTGTCAGTGGCCCGTCCTTGCGCAGCAGCCGGGTGGGTACGCCGAGCTTGCCCACGTCGTGCAGGATCCCGGCGAAGCGGAGGGTCTCGACGCGCTCGTCGTCCATGCCCAGTTCGCGGGCGATCATCATCGAGGCCTGGCCGACGCGTTCACTGTGGCCGCGTGTGTAGCCGTCCTTGATGTCGACGGCCTGCACCAGCGCGCGGATGGTGGCCTGGTGCGCGGCGCGCTCCCGGTGGTACTGGGCGAACGCCCACCACGCCACGCACATCGGCAGCAGGACGAGCAGCGCGGCCACCGGACCGTACGGGCTGCGCCACAGGACCGCCATCATCAGCCCGGCGAGCCCGTGCACGGCGATCGGCGCGAGCGACCGCGAGAACAGCCCCCGCCACGCCCTGCGCGCCGGCACGTGGTCGGCGAGGGTCAGGATGCCGCCGTCCAGCAGGGTGAGCACCAGGCAGAACGCCAGGACCGCGGCCCCGGCCGGCAGGAGCGCGTACGGGAAGTCGGGCTCGACGACCGCGTCCCGCCCGCCGAGCCGCCAGTGCACGCACGCGGCGGCCCAGACGGCGAGCGTCAGCTCGGCAGCCCGCCATACGCGCCGCAGGGCGAAGGGCCGCCGCGGCACCGGGGACAGCAGGGCCCCCGGCAGCGCCACGAGCGCCGCGGCGGGCGGCGGAAGGAGGAAGGCGCCGGCGAGCAGTACGGGGTAGCAGGTCCCGACGAAACGGGACCGCGCGACCAGCTCGGAGCCCGCGTACAGCCCCGCGAGCAGCAGCACCGCCCACCAGGGCGCGTGCACCGCGGGCAGCGGCCGCAGGCAGAGCAGCGCGGCGACGCCGACAGCGGCGACGTACACACGAGCCCGCGCCGGTACCGCGTCCATGAGTCCCTCCCCCGGCCACGCCTGTCAGGCTCAGGAGCCTAGGGCGGCGGCGGGGAGGCCGCGGGCAGATAACCCGCGGATTAGCACGTACGAGTGACTCGGAGGGTTGCGGAGCGCTTCGGAGGGCTCAGGACTCCTGCGGAGCCGTTGGTCCGGCCGTGACGTCGTGGTCGGGCACGGACTGTCCGGAACGGATCAGGTCCAACCGGCCCATGACCTTGTCGCGCAGGTCACCGGGCACGTCGTCCTGTCCGCAGCACCGCTTGACCAGCTTCTTCACGGCCTGCTCGAGACCGTACTTCTCCAGGCAGGGCGAGCACTCCTCGAAGTGGTGCTCGAACTTCACGCAGTCCGAGTCCGGCATCTCCTTGTCGAGAAACTCGTAGAGATGATCGAGGATTTCGCTGCAATCCGTCTCGTGCGACTCTCCGCAGCTCATGACCCCGAGCCTTTCGCTTCGTTCGACTCTCCGGCGCCGGCGGGGACCAGGCCGCGGTCGCGGGCGTAGTCCTCCAGCATGCCGCGTAGCTGACGGCGTCCACGGTGCAGCCGGGACATCACCGTACCGATGGGTGTCCCCATGATGTCGGCGATCTCCTTGTAGGCAAAGCCCTCGACGTCCGCCAGATACACGGCGATACGGAATTCCTCGGGGATCGCCTGGAGCGCCTGCTTCACGTCCGAGTCGGGCAGGTGGTCGAGCGCCTGCGACTCGGCGGAGCGCAGACCCGTCGACATGTGCGACTCGGCACGCGCGAGCTGCCAGTCCTCGATCTCCTCGGCCGCGCTGCGCTGGGGTTCGCGCTGCTTCTTGCGGTACGAGTTGATGAAGGTGTTGGTGAGGATGCGGTACAGCCACGCCTTGAGGTTGGTGCCCTCGCGGAACTGGTGGAAGGACGCGTACGCCTTGGCGTAGGTCTCCTGCACCAGGTCCTCGGCGTCGGCCGGATTACGTGTCATGCGCAGCGCGGCCGAGTACATCTGGTCGAGGAACTCGAGCGCGTCCCGCTCGAAGCGCGCGCTGCGCTCCGCGGTCGACTCCGCGTCGGTACCCCGGCCCTCGGGCTGCTCCGCCTGGCCGTGTTCGGTCCCTGCGTCGGTCCCAGTGACCGGACCCACCTCCTCCAGTGACGTCGTGAAACCGAGACCGGTCCCACTCGAATCGGAGGATAGACGACCCGCGGTCGGAGATGCTTGACGATTCGGTCCGCCCGCCGGTCGAACAGGAGCGGTCTTCGCCGCGTGCAGCACCGTCCAGTCCAGGTCGGCGCGGCTGCTGCGACTCGGGCAGAAGGCTGAACCCATGCGGCGGACTTCCTCTCCTACGGGGGCGTCGGTGCTGATTCCCAGCAACGTACGTCCCGCACAACAGTGGCCGCCCCCCGGTCATTCCCGGCCGTTCCCCGGCGTTCAGCCGAGTGGGCCGGCCCACCGCGCGACCCCGTCGGTGAGCAGCTCCAGCGCCCTGTCCTGGGTGATCTCCGCCCGCTTGGGCACCGCGAAGCCGTGATCGCCGTACGGCACCTCGGTCAGGTCGTAGGTCCCCTCGGGGGCGTCGGGGAACTCCTCGGGCCTGCCGAAGGGGTCGTTGCCGCCCTGTACGACGAGGGTGGGCACGCCGGCCCCGAGCAGCTCGGCGGCGCGGGACTTCTCGGGCCTGCCCGGCGGGTGCAGGGGGAAGCTGAGCGCGAGGACGGCGTGGGCACCCAGTTCGGTGGCGGTGCGGCAGGCGACGCGGGCACCCGCGCTGCGGCCGCCCGAGATCACCGGCAGTCCGGGCGCGGCGAGCGCGGGCCAGACGCCCCGCCAGCCGGTGTCCAGCGTCTTCGGGGCGGGCGCCAGTTTCTTGCCGGCCACCCGCCAGGGCTGCTCGACGAGGGCGACGCTCACCCCGTGTGCGGGCAGTGCGGCCGCCAGCGCCTTCAGGTCTCGCGCCTCGATGCCGCCGCCGGCGCCGTGACTCAGGGCGAGGACGAGGCGCGGCTTCTTCGCCGGGTGCCAGGTGATGCGGGCGGGGCCCGCTTCGGTGTCGATGCCCTCGGTGTTGATGTTCCTGGTGTTGATGTTCTTGGTGGCGTCGCTGGTGTCGCTGGCGTCGTTTGTGTCTCTTGTCACGTCAGAAGAGTGTGCCCTCTTCCGGCGCCTCAAGCTCCTTGAGCAGCTCGGGACCGTTGTTGCGCACGCTGCTGACGGCCGTGGAGACGGGGAAGGCGCGCATCAGCCCGGCGAGCGGGGGCGCCAGCAGGGAGGTCAGCTCGTCGGGGTCGGTGTGCGCCGGGTCGAGCCAGTCGTCCCAGCGGTCCGGCGTCAGCATCAGCGGCATCCGCGGGTGGATGTCGGCGAGGGCGTGCGGCCCGTCGGCCGGGGCGACGGCGAGCGGCGTGGTCTCGGCCTCGGTGGTGATCACCGAGCACGTCACCCACCAGGCCTGCGGGTGGTCGTCCGGCAGCGTCCTGTCCCGCCAGAACTCGTACAGCCCGGCCATGGCGAACACGGAGCCGTCGGCCGGCGTGACGAAGTACGGCTGCTTGCGGGGCCGCTTCTTGCGCCCCTCCACCTCCAGGTCCCGCTCCTGCGTGCCGGTGACCCACTCGTAGTAGCCGTCGGCGGGCAGGATGCAGCGCCGGGTGGTGAAGGCGCGGCGGTAGGACGGCTTCTCGTGGACGGTCTCCGCGCGGGCGTTGATCATCCGGGCGCCGCCCTCGGGCGTCTTGGACCAGGAGGGGACGAGGCCCCACTTCAGCTTCCGCAGTTGGCGAACCGGCTTCGGGTCCTCGGCGTCTTTCAGGGGACGGTCCAGGACGGCGTAGACCTCCTTGGTGGGGGCCACGTTGTAGTCGGGCTCCAAGGTCTCCTTGGGCTCCCACTTCTCGATTTCAAAGATTCCCGCGAGATCCTCGGGTCGACGACTCGCCGCATACCGTCCGCACATACGTGCCACACTGCCAGACCCCGCGCTGACACGAGGAGCCCTCACCGAACATGGACCACCTCGCAACGGCCTCGCTCACCTCACTGTGGGACGAGGTCTCCGGCACCCAGCCCGATCCCGACCTGTGGGTGGTGATCGCGACCCTGGTGGCCGCGCTCGCCGTCGTGGCGACGCGCGGGTCGTGGCGGATAGCGCGCAACGCGATCACCATCGCCCACGAGGGCGGCCACGGGCTCGTGGCCCTGGTCACCGGGCGCACCCTGACGGGCATCACGCTGCACTCGGACACCAGCGGCCTGACCGTCAGCCGGGGCAAGCCGCACGGCGTCGGGATGATCCTCACCGCGGTCGCCGGCTACACCGCTCCCCCGCTGCTCGGTCTCGGCGGCTCGGCGCTGCTGGCCGCGGGACGCATCACCCTGCTGCTGTGGCTGGCGACGGTGCTGCTCGTCGCCCTGCTGGTGATGGTGCGCAACGCGTACGGGGTGCTGACGGTGGTGGTCACCGGCGGCACGTTCGTCCTGGTGTCGTGGCTGGCCGGACCGCAGGTGCAGGCGGCGTTCGCGTACGCGGTGGTGTGGTTCCTGCTGCTCGGCGGGGTGCGCCCGGCGTTCGAGCTGCAGGCCAAGCGGGCGCGGGGCGGCGCGGGTGACTCTGACGCGGACCAACTGGCGCGGCTGACCCACGCGCCTGCCGGGGTGTGGTTCTTCCTGTTCCACGCGGTGTCGCTGTGCTCGCTGATCGGCGGGGGGCGCTGGTTGCTGGAGCTGTGAGGCCCGGCCGGCGTCCACCCGCTCCCCGTGGCTGCGCATATATGCACGGCAATTGCACTGTTGCGTTTTCGGTCAGGTTTCGCCGCTTTTGATCAAGATCTCCGATCGTCCTCAGCCATTAAAGTGGGGCCCATGACCGTGAACCCCGCGCACACCGCCCTCTGGCCCGCCCCGCACGCGAGCGGAGGCGTCGACGCGACCGTCCACGTTCCCGGATCCAAGTCGGTCACCAACCGTGCCCTGGTGCTGGCCGCCCTCGCCTCCGAGCCCGGCTGGCTGCGCCGCCCGCTGCGCTCCCGCGACACCCTGTTGATGGCCGAGGCGCTGCGCGCGATGGGCGTCGAGATCGAGGAGGGCGTCGGTCCGGAGGGCACCGGCGAGTTCTGGCGGGTCATCCCGGCGGGCCTGCGCGGCCCCGCCACGGTCGACGTCGGCAACGCGGGCACGGTCATGCGCTTCCTGCCGCCGGTCGCCACACTCGCCGACGGCGCCGTCCGCTTCGACGGCGACCCGCGTTCGTACGAGCGTCCGCTGCACGGCGTGATCGACGCGTTGCGCGCCCTCGGCGCCCGCATCGACGACGACGGGCGCGGCGCGCTGCCGCTGACCGTGCACGGGAGCGGGGCACTGGAGGGCGGCCCGGTGGAGATCGACGCGTCGTCGTCCTCCCAGTTCGTCAGCGCCCTGCTGCTGTCGGGACCGCGCTTCAACCAGGGCGTCGAGGTCCGCCACACGGGCTCCGCGCTGCCTTCCATGCCGCACATCCGCATGACCGTCGACATGCTGCGCTCGGCCGGCGCCCAGGTCGACACCCCCGAGTCCGGCGGCGAGCCGAACGTCTGGCGCGTCACGGCGGGCGCGCTGCTCGGCCGGGACCTGACGATCGAGCCGGACCTGTCCAACGCCCAGCCGTTCCTGGCGGCGGCTCTGGTGACGGGCGGCAGGGTCGTGATCCCCGCCTGGCCGGCCCGCACCACCCAGCCCGGTGACCGGCTGCGCGAGATCTTCACCGAAATGGGCGGTTCCTGCGAACTGACCGACTACGGGCTCGTCTTCACCGGATCGGGCGCGGTCCACGGCATCGACGTCGACCTCGGCGAGGTCGGCGAGCTGACCCCGGGCATCGCGGCCGTCGCCGCCCTCGCGGACTCCCCCTCGACCCTGCGCAACGTCGCCCACCTGCGGCTGCACGAGACGGACCGTCTGGCCGCGCTCACCAAGGAGATCAACGAGCTCGGCGGTGACGTCACCGAGACCGCGGACGGTCTGCACATCCGCCCGCGCCGCCTGCACGACGGCGTCTTCCACACCTACGAGGACCATCGCATGGCCACCGCCGGCGCCGTCATCGGCCTCGCGGTCGAGGGGGTGCGGATCGAGAACGTGGCGACCACCGCCAAGACCCTGCCCGACTTCCCCGATCTGTGGACCGGGATGCTCGGGGCGTAGGGACGGATCGCCATGCGCCGCTACGGCAAGCACACCGACGAGGACGACATCCGCTCCCGCCCCAACCGCAAGGGCAACCGGCCGCGCACCCACACCCGGCCCAAACACGAGGACGCGGCGGAGGGCCTGGTCCTCACCGTGGACCGCGGGCGGCTGACCTGTCTCGTCGACGACCGGATCGTCATGGCGATGAAGGCACGCGAACTGGGCCGCAAGGCGGCGATCGTCGGCGACCGGGTGGCGCTGGTCGGCGACCTGAGCGGCAAGAAGGACACGCTCGCGCGCATCGTCCGCATCGCGGAACGCACCTCGGTCCTGCGCCGCACGGCGGACGACGACGACCCCTACGAGCGGGTGGTGGTCGCCAACGCCGACCAGCTCGCCGTCGTCACGGCCCTCGCCGACCCCGAGCCGCGCCCGCGCCTCATCGACCGCTGCCTGGTCGCGGCGTTCGACGGCGGCCTCACCCCGCTGCTCGTCATGACCAAGTCCGACCTCGCGTCGCCCGACGAACTCCTCGAGCTGTACGGCGCCTTGGACATCCCGTACGTCGTCACCAGCCGCGAGGAGCTGGAGAACGGCGCCGCCGCCGGCCTCGTACGCGAGCATCTGGACGGGAAGATCACGGCCTTCGTCGGCCACTCCGGTGTCGGCAAGACGACACTCGTCAACACCCTGGTGCCACAGGACCGCCGCCGGGTGACGGGCCACGTCAACGCGGTGACGGGACGCGGCCGCCACACGACGACCTCGGCCCTCGCGCTGCCGCTGTCCTCGGAGTCGGGCGGCTGGGTCGTCGACACTCCGGGCGTACGGTCGTTCGGGCTGGCGCACATCGACCCGTCCCGGGTGATCAACGCCTTCCCCGACCTGGTGCCCGGCACGGAGGGCTGCCCGCGCGCGTGCAGCCACGACGAGCCCGACTGCGCGCTGGACGCGTGGGTCGCCGAGGGGCACGCCGACCCGGCCCGGCTGTACTCGCTGCGCAGGCTGCTGTCGACACGGGAACGCAAGGAAGGCGACTGACCTCCGCGTTGTTTGCCGTGGCGTGCCACCGGTAAGTGCATAATCGCACCAAGCCGGAACCAAGCCTGAGCAAAGAGCCTGAGCAAAGAGCCTGACGAAGCCACTGATCGACAGCGACGCAGCGGTCACGGGTACGGGACTACGGGAGGACAAGACATGGCGTGGCTGCTGGTCATAGTGGCCGGGGTGCTCGAAACCGGCTTCGCCGTCTGTCTGAAGCTGTCGCACGGATTCACCCGGCTCTGGCCCACCGTCGCCTTCTGCGCCTTCGCGCTGGGCAGTTTCGGTCTGCTGACCATCTCACTGAAGAAGCTCGACGTCGGCCCCGCGTACGCGGTGTGGACCGGCATCGGCGCGGCCGGGACCGCCATCTACGGCATGGTCTTCCTCGGTGATCTGGTCTCGACCCTGAAGATCGTCTCGATCAGCTTCGTCATCATCGGCGTGATCGGGCTGCAGTTGTCGGGCTCGGCGCACTGACTCGTCGGCGCGCTGAGCCGTCGGCACGCTGAGCCGTCGGCGCACTGACTCGTCGGCGCGCCGACCGCTACGCCGTCAACCGGCGGGGCAGCGCGGTGCGTACGAGTTCCGCCACCCCGCCCTCCCTCTCCGCGGGCGGTGCCGCGACGCAGGACAGGGCGAGCCGTACGGCCAGTTCGCAGGAGCGGGCCAGCTCGGCGTCCGGCGGCGGGAGCGGGCCGGCGCCGTTCAGGACGGCCACGGCGCGGTCACGGACCAGGCGCACGAAGTCGCCGGGCGAGGGCAGCGGACCGTCGGCGCGGCGCTGGGCCGGTACCGCGGAGGCGGACGGCACCGCCGTCAGGGTCGGCGAGGGCAGCCGCTCACTCCAGCAGCCGGTGAGCATGGCCCGGACCAGCGCGTTGTCGTGGGCGGCGGACATCATCCACTCGGCGGTGGCGGTGAGCCGTTCGCGCGGGTCGATGGGCCCGGAGAGCGCGCGCTCCACGCCGGCGAGATAGCCGTCGGCCTCCCGCCGGACGAGCGCCCGGGCGAGGCCCTCCTTGCTGCCGAACTCGTTGTACAGCGTCTGCCGGGACACCCCGGCCGCCGCGGCGACGTCCACCATCCGCACGGCGGACCACGGCCGGCGCGCCAACGCCGTATATGCGGCATCGAGCAGGGACTCCCGGGCTGCAGGCACCCTCGCCTCCCTCGGGCCGAGCGACTTGCTGCACAGATTTGACGGGCATGGGGGCACTGTCAAGGGTCCTCGCGCCCCTTCCCGCACCCCGCCACGCCCGTCAAACCCCTGGTAGCCCCGCCCGGCCCCCGGCAGATAGCGTGGCGGCATGCCCGACTACCTCGACGATCTCCGCCTCGCCCACGTCCTCGCGGACGCCGCCGACGCCGCGACGATGGACCGCTTCAAGGCCCTCGACCTGAAGGTCGAGACGAAGCCGGACATGACCCCGGTGAGCGAAGCGGACAAGGCCGCCGAGGAACTCATCCGAGGCCACCTCGCCCGCGCCCGCCCCCGCGACTCGGTCCACGGAGAGGAGTTCGGCGTGGCGGGCAACAGCCCCCGCCGCTGGGTCATCGACCCGATCGACGGCACCAAGAACTACGTACGCGGCGTCCCCGTCTGGGCCACCCTCATCTCCCTCACGGAAGCCGCCGAGGGCGGGTACCAGCCCGTCGTGGGCCTCGTGTCCGCCCCGGCGCTCGGCCGCCGCTGGTGGGCGGTGCAGGACCACGGCGCGTTCACCGGCCGCAGCCTGACCTCCGCCCACCGGCTCCACGTCTCCCAGGTCTCCACGCTCTCCGACGCCTCCTTCGCGTACTCCTCGCTCGGCGGCTGGGAGGAGCAGGGCCGACTGGACGGCTTCCTCGACCTGACCCGCGAGGTGTGGCGCACGCGCGCGTACGGCGACTTCTGGCCGTACATGATGGTCGCCGAGGGATCGGTCGACATCTGCGCCGAACCCGAGCTCTCCCTCTGGGACATGGCCGCGAACGCGATCATCGTCACGGAGGCGGGCGGCACGTTCACCGGCCTCGACGGCCGCCCCGGTCCGCACAGCGGCAACGCGGCGGCGTCGAACGGGCGGCTCCACGACGAGCTGCTCGGGTACCTGAACCAGCGCTACTGAGCGCCGCCGGCTCCTCCGCCGACTCCCTCTCCGCACCCTCTTGTTGACCGGCGCTTTACCTGCCACTCTGAGAGTTCCCTGACTTGTGAACTTGTGAATCCATGAACCAACTCATGGATCACCGGCAGGAGGTGGCTCCACCCATGCTCGTCCGCGAAGTCATGAGCAAGGTCGTCCTCACCATCGGCCCCGCCCACACGCTCCGCCAAGCCGCCGCCCTGATGTCCGCGCGCCGCGTCGGCGCTGCCGTGGTGTACGACCCCGACGCCGGCGGCATCGGCATCCTCACCGAACGCGACGTCCTCGTCTCCGTGGGCCGGGGACAGGACCCGGACACCGAACGCGCCCACGCCCACACCACCACCGACGTCGTCTTCGCCGCGCCGTCCTGGACCGTGGAGGAGGCAGCGGGGGCGATGGTGCACGGCGGCTTCCGTCACCTCATCGTCCTCGAACACGGCGAGCCGGCGGGCATCGTCTCGGTGCGCGACATCATCCGCTGCTGGGCGCCGGCACGCTCACCCCACAACGCCCCGGTGGTGACCGCCTGACGCGGCGGGCGGGAGGACGAACGGGCCGGACCCCCCTTGCAGGGGATCCGGCCCGCCGCTACGGCAAGCGGTCCAGTGCTGGATGTCAGCCGCGCAGGACCTGGACCGCGGCCTCCAGCCGCTTGCCGAAGTCACCGTCGGCCTGACGGAAGTTGCCGATCGCGCGCTCGACGATGTCGTCGCGGGAGACGCCGGAGAGGGCACCGGCTGCCACAGGGCCCGGTCCGTCTGGAACGGACCGCCGAAGCTGTTCGGCTCGTAGTTCTGAAGTGGGCGAGCTTCTCCAGAAGGAGCTGGTCCTGCGCCAATCCTTAAAGCCTGTCTCTTGTCTCATGCCGTTCCTGATCCTACAATAGACAAGGTCTAAGTCAAGTGCGACTCCAAAGTCACATCTGTTCGGGACCTGGTCCCCCTTGCTGTTAGGCTGGTCTGTATGAGTGACCTTCTGGAACGGCTGCGTGGTCGTGGATGGCGCATGACCGCGCAGCGGCGCGTCGTGGCCGAGGTCCTCGAGGGCGAACACGTCCATCTGACGGCCGACGAGGTGCACGCCCGGGCCGTGGACAAGCTCCCCGAGATCTCCCGGGCGACGGTCTACAACACGCTGGGTGAGCTGGTCTCGCTCGGCGAGGTGCTGGAAGTCGCGACGGACAAGCGCGCCAAGCGCTACGACCCGAACGCGCACCAGCCGCACCACCACTTGGTCTGCGCCCGGTGCGGTGCGATCCGCGACGTCCACCCGACCGGCAACCCGCTGGCCGACCTCCCCGACTCGGAGCGCTTCGGCTTCACCGTGTCGGACGTCGAGGTGACGTACCGCGGCACCTGCCCGAACTGCGCGGCGGCATAAGCCTCGTCACACTCCAGGCTGACTCTGCAGGCATGACCCTGCAGGCAAGCGCGCGGCAACGCACCGAGGGCCGGAACCCTTTCGGATTCCGACCCTCGGCCTTCAGTAGCGGGGACAGGATTTGAACCTGCGACCTCTGGGTTATGAGCCCAGCGAGCTACCGAGCTGCTCCACCCCGCGTCGATGAATGGAACAGTACGTCAACTGAAAGACGAGAAGCAAATCGCTTCCACGTCGGCGCAGCGTCACACGTCACGCCCCACACGTCACGCTGACAGCTCCTGCCGCAACGCGTCCCGCAACCGAGCCGCCCGCTCCCCCACCTCCCGCGGCCCCAGCGACACCGCCAGGTCCGCCCACCGCTGCCCCTCCGCCAGCTCACCCCGCCGCGCGCAGACCAGCGCCAGCCGCAGCGCCGCGCGCCCGTGCCCGGCGTCGGCCGCCCGGCGCCACCACACAACGGCCTCCGGCTCGCTCCCCTCGCGGGCCAGCAGCAGCCCCAGGTTGAACGCACCGTTGCGGGACCCGGCCTCGGCCGCCTCGCGGTACCAGCGCGCGGCCTCCACCACGTCGCCCCGCGCCGCGGCGAGCATCCCGACGCGCACCTGTGCCCGCCGGTGCCCCTGGGAGGCCGCCCGCTCGTACCACTCCTCGCACTCGGACTTCTCCTGCGCCGGCTCACCCAGCTCGTGCGCGGGCTCCGGCGGCCGGCGCGCGTCGAGCACCGTGGCCAGGCGGTACGCGGCCTCCGCGCTGCCGCCTCCTGCCGCGCACCGCAGGAACCGCTCGGCCTCGCGCTCGTCCCCGGCGCGCAGGCGGGCCATTCCGACCTGGAGCGCCGCCTCGGTGTGCCCGGCCGCGGCGGCCCGCTCGTACCAGCGCAGCGCCGCCCGCTCCTCGCTCCGGCCCGCGTGCAGGATCCCGAGGTTGAAGGCGGCGTCAACGCTGCCCGCCTCGGCGGCCTTGGAGAACCACGGCTCGGCGCCGGTCTCGTCCCCGGCGCGCAGCAGCAGGATGGCCAGCGCGTTGGAGGCCTCCCGGTGTCCGGCGTAGGCGGCCCGCCGGTACCACTGCTCGGCCTGCGTGGTGCGCCCCTGCTCTGCGCAGAGCAGCCCGAGGTTGTACGCCCCGTTGTCGTCCCCGGCGTCCATCGCGGCCCGGTACCAGCGTTCGGCGGTCTGGGTCTCGCCGCGCTCGGCGTGCAGCGCTCCCAGCGCGTTGGCGGCGTTGCCGTCGCCGTCCTGTGCGGCGCGCAGCCACCACACGGCGGCGCTCTCGGTGTCTCCGGCGTCCCGCAGCAGGAAGCCGAGCGCGCAGGCGGCGCGAGCCTCGCCGTCCTTGGCGGACGTGAGGTACCAGCGGCCGGCCTCCTTCAGCTCGCCCCGCTTCTCCAGGATCGTCCCGAGGTGCAGTGCGCCCCGGCGGTGACCGCGCGCGGCGGCCTGCCGGTACCACTGCTCGGCCTCGTCGGCCGCGAGGGCGGCCGCCTTGTCGTCGCCGCGGTCCTGCCCGGCGCGGTCCTGCCCGCCGCGGTCCTGCCCGCCGCGGTCCTGCCCGGCGTGCCGGTCCAGTGTCCGCGCCAGCCGGTACGCGGCTTCCCGGTGCCCGCGCTCGGCCGCGGCCCGCATCCACCGCTCGGCCCCGGTGTCGTCGCCGCGGTGCTCCAGCAAGTCGGCGAGCGCGTAGGCGCCCAGTACATGGCCCTGCTCCGCGGACTGGCACAGCCAGTACTCGGCGGCGGGCTCGTCCCCGCGCTCGCGGAAGTGCCGTCCCAGCGCGTGAGCCGCGGCCGCGGACCCGGCCACGGCTGCGATCCGCCACCACCCTGCGGCCTCGTCGGCGTATCCGCGCTGGTGCAGCAGGACGCCCAGGTTGTTGGCGGCGGCCCGGTCACCGGCGGCGGTGGCGGCACGCAGATGGGACTCGGCTCCGTCGAAGTCGCCGCGGCGCAGCAGCATCGCGCCGAGGACACTCGTCGCCTCGACGTCACCGGCATCGACGGCGAGCCGCAGGCGCACTTCCTCCGCGGCCTCGTCGGCGGCTTCCTGAGCCTCGTCCGTGGCCTCCTCCTGACCGGACGGTTGCGCAAAACGCCCCGTCCCGAACAGATTTGCCATGTCCCCCATAACGTCCATCGTCGCACCACCCGCAGCCCTGGTACATCCGGTATACCGCAGCCAGTGAGGTCACTTCAGCGTTTTGTCGACATGCCCACAGGGAGACAAGTCAAACACGAATCTGTCCAACTCCCCTTGGCGGCACGGCCGTCGCTCTCACCGGCACATGCGTTCGCACATCACGAAGGCCCGGATCCCTTTCGGAATCCGGGCCTTCGTGGTCGATCGCACGTAGCTCACGACTTCAGTAGCGGGGACAGGATTTGAACCTGCGACCTCTGGGTTATGAGCCCAGCGAGCTACCGAGCTGCTCCACCCCGCGCCGTTGTGTTCACAACCCTAGCACGGCGCGGGATGGGCTTTGACCAGCTCGAACGCCTGGCTCGCAGCGGCGCGGTCAGCCGCTGTCCGAGCCTCCGCCGGCATCACCGGTCGGCGTCGCGCCCGGACTCGCCTTGTCGTCGCCGGCCTTGTCCGCGCTGTTCTTGTCGGTCTTGTCGGTCTTGTCGGCCTTGTCGTCGCCGTTCTTGCCACCGGCGCTCTCGTCGGCCTTGGCCTGTGCTTCCTCGGCCCGCTGGAGCGCGTCCTCAAGGTCCTTCTGTGCCTCGGCGTACGCGGCCAGATCCTTCTGTTCCAGGGCCTTCTGCCCGGCGTCGAAGGCCTTCTGCGCATCGCTCAGCGCTTCCCGGACCGTCGGATTCGTGGCCGTCGGTGGTGGCTCGGTCGTGTCGTCGCCCTCGTCCGGTGGCTGCTCGTTCTCGGCGGCCTGGGCTCCGAAGACCTTGTTGAGTGCCTCGTCGAGCGTGTCCTCGAAGGCGGTGTTGCCCCCGTAACTCACCAGGACCTTGCGCAACAAGGGGTACTTGAGATCGCCACCGCGGACGTAGACCGGCTCGACGTACAGCAGTCCTCCGTCGAGCGGCACCGTCAGCAGGTTGCCGTACTCGACCTCCGAGTCGCCGCCTCTCAGGAGTCTGATGGACTCGGCGATGTCCTGTTCGGAGTTGAACTGGCTCTGCACCTGTTTGGGTCCGTCGACGGTGGTACTGGTCGGCAGTTTCAGGATTCTGATCTTGCCGTAGTCACTCGTGCCCGCCTCGGCGTCGACCGACATGAACGCACTGAGGTTGTCCCGTCCGTTGGGCGTGAACGTCGTCGTCAGTGAGAACGCCTGTGCCTTCTGGTCGGGCATCTTCATGCTCAGGTAGTACGGCGGTACCGCGTCTCCCGACTTGTTGGTCGGGTCGTCCGGGACCTGCCACACCTCGCTGCCGCTGAGGAAGGTGTTGGCGTCCTTCACGTGGTAGCGCGTGAGCAGCTCACGCTGGACCTTGAACAGATCCTGCGGATAGCGCAGATGCGCCATCAGCTCCTTGGAGATCTCGCTCTTGTCCTTCACCGTGTCCGGGAACGCCTTCATCCAGGTCTTGAGGATCGGATCCTGGGTGTCCCACTGGTAGAGCTTCACGTCACCGCTGTACGCGTCGACGGTCGCCTTCACGGAGTTGCGGATGTAGTTGACCTGATTCTGCTGGGCCACCACCGCGCGCGAGTCGTTGTTGGCGGTCAGCGAGTCGGCGGTGGTGTCGCCGAGCGTCGTACGGGAGGCGTACGGATAGCCGTTCGTCGTCGTGTACGCGTCGACAATCCACTGGATACGGCCGTCCACCACCGCCGGATAGGCGTCGCCGTCGATGGTCAGCCAGGGGGCGACCGCCTCGACGCGCTCCTTGGGCGTGCGGTTGTACAGGATCCGCGAGCCCTCGCCGATCGCGCCGGAGTAGAGGATCTGCGGCTCACTGAAGGCCGCCGCGTACGCCGCCCGGTTGATCGGGTTGGACAGGTCGACCCCGCCGTCGCCCTTGTAGCTGAACGTCTTCTCCCCGGTGTCGTCGGAGTAGTCGATCTCCTTCTGGGGACCGCCGACGATCGAGTAGGTGGTGGTCTTCTCGCCGTAGTAGATCCGCTGCTCGTACTTTCCGAGGTCGCCCTCGGACGGCAGGTTGGACTCGGTGAAGACCGGGCGTCCCTCGGAGTCGACCTGGGTGCCCTTGGCCGCGACCACGCCGTAGCCGTGGGTGTAGCGGAAGTGGCTGTTGATCCAGTTCTTCTTCGGGATGCCGGCCAGGTTCAGCTCGCGCAGACCGATGACCGTGTCCTGGTCCTTGCCGTCCTTGGCGTAGCGGTCGACGTCCAGGTTGGTCGGGAACGCGTAGTAGTTACGCATCTGCTGAAGCTGCTGGAACGTCGGCGAGATGATGTTCGGGTCCATGATGCGGATGGACGCGGCGGCGTCCACGTCGTCACGGAGCTTGGTCTTGTCCTTGGTCTCGCTCTTGCCCGGGTACTCGCTGACCTGGGCGCCCTCGATGCCGTACGCGTCGCGCGTGGCCGCGAGGTTCTTCTCGACGTACGGCGCTTCCTTGGCCTGCTCGTTCGGCTGGACCTGGAACTTCTGGACGAGCGCCGGGTACAGGCCGCCGATGAGGATCGCGGAGAGCACCATCAGGCCGAAGCCGATCACCGGCAGTTGCCAGGTGCGCCGCCACAGCGTGGCGAAGAACAGCAGCGCGCAGATGACGGCGATGCAGAACAGGATCGTCTTGGCCGGCAGATAGGCGTTGGCGTCGACGTACCTGAGGCCCGTCCAGTTGTCGGTCGCCTTGAAGTCGCTGGACTTCACCGCAAGACCGTACCGGTCGAGCCAGTAGGCGACCGCCTTGAGGGCGACGAAGACGCCGATGAGCACCGACAGGTGACCGGTGGCGGCGGCCGTGGCGCGCGCACCCGGGCTGGTGACGCGGAGCCCGCCGTACAGATAGTGGGTGAGCGCGGCGGCGATCACGGAGATGATCACGGCTGCGAAACCGAAGCCGAGCAGGAACCGGTACCAGGGCAGGTCGAAGGCGTAGAAGGAGACGTCCAGTTTGAACTGGGGGTCCTTCTGCCCGAAGGACACGCCGTTGACCCACATCAGCCAGGTCCGCCACTGGCCGGACGCCGAGGCGCCGGCGATCAGGCCGACCAGCGCGGTGATGCCGAGCAGCAGCCACTTCTTGTACGGGGCGATGCCCATCCGGTACCGGTCGAGGTTCTGCTGCTCCATCGACATGGCGCTCAGCGGCGGCCGCAGGCGGTGGGCCAACCAGATGTTGAACCCCACGGCGAGCGCCATCAGCAGGCCGAAGACGAAGAAAAGTCCGATCTTGGTCCACAGGGTCGTCGTGAACACCGACGAGTAGTGGACCGACCGATACCAGAGCCAGTCCGTCCAGAATCCCGCGAACATGGTGAACGCCATGGCCAGCACGGCGAGGACACCAAGTGTCAGCAGCAGGGTTCGGACACGCCGGGACGGGCGGCCCACTCTGATCCGCGGCCCCGTCGGGGGGCCTCCGCCGCGGTCCGGCATCTGGAAAGCCAAGGTGCGCACCTCGAAGTTCGCTGTTGATCCGTCAGGCCCTCGGGTTCGCGGGCCCCCCGTGCGCCCCCGTGATCGCGGGCCCACACTTATGCAACTTACTCATCGTTTACTCGGTTCCCGATTCCGGCCATGAACGAGGCAGGATTGTGACTATGTCCAACACCCCGATGGCAGCGAGCCCCCTCACCCGGGCCGTACTCGAGATCGACGAGTACGTCTCCGGCCTCGGCTGGGACCAGCCCGCACGCCTCTTTGCACTTGTCGACACCGCACGTCTCAGGGCCGATCAGCCCTCGCTCGCGGACCGGCTCGGTCTGCGGGACGAGCCGGAGACCTCCGGCGTGACCCCGATCGAGCAGGACGAAGTTCCAACGGACCAGGCGCTCGACGAGTTCCTGGGCACCATCGCCTGGCCCGACTCGGTGGTCGGCTGCGCGCTCGCCGTGGAGCGCCTGATGCTGCCGCCCTCCGCCGAGGCCCAGGTGCCTCAGGGCCTCAACGAGACGAAGCTGGCGCAGTGGGTGGCGGAGCACCCGGACCGTCAGGAGGTCCGCATGACGGTCGCGGTCCTGCGCGACGGCGCCCGCGACTCGGCCCTGCGGCTGCGGGAGAAGGACGCGGCCACGGAGGTCCTCACGGGCTCCGATCTGGTGCCGGGTCTGGCCCAGGCGCTGACGGCGACCTTCGAGGAGTAGCGGCCGGCCGGGTTCCCCACGACCGCTCGTCGCGTCAGCGTCTCGTCGCGTCAGCCGGTCGTCGCGTCAGCCGGTCGTGCACTTCGGCAGGTCGGCGGTCTTTCCGGAGCTGATGTCCTTCAGCGCGCCGAGGGCGTCGTCGATGGTGTCCACCTTCACGAGGGTGAGCCCGTCGGGGGTGTCCTCGGCCGCCGTCGCGCAGTTGTCGGCGGGCGTCAGGAAGTACCGGGCTCCCTTGTCGTGCGCGCCGATGGTCTTCATGCCGATGCCGCCGATCGGACCGACCTTGCCGTTGTCGTCGATCGTCCCGGTACCGGCGACGAACTTGCCGCCGGTGAGGTCACCCGGGGTGAGCCTGTCGTAGATGCCGAGGGCGAACATCAGACCGGCGCTCGGGCCGCCGACGTCGGCGAGCTTGATGTCGATGGAGAACGGGAAGGTGTGATCGGTCCCGGCGGAGATCCCGACGATGGCGCGCTTCTCGCCGGCGTCGTCGGACGTCTCGGTGGTGATCGTGACCTTCTGCGTCTTCGTGGGCGTCCGGCCCTCCTTCTCCGCGGCGGCCTGCTCCTTGGCGGGCACGACCGTGAAGACGGTGTCCTCGCCGGGCTCGTGCTTGGTCACCAGCTCGGCGACGTCCGCGGGCTTCTTGACGGCGGTGCCGTCCACAGCCTTGATCACGTCACCGGCGTGCAGCCTGCCCTGCGACGGGGAGTCCTTGACGACCGTGGAGACGACCACCCAGGACTTCACCGGAATGTCGAGCGCCTTCAGGGCGGCGACCTTCGCGCTCTCCTGGGACTGGCTGAACTCCTCCGCGTTCTCCTGGGTGGCCTCTTCCTCGGTCTTGCCGTCCGGGTAGAGGGTCTCGTGCGGCACCACGCTGTTGTCGTGGGCCAGCCAGCCGTAGACGGCCTCCACGAGGTTCATCTTGTACTCGGCGCTGGTGACCCGGACGGTGGTCATGTTCAGATGACCGCTCGCCTCATAGGTCTTGTGACCGGAGATCTGCAGCACCGGCTCGCCGTCGTGGTCCCCAAGGGTGTTCACCGTCGGCCCGGGGGACATCTCCGAGTACGGCACGGGGATGAAAACACCCGCGCACAGGAGCGCGATCAGCATCAGGGTGGAGGCGAGCATCGTCGCGGTGCGGCGTGGCATGGCACGACAGTACGGGACGCGGCTGTCAGAGCACCGTCAGGGATGCGACCCGTCAGGCACCGGTGCGGGGCTTCTCCATGGCCTCGCGGAACCGGGCGTATCCGTCCAGTTCGGGACCGTCGCTGCGTGCCTTGCGGGTCCGGTTGGCCCAACTGCCCCACAGGCCCGCACCTACGGCGGCCACCAGTGGAATCAGCAACCAGGCAAGCGCTCCCATGCCCGACCTCCCAACCCCATGCGTGTCCGCGACTGACTGATCAGCAGATTAACCATCCGCAGTGACAACGCTCACGCCGGGGTGCGGGTTACGCAACCGGAGCCACGAGGGCTCTACGCGCCCTCAGCAAGCACCTACCCATTCATCGGTGCCGTCGGAGAACGTCTGGTGCTTCCAGATGGGCACCTCGTGCTTCAGGTCGTCGATCAGCTTGCGGCAGGCGTCGAAGGCCTCGCCCCGGTGCGGACAGGACACGGCGACGACCACGGCGAGATCCCCGACCTCCAGATCCCCCACCCGGTGCAGCGCCGCGAGCGCCCGTACGGGGTACTCCGCGACGACCTTCTCGGCGATCCGCCGCATCTCGGCCTCGGCGCTCGGGTGGCACGAGTACCCGAGCCGGTCGACGTCGGTGCCCCCGTCGTGGTTCCGGACGGTTCCCACGAACAGCGCGGTGCCGCCGGCCGCGTCGTCCCCGACGGCACGGAAGACCTCGTCCACGGAGAGGGGCGTCTCCCGGACGCCGATCAGCTTGACGGGGTCCGCTGCGGCCAGCTCACCGGGGTGGTCGTTCGTGGTTGCCATACGCCCATCGTGCCCCACGCCACGAACCGTGCGGAATAGCGTGATCGCCCGGCACGCGCGCGTACGGCGTTGGAGCCTCCTACAGAGCCTGTGGCCGGAGCGGGCGGGAACTGGCGGGAACAAGGCCGGAACGGGCGGGAGCGAGCCGGCGCGCGCCTCAGATGCGACGCCGGGCTTTGCGCGCCCGGCGCACGACCGCGGCCGCGCCCAGCAGCGCCACCGTCGCGCCCGCGGCCCCCGCCGCCGTCGCGTCCTTGCGCCCCAGGCGCCGCCCGGCGACCGTGTGCCGCCCCGCGACCTCCTCGAGCAGCTCGGCGAGCACCTCCTCGTTCGTGTACTTCGGACGCCAGCCCGCGTCGTGCAGCCGGCTGCCGCTCACCACCCAGGGGTACATCGTGTACGCCAGGTCCCCGGCCGGGGAGGGCGTCAGCCCGATCCGGTGCAGCCGGGCCGCCGCGCCGAGCGCGACCGCGGAGGGCAGCTCCATCCGCCGGATGCCGCTGAGCTCCTCGACCTCCTCCTGCTCCAGCCAGCCGTCGCACCCGACGGCCAGCTCGCCGTCGGCCTTCTCCAGGACGGCGTACTCCAGGGCACTGCACAGGTCGTCGATGTGGCAGAACTGCCAGGCGGGCCGCGATCCGGCCACGACGAGCAGCCGAGGGGACTCGAAGTACCTGGTCAGCGCGGTGTCCATGCCCCCGACCAGCACGCCGGGCCGCACGACGGTCACGTTGAGGCCCGGATGCGCCCGGGGCGCGCGCCGGGCGAGCCGCTCGATCTCGAGCAGGTCACCGACACCCGTGGCCTCGGCAGTGGCGCGCAGCTCGGCGTCCTCGGACAGCGGCAGCTCGTTGTCCGGGAGGGCGCCGTAGACCATCGCGGAGGTGCACAGCACGACGCGGTGCACGCCGGCGGCCGCGGCGGCGGTCAGGACGGTCTGGGTCCCCCGGACGTTGTAAGCCGTCCGGGCGGCCGCGTCGGTCTCCAGGTCGAGGTCGAGCGCCAGGTGCACCACAACGTCCGCACCTCGCAGTTTCTCGGCGATGGCCGGGTCCCGGACGTCCAGAATCTGCCACTGCGCCGCCTCGCACCCGCCGCGCCGTTCGTCGATGGCCACGACCTGTCTGACCTCGTCGGACGCGGCCAGCCGCTCGGTGAGCAGCGCCCCGACACCTGATGCGGCACCGGTGACCGCTACGACGGGTCCGCGCGCGCCGGGGCGGGCGGAACTGGTTGACTGGTTTCGCGCTGCGCGAACCTGCGGATCTGGGGAACTCACCGGGCGTCTCCAGCGGTTGTCTTCAGTACGGGCGCGAGCGACGCGTACGTACCAGGTGGCATCCATCCTGCCGCAGGCCGACAGTCGGCGAAGCACCGAGGCCCGAACGGCTTCGGGTGTCTACGCTGGGTGGTGAAGTCGGGCAGCCGTGCCGCCGGAAAGAACCGGCGGCCCTACCAGCCGAGGAATCCCGTGAGTGACACCCCATTCGGATTCGGCCTTCCGCCGGAGGAGCCGGACGACGGCGACGAGGGCAAGAAGAAGGACCAGCAGAGCGGCGGTGGTCAGGGACCGGCCAACCCGTTCGGTTTCGGGTCCGGAGCCGGAGGCCTTGGCGGCCCCGGTGCGGACAACCCGTTCGCTGCCATGTTCGGTTCCATGAACCCCAACGACCTGGGCGCCGCGTTCCAGCAGCTCGGCCAGATGCTCTCCTACGAGGGCGGTCCGGTGAACTGGGACATGGCCAAGCAGATCGCCCGCCAGACGGTCTCCCAGGGCACCCCGGACGGCCGGAAGGACGCCAGCGTCGGTCCCGCCGAGCGCAATGCCGTCCAGGAGGCCGTGCGCCTGGCCGACCTGTGGCTGGACGACGCGACCGCCCTGCCCTCCGGCGCGGGCACCGCGGTGGCCTGGAGCCGCGCGGAGTGGGTCGAGGCGACCCTGCCCGCCTGGCGTGAGCTGGTCGACCCGGTCGCCGAGCGCGTCGGCAACGCCATGGGCGACGTGCTGCCCGAGGAGATGCAGGCCATGGCCGGCCCGCTGATCGGCATGATGCGGTCCATGGGCGGCGCCATGTTCGGCACGCAGATCGGGCAGGCCGTCGGCGTCCTCGCCGGCGAGGTCGTCGGTTCGACCGACGTGGGCCTGCCGCTCGGCCCGGCCGGCAAGGCCGCGCTGCTGCCGGCGAACATCGAGTCGTTCGGCAAGGACCTCGGCGTGCCGCAGGAGGAGGTACGGCTGTACCTCGCCCTGCGTGAGGCCGCCCACCAGCGACTCTTCGCGCACGTGCCGTGGCTGCGCTCGCACCTGTTCGGCGCCGTCGACGGCTACGCCCGTGGGATCAAGGTGGACACGGCCAAGCTGGAGGACGTGGTCGGCCAGTTCGACCCGCAGAACCCCGAGCAGTTGCAGGAGGCTCTCCAGCAGGGCATGTTCCAGCCGGAGGACACCCCGGAGCAGAAGGCGGCCCTGGCCCGTCTGGAGACGGCTCTGGCGCTCGTCGAGGGCTGGGTGGACGCGGTGGTGCACACCGCCGCCAAGCCGCGCCTGTCCTCCGCCGACGCGCTGCGCGAGACGCTGCGCCGCCGTCGCGCCTCGGGCGGTCCCGCGGAGCAGACGTTCGCCACGCTGATCGGCCTGGAGCTGCGCCCGCGGCGGCTGCGCGACGCCTCCCGTCTGTGGGCGTCCCTGACGGACGCGCACGGGGTCGACGGCCGGGACGCCCTGTGGGCCCACCCGGACATGCTGCCGACCGCGACCGACCTGGACGACCCGGACGGTTTTGTCCACCGTGAGCAGCTCGACTTCTCCGAACTGGACAAGATGCTCGGCGAGGCGGCCGGCAAGCCCGACCTGGAGAAGAAGGCCGAGGAGAAGGACGAGACCGACGGCCAGGGCGACGGCAAGGGCGACGACACCGAGTGAGCCTCCATGACGACGCGCTCCTGGTCCTGAAGGACCACCGGGGCCAGGAAGAGCTGCGTCAGGTCTACCTGGACCACCTTGCGGCGCACCCCGACGGTCTGTGGAAGGCCTGTCGGGACGGGCACATCACGGCCAGCGCCCTGGTGATCGACCCGTCCCGTGAGCGGGTCCTGCTGACCCTCCACAAGAAGATGCGCAAGTGGCTGCAGATGGGCGGCCACTGCGAGCCGGTCGACGAGACGCTGGCGAGGGCTGCCCTGCGTGAGGCGACCGAGGAGTCGGGCATCGAGGGCCTGTCCCTGGCCCCGGGCGGTCCGGTGCGGCTGGACCGCCATCACACGCCCTGCGCCTGGCACCTGGACGTCCAGTACGCGGCGGTCGCCCCGGCCGGGGCCGTGGAGGCGATCAGCGACGAGTCCCTCGACCTGCGCTGGTTCCCGTACTCCGGGGTCGCGGACGTGGCCGACGACTCGGTCGTACGCCTGCTGGAGGCGACGCTCGCGCGGCTCTGAGCCGGCAGGGGGCCAGTAAGGGGTGACCGCCGTGGCGATCACCCCTTGACGAACGGAGCTCAGCGCCCCGTCCCGACGCCGGTCAGCTCCAGACGTTGCCCTGGTTCTGACTGCGGGCGCCGTGCTGTCCCATGCCGTACTGCGCGGCGACGCCCTGTCCGACCTGGGTGTTCTGCGGCGGCAGCAGCTCGCTGGGCTGGACGAGCGCGAAGCCGCTGCCCATGAAGCTCAGCTCCCAGCCCTCGCCCGTGTTGCCACGGCGCCGCCACACCCCGGAGGAGTGCGTCTGGGCCTGCATCTGCACGCGCAGGCCGGTGGACCAGGCGACGATCGCGTCGGCGTCGCAGTTGACGTACTTGTCGGGCGTCACCTGCATGAACAGCGGGGACCCCGAGGTCATCAGGGCGACCTTGCCGCGGCCGGTGATGTTGAGCTGGTACTTCCCCGAGCCGGAGATGCCGTACAGGCTGTCCACCGCGATGACCTCGTGGTGCAGGGACGAGTCCATCGCCAGTACGTAGCTGCTGTCGACGGTGAGACCGTCCTGGTCGACGTCCACGACGTGGACGCACTGGGAGAGGTTGGCGAAGAAGACTGTGCCCTGCCCGTGGCAGCGCATCAGGTCCAGGCCCTCACCGGTGTGCGCACGCGAGCGCGACTGGTTGTTGCTCTGGTACTCGGCGTCGAACTCGACGAGCCCCTGGTAGGCGACCATCGTGCCCTTGCGTGCGAGCACGTCGTCGTGGCCCGTCAGGGCGACGCGGAGCATGTGCTTGTTCTGCAGGCTCCAGACTTCCTGGGTCTGCTGGTCGTTGTAGGCGAAAAGCGGGCTCTGCATGATGTTCTGGCTCCCCCTCAGCCCCGGACCCGGAGGCGGTCGGTGCTGTCCTCGCTGGGCTGGACGACGACGATGCCCTGACCGGAGAAGGCCATCTGGAAGGCCTCGCCGCTGCCGCGGCCGATCAGCGACTGCGCCTTGAAGCTGCGCTTGCCCTTCACCTTGAGGTTCGGGGACCAGGCGACGAGTGCGTCCGGGTCGACGTAGGTCTCGTCCTCGCCACCGCCGCAGTCGACCACGATCGGCTTTCCCCGGGAGGTGAGCGCCACCCAGCCCTGTCCGGAGATCTTGGTGTTCCACAGGCCCTGCCCGGCGAACTTCGCCAGGCCCTTCACCCGCTCCACGCCCCACGTCAGGTGGGCGTCGAAGGCGAGCAGGTTGGTGGCGTTGACGGAGATCCCGTCGCCGTTGAGGTTGATGACGACGACGTTGGCGCCGTAGTCGGCGAGGTAGAGCAGACCGTCGCCGGAGCACTTCATCAGGGGCGCGCCCTCGCCGGTCATCCAGTCCTTCGCGATCTGGCGGACCGCCGGCGGGTTCGGCTCGTACTGGACGAAGCCCTCGTAGGCGGTCATCGAGCCCACGCGCGCGAGGAGGTCGTTTCCGGTCTGCATGGCGACCTTCAGCATGTGGTTGCCGTGGTTCTCCATGCGGGCACTGACGGGTGCGGGAGCATAGCCCGCGAGCGGCTGGTTCATGTCGGGCTCTCCCTCAGATCTCGTACGGCTGGACGACGACGAAGCTGCCGGGCGCCGCCCGGAACTGCAGGTTGACGCTCTCGCCCGTGTCGCCCGCGTAGGAGTTGCGGCGCATCCGCACCTGGCTGGAGACGACCACCTGGGCGGCGGCGGACCAGGCGACCACGGCGTTGCAGTCGGCGAACGTGGTGGGCGTGACCGGCAGCACCACGGGCACGCCACGCGTCTTGACGACGATCGTGCCGGTGCCCTGGAACTGCATCGTGAACAGCGCGCCACCCGGGATGCCGTGCCCCTCGATGCGGCGGACCTCGTACTGGAGGCTCTCGTCGAAGGCGAGGACGTTCTCCGCGGAGACGCACACGGCGTCACCCTGGAGCTCGATGGGGTGCAGCATCGCGGAGTTCTCCGCGAGGAACACCTGTCCCTTGCCGGTACAGCGCATTAGCTGCATCTCCTGGCCGGTGGCGTTGCCCACGACCCGGCCGGCGAATCCGGCGCCCTTGTAGCTGAAGTCGACCTTGCCCTGGTAGAGCACCATGCTGCCCTGCCGGGCGAGCACGGGCTGACCCTCCGCGCCGAGGTCGACGCGGACCAGCTTCTTGTTCTGCTGGGTCCAGCGCTGCCCGGGCGCCGTCTCCCGGAACTGCTGAAGCGCCGCCGTCACACCGGCGCCCTGCGGGGCGGCCGCGGGCATGCCGGGCGCCGCGCCTTGGGGAGCCTGCTGGCCGTAGCCCGGAGGCGGGGCCTGCTGGCCGTAGCCCGGAGGCGGGGCCTGCTGCCCGTAGCCGGGAGGCGCGGTCGGCGGCTGCCCGTAACCGGGCGGCGGCGCCGGGGCCTGGGGCGCCTGCGGCTGGCCGTAGCCGGGGGGCGGCGGCGCGGTCTGGCCGGGAACCTGCCCGTACGGCGGCTGCTGACCGGGCTGGCCCGGCTGGCCGTAGGGCGCGGGCGCCGGGCCCGGGGGCGGCACCGGGGCGCCGCCGGGGGGCGTGTTCATGGGCGCGACGATGGTCTGCGCGGCGTGCACGTCCGGCCCGGACGCCGGGGCGGGAGCCGGTGGCGGCGTGGCGGCGGGCGGAGGGGCGAAGCCCTGCGGTGCGGGCTGCGGCGCGGGGGCCGGGACCGGTGCGGCGGCGGGGCCGCCGAAGGCCGGCGGTGCCGAGGCCTGGGCGGGCGGGGCGAAGCCCGGGGTGGCGCCGGCCTGCGGCTGCTGCGGGGCGGGCGCCTCTTCCTGGGCCACCTCGCCGCCGAAGTTCCTCAGCAGCGCGTCGAGACCGCCGTCGAAGCCCTGGCCGACGGCGGCGAACCGCCACACGTCCTTCAGATAGAAGTCGCCCAGCATCACGGCGCGCTCGGTGGAGAACTCCGAGCCGCTGAACGGGTACCGGGCCACCTCCTCGCCGCCCGCGACGATCCGGATGTATCCGGGTCCGACCTGCGACATCTGGCCCGCGCCGTCGATCGTCGCCGTGAAGGACAGCTTCTGGATCTGCTGCGGAATCCTGTCGAAGGTGACCCGGAAGGCCTCCGTGTCACCCGCCTGTGCGCCCAGGAGCTGGATGGACTCCTCGGGGGTCTTCGGTTGGTTGAAGAACACGAAGTACCGGTCGTCCGACAACCGCTCGTCGGCGTCGAGACCGAAGCAGCTAATGTCGAAGCTCAGCCCGGGGCCCGAGATCTGCACACCGACGTACAGATCCGTGCCCGCGGTGAGGTCACTGATCCTGGCCTTGTGGCCGCGTTGAAATTCCCTGGCCATGCGTTACGACCGTCCCCCATCCGAATGTAAGTGCGTCGCGACAGGCTAACGGCAAACACCGACACCGGAGGAGGTCGGTACAGACCCGGTACGAAATCCGTGCGCGGCCGTGTCGGACTCCCTGCCGGGGGCGCGCGCTACTCGCTGCGGGCGCCGGGTACGTGCGGCAGCCGGTCGGCGGCGACCACGCCCTCCAGGTAGCCCCGGGCGCGCTCGGTCCGCGGATACGCCTCGAGCAGCCGCCAGAACCGGGGCCCGTGCCCGGGAACGAGCAGATGCGCCAGTTCGTGGAGGAGCACGTAGTCGACGACGTACTCGGGCATGCCCTGGAGGCGGTGCGACAGCCGGATGCTTCCCTCGGACGGGGTGCACGAGCCCCAGCGGGTGTTCTGGTTGGTGACCCAGCGGACCGCGGTGGGCCGGGCCCGGCCGTCGAAGTACTGACCCGACAGGCGCTCCGCGCGCTCGGCCAGCTCGGCGTCGCCGAGGACGCGCTTGCTCTCCTGGGCGGCCAGCTTGTCCAGCATGACGCTCACCCAGCGTTGCTCCTCCGCCTCGGACATCCGGGCGGGGATCAGCACGACGGTGCGATCGCCTTCGCGGTACGCGGATACCGTCCGGCGTCGCCGGGCGCTCCTGCGCACCTCGATCGCGCTCGTCCCCGAGCTGCTCGGCGGCGGATTCGTCGGTGTGCGCTGGGGCGCCCCGGCGCGGTGCAGTGGGTCGGCGGACACGCCACGACGTTACCCGCTGCACACGGGGAAGTCCCGGCTCATGGACGCTTCGGTGCCGATCCGCCACCTCTCCGTTGAGATGCACGACTGATTTGTATGACGAATATCCACCACCTGTGGACAACTTTCGGCACCCCGCCGCGCATCCGGGCATGCTGGCACTCGCATCCGAAGACGTACGGGGGACCTGGCATGCATCCGATGGTGAAGCCCGCGCTCAGGCGCGGCTGGCGCGACCTGAACACCGTGCAGTTCGGGATGACACCGGCGCACGCGCTGACGTTCGCACCGGTGGACACGGCGACGGGCAGCTTTCTCGAACTGCTCAACGGCACCCGTGGACCGGAGCTCCTGCGCGAGGCGGGGCACCGCATGGACCTGCCGGACGGGCATGTCGACCGGGTGGTGGAGCGACTGGCGCGGGCCGGTCTCCTCGACGACTCCCGGGGCGGCGGTCCGGCCGCCGACGCCCTGCGGGAGAAGAGCGACGTCCTCGACCGGCTCCGCCCCGACCTGGCCTCGCTGTCCCTGACCACCTCCGAACCGGGCGACGCGATCAGACACCTGGCCGCCCGACGCGCCCTGCGGGTGGGGGTGCGAGGTGCGGGTCGGGTGGGCGCGGTGCTGGCCGCCCTGCTGTCGGGTGCGGGCGTCGGCGAGATCGACGTGCGCGACGGCGGACGCGTCGAGCCCTGGGACGTCGCACCCGGCGGGCTCCCCGCGGAGTCCGTCGGCGACCGCCGCGACGAGACGGCCCGCCGTGTCGTCCGCCGGGCGGCCCCCGACCGGCCGCCCCGCCGAGGCCGGACGGCACCGCCCGAGGAGGGCGCCCCGGGCTTCTCCCTGGTGGTCGTCGCCCCGCGCGACGACGTCGCGGTGCACACGCCCGATCCCGCCTCGGCGGATTCCCTCATGGCCTCGGGTACGCCCCACCTGTACGCCGGGGTCGTGGAGGGGACAGGCGTCGTCGGTCCCCTGGTGCTGCCCGGCGAGACGGGGTGCGCCGGCTGTCTGCACGCGGACCGCGCCGACCGGGACCCGGCGTGGCCGCGCCTGGTGGCGCAGTGGCGCTCCGGCCGGCAGCGCCGGGTACCGCCGCCCTGCGACCTCACCCTCGCGACGACTGTCGCCGGGTACGCGGCGGCCCACGCGCTCGCCTTCCTGGACGGCCGGACGCCCTCGAGCGCCGGCGCCCGCTGGGAGGTCTCGCTGCCCGGTCTGCGCTGGCACGCACGGCCGGTCCGGGCACACCCCGCGTGCCCGTGCGGAGCCGTTGGGAAAGGTAAGCGGGAACACATCCCCGAGGACGGGGAGCGGCGCGCGACAATGGCTGGGCAAGGGCCGTCGCCGGAACCACGCCACGAGGCGGAACCGGCACGGCCGGCTGGGACTTGGAGGGCGCATGTCTGATCTTCCGCGCAAGGCGGTCACCCGGACCGCCAAGCTCGCCGCGCTCCCGCTCGGCTTCGCCGGGCGGGCCACCTGGGGGCTCGGCAAGCGGATCGTGGGCGAGTCCGCGGAGATCGTCGGCCAGCAGTTGCAGCAGCGCACCGCGGAACAGTTGTTCAAGGTGCTGGGCGAGCTCAAGGGCGGGGCGATGAAGTTCGGGCAGGCCTTGTCCGTCTTCGAGTCGGCGCTGCCCGAGGAGGTCGCGGGCCCCTACCGCGCGGCGCTGACCAAACTCCAGGAGGCGGCACCGCCGATGCCGACGAGCACGGTGCACTCCGTGCTCGCGGAGCGCCTCGGAGAGGACTGGCAGGAGCTGTTCCTGGAGTTCGACGACAAGCCCGCCGCTGCCGCCTCGATCGGGCAGGTGCACCGGGCGGTGTGGCACGACGGCCGCGAGGTGGCGGTCAAGGTGCAGTACCCGGGGGCCGGCGAGGCGCTGCTGTCCGACCTGAACCAGCTAAGCCGCTTCGCCCGCCTGCTCGGCCCGCTGGTCCCCGGCATGGACGTCAAGCCGCTGATCACGGAGCTGAAGGACCGGGTCTCGGAGGAGCTGGACTACGACCTGGAGGCACAGGCCCAGCAGACCCATGCCGAGGAGTTCGCGGACGACCCGGACATCGTGGTGCCGGACGTCGTCCACCAGTGTGAGCAGGTGCTGATCACCGAGTGGATCGACGGCATCCCGATGTCGGAGATCATCACCAACGGCACGCCGGAGCAGCGCGACCGGGCCGGCCAGTTGCTGGCCCACTTCCTCTTCTCCGGTCCGGCGCGCACCGGACTTCTGCACGCCGATCCGCACCCCGGCAACTTCCGTCTGCTGCCCGGCGGTCCGCAGGGCGAGGACGACTGGCACCTGGGCGTCCTGGACTTCGGCACGGTCGACCACCTCCCGGGCGGCCTGCCCGAGCCCATCGGCGAGGCTCTGCGCATGACGCTGGACGGCGAGGCGGAGGCCGTCTACGAGATGCTCTGTGCGGAGGGCTTCGTCAAGGAATCGATAGAGCTGGACCCCGACGCCGTTCTCGACTACCTGCTGCCGATCATCGAGCCGGCCAGGGTCGACGCCTTCACCTTCACCCGCGGCTGGATGCGGAGCCAGGCCGCCCGCATCGGCGATCCCCGCTCCCCCGCGTACCAACTGGCCAAGCAGCTCAATCTGCCGCCGTCGTACCTCCTGATCCACCGTGTGACCCTGAGCACCATCGGTGTGCTGTGCCAGTTGGGGGCGACGGTCCGGCTGCGCGACGAGCTGGAGGAGTGGCTGGTGGGGTTCCTCCCCGAGGACGAGGCGGAGGAGACGGCAGCGGAGGCGTGACCCACCGGCGCCGAACGCGGCGTGGGGGCCGGTCCGTTCGGACGGACCGGCCCCCACGGGCAGAGCTTCGTCTCCCGCGTCGGGAGACCACCGCTTCAGGTGTGTCGGTTACTGCATGACCGCCATGGCGAGCGCACGCCGAGCACGCAGCGAGGCGCGCTCCGCCCGGCGCTGCATCCGGCGAGCGGTCACCAGGCGCAGCGCCAGGCGTTCCTGCTCGGCCTCGTGCAGGCGGTCGTGCATATGCGCACGAGCCAAGGCTTCTGGGATGAGTTGCATCTCACGGGTCCTGTTCTGACGCGAGTCCTTCGCGCCACTGGTGGTGAAGTCTTCAGGCGTGGTGCCTGCGATGTCGTGGGTGGACGGCTTCATCGGGGCCTGCTTCTGGGGGTCGTACGTCAGGGGGCGGTCGATCGTTCCTGCGGTGTTCATGCCGAGACCGGGTTCTTGCGCGGGCGGCCACGGGGCCGCTTCCGGGCAACGACGACACCCTGGACGAACAGCTCGCCACCCCAGACGCCCCAGGGCTCACGCCGCTCCTTGGCGCCGGCGAGGCAGGCCTCGATCAGCGGGCAGGTGCGGCAGAGGGACTTGGCGTACTCGACGTCCGCGGGCGACTCGGCGAAGAAGACCTCCGGGTCGTAGGAGCGGCACGGGACGGGCACGCCGAGGTTCTCGATGGCGTCGTCGAGCGCGGTGAGCGCGGTGAGCGGGGTCAAGGTGGAGTCCTCCGTGGAACAGGGCTTGGGGATCGTGTCGGAAGGCGGTACGGACGGGGCGTGCGCTTCGAGTTGCACGGGTGGTCTTCCTCGTCTGGTCGTTCCGGCCGGTTGGCCGGGTGGCGGCTTGGTACCGGGTTCTTTTCTTGTCCCGAGGCTCCTTCGTGCTGTCGTCCCCGTTCGGGGACAAACAGAAGGGCCGCGGATCCCGGGTGGGGTTCCGCGGCCCTGAAGGCGCCGGCCTGATCGCCGATCAGGCTGGATCACTCCAGGGTTCTGGCCCACGGAAGGCCCACATCAGGTGGTGCTGCGTCGTCTGCTTCCGGAATCCGGCACCGGTCGCGGTAAAGGCATAGGCCTGCGCCTGTGCCGTTACTGCTGCTTCCAGTGCCTTGGTCGGTCGCTCATTGCGCTCACGGACGGGAAGGCCCGCGGGGGCGGCGGAGAGGGCGGCCGGACGCACGGCACGAATGCCGGACAGACCGGTGCCCGAGTTGGAAGCGCCGAGTGTGCACAGGGAGACGGCCGAGCGATCGGTCATTTTGGCGGTGGAGCTGACGACGGAGCTGATGTTGATGCTGATCACTGGACTCGCCTCCTCTCGGCGTCTCGGGGGACTGGGACGAACCAGTCCGCGGATATGCAAGTACAACACGGATTCAGGGCCTCCGGGAAGGCCGCTGTCCCCATGACCAAGAACCTATGGGGATTCCCGGGGCATGCGCAAACTATTTTCTCGACGAGTTTGTATCAGCCGTCGTCGTCACGCCCCACTCCCTCCTGGCCTGCGCAGATGGCCAGGACGTCGGCTCCGTAGCGGTTGAGCTTGCGCGCCCCGACGCCCGGGATCCGTGCCAGATCACGCTCGTCCTCCGGGACGGACTCGGCGATCGCCATCAGAGTCTTGTCGGTGAAGACGCAGAACGCAGGCTGTCCGCTGCGCCCCGCCTGCACCGCCCGCCACTCGCGCAGCCGCTCGTAGACGCCCTCGTCCATGTCGGAGGGGCAGCCCTCGCAGCGCATCAGCTTCATCTCACCGGCGTCGGTGAGCGTGCGCCCGCAGACCCGGCAGCGGGCCGGCGTCCGCCGGGTCCGTCTCGGCACGGCGGTCACGGCGGCCGCGCCCCCGAATCCGCGCTCCACGCCTCCGGAGCCGACGGCGGCCGCCCGCCCGTCGGCCGTGCCCGAACCGGGCCGCAGCCCCTTGAGGAACCGACTGGGCCGACGGCTCGCCCGGCCGCCGGGCGAGCGGGCCAGCGCCCAGGACAGGTGCAGGCGTTCGCGCGCGCGGGTGACGCCGACGTAGAGAAGGCGGCGTTCCTCCTCGATCTGCTCGTCGGTCTTTGCGTAGGCGATCGGCATCATGCCCTCGGCGACACCGACGAGGAAGACGACGTCCCACTCCAGGCCCTTGGCCGAGTGCAGGGAGGCGAGGGTGACGCCCTGCACCGTCGGGGCGTGCTGGGCGCCCGCCCGCTCGTCGAGCTCCACAACAAGGTCGCTCAGTGTGGCTCCCGCTCTGGCGGCGGCGAAGTCCTGGGCGAGGCCGACCAGCGCGGCCAGCGACTCCCAGCGTTCCCGCACCGCACCCGAACCGGCCGGGGGCTCGGTCGTCCAGCCCTCCCCGGACAGCACCGCGCGCACCTGCGAGGGCAGGTCGACGACGTCGTCGAGGAGGGAGTCGTTGCCGCCGAAGCGCGCCGCGGCGCGCAGCGCGCTGTTGGCCCTGCGCACCTCCGGCCGGTCGAAGAAGCGCTCCGCGCCCCGTAGCTGGTAGGGGACGGCAGCGTCGGCGAGAGCCTGCTCGTAGGACTCCGACTGGGAATTGGTGCGGAACAGGATCGCGATCTCGGCGGCGGGCACGCCCGAGTCGATGAGCCCGCGGATGCGGCGGGCCGCGCCCTCGGCCTCGGCCGGTTCGTCGGTGTACTCGGCGTAGACGGGCTCGGGGCCCGCTGAACGCTGGGAGACCAGCTCCAGACGGTGATCGGCGGCCCGGCCCCGGGCCTGGGCGAGCAGGCCGTTGGCGAGGTGGACGACCTGGGGGGTGGAGCGGTAGTCGCGGACCAGCTTGACGACGGTGGCACCGGGATGGCCGGTGCGGAAGTCGAGCAGATGGTCGGGGGTTGCTCCCGTGAACGAATAGATCGTCTGGCTGGCGTCGCCGACCACGCACAGGTCGTCGCGGTCCCCGAGCCACAGCTCCAGCAGACGCTGCTGGAGGGGGCTGACGTCCTGGTACTCGTCGACGACGAAGTGCTGGTACTGGGCGCGTACCTGGTCGGCGACGTCGTGCCGGTCCTGGAGGACGGCCACCGTCAGCAGCAGCACGTCCTCGAAGTCGATCACACCGCGCCCGCGCTTGAGGTCCTCGTAGGCGGAGTAGAGCTGGGCGATCTCCGCCGGGTCACGGGGCGCCTCACGGCCTGCCCTGGCCGCCGCCAGGGCGTAGTCGGCGGGGACGGTCTGGGTCACCTTGGACCACTCGATCTCCGCGGTGGCGTCGCGCAGCTCGCCGCGGTCGAGGCGGATGCGGCAGGCGGCGGCCGCGTCGGCGACGAGCTGGATCTTGCGGTCGACGAGCCTGGGCAGGGAGCCGCCGATCGCTTTCGGCCAGAAATACTGGAGCTGGCGCAGCGCCGCCGAGTGGAAGGTGCGGGCCTGGACGCCGGACGCCCCGAGTTGGCGCAGCCGGCCGCGCATCTCCCCGGCGGCACGGTTGGTGAAGGTGACGGCGAGGACGCTGGAGGGCTGGAGGATCCCGGCGCGCACGCCGTAGGCGATGCGGTGGGTGATCGCGCGGGTCTTGCCCGTACCGGCTCCCGCCAGCACGCACACCGGGCCGCGCAGGGCGGTCGCCACCTCGCGCTGCTCGGGGTCGAGCCCTTCGAGCACCGCGTCGGCCGAGTCCGGTACCTGCGGGAAGAGGGTGGAGTGCGTTGCTGCTGTCACACCGCCATGCTGCCAGGTCTCGCGAGACGGGTGTGTCGGTTGTCCACAGGCGCGCACCGATAGTCGTACCAATGCGACAGGCGTCACGCGCCGGGAATGGTGGCGCCGCCGCGGACGTTCCCTTCGTGCGAACTCATCCCCGAGCCGCCGTTTCCCAGAGTCGCCGAAGGAGCACGAGAGACATGCCGGGCACTGTGACGATGTACAGCACCACGTGGTGCGGCTACTGCCGTCGGCTGAAGAGCCAGATGGACCGCGAGGGCATCGCGTACACCGAGGTCAACATCGAGCACGACCCGGAGTCCGCCGCCTTCGTGGAGAAGGCGAATGGCGGAAACCAGACGGTGCCCACGGTTCTGGTACTTCCCGCCACGGGTGACGGCGAGGTGGTCATGACGAACCCGAGCCTTGCCCAGGTGAAGCAGGCTCTCGGCGCGTAAGCGGTGCTCGGATAGGCCATGGATGCGTGAGCCACGGATGCGTGAGTCATAGAGGGGTGGCCCTCCCCTGCCGGGGAGGGCCACCCCTCTATGGCGTTCTGCCTCAGAAGGCGCCGCGCGTCGGCAGTGGCCTGCCGTACCAGAGCTCGATGAGGCGGGCCGCGATCGAGATGCCGTAGGGCGGGAGCACCTCGCCGGACTCGAAGGCGGCGCCCAGTTCCTCGCGGGAGAACCAGCGCGCCTCGTGGATCTCGTCTCCGTCGACGTTGATGTCGGTCGAGGTGGCGTGGGCCATGAAGCCCAGCATCAGGCTGGACGGGAAGGGCCACGGCTGGCTGGCGACGTACTCGACGGGGCCGACCGTGATGCCGGCCTCCTCCTGGACCTCGCGGCGCACCGACTGCTCGATGGACTCGCCGGGCTCCACGAAACCGGCGAGGGTCGAGAAGCGGCCCTCGGGCCAGTGCACCTGGCGGCCGAGCAGGATGCGGTCCTCGGCGTCCGTGACCGCCATGATCACGGCGGGGTCGGTGCGCGGGTAGTGCTCGGCGCCGCAGGCGGGGCAGCGCCGGATGTGGCCGGCCGCGGCGATGACGGTGCGCTCGCCGCAGCGGGAGCAGAACCGGTGCAGGCGCTGCCAGTTCTCCAGGGCGACCGCGTGGGCCATCAGGCCCGCGTCGCGGGGCGACAGGAGCAGACCGGCCTCGCGCAGGCCAGCCGGGCGCGCGGACTGGTCCATGCGGCCGGGCAGGGAGTCCTTCTGGAGGGCGAAGTAGCTGGTCCCGTCGTCGTCGGTGCCCAGGAAGTAGCGGTGTGCCTCGGTGAGCGGGGCCTCGAAGGAGGGGGTCATGACGACTTCGGTGGCCCCGTCGGGCGTCTCGTCGATGAGGACCTGGCCGCCGGAGACCACGAAGCAGCGCGTCGAGGGGTGGCTCCACGCCGCCGCGAGCCAGGCCTCGTCGAGGCGGTGGTGGGCGGCGCGGTCGATGCCGCTCGGGGCGGTGAGCGAGATGGGACGGTCGGCGGTGCGGTCGGTCCAGGTGGTCACGGGTGCTTCCAACTCCCCCGGTGAGCGGGTCGGTTCGGCAGGCGGGTTCAGCGGTTCGTACGGCGGGTGGTGACCGGGTCCGGGAGGGTGCGGCGGTGCGGGCGGCATTTCCAGTGTGCCGCGCGCGATGCCGATCCGGTCCGGAGACGGTCCGGGGACGGTTCGGGGACAGGGCGGGGCGCTCAGGGCTCGTGACGCCAGTGCTCCGCCAGGTCGCCCCAGAGGTGGGCGGAGGTTTCGACGCCCTTGAGGAGCAGGTCCAGTTCCACCTTCTCGTCGGGGGCGTGCCAGCCGTCGGACGGGACGGAGATGCCGAGGAACAGCACCGGAGCGCCGAGGACCTCCTGAAGGTCGGCGGCCGGTCCGGAGCCGCCCTCGCGGGTGAAGCGGACCGGTTTCCCGAAGGCCCGGCCCATCGCGCGGACCACCGACTGCAGCGCCGGGTGGTCGAGCGGCGTCAGGCACGGGCGCGTGGCCCCGCTGAAGGTGACCCCGCACCGGATCCCGGCGGGCACCTGCTCGACGACCCAGGCACGGACGGCCTTCTCCACGTGGTCCGGGTCCTGGCCCGCGACCAGGCGGAACGAGAGCTTCACCATGGCCGACGAGGGGATGACCGTCTTGCTGCCCGGACCCTGGTAGCCGCCGCCGATGCCGTTGACCTCGGCGGTGGGGCGGGCCCAGACGCGCTCCAGGGTGGTGTGTCCCGCTTCGCCGTGGGCGGCGTGCGACTTTGCCGTGTGCAGCCACTGCCGCTCGTCGAAGGGCAGCTCGGCGAAGAGTTCACGTTCGCGGTCGGTGAGTTCGATCACGCCGTCGTAGAAGCCGGGGATCGTCACGCGCGCGTGCTCGTCGTGCAGGGCTGCCACGAGGCGGGCGACGGCGGTGGCCGGGTTGGGGACCGCGCCGCCGAAGGAGCCCGAGTGGATGTCCTGGTCGGGTCCGTGCAGCCGGATCTCGCATTCGGCCAGGCCCCGCATGCCGGTGCAGACGGTGGGGGTGTCCTCGGACCACATGCCGGTGTCGGAGACGATCACCGCGTCGGCGGTGAGCCGCTCGGCGCGCTCGTCGACGAGGGCACGGAAGTGCGGGGAGCCGGATTCCTCCTCGCCCTCGATCAGCAGCTTGAGGCTCACCGCGGGGGTGGTACGGCCGGTGGCTGCGAGATGGGCGCGGACGCCGAGTGTGTGAAAGAACACCTGCCCCTTGTCGTCGGCCGCCCCGCGCGCGTACAGACGGTTTTCGCGGACGACGGGCTCGAAGGGGTCGCTGTTCCAGCCGTCCTCGCGGGCGGCGGGCTGTACGTCGTGGTGGCCGTAGACGAGGATCGTCGGTGCCTGCGGATCTGCGGAGGGCCACTCGGCGAAGACCGCGGGGGCGCCCTCGGTCGGCCAGACCTCGGCGGTCGGGAAGCCGGTCTCCTTCAGCTTGGCGGCGAGCCAGTCGGCGCTGCGGTGCACATCGGTCGCGTGGTCGGGCTGGGCCGACACGGACGGGATGCGCAGCCAATCGACGAGGTCGTCGAGGAAGGCGGCGCGGTGCCGCTCGATGTACGTACGGACAGCGCTGACAGCATTGTCAACGGGGTGGCTCATGCTCACGAGCCTATCGGCCCGCACGGGCACCCCGATCGTGCGGTTCGTCACCGACCGGCTCGGCCAGCAGCAGCTCCTCCAGCGCGACGCGGTCCGGCAGGCCCTCGGGCCGTACGACCTCGCCGGTGCGTACGTACAGGAACGCGGCCGTCACCGATTCCAGCGGTACGTGCTGCTGCTCGGCCCAGGCGAGGCGGTAGAGCGCGAGCTGGAGCGGGTCCGCGGTGGCGGCGCGGTTCGTCTTCCAGTCGACGATCTCGTACGTCGCCGTCCTGCCGTCGCCCGCCTTGTAGACGGCGTCGATCCGTCCGCGTACGACCCGCCCGGCGAGCGAGAGCTGGAAGGGCGCCTCGACGCGGAAGGGGGTGCGGCGGGCGTATTCGGTGCGTTCGAAGGCGTCCTTCAGGAACTCCAGATCGTGTTCGTCGGCGATCTCGGCGTCGCTGCCGGGCAGCTCCTCCGGTTCCAGCAGGGGCAGCGTCAGGGGTTCGAAGCGGGCCTCGACCCAGGCGTGGAATCGGGTGCCTCGGCGGGCGGCGGGCTGGGGCGGGCGGGGCATGGGACGGGCCAGCTCCTGTGCGAAACCGTCCGGGTCGGCGGCCAGGCTCAGCAGTTGGGAGGCGGTCAGCGACGCCGGGAGAGGGACCTTGGTGACGCTCTCGCGGGCGCGCAGGAGTTCGCCGGTGAGCGCGTCGAGGTCGCGGTCCCAGGAGGCGACGGTACGGGCCTCCTCCGGCGTGAGGCGGGCACGGGCCTGGTGAGGGACGGTGGGGCGATTCCGCGGAGCGGCGGCATCCGGTGGAGCGGCGGCCGGTGGACCGGTGGGATCCGCCGGGGCGGTGGGGCGGTCCGCGGTCCAGGAGTCCCAGGCGGCGGGGTCATCGGTCCGGTCGGGGTCCGCTTCCTCCTGGAGCATGTCGTCGTCCTCGGGGGGCGGCGGCCAGTCCGGGTCGTCGTAGGTGTCGGGGTCGTGCGGGGCGCCGGCGGGGTGGGCTTCCTCGTGGGAGGCGAGGCCGTCCAGGTGGGCGAGGACTGTCTCGGCGGCGGCCCGACGGCGGGCGAGTGCCGAGTCGTCCAGGGGCAGGGGCCAGACCTCGGCGGCGGTCGCCCGGTGCAGGGCCGGGTTCTCCTCGTCCTCGGCGGGTTCGTCCGCCCAGGCCTCGATCTCGCCGTGTCCGGCTGCGCAGTGCTCGTACAGGGCCGTGAGGAAGTCGGACGGTCCGCGGGGCTTCTTCTGGCTGGGGCCCCACCAGTGGCCGGAACCGAGGAGCAGGGAGCGGGGGCGGGTGAAGGTGACGTAGCCGAGGCGCAGCTCCTCGGTGTGCTGGTGGTCCTTCATGGCCTCGTGGAAGGCCCTCAGGCCCCGGGAGTCCCAGGACTCGACGACGGGCAGGGTGTCGGCGTCGCCGCGCAGGCCGTGCGGCAGCACCTTGCCCTGGGCGGTCCACTTCTCGCGGCCCTGGCCGCTGGGGAAGGTGCCGGTGACCAGGCCGGGTACGGCGACGACGTCCCACTCCAGGCCCTTGGACCTGTGGGCGGTGAGCACCTTGACGGTGTTCTCGCCGCCGGGCAGGGCGTTGTCCAGGCCCTTCTCGTACTGGGCGGCGGTGCGCAGGAAGCCGAGGAAGGCGAGGAGGGTGGCCTCGCCCTCGCTCGCCGCGAAGGACGCGGCGACGTCCAGGAAGTTGGACAGGGTCTCGCGGCGGCGGGCCGCCAGGGCGTGCGGGGACGCCGACAGCTCGACCTCCAGTCCGGTGACGGCCAGAATCCGGTGCAGGACGTCCATGAGCGGGTCGGACAGGGCTCGGCGCAGGTCGCGCAGTTCGGTGGCCAGCCGCGCGAACCGCACGCGCGCGTCCGGTGAGAAGGGCAGCCCGTCGTCGTCACCGGTGCCGTCCAGCGGCGTCTCCAGGAAGGTGTCGAGGGCGTCCGCGAGCGATATCACCTCGGACGGGTCGACTCCCTCGACGGCCTCGGCGAGTCTCCGGTCGGGGTCGTCGTCGCCCTCCACGCGCGCGTGGCTCACCAGCAGCCGGGCGCGGCGGCCCAGGAGGGCGAGGTCGCGTGGGCCGATGCGCCAGCGGGGCCCGGACAGCAGACGGACCAGGGAGGCGTTGGCGCCCGGGTCCTGGAGGACTTCGCAGACGGCGACCAGGTCGGCCACCTCGGGCAGGTGCAGCAGCCCGGACAGGCCCACCACCTCGACGGGGACGTCGCGGGCCACCAGCGCGCCCTGGATCTGCGCGAAGTCGGTCGCCGTGCGGCACAGGACGGCGATCTCACCGGGCGCCTTGCCGGTGCGTACGAGGTGGGCGACCGAGTCGGCGATCCAGTCGATCTCCTCGGCGTGGGTGGACAGCAGGGCGCAGCGCACCATGCCGTCGCGCTCGGCGCCCGGGGCGGGGCGCAGGGCCTCCACGCCCGCGTGCATGGCGCGCAGGGGCTCGGCGAGGCCGTTGGCGAGGTCGAGGAGGCGGCCGCCGCTGCGGCGGTTCTCGCTGAGCGCCTGACGGGCGGCGGGGCGGCCGTCCGCGTGTGAGAAGTGCTCGGGGAAGTCGTCGAGGTTGGCGACGGAGGCGCCGCGCCAGCCGTAGATCGCCTGGCAGGGGTCGCCCACGGCGGTCACGGGGTGGCCGGTGCCGCCGCCGAACAGGCCCGCCAGGAGGATGCGCTGGGCCACCGAGGTGTCCTGGTACTCGTCGAGCAGGACGACCCGGAACTCGTCGCGCAGGACGCGGCCCACCTCCGGCAGCCCGGCGAGCTGTGCGGACAGGGCGATCTGGTCGCCGAAGTCGAGCAGGTCCCGTTGGCGCTTGGCGGCCCGGTAGCGGATGACCAGGTCGGCCAGCTCGCGGCGCGCGGCGGCTGCCTCGGGGACCTTGCGCAACTCGGCGTTGCTGAGCCTGACGCCGTGCAGGGAGTCCAGGAGGCCGGCGTCCCAGGCGCGCAGTTCCTCGGGGCGTACGAGGTGTTCGGCGAGTTCGGCGTCGAGGGCGAGGAGGTCGCTGACCAGGTCGGCGAAGGATCGGGTGAGTGCCGGGTAGGGGCCGGGGGCCTCGCGCAGGACTCGCGCGGCGAGCTGGTAGCGGGTGGCGTCGGCGAGCAGCCGGGAGGTCGGCTCCAGCCCGAGGCGCAGACCGTGGTCGGTCAGCAGGCGGCCCGCGAAGGCGTGGTACGTCGAGATCGCCGGCTCGCCCGGCGGGTGGTCCGGGTCGATCACGTCGGGGTCGGTGACGCCCGCCCTGACGAGCGCCTTGCGGACGCGTTCGGCGAGTTCACCGGCGGCCTTGTTGGTGAAGGTGAGACCGAGGACCTGTTCCGGGGCGACCTGGCCGGTGCCGACCAGCCACACCACGCGTGCCGCCATCACCGTCGTCTTGCCCGACCCGGCTCCGGCCACGATCACCTGCGGGGCGGGCGGCGCGACGATGCATGCCGTCTGCTCGGGGGTGAAGGAGATGCCGAGGAGCTCCTTGAGCTGCTCGGGATCGGTGATGTGGGCGGGCACGTCAGAGAGGCTAGCGGCGGGCACTGACAGTGGGTGCCGGATCTCCCTCGGGGGCGAGAGAAGCGCAGGTCGACCGACGTGGTGCGACTTGTCACACCCCGCTCACTCGACGACGTGCCGTCCCTCGGGCCGCGCGCTGCACGACGCCCGGAAGGCGCAGTGGGTGCAGTGCTGGCCCGCGGTCGGGGTGAACCGTTCGTCGAGGACCTTGCCCGCGGCCGTGGCCAGCAGGTCTGCGACCCACTCGCCCGCCTCGCCCTCCTGCGACTCCTGAACCTGCACCTTGGGCAGGGTCTCGCCGCCGTCCCGCTTGGGCGCGCCCTGGCGCAACTGGACGAGTTCGGCTCCGCCCGGTTCGGGGCGTATGCCGTCGAAGGCCCCGTCGACGGCGCCCTCGCGGACGGCGAGCTGGTAGACGGCGAGTTGGGGGTGGCGGGCCACCTCCGCGGACGTGGGCGCCTGTTTGCCGGTCTTGAAGTCGACGACGTAGGCGCGGCCGTCGCCGTCGGCCTCCACGCGGTCCAACTGGCCGCGGACGCGCACCTCGTAGTCGCCCGCCTCCAGGGTCACGTCGAAGTCGTGCTCGCTCGCCACCGGGGTGCGCCCGGCACGGTCCATGACGTGCCACTTCAGGAAGCGTTCGAGCGCCACGCGCGCGTTGGCCTTCTCCTGCGCCGACTTCCACGGCGCGTCGAAGGCGAGCGCGTTCCACACGGAGTCCAGGCGCTCCATGAGCACGGCGAGGTCGGCGGGGGTGTGTCCGGAGGCCACCTCGTCGGCGAGTACGTGCACCACGTTGCCGAAGCCCTGGGCAGCGGTCGCGGGCGCGTCGGCCTTCACCTCACGGCCCAGGAACCACTGCAGGGCGCAGGTGTTGGCGAGCTGGTCCAGGGCGCTGCCCGAGAGCGTGACGGGCTGGTCGCGGTCGCGCAGCGGCACCTTGCTCTCGGTCGGGTCCCACATGCCCCACCAGCGGTAGGGATGGGCGGACGGCACCAAGGGGCGGCCGTCCTCGTCGGCCAGGCCGGCGAGGCGGGCCAGGCGGCGGGCGGCGGCCTCCCTGAGGGGTTCGGAGACGCGGGGATCGACGGTGGTGGCGCGCAGTTCCGCGACGAGCGCGGCGACGGCGAGAGGGCGGCGCGGACGGCCCGTGACGTCGGCGGGTACGACGCCGAGTTCGGTCAGGAACCGGGAGGGCTGGTCCCCGTCGTCGGACGGTGCCTTCACCGCGGTCACGACGAGCCGTTCACGCGCGCGTGTGGCGGCCACGTAGAACAAGCGGCGTTCTTCGGCGAGCAGAGCGCCGGGGGTGAGGGGTTCGGCGAGTCCGTCGCGGCCGATCCGGTCGGCCTCCAGCAGGGAGCCGCGGCGGCGCAGGTCGGGCCACAGGCCCTCCTGAACGCCCGCGACGACGACCAGCCGCCATTCCAGCCCCTTGGAGCGGTGCGCGGTCATCAGGCGAGCGGCGTCGGGGCGTACGGCACGCCGCGTGAGGGTGTCGGCGGCGATGTCCTCGGCGTCGACCTCCTCCAGGAAGTTCAGGGCGCCCCGGCCGCCGGTGCGCTCCTCCGCGCGGGCGGCCGTCGCGAACAGCGCGCACACGGCGTCCAGGTCGCGGTCGGCGTTGCGGCCGGCCGCGCCGCCGCGCCGGGCGGAGCGTTCGAGGCGGGTGGGCCACGGGGTGCCGTCCCACAGGTCCCACAGCGCCTCCTCGGCGCTGCCGCCTCCCGCCAGGCGCTCACGGGCCCTGCGGAGCAGTGCGCCGAGGCGCTGGGCGCCGCGCGCGTACGCGGGGTCGTGCACGGCGAGCCGCTCCGGCTCGGCGAGGGCCCGCGCGAGCAGTTCGTCCGACGGCGGCGGCAGCGGATTGCCGGCGGCACGCTGCTCGTCGCGCAGGGCGCGGCCGAGGCGGCGCAGGTCTGCGGCGTCCATGCCGGCGAGGGGCGAGGTGAGCAGGGCCAGGGCGGTCTCGGTGGACAGCCAGCACGACCCGTCCACGCGGCCTGCACGTTCACCCGTCGCGGACTCCACCTCGGTGTCGCCGCCGGGCTCCGTGTCGGCCCCAGGCTCCAGCTCGGCGTCGAACTCTGGCTCGGCGTCGGGCTCCGTGTCGACGCCAGGCTCCGAGGCACCCCCAGGCCCCGGCTCGGCGCCAGGCCCCAGCCCGGCCCTAGACCCCGGCTCGGCCCTAGGCACCGGCTCGGCATCGGGCTCCGTGTCGGCGCCAGGCTCTGGCTCGGCATCGGGCCCCGGCTCGACGCCAGGCTCCGAGTCGACCCCAGGCCCGGGCTCGGCATCGGGCCCCAGCCCGGCATCGGGCTCCGTGTCGGCGCCAGGCCCCAGCCCGGCCCCAGGCCCCAGCCCGCCCCCAGGCCCCGAGTCGATCCCAAGCCCCGTCCCGGCCCCGGGCCCCGTGTCGACCCCAAGCTCCAGCCCAACCCCAGGCCCCGGCTCGGCATCGGGCTCCGGCTCGGCGTTCGACGTCGGCTCGGGTGTGGTCTTCGCGGCTGGATCGGCGTCGGCATCGGCTCGGGTCGCGTCACCGCCGTCGGCCGCGCCCCGGGCCTCCCCCGCCTCGGCCTGCGCCACGGCTCGCAGTGCCGTCAGCAGCGGTGCCACCGCCGGTTCGTGGCGAAGGGGGAGGTCGTCGCCGTCGATGTCCAGGGGGACGCCGGCCGCGGTGAGGGCACGGCGGAGCGTGGGGATGGTGCGCGAGCCGGCCCGCACCAGGACGGCCATGTCGCCCCAGGGGACGCCGTCCTCGAGGTGCGCCCGGCGCAGGATGTCGGCGATGTTGTCCAGCTCGGTGCCGGAGGTCGGGTACGTGTACACCTCGACGCGCCCGCCGTCCCGCACCGGGGCGAGATCGCGGTGGGCGCGGACCTTGTCGGCGGGAAGGCGGGTCAGCGGCATGCGCTGGGTCAGCAGCCGGGTGGCGGCGAGCAGGCCGGCCCCGGACCGGCGTGAGGTCCGCAGCACCTCGACCGGCGCCGGACGGCCGTCCGCGCGCGGGAAGGCGTCCGGGAAGTCGAGGATGCCGTTGACGTCCGCGCCCCGGAAGGCGTAGATCGACTGATCGGGGTCGCCGAAGGCGACGAGGGTGCGTCCCCCGCCCGCCAGGGCGTGCAGCAGCCGTACCTGGGCCGGGTCGGTGTCCTGGTACTCGTCGACGTACACCGCGTCGTACTGGGCGCTCAGGCGCGCGGCGACCTCGGGGCGGCGGGCGAGGAGCACCGCGCGGTGGACCAGTTCCGCGTAGTCGAGCACGCCCTGGAGGTCGAGCACGTCGAGGTACTCGGCGAGGAAGACGGCGGCGGCGCGCCAGTCGGGGCGGCCGATGCGCCGGGCGAAGGCCCCCAGGGCCTCCGGGCCGAGACCCAGTTCGCGGCTGCGGGCGAGCACCGCGCGGACCTCGTCGGCGAAGCCGCGGGTGGTCAGGCAGGCTCGCAGCTCGTCGGGCCAGCGCACATGGGCCAGCCCGAGCCGCTCCAGGTCCACCTGCCCGGCGAGCAGCTCGCGCACCGTCACGTCCTGCTCCGGGCCGGACAGCAGCCGCAGGGGCTCCACGAAGAGCTCGCTGTCCTGGTGGGCGCGGACCAGGGCGTAACCGAAGGAGTGAAAGGTCGTCGCCCGGGGGGCACGCGCGGCACCCATGCGCAGCGCCATCCGGTCGCGCAGCTCGACGGCCGCCTTGCGACTGAAGGTCAGCACCAGGACGCGCTCGGGATCGCCGCCCTTGGCGATCCGGTCCGCCACCGACTCGACCAGCGTGGTGGTCTTGCCGGTGCCCGGCCCCGCGAGGACGAGCAGCGGTCCGGCCGGGTGGTCAACCACGGCGCGCTGTGTGGCGTCCAGACGAGGGGGATTCATGCGTGCCGGCGGGGTACGCACCAGTCGGTAAGCGCCACGGCTCCCCCGTCGCACCGGGGGGTGCGACGGGTGTCCTGTGGAGGAAGAGGAGCTCACGTGGTTCGCCGGTCCTGGTGGGTGTGCTGGTGGGCCGTCCGCGCCGCGGGCGGGGCGGTGACCGCGGGATGAGCGGGGCACGTGCGGCCGACGCTACGCCGACGAATGAGGCGGAAGTGGCGCTTCCTCTTCTTCCCTCGGGTCACTCGCGGCACGGACGTCCCCCGCCCCACGAACGTACGTCATGCCACGGACGTGCCCGAAGTGTCCCGTTTACCTCGTACGGATCACAGGCCACACATCGGTCGGCCGCATGGCGGAAGCTGTCAGGTGTGACCCTGTGCGCGTCCGCCGCCGTCCCACCGCGCCCGCTTCAGGTCGAGGCGCGGCACGTGCCCCTCGGCGGCTCTGCTCGCCTCCTTCAGCGGTGTGCCTTCCTCCCGGTAGCGGTCGAGCGCCTCCAGTTCCTGCCCCGCGAGCAGGACCCCGTCCGCGCGGACGACACGCCACCACGGAACACCTCCTCCGTAGAGGGACATCACCCGGCCGACCTGCCGGGGTCCCCCCTCCTCCAGATACTCGGCGACGTCCCCGTACGTCATGACGCGGCCCCGTGGGATCAGTTCGGTCACATCGAGGACACGCTCGGCGTACTCGGGCAGCGCGTCCGCGTTCTCCGGGCGGACGCCGTCCGGAAGGCTCTGCTCGCTCATCCGCCCCATCCTGCCGCACCGCACCGACAACGCGACGCGATGCCGACGGTGCGCGTCCCTCGCCCGGAAGCGGCGCTTCGGGCAGACTGTGCGGCCCGCACGGGCACCCTGATGCCTGCCGAGACCGACGCGGCATGCCACCATCGTGCGGGCGGTGACCAGTGATACGAGAGCAAGAAGAGGCGATGAAGCAGCAGGGTGTGCACCCCGAGGACGCCGAGGGCACCTCTGACGCTTCGTCGCGCCCGGACACCGCGGAGGCAGGTGACGGGAAGGCAGGCGAGGGGGAGGCCGGCGAGCGGACGACCCCGGCCACGCCGTCGGGAGCGACGGCCGCCGACCCCGACGACGTGGCGCACATCGACGAGGTTGAGGGCGACGAACCGCTGCTCCCCGCGCGCGTGCACCGCCCGTCCGACCTGATGCGCCTCCTGGTGGGCGTGCTCGCCGTCGCCGTACTCCTCGCCGTCGCCGCCTTCGCGCACGGCACCACCTCGGGCCTCGAACAGGACATCAACAAAGGCACCGGACAGGCGCCCGACCTGCTCATCAAGATCGCGGGACTGGCCTCCAGCATCGCGATCCTCCTGGTGCCGGTCGCCTTCGCGATCGAGCGGCTGATCAAACGGGACGGGCTGCGGATCGCCGACGGCGTACTGGCGGCGGTCCTCGCCCACGGGGTGACCCTCGCCACCGACCTGTGGGTCGCCAAGGCCGCTCCCGGCTCCATCCAGGAGGCACTCACCCAGCCGTCGCCGGGTGACATCCACGCGCTGACCGACCCGGTGCACGGCTACCTGGCGCCGGTCATCGCGTACATGACGGCCGTCGGCATGTCCCGCAGACCCCGCTGGCGCGCGGTGCTGTGGATCGTGCTGCTCCTCGACGCCTTCTCGATGCTCGTCACCGGCTACACGACGCCGTTCTCGATCATCCTGACCGTCCTCATCGGCTGGACCGTGGCCTACGGCACGCTGTACGCGGTCGGCTCCCCCAACGTCCGCCCCACGGGACGGACGCTGATGGCGGGCCTGCGGCACGTCGGGTTCCGCCCGGTGACCGCCGCCCGGCAGGAAGCGCCGCCGGACAACGCGGAGACCGGTGACCGCGGCCGCCGCTACTTCGTCACACTGGAGGACGGCCGGCCGCTCGACGTGACGGTGGTGGACCGCGAGCAGCAGGCGCAGGGCTTCTTCTACCGCGCGTGGCGCAATCTGACGCTGCGCGGCTTCGCCACCCGCAGCAGCCTTCCCTCGCTGCGGCAGGCCCTCGAGCAGGAGGCGCTGCTCGCCTACGCCGCGATCGGGGCCGGCGCCAACGCCCCCAAGCTGATCGCGACGTCCGAGCTGGGTCCCGACGCCGTGATGCTCGTCTACGAGCACACCGGCGGGCGCTCCCTGGACTCGTTGGCGGACGAGGAGATCACCGACGACCTGCTGCGTGACACCTGGGAGCAGGTGCGGGCCCTGCAGTCGCGGCGTATCGCGCACCGCAGGCTGGTGGGCGACGCGATCCTGGTGGATCGTTCCGGCACAGTGATCCTCACCGACCTGCGCATCGGCGAGATCGCCGCCGGCGACCTGCTGCTGCGCATGGACATCTCCCAGCTCCTCGTGACGCTCGGCCTGCGGGTCGGCGCCGAGCGCGCGGTCGCGTCGGCGGTGGGCGTCCTCGGCCCCGACACCGTGGCGGACTGCCTGCCCATGCTGCAGCCCATCGCGCTCAGCCGCTCCACGCGCGCGACCCTGCGCAAACTGGCCCGGGAACGGGCCCAGCGCGAGCGCGAGGCGGTCCTGGAGTCGTCCCGGCAGGCCAAGGCGGCTCGCGCGGAGGCGGCCGACAGCGACGACGCGAGCCCCGCACCCGATCAGACCGACAAGCCCACCAAGGGCGACAAGCCAGACAAAAAAGCCGTACGTGCCGAGCAGCGGGCCGAGAAGAGGGCCGTCGACGAGGCCCTGGAGGAGGTGCGCGAGGAGGATCTGCTCACCCAGATCCGCCACGCGGTGCTGCGCATCAGGCCACAAGCCCCTGTCGAGCCGGCCCGCCTGGAGCGGGTGCGGCCGCGCACCCTGATCAGCTTCATCGCCGGCGCGATCGGCGCCTACTTCCTGCTGACGCAGCTCACCCACATCGAGCTCGGGCCGCTGATCTCGAACGCCGAGTGGGGCTGGGTGGCCGCGGCCGTGCTGTTCTCGGCGGCGAGCTACATCGCGGCGGCGATGTCCCTGCTGGGCTTCGTACCCGAGAGGGTGCCGTTCCTGCGCACCGTGGCCGCGCAGGTCGCCGGGTCCTTCGTGAAGATCGTCGCGCCCGCGGCGGTCGGCGGCGTCGCCCTGAACACCCGCTTCCTGCAACGCGCGGGCGTGCGCCCGGGGCTCGCGGTGGCGAGTGTCGGCGCGTCCCAGTTGTTCGGGCTCGGCTGCCACATCCTGATGCTGCTGTCCTTCGGCTATCTGACCGGCACCGAGAAGACGCCGTCGCTGTCGCCGTCCCGGACGGTCATCGCGGGTCTGCTGACCGTGGCGGTACTGGTGCTGGTGGTGACGTCGGTGCCGTTCCTGCGCAAATTCCTCGTCACGCGCGTGCGGTCGCTCTTCGCCGGGGTCGTGCCCCGCATGCTGGACGTGCTGCAACGGCCGCAGAAGCTGGTCACCGGCATCGGCGGCATGCTCCTGCTCACGGCCTGTTTCGTGATGTGCCTGGACGCCTCGATCCGCGCCTTCGGTGACGAGTCGACGTCGATCAGTCTGGCGAGCGTCGCGGTCGTCTTCCTCGCGGGCAACGCCCTGGGGTCCGCCGCGCCGACGCCGGGCGGTGTGGGCGCGGTGGAGGCGACGCTGACGGTCGGTCTGATCGCCGTCGGCCTCCCCAAGGAGGTCGCCGCGCCCGCGGTACTGCTCTACCGACTGCTCACACTGTGGCTGCCGGTGCTGCCGGGGTGGCTGGTCTTCAACCACCTGACGCGGAAAGAGGCGCTGTAGCGGGCCCCGCCCACGTCTCAGCACCCGGTTCGCCCGTACACGGTCCCGTGAGGAGCCACGTCCGCCGCGCGCGCGACGGCGCACCGTACCTCGTACGGCCTCCGCCCCGGGCGCACCGTCCGGCGCGACCGCACGATGGAGGCATGCCGAATCCCTCCCGGCTGCACGCCGCCGCCCTGACCGCCACCGCCGTCACGCTGTCCGTCCTGCTGGCGGGCTGCGGCGGGGGATCGCAGGAGGACGACGACGAGGACCTGAGGGACCAGAAGCTCGGCTGGAAGGACTGCCCGGCAGCGTCCGAGGCCGAGGGCGGCGGCGGCGCCCCCTCCCCGTTGCCCGACGGCGACGAGTGGCAGTGCGCCACGATGAAGGTGCCGCTCGACTGGGACGACCCCAAGGGCGACACGATCGACCTCGCGCTGATCCGGGCCGAGGCCAGCGGCGCGGCGGACCGGCGAATCGGCTCGCTCGTCTTCAACTTCGGCGGGCCGGGCGGATCGGGCGTCACGACACTGCCCGCGTTCGGTCAGGACTACGCGAAGCTGCGCACCCGCTACGACCTGGTCAGCTTCGACCCGCGCGGCGTCGGCCGCAGCGCCCCCGTGGAGTGCCTGGACGACAAACAGCTCGACACCTACTTCCAGCAGGACGCCACCCCCGACGACCAGGCCGAGCGCACCGAGCTGCTGGACAACACGGAGAAGTTCAACGCGGCCTGCGAGAAGCACTCGAAGAAGATCCTGCCGCACGTGCGCACCACCGACGCGGCCCGCGACATGGACCTGATGCGCCAGGTCCTGGGCGACGCGAAGCTGCACTACTTCGGCATCTCCTACGGCACCGAACTCGGCGGCGTCTACGCCCACCTGTTCCCCGAGCACGTGGGCCGTGCCGTCTTCGACGCGGTCGTCGACCCGACGCAGACCGCGGAACAGGGTTCCCTCGGCCAGGCCGAGGGCTTCCAACTGGCGCTCGACAACTTCGCCGAGGACTGTGTGTCGAAGGTCGAGGACTGCCCCATCGGGGACACGGCCGAGGATGTCAAAGCACGCATCGCACGGCTGTTGAAAGACCTCGACCGCAAACCGATCCCCGGCGTCTTCCCCCGCGAACTCACCGAGACCGCCGCGACCGGCGGCATCGCGCAGTCCCTGTACTCGAAGGACTTCTGGGAGTACCTCACCGAAGGCCTCGAGCAGGCGTACGACGGCGACGGGCGGGTCCTCATGGTGCTGTCGGACGCGTTGAACGGGCGCAACGAGGACGGCGAGTACAGCAACATCACCGCGGCCAACGTCGCCATCAACTGCGCCGACGACAAGCCGCGGTACGACCCCGCTTACGTGGAACGCAAGCTGCCCGAGTTCCGGGAGGCCTCCCCGCTGTTCGGGGACTACCTCGCCTGGTCCATGCTGAGCTGCACCGACTGGCCGGTCGCCGGCGCCGCCGACCATCCGGACGTCAGCGCGCCCGGTGCGCCGCCGATCCTGGTGATCGGCAACACCGGCGACCCCGCGACGCCCTACGAGGGCGCCGGGAGGATGGCGGACGCGCTGGGCAAGGGCGTCGGCGTGGAACTGACCTACAAGGGCCAGGGGCACGGTGCCTACGACAGCAAGAACAAGTGTGTGCAGGACGCGGTGCACGGCTACCTGCTGGACGGCAGGGAACCGGCGGCCGGGACCGTCTGCTCCTGATCGTCGACAGCGCCGCAGATTGAACAAATTGGCAGGTCAGAGAGTTATCCACAGGGGTCAGCGGGCGCTGATGGATCCGCCTACCATGGCATGACCGCCATCCGCCGCACGGCGCGGACGGCTTGCCAGGGGGGAGAGGACATGGCGCAGGACATGGTGCGTCTCGTCCGGTGGACGGCTCTGACGGCCGCCGCCGCACTGCTGACGGCGGGCTGCAGCAGCGGCTCGTCCGGCGGCGACAAGGACGACGGGGGCAGGAGCAGCGCAAGGCCGTCGGCCGCGGCACCGTCGGGGGTGCCCAAGTCGCTGGCGTCGCAGACGCTGGACTGGGGCCGCTGCAAGGGCACCGCCGATGCCCCCGCGCCGGACGGCGACTGGCGGTGCGCCACGCTCAAGGCGCCGCTGAACTGGTCCGATCCGGACGGCGAGACGATAGATCTCGCGCTGATCCGGGCCGGGGCGACCGGGGACGAGCGCATCGGCTCCCTGCTGTTCAACTTCGGTGGCCCCGGCGGCTCCGGCGTCTCCATGATGCCGTCCTACGCCGACACCGTCTCCTCGCTGCACGAGCGGTACGACCTGGTGAGCTGGGACCCGCGCGGCGTCGCCGCCAGCGAAGGCGTCCGCTGCCGCGACGACGAGGCGATCGAGGACGCCGAGTCGGTGGACTCCACGCCGGACACCCCGGCCGAGGAGCAGGCATACCTGAAGGACGCCGCCGACTTCGGCAAGGGCTGTGAGAAGGCCGCCGGCAAGCTCATGGAGCATGTCTCGACCACGGACACCGCACGCGACATGGACCTGATGCGGCACGTCCTGGGCGACGCGAAGCTGCACTACTTCGGCATCTCCTACGGCACCGAACTCGGCGGCGTCTACGCCCACCTGTTCCCCAAGCACGTGGGGCGCGTGATCCTCGACGCCGTCGTGGACCCGGCCGCCGACACCATGGGCCACGCCGAGAACCAGGCCAGGGGTTTCCAGCGGGCACTGGACGACTACCTGAAGTCGACCGGGCAGGAGCCCGAGCAGGGTTCACGGAAGATCACCGACCTGCTGGACCGGCTGGACTCGAAACCGCTGCCGACGTCGTCGCCGGAGCGGAAGCTGACACAGACGCTCGCCCTCACCGGGATCGTGCTGCCGCTGTACAGCGAGAGCGGCTGGCCGGCCCTGACCAGTGCGCTGGCGGCGGCCGAGGAGGGCGACGGATCGGAGCTGCTGGCCCTCGCCGACGGCTACAACGAGCGCGACGCCTCGGGGCACTACGGCACGACGACCCACTCGCAACGGGTCATATCGTGCCTCGACGACAAGCAGCGGCCGACCCTGGAGGAGACGAGGAAGCTGCTGCCGAAGTTCGAGAAGGTCTCGCCCGTCTTCGGCGCCTTCCTCGGCTGGGACACGGCCGGATGGTGCCACGACTGGCCGGTGGCCGGGCAGTACGAGACCCCGGAGGTGAGCGCGCCCGGCGCGGCTCCGATCCTGGTGGTCGGCAACACGGGCGACCCGGCCACGCCCTACGAGGGTGCCCGCAGGATGGCGGACGAGCTGGGCAAGGACGTCGGTGTGGTGCTGACCTGGAAGGGCGAGGGACACGGCGCGTACGGGAGCGGGAGCGACTGTGTCGACTCCGCGGTGGACGCCTACCTGCTGAAGGGGACGGTGCCGAAGGACGGCAAGGTCTGCTCATGACGGCGGCGGGGGCTTCGGGCACCTGCGGTGCGCGAAACCCCCGCCGCCGGGGAAACCGGTCCGGGGTCCGGTCAGTAGACGGGCTTGGCCGGCTCGATCTGGTTGACCCAACCGATCACGCCGCCGCCGACGTGGACGGCGTCCGAGAAGCCGGCGGACTTGAGGACCGCCAGGACTTCCGCACTGCGGACACCCGTCTTGCAGTTCAAGACGATCTTCTTGTCCTGCGGGAGGCTCTCCAGGGCGGAGCCCATGAGGAACTCGTTCTTGGGGATCAGCCTGGCGCCCGGGATGGCGACGATCTCGAACTCGTTCGGCTCGCGCACGTCGATGAGTTCGATGTTCTCGCCGTCGTCGAGCCACTCCTTGAGCTGCTTGGGAGTGATCGTGGAGTCGGCGGCCGCCGCCTGGGCCTCCTCGGACACGACGCCGCAGAAGGCCTCGTAGTCGATGAGCTCGGTGACGGTCGGGTTCTCGCCGCAGACCGCGCAGTCGGGGTCCTTGCGGACCTTGACCTGGCGGTACGTCATCTCCAGGGCGTCGTAGATCATCAGGCGGCCGACCAGCGGCTCGCCGATGCCCTGGAGAAGCTTGATGGCCTCGTTGGTCTGGATGGAACCGATGGACGCGCACAGCACGCCCAGCACACCGCCCTCGGCGCAGGAGGGGACCATGCCGGGGGGCGGGGGCTCCGGGTAGAGGCAGCGGTAGCAGGGACCGTGCTCGGACCAGAAGACGGATGCCTGGCCGTCGAAGCGGTAGATCGAACCCCAGACGTAGGGCTTGTTCAGCAGCACGCAGGCGTCGTTGACCAGGTAACGGGTCGCGAAGTTGTCCGTGCCGTCGACGATCAGGTCGTACTGGCTGAAGATGTCCATCACGTTGTCGGCCTCGAGCCGCTCCTGGTGAAGGATCACGTCCACGTACGGGTTGATGCCCTGGATGGTGTCGCGGGCGGACTCGGCCTTGGGGCGGCCGATGTCGGCCTGGCTGTGGATGACCTGACGCTGCAGGTTGGACTCGTCGACCTCGTCGAACTCGATGATGCCGAGCGTGCCGACACCGGCTGCCGCCAGGTACATCAGGGTCGGCGAACCGAGGCCGCCCGCTCCCACGGCGAGCACCTTGGCGTTCTTCAGCCGCTTCTGCCCGTCCATCCCCACATCGGGGATGATCAGGTGGCGGGAGTACCTGCGGACCTCGTCTACGGTGAGCTCGGCGGCCGGCTCGACCAGGGGTGGCAGCGACACGGGGACTCCGTTGGTCGGTCAGTAATTACGGTTGTTCTCCCGGTAACACTGCCACGGCCTTTTTCATTCCGAGACACCTGTCCCGACTCGCGAGACGATTTCGTCCCAGTAGCCGGGCATCGTCTCCCAGGGGTCGGCCCGGCCGTGGTCCGTGCGGTCGGTGAAGTAGATCGTCGCGGCTCCCTGCCAACGGGCGATGCGCAGCGCCTCTTCCAGGTGCCCGCGGGGGACGCCGTGGACGAAGTGGCAGAAGCGCTCGGGCGGATGGTCCGCACTCCACTCGGCCGCCTGGGACCAGCGGTAGTCGGCCCAGGTGCCGGAGAAGGTGACGAGTTGGTCGGCGTTCTCGGCGTAGCCGGGGTGGGGGTGGGTGCCGTGGCCGAGGACGATGTGGGCATCGTCACGGATCGTCCGCAGGGCGGTGACCGTGCGGCGGACCTCGGGGAGGGCGGCCCGTTCGGACGGGCAGCGGTCGAGGAGGAAGCCGTCGGCCTGGTACCAGTCGAGATACCGGTGTGCGTCGGAGATCTGCTGCCCGAGGCCGCGGGCTCCGTACGCGGCGTCGAGATGGCCGAGGACGCGGACGCCCGCGTTGCGCAGACGGCCGGCGGCCTCCAGGCAGCGCGGGTCGGGATGGGCGCCGGGACCGTCGGCGATGTTGAGGACGACCCAGTGCAGCGGGGTGCCGGGGCGGGTGAGGCCGGCCCACTCGTCGGGGGCGACGAGGGGGTGGGCCAGCCCCGGGACACCGAGGCCGGTGCGGACGCCGGTGCTCGCGGTGCCCGCTCTGGTACTGGTCAGATACGGCATGCCGCCTCCATCCAGATGTCGGCGAGGGACTCCTCGAGGGCGATCCTCGGCCGCCAGCCGAGCCGGTCGCGTGCGGTGCGCACATCGGCCTGCTGCCAGTTGCCGCAGCCGTCCGGGTAGGAGGGGTGCGCGGCCGGGGCGGCCTGCTCGCCGTCGGTGCGTTCGCCGCGGTGTCCGAGGGGTTCCGGGCGGTGGTGGCCGAGGCCGTCGGCGCGGTGGTGACCGAGGCCGTCGACGCGGTGGCCGACGGATTCGGTGCGGGGGTGGCCGATGGTCGGCCGCAGTGCGCCGGGCGGTCCGTCGAGTTCGTGCAGGGCGCCGCCGTAGCCGGCGACCCGGGCCAGGGTGGCGGCGGCGTCGCGCAGGCGGACGGCTCGGCCGGAGCCGATGTTGATGACGCCCTGTGCGGCGGAGAGCGAGGCGGCGTGCACGGCGCGGGCGACGTCGCGGACGTCGATGAAGTCGCGCTGGGCGCCGAGGCCACCGAGCCGCAGTTCACCGTCGCCGGACTGCATCGCACGGCGCATGGCCTCGGCGAGCCGGCCCAGTGGGGAGCCGGCGGGCGTGCCGGGGCCGGCGGGCGAGAAGACGCGGAGGACGACGGCGTCCAGGCCGGAGCCGAGGACGAGTTCGGTCGCGGCGAGCTTGCTGACGCCGTAGGGGCCGCCGGGGCGGGGGACGGCGTCCTCCGCGGTCGAGGAGCCGGGCTGGCTGGGACCGTACTCCGCGCTGCAGCCGACCTGCACCAGACGGGCGCCGCAGCCGCTGCGGCGCAGAGCCTCGCAGACGGTGGCGACGGCGACGGTGTTGTGCCGGGTGAGTTCGCGGGCACCGCCCCGGGTGGTGCCCGCGCAGTTGACGACCACACCGGGATGGACCGCGTCGAGGAAGCGGGTGAGGGCGCCGGGGCTCCCGGTGGCGAGGTCGAAGCGGACGTCGGCGTCGTCACCGCGGCCGAGCGCGGTGAGCTGGACGGCGGGGTCGGCGAGCAGGCGGTCGGCGACGAATCGGCCGATGTAGCCGTTGGCTCCGATCAGCAGGACTCTCATCGGGCGGCTCCCGGTGCCGAGGCGTCGGGTCGGGAGGTGGTCATCTGGGGGCTCCTTCAAAGGGTGATGCGAGGGTGATGAGGACGTGTGAGGCGCTGTCCGTGCGCGCGCTCACCGCGGACGCTCCGGCGACGCGTGGGCCGAGGCCCTGGTCAGGCGGCGGCACGCGTGGACCAGGAGGGTCAGAGCACCGAGGCCGCAGGCGACCGTCGGGACACCGGCCGGGCCACAGACGTCGACCAGGGCCTCCACGGGGGCGGCCAGGAAGCCGCAACCGGGGAGGCGGCCGGCGAAGAGCGTGGCCAGGGCTGCCGCCTCGGCGGTGGCCGTGGCGGTGAGGACGAGCGTGGTGGCGTGGATGTGACCGTGCACGGTCAGCAGCCGGGCGAGCATGAGCAGGGCGCCCAGAGTGAGGGCCTGGGCAGGCGCGGCAGGCTCGCCGAGCACGGCGCCGGTCAGCGCGAGCAGGGCCCCGAGGGCACCCATGTACAGGGCGAACATGCCGAGCAGCAGAGGCCGTACGGAGGCGGAGAAGTCGGCCAGGCCCCGGCTGGACGTCAGTTTGCGGCGGGCGCGCACGGCGAAGAGGTGGGCGCACACCGCCGCGGGCGCGCAGGACAGCGCGAGGGCCAGGACGGGGGCGACGGTGACGGGCCACGGACCGTCGGCGGTGCCGTCGGGCAGCCCGTCGGGGCCGCCGCCGACGGCGGTGCGCAGGAGTCCGTCGCCGAGGAGGGCGTAGCCGACGAGCCAGCAGGTCCAGGTACTGGTGGTGCGCGTCGCGGCGCTCAGCGGTCCTCGGCGCAGTGTGGCGCCCAGGGCCAGGGTCACCGCGAGCACCCCGACGACGGCCGCGATCAGCCGCGGCCGGCCGTCGGTGAGACGCAGTCCGGCCACGGTGGCGGCGCACAGCACGCCGGGCAGCAGGGCGACGACGATCCAGGCGGTACGTGGCCGGGGTGCCGGCGGGTCGGCGGGGCGCGCAGGGGTGTCGCCGTCGCGCGGGACACGGGCGTACATCTCTTCCGCGAGGGCGAAGACGTCCCGGTGGCGGAAGCGTGCGGCGGTCCGGTCGGTGACGCCGTGCGCCTCGAGGCCCGCCGCGATCTCCAGCGGGTCCACCGCGCGTTCGCACAGTTCGCGGTGCCGGTGCAGCAATCCCTTGACGGGGTCCGCGGCGGCGCGGCGCGCGGCGGGCGGCGCCTGCCTGCTCTCGCGGGCCGGGCGCCGGTTCTCGTCCGGACGTGGCGGACGTGGCCCGGTGGACTCGGCCGCGTCGAGTACCGCGTCGGGTGCCACGTCGAGTGGCGCGCCGAGTGCCGCGTCGAGTGCCGCGTCGGTCAGGGACTCGCGTGAGCGTTCGTCCCAGGCGCCCGGGCTGCGGGGTGTCTCGGGCCGGTCCAGTTCGCCGAGGCCGCTCATCGGGCCGCTCCCTCGGTCGCCGAAACCGGGGTCGTGGCCCGGACGGGGGCGTCCGTCGCCCAGCCGGGACCGCTCCGGGCCGCGCCGGGACCGCCCCTGGCCGCCACCCGCGCCGCCGGGTCGCTCCAGCGGCCCGGGACGTGTGCCTCGGCGGGTACGGAGAAGGGCAGGGGTTCGCCGGCGTCGTCGAGAGCGACGCGGCGGACCGGTGTGCGCGAGAGGATCTCCAGGTAAATGCCGTGAAATGCCGTGATGTTCTGCTCGACGGTGAACAGCTCCAGTGCGCGGGCGCGTGCGGCGGCGCCCAGGCGTTCACGGCGCTCGGGGTCGCGCAACAGCGCGACGCACGCCTCGGCGAGCGCCCGCGGATTGCGCGGGGGCACGACGAGTCCGGTGCCGCCGATGGCCTCCACCACGGCGCCGACGTCCGTGGACACCGTCGCGCGGCCGCAGAACATGGCCTCGACGAGCCCCGCCGGGAATCCCTCGACGACGCTGGAGAGCACCACCAGGGCACCCGAGGCGTACGCGTCGGCGCGGGACGGCAGTTCGGGTCCGCCGGTCTCCTCGAAGGACACCGGGTTGCGGCCGACGGCGTGCGGACCGTCGGCCTCGTCGGGGAACAACTGTGCGGCCAGGCCCTTGCAGTGGGCGAGGTACGCCGCACCCTCGGGGCCGCAGGGGGCGCCGACGATCCTGAGCCGTGCGCCGGGCTCCGCCCTGCGGATCTCCGCGAAGGCGTGCAGCAGCGAGACCAGGTCCTTGGCCGGCTCGACACGGCCGACCCAGACGAGGGTCTGCGGGTCGGCGCACTCAGGCGACTCCCCCGCCTCCGCGAAGGGGGCCGCGTCCATGCCCGGGTGGACCGTGCGCAGCTTGGCCCGGTCGGCCCCACAGCGCTCCTGCCAGCGGCGGGCGTGCGTGTTGCCGGGCGTGATCACGGTCGCGCGCCGGTAGGTCTCGGCGGCCAGCCGGCCGTGGAAGGCGGCGAGCAGGGACCGTATCGCGGGCGGGGAGTCCGGTTCCGTGAGGTAGTGCGTCCGCAGCCGCACGCCGTACTCGGTGACCAGCAGGGGCACGTCGCAGAAGTGCCGGGCGAGCAGGCCCGGCAGGGCGGCCGTGCCGCCGGAGGCCGCGTGGCACAGGTCCACGGCGCCGAGGTCGTCGTCCTCGTACCAGTCCAGCGACAGGGGGCGCAGGGCGCGTTCGAGGCGCGCGGCGACCGTGAGCAGGTCGGGGACGCGCGCCTCGCGCGCGGAGCGGTGGGCGCCGGGCGCGCGACAGGCGCGTTCCAGGGCGCGTACGGCGGTCTCCGAACGGAGTGCGGCGGGCAGCCCGCCCTCGTCTCGGGCGAGTTCGGCGAGGCCGTACAGCGCACTGGCGAAACGGTCCGCCTCAAGGGGCGACTCTCCTGCCTGCTCCCCTGTCGCCTCCCCCTCCGGGACCCCGGAGGGATCTCCGGAGGGATCTCCGGGGACGGTGGTCCACAGGGCCGCGGCAAGCTCGCCGTAACACTCGGCGAAGCGCCGGCGGGCGCGCCGGCCGTGGACGATCCCGTCGTCCACGGCTTCCCACAGCGAGGCGGTGCGTACCCGGCCGACCTGCGGCGGCAGCGGCACCCATCCGTCGGCCTCCTGGCGCTCACTGCGACTGAGCGCGTAGACGTCGAACTCGTGCTGCTCCAACCCGCGCACGAGCCGGTCGCACCAGAGCCCGGCCTCACCGCTCACATACGGATAGCCACCCTCCGTAAGCAGTCCGATGCGCACGCGCGCACCCCCGATCTCCCGTTTGGGGAGCCGCCGTTGGCCCGGCGGCTCGCAGCGGGACGAACGTATGCGGACAAGGAGGTGGTGCGATGGACGGTTGTCCATCGCACCACCAAAAGGGGTGAACGGTCGTAACTTTCCCGTGCGGGGCGCGTTCGGTCGCGCTAAGAGATCAAGAAGTCACCACGAGTGACGCGTGGGCCAGACCTGGCCCGGCCCGGCCTGGCCTGGCCGGTCAACCGTTCGGGTACGCCCAGGGGTTGGGGCGGCAGTCGATTCCGTCGTGGTCCACGAACTTCGTCTGCTGCTGCATGACGGGCGCGAGTTCGCCGTCCTTGTCGCACGTGACGTGGTTGAAGCCGATGCGGTGGCCGACCTCGTGGTTGATCAGCATCTGCCGGTACGCGTAGATCGCGTCGCCGTACGGCTTGGCGCCCTGCGCCCACCGGTAGCCATTGATCATCACGCGTTCGGTGGCGGCCGAGTCGCAGGACACATGGTCCTCGGTGGTGTCCAGGCCGGACTTGGCGCACCACTCGGCGGTGGTGCCGGGGCTGGCCAGTGTGATCACGAAGTCGGGCTGCCCGGTCTCGATGCGCTCGAAGGTGCGGGCGCCGTTGTGGGCCCAGCTCCGGTCGTCGTTGAGCGTCTTCTGCACGGCCTCGGCGAAGAGTTCTCCGTCGAGGTCGAGCCCCTGCTCCACGTCCACGCGGTAGGTGTACTTCTGTCCCTTCCCTGGCGCCTTGGCGATGCCCGGGATCGCCTCGAACTTCCCGGAGCCCTTGAGCGTGGTGCTGAGCGGGTAGGTCTTGCCCATCTTCTGCTGGTACGTCAGCGGCGCCGCGGCCCCGGTCGCGGACGGCGTCGGCCGTCCTTCCGCCCGTGACGCGGAGTCGTGGGCGTCCCGCGCCTGATCGGTGGCGGACTGCGAGCGCACGTCGTCCCCGTCCGCCCCGTCGGCGACCTGACCGGCCACGACGACGGCCAGCACGGTGGTGACGGCGGCCGCGGCGATGCCGGTGAAGGCACGGCCCTTGGCACCCTTGACCGGCGCGGGTTCACCCGTGGGCGGCGCGTCGTCGGGGTCCGCGTCGCCGTCGGCGAGGGTGCCGCCGCCCCCGACCGCGCCCCCGTCGCCGGCACTCCAGTCGGTGACGGAGGCATACGGGTCGGCGGGCTGGGCGGGACCGGGGGCGCGACGCGCGGGGCGGGCCGCGAAGACGTCGTCGTCGTGACCGAAGGCGTCCAGGTACTCCTGGCGCGGCCCTCCCGGGGGCGCCTGCCGCTGCCTCGGGAAGGGCACGCCGGGCCTCGCGGACCGACCGGGAGGCCCGAGGGGCCCGGAAGGCCCGGAAGGTCCCGGCGGCGCAGAAGGCCCGGACGGCCCGAACGGCGCGAAGGGTGCGGGAGCGCCGTTGGGCGGGCCCGCCACGGCATCGTGTCCGGCACCGCCCCGCCCGCTCACCTCGCCCCAGCCACCGCCGGGTTCACGCTGCTCGGGATGACCGCCCCGAACCCGCGGCACACCGTGCGCCGGGGTGCCGTCGGGAAACCTCGGGACACCCTGCGCGGGCGTACCGTCCGCCATCCGCGGAAACCCCCGCGCCGGCGTGCCGGGCGTACCGTCCGCGACGCCGGGGAATCCGTGCGCCGGCGTCCCGTCCGGGAATCGTGCGCCCGGGCCGCCCGGGCCGCCCGGTCCGCCCGGGCCAGGACCGGGGCCCGGACGCGCGTATCCCTGGCGGCTGTCGCGGGCCTCGCCCGGTGTCGGTGCGCCGCGAGGCGCCCCGCCGGGCATGTCGCCCGCCTGCGGCACCCGCTGCCCCTGCTGTCCCTGCTGCGGGGGCCCGGCAGTACGGCCGCGGTCCGGCCGCCCGGGCCGGTTCTCGCGTGTTGCGGCGGTGTCCCCGGCGTCGGCCTTGGGGGCGGGTCCGCGGCGGCTGTGGCGTCCCACGTCGCGCCTCAGCCTCCTGTGGTCTGGTTGGCGGGCTCGTCGTCGACGATCCCGTCGGTCCGCTCGCCGACCGCCGACTCCCCGGTGTCCGCGAGGAGTTCGCGGAACGCCGTGGCTACGGTCTCCGGATATTCCATCATCGCCACGTGTCCCGCGTCCGGCAGGGTCAGCAGCCGGGAGTCACGGAAGGCGCGGGCAGCCCGCTGGGCCATGCGGTAGCCGACGAGTTGGTCCCGTCCACCGTAGACCAGGAGCGTGGGTGCGAGAACCCGCTCGGCCTGTCGCCACAGTCCGTACTGGCCGCCCACCGTGTACGCGTTGACGAGTCCGCGGGTGGAACGCGCCATCGCGTCCCAGAAGTACGGCAGCCGCAGCCGCCGCTCCATCTCCTCCACGGCGTTGCGGAAGCCTTCCGGCGACACCCGCCCCGGGTCGCCGTAGCACAGCGCCGTCACACCGCGGACCCGCTGCTCCGCGGTCCACTCCCGGGTGATCCGGGTGAAGAGCGACACCACCCCCGGCAGCGCCAGCAGCGCCGTCGGCACGGCGCTGCGCTGCACGCGGATCTCCGGCAGCGCGGGCGACACGAGGGTCAGCGTCCGCACCAGGTCGGGCCGCACCGCGGCGACGCGGGTGACAACGGCGCCGCCCAGCGAGTTCGCGAAGAGGTGCACGGGACCCCGCCCGGCCGCGTCCAGATAACGGACGACCGCGCGCGCGTGGCCCGTGATCGAGTAGTCGCCGTCGTCCGGTGGCGGGGAGTCGCCGAAGCCCGGCAGGTCGACGGCCTCGCTCTGGACGACGCCGTCCAGCAGGGGCATCAGCGCGGACCAGTTCTGCGAGGAGCCGCCGAGGCCGTGCACGTAGAGGGCGGGGGGCAGGCCCTCGCGGACCGGGTGTCTCGAGCGCACCGTCAGGGTGATGCCGGCGAGGTGGACCGACCGGAGCCGCTCGCCGTCCGCGACCTTGACGGCCGCGACCTTCGGCAGCACGTTGGCGGGCGGCACGGACGGCGGATCGATCGAAGGCATGCGGCAATGTTACGAGACGATCACGCACTGGCTCATGTGTTCGCCGTCACAGATACGGCTGCGGCGGCGCGTCGGCCGGGTACGGATGCCCGAGCACCCCGAGTACGCCGGTACGAGGACCGGGCGTGAGCGGCGCATGGCGTCCGGACCAGGTGTCTCCTAGGCTCGTGAGGTGGGCACCCGCGTGTGGCCCCTGCACGCCAGGGACGTTCGTAGGAAGGGAGCCCAGCATGACTGTCGACCCGACCGACCCCGAGACCTTCGACGACGAGACACCGGATCCGGAGGAGCGTGACGTCGAGGCACCCGACGCCGACACGGACGAGCAGCGGACGGACACCGGACAGGAGCGCGACGAACCGCTGACCGACGCCGAGCAGGACCGCGCCAACGAGGCCGACCTGGCCGAACAGGCCCGGGTCGTCTCCCAGGACGAGGACGACTACCGCTGAACGCTGAACCGCGGCGCCACGAGGCGGCACAGAGGCCGCACCCGGCGGAAGGGAGGCCGATCTTTGCCCGGCCTGAACCCTTTTGAAACCTGTTGTGCGGCTTTCGCCACCGTCCGGTCCGTGAAATTCTGCGCTCGCAGCGCACACACCACGGTTACCGAAAAGTACGATGGCGACGCGGCGCACACCGCACGAGGACGACTATGGGAGGCGGCGTGACAGCCATCGAGCAGACAGAGGCGGTACGCCCGCGGGGCACACGCCTTCCCCGCCGAGCCCGACGCAACCAACTGCTGGGCGCCGCACAGGAAGTGTTCGTCGCCCAGGGCTACCACGCGGCCGCGATGGACGACATCGCCGAGCGCGCCGGTGTCAGCAAGCCGGTGCTCTACCAGCACTTCCCGGGCAAGCTCGATCTCTATCTCGCCCTGCTGGACCAGCACTGCGAGGCACTGATCCAGTCCGTACGCAGCGCCCTCGCGTCGACGACCGACAACAAGCAGCGCGTCCGGGCGACGATGGACGCGTACTTCGCGTACGTCGAGGACGACGGCGGCGCCTTCCGGCTGGTCTTCGAGTCGGACCTGACCAACGAGCCCGCCGTGCGCGAGCGCGTGGACAAGGTGACGAACGAGTGCGCCGAGGCGATCTGCGAGGTCATCGCGGAGGACACCGGTCTCTCGCGCGCCGAGTCGATGCTGCTGGCCTCGGGTCTGGGCGGCCTCGCCCAGGTGGTGGCCCGTTCCTGGCTGCACAGCGACCGCAGCGTGCCGCGCGACCAGGCGGTCCAGTTGCTGACGTCGCTGGCCTGGCGTGGCATCGCCGGCTTCCCGCTGCACGGCACCGACCAGCACTGAGCCTGTTCCCTCCGTCTGTTCCCTCCGCCTGTTCCCGCCGTCTGTTCCCGCCGTCTGTTCGCTCCTGGCGTTCTCCGACGGAGCGTGTACGTCCCCTCACCGGGCTAATGTGTGCTGGGTACGGCGCGGAAGATCGCGCACTTACTGACCGTCGGAGGGACATAGCCGTGGAGGTCAAGATCGGCGTGCAGCACGCGCCCCGCGAGATCGTTCTGGAGAGCGGTCAGAGCGCCGAGGAGGTCGAGCGCGTGGTGGGCGAGGCACTGGCCGGCAAGACGCAGCTTCTGAGCCTGGTGGACGAACACGGCCGCAAGGTCCTGGTGCCGGCCGACCGTCTCGCCTACGTCGAGATCGGTGAGCCGGCCCCGCGCAAGGTGGGCTTCGGCGCGCTGTAGCGGCGGACGCGGGACGACGGACGAAGA
>NZ_JAGMUO010000060.1:0-4670 GCF_019049325.1 Streptomyces sp. AC512_CC834 | reverse complement strand
CGTCTCGCCTACGTCGAGATCGGTGAGCCGGCCCCGCGCAAGGTGGGCTTCGGCGCGCTGTAGCGGCGGACGCGGGACGACGGACGAAGAACGGGTGGGGCCCTGCGGTGATTCACCGCAGGGCCCCACCCGTCCCGCTGTTCACGGGTGGAGCACAGTTCACCCACAGGGGGAGGATTGCATTCCGCAGGTCAGGGGTAAGACGGCTGTGACCGTTTGGGGCAGGCCGGCCATGTGGGAGGGACCCCGACATGCTCTTGGAAGCGCTCACCGCCACAATCCTCGGCCTCGCCCTGGCCTGGGCCGCCGCGCATCGTCTGTCCCACCGCCTCCCCGCCCGCCTCCTGGTCCTGCCGACGGGGATCGCCGGGGCGCTCTTCGGGGCTTTCGTCACGCACACCGCGCTGGGCGCCGGGGGGCTCGTGCTGGTGCTCCTGGGCTCGGCGACGCTCTCCGCGGCCTCGCTGTCACTGCTGCTGCGCCCCGCGGGAAGACTCCGCCGCAGCTCGGCGACCGCCTGAGCGACAGCCGCCCCACCGGTTCGCACCCGCACCCGCACCCGCACCGACGGAGATCAGGCAGCCAGCCCGAGCGCCGCCATCCGCTTGGTGTGCGCCTCGGTGATCCGGGAGAACATCCTGCCGACCTCGGCCAGGTCGAACCCGTCCGCGACCCCGCCCACGAGCATCGTCGACAGCGCGTCCCGGTCGGCCACCACCCGCTGGGACTGCGAGAGCGCCTCCCCCATCAGCCGCCGCGCCCACAGCGCGAGCCGCCCGCCCACCCGCGGGTCGGCGTCGATCGCCGCGCGCACCTTCTCCACGGCGAAACCGGCGTGCCCGGTGTCGTCGAGCACGGCCAGCACCAGCTCGCGGGTGTCCTTGTCGAGGCGGGCGGCGACCTCGCGGTAGAAGTCGCTGGCGATGGAGTCGCCGACGTAGGCCTTGACGAGCCCTTCGAGCCAGTCGGAGGGGTCGGTCTGCTTGTGGAAGCCGTCGTAGGCGGCCACGAAGGGCTCCATGGCTCCCGTCGGCTCCTCGCCGATCTCGGCCAGCCGGTCGCGCAGCCGCTCGAAGTGGTGGAACTCCGCCGACGCCATCTTCGCCAGCTCCGCCTTGTCCCCCAGCGTGGGCGCCAGCTTGGCGTCCTCCGCGAGCCGCTCGAACGCCGCGAGCTCGCCGTACGCGAGCGCGCCGAGCAGGTCCACCACCGCGGCGCGGTACTGCGGGTCGGCTGCGGCCGACGACCAGTCCCGGGCGGCGACCGAGGTGGAGCCGGTGGTTCCCGTGGGTTCCGTGGTTCCCGTGGGTCCCGTGCTTCCGCTGGTTTCCGCGGGGGCGTCTGCGGCGGTGCCAGGCTTGTCAGAGCTCGTCATGCAGCGCACAATAACCCGCTCTTCGGCAGTGGTAAGGCCCTGGTCAGTCAGTGTGACGACGACTACGTGAGCAAATCGGCCATCGCGTGTGCGCGAATCCGGGGTATGGTGGTAATGCGCCTGCCGAGTATGTGACGTACGGGTACGTGACATCGTCGTCGGGCCGCACGCATGAGGATGCCCGGTCGGTGGCCCGATCGGCTCCGACCCGACAGCCCTCCTTGCCGTACGCCACACTGCGTACGGATTCCGGAGGGGGACCCTCAGTGGTACGAGCGCTGGAGCGTCGACAGAGGTCCCGTGTCCTACGGCTCATCCGTAAGGCAGCCGACGTCCCCGACTCAGTCCGGCACGACCCGCGCGCTCGCCTCGCACCACGTACACAGAAGAGGCAGCACCCTGACTACGACGTTCCGATCCCTCGGGATCCTCCCCGAGACCGCCGAAGCCCTTGAGGCCGTCGGCATCATCACTCCCTTCCCCATCCAGGAGATGACGCTCCCCGTGGCCCTGACGGGCACGGACGTCATCGGCCAGGCCAAGACCGGCACCGGCAAGACGCTGGGCTTCGGCCTTCCGCTCCTCGAGCGCGTCACCGTCCCCGCCGACGTCGAGGCGGGCCGCGCGGCGCCCGAGGCCCTGACCGACGCCCCGCAGGCCCTCGTCGTCGTCCCGACGCGCGAGCTGTGCCAGCAGGTCACCAACGACCTCCTGACCGCAGGCAAGGTCCGCAACGTGCGCGTCACCGCGATCTACGGCGGCCGGGCCTACGAACCGCAGGTGGAGGCCCTGAAGAAGGGCGTCGACGTGATCGTCGGCACCCCGGGCCGGCTGCTGGACCTGGCGGGCCAGAAGAAGCTGAGCCTCAAGCACGTCAAGAGCCTGGTCCTCGACGAGGCCGACGAGATGCTCGACCTGGGCTTCCTGCCCGACGTCGAGAAGATCATCAAAATGCTGCCGGTCAAGCGCCAGACCATGCTGTTCTCGGCCACCATGCCGGGCGCGGTCATCGGACTGGCCCGCCGTTACATGTCGCAGCCCACGCACATCAGCGCCACCTCGCCGGACGACGCGGGCGCCACGGTCGCCAACACGAAGCAGTTCATCTACCGCGCGCACAACATGGACAAGCCCGAGATGGTGGCGCGCATACTGCAGGCCGACGGCCGGGGTCTGGTCATGGTGTTCTGCCGCACCAAGCGCACGGCGGCCGACCTGGCCGACCAGCTCAAGCAGCGCGGCTTCGCCTCCGGCGCGGTCCACGGCGACCTCGGCCAGGGCGCCCGCGAGCAGGCCCTGCGCGCCTTCCGCAACGGCAAGGTGGACGTGCTCGTCTGCACCGACGTCGCCGCCCGCGGCATCGACGTCGAGGGCGTCACGCACGTCATCAACTACCAGTCTCCCGAAGAGGAGAAGACGTACCTGCACCGCATCGGCCGCACCGGCCGCGCGGGCGCGAAGGGTACGGCGATCACGCTGGTCGACTGGGACGACATCCCGCGCTGGCAGTTGATCAACAAGGCGCTTGACCTGGGCTTCAGCGACCCGCCGGAGACGTACTCCACCTCCCCGCACCTGTACGGCGACCTCGGCATCCCCGAGGGCACCAAGGGCGTTCTGCCACGCTCGGCGCGCACCCGCGCCGGGCTCGAGGCGGAGGAGCTGGAGGACCTGGGCGAGCCGGTCGGCCGCGGTGGCCGCGCACGCGATGACCGCGGCGGCCGGGGTGGACGGGGTGGCCGGGACGAGTCGCGTTCCGGCGATCGCGACCGCGACCGCGACCGCGACCGTTCGTCCCGTACGTCGCCGCGTCGCCGGCGCCGGATGCGCGGCGGGGCTCCGGTGGACGCGGAGGCCTCCGTGACTCCCGCGGCCGAGGCCGTGACCGGCGGTGCGGACAGCGCCGCCGACGAGGGTCCCCGCACCCTGCGCCGCCGGCGTCGTACGCGCAACGGCGAGTCGTCGCGCCGCCCGGAGACGGCCGCCACGAGCGACGCTCCCGAGGCACGGGCCGCCGAGGACACCGCGCTGGCGGTTTCCGAGGTCCAGGTCACCGAGGTGGCGCAGGCCACGGAGGTCGTCGAGGCCCCGGCGAAGTCGCGTCGCCGCCGCACCCGCAAGTCGGCGGAGGCGCCGGCCGCCGTGCTGGACACCGCCCAGGCCGTCGTCGAGACCCCGGCGGTCGTCGAGACCCCGGCGGTCGAGGCTCCCGTCGAGAAGCCGCGTCGGCGCACCCGCAAGGCCACGGCCGCCGAGGTGGCGGTCGACACGGCCGAGGGAGCGACCGAGCCCGCGTCCGAGCCGACGGAGACGAAGCCCCGGCGGCGTACGCGCAAGGCCGCCGAACCGGCCGACGCCACCGAGACGGCCGTAGAGGCTCCGGAAGCCACCGAGGCCAAGCCCCGGCGCACCCGGAAGACGGCCGCCACCACCAAGGCGGAAGCCGCAGCCGACACCGCCGAGGGCACGGACACCAAACCCCGCCGCCGCACTCGCAAGGCCGCCGAACCGGCCGACGCCACCGAGGCCGCCGCCGACATCCCGGCGCAGACGGCGCAGGAGCCGGAGGCGTCCGAGGCCAAGCCCCGCCGCACCCGCAAGACGGCCACCACCAAGGCAGAGGCCGCAACCAACACCGCCGAGGCCGCGGAGACGAAGCCCCGGCGCCGTACGCGCAAGGCCGCCGAACCGGCCGAGGCCACCGAATCGGCCGTAGAGGTTCCGGTAGCCGCCGAGGCCAAGCCCCGGCGCACCCGCAAGACGGCCACCACCAAGGCGGAAGCCGCAACCGACACCGCCGAGGGCACGGACACCAAACCCCGGCGGCGTACACGCAAGGCCGCCGAACCGGCCGAGGCCACCGAGGCCGCCGCCGGGATTCCGGCGCAGGCCTCGCAGGAGCCGGAGGCCGCGCCGCGGCGCCGGACCCGTAAGGCCGCGGCTGCCGTCGAGGCGCCGGCCGAGCCCGTCGACGCGGCCGAGGCGAAGCCGAAGGCTCGCCGCACCCGGAAGGCGGCCACGGCCGCCGCGCAGCCCGCGGAGTCCGACGAGAGCTGATCCGCGCCGCTCACCCGACCGTCGGCCCGGTCCCGCGAACCACGCGGGACCGGGCCGACGGCGTTCCCGTACCCGGAGCACGGCGGCAGGGACCGGCCACCCCCGAGGCGCCCCGGCCTTCCGCACCCGGCCTCCCTTCCGCCGCTCCTCCCTCAGCCACCCCCGCCTCTCCGCCCGCGCATCCCACCACCCCCCACAGCCCAGCCGCCCCCTCCCCCGTCCCCGCCGCCCGATAGCC
>NZ_JAGMUO010000059.1 GCF_019049325.1 Streptomyces sp. AC512_CC834 | reverse complement strand
GAGGGGGACGGGGCGGGCGCCGAGGGGGCCGGGCGGGGGGCCTGCTGCTTGGCCTCGGTGGTTCCGCAGGCGGCGAGTGCGGCGCCCAGGACACAGAGGGCGGCTGCACGTCGTACGAGAGTGATCATCGTACGAACGTATGAGTGTGATGTCTTGTTTGTGTGACTGTGCGGTGCGACGTGCCGAGGGGTCACCCTCCCGGGTCAGGCCGGGCGGGGCGCACCACGCCCGGCGCTCGCCGGTGCCGGACGTGCTACCTGCGCCAGGGCCCCGTCACCGCGAAGGTCGTGCCCGGCGTGTAGCAGTTGACGTACATCGTGTCGCCGTCGGGGGAGAAGGTGACCCCGGCGAACTCACCCCACTGGGGTTCCTCCTCCGTGCCGATGTTCTGCGCGCCGCGGGCCATCGCGTACACCTCGCCGCGCCGGGTCAGGCCGAAGACGTGCTGTGCGCCGTTGCCGTCCTCGCAGACCATGAGGCCGCCGCTGGGGGCCAGGCAGATGTTGTCCGGGGACTCGCCCGGGAGCTGCACGTCGGTGTCGGGACCGAAGACGATCACCAGGGTCAGGCGGCGCCGCTCGGGGTCGTAGCGCCAGATCTGGCCGTAGTGGTCGGCGGCCGAGCCCTCGTCGCTGTGGGCGAAGGACGACACGAAGTACACGCTGTGCCCGCCCCAGTAGCAGCCCTCCAGCTTCTGCGCGTGGGTGATGCCGCCGCGGCCGAAGTCCTGGAAGCGGATGGGCGTCTCGGCGGCCAGCGGGTCGGGTACGTCCACCCACTCGATGCCGTCGAAGCAGGCGCCCGTCTCCTGGATCGAGGACAGGTCGGGCACGCCGGGCACGCGCATCGCCTGGAGCCTGCCGCCCGCCCGCAGGGAGCCCGTGCCGCCCAGCGGCTTCTCCGGCAGGAACCGGTAGAAGAGGCCGAAGGGGCGCTCGAACGCGTCCTCCGTCTCGTACACGACGCCGCGCCGCGGGTCCACGGCGATCGCCTCGTGCTGGAAGCGGCCCATCGCGGTCAGCGGCACCGCGCCCGTGCGGTGCGGGTCGACCGGATCGACCTCGAAGATGAAGCCGTGGTCCTTGGTGTAGCCGTTGGTACCGGCCCTGTCCTCGGTCTCCTCGCAGGTCAGCCACGTGTTCCAGGGAGTGTGGCCGCCCGCGCAGTTGACGGCCGTACCGGCGATGCCGACCCGCTCGGACAGGACGTGGTTGCGGGAGTCCAGCTCCAGCGCCGTACAGCCGCCCTTGCCCTCCGGGTCGTACGTCAGTCCCTCGACCGTCGGGACCGGGACGCGGCCGTCCTCGCGGTTCTCGTGATTGCGGACGAGGAGGGTGTGGGCGTGTCTGCCGGAGGAACGACCCGAATGACCCGGACGATCCGGACGACCCGAATGATTTGAACGAGCCGGGAAGGCGGACATGCCGTCGTGGTTGGACGGCACCTTGCCCTCGCCGGAGCGCAGCTCGTCGCCCTCGCGGGACAGCACCCGGTAGCTGAAGCCCCTGGGCAGGTCGAGCAGCCCGTCGGGGTCGGGGACGAGGGGGCCGTAGCCGGTGTGGCCCAGGGGCTGGGCGGCGGCGGTGCCGGCGAAGAGTTCGGAGACGGCGCCGGTGAAGGCGATGCCTGCGCCCAGGGCTCCGGTACGGGCGAGCACCTGGCGTCGGGTCGCCGCGCGACTGGACATGGACATGGGGGTGACCTTCCTGCTGGCGGACAGGACTGCGACCCGCCGTGTCTATCACCTGACAGAAGTCCCGGGAACCACGCGTGTAGCTCGTGTCACCGCTCGACCGGATGCTCCTGGGCCTTCTCCAGGAACCGCAGCAGCTCCACCGGGAAGGGCAGCACCAGGGTCGAGTTCTTCTCGGCGGCCACCGCGACGACCGTCTGCAGCAGGCGCAGTTGCAGCGCCGCGGGTGTCTCGGACATCTCCCGGGCCGCCTCCGCGAGCACCTTCGACGCCTGGAGTTCGGCGTCGGCGTTGATGACCCTGGCCCGCCGCTCCCGGTCGGCCTCGGCCTGGCGGGCCATCGAGCGTTTCATGGTGTCGGGCAAGGAGACGTCCTTGATCTCCACCCGGTCGATCTGCACGCCCCAGCCGACCGCCGGGCTGTCGATCATCAGCTCCAGGCCCTGGTTCAGTTTCTCGCGGTCGGACAGCAGATCGTCCAGGTCGCTCTTGCCGATGATCGAGCGCAGCGAGGTCTGGGCCATCTGCGAGACGGCGAACCGGTAGTCCTCCACCCGGACCAGCGCGTTGGCCGCGTCGACCACCTTGAAGTAGACGACCGCGTCCACCCGCACGGTGACGTTGTCGCGGGTGATGCCCTCCTGCGCGGGCACGGGCAGCGTGATGATCTGCATGTTCACCTTGTGCAGCCGGTCCACGAACGGCACCACCATCGTGAACCCGGGCCCCCGCGTCTGACCCGCGAGCCGTCCGAGCCGGAACACCACTCCCCGCTCGTACTGCTTGACGACCCGCGCCGCCGAGGCGACGTAGACCACTCCGGCGCCGCCGGTGGCGGCAGCCGCGGCCAGGAGCTCCTGGAGCATGGCGACCTCCTCACTCGGAGGACCTTTTTCGCCTTCACCCTTCCTGCCACGATAGGCCCGACGCCCGGTCCGAGGCCATGCCCCGGACCGGGCGCCGGGCTCTCCGTTACACCTCTGCGCTACACCGCCGCCCGCTCCGGCGCGGTGACCTTCACCGGGTCGGTGCCGGTGGCACTGTGCCGCTCGGCCCAGTTCTCCAGCGCGCTGCGGCAGGCGTGGTCCAGGTGGTGCAGCCCGGACAGGTCCAGCTCGACCGGGCGGTCCTGCGGCAGCGCCTCCAGGCTCTCCAGGATCTTCGGCAGCCTGAGGAAGGTCGCGTTGCCCGACAGGTGGGCCTGGACGGGACCGGCGCCCTTGTCGACGATCTCCAGCCTGAGGTGGGAGGCCTCCCAGGCGGTCTTGGCCACGGACAGCGCCAGACCGATCAGCACGCCCTCGAACATGTTCACCGCGACGATCGACACGGCCGTGACCACCAGGATCAGCGCCTCGCCCCGGTGCTCGCGCCACAGCGGCACGATGCCGCGGAACGGGATCAGCTTCCAGCCCGCGTGGACCAGGATGCCGGCCAGCGCGGGCAGCGGGATCAGCGCCAGCGCGGACGGCAGCAGCGCGGCGAACAGCAGCAGCCACACGCCGTGCAGCACCCGGGACGCCTTGGTCCGCGCGCCCGCGCCGACGTTGGTGGAGCTGCGCACGATGACCGCGGTCATCGGCAGCGCGCCGAGCACACCGCACACGGTGTTGCCCACGCCCTGTGCCATCAGCTCCTTGTTGTACTCGGTGCGCGGGCCCTTGTGCAGCCGGTCCACCGCGGCGGCGCTGAACAGGCTCTCCGCCGAGGCGATCAGGGTGAAGGCGACGATCGTGCCGAAGATGCCCACGTTCGCCAGCTCGCCGAAGGCGTCGGCGCCGGGCGGCTGGATCACGTCCAGCAGGCCGCTCACCTCGACGGTCGCCACCGACAGTCCGAAGACCGCCGTGACCGCCGTGGCCAGGCCGACCGCGGCCAGCGCGCCCGGCACGGTCCGCACCGCGCCCGGCAGCCGCTTCCACAGCACGATCACCGCGACGGTGCCCGCGCCGAGGGCGAGCGAGGTGAGCGCCTCGGTGCTGCCCAGCGCGTCGGCGGCGGCCCCGGGCAGCCCGGTGAGCTTGTCGAGGCCGGAGGCGGGCGCCTCAAGCCCGGCGGCCGAGTAGAGCTGGCCCGCGATGAGCACGAGACCGATGCCGGCCAGCATGCCCTCGACGACCGAGAGGGAGATCGCCCGGAACCAGCGCCCCAGCTTCAGGGCGCCCAGCACGAGCTGGATCAGACCGGCGGCCAGCACCATCACACCGAGCGCGGGCAGCCCGTACTCGTCGACCGCGCCGAAGACCAGCACGGTCAGGCCGGCGGCCGGGCCGGAGACCTGGAGGCTGCTGCCCGGCAGGAATCCGGTGACCAGGCCGCCCACGATGCCGGTGACCAGGCCGAGTTCGGCCGGGACACCGGAGGCGACGGCGATGCCCACGCACAGCGGGAGCGCGACCAGGAACACGACGAGCGAGGCGGTGAAGTCCTGCCGCCAGTGCGGGAACCTGCGGCTCTGATCGGCTATGTCGTTCATGCCGGCGCTCACAGCGTCTCGAACGCGTCGGTGTCCGCGTGGTGTTCGCGCACGATTCCGGTGTGGACCTCGTAGTACCAGCCGTGCATCCGCAGCCGGCCGTCCGCCAGCCGCTGTTCGACACAGGGGTAGGAGCGCAGGCGCAGCAGTTGCGCCAGTACGTGGTGCTGTACGGCCTCGGCGACGGTGGGGTCGGCCGCGTCGCACGGCTTCGGCTCGTCCGCGGCGTGCGCCAGCCAGTCGCGTACGGCGGGTACGGCGGTCAGGTCGTCGCCGCGCACCAGGGCGCCGACGGCGCCGCAGTGCGAGTGGCCGCAGACCACGATGTCCGTGACGCCGAGGACCTGGACGGCGTACTCGATGGTGGCCGCCTCGCCGGAGGGACGCTCGCCGCCGTACGGCGGGACGATGTTGCCCGCGGTGCGCAGCTCGAAGAGCTGGCCGGGCCGGGCGCCCGTGATCAGGGCCGGTACGACCCGGGAGTCGGAGCAGGTGATGAACAGGACTTCGGGCGACTGGCCTTCGGCGAGCCCGGCGAACTCCTCAGGGCGCTGTCCGAACGTACGGGCGTTGTCGATGAGGGGCTGCATGATGGGGTGATTCCTCCTGGCGCGCGGTTGGGGGCGCGTCGGACGGGCGGGACATGGGTGGGGGAGGTGCGGGCCGGCCTTCAGCAGCGGAAGACCTGAAGTGCCGCCGGGGAACGGTCCGTCGCGGGTCTGGACCGGTGGCCTGCCGCCGTGCCGGACGCGACGGACTCGGACACGGCCGGGACGCGCTGCCGCGGGAGCGGGCGCTCGGGTGCCTCGGGCCGGGGTGCGGCGGCGGTGCGGTGCCGGTCCCGGACGCGGGCGGGACCGTGCGGGTTCCCGGAGCGGCCGGAGTCGCGGCAGTTGACCCGCTCCTCGTGCGACGCCGTGCCGGAGAGGGTGATCGCGGCCTGGGTGTTGGCCACGGCATCACGGCTTGTATGCGCGAATGCGAACGAAGCGGCGGGAGTGAAGAGCTGGAGGGCCACCAGGACGGCGGCGAGGAGCGGAACCCGCGTCAGGGCCGTGGCACCTCGGAACATACGCCCCCCTCCAGGCAGTTCACGGCAGTTCACGCTCTCGATGCGTGCCGGTGCGTGGTCGGTGCACGGTGCATCGCTGGGTCAATGCTCGTTCAACGCATGGTCAATGCGCGGTCAAGAAGCACGTTAACCCTGCATAGAGCTTTGCTGGGTTAACGTAGCGTTACGAGCTGAAGAGAGCCTGAAAATCGCGGGTGGGTTGGCGCGAACGGGCCGTTCTCAGGGCGTGTCGACTCTCAGGGCGCGTCGACGAGCCGTGCCGCGTCCCGGGCCAGCGCGGTGAGCCGGGAGATCGCCCGGAAGTACTTCTTGCGGTACCCGCCCTTCAGCATCTCCTCGCTGAAGAGCCGGTCGAAGGGCTGCCCGGAGGCCAGGACGGGCACCTCACGGTCGTAGAGCCGGTCCGCGAGCACCACCAGCCGCAGCGCCGTCGACTGGTCCGGCACCGGACGCACCCCGGTGAGGCACACCGCCGTGAGGCCGTCGGTCAGCGCGCCGTAGCGGCTGGGGTGGACGCGGGCGAGGTGGTCGAGGAGGGCGGGGAAGTCGTCCAGGGACGCGCCCTCGGCGGCCCGCGCCGCGCGGGTCACCTGCTCGTCGGAGTACGGCGCCGGGGCCTCGGGCAGGCCGCGGTGGCGGTAGTCCTCGCCGTCGATGCGCAGGGCGCGGAAGTGCGCGGACAGGCCCTGGATCTCACGCAGGAAGTCGGCCGCCGCGAACCGGCCCTCGCCGAGCTTGCCGGGCAGCGTGTTGGAGGTGGCGGCCAGCGCCACACCCGCCTCCACGAGCCGGGCGAGCAGGCTGGAGACGAGGACGGTGTCGCCGGGGTCGTCCAGTTCGAACTCGTCGATGCACAGCAGACGGTGCCCGGAGAGGGTCCGCACGGTCTGCTGGAAGCCCAGGGCGCCGACGAGGTTGGTCAGCTCCACGAAGGTGCCGAAGGCCTTGCGGGAGGGTTCGGCGGGGGTGGCGTGCCACAGGGAGGCCAGCAGGTGGGTCTTGCCGACGCCGTAGCCGCCGTCGAGGTAGACGCCGCGGGGACCCGCGGGCGCCTTCGGTGCCCGGCTCCGGCCGAGGCCGAAGAAGCCGCGCCTGCCGGTGGCCGTGCCGGGCGCCTCGCCCAGCCCGGTCGCGAAGTCCTCCAGGACCTGTACGGCCTCGCGCTGGCTGGGCTGGTTCGGGTCCGGGAGGTACGTGCTGAAGCGGACCGAGTCGAACCGGGGCGGGGGCACCATCTCGGCGACCAGCCGGTCCGCGGGGACACGGGGCTCGCGGGCGCACAGCGAGAGCGCGGCCGGCGCCGTCCCGGATATCGGGGAGCGGCCGGAGGGCGTGGAACCGGGGGCGGGGGAGGCAGAGGACACGGGGGTCCATGGTAGGCCCTGCCAGACGACAGCCCACCGCCACACGGACACCTCCCACGCCGGTCGGGCATGGGGTGGGGGCAGACCGGGGGGCGAGGAGCGAGGGCGAGGGGGAAGGGCGCGGGGCGAGGCGCGAGAGGTGCGGGGGGGAGGGAGAGGGGCCGCGGCGCGCGGGAG
>NZ_JAGMUO010000058.1 GCF_019049325.1 Streptomyces sp. AC512_CC834 | reverse complement strand
CCGACCTCCTTCTTCGAGGAGCGCCTCGCCGCCGGCACCCCGGTGGTCCGCGTCATGACGAACACCCCGGCCCTCGTCGACGAGGCCATGTCCGTCATCTCCGCCGGCACCCACGCCACCGCCGCCCACCTCACCCACGCCGAGGAGATCTTCGGCGCCGTCGGCAAGACCCTCCGCGTCCCCGAGTCCCAGCAGGACGCCTGCACGGCCCTCTCCGGCTCGGGACCGGCGTACTTCTTCTACCTGGTCGAGGCCATGACCGACGCCGGAATCCTCCTCGGCCTGCCCCGCGACAAGGCCCACGACCTGATCGTCCAGTCCGCGATCGGCGCCGCGAAGATGCTCCGCGACAGCGGCGAACACCCGGTCAAGCTCCGCGAGAACGTCACGTCCCCCGCCGGCACCACCATCAACGCCATCCGCGAACTGGAGAACCACGGCGTCCGCGCCGCCCTCATCGCGGCCCTGGAAGCCGCCCGCGACCGCAGCCGCGAACTGGCCTCCGGCACCAAGGACTGACGACAGACGACAGACGCGATCCCCACGCAAGCCCCACGCGAGCCCGACGCGCGGGGGAGGGCTCACTTCGCCGCGCTCAGCAGCACATCCTCCGTCGTCACCACCTCGGCGAACCCACCCCCGTGCAGCGACACCGCCGACGCCCGCGCCAGCTCGTCCGCACTCTGCCGCCAGCCGAAGGGCCCCTCCAGGCCGAAGGTGTACGTCGCGTCGAACGCGACCACCACCTCGTACCCGAGGTTCCCGCCCATCCGCGCCGTCGTCTCGACGCACATGTTCGTCTGGATCCCGGCCAGCACGATCTGCGAGATCCCGGCCGCCCGCAGCCAGGCACCCAGGTCCGGCGCCCCGAGGAACGCCGAGTTCACGCTCTTCGTGACCAGCAGCTCGCCCCCGCTCCCCTCCCCGCGCCGCCGCTCCACGTACTCCTTGAACCCGTTCCCCTCGTAGCCCGCCCGCAACGGCGACCCGGCCGTCACCGAGTCGTGCCGCACGAAGACGACCGGCCGCCCGGCCGACTGCCACGCGTCGATCAGCGCGGCGATGTTGTCGTCCGCCGCCGGATTGTTGCGCGTCCCCCAGAAACCGACCTCCTCGAAACCCTTCTGCACGTCCACGACCACCAGGGCTGCGTTCTCCGCGATGTCCATGCCCCGATCGTCCCGCCGGGCGACCCCGGTCCCCAGAGGTCAATAAGCCAGCGATCGATGTTTTACTGCCACCCATGGCAACGCATCCGGCAGCCCCCTACAGCGTGGCCCCCTACCGCGTGGCCCTCGTCGCCTTCCCCGGTATCCGGGCCTTCGACGTCTCCGTCATCACCGAGGTCTGGGGCACCGACCGCACCGACCGCGGCGCCCCCGCCTTCGACCTGCGCCGCGTCGCCACCGACGGCACCACCGCCGTCCCCATGCGCGGCGGCCTCGCCCTCCACCCCGACCGCGCCCTCGACTGGCTGACGGACGCCGACCTCGTCGTGGTCCCCGGCCTCGACGACCACCTCACCCCGGCACCGGCCCCGGTCCTCGACGCCCTACGGCGCGCCCACGCCCGCGGCACCACCGTCGCCGCCCTGTGCGGCGGCGCCTTCACCCTCGCCCAGGCCGGCCTGCTCGACGGCCGCCGCGCCATCACCCACTGGCGGCTGCTCGACCTCCTGCGGACCCACCACCCCCGGGTCACAGTCGTCCCCGACGCCCTCTTCATCGAGGACGACAACATCTGGACCGCCGCCGGCACCGCGGCCGGCATCGACCTCTGCCTCCACCTGGTCCGCCTGGCCCACGGCGCCGAGGCCGCCGCCACCATCGCCCGCTCGATGGTCACCGCGCCCTTCCGCACCGGCACCCAGGCCCAGTTCATCGAGCACCCCACACCCCACGCCGACCGCGACGCCGACGCCCTCGCCGCCGTCCGCGAACACGCCCTGCGCCACCTCGCCGAGCCCCTCACCGTCGCCGACCTGGCCGACCGCGCCGGCATGTCCCCGCGCTCCTTCGCCCGCCACTTCACCGCGGCCACCGGCACCACCCCGCTCCGCTGGCTCCTGGACCAGCGCGTCGCCGCGGCCCAGAAGCTCCTCGAACGCACCGACCTGCCCATGCCCGAGGTCGCCCGCCGGGCCGGCTTCGGCAGCGAGGTCACGATGCGCCAGCACTTCGCATCGCGCCTCGCCACCAGCCCCCGCGCCTACCGGTCCGCGTTCACCGGAGGCAGCAACCCGATGGCCCGATAAGCGGCGTCGACGGCCGGCCGAGCCATCGCCCGAGCCTTCTCGGCCCCCTCCCGGAGCACGCCCTCCACATACCCGGGATCCGCGCACAGCTCCTGATGCCGCTCCCGCACGGGCCGCAGCACCTCGACGACCGCCTCCGCGGTGTCCTTCTTCAACGCGCCGTACGAGTCGTACGCACCCGCCAGCTCCGCCGGATCCCCACCCGTGCAGGCGCCGAGGATCTCCAGCAGATTCGCGAGCCCCGGCCGTTCCCCACGGTCGTACACGACCTCGTACCCACTGTCGGTCACGGCCCGCATGACCTTCTTCCGCGCCACGTCCGGCTCGTCCAGCAGATAGACGATCCCGGGCCCGACGTCGTCGCTCTTCCCCATCTTCGACGCGGGTTCCTGCAGATTCATCACCCGAGCCGCCACCGCCGGACTGGTGGCCCGAGGCACCACGAACGTGTGCCCGTACCGCTGGTTGAACCGCACCGCGAGATCCCGCGCCAGCTCCACATGCTGGGTCTGGTCGTCCCCGACCGGCACCTCGTCCGTCCCGTACGCCAGGATGTCGGCCGCCATCAGCACGGGATACGTCAGCAGCGACAGCCGCACACTCCCGCCCCGCTCACGCTCCCGCGCGGCCTTCTCCTTGTACTGGATCATCCGCCGCATCTCCCCGTCCGTCGCGACGCACTCCAGTACGTACGACAGCCGGGCGTGCTCGTCCACGTGGCTCTGCACGAACACCGTGCACGACTCCGGATCCAGCCCCGCCGCCAGCAACAGCGACGCCGCCTGACGGCTCAGTCTGCGCACACGCGCCGGATCGTGGTCCACGGTCAACGCGTGCAGGTCGACGACGCAGAACAACGCGTCCGACCGGTGCTGGTCCTGCGCGGCCCACTGCCGCATGGCTCCCAGATAGTTCCCCAGCGTCAGATGCCCGGTCGGCTTGACCCCACTGAAGACCCGCGTCATCTCTCCACCTCCTGGTCGGGGCCGCCGCCACCGGCCGGCCGCTCCTCCTGGAGGGAGATACGAAAACGGCCGCCGAAGCGGCGGCCGTTGAGTGCATACGTGCGTACGGCCGCCGTCAGGCGGCCCACCAGAGCTGAGTACACGTACGCGTCATCACGCCTCCCACAGTACGCCCGCGGAGGCCGCCCGTCCCGGGATTTGACACGCCCCTCCCGCGCTCGTAGTGTTCTCCGAGTTGTCCGACGTGAGCGTCGACTCCGGTCGGTCCCCGGACAGCGATTCCGCAAGTACTCACCACTCTTCGACGAGCAGTCGCGCTGTCGGCGTCGTCGTCCTGTCGGTGCGTGTATTCACGGAATGAGGAATCCATGTTCGAAAGAACGCGGCCCCCCGATTAGCTCGGGAGCCGGGACTCCGCTAGAGTCTCACCTCGTCGAAACGGCCCAACGGCCGCGGAGACAAACCCCCTCTGACGGGGAATCAGAGCCCGAAAAGATCTGATACAGTCGGAACCGCCGGAAAGGGAAACGCGAAAGCGGGAACCTGGAAAGCACCGAGGAAATCGGATCGGAAAGATCTGATAGAGTCGGAAACGCAAGACAGCAGGATAGCAGGACCGAAGGGAAGCGCCCGGAGGAAAGCCTGAGAGAGTCTCTCGGGTGAGTACAAAGGAAGCGTCCGTTCCTTGAGAACTCAACAGCGTGCCAAAAGTCAACGCCAGATATGTTGATACCCCGACCTGATCGGTCTGTCTGATCGGGTTGAGGTTCCTTTGAAGTAACACAACAGCGAGGACGCTGTGAACGGTCGGATTATTCCTCCGACTGTTCCGCTCCCGTGAAGTTGAAAAGCATTCACGGAGAGTTTGATCCTGGCTCAGGACGAACGCTGGCGGCGTGCTTAACACATGCAAGTCGAACGATGAACCACTTCGGTGGGGATTAGTGGCGAACGGGTGAGTAACACGTGGGTAATCTGCCCTGCACTCTGGGACAAGCCCTGGAAACGGGGTCTAATACCGGATACTGAACTCTTGCGGGCATCTGCGAGGTTCGAAAGCTCCGGCGGTG
>NZ_JAGMUO010000057.1 GCF_019049325.1 Streptomyces sp. AC512_CC834 | reverse complement strand
GGCTCCACCACTTTCCATTCCCCGAAGGGTCCGGAACGGCTTCACGGACTTAGCATCGCCTGGTTCGATGTTTGACGCTTCACAGCGGGTACCGGAATATCAACCGGTTATCCATCGACTACGCCTGTCGGCCTCGCCTTAGGTCCCGACTTACCCTGGGCAGATCAGCTTGACCCAGGAACCCTTAGTCAATCGGCGCAAACGTTTCTCACGTTTGTATCGCTACTCATGCCTGCATTCTCACTCGTGAACCGTCCACAACTCGCTTCCGCGGCTGCTTCACCCGGCACACGACGCTCCCCTACCCAACCCAGCACCCGTTGGGGCTCCTGCTGGATTGACACGACTTCGGCGGTACGCTTGAGCCCCGCTACATTGTCGGCGCGGAATCACTAGACCAGTGAGCTATTACGCACTCTTTCAAGGATGGCTGCTTCTAAGCCAACCTCCTGGTTGTCTGTGCGACTCCACATCCTTTCCCACTTAGCGTACGCTTAGGGGCCTTAGTCGATGCTCTGGGCTGTTTCCCTCTCGACCATGGAGCTTATCCCCCACAGTCTCACTGCCGCGCTCTCACTTACCGGCATTCGGAGTTTGGCTAAGGTCAGTAACCCGGTAGGGCCCATCGCCTATCCAGTGCTCTACCTCCGGCAAGAAACACACGACGCTGCACCTAAATGCATTTCGGGGAGAACCAGCTATCACGGAGTTTGATTGGCCTTTCACCCCTAACCACAGGTCATCCCCCAGGTTTTCAACCCTGGTGGGTTCGGTCCTCCACGACCTCTTACAGCCGCTTCAACCTGCCCATGGCTAGATCACTCCGCTTCGGGTCTTGAGCGTGCTACTCAAACGCCCTCTTAGGACTCGCTTTCGCTACGGCTTCCCCACCCGGGTTAACCTCGCAACACACCGCAAACTCGCAGGCTCATTCTTCAAAAGGCACGCAGTCACGAGACGAAGAGCAAGCTCTCCGTCCGACGCTCCCACGGCTTGTAGGCACACGGTTTCAGGTACTATTTCACTCCGCTCCCGCGGTACTTTTCACCATTCCCTCACGGTACTATCCGCTATCGGTCACCAGGGAATATTTAGGCTTAGCGGGTGGTCCCGCCAGATTCACACGGGATTTCTCGGGCCCCGTGCTACTTGGGTGTCTCTCAAACGAGCCGCTGATGTTTCGACTACGGGGGTCTTACCCTCTACGCCGGACCTTTCGCATGTCCTTCGCCTACATCAACGGTTTCTGACTCG
>NZ_JAGMUO010000056.1 GCF_019049325.1 Streptomyces sp. AC512_CC834 | reverse complement strand
GAGCCCGGTGCGTTGAGAGGCGCACGCCGGGTTCGGTGAGCGGCGCGGAGAAACGGGTCGGTGGCAACACCGGTACCGCGCTCCGCGCCGACTCTACCTTCCGGGTTTTCGGCCCTGCCGGCTCTCCGAGCGGGCCGGTTCGCCCTTCGGGTTGCCCCGGAGTCCGCGCTCAAACGGCGCTCGGCGTGCACCGAGGGCGCATCGGTGGGAAAATGCGCTTGCACACCCCACCGGTCCCCTCCCGACAATGCCGGACATGACCTGGACCGTCGCCCCGGAACCGTACGACTCCCCCGTCGCCGCCGCCCTGTGGCGCGCGTACTACACGGAGGTCAGCGACCGCTGGTACCGGCTGCACGAGGGCCGGCCCACCGACCCCGGCGAGCTGGAGCGGGAGATCGCCGCACACTCCGGTGCCGACCTCGTACCGCCCCGGGGGCGCCTGCTGGTCGCGCGGTACGGCGGTGAACCGGCCGGCACCTCCGGCGTACGGCTGCTGGACGACACCACCGCGGAACTGACCCGGGTGTTCCTGTACGGCGGAATGCGCGGCCGGGGCGGCGCCGCGCTGCTGGTGACGGCCGCCGAGGACGCCGCACGGGCGCTCGGGGCCGGGCGCATGGTCCTCGACACGCGCGGCGACCTCGTCGAGGCCCGTGCCCTGTACGCACGCCTCGGCTACACCGAGACCGAGGCGTACAACGAGAGTCCGTACGCCGAGCACTGGTTCGTCAAGCGGCTGCGACGCGACGGCTGACGGAGCGGGGGCACGGGCACGGGGCACAGGCCTCCCGGCACGGGGCACGGGGTACGGGGCTCAGCCGGTCCGCGCCGGGGTGCGCGCCTCGTGCGGGCGCCCCCGCTCCGAGCCGCACAGTTCGCCGGTCAGCTCCCGCACGAGGTGCACCAGGTCGGTGGGGCGGTCCGGGCCCCACCAGTCGCCGAGCAGCTCGGCGAGCGACTCCTCCCGGGCCGGCGCCAGCCGCTCGGCGACCTCGCGGGCGGCCACCATCACGGTGGCCAGCGGGACGGGGCTGCGCTCCGCCAGTACGGCCGGCTCGACCCTGCCGTACTTCCTGACCCGCAGCAGCATCCAGCTCGACGCCGCGGGTGCGGTCGGGCACATCCATCCTGGTCGGTGTGACCGGACTTGACCCTTTCAGTCCTGCGGAAGTCCGCATTCCGGGGGCGTGTGCGCGGAAGTGTGGAGAAGATCTGCATAATCTCTGGAGTTCGCGAGGGGAGTCGCGAAGGGAGGGACGAGGGGAGGGACGAAGGCGTGGAACAGCAGAAGGAGCCGTCGCAGGAGCAGCCTGCGGGGGCCTCGTGCCCGGAGTGCGGCACACCCAGGGCGGTGGACAACACACCGTCCTGCGCCTGTGGAACCCGGGCGTCCGAAGCCCTGCGCGACGCGCGTACGGCCCAGGTGGCAGCGGCGGAGGACTTCGATCCGCTGCGCATACGACCGTACGTCGAGCTGGACGGGGCGGCCGGGGAGCCGACGAGGGCGGCAGATGCGTCGGGTGCGACATCGGCTGCGGCTGCGGCTGGGGCCGGGCAGGGGGCGGAGGCTGGGACGCCCACGCCGGACGCGGCCCCAGACCCGGACGCGGACCCGGAGGCCACCATGACACTGCGCGCTGTCGACGCCGGTGTTGGATCCACTGCCGCTGCCGCTGCCGGTGCCGATCCGGCCATAGCGGCGCCCGGAGCGGCGACCGGCGAGGGCACGGAAGCGGACCGCGTACTGCCGACGCCCCTCGCTGCCCCGACCGGCTCGCCCAGCACACACGACCTGCGCCTGTTCGAGTCCTCCGCCACCGCGCGCCTCCCGTCCGTGGCCACGGGCCCGGACGGTGTGCGCGGTGCGGGCGACGACGGCGAACGGCCGCCGCGCAGACGACGCAAGGGCGTACTGCTGAGCGCCGTGGGAGCGGTCGTGGTCGTGGTGGGCGCGGCGGGATTCGCGAGCGGGCTGTTCTCGTACGAGACCCCGTCGCGGGACGGCGCGATGCCGGACGAGGTCCGGGCCGGCGTGCCGGCCCCGTCGACCGACACGGCCTCGCCGAGCGCCGAAGCCAGCACATCCTCCGCCCCGTCGTCCCCTTCCGCGTCTCCCTCCGTCTCCGTGTCCCCGTCCCCGTCGGCGTCCGTGGGCGCGAGCGCCTCCGCCTCGCCGTCCCCGTCGGCGTCGAGCGCATCGCCCACACCGTCCCGGTCGGCCGGGCCGACGCAGACCACGACCGCGCCCGCCGACGACGCCCCGCAGGAGTCCGAGGACGACGACCCCGACCGTGACGGCGGCCCCACGCTGCGCCGCGGCGACCGGGGCTCGGAGGTCGTCGAACTCCAGCAGCGCTTGAGGGACGCGGAGTTCTACTACGGCGACATCGACGGCGACTACGACCGCCAGGTCGAGGAATCGGTCCGTCATTACCAGTGGCGCTGGGGCATCTACTCCGACGAACTCGGCGTCTACGGACCGGACACCCGGCGCAGACTCGAGTCGGAGACACCGGAGCCGTAGCCGCGGAGCCGCAGCCGCGAGGGCCGCAGGGGCGGTGGACCTGCGGGGGCGGTGGACGCCGCCGGAGCCCGTAGGGCGGCCGTCAGCCGATGTGCAGGCGCAGCCCGCCGTCCCCGTCGGCCGCCACCCGCACCCGGGTCAGGTCCTCCACGACCACGTCCGGCCCGTGAAACCCGGCGCGCGGTCCGACCCCCACGACCCGCATCCCGGCGGCGCGCGCGGCGGTGATGCCGGCGCCGGAGTCCTCGAAGGCGACGCAGTCGGCGGGGGCGATGCCCAGTTCGGCGGCGCCCTTGAGGAAGCCCTCGGGGTCGGGCTTGCTGGCGCCGACCGACTCGGCGGTGACCCGGACGTCGGGCTGCGCGAGCCCGGCGGCGGCCATCCGCGCGGTGGACAGCGCCACGTCGGCCGACGTCACCAGGGCGTGCGGCAGGCCTCGCAGTGAGGCCAGGAAGCCGGCCGCCCCGGGGATCGCGACGACGCCCTCGGTGTCGGCGGTCTCCTCGGCGAGCATGCGCGTGTTGTCGGCGTGGTTGTGCTCCATGGGCCGGTCCGGCAGCAGCAGCGCCATCGAGGCGTAGCCCTGGCGCCCGTGGACGACCTTCATGACCTCGTCGCCGTCCAGCCCGTGCCGGTCGGCCCAGCGCCGCCAGACGCGCTCGACGGCGGCGTCCGAGTTGACGAGGGTGCCGTCCATGTCGAGCAGCAGGGCACGGGCGGGCAGAACGGTGGTGGCGGTGGCCGTCATCGGCAGACTCCAAGGCGCGGGGAGGAAGCAAGGCGGCCCCGCCCGCCGGTCAGGGAGAACGGACGGGAGCCACTTTGTTCACCCACGGTACAAAACCAACCGGGCATCGCGCCACCGGGCCACCCGGACATTCACCCACCGTTCAACCCCGACGCCACCCCACACCCACCAACCGGACCCGCGACCGGGCCCGCGACCGGGCCCGCCACCCGGCCCGCCACCGAGCGCGGCACCGGACCTGCCATCGCACCAGCCACCGGGCGCGGCACCGCACCCGCGACCGGGCCCGCCACCCGGTGCGCCACCGGACCCGCGACCGAGCCCGTCACCAGACCCGCCACCGAACCCGCCACCGGCCACCGGCCACCGGCCGACGATCAGCCGGCGATCGCCTCCCACAGGCTCCACACGCCCAGGCCCAGCATGAGCAGCGCCGCGACCTTCGTGATCAGGCGCAGCGGCACCCGCTTCATCAGGGCCTTTCCACCGACAATGCCGAGCCCGGCCACCGCCCACAGCGCGAGCACCGCGCCGAGGCCGACGGAGAGCGGGTCGTCGTAGCGGGCCGCGAGGTTGGCCGTCATGATCTGCGTCAGGTCGCCGAACTCGGCCACGAGGATGAGCATGAAGCCCGCCCCGGCGACCTTCCAGAAGGACTGGTCCTCCGGCTTGCGGATCTCCTCGTCCTCGTCGTCCTTCTTCATCAGCAGCACGGCGGCGCCGCCCAGGAACAGCACACCGGTCACCGCGTGCACGATCTGCTGGGGCAGCAGGGTCAGCACACTGCCGGCCGCGACGGCGAGCACGACGTGCAGCAGGAATGCGGCGGCCACGCCGGCGAAGACGTACGAGGCGCGGTAGCGGGTGCCGAGGACGAGGCCGGCGAGCGCGGTCTTGTCCGGCAGTTCGGCGAGGAAGACGACACCGAAGACGAGCGCCGTCACGGTCAGGCTGATCAAGGTTCCTCAATCGGTCGGGGCCGCCCCGCCGAGAGTGCTGATTCCCGCTTCCCGCGGACTTCACCACGTCCGCGTCGCGTCGCGCGACACCTCGGCACGGCAGCACACGTATCCACCCCTGCCGTACGGCACGGGCGTGCACTGCTTGCCGAAGGTCTCGCTGGCCGGCCTCGCGTGCGAGGCCTGCCTCCGGGTGCCGGCTCAGACGAGCTGAGCAGTATGTCGACGGTCCCGGCGAAGAGCTACTCCCCTTCTGCGCCGTCCATAGTACGCGAACCCGGCGACCGGCTCCGAGGGCCGAAAGTCCCGTCACGCGTATAGACGTGCCATGCACACGTCACTAGCTTCTTACCGACCGCACATCTGTGCGCCATGCGGCGTCGCGAGCATTCCCCTGCCCGCGTCCCAACACCCCCACACCCACAGGGAGTTCGCATGCCGAAGTTCTACGCGCGTCGACGCCTCGGTTTCCTCGCCGCGTTCACCGGGCTCATAGCCTCCGCCGGGCTCCTCAACGGCCCGGCCGCCTCCGCCGCCCTCCCCACCCCGGTCAGCGCCGCCACCGCCCGCGGCTACCTCGCCTCCCTCACGGTGGCCACCGAGGACCGCACCGGCTACGACCGCGACCTCTTCCCGCACTGGATCACCCAGTCCGGCTCCTGCAACACCCGCGAGACGATCCTCAAGCGCGACGGCACGGACGTCGTCACCAACTCCTCCTGCGCCGCCACCAGCGGAAGCTGGTACTCCCCCTACGACGGCGCCACCTGGCCCGCCTCCGGAGACGTCGACATCGACCACCTCGTCCCGCTCGCCGAGGCCTGGGACTCCGGAGCCGACTCCTGGACCACCTCGCGGCGCCAGTCCTTCGCCAACGACCTGACCCGCCCCCAGCTCCTCGCGGTCACCGACAACGTCAACCAGTCCAAGAGCGACCAGGACCCGGCCACCTGGATGCCCTCGCGCAGCGCCTACCGCTGCACGTACGTCCGGGCCTGGGTCCAGGTGAAGTACTACTACGATCTCGCGGTCGACTCCGCGGAGAAGTCGGCCCTGCAGGGCTACCTCGCGAACTGCTGACGCCCCGTCCATCAACTGTTCGGCGCGGAACCACCCCGCCGGCCTCCGTCGTTCCGTACCGTACGGTGCGACGGAGGAGGGGATCATCATGACCGGACTGCGCCTGGGCCCACTGTTGAGGTACACCGACGGCTCGTGCGCGACCGTCTGGGTGGAGACGAACCGCCCCTGCACCGCCGAGGTGCGCTGCGCCGACGGCGCCCGGGGCACGGCCCGCACCTTCCAGATCGCGGGCCACCACTACGCCCTGGTCCCGGTGAGCGGCCTGACCCCCGGTACGGCGACGGCGTACGAGGTGCTCCTCGACGGGGCGGGCGTGTGGCCGCCGCCCGACTCGCCCTTCCCGCCCTCGGTGATCGCCACGCCCACGGACGCCGACGGCATGCGCGTCGCCTTCGGCTCCTGCCGCTGGGCCGCACCGCCCGCCGGCGGCAAGGACGAGGTGGGCCCGGACGCCCTGGACACCCTCTCCGCCCGCATGGCGGCCGACCCCGGGGGCGAGCGACCCGACGTACTCCTGCTGCTCGGCGACCAGGTGTACGCCGACGAGGTCTCCGACGCCACGCGCCAATGGCTCGCCGGCCGCCGCGACCTGGCCGAACCTCCCGGCGAACAGGTCGCCGACTACGAGGAGTACACCCGCCTCTACTACGAGTCCTGGCTCGACCCCGAGGTGCGCTGGCTGCTGTCCACCGTGCCAAGCTGCATGATCTTCGACGACCACGACGTCATCGACGACTGGAACACCTCCGCGGCCTGGCTCGCCGACATGCGGGCCACGGAGTGGTGGCAGGAGCGACTGCTGAGCGGGCTGATGTCCTACTGGGTGTACCAGCAGCTCGGGAACCTCTCCCCGGACGAGCTGGCCGCCGACCCGCTCTACGCCGCCCTCCGTGAGACCTCCGACGGCACCGACGCCCTGCGTGCCTTCGCCAAGCAGGCCGACGCCGACCCGGCCTCCGTCCGCTGGAGCTACCGGCGCGACTTCGGCCGCACCCGAGTTCTGATGGTGGACTCCCGCGCGGCCCGCGTCCTGGAGGAGGACCACCGCACGATGCTCGACCCGGGCGAGGCCGCCTGGCTGCGCGAGCAGATCCTGGACGGGCGCGACGAGGAGCGGGACTCCTACGACCACCTGCTGATCGGCACCTCCCTGCCCTGGCTGCTGCCCCACCTGGTGCACGACGTGGAGACGTGGAACGCCGCGATGTGCGGCGGCGAACGGGGGGCGCGCTGGGCTCGGCGCGGGGAGCGGATCCGGCGCGGGGCCGACCTCGAGCACTGGGCCGCCTTCCCGTCGTCCTTCGACGCCCTCGCCGACCTGATCGCCGAGGCCGGTTCCGGGCCGGGGGCGCCCGCGACGGTGAGCGTGCTGTCGGGCGACGTCCACCACGCCTACGTGGCCGAGCCGTCCTGGCCGGGGCGTGCGCCCGACGCGCGGGTGGCGCAACTGACCTGCTCCCCCGTCCACAACTCCGTGCCGCTCTCGATCCGCCTCGGCTTCCGCTTCGGCTGGAGCGCTCCGGCGCGTGCCCTCGGGCGGCGCATCGCCCGGCACGGACGCTGTGCGCCGTCGGCGGTGAGCTGGCGCAGGACCGGCGGCCCCTGGTTCGGCAACCAGCTCATGACGCTGACCCTGCGGGGACGGTCGGCGCGGCTGCGCCTGGAACAGGCCCGGACCGACCGCTCCGGGACGACCGCACTGCGGACGGTCACGGACCGCGAGCTGACGTAGGCGGCCGTACGCCCGGCACGGGCCCGGATGGCGCGGGCCCGGATCGAGCGGCATGGACCGGCATGGACCGGTAGCGAGGACGGGTATGAATTGAGACACACCAGCGGCCCGCGCCGCAGGCATGGGAGCGCTCCCACCTGGCACGGCGACTGCGGCAGGAAGGTGCCTGCACGTCAGGCTATGGCCAAATGTTGAACTTGCAAGCACTCATTAGGCTCACCTAACGTGGGCGGCCCACTCGGTTCCGTCCCCCACCGGCCCCACCCCGGCCGGCCGACCGAAGGAGCACCCCCACATGTCCGGACGCCTCAACAGCGCCCAGCCCTACGTATTCGGCTTGTTCCGCATAGTCGTCAGCCTGCTCTTCGCCTGCCACGGCGCCGCCTCGCTCTTCGGCGTCCTCGGCGGCGCCTCGGGAACCGGTGGCACGATCGACGCCGGCACCTGGCCGGGCTGGTACGCGGCCGTGATCCAACTCGTCGGCGGTGGCCTCGTCCTGCTGGGCCTCGGCACCCGCCCGGCCGCGATCATCTGCTCCGGCTCGATGGCGTACGCGTACTTCAAGGTGCACCAGCCGGGCGCCCTGTGGCCGATGGAGAACGGCGGCGAGGCCCCCGCCATGTTCTGCTGGGCCTTCCTGCTGCTCGCCTTCACCGGTTCCGGCGCCTTCGGCCTGGACCGGCTCTTCGCCCGGCGTACGTCCGAGCAGGAGCGCACCGCCCCGGAGCGGCAGACGCCGGTCGCCGCCTGACCGGACCGTCATAGCGGTGCCCTGCGCGGTGGGCGGTGCTCTCCCGGACGGGGGGCACCGCTGTCGTGCTTCGCGAGCACGTGTTTCACGAGTACGCGTGAAGACACCACTGGGGTGAACGCCCCGTACCCGAACACACAAGCCCCCTGTGAACCAACTGTCACACCCCGGGCGTACGCTGTATGGCTGTCATCGGCCGCTCCTGCCGTCCCCGCGTCTCGCGGCATGGTCTGGCCCACGGGGGAGTAACGGGGAGTTGTGGTGGTCGAGAGTCTGGGAAGTATCGGGTCGCTGGTCAGCAGCCCGTGGATCTATGCCCTGGTGGCCGTTTCGGTGCTCCTCGACATCTTTCTGCCGGTGCTGCCGAGCGGTGTCCTGGTGATCACGGCGGCCACGGCGGCGGCCGCGGGTTCGGGAGCGGCGGCTGCCGGACGGGTGCCGCAGGACGTCCCCGACATCCTGGTCCTCACGCTCTGCGCGGCGACGGCGTCCGTCATCGGCGACCTTGCGGTGTACCGCCTCGCCTGGCGTGGCGGGGAACGACTGGACCGCGCGATCGCCCGTTCCCGGCGGCTGACCACCGCGCAGGAACGTCTCGGCGGTGCCCTCGCCCGCGGCGGCGGCGCCCTCGTCGTCCTGGCCCGTTTCGCCCCGGCCGGCCGCTCGGTCGTCTCGCTCGTCGCCGGCTCGGCCCATCGCCGGATCCGCGAGTTCCTCCCCTGGTCGGCCCTCGCCGGGCTGGCCTGGGCCGCCTACAGCGTCGCCCTCGGCTACTTCGGCGGTCAGTGGCTGGGCGCGACCTGGCTGGCGACGGCGGTGTCGCTGGTGGCGCTGTTCGGCGCGGGGGCGGGCGCGGCCTACCTGATGCGACGCCAGCCCCGGACGACTGAGGCGTCGTAGCCGCGAAGGCCTTGGGGCGCGCGCGGAGAGCCGCGAGGCGGCGGTGACACCACTCGGCGACTGGGCGACGGGCGACATGGTCACTCGGCCAGGGTGAAGCCACCGCTGCACCCCGAGGGCCGACGGCACGCGGAAGCCTGCCAGGACGAGAGCCGCGCCGCACGCGACGGTCTCGCCCCACCCGGCGTGTGCGCTGGGAGCGGCCAGGCCTCAGCACATACGCCATAGGCGTGCGCGGCGACTCCGTGGCGAGCGACCCGCCGGACACCTCCACCACGGCAGCACGACAGCCCGCACCCGGCACCCGGCACCCGGCACCCGGCAATGGTCGAGGACGGGGGCGCGGCGGCACCGGTCGGCGTCAGGAGGCCCGTCGTGCGGCGGCGCCTCCCCGTATCTCCAGGCCGGCCAGCAGCTCGGCCGTGGCCTCGGCGACGGCCTCGACGGCCTGTTCGAAGACCTCCTGATTGTGCGCGGCGGGCGCGCGGAACCCGGAGACCTTGCGCACGTACTGAAGGGCGGCGGCCCTCATCTCGTCCTCGGTGGCCTCCTCGGCCAGCGCGGGCGGACGCAGTGTCTTGATGCTGCGGCACATGACGTCAGTCTCCTCTCTCCAGGTCGACCCGCCAGTCGTTCGACCTGATCCAGTGGCCCTTCGGATACTCGAAGTCGGCCTGTCCGAGCAGGGTGAACCCCGCCCCTCGGCAGACCGCGTTGGATGCGGCGTGGTCGACGCTCGGGAACGCGTGCAGATACCGGTGGGGCCCGGCGGCGCGGGCCGCTTCCCTCAGGGCACGGGCCGCCCGTACGGCGAGCCCTCGTCGCTGGAACTCCGGCAGCACCGCCCACCCGGTCTCCCAGACCTCGGTGTCCTGCCAGGTCCGCTGCCAGTACCCGATGGAGCCGACGGTCTCGCCGCCGTCCGCCAGCGTCACCCGGTACATCCGCCCCGTCTCCGGCTCCACGTACCGCCGGTGCCGGGCCGTGAGCTGCTCCTCGGTCTCCGGGCCGCCGAGGTGCGCGGTCATCTCCGGGCTGTTGGTCCTGCGCAGCAGCCACAGATCCCCCTCTGCCCAGGGAACCAGGCACACCCGCTCCCCGCCCGCTCCGGTCCGTTCGTCGACACCGTCCATGTTCTTCACCGTAGGGCAGGGGTCTGACACTGATGCTGATACTCAGGTTCCGGCGGTCATGGCTCGGGGTCTGACTGACGCCCTGCTGGGTTGTCTTCCTGCTGTTCTGTCTGACCG
>NZ_JAGMUO010000055.1:28250-106441 GCF_019049325.1 Streptomyces sp. AC512_CC834 | reverse complement strand
GGAGTGGGGGCGGTGAGGCGGGGCGAGGGGCGTGGTGCGAGGGCGAGGCGTGCGGGAGAGGGGGCGACGGCCGAGGGAGAGGGGCGACAAGGGGAGCGGTGAGGCGGGGCGCGGCGCGAGGGCAAGGCGCGCGCGGTAGAGCGGCGAGGGCGAGGGGGCGGTGAGACGGGGCCGTGGGACGGGGCCGCGGCGCGCGGGAGAGGTGCGATGGCCCGCGGGCCGCGCGACCGGGGGCCGCGGGGCCAGGGCCGTGGGGTCGCGCGGTTCGGGTGTCGCGTGTCGGGTGCGTGGAACACTGCACCGCATGCGACGCCTGTTCCCCGTGCCCCCCGTGACCCCCGTGAGCCCCGTGGCCCCCGTGGCACCCGGGACCCCCGTGCCCTCCTTGACCCCTGTGACCGATCAGACAGCCGGTTCGGGTCACGACGGGACCGATCGGGAGTGGAGTCTGGCCGAGCTGGCCGCCGCCTACGCCTATCCCGAGCCGGACGGGCGGCGCCGGACGTGGCTGCGGGCCAACATGGTCTCCACCCTCGACGGCGCCGCCCAGCACGACGGCCGCTCCCAGCCCATCTCCAGCGCGACCGACATGCGTGTCTTCGGCACACTGCGCGCACTGGCGGACGTCGTGGTCGCCGGCGCCGAGACCGTACGGCAGGAGGGGTACCGTCCGGCACGCGCGCGGGCGGACTTCGCGGACGCGCGGCGCGCGGCCGGACAGGGCCCCGTGCCGGTGATCGCGGTGGTCAGCGCGAGCCTCGAGCTGGACTTCTCCCTGCCGCTGTTCACCTCCCCGCTCGTGCCGACCCTGATCCTGACCGGAGCCGCCGCGGCCCCCGACCGGATCGCGGCCGCCGAGAAGGCCGGCGCGCGGGTGGTCGTCGCCGGTGACGGCGTCGGCGTGGACCCCGCCCGTGCCCTCCGGGCGCTCGCCGGGCTCGGTCACACCCGGCTGCTGACCGAGGGCGGTCCGCGACTGCTCGGGCAGTTCGTCACGGCCGGCGTCCTCGACGAGCTGTGCCTGACCGTCTCCCCGACGCTCACCGCGGGGGACGCGCAGCGGATCGCGGGCGGACCCTCGATCGAGGTCCCGCGGCGTTTCGCGCTGGCGTCCCTGTTGGAGGAGGAAGGTTTCCTCTTCAGCCGGTACCGGCGCGACTGAAACGACCCCGGCCGGGGCGGGCGGCGGCGACCGGACAGGGGTTCGGTCGTTACCGCACATCCGGGAATCGGCGGAATCTTCCGTTCCGTTTAGTCCGCACCGGGCACACTGAATCCGGCAGTACCCGTGCGATCACGGGGCAGGATGGTTTCCGCAGGGTCCGGTACGGCCTACGGAGGGTGGGTCCACGGGCCCTCGAAGGAGAAGGGGCGCCTGGTGTTCACAAGCGTTTTGATGATCGAGAAGGCCCTGACGTCCGCCGACGTGGAGTTCGTCACCACCTTGCACGGGGACGAGCAGGTCGCCTTCCACGTGCTGCTCCAGCCGCGCGGCGATCAGGCCGACCGGCTGCTGCGGGCCATCGACGACGTCGCGCTCGGCGAGCTCGACGACGCCGTACGGGAAGGGGAGACCCCGGAGGGGCAGGAGGCGCAGGGTGTCGGAGAGCGGGCCCTGGAGGTCTCCCTCGCCGCCCTGCGGGCGTCCGGCGCCCGGGCCGAGGGCAGACTGATCGAGGACCACCCGCTGGACGAGCTGAAGGACCTGGCCATGCAGACCGGGGCCGACGAGGTGATCGTTCTGACCGATCCGCACTACGTGGAGGAGTTCTTCCACCGGGACTGGGCCTCACGCGCCCGGCACAAGGTCGGCGTACCGGTCCTGAAACTGTTCTCCCACAGCAAGGCATAGGCTGGGGCCGGCCCGCCGGCAGACCAGGGCCGCGCTCCCGCGCAGGGGGCGCGCCCACCGGCACACCACCTTTCGCACCACCTCTCGCACCACCCGTCGCACCTCTGGGGAGAACAGCGCATGGCACCCGGCCTTCCTACCGCCATGGAACGACCGCACTTCATCGGCATCGGCGGCGCCGGAATGTCGGGTATCGCCAAGATCCTCGCCCAGCGCGGTGCCGAGGTGGCCGGCAGCGACGCCCGGGAGTCCGCGACCGCCGGGGCGCTGCGCGCGCTGGGCGTCACCGTGCACATCGGCCACGCGGCGGAGCACCTCGCCGACGACGCGAGCTGCGTGGTCGTGTCGTCGGCGATCCGCGAGGACAACCCGGAGCTGGCCCGCGCCGCCGAGCTGGGCGTTTTGGTGGTGCACCGCTCCGACGCCCTCGCCGCCCTGATGAACGGCCTGCGCCCGATCGCCGTCGCCGGCACCCACGGCAAGACCACCACCACCTCGATGCTGGCGGTCTCCCTGTCCGAACTGGGCCTGAACCCGTCGTACGCGATCGGCGGCGACCTGGACGCGCCCGGCTCCAACGCCCTGCACGGCGACGGGGAGGTCTTCGTCGCCGAGGCCGACGAAAGCGACCGCAGCTTCCACAAGTACGCCCCCGAGGTCGCCATCGTCCTCAACGTCGAGCTCGACCACCACGCCAACTACGCGTCGATGGACGAGATCTACGCGTCCTTCGAGACCTTCGCCGACAAGATCGTCCCCGGCGGCACCCTGGTGATCGCCGCCGACCAGGACGGCGCCCGGGAGCTGACGCGGCGGCTGGCCGGCAAGGTGCGGACGGTGACGTACGGGGAGTCCGAGGACGCCGACGTGCGCATCCTGTCGGTCGTCCCGCAGGGCCTGAAGAGCGAGGTCACCGTCGTGCTGGACGGTGCGGAGCTGACCTTCGCGGTCTCCGTCCCCGGCCGTCACTACGCCCACAACGCGGTCGCGGCCCTCGCCGCGGGCGCCGCCCTCGGCATCCCCGCCGCCGAGCTGGCCCCCGCGCTGGCCGCCTACACGGGCGTCAAGCGGCGCCTCCAGCTCAAGGGCGAGGCGGCCGGTGTCCAGGTCGTCGACTCCTACGCGCACCACCCCACCGAGATGACGGCGGACCTGGAGGCCATGCGCGCCGCGGTCGGCGACGCCCGCATCCTGGTCCTCTTCCAGCCGCACCTCTTCTCCCGCACCCAGGAACTGGGCAAGGAGATGGGCCAGGCCCTGGCACTGGCGGACGCGTCGGTCGTCCTCGACATCTACCCGGCCCGCGAGGACCCGATCCCGGGCATCACCAGCGAGCTGATCATCGAGGCGGCCCGGGCCGCGGGCGCCGACGTCACGCCGGTCCACGACAAGGACGGGGCCCCGGGGGCGGTCGCGGGAATGGCGAAGGCCGGTGATCTCGTTCTCACCATGGGCGCGGGCGACGTCACCGACCTCGGACCGCGCATCCTTGACCAGCTTTCGAGCACGGACGCGGACAGGTAAGGGGCTGAGACTCATGTCGTACGACGTCGAGAAGCCGGACGAGCAGTGGCGGGAGGAGCTGGCCCCGGCCGAGTACGCCGTGCTGCGCCAGGCCGGTACGGAACCGGCCTTCACCGGTGAGTACACCGACACCAAGACCGAGGGTGTCTACTCCTGCCGTGCCTGCGACGCGGAGCTGTTCACCTCCACGACCAAGTTCGAGTCGCACTGCGGCTGGCCGTCCTTCTTCGACCCGAAGGACACCGACGCGGTCGAGCTGATCGAGGACCGCTCCCACGGCATGGCCCGCACGGAGGTGCGCTGCGCCCGGTGCGGGTCGCACCTCGGGCACGTGTTCGAGGGTGAGGGGTACGCGACCCCGACCGACCAGCGGTACTGCATCAACAGCATCTCTCTCAGGCTGACACCTGCTTGAGGCCAAGGGGTGTGATGCCGTCAAGCCCCGTGGATCGGTGTGTCCACGGGGCTTGAGCACCGCTTCCCGATGCGCGGGTCGTTCGACGCGTACCGTCCGCACATGGACTCCGCCGCCGCACCTCGCGTCCTCGTCATCGGGCTTGATCCGTATCGGGTGCCCGGGCCGTGGGACCCCGAGCCGGCAGCCACGGCGATCGAGGCGGGACTGGCCGAGTTCGCCGCACATGGCGTCGGCGTCGAGACCTGCCTGATCGGCCTTGACGGAAGTGACGACGTGGAGGCGGTCGTCAGGGATGCGCTGCGAGCCCATCAGTGGAAGTGCGTCACCGTGGGCGGTGGCCTGCGGCACTCGGACGATCAGGTTGAACTCCTCGAGCAAGTGATCAACCTGGTTCGGCGGCACGCGCCCGATGCGGCCATCGCGTTCAACAGCACCCCGGCCACCACCTACGAGGCGGCAGCCCGGTGGATCGAGTGACGGTCGCGGGTGTCGTCGAGATCGGTGATCCCTCTCAGTCGGCCTGATCCTGTGCCGTGCCTCCGGCGGTGCGGAATGTCAGGTTCGTGAAGGTGTGCCCCTGGACCACCGGGCCGTGCTGTCTGCCACCGGTGACGCTGTTGTGCACGGAGCCTGGTGGCTCGGACCGGGCGGTGGGGGCGAACTCGTCAACGAGACGCCGCAGTTCCTCGGACGCGCCGGGATCCTGTTCGAGCAGGCGGCGGAGCCGGAGCCGCACCGAGGCCGTCAGGTCGGACCTGAGGCCCTCCTCGTCGGCGGTCCCGCCGGCCGCGACCAGGGCGGTGCGGGACTCCTCCAGCTCCCCGGCCACGCCGTCGGCGTCACTGTCGGCGTCGGCGTCGCTGTCGGAGGCGAAGAGGCCCACCACGCGGTGCCTCACCTGCTCCCACGCGTCAGTGACCATGAGACCCACCACCGTGGTCGCCCCGGTCCCGATCAGCGCCATGAGTTCCGCTTCCACGGGGTTCCTCCATTCGCTTCCTGGGGTTCTGCCCGCTGTTCAGGCCGTCCAGCGATGACCTGGAAGGACTATGTGATCAGATTCCTTGGTTCCGTCGCACGGGCGTACCGTTGCCCGCTACGTTGTGGGCTCGTCGACGTGATCGTGTGCGTCGGCGCGTCAAGCACACCAGTACGAGGAGTACGAACACAGTGAAGCGCAAGCCTTTTTTCGTCCTCACCGCCCTCGCCGCCCTCGCAGTCATGACGCCGGTGGTGACCCGCTGGATGTGGGTCGTCGAGAGTGGTCTGGCCGGCTGACGGCGGAGCCGCCGGTCGGCGTCCGGTGCCTCGCCAGGAACCCGAGCAGTTTCGCCGCCTCCGTCTCCGCGCCGAGGGAGCGATAGCGGGTGGCGGCCTGTTCGCCGTATCCGTCGGCGAGGCCCGCGGGGCGGTGGGACAGTGCCGCCGCCCGGGCCAGTCCGGCCAGCGCCTGCGCGGAGCCCAGGACGTAGTGGATCCGCTCCGCCACCTCCAGGGCCCGCTCGTAGCCCTTCGCCGCGAGATCGAGCCGCCCGGACTCGCGCTGGACGTCCGCGGCGCCGATCAGGGCGCGAAGCCTCTCGTACGGGTTGTCGATGTCGACGGCGACGCGTTCCGCCATCGTGAAGTGCAGCAGGGCCTCGCCGCGGCGCCCCGACTCGGCGTAGGCGGTCCCCGCGAGGATCAACGCGTCGGCCTCTCCCAGGCTGTCGCCGCTGGCGCGGTGGGCGGCGAGCGCCCGCTCGAAGTGGGTGAGCGCCTCCTCCGTGCGGCCCACCGCTTGGTGCACGGCCCCCAGGTTCGTTGACAAAATCGCCAAATCGACCCGGCCGCCGCACCGTCGCATCAGGACCAGTGAATGCTCGTAGCATTCGCGGGCTTCGGCGTAGCGCCCCTGGAGGAAGTGCAGCTCACCCCGGTTGTTCAGGGCCTGGGCCAGCCCGTGGAGATCGTGCAGGTCCTCGTAGATCGCGCCCATTCGCCGCACTTTGTCGAGTGCCTCGTCGTACTGCCCCGCGTAGGACAGGGCCGCCCCCTGCACGTTGAGGCAGTCGGCCTCCCCGGAGGGGTCGCCGACGGCGTGGTAGAGCGTGCGCGCCTGTTCCAGGACCGGCAGCGCGGCGTCGCCGTGGCCCGCGGCGAGTCGGGCCCGGCCCGACTGGAACAGCGCGTCGGCGCGGCCGTGCGCGTCGTGCAGTTCCCCGTGGATCGAGAGTGCCTCGGTCGCACAGTCCAGGGCCTCGCCGTGATTGCGCTGTGCCAGGAGATCCGCCCGGTCCGTCAGGGTCCGGGCCAGCAGGGAGCGGTTGCCGGACGCGCGCAGTACGGGCAGTGCCGCCTCGAAGAGTTCGGAGGCGACGCCCCACGCACCCCACAACTTGAGGCTCCTCGCCAGGACGTGCGGAAAGAGCGCCGCGTACTCCGGGTCCTCCGCGGCGGCCATGCGCGCGACCGCCGTGAGGTTGGCGCGTTCCACGGTCAGCCACACCGAGGCCTCGTCGGCGTCGGAGAGGACGGGCTCGGGCAGCGACGCGGCCTCCCGGGTCAAGGGCAGGGGAAACGCGCGGCGGTGCGGGTGGGTCAGCCGGTCGGCCCGGTGCGCCGTGGTCAGATAGTGGGCGGCGATCCGGCCGGTCGCGGCCCGCCGGACCCGGTCGGCGTCCGTGTCCAGGCCGACCTGGACGGCGTACGAACGCGTGAGGTCGTGCAGGCGGTAGCGCCCGCGCACCGGCTCCTCCAGGAGACTGGAGTCGAGCAGTTCCTCGACGCACCGTTCCAGGCACCGTTCCAGCGGCGCGGGCTCCTCGACGAAGGCCGGGCCGACCAGCGCGGCGACCCCGGACAGGGTGAGGTCCGGGCCGGGATGCAGGGCCAGCAGGCGGAACAACGCCTGTGCGGGGGCGCCCAGTTCCGCGTACGAGAACCGGAAGACGGCGCCGATCAGCGCGTCGAACTCCTGGAGCGGACGGCTCGCGTGCGTCAGCCGGTCGAGCAGATGCTGCAGGTCCCACGCTTCCCGGTGGCGGAATCGGCTCGCCAGGACCTGAAGGGCCAGGGGGTGGCACGCACACGCGTCCGCGATCTGCCGCAGGTTCTCCGGCTCGGCGGCCACTCGGGAGGCGCCGACGATCCGGGTGAACAGGGACGCCGCCTCCTGCCCCGACAACGTGTCAAGGAACAGCGGCGAGGCGCCGTCCAGCCCGGCCAGCCGGCTCCGGGTCGTCACCAGGACGCGGCAGGCCGGGGAGCCGGGGAGCAGCGGGGCGATCTGGGCGGCGTCCCGTACGTTGTCCAGGACCACGAGCACACGACGCCGTGCGGTCCACTCCCGCCACCGGGTGGCGCGTTCGTCCAGGGTGGCCGGCAGCTCACCGTGCCACCCGGTGGTGTGCAGCAGGGCGGCCAGGGCGTCGGCCGACTCCAGCGGCTGCTGACCGCTGTACCCGCGAAGGTCGACGTAGAACTGGGCGTCCGGATAGGCCGGGGCCAACTGGTGCGCCGCGTGCACGGCGAGGGCTGTCTTGCCGATGCCGGGCATGCCGTGGATCACGGTGACCGGCAGCGCGGTACCGGAACCGTTGCCGGCCGCTGCTGCGGCGGTCGTGGCTTCGGCGAGGAGGATCCGCAGCTCGCCCGACCGTCCGACGAAGTCCGGGGTGTCGCGCGGCAGGCAGTTGCGGGGCTCCACCGGTGCGGCGGGGGTGGGAAGCGCTTCGGGAGTGGCCGGAGTGCTGGTGGGAGTGGCCGGGGTGGGTGATGAGGCGGGCGGCGCGAGGCGAGCGGTGGGCGCGGTCTCGGTCTCGGTCCGCAGGAGGTCGTGGTCCTGTTCGAGCATACGCAGATGAAGCTGCTGGAGCTCCGCGGTCGGCTCGATGCCCTGACTGCGGTGCAGCCGTGTCCGGGTGTCCCGGAAGACGGCGAGCGCCTCGTCGTGGCGGCCCGAGCGGTAGAGCACCAGCATCAGGGAGCCGATCACGCGCTGCGCGAACGGGTTCTGCGAGGCGAATTCCTGGAGCTCGCCGACCAGGTCCGCGTGGCGGCCCAACTCCATCTCCAGACCGATCCGTTCCTCACGCACCCGGCGGTGGTCCTCGGCCAGGCGCATCCGTGTCGACTGCGCCCAGGAGTTGTCGGCGAACTCGGCCAGCGGTTCGCCGCGCCACAGGGCCTCGGCGGTGCGCAGCAGCCCGACGGCCAGTTCACGCTCGTCCCGGGCGGCCGCGGCCACCGCCTCCGAGCGCAGCCGGCCGAAACGCAGCAGGTCGATGTCGTCGGGGTCGGCGCGCAGTTGGTACAGCCGGGAGGACGGCCGGGCCACCCGTGCCATGCCGTCGCCGACAGCGCGGCGCAGCCGGCCGCGCAGCCGGGAGAGGTAGCTGTGCAGCGTGTCCACCGCCGACGGGGGCGGCTCACCGTCCCAGACCCGGTCCACCAGCGTGTCCACCGTGACCGGTTCACCCCGTGCGTGCAGCAGCACGGCCAGCACACAGCGTTCCTTCAGCGATCCGAGTTCGTGCTGCCGCTGGTCGTGCCAGAGCTCAAGAGGTCCCAGTACGAGAAGGTCCACCGTCTCCCCCGAGGGGTGCGCTTCTTCCCATGGCTTCGGCAAAGGTGTGACGCGAACCACTGTTCTACGGTCGTACTGAGGAGTCAGGGGTGGAGGCGCGGGCGCACGGAAGCAGCGAGGGGCGCATGGACCCCCGGGCCGACGGGTCTGCCACAGGAGTGCAGGATTCCTGCAAGCCCGCCGTCCAACTCCCCGGGCATCCCCCTGTCATCGGCGGCGCGACGGCGCGGCCGTACGGACCATACGGACCATACGGAAGGACCGGGGGATCTCAACGATGAGCTTGACAGTGCCGGAGCCGCACGCGCGGCACGTGCCGGTGCGTCTGGACGTCCAACGATGGGCCACGCACCGGAGCCGCCGCAGGCTGCTGGTCGTGGTGCACACCGTCGTCACGGGCCAGCGACTGCTCGACGCGATACGCCTGCTCGAAGGCGACATCAGGGTGCAGACCTTCTTCACCCAGGCACCCGATGTGTTCAGCAACGGGGTGGGTGCCTTTCTCGAACGGCTGGGCGGCCTCGTGCTGCCCTGGAGCCAGGCGGTGCAGACGCCTTTCGACCTCGCCCTGGCCGCCGGCCACGGCAACCTGCACGATCTGCAGGCGCCCGTGGTGGTACTGCCGCACGGCGCAGGGCACAACAAGGTCGTCCAGGTCGCGCCGGGCGGCCACCCGGCGGTGCCCAGGGGTGCCTACGGGCTCAGCAGGCAGCGCCTGATGCGGGACGGGGCGGTGGTGCCCGAGGCGATCGTGCTGGCCCATCACGAAGAGCTGACCCGGCTCGGACAGGACTGTCCCGAGGCCGTGCCGGCCGCGGAGGTGGTGGGTGATCCGTGCTTCGACCGCGTCGCGGCGAGCCTGCCCCTGCGGGCCCTGTACCGGGAGGCACTGGGCGTCGGGGGCCGGCGGCGGCTGGTCCTCGCCTGCTCCACCTGGGGGCCGGACTCACTGCTGGGACACGGGTGGAACACCCTGGAACGCCTGGTCGCGGAACTGCCCAGGGACGAGTACCGGATCGCCGCGCTCCTGCATCCGCACGTCTGGAACGCCCACGGCGACTGGCAGGTCCGTGCCTGGCTCGCCGAACTGGCGCGCGCGGGCCTGCTCCTGGTCAGCCCGTACGCCGACTGGACCGGGGCGGTGGTGGCCGCCGACCACATCGTGGGCGACCACGGTTCGGTGTCGCTCTACGGCGCGATGACCGGAGCGCCGGTGCTGATGGCCGGCCGCTCCGACGCGGCCGTGGACCCGGGCTCGCCGATGGCCGAACTCATGTCCTTCGCACCCCGGCTGCGCGACGACCGGCCGCTGCGGCAGCAGCTCAAACGGAGTTCCGTGCTGCGCCGGGCGCACCGGTACGAGCGGGTCGCGGCCCGGATCACCTCGGAACCCGGCCGGTTCGCGCGTCGGATGCGGGCGCTGCTCTACCGGAAGCTGCGCCTGCGCGCCCCCGCCGTACGCGGGCCGGCGGTGGAACCCGCGAGCCTGCCCATGACGGTGCGCTACGACGATCCCGGCGCCGGGGTGTCGCGGTGATGCGGCTCGCGCTGGTGTCCCGGACGGTGCGGGTCCTGACCGGGGGCGGCGTCGGCGGCGGCGGCGGTGCCGTCCACCGGGTACGGACCGTGCTGGTGGACTCGGTGTCCGGGACGCTGTCCGTGGACGAGCACGTCAGGGTGGGGTGCCGCGCACCGGCCGGGTGGACGGCGCTCGGCGACGTGCTGATCGCGCCCGGCGCCGGAGCCCGGCGGGCCGCCCGGCTCGCCGGATCCTGTCCGGGAGCGCTGATGGTGGCGGTGCACCACGGAAACCGCTGCTGGCTGCGGCCGGGACCGAGCGGCCCGGTGTCCGTGTTCGAGGCCCCCGGACCGGGGCAGCCGCACGCAACGTGGGACCGAATCGCCTCACTGGCCCATTCCTGCCTGGTCGCGGGCCTACCGGCCACGGACCTGGGCCCGGCCCTCACAACCCTGGAGCCGACACTCACAAGCCCGGACCCGACCCACGCCGCCGCGAGCCCGACGGCGGTGGTGCCGGTGGGTTCGGCGGATGCCGCCGCGGGTCCGGTGCCGGTGGGTTCGGAGGTTGCGGCTGTGGGTTCGGCGGACGCTGCCGGGGTCCGGGGGTCGTGGTCGTGGGTTCGGTGGTTGGCGCCGTCGGTCCGGCGGCCGTGCCGGTGGCCCGGCGGACACCGCCGCGGGTTCGGAGGTTGCGGCTGAGGGCCCGGCGCACGCCGCCGCGGGTCCGGTGGTGGTGCCGGTGGGTCCGGCGTACACCGCCGTGGGTTCGGCGGTCGTGGCCGTGAATTCGGCGGACGCCGCCGTGGGTTCGGCGGACGCCGCCGTGGGTTCGGCGGACGCCGCCTGGGGCTCGGCGGTCGTGGTCGTGGGTTCGGTGGTGGTGCCGGTGGGCCCGGTGGACGCCGCCCGGGGTCCGGCGGTCGTGGTCGTGGGTTCGGTGGTTGGTGGTGTCGGTCCCCGCGGATGCCGAGGTGGGTGCGGCGGATGCCGCCGGGGGTTCGGTGGGCGCGGCTGAGTGGGCGGTGGTTGAGGGGCCGGAGTCGCGTCGGTCTACTGCTCCGGCTCGTCGCGCTCCAGCGGTTCGAGGCGGTCCCGGAGTGCCTCGGCGTCCGGCGTCCGGGACCGGCCCGCCGAGGAGTAGAGGTCCAGTGCCTCCCGGTAGCGGTCCCGGGCGAGTTGCCGCCGCCCGCGCCGCTCGGAGACCTCGGCCAGGGCTCCGAGGGCTCGGGCGGCCTCGTACGACGACAGCCCGCGCAGTGCCGCCAGGGCCGGGGACAGCAGTTCCTCCGCCGGGTCGAGCCGGCCGAGAACGAGGTGGGCGCGGCCCATGCAGGTGGCCGCGCGAGCGGCGTTGTACGTGTCGCCCGCCTCGTCCAGCGTGCCGCGGGCGGCACCGGCGTGACGGACGGCCTCCTCGGCCCGCCCCTCCTCCAGCGCGAGGCCGGCGAGGTTGAGCGCGGCCAGTCCGCCCGCCCGCCGGTCTCCGTGCACCGGCAGGTCGGCGGCGGCACGACGGAAGAACTCCGCGGCTCTTCGCGGACGCCCGAGCCGCTGCAGGGCGAGCCCCCGGTAGTTGAGGGTACGGGCATGGCCGAGTGGGTCGTCGGCCGCGAGGAACAGGCCGGCGGCCCGCTCGAACATCTCCAGCGCGCGCCCGGGGTTCCCGGCACCCAGTTCCCCGACCCCTCCGGAGGTGAGCATCCGGCACTCGGCGGCCGTGTCGCCCAGCTCCCGCGCCGCCGCCAGCCCCGCCCGGTGCGCCGCGCCCCACTCCGGGTAGAACTTCCGCCGCAGGAAGAGCGGCCACAGGGCGTCGGCGAGCTGCCAGCACACGGTGGTGAATCCGGCGGCGGGCGCCTGGTGGAGCACCGCCATCAGGTTGGGCAACTCCCGCTCCAGCCAGTCCAGGGCGGCTTCGGGACCGGGGCCCACCTCCGCGACGACCACGGGCCCGGGGCCGTAGTCCCGGGCCATGGTCCGGTGCTGGGGGTCGAGGATCTCCTCGGCACGGGTGGCGCTCGCGAGATAGTGATCGGCGATACGCCGCACCGCACCCGCCCGCACGTCCGGCGGCTCGTCCTCGACCGCCTTCGCGGCGGCGTGCAGCCGGACCAGGTCGTGGAAGCGGTGGCGTTCCCCGGCGGCCTCGGCGAGCAGGCTCGCGTCGTGGAGCGCGTCGAGGGAGTCGGCCGCGCCCCCGTCGTCGTCCTCGCCCGTGGCACACAGCGCGGCGGCCACCGAGCCGTCGAACTCCCGGCCCGGGTGCAGCCCCAGCAGCCGGTAGAGCCGGGCGGCCGGTCCGGGCAGCGCCCGGTAGGACACGTCGAGCGTCGCCAGCACGTCGTGGTCGCCGTCTATGGCCAGTGCCTCCAGTCGTCGGCGCTCCTCGCCGAGGGCGCGGACCATCGTGCTGATGCGCCGTCCGGGACGCGTTGCCAGCCGGGCGCCTGCGACGCGGACGGCGAGCGGCAGCCCGGCGCACAACTCGACCAGGGCGCGGGCGTCCTCCGGCTGTTCGCCCACCCGCCCGTCCGGCAGGGTGTCCGCGAGCAGCTCGACCGCCGCCTCGAGGGTCAGCGGTTCCAGATGGACGGGACAGCAGCCGTCGACCGTCAGCCCCGGGAGCCGCCTGCGGCTGGTCACCGCGGTCACGTTGCCGCCCGCGGGCAGCAGCGGCCGTACCTGGGCCGCGGTCGCCGCGTCGTCGAGCAGTACCACCACCCGGCGGATCGCGGTCAGCGACCGGTACAGCGCCGTCCGTTCGGCGAGCCGCTCGGGGACCTGCTGCGCGGGAACGCCCAGGGCCCGCAGGAACCGGCCGAGCACCTCCGCCGGATGCTCGGGCCCGTCGGACGACTGCGCTCCGAGATCCGCGTGGAGCTGGCCGCCCGGAAACCGGGGACGCAGGGTGTACAACCACCGCAGCGCGAGCGTGGTCTTGCCGACACCGCCGAGCCCACTCAGCGCGGCAAGCACGGGCCGGTCCTCCCCTGCGGCGCGGACACGGTGCCGTTCCAGCGCCGCCAGCTCCCGGGTCCGGTCGATCACCCGCACCAGCGGCGGCAACTGCCAGGGCGTCTGCTCGACGCCGCCCGGCCGAGGACCGAAATGGATGCCGCCGTACACGGAACCCGCCTGGACGACGGGTCCGTGCACGGTGCCGCTCAGGTCGTTGTGCGACTCCTGCCCGCCGCTGCGCACCCGTGCCCCCGCCCCGTGCGTGTGAGTACCGCGTACCGCGTACCGAGTCCTTTACGCATCCTTTCCGTGCGCGCCGCCGATATCCCCGGACGCCGCGACCGATCTCCGCGCGCCGCCGACCGGTCAGCGGTCAGCGGGCGGCGGCCGGACGTGTCCCGGTGGACACCGGACGTGTCACGGTGATCGCCGGAAGGGTCACGGTGAACACCGTCACGCCCGGCTCGCCGCCCAGCTCGAGCGTGCCGCCGTGCGCCCGCACCAGCGACCCGGCGACGGCCAGGCCCAGGCCACTGCCGCCGCGGTCGCGGCTGCGGGCCTTGTCGACGCGGTAGAAACGGTCGAAGATCCGTTCCCGGTCGGCCGCCGGTATGCCGGGCCCCGTGTCGGCCACCGACACCCGGACCTCTCGGGGCGCGGCCGAGACCGTGACCGAGACCTTGGTGCCCGGCGGCGTGTGCACGGCCGCGTTGGTGAGCAGGTTGTCGAGCACCTGCCGGATCCGCTGCGGGTCAAGGCGCAGCCGCACCGCCGCAGGACCGGCCGTCACCGTCACCGTCAGCGGGCGGTCCGGACGGCCGGCGCGGAAGGCGTCGGCCGCCTGCCGCACCAGCTCCGTCAGATCCGTGTCCTCCCACCGCAGCGGCGCCTCCACCTCCCCCGCGTCCAGCCGGGCGAGCAGCAGCAGGTCGTCCAGGAGCACACCCATCCGGGCCGCCTCCGCGCGCAGCCGGGCCAGATGCCGCTCCCGCTCCGCGGGCTCGTTGGCCGCCGCGTACTGGAAGAGGTCGGCGTAGCCCCGTACGGACATCAGCGGGGTGCGCAGCTCGTGCGAGGCGTCCGCGACGAACCGGCGCAGCCGCTGCTCGGCCTCCGCCCGCACCGCCAGCGACGCGTCGATGTGCTCCAGCATCGTGTTGAACGCGGTCCGCAGCTCCGCCACCTCCTTCCCGCCGTCCCGTCCGTCGGCCCGCAGCGACAGCCGGGCGGCCGACTCGGTCAGGTCGTGCGAGGCGATGCCGTGCGCGGTGCTCGCCATGTCGCTCAGCGGTTCCAGACCGCGCCGCAGCATCCGCCGCCCGAACACCACCAGGGCCAGCAGCGCGAGGCCGAAGGCGACGACCTGCACCGTGATCAACCGCCGCACCGTGTCCTCGACGTCGCCCATCGGCGCGGCGCTCACCAGCACCACCCCGGGCTCCACCTCGCAGGCCCGCAGCAGATAGGGGCCGTGCCCGCCGATCCGCACGGTGCGGGTCAGGTCCTCGTCCGAGCGGGCCATGGTCCGCGCGAGATCGGTCAGGGCGCGGCTGTCGGCCGGCACCTGCGCGGGAGTCCGCAGGTCCGCCGAGCCGCCGCCGGACACGTCGTACACGGCCGTGTACCAGCCGTAGTACGGCTTGCGCTCGACCGTGCCGTTGGCCGCGGCGTCCTTGGACTGCACGACCTGCACCAGTTTCATCTGGTCGGCGAGCTGCCGTTCCAGATACTCCCGCATGTACGCGGTCAGCACCGTGCCGACCACGGCGAACACCACCAGCGACAGCGCCCCGAGACCCAGCGCCAGCCGGGTGCCGAGCCGCAGCCCGCGGTAGGCGCGCCACCACCGGCGTATCACCATCACCGGGCCGCCTGCCGGATCACGTACCCGAAGCCCCGCACCGTCTGGATCAGGGGCTCGCCCGTGTCGTCGAGCTTGCGGCGCAGCCGGCTGACGACCAGCTCCACGACGTTGGACCGGCCGCCGAAGCCGTACTCCCACACGTGGTCGAGGATCTGCGCCTTGGTCAGCACGGACGGCGACTTGCGCATCAGATAGCGCAGCACCTCGTACTCGGTCGGCGTCAGCGACAGCCGCCGCTCGCCGCGGCGCACCTCGCGGGCGTCCTCGTCCATCGTCAGGTCCGCCACCCGCAGCACCGACCGCTGGAAACCGGGACCGGCACTGCGCCGCAGCACGGTGCGCAGCCGGGCCATCAGCTCCTCCACCGCGAACGGTTTCACCAGGTAGTCGTCACCGCCCCGGGTCAGCCCCGCCACCCGGTCGGCCACCCCGTCGCGCGCGGTGAGGAACACCACCGGCACCATCGTGCCCGAGCCGCGCAGCCGGTCCAGGACCCCGAAGCCGTCGACGTCCGGCAGCATCAGGTCGAGCACCACGATGTCCGGACGGAACCCGGCGGCCAGCCGCAGCGCCTGCTCGCCCGAGTTCGCCGTGACCGCCTCCCAGCCCTCGTAGCGGGCGACCGTCGCCACGAGATCGGCGATGGGCGGGTCGTCGTCCACCACGAGGAGTCGCACTTTTTCCACCCGCTCATACTGCGCCACCGGCCGCCCGCACCCCAGACCGCGCGGACCGCCGTACCGGGATCGACACGTACTTGAAAGCCGCCCGACAGGAAATCGACAGGCGGGCACCCGACGCCCGGCGCCCCGGGGCGAATTGCCCGGTGTGAACGCCGGGACAACGGGCAGAAGTCGCTCCGGACCGAACGGGCCCCGCGATGCAGCCGTCTACACTCGACCGGCGACGGCCCCACCGACCGCGGCCGGAGCGGGCAGCTTCTGCCAGACCCGAAGGGCATTCGGCGTTTTGATACGGATGGAATCAGTCACCAAGCGGTACCCGGACGGCACCGTGGCGGTCGACCGGCTGTCGCTGGAGATACCCGAGCGCTCGATCACGGTCCTCGTCGGCCCCTCGGGCTGCGGCAAGACGACGACCCTGCGGATGATCAACAGGATGGTCGAGCCCACCGAGGGCGCCATCCTCCTCGACGACGAGGACCTCGCGCGGCAGCCGGTCACCACGCTGCGCCGGTCGATGGGGTACGTCATCCAGAACGCCGGGCTCTTCCAGCACCGGACGATCCTCGACAACATAGCCACCGTGCCCCGCATGATCGGCTGGGGCAGGCAGAAGTCCCGCGAGCGGGCGGCGGAGCTGATGGAGCGGGTGGGGCTCGACGCCTCCCTCGGCAAGCGGTACCCGTACCAGCTCTCCGGCGGCCAGCAGCAGCGCGTCGGGGTGGCGCGGGCGCTCGCCGCCGATCCGCCGGTGCTGCTCATGGACGAGCCGTTCTCCGCCGTCGACCCGGTCGTCCGCAAGGGCCTCCAGGACGAACTTCTGCGCATCCAGGACGAACTGGGCAAAACCATCGTCTTCGTCACGCACGACATCGACGAGGCCATCAAACTGGGCACCATGGTCGCGGTGATGCGCACCGGCGGCCGGCTCGCCCAGTTCGCACCGCCCGCCGAGCTGCTGTCCGACCCCGCCGACGACTTCGTCGAGGACTTCCTCGGCGCCGACCGCGGCATCCGGCGGCTCTCCTTCTTCCCCTCCGCGGGACTGGAGCTGACGACCGGCCCGGTCGTGCGCGCCGACGCCACCGCCGAGCAGCTCGCCGCCGCCGACGGCCCCCACCTGCTGGTCACCGACGCGGACGGCAGGCCGCTCGGCTGGGCCGAGCCGGAGGACCTGACCGCCGGGGACATCGCGCCCGAGCGGCTGCTGTCCCACGGCCGGCCGTTCGTGCCCGGCACCGACTCGCTGCGCGCCGCCCTCGACGGCGCCGTACTCTCGCCCACCGGCTGGGCCGTCGCCGTGGACACCGACGGGCGGGTGACCGGCGTCGTCTCCCAGCAGACCATCGGCGAGGCGATCCGCACCGCCCACGGTGCGGGCGACGCCGACGCCGACGCCGACGCCGACGGCGACGGCGCGAAGGCTGCCGCCGACGGCGCGAAGGCTGCCGCCGATCCTGCCGATCCCGCCGACCCCGTCGACGTCACGAAGGTCGCCCCGTGAACGGCTTCTTCGACATCCCGAGCGACCTCGGCAACACCTACTTCGGGCTGATCGGGCTGCACCTGCGCGAGGCGCTGCTGCCGGTGCTGGCCGGCCTGCTGGCCGCGCTGCCCGTCGCGCAGCTCTGTGTGCGGTTCCGCTGGCTGTACCCGCCCGTGCTCGGGGTGACGACCGTCTTCTACGCCGTCCCCTCGCTGGCCGTCTTCGTGGTCCTCATCGACTACACCGGCCAGACCGAGCTGACCGTGATGATCCCGCTGGCCGTGTACAGCCTGGTGGTGCTCGTCCCGGCGATCGTCGACGGCGTGCGGTCGGTGCCCGAGGAGACCCTGGCCGCGTCCACGGCCATGGGCTTCGGGCCGCTGCGCCGGTATCTGCAGGTGCAGTTGCCCATCGCCGTGCCCGCGATCCTCGCCGGACTGCGCGTGGCCGTTTCGGCCAGCATCTCCCTGGTCAGCGTCGGCGCCCTCATCGGCAACCAGGGCGCCCTCGGCAACCTGCTCGCCGACGCCCAGAAATACGGCCGGCCGGAGCTGGCGGTGAACTCCGTCCTCACCACCGCCGTCCTGGCCATCCTGTGCGACGCGCTCCTCGTCCTGATCCGGAACCTGCTGACCCCGTGGATGCCGCGCGGCAAGCGGCAACGCCCGAAGGAGGCCGCGGTGCGGCAGGAGCAGACCGAACCGCAGAAGGCGGCGGCCCGGTGAACGTACTCGACTTCGTCAACGCCTTCTTCAGCGACAGCGCCCACTGGCACGGCTACGACGGCATCCCGCAGCGCCTGGTGGAACACGTCCAGTACTCCCTGATGGCGCTCGGCCTCGCCGCCGCGATCGGCCTGCCCCTCGGGCTGCTGACCGGACACACCGGGCGCGGCGGCAACGCCGTCGCCTTCGTCGCCACCGCCGCTCGCGCCCTGCCCAGCTTCGGACTGCTGGTGCTCATCGCCGTCGTCGTCGGCATCGGCCTGCTGCCCGTGATGATCCCGCTGGTCATCCTCGCGATCCCGCCGATCCTGGTCACCACCTACGAGGCGGTCCGCTCCGTCGACCCCTCCCCGGTGGACGCCGCGCGGGGCATGGGCATGCACGAGAGAGACATCCTCTTCCGGGTCGAACTGCCGGTGGCCCTCCCGCTGGTCCTCAGCGGGCTGCGCTCGGCCGCCATCCAGGTCGTGTCGACGGCGACCATCGCCGCGTACGTCAGTCTCGGCGGGCTCGGCCGGTACATCATCGACGGGCTCTACCAGCGCGACTACGAGAAGGTGGTCGGCGGCGCCACACTGGTGGCCCTCCTGGCGCTCGTCACCCTCGGGCTGTTCTGGGCGGCCGGGCGGTTCGCCGTGTCGCCGGGCGTGCGCAGGCGCTGAGAAAAGAAACCGTAACCAGGCCGTTCTTGACTGACCGGCAAGTGGCTCGTTTGGATCGACGGATGACTTTCACCGCCAAGAGCAGCAGGTCCAGGACGAGGCACACCGGTGCGGCGGTCGTCGCGCTCGCCGCCGCGGCGGCGCTGCTCGCGGGCTGTTCCTCCGACTCAGACTCCGACTCCGACAACCCGCTGGCAGGCGAGAAGGCGGAGGCCGGCACCGTCGTCGTCGGCTCGAACAACTTCGCCGAGAGCACCCTGCTCGCCGACATCTACGGCGAGGCGCTCAAGGCCAAGGGCCTCAAGGTGACCTACAAGCACAACATCGGCAGCCGTGAGACGACGTACGGCCTGATGAAGAACGGCTCGGTCACGGTGCTGCCGGAGTACAACGGCGCGCTGCTGTCCTACCTCGACCCCGAGGCCGAGCAGAAGTCCACCGAGGCGGTGAACGAGGCGGCGAAGGCCAAGCTCGACAAGAAGCTGACCCTGCTGGAGTCGTCGCCTGCCCAGAACAAGGACTCGGTGAGCATCAACGCCGAGACCGCGAAGAAGTACGGCCTCACCGCCGAGTCGACCCTCGCCGACCTCAAGGACATAGCGCCGGACCTGGTGATCGGCGGGTCCCCCGAGTTCCAGACCCGGCAGCAAGGGCTCAAGGGACTGGAGTCCGTGTACGGCCTGAAGTTCAAGTCGTTCAAGGCGCTCGACGCCGGCGGTCCGCTGACCCAGTCGGCGCTGACCAAGAACGACGTGCAGGCGGCGGACATCTTCACCACCGACCCGACCATCATCAAGGAGAAGTTCGTCGTCCTGAAGGACCCGGAGAACCTCTTCGGCTACGCGAACGTGACCCCGCTGGTCACCAAGGACGGGCTGTCCAAGGAGGGCGTCGCCGCGCTCAACGCGGTCTCCGCCAAGCTGGACACCGAGACGCTCCTCGACCTGGACGCGCAGGTCCAGCTCGACAAGAAGGACCCGCTGGACGTGGCCAAGGAGTGGCTCGGCTCGGCGGGCCTGAGCTGAGGCTCACGACGCCGCGGCCCCGGTCGCGGCGTCGATGAGCTGGTCGATCAGGGCGATGAGGACGTCCCGGCTGGAGGTCCGCTCCCGCGCGTCGCACAGCAGCACCTGAACGTGCTCAGGCAGCGCGAGGGCCTCGCGGATCTCCGCCGCCGGGTACGGATGCCGTCCGTGGAAGCCGTTGACGGCGACGACGAAGGGAATGCCCCGGCGCTCGAAGAAGTCGATCGCGGCGAAGCTCGACTCGGGCCTGCGGACGTCGACCAGGACCACCGCCCCGAGAGCGCCGATCGACAGGTCGTTCCACATGAACCAGAACCGCTGCTGACCGGGCGTACCGAAGAGGTACAGCACCAGGTCCCGGCCGATGGTGATCCGCCCGAAGTCCAGCGCCACGGTCGTGGCCCGCTTCTCCTCGATGCCGGCGAGATCGTCGACGTCGAGTCCCGCCGCGGTCAGCGGCTCCTCGGTGCGCAGCGGGGCGATCTCGCTGACCGACCCGACCATGGTGGTCTTGCCGACGCCGAAACCGCCGGCGATCAGGATCTTGACGGCATCCGGCGCGGTGGAGCGCGCGGTGGAGCGTGCGGATGCCGTCGGCGCCTCAGCGACGCGCTCAGAGCCGGCCAAGGCCGTCCCTCACTTTCTGCAGCAGGTCCAGGTCCGGGTTGGCACGGGAGACGAGGTGCGGCGGCCGCGCGGTGATCCGGCCGGCCTCCAGCAGGTCCGAGAGCAGGATGACGGCCACACTCACCGGCAGGTCGAGGCGGGCCGCGACCTCGGCCACGGCGAGCGGCTCGGCGCACAGCCGCAGGATCCGCAGGTGCTCGGGCTGCGGTCGCGCTGCCCGGCTGGGCTGCGGGTCCAGCGCGGTCACCGTCGTGATGAGGGTGAAGTCGGCGCGGCTGGGCCGGGTCCGCCCGCCGGTCAGGGTGAACGGCCGCACCAGCCGGCCCCCCGCGTCGCCTCCGGTCACGTCACTCGCCGGGTCCCGCGGTGGCCCGCGGTGCCGCGCTCAGGTGCTCGCCGATCTTCTTCACCAGCATGTTCATCTGGTACGCCACCACGCCGACGTCGGCGTTCGGCCCGGTGAGCACCACGAGGTGCGCGCCGGGACCCGCGGAGCTGAGTATCAGGTAGCTGTTGGCCATCTCGATCAGCGCCTGGCGCACCGGGCCGCCCCGGAAGTCCATGCTGACGCCCTTGCTGAGGCTCATCAGGCCCGACGCGGTCGCCGCCAGCCGCTCGGCGTCGTCACGCAGGAACCCGGTGGACTTGCTGACGACCAGTCCGTCCTCGGAGAGCACCACGGCCTGGTTCACGTCGGCGACCCGCTCCACGAGTCCGGTGAGCAACTGGTCCAGTTCCGTGTGTGTGGCGGGGGAGGGTCGGGTCATCGCGTGTCCTTCGTGGGCGGTCGGCGGTCGGCGGTCGGAGTCGAGGGGGCGGCGGCGGAGAGCACCTGCGCGTCGGCGTCCGTGTCTGCGCCCGTGCCCGCGCCCGGGTCGGTTTCGTCCGCGTCGTCGGTGTGGGCGCGCAGCGTGCCGCGCTGGAAACCGGCGAGGGACGAGGCGGCGCGCTCGGCCGTGAAGTCGGCGAAGTCGTCGGACGCGTCGCCCCGGCCGTCCCGCCCGGTGCCGGAGTCCTCGTCGCGCAGCTCGGCGGCGAGGCTGGTCTGCGGCACCCGGCGGGGCAGCGGCACCAGTCCGTTCCGCTCGTGAGGGGAGTCGGGCGAGTCGGGGGAATCTGAGGCGCCGGGTGAGCCGGGTGAGCCGGGTGAGCCGGGGGAGTCGGCGGAGGCCCCGGACCGGCTCGCGGGCACCGGTCGCGCCGGCCGTACGGACCGATCGGCGCCGTCCGCCTCCGCCCTCGGGGCGGCGGGCACGGCGGGCGCGGCGGGCGCGGCGGACGAGCCCGGTACCGGGCCCTCGGCTGCTCCGGGGCCGTCCGCACGGGCCGCCGTGTCACCGGTGCCGCCCGCGGCGCCGAACGGCTCGCGCGTCACGATGTCGTGCGGGACCAGCACGATCGCCGTGGTCCCGCCGTACGGCGAGGAGCGCAGCGTCACGGTGATGCCGTGCCGGTGCGCGAGGCGGGCGACGACGAACATGCCGAGCCGCAGGTCGTCGGCGAGCGCCACCACGTCGAACTGCGGAGCCACCGCCAACTGGGCGTTGAAGGAGGCGTAGTCCTCCTCCGACATGCCCAGTCCGCGGTCCTCGATCTCGATGGCCAGGCCCTTGGCCACCAGCGCCGCCCGCACCCCGACCGGGTTGGGGGCCGGGGAGTACGCGGTGGCGTTGTCGATCAGCTCGGCCAGCAGGTGGATCACGTCGGCCACCGCGGGCGGGGCCAGCGCCACCTCCTCGTCGGTGTGCAGCTCCACCCGCTGGTACTCGGCGACCTCGCCGACGGCGCTGCGCAGGATGTCGACCAGCGCCACGGGCTCGCGCCAGGTGCGCCGGGGCTGCTCGCCGCTGATGATGACGAGGTTCTCCTCGTAGCGCCGCAACTGACTGGCCGTGGAGTCCAGTTCGTACAGGCCCTTCAGGATCTCGGGGTCCGTGTGCTCGCGCTCCAGGGCGTCCAGCTTGCCGAGCTGCATGTTGACGAGGTTCTGGCTCTGCCGGGCGATGCCCAGGATCACCTTCTGGAAGCCGCGCCGCGTGTCGGCGAGTTCGACGGCGGTGTGCACGGCGGTGCGCTGCGCCGTGTTGAACGCCTGGGCAACCTGCCCGAGTTCGTCCCGCCCGTAGTCCAGGGGCGGGGTCGCCGACTCCACGTCGACCGTCTCGCCCCGCTCCAGCCTGGCCACCACTTCGGGCAGCCGTTCCTCGGCCAGGCTCAGGGTGGCCAGCCGCAGCCCGCGCAGCCGCCGGGACAGCGAGCGGGTGATGCGCCAGGACATGACGATGCAGAGCAGCAGGGCGACCAGGCCGCCCGCGCTGAGGATGCCGGCCTTGATCAGCAGACCGCGTGCCTCATCCGCGCTGCGGTCGAGGAGGCCGTCCGTCTGCTGCCGGATGAGCTGCCCGTACTGGGTGGAGATCTTCTCGAACGCGCTGATCCAGCGCTCCCGTGCGTCCGGCAGGTCGATCCGCTCGTCCCCGTCCGCCGCACGGGCCTCGAGCACCTGGTCCTCGACGTCCTGCATGGACTTCCACTCGGAGCTGGCGAGGATGCGCTCGGTCTGGGTCTTCGCGCTGCCCGTCAGAGAGGGGACGATCTGGTCCTGCACCAGCCAGCGGCGGGTGTGCACCAACTGGGCGAACCGGGACCACTGCTCCTCGTCCATCCGGTCGGACGGCCAGGCCAGCGTGAGCCGGGCGTCCTCCTGGGAGACCAGCTCCGCGGCGTGCTCCAGGGCGACCAGCGGACCCGCCTGGGAGGTGAGGTCGCCGTCGTCGACCTGGGAGAGTTCCTGGAAGGCGTGGATCTGCTCGTCGACGATAGAGGTGTACTGGTCGAGCGCCTGCTCGGCGGTGATGTCGCTGGGGTTGTCCACCTGGCTGCGGTAGTACTCCAGGCTGCCCACCGAGCCGAGTACCGAGTAGAGCTGCTCCGAGATCCGGGAGGGCGCGCTCTCGATCGCGTCGGACTGGCCGACCAACTGCGCGACCGCCGCGTCCGTCTTCTCGCGCTGCGCGTCCAGTGCCGTCCGGTCGCCGTCCGGCGCGGCCAGCCAGGCCGCCGACAGACTGCGCTCCTTCTGCAGGGCCAGGGTGGCCTCGGTGCCCATGGCCCCGGTGTCGCGGCTCAACTCGGTCTGCGCGCGCAGCCGCAGGCCCTCCGAGAACATCTGGATCGTCGTCACGCCCCACACGGCGGCGAGGGTGACGCCGGGAACCAGGGCCAGAAGGATCAGGGAGAGACGTATGGAGCCGAGGCGGCGTCGGGCACCCTTCTTCCGTGTCTTCCGTGCAGGCATCGTCGTCCTAGGCGATCAGTGGGGGAGGGTGGCGAGGGGGGCGGTCACCGGGTGCCGCCCGCGGCGAACTCGGCGACCGCGTCGGCGTTCGTCCGGGTCACGAACGCGGGGCCGGTCAGCACGGGGGCCACTCCGCCGCCGCTCACGTTGCCGTTGGTGCGGTACAGCCAGAGCGCGTCCACCGCGAGATAGCCCTGGAGATACGGCTGCTGGTCCACCGCGAACTGGACGTCCCCGCTCTTGACGGCGGCGACCAGGTCGTTGTCGAGGTCGAAGGTGGCGACGTGGGCGCTGCTGCCCGCCTCGTCGACCGACTTGACCGCGGTCAGCGCGAACGCCGCGCCGTTCATGACGACTTCGTCGATGCTGCGGTCCTGCCGCAGCCGCGCGGTGACGGCGGCGCCGACCGCCTTCATGTCGGTGCCCTCGACGTAGAGCATCTCGCTCTCGCCCTTGAAGGTCTTCTTCACGCCCGCGCAGCGGGCCTCCAGGGCGACGTTGCCGCGCTCGTGGATGACGCACAGGGCGTGCTTGGCCTTGAGGTCGTTCAGCTTGTCGCCGACGGCGCGGCCCGCGACGCTCTCGTCCTGCCCGAAGTATCCCAGGAGCCCGGTGGACCGCCAGGCGTCGATGCCGGAGTTGAGGCCGACCACGGGTATCCCGGCGGCCCTGGCCTCGGCGACCGGCGCCTTCATCGCCTGCGGTTTGGCCAGGGTCACGGCGATGCCGTCGACCTTGTCGCTTACGGCGTCCCGTACGAGGTCGGCCTGGTCGGCGGTGTCGGCGTCGCCGGCGTACGTCAGGTCGATGCCGTCCTTGGCGGCGGCCGCCTCGGCGCCCTTGCGCACCCGGTCCCAGAAGGCGTCGCCCTCACCGCCGTGGGTGACCATGACGATCTTCATTTGGTCGGCGCCGGACCCGCCCGCGGCGTCCGCGCTCGAGCCGTCCTCGTCCCCGCCGAGGGCGGAACAGCCGGCCGCCAGCAGACAGACGGCCACGGCGAGGGCCGCGGTGCGCGGACGTCCGGGGGAGTGGATGGACGGGGAACATGTACTCATGGGGGTTGGAGCACCTCGCTGTGCGGCCGAGCAGGAGGAACGGGACGAGTGGCCCGGAGCCGCGGGTCAGTGCGCCAACCGGGTGAAACTCGCCTGGCCGGAGCAAACCGCGTGTGACCGCTGGTAGTCAAGTGACCAGCGATCTGCTGTCAGTTGTCGGTGCCGCATCGTGATGAACGGGGAGACGAAAGCGGGCCGAAGCGGAATGCCGGGCGGTATGTCGAGCAGCGTGCCCGTGCCCGTGCCCGTGGGCGTCTGCGCTCCGCGGTGTCGGCAAGGAGACTGATCTGACGGACAGTTAGCCGGTGAGTTATCGTGTACGGGGGGTAAAGACAGGCGGCACGGTCTGTCGAGTTCCAGCCCAGGAGAGTTCAGCCGATGGCGAGGCAGCTACGCGCCGAGCAGACCCGCGCGACGATCGTCGGTGCCGCGGCCGACCTGTTCGACCGTCACGGCTACGAGTCGACCAGCCTGAGCGAGATCGTGGCCCACGCCGGGGTCACCAAGGGCGCGCTGTACTTCCACTTCGCGGCGAAGGAGGACCTCGCCCACGCCATCATGGAGATACAGTCCCGGACCTCCCGCCGGCTCGCGACGGACCTGGACGGGCGGGGCTACTCCTCGCTGGAGGCGCTGATGCGGCTCACGTTCGGCATGGCGCGGCTCTGCGAGGAGGGGCCGGTGCTGCGGGCCGGGCTGCGGCTCGCCACCGCGGGAGTGCCGGTCCGGCCGCCGCTGCCGCACCCCTTCACCGAGTGGCGGGAGATCGCCACGTACCGGCTGCTCGACGCCGTCCGGCAGTCCGACGTGCAGCCGGACATCGACGTCGACTCCGTCGCCCACACCCTCGTCTGCTCCATCGTCGGCACCCGCGTCGTGAGCAGCACCCTGGAACCGGCCGGGCGGCAGCCCCGTCGCCTGGCCGAGATGTGGCACATCCTGATCCGGGGCATGGTGCCGGTGACCCGACGCGCCCGCTACCTCACCCTCGCGGCCCGCCTGGAACGGGAGACGGGCGCGGCCTGACAGGGCATCCGGACAGGCGTCCGGGCGGGCGTCCGGGCAGGGCGCCGGTTCCGTCGGCGCGGTGCGGTCCGCGCGATACGGTGACGCGCATGCCCGACACCCCGTCCGAGCCCGCCCCCGTCATCCTCGGCAACGAGCCCGGGTCCTTCCCGTACGGCGTGCTGGCCGATCGGCACCCGGCCATCGTCCGGCAGGTGCGGGACGCGTTCCCCCACGACCCCGAGAGGCGACACGCGCTCGACGCGCTGCTCGCGAGCTGCGCCGACGGGGTGATCGAGCCGCTGCCCGCCGACGCCGACGCCACCGGCCGTGACCGGGACCGCTGGGCGGACTGGGGCATGGACGCGTACGCCGGCCGCTCCTGGTACGACGTGCCCTGGCTGTGGGCGGAGAGCCACTTCTACCGCCGGCTCCTCGACGCCGTCGGCTACTTCGGCCCCGGCGCCTGGCAGGGCGTCGACCCCTTCCGGCCCGCCAAGCTCGCCGAACTCGACGCACCGGAGACGGACGAGGAACTCGCCGCGCTCGACCGCCTCCCCGCCCTGAGCGCCGACGAGCGGACCCGGGCCCTGCTGCACGGCTCGCTCTGGGGCAACCGCGCCGACCTCGGCTTCCGCCTCTCCGACGCGGGCAGCGGCACCACCGACACCACCGCCACCAACGGCGAGGTGGGGGCCCTCGTCGCCGACGACAGCGACACCCTGTGGTCCCTGCTCCCGCCCTCCGGGACCGGCACCACCGGCCCCAACACCCTCTGCCTGGTCGCCGACAACGCGGGCCGCGAACTCGTCCCCGACCTGCTCCTCGTCTCGCACCTGCTCGCCGAGGGCCGCGTGGACCGGGCCGTCCTGCACGTCAAGCCGTACCCGTACTACGTCTCCGACGCCACGCCCACCGACGTGCTCGACGCGCTGCGGCGGCTCCTCGCGGCGGGCGGCGAGGCCACCACGTACGGCGAGCGGCTGTGGACCGCCCTGACCGACGGCCGCGTCACCGTCCGCGCCCACCCCTTCTCCTGCGCCCCGCTGCCGTACGCGGACATGCCCGACGACCTGCGCGAGGACTTCGCCGCGGCCACGGTCACCGTCCTCAAGGGCGATCTGAACTACCGCCGCCTGGTCGGCGACAGGTGGTGGCCGCCGACCACGTCCTTCGCGGACGCCACCGCCTACTTCCCCGGCCCCGTCGCCGCGTTGCGCACCCTGAAGTCCGACGTGATCACCGGCCTGACCGCCCGGACCGAGGCGGCACTGGTGGCGAGCGGCGAGCAGCGCTGGCGGACCAGCGGGACGCACGCCCTGATCCAGGTCAGGCGGTGACCCAGGTCAGACGACGACCCCGGGTCGGGTGCTGAGCGAGAAGTTCCCGGATTCCGCACTGATTCACGCGATGGTGTGATCATGTCCTGCCCGGGGGATGTGTCCGAAGTGCCCTGGGTAGTGCCCGCCCATGACGCAACAGCCCTTCGAACTCCCGCACTTCTACCTGCCGCATCCCGCGCGGCTCAACCCGCATCTCGACGAGGCACGCGCCCACTCGACGACGTGGGCGCGCGAGATGGGCATGCTGGAGGGCTCCGGGGTCTGGGAGCAGTCCGACCTCGACGCCCATGACTACGGCCTGCTCTGCGCCTACACCCACCCCGACTGCGACGGGCCGGCGCTCTCCCTGATCACCGACTGGTACGTGTGGGTCTTCTTCTTCGACGACCACTTCCTGGAGAAGTTCAAACGCAGCCAGGACCGCGTCGCGGGCAAAGCCCACCTGGACCGGCTCCCCCTGTTCATGCCGCTGGACCCGGCCACCGAGACGCCCGAGCCGGAGAACCCGGTCGAGGCGGGCCTCGCCGACCTGTGGGCCCGCACGGTGCCCGCGATGTCGGCCGACTGGCGCCGCCGCTTCGCCGTCGCCACCGAACACCTGCTCAACGAGTCCCTGTGGGAGCTGTCCAACATCAACGAGGGGCGTATCGCCAACCCCGTCGAGTACATCGAGATGCGCCGCAAGGTCGGCGGCGCCCCCTGGTCGGCCGGGCTCGTGGAGTACGCGACGGCCGAGGTGCCCGCCGCCGTCGCCGGGTCCCGGCCGCTCAGGGTGCTGATGGAGACGTTCTCCGACGCCGTGCACCTGCGCAACGACCTCTTCTCCTACCAGCGGGAGGTCGAGGACGAGGGCGAGCTGAGCAACGGGGTGCTGGTCTTGGAGACCTTCTTCGACTGCACCACCCAGGAGGCCGCCGAGCTGGTCAACGACGTCCTCACCTCCCGGCTGCACCAGTTCGAGCACACCGCGTTCACCGAAGTGCCCGCCGTGGCCCTGGAGAACGGCCTGGCCCCGCCCGAGACCGCCGCCGTCGGCGCGTACACCAAGGGCCTCCAGGACTGGCAGTCCGGCGGCCACGAATGGCACATGCGCTCCAGCCGGTACATGAACAAGGGCGAGCGTCCCCTGGCCGGCTGGCAGGCGCTGACCGGGCCCGGCACCTCAGCCGCGGACGTCGGCGCGCTGCTCGCCGCGGCGGTCGCCAAGCGTGCCCGCCCCTACACGTACGTGCCCTTCCAGAAGGTCGGCCCGTCGATCATCCCCGACATCCGCATGCCGTACCCGCTGGAGCTGAGCCCCGCCCTGGAGGGCGCCCGGCGGCACCTGTTCGAGTGGTCGCGGCGGATCGGCTTCCTCGGCGAGGGCGTCTGGGACGAGGACAAGCTCGCGAGCTGCGACCTCCCGCTGTGCGCCGCAGGACTCGACCCCGACGCCACCCAGGACCAGCTCGACCTCGCCTCCGGCTGGCTGGCCTTCGGGACGTACGGCGACGACTACTACCCGCTCGTCTACGGGCACCGCCGCGACCTCGCCGCCGCCCGGCTGACCACCGCCCGCCTGTCGGCCTGCATGCCGCTCGACGGCGAGCCGGCCCCGCCGCCCGCCAACGCCATGGAACGCTCCCTGATCGACCTGTGGGCGCGCACGACGGCCGGTATGACGCCCGAAGAGCGGCGGCCGCTGAAGGCGGCCGTGGACACGATGACCGAAGCCTGGGTGTGGGAGCTGTCCAACCAGATCCAGAACCGCGTCCCCGACCCGGTGGACTACCTGGAGATGCGGCGCGCCACCTTCGGCTCCGACCTGACCCTCGGCCTGTGCCGAGCCGGACACGGCCCGGCCGTGCCGCCCGAGGTCTACCGCAGCGGACCCGTCCGCTCCCTGGAGAACGCGGCGATCGACTACGCCTGCCTCCTCAACGACGTCTTCTCGTACCAGAAGGAGATCGAGTACGAGGGCGAGATCCACAACGCGGTCCTCGTCGTGCAGAACTTCTTCGGCGTCGACTACCCGGCCGCCCTCAATGTCGTGCAGGACCTGATGAACCAGCGCATGCGCCAGTTCGAGCACGTCGTCGCGCACGAACTCCCCGTCGTGTACGACGACTTCCAGCTCTCCGAAGAGGCGCGGACCATCATGCACGGCTATGTCGCCGACCTCCAGAACTGGATGGCCGGCATCCTCAACTGGCACCGCAACGTCCCGCGTTACAAGGCCGAGTACCTCGCGGGACGCACCCACGGCTTCCTCCCGGACCGGATCCCGGCCCCGCCCGTACCCACGCCGATCCCGGTGTCGAGGAGCCGTCCCGCCCTGACGTCCTGAAGCCCTGACGCCCTGACCGACGTTCAGTCTCACTCTTTCGTGGCTCGTCCCGCACCGGTGCGCCGGGTAGAGCACCTGCCGGAGGCGATCCATGGAACAGACAGCGTTGCGTCCCAAGCCGATGCCCGGCCGGGAACCGGGCCCCGGCACCACGCCCGACAGCGCCCGGCGCCCGCATGCCGGGCGCCGGCGCCGCCGGCGGCTCACCACCCTGCTGCTCGGCGTGCTCGCCGCGGCCGCCCTCCTCTTCGCGGGCGTGGGACTCGGCACGGTGGGCGCCACCGTGATCGGCATGAGCAAACTCGCCGAACTGCAACAGCAGGCCGGGGCGCCGGGAGGGAAAGCGGGAGAGGGAGAGGGAGCGGGGGCGGGGGTGCAGTCCGGCACCCGGGCCGCCCCGGCCCACCCGTCGGCCGCTCCGTCCCCCTCCCCGGCGCCGGCCGGCGCGACCCTCGGCGTCGAGGCCGTGGACGACGAGAAGCCGGGAGCCCGGATCGTGGGTGTCCACGTGCCCGGCCCCGGGTACACGGCGGGCCTGGTGCGCGGGGACGTACTCCTGGCCTTCGGCACGACCCGCGTCGACTCGGCGGCCGACCTCGCACACGCCGTGGCCCGCGCCAGACCCGGCAAGGAGGTCAAGGTCACCGTGCGCCACGAGAGCGGCGGCTACCAGCAGCTCACGGCCGTACCGGGCGTCGTCACATGACCGTACGGAAGTGGCTGGTGAGCCGTCCGGCGTCGTCCAGCACGTGGTAGGCCAGCCCGACCGGCGCGTCCCGGTCCGCGAGCTGCTCGCCCTCCCAGGGCAGGCGCAGGGTCCACGTCACCCCGGGGCCGACCGCCAGGGGCCGCCCGGCGAACACGGTGGCGGCGGGCGTGTGGGCGTGACCCGTGATCAGCCCCGCGATCCCGGGCCGCCGGTCCAGCAGCGCGGCGAGGCGCTCGGGATCGCGCAACCGGTAGGAGTCGGGCAGGGGGTGGTGCAGTGCCACGGGCGGGTGATGGAAGGCGAGGAGGGCCGGGCGGCCGCCGTCGAGCCCGTCGAACTCGTCGAGTCCGTCGAGCGACGCCTCGATCCAGTCGTACGTCTCCTCGTCCAGCTCTCCCTCGTCGCTGCCCGGAATGCTGGAGTCGCACATCAGGACCGCACCGCCGTCGAAGACACGCAGGTCGTTGACCGGACCGTCGGCGGCGGGGCGGTCGAGCAGGGCCTTGCGGTAGGGGGCGCGGCTGTCGTGGTTGCCGGGGCAGGTGAGCACGGGGAACGGTGCGGAGCCGTCGCGCAGCCCCAGGATCGCGGCGGCCTCCTCGTACTCCGCCTCCGCGCCGTGGTCCGCGACGTCCCCGGTCACCAGGAGCGCGTCCACCCGCCCCGGCAGCCGCCACAACCGGTCGCGCACCCGCTCGGCGCGCTCGGTCGCCCGCGGGCTTCCGTCCAGGTGGAGATCGCTGATGTGCGCGAGTACGAGCATGGTGCCGGCCTCCTTTGGGCGCCCGAACGGCAGGCTCCCGTAGCTAATGCTTGGAGCACATCAAACCATTAGTCGGGAGGGTTGCTCCATGCCAATCGGCTCGCGTCGCCCCCGTCCTGAGGGCAGGATGCTGCCGTGGTCCCTTCACTCTTTCGCCCCGGGAGGCCCGGATGACCGGCAGCAGCCCCGCCGCTTCCTTCACCGCCGACGACTACCGGGCCCGCATGGAGCGCGCCGCGCGCGAGGCCGCCGACGCCGGGCTTGCCGGGCTACTGGTGGCCCCGGGCCCCGACCTGGTGTGGCTCACCGGGTACGCGCCCACCGCGGACACCGAACGGCTCACCCTGCTCGTCCTCGCCCCCGGCCGCGACCCCGTGCTCGTCGTCCCGACGCTCGAGGCCCCCGACGCCGAGAAGGCGGCCGGAGCGCCCGCGCTGACCCTGCGCGACTGGACCGACGGCAAGGACCCCTACGCGGCCACCGCCGCCCTCCTCGACGGCTCGGGACGCTTCGGCATCAGCGACAACGCCTGGGCCATGCACCTGCTGGCCCTTCAGCGGACGCTGCCCGACACCTCCTACGCCTCCCTCACCGTGGCGCTGCCCATGCTGCGTGCCGTCAAGGACGCGGCGGAGCTGGAGCTGCTGGCCGCGGCGGGCGCCGCCGCCGACGCCGCCTTCGAGGAGATCCGCGAGGTCCGCTTCGGCGGACGCAGGGAGTCCGAGGTCGCCGCCGACCTCGCCGGCCTGCTGCGGCGCTTCGGCCACTCCCAGGTCGACTTCACCATCGTCGCCTCCGGGCCGAACGGCGCCAACCCGCACCACGACGTCGGCGACCGCGTCATCGAGGACGGCGACATGGTCGTCCTCGACTTCGGCGGCCTCAAGGACGGCTACGGCTCCGACACCTCCCGCACCGTCCACGTGGGCGAACCCACCGACGAGGAGCGCCGGGTGCACGACCTCGTCCGCGAGGCCCAGGAGGCCGGCTTCCGGGCGGTGCGTCCAGGCGCCGCCTGCCAGGACGTGGACCGGGCCGCCCGCGCGGTCATCGCCGGCGCCGGGTACGGCGAGTACTTCATCCACCGCACCGGGCACGGCATCGGCGTCACCACGCACGAACCCCCGTACATGATCGAGGGCGAGGAACAGCCCCTGGTGCCCGGCATGTGCTTCTCCGTCGAGCCCGGCGTCTATCTCCCCGGCCGGTTCGGGGTGCGCATCGAGGACATCGTCACCGTCACCGGGGACGGCGGCCGACGGCTCAACGACACCACCCGGGAGCTGGTCGTGGTCGAGTGACCGGTGACGGACGGACCCCGAACGCCCCGGCAGAACCGGAGGACGACGGCGCGAGATGACCCAGGCACCGACACCCACAGCGGACACCGTCCGCCGACTGGTCCGCTCCCTGCTGGGCGGGAGCACGGAACCCGACGTCCGGCCGGTCGCCGTCGGCGGCGCCGAACCCGACACCTGGTGGGTCGGCGCCCGGCACGTGCTGCGGCTCTCCCCCGACCGCGAGACCGCCGTGCGCCGGCGCCGCGAACTGCGGCTGCGTGAACTGGTCCGCCCGTACGCCTCCGTCGCGGTGCCCACGAGCGTGGCGCACGGCGAGTGGGCACCGGGCCTCACCTACACGCTGGACGCCAGACTGGCCGGCGGGTCCGGTGAGGACCACGACGTGTCCGCCCTGGGCGAGGCGGACCTCGCGGGGCTGCTCACCTCGGTGCGCGAGGTGCCGGTCCGCCAGGCCGAGACACTCGGCGTGCCACGGGCGGCCCCGCGCTCCCTGGAGACCCTGCGGCAGGCCGCCGAGCGTGCCGTCCGCCGCCTCGCCGCGGCCGACGAGTTCGACGCCGCGCGGCCGGAGCGGCTCACCCGGGAGGCGGCCGCCCAGCTCGCCGTCCAGCCGGGCGCGGCGGTCCTCGTCCACCACGCGCTGACCGGCGAGCACCTCGTCGTCAGCTCCGACGGCCGGGTGCGCGGCGTACTCGGCTGGTCCGACGCGGTCCTCGGCGACCCGGCCGAGGACATCGCCGGGCTCGCGCTCTCCGTCGGCTCACCCGCCGCCGTCCGCGCCGCCACCCTCGCCGGTTACGGTGCCCGGCCCTGCCTGCGCGGCCTGTGGCTGGCCCGCTGCGACACGGTCGTCCGGCTCGCGGAGGCACTCGCCGGCCGCTCCGACGCCCCGCTGCCCCTGCCCCTGCTCAGGACCCGGCTGCGCCGCGCCTGGGAACCGATCCTCCTGGAACGGGTGACGGAGCTGCGCGAGGACGGCGCGAGCGACACCCCCTGAGCGGCCCTCGCTCCGGTACGGCGCCCGCGAGGCAGCCCCGCCTCACCCCGCTCGCCTCACTCCTGACTCCTGCCGCCTCACTCCTGCGCCAGCACCACGCTCGACTCGCCCGGTACGCACAGCAGCCCGTCCGCGCCCGGTCCCTCCACCGGCTCCCACGCCGCGAGTACGCGCGCGGGGCGGCTGCCCAGCGGGATCGCCGCCGGCTCGGTGCCCAGGTTGACCGCCACCCGGATGTCGCCGCGCCGGAAGGCCAGCCAGCGCGCCGCACCGTCGTACGCCACCCTGGTGTCGGCCAGGTCGGGGTCGGTCAGGTCCGGCTCCTCGCGACGCAGGGCGATCAGCCGCCGGTACCAGTCCAGTACGCGCGCGTGCGGCTCCCGTGCCGGCTCCGACCAGTCGAGGCAGGAGCGCTCGCGCGTCGCCGGGTCCTGCGGGTCGGGCACGTCCTCCTCGCGCCAGCCGTGCGCGGCGAACTCCCGCCGCCTGCCGCGCCGTACCGCCTCGGCCAGCTCCGGGTCGGTGTGGTCGGTGAAGAACTGCCACGGCGTGCCGGCCGCCCACTCCTCGCCCATGAACAGCATCGGTGTGAACGGCGCGGTCAGCGTCAGCGTGGCCGCGCAGGCCGCGAGGCCGGGGGAGACCAGCCCGGCCAGGCGGTCGCCCTGGGCGCGGTTGCCGACCTGGTCGTGGGTCTGGCTGTAGCCCGTCAGCCGGTGCGCCGCCACCCGGCCGCGGTCCAGCGCACGGCCGTGGGAGCGGCCCCGGAAGCCGGAGTAGGTGCCGTCGTGGAAGTAGCCCCGGGTCAGCGTCTTGGCGAGCGCCGACATCGGGTCGCGCGCGAAGTCGGCGTAGTAGCCCTGCGACTCCCCGGTCAGCGCGGCGTGCAGGGCGTGGTGGAAGTCGTCGTTCCACTGCGCGTGCACGCCCAGGCCGCCCTCCGCGCGCGGGGTGATGATCCGCGGGTCGTTCAGGTCGGACTCGGCGATCAGGAAGAGCGGGCGGTCCAGGTCGGCGGCGAGGTCGTCCACGGCGGTCGACAACTGCTCCAGGAAGTGGCACGCGCGTGTGTCGGCCAGGGCGTGCACCGCGTCCAGGCGCAGCCCGTCGATCCGGTAGTCCCGCAGCCACGCCAGCGCGCTGTCCACCAGATACGCCCGCACCTCGTCCGAGCCGGGCGCGTCCAGGTTCACGGCGACGCCCCAGGGCGTGTGATGGGTGTCGGTGAAGTACGGGCCGAAGACCGGCAGGTGGTTGCCGGAGGGGCCCAGGTGGTTGTGCACCACGTCCAGGACCACGCCCAGGCCGAGTTCGTGGGCCCGGTCGACGAACCGTTTCAGCGCCTCGGGCCCGCCGTACGGCTCGTGCACCGCCCACGGCGAGACCCCCTCGTACCCCCAGCCGTACCGGCCGGGGAAGGGGCACAGCGGCATCAACTCGACGTGTGTGACGCCCAGCCGCACCAGGTGCTCGAGACGCGCGGCGGCGGCGTCGAGCGTGCCCTCGGGCGTGTACGTCCCCACGTGCAGCTCGTACAGGACGCCGCCGGGCAGCGGGCGCCCGGCCCACTCGGCGCGCCACGCGTACCGCCCGTGGTCGACGACCGCACTCGGCCCGTCCGGTCCGTCCGGCTGGCGGCGCGAGCGCGGGTCCGGCAGCACCGGCCCGTCGTCCACCGCGAAGCCGTACCGCGAGCCGCCCTGCGCCTCGGCCTCACCGCACCACCACCCCGGTCGTCCCGGATCACGCTCCAGCGCGCGCGTGGCGCCGTCGCACCGCAACGTCACTCGGCCGGCCTGCGGTGCCCACACCTCGAACTGCACGGACGGTTCCCCTTCGTCTGCTCACCGTGATGTAGCCCGCGTCCATGGTCCTGCAAAAGGGATCATTCCGCTGGGGATTGCCCCCGTTCGCGGCGGGTGTCGTGCCGCTGTCGTGCCGTACCGCGCGCGGGGGAGGCCGTTTTCCCGTTTCCCGTTTTCTGGACACTCCGGCCGGGCTGACCGACAATCAGCTCCGTGACGTCGTCCTTCGAGTTCAACACGTACCCCGCGCGGTTGTCCGACGCGGAGCGCGACAAGGCGCTGAAGGTACTCCGGGACGGCGTCGCCATGGGGCGTCTGTCGCACGACACGTTCATCCGCCGCATGGAGCTGGCGCTCACCGCCCGCCGTTCGGACGAGCTCGCCGCCCTCACCGCCGACCTGCCCACCGAGAGCCGGCTGTCGCGGCTGGTGTTCGGCACCGTCGAGGCGGTGTCCGGGTTCGGCGTACGGCTCGGCAGGGCCTGGCGGGCCGAGCGGCTGCCCAAGCTGCTGCTGCCGCACCCCGGCGCCGGCCCTTCGCTGCGCATAGGGCGCGACCCGGCGAGCGGGCTGCGGCTGAACCACGAGACGGTCTCCCGGGTGCACGCGGAACTCAGCCGCCAGGGCGGCATGTGGGTGCTGCGGGACCTGGGCTCCACCAACGGCACCACGGTCAACGGACGGCGGGTCATCGGCGCGGCCGTCGTCCGCGAGGGCGACCAGATCGGCTTCGGCCGGATGGCCTTCCGCCTGTCCGTCGACTGACGCGAACCGACGCGACGGAGCCCGCCCGGACCGACCCCGCAGGATCTCTGGCCTGGGCATCACTCGGTGTCGCGCCCGTTTCGTGGGGCAGATCCCTTTGCTTTTCGTGGTGTTGACGTACCTTCCAAGTCGTGACTGACTGTGCGTACACCGCGCACGCCAGGTGAATCGACGGCCCGCATTCGTGGAGGTGTGCCCTGCCGCCCCTCCTGCGCTACCCGACCGTGGACGAGCTGGGTGCCGGGGCCGCCGCACTCGTCGCCCGGTACCCCCGACACGCCCGGCTGCGGCGCGTCGGCACCTCCCGCGCGGGCATCCCGCTGCTGCTGCTCTCCGTCGGCCACGGCAGCCGTCAGGTCCTCGTCGTCGCCGGACCGCACGCCAACGAGCCCGTGGGCGGCGCCACCGCCCTGCGGCTGGCCGAGCGGGCCGCGGCCGACCCCCGGCTCACCGAGGGCGCCGACGCCACCTGGAACCTGCTGCTGTGCGTCGACCCCGACGGCCTGCGCCGCAACGAGGGCTGGCTGACCGGCCCGTACACCCTCGGCCGCTACGCCCGGAACTTCTTCCGGCCCGGCTTCCTGGAGCAGCCCGAGTGGCTGCCCGACGGCCCGGACCGCGCCACCCTGCCGGAGACCCGCACCCTGCTCGCACTCCAGGACGAACTGCGGCCCTTCCTGCAGTGCTCGCTGCACGGCGTGGACGTCGGCGGCGGCTTCGTCGAGCTGACCCACGACCTGCCGGGCCTCGCCCAGCGCATCGCCCACACCGCGGCCCGGCTCGGCGTCCCCCGCGAACTCGGCGCCTACGACACCCTGTACTGGCCCGACCTCGGACCCGCCGTCTACCGCATACCGCCGCCCCGGCGCGGCGACCTCACCGCGGCCATCACCGAGGCCGCCGTCGACTCGACGTGGTGCCACCCGCGGCGCTACGGCACCGTCACCGCGGTCGTCGAGGCGCCCATGTGGGGCGTGGCGGGCGTGGCGGACGGCTCGCCCCCGGCCGACCGGGACGCGGTGCTGCGCTCCGTGAGCCGCACCCTGCGCCAGGACACCCGGCGCCTGCACCGCGTCCTCGCCCGCGTCCGGCCCCACCTCGCCGCCGTGCCGGAGGCGGCGCACCTCCTCGCACCGGTCGACGACTACCTGCTGGTCTGTCCCCGGCTCGCCGACGCGTGGGACCCGGACACCGACGACGGTTCGGGCCGCTCGCTGCCGCCGATGAACACCGCCCACCTGGTCGCGCTGCGCCTGGCCGGTCGACGCCTGTCCCTGCGGACCGCGGGACTGCTGCATCAGCTCGTGACCCGCACCGGCGGCGATCCGGCGGGCGTCCTGCCCGAACTGGACCGGCTCGTCGACGAGGGCTGCGCCGACTACCGCGACGGCTGCGCGGCCCACTGGATACCGGTCGCGCGCCAGGTCGAGTACCAGACACGGGTCGTACTCGCCGCGTTCGAACTGGCCGGGCGGCGCCGCACCGCGGGCTCCCGTTCGGGTGAGCCGGGCTGGGGTTCCGAGGCCGCGGTGCCGATGCACCGGGAATGACCCACACCCTCACGACCCTCACGGCCACTGCCGCCCGGGCCGGCCTCCTGGCGCTCGCGGCCACCCTCCTCGTCGTCTGCGCAGTCCCGGCGCAGGCCGCCGCCGGGCGGGCCACGTCGAGCGACTGGCTCCTCCTCACGGTCAGTCGCGGCGACGCCCGCTCTGGTGCCACCCGCACCGCCCTGCTGCTGTGCGACCCGCCCCGCGGCCACGCCCGCGCGGCGCGCGCCTGCGCGGAACTCGACGCGACGGACGGCCGCATCGCCGACCTCCCGCCGCGGGACGCCTACTGCCCGATGATCTACGCCCCGGTGACCGCCCACGCGCGCGGGCAGTGGCGGGGCCGGCCGGTGGAGTACACCCGGACCTTCCCCAGCCCGTGCGTGATGGCGGCGCGGACGGGGGCGGTGTTCGCACTGGACGGGCTGGACGGGCTGCACGGGTCGGCCGCGCAGGGGTGAGCCGGGCGCGGCGGTGTACGGGCATAGGTGGGGACGCACGCGCACACGCGCGTGACGATCAGCCGCCGTCCCCCTGCGCCTCCGCCTCCGCCGCCTCCGCCTGGTCCGTCCCCTCCACCCGCTCCAGCAGCGCCACCGGTCTGTCCGTGAAAAGGTCCGCCACGCGCGCGTGCCCCGTGAACTCCCGACCGGGCGCCAGCGTGTCGGCCCACCGGCCCGGCGGCAGCGGCAGTGTCGTGCCGCGCCAGCCGCCCGCCTCGGCGAGCCGTAGCGACAGCCGGGTCACGGCGGTCACGGCCTGCCCGGAGCGGGCGAACGCCACGCAGTGCGCGCCCGCCGGGCCCTCGGCGGGCAGCGGTTCATACGTCGCCGTGTCGCCGAAGGCGCCGGGCCGCCGCGCCCGAAGGGCCAGCGCCGCCCGGGTCACCGCCGTCTTCTCCCCGGCGCCCCGGGCGTCCCCGCCCCCGTCCCCATCCCCGTCGGTGGGGAAGTCCACCGGCCGGCGGTTGTCCGGGTCCACCAGCGCCAGGTACTCGTGCTCGGTGCCCTGGTAGAGGTCCGGCACGCCCGGCATCGTGAGGTGGGTCAGGGCGGTGCCGAGGACGTTGGCCCGGATGTGCGGCGCCAGGGCGGCGCGGAGGGCGGCCACCCGCTCGCCCGGCGCGCCGCACGGCCCCGCCGCGACGAACCGGGCCACCGCCTCCTCGTACGACGCCTCCTGTTCCGTCCAACTGGTGTGCATCCCCGCCTCGCGCACGTGCTTCAGCAGCGCCTCCCGCACGCGCTCCTCGTCCGCCCGGCCCAGACCGAACACCGTCTGCCAGGCCGCCCACGCCACCTGGGCGTCCGGCACCCCCTCGCCCGTACGGGTAACCTCCGCCAGGACGTCCGCCCACCGCCCGGGGCACTGCGTGAGCACCGCCAGCGCGGCGCGCACGTCGGCGCTGCGCTTGGTGTCGTGGGTCGTGACGACCGTCCCCGTCGCGGGCCAGTCGCGCTGCACGCGCGCGCAGTACGCGTGGAACTCCTGGGACGACACCGCCGGACTCCCGGGGTTCCCGCCGACCTCGGTCGCCGACAGCAGCGGCACGTAGCGGTAGAACGCCGTGTCCTCGACCGACTTCGCGCGCAGCGCCGACGCCGTCTGCGCGAACCGCGTCCGGAACTCCACGTGCTCGGGACCGTCCCCGTACCGCCCCAGCACGAGATCCCGTACGACGTCCACCGCGTCGGCCTCCTCGGGCACCGTGAAGGCGAGCCGGGCCTCGGCCGCCGCCTCCTCGGTGACGACCGTCGCCGCGTCCGCCGACGTGTACGGCCGGTACACCTCCGTCCGGACCAGCAGTTCCCGCGAGGCCGTGCGCAGCGCCCAGGGCGCCCGGTCGCGCAGCGCGGGGTCCGGCGAGGCGACGCACAGGCCGTGGGCCACCCGGGTCAGCCGGTCCATCTCCGTCGCCAGCTCGTGCGTGAGCACCTTGTACGCCGCGCGCCGCACCGTCGCCGCCCAGTCCCCGCCCCGGTCCGCCCGCGGGGCGGCGAACCCGCGGTACCGCCCGAGCAGTTCCCCGTACCCGGCCGGTTCCGTGAAGAGCCCGTCGACGTGCCGCAGGGCGTCGTAGCCGGTCGTGCCCGCGACCGGCCAGGCGGCGGGCAGCCGCTCCCCGTCCGCGAGGATCTTCTCCACCACCGTCCACCGGCCGCCGCTCGCCCGGTGCAGCCGCTCGAGGTACCCGCCGGGGTCGGCGAGGCCGTCGGGGTGGTCGACGCGCAGTCCGTCGATCACGCCCTCGCGCAGCAGCCGCAGGATCGTGGCGTGCGTGGCCTCGAACACCTCGGGGTCCTCCGCGCGCACGCCGATCAGCTCCGAGATGCTGAAGAAACGCCGGTAGTTCAGCTCGGTGCGGGCCAGCCGCCACCACACCGGGCGGTACCACTGTGCGTCCAGGAGCCGCGGCAGCGGCAGCTCCGCGGTGCCGTCCCGCAGCGGAAGGGCGTGCTCGTGGTAGCGCAGCACGTCGCCGTCGACCCGGAGGTCGTCCAGCACCTCGCCGACCGGGGCACCGAGCACCGGAAGCAGCAGTTGGCCGTCCTGCGCCTGCCAGTCGATGTCGAACCACCGCGCGTACGGCGACTCCGGACCCTCCCGCAGCACCTCCCACAGGGCGTGGTTGTGCTGCGGGGACATCGCCATGTGGTTGGGCACGATGTCCACCACCAGGCCGAGACCGTACTCCCGCGCGGTGCGCGCCAGCGCCCGCAACCCCTCCTCGCCGCCCAGTTCCTCGCGCACGCGCGCGTGGTCGACGACGTCGTAGCCGTGCCGCGAGCCCGGGACCGCCTCCAGGACGGGGGACAGGTGGAGATGCGACACGCCGAGCGAGGCCACGTACGGCACGGCCGCCGCCGCGGCCTCGAAGGGGAAGCCCGGCTGAAGCTGGAGCCGGTAGGTGGCCGACGGAGCGGGGACGGCGGGGACGGCGGGGGACGCGGGGGCGGCGGGGGAGGCCGAGGACGGCACCGGGTCGGGTCGCTCAGGTGTCATGGAGACCTACGTACCCGCCCCGCCGCCTTTCCTGTCACCGTCCCCCTGCACGGGTGCAGGGGGAGCCCGCCCCTACACGGGCCGCTGCAGCACCGTCAGGCTCCGGTCCAGCAGGGTCAGCCGGTCTCCTGCCTGCACCTTCGGTCCCGTGCCCGCGGGCACCCCCTCCGCCAGGGCCGTGTCGACGACCACCTCCCACTGCCGGCCGTGGTCGACCGGCACCACGAAGTCCAGCGGCTTCGGCGCGGCGTTGAACATCAGCAGGAACGAGTCGTCGGCGATGTGTTCCCCGCGGGTGCCGGGCTCGGAGATCGCGTTGCCGTTCAGGAACACCGTGAGGGCCGACGCGCGCGCCGAGTTCCAGTCCCGCTGCGTCATGTCCGCGCCCTCCGGGGTGAACCAGGCGATGTCCGACAGCTCGTCGTGCGTGCCCTGCACCGGGCGCCCGTGGAAGAAGCGGCGCCTGCGGAAGACGGGGTGGTCCTTGCGCAGCCACACCATCGCGCGGGTGAACTCCGACAGCGCGGTACCGGTACCGGTCCCGGTGCCGAAACCGGTGATGTCGTCGCCGCCGTCCGGCCACGCCACCCACGCCAGCTCGTTGTCCTGGCAGTAGGCGTTGTTGTTGCCCCGCTGGGTGCGGGCGAACTCGTCGCCGTGGCTGATCATCGGGACGCCCTGGGAGAGCAGCAGGGTGGCGGTGAAGTTCCGCATCTGCCGCGCCCGCAGCTCCAGCACCCCCGGGTCGTCGGTGTCGCCCTCGACGCCGCAGTTCCAGGAGCGGTTGTGGCTCTCGCCGTCGCGGTTGTCCTCGCCGTTGGCCTCGTTGCGCTTGTCGTTGTACGCCACCATGTCGTGCAGGGTGAAGCCGTCGTGGCAGGTCACGAAGTTGATGGAGGCCAGCGGGCGGCGCCCGTCGTCCTGGTAGAGGTCGGACGATCCGGTCAGCCGGGACGCGAACTCCGCCAGCGTGCGCGGCTCGCCGCGCCACAGGTCCCGCACCGTGTCCCGGTACTTGCCGTTCCACTCGGTCCACAGCGGCGGGAAGTTGCCCACCTGGTAGCCGCCCTCGCCCACGTCCCACGGCTCGGCGATCAGTTTCACCTGCGAGACCACGGGGTCCTGCTGCACCAGGTCGAAGAACGACGACAGCCGGTCCACCTCGTGGAACTGCCGGGCCAGGGTGGCCGCGAGGTCGAAGCGGAACCCGTCGACGTGCATCTCGGTGACCCAGTACCGCAGCGAGTCCATGATCATCTGCAGTACGTGCGGGGACCGCATGAGCAGCGAGTTCCCGGTCCCGGTGGTGTCCATGTAGTAGCGGGGGTCGTCGCCCAGCCGGTAGTACGAGGGGTTGTCGAGGCCTTTGAAGGACAGCGTCGGGCCCAGGTGGTTGCCCTCGGCGGTGTGGTTGTAGACGACGTCCAGGATCACCTCGATCCCCGCCTCGTGCAGCGCCTTGACCGCCGACTTGAACTCCAGCACCTGCTGGCCGCGGTCGCCCCAGGAGGCGTACGCGTTGTGCGGGGCGAAGAAGCCGACCGTGTTGTAGCCCCAGTAGTTGTTGAGGCCCATGTCCACCAGCCGGTGGTCGTTGACGAACTGATGGACCGGCATCAGCTCCAGCGCGGTCACCCCGAGCCCCGTGAGGTGCTCGATGAGCGCCGGATGCGCGAGGGCCGCGTAGGTGCCCCGCAGCTCCTCCGGCAGACCCGGGTGCCGCATGGTCAGGCCCTTCACATGGGCCTCGTAGATCACCGTGTGGTGGTACTCCGTCCGGGGGCGGCGGTCGTCGCCCCAGTCGAAGTACGGGTTGACCACGACCGACGTCATCGTGTGCGGCGCCGAGTCGAGGTCGTTGCGCCGTTCGGGGTCGCCGAAGTGGTAGCCGTACACCTCCTCGCCCCACTGGACCGCACCGCTGATCGCACGCGCGTACGGATCGAGGAGCAGCTTCGCCGAATTGCAGCGCAGTCCGCGCTCCGGGGCGTACGGGCCGTGCACGCGGTACCCGTAGCGCTGCCCCGGCATCACGCCCGGCACGAACGCGTGCCGCACGAAGGCGTCGCTCTCCCGCAGCTCGATCGCGGTCTCCGAGCCGTCGTCGTGCAGCAGACACAGCTCTACTCGGTCGGCGGCCTCCGTGAAGACCGCGAAATTGGTGCCGGCGCCGTCGTACGTGGCACCGAGTGGATACGCCTCTCCAGGCCAGACCTGCATGAACACGACTCTTTCAGGTGTGGGGCGCCGGTGCGGACGCCTTGGCTCCGAGTCCTGCGGAAGTCTCCCCGAAAGTGAGGCGACCGCCTAGCACGTACGTCCTCCTACCCACCCTTCGGCGTTCCGCTGCGTACCCGCTCCGTACCCGCCCCGGGGCGGGCGCGGGGGATCCTTCCCCGCACCCGGGCACGTCACCGCTATGAATCCGCTCACTCCCTGGTGTCAGGGCGACCGGAACACGCTTGTGGATCAAGGATGTTGGGAAAACCGGCCCGTCCATCGGGCTGCACCGCGGACCGCTCCCGGAGTACCCTTCCTTGATCGTTGAGACGGGGTGTCCCCGGCAGTGCTCCGGGGGAGCGGAAGGCGGTACTCGGGTGGGCTCGGGAGGGCTGGAGCTGCCTCCTGGTGACGACGGTCATCAGGGGAACTCCACGGACGTCCCGCCCGGTGCGGTGTCCCTGGCGCGGCCGATGGACGCGGGCGCGATCGGTCCGGAACTGGACTGGGACGCCGGCGCCTGGCACGAGGTGCGCACGCGTGCGCAGCGGGCGGGCCGGGCCTACATCTGGCTGAACCTCGTAGAGCAGCGCCTGCGCGCCGTCGTGGCCGCCGTCCTGCGGCCCATCTACGAACCGGTCCACGGCGACGACTGGGTGGTCGCCGCCGCCGGACCCGCCGGTCAGGAGTGGGTGCAGCGCGCCGTCGCGGTCCGTGAGGTCAGCCGCCGCAAGGGCTACCTGCTCGACCCGGCCGACGACAACGTCCTCAGCTTCCTCACCCTGCCGCAGTTGCGCGAGCTGATGGTGCAGCACTGGCCGTGCTTCGAGCCCTACGTGGACGAGCGCCGCGACGTCGAACTCGCCCTGGACGAGCTGGAGGTCACCCGCAACGTCGTCTCCCGCAACCGGGCGCTGTCCGAGGCGGTCCTGAGCCAGGCCGAACGGGCCTCGGCGCGGCTCCTCGAGGTGCTCGGCGCGGGCGGCGACGTGCCCTCCGCGCGCCGGCTGCCGGTCGACGCGGTGGAGGACCTGGTCGGCGACCGCTACGCCGACGTGGTCGCCGTGCACTCGGACCGGGTGCGGCTGCTGGGCCAGTTCCCCGCCGAGGACCTGTTCGGCGGCGCCCGTCGCGTGGACGCCCTCGGTATCGGCCTCAACCTGCTCGTGCAGAACTTCTCCGGCCGCCGCCTGGTGCGGATGGCCGAGTCCGGCGGCCGGGTGCGGCTGCTCTTCCTCAACCCGGCCTCCAGCGCGATCAAGCGCCGCGAGCGCGAACTGGGCATCAAGCGGGGCGAGCTGAGCCGGGCCGTGGAGATGAACATCCTGCACATGCGCCGGGTGCGTGCCCGGCTGCGGGACCCGGGCGCGTTCGAGATCCAGGTCTTCGACGAGACGCCCCGCTTCACGGCCTACCTGGTCGACGGGGACGGCGCCGACGGCATCGCGGTCGTACAGTCCTATCTGCGCCGCACCCGGGGGATGGAGGCGCCGGTCCTCGTGCTGCGCAACGGGCGCAACGGCGGCAAGGTCGTGAAGTCGGGCCGGCTCGACGAAGGCGGACTCTTCCCCACCTACCGTGAGGAGTTCGAGCTGATGTGGGCCGATTCGCGTCCGGTGTCGTGAATGTCGAGCCGGGGTGCGGGCGCGGTGCGGACGGGATAAGCGGAATGCGATCCTCTGATTGTCAGTGGCCCGTGGGAGGGTGGAGACCACTGGGGGAACGCACCACCAAGAAGGGGGACCGCCCATGGGCTGGCACCGGGAGCTGCTGATCGGCTTCGACCTGGAGACGACGGGCACCGATCCGCGCGAGGCGCGCATCGTCACGGGGGCCGTGATCGAGGTCAGGGGCGGGGAGCCGCTGGGCCGCCGGGAGTGGCTGGCCGACCCGGGCGTGGAGATCCCGGCGGACGCGGTGGCGGTGCACGGCATCAGCAACGAACGCGCGGCCAGTGAGGGCCGGCCCGCCGGCCAGGTCGCGGACGCCATCGCCGGAGTCCTCGCGGACCACTGGAAGGCGGGCGCCCCGGTCGTCGCCTACAACGCGGCCTTCGACCTCACCCTGCTCTCCGCCGAACTGCGGCGCCACGGACTCCCGTCGCTGCGCGAGCGCCTGGGCGGCCTGGACCCGGCCCCGGTCATCGACCCGTACACCATCGACCGTTCCGTCGACCGCTACCGCCGGGGCAAGCGCAATCTGGAAGCGGTCTGCCGGGAGTACGGTGTCCCGCTCGACGCGGCCCACGACGCCACGGCCGACGCCCTCGCCGCGGCCCGGCTGGCCCGCGCGATAGCCGGCCGCCACCCCAAGGTCGCGTCCCTCGGCCCGGCGGAGCTGCACCGCCGCCAGATCGAGTGGTACGCCGAGTGGGCGGCGGACTTCCAGAGTTTCCTGCGCCGCAAGGGCGACGCCACGGCCGTCGTCGACGGCACCTGGCCGCTGCGCGATCCGGCCGGGGAACCGGCCGACGAGCGGGTCTGACCCGACGCCTCCCCGTACCCCGGTGGCAGAAGGCCAGACGGGGCGGAAGGCCAGAAGGGGCAGAAGGTCAGAAGGGGTACCAGCGCACCGTAGGGTCCTCGTCCCGCAGTGACGCCACCCTGCGCTCGAACTCGGCCAGTGCCTTCGGGTTGCTCGGCGCGTGCTGGGCCACCCATGCGCAACTGGCGGTCTCCCGGGCACCGCGCAGCACCTCACACCCGTCCCACTCACGCACGTCCCAGCCGTAGGTCGCGGTGAAGGCGTCGTAGGCCTCGGCGGGCAGCCCGTAGCGGTCCCGGCTGAGCGCCATCACCACGAGGTCGTGCTCGCGCAGGTCGGCGGAGAAGGTCTCCAGGTCGATCAGGACCGGCCCGTCGGCACCGACGTGCACATTGCGGGGCAGCGCGTCCCCGTGGATCGGCCCCGGCGTCAGGCGCGGGACGAGTGCGGCGGCGGCCGACGCGAAGCCGTCCCTGCGCCCGCGCAGATACGCGGCGTCCGCCGGGTCGATCACGTCGCCCGCGAGCCGCAGCCAGCGTTCCACACCGCCCAGCAGTTCGCGGGACGGCAGCTCGAAGGAGGAGGGGAGGGGGAGTTCGTGGACGAACCGGAGCAGCGCGGCCACGTCCCGCGGCTCGGTGGGCCGCACCGGGTCGGGCAGCCGCCGCCACACGGTCACCGGGTGCCCGTCGACGAACAGCGCCGTCGGGTCGGCCGCCCGCACCGCCGGCACACCGGCCTCCTCCAGCCACACCGCGACGGCCAGCTCCCGGCGGGCCCGCTCGAGGAGTTCGGCGTCGCGGCCCACCTTGACCGCCATGTCACCGGCGGCGAACACCGCGTTCTCGCCGAGGGCCAGCAGCCGCGCCTCCCGTGCCGCACCGGGCAGCACCTCCGCCGCGGCCAGCACCTCCCGCGCCCGTGCCTCGTCCATCGTCCCGTGCCTCCGTGTCCTTCGGGTTCCCGCCATCCGTCCGCCAGTGTCGCATTCGTACTGGTGGGAGCGTGTGCGCGGGCTCTTGACGGGGCACGGCGCCTTCACGACCATGACCAGGCCCGTTCGAGCCGTGCAAAGGGGCTGATTACGTGACATTGGTGACCGATTCGAGGAGACCGGCGCGCCGTGCGCCCGGCCCGGACCGCCCACGGGGCGGACCGGATCACGGCGCCTGGTTCCTGGTGCTGCCCGCGCTGATCCCCATCCTGGTCCTCAGCGTCGGGCCGCTGCTCTACGGCATCATGCTGGCGTTCACCGACGCCCAGTCCGGCCGCACGGAGCCCACCCAGTGGATCGGCACCCTGAACTTCCAGGACCTGCTGCACGACACGCTGTTCTGGGAGTCCTTCCGGATCGGCCTGCTGTGGGCCGTCGGCGTGACGGTGCCGCAGTTCCTGCTCGCGCTCGGTCTCGCCCTGCTGCTCAACCAGAACCTGCGGCTGCGCTGGCTGGCCCGGGCCCTCGCGATCATCCCCTGGGCCATGCCCGAGGTCGTCGTCGGCATCATGTGGCGGCTGGTCTACAACCCGGACGCCGGCATCCTCAACGAGACCCTGCGCGACCTCGGCCTCGGCGACGGCCACGACTGGCTCAGCGGCCTCGGCACCGCCCTGCCCGCCGTCATCGTCGTCGGAGTCTGGGCGGGGATGCCGCAGACGACGGTCGCCCTGCTCGCGGGACTCCAGAACACCCCGCGCGAGCTGCACGAGGCCGCCGCGGTCGACGGCGCGGGAGCCTGGCGCCGCTTCCGCACGGTCACCTGGCCCGCCCTGAGACCGGTCGCCCTCGCCATCACCGCGCTCAACGTCATCTGGAACTTCAACTCCTTCGCCCTGGTCTACGTGCTGACCAACGGAGGACCCGGCGGCCGCACCCGGCTGCCCATGCTCTTCGCCTACGAAGAGGCCTTCCGGTACGGGCAGTTCGGCTACGCGGCGGCGATGGGCTGCGTCATGGTCGCCGTGATCTCCGTTCTGCTGGCCGTCTTCCTGGTCGGCCGGCTCAGGGGCGAGTCCAAGGGAGGTGGCGAGCGTTGAGAACCTCGACCGGGGCCCGCGTGGGCCAGTACGCCGCGCTGCTCGCGTACCTCGTCTTCCTGGCGTTCCCGTTCCTCTGGCTGATCTCCATCGCGTTCAAGCCACCGCGCGAGCTGGCGAGCCTGCACCCCACCTGGATCCCGAAGCACCCCACCCTCGACAACTTCCGGCAGGCCTTCGACGAACAGCCGCTGCTGCACGCAGCGTTCAACTCCCTGCTCGCCGCGCTCGGCGCCGCCGTGATCGCCGTGCTGATCGCCACGCCGATGGCGTATGTCATGGCCCGCCGCCGCGGCCGGCTCAGCAGGGCGGCCACCGGATGGGTCGTGGTCAGCCAGGCCTTCCCCTTCGTCCTGCTGATCATCCCGCTCTTCCTGGTCCTGAAGAACCTCCGGTTGATCAACTCCGTTCCCGGCCTTGTGATGGTGTACGTCGTGTGGTCGCTGCCGTTCGCGCTGTGGATGCTCGCCGGGTATGTCCGCGCCGTACCGGCCGAGCTGGAGGAGGCGGCGGCGGTCGACGGCGCCGGGCGGCTGCGGACCCTGGTGTCGGTGACCGCGCCGCTGCTCGCGCCGGGGATCGTGGCGACGGCCCTGTTCGCGTTCATCACCGCGTGGAACGAGTTCTTCTTCGCGCTGGTGCTGCTGAAGACACCGGAGAAACAGACCCTGCCCGTGATTCTCACCCACTTCATCGGCGCCGAGGGCGTCGCCGACCTCGGCCCGCTCGCCGCGGCGGCCTTCCTGGCGACCCTGCCCTCACTGGTCGTCTTCGCGCTCATCCAGCGACGCATCACGGGCGGCATGCTCACCGGGGCGGTGAAGAGCTGATGCGCACGAGAACCGTGACCCTGCTCCTCGCCCTCGCCCTGCTCCTCGCGGGCTGCACCCAGGGCGGCGGCGGCGCCGACGACGGCCGGATCACCCTGCGCTTCCAGTCCCTGGCCTGGCAGGACGAGTCGGTCAAGGTCAACAAAGAGCTGGTGCGGGAGTGGAACGCCACCCACCCGGACGTGCGCGTCGAGTACGTCCAGGGGAGCTGGGACAGCGTCCACGACCAACTGCTCACCTCCTTCGAGGGCGGCGAGGCGCCCGACATCATCCACGACGCCTCCGATGACCTCGCGGACTTCGCCTACGGCGGCTACCTCGCCGACCTGACCGACCTGCTGCCCGCGCGGCTGAAGTCGGACATCCCACAGCGCGCCTGGGAGACGGTCACCTTCGACGACGGCGTCTACGGCGTGCCCTTCCTCCAGGAACCGCGGGTACTGATCGCCAACGCGACCCTGCTGAAGAAGTCGGGCGTCCGGATTCCCACGCCGGAACACCCCTGGACCTGGCCGGAGTTCCGGCAGGTGACGAAGAAGCTGAGCGGCGACGGGACGTACGGGGTGGCCTGGCCGCTCAAGGAGCCCGTGTCCGCCACGCTCAACCTGTCCCTGTCCACCGGCGGACAGCTCTTCCACCGCGGCGCGGACGGCAAGGTCACCGTCCGCTTCGAGGAGGGCGACCAGGTCGTGCCCCGCACCATCCACGATCAGGTCGACACCGACCACAGCGCCTCTCCCACCACGCTCGGCAGTGGCGGCTCCGACACCCTGCCCGGCTTCTTCGCGGGCAAGTACGCGATGGTGCCGCTCGGGTTCTCCTACCGCCAGCAGATCGAGCAGCAGGCCCCCGAGGGCTTCGACTGGCAGGTGCTGCCCGCCCCGGCGGGCAGCGACGGGCTCACTCAGGGGGTCAGCCCGCAGACCCTGTCGATCGCCGAGGACAGCCCGCACAAGAAGGAGGCCGCCGCGTTCGTCGACTTCCTCCTCCAGCCGGACAACATGGTGCGCCTCGCACTGGGCGACTGGATGCTGCCGACCGGCAAGGAGGCCCTCAAGGACCCCGCCCTGCACACCTCCGAACGGGGCTGGGCCACCGGCACCGCCCTCGCGAGCCACCTGCGCTCGGCGCCCGCGCAGTCAGTGCGCGGCTATGCCGAGTGGAAGGACAAGGTGGCGACGCCCGCGCTCCAGGAGTATTACAGCGGGGCGATCGGCATGGACGAACTGCGCCACAGACTTCAGGAGGACGGAAACCTCGTACTCGCCCGGTACCAGCGCTGACGGGCCGGGCCGCCCCGTCCGCCCGTCCGCCCGAAAACCCGTTGCCCGTCCGGCACGCGGCCGCCTAACGTGCCGTTCGTGGCAGCTTTCAACGCGGTCTTCAACTCCGGTCTCGGCCGGGGCTGCACGTACTCCATCAGGATGCGTCGTGGCCCCGGAGCCCTGACCGGCCCGGGGTCCCCCCGCCGCTGACACACGTCTCACACGTGCGGCGGGGCTGAGCCTCCGCGTACCCATTTTCGCCTTCGTCTTCCGGTCAGGGCCTTCGGCTGCCCTTTTCCGCCCCTTTCACGGAAGACAAAGGATCGCAGGCCATGGCCCGCTCCACTTCGCGTGCGCGCACGCTCTCGCAGAACTTCCTCGCCGACCGCTCCACCGCCGAACACGTCGCCCGGCTCGCCGCCCCCGACAGCCGGCACCCTCCCCTCCTGCTCGAAGTGGGCGCCGGAAACGGCGCCCTCACCGAGCCGCTCGCCCGCCGCAGCCGCGAGCTGCACGCCTACGAGATCGACGCCCGGCTCGTCCCCGGGCTCCGCGCCCGTTTCGCGCGCTTCCCCCACGTCCACGTCGTCGCCGGTGACTTCCTCACCGCGCGGCCCCCGCGCGCACCGTTCTCGGTCGCCGGGAACGTGCCCTTCTCCCGGACGGCGGACATCGTCGACTGGTGCCTGACCGCACCCGGCCTCACCGACGCCACCCTCCTCACCCAGCTCGAGTACGCCCGCAAACGCACCGGCGACTACGGCCGCTGGACCCTGCTCACCGTCCTGACCTGGCCGCGTCACGAGTGGCGGCTGGCGGGCCGGGTGGGCCGGTACCGCTTCCGGCCGGCGCCGCGCGTCGACGCCGGCATCCTCCGCCTCGAACGCCGCGACACCCCGCTGCTCACCGGCGCCGCCGCCCGCCGCGGCTGGGCGGACCTGGTCGAGCTGGGCTTCTCGGGCGTCGGCGGCTCACTGCACGCGTCCCTGCGCCGCGCCCACCCCCGGCGCCGGGTGGACGCGGCGTTCCGGGCCGCGCGGCTCGACCCCGGCGTACTCGTCGGCGAGGTGGCCCCCGGCCGGTGGCTGCGCCTGCACGAGGAGCTGGCGGTATGAAGCGAAGGGAGCCGCACGAAATGAAGCAAAACGAGTCGCACGAGATGAACCGAAAGGAGCCGCACGAGATGAACCGAAACCAGTTGCACGAGACGTATCGTCTCGCGTACGGTCGGCGCATGACCAGTCCCGCTCACATCGCCATGTTCTCCATCGCCGCCTACGGCCACGTGAACCCCAGCCTCGAGGTGATCCGCGAGCTCGTCGCGCGAGGACACCGGGTGACGTACGCGATCCCGCCGCTCCTCGCGGAGAAGGTCGCCGGGACGGGCGCCGAACCCAAGCTCTGGAACAGCACCCTGCCAGGCCCCGACGCCGACCCGGAGGCGTGGGGAAGCACCCTGCTGGACAACGTCGAGCCCTTCCTCGACGACGCGATCCAGTCGCTCCCGCAGCTCACCGAGGCCTACGAGGGCGACAGGCCGGACCTCGTCCTGCACGACATCGCCTCCTACCCCGCCCGCGTCCTCGGCCGCCGTTGGGACGTGCCCGTGGTCTCCCTGTCGCCCTGCATGGTGGCCTGGGAGGGGTACGAGCAGGAGGTCGGCGAGCCGATGTGGGAGGAGCCCCTGAAGACCGAGCGCGGCCAGGCGTACTACGCCCGCTTCCACGCCTGGCTGGAGGAGAACGGGATCACCGACCACCCCGACCCGTTCGTCGGCCGCCCCGACCGCTCCCTCGTGCTGATCCCCAGGGCGCTCCAGCCCAACGCCGACCGGGTCGACGAGAAGGCGTACACGTTCGTCGGCGCCTGCCAGGGCGACCGCACCGCCGAGGGCGACTGGACCCGCCCCGCCGGCGCCGAGAAGGTCGCCCTCGTCTCCCTCGGGTCGGCCTTCACCAAGCAGCCGTCGTTCTACCGGGAGTGCGTCAAGGCCTTCGGCGAGCTGCCCGGCTGGCACACGGTGCTCCAGATCGGCCGGCACGTCGACCCCGCCGAGCTGGGCGACGTACCGGACAACGTGGAAGTACGCACATGGGTGCCGCAGTTGGCGATCCTCCAGCAGGCCGACCTGTTCGTCACCCACGCGGGTGCCGGCGGCAGCCAGGAGGGACTGGCGACCGCCACGCCGATGATCGCCGTACCGCAGGCCGCGGACCAGTTCGGCAACGCCGACATGCTCCAGGGACTCGGCGTCGCCCGCGTGCTCCCCACCGAGGACGCCACCGCCGAGGCGCTGCGCACCGCCGCCCTCGCGCTGGTCGCCGACCCGGAGGTCGCCGGGCGGCTGACGGAGATCCAGGGCCAGATGGCCGAGGAGGGCGGCACCCGGCGCGCGGCCGACCTCATCGAGGCGGAACTGGCGGCCGCGAGGGCCTGACCCGAGCGGCGACGCGGACGGGCCCGTCGGTTCCCCCGGAACCGACGGGCCCTCCCGCGTCGCGGGCCGCTCAGACCCCGACCCGCTCGCCTAGCTCCCCCTGCTCCCCGCGCTCGCCCTCGCCGCCACGCGCCGTCGGCGCGATCGCCTCGGCCGACTCGTCGTGGGTGAGGTCCGGCAGCCGGTGCAGCCACTTCGGCAGGTACCAGTTGCGCTCGCCGAGCAGGGACATCACGGCCGGCAGCAGCACGCCCCGGATGATCGTCGCGTCGATCAGCACCGCCGCCGCCAGGCCCACGCCCATCTGCTTCATGGACTGCATCGACAGCGTGCCGAAGATGGCGAACACCGCGACCATGATGACGGCCGCACTGGTGACGACCCCCGCCGTGGTGACCACGCCGTGCTGGATCGCCTCCTGAGTGCTCCGCCCGCGCAGCCGCGCCTCGCGGATCCGCGAGACCACGAACACGTGGTAGTCCATCGACAGACCGAACAGGATCACGAAGAGGAACAGCGGCAGCCAAGTGATGATGGCGCCCACCCCCTCCGCGCCCACCAGCGAGGCGCCCCAGCCGTGCTGGAAGACGGCGACCAGGATGCCGTACGCCGCGCCCACCGACAGCAGGTTGAGCACGATCGAGGTCAGCGCGATGGTCAGCGAACGGAACGACAGCAGCATCAGCAGGAAGGCGAAGACCACCACGAACACGATGACCGGCAGGACCGACCCGACCAACTGGTCGTTGAAGTCCTTCGAACCGGCGACCTGCCCGGTGATCGGGGCCTCGACGCCGTCGATCTCGCCCAGCGTCGCCGGCCGTACGTCGTCCCGCAGCTTGTCCAGGCTCTCGCCCGCCTTGTCCTGGTCGGAGCCGCCGACCAGCGGGACGTACACCAGCGCGATGTTCTGCTCGTCGTGCACCGTGATGTCGACCGGCCCGCGCGACGCCCCCGAACTGATCGCCCGGTCCTGGAAGTCGGCGAGTGCGGCCCGTACCTCGGGCGCGTTGATGTCGTCGGCCTTCACGACCACCTCGGCCGGGTCCGAACCGCCGGGGAACGCCTCGTTGACCCGGTTGTACGTCTGCACGATGGGCAGCGAGTCGCCGAACTCCTGGTCCAGCGTGAGGTTCTGCGTCTTCATACCGAGGGCGGGCGCGGCGACGGCCAGCAGCGCACCGACGGCCACCGCGGCGGCGAGCAGCGGCTTGGCGAGCACCCGTCGCAGGACGGCCGTCCAGAACCGGCTGCCCTCACCCGTGCCACCGCTCGGCTTCCGGCGGCGCAGGAACGGCACGCGGCCCTTCTCGACCCGTTCGCCCAGCAGGGACAGCAGCGCCGGCAGCACCGTCACCGAGCCGACCATCGCGACCGCGACCACCATCAGCGAGGCCAGGCCCATCGCCTCGAACTCGGCGATACCGGTGAACAGCATGCCCGCCATCGCCACGCACACCGTGACACCGGAGACGACGATCGCCCGGCCACTGGTCGCGGCGGCGATCTGGAGCGCCGTCCGCGCGTCCCGCCCGGCGGCGCGCTCCTCGCGCTCGCGGCGCAGATAGAACAGGCAGTAGTCGACGCCGACGGCCAGACCGACCAGCAGCATCACGGAGTTGGCGGTCTCGCTCATCGGCTGGACGTGGCTGACCAGGCCCACCAGACCCATGGTCGCGACGATCGCGGTGATCGCCAGTGCCACCGGGACCAGCGCCGCCACCAGCGCGCCGAAGGCGACGAGCAGGATGCCGAGGGCCACCGGCACCGCCGAGTACTCGGCCTTCTTGAAGTCGTCGCCGAACGCGTCGTCGAACGTCTTCATCATGCTGGCGCCGCCGATCTCCTCGATCCGCAGCGACCCGTGCTCCTTCTGCACGCCCTCGACGGCCTTCAGCACCGGCTCGACCCGCTCGCCCGCGGTGTCCGCCTCGCCGCGCATGTCGAACTGCACCAGCGCGCTGCGGCCGTCCTTCGAGATCGTCTTCGCGTCGTACGGCGAGGTCACGCCCGTGACCTTCCCGGTCCCCTCCACCGCGGTGACGACCGCGCCGACCGCGGCGCGGAACTCGGCGTCCGTGGCCTTCGGGCCCCCGTCCTTCGACTGGATCAGGACGCTCTCACTGGCCGGTTCGTCGATCCCGGCGTTCTCCACGATCCTGGCGGCGGTGTGCGTCTCGCCGCCCAACTGGTCGCTGTCCTTGACGTCGACCCGGCCGGCCGCCGACCCGAGCCCCATCGCCAGGACGACGAACAGCATCCAGATCCCGACGGCGGCCCATCGGTGCCGGGCACTCCAGCCGCCGGCCCGGGCGGCTATGCCCCGCACCCGTGTCTCTCGGTTCCGCATGACGGGCCTGCCCCCTCGTGAGCGGTGCCGGCCCCCTGCCGCCACCTCGCGTTTCGAAGGTATGGCCCGCATAAGGTCGTGGCGTCGTGCTCTCCGGTGACGTACGAGGGCGCCGGCTCATCCCTCCGTATCGCCGCGCTCACCGCTGAGGAGGACACCGGCCCCTTACATCTACCGGGATTTCCGGGGGCCTCGGATCAGGGGTGCGGTGCCGCGTCGGCGCTCATTTGAAAAGTTGTTGATTAAGTCACAGGCGCGTGAAGTGGTTGAACCCCGCACGTCGCATCGGCGAGAGTGGCGCGCACGTCCGCCCGCCGCGGACCCGGCCGTCGTGCCCACCCCCACGGGGCACGACGGTCTTCTCGTGCCGTCAGGCCCCGACCGCCACCGACACCGCCACCGGCATCCGCGCCGCGTCGTACCGCTCCAGCAGGACCCGCGCCACCTCCGGCGAGGGGCCCAGGACGTCCGCCAGCACGTCCGCCCCGGCCGCGCCCCGCGCGATACGGTCCGGCAGGAAGCCGGGCGCCAGGACGTACGGGGCGACGGCGACGCGCGCACAGCCCAGCGCCCGCAACCGCCGTACGGCGTCCTCGGTGCGCGGAAGGGATGCGGAGGCGAACGCAGGCCGCACGGCGCACCAACCGGTGTGCCGCCACTCCCGCGCGATATCAGCGATCACTGCGATCGCCTCCGGGTCGGAGGACCCCGCCGAGGCCAGTACGACCCCGGTCGAGGACTTGTCGGCGGGCGTGAGGCCCGCCTCGTACAGCCGCCGCTCCAGCGCCGACAGCAGCAGCGGCGAGGGGCCCAGCACCTCGGCCTGCCGGATCCGCAGGCGCGGCGGCGCGTCCGCGAGGACCGCCGGGATGTCCGACTTGGCGTGGAAGGCGCGGGTCAGCAGCAGCGGCAGCGCCACCACGTCCCGCACCCCCTCCGCGTCCAGGGACTCCAGCACGCCCTGCACCGAGGGGACGTTGAAGTCCAGGAAGCCGGTCTCCACCCGTACGTCCGGGCGCAGCGCCCGCACCCGGCGGACCAGGGCGTGCACGGTCGCGGCGTGCCGCGCGTCGCGGCTGCCGTGGGCGACGACCAGAAGGACGGGCCGGGCGGGACGGAGGGTGCGGACCGGACGGTGCATGCGGCGCCTCAGCTCTTCACCAGCAGGCCGCGGCTGCGCAGTACCCAGCGCTCCAGCGGGCTGAAGATGAGCAGGTCGATGGCGATGCCGACGGTGAGGATGAGCAGGATGGCCTCGAAGACCATGGCCATGTCGCTGGCGTTGCGGCCGTTCTCCAGCAATTGTCCGAGGCCGATGCCGAGGTCGGGGAAGGAGGCGATGATCTCGGCGGCCATGAGTGAGCGCCAGGAGAAGGCCCAGCCCTGTTTGAGGCCGGCGACGTAGCCGGGCAGTGCGGCGGGCAGCACGATGTGCCAGGTGCCCTTCAGCCCCGTGGCGCCGAGGGTGCGGCCGGCGCGGAGGAAGAGCGGGGAGACCTGGTCGACGCCGGAGACCAGGCCGTTGGCGATGGAGGGGACGGCGCCGAGGAGGATGACGGCGTACATCATCGTGTTGTTCAGGCCCAGCCAGATCACGGCGGGCGGTACCCAGGCGACCGAGGGCAGGGACTGGAGGCCGGACAGGATCGGGCCGATCGCCGCGCGGATGAACTTCACCCGTGCCACCAGCAGTCCCAGCGGGGTGCCGATCAGGAGGGCGAAGAAGAAGCCGAGCAGGCCGCGGGAGACGCTGGTCCAGATGTAGCCGAGCAGTTCGCCCTGGAGCCAGGCCTGGTGGACGACGTTCCACACGTCGGAGGGTGCGGGCAGCTTGGTCGGATCGTCCACGATCTTGAACGACACCAGTGCCTGCCACACGGCCAGCACCAGCAGTACGGCGACGGTGGGCGGCAGGATCTTCTCCACGAAGGTCTGCCGCAGCGGCGTGCGTCCCTGCTGCACCGACTCCAGCGCGTCCAGGCCCGCCTCCAGACCGGCGAGATCGCCGCCGTCCTTCGGGCCCGCGCCCTCGGCGGGACGCGTCGTGTCAGTGCTGGCCATGTCGGCGGATCTCCCCACGCAGTTCTTCGGTGATCTCGACGGACAGCTCCGCGACGGCGGTGTCCTCGATGCGGCGGGGCTGCGGGATGCCGACGGTCCACTGGCGTGCCACGCGTCCGGGCCGGGAGGACAGCAGCACCACGCGCTCGGCGAGGCGGACGGCCTCGCGGACGTTGTGGGTGACGAACAGGACGGACAGCCGTGTCTCGCGCCAGATGCGGGTCAGTTCGTCGTGCAGCACGTCGCGTGTGATGGCGTCGAGGGCCGCGAACGGCTCGTCCATCAGGAGCAGCCTGCTCTCCTGGGCCAGCGCGCGGGCCATCGCGACCCGCTGGCGCATTCCGCCGGACAGTTCGTGCACCCGCTTGCCGTGGGCGCCCTTCAGCCGGACGAGTTCGAGCAGTTCCTCGGCCTTGTCGCGGCGTTCCGACTTGGGTACGCCGCGCAGCCTGAGGGCGAGTTCGATGTTCTTGCCGGCGGTGAGCCAGGGGAAGAGGGCATGCTCCTGGAACATCAGGGCGGGGCGTCCGTCGGTGGTGATGGCGCCGGTGGTGGGTTTGTCGAGGCCGGCCACCAGATTGAGCAGGGTGGACTTGCCGCAGCCGGAGGCTCCCAGGAGGGTGACGAACTCGCCGGGTGCGACGTCGAGGCTGATGTCGTCCAGTACGAGCTGCTGCCCGGCGGGGCCCGCGAACGACTTCGAGACGTGCTCGATCCGGGCGGCGGGCGTGGCCGACTCGCTGCCGTCGGCGGCCTCGGCGATGGGGGGCGTGGTCGTGGGCGTGGTCGTGGTCATGGTCGTCACCTCCTGGGGACGGATGCGGGGCGGTTGCGGGGGACTGTCGCGGGGGCGGTTGCGGGTCTACTTCGTGCCGAGTCCGGCGTCGTCGACGGTGGGTTGGCCCTTGGCCTTGAGGACCTTGTTGAGCAGGGTGAGGTCGTAGATGCCGTCCAGGTTCGGCTTGTCCAGCAGGCCGGCCTTCACGGCGTGCTCGGCCTCGGCGTCGAGGGTGGCGGCCAGTGGGTCGTCGGTGACCTGGATCGATTTCCATGCCGGGTCGAGGATGTCGGCGGGCAGGGCCTTGCCGGTGTCCTTCTCCAGTTGCTTGTTGGCCGCGGCCTTGGCCTGGCCGGGGTTGGCCTTGATCCATTCGTTGGTGTCGACGGAGGCCTTGAGTACGGCCTCGACGGCCTTGGGGTGCTCCTTGAGGAACTTCTGCGACACGACGATGTTCGTGATCACGAACTTCTTGTCCGGCCACAGCGTCGACTCGTCGAGCAGTACCTTGCCGCCCTCGGCGACGAGCCTGGAGGCGGTCGGCTCGGGCACCCAGGCGCCGTCCAGGGAGCCGGCCTCGTAGGCGTCGGGGGTGACCTTGTTGTCGCTGCGTACGACCGTCACGTCGCCCTTGCCGCTCTGCGCGTCGACGTTCCAGCCCTGTTCGGCGATCCAGTTGAGGAAGGCGACGTCCTGGGTGTTGCCGAGCTGGGGGGTGGCGATGCGCTTGCCCTTGAGGTCGTCCAGGGTTTTGATCTTGTCGGGGTTGACCACGAGTTTCACGCCGCCGGAGGCGGAGCCGCCGATGATGCGCAGGTTCTTGCCGCCGGACTTGGTGTAGCCGTTGATCGAGGGGGAGGGGCCGATCCAGCCGATGTCGATGGAGCCGGAGTTCAGTGCCTCGATCTCGGAGGGGCCCGCGTTGAAGGCGGCGTACTTGGCCTCGGTGGCGCCCAGCTCCTTTTGGAAGAAGCCCTTCTGGTTGCCGACCAGCGCCGTGGCGTGGGTGATGTTGCCGAAGTAGCCGATCCGGACGGAGTCGAGACCGTCGATCTTCTCCGCACCCGCCGCGATCTTGACGGTGTCGTCGTCCTTGGCCTGGGAGCCGTACCCGCACCCGGCCAGGGCCAGGAGGGGGAGCGCGGCTATGACCGCCAGGGTGCGGCGCAGGGCGGTGGTGGCAGGCACGGGAGGTGTTCCTCTCGTTGGTCCGGCTCTCACGCCTGTCGGTTCGTCCGAGGTGTCAGGTCGTGGCCGGGAGGTCGGCAGGTCTTCGGCTGTGCGGGTGGCGGGCGAGGGCGCGCGGGCAGTGCGCGTACGTCAACGCGCACATCGCGCCACTCCGCCCTGTCCGCTGCCGAGAGCACCGCTGCCGACGCGGCCGCCCTCCTTGGCGAACGTGGAGTAGACGTCGGGGGAGTTCATGTTCAGAAGTCCCATCCGTCGTCGTCTGCCGGGTCGTTGACGGGTTCGGGTGCGGCGAAGGACTCGCCTGCCATGCCGGCGGTGAGGGTCGTGCCGTCGCTGGGGTCGATGAGGATGAAGGACCCGGTGCGGCGGGAGTCGGCGTAGGAGTCGGCGGGCAGCGGCTCGGCGGTGCGGATCTTGACGCGGCCGATGTCGTTGGCGGCGAGCTGTCCGGGGTGGGGGTGCAGGGACAGGTCGTCGAGGGTGAGGCGGGCGGGGATGTCCTTGACGATGGCCTTGACGGTGCGGGTGCCGTGCTTGAGGAGCACGCGGTGGCCGACGGTGAGGGGGGCGTCGGCGACGTGGCAGACGGTGGCCTCGACGTCCTGGCTGGTGGCCGGGGCGTCCTGGCGGGGCACGATGAGGTCGCCGCGGGAGACGTCGATGTCGTCCTCCAGCAGCAGGGTGACCGACTGCGGCGTCCAGGCGGCGTCGACGGGTGTGCCGAGCAGGTCGATGCCGGAGACCTTCGAGGTGCGGCCCGAGGGCAGGACGGTGACCTCGTCGCCGATGCGGAAGGTGCCGGCGGCGATCTGGCCGGCGTAGCCGCGGTAGTCGGGGTGCTCGGCGGTGCGGGGCCGGATCACGTACTGCACGGGCAGCCGGGCGTGGCAGTGTGCGAGGTCGTGGCTGACCGGGACGGTCTCCAGGTGTTCCAGGACGGTGGGGCCGCCGTACCAGTCCATGACCGCGGAGGGTTCCACCACGTTGTCCCCGGCGAGGGCGGAGATGGGGATGGCGGTGACCTCGGGGACGCCCAGCTCGGTGGCGTAGGCGGTGAACTCCTTCGCGATGGCGGCGAAGACGGGTTCCCGGTAGTCGACCAGGTCCATTTTGTTGACGGCCAGGACGACGTGCGGGACGCGCAGCAGGGCGGCGATCGCGGCGTGCCGGCGGGTCTGCTCGACGACGCCGTTGCGGGCGTCGACGAGGATGACGGTCAGCTCGGCGGTGGAGGCGCCGGTGACCATGTTCCGGGTGTACTGCACGTGCCCGGGGGTGTCGGCCAGGATGAACCGGCGGCGCGGGGTGGCGAAGTAGCGGTAGGCCACGTCGATGGTGATGCCCTGCTCCCGCTCGGCGCGCAGGCCGTCGGTGAGCAGCGCGAGGTCGGGGGCGTCCTGGCCGCGGCTGGCGGAGGCGCGCTCGACGGCCTCCAACTGGTCGGTCAGCACCGACTTCGAGTCGTGCAGCAGACGCCCCACCAGCGTGGACTTGCCGTCGTCGACCGACCCGGCGGTGGCGAACCGCAGCAGGGTCGTCTCCGACAACTGCCAGGCTGCCAACGCCCCGGCGGGCTCGACGGACCCGGCGGACTCGACAGCGGTGTCGGGGCCGGTGGCGGGGCCGGTGGCGGGGCCGGTGGCGGGGCCGGTGGGCCGGGAGGGTTCGGTGGGTTCGGTGGTGCTGGTCATGGCTAGAAGTACCCCTCGCGCTTGCGGTCTTCCATCGCGGCCTCGGACATCTTGTCGTCGGCGCGGGTCGCGCCGCGCTCGGTGAGGCGGGAGACGGCGATCTCGGTGATCACCTTGGCGATGCTGTCGGCGTCGGAGTCGACGGCGCCGGTGCAGGACATGTCGCCGACGGTGCGGTAGCGCACCCGCCGCTTCTCGACACCCTCGCCGTCCTTGGGGCCGCCCCACTCACCGGCGGTCAGCCACATGCCGGAGCGGGCGAAGACCTCACGCTCGTGGGCGTAGTAGATGGCGGGCAGTTCGATGCCCTCGCGGGCGATGTACTGCCACACGTCCAGCTCGGTCCAGTTGGACAGCGGGAAGACGCGGACGTGTTCGCCGGGGGAGTGCCGGCCGTTGTAGAGGTTCCACAGTTCGGGGCGCTGGCGGCGCGGGTCCCACTGGGAGAACTCGTCGCGCAGCGAGAACACCCGCTCCTTGGCCCGCGCCTTCTCCTCGTCCCGCCGTCCGCCGCCGAAGACCGCGTCGAACTTCTCCGCCTGGATCTTCTCCGTCAGCGGCAGGGTCTGCAGCGGATTGCGGAGGCCGTCCGGGCGTTCCTTGAGCACACCGCGGTCGATGTAGTCCTGCACGGAGGCGACGTGCAGCCGCAGTCCGTGCCGGGCGACCGCGCGGTCGCGGTAGTCCAGGACCTCGGGGAAGTTGTGCCCGGTGTCCACATGCAGCAGCGAGAAGGGCACCGCGGCCGGGGCGAACGCCTTGAGCGCCAGGTGCAGCATCAGGATCGAGTCCTTGCCGCCGGAGAAGAGGATCACCGGCCGCTCGAACTCACCCGCCACCTCACGGAAGATGTGCACCGCCTCGGACTCGAGGGCGTCGAGGTGGGAGAGGGTGTACGGGCTGCCCGTACCCTCCTCCACCGTGGCGGCGGACGTCGTGGACGTCGTCATGCCAGTCCCCTTTCGGTGAGCAGGGCGTGGACCGCCGCGGCGGACTCCTGGACGGTCTGGTCCTGCGACTCGATGCGCAGGTCGGGCTTGACGGGCTCCTCGTACGGGTCGTCCACCCCGGTGAGCCCCGTCAGCTCACCCGCGGCCTGCTTGGCGTACAGGCCCTTCACGTCGCGCACCGAGCACACCTCGACCGGCGTGGCCACGTGCACCTCCACGTACGCCGTGCCGTTCGCCTCGTGGCGCTCACGCACCGCGTCCCGGCTGTCCGCGTACGGGGCGATCACCGGCACCAGCGCCGTGACGCCGTTGCGGGCGAGCAGCTCGGCCACGAAGCCGATGCGCTGCACGTTGGTGTGCCGGTCCGCGCGGCCGAAGCCGAGACCGGCCGACAGGAACTCGCGGATCTCGTCGCCGTCGAGGAGCTCGACGCGTCGGCCCTCCTCGCGCAGGCGGTCGGCCAGCTCGCGGGCGATGGTGGTCTTGCCGGCGCTGGGCAGCCCCGTGAGCCAGACGGTGGCTCCGGTCGTCACGTGGTTCTCCCTGGATCTCGATGGTCCGGATGTCGTCGGTGTGGTGGTCGTCGGTCCGGCGGTCGTCGTCATGTCAGCCGTGCAGTCCGCACTCGGTCTTGGAGCGGCCCGCCCAGCGTCCGGCGCGGGCGTCCTCGCCCTCCAGCACACGACGGGTGCAGGGCGCGCAGCCCACGGAGGCATAGCCGTCCATCAGCAGCGGGTTGGTGAGAACGCCGTGCTCGGTGACGTACGTTTCCACATCTTCCTGTGACCATTTGGCGATGGGGGAAATCTTCACCTTGCCCCGGTTCTCGTCCCAGCCGACGACCGGAGTGTTCGCCCGGGTCGGGGACTCGTCGCGGCGCAGCCCGGTCGCCCAGGCCTGGTAGCCCTTCAGGCCCTCCTCCAGCGGCTTCACCTTGCGCAGCGCGCAGCACAGGTCGGGGTCGCGGTCGTGCAGCCTCGGCCCGTACTCGGCGTCCTGCTCGGCGACCGTCTGGCGCGGGGTGAGCGTGATGACGTTCACGTCCATCACGGCCTCGACCGCGTCCCGGGTGCCGATGGTCTCCGGGAAGTGGTAGCCGGTGTCGAGGAACACCACGTCCACGCCGGGCAGGGCGCGGGAGGCGAGGTGGGCGACGACCGCGTCCTCCATCGAGGAGGTCACGCAGAAACGGCTGCCGAAGGTGTCGGCGGCCCAGCGGAGGATCTCCAGTGCGGAGGCGTCCTCCAGCTCACGGCCCGCCCGCTCGGCGAGGGTCTTGAGGTCCTCGGTCGTACGCTCTTCCTGAACCGCGGTCATGTCGGTTCCCCTCCCGTGGGATTGGGCTGAAGCCCCCGGGCCAGCAGCCCGACGAACTTCAACTGGAATGCGCGGTTGCACGCCGCGCATTCCCAGGCGCCGTGGCCCTGCTCACCCGGACGCAGGTCCTCGTCGCCGCAGTAGGGGCAGTAGAAGGGTGCGGCGCGCTCCGTCACGACAGGGCCTCCTCGGAGGCGCGGGCCGCCCAGGTGGCGAAGCGCTCGCCGTCCTCCCGCTCGGCCCGGTAGCGCGTCAGGACGCGCTCCACGTAGTCCGGCAGCTCCTCCGCCGTCACCTTCAGGCCGCGCACCTTGCGGCCGAAGCCGGGTTCCAGGCCCAGTGCGCCGCCCAGGTGCACCTGGTATCCCTCGACCTGCTCGCCCCGCTCGTCGAGCATGAGCTGGCCCTTGAGACCGATGTCCGCGGTCTGGATGCGGGCGCAGGCGTTCGGGCAGCCGTTGAGGTTGATGGTGAGGGGCTCGTCGAAGTCCGGGAGGCGGCGCTCCAGCTCGTCGATCAGAGCGGAGCCGCGGGCCTTGGTCTCGACGATGGCGAGCTTGCAGAACTCGATGCCGGTGCAGGCCATGGTGCCGCGCCGGAAGGTGGAGGGGCGGGCGGTGAGGTCGAGCGCCTCCAGGGACTCCACCAGGGAGTCGACCCGGCCCTCCTCGACATCAAGGACGATCATCTTCTGTTCGACGGTGGTGCGGACGCGCTGCGAGCCGTGTGCCTCGGCCAGTTCGGCGACCTTGGTCAGGATCGTGCCGTCCACGCGGCCCACGCGCGGGGCGAAGCCGACGTAGTAGCGGCCGTCGCGCTGCCGGTGCACGCCGATGTGGTCGCGCCAGCGGCTGGTGGGCTCGGCCGGCGCCGGGCCGTCGGTCAGCTTCCGCTTCAGGTACTCGTCCTCAAGGACCTGGCGGAACTTCTCCGCGCCCCAGTCGGCGACCAGGAACTTCAGGCGGGCGCGGTTGCGCAGCCGCCGGTAGCCGTAGTCGCGGAAGATGGAGATGACGCCCTCGTAGACGTCCGGGACGTCCTCGATCGGCACCCAGGCGTTCAGGCGCACGCCCAGCTTGGGGTTGGTGGACAGCCCGCCGCCGACCCAGAGGTCGAAGCCCGGCCCGTGCTCGGGGTGCTCGACGCCGACGAACGCCACGTCGTTGATCTCGTGCACCACGTCAAGGACCGGCGACCCGGAGATCGCGGTCTTGAACTTGCGGGGGAGGTTCGAGTACGCCGGGTTGTTCAGGACCCGGCGCTTCATCTCCTCGAGCGCCGGCGTGCCGTCGATGATCTCGTCCTCGGCGATGCCCGCGACCGGGGAGCCGATCATCACGCGGGGCGTGTCGCCGCAGGCGGTGACCGTGGACAGGCCGACGCCCTCCAGGCGGTTCCAGATCTCGGGCACGTCCTCGATCCGGATCCAGTGGTACTGGACGTTCTGCCGGTCGGTGATGTCGGCCGTGCCGCGCGCGAACTCCTGCGAGATCTCGCCGATGACGCGCAGTTGCGCGGTGGTCAGCGCGCCGCCGTCGATACGGACGCGCATCATGAAGTAGCTGTCGTCCAGCTCCTCCGGCTCCAGAATCGCCGTCTTGCCGCCGTCGATCCCCTGGCGGCGCTGGGTGTAGAGCCCCCACCAGCGCATCCGGCCGCGCAGGTCGCCGGGGTCGATCGAGTCGAAACCGCGCTTGGAGTAGATCGTCTCAATACGTGTCCGAACGTTGAGACCGTCGTCGTCCTTCTTGGCCTGCTCGTTCCCGTTGAGCGGGGTGAAGTGCCCGGCCGCCCACTGGCCCTCACCGCGGTGACGGCTCACCTTGCGGCGTGGGGTCGCGGCAGCAGGCTTGGGTGGGGTGGCGGTCATCGTTTTGACACGTCCTTCGGGACAGGCGGAAAGCGGCTCTGACCTGCGCGCATGGGCGCATGGCGTACGGGAGGCATACGTGCGCGTCATTGCGCGGGAATCAGGCGAATGCGGGGAATCCGGAAGGGCTGGAGGGTGCTCTCAGCGGCCCGGACAGATGGCGCTGGACATGCGGCCGAGGTCGACGTGCCGCCGACTCACCAAGGCAATTCCAGTTCCAGGCATGACGGAAGCGTGGCACGGCGGTCTGGAGCAGGTCCAGCTTAATCCAAGATGCGGACACCCTTGTCCCGTAGAGTGAGACAAGGGTGTCGTTGGTCACACGGCCGAAAACAGACGTGTCGACGCAGGTCAGGAAGGGAAAGCCCCCGGCCACGGCCCCGGAGTGGCCACTTCCGCTTCTTCCTCCACCTTGGTGTCGAACAGGTGGAACCCGCGGCGCTGGTAGTTGTCCATCGCGTACGCGCCGTCCTTGCTGCACGTGTGCAGCCACACACGCTTCGTCGTGGCCAGCCCCGGCCAGCGCTCCGCCAGGTCCCACGCGCGGGCGGTGCCGTACGAGAGGAGGTGGCCGCCGATGCGCCGGCCCCGGAACGCCGGGATCAGGCCGAAGTACTCGATCTCCACGACCCCGTCGTCGCCGGGCGTCAGCTCCACGTACCCGGCGGGCGTGCCGTGGTCGTGGGCGACCCAGGTCTCCACGCCGGGCCGCTCCAGGTGCTCCCGCCACCGCGCGTGGCTCCAGCCGAGCCGGTCCGTCCAGCGGATGTCGCCGCCGACCGAGGCGTACAGGAACCGGCTGAACTCGGGGGAGGGAACCTCGGAGCGGACGATCCGGACGTCCCCCTCCGGCGCGGCGGCCGGCAGCAGATCGGTGGGCGCCGTCTGCTCCAGGGACCACGTGGTCACGGCGATGTTGGTCATGCCGGTCAGGGAATCATCCGCCTCGCGGATCTGTCGATCCCCGCCCGTACGGGCCCGTCACCCGGACCCCGTCACCCGTGCCCGTCAGTCGAGCGCGTCCTCGATCGACGTCAGGGGCAGCGCGAACAGCATGCGGCCCGACTGCGACCAGACCTCGCCGGTCTGCGCCCAGTACGACAGGGAGCCCGCCTCTCCGCTCCAGCACCGCTGCGACCGGTCCGCCCCGCACTCCGTGGCCCGGGCGCCCTCCGAGTCCTGGCGCCACAGGGTGCCGCGCCCGTCCTGTCCACCGGCCGCGCGCCCCAGGTACCAGTCGGAGCCCGCCGTGCCGGGCCGGCGGTGCGACAGCACGCCGCCGACCTCGGCGGCCCCGGTCTCGTACGCCTCCACCGCGTCCACCTGCCCGGCGGAGTCGGTGACCGGCAGTCCGGTGCGATCGGGGTCCGTGCCCGTGCGCAGCGCGTAGCGCCACAGCCGGGTGGGGCGGTCGCTGTCCGCGTCGACCCGTTCGCTCGCCACCAGGCTGTCGGGGGACGTGCCCCGGTCCAGGGAGATCGCGCCGGGCCGGGCGGCGTCGTCGGTGTCGGGGAGCCGGTAGGAGGCGACGGCGGGCAGCACGTAGCGGTGGCCGTTCGCCGCCCAGCCCCCGGGCACCCGGCCGACGGCGTTCGCCGTGGTGGTGGCCCGCTGGATCCGTTCCACGTCGTACACGTACAGCGCGTCGCGGTCCCCGGCGCCGGTGGTGACCAGCAGCTTGTCCTGGTACCAGACCATGCCGGTGACGGGGGAGGCGAGCCCCCGGTAGTCGTGGCCGCCGTCGACCGGTACGGCGAGGAGCGCCGAGGTGTAGCCGAGGTGGGCGGGGTCGTCGGCGTCGACGAAGGAGACCCGGGCGAGGCCGCCCTCGGGCGTGTCGTCGTCGCGGGACCAGGCGGAGAGGATGACGCGGTGGGTGCCCCAGCGGCCGTCCTCGTCGGCGTCCCCGGAGGTGGTGACCGCGCCGGGGCGCCAGCCCTCGGTGTCGGCGTCGTCCCAGCAGTAGGCGCGGGTGGCGGCGGGGAAGACCGGCAGGGCCTCCCGCTCCCCGGCCGTGCAGTCGGCGGAGTCACGCAGTGTGTGGTCGGCGGAGTCGAGGACGGCGTCGACGCCCACCGGTTCGCCCATCGCGGCGGAGAGCCGGTCGAGCCAGGGGCGCGGTACGCGGTGTTCCGTCAGCCGCAGCGCGTCGGTCTCGGTGGCGGAGGTGAGGGGTTTGAGGGCGCCGGGGTCGTCGGCGACCGTGGCCTGCGAGGCGCTGATCAGCGTGGCGGCGCCGGTCAGCGCGAGAGCCGCGCCGGTCAGGGCCGCGCGCAGCGCCCTGCCCCGTCTGCGCCGGCGGTGTCTGCCGCGCTGCTGCATAGAACCTCCACGAGCACCGGTCCAACTGCGCTCGACGGTGGTCGCGTTGACCGAGGAGCGGATGGGGCGGTCCGTAGACGATGCTACGACAGACGGGCGGGTCGGCGGACGCGGACGATGCAATTATGCGAAATCAACCCGTCTTTACGGCCATCCGTGGCGCCCGGGACGGGCCGTGACGGGCACCAGCCCTCCGCCGGGGCCCCGGGCGGGCGTCAGGGCGCCCGGGACGCGCCGGGACGGGCACCCGCCCTCCGGCGGGGCCCCGGGCGGGCGTCAGGGGGCCCGGGACGCGCCGGGACGGGCACCCGCCCTCCGCCGGGACCCTGGGCGGGTGCCGGGGAGCCCGGGAACGCGCCGCGACGGGCACCCTGCCCTCCGCCGGGGCCCGGCCGGGCGCCGGGGGCCCGGGCGGGGCCCGGCGGGTGTCCGGCCGGGCGGGGACCCATGCCGCGTACGTCCCGTGGCACCGGCGCCCTGCGCCCCACGGCCCCACGCCCTGCGTCCCACGCCCCACACCCGGCGCCCGGCGTAGGGAGAGCGGCGGGAGGCTCGGCGCGACGAAGGCCCGGGCGGGAGGGCCCGGGCGCCGTGGATGTGGGCGAACGCCCCCGCCCTAACGGCCCCGCCCTTACGGCACCCCGCCCTTACCGCACCCCCGTCGACGCGCGGCCGTCCATCACCGCCGGTGCCGTCGAGTGGGGGAGCAGGTCGCGGGGGTCGGGAGGCAGGAGGATCTCGACCTCGGCGTCTTCGCAGAAACGATACGGCCGGTGTTCCAAGTAGGCCCCGAGATACCTGCGGACCCGCGACATCTCGGCCCGGACCGTCACCGTGCGGGCCGGGTCGCCGAACATGTCCCCGGCCAGCCCGGCCGCGCTGCGACCACCCCGGTGCACCGCCAGCAGGTACAGCAACTCCGCGTGCCGGGGACTCAGTTCCCGGGCCCAGTCCTCCGCGCCCCCCAGCACCCGTACCGACCAGCGGCGCGGCTGCCCGAGGTCCAGCACGATCCGGGTGGCACCCTGCGGCACCGGTTCGGCGGCGGCCCGCACCAACCAGCCCTCGGCAAGCGGCTCCACGGTGCACGCCCCGAGCACCGGCAGCCACCGTGCCCCCGCCTCCGGCGACTTGGGCAGCACCACCCGCTCCAGGTACGGCATCCCCGTCACCGCCGCCGTCCAGCCGTCCCGGTCCGCCACCAGCGCCCGCCCCGCAAGCCGGGCCAGCACCGGCGCGGCCACCGCCCGCAGCCGCTCCAACGACTGCGTGTGCAACTCCCGCAGCCTGGCCTCGGCGAGCTTGGCCACCGAGTCGACCCAGGCGAGCGTCGCCGGATGCATCGTCTCCAGCGGCCCGCTCACGTCGACCACGCCGAGCAGCAGCCCGCTGCGCGGGTCGGTGATGGGCGCCCCGGCACAGGTCCAGGTCGCCTGGGACCGTACGAAGTGCTCCGAGGCGAAGACCTGGACGGGCCGCCGGGTGACCGCGGGCGTCCCCACGCCGTTGGTGCCGACCACCTCCTCCCGCCAGTCCGCGCCCAGTTCGAACCCGAGCCCGTCGGCCCTGCGCAGCACCGGCGCGCTGCCCTCCCGCCACAGCACCCGGCCGTCGTCGTCGGCGACCACCATGATGTGGTGGGCCACGTCCGCGACCGACAGCAGCGCCTCCCGCAGCACCGGCAGCACATGCCGCAGCTCCGAGGACTCGCGCCGCCGCCGTACCTCCTCGGGGGACAGCAGCCCGGAGCGGAAGTCGTGCTCCGGATCGACGCCGCCGCGCAGCATCCGCTCCCAGGACTGCTCGATCACCGGACGCGGCGCCACCGGAGCCCGCCCGCCCGAGAGTCTCGCCGAGCGGACCTCGCTGAGCATCCGGGCCGCACGCGCCGTGTCGACGGCGGCGAACTGCGTCACGTCCATCGGCGAGAGCGCCACGGGTCCTCGTCCTTCCGGAAGCCGAATGTTCGTCTCATAGTGACCGGTTGCCCGGGCCACGAGGACACAGTCCGCACACAGCCGACCGCAAGTTGCAACCCCCTGCAACCCTGGTGGACGGACCTGCAGGTGTCCAAACTTGAACTACGCCGTCCCGAGCGGCGTACGCGGCCTGAACGGGCCCGTGTGGCGGGGGTGGTGCCGTGTCGGCGCAGCACCACCCCCGCGCCACGCGGCGGGATCAGGCCACCGGCCGGGCCCGCTCCACCACCGACGCCAGGTCCAGCGTGGGCGGCAGCGTGCCGAAGGCCGCGCCCCCGTCGCCGCCCAGCCGCGAGGCGCAGAACGCGTCGGCCACCTCCGGCGGCGCGTACCGGACCAGCAGCGCGCCCTGGAACACCAGCGCCAGCCGCTCCACAAGACGCCGCGCCCGCCCCTCGGCGGCCTCCAGGTCGGCCAGTTCCGTCAGCAGCCCCCGGATCGCCCCGTCCAGCCGGTGATCGGCGCCGCGCGCCCGGCCCACCTCCGTCAGATACGCGTCCAGTGCCTGCGGCTCCCGTCCCAGCGCCCGCAGCACGTCCAGCGCCTGCACGTTCCCGGCGCCCTCCCAGATCGAGTTCAGCGGCGACTCGCGCACCAGCCGGGGCAGGCCCGACTCCTCCACGTACCCGTTGCCGCCCAGGCACTCGGCCGCCTCCACCGCCACCGGCGCACACCGCTTGGTCACCCAGTACTTGGCCGCCGGCACCACCAGCCGCAGCAGCGCCCGCTCCCCCTCGTCACCGGCCTGGGCCGCGTCGTACGCCGCCGCCAGCCGCAGCGCCGGCGTGGTCGCCGCCTCCGACTCCAGCGCGAGGTCCGCGAGGACGTTGCGCATCAGCGGCTTGTCGACCAGCTTCCCGCCGAACGCCTCGCGGTACGCGCAGTGGTGCACCGCCTGCGTCACCGCCTGCCGCATCAGCCCCGCCGAACCCAGCACGCAGTCGAGCCGGGTCGCCGCCACCATGTCGATGATCGTGGGCACCCCGCGCCCCTCCTCGCCGACCCGGCGCGCCCAGGTCCCGGCGAACTCGACCTCGGCGGAGGCGTTGGACCGGTTGCCCAGCTTGTCCTTGAGCCGCTGGATCAGGAAGACGTTGCGGGTGCCGTCGGCGAGCACGCGCGGCACCAGGAAGCAGGTCAGCCCTCCCGGCGCCCGCGCCAGCACCAGGAAACCGTCCGACATCGGCGCCGAGCAGAACCACTTGTGCCCGGTCAGCTCGTACGTCCCGTCCTCGGCCAGCGGCCGCGCAGAGGTGGTGTTCGCCCGTACGTCGCTGCCGCCCTGCTTCTCCGTCATGCCCATCCCGAACAGCGCCCCGGCCTTCAGGTGCGCGGGCCGCAGCTCCCGGTCGTACACGCGGGAGGTCAGCCGCGGCTCCCACTCGGCGGCCAGGTCCGGGTCGGTGCGCAGGGCCGGCACCGCGGCGTGGGTCATCGACAGCGGACAGCAGTTGCCCGCGTCCACCTGGGTCCACATGAGGAAACCGGCCGCGCGCCGCACATGCCCGCCCGGCCGGGACCAGGCGTCGGTCAGACCCGCCGAGACGCCCTTGCCCAGCAGCCGGTGCCAGGCCGGGTGGAAGTCGACCTCGTCGACGCGGTGGCCGTAGCGGTCGTGGGTGCGCAGGACCGGCGGATTGTCGTTGGCCCGCGCGCCCCACTCCTGGGTCTGGAGCGAGCCGCAACCGCGGCCGAGGCCCGACAGCTCCGCGAGCGCCTCCGTACGCAGCCGAGGGGCCAGGTGCCGCTCGACCGCCTCCGTCAGGGCCCGGTCGGCGGTGAAGACGTCGTAGCCGGTCAGCGGCGGCGCCTGATTCGTCACGGTGTGGGTACTGCCTGCCATGAACGTGAACCTACCGTGCCGTGCGCCCGCGGCGAGCCGGGACGGAACCGTGGACGTCCGCGGACCGTCCGCGGATGAGCGCCACCCCCCGCGGCGGATACCTTTAGGGCGTGCAGCCAGCAAGTGAATCCCCCGAACGGCCCCCGGGCCGGCTCCACCGCGCCCGGGTTCTGTACCGGAACGTCTCCAAACGCAGGACCGCCTGGCTGCTGCTCAAGGACACGGTCAACTCGTGCATGGAGTACCGCATCCTCGGCCTGGCCGCCGAGGCCGCGTTCTTCACCCTGCTCTCGGTGCCGCCCCTGCTGCTGAGCCTCCTCGGACTGCTCGGCTACGTCGACTCCTGGATCGGCTCCGACACCACCGAGAGCCTGCGCGACAACATCCTGGACGCCTCCCGCGCGGTGCTCTCCGAGAAGGGCGTCAAGCAGATCACCGAGCCGATCCTGGACGACGTGATGAAGGGCGGCCGGCCCGACGTCATCTCCATCGGCTTCCTGTTCGCCCTGTGGTCGGGCTCCCGCGCGGTGAACGTCTTCATCGACACCATCACCGTGATGTACGGCCTCGACGGCGTCCGGGGCATCGTCAGGACCCGCCTGATGGCCTTCCTGCTGTTCATCGTCGCGCTGCTGATCGGGTCGATCGCGCTGCCGTTGATGGTGGCGGGACCGGACGCCGTGGTGCGGATCGTGCCCTGGTCGACGACGGTCGTACAGGTGCTGTACTGGCCGGTCGTGATCATCCTGTCGGTGGCGTTCCTGACCACGCTGTACCACGTGTCCGTGCCCGTGCGCTCCCCGTGGATCGAGGACATCCCCGGCGCGCTGGTCGCCCTCGCCATGTGGGTGTTCGGCAGCTTCCTGCTGCGCATCTACCTCACCAACACGGTCGAGGGCCCCACCATCTACGGCTCCCTGGCCGCGCCCGTCGCCGTGCTGCTGTGGATCGGCGTGTCCGCGTTCGCGGTGCTCGTCGGCGCCGCCGTCAACGCCGCCATCGACCGGGTGTGGCCGGCCGCCGCGACCGCCGCGGCCCGCGAGGCCAACGAGCGGCTGCGCCAGGCCCAGGTCGCCGAGTACGTGGCCCGCACCTCCGCCGCCGCCGGCGACAGCGACCCCGACATGCCCTCCGAGTTCCCGGAACGCTGGTCCCGCTTCCTGCCCCCCGAGGACGTCACGGCCCGCCTGCGCACCCACGCGAAGAACCCACCACCCACCACCCACAACAACAACCACAACAATCACAACAACCACGGCCACAACCACGACAAGCCCGAGGCCTCGTAACCGTTCGCCGAACGGCTCGCTCGCATGCGCGTGCGTCTACGCTGTGCCGTCATGGACGCACTCGCCGGCCTGCTGGAGGGCCCCCGGGCACGTGGCGCGTTCATGATCCGCGCCTGTTTCGACCCGCCGTGGGCCGTACGCGTCGAGGACCGGGCGCCGCTGACGGTGATGCTGATGGTCCGGGGCGACGCCTGGGTCGTGCCGGACACGGGGGAGCGGCTGCGGCTGCGGGCCGGGGACCTGGCCATCGCGCGCGGCCCCGACCCGTACACCTGTGCGGACGACCCCGGCACCGCCCCGCAGGCGGTCATCCTGCCGGGCGGCGCGTGCGGCTATCCCGACGGACGCCCCCTCAACGGCTCGATGGACCTCGGCGTACGCACCTGGGGCGACCGCCCCGACGGCGAGGCCGCCCTGCTCATCGGCACCTACCTGGTGCGGGGCGAGATCGGCGGCCGGCTGCTCGACGCCCTGCCCCCACTGCTGTCCCTCACCTCCGACGCGTGGGACAACAACTCCCTCACGCCCCTGCTGACGGCAGAGGTCACGCGGGACGAACCGGGCCAGGAGGTCGTCCTGGACCGGCTCCTCGACCTGCTGGTCATCGCCGCGCTGCGGGCCTGGTTCGCCGGTCCGTCGGCCGAGACGCCCGCCTGGTACCGGGCCCTGGGCGACCCGGTCGTCGGCCGGGTGCTGCGGCTGCTCCAGGACGACCCGGCGCACCCCTGGACGGTCGCGTCCCTCGCCGCCAAGGCCGGGGTCTCCCGCGCCGCGCTCGCCCGGCGCTTCACCGACCTCGTGGGCGAACCCCCCATGGGGTACCTCACCGGCTGGCGCCTCGCCCTCGCCGCCGACCGGCTGCGCGACACCGAGGACACCCTCGGCGCGATCGCCCGCCAGGTCGGCTACGGCAGCGCCTTCGCCCTGTCCACCGCCTTCAAACGGGTGTACGGCGTCAGCCCGCAGGAGTACCGGACCCCGGCGTAACCTGGCACGCGTGTACGCGGAACGGGCGTCCCGGCTGGCCGGCGCGGTGGTGTGGACCAACACCCCGAGCGAGCCCGGCCCCGGCAGGGTCCTGCCCGACGGCTGCATGGACCTGCTCTGGTACGACGGCCGGCTGCTGGTCGCGGGCCCCGACACCCGCGCGTACGTCACCGAAGGCGCCCCCGGCCGCTGGGCGGGCGTCCGCTTCTACCCCGGCACCGCACCCGCCCTCCTCGAAGTCCCCGCCGACGCACTGCGCGACCGGCGCGTCGACCTCACCGACCTCTGGCCGGCCGCGCGGGCACGACGCCTGGCCGCCCGCGTGAACGCGGCCCCCGACCCGGCGACCGGCCTGGAGGAGGCCGCGCTGTCCAGGGCCGCCGACGCCGAACCCCCCGACCCGCTGCTGCACCGCGTCGTGGCCGCCCTCGACGCGGGCCGCCCGGTCGCCGCCACCGCCGACGAACTCGGCATCGGCGCCCGCCGGCTGCACCGCCGCTGCCTGGCCGCCTTCGGCTACGGCCCCAAGACGCTGGCCCGCGTACTGCGGCTGCAACGCGCCCTCGCCCTGGCCCGCGACGGCACGCCCCTCGCCGAGACGGCCGCCCGGACCGGTTTCGCGGACCAGGCGCATCTGGCGCGGGACGTGCGCGACTTGGCGGGCACGACGCTACTCGCGCTCTTGCGCGGCTAGTGGCGCGAACAGGTCGACGCCGTGGCCGTCGGGGTCGCCCAGCACGGCGTACCGCTGCCCCCAGGGGGCGTCCCAGGGCTCGCGCTCGCCCTTGCAGCCTGCGCCCGTCAGCTCCGCGTAGAACGCGTCGACCTCGGCGGGCGTGTCGCACAGCAGGGCGAGCGAGTGCCGCCCGCCGCCGGCCGGCGGCTGCCACCCGGGGGTGAAGGAACGGATGGACTCCTCGGTGTCCAGCAGCAGCCGGATCCCGCCCGGCAACTCGGCCTCGGCGTGCGGCTGCCCCTCGGAACCGTCGGAGCCCTCGGAACCCTCGGGGAAGGCGAAGCCGAGCCTGCGGTAGAAGGCCACGGAGGCGGCCATGTCGGAGACGATGAGGCTGATGGCGTTGAATCGTGCGGTCATGGCGCCACCGTAGGCAGGGCGTACGGCCCCGGTCTTGAAGAAAACGGACACCGGGGACGTCGTCTCGCCCCCGTGCCTCAGAAGCCCCTCAAGTCCCTTGCAACCCACCGGCCGCCGCACCGACCATGGCTCCATGTTCGGACGCGGCAGACAACCGGAACTCAACGTCCTCGTCCTGCGCGACGCCGACGTCATCGCCCACGGCATCCGTCAGGCGCTCGCGGAGGCGACGCCCGAGGAGCGGCCCGGACTGGAACGCGCCGCCGCGCTGGTCGACCGGGCCGCCGCGGCCTCCGACGCGGAACTGCGCGCCCGCTGGGTCCACGAACGCTTCGCCATGGCCGGCTACGAGGGCCCCGCCGACTCCGTCCGGGCGGTCAAGGTGCTGCGCGAAGCGGCGCCGGGACTCGGCCTGGTGCAGGCCGTCGAGCTGACGAAGGACGCCGCGGCACACCACCCGTAGGGCCGCCCTGGGCGATGTGCGGCGCTGCCGTGCTCGCCCGCTCCACCAGCCGGGTCGAGAGTTCCGTGCGGGTGCTCTCCGGGCGGTGGCCGTCCATCATGAGCAGCAGCAGGCGCAGCGCGGTGGCCGCCATCTCCGACAGCGGCTGGCGGACCGTGGTCAGGGCGGGGGTCACCCAGCGGGCCTCGGGCAGGTCGTCGAAGCCGACCACGCTCATGTCCCGGGGCACCGTCAGCCCCCGCTCGCCCAGTGCCTCGTACGCGCCGAGGGCCATCGCGTCCGAGCAGACGAACACCGCCGTCGGCGGCACGGGCAGGTCCAGCAGCTCCCGCATGCGGCGGCGGGCCGCGGCCCGGTCGAAACCGGCGTGGCGGACGTACTCGGGACGGTGGCGCACCCCCGCCGAGGCGAGGGCGGAGCGATACCCGGCGACCCGCGCGTCGCCGCACAGCGTGCGTCGCCGGCCGGCGACGACGGCGATGCGTTCGTGCCCCAGGCGCAGCAGGTGCTCGGTCGCCGTCACCCCGCCCTGCCAGTTCGCCGCGCCCACCGACGCCACGCCGGGCGGCGGTTCCACGGCCGGGTCGATCATCACGTAGGGGATGCGGTGCTGCCCCAGCCAGGCGTGCTGCGCGGCGGTCAGCCCGGCCAGGTTGAACAGCACCCCGGACGTGCCGCGTACGACGAACCTGTCCAGCAGGCCGCCCGCCGGACGCGGTTCTTCCTGCGGCCCGGACCTGGGCCGGTTCAGGTCCGCCGAGACCACGACCTCGAGGCCCGCGCCGTACGCCGCCTCCTCCACCCCGTGCAGCACCGCGCCCGACCGGGAACGCTCCAGGGAGTGCACGACGAGGTCGACCAGCCGCGGGGCCCGTGCGGTGTCGAAGCGGGGCCGGCGGACATAGCCGAGGCGGTCCAGTGCCTCCGCGACCCGGCGGCGGGTCTCGGGCGCCACGTCCTCGCGCCCGTTGACCACCTTGGACGCGGTCGGCACCGAGACCCCGGCCTCCCGGGCCACCACCGCCAGCGTCGGCCCGGCCGACGTGCTCGCACTCGCCGTACGGACCATCGGTCGACCACCTCTCCGGCCTCCCCGGCACCCGGGGATAGAAAGCGCTTCCTATCCTAGGTTCGCCGCGACCCGGCGGGAAGAGCGGGGAGGGGGCAGAGGGAAGAGGCAGGGGGAAGAGGCAGGGGGAAGAGGCAGGGGGAGCAGACAGGGAGGAGACCAGGCAGGAGGCAGGGAAGTGCCGGCTACCCGGTGAAGGTGGCGACGGAGTCCAGCCCGGCCTGCCGCAGCGTCCGGTGCACGGCCGGGCGGGCACCCCGGACGGTGAGCGCCTCCGGTGCCGGCGTCCGGGTGACCGTCCGCAGCAGCGCGTACGCGCACGCCAGATCGATGTGCTCCAGGTCGCCCATCTCCAGGACCAACGCCCCGGGCTGCCGCAGCCGGGGCTCGAGGAGGAGTTCTTCCAGCAGACCCAGGGCGGGTGCGTCCAGCGTTCCGGAGAAGTTCAGCACGGCGTGCTGCCCGTCGGCCTCGGCGATCCTTACGGGTGCGTTCTGACCGGAGTGATGAGGGTCGACGGTCACGACAGCCTCCTCGGTGGCGCGTCACGGGCGTACGTGCTTCCCATTGTCCCCCAGCGGTCACAAGTGGGGCGGCCCGGAATAGATCCGGGCCCCGGGACGCTCTGACATGAGCGGTGCAACTGTGCGGCGAAGGGCTGGTGGCGGAGATGGCAGGCCAGACGAACCCCGTGGTGAGCACTCCTCACGGGGCTGTACGCGGCAGGTACGAGCACGCGGTCGCCGTGTTCCGGGGCATCCCCTACGCGGCGCCCCCCTCCGGCCCCCGCCGGTTCCGCCCGCCCCTGCCGCCCGAGCCCTGGGGCGGAGTGCGCGACGCGGGTTCCTTCGGCCCGACAGCACCGAAACCGCCGTACTCCGAGGCCTTCGCCCAGTACCTCTCCGACCCGGACGTCCCCGGCGACGACTGCCTCAACCTCAACGTCTGGACCCCCGAGCCGGGCCCCGGCGCCCGCCTGCCGGTCCTGGTCTGGCTCCACGGCGGCGCCCTGACCAGGGGTTCCTCCGCCGTCCCCGTCTACGACGGCCACACCTTCGCCCGCGACGGCGTGGTGTGCGTCTCGATCAACTACCGGCTGGGTGTGGAGGGCTACGGACTGTTCCCGGACGCCCCCGCCAACGCCGGCCTGCGCGACCAGATCGCCGCCCTCCAGTGGGTACGCGAGTCCATCGCGGCCTTCGGCGGCGACCCCGACCGGGTCACCGTCGCCGGCCAGTCCGCCGGTGCCATCAGCACCGGCGCCCTCCTCGCCGCGCCGCGCGCCCAGGGCCTGTTCCGGCGGGCCGTGCTCCAGAGCGGCGCCCCCGAGGCCGCCGACCGCGACAAGGTACGGCGCGTCGTCCGCCGTATGGCCTCCCGCCTCAGGATCCCCGCCACCGCCGAGGCGTTCGCCGCCGCCGACCGCGCTCAGTTGCTGCGGGCCCAGGCCGAGGTGGGGCGGTTCAGCAGCCCCGTACTCGGCGGACCCGGGTTCGGCCTCGTCGTCGACGGCGACGTGCTGACCCGCGATCCGCTGGAGGCGCTCGTCGACGGCGACGCGGCACCGGGCGTCGACCTGATGATGGGCTGGACCCGGGACGAGTACCGGCTCTGGCTGGTCCCCGGTGGCCTCCTCGAACGCGTCGACCGGCTCGGCGCGGTGGCCCTCGCGGGCGCGCGTGCCCGCTGCCACTGCGGCAACGAGGTGGTACGCGGCTACCGTGCGCTGCGTCCCGACGCGGGGGCCGCCGAGACGGTGGGCCAACTGGTCACCGACCACCTGCTCCGACTCCCGCTGCACCGCGTGGCCGACGCGCGCCCGGGATCGTCGTACGTCTACGAGTTCGCCTGGCCGTCCAACCTGCCCGACCTCGGCGCCTGCCACGCCCTGGAGCTGGGCTTCGTCTTCGACTCCGGAGACACGCCTGATTCGCGCAGGCTCGCGGGCGAGGGGGCTCCGCAGTCGCTGGCCGACGCCATGCACGGGGCGTGGGTGCGGTTCGTGGAGTCCGGAGACCCCGGGTGGGAGGCCTGGGACGCCACGCATCCCGTGCGGGTCTTCGGCGACGGTGCGCCCCGTACGGCCTACGGCCCGCTCGACGCCGAGTTCGATCTGTGGAAGGCCGACGTCACCACGCGAGGAACGCGGACCAGGCGGCTGGTGCGACGGTGACGTGGGGGGCCGTGCCCTCGGGGGACTTGGAGTCGCGGATGTGGATGGCGGTGGGGAGCGTGGCGACTTCTACGCAGTTGCCGCCTTCGTCGCCGCTGTAGCTGGACTTGCGCCAGTCGTAGGCGACTTCGATGCAGTTGCCGCCGTCGCTGCCGCTGTAGCTCGACTTGAACCACTGAAGTGCGCTGCCGCTCATTGGTCTCCTAGCAGACGGTCCAGAAGGTCCCTCGTGTCCTCGAGTGTGAGGGCTTGTGACCGCAGCATCGCACACCTCTGCGTAAGGATGGCCACCTCGTCGGGAGCAGCGATCAGTTGGCTGCCCCGTTGTGTCTCAGTGTAGGCAAGCCGCTGATGATCGGGTGTCTCAAGCAGCACGAACGGCCCGTCGAGTGCCGCATGCGCGGTGCGTGCCAGGGGCAAGACTTGCACAGCGAGGTTGGGGAGTTCGGAGGACTCTCGCAGGTGGCGGATCTGTTCCAGGAACACCGCTTTGCCGCCCAAGTGGTCTCGCAATACGGCCTCCCAGACGACAAAGCAGGTGATGGGCGGCTCCTTGCGATGGAAGAGTGCCTGGCGTTCGACGCGGGCCGCCACGTGCCGTTCGATCTCGTCCTCATCAAGGGCGGGGATGCGGCTGTGGAACACGGCTCGGGCGTAGCCCTCGCTCTGAAGCAGACCGGGCAGCACTTGGTTCTCGTAGGAGGAGATGACGATGGCCTCCTGCTCCTGATCCAGGTACTCCTCCGCCCACAACGGAACCAGATCGACCTCGGGCATTCTGCTCAAGGCAACTGACAACGCCCCCTTCGTCTCCAGGAGTTCGTCGAGCTGCTCGGCGAGATCGGATTTCAGTGGGCGTCTGCCCTGCTCGATCGAGGCGATCTGCTGCTCGCCGATGACGAACCGCTCGCCCAGTGACCTCTGGGTGTGCCCGGCGGCCTGGCGGTAGAGGGCGAGCAGCGCACCCACCATCTTCATCGCGGAGGCGTTCCTCCGTGTAGTCGTGCCCATGAGGTCGAACTCCCCACTCGGTCGCGTACTTTCACCATCGCGCACCCGTACAGACCGGTCGTACTGCCATGCGCACTGTCTCATCATGACCACGGAGCGTGACTCTCGTCACGTGAACAGTGAAACTCCACCCTCGTCCCCACGTGAGCGCTTCTACCGCCGTGAGCGCCAGTCCGTTCCCGCCGCGCGGGTGTTCGCACGAGAGGTGCTCGCCGACTGGGGTGTGCGCGGGCGCGCGGACGACGTGGTGCTGTGCGTCAGCGAACTGGCGACCAACGCGCTGGTGCACGGCGTGCCGCCCGGCCGGGGCTTCCTGCTGCGGCTGCTGTCCTGCGGGGACGGCGTACGCGTCGAGGTGCACGACAGCGGGGACGGCGTACCGGCCGTGCCCCTGGACCCCGGCGAGTCGGACGAAGGCGGGCGCGGGCTGCTGCTGGTGTCGGAACTGGCGGACAAGTGGGGCGTGGCGGAGCGGGAGCCCGGCAAGGTCGTGTGGTTTGAGGTGGGTGGTGCATAGGGAGTTGGAGGAGTGGGCGTGGGGCCGCCCGCTTCTTGGCCAGTGTCGTGCTTCCGCGACCCGCGTCAAGGGCGCTCCGCTGTCGCTGCGCGTCGCCTTCGGCGATGCCCCTTCGGGTCACCCTTGACT
>NZ_JAGMUO010000055.1:0-28240 GCF_019049325.1 Streptomyces sp. AC512_CC834 | reverse complement strand
GCCGGTCCCTTGGGCACGTTGCCTCGTCGCCCGGCGTGAGGGGCGCGTCGGCGCCTCGCCAGCACGCCGGGCCGGCTCAGCGGCGAACGGCGAGTGGGTGGTGCGGGGCGCGCTCGCGCCTCGCATGCACGCCGGGTCGGCTTAGCGGCGGACGGCCGGTGGGTGGGGGATGGCGAGCGGTGGGGGGCATGTCGAAAGTCGTGAACAAATCGGCGGATTTGTTCGCGCCTTTCGGGGGTGGTCTGGGGCCGGGGTGGTGATTGGACAGTCTGTCCCGGGTGCGTGGGGTGAAAGGGCAGGTGGGGTGGAGGAGGGAGTGGGACAGAGTGTCCGATCGTCCCCGGTCTGGTGGTCCCCAGGCTCCCGGTCCGGTGGTCCCCGGGTCCCCTGGGCCCGCCCGACCCGCGGGCCCGCCCGATCTGCCGGCTCTCCGCCTCTCCGTCCCTCCGCCCCACCGTCCTGCGAATGGTCCTCTGCTTCTCCCACCACCCACCGGCTGAAAGCCGCTGAGCCCGCCCGGCGTGCGTGCGAGGCGCGAGCGCGCCCCTTACGCCGGGGACTGGGCGGCCGACCTGAGGGACCGGCGTGCCTCGGCCACCCGTATTTCCGGGCCGCTCGCTCGCTTCTCCCTCGTGCTGGAGCGAGCCGAGTCAAGGGTGGCCCGCAGGGCCATCGCCGAAGGCGACGCGCAGCGCCCTTTACTCGGGTCGCGGAGGCACGACACTGGCAAGGAAGCGGGCGGCCCCCGCGGTCACTTCTCCGACGCCGTCGGCGACCGGCGTCGCGTGCCCAGCACTCCACCCCCGACCAGCACCAGACCCACCGCCAGGCCGGCCACCGTCCCGGCAGCGATCACTCGCCCCAGCCCGGAACCCGCCCCGGTCACCGGGACTGCGGCGGCGGCCACCACCACACCGGCACCGGCGCAGGCCGCGACCGCCTCGCCCCACGTGCGTGCGGTCCCGCGTCCCCAGCGCCACGGCCACGTCTCGCTGGTCACCAGGTAGGCGACCAGGAGGCCGACCACGCAGGCGGCCTCCCACCAGGCCGGGTCGCCGAACGCCGCGATCACCACAACGCCCGCCGCCAGCACCGTCGTACGGTGCCGCAGCAGCCGGTAGGACCACCAGACGGCCTCGGCCGACGGCCGCCGGTCCAGCGCGGGTGCCGCCCACGCCGCGAAGGCGACCGCGCAGGCGAGCGGCACCGCCTCTCCCGCCGTGTCCACCGCCGCCCACGGCCGCCACGCCATCACCACGGCCGCCACCCCGAGCACCCGCACCGGCACGGTGCCGATCCAGTAGCCGAGGTACTCCCGAAGGCCGACCCGCGTCTCCGGTACCGTCATCCCGCGCGCCCCCTTCCGCCGATCCGCCCCGACAGCAGCGGCGCCAGCGCCAGATCCAACGACTCGCCCACGACGTGCCGAAGGACCGGCACCCCGCTGTCCCGCAGGGCGAAGCGCATCGCGTCCCGCTCCGCGTGCCACAGGCGCAGTCCCAACTCGCCCGCCTCGTCGCCGGGTTCCACCTGCGGGTCGCCGCTCGGGATCTCCACGACGACCGGGCGACGCCCCCGCGCCTGAAGGTCCCGCAGCACCGTGAGTATCCGGGCGTCGCTCAACGGGGTGAACACGTACACGAGGGCCCCCTCCGGCAGTGCGGGCGGCGGGACCCGCTCGAGCCCGTCGCGGCCGAAGTTGCGGTCCTTGCGGACGTCGAGGACGCTCTCGACGATGCGGTAGAACGCCGCGTCCCCGGTGCCCGGCGCCAGCCACCGGGTGGTGCCGCCGGTCGAGACGACCCCCACCCGGTCGTGGGTACGCAGGTAGGCGCGGGCGAGTCCGGTGGCGGCCCGCACCGTCTCGTCCAGGGAGGACAGCCCGGTCACCGGGTCGACGACGTCCCCGAACGCGTCGAGCAGCATCACCGTGTCGGCCGCCCGCTCGGCCGCGAACCGGTGCAACTGCACGGCCCCGCGCCGGGTCGTCGACGGCCAGTGGATGCGCCGCTGCCGCTCCCCGGGAACCCAGGGCCCCACCCCGATGACCTCGACGCCTTCGCCGGACTGCGGCGACGCGTGCTCGCCGAGCCGCTGCGGCAGGCGGGCCGGGATCGGCGTGAACCGGGCCTGCGTGGCGTACGGGAAGACGGACACCTCGGCCGCCTCGACGCGCACGGTGCGGCGCACGATGCCGCCGGCGTCGTACACGTCGAGGTCCACCGGGCCGAGTGACCAGCGCCCCCAGTGTGTCGCGGTGTGGCGCAGCGTCACCGTGGACGGGCCGACGACCACCTCGTCCAGGCGCAGGCCGGGGCCGAGCGTGACACCGGGGTCGAGGCGCACGGCGTCTCCGTCGTGAGCCACCGAGATGCGGACGGTGACCGTGTCACCCTCGAAGCACCGCCCCGGCTCGACACTCGTCGACGTCTCGATGCGGCGGGCGTGGGCGCGGGGCAGTGCGAGCGCGAGCAGCACCAGCGGCGCCGCCGCGAGCGCGAGCAGCCACGCCCGGCCGGTGAGCAGCGCGGCGGACAGCGCCACGACGGCGACGGTCAGCAGGCGCAGGGTGCGCTCGCCCGGTCGCGGGCCGCCGGGCGGCGGGGGCGGTGGCTGCGTCGGGGCGGTGCGGCCCTCCAGGGCGCGGACCACCGCCGCGCCCGGCCGCGACACGGGTGCGGGTGCGGGCTCGGGTGTCGGTGCGGGTGTGGATGCGGGCGGGGTCACGACGGCACGGCGGCCGTACGCCGCGTCGTCGGCGTACCGACGCTGTCGACGATCTCGCGCAGCACGTCGTCCGTGGACATCTCGCGCACCCACAACTCCGGGCGCAGCGACACCCGGTGGGCCAGCGCGGGCACCGCGAGACGCTTGATGTCCTCGGGGACGACGTAGTCGCGGCCGTCCAGCACGGCGCGGGCGCGCGCGAGCTGGACCAGGGCGAGTCCGCCGCGCGGCGAGGCCCCGATGCTGATCTGCGGGTGGTCGCGGGTCGCGCCGACGAGCGCGACGGCGTACTCCAGCAGGTCGTCGTCCATCTCCACGCGCTCCACGACGGCCCGCCAGGCCACGACGTCTTCCGGACCCGCGAGCCTTTCGAGCACGGCCTCGGGCGCGGCCCGGTCGATCCGGGCCCGCAGCATCGCCAGCTCCTCCCGCGCGGCCAGATACCCCATCCGCACGCGCAGTTGGAACCGGTCGAGCTGGGCTTCGGGGAGGGAGTACGTGCCCTCGTACTCCACGGGGTTGGCGGTCGCGATCACCAGGAACGGGTCGGCGAGCGGCCGCGTCTCGCCGTCCACGGTCACCTGCGACTCGGCCATCGCCTCCAGCAGCGCGGCCTGCGTCTTCGGCGGCGTCCGGTTGATCTCGTCGGCGAGCAGGAGGTGCGTGAAGATCGGGCCGGGGTGGAACACCATCTCGCCGGTGCGCTGGTCGTACAGCGGCGTTCCGGTGACGTCCGACGGCAGCAGGTCGGGCGTGAACTGGATCCGGCGGAAGTCCAGGCCGAGCGTGGTGGCGAAGGACCGCGCGAGGAGTGTCTTGCCGAGCCCCGGCAGGTCCTCGACCAGGACGTGGCCGCGGGCCAGTACGCCCAGCATCACGAGTTCGAGGGCGTCCGGTTTGCCGACGACGGCGCGGCCGATCTCGCGCAGTACGGCACCGGCCTGCTCGCCGACCTGCTCGGCGGTGCGGAGCTGGGGCGTGGAGGAAGTCGTCACTTCGCTTGGTCCTTACCGGGACGGGGGCTACGAGAGCTAGCGGGGCTACGAGGGCTGCGGGTGCGGGGTGCGCCGAGTACTTCGAGGCGGTCGACGAGGCGGCGCAGCACGTCGACGGGGACATCGCCGTCGGGTCCGGTGCGTGGTGGTTGTGGTCCCAGCCACGGCCACAGCTCGGGGCCGATCAACTCGGCGGCCCGCTCGGGCTGGTGCTCGAGGGACACATGGTGGTGCTCGGCGAGCGCGGCGGCGTACAGGTGGCGCAGTTCGGGCCGGAGCACCGCACGGTAGTAGAGGGCGCCGTCGGGTCCGGTGGAGGTGCCCACGTTCCGTCGCCACTCGCCCATGCCCGGGGCCCGCGTCCGCAACAGCCGCACATCGTCCCGGTATCCGGAGTCGAAGGCGCCGGCCCCGGCGGCGTACCGGGCGACGAGCAGGGCCACGGCGACGACCAGGGCCACGAGGGCACCGGCCGCCTCGGGGCCGTCGAAGAGCAGTACGAGCAGGACGCCCGAGCCGGCGACCGCGCCGGCGAGCATCCCGAGGCGGCGCGGTGTGAGCGTGTCGTCTCCCGGTGCTGTCTCCGTGGTCCGGTTCACCGCATGGCCTCCCGCTCCCCGTCCCGCTCCCGGTCCTGGAGCAGCGAGGCGATCTCCTTCAGGGCGTCGGCCGCGGCCTCCCGGTGCGAGCCGTCCATGGGGTGCGAGGAGTAACGCGCCTCACGGAACAGCGCGGTGAGCCGCGGCGCCGCCGATCCCGGGGCGAGACCGGCGCCGACGGCTCGGGTGAGCAGGTCGGTGGGGCTGTCGGAAGCGTGCCGCGGCACTCCGGACGCGACGAGGGCGTCCTCCATCGCGGCGTAGCAGGCGATGACGGCCGCACGCGCGTCATCCGTGTCGGCGAGGGCGCGGCGGCCCGAATGCACGGCGGACAGGAGCAGCCGCGCGTCGTCGCCCTCCGGCGCGGTGCCCGCCGGGCCGGGGCGCTGCGGCACCCTCAGCCCGACCCGTCGCAGCCGCCGTACGACGGCCACCACGACGAGCACGACGACGACCGCGGCCAGCAGCGCGAGGACGAGATACAGGGGCAGGGAGGAATGGCCCGTGGGATCTCCCGTACGGTCCCGGGGCGGGGGAGTGACGAAGCTCGGTGTGGCGGGGGGTTCCGTCGCGAGGGGCAGCGGTGGGCCGGTCGTGGTGTCGCCGGTGGAGAACCGGTGCAGGACCATGGCCAGGACGCCGACGACCCCCGTCGCCGCGAGCAGCAGTGGCGCCGCGACTTCCCGCAGCCGCTCCTCACGCGGTGGCAGCGAGGGGCGGTCGGCGCCGAAACGGGGCCGGAAGCGTTTGACGACGGTCAGGGCCGCGAGGCTCCAGGCGATGGACCCCACGATCACCACGAAGCCCCAGTGGCCGAGCGGCCCCGTGCCGGAGTGCAGCAGCCCCTCCGCGGGCCGCAGCGCGAGCGCGGCGACGGCCAGCGCCCCGACCACCCCGGCGGCGACCACCGCCCCCGGCCCCGCCCGGTGTCTCGTCCGCTCCCCGTGTTCCACGCCGTCCCCCTCCCCCCGCCGAACCCGCCCCCCGAACGCCTGTTCACCGCAATCTTGGCACATGCCGCGCCACCCGCCCGCGGCACGGCTCTCGGTCAGCAGGAAGACGGCGGAGGGACGGCGGAGGGGCCGTGTGGTGCGGAATGGTCCGACGGTAGTATCCCGGGGCCCCACGCCTGCCGCCTCGACCCCCCACGCCTGCCCACCCCCACCCCACCGGCGCGCCCTCATGCTGATCACCACTGACCTGACCATCGGATCCGACCCCGTGCTTCGCCATCCGCAACCGGTCGGCAAGGTGCCGACGACGGCGCGGCACGTCGATGAGGTGGTCGCCTGCGATGTGGACTGGCGCCTGCCGTCGGACACGCTTCGGGTGCGGTCGGGGCTGGCCGTGCTGCCCACCGGTACGGACGGTGCGGGACCCGTGGACGCCGCCGCGGCGCTTCGGCGGCTCGTCCGCGCGGGAGTGGTGGCCGTGGTGCCGGCGCCCGCGGCGGCTGCCCGCACACCGGCCGAGGAAGCCGTCCGGGCCGGCCTGCAATGGCTGGTTCCCGCAGGGGCCTGGGACGCTCCCGAGACAGTGCGCCGGATACTGCGGCGGCAACTGACCGTCGAGCGGGACAACGCGAACGCGTCCGCCCGGGTGCTGACGCTGGCCGCGTGTGCGCTGGAGCGGTCGGAGGGTCCGGCGCGGCTGCTGCGCGAGGTGGCCGTCCTCACCGGCGGCTCCGTCATGCTGGTCGAACCGGGCGGGGCCGAGTGGGAACGGCTGGCCGCTGTGGTGCCGCAGGCACTGGAGCAGGTCCGCTCCGGTCGGACGCGTACGGCCGCCGCTCCCTTCGACGGACAGGAGTTGGTGCTGTACGCGGTGGGTCCCGAAGGGTCGGACCGGGTCCTGGCCGCGTTCCGGGCCGAGGGCTGGCCACCGTATCTGCGGCAGCTTCTGGCCCATACGGCAGGGCAGGTGGCGTTGTTGGAATCCTCGGTGCGCCACCGCCGGGACCGGGAAGCGCTGCGCACCGCGCTGCGGGGCATCCGGGTGTCGGTGCTGCAGTACCTCATGCTCGGAAACTGGGAGGGTGCGGTACGCATCGCCGAACCGCTGGCCCGGCTGGGCGCCGCCGAGTCAGGCGTCGGCCAGGTGCTGGCCGCGGGGCGCGGGGTGGTGGCCGTGGTGGCGTGCGCGCGGGGCGAGGACCGTGCCGGCACCGCCGCCGCCTGCGAGGCGGCCGTGGGAGGCAGGGGGCTGGTGGTGCTGTGCCCGGCGGAGCCACGGCACGTCATCGTGGTGCTCGCGCAGGAGACGGGCGGTGCGGCTCCACTGGCCGTCCTGCGACCGGTGGTGAGGCAGATGCCCGGACGTGTCGCGGGCGTGTCCGGGCCTCGGCCGTGGTCGCAGACCGCCTCGGCCTACGGGGCGGCGGTGCGCGCGCTGACGGCTGCCGAACACGATCCGGAACGGATAGTCCGGGACTTCGGCGGGGCCTCGCTCGTCACCTTCCTCCCGGCGCAGGCGCGCGCCTGGTCCCGCCAGGTCTGCGCCGGACTGCGGAACCTGACGGCGGAACAGCGGGCCCAGGCGGAGCCGACCGCTCGCCGGGCGCTGTCGTACGGTGCGCTGCGGGCCGGCCGGCTGCTCGGCATCGACCGCACCACGGCCAACAAGCGGCTGCGACTGGTGCTGGAGACGATGGGCCTCGACCACCGGCAGGTCGCGCACCGCGCGGTGGCGGACCTGGCCTTCCAGCTCGCGGACCTGCCCGAGCCGACGGGCAGCGGGCCGGCGGGCGGCGGGCCGGCGGCGCCGACCGGACTGCGGTCGCTGGTGCGGCAGGAGGCGGTGGTGGACTGGGCAGCGCGGGAACTGGGCGTCCTGGAAGACCCGTCGGACCCGCGGTTGCTGGCCACCTGGCTGGACCGGAACTGCCGCGCCGCCGCCACGGCCGACGCGCTCGGGATGCACCGGAACACGCTCGCTGCCCGGCTGCCGGCGCTCGGCGCCCGGCTGCGGCTGCCGCTGAGGGATCAGGGAGCCGCGCCCTACCAGTTGCTGTGGCTGCTCGTGGCCGCCGGACACCTGCCGGTGACCGTGGTGCCGGATCCGGTGGCGACAGGCTGACCACCGAGGGTCGGTTGGGGGTCGGGTGGGCAACGGTGGGGACGAGTGGGCACGGGTGGGGACGGTGCACCTCACTCGCACAGTGGCCGGCATCGAGTGCACAAGGCGGGGCGGCGGACGGCGTGCCTACGATTCCGGCGTTCGGGCGGTCTACGCGAAAGCCCCGGCCCCGAAACGGTTCGCCGGTGTCCTGGACCGCCCGGCTCAGCGACACCGCACCACGTGCGGAGAACAGGAGCAATTCCGTGCGCGTCTTTCTGCGCAGAGCGGCAGTCACCGCGACCTGCCTGGGCACGCTCGCCGGCGGCGCGGTCGCCGCGGCGGGTCCGGCCATGGCGGCGAGCTGCGGCGACAGGTACAGCATCTCGGTGGACGACCGCGGGTACACCGGTCCCTGGCCGGACAACTGGATCCTGAAGTCCACGATGTGCTCGTACCGGTCCGGCGGCTACATCTACAGCTACGCCAAGCTGTCCTGGGACATGCCGGACGCCCACGGCAGCGCGCCCAGCCTGACCTTCGACAGCGCCGCGTTCCGCGTGTACCTCAAGAAGAGCGTCTCCGGTGCGACGGACCCCGTCCGCTACTACAAGACCTTCGGCATCGAGGGCCGGATGGAGGACGGGGACGGGTCCTACACCACCCCGACCATCCGGCACGCCGTCTCCCGCTGGGCGCTCGGCGACGGCGCCTGGAAGCTGAACTGGAACAACGACGGCGACGGAGTGCAGCACTACTCGGTCAGGGCGTCGGCGCGGGTCTGACCCCGCCTCCCCGGGGCCGTCGGGCGGCTACCGTCCCCGACGGCTACCGTCCGACAGCCCCGGCGATGTCCCGGATCGTGTCCGGGCCCACCCGGCAGCAGCCGCCGATCAGCCGGGTCCCGTGCTCCCGCCAGCCCCGTACGCGCTCGGTCGCGAAGGACGGACGACCCGTCCAGGTGCGGGACTCCGCGTGCCACCTCTCCCCGCTGTTGGGGTAGGCGACGACCGGCTTGCCCGTGACGCGGGCGGCGGTCTCGACCGCGCCGGACACGTCCTCGGGGGCGCAGCAGTTCACGCCCACCGCGATCACCTCCTCCGCGTCGGCGGCCAGGGCGAAGGCCTCCTCCAGCGGCTGACCGGCGCGGGTGCGGTCCCCGGCGACGGTGTACGACAGCCAGGCGGGCACGCCCAGTCCGCGCACCGCCCTCAGCAGCGCCGCCGCCTCCTCGGTGTCGGGGACCGTCTCCAGCGCGAGGACGTCGGGCCGGGCGGCGGCCAGGACCTCCAGGCGGGGGCGGTGGAAGCGCTCCAGCTCGCCCGCGTCGAGGCCGTACCGGCCGCGGTACTCGGAGCCGTCCGCGAGCATCGCCCCGTACGGGCCCGCCGACGCCGCCACCCACAGGGGGCGGTCCGGTTGGTCCGCCCGCGCCCGGCGGGCGGCCTCCCTTGCCGACTCCACGCTGAGCGCGAGCAGTTCGGCCGCCCGTTCCCGGCCGATGCCGCGCCGGGCGAAGCCCTCGAAGGTGGCCTGGTAACTGGACGTGATCGCCACGTCCGCGCCCGCCTCGAAGTAGGCGAGATGGGCCCGAGTGATCGCTTCGGGATCCTCGGCGAGCAGCCGCGCCGACCACAGCGCGTCGCCCAGGTCGTGCCCGGCCGACTCCAACTGGTTGGACATCCCGCCGTCGAGCACGAGCGGGCCGGAGGCGAGGGCGTCGGCGAAGTCGCTGGTCATGGCACGAGGCTACGGCTTCTCGCCCCGGGCTCCGGGGGTCTTGTCCCCCGTGCGAGCTACGGCCAGGTGTCCACCGTGAGGTGACGATCTCCGGCCGCCGGATCCGTAGCGTCCATGTCAGCCCGCGGCAGTCGAGTCCGGGGCCCGACCGAGGAGTTCCCGTGAGGTTTGTCTGGCAGTTCCTGGCCGTGTTGGCGGCCTACGCCATCGGCGGCATCGCCACCAACGCCGTGAAGGACAACGACTGGCTCACGCTGGTCGTCGGGCTCACGTCGGCCGCGCTGGTGGTGTTCGTGTACGCCTGGGTGGTGCGGCGGACCGAGCGCCGGCAGGCCCTGGACGTGGCGCGGGAGGGTGCCGCGGCCAAGACCGGCTGGGGGATCCTGATGGGTGCCGGAATGTTCACGGCCGTCATCGTGAACCTCTTCGCCTCCGGGCACTACGAGGTCGACGGAGTGGGCTCGGTGCAGGGCGCGATCGGGCTGGTCGGCTTCATGGCCGCGGCCGCCGCGACGGAGGAGGTCGTGTTCCGCGGGGTCCTGTTCCGGATCATCGAGGAGCACCTCGGCACGTACCTCGCGCTGGGGCTGACCGGCCTGGGGTTCGGGGCCATGCACCTGCTCAACGAGGACGCCACCCTGTGGGGCGCCCTCGCCATCGCCATCGAGGCCGGCTTCATGCTCGCCGCCGCCTACGCCGCCACCCGCAGCCTGTGGCTGGCCATCGGCGTGCACTTCGGCTGGAACTTCGCCGCGGCCGGCATCTTCAGCGTCGCGGTCTCCGGCACCGGCACCAACGAGGGACTGCTCGACGCCGCGATGTCGGGGCCGAAGCTGCTCACCGGCGGCGACTTCGGGCCGGAGGGCAGCGTGTACTCGGTGGGCTTCGGGGCGCTGCTGACGCTGGTGTTCCTGTGGCTGGCCCACCGGCGCGGGAACGTCGTGCCGTTCGGCTCCCGGCGTGCCGCGGGCGCCAACTCCACCGCTACACTTCCCCGATGATCGATCGCCGACGGATCCCGGAGCTGTGGCGCGGGCTCGACGTCACGGTCCGGGACCTCCCGTTCGGGGTGCTGCTCCTCGTCGCGTCGCTCCTGCCGGCGCTCCGCGGCCAGGGTACGGAGGTCGGCGGCCTGCCGGACCGCCCCGGCGACGCGCTGGCCGGGGTGGCGGCCGTCCTCCAGTGCCTCCCGCTCGCCGTGCGCAGGCGGTGGCCGGTCGTCTGTGTCGCCCTGATCTCGCTCGGTTTCGCCATCGACCAGATCCGCGGTTACCACCTGTTCGCGGGCACCGCACTGCCCATCGCACTGCTGAGCGCCGGGTCCTATCTGGAGCGGTACCGGCGCGCGACGCTGATCGTCGCCTCCGTGGCGTTCGTGGCCCTGTCGGCCGAGCTGTACCGGCGCGGTACGGACGAATCGGTGGCCGAGTTCGTGGCGTTCTACGCGGCGCTGGCCCTGGCCTGGGGCATCGGAGCGTGGATGCGCTCCGCACGTGCCGCCGAGGCCGAACGCCGCAGCCGGGTCGCCGAGGACGCCCGCAACGCCGAGCGGACCCGCATCGCCCGCGAACTCCACGACGTCGTGACACACCACGTGACGGCGATGGTCGTGCAGTCCGAGGCGGCCCGGTATCTGACCGCCGCCCCCGACCGGCTCGACGAGACGCTGGCCGCCGTCAGCGACACCGGCCGCCGGGCCATCACCGACCTGCGGCACCTGCTCGACCTGCTCAACCCGGACCACGGCACCGCCGAGCCCAGGACGCCCCCCGTCGGCCGGGTGCTCACGCTCGTCGAGCAGACGCGCCGGGCCGGGCAGCCGGTGGAGTTCACCGAGGAGGGCACGCCGGCGGCCGCGACCGGCAGCTCCGACCTCGTGGCCTACCGCGTCGTGCAGGAAGCCCTGACGAACGCGCTCAAGTACGACCACGGCGGCAGGACCTCGGTCCTGGTGCGGCACGGCGAGAGGGAGATCACGGTGGAAGTGGGCACGGACGGCTCGGGTTCGGGGGCCGCGTCCCCCGGCGGAAGCGGGCGGGGGCTGGCCGGCCTGCGGGAACGGGTCGACGTCCTCGGCGGCGACTTCAGCGCGGACCGCCCGGCGGGCGGCGGCTTCGTCGTCCGGGCCCGGATACCCGGGGGGAACGGGGGGAGTACGTCATGAGCGGGCCGGTCCGGGTCGTGATCTGCGACGACCAGGCACTGATCCGCACCGGTCTCGCGACCATCGTCGACGCCCAGCCCGACCTGGAGGTGGTCGGCGAGTGCGGGGACGGTCAGGCCGGGGTCGACCTGGCCCGTGAAGTCCGCCCGGACGTCGTGGTGATGGACATCCGCATGCCGGTGCTCGACGGCCTCGAGGCCACCCGCCTGCTGGCCGGTGCCGGGGTGCAGCATCCCGTCAAGGTGCTCGTGGTGACCACGTTCAACCTCGACGAGTACGTCTACGAGGCCCTGCGCGCCGGCGCCAGCGGCTTCCTGCTCAAGGACGCGCCGCCGGACCGGCTGCTGCACGGCATCCGGACGGTGGCGATGGGCGCCGCGCTGCTCGACCCCGACGTGACGCGCCGCCTCGTGGGCCGGTACGCCGCCCGCATCCGGCCCGCCGAGGGCACCCCCCGGGAGATACCGCTGACGCCCCGCGAGATGGAGGTGCTGCGCCTCATCGCGGACGGCCTCTCCAACGGCGAGATCGCCGCGTCCCTCGTGATCAGCCCCGAGACCGTCAAGACCTTCGTCTCCCGCATCCTCACCAAACTCGACCTCCGCGACCGCGTCCAGGCGGTCGTCTTCGCCTACCGCCACGGACTGGTGACCTGAGCCGAGCGCAGGTTGCGGCCCGGGACACTCCGGCGGGAACACTTCGGCCGTCGCCGAAGCAACCGGCACCTAGCGTGCGGGACATGAGCGACACGCGCACCGTCACCACGAGCACCCTCACGCCCGTCGACGCCGTCACCGGCATGGTCGAGCACGTCCTCGGTCTCGCCGCCACCTGGACCCACTGGGACGGGGAACCCGCGCACGTGGACGACCGCGTGTACACCCCGCACAAGGCGATCCGGCGGGTCGCCGACCACCTGGTCGACCATCTCGCGGAGCTGGAGGCCCGGTTGGCGGGGGAGGAGACGCAGCCCGACCACTGGCACGCCTCCGTGATCACGACGGAGGCCGACCGCGCGCCCTTCACCGGCGAGGACCTGGACGAGGCCCGCAGCCGCCTCACCCGGCTCGCCCGGATCTGGGCCAACCGCCTCGACGCGCTCACCGACGAGCAGCTCGACCAGTCGCCCGGCGAGGGCTGGAGCTTCCGCGAACTCGCCGTCCACCTCGGCGGATCCGTGTACTACGCCGACGCGGTGGGCGACCTGTCGTGACCGGCTTCGCCACCGACTACGCCACCGACTACGCCACCGACTTCGCCTCCCTGCACCGCGCCGGCGCGCCCCTGCTCCTGCCGTGCGCCTGGGACCACGCCTCCGCGCTCGCCCTCGCCGGGGAGGGCTTCCGTGCCGTCGGCACGACCAGCCTCGGTGTCGCGGCGGCGGGCGGGCTGCCCGACGGGGCGTCGGCGACCCGCGACGAGACGCTGCGGCTGGCCCTCACCCTGGGCTCGCAGCCGTTCCTGCTGTCCGTCGACGCGGAGGGCGGCTTCGGTGACGACCCCGACGAGGTGGGCGGGTTCGCGCGGGAGCTGGCAGCGGTCGGCGCCGTCGGGATCAACCTGGAGGACGGCCTGGGGCCGGTGGACCGGCACGCCGCGAAGATCACCGCCGTCCGCTCGGCCGCCCCCGGTCTCTTCGTCAACGCCCGCACGGACACGTACTGGTCGGGCGACGGCGACTGGTCCGACACCCTGCGCCGCCTGGAGGCCTACCGCGAGGCCGGCGCCGACGGCGTCTTCGTCCCCGGCCTCACCGACCCCGCCCGCATCGCCGCCCTCGCCGCCCACTTCGACGTCCCCCTCAACGTCCTGTACTCGCCCACGGGACCCGCCCTCCGGCACCTCGCCGACCTCGGCGTACGCCGCGTCAGCCTCGGCTCGCTGCTGTACCGGCGGGCGCTGGGCGCCGCCCTGGAGACGGCGGCCGACATCCGGACCGGCCGCACCCCGGGCGGCCCGACACCCACGTACGACGAGGTCCGGGCGCTGGGCTGACTAATCTCCGGTCGCGTCGCGTCGTTCGCGCGGCCAGTTCTCCAGCGCCACGTGCAGGGCGTCGACCGCCTTGTCCCAGGACGCCTGGACGTCGCGCGGTGCGCCGAAGCCGCCGGTGGCCTCCAGGGCGCAGTAGCCGTGGAAGGTGCTGCGCAGCAGGCGCACCGCGTCGGTGAGGTCGGGTTCGGTCAGGCCGTAGGCGCGGAGCATGCCGTGGGTGATCTCGGCGGTGCGGCGCAGGGCGGGGGAGTCGGCGACGAGGGACTGGTCGACACGGATCTGGGTCGCGGCGTAGCGGCCGGGGTGGCGCAGCGCGTACGCCCGGTAGGCGCCCGCGAAGGCGACCAGCGCCTCCTTCCCGGCCCGGCCGGCCACCGCCGCCGTGATCTCGTCGATCAGCTCGCCGCCGGCCAGCAGCGCGACCCGGACGCGCAGGTCCTGGAGGTTGCGGACGTGCGTGTACAGGCTGGCGTCCTTCACCCCGAAGCGCCGGGCCAGCGCGGAGACGGTGACGGCCTCGAACCCGGTCTCGTCGGCGAGGTCGGCGGCGGCCGCGACGACACGCTCGGTCGTGAGGCCGAGTCGGGGCATGGGACCACCTTCCGCAACCCGGGATCTTCGGGCATCAGCCTATGCCAGGCCCCGGGCCGCTCCGCCCGTCGCCGTCAGGGCCCCGCCCGCCAGTCGTCCGCGGCCGGGCACACCGCCGCGGAGTCCGGGCCGTCCAGGAAGCGCAGGAAGTGTTCCAGCGCCGGGGCCCAGGTGCCGAAGTCGTGCCCGCCCGGGCCGGTGCAGTACCCGTGCGGGACGCTCCGGGCGTCGAGGGCCCCGTCGAACGCCTCGTTCCACTCGTACGGGTCCTCGGAGCGGCCGGTGTAGAGCTTCAGCCGGCCGGCGTACGAGCGGTAGACCGCCGGGTCGTCCTCCACCACCTGGGCCGGGTTGAACGACGCCCACGTGGACCGCGGCCCGAAGACCAGCTCGGTGCGCTCCAGTGCACCGGGGTTGCCCGGCAGCAGGTATTTCCAGTAGTTCCCCAGGTCGGTGCCCGAGCCGTGCCACCAGAAGCGGGCCCCGTAGGCGGTGGTGCCCTGGTTCACGATCGCCTGGTGGTCGGCGCGGCGGATGTCCGTACCGCCGGAGAAGGAGCCCACCGCGTCGAACAGCTCCGGGTACTGGGCGGCGTACTTCAGCGCGCCGTACCCGCCCATCGACATGCCCGCGACCGCGCGCCGCCCCGACGTCGCCAGGTGCGCGTCGACCCACGGCACGAGCTGCCGGATGTGGAAGGTCTCCCACAGCGGGGCGAAGTTCCCCGTGGTGTGGCCGGTCCAGTCGGAGTAGAAGCCGACCTTGCCGCCCTCCGGCATCACCACGATGCCGCCGAACCCGCTCTCCCGGACGGTTGTCGCGAGGTCGACGCCGCTCGACCACTGCAGGTGGTCGGCCGCTCCGCCGTGCAGCAGATACAGCACCTCGTAACCGCCCGCCGGGTCGTAGTCCGCCGGCAGCAGGACCCGCACCCGCACCGGCTTGCGCACGGGGTCGATCAGCGGCGCCCCCGGACCGCGCGGCGTGTACAGCGCGCCGGTGGTGAACTCCGCCTCGCACAGCGGCCCGTCCTCCACCTGCTTCCAGTACGCCACCTCCAGACCGTCGGAATCGCCCGCGCTCACCTGCGAACAGGTCGCGGGCGCCGTGGTGGTGGCAGACGCGGACGCGGAGGCGGAGGCGGGTGTTCCGGAGAGGGCGAGGCCGAGGGTGAGGGCAAGGCCGACGGCGGCGGCCGTCACCCCTCGTCCGATGCCGCCGAGTCCGGGCCTGCGGGTGTGCGTGTTCATGGTCCGCCCCCCATCGTCCCAAGGCTTACCGGTATAGCACGCGGACACCGATGTTCCGAGGGGTCGCACGCCCAACGGCCCAACGCGCCCGCCGTGGCGCCGTGTTGCCGCTCCGGCCCCTCGGCTCCGGGCCCTCGGCTTCAGGCCGCCAGCACCCCGCGCACGAACGCGTTGGTGAACTTCCCCGCCGGGTCCAGCGCCCCGGTCAGCGCCCGGAAGTCGGCCAGCCGGGGGTAGAGCGCGCTCAGCCCGCCCGCCGGGGTCGTGAACACCTTCCCCCAGTGCGGGCGGGCCGCGAACGGGGCCAGGGCCTCCTCCAGCCGCCGCACCACCGGCAGCACCGCCGCCGTGTCCTCGACCCAGGTGAAGTGCGCGGCCACGGTGTCCCGCCCGTACGCCGGGCTCAGCCACTGCTCGTCGGCGGCGACCGTGCGGATCTCACAGGTCTGCAGCACCGGCGCGATCGTCCCCCGTATCGCGTCCATCGCGCGCAGCGCGGCCACGGCGTGCTCGCGCGGCATCAGATACTCCGACTGCAGTTCGGCCCCGCTGCTGGGCGTGAACTCGGCGCGGAAGTGCGGCAGCCGCTCGTGCCAGGGCCCCGGCACCCCGAACTGCTCCGTGCAGTTCACCGCGGGCATGCCCGGCACCGGATGCATCTTCTCGGCGGCCGGCGCGGCGTACCCGAACTGGTCCAGCCGCTGGTCGGTGCGGCGCTTCAGCCACACCTGCCGGAAGCCCGGCGCCCGCCAGTCGGTGAACAGGCTCACGCTGTACGCCGCCGCCATCACCGTCTCGAAGGCCGCCGGGTCAAGACCGTCGAGCGGCAGCTCGGTGAAGACGTGCTGCTCGACCTCGTACGCCGGCTCGAGGTCGAGGGTGAGCGCGGTCACGACGCCCAGCGCGCCGAGCGAGGTCACCGCACCGCCGAAGCGCTCGTCGCCCCGCGCGACGGTCACCGTCGAGCCGTCCGCGGTGACCAGCTCCACCTCGCGCACCACCGACGCCAGCGAGCCGTTGCGCACCCCGGAGCCGTGCGTGCCGGTCGCCACCGAACCGGCGACCGAGATGTGCGGCAGCGACGCCATGTTCGGCAGCGCCAGCCCCCGCGCGTGCACCAGCCGGGCCAGCTCCGCGTACCGGACACCGCCGCCGACCCGCACCGTACGGGCCGCCGTGTCCACGTCCACCTCGGCCGGCAGGCCGGCCAGCGACAGCAGGACGCCCTCGGCGCCCGGCTCGGCGATCTCGTTGAAGGAATGCCCGCTGCCCAGCACCCGCACCGTGGCGCTGTCCGCCACCAGGGCCCGCAGCGCGGCCTGGGAGTGCGGCCGCAGCAGCTCCTTGGCCGTGTAGGTGATGTTGCCGGCCCAGTTGGTGACCGTGATGTCGCTCATACCGCGGAAACCTACCCGGCGCGCCTGGGAGGGGCCCCGCCCGGGAAGACGTACCGCCGGGGGCATACCGTGAGAAGTCGAACGCCGGAGCTGGGAGGAGACACGGGATGGACAGCCGTACCGCGCTGGTCGAGGATCTGATGGAGCGCTTCCCGCACGTGCCGCGCGAGGCCGTCTTCAAGGAGGACCTCCTGCGCGGCGGTGTCGCCTTCGACCCCTCCGCGCTCAGCGATACCACCAACGAGGCAGCCGGCGACGTCAAGCCGAAGTCGTACTTCATCTTCTCCTTCGACCACGGCACCCTGCCCGAACTGGGCGAGGCCGCGCTGCGCCGCCCGCCCGAGGAGATCATCCTCACCGGCGGCCCGTACGACCTGCGCCGCACCGTCGTCTCGGTGCGCGTGAACCCGGCCTCCCCCTACCGGGTCGCCTCCGACGAGCACGGCCAGCTCGGCCTCTACCTCGACGGCAAGCGCATTTCGGACGTCGGCGTGCCGCCCATGCCCGAGTACTACCGGCACACCCTCTCCAACGGGAAGTCGGTCATGGAGGTGGCTCCCACCATCCAGTGGGGCTACCTGATCTACCTGACCGCGTTCCGCGTCTGCCAGTACTTCGGCGCCAAGGAGGAGTGCCAGTACTGCGACATCAACCACAACTGGCGCCAGCACAAGGCGGCCGGGCGGCCGTACACGGGCGTGAAGGACGTCGACGAGGTCCTTGAGGCGCTGGAGATCATCAACAAGTACGACACCGCCAAGATCTCCACCGCGTACACGCTCACCGGCGGCGCGATCACGTCGAAGGTCCAGGGCCTGGACGAGGCCGACTTCTACGGGCGGTACGCCAAGGCCATCGAGGAGTACTTCCCCGGCCGCTGGATCGGCAAGGTCGTCGCCCAGGCGCTGCCCAAGCCGGACGTCCAGCGCTTCAAGGACTACGGCGTGCAGATCTACCACCCCAACTTCGAGGTGTGGGACGAGTACCTGTTCAAGATGTTCTGCCCCGGCAAGGAGCGCTACGTCGGCCGCGACGAGTGGCACCGGCGCATCCTGGACTCCACCGACGTCTTCGGCGCGCGCAACGTCATCCCCAACTTCGTCGCGGGCGTCGAGATGGCCGAGCCCTTCGGCTTCAAGACGGTCGACGAGGCGATCGCGTCCACCACCGAGGGCCTGCGCTTCTTCATGTCGCACGGCATCACGCCCCGCTTCACCACCTGGTGCCCCGAGCCCACCACCCCGCTCGGCAAGGCCAACCCGCAGGGCGCACCGCTGGAGTACCACATCCGGCTGCTCGAGGCCTACCGCGCCACGATGGACGAGTTCGGCCTCGCCTCGCCCCCCGGCTACGGCCTGCCCGGCGCCGGCCGCGCCGTGTTCTCCGTCAGCTCCTTCATGGACAGCCTGCCGGAGGACGCGTCCGTGGAGGTGTGAACGCGGAGGTGTGAACCCGGCGCTTGTCAGTCGTGGCGAAGACGTGCGAAGCTCTGCCCCTGCCGTGAGGTCTGCCGTGAGGACCTGCCCCAACTCCGTCATCGGTGAGACGAGTTGGCCTGAGTCGGCCTCACCCGTGAACGCAGTGGATGCAGCGAACGCAGTGGATGCAGGAGTCCGATGCCCGACCTGCCGAGCCCCCAGGACGCCGCCGAGGCCGCGCTGCTCGCCGAGGGCTGGGACACGGTGCTCTCCTACGCCGACCTGTGCACCGCCGGGTCCGAGGCGGCCGTCCGGCTGGCCACCGAGGCGTTCGCCCACGGACTGCGCGACGTCCGCGCCGCCGACGCGGCCGCCGCCACGGCCCGAACCGTGGCCCGCCGCCCGTCCCGGCTGCCCCGCGTCCCCTTGCTCCTGACCGCCGTACGCACCACCGCGGCGGCCTGGGAGGACACGGGCCAGGGACACGAACTCGACCCCGACCTGCGGCTGTGGCTCGGCTCCGACCGGGCCGCGCGCTACGCCGGACCGCCGCCGCGACGCCCGCTCGCGCTGCGCGGGCTCCGGGACATGCAGGCACCGGACGCCGAACTGCTGTGGCTGGCCGACGTGGAGGCACTCCCGCTGCCCGTGGTGGCCCGGCGGCTCGGTCTCGACCCGGCCACCGCTTCCGACGAACTCGCCCAGGTGCGCGAGCTGTTCCGCGACCGCTGCCGGCGTGGCCACCTCGACACACCCCCGGCCGCCGCATGCCGCCCGTACGCCCGGCTGCTGGACGCGGTCACCAGGTCGCCCGCCGCCGACACCCCGGACGACCTCTCCCACCACCTGGCCACCTGCCCCGACTGCGCCGAGGCCGCCGCCTGTCTGCGCCCGGACGGTTCCGGACTGCCCACGGCCCTCGCCTGCGGCGTGATCGGCTGGGGCGGCCGCGCCTACCTGGAGCGCCGCCGCCGCGCCGCCGAGGTACGGCTCGGCGCGGGGCGTCCGGCACCGGCCGACGACGGCCGCGCCGACGAGGCGCCCGACGGCGGCCACCGGGCCCGCGTCGTCCGCGGCGGCCTCCTCGCCACGGCCGTCCTGGTGTCCCTGCTCGCGCTCACCGTCTCCCTGATGCCCTTCGACGGCGCCGCCGAGGACACCGCGGCGCCCACCGACACCGTGGACCGCCGTGCGGCCGTCGTTCCGGACCCGACTGTGCCGTCCGGGGCGGGCACCACGACGGCTCAGTCGCCGACGGCCGCGACGGCAGTGTCGCCGCCCGCCGACACCGACACCGACGCCACGACGCCCGAGCCGGGCAGGACCCCGCCCCCGCCGCCGCAGGAGGACCCCGACCCGGAACCCCAGGGCACCGCCACGCCCACCGCGGACCCGCCTGCTCCGGACCCCGCGCCCGCCGCCTGCCGCGTCCGCTACGACCTGGTCAACCAGTGGCCCGACGGCTTCCAGGCCACCGTCACCGTCACCACCACCGACGCCCTCGACTCCTGGCAGGTCGCCTGGACCTTCCCCGACGGTCAGCGCATCGGCCAGATGTGGGACGCGAGCCTTACCCAGAGCGGCTCCCGGGTCACCGCCACCGCCGCCGAGTACAACCGTTCCGTCCCCGCCGACGGCCGCCTCGCCCTCGGCTTCCTCGCGTCCTGGCACGGCAGGAACTCGCCGCCGTACGACTTCACACTGAACGGCCGGGAGTGCGCGTGGGTGTTCCCGGGATCGAGCCGCGCCGACGGGTAAAGTGGCCCGCCCAGACCCCAGGATTCCCCGCGAACAGGGTGGTTGGCCTTGCTGTACCTCGCATTTCTGCGCGGCCTGAACGTGCCGGGGCGCTCGGTGAAGATGGACCGCCTGCGCGGTCTCTTCCGGGACATGGGATTCGACGCGGTCCGCAGTTACATCCAGAGCGGAAACGTCTTCTTCGAGACCGCCGAGCAGGACCGTACGGTGCTGAGCCGGACCATCGGCACCCACCTGCGGGAGGCCCTCGGCTACGACGTCGCGGTCTGCCTGCGCACCATCCCGGAGATGGAGAAACTGGTCGCGCTCGACCCGTTCAAGGACATCGCCGTCACCGACAGCATGCGCTGCTGCGTGGTGTTCACGACCGAGCGGATCGACCCGGCGCTCGAACTCCCGCTGATGTCCCCCAAGAACGACATCGAGATCATCCGGACCACTCCGTACGAGGCTTTCGTGGTCTGGCACCTGATCAAGGGCAGGGCCCCGGCCGCCAAGGGATTCCAGGAACGCCACCTCGGGCGCGACGCGACGACGCGCTTCTTCCACACCGTCGTCGACATCCTCGCCGCCGCCAAGAGGGGCGCGTCCTGAGGCCGAGCGATTCCGCCGGGCACCCCGTGGGTTGAGGCGGGTGGGGCAGAGGCTGGAGGTGCCGCGGACCTGTCCGGACAGGCGGGCGCTACCGCGGCGGTGGCCGCGGGCTTCCAGGGTGGCGAGGTTTTCGAGGTAGATGACGGATGCGCCGAGCGCTGCCGCCTGGTCGACGGCCCAGCGGGCCGCCGCCCAGGCCAGCGCGTCGTTGAGGTGGCGGATGCGGGCGCACACTCGGGCGTGTTCCACCGCCAGCATCGTCGCCCAGTCGGCGTGTGGGGAGCCGAGGCCGTCCGCCAGCGCCTGGCAGGCGTCGCGTTTGGCGGCCAGGTACTCGCGGACGCCGCGCAGTCGGTGGAGTTTCGCACTGACGGCGATGGCGTCGAAGATGAGGGCACGCCCGTCGGTGACCACCCGCTGGTCGCCGCCCGGCCGGTGAGGCGGCCCAGGGTGCCGGTGAGCAGGGTGTTCACGCCCCAGTCGAAGCCAAGTCCCACGGCGTGGCCGGCCGCCTTGAGGGCCGGGGCGGGCAAGGAGTGCGGCAGGCCGACGGCGGGAAGGCCCCGGAATCGTCTTGCTCGCGAGTGTCGACGGCGAAGGGATCGTGGCGTCGGACATCAAGGGGTACAGTTTATAGATGTGTGATTCTATCTTTTGCGGGATCGGGGAGGCAGGGACATGGACAAGCCTGTCGAGATGTTCGACCGCGACTACGAATGGTCGGCGCTGACCCGGTTCATCGAAGATGACCAGCCCGGCGCGACGCTCGGGGTGGTCTCCGGACGGCGCCGACAGGGCAAGACCTTCTTGCTCGACGCGGCCTGCCGTGCCGCAGGCGGGTTCTACTTCGGGGCCACTGAGGCCGCCGATGCCGAATCTCTGCGGCGCATCAGCGCGGCGCTCACCGCGCATGTGTGCCCTGCCAGTCCGTACCATTTCTCCGACTGGGCCGAGGTCATCGACGCGCTCCTCGCGCTGGGCACGGAGCGGCCCGTGCCCGTGGTCATCGACGAGTTCCCGTACCTTGCCAAGGCGAATCCGGAGCTCCCCTCGATCATCCAGGAGGCGCTGCGGACCCTGCGCGCCCAGCGCAGCGGCTCTCGAACCCGGCTACTGCTGTGTGGCTCGGCGTTGTCGTTCATGGGCAGGCTGCTGTCCGGCAATGCCCCCCTGCGAGGCCGGGCAGGGCTGGAGTTGATCGTCCGCCCTCTCGACCACCGCCTGGCTGCCGACTTCTGGGACATCACAGACCCGCGCCTGGCCCTGCGGGTCAACGCGATCGTCGGCGGTACACCTGCGTATCGACGGGAATTCGCCCGCGGCGACACCCCGAACGGAGCCGACGACTTCGACAACTGGGTCGTTCGCACCGTCCTCAACCCAGAGACCCCTCTGTTCCGCGAAGCCCGCTACCTGCTCGCGGAAGAGCCCGACCTGCGAGACACCGCCCTGTACCTGTCCGTGCTGGCCGCAGTCGCCGACGGCAACGCCACTCGCGGAGGCATGGCCGGATACCTGGAACGCAAGGCCACCGACATCGCCCACCCCATCAACGTCCTGGAAGACGCCGGCCTGCTGCACCGGGATGCCGACGCCTTCCGCGACAACCGCCCCACCTACCGCATCGCCGAACCGCTGATCGGCTTCTATCACGCCATCATGCGGCCGGTCTGGGACCAACTGGAACGCCCCGGCAGCGCAGCCCGGGTCTGGCAGGCCAGCCGCCGCCGCTTCACCAGTAACGTGCTCGGCCCGCACTTCGAGCAGGTCTGCCGCGACTGGGCGCTGCACCACGCCGACCCGGAAATGATCGGTGGTCTGCCCGCCCGGGTCGGACACGGTGTTGTGCACGATCCCAAGGCCCGCGTCGGACACGAGGTGGATGTGGCGGTCATCGGCATCGCCGACGGTTCCAAGGCACCGCTTCTGGCCATCGGCGAGGCCAAATGGAACGACATCATGGGCATCGCCCACATTGAGCGACTCCGGCACATCCGCGACCTCATCACCCAGGCGGGTCGCTACGACACCACCAGTACCCGACTCATGTGTTTCAGCGGCGCAGGCTTCAACGACAAGGCCCACGCGGCCGCACAGGCCGACCCTGATATCCAACTGGTGAATCTGCAGGCGCTCTACGGCATGGCATGACCGCCGTAATTCGATGGCGTCCCGGGCCCGTGTGCCTCTAGGGTCGGTTCTGTTCGAGCGGTGGTTGAGGCTGCCGCGGGTGACTTGGTGTGTTCGGGAGGTGTGACCGATGGCTGTCGTTGAGATGGGCGCTGCCCGCATCCGGAAGTTCAATCAGTCCACCTCCGTGGCCTCCGGCTGACCTCTCCACACTTCTCCCGCGCCTGTGAGCGCGGTGCCGGGGCCACCCTTGTGAAGGGTCACCCCTTGTCTTTCTCTTCTCTCATGGGTTCGTCCTCGTCTCCTTCGCAGCCGCTCGTGCCGTATGGCTGGGATGCGGACTGGGAGTCCGAGTTCGCTCCCTACGCCGAGCAGGGTCTCCTGCCCGGCCGTGTCGCCCGGGTCGACCGTGGCCTGTGCGACGTCATCACCCCGGCCGGCACTGTCCGTGCCGACACCGAGTTCGTCGTCCCCCGCGACCCGATGAAGGTCGTGTGCACGGGGGACTGGGTCGCCGTCGACCCTGAAGGCAGCGACCCGCTGTACGTGCGGACACTGCTGCCGCGCCGTACCGCCTTCGTGCGTTCCACCTCCTCCAAGCGGTCCGAGGGGCAGATCCTCGCGGCCAACGTCGACCACGCGATCGTCGCCGTGTCGCTCGCCGTCGAACTGGACCTCGCCCGGATCGAACGGTTCCTCGCCCTCGCCTGGGAATCGGGGGCCCAGCCCCTGGTCGTCCTCACCAAGGCCGACCTCGTCCCCGACCCGGTGACCCTGGCGTACCTCGTCCAGGACGTGGAGACCGCCGCGCCCGGCGTGCCGGTGCTGTCCGTCACTGCCGCGCACGGGGAGGGGCTCGACGTCCTGGCCGCCGTCGTCGGCGGCGGTACGGCCGTGTTGCTCGGACAGTCCGGCGCCGGCAAGTCCACCCTCGCCAACGCACTGCTCGGCGAGGACGTCATGGACGTGCGGGCCGCCCGTGACGTCGACGGCAAGGGCCGGCACACCACCACCACCCGCAACCTCCTCGCCATGCCCGGCGGGGGAGTGCTGATCGACACGCCCGGGCTGCGAGGCGTCGGCCTCTGGGACGCGGGCAGCGGGGTGGACCAGGTGTTCGCCGAGATCGCGGAGGTGGCCGAGGGGTGCCGGTTCCACGACTGCGCCCACGAGAGCGAGCCGGGCTGCGCCGTGCTCGCCGCCATCGACAGCGGTGAACTGTCCGAGCGACGGCTGGAGAGCTACCGCAAGCTCATGCGGGAGAACCAGCGCATCGTCGCCAAGACCGACGCCCGGCTGCGGGCCGAGATGCGCAAGGAGTGGAAGCGCCGAGGCGCCATCGGCAAGGCGGCGATGGAGGCCAAGCGGGGCGGATTGCGGTAGCGGAATGCGGTAACCGTCGACCGTCACCCAACGCGATGTCCGATTTCCGCCAGCCCGGCCCTCCGGCCTGGCGGAGACTGGACAGCGTGAAGGAGGACGTCATGCCGCGGACCGCGGAGTACGAGAACCAGCACGAGCACGTGAACAAGCACGTGAACGAGCACGTGAACAAGCATGAGGACGGCAGGTACGAGGCCGTACGGAGCCGGGACGCCCGGTTCGACGGCGCGTTCTTCTTCGCCGTCGAGACGACCGGCATCTACTGCCGGCCCAGTTGCCCCGCGGTCACGCCGAAGCGGCACAACGTGCGGTTCTTCGCGACGGCCGCCGCCGCGCAGGGCGCGGGCTTCCGGGCCTGCCGGCGGTGCCGTCCCGACGCCGTGCCGGGCTCCGCGGACTGGAACGTCCGCGCCGACGTCGTCGGCCGGGCCATGCGGCTCATCGGCGACGGCGTCGTCGACCGCGAAGGCGTCGCCGGACTCGCCGGCCGGCTCGGCTACAGCGCCCGCCAGGTACAGCGGCAGCTCACCGCCGAACTGGGCGCCGGACCCGTGGCCCTCGCCCGCGCCCAGCGGGCGCACACCGCCCGTGTGCTGCTGCAGACCACCGGCCTGCCGGTCACCGAGATCGCGTTCGCGTCCGGGTTCGCCAGCGTGCGGCAGTTCAACGACACGATCCGGGCCGTGTACGCGGCCACCCCCAGCGAACTGCGCGCCACGGCCCCGGCCCACGACCGGGCCGCCCGGCGCGCGGCCACCCCGTCCGCCGGTGTCCCGCTGCGGCTCGCCCACCGGGGCGCCTACCAGCCGGGTCCCGTCTTCGACCTGCTCCAGCGAGAGGCGGTCGCCGGGGTCGAGGAGGTGAGCGGCGCGCCCGGCCGGCGCGTGTACCGGCGCACCCTGCGCCTGCCCTACGGCACCGGGATCGTCGCCGTCGACGAACGGCCGGGCGTGCCGAGTACGGGCAGCGGCGGCTGGCTCGAGGCCCGCCTCCACCTCACCGACCTCCGCGACCTGACCACCTCCGTACAGCGGCTGCGGCGGCTGTTCGACCTGGACGCCGACCCGTACGCCGTGGACGAGCGGCTCGGCGCCGACCCCCGGCTCGCCCCGCTGGTCGCCGCCCGCCCCGGGCTGCGCTCACCGGGCACCGCCGACCCCGACGAACTCGCGGTCCGGGCCCTGGTGGGACGCGCGGAGGCGGAGCGGCTCGTCCAGCGGTACGGCAAGGTGCTCGACGCGCCCTGCGGCACCCTCACCCACCTCTTCCCCGAACCGGCCGTCCTCGCGCAGGCCGAGCCGGACGGCACCGCGGGCGGCCTCGCCGCCGCCCTCGCCGACGGCGCCGTACACCTGGACCCGGGCGCCGACCGGGACGACGCCGAGCACGCCCTGCTCGCCGTACCCGGCCTGGACGCCCGTACGGCCGCCGTCCTGCGCACCCGCGCCCTCGGCGACCCGGACGTCGCCCCGCCCGGCCTCGCCGTGCCCGACACCTGGCGCCCCTGGCGCTCGTACGCACTGAACCACCTGCGCGCAGCAGGAGAGTGGGAGCAGGACCGATGACCACCACGACCACCACGAGCACCGCGACAGCCACCGCTGACACGTACTGGTACGAGGTCGACAGCCCCGTCGGGCCGCTCCTCCTCACCGCGGGGCCGGACGGAGTGCTCACCTCCCTGTCCGTGCCCGGGCAGAAGGGCGGCCGGAGCGTCCAGCACGGCTGGCGGCGCGACGCCGGACCCTTCCGGGCGGCCGAGGAGCAGCTCGGCGCCTACTTCGCCGGAGAGCTGACGGAGTTCCGGCTGCCGCTGCGCGCCGAGGGCACCGCCTTCCGCGAGCGCGTGTGGGCCGCCCTGGACGACGTGCCCTACGGCGCCACGACGACGTACGGCGAGATCGCCGCGCGTATCGGCGCCTCCCGGCCCGCGGTACGCGCCGTCGGCGGCGCGATCGGCGCCAACCCGCTGCTGATCCTGCGCCCCTGCCACCGGGTGATCGGCGCCGACGGCTCCCTGACCGGCTACGCGGGCGGCCTGGAGCGCAAGACGCGGCTGCTGTCGCTGGAGGGCGCCCCGCTCAGCCGGCCAGTACCGCGCCCAGCCACGCCCCGGTGATCAGCAGACAGGCGAACAGTTCCGTCAGCAGGTCGGCGCCGCCCGTGCGCATCGCCGTCCGCAGCGACGCCATCGCCTCGCCGTGCCGCCCGAGCCGCAGCCGCTCGGCGAGGTAGATGCCGCCCATGAAGCCCGGAATCGCGCCCAGCACGGGGATCAGGACGAAGCCGAGGACGGCGCCCGCGCCCGCGTACGCCGTGAGCCGGCGCATGGCCTCGTCCCGGCGTCTCCTGCGGTGCGGCAGCGCCCAGCGCACCGCCCGGGACAGCAGCAGTACGACGGTGGCGCCGACGAAGACGGCCCACGCGAGCGGCTGCGGATCCTTCAGCGCCCACCACAGGACCCCGGCCCACACCAGCCACGACCCGGGCACGCCGGGCAGCAGGATGCCGCACAGCCCGAGCAGAATGACCAGGCCGGCCAGGAGGAGGTCCCACGCTCCCATCTGTCCAGGGTGCAGGAACCGGGCGCGGTCCGCAGAAGTGAAGTGCGTGGCGGCCGACGACGGGGCCGGGCCCGGCACTCCCCGGACCGGCCCGGCGCTCCGCGGCCCGGGGCTCCGCGGTCCGGTCAGCGATTCCTGGCCACCCAGTCCCGTTCGTACGCGTGCCAGCCGAGCTGGAGCCGGGTGGTGACCCCGGTCAGCTCCATCAGGCGCTTCACCCGCCGCTGTACGGTCCGCAGGCCCAGGTCGAGCTGTTTGGCGACGCTCGCGTCGGTCAGCCCGGCCAGCAGCAGGGAGAGGATCTCCAGGTCGGTGCCGTCGGGTCCGTCCGGCCCGTGCTCGCTCACGCCGGACGCGCCGAGCCGCAACGGCAGCGCCTGCCGCCACACCGCCTCGAACAGGCCCGACAGCAGCTCGAGGAGCCCGCTGGCATGCACGACCAGTGCGGCCGGCTCCGAGGAACGCGCGGTGAGCGGCACCAGGGCGAGGGAGCGGTCGGCGACGACCAGCTTGGTCGGCACCCGGTCCACCACCCGTACGTGCTCGTCGCGGCCCAGCGCGGCGGTCAACTCGGTGATGCCGGTCGGCTGGTCGAGGACCGACCGCTCGAGCACCACGCGGTAGCGCACGCCGCGCCCGGTGGCCTGCTCCTCCGCGTCGTTCTCCATGCCGGTCACGGCGACCGGACTGTCGGTGACCAGCGCGCACACCTCCTCGCTCGCCCCCAGTTGGAGCTGGAGGAAGCGCTGGGCGACCGCTGCGGCGCCGGTCACCACCTCCACCAGGTCGTGCACCGCGGGCTCGGCCGCCGCCGCGCGGTACTCCTCCGCCAGCAGCGCGGCCGCCAGCTCCGCCTTCTCCAGCTCGTGCCGCTGCTGGGTCAGCAGTGCGCCCAGCGCGACGCCCGGCGGGGCGGCGACCCAGCGTCCCGGGCGGGCCGAGGACTGGGCGGCGAGCCCGTTCTGCTCCAGCCGGCGCAGCGCCCGCTCGGTGTCCCGCTCGCCGAGCGCCAGCCGCCGCGCCAGATCGGGTACGTCGGCCGCGCCGACGGACACCAGCACCCGGTACGCCGCCTCGTGCGTGTCCTCAAGACCCAGCACTCCCAGCATCAGGTGTCGCCCCTCCCCAAGAACCATGCTCATCACCACCTGCGCGAACGGCCGTGGCGGAAAGCAGCCACGGCGCAAACCCGCCTCCGGACATCATCGCCGTACCGCGGGTCACTCTGCCAAGGTGGCGTCGCCGAGCGGTTCTCCCGTGGGGGGTGGGACCGCTCGGCCACCCCACCTCGCAATACTGTTCGACGCGTCCCCCGACACGCCGCCCGGCGCACACCAGTGCGCCGGAATTTCCGGATGCCCCGTTTTCTTCGGGCTCCGTCGGTGGACAATCAGGAGCATGAGTCAGCAGGGGGGAAGGCCCACCGGTCCTGAGGACGACTGGTGGGGTGAGCTGTACGACGACTCCACCGACGACACCGGCCCGACGGCCGCACCCGATTCCCTGGACGACCGCTTCGCCTCGGCGTCCGGCACGGTGGGCCGCCGACCGGACCCCGACACCAGGGACGCGACGAGCCGGCCGCCACCCGGCTCCTCCGCCGAACGGCAGCCCGCTCCGGCCGAGCCCCGGCCCTGGTGGGCACAGGCGACGCCCCCCGGCGTCCCAGCGCCCCGCACCGAGGGCGGCACCGAGGGCCCCCCGAACACCGACGAAGCCCGACGCACCGCCAACCCCCCGCACCCTCCCGGCCCGCCCTCCCCCCGGGCCCCCTGGGAACCCCCGCCCTCGCCCCGGGCTCCCTGGGAACCCCCGCCCACGGCACCGACGAGCCCGGTGAACTTCCCGCCGGGTCCCAACCGATCCGACACGAGGCCCCCC
>NZ_JAGMUO010000054.1 GCF_019049325.1 Streptomyces sp. AC512_CC834 | reverse complement strand
AAAGTTGTTCTGTAGCCCTGTGACGTGGGGGTTTGCGGGTGGACAAGTGCGCGGGCGTGCTCCGGTCCGGTTGGATGGAGGTTCCTACGCCTTGCCGTCCGACCAGGGGATCACGCCCGCGCCATGTCATCGTCTCTCATCCCCGCGCCCGTTCGCATGTCCGTCCCGGATCACGAGCTCCTCGTCCAGATGCTCGCCGAGATACCCGATCCGCGTCGGCGGCGCGGGGTCCGGCATCCGGTGGGCGCTCTGATCGCGGTGTCGGTGTGCGCGGTGGTGGCCGGAGCCCGGGGGTTCACCGCGATCGGGGAGTGGGTCCGCGACGCGGGAAGTGCCGCGCTGGAACGGCTGGGTCTGGAGCGAGGCGGGGTGGACGAGTCAACGCTGCGGCGCCTGTTCGCCCGCCTCGACGCGGACCGTCTCGATACGGTGCTGGGAGTCTGGGCCCTGACCAGGACCGCACGTGTCGCGGGCCGCAGGGTGGTCGCCATCGACGGCAAGACGGTTCGCGGTGCACGCGGCGGCGGCTCTGCGGCCCCGCACCTGGTCGCTGCCCTTGCACACGGGGCCGGGACGGTGCTCGGCCAGGTCGCGGTGAGTGAGAAGAGCAACGAGATCCCTGCCGCCCGGGAACTGCTTCAACTCCTCCACCTGGACGGCGTGGTCGTCACGATGGACGCTCTGCACACTCAGCACGACACCGCGACCTTGATAACCGGGGCCGGCGGTGACTACGTCCTGACCGTGAAGGCCAACCAGAAGACTTTGTACTCTCAGCTCAAGGCGCTTCCCTGGGCTTCGATACCCGCCGTCACCAGGACGGACCGAGGACATGGGCGCCGTACCACTCGCACGGTCAAGGTCGTTGACGTGCCGGCGTGGGTCGAGTTCAGCGGAGCCACGCAGATCGCCCAGTTGCGGCGCACCGTCACCAGGAAGGGACGACGGAGCATCGAGATCGTCTACCTGATCACCAGCGCGGATGCCCGCACCGCGCCGCCTGCCGTCCTGGCCACATGGGTGCAGTCGCACTGGGAGATCGAGAACCGCCTGCACTGGGTCCGCGACGTCACCTTCGACGAGGACCGCTCCCAGATCCGCACCGGCAACGCACCCCGCGTCATGGCGGGCCTGCGCAACACCGCGATCACGCTGCTGCGCTTGGACGGACACCACAACATCGCCGCTGCCCTACGGCATCACGCACGCGACACCGACCGCCCCATCAACCTGCTCCTGGCGGCGTGAGCAACGACTTTGCCGGGGCCCTG
>NZ_JAGMUO010000003.1 GCF_019049325.1 Streptomyces sp. AC512_CC834 | reverse complement strand
GAACGCGGGCCTACTCGGTGACCATCAAAGGATCATTCGGGAAGGTACGCCTCCGCGTCCCCGCCCGGGGCTGATCCACAGGTCTTGAGCATTGCTCGTCTCAGGCTGGTATCCGAAGAAGGCGCCACAGGAGCCACGGCCGGTGCCCTTGCTCGGCGAGCCTTGGCCCGGCGTCCCGGCAAGAGGGCGGGGTGCCAGCGAACGAGCCGACGCCTGTTGGCTCCCGATAGCCAAGGGACTCACGCCCCACGGCCTTCGCCACACCCACCGGACGATGATGGAGGACCTGGGGACCGAGAAGGTGCTCATGGATGAGCGCATGGGCCACATCGACGGCTCGGTCTCGGCACGCTACGCCCACGTCACCCCAGGCATGCGCAAGCGCCTCATGCTGGGGCTGACCGAGCAGTGGGAGACGGCGCTCGATGCCCGGCTGGCAATGTGCCCGACGTCGCCCATACGTGTCCTCAATGAGCTTCTGCGCTCCCGAAAGCTAGCTCCATAGCGTTGTGGGCCGGCGCCGAAGGCTGGGGGTCGGGCCCAAGATCGTCGCCACACTTCTGCAGTGTGGACGGAGGGCGTACGGCAGTGCCCCAGTGATCAGGAGGCGGTACTGCGCAAATCGGCGCTGTAGGAAGCAAGAGGAGCAGGGGGCCTCCTGCCTTACCGACAGCACAAGCCGTACTGGTTCGCCTTCGGGACCCGCCAGTTGCGAGTGCGTGAGCGTCCGGCGCCCTTAGCATGCCGGTCTGACAATCAGGCCCCAGGGGCAGGAGTTTTCGGTCGTTCACCCGCCGTGGCGTGAACTGATACCCGGGTGCTTGTGCGGACCGCAGCGCCCGGTCTGCGCTGTGCCTCAAGGATTGACTTGCGCTCTGCGCTGTCGGCTTTGGCGCGATTTCGCCGGTCGTAGCCAGGCAGAGCGTCACCTGCCCTGAGGCTTTGCCAGGGCGCGGGGGCGCTCTTGAATACAGCCCATGGGGAGGAGATCCGGGTGAACGAGGACGAAGAGCTCATCGCGGCGGTGGAAGCGCTGCTGTCGGATCCGCGTACGGATCCGGGCATCGATGTCGAGACCGCTGAACAAGCCGCTCGGGCGGTGGGGCTCCTCGATGAGGGACTTCAGAATGGGCCCGGTGTCTTCCGGCTGATGGCCGAAGGAGGACAGAGGGGGGCCGAAACGCTGTCATCGGACCGTCTGCAAGTCCTGTCTGAGATGGTGCAGAACGCCGATGACATGGGGGCTACCCAAGTCCGGTGACAGCGGCCGTGGCAAAGTCCAGATGTGCGGCCAGCCGAGTCCAGGCTGATGGCCACCGGAATTCCAGGTGTGCGGCCGTCTGACCAGTGGTGTTC
>NZ_JAGMUO010000053.1 GCF_019049325.1 Streptomyces sp. AC512_CC834 | reverse complement strand
CCCCCCGGCTCCCGGCCCCCGTCAGCCCCCCGGTCATCCTGCTGCACGGCTTCATCGACAACCGCTCGGTCTTCCTCCTCCTGCGCCGCAGCCTCGCCCAGCACGGCAGGCACCAGGTCGAGTCACTGAACTACTCCCCTCTGACCTGCGACATCCGCACCGCGGCCGAGCTGCTCGGCCGGCACATCGAGGAGATCTGCGAGCGGACGGGCAGCGAGCGGGTCGACGTCGTCGGACACAGCCTCGGTGGTCTGATCGCGCGGTACTACGTGCAGCGCCTCAACGGGGACCTCCGCGTCCGGACGCTCGTGACGCTCGGCACCCCGCACACCGGCACCCGGGTGGTCCCGCTGGCGAACGCGCACCCGATCGTGCGGCAGATGCGTCCCGGATCGGCGGTGCTCGATGAGCTGGCCCTGCCGACGCCCGGCTGCCGCACGCAGTTCGTCAGCTTCTGGAGCGACCTGGACCGCGTGATGGACCCGCTGGAGACGGCCTGCCTCGACCACCCCGACCTGACCGTGCAGAACGTACGGGTCAGCGGCATCGGCCACCTCGCGCTGCCCGTGCACCCCGCCGTGGCCACGGGGATACGGCAGGCACTCGACACCGTCGAGCAGGAAGCGAGTATGGAAACAGGCACAGAAACGGGCAAACGCGCCGACGGGCTGACCGTCGCCTGAGTCAGACACAACCCGTCACAACCCGTTCGACATCGAACAACCCTCGAACACAAAGCCAAACTCGTGCCCGCCGTCCCCCAAAACACGGCCGATTGCCCGTTTCCTTCGGGCGCGAAACCTGACGAAGATTGTCGTGCCCGTATACCGCCGGGTACAGTCACCGCACTGCTCTGGCAGCCCCTGTTGTCGAGGCGAAAGAGAAGTTGGTGAACGACCGTCACCCGTCGGGGGCCATGACCTCCCCGGCTCCGGCTTCCGACGCCGTTCCGGCGCAGTACGCGTCGTACGGCACAGGGGAGGCCCAGTACGGCGACCTCACCACGTACGGCGGATACGACGCCACCGGGTTCTCCACCGGTTCCAGCGCCACCTCGACCTTCGACGCGGACCCCCTCTTCGGCAGCATGCCGGGCGAGCACTACGCGGGCGCCTCCGAGGCCACCGGTTCGTACGACGCCACCCAGTGGTCCACCGGCAGCGGGCAGGCCCTGAACTACGACGCGTACGCGGCCCAGCACCACGCCGCATACGACACCGGCGCCTACGACACGACGGCATGGACGGCCGGCTACCAGCAGCCCGGTGCCGTGCCGCCGCAGGCCGCGAGTGCCGAGGCCACCGGACAGTGGGACACCGGCGCCTGGAGCGGGCCGGACCAGTCCGGCGAACCGGCCGACCCGACCCAGCAGTGGACCTGGGGCACGCAGACCTTCGAAACCGCCGCCTTCGAGACCGGCACTTTCGAAACCAGCACCTTCGCAACCGGCACTTTCGAAGCCGGCCCCTTTGAAACCGCCCCTTGCGAAACCGGCCCCTTCGAGACGAGCGCCTTCGCGACCGGCACGTTCAACACCGAAACGTTCAGCACCGGCGCGTTCGCGGGCGGCCCGGTCGACACCGGCGCCTACGACGCCACGCAGTGGAACCCGGACGCCGCCACGACGGACCCCGCCCAACCCGCCGAGCACCCCGCTCCGGACGACGACGCCACGCCGGGCGCCCCGCCCACCGCCGAGGAACCCGGCGCGTACGACGGCGAATTGGCCGCCACCGGTGAACTCCCCACGATGACCGCCCTCCTGGACGACCAGGAAGAGGCCACGCCGGGCGCACGGATCCCGGCCGCACGCACCGCCTCCCGCGCCGCTTCCCGCGGCGGGGCGCGCTCCCGACGCCGCCAGCCCGCCAAGCGTTCCGCGCTGCTGACCATCGCCGTGCCGTCGGCCTGCGTGATGAGCGTCGCCGGTATCGCGGCCGCCTCCGTCGGAAGCCTGTCCGGCGACGACGGCTCCGACACCACGGCGTCCGCGCCGGACCCGGGCGACGCGAAGGCCGCGCCGGTCAAACCGTCCGCCGCCAACAACAAGCTGGACACCCAGCTCACGAGCCTCGCCGCCGGAGCCGACGACTTCGCCGACCGGGCCAGCCGGACGCAGGAGCGCATCGACCTCAAGGCCGAGCAGGCCGCCGAGAAGAAGCGCGCGGCGGAGGAGGCGGCCCGCAAGGAGCGGCTGCGCCCCAAGTTCGCGCTCCCGGTGGCGCAGCACGGACTCAGCGCGTACTACGGCCAGGCCGGCATCAACTGGATGTCCGTGCACACCGGCATCGACTTCCCCGTGTCGTACGGGACGAAGGTGATGGCGGCGACCGACGGGACGGTCCGTACGCAGTACAACAGCGCGTACGGGAACATGCTGATCTTGACCGCGAAGGACGGCACGGAGACGTGGTACTGCCACCTCTCCAGCTACCAGGTCCCCTCCGGTTCGACCGTGAAGGCCGGTGACGCGATCGCGTTCTCCGGCAACTCCGGCAACTCGACCGGCCCGCACCTGCACTTCGAGGTGCGGCCCTCGGGCGGCTCGGCGATCGACCCGCTCTCGTGGCTGCGCAGCCACGGCCTCAACCCGCAGTGACGCCGTAACCGCGCGCCGCGCCGCACCTCACCTCACCGCGTCCTCAGAGCTTCTCCACCGGCGCGTACCGCAGCAGCAGCCGCTTCGGCTTGGGGTCCCCGAAGTCGATCGTCGCCTCGGCGTTCGACCCGGTGCCCTTGACCCCGACCACGGTCCCGAGTCCGAACTGGTCGTGCGTGACACGGTCGCCGGCCGCCAGCGACACCGTCGGCTGCTCGGCGGAGCGGCGCGTGGCGAAGCCGGAGGCGCCCGACGCCGACGAGCGGGAACGGGACGAGGACAGCGAGGCCGCCACGCCCGAGACCGGCGCGGAGGGCGCGGGCCCGTTCGCCCCGGTCCGCTTCCACTCCAGGTGGGGGGCCGGGATCTCCTCCAGGAAGCGCGAGGGCGGGTTGTACGACGGCTGCCCCCAGGCGCTGCGCAGCGTCGACCGGGTCAGGTACAGCCGCTCCCGGGCGCGCGTGATGCCGACGTAGGCGAGGCGCCGTTCCTCCTCCAGCTCCTTGGCCTGGCCGAGGGCGCGCATGTGCGGGAAGACGCCGTCCTCCATGCCGGTGAGGAAGACGACCGGGAACTCCAGGCCCTTGGCGGTGTGCAGGGTCATCAGGGTGACGACGCCGTCGCCGTCCTCTTCGTCGGGGATCTGGTCGGAGTCCGCGACGAGCGCGACCTTCTCCAGGAAGTCGGCCAGGGTCCCGGCCTCCTCGCTCTCGGCCCGCTCCTGCTCGAACTCCAGGGCGACGGCCGCGAGTTCCTGGAGGTTCTCGATGCGGGTCTCGTCCTGGGGGTCGGTGGAGGCCTGCAACTCGGCGAGGTAGCCGGTGCGTTCGAAGATCGCCTCCAGCACGGTCGCCGGTCCGGCGCCGGACTCCACGATCGTACGGAGGTCCTCCATGAGCGTGTTGAACCGCTTGACGGCGTTCGCGGAGCGCGCGGCCATGCCGTACGCCTCGTCGACCCGCTTGAGGGCCTGCGGGAAGCTGATCCTCTCGCGCTGGGAGAGAGCGTCGATCATCGCCTCCGCGCGGTCGCCGATGCCCCGCTTGGGGACGTTGAGGATGCGGCGCAGCGGAACCGAGTCCTCCGGGTTGGCCAGCACGCGCAGGTAGGCCAGGACGTCCCGGACCTCCTTGCGCTCGTAGAAGCGGACGCCGCCGACGACCTTGTAGGGCAGGCCGACGCGGATGAAGACCTCTTCGAAGACACGGGACTGGGCGTTGGTGCGGTAGAAGACGGCGACGTCGCCGGCCTTCGCCTCGCCCGCGTCGGTGAGGCGGTCTATCTCGTCGGCGACGAACTGGGCCTCGTCGTGCTCGGTGTCGGCGACGTACCCGGTGATCTGGGAGCCGGCGCCCTGGTTGGTCCACAGGTTCTTGGGGCGGCGGGACTCGTTGCGCTCGATGACCGCGTTGGCGGCGGTCAGGATCGTCTGCGTGGAGCGGTAGTTCTGCTCGAGCAGGATCGTCGTCGCGTCCGGGTAGTCCTCCTCGAACTGGAGGATGTTGCGGATGGTGGCGCCGCGGAAGGCGTAGATCGACTGGTCGGCGTCGCCCACCACGCACAGCTCGGCCGGCGGGATCTCGGCCTCGGGCGGCACGTCGACGGGGTGCTCCGAGGGGGTGCCGACCAGCTCGCGCACCAGCGCGTACTGGGCGTGGTTGGTGTCCTGGTACTCGTCGACCAGGACGTGCCGGAAGCGGCGGCGGTAGTGCTCGGCGACGTCCGGGAAGGCGCGGAGCAGGTTGACCGTCGTCATGATCAGGTCGTCGAAGTCGAGGGCGTTGGCCTCGCGCAGCCGCGACTGGTAGAGGGTGTACGCCTGGGCGACGGTCTTCTCGAAGCCGTCGGCGGCCTGGGCGGCGAAGTCCTCCTCGTCGATCAGCTCGTTCTTCAGATTGCTGATCTTCGCGCTGAAGGACTTCGGCGGGAAGCGCTTCGGATCCAGGTCGAGATCCCGGCACACCAGCGCCATCAGGCGCTTGGAGTCGGCGGCGTCGTAGATCGAGAACGACGAGGTGAAGCCGAGCTTCTTGGACTCGCGGCGCAGGATGCGGACGCACGCGCTGTGGAAGGTCATCACCCACATCGCGTGCGCGCGCGGGCCGACGAGCTGCTCGACGCGCTCCTTCATCTCGCCCGCGGCCTTGTTGGTGAAGGTGATCGCGAGGATCTGCCCCGGGTGGACGCTCCGCTCGGCCAGCAGGTGGGCGATGCGGTGGGTGAGCACGCGGGTCTTGCCGGAGCCGGCTCCGGCCACGATGAGCAGCGGGGAGCCGGAGTGGACGACGGCCGCGCGCTGGTTCTCGTTCAGCCCCTCCAGGAGCGCGGCGGCGTCCAGGGCGGGGCGCGGGGCGCCGTCGCGGTAGTGGGTGTCCCGGTCCGGGGGCGCGTCGAACTTCCCGCCGAACAGATCGTGCGGGACCGGCTCCGGTCCGTGATCGTCCTCGGGTGGCGGCGGAGGCTCCTCCTCGCGACCCCGGGGGGTCTGGAGGCTCGCCAGGAAGTTGTCGTCAAAGAGGCTGCTCATCGCTCTCCGAGTCTAGGGCGCCCCACCGACAACCCGGCGCCACCCCGGAAAATCGCCGGAATCCCGATGCCGGACACGCACCGCGACACGGACACGCACTGCGACACGGACACTCCCTGCGCCACGGACACGCCCTGCGACGAGGTGTGGCACAAAGAGTGACGCAATTGACGCCCCCACCCGAGGTCACACCCAAGGTCACGAAAATGTATCGGGCATATCACCCACCAACCTTCACAGCGGCCACACGAGTTGGCTACGGTGCGGGCAGGCCGTACGACCCCCACCGGCGAACCCCGCCGGGCCGCGCGGCCTCCGCCGAGTCCGGCGTGCCCGCACGGCACCCGGAGCCGGGGACCCAACCGAGACCTTGGGGTGAATCGGCCGCACCGCCCTCCACGAGGACGGTCCGCCGTAGGGCAACCCTTCCGAACCACCGCCCGAACCCTCCCCCAGAGCCTGAACGGCCTGGGGGCACCCCCACCGCTAACCCGGTAGGCGGAGCATTGGAAGGAGTCGCCTCCCTTGGCGTCGCACCGCAAGTCGCGTCCCACCGGTACCCGCGTCGCAGGCATACGGACCCCGGCCCTCGCCACCGCGGCCCTCACCTCCGTCGCCCTGCTGTCCCAGACGGCCAACGCCGCGCCCTCGGACGACCGGCCGAGCCTCGAAGAGGTGGAGAAGAAAGTCGACGACCTGTACCGCCAGGCGGGGTCGGCGACCGAGAAGTACAACGCGGCCAAGGAGAAGACCTCCAAGCAGCGGGGGCGCGTCGACACGCTCCTCGACGACGTGGCCAAGCGCACCCAGAAGCTCAACGACGCGCGCGAGGAGCTGGGTTCCTTCGCCTCCGCCCAGTACCGCACGGGCGCGGCGGTCCCGGAGACCGCGACCCTGCTGCTCGCGGACTCGCCGCAGGACTACTTCGACCAGAACCAGCTCATGAACCGGCTCACCGGCCGCCAGAAGACCGCCGTCGACGACTACGTCACGCAGCAGTCCGAGACGATGCAGAAGCGCCGGGAGGCCACCGAGAGCCTCGAGACGCTCACCGACTCGCAGAACGATCTGAAGACGGCCAAGTCGACCGTCCAGAAGAAGCTCGCCACCGCGCGGGAGCTGCTGTCGGAGCTGACCGCCGAGGAGAAGGCCCGGCTCGCGGCGATCGAGAAGAAGAAGCAGGAGGAGGCCGCGCGCAAGGCGGCGGAGCTGGCGAAGAAGCAGCAGGCGGAGCAGGAGGCGGAGCGCAAACGGCAGGAGGAGGCCGCCCAGCAGCAGGAGAGCAACACCGGTTCCGGCTCGTCGGACTCCTCGACGCCGGACTCCTCGAACGGAACGAAGGCCGAGAAGGCGATCGCCTTCGCCCGCGCCCAGATCGGCAAGCCGTACGTCTGGGGCGCCACGGGCCCCGGCTCCTACGACTGCTCGGGCCTGACCCAGGCCGCCTGGAAGGCCGCCGGCGTGACGCTGCCGCGCGTCACCTACGACCAGGTCAACGCCGGCACGACCGTCTCCGTCTCCCAGGCACAACCCGGTGACCTGGTCTTCTTCTACGACGACATCAGCCACGTCGGCCTCTACATCGGCGACGGCATGATGATCCACGCGCCGAAGCCGGGCGCGTACGTCCGCGAGGAGTCGATCTTCTACGACGGCGAGTCGTCGATCTACAGCGTGGTGCGCCCGGCCTGACCCGCGAGGGTCCTTAGCATCGGGCGCATGTCTTCGGCCACCTCTCCCCACGCCCTGCGCGCCTGGTGGGCGCAGCGTCCGCCGGCGGCCGGGGCCGCGGTGATGGCGACCGGCATCCTGTCGGTCGCCCTGCATCTGACGGGCCGCGAGGTCCTGTCCCGGATCGCCCTGGTCCTGACCTGTGCCGCCTGGCTGACGCTGGCGACGAACTTCGTCTACCTGCTGCTGGTCGAGCGCGCGCAGTGGCTGACGCGGGCGGGTACGCCGGGCGCGCTCACCGCCGTCGCCGCGACGACCGTGCTCGGCACCCGCTTCTCGCTGCTCGGCTGGTCACCCCTGGCGGCGGTGCTGCTGGCGCTGGCCGCTCTGCTGTGGCCGGGGCTGCTGATCCTGGTGGTGCGGCACTGGGGACGGAGGATGCCCGGGGCGGTGTTCCTGGGCTGCGTGGCCACGGAGGGGCTCGCCGTGCTCGGCGCCACGCTGGCCGCCGCCACCTCGACGGCCTGGCTGGCGCACGCCGCCCTGGTGCCGTTCTGGCTGGGGATCGTGCTCTACCTGATCGCGCTGTTCCGCTTCGATCTGCGGCAGGTGGCGCGGGGCGCCGGGGACCACTGGGTGGCGGGCGGCGCGCTCGCCATCTCCGCCCTCGCGGGTGCCAAGCTCCTCGCGGCGGCCGGGACCGGCATGTACCTGTGGAACGCCGACGACCACGCCGTTCTGCACGACCTGACCGTCTTCCTGCTGATCCTCGACCTCGCCTGGTACGCCGTACTCCTGGCCGCCGAGATCGCCTGGCCGCGCGTCCACTACGACGTACGCCGCTGGTCGACCGTCTTCCCGATCGGCATGACGGCGGCGGCGGCACTGTCCGTGGCCGTCGTCGTCGACGTGCCGTGGCTGGACTGGCCCGGCCGGGCGCTGCTGTGGATCGCGGTGGCCGGATGGCTGGCGGTCGCCGCGGGGGCGGTCGTCCACGCCCGGACCGGGCTGCGGTCAGCGGGAACGGACACCGGGACGGTCAGGTCCACAGCACCGCGATGAAGATGTTCACCACGGTCAGCAGACCCACCAGGCCGAACAGCGGCTTCTCCACCTTCTCGTCGTCGCGCTTCACGTAGACCAGGCCGAGGATCACGATCAGCAGGGCGAGCTTCACGCCCATCTTGACGTTGTCGACGGCCGTGTCCTGGGCCTGGTTGAGGCCGATCAGGGCGGCACCGGTGACCAGCATCGTCAGCGCGCCGTGCAGCATCGCGGGGGTGAAACGGGCCGCACCCTGGCCCATCGCCTTCATCTGGGTCAGGAAGCCGCCGAGGAGCGCGGCGATGCCGATGATGTGCAGACCGACGAAAATGTGGATGAGTACGTCCATGAGCCCGGAGCCTAATGAGCGCCCGGCCGCGCCCCGACACCGGCCCACGTCGGCCGGCCCCGGCGTCCCATAACAGCTCACGCCCCTCACCCGCCCCCGGTCCGGCATATCGATCATCACCCTGCGTGAAGACGACGGCCGCCGGACGGTGCGGCGGTCACATACGGTCGCCGCCCGATCCGCTACTGCCACTTCCGCACATCCCGTCACCCGGCCGTTACCGTCGCGCCTAGCGTCCTCACCCAGGCAGCCGGAGTCGAGTCGTACGGAAGGACGTGGATCGCAGGTGGGAGCGCACCGCAAGGCGCGACAGCGGGTGACGGGCGGCGGCAGGGCCCGTACGGCGGCCACGATCACCCTCGCGGGAGCGGCCACCGCGACGGGCCTGGGCGGCACCGGGCACGCGGATCCGCAGCCGACGGCGGCGCAGGTCAGGGCCAGGGTGGACAAGCTCTACCAGGAGGCGGAGGTCGCCACCGAGAAGTACAACGGCGCGAAGGAGAAGGCGGACACCGCCGAACGGCGCCTGGAGGAGCTGCGGGACGAGGCGGCGCGCAAGGAGGACCGGCTGAACACCGCGCGGGAGGCGCTGGGTTCGGTGGCCGCGGCGCAGTACCGCAGCGGCGGCCTCGACCCGGCGCTGCAACTCGCGCTCTCCGCCGACCCCGACGGGTATCTCGACGGCGCCGCCTTCGTCGAACGGGCGGGCAGCCGGCAGAGGGCCGCCGTCGGCCGGGTGCGCAAGCAACTGCGCGACATCGAGCAACTGCGCGGCGCCGCCCGCATCGAGGTGACCTCGCTGAAATCGCGCCGGGCCGAGCTGAAACGCCACCGCGAGACCGTCACCGGCAAACTGGAGGCGGCCCGCCGCCTGCTGTCCGGCCTCACCGCCGAGGAACGCGCCGGCGTGGGTCACGGCACGGCCGACCGCTCCTCCCGCGCCTCCTCCCCGGACTCCCGGGAGGCCCTGTCCGCTTCAACCCAGGCCCCCAACTCCCGCGCCGCGGCAGCCGTCGCCTACGCCCACCAGAAGCTCGGCAGCCCCTACGTGTGGGGCGCGACCGGCCCCGACTCCTTCGACTGCTCCGGCCTCACCCAGGCCGCCTACCGCGCCGCCGGAGTCTCCCTGCCCCGCACGACCTACGCCCAGATCGACGCGGGCCGCCGCGTCCCACGCTCCGAACTCCTCCCCGGCGACCTGGTCTTCTTCTACTCCGGCATCAGCCACGTCGGCATCTACATCGGCAACGGGCAGATGATCCACGCCCCCAACCCCTCGGCACCGGTGCGTGTCGCCTCCGTCGACGTGATGCCGTTCGCGGGGGCGACGCGGGTCGTGTGACGGCTTGACGACGACGGTCGCGGACGGGGCCAGGACGGCCTCACGGGCGAGGACGACGGCGGAACTGAACAACGCCGCAACCGGCTACGCGCTCCGCGTCGGCAGCCAATTGTCGATGACCTCGGCGACCAGGGCGGCGCCGCGGCTGTTCTGGTGGATGTGGTCGGTTGTGAGGACGAGACCTCGGCGCCGCGAGATCGTGTCGAGGCTGCGGCGCAGCACGGCGTGCCGGACGAGGACGCCGATGCCCGCAGCGGGCGTCGGCTCCCGGTACGGGATCGGCGGCGGGTCCGCTTGGCGCAGTTCCTCGATCTGGCGTTCGTGGAGCGGGAGGTAGGTCGTCGCCTTGTTGGTGGTGGCAACCTCGGCGATCATCCGGCTGTACGCCAGCGATGCTTGCGCCGCCGCTCCGTCGAGTTGCTGGCCGAGGACCGGGAGCGACAGCAGACCGATCGTCGCGTCGGTCTCCGTTCGCAGCCGTTCGACGACGGCTCCAAGGCACTGCTGGAACCAGTCGGCTGACGGGCGCTCGGGGAGTTGCTTGCGCTTCATGGCCCGCTCCACGGGGTAGCCGTCGAGGCTCGCTCGGGCGTCGTTGGTCCCGATCAACACGGTGATCACATCAGGCGGGTCCGCGACGACGGCATCGAGGCGTCGCGAGAGGTTGTGGGCGAAGTCGCCGTTGGCGCCGAAGCGGGCGATCCGCACGTCGCCGGGAGGGTGGCGTCGTTCGAGAAGGTCCAGGTAGTCGACGCTGAGCTGCGCGCGGGTGAGGCTGTCGCCGAGGCACGCGACGCGTGTCGTCACGGCGCTTGCGGGCCGGGCGTGCCGACGTGTTCGGTCGGGCGGGTGTCGGTCCGGGGGCGGTGGTCGGTGCCGAGGCCGGGGGTGATGGTCAGGATGGACGCCGGCCCCGTCATGTCGACCGCGTGCCATGCCCCGGCCGGGTTGACCGTGGCCTCGCCCGGCCCGAGCACAACGCGGTCGGGCACCCCGTCCACATCGCGGGTGACCGTCACCGACCCGCTGAGGCAGACGACCAGTTCATCGCCGGCGGGGTGGCGTTCCCAGTGGTCGCCGAGGCCGTCGCCGTCGAAGATCGTCACCATCCGGCCCTCGGCGCCGTCCGCCGCGACCGCGGCGCTGTATGCCTGGAGCACCTCCGGGTCCCAGGCGAAGCCCTCGACGGGTTTCGCTCTCGATCCCAGCCCGAGGTGTACGGGGGTGGTCCGCAGGTCGATGGCATTGCGTTCGTGGTTGACGAGTCTCATGCCGACGATTGTCACAGCACGGCGATCGGGCGGTCTTGAAGGAAAGGGAACGGAAGCCGACGCGACGGGCAGCCGGTCGGCGACTACCCGGTCCCGAGGAGGACTTCGCCGCGACGCCAGACCGTCGGGGGCCGGCCCGTGAACTCGCGCCAGTCCCGAACGAGATGGGCCTGGTCGGCGTAGCCGGAGACGCTCGCCACGTCGGCCCACGGGAGCGGGTCGTGCGCCGTCGCGAGCTCGTGCGCGTGCTCGAAGCGCAGAACTCGAGCGAACGTCTTCGGCGACAGGCCCACCTCACCGCGAAACCGCTCGGTGAGGTACCGACGGCTCCAGCCCAGTTCTGCGGCGACCGCCCCGACCTGGACGCGGCCCCGCGCGGCGACGAGGCGGCGCCAGGCCTCGGGCACCTCGGGGCGCACCCGCAGCATGCGGTCGCCGCCGGCGCCGCGGCCGACGGCTTGCAGGAGCAACTCGTCCAGCGCGGCGAACCGCGCGGTCCATGTTGTCGCCGCTCGGAGCCGGTCGACCAGCTCGACGCCAAGCGCTCCGAGAAGCTCGTCGAGTGGGACCAGCCGGTGGGCGAGCGCAGCGGCGGGCATGCCATAGACGGCCCGGGCCCCGAGCGGTGTCAGCGACACCCGCACGCCTTGCTGGCGTCCGTCGTGGTGGATCGCGACGGACCGGCACATCAGACCGCCGGCCACGCCGTCGAATCGGGTGACCGGTGACCCGTCGTCGACGCCCGCCGCCACCTCCAAAGGATCTGACAGACTGATCACCGCAGTGAGCACACGGCCCGGCGGACCGCAGTGCACCCCCGCCGGGAACCCACGCAGATCGAAACCGACATACGAGCCGACGTACCGCCGTAAAGCGGGCGTCGGAAGCGCAACGATCCTGGTGGCCGTATGGTCTTCCACCCTCGTCAGGGTACGAACTGACGAGCCGGTGAACCCAGCCCCGAGCGTTACACAGTGCTACATGCCCGTTCGCCGTAGTTGTACGAGAACAGGGCCGTCAAGGACGTTGTCCCGTCGCATTGAAGCTGTCGGGCTCTCACACGTTCTCGTTCGTGCTGGCGGATCCTCATTGCGGTGCGCTCTGAGCGGGGCCGTGTCACATTCCGGAGAGCCGTGTCGTCGTACCCATGGCAGCCCGGTGTCGTTCGTGCACCGAGCCCAAGGCCATGAGGAGGAAAACGATGAGTGACTTTCAGGCCATCGCGGATCGCGTCGAGATCGAGGCGATCCGCGGTGAGTTCACCGACGCGGCGATGATGCGCGACTACGACCGTCTCGCTTTGCTGTTCACACCGGACGGGGCGCTGCGGATGCCCAATATCCCCGTTGAGCTCGAAGGCCAGGAGGCGATCCGCGCCTGGGGCAGGCGGGTGCCGGACGTTGTGGACTTCCTCGTGCAGAACACGCACCCGGGCATGATCCAGCTTGACGGCGACACCGCGTCCGGCCGTGCATATATGTCAGAGATCGGGCGTGGCCGCGACGGCCGCAGCGGGCTGAACTACGCCATCTACCATGACCGTTACCAGCGCACCAGCGACGGCTGGAAGTTCGCCGAGCGCGTCTACGAGATCCGATACGAAGACACCTCGCCGCTGGCCGGCTCGCCGCCCCGCCCGGCTGAGGATGCGTGACCAGCCCACCGCAAAAGCCAGGTCGTTTGAGAACACCAGTCATCGGTGTTCGCAAACGACCTGGCACCCCAGTAGGTCAGCGAACCGCTACCTGCCAGATGCGCTTCGACGAGACAGACGTGGCCAATCTCAACTCGCGCGTTCCTGCACCTGGTCCTCACCGTTCTCGAAGCTCAGCAGTCTTGCGCGGATCGTCCGCCAGAATGAAGGCCGCGAGCCGCCGTACCTCCTCCTCCACGGACTGATCGCGGGTGACGAAAAGTTCGTATCCGTAGCAGCACGCACGCTCCCCCGGCGCCTGGACCTGGTGGAATTCGACATCGACCCCCTCGGAGCTGGTGCGCTCCTCGGGGACGTCGGGCTCCTCGCGTCGTGGCCGGACACCCGCGAGAACGCAGCCCCACTGCTCGAACCAGCCGCTGCCCGTAAGGGTCTGCTCGAGCAGCCGGGCAACGGTGTCCACCGGCTCTTCCCGGCTGCGGTCCGCTGCGGCCGAGCCGATTGGCCTCGGAGGCCATCAGCCCGTCGTACGTCAGCTCACGGTGTCGGCGGCGCCGCTGGAGTTCCCCGGCGGCGCCGCCGAGACACCACCGCCCTACTCCGCCGGGAAGAGCCGCAGCTTCGCGGTGTCTCCCACGATGGCCAGAACGGCGATCGACAGCTCGTTGACGGTGGAGGGCCCGCCCTGGTCGGGGCGCTGCCCGAGCAGGTTGGAGGTGAATCCGCTCGCGTCGACCGAGGTCAGGTCCACGCCCTCGGCACCGACTGCGTTCACCGTGAACGGTCCCGCCCGAAGGCTGTCGGCACGCGGGATCTCGGTGCCCTTCGTCACGACGACCGTGCAGCTTCCGTCTGCACACGCCCGCAGCTCGGCCGGTGTTGAGGGCTTCATCGGCTTCACCGCGGTCGGCGACGGCGATGAAGAGGGCTTCGTGGGCGTTGGCGAGGCGGGCGACGACTCGGCCGAACGCGAGGGAGCGGCTGGCGCGGGCGCCCCCTCGTCGCCGTCCGAGTCGGAGCCGCAGCCGGTCAGCGCGGCGGCGAGGGCCAGGGCGCAGACGGTCCCTGCCGGGCCCCGCCCCGCAGACAGCCTGACCCTACGGCGGCGGGCCAATGATTCCGATGTGGTCATGGGACCGTTCTATACGCGGGTGCCCGGGACGGGTCCCGGGCACCCGTCACCTATGCTGTGCGGGCTTCACCGGAGCAGGCTGTGTCCAAGCGATACGTCCTCGTCGTCGATGACGTTGCGCCTGACCCATTCGGAGAATGGGACTCCGTCTGCCGTGCACTTGTTGTAGAACTCGTTGGTGGTCAGCGTGTGTTCGGTGGTGTGCCTCTTTGTGTTGTGGCCCCAGTCCGTTAGGAAGAAGTCGTAGTGGATGCCGGCCTCGCTGAGTCGCTTGATCGAAGCCTTGGTGTTCGCCGCCCAGTCGTCGATGAACTGGCTTGTCTCGGTTGACTTGTGGTCGATCGCGGCGCCGAAGCGGGTGAGGGTGTCGTCGTAGAGCGTGTTGCTGTGCAGATACTTGATGTTCAGCGTCTTCGGGTCCGAGCGGTGGATGAGGGCATCCTCGAAGATGTCCGTGCTGATCTCGAAGCCCAGGGTCTTCGCGCTGTCGGATTTCCAGGTGTCGTCCAGGATTTCGGTCCAGCGGGACGAGACGATTCCCACCCCGTCCGAGAGGCAGTACAGCCGCGATCCCGTGTAGTGGTCTGCGATCTGCGGCGCGTAGAAGGCAGATGCCCAGGCCCCGGAGCTTTCGCCGGAGACCATGACCTTGCCGGCGTCGGGGAAGTTGGCGTACACCCAGTCGAGTGCTGCCCTGACGTTGTTGCGCCCGTTGTGGCGGACCTGAATGGTCTTGCCGTTGTGCGTATACGTGTTGGTGACGGCACCGATGTGCATGTCCCCTGTGCTGTAGGGGATGAAGACGAAGTTCCAGTCGCGGAACGCGTTGTCCTTCTTGCGGCGGTTGGCCATTCCCGAGAGCGCGGCGGGGAACAGTCTGGTCAGCGAGTTGAAGTAGAACATCTTCAGGTCTCGTGTGTAGCCGCGCGCTGCACCCGCAGGGGTGATCGGACGGCTCGCGGTGTAACCGTCCCAGCACGCGCCGCCGCCCGAGAAGTGGATGACGAGGTTCTTCGAGTCGCCGCGCCTGGCGTACATGGCATAGGGCGAGCCGTCTGCGCTGGTCGTTTCGCTGCCGAGGCTGACGGTGTGCCACTTGTTGTCCGTCACCCCGTCCAGGTCCGTCACCGGGCTCGGGCGTCTGAAGAAGATGAAGTAGACGTAGAAGAACCCCAGGAGGATCACGGCCGCGAGCGCGGCTGCGGTCACCGGCGCGTTCACTGCCAGGCCCCATGCGACCAATCCGCAAACGGCTGCTGCACCGACCCATTTCGACGTTTTCATTTGCTTCCGATCCGATAGCTTCTGTTGCCCGAAGGGCGTGCTTCAGTTCCGCTGCACGTAGTAGAGGGGCGAGCAGATGTGACGCTGCCGATTCCCGTTCCGGGAACCGGAGTCATCGGCCGGGCCCCGTCGCTTGGTTGACGAGGTCGGCGAGCGCCTGGGAGATGCTGGCTGCCAGGGGGTGGTCGGGCGTCCGGTCAGCCGGGACAGGTCGCCTGAGGCATAGGCCAGTTCACCGCGGGCGATCGCGGGACCACTTCGACGTGGAGTCGCGCCACGAGCTGGGGCAGACCTGCGTCGGCGAGGAGCGCGAGGTGTTCCTCGCCGTAACGTCCCGGTGTGCCACCGGCTTACCGGACGGATCTGCGCTCCCGGTGCAGGCAGGGGGCCGTGCCGCGTAGGCGGTCCGCAGTACGTGCGGGATGCCGACGTGCAGGATGCGCGGGGACTCGAAGGTGGAGCCCGCCGCGACGGTGTCCGGGTGTCGAACAGGACTAGGTCCGCGCGGTAGCCCTCGCGGACCAGGCCGCGGTCGGTCAGCCGGAGCCGGGGCGTTCCTGCCGGCCGCCAGCCTGAGGGGGCGTCGTCGTGGAGGCGGCGGGGTCACTGCCGTGGACCGCTTCACGGACCGCGGCGTCCTCAGATCTGTGCGGCCGCAGGGACACTGCACGCCGGGGCGGCTGTCCGGCCCCTCCACAGGGATGCGCCCGCAAGGATCTGGCCGACCAGCAGAGGATAGACCGCGACCCGTTCGAACAGGCCGATGAGCCCGAATTCCGAGCCGGCCACGCTCAGGTACACCGGGAGGCCGATGAGTCCGATCAAGCCCAGCGCCACCATGCTTGTGCCGACGGTGCGGGAAACGCCGATGGCTGCGTGCCGGCGGCCCATCAGCACGATGAGCACGTTGCCGCTGACGATCGACGCGAGCGCGCCGATCGAGTGGTAGTCGATCTGGTTCGCGGCTTCCTGGCCGTCACCCGGGTTCAGGGCGAGCAGCACGCCGCCGATCGCCATGAACAGTCCCAGGATCACGGAGACGCTCCTGCGCCAGCCGCTCAGCCCACGGAGCGTGAGGACGCCGAGGGCCAGGAGGATCCCGAACAGGAAGAAGCCGGTATTCATGGCCCAGGAGAGCGGCGAGTCCATGACCTGGTGCAGCGTCTCGACGGGGCCGCGGACTCCCAGGTTGCTGATGTAGTGGTACGTGTAGCTGTAGGGCGGATCGGTCCACGCCGTTGCGGCGATGAACTCGCCGGCCAAGAAGACACCCCCGCCCGCGATCAGGAGCGTGCCGGCGGTTTTCGCCCGGGTGGCCGCCCTCGGGGCGCGCAGCGTGTTCGGTCCAGCCATTTCTTGCTCATTTCCTCGTGGTGGCAGCAGCAGGGGGAGGCGGTCAGCAGGCCCGGAAGTCGTCAGGGGCTCCGCGCGACGTGCGCTCCACCCGGGGAGCCAACGCTTCACCCACTCACTCACTATATCGAGACTACTTTTACTGTCAATGTAGTTGGTGTTCGGGAGTAGAGTGCAGCCATGGTCGATGGAGTGACGGCGGGACGGCGCGAGCGCAAGAAGGCGGCGACGCGGGCGGGAATCCTGGAGGCGGCGACGACGCTCTTCCTGGAGCGTGGATTCGATGCGGTGACCGTGCGGGAGATCGCGGATGCGGCAGACGTGTCGCCCAAAACGGTGTTCAGCCACTTCCCGCAGAAAGAGGCGCTGGTCTTCAGCGATGAAGGTGAGCGCCATGACCGGCTGATCGCCGCCGTACGGAACCGGGCGGCGGGGATGTCGATCTCCGACGCGCTCAAGGCTCACTACCTGGCCGAGATCGCCGCGCTGACCTCCGAGCCTCAGAGTCGGATCCTGGCCCTCATGGAGGGCACCCCGGCACTGGTCGACTACGCGGAGAAGATGTGGCTGCGCCACGAGGGCGCGCTGGTCGCGGCCATCACCGACGACTTCGGGCTCGAGGAACCGACCGGGGAAATCCGCTTCTACGTCCGGTTCGCGCTGCAGGTCCAGCTGGTGGCAGCCCACGAACCGGACCCCCAGGCGGCCATCGATGCAGGGTTCCGCCTTCTCGACCAGGGCTGGGCACCCTCCGGTGAGGCCCGTAGAGACCAGTAGAGCAAGCTGTCGCATAGAGCAAGCTGTCGCAGCACAGCCGGGGGTGTGCCGCGGCAGGCGCGGCACCTTCCGCCCGGCGTACTGCGACGGCATGGAGGACCAGCTCGGTGCGTTCGGCCTGGCCCTCAACGCCATCAGCCTGTGGACCACCCGGTACATCGACGCCGCCGTCGTCCAGCTCCAGGCAGGGGGTTACGAGACCCGGGAATTCGATGCACAGGACCCCGACGACGATGAGGCCGATGCCTGCGCCCATGACTTTGGTGGGGGGGGTCACGGAAGAGGATGCGGGAAGCGGCGGCAGCCAGGGCGACGCCACTGGCGGCCCAGATGCCGTATGCGACGCCGAGTGCCAGGCCGCCGTCCAGGGCCAGGACGGCCGGCCGGCCGACTTCGACAAGACGATCTACAAGCGCAGGAACGAAGCTGAGCGAACGATCAATGCACTCAAGGGCTTCCGCGCGGTGGCCACGCGATACGACAAGCGCGCCCCTGTCTTTCAGGGCACCGTGAGCGTCGCAGCGATCCGGCTCTTGCTTCGGGGGGGTAGATCCATTATCCCGTTCCGAGAAGGCGCCTGTCACCGTTCTCCGGAATGATCTTTACGCCCTTTATGTACCCCTAGAGTTACGGGGAACGAGCACAACGCACCGACCTGACCTGGGAGTCGAGAGTGGCGCACGACGTTGCCGCACTGGCGGAGGAACTCACCGCCATGGCCGCCGCCGATCAGCAGTCCTCAGTCCACGCGAACAGCGATGACCCCGCTGAGCAGTTGGCATGGCGTCGGCTGACCGCACGGCACGGTGACCGACTCGGCGAGATCATGGATGAGTACGGCTGGCCGACGGCGGAAATGGTCGGCGAGGAGGCCGCCCGCGCAGCGTGGCTGATCGCCCAGCACGCCGACCGTCAGCTCGACGTTCAGCGACGAGCCCTGAAGATGATGCAGGAGGCGGTGTCGGCAGACTTGGCCAGCCCACGCGAGCTGGCCTTTCTCCGTGACCGCACGCTGGTCAACGAGGGCCGCAATCAGGTCTACGGCACCCAGATCGCAGGCGTGAAGGACGGGGCACCGGTTCCGTGGCCCTGCCAGGAGCCCGAGCGCATGGACGAACTGCGTGCGGAAGTCGGCATTGAGCCCTTCGACGAATACGTTGCCAAGTTCTCAATGGCCTGACGCCAAACGTCCGGCGGATCACGCCCCAAGGCGCGCTTGCCGCCATTCACGTGATCCGCCGGGCAGGCCCTACTAGGGAGGCATGATGACCGGCCGGCATGCACACTGGGACCCATCGGGCGCCGAACTCGACGCCCCCGAGCGGATCGCCATCCGGAAGGCGCTGGCTTTTGGCAAGGCCCTGTACGACCGCCGCACGGCCCTGGGCCTGACATCGGTGGAGTTGGCCGAGCGAGCGGGGATGACTCAGGACGAGATCGAGTGCATCGAAGAGGGCGGAACCGAGCCCACCGTGGGCCTCTTGCGTACTCTGGCCGCCACCCTGGACGCGGACGTCAAGTTGACGGCCGGACACGACCTCGGTTCGCTGTGGTTCGAGGCGCACGCCGCGTGATCACGGCTCGCGTTTCAGGCCCCCCTACGTGTGGGGCCCGACCGGCCCCGGTCCGCGTCGCCCTCGTCGACGAGATGCCGTTCGCGAGGGCAGCGCGGGTGCTATGACGGAGGCAGGGCCGTCCGCCACGAAGCCCTGGCCGTTCACCCGGTCAACGGCAGCACTGGCACACCGAGCCCGCGATAGCCGCCAGGCTCCGTGGTAGCGACTTCCCAGCCGGTTGCCATACTCACGGCAGCCACGTGAACGACCGACCATCCCTGCTCGGGGAAGTGCGTGGTCGCGATGTGTCCCATGGTGTCGGCGACGATCCGGTCCACCGATGCCACCTCCACGGCGGGAAGCTGGGCCAGGTGACCCGAAATGCCGGGGCGACGCCTGGTGGCCTCGGCCAGGCTGAGGGCCGGTACCACCACCGTGTACAGCGGATCCTCATGCGCCGCCACGACGAACCCGGACAGCATGCGATGCCCACGCCCGAGGGCCAGCAGACCGTGATGGTCCAGGATGATGCCGTCACTCACGCCGCAGCACCCTTGCGGCGTGCATCGGTGCGGGCCTTGCTCGCGGCCAGCATGCCGCGCGCCTCGACGAGTTCCTCGTCCGTGAGTGCCTGACCGCCCAGCAGGGTTTCCTCGACATACTTCCGCGCCTGTTCGGCTCGCCGCTGACGTTCGACACGGCTTCGCAGGGTCTCGTTGATCACGGCCGAGATCGACGCCGCCTCGCCCGCGTCGACGGCCCGCTGCAGCTCTTCGAGCAGGTCAGGGTCAAGGGTGACGGAGATGGGCTTCTTGGCTGCCATGATGCGAGGGTATCGCATGGTCATGCGCGAGACTCCTATTAGGCGTGTGAAGAGACGTGGTGAACTGGAGGTACTGGGGGACCGTGCGCGGAAACGGCTCACACACGCAGCGGCAGAGACAGACCGCAGGGACTAAACGGGGCGTGCGACGGCTTGACGGCGACGGTCGCGGGCGGCCAGGGCGGCCTCGCGGGCGAGGACGACGGCTCGGGGGACGTTGGCCGACACGAACTTCTCGACGCCGTACTCGGCATCGCCGCGCGGCCCGACGGTACGACAGCCTTGGCACAGGCCGCCGACGAAGGCAGCCGGGCGGCCCGGGACCCCGCACTCGGTGCACTCCGGCATGAGGCGGCCGAGGAGGTGGGGTTCAGAGGCGTCGAGTTGCGCTTCCTGCACTGTGGAAGGCAGAGGCATGGGCGGCAGCTTGTCCCGCAGACGGCGAGCGACGAACCCACGCGGCGCGTGGATGGCGTCGGGCAGGCCGGTGGTCAGGGCCTACATAAGGGATACGGGGCTCGCCCCTCGTTCGAGCCAGGGCACGACTAGGTCGGCGAGGGCGTTGCACTCGGCGTCGGACAGGGCGAGACGGGGTTCGACACGGCCGAGGCGGGCGAGGGTGCCGTAGGCGGTGGAGTGGTGCGTTTCGGGGGTGGTGGGGTGCGGGCGTGGGCTCGCTCGCTGGAGTGACCTCGGGGGTGTCACCGACCGATGCCGTGGCCTCCACGGTGATTTCACCGCCCAAGAGGCGTGCCCACCAAGCGCCGTCCTGTGCGGTGCTGGACCAGAACGTACGGAACACCCAGCGCGTGCCGTCGCCACCGGTCGCGGCGAGGCCACGGACGCGGTGCAGATGCCCGGCGCGGGAGAGGAAGTTGAGCGCGCTGCGGACAGCTTGCTGGCCATAGAGCGGGAGCGCCTTGGCGAGGCTCTTGACGTCCATGGCGGCACCCTCGGGGAGCCGGTGCACGTAGGCGGCGATGTAGGCCTCGCGGGCGGGCAGGTGCGAGAAGTCGACGGGCCGGAAGGCGGCGCCGGGTTCGGCAGGTGCGGTGCGTTTCCCGTAGCCGGGATTGGCCATGGGATGAGCTGCGTGTGCGGGTAGGACGGCGATAGAGTTTTCGTAAGCCACGAGATCGCTCTTTTCGATCTTGAGGTGAGACCCCGGCGGGTGTTGTCAGCACCCGACCGGGGTTGTCTTGTTGCTGCGAACGCTAGAGGGCGGCGACGGTGCGTCGCAAGCCGATCACAAAAAGTCATCTCGGCTGGCAGTGCGGCCGGTTGGTGCCGGGAGGGTGGGTGGTGGGTTGAACCCCACCACCCATTCCTCACAAACGCTGCTCGAATCCCGAGCTTCGCCCCTCGAAGCTCAAGCGCCGGTACGGGCGTACGCGACGAAGGTCGCCCAGGCGTCTCCGGCGAAGGCAAAGCGGGGGCTTTGGGGGCCGAGCTTCGAGTCTCGGACATGGATGGTGTGGGGGCACGGTGCCACTTCGACGCAGTTGCCGCCCTGATCGTCGCTGTGGCTGGACTTGCGCCAGTCAAGGGCTACTTCGAGGCAGGCACCGCCCTGATCGTCGCTATAGCTGGACTTGAACCACACCAGGCTGTCGCTCACAGCTCCTCCGCCACCCTTCTGATGAACTCAGCCGACTCCTCAATACTGAGGGCATGCATGCGGATCATGGCATGCCTCTGGTTCAACGCACTCACCTTGTCCAGGCTGGCGTGCAACACGCTGACCTCCGGCGCTTCGACATAGGCCAACATGTCGTGTTCAGGCGTTTCCATCAAGATAATGGAGCCAGCAAGGGCAACACCGGTGCAGCGACCTGTCGGGAGTACCTGCACCGATACGTTGCGGCTTCGACCAACCACGCGTAGATGCTCGAGCTGGTCCTTCATGACCTTCCTGCCACCGACTTCCGTCCGCAGCGCGGCCTCGTAGACCAAGAATCCGTAGAGCACGCTGACTCGTCGAGCCAACGCCTCCTGTCGCCGAAGCCTGGCTTCCACACGCTCATTGATGGTCTCGTCGTCAAGCGGAGGAGAACTGTCGCCGATCAGGGCTCGAGCGTACGCCTTGGTCTGCAACAGGCCTGGGATGAGCAGCGGCTCGTACCACGAGACGGCGATTGCCTCGCCCTCAATAGCCATGAACTCCTGCGAACGCGCCGGAAACGGCTCCGGCTTCAAGTACTCCTGAGCCGCGACGAGCTTCCCGCCCGCCCCACACACCTGATCCGCGATCTGCAAGAACCGCAATGTGGGTCGACGCCGACCGTTCTCCATCGACTTGACGTACTCGTAGTCGTACCCGGCCTCTTTGGCCAGCGCCTCCCTGCCGACACCGGCCTCCGCGCGCCACATCTTGATCTGGCTGCCGCAGTACCGCCAAGCGATCGGCGGCTGGGAGTTCACTTCCGTCGCCATGCACACCCCGCAGGTCCACGCAGGGTACAACCACCCGCTGTACCCACTCCGTTACTCGTGAGGCTACGCGCGAGCCGGGACGGTGATCCCGCCAACCGCGAAACGTCAGCGCAAGGGATGAACCGCACATGCCGAGCCCACGGCTTCCACTGCCCACGACCGCCCCGAAGGACACCGAGTGGCGCCTCCCCCGCCACGCACGCAGCGTCGGCCGCGCACGCACCCTGTTCCGTGAACAGGCGGCTTCCTGGGAGCTGCCGCAGGACGTGACGGACACGGCGGAACTCCTCCTGAGCGAGTTGATGACCAACGCGTACCGCCATGCGAAGGTCCCGGCCGGCCGCGAGATCTGGGCCCGCTGCGTCGTCGCAGACAACCGCCTCCGCATCACGGTCACGGACGCCGACACCGCCCTCCCGGCACCGGCCACGGCTTGCCCGGAAGACGAGTCGGGGCGAGGCCTCGCGCTGGTGGCGACGTTGGCGGACGACTGGGGCGTAGAGAGAAGGGAGTGCGGCATCGGCAAGGAGGTGTGGTTCGAGGTGGCACTCACGTCATGGCTCGGTGTCCTGCCGTGAACCTCCCCATCAAGCGGGCGGCACCCGGCGGGCAGGAACTTCGAAGACGACTTCGCGACCGTCCTCCTCGTCCCACTGCTCTCCGACCTCAACGAAGCCGAAGCCCGAGATCGTGGCCAGGGATGCCACGTTGTCGGGGCTGATCGTCGCCCGCACAGTCGTGACAGCGGGTTCGGCCGCTGCCCGGCGGAGCAACTCGATCAGCGCGGACCGGGCATATCCCTGGCGACGGAAGTCGGGAGCAATGGAATAGCCGATCTCGACCATGCCGACCTCATCAGGTGGTCCGTGGAACCCGGCATGACCGACGACGAGACCCCTGTCGCACCACCCACCGCACCTGGCCGGGATCGGCGGCCATCTGGGCGAGCCGGAACTGCCACAGCCACCGTGCTCTGTCGGTCACGAAGTACTCGGTCAGCGAAACCCCGGCCACCCTGCTGGCTTCGGACAGGCCACCATCGAGCAAGGCGGACATCGCCCCACCGGACAGCTCGACAAAACGTACACACTTCGGGCTCCGCGTGAACGGGCCCCGGTAATCGGCTTCATCTGTCACCTGCGGATGCTCGCCGACTCACTCAAAGGGCGTCCACCGGATTCGAACCAGCCCGACACCCACCCGGCGACGTCGTCCACCACCTGTTCTCGCGGTCAGACCAGCCGTCGTGCCGTCGCCCACCGCGTCAGCTCGTGGCGGTTGGACAGTTGGAGCTTGCGCAGGACGGCCGAGACGTGGGACTCGACCGTCTTCACCGAGATGTAGAGCTGCTTGGCGATCTCCTTGTACGCATAGCCGCGGGCGATCAGGCGCAGCACCTCGCGCTCGCGCTGGGTGAGACGGTCGAGGTCCTCGTCGACCGGCGGGGCGTCGGTGGAGGCGAACGCGTCGAGGACGAAGCCGGCCAGGCGCGGGGAGAAGACGGCGTCGCCCTCCTGGACGCGGAAGACGGAGTTGACCAGGTCCGTGCCGGTGATGGTCTTGGTCACGTAGCCCCGGGCACCGCCGCGGATCACACCGATCACGTCCTCCGCCGCGTCCGAGACGGACAGGGCGAGGAAGCGGACGGGCCGTTCGGTGTCGCTCATCAGGGGCGCGCAGCGGCGCAGTACCTCGACCCCGCCGCCACCGGGGAGGTGGACGTCGAGGAGTACGACCTCGGGGCGGGTCGCGGTGATGACCGTGACGGCCTGGTCGACGTCGGCGGCCTCACCGACGACCTCGACCCCGGTCTCGGCGGTCTGGCCGATCTCTGCCTGCACGCCGGTGCGGAACATGCGGTGGTCGTCGACGAGCACCACACGTACGTGGCGCTCCGCCGACTCGCCCGCTCCCGCCGTTCCGTTCGCCTCGGTCGGGTCGCTCATGACGTCTTCTCCGCCCTCTCCATTTCCAGTTCGACCTCCGTGCCGCCGTCCGGCACCGCGCGCAGCCGCGCCGTGCCGCCGTTGCGTTCCATGCGGCCGATGATCGATTCTCTGACGCCCATGCGGTCGGCGGGTATCGAGTCGAGGTCGAAGCCGGGGCCGCGGTCCCGGACGGACACGAAGACCGTCCTGCCCTCGACTTCGGCGAAGACCTGTACGGCGCCGCCCTCGCCACCGTACTTGGCCGCGTTCACCATCGCCTCGCGTGCGGCCTGCATTTGTGCGCTGATCCTCTCGTCGAGCGGGCAGTCGCCGACGACCACCACCTCGAGGGGCACACCGTGCTTGTCCTCCACCTCCGCGGCGTTGCGCTTCACGGCCTCGGCCAGGGTGGTGGGCTCGTCGTCCTCGTCCTTGCCGTTGCCCTCCGGCTTGTAGAGCCAGGAACGCAGGTCGCGCTCCTGGGCCCGGGCCAGGCGGCGCACCTCGCCCGCGTTCTCCGCGTTGCGCTGGATCAGGGTCAGGGTGTGCAGCACCGAGTCGTGGACGTGGGCGGCGACCTCGGCGCGCTCCTGCGCGCGGATGCGCATCAGCCGCTCCTCGGACAGGTCCTGCGTCATGCGCACCAGATAGGGGCCGGCGAGGAGCGTGATGCCGACGAGGACGGCGAGGGCCGCCTGGAGGACCGAGCCGAGGTGGGCGGCGGATCCCTGGAGGACGAAGATGCCGGTGACACCGGCCGTCACCAGCAGGACGCCGCCCACCGAGCGCAGCAGGGTGACGGTGCGGCGGTGACGTCCCACCTCGGCCCAGCGGGCCCGGCGCGCGTTGTCCGCCTGGCGCCAGACGAGGGCGACGCCGGCGCCGACGAGCACGGTCGGCCAGAGGTATGCCTTGGCTCCGCCGCCCAGGTCGACGTTGCCCACGAAGACCAGGGCGACGACGACCATGAGGAGCAGGGCGACCATCTGCCCCTTGTCCGGCTTGCGGGCGACGAGTCTGCGGCGGCCGTCCGGCGAGGTCTCGGAGGTGACGAGCGAGGGCGGCTTCTGCGCCTCGACGCCGCCCACGCCCAGCGGCACGAAGAACCAGAAGGCCGCGTACAGCAGCGCGCCCAGGCCGTCGGCCATGAACAGGCCGACGAACGCGAACCGAACCCAGATGACGGGCAGCCCGAGATGCCCCGCGAGCCCCCGCGCCACGCCACCGAGCCAGCGTCCGTCGCTGCTCCGGTAGAGCTTGCGCGGCGGCCGCGGTTCGACGACGGGTGCTGCTGCGGCTTCCGGCATGACACCGATGGTCACACGGGTGCGGGAGCCGGAGCATCAGGGTCGTTCCCCCAATCACCCCTGATCTTCGGGGCGCGGAAGGCCGGGGAGGGCTCGAACACTCCCCCGGCACGGGGTCAGGGCCGATATCAGGGTCGGACCAGGGTCGAACCGACTGCCGTCACGGCGCCGCGCCCGTCACCATGGACTCATGACAGATCACGAGCACGCCGCGACGGGTCCGGGATCCGGCCCCGGCCCCGGCCCCGGCCCCGGCCCACGCCCTCCACGGGGCGCCGGGCCGCGGGACGCCGTGCCCGCTGCGGATGCCACGGGTGCGGGGGGTGCTACCGCCGATGCGGCGGACGGTCGCGGGCCCGAGGTTCCCGGGCCGCCGCACCGGTTCCGGCGCGACCGGCGGCACAAGGCGCTCGCCGGTGTGTGCGCCGGGCTGGGGCGGCAGTGCGACCTGGATCCGGTGATATTCCGGATCACGCTCGCCGTGCTCTCCGCGACCGGCGGGATCGGCCTCATCTTCTACGGCTTCGCCTGGCTCTTCGTCCCCTACGAGGACGAGGAGGAGAACGAGGTGCGCAAGCTGCTGACCGGCCGGGTCGACGGCCAGGCACTGGCGGCCGTGCTCTTCGCCCTGGTCGGCTGCGGGGTCTTCCTCACCATGCTGAACAACGGCGGCGTGCTGACCTTCGCCGTCGTCCTCTCCCTGCTCCTCGCGGGCGCCGGATACTGGTCGCGGCACCGCAGGGCGCCCGACCCCGACCCGCTCTCCACGCAGGCCGCCGCCGACGCCCCACCGGAGGCCCAGGCACCTCCGATCATGTACACCTGGCCCTCCTGGTGGCGCGAGCCCATAGTCAAGGACGGCACCCATGACGGCGGGACGGGATACATGTGGGGTCCGCCGGACTCCGACGAGCGCGACATCGCGGCGGCCGTCAACATCGGCCGCGGGGTCCCGGGACGGCGCGCCCACATCCCTCCGGGTGACCGGCGCTCGCGGCCCCCGCAGACGCGCGGCCCGCGCGGCATCGGCGGCTGGGTGTTCCTCCTCGCCCTGCTCGCGGGCTTCCTCGGGACCCGGCTGACCTGGGACGAGCACCCGCTCGGCACCAGTCTGCAGACCGGCCTGGCGTGCGCGCTCGCCGTCTTCGGCCTCGGTATCGCGGTCAGCGCCTTCCTCGGGCGTACGGGAGCCGGGTCGATCTTCCTGGCGATCATCACGGCGGGGCTGCTGGCCGGTTCCGCCGCCGTGCCGAAGGACGTCGGCACCGAGTGGGTCCGGACCACCTGGGAGCCCGCGGTGGTGGCGGATGTGCGCGAGCAGTACGACGTCGGGGCGGGCAGCGGCACCCTCGACCTGTCCCGGCTGGACGTGGCCGAGGGGCAGACGGTGACCACCCGGGCCGACGTGGGCATGGGCCGAATACGGGTCGTCGTGCCGCAGGACGTGACCGTGCGGCTGAACGTCGAGGTGGGTGTGGGCGACATACAACTGCCCGGCGACGACAAGAAGGACGTGGACGTGGCACCGGGCAAGCACAAGGAGGTGACCCTGTCCCCCACCACGGGCGGCAAGGACGCCGGCACGCTCGACCTCGACCTCCAGGTCGGCGTCGGTCAGGCGGAGGTGACCCGTGCTGCGTCATAGGTTCCAGCCGGGACGACTGGTGGCCGGGCTCTTCCTGATCCTGGCCGGCGTCATCTACGCCGGCGACGCGGGCGGTGTCTGGGAGACGCCGTGGTTCGTGGTGATCCCCGTCGTCGTGGGCGGGCTCTGCCTCGCCGGCGCGGTCGGGGTCGTGGCCCGGGCCGTCCACCGACGCCGCGGAGCGCTCAGCTCAGCGTCGGCGGCGGACGAGCCCCGGGCGGACCTCCCCCGCCGATGACCAGTGACCGCCACCCACTCAAGCCGGGCCAGCCCAGGGCTGGCCCAGGGGCTGGACTAGCTGTACTGCCCAGCCAGGTTGGTCGAGTTTGTGCGACGACACGGTCTGAATCTGTAGGACGGCGAAGGCCTCCGGTTGTGGAGTGGAGCTGTCGAGGAA
>NZ_JAGMUO010000052.1 GCF_019049325.1 Streptomyces sp. AC512_CC834 | reverse complement strand
CTGGCTCCATCACTACAATCACCACCGCCCCCACACCGCAACCGGCGGCAAACCACCCGTCACCAGGTTGACCAACGTCCCTGGGCAGTACAGCTAGGCGTGCATCGGCCGCCTGGCACTGGCTGACCGTGCATCGGCGAGTGTGGCTAGGCGTGCATCGGCCGCCCGGCACTGGCTGTCCGTGCATCGCTGCCCGGCATCGGCCGTGGTGCCTCCCGCCGTCCGCGGATGTCCGGCGGTGGCTCACGTCGGCCTTCGCTGTCCGGTCTTCGGCTCGCGCTGCCCCTGGCCGTCCGGCTTCGGCTCGCGCTGACCACGAACGGCGGGCCTCGGCTCACGCGGCTCCGGCCCGTCGGCGCGCTCCTCGCAGAGGCGGGCATCGCTCACCGGCGTCGGCTCACCCCGCGGCGCCGTCCTCCTCGGCCAGCACCCGCTGGGCCGTCGCGAACGCCGAGTTGGCCGCCGGTACCCCGCAGTACACCGCCGTCTGGAGCAGCACCGCCCCGATCTCGTCCGCCGTCAGCCCGTTGCGCCGGGCGGCCCGCACGTGCATGGCCAGCTCCTCGTAGTGGCCGTGCGCGACGAGCGCCGTCAGCGTGACCATGCTGCGCTCGCGGCGCGAGAGGGTCTCGTCGGTCCAGATCTCGCCCCACGCGTAGCGCGAGATGAAGTCCTGGAATCGGGCGGTGAACGGCGACTGCCGCCCCTGGGCCCGGTCCACGTGCGCGTCGCCCAGCACCTCGCGCCGCACCGCCATGCCCCGCTTGGCGCCACCGTCGAAGTGCGCCCGCAGCGCGGTCAGCACCGCCTCGGGGCGTTCGGCCGGAGCCAGGTGCGAGGCGCCCGGGATCTCGGTCAGGGTCGCGCCGGGTACCGCGTCGGCGAGCTCCCGCAGGTGCGCGGGCGGCGTGGCCGGGTCCTCGCGCCCCGCGACCAGCAGCGTCGGCGCGGAGATCCCGCCGACCAGGTCCCGCAGGTCGAAGGCGGCCAGCGCGTCGCAACAGGCGGCGTACGCACCGGGATCGGCGTCCCGGTGGTCCCGGACCAGCCGCGGCACGGTGAACCCCGGGGTGAACCACCGCTCGTCCGCGCTCTCCGCGAGCCCCGCCAGCCCCTCGGTCCGTACCAGCGCGGCCCGTTCCTCCCACGGCTTCGCCCCGTTGAAGTGCGCCGACGAGCAGAGGACCGCCAGGGACGACACGCGCTCCGGGTGATGCACGGCCAGTTGCAGGCCCACCGCACCGCCCAGTGACACCCCGGCGTAGGCGAACCGCTCCACCCCGAGCGAGTCGGCGAGGTCGAGCACCAGGCCGGCCAGGTCGCCGACGGTGGCGCCGGGGCCGACGAGGTCCGCCGCCGAACCACCGTGCCCCGGCAGGTTCCAGCGGATCACCCGGTGCCCGACGGACAGCTCGGGCGCCACCCGGTCCCACAGGGCGTACGAGGTGCCCAGAGAGGGCCCCAGCAGCAGCGGGGGAGCGGAGGCGGGGCCTTCGATGAGGTGGTCGAGGATGGTCAACGTCGCTCCAGAGCACGGTCGGTCAGGGCTCCCGCGGAGCCGGTGCAGCGGACGGGATCGGTCGGGGCGGCCAGGTCTAGGTGCCGCAACTCCGGGACCTCGGCCAGCAGTTCGCCCAGGCTCCGGTCCTCGGCGTACGTACGCGCCGCCAGCGCGGTGAGCAGCGCCCTGGCGCGGGCCCGCCCGAGCACCGGTGCCAGTTCGGCGGAGAGCCGCTCGGACACGATCAGCCCGTGCGTGAGACCGAGGTGCGCGCGCATCACGTCCGGGCGCACCCGCAGTCCCCCGGCCAGTTCGGCGGCGTCCCGCGCGGCACCGCCGGTCAGGCGCAACAGGTCCCGCAGCGGCTCCCACTCGGCGTGCCAGGCCCCGGCCGGCCGCTCGTCCTCGGCGACCAGCGAGCCGTACAGCGTGGCCGCGAGCTGCGGCGCGCGCCGGGCGGCGGCCGCGATCAGCGTGGACCGTACGGGATTGGCCTTGTGCGGCATCGCCGACGAACCGCCGCCGGTGCCCTCGGCGACCTCGCCGATCTCGGTGCGGGACAGCGTCAGCACGTCCGCGGCGATCTTCCCGAGCGCCCCGGCGGCGAAGGCGAGCGCCCCCGCCAGGTCGGCGACCGGAGTGCGCAGGGTGTGCCAGGGCAACACCGGTGCCCGCAGCCCGAGTTCACGGGCGTACGCCGTCGGCAGTGCGGTCGGGTCCGGCGCTCCGTACGCCTCGTAGGCCGCCAGGGTGCCCGCGGCGCCGCCGAGTTGCGCGGGCAGCGCGTCGCGGACCGTGATGATCCGGTCCCGCGCGTCGAGCACCAGCGAGCGCCATCCGGCCGCCTTCAGCCCGAAGGTCGTCGGCACGGCGTGCTGGGTGAGTGTCCGGCCCGGCATCGCCGTGTCCCGGTGCTCGGCGGCGAGCCCGGCCAGCGCCCGTTCCGTACGGGTGAGATCGGGCAGCAGCAGGTCCAGGGCGCGGGCGGCGACCAGCATCGTCGCCGAGTCCATGATGTCCTGGCTGGTCGCTCCCCGGTGCACGTACGGCCCGTAGGGCTCGCCGACCGCCTTCGTCAGGTCGGCGACCAGCGGGATGACCGGATTCCCGCCGCCGCGGGCGCGCTCGGCCAGGGAGCGCACGTCGAACCCGGCGGGGTCGGCGGCCCCGGCCACCGCGTCGGCCGCCGCCGCGGGGGCGAGGCCCAGCGCGGCCTGGGCGCGGGTCAGCGCCACCTCCGCGTCGAGCAGGGCCCGCAGATACGCGCGGTCACCGGTCGCCGACGCGACCGGCGAGCCCGCCCACCCGGGGGCGAGCAGACTCGTGTCGGCGTCGGCGTCGGCGTCGGCGTCGGCGTCGGCCCTGGCCTCGGCGGGGTCGGCAGGTGATGTCACTGGAACTCCAGGAAGACCGTCTCGCCCTCGCCCTGAAGGCGGATGTCGAAACGGTACGTCCCGTGGCCCTCGTCCGCCGCGATCAGCGTGTCGCGGCGCCCGGCCGGCACCCGGGACAGCAGCGGGTCCGCGGCGAGCACCGCCTCGTCGCCCGGCAGGTAGATCCGGGTGTACAGGTGCACCAGCAGCCCGCGCGCGAACACGCACACACTCACGTACGGCGCGCTCCGCCCGCGCGCCCCGGGCCGCAGTGTCCGCGCGTACCAGTGGCCGTCCGCGTCGGTCTGGATACGCCCGAAGCCGGTGAACTCCACGCCGTTGCGGCCGAGGAAGCCGCCGGAGGCGGGGTCGCGCCGCATCGAGCCGTCGGCGGTCGGCACATTGCCCTCGGCGTCCGGCCCCCACAGCTCCACGAGGGCGTCCGGCAGCGGGTCGCCGGCGCCGTCGTACACGTACCCGTGCACGGTGACCGTGTCCGGATGCCCGGCGGGCGCGATGTCCTCGCCGCCGCGGAAGGGCAGCGCGTACCCGTAGAACGGGCCGACCGTGTGCGAGGGCGTGGGCGGCACCTGCTCCGGGCGACTGGTGTCGATCTTCGTCATGGCGGGTCAGCGTCCTTCTTCGATCCAGGTGGCGTTCGGGCCGTCGAGCACGATGTCCCAGTGGTAGCCGAGCGAGAACTCCGGCACCGACAGGCTGTGGTCGTAGGTCGCGATCAGCCGCTGCCGCGCGGCGTCGTCCGTCACCGACTGGAGGATCGGGTCGTACGGGAACAGCGGGTCGTTCGGGAAGTACATCTGTGTCACGAGCCGCTGCGTGAACGCCGAGCCGAACACGGAGAAGTGGATGTGGGCCGGGCGCCAGGCGTTGACGTGGTTGCGCCACGGGTAGGGGCCCGGCTCGACGGTCGTGAAGCGGTAGAAGCCGTCGTCGTCGGAGAGGGTGCGGCCCACGCCGGTGAAGTTCGGGTCCAGCGGGGCGTTGTGCTGCTCGCGCTGGTGCGCGTACCGCCCGGCCGAGTTGGCCTGCCAGATCTCCACGAGCTGCCCGCGTACGGGCTTGCCGTTCCGGTCGAGGAGGCGGCCGGAGACGGTGACGCGCTCGCCGACCGGCTCCCCGGTGTGCTGCCTGGTCAGGTCGTTGTCGACGCCGGTGATGTCCCGCTCGCCGAAGGCGGGGGAGGCCAGCTCCACCAGCTCAGGGTCCTTGGTGACGTCGATGGCGATCGGCGGCTGCTTCGGGTGGCGCAGCACCGAGGAACGGTACGGGGCGTAGTCGCGGCGCGGGTGGTGCTCGACGGGCGCGCCGTCGGCGACCCGCTTGTCGTAGGCGGCGTGCTCGGCGGCGATCTCCGCGTCGATGTCGTGCTGGGTGAGAGTCTGGGTGAGAGTCATGACGTTCCCGTGATTCCCGTGGGTGGCTAGCGGTCGAGGACCAGGGCGAGACCCTGGCCGACGCCGATGCAGAGGGTGGCGATGCCCGTGCCGCCGCCCTTGCGGGCGAGCTGGTGGGCGACGGTGCCGGCGAGGCGGGCGCCGGAGGCGCCGAGGGGATGGCCGAGGGCGATGGCGCCGCCCTGCGGGTTGAGGACCGCGGGGTCGAACTCGGGCCACTCGGCGAGGCAGCCCAGCACCTGGGCGGCGAACGCCTCGTTGAGTTCGAGGACGTCGAGGTCGGCGAAGGTCCTCCCGGCCCTGGCGAGCGCGCGGTTCACCGCCTCGACGGGGGCGAGACCGAAGTACTGCGGGTCGGTCGCCGAGACACCGGTGGCGGAGATCCGGGCCAGCGGCTCGCGGCCGGTGGCCTTCAGGCCCTCCGCGTCGACCAGGAGCAGGGCCGCCGCGCCGTCGTTGAGCGGGGAGGCGTTCCCGGCCGTGACCGTGCCTTCCGGCTTGCGGAAGGACGGCCTGAGCTTCGCCATCGTCTCCAGGGAGGCGTCCGGGCGTACGCATTCGTCGGCGGCGAAGTCCACCGGGTCGCCCTTGCGGCGCGGTACCGGGACGGCGGCGAGCTCGGCGTCGAAGAGGCCGTCGGCCTGCGCGCGGGCCGCCTTCCGGTGCGAGGCGAGGGCATATTCGTCCTGCTGCTCGCGGGTGATCTTGTGCTTGTCCGCGATCAGCTCCGCCGACTCGCCGAGCGGGATCGTCCACTGCGGGTCCATCGCCGGGTTGACCATGCGCCAGCCCAGGGTGGTCGAGTACAGCTCGGCGTGCCCGGCGGGGAAGGGCCGGTCCGACTTGGGCAGCACGTACGGCGCCCGGGTCATCGACTCCACCCCGCCCGCGAGCGCGATCGACGCGTCGCCGACGGCGATGGCACGGGCGGCCTGGATCACCGCCTCGAGGCCGGACGCGCACAGCCGGTTCACCGTGACACCGGGGACGCTGGTGGGCAGGCCCGCGAGCAGGGCCGCCATGCGGGCGACGTTGCGGTTCTCCTCGCCGGCGCCGTTGGCGTTGCCGAAGTACACGTCCTCGATCCTGGACGGGTCCAGGTCAGGGGTGCGGGCGAGGAGCCCGCGGATCGCGTGGGCGGCCAGGTCGTCGGGGCGCACGCCCGCCAGGGAGCCGTTGTACTTGCCGAACGGGGTGCGGACCGCGTCGACGACGTAGACGTCCTTCACTTCAGGTCCTCTCCGACGACGAGCTTCGCGTCGGTCTTCTCGACGACCTCGTCGACACTCACGCCCGGTGCGGTCTCCACCAAGACCAGGCCGTCGCCGGTGACGTCGAGGACGCCGAGTTCGGTGATGATCCGGTTCACACACGCCTTGCCGGTGAGCGGCAGCGCGCACTCCGCCAGGATCTTGGGGGAGCCGTCCTTGGCGCTGTGGGTCATGACCACGATGACGGTGCGGGCGCCGTGGACGAGGTCCATCGCGCCGCCGATCCCGGTGATCATCTTCCCCGGTATGGCCCAGTTCGCCAGGTCACCGGCAGCGGACACCTGCATGGCCCCCAGCACGGCGACGTCGATGTGTCCGCCCCGGATCATCCCGAAGGACAGCGCCGAGTCGAAGAAGGAGGCGCCCGGCAGGACGGTCACGGTCTCCTTGCCCGCGTTGATCAGGTCGGGGTCCACCTCCGCGTCGGTGGGGTACCGGCCGGTGCCCAGGATGCCGTTCTCCGACTCCAGGGTCACCTCCACACCCTCGGGGAGGTAGTTGGGGATCAGCGTGGGCAGGCCGATGCCGAGGTTGACGTACTGGCCGTCCCGCAGCTCCCGCGCCGCCCGCGCGGCCATCTCTTCACGCGTCCACGCCATCAGGAACTCACCGTCCGCCGCTCGATCTTCTTGTCGGCGGCCTGCTCCGGGGAGAGCGCCACCACCCGCTGGACGAAGATCCCCGGCAGGTGCACCGCGTCCGGGTCGATCTCGCCGGGCTCCACCAGCTCCTCCACCTCGGCGACCGTGATCCGCCCGGCCATCGCCGCCAGCGGGTTGAAGTTCCGGGTCGACTTCGCGAACACCAGGTTCCCGTGCCGGTCACCCTGCGCCGCGCGGACCAGCGCGAAGTCCGTACGGATGCCGCGCTCCAGCACGTACTCCGTCCCGTCGAACTCGCGCACCTCCTTGGGCGGCGAGGCCAGCGCGACCCCGCCGGAGCCGTCGTAACGCCACGGCAGCCCGCCGTCGGCGACCTGGGTGCCGACCCCGGCCGGGGTGTAGAAGGCGGGGATGCCCGCGCCGCCGGCCCGCAGCCGCTCGGCCAGGGTGCCCTGCGGGATCATCTCCACCTCCAGCTCCCCGCCCAGGTACTGGCGGGCGAACTCCTTGTTGGCGCCGATGTAGGACCCGGTCACGCGGGCGATGCGGCCGGCGGCCAGCAGGACGGCCAGACCCGACTCCATCGCCCCGCAGTTGTTGGAGACCACCGAAAGACCGCCGGTCCCGCGCTCGTACAGCGCCTGGATCAGCACGTTCGGCACACCGCTCAGTCCGAAACCGCCCACCGCGAGCGAGGCGCCGTCGGGCACGTCGGCCACCGCCTCACCGGCCGTGGCCACCACCTTGTCCATCCGAGAAGCCCCATCTCTTCCGCGCGCCCCGGGCAACAGATAATCAGGGCACTGAGTAATTCAGCGAGGTTTCCCACACGCTGCCACCGGACGGCCGAGGCGTCAAGACCCACAAAATGCGAGGTAGATCGTGTACGGCGTTCCCGGATGTGCGCGCTTCGCGCCATGTATCGTCAGTGCACCGATGAAAGTGACCACGGGAGCGTGCGCATGGCAGCGGTCGATCTGGCCACCCATCCCGGCCACCTGGCCCGGAGGCTGCAGCAGGCGCACTACCTGCTGTGGAACACGATGGTCTCGGAGGAGACCACCTCGCCGCAGTACGCGGTCCTCAACGCCCTCGTCGCCGAGCCCGGCCTGGACCAGCGCACCGTGGGGGAGAGGGTGGGCCTGGACCGGTCCACCATCGCGGAGGTGGTCAGCCGGCTCGGCCGCCGCGAGCTGCTCGACAAGGTCCGTGACCCGCAGGACGGCCGCCGGTCCCTGCTCCGGCTCACCGACGAGGGGCTGCGCGTCCACCGCAGGCTGGGCGTGCGCATCGCCCGTATGAACCAGGTGTTCCTGGCCCCGCTCGCCGCCGACGAGCAGGCGGTGTTCATCGACCTCATCCGCCGGGTCGCGGACGCCGCGGAGGGGCTCCGCAACCCGGCCGAGCCGACGGCGGCACCGGGCTGACCGGGGACTTCCGGATCAGGAGCGCCCGGCGAAGACCACCCACACCTGGCCCTCGGCGAAGTTCAGCGGCTCGCCGTCCCCGGTGGTGAAGGTCGTGCCGTCCGCGGCCGACCCGCGCTTCCAGGTCGCGTCGTAGGCGCGCCCGTCGCGCAGCACCTCCGCCTCCCCGGAGCCCACCGACTCGACGTAGGGCGAATTGCTGCCGCGGAAGTCGCGGAAGTCGGACTCGCGCACCTTCACGTGCTGCACGACGACCGTGGCCGGGGCCAGTCGCCCGCCGTCCGCGGTGCGGGCCGGGGAGCCGTCCATGGAGACGAGCCACCGGTCCCGGCTGTCGGACCAGGTGAACGTGAAGCCGGCCGAGGGGTAGCGCACCGTGCGCGAGGACTCCGCCCGGCCGCCCGCGGGAGCCTCGCCGTAGGTGAACCCGGTGGTGAGGGCCGCGGCCCCCGAGGGCTCCTGAAGCAGCTTGCCGGGCCGCAGGTAGAGGTTGTGCGGGGCCTGCCGGTCCGCGTCGCGGACGTAGGCGTCGGACGCCTCGCCCGGGGGTGCCGCCTGCAGCGGGGCCTTGTCGATGAGTGGCAGCAGCTTGCTCTGCGCGCCGGAGAACGCCAGCATCGGCCGGTCGAACTGGCCGAGCAGCTCCAGGTCGGACTCGCGGGCGCTGCGCACCGGCCCCACCGATGCGGGCAGCTCGGTCGCGTAGATCGCCATCAGGCGGCTCAGCCCGGCCTCCACCGGTTCGGCGTAGACGACGTCCGCGGCCTCCAGACCCGTCTGCGGACGGGCCGCACGCACGTTGTCCACCTTCACGGCGAGCACCGGTCCGGAGGCGGGGGCGGCCGTGCTGTGCGACCGCTCCGGTTTCGGCGCCCGTCCGTCGTCCTTCGTGCCGGGCCCCGCCGTGCAGCCCGCCGCGGCCAGCGAGACCGCCACCGCCGTGGTCAGCAGTGCGGCACACCGCCTTCTGCGCGTCCCTTGTCGCATTCCGACCATCCGTCCGCCCATCCCGTGTCGTTCATTGTGCGCTTCTTAGAACATTTAGTGCCATACCTGACTGAATCCGATACGGCACACGGAACGGGGCAGATAATCCGCTGTTCGGCCGAAACGATCGCCGGATCCGACGACGGGACCTCGGGTCAGGGCCCGCCGAGGATCTCCGCCAGGTCGTAGCGGACCGGCTCCTCGAGCTGCGCGTACGTACAGCTCTCCGGTGTCCGGTCCGGGCGCCACCGGCGGAAGCGGGCCGTGTGCCGGAACCGGGCGCCGTTCTCCATGTGGTCGTACGCCACCTCGACGACCCGATCCGGCCTCAGCGGCACCCAGGACAGGTCCTTCTTGCCGGACCAGCGGCTGGGAGCACCCGGCAGCCGGGCCGACTCGTGCGCCGCCTCCTCGGCCCACGCGGCCCAGGGATGACCCCGGGCGTCGTCCATGCGCAGCGGCTCCAGCTCCTCCACCAGCTCGGCCCGGCGCTTCATGGTGAAGGCGGCACTCACCCCCACGTGCTGGAGGACACCCCGGTCGTCGTAGAGACCGAGCAGCAGCGAACCGACCACGGGGCCGCTCTTGTGGAGGCGGTATCCGGCGACGACGACGTCCGCCGTACGCTCGTGCTTGATCTTGTACATGGCCCGCTCGTCCTGCCGGTAGCGCAGGTCGAGCGGCTTGGCCACGACGCCGTCGAGCCCCGCTCCCTCGTACTGCTCGAACCACCGCCGGGCCACCTCGATGTCGTCCGTCGCCGGCGCCACGTGCACCGGCGGCGTGAGACCGGCCAGCGCCCGCACGAGCAGCGCCCGCCGGTCGGCCAGCCCCACGTCGAGCAGGGACGCGTCGTCCAGGGCCAGCAGGTCGAAGGCCACCAGCGAGGCCGGCGTCCGCTCCGCCAGCGTCCGCACCCGGGAGTCCGCCGGATGGATCCGCTCGGTGAGCGCGTCGAAGTCCAGATGCCCCTCCCGCGCGATCACGATCTCCCCGTCCACCACGCACCGCTTCGGCAACCGCTCCCGCACCGCCGCCACCAGCTCCGGGAAGTACCTGGTCAGCGGCTTGCCCGTGCGGCTGCCCAGCTCCACCTCGGCGCCGTCGCGGAACACGATCGCCCGGAAACCGTCCCACTTCGCCTCGTAGTGCATGCCCGGCGGGATCTTCGCCACGGACTTGGCGAGCATCGGCTTCACGGGCGGCAGCACGGGCAGATCCATGGGTCCGATTCTGCGCGCCATCCCTTCCGCCTGCCTGATATGCGCGGCGAAGGCGCTGCGCCTACCGTGGCTCGCATGGCGGAAGCGGTGGAACTGGAGGCGGGCGGCCGAACCGTGCGGCTGTCCAGCCCGGGCAAGGTCTTCTTCCCGGAGCGCGGCTACACCAAGCTCGACGTGGCCCGGTACTACCAGGCCGTCGCCCCCGGCATCCTGCGCGCCCTGCGCAACCGGCCCACCACGCTCCAGCGCTACCCGGACGGCGTCGCCGGCGAGTGGTTCTACCAGAAGCGCGCGCCCAAGAGCATGCCCGACTGGATCCCCACCGCGCACATCACCTTCCCCAGCGGACGCAGCGCCGACGAGATGTGCCCCACCGAGGAGGCGGCCGTCCTGTGGGCCGCCCAGTACGGCACCCTCACCTTCCACCCCTGGCCGGTGCGCCGCGACGACGTCGACCACCCCGACGAACTGCGCATCGACCTCGACCCGCAGCCCGGCACCGACTACGACGACGCCGCCCGCGCCGCCCACGAACTGCGCGCGGTGCTGGAGGAGTTCGGCGGGCTGCGCGGCTGGCCCAAGACCTCGGGCGGGCGCGGCATCCACGTCTTCGTGCCGATCGAACCGCGCTGGACCTTCACCCAGGTGCGGCGCGCCGCCATCGCCGTGGGACGGGAGATGGAACGGCGGATGCCAGAGCGGGTCACCATCAAGTGGTGGAAGGAGGAGCGCGGCGAGCGCATCTTCATCGACTACAACCAGACCGCCCGCGACCGCACCATCGCCTCCGCCTACTCCGTGCGCCCCCGCCCGAACGCCCCGGTCTCCGCGCCACTGACCTGGGACGAGGTGGGGGTCGCGCACCCGCGGGACTTCGACATCACGACCATGCCCGCGCGCTTCGCCGAACTCGGCGACCTGCACGCGGGCATGGACGAACGGTCCTACTCCCTCGACGCCCTGCTCGAACTGGCGACGAAGGACGAGCACGACCACGGGCTCGGTGATCTGCCGTACCCGCCCGAGTATCCGAAGATGCCGGGCGAGCCGAGCCGGGTACAGCCCAGCCGGGCCAGGAAGAAGGCTCCCGACCCGGACTGAGCCACCACCGACCTGTCCCTACAGGTCCTTGATCCGGATGTCGCGGTACGAGACCACGTCCGAGGTGCTGTGCACCTGGAGTCCGATGTAGCCGGAGGCGAACCGCCGCCCGTCGGTGCCCGGGTCGTCCGAGCGCTCGGGGTAGAAGGTCTGGCCGCCGAAGTTGTCGAACTCGTTGATCAGCACGCCGTTGCGGTAGATCGAGTAGTGCTGGTCCACCACGCGGATCTCGTAGTCGTTCCAGGTGCCCTTCTCCGTCACGCCCGCGCCGGCCAGGCCGACCCGGTCGAAGCCGTAGAGGGAACCCGTCTTGTACATGTCGCCGGTCGGGCTGTCGAGCACCTGCACCTCGTGCCCGTACTTGATGGCGACCCACTCCGGACGCGACTCCTCCGGGTGGTCGTGCACCTGCGGGAAGCGCACGAAGACGCCGCCGTTGGTGTTCGCGGTGCCCGCCGCGTCGTCCCGCCACTGGAGCTTCAGCGAGAAGTCGCCGTACTTGCGCTCGGGGAACCACAGCATGCCCATGCCGGGCGTGCTGGTGCTGGACGTGATCGACCCGTCCGGGTTCAGCCCGAACGAACCGCCGCCCACCTGCTCCCACTTGGCGAAGGACTCCTGGCTGCCGTCGAGGATCGTGCGGTAGCCCTCGGTCTGGCCGGGCTTGCCGATCTTCGACTGACGGGCGGCCTTGTTGATCGCCCGGTACTCCCGCCGGTCGATGACCCCCTCGTCCAGGAGCGCCTGCCCGACCTCACGGACGTGCTTGAGGAAGAGCGCCTGGGACGTCCACTCCTTCTCGTCCTCGATCATCTCGTTGATCCGGCACCGGTTGTTGGTGACCCGGTTCGGCACCCCCGAGTCGACCGTGCCGACGATCACCGTGAGGCGCTCGTCGTACTCCGGGCAGGGCGGCGCGGGAACCTCGCCGGCCACCACCGAGAAGCTCACGGTCAGCGACTCGGAGGTGTTGCCCGCCTTGTCGCTCGCCCGGTACGCCACGGTGTGCCGGCCCACGCGGTCCACGACCACCGGGTCGGTGTACGCCAGGTAGGGCCCGGCGTCCAGCGAGTACTCCGTACCGGCGACGCCGGAACCGCCCTCGTCCGTGGCGTTCACGGTCACCTTCGCACTGCCGACGTAGGCGCCGTCGGAGTTCTTGGTGCCGTCCACGGTCGCGCCGGTCACCGGCGGGGTGGTGTCCTGCGGGGGAGCGGCGGCCACGGTGAAGTCGACGCTCTTCTCCGCCGCGACGTTGCCCGCCTTGTCGGTGGCCCGGTAGCGCACGGTGTGCTCGCCGACCTCGTGCACCATGACCGGCGCCGTGTACGCCGTCCAGGCGCCGTCGCCGACCGCGTACTCGATGGTGTTGACGCCGGAACCGGTGTCGGAGGCGGTGACGGTCACCGTCGCCATGTCGATGTACGCGCCGTCCGCGTTCTTCTCGCCGCTGACCGTCGCCGAGGTCTCCGGCGCCGTCGTGTCGTCGGTGTCCGGGGCGGCCACGGCGAACGCGACGCTCTTCTCCTCGGCGGCGTTGCCCGCCTTGTCGAACGCCCGGTAGCGCACCGTGTGTTCGCCGACCTGGTCGACGACGACCGGCGTGGTGTACGGCTGCCAGGCGCCGTCGGCACCGAGCGCGTACTCGATCCGCTCGACGCCGGAACCGCCCTCGTCGGTGGCGGCGAGCGTCACGGTCGCGCTGCCGACGTAGGCGCCGTCGGCGTTCTGCGTGCCGCCCACCTCGGCCGAGGTCGCGGGCGCGGTGGTGTCCTCGCCACCGCCGCCCTCGGTCACCACGAGCACGCCCGTCATCTGGCCGTGGCCCGGGATCGTGCAGTGGTACATGTACGTGCCGGGGGTGAGGGTGACCTCGGCCGTGTGCTTGCCGCCCTCGGCGTCGTTCGGGTTGGCCAGGATGTTGAGCTGGACGTCCTGGTTGTACTCGGGATCGCTGGTCATGAACGTCAGCGTGTGCGGCATGCCGGTGGTGTTGCCGGTGGCCTCACTGTTCTCGAAGACGATCGTGGCCGGACCGGCCACCGCCGTCTCGGGCGCGGACGTGTAGTGGGTGATGTCGTTGCCCGCGGTCCAGGTGAGGACCTGGTCGGCCGCCGCCGCGGTGGGTGCCGCGGCGGGCTGCCCGGAGGCGGAGGTCGCCTGCAGACCGAGCATCATCAGCAGGCCGGCCAGCAGCGCGGCCCACATTCTTCGTTGGCGTATCACTCGGTCCCCCTCGCGAGCTGTCCGGCGGCCGGCGTCGGCCCACCGCCCTCATAAGTGACACGCCACAGGGCCGACTTGGAGTCCGAGGTGAAGAAGCCGCGGCCGTAGTCGAGGACGTACAGCGCGCCGTCCGGGCCGAACTTCCAGCCCATCAGGTTCTTGATGCCGTCGTTGCCGACCGGCACGATCTTCTTCAGCGACTCCGAGTGCACCGGCAGACCGCCGTCACCCAGTGTCTTCGGGTCCATCAGCACCGCGTTGCGCGGCTGGTCGGAGTCGTAGAAGTCACCGACGAACCACTTGCCGTCCCAGTACGCGGGCCACTTGGTATCGCTGGTGCTGTCGGCGTCGTAGCGGTAGACCGGGCCGTTCATCGCGGCCTGGCCGCCGCCCTTGAGCCAGGGCAGCCGGTAGGTGGCCTCGTCCTCCTCGTACGACGGGATGCCGTTCTCGTCGCGCGGGTAGTCGGGGCCGCCGCCCTGCGGCGAGTACCAGATGTTGTTGCCGGTCACCGGCGGCAGGTTGACCAGGCCGTCGTTGTTCGGCGACTCGTTCTTCGGGTGGTCGCAGTCGTACCAGCCCAGCGGCTTCGACGGGTCCGGCAGGTTCCGGTCCCGGTACGGCTGCTTGTTGCCCATGCAGTACGGCCAACCCCGGTTGCTCGCCTTGGTGATGGCGGCGAACGTGTCGTACTTGGCCGGACCCCACGTCGGCGACGGAGCACCGGCGTCCGGGCCGACCCAGCCCGCGTAGAGGATGTCGGTCTTCTTGTCGACGGAGATGCGCGCCGGGTTGCGGACGCCCATCACATAGATCTCGCCGCGCGTCTTGCCACCGCCCTCGGCGGTCTCCTTGCCGGTGAAGAGATTGCCCTCGGGGAGCGTGTACGTCCCGTCCGGCTCCGGGTGGATGCGCAGGATCTTGCCGTTGAGGTTGTTGGTGTTGCCCGCGGTGCGGCGCGCGTCGGCGAAGGACACGCCCTTGAAGTTGGGCTCCGGGTTGTTGCCCGAGTAACCGCCGCTGAATCCACTGGAGTTGTTGTCACCGGTGGCGATGTACAGGTTCCCCTTGGAGTCCCAGGCCATCCCGCCGCCCGCGTGGCAGCAACTGTGGATCTGCACCGGCCACTTCAGTAGCACCTTCTCGCTGCCGAGGTCCAGCTTGTTGGTCGCCAGGTCGAGGGTGAAGCGGGAGACGCGCCGCTCGGCCATGTGGGTCTCGCGGTTGATCTCGGAGTGCGGGGTGTAGTGCAGATACACCCACCCGTTCTCCTCGAACTCCGGGTCCAGCTCGATGCCGAGCAGGCCCTCCTCGACCTTGGTCAGCTCGTCGCCGCCGCCCTTGTTGCCGAAGACGGTCAGCGCACCGGCGAGGGTGACCTTGTCGGTCTTCGGGTCCCAGACGTGGATCTGGCCCTTGCCCTTGCCGACGTCCGGGTCGTCCCAGTCGGTCACCACGGGCTGGGAGGAGTCCGCGCCGCCGCGACCGATGTAGAGGATGCGGCCGTCGGGGGCGGCGACCAGGCCGTGCGGTTCGCCGATCTGGTCGTTCTGGCCGGGCTGGTTGGGCTCGGTGAGCCGCTCGGCCTTGTAGTTGTCGGTGATGGTCGCCTTGCAGTCGGCCTGCGACAGCCGCGTCGTCCACAGCAGGGCGCCGCGCAGATGGGTGCGGAAGTCGGCCTCGTCGTACGACGAGACCGTGCCGCCCATGCCGGTGTAGAAGGACCGGCCGCCGTCGTAGTCCCGGCACCAGCTCACCGGGTGGTCCCAGCCGTTGGCGCTCGCGCCGGGGTCGTACGTCGACTCGCGCACCCGGGCCACGGTGTGCACGTCACCGGACGGGTTCTGCTGCCAGTTCAGCCACTCGTCGGGCCGCTTCCACTCCATCGGCAGGTCCTTGGTGGCCGGATGCCGCCGGTCACCCACCTCGACCGTGGCCCGCTGGACCTTGGTCGGACTGTCGGCGGCGGGACGGGCGCCGACCAGACCGGTGAACCAGTCCGAGTACGGCTCCGCGCGGGCCGCGTCGTGGACGCCGACGAACCCGCCGCCGGCCTCCATGTACGCCTCGAGACCCGCCTCCTGGGCCGGGGCGAGGACGTCACCGCCGCCGGTGAGGAACACGATCGCGTTGAAGCGGCCGAGCCTCTTCTCGTTGGTGAAGACGTCGGCGTTGTCCGTGGCCTGGACCTTGAAGCGCTCCTTGGCCGGGCCGGACAGACCGATCCGCTCGATGGCCGCGATCCCGGCGTTGACCACCGGTGACTCGTCCCCGGCCGCGGCGGAACCGTAGAAGATCAGCACACGTACGTTGGAGCCGCCCGGTGGCGACTTGATCGACATCGTTGTCAGGGATGGATCCGGCGCCGGACGCGCGCTGGCACTCGGGCCAGCCAGCAGTCCCGCGGCGACGAAAGCGGCGGTGGCGCACGCCGCCCAGCCTCTTCTTCTCGCGCTCAACCCTCTTAAAGGCATGGGCACCTCCTCGGTCACAGCAGCAGCGCCAAGGAAGCTAGACCTCTTTGCGCGGTTCGCCAATAGGTATGACCGGGATCGAACGAACTTTGTCCTGAGTGTGGATAAACGCGGCGGCAACCGGTACGGTCCCACAGGTTCATCACAGCCAATCAGGCCCTGAGTCTGCACACATTCCGTATCGGCGTGGGGAGTTCGGCATGGACAGGCGAGGCTTCAACCGACGCGTGCTGCTGGGCGGCGCGGCCGTGGCGACATCGTTGTCCATCGCCCCGGAGACCGCGGGCGCGGCCGCCGCGGCCAAGGGGGGCACCGCGAAGACGGCGCCGGCCGGGGGCGAGGTGAGACACCTCAAGATGTACGCCGAGAAGCTGGCCGACGGCCAGATGGGCTACGGCTTCGAGAAGGGCAAGGCGTCCGTCCCGGGCCCGCTGATCGAGCTGAACGAGGGCGACACGCTGCACATCGAGTTCACGAACACGATGGACGTACGGGCGAGTCTGCACGTCCACGGCCTGGACTACGAGATCTCCAGCGACGGCACGGCGATGAACAAGAGCGACGTCGAGCCCGGCGGCACCCGCACCTACACCTGGCGCACCCACAAGCCCGGCCGACGCGACGACGGCACCTGGCGGCCGGGCAGCGCGGGCTACTGGCACTACCACGACCACGTCGTCGGCACCCCGCACGGCACCATCGGCATCAACAAGGGCCTGTACGGACCGGTGATCGTGCGCCGCAAGGGCGACGTGCTGCCCGACGCCACCCACACGATCGTCTTCAACGACATGACCATCAACAACCACAAGCCCTTCACCGGCCCCGACTTCGAAGCCACCGTGGGCGACCGCGTCGAGATCGTCATGATCACGCACGGCGAGTACTACCACACCTTCCACATGCACGGTCACCGCTGGGCGGACAACCGCACCGGCATGCTCACCGGCCCCGACGACCCGAGCCAGGTCATCGACAACAAGATCACCGGCCCGGCGGACTCCTTCGGCTTCCAGATCATCGCGGGGGAGGGGGTGGGCGCCGGGGCGTGGATGTACCACTGCCACGTCCAGAGCCACTCCGACATGGGGATGGTGGGGCTGTTCCTGGTGAAGAAGCCGGACGGCACGATCCCCGGGTACGAGCCGCACGAGCACGGCGCGACGGACGAGGCGAGCGGGGAGCCGGCCGGCGAGGAATCCGCGCACCACCACTGAGCCGGCGGAGCACTCCCTGCGGCCCGACGGCCTGCCGCTATTCTGAGCGGCAGCCGCCGAGGAGGAGTGCCCGTGACCGCGCCGCGTCCCACGCTCGAGGCCGTGGCCGAGCGCGCCGGGGTCTCACGGGCCACCGTGTCCCGCGTGGTCAACGGGGCGCACGGGGTGCGGGACGCGCTGGCCGAACGGGTCAGGCGCGCGGTGGAGGAACTCGGCTACGTGCCCAACCAGGCCGCCCGCTCCCTGGTGACCAGGCGCCACGACGCCGTCGCCGTCGTCGCCGCCGAACCTGAGACGCGGATCTTCGCCGACCCCTACTTCGCCCAGCAACTGCGCGGCATCAGCAAGGAACTGACGGCCCACGACAGCCAGCTCGTCCTGCTGCTCACCGAGGGCCGCGAGGACCACGCGCGCGTCGGCCGCTACCTGGCCGGCGGCCACGTCGACGGCGCCCTCGTCTTCTCCCTGCACCTGCACGACCCGCTGCCCGGGCTGGTGCGCAGCGCCGGGGTGCCGACCGTGTTCGGCGGGCGCCCCGACTGGCCCGACTGGGAGGACGGCCGGGACGACGTGGTCTACGTCGACAGCGACAACCGCGGCGGCGCCCGCGCCGCCGTCCGCCATCTGGCCGGGCTGGGCCGCACCCGCGTCGCGCACATCACCGGCCCGCTCGACCAGACCTCCGCCGCCGACCGGCTCGAGGGCTTTCGCGACGTCCGGGCCGGCGTCGACCCCGGGCTGATCGCGCGGGGGGACTTCACCTCGGGCGGAGGGGAGCGGGCGATGCGGGAACTGCTCGACCGCTGCCCCGACCTGGACGCCGTGTTCGCGGCCAACGACCTCACCGCGGCCGGCGCGCTGCGGGTGCTGCGCGAGCGCGGGCGGCGGGTGCCGGACGACGTGGCCGTGGTGGGCTTCGACGACATGCTGCCCGTCGCCGAACAGACCGACCCGCCGCTGACCACCGTCCGTCAGGACATCGAGGGGATGGGCCGGCTGATGGCCCGCCTGCTGCTGCGCGGCCTGGACCGCGGAACGGCCACCGACGACCGGGGGGACGGGGACGGTCTCGGCACCTCCGGCACCTCTGGCACCTCCGGCACCTCTGGCACCTCTGGGTCTCCGGATACCTCCGAGGCCTCCGGCACTTCCGGCACCTCCGGGACTCCGGATACCTCCGGCACCTCCGAGTCCTCCGAGGACTCCAGGGCCCCGGCAAGTACCGCGTCCGGCGTGATCCTGCCGACCACCCTGGTCCACCGCGCCACGGCGTGAGCACGGGCGCGCCGGGCGCCGCCTCCAACGCCCCGAGGCCTGCACCCCGTCTCCTGCGCCCCGCCTCCTACGCCTGCCGCGGCATCGGCGTGAGTACGGCGAACCGGGCGCTGTACGGGTCGGTGAGGTAGGCGATGCGGCCGACGCCCTCGATGGTGGTCGCGGGCATCCGCACCGTGCCGCCCAGCTCCGTGGTCCGGACGGCCACGGCGTCCGTGTCGGTGACCGCGAAGTACGGCAGCCATCCGGCGTCCGTGTCCGCCGGGTCCTCGGCGAGCGGGACGACACCGCCGAACATGGCGTCCTCGCCCTCGCCGGCCGGATTGACGCAGGTGTAGGAGCCGCCGGGGAAGGAGACGGCGGAGGTCTCCAGGCCCAGCACCGACCGGTAGTACGCGGCGGCGGCCGCGATGTCCGCCGTGTGCAGCTCGACCCAGCACAGCGCGCCGGTCTCGCCGACCACGTCCAGGCCGGCGCGCTGCCCCGGCTGCCAGATGCCGAACGGCACCCCGGCTCGGTCGGCGAGGATCGCCATGGTGCCCTGGTCCATGACGTCCATCGGCCGCACGAGGACCCCGCCGCGGGCCTGCTCGGAGGCGCTCGCGGCCGCCCCCGCGTCCGGGGCCTGGAAGTACACGGTCCAGGACGGCGGGCCCTGATCCTCCGTGGTGCGCATGCCTCCGGCCACGATCCGGCCGTCCAGTTCGAAGAAGCCGTAGCCGCCGGCCTCCGGCCCCGCCGACCGGAACCGCCAGCCGAAGAGTCCGCCGTAGAAGGACGTGGCGCCGTCGAGGTCGGAGGTACCGACGTCGAGCCAGTTCGGAGCGCCGGTGACGAAACGGGTGGTGAGCATGATCGCCCTCCTCGGAAGTGTCCCGTTGCCTGCACTGCCGAGTCTTCCACCGACCACTGACAACCGCTTCCGCGCGCCGCCGTGCGCCGCCGTGCGCGGCGTAGGACCATCTGATCGGCTGCGGGTGCCGGACGCGCGGCGTTGATCGCGCGTTGATCGAATGTTTTTCGCCTCCGGGCACGCTCCTGTCCATGTACATCGAGATGACCGAGACGCCCGACCTCAGCTGGCAGGAAGAGGCGTTGTGCGCACAGACCGGGGGAGACTTCTTCTTCCCCGAGCCCGGCAGCTCCGTGCGGGACGCCAAGCGGATCTGCGCCCTGTGCCCGATCCGCTCGATCTGCCTGGAGTTCGCGCTGAGCAACGACGAGCGATTCGGAGTCTGGGGCGGGCTGTCGGAGAAGGAGCGGCTGGCCCTGCGGCGCACCACGCCCTGAGCACGGCCTTCCGGTAACGGCGCCCGCCCGCAGCCGTAATTCGCTGTGCCGCGCCCGCCCCGGCAGGCACAATCCCCGCATGTCCCGAACCGCCGCACAGCACGAGGCCGAGAGCCTGCTGCACGCCCTCGATCCGCTCGCCCACCCGCGGCGCATGCGCGAACTCGTGGCGCGGGTGCGGGAGTCGGCCGACCCGCGGCCCGTGCTCGCCGAGCTCGAACGGCACGGCGCCCACGGACGCCGGCTCGCCGTCGTCGCCGCCTCCGCCGCGGGCGACACCGAGTGGATCGCGGACCGGATCGCCGACCCCGACCCGTACGTGCGCGGTCACGCCCTGCGGGTCGCCGACAGCCTGGGTGTGCCGGACGCGGCCTTCGAGGCGGGGCTCGCCGACGCCCCCGAGGCGGTCCGCCGGGGCCTGCTGCGCGCCGTCGTGGCCGGTGGGCGCACCGCCCTCGCCGACCGGCTGGTCGACGGGGTGCGCCGCGACTGGGGCGACACCGAGGCGACCCGGCTGCTGCCGGGCTGCACCGCGCCGACGGTCGCCCGGCTGCTGCCCGACCTGCTGTACGCCGTCCGGGCCTGGAACCCGCTGGCGAAGCGGCACCGCGCGGCGCTGTCCGCCGTGCTGGAGGCCGAGCTGGCCGCGCGGCCCGAGGCGCTGCGCGACATCTGGTGGGGCCGGTACGCGCCCGCGGTGGCCACGCTCGCGCCCGCCGAGCCCGCGCGGGTGCTGGCGATGCTGGCGGAGCGGGGGCCGAGCCGCCTGCCGTACGAACTGCGCGGTCACCTCCCGGCGTTCGCCGCCGCCGACCCGCGGCGCGTGCTGCGCCTGCTGCCCACGCCCGCCTGGGCCCCCGTCGTCGGCGTCCACCGGCTGGGCCGCACCGTGCTGCACCGGCTGACCCGCACCGACTCGCCCGAACTCGTCGCCTACGCCCGCGTCCTGCTGCCCTACGGCGACCTCCCGAAGCTGCTGAAGGCGCTCCCGCCCGCCCGGCGCCACACCCTGTGGACGGCCGTGCGCGAGGGGCGGGGGCCCGGCGGCACGGTCGGCGTCGACGAGCCGCTGCTGGAGGTGCTGCCGCGGCGCCACGCCGCGCGTGAGGCCCGGGAGGCCGCCGCCCGCGCGCGTGAGGCCGGTGCGGGAGAGCACGCGGTCCTGACCGCCGAGTCCTTCCTCCCGGTGGCCGAGGTCCACGACCGGCTGCTGGCCGCCACCCGGCGCCCGGACGCCGACGACCGCGCCGGCGCCTGGACCCTGCTGATCCGCAACGCCGCACGCTCCGGCGACCCGGCCGCCGTCACCGCCGTACTGGAGGACATGGCGCGGCTGCGCAACGAACAGGACCCGGTGCGATCCGCCGCGCTGCGGGCGGCACGCACCGTCCGGGCCGACCTGTTCACCGAGGACGCCGCCGAGCACCTGGACCGCCTCGCCACCGACGCCGTCGAGGCCCGCGACTCCTCGCCCGAGGCCCGCCGGCTGCTCGGCGAACTCGCCCTCGCCGTGCTGCGCGAGCACGCGGCGGGCGGCACGCGCACGCTGGTGAACTGGGCGCTGCGCACCCTCGTCCGGATATCCGGCACCACGGGCGGCGCCGACCTCGGCCGCCTCGACCGCACCCTGCGGCGCGGCCAGGAGCACCAGGTGTACGAGGCGCTGCGCCCGTGGATCGAGGCGGGCGCCGAGAAGGCCGACTACGGCCTCGTCTTCGCGCTCGCCCGCGCGGTGGGCCCCCGCGCCGCCGGGATGCCGGAACTCCAGGACCTGCTCTGGCAGGCCGTCCGGTACGGCAACGACACGACCGCGCGCACCGCGGTCGCCCTGTGGCTCGAACCGTCCGCCACCCGCGACGAACGCGCCGCCCGCGTCCTCGCCCACGAACCGTCGGCGGCCGCGCTGCCGCCGGTGCGCGCGGTGGTCGTCCGGCGCCGCACCGACCTGCTCGACCCGCTGCTCGCCGAGACGCCGCCGTACGGCCGCTTCCTGACCAAGGGCACCTCCTGGTCCATGCCGGTGGCCGCGCACGAGGTGGCCCGGTGGGTGCCGCGGCAGCAGGCCGCGCTGCTCCGCCAGTGCGCCGCCCTGGCCGCCGACGCCGGGCTGCCTCTGTACGCGCGGGCCGGCGCCCTCACGCGGGCCGCCGCCGTGCCCGACGGCGGCGCCGACCTCCTGCGCCGCTGGACCGGATCGGCGGACGTCGTCCTCGCCGAGGCCGCGCTCGCCGCCCTGGCCCGCACCGACCGGGCCGCCGAGACGCTGTCCGAGCTGCTGGCCCATGCCGGCGGCGACCGGGCCCGCGTCGCCGTGTACGCGGTCACCCAGGCGTCCCGGCGGGCGCGCCCGTCGAGCCTCGCCGGGCGGCTGCGGGAGGTACTGCGGGCCCAGGACGCCAAGGTGACCAGCCGTAAGGAAGCGGTCCGGCTGGCGGCGGTCCGCCTCCCCGTGCCGGATGCCGCGGCCCTGATCACCGAGGTCTACGCCCGCCCGGGGACCCATCCGGACGTACGCGCCGCCTGTGTCGCCTTCGCCCACGGGCTGCTCGCGCGGGAGGAGACCTGGGAACTGCTGCACGACGCGGCGAACGGCGTGCCGGTCCTGCGGGCGGCCCTGCTGCGGGCGGCGCCGCAGAACCTGCCCGAGGCCCACCGCGGCCGGTACGCCCGCCTGGTGCGCGACGTCGCCGTCACCGACGACCCCGCCACCGCTCTCCTCGCCTTCCACGCCCTGGCCCACTGGATCCCCTGGTCGGCCGAGGGGGCCGGGGTGCTGACCCGAGCCGTCACGGACCTCACGAACCGGGCGACCTGGCACGCGGCGGCCAACGCCCTGATCAGCGCGGCGTCGAGCGCGCCGGATGGCCTGGCCGGGCTGCTGGACGCCCTGCGCGCGCTCGCCGGGACGGAGGCCGACGGGGACAGCGACGCGGGGGAGCGGCGGGACCGGCCGGCCCGTCAGCGCGTCGAGTACCTCATCGCCGGACTCGGGTCGGGCGGCTTCCGCTCCGAGGCGGCGGTCCGCCCGGCCGCCCTCGCCGCCGCCGAGCTGCTCTCCGGGTACGACGCCCACGTGGCGCAGGCCGCCGGGCTCGCGGCGAACCACGTCGACCTGGCCGCCCTGCCACCGCGCCTGGACCGGGTCACCGCCCTGGCAGGAGCCGACCGCCCGGCACTCGCCGCGCGGATCGCCGACGAGGTCGGCGGGCGCCTGCAGACCCGGGAGCTGCCGGGCGACGCGGCGGTGCTGCTCGCCGAGGCCAGGGCGCTGGCCGCGCACGGCGGCCATGCCCAGGGACTCATGGCCGTCGCCGTCACCGGCGCGCTCGGCGACCGGGAGGACTGGCCCGCGCCCTGGCGCGAACTGCTGCGCACCCTGCGCCGCCATCCGGTCCCCGACGTGCGCGACGCGGCACTGGAGGAGACGACGGTCTACGAGTGACGACTGCGGAGGAGGGTGCGGTCAGCCCGCCGCGCGGGCCGCCATCCGGGCCTTGCGCGCCGCCAGCTTCTCGTCGAACTTCGCGGCCTCGGCGTCGAGCCCGCCCATGTAGAGGCCCAGCTCCTCCTGGGCCGCCTGCCCGTCGGGACCGAGGCCGTCGATGTCCATGATCTTCAGGAAGCGCAGCACGGGCTGGATCACGTCGTCGTGGTGGATGCGCAGGTTGTAGACCTCGCCGATCGCCATCTGCGCGGCGGCCCGCTCGAAGCCGGGCATGCCGTGACCGGGCATCCGGAAGTTCACGACCACGTCCCGGACCGCCTGCATCGTCAGGTCGGGCGCCAGGTCGAAGGCCGCCTTGAGGAGGTTCCGGTAGAAGACCATGTGCAGGTTCTCGTCGGTCGCGATGCGGGCCAGCATGCGGTCGCAGACCGGGTCTCCGGACTGGTGGCCCGTGTTGCGGTGCGAGATGCGGGTGGCCAGCTCCTGGAAGGCCACGTAGGCCACCGAGTGCAGCATCGAGTGCCGGTTGTCCGACTCGAAGCCCTCGCTCATGTGGGCCATGCGGAACTGCTCGAGCTGGTCCGGGTCGACCGCGCGCGAGGTGAGCAGGTAGTCGCGCATCACGATGCCGTGCCGGCCCTCTTCGGCGGTCCAGCGGTGCACCCAGGTGCCCCAGGCTCCGTCGCGGCCGAAGAGGCTGGCGATCTCGTGGTGGTAGCTGGGGAGGTTGTCCTCCGTCAGCAGGTTCACCACGAGGGCGATGCGGCCGATGTCCGTGACCTTGGACTGGCCCTTCTCCCAGGCCTCGCCGTCCTCGAAGATCCCCGGGAAGTTCCGGCCGTCGGTCCACGGCACGTACTCGTGGGGCATCCAGTCCTTGGCGACCTTCAGATGCCGGTTGAGTTCCTGCTCGACCACCTCCTCCAGCGCGTACAGCAGCCGGGCGTCGGTCCATTCTGCGGAACTACCGAGGTGCGGGGAGACGATCGTCACGAAGAACTCCATGGGGACGTGCGACAGCGGGGAGCGGCCCGGCGAGCGGTGCCGGGAACCTACGGGATCGTAGGCTACGAAACCGTAGGTTACGAGACCGTAGGTTAAGCGCACTGTAAAGGTTGCTGATCAGCCACCGTTTGGCGGGGTGAAAGTTCAGGCGTACAGCTCGCGCAGCCGGACCGAGAGGCACGTCACACAGCCCTCGAGCTTCTCGAACTCGCCGATGTCGACGACCACCGGATCGTGGCTGAGGTCGGCGAGCAGTTCCGCCGTCTTCGGCGCGCTGGCCGCCATCAGCAGCTTGTCGCCGCCGAGCAGCACCACGTGCGCCCCCGACTCCTCCGGCACCGGCAGGAAGCGGGGGAACAGCGACGGCACGTCCGTCATCGGGATGTGCCCGACGACCGTTCCGTCCGGCAGCGCGGTGACCGCCGACTTCAGATGCAGCACCTTGCTCACCGGCACCGGGACGACCCGGGCGCCCAGCGGCTCGAACGCCGCACGTAGCTGCTGGACGCCGGCCGCGTTGGTGCGCCCGCCGCGTCCCACGTAGATCGTGTCGCCGATCTTCAGGACGTCGCCGCCGTCCAGGGTGCCCGGCTCCCAGACCCAGTTGACCGAGCAGCCGAGCCGGGCCACCGCCTCCTCGACGCCGGCCGTCTCCGCGCGCCGCGACTCGGCTCCGGGCCGCGTGATCAGCGCGACGTTCCGGAACACGACGACCGTGTCCTCGACGAAGACCGAGTCCGGGCAGTCGTCGGCCGGGTCCACCTCCAGCGTCTCCCAGCCGTGCGCCCCCAGAGCCTCGACGTACGCGTCCCACTGCTCGACCGCCAGGTCGTGATCGACCTTCTCCCGTTCGATGTGCGTCACCAGCCCTTCGGCGAGCCGGGGACTGGGGCGGCGGACGAGGGCCTTCTTGCTGGGCACGCGGGGCCTTTCGGATCGGCGCGGATCGGTGCGTATCGGCGCGTATCGGGGGGCGGTGAACCGGCGCCGCGTGACGTGGCGCCGGTTCGTCATCATGCAGCGCGGACCTGTGCGGACGGAAGCCCCGCCAGCCCCTCGTGGCCCTCCTGAGACGCTCCGCCGTGCCGGACGCTAGGCGGGATGTCCGACAGCTTCCGGCGTGGTTTCGCGCAGTTCTCCCTCCTCGAACAGCAGCCATCGCGTGACGCCGAGCGACTCCAGGAACGGCATGTCGTGGCTGGCCACGATCAGCGCCCCCTCGTACGACTCCAGCGCCGTGGTGAGCTGCCGCACGCTCGCCATGTCCAGGTTGTTCGTCGGCTCGTCCAGCATCAGGAGCTGCGGTGCGGGCTCGGCCAGCATCAGCGCGGCCAGCGCCGCCCGGAAACGTTCGCCGCCGGACAGCGTCGCCGCCTGCCGGTCGGCACGGGCACCCCGGAACAGGAAGCGCGCCAGCCGCGCCCGGACCCGGTTGTTGGTGGCGCCCGGCGCGAACCGGGCCACGTTCTCCGCGACGCTCAGCTCCTCGTCGAGGACGTCGAGGCGCTGCGGCAGGAACCGCAGCGGGACGTGCGCCGTCGCCTCGCCCGCGACCGGCTCCAGCTCCCCGGCGACCGTGCGCAGCAGCGTGGTCTTGCCCGCGCCGTTGCGCCCGATCAGCGCGATCCGTTCGGGACCGTGCAGATCGAGACCGCCTTCCACCCGGGCGCCGTACATCAGCTCCAGGTTCCGCAGGGTGAGCACGGCCCGGCCCGGCGGCACGGCCGTGTACGGCAGGTCGACGCGGATCTCGTCGTCGTCCCGCACGGCCTCCACCGCCTCGTCGAGCCGCTCCTTCGCCTCGGAGAGCTTCTCCTCGTGCATGACGCGGTACTTGCCGGCGGATTCCTGGGCGGTGCGTGCGCGCAGCTTCATCACCGCCCGGGGCTCGCGCTTGGTGTCGTACATCTTCTGCCCGTACCGCCTGTGCCGGGCCAGGACGACCTGGGCGTCGGCCAGTTCGCGCTTCTGCTTGCGCAGATCCGCCTCGGCCACCCGCACCATCCGCTCGGCCGCCTCCTGCTCCACGGCCAGCGCCTCCTCGTACGCCGAGAGGTTGCCGCCGTACCAGGTGATCGAGCCGGCACGCAGGTCGGCGATCTGGTCGACCAGTTCCAGCAGCTCGCGGTCGTGGCTGACCACGACCATCACACCCGGCCAGGAGTCGACGGCCGCGTACAGCCGCCTGCGCGCGTAGACGTCGAGGTTGTTGGTGGGTTCGTCCAGGAGCAGGACGTCGGGCCGGCGCAGCAGCAGTGCGGCCAGGCGCAGCAGCACCGACTCGCCGCCCGAGACCTCGCCCACGGTGCGGTCGAGCCCGACGTGGCCGAGGCCCAGTTCGCCGAGCGTGGCCAGCGCGCGCTCCTCGACGTCCCAGTCGTCGCCGACGGTCTCGAAGTGCTCCTCGGCCACGTCACCCGCCTCGATGGCGTGCAGCGCGGCCCGCCGGCCGTCGATGCCGAGCGCCTCGTCGACGCGCAGCGCGGTGTCGAGCGTGACGTTCTGCGGGAGGTAACCCACCTCGCCGGCCACGCGGACGGTGCCGTCGGCCGGGGCGAGCTGTCCGGCGATCAGCTTCAACAGGGTTGACTTGCCCGCTCCGTTGACGCCGACCAGCCCGGTTCTGCCGGGTGCGAAGGCGGTGTCGAGGCCTTCGAAGACGGCGGTGCCGTCGGGCCAGGCGAAGGAGAGGGACGTACAGGTGAGGGACGTAGACATACGGGGTCTCCGCGGTTGCTCGATGCGGTCAGGGGCAAACGCGTATCGAGACACCGGAAGCGGACGGCCGACGTCGGAAGCGGAAGGAGGCTCGAACGCCGAGGTCGCACGCGACGTACACACGTGAGATACGTGTGACGCGGTGTCTCAGGACCTCAGACGAGCAACGTCCTTCTCCAATCGGCGGCAACAGAAGCGATACAGAACCTAAGAAAGGACCGGACGGCCTGTCAACGCATTAACGCCGACGCCGGCACGGATACGACGCCGACGCCGACGTTGGCACGGATACGGCCCCGGTCCCACGGCCCCGAGGAGGCCTCGTGCCCGACGGCCCGCTCTCACTGCCGGCCCGGCTCTGCCTGCTGGCCTGGGACCCCGCGCGGTCCGGGGCCGCCGACACCGCCCGGGTCCACCACCTGGTGCGCGCCGGCGCCCTCACCGAACTGGCCCGGCACGGTCTGCTCACCGACGACGACGGCATCGCCACCCCCGCCGACCTGGACTCCCGCACCGGGGACGCCGCTCTGGACGGGCTGCTGGAACTCGTCCGCGAGTCGCTGCCGCACGGGTGGCGCACGTGGGTGCGGCTGCACGCCAGGGTCACCTTCGACGCCGTCCGGGAGCAGTTGGTGGCCGAGGGGTATCTGCGTGCCGAGAAGAGGCGCGTGCTCGGCGTGTTCCCGTCCGTGGACCACACGCTCGCCCGGGTCGCCGTGGCGCGGGCGCTCCGCGAGGACGCGCGGCGCGTCCTGGAGGGGCCGCTGCCGGCCGGGGAGGTCTCCGAGCGGGACGCTGCCGTGGCCGCGCTGGCGGCCGCGGCCGGACTGGGTGTCCCGGCGGGCGCGGGGAGCGGGGCGCGCGGGCGGGACCGGATCACGGAGCTGACCGGGCGCTGCGGGGCGGCGGCACCCGGGATGCGGAAGATCGTGGGCGAGGTGTGGGACGCGGTGAGCGCCGAGACCGCACAGGCCTCGGCGGCGTCGGCGTCGGCGGACGGCTGAGCGAGGTCAGCAGCTCCCGCGCATCAGCTCCGCCAGGTCGTGGTCCAGGTCGAGCTGGAGGTGCTCGAGACCCACGGGCACCAGCTCGCCGGCGGCCCGCAGGAACCGGCGCAGCTCACCCGAGCGCACATGGATCACGGCCGTGCCCTCGGGCGCGTGGAACTCCAGGACGGTGCGGTCGTACCCGTACGGGCGCACCCGCACGTCGCCGTGACCGTCCGGCTCCCGCATCCCGGTGATGAGCAGCTCGCGGGAGAAGGTCCAGCAGACGTCCACGCCCTCGAGGGTGGCGGGGGCGGGAAAGGTCATGCGGACGGCGAACGGGTCGGCGCGGTCGTAGTGCAGGGTCGCGGGAATGTTCGGCATACGCGGCGCGGCGGCGACAAGACGCGCCTCGACGGGCTGCTCGATGACGGTGGGCAACGTCTTGCTCCCTCGTGACGGCTGGACGGGCTCATGGGGTCGTGCGGGCCGGGCACTGGAAGAGACGCCGGAATCAGCCAATCCGTGCACACGACGAGCGAGTGACCTCTGTCACCGCGTTCATGCACAGGAGTGGCACGGCTCTCCTCGCGTGCCCCGTAAGGCACTTGTGGCGCTCGTGGCCACGCGCGCGTGCAGGCCGCGGTCCTCTGGACGGGGCGCGGGCGGTGGGCTAGCTTCGCCCGCCATGAGGCGCTTGGGAAGTAAGCGACGCACGGCACGGGCCGCCCGAACCGGCGGCAGGGGCAAGGGACGGTCGGCGCTCGCGGTCGCCGTGTGCGCGGCCGCGCTGGCGGCGCTGACGGCGGCCACCCCCGCGCAGGCGCACCAGCGGCCGCGTTGGGAGCGGCCGCACTGGGAGCTGAAGGACACCGGCACCGGAGTGCCCGACGTCCGCTTCCGGGGGCTCGCGGCCGTCAGCCGGCACACCGCCTGGGTGGCCGGCACGCAGGGCACGGTCCTGCGCACCACCGACGGCGGCGACACGTGGCGCGACGTCTCCCCGCCGGGCGCGGGCGAGCTGGAGTTCCGGGACGTCGAGGCCTTCGACGCCCGCCGGGCCGTGGCCCTGTCCATCGGCGAGGGCGAGGCGTCCCGCGTCTACCGCACCGACGACGGCGGGGCGACCTGGACCGAGTCCTTCCGCAACACCGACGCGCGTGCCTTCTACGACTGCCTCACCTTCTTCGACCGCCGTCACGGCCTCGCCATGAGCGACCCGGTGGACGGAAAGTTCCGCATCCTGTCGACCAGTGACGGCGGCCGCTCCTGGAACGTGCTGCCCGCCGAGGGGATGCCGGCCGCGCAGGACGGCGAGGCGGGGTTCGCGGCCAGTGGCCAGTGCCTGGTCTCCGCCGGGCCGAGGGACGTGTGGCTGGCCACCGGCGGGGCCGCACGCGCGCGCGTGCTGCACTCCGCCGACCGCGGGCGCACCTGGACGGCCACCGACGCCCCGATCCCGGCCGGCGACCCGGCCCGCGGTGTCTTCGCCCTCGCCTTCCGCGACCGCGCCCACGGCCTCGCCGTCGGCGGCGACTTCCGCCCCGACCAGGCCTCCCCGCGGGCGGCGGCCCGGACCGCCGACGCCGGCCGCACCTGGCGCCCCGCGGACCGGCCGCCGCCGGCCTACCGCTCCGGCGTCGCCTGGCTCCCGCACAGCCGCACCGCCGCCCTCGCGGTCGGCCCCACCGGCACCGACGTCACCACGGACGGCGGCCACACCTGGCGGACGGTCGACACCGGGTCGTACGACACCGTGGACTGCACCCCGGACCTGGGATGTTGGGCCGCGGGCGAGCAGGGCCGGGTCGCCCGGCTGGAGCGCTGACGCGCGCGGGGCGGGGTGTTCGTCCGTAACGTGGGTAACCGTTCGCCGAGCGTGAGAGCGGCGGAGCGTGAGAGGAAGTGAGCGGACATGCCACGCGGTTCGAGCTCCAAACGGGAGCGGCAGTACGAGCACATCAAGGACAGCGCCGAGGACCGGGGCGAGCGCACCGGCCGGGCCAAGGAGATCGCGGCCCGGACGGTGAACAAGGAGCGCGCGCAGTCGGGCGAGTCGAAGACCGCCAGCCGCACGTCCACACAGGACATGCCGCCGAGCAAGCGCGGCGGACAGCGGTCCGGGAAGCGGCAGGGGCCCCAGGGGCCCACCTACGACCAGCTCTACCAGGAGGCCAGGACACGTGACGTCCACGGCCGTTCGAGCATGAACAAGGGCGAGCTGCGGCGGGCGCTCGGCAAGTGAGCCGCGCCGCTCGTCAGCCGAGCGTCTCCCGGTACCGCTCCAGCGCCGGTGCCGTCTTCGTGGCGACGAACTCGGTGACGCGGTACGCGCACACGCCGGCCCTGACGAACGGGTCGCCCGCGGTGATCTCCTCGATCCGCGCACGGTCCTCCGCGACGGCGACGATCACGCCGCCGTCGCGGGGTTCCTTGCGCCCGGACGCCAGGAACACACCCTGCTCGTACCACCCGTCCAGCCAGACCACGTGGTCCGCCAGCACGGCGTCGACGGCTTCGAGCGGGGCGGTGTACGACAGCTCCAGTACGAACATGATCGCGAGCCTACTCCCGGGCTCACGTGCTCCCGTAGGCTTACGGCCACGATGACGACCGTGACCGTGCAGATCCCCGACGGCTGGCCCGCGACCGAGGAGCCGGCCCGCGCCGTCCAGGACGAACTGCGCGCCCGCGTGGTGCTCGACGAGCCCGGCCCGCCGCCCGGCACCGGCCGGGTGACCGGCGTGGACGTCGCCTACGACGACGAACGCGACATCGTCGCCGCGGCGGCCGTCGTGCTGGACGCCGCGACCCTCGCCGTCGTCGCCGAGGCCACGGCCGTCGGGCGGATCTCCTTCCCCTACGTGCCCGGTCTGCTCGCCTTCCGGGAGATACCGACCGTCCTCGCTGCCCTCGAGGCGCTGCCCTGCGCGCCCGGCATGGTCGTGTGCGACGGCTACGGCCTGGCCCATCCGCGCCGCTTCGGCCTCGCGAGCCATCTGGGCGTCCTCACCGGCCTGCCCACGATCGGTGTGGCCAAGAACCCGTTCACCTTCACGTACGACGACCCGGGCGCCCCGCGCGGCAGTACGTCCCCGCTGCTCGCCGGCGCCGAGGAGGTCGGACGTGCGGTCCGTACCCGCGACGCCGTCAAGCCGGTCTTCGTCTCCGTCGGGCACCGGGCGAGCCTCGACAACGCCTGCGCGCACACGCTGGCCCTGGCCCCCGCCTACCGGCTGCCGGAGACCACCCGCAGGGCCGACGCCCTGTGCCGCGCGGCCCTGCGGGCGGCCACCACCTATTCGGCCTGACCCTCGACGCTCCAGCGGCCCACCTCCTGGTACGCCGAGTCGTAGATCACCGAACCGTCGCCGGGCCGCATTTCGTAGTGCTTCAGGTTGCCGCCCCAGTACCGCAGGATCCGCTGCAACTCGCCCGTGGCGTCCTCGGCGAGCGCGCCGTCGTCCATGGTGACTTCGAGAAGGAACTTCATGCCTTCAAGGGTTTCATTGAAGTGCTTGTTGGCACTTTCCCGCGCGCCGCTCGTGGTGGCACCGGCCGAGGGGCGCGCAAGTCTCAAATCCGGGTCTCACATCGCGGCGCGGGCCACTCCGGCGCGGGGCACTCGGATGATCTGAGTATCCGTACGGATGTGCCGCCGCCCGCGCCACCGGCAGGCTGTGGGCATGACGACACACCGCGCACCCAAGGACTCCGCCCGGCCCGGCCGCCCCGTCGAGCGGACGGTGTTCGCGGGCCTGGTGCTGGCGGTGGGCGCGGGGGTGGCCTGGATCGGCGGGATGATCTACACGATCGTCGGGTGGTCGGGATAGGGCCTGCCGGCCGGACCGCGCGCCCGGCCTGACCCGGACCGCGCGCCCGGCCTGACCCGGACCGCGCCCGACCCGACCCGACCCGGCATCGCACGTCAGCGGGTCGCGGCCACCCGGAAGCCGATGCCCGCCGCCCGCAGCCGCTCGGTCAGCGCGTCGCCCATCGCCACGGCCGTCGTGACCTGCCCGGACGTCGGCGGCAGCGCGTCGAGGGCGAGACAGAGCGCCGCCTCTGCGAACATCTTGGCCGTCTCGTCGTACCCGGGATCGCCGCCCGCGACCTCGGTGAACACCTTCCGGCCGCCGCCCTCGCCGACGAAGCGGACCGAGAACCAGCTCTGCGCCCGCCGCTCGGCGCTCGGTCCGTCCCCCGGCTCGAGCCGGCCGGACAGCCAGCGCCGCGCGGACGGCACCTGGGCCGCCGCCACCAGCGCGCCCACGGCCGCCACCCCGCCCACGGCGACGGGCAGCCGCCGTACGGCCGCGTAGTGGCGGTAGCGGAAGTCGGGGCCGTAGCGGTCCAGGGCCTTCGCGGAGCGCCGCACGATCTGCGCGTCGATGGTCGGCAGCGGCAGTGCCCAGGCACCGACCTCCCCGGCGAACCGCGGCGCCCCCGTCGGCGTCACCACGCGGCGCCCCACCAGGCGGGGCTCGTGCCGCCGCCGTTCCAGCGCGGCGGTCCGCAGTTGCCGCCCGCGGGCGAACTGACCCAGCGCGGAGGCGAACGTACCGCCCGAGAAGGTGGCGCCGACGGTCACGAAACCGTCCACGGCCAGCGGCACGCCCTCGGGCAGTTGCCGCACGGTGAAGTGCACGCCCAGGTCGTGCGGGACGGAGTCGAAGCCGCAGGCGTGCACCAGCCGGGCGCCGGTCTCCCGCGCGCGTGCGTCGTGGCGGACGTACGTCAGGTCCACGAACTCGGGCTCACCGGTGAGGTCGAGACAGTCGGTCCCGGCCTCCGCGCAGGCGGCGACCAGCGCGTCGCCGTACCGGACGTAGGGGCCGACCGTCGTGGCCACCACGCGCGCGTGCCCGGCGAGTTCGCGCAGCGAGGCCGGATCGGACACGTCGGCGAGCAGCACGCCGACGTCCGCCGCGCCGGGCAGTCGTTCGCGCAGCCGCCGCAGCTTCTCCTCGCTGCGGCCCGCGATCGCCCAGCGCAGTCCGCCGGGCGCGTGCGCGGCGAGGTACTCCGCGGTGAGCCGGCCGACGAACCCCGTCGCCCCGAAGAGCACGATGTCGTACGGCCGGTCGGCCCTCTTCAGCCTGTTCATGACATCCCTTTCTCGGTCGGCTCGTCACTCGACGGCAACCCCTGGGTCCGCAGCACGCGCCGTTGCCGGTGGCTGAGGCTAGCGTGAGGATCGCGGGCCCGAGAGAGGCCTGCGCCACAATTGGCTAAGCGCTTGCTCGCCCGGGTCTTGTGCCCAGTGGAACACGTTCTTAGCATCATTGGCATCACTGGTGTTACATCGGTTGTGTCACGGAGATGGGGCTGAATGTCGGAAGCGAAAACGCCGACGCGGACGCCGACGCAGACGCCGACGCGGAGGCGGACGACGGGCGCGGGTCCGCTCGCCGGCGTGCGCGTGGTCGAGCTGGCCGGTATCGGTCCCGGCCCCTTCGCCGCCATGCTCCTGGCCGACCTGGGAGCCGACGTCGTCCGCGTCGACCGGCCCGGCGGACCCGGCCTCGGGATCGACCCCGCCCACGACGTCACCAACCGCAACAAGCGCTCCGTGATCGTCGACCTCAAGGCACCCGACGGCCCGGCCCGGGTCCTCGACCTCGCCGAACGCGCCGACGTCCTGATCGAGGGCTACCGCCCCGGCGTCGCCGAACGGCTCGGCGTCGGCCCCGAGCACTGCCACGCCCGCAACCCGCGCCTCGTCTACGGCCGGATGACGGGCTGGGGCCAGGAAGGACCGCTCGCCCAGCGCGCCGGGCACGACATCGGGTACATCGCCCTCACCGGCACCCTCGGCATGATCGGCGCCCCCGGTGAACCCCCGGCCGTCCCCGCCAACCTCCTCGGCGACTACGCGGGCGGCTCCCTCTACCTGGTCGTCGGCGTCCTCGCCGCGCTGCACCACGCGCGCGAGAGCGGCACCGGGCAGGTCGTGGACGCCGCCATCGTCGACGGCACCGCCCACCTCTCCTCGATGATCCACGGCATGCTCGCCGCCGGCGGCTGGCAGGACCGGCGCGGCGCCAACCTCCTCGACGGCGGCTGCCCCTTCTACGGCACCTACGAGACCGCCGACGGCCGGTACATGGCGGTCGGCGCCCTGGAGCCGCGGTTCTACGCCGAGTTCACGCGCCTCCTCGGCATCCCCGACCTGGCACCGGCCCGCGACGACATGGCCCGCTGGCCCGAACTGCGCGAGGCCGTCGCCGCGCGCTTCAAGTCCCGTACCCGCGACGAGTGGACGGCCGTGTTCGAGGGCTCCGACGCCTGCACGGCGCCCGTGCTGTCGCTGCGCGAGGCCCCGCACCATCCGCACCTCGCCGCCCGCGCCACCTTCACCGACCACGGCGGCATCACCCAGCCCGCCCCCGCGCCCCGCTTCTCCGCGACCCCCACCGCCGTACGCACCGGGCCCGCCCGGCCGGGCGCCGACACCGAGGCCGTGGCCCGCGACTGGGACCTGCCCGGACGCCCGGACTCGGAGTCCGGGGGCCCGGACCCCGCCTCGAACACCGCACCGAACCCTCAGTGAAAGGCCTGCCAGTGACCACCGAAGCGTACGTGTACGACGCGATCCGCACCCCGCGCGGACGCGGCAAGGCGAACGGCGCCCTGCACGGCACGAAGCCCGTCGACCTGGTCGTCGGCCTCGTCCACGAGATCCGCGCCCGCTTCCCCGACCTGGACCCGGCCGCCGTCGACGACATCGTGCTCGGCGTCGTCGGACCGGTGGGCGACCAGGGCTCCGACATCGCCCGCATCGCCGCCGTCGCCGCCGGACTGCCGGACACGGTGGCCGGCGTCCAGGAGAACCGCTTCTGCGCCTCCGGTCTGGAGGCCGTCAACATGGCCGCCGCCAAGGTGCGCTCCGGCTGGGAGGACCTGGTCCTCGCGGGCGGCGTGGAGTCGATGTCCCGGGTGCCGATGGCCTCGGACGGCGGCGCCTGGTTCAACGACCCGATGACCAACCTCGCCACCAACTTCGTGCCGCAGGGCATCGGCGCCGACCTCATCGCCACCATCGAGGGCTTCACGCGCCGCGACGTCGACGAGTACGCCGCCCTCTCCCAGGAGCGCGCGGCCACCGCCTGGAAGGACGGCCGCTTCGAGCGCTCCGTCGTCCCCGTGAAGGACCGCGCCGGTCTCACCGTCCTCGACCACGACGAGCACCCGCGCCCCGGCACCACCGCCGACTCCCTCGCGAAGCTCAAGCCCTCCTTCGCCGACATCGGCGAACTCGGCGGTTTCGACGCCGTGGCGCTGCAGAAGTACCACTGGGTCGAGAAGATCGACCACGTCCACCACGCGGGCAACTCCTCCGGCATCGTCGACGGAGCCTCCCTGGTAGCCATCGGTTCCCAGGAGGTCGGCGACCGCTACGGCCTGCGCCCGCGCGCGCGGATCGTCTCCGCCGCCGTCTCCGGCTCCGAACCCACCATCATGCTGACCGGGCCCGCCCCGGCCACCCGCAAGGCACTCGCCAAGGCCGGGCTGACCATCGACGACATCGACCTGGTCGAGATCAACGAGGCGTTCGCCGCGGTCGTCCTGCGCTTCGTCAAGGACATGGGCCTGTCCCTGGACAAGGTCAACGTCAACGGCGGCGCGATCGCGCTGGGCCACCCCCTCGGCGCCACCGGCGCGATGATCCTCGGCACCCTCGTGGACGAACTGGAGCGCCAGGACAAGCGCTACGGCCTCGCCACCCTGTGCGTGGGCGGCGGCATGGGCATCGCCACCATCGTCGAGCGCATCTGACCCCTCCCAACGGATCACGACGGATCACGACGGATCACCAGGAGCACACCCTCATGACCACCGAGTCCACCACCATCCGCTGGGAACAGGACGACACCGGCGTCGTCACCCTCGTCCTCGACGACCCCGACCAGTCCGCGAACACCATGAACCAGGCGTTCCGCGAGTCCCTCGCCGTGATCACCGACCGCCTGGAGGCCGAGAAGGACTCGATCCGCGGCGTCATCGTCACCTCCGCCAAGAAGACCTTCTTCGCCGGCGGCGACCTGCGCGACCTGATCCGCGTCACGCCCGAGACCGCCCAGGACCTCTTCGACGGCGGCATGGCCATCAAGCGCGACCTGCGTCGCATCGAGACCCTCGGCAAGCCCGTCGTCGCCGCCATGAACGGCGCGGCCCTGGGCGGCGGCTACGAGATCGCCCTCGCCTGCCACCACCGCGTCGCCCTCGACGGGCCCGGCTCCAAGATCGGCTGCCCCGAGGTCACCCTCGGCCTGCTCCCCGGAGGCGGCGGCGTCGTCCGCAGCGTCCGGATGCTCGGCATCACCGACGCGCTGCTCAAGGTGCTCCTCCAGGGCACCCAGTACAACCCGCGCCGCGCCCTGGAGAACGGCCTCGTCGACGCGGTCGCCGACAGCCGCGAGGACATGCTCGCCCAGGCCCGCGCGTTCATCGACGCCAACCCGGAGTCCGCCCAGCCCTGGGACCGGCCCGGCCATCGCATCCCCGGCGGCACCCCCGCCCACCCGAAGTTCGCGGCCAACCTGCCCGCCTTCCCCGCCAACCTGCGCAAGCAGACCAACGGCGCCCCCTACCCGGCGCCGCGCAACATCATGGCCGCCGCCGTCGAGGGCTCCCAGGTCGACTTCGAGACCGCCCAGGTCATCGAGGCCCGCTACTTCGTCGAACTGGCCGCCGGGCAGACCTCGAAGAACATGATCCAGGCGTTCTTCTTCGACCTCCAGGCGGTCAACTCCGGGGCCAACCGCCCCCAGGGGTTCGAGTCCCGGAAGGTCACCAAGGTCGCCGTCCTCGGCGCCGGAATGATGGGCGCCGGTATCGCCTACTCGTGCGCCCGCGCGGGCATCGACGTCGTCCTCAAGGACGTGTCCCTGGAGTCGGCCCTCAAGGGCAAGGCGTACTCCGAGAAACTGTGCGCCAAGGCCGTGGCCAAGGGCCGTACGAGCCAGGAGAAGGCCGACGCGCTGCTGGCCCGCATCACGCCGACGTCCGAAGCGGCCGACCTCGCGGGCTGCGACGCGGTGATCGAGGCGGTCTTCGAGGACACCTCCCTCAAGCACAAGGTGTTCCAGGAGATCGAGCACGTCGTCGCCCCAGACGCCCTGCTGTGCTCCAACACCTCCACGCTGCCCATCACCGCGCTGGCCGAGGGCGTCGAGCGGCAGGGCGACTTCATCGGGCTGCACTTCTTCTCGCCCGTCGACAAGATGCCGCTCGTCGAGATCATCAAGGGCGAGCAGACGGGGGGCGAGGCGCTGGCGCGCGCCTTCGACCTGGTCCGGCAGATCAAGAAGACACCGATCGTCGTCAACGACTCACGCGGCTTCTTCACCTCCCGGGTCATCGGCCACTTCATCAACGAGGGCGTGGCGATGGTCGGCGAGGGCATCGAGCCCGCGTCCGTCGAGCAGGCGGCGGCCCAGGCCGGCTACCCGGCCAAGGTCCTCAACCTGATGGACGAACTGACCCTCACTCTGCCCCGGAAGATCCGCCAGGAGACCAGGCGGGCCGTGGAAGAGGCCGGCGGCACTTGGACCGCACACCCCGCCGAGGCCGTCATCGACCGCATGGTCGACGAGTTCGAGCGTCCCGGCCGCAGCGGCGGCGCCGGGTTCTACGACTACGGGGACGACGGCAGGCGCGCCGGGCTCTGGCAGGGCCTGCGTGACCACTTCACGCAGCCGGGGTACGAGATCCCCTTCGCGGACATGCGGGAACGCATGCTCTTCTCGGAGGCGCTCGACACGGTGAAGCTCCTGGAGGAGGGCGTACTGACCTCCGTCGCCGACGCCAACATCGGCTCGATCTTCGGCATCGGCTTCCCCGGCTGGACCGGCGGCGTCCTGCAGTACATCAACGGCTACGAGGGCGGCCTGCCCGGCTTCGTGGCCCGCGCGCGCGAGCTGGCCGACCGCTACGGCGAGCGCTTCACCCCGCCCGCGCTGCTGGTGGAGAAGGCGGACAACGGGGAGGTCTTCACCGACGGCCGCTGACGGCCGCTGACGGCCGCTGACGGCCGCTGAGGCAGCGCCTCCGGGAAGGACCGGAGCAGCGCCTCAGTCCTCGCCGCTCCCGTCGAGCCACTCCCGCAGTTCCTCGCGCAGCGACCGCTGGAAGGTGGTCAGCAGCGCCTGGACCACCAGCGGGTGCATGTGCGCCGACAGGGACCGCACGTCCCGCGCGTCGCGTTCGGCGACCGCGTCGCGCAGCAGCCGCGACAGGTCCCGCGCGGCGGCGCGGGAGTGCTCGAGGAGGGCCGCACGGGCGGCGAGGACCGTCTCGGGGGAGAAGGGCACGTCGAGCAGTTCGACGCCGAGCCGGAGCAGCCCGGCGTCGACCCGGTAGGCGTCACTGTCCGGGGCGGCACCGTCCGGGGCGGCGCCGTCCCGCGCGACGACGTCCATCGCCGTGAGCCGGTCCACCTCGTCGTCCGTCAGCGGCCGGCCCGCGCGCCGGCCCAGCTCCTCGCGCGTGAGGCTCTCCACCGTCTCCGGCGCCCAGGAGGCCACCACCGCGCGGTGCAGCGCCAGGTCGTGGGCGCTCAGGCCGGGTGGAAGCTGCCCCAGATACCGCTCGATCGCGGCCAGCGTCATGCCCTGGTGCTGCAACTCCTCGATCAGCGCCAGCCGCGCCAGATGCTCCCCGCCGTAGTGCCCCACCCGCCGCGGACCGATCGTCGGCGGCGGCAGCAGCCCCCTGGTGCCGTAGAAGCGGACCGTGCGCACCGTGACGCCGGCCCGCGCGGCCAGCTCGTCGATCGTGAGGGCAGGCTCCTCGGTGTCGGTCGTCGTCATGTGCAGCAGTATCGCTGTCTCACCAGTGCTGTGAAACCGGTGTGACATGAGCCACCGCATGCCCACGCGGCGTCGTGGGAAGGTGCCGTCTTGGTCTGTGCCGCGAAGGGTGGTGCGGGCCTTGTCGCTGTACGGACGACCTGGGCGTACCCCGCCCGGGCGCACCAGAGATTGGTACCACCCGTGAGCAAGGACGCCGTCGAGACGGCACAGGTCGCCGCCCACCCCCAGGCGACCGGGACCATCCCCGCGGACGCGGGCGACGCCGGTTACAGCAAGGACCTCAAGGCCCGCCACGTCAACATGATCGCCATCGGCGGCGCGATCGGCACCGGCCTCTTCCTCGGCGCCGGCGGACGCCTGCGCGACGCGGGCCCGGCGCTCGCGATCGCCTACCTCGTCGCCGGCGTCTTCGCCTTCTTCGTCGTCAGGGCCCTCGGCGAGCTGGTGCTCTACCGGCCCTCCTCCGGGTCCTTCGTGTCGTACGCGCGCGAGTTCCTCGGCGAGAAGGGCGCCTATGTCGCCGGCTGGATGTACTTCCTGAACTGGTCGACGACCGGCATCGCCGACATCACCGCGATCGCCCTGTACACGCACTACTGGAGTATGTTCACGAGCATTCCCCAGTGGGTGCTCGCCCTGATCGCCCTCGCGGTGGTCCTGGCCGTGAACCTCATCTCCGTGAAGATCTTCGGCGAGATGGAGTTCTGGTTCGCGATCATCAAGGTCGCCACCCTCGTCGCCTTCATGCTGATCGGCATCTTCCTGCTGGCCACCCAGCACGACGTGGGCGGCCAGACCCCGGGCGTCGGCATGATCACCGATCACGGCGGCATCCTCCCGCACGGAGTGATGCCCGTGGTCCTCGTCATGCAGGGCGTGATCTTCTCCTACGCCGCCCTGGAGCTGGTCGGCGTCGCCGCCGGCGAGACCGCCGAGCCCGAGAAGATCGTCCCGCGTGCGGTGAACTCGATCATGTGGCGGGTCGCCCTGTTCTACGTCGGCTCGGTCGTCCTGCTGGTCCTGCTGCTGCCCAGCTCGCTCTACTCGGGCGACGAGAGCCCCTTCGTCACCGTCCTGTCGAAGATCGGCGTCCCGGCGGCCGACGACGTGATGAACCTGGTGGTCCTCACCGCCGCCATGTCCTCCCTGAACTCCGGCCTGTACTCCACCGGCCGCATCCTGCGCTCCATGGCGACGGCGGGCTCCGCGCCCAGGTTCACCGGAGTGATGAGCCGCAGCCAGGTGCCCTACGGCGGCATCCTGCTCACCTGCGCGGTCTGCGTCCTCGGCGTCGGCCTGAACTACCTGGTGCCGAGCAAGGCCTTCGAGATCGTGCTGAACGTCGCCTCGCTCGGCATCATCAGCACCTGGGTGATCATCATGATCTGCCACCTCGCCTTCGTCCGCCGGGCACGCGCGGGTCTGCTCGAGCGGCCGCACTTCCGCCTGCCCGGCAGCCCGGTCACCGAGATCGTCACGATCGCCTTCCTGCTGGCGGTGATCGTCCTGATGTGGAACGACCACGAGGTCGGCCGCAAGACCGTGCTGCTCGTGCCCGTGATCGCGCTGATGCTGGTGGCGGGCTGGTTCGGTGTCCGCCGCCGGGTGGCACGCAACGCCGAGCAGGAGCTGGGCGGTCTCACCAAGTAGCCGGCAGACACCGGGCCGCCACCGTTCCGTCGGTCAAGGGCGTCAAGGTGATCGCCCACGTGTGCAACGACCTCGGCGGCTGGGGCAAGGGCTTCGTCCTGGCCGTCACCCGCCGCTGGCCCGAGCCGGAGGCGGCCTACCGCGCCTGGCACCGCGACCGCGCGTCGAACGACTTCGGTCTTGGCGCCGTCCAGTTCGTCCGGGTCGAGCCGTACGTGTGGGTGGCCAACATGATCGGCCAGCGCGGCACGCGGACCGGCAGCAAGGGCGTCCCCGTGCGCTACGAGGCGATCGACACGGCCCTCGGCCGCCTCGCCGACAAGGCGGCCGAGCTGGACGCCTCCGTGCACATGCCCCGCATAGGCTGCGGTCTGGCCGGCGGCAAGTGGTCCCGCGTGGAGCCGCTCGTCACCGACCGCCTCGCCCGGCGAGGTGTCCCCGTGACCGTCTACGACCACGGGGACACCGCCTGGAACCACCTAGGACCGCCTAGGACTGCCTGGGACCGTGCGCCGGTCAGTGCTCGTGCACATCGTTCGTCGCGGCGATCTTCCGCCACGAGCGGGGCTGCGCGGGCGTGTCCGAGGACTTGGTGAGGGACGCCGCGCGCGCCGCCGGGGCGTCCGGCTTCGACGGCTGGAACAGCCAGGTGTCGAACAGCGCGGCCAGCGGCTTGCCGGAGACCTCCTCGGCGTACCGCCGGAAGTCGGCGACCGACGCGTTGCCGTACGCGTACTTGGCGGGCCACCCCTTCAGGATGGCGAAGAAGTCCTCGTCGCCGATCTCGTTCCGCAGCGCCTGAAGGGCCAGCGCGCCCCGGTCGTAGACCGCCGCGTCGAACTGGTTCTCCGGCCCGGGATCACCGGGTTCCACCGTCCAGAACGCGTCGTCGGCCGGGTGTGAGGCGTACGTGTAGTCGGCCAGCTCCTGCGCCGTGCCCTCGCCCTCGTGCTCGGACCACAGCCACTGGGCGTACCGGGCGAAGCCCTCGTTGATCCAGATGTCCTTCCAGCCCCGCACCGAGACCAGATCGCCGTACCACTGGTGGGCCAGCTCGTGCACGACCACGGACACGTTCGACCCGTTCGCGAACTGCCGCGGGCTGTAGAACGGCCGGGTCTGCGTCTCCAGCGCGTACCCGGTGTCCGTGTTCGGCACGTAACCGCCGAGCGCGTTGAAGGGATACGGCCCGAAGTAGCCGGTCAGCCAGTCCGCGACCTCCCCGGTCCGCTCCACGCTGGCCCGCGCCGCGCCGTCGTTCGCGCCCAGGTCCTTGCTGTAGGCGTTGACAATGGGGATGCCGCTCTCGGTCGTGCCGGTGGTGAGGTCGAACTTCCCGACCGCCAGCGTGGCGAGATACGTGGCCTGCGGCTTGTCGGAGCGCCAGTTCCAGCGCGTCCAGCCGAGCCGCGAACTCGTCGACTGGAGGGTGCCGTTCGAGATGGCCTGAGTGCCGTCCGGCACCTGCACCGACACGTCGTAGGTGGCCTTGTCGAGGGGATGGTCGTTGCTGGGGAACCACCACGCCGCGGCCTCGGGCTCGTTCGCGCCGACGCCGCCGTCCGGGGTGCGGTGCCAGCTTGTGAAGCCGTACGCCTCCTTCGAGGACGGCACGCCGCTGTAGCGGACGACGACGGTGACGGATGTGCCCTTGTCGAGCGGGCTCTGCGGGGTGATCTCCAGCTCCTGCTCGCCCGAGGTGGTGAACGACGCCTTCGCGCCGTTCACCCGCACCTCGCCGACGTCCAGCAGGAAGTCGAGGTTGAACCGCGACAGGTCCTCCGTGGTACGGGCCAGGATCGTCGCCGTACCCTCCAGCCGGTCCGTGGCCGGCTGGTACTTCAGGCGCAGGTCGTAGTGCGAGACGTCGTATCCGCCGTTTCCGTAGGCCGGGTAGTAGGGGTCGCCGATGCCCGGAGCGCCGGGGGAGTGGGCCGCCGCCGACGCCGGGATCGCCAGCATGAGGGAGGCGGCGCCCAGCACGCCCGGCACAGAGATTCTGCGGTGCACGAAAGCTCCAAGTCGTAGGGTCACGAAGTCTGTTCGGAGGCTATTCAGCTCCTGTGCCCGCCGTCATGTCCACGGCCACCCCTGTCACACGATCGCCATCCGGCCGTCACCGGCCACCTCCGGCCCCCTTCTGCGCGGGAGTCGACCGATGTACCGTCCGCGCATGCCGATACGCATGCGCCTCACGATCCGGAGACCGCTCGCGACGGCGGCCACGGCCGCATCCCGGCAACCTTGGGCCGACACGCCGACGCCCACCCTGGACCTCTCCCGCACGTCGGCCCGCGTACCGTTCATCGGCGGAACCGCCGCGTCCGCCCATGCCACCGCAGGTAAGGCGACCGTCGGTACGGCGACCGCCGCTCCGGCACCCGCACCGCTCGACGGCATGACCACGCCGCACCCCACGCACCGCGCCCCGAAGGGAGGCCGATGAACCGCCTGCGCACCCTCACCGTGACCACCGCGGCCCTCGCCGCGTCCCTCCTCGGCGCCCCGGCCCACGCCGACGCCTCCGCGCACCACCCGCCCCGCACCGGCTTCGAGAAGACGCACGGCGCCCGCTGGACCACGCAGCCCGAGGAACACACCCTCCTGGCCGCCGCCGACCGGGCGAGCGACCGCGTCACCGTCGACCGCATCGGCACCACGAAGCAGAACCGCCCGCTCCGGCTCGTGACGATCGGCAGGTCCTCCACCCCCAACAAGGTGCTCCTCGTGTGCAGCCAGCACGGCGACGAGCCCTCCGGGCGCGAGGCCTGCCTGTCCACCGTCCGCGACCTGGCGTATGCCAAGGACCCGCGGACCCGGCGTTTCCTGGACCGCACCACCGTGCTGGTCGTGCCCACCGCCAACCCCGACGGCCGGGCCGCCGACACCCGCGGCAACAGCGACGGCGTCGACATCAACCGCGACCACCTCGCCCTGGAGACGGCCGAGGCCCGCGCCATGGCCGCCGTCGTCCGCGACCGGCGCCCCGACGTCATCTACGACCTGCACGAGTACGGCGCCACGCCCCCGTACGGCGCCACGCCCCCGTACTACGACAAGGACCTCTTCGACCTCTGGCCCCGCAACCTCAACACCCGTACGCCGGTCCACGACGAGGCCCGGACCCTGTCCGGGGCGTACGTCCGCCCCGCCGCCGAGAACGCCGGGTACTCGACCGGCACCTACGGCATCTGGACCGACCCCGTCACCGGCGACCCGGTCAAGCAGACCGCCGGCGACGGCCAGGAACGCATCCTGCGGAACATGTCCGGCGTGAAACACGCGGTCGGCCTGCTCATCGAGAGCCGCGTCGACCCGCTGACCGACGCCGAGCGCGAGGACCCGGCCCTGAACAACCGGCGCCGGGTGAACTCCCAGCTCGCCGCCCTGGACGGCATGTTCCGCCACGCGGACGGACGGCGCGGACACGTCGAGGCGGCCACCGGTGCCGCCCGCCTGGCCGGACTGGCCGACACCGGACCCGTGTACCTCGGCGGCGCGGACAACGACCCGGCCGAGGCCTCCGAGGTGCTCCAGGACCCGCCCTGCGGCTACCGGCTGACGGCTGCCCAATACACCGACATCCGGGATGAACTCGCTCTGCACGGTGTACATGTGCGCCCGGACGGGGAGAAGGGCGCCTACGTACCGCTGCGCCAGCCGCAGCGGGCCCTGGTACCGCTGCTCCTGGACGAGCGTGCGACATACCACCTGACGGTGGGTGAACCCGACGCCCACTGCTGAGGAGGTGAGTTTCGCGTCGCACGTGGTTATGGGCGTAGCGGAGGGGTATTTTCGGCCTCATCGACTTGAAAGGTGCCGTCTGTGACGCAGGACCGACCAAGCGACAAGGAAGAACACGACAGAGGTCCGCTTCCGGGCACGGAAGCGGACCTGCCGGGGCGCGAGCACACGCCCGGGACCGACCGCGTCGTCTTCGGCGTCACTGCTGCCCTCACCCTGGCGTTCGTCGTCTGGGGTGCCGTCGCCACCGACTCGCTGGAGGATGTCTCCAGCAGCATGCTCGGTGGCCTGCTGCACAACGGCGGCTGGGCGTTCACGCTCGCCGCCTCCGGGTTCGTGGTCTTCGCCCTCTGGCTCGCGGCCAGCCGCTACGGCCGCATCCACCTGGGCGCCGAGGGCGAGGAACCCGAGTTCCGGACCGTGTCCTGGGTCGCCATGATGTTCAGCGCGGGCATGGGCATCGGCCTGATGTTCTACGGCGTGAGCGAGCCGCTGGCGCACTACACGACGGCCCCGCCCGGCACCAGCCCGGCCAGCTCCGGTGACAGCATGGCGACGGCCATGGCCACCACCCTGTTCCACTGGACGCTCCACCCGTGGGCGATCTACGCGGTGGTCGGTCTCGGTATCGCCTACAGCACGTTCCGCAGGCGCCGCAGGCAGACCATAAGTGCGGTGTTCACCCCGCTCATCGGCGAGAAGCACGCCAACGGGGCCAGCGGACGGGTCATCGACATCCTGGCCATCATCGCGACGATCTTCGGCTCCGCGGCCTCCCTGGGCCTCGGCGCGCTGCAGATCGGCTCCGGCCTGGAGAAGCTCGACTGGATGGACAAGGTCAGCACCGGGCTGCTGGTCGGCATCATCGCGGTGCTGACGGTGGCGTTCGTGGCCTCCGCGATCTCCGGCGTCGAGAAGGGCATCCAGTGGCTGTCCAACACCAACATGGTGCTGGCCCTGCTGCTCGCCGTGTTCGTGTTCGTCGCGGGCCCGACGATCCTCATCCTCGACCTGTTCCCGACCTCGATCTTCGCCTACCTCGGCGACCTGCCCCAGATGGCCGGCCGCACCGAGATCAGCGGCGGCGAGGGCGTCGCGGACTGGCTGGGTAGCTGGACCGTCTTCTACTGGGCGTGGTGGATCTCCTGGACGCCCTTCGTCGGCATGTTCATCGCCCGTATCAGCCGGGGCCGGACCATCCGTCAGTTCATCGGCGGCGTCATCCTGGTCCCCAGCGTGGTCAGCCTGATCTGGTTCGCGATCTTCGGCGGTTCGGCGATGCGGCTGCAGGAGCAGAACCGGCTGGGCGACGACACGACCCCCGAGGGCCAGCTCTTCGCCGTGCTGCAGGAGTACCCCATCGCCACCGCGACCAGCCTGCTGGTGATGATCCTCGTCGGCATCTTCTTCGTGTCGGGAGCCGACGCGGCCTCCATCGTGATGGGCACGCTGTCGCAGAAGGGCGCGCTGGAACCGAGCCGCTGGGTGGTGGTCTTCTGGGGCGTGGTGACCGGCGCGGTCGCCGCGATCATGCTGCTGATCGGCAGCGGCGAGGCGGACGCGCTCACCGGTCTGCAGAACCTCACGATCCTCGCGGCGGCGCCCTTCGTCATCGTGATGATCTTCATGTGCGTCGCCCTCATGCGCGACCTGCGCCGTGACCCCCTCATCGTGCGCGGCGAGATGGCGTCCGAAGTCGTCGGACTGGCGGTCATCGAGGGCCACAGGCAGTACGAGGGCGAGTTCGAGATCCGGATCGGCCCCGGCCCCGGCACGGAGGTGGAGGGCGACCCGATCGGCAAGCACCAAAATAGCTGAACCCTGCCGGTCGGCCGTGCCACCGGATCGCCCGGTCGGTCGGCCGGTCGGTCGGCCGGGCGGCCGGGCGGGCGGTCGGTACGACGGCGTCAGGAGGCGAGCGCGGCCGCCTCCTGCGCGCAGCCCCAGGCCACGGTCACACCCGCGCCGCCATGACCGTAGTTGTGCACCAGCAGTCGGCCGTCCGGCAGCGTCTCGCGCTCCAGCCGGACGGCGCTGCGCGCCGGCCGCAGCCCGACCGGGTGCGCGAGCACCCGCGCCCCGGCGATCTCGGGCCGCAGTGCCGCGCACCGCCGCACGATGTCCTCGGCGACCGCCGGGTCCGGCTCGGCCGACCAGACGTCGTCCTCGGCCGTCCCGCCCAGCAGGAGCCGGCCGGGCTGCGGAAGGAAGTACGTCACCTCCCCGGAGACGGGATCGTTGGAGACCAGCCAGGTCCGGATACCGGGGTTCTCCACCACGACCAGTTGTCCGCGCACCGGACGCACGTCCGGGTCCGGCACCAGCTCCCGGGCGCCCAGGCCCGTGCAGTTGACCACGACCGGCGCGTCCGCCTCGGCCAGGTGGGTCACCGCACGCGCCTCCACAGTGCCGCCCGCCGCCACCAGCCGCTCCCGCAACCAGGGCAGATGAGTCGACATGTCGATGAGCGGCAGCCGCGCCCACAGCCCCTGCCCGGCGTACTCCGCGGCACTCGACGCGCGCAGTCCCGGCAGCCGGGCGGCGGCCCACGCGCCCACCTCGTCCAGACCGGTCTCGCCTAGCACCCCCTCGACCATGCGTACGCCGGTCTCCTCGGGCCGCGCGGCCAGCTCCTCGTACACGTCCAGGGAACGCAGCGCCCACGCGCGCACCAGCTCCACCGGCTCGATCCGGTACGGCCACCACAGCCCGCCCGCGACCACCGAGGTGGTCCGCTCGACGGGCTCCCGCGTCCACAGCCGCACCCGCCTGCCCCGCTCGGCGAGAACGACGGCCGTCGTCAGCCCGACCACCCCGCCGCCGACCACGACGACCTCGTCATCCAGTTCGGTTTCCACACCGCGACGTTAGCGGAACGCCCCATGCCGCGCTCGAAGCGGTCCCGCCCGACGGCGACCGGCGCCGGGCGGCGCCGGTCGCCGTCGGGAAGGGGCGCTGGTGGCGGCGGTGACGCGCGGAAAACCCGGCTGAGCGTACGCCGGACCGCCGCTAGGATCGACGGTCTGATGACTGCCACCCTCGTCGCCAAGAACCTCGCCGCCGGCCACGGAGACCGCTCCCTGTTCACCGGGCTCGACCTCGTCGTCGCACCCGGCGACGTGATCGGCCTCGTGGGGGCCAACGGCGCGGGCAAGTCCACCCTCCTGCGGATGCTCGCCGGGCTGACCACGCCGGAACAGGGCGAGCTGCGCCTGTCCCCGCCCACCGCCACCGTCGGCCACCTCCCGCAGGAACCGGAGCGCCGCCCCGGCGAGACCGTCCGGGCGTTCCTGTCCCGCCGCACCGGCGTCACCGACGCCCAGCACGCCATGGACGAGGCCACCCAGGCCCTGGTCGACGGCGCCCCAGGTGCGGACGACGCGTACGCGAACAGCCTCGAGCGCTGGCTGGCCCTGGGCGGCGCCGACCTCGACGACCGGGCCGGGGAGACCGCCGACGCGCTGGGCCTGACGGTCGACCTGGAGCAGCCGATGACGTCGCTGTCCGGCGGCCAGGCCGCGCGGACCGGCCTCGCCTCCCTCCTCCTGTCCCGCTACGACGTCTTCCTGCTCGACGAGCCGACCAACGACCTCGACCTGGACGGTCTGGAGCGCCTCGAACGCTTCGTGACCGGCCTGCGCGCCGGCACCGTCGTCGTCAGCCACGACCGCGAGTTCCTCACCCGCACCGTCACCAAGGTCCTCGAACTCGACCTCGCCCAGCGGCAGATCAACCTCTACGGCGGCGGCTACGAGGCCTACCTGGAGGAACGCGAGGTGGGCCGTCGGCACGCCCGCGACGAGTTCGAGGAGTACGCCGACAAACGGGCGTCCCTCCAGGACCGGGCCCAGACGCAGCGCGCCTGGATGGACAAGGGCGTCAAGAACGCCCGGCGCAAGGCGGGCAACGACAACGACAAGATCGGCCGCAAGTTCCGCAGCGAGGCCAGCGAGAAGCAGGCCGCCAAGGCCCGCCAGACACAGCGCATGATCGAACGCCTCGAGGTCGTCGAAGAACCCCGCAAGGAGTGGGACCTGCGCATGGAGATCGCCGCGGCGCCCCGCTCGGGCGCGGTGGTCGCCACCCTGCGCGACGCCGAGGTCCGGCGCGGCGACTTCGTGCTCGGCCCGGTCTCCCTCCAGATCGACTGGGCGGACCGGGTGGCGGTGACGGGAGCCAACGGCGCGGGCAAGTCCACGCTGCTGGGCGCCCTCCTGGGCCGCGTCCCGCTCGACGCCGGGCACGCGGCGCTCGGCTCCGGAGTCCTGCTCGGCGAGGTCGACCAGGCCCGCAAGCTGTTCTACGGGCCCGAGAGTCTGCTCGACGCCTTCCGCGCCCCCGTCCCCGACGCGGAACCGGCCGAGATCCGCACCCTCCTCGCCAAGTTCGGCCTCAAGGCGGACCACGTCACGCGCCCCGCCTCCACCCTCTCCCCGGGCGAACGCACGAGGGCCGCGCTCGCTCTCCTCCAGGGCAGCGGCGTCAACCTCCTGGTCCTGGACGAGCCGACCAACCACCTCGACCTACCGGCCATCGAACAACTGGAGTCGGCCCTGGACGCCTACCAGGGCACGCTCCTGCTGATCACCCACGACCGCCGCATGCTGAACGCGGTACGAGTAACGAGGCGCCTAGAGGTCACGGACGGCAAGGTGATGGAGGCCTCCGCGTAGCTGCGGGCAATCGTGCGGCTGGGGCGGCACCCGTCCCAAAGCGGGCGGCACCCGGCAAGCGCCGGTCCGCGCACCCACCCCCGGCCACAACCGCGCCCCGCGCCTACGCCAACCCGGCCCGCCGCAACGCGTCGGCCATCGCCCCGCTGGACGGGGAAGGCGCCGCAGACGACCGCCCCTTCCCCCCACCGCCGGAGGCAGCCCGCTGCTGCCGCTGCCGAGGCGGCTTCCCACCCCGCTCCTTCTTCGGCTCCCCCTCCGGAGCCGCCTCGTCGTCCAACCGCAACGTCAACGAGATCCGCTTGCGCGGAATGTCGACGTCCATCACCTTCACCTTCACGATGTCCCCGGGCTTCACCACGTCCCGCGGGTCCTTCACGAACGTCTTCGACATCGCGGACACGTGCACGAGCCCGTCCTGATGCACACCGACGTCCACGAACGCCCCGAAGGCGGCGACATTCGTGACGACACCCTCCAGGACCATCCCGGAGGAAAGGTCGGAGATCTTCTCCACGCCCTCCTTGAAGGTGGCCGTCTTGAAGGCGGGCCGAGGGTCGCGCCCCGGCTTCTCCAGCTCCCGCAGAATGTCCGTGACCGTCGGCAGACCGAACGTCTCGTCCACGAACGCAGCCGGCTTCAACGACCGCAGCACCGACGTGTTGCCGATCAGCCCGGCCACCTCCTGCCCGGCGGTCTTCACCATCCGGCGCACCACCGGGTACGCCTCGGGGTGCACGCTGGACGCGTCCAGCGGGTCGTCACCTCCCCGGATCCGCAGGAAGCCCGCGCACTGCTCGTACGCCTTGGGGCCGAGCCGCGACACCTTCTTCAGCGTGGTGCGCGAAGTGAACGGCCCGTTCGCGTCGCGGTGCGCCACGATGTTCCCGGCGAGTCCGGAGGTGATGCCGGAGACCCGGGCGAGCAGCGGCGCGGAGGCCGTGTTGACGTCCACACCCACGCCGTTCACACAGTCCTCGACCACCGCGTCCAGGGAGCGGGACAGCTTCACCTCGGACAGGTCGTGCTGGTACTGCCCGACGCCGATCGACTTCGGGTCGATCTTCACCAGCTCGGCCAGCGGATCCTGGAGCCGCCGGGCGATCGACACCGCGCCGCGCAGCGAGACGTCCATGTCCGGCAGTTCCTGGGAGGCGAAGGCGGAGGCCGAGTACACGGAGGCGCCCGCCTCGGACACCATCACCTTGGTGAGCTTCAACTCCGGGTGCTTGGAGATGAGTTCCCCGGCGAGCTTGTCGGTCTCGCGGGAGGCCGTGCCGTTGCCGATGGCGATCAGGTCGACCGTGTGCTCCTTGGCCAGCCGCGCCAGCTTGGCGATCGCCTCGTCCCACCGGTTGGCGGGGACGTGCGGGTGGATCACGTCGGTGGCCACGACCTTGCCGGTCGCGTCGACCACGGCGACCTTCACGCCCGTCCGGAAACCGGGGTCGAGGCCGAGCGTCGCGCGGGTGCCCGCCGGGGCGGCCAGCAGCAGGTCGCGCAGGTTGGCGGCGAACACGTTCACCGCCTCGTCCTCGGCGGCGGTGCGCAGCCGCAGCCGGACGTCGATGCCCAGGTGCACCAGGATGCGGGTGCGCCAGGCCCAGCGGACGGTGTCCCGCAGCCACTTGTCCGCGGGCCGGCCGCGGTCGGCGATCCCGAACCGGCTCGCGACGATCCCCTCGTACGACGACGGGCCCTCGGTGGCCTCCTCGGGCTCCAGGACCAGGTCGAGCACGTCCTCCTTCTCGCCGCGCAGCATCGCGAGGATCCGGTGCGAGGGCAGCTCGGTGAACGGCTGGGCGAAGTCGAAGTAGTCGGCGAACTTGGCGCCGGCCTCCTCCTTGCCGTCCTTGACCTTGGCGGCGAGCCGCCCGCGCCCCCACATCCGCTCCCGCAGTTCGCCGATCAGGTCGGCGTCCTCGGAGAACTGCTCGGTGAGGATCGACCGCGCCCCGTCCAGGGCGGCCTGCGGATCGGCCACTCCCTTGTCGGCGTCGACGAACGCGGCCGCCGCGGCCAGGGGGTCCACCGACGCGTCGGCGAGCAGGCCCTCGGCCAGCGGCTCCAGACCCGCCTCACGCGCGATCTGCGCCTTCGTCCGCCGCTTCGGCTTGAACGGCAGATAGATGTCCTCCAGGCGCGCCTTGGTCTCCGCCGCCCGGATGCGCCCCTCGAGCTCCTCGGTGAGCTTGCCCTGTTCGCGCACCGAGTCGAGGATCGCCGTCCGCCGCTCCTCCAGCTCGCGCAGATAGCGCAGCCGCTCCTCGAGCGTGCGCAGTTGCGCGTCGTCGAGCATCTCGGTCGCTTCCTTGCGGTAGCGGGCGATGAAGGGCACTGTCGAGCCGCCGTCGAGCAACTCCACCGCGGCCCTCACCTGCCGCTCCCGCACGCCGAGCTCGTCGGCGATCCTGCTTTCGATGGACCCTACGTCGAAAAACGCGCTGGACCCGGGTGTCGTCACGATCCCGTACCGCCTTCTCACTGAGGTTGCGCGGCAATTGTGGCAGGTGACGCCGACAATCGGGGATCAGGGCACCGCCCGGGCCGGTCGGAACCCGGCGGAGGAGGCCCCGCCGAAGAGCCGGGCCAGGGCCCGGAAGGGAAGCGTCACCACGGTGGCGACTGCGCCACCGATCTGGCGCAGTACGTCTGCGATGGCACGGAACACGAGTTGCCCCTTTCGTCCCCCGACCCCATCGGCCGGGAGACCTACGGGTACCTCCGAAGCGGCTCGGCATGCCCGTTCCCGTGCCCGGGTGTGTCCTCAGCGCCTGGCGAGCAGGTCCGCCGGGAAGGCGCCGGCGCCGAGTGCCGTACGCGCGAAGGCCGCCCCGAGTTCCGTCAGGCGGGCCACGCCCTCCGCTCCCAGATGCGCGTAGGGGGCCGCGTCGAGCCGGTCCGTCTCCCGTTCGATCCCCTCGCGCAGGGCCGTGCCCTCCTCGGTCAGCCCGCCGGCCGCGTCGATCAGCCCGCGCTCGCGCAGTCGGCCGGTGGCCTCGTCCCACTCCTCCTGGGTCCAGCCCCGGGTGCCGAGGACCCACTTCGGCGCCAGGCCCTTGCCGGTCGCGGTGTGCGTGACCAGCGCCTCCAGACCGTCCAGGCCCGCGGTCACGAGCGCGGTGAGGTGGCCGTCGCCCCGGTGCTCGCGCAGCAGCGTCGCCGCGTGCCAGAACGCCAGGTGCGGAGCGTCGGGCACGGGCAGGTCCGCGTGGGCCGAGTAGAGCGGGCGGGCGCCGCGCGTGCAGCCCTCGGCGGCGCGCAGCGCCAGGCCTGCCGCTTCCGACATCTCGGCCGACGCCAGGGTCTCCTCGCCCAGCAGCCGGCGCAGCGTCGCGTCGACGGCACGCGCGCGTGCCGCGAGGGCCTGCTCCGGCGTGACCGTCTCCCAGACGGCGGGCACGTGCCGGGCGACCAGGTCGTGCTTGTAGTTGTAGAACGCGGCCGTCACGGCACCCGCCCCGACCGGCCCCAGCGCGGCGGCGCGCACCGCGAAGTTGACGGCCCGGGGATCGGTGACCCCCAGGGCGCCCAGTTCCCGGCCCAGGTCGGGCGAGAAGTAGTGCGTCGAGTGCAGCGAGTTGAGCGCGTTGTGGCAGCGGCGGCCCGCGCGTGGGTCGATGGCGGAAGTTGTCATGCCGCGCAGGTTACCAACCGCTCAGTACGTCCCCCAGGGGTGAGTGCCGCATGGCAGGAAAGGTGGGACACTCGTCATTGCGGCCACCCGGCGACGGGCGAAGAATCGACGGCATGCCGCAGCGAACCGGCCAAACCGGCCGAACCGTACTGGTACTCCTCTTCGACCACGTCCAGAGCCTCGACGTCACCGGCCCGGTGGAGGTCTTCGCGGGCGCCGAGCAGCACACGCCGGGGACGTACCGCATCAGGACGGCCTCGCTGGACGGCGCTCCCGTGCGCACGTCCAGCGGTCTGACCCTCGTACCGGACCATGCCCTCACCGACGCGCCCGAGCCGGACACCCTGGTGGTCCCCGGCGGCCGGGGCACCCGGAACCCCGACCCGCGCCTGACCGACTGGCTGCGCGGGCACGGACCCGACGCCCGGCGGCTGGTCTCGGTCTGCACCGGGGCGATCCTGCTCGCCCGGGCCGGGCTGCTGGACGGTCGCCGCGCCACCACCCACTGGGCCTACTCCGACCGGCTCGCCCGCGACCATCCGGCCGTGGACGTCGACCCCGACCCGATCTACATCCGCGACGGGAACGTGGCCACGTCCGCCGGCGTCACCTCCGGCATCGACCTCGCCCTCGCGCTGGTGGAGGAGGACCTGGGCCGGGACGTCGCCCTGACCGTCGCCCGCCACCTCGTGGTGTTCCTGCGCCGGCCCGGGAACCAGGCCCAGTTCAGCGCCCAGCTCGCCGCCCAGACCGCGCGTCGCGCACCGCTGCGGGAGCTGCAGCACTGGATCACCGAGCATCCGGGCGCCGATCTGAGCGTCGAGTCCCTCGCCGCCCGCGCCGCCCTCTCGCCGCGCCACTTCGCCCGCGCCTTCCAGGCGGAGACCGGCACCACGCCCGGCCGGTACGTCGACCGGGTCCGGCTGGAGCACGCCCGCCGGCTGCTGGAGGACACCGGCGACGGCGTCGAGGAGGTCTCCCGCGCCAGCGGCTACGGCACCCAGGAGGCCATGCGCCGCGCCTTCGTCAAGGCCCTGGGGACCCCACCGGCGGAGTACCGCCGACGCTTCCGACCCGCGCCCGTCACCTGAGGGCGCCGGGACCGAATGACCGAGAGAGGAAACACGTGCAGATCGCCATCGTTGTCTTCGACCGCTTCACCGCCCTGGACGCCGTGGGCCCGTACGAGACCCTCGGCCGTCTCCCGGACGCGGAGACCGTCTTCGTCGCCGAGCACACCGGACCCGTCCGCACCGACACCGGGAACCTCGCGCTCGTCGCCGACCGGGCCCTGACGGACGTACCGAGCCCCGACATCGTCGTCGTCCCCGGCGGTCCGGGACAGAGTCCGCAGATGGAGAACGAGGCCCTGCTGGACTGGCTGCGCGCCGCCGACGCCACCAGCACCTGGACCACCTCCGTGTGTACCGGCTCCCTGCTGCTCGCCGCCGCCGGGCTGCTGGAGGGGCGCCGCGCCACCTCGCACTGGCTGGCGCTGGACTTCCTGAGGCGGTTCGGCGTCGAGCCGACCGGGGAGCGGGTGGTGACCGACGGCAAGTACGTCACCGCCGCCGGCGTCTCCTCCGGCATCGACATGGGACTGACCCTGCTCGGCCGGATCGCCGGCGACGACCACGCCCGGGCGGTGCAACTGCTGACCGAGTACGACCCGCGGCCGCCCTACGACTCCGGGTCCCCGGACAAGGCGCCCGCACATCTCGTCGAGGAGTTCCGCGGCAAGAGCCGGTTCATCCTGACGTAGGCGCGCTCTCCGGCGCACTCCCCGGCGCGCTCCAGCCGAATCGCGGCTGCCTGCGTTCCAGGAAGGCGGCGACGCCCTCCGCGGTGTCGCCGCTGCCGTCCGCCTGCGCGGCCCAGTGGGCGTCCCGGTCGGTGCGGCCGTTCGCGAACTCCTTCGCGGCGGCCTGCGTCAGCAGTGAGCGGGACGCCAGCACCCGGGTGAACTCCGCCACCCGCTTGCCGAGTTCGCCCTCCGGCAGCACCTCGTCCACCAGGCCGGTGCGCAGCGCCCGCGCGGCGTCGATCAACTCGCCGCTGAACAGCAGGTACTTCGCGGTGGCGGGCCCGGTCAGCGCCACCAGCCGCCTGGTCGCGGACGCCGGATACACGACCCCCAGCTTGGCCGGGGTCACCCCGAACAGCGCCGACTCCTCGGCGAACCGCAGGTCGCAGGCGGCCGCCAACTGGGCCCCGCCGCCCACGCAGTGACCCCGGACCGCCGCCAGCGTCGGCTTGGGGAACGCGGCGAGAGCCTCCTCGGCCCGTACCGCCAGCCGCTGCGCCTGACCGGCCGACTCCCGCAGGGTCGAGATGTCCGCCCCGGCGCAGAACGTGGCGCCCTCGCCGGTGAGGACCAGCGCCCGCACCGCGGGATCCCCGGCCAGGGTGTCGAGCAGCCGGGGCAGCGCCCGCCACATCGAGGCCGTCATGGCGTTGCGCTTGGCGGGATGGTGGACGACGACGGTGGCGACCGAGTCGGTGACCCGGTGCAGTAGCTGCGGCTCCATGGACAGGAACGGTCCCACAACTGACCGTGTCATGCGCCAACGATCAGAAACCGCTCGATACATGCTGACTTGTGTTCAGTTCTCCGGTGCGGAGCGACGCGTTACCAACACTCGGGGTGTGGTGACACTCGAGCCCAGGGATGGCGACCGGACGATGGACGAGACCGGGCCCGCCGGGCCGCTGCCGTACGAAGGCGTCTGGCGGTTCACCGCCCCCGCCGTGGACGCGTCGGTCCCGCAGGCCCGGCACGCCGTGCGCGACCTGCTGACGCGCCAGGGCGTGCCGGTCTCCGACGACGTGACGCAGGCCCTGCTGCTGATCGTCTCGGAACTGGTCACGAACGCGGTCCGGCACGCGGCGGTGCTGTCGCCGGTGCTCGCCGTGGAGGTCGCCGTCGGGCCCGAGTGGGTGCGGGTGGCCGTGGAGGACGACCACCCCTACCGCCCGACCGCCCTGGAGACCGACCACGGCCGGACCGGCGGGCGCGGGCTGCTCCTGGTCCGCGAGGTCACCCGGGAGACGGGCGGAGCCTGCGACGTGGCCCACACCGCGAGCGGCGGCAAGGTGATCTGGGCCGCCCTGCCGCTCAAACACGCCCTGCGGTAGGGCCGCCGCGCAGCACCACTGCGCACGGCAGCCCCGCAGCACCGCCGCTCACCAGCTCGCGGACGGTCCCGTCAGCTCGCGGACGGCCGGCCGGGCCGCGTCGAGCACGGTCATGAACCACGCGGAGAAGGTGTCCCTCGCGTGCCGTTCGGTCAGCTCCGACGCAGACACGAAGGCCGTCCCGGCCACTTCCTCGGGATCGGGGCGCGGCTCCGCCTGCACCAGGCCGACGAAGAGGTGGTTGTACTCCTGCTCGACCAGTCCGGACGCCGGGTCGGGGTGGTTGTAGCGCACCGTGCCCGCCTCGGCGAGCAGGGACGGCGACACCCCCAGCTCCTCGTACGTCCGCCTGGCCGCCGCCGCGAACGGCGCCTCTCCCGGGTAGGGGTGGCCGCAGCAGGTGTTGGACCACACACCGGGGGAGTGGTACTTGCCCAGCGCCCGCTGCTGGATCAGCAGCCGCCCCCGCTCGTCGAAGAGGAACACGGAGAAGGCGCGGTGCAGCCGCCCGGGCGGCTGGTGCGCGGAGAGCTTCTCCGCGGTGCCGATCGTCACACCGTTCTCGTCGACCAGTTCCAGCAAAATCGCGTCTGCGGTGCCGTTCGACGAGCTGGGCGTCGCGGTGGCAGGAGTGATCGGCATACCCATCCTTCACATCGGTCCTCGCGCCCCAAGTGTGCCGTACTCATCCGGCACTCTCGGCACTTCCCGGCACACCCGCATGTCCCACGCTCCTTGCGCGGGCGGCGGGCTGCACCGGTCGGACACCGAGGAGGGGTCCGATGGGTGATCGTGCCCGGCGCCGCCGCCCGGGAACCGTCCGGGTCCCGACCGGCGGACGGCGGCGTTCAGCGGCACAACCGCGCCTCGTGCTCAGCGTGACCGCTGGGCTCCAACTGGAACGTGCAGTGCTCCACGTCGAAGTGGTCGCCGAGGCAGCCCTGCAGTTCGTGGAGCATCTTCTCGTGGCCGATCGCGCTGAGCGCCTCGCCGTCGACCACCACGTGCGCCGACAGCACGGGCATGCCCGAGGTGATGGTCCAGGCATGCAGGTCGTGCACGTCCTCGACCCCGTCAAGGGCCAGTATGTGGGCGCGCACCTCGGCGATGTCCACGCCCTTGGGCGCCGCCTCCAGCAGCACGTCCAGGGTCTCGCGCAGCAGCCGCAAGGTACGGGGCACGATCATCAGACCGATGACCAGCGACGCGATCGGGTCGGCCGGCTGCCAGCCGGTGCCCAGGATCACCAGCGCCGAGACGATCACCGCCAGGGAGCCCAGCGCGTCCGCCGCCACCTCCAGGAAGGCGCCCCGCACGTTCAGGCTCTCCTTCTGCCCGCGCATCAGCAGCGACAGCGAGATCACGTTCGCCACCAGGCCGATCGCGCCGAAGACGACGGTCAGCCCGCCCGCGGTGTCGGCGGGCGTGACGAACCGCTCGACCGCCTCGTACAGCACGTAGCCGCCGACCCCGAGCAGCAGCAGACAGTTGGCCAGGGCGGCGAGGATCTCGGCGCGGGCGTAGCCGAAGGTGCGCCGGTCGCTCGGCGGGCGGCCCGCGAAGTGCACGGCCAGCAGCGCCATGCCGAGCCCCAGGGCGTCCGTCGCCATGTGCGCGGCGTCGGCGATCAGCGCGAGGGAGTCGGCGAGCAGCCCGCCGACGATCTCCACGACCATGACGGTGAGGGTGATCGCCAGCGCCACCCGGAGCCTGCCGCGGTACGCGGCGGTCGCCGTCCCGCCGGCGTGCGCCCCGTGCGCGTGCCCGTGATCGTGCCCAGCCCCCATGCGAAAGCCGCCTCCCTGTGTGTACCGGCCGTGTACCCGTTGTGCGTACCGGCCGCCCGAGTCCGGTGCCCGGATGACAGTCAACTACGGGCAGGGGGTACCCGGCAACGCGGCACTGAACACCGTTGTCATGTGCCCTGACCTGCGAAAACGATATGCAGGTCAGGGCGCCGAGGAGGATGTGCAGGCGCCGTCCGCGCCATGTGCGGGACCCGGCCGCCGAGCGCCCTCCCGACCCTGTGCGAACGCCGGCCCACCTTGTGCGATGTCCGCGATGTCCGGTCTGGGAGCGCGGTTTGTGGGGCGGGCCCCGGATCCACGATGATGATCGCGGCAAAGGCGGGTGCAAGCGGCGTCGACCGACCGTGAAACGGGCGGTGAACACGGCGTTCCCCGCATCCGATAGCCTCTGCCGAATGTCGCCCGGGTGCCGCAGGCACGGGCGCTCCACCATGCACAGGCCCGGCGTCCAGGCGTCGGCACCAGGGAGTGAGTTCGGTTGCCGACCGCCATCCTCACCGGACAGCCGGTCCCCGGTTCGTCGATCGAGAGCGAACTGCGGTCCCTGGGCTTCGACGTGCACCTTGCCGCCGGTGCGGCCGACGCCGAGTCCCTGCTGGCCCGGGTCCCCGGCGGGGAGCGGGTCGCCGTCGTCGACGCCCGCTTCGTGGGCCACCCGCACGCCCTGCGCCTCGGTCTCACCGACCCCCGCTTCGCGCTCTCCGCGATCCCGGGCGCCGTGACCGCCCAGCCGGACGCCCGCCGGGCGATGACCCGCGCGATGGCCCGCGAGAACTCCGCCGTCGGCGGCACCGCACGCGGAGGTGCCCCCGCGCGTGGAGGTGCCCCGGCGCGATCGAAGCCGCGCGTGGGGGACCGCGTGGGCGACGTGGACAGCCTCGCCGACCGGATCACCGCCACCCTCGGCGCCGACGGCGCGGACGTGCACCGTCCCGAACTCGGCAGCCTCGTCGCCGCCGTCCCCGCCGACCCGCAGGCCCGCAACGAGGCACGGCAGGCCGTCGCCGCCGTCGACGACGAGGCCGTACGTCTGAAGTCGGCGGTCAAGGCCCGCGACGGCTTCGTCACCACCCACTTCATCAGCCCCTACTCCCGCTACATCGCCCGTTGGTGCGCGCGCCGGGGCCTGACCCCCAACCAGGTCACCACCGCCTCGCTGATCACCGCGCTCGTGGCGGCGGGCTGCGCCGCCACCGGCACCCGTGCCGGGTTCGTCGCCGCCGGTGTCCTGCTGATCGCCTCCTTCGTCCTCGACTGCACCGACGGGCAGCTCGCCCGCTACTCCCTGCGGTACTCCACGCTCGGCGCCTGGCTGGACGCCACCTTCGACCGGGCCAAGGAGTACGCCTACTACGCGGGCCTCGCCCTCGGAGCCGCCCGCGGCGGCGACGACGTATGGACGCTGGCGCTCGGCGCGATAATCCTCCAGTCCTGTCGGCACGTCGTCGACTTCTCCTTCAACGAGGCGGACGCCGACAGCACGGCCGCCGCCGCCAACACCGGCCCCACCGCCGCCCTTTCCGGCAGGCTCGACAGCGTCGGCTGGACGGTCTGGGCGCGCCGCATGATCGTGCTGCCGATCGGTGAACGCTGGGCCATGATCGCCGTCCTGACCGCGCTCACCACGCCCCGGATCACCTTCTACGTGCTGCTGATCGGCTGCGCCTTCGCCGCGACGTACACCACCGCCGGCCGCGTCCTGCGCTCGCTGACCCGCGAGGCCACCCGGACCGACCGGGCGGCGGACGCGCTGGCCGACCTCGCCGACTCCGGTCCGCTCGCAGAGGCCGCCGCCAAGGGGCTCGCGCGCAGCGCCGGCCGGCTGCCCGGCTTCACCGCCCCCGGCGTCGCCCTCCTCGGCGGCGTGGCCGTCGTCGCGACATGCGCGCTCACCGACTTCGGCGGCCCCTGGCCGCTCCTCGCCGCGATCGTCTACGTCCTGACCTCCGCCCTCGCCGTCGCCCGCCCCCTCAAGGGCGCCCTCGACTGGCTGGTCCCGCCCTTCTTCCGGGCCGCCGAGTACGGCACCGTCCTGGTACTGGCGGCGAAAGCCGACGTGAACGGGGCGCTTCCGGCGGCTTTCGGGCTGGTGGCCGCGGTCGCCTACCATCACTACGACACGGTCTACCGCATCCACGGCGACGCGGGCGCGCCGCCGCAGTGGCTGGTGCGGACCGCCGGGGGGCACGAGGGCCGCACGCTGGTGATCACCGTGCTGGCCGTGCTGCTCACCGCCACACAGTTCAAGGTCGCGCTCACGGTCCTCGCCGTGGCCGTGGCACTCGTGGTGCTCGTCGAGAGCATCCGCTTCTGGGTCGCCGCCCACAAGGTCGGCGCACCCGCCGTACACGACGAAGGAGAACCCGCATGATCGGCCTCGTGCTGGCGGCCGGCGCCGGACGCCGTCTGCGCCCCTACACCGACACCCTGCCCAAGGCACTGGTCCCGGTCGGCCCCGAGGGCGCGGAGGACGGCATCACGGTGCTGGACCTGACGCTGGCCAACTTCGCCGAGGTCGGCCTGACCGAGGTCGGGATCATCGTCGGCTACCGCAAGGAAGCCGTGTACGACCGCAAGGAGGAGCTGGAGCAGAAGTACGGCGTCAAGCTCGTCCTCATCGACAACGACAAGGCCGAGGAGTGGAACAACGCCTACTCCCTGTGGTGCGGCCGTGACGCCCTCAAGGACGGCGTGATCCTCGCCAACGGCGACACCGTGCACCCGGTCTCCGTCGAGAAGACCCTGCTCGCCGCCCGCGGCGACGGCAAGAAGATCATCCTCGCCCTCGACACGGTGAAGAGCCTCGCCGAGGAGGAGATGAAGGTCGTCGTCGACCCCGACAAGGGCGTCCAGCGCATCACCAAGCTGATGGACCCCGCCGAGGCGACCGGCGAGTACATCGGCGTCACCCTCATCGAGGGCGAGGCCGCCGCCGACCTGGCCGACGCGCTGAAGACCACCTTCGAGCGCGACCCGCAGCTCTACTACGAGGACGGCTACCAGGAGCTGGTCAACCGCGGCTTCAAGGTCGACGTGGCGCCGATCGGCGACGTCAAGTGGGTCGAGATCGACAACCACGACGACCTCGCCAAGGGCAGGGAGATCGCGTGCCAGTACTGACGAGGCTCATCCCGTCGCCGGTCGTCGTGGACATCCGCGCGGGTGCCCTCGACGACCTGGGGGGTGTGCTCGCCGACGAGCGCATCTCCCACTCGGGCAAGCTCGCCGTCGCCGTCAGCGGCGGCTCGGGCGCCCGGCTGCGTGAGCGCGTCACTCCTTCCCTGCCCGGCGCCGACTGGTTCGAGGTCGGCGGCGGCACCCTGGACGACGCGATCAAGCTGGCCGGTGCCATGAAGGGCGGCCACTACGACGCGGTCGTCGGCCTCGGCGGCGGCAAGATCATCGACTGTGCCAAGTTCGCGGCGGCCCGCATCGGCCTCCCGCTGGTCGCCGTGCCCACGAACCTCGCGCACGACGGACTGTGCTCGCCGGTCGCCACCCTCGACAACGACGCGGGCCGCGGCTCCTACGGAGTGCCCAACCCCATCGCCGTCGTCATCGACCTGGACGTCATCCGCGCGGCCCCGGCCCGCTTCGTGCGCGCCGGCATCGGCGACGCCGTCTCCAACGTCTCCGCGATCGCGGACTGGGAGCTGGCCAACCGGGTCAAGGGCGAGCGCATCGACGGCCTGGCCGCCGCGATGGCCCGCCAGGCCGGCGAGGCCGTGCTCCGCCACCCGGGCGGCATCGGCGACAACGAGTTCCTCCAGGTGCTGGCCGAGGCGCTGGTGCTCAGCGGCATCGCCATGTCGGTCTCCGGCGACTCACGGCCGTCCTCGGGCGCCTGCCACGAGATCAACCACGCCTTCGACCTGCTCTTCCCCGAGCGTGCGGCCGCCCACGGCGAGCAGTGCGGCCTGGGCGCGGCCTTCGCGATGTACCTGCGCGGCGCTCACGAGGAGTCGGTCCACATGGCCGGGGTCCTGCGCCGGCACGGCCTGCCGGTACTGCCGGAGGAGATCGGCTTCACGCCCGAGGAGTTCTTCCGGGCCGTGGAGTTCGCCCCCCAGACGCGGCCCGGCCGCTACACGATCCTCGAGCACCTCGCCCTCACCACCGACCAGATCAAGGACCTGTACGCCGACTATGTCAAGGCCATCGGTAGCTGAACTACGTCCGGTCGTCCATCCCGCGGGGGTCAAGGACCGGCGCAGCGGTGAGCACTGGGCGGGACGCCTCTACATGCGTGAGGTCTCGCTGCGGATCGACCGCTACCTGGTGAACACCAGGATCACGCCCAACCAGCTCACGTACCTGATGACCGTCTGCGGCGTGCTCGCGGCCCCGGCGCTGCTGGTGCCGGGCGTCTGGGGCGCGGTGCTCGGGGTCGTCGCGGTCCAGCTCTACCTGCTGCTCGACTGCGTCGACGGCGAGATCGCGCGCTGGCGCAAGCAGTACTCGCTCGCCGGCGTCTACCTGGACCGGGTCGGCGCCTATCTCACCGACGCCGCGGTCCTGGTCGGCCTCGGCCTGCGCGCCGCCGACGTGTTCGGCACCGGCCGGATCGACTGGCTGTGGGCCTTCCTCGGCACCCTCGCCGCCCTCGGCGCCATCCTGATCAAGGCCGAGACGGACCTGGTGGGCGTCGCCCGGCACCAGACCGGGAAGGAGCCGGTCCAGGAGGCCGCCTCCGAGCCGCGCTCCTCCGGCATGGCGCTGGCCCGCCGGGCCGCCGGGGCGTTCAAGTTCCACCGGCTGATCCTCGGCATCGAGGCGTCCCTGCTGATCCTCGTCCTCGCGATCGTCGACGCGAGCCGCGGCGACCTGTTCTTCACCCGCCTCGGCACCGCCGTACTCGCCGGCATCGCGCTGCTGCAGACCCTGCTGCACCTGGTGTCCATCCTCGCCTCCAGCAGGCTGAAGTGAACGCGGCCGTGAAGGTCGGCGCCGTCGTCATCACGATGGGCAACCGCCCCGAGGAGCTGCGGGCCCTGCTGGACTCGGTCGCCAAGCAGGACGGCGACCCGGTCGAGGTGGTCGTGGTCGGCAACGGCTCGCCCGTCCCTGAGGTACCGGACGGTGTGCGCACCGTCGAGCTGCCCGAGAACCTGGGCATCCCCGGCGGCCGCAACGTCGGCATCGAGGCCTTCGGCCCGGGCGGCAGCGACGTCGACATCCTGCTCTTCCTCGACGACGACGGCCTGCTCGCCCGCACCGACACCGCCGAGCTGTGCCGGCAGGCCTTCGCCGACGACGACGAGCTGGGCATCATCAGCTTCCGCATCGCCGACCCGGACACCGGCGAGACCCAGCGCCGGCACGTCCCGCGGCTGCGCGCCGCCGACCCGATGCGCTCCTCCCGGGTCACCACCTTCCTCGGCGGCGCCAACGCCGTCCGCACCCGCGTCCTCACCCAGGTCGGCGGCCTGCCGGACGCGTTCTTCTACGCCCACGAGGAGACCGACCTGGCCTGGCGGGCCCTCGACGCGGGCTGGATGATCGACTACCGGTCCGACATGGTGCTGAACCACCCCACGACCGCGCCCTCCCGGCACGCGGTCTACCACCGCATGGTCGCCCGCAACCGCGTCTGGCTCGCCCGCCGCAACCTCCCCGCCCTCCTGGTCCCGGTCTACCTCGGCGTCTGGATGGCGCTCACCCTGCTGCGCCGGCCGTCGCGACCTGCCCTCAAGGCCTGGTTCGGCGGCTTCCGCGAGGGCTGGGCCACCCCGTGCGGTCCTCGCCGGCCCATGAGGTGGCGTACGGTGTGGCGCCTGACCCGGCTGGGCCGGCCCCCGGTGATCTGACAAGCTCGTACCCGAGAGTGTTCCGGCCCCGACCGGGGCCAACAGGTCCATGCCAGGCCCGCGCGGCCGAGCATTTTCGAAGACGAAAGTATCCACCAGTGAGTGAGACAACGCACGACGGCACGGTCGCCATGGCCAAGCCCGTGTCGCCCGACGAGGGCCTCACACCGGCCCGGCTCGCCGCCAAGCACGGGCTGACCGTGAGCGGTGCCAGACCTTCCCTCGCGGAGTACGTCCGTCAGCTCTGGGGGCGGCGGCACTTCATCCTCGCCTTCTCCCAGGCGAAGCTGACCGCCCAGTACAGCCAGGCCAAGCTCGGCCAACTGTGGCAGGTGGCCACCCCGCTGCTGAACGCGCTCGTCTACTTCCTGATCTTCGGCCTGATCCTCAACGCGGGCCGCGGCATGCCGAAGGACGTGTACATCCCGTTCCTGGTGACGGGTGTGTTCGTCTTCACCTTCACCCAGTCCTCGGCGATGGCGGGCGTGCGCGCCATCGCCGGCAACCTCGGCCTGGTGCGGGCGCTGCACTTCCCGCGCGCCTCGCTGCCGGTCTCCTTCGCGCTCCAGCAGCTCCAGCAACTGCTGGCCTCGATGATCGTGATGTTCGCGGTGGTCATGGGCTTCGGCAGCTACCCCACCCTGTCCTGGCTGCTGGTCCTGCCGACGCTCGCCCTGCAGTTCCTCTTCAACATGGGGCTGGCGCTGATCGTGGCCCGGATGGGCGCCAAGACGCCGGACCTGGCCCAGCTCATGCCGTTCATCATGCGGACCTGGATGTACGCGTCGGGCGTCATGTTCTCCATCCCGATCATGCTGGAGGACAAGCCGGCGTGGCTCGCCGACGTCCTCCAGTGGAACCCGGCCGCGATCTACATGGACCTGATGCGCTTCGCGCTGATCGACGGGTACGGCTCCGAGAACCTGCCGCCGCACGTGTGGGCGGTCGCCCTCGGCTGGGCGGTACTCGTCGCCGTGGGCGGCTTCGTGTACTTCTGGAAGGCGGAGGAGAGGTACGGCCGTGGCTGAGCAGCAGCAGGGCGAGTGGGTGCCGACGGTCATCGCGGACGAACTGCACATCGTCTACCGCGTCAACGGCGCCAGGACCGGCAAGGGCAGCGCGACGTCCGCGCTGAGCCGCATGATCAGGAGAGGCTCCGACGACACGGCGCGGGGCGTGCGCAAGGTGCACGCCGTGCGGGGCGTCTCCTTCACCGCGTACCGGGGCGAGGCCATCGGCCTGATCGGTTCCAACGGCTCCGGCAAGTCGACGCTGCTGCGGGCCATCGCCGGCCTGCTGCCCGCCGAGCGCGGCAAGGTCTACACCGACGGCCAGCCCTCCCTGCTCGGCGTGAACGCGGCCCTGATGAACGACCTGACCGGCGAACGCAACGTCATCCTCGGCGGCCTGGCCATGGGCATGTCCCGCGAGCAGATCAGGGAGCGCTACCAGGACATCGTCGACTTCTCGGGCATCAACGAGAAGGGCGACTTCATCACCCTGCCGATGCGCACCTACTCCTCCGGCATGGCCGCCCGGCTGCGGTTCTCCATCGCCGCCGCCAAGGACCACGACGTCCTGATGATCGACGAGGCGCTGGCCACCGGTGACCGCAAGTTCCAGACCCGCTCCGAGCAGCGCATCCGGGAGCTGAAGAAGGAAGCCGGCACCATCTTCCTGGTCAGCCACAACAACAAGTCCATCCGCGACACCTGCAACCGCGTCCTGTGGCTGGAGCGCGGCGAGCTGCGCATGGACGGCCCGACCGACGAGGTGCTCAAGGAGTACGAGAAGTTCACGGGCAAGTAGCCCGACACGCCGAGGCCTCGCCGGAACTGTTCCGGCGAGGCCCCGCGTTTGCAAAGGAAACGTCAACTCCTGGCGTTCTCAGGAATCTTGAAGTCAATCGGTGTGTTGTTGTGATGCGCTGTGCACCCCGACGGACGCCCGTGAGTTGTACAACGTAAGCTGTACCGGTCCTGAAACGCGGCACATGGGGCGATAATGCCCGACACCCTCGAGCGGGCCTGCCGCGCGGGTGGCGAGGCGGCGTGTCCGAAATAGTGCGTATTGGGTCGGCAGTGTAGAACGGGAGATGTGACGGCAATGGCGACGGAAACTCCCCAGCTCCGCGAAGCGTGCGCCGTCCCCGCCCAGGGCAGCCCGCGATGACGGTGACCGACACGGCGCACGCCGTCGATCCGGAGCGCGGCACCCTCGCCAAGGCCGCCGACGAGAACTTCCCCGTGGCCCCCTTCTTCCTGCCCCGCGACTGGCGCACCGACCTCATGGCCGTGTACGGCTTCGCCCGCCTGGTCGACGACATCGGCGACGGCGACCTCGCTCCCGGCGGCGCCGACGCCCGCCTCCTCGGCGTCCCCGAGGAGCACGCCGACGACCGGCTGCTGATGCTGGACGCCTTCGAGGAGGACCTGGGCCGAGTCTTCGACGGCTCCACCGGCTCCAACCGGTCCACCGGCTCCGGCGGCCCGCCCCACCACCCGCTGCTGCGCCGCCTGGCGCCGACCGTGCGCCGCCGCTCGATGTCCCCCGCGCCCTTCCGCGGGCTGATCGCCGCCAACCGCCAGGACCAACTGGTCGCGCGGTACGAGACCTACGACGACCTCCTCGCCTACTGCGAGCTGTCCGCCAACCCGGTCGGCCACCTCGTCCTCGCCGTGACCGGCACCGCGACGCCCGAACGGATCCGCCGCTCCGACGCCATCTGCACCGCCCTGCAGATCGTCGAGCACCTCCAGGACGTCGCCGAGGACCTGGGCCGGGACCGGATCTATCTGCCCGCCGAGGACATGAAACGCTTCCACGTCCAGGAGACGGACCTCGCCGCACCCACCGCGAACGCGTCGGTGCGGGCACTCATCGCCTACGAGGCCGGGCGCGCCCGCGACCTGCTGAGTGAAGGCGCTCCCCTGGTGGGCAGCGTCCACGGCAGGCTGCGCCTGCTGCTCGCGGGGTTCGTGGCGGGAGGCAGGGCGGCGCTCCGCGCGATCGCCGCGGCGGATCACGACGTACTTCCCGGCCCGCCCAAGCCCGGCAAGATCCAGTTGCTGCGCGAGGCGGGCGTGGCCCTGCGAGGAGAGGGGTGATCGAGGCCGTGGAGTCGTCAGCGAACATGCCGGCACCGGTGCTCGCCGCCTACAGCTACTGCGAGGCCGTCACCGGTCAGCAGGCGCGTAACTTCGCCTACGGCATCCGGCTGCTGCCCACGCCCAAGCGGCGGGCGATGTCGGCGCTGTACGCGTTCTCGCGCCGCGTCGACGACATCGGCGACGGGGTGCTGGCGGACGACGTCAAGGTCGCCCGGCTGGACGAGACCCGGGCCGTGCTCGCCCGGATCCACGACGGCGCGGTCGACGAGGACGACACCGACCCGGTCGCCGTCGCCCTCGCCCACGCGGCCCGGCGGTTCCCCATCCCGCTCGACGGCCTTGATGAACTGATCGACGGCGTCCAGATGGACGTGCGCGGCGAGACCTACGAGACCTGGGACGACCTGAAGACGTACTGCCGCTGCGTGGCGGGCGCCATCGGACGCCTCTCCCTCGGCGTGTTCGGCACCGAACCGGGGGCGCGCGGCGCCGAGCGCGCGCCCGAGTACGCCGACACGCTCGGGCTCGCACTTCAGCTCACCAACATCCTGCGGGACGTCCGGGAGGACGCCGAGGGCGGGCGCACCTACCTGCCCGCCGACGACCTCGCCAAGTTCGGCTGCTCCGCCGGATTCAACGGGCCGACGCCACCGGAGGGCTCCGACTTCGCGGGCCTCGTGCACTTCGAAGTGCGTCGGGCCCGTGCCCTTTTCGCCGAGGGCTACCGGCTGCTGCCCCTGCTGGACCGGCGCAGCGGCGCCTGTGTGGCGGCCATGGCCGGCATCTACCGCCGCCTCCTGGACCGCATCGAGCGCGACCCGCAGGCCGTGCTGCGCGGCCGGGTCTCGCTCCCCGGGCGCGAGAAGGCGTACGTCGCCGTGCGCGGCCTGTCCGGTCTCGACGCCCGGCACGTCACCCGGCGGACCGTCAGGAGGCGCGCCTGATGGACACACCCGGCACACTCGACACGCCGGACCCGCACGGGAGCACCGGCGCGCGGTGGCGCGCAACCCTGCGGTGGCGGTCGGCGTCCCTGACTGAGACGGTCGGCCGTACGCCGTTCAAGCACCGCGGCGACCGGACAGGGAAGGGCGCACCATGACGCAGGGCAACGGCACGCGCGACGGCGGGCAGCCCGCGGACGTCTCCGCACTTCGTCCCGGCGGGCATGCCGTCGTGGTCGGCGGCGGACTCGCCGGGGTCACCACCGCGCTCGCGCTCGCCGACGCCGGGGTCCGGGTCACCCTGCTCGAAGGACGCCCGCGCCTGGGCGGACTCGCCTTCTCCTTCCAGCGCGGCGACCTCACCGTCGACAACGGCCAGCACGTGTACCTGCGCTGCTGCACCGCCTACCGCTGGTTCCTCGACCGGATCGGCGGAGCGGCGCTCGCTCCGGTGCAAAGCCGTCTCGACGTGCCCGTACTCGACCCGGACCGGCCCGAAGGCAGACGTCTGGGCAGACTGCGGCGCGACGCGCTGCCCGTGCCCCTGCATCTGGGGCGCAGCCTGGCGACGTACCCGCATCTCTCGCTCGCCGAGCGCGCCAGGGTCGGGCGTGCCGCGCTCGCGCTCAAGGGACTGGACCTCGCCGATCCGACCCTGGACACCCAGGACTTCGGCAGTTGGCTGACCGCGCACGGTCAGTCGGCGCGTGCCATCGAGGCCCTGTGGGACCTGGTCGGGGTCGCCACCCTCAACGCGGTCGCGGGCGACGCCTCACTGGCACTCGCCGCGATGGTGTTCAAGACCGGTCTGCTGTCCGACCCGGGCGCGGCCGACATCGGCTGGGCCCGCGTCCCGCTGGGCGAACTGCACGACCGGCTGGCCCGCAGGGCGCTCGACTCCGCGGGCGTGCGTACCGAGGTCCGTACACGCGTCACCTCCCTCTGTGTAAACGAGAACGGAGGCTGGAGCGTTCAGGTTCCCGGCGAGACGCTCGAAGCGGACACCGTGGTCCTCGCCGTACCCCAGCGCGAGGCCCACGACCTGCTGCCGGACGGCGCGCTCGACGCCCCGGAAAATCTTCTCGGGATCGGCACCGCGCCGATCCTCAACATCCACGTGATCTACGACCGCAAGGTGCTCGCCACGCCGTTCCTCACGGCTCTCGGCACGCCCGTGCAATGGGTGTTCGACCGTACCGAGGCCTCCGGACTGAAGGAGGGTCAGTACCTGGCGCTGTCGCAGTCGACCGCGCAGCACGAGATCGACGAGCCCGTGGCCGCGCTGCGCGAGCGGTACCTGCCCGAACTGGAGCGGCTGCTGCCCCGCACCCGGGGTGCCGAGGTGAAGGACTTCTTCGTGACCAGGGAGCGCACGGCGACGTTCGCCCCCGCCCCCGGCGTCGGCCGCCTGAGGCCCGGCGCCCGCACCAAGGCACCCGGCCTGTACCTGGCCGGAGCGTGGACCGCCACCGGGTGGCCCGCGACCATGGAGAGTGCGGTTCGCAGCGGCGTCGGGGCGGCCGCCGCGGCGCTCGGCGCCCTCGGCCGGTCCCGCGGCCTCCTCCCCGACTTCTTCGAGTTCTTCGAGGAGGCGGCGTGAGCGCCGATCCGCGCGGGACCGACACCCGCATTCCCGGTACCGCAACTGGAGGAGAGACTGTGCCCACTGTGCCCCCGGCCCCGAAGGCCGATCGACGGACCACGGTGGACGTGACCGCGCTTCTGGAGCGCGGCCGGACCCTGGCCACGCCGGTTCTGCGGGCGGCGGTCGACCGACTGGCACCTCCCATGGACACCGTCGCCGCCTACCACTTCGGCTGGATCGACGCCCAGGGCAACCCCGCGGACGGTGACGGCGGCAAGGCCGTCAGGCCCGCGCTGGCCGTGCTCTCCGCCGAGGTCACCGGTGCCGCGCCCGAGGTCGGCGTGCCCGGCGCGGTGGCCGTGGAGCTGGTGCACAACTTCTCCCTCCTGCACGACGACCTGATGGACGGCGACGAGCAGCGCCGCCACCGCGACACCGTCTGGAAGGTGCACGGCCCCGCCCAGGCCATCCTGGTCGGCGACGCCCTGTTCGCCCTGGCCAACGAGGTGCTGCTCGAGCTGGGCACCGTCGAGGCCGGCCGCGCCACCCGCCGGCTGACCAGGGCCAGCCGGTCCCTGATCGACGGTCAGGCCCAGGACATCTCCTACGAGCACCGCGACCGCGTCAGCGTCGAGGAGTGCCTGGAGATGGAGGGCAACAAGACCGGCGCCCTGCTCGCCTCCGCCAGCTCCGTCGGCGCGGTGCTCGGCGGCGCCGACGAGCACACCGCCGACACCCTGGAGAGGTACGGCTACCACCTCGGCCTCGCCTTCCAGGCCGTCGACGACCTGCTCGGCATCTGGGGCGACCCGGAGGCCACCGGCAAACAGACCTGGAGCGACCTGCGGCAGCGAAAGAAGTCGCTGCCGGTCGTCGCCGCCCTCGCGGCCGGCGGGCCCGCCTCCGAGCGGCTCGGCGAGATCCTCGCCGCCGACGCCAAGACCAGCGACTTCGCGAACTTCTCCGAGGAGGAGTTCGCGGCCCGCGCCGCCCTCATCGAGGAAGCGGGCGGGCGGGAGTGGACCGCCGACGAGGCGCGCCGCCAGCACACCATCGCCATCGAAGCCCTCGACACCGTCGACATGCCCGGCCGGGTGCGGGAGATGTTCACGGCGCTCGCGGACTTCGTCGTCGTACGAAAGAGATGATCATTATCGGTCGAATAGCCCTCGCGTAGTCGCCGGCCGGTGTCGTGAACGCACGAGCACCGGCCGACGGCGGACCCGCAGCAGACGCACCACCGTATGCACACTGCACGAAGGGGAAGCCATGACAGCGACGACCGACGGAAGCACCGGGGCCTCCCTGCGGCCCCTGGCAGCCTCGGCCAGCGACACCGACATCACGATCCCCGCCGCGGCGGCCGGGGTACCCGAAGCCGCCGCACGCGCCACCCGGCGCGCCACCGACTTCCTGCTCGCCCGGCAGGACGCCGAGGGCTGGTGGAAGGGCGACCTCGAGACGAACGTCACGATGGACGCCGAGGACCTGCTCCTGCGTCAGTTCCTCGGCATCCAGGACGAGGAGATCACCCGCGCCGCCGCCCTGTTCATCCGCGGCGAGCAGCGCGAGGACGGCACCTGGGCCACCTTCTACGGCGGCCCCGGCGAACTGTCCACCACCATCGAGGCCTACGTCGCGCTCCGCCTGGCCGGCGACGCGCCCGACGCACCGCACATGGCGCGGGCCTCGGAGTGGATCAGGTCCCGCGGCGGAATCGCCTCCGCCCGCGTCTTCACCCGGATCTGGCTTGCCCTGTTCGGCTGGTGGAAGTGGGACGACCTGCCCGAACTCCCGCCGGAACTCATCTACTTCCCCACCTGGGTCCCGCTCAACATCTACGACTTCGGCTGCTGGGCCCGGCAGACCATCGTGCCGCTCACCATCGTCTCCGCGAAGCGGCCCGTGCGCCCCGCGCCCTTCCCGCTGGACGAACTGCACACCGACCCGGCCGACCCCAACCCGCCGCGGCCCCTGGCTCCTACGGCGAGCTGGGACGGCGCCTTCCAGCGCCTCGACAAGGCGCTGCACGCCTACCGCAAGGTCGCCCCGCGCCGGCTGCGGCGGGCCGCGATGAACAGCGCCGGCCGCTGGATCATCGAGCGGCAGGAGAACGACGGCTGCTGGGGCGGCATCCAGCCGCCGGCCGTGTACTCGGTCATCGCGCTCTACCTGCTCGGCTACGACCTCGAACACCCCGTGATGCGCGCGGGCCTGGAGTCGCTGGACCGTTTCGCCGTGTGGCGCGAGGACGGCGCCCGGATGATCGAGGCCTGCCAGTCCCCGGTGTGGGACACCTGCCTGGCCGCCATCGCACTGGCCGACGCGGGCGTTCCCGAGGACCACCCGCAGTTGGTGAAGGCCTCGGACTGGATGCTCGGCGAGCAGATCGTCCGCCCCGGCGACTGGTCGGTGAAGCGCCCCGGACTCCCGCCCGGCGGCTGGGCGTTCGAGTTCCACAACGACAACTACCCCGACATCGACGACACCGCCGAGGTGGTCCTCGCCCTGCGCCGCGTCAAGCACCACGACCCGGAGCGGATGGAGCAGGCCATCGGACGCGGGGTGCGCTGGAACCTCGGCATGCAGTCGAAGAACGGCGCCTGGGGCGCGTTCGACGTCGACAACACCAGCCCCTTCCCCAACCGGCTGCCCTTCTGCGACTTCGGGGAGGTCATCGATCCGCCGTCCGCGGACGTCACCGCGCACGTCGTCGAGATGCTCGCCGTCGAGGGCCTCGCCCACGACCCCCGCACCCGGCGCGGCGTCCAGTGGCTCCTCGACGCACAGGAGACGGACGGCTCGTGGTTCGGCCGCTGGGGCGTCAACTACGTCTACGGCACCGGGTCCGTGATCCCCGCCCTGACCGCCGCCGGACTGCCCACCTCGCATCCGGCCATCCGCCGCGCGGTGCGCTGGCTGGAGTCCGTCCAGAACGACGACGGCGGCTGGGGCGAGGACCTGCGCTCGTACCACTACGTCCGGGAGTGGAGCGGCCGGGGCGCCTCGACCGCCTCGCAGACCGGCTGGGCGCTGATGGCCCTGCTGGCGGCGGGGGAGCGGGAGTCCAAGGCCGTCGCGCGCGGCGTCGAGTGGCTCGCCGCCACCCAGCGGGAGGACGGCTCCTGGGACGAGCCCTACTTCACGGGTACCGGATTCCCGTGGGACTTCTCCATCAACTACAACCTCTACCGTCAGGTCTTCCCGCTCACCGCGCTCGGCCGGTACGTCCACGGAGAGCCCTTCGCCAAGAACAAGAAGGGGACCGAGCCCGCCGCGGTGACCGAGCCTGCCGCGGCCGCGCCCGTGGCGGCCGAGCCCGTCGTGACCGAGCCCTTCGTGGCCGAGGTGAAGGGCCGCTGATGAATCCGCAGACCGGCCCGTCCCCGCTGCTGATCGCCTGCGCGCTCGGCATCGAGCACCTCGCCCTGCGCACCGGCGACCGCGGTGGCGCGGGCGGACCGGTCACCGTCCTGCGCACCGGCATGGGACCGAAGGCGGCCGAGCGCTCGGTCGCCCGGGTCCTGGCCGACCCGGCACTCGAGGCCGCCGCCGTGCTCGCCACCGGCTTCTGCGCGGGACTCGCCCCCGGCATGCACCCCGGCGACCTGGTCGTCGCCGAGGAGACCCGGGACCCACGCTCCACCGTCCCATGCGTCGCGACCGACCGGCTCGTCAAGGAACTCGCGCGAGCCGTCCCCGGGCGCACCGTCCACACCGGGCCGCTGACCGGCTCGGACCACGTCGTCCGCGGCCCCGAACGCGCCGACCTGCTCGCGACCGGCGCGATCGCCGTGGACATGGAGTCCGCGGCCACGCTCCTGAGCGCCGTCCGCACGGGCCCGCGCCCCGTTGCGGCCGTCCGAGTGGTCGTGGACGCTCCAGAACACGAACTCGTCCGGATCGGCACCGTGCGCGGTGGAATATCGGCCTTCCGTGTTCTTCGATCCGTTCTTCCCGCATTTTTCGAATGGCACCGTTCTTTGTTGCTCCCCCGGAGGTGAGCCCAGATGGCAATGCCGCTGCGCCAGTCCATCAAGGTCGCTACATACCTGGCCGAACAGAAGATTCGCCGACGGGACAAGTTCCCGCTCATCGTGGAGCTGGAGCCGCTCTTCGCCTGCAACCTGGCGTGTGAGGGATGCGGCAAGATCCAGCACCCCGCCGGAGTGCTCAAGCAGCGCATGCCGGTCGCACAGGCCGTGGGAGCGGTGCTCGAATCGGGTGCGCCGATGGTCTCCATCGCCGGCGGCGAGCCGCTGATGCACCCGCAGATCGACGAGATCGTCCGGCAGTTGGTGGCCAAGCGGAAGTACGTCTTCCTCTGCACCAACGCCATGCTCATGCGCAAGAAGATGGACAAGTTCAAGCCCTCGCCGTACTTCGCCTTCGCCGTCCACATCGACGGCCTGCGCGAGCGGCACGACGAGTCCGTGGCGAAGGAGGGCGTGTTCGACGAGGCCGTGGAAGCCATCAAGGAGGCCAAGCGGCGCGGCTTCCGGGTCACCACCAACTCGACCTTCTTCAACACCGACACCCCGCAGACCATCGTCGAGGTGCTCAACTACCTCAACGACGACCTCAAGGTCGACGAGATGATGATCTCGCCCGCCTACGCCTACGAGAAGGCGCCCGACCAGGAGCACTTCCTGGGCGTGGAGCAGACCCGCGAGCTGTTCAAGAAGGCGTTCTCGGGCGGCAACCGGGCCCGCTGGCGGCTCAACCACTCCCCGCTGTTCCTCGACTTCCTCGAGGGCAAGGTCGACTTCCCGTGCACCGCGTGGGCGATCCCGAACTACTCCCTCTTCGGCTGGCAGCGCCCCTGCTACCTGATGAGCGACGGATACGTGCCCACGTACCGGGAGCTGATCGAGGAGACCGACTGGGACAAGTACGGCCGCGGCAAGGACCCGCGCTGCGACAACTGCATGGCGCACTGCGGCTACGAGCCCACCGCCGTCCTGGCCACCATGGGCTCGCTCAAGGAGTCCCTGCGCGCCATGCGCGAGACGGTCTCCGGAAACCGGGAGTGACGTCATGACCGCCATCCCCTTGGGCGTCCCCGAGGTACCGGTCCGGCCGATCGCCGAGCGACGCGTGTCGCGGCGGATCCAGGTCGGGCCGGTGGCGGTCGGCGGCGGGGCCCCGGTGTCGGTGCAGTCCATGACGACGACTCGCACGTCCGACATCGGTGCCACGCTCCAGCAGATCGCCGAGCTGACGGCGTCCGGCTGCCAGATCGTGCGGGTGGCGTGCCCCACCCAGGACGACGCGGACGCCCTGGCCGTGATCGCCAGGAAGTCGCAGATCCCGGTGATCGCGGACATCCACTTCCAGCCGAAGTACGTCTTCGCCGCGATCGAGGCGGGCTGCGCGGCGGTGCGGGTGAACCCGGGCAACATCAAGCAGTTCGACGACAAGGTCAGGGAGATCGCGAAGGCGGCTCGCGATCACGGCACCCCGATCCGTATCGGCGTGAACGCGGGTTCGCTGGACCGCCGGCTGCTGCAGAAGTACGGCAGGGCGACCCCGGAGGCGTTGGCGGAGTCGGCCCTGTGGGAGGCGTCGCTCTTCGAGGAGCACGACTTCCGGGACATCAAGATCTCCGTCAAGCACAACGACCCGGTCGTGATGGTCGAGGCCTACCGGCAGCTCGCCGCCCAGTGCGACTACCCGCTGCACCTGGGGGTGACGGAGGCCGGGCCCGCGTTCCAGGGCACCATCAAGTCGGCCGTCGCCTTCGGCGCGCTGCTCTCCCAGGGCATCGGCGACACCATCCGCGTGTCGCTCAGCGCGCCGCCCGTCGAGGAGATCAAGGTCGGCATCCAGATCCTTCAGTCGCTGGGGCTCAGGGAACGCCGGCTGGAGATCGTCTCCTGCCCCTCCTGCGGCCGTGCCCAGGTCGACGTATACAAGCTGGCCGAGGAAGTCACCGCCGGGCTCGAGGGCATGGAGGTCCCGCTGCGCGTCGCCGTCATGGGCTGCGTCGTCAACGGCCCCGGCGAGGCCCGCGAGGCCGACCTCGGTGTCGCCTCCGGCAACGGAAAGGGCCAGATCTTCGTCAAGGGCGAGGTCGTCAAGACCGTCCCCGAGTCGAAGATCGTGGAGACCCTCATCGAGGAGGCGATGAGGATCGCCGAGCAGATGGAGAAGGACGGCGCGTCGGGGGAGCCGGCCGTCACCGTGAGCTGAACAGCACGGACCGAAGGGGGCCCGAGCGTGACGATTCTGGAGAGCATCCGGGGACCACGCGACCTGAAGGCGCTGTCCGAGGCGGAACTCGGTGAACTGTCCGACGAGATACGTGACTTCCTGGTGCAGGCGGTCGCCCGCACCGGCGGTCACCTCGGACCCAACCTGGGCGTGGTGGAACTCACCGTCGCCCTGCACCGGGTCTTCGAGTCGCCGGACGACCGCATCCTGTGGGACACCGGCCACCAGAGTTACGTACACAAACTCCTGACCGGACGTCAGGACTTCTCCAAACTGCGGAGCAAGGGCGGCCTGTCCGGCTACCCCGCGCGCGAGGAGTCCGAGCACGACGTCATCGAGAACAGCCACGCCTCCACCGTCCTCGGCTGGGCCGACGGCCTCGCCAAGGCCCGCCAGGTGCAGGGGGAGCGCAGCCACGTCGTCGCCGTCATCGGTGACGGCGCGCTCACCGGCGGCATGGCCTGGGAGGCCCTGAACAACATCGCGGCGGCCCGGGACCGGCCGCTGATCATCGTCGTCAACGACAACGAACGCTCCTACGCGCCGACCATCGGCGGCCTCGCCAACCACCTCGCGACCCTGCGCACCACCGACAGCTACGAACGGGCCCTGGCCTGGGGCAAGGACGTCCTCCAGCGCACGCCCGTGGTCGGCAACACCGTCTACGAGGCCCTGCACGGCGCCAAAAAGGGATTCAAGGACGCCTTCGCCCCGCAAGGGCTCTTCGAGGACCTGGGGCTGAAGTACCTCGGCCCGATCGACGGACACGACATCGGCGCCGTCGAGTCCGCGCTCAGGCGCGCGAAACGCTTCCACGGACCCGTACTGGTCCACTGCCTCACCGAGAAGGGCCGCGGCTACGAACCCGCCCTGCGCGACGAGGAGGACCACTTCCACACCGTCGGCGCGATGGACCCGCTCACCTGCGCGCCGCTCAGCCCCGCGGGCGGGCCGTCCTGGACCTCGGTGTTCGGCGAGGAGATCGTCCGGATCGGCGAGGAGCGCGACGACGTCGTGGCGATCACCGCGGCCATGCTGCACCCGGTCGGTCTCGCCCCCTTCGCCGAACGCTTCCCCGACCGCGTCTGGGACGTCGGCATCGCCGAGCAGCACGCCACCGTGTCCGCCGCCGGCCTCGCCACCGGCGGCCTGCATCCGGTCGTCGCCGTCTACGCCACCTTCCTCAACCGCGCCTTCGACCAGCTCCTGATGGACGTGGCCCTGCACCGCTGCGGCGTCACCTTCGTACTGGACCGGGCCGGCGTCACCGGCACCGACGGGCCCTCGCACAACGGTATGTGGGACATGTCCGTCCTCCAGGTCGTCCCGGGCCTGCGCATCGCCGCGCCACGCGACGCCGACCAGCTCCGGGCGCAGTTGCGCGAGGCGGTCGCCGTCGACGACGCGCCGACCCTGGTGCGCTTCCCGAAGGAGTCCGTCGGACCCGCCGTACCCGCCGTGGACCGGATCGGCGGTCTCGACGTCCTGCACGCCGCCGACCGGCCCGAGGTGCTGCTCGTCGCCGTCGGAGTGATGGCGCCCGTCTGCCTGCGGGCCGCCGAGCTGCTCGAGGCCCGCGGCATCGGCTGCACCGTCGTCGATCCGCGCTGGGTCAAACCCGTCGACCCGGCGCTCCCGCCGCTGGCCGCCCGGCACCGGCTGGTGGCCGTCGTCGAGGACAACAGCCGCGCCGCCGGGGTCGGTTCCGCGGTGGCCCTGGCACTGGGCGACGCCGAGGTCGACGTACCGGTACGCCGGTTCGGCGTCCCCGAGCAGTTCCTCGCCCACGCCAAACGCGCCGAGGTGCTCGCCGACATCGGCCTCACCCCGGTCGAGATCGCCGGCCGGATCAGCGCGAGCCTCGCCCTGGGGGAACAGTCCGGCGACGGACGGATCGTCACGCCAGCGCAAGGAGAGAACTGAATGACCAAGGAGTTCGACCTCGCCGCGCTCTTGGCCGAGCGCGGAGCCGAGCGGTACGAGCTGCACGCGAAGCATCTCAATCACCAGCTCCCGCGCATGCTGCGCACCATCGGCTTCGACAAGGTCTACGAGCGGGCCGAGGGCGCGCACTTCTGGGACGCCGACGGCAACGACTACCTGGACATGCTCGCCGGGTTCGCGGTCATGGGACTGGGCCGCCACCACCCCGTCGTCCGCAAGGCGCTGCACGACGTCCTCGACGCCTCGCTGGCCGACCTGACCCGCTTCGACTGTCCGCCACTGCCCGGACTGCTCGCCGAGAAGCTGCTCTCCTACAGTCCGCACCTGGACCGCGTCTTCTTCGGCAACAGCGGCACCGAGGCGGTCGAGACCGCCCTGAAGTTCGCCCGGTACGCGACCGGCAGACAACGGATCCTGTACTGCTCGCACGCCTTCCACGGCCTGACCACCGGCGCGCTCTCCGTCAACGGCGAGGACGGGTTCCGCAAGGGCTTCGCACCCCTGCTGCCCGACACCGCCGTCCCCCTCGGCGACCTGGACGCGCTGGCCCGGGAGCTGGCCAAGGGCGACGTGGCCGCCCTGATCGTGGAACCGGTCCAGGGCAAGGGCGTGCACGAGGCCCCGCCCGGATATCTGCGCGCCGCCCAGGAGCTGCTGCACCGGCACAAGGCCCTCCTGATCGCCGACGAGGTGCAGACGGGCCTCGGCCGGACCGGGAAGTTCTACGCCTACCAGCACGACGACGGCGTCGAACCCGACCTGGTCTGCGTCGCCAAGGCACTGTCCGGCGGATACGTGCCGGTGGGGGCCACCCTGGGCAAGGACTGGATCTTCCAGAAGGTGTACTCCTCGATGGACCGCGTGCAGGTCCACTCGGCGAGCTTCGGGTCCAACGCACAGGCCATGGCAGCCGGGCTCGCGGTGCTGTCGGTCATGGAGAACGAGGAGATCGTGGCCAACGCCGCCGCGGTCGGGGAGCGGCTGAAGTCCCGGCTGGCCGAGCTGGTGGACCGCTACGAGCTGCTCGCCGACGTCCGCGGCCGGGGGCTGATGATCGGCATCGAGTTCGGCCGGCCCAGGTCCCTGAAGCTGCGCAGCCGCTGGACCATGCTGCAGGCCGCACGGAAGGGACTGTTCGCGCAGATGGTGGTGGTGCCGCTGCTGCAACGGCACCGGATCCTGACGCAGGTGTCCGGCGACCACCTGGAGGTGATCAAGCTGATCCCGCCGCTGATCATCGACACCGACGACGCCGACCGGTTCGTCGACGCCTTCACCGAGGTGATGGAGGACGCGCACAACGGCGGCGGCCTGATGTGGGACTTCGGCAAGACACTGGTCAGGCAGGCGGTGGCCAACCGCTGAATAGCCTGCCGGTTGCCCACCGGTCGATTTGCCTGTGGGGCAAGAAATTTGCCCGGCAGGCAAGACTCCGGCTCAATGGGAGGCATGAGCTCCTCCGAGTCAGGACCGGCCGAGGGGGCGGTCGCCGCCGTCGCGCCACAGTTGCGTGAGCTGCGGCGGCGGGCCGCCCTCACCCTCGAGACCGCGGCCCGCGTCGCAGGGCTGTCGCCCGCCCACCTCTCCCGCCTGGAGACCGGACAGCGCCAGCCCTCGCTGCCGATGCTGCTCGCCCTCGCCCGGGTCTACGGTACGACCGTCGCCGAGCTGCTGGGGGAGTCGGCCGCGGACCGGGACGCCGTCGTGCGCGGCGCCGACATGGAACCGACCGCCGCGGGCGGCTGGACGTACTGGCGGGCCGGAGCGCCGGGCCGCGGCATGCAGGCCCTGCGCGTCCAGGTGCCGTACGGCTCCCAGGGCGATGTCGTGCGGGTGCACCCCGGGGAGGAGTGGCTCCATGTCCTCACCGGCCGGTTGCGGCTGCGCCTCGGGGACACCGAGCACCGGCTCACCGCGGGGGACAGCGCCCACTTCGACTCGACGACCCCGCACCGGATCGCCGCGCAGGACCCCGAGGGGGTCGAGCTGCTCTTCGTCCACACCCTGCTGCAGAGCCCGACGGCCGCGCTGTGCCTCGGCCCGATCCCCGGAGAGATGCCATGAGTGCCAAGCAGGAGAAGCTCCCGCGCGCCCTGTGGGTGCGACTGCTCGTCTACATCGCGCTGGGGCACGTCTTCGGCGGCTTCCTCTACCTGCTGTTCGAGGTGGGGGCGAAGTAGCGCAGGCCGCGACGGGAGACCGGCTCAGTCCAGCATCCGCTCGCGCAGCCGCTCCCGGGTCCCGGCAGTGAGCCGCAGGCCCTGCTCCAGGTAGGCGTCGACCCCGCCCCACGTCTCCTCGACGGTCTCGAAGGCCGCCGCCAGGTACTCGGCGCGCGCGTCGAACAGGGGGCTGAGCAGCTCCATGACCTCGGGGGAGTAGGCCGAGGCGGCGGAGCCGCTGCGGTGCACCTTGTAGCGGCGGTGCGCGGCGTTCGACTTCAGGTAGTCCTCGACGACGGCATCGCGCTCGACGCCCAGCGCGAGCAGGGTGATCGCGATCGACAGACCGGCACGGTCCTTGCCGGCCGCGCAGTGCATCAGCGTGGGGACGCTGTCCTCGGCGAGCGCGTGCAGGATCTGGGAGTGCTCCGCCGTGCGCTCCTTGACGATCATGCGGTACGAGGTGATCATCCGGTCGGCGCCCTTGTCGCCGTCCAGGATCTCGCGCAACTGGTCGAGGTCCCCGTCGCGGACCATCTTCCAGAACTCGGCGCCGTCGGCCGGATCACTCAGCGGCAGGTTCACATTGCGCACGCCAGGCAGCTCGACGTCCGGGCCGTCGAGCTTCTGGTCGGCCGCGTTGCGGAAGTCGAAGACCGTGTGCAGGCCCAGTGAGGCCAGGAACGCGGCGTCCTCCCCGGTGGCGTGCGCCAGGTGGCCGCTGCGGAACAGCACCCCCTGCCGCACCCGCCGCCCGTCCACGGTCGGCAGTCCGCCCACGTCCCGGAAGTTGCGCACACCGGTCAGCTCGGGTTCGGTCGACGGGACCTGCTGCGTCACGGGGGCTCCTCCCACTGAGCGCCGCCGACGCTGCTCGCCTGCGGGCACCACTCGACGATACGGCATCCCGGTGCCCGAAAGCCGCCCTCAAAAGGACACTGCGGACCGATAAGAGCCTTCTGTCCGAATTAGTGCATTGATGGCAACTGGCCCTGAAATGGCGACGGGTGGAAATGTGTCGCGTGAGCAGCGTCATATCCGTGACCGTGCGTTGCCCGTCATGTTCACGTAATTCAGCGGCTTCTCATGGGTGTTCAGGGAAAACCGGGCCACGGAAATCGACGCAGGGTTACCGGGTTTTCCCGTAAAGGATCAATCGGAACACCTGTCAATGGAACCCCTCGCTTGTCCCTGTGCGTCTTGGTCCCTTACGTTCACCACCGATCCGGACGGACGCCTAATCCTGCCGCCGACCGGAGCCCACTCTCATCCACCACCCGTACACGGCAGGAGCGGGGGACCCACAGGTAGAACTGCCTGTTCCGGTTCCCGGAACGGCTTGGGGTAAAGCCGCGTTTCGGCGCGGCCGGGCATCTCCAGCCCGCACCCGACAGCTCACCTCGCAGGCGCCGGAGAGGAATTCGTCATGCCCGCGAAGGGTAAGCACCGCCGTACCAGGGCCATGCGCCTGACCCGCACCATCGCCGTCGCCGGAACGGGTGGCGCCGCGCTCGCGCTCCCGCTGATGGGTGCCGCCGGGGCCAGCGCCGCCCCCGCCCACTCCGTTTCCGAGCAGGCCGTGCAGTCCATTCCGACGTCGGCCAAGAAGTCCGCCGCGAGCACTTCCGAGAAGAACTCGGACGCGCGGACGTACACCGTGAAGAACGGTGACTACCTTTCGAAGATCGCCGACGACCAGGACGTCGACGGCGGCTGGAAGAAGCTCTACTCGGACAACCGCGAGGCCGTCGGTTCCGACCCGTCGCTGATCCACCCCGGCCTCAAGCTCTCGATCGGCGGCCAGGCCGCCAAGTCGTCGGCCCCGTCCACCGCCGAGTCGGAGAAGCCGGCCGCCGAGAAGCCCGCCGAGGCCGAGAAGCCCGCCTCCGAGTCGTCCGAGAAGTCGACGGACGCCGACAAGGCCTCCTCCTCGGACTCCTCGAACACCGGCACCCAGTCCGCCGGCACCACCAGCGGCTACACCTCCCCAGTCGAGGGCGGCACCGTCGGTACCCCGTACCACCAGTCCGGCAGCATGTGGTCCAGCGGTTACCACACCGGCACGGACTTCGTCGTCCCGACCGGCACCTCGCTCAAGGCCGTCGGCGCGGGCACCGTCGTCTCCGCCGGCTGGGGCGGCGCGTACGGCAACCAGGTCGTCATCCAGCTCTCCGACGGCCACTACGCCCAGTACGCCCACCTCTCCTCGCTCTCCGTCTCCGCCGGCCAGTCGGTGACGGCGGGCCAGCAGGTCGGCCTCTCGGGTGCCACCGGCAACGTGACCGGACCGCACCTGCACTTCGAGATCCGCACCACGCCGGACTACGGCTCGGACGTCGACCCGATCGCGTTCCTGCGCTCGCACGGCGTCTCCGTCTGACGACCTGACGACCTGACGACCTGACGGCGTTTCGGCGCGGCCCCCCGCGCCACCGAAGGCCGGACCCCGATCCCCGGGTCCGGCCTTCGGTCTATTCCGGAATTGACGAACACTTTAGGCGTGGCTTTTCTCACCGACCGTCAATCCCTTCCTACGGTCGCGTAGGTCACATTCCAAGGTGAATCATGGGCCGATGTGGCTGACGATTCGAAGAGTGACAGCAGAGCAGTGATCGGGTCGTACGTGGCGGTGGGGGACAGCTTCACCGAGGGCGTCGGCGACCCCGGCCCCGACGGGGCGTTCGTCGGCTGGGCCGACCGACTCGCCGTACTGCTCGCGGACCGGCGCCCCGAGGGCGACTTCACGTACACCAACCTCGCCGTGCGCGGCAGGCTGCTCGACCGGATCGTGGCGGAACAGGTCCCGCGAGTGGTCGCACTCGCCCCGGACCTGGTCTCGTTCGCGGCGGGCGGCAACGACATCATCCGGCCCGGTACCGACCCGGACGAGGTGGCCCAGCGGTTCGAACTGGCGGTGGCCGCGCTGACCGCGACGGCCGGCACCGTACTGGTGACCACCGGGTTCGACACCCGTGGGGTGCCCGTCCTCAAGCATCTGCGCGGCAAGATCGCCACGTACAACGGGCACGTGCGTGCCATCGCCGACCGGTACGGCTGCCCGGTGCTCGACCTGTGGTCGCTCAGGAGCGTCCAGGACCGCAGGGCGTGGGACGCCGACCGGCTGCATCTCTCGCCCGAGGGCCACACGCGCGTGGCGCTGCGCGCGGGACAGGCGCTGGGCCTGCGCGTCCCGGCCGACCCGGACCAGCTTTGGCCGACACTGCCGCCGCGCGGCACGCTGGACGTGCGGCGCGACGACGTGCACTGGGCGCGCGAGTACCTGGTGCCGTGGATCGGACGCCGGCTGCGGGGCGAGTCGTCGGGCGATCACGTGACGGCCAAGGGCACGCTGTCGCCGGACGACATCAAGACCCGGATCGCCGCGGTGGCCTGACGGCGGGGAGTGAGCGGCCGGTGTCCAGCGGGGCTAGCGCCTCGCAGGCGTCAAGGCCGTTCGCTCCAGGCCCAGTTCCCGGGCCAGCGCCTCGTCCACCCACTCCTGTGCCCGGGCCCGTGACACCGTGCCCGCGTACGACGTGAGCTGCACCGCCAGCCCGTCGAGCAGGGCCGTCAGCCGCAGGGCGGCGCCGTCGGGCTCGGGGCACCGGAACTCACCGGCGGCCACGCCCTCGGCGATGACCTCGGCGATCGCCGCCTTCCACTGGCGGTCCAGCTCGCGCGTGACCTCCCGCAGCGCGGGCTCGCGCAGCGCCGCCGCCCAGCCCTCGATCCACAGCCGCCAGCCCTTGGCCTGACCGGTGGGGGCGTACCACCGCACGGCCGCCCGCAGCCGGCGCAGCGCCGACGTACGGCGGCCGAGCAGCTTGCGGAGCTGGGCCAGGTCGTCCTCGGCGGCGTGGGTGAACGCGGCGGCGACCAGCCTCTCCTTCGTGGAGAAGTGGTAGAGCACCAGGGCGTTGCTGACCCCGAGCGCGGCGGCCACGTCGGCGATCCGCAGCGCCGCCACCCCTCGCGCCGATATCTGCTCGATGGCCGCGCGGAGCAGTTCCTCGCGCCGCTCCGTCACGCTCAACCGGACTCTCACCACGCACGTCACCCTATACAGGCCCTCGGACGTGCGGTGGCGCCCTCTTCGGTCGCGATGGACCTGGGAACACCGATGTGACATCCGTCGTTCGAGGTGACGTAGGACGAGACGACCATACTGAGAACCTGAACCACTCCACCTGGAGGTACCGTGGCCGGTTTCCGTTCCCCGAGTCCCGGGCTTCGCGTGCCGCTGCCCGCGGCCTTCGGCGCGGACCCGAGCGGTGAGCGCATGGCGCGCATCCGCAGATCGCCGAACTTCCGTGACGGCGTCTTCCAGAACCCCGGCGGCACCGCCAGGACCCGGCCCTCCGGATCGGCCACGGAGTTCGCGAAGATCTACTTCAACAAGGAGGCGCGGCTCCGCCGTTCCCCGCAGGGTCCGGTCCCGGTGCACGCCACCACCCTCGCCGACCTCGCCCGGCCGCCCGCCACGGGTCTCCGGCTGACCTGGATGGGGCACTCCAGCGTGCTCGCCGAGATCGACGGGCACCGGGTGCTCTTCGACCCCGTGTGGGGCGAGCGCTGTTCCCCGGTCCCCTTCGCCGGTCCCAAGCGGCTGCATCCGGTGCCGCTGCCCCTGGCGGCCCTGGGCCCCGTCGACGTCGTCGTCATCTCCCACGACCACTACGACCACTTCGACCTGCCCACGATCAAGGCACTGGCCGGCACCGACACCCACTTCGCCGTGCCGCTGGGCGTCGGCGCCCACCTCGAACACTGGGGCGTGTCCCCCGACCGGCTGCGCGAGCTGGACTGGCACGAGTCGACGCGCGTCGGCGGCCTCACCCTCACCGCCACCCCGGCCCGGCACTTCTGCGGGCGCGGGCTGCGCAACACCCAGCACACCCTCTGGGCCTCCTGGGTCGTCGCCGGGGAGGAGCACCGCGTCTACCACAGCGGGGACACGGGCTACTTCGACGGCTTCCGGGACATCGGCGCCGCGCACGGCCCGTTCGACGCCACGATGATCCAGCTCGGGGCGTACGCCGAGTTCTGGCCCAAGAACCACACGGACTATACGCCGCTTCCTGGCATGTGGCCAGACATTCACATGACGCCTGCGCAGGGGGTGCAGGCCCACCTTGACCTGCAGGGAGGCGCCCCGGGAGGGGTGCTGCTGCCGATCCACTGGGGGACGTTCAACCTGGCTCCGCATCCGTGGGCGGAGCCCGGGGAGTGGACCAAGGACGCGGCCGAGGAGGTCGGCCAGGCGGTGGCGTTCCCGCGGCCGGGGGAGCCGTTCGAGCCGGCGGGTGAGCTGCCGGTGGAGGCGTGGTGGCGGGCGGTGTCGGGTCCGATCGTGCACCCCTGGCGGCGTCCCCGGCTTGCTGAGGGCGTGGCCGAGACGAGCAAAAGTGATCTCGACCTCGCGGGCGAGCGGTGACGTCGGTCGGGGACGAGCTCGGCGAGGTGGCCCGGATGCTGGGACTTCTCACGGCTGAGGAGCAGGATCGTGTGATAAGAGCCTTAGATGGCGGGCCCCGTGTAGAGCAGGGTCATTGCATGATCGAGATCTGTCTGGGTTCGTCACGTGAGACCGAGGGTTCGTAGGGGCCGGTGGTAGTCGCGACCGGTGTGGCGGAGGGCGGCGGCGATGTTGGTCTGGCCGTCCTGGCGGAAGACGCTGATGGCGAGGTTGCGCAGGGAGGCCATGGCGCGGGGCAGGGTGCCGGTGCGGACCTTGGAGTCGTCCTCGCGGAACGTGCGGTCCCGCACGTGGTGCAGGAGGTTCTCGATACCCCAGTGGCCTCTGATCCAGGTGGCGAGCTCGGTGCAGGTGGCGTCGAAGACGTTCAGGCTGGTGATCAGGTAGACGCGCTCGATGGTCAGCTTCCCGGTGCTCAAGTCGCGTCGCCACCGTACGACTTGGATCGCCTGGCGGGCGCCGGGGTAGTCGAGGTGGCTGAACGTGGCGGCCTTGAGCCGGCGGATCTCGTCGCGGTGGTGGGCGTGGTCGCGAGTGCGGTGCCCGAGCGGGATGTCCCACCAGGGCAGCTTCCTGACCTGGGCATACAGGCCCGGATGGTTCTTCTTCACGACGGCCACGTAGTGCGCGCCGCGACTGGCCAGATAGGCCCCGTGGTCGTGCTGGGTGTGCAGGGCGTCGGCGGTCACCACCGTGTTCTCCAGCTCGAGACCGTCCAGCAACGGCGCGAAGGAGGGGATCTCGTTGCTCTTGGAAGCGACCTGCCGCTGGGCCAGGACCACGCCGTGGTGGTCCATCGCCGCCAGCAGCTGGATCGCCGCGGCCGTTGCGGTTCGCGATCCGCGGACCACCTTGCCGTCGACCGCGATCACCCGTCGCACCGGCCCTTTCTCCGCCTCCAGCTCGACCGGGAGCGGCGTTCTGGCCTGCAGATACGCGCTGATCGCCGCGTCCAGCGCGTCACCGTTCACACGCTGCAGCAGACGGCGCACGGTTGCGGCGTGCGGCACCGGTCGCAGACCGGTAAGTGGATCGGCAGCGAAGCCGAGGACGCCCAGCACATGCTGCGGGGCATCCGTGATCCACTCGCTGATCGCGATGAGCGAGCGAGCCCCGGTCGACACCGCCGAGACGGCTGCGCACAGCAACGCGAGGGCCGGATATCGCAGTCCTCGCGCATCGCGGGGATCGGCTACCAGGATCAGGAAACGCCGCAGGTCAGCGACATCGCTTGAGGTGAGGGGATCAGTCGGGGAACTCAGTTTCTCCAGTGCGGAAGGGATGGGCGATGATGTTCGGGCAGGCACGGTCTCGCTCGGTTCTCATGGGTCTCGACAACCACATGATCACCAGCACCGTGCCTGCTCTGCCGGGCCCCTTGCCCCACAACGGACATGACACCACGTCACTCACGAGACCGGCGAACCGGACCAATCCCAATCACGCAATGCCCCTGGCCCGAAGAGGTGGCCTTCCAGGGACTGACAGCTGTCACCAGTCACCTGTGGCCCGATGGATCGGTATCCGTGATCGCGGGCACGTATGGCGGCGGCATCGTCCGTTGGGACCAGGAGAATGGGTGGCTCCGCATGCCTGATCCGACCCGCACGGTTTTGTCGAGGCCAGTACACGATCTGACTGACATGGTTTCGTCGAGGCCGGCCCACGATCTGACACGGATACGTGCGCTGACAACCTTTCGCGTGGATGACACGGACCAGGTGTTCGTAGTCAGCGGCACCAGTTCTGGCACCGTGTCCTTCCACGATCTGGCCACCGGAGAGCCGTGGCCCGTCGTCCGCGCCTCACATGCGATCCGCGCCCTGGCGGCCCTGCCGAGTACGGAAGGCACGATCGTGGCCTACTCATCCGCTGCGGCCGTGCGGTTCTGCCGTCCCGGGCAGCCTTCCGAGGGGCGCCTTCCTTCCCGCATCGGCATCGTAGGCTGCTTGACCACTTGGACGGCGGAGGACGGCACTGTGTTCCTCGCCACTGGCGGCTCCGACGGCGTCATTCGGCTTTGGTCTCCAGATGCACTGAGACAGGAGGCGCTTCCCGTATTGCACGGCCATCAGGGCCCGGTCACTGCCATTGCGAGCTTCCGGGCCTCGCCCACCGCCCCACCCCTCCTCGCCACGGTGGGTCAACGGGATACCACTGTGCGGGTGTGGGAGCCCCGTACGGGCGAGGAGTTGACGCGGATCGTTACTGGTGCTGCTCTAACGTCGCTCTGCGCCCCGCTGACATGGGACGATCCAAAGCTCGCCGAGCCGGTGCTCGTCTTCGGTGGAACGGCGGGCGCTGCCGTGGTCTCGGTCCGGCTGTAAATCAAGCGCGCTGGAAATGCCCCGCGCGGCCGGGCTGCCTTCACTGGTCTCGATGTCGTGGTGAGTGTGGTGAGTGTAGGGAAGCCGGGGCGGGCGGGGAACCAAGTTCTTCCTGCAGCTCCAACGCACCCTGCAATACCTGGCGCAGGCTCCTGACCGCGCGTTCCAGGCGGTTGGCCGTGGTCCTCACCGTCGCGCTCGATGCCTTTGCCCGGAGCTGTCCGGTCAGGTCGTGTGCCTGCGACTCGGCGTCGGACAGCAGGGTGGACAGCTGCGCCAGCAGATCGGTCGCGCCCCCGGTGCGCAATAGGGCTGCCTGTTTGCGCAGTTGCACGTTTGTCTGGTGCAGGTCGACGAATACGGTCACTTTGGCGCGCAGCACCCAGGGCTCGTACGGCCGCGACACATAGTCCACGGCACCCGCCGCATACCCTCGGAAGGTGGCGTGGGTACCCGTTTCGTACGCGCTGATGAAGATGATCGGGGTGTCACGAGTCCGCAATCGGCGCTTGATGTGTGTGGCGGTCTCGTGGCCGTCCATTCCCGACATCTGGGTGGCGAGTAGGACGAGGGCGAATTGGTCCTCGTCCAGCGCCTTGAGGGCTTCCTCGCCCGACGAGGCGCGGACGAGTGTCTGGTCGAGCGCGGACAGGGCGGTCTCCAGGGCCAGCAAGTTCTCCGGCTGGTCATCGACCAAAAGGATCTTGGCCTTCGTGTCCGCCGCGGAGGACGGTGCGGGGAGTCTGGTGGCCGTCCGGTAAGCCGCAGGTGACTGTGGTCCCTCCCGTTCCCGGGGTTCCGGGGGCCGCGGGGTCGGGGGAGGCCGGTCGGTGGTCGGGGTGTCGATGTGCGTGGCGACGCCAAGGCGTTTCAGTAGCCGCTCTTCCAGATGGGCGAACGATCGTTCGGGCGCGCCGACGGCGGCGGCTCCTCCCGGGTGCGCCACCCAGGCGGTGAAGCTCGGTGAGTGCCGGACCCACGCTGCCAGGCGGTCGGCGATGAGACGCGTGGTGCGCAGCAGCTCGCGGGCGGGGAGCGTGCCGAGGAGGATGCTCCGTGCGTCGGCGGAAAAGTCGAAGAACTCTGGCTGCGGCGACCTGCCTGTGGGGTCAGCAGCGGCGTTGTGCATGAGGCCGCCCAGAAAGACTTCCACGAGGTGCCCGGTGTCCGTCGGAGGGCCCAGGGCCTCCTGCACCATGCGCATGACTGAGGGAGTGACGGGCGCCACGGCTGCGAGGTGGGCGGCGAGCCGGTAGGCCTCCGGGCTGGCCGCGTCGCGGAAGCGCAGGACGGCTTCAGCGTCCGTAACCTGCCGGGTTCCGGCGCGCCAGGGTTGGGTGACGTACCGCCCGATGTCCCACAGCGGCAGCACCGCGGTCGCGCTCGGTGAGGCGACCAGCCGGGCCCAGTCACCGACGGCGGCCCGTGTGGGTTCAAGCACCGGGACGGGGACAGAGTCGAACGCGACCAGATCCGCCGGCAGTCTCAGGTCGGTGACGTGCCAAGCGGTGGTGGGGCCGCCCCTGCGGACACTGGTGACGTGCCACGGCCGAGTCATGACGCCCGAGTTAGCCCAGAGCCGGGCGGGCAGCGCCTGCACAATCGCGGTGGGTTGCCGGCGGGCCCACATGGCCGCCACCTCACTCATCCGGCCGTCCCACCAGGCGTCGCCGACGCCGTCGCTGACCATGAGGACAAGGGTGGCGCCGGTGGGGTCGCAGAGCGCGGCCGGCGGAAGGTAGGGACCTTGCTGGTGGTAGGGACGGTTGCTCAGCAACGGAGCGTGGGAACCACGGGTATTGAGTCCGAAGACGCGGACGTCGCGGAAAGCCCCGGCCCGTTCCATCAGTGTGCGGATCTCGGAGGCCAGACGCTTCCACAGGACCATGGACACGCCGTCGTCGATCAGCAGGGCGAGAGAGAGCCAGCGGCTACGAGCTGCACACGTCACGGTCTCGGGCAGGCCCGTCTCGGCCATGGCATCAACCGTCCGTGCCACGTCCAGTTCCTGACGGCGTCGATCGGGGAGCCGCTGCCGCAGCGGCCGTAACGCCTTGCCGAGCGTGAGATGACGGCTGGGCAGGACATGAGGGCCCGGCGTGCGTACGGCGTGTGCCCGGTGCAGGGTCGGCTCCGGCCTGCCGCTCCCCTTCCCTCGCGGGGCCGCGTACAGCGGGAACAGGCGGTGCGAGGCGACGTCCGGCGGCGGGTGCGCACCTGATTGCACGGCATCGTCCGCGTCGGGGGCCCGGGGCACACCATGCTCGGCGACCTGCCGTGAGGGGGCGGCCGGGGCAGGACGTCGCGCCAACGGATCGACGTCGCCCGGCAGGTTCCTGGCGAGCCACAGGACGTCGAGGAGTTCCTCGTCGGCGAGGTCGACGCCGCTCCTGGCCAGGATCTCTCTCAGACGTCCGAGCATGCCCTCATACCGCCCCGCCTAGTTGGTGCAGAACGGCGTCGAGCAGTCGGCCGGCGTCCAGATCGATGCCCCCCTTGCGTAGGAAGACCGCGTTTAGGAGCTGATCGGTCGCGAGTTCTCCGGGTGCGCGGCGGCCGAGGAACTCCTCCAGCAGGCCGTCGATGTCGTGAAGTGCCTCGTGGCCGAGGTGCGCGGCGACGATGTCCCGCAGCCGTTCCTCGTCGGGCTCGGGCAGGTCGAGACGGACGCACCGCCGGAGGAAAGCGGGAGGGAATTCGCGTTCACCGTTGCTGGTGATGACCACGACGGGGAACTCAGGGCAGCGGACGCGGCCTCGAACAATTGGGGCTGGCGCGTCAGGGTCGTCGGTCTGGACGTGGACCGTGGAGTGTTCCTCGGGGAGGCGGCTGAGCTCCGGAATCTCGAACTCGCCCTCCTCGAACACGGTGAGCAGGTCGTTGGGTAGATCGACGTCCCCCTTGTCCAGTTCGTCGATGAGTAGGACCCTGGGCCGGTCCCGGGCCAGCAACGCAGTGCCCAGAGGGCCGAGCCGGACGTACTGGCCGATGCCGGGGTCGGAGCTGTCCGTGTCCCGGCGGAGGTTGGCTTCCCGCAGTCGGCCGATCGCGTCGTAGTGGTAGAGGGAGTCCTGCAGGGTGGAGCGGCTGTTGATTGGCCAGTGCAGGATACGGCCGAGGGCGAGTTCGTGAGCGATTGCGTGGGCCAGGGAGGACTTTCCGGTACCGGGGTGTCCCGTGACCAGCAGAGGCCGGCGCAGGTGGAGGGCGGCGTTGACGATGTCCGCGTCGTCGGGGTCGATCAGGTACGGGTGGGGGCGTGCGGTCCGCGAGCCGTCGGGCTCCTCTGGGCGGAGCCGGCGCCATGGTGGTGCGGGCGGGAAGGTGACCGCGCGGGCCGTTCCATCGCCCCGAAAGAGCCGCCAGTTCCCGTCGCCGGATGGGGTGGGGTGGCCGGTGGCAGCGGATTCTGCGACGGTCATGACGCGTGGGCTCCTTCTGGGGGATCCTGCAGGGTCAGTAATTCGGGCCGCGGTCGCCGACCGTGTTCCTCCCATACGAGTGCGGGGCGCGCCGGGAACGTTTCCGGCTCGTCGAAGGCCGTCCCGCGGAAGAGTCGGACTCGCTCGGGCAGATCGGGGAGGGAGCCGGTGGGGTCCAGTTGTTGCAGCCCGGCCGCGTCCGCAGGGCAGTCGGCCCTCCTGTCCCAAAGGACGACCGGGACGCCGAGCGCCAGGCAGAGTTCGAGTAGTGCGTCCCGCTGGTCCGGGGAACCGTGGAGCACGACCTGAGTGGCATCACGGTGAGTGGTCTGCAGCAGGCGCCTAAGCCGTGGGCGAGTGACACATTCGTCGTCGACCACTAACGCGGCCGTGTGTCCGCTCTCCCAGCGCCGCCGGTGCTCACGTTCTCTGCCCCGCACCAGGTCGCTCATCTCCGGGCAGCTCAGGGTGAGGCAGAACTCGGCGCCGATCGGCTGGTCAGGCACGAACTCGTTGGGCGCCCCGGGGTTCCATTCGTCGATGGGTAGCTGGAGGCTGTCGCGGTCCACCAGAACCGTCGCGTGGGGCACGGCCGTCGGGCCGAGCTCGTCCGCGATGACCTCGACGGCGTCGCGCACCCGCTGGGCCACTCCCTCGGGTGTCCGCGGCGCGCTTTCCGCCTCGTTGAGGGGGGTGTGCGTGCCGTCGGCGCGGGCGAGCAGGATGCGGCAGTAGTAGCTCTCACGCGGTTCGGTCCGCGCGCGGGATATTTCGACGACGACGCGAGAGAAGGGGGAGGATTGCCGGGCGGCCCAGCGGCCGGCGTCGGTGCGGCGCTCGGCAAGCGCCGCCGGATGGATGCCGGTCCGGGCGGCCACCTGATCGGACCAGCTGCGCAGCTCCGCGCCCGCTCCCCTTCCCAGGGCGGCGGCTACAACCTCGACTAGGCGGAGCAGGGCTGGTACGGGCGGTGTGCCGTCTGGTACGCGCTCGCTGTCGGAGACGGACTCCAGGTGCTCGATAACGTGTTCGAGATCGTCGACGCAGAGATGCGTGCGGTTCAGCGGGTCGGGCAGCCAGGCAAAGCGCAGGGCCTCGCGGGCGGCGCGAGGTATCAGCGCGGGCTGCTCCTTGCAGATGCCGCAGAGCAGTTCCAGTAAGTGCTCGTACTCGTCCGGGGACAGGAGCAGGCACAGTCCGCCGGCGCGGGCGCGGGTGAGGACGTCCGTCAGACGGGTGCGCTCGTCCTCGCCCGTGAGGGCCGGGGTCAGGGTGCTGCTCAGGGCGGGCAGGGCGCGGGGATGGGCTGCCACGAGTGCCGCGAGGTCGGGCATGGTCGGTTCGTGGCTGTCGGAGACGTTATATCCGAGCCGCCGTGCGAGGTCGCGGGCATGTGCCGCGTACGTCCTCCGGCCGCCGAGCACCGACCACAGGAGCCGTTCGGTCTCCTGCTCGGCCGGGCTGCGTTCCGCCGCGGGTTGAGCCGTCGGGAGGGCGGCGCCAATCTCGGTCAGGCTGGGTGGGTCGTCGGCGTACCGCCGCAGGAGTGCTTCGAAGCCGGCGTCTTGGACGAAGCAATGCGCCGGGAGGGCCCGCAGGCGGCGGTTGCCGTAGGACCGGTCGTCGCGAATCACCACGCCCGCCAGGTAGTCCTCGCAGAACACTGCGGTTCCCGAGGCGCCTCCCCAGGCCTTGCGGCCGTCGTCGCGAAGGTCGGGTGCGGACTCCTGGTCGAGCACGTAGAGGCCACGAGCCCCGGAGGACAGCGGAGGCAGGACACCTCGAAGGTGTTCGGCGTCACGACCGTCTTCTGCGGATGCCAGCGGAAAGCCCAGTCCCTCGTAACGCAGCGGGGTCGTGCCCACGGGGTGGCCCCATCGGACCGACCCCGGTACGTCGATCTTGTCGTGTGTGAGCAGCAGGGCGACGTCCAGGTCCTGCGGATGGGTCCAGATCAGCTCCGCGCCGGTGCGTAGCGTTTCACCGCGGCCCGGGTGTCCCACTCTGACCTGGATCTCCTCCCAGTAGGCGCCGCTTTCGCGGTCCTGGAGGATGTGTCCGGCGGTGAGCACCAGGCGCGGCGCGACAAGATAGCCGGACCCGACGCGATGGCGCAGCCGCGTGGTCCCGCTGCGGATCAGCACCAGTCTGTGCGGGTCCATCACTCCTCATCCCAGGAGCCGGGTTCGGTGTCGCTGATCTCTGGACTGGAGCCGCCGCGGGCTCGGTCCCGGACCGAAAGTTTCAGCGTCAGTCTGTGGGCGCGGACGCTGGAGTGCTCGCCGCCCGCGCCGACGGTCGCCACACCGAAGCTGACCTTGCCGTCCCCCTTGCCGCTGTTGCGCAGCTCCAGCTGCAGTTCCAGTTCGGCCTCCTCGATGCCAAACGCGAATTGCTGGTCTGCCCCCAGGTCCTGTGCCCGATAAAGCTCTTGCCGCAGTTCCTCGATCGCTGCGGTAAGACCAATCCCCGTCATCCGTACCCCCAACGCGCACTGTGCCTACGGAGTAGTCTGCCAAGGTTATGGGGCCGAGCGCCCCGGCTTCGGGGGAACGGACGCGTCGGGGATGCGTGTCTGGCGGGTAGGAACGGGTCCGCGCTCCGACGTCGCCTGACGTTCCCGTGCAACGACACGAGCTCCAACAGGGGCGGAACTCTCGATCGCATGCCAAGCCGAGGCCGGACTAAGTAGTGGATGTCGTACTGCTCGCACCTGGCGCCGAGCGGGACGCGGCTGTCGATGCCGGCGCCTCACGTGCCATCGAGTCACTGTGGGCTGAAAGAACCAAGAACGACTTCTGGCCCAAGAACCACACGGACTATACGCCGCTGCCTGGCATGTGGCCAGACATTCACATGACGCCTGCCGAGGGCGTGCAAACGCACCTTGACCTGCAGGGAGGCAGTCCGGGTGGGGTGCTGCTGCCGATCCACTGGGGGACCTTCAACCTGGCGTCGCATGCGTGGGCGGAGCCGGGGGAGTGGACGAAGGATGCGGCCGAGGAGGTGGGGCAGGCGGTGGCGTTCCCGCGGCCGGGGGAGCCCTTCGAGCCGGCGGGGGTGCTGCCGGTGGAGGCGTGGTGGCGGCCGGTGTCGGAGCCAATCGAACGCCCGTGGCGTCGTCCGCGGAGTGCTGAGGGTGTGACCGGGACGAGCAGGGGTGATCTCGACCTCGCGGGTGAGCGGTGATGTCGGTCGGAAACGAGTTTAGGGAGCTGGAGCGTCTCCCCGCTGACGAGCAGGATCGTTTGCTGCGCGCTTTGGACGGAGCAGCGTCCCGAGTGCAGTGTGAAGTCACTGCTCAGCGCTTTGGGCTCTTGCCGTCCCTGGAAGCCTCGTCTCGGCTTGTTGTCCGAACCCGCATTGTGGAGCGCTGAGCCCGCAGGAGGGCGTCGGCTGGGCAGGGCTCGGCCGCTGACGGCCCCCGGCGCCCTGCGGCCAGCACGGGAGCGCTCGCCACAGCCCGGCGCCCCCGCCGCTCCCCCTCGCCGACAGACCGCCCACGACCACGGAGTGACCATGACGCGTCCCTTCACCGCCCTCGGCTTCCTCGCCGTCTCGTTCCTCGCACTGCCCAGGCGCGGTACTGCGCCGCAGTGAACCGGCTGCTCACCAAGAGGCACCGCTGACCCGCCCACGCTCTGCGGCGGGCTTCCAGGCTGGGGCATCGCATACGTCGTCGGCCTCTCCGTCTTTGCCGAGCTGGCCGCTCTGTTTCCGTTGCTGCTCGTCAGCAACCGGTGGCGGCCGTTGCACCCCAGGGTCCTTGCCCCGCTGGCCTGGACCGCCTCGGGTGTCCTGGTCCTGATGGCACTGTGGCAACTCGTGGTCGCTTTCACCGTTGAGAGCGAGACGTGCATGTCGAGTGGTACAGCACAGACCGTCTGGGGCTTCGCTTTCGCCCCGCTGTTCGCCATCCCGGCCCTGATGACCGCGGTGACCTGGTCGTACGCAAAACGGCACCGGGCACGGGGACAGGTACAGCGACCACGAGATGGCACTTACGCCCCAGGGCGCCGCTGCTTCGAGCAGGCAGCGTGGTGGCGGACGCGGCGCTGGATTGGGGAGGGTTGTGAAGGTTTTCCGACGGGCGACCGGCGGGATCACTAGGCTGAACGCAACTGTGGAGGCGATGTGCGGGCAAGTGAAGGGGAGGCGCGGGGTGCTGGACGAGCGGGCGGGGGTCGACGCGTTGGCAGGGGACGAGACGGCCGTGGTTCCGGTGACGGTCGAAGGGCATCCGCTGTATCTGTCGGTGCGGCGGCTGGAGTCCAGTCATGCCGGTGCGGGCGAGCGGGAGATCGCGGCTTCACGGCCGACCCTTGAGGAGGCTCTGGACTCGCTGGTGGGGGTCGCCAGAGCGGTGGGGACGCGCTTGGAGCAGACCGGCAGTCAGAAGGCGACCGTTGAGTTCTCGTGCGAGTTCGCGGTCGAATCCGGCACGCTCGTTGCGGTCCTCGGCAAGGCCACGGCCAGGTCCACCTTCAAGGTCGCACTGGAGTGGGCCGCGCCGACGCCGTGACCCCCCTGAGCAGCGGCACTCGGGAATTGCTCACGGGGGCGACGGTGGCGCTGGTGATCCGTGCACCCGGTAGTGCGTCGCTGAGGTGCGGCACGGGCTTCTTCATTGCGCCAGGCACTGTGGCGACTTGCGCCCACGTGATCGCGGACAGCGCTGAAACACTCCCGGAAGTGGTGTACGGCCGGGTGGGTGGCTCGGAGCGTGAACTGCGGCTGCGTCCCGCCCTCGATCTGTACTTCCGCGACCGGACCACGGGCCTTGACCTGGCCCTGCTGCGAGTCGTGACGGACACCGGCGGCGTGGCCGCCCCCGCCCCGTGGGTGCTATTCCACGACGACCTGCGGGACGGCGACGGGGTCTGGGTCCGGGGGCATCCGGAGGGAATTTTCCGCAGCGGCCAGTCGGTTCAACTCGACTACCAGGGCCCTTCGTCGCGCGACCCGGACGGACTCGGCCTGCTGGAACGGTTCTGGGGTCCCCCCATCGGCGGGGGCTACAGCGGCAGCGCGATCCTCAACAAGCGCACCGGCGCCGTCAGCGGAATGCTCTGCACGTCCGACCACGCCGGCAGCGTGCACGCCCTCTCCGCCACGGCACTGCTCTCCCACTGCCCACAACAGGTCCAGGAGCTGCATAAATCCGCAGCCCGCGCTGTAAGTCCGCGAGTGAGCAGCAAGATCTCAGATGTGGAGCAGCCCTGGCTGAGCACCCTCTCCGATGACCAACTCCAGGCGGGCGGCTGGGCGTTCCCCAGCCGCCGACTGCGCGGCTACCTCGCCGCCGCCGCGCGGGCGGCTGAGTCCCACCCTTATCCCGGAGTGGCACCGGGCAACGTCTCCCCGCCGCTGTCGACTGTCTACGTCAGTCAACACGCCCATTCCATAGGGACTCTGACCCGGCCAGGCCAACTGGACACCGAGGAACGGGTGTCGGCCTCGACCATCATTGACAACCACATGGACGCCCTGGCGGTCGGCGGACCGGGCGCGGGCAAGTCCAGTCTTCTGCGCAGCTTCGTGCGGGAATGCGTGGCGGGGTGGGGTGATGCGTGGGCCGGGGACGAAGGCGACAAGGGCACCGGCGGCTCGGGCAGCCGTGCGGTCGAACAGTCCGCGCCGCCGAGTCCCGGCCCTCGCCCCGACCGCACCCCCCGCCTCACGCCCACCCCTTTGCTGGTCCCGGTCTACGTACAAGCGGCCGATCTGGTCCCCGACCGCCCCTTGGCCGAAGCGCTGGAAGCCGGAGTCCGGGCCGATGCCGGGCGGTACGGTCCGCTGGAGGCATGGTCGGCCGAGTTCTTCCGGGGGCCGCCCGCAGCGCATGCGTCATGGCTCGTACTCGTGGACGGGCTAGACGAGTTGCTGGCCTCCGAGCAGCGTCAGGTCGTGCTCACCAGGCTGGCGGGTGTACGGGCCGCCGACCCCGAAGGGGCGATGTACCGATGCGTCATCGCCACGCGTCCCATCCCAGAGCTGCCCACATCGCGCTCCCCGGTCTGGCGGGCCGCCGTCTTCGACCTTCTGCCCTTCGACACCCGCCAGCTGCGGGACTTCGCCGAACGCTGGCTAAGTGCCCTCGGCCTGCCCGACCCCGAGCGCGCCGCGGAGCAGTTCACGCTTCAGTTCGGCGAGCGGCGTCGCGAAGCGCTCGTACGCGTACCGCTCATGGCCACGATGCTGTGCCAGCTCTTCGCCGACCAGCCAAAACCCCCGCTGCCGACCACCCGGCACGAGGTGTACCGCTCCTTCATCGGGCTTCTGCAGAGCAGGCAGTACAGCGATGCGGCTTCCGGGATCATCCCCCAGGCCACGGTTGCTGCCGCCAAGTACGGCACCATGGCAGTCCGCACCGTGGAGCGCCTGCCCGCCCAGGTCGTGAGTCTGGCCGGAGAACTCGCCCTGGCCTGGCTGGACGGGGAGCAGCTGTCGGCCGGTGAGCTGTTCGCCGCACGCACTGAGGACCAGCGCCCTCCCGACCTTCCCGAGCGGGTCTGGCGAGAGATCCTGCGTGAAACTTTGCGCCGCAGCGGCCTGTTCACGGAACGCGGCGGCGACCTCGTCTTCATCCACCAGACCCTGCTGGAATTCCTTGCCGCGCAACGCGTAGCCGAAGACCCCCGGCGGGCCGACGTCGAGCTGCGTAACGTCTTCGGCCACTGCCTCACACGCCCGCCCCAGGAATGGCGACGGCAAGACTCCTTCACTCGCTTCCTGATCGCGGCTGTGACGGACCGCCCTCTGCTCGGCCGAGCCCTGTGGCGCTGCGGAAAAGGCTGGGAGGGCGCCCGCTTCATTGCCGAACTGGTCGCGGACGGCATCCCGGTCGCGCCCAAGTCCATGCGCCGCTGTGCCGACACGCTCGCAGCCGCCGCGAAGATGCCGGAGTGTACCGGCTTCTTCCGCCGCGAACTCGCCCAGCACCTGCGCACCCTCGGCGACGACAGAGACGCGCGCATCCTCACCGCCGTTGCCACAGACCCCATGATCAGCGACGACGACCGCATTATGGCCGCACGGACCCTGGGTGCCCTTCGCGGCAGCGGCTACACCGAATCCCTGCTGAGCATCGCCGCCGACACCGACGTAGGCCTGCTCGCCAGGGTCGAGACCATGCAGCGCCTCCTGGAGGGGCTCGGCGACACCACCCACGGCAAGCAGCTGCTAGCCGTCGTTGCCGACCCGGTGTTCCACGACGGGCTGCGACGGGATGTGGTCAACGCATTGCGCTCGGCCGACCCGAAAGGCTGCACCGAACTGTTCTTCTCCTACGCCCAAGACCCCGAACTCAGCCAGAACGCCCGAGCCCTCGCGCTCCGCGAACTCGCGACAGCGGGTGACCCGCGCGCCCCCGCACTGCTGCTGGCCCTGGCGGGCGAGAGCACAGCCGACAGCACGCTGCGATACGAGCTCATGAGGACCCTGCGCTCCACCGACGCTGACCGCTACGCGGAGCTTCTCGTCTCCTACGGAGCCGACTCCGGCCTCGACCCAGGCACCCGCGTCACCGCGCTTGGCGAACTCGCCCACACCGGTGACGAACGGGCCGCCGACCTGCTGGCCTCCCTCGCCACGGAACTGGACGCCGACCCCGTCGGTGGGGAACGCGTCCAGACCGCCCGCCTGCGGGTCGCCGAGCAACTCGCCCAGCTGAACGACCCACGGGCGGACGAACTTTTCATCACCCTGGCCGGCGACATGTCGGTCGCCGCGCCGATCCGGCTGGGTGCCGCAGACGAGTTGCAAGCCATGGGGAATGCCTCCGCGGCCGATATGTATGCGGCCTTGGCCGCCGACCGTGTGCTGGACGAGCACGCGCGCGTGGCCGCCGCTCAAGCGCTTACCGAGGCCGAGCCGGGCGGGTACAGCCCCCGCCTCACCGCCATCCTGGTGCAGCTGGTCATCGACCCCGAAATGCCTGAGACGGTTCGTGACGATGCATTTCGGTTGCTCGACCGGTACGCGGCCGGTGTTCACAGAATTCAGGACCCGCGCGACTCCCAACGCCCTCGCACGGCCGAGGGCGTTTTCGAACTCCTCACCCGCGTGGCAAGCGACGGAAACTACTCACGCCTTCAGCGAGCTTGGGCTGCCAAGGCAATGCGTAACCTGCCGTATCTGCGCCGCCTCAGGGAAGGGCCGGCATCAGGGGATCCCGTCCCCGATGCGCCAGGCGGCACCCACTCGACGTGGACACGCTTGCCGGAGCCATGACCCATGGTTCGCTGGGTCCGGCCGGTTCTCCGCGCAGGGGCAGAAGCCCACGCAGGCAGCACAGATGGAAGGCCACAGGGCCATGAGCCTTCGGCTCGGCGCGGTTGGCCTGCGAGAATGAAGCGGATTCAGCGAGCGGCCGGCGCGGCCGGCGCGGCCGACGGTTCAGCGGTGGGTGACGCTCTGGGCCCTCTTCGAGTTTCGCCCCCCCGGGAGCGTTCTCCGCGCGGTTCCCGCTTCCGGTGCCGGGGGCGAGATGTGCGGAGACGGTGGCTGGGACCCGGCGAGGCCACTGACGACACGCAGATGGCCGTCCTGGTCGCCGAGTCGGTGCTGGAGCGCGGCGGGCTGGATCAGTCGTGAGCCGGCGGGGGAGCTTCCCTCGGATGCGCGGTGGTGTGCGGTGGCGGCACCGATCGCGCACCCGTGGCGTCGCCCGGTAGCGGCCAGGGTCCCGGGAAAGTTGTTCTGTAGCCCTGTGACGTGGGGGTTTGCGGGTGGACAAGTGCGCGGGCGTGCTCCGGTCCGGTTGGATGGAGGTTCCTACGCCTTGCCGT
>NZ_JAGMUO010000051.1:7258-129256 GCF_019049325.1 Streptomyces sp. AC512_CC834 | reverse complement strand
CACTTGGGCAGGGTGGCGGCGCGCAGGGAGCTGCGGTTCTTGGGGGTGGGGGTGGGGGCGGGGGCGGGGGTCAGGGTTGTGTTGCTCATGCGTTGGCCCCCGAGTACTCCTTGCGGCGGGCGATGATCATGCGGGCACCGCCGTTGACCAGCAGGGTGATGACGAACAGGACGAGGCCGGAGGCGATCAGCGCGTCGCGGCCCATCGGGGTGGCCTCGTTGAACTTGCTGGCGATGTTCTGGGCGAAGGTGCCGCCGCCCGGGTCCAGCAGACTCGGAGTGATGTCGAAGGTCGGGGAGAGCACCATGGCCACGGCCATCGTCTCGCCGAGCGCGCGCCCGAGGCCGAGCATCGAGGCGGAGATGACGCCGGAGCGGCCGAAGGGGATCACCGATATCCGGATGACCTCCCAGCGCGTGGCGCCGAGGGCCAGCGCGGCCTCCTCGTGCATGCGCGGGACCTGCCGGAAGACCTCACGGCTGACGTTGGTGATGATCGGCAGGATCATGATCGCGAGCAGGATGCCCACGGTGAACAGCGAGCGCCCCGCGCCGCCGTTCCACTCGAAGATCCCGGTCCAGCCGAGGTACTGGTCCAGCCAGCCGTAGAGACCGTTCAGGTGCGGCACGAGGACGAGGGCGCCCCACAGGCCGTAGACGATCGAGGGCACGGCGGCGAGCAGGTCGATCACGTAGCCGATCAGACCGCCCAGCCTGCGCGGCGCGTAGTGCGTGATGAACAGCGCGATGCCGACCGAGATCGGGACGGCGATGGCCATGGCGATGATCGACGACACGACGGTGCCGTAGGCCAGGACCGCGATGCCGAACTCCGACGGGTCGCCGGTCGGGTTCCATTCGAAGCTGGTGAAGAAGTTCGCCTCGTCCTCGCTGATGGCGAGCCAGGCGCGATAGGTGAGGAAGGCCGCGATGGCGGCCATGATGACCAGCACGAGGATGCCGGACCCGCGGGAGAGCCCGACGAAGATCCGGTCACCGGGGCGGGTGACGCCGCGGGTGGCGCGCTGGTCTCCGGTCGTGGGCGGCTGGGGCGTGGGGGAGGAGGGGGCTGGCTTCTGGGTGTCCGTGGTGATGTCCATCGGGTTCTCCGGTCTGCGGAGCCGTCGTGGCCGACGGCTCGGGCGGAGCCCCGGTCGCGGGACTCCTGGCGGCGGTGCACCGGACGGTGCGGTCCGGCCCCCGGGCGGGGGACGCTGTCGGTCCCGTGCGGGGACGCTGTCCTCCCGCACTCGGGGACCGGACCGCACTCGGGTCAGCTCAGGCCCGAGATGGTCTCGCGGACCTTGGTGATGATCTCGGCGGGCATCGGGGCGTAGCCGGCGTCCGCCAGCAGGCCCTGGCCGTCCTCCGAGGCCATGTAGTTCAGGAAGGACTTGGTGGCGGGCAGGCTGTCCGCCTTGTTGCCCTTGTCGCAGACGATCTCGTACGTCACCAGGACGAGCGGGTAGGCGCCGTCGGCGTCCGGGGTGTAGTCCAGCTCGAGGGCGAGGTCCTTGCCGGTGCCGATGACCTTCGCCGCGCCGATGGCGGCGGTGGCGTTCTCGACGGTGGCCTTGACCGGCTCGGCGGCCGCGGTCTTGACGTCGACGGTGTTGATGCCGTCCTTGGCGTAGGACAGCTCGAAGTACGAGATGGCGCCGGGCGTCCCCTTCACCTGCCCGGCCAGACCGGAGGAGCCCGACGCGGACTGGCCGCCCTTGGCCTCCCAGGACTTGCCGCCCTCGTACTTCCAGTCGTCGGGCGCGGCGGCCTTCAGGTACTTGGTGAAGTTGTCCGTGGTGCCGGACTCGTCCGAGCGGTGGAAGGCCTGGATCTTCAGGTCGGGCAGCTTGGCGTCGGGGTTGAGCTTCGCGATCGCCTCGTCGTTCCAGTTGGTGATCTTGCTGTCGAAGATCTTGGCGATCGTCGGGGCGTCCAGGACGAGCGAGTCGACGCCCGTGACGTTGAAGCCGACCGCGATCGGGCCGCCGACCATCGGCAGGTCGATGGCCTGGCCGTCGGTGCAGACCTCCTTCGAGGCCTCGATCTCCTCGGGCTTGAGCGCGGAGTCCGAACCGGCGAACGCGGTCTGGCCCTGGGTGAACGCCGTGATGCCCGCGCCGGAGCCGGTCGGGTTGTAGTTGATCTGCACGTCGTTGCACGCCGCGACGTACTGCTTGACCCAGGCGTCGATCGCGTTCTTCTGGGCGGAGGAGCCGGAGGCCTGGAGCTGGCCCTTGGCGTCGTCGCACTTGATGTTGCTGTTGGCGGCGGCGGCGCTGGAGTCGCCGCCGCTGCCGCCGCTGGTGTCGTCGGAGCCGCACGCCGTGAGGGCCAGGGCGCCGGAGACGGCGAGAGCACCGAGAGCGAGGGCCCGCCGGTTCATGCGCTGAAGCTTCACTTGAGGGAGTTCCTTCCAGGAGCCGCCGACCTGAATGCGGCGGCGTGCGAGGAGTGGTAAGGCCGAAATTAGGCAGATCAGATGAAGGCGCCGAAGGGCATAAATGAACGGGGGGTGAACCCCTGTGGACGGTGCGGTGAGGTCACGGAACGCTTACGTCAAGGACACGGAGTGATTCCGGGCTCTCCGGGCTCTTCGGGCTCTCCGGGCTCTCCGGGTGCCCCGGGTGCCCCGGGCCGGCGGGTCGCGAGGAGGGCGTCGACCAGCTCCTCGTCGCGCTTCTGGGTCAGCCGGTCCCGGGCAGCGGCGGGGGAGAGCCACAGGAGCCGGGACACCTCCCTGTTCGGCACGAACGTGCCGCCGGCCGCGGCCTCCGCCGCCCAGTAACGGACTTCCTTGGGGCGTCCGTCGACCCGGTAGCGGACGGTGGGCAGCTCAGGGCCCAGCTCGCACGTCATCCCCGTCTCTTCCAGGACTTCGCGCAGCGCGCCTTCGCGGGCACCCTCGTTGTGCTTCAGCTTGCCTTTCGGGTGGGACCAGTCCGCCCACTTCGGCCGATACACCAATGCGAGCTCGATGCCGTCGCCGGAGGGCGAGCGTCGCCACAGCAGGCAGCCTGCCGCGCGGATGACGGTGGTGTCGGTGGTGCCGGTGCTGTCGGTGCTGTCGTCGACGGGGCCCACGGTGCGCTCACGCTTCCAGTCGTCCTGCGGCACTTGCTACGGCAGCCTGATCGGTGCCTTGCGCCAACTGTGCTGGAACGCGTACCTCGCCGCCTCCACCTCATGCCGCTGGTCGGCGTGGAGCACGCCCAGCGCGTACGCCGTCGCCGGGGCGATGCGCGGCGTCCGGGCGGCCTGGGCGGCGGCCGCGGCGGCCTCCGAGGCGTCGCGGTGGCGGTTCAGGGCCTCACCGGCGGCCAGGAGTCGTACGTCCGTCGACTCTTCGGCGCTCCCGGCGTCCTCGCCGGTCAGCGCTTCCAGGGCGTAGCGGTGCAGGCGCAGCAGCAGGCGGACCTGGTGCCACGGGGCATCCTGGGGGTGCGGGGCCGGGTCCGGGGAGAGGCCGTGGACCAGGGCTTGGGCGTTGTACGGACTGCCCGCGGCGACCAGCGGGAGGGCGGCAACGGCGTCGGTGAGGCGCTCGTGCGCGGCGTCGGCCAGCGGGCGGAGGTCGAAGGGCAGGGGCGTGGCCTCGGGGGTGGCGCCGCGGCTCGGGCGGCCGGTGACGCGCAGCGGGACCTCGCTGGCCAGTAAGGCGACCTTGTCCGCGACGGCGTGGAAGCGGCTGCTGCCCAGTGCCTGGAGGGCCGTGGAGTGTGCCCGGGTGCGGGCCAGGGTCAGTTGCCGGTCGAGCAGCGCGCCCGCCTTGGCCGCGCCCACGGTGAGGTTGCCGCGGTCCGGGGTCGCCGGGTGGGCGGCGGCGGGCGTACCGGCGGACGTACCGGTGGGCATGGTGGCGGGCACGGTGGCGGTGGCCCGGCCCACCGGTCGCGGGGCCGGCAGCGCCGACGGACCGGACAGCCGGTGCAGGGCCTGGAGCAGGCGTTCCAGGCGGGCCGCGTACGCGTGCTCCATCGCCAGCGTGCCGGACAGCCAGGCCAGCTCGGGGCGCATGCCCTCCGCCCAGTCGGTGTCCAGCAACGGCTGGAAGGTGTGCAGGGTGCCGCTGATGCGGCGGGCCGCACGGCGCAGGGCACGGGCCGCGTCCACGTTGTCCGCGAGCGAGGCCGCCCGCCCCGCGACGGCCGTGCCGTTCGCACCCGCCGCCCCGGTCCCCGCCCCCGATTCCCGATGCCGGCGCAGGGCGCGCAGGAACTCCGTCGCCTGGGCACGGAGGTAGGCCGCGAGCGCGTTGGAGTCCACGTCGGCGGCCGGATCGGTGGCGGTGGCTGGGCCGGTGGCGGTGCCGGTGTCAGGGCTCGGGCCGGTGGCGGTGGCCGGGGCGGTGCCGCCGAGCGGGTTGGCGCCGGTGCTCGGGGCCGGGCCGGTGTTTGGACCCGGGTCGACGTCAAGGCCGGGGCTGGTGTTCGGACCGGGGCCGGTTTCAAGGCCCCGGCCGGTGCCAGGGCGCAGGCCGGTGTCAGGGTCCGGGCGGGCGTCAGGGCGCGGACCGGTAGCGGTGGCCGGGCCGGTGGCGGTGGCCGGGGCGGTGCCGCCGAGCGGGTTGGCGCCGGTGTTCGGACCCGGATCGACGTCATGGCCCCGGCGGGTGTCTGGGCGCAGGCCGGTGTCAGGGTCCGGGCGGGCGTCAGGGCGCGGGCCGGTAGCGGTGGCCGGGCCGGTGGCGGTGGCCGGGGCGGTGCCGCCGAGCGGGTTGGCGCCGGTGTTCGGACCCGGATCGACGTCATGGCCCCGGCGGGTGTCAGGGGCCGGGCGAGAGTCAGGGCGCGGGCCCGTGTCCCGGTTCGTGCCGGTGTTTCTGTTCGCGCTCGCGGGTGCCGGTGGTGGTCCGGCGCTCGCGGAGGCCGGCGGTGCGGCGCTCGCGGAGGCCGGCTGTGCCGTGCTCGCGGGTGCTGGTGGTCCGGCGGTCGCCGTGGGGTCCGTCGGATCAAGGTGTCGCTGTGCCACGCCGGCGCCTCCGGGCGTCTATGAGCATCTCCTGGATGTTGCGCAGTGGCTGGCCGTCCGCGTCGGTCGCGTGCCGGGTCCACTCGCCGTCCGGGCCGAGGTGCCAGGACGCGGTGCCGTCGGACATGCCGTTCTCGAGGAGCCGGTTCAGGGCCGCCCGGTGGGCCGGGTCGGTGACCCGGACCAGGGCCTCTATCCGGCGGTCGAGGTTGCGGTGCATCATGTCGGCGCTGCCGAACCAGACCTCGGGCTCACCGCCGTTGCCGAAGGCGAAGACCCGCGAGTGCTCGAGGAAGCGGCCGAGGACGGAGCGGACCCGGATGTTCTCCGACAGGCCCGTCACGCCGGGGCGCAGCGCGCAGATGCCGCGCACCCACACGTCGACCGGGACGCCGGCCTGGGACGCGCGGTAGCAGGCGTCGACCACGGCCTCGTCGACCATCGAGTTGACCTTGATGCGGATGTAGGCGGGGCGTCCCGCGCGGTGGTGCTGGATCTCCTTGTGGATCCGGGAGACCAGGCCGTCGCGCAGCGACTTGGGCGCGACGAGGAGACGGCGGTAGGTCTCGCGCCGGGAGTAGCCGGAGAGGCGGTTGAACAGGTCGGAGAGGTCCGCGCCGACCTGCGGGTCCGCGGTGAGCAGGCCCAGGTCCTCGTAGAGGCGGGCCGTCTTCGGGTGGTAGTTGCCGGTGCCGACGTGGCTGTAGCGGCGCAGCGTCTCGCCCTCCTGCCGTACGACGAGGGAGAGCTTGCAGTGGGTCTTCAGGCCGACCAGCCCGTAGACGACGTGGCAGCCGGACTCCTCCAGCTTGCGGGCCCACCTGATGTTGGCGGACTCGTCGAAGCGGGCCTTGATCTCGACCAGGACGAGGACCTGCTTGCCGGACTCGGCCGCCTCGATGAGCGCGTCGACTATGGGGGAGTCGCCGGACGTCCGGTACAGCGTCTGCTTGATCGCGAGGACGTCCGGGTCGGTGGCCGCCTGCTCCAGGAACGCCTGTACGGAGGTGGAGAAGGAGTCGTACGGGTGGTGCAGCAGGACGTCCTTGCCGCGCAGCGCGGCGAAGATGTCCGGCGCGGACGCGGACTCCACCTCGGCGAGGTCGCGGTGGGTGCCGGCGACGAACTTCGGGTACTTCAGCTCGGGCCGGTCGAGGCTGTGGATGCGGAAGAGGCCGGTGAGGTCCAGGGGGCCGGGCAGGGGATACACCTCCGCTTCGCCGATCTTCAGCTCGCGCACCAGGAGGTCCAGGACCTCGCGGTCCACCGATTCCTCCACCTCCAGGCGGACGGGCGGGCCCAGCCGCCGCCGCATGAGTTCCTTCTCCAGGGCCTGGAGGAGGTTCTCCGCGTCGTCCTCCTCCACCTCGAGGTCCTCGTTGCGGGTGAGGCGGAAGGTGTGGTGCTCCAGGACCTCCATGCCCGGGAACAGCTCCTCCAGGTGGGCGGCGATGACGTCCTCGATGGGGACGTAGCGGCCCGGGGAGGCCTCCAGGAAGCGGGAGAGCAGCGGGGGGACCTTGACGCGGGCGAAGTGGCGGTGGCCCGTGACGGGGTTGCGGACGACGACCGCGAGGTTCAGCGAGAGACCCGAGATGTACGGGAAGGGGTGGGCCGGGTCGACCGCGAGGGGCGTGAGGACCGGGAAGATCTGGTGCCGGAAGAGGGTGAACAGGCGGGCCTGCTCCTTCTCGGCCAGTTCGTTCCAGCGGACCAGGTGGATGCCCTCGTCGGCGAGGGCCGGGGCGACGTCCTCGTGGAAGCAGGCGGCGTGCCGGGCCATCAGCTCGCGCGAGCGGGCCCAGATCATGTCCAGCACCTCGCGGGGCTGGAGGCCGGAGGCGGAGCGGGTGGCGACGCCGGTCGCGATGCGGCGCTTGAGGCCGGCGACGCGGACCATGAAGAACTCGTCCAGGTTGCTGGCGAAGATCGCGAGGAAGTTGGCCCGCTCCAGGAGGGGCGTGTTCGGATCCTCGGCGAGTTCGAGCACCCGTTCGTTGAAGGCGAGCCAACTGCGTTCGCGGTCCAGGAAGCGGCCCTGCGGGAGCCGGGCGCCGCCGGCCTGGGACTCCTCCGACTCCTCGTACGCGTCCAGGTCGGCGTCGATGTCCGGCTCCAGGTCGGAGACCGTGGCGGCCACGGTGTGCGAGCGGTGCGCGGCGATGGAGCCCACGGAGGGCTGCGTGTGCTGGACCTCTGCCTGGCTGTTCGGCTGCCTCATGAACCCATTCTTCCGCGCCGCGCCCGAGACAGGCGCGTCGGAGGGCCCGGAAGACTCAGGCTCGGTCGGCTTCATTCGGTGAGCGTCGCAAGGCTGTCTGAATCGATGGTTACGGGGACATGACGTGCGGGATAGCGGCAGGCCTCCGAAAGCCCCGCGCACAGTCCCCCGCGCAGTCCCCCGCGAGGGTCCCCGAGATCGTGAGGCTCAGGTCTCCGTGCGGTACATCAGGTCCGTCTCGTGGGTGACGAACCCGAGGCGCTCGTAGACGGACACCGCGGCCTTGTTGTCGGCGTCGACGTACAGCATCGCCGTGGGCAGCCCCCGCCCCTCCAGGTGCCGCAGGCCGATGGTGGTCAGGGCCTTGCCGAGGCCGCCGCCCTGGGTGTCGGGGCGGATGCCGAGGACGTACACCTCGCCGAGGCGCTCCTCGGCGTGCTCCTTGGTCCAGTGGAAGCCGATCAGCTCGCCGTCGCGCTCGGCGAGGAAGAACCCCGCCGGGTCGAACCACGGCTCGGCCTCGCGGTCGTCGAGGTCGCGCTGCGTGAGCGAGCCCTGCTCGGGGTGGTGGGCGAAGGCGGCCGCGTTCACGGCGAGCCAGGCCGCGTCGTCCTGCCCGGGCACGAAGGTACGCACCCGCACGCCCTCGGGCAGCCGCGGTTCCGGCAGGTCGAGCCCGGCCAACGGGCGCCGCATCTGCCGCAGTTCGCGAAAGAGCGCAAGACCGAGCACCTGCGCGAGATGCCGGGCGGCGGAGTGGCCGCCGTGCGCCCAGACCCGCAGCCGCTTGCCGGTGGCGGCGAGCAGCGCGGCGCCCAGGGCCCGTCCGTGCCCCTGCCCCCGGTGCGAGGGATGGACGACGAGTTCGGCGGCCGGCGGCTCGACCGGGTCGGTGTCCTCAAGCTGGGCGTAGCCGACGAGTTCACTGCCGTCGACGGTGAGCAGGAGATGCGCGATGCCCTCCCGCGCGGGGCCGCGCAGTTGCAGCCGGCCCTGCTCGGACACGGCGTGCTGCCCGTCGTTCCGGGCCGCCTCGGTGAGCAGGGCGAGGACGGCGTCGGTCTGCTCCGGGGTGAGTTCGGCGAGGGTCTCGATCGAGCGGGGGCGGCCGGGCCGCACGGTGTCGTCGCTGGTCATGCGTACGAGGGTAAGGGGCGGGCGGAGCAAAGCGGCGGCAGCGGACGAGGAGGAAGACGAGGACGCGGACGAGGGCGCGGACGAGGGCGCGGTGAGGGCGCGGTGAGGACGAAGCCAAACCAGGATGTAACCCGGAAGCCCTGTCGCGCTACGCGCGTTGACTCTAGGCTCATGCGCCGACGAGCCGTCTCCTCAGCGGCTCGCGTCCACGCACACCCACAGGGGGGCGCATGCCAGCCACAGCACAGTCGCACCAGCCGCGCCGCAGACGTCGTACGCACCGTCTCCTCTTCGCCGCCGCCACGGTCGTCACCGCGGGTGCGCTCGCGGCGGCGGCGCTGCCGGCGTCGGCGAACGCGGGCGGGAACAACAGGGGCCACGGCGGTCACGGCCACGGCGGTCACGGCGGCCATGGTCACGGACATGGCCGCTACCAGGACGTCCAGTTGCTCTCCTTCAACGACCTGCACGGCAACCTGGAACCGCCGGCGGGCTCCGCCGGCCGGGTCACCGAGGTCCAGCCGGACGGCACGACGAAGACGATCGACGCGGGCGGCGTGGAGTACCTCGCGACCCACCTGCGCGAGGCCCGCAAGGGCAACCGCTACTCCATCACCGCGGCAGGCGGCGACATGGTCGGCGCGTCTCCCCTCCTCTCGGGCCTCTTCCACGACGAGCCGACCGTCGAGGCGCTGAACAAGCTCGACCTGGACGTGACGAGCGTCGGCAACCACGAGTTCGACGAGGGCGCCAGGGAACTGGCCCGCCTCCAGAACGGCGGCTGCCACCCCACCGAGGGCTGCTACACGGACAAGGAGTTCAAGGGCGCCGACTACCCGTACCTGGCGGCGAACGTCCTGGACGAGAAGACGAAGAAGCCCATCCTCAAGCCGTACTGGGTGTGGAAGCAGAGGGGCGTGAAGGTCGGCTTCATCGGCGTGACGCTGGAGGGCACCCCGGACATCGTCTCGGCGGAGGGCGTGAAGGGCCTGGAGTTCAAGGACGAGGTCGAGACGATCAACAAGTACGCCAAGGAGCTGCGGCGCCAGGGCGTGAAGTCGATCGTCGCGCTCATCCACGAGGGCGGCTTCCCCGCCTCGTCCTCCTACAACTACGACTGCGACTCCCCGGGCGCCGGCGACGGCGTCTCCGGTCCGATCGTCGACATCGCCAAGAACATCACGCCGCAGGTCGACGCGCTGGTCACCGGCCACACCCACAACGCGTACGTCTGCACCATCCCCGACCCGGCGGGCAACCCGCGCATGGTCACCTCGGCCTCGTCGTTCGGCCGCCTGTACACGGACACGACGCTGACGTACGACCGTCGCACGGGGGACATCGCCCGTACGTCGGTGAAGTCGGCGAACCACGTGGTGACGCGGGACGTCCCGAAGGCGCCGGACATGACGCGGCTGATCGACAAGTGGAGCACCCTGGCCGCCCCGATCGGCAACCGCGCCATCGGCTACGTCTCCGCCGACATCAACCGCGACGGCACCGAGTCCCCGCTCGGCGACCTGATCGCCGACGCGCAGCTCGCGTACGGCAGGACCCAGGACCCGGAGACCGACCTGGCCCTGATGAACCCGGGCGGCATCCGCGCCCCGCTGACCTACACGGCCACCGGCGCCGAGGGCGACGGTGTCGTCACCTACGCCGAGGGCTTCACGGTCCAGCCCTTCGCCAACACGGTGAATCTCAAGGACTACACGGGCGCCGAGCTGATCCAGGTCCTCAAGGAACAGGTGAGCGGCCCGAACGAGGCGGCCCCGAAGATCCTCCAGATCTCTGCCGGCCTCACCTACACCCTGGACCTGACCAAGTCCGGCGCGGACCGCGTCCTCACGGACTCCGTCCGCCTGAACGGCGCCCCCATCGACCCGTCCGCCACCTACCGCGTCGCGTCCAACAGCTTCCTCGCGGGCGGCGGCGACGGCTTCACGACCCTGGGCGAGGGCACGAACGAACTGGTCGGCGGTGACGACCTGGCGGCGTTCGAGCAGTACCTGACGGCCAACTCGTCGGCGACCGACCCGATCACGCCCCCGGCGGCGGACCGGATCACGGTCGTGCAGTAGCCGACAGCAGGCCCCAGGAAGGGGCCCGGTACCCGATAGGCCGTACGAGCCCTGTGGGTGCCGGCTCCTTCCTTCCTGCGCCGTTTCAGGTTCGCTTGGGGCCGGTGATCGTCTCTCCGATCACAAAGCCCGTGGCGGGGCCCTTCGGGATGTCGACATCGGTTCCGTAGGGGACCCGCACGACGCCCAGCCAGTCGGCCTTGTCGGGCCGAGGCTCGGTCAGGACGGTGACGGTGCCCTGCGCGTCGTAGTCGTCGATGATCACGTACACGGGAATGCCGGCGCGGGCGTATTCACGGCGCTTCCTGACCCGGTCGCGGTCCTCGTGGCGCTTTCCGGGCGAGACCACCTCGACCACCAGTCGCACCGCCGCCGCATCGACACCGAGCCCGTCCTCGTCCGCGTACGGTTCCAGGTCCTCCGGCGCGACGAAGACATCGGGGATCCATCCCCTGCGCCGGAAGATGACATTGGCGTCCTGGTACGCCGAGTACTCGCCCTCTCCCAGGAACCGCACCAGTGCGTTGCGCAGCCGGTTGGCGATCTGGGCATGGGACAGGCGGCCGGTGGGCGACACCTCGATGGCTCCCTCGATGATCTCGACGCGGTAGCCCTCCGGGAGTTCCACGGCCTTCCATGCCTGCCACACGACCTCGTCAAGGCCGGGCCCGTTCTCGGTACCCGTCTCCGGCCCGGTCGTGGTCCTGATCTCAGACATGGTCTCGGGCCTCTCGTGTGTAAGAGCGGTCATGGTGACGTCACCTCCTCAAGTGTGGGCTGAGCGTGCTCGGGGCACAAGCAATGTGATCACGGTAAGTACCGGGATATGTCTGACCTGGTGAAACAGCTCCTCCTCACTCGATCGTGTGAGGAGGGGAGAGGTGCGCCGATGTCAGAGGGCCACGAGGTCGATGACGTTGACGACGACGTGGCGACTGGACACGACGTAAGTGATGAAGCCGTTCCGGATCCCTGCCGACCGGTTATCGTCCCGGTTGCTGACCGCCGGTGGGCCGAACGGGTTGGCGATCAGCAGCTTCTCCAGATCGTCCAGTGACGTCCGCTGGGGCGCCGGTAACGCCGCCTTGCGCTCCGACGCCCGGTCCACGTACCGGATGACGTAGGAACTCACCGGCGCCTGCCCGCACCCGTGTCGAGGCGGCGGCCGTCCGCGTCGCGGAACACCAGGCCTTCGGTGTCGTCCTCCGTCATCCGCTTGACGGTCTGCTCGACCTCGTCGAGGTAGCCCGGCGTGGCGCAGGCGCAGGCGAAGGGGAACCACTTGTCGATCACGGCGTCCAGTGCCGAGTGGTCGAAGTCGGCGGCCGCGCTCAGCCACTCCTGTTCGAACGCCTGCAGCCAGTCGGGGCGCCGTTGCAGGGCCGCCCGAATCGCCTCACCGGCCACCCGCCTCGACCCGTGCACCGGCCTTCCGGTCGTCGAGCACGGCCCTGGCTCCGGCGAGCACCTGCTCACCCGAGTCCAACTGGGCTTCCTCGATGTCGTCGGCGAGCCGGGACAGAAGGCTGTCGTCGCTGTCGGTGCTCAAGAAGCAGGGTTTGCCTTCGGGGGTGGTCCAGGGGAGGAGGTGGGGGCGGGTGAACGGGTTCTGGCGTTCTCGTCGGTGGTCGTCGACGACCTGGACACGGCCGGGTCGGTCACCGTCGCCACCATGATCCGCGACGGATAGGGAGACGCGGCCACCTGCCACGCCCTGTACTGCGCGCTGCCACGCCTCGAGTTCACGGTTGTGCCCATTCTCCTCACGGACCGTGAGGACGCCTACCCGCCCGGCGTCGCCACCGTCGACATCGACGCCCCCGGCATGCTCGGCTACCACTGACCTCCGTCTGCCGTCGCCGTCTCCGGTGGCGGCACCGGCGCCCCCGGCAGCCGTATGGTCGCCGTTGTTCCGTCGCCACCGTCCCCGGCCGGAGTCAGGCTCACGGTGCCGCCCGCCTGCTGCACCGTCCGGGCCACGATCGACAGGCCGAGGCCCGAGCCGGGGAGGGCACGGGCGCCGGGGGAGCGCCAGAAGCGGTCGAAGACGTGGGGGAGTTCGTCGGCGGGGATGCCGGGGCCGTGGTCGCGGACGGTGAGGACGCCGTCGGTGAGGCGTACGTCGACGGTGCCGGAGTCGGGGCTGAACTTCACCGCGTTGTCCAGGATGTTGACCACCGCGCGTTCCAGGGACGCCGGTTCCGCCCGTACGTACCAGGGGTGGACGTCCGCGGTGATCGTCAGCTCGGGGCCGCGCAGGCGGGCGCGGCGCAGGGCGGACTCGACGACGTCGTGCCAGGCGAGGATGCGGGTGCGGCCCTCGTGCTGGCCGGTGTCGGGGCGGGAGAGTTCCTGGAGGTCGCCGATCAGGGCGGCAAGTTCCGTCATCTGGGCCTTGACCGAGGCGAGGAGCGCCTTGCGGTCGGCCTCCGGGATCGGGCGGCCGGTCTCCTCGCTGCGGGTGAGGAGTTCGATGTTGGTGCGCAGCGAGGTCAGGGGGGTGCGCAGTTCGTGGCCCGCGTCGGCGATGAGCTGCTGTTGCAGGTCGCGGGAGCTGGCCAGGGACGAGGTCATGCTGTTGAAGGAGCGGGAGAGGCGGGCGATCTCGTCGTCGCTGTCGTCCTCGACGGGGATGCGGACGGTGAGGTCCTCGGTGCGGGCCACGTGTTCGACGGCCTGGGTGAGTTCGTCGACGGGGCGCAGTGCCGTGCGGGCCACCCAGAGGCCGGCGGCCCCCGCGCCCACGACCCCGGCGCCCGCGACGAAGAGCAGCACCAGCGCGAGGTTGTTGAGTGAGCTGTTCACCTCGCTCAGCGGACGCGCGGCGGAGACCGCCACGCCCTGCAGGTCGGGCACGCTGTAGGTGAAGACGCGGTACTGGGTGCCGTCGGAGCCGGTGGCGTCGTGCAGCGCGTTCGCGGACGTGCCCTCGGCCACGGCGCGGTCGGCGTCCGTGAGCGGGATCTCCTCCGTGCCGATGATGAGGCAGTTCGAGTTCTGCCGGGCCACGAGCTGCACGGACGAGCCGTAGGGGTTCTGTTCGTGCGTGACGGGGTCGTGGACGCACAGGCCGGTGCGCAGGTTGACGTACTCGCTCACCTGCGCCCGGTCCATGCGGTTCGCCTTCAGGGCCTCGTCCAGGGAACTCACCAGCACGCTCTTCACCACGAACCAGCACGCCACCGCCGCCGCCGCCACCGCGAACGCCACCGCCGCCGCGACCAGCAGCGACAGCCGCGCCCGGATGGGCAGTGCCCGGACGCGGCGGGCGAGGCTGCTCACTCCGCGCCGCCCTGCCGCAGGACGTAGCCGACGCCGCGGACGGTGTGGACCAGGCGCGGTTCGCCGCCCGCCTCGGTCTTGCGGCGCAGGTACATGACGTACACGTCGAGGGAGTTCGACGACGGCTCGAAGTCGAAGCCCCAGACCGCCTTGAGGATCTGCTCCCGGGTGAGGACCTGGCGCGGGTGCGCCATGAACATCTCCAGGAGGGTGAACTCCGTGCGGGTCAGCTCCACCGGCCGCCCGCCCCGCCGGACCTCCCGCGTCGACAGGTCCATGGACAGGTCGGCGAAGGACAGTACGTCGTTGTCCTCGGCGGCGGCCAGGGCGGCCGGCGCGTAGGAGCTGCGGCGCAGCAGCGCGCGGATGCGGGCGAACAGCTCGTCCAGCTCGAAGGGCTTGACCAGGTAGTCGTCGGCGCCGGCGTCCAGGCCGGTCACCCGGTCGCCGACCGTGTCGCGGGCCGTCAGCATCAGGATCGGGGTCAGGTCGCCCGCGCCGCGGATGCGACGGGCGGCGGTGAGGCCGTCCATGCGGGGCATCTGGATGTCGAGGACCACGAGGTCGGGCCGGTACGCCGCCGCCTTCTCCAGCGCGTCGGCGCCGTCGACGGCGACCTCGGTGTCGTATCCCTCGAAGGCGAGGCTGCGCTGGAGGGCCTCGCGGACCGCCGGCTCGTCGTCGACGATCAGGATGCGCTGGACGTCACGGTCGCGGTCGCCGTCTGCGGGGCTCATGGGCTCGGGTCCTCGGGTGCGGTCGGGTACGGGCACAGGTGCGGGTACGGGTGTCAACGCTTTCAGCGTCGCACGTCTTCGCGCCCGCTCAGTTGCTCGCACCCGCTCGCAGGTCGGGAAGGTCCGCCTTCACGGTGTTGATCGGGATGGCGAAGCCGAGACCGACGCTGCCCGCACTCGCGGAGGACTCGGTCGACGAGTACATCGCGGAGTTGATGCCGACGATGTTGCCGTTCATGTCGATCAGCGCGCCGCCGGAGTTGCCCGGGTTGAGGGACGCGTCGGTCTGGATCGCCTTGTACGTCGTCGTGGACGAGCCGGTGTCGCCGTTGAACTCCTGGCCGCCGAACTCGAACGGCCACTGACCGCCCTGTCCCCGCTGCTGTTGCTGCTGCTGTCCCTCGTCCGTGGAGACGGTCACGTCGCGGTCGAGGGCCGAGACGATGCCGCTGGTCACGGTGCCGGTCAGGCCCTCGGGGGAGCCGATCGCGACGACCTGGTCGCCGACCCCGAGACCGTCGGAGTCGCCGAGGGTCGCGGCCTTCAGGCCGGAGGCGTCGTCCAGCTTGATCAGCGCGAGGTCCTTCTTGCTGTCGGTGCCGACGACCTGAGCCGTGTACTGCTTGCCGTCGTGGGTCGTCACCTTGATGGACGAGGCGCCGGACACGACGTGGTTGTTGGTGATGATCTCGCCGTCGTCGGTGATGATCACGCCGGAACCGGTGGAGGAGCCGGCGCTCGAGGTGGCGTTGATCTCGACGATGCTCGGGCTGACGGCCGCCGCGACCCCGGAGACCGTGCCCTTCTGGCTGGAGGGCACCACGTTCGTGCTGGTGGAGCCGGTGGCGACGGTGTCGCTGCCGGTCAGCTCCTGGATGCCGTACGCCGTGCCGCCGCCGACGGCCGCCGCGACGATCGCCACGGCCACGAGAAGGGCGGCGGGGCCGCGCCGTGCCGTGCGCTTCCGGTGCGGAGACTCCGGCTGCTCCGGCTGCTCGGGCTGCATGGGGGCCGCGGGGGGCTGCGCCGGCGGGGGCGGCCACTCCGGGTTGACGGGAGAGGAGGCGTGCTGGTGGGTTCCCTGGTACGGGTTCGCGTGCTCGTACTCGCCGCTGTGGCGGAGGCTCTCGGTCATGTCCATGAGCCTCCCCTCCTCGTATGAGAGCGGCCTGAGTGCTGCCTGAGAAGCCCGGCAGAACCTCGTATGCCCGATATAAAGGCGGGCCGTCAACGAGAGTCAGGAACGGGTTGAACGGGTTGAACGGGTTACGCGCAGCCGCAGGACTGCCGGAGCACCAACTGCGACGGGAACACCTTCAGCCGTTCGCGCCGTGAGCCCGCCACGCGCAGACCGTCGTCCAGGACCAGGTCCACGGCGGACCGCGCCATCGCCGACCGGTCGGAGGCGACCGTCGTCAGCGGCGGGTCGGCCAGCGCGGCCTCCTTGATGTCGTCGAAACCGGCCACCGCCAGCTCCCCGGGGACCTCGATGCGCAGCTCGCGCGCCGCGCGCAGCAGGCCGATCGCCTGGTCGTCGGTGGAGCAGAAGACCGCGGGCGGGCGACGCGGCCCGGCGAGGATCTCCAGGGCCACCTTGTACGCGTCGTAGCGGTTGTACGGTGCCTCGAAGAGCCGGCCCTCGGTCGGGAGCCCGGCCTCCTTCATCGCGCGCTTCCAGCCCTCGACGTGGTCGGAGACCGGGTCGCCGACGGACGGGGTCTGGGCGGTGCCGCCCATGCAGGCGACGTACTCGTACCCGTGCTCCAGCAGGTGCCGTACGGCGAGCTGGGCGCCGCCCAGGTCGTCGGTGACGACGGCGACGTCGTCGATGGCCTCGGGGCGCTCGTGCAGCAGCACGACCCGGGCGTCCCAGGCGTCGATCTCGGCGGCGGCGTTGTCGTTCAGCGCGTGGCTGACCAGGATGAGCCCGGAGACGCGCATGCCGAGGAAGGCGCGCAGATAGTGCACCTCGCGCTCGCCGACGTAGTCGGAGTTTCCGACGAGCACCATTTTTCCGCGCTCGGAGGCGGCCCACTCGACCGCGTGCGCCATCTCCGCGAAGAACGGCTGGCGGGCGTCCGGCACGATCAGGCCTATGAGGTCCGTGCGCCGCGACGCCATCGCCTGGGCGACCCGGTCCGGCCGGTACCCCAGTTCCTTGATCGCGGCGAGTACACGCTCGCGCGTGGCCGGGGCGACCGGCCGGGGTCCGTTGTTGATGACATAGCTGACGACGGCGGTCGAAGTCCCCGCCAGCCGCGCCACATCATCCCGAGTCACCTTGGCCACGCGCGGAGTCTACGCGGATGGACCCGCTCCGGGCAGGGCGTATCACACCTTGGATGACCTTGCGTGCACTGTGTCCGTCGCCGTTTCCGTCGCTGTGTGCGCCGCCGTGTCCGAGGGGGCCGGGGGCTCCGTCTTCCCCGGCTTCCCCGTCTCCCCCGGCTTCTCCGCCTTTTCCTTCTTTTCCGTCTTCTCGGGCTTCTCCGGCGTGACGAAGCGGTAGCCGACGTTGCGGACGGTGCCGATCAGTGACTCGTGCTCGGGCCCGAGCTTGGCGCGCAGCCGCCGTACGTGCACGTCGACCGTGCGGGTGCCGCCGAAGTAGTCGTAGCCCCACACCTCCTGGAGGAGCTGGGCGCGGGTGAACACGCGGCCCGGGTGCTGGGCCAGGTACTTCAGCAGCTCGAACTCCTTGAAGGTCAGGTCCAGGACCCGGCCCTTGAGTTTCGCGGAGTACGTCGCCTCGTCCACCGACAGGTCGCCGTTGCGGATCTCCATGGGGGAGTCGTCGCCGCCGATCTGCTGGCGGCCCATGGCCAGCCGCAGCCGCGCCTCAACCTCCGCCGGTCCCGCGGTGTCCAGCAGTACGTCGTCGATGCCCCAGTCGGCGGTGACGGCGGCGAGGCCGCCCTCGGTGACGACGAGGACGAGGGGACAGCCGAGCCCCGTGGAGCGCAGCAACTGGCACAGGCTGCGCACCTGCGGAAGGTCACGGCGGCCGTCGACGAGGATGACGTCGGCGCCCGGGGTGTCGACGAGGGCGGGGCCCTCGGCGGGGGCCACGCGTACGTTGTGCAGCAGCAGGCCGAGGGCGGGGAGCACCTCCGTCGACGGCTGGAGGGCGTTGGTCAGGAGCAGCAGAGAACTCATCGCGTCCCACCTGCCTGGGTCGTCCAATGGTCGTGCCCGGTTCGCTCGCCCATAACGTCTGGTTCCTCCTGGGTCCCTGCGAGGACGTTTACGGCACTGCTTCGTACGGTCGTACAGGTGGCGGATCCCGTGCCCGTGGGCTCCGCCGCACGTCCGGGAGGTGAATGCCCGGCGACTGCCCGGCATCGCTCCCGAAAGCACAAAAGGACCCGGGGGCTACGTTGCCCGAGTCCTCTGCCCAGCAGAATAGCCGACATGAGCAACCGACCGCCGGGTCATGTGGCGCGTTCCACCCATCGTCCGCATCCCGAGACGCCCCGCGCGGCGCCGCGTCGCACGCCCGCACGCACCTTCCTCCGTGCGGCCGACGGCGTCCGGATCGACGCCGTGTACGAGCCGGGTGCGACCGGTCGCGAGGCCTCTGACCTGGTGTTCGTCGTCGCGCACGGGTTCACGGGCGACGTGGACCGCCCGCACGTACGACGGATCGCGGCGGCGTTCGCGCGGCACGGTGCCGTGGTCACGTTCTCCTTCCGGGGCCACGGCGCGTCCGGCGGCCGGTCCACCGTCGGTGACCGCGAGGTGCTCGACCTGGCGGCGGCCGTCACCTGGGCCCGCGGCTTCGGGCACGCGCGCGTGGTGACCGTCGGCTTCTCCATGGGCGGTTCGGTGGTGCTGCGGCACGCCGCGCTGTACGCCGACGACGGCGCGGCGGGCACGGACGCCGTGGTATCGGTCAGCTCGCCCGCCCGCTGGTACTACCGGGGTACGGCACCCATGCGCCGGCTGCACTGGGTGGTGATGCGCCCCGCCGGGCGCCTGGTGGGCCGCTACGGCCTGCGCACCCGTATCCATCACCGGGACTGGGACCCGGTGCCGCTGTCGCCGGTACAGGCGGCCGGGCGGATCGCGCCGACGCCGCTGCTCGTCGTGCACGGCGACCGGGACGGCTACTTTCCCCTCGATCACCCCCGGATGCTGGCCGAGGCAGCCGGTGACCACGGCGAACTCTGGCTGGAGCCCGGCATGGGCCACGCCGAGCACGCCTCCAACGAGGCACTGCTGGACCGCATCGGCGACTGGGCCGTGGCGCGGGCGGGCTAGCCTGACGTTGTTCATTGCCGATCGGCACGGACGCCGATCGGCACCGGCGACGAAGGATCCAGATGGCAAAGGTCACGGTGCGCTACTGGGCCGCCGCGAAGGCCGCGGCGGGGGTGGCCGAGGAGCCGTACGACGCGGCCACGCTCGCCGACGCGCTCGGCGCGGTGCGCGAGCGGCACCCCGGCGAACTCACGCGCGTGCTGCTGCGCTGCTCGTTCCTCGTCGACGGCGACCCCGTGGGCACCCGCGGGCATGAGACGGTACGGCTGGCCGACGGCGGCACGGTCGAGGTGCTCCCGCCGTTCGCAGGAGGGTGAGCGATGACCAACCAGCCGCATCAGCCGCATCAGCCGTACGGGCAGAATCAGCCGTACGAGGGGTACGACGAGCACGCCGCGTATACGGCCCATGAGGGCCAGGCGTGGCCCCCCGGGCACCAGGAGCCCCAGCATCCCCAGGAGCACCAGGGGCAGCAGCCGTATCAGGGGTACGAGGACCCGAACGCCGCCGGGCAGTACACGCAGCAGTGGCAGGGCCAGACCTGGGAGACGCAGGTGCAGCCGCCGGTCTCCGCGGAACAGACGGCGTATCTGCCCCCGCATGCCCCGTACGCCCCGCCTGCCCCGCAGGGCTACCAGGAGCCGCAGGGGACGCAGGGGACGCAGGGGACGCCGTACGCATCGCACGCACCGCAGCAGCCGTACCCGTCGCAGGCGTACGCACCGCAGCCGCAGCCGCAGCCGCAGCCGTACGAGCCCTCCACCCCCGACTCCTCCGGCGGGCCGGGCTACGGTCCGGCGACCGTCGTCGGGAACACGCGGGTCACCGACGCGCAGCGGGCCCGGGCCGAAGGGCGTTCGCCGATCATCGACCCGGGGATGCAGCCGGCCGGTCTCACCGCGCTGCTCGGGCTGCTGCTGGCCGGCGCGGCGACGCTCGGCACGTACGCCCTCCTCGTGCCGCTCGTCGCCCTCCAGGCGGTCACCGCGGCGGGCTGGTTCCGTCTGAACGGCATGTGGCCCGCCCGGCAGGGCATCGCGCTGGGCTTCGCGGGCGCGCTCGCCGCCGACGCGGCGCTGCTGGTGTCGGACCGCTCCCCGGCGGCGATCCTCGGCACGCTCGGGGTGTGGGTGCTGCTCTCCCTCGTCCTGCAACTGCGCTCGCGCGCCGAACCCGACGAGCGGATGTACGGCCTGATGGCGGCCATCGCCGCGGCGGCCCTGGCCGTCGTCGCGGGCGGTTACCTCGCGGCCGACGCGGACGCGGTGACGGTGGGCGCGATCGCGGTGGCCGTGGCCGTCGTGGCCCGGGCGCTGCCGTTGCCGACGGCGGCGTCCGTGGTCGTCGCGCTGCTCGCGGCGGCCGGAGCGGGGATCGCGGTCGGCTCGATGACGGACTTCGGGACGTCGGGGGCACTGCTCGGCGCGGGCGCGGCGGTGTGCGCGCTGATCGGCCTGCGGGTGGCGGCCTACGACTACCCCTCCAGGTTCGTCCACTTCACGGCGGGCGTGGCGCTGCCCCTCGCGGCGGCGGCCCCGGCGGTCTACGTACTCGGCCGAGCCCTGGCCTGAGCTGCGCCGGGGGTTACCGCCGCCCCCTGTCACAGGTCTTCGACAAAACTCCGGTGGGGCTTCCGGGCCGCGTTACTCTCGCGCTGGACGGCCGCCGGTCGTCGGGTCCGTCGTCGTCGACCGTCCAGGGTTGGGAACACCGCATGCGCGCACTGCGAATACTGTTGATCGTCGTCGTGATCCTGGGCGGCCTCTTCGTGATCGCCGACCGTGTCGCCGTCAACTTCGCCGAGGACGAGGTGGCCGACAAGCTGCGCAGCACCGAGAACCTGGCCTCGACGCCGGACGTCTCCATCAACGGTTTCCCCTTCCTCACCCAGGTCGCCGGCGGTGAGCTGGACGACGTGGAGGTCGGCATCGACGACTACGAGGCGTCCACCGCCAACTCGGGCGAGAAGATCCGCATCGACCACCTGCGCGCGAACATGAAGGGCGTCGAGTTCTCCGGCGACTACAGCTCCGCCACCGCGGCCACCGCCACCGGTACCGCGACCGTCGGCTACGACGAGCTGATGAAGGCCGCCAAGTCCGAGCCCACGGAGATCTCGCCCGGCATCAACGCCAAGGTCATCGGCCTCTCCGACGGCGGCAACGGAAAGATCAAGGTGTCGCTCCAGGTCACGGTCCTCGGAGCCGAGGTGCCCGAGCCGGTCGAGGTGCTCAGCACCGTCACCGTCAAGAACAACGAGGTCGAGGTCGTCGCCGACGGTTTGCCGACCATCGGCGGCAAGCAGATCGCCGAGTCCCGGATCCGGGCCATCACCGACTTCCAGCAGACCATCGACGAACTGCCGGGCGGCATCAAGCTGGACAAGGTCGAGGCGGCGAAGGACGGCGTGGAGATCAAGGTGAAGGGTTCGAACGTCGAGCTGGCCGGGTAGGACGAGGGTCGGCCCGCCGTAGGGACCCGACCCGAGGCTGCGGCTGCGGCGTCCGACAGGCGAGACGCCGCCGTCCGTACCGCAGATGGGGAGACGGCCACCCCGTCCCGACGGCCCTCCGCGGCAGCCCGAACCCTGCGTCGATTCCACATCCCGGACGATCTCGTCTCACGATGCGACACGTCGGTGACATGGCCCGCCCTCAATCCCTACGATCGGGACTTATGAAGCGACAGGCGGACCTCACGAAGCGGCGGGCAGTGGACCTGTGCCGCGTTGCCGCCATGCTCTGTCGCACTTTCTGAGGCGGACGGCGACGTCGCCGTCCGTGTCCCCCTCACCCCTCGCCCGGGCCCAGCCCCGGGCATCCGCGCGCCGCCGCACGGCCCGAGCGCGCGCACCCTCTCACCGCACGCCCCGCCGCAACTGCCCCGGAGGAGAAAACATGAGCCGCAGCGACGTCCTGGTCGACGCCGACTGGGTGCAGGACCACCTGGACGACCCCAGCATCGCGCTCGTAGAGGTGGACGAGGACACGTCCGCCTACGAGAAGAACCACATCAAGAACGCGATCCGGATCGACTGGACCGAGGACCTCCAGGACCCGGTCCGCCGCGACTTCGTCGACCAGGAGGGCTTCGAGAAGCTCCTCTCCGCGAAGGGCATCGCCAACGACACGCTGGTGGTCCTCTACGGCGGCAACAACAACTGGTTCGCGTCGTACGCCTACTGGTACTTCAAGCTGTACGGCCACGACAACGTCAAGCTCCTCGACGGCGGCCGCAAGAAGTGGGAGCTGGACGCCCGCGAGCTGGTCGCCGGCGACGACGTGCCGCAGCGCGCCGCCACCGCCTACAAGGCCAAGCCGCAGAACACCGCGATCCGCGCCTTCCGCGACGACGTGGTCAAGGCGATCGGCGCGCAGAACCTGGTCGACGTCCGCTCGCCCGACGAGTTCTCCGGCAAGCTGCTCGCCCCGGCCCACCTCCCCCAGGAGCAGTCGCAGCGTCCGGGTCACGTCCCGTCCGCCCGCAACATCCCGTGGTCGAAGAACGCCAACGACGACGGCACCTTCAAGTCGGACGACGAGCTGAAGCAGCTCTACACCGACGAGCAGGTCGACCTGGCGAAGGACACCATCGCCTACTGCCGCATCGGTGAGCGCTCGGCCCTGACCTGGTTCGTCCTGCACGAGCTGCTGGGTGTGGAGAACGTCAGGAACTACGACGGCTCCTGGACCGAGTACGGCTCCCTCGTCGGCGTGCCGATCGAGCTCGGCGCCGCGAAGTAACCGTCCCGACCGACCTTTCCCAACCCCTCAGGAGTACGACATGTGCGGAGCGAAGGCCGGCGGCCCCGACGCCTCGACGATCAAGCCCGGTGAGACCACCATCCAGGGTCAGGTGACCCGCGACGGCGAGCCGGTGACGGGCTACGTCCGTCTGCTGGACGCCACCGGCGAGTTCACGGCGGAGGTCCCGACCTCCGCGACGGGCCAGTTCCGCTTCTACGCGGCCGAGGGCACCTGGACCGTACGCGCGCTCATCCCGGGCGGCACCGCCGACCGCACGGTCATCGCCCAGCAGGGCGGCCTGGCGGAGATCGCGATCGCCGTCTGACGGCACGCGACAGCGCACAACGGCGCTCAACGGCCGAGGGGCCGCACCCACGGGTTGGACACCTGGGAGCGGCCCCTTCGCCATGACGGGCCTACGCTGGAGACATGTACGCGCGGCGGCGGCACGTCTACTTCGCCATGATGGGCACCTGCATCGTGCTCTTCGTCCTGGCCTGGGGCGTCGTGCGCATCTGGTCCGTCCCGGCGGCCGTGGGCATGTGCGTGGTCGCCATGCTCATCCCGCCGGTTGCCGCGATGATCGCCAACCGGCGCGGCCCGGAGGACCGCTGGTGGGACGACCCGTCGGGCGACGCCGAGTCCGACGAGTGGTGGGACGAACTGGACGGCAAGAGGCGTCCGCACTAGGGCAGTTCCTTGGCCCGGGATCGGGATGCGTCGACGATGGGATGATGGCGGGCATGTCGCCGACGAAGCTGTCCACCGTCGTACTGGACGCGCACGACGCCGCCGAACTCGCCGGTTTCTACCTGCGGCTGCTGGGCTACGTGGTGCGCGCCGAGGAACCGGGCTGGGTGCTCATCGGCCCGCCGCCCGGCACCGGGGGCACGTCCCTGGCCTTCGAGACAGAACCCGCATACGTGCCGCCCGTCTGGCCGACCCGCCACCCGGGCGACCAGCAGATGATGCTGCACCTCGACATCGAGGTCGACGACCTCGCGGCGGAGACGGCGCGGGCCGTGGCCGAGGGCGCCCGGCTCGCCGAATACCAGCCCCAGGACGACGTACGCGTCCTGCTGGACCCCTCCGGGCATCCCTTCTGCCTGTGGACGCAGACCCCGCAGTAGCGCAGGGAGTAAGGGGGCTCAGTGGACGAGCGCCCGCGAACACCGCGGCCATGACCGAATCGTGATCAACGTCGCCGCAACCCCGGAGCCGGGCTGAGGGTCTCCTGTGCGCACGCATTGATCGAATGCGTCGTACACGTTTCCGTGGGGGGACGTCTTGGAAGAAGAACCAGCGAGACCCGCGGCACCGACGACACCGGAAGACCGCACGCCGCCCGAGAAGTCCGCGGTCGATGAGGACCGCGTGCCGTCGGACGGGCCCGTGGCGCCGGACGAATCCGCGCCGCTCGGTGACGCGTCCGCGCCCGCCGAGAGGGTCGTACGACCGCGGCGGCGCGGGCGTACGACCCTGCTCATCGGTGCCGCCGCCGTGTTGGGCCTGGTCGCCGGGGCCTGCGGCGGAGTCCTCGTGCAGGCGGGCCGGGAGCCGACGAAGCTGCCGCCCCTGTCGCAGACCGCGCTCGCGCGCAGCGGGGGTGAGGCGCCGAAGCCGCTGTCCGCCGGCCAGGACCGCCAGGTGCGCACCGAGGGCGACCTGCGCGACCTGCTGCTGAAGAAGCCGCGCGGGGCACAGGAGGCCGACTGGCTGGAGGGCTCCGACGGATGGATGGACCTGACGGGCTACGCCTCGACCTTCCAGGACCTGGAGAACGGGTTCGAGAACCTGCTCGACAATGAGTTCCGTCGGGCTGTCGTCACCGGCTGGGAGGTCGACGGCGCGTACACCGTGGAGATCCGGCTCATCCAGTACCGGCAGGAGGAAGTCCTCGCCGCCGCCCTGGCCAGCAGGGGCAGCCAGTACTACGCGGGTGGGGACGGCACCGAGGACTGGGCGATCCCGGGCACCGGGGAGGGCCGGGTGTTCGTCGACGAACAGCCCGTCCCCGGCCTCGAATCCGCGCCGTTCCCCTACCAGGCGGAAGCGCACGCCTCGCGGGGTGACATCGCCATGGAGATCTGGATGGGCGGAGCCAAGCGGGTCGACAAGAAGACGATCATCGACTTGGCCGAGCGGCAGATGGAGCGGCTGTGAACGGGAACGAGAACGAGAACGAGCTCGGGAACGACGCTGCCTCCACGGCGACGGCCACGGCCGCCTCTGTCACGGACGTCGTCCCTGTGGTGGACGTGGTGGACGTGCGGCCCACGGAAACCACGAGCACCGAGCCGCCGCCCTCCGCCCCCGGACGCCGAGGCCGCCGCCGGATCGCCGCTGTCACCGGAGCACTCCTGCTGACCGGCGCCGTCGTCGGAGCCGTCGCGTGCACCGCCGTCGCCGTCGCCGACGCCGACCGCGATCCGGGCGTCCCTTCCTGGGCGCGTCCCCAGCCCACCGAGGACCAGCCGGCGGTCACGGCCGAGCCGGGCAGTCTGGCCTGGACCCTCGTGCCGTACCGGCCCGACAACTGGCGGCGCGGCCCCGACCTGGGGGAGTTCGGCTCGGACGCCGTGCTGAACGGAGACCGGACGGCCGCCCTGTTGAAGGAGTCGCTGGCCGGACTGCCTCGAACCGAGCGCAAGGAGCTGGAGAAGGAGATCGACCGCCGGCCCATCAAGGAGATGGCGATGCGGAGCTACGCCTTCACCATGGGGGAGAACGCCAACCGCGTGGCGGGTGCCGCCACCATGACCCTCGTTCTGGCCCGCATGGAGGACCAGGCCGCCGCGCGTTCCGTGACGACGGGCCGGAACGCGCTCCTGGAGGCCCTTGACGTCTTCCGCGACGGCCCCGAGATCGAGGGCTACGAGGACGCCGCGTGCTTTCGCGCGCCTTCCGGTTCCGGCGACGACGAAGGTCTCGACGCGATGTTCTGCTCCGCCGCCACGGCGGACATCGCGGTCATCGCCACCGCCGAAGGAGTGCAGCCGTTCGACGCCGACGGCGTTGCCGCGCTGTTGAAGGACCAGTTGGACCGCATCGTCGAACCCGGGGAGTCCGTGTGACCGAGCAGATCGCCCCGTCGGAGCCCGTCACGCCTGCCCCGCCGCCCCCGCCGGACGCCCCGCCGCCCGGCGCCCCGGCTCCGTCGGGCAAGGACCGCCGGGTCCTGCGCGCCGTGCTGCGCTGGACCGCCGCCGTCGCCGTCTTCGCGGCGGTGGGGTCGGCCACGGCGTACGGCATCACGGGGATGGACCGGACGGACGTACCCGGGCTCGCGACCGCGTCGGACGGGCGCTGGGAGTACCCGACACTCACGGCTGCGCCGCTGCCGTCCGGCAGCCCGGGGCCGTTCGCCGAGGGGAACGCGGCCGGTGCCCACTACGCCGATCTGCGGGCCCTGGTCCTGCCGGCGCCCGAGGGGGCTACGGCGGACCGGGCGCTGCGCGGCACGGACGGCTGGCTGGAGACGGAGACCTTCCTCGCGGAATACGAGGAGGAGTCCGACCGTGACGAGCTGCGGCAGAAGGTCGTCGACGCGGGGCTGCGCCACATCGCCGCCCGCGGCTGGACCACCCCTGACGGGACGCACACGCGGATCTACCTGCTCCAGTTCGGCACGGCGGTCGTCGTGGACGGTCTGCACACCATGGAACTGGCGCCGTACGACAGGCCGGCCTACGCCGTGCGGGGCACGGAAACGGTGGAGCCCGACGAGGACTTCCCGGAGGCTGCCGAGTCCGACGACGTGCTCGCCTCCATCTATACCGAGTCCGAGCCTTACGGCGATGAACAGGTCCGCGAGGCCTACCTCGGCGCCGGCGACGTTCTGGCGGTGGTGCTGCAGAGCCGCGCGGGCGGGGCAGGGGGGGTGCCCTTCCAGCAGACCGTGGCTCTGCAGACCCGGCTGCTCCTCTGACCATCAGGACACGTCCACCCCGAAAGCGTGAGCATTTCGCCCTCTGCTGTCCTCGTGGCGCTCATTTGAGCGCCCTGGTGACATTTCTCTGTTATCTGCTCACGCTTTTTGGTGGGGACTCAGTAGACGAGGGCCTGCGTGTTGTCGGCCAGTGCCTCCTGCACGAAGACCTGGGCGCCCGCGATCCGCACGCCCTCGATGACGTCCTTCTCGGTCAGGTCGCGCCGGGCGGCGCACTGGGTGCACAGCGTCACCCGGCCGCCCGCCAGGAGCGAGTCCAGCAGGTCGGGCAGCGGCGCGGCGTGCGGCAGCTCGAACTCGGCCGCACGCCCCGGCACCGCGAACCACGCGGACTCACCGGTCAGCCACAGCGACACGTCGACCCCACTGGCCACGGCCACCGCCGCCACGGTGAACGCCTGTGAGCAGCGCTCCGGGGCATCGGCCCCCGCCGTCACCTTGATCACGAGCTTCTTCGCCATGCCGGAAGCGTAGCCCTCGCGGGCGGCGTCAGACCGCGAAGGTGATCGTCACCAGCAGCGTCGCGACGCACAGCACGGTGAGCAGACCGCTGACCGTGGCGCCGTCCAGCCTGACGTGCCGCCGGGGCCGGACCACGCGCCTCGGCACGCGCCCCGGCGGGTGGGCCGGATGGAACGGGGGCATCGCGAATCCGGGAGAGAGGGGAGCCCGGTCCTGTCGGGGCGTGAGCCGCTGCGCCCGCTTGCACTCCTCGTAGGGCAGTCCGCCGTCGTACGTCATGCCTTGTCCTCCTCGTGTTCCTTGCGCTGGTGCTGGCGCAGCAGGACGTTCGCGTCCGTCACCGCGCTGTGGTCGAACGCCGCCCGCGCGGCCTCCCGCCGATCGGCCAACCAGGCGCAGGCCTCGCAGTCAGGCACCGGCAGGGGCGGCCGCTCCAACTCGCCGGGGGCCCGGGGCGCGGCGAGGGTGCGGTCGTTCGCGGCACGCAGGCTCGCCCCGAGGCGCTCCCGGTCGGTAGCCGGTCGCAGCGCGGCCGGCTCCGCCTCCCACTCCCGCCCGCCGCCGAGGGGCCGGAGCATCACGCGCGCCCCGCTGCGGCCCCGGTACTCACCGACCTTGGCTGCGGCGGTGTCGTAGAGCACGGTGCCGGGCTCGTAGGCGGCCGGTTCTGTTCTCACGGGTCGTCCGCTCCCTTCGTCAACATCTATACGGAATGCGACAGTTGCCCTACTCTGCGTAGTGGTGGGCAGTAAGAGCATGACCCACGCCGGGGGTCGGCAAGCCCGGAACGGCCGCTAGTGCCACAACGGGCGCTCCAAATTCCACAAATTCCACAGCAGGGAGGGGTGGCGGTGCCGCAGCGGAGGGCGATCACGGGTCGCAGTCAGGAACCGAGGGCACGGTTCGCGGAGGAGCTGCGGCTGCTCCGGCACGGGCGGGGCGTGTCCCTGCGGGGCATGGCGGAGGCGGTGGGCTGGGACGCGTCCCAGTTCGGAAAGATGGAGAACGGCCACACGCTGGGCGGCCCGGAGATCGTGGAGGCGCTGGACCAGTACTACGGCACGGGCGGCATGCTGCTCACGCTGTGGGAGCTGGCGGTGGCCGATCCCACGCAGTTCAAGGAGCGATACCGCCGGTACATGGTCCTGGAGGCCGAGGCGGTGAGTATGTGGCAGTACTCGCCGAGCATCGTCCCCGGCCTGCTCCAGACGCCGGAGTACGCGGCGGAGCTGCTCAGCCAGGGCGGACAGGCGGGCGTAGAGCTGGACAAGCAGGTGGCGGCGCGCATGGGCCGCCGTGAGCGGCTGCTGGCCGAAGGAGGGCCGCAGTTCCGGGCGCTGCTCTCTGAGGCGGCGCTGCGCAGCCCAATGAACGGACGCGCTGAGTGGAGGGCGCAGTTGTGTCATCTCCTGGAGATGGACGGCCGCGCCAACATCATCATCCAGGTGCAGCAGTTGTCGGCCGGGCTGCACGGGCTCCCCAACACCGACGCCATGTTCCTGCGCGGCATCAGCGGCCGAACCGTGGCGTGGGTGGAGACGGGCTACTCAGGCGAACTGGTGCAGGAAACACAGGCCGTTGATCTGCTCCAGCTCCGATACGATCGAGTCCGCGATATGGCCCTGTCTCCGGGCGCGTCGCGGGAGTTCATCAGCCGGATGCTGGAGGAAGCGCCATGCGAGCCATCGACCTGAGCGCCATCACCTGGCGCAAGAGCAGCTACAGCAATCCGGATGGAGGCAACTGCCTCGAGGTCTCCGACGACCTCCTCCGCGCCGCCGACTGGCGCAAGAGCAGCTACAGCAACCAGGACGGCGGCGAGTGCGTCGAGGTCGCCCACAATCTCCCCTCCCTCGTGCCCGTCCGGGACAGCAAGGATCCCGCTCGGGGCGCGCTCCTGTTCGCCGCGCCCGCGTGGGCCGCGTTCGTGGACGGAGTCCGGCGAGAAGAGCCGAGGTGGGCCGCGTAAGCTGAGGGCGGCCCTGTCGTATGCCCCCCGCTCAAGGAGCACCCCGTGGAGATCTTCTTCGAAGCCCTGCTGGTCCTGGTCTGCGTCGGCGTTCTCGCCTTCGCCGGTCTGACCGTGAAGAAGTTGTACCAGGGCCAGCGCTGATCACCGACGCCAGGAAGTACCGCTCATGATCGAGATCCCGTCCGACCTGCACAAGGACCTCGTCCCCCTCGTCTTCCTGCTGGGTGACTGGGCCGGCGCGGGCGTGCACGACTTCCCCGGCGCCGAGAAGTGCAACTTCGGCCAGGAGGTCTCCTTCACCCACGACGGCCGCGACTTCCTGGAGTACCAGTCCCACACGTGGGTGCTGGACGAGGAGGGCAACAAGGTCCGCCCGCTGGAGTCCGAGCACGGCTTCTGGCGCATCGACGCGAACCGCCGGGTCGAGGTCACGATGACCCGCGACGACGGCGTCATCGAGATCTGGTACGGCGAGCTGGCCGACCAGAAGCCGCAGATCGACCTGACGACGGACGCGGTGGCCCGCACCGCGGCTTCCCGGCCCTACACCGGCGGCAAGCGGCTGTACGGCTACGTCAAGAGCGACCTGATGTGGGTCGGTGAGAAGCAGACTCCCGAGGTCGAGCTGCGCCCGTACATGTCGGCGCACCTGAAGAAGGTCGTCTCCCCCGAGGACGTCGAGCGCTGGGCCAAGGCCCTCCCGGACGACATGCCGGACGACGGGATCGCCTTCTTCAAGTAGTCACCCGTTCCAGACGATGGTGCAGACGTAGACACACTCGTGCCGGGGCACCGCCAGAAACTGGATGAAGCCGCGTCCGCCGAAGATGGGGAAGTTCCGTAACCCGCCGGGCTTCCCCTCCGGCCGGCTGCCCGCGACCTCGGCATCACGCCCGAGGGCGGCGATCTCGGTGGCGATGCGCTCCACCTCGGCCACGACGCCTACGGGCAGCCCCGCCGTGAGGTACTCCTCGCTCGGGTTGTAGTCCCACTTCCAGTCGCTCACAGGCCGGCCTCCGCCTCCGCCTCGGCGTGGATCTCCCGGATCTCGGCGATGGCGTCAGCCGGGTCCTCCGTACCTGCGCTCACCACCTCTTCCAGGTGCCGCAGGCGCGCGGCGAGGGACGGCCGGCGCTGGATCGCCACGAATACTCCCCAGGTGTGGACGAAAGTACGCAGAGGCGCGAGGGACTGCGCCTGTTGCGCGTTGGTGGTCGCCTCGACGAGATCTTCGACGAACGCGGGCACCCGGCTCGGCGTCAGCCTCTCGACCGCGGTACGGAGTGCCTCGGGAGTGAGGGCGGGCATGGGGACGAGGGGCTCAGTGAGTGGTTCCGGGTGGTGAGCGGTCATGAAGTCCTCCGGGGCGAAGGCCGATGTCGATGTCGACGGTACCGATCGTGGCGATGGGCCGGGGCGATTCCTGGGCGTCACCCGATGAAGCGGGCCGCCGGGCCTAGACTCGTGGTGTGGTGAGCACCGACTGGAAGAGTGACCTCAGGCAGCGCGGCTACCGGCTGACCCCGCAGCGGCAGCTCGTGCTCGAAGCCGTGGACACCCTCGAGCACGCGACCCCCGACGACATCCTCTGCCAGGTGCGGAAGACGGCGGCGGGGATCAACATCTCCACCGTGTACCGCACGCTGGAGCTGCTGGAGGAGCTGGGTCTGGTCAGCCACGCCCATCTCGGGCACGGTGCGCCGACCTACCATCTGGCCGACCGGCACCACCACATCCACCTGGTCTGCCGGGACTGCACCAACGTCATCGAGGCCGATCTGTCGGTGGCCGCCGACTTCACCGCCAAGCTGCGCGAGCAGTTCGGCTTCGACACCGACATGAAGCACTTCGCGATCTTCGGCCGGTGCCAGGACTGTTCCCTGAAGGGTGCAACTACCGAGTCGTAGGCGAGTTGTGGGTGAGTCGTAGGCTGGGGCGTATGAAGAGCCCTCTGCTGTCCCTGCCCGGCGCCGTTCCCGCCGAGGGCGTGGACGAAGGCGTCGCCGCCCACTACGGCGACCTGTTCCGCGAGCAGCGTGCCCTCGCCGACGGCACCGGCTTCGTCGACCTCTCCCACCGCGGTGTCGTCACCGTCACGGGCGACGACCGGCTGAGCTGGCTGCACCTGCTGCTCACCCAGCACCTCAGCGACCTGCCGACCGGCCAGGCCACCGAGGCGCTGATCCTCTCCGCGAACGGCCACATCGAACACGCCCTGTACCTCGTCGACGACGGCACGACCGTCTGGGCCCACGTCGAGCCCGGCAGCCAGGAGGCGCTGATCGCCTACCTGGAGTCGATGAAGTTCTTCTACCGGGTCGAGGTCGCCGACCGCACCGCCGACACCGCCGTCGTGCACCTGCCGGCCGGATCGATCGCCGCGGCCCCCGAGTCGGCCGCCGTCCGCGAGACGCCGTACGGCCGTGATCTCTTCCTGCCGAGGGAGGAGCTGGAGGCGTTCGCCGCCGACGCCGGTCCCGCGGCCGGGATCCTCGCCCACGAGGCGCTGCGCGTCGAGCAGCACCGCCCGCGCCTCGGTTTCGAGACCGACCACCGGACCATCCCGCACGAGCTGGGCTGGATCGGTACGGCCGTGCATCTCCAGAAGGGCTGCTACCGCGGGCAGGAGACCGTCGCCCGGGTGCAGAACCTCGGCAAACCGCCACGCCGGCTGGTCTTCCTGCACCTGGACGGCAGCGAGGTCCACCTGCCACCGGCCGGGGCGGAGATCAGGCTCGCGGACGACGGGCCCGACGGCCGGAAGATCGGCTTCGTCACCACGTCCGTACGCCACCACGAGCTGGGCCCGGTCGCCCTCGCCCTGATCAAGCGGAACGTGCCGGTGGACGCCCGGCTCATGGCCGAGGACACGGCTGCCGCGCAGGAGACGGTCGTCGAGCCGTAAGGGGCGGCCTCAGACCTCCACGAGGACCGTGAACGGGCCGTCGTTCGTCAGGGACACCCGCATCCGCGCGCCGAAACGTCCCGTCGTCACCGTCGCGCCCAGCGAGCGCAGTCGCGCGACGACCTCGTCGACCAGCGGTTCGGCGACGTCGCCGGGCGCGGCGGCGTTCCAGGTGGGGCGGCGGCCCTTGCGGGCGTCGCCATAAAGGGTGAACTGGCTGATCACCAGGAGCGGGGCGTCGATGTCGCTGCACGACTTCTCGTCGTGCAGGATCCGCACCGACCAGAGCTTGCGGGCCAGTTGCGCCGCCTTCTCCTTGGTGTCGTCGTGGGTGACGCCGACCAGGACGCACAGGCCCTCGCCGTCGATCGCGCCCACGGTCTCGCCGTCCACGACGACGCTCGCGCCGTCCACCCTCTGCACCACTGCACGCATCCCGTCATGATGCCGTGCGCCCCCAGGGTGCGGGCACGCGGGCCCGTACGGGGTTTTTTTCGCATCCTAACCCCCCATCTGGGGCCGATCGGGGCCGATCATGGGCACTCGGTCACATAGCGGCCACCGGGGGTGGCACGATTGCTCCCCAGGCGCCGGGCGAGGGGACGGTTGAGGCACATGAGCACACCGAGTACGAGGCAGTCGTTCGGGACTGCCGCGTTGACGGGTCCGGGGGGCCTGGACGGGCTGGAGGGACTGGAGGGCCTGGAGACACCCCGGGCACCCGTGCAGCGCACCGACAGTCCGGAACTGCCGGCGGATCCCGTGGAGCGGGACCTGGGCGCGCTGAGCCTGCCGGAGCTGCGCACCCTGCGCCGGGACGCGCAGCGCGAAGAGGCCGACCTCAGCTATGTACGGCGGCTGCTCCAGGGCCGTATCGACATCCTGCGCGCGGAGCTGGCGGGGCGCGGGCCGGCCTCGTCCTCCGTGGTGACCACCGCGGCGACGGGCTCCGTGGTCGAGCGGCTGTCGGAGATCCTCGCCGACGGACCGGCCCGGCAGCGTTCCTCCGCCCGGCATGTGACGCTGGGCACCCCGCGGAGCGAGGAGTGCCGGCGGCTGGCTGCGGAGATGCTGGGCGAGGTGGAGCTGTCCGACCTGACGGCCCGCACCGACGTCGAACTGACCGCCGGGATGGGGCGGCTCGTGCGCTACGAGCAGCAGGTCTCCCGGCGCAGGCAGCGGCTCCAGCGCACGGCGGACGGATGCAGCGCGGAGATCGCACGCCGGTACCGTGAGGGGGAAGCACAAGTCGACGACCTGCTCGTGTGACCGGGGGCGGGCATCAGCTCCCGCCCCCCGGGCCCGGTGATCCCGGGCCGTCGCCGCGGCGGGTCACCCGTTCGGAAGGCCACCGCCGATGTCCGCGCCCCAGCCGTCGCAACCGTCCTCTTCTTCGTCTTCTTCGTCCCAGGACCAGAACCAGGACCAGGACCAGGCCCAGGCCCAGGCCCGGTTCTCGCAACCGTCCCAGTCCTCGTCCCCGTCCCAGTCCTCGTCCCCGTCCGCGCCCACGTCGGCCCTCGCCGCCGTCGTGCCGCCCGTCCTCGCGGAGGTCGTGCGGTCGGGCTTCGTCGAGGGGCGGCACCGGGGCGCTCTGGTGGTCCTGGGCGCGGACGGGGCCGTGGAGCTGGCGCTCGGCGAGGTGACGGCGCCGGTCTTCCCGCGCTCCTCCAACAAGCCGATGCAGGCGGCCGGCGTCCTGCGCGCCGGCCTCGACCTCGCGGGGGAGCGGCTGGCGCTGGCCGCCGCGAGCCACTCCGGAGAACCGTTTCACCGAGACCTGGTCCGCAAGATGCTGGACGAGTACGGCCTGGACCCGGCCCTGCTCCAGTGCCCGCCCGACCTGCCGCTGGACCCCGTGGAGCGGGAGACCTACCTGGCGTCGGGCGCCGTGCCCGACCGCATCACCATGAACTGCTCCGGCAAGCACACCGCGATGCTCGCCGTCTGCGCGCGGCGGGGCTGGCCGGTGGAGACGTACCTCGACCCGGACCACCCGCTCCAGCGGACCATCCACAGGGTTGTGGAGGACGCGGCGGGCGAGCCGGTCGCCGCCGTGGGCAGGGACGGGTGCGGGGCGCCGCTGATGGCGATCAGCCTGGTCGGGCTGGCCCGTGCCTTCCGCTCCTTCGTCGGCGCCGAGCCCGGTTCGGCGGAGCGCCGGGTCGCCGACGCGATGCGCGCCCACCCCGAGTACGTCGCCGGTACCCGCCGCGCCGACACCTGGCTGATGCGCGAGGTGCCCGGCACCCTCTCCAAGATGGGCGCCGAGGCCGTCCAGGCGGTGGCCCTGCCGGACGGCCGCGCCCTCGCCTTCAAGATCGAGGACGGTGCGACCCGCGCCCTGGGCCCGGTCCTGGCCCGCGCCCTGACCCTGCTGGACGTGGCGGGCCCGGTCGTCGACCGCATCGGCCGCGCCCCGCTGCTGGGCGGTGGCGTAGAGGTCGGGGAGATCCGGGCGGCATTCTGAGTGGGGGTGGGGGCACCCCGGGCCGCGGTAATCCGCGCGACGGCGGGCGGGCGTCGGCCTACCGTGAGCGCATGAGCCGCCGCACCGAGATCGACGTACGCCCCATGACCGAGGCCGAGTTCCCCGACTGGAACCGCGCCATGAAGACGGGGTTCCTTCAGTCGCCCGCCGTGACCGCCGAGCAGTTGGAGGGGCATCGGCGGCAGTTCGTGCCCGGCCGGTCGCTGGGCGCCTTCGACGGGGAGCGCTGCGTGGCGACCTTCCGGTCCTTCGACCAGGAGGTCACCGCGGTCGGCGGCGCCCCAGTGCGGGCCGACGCGATCTCCAACGTCACCGTCACCTCGACCCACCGCCGCCGCGGCCTGCTCACCCGGATGATGGCGCAGGACCTGGCCGCGGCGAAGGACCGCGGGGACGTCGTCGCGACGCTGATCGCGGCCGAGTACCCGATCTACGGCCGGTACGGCTTCGGCCCCGCCACCACCATGACCGAGTGGACCGTCGACGTGCCCCGCGCCGGTCTCGACCCGCGCTGGGCGGCCCCGGAGGACGGCGGCCGGATCGACCTGGTGGAGGGTGAGGAGGTCCGCAAGCTCGGGCCCGAGCTGCACGAGCGGCTGCGCCGGGCCCAGCCGGGCGCGGTCAGCCGGTCCGAGCTGTGGTGGCAGGCCCGGACCGGGGTCGTGCAGATGAACGACACCCCCTGGGCCGAGCCCTACTACGCCGTGTACCGCACTGCGGACGGCGAGGTCGAGGGTATGGCCGCGTACCGGAGCGACGACCACTGGGGCGACGCCAAGCAGCCGCTGAACACGGCGACGGTCGACTGGCTGATCGCCGTGACACCGGGCGCCGAACGCGCACTGTGGCACTACCTGTGCTCGATCGACTGGATCACGACCGTCAAGAGCGGCTGGCGGGCCCCCGACGACCTGCTCCCGCAGCTCCTGCCCGACCCGCGCGCGGCCAGGATCACCACGCAGGCGGACTGGCTGTGGGTGCGGATCCTGGACGTCGCGGCGGCGCTGGAGGCGCGGACGTACGAGGGCCGGGGGTCGGTGGTGCTGGAGGTCGTGGACCGGGGAGGGCTCACCGGCGGGCGGTGGCGGCTGGAGGCGGGCGCGGACGGGGCGTCCTGCGTGCCGAGCACCGAGAGCGCCCATCTCGTGCTCGACGTGGGCGAGCTGGCGGCGCTGTGGCTGGGTGACGAGTCGGCGGTGCGGCTGGCGGCGCTCGGCCGGGTGCGGGAAGAACGAGCGGGCGCCGCCCGTGTGGCCGACGCCCTGCTGCGTACGTCCAGGCGGCCTTGGTGCCCGGACATGTTCTGAGGTGGGTGGCTCCCTGGCTCCCTTCGGCCGGTGACGGGTTGACTGCGCATCCGTAGCGCGTGCACTTCAACGTGCTCTTCAGTTGTGGTTGTGGTTGTTGTGCGTGGTGCTGACTGACGGTCGGGCTCCCGGCTCCCCTCCGGAAGGGGGCCCGGCCGGCAGTACGTCGGTTCAGCCGGACTGGGCGAGCAGCATCACGAGGATCACCGCACCCACACCGCCGATCATGGAGTTCTTCGCCTTGATCCCGATGGACAACGCGACGAACGCGATGATGCCCATCGGCCCGTACTTCCATTGCACGAGTTGCTCGAACCCGATGGCCAGAGCCGCGACGGCGATGGCGATGAGCGGCATGGTGGACCCCCTGTCACCGTGGTGGCCAACCCCCGAAAGACTCGACCACGTTGCTCAAGTTGGCTGCCAACTTCACTGTACTTATCTCCGCTTGGGAGCGTCTCATAACCACCTTCTCGCGAACTCCCGAAAGATGGCGAGAAGTTGTAGTGTTTGGTCGTGGAGCCGGAACATACCGCCGTCAACGGGCGGAAGAGACCGCAGCGGCCACAGACAACACATCGAGAGGTGGCCGACGAGCTGCGCGCCCGGATCAGGTCCGGTCGGCTGCGGCCGGGCCAGCGCATGCCCACCCAGGCCCAGTTGGCCGACGAGTTCGGCGTGGAGCGCGGCGCCGTCCGCCTGGCCCTGCGCATTCTCCAGTCGGAACGTCTGCTCACCAACGTGTCCAAGGGGAGCCCCGCGACCGTCGCGCCCGACCTCCACGGTCCCCCGGCCGGGCCCGGGGCGCAGCCGATGCCCACCACTGTCACCCTCGCGCCCCGGATCGCCGAGGCGTTCGCCGCCGAGCACGTCGAGATCGACGCGCTGTGCCTGACCGCCGTCTCGCTCACCCTCGCCATCGGCGAACCACTGCGCCAGATCCACGCGGGGCGACTGAAACCGGCCAAGATCGACGTCCGTGTCCTGCTGCCCAGCCGCGACATCGACCTCGCCTTTCCGGTGGCGGTGGCGGGCGGTGCGGCCGGCGGCCCGGTGCACGAGCGGTGGCTGGCGATGCGCAACGCCCAGGGTCAGGTGCTCCGGCACAACCTGCTGAGCCTGCGCGCCACGCACGGCATCGACGTGCGCGTCTCCTTCCGCGCGCTGCCCTTCACGCCGCCGGTGAAGCTGTACGTGCTCAACGGCTCGGAGGCGCTCTTCGCGTACTACACCCTCAGCCGGCGTGAGCAGGAGATCGACCACGAGCCGTTGGAGATGTACGACGCGGAGGGCATCCGCTCGACGCTGTTCGCCTTCGATCAGGGCGGTGACCTGCGCGACGGCGTGTTCGTGAAGCAGTCCCGGCTGTGGTTCGACGCGCTGTGGGGGACGATCAGCTCGGAGCTGGTGCTCACGAGCTGATGCCCACGAGCCGACCGGCCCCGGTCACAGCGCGGGACCCGCGACCAGGAGGGCCAGCAGTACCGCTCCGGCGGAGCTGACGGACGGGCTCTTGGCCTTGATGCCTATGGTGAGCAGGAGCAGACCGACGATGCCGGTGGCACCGTACTTCCACTGGACGATCTGCTCGAAGGCGATGACGAAGACCGTGGAGACCAGGGCGAGGACGGGCATGGTCTTTCCCCCCTTCGGGCGTTCGGGAAGGTAAACTTCCACCAACTGGGCTAAGTTGGTTACCAACTCTGCCTATGTTGTCCCCACTTGGCTACTACCTATAAACAAGTTTCAAACAACTCCCTATAGGTAGGTCGAAGTTGTAGCGTTTGGTCGTGACTCAGGAGAACGTGTCCGTGAACGGCAGCAGAAGGCTCTCGTCCCAGGAGATCGCCGACATCCTGCGGGAGCGGATCCGCGGGGGAGACCTCAAGGCGGGCGACCGCCTGCCCACCCAGGCCGAGCTGGCCGACGAGTTCGGCGTGGAGCGCGGCGCGGTCCGCCAGGCCCTGCGCGCGCTCCAGGAGGACGGCCTGCTCACCAACGTCAGCAAGGGCAGCCCGCCCCGCATCGCCGAGCCCGCCACGCCCCGGGGCGAGCCGCAGCCGACGATGGTGTCGCTCGGGCCGCGGCTGGCGGAGGCGTTCTCGGCCCCGCGCGTGCGGGTCGACGTCGTGTGCCACACCTCGGAGACGCTGATGCTGGCCCTCAGCGAGCCGCTCCGCCTGATCCACGAGGGCCGCATCCACCCGGAGGCGATCGACTTCCGCGTCCTGATGCCCTCGCGCGACATCGAACTCGCCTTCCCCGTCCTGGTCGAGGACGAGGAGGACGACCCGGTCCACCAGCGCTGGCTCCAGATGCGCAACGCCCAGGCCCGAGTCCTCCAGCACAACCTGCACGCCGTGCGCTCCACCCACCGCGTCGACGTGCGCATCGCCTTCCGCGCCCTGCCGTTCACCCCGCCGATGAAGCTCTACCTGCTGGGCGGCGAGGAGGCCCTCCTCGGCTACTACATCCCGACCCGGCGCGAGGAGGAGTACGAGAGCCGCACGCTGGAGATGTACGACGCGCTCGGCTCCCAGTCGCTGCTGTTCTCCTTCCTGAAGCGGACGGGTCACCGCGACGCGGTGTTCGTGGAGGAATCGCAGAAGTGGTTCGACGCCCTCTGGGAAACCATCACCACGGACATGACACTCTCCTAGTGACTTCTGAAGCGACGCGGACCGGAACGGTGGCGGACACCGAACAACTCGGGCGGCTGGTGAGCGACGCCCGCTTCGTGCTGTGGGACTTCGACGGGCCGATCTGCCGTCTGTTCGCCGGACACACGGCGGAAGGAGTCGCGGCGGACCTGGTCGACTGGCTCGGCAGCCGAGGACTGCGCGGCCTGCTCACCGAGACCGAACGCGAGTCGCCCGACCCCCACGCGGTGCTGCGCGCGGTCGACCGCCGCCATCCGCGCAGCGACCTGGTCGAGGAGTTGGAGGAACGCCTCACCCAGGAGGAACTGCGGGCCGCCGCCTCCGCCATGCCCACCGCGTACGCCGACCCGCTGATCCGCACCTGGACGGCGGTCGGGGTCCGGCTGGCCGTCGCCACCAACAACTCTCCGCGCGTCGTGCGCGCCTACCTGGCCGGCCGGGGCCTGCTGCCGTGCTTCACCCCGCACATCTACGGCCGCACCCAGGAGCTGCGGCTGCTCAAGCCGGACCCGCACACCCTGGTCCGCGCACTCAGCGCGATGGGCGCCGAACCGACGGCCTCGCTGTTCATCGGCGACTCCTCCTCCGACTGCGAGGCCGCCAGGCGCGCCCGGGTGCCGTTTCTCGGCTACGCCCGCAACGAACGCAAGAGCAAGCTCCTGCGGGAGGCCGGGGCGGACGCGGTCGTGGACTCCTTCGAGCCGTTGCTGCGCCTGCTGTGGAGCCTGCCGACCGATGGGGAGGCGACACAGTCGCCGTGTGAATGACGACCGCCGGGACAGGGAGTTCGAGCGCGTCGCGGTCGCGGGAGAGCTGCCCTCGCGGACACCGCTGTCCCCCGACACGCGTAACAGGCCGGAGGCGCTACTCTCCCGCAATGCACCGTCTGCCACATCGAGCGCGTACGGCGCTCGTGCGTCACCTCGTTGAGTCCGGGAGACTCCGTGGCAGGGGCGAGGTGCTGAGAGGGCACCACAACATCAACTACGTCCTGCGCTCGGGCCCGGTCCTGGCATTGCTGCTGGGAGCCGTCCCTTTCGCCCGTTTCAAGTACCGCGTTCCGCTGCGGACCGTGGAGGTGGTGCCGCGCATCTGGCCGCGCGAGGCGGAGGTGCTCCGCGTCGTCTGCCGGTATCTGCGCGAGGTGCCGCCGTGCCTCGCCGACCTCGGAGACGGCTCCGTGCACCGGTACCGGATGGGCCGGGTGCTCAGCGACGGCGGCCCGCTCGAGAACGTGGGCGACGCACTCATGCGCTCGTTCGCGTCCTTCTTCGTCCGGACCGCGCGCGTCCCTGTCGCGGAACTGCCGGCCCGCCCCGAGGACTGGCCCGAGGACGGCGACACGCAGGGATTCCTGGACTGGCTGGTCCGCTTCACGGAGGAGCGGGTGCACGGTCCGAACCGGGACCGATTCGGCGCGCTCTTCGACGCCGTCGGCGTTCCCAAGGACGCGATGGCACGTTTCGCGGCCCATCATCGCTGCCGAACGTCGCGTCCGTTCCGGCTTCTGCACACGGATGTCCATCGGGCCAACATCATCGTGCGGGGCGGGCGGCTCACGGTGATCGACTGGGAACTGGCGATATTCGGTGATCCGCTGCACGATCTCGCGACCCACCTCGTGCGTATGGCGTACGACAAGCAGGAGCAGGTCCGCATGACGGAGCTGTGGGCCGAGGCCATGGTGAAGGCCGGGTTCGCCCCGCTGACCGCCGGACTGCACGAAGACCTCCCTACCTACGTCGCGTTCGAGTACGCGCAGTCGGTCTTCACGGATGTCCTGCGTGCGGCGACCGACCTTCCCGAGGACGCGGACGGGGACGCGGACCACTTCCAGGCCGCCGCGGACCGGGTTCAGCGCGCGATACGGCGGGCCCGTGAGCCACTCAGGCTGGTCGACGTGCCGGGCCGGGAACAGATCGTGGAGGCGCTGCGCGCCTGGCACGGCAAGCGGGCCGAGTGACTCCTGCCCTCTTCCTGTCCACCCCGGCACCGGGCACCATGGGCCGGCTTGGCCGAACGCGCCAGCGGTTGGGGGGACTTGGTGGTGTCGGAGGGCGGATCCTCGCTGCGCGGCAGGATGGCGGCGCGCTGGAGTCGTGCCGAGACGACGGTGACCAAGGGCCTGCTCCTGGCCGTCTTCGTCGTCGGGCTGGTGGCCCAGTTCGTCAAACCGGTGGGCGACGCGCTGGAAGGCAAGACCTACATCGGCGGAGCGCTGCTCAGCATCGTGGGGTACGTGCTCTATGCCGAGGTGCTGCGGCTGAACACGGCGCACGACACCCAGCGGGAGGCGGCGGGGCATCTGCACGAGACCGTCCGGCGGCTGAGTGACGAGGTCCGGGACCTGACCACGCGGCTGCGCCCGCAGTCGGGCGAGGAGGCCACGGGGCAGCAGTTGATGGAGGAGTGCGCGCAGACCGTCCGGCAGGGCGGTGCCGTGGAGCTGTGGGGGATGTGCTTCACCGGGGAGACCTTCGTCGAACCGCTGAGGAGAGTGCTGGAGGAGCTGCCTCCCGATCCATCGAGGTCCGTGTCCGTCCGCATCCTGGTTCCGGACTTCACGCGGCCCGTCGAAGTCCCCGGCCTGGTGCGGGGCGCGGACGGGAAACTGGCGGACGCGCCCGGTTTCCGCCGGTACCTGGTCGAGAAGATCACGGGATACGAGCGCGGTCTCGAGACAATGCGGGGCAGGATGCTCCGCAAGGCGCAGGGCACGCTGTCCGTCGAGTTCCGGGCGGTGCACATGTCGCCCTTCCTCAAGCTGTACGTCATCGGCGACGAAGTGATCTTTGAGGGGATCTACGACAAGATCGACGTGAGACCGGACGAGTACCGCGCTCCCGTTTCGGCCCCGTCGCGATCGGAAGCCGACGACGACCAGTTGCTCGACCTCATCGGGCACGGTTCCCTGCTGACCCGCTGGAGCCGGTACGACGGTGAGCGGGGACGGGACGTCGTGGCACGCAGGCGCGCCTTCTTCGGCATCCTCTGGGACGCGGCCAGACCCGTGCGGTCGGAGTCCGTCGACGACGTCGCCGGTGCGTAGGCTCGCCCCATGAGCGCCCCCGGTCTGCGAGAACGCAAGAAGCAGCGGATGTTCCAGACGCTGTCGGACGTCGCGGTCGAACTCTTCCTGGAGAAGGGCTTCGACGCGGTGTCCGTCGCGGAGGTGGCCGCCGCGGCCGAGGTGTCCAAGCCGACGCTCTTCCGGTACTTCCCGGCGAAGGAGGACCTCGTCCTGCACCGCATCGCCGACCACGAGGACGAGGCGGCCCGGGTGGCGCGGGAGGGGCCGGCGCCGATCGAGGCGCTGCGGCGGCACTTCCTGGCCGGGCTGGAGCGGGGCGACCCGGTGACCGGGCTCAACGGGCATCCCGCGGTACTCGCCTTCCACCGGCTGCTCTACGGCACTCCCGCCCTGGTCGCCCGGATGCACACGCAGCTCGAGCGCTCCGAGGCCGCGCTCGCCGAGGCGCTCGGCGGCAACCTGGAGGCCAGACTGGCCGCCGGTCAGATCATCGCCGTACAGCGGATCCTGGCACTGGAGAACTGGCGACGGATCGCGGCCGGGGAGCGGGTCGAGGACGTGCGGGGGGACGCGGTGGCGGCGGCGGAGCGGGCGTTCGCGGGACTGGCGGCGGGACTGGGGGAGAGGCTGGCGGTGGGGTCGTCGGGACCGGTGGGGCCGTCGGGTCCGTCGGGGACGGCCGGGCCGTCGGCGGGGTGAGGCGACTCGGCGAAGAGTGGGCCGGTGACGTCCTCCCGTGTCGGTCACCCTCACCCACGAGGCGCGGTCGCTGAGCAGCCACGCGGCCACCTCGGCGCGTTCACAGGGCTCCGGTTCACGGCGGCGGTCTCGGTGAGGCCCACGCAGACCTTCCGGCACCCGGTCGTCGAGGAGGTCACCGTCGACTGCGACTCGCTCACCCTCGACGACCGCGACCAGCGCCTCGTGCTCTACTCCGCACTCCGCACTCCGCACCGTCAGGATCCCCGGACGCCGAGGCTCCGGCGCTTCCGGACGTACTGGGGAACCAGGCGGAGCGGCCGGGGCCTAGGCCGTGAGCAGCCGCTCGCTCAGCTCCCAGAGCCGCCGCGCCGATGCGGGGTCGATCGCGTGGGGCACGACGGTGGCCGGGGGATTCTGTTCGGTGGCGAAGTCGATGGGTTTCGGATCCTCGTCCAGGGGCGAGACGTCGTTGTCCTTGAGGTAGACGCCGCCGATCTCGGCGAGCGCGGGGCTGGTCGCCGCGAAGACGCTGGTGGCGGCTCCCTGTCGCAGCGTCTTCTTCTCGCGGCCGGGGTCGATGACGGGCCGGCCGGACCGGTCGATCAGTCCCAGGTCCCGCAGCGCCTCGTCGCTCATCCAGGGCCCCCGCGCGTCTCCCTCGGCGCGCCAGGGCCCGAGGTTCGTACCGACGACGATGCCCGGGTGCACGGCGTAGCCGCGGATGCCCTCCGCGGCCAGGCGGCGGTCCAGCTCGACGGCGAACAGGACGTTGGCCGTCTTGGACTGGCCGTATCCCAGCATGCCCATGGCGTCGTAGCCGGTGGTGAAGTGCGGGTCGTCCCAGCGGATGTCGGAGAGCCGGTGGCCGCCGGACGTCAGGTTGACGACCCGGGCGCCGCCGCCGCCGACGCCGCCGGCGGCGCGCAGGGCGGGCAACAGGCCCAGGGTGAGCTGGAAGTGGCCCAGGTGATTGGTGGCGAACTGCGACTCGTAGCCGCGCGCGTCCCGGACCAGCGGGCCACCCATGAGACCGGCGTTGTTGAGGAGGACGTGCAGCGGACGGCCGGAGTCGAGGTACCGGGTGGCGAAGGCGTCGATCGACTTCGGGTCGAGGAGGTCGAGGCGGCCGGTTTCCACCCGTTCGATCCCGGCGAGCTTCGCCGCGGCGCGGTCGGGGTTGCGCGAGGCGACCGTGACGGACGCGCCGGCCCCGGCGAGTGCGCGGGTGGTCTCCAGGCCGAGGCCGTTGTGGCCGCCGGTGACGACGACATTGGTGCCCGAGAGGTCGATGCCCGCCAGGACCTCGTCGGTCGTGGACGCGGCCGTGAAGCCGGATCCGATCGGGTGCTGCCTGTGTGCGGTGGGGTGCGTCATGTCTCTACTCTGCGATCGGTCCCTCGGACTGTGAATGCTTGCCGATCCGTGTTTCTTGCGCGACAGTACGAGGGTGGTCGGCGATCAACTGTCCGAGGTGCTCGACCTCGTCGAGGTCCGCGGCGTGGTGTCGGGCGGGTTCGCCGTGCGGGGCCCCTGGGTGTCCCGCGCGGCGGTGGAAGGGCTGAAGTTCACCGCGATGGCGAGCGGCCGGGCCCTGCTGACCACCGAGGGCGTGCCGGAGCCGATCGCGCTCGAACCGGGCGACGTCGCCGTCCTGAACAACCGGTCGTGGCTGCGGCTGGAGGGCGGCACCGGCGACGGGCCACGCCGCGAGATCGTGCCCGAGGCCGACTTCACCTCCGCCCGCCTGATCGGCGGCGCCCCCGACACCGACGTCGTCGTCGGCGGCCATGTCGACCTCAACCCGGCCGGCCGGGCGCTGCTGCTGCAGGCGCTTCCGCCGGTGGCGCACGTCCGCGGGTCGGCCGCCGCCGCGACCAATCTGCGCGGCAGTCTCCACCGGCTGTTCGGCGAGGTGACCGGGGACCGCATGGGGTCCGCCTTCGCGATCCGCCAGCACGGCCAGCTCCTGCTGCTCGAGGTGCTGCGCGCCTACGTCGACCAGGCCGAGCTGCCTCCGGGCTGGCTGCGGCTGCTGACCGAGGAGAGGCTGCGGCCGGCGCTCGACCTCATCCACGCCGATCCCGGCAGGCCCTGGGGGCTGCGGGAACTGGCCCGCGCCGTGGCGATGTCGAGGACCTCGTTCGCGGAGTCCTTCCGCACCGTGGCGGGTGTCCCGCCGCTGACCTATCTCAGCCGCTGGCGGATGCTGCTGGCCCGGCGGGCCCTGCGCGACGACGACGTACCGGTCGCCTCCTTGGCGGCCGAGCTGGGGTATGCCTCGGCGAGCGCGTTCAGCAACGCGTTCAAACGGGAGGTCGGTCAGTCGCCGCTGCGCTACCGCTACAGCTACCGGGAGCGCCGGGAGCGTCAGGAACGGTCCGTTCGGATGTGACGGCGTCCAGGCGGCGCATGCGGCCCAGGAGCCGCAGGCGGCGCAGGCCGTCGTGGGAGGCGGTGCCGGGCGCGGCGGTCAGGGCGACGAGCTGCTGGTCCGGGTCGGCCGTGTCGGTGAGTGTGGACCAGTCGAGCGTGAGTTCGCCCGCCGTCGGGTGGCGCAGCGCCTTGGTGCCCGCGGTCCGTACGGCCACGCGGTGGTCGGCCCACCAGGTCCGGAAGTCCGGGTCCCGCACGGACAGCTCTTCCACCAGCGTCGTCAGCCGCGGATCCGCCGGGTCCCGAGCCGCCTCCATCCGCAGTTGCGCCACGCAGGCCCGCGCCATGTGGGGCCAGTCGGTGTACAGGGCCCGTACCACGGGATGGCAGAACACCAGGCGTACGAAGTTGCGTTCGTCCCGCGGAAGGAGCGCGAAGTCGGTGAACAGTGCGGCAGCCGGAGGGTTCCACGCCAGGATGTCGGTGCGTCGGCCGAGGACGAGGGCCGGGGTGTGGGTGAGATCGTCGAGCAGGCGCCGCAACGGGGGCCGGACCCGCTGGGCGGGCCGCCGGAGCGGTCGGCCGGCGTCCTTGCCCGACAGCTCGAAGAGGTAGGCACGCTCGTCCTCGCTGAGCCGCAGCGCGCGGGCGAGGGCGTCCAGCACCGGCTCGGAGGCCCGGCGCCGCCCCTGTTCCAGGCGGGTGTAGTAACCGGAGCTGATCGACGCCAACAGGGCGACCTCCTCGCGGCGCAGGCCCGGGACCCGGCGCCGTCCGTCGTCGGTGAGCCCGGCCGTCGCGGGGCTCAGCTCCTTGCGCCGGGCCTTGAGGAAGTCACCCAGTTCGCTGCTCATGCGGTCGAGTCTCGCACCGCGGGCCCGACCGGTGAGGGGGCCGGCATTGGCCCCTTATCCCGGCGCGCGGCACCTGCCAGGGTCGGGGCATGAAGACGGACGTCACGTTCCTTAGCAGCCATCTCGCACTCGCCGGGATCCTCTTCCTGCCCGACGCGCCCGACGCGCCCGACGCGCCCGACGCGCCCGACGGTGACCGGCTCCCGGCCGTCGTCGTCGGCCATCCCGGCGGCGGTGTCAAGGAGCAGACCGCGAGCGTCTACGCGGAGCGCCTGGCCCGCGAAGGCTTCGCCGTACTGGTCTTCGACGCCGCCCACCAGGGCGAGAGCGAGGGCGAACCACGCGGCCTGGAGAACCCCTTCCAGCGCGCGGAGGACATCAAGTCGGCCGTGAGCTTCCTGACCACCCGCGACGAGATCGACCCGGACCGTATCGGAGCCCTGGGCATCTGCGCCTCCGGCGGCTACGTCCCCTACGCCGCCCAGACCGACCTGCGTGTCAAGGCCGTCGCCACGGTCAGCGCGGTGGACCTGGGAGCGGTGATGCGCGACGGACTCGGCTCCGCCCAGGACCCACGGGCCCTGCGCGCCATGCTCGAACTCGCGGGTGCCGCACGCACCGCGGAGGCTCGCGGTGAGGGCGTTCCCCGGCAGGAGTGGATCACGGAGGCCGTGGACGCCGAGACCTACGAGTACTACCGCACCCCGCGCGGTCACCACCCCCGGGCGGTCCTGCCCTGGCCCGTCCGCAGCCTCGACCAGATCGTCCAGTACGACTCCTACGCCCTGGTCCACCTCATCTCGCCCCGCCCCCTGCTGATGATCGTCGGTTCCGAGGCCGACACGGCACACTTCAGCCGCGAAGCCGTCGAGAGGGCGGCCGAGCCCAAGGAACTCTTCGTCGTCGACGGCGGCACCCACGTCTCCCTCTACGACCGCGACGAGCACGTCACCCCGGCCGTCGCCAGACTCATCGCCTTCTTCGCCGGCCACCTCGCCGCCGCCCCCCGCCATCGGTTACGCGATCGGGCAGCCGGACGGTGTTCAACGAGGACCACGAAACGATGACACGAGATGATGACCGAGTAAGAAATTTAACCAGGTAACACAATGTCGGTAGGCTTGCTGGAATGACGTCTCCCGACCCCGCCCTCCAGCGCGCCCTCGACCGCGAGCGCGCCCACCACGAACACTGCCGCGCCGTCCTCACCGCCATGGTCGAGGGCGCCCAGGAACACGTCGTCACCGGCGAGGACGTCTCCGCCTCCGGAGCCGACGCCGAGGTCCTCGGGTACCGGCTGCGCAGCCGGGCCAAGGCGATGCGCGAACTGCCCGAGGGGCCGCTGTTCTTCGGCCGGCTGGACTTCGCGGAGACCGGGACGGAGGCCGGGATGGAGACCGGGATGGAGACCGGGGCGGAGACCGGGATGCAGGCCGGGATGCAGGCCGGGGCGGAGACCGGGACGGAGAACGCGCTGCACATCGGGCGGCTGCGGATCACCGAGCACCCCGCCGCCCCGCCCCTCGTCGTCGACTGGCGCGCCCCCGTCTCCCGCGCCTTCTACCAGGCCACCGCAGGCGACCCGCGCGGCGTCGCCGTCCGCCGCCGCTTCGGGTGGGCGCCCGGCAGCCACGGGCACTCGGCCGACCTCACCGGCCTCGAGGACGAGCACCTCGGCCGGGGCGAGTCCCGGGCCAGTGCCATCGTCGCCCGGGAGATCGAACGGCCCCGCGTCGGGCCCATGCGGGACATCGCCGCCACCATCCAGCCCGAGCAGGACGACCTCGTCCGCGCCGGCCTCACCGCCACCGTCTGCGTCCAGGGCGCCCCGGGCACCGGCAAGACCGCCGTCGGGCTGCACCGGGCCGCGTACCTCCTCTACACCCACCCGCAGCGCATCCAACGCGCCGGCCTGCTGATCCTCGGCCCCAACCCGACCTTCCTCTCCTACATCGCCGAAGTCCTCCCCGCCCTCGGCGAGACCGGCGTACGGCAGTCCACGCTGCCGCAGGAGATCGCCCGGCACCCGGTCACCGGCACCGACGGCGAACGGGCCGCCGCCGTCAAGCACGACGCCCGGACGGCCGAGGTACTGCGCCGCGCCCTGTACGCGCGCGTGGACCCCGACGCCGCCGGGCCCCTCGCCGTACCGGACGGCTCGTACCGCTGGCGCGTCCCCGCCGAGACGCTGGCCGGGATCGTCGCGGACGTCCGCGCGGAGCAACCGCCGTACACCGTCGGGCGCGAGCGGGTGCGGGCGCGGATCGTGCGGTACGTCCAGGAACGGGCCGAACGGCGCGCCGGACCGCAGAGCAACGCCTGGCTGCGCCGCGTCGAACGCGCCCGGCCGGTCGGCGCGTACCTCGACGCGGCCTGGCCCCGGGTGCGCCCGGAAGAGGTCGTCGCCCAACTGCTCGGCGACCCCGGATCGCTGGCGCGGGCCGCCGACGGGCTGCTGGACGACGACGAGCAGAAGGCGCTGCTGTGGACGGGCCGGGTGCCGCGCTCGTGGAAGTCGGCGCGCTGGTCCGCCGCCGACCTGGTCCTCCTCGACGAGGTCGCCGGACTCCTCGAACACCCTGAGGGCTACGGCCACATCGTCGTCGACGAGGCCCAGGACATCTCCCCGATGGAGTGCCGGGCCATCGCCCGCCGGTCCGCCTTCGGTTCGCTCACCGTCCTCGGCGATCTCGCCCAGGGGACCACACCGTGGGCCGCGCGGTCCTGGCGGACCGTCCTCGCGCACCTGGGCCGGCCGGACGCGGCCGTGGTGCCGCTGACCATCGGGTTCCGGGTGCCGAAGGAGGTCGTGGGCCTCACCAACCGGCTGCTGGCGCGCCTCGACGTGGACGTACCGGAGGCCCGTTCCCTGCGCGGCGACGGCGAGCTGAGACTGCGCGAGACCACGCCCGGCGCCCTGCCGGAGACGGTCGTGGACGCCGTACGGCACGCGCTCACCCGGGAGGGCTCGGTGGGTGTCGTCGCCGCCGACCCGGACGTACCCCGGCTGCGGGCGGCGCTCGACGCGGCCGGCATCGCGGCGTCGGGGGCCGAGACGCCGGGTGCCCGGGTGGCCGTCGTCCCGGCGAGCGTCGTCAAGGGCCTGGAGTACGACCACGTCGTCGCCGTCGAACCGGCGGCGATCGCGGCGGCCGAGGGCCCCTGGAATTCGCCGGGGCGGGGCCTGCACCGCCTGTACGTGGTGCTCACCCGCGCGGTGTCCCGGCTGGACGTGGTGCACACGCGGCCCCTGCCGTTCTGACGCGGCTGCCGCGGTGCGCGATGCAGGTCAGCGGCGGGGCAGTACGCCCAGGAGGGTCGCGGTCAGGGCCAGCTCCAAGTAGTCCTTCAGCTCCAGGTGGAAGCGGGCCAGGTCGGGCTCGGCCTGGTACGCCGCCCGCAGGCTGGGCGGGGGCGTGCTGTACGCCGACAGCGCGCCCGCCATGACCATGGTCTGCAAACTGAACAGCGTTGCGTTCTCGCCCAGCTCCGGCAGGTACTTCTGGATCAGGTCGGTCATGGTCGTCAGGCGGTCCAGGGAGGCACGTTTGTAGCGTGCTACGACCTCGACGGAGACGTTGTGCTCCAGGACGCTGCCCTGCGCGCCGAAGAGGTCGCACAGCACCACTCGGCCGGAGAGCGAGCTGCTGAGAATCCTGGCCACCGCTGCCGCTCGCTCGGCCATGGGCAGATTCTCGTCGACGTCGGCGGTCAACTCGCCTGCCAGTTCCGACAGCCACTCCAGCAGGAAGCGGTCCAGCAGTTCCAGCAGCACCGCCTCGCGGGACTCGAAGTAGCGCAGCACGTTCGGCTTCGCCAGGCCCACCCGGCGGCTGAGCTCGTTCAGGGTGACCGAGGCCACAGGCATCTCGTCGAGCATCGCCGACGCCGCGTCGAGGATCGCCCGCCGGCGGATCTCCCGCTGCTCTTCGGTCCGCGCCCGCTGGAAAGTCACGATCGCCAGCCTAGCTTAGGTACCTGCGGTACGTTGACAACGTACCGAAAGTACTTTAACGTCGCCGACACAAGATACCTTCGGTACGTTACTTGATCGGGAGCCTGACATGGGCGAGAAGTGGACGACGGCGAACATTCCGGACCAGCGCGGGCGGGTGGCCGTGGTGACCGGGGCCAACACCGGACTGGGGTACGAGACCGCCAAGGCGCTCGCCGAGCGCGGGGCGTCCGTGGTCCTCGCCGTGCGCAACGTCGAGAAGGGCGAGCAGGCCGCGGCCCGCATGACCGGCGACGTGACCGTGCAGGCGCTGGACCTGACCTCGCTCGACTCCGTCCGGACCGCGGCGGCGGCGCTGCGGTCCCGGCTCGGCCGGCTCGACCTGCTGATCAACAACGCCGGTGTGATGTACACCCCGAAGCAGACCACCCGCGACGGCTTCGAGACGCAGTTCGGCACCAACCACCTCGGCCACTTCGCGCTCACCGGGCTGCTGCTGGACCTGATGCTGCCGGTGCCCGGCTCGCGCGTGGTGACGGTCAGCAGCACCGGCCACCGCATCCGGGCCGCGATCCACTTCGACGACCTGCAGTGGGAACGGTCGTACGGCCGGGCCGCCGCCTATGGTCAGTCCAAGCTGGCCAACCTGATGTTCACGTACGAACTCCAGCGCCGGCTCGCCCAGCACGGCACCACCGTCGCGGTGGCCGCGCACCCCGGCATGTCCAGCACCGAACTCGCCCGCAACACCCCCGCGGCCCTCCGGCTTCCGCTCACCTGGCTCGCGCCGCTGATCACCCAGACACCGGCGATGGGCGCGCTGCCGACCCTGCGCGCCGCCACCGACCCGGCCGTGCTCGGCGGCCAGTACTACGGCCCCGGCGGACGCAACGAGATCAAGGGCCACCCCCGGCTGGTCACGTCCAGCCCACAGTCGTACGAGGCAGCCGTCCAGCAGCGGCTGTGGGCCGCCTCCGAGGACCTCACCGGGGTGAGGTTCCCGGTTGGTCCGGTCTCAGGGAAGGTGAACCACTGAGAGGGGTCGCCTCCGGCGCCGCCGTCTCCACCAGCCCACGTAGTCCCGTGAAAGCCGCGCTGTGCGGATGCAGCAGGTCTACGCAGTTGGATCGGGACGAGACCACTCACGTGAGTGACAGCCTCCGCAGTCTCAGCCAAGCTCCCGTGGCCCGTAGACGGCGTGGCCCGTGCCGGTAGCAAGTGCCCAGTAACGATCGCCGTAGGACCAGTGCCACCACTCGGTCGGATAGTTGACCAGGCCCACCCCAGTCAGGGCCTCAGTGAGGATCTGCCGGTTGCCACGTGCCTCCGAACCGATGTTGCGGGCGGCGGTGTAGCAGGCACCCTCACTCACCTCCGGGCTGGCATCCACCGGCGTTCCCATGTCGAGTTCCTTGCCATCGGCGGCGACGAGAGTCAGGTCGACGGCAGCGCCGGCGCTGTGCGGGGCGATTTGCGGGGGAGACACGAACCGGCTTGCGGCAGCACGGACCTGTTCCGAGGACCAGCCGGGGTTGTCGCTCCGGAGACTTTCGGCGTATCGCTCGAAGTAGAAACGTTGCAGCGCAGGCGGTCGGTACCCCTCGATGAACAGCAAGCGGATGCCGTCTGGCAGAAGTTTCCGGGCATCGACAAGGCGGCTGAGGACCCCCTGGCGCAGGTGTGCGAAGGCCCCGGAATCGTCCTGCTCGCGAGTGTCGACGGGGAAGGGATCGTGACGTCGGACATCAAGGAGCGGTTCGTCGCAGTCCTTCACCGGTATGGCTGCGATCTTCGGATCTGACATCAAGACGATCTCGGTCATGGACTGATCATCGCGTACCGACCTCGACGGCATCCGCTCATCCGCCTGATCAGAATCGCTGGGACTCGGCGCCTCGGCCCGCACGTCTGATGGGACTCGGACTCCGTATCTTCACTGGGACGGGATTGACCCGGCACTGGATGCGGCGGTCGCCGGTGGGCGCACTATTGCAAGCAAGGTGCTTGCAATAGTTAGCGAGGTGTTGCATGGTGGAGGCATGGCAACGCTCAACGTCGGCAATCTGGGTGAGTACCTGCGCGAGCAGCGGCGCAACGCGCAGCTTTCGCTGCGCCAGCTCGCCGATGCCGCGGGCGTGTCCAACCCGTACCTGAGCCAGATCGAGCGCGGGCTGCGCAAGCCGAGCGCGGAGGTGCTCCAGCAGGTCGCCAAGGCGCTGCGCATCTCCGCCGAGACGCTGTATGTCCGCGCCGGGATTCTCGACGCCGAGCGGGACCGGGACGACGTGGAGACGCGTGCGGTCATCCTCGCCGACCCCTCGCTGAACGAGGGGCAGAAGCAGGTGCTGCTCCAGGTCTACGAATCCTTCCGCAAGGAGAACGGGTTCGGGGCCGACGGGGAGGCGGGAGCGGACACGGGCGCGGACAGCCGCGCGGCTGCGGACGGCGGGGCCTCCATACCGGGCACCGGCCCCCGTACGACCGGCGGCAGTGACGCCGGCCCGCGACAGACGGCCGGATGACCTGAGCGGCGGGCGGCAGACGGCAGTCGGCCGGGCGGACGCGAGACCACTATAAAACCCTCAGACGAACGAACGTAATTCCGGAGGACCATCACCATGGCCATCACCGACGACCTGCGCAAGACCTTCAGCGACCCCACCCCGCTCTACTTCGCCGCCGGCACCGCCGACCTTGCCTTCCAGCAGGCCAAGAAGGTGCCGGTGCTGGTGGAGCAGTTGCGGGCCGAGGCCCCGGCGCGTATCGACGCCGTGCGCAACACCGACCCGAAGGCCGTCCAGGAGAAGGCGACGGCCCGCGTCAAGGAGACCCAGGGGAGCCTCCAGACCAAGGCCAACGAGCTCTTCGGCTCCCTCGACGCCGACTTCAAGAAGCTCGGCGAGAGTGCCCAGGACCTCGCGCTGCGCTCGGTCGGCGTCGCCGCCGAGTACGCCGTCAAGGCCCGGGAGACCTACGAGAAGGTCGCCGAGCGCGGCGAGCACGCGGTGCGCACCTGGCGCGGCCAGGCCGCCGACGGCATCGAGGATCTCGCCGAGGACGTGGAGGACTTCGCCGTGGCCGTCGAGCCGGCGAAGCCCGCGCAGGCCAAGTCCGAGGCCGCCAAGCCCGCGCCGGTCAGGCCCGCGCCTGCCAAGCCCGGGCCGGTCGAGGTCACGGAGGGCAAGCCCGCCGCGGCGAAGAAGACCCCCGCCCCGCGCAAGGCCCCGGCCAAGAAGAGCACCACCGCCAAGAAGACGACGCCGCCCGCCAAGTAGGGGCCGGGGCACGACGAGTGAGGGAACGGAACGGGCCGGGCACCCTTGGGGTGTCCGGCCCGTTGTACGGGTACGGTGACCGCGTAATGATGACGAGCCGATTCTGGTGGTGGACGTTGTGCTGATGCAGGGGTTCGCAGGCTTCATGTGGCTGCTGAGCATCGCCCTGATCCTTTTCAGCGGCTTCGCTTTGATCGACGCCGCCACGCGCCGCGAGGACGCCTACCGCGCGGCCGACAAGAAGACCAAGCCGTTCTGGCTGATCATCCTCGGGATCGCCTTCGTGGTGAACCTGATCTTCAACATCCTGTCGTTCCTGCCGATCATCGGTCTCATCGCGACGATCGTGTACATGGTCGACGTACGGCCCGCACTGCGCGGCCTGCCGGGCGGCGGCCGCAGCAGCCGCCGCGGCTCCAGCAGCGACGGCCCGTACGGCCCGTACAACGGCGGACGCTGAGGATGTGAGACGGACCCGGGCGGCTCAGGCCGTCCGGTCCAGCAGGACCACCGCCAGGTCGTCCGCCAGTTCGCCGCCGTTGAGCTCGCGGACCTCGTTGACCGTCGCCCGCAGCAGCTCCTCGCCCTGGAGGCCCCCGGCGAGCTGGCGGCGGACCATCTCCACCATGCCGTCCTGGCCGAGCCGCTCGCGGCCCTCGCCGACGTGGCCCTCGATCAGGCCGTCGGTGTAGAGCATCAGGCTCCACTCGGTGCCCAGCTCCACCTGCATCCGCGGCCAGCGGGCGCCGGGCAGCAGCCCCAGCGCCGGGCCGTTGTTGTCGTAGGGCAGCAGGCGGGCCGGCGTGCCCGGGCCGGCGATCAGCGGGGACGGGTGCCCGGCCAGGCACAGGCCGGCGCTGCGGCCGTCCGGAGCTATGTCCACGGCGCACAGGGTCGCGAAGATCTCGTCGTCCGAGCGCTCGTGCTCCAGCACCTGCTGGAGCGTGCCGAGCAGCTCGTCGCCGCACAGCCCCGCCAGGGTCAGCGCCCGCCAGGCGATCCGCAGCTCCACACCGAGGGCCGCCTCGTCCGGACCGTGCCCGCAGACGTCGCCGATCATGGCGTGCACGGTGCCGTCCGGGGTGCGGACGACGTCGTAGAAGTCGCCGCCGAGCAGGGCACGCGAGCGGCCCGGCCGGTAGCGGGCGGCGAAGCGCAGCGGAGAGCCGGCCAGCAGCGGGGTCGGCAGCAGGCCGCGTTCCAGACGGCGGTTCTCCTGCGCCCGCATCCGGCCCTCGGCCAGGCGCCGCTCCGCCGAGTCGGACCGCTTGCGCTCGACGGCGTAGCGGATCGCCCGGCTCAGCAGCCGGCCGTCCAGCTCGTCGCGGAACAGGTAGTCCTGCGCGCCGACCGCCACGGCCTCGGCGCCGCGCTCGGCGTCGCTGGAGGAGGTGAGCGCGAGCACGGCGTGCCGGGGTGCCAGCTCCAGTACGTCCCTGAGTACCGCCAGCTCGTCCGCGCCCTCGGCGTCACTGTTGCCGGCGGGGGCCGACAGGGCGAGGTCCAGCAGGATGCAGTGGACGTCGTCGGTCAGCAGCCGCTCGGCCTCGGTGAGGTTGCGTGCGGTGCGGACGCGGATCGGCTTGCCGGCCTGGTCGATCAGGTCGGGCACGATGGGCGAGCCGGCCGGATCGTCCTCGATCAGCAGTACTGTCAGGTTTGTGGGGGTGCTGCTCTCGCGGCGGTCTGTGCGCGGGACGGCCGTGTGTGGGGCCGTGCTCTTGTCCGGGGTGCGGTCCGGGGTCCGGTCCGTGCTGGTGTCCGTGGGCTTCTCGCGCTTCTCCGTGGGGTTCTCTCGCTGACTGGTGGGGTTCTCGGCCGGGTTCGTCCCGGGCGGGGCCTGTTCCTTGGAAGGGCCGCTGTCCGGGGACGCGGCGGGCGCCTGACCACACTCCGCGGCCGGGATCGCCCTCTGCCGCGGTACGGGTACGGGCATTGTCTTGGTTCCTTCCCTCCCCCCGAGGGCATAGCGGGGCGAGGGACCTCGACCCACCGACGGGGACCATAGCGGGTGACCCGGCCGCTGCGGAATGGTCCAGAACACGTCGGGCGGCCAACGGCCACTGTCATATGCCGCGTTATCCCCCGCAGTTGGACACGTCGGCCGGGGGCCGGGAATGACGAACGTCACGCGGGGCGGGGCGCCGGGCGTGGACTGGGTCACGTGGCCCGTTTCACGTGCGTGGCGCGTGGCGCGTGGCCCGCGTCACTCCTCCGGTGCCGATGTCGATGCCGATGCCGGGTCCTGGTCCTGGTCCTGGCCGGGGTCTGCGTCCGGGGCCTGCGTCGTGTCCGGCCGGACCACGCCGAGGATGGGCATCGTGCCCGCCCCCGTGATGGTGATCGAGCGCCCGGGACGCGGGGCGTGCACGACGGAGCCGTCGCCCACGTACATGCCGACGTGGCTGGCGTCGTCGAAGTAGATGATCAGGTCGCCGGGGCGCATGTCCTCGACGTCGACGCGCTTGAGCTGCTTCCACTGCTCCTGCGAGGTGCGCGGGATCGTCTGCCCGGCCGCCACCCATGCCTGGGAGGTCAGGCCGGAGCAGTCGTAGGACTTCGGGCCCTCGGCGCCCCACTGGTACGGCTTGCCGATCTGGGCGGTGGCGTACTCGACCGCCTTGCGTCCCCGCTCGGTCGCCCTGGCGTCGAGGTCCTTGAGGATGCCGGAGTCGAGCCATGCGGTCTGGGCCTTGGCCTGGGCCTCCCGCTCCAGCTTGGCGAGGCGCTCCTTCTCCTCCTTGGCCAGCTCGGACTCCAGCTTCTCGGCCGCCGCGATCTGCTTCTCGATCTTCTTCTGGGCGGTGGCCTTGGCCTTGCGGTTCGCCTCCAGCTCCTTGAAGTGGGCGGAGGCGTCCGCCGCGTAGGTCTTGAGGTCCTCCTGGGCGCGGGTCAGCTCGCCGAGCAGACCCTTGGTGGCGCGCTGCCCCTGGATCACCCGGCCGGTGCCGTCGAGGAAGTCCTCGGGGTCGTCGCTCAGGATCAGCTTGGCCCCGTCGGGCAGGCCGCCGGTGCGGTACTGGGCGCGGGCCGCGGCTCCGGCACGGTCCTTGAGCCCGTCCAGCTTCTCTTGGCCCTTGACGATCTTCTTGGCCAGTTCGACGATCTCGGCGTTCTGCTTCTCGGCCTTCTCCTCGGCGGCGTTGTACTCGTCCGTGGCAGAGGCCGCCGCGCGGTAGAGCTTGTCGAGCTTCTTGCGTACGGCTTCCAGGTCCTTGCCGGGTGTGGTGGCGGCCGGGGTGGCGGAGGCGCTGGGGGTGCCGGGCGCGCTCGATGACGGTGTGGGTCCGGGATCCGCGAACGCCGTGCCGGGTGCCGCCAGCACGGTGACCGCGCAGACCACGGTCACGGCAGCGGTCGTCAAGCCATGCTTCCCCGTGCGCATACCTCGCCCCCAAACTGATTAACCGTCAGTAACATAGCCCGCTCGGGGGATCGTGCCATGCCGGCGCGGAAAGCGACAGAGGCCGTGCTTCCCTCCTGCTTCCCCCCGCTGTGTGACGAACGCCGCACCGAGATCGTTCCCGCCGGGCACGGGGCGGGGCGTGCGTCCGCCGTTTCACGCGCGGGGCGCCAACGCCTCCCACCGCACCGTCACTTCGCCCTGACGCCATCGCGCCGGCCCGTCCGTCACCGGCCAGTCGGCCGTCAGGTCCCGCACGGCGCGCATCCAGCGCTGGCGGGCGCCGTAGGAGGCGTAGGGCGCGGCGGCGGCCCACGCGCGGTCGAAGTCGCGCAGGAAGGCGTGCACGGGCTCGCCGGGGACATTGCGGTGGATGAGCGCCTTCGGCAGGCGCTCCGCCAGGTCGGAGGGGTGGTCCAGGGAGCCGAGACGGGTCGCGAAGGTGACCGTGCGCGCCCCCTCGGGACCGAGCGCCACCCACACGTGCCGGCGCCCGATCTCGTCACAGGTGCCCTCGACGAGAAGCCCGCCCCGCGAGTGCTCCGACGCCGGCGCGAGCCGCGCGCACAGCCGCTGCCAGACGGCGGCGACCTCGCCCTCGTCGTACTGGCGCAGCACGTTCGCCGCGCGGATCAGCAGCGGGGGCCGGGAGACGGGGACCTCGAAGCCGCCGTGCCGGAAGACGAGCCCCTCGCGCGCGTACGGCTGGGCCGCCGCCACCCGGGCCGGGTCGATCTCGACGCCCACCACGCGCGCGTGCGGCGCGACCGTGCGCAGGCGCCGCAGCAGCTCCACGGCCGTCCAGGGGGCCGCGCCGTAGCCGAGGTCGACGGCGACGGGATTGACGGCGGCGGGATTGGCAGCGGCGGGATCGGCGGCGAGGGAATCGGTGGCGGCAAGATCGGTGGTGGCGGGACGGGCGGCGCGGCGCAGTTCGGCGCCGTGCGTGGCCGCGATCCAGCGGTCCATGCGACGCAGCCGGTTCGGATTCGTCGTCCCGCGCGTGACCGTGCCCACGGGGCGGGTGGCGGTGGCGCGGGGTGGCATGCCTACGAGGGTATGCGGCCGCCGAGCCGGGGGTGGCCGCGTACGCGGGAGGGCGGGCCCGTGCCGACGGGGCGGCGCCGTACGCGACGGGGGTGGCGTCGTGTGCGGCAGGCACGGCCGCGTACGCGGGAGGGCGGGCCCGTGCCGACGGGGCGGCGCCGTACGCGACGGGGGTGGCGTCGTGTGCGGCAGGCACGGCCGCGTACGCGGGAGGGCGGGCCCGTGCCGACGGGGGCGGCGCTGTACGCGACGGGGGCGGCGCCGTACGCGGCAAGGCCTCGAACGGTTGAGCGATCGGCGGTAATGATTCGGCAAAGGTCGGAAAATCGGAATGGAGCACCGCCCATCCGGTGTTCCCACCCCTTGGAGGGCGACGCGTGTCCTCCGCCCGGCATGCCCGCAGCGAGGAGGAGTGGCTCGTGAGCCAGTACGTCAGCAGGCTCGGGCGTCGCTCACCGGCGGCTTCGCCGCGGCTCAGGCTGCTGCGCAGGCCCCGCCGTGTCGCCATGCTCTCCGTGCACACCTCGCCGCTCCATCAGCCCGGCACCGGCGACGCCGGCGGCATGAACGTCTACATCGTGGAACTCGCGCAGCGCCTCGCCGAGATCAACATCGAGGTCGAGATCTTCACGCGCGCGACCACCGCCGTCGTGCCGCCCGCCGTCGAACTGGCCCCCGGCGTCCTCGTCCGGCACGTCGATGCGGGCCCGTACGAGGGACTGGCCAAGGAGGACCTGCCCGCCCAGCTCTGCGCCTTCACCCACGGCGTCATGCAGGCCTGGGCAGGCCACCGCCCCGGCCACTACGACCTCGTGCACTCCCACTACTGGCTCTCCGGCCACGTCGGCTGGCTCGCCGCCCAGCGCTGGGGCGCCCCCCTCGTGCACGCCATGCACACCATGGCCAAGGTCAAGAACGCCAACCTGGCCGACGGCGACACCCCCGAACCGGCCGCCCGCGTCATCGGCGAGACCCAGATCGTCGCCGCCTCCGACCGGCTCATCGCCAACACCGCCGAGGAGGCCGACGAACTGGTCCGGCACTACGCCGCGGACCCCTCCAGGGTCGCCGTCGTCCACCCCGGCGTGAACCTCGACCGGTTCCGCCCCTTCCCCAGGGGCGTCGTTCCAGGACCGGGACAGCATGGGAACGCCCGCGCCGCCGCCCGCGCCCGCCTCGGCCTGCCCCAGGACGCGCTGATCCCGCTCTTCGCCGGCCGCATACAGCCCCTCAAGGCCCCGGACATCCTGCTGCGCGCCGTCGCCGTACTCCTCGACGAGTGTCCCGAGCTGCGCTCCCGCATCGTCGTCCCCGTCGTCGGCGGCCCCAGCGGCAGCGGCCTCGCCAAGCCGGAGGGCCTGCAGAAACTCGCCGCGCGGCTCGGCATCGCCGACGTCGTACGCTTCCGCCCGCCCGTCGGGCAGGAGCAGCTCGCCGACTGGTTCCGGGCCGCGTCCGTGCTGGTCATGCCGTCCTACAGCGAGTCCTTCGGCCTGGTCGCCATAGAGGCCCAGGCGGCCGGTACGCCGGTCCTCGCCGCCTCGGTCGGCGGGCTCCCGGTCGCCGTGCGCGACGGACACACCGGCCGCCTCGTCGACGGCCACGATCCCGCCGCGTACGCGCGCGTGCTGCGCGATTTCGCCGACAACCCCGAGCTGACGCCCCGCATGGGCGACGCCGCCGCCCGGCACGCCCAGTCCTTCGGCTGGGACAGCGCCGCCGCGACCACGGCCGACGTCTACACGGCCGCGATCCAGGCCCACCGCCGTCGCGTACGCTCGCACCATGGCTGAGGCACCACAGAAGGCGGCACAGGTCCTCGAGAGCGCCCTCAAGGACGCCGAACTGGAGTGGGAGAGCCCCGAGCCGGGCAACTACGTCGTCAAGCTCCCCGGCACCCGCAAGCTGTCCACGACGGTCTCCCTCCTCCTCGGCCGGCACTCCCTCTCCCTCAACGCCTTCGTCGTCCGCCACCCCGACGAGAACGAACCGGCCGTCCACCGCTGGCTGCTGGAGCGCAACCTCAGGCTCTACGGCGTCGGTTACGCCGTCGACCGCCTCGGCGACATCTACGTCACCGCGAAACTCCCCCTGGCCACCGTCACTCCCGACGAGATCGACCGCCTCCTCGGCCAGGTCCTCGAGGCAGCCGACGGCGCCTTCAACACCCTGCTGGAGCTGGGCTTCGCGTCCGCCATCCGCAAGGAGTACGAGTGGCGGACCGCGCGCGGCGAGTCGACGCGGAACCTTCAGGCGTTCCAGCACCTGATCGAACGCACGGAGAACGCCCGGGACTGAGAGCCCTCAGGATCCGGTGCCGCCGCTGGTGCGGTAACGCCCCGGCGTGACCCCCACCAACCGCTTGAAGTGCCGGTTCAGATGGGCCTGGTCGTAGAAACCGGTCGCGCCGGCCACGTCCGCCGGGGCGTGTCCGGCGAGCAGCAGCCGCCGCGCCCGGTCGACCCGCCGCGACATCAGGTACTGGTGCGGTGCGATGCCGTAGGCGCCGCTGAACGCCCGTACCAGATGGGCCGGATGGGCGGGCACGAGCGCGGCCGCCTCCTCCAGTCCGATCCCGGCGACGACCCGCTCGTCGAGCAGCTCCCGCAGCCGCCGCGCGAGCACGGGATCCCGGCGCACGCCGTTCGGGTCGTCGTCCCCGGGCCGCAGATGCTCGTGCAGCCGCTCACCGATCAGCGTCAGCCGGCTCTCCGCCTCCAGCTCGTCACCGGGCAGCGCGAGCGCGGCGTGAAGCTGCCCGACCCGCCGCCGCAGCACCGGATCACGCAGGTCGGGGGCGTCGACGGCCGGCCCGATCAGCTCGTCGCCCAGCCGCGAGGCGTCCAGGTACAGGACGCGCTTGCGGAAGCCGTCCGGGGTCGCGGGCGAGCCGTTGTGCGGCACGTGCGGCGGCAGCAGCGACACCGTGTCGTGCGGCGTACCGTGCTCGTGCCGGTCCAGGTCGTACCGCACGGCCCCGTCGTCGACGATGAGCAGCGTCCACGCGTCATGGACGTGCATCGGATAGGCGTACTGCGTGTAGTGGGCGTGGAAGACCTCGACGACGCCCGGGACGCGGGGTCGCCAGGCGGACACGCTCCGCTGGTCCCTCCGCCGGCCGGCCATGCAAAAAACGTACAAGACGCGGCGGGGTGCGGGTCGGCAGTCTCACTGTATGAGCACGCACGAAGCAGCCCCCGAGGCTCCCGAGACCGAGGCCCCCATCCGCTTCGACACCAAGATCGCCGTACTGCTGCGCGAGGACCTGGAGACCTGGCAGCGCCTCAACGTCACGGCCTTCCTGGTCAGCGGCCTGGGCAAGGAGTTCCCCGAGGTGATCGGGGAGCCGTACGAGGACGCGGACGCCGTCGGCTACCTGCCGATGTTCCGGCAGCCGGTGCTGGTCTTCGAGGGCACGAAGGAGACGCTGACGACCGCCCACGCGCGCGTACTGTCCCGCGCCCTGCCCCGCGCCCTCTTCACCTCCGACCTCTTCGCCACGGGCAACGACCGCGACAACCGGGCGGCCGTACGGGCGGTGCCCACGGCGGAGCTGGACCTGGTGGGCCTCGCGGTGTACGGCCCGAAGAACGCGGTGGACAAGGTGCTGAAGGGCGCGCGGATGCACCCGTGAGCCGAGGCCGGAGGCGGCAGGTCAGGCGGCGCTGACCTTGGACTTCGCGGGCGCGGGCGTCCCGGAGGCGCCCGAGGCCACCTCATCCTCGTCCTCCGCCTCGTCCGTCGGCAGCCCCCGCATGAGCCCCCAGTACCCTGCCGCCGCCACCGTGCCGACGACCGCGCAGATGCCCCACAACCACTCGGCGCCCCAGCGGTCGATGACGAAACCGGACATCAGCGGGGCGACGAGGGAGGCGACCGCCCAGGACATCGTGTACATGCCCTGGTAGCGCCCGCGCCCGCGCACGGGGGAGAGGCGGACGACGATCCCGGTCTGGGTCGGCGCGTTGACGATCTCGGCGAGCGTCCACACGCACACGGTCAGCGCGAACACCGCGACCGACCCGGCGAAGGCGGTGAGCCCGAAGCCGTACCCGGCCAGCAGCGCCGAGCCGACGAGCAGCAGCCGCGGATCGCGGTGCTCGATGAACCGCGTGACGGGAATCTGGAGCACGACGATCAGCACACCGTTGACGGCGATCGCCATGCCGAAGTCGGCGGGCGTGAACCCGGCCTCGCCCATGGCCACCGGCAGCCCCACGTAGGCCTGCTGAAAGATCAGCGCGATGAGGAAGGACAGCCCGACGACACCCATGTACCGCCCGTCGCGCAGCACGGTCCCGAGCGAGACGGGCGTCGCGTCCCCGGCGCCGGACCCGCCGGAGGCGTCCTCGTCCGGCCGGGACTCGGGCAGCTTCACGAAGACGAGGACGGCGCAGATCAGCGTCATCCCGGCCTCGATCATGAACCCGGCGAGATAACTGAACTCGGCGATGAACCCGGCCCCCATGGAGGAGATCGCGAAGCCGAGGTTGATCGCCCAGTAGTTGAGCGAGAACGCCCGGATACGGTCCTCGGGCCGCACGATATCCGCCATCATCGCCTGCACCGCCGGCCGGGAGGCGTTGCTCGCCATGCCGACCAGGAACGCGACGGCGGCGATGGCCACTGGGTCCCGCATGAAGCCGAGCAGCGCGACCGACAGCGCGGTGGAGGTCTGCGCGACGAGCAGCGTGGGCCGCCGCCCGAGCCGGTCGGTCATCACCCCGGCGCCCAGCGAGGACACGACCCCGCCGAGCCCGTGCAGGGCGGCGACCAGACCGGCGTACGAGGCGGAGTAGCCGCGGTCGATGGTCAGGTACAGCGCCATGAAGGTGGCGACGAAGGCACCGAGCCGGTTGACCAGGGTGCTGGTCCACAGCCACCAGAACTCGCGGGGGAGCCCGGAGACGGTCTCCCGTCCGGCACGTCTCAGACCGGCGACTGACATGGGACCCCCGTTGAGCAGACGTACATATGTAAGCGGCGAATGCGGCAGACACAACTTACGAAGGCGGGCCCCGTCTCGGCCACTCGATTAACACTTCTCGTCAACCGTCCGCCCACCGTCCGCCCACCGGGCGCCCGCGCGGGGGATCGCGGGCTTGGATTACGCTCGGAGCCATGGCCGACGCACCGTACAAGCTGATCCTCCTCCGCCACGGCGAGAGCGAGTGGAACGAGAAGAACCTGTTCACCGGCTGGGTGGACGTCAACCTCACTCCGAAGGGCGAGAAGGAGGCGACGCGCGGCGGCGAGCTGCTCAAGGACGCCGGCCTGCTGCCCGACGTGCTCCACACGTCCGTCCAGAAGCGCGCGATCCGCACGGCCCAGCTAGCGCTGGAGGCCGCCGACCGCCACTGGATCCCGGTCCACCGCCACTGGCGCCTGAACGAACGCCACTACGGCGCCCTCCAGGGCAAGGACAAGGCGCAGACCCTCGCGGAGTTCGGCGAGGAGCAGTTCATGCTGTGGCGCCGCTCCTACGACACCCCGCCGCCCGCGCTGGACCGCGACGCCGAGTACTCGCAGTTCTCCGACCCGCGTTACGCGACCCTCCCGCCGGAGCTGCGCCCGCAGACGGAGTGCCTCAAGGACGTCGTCGTCCGGATGCTCCCGTACTGGTTCGACGCCATCGTCCCCGACCTCCTCACCGGCCGCACGGTCCTCGTCGCCGCCCACGGCAACTCGCTGCGCGCCCTCGTCAAGCACCTCGACGGCGTCTCCGACGCCGACATCGCGGGCCTCAACATCCCGACCGGCATCCCGCTGTCCTACGAACTCGACGCCGAGTTCAAGCCGGTGAACCCCGGCGGGACGTACCTGGACCCGGACGCGGCCGCGGCTGCGATCGAGGCCGTGAAGAACCAGGGCAAGAAGAAGTAGAGAACGTGATCATGCCCCTGAGCTGCGCATACGGCGCGACTCAGGGGCATTTTCATGGTCTGGAACCTCCCTGGAACCTCAGCCCTTGTGTCCTTGAGGCCGGAGAGCCTGCCCGAGAGCCTTCCGGGCCCGCTCCCGGCTGCTCGGCATGAGGTGCGCGTACACCTTCAGCGTTAGCCCCGGGTCCGAGTGTCCGAGATACTCAGCGAGCGCCTTGATGCTCTCTCCGGCGTCCAGGAGCACGGACGCGTAGAAGTGCCGTAGCGCGTGCATGCCGTGCTCGCGGGCGGCGGCGTGCTCGCGGCTCTTGGCCTTCGGGATGACACCCGCCTTGGCGAGAGCGGGCTTCCAGTGGTCTTCGTTCAGCGACGTACGCCATACGTGCCCGCCGTTGGGGCCCGTGAAGATGAGCCGCCGCGTCACCGGCCGGCCGTTCGCTCGCATCCACGGGAGCTTGATCTCCACAGGCGGGAACCGCGTGATGTGCTCCTGCAGAGCCTCTGCCACGGGGTCGGGCAGCGGCACGTCACGGAGCTTTCCGCCCTTCGGGGGCGCGAACACTGCCTTGCTCAGGCTCAGCTTGAGTTGCTGCACCACGTGCAGGGTCCCGCTGTCGAAGTCGATGTCGTCGACAGAGAGTCCAAGGATCTCCCCTTGCCGCAGGCCGCATCCTGCGCCCACGTCGACCATCGGTCGGAAGCGGTCGACCATGGCGGCGTGCATGGCGAAGACGCGCTCAGGCTCCCAGGGGACGACGCGTCGCGCACCGATGGCCGGCGGGGTCACTGTGTGCGAGTTGCAGGGGTTCCGGCGTAGGCATCCGTCCTCTACGGCGGCCGACAGCACGGCACGGACGTTGGAGAAGATGACGCGCGCGTACGCGCCGGACATGCCGGACGCTTCGAGTTGCGTCACGAACTCCCGGATGTGGCTCGGCTGGAACGATCCGAGCTGACGTGCCCCAATGCGGGGGAAGGCGTGCAGCTTGAGCTGAGACTCCATCGACGCGCGTGTGTTGGGATCGCCGCTCTGGCTCGTGAGCCACTTCTCCGCGAACTCCTGGAACGTCGTACGGGACGCGTTGGGGTCGATGAAGTCGCCGCGGGCCACGTCCGCTTGCATGGCGCTCAGCCACTGCTCGGCGAGGCGCTTCTGTCCGTCGGGGAAGGACTTGTTCCTTCGCTTGCCATCGGGCGTGAGGTAGCGGGCTTGGTAGCGCATCCCCGTGCCGTAACGGTCGGTCTTGACGCGGGCGGTCTTGCCGTCGGCGTCGGTGGTGGTCTTGATCCAGCGGTCGAAGATGTGGCCAGCCATGAGGGCTGTCTCCTTCGGTTGGTAGCAGGGAGCGGGAGGGCCAAGGCGCGGCGCTCCGGCCGGATTTGGCGCGTGTTGGGCCTGGCCCGCTACTTGCTACGGGCCTGTTCACTGGGGGTGTGGGTTGCTAGCGGGGTTGCTACCGGTAGCGGGTGCGGGTGCTACCGGTAGCAGCCCTCCGGCGGGTCTCAGGGAGGCGGGGACAGGGGGTGTCGGGTGGCTTCCTGAGGGGGGTTTCGGGGGTGCCGGGGGTGTGCCTCCCTGCCTCCCTGAGGGGGTGTCTGTGCTGGTCAGGTGGAGGGAGCCGAGGCAGGGAGGCGGTCAGGGAGTCCTCCCTGCCTCCCTGGCCCGTCGGTGGTGCGCTCCCTGCCGGTTGAGCGGGTCAGGCGGCGTCGTCGAGGGCGGTCTGCTCGGTCACCCAGGCGCGGACGGCGGTCGGGTCGTAGCGGACGTGCTTGCCGACGCGGAAGCCGGGCGGTCCGATGCGCTTGCGGCGCCACTGGTAGACGGTTTCGACGCTCGGGAGGCTGAACATGGTGACGAGGTCTTCGGGGGTGAGGTAGCGGTCCGGGAGGCCGCCGCGCAGGGTGGCGCGGGCGTCGGTCGGCTCATTGGGTGGCATGGCGGTGGTGACTCCTCGTGTCCGTCGGGCGGTGCGTGGGAGTGGTGCCGGTCGCCGTCCTGGAGAGTTGCTGTATTTCAGCGTCCGCAGCGTCCCAGCGTCCGCACGGCCGCATTGGGGCAGGCCAGCGGGGGTGCGGGGTGTGGACGCTGGTGCGGACGCTGTGGACGCTGGACGGCTGTAGCGTCCGCAGTGCTGGACGTGTCCGGGCCGCTGGTGTGCGGCCCGGCCCGGCGGTGTTCCGGCTACGTCAGGACTGGTCAGGCAGGGTTCTGCCCTGCCCCGTGGGGGCCACCTCCGGCCACAGAGAGCCTTGGTCGGGTGCGGACGCTGACGGGTCGTCGTCGGGTGCGCGGGAGAGGATCAGCAGCTTGTGCCGGTGCCGGTCGCGGCTACGCTGCGTGTCGTCCACCGTGATGCCGATGGACCGCAGCAGCGGAGCGAGCCGCTTGACGCGTCCGCCGGCACGGGTGGCGTCCTTGGGCCAGGTCGGCGGCCGGACCGGGCCCGGCACGGGCAGCGCTTCGAGCAACTGCGCGGCGGTGCCCTGCCAGGTGCCCGCCTGGTCGACCAGGGCGGCGATGGCCATGGCGAACGGGTCGCCTTCCATCGCGTCCGTGGCGACGTTCGCCGACGTGGCGAGGTAGTCGTCCAGTGTGCGCCAGCCCTGCGTCTGGTCGACGGCCGCGAGGACGCGGGCGAAGTCGGCCATGCGCGGCATGGACTGAAGCCGCACCGACGGGAGCACGGCGAGCGCGCACGCCAGCACGTCGAACAGGGCGGCGAGCACGGCCGGACGGTCCACCGCGAAGGTGGCGTCCAGCTCTTCCTCGGAGCGGCGCCGGTGGGAGTCGATGAGCTGCAAGTCCAGCAGCAGCACGCGTTCGGCCAGGTCCCCCGCGAGAGCTCCCGCGTCGATCGTGGTCATGGCGAGCACCCGCTTGAAGGTGAGGACCACCACGTCGTCGTCGGTGTACAGGGCACGGTCGACCACGCCGTCACCGGTCACCGCCTTGCACAGGGTGTCCGACAGCCACGGGGCGATCGCGCTCACGTTGTCCAGGCACAGGGCCCACGAGCTGAACGCCTGCCGGGACCACGCCTTCTCGTCCCGCGGCTTGCTCCGCTTGGAGGCCGGGGACGGATCGATGAGGTTGATGAACATCTGTGCGGCCTTGGACTTGCCCGTGCCCTGCTCGCCCTTGCACACGAGGGCCGGGTGCGGGATGTCGGGAATCCAGGCCGCCACGAGCCACGCAACGAGCTGGTGGAACGCGGATTCGTCCATGTTCAGCAGTGCGTGCAGCTTGGCCAGGCCGTCACCGTCCAGCACCGGCGGGGGCATGGGGGCCATGGCACCGGAGCGGCGGAAGAGCACCGGCGAGCGGTCAACGACCTGCCAGCCGAGACCGGAGACCACGACCGCGCGGCCGTCGGCGCTGCCGAGGTCGACCACGCTCGCGCCGTCCGGTGCCTGCCCTACGCGCAGGTTCACCGGTACGGGGTCGTGGTCTTCCGCGATGCCTTCCAGCACGGTCATGGCGTCCGCGAGCGCGGACTGTGAGGCCACCTCCCCGGGGTAGGCGTCCGCGAACCGTCGGGCCAGACGCTGACGCAGGCCCGCCTTGCCCCGCAGCGGCACGGCGAGGTTCGCCCCGTCCAGGGCTACCGCGTAGGGGCGGCCGTCGGTGGACATCACGAACCGGTACGCCTCGCGCGCCATGGCCACGATCCGCGCGGCGGCCGGCGGCTGCTTGCCGCCCTCACCGCCGCCGCCGGGCGGGACCGGCCGACGGGTGTTCACGGTCCCGCCGCCGGTGTTCACGCGGTCGGGGGTCGTGTTCACGGGGCGGGTCGATTCGTTCATCTGAGTGTTCACCTCGTTCACGCGGACACTGCCTCTCCGGTCGGGCCTGCGCACGCCCGCACCGGTCGGGGTGCGCGCAGGCAGTCGGGCCGTCCGGCCCGCTGGACGGGGTGGTGCGGGGTCGATTCGTGCAGGTGGGGGGTCGACCGTGCGCCGGTCGCATCGGCCGTCAGTCGGGGCGTGACGCCGGGTGTGACGCGGGCCGTCACGCTGGCCAACGCCGTCTCGTGAACGTGCGCGAGTCGGGCCAACAGCGGCCAGTCGACCGGACGGACGACCGGCCGGGTCGGGTCGACCCACGCCAGCAGAACCAGGGCGAGCGACAGCGGCAGCCGGTCGGCCTTGCGGCGGTTGCAGTCGACGCACGCCAGCACCAGCGAGGTGACCGACCACGTCCGCCACAGCGACTGAGGCGCGATGTGATCGAGGGTGGCCTGACGCAGGTCGGCGAACGGGCAGCGGCAGTAGGCACAGCGCTGCCCGTGACGGCGCGCGAGCTGCTCCTTGCGCACGCGCCGCGTCGCGGAGTTGACCGGGCGGAGGCGACTCATGCCGCCTGCTCCATGTCGTCGGCCGTGAGCGAGCGCAGCGCCGTGGCGCAGGCACCCAGCACCGGAAGCACCTGGTAGCGCGGAACGTCCAGCCGCCGGGCCACCTCCGTGATGCTCAGCCCCTGCCCCACGTGCATCAGCAGGGCCCGGCGGGAGGTCTCATCCATGCGCAGCAGGGCCGCACGCTGCGCCGCGCTCATACGGGCCAGCTCCGTGCGCTCCCACGCGTGCAGCGACTCCACCGGCACCGGGTCCGCCGACAGTCCCGGGTTGTCGATCTGGATCAGCAGCAGCGCCGTTTCCACGAGCCGGTTGGCGGTCGGGTAGCTGGCCCCGAGACGTTCGGCCAGCCGCCGCATGGGCAGGCCCTCCAGGCGCAGCAGCAGGGCCGCCCGCTCACGCTCCGGGAGCGCGGACACCATCGTGTCGAGGTAGGCGGGCAACGTCGTGCGGGCACAGCCCTCGGGCAGCACCGGGCACAGGGTGTTGCAGGTCGACGGGTCCGTCCAGTCCACGAGGTACTCCGAGGTCGACCCACGGCGGAAGTACTGGTGAACCTCGGTCTTGACGCGACCGAACAGGAAGATCCGACGCTCATCCGCGCTCAGCTCATCGGCCGCCATGAGCGGCTTGGTGGTCTCCCTGGCCACGGCCACCCAGACGTCCTGCGCGATGTCGTCGGCCAGCCCGACGGCCCGGTCACGGTCCATGCCGTGGTTCATCAGCTTGCGGGCCGCGTAGCTCTCCAGACGGCCCCCGCCGAACTCCTCGTACAGGCCGGCCAGGCGCTCCGTCTGCTTGGGCGTGAGAGGGATGATCTCGCCCCGGTCCAGCCTCCGCCCACCGGGGCCGTTGCCCCGAGACGCGGTTGCCTTGATCCGACCTTCTGTCTTGGTTCCAGGCATGATGGATGTGCCCCTTCGAGGGTCAGGGAGCGGCTATCTGCTTGGCGGTAGGGAGCCGCTCCTTGCTTTGCCCTGGCGGATGACCAGGGCTTTTCTTGGTTCAGTGCACGCCGGGCAGGCGGTCTCCGTTCGATCCATCCGACCGGCGGGCACATCCCTAAGGTTCCCTAGGGCACCCTAGGGTGTCAAGGGGTACAGTAGGGATGTCGTCCACTGAGACAAGGGAGCTGACGAGATGTCGGAGCAGGCCGACAATCGAGCGCCGTACGCGCAGATTGCCGCCCACTACGCGGAACTGATCACGTCTGGTGAGCTACAGCCGGGCTCACTCCTGCCGAGCATCAAGAACCTTGCGCAGGAGTGGAAGGTCAGCTCCGCAACCGCCGAAAAGGCGCTGCGAAAGCTTCGCACTGACGGGCTCGTACGGGGGATCCACGGCATCGGGACAGAGGTTTTGGATCAGCCTTCCCCGATGTCTTCCGGGGCCCAGCGACAGGACCGGGGCCGCCGAAGCGGGTCGAGTTGGGGATCCGGCGAACGGTCCGACTCCCACCAGGCCGCCGTGGTGCCGGCGCCCGCAGATGTGGCGCGAGGCCTGGACATGTCGCCCGGTTCGGATGTGATCAGGCGACGTCGCGTGTATCGCGACCGGCACGGGATTGTTGCGCACTCCACGTCATGGATCCCCGCCCGGTACGGGAAACTGATCCCGGAGTTGCTGAAGAGCGACCGCCTGACCGGCGGGACGTCGCTGCAGCTCATCGCTCGCGCCACCGGCCACCCGATCACTCACCGGATCGATACCGCGTCCGCACGGCGACTGACGTCGGAGGATGCACAACTCTTGGAGTTGAACCCCGCAGAGCCGCCGACAGAGCCGGTGGTCGTGATGACTGCCAAGTTCGTCGACAGCGAAAGCAACGTTGTGGAGTACGGCGTTGACCTCGGAGGGCCTGGCCGAACATGGCGCACCGAATCGGAAGTCTCCTAATGGCAGCGGCCGACAATGCCTCCCAGCCACTCTGTGTCCTGATGGCAGGGCTTCCGGGATCAGGTAAGACGACGCTTTCCCGTGCGCTCACGGCTCGTGGTTTCGTGAGGCTTTGCCCAGACGAGGAGATGTTTCACCGACATGGCGTGTATGGGGTCGATTTCCCTCGAGGGGTCTTCCCGACCCTCGAACGTCCTGTTCTCGAAGAGACCGCCGAAGAACTCCGCGAGCAACTCCGGTCCGGCCACGACGTTGTGGTTGACCACGGGTTTTGGACGCCGGACGACCGCGCTCGTTGGCGGTCAGTCGCGACCGGTGCCGACGCGAGCACGGCGCTCGTCTACCTGGAAGCAAGCCACGAAGAACTCTGGGCCCGCGTGAGCAAGCGCAATGCTCGGCATGCGGCCGATCCGAACTCGATCTACTTCACCGAAAGCGACCTGATTCGCTACCGATCCCGTTTTATACCCCCGGAGCAGGGCGAACCGCACCTTGTGTACAACGGCGACCCCGAGTCGGTGCTGAAAGCGTTGAACGAGGAGGCTCAGCAGAGCAGGGGATAGAAGGAGCGGCCACGCCGCGCCTCCCACTGGCAGCTCGCTTCGCTCGCGCGCGTCAACCGGCCGGACCGCTCGCCGCTCGCGAACAGGCAAGAGGAGCACCCCCGCCGCCGCTGCTCCTCTTGCTTCCGCGCCCCTCGTCACCCACTGAAGAGACCACCCCGCGCGGGGTGGTCTCTTCGTCTTCTGGAGAGGTTAGCGTCCGCAGCGTCCGCAACCCCTCGCCCACTAAGAGCCTCCCTGACCTGCCCAAAGAGGCTCTTAGTAACGCGTGGTGACCGGACGCTGCGGACGCTGGCGGACGCTAAACAGTTTGTTTAGCGTCCACAGGAACGGTGCAGGTCAGAGAGGGTCCGAAAGGTCCGGCGGACGCTGCGGACGCTGTTTTCCCTCAACTCTCTAGGAGAAGAGGATGGGGAGCTCTTCAAGGGAGAGTCGCGTGGTCTGTACGGCCGCCTCCCCACCTGAAGAGCCGTCGTAACCACGCCGGGAGCGGCAGGGGCCCGTGATGGCTGCGCAGGGAGGCCGTCTGACCCCTTGGAAGACCCCAGGATGGCAATCCAGGGGGGCGGGGCGCCTGGATTGCCATCCTCGCGTGCACACAACCGGTGTAGCCGCGCACCGGGCCTGCTTCGAGTAGCGGCCGGCGCGCGAGCGGAGCGAGCCGAGAGACTCGCGGCCGTAGGCCGCTCCTCCTTGCCCTTCCTTCTCGAAGGGGAGGCCCGCAGGCCACGTTGAGTAGGGGTCTCCTGGTTTCCGAGCTGGGTCGAGCCCATGGGTTAGCCCGGACACGACGACGGAAGGATGCTGGCATGCCCAAGCCGAAGAGCTTCACCACATGGTTGAAGACCCACGCCGATCAGCGCAATGCCATTGGGGATCTCGCGCGGGACGTCTCCGCTGACCCTGACTGGCCCTCACGTAAGGGAAGGCAGGGCCAGCTTGACTACCTCGAAGAGTGCGGCGCCATCGACGCGGCTATCGAGACGCTCGAACGTGCCTGGGCTCAGTACGAGGCATACCGGGCCGTTCAGACAGATACCTGAGTGGTCGGGAAGGCGGATGGCGCCTCGTTCGCCGTAGGCCATGAGCGAGCCAGGGCCCGGAACCTGTCTGGAACCTCCGAGGTCAACAAGCAACGACAGGCAACGACCACCAACGACCGACCAACCCCAGGTCAGTTGAGGTGCACGTCTCACTGACCAGGGCCGAATCACGGGCGGTCGAAACCCAGGGCAAGAAGAAGTAGACGTACGCCCAGTAAGCCCCTGTCCTGCGGTTGCTTCGCGGGGCGGGGGCTTACTGGTGCTCAGGGGTCGTCCGCGGACCGGCACGTGGACGCTTGGTCGTATCAGGAGGGCGGCCAGGCGTCGGCCATCTCGAAGGAGACCACCGTTCCGCCGAAGCGGCTGGGACCGGAGTGCCATGAGTCGGCGATGGAGTCGACCAGCAGTAATCCGCGTCCGTGCGCGTCGTCGGCGTCGGGGCACCTCAGTCGCACGCTCTCCGGGAGTCCCGGATTGTGTACTTCGACCCGGAGCGAGGTCGTCACACGGAACCACTCCACCCGGACGAGCCAGGGCGTATCCGACTTGCCGTGGACGACGGCGTTGGTCACCAGTTCCGAGAGCAACAAGGCACAGTCGTCGACCGAACAGGTCGGCTGGTAGGGAGAGAGGAACTTCCGGAACCAGCGCCGAGCCCGGGGCACGGACTCGGTGACGGGGTGCAGGGTCATCGCGCCGAGACGTGGTGACCCTCACACGGAAAGCGGTCGATCGTGTAGGCCATCAGTACCTACTCCCGCCGCAGTGGAGGCGACGCCGCTTCCGACTGCGGAGCTCCCGTCTGTCCGCGCTGACGAGCTTTGAAGTCGTCGTTCTCGCCGCTGACACCACAGCAGCGGAATGGTCGATCCCGTACGACGCCATACAGCACCCCTCATCTTGAAGACCGTTCCCGCAACATCTCTAGACATGAACTGTGGCCAACGTCTCTAGAGACGTCAAGTCGTTTGAGAAAAGCGCCTCTTGGCAGAGCGGGGCGGCTACTCGCAGCGAGCGAACCCCCGACCTGTGGCCTAAGGTGTCTAGAGAAGAAGAGGAGGCTGACGGGATGGCCAACACCGGAGACGACCGGCGCCCCAAGTACCAGCGGATCGCGGACACGCTGCGCGAGGCGATCCAGTCGGGCGAGTACGGTCCCGGTGATCGACTCCCGGGAGAAAACGACCTCATGGCCACGCACGGCGTGGCCCGCATGACGGTCCGCCAGGCTCTGAGCGTCCTGCGGGACGAAGGCGTTGCCGAAGCTCGCAAGGGAGCCGGCGTGTTCGTCCGGGAGTTCCGTCCGCTTCGGCGCCGGGGCATCCAGCGTCTGTCCCAACGGCAATGGGGCAACGGCCGTTCCATCTGGTCGGCCGACATCGAGAACCGCTCACTCGAGGTGGACCGGGTCACCGTGTCCGAGGAACCAGCGCCCGACGGCATCGGCGCGGTCCTGGACCTGGCCGACGAGGAGACGGTGTGCGTGCGGCGTCGGCGCTTCGTCCTGGACGGCAAGCCCGTCTTGCTCTCGACGAGCTACCTGTCCACGTCCCTGGTCGCCGGGTCCGCGATCACCCAGGAGGACACCGGACAGGGCGGGACGTACGCCAGGCTGGCCGAACTCGGCTACAAGCCGGTGCACTTCCGCGAAGAGATCCGCTCGCGCATGCCGTCGAAGGACGAGGTGGCCCAGTTGAGCATGTCCGCGGGCACCCCGGCCATCCTCGTCTGCCGCACCGCATACACGGACGAAGGCCGCCCCGTCGAGATCAACGAAATGACGCTGGACGCCGCTTCGTACATCCTGGAGTACGAATTCGGCGCTTGAACCCGGCGGTCGTGACCGGCTCCAAAACTGACGGTCATCGTTGGCACCTGGGTCTCTGGTCACTAGGAGATCCACATGTCGAAAGACGCCTCCGGCCGCCGTGCGGGTCCCGGACCCGGAAGCCGTGCAGGCGGATGTTGTCCGTGTCGACGTCGTCCGGCTCGGGGCGGCCCTCCAGTACGAAGCCGCAGAGCGCGCGCAGTGCGTCTTCGCCCAGTTCCAAGGGGTGGAACGGCAGTGGGTACGGCTCTTCGTCGTCGTCCGGCCAAGGAATGACGTCGGCCGGACGGTCTCCGGCCCAGTAGGGCAGCTCGAAGGTCATTGGTTCGCCGATGTTCTCGATGATGCCGCTGTCCGGGGACAGGCTCAGAGAGCGGACGAGTCGGCCGTCCTCCCACACTGCGAACGCGAGCCAGTCCACGACGCTGTGCATGGCGTGCAGCACGAGCCGCCGCCCGATGCTCGCCGCCACGAGGTGTTCCGGGAGCTGGGAAGGAAAGTCGATCATCACTCTCTGGTCGCCGATGACATCGAGGCCGGGCCAGCTCGCCGCGTACGCCGTCCCCTCCGGGGGGTATACGCCGTCCCAGAGCGTCGAGCCCTCGCTCTCCTCTGTCTCCCAGCCCGGGTAGAGCAGCCGCATCATGCCGGCCGTGCGTACGAGGTCCGCCGGGCCCACTTCTCGCAGCAGCCTCGGTACGTCGCCGTCGGCGTACACCAGAAAGCCCGTCTTGGCTCCCAAAGCCCCTCCCCAGGGTGTGCCCTTCGTTGACGGGTGCACCGTAGCCGTCCCCACTGACAACGCGAGATGGCGAAGCCCGAGGTCCCGGATGGGCCGTCTCTGGGCTGCCCGAGGTCACGCGACAGTGGCCAACCATGACGGCCAACGTCGACCGCCAGGCGCACGGCCACACTGCCCCTGACCATCCCATCCCTCCAGGTTGACTCACAGAGCGCCGCAGATCACAGGACGCGTACCGGGATACGCTCACAGCGTGGCTCGGGTCAGCCGATCTGCTTCCCAGGGGGGAATTGTGAGGAATCCATCGCATGGTCGGATATCGCGCAGGGTGACGAGCGCGGCGTTCGCCGTCGTGCTGCTCACTGGAGGAGCGGTTGCCTGCGGAGAGGAGGCGGCGAGCGACTCCGCGTCCGTGAATGAGGGTTCGCCCGGGGTGCCGCCCGCAACGGCCGTGGCGAAGGCGGCGACGGGCTCCGAGGGCATCACGTCGCTTCATTACCGGGTAACCGGCACCGTGCCGGAGCAGGGCAGGGTGACGGCCGAGGCGTCCATGAGCACGGCGCCCCTGACCATGAGTATGAAGATGAACGTGACCGACCAGGGTGAAGACAGCCGGCTGGAAGTCCGGTTCGTCGACGAGGTGATGTACGTCCGGGGGGATGCCGTCAACTCCGAGATGTTGAAGGGCGCGAGCTGGTTCAGCGCCGCGCCGGCCGTGTGGGGCCGTGACGCGGTGGACAACAATTCCTACGGATTGCTGCCACGTCAGCTCGAAGGCAGCCCGGCCGTGCAGTCGGCGATGCTGACGGCCTCCAAGGACGTGCGGAAGGTCGGGACGGAGACGATCGACAGCACCCGGACCACTCACTACAGAGGAACGATCACCAGTAAGGGCATACGCGCCGTCCGCGCCGCTGCTACCGACAAGGCGGCTCGCGAGCGCCAGAACGACAGTCTTGGCCAGTTCACGGCTCTGCGTGTCGAAGGCACGCTCACCATGGATCTGTGGATCGGCGCCGACAACCACACCAAGCGGTTCCGCATGCGGGCCGATACGTACGCGACACGGGGCGGCACCGAGGGCAAGCCGCTCGAGCTCATCGACGGCGATCCCCTCGACATGACCATCACATTCCTCGACGTCAACCAGCCGGTGACCGTCGAGGCGCCACCGTCCGAAGAAACCATCGACCTCGCCGCACTGGCGGACGAGGCACAGGCAGGCTGAGCGACAACGGCCACGGTCCGGAACATAGTTGGCCAATGCCTGAGTTCAGTTGGCCGGAGCGCTCCCTGGTGCCGGCCTCGGATGTCATGGACCGGAGCTGGCCCGTAACAGTCTCCGCCCTGCCCCTTGGATCTCATGTCGGCGGACGGGTCATCGGCCGACAGCCGTTCGGCGTCTTCCTCCTCCTCGACGGCGTGCCGAACGCAGTCGGCCTTGCTGAGGTCACCGCCATGCCTCACCACATGGAGCTGCCTGCTTTGGGCGCCACCGTCGCCGGTGAGGTGATCTGGCACGCGGACCACAACCGTCAGGTGAAGATCCGCCTCGATGAATGGCATGTGCCCGGCTGATCACCCGCCCCGAAGCGGCGCCCCTGGGCCGTCCGGGATTGCTCGACAGGGCGGTTCCTACAGGTTCGCACCGCTCGTCGAGACCGAAGCGGGACCACATTGCGAGGTCGGCGTCACGGAGAGTGGCGATCGGCGGCAATACGCAAGCCCGTGCAAGCATACTCAAGTATGCTTGCTGTATGTCCTCAACGACTCGCATCACCGTCACGCTCCCCAGCGATCAGGTGGCGGAGCTCCGCAAGCTCACGGACAACGTCTCCGGCTACGTGGCGGAAGCTGTGGCCCGCCAGATCCGGCACCAGCTTCTGGGTGACGACCTCCGTCGGCACGAGGAAGAGCACGGAAACTTCAGCGACGAGGAACTCGCCGAGGCCCACGCGAAGATTTTCGGCACTACCGGCTCCGCCAAGGACGCGGACGCCGCGTGAGCGAGCGCGTCGAAACCGTCGTTCTGGCCTCGGAAGGGCTCTCCTCCTGGATCACGCAGGACCGCAAGCTCCTCGCGATGTTGCAGGTCTTCCACGACATGGGAGCCGACCTGGTGATCGGGGCGAACACCATCGTGGAAGTCAGCCATGCCCGTGCCAACATCCCCCGCCTGAACTGGGCCCTGTCCCGTATCAAGGTAGAACCGGTCACCGAGCAGGCAGCCAAAGCGGCAGCGGAACTCCTCAAAGGAGCCGGGCTGCACGGGCACAAGTACGCCATCGACGCCACGGTCGCCGAGGTCGCGCTCCGCCAGCCGAAACCCGTCGCCCTGCTGACGTCCGACAGCGACGACATGACCAAGCTCTGCGGCAACCAGGTCCGCATCATCTCTCTCTGACCCACCAGCCCACCCGGAGCATGCACCCTGGCAGGTTCTGTTGTACTGCCGCCACCCGTGTCCCATCCGCCGGCATGGTGTGGTGGTGGCTACTCACGGCGAGGTATCACACCGTGCATGCGTGTCGGGCAGTACTTGGCACTGTCAGTAGCCAGAGAGCAGAGTTGGCCAATGAACTCGTGGTAGCTGTCGGGGGCGTCGCGCTCCTTGCCGGGCGGCCCGTCGACCCAGTGCTGCCAGAGTCCGTTCGGGGCGAGGAATCGCGCGGCGTGATCAGCACCGAGTCTGGCGTCGAGCAACAAGAGCGCGCCGAGGGCGGCCGGCTGGTCGTAGTAGAGGTCCGGGCGAGGTAGGTACCGGTCAAGGTAAGCGATCAAGGGATCGGCGTCGGCAGGGGTGCCGAAGGTGGCCAGAGCGACGCAGTACGCCTGCCCCGCGTAGGGCCCTTCGCTGGCGAGCAAGAGTTCGCCAAGACGTTCCCGGTACTCGGTCCGGCCGGCAACGGCGATGAGCCAGGCTGCCGTCTTGCGCTCGCGCCATCCTCGGTCGAGCAGCATGCCCAGTTCACCAGGACTGATCTCACCGGCAGCCTTGCCCAGCTTCCGCAGGAACTTGGCGCGGGCGCGCCCGCTCATACCGAGAAGTGGGCCACCGACCTTGAGGTACCGCCGGTCGGGCGTGACGTATCGGCGGATCAACTTGAGCCGCTCGTCCTCTTCTTCGGTGTCACACATGGCAGCATCCTCGTATGGACGAAGCCGTCGGACCAGCGACGTCCGAGAAGCAGACTTCCCCGGACTTCCCAGTGGCCGTCCGGTGCCGGGGGCGCGGTCTTCGCGGTGATCCCTGGTCAGTGCGGCCAGCAGCTTGGGGTCGGAGTAGACCTCTCTGCGGTGCAGGAGCAGTCTCGGCGGTTCCTGGAGCCGGGCATGGGTCTGCTTGTTCTTGTTCACCAGCTCGGAGAAGTTCACGGCTGCGCTCTCGCTACTGGTGAGCTGCCGCGGGGTCAACGCACCAGTGGGAGGAAGATCGTGTCGACGATCTCCTCGATGACGTCGTCGGGCACCGGGGCGAAGGTCGAGAGGATCTCGTGGCGCAGGAGGACGAAGGGGAGGGTCTTGATGCGCTCGGTGAGGAGCTCGGGCCTGATCTCGCCGCGGTCGACGGCGCGGTCGAAGAGCGAGTCGAGCGCTGCCTTGCGGCCTGTCGCCACGGGATCGAACAGGCCGCTGGGGTCTCTTCCGGTTTCCCGGTGGTAGCCGGCCAGGTGCGCGTACATCACGGTGACCAGCGGCACATGAGCGGAGCCGATTTCCCGCATGAGGGTGAGGACGTCCTCCCGCAGGCTTCCCGTGTCGGGAACGGTGGGGCGGGACTTCGTCAGGATGTGGACGATGGTTGCCCGGATGAGTTCTTCACGGTCGGACCAGCGCCGGTAGAGCACCGGGGGGCTGGTGCCCGCGCGCTTGACGACGGCGTCCATGGTGAATCTGGCGTAGCCGTTGTCGACTAGCTCTTCCCAGGCCGCGTCGAGGAGTGCCTTCTCCAGTGCTGCACCGCGGCGTCGCTGAGTCATCGTTCGTTCTCCACTGTAGATAGAGTTGTCTTTCTTACGGTATCGGCTTACCTTGAGGAGGATAAGGAAGATTCTTCTATCTTAAGGTGCTGACCGTGAGCACTTCCCACAGGCTCGCCCCCGCCCCCACCGACACCGGCCGTGTAGACCCCGCCGTGGTGCGGATGGCGATCACCCTCATCGTCGGCGCCCTCGGGGTCGTCTTCGACACCACCATCGTCAGCGTCGCCCTGAACGGGCTGGCCAAAGACTTCGACGCCCCGCTCTCCACGATCCAGTGGGTCAGTACCGGCTACATGCTGGCCGTCTTCGTCACCATCCCGCTCGCCGGATGGGCTCAGTCGCGGATCGGCGGCCGGCGCCTGTGGATCGTGGCCCTGGGTGCGTTCCTGGTCGGTTCGCTCCTGAGCGCACTGGCCTGGAGCGTGACGAGCCTCGTCGTCTTCCGTCTCGTGCAGGGCCTCGCGGGCGGCGTCATGATGCCGCTGATGTACACCCTGCTCATGCAGGCGGCCAAGGGCCGCAACATCGGCAAGGTCATGGCCGTCATCACCGTGCCCACGGCGCTCGGCCCGATCCTCGGCCCGGTTCTGGGCGGTCTCATCCTTCACCTGGCCGACTGGCGATGGCTGTTCTTCGTCAACATCCCCTTCTGCGTCGTCGGGATGTGGCTCGCCCGGCGCACCCTGCTCGACGACCGGCCCGCACCCGACAGCCCCCGCACCCGCCTGGACGTGGTCGGCCTGCTCCTGCTGTGCCCGGGTTCCGCGGCCCTCCTCTACGGCCTCTCCCAGGTCGACGGCAGCACGGACTTCGCCGGCGCCCGGGTCCTCGTTCCGCTGCTTGCCGGGCTCGTTCTGGTCGGGGGCTTCATCGCCCGGGCTCTCGCCCTGGACACCGGCTCACTGGTCGACGTGCGGATGTTCCGACACCGCTCGGTGGCCTCGTCCTCCACCCTGCTCTTCCTGGGCGGCATCTCTCTGTTCGGGTCGATGACGCTGCTGCCCCTGTACTTCCAGCAGGTCCGCGGCGCGCCCCCCCTTGACGCCGGACTGCTGCTCATCCCCCAGGGAGTCGGCGCCCTCGTCGCCCGCGGCCTGGCGGGCAAGTACATGGACAGCGTCGGCCCCCGCGTGGTGGCGCTCGTGGCCTTCGCGTTCGTCGCCGCATCCACCGTGCCGTTCGCCTTCGTCACCGCCGAGACCAACGAAGTCCTGTTCATGGCCGCGCTGTTCATCCGCGGCATCGCCCTGGGCGCTGCCATGATCGCGCCCATGGGCGCCGCCTTCGTAGGGCTGGAGCACCAGGAGATCCCTGACGCCAGCATCATCACCCGCGTCGCCCAGCAGATCGGCGGCGCGGTGGGCGTCGCCGTCCTCGTCGTCGTCCTCCAGCAGAACATCGGCGACGCCCACACCCCCGGCGCTCTGGCAGGCGGCTTCGACCACGCGTTCTGGTGGTGCGTGGCCCTCACCGCCGCCGCTGTCCCGCTCTGCCTGCTCCTTCCCGGCCTCCCCGAGCCGACGGCCCCCGCCGACGGCAAGGCAAGGGGGACCGACAGGACGACGGATTCGTCCGCACAGTGAGCATGGCCGTGTCGGCACCTCATGAGTCCCAACGCCCCGCTCACGTCGGAAGGGCGTCGCCGACTCTGTAGCGTGCGCGTGGACAGCGGGCTTCCGACCGCACACGTCGCAACCTCCCGAGACACCACACCTAATCGGCGTACCCGGGCAGCGACGGCCACCGCACCGTCAGGACCACGGACTCCTCCTCCGCGTACCACGAGTGGTCGACACCTCTGCCCCACACGACGTAGTCGCCCTGTTGGGCCAGTACGACGCTGCGGCCGGGCAGTTCCACCCGGAAGCGACCGCTGATGAGGACCTGGAGGGCAGTGCGTTCTTCACCGGTGACCCAGTGCGTGCGCTCGTCCCCCTGCGGATGGACACCCCATTTGATCTCCACCGCCTCGCTGTGCCGAGGGTCGGAGGCGTCCTTGAAGTGCCCCAGCAGCCACCCTCGGTCCAGTGCCGCGTCCTTGCCCGCGTTGCCCACGTACACGCTGTCCGTCATGGCTCCGGAAGCTAGCAGCCGAAGCTGGGGGCCGTGTGTGTGCGTGTCCGGCGAAAACCCTTCGCACCTGCACGCCTTGCCAGGTACGGTCGCCAGCGCGTTCCCGGCGTGGGGAGTTCGAGAGCCCCGCGTGCGGCCGCACCCGTAGTTCCCGCTTCCCGCTTCCCAAGATGAGAGCAGGTTTCGTCCATGGCATGTCGTATCGGTGAGCTGGTGCTCGGTTGCCGCGACCCCGAGGTGCTGGCGCGGTTCTGGTGCGAGGTGCTGGACTTCGTGGTGCTCGATCAGGAGGGGAACGAGTACTTCGAGATCGGGGCGCGCGACGGGTTCGGCGGGAAGCAGCCGACGATCATCCTCAGCCGCAGGGACGAGCCGGAGCCCGGCAAGTCCCGGCTGCACATCGATCTCAACGCCACCGACCGCGATCAGGACGCCGAGCTCGAGCGCCTCCTGAAGCTCGGGGCGCGCCGGGCCGACATCGGCCAGACCGGCGAGGAGCAGTGGCATGTCCTCGCCGATCCCGAAGGAAACGAGTTCTGCCTGCTCAAGGCCCGGCTCAACCCGCTCTGATCGACTCGCCTGATCGATCCGCTCTGATCAAACCGGCGTCCCCTCGGGCGGCATGAGTTCTCGTACTCAGGTGGCCTGCGGGGGCGCTTGCTACGTTGTGGCCCACTTCGTGGTCACGGCGTTCAGGGGGACGGCATGCGGTCGACCGGTGGTAGCGGGGGTATGGGGGGTACGGGGGGACTCCAAGGGCTCAGGCCCGGCGATCCCCGGGAGATCAGCGGCTACCCCGTGCACGCCCGCATCGGCGAGGGCGGCATGGGCACGGTCTACCTGTCGCGCACGCGGGGGAACCGGCCGGTCGCGCTCAAGGTCATCCGCCGCGAGTACGCCGAGGACCCGCAGTACCGTCTCCGGTTCGCGCAGGAGGCCCGGGCGGCCCGGAAGGTCGCCGGGTATCACCTGGTCCCCGTCGTCGACTTCGACACCGATGCCGAGCAGCCGTGGATCGCGACCGCGTACCAGCCGGGCCCGGCTCTCTCCGCCGTGCTCGATGCGTACGGTCCGCTCCCGATGGCGGCCGCCCTCCAGATGACGGGGTGCGTGGCACGGGCCCTGCACGCCGTGCACACCGCCGGGTACGTGCACCGGGACGTCAAGCCCAGCAACGTCCTCCTCGGCGCGGAGGGCCCCTGGCTGATCGACTTCGGCATCGCGCGCTCGGTCGGATCCACCCGGCTCACCACCGCCGGCGGCCTCGTGGGAACGCTCCGCTACATGTCGCCGGAGCACGCGCGCGGGACGCGCCCCGGACCGCCCAGCGACGTGTTCTCCCTCGGCCTGCTGGCCGCGGTCGCGGCGACCGGGCGGCATCCCTACGGCGACGCCGGTGACGTGGCCGTCGCCGCGCTGATCGCCGGTACGGACAGCCACCCGCCCGCGCTCGACGACTGTCCCGCGCCCCTGCGGCACATCCTGCGGGCGGCTCTCGCCGCGGAGCCGGAGGAACGGCCCGACGCGGCCGCTCTGGCGGCTCTGTGCGAGGAGGCGGCCGGACGTTCCCTGGCCGACCTCGACGGGTGGTTGCCGGGGCCGGTCGCCGCCGTTGTGGCCGATATGGAGGAGGCGGTGACCGCCGCCACCAGGAGTGCGGCCGATCCCGATCCCGACCCCGGCCCCGGCCCTTCGTCGGCGACGCCGCCGATGCCGGGCGCCGTACCGGCCGCCGCACCAGCCGCCGGGTTCGGGCCGCCGCCTCACATGCCCACGGTGCTCGTCCGTCCCCGTCCCAGTCCCCGTCCGTCGCTGCCCGGGCGGGGGCGCCGACGGGTGCTGACCGCCGGGGTCGGTGCCCTCGCGGCCGTGGCCGTGGGTGTCACCGCCACGGTCGTATGGCAGGGGAGGAACGACGGGACAGGGACCGGGACCGGGACCGGGGTGGTGTCGCCGGAGCCGTCCACGAGCGGTGGTGTCGGCGGCGAGCGCCAGGTGCCCTACGCGCCTGAGGGCTACCAACTGCTGTTCGCCAACAAGCCCTTCACCTTCGCCCCGCCCTCCCGGGACGACCAGGCCAACCACCTGGACCTCGACGTCCCCCGGGCCACGTACATGGAGCGCGGAGCCCTGCCGGGACCGGCGGAACTCGTCTACAACTCCGACGGCTGGCTCGGCAGCATCCTGGTCGTCGTCGGGGAACGGAAGACCGTCTGCACGGAAGAGCAGCAGACGGCCGTACTGTCCCATCCGCTGCCCGCCGCCGAACTGCGCCTGGGCCGGCAGGTCAAGGTCGGCACCATCCTGTGCGCCATCACCAGCAACGACAGCGTGGCGGAAGCGGAGATCACCGGCATCGTGCCGGGGGAGGGGAGCACGGGACTGCCGACCTTCAAGGGGTACGTCAGCGCGTGGAAGCGCCCCCCGGTGGACAACTGACGGCAAGCGGCCGGCTCGGGTCAGCTCGGGTCGGCTCAGGCCGGTTCCACCGGCAGCCACAGCTCGCTCGTCGCCGTCGTGAAGTCCTCCGCGCGGTCGAGGATCGCGACGATCGACGGGCCCGGGCGCAGGCGCCACGGGTTGGAGGGGAACCACTCGGACGCGGTGGCCGCCCAGGTGGTCTGGAGGGCGTCCGGGTAGCGGCCCGAGCTGCGGAAGACCGCCCAGGTGCCGGGCGGTACCTCGATGGCGTCGAGATCGTCGGGCGCCGGGGTGTCCCGGGAGACGGCTACGCCGTGCAGGTAGGTCAGTTCGGTGCCCTCCGGACTGTCCTGGGCGAGGTCGTCGGTGACCTGGAGCAGGCCCGCCGGGTCGGTGTCGCCGAGGGACTTCAGGCGGACGTGCTCCTGCGGGGGCAGCGCGGCGATGTGCTCCTGGATGTGCGGGTTGACGCCCTCGTAGATCAGCGGGACGCGGGTCGCGTGTCCGATCAGGCGGAACGCGGGGCGGTCGGCGAAACGGGTGTCCATGGGGGTGCTCCCTTCGACGGTCAGGCGGAACCTGAGCTGCGGCTGTGTCTGAAGGGGGCCGCCGTCTCGGCGTACGTCACGCGGGGCGGCGCCGTGGACCGTCCGGAACGCACGTCCGAACGCCTCCGTGGAGCCGTACCCGTGCCGCACGGCGATGCTCAGCAGGTCGTCCTCGCCCCGTACGACGTCGGCGGCCGCCACGGTCATGCGGCGCCGGCGGACGTACTCCGACAGCGGCATGCCCGCCAGCGACGAGAACATCCGGCGCAGGTGGTACTCGGTCGTGCCGAGCGTCGCGGCCAGTGCGGGTACGTCCGGTTCCTCGCCGAGGTGTTCCTCGACCAGGCCGACCAGCTCGTTCAGTGCCGAGATCATGAGACGGACCTCCCTTCGGCATCCACCGTGGCAGGGGGTGCCCCTGCCGCACCCGATCGCGCCGGTCCGGTCCGGTTGGGTCCGGTCCGGTGGGGTCAGGCGGATACGGGGGCGTGGTCCGGCCAGGTGAAGGCGTAGCCCGGGCTGCCCCCGCGGGCCAGGCGCACGTAGCGGAGCAGCTCGCGGACGATGCCCGCGTTGCCCATCGCCCAGCCGGTCTGCGGTTCGAGGTCGCGTGGCGGCGGCCCGAGTTCGACGTTGGACCAGCGGGCGCCGTCGGTGTCCCGGGTCGCGCGGGTGACGAGGTCCGTGACCAGGACGTCGGCAAAGCCGAACGCGTCCTGCTGCTCGGCGATCCGGTCGCAGGCCAGGGCCAGGACGCCCGCGGTGCCGCAGCAGCGGCCGTTGTTGTCCCAGAAGCCGGGGCGCAGCCGCTGGGGGATGCCGGAGTGGGTGACCGTGTGCCAGCAGCGGTTGGCCAGGGCGGTCCAGGCGGGGTCGGACGTGACGTCCCGCAGCGTGCGGAAGAGCTGGGCGTCGCCGGCCGGGCCGTGGCACCAGCCGTAGGCGACGGGGGCGATCCGGTCGGGGAGGAACTGCGGGGTGGAGTGGGGGGCCAGGAAGCCGTGGGGGCCTGCTTCGTCCCGGGCCACGACGTCCGCCGTGGCGGACAGCGCCAGGTCGAGCAGGTCTGTGCGGCCGGTGGCTCCACCGACGCGGGCGAGGGCCAGGGCGATGCCGAGGGTGCCGTGCGAGACGTGGTGCAGGCGGGAGTCGGTGTCTGGACGGTGCGGCCAGTGGACGCCGTTCGCGGTCTGCTCCGCCGTACGCAGGTACGGCTCCACGGCGAGGACGGCCAGGTCGGGGTCGCCGGCCAGGAGTGCGCCCAGGCCGATGCCCGCGTTGCCGCCCATCAGCTCGAAGAGTGTGCCCCAGCGGGCGCCGTCGAAGCGGGACCGGACGAGCCGCAGGGCGCGGTCCGCGGCCTCGCCCGCAGCCGTGTCGCCCAGTTCGGCGTGGACCGTCCGCAGGACCAGGGCCAGCCCCGTGCGGCCGAAGTACAGGGAGTCGTCGTCCAGGTCGTCGACGCGGGCGGCGAGGCCGCGGGCCGCCCGCAGGGCGGTGTCGGCGTACGCGTCGTCCCCGAAGTGCCGCCACGCTTCCAGGAGTACGGGGATGGTGCCGGCCGTGCCGTCGTAGAGCATCGGTTCGACGGCGTCGTCCGAGGGCCTGGTCGGCCAGGCGAGGCCGCCGTCCGGGGTCTCCCTCGCCGTCCCCGTCAGCCACCGCAGGGCGTCCACCGCGATGTCGTCGACCTCGTCGACCGCCACGACCGTGGCTTCTGGTGCCGTCATGGGGGACACTCTCGCATCCGTGTCCGGTCCGGCCCAGGGGTCCTCGCAGGCCGCGGGATCAGTTCGCCGGCGTCAGGTGCCCGCGGCTGCCCCGGCTGCCCCGGCTGCCCCGGCGTCCGCGCAGGGTCCGCCACACCGCGCCCAGGGCCAGCGACTGGACCAGCGCCGAGAGCACGATGCCGCCGATGAGGAACCACGTCGGGGTGTCGCCGGCCCAGCCCGCCTCGCCGAGCCAGGCCACGAAGCCGAAGGCCGGGAAGGTGAACAGGGCCGGCCAGACCCAGATGAGGGACGCGTCGGGGCCGGTCGCGAAGAGGGGTGCCGCCGCGGCGATCGCCATCGCGCCGCCGACCAGGGTCAGGTAGACCGCCGAGACGCGGTTGGCGACGGCCAGGCGGGTCAGGCGGGTCAGGGTGCGTATCGGGCTGGTGGTCTTCATCGGCTCTCGGGCTCCCCGTGCGTCGGCTTGGTCCGGCTTCCTGTCTCCAGGGTCGGACGGGCGCGGGCTCGGGGCCTGAGTACCCGTACTCAAGTGGGACGACGCGACACCTACGCGACACCTGTGCGAGGGCGTACGGGCGTACGGGCGTGTGGGCGTGCGGTACTGCGGCGACCGGGGTCGGCCCGGCCGCCGTAGTACTGCCGCGGTACCGCCGTAGAGCCGCCTAGTACCGCCTAGTACCGCCTGGTGCCGCCTAGCACCGGCGTGGTGCCGCTACCGCGTCAGCCGCACTGGCAGGGGTTGCCCGACTGGCAGCCGCAGCCGCAGCCCGAGCCGCAGCCGCACGCGGCGATCAGCGGCAGCTCGCGGATGTCGGTGGGCTGCTCGGTGGGACGTTCCTGCGCGGGGTCGGGCTTCGTGCTGGGGGAATCGGCCATGGTTCCTCCTGGAAGCTGGTGCCTGGGTCTCCGGGGCTCTGAGTCTTCGGATCCATTGCACGCCCCGAGTGGCCGTCGCATCAACGGCGCACTGGAGCGAACGCGCGCCGCCGGTCCGCCCCCGCGCGAGCGGGGTCAGGCGCCCTCGACCTGCGTCGCCGGCTGGATGTCCGCCTGGAGGTCGTCCGCGTGCTCGCCGGTGACCAGGTAGACGACCCGCTTGGCGACCGCGACGGCGTGGTCGGCGCAGCGCTCGTAGTAGCGGCCCAGCAGGGTCACGTCGACCGCCGTCTCGATGCCGTGCTTCCAGCGGTCGTCCATCAGGTGCTGGAAGAGGCCGCGGTGCAGGAGGTCCATCGCGTCGTCGTCCTGCTCGAGCTGGAGGGCCAGGTCGACGTCCTTGGTGATGATCACTTCGGCGGCCTTCGCCATCAGGCGCTGCGCGAGCTGGCCCATCTCCAGGATGGTCGCGTGCAGGTCGTGCGGCACCGCCCGCTCCGGGTAGCGCAGCCGGGCCAGCTTGGCCACGTGCTGGGCCAGGTCGCCCGAGCGCTCCAGGTCGGCGGACATCCGCAGCGACGTGACGACGATGCGCAGGTCGGTCGCCACCGGCTGCTGCCGGGCCAGCAGGGTTATCGCCCGGGCCTCCAGTTCGTGCTGGAGGTCGTCGACCTTCTGGTCGGCCTCGATGACGGCCTCGGCCAGCTTCAGGTCGGAGTCGAGGATCGCGGTCGTGGCGCGTCCGATGGCCGACCCGACCAGCCGGGCCATCTCCACCAGACCGTCACCGATCGAATCAAGTTCCTCGTGGTACGCGTCCCGCATCAGGATTCCCTCTCGTACGTCCGTTTCGGGGGCTCGCAGCGGCCCGCTGCCCCTCGCCGTGCCCCCACGCTTACACGTTCCGGCCTGTACGCGTCCGTTTCCGGCACCACAAATGAACCATCACTGGCTCCAAGGTGAACTCTGGGCGACGAGTGTTCGAGGTCGCACCCCGATGGCTGGGGCGGGGACGTTCGCCATGCCTAACCTGGAGACATGGACGTGAACGCGGCGGTCGCCGCAGCGGCTGCGATCGCCGGAGTGCTCACCGGCGTCATCGCCATGCTGGCGTTCCGCTGGAGCGAGCGCGACCAGAACCGCCCCACCCGCACCTCCCTGCACACCGACCCGGTGCTCCCGCCCGGCGTGGACACCGTCCTGTCGGTGCTCAGGTCCTCCGCCGTCGTCCTCGACGAGGCCGACGCGGTGGTCAAGGCCAGCTCGGCGGCGTACGCCCTCGGCCTGGTCCGGGGCGGCAAGCTCGCCGTCGAACCCATGCTGCAGATGGCCCGGGACACCCGGCGGGACGGGGAGATACGGCAGGTCGAGCTGGATCTGCCCAGGCGGGGGACGGGGCGCGGAGAGGCGCTCGCCGTCTCCGCACGCGTCGCGCCCCTCGGGTCACGGCTGGTGCTGCTGCTGGTCGAGGACCTCACCGAGGCCCGGCGCATCGAGGCCGTACGCCGCGACTTCGTCGCCAATGTGAGCCACGAGCTGAAGACGCCGGTCGGGGCGCTCTCGCTGCTCTCCGAGGCCGTCATGGACGCCTCGGACGATCAGGAGGCGGTGGAACGGTTCGCCGGACGCATGCAGATCGAGGCGACCCGGCTCACCAGCCTCGTACAGGAACTCATCGACCTCTCCCGGGTCCAGAACGACGACCCCCTCGACGACGCCGAGCCCGTCCGGGTGGAGGAACTGGTCGCCGAGGCCGTCGACCGCTGCCGGCAGGCGGCCGGCACCAAGCAGATCACCATGGCCGCCGGAGGAACGGCGGATCTGCGCGTACGCGGCAACCGCGGCCAGCTCGCCGCGGCCCTCGGCAACCTCGTCGAGAACGCCGTCAACTACTCTCCGGCCCGCACCCGCGTCGGCATAGCGGCCCGCCGCGTCGCCGCCACCGGCGGCGACCTGGTCGAGATCGCCGTGACCGATCAGGGCATCGGCATCTCGGAGAAGGACAAGGAGCGCGTCTTCGAGCGCTTCTACCGCGTCGACCCGGCCCGCTCAAGGGCCACCGGAGGCACCGGTCTGGGTCTCGCGATCGTCAAGCACGTGGTCGCCTCGCACGGCGGGGAGGTCACGGTGTGGAGCGCCGAAGGCCAGGGCTCCACCTTCACCCTGCGACTGCCGGAGGCGGGCCGGGCCCGCGACCGCGCCCAGCAGCGTTCCGACCGCGCCGGACTCAGCGACGAGACCGAGCGGTCCCTCTCATCCCCCCCGACATCCCCGTACGAATCGCTTCCCGCCCCGGAGGTCCTTCCGTGACCCGTGTGCTCGTCGTCGAGGACGAGGAGTCCTTCTCCGACGTCCTGTCGTACATGCTCCGCAAGGAGGGCTTCGAGGTCGCCGTGGCGACCACAGGCCCCGACGGACTCGACGAGTTCGAGCGCAATGGCGCCGACCTCGTCCTCCTCGACCTGATGCTGCCCGGCCTGCCGGGCACCGAGGTGTGCCGCCAACTGCGCGGCCGCTCGAACGTCCCCGTGATCATGGTGACCGCCAAGGACAGCGAGATCGACAAGGTTGTCGGTCTCGAGATAGGGGCCGACGACTACGTCACCAAGCCCTTCTCCTCCCGCGAGCTGGTCGCTCGCATCCGTGCCGTACTGCGCCGCCGCGGCGAGCCGGAGGAGGTCGCGCCCGCCGCCCTGGAGGCCGGTCCCGTCCGCATGGACGTCGACCGGCACGTGGTGACCGTCGGCGGCACCAAGATCGACCTGCCGCTCAAGGAGTTCGACCTGCTGGAGATGCTGCTGCGCAACGCCGGCCGCGTGCTGACCCGCATGCAGCTCATCGATCGGGTGTGGGGTGCCGACTACGTCGGTGACACCAAGACCCTCGACGTCCACGTCAAGCGGCTGCGCGCCAAGATCGAGCCCGACCCGGGCGCGCCGCGGTACCTGGTGACGGTGCGTGGGCTCGGGTACAAGTTCGAGCCGTAGAGCGGCCGGCGCCGGGTCGGGCGGATCGCCCGGCCGGACGTCCAGCCGGCGTGTACGCGTACGGCGAAGGGCGGGACCTCTCCCGGAGGCCCCGCCCTTCGCCGTACGGCGGTCTCAGTGACCGGTACCGGTCTCCTGCGAGTCGCCGGTGCCCGTGCCCGTGCCGGTACCCGTGCTGGTACCGGTCCCGGTCCCGGTTTCGGTGCCCGTACCCGTACCCGTGCCGTTCGTGGCGGCTCCGGTCTCGTTCGCGTCCCCGGTGGGCTCACCGGTGCCCTCGGTACCGGCGGCCGTCTCGCCGTCGGCCGGGGTGCCCGGGCTCTCGCCGTCGGTGGGCTCGCCGGAGTTCTCCGCGGAGGCTTCCCCGGAGGGCTGCGAGGACGCGCCCGGGGCCGCCGGGACGTCGCTCGGGCCCCAGTCGGAGAAGTACCGCTCGGCGGGCACGACGAAGGCGCGCAGGCTCACGTCGCCGGTCTCGCTGAAGGTGAAGGTGATCTTCTGCGCGTTGCCGTCCTGGATCGCCTCGCGGCTGCTGGGCAGGACGGCGGCGGCGTTGTCCTTGCCGCCGAGGATCAGGGAGCCCCCGGCCGGGACGGTCAGGTCGCCCTGCTCGCCCTTGGCGGGCTTCAGTTCGGCGGACTTGCCGGTGCCGGACACGGTGATGGACTCGAGCTTCTGGTCCGTCCTGCCGTTGTTGAACAGGGTGGCGGAGACCACGGCCGGGCCGGTCGACTCCAGGTCGGGCTGCGTGATGACGACCGCGTTCTGGATCTTGATGTCACCGACGGTCGTCGCAGCGTTGTCCGGCTTGATCTCCAGCGTCTGGGCGTTGTGACCGGCACCGCACGCGGCGAGCGAGGCGATCGAGAACGCGATGGCGGCGGCGGCGAGGGCACCGCGTCGAAGGCTGCTGCTCACGGCGGCGGCAACTCCTTGGACTCGAGCGTTGGTGGCGGCAACGGATAAAGCCGCCCTAAGTGACTGTCAGCGACCTCAGGCTACCGAGCCGTTCCCGGGCCGCCGCACCCGACCCTCCCCGAAGACACCCGGCTTCGCTCGCCAGGCGGTAGGCCCGGGGCGCGGGCGGGGGTGCGGTCGGGGCGCGGGCGGGAGTGCGGGTGGGGGGCGCGGCGCGCCGCTTCCGGGCCCGTTCCCGAGTCGTTTTCTGGCTCGAACTCGTCCGCCTTTCAGGTATGCGGCGCTCCGCCATACCGGTCGTGGATCGGTACGCGAAATTTCCGTGAAGGAATGCGCGGGACGCCCGGAAATTGATCACCGGTCGGCCGGCCCGGAGCGCCTCGTGATCAATTCCGGAATCGTCCGGAACCCCGCCATGACCACCGAACGGAGTAGCGGAAGTCGCACACGCGGAACCGGACATATGGGGATCTTCGGGTGGGTGGCGGGGGCTCCGGATGTGTGTGACGTGCGCGTTTCGCCCGGCCTGGAGAGCCGCTCCGACCTGCGAATACTTTCTTCCGCTCGCCCGGCGCAGCACGTTCCTGTTGCTGTTGTCAAGCCCCGAGATATGCCCTGACCTGCGAAAACGCCATTCAGAAGACGCCGTTTCCGTGTTACCCTGGATAGCCACGGAAGGGGTACCTGTCACATGACGTTCAAGGTTGGCGACACCGTGGTCTATCCCCATCACGGGGCCGCGCTGATCGAGGCTATCGAAACTCGCCAGATCAAAGGCGTGGACAAGACCTACTTGGTGCTGAAGGTCGCCCAGGGCGACCTGACGGTACGTGTGCCAGCGGACAATGCGGAGTTCGTCGGCGTGCGTGATGTGGTCGGTCAGGACGGGCTGGACCGGGTCTTCGAGGTGCTGCGTGCGCCGTACGCCGAGGAGCCCACGAACTGGTCGCGTCGTTACAAGGCAAACCTGGAAAAGCTCGCCTCCGGCGACGTCATCAAGGTCGCGGAAGTCGTACGCGATCTGTGGCGCCGCGAGCGCGAGCGCGGACTCTCCGCCGGTGAGAAGCGCATGCTCGCCAAGGCCCGCCAGATCCTGGTGAGCGAGCTGGCTCTCGCGGAGAACACCAACGAGGACAAGGCGGAGGCCCTGCTCGACGAGGTGCTCGCCTCCTGACCTGAGGCGAGGCGCAGACCGTCACCCACTCGGTTCAGCGCACTGAAATGCCGTGGTGCCCGATGACATCTCTGCTGTCGCCGGGCGCTGCGGCATGTTCGTACCCGGATTCGGTTTCCCGCGTCCGGACGCCCGGAAGCCGATGATCCTCGTACGCTCATCCCGGGAGGCTTTCCCCGGGTCCTGGCGTGCCGGGCCCGGGCTGCTGGCTCGACCAGGGTCACGGAAGGGTCCGGTCAAGGCGTCGCGCCCGGCACGGTGAGGCCATACCCAACTAGGTCGAGCACACAAACCTGACAGGAACCGATGTCTGACGAATCGCGTCCCTCGCCCACCCGGCAGGCCCCCGACACCCGTGCGAACACACCGACCGCCGCCGTGATTCCGGCGGCCGGCCGGGGCGTACGGCTCGGTCCGGGCGCTCCGAAGGCCCTCCGCGCGCTGGGCGGCACGCCCATGCTCATCCACGCGGTCCGGGCGATGGCCGCCTCCCGCGGGGTCTCCCTCGTCGTGGTCGTCGCCCCGCCCGACGGCGCGGCCGAGGTCAAGAGCCTCCTCGACGCACACGCGCTGCCCGAGAGGACGGACTTCCTCGTGGTGCCCGGCGGCGAGTCCCGGCAGGAGTCCGTACGGCTCGGTCTGGACGCGCTGCCGCCCGAGTACGGGATCGTCCTCGTGCACGACGCGGCCCGGCCCCTGGTGCCGGTGGACACGGTGGACGCCGTGATCGACGCCGTACGGGAGGGCGCGCCCGCCGTGGTGCCGGCGGTGCCGCTCGCCGACACGGTCAAGCAGGTCGAGCCCGCCGAGGTGCCGGGCGAGCCGGAGCCGGTGGTGGCGACGCCGGAACGGGCACGGCTGCGGGCGGTGCAGACGCCGCAGGGGTTCGACCGGGGGACGCTGGTGCGGGCCCACGGGACGGTGACCGAGAACGTCACGGACGACGCGAGCATGGTCGAGCAGCTCGGGCTCGCGGTGGTGGTGGTGCCGGGGCACGAGGAGGCGTTCAAGGTGACGCGCCCTCTCGACATGGTGCTCGCGGAGGCGGTCCTGGCGCGACGGAGGATGAACGATGGGTTCTGAGGGTTCTGGCGGTCCTGAAGGTTCCGAGGGTTCCGAGACGGGCGGGTTGCCTTTGCTGCCGCAGGTCGGGATCGGTACGGACATTCACGCCTTCGAGGACGGGCGCGAGCTGTGGTGCGCCGGGCTCAAGTGGGAGGGCGAGGGTGCCGGGCTCGCCGGGCACTCCGACGCGGACGTCGTCGCCCACGCGGCGTGCAACGCGCTGTTCTCCGCTGCGGGGGTCGGGGACCTGGGGCAGCACTTCGGCACCGGGCGGCCGGAGTGGTCCGGGGCGTCGGGGGTGACGCTGCTGGCGGAGGCGGCGCGGATCGTGCGGGCGGCGGGGTTCCGGATCGGGAACGTGGCGGTGCAGGTGGTCGGGGAGCGGCCCAAGATCGGCAAGCGGCGGGACGAGGCGCAGAGGGTTCTTTCCGCGGCGGTGGGGGCGCCGGTGTCCGTGTCGGGGGCGACGACGGACGGGCTGGGGTTCCCCGGGCGGGGGGAGGGGCTGATGGCGGTGGCCACGGCGTTGGTTGTGCGGGTGGATTGATGCCGGACCGGGGGTGACCCGGGGGTGACCCGGGGGTGAGGGGTGCGCGGCGTACGGCGTACCGTGCGGGGCTCCGCCCCGCGCCCCGCCAGGGGCCCCGCCCCTGGACCCCGGCCTATGCCCACCCACCACCCGACTCGGTCGGGCAAGAGGCGGGACCCCCTCCGCGTTCCGACTCGGTCGGGCGAGAGGCCCGCATTCGTCCGCGCTCGGGCTCGGTCCGGCAACAACGCGGGCCGTGTGCCCGTGGCAGTGCTCGGCGCCTATTACCCTGGACCTCGTGACTATTCGGCTGTACGACACCAGCACCCGGCAGATTCGTGACTTCGCCCCCCTCGTACCGGGCTGTGTCTCGATCTACCTGTGTGGTGCCACCGTGCAGGCCGCCCCGCACATCGGGCACGTCCGGTCGGGGCTGAACTTCGACATCATGCGCCGCTGGTTCGCGTACCGCGGCTACGACGTCACGTTCATCCGCAATGTCACCGACATCGACGACAAGATCATCAGGAAGGCGGCCGAGCAGAACCGCCCCTGGTGGTCCATCGGGTACGAGAACGAGCGGGCGTTCAACGATGCCTACGACGCCCTCGGCTGCCTGCCGCCGACGTACGAGCCGCGCGCCACGGGCCACATCACCGAGATGGTCGAGATGATGCGCGGGCTCGTCGAGCGCGGGCACGCCTACGAGGCCGAGGGCAACGTCTACTTCGACGTACGGTCCCTGCCGGGCTACCTGTCGCTGTCCAACCAGGACCTCGACGACCTGCGCCAGCCCTCCGGGGAAGGCGAGACCGGCAAGCGGGACCCGCGCGACTTCGCCATGTGGAAGGCGGCCAAGCCCGGAGAGCCGAGCTGGGAGACGCCGTGGGGGCGGGGGCGGCCGGGGTGGCACCTGGAGTGCTCCGCGATGGCGCACAAGTACCTGGGGACCGAGTTCGACATCCACGGGGGCGGGATCGACCTGATCTTCCCGCACCACGAGAACGAGATCGCCCAGGCCAAGGGCTTCGGCGACGCGTTCGCCCGGTACTGGGTGCACAACGCCTGGGTCACCATGAGCGGCGAGAAGATGTCGAAGTCGCTCGGCAACAGCGTGCTCGTCGGCGAGATGGTCAAGCACTGGCGGCCGGTCGTGCTGCGGTACTACCTCGGTACCCCGCACTACCGCTCCACCATCGAGTACAGCGAGGAGTCCCTGCGCGAGGCCGAGTCCGCGTACGCGCGGATCGAGGGCTTCGTGCAGCGCGTCACCGAGCTGGCCGGACGGAGTGTCGAGCCCGCCGCCGAGGTGCCGCCCGCCTTCGCCGAGGCGATGGACGACGACCTGGGCGTGCCGCAGGCCCTCGCGGTCGTGCACACCACCGTCCGGCAGGGCAACAGCGCGCTGGCCGCCGACGACAAGGACGCCGCGGTCGCCCGCCTCGCCGAGGTGCGGGCCATGCTCGGGGTGCTCGGGCTCGACCCGCTGGCCCCGCACTGGGCCGGGGAGCAGGAGCAGGGCGAGGATCTGCGGCACGTCGTCGACAGCCTCGTACGCCTTGTCCTCGACCAGCGGGAGTCCGCGCGGGCCCGCAAGGACTGGGCCACCGCCGACGCCATCCGCGACCGGCTCGGGCAGTCCGGTCTGGTCATCGAGGACAGCCCGCAGGGGCCCCGCTGGAGCCTCGGCTCCCGCTGACCCGGCCCGGCGTCGAAGACCGGTTCCGCAGGCCGGTTCCGCAGGCCGGTTCCGTAGATCGATTGTGCCGCCCGGCCCTCCGGGCGGCACACTGCATAAGACGTACGCAACCAGACGCACGCACCACGCACACCCCGAGAGACGCAGAGAAGCGGAGACAGGTAACTCATGGCCGCGAACAACCGCCGCATGTCCGGCAAGAAGGGCGCGCAGGTCGGCAGCGGCGGCAAGCGACGCCGGGGCCTGGAAGGCAAGGGGCCGACGCCCCCCGCCGAGATGCGCAAGGGGCACGCCAAGCAGCGCGCCGCCAACGCGAAGGAGCGCCGTGCCACGGGCGGCCGCCCGCAGCAGCGGCGCGGCGGTGGCCGGTCGACGTCCGAGCTGGTCGTCGGCCGCAACCCCGTCTACGAGGCGCTGCGCGAGGGCGTGCCCGCCTCCACGCTCTACGTCCAGCAGTTCATCGACAACGACGAGCGGGTCCGCGAGGCCCTCCAGCTCGCCGCCGAGCGCGGTGGGATCAACCTCATGGAGGCCCCCCGCCCCGAGCTGGACCGGATGACCAACGGGCTGAACCACCAGGGCCTCGTGCTCCAGGTCCCGCCGTACGAGTACGCGCACCCCGAGGACCTGGTCGCCGCCGCCCACGACGAGGGCGCGGACCCGCTTATCGTCGCCCTCGACGGCGTGACCGACCCGCGCAACCTCGGTGCCGTCGTCCGCTCCGTCTCCGCCTTCGGCGGCCACGGCGTCGTCGTGCCCGAGCGGCGCGCGGCCGGCATGACGGCGGGCGCGTGGAAGACGTCCGCCGGTACCGCCGCGCGTACGCCGGTGGCGCGCGCCACCAACCTCACCCGGGCGCTGGAGTCGTACCAGAAGGCCGGCATCACGGTCGTCGGCCTGGCCGCCGACGGCGAGGCCGAACTCGGCGACCTGGACGCCCTCGACGGTCCCGTGGTCATCGTCGTCGGCAGCGAGGGCAAGGGCCTGTCCCGGCTCGTCGGCGAGACCTGTGACCACCGGGTCCGTATCCCGATGCCGGGCGGTGCGGAGTCCCTCAACGCCGGTGTGGCGGCGGGGATCGTGCTCTACGAGGCGGCGCGTCGGCGGGTGTGAGGGCGAAGGGGGAACGGGTGTGCGACTCGGTCCCCCACACGGGGTGTTCCGGGCGGTCCGGACCCGCTTGACGCTGTCCGGACAGTTCCGGGCGGTCAAGGCAGTGTCCTAACGACACATCACTCGGTTAGATGAGTGTGGACACCAGAACACCCCGCACACCCACGGGGGACCGCTCGTCGGGATACGACGACGCTCCCGCGCTGAGCATGGTGAAGGTGCCGAGCGATCCGGCCCAGGTCATCGTCAACCACGCGAGTTTCCGCGTGCAGTTCGGTGCCTCCGCGCGGCGGACCCAGTCCCCGCGGATCGAACGGCACCTGAGCGCCACCCAGGACACCGCCCGGATGCCCGCCGCCCCGGCCGCCGGCCGCCGCCGCGCCGTCGTGTGGAGCGGGCGGTCCGACCCGGACGACACCGGCGCGCACCGGCTGCTCCAGGCGGTGCGGGCGGGAGTCGGCCGCCACGCCGAGGACCCGGGCGCCGACCTCTCCGCCGACGCCGGGGCCACGCAGGTCATCCCCCGCGTCGACCTCGACGGCGGCCCCCTGGACTACGACGACGGCCCCGCCACCCAGACGCTCGAGACGCCGCTCGTCGGCGCCCAGCGCGGTCCCGTCCCCGACGGCACCCGGCTGCTGCCCGCCATGCGCACCGTCGGCAGCGCCTACGACGAACCCGGCTACGGTCAACCCGCCTACGGCACCGAAGACTTCGGGTCCGGTACGGACGGCCACGACGGCTACGCGGGCCACGACGGTTACGGCGACGAACCGGACCCGGGCGGGCCGCGCAGCAGGCGCCGCTCCGACGACACCGCGCGGCACGCCTACTTCCCGGGCCGCCGCATGAACCTCGGCGTCGTGCTGCTGCCGCTGCGCGTCTTCCTCGGCTTCATCTCCGTCTACGCCGGCATGGGCAAGCTCTGCGACCCCGTCTACTTCGACGGCGGCGAACGCGGCTCCATGGTCAAGTGGCTCAACACCCTGCACCCCTGGGACGTAGCCGAACCGCTGCGTCAGTTCGCCCTCGCCCACCCCGTCGGCGCCGGACTCGTCATCGCCTTCCTCCAGGTCCTCGTGGGCGTCCTGACCGTGCTGGGCTGCTGGCAGCGCGTGGCCGCCGTCATCGGCGCCGGCCTGTCCGCCGCGCTGCTGGTCACCGTCAGTTGGAAGAGCGTCCCGGTCTACGACGCGCCCGACATCATCTACCTCGCCGCCTGGTCCCCGCTGATCATCGCCGGCGCCCCCGTCTACTCCGTGGACGGCAGACTCGCGGGCGGGGCCTGGCGCCGGCTCGGCCCCCGCGCCGACATCTGGGACCTGCGCCGCTACGTCCTGCGCCGCGGCGCGCTCGTCACTTTCCTCGTCGCCGGTGTGACTCTCCTGATCGGCTCCGTCCTCGGCGGTGCCGTCCGGGACGCCGACCGCGTGGTCGTGCCCGGACCCGGCGAGTCCCCGCGCAACGAACTGCCCGGCTCCCCGCTCCCGCAGGACCCCGGCACCAGCAAGCCGAAGACCTCGTCCCCGGAGGCCTCCGCCTCCCCCACCCAGGGCGCCACCAGCGGCGCGGCCACCCCGTCCAAGGACGCCGCGACCACCCCGGGGGCGACCCGCGACAGCGGCACCGTCACCGGCGGCGGTACGCCCAGCCAGACCCAGGGCACCACGGGCCAGGCCCCGCCCCGGCAGTCCTCCCCGGCCGACAGGGCGCCGAGCACCACGGCGGGACCGACCGCGGGCGGCACGACGTCCGGCGGCGGCGGAGGAGGAGGCTCCACCGGCGGCTCCACCGGGAGCGGTGACGGCGACGGCTCCTCCTCCACCGGAGAGCCCGGCGGCCGTCTCGTCGGCGGTCTCCTGGGGTAGCCCGACGTGCCCGCGCCCCGCTCCCGGCGCCCCGCTCCCGGTGGCAACCGGGCGCGGGGCGCGCGCCGTTGGCGCGTCTGTGCTCCGCCGCGTACGTCGGGAAGCCTCGCCTGCCGACGTGTACCGGCACTCCAGCACCGGTCTTCGGCTGGACTTTCCCGGGCTGAGCCGGGCACATGGCAGCCAGCCCGGAGTCCGTTATGGCCCACGTTATGGCCCATGCGGTCCAGAACTTGTATTGTGCTGGTATGCCTCGACCTCGTGAGTTCGATGAAACCCGTGTGCTTCTCGCCGTCCGTGACGAGTTCTGGGACAAGGGCTACGCGGCGACATCGATGGACGACCTCCTGCGCGTGAGCGGGCTCGGTAAAGGCAGCCTCTACGGGGCGTTCGGGGACAAGCGCAGCCTGTTCCTGCGGGTGCTGCGCGACTACGACGACGCGAACCTGCTGGTGCTGCGCGAGCGTCTGGATTCCGCGGCGCGGGGGATCGACATGGTGCGCGAGTTCGTACTCGGCCTGGCCGGCGATCCGACCGGGACGGCCGCGCGTCGGGGTTGCCTGCTGGCCAACAGCAACGCGGAGCTTGCCGCCAGCACTCCGGACGTCGCGGCCGAGGCCCGCCGCAGCTACGACGCGATCGCCACCGTCCTCACCGAGGCGCTGGAGCGCGCCCAGCGCGAAGGCGACCTCGACCCCGACCTCGACCCTTCTGAGACCGCCCGCGCGGCCCTCGTGGCGCAACTGGGCCTCATGGCTCTCGGGCGCACCGGCATGGACGTCGGAGCGCTCGCCGGGACAGCCCAGTCCGCCCTGGCGCGGTTGCTGCCCGCTCCGGCGCGGTAGCGGCAACGCACCGGCCGACCCGTACCGCCATGGCCTGCGACCGGCGGCTCCGAACCCCGGGGCGCGCCGTGAAGACCCGACGCCAAGCAATCTTGACTGTACGGTCCATATCGGGGAGAGTTGTGGACGCAACGGTCCACAACTTGAAGGAGGGCGGCATGGCCGTCTTGGAAGACAAGGTCGCCGTGGTCACCGGGGCCAGCAGCGGCATCGGGTTCGCGACCGCGCGCGCATTCCGCGACGAGGGCGCCACGGTGTTCGTCACCGGCCGCCGCAAGGACGCGCTGGACGCCGCGGTCGCCGAGCTCGGTCCCGGCGTGACCGGCGTGGTCTGCGATGCTTCGGTGCCCTCGGAACTCGATGCGTTCTACAACACCGTGCGCGACCGGGCCGGACGCATCGACGTGCTGGTCGCCAACGCCGGCGTCGGCACCGCGGCGCCGTTCGGCGAGGTGACGGAAGATCTGATCGACTCGCTGTTCGCCACCAACGTCAAGGGAACGATCTTCACGCTCCAGCAGGCACTGCCGCTGCTCAGCACAGGCGCTTCGGTAATCCTGACGGGTTCGACCGCTGCGACCCGGCCCAGCCTGGGACTTGAGATCTACGCGGCGTCGAAGGCCGCGATCCGCACGCTCGCCCGCGGCTGGGCTCTCAGCGCCCGCACACACGGCTTCCGGGTCAACGTCGTGTCCCCGGGCAGTACGCGCACCCCTGGTCTGCTTGAGCTGGTCCCACCCGAGATACTCAAGCAGGCCGAAGGCGACATTCCCCTCGGCCGGCTTGCCGAGCCCGAGGAGATCGCCGCCCTGACGACGTTCCTCGCCTCGGACGCGTCGAGCTATGTCAACGGTGCCGAGTTCTTCGCCGACGGTGGATACGCGCAGGCATGAGCCCTCTCGCAGGCGCCGATTAGGCGTTGTCCCGACAACCGCCGCCCCCACCCCTCGCCCCCACCCCCCGTACCGGCTCGTCCGCATCGGGTACGGCAGGTGCCTCGTGGTGCCGACCATCCGGGGCGAGTGGGCCGTCGCCCACGGGCCGGGCCCCTCAGCGGGCGGCCAGGGCCGCCAGTTCGCGGGCCGCCTCGGTCAGGTCCTTCGCGGTGTCGATCGCGCGCCAGTAGGAGCCCTGCGGGATCGGGAAGCCGGACAGCCGGCGCTCGCGGGCCAGCCTCGGGAACGTGGTCCGCTCGTGGTCGCCGCGCTCCGGGAGCATCGCGGCGAAGGTGGACGAGAAGACGTACACACCGGCGTTGATCTCGAAGGTGGACGGCGGTGCCTCGATGAAGTCGGTGATGTGACCGAAGCCGTCCGTCTGCACAGCGCCCCACGGCAGGCGGGGGCGGGCGAGGGCGAGGGTCGCGACGGCGTCCCGCTCGGCGTGGAAGTCGGCCATGTCGCGCAGCGAGAAACGGGTCCAGATGTCGCCGTTGGTGGCGTACCAGGGCCGGTCCGGGTGCGGCAGGTGCGCGGCGGCGTACTTGAGGCCGCCGCCGCGGCCCAGCGGCTCGGGCTCCACGACGGTGGTGACGGAGAGCGGCAGGTCGGCGCTCTCCAGCCACTTCTGCAGCACCTCGGCCAGATGACCGCAGGACACCACGACGTCCGTCACGCCCTCCTCGGCGAGCCAGGTGAGCTGATGGCCGATGATCGGAGTCCCCGTGCCCGGGATCTCGACCATCGGCTTGGGCCGGTCGTCGGTGTAGGGGCGCAGCCGGGAACCCTGCCCACCGGCCAGGACGACGGCTTGAACGGGGCGGCGGGACGCGGCGTTCGGATCGGTCATGCCCGAACTGTACGCGGCGCCCCACCGGCCGCCGGAGGGTCCTTAGCTGTGCGCCGCCAGGACGCCCGAGGCGAAGGCGGTGTCGCAGACAGGGCGGGCGTACGACTGGGCGCGCGTCGGGCCGTACACCTTCACCGCGGCGCGGCCGAGGGCGCGGGCGATGGTGGCGCAGTGGTCGGCCAGCGACGGACGCTCGTTCACGGCCTGCTGGAGGTGGGTCAGGGCGACGCCCGGGTCCTCCTCCTGGAGCTCGGTCAGCAGCCGGTCGCGCAGCACCTCGTGCGGCGCGCGGGCGGCGGCCCGGGACGAGGCCTTGGACGAGGAGGCTTCCGACGCGGCGAGCACCGAGTCCGAGGGATCCCCGGACCAGTTGACCCGGGTGACCGCGAGGGTCCCGGAGAGCACCAGGACGACGGGCAGGACGAAGGCGAGAGAGCGGCCGATCCGGCGGGCGGGGCCCCGGCCGCGTCGCGTCTGTCGGGCGGTGGAGTGCTTCACGGAATGCTTCACGCGAGTGAGGGTAGCGCCCGGTAATGATTTGGCGACATTTAGTCACCCTATCGGGGGATGAAGGGCGGCTCGGAACGGGATAGGGCGTTGACGAACGCTGGTCGAAAAGTCCGGTGTGCCGGGGTATTTGTCGACAACGGGTCGACGGCGAGGCGACGAGGTGACGACGAAAGGAGCCCCGCGGCAGGCCGCGGGGCTCTTTTTCGTCAACGCGGGTGAAATCACCCGGTCGCGTGGTTTCTCGGCGCGGGGTTTCCCGCGCCCACCGGCTCTCAGTCGGTGAGACGCTCGCCCGTGGAGGACGAGAACACGTGCGCCTCGCCCGGACGCGGCACGACGTGGACGGTCGCGCCCTTCTCCGGCACCGCGCGGCTGCTGACGCGGACCACGAGGTCCTTCGTCTCGCCGCCGACGTCGACCGTGCCGTAGATGTAGCCGTCCGCGCCGGTCTCCTCGACGACGTTCACCGAGACCGCGAGACCCGCCGGGGCGTCGTCGGCCTCCTTCGACAGGGTCTTGGACGCGCCGCCGTTCAGCTCCACCACGTCGAAGTGCTCGGGGCGGACACCGACGGTGACCGTACGGTCGCCCTTGTCGGAGGCGGCCTTGAGGGCGTCGCGGTTGACCGGGACGACGCTGTTGCCGAACTTCACGCCGCCGTCGGTGATCGGGACCTCGACCAGGTTCATGGCCGGGGAGCCGATGAAGCCGGCGACGAAGAGGTTCGCGGGCTTGTCGTACATGTTGCGCGGGGTGTCGACCTGCTGGAGCAGACCGTCCTTGAGGACCGCCACGCGGTCGCCCATCGTCATGGCCTCGACCTGGTCGTGGGTGACGTAGACGGTGGTGATGCCCAGGCGGCGCTGGAGCCCGGCGATCTGCGTACGGGTGGAGACACGGAGCTTGGCGTCCAGGTTGGACAGCGGCTCGTCCATGAGGAACACCTGCGGCTCACGCACGATCGCGCGGCCCATCGCGACCCGCTGGCGCTGACCGCCGGAGAGCGCCTTCGGCTTGCGGTCCAGGTACTCGCTGAGGTCGAGGATCTTCGCGGCCTCCTCGACCTTCTTCCGGATCTCCGCCTTGTTGACGCCCGCGATCTTGAGGGCGAAGCCCATGTTGTCGGCGACCGACATGTGCGGGTACAGCGCGTAGTTCTGGAACACCATGGCGATGTCCCGGTCCTTCGGCGGCAGGTGCGTGACGTCGCGGTCACCGATGCGGATGGCGCCGCCGTTCACGTCCTCGAGCCCCGCGAGCATGCGCAGCGAGGTGGACTTGCCACAACCGGACGGGCCGACCAGGACGAGGAACTCGCCGTCCTCGATGTCGATGTCGAGACCGTCGACGGCGGGCTTCGTGGAACCCGGGTATACGCGGGTCGCCTTGTCGAACGTAACAGTGGCCATGGTGATGGGCCCCCTTCTACCGGCAGGAACGTGCCGGACGATCCGTTGTAGGAAGGTGGTGGTGTAGTCCACACGAGTGAAGCTGGGCAGGACGGTACCCGGCGTTCACCTGGTCTGTCAGTACCTGTGGGGGTGTGAACTTCGCCGAAATTTTCGAATCCCGTCGTTCACCGGCTCTGTGTAGAGTGGAGCGGCCTGCGCGCGCGCCGCCGCGCGTGTGCCTCCTTAGCTCAGATGGCCAGAGCAACGCACTTGTAATGCGTAGGTCGTCGGTTCGAATCCGACAGGGGGCTCCAGCTCCGGCACGGACACCGCCCCCGCGATCTTGGATCGTGGGGGCGGTGGCGGTTCTTCGCGTTTTCGCGGCTACTTGCCTTCCGGCAGGGGTTCCGCCTCGCACGTCGCGCCGGGGCGCGGGAGCTCTCCGTTCAGCAGGTACGCGTTGACGGCGTTCTGGACGCAGGGGTTGCCGCTGTCGTAGGCGCCGTGGCCCTCGCCCTCGTAGGTCAGCTCCACGCCCACCTTCTTGCCGAGCCGCTCCGCCATGCGGGCCGCGCCCTCGTACGGGGTGGCGGGGTCGCCGGTGTTGCCGACGAGGAGGACCGGGGGTGCGCCGGGGGCGCTGACCTCGGGGTGTTCGGCCGCCCCCGGTACGGGCCAGCCGTCGCAGGACAGGGCGCTCCAGGCCAGGCCGGGGCCGAAGAGGGGGGAGGCCTCGAGGAAGTCCGGCAGGCGGGAGAGGACGTCCGCGACGGTGTAGCGGTTGCTGGAGTCGTCGCAGGTGATGGCTCTGAAGGCGTCGTCCTCGTTGCTTTCGTCCGGGTCGGTGTCGTCGGGGTCCGTGTCGTCGGGGTCCGTGTCGCCCCCGGCACCCTGCTGGCCCAGTGCCTCGGCGAGGTCCTGGAGGATGTCGCCGTCGTCGTCGGCCGCCGCCTCCAGGGCGACACGGAGCGCGGGCCAGTAGTCCTGCCGGTAGAGCGAACCGCTGATGGCGTCGATGAGTTCGTCGCCGTCGAGTTCGCCCCCGTCCGAGGCGGGGAGCGGGGTGTCGTCGAGGGCGGCCTCGAGGGCGACGGTGGCGTCCACGATCGCCTCGGCGTCGGAGCCGAGGGTGCAGCCCTGTTCGGCGCACCAGGTGGCGAAGTGCTCGAAGGCGAGCTGGAATCCGGCGGCCTGCGTGAGGGCTTCCTGCATCATGTCGTGGGTGGGGTCGACGACGCCGTCGAGTACGGCGCGGCCGACGTTCTCCGGGAAGAGGTGGGCGTACACGCCGCCGAGTTCGGTGCCGTACGAGATCCCGAAGTAGTGGAGTTTCTCGTCGCCGAGGACCTGTCGCATCAGGTCCATGTCCTGGGCGGCCTGGGTGGTGCCGACGTGGGGGAGGACGTCGCCGGAGTTCTTCTTGCAGGCGGCGGCTGTTTCCCGGTTGAACTCGACGAGTGCGTTGGTCTCGTCGCCGCCGTCGTCGGGTGTCGCGTCCACCTCCTCCTCGTCGGGGAGGCCGGCGTCCAGGCAGCGCACGCCGCTGCTGTTGCCGACGCCGCGCGGGTCGAAGCTCACGAGGTCGTACCGGGTGCGGAGCTTCTCGTAGTCGGGGGCGAGGCCGGGCAGAGTGGTGACTCCGGAGCCGCCGGGGCCGCCGAAGTTGAAGAGCAGCGAGCCGATCCGGTCGTCCGGGTCGCCGCTGGTGCGGGCCCGGATGAGTTCGATGCCGATCGAGTCGCCGGAGGGATTCTTCCAGTCCAGCGGGGCTCGCAGGGTGCTGCACTGCCACCGGGTGCCGTCGGGCAGTGCTCCGGGGGCCTGACCGCCGCCCTGGACGGGGGTGGGGGCGGGGCAGTCCTTCCAGTCCAGGGACTGGCCGCGGAACTCGTTCATCGCTTGTTCGTCGGTCGCCGTGCCGCTGTCCCCGCGCCGCTCGCCGTCCTGTGCCGCCGGCGCGCAGGCCGTCAGGGAGGAGGCGAGCAGGGTGGCCGTGGACAGCAGGACGACGCTGGATATCGCGCGTGCTGAGGGCATGGCCACAGCCTCCGGCCGCCCGGCCCCGGACGCACGGTGTGGCGTCCATTCGGGGGCCGCGCGGCCGGGCGGTCGGGCGGTCGCCTTCTCGTTCAGTCGGCTTCTCGGGCGGTCGGCTACTTGGGCGGTCGGCTACTTGGGCGGTCGGCTTCGGGGGGCAGGAGCAGACCTGAACGGATGGCGTTGACGCCGGTCTGGAAGCGGCTGGTGGCCTGGAGCTCGTCCATGAGTTCGGCGATGTGCCGACGCGTGGTACGCAGGGACATGCCAATCCGGCGTGCGACGACTTCGTCCTTGTGTCCTTCGGCCATGATGCGGACGATCGCCGCCTTGATCTCGTCGCCGGTGTGGTCGGTCTGCCCAGTGGCCGACGGGTACGGGGTGGCTCTGGCCCAGTGCTGGTCGAAGATGCGGGTGAGGAGAGCGAGGACGGTGGGTTCGCGCACGACGACGCAGGAGCTGTCCCCGGGGAGAAAGGCGATCTCGCCGTCGTAGACGGTGAATTGGTCGGCGATCTCGGTGGTGGTCCGTATGTGCGCGCCGACGTCGGTCAGTTCGTCCGCGAGTGACGAGGTGGGTGTGTCGGTACGGACGGTGTGCTGGTAGAGGGTGCGCACGCGGACGCCGCGACCGAGCAGTCCGAGGGCCGTGCGGCGGGCCTCGGCGAGCTGGGCGGGGAGTGGAGGACCGCCGGGCTGCATGGTGAGTACCTCGGATTTGCAGCGGTCGGTGATTTCTTCGATCATGAGCTGCGCGGTGCCGGTGTCGAGGACGACGTCGACGGCGTCGCACTGACTGCGCGCGCGGCGGCCCTCGAGGTAGCAGGGCAGGAGGGACAGCAGACGCGCGCGTGCTTCGGTGACGCTTTCCTGGAGTTCGTGGATCTGTCTTTCGGTCGACCCGACCAGTGCCACCACCGCGGCGTCGGGGCTCACGGGGACCAGCGTGCCGTCTTCGGCCATCGGATGCAGCAGACACAGTGAGCGCAGTACCCGCTCCACGCGTGCGACCTCGTCCGTGGTGAGGTGCAGTCGCGCCAGTACTTCCCTGCGCTGAAAGCGGCCGGCCCGCACGGCGTGCTGGTAGGCGGCGCTCGCCACCTCGTCCAACTCCGCCAACTCCGCCAGGTCCGGTCCGCCGTCGAGACTGAAGGACATTCGGTGGCTCTTCCCTTCGCTGCTCTCGTCACGGATACGTGACTTTAAGAGATGAACCGTGCGGTGCGCTTCGGGCGGGTGATCCGCGGGTGATCTGCGGGTGGCGTAGGGGTGTTGGCAGGTACACCATCCTTCGGGGCTTGGAGCCAGTGACCACGACCGCGATTGCGGGCACAGTTGATCCGGTAGACAGACGTGGGCACCGACAGCGGGCACCGACAACGGGGCACCGACAACGGGGCATCGACAACGGGAGACGACATGAGCGTTCGGGCCGGATTGACGGCTTCAGCAAGAGGCCTGGGCCTGGCCCTGATGTCGATGGTGTTCTCGCTGGTGTTGTTCTGCCTCTCGGTGGTGTCGGTCGCGCTGGTGATCGTGGGTATCGGTGTCTTCACCACCCCCTGGGTGACCGCCGCCGCGCGGGCGAATGCCAATGCCCGCCGGCGGCTGGCCGGAGAGTGGAGCGGCGTGCGCATCGCTGTGCCCTACCGGCCGGAGCCGCAGTGGCAGGGCGGGATCGTGGGCCGGGTCCAGCGCTGCCAGTGGGTGCTGAAGGACCCGGCGACCTGGCGTGACCTGCTGTGGATGATCGTCGACCCGATCGCGGGCTTCGTTCTCGCCATGTTCGCCGTCGCGCTCGTCCTCTACGGGGCGTGGGGCTTCGTCCTGGCGGCCGGGGTGTGGCGTCCCATGCGGGATGTCGGCTACTGGTACGCGTTCATTCCGGTCGACGACCAGCTCACCGCGGTGGCGGCGGCCGCCCTGGGCGCGGTGTTCATCGCCCTGGGGCTGCGCTACAACCCGGAGATCCTGCACGTGCACGGTCGGCTCGCCCACGTGTTCCTGGCGCCCGACCACGAGCGCGAGCTCCAGCTCCGTATCGAGCACCTCAAGGAGACCCGGGCCGACGCGGTCGATGTCTCGGCGGCCGAACTGCGGCGGATCGAGCGCGACTTGCACGACGGGGCGCAGGCCCGGCTGGTGGCGATGGGCATGAGCCTGGGCACCATCGAGCATCTCGTACGCACCGATCCCGACCAGGCGACCCGGCTGCTGGCCGAGACCCGCAAGTCCTCCGCCGAGGCCCTGGACGAACTGCGTCAGCTTGTCCGGGGCATTCACCCGCCCGTCCTGGCCGAGCGGGGCCTGGGCGACGCGGTCCGTGCGCTCGCGCTGCGCGGCACGATCAAGACCGAGGTCGGCGTGGAGGCCATCGGGCGGATGGCCGCACCCGTCGAGGCGGCCGCGTACTTCTCGGTGTCGGAGATGCTGACCAACGTCGCCAAGCACGCCGAGGCCGAGCGCGTCTGGATCGACATGCGCCACGAGGAGGGGATGCTGCGGATCACGGTGACCGACGACGGCAGGGGCGGCGCGGATCCGTCACGGGGTACCGGCCTGGCCGGCATCGAGCGCAGGCTCGGCGCGTTCGACGGGATCCTCGCCGTCAACAGCCCGCTCGGCGGCCCCACCACTGCCACCATCGAGCTGCCCTGCGACGTCCTCTCGCAGGATGTCCACTCGTCCTGAACGCCGCCTGATCACCGCCTGATCACCGCCTGATCACCGCTTGATCACCGCCTGACCGCCGCACGCGTCGACGCCGGCAGATCACCGATCTGTCGGCGTCGGTGTCGACGCCTGCGCCTGCGCCTGCGCCGGGTCCGCGGCTCCGCGGCTCGCCGTCGGCCGGCTCCGTGGCCGCCGCTGCCGCCTCGGTTAGGGGTGGCCCGCGTGCCGTAGGGGGTGCTGCCGCTGCCGGGACGTACGCGTCCGGGTCCCGCCGGGCCGCGGTCCTGCTCGTCGTGTCCTCCACCGCATTCCCGGTGCGCCGATTCCCGGGCCCGTACCGACCCCTGACGGGGTGCGGTAAGGGCCGCTAAGGGGCTTGTAGGGGGAGCGGGCGCGATTGCTTTGCTCATACCGTGGCCGAGCCTGCTTCCGCAGGGAGCCCTCTGCACGGAAGTGGTCGGCGCAACACCAAAGACGCCGTGGCTTTGGGCAGCGGTGACATTCCTGTCGACGATGAGGAGCAAGCATGCGCTTCGGTCTGATATATCTCCTGCAAAATCCTCGCCCGTGGACCGAGGACGGCGAGGAGAGGGTACTGAACGAGGCTCTCGACCAGGTCGAACTCGCCGACCGACTGGGATTCGACACGGTCTGGGCGTCCGAACACCACTTCCTGGACGAGTACTCCCATTCTTCGGCACCGGAGGTCTTCCTCGCCGCCGCGGCCGCGCGTACCACCAACATCCGGCTGGCCCACGGAATCGTCACCCTGCCGCCGGCGGTGAATCATCCCGCGCGCATCGCCGAGCGCATCGCCATGCTCGATCTGGTCTCCGGCGGGCGCGTGGAGTTCGGTTCCGGGCAGGGCAGCACCCAGCACGAACTCGGCGCCTTCGGTGTCGACCGGGCCACCAAGCGCGAGCAGTGGCGCGAGGCGATAGGCGTGATCACCCGCATGTTCACCGAGGTGCCTTTCACCGGCCACCAAGGCGAGTGGGTCGACATGCCCCCGCGGAACGTGCTGCCCAAGCCCAAGCAGAAGCCGCACCCCCCGCTGTGGGTGGCCTGCAGTTCGCCCGAGACCGTGGAAACCGCCGCCCGTAACGGCGTGGGAGCCCTGTCCTTCGCGTTCATGACGCCGGAAGAGGCCAAGGAGCGGGTCGCGACCTACTACCGGACCATCGAGTCGGACGACTGCGTACCGGTGGGCAAGGCGGTCAACGCCAACTTCGCCGTCGCGCTGCCCTTCCTCTGTCACGCCAATGAGGAGACCGCGTACGAACGGGCCATGGGAGGCGTCGACTTCTACGTCAATTCCTTCATGCACTTCTACGTGCAGGGCGGCCACCGCCCCGGCACCAGCGACCTGAAGACGGAGTTCGCCAAGCAGCCGCCGGTCCCGCCGGAGAACGCGGCACGCATGGACACCGTGGTGCGCCGCGGCATCGGCACCCCCCAGAAGCTCGCCGAGATGATCCGCGTGCAGGAGGAGGCCGGCGTCGACGAGATCATTTTCCAGGTGCAGCTCGGTGCCAACAAGCACGAGCACATCTGCGAATCCCTCGAGCTCTTCGCCCGCGAGGTCATGCCGGAGTTCGCCGAGCGGCGCGAGTCCCGCGAACTGGCCAAGCAGGATCGTCTGGCCCTGCCGGTCAAGAAGGCCATGGAACGGGTCGAGAGCCCTGTCGTGGACGTGTCCGACTACGTGATCCGCAGCGACATGGAGGAATTCCAGCGCCCGCAGCCCTCGACCGAGAGCTGAACCGCCACCCACCGGCGCGCTTTTCCCGACTGGTGCGCGAGCCCGGTCGAGCCGCCCCGGCGCAAATGCCCCTCACGCCTCTTGCGCCGGGGCTCCGCACTTTTTCCGTGAATGGAATCGAGAGGAATTCCGTCATGTATGCGTTCGAAGAGTCGGACAAGATCGACGCCGAACTGGACGCGGTCTGGCAGACGGTGTCCGACGTACCGTCCTGGGCCACCTGGGACCCGCACGTCCTTCAGTGCGGCTTCGAGGGGCCGTTCGAGCCGGGCAGCGGCGGCTGGACCATTTCCCGCGTCGTGTCCCGTCAGCGCGGCTACTTCAAGGTTCTCCAGGTCGAGGAGGGGCGCTCCTACACGACGGAGTCCCCGATGCCCGGCGGCAAGATGCTGATCATCAACAACTACCGCCCGGACGAGCCGGGCCGGGTCGCGGTGAGCCGCCGGGTCGAGGTCCACGGGCCGTTCACCCCCGTGTTCCGGCTGTTCTGGGCCAAGGCATTCCAGGGCGACACCCGTATCACCTTCAAAGCGCTGGAGCAGGAAGCCCGGCGCCGTACCGCAGAGGCGGGCAGTGCGCGATGAGTGAAGCAGTGGTGATAGGCGGCGGGTTGGCGGGACTGCTCGCCGCGCGAGTGCTCTCGCGGCACGCCGACAGAGTGACCGTCATCGAGGGGGACACCTACCCCGACGGGCCCCAGCAGCGCAAAGGCCTGCCGCAGGGCCGGCAGAACCACATGCTGATGGCCGGTGGTGCCGAGGCACTCGACCAGTTGCTGCCCGGCACCGTCGCCCGGCTGACGGCGGCCGGCGCCCACACCCTCAGGATGGGCCAGGACATGCTGACCCGCTCCTCCGAGGGCTGGTTCCGCACCTTCGAGGACGAGTCGTACACCGTCGCCTGCAGCCGGCCGCTCATCGACCACGTCGTCCGCAGCCAGGTACTCGGCACCGCGAACATCACCTTCCTGGAGTCCACCAAGGCGGTCGGACTGACGGGTGACGCCAACAAGGTCACCGGGGTCTGCGTCGAGCGGGCCGACCGCTCGGAAGGGGTCGTCAGCGGCGACTTGGTCGTCGACGCCTCCGGCAACCGTTCCAAGGCGTCCGAATGGCTCGCCGGCATGGGCCTGCCCACGGTGAAGGAAGAGTTCGTGGACGCCGGCCTCACCTACGCCGGCCGGGAGTTCGAGGCCCCCGCCGAGGCCGCCAAGGATTTCCCCGGCGTCCTCATCCAGGCCGTCCCCGGCACCGGACGCCCCGGCAAGGGCGCGGCGTTCATGCCACAGGAGGACGGCCGCTGGATCGTCTCCCTCATCGGCACCCAGGGCGGCCAGCCGCCCACCGCCGAAGAGGGATTCATGGACTTCGCCCGCGACGTGGGCGACCCCGTCGTCGCCGACATCATCAGCACGGCCCGCCCGTTGACCCCGGTCCGCGGCTCCCGCGGTCTCGCCAACCGCCGCCGTCACTATCACAAGCTGCCGGTACCCGACGGCTTCCTGGCCCTCGGCGACGCCGTCATGGTGCTCAGCCCCAACTACGCCACCGGCATGTCGATGGCCGCCTTCGGGGCCCTGGCGCTGCGCACTCGGCTCAAGACACACGGCCTGGAGCCGGGACTGTCCCGCAAGGTGCAGGACGACGTCGCCAAGGCCGGTGAGGGTCCCTGGACGATGGCCAGCACCACCGACCTGTTCTTCCCCGGCGTCAAGACCAACATCACCGTCCGGGGTGCGGCCATGCAGCAGAGCATGGGCGCCCGCTACTCCAGGACCGCGGCGGCCAACGAGGACGTGCTGCGCGCCGTGTACGAGGTCAGCACCCTGCGCAGTCCGCAGAGCCGGATGATGTCGCTGCCGCTGCTGGCGGCCGTACTGCGCGGTCCCGGCAAGCCCCCGCTGACCCCGGGGCAGGCGAAGGCCCAGTTCCCGCAGATCGGCGAGCTGTTCGCGAGCGGCGTGAAGCCGGACCTCTCTGACGCGGGCCTCTGACCGCCCGACACCGCTGACCGTCCGACACCGCTGACTGTCCGACACCGCTGACCACACCACCTGAGAGGAGATGGCCACCTGTGAGCAACGAGGAACGGCTCCTTCAATACCTCAAGCGCACTCTCGCAGAGCTGCGGGACGCTCGCAGATGTCTCGACGAGGCGGCACGCAAGCCCGACGACGAGTCCGTCGCGGTCGTGGGGATGGCGTGCCGTTTCCCGGGTGGTGTGGCGTCGCCGGAGGATCTGTGGCGGCTGGTGTCGGACGGTGTGGACGCGGTGTCGGAGTTCCCCTCCGACCGTGGCTGGGATGCGGGCGTGTTCGACCCGGAGCCCGGGCGGGCGGGGAAGACGTACGCGAAGGAGGGCGGTTTCCTTTACGACGCGGCGGACTTCGATCCCGACTTCTTCGGTATCAGCCCGAACGAGGCGCTGGTCATGGACCCCCAGCAGCGGCTGCTCCTGGAGTCGTCCTGGGAGGCCGTGGAGCGTGCGGGCATCGACCCGCTGTCTCTGAAGGGCAGCCGCACCGGCGTGTTCGCGGGCGTGATGTACCACGACTACGCCCAGGGGAAGGAGGCGGGCAGCTCCAGCGCCGGCAGCCTGGTCACCGGCCGGGTGGCCTACACCCTCGGCCTCGAGGGACCGGCGGTCTCCGTCGACACGGCGTGCTCCTCGTCGCTGGTCGCCCTCCACACGGCCGCGCAGGCCCTACGCCGCGGAGACTGCACGCTCGCCCTGGCCGGCGGCGTCACCGTCATGTCCAACCCCGAGATGTTCGTCTACTTCAGCACGCAGAGCGGCCTCGCCAAGGACGGCCGCTGCAAGTCCTTCTCCGAGTCGGCCGACGGCATGGGCTGCTCGGAAGGAGTGGGCGTGCTGCTCCTGGAGCGGCTGTCCGACGCACGTCGCAACGGTCACCCGGTGCTCGCCGTGGTGCGCGGCAGTGCCGTCAACCAGGACGGCGCCTCCAGCGGGTTCACCGCTCCCAACGGCCCCTCGCAGCAGCGCGTCATCAAGGCGGCCCTGTCCGGCTCACGACTGGCCCCGGGTGACGTGGACATCGTCGAGGGGCACGGTACGGGTACGACGCTGGGTGACCCGATCGAGGCGCAGGCGCTGCTGGAGACGTACGGCCAGGACAGGGCGGCGGACCGTCCGCTGTGGCTGGGGTCGATCAAGTCGAACATGGGCCACACGCAGGCTGCGGCGGGTGTCGCGGGCATCATCAAGATGGTCATGGCGATGCGTCACGAGACGATGCCCAAGTCCCTGTACTCCGACGAGCCTTCGTCCAAGGTGGACTGGGACGCGGGTGCTGTGCGTCTGCTGACGGAGGCCCGGGAGTGGCCGGCGGCCGAGGACGGGCGCCCGCGGCGTGCGGGTGTGTCGTCGTTCGGTCTGAGCGGGACGAACGCCCATGTGATCGTGGAGGAGCCGCCGCTGGCGGAACCGGCGGAGGTGACCTCCGAGGACGGCGAGGTCATGGACGCGGTGCCGGTTGCCGAGCCCGAGGCGTCGGCTGTGGGTGCTCCGGTGGGTTCGTCGGTGGTGCCGTGGGTGGTGTCGGGGCGTGGCGCGGGTGCGGTGGTGGCGCAGGCGGAGCGGCTTGCCGGGTGGGTGGGTGAGCGGCTCGAACTGTCGCCGGTGGATGTGGGGTTGTCTTTGGTGTCGTCGCGGGCTGCGTTGGAGCGGCGTGCGGTGGTGGTGGGCCGGGACCGCGAGGAGCTGCTGACCGCGCTGGGCGGGGTGGAAGGCTCGGTGGTGCGGGCGCGTGCGGGTGGCCGGACGGCTGTGCTGTTCACGGGTCAGGGCAGTCAGCGGCTGGGGATGGGCCGGGAACTCTACGACGCCTTCCCGGTGTTCGCGTCTGCTTTCGATGCGGTGTGTGGGCGGTTGGACGGTCTGCTGGGGCGGTCGTTGCGTGAGGTGGTGTGGGGCGATGATGCCCGGCTGCTGAACCGGACGGTGTTCGCGCAGGCGGGGTTGTTTGCGGTGGAGACGGCGTTGTTCCGGCTGGTGGAGTCCTGGGGTGTGCGCCCCGACTTCGTGGCGGGGCACTCGATCGGTGAGGTGACCGCCGCGCATGTGGCGGGAGTGCTGTCCCTGGAGGACGCGGCGACGTTGGTGGCGGCGCGGGGCCGGCTGATGGACGCGCTGCCCGAGGGCGGAGCGATGCTGGCCGTAGAGGCCACCGAAGAGGAAGTCCTGCCGGTGCTGTCCGACGGTGTCGGGATCGCCGCCGTCAACGGGCCCACGTCCGTGGTGGTGTCCGGCACCCAGACCGACGTCGACACGGTCGCTGAGCACTTCACCACGCTGGGTCGGCGGGTGTCCCGGCTGCGGGTGTCGCATGCGTTCCACTCGCCGTTGATGGAGCCGATGCTGGAGGAGTTCCGTGCGGTGGCGGCGTCGCTGTCGTATGCGGAGCCGTCCCTGCCCGTCGTGTCGAATGTGACGGGTGCCCTGGCGGTGGCGGGGCAGTTGACGGACCCCGAGTACTGGGTGCGTCACGTGCGTGAGGCCGTCCGTTTCGCCGACGGGGTGGCTGCTCTGCATCAGCAGGGTGTGGTGCGGTTTGTGGAGTGCGGCCCGGACCCGGTTCTGACGGGTCTGGCCCGGCAGACTCTCGACACGGCTGCCGATGAGGTCATGTTCGCGTCCGTGCTGCGCAAGGACCGTCCGGAGGATGTGACGGCCGTGACGGCGCTGGGGCAGGTGTTCGCCTCGGGCGGCACCGTCGACTGGACCGCCTTCTACGCCGGACGCGGCGCTGAACGCGTCGACCTGCCCACCTACGCCTTCCAGCGGCGCCGTTACTGGGTCGATGCGCAGGTCGGTGGTGGTGACCTCGGTGCGGCGGGGTTCGACACCGCCGAGCATCCGCTGTTGAAGGCCGCGCTCACCCTCGCCGACAGCGACGGCGTGGTGCTCAGCGGACGGCTGTCGTCCCGGGCGCATTCCTGGGCGAGGAAGAACGACGTGCTGGGCACGGCGCTGTTCCCCACGGCCGGATTCGTCGAACTCGCTCTCGCGGCGGGGGCGTTCGTCGGCTGTGACGGCGTGAGCGAGCTCAGCGTCGACGTGCCTCTCGCACTGTCCGAACACCAAGAGCCGACCTTCCAGGTGTCCGTCGCGCCTGCGAACGAAGACGGCAGCCGTAAGGTGACCATCCATTCCAAGGGGATGGACGCGGACTCACCGAGCGTTCTGCACGTGACCGGAACTCTGACGGTCGAGACGCAGCAGTCGCACGCCGATCTGACTCAGTGGCCGCCGCCCGGTGCGACCTCCGTGGATGTCGAGGAAGCCCGCGGAGCACTGTTCAGGCGCGGATACGGGCACGGGCCCGCACTCGAGGCCCTCTCGGCTCTGTGGCGGCGCGGTGACGAGGCCTTCGCCGAAGTGACGCTCCTTGGGTTCGAGGGCGCACCGGACGAGGCCGAGGGCTTCACCGTTCACCCGGTGCTGTTCGAGGCCGCCGCCCTCCTGCGGCATTTCGTCCCCGGTGCGGAGGACGGAGTAACGCTGCCGCTGGAGTGGGAGCGGGTCTCCCGGCACGCACCGGGTGTCACGACCCTGCGCGTACGTGTGGCGCGCCCGCAAAGCACGGAGGGTACCGAGGGCTTGGTCTTGGACCTGGCCGACTCGGCGGGCGGCCCGGTGTTGTCGGCGGGGTCTGTCACCTCCGCCCCCATGACACAGGACAGGCTCGCCCTGGCCACCGGAAGCCGTCCTGATGCCATGTTCCGCCCGCAGTGGCAACACCACGACGTGTCCGCGTCGTCCGCGCCGTCCGAGCAGAAGACGTGGGCGGTGCTCGGCACCGACACCTCCGGCGCTCTGGGGCAGACCTCTGTTCCGGTCCACCCCGACGTCGCCTCCTTCGCCGAAGCCGTCGCACGCGGGGACGCGGCCGAGGAGACCGTACTCATGGTCGCCGCGCCCGCTGCCTCCGCCGATGCCGACACCGACGCGGACCGGGACGTGCTGTCCGACACCCGTTCCGTGCTGGAGCGGATACGCCTGGCAGTGCAGTCCTGGACCGCGGACGAACGGCTCGGCTCGGCCCGGCTCGTCGTGGTCACGGAGGGCGCCGTCTCCGCCACCCCGGACACCGCGGGGCTGGTCCAGGCCGCACTGCGTGGCCTCGTCAGCTCGGCCCAGGCCGAGGACCCGGACCGGTTCGGGCTGCTGGACCTCGATGGTTCCGAGCAGTCCCGCGCCGCGCTGCCCGCTGCCCTGGCGCTCCTGCACGACGGGGAACCGGACGTTGCGATCCGCGAGGGCCGGCCTCTCGTCTCCCGGCTCGTCGCGGCCGATCCGGCCCTCGGATCCGGCACCTTCGGCCCGGCGGCCCACACCGCCCCGGTCCCGTCCCGGCCGTCCATGGCCGAAGGAACGGTGCTGGTCACCATCGGCGTTGACGGCAACGGGATGCTGATCGCCCGGCACTTGGCCGACCACCACGACGTACGGCATCTGCTGCTCGTGTGTGACAAGGAGGCCGCGGCGCCCGACGTGAGCGACCTGCGTGCCGCCGGCGCCGACGTCGTCGTGCGCTCTTGCGACCTGTCCGACCGGCAGGAACTCGCCGGGGCGATCGCCGACGTACCGGCAGGACAGCCGCTGAACGCCGTGGTGCACACGGCCTTCACCGCGGCCAACGGCCTGTTCGACGCGATGACCCGGGACCGCGTCGAGACGGCGCTGCTGCCTAGGGCGGGCGCCGCCTGGCACCTGCACGAGCTCACCCGGGGTGCGAACCTCGCGGCGTTCGTGCTCGTCTCGTCCTCGACCAGCCTGCTGCACGGTGTCGGCCAGGCCAACCAGGCCGCCGCGGCCGGATTCCTGAACGCGCTCGCCCAGCACCGCCGCGCCCAGGGACTGCCGGGCCTCTCCCTGGCCTTCGGCCCGTGGAGCGGCGGGTCCGACGGAACGGAGGACGCCGCGCTCCGGCAGCGGGCGAGCGAACTCGGCACGCCCTATCTGGAGGCCGGGGAAGGACTCGGTCTGTTCGACCGTGCCCTGGCCGTGTCCATGGCCAGGACAGACGGTGGCGAGGGTGACGGCGACGGTGAGGACGGAGGCGTCCTGGTTCCCTTGCGCCTCGACCGCGCCGCTCTGCGCGCCCGTCCCGATGAACTGCCGGCCGCGCTGCGCGGCATCGTGAGGGTGCCACGTTCCTCGGCGGGGGCCGCCGACACGGGCCGTGAACTCCGCAGGCGGCTGCTGTCCCTCACTCCCGAGGAGCGGGGCCGTCAACTCCTGGACCTCGTCCGCTCACAGGTCGCCTCGGTGCTGGGTCATGCCTCGGCGACCGCCGTGGAAGCCGACCGGGCCTTCAAGGACCTGGGATTCGACTCGCTGGCCGCGGTGGAACTGCGCAGGCGACTGGACCGGATGACCGGCCTGTCCCTGTCGGCAACGCTCGTCTTCGACCACCCGAACTCCCGCGCGGCGACCCAGTACATCGACGGTCTGATCCTCCCGGAGGACGGCGCGGGCCCGGCCCAGGAGGTGCTCGGCGAGGTCGACCGGCTGGAGGCGCTGCTGACCGGACTGAGTGCCGAAGCGGCCGGGCTTGAGCAGGAACGCATCACCAGCCGGCTCGAGGCGCTGGTGCGTAGCTGGCACGACGCGAGGGGCGGGGCCACGACGGACGACTCCTCGGCCGGCTACGAGTCGGCCACGGACGAGGAGCTCTTCGACGTCCTCGACAGCGAGCTGGGCATCGCGTAGCCCGGCGTCGGCGTCGGCGTCGGACCGGTCCAGGTCCAAGTTCAGGTCCAGGTTCAGGTCCACGAACCGTATGAGCAGAACGGATTGAGGGGGAAGAGGGACAGATGGGCAACGACGAGAAGCTGCGCGAATACCTCAGGCGCGCGACGTCGGACCTGCAGCAGACCAAGCGGCGCCTGCGCGAGGCCGAGTCCCGGCAGCACGAGCCGATCGCGATCGTGGCCATGAGTTGCCGCTATCCCGGTGGCATCACCTCGCCGGAGGACCTGTGGGACCTCGTGGGCTCGGGCGGTGACGGCATCTCCCTCTTCCCCGACGACCGTGGCTGGGACGTCGCGGAGCTGTACGACCCGGAACCGGCCACACCCGGCAAGACCTACTGCCGTGAGGGCGGGTTCCTGCACGACGCCGGTGAGTTCGACGCCGACTTCTTCAAGGTCAGCCCGCGAGAGGCCCGGGAGACCGATCCTCAGCAGCGGCTGCTGCTGGAGACGTCCTGGGAGACGTTCGAGCGGGCCGGCATCGATCCGCTGTCCCTCAAGGGCAGCCGCACCGGTGTGTTCGCCGGTGTCGTCTACCACGACTACTCGGCCGACAGCGGCACCGGTTCGCTGGCCAGCGTCGCCTCCGGGCGGATCGCGTACACCCTCGGTCTCGAGGGTCCGGCGGTCACCGTGGACACGGCCTGCTCGTCCTCCCTGGTCGCCCTGCACTGGGCCATCCAGGCACTGCGCGCGGGGGACTGCTCACTGGCACTGGCCGGTGGCGCCACCGTCATGTCCACCCCGGTGTCCTTCGTCGGCTTCAGTCAGGACCGTGGTCTGGCCCCCGACGGCCGCTGCAAGGCGTTCGCCGCGGCGGCCGACGGCACGGGCTGGGGCGAGGGCGTGGGCATGCTGCTGGTGGAGCGCCTGTCGGACGCACGCCGCAACGGCCACCCCGTGCTGGCGGTCGTCCGCGGCAGCGCCGTCAACAGCGACGGGGCGAGCAATGGTCTGACGGCCCCGAACGGACCGTCGCAGCAGCGGGTGATCCGGCAGGCTCTGGCGAGTGCACAGCTCGCTGCCGACCAGGTCGACGTGGTGGAGGCACACGGTACGGGTACGACGCTGGGTGACCCGATCGAGGCGCAGGCGTTGCTGGCGACGTACGGCCAGGACCGTCCCGAGGACCAGCCGCTGTGGCTGGGGTCCATCAAGTCGAACATCGGTCACGCGCAGGCCGCGGCCGGTGTCAGCGGCATCATCAAGATGGTCATGGCGATGCGCCACGGCGTGATGCCGAAGACGCTGCACGTGGATGCGCCCAGCCCCAACGTGGACTGGACGGCCGGCAACATCCGGCTCCTCACCGAGCGGATGGAGTGGCCCGACAACGGTCACCTCAAGCGGGCCGGGATCTCGTCGTTCGGTCTGAGTGGGACGAATGCGCATGTGATCGTGGAGGAGCCGCCGGTGGAGGAGCTGGCGGAGGCGTCGGCTGCGCGGGTTCCGGTGGGTTCGTCGGTGGTGCCGTGGGTGGTGTCGGGGCGTGGCGCGTCTGCGGTGGTGGCGCAGGCGGAGCGGCTTGCCGGGTGGGTGGGTGAGCGGTCCGAACTGTCGCCGGTGGATGTGGGGTTGTCTTTGGTGTCGTCGCGGGCTGCGTTGGAGCGGCGTGCGGTGGTGGTGGGCCGGGACCGTGAGGAGTTGCTGACCGCGTTGGGGTCGGTGGCGGCGGGTGAGGGTGCCGCGGGTGTGCAGCAGGGGGTGGTGTCGGATGGTTTGACGGCTGTGCTGTTCACGGGGCAGGGGAGTCAGCGGCTGGGGATGGGCCGGGAACTGTATGACGCCTTCCCGGTGTTTGCTTCTGCGTTTGATGCGGTGTGTGGGCGGTTGGACGGTCTGCTGGGGCGGTCGTTGCGGGAGGTGGTGTGGGGTGAGGATGCCCGGCTGCTGAACCGGACGGTGTTTGCGCAGGCGGGGTTGTTCGCGGTGGAGACGGCGTTGTTCCGGCTGGTGGAGTCCTGGGGTGTGCGCCCTGACTTCGTGGCGGGGCACTCGATTGGTGAGGTGACCGCTGCGCATGTGGCGGGGGTGCTGTCCCTGGAGGACGCGTCCGTGTTGGTGGCGGCGCGGGGCCGGCTGATGGACGCGCTGCCCGAGGGCGGGGCGATGCTGGCGGTGGAGGCCACCGAGGCAGAGGTCCTGCCGGTGCTGTCCGACGGTGTCGGGATCGCCGCGGTCAACGGGCCGACGTCTGTGGTGGTGTCCGGCACCGAGGCCGATGTCGATGCCGTGGCTGAGCACTTCACCACTTTGGGGCGGAGGGTGTCCCGGTTGCGGGTGTCGCATGCGTTTCATTCGCTGTTGATGGAGCCGATGCTGGAGGAGTTCCGTGGGCTGGTGGCGTCGCTGTCGTATGCGGAGCCGTCCCTGCCCGTCGTGTCCAACGTGACAGGTGCCCTCGCGGTGGCGGGGCAGCTCACCGACCCCGAGTACTGGGTACGTCACGTGCGTGAGGCCGTCCGCTTCGCCGACGGGGTGGCTGCCCTGCATGAGCAGGGTGTGGTGCGGTTTGTGGAGTGTGGTCCGGATCCGGTTCTGACGGGTTTGGCCCGGCAGACTCTCGACACGGCTGCTGATGAGGTCACGTTCGCGTCGGTGCTGCGCAAGGACCGTGCGGAGGATGTGACGGCGGTGACGGCGCTGGGGCAGGTGTTCGCTTCGGGCGGCACTGTCGACTGGACCGCCTTCTATGCCGGACGCGGCGCCGAACGCGTCGACCTGCCCACCTACGCCTTCCAGCGGCGCCGTTACTGGTCGACCGCCAGCATGCCCGCCGAGGCCGGACCGGGCCACAGCTCCGCCTCTGTGGCCCGAAGCACCGAGGGCGTCGGACCGGTGGACACCATTGACGCCGCCTTCTGGGATGCGGTGCAGAGAGGAGACAGCTCCTCACTCGCCGCGGAGTTGGAGCTGTCGGCGGACGAACTCAAGCCGGTTGTACCAGCGTTGGCTGACTGGCGTCATCGTCGTAAAGAAGCGGCTCTGCTTGACTCCTGGCGCTACCGCGTGACTTGGAAGCCGACCGAAGCGTCGGCGTTCGACACCCCGGCGGACGCTTCTGCCACCGCGGAGACCTGGCTTGTCATTCGGCCTTCGGCCGGAGCGGGCGACACCGCCTCGCGTATCACCGAGGCACTCGCCGCAGAGGTGGAGGTCGTGTCGCTGGAGGTCGCCGACCCCGACCGTGCCGCGCTGGCCGGGGAACTCCGTGCGGTGGTCTCGGCCGCCGGTCCCCGCCGGATCCTCTCGCTGCTCGCGCTCGACGACCGTCCGCACCCGCGCCACCCGGTGCTCACCCAGGGAGGCGCCGCGACCGTACTTCTCGCGCAGGCGCTGCAGGACGCCGAGGTCACCGCACCCCTGTGGTGCGTCACCAGGGGCGCTGTCGCCGTGGACGACTCGGCGGAACTTCTCAGTCCGCACCAGTCGGCTCTGTGGGGGCTGGGCGCGAGCCTCGGTCTGGACGAGCCGGGCCGCTGGGGCGGCATGATCGATGTTCCCGAGACGCCTGATGCCCGGGCGGTGCGCCGCCTGAGCGCTGTGCTGCGCGCGGACAACGGTGAGGACCAGGTCGCCGTCCGGCCCAACGGCGTGTTCGTCCGGCGCATGGTTCGTTCCCCGCTCGGCGTCGACCCCGGCACGGCGACGCGGAGCCAGGACATGGACGGCTCCGGGACAGGACCCGGCTCCCGGCGCCGTTTCGTCGCCGGTGGCACGGTTCTTGTCACGGGTGGCACGGGCGGGCTGGGCGCGCACGTGGCCCGCATGTTCGCCCGGAACGGCGCGGAACACCTCGTACTCACCAGCCGTCGCGGTCCCGCCGCGGAGGGCGCCGAAACCCTCACGACGGAGCTGGAGCTTCTGGGCGCCCGCGTCACGATCGCCGCCTGCGACGTCGCCGACCGCACCGCTCTGGCAGCCCTGCTGGAGTCGCTGTCCGACGGCCCGGCCCTGCGGGCGGTGGTCCACGCGGCCGGCCTGCCGCAGCGCATCGCCTCCCTGCCCGAGCTGGACCTGGAGGAGTTCGCTGAAGTCGGCCGGGCGAAGATTCTGGGTGCGCTGCACTTGGACGAGCTCTTGGCGGACCGGCCGCTGGACGCGTTCGTGCTGTTCTCCTCCGGCTCGGCCGTATGGGGCAGCGGTGGGCAGGCGGCGTACGGCAGTGCCAACGCTTTCCTGGACGGTCTCGCCCACCGGCGCCGTGCCCGCGGACTGACGGCCACGTCCGTCGCCTGGGGTTCGTGGGAGGGCGGCATGGTCGACGCCGAACTCAGCGCGATCATGCGCCGCATGGGCGCGCCGGCGATGACGCCCAGCACGGCCGTCGGCGCGCTGGGTCAGGTGATCGACGGCGACGAGAGCCACCTTGTGGTGGCGGACTTCGACTGGTCACGGTTCGTCCCGGCCTACACGCTCGCCCGGCCTCGTCCCCTGATCGATGAGATTCCCGACGTACGGGCGGCCCTCGCCGGCGACACCGAGGAGGAGTCGTCAGGGTCCGCCGCACCGGAGTTCGCGACGCGGCTGGCCGGGCTGCCGAAGGCCGAACAGAGCCGGGCGGTGCACGAACTCGTCCGTTCGCACGCGGCGGCCCTGCTCGGATACGACGACGCCACCGCGCTCGACACCAAGCGGGCCTTCGACGACCTGGGCTTCGACTCCGTATCGGCCGTCGACCTCAGAGGACGGCTGAGCACCGCCACCGGCAGGAAACTGCCCAGCACCATGGTCTTCGACTACGCCAACCCGGCGGCGCTCGCGGACTTCCTGCTCGCGGAACTGGCCCCGGCGGCCGAAGGGTCGGAGCGACTGCCGCTGCTGACCCAGCTCGAGCGGTTCGAGGCTGCGGCCGTCGGTCTGGACCCGAAGGAGATCGAGGCCGACCGGATCGTCTCCCGGCTCCAGAGCCTTGCGGCACGACTCAACGACGTCGTGGGCGCCGAGGCGGACGAGGCCGCGGACGTCGGCCAGAAGCTGGAGTCGGCATCGGCCGACGACGTCTTCGACTTCATCGACAAGGAACTCGGCCTCACCTGAGTGAGCACACCGCAGGCCTCTTCCCATGCACGACGGGCGGCCCGTGGCAGGACCGGCTCACGGCGTCATCGGCCCCACCCGGTACGTGACAAGCCGTTCCGGCCCATTTGACCAGCCCTCCCGGCTCGCAAGACCGGGCTTTCGAATTACAGGACTCGGAGAGACTGAGATGGCGAACGACGAGAAGCTTCTCGACTATCTCAAGCGTGTCACGGCCGACCTCCACCAGACCCGGCGGCGCCTGCAGGAAGTCGAGGGTCAGGAGCCGGAGCCGATCGCGATCGTGGCGATGAGCTGCCGTTACCCCGGCGGCGTGAGCACTCCGGAGGAGCTCTGGCGGCTGGTCGACGAGGGTCGGGACGCCATCTCGCAGTTCCCCTCCGACCGGGGCTGGGACATCGGCAGGCTCTTCGACCAGGACGGGGACCGTTCCGGGACCAGTTATGTCCAAGAGGGCGGCTTCGTCCACGACGTCGGTCACTTCGACCCCACGTTCTTCGGTATCAGCCCGCGTGAGGCGCAGGCCATGGACCCCCAGCAGCGGCTCATGCTGGAGGTCGCCTGGGAGGCGTTCGAGCGCGGGGGCATCGACCCCACCTCGGTCCGCGGCAGCCGAGTCGGTGTCTTCGCGGGCTCTGGCATCCAGGACTACCAGTCACTCCTGGACGCGGCACCGGAACTGGCCGAGGCCTACATGACCACCGCCGGCTCGGCGGCCGTCATCTCCGGCCGGGTGGCCTACACCCTCGGTCTCGAGGGTCCGGCGGTCACGGTGGACACGGCGTGCTCGTCCTCCCTGGTCGCCCTGCACCTGGCGGCCCAGGCCCTGCGCTCGGGGGAGTGCTCCCTGGCCCTGGCCGGCGGCGTCATGGTGATGTCCACTCCCTCGCCGTTCATCGCCTTCAGCAAGCAGCGGGGACTCGCTCCCGACGGCCGCTGCAAGGCGTTCGCGGAGGCCGCGGACGGCACCGGCTGGTCCGAGGGCGCGGGCATGCTGCTGGTGGAGCGCCTGTCGGACGCGCGCCGCAACGGCCACCCGGTGCTCGCCGTGATGCGCGGCAGCTCGATCAACCAGGACGGCGCGAGCAACGGCCTGACCGCCCCGAACGGTCCGTCGCAGCAGCGCGTCATCCGTCAGGCCCTCGCCGCGGCCCAGATACCGGCGTCCCAGGTCGACGTTGTCGAGGGGCACGGTACGGGTACGACGCTGGGTGACCCGATCGAGGCGCAGGCACTGCTGGAGACGTACGGGCAGGAGCGGTCGGAGGACCGTCCGCTGTGGCTGGGCTCCATCAAGTCGAACATCGGTCACGCGCAGGCCGCCGCCGGTGTCGGCGGCATCATCAAGATGGTCATGGCGATGCGGCACGGCCGGATGCCCCGCACCCTGCACGTGGACCAGCCCTCGACGCACATCGACTGGTCCGCCGGCAAGGTACGACTGCTCACGGAGCCCGTGGAGTGGCCCGAGGGCGATCATCCGCGCCGCGCCGGCATCTCCTCGTTCGGCGTCAGCGGTACGAACGCGCACATCATTCTGGAGCAGGCTCCGCTCCCCACGGCCGAGGAGACCGAGACCGCCGGTGCGGACACCCCGGCACCGGCTGTCCGGTCCGGATCCGTGCTGTGGTCCGTCTCCGGTCGCAACGCCGACAGTCTGCGGGCGCAGGCCGAGCGTCTCCACGCCTACGTCGACGGCGATGCCACGCTGTCGCCGGTGGATGTGGGGTTGTCTCTGGTGTCGTCGCGGGCTGCGTTGGAGCGGCGTGCGGTGGTGGTGGGCCGGGACCGTGAGGAGCTGCTGGCGGCTTTGGGGTCGGTGGCGGCGGGTGAGAGTGCCGCGGGTGTGCAGCAGGGGGTGGTGTCGGATGGTTTGACGGCTGTGCTGTTCACGGGGCAGGGGAGTCAGCGGCTGGGTATGGGCCGGGAACTGTATGACGCCTTCCCGGTGTTTGCTTCTGCGTTTGATGCGGTGTGTGGGCGGTTGGACGGTCTGCTGGGGCGGTCGTTGCGGGAGGTGGTGTGGGGTGATGATGCCCGGCTGCTGAACCGGACGGTGTTC
>NZ_JAGMUO010000051.1:2650-7117 GCF_019049325.1 Streptomyces sp. AC512_CC834 | reverse complement strand
TCGCATGCGTTTCATTCGCTGTTGATGGAGCCGATGCTGGAGGAGTTCCGTGGGGTGGTGGCGTCGCTGTCGTATGCGGAGCCGTCCCTGCCCGTCGTATCGAATGTGACGGGTGCTGTGGCGGTGGCGGGGCAGTTGACGGACCCGGAGTACTGGGTGCGGCATGTGCGTGAGGCCGTCCGTTTCGCCGACGGGATCGGTGCCCTGCAGGGGCAGGGTGTGGTGCGGTTTGTGGAGTGCGGTCCGGACCCGGTTCTGACGGGTCTGGCCCGGCAGACTCTCGACACGGCTGCTGACGACGTCATCTTCGCGTCCGTGCTGCGCAAGGACCGTGCGGAGGATGTGACGGCGGTGACGGCGCTGGGGCAGGTGTTTGCCTCGGGCGGCACCGTCGACTGGACCGCCTTCTACGCCGGACGCGGCGCTGAACGCGTCGATCTGCCCACCTACGCCTTCCAGCGCGAGCGCTACTGGATCGACGCCCATCTCGGGGCCGCGGATGTCGCCTCGGCCGGGCTCGACACCGCCGAGCACCCGCTGCTCGGCGCCACCATCACCCTCGCCGACAGCGACGGCGTGGTCCTCACCGGGCGCCTGTCCACGGACACCCAGCCCTGGCTCGCCGACCACGTCGTGGGCGACACCATCCTCTTCCCCGGCACCGGCTTCATGGAACTCGTCATACGGGCGGGCGACCAGGTCGGCTGCGACCTGGTCGAGGAACTGACCCTGGAGGCGCCCCTGGTGCTTCCCGAGCACGGTGGCGTGCAGGTACAGGTCGCGGTCGGTGCCGCGGAGGACACGGGCATCCGCACCGTCACCGTCTACTCCCGGCGGCAGGACTCCGCGACCGCCGACCTGCCCTGGACCCGGAATGCCACGGGTGTACTGGCCCCCGGCGCCCCGCAGGCCGAGAAGCCGACCGTCGCCCAGTGGCCGCCGGCCGGCGCCGTGCCCGTCGGACTCGACGGGCTGTACGAGGGATTCACCGAGGCCGGCATGGCCTACGGCCCGGTGTTCCGGGGCCTGACCTCCGTGTGGAAGTCCGCGGACGGGAATGAGGTGTATGCCGAGGTCACCCTTCCCGAGCAGGCCCGCGTAGGGGCCGAGCGGTTCGCGCTGCACCCCGCCGTACTGGACGCCTGTCTGCACGCCGCCGTCTTCACCGGGGCCATCGGGGAGCAGGGCGCGCTTCCGTTCGCGTGGTCCGGGGTGACGCTGCATGCCGAGGGTGCCTCGGACGTCCGGGTACGTCTGGTGCCCTCGGGCTCGGGCTCAGGCGCGGTGACGGTCGAGGTCATGGACATGGCCGGACAGCGGGTCGCCACGGTCGAGTCGCTCGTCCTGCGGCCCATCTCGGCCGAACAACTCGCCGCGGCCGGATCCGCCCACCGTGACTCCCTGTTCCGTCTGGACTGGACCGAACTGCCGGCCACCTCGTCGACGACGCCTGTCACCTGGCGCTACTGGGAGGACGTCACCGTACTGGACACGTCCGTACCGGACGTCGTCGTATGGCGTTGCGAGGCGGGGGCCGAATCCGGCAGCGCCAACGACACCACCACCGCGGAAGCCGTTCGGGCCGCGACGAACCGGGCCCTTGAGACCCTGCAGACCTGGGTCGCCGAGGAGCGCTTCGCCGAGGCACGCCTCCTGGTCCTCACCCGAGGTGCTGCCGCGCTGCCTGGCGAAGACGTCTCCGACCTCGCGGCGGCGTCCGTCCACGGACTGGTTCGTGCCGCCCAGTCGGAGAACCCCGACCGCATTCTCCTGGCGGACACCGACGAGGTGTCCGACCTCGACGCACTCGTCCGCTACGCCGTGGCGACGGGCGAATCCCAGCTCGTCGTACGGCAGGACGTACCGCACGCGGCACGGCTGGCGCGGGCCGCCGTCACCGGAGCCTCGGACTCGGGCACCGACTCGGACACCGACTCGGACTCGGGCACGGATCAGGGCACTGACCCGGGTACGGTGCTCGTCACCGGTGGCACTGGGGCGCTCGGCGCCCTGTTCGCGCGGCACCTGGTGACCGAGCGCGGAGTGCGCCGACTGCTGCTGACCAGCCGTAGCGGCATGTCCGCGCCCGGTGCCGCCGAACTCTGCGCGGAGCTGTCCGGCCTGGGGGCCGAGGTCGACCTACGGGCGTGTGACGTGTCCGACCGTGCGGCGCTCGCCGAGCTGCTGGACGGTGTGGCGCTCAGCGGTGTCGTGCACACCGCCGGCGTACTGGACGACGGCGTCCTCGGCTCGCTCACGCCCGAACGCCTCGACCGGGTCATGCGCCCGAAGGTGGACGCGGCGCTGAACCTGCACGAGCTGACCTCGGACCACAACCTCTCGATGTTCGTCGTGTTCTCCTCGGCCGCCGGCGTTCTCGGCGCCCCGGGCCAGGGCAACTACGCCGCGGCCAACGCCTTCCTCGACGCGCTCGCCGCACATCGCCGGGCCAACGGACTCGTGGCCCAGTCGCTGGCCTGGGGCCTGTGGGAGCAGTCCGGCGGCATGGCCAACACGCTCAACAGCACCGACCTCTCCCGTATCTCGCAGACCGGCATGCACGCGCTCACCGCCGAGCAGGGTCTCGCCCTCTTCGACGCGGCCCACGCCTCGGACGACCCGCTGCTCGTCCCCGCAGGTCTCGACCTGCCCGCGCTGCGCGCACAGGGCGAACACCTGCCGACCGTGTTCCGCACTCTCGTACCGGTGACGCGGCGGCGCAGCTCCTCCGGTTCCGCCGGTGAGTCGAGCGCGCTGCGCCGTCGGCTGGCCTCCCTGCCGGAAGGCGAGCGGCACGGGGCGGTCCTCGAACTGGTCCTGGGCCGGGCGGCCGGGGTGCTCGGACACGCCGGCGGTCACGCCATCGAGCCGAGCAGGGCGTTCCAGGAACTCGGATTCGACTCACTGACCGCGGTGGAGTTCCGCAACGCCCTCGGCGAGGCCGTCGGCATGCGACTGCCCGCCACCCTGGTCTTCGACTACCCGACCCCGGATGCCCTCGCCGGTCATCTGCTGGAGCAGGTTGCCGACACCCAGGACGTCGTCGCCGCCGCGGCACCCGTACTCGCCTACGACGACGAGCCGATCGTGATCGTGGGCATGGCGTGCCGTTTCCCGGGTGGTGTGGAGTCGCCCGAGGATCTGTGGCGGCTGGTGGCCGACGGTGCGGACGCCGTGTCGGAGTTCCCCGGCAACCGGGGCTGGGACGTCGAGCAGGTCTACGACCCCAGCGGTGAGCGGCCCAACACCACTTACACGCGCGAAGGCGGATTCCTGCACGACGCGGACCGCTTCGATCCCGACTTCTTCGGTATCAGCCCGAACGAAGCGCTGGTCATGGACCCCCAGCAGCGGCTGCTCCTGGAGACGTCGTGGGAGACGTTCGAGCGGGCCGGCATCGACCCCGCCGCCCTCAAGGGCAGCGACACCGGCGTGTTCGCCGGAATGATGTACCACGACTACGCGGCCAACAACAGCACAGGCGCCATCGCCTCCGGCCGCGTCTCCTACGTCTTCGGTCTTGAGGGGCCGGCGGTCACGGTGGACACGGCGTGCTCGTCCTCCCTGGTCGCCCTGCACCTGGCGGCCCAGGCCCTGCGCTCGGGGGAGTGCTCGCTGGCCCTGGCCGGCGGCGTCGCCGTGATGGCCACGCCTGAGGTCTTCGTCGAGTTCAGCCGCCAGCGAGGCCTGGCCTCCGACGGCCGCTGCCGGTCCTTCGCGGCCTCCACGGACGGTACGGGCTGGGGCGAGGGCATCGGCATGCTGCTGGTGGAGCGCCTGTCGGACGCACGCCGCAATGGCCATCAGGTGCTGGCCGTGGTGCGCGGCAGTGCCATCAACCAGGACGGGGCGAGCAATGGTCTGACGGCCCCGAACGGTCCGTCGCAGCAGCGGGTGATCCGTCAGGCTCTGGCGAGTGCGCGGCTGGGTGCCGATCAGGTCGACGTGGTGGAGGCGCACGGTACGGGTACGACGCTGGGTGACCCGATCGAGGCGCAGGCGTTGCTGGCGACCTACGGCCAGGGCCGTGCCGAGGGTCAGCCGCTGTGGCTGGGGTCGATCAAGTCGAACATGGGCCACACGCAGGCTGCGGCGGGTGCCGCGGGCATCATCAAGATGGTCATGGCGATGCGGAACGGCGTGATGCCGAAGACGCTGCACGTGGACGCTCCCACCCCGAACGTCGACTGGGACGCGGGTGCTGTGGAGCTGCTGACGGAGGCTCGGGAGTGGCCGACGGCCGAGGACGGGCGGCCTCGGCGTGCGGCTGTGTCGTCGTTCGGTCTGAGTGGGACGAACGCGCATGTGATCGTGGAGGAGCCGCCGGTGGTGGAACCCGCGGAGGCTGGGGCTGCGCGGGTTCCGGTGGGTTCGTCGGTGGTGCCGTGGGTGGTGTCGGGGCGTGGTGTGTCTGCAGTGGTGGCGCAGGCGGAGCGTCTCCATGCCTACGTCGACGGCGATGCCACG
>NZ_JAGMUO010000051.1:319-2640 GCF_019049325.1 Streptomyces sp. AC512_CC834 | reverse complement strand
CGCCGGTGGATGTGGGGTTGTCTTTGGTGTCGTCGCGGGCTGCGTTGGAGCGGCGTGCGGTGGTGGTGGGCCGGGACCGTGAGGAGTTGCTGACCGCGCTGGGCGGGATGGCGGCGGATGAGGGTTCGGTGGTGCGGGCGCGTGCGGGTGGCCGGACGGCTGTGCTGTTCACGGGGCAGGGGAGTCAGCGGCTGGGGATGGGCCGGGAACTGTATGACGTCTTCCCGGTGTTCGCGTCGGCGTTTGATGCGGTGTGTGGCCGGTTGGACGGTCTGCTGGGGCGGTCGTTGCGGGAGGTGGTGTGGGGGGAGGATGCCCACCTGCTGAACCGGACGGTGTTTGCGCAGGCGGGGTTGTTTGCGGTGGAGACGGCGTTGTTCCGGCTGGTGGAGTCCTGGGGTGTGCGTCCCGACTTCGTGGCGGGGCATTCGATTGGTGAGGTGACCGCTGCGCATGTGGCGGGGGTGCTGTCCCTGGAGGATGCGGCGTCGTTGGTGGCGGCGCGTGGCCGGCTGATGGACGCGCTGCCCGAGGGCGGGGCGATGCTGGCGGTGGAGGCCACCGAGGCGGAGGTGCTGCCGGTGTTGTCCGACGGTGTCGGGATCGCCGCCGTCAACGGCCCCACGTCCGTCGTGGTGTCCGGCACCCAGACCGGTGTCGACACGGTCGCTGAGCACTTCACCACGCTGGGGCGGCGGGTGTCCCGGCTGCGGGTGTCGCATGCGTTCCATTCGCCGTTGATGGAGCCGATGCTGGAGGAGTTCCGTGGGGTGGTGGCTTCGCTGTCGTATGCGGAGCCGTCCCTGCCCGTCGTGTCGAATGTGACGGGTGCTGTGGCGGTGGCGGGGCAGCTCACCGACCCCGAGTACTGGGTGCGGCATGTGCGTGAGGCCGTCCGTTTCGCCGACGGCATCGGCGCCCTGCATCAGCAGGGTGTGGTGCGGTTTGTGGAGTGCGGTCCGGACCCGGTCCTGACGGGTCTGGCCCGGCAGACTCTCGACACGGCTGCCGATGAGGTCACGTTCGCGTCGGTGCTGCGCAAGGACCGTGCGGAAGATGTGACGGCCGTGACGGCGCTGGGGCAGGTGTTCGCTTCGGGCGGCACCGTCGACTGGACCGCCTTCTACGCCGGACGCGGTGCTGAACGCGTCGACCTGCCCACCTACGCCTTCCAGCGCGAGCGCTACTGGCTGGGGACGCGCGAGTACATGGCGGACTCCTGGTATGGAGGCGAAGGCGTCGACATCTCGGCTGCCGGTCTGAGCGCCGCCGGGCATCCGCTCCTCGGTGCGGCAGTCAGCCTGGCTGACACGGACGGCGTGGTGCTGACCGGCCGGCTGTCCCTCGACACACACGCCTGGATCGCGGACCACGACGTGCTCGGCAGCGTGCTGCTGCCCGGCACCGGTTTTGTGGAGCTTGCTCTGCACGCTGCTGATCAGGTGGGTTGTGGGTTGCTGGAGGAGCTGACGCTTCAGGCGCCGTTGGTGCTTCCTGAGCGTGGTGGTGTGCAGATCCAGGTGGCGGTGGGTGCGGCTGACGGGTCGGGGGCGCGTACGGTCACGGTCCACTCGCGTCCGGAGACGGAGGTGGGTGGCGGCTGGCTGCTGCATGCCCAGGGCAGTGTCGGTGACGGTGCGGCGGCCCGGTCGGGTGAGGATCTGGCGGTGTGGCCGCCGGCCGGTGCCCTACCGGTCGGTGTCGGGGACGCGTACGACCTGCTGCTGCGCCAGGGGTATGCCTATGGTCCGGTGTTCCAGGGGCTGAAGGCGGCCTGGCGGCGGGGTGACGATGTCTTCGCGGAGGTGGAGCTGCCGTCGGAGTCGTGGGACGAGGCGTCCCGTTTTGGTCTGCATCCGGCACTGCTGGATGCGGCGATGCACGCGGCGCTGGTCGACGAGAGCGGGGACCGCGACGGTGAACCGGTACTGCCGTTCGTCTGGAACCAGGTAGCCCTGCACGCCACCGGCGCCACCCGCCTACGCGTTCATATCGCCCAGACCGGGGCGGCTTCCGACAACAACCTCAGCCTGCATGTGGCGGACGCCGAGGGGCGGACGGTTCTGTCGGTGGGGTCGGTGGTGGGTCGGCCGGTGTCGGTGGGGCAGTTGGAGTCGGCTGGTGGGGTGGTGGGCCGGTCGTTGTGGCGGGTGGGGTGGAGTCCGGTGGTGGTGCCGGAGGGTGTGGCGGCTGTTCCGGTGTGGGACGGGGAGGTGTGGCCGGCGGGTGATGTGGTGCCGCCGGTGGTGGTGTGGGAGGTGCCTTCTCCCGACAGCATCAGCGACCACGACAGCGACCGTGACAGTGACGGTGCTGGTGTG
>NZ_JAGMUO010000051.1:0-304 GCF_019049325.1 Streptomyces sp. AC512_CC834 | reverse complement strand
GTGGTGGCGGGTGCGGTGGCTTCGGGGGAGGCGGAGCTCGCGGTGCGGGACGGTCGGGTGTTCGTCCCGCGTCTGGTCCGCGCCCTCCCGCCCACCACTGACACCGCCGACGCTGACGCCGACGGCATCGGTACCACCGCTTCGTTGTCGGGTGGTGCGGTGTTGGTGACGGGTGGGACGGGTGGTCTGGGTGCGGTGGTGGCCCGGCATCTGGTGGTGGCGCGTGGGGTGCGGGATGTGGTGCTGACGAGTCGGCGTGGGGCGGGTGCTCCGGGTGCGGCGGGGTTGGTGGCGGAGTTGGAGG
>NZ_JAGMUO010000050.1 GCF_019049325.1 Streptomyces sp. AC512_CC834 | reverse complement strand
GCTCAGCGGTGAGGCGTGGGGGTGGGGTGGGGTGGGGTGGGGTGAGGACAGCCGTCCGGGGCGGTGCGTTCGTCTGGGCCGCGATGGGTCGGCGGTGTGGGCGGCCGGTCGGCCGGTGTGGGCGGTGTGGGCGGTGTGGGCGGCCGGTCTGCCGGTGCGGTCGACCGTGGGGTGCAGCGCCGGTCGGGCACCGGTCGCCGGTGAGGCGCGGCGCCGGTCGGCTGATGCGGTCGGGCGCCAGTCGGGCGGTGCGATTGGGCGGTCGGACGGCGCGGTCGGCCGTGAGGTGCGGCGCCGGTCGGGCGGCGCGGTCGGGCGCCGGTCGGCCGTGAGACCCGGCACCGGTTGGGCAGTGCGATCGGCCGGGTGGGCGGTGCGGTCGGGCGTGAGGTGCGGCGCCGGTCGGGCGGCGCGGTCGGGCGCCGGTCGGGCTGTGCGATCGGCCGTGAGGTGCAGCGCCGGTTGGGCGGTTCGGCTGGGGCCCGTTCTCCCGGGATGCGTTGGCGAATTCCGTAGCGGTCGGGGGTTGGACTGTTTGTCCCGGCAGAAGCGGCACTTCGGCGGCGTGTCGCCGGGACGGACTGTCCAAACGGGCCCGCCGGGGCCTGTTAGCGGTGGCGGCGCTTTTTTGAGGGGTTGCCTGAGCGGCGGGTGGTGCGCTTCGCGTAGTCCGTGCGGGCCTTCTCGTACTCCTCGCGGTGGAGCTTTTCGCCCGGGGCCTCCGTGAGGGTGCGGAAGAAGTAGGCGAGGAGGGAGCCGACGAAGCCGATGGCGAGCAGGCCGCGCATGGAGGCCTGGCGGTCGGGGTCGGGGCGGCTGCCGAAGCCGGACCAGGTGTGGCGGAAGGCCAGGGCGCTGCAGATCGCGAACATCACGATCATCAGCAGCGAGACGAAGCTGCCGATGTCGGCGATCTGGAGGCCCTGGTAGGCGAGGCGGAGCACGAAGCAGGCGGCGGCCGCCGCGGCGAGGGACCCGACGGCGAGGCCGGCCCGGCGGGCGGCGTAGCCGCTGTCGTGGTCCACCCAGGTCGTGCCGTAGAACCGGAGGGGTTCGGGGCGGGGGCCCGCGGTGGTGTCCGGGATGCCGTTCTTACCGTTCTCTGCCTTGCCGTTCTCTGCGCTCACGGGTCGATTATGGCTCCGGGGCGCGGCGGGCCCCGGACGGGCCCGGGCTATCGGGTGTCGGGCCACCGGCGCGGTCAGCCGCCCTGGCCGGCGCTTCCCATCGGGAAGACCTGCACCGGGGTGCCTGAACCGTCCGTGACGGGCAGCGAGGCGGCGCCCGGCCAGTCGAGGGTGACCGACTTGGTCTCGTTCGGCGGGGTCACCACCAGCCCCGTGATGCGGACGCCGGAGCCGCCCGTGTCATTGAGCGGGTAGCCGATGCCGAAGGTCACGTTCTCCCCGTCCTTGAGGACGACCGGCGGGGCCTGCTCACCCGCGCGCTCGGCGGACTGGGTTCCGTAGTTCGTCTTCAGGTCGACACCCGCGTAGCCCGAGAGCGTGCAGTCCCGGCCGCCGCCGTTCTTCAGGTCCACCGCGACGGTGCCCTCGGTGTCGCCGCCGATGGTGGCGTCCGTCGCCGTGATCTCCAGCTCGTCGGTACGGCACTTGCCGGCCGTGGCGTCCTCGTCAGAGCCGGAGCCGGTTCCGCCGGCCGTGCCCTGGCCCTCGGAGCTGTTGCCCGCGGAGTCCGTACCGCTGCTGCCCTGGTCCGCGTCCGCGCCGCCGGATCCCGAACCGGCGGATTCCGAGCCGCCGTTCGAGGAGGACGCGGTGGAGGCGGCCGAGGGGGCGCTCTCTGCCGTGCCGCCGTCGTCGTTCTGGCAGGCGGTGAGCGAGAGGCCCGCGACGACGGCCACGGCTGCGAAGGTGAGCTTGCGAACGCGCATCGTATTTTCCTCGGTGTCGGTTGGGTGCCGGCGTTTCTGATCATCAAGACCCGCCCGTCCGGCACCCCGTTCCGCCCAGCACCTCCCTGGTACAGCGCCAATACGTCCCTGTTACACGCTCAGCAGCGGTCAACAACGAGGAGCCACGTAGCCGTCGCTGCCGGTGAGGATGTACGCGTCGGAGACATACTGGCCGCTGCCGATGTTGTCCCACACGTTCGAGGTGCCGTAGGGGCCCGCCACCCACTGCCCCGGGCGCTGGCAGTTGATCGCGACCCTGGCGCCCTCGGACAGGACCCGCACCACGGAGTAGCCGGTGCCCGGACCGCTGCGGACGTTCAGGCGGTAGCCCGGCGCGACCGGGTACGAACGCCGGGCCGCGGCCGCCGTGGTCACCGCTCCCTCGGTCGCCGCCTCGGTCGTCGTCTCGCGCTCGTCGCCGCCGTTGCCCTGGACCTGGTCGACAGACATGAGAATCCTCCCCCGTTGAACCCCACGACTTTCATGGGGTGCCGTTGATACCCCAAGAACAAGCCATAAAACACTAGTTCGCAACTCGCACACGAAGGTCGGCAGGCCTCCTCTGCCCCGTACGCACCATCGACTAGGCTCCGAGCGTCGCTCGCGCGAACGAACAGCACGGGGGTGGTTCCATGGCGCCGCAGCGGGATGCCGGAGCGGGCGCGGAAGCGGAACTTCCGGAGTACGCCGGTCACTACCGTCTGGAGTCCTGCCTGGGCTCGGGCGGCATGGGCGTCGTGCACCTGGCCCGCAGCACCTCCGGAATGCGGGTCGCGGTGAAGGTCGTGCACGCGACGTATGCCAAGGACCCTGAGTTCCGGAGCCGGTTCCGGCAGGAGGTGGCCGCGGCGCGGCGGGTGAGCGGGGCCTTCACGGCGCCGGTCGTCGACGCGGATCCGGAGGCCGGGCGGCCCTGGATGGCCACGCTGTTCATCCCCGGTCCGACCCTCTCGGAGCAGGTGAAGCGGAACGGGCCGATGGACGAGGCCCAGTTGCGCCGGCTGATGGCCGGGCTCGCCGAGGCGCTGCGTGACATCCACCGGGTCGGCGTCGTGCACCGGGACCTGAAGCCGAGCAACGTACTGCTCGCCGAGGACGGGCCCAAAGTCATCGACTTCGGCATTTCCCGGCCGAAGGACAGCGAACTGCGGACCGAGACCGGGAAGTTGATCGGGACGCCGCCGTTCATGGCGCCCGAGCAGTTCCGGCGGCCCCGGGAGGTGGGACCCGCGGCGGACGTCTTCGCGCTCGGATCGCTCCTGGTGCATGCCGCGACCGGGCGCGGGCCCTTCGACTCCGAAAGCCCGTACGTCGTCGCCTACCAGGTCGTGCACGACGAGCCCGATCTGACCGGCGTACCGGAGTCGCTCGCGTCGCTGGTGCTGCGGTGTCTCGCCAAGGAGCCCGAGGACCGGCCGACGCCGGACGAGTTGATGCGGGAGCTGCGGTCGGTCGCGGCGGCCTACGACACGCAGGTGTTCATACCGGCACAGCGCGAGCACGCGTCGTCGGGAGAGTCCGGGGAAGGGCCCGAAGCGGGTGCGCCGGCGCGGTCCGGGATGGGTGCGTCGGCGCGACCCGGGGTGGGTGCGCCCGTGCGGTCCGAGGAGGGTGCGCGCGTGCGGTCCGAGGCGGGTGCGCCCGTGCCCCGCGCGGACGACGTGCCCGGGAAGCGGCGGCCCGCGCGACGCCTCGGCAGACGTACGGTGCTGGTCGCCGGGGTGCTCTGCCTGGCCGTGATCGGCTCTCTCGCCCTGGTGAAGGTGTTCGGCGACTCGGAACCGGCGCACAGGACGACGGCGGCGCAGGACACGCCGGGGGACTTCGGTGCCTGGGAGACGGTGCCCGGCGCGAAGGGCGCGGGCATGGCCCAGTGCTCGTACGGGGCGGGCAAGCTGCTGTGTGCGCGGCCCGGTCTGGTCTTCGCGCTCGATCCGGCCGACGGCGGCACGCTGTGGCGGCACGAGGTCGCGAAGGGGACCCGGAGCGAGCCGCCCGTCCTCTCCGGTGGCCTCGTCCAGCCCGCGCTCGACCGGATCGGTGCCCTGGAGGCACTCGACCCGGACACGGGCGCGCGCGTGTGGCAGCAGGACGCGGCCCAGTACGACGGAGTGAGGTGCGCCGGCGGCATGCTGCTGCTGACCCGCGCCGACGGCACCGTCAGCGGGGTGGACAGTGCCTCGGGCGAGACCGCGTGGTCGCACCGGATCGCGGGGCAGTCCGTGCCGTACTTCTCGACCTTCGCCGGGGACGCGTCGGCGTACGCGACGAGTCCGGCCGGGGACGGGAGCCGTACCGAGGTCACCGCGGTGGACCCGGCGACGGGGGACGTGCGGTGGAGCAAGGAGCTGGCGGGGGCGCTGACGCCGGTGGGGGCGGCGGACGGCTCCGTGTACTTCGTCGTCGACGGGGCGGTCTACGGGGACGCGAAGGCGGTGGTCCGCTACACGCCGGAGACCGGGGCCGTGCGCCGGGTGGTGCTGCCCCTGCCGGTCCCGCAGGCGGAGGCCGGGGTGCACGGGGACGCCGTGTACCTCATGGGCGCGGGCGGGTCACTGGTGGCCGTCGACATGGCGGCGGGGAAGCAGGCGTGGCGGTTGGAGACGGGCGTGAGCCGGGGCTCGGCACCGGTCTCCGACGGCCGGCACGTGTACGTCACCGCTCCCGACGGACGGCTGCTGGGCGTCGACGCCCACGAGGGCAGGCTCCTCGGGCAGACCCGGCCGCGGCTGGGCGCCGACTCCGACCGCGTCCCCGCCGCGCTGCCCGAGCCGGTGCTCGCGGGCGGCCACGTCTACGCCGGGGCGCCCGACGGGACCGTGTTCGGCGTGGCGGGGCGGGACCCCGCCGCCTGGTAGCACCGCCCCCGTCGGGCGGACGTGACCGGCCTCAGCCCAGCTTGCTCACGTCGCGCACCGCGCCCTTGTCGGCGCTCGTCGCCATCGCGGCGTACGCCTTCAGGGCCGCGGAGACCTTGCGGTCGCGCTTCTTGGGGGCGTACACGCCGTTCAGGGCCTGCTCGCGGCGGGTCAGCTCGGCGTCGTCGACCATCAGCTCGATGGAGCGGTTGGGGATGTCGATGCGGACCCGGTCGCCGTCCTCGACGAGGGCGATGGTGCCGCCGGCCGCCGCCTCGGGCGAGGCGTGGCCGATGGACAGGCCCGAGGTGCCGCCGGAGAAGCGGCCGTCCGTGACCAGGGCGCATGCCTTTCCGAGGCCGCGGCCCTTCAGGTACGAGGTCGGGTAGAGCATCTCCTGCATGCCGGGGCCGCCCTTGGGGCCCTCGTAGCGGATGACGACGACGTCGCCCTCCTTGACCTGCTGGGTGAGGATCTTCTCGACGGCCTCCTCCTGCGACTCGCAGACGACGGCCGGGCCCTCGAAGGTCCAGATCGACTCGTCGACGCCCGCCGTCTTCACGACACAGCCGTCGACCGCCAGGTTGCCGCGCAGGACCGCGAGGCCGCCGTCCTTGGAGTAGGCGTGCTCGACGGAGCGGATGCAGCCGCCCGCGGCGTCCTCGTCCAGGGAGTCCCAGCGCTCGGACTGCGAGAAGGCCTCGGCGGAACGGACGCAGCCCGGGGCCGCGTGCCACAGCTCGAGGGCCTCCTGCGCCGGGGAGCCGCCGCGCACGTCCCAGGTCTTCAGCCAGTCGGCCAGCGACGGGCTGTGCACGGAGTGCACGTCCTCGTTGAGCAGGCCCGCGCGGTGCAGTTCGCCGAGGAGGGCGGGGATGCCGCCGGCGCGGTGCACGTCCTCCATGTAGTACGTGCGGTCCTTGGCGACGTTCGGCGCGACCTTGGCCAGGCAGGGGACGCGGCGCGAGAGGGCGTCCATCTCGGTGAGGCCGAAGGGGACCTCCGCCTCCTGGGCGGCGGCCAGCAGGTGCAGGATCGTGTTGGTGGAGCCGCCCATCGCGATGTCCAGCGCCATGGCGTTCCCGAAGGCCGCCGGGGTGGCGATGTTGCGGGGCAGGACCGAGTCGTCGTCCTGCTCGTAGTAGCGGCGGGTCAGGTCGAGGACCGTGTGCGCGGCGTTCTCGTAGAGCGCCTTGCGGGCGGTGTGGGTGGCCAGGACCGAGCCGTTGCCGGGGAGGGAGAGGCCGATGGCCTCGGTCAGGCAGTTCATCGAGTTGGCGGTGAACATGCCGGAGCAGGAGCCGCAGGTGGGACAGGCGTTCTCCTCGATCCGGAGGATGTCCTCGTCGGAGATCTTGTCGTTGACCGCCTCCGACATCGCGTCGACCAGGTCCAGAGTGCGGACGGTGCCGTCGACCAGGGTGGCCCGGCCGGACTCCATCGGGCCGCCGGAGACGAAGACCGTGGGGATGTTCAGGCGAAGGGCCGCGTTGAGCATGCCCGGGGTGATCTTGTCGCAGTTGGAGATGCAGATCAGGGCGTCGGCGCAGTGGGCCTCGACCATGTACTCCACGCTGTCCGCGATCAGGTCGCGGGAAGGGAGGGAGTAGAGCATGCCGCCGTGGCCCATGGCGATGCCGTCGTCCACGGCGATGGTGTTGAACTCGCGCGGGATGCCGCCGGCGGCGACGACCGCCTCGCTGACGATGCGGCCGACCGGGGCGAGGTGCGTGTGGCCCGGCACGAACTCCGTGAAGCTGTTGGCGACGGCGATGATCGGCTTCCGTCCGATGTCCGCGCCGGGTACACCGGAGGCACGCATAAGGGCGCGGGCGCCCGCCATGTTGCGGCCGTGGGTGACTGTGCGAGACCTCAGTTCGGGCATCGTCGCTCGCTCCTTCGGAGAGTTGTGACTGCCGTCGAGCGTACGCCGGTCATCCAGGGGTCGGGACAGGGTGTCCGGAATGCGGGATGCCGGTCTCACCGCCGTACGACGCCTGTGGACGCCCACAGGGGCCAATAGGCGCCCTCAGGGGCTGGTGAGGTGGCCCTGTACGACCGGTGCCACGCGGGCGATGATCTGCTCCGCGTCCGCCGAGGCCAGCGGCTCCACCTTGATCACGTACCGGAGCATCGCGCATCCCACCAACTGCGCCGCCGCCAGCTCGGCGCGCAGCTCCGCGTCCGGCAGGTCGAGCTGGGCGGCGACGCGGCGCAGCAACTGGGCGGCGATCAGGCGGCGGAAGACGGCGGCGGCCGTCTCGTTGTTCACGGCGGAGCGGACGATGGCCAGCAGCGGCGTGCGGGTGGTGGGGTTCTCCCAGAGGCCGAAGATGAAGCGGGTGAGCCGCTCGCCGACCTCGTCGAGGGGGCCGTCGCCGATCGCCTCGGGGGCTCTGAGGGCGGGCGCGAAGGCGACTTCGATCGCCGCCGCGAAGACCTGCTCCTTGGTGCCGAAGTAGTGGTGCACCAGCGACGAGTCCACCCCCGCCGCCTTGGCGATGCCGCGCACCGACGTCTTCTCGTAGCCGCGCTCGGAGAACTCCTCGCGGGCCGTGGCGAGGATGTGGTCGCGGGTGCCCGCGGATTCCGTACGGGACGGGCGGCCGCGGCCGCGGCGACGGGTGGTCCCGCCGGCGGCCCCGCCGGTGGCCCCGCCGGCGTCGCTCACCGGCGGTCCGTCCGCGCCGTCCGCGCCGTCCCGGAGGGCGCCGGCGCCGATGACGCCGACGCCAGGTGCAGGCGGGTGAAGGCCAGCGCCTCGGCGAGGTCGGCTTCACGTTCGGCGCCCGACATCGCGCGGCGGGTGTTGACCTCGACGACGACGTGGCCGTCGAAGCCGGTGTGCGCGAGGCGCTCCAGCACCTCGGCGCAGGGCTGGTTGCCGCGGCCGGGGACGAGGTGCTCGTCCTTGGCGGAGCCCTTGCCGTCGGCGAGGTGGACGTGGCCGAGGCGGTCGCTCATGCGGTCGATCATGTCGAGGGCGTCGGTGCGGGAGGTGGCGGCGTGGCTGAGGTCGATCGTGAAGTGCCGGTAGTCGTCCTTCGTCACGTCCCAGTCGGGGGCGTACGCCTGCATCTCGCGGTCGCGGTAGCGCCACGGGTACATGTTCTCGACCGCGAACCGCACGTCCGTCTCGTTGGCCATCCGCCAGATGCCGTTGACGAAGTCCCGGGCGTACTGCCGCTGCCAGCGGAACGGGGGGTGCACGACGACGGCGGACGCGCCGAGCTTCTCGGCGGCGGCGCGGGCGCGCTGGAGCTTGACCCAGGGGTCGGTGGACCAGACGCGCTGGGTGATGAGCAGGCAGGGCGCGTGCACGGCCAGTATCGGCATGCGGTGGTAGTCGCTGAGTCTGCGCAGCGCGTCGATGTCCTGGCTGACCGGGTCGGTCCAGACCATGACCTCGACGCCGTCGTAGCCGAGGCGCGCGGCGATCTCGAAGGCCGTCGCCGTCGACTCCGGGTAGACGGAAGCCGTCGACAGGGCGACCTTCGCGTCCGGGATGCGGACTACGTCCCTTGGTTTTGCCACGGGGGTCAGGTTACGGGGTGGGGTCGGGTGGGTGCGGGGGGCCTGTTCGGCGTTGTGGTGATTGCCATACGGGGTGATTGCCATACGGGGGGCGGTCCGGGGCGCTATCCCTGGCCCATGTGGTCAAGGCGCCGCAGGATCACGCCCTCTCTCAGGGCCCATGGGCAGATTTCCAGGCTCTCGACGCGGAAGAGGTCCATCGCGGCCTCGGCGACCAGGGCGCCGGCCAGGAGCTGGCTCGCGCGGTCCTCGGAGACGCCCGGGAGTTCGGCGCGCTCGGCGCTGGTCATGGCGGCCAGGCGGGGCACCCAGGCCTCCAGGGAGGCACGCTTCAGCTCGCGCTGGACGTAGAGGCCCTCGGCGGAACGGGCGGCGCCGGAGATGCGGGCCAGTTGCCGGAAGGTCTTGGAGGTGGCGACCACGTGGTCGGGGTCGCCGAAGCGGCTGAACTCGCCGACCGTGCGGGCGATCTCCGTACGGACGTGGCGGCGCAGTGTCCTGACGTCGTCCGGGTGGGGCGGGTCGCCGGGCAGCCGGGCGGCGGTGAGCCGGCCCGCGCCGAGCGGCAGGGACACGGCGGCGTCGGGTTCCTCGTCGATGCCGTAGGCGATCTCCAGGGAGCCGCCGCCGATGTCGACGACCAGCAGCTTGCCCGCGGACCAGCCGAACCAGCGGCGGACGGCGAGGAAGGTGAGCCGGGCCTCCTCGGCGCCGGTGAGGACCGTCAGCTCGACGTCCGTCTCGGCCCGCACGCGAGCGAGGACGTCGTCGGCGTTGGTCGCCTCGCGCACGGCGGAGGTGGCGAACGGCAGGAGGTCCTCGACGCCCATGTCCTCGGCGGCCTGGAGCGCCTCCCGGACGACCGCGACGAGCCGGTCGACGCCGTCGGGGCCGATCGCGCCGTCCTCGTCGAGGAGCTGGGCGAGGCGCAGTTCCGCCTTGTGCGAGTGGGCGGGCAGCGGGCGCGCGCCCGGGTGTGCGTCCACCACCAGCAGATGCACCGTGTTCGAACCCACGTCGAGGACACCGAGTCTCATGTACGGAACGCTACTGCGAGCGGACTGTGCGGCGGTGCCGTCATCCGGTTCGGGCGACGACTTACCCTGGAGCCGTGCCAAAGACGAAAAAGGCGAAGGACGAAAAGTCGGCCAAGAGCGACAAGAAGCGTAAAGCGGGCGACGAGAAGGGTCTCGACTTCGCGCGCGCGTGGGTGGAGTTTCCGGATCCGGCGGACGACGAGCAGGTCTTCCGGTGCGATCTGACATGGCTGACCTCCCGCTGGAACTGCATCTTCGGCAGCGGCTGCCAGGGCATCCAGGCGGGCCGCGCGGACGACGGCTGCTGCTCGCTGGGCGCCCATTTCTCCGACGAGGACGACGAGAAGCGGGTCGCCGAGAGTGTGGCGCGGCTCACGCCTGACGTCTGGCAGCACCACGACGAGGGCACCCGCGACGGCTGGGTCTCCGAGGACGACGAGGGCTCCCGGCAGACCCGGCCCTTCCAGGGGTCGTGCATCTTCCAGAACCGGCCGGGATTCTCCGGCGGGGCCGGGTGCTCGCTGCACATCCTGGCGCTGAAGGAGGGCCGGGAACCGCTGGAGACCAAGCCGGACGTGTGCTGGCAACTGCCGGTCCGGCGGACCTACGAGTGGATCGACCGGCCCGACGACACGCGCGTGCTCCAGGTGTCGATCGGTGAGTACGACCGGCGGGGCTGGGGTCCGGGCGGTCACGACCTGCACTGGTGGTGCACCTCGGCGACGTCGGCGCACGGCGCGGGCGACCCGGTGTACGTCTCGTATCGGCCGGAGCTGATCGAGCTGATGGGCAAGGCGGGGTACGACCGGCTGGTCGAGCTGTGCGAGGAGCGGCTTGCCTCGCAGCTACCGCTACTGGCACCGCATCCGGCGGACCCCGCTCGCTGACACCGGGACCGGGAACAGGTGCCGGTGCCGGGAACAGGTGCCGGTGCCGGTCCCGCGCCAGCCGTACGAGGGCCGGGCCGGGCCGGTCCCTCCCGCGCGGTCGTACGAGGACGAGGACGAGGCTGATGCCGAAGCCGGTCCGTCCGCGTCGAGGCCGGGGCCTGTCCCGGACGCGCCGAAGCCCCTCCCTCGGACGCGCCGAGGCCGGGGCTTGTCCGCGCCGGGTGCTACGAGGTGGACGGGCTCGGGTCGCCGGTGTCGCTCGGTGGGGGTGACGAGCCGCCCGTGCCGCCGGTCGGGGACGGCTCGGTGGTCGTCGGGTCCGGGTCGGGCGACGTCGTCGGCGGCGGGTCGTCGGTGGGCGTCGGGTCCGGGGGCTGCGAGGTGGACGGGTCGGGATCGGGGTCCGGGTGGGACGGGGACGAGGTGTCGTCGGGCGGGCCGGGGCGCGGGCCCGGGTGGGAAGGGCCGGGCGCGGTGCCGTACCCCTCGATGGAGACGGCGGCGCCGACGGGCGAGACGGCAACCCGTGCGCTCCAGCGGCCGGACGGTTCGCGGAGCTGGTCGACGTACACCCTGATGGTCAACGCCTCGCCGGGTCGCAGGGTGCCGGAGGACTGGCTGAGGTAGAGCCAGGACGCGCCCGTGGAGGCGGACCAGCGCACCGGGGCGTCGCCGGTCGCGGTGAGGGTGACCAGCGTGGTGTCGCCGTCGTGGCCGGCGGTCACCTCGAGGTGGCCTGCGCCCTTCTCGCCGGCGCCGGAGACGCTGACGACCTCCACGGAGACGTCGGCCTTGCCGTCCTCGCCGAAGCCGGTGCCGGGCCCGGGGCCGGTGCTCGCGTTGCCGGCGTTCTCGTACCCGTAGCCGCCGCCCGCCGACTCGCCCTCCAGGCCGTCGGGGTCCTGTGCTTCGCTGGCGCTGGCCGAGCGGCCGCCCTCGCCCTCGCCGACCGGCGTGCCGCGGTAGGCCGCCCACAGGGCGAGCACGGGGGCCGCCACGACGGTGGCGACGACGGTGGTGGTGACGGCACGCGCGCGCAGGCGGTCCCGGCGGGCCGCGCGGTCCTTGGGGTCCATCGGGAAGCCGCGCCGGTCGAAGCGGGGTGCGGTGCCCCGCGCGCGGGGGGTGTGGGTCAGGGCGACGTGCAGCGCGGTACGGGGTGCCTCCAGGACGGGTAGCTCGGCGGGGGTGACGCTGGTGCCGGGCCAGCGGCCGGGGATCGCGCGCTCGGCGGTGCGGCGGCAGCGCGGGCAGTCGTCCACGTGCCGGACCAGCTCGCGGCGCAGGGCGCCGCTCAGGACGTAGCGGTTGTCGCCGGTGAGGCGGGCGACGCCCGCGCAGGTGCCGGTCTCGACGACGGCCAGGGCGGCGCGGGTGCGTTCCACTTCGCAGGCGGCGGAGGCGAGCAGTTCCCGGGCGTTGGCCAGGTCCATGCCGAGGACGGCGGCGACCTCGTGCGGGGCGAGGTGGTGGCGCACGGCGAGTTCGAGGGCCTCGCGCTGCTCGGGGGTGGTGCCGGCGGCCTCCGGCCAGGCGAGGAGGGCGAGTTCGCGGCGGTGTCGCTGCTGGGCCTCGTCGTTGGTGGTGGGTGCGGTGGGTGCGGTGCGTGGTCCGCCGGTGTCGGGGCGGCCCGCCGCGTGGGTGCTCGGACGTTTCTGCTTGGCCTCGGCCAGCTTGCGCAGGCAGGCCCAGCGGGCCAGTGCGTACAGCCAGGCCCTGCGGTCGGCCACGGATCCGGGACCGCGGTGGCCGCGGCGCTCGGCGAGCGCGAGGACGTCGCCCAGGGCGGCGGTCGCGGCGTCGTGGTCGCAGAGCACGGACAGGCAGTACGTGAACAGGCCGTCCAGATACGCGTCGTACGCGGCGTAGCGCGCGGGCGGGCGCTGTGCCAGCGTGCGCGCCGCGGTACGGTCACGCGCTTCCCGGTGCGCCCGGTGTGCGCCGGTCGTGCGGGTCGTGGTCTCCGGACTGCTCCTCATCACTCGGCGACCGTAGGGGGCTATGGGTGGCGCGAACTGGCGCGTTGGGCACTTTTAATCCGTACGGGTGAAACGATCCCTCATAAGGGGACAGGAAGCTCTTGTTCCGTGGCCGGTTCGGGGTGGCGGTCGTCCGTTCGGGGTGCCTGCGGAGCCTCCGGCGGCCTGTGTGAGGGGCTCGCGAGGGGCACGCGAGGGGTCCGCAAGGAACCCATGAGGGACCGTGCCAGGGGCTCGCTGTCGGTGCGGGCGGTTACGGTTCGTGCATGGCTGCCCGTACGAAGTCCACCAAGGAACGGCCGTCCTACCGCTGCACCGAGTGCGGCTGGCAGACGGCCAAGTGGCTCGGCCGCTGCCCCGAATGCCAGGCCTGGGGCACGGTCGAGGAGTACGGCGCGCCCGCGGTGCGTACGACCACGCCGGGGCGGGTGACCACCTCCGCGCTGCCCATCGGGCAGGTCGACGGGCGGCAGGCGACCGCCCGCTCCACCGGGGTGCCCGAGCTGGACCGGGTGCTCGGCGGCGGTCTTGTGCCCGGCGCCGTGGCGCTCGTCGCGGGCGAGCCCGGTGTCGGCAAGTCCACGCTGCTGCTGGACGTGGCGGCCAAGTCCGCGAGCGAGGAGCACCGGACTCTCTACGTCACCGGTGAGGAGTCGGCCAGCCAGGTGCGGCTGCGGGCCGACCGGATCCACGCCATCGACGACCATCTGTATCTCGCCGCCGAGACCGACCTCGCGGCGGTGCTGGGGCATCTGGACGCCGTGAAGCCGTCGCTGCTGATCCTCGACTCCGTGCAGACCGTGGCCTCGCCCGAGATCGACGGCGCGCCCGGCGGCATGGCACAGGTGCGGGAGGTGGCGGGCGCGCTGATCCGCGCCTCCAAGGACCGGGGCATGTCCACGCTGCTGGTGGGCCATGTCACGAAGGACGGCGCCATCGCGGGTCCGCGGCTGCTGGAGCACCTCGTGGACGTCGTGCTGCATTTCGAGGGCGACCGGCACGCGCGGCTGAGGCTGGTGCGGGGCGTCAAGAACCGGTACGGGACGACGGACGAGGTCGGCTGCTTCGAGCTGCACGACGAGGGCATCACGGGCCTGACCGACCCCAGTGGGCTGTTCCTCACCCGGCGTGCCGAACCCGTGCCCGGTACCTGTCTGACCGTCACCCTGGAAGGCCGCCGGCCGCTCGTGGCGGAGGTGCAGGCGCTGACCGTCGACTCCCAGATTCCGTCCCCGCGGCGCACCACCTCCGGTCTGGAGACGTCCCGGGTGTCCATGATGCTGGCCGTGCTGGAGCAGCGCGGACGGATCAGCGCGCTGGGCAAGAGGGACATCTACAGCGCGACGGTCGGCGGGGTGAAGCTGTCCGAGCCCGCCGCCGACCTCGCCGTCGCGCTCGCTCTGGCGAGTGCGGCGAGCGACACTCCGCTGCCCAAGAACCTCGTCGCGATCGGCGAGGTCGGCCTTGCCGGCGAGGTGAGACGGGTCACGGGCGTGCAGCGCAGGCTCTCGGAAGCGCACCGTCTGGGCTTCACGCACGCCCTGGTACCGGCCGATCCGGGCCGGGTCCCTGACGGCATGAAGGTCCTGGAGGTCGCGGACATAGGGGACGCCCTGCGGGTGCTTCCGCGCTCGCGTCGGCGAGACGCCCCACGGGAGGACGAGGACCGCCGGTAGACTTTGCCCTGGTCTCGCCCGTCCGTACGACCGAGTGTGCGATACGGGAGCGCCTGAAAAACCTGCGACCGGAGGAGTGCAGTGGCAGCCAACGACCGGGCAGCAGCTCCCGGAAAGTCCGGTGGGAGTGCCGGTGCCGATGGCCTGATGCGCGCCTCGCTGAGCGCCGTGGCACCCGGCACATCACTGCGGGACGGCCTCGAGCGGGTCCTTCGCGGCAACACCGGCGGCCTCATGGTGCTCGGCTCGGACAAGACCGTCGAGTCGATGTGCACGGGCGGCTTCGTGCTGGACGTGGAGTTCACCGCGACCCGGCTGCGCGAGCTGTGCAAGCTGGACGGCGGCATCGTGCTGTCCTCGGATCTCTCCAAGATCCTCCGGGCGGGGGTGCAGCTTCTTCCGGACCCGACGATCCCCACGGAAGAGACCGGCACCCGGCACCGTACGGCGGACCGGGTCAGCAAGCAGGTCGGCTTCCCCGTCGTGTCCGTCTCGCAGTCGATGCGGCTGATCGCGTTGTACGTCGACGGCCAGCGGCGGGTGCTGGAGGACTCGGCGGCGATCCTGTCCCGGGCCAACCAGGCGCTGGCGACCCTGGAGCGGTACAAGCTGCGGCTCGACGAGGTCGCCGGCACGCTGTCGGCGCTGGAGATCGAGGACCTGGTCACCGTCCGGGACGTCTCGGCGGTCGCCCAGCGCCTGGAGATGGTGCGCCTCATCGCGACCGAGATCGCCGAGTACGTGGTGGAGCTGGGCACGGACGGGCGCCTGCTCGCCCTTCAGTTGGACGAGCTGATCGCCGGTGTGGAGCCGGAGCGAGAGCTGGTCGTACGGGACTACGTGCCCGAGCCGACCGCGAAGCGCTCCCGCACGGTCGACGAGGCGCTCGCCGAGCTGGACAAGCTCAGCCACGCCGAGTTGCTGGAGCTGTCAACGGTGGCGCGGGCCTTGGGCTACACCGGGTCGCCCGAGGCGCTGGACTCGGCCGTGTCGCCGCGCGGGTTCCGGCTGCTGGCGAAGGTGCCGCGGCTGCCGGGCGCGATCATCGACCGGCTGGTGGAGCACTTCGGCGGTCTGCAGAAGCTGCTCGCCGCCAGTGTCGACGACCTCCAGACGGTGGACGGCGTAGGCGAGGCGCGGGCGCGCAGCGTGCGGGAGGGGCTGTCGCGGCTGGCGGAGTCGTCGATCCTGGAGCGCTACGTCTGAGCGTTGTGGCTGAGCGCCAGGGCTGACTGCTACGGCTCTGGGTCACGGCTCAGCACTCCGGCTCAGCGCTGCGGCTCAGCGCCACGGCTGACTGCTACGGCTCTGGGTCACGGCTCAGCACTCCGGCTCAGCGCTGCGGCTGACTGCTACGGCTCAGCGCTGCGTCTCTGCGCTACGGTCGAGTGGGCGCGGTCGGGACGGTCGCGCCTTGTCAGTCGCTCTTGAGCACGAACGACGTCCGTACCTTCTCGAAGCCGGCCGCCTTGGCCTCCACCAGGTACGTCCCCGCCTTGGCCGACCCCGCCGGAGGCGTCCCGCACTCGGGGACGCTCGGCTTGCGGTCCCACTTCACGGTGTAGGCGATGCCGCTGCCGGCGGCCACCCGGTACTTGAGGCTGCCCGAGCCCTCGACGCAGTCGTCGGAGGACCAGTAGGCGTCGTCGGCGCTGGCCGGCGTGATCGTGAACACCGCGTGCTTCGGGCCGAGATCGACCTTGCAGTCGCTGCCCGAGGTGTTCCGCGCGGTCAGTTCGAAGGCGGGAGTCTGCCCGGGAGAGTAGCTGTTGCGCACGCTGCGCAGGCTCAACTTCACCGCGCCCGGTGTGCAGTTGGGCAGGGCCGATCCGCCCGGCAGGGCGTCACCCGCACCGACGCCGGTCGCCGCACCGCCCGCGGAGCCGCCGCCACCGGCACCGCCACCGCCCGACCCGTCTTCGCCACCGGACTCACCGCCGCCGGACCCTTCGCCGGAGCCGGAGCCTTCGCCGCCGCCGGAACCCGAGCCCGAACCGCTGGAGTCCCCGCTGCCCGACTCGTCCCGCCCACCCGGCGCCTGACTGATCGCAGGCCCGGACCCGGACGGTCCCGGCGTGATCGACGGCGCCGGATTCTTGCCGTTGGCAGCGTCGTCGCCTCCCTTGCCCCCGCCCCCGCCGCCGGAGACCACGATCCACGTGACCAGTAGCGCCAACAGGGCGAAAACAGACAGCAGTACGACCCTCCGTCGCCAGTACATGGAGGAGGGAAGCGGCCCGACCGGATTGCGCAGAGATCCCACGGCGCAAACTGTACGAGAGATCGGCGCGTTCCCCCGTCCCACCCGCCGTTCAGGCCCGCAACTTTTAGGGATCATCATTCCGGGGATCGTCCCGAAACCCTGCCGATCGTCGGGTGACCCACCTGTCGATCGCAGGGTGTGACCGTATCGGGCGTCCGCCTACCGTCCGTGAGCATGACTTTCGGAGACGACGAGCTGTACCGCGACATCACCGGCTTCGCCCAGGACACCCCGACATGGGTGCGGCACGCGACGGAGGTGTGGACGGAGGCGGGAATCCTGGTGTTCGGCGCGCTGTTCGTCGTCGCCTGGTGGCGGTCTCGCCGCGGTGACACCCGGGCGTTCGCCATCGCGGTCCTTGCACCTGTGGCCACGGCTGTGGCGTACGTGTGCAGCGAGCTGCTCAAGTCCGGGTTCGCGGAGGAGCGTCCGTGCCGGGCGGTCGCCGGAGCCGTGCCCTCCCTGGTGGAGTGCCCGCCGGCCGGCGACTGGTCCTTCCCGAGCAATCACGCGACGATCGCGGGCGCTTCGGCCGTCGCTCTCGCCCTCGCCCTGGTCCGGCGGGCGGTCATCTGGCTGACGGCTCCGCTCGCCCTCCTGATGGCCTTCTCCCGGGTCTTCGTCGGCGTGCACTACCCGCACGACGTCGCCGCGGGTCTGCTGCTCGGCGCCGTCGTCGCCGCCGCGGCCGTACGTCTGGGCACGCGACCGGTGACGCGGCTGGCCGAGGCGGCGCGTGCGTCGACGGCGCCCGCGGTGCGGTGGCTGACCGGGCCGGGTCCGGCCGCCGCCTCCGCCGTGCCCCCGGCGTCGTCCTACGTCGCCTCGCACCGGCGCCGTTGACGCGCCTCGGGGCGGCGGCTCAGGTGTCCGTCCCGACCAGTCCCGCCTCGTACGCCACGATCGCGGCCTGGACCCGGTTGCGTACCTCCAGCCGGTCCAGGACCGCGCTCACGTACGCCTTCACGGTGCCCTCGACCAGGTGCAGCCGGGCTGCGATCTCCGGGTTGGACAGGCCGGCGCCGACGAGGCCGAGTACCTCGCGCTCCCGGGGGCTCAGCCGCGCCACCCGCGCGCGGGCGTGCTCCTCGCGGGCGAGGCGGCCACCGCCACCGCCCCTGCCGAGGTCCTCGATGACGTACCGGGCGACTTTCGGGGACAGGAAGGCGGCGCCCTCCGCGACGGCCCGCACACCGGCCATCAGTTCGTAGGGGTCACCGGACTTGAGCAGGAAGCCGGTGGCGCCGGCGGCCAGGGCGCGGGCGACGTAGGCCTGTTCGGAGAACGTGGTGAGCATGGCGACGGCGGTGCCGGGTGCGGTCCGTACGATCTCCCGCGCGGCGGCGAGTCCGTCCAGGCGGGGCATGCGGATGTCCAGCAGGGCCACGTCGGGGCGGTGGGCGCGGGCCAGTTCGACCGCCTCGCGGCCGTCGCCCGCCTCGGCGACGACCTCGCTCTCGCCGCCGCTCGCCAGGATGGCGCGCACACCGGCCCGCACCATCGCCTCGTCGTCGGCCAGCAGTACCCGGATCACCGTACGGGCTCCTCGTTCTTGCGGTCCGGTCCGCCGACGCCGGGGACGACGTCCTTGGTGACCAGCTTCCCGCGCTCGTCGAAGCAGAGCCGGAAGTGGTCGATGGAGACGAGGAGTTCGCCGCTCGCCCGGTAGTAGTGGCAGTCCGCCCCCTCCGGTGGCGCGGGGGCGCGGTCGGTCGGCGGATCGTGCGCCTCGCGGTCCGGCAGGACGGGGGCGATCTCGGCGTACGGCGTGCCCGGGCGCAGTTTCGCGTACGCGCTCGGGGTGAGCACCGAGTGCGTCTCGGTGAACGCGTACCAGCCGAACGCCGCGCCGACCAGGGCGACTCCCGTACCGGCGGCGGCGCCCAGGCCGAGGGCGACGCGGCGGCGGGCGCGGGCGAAGGGGGCCGTGGGGGCGGCGGGCGGGGAGGCACGGGTGGTGCGGGTGGCGCTCGGCTGGACGGGGACGTATGCCCGGACGCGGAAGCCCTCTCCGTGCGGGCCTGCCCGGAACTCGCCGCCGACCGAGGTCACGGCGGCGCGCAGCCCCAGCAGTCCCGAGCCGCCGGAGGAGTGGGAGCCGGGTCCGGTGGCCGGTCCGTTGGTGACGGTGACCGTGGTTCCGGGCGGCTGCCCGGCGACCGTCACGACGACGGGGGCGCCCGGAGCGTGCCGGGCCGCGTTGGTCAGCGCCTCGCGCACGACGCGGTGCAGCAGCCGTTCGGCGATGCCGCCCGGTTCCGGGGCCGCCGCGTCGGTGTCCCGTGCCTCCCAGCGGACGGGGAGACCGGACTCGGCGGCGCGGGCGACGAGTTCCTCGACGCTCTCGCCCGGCGGGGCCAGCGGGACGGGTTCGTCGTCCCCGTCCTCGTCCTCGTCCTCGTGCAGTACGCCGATGATGCGGTGCAGGTGGTCGGTGGCGTCCGCGGCGGCGGCGCGCAGGTCGGCCGCGGCGGCACGGTGGTCGGCGGCGAGGCCGGGGGCGACCTGGAGGGCGGCTGCGCGCAGCGCGAGCAGGCTCAGTTCGTGGCCGAGGGAGTCGTGCATGTCCTGGGCGATGCGGGCCCGTTCGCGCAGCCTCGCCCGTTCCTCGGCGTGCCGTTGCTCGTCCTCCAGCCGGGCCGCCCTGAGCCAGCCGGCCTCGGCGAGTGCCCGGCTCTGCCGCCAGTAGCGTCCGACCAGCCAGGGGAAGACGCAGCCGAAGAGCAGCGTGCCGGTCAGGACCAGCGTCTCGGGCACCGGGTCGACTCCGGCCAGCGCGATCCGTGCCGTGCCGGCCACACCGACGCCGACGAAGCCGGCCACCGCGGGGTGCGGCCGCCGCGCGCGCAGGCCGAGCAGGAGGGCGAGGGTGCCGAGGGCGGGGCCGTAGGAGACGCTGAACAGGGCCGGGGCGGCGGCCACGCTCAGGGCGGCCGTCAGCGCGAACGCGGCGAGCGGCTGCCGCCGGGCGAGCGCGACGGCCGCGGCGAGCACCCCCAGGCCGGCCAGTTGCTGCCACATCGCGCGCGGCTCGTTCATCCCCAGCCGGTCCGCGGTGATCGCGGGCAGGGCGAGGACACCCCACAACAGCACGCCTCGGCCGATGGGGGCGAGGCGGACGGCGGGAGCGGCGGGAGCAGCGGGAGCAGCGGGAGCGGCGGTGGGGTGTACGCCCGGGACGGCGTCGTCCGGCGCCACGTCACCGCCCGGCGTCGCCCGTCCGTCCAGGGTGTCTGCGCCGGTTTCGGCGGCGTCGGCCGGGCGGGTGGCTTTCATGGCAGCGACGCTACAAGCGGCGGGCAGGGCGGCGCCCCTGCCGATCGTCAGGTGTCCCGGTCGTCGCCACCGGGTGGCGATGCGCCCGTGTGGTGGTCCTCCCGTGGCAGGATCGGAGGGTCATGACTGCGCCCACGAAGCCCTCGCCCAACGGCCCCTCCGACCCCGCCGCGGCCGCGTCCGGTGTGCCGCTGCACTCCCCCGTCATCGACTGGTTCGACGAGCACGCCCGTGACCTGCCGTGGCGGCGCCCGGAGGCCGGTGCCTGGGGTGTGATGGTCAGTGAGTTCATGCTCCAGCAGACACCGGTGAGCCGCGTCCAGCCCGTCTACGAGCAGTGGCTGGCCCGCTGGCCGCGCCCCGCCGACCTCGCCGCGGAGGCACCCGGCGAGGCCGTCCGCGCCTGGGGCAGGCTCGGCTATCCGCGCCGCGCCCTGCGCCTGCACGGCGCCGCCGCGGCCATAACGGAACGGCACGGCGGCGACGTACCCGCCGACCACGCCCAGTTGCTGGCGCTGCCCGGCATCGGCGAGTACACGGCCGCCGCGGTGGCCTCGTTCGCCTACGGCCAGCGGCACGCCGTGCTGGACACCAACGTCCGCCGGGTGTTCGCCCGTGCGGTCACCGGTGTGCAGTACCCGCCGAACGCCACCACCGCCGCCGAGCGGAAGCTGGCGCGGGCGCTGCTGCCGCAGGACGATTCGGGCGCCGCCCGCTGGGCCGCCGCCTCGATGGAGCTGGGCGCGCTGGTCTGCACGGCGAAGAACGAGTCGTGCCACCGCTGCCCGATCGCCGCCCAGTGCGCCTGGCGGCTGGCCGGCAAGCCCGCGCACGACGGGCCGCCGCGGCGCGGTCAGACGTACGCGGGCACCGACCGGCAGGTGCGCGGGCGGCTGCTCGCGGTGCTGCGCGAGGCGACCGGACCGGTGCCCCAGGGGGCCCTGGACCAGGTGTGGCAGGAGCCGGTCCAGCGCGCCCGCGCCCTGGACGGCCTGGTGGCCGACGGTCTGGTGGAGCCGCTGGCGGACGGGCTGTACCGGCTGCCCCTGAGCTGAGCTGAGCTGAGCTGAGCTGCGCTGAGCTGAGCTGACGTACGGCCGGAGCAGAGCACAGGGGCGGAAGATACTTCTGTGACGACTCGCAAGTCGGGCACATCGCCTGATGTCAGCATCAAGCGGCCTGCCGATTTACCCGGATCCTCCTTCCGTTACACAACCGACGGACAGCCGAGGGATTGCCGCAGGCTGCTTCGCACAGCGCCGTGACAACGCTTCCCTACCTTCGTTTGCATGCCCCTTGGGCACAGCACGACTACAGACCACAAGCAGTGGGGCGGCGGTGACCACGCCGCCGGAGTACGGGGATCGGAAGGCGGTTGACATGGGCGAGGTGCTCGAGTTCGAGGAGTACGTCCGTACCCGGCAGGACGCGCTGCTCCGCAGTGCCCGGCGCCTGGTCCCGGACCCCGTCGACGCCCAGGACCTGCTGCAGACCGCGCTGGCACGGACGTACCGCCGTTGGTCGACGATCGAGGACAAGCGGCTCGCGGACGCCTACCTGCGCCGGGTGATGATCAACACGCGGACCGAGTGGTGGCGGGCGCGGAAGCTGGAGGAGGTGCCGACCGAGCAGCTCCCCGAGCCCTGCGTGGACGACGCCACCGAGCAGCACGCGGACCGCGCCCTGCTGATGGACGTCATGAAGGTGCTCGCCCCGAAGCAGCGCAGCGTCGTGGTGCTGCGACACTGGGAGCAGATGTCGACGGAGGAGACCGCCGCCGCCCTCGGTATGTCGGCGGGAACGGTCAAGAGCACGCTGCACCGGGCGCTCGCCCGGCTCCGCGAGGAGCTGGTCGCCCGCGATCTGGACGCGCGGGCGCTGGAGCGTGAGGAGCGGGAGCGTTGCGCGGCCTGACCGACGGCCGGACCCCCGGGGAGACCCGGGAGAAGTCCGGGGAGGACCGGGAGAGGTCCGGGGAGACCCGGAGAACCACGCAGGCGGCGAGTGCGGCGGTGGCCGTGTTCGTCGCCCTCGGCGTTTCCCTCTCCGGCTGCGGGACCGGCGGCACCGGTGCCCGCGACGAGGGCCCGGCCCACGCGGACGCGGTGGGCGGCGCGGCCACCTCCTCGCCCGCGGCGAAGGCGTCCCCCTCGAAGGTCCCCGACCGCGTGGACGCGGTGCGGCTCGTCAAGTCCGACCCCAAGGTCTCCGCGGAGGTCAAGCGCGAGCTGAAGCCGTGCGTCGCCGACGAGTACCCCATCGACGTGTCGTACGGGGAACTGACCGAGGGCTCGGCGGAGGACGTCGTCGTCAATGTGCTGACGTGCGGTGACGCGGTGGGTGTGGGCAGTTACGTGTACCGCGAGGAGGACGGCGCGTACCAGAATGTGTTCAAGGCCGAGGAGCCTCCGGTCTACGCGGAGATCGACCGCGGCGACCTGGTGGTGACCAAGCAGGTGTACGAGAAGGGCGACCCGGTGTCCAGTCCGTCCGGCGAGAACGTGATCACGTACCGCTGGGCGGCGTCGGGACGGTTCGCCGAGGAGTACCGCACCCACAACGACTACAGCAACGCCGCGGGGAACGCGCCCACCCCGGTTCCGGAGCCGGAGAGCTGACGTATCCGGAGCGTGAACCGATCGGGCCGTCCATAGCAATGAGGGAATGAACGCGGTGGGCGATCCGGGCGTCTGCCCAAGCGGACGCGGGTGACCGCTCAGCGTCCGACGACCGCGCCCCGACCCGACCCGACCCACCCGATCATCCAACCCGACCCGACAACACAACGAGGACTGAGAGCACCGGGATGGCAGACCAGACCCACGTCCTGTTCGTCGAGGACGACGACGTCATCCGCGAGGCCACCCAGCTCGCCCTGGAGCGGGACGGCTTCGCGGTCACCGCGATGCCCGACGGGCTGTCGGGCCTGGAGTCCTTCCGGGCCGACCGCCCCGACATCGCGCTCCTCGACGTCATGGTTCCCGGCCTGGACGGCGTCAGCCTGTGCCGCCGCATCCGGGACGAGTCCACCGTGCCGGTGATCATGCTGTCGGCGCGGGCGGACTCCATCGACGTCGTCCTGGGCCTGGAGGCGGGTGCCGACGACTACGTCACCAAGCCGTTCGACGGGGCCGTGCTGGTCGCCCGGATCCGGGCGGTGCTGCGCCGCTTCGGTCACGCCGCCGGTGACGACCGGGGCGAGGGCGCGGGCGCCGCGGACACCGGGGGCGTACTCGCCTTCGGCGACCTGGAGGTGGACACCGAGGGCATGGAGGTGCGCCGGGCCGGGCGGCCGGTGGCGCTCACCCCGACCGAGATGCGGCTGCTGCTGGAGTTCTCCACCGCGCCGGGCACCGTGCTCTCGCGCGACAAGCTCCTGGAACGCGTGTGGGACTACGGCTGGGGCGGGGACACCCGCGTCGTCGACGTGCATGTGCAGCGGCTGCGCACCAAGATCGGCCAGGACCGGATCGAGACGGTCCGCGGTTTCGGCTACAAGTTGAAGGCCTGAGCGGGACACAGGGGACGCAGAGGACACAGGGATATGCGGGGGTTCTTCCGACGACGCCGGACCGCCTCGCCTCCGGGGCGCCCGGACGACCGCACGGGGCCGGGCGACCGCACGGGGCCGGGCGTCCGTACGCGCGTCACGGACGTGCGCGACATCGGGATACGCGGTATCCGCACGCGCGGCATCCGCACCGGGCTGCGCTGGAAGCTGAGCGCGGCCATCGCGCTGGTCGGCGCGCTGGTGGCGGTCGCGCTGAGCCTGGTCGTGCACAACGCCGCCCGGGTGTCGATGCTGGACAACGCCCGTGACCTCGCGGACGACCGGGTCCTGATCGCCCAGCGCAACTACGAGCTGTCCGGGCGCCAGAACTTCCCGAACGCCAAGATCGACGACCCCCGGTTGCCGGCGGAGCTGCGCCGCAAGGTCGAGGCCGGGCGGCGGGCGACGTACGTCTCCGAGCGGCCGGACGGTGTGACGGACATCTGGGCGGCCGTGCCGCTCAAGGACGGGCATGTGATGTCCCTGCACTCCGGTTTCACCGACCGCAGCGCGGGCATCCTCAAGGATCTCGACCAGGCTCTGATCATCGGTTCCATCGCGGTCGTCCTCGGGGGCAGCGCGCTCGGCGTGCTCATCGGCGGTCAGTTGTCGCGCCGGTTGCGCAAGGCCGCCACCGCCGCGAACCGGGTCGCGGGCGGTGAGCCGGACGTCCGGGTGCGGGACGCCATCGGCGGTGTGGTCCGGGACGAGACGGACGACGTCGCGCGTGCCGTGGACGCGATGGCGGACGCGTTGCAGCAGCGCATCGAGGCCGAGCGCCGGGTCACCGCGGACATCGCGCACGAGCTGCGCACCCCGGTGACCGGCCTGCTCACGGCCGCCGAGCTGCTGCCGCCGGGGCGGCCCACCGAGCTGGTCCTCGACCGGGCGAAGGCGATGCGCACGCTCGTCGAGGACGTCCTGGAGGTGGCCCGGCTCGACGGGGCCTCGGAGCGGGCCGAGCTTCAGGACATCATGCTGGGCGACTTCGTGACCCGGCGGGTGGCGGCCAGGGACCCGGCCGTCGAGGTCCGGGTGATCCACGAGTCGGAGGTCACCACCGACCCGCGCCGCCTGGAGCGCGTGCTGTTCAACCTGCTCGCCAACGCCGCCCGGCACGGCCGCTCGCCGGTCCAGGTCGGCGTCGAGGGCCGGGTGATCCGGGTTCGCGACCACGGGCCGGGCTTCCCCGAGGACCTGCTGGCGGAGGGGCCGAGCCGGTTCCGCACCGGCAGCACGGACCGGGCCGGGCGCGGACACGGCCTCGGCCTCACCATCGCCGCCGGCCAGGCCCGCGTCCTGGGCGCCCGGCTCACCTTCCGCAACGTACGCCCGGCCGGCGCCCCCGCCCACATACCGGCCGAGGGCGCGGTCGCCGTCCTGTGGCTCCCCGAACACGCCCCGACGAACACGGGGAGCTACCCGATGCTGCCGGACCGGGCACCCCAGGACACGCCGTCCCGGGAGGCCTCCCCGAAACGGTGACGCCGACCGTCCGGCCGGCTCGGCGCGTTTCCGCACCCGTGCCGGGGCCGGAGCGGTCGGCGCTCGCGGACCCGGCACGGGAGGGCCGCCCTGTCGTGTGGGCGGCCCCGTCCCGGCCCCCCGGCGCGACGTGAGGGTGTGGACCGGGACGGTCCGGTGTGCTGCGGGGACGGTGTCCCGGGTCAGGTGGCGAGGGCGTCGATGAGGGCCTTGGTGACGTCCTCGGTGGAGGCGGTGCCGCCGACGTCACGGGTGAGGACACCGGCCGCCGTGGTGGCGCGGATCGCCCCGTTCAGGCGGGCCGCCTCCGCGGGGAGTCCGAAGTGCTCCAGCATCAGAGCCGCGCTGCCCACCGCGCCGATCGGGTTGGCGAGCCCCTGCCCCGCGATGTCCGGGGCCGACCCGTGGACCGGCTCGAACATGCTGGGGAAGCGGCGCTCGGGGTTGAGGTTGGCGCTCGCGGCCAGGCCGAGGCTGCCGGCCAGGGCGCTGCCGAGGTCGGAGAGGATGTCGGCGTTGAGGTTGGAGGCGACGACGACCGACAGGTCCTCGGGGTGCAGGACGAACTTGGCGGACATGGCGTCGACCAGGACGCTCTCGGTCTCCACGTCCGGGTAGTCGGCGGCGACGCGCTTGAACACGTCGTCCCACAGGACCATGCCGTACTGCTGCGCGTTGCTCTTGGTGACGGAGGAGACCTTGCGCCGGGTGCGGGTGCGGGCCAGGTCGAAGGCGAAGCGCATGATCCGTTCGCAGCCCACCTCGGTGAACAGCGCGGACTGGACGGCGACTTCGCCGCCCTGCCCCCGGCCGGAGAGATTGCGGCCGCCCAGGCCCGCGTACTCGCCCTCGCTGTTCTCCCGGACGACGACCCAGTCCAGTTCGGTGAGGTCCGCCTTGCGCAGGGGGCTCTGGACGCCGGGCAGGAAGTGCACCGGCCGGACGTTGGCCCACTGGTCGAAGCTCTGGCAGATCTTCAGCCTGAGGCCCCACAGGCTGATGTGGTCGGGGACGGTCGGCCAGCCGACGGCCCCGAAGTAGAGGGCGTCGAAGTCCTTCAGCCGCTCCAGCCCGTCGTCGTCCATCATCTTCCCGGTCCGCTCGTAGAACTCGCAGCCCCAGGGGAACTCCCGCCAGTCGAAGGCGAAGGCCCCGCCCGAGTCGGCGGCGAGCGCGTCCAGTACGGCGCGGCCCACGGCGACGACCTCGGCGCCGACACCGTCTGCGGGGATGGCGGCGATGCGGAAGGTGCGGGGTGCGGTCATGAGGAGCCTCCGGTGGGCCGGGGAAGTTGACGTCTGCTGCGACGACTTGAGTCAACCCAGCGGGCGCCCACCCGTCCAAGACCTGCTTCCGATACGACCCATAGGCGCGGCCGATGGGTTCATCCGATGGGTTGAGCCGATGGGTTCAGCCGCCGTGAGCGGCCCGCTGTCTGGCGTACGAGCGCGTCAGGTCCAGGAAGGCGCGGGCGCCGGGCGTCAGGTGGGCCGGCAGGCTGATCATGGCGACGTGAAGGTGCGCGGTCGGCTCGATGGACGCCACGGCGGCACCGCAACGTCGGGCCAGCCGGGTCCAGGAGGCGGGCAGGACGGCCATGCCGACGCCGGTCAGGACGAGTGGCAGGACGGACGTGCGGTGGTCGACGACCGCGACGATGTCCGTGCCCTCGGTGTGCGCCATGACGTCGTCCACGATCGTGCGCATCAGGCTCCCGCCCCGGGAGGCGATCAGTTTGCGTCCGCCGAGGTCCTCCGGCCGCAGCGTCGCCCCGTCCTCGAGGCCCGCTCCCGGTCCCGCGACCACGACGAACGGCTGCTCCTCGACGGGCAGGACATCGATCCCGGAGGCGGCGAAGGGCCGCTCCGCGCCGAGCAGCCCCAGCTCGCAGGCGCCGCTTCGGACAAGGTCCACGACCCCCTCGGGGGTGAACGCGGCCCGGCTGCTGACGGTGACGGACGGGTGCAGTTCGGTGAAGCGGTGGATCAGGCCGGTCAGCGGCTCGATGCCGGGCGAGGGCATGGCCGCCACCTCGACCGTGCCCCCGTGCAGCCCGGACAGCGACGCCGCCCGGTCCCGTACGGCGATCAGGTCGCGCAGGACGCGCCGGCTCGGTTCGAGCAGTTCCCGTCCGGCTTCGCTGAGCACCACGCCGCGGCCCATCCGGTGGAAGAGCGAGACACCCAGGTCGGCTTCCAGGTTGGCCATCGCCTGCGACAGCGAGGGCTGCGCCACGTGGAGTACGGCAGCCGCCTTGCTGAATCCGCCGTGCTCCACGATGGCGAGGAAGTACTCAAGCTGCCGGGCGTCCACCGTGCCTCCCCGTGCCTCCCCGTGCCACGAACCTCGGGCGACAGGGGGACCCTATCGGTTGACCGGCACCGCCCCGTCGCCCTCGGCCGGCCGCGCGGCGGGCACGTCGGCCCCGGTGACGGCCGGCTTCCCGGCGCCCTGAACAGCGGCGTCCTGCGCGACGGCCTCCCCTTCGCGCCCTTCGCGCAGATCACCGGACAGCACCCGGCGGGCCCGCTCCAGGTCGAGGCCGTTCTCCCAGCGGGCGACGAACAGGGTGGCGACCGCGTTGCCGCAGAAGTTGACCAGGGCGCGGCACTCCGACATGAACTTGTCGATGCCGAAGACCAGCATGATGCCGGCGGCCGGTACGTGGCCGACGGTCGACAGGGTCGCGGTCAACGCGATGAAGCCGCCGCCGGCGACACCGGCCGCGCCCTTGGAAGTCAGCAGCATCACCGCGAGCAGACCGAGCTGCTGGCCGACGGAGAGCGAGGTGTCGGTGGCCTGGGCGATGTAGAGGGTGGCCAGGGAGAGGTAGATCGCGGCGCCGTCGAGGTTGAAGCTGTAGCCGGTCGGCACGACCAGGCGGACGGTGGACTTCTCGGCGCCCATGAACTCCAGCTTGCGCATCAGCCCCGGCAGGGCCGGCTCGGCTGTGGACGTGCCGAGGACCAGGAGAAGCTCCTCCTTGAAGTAGCGCAGGAGCTGGAAGATGTTCAGCCGCACACAGGCCGCGAGCACCGTGCCCAGCACCACCAGGACGAAGAAGAGGGAGGTGACGTAGAAGAGCAGGATCAGCGAGCCCAGGCTCGTCAGCGTCGACAGGCCGAACTTCCCGATGGCGTACGCCATGGCTCCGAAGGCGCCCAGCGGGGCCACCTTCATCACGAACGACAGGACCTTGAAGACCACCTCGGTCAGGCGGTTCACCCCGGCGATGATCGGCTCGCCGACCTGGCCCACCGCCCTCAGCGCGATGCCGAAGATCACCGCCAGGAAGATCACCTGAAGGATGTCGCCCTCGACGAACGCCCCGAAGACACTGTCCGGCACGATGTGCGTCAGGAACTCCCACCAGTGCTGGTGCTCACCCGTCTCGACGTAGGAACCGGCCTCCCCCGAGACCTCGATCCGCGAGGCGTCGGCGTGCACTCCGTCGCCGAGCCGGAACAGGTTGATCGCGACGAGGCCCGCCATCATGGCCACGATGGTGCCCACCTGGAAGTAGGCCAGCGCCTTGACGCCGGTCCGGCCCACCTGCTTCAGGTCGGCGACTCCGGTGACGCCCCCGATGATGGTCAGGAAGACGATCGGGCCGATGAGCATCTTCATCGCGGTGATGAAGGTGGTTCCGATCGGCTCCATCGAGGTGGCGAGATCCGGCCACCGCCATCCGAGCACGATCCCGATCACGATCGCGACCAGCACCTGCACGTAGAGCTGTCGGTACCAGGGCTTCTTGCGCACCACGGCGTCGCCTGCGGCTTCCTTCGGGGCATGCGTCATTGCAACCTCCATCCAGGCACGAGCAGAACCCGTCGACACCGGGTCCCGAGCGGTCGTCGCGCCATCGCCGAGGTCAGTGAAGCGGGTCACAGTCGAGGAGGTCCACGACCAAAAATCGATGCCCCGCATAGGCAGTGCCTATACGGGGCGCGGCCGGATGCCGGATGTCACAGGGGCAGGGGGCGGATGTCGACGAGGTTCGCCATGACGAGGGTGGAGCTGAGGCGCTGGACGCCGGGGAGGGAGGCGAGGCGTTCGTCGTAGAGGCGCCGGTACGCCTCCAGGTCGCGAGTGACGACGCGCAGGAGGTAGTCGGGGTCGCCGAACAGCCGCTGGGCCTGCACGACATGGGGGTTTTCGGCGACGGCCTGTTCGAAGGCGGCGACGGTCTGGCGGTCCTCGTAGCGCATGGTGACGAAGACCAGTGCCTCGAAGCCCAGGCCGAGCGCGGGCGCGTTCAGTGACGCGTGGTAGCCGGTGATCGCCCCGGAGCGTTCCAGGGCGCGCAGGCGCCGGTGGCAGGGGGAGACGCTGAGGCGGACCCGCTCGGCGAGTTCGGTCAGGGTCAGCCGACCGTCCTGTTGCAGCTCCGCAAGAATCTGCCGGTCCACTTCGTCCATGGAAAAGATTCTTCCACGAGAGCGACGGTACTGGGGAACAATCGCAAGCACCTTTCGCGCAATCTTTCCTAATCTGCCCTGGAGGCCCTGGCAAGTGTGAGGTGTGAAGACGTGGAGATGGCCGGCATCGCGGCGTTCTGGACGGTGTCCTTCCTGTTGGTGCTCGTCCCGGGAGCGGACTGGGCCTACGCGATCACGGCGGGGCTGCGCCATCGGTCGGTCCTGCCCGCGGTCGGCGGGCTGCTGAGCGGATACGTTCTGCTGACCGCCGTCGTCGCCGCGGGCCTGGCCACCGCGATCGCCGGTTCGCCGACGGTGCTGACCGCGCTGACGGCCGCCGGAGCGGCGTACCTGATCTGGCTCGGCGCCACGACCCTGGCCCGCCCGGCGGCGCCCCGGGTCGAGGGTGGCGAAGAGGGCGCCGGCGCCGGCTCATGGGTGGGCCGTGCGGCCAGAGGGGCGGGCATCAGCGGCCTCAATCCCAAGGCACTGCTGCTGTTCCTCGCCCTCCTGCCGCAGTTCACCGCCCGGGACGCCGACTGGCCCTTCGCCGCGCAGATCGTCGCGCTGGGCCTGGTGCACACGGCCAACTGCGCCGTGGTCTACACGGGGGTCGGCACCACCGCACGCCGGATCCTGAGCGCCCGCCCGGCCGTCGCCACGGCGGTGTCCCGCTTCTCGGGCGCGGCGATGATCCTGGTCGGCGCCCTGCTCCTGGCGGAGCGGCTGCTGGCCCGGGGGTCGGCGGCGCAGTAGCCCGACGATCACGGCGGACTGGGGAATCCGGTGGGCGGGTTCATGATGCGTGAGCGTCTTCCTGCACGCGAGCGCAACGGAGTGCGGCTTCCCTGATGGTCTCCGGATTGGCCGTCATGTGGCCGGAGACGAGGTCCTCCGACGGGACGTCGTCGCCGTCCGGGATGCCTCCCCGAAACGGTGACGCCGGGGGCGCTCAGACGCCGGTGTCCGACCCGGGGGCGGTCCTGCCGGAGGGAGCGGGGCGGGTGCCCGGATACAGAGCGGCGAACAGGCCCCGGGCCGGGGTGCTGCCCGGCCCCCGCCATGAGCCGGAGACCTGGCCGATCGCTCCCTGCGGGAGGGGCGTCGGGCCGTCCGGTGAGGCCCGCAGGGTCCTGTTCAGTCGGAGAACCACGCCGTGCGGGAAGGCCAGCGCGGTGCCCTCCCCGTCGTCGGAGACAGCGGCGTCGGCGGGTGACGCCGCAGAGGCGGCAGAGGCGGCGGAGGCGGCAGAGGCGGCGGAGGCGGCAGAGGCGGCGGAGGCGGCAGAGGCGGCGGGGATCGAACCGTCATCGGTGCAGGAGCGGGTGACGTCCCGGTCGGGGGTGTCGCTGATGTTCTGGTCCTGCGCCTCGACTCGGCCCTCCACGAGAGCGAGGAACGCGGCGACCAGCACCGGGTCGTGGCAGCCGTCGTAGGCCCAGCGCCGCCCCAGTACCCCGTGCTCCGTGACTCCTCCACCCCGTAAACGGGGTGGCTTCTCGCTAAGCCGGGTTGGCGACGCGACGGACCAGCCCGGCCCGTAGAACGTTGGTTGCTCCCACGACGTCGGCGTGCGCTGTGTGGCCGCACGAGATGCAGTGGAACTTCTCCTGTGTGGGCCGGTTCTCCGCTGCGACGTGCCCGCATTCGGGGCAGGTCCGGGAGGTGTTGCGGGGGTCCACGGCGGTCACGTCTCGTCCGGCGCTTTCAGCCTTGGCGTGCAGGATCGTCAGGAACACCCCCCAACCGGCGTCGGCGATCGAACGGTTCAGACCTGTCTTGGCGGCGGCCCCGTTGGGCAGGAACGCGCACGGCTTGTCGGGGTCGGGCTTCGGCGTGACGGTCTTGCTCATGTTGCGGATCTTGAGGTCTTCGTGCGCGATGAAGTCATGCTCGGTGACCAGGGCGTGCGCGGTCTTGTGTGCGTGGTCGAGGCGCTGACGCCGCACTCTGCCGTGCAGGGCCGCGACGCGCTCTACGGCCCGCTGGTGGTTGTTGGTGCGGTTCTT
>NZ_JAGMUO010000049.1 GCF_019049325.1 Streptomyces sp. AC512_CC834 | reverse complement strand
TTTCAACTTCACGGGAGCGGAACAGTCGGAGGAATAATCCGACCGTTCACAGCGTCCTCGCTGTTGTGTTACTTCAAAGGAACCTCAACCCGATCAGACAGACCGATCAGGTCGGGGTATCAACATATCTGGCGTTGACTTTTGGCACGCTGTTGAGTTCTCAAGGAACGGACGCTTCCTTTGTACTCACCCGAGAGACTCTCTCAGGCTTTCCTCCGGGCGCTTCCCTTCGGTCCTGCTATCCTGCTGTCTTGCGTTTCCGACTCTATCAG
>NZ_JAGMUO010000048.1 GCF_019049325.1 Streptomyces sp. AC512_CC834 | reverse complement strand
GAGACGACACTCGGGCCCTCAGCCTGCACAACCTCAGCTCACGGCACGAAAACGGGCCACCGACTCCGTCGGCGACCCGTCACGCAAGATCGAGGCTAATCTGCATCGATGCGGCTGTTCCAGTCCCTCACCTGCGCGGATGAGTCTTCCAGTGTCATTCGGATCGTGCTGCGTTACGCGGCCGATTCGACTTCTAAGCTACATGTGTGCGCTGGCCATGCGGAGGTGCTCTTCGCCTGCGAACGGCGTCCGCAACAGGCTGCGGAAGTGGGCAGCTGACGGCACCTGGAAAGGGTCGTCACGAACCTCCTCTCACTCGGCAGGCCCTGAGATCGAACCGCCTTCAAGTGACCCGAAAGTGAACTCCTAGGCGTACAGGGTGACCCGCTCCTTCGTCGCGACTGGCGAGTACCGAGGAGCCGGGGGAGAACGCCGGCGAGGCGACGGCCCCGTCATGGGCGACGGAGGCGCCAGGAGCGCCGCCGCCAGGCCGCTGCGCACGGCCTGTCTGCGATAGATCCAGCCTCAGAGTCCGAACGTGACCGTCCTGCTGCGCCGAGGGGACTGCACGCTCTACCCGACCGACGCCGGGTGGGTGACGTGGTAGTGCTGGCCACGCTCGGCTGGCAGCGAGACGCTGTTGAGCCGCTGTGGACTGAGAGAATCAAGAACGACTTCTGGCCGGACATCCACATGACGCCCGAGGAGGGCGTACGCGCACACCTCGACCTGCAGGGCGGCCGACCGGGCGGTGCCCTGCTGCCGATCCACTGGGGGCACCTTCAACCTGGCGCCGCACGCGTGGGCGGAGCCGGGGGAGTGGACGCTGGCCGCGGCCGAGGAGGCCCGTCAGGCGGTGGCGTTCCCGCGGCCCGGTGAGCCGTTCGAGCCGGCGGGGGATCTGCCGGTGGAGCCGTGGTGGCGGGCAGTCTCCCCTGCGACCGCGTACCCGTGGCGTCGTCCCCGGCCCGTTGAGGGTGTGACCGGGACGAATAGGGATGATCTCGATCTCGCTGGTGATCGGTGACGCGGGTCTGAGACGAGCTGGGTGAGATGGGACGGATGCTGGAACGTCTCTCGGCTGAAGCAGGAACGTTCGCCGGCAGACGCGGCGCGGCGACTTGTGTGCAGTAACCTCACCTCGGCTGCTGTTCTCCTGAAACGCCTGGTTCCCACGACGTCGGAGGAGTTCCCGCGGGGCAGCCGCAGCCTCAACGGCAGAACTCTGACAGAACAAGGGGCCAGCAAGTCATGGAATCCAACCACGTCCGCCCGGCGAATCCACAGCCTGCGGACACTCTGCCCCGCACGTCGGAAAACTACAGGACGGTGACGACCCGAAACCCCGAGATACGTGTCGAGAAGTGGGGTAACTGGGAGATCGAGTACGAGTTCACGCCCGCCGCGGGCGACCATGGAAACCTTCTCGTCGTTTTCTCCTCCGTAGGTTCGAAGTACGGATTCGGAAACGCCCTGTCGGGCGTCCAGTGCAACGTCCTGCGCATTCGGGATCGGTTCGACGGGGGAACGTCCTATTACGTCTGCCGGGATATGGACTTTTCCGTCTCCGAAGCGGTCGAGGAGCTGATCTGCGCCTATACAGAGAAGCTGGGCCTGTCGCGTGACGAGGTGGTTCTCGCAGGATCGTCCAAGGGAGGCAGTGCAGCGATATTCTACGGCCTGAAGTATGGCTATCGGAACATCGTCGCCTCCACCCCGCAGTACTTCATCGGCAGCTACTCGCAGGGACACGGAGTCCTCGGCGCGTACGTTCTCGGCGAGGGGGAGCCTCAGGAGAATGTGGACACGCTCGACGCCGTGCTGCCGACGCTGCTGGCCGAGGACGAGGACCGTGACCGCAACGTCTACCTTGTCTCGTCCAGCCGGGACTACCAGTACGAGGAGGAAGTAGTCCACTTCCTCACGGCTTTGCGGAAATACTCCAACTTCAACTTGTTCATGGTGGAGTCCCCCGCTCTGGTCAAGCATGCAGAGGTGACGCGACAGGGCCTGTCCGTCATTCTGAGCATCATCTACGCGCTGACCGAAGGCACCGTTCCGAGATGGGGCGATGTCCAGATCGGCTCCAACGACGTGGACGAGCACGCCGCGGCCACGTATCTGGCGGATCTCCGGACGCGGGACACCGCGCTGGCTGTCCTGACCGGCGCCACCCTTACGCACCAGCAGGCCAGATTGACGGGGCATGCCTTCATACCCGGCGTGGCCGCTGCCACGCAGGAATCCGGGAACAGCGGATCGCGGGAGACCAAGCAGCTCGTTCTTGTGCGGGAAAGCAAAGCCTGGGTGGCCGATGCGGACAGCGTGCCGGCGGACCAGCTCTATCTCAAGTACTTCGATACGCACTTCGCCGCGTACGAGGATGGCGGGTTCGCATGCGATGTGCGGGAATTGTCGGATTCTTTGCCCGAAGGCGCGTATGACGTGTTCGCCCGGGTGATGAGCAGGAACGAGGCCATTGACCGAAGGGTTCCCCTCGTCACGTACAAGCCGATCGATCGCCGAAGCGCCTCCCATGGCTTCGAAGTCGTACTCAAAGGCGACCAGAAAGGCGTCCGGCTGATCAAACGCAGCCTCGCGGACGGCGGTCCCGGCGGCACCGTGTTCTCGGTGCGACGCTTCCTGATGGATGGTCAGAAGCTACGCGTGTACGGCGTCTTCTACCTCCCCGGTCGCAACGCGGACCACAAGAACCACGCCGCCTACTACCTGACACTGCATGGCCAGGACACCGCTCATACCTTCGACCTCAAGCCCCTGCAGATGACCGAGCAGGTCCGCCCGCATGTGAGGTCGGGCGACTTCGGCTCGTACGGATACGGGTTCTTCACCTCACCGGACGGGAAGGGCGTCGACCTCTCCGCACTCCCGGCAGGCACGTACACGGTCCAGGTCACGATGAGCGCCGGCGGTGCCCTGTTCTCCCACCCGGCAGGCCGCGTCGACCTGCGCCAGGGCGACGGCGAGGCGTTCGCCCACCCAAGCGACAGCCAGGGCGAGGCCAAGACCAGTGGTCGCAAGACCCTGCGGGCGAGACTTCGGCGATCCTAACTCCGCATCGGTCGGTCATCGGCCGCGATGCAGGCAGCATCGACGTGACGGTCCCTGTGGCGGGCGGCGAGGAGCCGACGGGCGCCCGAACTGCTCGCGCTCACTGACGCAGTCGAGCGCGTCGTCGAAGGCGCGGCGCGCTGGGCCGCCGCCGGGCGTACGGCGACGCTCCACTGTCACTCACCGTGACTGAATTTGATCGGGTCCGATCGGTCCTCGGTGCTTCGCGAACGGGTGCTTCACCGGCTTATCGGTCTGTCGTACGAGACCTCATACCAGAGCGGGACGTTGGCCGGGAGACTTTGGCAACTGCCCACCGCACATGAGGGGCAGCCGACTACTGTCAGTGTCCGTCGGGCGACGTAGGGCCGACGTATCAGTACACGGACCAGTACGAGGACACCGATGTCTCACCTCCGCGCCCCGGCCGCGCGAGCAGACCGCCGTGAGGGCGGGCGGCACGGCCGGCCGGCCCCACGTACCACCGCCGCGCTGCCCGAGCACCACATACGGCCCCAACTCCTGCGGCTCGCCGTGCTGCCGCCGGTCGCGGTCGCCCTCAGCGCGTGCGCGGTCGTCCTGTTCACCGTCCGGTCCACCGGCGCCCGTCCCGGCCTCGTCCTGTGGTGCGCGCTCGCCGGTGCGGTGTCGGTGACCGTCGCGGCCGTCGCCATCGCCGCCGTCGCCGCCGACCGCGCCGCCCGGTCCGTGCACGACCGCGTCGGTGCCCTGCGCCGCGGCACCGCACGTCAGGAGGGCGATCTGCGCGCCGTCGTCGAGGCGTTGCGCCGCGGCGAGACCCCGTCGCGGCGCACACCGCGCGGCGGTCCGCCGGACGACGCCGACGACTTCGAACTGCTCGCCGCCGATCTCTCCCGCGCCCACGACGGCGCCGTCACCGCCGTCGTCCGGGCCGCACAGCTCTCCAGCCAGGCGGGCAGCGAACAGAAGCTGGAGGTCTTCGTCAACCTCGCCCGGCGCCTCCAGTCGCTGGTGCACCGCGAGATCTCCATCCTGGACGAGCTGGAGAACGAGATCGAGGACCCCGACCTCCTCAAGGGCCTCTTCCACGTCGACCATCTCGCCACCCGCATCCGCCGCCACGCCGAGAACCTCGCCGTGCTCGGCGGCGCGGTCTCCCGCCGCCAGTGGAGCAACCCGGTCGACATGACCGAGGTGCTCCGCTCGGCCATCGCCGAGGTCGAGCAGTACTCCCGGGTCCGGCTGGTCCCGCCGATCGACGGCACCCTGCGCGGCCACGCCGTCGCCGACGTCATCCACCTGCTGGCCGAACTCGTCGAGAACGCCACCCTGTTCTCCGCCCCGCAGACCCAGGTGCTGATGCGCGCCAACCTCGTCACCTCGGGCCTCGCCGTCGAGGTCGAGGACCGCGGACTCGGCATGCCCGTCGGCGAGCAGAGCCGGATGAACGCCCTGCTCGCCGACCCCGACCAGGTCAACGTCGCGCGCCTGCTCGCGGACGGCCGCATCGGGCTGTTCGTCGTCTCCCAGCTCGCCAAGCGGCACGGCATCACCGTCCGGCTCCAGACCAACATCTACGGCGGTGTCCAGGCCGTACTGGTCGTACCGCAGGCCCTGTTGGGCGCGGAGCCTGGGACGCATCCCGGGGGCGGCGCGGTCCGTCCGGCCGAGGGCACCGGTGCCGGGCCGGTGTCGCCCGTACCGCCTGCCCTGCGGCAGCAGGGGCCGGGGGCTCCCGCCGTGTCGCAGGCCCCCGCGATGTCGCTCGCTCCGGTCGCGCCCGTCCCGCCCGCGCCCGCCCCTGCCGGATCTGCACCGGCCTCGTTGGCTCCCGTGCCGTCCCCGCCGACCGTGCCGTCCCCGCCGACCGTGCCGTCCCCGTCGGCCGGGTCGGCCGCGTCGGCTCCGCCGACACCCGGTCCGGTAGCTCCCGTGTCGGATCGGGACCGGAGGGCCGACGGCGAGCCCGTGCCGTTGCCCGTGCGCGGCACGCACCGCAACCGGCCCACCCCGGCCGCCGCCGTACCGGGCGTGCGGCCCGACGACCGGGGCGTCCTCGCCGAACACGCGGCCACCCCGCCCGTCCCGCGCCACAGCGCGGTGCGCGGCACCATGGGCAAACCCCAACTGCCCCGCCGCCGCGCCCAGGAGCACATCGCACCCCAGTTGCGCGGTGGTCCCGCACCGCGTCAGGAACCCGAGCAGTACACCGGTCACGATCCCGGCCTGATGGCGGCCTTCCAGCGCGGCATCGGCCTCGCCGAGGCCCAGCAGCACACGGAACCGACCCCCCTGGCACCGACCTCCGTGAGGCCCGCCCCGAGGGAACCGGCGCCGATGGAGCCGGCCTCGATGGAGCCGGCCCCCGGGGACCCGGCCGGATGACCACCCCCACGAGCGGCGCGACCAGCGCTCCCGCAGACCTTCGTACCCCAAGGAGTCGATCCACCATGGCCAGCGATGCGCCGACCGGCCAAGTTTCCGACCTCGACTGGCTGATGAGCGGCCTCGTGCAGCGCGTGCCGCACACGAGCAGCGCGGTACTCCTGTCCGCCGACGGACTGGTGAAGTCCGTCCACGGCCTCGACGCCGACAGCGCCGACCACATGGCGGCCCTGGCCTCCGGGCTCTACTCCCTCGGCCGCAGCGCCGGAGTCCGCTTCGGCGACGGCGGGGACGTGCGGCAGGTCGTCGTCGAACTCGACTCGACCCTGCTCTTCGTCACCACCGCGGGCTCCGGCACCTGCCTCGCCGTGCTGGCCGGCCGCGAGGCCGACGCGGCCGTGCTCGGCTACGAGATGGCGATGCTGGTCAAGAGCGTCCGCCCCTACCTCGTCACCGCGCCCCGGCAGCACGCCGCGGAACCCCCGGCGATGAGGCCTTGAGGGTGGCCGCGGCCGGCGACGGGCCCTGGCTCGACGACGCCGCCGGACGGCTGGTGCGCCCCTTCACCGTCAGCAACGGCCGTACCCGGCCCACCGTCGCGCTCGACCTGATGTCCCAGGTGATGGCCACGGGGGCGACCCCCCTCGGCTACCTCGGACCCGAGCACGCGCAGGCACTCGACCTGTGCCGGGCGCCGCTCCCGGTCGCCGAACTCGCCGCCCATCTGCGGCTTCCGGTGGCCGTGACCAAGGTGCTGCTCTCGGACCTCGTCGACTGCGGCGCGCTGACCACCAAACCCCCCGCCTCGTTCCACCACCACCCCACGGACCGGGCCCTTCTGGAGGCAGTGCTCGATGGACTACGACGACAGCTCTGACCACGCCCACGGCGAAGGCGCCGACCCGTTCCCCACCGCCCTGAAGATCCTCGTGGCGGGCGGATTCGGTGTCGGCAAGACGACCCTTGTCGGCGCCGTCAGCGAGATCGCGCCGCTGAGCACGGAGGAACTGCTCACCACGGTCAGCGCCGCGACCGACAACCTCGACGGAATCGAGAACAAACTTGAAACGACCGTGGCCATGGACTTCGGCCGCATCACCCTCGACGCCGAACACGTCCTGTACCTGTTCGGAACGCCCGGCCAGGAACGCTTCTGGTTCATGTGGGACGAACTGTGCGAGGGCGCCCTCGGGGCGGTGATCATCGCCGACACCCGCCGTCTGGAGGAGTCCTTCGCGGCCGTCGACTTCTTCGAGGAGCGCGGACTCGGCTTCATCGTCGCGATCAACGAGTTCGACGGCTCCTACCGCTACGACCCCGAGGAGGTGCGCGCGGCCATGGACCTCCACCCCGAGATCCCGATCGTGCGCTGCGACGCCCGGATCTCCAGTTCCGGCGTACAGACGCTGCTCACCCTCGTACGCCACCTCATCGCCCACACCCCGGCCCCCACATCGGGGTTCGGTGCCGGAGCCCGCCCATGAGCTACGACCCACCGCGCCCGACCGGACGTCTGCTGCTCACCCCCGAGGACCGGGAGGCCCCCGCCCGGGTGCGACGACTGCGCCGGCTCGGTCTGGCGGAACGGCCCGACCCGGCCCTGGACGCCTTCGCCGCCCACCTCGCGGGCCTCGCCGAGGCGCCGTACGGGATGGTCAACTTCCTGGTCGAGGGCGGGCAGTTCTTCGCGGGCCTCAGGGTGCCGGAGGTCCCGCCGGTGACGCGCGGGGACGGCACCAGTCCCGAGTTCCGCCGGGTCCAGCCCCGCGACCACGGCTTCTGCCCCCATGTGGTGGTCCGGCGCAAGGCCCTGGTCCTGGAGGACGTGCGCGACTACCCGCGCTTCGCGGGCAACCCCGTCGTCGACGAGTTCGGCATCCGCTCCTACCTCGGTGCCCCGCTCATCGACAGTACGGGGACGGTCCTCGGCACGGTGTCCGCCGCCGACATACAGCCCCGGACCTGGGGGACGGCGGGCCTGGCGACGATCAAGTCGACGGCGGCCGACCTCGTACGGCGCATCGAGCGCAGCGCGGAGGACGGGCTCCCCCTGTGAGGGGTGGCAGACGGGCTCTCCTGTGAGCGGCGGCAGACCCTCGCGGGCGGCGTGAAGGAAAGCTGCGACGGGGCTTAAGAAAGGCTCGATGGACCCGGGGCGGTGTCGTACGGCAGATTGCTGTGCGATTCCCCTCCCCTCCCCGGACGCGGGCCGCTTCGGCATGCCCACCGCCGGGACCCCACCCCGTCAGGAGCCGTTCAGTTGAAGGCGCTGGTCAAGGAGAAGGCGGAGCCCGGGCTCCGGCTCGCGGACGTACCCGAGCCGGTCGTCGGACCCGGTGACGTACTCATCAAGGTGCTGCGCACCGGCATCTGCGGCACCGACCTGCACATCCGGGCCTGGGACGGCTGGGCACGGCAGACCATCCGCACCCCGCTCGTCGTCGGGCACGAGTTCGTCGGCGAGGTCGTCGACACCGGCCGGGACGTCACCGACATCAAGGCCGGTGACCGGGTCAGCGGCGAGGGCCATCTGGTGTGCGGCAAGTGCCGCAACTGCCTGGCCGGACGGCGTCACCTGTGCCGGGCCACGGTCGGTCTCGGCGTCGGCCGGGACGGGGCGTTCGCCGAATACGTGTCCCTGCCCGCCACCAACGTCTGGGTGCACCGCGTCCCCGTCGACCTGGACGTCGCCGCGATCTTCGACCCGTTCGGCAACGCCGTGCACACCGCCCTGACCTTCCCGCTGGTCGGCGAGGACGTGCTCATCACCGGCGCCGGACCGATCGGCCTGATGGCCGCCGCCGTGGCCCGGCACGCCGGGGCGCGCAACGTCGTGATCACCGACGTGAGCGAGGAGCGTCTCGACCTCGCCCGCAAGATCGGCGCGAGCCTCGCCCTGAACGTGTCGAAGTCGGCCATCGCCGACGGGCAGCGCGAGCTGGGCCTGCGTGAGGGCTTCGACATCGGCCTGGAGATGTCCGGCCGCCCCGAGGCCATGCGCGACATGATCGCCAACATGACGCACGGCGGCCGGATCGCGATGCTCGGCCTGCCGTCCGAGGAGTTCGCGGTCGACTGGGCCCGGATCGTCACCTCGATGATCACCGTCAAGGGCATCTACGGCCGCGAGATGTTCGAGACCTGGTACGCCATGTCGGTGCTGCTCGAGGGCGGCCTCGACCTCGCCCCCGTGATCACCGGCCGGTACTCCCACCGCGACTTCGAGGCCGCGTTCGCCGACGCGGCCGGCGGCAAGGGCGGCAAGGTCGTCCTCGACTGGACCGCGTAAGCCACCGCTGGACCGCGTAAGCCAGCGCGCCCACACGTACGTACTCCTAGGAGCTTCAGAGATGTTCGACTCCGTGCGCGACGACCTGCGCGCCACCCTCGACGAGATCCGCGCCGCCGGCCTGCACAAGCCCGAGCGCGTGATCGGCACCCCGCAGTCCGCGACCGTCGCCGTCACCGCCGGCGGCCGCCCGGGTGAGGTCCTCAACTTCTGCGCCAACAACTACCTCGGCCTCGCCGACCACCCCGAGGTCGTCGCCGCCGCCCACGAGGCGCTGGACCGCTGGGGCTACGGCATGGCGTCCGTGCGCTTCATCTGCGGCACCCAGGAGGTGCACAAGGAACTGGAGGCCCGGCTGGCCGCGTTCCTCGGCCAGGAGGACACGATCCTCTACTCCTCCTGCTTCGACGCCAACGGCGGCGTCTTCGAGACCCTCCTCGGCCCCGAGGACGCGGTGATCTCCGACGCCCTCAACCACGCCTCGATCATCGACGGCATCCGCCTCAGCAAGGCCCGCCGCTTCCGCTACGCCAACCGCGACATGGCCGACCTGGAGGCGCAGCTCAAGGCCGCCGGCGAGGCCCGCCGCAAGCTGATCGTCACCGACGGCGTCTTCTCCATGGACGGCTACGTCGCCCCGCTCGCCGACATCTGCGACCTCGCCGACCGCTACGACGCCATGGTCATGGTCGACGACTCGCACGCCGTCGGCTTCGTCGGCCCCGGCGGGCGCGGCACCCCCGAACTGCACGGCGTCATGGACCGCGTCGACATCATCACCGGCACGCTCGGCAAGGCGCTGGGCGGCGCCTCCGGCGGCTACGTCGCGGCCCGCGCCGAGATCGTCGCCCTGCTGCGCCAGCGGTCGAGGCCGTACCTCTTCTCCAACACGCTGGCCCCGGTGATCGCCGCCGCTTCCCTCAAGGTGCTCGACCTGCTGGAGTCGGCCGACGACCTGCGCGTCCGGCTCGCCGAGAACACCGCCCTGTTCCGCGGCCGGATGACCGAGGAGGGCTTCGACATCCTCCCCGGCGACCACGCCATCGCGCCCGTCATGATCGGCGACGCGTCGAAGGCGGGCCGCATGGCGGAGCTGCTCCTGGAGCGCGGCGTCTACGTCATCGGCTTCTCCTACCCGGTCGTGCCGCAGGACAAGGCCCGCATCCGTGTGCAGTTGTCCGCCGCCCACTCGACGGACGACGTGAACCGCGCGGTGGACGCCTTCGTGGCGGCGCGGGAGCAGCTCGCCGCCTGAACGTCCGGCGACGTGACCTGAGAGAATCGATCCCGTGATCGAAGCGCGGCGGCTGCACATCCTCCGAGCGGTGGCGGACCACCGCACCGTGACGGCGGCTGCCGCCGCGCTGTACCTCACGCCGTCGGCGGTCTCCCAGCAGTTGGCCGCCCTGGAGCAGGAGACCGGGCACCGCCTGGTCGAGCGCGGTGCCAAGGGCGTACGGCTGACCCCGGCCGGCGAGATCCTGCTCAGCCACACCAACGCCGTCCTCGCCCAGCTCGAGCGGGCGGAGGCCGAGCTGGCCGCGTACAGCTCGGGCGCGGCCGGCACGGTCACGGTCGCCTCCTTCGCGACCGGCATCGCCCTCGTCGTCGCGCCCGCCCTGGCCCGCCTCGCTGCGTCGGCGCCCGGCATCCGCCTGCGCGTCCAGGACGCGGAGGGCGACGCCAGTCTGCCGATGGTCCTCGACCGGCAGGTCGACGTGGCCGTCGCCGTCGAGTACCGCGGGGCGCCGTCCGCCGACGATCCGCGGCTGACCCACGTCTCCCTGTACGCCGAGCCCTTCGACGCGGTCGTCCCGGTGGCCCACCGCCTCGCCGACGCCGACGAGGTGCCCCTCGCGGAGCTGGCCAAGGACCCCTGGATCGGCCCCTACCCGGGCAATCCGTGCCACGACGTGGTCGTGCTGGCCTGCGAGAACGCCGGGTTCCAGCCCCGACTCGAACACTCCTCGGACGACTTCCGCGCGGTGGTGTCCCTCGCCGCGGCCGACGCCGGGGTGGCGCTCGTGCCGCGCTCGGCCCTGCACGGCACCGACCTCACCGGCGTGGTCGTCCGCCCGGTCGACGGGGTCGCGCCCACCCGCCGCGTCTTCGCGGCCGTACGCCGGGGGGCCGAGGAACACCCGCTGATCCGCCCGGTCCTCGACGCGCTCGGTGAGGCGGCCCGGGCGTGAGGTTTCTCCAAGCAGGTCGCGGTGCGGGCCGGCGGGCCGGCGGCCCGGGGGACGGCGCACCCGACGGCACCGGGTGACTGTCAGTGGCGGCGGTTACCGTGCCTGACATGCCGGACGCAGAAGACGTACGCCGTATCGCCCTGTCCCTGCCGGACACGACGGAGAAGACCGCCTGGAACATGCCCACCTTCCGGGTCGCGGGGAAGATGTTCGCGACGCTGCCCGAGGACGAGACCTCCCTCGCGGTGCGCTGCCCGAAGGAGGAACGCGACGAACTGGTGCTGGCCGAGCCGGACAAGTTCTGGATCGCCGGCCACGAGGCCCAGTTCGCCTGGGTGCGGGCCCGGCTCGCCGCCGTGGAGGGCGAGGGCGAACTGCGCGACATCCTCGCCGACTCCTGGCGCCAGGCGGCCCCGACCCGGCTGCTGGAGGCCCACCCCCGGCTGGGGCTGCCGACCGGGGGCTGAAAACCCCTCGGGCGTTGTCAGTGCCCCGTGGCATGATCCGAAGACGTGCGTGGCAGCCGGTGCCGTCGGGGGGTTCCGGCCGTCGGACGTACGACGGGAGCGGGACCGCAGGGGGCGGTGCGAGGCGGGTGGCCGACGGGTCGGCCGGGGAGGGGAGAGCGCGGGATGGCCGGGACGTCGTCGCAGCCCACGGACGAGCGGGCGCCCCATGGCGAGAAGCCGACGGCGGCGCGAGCCGTCTGGTCGCGGGACTTCGGGCTGTTCTTCACCGCCCGCGCCGTGGCCCGGCTGGGCGACACCATGCTGCCCGTCGCCCTCGCCGCCGGCCTGCTCCAGCACGGGTACGGGGCGGGCGCGGTCGGCCTCGCCATGGCCGCGACGGCCGCCGCCTTCGCCGGTCTGGTCGTCTTCGGGGGAGTCCTCGCCGACCGCTTCAGCACCCGCAGACTGATGATCGGCTCCGACCTGGTGCGGCTCGGCACCCAGGCCCTGGCCGCCGCGCTGTTCTTCTCCGGCCACGTCGTGCTCTGGCAGATCTGCGCCATCGGCTTCGTCAACGGCGTCGCGAGCGCCGTCTTCCAGCCCGGCGTCGCCAGCACCGTGCCCCGGCTCGCCGCCGACATCCAGGGCGCCAACGGCGCGATACGCGTCGCGGAGTCCGCCGCCCAGCTCGCGGGCCCCGCGGTGGCCGGCCTCCTGGTCGGCTTCGCCTCACCCGGCGGAGTCTTCGCCGCCCACGCCACCACGTACGCCATCAGTGCCCTGTGTCTGCTGCTGCTCCGCCTGCCCCCGCTCGCGCCGGGGAGCCGGGCGGTCACCGGGCGGGGGACGAAGGCCTTCCGCGCCGACCTCGTCGAGGGGTGGCGGGAGTTCCGTGCACGCCGGTGGCTGTGGGGCGTCATAGCCGTCTGGTGCGTCTACATGATCGCCGTCTGGGGCCCGACCGTCCCGCTGGTGGCCACCGAGGTCGTGCGGGAGCACGGCCCCCGCGCCTACGGCCTGGTCAACTCCGCCCTGGGCGCGGGCACCGTCGTCGGCGGGCTCCTCGCTCTGCGGCTGCGGCCCCGCCGCATGCTCCGGGCCGGCGCGATCGCCCTCGTCGGCTTCGCCGCCTTCCCCGCGAGCGTCGGGGCCGGGCTCGACGTACCGGCCATGGCGGGCGGAGCCGCCGTCGCCGGGGCCGGCATGTCCTTCTGGGGCGTGATGTGGGCGACCACCGTGCAGACCCAGGTCCCGCCCGACGTCCTCAACCGCATCCACGCCTACGACGTGGCGGGCTCGCTCGCGATGATGCCCGTCGGCCAGGCACTCGCGGGCCCCGCCGCGGCGGCCCTCGGCGCCGAGCACGTACTGCTCGTCGCCGGTGCGACCAGCTTCGCCGTCTGCGCGGCGCTGCTCCTGATACCGGCGGTACGAGGACTGGTGCGGGTCGACGCCACCGCGGCCGGGTCGGGCGGGACCCCGGCCGCGTCGCCCCGCACACAGTCGTCCCGCACACAGAAGTGCTGACGCCGCCGGACCGAGCCCCCGAAAAGCGATGCGCGACCACGGGCCCGAGTGCGGTATGGTTTTCCTGCACGTTCGGCCGGGGGAAACCCCAGGTCAGACGGGCAACGGGACGTGGCGCAGCTTGGTAGCGCACTTGACTGGGGGTCAAGGGGTCGCAGGTTCAAATCCTGTCGTCCCGACTGGAGACAGTCGCGGTTCGAGGGGCGGTTTCGGAGATATCCGGGACCGCCCCTCGACGTGCGGGCCGTGAGCACGGCACCGGTCCGGCGGCGTGCCTGGACGCCCAGGCGGGATGCCCGATATATCACTGTCGGGTGTCCTGTCCTCCCGCCTCCCGGGCGCCCACCCGCGGGCCCGCATGACCGCGCTCATCCTCTGCCACTTCGCGCTCGCGCCGTTCGCCGCACCGCTGGTGCGACGGTGGGGAACCCGCGCCTTCCTCGTGCTGGCCCTGCCGCCCGCCGCGGCGACCGTCTGGGCGGCCACCCGGTGGAGCACGACGGCCGCGGGCGGCGCCGACACCACCGAGTGGGCCTGGCTGCCGGCCTACCACGTGGACTGGGCGCTCCGGCTGGACGCCCTCGCCGAACTCATGGTGCTGCTCGCCGCGGGCGTGGGCACCCTCGTCCTGGTCTACTGCGCCTCCTACTTCGACGCCCGCTCCCGGCAGCTCGGCAGATTCGCCGGGAACCTCCTCGCCTTCGCCGGGGCGATGCTCGGCCTGGTCCTCGCCGACGACCTCGTCCTGCTCTACATCTTCTGGGAACTGACGACCGTCTTCTCCTACCTGCTGATCGGCCAGAGCAGCGACCACAAGCGGAACCGGCGCAGCGCCCTGCAGGCCCTGACGGTCACCGCGCTCGGCGGACTGACCATGCTCGTCGGCTTCCTGCTCCTGGGCCACGAGGCGGGCACCTACCGCATCTCGACGATCCTCGCCGACCCGCCGCCCCCGTCGGCGGCGCTGTCCACGGCGATCGTGCTGATCCTCGTCGGCGCCCTCTCCAAGTCCGCGATCTGGCCCTTCAGCCTCTGGCTGCCCAACGCCATGGCCGCCCCCACCCCGGTCAGCGCCTATCTGCACGCCGCCGCGATGGTCAAGGCCGGCGTCTACCTCGTCGCCCGGCTCGCCCCCGCCTTCGCCGAGGTCACGCCCTGGCGCCCGCTCCTGCTCGTCCTCGGCGCCGCGACGATGCTGCTGGGCGGCTGGCGCGCGCTGCGGCTGAACGACCTGAAACTGGTCCTCGCGTACGGAACCGTCAGCCAGCTCGGCTTCCTCACCGTCCTCACCGGCGCGGGCCGCCACGACACCGGCCTCGCCGCCACCGCCATGATCCTCGGGCACGCCCTGTTCAAGGCGCCGCTCTTCCTGGTCACCGGCATCATCGACCACGCCACCGGCACCCGCGACCTGCGCAGACTCTCCGGACTCGGGCGCCGGCTGCCCGCCGTGTGCGCCGTCGCCGTGATCGCCGGAGCGTCCATGGCGGCCCTACCGCCCCTGCTGGGCTTCACCGCCAAGGAGGCCGCCTTCCAAGCGCTCCTGGACGGGAACACCGGCGACCGCTGGGCACTCGCCGCGGCCGTCGTCGGCTCGGCCCTGACCACCGCCTACACCCTGCGCTACCTGTGGGGCGCCTTCGCCCGCAAACCCGGCGTCCCCGACACCGGCGCACACCACGTGCCGGCGGCCTTCCTCACGCCGCCCGCCGTGCTGGCCCTGGCCTGCCTCGTCCTGGGACCCGGCGTGTCCTGGCTCCAGGGCCTCCTCGGCACCTACGCCGGGCAGTTCCCCGCGCCCGCCCACCCGTACCACCTGGCGCTGTGGCACGGGGCGGGTCCCGCCCTCGGCCTGTCCTGCGCGGCCTGGGCGGGCGGGGTCCTGCTCTTCCTCGCCGCGCACCGCGTCCAGCGGGCCGGCCAGGCGCTCGCGTGGCGCTCCGCGGACCGGGTCTTCGGAGGGATGCTGCTCGCCCTGGAGCGCACCGCCCTGCAGTGCACGGGATTCGTGCAGCGCGGCTCGCTGCCCGCCTACCTCGTGACGACCATGAGCGTGGTCCTCGCCGGGCAGCTCGCCGTGCTCGTCGTGGACGAACCCTGGACCGCGGTCCCCGCCCCGCGGGTCTGGGACCATCCCACCCAGGCCGGAGTCGCGCTGCTGACCTGCGCCGCGGCCCTGCTGTGCCTGGGCGTGCGGCGCCGGATGAAGGCCGTCGTGTTCGCCGGCCTCACCGGATACGGCACCGCGCTGCTCTTCGTCGCGCAGGGCGCGCCCGACCTCGCGCTGACCCAGTTCTGCGTGGAGACCGTCTCGATGATCGTCTTCGTGCTCGTGCTGCGCCGGATGCCGGTGTACTTCGAGGAGAACTACAGCCGGCGGCGGCGCCTGCTGCGGATGCCGGTGGCGCTCGCGGGCGGTGCCGCCGTCGCCGTCGTCCTGTGGATCATGGCGGGGCACCGCCGGGCCGACAGCGCCGGAGCGGCGATGGTCGAAGAGACCGCGCACCACGGACTGAAGGACGTCGTCGCGACGATCCTCGTCGACCTGCGGGCCTGGGACACGATGGGGGAGTCCGCGGTGCTCGCCGCCGCCGCGATCGGCGTCACCAGCCTCATCTACCTGCACCGCCGCGCCGACGGCGCCGAGCAGCCCGTACTGCCGCTGCCCGGCGACCACCCGCACGCCGGACTGCGCACCGCCTGGCGGGCGACCCCGTACGAATCGGCGGGCCTGCCCAGCGGCGACGAGGGCGCGCCCGAGCGGACCTGGCTCGCCGCCAGTGCCACCCTCGCCCCGGAGCGCCGCTCCGTCGTCCTGGAAGTGGTCGCGCGCCTCATCTTCCACCCCGTCCTCGTCCTCTCCGTCTACCTGCTGACCTGCGCGGAGAACCTGCCCGGCGGCGGCTTCGTCGCGGGCCTGACCGCCGGCGTCGCCTTCATCGCCCGCTATCTCGCCGGCGGGCGGCACGAACTCGCCGACGCCGTGCGCTTCAAGCCGGGCCTGTTCACCGGCCTAGGCCTGTTCCTGTCCACCGGCACCGCGCTGGGCGGCCTCGGCGAGGGCACCGTGCTGCACGGCTGGACCTGGCACGGTCACCTGCCCGTGTGGGGCGACGCCCACCTGTCCACCGCCGTCCTCTTCGACTGCGGGGTCTACCTCCTCGTGCTCGGCGTCGTCCTGGACATCGTGCGGGCCCTCGGCGCCCGTATCGACCACCAGATCGAACGGGCCGCCCCGCGCCCGGAGGCGGGCCGCGCATGACCGTGAGCCTCTCCCTGCTGGTGGCCGCCGCCGTCCTGAACGCCGTCGGTGCCACCCTGCTGCTGACCCGGTCCCTGACCCGGATCCTGCTCGGCGCCGTCGTCCTCGGCAACGGCGTCAACCTGCTGGTCCTCGCCTCCACCGGCAGCGCGGGCCACGCACCGCTGCTCTACCCGCACGTCATCCGCAACCGCGTCACCGACCCGCTGCCCCAGGCCATCGCCTTGACCGCGATCGTCATCACCCTCGCCACCACCGCGTTCCTGCTCGCCATGGCCTACCGCAGCCACCAGGTCACCGGCTCCGACGAGATCAGCGACGACACCGAGGACCGGCTGGTCGCCCTGCGCGCCGAGTTCCTCGACCGGCGCGGCGAACTCCGGGACCGCTACCGCGAGGCCCGCGCCGAGGACGGCGGCGCCGATTCCGGCCAGCGCGCCCGCTACCGCGCCGCCCGCAGACGGCTGCGCAGGCGGGTCCGCGAGGAACGCGCCTACCAGGCCCGCGCCAACGACGTCTCCGGGAACCTCTGGAACGACATCCTCGGCGCCGACCCCGAGGACTACCGGGAAGGCAGGGAGCTGGGCTCCACCGACGCCGCGGGCCGCCCGGGACCGGCCCCGGCCCGCGTCGCCGGACCCTCCAACGACCCCGAGGAGACCGGCCGCGAACCCGACTCCCGCCCCGGCGAGGACTCCTGCCACCCGCTGCCCGACCAGCCCGACGACCCCGAGGGCGCCGGCACGGAAGGAACCAGTTGAACGCGCTCGTCCCGCTCCCCGTCCTGCTGCCCCTGTGCGTCACGGGCCTGAAGCTGGCCATCGGCCCCCGGCTCCACCGGTTCCAGCGCTTCATCAGCCTCGCCGTGCTCGGCGCGGTCCTGGTGCTCTCGGTGCTCCTCATGGTGGCCGCCGACCGCCACGGCCCGCTCAGCGTGCACCTCGGCGACTTCGCACCGCCGGTCGGCATCACCCTCGTCGCCGACCGCCTTGCGGGCCTGATGCTCACCGTCTCCAGCGCCGTCACCCTGCTCGTCCTCGTGTACTCCCTGGGCCAGGGCATGGCCGACCGCGACGACCAGGCGCCGGTCGGCGTCTTCCACCCCGCCTACCTCATCCTCGTGGCGGGCGTCTCCTGCACCTTCCTGGCCGGAGACCTCGTCAACCTCTACGTCGGCTTCGAGATCATGCTCGTCGCGAGCTTCGTCCTGCTCACCATCGGCGGCACCGCGACCCGGATCCGGGCCGGGTCGACGTACGTGATCATCTCGCTGTTCTCCTCCGTGCTCTTCCTGGTCGCCATCGCCATGACCTACGCCGTCGCGGGCACCGTGAACTTCGCCCAGCTCGCGCTGCGGCTGCAGGAGGTGCCGCTCGGGGTGCGCACCCTGCTGGAGGCGATGCTGCTGACGGTCTTCGCGATCAAGGCGGCGGTGTTCCCGCTTGCGGCCTGGCTGCCCGACTCCTACCCGACCGCGCCCGCCCCGGTCACCGCGGTCTTCGCCGGTCTGCTGACCAAGGTCGGCGTGTACTCGATGCTGCGCACCCAGACCCTGCTCTTCCCCGGCCACCGCCTCGGCGACCTGCTGATGCTCGCCGCGCTCGCCTCCATGGCCGTGGGCATCCTCGGCGCCGTCGCCCAGACCGACCTCAAGCGGGTGCTGTCCTTCACCCTCATCAGCCACATCGGCTACATGGTCTTCGGCATCGCGCTCGCGGGACGGGCATCGATCAGCGGGGCGATCGTGTACGTGGCCCACCACATCACCGTGCAGACCACCCTGTTCCTCGTCGCCGGGCTCATCGAGCGGCGCGACGGCACCACGGAACTCACCCGCCTCGGCGGCCTGGCGAGGGCGGCGCCGCTGCTCGCCGTGCTGTTCTTCGTGCCCGCCATGAACCTCGCGGGCATCCCGCCGCTGTCCGGGTTCATCGGCAAGCTCGGCCTGATGCGGGCGGGCGTCGAGAACGGCGGCGGCTGGGCGTGGGCGCTCGTCGCCGGGTCCGTCGCCACCAGCCTGCTCACGCTCTACGTCATGGCGAAGGTCTGGAACCTCGCGTTCTGGCGCGACGCGCCACCCGGGACCGAGGCCGAGGGCGTGGTGCTGGAGTCCGCCGAGGACGACGAGCCGGACGACGACGAGCCGGACGACGACGAGCCGGGCGACGACGAGCCGGGTGACGACGAAGAGGCGGGGGCGACCGGCCCCGCGAAGGCGACCGGCCCGGGGAAGGCGACCGGCCCGGGGAAGGCGAGCGGTCCGGGGAAGGCAAGCGGTCCGGGAAAGGCGAGCGGTCCGGGGAAGGCAACCGGCCCCGGGCCGGCGACCGGCCCCGGCAGCGGTCTGCCGGTGCCTGCGGGTGCCGTGGTCTCCGCGGGCTTCCTGGGCCAGTCCATCACCACCACCAAGCGGCTGCCCTGGCCGATGACGGCGGCGACCGGCGCCGCCGTCGCCCTCGGCCTGCTCTACACCGTGCTCGCCGGCCCCCTCACCACCTTCACCGAGGCCGCCGCCACCGAACTCCTCGCCCGCACCCCCTACATCGAGGCGGTGCTCGGCCGGTGAGCAACCTCTTCCGCGACCGTTCCCCCTACAGTTGGTCCTTCCGCGTCGGCCGCGGCCGACGCGTGCTCGACCTGCCGCTCATCGGCTGGCTCACGGTCATCTGGATCCTGCTGTGGGGCACCCCGTCCTGGGCCAACCTCGTCAACGGCGTCGTCGTCGCGGTCTGCCTGTGCCTGGCCTTTCCGCTGCCCGCCGTGGACATCGGTCTGCGGCTGCGGCCCCTGGGCATCCTGCGCCTCGGGGCCTACCTGCTGTACGACATGTTCTCCTCCAGCGTCGAGGTCACCCGGCAGATCTTCACCAAGGGCCCCTACCGCGCCGCGGTCGTGGCCGTCCCGCTGCGGGTGCGCAGCGACCTCATGCTCACGGCCACCGCCGTCGCCGTCTCCAACGTCCCCGGCGGCTCCGTGGTCGAGGTGCGCCGGGCGACGGCCACCCTGTTCATGCACGTCCTCGACGCGGAGAATCCCGGCGGGATCGAGAGCGCCCAGCGGCAGGTGTGGCGCATGGAGGAACTCGTCGCCCGCGCCTTCGGCACCGCCGAGGACATCGCCGACGCCGCCCGTCCCGTACCGGAAGGTGACCCCTCGCCGTGACCACCCTGCACGCCGTCGAAGAGGCGATGCTGATCGCCTCGCTCGTGATGATCCTCGTCGCCGGCGCCCTGCTGCTGTACCGGTTCTGGTACGGCCCCTCGATGCTGGACCGCGCGGTCGCCCTGGACGTGGCCGCGGCGCTCATCATCGCCGGCATCGGCGTGAAGGCCGCCCACGACCGAGACTCCTTCTACTTCCCCGTGATGCTGGTGCTCGCCTTCCTCGGCTTCACCGGCTCGGTGGGCATCGCCCGCTTCATCGCGGTACGCGACCGGCCCTCCGCGCGGCCGGACGGCGAGCAGGACCACCGGTGAACGCCTGGGCCGAGGCCGCCGATCTGGCCGGGGCGGTCCTGATGCTCCTCGGCTGCCTGCAGTGCCTGCTCGGAGTGATCGGGATGGTCCGTTTCCCCGACGTGCTCTCCCGCAGTCACGCCGCCACCAAACCGCAGACCCTCGGGATGCTCCTCGTCCTGGCCGGGGTGGCGCTGAGGCTGCGGCACGGCACCGACGTGGGCACCCTCGCGCTGATCGTCCTCTTCCAGTTCCTCACCAGCCCGGTCGCCTCCCACCTGGTGGCCCGCTCCGCCTACCGCACCGGCCAGACGGGGTCCCGGGGCCTGCTCAGGGACGACCTGGACCCGCAACTGAGCGCCGCGGACCGGCGCGAGGAGTAGCCCCCGGGAGCCTTCAGACCACACAGCCCACATGCGCCAGCGCCTGCTTCAGCAGGACCCCGTGCCCGCCCGGCATCTCGCTCTGCACCGCCGGGGACAGGGCCTCCCGAGGATCGAACCAGACCAGGTCCAGCGCGTCCTGCCGGGGCCGGCAGTCACCGGTCACCGGCACGACGTAGGCGAGGGAGACCGCGTGCTGCCGGGGATCGTGGTACGGCGTGACACCGTGCGTGGGGAAGTACTCGGCCACCGTGAACGGCTGGAGCGAGGACGGCACCCGGGGCAGCGCCACCGGGCCGAGGTCCTTCTCCAGATGACGCAGCAGGGCGTCCCGGACCCGCTCGTGGTGCAGCACCCGGCCGGCGACCAGCGTCCGGCTGACCGTCCCGTCCGGCCCGATGCGCAGGAGCAGGCCGACGCTGGTGACTTCGCCGCTGTCGTCCACCCGCACGGGCACGGCCTCGACGTACAGGATCGGCATGCGGGCGCGCGTCATCTCGAGTTCGTCGCTCGGCAGCCAGCCCGGCGTGGTTTCGGTCATGTCAGACATCGCTTGATCATACTTTCAGCCGTTCCTGGTTCCCGGGCGGCGCTCCGGGACTGGACTGTGACCCCTCCCACGCCGCTCAGCCGTCGTCCAGCGGGCCGCCGGGCAACCGGTAGACCCGGCGGGCGTTGTCGCGCCCCGCCCAGCGTGCGATGCGCAGCGCGTCCGGCAGGGCCAGCTCGTCGGCGTCCAGCCGCTCCTGAAGCAGTCCGGCCAGCCCCTGCCGGAAGGCCAGTGCCCCCAGGTGGTGGAACTCGGCCAACCCGTAGGCGTCGGAGCTGTACAGCAGCTTGCGGAACGGGGTGATCTCCAGCGCCTCCGCGAGGATCGCCCCCGCCCGCGCCGGACCGACGTGGTGCAGGGTGAGACCCACGTCGAGGTACACCCGTTCGAACACCGCCGACAGGTAGGCCGCCTGCCGCTGGTAGGGCCAGCAGTGCAGCAGCAGCACCGGGATCGTGCCGGCGATCAGCCGCAGCCAGTCGGTCAGGTGGGTCGGATCCACGCGGTGCATGCGGATGTCGCTGTCGCCGAACCCCGTGTGCAGTTGCAGCGGCCGCCCGAGGTCCACGGCGGTCCACAGCAGGTGCCGCGTCAGCACCGGGTCCTCAAGCCGCCCGCCGCGCGCGAGCCAGCGCCGGGCGGCCTCGGTGACCTCGCCCGGCGACGGTCGGGCCGGGTCCAGCTCGAAGCCGGTGCGGTAGGCCGCCACCGACTTGACCCCCACCACGCCCGGCCGCCGGACCGCCTCCCACGCGGCCGTGCGGAACGCCCCCGCGTACGCGTCCGGCTCCACGCCCCCGGCCGCCACCGCCTCCGCGACCGACTCCAGCCGGACCACCTCGTACGCCGTCGCGCCCGCCGCCTCCGCCAGCTCGGCCGGCGCGGTCACCCGGTGCGGGGCGTAACCGGTGTCCACGCAGAACACGCCCGTGCCCGCGGCCCGCAGGAACCGCCTGGTCACCTCGGCGGCCCCCAACTCGGCCCGCCGGGCCAGGTACAGGTCGGGCGGCGCGTGGCGCGGCAGGTCCAGCAGGGGCGCGCAGTGCCGGCGTACGGCGAGGCCGACGGGGCTGTCGAAGGGGGAGACGCCGGGCCACGCCTCGCCCTCGGTGAGCAGGGACTCGAAACCCTCCCGGTCCAGGCCGTCCGTGGTGGCGCCGTGACAGTGATGGTCCACCAACTGCAGCGCGCCCAGCCTCTCGTGGACCGGCCCGGCCGCCATGTCAGTACTTCCAGCGGTAGGCCGCCGCCACCAGGTCGTCGTCCAGCCCTTCGACCGCCGCGATCTCCCCGAGCCGTACGGCGGCCACCGCGTCGGCCAGCACCGGCCCCAGCGCGGTCCGGAGCACACCGTCCGCGCGGAACGCCTCCACCGACTCCGCGAGCGAGACCGGCAGCCGGCGCACCCCCCGGGCCTCGGCCTCGGCCGCGTCCAGCCGGGCCGGGTCGCCGGTGATCTCCTGCGCCAGCGGCGCGGACGAGGCGAGCCCGTCAAGACCGGCGGCGATCACCGAGGCGAGGGCGAGATAGGGGTTGGCGGCGAGGTCGACCGGCTTCACCTCCAGGTTCGCCGCCCGGTCACGCACCCCGGCGGTGCCGGTGACGATCCGCAGCGCGGCCTCGCGGGTCTCCCGGCCCCAGGCGGTGAACACCCCCGCCCACTGCGAGGGCCGCAGCCGCAGCCGGCTGGCCGGGCTCGGCGCGGTCATCGCCGTGAGCGCCGGGAGGTGGTCCAGCACCCCGGCCACGAACGACTCCGCCTCGGCCGTCATGCCGTACCGGCCCGCACCGCCCGCGTGCAGATTCGTCCCGTCGCGCCAGGCGGAGAGGTGGAGATGCCCGCCGTTGCCGACGCCCTGCCCGAGGACAGCCGGGGCGAAGGACACCCGCAGCCCGTGCCGCCGCGTCACGGCGCGGATCGTCTGCCGCACCAGCACACTGCGGTCCGCCGCCGCCACCGGGTCGAGCGCGCCCACCGAGATCTCGAACTGCCCCGCCGCGTACTCGGGATGGAGCTGCTCCACGTCCACGCCCTGCGCCGCGAGCGCCGCCAGGAGGTCGGCGGCGCAGTCGCTCAGCTCGACCTGCCGGACCGCACCGTAGGCCGGTCCCGACACCGCCGGTACGAACGCGTCGCCGTCCGTGTCGCCCCGGCCCACGGCCCACTCGATCTCGACGGCGGCCCGGAACGTGACGCCGTGCCGCTCGGCGGCCCGAGCCACGGTCCGGCGCAGGACGGTGCGCCCGCACGCCGGATGCGGGGCGCCCTCCTGGGTGATCCGGTCGACCGGCGCCCACGCCCAGCCGGGCTGCGCCGCCAGCACGGTCAGCCGGTCGAGGGCGGGGTAGAGGCGCAAGTCGCCGTCCGGGGAGCCGAGGACGTCCGTGGCGACGATCGCGTCGTTCGCCAGGAAGGTGTCGAACACCGGCGACATGCCGACGCCCCAGGCCGCGGCCGAGGGGAGCTTCGCCGTCGGCACCGTCTTCACCCGGGCGATCCCGGCCGTGTCGACGTACGCCAGTACGACGCCGTGCACGCCCCGCCCGGCCAGCTCGCCGCTCAGCGCGGTGGCCCGCTCGACGTCACCGGGACGCCCGCCGGGCACCGGGTCGCTCTCGCTCACGTGTCGGCTCCTTCGCGCGTGCGCCGTCCGTCGCGCACCATTGTGCCGCCGCGGTGATCACGCCGTCCGGGTTTCACCGGATGTGCGCACACGGCGGTGCCCCGCGCGGCGCCGGTCGACGCGGGGCGGGTGCGGGGCAGTTGTGTCGGCCGGTCAGTCCAGGTTGGTGGGCTGCGGCGACGGGGTTCCCCCGGACAGCACGGTCTTCAGGCGCTCCGTGCCCTGCCGTACGCCCTGCTCGACGGAGGAGGTCTGACCGCCGTCCAGACCGCCGCCCGTGACGGTGAGGGCGGAGGTGCCGACGCGTACGGCGGCGATGTCCAGGGTGAGCGTGACGGGAGTGGCGTCGGCGGTGCCCTGCACGGTCACGTGCAGGCCCTCGCGGGCGTCGCCCACGTCGGGCACCGAGGCCTCGGTCACCTGGACCGTGCGCTTCTCGCCCTCGGAGCCGGTCGCGGTGAACTCGTCGCACGTCTGCGGCAGTGAGTCCATCCACTTCAGGCGGTCGTCGAGGCCGGCGCGGTCGTAGCCGGCGACCTGCTCGAGGAGGCGGGCGTCGCCCTGCTCGAAGCCGGTGAGCGCCGACGGTCCCGACGGCTCGCCCAGCAGGTTGTCGCGGTAGAGCCCGTCGAGCAACTGCTGACAGTCCGCGGCGTCGGTCTTCGCGGTCAGGAAGTCGGAGACGTCGACCTCGCCGACGAGCAGCCGGTCGCGCCACTTGTCCGCGTCCTGGACCTGGTTCCACTCGCCCTCCAGGTCGGCCTCGGTGAGCAGGGCGGCCTTGGCGCCGGACTCGGTGAGGGCGGAGGGTGAGGCGCTGGGCGAGCCGGTCGGGGAGGTCGTGGGCGAGCCGCTCGGGGTCTGCTTCGCCGCGTTCTGCTCGGCGACCCCGGCCTGTTCGGCGGCGGTTTCGGCGGCAGTGTCCGCGGCGGTTCCCGAGCCGCCGCCGTCCGAGCAGGCCGCTGTGGTCAGCAGCGCGCCCGCCGCCAGGGCGGAGGCCATGAGACGGACGGGGTGGGACGGACGACGGCTCATCGCGGGATGCCTCCTGGGACGGGAAACGGTGTCCTCAGCGCACCACCGCACCCGCCGACCCACCAGCGCACGGGGTTGTTCGGGTGACCGGCCACCGACATCTTGCCGGGGGCGTGGGGTCTGGCACGCGCTTCCCCACGCTCGGCTTCGCTCGCGCGGGAGGGGCACCATCGCCCCCGCTCGGGTCGGCAACACGGCACCGTTGCCTGGAGCCGCCCTGATCCAAACGGCGCCCCCTAACCGCCTCAGCCGCCTCAGTCGCCTCAGCCGACGCGGTCGAGGGTGTCCCGGCTGACGTCCTTGTCCACCGCCGCGCGCACCAGCGCGGCCGCGAGCACGGCCGGTTCCGTCGTCCCCGCCAGGCCGAGGAGCCGGTCCGGGTCCCCGGGCAGGCTGAGGCGTTCCGCGCCCTGGAGGGCCTTGCGGTCCAGGTAGGGGGCCGCCTCGGGCCAGACGAGCTGGGCCTCGCGCAGGAAGATGTCCGCGCCGGTCGGACCCACTCCGGGGAACTCCTGAAGCAGCCGTCGCACTTCGGAGACCTCGCCGTCCGCCTCCTCGCGGAGCCGGCGCAGGTCACCGCCCCACCGCTCGGTCAGCAGTCCGGCGGCCTCGCCGAGCTGGGTGGCGGTGCGCTCGTCGTAGCGCCGGTAGCCGCCCCGGCCGAGCGCGTCCACCCGTTCCTGCCATGCGGCGTCGGCCATGCGGCGCGGGTCGCGCAGCCCCGCCTCGTTGAGGGCTCGGGCGGTGGCGAGCGCGATGGAGGCGCTGATGCGGGCGCTGAGCAGGTGCGCGAGGACCAGCAGCCGGTACAGCGGCTGCGGGGTGTCCTTGAGCCGGATGCCCGCCTCGTCGGCGTACGTCTGCCCGTGCGTGTCGACGAGTTCGCGCACGATGCGTCGTTGGTCGCGGCTCATGGCTACGGCTTCAGCGGGTCGTGACCGACCGTCATGAGCCGGTGCCTGAGCCCGGTGTCGTCGGACGCGGGCTCGTTCTCCAGGTCGGCCCGCGAGGTCACGGTGTCCACGACCTTGCGCATCGCCCGCAGGTCGTCCTCCGTGAGGTCTGTGCGCCGCTTCTGCAGGATCGCGAGGACGTGCTGCCCCAGCGGCGGTCCGGCGTCGTCCGGCAGCGGCTCGGTCAGCTCACCGGAATCGCGTACCCGCAGCCAGGCGGCGAGTTCCGCGGAGGTCATGTTTACCACGCGGTGAAAGTCCTCCCACAGCGCGTCGAGTTCGAGGGCGTCGGCCATCAGGGGCCCCTCTTTTCGTGGGTACGTGCGAACGTGTGCGTCCGTGCGTACCGCGTTCGGCACTCCATGCGGGCGCGGGTGCCCATGGGGCCCAGGAGCAAACGACCGGCGGGCTCCGGGGGCAAACGCCCGGCGCCCCGGAGCGGGCGCGGTGCCGGTCAGCGGGCGAGCACGCCGTCCAGGAAGTGCGTGACGTCCGCGAACACCTCCGCGCGGTTCGTCTCGTTGAAGACCTCGTGCCGGGCGCCCGGGTAGATCCGCTCGGTCAGGTCGCCGCCGCTCAGCGGCTCGACGCCGAGGCGGCTGCCGGGCAGCGGCACCAGCCGGTCGTCGTCCCCGTGCACCCACAGCAGCGGCAGCCGGCCGACGTCGCCGCTCTTGGCCACGGTCTCCAGCGTCCGCACGAACGCCTGAAGGGTCGGCCGTTTCATCGGTCCGTGCCACACCAGCGGGTCCGCCGCGTACGCCGCGCCGACCGCCGGGTCGCGGGAGAGCGAGGCCGGGCTGATCGGGGTGTCGGGGATCTCATCGAGGGCGAGCAGTCGGCGCGGCAGCTCCCAGTCGCCGATGACGGGTCCCGACAGCACCAGTGCCGTCAGCTCACCGGGGTGGCGCTGCGCGTAGCGGGAGGCGATGAGGCCGCCCATGGAGTGTCCGATCATGACGACCGGCAGGCCGGGGTGGGCGGCGCGGGCGAGGTCCGCCACGGCGTGCAGGTCGGTGACCACGTCCTCGAAGTCCCCGATCACCACCCGCTCGCCGTCCGAGCGCCCGTGCCCGGTGTGGTCCGGCGCGTAGACGGCGGCGCCGTGGCCGGTCAGGACGCCGGCCACCTCCTCGTAGCGGCCGGTGTGCTCGCCGTATCCGTGGACCAGCAGCGCGACGTAGCGGGGATGCCCGGCGGGCCACTCGCGGACGGTGATCCGTCCCCGCGTTCCGCTCAGGGTGTGTTCGCGGGCGGCCTCGGTCATGTCTCCTCCGGCTGCGTCGGTGGCGGTCGTCCGGAGGATCTTCCCAGGACGCACCGCGGCGGTCTATAGTCTAAAACTAGCAGTGCTAATTAAGGCGTTGCTGATTAAGGCGCCGCTGATTACGGCGGTGCTCTGGATGCAGTGCCCATCAAGGTTCGCGAAGGTCGGCCGGGTGGCGGTGTGCCGCCCGGTGACCGCGCGCCGACGGTCAGGAGTCACCTCGTGCGTCCCGTCCACTTCGCGGCCGCCCGCCGCACCCCGATCGGCAAGCTGCGCGGCGCCCTGTCCGCCGTACGGCCCGACGACCTCGCCGCCGCCGTGATCCGGGGCCTGGTCGCCGACGTGCCCGCGCTCGACCCCGCCCGCGTCGACGACGTGTACTGGGGCGCCGCCAACCAGGCGGGCGAGGACAACCGCAACGTCGCCCGGATGGCCGCCCTGCTCGCGGGCCTGCCCGAATCCGTGCCGGGCGCCACGGTGAACCGGCTGTGCGCCTCCGGCCTCGAGGCCGTCACGACCGCCGCCCGCACCATCGCCGCCGGCGAGGCCGACGTCGTGCTCGCGGGCGGCTCGGAGTCTATGAGCCGCGCCCCCTTCGTGCTGCCCCGCCCGGACGAGGCCCTGCCGCACCGCATCGAGACCGCCGACACCCGGCTCGGCTGGCGCCTGGTCAACCCGGCGATGAAGGACCTGCACGGCCTGCTGGCCATGGGCGAGACGGCGGAGGAGGTCGCCGAGCGGTACGGCGTCCCGCGCGAACGCCAGGACGGGTTCGCCCTGCGCAGCCACCGCCTCGCCGCCGAGGCCCGCAAGGACGGCCACTTCGACGACGAACTCCTCCCCGTCGAGCGCCCCGACGGGGTGGTCGTCGACACCGACGAGTGCGTCCGCGAGGACACCTCCCTGGAGAAGCTGGGCCGCCTGAAGCCCGTCTTCCGCCCCGGCGGCACGGTCACCGCGGGCAACGCCTCCCCGATGAACGACGGCGCCGCCGGACTCCTGCTGGTCAGCGAGGAGGCCCTGAACAACCTGGGCCTGGAGTCGCTCGGCCGCTACGTCGCAGGCGGCTCGGCCGGCGTCCACCCGGACGTCATGGGCATCGGCCCGGTCCCCGCCACCCGCAAGGTCCTCGCCCGGGCCGGCTGGAGCATCGGCGACATCGCGGAGGCCGAGTTCAACGAGGCGTTCGCCGCGCAGGCCCTCGCCTGCGTCGACCAGCTCGGCATCGACCCCGACCTGGTCAACCCCACCGGCGGCGCCATCGCGCTGGGCCACCCGCTCGGCTGCTCCGGCGCCCGCATCCTCACCACCCTCCTGCACCGCATGCGCCGCACGGGAGCCGCCCGCGGGCTGGCCACGATGTGCGTGGGCGTGGGGCAGGGCAGCGCGGTGCTCGTCGAGCGGCACTGACCGCGCGACCGGTCGAGGACCCGTACAGCGACCGCTAAGGATCAATGGGCGAGACGGTGCTTACGGTGCCGGACCGGTGCGCATAGCATCGGTCTCCGCAATGGACACCATGACGCTCTGGCACCTCACCGGCTGGGAGTTCGCCGCCCTCGCCCTCGCGGCCCTGCTCGTCGGCTTCTCCAAGACCGCGGTGAGCGGGGCCAACACCGTCAGCCTGGCGGTCTTCGCGGCGGTCCTGCCCGCCCGCGCCTCCACCGGCGTCCTGCTGCCGATCCTGATCGCCGGCGACATCCTGGCCGTCCTCACCTACCGGCGGCACGCGCACTGGCCGACCCTGTGGCGGCTGTTCCCGGCGGTGGGGGTGGGCGTGGTCGTCGGCACGCTCTTCCTGGTGTGGGCCGACGACACGGTGGTCCGGACGTCGATCGGCGTGATCCTGCTGTTCATGGCCGGGGTGACGGTGTGGCGCCGGCGGCGGGCCGACGACGCGGAGCAGCCGGACCGGATCACCTCGCGCACCGGCCGAGTGAAGGCCCGCTCCTACGGGGTCCTCGGCGGGTTCACCACGATGGTCGCCAACGCGGGCGGCCCGGTGATGTCGATGTACCTGCTCTCCGCGGGCTTCCGCAAACTCGGCTTCCTGGGCACGTCGGCGTTCTTCTTCCTGATCGTCAACGTGTCCAAGCTGCCCTTCAGCGCGGGCCTCGGCCTGATCGACGACCGTTCACTGCTCCTCGACGCGGCACTGGTGGTCTTCGTGGTGCCCGGCGCGTTCCTCGGCAGGTGGGCCGTGAACCGGATCAACCAACGCCTGTTCGAGCGTCTGGTGATCGCGGCGACGATCGTGGGCGGTCTGCAGCTCCTGCTGGCCTGACCCGCTCCGGCAGGCCGTTGCTGAGGTCCTCCACCAGCAGGCGCTTGGCGATGGAGTCGACGGCGGCGCGCAGCTCGGTGTCCGAGGGGCGGCCGACGTCCTGCTCCACCCGGCTCTCCAGCCAGGTCGCCCAGGCCCGACCGATGATCAGGGCCTCGCGGGCGCCCGCCTCGGTGTGGGAGAGCAGGGAGCCGTCGCGGGTCAAAAACCCCTCCTCGACCATGCGGTCGAAGACCGGCAGCAGCACCTCCGGCGGCACCCGGCGGCGGGCGGCGATCAGGCCGAGGCCGGCGTGCCCGACCAGCCGCGTGAACAGCTCGACCTGCATGACGGCCCAGGCACCGGCGACGTCCAGCCGCGTGTCGCTGTCCGCGATGAGCCGGCGCGCTGTGTCCAGCTCCGTGGCGCCGATGATCTTTCCGACGGAGGCCTCCAGCGCCCGCCTGCTGCTGGCGTCGTGCGGCGAGGCGAAGCCCTCGCCCATGTCCGTGGAGCCCGCGCGGGCGCTGTCGCGCAGTTGCACCTGTTTGAGGAACAGGGCGACGAGGAAGCCGACGGCCGCGACCGGCACCGTCCACAGGAACACGGTCTGGATGGTGTCCGCGTACGCGCCCACGATCGGCGCCGACGCGTCGGGCGGCAGTCCGTGCACGCCCTCCGGGCTGGTCGCCGCCCTGCCGATCACCGACGGATCCGCGGTGCCGGTCGCCGCTGCGTCGCCGATGCCGTCCCGCAGGTTGGGGCCGAGGGCGTTGGCGTAGATCGTGCCGAACACGGCGGTGCCGAAGGAACTGCCCAGGGTGCGGAAGAAGGTGACGCCGGAGGTCGCGGTGCCGAGGTCGGCGTAGTCGACCGTGTTCTGCACGGCGATGGTCAGCACCTGCATGGACAGGCCGATGCCCGTGCCCAGCACGAACATGTACAGCGACTCGAGACCCGCGCCCGTGGACGGACCCATCAGCGACATCAGGTACAGGCCGACGCCCATCACCAGGGTGCCCCCGATCGGGAACAGCCGGTACCGTCCCGTCCTGCTGACCACGGTGCCGCTGAACACCGAGGCGATCAGCAGTCCCGCCACCATCGGCAGCGTCCGGACCCCCGAGACGGTGGCCGAGTCGCCGTCGACGTACTGCAGATAGGTCGGCAGATACGTGAGCGCGCCGAGCATCGCGAAGCCGACGATGAAGCTGAGGATCGAGCAGACCGTGAAGACCGGGTTGGAGAACAGCCGCATCGGAAGCATCGGTTCGGCCGCCCGGGTCTCCACCAGGCAGAACAGGGCCAGCGCGATCAGTCCGCCCGCGAACAGGCCGATGATGACACCCGAACCCCAGGCGTACTCGTTGCCGCCCCAGCTCGTCGCCAGGATCAGCGCGCTGGCACCGACCGCGATGAGCGCGATGCCCAGGTAGTCGATGACGGGCCGCACGGCCGACTTCACCACCGGGATGGTGCGGGCGGCGGCGATGACGACGACGATCGCGATGGGCACGTTGACGTAGAACGCCCAGCGCCAGGTCAGGTGGTCGGTGAACAGCCCGCCCAGCAGCGGCCCGATGACCGTCGCGACCCCGAACACGGCGCCGATGGCGCCCTGGTACTTGCCGCGCTCCCGCAGCGGGATGACGTCCGCGATCAGCGCCATCGCCGTCACCATCAGGCCGCCCGCGCCGATGCCCTGCAACGCCCGCCAGGTGATCAGCAGCGGCATGTTCGTGGCCAGCCCGCATAGGAAGGAGCCCGTGATGAACACGACCGCCGAGACCTGGAAGACCACCTTGCGGCCGAACAGGTCGCCGAACTTGCCGACCAGTACCGTCGCCACGGTCTCCGCGAGCAGGTACGAGGTCACCACCCACGACATGTGGGAGGCGCCGCCCAGGTCCGACACGATCGTCGGCAGCGCGGTGCCGACGATCGTCTGGTCCAGGGCGGCCAGCAGCATCCCGAGCATGATCGTGACGAAGACGATGTTGCGGCGTCGTCTGTCCAGCACGGGTGGCTGGGTGGCGGCGGTCCGCGGCGATTCCTCGGCGACTGTCACAGGGTCACGATCACACCGGTGCACTGGCCACGCATGCGGGAACGGTCCGCGCGGGTGTGGCCCGGTCGCCGCCCCCGCGTGCGTATCTAGCTTGCGCCGGGGTTGCGCCGCAGCAGATACGTGTCCATGATCCAGCCCTTGCGCTCCCGCGCCTCGGCGCGCAGCCGCTCGATGCGGGGCGCCGCCTCGGCGATCGGGCCGGAGGCGAGGATCTCGTCCGGCGTGCCTATGTAGGCCCCCCAGTAGATGTCGATGTCCTGGTCCGCGTACCGCCGGAAGGTCTGATGGGCGTCGAGCATCACGACGACGTCGTCCGCGTCCGCGGGGAAGCCCTCGGCGAGCCGCCGCCCGGTGGTGATCTGCACCGGCCGCGCCACCCGGTTCAGCCCGGTCCGGTGCCGGGCGACCAGCGCGGAGACGCTGCTGATGCCGGGCACCACGTCGTACTCGAACGCCACCGCCCCGCGCTCCAGGATCTCCTCCAGAATGCCCAGCGTGCTGTCGTACAGCGCGGGGTCGCCCCACACCAGGAACGCGCCGCTCTCGTCCTCGCCCAACTCGTCGGCGATCAGCCGCTCGTAGATGCCGGCGCGGGCACTGCGCCAGTCCCCGACGGCGGGGGAGTAGGCCGCGCCGCCCGCGCTCCGGTCCCGCTCGGGGTCGCGCGCCTCGACGATCCGGTACGTCCCCTCCGGTATGTGCGTCTCCAGCATGTCCCGGCGCAGCCGCACCAGGTCGGCCTTCGCCTCGCCCTTGTCCAGGACGAAGAAGACGTCCGTGCTCCGCAACGCCCCGACCGCCTGGAGCGTGAGCTGGTCGGGGTCGCCCGCACCGATACCGATCACATGAATTGTCCGCACACCACGAGTCTGCCGTACGCCACTGACAACGCCCCGGCCGGGCCGGACCTCGGCGGCGCCCCGGCCCTCAGCGCCGCAGCCGCGGCGCCCGCGCTCCCGCGTCCACGGACGCGCCGCCCTCCACGTCCCCCGCCAGTTCCCGGGCCCACCCGGCGACCGACCCGAGATCCATCCCGTACGGCCGCTCCTGTCCCGCCTCCGACGCGCCCCACTCCGTCACGGCCCCAGCCCCGCGCCGCAGCAGCCTGGCCCCTCCGGTGACATTGCCGCGCGCCGCGTGCGTGAGCCCGACGGCCAACTGGGCCATGCCCCGCCACAGCTCCCGCTCCTCCTCGGGGCCCGACTTCCAGGCGTCCTCGAAGACCTCGTGCGCGTGAAACGGCTGCCCCGCGTCCAGCAGCCGCTGCGCCTCGGCAACCGTCTCGTCCGGCGCCCGCACGACGCCCTCCGGCTGACGGGCGACGCCGTCCGCGCCGTACGGCAGTGGCCGCCCGAGCCCGTCCCGCGGCCGGGCGTTGCGCGCCCGCCCCTCGTCGTCGCGGTCCCGTGCGTCCACCGACTGGTTCGAGGCTGTGCTGTCCATGGGACCCATTGTCCCTCGCCCGTGCCCGCTTAGGCGTGGCCCGGCGTGTGGGGTAAAGTGCAGTCCGCGTGATCGCGCGGTTCACCGCGCGTGAGCACACCGGGACGTGGCGCAGCTTGGTAGCGCACTTGACTGGGGGTCAAGGGGTCGCAGGTTCAAATCCTGTCGTCCCGACGGTGTGAAGGGCCTTCTCGGACGTGAGTCCGGGAGGGCCCTTTCTCGCGCTTTCGCCTGTTCGCACGAGCCGAGCCCCCATGGGCGCTTGACTTGAAGTGCACTTCAAACTGAAGACTCCCTCCCATGCCCGGACGACCGGGTACGAATGGGGAGGAACGCCATGAAGTACCGCACCATTGGAACCGACCCCGCGCACCGCCGTGAGGTGAGCGTGCTCGCGCTCGGGGCGATGCTGTTCGGGTCGCTGACCGACGAGAAGACCTCCTTCGCCGTCCTCGACCGCTATGTCGAGGCCGGCGGGAACTTCATCGACACCTCCGACAACTACGCGTTCTGGACCGACGGCGGCCAGGGCGGTCAGAGCGAGGAACTCCTCGGCCGCTGGCGGCGCAGCCGCAGGGTCGGGGACGAGATCGTCGTCGCCACCAAGCTCGGCGCCAGGCCGCTGGCCCCCGGCACCGGCTACACCGACAACCCCGAGGGCCTGTCGGCCAAGGTGATCCGCGAGGCCGCCGAGCGCAGCAGGGAACGGCTCGGTCTGGAGAAGCTGGACCTGCTGTACGCGCACATCGACGACCACACCGTGCCGCAGCGCGAGACCGTCGAGGGGTTCGGCGAACTGGTCGCGGAGGGCGCGGTCGGACTGCTCGGCGTCAGCAACCAGGCGGTGTGGCGCGTCGAACGGGCCCGCGCCCTGGCCGCCGCGGCCGGACTGCCCGGCTACGAGGTGCTCCAGTACCAGCACAGCCACCTGCGGCCCCGCTTCGACATACCCGGCGAGTTCTCTCCGGACGGCAGTCTCAGTCACGCCGGCGCCGAACTCCTCGGCTACGTGCGGGCCGAGCCCGCCCTGACCCTGGTCGCCTACACGCCCCTGCTGGCCGGCGCCTACGTTCGCGAGGACAAGCCGCTGCCCCCGGACTACGACCACCCGGGCACCCCGGCGCGGCTCGCCGTGCTGCGGGACGTCGCCGGGGAGACCGGCGCCACGGTCAACCAGGTCGTCCTCGCCTGGCAGATCGGCGGCGCACTGCCGATCGTGCCGCTGACCGGCGTCTCGTCGGTGACCCAGCTCGAGGAGAACCTGGCCGCGGTGGACCTGGAGCTGACGGAGGATCAGCGGGCGCGGCTGGACGCGGCCCACTGACCCTGTCGGTCCCTGTCGGTCCCGTCGGTTCCCCGTCAGCTTCTGACCAGCAGTTGGAAGTCGAACGCGTACCGGGACGCGCGGTAGATGTGCGTCCCGAACTCGACCGGCCGCCCGGTGTCGTCGTACGCCGTGCGCTGCATGGTCAGCAGCGCGGCGCCCTCCTGCTCGTCGAGGCGTTCGGCCTCCTCGCGGGAGGCGATGCGGGCGCCGACGGTCTGGCGGGCGCTGTGCAGGGTGATGCCGGACGCGCGCATCATCCGGTACAGGCCGGTCGACTCCAGCCGGGCGTCGTCCAGGTCCAGCAGCCCCGCGGGGAGGTGGTTGCACAGCAGCGCGACCGGCTGGCCGTGGGTGAGGCGCAGCCGTTCCAGGACGGTGACCTCGCTCCCCTCCGCGACGCCGAGGGCCGCCGCCACCTCGGCGGTGGCCGGGACGCCCTCGTTGCGCACCAGCCGGGTCCCGGGCCCCTGCCCGGCCGCCTCCAGGTCGTCGTAGAGGCTGCTCAGCTCCAGTGGGCGTTTGACCTGGCTGTGCACCACCTGGGTGCCGACCCCGCGCCGCCGCACCAGGAGCCCCTTGTCGACCAGGGACTGGATGGCCTGGCGGACGGTCGGGCGGGACAGGCCGAGGCGGACGGAGAGGTCGACCTCGTTGCCCAGCAGGTTCCCCGGGGCGAGGACACCGTGTTCTATCGCCGCCTCCAACTGCTGGGCCAACTGGTAGTACAGCGGCACCGGACTGCTCCGGTCCAGGGCGAAGTCCAGAGTGCTGAGCGCCGGGGCGGTCACGGCACGTGCGGGGTCGCCGGTCTTCGCCATGGACGTACTCCCTTGCGTAGGTGACTGGCTGGCTGGGTGGGTGTCAGGGGCGGAGACTCACAGGTGGTGGCGGCGGTCGGCGACCGCCCGCTCGTACTGCGCGCGGGCGTCGGTGGCGGCCTTGCGCGCGGACACCTCGGCCACCGGCACGTCCCACCACGCCTCGGCCGGCGGAGCGGCCTGCGCGGGCGCCGTCTCGACGTACACGCACGTCGGGCGGGTCGCCGCGCGGGCGGTCGTCAAAGCCTCGCGCAGCTCCCGCACCGTCTTGGCGCGCAGTACGTCCATGCCGAGGCTGGCCGCGTTGGCGGCGAGGTCGACGGGGAGCGGGGCGCCGGTGAAGGAGCCGTCGGCGACGCGGTGGCGGTAGTCGGTGCCGAAGCGCTCGGCGCCCACCGACTCGGACAGGCCGCCGATGGACGCGTAGCCGTGGTTCTGGACCAGGACCAGCTTCACCGGCAGGTTCTCCTGGACGGCCGTGACGATCTCCGTCGGGTTCATCAGATACGTGCCGTCGCCGACCAGCGCCCACACCGGTGTGCCGGGCGCGGCCTGCTGGACGCCGAGCGCGGCCGGGATCTCGTAACCCATGCAGGAGTAGCCGTACTCCAGGTGGTACTGGCGCGGCGACCGGGCCCGCCACAGCTTGTGCAGGTCGCCCGGGAGCGAGCCGGCCGCGTTGATCACCACGTCCTCGTCGCCGACGACCGCGTCGAGGGCGCCCAGCACCTGCGTCTGGGTCGGCACCGCGCTGTCGTCGTCGGCGCGGAACGCCGCCTGAACCGCCTCGTCCCAGCGGGCCTTCCCGGTGCGGTACTCCGTCTCGTACGCCGCGTCCATCCGATGGCCCGACAGTGCGTCCGTCAGCGCCGTCAGCCCCGCCCGCGCGTCGCACACCAGCGTGCGGGCGGCGAGCTTGTGGGCGTCGAAGGCGGTGATGTTGAGGTTCAGGAAGCGGACGTCCGGGTGCTGGAACAGGGTGCCGGAGGCCGTGGTGAAGTCCGAGTAGCGGGTGCCGACCCCGATCACCAGGTCGGCGGTGCGGGCGAGGTCGTCGCTGACGGTGGTGCCGGTGTGGCCGATGCCGCCGAGGTCGGCCGGGTGGTCGTGGCGCAGGGAGCCCTTGCCTGCCTGGGTGGAGGCGACGGGGATGCCGGTGGCGTCCACGAGTGACTTCAGCGCCTGCTCGGCCTCGCTGTGGTGGACGCCGCCGCCCACGACGATCAGCGGGCGCCCGGCGGCGCGGACCGCGCGCACGGCCTCGGCCAGCTCCACCGGGTCGGGCGCCGGGCGCCGCACCCGCCAGACGCGGTCGGCGAAGAACTCCTCGGGCCAGTCGTACGCCTCAGCCTGCACGTCCTGGGGGAGTGCCAGGGTGACCGCGCCCGTCTCGGCCGGGTCGGTGAGCACGCGCATCGCCCGGAGCGCGGAGGCGATCAGGGCCTCGGGGCGGGTGACGCGGTCGAAGTACCGGGAGACCGGCCGCAGGGTGTCGTTGACCGACACGTCGGCCTCGACCGGGTGCTCCAACTGCTGGAGCAGCGGATCGGTGGCGTGCGAGGCGAAGTAGTCGCCGGGCAGGAGCAGGACCGGCAGACGGTTGACGGTGGCGAGGGCGGCGCCGGTGACCAGGTTGGTGGCGCCGGGGCCGATGGACGTCGTCACCGCCTGCGCGGACAGGCGGTTGAGCTGCCGGGCGTGGCCGACGGCCGCGTGCACCATGGCCTGTTCGCTGCGGCCCTGGTGGTAGGGCATCACGTCCGCGTACTCGACGAGGGCCTGGCCGACACCTGCCACGTTGCCGTGGCCGAAGATGCCCCAGGTGCCGGCGATCAGCCGGTGCCGTACCCCGTCTCGTTCGGTGTGCTGCGCGGCCAGGAAGCGCACCAGGGCCTGGGCGGTGGTCAGTCGGCGGGTGGCGGCGGGGCTCATGCGGACCTCTCCGGTGCGGTGTAGAGGGGGAGCCGGGGATCGACCGGCTGGTCCGGCCAGGTGTCCCGGATCCAGGCGTGGTCGGGGTGGTCGCAGATCAGCCAGGCGCGCTCGGCCTCGGGACCGGCCATGACGTTGAGGTAGTACATGTCGTGGCCCGGGACGGCCATGGACGGCCCGTGCCAGCCGTCGGGGATCAGCACGACGTCCCCGTCGCGCACCTCGGCGAGCACGTCCGTGCCCTTGCCCTGCCCGGACGGCGAGACCCGCTGGTAGCCGAGGCCGGGGGTGCCGTCGTGGCCCGCGAACTCGAAGTAGTAGATCTCCTCCAGCACCGACTCCTCGCCGGGGCGGTGTTCGTCGTGCTTGTGCGGCGGGAAGGAGGACCAGTTGCCGCCGGGGGTGATCACCTCGACCGCGATGAGCTTGTCGCACTCGAAACCCTGTTCATCAGCGCCTCCGGCGCGGGCGGCGGCACCGAAGTTGTTGACCTGCCGCGAGCAGTTCCCGGTGCCGCGCAGCTCCACCGGCACCGACGACGCCGGCACGTAACGGCTGGGCAGACGGCGGGTGCAGCGGGCGCCGGTGAGCGCGAACCGGCCGCCGCCGGTGGACGTGACCGTCGTACGGGCGTCGCGCGGGACGTAGGCGAAGTCGCTGACGCCGCTGAAGACGCTGTCGCGGCCGGTGAGTTCGAAGGTGTCCTGGCCGAAGTCGTCGGCCGTCGCGACCGTGCAGCCGCCGCTGAGCGGCAGGACGATCCACTCGCTGTCGCCGCTGTCGAAGGTGTCGCTGCCGCCGGGTGGCAGCGACACCACACGGAGGCCGGAGTAGCCCCAGCCGGCGCTCTCGGGTGTCACGTCCACGTCGTAGGGGCCGTCCGCGGCCCTGCCCGCGGGAAGGTGGTACGTCATTTCCTGGTCCTCCGCCTGTCCTCGGTCACAGCAGTCCGACGGCCGTGTCCACCGCCTGTTCCACGCTGCCCTCGGCCGGGTAGAGCAGCGAGCGGCCGACGACCATGCCCTGCACGGTGGGCAGCCGCAGTGCCTTGCGCCAGCGTTCGTAGGCCGCGGTCTGGTCCGCGGGGGAGCCGCCTATGTCGCCGCCGAGCAGGACCGCGGGCAGCGTGGAGGTCTCCAGGACCTCGGCCATGTCGTCCGGGTCGTGGGTGACGGGCAGTTTCAGCCAGGTGTAGGCGGAGGTGCCCCCGAGGCCCGAGGCGATGGCGATGGAGCGGGTGACGGCCTCGGCCGACAGGTCGTTGCGGAGCCGGCCCTCGACCCGTCGGGAGATGAACGGCTCGACGAACAAAGGCAGTCGGCGCTCGGCCATGGCGTCGACCGCGCGGGCGCTCGCCTCCAGGGTGGTCAGCGAGCCGGGGTCGTCGTAGTCGATGCGCACCAGCAGTTTGCCCGCGTCGAAGCGCAGGCGGGCGATGTCCTCGGCGCGGTGGCCGGTGAAACGGTCGTCCATCTCGAAGGCGGCGCCCGCGAGGCCGCCGCGGTTCATCGACCCCATGACGACCCTGTTCTCCAGCACCCCGAGCAGCAGCAGGTCCTCCAGCACGTCGGCGGTGGCGAGCACTCCGTCGACGCCGGTCCTGGACAGCGCGGTGCACAGACGTTCCAGCAGGTCGGCCCGGTTGGCCATGGCGAGCCGGCGGTCGCCGACGCCGAGCGCGCCGCGCGCCGGATGGTCGGCGGCCACGATCATCAGCCGGCCGGAGTCGCCGATCAGCGGGCGGCGTACCCGGCGGGCGGCGGCCTCCGCGACGGCCTCCGGGTGCCGGGCTCTGACCGCGGTGAGGTCCGGGATGCTGGAGATGCTGAGGGACAAGGGGTTGCTCCGTTCAGGGAGTGGCTCGCGCGAGGAGGTCGTCGACCTCAGCCTCGGTGGGCATCGCGGAGGAACAGGCGAGACGGGAGGCGACGAGGGCGCCGGCCGCGTTGGCGTACCGCATGATCCGCTCCAGCTCCCAGCCGGAGAGCAGACCGTGGCACAGGGAGCCGCCGAACGCGTCGCCCGCGCCGAGGCCGTTGACCACCTCGACCGGGACGGGCGGCACTTCGGCGCGGCGGCCGTCGCGGTGGACGGCGAGGACGCCCTTCGGACCCTGCTTGACGACGGCCAGTTCCACTCCGGCGGCCAGCAGTGCCTCGGCGCAGGCGCGGGGCTCGCGTACGCCCGTGGCGATCTCGCACTCGTCCAGATTGCCGACCGCGACGGTCGCGTGCCGCAGCGCCTCCGCGTAGTACGGGCGGGCCTGGTCCGGGTCGGCCCAGAACATGGGGCGCCAGTCCAGGTCGAAGACCGTGGTGCCGGCCTTCGCGCGGTGGGCGAGGGCGGCCAGGGTCGCCGTACGGCTCGGTTCCTCACTGAGTCCGGTGCCGGTCATCCAGAAGATACCGGCCGCCCGGATCGCGTCGAGGTCCAGCTCTTCCGGATGGATCTCCAGGTCGGGCGCCTTGGGCCGGCGGTAGAAGTACAGCGGGAAGTCGTCCGGCGGGAAGATCTCGCAGAACGTGACCGGAGTCGGGTGGGCGGCGACCGGCGTGACCCAGCGGTCGTCGACGCCGAACTCCTTGAGCGCCCGGTGCAGATAGCCGCCGAAGGGGTCGTCGCCCGTGCGGGTGATGACGGCCGCGGCGCGGCCGAGCCGGGCGGCGGCGACCGCCACGTTGGAGGCCGAACCGCCGAGAAACTTGCCGAAGGTCTCAACCTCCGCCAGGGGTACGCCCGTCTGCAAGGGATAGAGATCGACCCCGATGCGACCCATCGTGATCAGATCGAAATGCTGGACTGACTCGGCCATGTGCGACGCTCCTCGGGCTGGGCGGGGGGCCTGCCGCCTCCCAGGTGTATGACTCCGAGGCGACCGTGTCAATACTTTGTACTTACATTCGGACCTGCGAGTGAAATGATGTCTTGACAAAGTATTGACAGCGGGCGCCTCAAGGACTTGTATCCGGTCCCAGCGCAACAGTCGTTCTTCTCTGGTCTGGCACACGGCTTCCCCGTCGCACAGTTCGCACAGTTCGCACAGTGAGGTGCAGGAAAGATGGACCGCTCTTCGCACGCCCGCTCCCGCAGATTCGCCCCCGCGGTGGCTCTCGCCGCCGCCGCGGCCCTGACCCTCGCCGGCTGCTCGAGCAGCTCGGGCGGGAAGGAGGCCGACGACGAGGGCGATTCGGGCGCCTCGGCGGGCAAGGCGAACACCCCCCGCATGACCGTCGCCCTGGTCACCCACCAGGCACCCGGCGACACCTTCTGGGACATCGTCCGCAAGGGCGCGGAGGCCGCCGCCGCCAAGGACAACATCAAGCTCGTCTACTCCGCCGACCCGAACGCGGGCAACCAGGCCAACCTGGTGCAGAACGCCATCGACCAGAAGGTCGACGGCATCGCCGTCACCCTCGCCAAGCCGGACGCCCTCAGGAGCGTCCTCGGCAAGGCCGAGAAGGCCGGCATACCCGTGGTCGGGCTCAACTCCGGCCTCGCGGACTGGAAGAAGCTCGGCCTGCTGGAGTTCTTCGGCCAGGACGAGAGTGTGGCGGGTGAGGCGCTCGGCAAGCGGCTCAACGAGGACGGGGCCAAGAAGGCCGTCTGTGTGATCCACGAGCAGGGCAACGTCGGCCTGACCCAGCGTTGCGAGGGCGTGAAGAAGACCTTCGAGGGCTCGATCGAGAACCTCTACGTCAACGGCACCGACATGCCCTCGGTGAAGTCGACCATCACCGCCAAGCTCAAGCAGGACGAGGACATCGACCACCTCGTCACCCTCGGCGCCCCGTTCGCCATGACCGCCGTGAAGGCGGTGGACGAGGGCGGCAGCAAGGCCAAGATCGCCACCTTCGACCTCAACAAGGAACTCACCGGCGCCATCGAGAAGGGCGACATCGAGTTCGCCGTCGACCAGCAGCCCTACCTCCAGGGCTACCTCGCGGTCGACGGCCTGTGGCTCTACGAGAACAACGGCAACTACAGCGGCGGCGGTGAGCAGCCGGTGCTGACCGGTCCGGCCTTCGTCGACAAGTCCAATGTGAAGGCCGTCGCCGAGTTCGCCTCGAAGGGCACCCGGTGATGAGCATGGCCCAACAGGCTGAGCCGGCGGTGACCACACCGCCGGCCCCCGGCCCGGGGAAGGCCGACGGGCGGACCCGCGAGCGCCCGCTGGCGCTGCGGCTGCTCGCCCGGCCCGAGGTCGGGGTCTTCCTCGGTGCCGTCGCCGTGTTCGTCTTCTTCCTGATCGCCGCCCCCTCGCTCCGCGACGGCGGCTCCATGGCGACGGTGCTGTACCAGTCGTCCACCATCGGCATCATGGCGCTGCCCGTCGCCCTGCTGATGATCGGCGGCGAGTTCGACCTGTCGGCCGGTGTCGCCGTGGTCACCTCGGCGCTCACCGCCGCCATGATCAGCTACCAACTGACCATGAACGTCTGGATGGGCGTGATCGTCGCCCTCGTGGTCTCGCTCGCCGTCGGCGCCTTCAACGGCTGGGTGCTGGTGAAGACCGGACTGCCGAGCTTCCTGGTCACGCTGGCCACCTTCCTGATCCTCCAGGGCGTCAACCTCGCCGTCACCAAGCTCGTCACCGGCAACGTCGCCACCGACGACATCAGCGACATGGACGGCTTCGACCAGGCCAAGTCCCTGTTCGCCTCGTCCTTCGACGTCGGCGGCGTCCAGGTGAAGATCACGGTGGTGTGGTGGCTGGTCTTCGCCGCCCTGGCCACCTGGGTGCTGCTGCGCACCAAGTACGGCAACTGGATCTTCGCCGTCGGCGGCAGCAAGGAGTCCGCCCGCGCGGTCGGCGTGCCCGTCACCTTCACCAAGATCACGCTGTTCATGCTGGTCGGCTTCGGCGCCTGGTTCGTCGGCATGCACCAGTTGTTCTCCTTCAACACCGTGCAGTCCGGTGAAGGAGTCGGCCAGGAGCTGATCTACATCGCCGCGGCCGTCATCGGCGGCTGCCTGCTCACCGGCGGCTACGGCTCCGCCATCGGCCCGGTCTTCGGCGCCTTCATGTTCGGCATGGTGAACCAGGGCATCGTCTTCGCCGGCTGGAACCCCGACTGGTTCAAGGCCTTCCTCGGCGTGATGCTCCTCGGCGCCGTCCTCATCAACCTGTACGTCCGCCGCGCCGCGACCCGGAGGTGATCGGAAATGACCAGCAAGACCCCCGCAACTCCCGGAGCCCCCGGCACCCACGGCGCCGTCCTCGCCGACTCCGAACCCGAACCCGCACCCGAATCCGTGCCCGAGCAGGACCGGCCGATCGTCGAACTGCGCGGCGCCGGCAAGGCCTACGGCAACATCCGCGCCCTGCACGGCGTCGACCTCACCGTCCACCCCGGCCGGGTGACCTGCGTGCTCGGCGACAACGGCGCCGGCAAGTCCACCCTCATCAAGATCATCTCCGGGCTGCACCAGCACACCGAGGGCGAGTTCCTCGTCGACGGCGACACCGTGCGCTTCACCACCCCGCGCGACGCCCTCGCCCGCGGCATCGCCACGGTCTACCAGGACCTCGCCACCATCCCGCTGATGCCGGTGTGGCGGAACTTCTTCCTCGGCTCCGAGATGACCAAGGGCCCCTGGCCCGTACGCCGCCTCGACATCGCCCGCATGAAGCGGACCGCCGACGAGGAACTGCGCAACATGGGCATCGTCCTGGACGACCTGGAACAGCCCATCGGCACCCTCTCCGGCGGCCAGCGCCAGTCCGTCGCCATCGCCCGCGCCGTCTACTTCGGCGCCCGCGTCCTCATCCTCGACGAGCCCACCGCCGCCCTCGGCGTCAAGCAGTCCGGGGTGGTCCTCAAGTACATCGCCGCCGCCCGCGAACGCGGACTCGGCGTCGTCTTCATCACCCACAACCCCCACCACGCCTACATGGTCGGCGACCACTTCAGCGTGCTGCGCCTGGGCACCCTCGAACTCAGCGCCGCCCGCGCCGACATCACCCTCGAGGCACTCACCAACCACATGGCCGGGGGCGCCGAACTCGCCGCCCTCAAGCACGAACTGGCGCAGGTCGGCGGGGTCGACGTGGACGCGCTCCCCGACGATGCGGCGAAGGCCCCCGTGCCCGACACTGCTGAGAAGACCAGCGTTACTGACAAGGCCGACAGCGCCACATCCGGCACCGCCGAAGGGAAGGCCTGAAGATGCCCTCTGCCCTCGACCGCATCCGCGTCGGCTCGGCCCCCGACTCCTGGGGCGTGTGGTTCCCCGACGACCCCCAGCAGGTGCCGTGGGAACGGTTCCTGGACGAGGTCACCGAGGCCGGCTACGACTGGATCGAGCTGGGCCCCTACGGCTACCTCCCCACCGACCCGGCCCGGCTCACCGACGAGGTGACCCGGCGCGGCCTCAAGGTCTCCGCGGGCACCATCTTCTGCGGGCTGCACCGCGGCCCCTCCGAGTGGGACGCCACCTGGGAACAGGTCAGCCGCGTCGCCGCCCTGACGCAGGCCATGGACGCGAAGCACCTCGTCGTCATCCCGTCCTTCTGGCGCGACGACAAGACCGCCGAGATCCTGGAACCGCCGGAGCTGACCGGCGAGCAGTGGACGCACCTCACCAAGGGCATGGAACGCCTCGGCCACGAGGTGCGGGAGACGTACGGCCTGGACATCGTCGTCCACCCGCACGCCGACACCCACATCGACACCGAGGAGCACGTCGAGCGCTTCCTCGACGCCACCGACTCCGACCTCGTCAGCCTCTGCCTGGACACCGGCCACTACGCCTACTGCGGCGGCGACAGCGTCAAGCTCGTCGAGACCTACGGCGAGCGCGTCGGCTACCTCCACCTCAAGCAGGTCGACCCGGAGATCCTCGCCGAGGTGCGGGCGAGCGGGGTGCCGTTCGGTCCCGCCGTGCAGCGCGGTGTGATGTGCGAACCGCCGGCCGGCGTGCCGGATCTCGGCCCGGTGCTCACGGCGGCCCAGAAACTGGACGTGGACCTGTTCGCCATCGTCGAGCAGGACATGTACCCCTGCGAGCCGGACAGGCCGCTGCCCATCGCGGTGCGCACCCGCCAGTTCCTGCGGTCCTGCGGCGCCTGAGACCGACGCGCGCCGGCGGGGGAACGTCCCGCCGGTGCGCCGCCCGGCGGGCCGTTGTCAGTGGTGCGCGCTAGCCTGCGCAGCACTGACACACTGACACTTCGTCCCGCTCCGGGAGGCAGTCATGACCTCGCGTCTCAACCCCTACCTCAGCTTCGACGGCGACGCCCGACAGGCGATGGAGTTCTACGAGCAGGTGTTCGGCGGCACGCTGGCGCTGAACACCTTCGGCGCGGCCGGCATGCCGGACAGCGCGTACACCGACAAGATCATGCACGGCATGCTGGAGACCCCGAGCGGCTTCACCCTGATGGGCGCCGACACCCCGCCCGGGATGGAGTACACCCCGGGGAACACCTTCTCGGTGAGCCTCAGCGGCGACGACGACGCCGAGCTGCGCGGCTACTGGGAGAAGCTGTCCGCCGGCGGCTCCGTCGCCGTGCCGCTGGAGAAGCAGATGTGGGGCGACGTCTTCGGCATGTGCACGGACCGGTTCGGCGTCCCCTGGATGGTGAACATCAGCGAGCCGGCGAGCTGACCGCACGGCCCGCCGGCTCCGCCGCTCCGCTCAGCCGCCCCGCCGTCCCGCTCAGCCCCGCCGTACCTCCGCGATCGTCACCGGACGGTGCTCGTGCAGGGACAGGGTGCACGCCTCGGCGATCCAGCCCGCCTCCAGCGCGTCCTCGATCGTGCAGGGGGACGTACGGCTGCCCGCGACGACCTCGGTGAACGCGGTCAGCTCGGCGCGGTAGGCGGCGGCGAAGCGGTCCATGAAGAAGTCGTGGGGGACGCCGGACGGGAAGGTCACGCCGGGCTCGACCGAGCGCAGCGGAAGCCTGTCCTCCAGCCCGACGGCGATGGAGTCCTCGAAGCCGTGGATCTCCATGCGGACGTCGTGACCCCGCGCGTTGTGGCGGCTGTTGGAGACCACGGCGATCGTGCCGTCGTCCAGGGTGAGGACGGCGCCGGTGGTGTCGGCGTCGCCCGACTCCCTGATGTAGTCGGCGCCGCGGTTGCCGCCGACGGCGTACACCTCGCTCACCTCGCGGCCGGTCACCCAGCGGATGATGTCGAAGTCGTGCACCGAGCAGTCCCGGAAGATGCCTCCGGAGGCGGCGACGTAGGCGGCGGGCGGCGGCGCCGGGTCCAGCGTGGTCGACCGTACGGTGTGCAGCTTGCCCAGCTCACCGCCCCGCACGGCCGCCCGCGCGGCGACGAACCCGGCGTCGAAGCGGCGGTTGTGGCCGATCTGGACCGGCACGTCGTGGCCCGCGACCGCCTTGAGCACGTCGACGCCCTCCGCCATGGTGCGGGCGACGGGCTTCTCGCAGAATACGGGTACGCCGGCCTCGACGGCGGCGCGGAGCAGGGCCGGGTGGGCGTCGGTCGCCGCGGCGATCACCACGCCGTCCACCCCGGCGGCCAGCACCGCCTCGGGCGAGTCCGCGACCTCGGCGCCGAACCGCTCCGCGGCCGACTTCGCGGCGTCCGCGAACGGGTCGGCGACGACCAGCGAGTCGACGGCGTCAAGTCCGGCGAGGGTCTCGGCGTGGAAGGCGCCGATGCGGCCGAGGCCGAGGATTCCGATACGCATACGCTCCGCTGCTCCTTGTGTGCTGTGCTGTGCTGTGCCGTGCTGTGTTGTGCAGTGTTGTGCTGTGCGGTGTTGTGCTGTCCGGGCCGGGGCTGCGCCCCGGACCCCGTCGCCCTTCGGGCTCGTCCTCAAACGCCGGACGGGCTGGAGAGAAGCGCCGGACGGGCTGGAGAGAGAAGTCCCGTCGTGTGCAGGTGCCTCAGGTCTCTCGCCGGTCGCGGCCCGCCCGCAGCTCTCCGCGCAGGGCCTCGGGTGTCCACTCCTCGCGCAGCGCCCGCCGCACGACGTCCGCCTGGGAGGGCGGGGCCAGGCCGTCGACCGGCGGGTCGCTGTCGAGGTTCGTCGGGAAGGGGTACCCCTCCGCGCTCGCGGCGATCACATGCTCCAGCCACTGCTCGCCCACGCCCTCGGCACGACGCTTCAGCAGTACCGGGTAGACCGCGTTCACCACCGCCTCCCGGTCCACGGTCTCCATGGCACGGCCGAACGCGGAGGAGATCTGCAACAGGTTGGCCATGCGGCGGATGTCCGCGGAGCGGTTGGTGCCGGCCGCGTGGAACAGCGCGGGGTTGAAGAAGACCGCGTCGCCCTTGGCGAGCGGTAGTTGGACCTGGTGCGCCTCGAAATAGGCCCGGAACTCGGGGAGCCGCCAGGCCAGGTAGCCGGGCTCGTACTTCTGCGAGTGCGGCAGGTACATCGTGGGCCCCGACTCCACGGGCATGTCGCGGTGCGCGACGGCGCCCTGGAGGGTGAGCGCGGGGGAGAGGCGGTGCACGTGCGCCGGGTACGCGGCGGCGACTGCGCCCGAGAGGAAGCCCAGGTGGTAGTCGCGGTGCACGGTCTGGGCGGCGCCGCCCGGGTTGACCACGTTGATCTGCGAGGTGACCTGGTAGCCGGGGCCGAGCCAGGCGCGGGCGACCAGGGCGAGCGTCTCGTTGGCGTAGTACTCGGCGAACGCGTCGGGGTCGTGCAGCGCCGCCTTCTCCAGGGCGTTCCACACCCGGTCGTTGGCGCCGGGCGCGGCGAAGTGGTCGCCGGAGCCGGCGCCCGAGGCGCGCTGCCCGTCGATCAGCGCGTCGAACACGGCGGTGGCCCGGTCGACGACCGCCGGGTCCCAGAACGCGCCCTTGAGAACGACGATGCCGGGGCCGTCGGCGAGGGCGTGGACCAGTTCGGCCGCCGTCTCCCGGTCGTCGTGCAGCCGGCCGGCCTCGTAGACCGGGACGTTCCGCTCCACGGCGCAGGCCCGCGGATACGCGGCGGGGTCGGTGGCGCGCTCGACGAGCGCGCGGAACGTGCCGAGGTCGCAGTCCCCTTCGGAGAGCCAGGCGCGGTGGGCGGGGACGGGAGTGGAGGACATCGGCGTCCTTTCGCTGACAGGGGCCACGCGGTGCTGCCATTCTTGTCCTGACAAACGCGGCGAACAACCATCAGGCAGCCATCAAAAATCCCTCAAGCCGCAGCCGTGGTCAAACCAAGGAGACGGTGATGGGCCACCCCTTCCCGATCAGGGAGATCGCACGTCAGGCGGGCCTGAGCGAGGCCACGGTCGACCGGGTGCTCAACGGCCGGGGCGGGGTGCGGCAGAGCACCGCGGACGAGGTGCGCCGGGCCATCGCCGACCTGGACCGGCAGCGCACCCAGGTCCGGCTGGTCGGCCGCACCTTCATGATCGACATAGTGATGCAGACCCCGGACCGCTTCTCCACCGCCGTGCGCGCCGCGCTCGAGGCCGAACTGCCCTCCCTGCACCCCGCCGTCGTACGCTCCCGCTTCCACTTCCGCCAGACGGGCCCGGCCGGGGAACTGACCGCCACCCTGGACCGGATCGCCCGGCGCGGCTCGCAGGGAGTGATCCTCAAGGCGCCGGACGTCCCCGAGGTGGCCGCCGCGGTGGACCGGCTGACCGCCGCGGGCGTGCCCGTCGTGACCCTGGTGACCGACCTGCCCGTCAGCACCCGGCTCGGCTACGTCGGCATCGACAACCGGGCGGCCGGTGCGAGCGCCGCCTACCTCGTGGGCCAGTGGCTCGGCGAGCGGCCCGGTAACGTCCTCACCAGTCTCAGCAGCGGCTTCTTCCGCAACGAGGAGGAGCGCGAGATGGGCTTCCGGAGTGTCATGCGCGCCCGGCACCCGGAGCGCCGGCTCGTCGGGGTCGCCGAGGGCCAGGGCCTGGACGCCACCCAGTACGAACTGGTCCGGGCCGCGCTGGAACGCGACCCGGACATCCGTGCCGTGTACTCGATCGGCGGCGGCAACATCGCCACCCTGCGGGCCTTCGACGACCTCGGCCGTTCCTGCGCGGTGTTCGTCGCGCACGACCTCGACCAGGACAACACCCGCCTGCTGCGCGAGCACCGGCTGTCCGCCGTGCTCCATCACGACCTGCGCCAGGACGTACGGGAGGCCTGCCGGCTCGTGATGCGGGCCCACGGCGCGCTGCCGCCCGCGGGCCCGACACTGCCGTCCGCGATCCAGGTGGTCACGCCCTACAACATGCCGCCCGGGGCCGGGGCCGGGGCCGGGGCCGGGTCCGTGTGACGTGCGGCGCCGCCCCTCGGCATCCTCCTCGGTATCCCCTTCGCCCCGGCGACCGGCCCGGCGGCCATGGGGAGCCGGCTCGTCGCGGTCCCCCGCAAGGTCCCGCCCGGCCGGTGGGCGGTCGGGTCGCGGCGCTGCCCGCACGCCGTCACGGAACCTCGGGAGTGACCCACGCACCGCTCTCCGCCGACCGCGTCATGGCCTCCAGAACGGTCGCGCTGTGCACCGCGTCCGGCAGGGTGGCGCCGTGCGGGACGCCCTCCGCGATCGAGCGCAGGAAGCGGTAGGCCTCCACCACCTTCAGGTCGTCGTAACCCATGGCGTTCGCGGCACCCGGCTGGAAGGCGGCGAACTCGCCGTGCCCCGGGCCCACATGGACGGTGCTGACGGGCTGGTCCTGGTACGCGGTGCCGCGACTGACGCCCAGCTCGTTCATGCGGCGGAAGTCCCAGAACACCGCACCCCTGGTGCCGTGCACCTCGAAGCCGTAGTTGTTCTGCTCGCCGACCGAGACCCGGCAGGCCTCCAGGACACCGCGGGCGCCGGAGGCGAAGCGCAGCAGGCAGTCGACGTAGTCCTCGTTCTCGACCGGTCCCGGCTCGCCGCCCGCGGCCCGGGCGTGACCCGCCGTGGCCGTCGTGGGGCGGGCCCGCTCGGGCAGGAAGACCGCCGTGTCGGCGGTCAGGGACGCGATGTCGCCGAGCAGGAAGCGGGCCAGGTCGGCGCCGTGCGAGGCCAGGTCGCCCAGTACTCCGCTGCCGCCGCGCTCGCGCTCGAAGCGCCACGTCAGGGCGCCCTCGGGATGGGCCGCGTAGTCACTGAAGAGACGGATGCGGGCATGCGTGACGGCGCCGATCTCGCCGGTGGCGATCAGGTCGCGGGCGGCCTCGACGGCGGGCGCGTTGCGGTAGTTGAAGCCGACGGCGCCCTGTACACCGGCCTCGGCCACCGCGTCCGCCACCGCGCGGGCGTCCCCGGCGGTCAGTCCGACGGGCTTCTCGATCCAGATGTGCTTGCCCGCCTCGGCCATCGTCACGGCGATCTCCCGGTGCAGGAAGTTCGGCGCGGTGATGCTGACCGCCCGCACGCGCGGGTCGGCGGCCACCTCGCGCCAGTCGCGGGTCGTCGAGGCGAACCCGAACTGGGCGGCGGCCTCCTCGGCCCGCCCCGGCACCTCCTCGGCGACCGTCACCAGTTCCGGGCGCAGCGCGAGGTGCGGATAGTGGTGCCGGACGCGGGCGTACGCCTGGGTGTGCACCCGGCCCATCCAGCCGAAACCGACGACCGCGACACCGAGTGCGTCGACCATGAGAGCCCCTTTTCGGACCTGTCCGTGATCTGTCCAGGCCACCCTGGGCGGGCATCCGCATCATGTCAACCTTTTGACAGGACAAACATCGGAGCATGAAAAACGCAAACAAAATTGTTGACAATGTTGTTTGGCTAGATTTACGTTCGACAGGCACTCACTCAGGGAGGGCAACCATGCCGAACCAAGCCCGTCCGGGCACCGGGGAGCAGGCCAAACAGCTTGCGCTCGGGCAGTTGCGACAGGCGATCCTGCGCGGCGACATGGCACCCGCGCAGCGGCTGGTGGAGAACGAACTCGCCGAGCAGTTCGGCGTGACCCGGGCCAGCATCCGGGCCGCGCTGATCGACCTGGAGTCCCAGGGGCTCGTCGAGCGCATCCGCAACCGCGGTTCACGGGTGCGGGTGGTGACCGTGGAGGAGGCGGTCGCCATCACCGAGTGCCGCCTGGTCCTCGAAGGGCTCTGCGCGGCCAAGGCCGCCGCCGCCGTCGACGACGGGCAGATCGCCCGGCTCAAGGACCTGGGCTCGGCGATGCGCAAGGCCGTGGGCGACGGGGAACCGCTGACCTACTCGGACCTCAACCACGAACTCCACGCCAGAATCCGGGAGTTCTCCGGCCAGCTCACGGCCGTGGAACTGCTGGAACGACTCAACGCCCAACTCGTGCGTCACCGCTTCCAGTTGGCGCTGCGTCCGGGGCGCCCGCAGCAGTCCCTGAACGAGCACCTGGCCATGATCGAGGCGATCGAGGCCAGGGACCCACAGGCCGCCGAGGCGGCCGTCCGGGCCCACCTCACCAGCGTGATCGAGGCGCTGCGCGACTGACACACGCACCTGACACACGCACCTGAGGCACCCACGTGAGGCACGCACCTCAGACACGCACCGAGGCGGGCGCCACCTGTCCACCAAGGAGAATCACCCATGACGTACGGCAACGCGCCCGCCGCCGTCCCCCGCTCGACCCTCGTCGTCACCGCGCACGCGGGGGACTTCGTGTGGCGGGCGGGCGGCGCCATCGCACTGGCCGCCTCGCGCGGGGAGAAGGTCACCATCGCGTGCCTGACCTTCGGCGAGCGCGGCGAGTCCGCCAAGGCCTGGCGCGAGGGCAAGAAGCTGGCGGAGATCAAGGCACTGCGCCGGGAGGAGGCCGAGAAGGCCGCCGCCACGCTCGGCGCCGAGGTCCGCTTCTTCGACGCCGGCGACTACCCGCTGACCGCCACCCCGGAGCTGACCGACCGGCTCGTCGAGGTCTACCGCGCCACCCAGCCCGACATCGTGCTCACCCACCCGGTCGAGGACCCGTACAACGGCGACCACCCGGCCGCCAACCGCATGGCACTTCAGGCGCGCATCCTCGCCCAGGCCATCGGCTACCCGGGGGAGGGCGAGATCATCGGCGCCCCGCCCGTCTTCTACTTCGAGCCGCACCAGCCCGAGATGAGCGGCTTCAGGCCCGAGGTCCTGCTCGACATCACCGAGGTGTGGGAGACCAAGCGCAAGGCGATGGAGTGCCTCGCCGCGCAGCAGCACCTGTGGGGCTACTACACCGACCTCGCCGTCCGTCGGGGCGTCCAGCTCAAGCGCAACGCGGGCCCCAATCTGGGCCTGGCGCACAAGACCATGGCCGAGGCGTTCATGCGCCCCTACCCGCAGATCGCGAAGGAGCTGGCATGAGCGGCGTCGTCGTCACCAACCCCCCCAAGGCCGACCCCGAGGACGTCGAGGCACTCGCCGCGTACGGTGTCGCCACCGTCAGCGAGGCCATGGGCCGCACCGGCCTGCTCGGCCCGGAGATCCGTCCCGTCCAGCAGGGCGTACGGGTCGCGGGCACCGCGGTCACCGTGCTCAGTTGGCCCGGCGACAACCTGATGATCCACGCCGCCGTGGAGCAGTGCGGCGAGGGCGACATCCTGGTCGTCACCACCACCTCCCCGTCCACCGACGGCATGTTCGGCGAGCTGTTCGCCACCGCCCTCCAGCGGCGCGGCGTCCGCGGCCTGGTCACGGGCGCGGGCATCCGCGACACCCAGGAGCTGCGGGAGATGGGCTTCGCCGCCTGGTCCCGTGCCGTCTCCGCACAGGGCACGGTCAAGGCCACCGGCGGCTCGGTCAATGTGCCGGTCGCCGTCGACGGACGGGTGATCCGCCCCGGTGACGTGATCGTCGCCGACGACGACGGCGTGGTGGTCGTCCCGCGCGAGCAGGCCCGGCAGGTCGCCGACGCCTGCGAGGCGCGCGAGCAGAAGGAGGCCGCCACCCGCGCCGCCTTCGTCGAGGGACAACTCGGCCTGGACCGCTACGGATTGCGCGAGAAGCTGAAGCAACTGGGCGTCACCTACCAGCCGTACGAGGAGTACGCCGCCGGGGAACGGACGTGACCGGCACCGAGGAGGTGCGCTGCACGCTGATGCGCGGCGGCACCTCCAAGGGCGCCTACTTCCTCGCCGACGACCTGCCCGCCGGCCCCGGCGCCCGCGACGGTCTGCTGCTGCGGACCATGGGCAGCCCCGACTCGCGCCAGATCGACGGCCTGGGCGGCGCCCACCCGCTGACCAGCAAGGTCGCGGTGGTCTCCCGCTCGGCCGACCCGGACGCGGACGTCGACTACCTGTTCCTCCAGGTCGCCGTGGACGCGCCGGAGGTCACCGACCGGCAGAACTGCGGCAACATCCTCGCCGGGGTGGGCCCGTTCGCCGTGGAGCGCGGACTCGTAGCGGCAGGCGACGCCGAGACGTCCGTACGCATCCGGATGCTCAACACCGGTGAACTCGCCGTCGCCACCTTCCCGACCCCGGGCGGACGCGTCGACTACACGGGGGACACCGCGATATCCGGCGTTCCCGGCACCGCCGCCGCGGTCGTCATCGAGTTCCCGCAGGGCGCCGGCCCCCTCCTGCCCACGGGCAACGTCCGCGACACCGTCGCCGGCACCGAGGTGACCTGCGTCGACAACGGCATGCCGGTCGTGCTGATCCCGGCCGCCGCGCTGCAGGCCACCGGCTACGAGACGCCCGCGGAACTGGAGCAGGACGCGGCGCTCACCGACGGCCTCCACGCCATCCGGCTGGCCGCCGGGCACCTGATGGGCCTCGGCGACGTCGAGGGCGCCACCGTGCCCAAGCTGACCCTGCTCGCCCCGCCCCGCGACGGCGGCGCGGTCGCCACCCGCACCTTCATCCCGGTGCGCTGCCACACCTCCATCGGCGTCCTGGGCGCCGCGAGCGTGGCGGCGGGGCTGCGCGTACCCGGCGGCGTGGGGGAGGGGATCGCCCAACTCCCCGAGTCGGGCGACCGCGTCCGGGTGGAACACCCCACCGGCTTCCTGGAGGTCGGCGTGGATCTCGACCCCGGCCCGCTCGTGGTCCGCCGTACCGCCGTCGTACGCACCGCGCGCAAGATCTTCGACGGCACCGTCTTCCCCCGGTCCGCCGCGACGGCGCCGGTCCCCGCACAACGCCCTGGAGGCCACCATGACTCCGCCGCTCGGTGACATCGCCCATGTCGGCCACGCCCAGCTCTTCACGCCCGACCTGGACGCGAGCGTCGCCTTCTTCACGGACTACCTGGGCCTGACCGTCAACGGACAGGGCGGCGACACCGTCTACCTGCGCACCTACGACGACTACGAACACCACAGCCTCGTCCTCACCGCCCGTGCACAGCCCGGCCTCGGCCGCCTCGCGCTGCGCACCTCGGGTGAGGAGGCGCTGCGGCGCAGGGTGGCGGCGCTGGAGGCGGCAGGGCGGCCGGGCAAGTGGGTCGAGGACGAGCCGGGCATCGGCGAGCTGTACCTCACCACCGACCCCGACGGGCACGAGCACGCCCTGTACTGGGAGAGCGAGCACCACCGGGCGCCCGCGGAACTGAGGCCGGCCCTCAAGAACCAGCCGCAGGCCAAACCCAACCGGGGCGTGGGCGTCCGCCGCCTGGACCACATCAACTTCCTCGCCGCCGACGTGCTCGCGAGCGCAGAGTTCCAGGAACAACTCCTCGGCGCCCGGCCCACCGAGCAGATCCGGCTCGACTCCGGGAAGATCGCGGCCCGTTGGCTGACCTTCACGAACAAGTCGTACGACGTCGTCTACACCGAGGACTGGACCGGTTCCTCCGGGCGCCTGCACCACATCGCCTTCGCGGCCGACACCCGCGAGGACATCCTGCGCGCCGCCGACCTCGCCATCGACACCGGCGTGTTCATCGAGACGGGCCCGCACAAGCACGCCATCCAGCAGACGTTCTTCCTGTACGTCTACGAGCCCGGCGGCAACCGCATCGAACTGTGCAACCCGCTCACCCGCCTGGTGCTGGCGCCCGACTGGCCGCTGATCACCTGGACCGAGGCCGAGCGCGCCAAGGGGCAGGCCTGGGGCCTGAAGACCATCGCGTCCTTCCACACCCACGGCACCCCGCCGGTCGCCTGACCGCACCGCTTCCACCGGGGGTGGGCCGCACGTCCACGTGCGGCCCACCCTTTAAATCGTTGCTGAGATTGTTAACAAAAGCGTTGACACATCTGGAGTGCGGTCTTTAGCGTCGCCCCATCACACGTCCCCCGTCCCCATCCCCTCCCCGTCCCCGTCTCCGTCCCCTCCAGGCACCGCCCCCTGGACGAGAGGAAACAACGATGTCCTCCTCCCCACCCGCGCTGTCCGCCCGCGCCAGCAGACTGGCCCTGCTGGTCGTCGGCCTCTGCTGGCTGGCCGTCCTCTTCGACGGCCTGGACATGTTCATCTACGGCTCGGTGCTGCCCCACATGCTCGAGGAGAAGGCCCTCGGCATCACCTCGGGCCAGGCCGGTGACCTCGGCAGCTACGCCACCTTCGGCATGCTCGTCGGCGCGCTCGCCGCGGGGACGGTGGCCGACCGGATCGGCCGCAAGAAGCTGATGGTCTCCTGCGTCACGCTCTTCTCGCTGGCCTCCGGCCTCTGCGCGGTCGCCGGGAGCGTCTCCGTCTTCGGCCTCGGCCGGACCCTGGCCGGTGTCGGCCTCGGCGGACTGCTGCCGACCGCGATCAGCATGGTCTCCGACTACGCCCCCCGGGGCCGCGCCGCCATCACCATCGGCCTGCTGATGACCGCGCACCACGCCGGCGGCATCCTGTCCGCCTACGTGGCCCTGTGGATCGTCGAGCCGCTCGGCTGGCGCGCCGCCTTCTGGGTCTGCGTGGTGCCGCTGCTCTTCGTCCCGCTGCTCCTGAGGTTCCTGCCCGAGTCGCTGACCTTCCTCGTCGCCCACGGCCGGGCCGAGGAGGCCCGCACGCTGGCCGGCCGCTACGACGTCGAACTCCCCGCGGCGCCCGCCGGGAAGCCGGTCACCGCCCGCTGGGAGAACCTGGCCAACCTCTTCCGCGGCCGCGAGTGGATCCAGACCCTGCTGTACTGGCTGGCCTCCTTCGGCGGACTGCTGCTCGTCTACGGCGTCGCCGTCTGGCTGCCCACCCTGATGCGCGGCGAGGGCTACGAACTGGGCTCCGCGCTGACCTTCGTCGTGCTGTTCAACCTCGGCGGCATCGTCGGCATGCTGCTCGCCGGCCGCGCCTCCGACCTCCCCCACGCTCGGCTTCGCTCGCGCGGGGGGACCCCCACCGGCGCGCCGCGCATCTCGGCGATCTGGTTCGCGCTGACCGCCTGCGGCGTCTTCCTGCTCAGCGTCCACATGCCGCTGACGCTGACCTTCGTGGTCGTCTTCCTCACCGGCGTCTTCCTCAACAGCGCCCAGACCATGGTCTACGCGACCGTGTCCATCGGCTCCGCCCCGGCCAACCGGGCCACCGCCGTCGGCTGGACCTCCGGCATGGGCCGCTTCGGAGCCGTCTTCGGCCCCTGGCTCGGCGGCCAACTGCTCGCCGCGAACAAGGGCGAGTGGGGCTTCACCGCCTTCGCGATCGCCGGCTTCTCCTCGATGGTCTTCATCGGCATCGCGGCCCTGCGCACGGCGAGGCGAACGGCTGCCGCGGGCCCGGTCGAGCGGAAGCTGTCTCCGGCCCACTGACCGCCCCGGGCTGTCAAGGGGCGCGGGGCTGTGACGTTATGCGGCTCCGCCGCGCGAGCGCGACCAGCCACGACGGACCCGCAGTCGGACACCGGCCCCGGCGCAACGGTGCTCAACCCCGCTCAGCCGACCGCAGGTCACGTCACCGTCCCCGGCGCGACAGCCACGCGGCCACCACCGCGCCGGAGACGTTGTGCCACACGGAGAAGACCGCGGCCGGGAGCGCCGCCAGGGGGCTGAAGTGGGCGGTGGCCAGGGCGGCGGCGAGGCCGGAGTTCTGCATGCCGACCTCGAAGGCCATGGCGCGGCTGCCGGGCTCGCCGAGCCTGCCGAGGCGCCCCGCGCCGTAACCGAGCGCCAGACCGAGCCCGTTGTGCAGCACGACGGCGACGAACACCAGCCCCGCGGCCGACTTGATGGCATCCGCGCTGCCCGCCACGACGACCGCCACGATCACGGCGATCGTCAGCGCGGACAGCCAGGGCAGCACCGGCAGCGCCCGCTGCACGTACCGGCCCGCGACGAGCCGTACGACGACGCCCGCCAGGACCGGCAGCAGCACCGTCTTGAGGATGTCGGTGACCATGGACCCGGCGTCCACCGGGAGGTACTCGCCGGCCAGCAGCAGCGTCAGCGGCGGGGTGACCAGCGGGGCGACGAGCGTGGAGACGGTCGCGACGGAGACCGACAGGGCGACGTCGCCGCGGGCCAGGTAGGTCACCACGTTGGAGGCCGTACCGCTGGGCGCGCAGCCGACCAGGATGACGCCGGCGGCGAGCTGCGGGGGGAGGCCGAGCAGGTGGGCGATCGCCCAGCCGAGGCCCGGCATGATGACGTAGTGCGCGACCAGCCCGAGGGCCACCGCCCAGGGACGTTTCACGACGCCGCGGAAGTCCTCCGGGGTCAGGGTGATGCCCATGCAGAACATCACGACACCCAGCAGGTACGGCACCGACTCGCTCCACCCGGTGAAACTCCCGGGGAGCAGCAGGCCGAGCGCGCCGGCCAGGAGGACGAGGACCGGGAAGACGGTCACGGCGCGGCGCGCGGAGCGATCGCCGGTGGCGCCGCCGCCGAGGGGCTCCGGCTGCTCCTGCTGCTCCTGCTGCTCGGGCCGCTCGGGCTGCTCGGGCTGCTCGGGCTGCTCGGGGCTGTCAGGCTGCTCGGGTCGCTCGGGGTGTTCGGGGTGTTCGCTTCTTTCGGTTCGCACCGTGCGAGGTAACGCCCGGTGGGCGGCGTGACGCAAAGCCGTCTCGCGATGTGATCATCCCAAGGATTCGCTGCGCCCGTTCGGGCCGGGCGTTCCCTCAGTCGCGGCCCATCTGGTCCTCGGCCGACAGGTGCTCCACCGTCCGGCCGGTCTCCGTGAACGTCCGCGTCACATGGCCCGATGAGTACACCCACAGGATGCGCAGCGGCGTGTCGCCGACGTTGCGGAACAGGTGGGGGACGGGGGAGGGGATGTACGTGGTGTCGAACCGCTCCAGCTTCGTCACCTCGCCGTCGACCCACACTTCCGCGTCACCTTCCAGGACCGTCACGTGCTCGTCGCAGTTGTGCGAGTGCAACGGCGCTCCGGAGCCCACCGGGTACACGCTCATGCCGCTGGTGATGCGGTTCTCCCCGCCCGCCGACGGCGTGGTGATCAGGGGCGTGGTGACGACGGCGCCGCCCCGGTCGAGCAGGGGCACGGACGCGGCCTTGACGATGGTGGTCATCCCGGGATTCCTCTCCACTTCAACATGTCGCGACGACCGACGTTAGGTCGCGCGGGCGGGAAACGGTGCCCTCTGGCGTGCAGGTTTACGTTGCAGTCCGAGAGGGGTGAGCATCTTCCGCCCGGCTGTACCGTCACCTGTCACCGCACGGCTCCCGACCCGTTTGCGGCAACGCGCCGGAAAGAAAAGGCAGGTATCGGCCAGATGAGGCTCCCCGTTCTCACCGAAGCGGAAATGGACCAGCGGCAGCAGGAGCTGGCCGCCCGAATCGCCGGCCGCCGCGGCGCGGTCCGCGGCCCCTTCCGGGTGTGGCTGCACAGCGCGGAGATGTGCGAACGGGCCGAGTCCCTCGGCGCGTTCGCCCGCTTCGACTGCAGCCTGCCGAAGCGCCTGCGCGAGCTGGCGCTGCTGATGGCGGCCCGCAACTGGGACGCGCAGTACTCGTGGAACGCGCATGTGCACCAGGCGATCGAGGCCGGAGTCCCCGAGGCCGCCGTCAAGGCCGTCGCCGAGAAGCGCGAGGCCACCTTCGACGACGCGGCGGACCAGGCGTTCTACCGGTTCTGCCGCGAGGTCCTGGAGGAGCACTTCGTCTCGGACGAGACCTTCGCCGACGCGCTGGCGCACTTCGGGTCCAGGGGCCTGGTCGACACCATCGGCGCGCTCGGCAACTTCACCATGCTCGGCATGTGCCTGAACACGTTCCAGGTGGACCTCCAGCCCGACAAGGAGCCCCCGTTCCCCGACGTCCGCGGCTACGGCCGGGTCGTCCCCCAGTCCGACGGGCCACGGCCGTGACCTCGCCCGCCACGACGGCCGACGCCGTCGTCCGCGTACGGGGCGTCACCAAGAGCTTCGGCGGAGCGGCCGCCCTCAAAGGCGTCGACCTCGACCTGCACCCCGGTGAGATCCACGCCCTCATGGGCATGAACGGCGCAGGCAAGTCCACCCTCGTGCAGGTGCTGTGCGGCGTACATCAGCCCGACGGCGGCACCGTCGAGGTGGACGGTCACCGGCACACCGGGCTGAACGTGCGCAAGGCCCGCAGGCTCGGCATCTCCTCGGTCCCGCAGCGCCGCGAACTGGCGATGGGCCTCACCGTCGCCGAGAACATCATGCTGGGCGACCTGCCGACCCGGCGCCTGGGCACCGTCGACTGGAAGGCCGTGCGGGCCCGGGCCGGCACGGCCCTGTCCGGTCTCGGCATCGGCATCGACGTCGACCGGATCGCGGGCTCGCTCACCGTCGCCGAGCAGACCATGGTCGAGGTGGCGCGGGAGGTCAGGCGCGGCGGCAAGGTGCTGATCCTGGACGAGCCGACCGCCTGCCTCAGCGCCCGGGACGCCGGACAGGTCCGCGCCCTGGTGCGCAGACTGCGCGACGAGGGCGTCGCCGTCGTCTACATCTCCCACTACATCGACGAGGTCATGTCCCTCGCCGACCGGGTCACCGTGCTGCGCGACGGCGGCCTCGTGCGCAGCGCCCCGGCCACGGAGACCGATCCCGCCGCACTGGTCCGCGACATGGTCGGCCGGGACGTCGTCTCGCGGCGACCCCGGCGCCCCGCGCACCGGGACGAACACGGACTCGCCGTCCGCGGACTCAGCCACGGCCACGCCATCCGCGACTTCACCGTCGAGGTGCGCAAGGGCGAGATCGTCGCCGTCCTCGGCCCCGCGGGCGACGCGCAGTCCCGGCTCTTCGACCTGCTCTCCGGACGGCGGCGGCCCGACGCCGGCGAGGTCCGCGTCGACGGCCGGCCCGTGCCCCCGGGTCGCGTCTCGGCCGCGCTCGCCGGCGGACTGCGCTGCGTCACCGGGGACCGCCGCTCGCTCGGCCTGGTCCAGAGCATGACAGTGGACGAGAACCTGATGCTGGCCGGCGACCGTTTCGCCCGGCGCAGGCTGCACCGCACCACCGACCTCGCCCGCCGCGCGGCCCCCGTGCGCGACACCTACGGGGTCGTCGCCCTCAGCGGCAACCCGCCGGTCGGCTCCCTGTCCGGCGGCAACCAGCAGAAGGTCCTGCTCGGCAAGTGGCTGGAGACCGAGCCGGTGGCCTGCTTCCTGGAGGACCCCACCAATGGCGTGGACGTCGCCGCCATGGCCGACATCCACACCCTCGTCGACGACCTCGCCGCACGCGGTGTCGCCGTCCTGCTCGCCTCCTCCTCCGCCGAGGAGGTCATGCGGCTGGCCGACCGGGTCGTCGTCGTGAGCGCGGGCCGCACGGTCGCCGAACACGACATCACCACCATCACCCGCGACGAGCTGGTCGCGACGGCACTCGGAGGTCAACCCCAGTGAGCCTCAAAACCCCCTCCGCCTCCCCGGACCTCGCGGCCGCCCCACCCCCGCGCCGCCGTGACCCCTCCCGGTCCGGGGCCCGCGGGCTGCTGCACGTCCCGCACGGCGGACTGGTCGTCGTCCTGATCCTGGTGTGCGTGTTCACCGCCGTCCAGGCCGACGCCTTCACCTCCTCGCAGAACCTGCTCAACGTGCTGCGCCAGGTCAGCGTGAACGCCGTCATCGCAGCCGGACTGACCCTGCTGATGACCTCGGGCGGCATGGACTTCTCCATGGGCAGCAACGCGGCCGTCACCCTGTGCGCGGGCGCCCAGTTGATCGACGGCGGCTGGTCCACGCCCGTGGTCGTGATCGTATGCCTGGCGCTGGCCACGCTGATCGGGCTGGTCAACGGGCTGGTGGTGACGTACACCCGGGTCGCGCCGTTCGTCGCCACGCTGGCCTCGGCGATGCTCCTCGACGGCGTCGCCCTGCTGGTCCTGGACGGCATGAGCGTCACCATCGGCGACAAGATGTCCTCGCTCGGCAACGACGAGATCGTGGGCGTGCCGTACCTGACCGTCGTCGCGGTACTGGTCCTGGCGCTGACCGGCGTCACCATGCGCTTCACCACCTTCGGCCGCGACGCCTACGCCATGGGCGGCAACGAGCACGTCGCCCTGCTCAGCGGCATCAACGTCAACGGACGCAAGCTCGCCCTGTACGCGCTCGCCGGTGTGCTGGCGGGCCTCGCCGGCCTCATGCTGCTCTCCCGGCTCGGCGCCGCCGCGCCCAACACCGCAGGCCTGCAGACCCAGTTGACCGCCGTCGCCGCCGTGGTCATCGGCGGCACCTCACTCGCCGGCGGCCACGGCACCGTCGTCGGCACGGTGTTCGGCGTCGTCCTGCTCGGCGTGGTCGCCAACGCCCTGAACCTGCTCCAGGTCAACAGCAACTACCAACTCGTCGTCACCGGCGGCGTCCTGCTGGTCGCGGCGATCATCAACGAGATCCAGCGCAGATCCTCGCCGGGCCATTAGAGGGCGTCATTCGGTCGACGACACCCCCTAGCCACGCCCGACCCCTCTCTCCCACGATGCAGGAAAGGCCCGACCCCATGATGCCCATCGCCCCCTCCCGTCGCCGCGCCGCCGCGGCCTCGCTCGCCGGCGTCGCCGCCCTGGTCCTGGCCGGCTGCGGCTCCGGGAACGACAGCGGGGGCGCCGCCGACGGCTCGGTCTCCCTCGGGTTCGTCAACGGCTCCAACACCCACTTCCACACCTGTCTGCTCCGCGCGGTCGAGCAGGAGGCCGAGGCCCAGGACGCCAAGGTCTACTCGGCCAACTCCAAGCAGGACGCCGGCACCGAACTGTCCAACATCGAGGACATGATCGCCCGGAACGTGGACGCCCTGATCGTCCAGACCGTGAACGTCGACGCGCTGGAGGGCGACATAACCAAGGCCAAGAACGCGGGCATCCCCATCTACCTGACCTCCGTGGCCACCTCCGACATGGCCGACGTGCTCGGTGCCGCCGTGGTCGACCTCAAGAAGGTCGGCGCGATGGACGCCGAGTGGATCTCCAAGGACGCGGCCGGGAAGGACGTGAGGGTCGGTATCGTGGCCGGCGCCCCGGGTGCCGCCTCCGACCTGTTGGTCGGCGGCTTCGAGGACGCCCTGCCGAAGACCGCGAAGGTGGTCGCCAACCAGCCCGGCATGTTCAACCCCGCCAAGGCCCAGGCCGTCGCCGAGAACATGATCCAGTCCCATCCCGACCTGGACTACGCCTTCGTCGCCAACGAGGAGATGGCCTTCTCCGTCCGCAAGGCCTTCGACGCCGCCGGCGCCAAGGACGTCAAGATCGTGTCCGTCAACGGCACCGAGGAGGGCGTCGCCGCTCTGAAGGACGGCCGTCTGTCCGCCACCGTCGCGAACTCGGCGGCGACCATCGGGCGGACCGCGGTCAAGAGCACGGTCTCGCTGCTCGACCAGCAGCAAGGTGATGACAAACAAGGTGTTGACAAGATCTCTGACATTCCTCTTGTCTTGGTCACCAAGGAAAACCTGAGCGAGGCTCCCCAGTACTGCCCGAAGTAGGGCCCCCACCGGGAACCGGCGCCCGACTCATCGTGTCTGAGCCGGCTCTTGCTCCCCGCCCCCGCCGCCGGTCGGGGCGGGGAGCGGCCTTCGGAGGAAGAACATGGACCGCCTGCTCCTCATGCACAGCTTCGTCACCGTCGCCCAGGTCGGCAGCTTCAGCGGCGCCGCAAAGAAGCTCGGCTCTTCGGGCTCCCTGGTCTCCCGGCACGTCGCCGAACTGGAACGCCAGGTGGGTGTCCGGCTGGTGAACCGCACCGCCCGCTCGGTGAGCCTGACCGAACCGGGACAGCGCTACGCGGAATTCGCCGCCCGCATCCTGGACGAGATCGAGGCCGAGGACGCCGGCATAGCCCAGCTCCACGACCGTGCCGAAGGCACCCTCAGCGTCATCTGCCCCAAATGGATAGGCAGCCTGGATCTCGGCGACGCCATCGCCGCGTTTTCCGCCGCCCACCCGAAAATCCAGATCCGCTTCGAACTGGGGGGAATGTCGGACCGTACCTACGATTTCCTGGACAGCGGATTCGACGTCGCCTTCCATACCCGCGACCTGCGCGACTCCAGCGTCCGGCTGAAGAAGATCTCCTCCCTGCCGTTCGTCCTGTGCGCGGCGGAGGAGTACATCAAGCAGCACGGTTCGCTCTCCCACCCCAACGACCTCGCCGCCCACGACTGCCTGGTGCACGTCAACGACCCGGTGTGGCGGATCGGCCACGGACACGCGAGCACCCTGCACAAGATCCGCAACATCGCCTTCTCGTCGAACTCCTACATCGCCCTGCAGAAGGCCGCCGTACACGGCCGGGGCATCGCCCTGCTGCCCCAGCGCCCGGCCTACGACGACCTGGTCTCCGGCGCCCTCCAGGTGCTGCTGCCGGAGTTGGCGGTGCCGGACCGGCCCCTGTACGCGATCTACGGCCCCGGCCGGGACACTCCGCGCAAGGTCAGCGTCTTCCTGGACTTCCTCGCCGGCTGGTTCGCCCGGAATCCCATTCCCGGCATCCGCTCCTGAGCCCGAGCAGCCCGAGCAGCCCGAGCAGCCCGAGCAGTACGAGCAGCCCGAGTACGGGACGACGGCGCAAGAAACGATTGCGAACCCCGGGCGCCCGACCCCATTGAGGCGCCCACCCCCGTAAACCTACGCTCGCCGGGCGAGACGGAAACGAGGAATCCATGGGAATCCAGAGAATCGAATCGGTCACCTACGGCATCGACGACCTCGACACCTGCGTGCGGTTCTTCGAGGACTTCGGCCTTTTCCTGGTGGAGCGGACCGACGAACACGCCGTGTTCGAGACGCGTACCGGACAGACCCTCCACCTCGACACCACCCCCGGCCCGCGGCTGCCGCCCCCCGTGGAGAGCGGACCCACCCTGCGGGAGGTCGTCTGGGGCGTCGACACCGCCGGGGAACTGGGCCGCCTGGTGGCCGCGGCCGGCCGTGACCGCGAGGTCCGCGAGAGCGCCGACGGCGTCCACCACACCGTCGACCACAGCGGCTTCGGCGTCGGCCTCACCCTCGCCCGGCCGAAGGATCCCGCCGTCGCACCCCGCCCCGCCAACACCCTGGGCAGCGTCCACCGCTGGAACCGCCCCCTGGACCCGCTCACCCGCGCCCACCCCCTGCGCATGTGCCACGTCGCCCTCAACATCGCCAAGGACGGCAAGGAGGAGGCCGTCGCCTTCTACACCGACCGCCTCGGCTTCCGGCCCACCGACGTGGTCGAGCCCATGGGCGTCTTCATGCAGGCCCCCGGCGACGACGACCAGCACACCATGCTGCTGTGCCACCGCCCCGACAAGGTGGGCGTCAACCACATCGCGTACGAGGTCCCCGGCTTCGACGACGTGGTCGAGGGCGGCAACTTCATGATCGAGCGGGGCTGGCGGGAGGCCCGCAGACTCGGCCGCCACACCATCGGCTCCAACGTCTTCCGCTTCCTGCACGCCCCCTGCGGCGGGCGCGTCGAGTACGCCGCCGACATGGACCGGGTCGACGACACCTACGAGACCCGCGTCCACGAGACGACCCCGCCGCACCACATCTGGGCCCTGCGCACCAACCGCGACCAGGACGCCCCCGCCTCGTCCTGAACCTCGTCCCGACCCACGTACCAACTCTCGTCCTGACTGACCCTCGTTCCGACGCCTGAGAGGGCACACACCCATGACCACCGATCACGGCCACCCCGCCGTCCGCATGTACATCGCGGGCCAGTGGTGCCGGGGCGGCACCGGCAACACCGCCCCCGTCGTCGACCCGGCCACCGAGGAGGTGATTGGGGACGTACCCCTGGCCACCCCCGCCGACCTGGACCGCGCGCTCGACGCCGCCACGGAGGGCTTCAAGGCGTGGCGTGCCACGCCCGTCGCCGAGCGCACCCGCGTCCTGCACGCCGCGGCCGACCTGATCGCCGAGCGCGCCCCCGAGATCGGCCGTGTCATGACCCGCGAGCAGGGCAAGCCGCTTCGCGAGTCCACCGGCGAGGCCCGCCGCACCGCCGAGACCCTGCGCTGGCACGCCGACGACGCCCGCCGCGCCTACGGCCGCATCATCCCCTCCGCCCCCGGCACCGTGCTGACCGTCCGGCGTGAGCCCATCGGCCCGGTCGCCGCGTTCGTCCCGTGGAACTTCCCCGTGGGCGGCCCCAACCGCAAGATCTCCTCGGCGCTCTCGGCCGGCTGCTCCCTGGTCATCAAGGCCTCCGAGGAGACCCCGGCCACGGCGATGGAACTGGTCCGCTGCTACGCCGACGCGGGTCTGCCGCCCGGCGTCCTCAATCTCGTCTTCGGAGAACCCGCCGAGGTCTCCGAGCACCTGATCTCCTCCCCGGCCGTCCGGCTGATCGCCTTCACCGGCTCCGTCCCGGTCGGCAGGCTCCTCGCGGCCCGTGCCGGCGAGGTCATGAAGCCCTCGCTGATGGAACTGGGCGGCCACGCGCCGGTGATCGTCTGCGCGGACGCCGACCCCGTGACGGCGGCCCGCAGCGCGGCCCGGGCCAAGTGGGCCAACGCCGGGCAGGTGTGCACCTCGCCGAGCCGCTTCCTCGTCCACGAGTCGATCGTGGCGGAGTTCACCGCCGAGTTCGTCAAGGCCGCCGAGGCGGTCGTCGTCGGCGACGGACTGGCGGACGGCACCACCATGGGCCCGCTCGCCAACGAACGCCGCCTCAAGGCCATGGAGCGCCTCACCGCCGACGCCGTCGCCCGCGGCGCCAGGATCCTCACCGGCGGCGAGCGGCCCGACCGCCCCGGCTACTTCTTCGCGCCGACCGTCCTCACCGACGTACCGGACGACGCGGAGCTGCTGTCCGAGGAGCCGTTCGGACCGCTCGCACCGATCCTGCCCTTCCGCGACCTCGACGACGCGCTCGCCCTCGCGAACTCGCTGCCCTACGGACTGGCCGCCTACGGCTTCACCGACTCCGCCGCGACCGCCGAGCGGCTCTCCGGCGCACTGGAGGCCGGCATCCTCTCGATCAACCACTGCGGCGGCTCCGTCCACGAGGCCCCCTCCGGCGGCGTCAAGGACAGCGGCTACGGCCGTGAGGGCGGCCCCGAGGCCCTGGACGCCTACCTGGTCACCAAGCGCGTCTCGCACCTGCTGGCGCCATGAGGTACGCGCGCGTCTCGGTCGGCGGGCGGGCCCTCTGGGGCCGCGTGGGGGAGCAGGACGTCCAACTCCTGTCCGGCTCCCCTCTCGAAGAGGCCGCCGCCGGCCACGACGTCATCGGTGCGGTGCCGCGCGCCGAGGCGCGGTGGCTGCCGCCCGTCGTGCCGCCGGTCTTCTACGCGGTCGGCATGAACTACCCGCGGCACATCGCCCACGCGGGAGCCCGCACCCCCGAGCGCCCCGAGGTCGGCTACCGCGCCAACAACGCCCTCACCGGCCACCGCGCGCCGATCGTCAAACCGGCCGAGGTCACCGGCCGCTTCGAGGCCGAACCCGAACTCGTCGCCGTCATCGGACGCACCCTGCGCCACGCAAGCCACGACGAGGCCCGCGAGGGCGTCTTCGGCTGGACCATCGGCAACGACATCAGTGCCCGCACCTGGCAGCACACGGACCGCACCTTCTGGCGCAGCAAGAACAGCGACACCTTCAAACCGATGGGCCCCTGGATCGAGACCGACGTCGACGCCCTCGCACAGACGACCACGCTCCGCGTCAACGGCGTCGAGCGGGCCGAGTTCCCGACCGGCGACATGGTCTTCGACCCCTACGACTACATCGTCGAGATCACCAAGCACCTCACCATGAGCCCCGGCGACGTGCTGTGGATGGGCGCCGAATCCACCTGCCACCTCGAGCCCGGCGACACCGTGGACGTCGAGATCGGCGGCATCGGCGTGCTGTCCAACCCCGTACTCCTGGAAGGGAATCAGTCATGAGCGCGGAACCCCGCTACATCCACCACGTCAACTTCCCCACCACCGACCCCGACCGGACCGCCGCCTGGTACACCAAGGTCTTCGGAATGAAGCGGATCATGCCCAAGTCCAACACCCGCGTGGTGCTGATGACCCGGGGCAACTTCGACCTGCACTTCACACCGGTCGAGGAGATGGAGCGCATGGCGCCCTACCACTTCGCCGTCGAGGTCGACGACTGGGACGACTTCCTCGCGCACCTGGGGGAGCTGGGCATCCGGCACACCAGGCCCATCCAGCGCCCCGAGAACCAGTCCAGGTTCTGCTACATCCACGACCCCGACCACACCATGATCGAACTCGTTCACCACGCCAAGCGCCCCAACTGACCTAGCCCGTCGAGGAGTTACCTCCCATGTCCTACGCCGACTCCGACGGCACCTCCCTCTACTACGAGCGCCACGGCAGCGGCCCGGCGATCCTCTTCGTGCACGGCAGCGGCGGCCACCACGCCGCCTGGTGGCAGCAGGTCGCCGCCCTGCGCGACGAGTTCACCGTCGTCACCGTCGACCTGCGGGGCTTCGGCCGGTCCGACAGCTCCATGCCCGAGTTCGACGGTCAGGACTTCCCCGGCGACGTGGTCGCGGTCCTGGAGGCCGAGGACCTCACCGACGTCATGCTGGTCGGCCAGTCCATCGGCTCCGTCGCCGCCCTGCGCGCCGGGCTGCTGCGACCCGAGCGCGTGAGTGCGGTCGTCCTCGGCCACTCCCTCGGCGGCATCAGCCACCCCGAACTGACGGAACTGGCCGCCGCCGACCGCGCCGAGGCCGTCCGGCTCCCCGTCCTCGACCGCCTGCTGACCAAGCGCTTCCAGACCGAACGAGCCGACCTCACCTTCCTGTTCCAGCAGATGGGCACCTTCAACGTCGCCAAGATGCAGGACCTGCGCAACCTCGACACCAACGGCCCCTCCCTGGAGGAGATCCGGGCCTGTGGCGTCAAGGTCGCCTTCCTCGCCGGCGAGAAGGACGCCGTACTGAGCGTCGGGACCGTCACCCGCGCCCACGAACTGCTGACCGGCTCACACCTGGAGATCGTCCCCGGCGCCCCGCACTCCATGTACTGGGAGACGCCCGAGCCGTACAACGCGGCCGTCGTCCGTCTGCGCCGCACCCTCACCGCCCCGAAGGAAGCCGCATGAGCAACATCACCCTCGACGCCGCCGAAGAGATCATCGCCGCCGCACACCAGCGCGCCCTGGCGATCGGCAAGGCCGTGAGCGTCGCCGTCGTCGACGCGGGCGGCTTCGTCGTCGCCGTCCGCCGCCCCGACGGCGCCCGCCCGCTCACCCCCGACATCGCCCGCGCCAAGGCGTACACCGCGGCCGTGATGCAGCGCCCCGGGAAGATGCTGAAGAAGTGGCAGGAGAACCAGCCCGTCTTCTTCTCCCAGCTCTCCCAACTGCCCGGCGCCGCCATGCCCATCCTCGCCACCGAGGGCAGCGTCACCATCAAGAAGGACGGCGAGATCATCGGCGGTCTGGGCATCGCCGGCGGCACCGCCGACGAGGACCAGGTCATCGCCGACGAGGTGCTCGCGTCCCTCGGCTACGAACTGGAGTTCGCCGCCTGGGGCGTCGCGGGCACACCCGCCCCATCCGGCTCCGCCTCCGGCTCCGGCTCCATCTCCGGAAGGGAGAGCTGACCATGGCCGACACGTTCAACTACCGCATCGACCACCACGGCAGCCTGGTCCGGCCGGCCGGGCTCGCGACCGAGGACCCCGGGGCGGTGGACGCGGCCGTGCGGGAGGCGGTCGTCCTCCAGCGCAGGCTGCGCTCCACCGTCGTCACCGACGGCGACTTCCCCCACGAGGACTTCCGCGGCGCCGTCCTAGACACCGTCCCCGGATTCCGGCGCACCGGCGAGACGGGTCCCGACGGGCTGGTCCGCTGGGTCGCCGAGACGCTGCCGAAGACGAACGGCCCGCTGCTGCCCGACTACGGCACCCGGCTCGCCGCTCTGACGGTGATCGCCCCGAAGGCGACGCTGCCGTCCCCGGCGTACCTCGCCGCGACCACGTTCGAGGCCGGCCACGGACCGTCCTCCGCGCGTGAACTGGGCGAAGCCCTCGCCGAGATCGTCCGGGCGGAGATCGCCCGGCTGGTCTCCCAGGGCGTACGGCTCATCCAGCTCGACAACCCGCTCCTGCTGGACCACGTCGCAGCCGGCGAACCGGCCACCGCCGCCGCTGCCACCGCCGCCACCACCCTGTCCTTCGAGGACGCTCTCGCCGTCGACGCGGCGGCGGTACGGCCGGCCGAGCGCCCCGAGGGCGTACGCATCGGCGTGTCGCCCGGCTGGGCGGCACCGGCCGCCGTGGACCGGGCCCGTGCCGAGCGCCTCTTCACCGCCGTCCCGGCCGACCGGTGGGTGCTGCCCCTCGACCGGGGCACCGAGGCCGAACTGGACCTCGTACGGGCGCTGCCCGAGGACCGGGACGTGTGCCTGGGCGTCGTGGACGCCACGGTGCCCCAGCTCGAGGACATCGACACGGTGATGAACCGGATCGACGCCGTCGGCGAGTTCAAGGACATCGAGGACGCCGCCGTCTCCCCGTCCCGCGGCTTCGCCGACGTCGCGTCCCAGCCGCTGCTGAGCGCCGAGGACCAGCGCAAGAAGCTCGTCCTGGTCGAGACGATCGCCCGCTACTGCTGGGGCAACGAATTCTGAACGAGGGCGCGGGCCGGGGCGCGCCCCGGCCCGCACTCCTCACGGCGATTCGGCCTTCACAGCGATTCGGCGAACGTCACCGACCGCTCCGTCAGCAGCGGCCACACCGTCTCGACGATCTGCTCCCTGAAGTGCGGCGCCGCCTTGTGCGCCTCGAACCCGGCGGCGTCGTCGTAGCGCTCGTACAGCAGGAAGCCGCCTGGTTCGTCCGCCACCGCGTGTACCTCGTACTGCTGGTTCGACGGTTCCGCGCGGGTCGCCTCCTGCGCCCTCAGCAGCGCGGCACGCACGGCGGTCCCGTCGGCGGGGGCGCAGCGGTAGTGGGCGACGACTGCGTAGGCCATGTCTCGGCTCTCCTCGGTTCCCGGCGGCGTCGGGCACACCGTCCGGCCTGCCGATTCCAGCATGGATCGACCCCCGGACGGCCTGCGCGCGACGCAACCAATGCCTGCCTCCGCGGGCCTGGTGAACCCGCCCCCGCATGGTGTGTCGTCACGGTCACCAGCACCGCGTCCGACGTGGCCGACGAAGGAAGAAGTGATCCGATGCGCACTCTGGAAACTCTCGTGGGCGGCGAGTGGGTGACGACCGGCGACTGGATCGACGTCCACGACCCGGCCGACGTCCGCGCCCCCGTGGCCCGCGTCCCGGCCCTGTCCCCGAAGGACGTCACCCGGGCCTACGACCACGCCGAGCGGGGTTTCGCCGTCTGGAGGCGCACCAGCCCCTTCGACCGGGCCCGCGTCCTCACCGACGCGGCCCGGCTGATCCGCGAGCGCCTCGACACCGTCGCCGCCGACGTCACCGCCGAGAACGGCAAGACCCTCGCGGAGGCCCGCGGCGAGGCGGGCAAGGCCGCCGACTTCCTCGACTACTACGCCGGCCTCGCCCGCCAGGGCTACGGCACCCTCCTGCACGACGCCCGCCCCGACACCCGTACACACACCCAGCGCGAGCCCATCGGCGTCATCCTGGTCATCAGCCCCTGGAACGACCCGCTGATCACCCCGGCCCGCAAGCTCGCCCCGCTGCTCGCCACCGGCAACGCCGCGGTGTTCAAGCCGGCCACCGAGACCCCGGCGTCGGGCCTGCACCTGGCCCGCGCCCTGCACGACGCGGGGCTTCCCGCCGGTGTCCTGAACGTCGTCACCGGCCGCACCGCCGAGATCGAGGAAGCCCTCCTCGACGACCCCCGGATCACCGGCATCACCTTCACCGGCTCCAACGCCGTCGGCAACCGCATCCGCCGCCGCCTCGCCGACCGCAACGTCCGCTTCCAGGGCGAACTGGGCGGCAAGAACGCCTCCGTCGTCCTGCGCGACGCCGACCTCGCCGCCGCCGCGAAGAGCGTCGTCGCCGCCTCCTTCGGCCAGGCCGGCCAGCGCTGCACCGCCACCAGCCGGGTGATCGTCGAGCGGCCGGCGTACGAGGAGTTCGCGCGGCTGCTGGTCGCCGAGGTCGACACCCTCACCGTCGGTCCCGGCACCGACCCGGCGACGCGTCTTTGTCCGCTCTCCAGTCCCCGGCAGCGGGACAGCGTCCTCGCCGACCTGGACCGGGCCGTCGAGCAGGGCGCCACGGTGCTCACCGGCGGCACGGCGGACGCCGAGGGCGACCGCGCCCACGGCTGCTACGTGCGGCCCACCGTCCTCGCCGACGTCACCCCCGAGACGGACATCTGGCGGGAGGAGGTCTTCGGCCCGGTGCTCGCGCTGCGCGCCGCGGACGACTTCGCCGCGGCCGTCGCGGCCGTCAACGACTGCGACTACGGGCTGGCCGCCGCCGTCTTCACCCGCGATCTCGCCTCCGCGTACCGCTTCGCCGACGAGGCCGAGTGCGGGCAGGTCGCCGTCAACACCACCACCACCGGCTGGGACGTCCACCTGCCCTTCGGCGGCTTCCACGACTCCGGCACGGCCTACAAGGAGCAGGGCGAAGAGGTCCTGCGGTTCTCCACCCGCGTCAAGACGGTCGCCGTCCACTTCGGCGCGTGAGAACGCGGGGGAGCGGCACGAACAGGAAGGAGGATGCCGATGGCTGACGAGACGATCGGCGTCGTCGGCGCGGGCATCGTGGGCCTGGCCACGGCCCGCGAGATCGCGCTCCGGCGCCCCGGCACCAGGGTCGTGGTGTTCGAGAAGGAGCAGCGGGTCTCGCAGCACCAGACGGGCCACAACTCGGGCGTCGTCCACGCCGGCATCTACTACACCCCGGGCAGCCTCAAGGCCGACCTGTGTGTGCGCGGGGTGTCCCTGCTGCGCGAGTACTGCCAGGACCGCGAGCTGCCCTACCGGGAGATCGGCAAGCTGGTGACGGCGGTCCGGCCGGACGAGCTGGGCCGCATGGAGGACCTCTACGAGCGGGCGAAGAACAACCACGTGCCCGACCTCCGCAAGGTCTCCCAGGACGAGATGAGGGAACTGGAGCCGCACGCCGCCGGCATCGCCGCCCTGCACTCCCCGCGCACCGCGATCACCGACTACCCGGCGATCGCCCGGGAGTTCGCCAAGGACGTCACCGAGTCGGGCGGCGAGGTCGGACTCGGCTTCCCCGTCACCGGCATCACCACCGTGCCCGGCGGCGTCGAGGTGGCGTCCGGGCAGGACCGCGTGAAGGTGGACCGGCTGATCCTGTGCGCCGGCCTCCAGTCCGACTCGGTCGCGAAGCTGGCGCAGGACGGGCGGGAGCCGCGGATCGTCCCGTTCCGGGGCGAGTACATGCTGCTCAAGCCGGACCGCACCCACCTCGTCCGGGGCCTGATCTACCCGGTGCCGGACCCGCGGTACCCGTTCCTCGGCGTCCACTTCACGCCCCGCGTCGACGGCTCGGTCGAGGTCGGCCCCAACGCCGTACTGGCCCTGGCCAGGGAGGGCTACACCCTGGGCAGGGTCTCCCCGCGCGACCTGCTCGGCCTCGCCGCGTACCCCGGCTCGTGGCGGATGGCGCGCCGGCACTGGCGTACCGGCGTCAAGGAGTACCGCGGAGCCCTGTCCACGAAGGCCTTCATGAAGGACGCGGGGCGCTACGTCCCCGGTGTCGGCGCGGGGGACGTGGTCCGCGGGGGCGCGGGCGTACGCGCCCAGGCACTGGACCGGGACGGCACCCTGGTGGACGACTTCCGTATCCACCGGGTGGGCCGGATCACCGCCGTGCGCAACGCGCCCTCGCCGGCCGCCACCGCGTCCATGGCGATCGCCGAGCACATCGCCGACGCGGCCCTCGACCGGGAATGACTCCCAAACCCCCTGCGTACGGCACGTTTTCGCGCAACAAGTGGTTGCGCTCCCGACGCTCCTGCAAGGGCCCGCGCCCCACCTAGCGTTCCTTCCACACCACCGAGTCACCGCGTCCGAGCGTTCCCGAGAGTTCCCCAGAGTTCGCGAGAGCTCTCGGGAGTCCCGAAAGTTTCCGAGAGAAAGAGCCCGCGCATGTTCGTCGTCGACACCCAGATCCACATCTGGAAGGAAGAGACCCCGGACCGCCCCTGGCTCCCGGGCGCCCGCGAGCGCATCCGCCTCAACGGCCACCGCGAGGACCCCTTCTCCTACGAAGAGGCCCTGGAGCTGATGGACGAGGCCGGCGTCAACCGCGCGCTGATCCTCCCGCCCTCCTGGGAGGGCAACCGCATCGACTACGCCCTGGAGGCCTGCGAGGCCCACCCGGACCGCTTCGGCATCATGGCCCGCGTCCCGCAGGACAATGAGGCCGAGGGCACCGCGATGCTGAAGGACTTCGCCCAGAACCCGCACATCAAGGGCACCCGGCTCACCTTCCACCGCCCGCAGGACCGCAACTGGATGATCGACGGCACCAACGACTGGTACTGGCCGATCGCCGCGCAGCTCGGCATCCCCACCATGGTCCACGCCCCGATCTGGAAGCGCGAACTGGGCGAGATCGCCGCCAAGCACCCCGAGCTGAAGATCATCATCGACCACATGGGCATCATGGCCCGCTGCGTGGACGACGCGATCGGCTACTGGGTGTCGGAGACCGCCGACCTGGCCGCCCACCCCAACATCTACGTCAAGCTCTCGGCGCTGCCCGGCTACTCCACGCAGCCCTTCCCGAACAACAACATCCAGAAGTACGTGCGCGAGATGGTCGACAAGATGGGCCCGCAGCGGTGCTTCTACGGCACCGACATCACCCGCCTCCTCGGCCACGGCATCACGTACACCGACACGATCGAGCAGTTCACCAAGCACTGGGACTTCACGCCCGAGGAGCTTGAATGGATCATGGGCCGCGGCATCTCCGAGGTCCTGAACTGGCCGATCGAGGGCTGAGGAAACACACGAGATGACGGACAGCAAGAACAGGCCGGGCGCCGACGGCGGTGACGCTCTCGTTTCCGCCCTCACCGCCGTCGGCGCCGACTACGTCTTCTGCTCATCGGGGTCCGAATGGGCCCCGGTGTGGGAGTCCCTGGCCCGGCGCCACCGCGACGGGGAGCCGGCGCCGGAGTACCTGGACCTCACCCACGAGACGGTGGCGGTCGGCATGGCCACCGGCTACGGACTGCTCGAACGCCGCCCCCAGGGCGTACTGCTGCACGCCGCGCCCGGTCTTCTCCAGGGCTCCATGGCCGTGCACGGCGCGCTACTGGCCGGCGTCCCGATGCTGGTCGCCTCCTCCGAGTCGACCACCTACGGCGACGGTCCCGGCCAGGACCCGGGCGGCCAGTGGTACCGCAACCTGTCCATCGTGGGCGGACCGCACCACGTGGCCCAGCCCTTCACCAAGTGGGCCAACGAGGCCGCCGACATCAGCACCCTGCCCACGATGGTCACCCGGGCGGCCGAACTCGCCTGGCGGGCCCCGGCAGGACCCGCCTATCTGAACATCCCGGTGGAGACCCTGCTGGAGGACTGGGACGGCCGCGAGGCCAAGCCCATCGTGGCGCCCGGCTCGACCCACTCCTCGCCCGAGGAGGTCGAACCGGTCGCCCGGATGCTCCGCGAGGCGCGGAACCCGGTGGTCGTCACCGAGACCGCGGGCCGTGAGGCGGGCGGCTTCGAGGCCCTGGTCGCCTTCGCCGAGGCCTGGAACATCCCGGTCGCCGAGCCCGACTCGGCGGTGTGCGGCAACTTCCCGCGCACCCACCCGCTGCACGCCGGCAGCGACATCGGCCCGTGGATGGACGAGGCCGACCTGATCCTCCTGGTCAACTGCCGCGTCCCCTTCTACCCGCCGAGCCGCAGGCCGTCGAAGGCGAAGATCGTCGTCATCGACCAGGTGCCACAGCGTCCACACATCACGTACCAGGTCCTCCTCGCGGACGCGTACCTGGAGGGCAACGTCGCCAACACCCTGCGCCAACTGGCCAGGCGGGCGAAGGACCTGGACGGTGCGGCGGTGGCCGTGCGGCGCGCCGCCCAGGAGGAGCGCCACGCCGCCGAGCGGGCCGCAGTCGCCACCGCCGAAACGAAGGCGGAGCAGTCCGAGGGCGTCGACCCGGTACTGGTGGCCGCCACCCTGCGCGGACTGCTGACCGGCCGGGACGGCATCGTCGTAGACGAGACGATCACCCACAGCCGCATCGTCAAACGCCACCTCCGCACCACCGACCCCGACTCGTACTTCTACGTCCAGGGCGGCCTCGGCCAGGGCATCGCCGTCGCGCTCGGCGTCAAACTGGCCGCGAGACAGCGCCCGGTCGTCCTCACCGTCGGAGACGGCGCGTTCACCTACAACCCGGTGATCCCGTCGTACGACGCGGCGAAGGCGTACGACCTGCCGGTGCTCGTCGTCATCTTCAACAACCGGGTCTACAAGTCGATGAACCTCAACCACCGCCGCTTCTACCCCGAGGGCGCGGCGGCCGACACCGGCGAGTGGCTCGGCACCGACCTGCACAGGCTGCCCCGGCTCGCGGCCTTCGCCGAACCGTTCGGCATGCACACCGAGACCGTCGAGACCACCGACGCCCTCGCGCCCGCTCTGGAGCGCGCGCTGAAGGCCGTGACGGAAGGCACCACCGCCGTAGTCGACGTCCTAGTCACCCGCTGACCGACCCAGGAGACCCCGCACCATGACCGACACACCCACGCCCACAGCCGATCCCGGGCCGGGGAAGGCCCGGAAGGTCCGCGTCCCCGCCGACGACCTGAGCGCCTTCGCCGCCGCTCTCCTGGAGAAGGGCGGCCTGAGCGCCGAACACGCCCGCACCACCGCCGACGTCTTCGTCTGGGCGGCCCGGCGCGGCATCGAGTCCCACGGCGTCGCCCGCGTCCCCGCCTACCTCGACCTGCTCGCCAAGGGCGTCGCCAACACCGCACCCGACCTCAGGTTCGAGTCGACCACCCCGGCCGCCGCCGTGCTCGACGCCGACCGCGCCCCCGGCCCGGTCGCGCTGAGCGCGGCGGCGCAGGAGGCGGTGCGGCGCGCGCGGACCAACGGCATCGCCTCCGTCGGCGTACGCGGCACCGTGCACACCGGCGCCATCGGCTACTACGTCTCGAGGATCGCCGAACAGGGCCTGGTCGGCCTCGGCTTCGTCGCCGGCATGCCCAACATGGGCTACACCGGCGTGAAGGGCGCCGCCGTCGCCACCAGCCCCCTCGCCATCGCGGTACCCGCCGCCGACCACGCCCCGCTCCTCCTGGACATGGCCACCGCCACCATCGCACTGGGCAAGATCCGCCAGGCGAGGGCGAACGGCACCCCGCTGCCGGAGAACGCCGCCGCCACCGAGGACGGCACCCCCACCACCGACCCTTCCCTGGCCGTCATGCCGCTTCCGCTCGGCGGCGCCAAGGGCTCAGGCATGTCCATGGCCTTCGAACTGCTGACCAGCGTCCTGGTCGGCGCGCCGATCTTCTCGGCCTTCCACTCCGACGACCCGGCCGGCCGCAGGCACCGCCAGAACGCCCTGCTCATCGCCCTCGACCCGACGGCTTTCGGCGGGAGCGCCGCGGACTTCAGGGCCGCCGTGGACGACACCCTCGGCACCCTGAAGGCCCTGCCGGTCGCCGACGACGCCGACGGCGTGTACTACCCCGGCGAGCGCAGCGCCGCCATCGCCGTGGAGCGCGGCGCGGTCGGGGTACCGGTGGCACCGAAGGTCTGGCACGACCTCACCGAGCGGGCGGCCGACTCCGGAATCACGCCGCCCGCGACCACGTAGTACCCCCGTACGTCGTCGGCCGCCCCGGAGGGGAGGGGCCGGCCGGCGACCCCTCCCCGCGGTGTGGATGGGGTAGGCTTGACCAGCGCGATCACGGCTCACACGAATCGCGCACCGGGACGTGGCGCAGCTTGGTAGCGCACTTGACTGGGGGTCAAGGGGTCGCAGGTTCAAATCCTGTCGTCCCGACGGTGCAAGAGGGCTTCGAGCCCAGGTCAGGGCCTTGTCTCACTTAGGTGAGGCAGGGCCCTTGATCATTTTGGCAGTGGTGTCGGGTCTCTCCAACTGCGGCAGGCATCGTGAGCTGCCGAAGCAGCCTGGAAGCGTACGGTGGCAGCGTGGCAAACGAAGCCCTGGGGAAGACCCTGCGTCGCTTGCGCCGTCTGGCCGCTTTGACGCAAGAAGAGCTGGCTGAGCGCTCCGATGTGTCCGTCGATGTGATTCGTCAGCTCGAACAGGGGCGGAAGCACTCGGCGCGGCTGCCCACACTGCACGCACTGGCCAACGGTCTCGGCGTGGAACTGACCACGCTGCTGGGCGACCCTCCGGCGGTCGCGGCAGGCGGAGAGAGTGACGGACCGCGATTCGTCGCCGTGCGCCGGGTCATCATGCCCGCGCTATGGGGGCCGGATCCGGAACCGACCGGCCAGGGCTTCTCGATGGACCGACTGCGCGAGCACATCGCAGACGGCTGGTCGCAGTATCACGCAGCCGAGTTCGACGCCGTGTTGAAGAGCCTCCCCGACCTGATCACCGAAGCGCGTTCCGCCTCGGTGTCGGGGAGCGACGACGACCGCAGGGCCGGTTTCGCGGCCCTGGGCAAGGCGCTTCAGCTCGCCGGGCACGCCGCCGTGCGCATGGGCAAGACAGACCTGGCCCTCACGAGCCTGGAACGCGCCATACGCGCAGCGGAGCAGTCCGCAGACTCGCTCTTGACCCCCATGATCGTGAACTCTGTCGCCTGGACCTACCAACGGCAGGGTCGCCTGGAAGACGCTCTGGGGATCGCCCTTCGCGCGGCTGAGGCCGTCGAAAGCGGCGGCCACACGGACACTGCCGACGGGCTGAAGGTGTGGGGGGCCCTCACCATGAGTGCCGCCACGTCCGCCGCGCGCAGCGGCGACTACGAACGGGCGGCGGAGTTGATGGCGGGGGCGGAGAAGGAAGCGGCCCGCGTCTCCAAGCTGCCTGCGGGCAGCGACAACCGCATGGTCAGCGTCTTCAGTCCGTCGTCGGTCCGCATCGAACGCGTCCGCCTCGCCGTGCAGTACGGGCACCCGCATGATGCCTTGGCCCTGGCCAAGGGAATGCGGCTGAGCAAGGACACTCCGCCGTCCTGGCGGACGTGGCTGCTGCTGGACGTGGCCCGAGCGCACACGGACACCGGCGATGCCGCCGGAGCAGTGAAGGCGCTGGAGTCCCTGCGCCGGGTGGCACCGACGTGGATGCGGCATCACACGTTGGCCGTAGCCATCGTGCGCGACCTGTGGGCCCTTCCCAACCACCCGCCGGGACTCCGGCCGTTGGCGGAGTTCCTGGGAGTCAGCGAATAGCGTGGTGAAAGTGGGACGTTGCGCCCCTGTCACCCTTCTTGGCACGTCGCTTACATGAATGGTCACGCCCCGCGACCTCGTGAACGTCCGGGGCTGCGGCCGACCTGAAAGAGCAACTGACGTGCCGAATCCCATGGACGCGCAGTCACGAAAGCAGCCCCGGCGATGCTTGCCGCTCACCGTGGCCGGCCCCACCGGGCACCCCGGCTACAGCGCGACCCTGCCGCGTGAACCGGGGAGCGCGGCTACCGCCCGGCGTCTGGTGCACGTCGCCTTGGCAGCATGGCGACTGGAAGAGCTGTCCGACGTCGCGGCCCTGATCGTCTCCGAGCCGGTGACCAACTCCGTGAAGCACGCCCGGAGCCATTCCATCCGGATCACCGTCACCCGGCCCGAGGCAGTGCGGGTGCGTATCGGTGTCGCGGACAAGTCGAAGAGTTTCCCGGTGCCCCGGGAGCCGAGCGCCGAGGACGAGGGCGGGCGTGGCCTGGCGCTCGTGGAGGCGCTGGCCGAGGACTGGGGCACCGATCCGTTGTCGTGGGGGAAACGGGTGTGGGCAGAACTGCATGTGAAGGGGCACGAATGACCGGCAGAAAGGGAGGGCGCGCGTGGGTGGGCGACCTGATCCACGACGAGGAGGCCGACCGGCGCCGCATCGTCGCGGACGTACGTGGTGGAGCCATGTGGGTGCTGCGGCCGGAGTACGGACCGGGTCAGTGGACCTCCGAACGGCCGGATCGACTACGGGTGATCAAGACCCGTAAGGAGAGGCTGCGGGACCGGGATACCTGATGCTCGAAACGACAGAAGCCCCGGCTCGGTGGTGGTCACCGGCCGGGGCTTCGTTGCCTCACGCTCGGCACTCGGACTCGTTGTGCTGAGCCAGACTATGTGGGACCTGACCCGGGCTTTTCCGCTCTCGTGACGTCGGCTCCTCATGCAGTTCGTGTTCCTGCGCTGCTCTCGGGGACGCAAATTTGCGATCGTCGGCGCTGCGGCAGGAAAGCCTGTGGGGGGCCGTGCCGGTGATGAAGGCACCGTCTGGCGAGCCGGCCGCTTCATATGTGCGTTCGTAGAGGAGCACCTGCGCGGAGCCCGCGGCCACATGCACTTGCACGGCGACCGCCGCCTGCATCGGTGGTCGCTATGTATCGTGTGAGGACTCACGACACCCCCTCCCCGCGCCGCCGGCCGAGTTTGCTGCCCTGGTATTCGGTCAAGAGCCATCCTCCTGCGTCCTGCGTCCTCGCCATCCGTTCGCTCTCAGCAGTGACGGTCGGATGAGCAGGCGAGAGCCGCATATGCTGCTTGCGGCTCAACTGTCGATGCGAGAGGTATCTCTTGAGCAGGCTACTGGACGCGTTCGATGCTCGCGTTTCTCCAAGTGACAGGATCTTCGGCCTGTATGACACATCCGTCGATACCTATGGGATGGATGCGGATTCCACGAAGTGGTTGCTCTCCGCCCCCGGTCTCGTGTACATGCAGGTACCGGCCCAGGTTATTCGGGCCACTGTGCGGCTGGAGAGCTGGTCCATTCTCCCTCCGGAAGAGGATGTCCAATGGTTCGGCCGAGAGGAGGTGGAGGTGCGACTTCCTGGCGGCGACCTGGCCATCCATACCATCGACGGGGGGCGGCAAGAGGTCCCGCTGATCCTGCCCTCGCCCGGCCTGTACACGATGCGGTGGCAGTGGATGTTCAACAGCGAAAGCGGTCCCTTCACCTCACCGCTTTCGTGGCGCACCCTGGAGGTTCCTCCGGTACGGGATGAGAGACTGAACGACAGGGATCTTTACTGCCTCGTCCAAATCTGGCGCACCTCCGCCGAGTGAAAAGGAAGCGGGGCCGGTCGGTGACCGGCCCCGCAGCACTGTCGGTGTGACTGGATCGCTCCAGGTCAGTCGCCGATACGGATGATGTACGGATCGTGGCTCAGGATACGGTCGTTGTCGTACCAGGCGCCTAGACGGCGCCCGGCTTCCTGATTCTCGGTCGGGTCGATGTAGCGGACGGAGAAGTCGTTGAGGTACTCGTCACCTTCGTACTGGTGACGCGCGGCCCCCTCGTAGCTTGATGCGAAGGGGAATTCGTCGCAGTCGAGGTTCTCCCCTTCGGCGGGACGTCCGGGCATGCCGCTGCTGTTACAGGTGGAGGAGACTATTGCACGATTGGCGTCGTAGCGGTCTCGTTCGGTCACCCCGTAGCCCGGCACCAGGCGGTGCATCGGATCCAATGGATCTCCGCCGGGAACGTTCTTGCCGGTCTTCGTCGGGTAGGTGCTGTCCGGGTCGTCGAGAGCGTCGCCGATGTGGTCCGCGACCGCTGCGACTCCGAGATACGGCTCGCCGCCCGTGTTGGGTACGCTCTTGTCGCTTCTGTCGTAGCGCAGAGCGGGTGTGGCGTCAGGGAACACGGACCCGAGCTGGGCCCGTTGGTTGTAGGCGGCGCTGTCGAAGCGCACCTCTCCTTCTTCGCCTTCGGACGGAATGACCTGACCGTAGCCAGGGATGGTGAATTTGAGGACCGGGGTGAACAGCCCCGTGGCAATCTGGTCGCCGTTGGCGACGTCGGGTGTCTTGGGCGCTGCTGACCACAGGTCGAACTTGGTGTCGCCGTCGGCGTTCCACTGGCTGGGCGAATCCTCGCGGCCCTCGTAAATCCCGTCGAAGCATGCGTCTTCGTCCCTGGCTGTCGATGGGACTCCGATGGCCCAGTCGCCCTCGCATTCCAAGGTGGCTTCCAGCTTGGAGCCTGCCTTGTTGAAGTCTCCGTTGGTGGTCTTGACGTCGATGTTGAAGTCGAACTCGGCGTACCGCGTGTAGGGGCCGGCGTCCAGGCCGCCGATCTTGCCATACCCGATGAGTGTGTTCCGCGAGATGAAGAGGCCCTTGATGTAGCATCCGGGCGGCCACAGGCCACAGCGGATGGCGGGCATGACCGTCAGGGTTTCCTGGCAGTACGAGAACCGGTTCTTGATCCAGCCGGCCCTGTTGTCCGAGTCGTCGGCGTTCACGCACTCATCGACGTCGGCGATGTAGTCGTACGGGTCGAGGCCGTTGTTCTCTGGCTTGCGGCCGCGTATGAACCGGTCGCTGGGAGTGGTGTACGTGCGCTCCCAGACCGCCTGCGTCTCCACGGGCTCGACTGCCGAAGGGCCGGTGCGCGGCAGCACACCGAGTGCCTCGAGGTTGCCGTCCCGGTTCAAGACTTCCTCGATCCGGGCGGGGTCGGCGATCAGTTCGGGGTTGTTGATCGTGTAGGAGTCGCCAGGCTGGAGGTTGGTGGGGACCCCGGAGGCCGCAGTCTCCACAACGAACGTCCGCCACGGGGACCAGCCCAAGTTGTAGTGGGTTCCGTCGTAGGCGTTGGTGCGGAACTTGTACGCCTTGCCGTCCGTCAGTTGTCCATCCGGGACCTGAACGCTCGCCCACTCACCGGGCTCCACGTAGTCGGAAACGAGCACGCCGTCCCCGGCCGGCGTGGTGATCGGCGTATTGGTCTCAGCGTCGTAGACCTGGAAGCTGCCGCTGACCCGGTCACCGTCCGCATCCTCGAACTTGTCCCTGAGGGTCGGGGTGAGGGTGTTGACCCCCCACACGCCTTCGTAGGACCTGAACGGAGGGCCGGCCTGCTGAGCCGATCCGTCCTGCGGACGGTAGTTGTATGTGACCGTCAGCTTGGGCTGATTCGCCGACGCATTGGCCGAGTTGACACGCTTCCAGGCCGCGACGGCGTCAGTGGCGGCGCGCAGACCCATGTGACCGCGGGTCGCCTTGGCGGATGCCCAGGTCTGCACGAGCGTGTCGACGTCGGCGTTGATCCATCCGTCCGGCTGGCTGCTGGTACAGCCCGGGTTTCCGCGCGTCTCGGCGGACGAGTGGTACTGCTGCTTCCAGGTGGGCTGGTTCGTCCACCTTGACGAGGTCGACGGCGCACTCGTGTCCCAGACCGTCCAGCTCTGAACGGAGCAGTCGGTGTTGCCGGAGTGGAAATTCCACAGCGCCAGGTTCGTGTCAATGATCAACGCGTCCTGGATGGGAGTGGTGTCCCAGACGATGAAGGACCGCGCGGTGCGGGGCGTTCCGTCCGCGTTGATGGTTCCGGGGTTGCCGAGGTCGAGTTCGACGTCATTGGACCAGTCGACCGTCTCGCCCTGCTGCACGTACGTGTCGTAGGCGCTGGCGAGGGCGGAGGTGGAGGGGTCGACCGTAACTGGGTAGTGCGTCTTCTTGTCGACGAGGAAGTCGGCGTCCGGGGTGACGACAAGGTCGATCTCACCCTGCCCCTTGTCCACGACCTCCATGTCCACACGTGCTCGTCGCGTGTGTTCGCCGGATACCTTGTCGACAGCCGAGTCCCACATCACCGGTGCGGGCATGGTGGCCCGGACATCCCCGGTCTCGGCGTCGGTGAACACCACCGAGTCGTCCTTGCCGGCCTCGGCGGTCATGCCCTCGGCCCGCACTGGCAGGGTGTACGTGAAGTTCCCGCCGTCCGGCTTCTCGCTTATCTCGACAAATTGCTCAAAGCCTGTCCGGGTCGCTTCGACGATCACATCGGCGCCGGGGACAGCGTCCTGGTAGCGGGCGCGGGTGCCATTGAGTTGCGGTTCGGGCAGTCCGCCCTTCCACTGGAGAGTGATGCTGTCCTCGCCACTGCCCAGAGTGACCAGGTTTCGCGCCGAGGAGTCCTGTGTGGCGCTCAAGGACTTGGCCCGGGAGCCGCCCTTACCCGCGAGGCGCAGGCCGTTGGGATGCTCCTTGGCCCGCACCGAGCCGTCAGCGGCCCTGGTGAGGGTTACGTCGACCTTTCGCCAGGCACCGTCCCGCCATACCCGCTCAGGGCCTGCGGTGAGTTCGGTGGTCACCGTGCCGTCAGGGTTGGCTACCGTGGACGACGTAGCGGTCGTTTCGTCGGGAGCGGCGACCTTCTTGCCCGTGCTCTTCGCCTCAGCAACTGCCCAGCCGAGGGAGCCCTTGACGTGCGTAGCCGCCTTCTTCGCGGCTGTCTTGCTGTCTGTGGCGTCGGACAGCCGCGCCACGGACTGGGCCGCCGAGGTGTCCTCTGACACGTGCTGCGTGGCAGCGCCCGCCCCACCCACAGCGAGTGAGCCTTCCGCGAGGATCAGCAGGGCGGTGCCTACCGCCAGCTGTCCCGTCCGTCTTTTCCTGCTTTTCCTGGTACGGGATATTCGCGCGTGCACCAACCGCACACCCTTTCTTCACTCGGCAAGGTCTGCAGGCACTGTAGGGTCACGTGATCACTCGCGATCGTCCGCGAGATGAGATGACTGAAACGTGGTCACGGCCCCGGTAGCTGGAGCTGGTGGACACCGAACCGCAGCGTTCCAAACGTCGCGGACGTCACGTCACACTGGTCGTCCATCAGGCTGAATAGCGGCTCTTGACGCGGTAGGGAACCAGCCTCCATCAGACCCAGAACGGTTCAACCGGGATGACACCCATCTCCAGGCGGGCCAGCCCTTCTGTGTCCTCCGGCTCAAGTGGGGCGACCGCCTGAGCGATGGAATCGAGGAGAACGGGGTCGCCTGCGAAGCGGTGCTTGTCGAAGTACTCCGTGGCCCTACGCCCTGAGCGGAGCACAAAGTCCTCAGTCAGGTGGGATGCGGCATGGACCTGTCGTGCCAAGTCTGAAGAAGCTGCAAGACCGGGGTGTCTCATCAACTGTCCTCTTCAGCAGGCGAGGAGCACAGGACAGTAGGGCTTCCGCCACTCACCGAGTTCGCTACACAGGGCCTGAGCCAGAACCGCATCGCATGAACATCACGCCCCTGTCTGGCCTCACGGCCGGACAGGGCATCTTTGTGCGTTTTCGGAAGGTTACGCGCCGAGCGAGTCGATCAGATGGTCGTCGAGATCGGCGAACCAGTGCTCCCGCCGCCATGGCCGCAGCTCGTGGCGAGCCCGCCGCAGCCGGATCGACGCCACGCGGCCGCCCGTCGTGGACGCTGCGTCGATGCAGCCGTGCAACAGGCCGGCCGCCGACTTGGGCTCGTCGAGGCGGATCCGGGCGAGAGCCTGATCGGTCGCAACGATCGCTCGCTGCACCTGCTCGCGTGGCGCCAGCAAGGCATCGGCCGAGGCGGCGAAGTAGTCGTGCGCCTCGGACGCGTCACCCACGTACAGCGACGTGATGCCCTCGAAGCCACGCAGGTGCGCCGGCGAGAACGACATGCCCGCCGGGTCGCCGTCCCGGTTGCTGTCCATGTCGTACCAGGCGAGGGCGAGCGAAGTCTGCGCACTCTTCTGCACGCCGCGCCTCGCCGCGATCTCAGCTTGCAGCGCGTGCGCCCGAGCACGGATTGTCACGCTGCCACCAGCGCGAGCATCCCGCACGGCGGCGTCGACGAGCTGCTGCGCCGCGTCCACCCCGGGGGTTGAGTAGAGGGTGACCAGGGCGTGACTCATGTGGACGACAGATCGGTGCCACAGCGCACCAACAGCGCCGGCCGCAGTGGTCGCCGCGGCGTACAAGGCACGCGAAGCGTCATCGTCGCGTGTTTCGAACGCCAGTCGGCCGCCGAGCGTGTACGCCTGCGCCGCTACCGTCTGCAAGCCGGGCAGTAGCCCGTCGGGGACCGGGCCTTCGAGTAGCCGACGGCACGACTCGATCACCGGGGAAAGCAGCAGTTGCAGACGTACGAACGGCAAGGATCCGACACGCTTATTCACGTCACCGACGACTGCGCGCAGTGCGTCGAGCACGCCCTCGTCGAGCCGGCCGGGATCGGCGAGCGCCGCCGACAAGCCGTCCTCTGCCGACGGGCCGAGCAAGGCAAGCATTCCGGCGCCGGTGTCGGTCGCCGTGCGCATCAGTAGCGTCCGTAGCTCGTCGAGACGCCGTTCGCTCTCTCCGAGGTAAGCGAGTGCGTCGAGCAGCTCGGCGGCGTCGGAGCCCGGGCCGAGAGCGATACGCCCGTCGCTTCCTCGGGCGTACAGGTGGGCGAGCAGGAGTTGATATCGCTCGGCGGGCAGGACTGGCGCTTTGCTGGATTCCCAACGAGCGACGGACCGCTGCACACTCGCGACGCTCGCGTCGAGCGGCTGCCCGAGGTCGGTCGCTTTACGGATCACGGCTCGGGCGGTGTCCGCGAGGGACCAACCACGCGCGAAACGCAACCGCTTGAGCGTGGCGGCGCCAACAAATCTGTCGTACGCGCTCATACCGTCATGATGCACGTTTCCGGGCTCACACGGGCACGATCAGCCGTGGTTTCCCCTGCACGGCTGCATAGTTGATCGTCTGCCACGTTCCCGACCCGCCCTCGGCGCCATCGAGGGGGAACCCGAGCGTCATGTCGGTGCGATCGACCATGTACCGGTTCCGTGCGTGAAACGCGGGCGTCTGCAACTCCGCGGCGCCCAACTCGACGATGTCGTCGATCCGATCGCGGCACCGCTCGATCGCCTGCCGTGCTTCCGCCGGTTGCTGCGCGACCATACCGGGCACCACGACGGTCAGCCGCGAAACGGTGTTCCCGGCAAGCCACAGCAGCGACAGGCTGTCGATGCCGCGCGCGCCGCCGATGTAGAACCGGGCGTCGGGCGTCGCCCATGGTGAGAGGTAGCGGTCGAACAGGTCACTGAACCAGATGAGTTCTCGGTGTTCGGTCTGCCGCGTACCAGTGATCGCCGCAGCTAGAGACATTGATCATCTCCGTGTCATAGGTTGTCAGGTTCCGCGCGTGAACGCGCCGCGGTGCAATCTGCCCATGGACGCGATGACCGCATCGGCCATTCTGGTCGAACAACTCACGGCGCACGGGCCGTCTGTCGCCAAACAGGACGACGGTACGCTCAGCGTGACAAATCCCCAGTACGCCCGTGTCGGCGAGAACGTCACCGTCGGCGGAAGCTGCTACCTCACCAACTACGGGTACGAGATCGGGCAGCACGGCGATGAGCCCGCCACCACCGACCGCGTTGCATTCCTGCTCGGACTCCCTGTCCGACAGGCGGTGGCCAGGTGACTACGACACGGCACTCCGTCGACGCCGACGAGATCACCCGGCTGATCTCTGAAGCACTCAGCGCGACGGGCACCCTGCCGCCCCTGTCGCGGCTGGAAGAGCTGGACAAGGCGCTGCGCGGGGAGATCGAGCGGCTTGTTCCCCTGGCACAGCGTCAGGCCGACGCCGCCCCGCTGCGCTCCCGCACGTGGTACGCCCGGATCCAAGCCTCCGAGCGCGCAGAGGACGCGATGCAGTACCAGCTCGGCGCGGCCCCGCTCGCCGGGGCGATCCACGTGGGCGAGCTGGCCCGCCGAGTGTGCGAACTGCACGAAGCGATCGAGGGCAGCGGACCATGATCTGCGCATACTGCGACAAGCCGATCGAGGGCGAGCCGCGCGCGATCATCCCGGATACCGCTTCGGGCGCTGCGCCGACGGTGTACGTCTGCCCGTACCCGTGTCGACCGGCAGTGCCGCGACAGACCGCTCCCTCGGGTTTCGGGAGTTGAACCCCCGCCGGCGCCACAGGGCGAACGTGGCGCCGGCGGGCCCAACGTCATCGGCACGTGCTGTTCGCCGATCGTGCCGGTGACGCGGGGCAGGCCCGTTCCTCGTTCCCCCTCGGGGGTGGGCCGCTCACCGCCGTACCAGTTCCTCCGGCTCGACACGCATTGCGTCGGCGATCCGGATCAGGGTGTCCAGCTTCGGCGAGGAGTGGCCCTGCTCGATGCGGTTGTACGCCGCGGCGTCGATCCCGGACCGGCCGCGCGCGTCCCGTCGGCAACGACATCCAGCGAACCCGTATCGGCTACGCGCGCCGCGACCTCGGCTCAGCCCGCGCCGAAGCCCTCGCACGGCTGGACGCCGTCGGCCTCATCCGCATGGGGCCCCGGCATGACGTGACGCTGTTGGCGAATCGGTCGGACGGCCGTCGGCCCGTGTTCCGGGGCTCATGATTGGACAGTTTGTCACGGCGACACGCCGCTGAAATGGAGCCTCTGCCGGGACAGACTGTCCGAACACCGGCCGCTACGGGATTCGCCAACAGCATCATGACGTGACCGGGCCCGCCGCCTCCCCCGAAGCAGCGGGCCCGGTGTGCCGCGGAACGTCTGCCCTCCCCCGAAGGAGACGTTCCGCGGCCGGCCCCCGGCGCCGGTCTGTGGCCACGGCGCCCGGGCGTCTGTGAGCCGCGCGGTCACCAGCACATGACCGCCGTCTCGCCCGCGCCCCACGAGGAGTACAGGCGCACCCGGACGACATAGCGGCGGCCCTTGACGAAACGGGCCCTGATCGTGGCGTTGCGGGGTGTTCCCCCGTCGTCGAGTCCGGCGAGGTAGCGGGGCACGCCGTCCCGCTCCTCGAAGATGACGACGACGGCGTCGCTGTCGCCGAAGGTGCCCACGGAGTACTCGCGGGTCTCCGGCGGGTCCACGCGGAAGTCGGCCTGCTCACCGGGTCCCAGACCCAGCGGCACCGAACGGAACGGCACCAGTGGACCCGGCCGGCCGATGGGCGGGTACCAGCGCAGGGCGAACTCCTTGTCGGCGGCGGAGAGGGTACCGGGCGGGTGCAGACCGGAGCGGTAGTGCTCGGGCTCCAGTATCAGCCCCGACGGGAAGGGATACTCCATGATCGACTGCGGGTCCCAGACCGGGCCGTTGACCTCGTCGCCGTCGAGCTTGCGCAGGATGTTGTGGAAGGTCCGCTCCCGGCTCCAGTGGTTCGGCGGGCCCGCCAGTTCGGCGTAGACCGCCTCGTCGTCCCAGAGGATGCCGGCGAACGGGCTCTGGTGCTCGTGGAGCATGCCGAGCGCGTGCCCGATCTGGTGCAGGGCCGTCGCGCGCTCACCGGGTGCGGTCAGGTCCCAACCGAAGTTCATCGTACGGTCGTTCAGACCCACCCGGAGCGCGTCCTTGCCCACCGCCGACCAGGACCCGTCGCCGGGCTGGAAGCCGATGCGCAGCTCCGCCTCCGAGCGGTCGCGGACCTCTTCGAGGTCGATCCCGATGCCGAGGTCCCGCCACTCCCGGAAGCAGTCGCGCACCACGTCCCGCTGCTCGTCGGTCCCCACCCACGAACCCCGCCGCGGCCGCCCGGTGCCCGGCATCGGAACCACGGAGGTGTCGGTGTCGCCGCCGAGGAAGCAGTAGTGCAGAACGGTTCCGTTGACCCACATCCGCTGCCCGCCGACCAGCGCGGCGACGCGCTCGGCGGCCAGCCCCGGTGCGAGCACGGGGGCGGGCTGCTGCGCGAGCGAGCAGTAGCGTGCGGTCATGGCCCCCAGCGTGCCGTCCGACCCGGCCCGGGCGCCTGAGTCGAGGGGTACTCAAGTCACCCTGTATCAGGGATGAGTATCCCGACTCATGTTGCTGTGACGACTACTCTGCGGGACGCGAAGACGCTGGAGATGCCCTGGCCGTTCACCGGACGGGCGGACGAACTGGAGCTGGTGCGCCGGTCCGTGGCCGCCGGACGGGCCGGCCTCGTGCTGACGGGCCCCGCGGGCTCGGGCAAGACCAGGCTCGTGACTGAGGCCGTACGCGGCACCGACTGCGCCAGGGCCGCCGGGACGCCCGAGACCCAGGACATCCCCTTCGCCGCGTTCGCCCATCTGCTGCCCGAGACCGTCACCCTGCACCGGGCGGTACAACTCCTGTCCGGCGTTCGGCTGCTGCTGGTCGACGACGCGCACCTGCTCGACGGCGCCTCCGCCGCCCTCGTGCACCAGCTCGCCGTGCACGGCCGCACCCGGCTCCTGGTCGTCGCCACCGACGGCGTCCCCGTGCCGGGCGCGGTGTCCCGGCTGTGGTCCGGGGAACTGCTGCCGCGCCTCGCCCTGGAGCCGCTGCCCCGAGAGGAGACCGCCGAACTCCTCACGCAGGGCGCGGGCACCGGCCTGGAGCCGCTCACCGTCGACCGGCTGCACCGCCTGTGCCGGGGCGACCTGCGGCTGCTGCGCGAGCTGCTGACCGCCGTACGCGAGGAGGGGCTGCTCGTGCCGGTGTCTGACACCGAGCGCCGTGCGTGGCGGGGGCCGGTACCCCTCACCGCGACGGTCCGTGAGCGCACCGCCCACGTCCTCGGCCGTACCCGCCCCGGGGAGCGGGAGACGCTCGAACGCCTCGCCTTCGCCGAGCCCCTGCCCCTCGACCTGGACACCCTCGACGTGCGGACCCTGGAGCAACTGGAGGCCGAGGGCCTGGTCACCGTCGACGACCACGGCGCCACCCGCCTCGCACACCCCCTGCACGGCCCGGTCCTGCGCGCCGCCGCGGGCCGGCTGCGGGCCCGGCGCCTGGCCCGCACCCCCCAGGAGTGCGGCCCAGCCCTGGAGGCGGAGCGGGCGGCCCTCGCCCTGCGCATCGAGCAGGCCGACGTACGGGCGACTCAGACCCCCGTGGGGGAGTGGCTGGCGGCCGAAGGAGCCCCGCTGCCTGCGCCGTACGCGGCGCTTCGGGCCCGGTTCGCCCTGCTGCGCGGCCGCCTGGGCGAAGCCGCGGCCTGGGCGCGCGAGGGCCTGCGGACCCGGCCCGACGACCCGTCCTGCCTGGCCGAACTGGCCTCGGCCGTCGCACAGTCCGGCGACGCGCCGAAGGAGAACGAGGGGGCTGCCCCTGCCCCGTCCGTCTGGACCGCCGCCGCCCGCGGCGACCTCGACGCGGCGGTCCGGCTCGCCGCCGCGGGCGACCCTTACGACCCGTACGACGCGTACGACGCCGTGCGGCTCGGCGCTCCCGAACGGGCGGCCGGCCGGCTGACCGGCGTCTTCGCCGCCCACGCCGACGCCCTCGCGCGCGGTGACGGACCGGCGCTCGACCGCGCGGCGGAGGAGCTGGAGCGGCGCGGATTCCTCCTCTTCGCGGCCGAGGCGCACGCCCAGGCGGTACGCGCCCACCGCGACCCGCATGCCGCCCGCAACGCCCGTACCCGTGCCGTCGCCCTCGCCCGGCGCTGCCAGGGCGCCCGCACGCCGGCTCTGTCCGGCCTGGCGCTCGGCGAACTCACCGCCCGCCAGCGGCAGATCGTCACCCTCGCCGCCTCGGGTCTGAGCAACCGGCAGATCGCGGAGAGACTCACCCTGTCCGTCCGCACCGTCGGCAACCACCTCTACGGCGCCTACACCCGCCTCGGCGCGGGCGACCGCGGCGCCCTGCCCTGGCTGATGGAACTGCCCGAACCCCAACCGGCCTGAAGCCCGAGCCCTATCCGTCCTGCCACCGTGACCCGACCGGCCTGCGCCCGAGCCCCAACTTGGCCTGAGGCTCGAGCCCTATCCGTCCTGTGCCCGCGCCCAAACTGTCCTGCGCCCGCGGCCTTCCGGCCTGCGTCGGAGCCCTATCAGGCCTGAGCCCCGCGCCCTTCCGGCCTGCGTCGCGGCCCTAACCGGTCTGGGGCCTGCGCCCTGACCGGCCTGCGTCGCGGCCCCAACCGGCCTGAGGCCTGCGCCCCGACCGGCCTGCGCCGGGGCCCCAACCGGCCCGAGGCCCCCGCCCCAACCGGCCCGCGCCCGCCGCCCTCTCAGGCCGCGCCGAACGCGGAGAAGGCCCAACCCGTCGCCTGGTGCACCGCGTCGCCCGGCAGGGCGGTCCGTGCGTCGCGCAGTGCCTCCGCCAGGGACAGGCCGGCGTCCAGCCCTTTGTGCAGCGCGAGCATCAGCGGCACCACCGCCGCGTCGTTGACCGGCGCGGTGCACGCCACCACCCCTGCCGTGCCCAGCGGCAGCAGGGCGGTGACCAGTCCGAGCAGCTCGTCGGCGCCGACCGACGCGAAGCGGGCGGTGTCGCAGCAGGGCAGGATGATGCGGTACGGGCTGCGGTCCAGCCGCTCGAGGTCGTGCACGATCAGCGGCCCGTCCGCCATCCGCAGCGACGAGAACAAGGGGCTGTCCGCGCGGAAGGTCCCGTGCGCCGCGATGTGCGCCAACGCGGCCCCGTCCAACTCCCGCAACACCCGCGGCACCCGCGCCTCGTCCCCCTCCAGGACGGTGGGCTCCGCGGCCCACGCCGCCCCGCCCCCCGGCGTCCCCGGCGTCCGCGGACCCCCGTACCGGTCGGAGAGTTCGGGCACCTCCGCACCCTCGCTGGCCAGTCCGGGGCCGCGCACCAGTACCTGGCGGCCGCTGGGCGGGGGAGCGGTTTCCCTCGCGCGGAGCCAGCTACTCGCCGACGGCGACACGCTCAGGACCCGTTCGCGCAGTGCGGGCAGCAGCGCCCACGGCACCCGGTGCAGCCGGCCCGGCGGGACCACGACGACCGGACCGGTACCGAGGTGTGCCGCGGCGGGCCCGAGCAGCAGCTCCTGAAGGCGCGCGCCCGCCGCCTCCACCAGCGGCAGCCGCGCCTCCGCCCCGGGGTGGGCCAGCCGCCGCAGGCCGGCCTGTACGTGCTCGGCCTCCCGCTCCGCCTCGGCCAGCAGCCCCGCCTCGAACCGCCGTACCCGTCCCTGCCCGCACAGCAGTACGTGCACGCGCCCGTCGAGCACCGCCAGCTCCACCAGCCGTACGTCGTCACCCAGCCGCCGCAGCAGCCGCCCCACGTCGAACCGGTCGCCGTCGTCGGGAGCCGCACCCCGCATGTGCAGGGTGCGGGAGCGGATGTCCCGTTCCAGGCGCCGCTGTTCGCGCTCCAGGGCGGGGGCGGGCCGGCCGCCGTCCGTGCGGGCCTCCTCCGCGCGGGCGGCGAGTTCCCGGAACGCCGTCATGGCGCTCAGCAGCACCGGATCGGCCGGCGGCCGGGTCGGCGGCGCCGACAGCACCGTCGCCCGCCAGCGCTCGCTCCACACCAGCAGCCGCCGAGGCCCGCCCGAGACCAGGCTCGCCCGCTGCGCCAGCGCCGCCAGCTCCGCGCCCTGCGCGGTGGCCCTGGCCCGCAGCTCCGAGGCGCCCAGCGTCATCCGGTGGTCGTCGAGGACGTCGAGACCGCGCCGGCAGGCCTCCAGCACGCCCCGCGCCGACCCGGCCGCCCGCGCCCGCAGCGCCTGCGCCGCCCAGCCCGTCATCCGCGCCAGCGGCGGCCCGTTGTGGCGGCTGCGCGCGGCGACCGCCAGATGCCGTTCCGCGTCCGCCGTCCAGCCGAGTCCCAGCGCGATCCGCCCCGCGAGGAGTGACGCCTCCGGCGCGGCCGGCGCCCCGAAGGCCGCCAGCCGATCCGCCACCGCCGCCGCGTCCGCGACCAGCCGGCCCGACCCGCGTCCCGTCGCGACCCGCGCCTCGATCAGCACCAGCCGGGCATGCGTCTCGTACCAGGTGCGCCGCTGGGCGGCGAACAGCCGTACCGCGAGTGCCGCGCGGGCGAGCGCCGTCCGCGGATCGTCCGCGAGCCGGGCCGCCCGCGCGGCGACCAGCAGCAACTCCCCCTTGCGGGTGGACTGCCCGCCGATCCCGTCCAGCGCGGCGATCGCCCCGTCCGCCTCGGTCAGCGCCTCCGTGGCCAGCCCAGCCGCCATCAGGACCTCGCACCGCCGGATGGTCAGCATGAACGTCGGCGTGCCCAGCTTCGCGTACCGCTCCTCCGCCTCGTCCAGCAGCCGCAGCGCCGCCGGCACGTCACCCGAGCGGAACGCCGCGAGCCCCCGGCTCTCCACCGCGTCGGCCTTGTCGTGCTCCTGGCCGGTGGTGTCCCACAGGGCCTCCGCCGCCGTGAAGTCGGCGTCCGCCCGTTCCACCGAACCGAGCGCCAGATGCACGGTCGCCCGCAGCGTCAGGGCCCGCGCCGTCCAGATCACGTCGTCCGCCTGCCGCAGCACCGGGATCGCCCGCCGTACGTCCTCCAGCGCCTCGCCGTGCCGGCCCAGTACCCACCACACGTACGCCCGCCGGAACAGCACCCGCGCCCGGGTGTGCCCGGTGCCGCGCGCCACGCCCTGCTCGAACGCGGCCAGACCGTCCCTGGTGCGACCGGAGTGCACCAACGCGACCCCGAGTGTGGCCAGTACGTCCGCCTCCCGCTCGGCCGAGTCCGCGCGGGCGGCGAGATCGCGGGCGCGCCGCAGGTGGGCGAGGGCCCGCCGGGTGTCGCCGAAGTCCCGCTGCCAGATGCCGATGACCTGATGGGCGATCGAGGCGTGCAGCGGTGAGGGATCGGCGCCGAGCAGCTCCTCCGCCCGCGTCAGCGCCTCGCCCGGGGCGGCGAACACCATCGGCAGGAGTTCGAGAACCGAGTCGTCGTTTCCCGCTGTCACCCCACGGATGGTAGTGCTCCGGAACCATGCCACACAGGTTCGAGTCTGTATCAATCAGCCACCCCGGGACTCTGATTGACGACCGCGGCCACCACTTCACCACGACCGTCACCGCCGCCGCCCCAGTGGAGGACATGACATGGCACCACAGCGATTCCGCGAGCAGTTCGACCAGATCCAGCGCTCGATGCCGGACGTTCCGCTGGTGATGGGCCCGGACGACTCCGCCGAGTTCTTCTACGAGAAGGGCGTCGTCCTCGCTCGCGACGGTGAGGAGGCCCGCCTCGTCGAGGACACCGTGCGCGACCACTTCACCACGACGGCCGACCTGACCCCGGACCACGTACGCCGGACGAGCCCCGAGACCAACCGCACCGGCGTCACCCGCATCCAGGTCGGCGATCCCGGTGAGGGCGACCGCGGCGGCGACCCCACCGTCGCCCACGCCCTGCGCTCCCTCAGGACGAGTGAGGGACGCGCGGGCCGCAGGCTGATCAGCCGCAACCACGTCGTCTCGATCGCCGTCAACGCCTGCCCGGGCGACGAGCCCGTGCCCGTCCCGCTGAGCGAGCCGCCGAACCCGGCCGCCGACGGGACGCCGTACGACGCCGGGACCGCCGTCGGCGTCCTCGTCATCGACACCGGCCTGATGCACGACTACCGGTCCTACCCGCTGCTCGCCCACACCGACGGCGACGCCCAGATCAGAGAGTGCGACGACGACGGCGTCCTCCAGCAGTACGTCGGCCACGGCACCTTCATCGCCGGGCTCGTCGCCGCCGTCGCCCCCAACACCGAGGTGACCGTCCTCAACACCCTCAACGACGCGGGCGCCATCCTGGAGTCCGAGCTGGGCGAGAAGCTCTTCGAGGCCGTCGACCGCGACGGCTGGCCCCAGGTCCTCAGCCTCTCCGCGGGCACCTCCAACGGCCGCACCGACGGCCTGCTCGGCGTCCAGGCCTTCATGGAGGAACTCCGCGACCAGCGCACCCTTCTCGTCGCCGCCGCCGGCAACAACGCCAGCGCCACGCCCTTCTGGCCCGCCGCCTACGCCGACCTGCCCGGCTGGGAGAACTCCGTCCTGTCGGTCGGCGCGCTGCGCTCCGACGGCGAGTTCGGCGCCTGCTTCAGCAACCACGGCGGCTGGGTCAAGGCGTACGCCCCCGGCGAGCGGCTCACCAGCGCCCTGACCGGCTTCGGGGCGCCCGTGCCGTACATCTACCAGCACTCCACCTACGACGCCTGCCGGTTCGGGTTCGCCTACCCCTGCACCTGCCAGTACCCCCGGCACAACGGGGTGCTGAGCGAGCCGGGCGAGGCGCCCGCCAAGCCGGACCAGGTGATGTTCGAGGGGCACGCGCAGTGGAGCGGCACCTCCTTCGCCACCCCGGTGGTCGCGGGGCTGGTCGCCTCCCACATGACGGCGCACAAGGAGACCGACCCGCGTGCGGCCCGCAAGCAACTGCTCGCCGCCAACACCGAGTACGCGGAAGTGCGCGGGGCGCACGTGCCGGCGCTGCTGCCGCCCACCTGGCGCCCGGCCCCCTTCGACCCGCCGGCCGGCGGGTCGTGAGCTGCCTGACGACGGTCGGAACCACCCCCTCCACGGCGTACGATGACGTGTCGTACACGAGGGGTGGGACCGTGGACCGTGCAGATGTCGGGGCGCTCGTCCAGTCGGCCGCCGACGGGGACGCGGCGGCCTGGAAGTCACTGGTGGACGGGCTCGGCCCGCTGGTGTGGTCCGTCGTACGGTCGCACGGACTGTCCGACGCCGACGCGCACGAGGTGTACCAGACCGCCTGGTTCCGGTTCGCCCAGCACCTGGGGCGGATCCGTGAACCGGAGAAGACCGGGTCCTGGCTGGCGAGCACGGCACGGCACGAGTGCCTGAAGCTGCTCAAGGCCTCGAAGCGGTGGACGCCGACCGACGATCCGCAGCTTCTCGACCGGCCGAGCGAGGACCGTACGCCGGAGGAGTCGGTGCTCGACTCCGAGGAGGCCGCCGCGCAGACCGAGCGCGTGCGGCTGCTGTGGCAGGAGTTCGAGGAACTGGGCGAGCGGTGCCGCCAGTTGCTGCGGGTGCTGATCTCCTCGCCACCGCCCAGTTATCAGGAGGTGTCCGCCGCGCTGGGTATCGCGGTGGGCAGCATCGGGCCGATGCGCCAGCGCTGTCTGCGCAGGCTGCGCGCCCGGTTGGAGGCACGGGGGACGATATGAGCGATCTGAACGACGACTTCGAGGACGACGAACGGACCGACGAACGGACCGGCGAACGGGTCGACGAACGCGCCGACGGGACGTTCACGGACGAGGAACTCGGCAGCGGGCTCCTGGAGGAGGAACTGCGGCAGGCCGCCGCGATCCTGGACCCGGTCCCGGCCGAGTTGCGGCGGCTCGCCGTCGACGCCTTCGCACTGCACGACCTGGACGCCCGGGTCGCCGAGCTGACCTTCGACTCGCTGGTCGACGGCATCCCGGTCAGGGGAGAGACGGACCCGCCGCGGATGCTGACCTTCCGCGCGGACGGGGTGACCGTGGATGTCGAGGTGACTGCGGACGGCCTGATCGGCCAGGTGCTGCCGCCGGGGCCGGCCGGCATCGAGGTGCTGAGCGGCCCGCGCGCCCACGCCCGGCTGACGACGGACGAGATGGGCCGGTTCACCGGCGAGGCCCCGCCCACCGGCCCGTTCGCGCTGCGGCTGCGGACCGGCCGGGAGGTGGTCGTGACGGAGTGGCTGCGCGCCTGAGCATGCCTGCGCCTGCCTGAGCGCGCCGTCGTCTACCAGGCGCAGGGCAGGATGCGCGGGCCCCGGATCATGGTCTTGCGGCGCCAGGCCACCTGGTCGGCGGGGACCGCGAGCCGCAGGCCCGGCAGCCGCTCCAGCAGGGTGTCGACGAGGAGTTCGGTCTGCATCCGGGCGAGAACGGCACCCGTGCAGAAGTGGTGCCCGTTGCCGAAGGCCAGGTGCGGGTTGGGATCGCGGTCGAGGTCGATCCGGTCCGGGTCGGGGAAGACGTCCGGATCGCGGTTGGCGGCCAGGTAGGAGACGTACACGGGGTCACCGGCGGCGACGCGCACCCCGCGCACCCCGCGCACCTCGACGTCCTCCAGGGCGATGCGGGCCAGGCCCACCGAGGTGCGGTGCGAGATCCAGCGCAGCAGCTCGTCCAGGGCGGCGCCCCGCGCCTCGGGACGTTCCCGCATCCGGGACATCAGCTCGGGGCGGGTCAGCAGCAGGTACAGCATCTGGCCGACGTTGTGCGTGACGGCCTCCCCGCCGATCTGCAGCGGCCCCGCGAGCCCGACGGCCTCCGTCTCGCCGACCTCGCCGCGGCCCACGGCGGCGCCGAGCATCGAGTACACATCGCTGCCGCTGCCGCTGCCGCTGCCGCTGCCGCTGCCGTCGTTGCGGGCCCGCGCGCGGACGGTCTCGGTGATCCACCCGTACAGGCCCTGTTTGGCCCGCTCGGCGGCCTCGGCGCCGCCCGAGGTGGAGATGATCTGCCGGGTCCAGGAGTGCACGCGCTCCCGGTCGGCGGCGGGTACGCCCATCACCTCGCTGACGACGGTGATCGGGAAGGGCTCCAGGACCCGCTCGACCAGGTCCGCAGGCGGCCCCTCCTGGACGATCCCGTCCACCAGGCCGTCCAGGATCCGCTGCGCCCGGGGCCGCAGCTCCTTCGTCGCGCCCACGGTGAACGCGCCCGCGACCGCGCGCCGCAGCCGGTTGTGGTCGGGCTGGTCGGCGAAGGCGAGTGAACCGGGGCGCGGCTTGAAGTGCGGCGCGAGTCGCGTGATCTGCCGCTTCGTCACCTCGGCCCGTCCGAAGCGCGGATCGTTCGTGATCGCCTTCACGTCGTCGTACCGCGTGGCCAGCCAGGCCCAGCCCTCGCCGTGCGGCAGCCGGACGCGGGTCAGCGGCCCCTCGCGCATCAGATCGGCGAGGACCGGGTCGAACTCCGGGCCGTCCAGGTCGAGGGCGGGCCAGTCCCGTACCTGGGGCGGGGACTGGCCGGTGAGAGCGGTGGTCTCCTGCGTCATTCCCCCACCCTCACCGCGCACCCGCCCGGCTGTCGCGCGGGAGTGCTCCAGCCGGTGGGCGGGCAGCGGGTCAGCCGGACACGGCAGCGGGTCAGCCGGACACGGCGTCGACGAGCGCCGCCAGCGACGCCGCGAGGCGCGACAGGCCGGGCCCGGCCGGACCGCCCGGCTCGGCCATGTAGGTGTCGCGGCGGATCTCCACCATCAGCGCGCCGACCTCGCTCCGCTTCCGGTAGAAGTCGAGCGGCACGTACGTCCCGCCGAACGGGCTGTCCAGCCCCGTCTCGCCGCACGGGGCGAACGCCTCCCGGGCGGCGGTGAGCAGCTCGGACGGCGTGTGGAACGCGTCGGTGCCCAGGCATACGGGCGGGCGTGGCCCCTCGCCGTGCAGCTCGTAGGGGAGCGGCTCGCTGGGGTAGGAGTGCACGTCGACGATCACGGCCCGGCCGGTGGCCGCGAGCCGGTCCGCGACCGCCTCGGTCATCGCTCGCGCGTACGGCCGGAAGTACCGCTCGATCAGCGGTTCCGGATCCGTGTCGCCGGACCGCAGCACCTCGCGGTGCGACGTCCGCGTGTACACGGCGCCCATCCCGACGGCTGTCATCTCCTCCCGCTCGTCCGGAAACCTCTCGGGGTCGACGACCAGCCGCGACGCCCGGTTCACGAACCGCCAGGGCGCGACACCGGCCAGACGGGCCGCCGCCTCGGCGATCTCCGCTGTGTGCGAGTCGGTCATGTGGTCCAGCTCCCGCTCCAGCTCCGCGTCGGACAGGACGATGCCGGGACGGACGCCGGCCGGGACCGCGCGGGAGGAGTGGGGCACGTGCAGGATCACCGGGGACCGTGCGGCCCCCGGCAGCAGCTCGAAGGCGGTCGGGACGTCGCTCATGGGGCGGCTCCGAGGGCGTCGTGACCCGGAGGAGCTGATCGCGCCCCGGGAGTGGGTGAACAGGCGGCACCCCGCCTCCGAGGGGACGGAGACGGGGTGCCGGGTGTGCCTGCTGGCCGGGGAAGGATCAGGCGAGGGAGGCCAGCGCCGCGTTCCAGGTGGCCGACGGGCGCATGACCTCGGCGGCCTTGGCCGGGTCGGGCTGGTAGTAGCCGCCGATCTCGGCCGGCTTGCCCTGTACGGCGGTCAGCTCGTCGACGATCTTCTGCTCGCCCGCGGTGAGCGTCTCGGCGAGCGGCGCGAAGGCCTTGGCCAGGTCCGCGTCGTCGGTCTGCTTGGCCAGCTCCTGCGCCCAGTAAAGGGACAGGAAGAAGTGGCTGCCGCGGTTGTCGATGCCGCCGACGCGACGGGTCGGGGACTTGTCCTCGTTGAGGAAGGTCGCCGTGGCGCGGTCCAGGGTGTCGGCGAGGACCTTGGCGCGGGTGTTGCCGGTGACCTCGGCGTACTGCTCCAGGGACGGCACCAGCGCGAAGAACTCGCCGAGGGAGTCCCAGCGCAGGTAGTTCTCCTTGACCAGTTGCTGCACGTGCTTGGGCGCGGAGCCGCCGGCGCCGGTCTCGAACAGACCGCCGCCCGACATCAGCGGGACGACCGACAGCATCTTGGCGCTGGTGCCCAGCTCCAGGATCGGGAACAGGTCGGTCAGGTAGTCGCGCAGCACGTTGCCGGTGACGGAGATGGTGTTCTCACCGCGGCGGATACGCTCCACCGACAGCTTGGTCGCCTCCACCGGGTTGAGGATCCGGATGTCCAGGCCCTCGGTGTCGTGCTCCGGCAGGTACGCCTTCACCTTGGCGATCAGGTTGGCGTCGTGGGCGCGGCCCTCGTCCAGCCAGAAGACGGCCGGGTCGCCGGTGGCGCGGGCGCGGGTGACGGCCAGCTTCACCCAGTCGCGGACGGGGGCGTCCTTGGTCTGGCAGGCGCGGAAGACGTCTCCGGCGGAGACCGTCTGCTCCAGCACGGTGTTGCCGTCGGCGTCGACCAGGCGGACCGTGCCCGTGGTGGGGATCTCGAAGGTCTTGTCGTGGCTGCCGTACTCCTCGGCCTTCTGCGCCATGAGGCCGACGTTCGGGACCGAGCCCATGGTGGACGGGTCGTAGGCGCCGTTGGCGCGGCAGTCCTCGATGACGGCCTGGTACACGCCGGCGTAGGAGGAGTCCGGGATGACGGCGAGGGCGTCGTGCTCGCCGCCGTCCGCGCCCCACATGTGACCGGAGGTGCGGATCATGGCCGGCATGGACGCGTCGATGATGACGTCCGAGGGCACGTGCAGGTTGCTGATGCCCTTGTCGGAGTCGACCATCGCCAGCTCCGGGCCCTCGGCCAGCTCGGCGTCGAAGGAGGCCTTGATCTCGGCGCCCTCGGGGAGGGACTCCAGGCCCTTGTAGATGCCGCCCAGGCCGTCGTTCGGGGTGAGGCCGGCCTTGGCGAGCGCCTCGCCGTACTGCGCGAAGGTCTTCGGGAAGAAGGCGCGGACCACGTGGCCGAAGATGATCGGGTCGGAGACCTTCATCATCGTGGCCTTCAGGTGCACGGAGTACAGGATGCCCTCGGACTTGGCGCGGGCGATCTGGGCCGTGAGGAACTCGCGCAGCGCGGCCACGCGCAGCACGGAGGCGTCGACGACCTCGTCCTTCTTCACGGAGACGGACTCGCGCAGCACCGTGGTGGTGCCGTCGTCGCCGGCCAGCTCGATCCGCAGCGTGCCGTCCTCGGCGATCACCGCGGACTTCTCGGTGGAGCGGAAGTCGTTCTCGCCCATGGTCGCCACGTTGGTCTTGGACTCGCCGGTCCAGGCGCCCATGCGGTGCGGGTGGTTCTTGGCGTAGTTCTTCACCGAGGCCGGGGCGCGGCGGTCGGAGTTGCCCTCGCGCAGGACCGGGTTGACCGCGGAGCCCTTGACCTTGTCGTAGCGGGCGCCGATGTCGCGCTCCTCGTCGGTCTTCGGGTCGTCCGGGTAGGCCGGCAGCGCGTAGCCCTGGCCCTGGAGCTCGGCGATCGCGGCTTTGAGCTGCGGGATGGACGCCGAGACGTTCGGCAGCTTGATGATGTTGGCCGCGGGGGTCTTGGCCAGCTCGCCGAGCTCCGCCAGGGCGTCCGGAATGCGCTGGTCCTCGGTCAGGTACTCCGGGAACAGGGCGATGATGCGGCCGGCCAGCGAGATGTCGCGGGTCTCGACCGCGACACCCGCCTGCGAGGCGTACGCCCGGATCACCGGCAGGAACGAATACGTCGCCAGGGCCGGGGCCTCGTCAGTGTGTGTATAGATGATGGTCGAGTCAGTCACCGGTGCTCCGCTCCACGTCTGCAACATTGCTCGACATCAAGATATCTCGTGACCGGCCCTGGCTCGACAGGGGTGGTGCGGAGATTCCGGACACCCTGCGGTCACCGGACACACCGCGGTCACCGGAAACTCCGCGGTCAGGGGAGCGGGACAACGTCGGCGTCCTCGCCCGCCCGCTGCTGCGGGAACGTCACGGCGGCCCCCTGCTGGAGCGCGACCGTCCGGGCGGGCGACGGAATCCGGATGCCCTCCGCGCGGTAGCGCCGGTGCAGGCGCTTGATGAACTCGTGCTTGATCCGGTACTGGTCGCTGAACTCGCCCACGCCCAGGATCACCGTGAAGCCGATCCGCGAGTCGCCGAAGGTGTGGAAACGTATCGCCGGCTCGTGCTCCGGCACCGCGCCGCCGACCTCCGTCATCACCTCGGCGATCACCTCGGTCGTCACCCGCTCCACGTGATCCAGGTCACTGTCGTAGGAGACACCCACCTGGACCAGCACTGTCAGTCGCTGCTCGGGGCGCATGAAGTTGGTCATGTTCGACGTCGCGAGCTGCCCGTTCGGGATCACGACCAGGTTGTTGGACAGCTCACGGACGGTGGTCTGGCGCCAGTTGATGTCCTCGACGTAGCCCTCCTCGCCGCTGCTGAGCTGGATGTAGTCACCGGGCTGCACGGTCTTCGAGGCCAGGATGTGGATGCCCGCGAAGAGGTTGGCCAGCGTGTCCTGGAGGGCCAGCGCGACCGCCAGACCACCGACGCCCAGGGCGGTGAGCATGGGCGCTATGGAGACGCCCAGCGTCTGCAGCATCACCAGGAACCCGATGGCCAGCACCAGGATCCGGGTGATGTTGACGAAGATCGTGGCCGACCCGGCGACCCCGGAGCGGGACGTCGTCAGGGTCCGCACCAGACCGGCGACCACCCGGGCCGCCGTCACCGTCGCCACGAAGATCAGCAGGATCGTCAGCACCTGGTTGACGTGGTGCTGCACCGTCCGCGTCAGCGGCAGCGCCGCCGCCGCCCCGGCCACGCCGCCCGCGGCCGCCGCCCACGGCGCGAGCGTGCGCAGCGCCGCCACGACCACGTCGTCGCCGCCCCAGCGGGTGCGCCCGGCGTGGCCCGCCAGCCACCGCAGCAGCACCCGCAGCAGGAACGCCCCCAGCAGGCCCGCGCCCAGCGCGATGCTGGCGGGCACCAGGTGGTCCATGGCCAGCTCCTCGGTCACCGGCCGCCTCCAGGGGGCACGGCCGCGGCGAAGCCCTTCGCCGACGACCGGATGTGATGGTTCGTCACGTCGTCACCTGCTCGATACCTACGGGATGTCGGGGGAGTGGAGATGTCGGGGATGTCGGGGATACGTGACCCGGCCTGTTCGTAGAACGGTTCGACCCGCGCGACCGCTCATCCTGCCGCATCCCGGCGGTGGTCCGTACCCTGCCGAACCGTGCCGACGGGCTGGGCGGGGCGTTTCAGACGATGCCCTCGGCCAGTTCCGCCTGCTCACGGTCGTCGCCGTACGCCGCGGTCGTCGGAGTGCCGTACGAACGGCGGGCGACGAACCACCACACCGTGGCCAATACCAGTACGACGACCAGGGCGACGGCGGCGTAGTTCATCGTGCCGACCGTCACCGGCGACGACTGGGGGAGGCAGAACAGCACGGTGACGAACGCCACCCACACCACCGCGACCCACCCGACCGGCCTGCTCCACCGCCCCAGGTTCCACGGCCCCGGTGTGAACCGGTCGCCCGCCCGCAGCCGCAGCAGCACCGGGATGGCGTACGCCGGGGTGATGCCGATGACGTTGATGGCGGTCACGGCGCCGTACGCCGTCGCCGAGTACAGGGACGGCACCGCGAGCAGGCCGGCCACCACCACCGCCAGCCACACCGCGGCGACCGGGGTCTGGGTACGGGCCGACACCTTGCGCCACAGGGCCGAGCCGGGCAGCGCGCCGTCCCGGCTGAACGCGAACACCATGCGGCTGGCGGCGGCCACCTCCGCGTTGCCGCAGAACAACTGCGCCACGATCACCACGAGCAGCAGCGCGCTCGCGCCGTCCGTGCCCAGTCCGTCGAGCAGGATCTGTGCGGGTGGCACCCCGGTCGCGGTGTCGCGCGTCGCGTCGTAGTCCTGGATGGCGAAGGTCAGTCCGGCCAGCAGCACGAAGCCCGCCAGCCACGACACCCAGATGGCCCGCACGATGCCGCGCGCCGCCGACACCGAGGCGTTCGAGGTCTCCTCGGACAGATGGGCGGAGGCGTCGTAGCCGGAGAACGTGTACTGGGCGAGCAGCAGGCCGATCGCGGCCACGTACAGCGGGTTCTCCCAGCCGGTGTCGTTGACGAACTCGGTGAAGACGAAGGACGGCGACTGGTGGTGGTCGGGGACGATCACCAGCGCGCCGACGATCAGCGCGACACCGGCCAGGTGCCACCACACACTGACGGAGTTGAGCACGCTGACCAGCCGCACGCCGAAGAGGTTGAGGGTGGCGTGCAGCAGCAGGATCACGACGAAGATCAGCATCGTCTTCTCCGGCGTCGGCTCGAAGCCCCACTGGAGATTCAGGAACGCGCCCGTGAACAGCGCCGCCCCGTAGTCGATCCCGGCGATCGCGCCGAGCAGCCCCAGCAGGTTCAGCCAGCCGGTGTACCAGCCCCAGCGGCGGCCGCCGAGCCGGTCGGCCATGTAGTACAGCGCGCCGGACGTCGGATACGCGCTGGTGACCTCGGCCAGCGCCATCCCGACGCACAGCACGAACAGGCCGACGCCCGCCCAGCCCCACAGCATCACGGCGGGGCCGCCGGTGCCCATGCCGAAGCCGTACAGGGTCATGCAGCCGGACAGGATCGAGATCACCGAGAAGCTGATCGCGAAGTTGCCGAAGCCGCCCATGCGGCGGGCCAGCACGGGCCGGTAGCCGAGTTCGCGCAGGCGCTGTTCCTCGTCGGTCGCGGCGCCGGACGCGGCGCGCGGCCCTGGAACGGACGGTTCAGAGGGGCGGGACATGCGAAACCTCCGGGGACGGAAGGGTGGGGGGTCGGTGGGGGTCAGTG
>NZ_JAGMUO010000047.1 GCF_019049325.1 Streptomyces sp. AC512_CC834 | reverse complement strand
GACCTGGCGCGCCTGGAGTTGGAGATCGTGTGGAGCAAGCTGTTCCACCGGATCCCGACGCTGCGGCTGGCCCAGCCCTTCGACCGCGTCCCGCGCAAGGAGGGCGCTGTGATCTACAGCGTGTGGGAGCTGCCGGTCGCCTGGTGACTTCTCCCGTTGCGCGGACGGCTCCGACCCGAAGCAGGTCTCGGGTCGGAGCCGTCCGCGCAACGGTTCAGTCGGTGTCGGCGGGGATGTCCGGGCGCAGCGACACACCTCGGCAGACGGTGTGCTCCGCGGGCAGCCGGCCATCCACCAGAT
>NZ_JAGMUO010000046.1 GCF_019049325.1 Streptomyces sp. AC512_CC834 | reverse complement strand
GGTCGGGTAGCCGGACCACGTTGCCGTGATCCGGCCCCCTCAGAACCGGACGTGCGCCTTTCAACGCATCCGGCTCAAGCAAGCCGCGAGGGCTTCGCAGGTCAGCCGGTTTGTTGTGTGGGCCGTCTGCCGTCGCCGGCGTGGTGCTGGCGATGGCATTCGGAGTGTACGAGGCGAAGGTTGTTCCGTTCATCCGTACCGCCGTCTCGCCGGTATGTGAAGTGGTGTTTGTGGAGCGTCCGCTTCGACGCCGCGAACCAGTTGATCCACTCGCGTGGACTGTCCGGTTCGTATTCGGCTCCGACGATCAGTGCCTGCTTGCAGAGGGAGCAGAGCCCTCTCTGCCGTATTGCCAGGGCAAGGCTGGCCTTGTCCATGGGCGGCGGCACTGTCTTTCGACGGCGGTTGTGCCAGTACTCGCTCAGGGTTGGGTCATCTCGCGACGCCCTGCCCTTGACGATGTGGTGTCGGACGATTCCCGTCCAGGAGAACCGGGGGAGGAAGGCGCCGCTGATGCGGTCGCCGAATACCCATCGGTCGCGCCGGTAGGGGTGGAACATGCCGAAGTATCTGTTCACTACCCATTTCTTCGGCTTCTTCGGGTGGCGACGCCTGGCCCATTTGAAAGTCAGCCGCCACAGAAATATGTCCATCGACTTGAACGTGGTCGAGGACGCCACCGCCCGGTAATAGGCGGTCCACCCACGAACGATGGGGGACAGCCTGCGCAGTACGGTGCCGATGCGCATCCCACGCAGGGATTTCACCTCGGCCCGTAACCGCGCCCGGAGCCTCTTACAGGCCGCCGCGCTCGGCTTGATGATCATTTTGCCGCGTTGGTGCCGGATGGTGAACCCGAGAAAGTCGAACCCCTCTTCGAGATGGACGACCCTGGTCTTGCCCTCGTTCAGGCAAAGACCCCTCGGGGACAGCCAGTTCACCAATTGGGCTTTGATCCGGTATACCTCTGCTTCCTCGTGGCAGAGCACGACGAAGTCGTCCGCATACCTCACCAGCACCGGGGTGCCCATCCGGGTGTAGGGCTCGCGGCCCCTCCGCATCCGGTATTGACACCCGGCGGCCTGCTCCATTCCATGCAGAGCGACATTCAGCAGCAGCGGGCTGATCACACCTCCCTGCGGAGTTCCCTCCTCAGTTGGTGTGAACCGGCCACCTTCCATCACGCCCGCCTTGAGCCACTCTCTGACCAGCCCCCTGGCTGGGAACCGACCGATGGAGGACATCAAGTGCCCGTGATCAATACGGTCGAACGCTGCCGACAGGTCCGCGTCCAGCACCCATCGACGCCGGGAGGAGGGCCCCTTCGCCGTCAAATAGATCGCTTGTATCGCGTCCTGGCAGCCGCGTCCGGGCCGAAAGCCGTACGACCTCGGCTCGAACCGTGCCTCCCACTCCGGCTCCAGCGCATTCTTCACGCGGGCCTGAAGGACCCGGTCGCGAAGGACCGGAATACCGAGCGGGCGCTGTCTGCCGTTGCTCTTCGGGATGAACACCCGCTTGACCGGTCTGGCTTTCCAGGGCTCCGACGACCGATGGATCTCGGCCGCCAGCCTGCCCCTCGCCGCTGGGGTGAGGGCCCGTTCCCCGTCAATGCCTGCGGTCTTGCGGCCACTGCTCTGCTGCGTCACCCGCTTCACGCTGACCAGCGTGTTGCTGCGGCTCCGCAGCATGAGCTTTTGCAGGCTGCGGACCTTCTTCAGATCCCCTTCCTGCGACGCCTTGAAGATCCTCTGCCTCAGCCGTCGTACGTTCTTCTCGCATCCGGCCCAGTCGATACCGTGCCAGACGAGGGTCGCGTCCTTGGGTCCGTTCACCGCAGGCATCGGCGTCGCAGCCACGACCGAGACCACCATGCTCACCTCCGGCACCTAACTTGCCCCGCAGCTCCAACGGCCTTGCCAAGCGAGCTTCAAAGGCTCACCCGATCCACGTGGGCGCCCTTTCGGGCCGGGCCGACAGGCCCGTATCCAGCGAGTTATGAAGCAACAGGGGAAGGGCCCGTCGCCTGTTTCCTCTGGCCTTTCGGCCTGCTGGCCTTCGCTTCTTGGATCATCCTGTTCCCGCCGGAGATCTCCGCCTCCCTCACGGTCGGCCTACCAGACGGCTGCCTGGACCCCGACGGGGTTTCCACGTTCCGCACCAGCAAGATGCGGCTGGGGTGGGCGCCCTCTTTACCCCGGGACCAGCGGTGTCCGGCCTCCAGGTACAGGTGCCTGGAAGACGCTTGGTGCCTTGCAGCACCGGATCCTGTGACCGCCGCCAACTCACCATCGCGCGGCCTTGCGATCACGGGGCATCATCAAGGGTTCACTTGCGTTCGCCCGTCCAGCCTTTCCCTCACCTGTGGCTCCTCGATGGCCAAGGTGCCCTTGGGCTTGAACGCCGAGCTTCACACCTCGCCGTTGCCAGCGACGCATGTCGGCGCGGGAACGGGCCCGGACACAGGCCCGAAGTCCAGCTTCACCAACTCCCCATCACTCAACTGCACTTACTTACCCGGAGCGACTTCGTGTCGCACCCTG
>NZ_JAGMUO010000045.1:33512-95170 GCF_019049325.1 Streptomyces sp. AC512_CC834 | reverse complement strand
GCCGGCCTGGCTCCATCACTACAATCACCACCGCCCCCACACCGCAACCGGCGGCAAACCACCCGTCACCAGGTTGACCAACGTCCCTGGGCAGTACAACTAGCGGTACCCGCCCGTCTGCCGCCTGGGCCGGGAGCGCAGTACCGCGTCCAGCGACAGCAGCGGGGCGCCCGCGAGGACGAGGGGGAGCCAGGCCATGAGGTAGGCGAGGTCGTTGCCGTAGTAGTACGGGTCGGCGGCCCAGCTAACGGTCAGCCACAGGCTGAGCGAGATCAGCGCGCCGCCGAGTGCCGCCAGGCGGGTGAGCAGTCCGAGCAGGGTGCCGATGCCGACGGCCAGCTCGCCCAGGGCGATGGCGTAGCCGAAGCCGGGCGGGTTCTTCAGGGCCAGGTCGACCAGGGCGGGGACGGCCGAGGAGTCGCGCACGGCACGCATCATGTCGCCGACGGAACCGGCGCCCGCGTCCTTCATGAAGGCGCTGTCGGTGAGCTTGTCCAGGCCCGCGTAGATGAACGTGACACCTAGAAAGATCCGTAGCGGAAGGAGGGCGTACCGGGCTGCTTCGTCCCGCCAGCCCCCGCCGCCCCGGGACGAGGAGTGGACATCCGTCCGCATACCGTGAGTCATCACTGCCAGTCGCCTCTCGCCGCGCATGCCCAGACCCCCCACCAGACCATACGTGCGACACACAGGCCCCGCTCAACCCTCGGCGGGGGGTTTCTTGCTGTCGGTTTCGACAGCAACGCCGACCGAAGAAGCGTGAGGTGTCAGTCCGTCACGTCGATCGCGTACCGGTTGGTCTCCACGCCCGCGCCGGTGACCACCTGGACGTCCACCCGGCCCGGTTCCACGTCGGCCGGTACCGGCACCTTCAGCAGGTCGTCCGTGGGGTTGTTGAAGCCGCCCGGGACCGGGACCAGGGGGACGTGGACGTTGACCGCGCCGATGCGCACGACCATCCGGGAGAGGCGGTCCGCACGCTGGGCACCCGGCGGCACGAAGCCCGCGCCGCGGATCTCGATGTCGTCGCCGGTGCGGATCGGCGCGTCCAGGTCACCGGCCTCCCGGGCCCGGACCACGGAGAGGATCACCGGCCTGCCGCCCTCCGCGTACTTCCCGGCCACGTAGGTCGCCGCCGACACCAGCACCACCACGGCGAGCCCCCACGGCAGGTCGGGCAGTTGTTCCGGGCGCCGGGCCAGCCGTACCGCCGCGAACACCAGGGCGACGGTGCTGATCACGACGTACTGGATGTCGGCGAAGGTGCCGCGGCCCGCGTCGTCCGTCAGCAGATCGGACGCGCGCGGCCGGTCCGCCCGTACCTTCTGGAGGCGCTGGCCGAGTACCCGAAGTCCGACCACGCGGCGCACCAGGACCGCGATCCCGCAGACCACCGCGAGTACGGTCACCGCACCGGTGGCGCGGCCGAGTTCGAGACCCGAGATCAGCGCGTCCCGCCGGTCGTGACTCGATGCCACGGCCAGTTGCCCGGCCAGCACGAGCACCGCGTAGGCGACGAACAGCACCCAGGCCACCGCCACGGCCCGGGACGTGGACAGGCGGTTGTCCTCGCCGATGACCGGGGCCAGTGCGCCGCCCCGCGACCGGTGGAACCACGACGCCGCCGTCAGCGCGCCCGCCACCACCAGTGCCGCCGCGATCCCGGCGGTGCGCGCCGCCGTCCAGCCGGCGCCGACCGCGGTGAGCGCCTGTCCGAGCAGCAGCAGTACGACCGCCGCCCACACGGCGGCCGACGTGCGCCGGCCCAGTCCCGCGAGCCAGGCGTCGCCCTCGGCGCGACCGCGTTCGGCGACGAGCTCGGCGGACTGGGTCAGCTCCTCCGAGACCCACTGACGGGAGGCGGAGGCCGAGTGGGCCACCGCCGCCGGCAGCCCCTGCCCGGCCGCGAACTCGTCCCGCCGCAGCAGGAACGCGGCGACCGCCCGGCGGTGCCCCTCACGGGCACCGTGCGGGCAGTCCCCGCAGGTGCAGCCGCCGCTGTGCGCCGCGTCGTACGCGCCCTTGTCCGAGCCGCTCCCGCGTCTCGCCTCCTGCACCGCCACGCCCGACGCCCGCCTTCCCGAACCCTGTGCCCGAACCCTGTGAAAGAGATGTCACAAGAGACCGTGGAAGAAGCTGTGGAAGCCTCTAAGTCCCTTGGGACGACAGTGAATTGTGCCGTACTCCGGCCCTCGCCCGCCCCCCGCCCCGCCTTACCTCTGCTCAGTGCGGGTGATGCGCGGATCGCCGTGTTGACCCGGCCGCGAGGCGCTCCGAACGAAACGGCACATACTCATACCTCATACCTGATACCTGATAGCTGATACCCGACAGAAGGTGTCTGCTTTCGGCGTCACACTCGGCGTATGACACCAGGCACCACCGCAAACTGGGCCGGCTTCACCACCGCCGAACCCGAACTGGCCGCCACCGTCGAGGCACGCTTCGGCGCGTACACCCACCACACCCTGGCCACCCTCCGCAAGGACGGCTCGCCCCGCACCACCGGCCTGGAGGTGCGGTTCCTCGGCGGCGAGCTGTGGCTCGGCATGATGCCGGGCTCGCTGAAGGCGCTCGACCTGCACCGCGACCCCCGGTTCGCGCTGCAGGCGAACCCCGGGGACGGCACCGGCATGGGCGGCGGGGACGTGCGGATCGGCGGCCGGGCGGTCGAGGTCGAAGACCCCGGGACCAAGGCCGGGTATGTGAAAGAGGTGGAACCGCCGGAGCCGTTCCACCTCTTCCGTACCGAGCTGACGGAGGTCGTGCGCACCTACGTCGAGGACGACAAGTACCTCGTCGTCCAGATCTGGCGGCCCGGGCAGCCCCTGCGCACCGTCAGGCGCACTTAGGGCCTGTCGCCCGCCGCGGGCGTCACTCCCACTCGATCGTCCCCGGCGGCTTCGACGTCACGTCGAGGACGACCCGGTTGACGTCCTTGACCTCGTTGGTGATCCGGGTCGAGATCTTGGAGAGCACGTCGTACGGCAGCCGGGACCAGTCGGCCGTCATGGCGTCCTCGGAGGAGACCGGCCGCAGCACGATCGGGTGGCCGTAGGTACGGCCGTCGCCCTGGACGCCGACGGAGCGGACGTCCGCGAGCAGCACCACCGGGCACTGCCAGATGTCGCGGTCGAGACCGGCCGCCGTCAGTTCCTCGCGGGCGATGGCGTCGGCCTCGCGCAGCAGGTCGAGGCGCTCGCGCGTGACCTCGCCGACGATCCGGATACCGAGGCCCGGGCCCGGGAACGGCTGGCGCTGGACGATCTCGTCCGGCAGGCCCAGCTCCTGGCCGACCATCCGGACCTCGTCCTTGAACAACTGGCGCAGCGGCTCGACGAGCTGGAACTCGAGGTCCTCGGGGAGCCCGCCGACGTTGTGGTGGGACTTGATGTTCGCCGTGCCGGTGCCGCCGCCGGACTCGACCACGTCCGGGTAGAGGGTGCCCTGGACCAGGAACTCGACCGCGGGGCCCGCGTCGGCGATGATCTCGGCCTGGGCCTGCTCGAAGACGCGGATGAACTCGCGGCCGATGATCTTCCGCTTCTGCTCGGGGTCGGAGACCCCGGCCAGCGCGCCCAGGAACCGCTCGCTGGCGTCCACGACCTTGAGCTGCACGCCGGTGGCGGCCACGAAGTCCTTCTCGACCTGCTCGGTCTCGCCCTTGCGCATCAGGCCGTGGTCGACGTAGACGCAGGTTAGCTGGGTGCCGATGGCCTTCTGGACGAGGGCGGCGGCGACGGCGGAGTCCACGCCGCCGGACAGGCCGCAGATGGCACGCCGGTCGCCGACCTGCTCGCGGATGGCCGCGACCTGCTCCTCGATCACGCTGCCCGTGGTCCAGTCGGGGGTCAGGCCCGCGCCCCGGTACAGGAAGTGCTCCAGCACCTGCTGTCCGTGCGTGGAGTGCATGACCTCGGGGTGGTACTGGACGCCGTAGAGCTTCTTCTCGTCGTTCTCGAACGCGGCGACCGGGACGACGTCCGTGGAGCCGGTGACGGTGAAGCCCTCGGGGGCGGCGGAGCAGGCGTCGCCGTGCGACATCCACACGGCCTGCTCGGCCGGGGTGCCCTCGAAGAGGGTGGAGGACGTCTTGGAGACCGACAGCTCGGTGCGGCCGTACTCACGGGCGCCGGAGTTGTCGACGGTGCCGCCGAGGGTCCGCGCCATGAGCTGGAAGCCGTAGCACATGCCGAAGACGGGGACGCCGGCCTCGAACAGGGAGCGGTCGAGGGTCGGGGCGCCCGGCTCGTACACCGAGGAGGGGCCGCCCGAGAGGATGATGGCCGCCGGGTTCTTGGCGAGGATCTCCTCGACCGGCATGGAGCTCGGCACGATCTCGCTGTAGACCCGCGCCTCGCGGACACGACGGGCGATGAGCTGGGCGTACTGCGCGCCGAAGTCGACGACCAGGACGGTGTCGGGGGCGGTGGCAGCGGGAGTCGCTGATGACACGGGGTGCCTTCCGGCGGTCGGGCGGGGGGCTTGTGCTGCCGATTCTACCGAGGTGGGCGGGTGCGACGGCCCGCCCGCCCGAGCGCCGGTACGTCTCACCATCCGAACCGGCTTGGACACCGTGCGCACCCACGGCATACTGGGCGCATGCTCACGCACCAGGCGTTCCTGTTTACCTATGGCAACCGGCCCACCGGCTGCCACGGTCGTGCTGCTTGAGCAACTGACAAGCGACTTCCCAGGCGCCCCGGGCCGACAAGGTCCGGGGCGCCTGGCGTTTTCGGACCCCGCCGGTCCCGGGCGCCGCCACTCTTCGGCGAGGAGCCACCGACATGACCGTCACCGCAGACCACAGCAAGGTCGTCACCACACACGGCAGCAAGGTCGTCACCGCAGACGGCAAGGCCGCCGCAGCGGACAAGACCGGCGCCCGTACCACCGAGGCCGCCGGCGTGATCACCGGCGCCCGGGAGCGCATCGACGCCCTGGACGACCGGATCATCGGGTTGATCCAGGAACGGATGGCCGTCTCGGCCGTCATCCAGGACGCGCGGATCACCTCGGGCGGCCGGCGCGTGAACCTCTCCCGCGAGATGGAGGTCCTCGACCACTACCGGCAGGCGCTGGGCAAGCCGGGCACGGCCCTGGCGATGACGATGCTGGAGCTGTGCCGGGGTCGTATCTGAGTTCGGGCGCCTTCTCACCCGTACGGAGCGTGACCGGTGCGCGAGCGGCTTCGTTGGTCCCGGTGTCCGTGTCAGCCAGGGGCGGGCCCGAAAGAACCACGCGTGGCTCGCCTGGAGCGATGAGACGTACGCATCGTGCCGTACGTCGTGGGACCTCGCTCCGGGTAGTGACCGGACGGCAGGGGACAGCAGCCCGGTCACCCAAGAGAACGGCCGGTTCCGGGGACGCCCGGGACCGGCCGACGGAACGGGTCCCTCGTTCAACACAAGCACCTTCAACACAGGCATCTTCAACACAAGCATCCGAGGCAAGCGGCAGTCCCGCGGGGCCCTCCGTCAGTGACGCAGGCCACATAAAGATTCTGTGAATGTGAGGACAACCATTCACAGGTTCAACTGATCAAAGGGGCATGAAGCTTCGTCGCGCCCTGGCCGCAGCCGCCGTCACAGCGGTGATCGCCCCCGCCGCGCTCCTCGCGGCCCCGACCGCCTACGCCACCGACGGCACGTCGCCGTCCCCGTCCGCCTCGTCGGACGACTCCACGGGCGGGCCCGACTCGAACCCGTCCACCGGTGAGTCGCCGTCCCAGAACGAGTCGACGAGCGAGACCACACCGGCTCCGAGTGACTCGACGACCACCTCCCCGGGTTCTCCGGACTCCCCGAGCGAGACGGACGACGAGGGCACTCCCGCGCCCGGCGGGTCCGAGACGACCACGTCCGCACCCGCGGACCCGTCACCGAGCACCTCCACGCCAGAGGAGACCGAGACCCCGGACCCCGAGCCGTCCGTGTGCGAGGACTCCAAGGTCGACGTCGACATCGAGGGCCTGCCCGGCGAGATCGCGGCGGGCAGCGGCTGGCACAAGTTCTCGCTGAACGTCGCCAACAACTCCGGCTCCACGCTGGAGAACCTCGAGTACCTGGCGGGCGCGTCCGCCGACCGCGACGGCGAGGAGCTGTTCGAGAGCAAGAAGGTCGGCCTCCAGGCCTGGAACCCGGAGGACAAGATCTGGGAGGACCTCAACGAACTCGGTTACGCCGTCGGCTACATCGGCTACACCGACGAGCTGGCGCCCGACTACGAGGTCCACATCCCGATGCGGCTCAACGTGCGGGCCGGCGCCCCGGTCGGCGCGGGCTTCACGCTCGGCGCGACGATCTACGGTGACGCGGACGGCGAGTGCACCGGCTTCGGCGACGTCGCCTACAAGTTCCGGATCGTGGCCCCCGGCTCGGACACGGAGGGCACCAAGCCTCAGGAAGGCGGCAAGGCGCCGGTCGCCGTCGAGAAGCCGGCCGTCAACACCCCGGAGGTCACCGGCAGTCTCGCCCAGACCGGTTCCAGCTCGGCGCTGCCGATGATCGGCCTCGTCGGCGGGCTCGCCGTCGTCGTGGGCGGCGGTGCGGTGTTCGTGGTGCGGCGCCGCAGGGCCGGCTCGGACGCGTGACATCCGCGTAGGCGGCGCAACACAGGCTGGGTGAGAGGGACCCGCGCTCGGAGGGGGGTGCGGGTCCCTCTCGCCTTGTCCGCCTCTCGGCAGGCCTTCCGTCTCCCGGCAGGCCTTCCGCCTCTCGGCCGCCGCCGCTACTTCTTCGGCGGCACCGCCGGCATGCCCAGGAACGGCAGCCGCAGCGCGCCGAAGGCCTCCGCCCGGACCGCCGGGGACTCGGGCTCGACGGCGGCCAGACGCTCGTACGCGGTGCCCTGTGCGGGGCGCGGGTCGCTCTCGCCCTTGTTCGGCCAGTACGACATCGCCCGCTCGGCCTGCGCCGTGATGGTCAGGGACGGGTTGACGCCCAGGTTGGCCGAGACCGCGGCGCCGTCGACCACCGAGATGCCGGGGTGGCCGTAGAGCCGGTGGTACGGGTCGATGACGCCGGTCTCGCGGGAGGCGCCGATCGGGCAGCCGCCGAGGAAGTGCGCGGTGAGCGGGGTGCCCACCAGCTCGCCGACGTTGGAGCCGGGGAAGCCGTTGATCTCGGCGGCGAGTGCGGAGGCGCCCTCGGTCGCGGCCTTGATCTGCTTGGGGTTGGGCGAGCCGTGGCCCTGGTGTGCGGTGAGCAGGCCCTTGCCGACACCGGTCGGTTTCAGGTGCGTGGTCAGGGAGTTGTCCAGGGACTGCATGACCAGGCCGATGATGGTCCGCTCCGACCACTTGCGGTTGGACAGGGAACGCAGGACCAGCAGCGGGTGCCTGGCCGCGTGGCCCAGGAAGCCCAGGACGCGGGACGCGCCCGAGGCGGTCTGCCCGGCGTAGGGGACCTGGAGGATCGACAGGCCGCCCATCGAGTTGGAGCCCTTGCCGTAACGCACCGGCTCGATGTGCGTGTCGGCGTCCGGGTGGATCGAGGACGTGATGGCGACGCCGCGGGTGAAGTCGGCCCGTGAGTCGCCGGTGGCCCTGCGGTAGCGCCGGTCGTCGGTCTGGGCGCCGACCAGGGCCTCGGAGTTGGTGCGGGTCAGCTCGCCGAGCCTGTCCGACAGGTGGGGGAGCTGACCGCCCGCCTTCATACGGTGCAGCAGGGTCTGGGTGCCGTAGGTGCCGGCGGCGAGGACGACCCGGCGGGCGGTGAACGTGCGGCCGGCGTCCGTCTTCCGCCGGTCGGTGGGGAGCGTGGCGACGGCGAACCCGCCGCGCGAGTCGTCCGTGACGGAGAGCGCCGTCGTCATCGGGTGCACGACGGCGCCGGCCTTCTCGGCGAGGTACAGGTAGTTCTCGTTGAGGGTGTTCTTCGCGCCGTGCCGGCAGCCGGTCATGCACTCGCCGCACTCGTTGCAGGCCCTGCGGTCGGGCCCCGCGCCGCCGAAGTACGGGTCGGGCACCTGCTCGCCCGCCTTGGCCTTCGCCTTGCCGTCGGCGTCCTCGCCGTCGCCGAAGAACACGCCGACCGGCGCCATGTGGAAGCTGTCGCCGCAGCCCATCCGCTCGGCGGCCGCCTTCAGGTGCACGTCGGACGGGGTCATCGTCGGGTTGAGCCGCACCCCGAGCATGCGCCGGGCCTGGTCGTAGTAGGGCGTCAGCTCGTCGTGCCAGTCGGTGATGTCCCGCCACTGGGGGTCGTCGAAGAAGGGCTTCGGCGGCACGTAGAGGGTGTTGGCGTAGTTGAGGGAACCGCCGCCGACGCCCGCCCCCGCCAGGACCATGACATTTCCGAGCAGGTGGATGCGCTGGATGCCGAACATGCCGAGTTTCGGCGCCCAGAGGTAGTTCTTGAGGTCCCAGGAGTTCCTGGGCAGCGACTCGCCGGTGAAGCGGCGGCCGGCCTCCAGGACGCCGACCTTGTAGCCCTTCTCAGTGAGGCGGAGGGCGGAGACGGAGCCGCCGAAGCCTGAGCCGACTATCAGGACGTCGTAGTCGTAAGCGTCCTTGGGCACGGGGGTCTCCTCTTTGAGTTCACGTGCGGGTCGTCTGTGGCTGGTCGCGGAGTGCCCCGCGCCCCCAAGGTGGGTCACTTGAACCGGAACGCCTTCATCAGCCGGAGACTGCGGCTCATGAAAGCCGCGTACCTCTCGTCGTCCATCCCCAGCGACGGTGCCATCGGCAGCAGCCGCTGGTGGGCGACCGTCTGGGCCTCGGTGTACTTGAGGATGCCCTCGGAGCCGTGCCGGCGGCCGAGGCCGGAGTCCTTCATGCCGCCCATCGGGGACTGGACGCTGCCGTAGGCGGAGGCGTACCCCTCGTTGATGTTGACGGTGCCGGTGCGCAGCCGGGCGGCGACGTCGCGGCCGCGCCGGGCGTCCTTCGTCCAGACCGCGGAGTTCAGGCCGTACGGTGTGGAGTTGGCGTGCTCGACGGCCTCGTCCTCGGTCTTGAAGCGGTAGACGGAGACGACGGGGCCGAAGGTCTCCTCGGCGCACACGGTCATGGGCGCCGCGACGCCGTCGAGGATGGTCGGCTCGTAGAAGTACGGGCCGATGTCCGGGCGGGCGACACCGCCGGCGACGAGCTTCGCGCCCCGCTCGACGGCGTCCGCCACGTGCGCCTTCACGGTCTCCAACTGCCGCTCCCCCACCAGCGAGCCCATGTCGGCGCCGTAGGAGAGGGAGGTGCCGAGCCGCATCCCCTTGGTGCGGGCGGCGAAGCGGTCCAGGAAGGCGTCGGCGACGGACTCGTGGACGTAGAGCCGCTCGATGGAGATGCAGAGCTGGCCGGCCGAGGAGAAGCAGGCGCGGACGGCGCCCGCCGCGGCCTTCTCGATGTCGGCGTCCTCGAGGACCAGCATGGCGTTCTTGCCGCCGAGTTCGAGGGAGACGCCGACGAGACGGGCGGCGGCGCCCTGGGCGACCTCGCGGCCGGTGCGGGTGGAGCCGGTGAAGGAGACGTAGTCGGCGTGCTTGACGACCTCGGGGCCGACGACCGGTCCGTCGCCGAGCACGACCTGGAAGACCTCGGCGGGCAGGCCTGCCTCGATGAGCAGGTCGCGGGCCCACAGGGCGGTCAGGCAGGTCTCGGTGTCGGGCTTCATGACGACCGCGTTGCCCGCGACGAAGGCGGGGATCGCGTCACCTACGGACAGCTCCAGCGGATAGTTCCAGGGGGCGATCTGGCCGACGACCCCGCGCGGGTGGCGCAGCTCGGTGACCTTCGTGAGGGTCGGCACGGCGCCGGTGTGCCGCTTGGGGCGCAGGTACGCGGGCCCCTTGCGCCCGTAGTGCCGGGCGGCGACGGCGACGGCCTGGACCTCCTCGTGGGCGTGCAGGCGTGCCTTGCCGGTCTCGAGCTGGATGAGGTCGAGGACCTCGGCCTGGCGTTCCAGGACCAGGTCGTGGAAGCGCAGCAGGACGGCGGCGCGCTGCCGGACCGGCGTACGCGCCCACACGGCCTGGGCGGCGCGGGCCCGCTCGAAGGCGCCCGCCACGTCCTCGGGCGTCGACTCGGGCAGGTCGGCCAGCTTCTCGCCGGTGAACGGGGTGTGGTTGGCGGTGCGGCCGGAGCCGGCCACGCCCTTGGTGAGCTGGGCGACCAGCTCGGGTGTGACCACGTCGGCAGCGGTGCGGGCGCCCTCCGGGGTGGGGGCGAGGGGGTTCGTGCCGGTGAGTTCCGGGGCCTGCGCGTCCGTCATGAGCCGCAGGGTATGACGCCGCGAGGGCTTTGTGTACCCGTCGGTAATGGGGATTCACCGTGATTCACCGAGTGCTCACACGACGCCAGTGATCGCTGGCAACAAACCGGCTGATCAGGGCGTTACACGGAAGGGAGGGACCCGATGGACCTGATCACTTCTTTTCTCCCGGGAGAGGCCGCCGGAACATCGCCCGCCACCGCCCCCAGGTACGCGGCGGCCTCCTCCGCGTCCGGCCGCGATCCGGCGTCCGGCACTCGCAGCCGTTCGATCAGCGGGCCCAGCGGCCCGGCCGGTGTCCCGTCCCCGACGGCGGTGTGCAGCAGGACGCCCAGGGACCGCAGGTCGGCCGCGGGCCCCGCACCCCGGCGGGGTCCCTCGCCCGGCACGTGGGCGGTGCCGAGGTCGGTGAGGACGACGCGGCCGTGCGCGCCGAGCAGCACGTTGGCGGGCCGGACCGCGCGGTGCACGATGCCTACGGCGTGCGCGGCCCGCAGGGCTCCGAGGACGGCGAGGCCGATGCGGGCGGCCTCGGGCGCCTCCAGCGGCCCGCGCAGGAGCATCTCGTGCAGGGACTCGCCGGGGACCCACTCCATGACGATCCAGGGCAGTCCGTCGGGCCCGGCCTCCTCCACGACCACGTCGTGGATGCGCACCGCGGCGGGGTGGTCGACACGGGCGGCGGCACGGGCCTCGCGGTAGAGGCGGTGGGCGGCCCTGCGGTACGTCTCGTCGGCGGGGTCACCGGGCAACCGCGGCCGTCTGACGGCGACTTCGCGGTCCGCGGCCTCGTCGAGACCGTGCCAGACGGTGCCCGAGGCGCCGGAACCGACGCGCCGCAGCAGCCGGTAGCGCTCACCGACCAACCGGCCCTGGCCGCCCTGGCCCTGGCCCTGGCTCTGGCTCTGGCTCTGGCTCTGGCTCTGACCTTGGCCCCGGCCTTGGCCCTGGAGTTCCATCAGAGCTTGTCGACCTCCCAGTTGGCGATCACCGTCCGGGCGATGTCCCGTCCCTCGTCGGCGAAGTAGCCCTTGCGGGGGTAGTCGATCGACACCTTGTACATGTCGCCGTTGTCGGCCCGGTAGTAGAGGATGTGGAACTCGCGGGCGCGGGGGTTCTGCGTGTCCGCGGTCGTGTACTCGATGGTGTTCTCGGCGGCCTTCTCGCCCTTGTACTCGGTGTCGCGCGGCTCACCCTTGGGCGCGGGCTTGTCGGCGAAATTCCAGGAGTACTCGCCGTCCTTGAGCATCTCCCAGTCCGCCCAGGCGTTGGCGCCGGCGGTGTCCGGGATCTCGTTGTCCTTGTCGTCGGCCTTGATGTCCCGGTCCACGAGGACGGTGACCGCGCCGCTCGGGTCGACGAAGGTCTCGTTGGTGCCGTCCCAGTCCTCCGGGTGCTTCGCCTTCACGAACTCGGACGGCACACCGACGCTCATGCCGATCTTGGCGGGGAGCTTCTGCTGCTTCCAGCCCTCCGGCAGGGACCCCGCGAAGGGATCCGCGACCACCAGGTACGACGCCACCGCCGCCGCGACGACCACCGCGCCGAGGGTGATCCAGGCGTTGCGGCCCAGCCGGACGCTCCACCGGGACGGGGGAGCCCCGCCCGCCCCCTGGGGCCCGTCGACCCGGACCACCTGGGTGGGCGGCGGCGCGGGCGGGTTCGCGGTGGCGTCAAGGAGGGAACGTACCCGGGCCGCGTCGGGGCGGCGCGCCGGGTCCTTGTCCAGCAGGCCCGTGATCGCCTCGGCCAGCGGGCCCTGCGCGGAGGCGGGCGGCGCGGGCGTGGCGTTGAGCACCGACTGGAGCGTGGCGGGGGTGTTGCTGCGGCGGAACGGCGAGACGCCCTCCGTCGCCGCGTACAGCACCACGCCCAGCGACCACAGGTCGCTCGCCGGGCCCGGGCGCTGGCCGAGGACCCGCTCCGGGGCGATGTACTCGGGCGAGCCGACGAAGCCTCCGGTGTCGGTGAGGTTGGTCTCGCCCTCGATCTGGGCAATGCCGAAGTCGGTGAGGACGACCCGATCGTGGCGGCCGAGCAGGACGTTGTCCGGCTTCACGTCCCGGTGCAGGATGCCGGCGGCGTGCGCGGCCTCCAGGGCACCGAGCACCTCCAGGCCGATCCTGGCCGCCTCGCGCGCGCCCAGCGTGCCCTCCTGGAGGGCGTCGCCCAGCGAGCGCCCGCGCACGAGTTCCATCACGATCCACGGCTGCTCGTCCACGACCGCCACGTCATGCACGTCGACCACCGCGGGGTGGTCGAGCCGGGCCGCGGCGCGCGCCTCGCGGCGCATCCGCTCGAAGGCGTTGTCCCGTTCGCGTTCGGGAAGGTGGTCGGGGACGCGGGGCTCCTTGACGGCGACCTCGCGGTCCACGGTCTCGTCCTTCGCCCGCCACACCGTGCCCATGCCGCCGTGCCCGAGCTTGGCGAGCAGCCGGTAGCGCCCGGCGATGAGCCGCCCGGCGCCCGGGTCCGGCGCGGCCTCCGGCGAGGAGGGCGCCGGGGCGGGCGCCGGGGCGGGCGCCGGGGCCGACGACGTGCCCTGCGACCGCGGCGGTACGACCTGGGTGGGTGCCGCGTACGGGTTGCCGGGATGCGGCACGGCGACGGGCTGGTTCGGCGGTTGCAGGTCAAAACTCGTCGGCTCGTCCGACCCGCTGCGGGGTCCCCCGTTGCTGCTCATGGGTCCATCCATATCGCGCCGGACGCGTCCGTTTCCACCGCCGGTGCGCGGCGGTCACAGACCCGTGACGCGGGTTGCCGCTTATCTCCTGTTTAGGTCCGATGCGGCGGACTCCGACGAGCCCTGTGCGGGCGAGTCCGGTGCCGACGTGTCGGGATCGGTCGTCGGCGTCACGGGCACCGAGCGCGTCGGCGTACCGCCCCCGTCGCCGCCCCCGTCCGCGAGCAACGCGGCCGCCGAGATGCCCGCGCCCGCCGCCACGACGACCAGCAGCACCGCCATGAGCACGCGGCGTTTCACGTGCCGCTCCACTCGCCGCTCCGCGCTTCGCTTCACGCTTCGCTTCACGCGCCGGAGCTCGCCGGTCCCGGGCGACGCAGGCGTCGCGGGCGTACGGCCCGTGCTGAGGAAGGCGCGCAGCATCCGCTGCGCCGAGGCCGCGTCCAGCCGCCGTCGCGGATCGCGCTCCAGCAGGCCCCGTACGACCGGGAGGAGCGGCCCGGCCTGCGCGGGCGGCCGGATCTCGTCGGTGACCACGGCGTGCAGGACACCGCCCAGCGAGTCGCGGTGGAAGGGGGACGCGCCGCTGAGGACCGCGCACAGCAGTACGCCGAGCGACCACAGGTCGGACTCCGGCCCCGTTCCGGCACCGGACATCCGCTCCGGTGCGGTGTACTCGGGGGAACCGACGAAGGAGCCGCTCTCGGTGAGGGTGGTGGCGCCCGCGACCTGGGCGACGCCGAAGTCGGTGAGGACGACCCGGCCGTCCTCGGCGATCAGCACGTTGGACGGCTTCACGTCCCGGTGCAGGATGCCGGCGGTGTGGGCCGTGCGCAGGGCGTCGAGCAGGGCGATGCCGATGCGGGCGGCCTCGCCGGCGTCGACCGGACCGCGAGTGAGGACGCGGTCGGCGAGCGAACCGCCGTCGACCAGTTCCATGACCATGTACGCGCGTTCGTCGTCCTCGACGACGTCGTGCACGACGATGACGTGCGGATGCCGCAACTGTGCGACCGCGCGGGCCTCACGCAGGGTGCGCTCACGGCGGCGCCGGGCCTCGGCCGCGGAGAGGGTCTCGTCGAGAGGGAGCGCCTTCACGGCCACTTCGCGGGCGAGCAGTTGGTCGGTGGCCCGCCACACGATGCCCATGCCGCCGCGGCCGAGCCGCTCATGGAGCCGGTAACGGCCCGCGATGACACGCCCGCCCGCCCCCTCGGTCACCATGCGCCCCATCATGCCCCACCGGACGCACCGGCTCCGGGTCGCCGTCACACGGGTGGCCGACAACCGACGTGCGGGCGGGCGTCGCGACGGAGGTCAGCCGGTCTTCTCCTGCCAGCTCTGCAGCACCGCTTTGAACCGCCGTTGCGTGGCCGCCCAGTCGCTCGCGGGCCCCGACATGTTGAGGGCGTACTCGACGCCGTCCCGGGACATGTACGTCTGCGACACGGCGCGGCGCGGGCCGGGGAAGGAGGTGTCCTTCGCCAGTGCGGTCCAGGTGTACACCCACCGGGCGCTGTCGCGGTCGCGGTAGTCGGCGCGTTCCAGGGTGACGCGTTGGTAGTCGACCAGCCGCTGGAGCTGCACCTCCAGGTCGAGCTGGTGTGCGTAGGGGTCGTTGAAGTCGGGGGCGGAGTCGACGGATATGCGCAGGACGTGCTTCCCGCCGTCGGGGGTGTAGTCGATCTGCCGGAGTTCACCGCTGTCGCCGTCGAAGTCCGTCCGCTGCCAGTCCTTGGGCAGGTACAGGCCGAAACCCAGCGGGTCGTCGCGGCGTACCCAGTCGGCCGGAACGGAACCGCCGGGGCCCTTGCCGGTGGTGGCGGAGGCGGAGGGCGAGCTGGAGGTGGAGGTGGACGGGGAGGAGTCGGTGGGGTCGGAGCCGGCCGACGAGCCGCCTGTGTCGCCTGTGTCGCCTGTGTCGCCCTGTTGCAGCATCACGGCGGTACCCGCGCCGATGAGGGCGGCGACGGCGACGACCAGGGCGAGCGTGCGCAGGCGGCCCCGCCGGGGGCGCCGGGGAGCGGCGGCGCCCGCCGGTATGGGGCCCGCGGCCGGGTGACCCGGCGCCCCGTAACCCGCCGCCGAGTGACCCGGCTCCGCGTATCCCGCCGCCGCGTGACCGGACTCCGCGTATCCCGAAGCGGTGTGTCCCGTCGCCGCGGGGCTGACCGCCGCGGGACCGACCGCCGTCGGGCCTGTCACCGGCGGGTACGGCGTCGCGGTGGTCCCGCCCGCCGGACCCGTGGGCCCCTGCTGGACCATGTCGTCCTGCCGCGGCGGGCCCGAGGGGGACGGGCCGGAGTAGTGGGTGGTCGGCACGTACGCCTGGGCCGCGTCCGGGCGCCGTCCCTCCGCCGCCTGGGCGAGCATGTGCTCGGCCTCGGTCGCGTCGGGCCGCTCGGCCGGATCCTTGCGCAGCAGGGCGCTGATGACGGGCCCGAGCGCACCGGCGTACCGGGGCTCGGTGGCCTCCTCCTCGACGACCGCCTGCATGGTGGTGAGCGGCGAGGTGCGGCGGAACGGCGACCTGCCCTCCACCGCCGTGTACAGCGTCGCGCCGAGCGCCCACAGGTCGGAGGAGGAACCGGGGTCGTGACCGCGGACGCGCTCGGGCGCGAGGTAGTCGACGGAGCCGACGACCTCTCCGGTCCGGGTGATGGTGGAGTCGCCCTCGATCTGCGCGATGCCGAAGTCGGTGAGCAGCACGCGGCCGTCGTCGGCGAGCAGCACGTTGCCGGGCTTGACGTCGCGGTGCAGGACGCCGGCGGCGTGCGCGGCGCACAGCGCACGCAGCACCCACAGGCCGATGCGGGCCGCCTCCCGCGGGTCGACCCGCTCCTCCTCCTTGACCGCGTCGGCCAGCGAACGGCCCTCGACCAGCTCCATCACGATCCAGGGCCGGCCGTCGTGTTCGAGTACGTCGTGCACGGTGACGACGGCCGAGTGGTTGATCCGCGCCGCCGCGCGCGCCTCGCCCCGGGTGCGCGCCAGCAGTATCGCCTGGTCACTCTCCGAGACGTAGAGCGCGGCGGTCAACTCCTTGATCGCGACGGTTCGGTGCAGCACCTCGTCGTGTGCGCGCCACACCCGGCCCATGCCGCCGCTGCCGATGGCTTCCCCGAGCCGGTATCGGCCCGCGACGAGCCGGCCCTGCATCTGATTCACGTTGCCCCGCAATGGTCTTGTCAGGGTCAGACTAGGGACCGGCCCCCCTCCGGGGAACGGGTGGGGTGGTATGGAAACCGCTCTGTGACGGTTGTCGCTTTCTGTGACGGCAGGCAACCATCGGGCCGAACTGCGTTCAGCCCGTGTACTGGTAGGTGGCCGAGGCCTGTTCGTAGAGCCGGGTCACCTCGTCACGCTCCGCCTCCGGACCGCGCACCTGCACCACGTGGTAGCGGCCGTCGATGAGGATGGCGACGTTGCGCACGTACAGCTCGCCGCCGCTGGCGCCGGTCCAGGTGAACTGCCCCTCGGCCATGGTCCGTCCGCCGACCTCGATGGTCTTCAGCCCGCTGGAGGTGGCCCAACTTGAGGCACGGTACGACGCCAACTCGGGTTCGCTGTCGCGCTGGTAGGCCATCGGGTCGTCGCCGAACTCGGACGTGCGGTCCCGGCCCGGTACGACGATGAGTTCGAAGTCGCCCTTGCTGTAGACGACCTGGCCGCTGCCGTTGCGGGGCGTGCGGTTCCAGCCCTCGGCGACGGCGACGCGGAAGCCCTCCGCGTCCTTGCGCAGGGTGAAGCCGTCGGCGACGTTGGACTGGGTCTCGGTGGAGCCGCCCGCCGTCCGGGAGGCGCCGGGGTCGGGCTTCGGGGACGTCTGCTCGGGCCGGGGCTCGCTGCTGACGTCCGGTGACTTCGCGGGCGGTGCCTGGCTCGCCTCGCCGGCGGCGCCGGTGCGGTCGGCGGTGCCCGTGCCGTTCGTGTCGCTCTTCGGCATGAAGAACATGGCGTACGCGACCGCGCCGGCCATCGCCAGCAGTATCAGCAGGAGCAGGGTCCGGCCGAGGCTGCGCGGGGAGCGGTCCGGCTCCGGCCTGCCGCGCTTGTGCCGTCCGTGGTGCGCGGGCAGCCCGGCACGCCGCCTGCGCACCAGCTCGCCGCGGCGGCGCACGATGGGCAGCCGGCTGCGGCCCGTCTCGGCGGGAGGCGCCGAGATGACGTGCAGGCCGGCCTCCGGCTCGGGCGCGGAGCGCACGAGTGAGCGCAGCCAGCCGCGCAGCTCCTCGAAGTCGATACGTTCGGTGGGGTCCTGACGCAGCAGCGACTCCACGACCGGCCGCAGCGGCCCGCACTCCTCGGCGAACGCGGGCGGCTCCGCGCACACGATCTGCACCAGCTCGGCGGTCGACTCCTCCGGGTAGGGTGCGTGCCCCTGTACGGCGCGGAAGAGCAGCGCGCCCAGCGCCCACAGGTCGGTGGCGGGGCCGATGGGTGCGGCTAGCTGCCAGTTCTCGTGCACCGGACCGGCCTGTTCCGGCGCCCAGCGCTCGGTCACGGGGCCGACCACGGCCATCCGCGTCTGCCGGGCCCGCTCGGCGGCGAGCGCGGTGGCCGGACCGCGCGGCGCGGGAGCCCGGGCGACCAGGTCGTCCCAGCGCGCGGCGGGCGCGGCGCCGCTCTCCTGCTGCGGGGCGGCGGGTCCGGCGGTGTCCTCCTGCCGCGCGGCGGGCAGGGCCCGCCCGGTGGCCGGAGCGGAGCCGGTGCGCGGTTCGCCGGGTGGACGGGGGGTGGAGAAGGCCGGGTCGTCGGTGCGACGGGGTGTGGCGCCGTGCCAGGAGGTCGTGCCCACGCCGTAGGGGTCGGCGATCTGGCCGGGTGGGAGGGCAGCACCTGACGAGGAGGCGGAGGCGTGACCGGCGCCGTCGTCGGCCCCAGGGACACCGGACACGCCCTCGGCACCGATGCCGTACGGAGACCGCCCGGGACCGGAGGCGAAGCCCGATCGCCCGCTTCCTGTACGACGCCCGGCGTCTTGCGCATCTCCACCCGCCTCGACGCCGTAGCCGCGCCCACTTCCCCCACCGGGCCCGGCCGCGTACGCGCCTCCGCCCGCCTCGACGCCGTAGCCGGCCCTCGCCCCACCGGACGCGGGGTCGTGCGGTGACCGGCCGGGGTCGTGCGGTGGCGGGCCGGGGTCGTCGCCGTACGAAGAACTGCCCCCAGAGCCCGGGCCACCGGCGAGCGGAGACCGGCCGGAGTCGTGCCGTGGACGGCCAGGATCGTGCGGTGGCCGGCCAGGATCGTGCGGTGGCCGGCCGGGGTCGTGCGGTGGCCGGCTGGCGTCGTCGCCGTACGGAGAGTCGCTTCCCGTGCCCGGGCCGGCGGTGTGCGCCGTCTTGTCGGGGGCGGGGCGGGCGCTCGGCAGGGCCGCCTGGCCGTTCTGGGCCTCCTGGACGCGGGCCGCGGCCCGGGCGCCCGCGCGGTACGCGGCGATCGCCCCGGCGCGGGCGGCGCGCGCGTCCCCGGTGGTGTCGAGCGACGCGGGCGCGATCCCGGCGGGGACTCCGCTCGGCCCCGGCGCCCCGGGCACCGGAAGGTCGCCGACGCTCCGCGCCTCGATGGCGGCCCGCCGGGCGGCCTCGGGGTCGGCGTCGCCCGGGCCGAAGATCCCGGCCCGCGCACCGCCGGGCCCCAGGGCCCCGCTCCCGGGGCCGCGCGTCACGGTCCCGACGCCGCCGCCCGGACCGAAGGTTCCGTTCGGATCGACCGCGGCGGGAGCGGGAGCGGGGGCGGGGTCCTCGTCGGGCGCGGGCACCGGGTCGTACCCGCACAGCGCCTCCTCCGCGGCTCCGACCGCCAGGCCGGTCAGCATCACCCGCCCGTCGTCGCAGACGAGCACGGTGCGCGCGGTGATGTTGCGGTGCACCCAGCCGTACGTGTGCAGCACCCGCAGCGCCAGGAGGACGTCGGAGGCCACCTCGGCCGCCCGGTACGCCGTCAGTGTCTGTTCGGCGAGCAGAGCGGCCAGCGGCCTCGCGGCCACCAACTCACTGACGATCCACAGCGAACCGCCCTCGGCGAAGACGTCGAAGACCTGGTCGAGGCGCGGATGGTCGGGGACGGCGGCCGCGGCCTGCGCGGCCTCGACGGCCCGCCGCACCACCGGGTCGGCCGGCCGCCGGGTGCTGCCGCCCGCGGAGGGCGGCCGCCTGCCCGGGTGCCGGGCGCCGGGGTGCCTGGCGCCGCCGTCCCGGGCCGTGAAGCCGTCGGGCAGACCGTCCGCGTCGAGCACCTCGGCCTCGACGACCTCCGGCAACGGCACCTGCCGGACCAGGACTTCCTGGCCGCTGTAGGTGTCGAAGGCCCGGGTCTCGGTGAGTTCGTACTCGTCGGACGGCGGCAGGGGCAGGCGGTAGCGGTCGGCGAGTACCCGTCCCGCATAGTCGTCCACGTCGCCACCCCCGGCAGCCCGTCGGTCAATTCCGTTCGCCCGGCGGGCCGTTCCGGCTGCGTACGGTCCGCAAGCACTCACGATACGTGCCGGAGGCAACCCGCAAAGAGCTGATGCCAGATATCGGACCGCTCAAACCCGGGCCTCGCCCGCTCAGGACTTGGGTTCGAAGGTCTTCGACAGGGTGCGCCAGGTGTCCCGGCGCAGGTCGCTGTCCCAGTCACCGGCCTTCGCGGTGTACATGAGGGCGTAGCCCTGGTGGTCGTTGACGACGAATCCACGGTCCACGGTGCGGTACTTGGTGCCGCCGTCGGTGTAGGTGAACTCCCAGTCGGCCGCGTTCCAGCCCCGGTAGCCCACCTTCTCTATGCGGATCTTCTTGTAGTTCGAGCGAACCATGTACTGCTCCTGGTTCTTCCAGTCGGCGACCGGGTCGTCCTTGGGCGTGGAGGTCCAGGCGACCAGCAGCTTCTGCCCGCCGGGTCCGGTGAACCGGTCGCCCGAGGCGCCCTTGGAGTCGTACTTCCAGCCCTTGGGCAGCCCGATGCTGTAGCCCTGGCCGCCCTGGTGGGTGGCGGCTACGTCGGCGGCGGCGTCGGACTTTCCGGCGTCGCCCGACCCGCTCCCGTCGCCGGACGCGCTCGCTGTGCCGTCCGGGGCGCCGGTCGCGCCCCCGTCGGCCGCCGGGTCGGAGGCGGAGCCGTCGGTGCCGGTTCCGCTGCCCTCGTCGTGCTTGGTCTCGCCGCTGGGTCCGGTGGAGGCGACGGCCTTGCCACCGCTGCCGCCCTCGGCGCCCTTCTCGTCGTCGCCACCGCCGAGCGTGAGGGCCAGTACGGTGCCGAGCACGGCGAGCGCCACGATCACCGCGATGATGATCAGCGTCCGGCGCGGCACCACGTCGGTGAGCGGCGCCCGGCGCACGGGCCGGGCCGGCAGGTCCGGCGGCGGTACGACGGGCCAGCCGGAACTCCGCGCTCCCGCCGGGGCGTCCGGCGCACCGGGCCCCGCGCCGACGCCCGCGCCGACACCTGCTCCGGCACGCGTACCCGCACCCGCGGCACCCGCGCCTGATCCCGCCCTGGGCGACGGCGCGACGGCCGGCGTACCGGCGGTCCCCGGAGCGGCCGTACCGGGGACAGTCCCGGGGGCGGCGGTCGCACCCCCGGTTCCGGTGGCCGATGTCGCCCCCGCGGTCCCGGAGGCCGACGTCGCACCCGCGGTCCCCGACGCCGTCCCGCCGCCGTCGCCCGCCCGGGCCCGCGAGGCGGCAGCCGCACCGGCCGCACCGGCCCCGACGGCGGCCTTGCGCACGGAACGCAGCGCCCCGCGCAACCGCTCCCCGGCCTCCTCGGCCCGCTTGCCGCCGGTGCCAGTGCCGGTGCCGGTGCCGGTGCCGGTGCCGGTGCCGGTGCCGGTGCCGGTGCCGGGGGAACCGGAACCGCCGCGGCGCCTGCGCCCGCCCGGCTGCGCGGGCAGCGGCACGACTCTGGTGGCGTCGAGCGGTTCGGCCTCGGCCGCCTTCTCCGGGGCGTGGAGGACCTTGTTGAGCATCGCGCGGGCGCCCGCGTCGTCGAGCCGCTGGGCGGGTTCCTTGGTGAGCAGCCCGTAGATGACGTCGCGCAGCGGGCCGGCGTTCTTCGGCTCCTCCAGGTTCTCCGTCATCACCGCGGTGAGCGTGGCGATCGCCGAGCCCCGGTCGTAGGGCGGGGTGCCCTCGACGGCGGCGTACAGCAGTCCGCCCAGCGACCACAGGTCGGCGGCCGGTCCGGGCTTGTGGCCGCGGGCGCGCTCGGGGGAGATGTAGGAGGGGGCGCCGACGAGCATGCCGGTGGAGGTGATGGAGGGGTCGCCCTCGACCTGGGCGATGCCGAAGTCGGTGAGCACGACCCGGCCGTCCTCGGCGATCAGTACGTTCGACGGCTTCACGTCGCGGTGCAGGATGCCCTCGCGGTGTGCGGAGCGCAGTACGTCCAGGACGGCGAGGCCGACCTCGGCGGCGCGCCTGGGCTCCAGCAGACCGTCCTCACGGATGGCCTCGGCGAGCGACTTGCCCTCGACGAGTTCCATCACGATCCACGGCCGGTCGTCCTCCTCGACGACGTCGTAGACCGTGACGGCGCTGTTGTTGCGGATCCGCGCGATCGCCTTCGCCTCGCGCAGCGTGCGCGTGATCAGGCGCCGCTTCTCCTCCTCGTCGATGTTCCCGGGAAACCGCAGCTCCTTGACGGCGACCGTGCGTCCGAGGGTCTCGTCCTCCGCCCGCCACACCGTCCCCATGCCGCCGCGGCCGAGCACGTCTCCCAGCCGGTACCGCCCGGCGAGGAGACGTGCGCTCTTGTCCGTACGGGATGTCCCCGCCCGCTCCGCCTCCGACATGCGTCCCCTCATGCAACCCGCCCTGACAGAGCCTTCATTGTCCCTCACCCGACAAGTGCTCGACGCCCAGGGTGCCCATGGGGCCCGACGGACTCGGGGGCGGGCGACGGGCGACGGGGCGCGGCGGGCCCGCCTCCTGTCGCACCCGCCGCGGGATCCCCTACCGCGTCACGATGTCCGGCGCCCCCAGCCGGGCCGCGTCGGCCGTCAGGTCGTCCGGCTGGCGCTGCGACTCCCGCTCGGCCTCGACCCTCTTCTCATAATGCTGGACCTCCCGTTCGACCTGGCCCTTGTCCCAGCCCAGCACCGGTGCCATCAGCTCGGCGGCCTCGCGGGCGCTGCGCGTTCCCCGGTCGAAGGTCTCGATGGAGATGCGGGTGCGGCGGGTCAGTACGTCGTCCAGGTGCCGGGCGCCCTCGTGCGAGGCCGCGTAGACGACCTCGGCGCGCAGATAGTCGTCGGCGGCGCCGAGCGGTTCGCCCAGCGAGGGGTCGGCGGTGACGAGTTCCAGCAGTTCCTCGGTGAGCGCGCCGTACCGGTTCAGCAGGTGCTCCACGCGCACCACGTGCAGTCCGGTGCGCGCGGCGATCCGCGCCCGCGCGTTCCACAGCGCGTGGTAGCCCTCGGCGCCGAGCAGCGGAGTCTCCTCGGTGACGCACTCGGCGACCCGCAGGTCCAGTCCGTGCACCGCCTCGTCCACGGCGTCCTTGGCCATCACCCGGTACGTCGTGTACTTGCCGCCCGCCACGACGACCAGGCCGGGCACCGGGTGCGCGACGGTGTGCTCGCGCGACAGTTTGCTGGTGGCGTCCGACTCGCCGGCCAGCAGCGGACGCAGACCGGCGTACACGCCCTCGACGTCGTCGCGCGTGAGCGGCACCGACAGCACCGAGTTGACGTGCTCGAGGAGGTAGTCGATGTCCGCGCTGGACGCGGCCGGGTGGGCCTTGTCCAGGTCCCATTCGGTGTCGGTGGTGCCGATGATCCAGTGCCGGCCCCAGGGGATGACGAACAGCACGGACTTCTCGGTGCGCAGGATCAGGCCGGTGCTGGAGTGGATGCGGTCCTTGGGCACGACCAGGTGGATGCCCTTGGAGGCCCGCACGTGGAACTGGCCGCGTTCGCCCACCATCGACTGGGTGTCGTCGGTCCACACCCCGGTCGCGTTCACCACCTGTTTGGCGCGGACCTCGTACTCCCCGCCCGCCTCGACGTCCTGCACCCGCGCACCGACCACGCGTTCGCCCTCGCGAATGAAGGAGGTGACTCGCGCACGGTTGGCGACCTGGGCGCCGTACGCCGACGCCGTGCGCACCAGCGTGGTCACGAACCGGGCATCGTCCATCTGGGCGTCGTAGTACTGCAACGCGCCGACCAGCGCGTCCTTCTTCAAGGCGGGTGCGACGCGCAGGGCGTGAGAGCGGCTCAGGTGCCGGTGCAGCGGCAGCCCCCGGCCGTGGCCGCGGGCCATGGACATGGCGTCGTAGAGCGCGACGCCGGAGCCCGCGTACAGCCGCTCCCAGCCCTTGTGCTGCAACGGGTACAGGAACGGAACCGGCTTCACCAGGTGCGGTGCGAGCCGTTCGAGGAGCAGCCCGCGCTCCTTGAGCGCCTCCCGTACGAGCACGAAGTCGAGCATCTCCAGATAGCGCAGGCCGCCGTGGATCAGCTTGCTGGACCGGCTGGAGGTGCCCGACGCCCAGTCCCGCGCCTCGACCAGGCCGACGGACAGGCCGCGCGTCACGGCGTCGAGCGCCGTGCCCGCGCCGACCACACCGGCGCCCACCACCAGTACGTCAAGCTCGCGCTCGGCCATGGCCGCGAGCGACTCGGCGCGCTGCGCCGGCCCCAGGGTCGCTGTCCTCACTGCTGCCTCCCGCTGTCGGTAGCGTCGGCCGCACCCGTGGGGGCGAAGCCCGGTTCCTGGTACCCACCATGCCCAGATTCTTACCGACCTGCCCGACATCGGCCGCCGCACGGCCACAGCCTGTGGACAACTTCCCCGCGGCTTTCCCGCGACCTCGCCGCGGCATTCCCGCGACTTCCACCGCTGCCCCGCTGCCCCGCCGTCCCGCACAGCTCACCGTCGGCGCTCGACACTCGCCGAGACTCGGCAGATCAATACCGCAAATCGGTCATATTTACTCCTAGTCTGACGTTGTGCTCGCCCATCCTGTCCACCGGGCTTGCGCACCTGTCCCGCTTCGGCTACTGGGAAGGACGGCCCACGCCATGCCCGCAGATCTCGCCGTCATCGGACTCGGCCCGTACGGCCTGCCCCTGGCCCAGGCCGCCGTCGCCGCGGGCATCCCCACCCTCGGCTACCGCACCGGCCCCGAGGCCGACCCGCTCACCCCCGCCGAGGTGCGCCGGATGCTCGCGACGGGTTTCCGGACCCCCGCAGGACCGGCCGAGCTGGGCCGTGTCCGCACCGCCGTCATCTGCGCCCCCACCCCGCCGGGCGCGGACGGCGGCCTGGACCTCGCCCAGGTGGAGGCCGCGGCCCGCACCCTGGCCGCCCACATGCGCCCGCACACCACCGTCATCCTGGAGTCGCCCGTCCGGCCGGGGACGACGGAGGAGTTCCTGCGCCAGATCCTGGAGCAAGGCTCCGGGCTCCGCGCCGGCCGCGACTTCCACCTCGCGTACTCCCCCAGCCGCGTCGACCCCGGCAACCGCGACCACACCCCGGCCAACACCCCGAAGGTCATCGGCGGCCTCACCCCCGCCTGCACCGAGTCCGCCGCCGCCTTCTACAGCCGCCTCACCGACAAGGTGGTCCGCGCGCGGGGGCCGCGGGAGGCGGAGACGGTGCAGCTCCTGGAGACCAACTTCCGGCACGTCAACATCGCCCTCGTCAACGAGATGGCCGTCCTCTGCGACGACCTCGGCGTCGACCTGTGGGACGTCCTGCGCTGCGCGGAGACCAAGCCGTTCGGCTTCCAGGCCTTCCGCCCGGGACCCGGCGTCGGCGGCCACTCCGTCCCCCAGGACCTGACCGGCCGGGCCCCGCACAGCCTGCGCATGGTGGAGCTGGCCCAGCAGGTCAACTCCCAGATGCCCCGCTACGTCGTCCAGCGCGCCGCCGCCCTCCTCAACGAGCACGGCAAGTCCGCGCGCGGCGCCCGGATCCTGCTCCTCGGCGTCACCTACAAGGCCGACCTCGCCGACCAGCAGGCCACCCCGGCCGAGGAGATCGCGACCCGCCTGATGTCCATGGGCGCCGCCGTCAGCTACCACGACCCGCACATCCCGTCCTGGAACGTCGCCGACCGCCCCGTCCCCCGCGCCGACTCCCTCTACGAGGCCGCCGCCGACGCCGACCTCACGATCCTCCTCCAGCAGCACCGCACGTACGACCTCCAGGGCCTGTCGGTCAAGGCCCAGCTCCTCCTGGACACGCGGGGGGCCACGCCCACGGGGGCGGCGCACCGGTTGTGAGGCGGGGGCGCACGGGGGTGACCGTGCCACGGGGTTGGTGGTGGGAGGGCGGCTGCGCCGGTACGGTGGGAGCGGATGGAGCCCACCGCAGGGATGTGCGGCCGGGCAACGGGTGTCCGCCCTTAACTCTCGTAGGGACGGCCGCTCACCGTCCGGAAGGGTGGAGCCCACCGCAGCCGGATACTGAGGCAGGCTCCAGAGAAGTGATCGGAGTGTCCGCCCCTAGTTCACATGGGGGCGGCCGCTCACTTCCCGTAGATCCACAAGATGCACCTCCTCCGGAACTTCACCGTCCGCAGACGGATCCGGTCCCAGCGGGTGGGCTTGCGGTGACGGCCCATGGCGCGCCCCCTTCCACGATGCCGCCCATATCCCGGTAGGCGGTCCGTCTGGAATTCGGGCCGGGCCCCGAGGAGCGGGGTCCGGAACGGTTCCTTGGAAGGGGGCGCCCCAGAGAGCGGGTCGCCGAGCAGGGACATTACCGATCCGGCACGGCCCTCCCCCGCGTATTCGCCCCGAACGCCACCGCACGCCCCCGCGCCACGTCACGCGCCCCCTCACGAGCCCCTGAGCACGCGAAAGAGGCCGGTCACCCCCGTCGGGGCGACCGGCCTCCTCGAAGCCGTCAGGCGGCTACCGCCGGTGCTGCGAGTCCGCCACCGTCACCTCGACGCGCTGGAACTCCTTCAGCTCGCTGTACCCGGTCGTCGACATCGCCCGGCGCAGCGCGCCGAAGAAGTTCATCGAGCCGTCGGGGTTGCGGGACGGGCCGGTGAGGATCTCCTCGATGGTGCCGACCGTGCCGAGGTCGACCTTCTGGCCGCGCGGCAGCTCCTCGTTGACGGCCTCCATGCCCCAGTGGTGGCCCTTGCCCGGCGCGTCGGTCGCGCGGGCCAGCGGGGAGCCCATCATCACGGAGTCGGCGCCGCAGGCGATGGCCTTGGGGAGGTCGCCGGACCAGCCGACGCCGCCGTCGGCGATGACGTGCACGTACCGGCCGCCGGACTCGTCCATGTAGTCGCGGCGGGCCGCCGCCACGTCCGCGACCGCCGTCGCCATGGGCACCTGGATGCCGAGCACGTTGCGCGTGGTGTGGGCGGCGCCGCCGCCGAAGCCGACGAGGACGCCCGCCGCGCCGGTGCGCATCAGGTGCAGGGCGGCGGTGTAGGTGGCGCAGCCGCCGACGATCACCGGGACGTCCAGCTCGTAGATGAACTGCTTCAGGTTCAGCGGCTCGTGCGAGCCGGAGACGTGCTCCGCCGAGACCGTCGTACCGCGGATGACGAAGATGTCGACGCCCGCGTCCACGACGGCCTTGGAGAACTGGGCGGTGCGCTGCGGGGAGAGCGCAGCGGCGGTGACGACGCCGGAGTCGCGGACCTCCTTGATGCGCTGCCCGATCAGCTCCTCCTTGATGGGAGCGGCGTAGATCTCCTGGAGGCGGCGGGTCGCGTTGTCCGTGTCAAGACCGGCGATCTCGTCGAGCAGCGGCTGCGGGTCCTCGTGCCGCGTCCAGAGCCCTTCCAGATTGAGGACGCCGAGGCCGCCCAGCTCGCCGATGCGGATGGCGGTGGCCGGGGAGACGACCGAGTCCATGGGAGCGGCCAGGAACGGCAGCTCGAAACGGTAGGCGTCGATCTGCCAGGCGATCGAGACCTCCTTCGGGTCCCGGGTACGGCGGCTGGGGACGACGGCGATGTCGTCGAAGGCGTACGCCCGGCGGCCGCGCTTGCCGCGCCCGATCTCGATCTCAGTCACGTCTGTGGCCTTTCCCTGATGCGTTGCAGCGCCTCCCAGTATCCCCGACGGGCACACCGAGGGCGGCCCCGGATGCTCCCGGGACCGCCCTGGAAGGCGTTCTGCCTACTTTTTTCTGCCTACTTCTTGTGCCTACTTGCTGCGGCTGTAGTTCGGCGCCTCGACCGTCATCTGGATGTCGTGCGGGTGGCTCTCCTTGAGACCCGCGGAGGTGATCCGCACGAAGCGGCCCTTCGACTCCATCTCCCCGATCGTGGCGGCCCCCACGTACCCCATGGTCTGGCGCAGGCCGCCGACGAGCTGGTGCAGCACGTTGGCCAGCGGGCCGCGGTAGGGCACCTGGCCCTCGATGCCCTCGGGCACGAGCTTGTCGTCGGAGGCGACCTCGGCCTGGAAGTAGCGGTCCTTCGAGAACGACCGGCCCTGGCCGCGGGACTGCATGGCGCCCAGCGAGCCCATGCCGCGGTACGACTTGAACTGCTTGCCGTTGATGAACTGCAGCTCGCCCGGCGACTCCTCGCAGCCCGCGAGCAGGCTGCCCAGCATCACCGTGTCGGCACCGGCGGCCAGGGCCTTGCCGATGTCGCCGGAGTACTGGAGGCCGCCGTCGCCGATCAGGGGGACACCGGCGGCGCGGGCGGCCAGGGAGGCCTCGTAGATGGCGGTGACCTGCGGGACGCCGATGCCGGCGACGACGCGGGTCGTACAGATGGAGCCGGGGCCGACACCGACCTTGATGCCGTCGACGCCGGCGTCGATCAGGGCCTGGGCGCCGTCACGGGTGGCGACGTTGCCGCCGATCACATCCACGCCGACGCTGGACTTGATCTTCGCCATCCAGCTCAGGGCGTTGCTGTTGTGGCCGTGCGAGGTGTCGACGACCAGGAAGTCCACGCCCGCGGCGGCCAGGGCCTGGGCGCGCTCCAGTGCCTCGGGGCTGGCGCCGACGGCGGCGCCGACCAGCAGCCGGCCCTCGGAGTCCTTGGCGGCGTGGGGGTACTGCTCGGCCTTGACGAAGTCCTTGACCGTGATGAGGCCCTTGAGGACACCCTCGTCGTCGACCAGCGGAAGCTTCTCGATCTTGTGGCGGCGCAGCAGCCCCATGGCGTCCACGCCGGAGATGCCGACCTTGCCGGTGACCAGCGGCATCGGCGTCATGACCTCGCGCACCTGGCGCGTGCGGTCGGACTCGAAGGCCATGTCGCGGTTGGTGACGATGCCGAGCAGCCGGCCGGCCGGGTCGGTGACCGGGACGCCGCTGATGCGGAACTTGGCGCACAGGGCGTCCGCCTCGGTCAGCGTGGCCTCGGGGTGCACCGTGATCGGGTCGGTGACCATGCCGGACTCGGACCTCTTGACGAGGTCCACCTGATTGACCTGGTCCTCGACGGAGAGGTTGCGGTGCAGGACACCGACACCGCCCTGACGGGCCATGGCGATCGCCATGCGGGCCTCGGTCACCTTGTCCATCGCCGCCGAGAGCAGCGGGATGTTCACCCGGACGTTGCGCGAGATGCGGGACGAGGTGTCGACCACGTTGGGGAGCACCTCTGATGCACCCGGCAGCAGCAGCACGTCGTCGTAGGTCAGCCCGAGCGTCGCGAATTTCTCGGGCACTCCGTCGACGTTGGCAGTCATGACACCTTCCCCAAATGGCCTTGATCGGTGCGGATGTCCATGCTAACGGGAAGTGGGGGTGGCTCATTCCACGATCGGGGCAGCCCGCGCTCTTCGTAGCTTCGTACGGACGACGGTCACCGCCCGTTCAGGACAGCGGTCACCTCCCGTTCAGGACTGCGGCTACTGCTCCGCCAGTGCCCGCAGCCGGCTCAGCGCCCGGTGCTGTGCGACCCGCACGGCACCTGGTGACATTCCCAACATCTGTCCGGTCTCCTCGGCCGTGAGCCCGACCGCGATGCGCAGCAGGAGCAGCTCGCGCTGGTTCTCGGGCAGGTTGGCCAGCAGTTTCTTGGCCCAGGCGGCGTCGCTGTTGAGCAGCGCCCGCTCCTCGGGGCCCAGTGAGTCGTCCGGCCGCTCGGGCATCTCGTCGGACGGGACGGCCGTCGAGCCGGGGTGCCGCATCGCCGCGCGCTGGAGGTCGGCGACCTTGTGGGCGGCGATGGCGAAGACGAACGCCTCGAAGGGGCGTCCGGTGTCCTTGTAGCGGGGCAGCGCGAGCAGCACCGCGACGCAGACCTCCTGGGCGAGGTCCTCGACGAAGTGCCGGGCGTCGCCGGGCAGCCGGGACAGCCGCGTGCGGCAGTAGCGCAGCGCCAAGGGGTGGACATGGGCGAGCAGGTCGTGCGTGGCCTGCTCGTCCCCGTCGACGGCGCGGTGAACGAGCCCACCGACCGTCCCTTGGTCAGGGGCAGCCTCGTCGTCACGCATCGGTCCATGGTGCCTTGCGGCTGTCCGATCCGTGGCTCCGTGCCCGTTGTTGTGCACCGAAGCGTTATGAGCAGGTGCGCCGGAACTCATCCCCTGCGCCCTCCCCTTCCGCTCGACCGACTCGTCCCCGAGGAACTCCACACCTCAAGGATGCGTCATCCGCGGCGAAACGAGCAGCGGGCACCCGGCGGGTCGCCTTGTCACCCCCGCTCACCTCGCGATAAGCGGGGATCGTGACGTCCCCGACGGGCCCTTTCGGCCTCTGCTGAGACCTCCACCGCACGGGGTGCCCCTAGCGGACCAGGCCCCACCGGAAGCCGAGCGCCACCGCGTGCGCCCGGTCCGAGGCGCCGAGCTTCTTGAAGAGCCGACGGGCATGGGTCTTGACGGTGTCCTCGGAGAGGAACAGCTCGCGGCCGATCTCCGCGTTGGAGCGGCCGTGACTCATGCCCTCCAGGACCTGGATCTCGCGGGCGGTGAGCGTGGGCGCGGCACCCATCTCGGCCGAGCGCAGCCGGCGCGGGGCGAGCCGCCAGGTCGGGTCGGCGAGGGCCTGCGTAACGGTGGCGCGCAGCTCGGCGCGCGAGGCGTCCTTGTGCAGATAGCCGCGGGCACCGGCGGCGACCGCGAGGGCCACGCCGTCCAGGTCCTCGGCGACGGTGAGCATGATGATGCGCGCGCCGGGGTCGGCGGACAGCAGCCGCCGGACGGTCTCGACGCCGCCCAGACCGGGCATGCGCACGTCCATCAGAATCAGGTCCGAGCGGTCGGCACCCCAGCGGCGGAGGACTTCCTCGCCGTTGGCCGCCGTCGTCACGCGCTCGACACCGGGCACGGTCGCGACCGCGCGGCGGAGCGCCTCTCGGGCAAGCGGGGAGTCGTCGCAGACGAGGACGGAAGTCATGGCCGTCCTCCGCAGCTCTTGCGCGTCACGTTGAGCCTCCAGGCTGGTACGAAATCGTCACCTGTGCGGTCGACCGTCCCGGACGCCCGCCCGAGCACTTGTTCCTTCAACCGCCTCCGCACTCTCAACGATGGTCACTCGAAAGAGTTACGGGGCTGTGTGTCGTCTTCGGCACTCTACGTGAGGGGGCGGCCACGCAGCAGTCACGCGCCCCGGACCCGCCCCGTTTCATCACAACCGGTGCCCCATTTAGCCGCTTTTCTTCCACTTCGCTGGTGTCTGCGGCTAGATTCGCAATGAGTCATATTTTCATCTCCTTAGATCGTAGTTGTACGGTCGTGGACACCGTATCCACCCAGAACGGCTACAAGGGGTCACGCAATGGCAGATTTCTCCCGCCTTCCCGGACCGAACGCGGACCTGTGGGACTGGCAGCTCCTGGCTGCGTGCCGCGGGGTGGACAGCTCGCTCTTCTTCCATCCGGAGGGCGAACGCGGTGCGGCGCGGAGTGCTCGCGAGAACTCGGCCAAGGAGGTCTGCATGAGGTGCCCGGTCCGCGCCGAGTGCGCGGCGCACGCACTGGCGGTGCGTGAGCCGTACGGCGTCTGGGGCGGGCTGACCGAGGACGAGCGCGAGGAGCTGATGGGACGGGCACGCAACCGCCTGGTGGCGGCGACGGCATCGGCGTCGGCCGGCGGGGAGGCGGCCGCACCTCACTGAAGGAACGTTTCTTCGAAGAGACTTCGACCCGGGGAGGGTGGGCTCAGCGTGCCGCCGGCTGGCGCTCGCCCGCCCTGGCCAGCTCGTCCAGCGTCGCCGCCACCGCCGGCACCTGGGCCAGGTCGGGCAGGGTCAACGCGACGATCTCCCGCCGCACGGCCGGCTCCAGCGCGACCGTGCGTACACCCCGGGGCCGTACGGACTCGACGGCGAGCTGGGGCAGGACGGCCACGCCCAGGCCGGCGCCGACCAGGCCGACCACCGCCGGGTAGTCGTCGGTCGCGAAGTCGATACGGGGGGTGAAGCCGGCGCCCTCGCAGACCTCGACGAGCTGGCCGCGACAGCGCGGGCAGCCCGCGATCCAAGCCTCCCGGGCGAGCTCCCCGATGGCCACGGCCCCGGCGCCCTCCGTGCGCGCGAGCCGGTGCCGCTCGGGCACCAGCGCCACGAGGCGGTCGGTCAGCAGCGGCCGTACGACGAGGTCGTCCCACTCCTCCGCGCCGGCCGCGCCCTCGTAGCGAAAGGCGAGGGCCACGTCGCAGTCGCCCTCGCGCAGCAGCCCGACGGATTTCGGCGGCTCGGCCTCCTCCAGGAAGACCCGGGTGCCGGGGTGCGCGGCACGCAGCGCGGCCAGGGCCGTCGGTACGAGGGTGGAGCTGCCGCTGGGGAAGGAGACCAGCCGCACCCGCCCGGCGCGCAGCCCGGCGATCGCGGCGACCTCCTCCTCGGCCGCCGTGAGCCCGGCGATGATCCCGGCGGCGTGCCGCGCCAGCGCCTCACCGGCCTGGGTCAGCCGCATCTCGCGCCCGGTTCGCACGAGCAGCGGGGTGCCGACGGAGGACTCCAGGGCCTTCATCTGCTGGCTGACGGCGGGCTGGGTGCAGCCCAGCTCACGCCCCGCGGCGGAGAAGGAACCGGTGGATGCCACGGCGCGCAGCACGCGGAGATGACGGGCCTCGATCACACCACCGATGATAAGCGACGCTTTGACCGGACGGCGAATAATGCGTCGACGCTTTGACAAGGACTGTCCTACCGTTCCTCCATGAACCGTTCCGCCATGCAGCTCCTGTCCGTCAACCTGGGCCGCGCGAAGGCCGTGCCGTACACGGACCAGCCCGAGGGCGTCACCGGCATCGACAAGCGGCCCGCCGACGGCCCCGTACGGGTGGCGGCGCCCGGGTCGAAGGGCGTCGGGGCGAGCGGCCTGGCCGGCGACTCGGTGTGCGACACGCGGCATCACGGCGGCGACGACCAGGCGGTGTACGCGATGGCGCGCGAGGACCTGGACGACTGGGAGCGCGAACTGGGCCGTCCGCTGCCGAACGGCTCGTTCGGCGAGAACCTCACCACCACCGGCCTGGACGTCTCGGGCGCCCTGATCGGCGAGCGCTGGCGGGTCGGCCCCGAGGTGCTGCTCGAAGTGACGTCCGGACGCATCCCCTGCCGTACCTTCCAGGGTCACATGGGTGAGGAGCGCTGGATGAAGCGCTTCATGGAGAAGGGCGCGCCCGGCGCGTATTTCCGGGTGGTCGAGCCCGGCGAGATCCGGGCGGGCGACCCGGTGCGGATCGTGCACCGGCCCGCCCACGAGGTCACGGTCGCCCTGCAGTTCCGGGCGGTGACGACCCAGCGGGACCTGCTCCCCCGGCTGCTCGCGGCGGGCGGGGCGCTGCACCCGGAAGCGCTGGCGTCGGCGCGGACGTACGTGGCGCGGTACGGCGCCTGAGCGAAGCGGACCTGCTCGGTCCGGCCCCATGACGCCGCGCCCTAATCTTGCGCCATGACAACGGCATTGATTACGGGATCGACGGCGGGCCTCGGCGCCGCGTTCGCGCGTCGGCTGGCGGCCGACGGACACGACCTGGTGCTGGTGGCCCGCGACACGAAGCGGCTGCGCGAACAGGCGACCGAACTGCACGACCGGCACGGCATCGAGGCGGAGGTCCTGACGGCGGACCTGTCGACGGACGTCGGCATCGACACGGTGACCGCCCGGCTGGGGGCGCGCAGGAACCCCGTCGACCTGCTGATCAACAACGCCGGTTTCGGCAACAAGGGCCGTTTCCTCGACGTCCCCATGACCGACGAACTGACCATGCTCAAGGTGCACTGCGAGGCGGTGCTCCGGCTGACCTCGGCGGCGGTGGAGGCGATGCGCGAGCGGGGCCGCGGCGGCGTCGTCAACGTCGCCTCGGTCGCCGCCTTCGTCCCGCGCGGCACCTACGGCGCCTCCAAGGCGTGGGTCGTGCAGTTCACCCAGGGTGTGGCGAAGGACCTGGCCGGCAGCGGCGTACGCCTGATGGCCCTGGCCCCCGGCTTCGTCCGCACGGAGTTCCACGAGCGGGCCGGCATGGGCACGGACAGCATCCCGAACTGGATGTGGCTCGACGCGGACAAGGTCGTCGCGGCGGGCCTCGCCGACCTGGCCCGCGGGAAGTCCCTGTCCATCCCCGACCCCCGCTACAAGACCCTGATGGGCGCCGCGAAGCTGGTGCCCCGGGGGCTGCTGGGCGGGATCACCTCGCGGACGGGGCGCAAGTACGGGCCGCGGTAGGGGCAGGGGCGGCGTCGCCGTGTCCCCGAGGCTGGAGCTGTCTCCGCTCACGCTCACCCTGGCGCGTGCCCTGCGCGTCTCGCAGGCTCCGGCGGCCGTGCGGCCCGGGTCCGGGTCCGGGATCGGGATCGGGATCGGTACCGAGGACCTCCTGTCCCGTGTCCAGGCCCTGGACGATGCGGACTTCCCCCTCCTCTACGCCCCGGACCGGCGCCGGTCCGTGCCGCAGCAGCGGGACGGTACTGGCAGCCGACCGGTGCTGTCGTACTCGGTGCTGACCAGCACCGGTTCCCTCTACGCCGCCGCTCAGGGCAGCATCGCCGCGGGGGGTTCCTCGCTCTGACGCTCTGACGCTGAAGGGCGGGGAGTTGCCGGGCCTCGCCGAGGCCCTGGCGGAGCGGTACGAGGCGACCGCCGTGTCGTTGAACGGTCTCTTCCTGGGTGCTCTCAATGAGCCGGCCGAGCTGCTGGTTTTCGAGCTGCCCCTGTCTGCCGAGTCCCAGGGCACCCGCGCGATCGTGGACTACGCCATCGTCCTGGAGGGAGTCACCCGCACCGGCGGCACCCTCGTCGCCGACGAGTTCGACAGCAGCCTGCACCCCGGTTGGGCGCCTTCCTCGGGCCTCTTCCAGGCCCCGGAGCGCAACCCCCACGGCGCGCAGCTCCTCTTCACCAGCCATGACGCGAGCCTGCTCGGCCGCAAGGCGGGCGAGGACATCCGCGTGCCGATCCTGGTGGTCTGCGGCGCGAGGAACACGGAACCTGCCTACCTGAAAGGCTTGTTGGCGTCAGTGGACCCGTGCTTCGAGCTCTGGCTCCTTCTCCACTTCCGTGGCCACCGAGCCAACATCAGCGGATACGGACAGGCCAAGCGGCACCTGACTGCCCACCACCCGAACTACAACAAGGCGGCCCGCGAATTCGGATTCGCCCGCTACCGCGACGGGTGGCCTCCACGCCCGATGATTCGTGACGCAAGGAAGCATGCTGGCCCTGGCCTGGCTCCACCACACCCCGACAACGTGGCGTCAGTCGGTGCGGGACCCCGCGGAGAAGTAGGCGTTGGCCGCCGGCAGGAACAACAGCACGATGACGCCGGCGTCCAGCAGGCTCAGGAACATGTCGAACAGCGGCAGGTCACCGACATCCTCGGTCACCGTCTGCCACCCGAGGCCGTCCATGCTCATGCTGGCGAGGAGGAAGAACATACCGAGAACGCCGATGAGGGTCACCACGAACCGTGCCCAGTTGCGGCCCGCGCGCACCCGAAAGGCGAAGACCAGCCGCAGCGTGGTGACGACCAGGAGGAAACCGGCGGACGTCAGTATCTGCACCACCGCGCCGCGCTGCCCCATCTCGCCGCGCAACTCATCGAACCCCGTCGGGGAGAGGACGAACGCCCCCAGCACCCAGGCGGCGACATTGACGGCGATCGTCACGAGCGAAAGCGTGAAGGCCGTTTCCACTTCTCTCGGGCGTCCAGTTCGGGCCGTTCCCGTGCCGTGCATCCGTTCTCCTTACACAGAAGGACCGGTGGCCCGTGTCCTTCTCCGGGTCGGGACTACCGCCTGTCACCCGCTGTGACGAGCTGATCCCCTCGCTGCCCAGAGACAGCGAACCGGGGCCCGGCGGTTGCCCTGCACGCCAAGCAGCGAAGACCCGTGACGCTCGTGCAGCACATTTTTCGCCTTTCTGTAACGGTGCCGTCCACAGCGGAGCCGTTGGCAAATGCCGTAGCAGTCGGTGTTTGGACAGTCTGTCCCGGCATAAGCGCCACTTCGGCGGCGTGTCGCCGGGACAAACTGTCCAATCATGAGCCCCCTCGGACGCTGGAGTCCGGTTCCGTCCCGCCCGCATACGCTCCCGCGTCCATGCCGTCACCAGGACGTGCGTGCGTCAACGGGGGTTCCGAGCGGGCAAGTTGCCTCGTGTGAGTGAACGGCGATCAGCGAAAGCTTTCTTCACTCAACGCGGCGATACGGACACATTCCGTGCGCTACCGTCCATCTCAGCGTCACCACACAGAGCAGCCCTCACCGACGGCTTAGGACCCGTCGGCAAGGGCCTCAACCACTAGTGGAAGAGCCTCCACCGTGATCTACCGGCACTTTATCGCGCCCCCGCGCGCCTTCACCCAGTTCTCGCACGACCTCATCCGGCATCCCCGGCTGTCCTCCGACGCCGTTCGGCTCCTGACCTGGCAGCTCTCGCTCCCTCCCGGTACCCGGGAATCCCTCTCCCGTACGGCTGAACGTGCCCGTATCGGTGGCTGTGCCTTCACCCGGGCCAAGCGGCAGCTCAAGGACGAGGGATTCGTGCACGAACGGCGGCTCCAGGGGCCCGGCGGGCTCTGGGTCACCCAACAGCTCGTCTCCAACGTGCCCTTGAGCGGGGCCGAAGCCCTCAAGCTGCTCGCGCAGATGCCCGTGGGCCCGGCCGGGACGACCACCACCGAGCGCGCGGCACCGCCACCGCAGCTCGCACCGGGTCGTCGTTCACCGGCCGTCGGTGAGCCGACCCCTCCGCCCACCGACGGTTGTCCACCCCAAGACCAGGAGGGAAACACCTCCAACCAACCCCCCAAGCCCCCCGCACCCGAACCGCAGGCCGCACAGCCGGACGGCGACGACAACGCGCCCGCCGAGTCCCACCTCACCGCAGCCCGCGCCCTCGTCGACGCCTTCCCCGCCCTCTCCCCCGACCTGCGTCACATCCCCCGTGCCATGCGCACCGAGCTGACGAAGCTCACCGCGTGCTGGCTGGCCGCCGGGCATCCGCCCACCGCCGTCCGCACGCACATCCTGCGCAGCCTGCCCGACGACGGAAGCCCCGTACGCCGCCCCGGTGGCCTCCTGCGCCACCTGCTCCACGACGTACCGCCACCGCCGCCTCCCGGGCCCGCTGCCACGGCGCCGCCGCACGCGGACGATCATCCTCACCTGTCCAGCCGCCTCGCGGGCACCCGCGAGTGCGCGGGCGACCACGTGCAGCCGCTGCTCTTCAGGCCCGTGGACGACGAGACCCACTGCCTCCGCTGCCGCTGACGGTCGTGCTCGGTTCTCGACCAAGGTCACGTCGCACCCTGTGCTCCGCCGCGAGGGCCCTGTACCGACACGCGGTCAGCAGGACGTCCCGCTCCGGATCCCGGACGGCGGCGTCACCCGAACGTGTGGTCCATCCCCATCCGTTCCCTGGTGGGACCCGGTGCGTCGTAGCGTCGGGTGGCTGCGCCCGCAGCGGGCGGGAGGTCGCAGGTTCGGCGAGGGAAAGGGCGGCATCGCGTGAACGCGAGCACTGGTGACCGGGGCGAAGTGTTCGTCGACGGCACGGGCGGGGGGCGTACGGACAGAGAGAAGACAGGCCGGGGGTCGGTGACCGGCGGGGGGACAGTGTTGTTCTCCGATGCTCCCGGCGGTGGGGGTGGGTCACCGTCGGCGGCATCGGCTCCGGCTCCGGCATCGGCATCGGCATCGGCATCGGCACGCCCTGGTGTCACCGATGCCACCGGCGGTGCCGGAGCTGCCTCCGTCCCGCACCCCCGGACCACCCCGCGTCCCCGGCCCGGCGGTGTCCCCGCCAGGGCCCGGAGTGCGGGGCGCTGGGCGAAGATCGCGCAGCGGATCGTGCCGGACGACCTTCAGCCCGACGTACTGCGGCTGGAGCTGATCGAGCTCGGGGACGCCTTCCGCGCATACCAGCGGCGCCCGGAACCGGACCTCGCCGTCCTCGCCGAACTGCACGACCGCAAGGCCCGCGCCTTCTCCGTGTGGGCCACCGTCACCGAGGACGCGTCCCTGCGGGAGGAGGCGGAGCGGGCGGAGACGGCGGCGCGGACCACCCGCGAGATGAACACCAACCGCCGTTGTGTTCCGACGGGCGAGGACGGGGAGGGGCCGGTGATCGAGCGGTTGCTGACCCGGGGGCAGGGCATCCACGCCCGCGGTGTGCTGGAACACGTGCGGGTCGGGTCCCCGCTCCCCGCGGCCGAGGCGCGGCTCGCGGTGCTGATGCTCACCCTGCGGGCCGCCCGCGCCGGTACCGGGAACGTCACGGGGCAGGACCTCGTCGGCTGGCTGCAGGGAGATGCCGAGCGGGTCCTCCAGGAGCTGGCCGACGTCGGCTGGCTGCGGCTGCCGGAGGACGTCACGGCCGACGACGCGCTGACGTCCCGGCCCGAGGAACCCACTCAGGTCACGGTTCCCACGCTGGTGCCCACCGAGCCCCGCCCGTTCTTCTTCGGCAAGGTCACCCGGGCGCGGCTGTCGGGGTGGGCGCAGAAGGTGGTGGGCGACCGGAAGCTGCGGAAGAAGAAGGCGGGGGCTGCCACGCGGCTCCTCGCCGTGTACACCGCCGCCCACAGCCGTCCCGACGGGCGTCTCGGAGACTCCGGTGAGGACGCCGGCCTCGCGCTGGACACAGTCGCGTCGTTCTGCGCCGTACGGCCCGAGGAGGTCGCCGAGCACGCGGGGCTGCTGGTCGCCGCCGGATGGCTCGCGGAGGAGGTCGACATCACCGGGGGACGGCTGCGGGGGCGGCTCGCCGAGCGAGTACTGCCGCTGAGCGGGCTGCTGTGACGGCTCACCGGTGACAAAGAAACGGTGCCCAGCCCCCTCAGGGGACTGGGCACCGTCGATTCAGCTCAGCTCGGCTCAGCTCAACTCGGCTCAGCGTTCAGCGTTGCGCGCTCAGAGCTCAGAGCTCAGAGCTCAGAGCTCAGAGCTCAGAGCTCAGTGCGAGTGGCCGTGGCCGCCGCCTGCGGCCGGCTCTTCCTCTTCCTTCTTCTCGACGACCAGGGTCTCGGTCGTCAGGAGGAGGGAGGCGATGGAGGCGGCGTTCTCCAGGGCGGAGCGGGTGACCTTCACCGGGTCGATGACGCCGGCCTTGACCAGGTCGCCGTACTCGCCGGTGGCGGCGTTGAAGCCCTGGCCCTTGTCGAGCTCGGCGACCTTGGAGGTGATGACGTAACCCTCCAGGCCGGCGTTCTCGGCGATCCAGCGCAGCGGCTCGACGGCGGCGCGGCGGACGACCGCGACACCGGTGGCCTCGTCGCCGGACTTGCCGAGGTTGCCCTCGAGGACCTTGACGGCGTGGACCAGCGCGGAGCCACCACCGGAGACGATGCCCTCCTCGACCGCGGCGCGGGTCGCGGAGATGGCGTCCTCCAGACGGTGCTTGCGCTCCTTCAGCTCCACCTCGGTGGCGGCGCCGACCTTGATCACGCACACGCCGCCGGCCAGCTTCGCGAGGCGCTCCTGGAGCTTCTCGCGGTCCCAGTCGGAGTCCGTGGACTCGATCTCGGCCTTGATCTGGGCGATGCGGCCCTGGACCTCGTCGCGCTTGCCGGCACCGTCGACGATGGTGGTGTCGTCCTTGGTGACGGTGATGCGGCGGGCGGTGCCGAGCACCTCGAGACCGACCTGGTCGAGCTTGAGGCCGACCTCCTCGGAGATGACCGTGGCACCGGTGAGGACGGCCATGTCCTGGAGCATCGCCTTGCGGCGGTCGCCGAACCCGGGGGCCTTGACGGCCACCGCGTTGAAGGTGCCGCGGATCTTGTTGACGACGAGGGTGGAGAGCGCCTCGCCCTCCAGGTCCTCGGCGATGATCAGCAGCGGCTTGGAGGCGTTGGCCTGGATGACCTTCTCCAGCAGCGGCAGCATGTCCGCGATGGAGGAGATCTTGCCCTGGTTGATCAGGATGTACGGGTCGTCCAGGACGGCTTCCATGCGCTCCTGGTCCGTCACGAAGTACGGCGACAGGTAGCCCTTGTCGAAGGCCATGCCCTCGGTGAAGTCCAGCTCGAGACCGAAGGTGTTGGACTCCTCGACGGTGATGACACCGTCCTTGCCGACCTTGTCCATCGCCTCGGCGATCAGCTCGCCGACCTGCTGGTCCTGGGCGGACAGACCGGCGACGGCGGCGATGTCGGACTTCTCGTCGATCGGGCGGGCGGTCGCGAGGAGGTCCCCGGACACGGCCGCCACGGCCGCGTCGATGCCCTTCTTCAGCAGCGCCGGGGAGGCACCCGCGGCGACGTTCCTCAGGCCCTCGCGGACGAGCGCCTGGGCGAGCACGGTGGCGGTGGTGGTGCCGTCACCCGCGATGTCGTTGGTCTTGGTCGCCACCTCCTTCACGAGCTGGGCGCCGAGGTTCTCGTACGGGTCCTCGACCTCGACCTCGCGGGCGATGGTCACGCCGTCGTTGGTGATGGTGGGGGCGCCGAACTTCTTGTCGATGACGACGTTGCGGCCCTTGGGGCCGATCGTCACCTTCACGGTGTCGGCAAGCTTGTTGACGCCGCGCTCGAGAGCGCGACGGGCGTCCTCGTCGAACTTCAGGATCTTCGCCATGGCAGCGTGAGCCCTCTTCCGGAAATCTTGGGGTTATACGGCACTGCGCCCCCGACGCCCGGCTTTATGGTCGCGGGAGCCAGGGGCGCAGCTAGAAAGCAGGGTGCTTCGGTGAAGTGAAGCGTTGCCTCTACTTCTCGACTACTTCTCGACGATCGCGAGCACGTCGCGGGCCGAGAGGACGAGGTACTCCTCGCCGTTGTACTTCACCTCGGTGCCGCCGTACTTGCTGTAGAGCACGACGTCGCCAACGCTGACGTCGAGCGGAAGACGGTTACCGTCCTCGAAGCGGCCCGGGCCAACGGCCAGGACGACGCCCTCCTGGGGCTTCTCCTTGGCGGTGTCCGGAATGACCAGGCCCGAAGCCGTGGTCTGCTCGGCGTCGAGCGGCTGGACCACAATGCGGTCCTCGAGCGGCTTGATGGCAACCTTGGAGCTGGTGGTCGTCACGATCCGACCTCCCCCTTCGGAGATCTCACGGGGTTAACTGTCTGAGGTGGCGACCAGGTGGATCCGTCGTCGCGGGTGCCGGACCTGCCCGTCGCGTAGTTGGCACTCTCCAGTGGGGAGTGCCAGGGTCGACACTATGACCGCGATTAGCACTCGGTCAAGCGGAGTGCCAATGCCGGCGGCGCGTCGGGGGTGATTTCGGGTGAACGCCGGTGTGTGTCGCACCCTGCGTGGGTGTGGGCGTCGCTGGGGGCTGCCGCCCCCAGACCCCCGCTTTCGGCCTGGACGGCCTCGTCCTCAAGCGCCGGACGGGCTGGAAATACCGGCCTGCGTCGAGAGGAGAGGGGCCGGACGGGCTGGTGACTACACGTAGTTTTCCAGCTTGCCCACCCTCAGTCCCTGCTCCTCGATCGTCTTCAGCAGACGCTCCGTGCGGGCGGTCAGGCCCGCGCCCGTCGGATGGTCGGGGTCGACGGCCACGATGTCGCCGGGGTGGAGGCGGTCGTCGCCCCGGGTGTAGGTGAGGGCGCCGTCGGCGTCGAGGGTGGCCCGCCACAGGACGACGGCCGTGATGCCGCAGTCGGCGGCGGCGCGCAGGGTCGTGGTGTCGTACGTGCCGTGGGGCGGGCGGAAGAGGTGGGGGCGGACGCCGAAGCGGGACTTGAGTTTGGTCTGCTGGCCGCAGATCTCGGCCCGCTGGCCGGCGTAGGGCAGGCCGCGCAGGGAGCGGTGGTCGAGGGTGTGGTTCTGCAGGCTCGCGCCGACCGAGCGCAGCCGGGCGAAGTCGCCGTAGGCCGGCCCCGCGACGGTGTCGGTGAGGAACAGGGTGACCGGGAGCCGCCGTTCGCGGATCAGGCCGGCGAAGCGGGGGTCGCGCTCGGCGCTGTCGTCGTAGGTGAGGAAGACGACCGGGTCGGTGGTGCGGACGTGGTCCACGACGGGCGGCAGGTTCCGGCCCTCGTCGCTGTCCTGATCCCCGCCCTGATCGCTGTCATGGCCAACTCCCCGGGCGGGTTCTCCGGCCGCGGGGTGTTCGGCGGGGGCGGTGAGCTGGGCGCAGCCGGCGAGCAGGAGGGCGGCGAGGGCGGCCCCGGCCGGCCGGAACCGCCCTCGGCTCACAGGTAGTCCTCCAGCCGGGCCACCGCGTACCCGTCGGCGGTGATCCGGTCCAGGAAGCGGCGGACCATGTCGGTCATCGTGCCGTCCCAGTCGCCCTTGCCCCGGAAGTGGGTGAGGACGATGTCGCCGGGGTGCAGGTCCTGGTCCCACTCGCGGTACTCCCAGTGGTCGACGTACACCTCCTCGCTCCAGATCGGGGCGTACTTGATGCCGCAGGACTTCGCGGCGCGCAGGGTGTCGTGGTTGTAGTTGCCGAAGGGCGGGCGGAAGAGGACGGGGCGCTTGCCGTAGTGCTTCTCCATCACGTCCTGCATGCCGCAGATCTCCCGCTTCTGCTCCTCGTAGGAGAGCGCGGGGAGGTAGGGGTGGCTCAGGGTGTGGTTGTTGAGGGTGACGCCCTGGGCCTGCATCTTCTTGAAGTAGCCGTAGTCGTCCTTGATCTCCTCGTCGGTGAGGAAGACGGTGTACGGGATCTTCAGCTCGCTCATCATCTTCAGGAACGCCGGGTCCTTCTCGGAGCCGTCGTCGATGGTGAGGAAGACGATCTTCTCCTTGGTGGGGACGGTGGTGAAGACCGGCGGGAGGTTCTCCGTCTCCTGACCGTCCACCTCGAAGCCCTCGCGGGCCTTGATCTCCGGCTTCTTCACGGGGGGCGCGGGGGCCGCCAGCGGCACCTTCTTGAGGTCCCACCGCTTGGCGGCGGCAGCCAGGGCGGCCCGGGCCTCGCGCGCCTTGGCCGCGCCGTCGAGCGCGCGGGCCGGGGGCGCCTGCGCGGGCTGCTGACCGGCGGCGCCCCGTACGCCGTGGCCGTCGTCCTGCGCACAACCGGAGGCGAGGGCGGCGAGGGTGAGGACCAGGACGGCGGACGCGGTGGCGGTGGGGGTTGTGGCGGTGGTGGGGGTTGTGGTTGTGGTGGCTTGGGCGCCGCGCATCCGGCGTCGGCGTCCGGGGGGAGACGGCTTCCGGAGCATCCCCGACGCCCGACTTTTGTCATTTTGTACGACTGCTCGCATGGAGCGGGATCCTCGCAGTCCCCCGCCGCCGAACCGCGCCCGACACCGCGCCGGAGGCACACGATCCACCGACTGGCCCACAATGGCCCGGTGAACGACCTAGACGCCCTCCGTACCCTGCTCACCCCCGAAGGCCGCGCCCTCCTCGACGAGGTGCGCGACACCGACCCCGCGCAGGAGTTGACGGTCGCCACCCGGCTGCGGCGCACGCATCCCGCCGAGTTGGTGTCGGCGGCGCTCGGGCAGGCGCGGCTGCGGCAGCGGGCGGTGGCGAAGTTCGGGGCCGAGGACGCCGGGCGGATGTTCTTCACGCCCAACGGGGTCGAGCAGTCGACGCGGGCGAGTGTGGCGGCGTACCGGGCCCGGCGGTTTACGGCCCTGGGCGTGACCTCCGTCGCCGACCTGTGCTGCGGGATCGGGGGCGACGCGATCGCGCTGGCCCGCGCCGGGATCCGGGTCCTGGCCGTCGACCGCGATCCGGCCACCGCGGCCGCGGCCCGTGCCAACACGGCGGCGCTGGGGCTGGATGACCTGATCGAGGTGCGCGAGGCGGATGTCACGGAGGTGGCCACGGGCGGGTACGACGCCGTGTTCGTCGACCCGGCGCGGCGGGGTGGGCGGGGGAGGATCTTCGACCCCGAGGCGTACTCGCCGCCGCTGTCCTGGGCCGTCCAGGCGGCCCGTACGGCGTCCCGCGCCGCCGCGCTGAAGGTCGCGCCCGGCATTCCGCACGAGGCGGTGCCCGAGGACGCCGAGGCCGAGTGGATCTCCGACGGCGGGGACGTGAAGGAGGCCGTGCTGTGGTTCGGCACCGGCGCGACGGCGGGGGCGGTGCGGGCCACGCTGCTGCCGGGGCCGCGCACCCTGCCCGGCGCCGGCCTGCCCGACCCGGACGTCCGCACACCCGGCCGGTACCTGTACGAGCCGGACGGTGCCGTCATCCGCGCCCATCTGGTCGCCGAGGTCGCCGAACAGGTCGGCGGCGGGCTGCTCGACGCGACCATCGCGTACGTCACCGCCGACGCACTGCTGCCGACGCCGTACGCCACGGCGTACGAGATCACCGACCGGATGCCCTTCAACGTGAAGAAGCTGAAGGCGCTGCTGCGGGAGCGCCGGGTCGGCACGCTGACCGTGAAGAAGCGCGGCTCGGCGGTCGAACCGGAGGAGCTGCGCAAGAAGGTCAGGCCGCAGGGGCCGAACTCGGCGACCGTGTTCCTGACCCGGGTCGTGGGGGCACCGGCCATGCTGATCGGGCACCCGGCGCGCTAGCGGGCCGCCTCCTCCGCGCGGCGCGTCAGGAGGGTGCGTTCGCGTTCGTTGCGGGCCAGGGACGCGGCCCTTTCGAACTCCGTGCGCGCCTCCGCCGTGCGGCCCAGGCGTTGCAGGAGGTCGCCGCGGACGCTGGGGAGCAGGTGGTAGTCGCGCAGGGCGGGTTCGGCGGCGAGGGCGTCGACGAGGGCCAGTGCGGGGGCCGGGCCGTCGGCCATCGACACGGCGACGACGCGGTTGAGTTCGACGACCGGGGACGGGGCTCGGGCCGCGAGCAGGCCGTAGAGCGTGGCGATGCGCGGCCAGTCGGTCTCGTCGTAGGTGTACGCCGTCGCATGGCAGGCGCCGATCGCGGCCTGGAGGACGTACGGGCCCGGGGCGCCGGAGCCGGTGACGGCGTGGGCGTGATCCAGGGCGGTGATGCCGCGGGCGATGAGCATGCGGTTCCAGCGGCGGCGGTTCTGGTCCCGCAGGAGGACCGGCTCGCCGCCAGGACCGGTGCGGGCGGCGGTGCGGGAGGCCTGGAACTCCAGCAGGGCAGTCAGACCGTGGACCTCGGGTTCCTTGGGCATCAGCGCGCCGAGCACGCGGGCCAGGCGCAGGGCGTCCTCGCACAGGCCGGGGCGGAGCCAGTCGTCGCCGGCGGTCGCCGCGTAGCCCTCGTTGAAGATCAGGTAGATGACCTCCAGGACCGAGCCGAGGCGGGCCGCGCGGTCCGGGCCGTAGGGCACTTCAAAGGCGACGTTCTTGGCGGCAAGGGTCCGTTTGGCGCGCACGATGCGCTGGGCGACCGTCGGCTCGGGCACGAGGAAGGCGCGGGCGATCTCGGGCGTGGTCAGGCCGCCGAGCAGCCGCAGGGTGAGGGCGATGCGGGCCTCGGCGGACAGCACCGGGTGGCAGGCGGTGAAGACCAGCCGCAGCAGGTCGTCGTCGATGTCCTCGGGGTCGGCGGGCTCCTCGGGCGGCGCCGTCGAGGCGGGCAGGTCCCGGCCGATCTCCGCGAGCTTGCGGGCGTAGTTCTCCCGGCGCCGGATCAGGTCGACGGCGCGGCGCCGGGCGGCGGCCATGAGCCAGGCGCCCGGGTTGTCGGGCACGCCGTCCCGGGGCCACTGCTGGAGCGCGGCGACCAGGGCGTCCTGGGTGAGTTCCTCCGCGATACCGACGTCGCGGACGAGCCGGGCGACGGCGGCGATGACGCGGGGCGACTCCAGCCGGAAGACGGTTTCGAGGGCCTCGGTGGGCTGCGGCTTCACAGCCCACCATGCAACACCCTCGGGCAGCCGGGGCAAAGCGGGACTCGGCCCGTCCTCCCCCGGACCGTCCTCCGTCGGCTCAGCCCTCCATCAGCTCCCGCACCTCGCAGGTCACCGTCCAGTACTCCTCGTGCACCTTCAGGAAGCGCTTGGTCCACTCCACCGCCTCGGCCTTGTCCTTGGCCTGGAGGAGGGAGTAGCCGCCGATGACCTCCTTGGACTCGGTGAAGGGCCCGTCGGTGACGGACAACTGCCCGCCCTCGTAGTGGACGCGGGTGCCCTGGGCGGTCGGGGTCAGCCCGGCCGTGTCGAGCAGGACGCCGGCCTTCGTCATCTCCTCCATCAGCTTCTCCATCCGCTGGATCAGCTCGGGGCTGGGGCCGCCGGAGAGGGCGTCGGACTCCTCGATGCGGATCAGGGAAAGGTAGCGGGGCATGGTGACTCCTCGGGATGGTTCGGTGGCCGGGCTGCTCCCGGGCCTCTCACCCCTGCGTCGAACGGACCGGCCGCGAATCGACACCGCCGCGAGAATTGCCGGAGAACTTCTCAGCGCAGCGATTTCCACAGGTCACCGGCGTCCGGCTGGTCCGCCACCACCCGGTTGGGATCGGAGGGCGCGGGCAGCACCGGCATCGTCAGCGTGCGTACGTCGTCCGCCGCGAGGTCCCCGAGGCTGCGGCCCAGGCCCGTCAGCTCACCCAGCGAGTCCAGGCCGGTGTCGGTGGTGAGGCTGCCGGTGAGCGCGTCGGCGACCTGGTACAGCCGGGCGGGGTCGGTGAGCAGGTCGGTGGCGGAGATCTGCTCAAGCAGCGCCTTGACGAGCTTGTGCTGGAGCTCTATCCGGGCGAGGTCGCTGCCGCCCTGAAGTCCGTAGCGGGTGCGGGCCAGGCCGAGGGCCTGGGTGCCGTCGAGGTGGTGGGTGCCCGCGTCCAGGTGCAGGTGGCTCTTGTCGTCGTCGATGTCGACGTCCGTGGTGACGGTGACCCCGCCGAGCGCGTCGACCAGGTCGGCGAAGCCGGAGAAGTCGATCTCGATGTAGTGGTCCATGCGGACGCCGGTGAGCGACTCGACGGTCTTGACCGCGCAGACCGGACCGCCCAGCTCGTAGGCGGTGTTGAACATCGCACCGCTCGCCTCCCGGGTCGTGCCGCCGGACGGCAGCGGGCAGGAGGGCCGGTCGACGAGGGTGTCGCGCGGGATGCTGACGACGGTGGCGGCGGTGCGGCCCGCGTCGAGGTGGACGACCATCGCCGTGTCCGAGCGGGCGCCCCCGCTGTCGCCGCCGCCGAGTTCCTGGTTCTCCTCGCCGCTGCGCGAGTCCGAGCCGAGGACGAGGAGGTTCAGGGCGCCGGTGGGCACCGGGGACGCGGAGGGCGAGGCGGAGGGGACGGTGACCGGTCGTGCGGGGCGGTCGTCGCCGAGCGCGCTGTTGATGTCGACGCTCTTGATGTTGCCGTTGAGGTGCCAGTAGGCCCAGCCCGCCGCCCCGGCGCCGAGCAGCAGGGCGCCGGTCAGGGCCAGCGCGGCCACTTTCAGCCCTTTCGAACGGCCGCTCCGCTCCCCCTGCCCGTCCTGCTCCCCCTGCCCGTCCCGCGCCGCCATGCGTCTGCCCCCGCCTGTGCCGTCCCGTTCGCGTCCCCACGCGAATGCCCCGCCGGAAAGAACATAAGTCCGAATTATTGAAACAGGAACATGTGGGTCGGGCTTCTGCGGAAATTCTCAGACTTCGGAGGCTGCCGAACGTTTCGGGCGGGGAGGGGTGACCCCCACCCTCGCCTACGGTGCCTCTCGGGGCGGCGCCGTACTGCTGCGCACCTCCAGGCTGGTGGCCAGCTCGACGCGCGTCGCCGTCGAGGCTCCCTCACCCCGCCCGAGGTCCAGGACCAGCCGCGCCGCCGCCTCGGCCATCTCCATCAGGGGCTGCCGTACGGTCGTCAGCGGCGGGCCCACCCAGCGGGCCACCGGCAGGTCGTCGAACCCGACCACGCTCAGGTCCTGCGGGATGCGCAGCCCCAGCTCGCGCGCGGCCTCGTACAGCCCGAGCGCCTGGAGGTCGTTGCCGGCGAAGACGGCGGTCGGCCGGTCCGGGCGGCGCAGCAGTTCCAGGCCCTGCCGGTAGCCGGCCTCGTGGTGGAAGTCGCCGGTCAGGATCAGGTCCGGGGCGACCGGCAGCCCGGCCGTCTCCAGCGCGGCCCGGTAGCCGTCGACGCGGGCGCGGCTGCACATCATGCGGGTGGGTCCGCTGATCGCGCCGATGCGGGTGTGGCCGAGGTCGACCAGGTGCCGGGTGGCGGCGAGCCCGCCCTGCCAGTTGGTGGCGCCGATGGACGGCACGTCGGCGCCGGGGTCGCCGGCCGGGTCCATCACCACGAACGGGATGGAGCGGCTGGTGAGCAGGGCCCGCTGGGACTCGTCGAGGCCGGACAGGACCAGGATCACGCCGTGCGGACGGCGGGCGGCGACCTGGTCGGCCCAGGTCCGGCCGGGGGTGAGGCGGCCCGCGCTCTCGGAGAGCACGACGCTGAGCCCGGTGTCCCGCGCCACGTTCTCCACGCCCCGGATGACCTCCATCGCCCAGGCGCTCTCCAACTCGTGGAAGACCAGGTCGATCAGGGGCGAGCGGCTCGACTCGGCCCGCCTGCGCCGGTAGCCGTGGGCGCGCAGCAAGTCCTCCACACGGGCCCTGGTCGCCGGGGCGACGTCGGCGCGGCCGTTGAGCACCTTCGAAACAGTCGGCGCCGACACACCGGCCTCACGCGCGATCTCGGCGAGGGTCGCGGTCTGCGCGGACCGCTTTTGCGTCGGGGTTTCAGCGGGCTGCGGGGATGTCATGGCGGCGATCGTAACCCCATGGGGCCACCTGACGAAGGGTCCGGTGCACCGAAGCCTCTCGGAACATTCGGCGCAGGAACCGAATCATTCGACCGGCCGGCTCTCGCTCCCGACCGACTCGAACCGCCACCGGTGCACCGCCCGCATCACCAGGTCCCCGTCCGGTTCGGGCAGTTCCGGGAGTTCGGCGTCGTAGGCGGCGTCCCACCAGGTGACGACGAGGACGCGGTCCTGCGGGGCGCGCAGCGTCTCCCGGCGGAGCGGGACCCCGGCGAGCGGCTGGGCGCGGGCCCACGCCAGCAGCTCCTCGCCCCGGCCGGGCACGGCTCGCGCCTCCCACATCAGGGCGGCGGTCACGGGTACAGGTTCTCCTTGCTGATCTCATGGACGTGGTCGTGGTCGTGCCCCGGCACGTGCGGTTCCGTGACCGGCAAGGAGGAGTCGGCCGAGAGGTCCCAGTCGGAGGCGGACCGGTTCCGGGCGACCATCTCGGCGCCGAGCGCGGCCACCATCGCGCCGTTGTCCGTGCACAGCTTGGGGCGGGGCACGCGCAGCCGGATACCGGCCGCCTCGCAGCGCTCCTGGGCGAGCGCCCGCAGCCGGGAGTTGGCGGCCACGCCGCCGCCGATCATCAGGTGGTCGACGCCCTCGTCCTTGCAGGCCCGCACCGCCTTGCGGGTCAGCACGTCCACGACCGCCTCCTGGAAGGAGGCCGACACGTCCCGCACCGGAACCCCCTCCCCCGCCGCCCGCTTCGCCTCGATCCAGCGGGCCACGGCCGTCTTCAGACCGGAGAAGGAGAAGTCGTACGCCGCGTCGCGCGGACCGGTCAGCCCGCGCGGGAACGCGATCGCGTTCGGATCGCCCTCGCGCGCGTACCGATCGATGACCGGGCCGCCGGGGAAGCCCAGGTTCAGCACGCGGGCGATCTTGTCGAAGGCCTCGCCTGCCGCGTCGTCGATGGTGGCGCCCAGCGGGCGGACGTCGGAGGTGATGTCCGTCGACAGCAGGAGGGAGGAGTGGCCGCCGGAGACCAGCAGGGCCATCGTCGGCTCGGGCAGCGCGCCGTGTTCGAGCTGGTCGACGCAGATGTGCGAGGCGAGGTGGTTGACGCCGTACAGCGGCTTGCCCAGCGCGTAGGCGTACGCCTTGGCCGCCGAGACGCCGACCAGCAGGGCGCCGGCGAGGCCGGGACCCGCGGTGACGGAGATGCCGTCGAGGTCGCGGGCGCCGACGCCCGCCTCCTTGAGGGCGCGCTCGATGGTGGGGACCATCGCCTCCAGGTGGGCGCGGCTCGCCACCTCCGGCACGACGCCGCCGAAGCGGGCGTGCTCGTCGACGCTGGACGCGACGGCGTCGGCCAGCAGGGTGGTGCCGCGGACGACACCGACGCCGGTCTCGTCGCAGGAGGTCTCGATCCCCAGGACCAGAGGTTCGTCAGGCATGGTTGTCGGTTCCTCGTTCGGTTCCCGGTACGGAGGTGGAAGGGTCGGTCAGGCGCATCACCAGGGCGTCCACGTTCCCCGGCTGGTAGTAGCCGCGTCTGAAGCCGATGGGCTCGAAGCCGAAGCGCTCGTACAGCCGTTGGGCGCGGGTGTTGTCCACCCGGCACTCCAGCAGCACCTCGGTGCACTCGAAGGCGGTCGCCGCCCGCAGCAGTTCGGTCAGCATCCGCGCCCCGAGACCGGTGCCCCAGTGGTCGCGGGCGACGGCGATGGTCTGCACGTCGGCCTGCTCCCCGGAGGTGACCAGCCCCGCGTAGCCGACGACATGGCCGTCCTCCTCGGCGACCAGGTACCGCCGGGTCGCCCCCGGTCCGCGCGCGTGGGCCAGCTCGGACCAGAACATCCCCCGCGACCAGGCGTCCTCCGGGAACAGCTCCCGCTCCATCCGGAGCACGGGGTCGATGTCCCACCAGCGCATCTCGCGCAGTACGGCGACGGACGCGGGCGGGGTCACGGGCTCGGTGGCTTCGGTCACTTGGGGGTGACCACCTTGTAGTTCTTGGGGACCTGGGCGTCGGGCCTGCGCAGGTACAGCGGCCGGGGCGCGGGCAGCTCCTCGCCCGCCGCCAGCCGCTCGGCGGCCAGCCGGGCCAGCGCGGCCGCCGACACGTGTTCGGGCTCGTGGACCTTCGGGAAGGTGTCCGGGTACAGCAGCGCGCCCGCGCCGACGGCCGGGAGCCCGGCCACCTGCTCGGCGATGTCGGCGGGGCGGTCGACCGCGGGGTCGGTGAGACGGGTGCGCGAGTCTGCGTACCGCGCCCAGTAGACCTCCCTGCGGCGGGCGTCGGTCGCCACCACGAAGGGGCCTTCCAGGTCGGCGGCGAACGCGAGTCCGTCCAGCGTGCACACGCCGTGGACGGGCACGCCGAGCGCGAGCCCGAAGGCGTCCGCGGTCATCAGGCCGACGCGCAGCCCCGTGTACGGCCCGGGGCCGGTACCGGCGACGACGGCGGTGACCGCGTCGAGCCGCAGGCCGGCCCCGGTGAGCACCCGGTCGACGGCGGGCAGCAGCAGCTCGCCGTGCCGGCGGGCGTCCACCTGACTCGACGAGGCGATGACGTCCGTACCGTCGTGCAGCGCGACGGTCACGGCGGGCGTGGCGGTATCCAGAGCGAGCAAGAGCACGCAAACAGCCTACGGCGCCACGGGACCCCGCCGGACGCCCTGTGGACAACCCCGGCGACACCCGACCGGCCAGGGCCACTCACCCCGTGTCGCGCAACGCGTTCGCCTGCTCACGTACTGCTACCGTCGCCGTCGGTAGACACATGCCCCGCACCGCGGAACGCACGAGTACGACGTACGACGACGAGGTGGTCGCCAGTGGCAAGTAGCAGCGCCGGTATCGTCACCGGCCTGACCACGGCGGCCCTCGTGACGGTCGGCGTCCTCGCCCACCAGGCCTCCGTCAGCGCACCGGCCGACCTGCGCCGGACCCACGCGGGCAGCACACCCGCCCCGGGCGCCTCCAAGGCACCGCGCGACCGTCGGCACCCCGACGCGCTGCCCGCGCGGTCCGGAAAGGGTGAACGGGTGGTGTACTCGGTGGACGACGACCGCGTGTGGCTGGTCGGCCCCGGGAACAAGGTGCGGCGCACCTTCGAGGTCACGCCCAGTACGGTCGATCCGGCGCCGGGCACCTACACGGTCACGTCCCGCTCCAACCGGGTCACCGGGTCCGACGGCGTCCCGGTCGAGCACGTGGTGCGCTTCACCAGCACCGAGGGCGTGGCCATCGGTTTCAGCGCCGCGGTCGACGGGTCGACGGCGAAGCCCGATCCGGACAAGCGCACCGGCGGCATCCGGGAGTCGCGCGCGAACGGCGACGCGACGTGGGAGTTCGCGACGATCGGTCGGCAGGTCGTCGTCATCCCCTGATGCACGCACGCACGCACGCGCGCGCGTGGCGCGCCTGGCGTCAGGCGGCCTCGCGGTGCTCCCGGACGGGTCGCCGCGCCTCCGGCTCGGCGGGTGCGCGCGGCGGCGTCGAGACCGCCGTCGCGGCGGCACAGGACGCGAGCAGGTCACGCATGGACACCCCGCTGGGCGCGGGCGACCGGAGCCCCGGGCGGGCCTGCGGCTGGGGCTCGGGATGGGTCTGCGGCTGCGGCTGGGTCATGGACGCCTCCTGAAGGTCGGGGGCGGGCATAGTAAGGCATGCCTAACTACGAACTGGGTACCATGTGACCACGCGCAAGACCCCGAACGCAATATCTTGCCGACGCCTTGTCGGAACATCCCGGGATCGCCCCCGGGAGGGGCGTGACGAGGCGGCTCAGCCGCCGAGGACGCTCACGTCGGCCGTGGCCCAGCGTGCACCGATGCCGGTGACCGTCACGTGCCGCACCTCGTCCGTGGTGTCGCCGACGGCACGGTCGATCCGGACCCGCAACCGGTCGTCGGTCAGCTCCTCGACCTTGCCCTCGCCCCACTCGACCACGATCACCGAGTCGGACAGCGACACGTCGAGGTCGAGGTCCTCCATCTCGTCCAGCCCGCCGGACAGCCGGTAGGCGTCCACGTGGACGAGCGGCGGACCGTCGCCGAGCGAGGGGTGCACGCGGGCGATCACGAAGGTCGGGGAGGTGACGGCGCCCCGCACGCCCATGCCCTCGCCGAGCCCCCGGGTCAGCGTGGTCTTGCCCGCGCCCAGCTCCCCGCTGAGCATCACCAGGTCACCCGCGCGCAGCAGCTTGGCGATCCTGCGGCCCAGTTCCCGCATCTGCTCGGGGGAGGTGACGGTGATGTCGACGCCGGGGGCGGATCCGGCAGGGGCAGGTCCGGCAGGGGCAGGTCGGGCGGGCTCGGCCGGGGTGTGCGGCTTTGCGGATTCTTCCATCGTCACTCACTCGCAGTAGGACACTTGTCGCACCCCGCAAGGGGTCGGTTCGGGCCGGCACGCAGCCGCAAGGCCGGCAGCCGCTTCCGGTTCCGGTTCCGCTCAGGAAGAGGCGGAGTCACAGCCGTCAACCGTAGCGGTTGACGGCAGCGCCCCCGCGCGGGCGAGCAGATCGGCGAGGCGGTCGGTGACGACTTCCGGGTGCTCCAGCATGACCAGGTGCCCGGCGTCCGGCACCAGTACCAGCTCGGCGCCCGTCAGGATGTCGGCGATCGCCTCGCTGTGCTCGCTCGGCGTCACCAGGTCCCGTACACCGGCCAGCACGAGGACCGGCAGGTCGGCGAAGTGGGCGAGGGCCTCGGTCTTGTCGTGATCGGTGAAGGCCGGGTAGAACTCGGCGACCACGTCGATCGGCGTCGACTCGATCATCCGCTCGGCGAACCGGGCCACGGCCGGGTCGACGTCCCGGGACGCGAACGAGTACCGCTTGATGATCCCGGCGAACAGGTCGGCCGTCGCCCGCCGCCCCTTCTCCACCAGCTCGGCCCGCTGCCCCAGCGCCTTCAGCACGCCCGGCAGCACCCGCCGGACCGCGTTGACACCGGCCACCGGCAGTCCGAAGCTGACCTCGCCGAGCCGCCCGGAGGACGTGCCGACGAGGGCGACGCCGACGAGGCGCTCGCGGATCAGGTCGGGGAAGGCGTCGGCCAGCGCCATCATGGTCATGCCGCCCATGGAGTGCCCGACGAGCACGATCGGTCCGGCGGGCGCGGCGGCGTCGATGACGGCCTTCAGGTCGCGGCCCAGATCCTCGATGGTGACCGGCCGGTCGTCCCGCACCTGGGACACGCCCCGCCCGGACCTGCCGTGGCTGCGCTGGTCCCAGTACACGGTGCGCACGACGCCCCTGAGGGCCGCCCGCTGGAAGTGCCAGGAGTCCTGGTTGAGGCAGTAGCCGTGGCTGAAGACGACGGTCACGGGGGCGGGTGCCTTGCGGCCGAACAGCCGCCGGCGGCGCCGGGTGGGCGCGGACCCCGCCTCCGGGTCGATGCCGTCGACGGCATCGATGTCGTCGACCTCGTCGACCTCGTAGTACAGCTCGGTGCCGTCCTCGGCGTACGCCTTGCCGGGCGTGCCGCGCAGCCCGCCGTACGGTCCCGCCGAGTCGAGGGCGAGCCGGGCCTTCTGGCGCATCCCGCGGCCGACGGTGAGCCGTTCTATCGCCACACCGGCCGCGGCGCCCGCCGCGACCACGCCTATCGCGACCCCGGCGATCCCGGTCGCCCGGCGCCAGCCGCCGGCGGCGACTGCGCCGACGGCCGCCGCGACGGCCTCCCCGTTGCTCTCGCTCACGTACACCGCTCCTCTTCGCCGGGCCACTGTGCGGATACCGCCGGACGCGTCACTCGTTCACATAGACGCGCGGGACGCGGCTTCCGATCCGGGTGACGATCTCGTACGCGATGGTGCCCGCCGCCTGTGCCCAGTCCTCGGCGGTGGGCTCGCCGCGGTCGCCCGGCCCGAACAGCACCGCCTCGGCGCCCGGCTCCGGCCGGTCCCCGCCCAGGTCGACGACGAACTGGTCCATCGCGATCCGCCCCGCGACCGTGCGCCACTTGCCGTCGACGAGGACGGGTCCGGTGGAGGAGGCGTGGCGCGGGATGCCGTCGGCGTAGCCGAGCGGGACGAGGCCGAGGGTGGTTTCGCCCGGGGTGGTGTAGTGGTGCCCGTAACTGACGCCGTGGCCGCCGGGGACCTGCTTGACCAGGGCCAGGGAGGCGGCCAGCGTCATCACGGGGCGCAGCCCGAAGTCGGCGGGGATGCCGATCTCGGGGCTGGGCGAGACGCCGTACATCGCGATGCCGGGGCGTACGAGGTCGAAGTGTGCGTCGGGAAGGGTGAGGGTGGCGGGCGAGTTGGCGATGTGCCGCACGTCGGGGCGTACGCCCTGCTGCTCGGCGTAGGCCGTCATCTCCCGGAAGCGGGTGAGCTGGGCGGCGATGGAGGGGTGGCCGGGCTCGTCGGCGCAGGCGAAGTGGGACCAGAGCCCGGTGACGCGAAGCAGCCCCTGCCTCTCGGCCCGCAGGGCGGCCCCGACCAGCTCCTCCCAGTCCTCGCCGGGCTGGCAGCCGCCGCGGCCGAGTCCGGTGTCGGCCTTGAGCTGCACGCGCGCGGGAACCCCGGCCGCTCGCGCCGCCCCGGTGACTTCCTCCAGGGCCCACATCCCGCTGACGGACACGTCGAGACGGGCCTCGACCGCCTCCCGCCAGGGCCCGCCCGGTGTCCACAGCCAGCACATGATCCGTACGTCGTCCGGCAGCCCCGCCTCCGCCGCGCGCAGGGCGAGGGCCTCCTGCGGGGTGGCGGTGCCGAGCCATGTCGCGCCCGCCTCGACGGCGGCGCGGGCGCAGGGGATCGCGCCGTGGCCGTAGGCGTCGGCCTTGACGACGGCCATGAGAGCCGCCCCGGGGGCCCGTTCGCGCAGTGCGCGTACGTTGGCCCGCAGGGCGGCCAGGTCGATCTCGGCCCGGGCGCGCAGTACCGCGTCCGCGTCCCGCCGAGCAGCTCTCTCACTCATCGTGCCCCCAGTCTCTCAGAGCACCCGGCCACCCTCGCCCGACGCCGCCCGACGTCGCCCGGCACTCGTTAAGGTGCCCGGCATGAGCATCATCGGGGTCGGGATCGACGTGGCCGAGGTCGAGCGGTTCGGGGCGTCGCTGGAACGCACACCGGCTCTGGCGGGGCGGCTCTTCCTGGAGAGCGAGTTGCTGCTGCCGAGCGGTGAGCGCCGGGGCGTCGCCTCGCTCGCCGCCCGTTTCGCGGCGAAGGAGGCGCTGGCCAAGGCGCTGGGCGCGCCCGCGGGCCTGCTGTGGACGGACGCCGAGGTGTACGTCGAGGACAGCGGGCGACCGCGGCTGCGGGTGACGGGGTCGGTGGCGGCGCGGGCGGCGGAGCTGGGGGTGGCGTCCTGGCACGTGTCGCTGAGCCATGACGCGGGGGTGGCGTCGGCGGTGGTGATCGCGGAGGGCTAGGGCCTGCCCGGGGGGCGTGCCGGCGGCGGGTTATGGAGTGGGGGTGTCGGGCGTTCGGTCGGCGGTCGGCCGGACCCGGATGTGCATGCGCTCGCCCTGCGCGCCGTACAGGGCGAGCCACTCGACGGGCTGGTCCCCGGCGTTGGCGATGCCGTGCGGGACGCGGGTGTCGAACTCCGCCGTCTCGCCGGCCGCCAGGACGAGGTCGTGGTCGCCCAGGGCGAGGAGCAGCCGGCCGGAGAGGACGTAGAGCCACTCGTGGCCCTCGTGCGACCCCTGTTCGGGACGCGGTGTCCACTCGGTCCGCGGGGTCGCCGGGGCGGGGAGGATCTGCTTGTAGGCGTGCAGGCCGTCGTTCGGATTCCGGGTGAGCGGGACCCAGGTCTGGCCGTGCCGGGTGAAGGGGCGGGGATGGACCCGGGGGTCGCCGGTCCGCGAACCGACGAGTTCGTCCAGGGGCAGCCGGTGGGCCCTGGCCAGCGGCAGCAGGTGCCGCAGCCCCGGCTCGCGCTGCCCCGACTCCAGCCGGGACAGGGTGCTCACGGAGATGCCGGTGGCGGCGGTGAGCTGGGCGAGGGTGAGCCCGCGGGCCTGCCGGATGGCGCGCAGGCGTGCCCCGAGCGAGGTCATCACCTGTGCCGTCTCGTCGTCGCTGCCGCCGCCGCTCATGGGACCACTGTCCCCCACCGCTGGCCCTCATCCCGCATCCCGCATCCCGCAGGGGCGGGCCGTGCGTGTTCCCGGCGTACGGGGAAGACTCGACGGCATGCGGACTGCGTACAGCGTGGAGACGGTCAGGAACGCCGAACGGGAGCTGATGGCACGGCTGCCGGAGGGGGCGCTGATGCAACGGGCCGCGGCCGGTCTTGCCGCCGCCTGCGCGGAGGTACTGGGCCGGGTGGCCGGGCGGGTCTACGGCAGCCGGGTGGTGCTGCTCGTCGGCAGCGGGGACAACGGCGGCGACGCCCTGTACGCGGGCGCGCGGCTGGCCCGGCGCGGCGCGGGCGTGACGGCGGTGCTGCTCGCGCCCCAGCGGGCGCACGGCGGAGGCCTGGCGGCGCTGCGGCGGGCGGGTGGGCGCGTCGCCGGGGCGGCTGTGGAGGAGGTGATCGCGCGGGCCGATCTGGTCCTCGACGGCGTCGTCGGGATCGGCGGCAGGGGCGGCCTGCGAGCGGAGGCGGTGCCGCTGGCGGACGCGGCCGCGCGCTCACGGGCGACCGTCGTCGCCGTCGACCTGCCGAGCGGGGTCGACGCGGACACCGGGCAGGTGCGGGGGGACGTGGTGCGGGCCGACCTGACAGTGACGTTCGGGACGCACAAGCCGGGGCTGCTGATCGATCCGGCGCGGGAGTACACCGGTGCGGTGCGCCTGGTGGACATCGGCCTGCCCCTGCCGGCCGAGGCGGCCGAACTGGAGGCCTTGCAGCACGCGGACGTGGCACGCCTGCTGCCGGTTCCGGCGGCCGAGAGCGACAAGTACCGGCGCGGAGTCGTGGGCATCGCCGCCGGGTCGGCCCGCTACCCGGGCGCGGCCGTACTCGCCGTCGCGGGCGCGCTGCGGGGCGGGGCCGGGGCGGTGCGGTACGTCGGTCCGGCCGGGGACGCGGTGATCGCCCGCTTCCCGGAGACGCTGGTGTCCGACCAGGGGCCGAAGCGGGCGGGGCGGGTACAGGCCTGGGTCGTCGGACCGGGGGCCGGTGACGACGCGGCGACGGTGGCGGAGGTGCTGGCGACGGAGGTGCCGGTACTGATCGACGCGGACGGCCTGCGGCTGGCCGACGCGGACGCGGTACGGGCGCGCACGGCACCGACGCTGATGACCCCGCACGCCGGGGAGGCGGCGGCGCTGCTCGGGGTGAGCCGGGAGGAGGTCGAGGGCGCGCGGCTGACCTCGGTGCGCGAACTGTCGGCGCGGTACGGGGCGACGGTGCTGCTGAAGGGCTCGACGACGCTGGTGGCCGCGCCGGACGGGGGCCCGGTCCGGGTCAACGCGACGGGCACGTCATGGCTGGCCACGGCCGGAAGCGGAGACGTGCTGTCCGGCCTCGCGGGCTCCCTGCTCGCAACGGGTCTGCCGGCGCTGGACGCGGGGAGCGCGGCGGCGTACCTCCACGGTCTGGCGGGCCGGTTCGCGTCGGAGGGGGCACCGGCGGGTGCGCATGACGTGGCGGGGGCGATCCCCCGGGCGTGGCGGAACGTGCGGGGGGACTGACGTGCTCGACGCCCGGCGCCGCGTGTGCACGGGACGATTGGACAGTTCGTCCCGCCAAAACGACGCTCAGGTCGGCGTGTTGCCGGGACAAAGTGTCCAATCCGGGCCCTCGCCCCCGCATACCGGCTGCACCACGCCAGTAGTGTGGCGGCATGGCCCCCGACGCGAACCCGACCCCCACAGACCTCGACTCGCTCCCCAGGGCCGAGTTCGCCTTCCCCGGCCCCCTGCGCGACCAGCTCGTCGCGGCGATCCTCGACGGTTCGAAAACCTCCACGACCGGCCTGGTCGCCGACTACGCGCTCGAGGACGAACCGCTGCCGGAGGTCGGGAGCCGCGAGGTGGTCGTCGACTCCGGGGACCTCCCGGTCGCGGTCATCGAAGTGACGGACGTACGCGTGGTCCCCGTCGGCCAGGTGGACCTCGCCCACGCGGTCGACGAGGGCGAGGGGTACACGAGCGTGGCCGAGTGGCGTGCGGGCCACGAGCACTTCTGGCACGGCGAGGAGATGCGCGCGGCGCTGGGAGACCCGGACTTCACCGTGGACGACTCGACGCCGGCGGTACTGGAGCGCTTCCGGCTCGTCGCCGTGCTTCAGCCCACGGAACGGTGACTCACTCCGGGTTCGGCACTTCCTGTGCCTCGTCCGGCATCCCCGCGAACAGCTCTTCCGCCTGCTCGACCGTTCCGGCCCGGTCGAGCCAGTCGTCGAGTTGGGCAAGATCCGTGCAGTCACTGACGCGGGCGCGTACGTCGTCGGGGACAGCGAGGCCACGATTCTCAAGAACCCGCAACACCGCTTTGGCCATGCCCTTGGCCATGCCCTTGGCCTCCCCGTCGTAGTACGCCTCCTCGAAGACCGTCCCACGACCCGGGAAGTAAGAAATGACCATCTTTTCCAGCTCCCTCCACCTGTCTCGGGCCGGAGTGTTCTCCAAGCCCACTTCCAGCATTTCCGACCAGTACTTGGCCGTGGCCACGTCGAACGAGCGCATTCCGCGGGCAAGTAGTTTCAGTATGGCGTCGATTCCCCGGCTCTCGCTGTGCACGATCGCGGAGAACGTCGCCAGCGCCGGCTCCTGTGCCACCAGCGTTTCGTCGGTGATCTCCGAAACACTGTCCGGGCCGAGCACGAAGGGGCGGGTGACCTGGCTCGACCAGGGCCCGACCTTGCACTCGAAGGGGCCCGCGGCCCAGCTTGCCGTGGCCCTGCTGCGGCACACGGCCACGAGCAGCACCGGCAGGTCGAACTTCGCCCGCAGTCGGGTAGCCGGGACCCATTGCTGGGTCCCGGCCCCCTCAGAACCGGACGTGCGACTTTCACCGCATCCGGCTCAAGCAAGCCACCAGGGCTTCGTGGGCCTGCAGTTCATTCGGTCCGTTTGCCATCTCCAGCGTGATGCTGCCGATGGCATTCGGAGTGCACGAGGCGGAGGTTCTTCCTTTCATCCGTTCCACCGTTTCGCCGGTAGGTGAAGTGGTGCTTATGGAGCAACTTCTTCGATGCCGCGAACCAGTCGATCCACTCTCGTGGGCTGTCCGGTTCGTACTCGGCTCCGGCGATGAGCGGTTGCCGACAGAGCGGGCAGAGACCCTTCTGTCTGACTGCCAGGACGAGACTCATTCTGTCCATGGGCGGGGCCGCCTTCTTGCGTCGGCGTTCCCGCCAGTAGTCCTGGAGAGCGGGATCATCCGGTGATGCCGCCTCCTTGACCATGTGCCGTCGGATGATTTTCGTCCAGGAGAACCTCGGGAGGAAGGCGCCGCTGTCGCGGTTGCCAAACACCCATCTGTCTTCTCTGGACGGATGGAATCTGCCGAAGTAACGGGCCGCAACCCAATACCTCGACTTCTCCGGATGGCGACGTCTGGCCCATTTCCAGGTCAACCGCCACATGTAGTGGTCCAGCGACGTGAATGTCTCGCTGGACGCCACTCCCCGGTAGTAGGCGGCCCATCCACGAACGATCGGGACGAGCTTGTGCAGGACGGCTTCCACGTTGGCCCCGTGCAGAGCCCTCACTTCCGTCCGCATCCGTTCCCGGAGCCTCGCGCAGGCCGTAGCGCTCGGCTTGATGATCAGGCTGCCGCGTATCCGCCGGATGGTGAAACTGAGGAAGTCGAAGCCCTTCGCGAGGTGCACGATCTGTGTCTTCTCCTCGTTGAAGCGCAGGCCTCTCGGTTCCAGCCATTTCTCCAGCCGCTGCCTGGCCTGACGCACTTCGGCTTCGCTGTGCCCCAGCACGACGAAGTCGTCGGCGTATCTCACCAGCACCGGAGTGCCCGGCGCGGCACGCAACCCACGGGTCACGTGCTGCACATACCGGCACCCCGCGGCCTGTTCCATCCCGTGCAGGGCGATGTTCAGCAGTACGGGGCTGATCACTCCGCCTTGAGGTGTTCCCTCGTCGGTCGGTGCGATCCTCCCCCTGTCGATCACGCCTGCCCTCAGCCATCCCTCGATCAGGTCCCTGGCGGGGAACTGTCCGAGCGAGGACATCAGATGACGGTGATCGATGCGATCGAACGCTGCTGACAGGTCGGCATCCAGGACCCACAGCCGCTGGGGGGACTTCCCCCGCGCGGTCACGTAGATCGCTCCGATGGCGTCCTGACAGCTTCGGCCGGGCCGAAACCCGTACGACCTTGGTTCGAACCGCGCTTCCCACTCTGGTTCCAGCGCATTCTTCACGCGGGACTGAAGGATCCGGTCCCGGATGACCGGGATTCCCAGTGGACGCTGCTTTCCATTGCTCTTCGGGATGAACACCCGCCTGACCGGTCTGGCCTTCCAGGGGCTGGACGACTGATGGATCTCTGCCGCCAATTTCCCTCTCGCTTTCGGCGTGAGGGCTCGCTCCCCGTCAATACCAGCCGTCTTGCGGCCGCTGCTCTGCTGCGTCACCCGCTTCACGCTCACCAGCGTGTTACTAAGATTCCGCAGCATGAGCTTCTGCAGGTTTCGGACCTTCTTCCAGTCCTCTTCCCGCGTCGCCTTGAAGATCCTCTGCCGTAACCGCCGTACGTTCTCCTCGCACGAGGCCCAGTCGATGCTGTGCCAGTCATGAAAGCGTACGCCCTCCGGTCCGTTCACCAAGGCGTTAGGAGATCCAGCCGGAGCCGATCCCGTGAAGTCTGCCATTGGCGTCCAACTTATCCTTCGGTTCCAGTGGTCTTGTCCAGGGTTCATCAAAGGCTCACCTGATCCACGTGGGCTCCCTTTCGGGTCGAGCCACCTGGGCCCGTATTCGGCGAGTTATGCCGAAACGGGTGAAGGCCCGCCCGGTTTTCCTCTCACCTTTCGGCTTGCCGGCATTTGCTTTTTGGATCATCCTGTTCCCGCCGGGGACTTGAGCCTTCCTCGCGGTCGGCCTACCGGGGATTCACCCGGACCTCGACGGGGTTTCCACGTTCCACTCCACTGAGATACGGCTGGGGTGGACGCCCCCTTTACCCCGGGATCAGCGGTACTCGCACTCTGGGCATACCTCCCCAGAGTTCGCTTGACGCTTCTCTACGCCCAGATCCTGTGACCATCGCACGCATGCCATCGCACGGCCTTACGTTCACGAGGCATCATCAGGGGTTCACTTGCGTTCGTCCGTCCAGCCTTCCCCTCACCTGTAGTTCCCCGATGGCCAGGGCACCCTTGGGCTTGAACGTTCAGCTTCACACCCCGCCGTTACCAGCGACGCATGTGAGCGCGGGGACCGGTCCGAGTACAGACCAGAAGTTCGGCCGCATCAACTACCCTTCACGCGGCCTCACTTACTCAAATCGAGCGACATCGTGTCGCACAGTAGGCGACGTAATACGCCCAGTTGACGCCCTTGTCAGGCGCCTTACGGGTCTGGGCCTCGACGGCGAGGAGAAAGGGCTCCCCCTCCGACGGTTCGACCCGCAGCACCGTGTCCACACGGCGCTCCAGCGGCTTCAGCTCCGTGGCGTCGGGGGTCAGCGGCACGATGTCCGCCTTGGCGGGCGGCGGAAGACCCAACGCCTCGAAGATGGGTGCGAGAACCTCCGGATGATCCTGGAAGATCCGGTGCGAGGTCTCGTGGGTGGATGTGACCATGCGCGCAATCTATTTCTGGAGTAGGACCGGATTGTCGGGTGATCGCGGTACGTTCACCCTTTCGAGCGGCGACGAAACGTTCACGCCGCCGACCCCGAAGAGCCGAGTTCGCACCAGATGTATTTGCCGCGGTTGCCCTCCCTGGCCAGCGGCTGCCAGCCCCATACGTCGGCGCAGGCCCACACCAGGGCCAGCCCCCGTCCCTCCTCGGCGTCCAGCCCCCGGTCGAACGGGAGCGGCGGCTCGGGCGGGGACGGGTCCGCGTCCCAT
>NZ_JAGMUO010000045.1:0-33442 GCF_019049325.1 Streptomyces sp. AC512_CC834 | reverse complement strand
CGGCTCGGACGTCGTTCGGGATGTAGAGGGAGTACTCCCACGGGTCGGTTTCGGGCATGCGGCAGCTCCTGCTCGGTGGTGAGTGGTTGAGTGCGGGGGTCGGTGGCAATGCCGCGCGCGTCCTGGCAGGACGGAGCGGTGCGCTTCCGGCGCCCCGGGATTCCGCAGAGTGTTCAAATCTGCCCCCGAACGAGGCACGTTGAACCGAGGAGCCGTCGATGCCGCTGAGGCGCGAACCAACAGAACGCCAGAAGCGACTGGGTACGGAACTGCGCAGGCTTCGTGACGCCACAGGCCTCAAGGCCCGTGAGGCGGGAGAGTTGCTCGGGGTCAGCTCCGTGCAGATCAGCCAGATCGAATCCGCCCTGGCAGGGGTGAGCGAAGCACGCCTGCGCCGCCTCGCCGGCCACTACAGGTGCACGGACGGGGAATTCATCGACGCCTTGGTCAAATTGGCGACCGATCGGACGCGCGGTTGGTGGGAGGAGTACCGCTGGCTACTGCCCACACCGTTTCTCGACCTCGCCGAACTGGAACAGCACGCCACCTTCTTGCGGGAGGTGGGGTTCCTGTTCATCCCCGGCCCTCTCCAGACCGAGGACTACGCACGCGCCGTGTTCTCCTACCGCGTTCCCGAGCTACCACCCAAGGAACTGGACCTGCGCGTTCGGCACCGTATGCGCAGGAAGCAGAGCCTTCAGGCCACCCCGTACGAGGCGATCATCCACGAGGCCGCCCTTCGCATCATGGTCAGCGACCGTGCGGCCTCACGAGCACAGCTCGACCATCTTCTGCAACTGACGGATGCGGGCAACGTCACCGTACGGGTCATTTCTCTTGACCTGGAGGGGTTCGCCGGTGCCGCGAGCGCGATGGTGTATGCGGGAGGCACCGTGCCGAAACTGGACACCGTCGCGCGCGACGCACCGCACGGCACGGCCTTCATCGACGGCGAGGACCAACTCCGCGCATTTCGAACGCTCTTCCGTAAGGTGGAGAGTGCGTCGCTCGACCCCGACAAGTCGCGCGACTTCATCCACAGGTTGACGAAGGAGCGGTGAGGGACGCATGGGCACCCCCGGCAACTGGCGGAAGTCGTCCTACTCAGGTCCCGGCGACGGCAATTCCTGCGTGGAGATAGCAAACTCCCCCACACTCGTCGCCGTACGTGACTCCAAGACCCCGGCGACGGCCGCCCTCGCCTTCCCGCCCACCACATTCGCCACCTTCGTCGACGCCCTGAAGCCCGCTCACTCCACCGTCACCGACTTCGCCAGGTTGCGCGGCTGATCCACCTCGTTGCCCCGTGCCGTCGCCAGTTCACAGGCGAAGACCTGCAACGGCACCGTCGCGACGAGCGGTTGGAGCAGCGTCGGGGTGACCGGGATGCGGACGAGGTGGTCGGCGTAGGGGACGACCGCCTCGTCGCCCTCCTCGGCGATGACGATGGTGCGGGCGCCGCGGGCCCGGATCTCCTGGATGTTGGACACGATCTTGTCGTGGAGGACCGAGCGGCCGCGCGGGGACGGGACGACCACGACGACCGGCAGGTCATCCTCGATCAGCGCGATGGGCCCGTGTTTCAGCTCGCCCGCCGCGAAGCCCTCGGCGTGCATGTACGCCAATTCCTTGAGCTTGAGGGCGCCTTCGAGGGCGACGGGGTGGCCGACGTGCCGGCCCAGGAACAGCACCGTGTTCTTGTGGGCGAGGGAGCGGGCGAGTTCGCGTACCGGCTCCATGGTCCCGAGGACCTGTTCGACGGCGCCGGAGATCCGGGAGAGGTCGCGGACGACGTCGCGGATCTCGTCGCCGTACTTGGTGCCGCGGACCTGGCCCAGGTACAGGGCGACCAGGTAGCAGGCCACCAGTTGGGTGAGGAAGGCCTTGGTGGAGGCGACGGCGACCTCGGGGCCCGCGTGCGTGTAGAGCACCGCGTCGGACTCGCGGGGGATCGTCGAGCCGTTGGTGTTGCAGATGGCCAGCACCCTGGCGCCCTGTTCGCGGGCGTGGCGCAGCGCCATGAGGGTGTCCATGGTCTCGCCGGACTGGGAGATCGCGACGACCAGGGTCTGCTGGTCGAGGATGGGGTCGCGGTAGCGGAACTCGCTGGCCAGCTCCACCTCGCAGGGGATCCGCGTCCAGTGCTCGATGGCGTACTTGGCGATCAGCCCGGCGTGGAAGGCCGTACCGCAGGCGACGACGACGACCTTGTCGACCTCCCGGAGTACCCCCGGCGGGATGCGCACCTCGTCCAGGCTCAGCGTGCCGGAGCCGTCGATGCGGCCGAGGAGGGTGTCGGCGACGGCCTTCGGCTGCTCGGCGATCTCCTTGAGCATGAAGGAGGCGTAGCCGGCCTTCTCGGCGGCCGAGGCGTCCCAGTCGACGTGGTAGGAGCGGACGTCCGCCGGGGTGCCGTCGAAGCCGGTGACCCGCACGCCGTCCCGGCGCAGTTCGACGACCTGGTCCTGGCCCAGCTCGACGGCGTCCCGGGTGTGGGCGATGAAGGCCGCCACGTCCGAGGCGAGGAAGTACTCCCCCTCCCCCACGCCCACCACGAGCGGCGAGTTGCGGCGGGCGCCCACCACCACGTCCGGCGCGTCCGTGTGCACCGCGACCAGCGTGAACGCGCCCTCCAGCCGCCGGCACACCAGCCGCATCGCCTCGGCGAGGTCGGCACAGGCGGAGAACTCCTCGGCGAGCAGGTGGGCGACGGCCTCGGTGTCGGTCTCCGAGACCAGCTCGTGGCCGCGCTCCTCCAGCTCCGCCCGCAGCCGCGCGAAGTTCTCGATGATGCCGTTGTGGACCACGGCCACCCGGCCCGCGTTGTCGAGGTGCGGGTGGGCGTTGGCGTCGGTGGGCCCGCCGTGGGTGGCCCACCGGGTGTGGCCGATGCCGGTCGCGGCGGACGGCAGCGGGTGTTCGGACAGTTCCTTGTCGAGGTTGACGAGCTTGCCGGCGCGTTTGACGGTGGCGAGGCCGCCGTCCGCGAGGACGGCGACGCCCGCCGAGTCGTATCCCCGGTATTCGAGCCGCTTCAGTCCGGCCATCACGACATCGAGCGCCGACTGAGACCCTACGTATCCCACGATTCCGCACATAAGCGGCAGCCTACGAGCAGAATCGGCCACGGAGCGGACACGAAGCGGGCTTCACGTGCCCGAAATCGGAAATTTCCGCCGGGGCGCGAACGCCGTCCGCGGGTACCGGTGCGTCAGCCCAGCTTGGCGACCTGTGCGTCGATGACCTCCGTGGGGACCTCGAAGTCCGCGCCGGTCATCACGGAGGAGAGGTTGACGACACTGAAGGTGGCGAGCGTGGATCCCTTGCGGACCACGACGATCTTCATGAGACCGCTGCTGTCCTTGCCGGTGGCGACACCGAGGTCGACGGCGAGCCCCTCGTCGCCGCCCTTGGGGGCGTCCGTCTCGCTCACCTTGGTGACCCGCATCTTGTCGCTGCCCACGGTGGCGTCGAAGCCGCCCGCGCACTTCTCGGCGGCCGTGTTGAGCGCCGCCAGCGCCTGCTCGGCGCCGCCGTCCTCGTAGGAGGCGACGTTCAGCATGATCTGGTTCACGTCGACGGTCGTCATGTCCTGGCCGTCCGGGCCCTTGCTCTCGGAGGGCGCCTCCGACTGGCCCGACCAGGAACGCTGCACGTCCGCCGCCGACTCGCCCTGGGCCACCGCGGCCTGGACGTGAACGAGCGGCAGGCAGGTCTCGTCGTCCGTCGAGATCTGGTCCTTCGCGACCTTGTCCTCCGCCGGCAGCTCGGTGGTGACCTCGCCGTTCTTGACGTCGGCCTGGGCGAGGGCGACCTTCTCCAACTCGGCGGCGGTCAGCGCCTTGCCCGCCGGGGCGGACTGGTCCGCGTCGCCCGCGGGGGCCGACTGGTCCGCCTTGGCCTTGTCGTCACCGGCCGCGCTGTCGTCGTCGGACGATCCGCCACAGGCGGTGGCAAGCAGGGCCAGGGCGGCGGCGGAGGCCGCGAGGGCGGTACGGCGGACAGCGGTCGAACTCACGTTGCACTCTTTCGTCAGGGTCACATCGGTGTCGCACCGGTGTGACATCGGGATCGCGTCGGATCACGTCAGGATCGCGTTGGGATCGCGCCGGGATCGCGTGCTTCGGGTCGTGTCGGAGTCTGTCGGGTCACGTCGGCACCGACGTCGGGCTCCGGTCGACTTTGCTCGCACCATACCTACGGCAATCGCACGTGCGATCGATAACAGGCCACCCGAGACCCGACCGTGACCTCGCCGGAGCCGTCGGCCGCGGCGGACCGGCCGGCGTGACGCAGCCCACCTGCCGCCCCGTTCAAACTCCGTTAACAATGGACTGTGATCTCTCCGGTCCCCTCGATTCCCCGGAGCGCCCACCGGTCCCGGCCGGAGGCGACTCCCTACGTCGACCTCACCCGCCCCGAGTGGAGCGCGCTGCGCCACAAGACGCCGCTGCCGCTGACCGCCGAGGAGGTCGAGAAGCTGCGCGGCCTCGGCGACGTCATCGACCTCGACGAGGTGCGGGACATCTACCTCCCGCTCTCCCGGCTCCTCAACCTCTACGTCGGCGCCACCGACGGCCTGCGCGGCGCGCTGAACACCTTCCTCGGCGAGCAGGGCACCCAGTCCGGCACCCCCTTCGTCATAGGGGTCGCCGGCTCGGTCGCGGTCGGCAAGTCCACCGTCGCCCGCCTGCTCCAGGCGCTGCTCTCCCGCTGGCCCGAGCACCCGCGCGTCGAACTGGTCACGACCGACGGCTTCCTGCTGCCGACGCGGGAACTGGAGGCACGGGGCCTGATGTCGCGGAAGGGTTTCCCCGAGTCGTACGACCGCCGGGCCCTGACCCGCTTCGTCGCCGACATCAAGGCGGGCAAGGCGGAAGTCACCGCTCCCGTCTACTCCCACCTCATCTACGACATCGTCCCGGACCAGAAACTCGTCGTCCGCCGCCCCGACATCCTGATCGTCGAGGGCCTCAACGTGCTCCAGCCCGCGCTGCCCGGCAAGGACGGCCGCACCAGGGTCGGACTCGCCGACTACTTCGACTTCAGCGTGTACGTCGACGCCCGTACCGAGGACATCGAGCGCTGGTACCTCAACCGTTTCAAGAAGCTGCGCGAGACCGCCTTCCAGAACGCGTCCTCGTACTTCCGCAAGTACACGCAGGTCTCGGAGGAGGAGGCCCTCGACTACGCCCGCACCACCTGGCGCACCATCAACAAGGCCAACCTGGTGGAGAACGTGGCCCCCACCCGGGGCCGGGCCACCCTGGTGCTGCGCAAGGGCCCCGATCACAAGGTGCAGCGCCTGAGCCTGCGCAAGCTGTAGGTGGCGCAAGTTGTGACGGGGGCCGCGGTCGACGGTAGAAATAGCGGATGCTGCAGTTGCGCGTGATCACCCCGGCCGACCGCACCGACGAAGTGGTCCACCTGATCGACCGTACGGTCGGCACCACCCACCTCGTCGTGCTGCCGGGCGTGGCCCGCGATCCCGAGGGCGACGTCGTCATGTGCGACGTGGCCCGCGAGGCCGGTGACGAACTCATCAACGGCCTGCGGGCGTTGGGCCTCGACAGCTACGGCGCCATCACCGCCGAGAACATCGACCTGTCGCTGTCCGAGCGCGCCGACAAGGCGGAGCGGGACGCGCCGGGCGAGGCCGCCGACGCGGTGCTGTGGGAGCAGTTGGAGGAGGCGACGCACGAGGAGTCGACCCTCTCCATCACCTACGTCGCCTTCCTCACGCTCGCCACGATGATCGCGGCCTGCGGTGTCGTCCTCGACAACGCGATCCTGATCGTGGGCGCGATGGCGGTCGGACCGGAGTTCGGCCCCCTCGCCGGGATCTGCACGGCGATCGTCCAGCGGGCCCCGCGGCTGGCGCTGCGTTCACTGACCGCCCTGCTGGTGGGCTTCGCGGTGGCGATGGCGGTGACGGTGGGCTTTAGCTGGGTCATGACCGCGTTCGACCAGTTCAGCGAGGGCAAACTGGAGGGCGACCGGCCCAACACCGGCTTCGTCTACGCCCCCGACGCCTTCTCCTTCGTGGTGGCGATCCTCGCCGGCATCGCGGGTACGCTCTCGCTGACCTCGGCGAAGTCCGGCGCCCTGGTGGGGGTCGCCATCTCCGTCACCACGGTCCCGGCGGCCGCCAACGCGGCCGTCGCCCTGAGCTTCGGCGACACCAACCAGACGGTCGGCTCCAGCGAACAGCTCCTGCTCAACCTGGCGGGCATCGTCGTGGCCGGAACACTCACGCTGCTCGCTCAGAAGGCGTTGTGGGCAACTCAGCGAGGCCGGATGAGTAAACCCACCTAGGGACCCGGGGCTCTGCTGATGTGCGGCTCCGCCGCGCGGGCGCGACAAGCCACGACGGCGCCGCACCCCGCAACGCACAGAACCCCCCACCCCGAACCCGGCCCCGCAGAACTACCCCAGCGCAGACTTCACGACGTCGGCCAACCGCCCCGCCACAGCCCGAGCCTGCTCGATGTCCGCGGCCTCCACCATCACCCGCACAAGAGGCTCGGTCCCGGAGGGACGCAACAGCACCCGCCCGGTGCTCCCCAGCTCACGCTCGGCCTCGGACACCGCCGCGGCCAGCTCGGCAGAGGTCGTCACCCGGGACTTGTCCACGTCCGGCACATTGACCAGCACCTGCGGCAGCCGGTCCATCACGGACGCGAGGTCCCGCAGCGTACGGCCGGTCTGCGCGACCCGGGCCGCCAGCATCAGGCCGGTCAGCGTGCCGTCGCCGGTGGTGGCGTGGTCGAGGATGATGACGTGGCCGGACTGCTCGCCGCCGAGGGCGTAGCCGTGCTCCTTCATCTCCTCCAGCACGTACCGGTCGCCGACGCCGGTCTGCACGAAGCGGATGCCCTCGCGCTCCATGGCGAGCTTGAAGCCCAGGTTGGACATGACGGTCGCCACGACGGTGTCGGACCGCAGCGCCTCGCGCTCCCGCATCGCCAGCGCGAGCACGGCGAGGATCTGGTCGCCGTCCACCTCCGCGCCGGTGTGGTCCACGGCCAGGCAGCGGTCGGCGTCGCCGTCGTGGGCGATGCCGAGGTCGGCGCCGTGCTCGATGACGGCGGCCTTGAGCAGGTCGAGGTGCGTGGAGCCGCAGCCGTCGTTGATGTTGAGGCCGTCCGGGACCGCACCGATGGTGATCAGTTCGGCGCCGGCCCGCGCGAACGCCTCCGGCGAGACCCGGGAGGCCGCGCCGTGCGCCTCGTCGAGGACGATCGTCAGTCCGTCGAGACGGTTCGGGAGGACGCCGACGAGGTGGGCGACGTACTGGTCGAGCCCCTGGTCGTAGTCCCGGACGCGACCGACGCCGGCGCCGGTCGGGCGGTCCCAGGGGGCGTCGGCGCGGTGTTCGGCGTAGACGGACTCGATGCGGTCCTCCAGCTCGTCGGCGAGCTTGTGGCCGCCGCGGGCGAAGAACTTGATGCCGTTGTCCGGCATGGCGTTGTGGCTCGCGGAGAGCATCACGCCGAGGTCGGCGCCGAGCGCGCCGGTGAGGTGGGCCACCGCGGGCGTCGGCAGCACGCCGACCCGCAGCACGTCCACGCCGGCGCTGGCCAGGCCCGCGACCACGGCGGCCTCCAGGAACTCCCCGGAGGCGCGCGGGTCTCGGCCGACCACCGCGGTCGCCCGGTGCCCTGCGAAGGTGCCCGCCTCGGCCAGTACGTGCGCCGCGGCGACGGAGAGGCCCAGCGCCAGCTCGGCCGTCAGATCCGCGTTGGCGACACCGCGCACGCCGTCCGTGCCGAAGAGTCGTCCCACTTGTCCTCCTGAGGAAACGTCAATTCCTTGAAGCGGCTGCCGGTGCGGCCCACGCCACGGCTCACGCCATCCGATCACACAAGCCTTTGAGCCTTTGAGCTTCTCAGCGCTTGAACGTCTTGTGCTGTTATACGCCCAACGACGGGGATAAACGAACGCCCCGGCAGCACAGTGGCGTGCCGCCGGGGCGTTCGGAGTACAGCCGGTACCAGCCGGAACCAGCGGGTACGACTTAGCGCTTGCTGTACTGCGGAGCCTTGCGGGCCTTCTTCAGACCGGCCTTCTTGCGCTCGACCGCACGGTCGTCACGCTTGAGGTAACCGGCCTTCTTGAGGGCGCCGCGGTTGTTCTCGACGTCGGCCTCGTTCAGCGCGCGGGCGACACCGAGACGGAGCGCACCGGCCTGACCGGAGACGCCGCCGCCCGAGATGCGGGCGATGACGTCGTAGCGGTTGTCGAGCTCGAGCACCTTGAAGGGCTCGTTGACTTCCTGCTGGTGCACCTTGTTAGGGAAGTAGTCCTCGAGCGTGCGCCCGTTGACCTTCCACTTGCCGGTGCCCGGGACGATCCGGACGCGGGCGATGGCGTTCTTGCGACGGCCCAGGCCGGCGGCCGGCTGCGGCTCGCCGAACGCGGAGGCCATGGACTCCGAGGTGTACTCGCCCTCGACGGGCACCTCGGACTCGGTGGTGTAGCTGTCGATGTCGACCTCTTCGAGCGGCTGCTCAAGGGTGGTCTCGGGAGTGGTCTCGGCCACGATGCTCCTCAGATTCTCTTCAGTCTTAAAGGGTGGCCGGAACTACTGCGCGACCTGGGTGATCTCGAACGGCTGCGGCTGCTGCGCGCCGTGCGGGTGCTGGTCACCCTTGTAGACCTTCAGCTTCGAGAGCATCTGACGGCCCAGGGAGTTCTTCGGGAGCATGCCCTTGATGGCCTTTTCGACCGCCTTCTCCGGGTTCTTGTCCAGGAGCTCGTCGTAGCGCACGGAGCGCAGACCGCCCGGGTATCCGGAGTGGCGGTACGCCATCTTCTGGGTCCGCTTGTTGCCGGAGAGGTGCACCTTGTCGGCGTTGATGATGATGACGAAGTCACCGGTGTCGACGTGGGGCGCGTAGATCGGCTTGTGCTTGCCGCGCAGGATGGAGGCCGCAGTGGTGGCCAGACGACCCAGGACGACGTCCTGGGCGTCGATGACGTGCCACTGACGCGTCACATCGCCGGGCTTGGGGCTGTACGTACGCACGGTTCGTAGCCTTCGCTTCTTCAGTGAGTGGTCCTGACATGGTCACCGAAGACGATCACGACAGCCCTGACCGCACCGCGGTGACGCATACCGCGTGCAGGTCGCTGGTCATCGGTCCCGGTAGACCGGTGTAAGGGCCCCTCACGTGAGAATGAGCAAGCCAATACACATACGACTGTGCAGAATACCCGGGGTCCGGCAGCCTGGTCAAAACGGGGTCGCCGGGGCCCGCGCGGGTTCCGGCGCCGCCTCCCGTGCGTGCGCGGCGCCCACATGATCGTCGGCGGCCGCCGTGCCGTTCCACGCCTGCCGGGCGACCGTCGCCGCCAGCACGCACAGGGTGAAGGCGTCCCGGAAGGCCCGCCGCCGCTCCGACTCCAGCCAGGGCCAGGTCAGCCCCGGTACCTGGGGCACCAGGGCGATCCAGAACCACGCCCCGCGGGCCACCGACCCGGCGTACGGCAGCCCGGCGAGCAGCAGCGGCAGGGCGACCAGGAGGTAGTGGTCGTAGGACGGCCGGGAGACGAGGAACGCCGAGAGCATCAGACCCGCGCCGGTCTCCGCGAGCCGCAGCGGGCCGGGATCGGCGCGGCGCCAGCGCCGGTACGCGCAGAGCACCCCGGCGCAGGCCGCCGCCACCGCGAGCCCCTGCGCGAGCGCCGGCGGCACGCCGAGCCGGGGCAGTACGGCCGCCGGGGACGCCTCGTAGAGCCGGACGAAACCGTCGTCGCCGTGCAGCAGGAAGGGCAGGGTGCGGGTGAAGAAGCCGGCCGGGTCGGGCATCGTCAGCGCCGCCGCGGCGGAGGCCAGCGCAGGCACCAGGACGGCCGCCGCCAGCGCCCGCCACCGCCCGGCGAACAGGAACAGCAGGACGACCGGCGCGAGCAGCGGCTTGAGCGCCACGGCCGCGCCGATCACCGCGCCCGCCGCCGTCCACCGTCCCCGGCTCGCCAGCAGCAGGGCCAGCGGAAGCGCCACCGTCGCCGTCACCGTCCAGTTGCCGAGGCGCACGAGGTGCCCGAACGGCGCGAAGCCCAGCGCGAGCCCCGTCAGCCCGAGGGCCGCGAGCCGGCTGCCGAGCGGCACGCGGTGCAGCCGCAGCGCACACGCCCAGGCCAGCGTCAGCAGGACCGTCACCGCGCACGGCACCAGTACGCGCAGCACGGCCCCGGGCAGCAGCGCCTGCGGAACGGCGGCCAGGACCGCGCTCGGGAGATAGAGGAAGTGCGGATCGTCGTAGGGGGAGCCACCGGCCAGCCAGGTGCGGGCGGCCCGCACGACGATCGCGTTGTCCATCCCTCCGTCCGAGGTCACCCTCGCCGCGTGTGCGGCGGACGCCGCCAGCACCGTCACGAGCACCGCCCACAGGTGCCCTCGCGCCGGTCGCACCAACCACCCCGAGATGTCGCTTTTGCCCGTCCGCATGAACGGAACGCTAGGCCCTGCGGGGCCCGGGGACGCGCACCAGCACGCCTCTCGGCCCGTCTAAGATGCGGCCCATGAGCTTTGGGCAGGGGGGACCTCAGTCACAGTGGGATCCCTGGAAACCGCAATCGCAGCAGCCACAGGCGCAGCCGCCGCAACAGCCGCAGCAGCCCTGGAACAGTGGTGACAGCGACAACACCCCGGACTGGGCGGCTCTCGCCGAGGCCTCCGAGGCCCGTGCCAAGCGGCGCCGGCTGTTCTTCATCGGCGGCGGCGCGCTGGCCACCGTGGCGATAGCCGGTGCCGTCGCCGTGGCGGTGGTCTCGGCGAACGGCTCCGACCAGGCATCCGGCGGCGGTACCTCGCAGCTCCCCACGACGGCGGAGATACCCAGCTCGACGGCGACCGAGCCGTCCTTCGCGCCGACCAGCGCCCCGCCGCCGCTGGACCCGAAGGACTTCGTCTCCAGCGCCAAGAAGGACAAGGCCCCGCTCAGCCCGGACCTGCTCTTCCCCGGCACCCAGCTCACCATGGGCGAGACGGTCTACAAGAAGGGCCCGACGGCCGACACCCGCACCTGCGGCTCCGCCGCCCAGGGCACCCTGCCGAAGGTCCTCGACGCCAATGACTGCACCCGGCTGATCCGCGTCACCTACACCAAGGGCGACACCTCCGTGACGGTCGGCGTGGCCGTCTTCGACACCGAGGCGCAGGCCACCAAGGCCAAGAAGCAGGCCGACAAGAAGAGCATCGTGCGCTCCCTGTCCGGCGGCGGCGTCAAGTCCTTCTGCACCGGCGCCGTCTGCCGCTCCACCACCAACTCCTACGGCCGCTACGCCTACTTCACCGTGGCCGGCTTCGCGGGCGCCAAGGACGTCACGGAGAAGTCCACCGGCGTGTTCCGGGCCGGTGACGACCTGGCCGAGTTCGCCTTCCGGCAGATCCGCCGCCGCGGCGAGGCCCAGGCGTCGGCGGCGGCGGAGGCACAGGGCTGACGCCGCCGCCGACACCGGCGCCCGCTCGCCGGTGCCGGTACCCGCCCGTCGGTACCGTCAGCAGCAGCCGGCTCCCGGCAGCGACCGCTTGTTGCGCGCCTCCTTGTTCCGGGCCGCCAGCAGCTCGTCGGCCGGGTAGCCGACCTCCTCAAGCGTCAGCCCGTGCGGCCGTACGACGTGCACCGCGGAGTCCCGTACGCCCGCGGCGAGCACCTTCGCCGGCCAGTCGGGCGTGCGGTGCCCGTCGCCGACGAACAGCAACGCCCCGATGAGGGAGCGCACCATGTTGTGGCAGAAGGCGTCGGCCCGCACGGTGGCGGTGACGATCCCGTCGTCCTCGCCACGCACCAGGCTCAGTTCCTGCAGCGTCCGGATGGTGGTGGCCCCCTCCCGCTTCTTGCAGTAGGCGGCGAAGTCGTGCTCGCCCAGCAGTCCGCGGGCGGCCTCGTTCATGGCGTCCACGTCGAGGGGCCAGTCGTGCCACAGGACGTGGCCGCGCAGCAGCGGGTCGACGCCGCCGGGGTTGTCGGTGACCCGGTAGGCGTAGCGCCGCCAGACCGCCGAGAACCGGGCGTTGAAGCCGCTGGGCGCCTCCCTGAGGGCCCACACCCGTACGTCCCTCGGCAGCCGTCCGGCGAGCCGCTTGAGCAGCTTCACGTGATGCTCGGCCCACACCTCGCGCTCCAGGTCGACGTGGGCGACCTGACCCCGCGCGTGCACCCCGGAGTCGGTCCGCCCCGCCACGGTCAGGTCGTACGTCTCGCGCGACCGCGTGACCGTCCGCAGCGCGTCCTCGATCTCGCCCTGCACGGTCCGGCGCCCGCCGGCCTGCTTGGCCCAGCCGGAGAACTCGGCCCCGTCGTAGGAAAGGTCCAGCCGCACCCGTACGAACCCGGGCTGTACTTCGTCACTCACTCCTGGATCCTCTCAGGAACGCGGAACGGGCCCGCCCCGAAGGGGGCGGACCCGTTCAACCGCAAGGCGGAGCCTCAGGCGTCCTTGGACTCCTCGGACTCCTTGGACTCCTCGGCAGGAGCCTCGGCGGCCTCGTCGGCCGGCTTGGCGTCCTCGACGGCCTCGTCCTTCTTGAGGGCGTCTTCCTTGACCGCGCGCTTGGTCGCGGCCTCGGCCTCGCCGGTGGCCTGCTGCGACACGGTCAGCGCCTCGACCAGCTCGATGACGGCCATGGGCGCGTTGTCGCCACGGCGGTTACCGATCTTGGTGATCCGGGTGTAGCCACCGGGACGGTTCTCGTAGCGCGGGCCGATCTCGGTGAAGAGCGTGTGGACGACGCTCTTGTCCGTGATCACCTGGAGCACCTGACGGCGGTTGTGAAGGTCGCCCTTCTTCGCCTTGGTGACCAGACGCTCGGCGTACGGACGCAGCTTGCGCGCCTTCGACTCCGTGGTGGTGATCCGGCCGTGCTCGAACAGCGACTTCGCGAGGTTCGCGAGGAGCAGCTTCTCGTGCGCGGCGCTGCCGCCCATACGGGCACCCTTGGTGGGCTTCGGCATGATGTTTCTCCTAGGTGTCTGCCCCGGCCGTATCAGGTACCGAGGTCAGTATCCGAGCGGGCGGTCGCCCGTCGGAGACCCCGCACCCCGAAGGGGCGCGGGGGAGGTGAATCAGTACTGCTCGGTCTCCACGAAACCCGCGTCCGCGTCGTCGTCGGCGCCGAAGGCGTCGGCGGCGGCGGTCGGGTCGAACCCGGGAGGCGAGTCCTTCAGCGCCAGCCCCATACCCGCGAGCTTGGCCTTGACCTCGTCGATCGACTTCGCACCGAAGTTGCGGATGTCGAGCAGGTCGGCCTCCGAACGCGCGACGAGCTCACCCACGGAGTGGATGCCCTCACGCTTGAGGCAGTTGTACGACCGAACGGTGAGCTCGAGCTCCTCGATCGGCAGCGCCAGATCGGCGGCCAGCGCGGCGTCCGTCGGGGACGGACCCATGTCGATGCCCTCGGCGTCGATGTTCAGCTCGCGGGCGAGACCGAACAGCTCGACGAGGGTCTTGCCGGCCGACGCCATGGCGTCGCGCGGACGCATGGCCTGCTTGGTCTCGACGTCGACGATCAGCTTGTCGAAGTCGGTGCGCTGCTCGACACGCGTGGCCTCGACCTTGTACGTGACCTTGAGGACCGGCGAGTAGATCGAGTCGACCGGGATGCGCCCGATCTCCTGACCGAGCTGCTTGTTCTGCACGGCGGAGACGTAGCCGCGACCGCGCTCGACGGTCAGCTCCATCTCCAGCTTGCCCTTGCCGTTGAGCGTGGCGAGGACGAGGTCGGGGTTGTGCACCTCGACACCGGCCGGGGGCGCGATGTCGGCGGCGGTGACCAGACCCGGGCCCTGCTTGCGCAGGTACATCACGACCGGCTCGTCGTGCTCCGAGGAGACGACAAGCTGCTTGATGTTGAGGATCAGGTCGGTGACGTCTTCCTTGACGCCCGGCACGGTGGTGAACTCGTGCAGGACACCGTCGATGCGGATGCTGGTGACCGCGGCACCGGGGATCGACGACAGGAGCGTACGGCGCAGGGAGTTGCCGAGGGTGTAGCCGAAGCCCGGCTCCAGCGGCTCGATGACGAACCGGGAGCGGAACTCGTCGACGACCTCTTCGGTCAACGAGGGACGCTGAGCGATCAGCATGTGTGAATCCTTCAGTCAGGGGCGCCCGCTATTTGACGCCCGACCAGTACTGCAAGGGTACGGGCGATACGACCCGAAAGAGCCGTACCGCCCGGAAACCCTGGTGAAGCGGTGAAACGATGTCGCGGTGAAGCGAGATCAGACGCGACGACGCTTCGGCGGACGGCAGCCGTGCTGCGACATGTGGGGGACAACCCCCACACCCCCAGCCGGAAGCCGAGCCGACGCGACCGGTGCGTCAGACGCGACGACGCTTCGGCGGACGGCAGCCGTTGTGCGGGGTGGGCGTGACGTCCTGGATCGAGCCGACCTCGAGGCCGGTCGCCTGGAGGGAGCGGATGGCGGTCTCACGACCGGAACCCGGGCCCTTGACGAACACGTCGACCTTGCGCATGCCGTGCTCCTGGGCGCGGCGGGCAGCCGACTCGGCGGCCATCTGCGCGGCGAACGGCGTGGACTTCCTGGAGCCCTTGAAGCCGACGTGGCCGGCGGAGGCCCAGGAGATCACGTTGCCGGTCGGGTCCGTGATGGACACGATCGTGTTGTTGAACGTGCTCTTGATGTGCGCGTGGCCGTGAGCGACGTTCTTCTTTTCCTTGCGGCGCACCTTCTTGGTCGCGCCCTGACGTCCCTTGGGGGGCATGTCGTACTCCTACGGGAGGTGGTCGGTCCTACAGCGAAGACCGCTGGACGGCGAGTCCGCTGCGGACTACTTCTTGCCCGGCTTCTTCTTGCCGGCGATGGCGCGACGCGGGCCCTTGCGGGTGCGAGCGTTGGTGCTGGTGCGCTGACCGCGGACGGGCAGACCACGACGGTGGCGCAGACCCTGGTAGGCGCCGATCTCGACCTTGCGGCGGATGTCGGCCTGGACCTCACGGCGGAGGTCGCCCTCGGTCTTGATGTTGTTGTCGACGTACTCGCGGATCGCGACGAGCTGCTCCTCGGAGAGATCCCGAACACGGGTGTTCGGGTCCACGTCCGTGGCAGCGAGCGTCTGCTGCGAGAGGGTCCGGCCGATGCCGAACACGTAGGTGAGGGCGATCTCTACGCGCTTTTCGCGCGGGATGTCAACACCGGAAACGCGTGCCATTCAATGGCTCCAGTTGGTTGTCGGAGGTCTTCCACAGAACCGGTCCCCAACCGCCGTATGAGGTACGAATCGGGTCCCCGGCCTCCGAACCGGGGGTGTCGGACGCCTCGGCGTCCGGGTCCTGCGTATGAACAATTCAGCTCGCGTCGCGCGAAGTCCTGCGAATCGCGGAGGGACGGTGCTGCTTCAGCCCTGGCGCTGCTTGTGGCGCGGGTTGTCGCAGATGACCATGACCCGGCCGTGACGGCGGATCACCCTGCACTTGTCGCAGATCTTCTTGACGCTCGGCTTGACCTTCATTGAGTGAAGTTCTCCGGGCTCAGTGCCCCGCGCCATACGGAGCCGGGCAAGGGAAAGATCTACTTGTACCGTTCGGGAAGACTCTCCCCTGGATCGCTCCGGGGAGTGTGACAGGACGTACCTGTCCGGCGACGACCCTCCCGGCCGCCGGGGCGGGTGCTGGACCCGCCCAAACTCACTTGTACCGGTAGACGATCCGACCACGCGTCAGGTCGTACGGAGACAGCTCCACCACGACCCGGTCGTCAGGGAGGATGCGAATGTAGTGCATACGCATCTTGCCGCTGATGTGTGCCAGGACCTGGTGGCCGTTCTGGAGCTCGACCCTGAACATCGCGTTCGGAAGAGACTCGACGACAGTGCCCTCGATCTCGATGGCACCTTGCTTCTTGGCCACGCTTCGCCCTTCGAATCGACTACCTTGATCGACTCCTGTGCGCCATGTCGCATATCAACCATCAACCTGCAGACATGCCGATACACGGGAGCCGACGAGTCAGTCTACGTCAGCAAACCCGGAAAGGCGAAACGAGGAAGTCTGCCCCGGATACGAGATCGTTATGCAAGGGCTCGCCGGCCACCGCAGTCACGCCAGCGGGTCCGGCGCCGCCGTGACACCCAGCTCCGCCAGCTTCGCCCTGCCCCCGTCAGGAGCCGTCAGGACCAGGGGACCCTGCTCCGTCAGGGCGATGGAGTGCTCCCAGTGCGAGGACCAGGTGCCGTCCGTCGTGATCACCGTCCAGTCGTCCGACAGGACCTCGGTGCGGGGGGTGCCGAGGGAGACCATGGGCTCGATGGCGAGGCAGAAGCCGGGGACGAGCTTGGGGCCCTTGCCGCGCTTGCGGTCGACGTAGTTCAGGAGGTGCGGGTCCATGTGCATCTCGGTGCCGATGCCGTGGCCGCCGTAGTCCTCGATGATCCCGTACTTGCCGCCGCCGGGCCTGGGCTGGCGGCGGATGTAGGTCTCGACGGCCCGGGAGACGTCGACCAGCCGGTTGCCCTGCTTCATGGCCGCGATGCCCGCCCACATCGACTCCTCGGTCACCCGGGAGAGCTCCACCAGCTCCGGGGCGTGCCCCGAGCCGACGAAGGCCGTGTAGGCGGCGTCGCCGTGCCAGCCGTCGATGATCGCGCCGCAGTCGATGGAGATGATGTCCCCGTCCTTGAGGACCACGTCGTCGGACGGGATGCCGTGGACGACGACCTCATTCACGGAGGTGCAGATCGTGGCGGGGAAGCCGCCGTACCCGAGGAAGTTCGGCTTGGCCTCGTGCTCCGCGAGCACCTTGCGCGCGACCTGGTCCAGGTCCTTGGTCGTGGCGCCGGGGACGGCCGCCTCGCGCGTGGCCGCGTGGATGGCGGCGACGACCAGCCCCGCCTCACGCATCTTGGCGATCTGCTCGGGGTTCTTGATCTGCACCATGGGGACTGCGGCCTTTCAGGACTGGGACGGACCGGCGGCGGAGGGGGCGGGGAACGCTTCCAACGATACGGGGCGGGGGCACGCCCCGCCCCACACCCACCCCACAGCACAGCCGCGGCCCCCGAGCGAGCGAGGGACCGCGGCTGAAGCCGGGGCGAAGAACTACTTGTCGCGCTTGAGCGCCTCCAGCGCACGGCCGGTGACCTCGTCCACGGGGCCCGTCGCCGCGATGGTGGCGACCAGGCCCTGCGCCTTGTAGTAGTCGATGATCGGCTCGGTCTGCGTGTGGTAGACCTCCAGCCGCTTGCGGACCGTCTCCTCGGAGTCGTCGTCCCGCTGGTACAGCTCGCCGCCGCAGGTGTCGCAGACACCCTCCTTCTTCGGCGGCGTGTACGTCACGTGAAAGACGTGGGCCGAGTCGTTGCGGCAGACGCGCCGGCCGGCGATCCGCTTGACGACCTCGTCCTCCGGGGCCTCCAGGTCCAGCACCGCGTCGAGCTTCATGTCCTCGGTCTCGAGCAGCTCGTCCAGCGCCTCGGCCTGGGAGACGTTGCGCGGGAAACCGTCCAGCAGGAAGCCGCCCTCGGCGTCGGGCTGCTCCATGCGGTCCTTCGCCATGGCGATGGTGACCTCGTCCGGTACGAGGTTGCCGGCGTCCATGTAGGACTTCGCGAGCTTGCCCAGTTCGGTCTGCCGGCTGATGTTCGCGCGGAACAGGTCGCCCGTGGAGATGTGCGGAATGTGCAGCGTCTCGGCAAGGCGGGTCGCCTGCGTTCCCTTTCCGGCGCCCGGCGGCCCGACGAGGACGATTCGCATCAGCGGAGGAACCCTTCGTAATTGCGCTGCTGGAGCTGGCTCTCGATCTGCTTCACCGTCTCGAGACCGACACCCACGATGATCAGGATGCTGGTGCCACCGAACGGGAAGTTCTGGTTTGCCCCGAAACCAGCCAACGCCATTGTCGGGACGAGAGCGATCAGGCCCAAGTACAGCGAACCCGGCCAGGTGATCCGGTTGAGTACGTAGCTCAGATACTCAGCGGTCGGTCGGCCAGCCCGGATGCCCGGGATGAAGCCACCATACTTCTTCATGTTGTCCGCGACTTCCTCGGGGTTGAACGAGATGGCCACGTAGAAGAAGGCGAAGAACACGATCAGGAAGAAGTACAGAATGATGTGCGGCGTCGCGGCCGTGTCGGCGAGGTTCTTGGTGATCCAGGTCGCCCAGCCCGCCTGCGAGTTCGAGAACTGGACGATCAGCGCCGGGATGTAGAGCAGCGACGAGGCGAAGATGACGGGGATGACACCCGCCTGGTTCACCTTGAGCGGGATGTACGTCGACGTGCCGCCGTAGGAACGGCGGCCGATCATCCGCTTCGCGTACTGCACCGGAATGCGGCGCTGGGCCTGCTCCACGAAGACGACCAGGCCGACCATGACCAGGCCGACGAGGATCACCGTGCCGAACTCGATCCAGCCGCCCGCCAGCTCGCCCTGCTTCTTGATGGCCCACAGGGCCGACGGGAAGGTCGCGGCGATCGAGATGAACATCAGGATCGACATGCCGTTGCCGATGCCGCGGTCGGTGATGATCTCGCCGAGCCACATGACGACGCAGGTGCCGGCGGTCATGCAGATGACCATGACGATGGTGGTGAAGATCGCCTGATCGGGGACGATCTGCCCGGCGACGGTGCAGCCGGAGAAGAGGGCGCCGCTGCGGGCGGTGGCCACCAGGCCGGTGCCCTGCAGGATGGCGAGCGCGACGGTCAGGTAGCGGGTGTACTGCGTGATCTTGGCCGTACCCGCCTGGCCCTCCTTCTTGAGGGCTTCCAGGCGCGGGATCACGACGGTCAGCAACTGCAGAATGATGCTGGCCGTGATGTACGGCATGATGCCGAGCGCGAAGACCGTGATCTGCAGCAGGGCGCCACCGCTGAACATGTTGACCAGGCCGAACAGGCCCTGGTTGCCGGACGCCTGGTCCACGCACTCCTGGACGTTCTTGTAGTCGACGCCTGGAATGGGGATGTGGGTACCGAGCCGGTACACCACGATGATGCCGAGCGTGAAGAGCAGCTTCTTGCGCAGGTCGGGCGTCTTGAACGCCCGGGCGAACGCGGTGAGCACGGTGCCTCCTGCGACCCCCGCGCTACTGCGTCAAGGGTGACGGTCTTGAGGTTCGACTGACGGCTGACAAGTGAACGACTAAGTGGACGACTAAGTGAGTAACGGTGAACCGCCGCTCAGAGTGCCTCATGTGACGCACCCGTGAAAGAGGGCAGCGCAGGCCACCTTACCGGCGGGAGCACTTTCCTTGGAACGACCAACCGGGGATACCCCTTTTGTGGGGTATCCCCGGTCGGGATCGCTCAAGTCATCGGGGCGCCTGAAGGACTCAGACGAGCTCGGTGACGGTACCGCCGGCGGCGGTGATCTTCTCCTTGGCGGAGCCGGAGACGGCGTCGACCGTCACCTGCAGCGCCACGGAGATCTCGCCCTGGCCGAGGACCTTGACGAGGCTGTTCTTGCGAACGGCACCCTTGGCCACGAGGCCCTCGACGGTGACCTCGCCACCCTCGGGGTACAGCGCGCCCAGCTTGTCGAGGTTCACGACCTGGAACTCGGTCTTGAACGGGTTCTTGAAGCCCTTCAGCTTCGGAAGACGCATGTGGAGGGGCATCTGGCCACCCTCGAAGCGCTCCGGAACCTGGTAACGGGCCTTCGTACCCTTGGTTCCACGACCGGCCGTCTTACCCTTCGACGCCTCACCACGACCCACACGGGTCTTGGCGGTCTTGGCGCCCGGGGCGGGACGGAGGTTGTGGATCTTGAGCGGGTTGTTCTCCGCCATGATCAGTCGACCTCCTCGACCGACACGAGGTGGCGGACGGTGTGCACCATGCCGCGGAACTCGGGGCGGTCCTCCTTGACGACCTGCGTGTTGATCCCCTTGAGACCAAGGGAACGCAGGGTGTCACGGTGGTTCTGCTTGCTGCCGATGTAGGACTTGACCTGCGTAATCTTGAGCTGCGCCATGATTACGCACCCGCCCCGGCACGTGCGCGGAGAAGAGCCGCGGGGGCCACGTCCTCGAGCGGCAGACCGCGGCGGGCCGCGACCTCCTCGGGACGCTGGAGACCCTTGAGGGCCTCCACGGTCGCGTGCACGATGTTGATCTGATTGTCGGAGCCGAGCGACTTCGACAGGATGTCGTGGATACCGGCGCACTCGAGCACGGCACGCACCGGACCACCGGCGATAACGCCGGTACCCGGGGACGCGGGCTTGAGCAGCACGACGCCGGCAGCCTTCTCACCCTGGATGGGGTGCGGGATGGTGCCCTGGATGCGGGGGACCTTGAAGAAGTGCTTCTTGGCCTCCTCAACACCCTTGGCGATGGCGGCCGGCACCTCCTTGGCCTTGCCGTATCCGACACCCACGGTGCCGTCACCGTCGCCCACCACGACCAGCGCAGTGAAGCTGAAGCGACGACCACCCTTCACAACCTTGGCGACGCGGTTGATCGCGACAACGCGCTCAACGTAAGCGGTCTTGTCGGCGGCACCGCCACCGTCACGGCCCTTCCGGTCCCGCCGCTCGCCGCCACCGGCACCGCTACCGCGGCGCTGGGGTCCAGCCATTGGAATTACCTCTCTCTGTTTCCGGCGCTGCGCAGCGACATCGGCCGCTGCCGCGACGGGCGGCTCAGAACTTCAGTCCGGCTTCGCGGGCGGCGTCCGCCAGAGCGGCGATGCGCCCGGCGTACTGGTTGCCACCACGGTCGAAGACCACGTCCTCGACACCCGCGGCCTTGGCACGCTCGGCGACCAGGGCGCCGACCTGCTGGGCCTGCGCGGACTTGTCCGCCTCGCCACCACGGATCGAGGTGTCCAGGGTGGACGCCGACGCAAGGGTGTGACCCTTGAGGTCGTCGATCACCTGGGCCACGATGTGGCGGTTCGAGCGGGTAACGACCAGACGGGGACGCTCCGCCGTACCCGAGAGATTCTTGCGAATCCGGATGTGACGGCGCTTGATCGCGGCGCGCTTGTAGGCGTCGCCCTTGAGGATCTTCTGTCCGTATGCCATGGCTTACTTACCCGCCTTTCCGACCTTGCGGCGGATGACTTCGCCCTCGTACTTGACGCCCTTGGCCTTGTACGGGTCGGGCTTGCGCAGCTTGCGGATGTTGGCCGCAACCTCGCCGACCTTCTGCTTGTCGATGCCCTCGACCGAGAAGTGGGTCGGGTTCTCCACCTTGAAGGTGATGCCCTCGGGGGCCTCGACGAGGATCGGGTGGCTGTAGCCGAGGGAGAACTCCAGGTTCGAACCCTTGGCGAGCACGCGGTAACCGACACCGCTGATCTCGAGCTTCTTCACGTAACCCTGGGTCACGCCGGTGATCATGTTCGCCACCAGCGTGCGGGACAGGCCGTGAAGGGCCTTGCTCTGACGCTCTTCGTTGGGGCGGGTGACGTTCAGAACGCCGTCCTCACCCTTGGCGATGTCGATCGGTGCCACGACGGTGTGGGTCAGCGAACCCTTGGGGCCCTTGACCGCGACCGTACGGCCGTCGATGGTGACGTCCACGCCGGCGGGAACCGCGATGGGGAGCTTGCCGATGCGCGACATAGCTGTTTCCTCCGTTCCCTTCCGTTACCAGACGTAGGCGAGAACTTCTCCGCCTACGCCCTTCTTGCCGGCCTGCTGTCCAGTGAGGAGCCCGTGCGACGTGGAGATGATCGCCACGCCGAGGCCACCCAGCACCTTGGGCAGGTTGGTGGACTTCGCGTACACCCGGAGACCGGGCTTGGAGATCCGCTTGATGCCCGCGATGGAGCGCTCACGGTTCGGGCCGAACTTCAGCTCGAGGACGAGGTTCTTGCCGACCTCGGCGTCCTCGGTCTTCCAGCCCGTGATGAAGCCCTCCTGCTGGAGGATCTCCGCGATGTGAGACTTGATCTTGGACGCCGGCATCGTCACAGAGTCGTGGTACGCCGAGTTCGCGTTCCGCAGACGCGTAAGCATGTCTGCGATCGGATCAGTCATGGTCATGAATTGGCCTTCGGCCTCTCTCGCCGTGGTTTCCCGGTGCGCCATCCCTCTCCCCGATCCGAGACGGGACGGGTGCGGCGCGGTGGACCTACGGCGTAGTAAGCATGTATGTGCAGGCACTGCCTGCGGGCGTTCGGGGCGGCAGACGCCCAACCCCACAAGCCTAAGGCATGCGGAGCAGGGCCTCTGCCCACCTCGATGCTTACCGAGAGTCTGAATAACCCGGAATTACCGGATTACCAAGAGCTCTTGGTCACGCCCGGCAGCTCGCCACGGTGAGCCATCTCACGAAGGCACACGCGGCACAGGCCGAACTTGCGGTACACGGAGTGCGGACGGCCGCAGCGCTGGCAGCGCGTGTAGCCGCGTACACCGAACTTGGGCTTGCGAGCAGCCTTGGCAATCAGAGCCTTCTTCGCCATCTCGCTCACGCCTCCTTGAAGGGGAAGCCGAGGTGACGAAGGAGCGCGCGGCCCTCAGCGTCGTTGGTCGCCGTGGTCACCACGGTGATGTCCATACCCCGGGTGCGGTCGATCTTGTCCTGGTCGATCTCGTGGAACATGACCTGCTCCGTGAGACCGAAGGTGTAGTTGCCACGGCCGTCGAACTGCTTGGGGGACAGACCGCGGAAGTCGCGGATGCGCGGCAGCGCGAGCGACAGGGTGCGGTCCAGGAACTCCCACATGCGGTCGCCACGGAGCGTGACGTGGGCACCGATCGGCTGGCCCTCGCGCAGCTTGAACTGCGCGATGGACTTGCGGGCCTTGGTGACGGCCGGCTTCTGACCGGTGATCGTGGTGAGGTCGCGGATGGCGCCCTCGATCAGCTTGGAGTCGCGGGCGGCGTCGCCCACACCCATGTTGACCACGATCTTGACGAGGCCGGGGATCTGCATGACGTTCTCGTAGGAGAACTCCTCACGCAGCTTGCCCGCGATCTCCTCGCGGTACCTCGTCTTGAGACGCGGAGTGGTGGTGGTAGCCATCAGATGTCCTCACCCGTCCGCTTGGCAACGCGAACCTTGTTGCCCTCGTCGTCGAAGCGGAACCCGACGCGCGTGACGACCTTGTTGCCGTCCTTCTCCACGACCAGTTGGACGTTGGAGACGTGGACCGGGGCCTCGGTGGTCACGATGCCGCCGGCCTGCGAACCGCGAGCGGTCGGCCCGGCCTTGGTGTGCTTCTTGACCCGGTTGACACCCTCGACCAGGACACGGTCCTCACGGGGGAAGGCCGCGATGACCTTGCCCTGCTTGCCCTTGTCCTTACCGGTGATGACCTGGACCAGGTCGCCCTTCTTGATCTTCATGCTCACAGCACCTCCGGCGCGAGGGAGATGATCTTCATGAACTTCTTCTCGCGCAGCTCACGGCCCACCGGGCCGAAGATACGGGTGCCACGAGGGTCGCCGTCGTTCTTCAGAACGACAGCGGCGTTCTCGTCGAAGCGGATGTACGAGCCGTCGGGACGGCGGCGCTCCTTGACGGTGCGAACGATGACCGCCTTGATGACGTCACCCTTCTTCACGTTGCCGCCGGGGATCGCGTCCTTGACGGTGGCGACGATGACGTCACCGATGCCCGCGTAGCGGCGACCGGAGCCACCGAGCACACGGATGCAAAGGATTTCCTTCGCACCAGTGTTGTCGGCGACACGCAGTCGCGACTCCTGCTGGATCACGTCTATCTCCTGTTTGTCTGCCGGTTCCCGGCAGGGGCCTCAGTACGAGGGTACGAGGGCCCCTGCCGAGCCTGGCGGAACTGTCCTGCGAGGAATGCCCCGCAGAAGATTTACTTGGCCTTCTCGAGGACCTCGACGACGCGCCAGCGCTTCGTCGCGGACAGCGGCCGGGTCTCCATGAGGAGGACACGGTCGCCGACGCCGGCGGCGTTCTGCTCGTCGTGGGCCTTGAGCTTCTCGGTACGGCGGATGACCTTGCCGTACAGCGCGTGGGTCACGCGGTCCTCGACGGCGACGACGACGGTCTTGTCCATCTTGTCGCTGACGACCAGACCCTGACGGGTCTTGCGGAAGCCGCGGGAGGCCTTCGTCTCTTCAGTCACGTTGCTCTCGCTCATCAGGCGCTCTCCACCGTCTCGATGCCCAGCTCGCGCTCACGCATCAGGGTGTAGATCCGCGCGATGTCCTTACGGACGGCCTTGAGCCGACCGTGGTTCTCGAGCTGGCCCGTCGCCGCCTGGAAGCGGAGGTTGAACAGCTCTTCCTTGGCTTCGCGAAGCTTCGCCAGAAGCTCCTCGTCACCCAGTTCGCGCAGCTCGGACGCCTTGGTACCGGCCGACATCACGCTTCACCTGCCTCGCGCTTGACGATCCGGCACTTCATCGGCAGCTTGTGGGCCGCACGAGTCAGCGCCTCACGGGCGATCTTCTCGTTGGGGTAGGACAGCTCGAACATGACCCGGCCCGGGTGCACGTTCGCGATCCACCACTCGGGAGAACCCTTGCCGGAACCCATGCGGGTCTCGGCCGGCTTCTTCGTGAGCGGGCGGTCCGGGTAGATGTTGATCCAGACCTTGCCGCCACGCTTGATGTGGCGGGTCATCGCGATACGGGCCGCCTCGATCTGGCGGTTGGTCACGTACGCCGGCGTGAGGGCCTGGATGCCGTACTCGCCGAACGCGACCGTCGTACCGCCCTTGGCCTGACCGCGGCGCTTCGGGTGGTGCTGCTTGCGGTGCTTGACCCTGCGGGGGATCAGCATTTCGGTCAGGCCTCCGTTCCACCGGTAGAAGAGGGCGAGGCCTCGGCCGGAGCGGCAGCGGCAGCCGCGGGCGCGTCGGCCTTGGGGGCCTCGGCGGGCTGCTGGCCCTGGGCGCCCTGCGGCTTGCGCCCACGACGCTCGCCACCGCGGCCACCGCGGGCCGGGCGGTCGGCACCGCCACGGGCCGGGCGGTTGCCGGCACGGGCGGCGGCGTTCTCGGCGCGGACCTCGGCGATGTTCTTGACGTCGCCCTTGTAGATCCAGACCTTCACACCGATGCGGCCGAAGGTCGTCTTGGCCTCGAAGAAGCCGTAGTCCACGTTCGCGCGGAGCGTGTGCAGGGGCACACGGCCCTCGCGGTAGAACTCCGAGCGGGACATCTCGGCGCCACCGAGGCGGCCACCGCACTGGATCTTGATGCCCTTGGCGCCGGCCTTCATCGTGCCCTGCATGCTCTTGCGCATGGCGCGACGGAAGGAGACGCGGGAGGAGAGCTGCTCGGCGACGGCCTGGGCCACGAGCTGAGCGTCCGTCTCGGGGTTCTTGACCTCGAGGATGTTGAGCTGGACCTGCTTGCCGGTCAGCTTCTCCAGCTCACCGCGGATGCGGTCGGCCTCGGCGCCGCGGCGGCCGATGACGATGCCGGGACGGGCGGTGTGGATGTCCACCCGCACGCGGTCACGGGTGCGCTCGATCTCCACCTTCGAGATGCCGGCGCGCTCCATGCCCTTCGTCATCATGCGACGAATGGCGACGTCTTCCTTGACGTAGTCCCTGTACAGCTTGTCGGCGTACCAACGCGACTTGAAGTCGGTGGTGATGCCGAGCCGGAACCCGTGCGGGTTTACCTTCTGGCCCATTACCGGGTTCCTTCCTTGCTGCTGACGACCACGGTGATGTGGCTGGTCCGCTTGCGGATCCGGTAGGCACGGCCCTGGGCGCGCGGACGGAACCGCTTCAGGGTCGGACCCTCGTCGACGTAGGCCTCGGAAATGACGAGGCTGTCGGCGTCGGTGTGGTCGTAGTTGTGCGCGGCGTTGGCGATGGCGCTGTCCAGCACCTTGCCGACCGGCACGCTCGCGGCCTGCGGGGCGAAACGCAGGACCGCCTGAGCCTCCGTGGCGTCCATGCCACGGATGAGGTCCACCACGCGGCGGGCCTTCATGGGCGTGACGCGGATGTACCGCGCCTGGGCCCTGGCTTCCATGGTTGTCCCTTCAGTGTTTGTCATGGTCATCCACCCCGCCTTAGCGGCGCTTCGACTTCCGGTCGTCCTTGACGTGACCCCGGAAGGTGCGCGTCGGCGAGAACTCGCCGAGCTTGTGGCCGACCATGGACTCGGTGACAAACACCGGGATGTGGGTCTTGCCGTTGTGCACCGCGATCGTGTGACCGAGCATCGCCGGGACGATCATCGAGCGACGGGACCAGGTCTTGATGACGTTCTTGGAACCGGCTTCGTTCTGCGTGTCCACCTTCTTGATCAGGTGGTCGTCGACGAAGGGCCCCTTCTTCAGACTACGAGGCATCTCAACCCGTCCTTAGCGCTTCTTGTTCGTCTTGCGGCGGCGGACGATGTACTTGTTCGACGCCTTCTTGGGCGAACGAGTACGGCCTTCCTTCTTGCCCCACGGGGACACCGGGTGGCGGCCACCGGATGTCCGGCCCTCACCACCACCGTGCGGGTGGTCCACCGGGTTCATGACCACACCACGGACGGTCGGGCGAACGCCCAGCCACCGCTTGCGGCCCGCCTTGCCCCAGTTGATGTTGGACTGCTCGGCGTTGCCGACCTCGCCGATCGTGGCGCGGCAGCGCTGGTCGACCAGGCGGATCTCTCCGGACGGCATGCGCAGGTGGGCCATCGAGCCCTCCTTCGCGAGAAGCTGCACGGAGGCACCGGCGGAACGGGCGAACTTGGCGCCGCCACCGGGACGGAGCTCGATCGCGTGGATCGTGGTACCGACCGGGATGTTGCGGAGCGCCAGGTTGCTGCCCGGCTTGATGTCGGCCCCGGGACCGTTCTCGACGCGGTCGCCCTGCTGCAGGTTGCGCGGGGCGAGGATGTAGCGCTTCTCGCCGTCGGCGTAGTGCAGCAGCGCGATGCGCGCGGTGCGGTTGGGGTCGTACTCGATGTGCGCGACCTTCGCCGGCACGCCGTCCTTGTCATGCCGACGGAAGTCGATGACGCGGTAGGCGCGCTTGTGTCCGCCACCCTGGTGGCGAACGGTCACACGACCGGCGTTGTTACGGCCGCCCTTGCTGTGCAGCGGGCGGACCAGCGACTTCTCCGGCGTGGACCGCGTGACCTCGACGAAGTCGGCGACGCTGGAGCCACGACGGCCCGGCGTAGTCGGCTTGTACTTGCGGATTCCCATTTCTCAGTCCTCGTCCGATTCCGGACGATCCGGACCCCCGTTAGGAGGTCGGACCGCCGAAGATGTCGATACGGTCGCCCTCGGCAAGGGTCACGATCGCGCGCTTGCTGTCGGCACGCTTGCCGAAGCCGGTGCGGGTCCGCTTGCGCTTGCCCTGGCGGTTGATCGTGTTGACCCCGGTGACCTTGACCGAGAAGACCGCCTGGACGGCTTCCTTGATCTGGGTCTTGTTGGAACCCGGGGCGACGACGAACGTGTACTTGTTCTCGTCGAGGAGCGCGTAGCTCTTCTCGGAGACGACCGGCTTCAGCAGCACGTCACGGGGGTCCGTGAACGACTTGCTGACCGGCGTGACGACGGTGTTCTTGCCCTCGGCCTCGTGGCGACGCGCCTTGGCGACGCGCGCGGCCTTGGCGGCCTTGGCCGCCTTGGAGGCGATGCTCGGGTGACGCGTAGCCATCAGGCTTCGCTCCCTTCGGTGTCAACGGCCTTGTTGGGGCCAGACACGAAGGACTCGAAAGCGGCCTGGGTGAAGACCACGTCGTCCGAGACGAGAACGTCGTACGTGTTGAGCTGGCCCGGCTCCAGGATGTGGATCTGGGGCAGGTTGCGGGCGGACAGCCACGCGGCCTCGTCGGCGCGGTCGACGACCAGGAGCAGGTTCTTGCGCTCCGAGATCTTGCCGAACAGCGTCCGGGCGGCCTTCGTGGACGGGTTCTCGCCCTCGATGACGCCGGTGACGACGTGGATCCGGTCGTGGCGGGCCCGGTCGGTGAGGGCGTGGCGCAGGGCCGCGGCCTTCATCTTCTTCGGGGTCCGCTGCGAGTAGTCGCGCGGCTGCGGGCCGTGGACGACGCCACCGCCGGCGAACTGCGGCGCACGGGTCGAACCCTGGCGGGCGCGGCCGGTGCCCTTCTGGCGGTACGGCTTCTTGCCGCCACCACGGACTTCACCGCGACGCTTGGTCTTGTGCGTGCCCTGGCGGGCAGCGGCGTTCTGCGCGACGACGACCTGGTGGATCAGCGGAATGCTGATCTTCTCCACGCCGAAGATCTCCGCGGGGAGCTCGACGCTTCCGGTCTTCTCGCCGGCAGGCGAAAGGATGTCAACAGTGCTCATCGGTACCTCAGGCCCCCTTGGCCGCGGTGCGGACCAGGACGAGGCCGCCGTTCGGACCGGGAACCGCGCCCTTGATGAGCAGCAGACCCTTCTCCGCGTCAACGGCGTGGACGGTCAGGTTCTGGGTGGTGACCCGCTCGTTGCCCATGCGGCCGGCCATGCGGAGGCCCTTGAACACGCGGCCCGGGGTGGCGCAGCCACCGATGGAACCGGGCGAGCGGTGCTTGCGCTGGGTGCCGTGTCCGGCGCCGAGGCCCTTGAAGTTGTGACGCTTCATGACACCGGCGAAGCCCTTGCCCTTGCTCTTGCCGGTGACGTCGACCTTCACGCCGGACTCGAAGACCTCGGCGGTGACTTCCTGACCGAGCGTGTACTCGGCGGCGTCGCCCGTGCGGATCTCGACGAGGTGGCGGCGGGGGGTGACGTCGGCCTTGGAGAAGTGGCCCTTGAGGGGCTTGTTCACCTTGCGCGGGTCGATCTCGCCGAACGCGATCTGGACGGACTCGTAGCCGTCGACGTCGTTCGTGCGGACCTGGGTGACGACGTTGGGGCCGGCCTTGACGACGGTGACCGGAACAACACGGTTGTTCTCGTCCCACACCTGCGTCATGCCGAGCTTCTCGCCCAGGATGCCCTTGATCTGCTTGTTCATCTTCAGATCACCGGCCCTCAGAGCTTGATCTCGATGTCGACACCGGCCGGGAGGTCGAGTCGCATCAGAGAGTCAACGGTCTTGGGGGTCGGGTCGAGGATGTCGATCAGGCGCTTGTGCGTGCGCATCTCGAAGTGCTCGCGCGCGTCCTTGTACTTGTGCGGCGACTTGATGACGCAGTACACGTTCTTCTCAGTGGGCAGCGGCACCGGGCCCGCGACCGACGCACCAGTGCGAGTCACCGTCTCGACGATCTTCTTCGCCGAAGAGTCGATGACCTCGTGGTCGTAGGCCTTGAGCCGGATGCGGATCTTCTGTCCCGCCATGGCTACTCAGTAGTCCTGTCTCTCGTAACGCTCTGGACCCGGTGATCCCTTGTCATAACGCTCCCCCTCCGACCCACGCGGTCGGGCGTGTCGCGCTCTCGCTGACATGAATGTCCCTTGCGGGACTTCCCTGCAGTGGGAGTCGCGGGCCCTTCCGGAACCGCAGACCGGGGGCGAGAGGCCCACCGGGTGCCTGGCCTGCACCCCGCTGACACTTCCCGGAAGATTCCCGTACGTCCGCTCCCGATCGGGAGCGACGAGTACTGTGGGACTCGCTTCCGGTCCTCCCGGCGGGAGGCGCGCAGCATCGGCACTCGACCGAGCAACCCCGCTAGTCTGCCATACGGGGCGTGGGGCTGGCCAATCGGGCGGGAGAGAATACCCCGGAGGTCGCGGAGATCAAACCCGCACGCCGGTCCCGGCCCCCAACCCCGGACTCCCACCCCGGACTCCCACCCGGACCCAAGCCCTGCTGACCTGACCTGCCCGGTCCGCACGCACCCCGATGCCCACTCCTATATTGGCTGTCGCGTTCCCCGACGGACCCGACGCCTTCTCCCGGCCGTGCCCGTCGCCCGAATCCCGACACGACACGACGACGTCCGCCCGCCCGGTGGTGGAGTCGATCATCGAGAAGTGGAGCATTCATGCGCGCCCGGAACATCGCCCTGGCCACCGCGACAGCACTGGCGGCGGTGGCGGCCCGCGACCTCGTCCAGAAGAAGCACGCACTGCTCCGGAACTTCCCGGTGGTCGGGCACGCGCGGTACCTGCTGGAGACGATAGGCCCGGAGCTGCGGCAGTACATCGTGACCTCCAACGACGAGGAGCGTCCGTTCAGCCGTGATCAGCGCACCTGGATCTACGCGTCGTCGAAGGCGGAGAACAACTACTTCGGGTTCGGAACCGACAACGACGTCGAACACATGCAGGGGCACGCGTACCTGAAGCAGCGCACGTTCGCCGGCACGCTGCCCGACCCGCACGACCCGCAGGCCCCGCTGCCCTCGGCCAAGGTGCTGGGCGGTCCGCGCGGGCGCGCCAAGGCGTTCCGGCCCGCGAGCGTGGTGAACATCTCGGCGATGAGCTTCGGCTCGCTCTCCGGCGCGGCGGTCACGGCGCTCAACGAAGGGGCGGCGCTGGCGGGCACGCTGCAGAACACGGGAGAGGGCGGCATCTCGCCTTACCACCGCAACGGCGGTGACCTCATCCTTCAGCTCGGTACGGCCTACTTCGGCTGCCGCGACGAGGACGGCGCCTTCAACCTCGAGAAGCTGAAGGACGTGGTCGCGGGCGCCCCGGTCAGGGCGATAGAGATCAAGCTCTCCCAGGGCGCCAAGCCGGGCCTCGGCGGGATGCTGCCGGGCGAGAAGGTGACCCCGGAGATCGCCGAGATCCGCGGCATCCCGGTCGGCGAGGACTGCGCCTCCCCGTCCCGGCACACCGCGTTCGGCGACGTCGACTCGATGCTCGACTTCGTCGAACTGCTCGCCACCGAGACCGGTCTGCCGGTCGGGATCAAGAGCGCGGTGGGCGAGATGGGCTTCTGGCAGGAGCTGGCCACGCTGATGGCGCGCGGTGACCGTGGCGTCGACTTCGTGACCATCGACGGCGGCGAGGGCGGCACCGGGGCGGCGCCGCTGACCTTCTCCGACTCCGTGTCGCTGCCCTTCCGGATGGGCTTCTCCCGGGTCTACGGCACCTTCGCCGAGCTGGGACTGACCGACGAGCTGACCTTCATCGGCTCCGGCAAGCTCGGCCTGCCCGAGAACGCCGCGGTCGCCTTCGCGCTGGGTGCCGACATGATCAACGTGGCCCGTGAGGCGATGCTGTCGATCGGCTGCATCCAGGCGCAGAAGTGCCACACCGACAAGTGCCCCACCGGCATCGCCACGCAGAACAAGCGGCTGGCCCGCGGCATCGACCCGACCTCGAAGGCCACCAGGACCGCCACCTACCTGACCACCCTGCGCAAGGAACTGACGAAGCTCTCGGCGGCCGTCGGCGTCGCCCACCCGGCCCTCATCAAGGCCACCGACGTCGAGATCATGAACGGCGACTACGACGCCCGCTCCCTGCTCGGCGTCTACGGCTACAAGGACGGCTGGGGCGAGCTCGGCCCGCACCTCGCCGAAGAGATCACCGCACTGCTCACCACCGAGCCGGCCTCCGCCCGGACACCGGGCGCCTAGGGCGCCGCACGGCGCCCGGGACCTCCCGGACGCCGCCGAGGGCGAGGCGGGGCCGAGCCCTGGCTTCTGGCCGTGACCAGGGCGGCCTCGCCCTCCTGGCCGGGGTCCGGGGCTCCCCGGCCGGTTCATTCCCCGTCGGTCGCGACTCCATCTGCGACGCCTCGCCGTCACATGCCGTACCCGGAGGCGGTCCGGCGTTTTGCCGACATCTCAACGGATCCCTCGGACGAGCTTGTCCAGCGCCTCGTCCGCCGTCTCCGCCAGCAACTCGACATCGTCCATTCCGACATAGACCGCCCCGTCTTCAGCCATGGCCACGTAGAAGTTGCCTTGAGACAGATCTCCTAGGGGATAGAGGTCCACCTCGGCGTCCTCGCTGAGCGACTCAATGATCTCGAAATCCCGTTTGGCCAGCAAAGGATCGAGCCGGAAGGGTGATCTGGCCGCGTTCATCCCCGGCCCCTTCTGGTGCACCTCCAAGCCGCCGAATTCGCTGAGGAATCGTCGCGCAGCCTCGTGCATGACATAGCCTTCGTCGGCTTCACGCATCATTCTTTCCCATGCGTCAACGGGGACCGCACGCCCCGGCTGCCAGCCGGCCAACCGAAGTACACGTTCTGCCTCGGGTGACCACCTGGGTACTCCGTCCGGTCCCGGTGTTGCCCCGAAGTCGGCGGGAAGCTCCAGGTGATCACCCACGAGCACGAAGGGCAGTGGAGCATCGGTACGCCGTTCCACGGCGAGCTTGTCCAGCGCTTCATATGCGTCTTGCGCCAGCAGTTCCACACTGCCGTTGCCGACATAAACGGAACCGTCGGCAGCCATTCCCAGGTAACTGGCTCCCTTGTCCACGCACCCAATAGGATACAGGCGAGTGCCAGCGCTTTCGCTCATGCGAATAAATACCTCGCGGATCTCGGCACATGCCTCACGGCCCGCGTCGACATCACAGGGAGTGAATCGGAACGGAGATTGCGGCATCAGCGGGCCGGGGGTCCACGTATCCGTCGCCAGTCCGGCGAACTCGCCGAGGAAACGCCGGGCCGCCTCATGTATCTCGAGCTCGCTGTACTCCTCGAGAAGGCTTTCGTACCTGTCAAGGGGAACAGATCGTCCGGGATACCATCCGGCCGACCGCAGGACTCGGTAGGTCAAAAGCGACCATTCTGCAGGAACCTCATTACTCATCATTCAATTACCGCCGTAATCCCGAATTGATCGAGTACGTTCGTACAGGAGTCACAAGGTGGCTTGAGCGATTGATGGGCACCGTTGCCTGGCGCGCGGACATTGACGGCAGCCATCGTGCCGCCCCGCGGGTCGACCCCTGCCTTCATCGCGTTTGACAGCGCTTCGGCCTCGCCGCACTTTCCATGCTGTGTGTGGGTACCGACAGTCCGGCCGCACTCGTCGGCATGGTCTCCTTACTCGCCCCCGGACGCTGCTGCTCCACGTCGGCCCGCCGCTCGGCGGCGTTGCGCGCCGCATCTTCACAGGAGGGCGCCAACCCAAGGGAGTCGACCACCGTAAAGGGGCTGGAGGCGTACGCGCGTGGGTTCGGGCCCGGAGCGAGGCCGAGGGGATCAGAGGAAGCGTACGGCCCGTCTCCGGGTCGTAGTGGCGCTGATAGTTGTAGTGCAGCGCGTTTCTGGATCGTGGTACTGCCTCGGGAAGCGCAGCGGACAAAGGGCGCCGTCCGGGCCCGAGGCGTGTCCGAGCGAGCCCCCTCCCCGCCGTCAGTCGTGCAGTCGCGCCGCGGCGAACTCGATCAGCTCCTCGATCCCGATCTCGCGTGGTGCGCCGCTCTGTGTGGTCCACGCCGCCAGGTACCAGGCACCGTGCCACTCGACGCGCCACACCTCGCCGTGACGGTTCTCGAACTCGACGAAGCTACCGGTCCCGCCTTCGATGGCTCGCAGCTCGGTGAGGAGGCGCTGCGGATCGGTGAGTCCACGTACCTTGCCGGTGCTCCGGCCACGGGTACGCGTGTTTGTCGGGGGCGTCTGAACGCGGACCCACTTTGGCCGATTGAATCGTGACCCATGTGGTCTGTGGTTGTGGTGGTTCAGTCGGTTTCTGTGGCGGCGGT
>NZ_JAGMUO010000044.1 GCF_019049325.1 Streptomyces sp. AC512_CC834 | reverse complement strand
GTTCAGAGGGGCGGGACATGCGAAACCTCCGGGGACGGAAGGGTGGGGGGTCGGTGTGGGTCAGTGGGGGGCGGTGGAGTCAGTGGGGGCAGTGGGGGGTCAGGGGCGCCGGCCACCGCCGCGGGCGGCCGTGCGGCTGCGCGTGCGGGCCTGGAGGAAGACCTCCACCGCCCGCCGGGAAGAACCCGCTCCCGGGGCCCGGCAGGCCCAGGGCAGCGGCGTCCAGTAGGGGCCGAGCGCGTCGAACACCCGGGCCGCCTCCTGGAACCGGAGCGCGCCCCACAGGGCGTGGGCCAGGTGGTTCATGTCCAGCAGGGACCGCTCGTCGTCCTGGGCGAGCGTGAACCAGGAGTGGAACGCCTGCCGCGCCTCACGGGTGGCGTCCTCGGCCACCCAGTGCAGGTCGAGGGCGGCCTCCCGCCCGCCCGAGCGGCGGTAGCGCTCGACCCGCACGTACAGCGGCAGCACGTGCAGCGCCGAGCCCGGCGGGGCCGACCCCGCCGCCCACTGCGCGAACCCCGCCGCCCGGGCGAGGCGTTCGGAGCCGCCGCGCGGATACAGGAACTGCAGCATGCGGTGATACGCCTCGCGGTTGTCCGGGTCCCGCTTGCCGGCCTCGGCGAGCAGCCCCCACGGCCCCGGCGGCAGCATCGGCTCCGGCGGCGGCATCCGGTGCTCCTGCCAGCGCTGCCCCTCGTCCAGCCGGGCCAGCGCCAGCAGGCACACCCACGGCACCGGGTCGTGGGGCGCCGTCCGGGACGCCGCGTCGCAGGCGTGCCAGGCCTGCAGCCACAGTTCGCGCGTGCGGGGGTGGTCCTCGCGGTGCGCCCGCAGCGCGCGCTCCACGACGACCCTTGCGTGCATCACCGCGGCCGCCACGCTGCGCGGCTCCTCCGCGAGCCACGCCCGCACCACGTCCGTACCGGCCGCCGACGCGGCGAGCACCTGGGTGCGCCGCGTCCACTGCGCCCAGGAACCGGTCTGCTCCAGCAGGATGCGCATCGACATCCAGCGCCCGGCGCGCAGTTCCTGCAAGGCGGAGCGGAGCGCGGTGTCGTGACCGGCGGGATCGTAGGCGGGCTGGGCTCCGTCTCTGGCCATCAGACGCCCGCTGTGGGGAGCGGAACGGGCTGGACGGCAGGGTGGAGTGACAACAGCCCTCCCCTGGGGCGGCGGTGGTGCGACGGTCGTGCGGTCGGCGCACACTATAGAGGCGGAGGTTCCGCCTCTGTTCTGTTTCGGCACGAGAGCGCACATCCTCTGCCACCAGGGGGAACTGACTGGCAGTCAGTCACTATTGACGCCGTGTGCCCACGAGGGCAGGCTGGCGCGCAGTGATCGCCGAGACGGTCGGCGCGGGAACGAGGGAACGGGGAGGCGCGCGCGATGACGGACTCGGTGCTCGCCGTCGACCAGGGCACCTCCGGCACCAAGGCCCTGGTGATCTGCCCCGAACGCGGCGTCGTCGGCACCGGTTTCGCCGAGGTCCGCCCGCGCTTCCTGCCAGGAGGCCTGGTGGAGGTGGATCCGCGAGAGCTGTACGCCTCGGTGGTCGACGCCGGCCGCCGGGCGCTCGCCGACGCCGACGAGCCGGTGGCCGCGCTGGGCCTGGCCAACCAGGGCGAGACGGTACTCGCCTGGGACCCGGACACCGGCCGGCCGCTCACCGACGCGCTGGTCTGGCAGGACCGCCGCGCCGAGCCCCTCTGCCGTGAACTCGACGGGCAAGCGGACGAGTTGCGGCACCTGACGGGCCTGCCACTCGACCCGTATTTCGCCGCGCCGAAAATGGCCTGGATACGACGGCACCTCACCCCCGGCGGCCATGTCACGACCTCCGACACCTGGCTGGTCCACCGGCTCACCGGCGCCCACGTCACGGACGCCGCGACCGCCTCCCGCACCCAGCTCCTCGACCTCGACCGCGCCGAGTGGTCACCCCGCGCACGGGAGCTGTACGGCCTGTCCGGCGAACGGCTCCCGGACGTCGTCGACAACGCCGTCCACGTCGGCACGACAAAGGCGTTCGGCCCCGAACTCCCGCTCACCGGCCTCGCCGTCGACCAGCAGGCCGCCCTGCTCGCCCAGCGCATCACCGAACCCGGCACCGCCAAGTGCACCTACGGCACCGGCGCGTTCCTCCTCGCCCACACCGGCGACACCCCACGGCGGGGCACCTCGGGTCTGGCCGCCTGCGTCGCCTGGCGGCTCGGCGGACGCACCGACTACTGCCTGGACGGCCAGGTGTACACGGCCGCCTCCGCCGTACGCTGGCTCACCGACCTCGGCGTCATCGGGGGCGCCGCCGACCTCGACCCCGTGGGCGCCACGGTGCCGGACACCGGCGGCGTCACCTTCGTACCGTCGCTGGCCGGCCTCGCCGCCCCCTGGTGGCGCGGCGACCTGCGCGGCTCGCTCACCGGTCTCGGCCTGGACACCACCCCCGGGCACCTGGTGCGCGCCCTGTGCGAGGGCCTCGCCGCCCAGGTCGCCGAACTCGCCGACGCCACGGCCGCCGACCTCGGCACCCCACTGACGGTACTGCGCGTCGACGGCGGTCTGACCCGCTCCGCGCTCCTCATGCAGACCCAGGCCGACCTGCTGCAACGCCCCGTCGAGGTGTCCGCCCTGCCGGACGCCACCGCGCTCGGCGTCGGCGCCCTCGCCCGGCTCGGCGCGAATCCCGCCCTCCCCTTCGCCGAGGCACTCCCCGCCGCCGGACCCGTCACCGTGTACGAGCCCCGCATCACCGCCGACGAGGCCACCGACCGCCGCACCCGCTTCCGCACGGCGGTCACCGTACTGCTCGCCGGGGCGCCGGCGTGAGGGGCGGGCGGCAGCCCGGCGGGAGAGAAGCCTCCGGGCGGCGCCGCGGTACGGCCCTCCCCGTGGGCGGCCTCGAGTGGCCGGTGACTCCCGGCGCCGAGTGCTGCGTCGGCCGGGCGTATGGGGCACACCGGCACGCCCGCGTCGCGGGGCGAGTCCCCGGAGGTCGCGCTCGTCGCCGGGCGAGGGGAATCCACCGCGCCCCGACCGCCGCCCCGTCTTCCGAACGGAGCCCCGCATGACGGTCACCGCGTCGGGACCGCTGCCCTCCCGCCCGTACGACGTGGCGGTGGTCGGCGCGGGGGTCGTCGGGTGTGCGATCGCCCGTCGGCTCGCGCACCACCCCGCTCTGCGCGTCGCCCTCGTCGAGGCGCAGGACGACGTCGGGCAGGGCACCTCCAAGGCCAACACCGCCATCCTGCACACCGGGTTCGACGCCGTACCCGGATCACTGGAGGCCCGGCTCGTCCGGGAGGGCGCGCGGGAACTCGCCGCGTACGCCGCCGAGTCCGGCATCCCCGTCGAACGCGTCGGCGCACTGCTCGTCGCCTGGGACGAGGAGCAGCTCGCGACCCTGCCCCGCCTCGCCGAGAAGGCCGGGCGCAACGAGTACCACGACACCCGCGTCCTCGGCCCCGCCGACCTCTACGCCCGCGAACCCCACCTCGGCCCCGGCGCCCTCGGCGCCCTGCACGTACCCGGCGAGAGCATCATCTGCCCGTGGACGACGACCCTGGCGTACGCCACCCAGGCGGTCCTGAGCGGCGTCGACCTGCACCTCGACTCGCCCGTCACGCACGCCGGTCACGCGGACGGCGTGCACAGGCTCAACACCCCGCGCGGCCCGCTGTACGCCCGCCGGCTCGTCAACGCCGCCGGACTGCACGCCGACACCCTCGACCGGAGTCTCGGCCACGACGACTTCACCGTCACCCCGCGCCGGGGCCAGCTCGTCGTCCACGACAAGTTCGCCCGCGCCCTCGTCCGCCACATCCTCCTGCCCGTCCCCACCGCCCTCGGCAAGGGCGTCCTGGTCGCCCCCACCGTCCACGGCAACGTCCTGCTGGGCCCCACCGCCGAGGACCTCGACGACAAACGCGCCACGGACTCCACCGCCGAGGGACTGCGCGCCCTACGCGAACAGGGCCGCCGTATCCTCCCCGCACTGCTCGAGGAGGAGGTCACGGCCGTCTACGCGGGCCTGCGCGCCGCCACCGGGCACGACGACTACCGGATCGCCGCCCACCCCGACCAGGGTTACGTCACCGTCGGCGGCATCCGCTCCACCGGCCTCACCGCCTCCCTCGCCATCGCCGCGCACGTCACCGCCCTGCTCGCCGGCACCGGCCTCGACCTCGGCCCGCACCGCCCGCCCGCGCCGGTCCGCATGCCCAGCCTCGGCGAGGCCTTCCCCCGCCCCCACCAGCGGCCGGGCCTCGTCGCCGCCGACCCGGAGTACGGCACCCTGGTCTGCCACTGCGAACGCGTCTCCCGCGGTGAGATCCGCGACGCCCTCGCAGGCCCGATCCCGCCCCGCTCCCTCGACGGACTGCGCCGCCGCACCCGGGTCCGGTCGGGCCGCTGCCAGGGCTTCTACTGCGGGGCCGCGGTGCGGGAGTTGTTCGAGGAGGATCAGAAATGATGCGCCGTCAGATCGACGTGCTGGTGGTGGGGGCGGGCCCCGCCGGACTCGCGGCCGCCTCCCTGCTCGCGGCGACCGGCGCACGCGTCGAGGTGCTGGAGCGGGAGCAGCGCGCCGGGGGAGTGCCCAGGCACTGCGCGCACCGGGGCTTCGGCGACCGGCCGCGCACGCTGACCGGACCGGCCTACGCGCGTCTGCTCGCCGACGCGGCCCGCTGGGCGGGAGCGGACGTGCGGACCGGCGTCACCGCCCTCGACTGGGCGGGCCCGCGCACCCTCACCACCGTCGGACCACAGGGCGCCGAGACCCTCGCCGCCCGCGCGGTCGTCCTGGCCACCGGCGCCCGCGAACGCCCCCGCGCCGCCCGCCTCGTCCCCGGCACCCGCCCCGCCGGCGTGTACACCACCGGCGAACTCCAGCAGGCGGTCCACCTGTACGGGCAGCACATCGGCACCCGCGCGGTGATCGTCGGCGCCGAGGACGTCTCGCACGCCGCCGCCGACACCGTACGGGCCGCCGGAGCCGCGGTCGTCGCCCTGGTCACGGAGTTGCCCCGGGCCCCCGCCCACCTCGCACGCACCCTGGACGCGCGCCTGCGCCATCGCACCCCGCTCCTCACCGGCACCACGGTCACCGAACTCCTCGGCCACGGACGCCTGTCGGGCGTGCGGGTGCGCCACCGCGACGGCCGTACGGCGACGCTGCCCTGCGACACCGTCGTGTTCACCGGCGACTTCGTCCCCGACCACGAACTCGCCCGGCGCGGCGGACTGACCCTGGACCCCGCCACCCGCGGCCCCGCCGTGGACGGTGCCCTGCGCACCTCACGGCCCGGCGTCTTCGCGGTCGGCAGCGTGCTGCACGCCGTCGAGAGCGCGGCGACGGCGGCCCGCGAGGGCGCCCACGCCGCGACCGCCGTACGCGACTGGCTCGCCGGGACCACCGGGACCGCCGGGACCACCGAGAACAGCGGGAACACCGGGAACACCGGACGCGGCGCTGAGGGGGACGCCGACTGGCCCAGCGGTGTCCCCCTGATCGCCGCCCCGCCCCTGCTCCGCGTCACCCCGAACCGCGTCACCCCGAACCGCGTCACCCCGGCCGACCGCCTCCCGTACATCCTGCGCACGGCGATCCCGCTGACCCGCCCGGTCCTGTACGTCACCCAGGACGGCCGCCCGCTGCACCGCGAGCGGTTCCTCCTCACCACGGCCCTCCCGCACCGCCCGCTGACGCTGACGGCCCGCTGGGCGCACCGGGTCGACCCCGGGGGCGGTCCGGTGCGCGTCACCGTCGCCTGAACGCATCCCCCGGGTGAGCCGCCCTCAGATCACCCGCATCCGCACCAGCGCGGCCAGCGTCAGCGCCCCCGGCAGCAGCGGCAGCCAGACCGTCAGGAGCCTGAACGCCAGCACCACCGCCGTGGCCACGGCAGCCGGGCCGCCCGCCGCCACCAGCGCCACGACCAGCGCCGCCTCGACCGACCCGATGCCGCCCGGCGTGGGCACCAGCGCCACCGCGACCGTCGCCGCCAGATAGGCCACCGCCACGTGCGCGGCCGGCACCGGCAGCCCCAGCGACCGCCCCACCAGCACCAGCGCCGAGGCCTGCAACGCGGGGAACGCCAGCGCGCCGCCCCACAGCGCCAGCGCGCGAGCCGGGCGGGTGTGCACCGACCGGGCCTCGCCCAGCGCCGTCCGCAGGAAGCCGGCCACCGCCCCGCGCAGCCGCGGCAGCAGCGCAAGGACCACCGCCGCCACGACCGGGACCGCGCCCGCGACGAACACCAGGGGCCCCACGGCCCCCTCGGGCAGCAGCGTGCCGAGCCGCAGCGCGTCGGGGAACGCGATCAGCAGGGCGCCCAGCAGGGCGAGCCGGCCGACGCTCTCCGCCAGCAGATACAGGGCGAGGGCGGCCGAGGACCGGGCGAGCGGCAGCCCGCACACCGTCATGAACCGTAGGTTGACCGCGCTCGCGCCAAGACCCGTCGGCAGCAGGTGGTTGGCCGCGCCCGCCGCGAACTGCGTGGCCAGCAGCCGCCGCCGGGGCAACCGCTCCACCACCGCGCCCTGCCGGGTGCAGGCGGCGGCGACCCAGGTCAGACAGGTCGCGCCGGCCGCGGCCAGCAGCCAGGGCCAGCGGGCCGTGCCGAGCTGGCCGAAGCCCTCGGCGAGTACCGACCGGTGCCGCACCGCGACCACGGTCACCAGGAGCAGCGGAAGCACACAAAGGATCCGGCGGACCGGGACGCGGTGCAGGAGTGGCTTCTCGGGGAGTCGTACCGCTGTCGTCACACCACAAGACAGTCCCCGAGTCGCGCCAACTACGGATGGCCGACGCGCGGACACGGGCTTACGGACCGCGGGCGGCGCCTCCTTGACCTCAAGGTTGGTCGAGGTTCTACGGTCACTCGCATGAGTATGGAGAGCACGGCGTGGACGCAGCTTTACAGCGTCATGAACGCCAAACAGGAGCGCCGCCCCCTCGCCCGCGCCACGCTGCGCCGCATCGGCGCGTTCGCCCGCCCGCACCGCCGCCGCATCGCCCGTTTCGTGCTGCTCGGGATGGTGACCGCACTGCTCGCCGTCGCCACCCCCGTCCTGGCCGGACGGGTCGTCGACGCGATCGTGTCGCAGGGCGAGGAGGGCACGGTCGTGCGTCTCGCCCTGCTGATCGCGCTCATCGCGGTCGCCGAGGCGGTGCTCGGCATCCTCTCCCGCAGGCTCTCGGCGGCGCTCGGGGAGGGACTCATCCTCGATCTGCGGACGGCCGTGTTCGATCATGTGCAGCGCATGCCGGTCGCGTTCTTCACACGTACTCGTACGGGCGCGCTGGTCTCCCGTCTCAACAACGACGTCATCGGCGCCCAGCGCGCCTTCAGCAACACCCTGTCCGGCGTGGTCAGCAACCTGGTCACGCTGCTGCTCACCCTCGCCGTCATGCTCACCCTGTCCTGGCAGATCACCCTGCTCGCGCTGGCGCTGCTCCCGGTCTTCGTGCTCCCGGCCCGCCGCATGGGCCGCCGCATGGCCGGAATGCAGCGCGAGGCCGCCGCGCTGAACGCGTCGATGGGCACCCGTATGACCGAGCGCTTCTCGGCGCCCGGCGCCACCCTGATCAAGCTGTTCGGCCGTCCGGAGGAGGAGTCCGCCGAGTTCGCCGACCGCGCCCGCCGCGTCGCGGACATCGGCGTGCGCACCGCCACCGCCCAGGCCGCCTTCATCACCGCGCTCACCCTGGTCTCCGCGCTCGCTCTGGCCCTGGTCTACGGCCTCGGCGGCTTCTTCGCCCTGCGCGGCACCCTGGACCCGGGCGCCGTCGTGGCGCTGGCCCTGCTGCTGACCCGCATGTACGCGCCCCTCACCGCGCTCGCCGGGGCCCGGGTGGAGGTCATGAGCGCCCTCGTCAGCTTCGAGCGGGTCTTCGAGGTGCTGGACCTGACCCCGCTCATCGACGAGAAGCCCGACGCCCGCCCCGTCCCCGACGGCCCGGCCGCAGTCGAGTTCGACGACGTCCGCTTCGGCTACCCGTCCGCCGACAAGGTCTCCCTGGCCTCCCTCGAAGAGGTCGCCTCCCTGGACACCCGCGGCGGCGAAGAGGTCCTGCACGGCCTCTCCTTCCGCGCCGAACCCGGCCAGACCGTCGCGCTCGTCGGTTCCTCCGGCGCCGGCAAGTCCACCATCGCCCAGTTGCTGCCGCGCCTGTACGACACCGACGGCGGCACCGTACGCGTCGGCGGCGTCGACGTCCGCGACCTGAGCGCCCGGTCGCTGCGCGACACCGTCGGCATGGTCACCCAGGACGGCCACCTCTTCCACGACACGGTCCGCGCCAACCTGCTGCTGGCCCGGCCCGACACCACCGAGGAAGACCTGTGGGACGCGCTGCGCCGCGCCCGCCTCGCCGACCTCGTACGGTCCCTGCCCGACGGACTCGACACCGTGGTCGGCGAGCGCGGCTACCGGCTCTCCGGCGGCGAACGCCAGCGCATGACCATCGCCCGGCTGCTCCTTGCCCGCCAGCGCGTCGTCATCCTCGACGAGGCCACGGCCCACCTCGACAACACCTCCGAGGCGGCTGTCCAGGAGGCCCTCGCCGAGGCCCTCGAGGACCGGACGGCCGTGGTGATCGCGCACCGGCTGTCCACGATCCGGGCGGCCGACCAGATCCTGGTGGTCGAGGCGGGCCGCATCGCGGAACGCGGCACCCACGAGGAACTCCTCGCCGCCGACGGCCGCTACGCCCAACTGCACCGCACCCAGTTCGCACGCCCGGCCATGGACAAGGCCGCGTAACCCGGCGGCGCAGGCACGCGCAGGCGGACACGCGCCGGCAGGCCGCGCGCAGACTGCTACGGCGGGCCGGACACCCCGGCCCGCACCGGCAGGTCCTGCTCGGCCCAGACGACCTTGCCCTCGGGCGTGCGGCACGAGCCCCAGCGCCGGCACAGCATGTTGATCAACTGGAGACCGCGCCCGCTCTCGTCGCTCACGTCCGCGTGCTGGATCTGCGGCAGGTCGGGACCGGAGTCGGAGACCTCCACCGACAGCCGCTCGTCCCGCAGCAGCCGCAGCTCACCGGGGGCGTTCCCGTACCGCAGGGCGTTGCCGACCAGCTCGCTGACCACCAGCTCCGTCGTGTCGACCAGCTCCTCCAGACCCCACCGCACCAACTGCTCGCGCACCGCCGTACGGGCCTGCCCGGCGGCCTTGCCGTCCGGCGGCAGCGTACGCACGTACACGTCGTGGCCGGGACCGAGCGACCGGGCGCGGGCGGCCAGGACGATCGCGTCGTCCGACCGGTCGCCGCCGACCCGTTCGGCGACCGTTCGGCACTCGGTGCCGTCCTCGGGAACGCCTTCGCCGACCGCCTCGCGCAGCCGCTCCAGTTGGGTGGCGAGGTCGGCCGTACGGGACCTGATCAGCCCGTCCGTGTACAGCATCAGCCGGCTCCGCTCGGGCACCGCCCGCTCGACCGAGTCGTACGGGATCACCCCGGTCCCCAGTGGCGCCCCGGCGGGCACCTCCAGGAAGGAGACGGCACCGTCGGGCCCGGTCAGCAGCGGCGGCGGGTGACCGGCGCTGGCGATGCGGAAGGTGCGGCCGTACGGGTCGTAGACCGCGCACAGGCACGTGGCCACCTGGTCCTCCTCCAGGTCGCGGGCGGCCAGGTCGAGGCGGGCCAGCAGCCGCTCGGGCGCGATGTCGAGCGCCATCAGGGTCCGCGCGACCGTGCGCAGCCGCCCCATGGTCGCGGCGGCGGCCAGACCGCGCCCCATCACGTCGCCCACCATCAGCGCCGTACGGCCGCTCGGCAGCTCGACCACGTCGAACCAGTCGCCGCCCACGGCCGCCGGATCCGCGGCCGGGTCGTAGCACGAGGTCACGTCGAGGCCGGGAGTGCTCGGGCTGGACCGGGGGAGCAGCGCCCGCTGCAGGGTGACGACGTGCTCGCGCTCGCGCCCGTACAGCCGGGCGTTGTCGATGTACACGGCAGCCTTGGACGCCAGCTCCATGGCCAGTGCCACGTCGGTCCGGTTGAACGGCGCCCGGTGGCCGGCCCGGACGAAGTCGGCGAGCCCCAGCAGCACCCCGCGGGCGATCAGCGGCACCGCCAGGTAGGAGTGGACGCCCGCCCGGCGCATGATGTCCGACGACTCGCGCGAGGGGGCGATCACGGCGAAGTCCGCCCGCGTCATCCGGGGCACCAGTACCGGTCGGCGGGAGGTGAGACACCGTTGCCCCAGCCGGTCGGCGGTGTGCACCGACAACTCGCCGACGGGATCGGGCGCGAGGTTCAGGCCCTCGACCTCCGACACCGCCATGGCCCTGAGCCGCGGGGCGTCCCCGCCCAGGACCCGGTCGCCCTCCTGGAACCGCAGCACCGAGTCCAGCAGGTCCACCGCGGAGCCGTCGGCCAGCTCCGGCACGGTGAAGTCGGCCAGCTCCTCCGCCGTCCGCCGTACGTCGAGCGTGGTGCCGATGCTCAGGTCCGCCGCGTTCAGCCAGGCCAGGCGGCGTCGCGCGCCCAGTGCCTCCGTCATCGACCGCAGTGCGCCCCGCGCCGCGCGGTGCCCGCTCACGAGGGGATTCGGGGGGCGGCGCAGCCCGCCGAGCCACGGTCGTTCCCGCACGCGTCGCCTCCTCCCACGGCCTCCTGCCCTGATTCTGCCTTGCCACGCGACGACCGGCGACGGCGGCACCCCACCCAACGAACGCACCAACCGGCCCACCGCACCGCCACCGCACCTGGGTGCCGCGCCGGGCCACCGTGTCGGCCCACCGCGCCGGGGTGCGGCGCCGGGGGTGCCGCGCCGGCCCATCGTGCCGTGGCCACCGCACCGGCGGTCCACCGGCCGGCCACCGCACCGGCGGCCCATCGGCAGGCCACTGCACCTGGGTGCGGCGTAGGCCCACCGTGCCGGGGCGCCACACCGAGGCGTCGATCGGCAGGGCTCAGGTGCGCAGCCACGCTGCCGTGTCGCGTGGCAGTCGGCCGTCGCCGTCCAGGGGGCCGCTGACGAGCAGGACGGCGTTGTGCGCGGGCAGCCCGGCCGGCCCGGGCGGCCGGCCCACCGCGCTGGGGCGGAGTGCAGGGCTACCGCGCCGGGGTGCCGCGTCGGCCCATCGTGCCGTGGCCACCGCACCGGCGGCCCACCGGCCAGCCCACCGGCCGGGTCACCGTGCCGGGGTGCCGCGCCAGGCCACCGGCCGGGGTGCCACACCGAGGGGTCGATCGGCAGGGCTCAGGTGCGCAGCCACGCTGCCGTGTCGCGTGGCAGTCGGCCGTCGCTGTCCAGGGGGCCGCTGACGAGCAGGACGGCGTTGTGCGCGGGCAGCCCGGCCGGCCCGGGCGGCCGGCCCACCGCGCTGGGGCGGAGTGCAGGGCTACCGCGCCGGGGTGCCGCGTCGGCCCATCGTGCCGTGGCCACCGCACCGGCGGCCCACCGGCCAGCCCACCGGCCGGGTCACCGTGCCGGGGTGCCGCGCCAGGCCACCGTGCCGGGGTGCCGCACCGAGGCGTCGATGGGCAGGGCTCAGATGCGCAGCCACGCTGCCGTGTCGCGTGGCAGTCGGCCGTCGCCGTCCAGGGGGCCGCTGACGAGCAGGACGGCGCTGTGCTCGGGCAGGCCGGCCGGCCCGGTGGACAGGTTGACGACGCACATCAGGCCGTCCCCGCGCCGGAACGCGAGGACACCGGCCGGCGTGGGCAGCCAGTCGAGGGGGCCGTCGCCGAAACCCCCGGTGGAGCGCCGCAGGCGCAGCCCCTCGCGGTACAGCGAGAGCATCGACTCGGGGTCCGCGCCCTGCCGGTCCGCCGCGTACGCCGACCAGCCCGCCGGCTGCGGCAGCCACGGGTCGGTCTCGGAGCCGAACCCGCAGTACGGGGCGTCGGCGGCCCACGGCAGAGGGACGCGGCAGCCGTCCCGGCCCGGATCGACACCCCCGGAGCGGAAGTGCATCGGGTCCTGGATCCGCTCACGCGGGATGTCCGCCTCGGGCAGGCCGAGTTCCTCCCCCTGGTACAGGTAGACCGACCCCGGCAGGGCCAGCGTCAGCAGTGCGGCCGCCCTCGCGCGCCGGGTGCCCAGGGCCAGGTCGGTCGGCGTGCCGAAGGCCTTCTTCGCGAAGTCGAAGCCGGTGTCCTCGCGGCCGTACCGGGTCACCGTGCGGGTCACGTCGTGATTGCAGAGCACCCAGGTGGCCGGGGCGCCCACGGGCGCGTGCTCGGCCAGGGTGTCGTCGATGGTGCGGCGCAGCCGGTCCGCCTCCCACGGGCAGGACAGGAAGTTGAAGTTGAAGGCCGTGTGCAGTTCGTCGGGCCGCAGGTAGCGGGCGAACCGCTCGGCGTCGGGCAGCCACACCTCACCCACGAACACACCCCCGTACGCGTCGGCGACGGCCCGCCAGGAACGGTAGACGTCGTGCAGTTCGTCCTGGTCGATGTACGGGTGCGGGTCGACGCCCTCCTCGAAGTCCGCGAGCGCGGGGTCCTTCGCGAGCAGGGCGGCGGAGTCGATGCGTACGCCCGCCACCCCCCGTTCGAACCAGAAGCGCAGCACGTCCTCGTGCTCTTGGCGCACCTCGGGGTGGGCCCAGTTGAGGTCGGGCTGCTCCGGGGTGAACAGGTGGAGGTACCACTCCCCGTCCGGGACCCGGGTCCAGGTGCGGCCGGAGAACTGTGAGGGCCAGTTGTTGGGCGGGAGTTCGCCGTTCTCCCCGCGGCCGGGGCGGAAGTGGAAGCGCTCCCGCTCCGCGCTGCCCGGACCGGCCTCCAGCGCTGCCCGGAACCAGGCGTGCTGGTCGGAGACATGGTTGGGGACGATGTCGACGATGCTGCGGATGCCCAGCTCCCGCGCCTCGGCGATCAGCTTCTCCGCCTCGCCCAGGGTGCCGAAGGCAGGGTCGATCGTGCGGTAGTCGGCGACGTCGTAACCGCCGTCGACGAGCGGCGAGACGTACCAGGGGGTGAACCAGACGGCGTCCACGCCGAGTTCGGCGAGATGGGGCAGTCTCGCCCGGACGCCCGCGAGGTCACCGGTGCCGTCGCCGTCGCCGTCGGCGAAACTGCGGGGATACACCTGGTAGATGACGGCGTCGCGCCACCAGTCTTCGGTCCGGTGCGAGTTGGGGGCTGCCACGTGACGGTCCTTTCGGGCAGGGTGGATCTTCGCCGCCGGCCCGGACAGAGCGGGGCGTCGGACAGGCCGGCGGCGAAGGTTGACGGGACGATGAGCCGGAGGTGGGGGAGGGAGGTGGGCCGGTAGCGCCTCGGCCCTTTCGGGCCCCTCAGCCCTTGAGCCCTCCGGCGGTGAGTCCGCTCATGATGTTGCGCTGGAAGATCAGGAAGATGACGAGGGTGGGCAGCGAGGCCATGGTGAGCGCGGCGATCAGCACGTTCATGGGCACCCCGTTGGACAGGGAGTAGATCCCGACGTTCAGGGTCTGCTTGGCCGGGTCGGGCAGGGTCAGCATGGGCCAGAGGAAGTCCTTCCAGACGCCCACGATCGCGAAGATGGACACCACGCCGAGGATCGGCCGCGAGATCGGCAGGACGATCGACCACAGGGTGCGCATCGGCGACGCGCCGTCCATCGAGGCGGCGTCGAGCAGTTCCCTGGGGATCGAGTCGAAGAACCGCTTCAGCAGGAAGATGTTGAAGGCGTTGGTCACCGAGGGGAGCCAGATCGCCCACGGAGTGTTCAGCAGGTTGCGTTCGAAGATCGGCACATCGAGCACCGTCAGGTACTGCGGCACCACCAGCACGGTCGCCGGGATCATCAGCGTCGCCAGCATCAGACCGAGGATGGCCTTGCCGAAGATCGGCCGGAGCTTGGACAGGGAGTACGCCGCCGCCACGTCGAACACGAGCTGGAAGGCGAGCGCGCCGAACGCGTAGAACAGGGTGTTCCCCAGCAGGCCCGCCAGATCCATGACGTTCCACGCCTCGGAGTAGTTCTCCGGCCGGAAGGACTCGGGGACCAGCGTCGGCGGTGTCTGCACGACCTCCTGGGTGTTCTTGAAGCCACTGGAGACCATCCAGTACATCGGACCGATGAACACCACGGTGAAGAGCGCGACGACGAGACCGAAGACCACCCAGTACAGCAACTTGCCACGAGGGCGAGCGAGTTGGGCCGGTGAGATGAGTGTGCGTGTGGACATCTGCGGATTCCCCCGGCTCTACTCGTCCTCGGCGCGGCTCAGCTTCACGTACGCCGCCGAGAATCCGGCCAGCAGTACGAGGAGCAGCAGGCCGAGGGCCGCCGCGGCACCGTAGTTGTTGAAGTTGAAGGCGTACTGGTAGATGAGGTAGACGACCGTGGTGGTCGAGCCCTCGGGGCCGGCGCCGCCGGTGAGCAGGAAGGGCTCCACGAAGACCTGCATGGTGGCGATGATCTGCATCAGCAGCATCAGCGACAGGATGAGCCGCGTCTGCGGGATCGTGACGTGCCAGATCTTGCGCAGCAGCCCGGCACCGTCCAGCTCCGCCGCCTCGTACAGCTCGCCGGGGATGCCCTGGAGCGCGGCCAGGTAGATGAGCGCCGCGCCCCCCATGTTCATCCACGTCGACGCGATGACCACGGAGAGCATGGAGAGGTCGGGATCCTGGAGCCACTGCTGCTCGGGCAGTCCGAAGAAGCCGAACACCTCGTTGAGCAGGCCGTAGCCGGGGTCGTACAGGTACTTGAACAGGAGCACGGAGGCGACCGGGGGCAGCATCACCGGCAGGTAGACGAGCAGCCGCAGGTACCCCTTGCCGTGCCGCAGTTCGTTGATGACGATCGCGACGACGAACGGCACGGCGAAGCCGAGGACGAGGGCCAGCACGGTGAACAGCAGGGTGTTGCGCCAGGCCTGCCAGAACGCCGGGTCGTTGAAGACCGTCTCCAGGTTCTCCAGGCCGACCCAGGAGACCTCGCCCTGGTCCGTCTTCTGGAAGGCGAGGAAGAACTCCCGGACCATCGGGTACCAGGAGAAGAACGCGAAGCAGAGAACCGCTCCGATCAGGAAGCCGTGCGCCGTGAGATTGCGCTTCAGGCTCCTGCCGAACGACCCGCCGCGCCGGGGCGGACCGTCCACCGGCGGTGGGGCGTGGCGTGCTCTCGCCGCCTTGCTCGGGGTCAGGCTGGGGGCCGACATCGTCGCTCCTTGGGACTGATCTCATGGGCCCCGGGGGGCGGTGCGGCCCGCCCCCCGAGGGAGCCGGTCACTGCGTGGCCAGAACCTGGTTGACCTGCTTCTCCGCGCTGGAGAGCAGCTTGTCGATGTCGGCGTCCTCGTTGGTGAGGATGCCGGACATCACGTTGTCCAGGACCTTGTAGATCTCCTGCGCCTTCGGCGGCTCGGCCATGCCCGGGACCGGGTTGTCCATGAACGCCTGGAAGTTCTCGACCGGCATGGTGGCGTGCTCCAGCCGGGCCGCGTCGTCCTTCTTCTTCGACTCGTTCAGCCAGAAGTTGGGCTGCGGGAGGCCGACCGGCAGCTTGTCGGTCTTCTTGCGGGCCCAGTTGAACTGCCCCTCACCGACGGTGAGGTTCTGGAAGTTCAGCCAGGCGACGGCCGCCTTGATCTTGTCGGCGGAGATGCCCTTCTTGATCATGTAGCTGTTGCCGCCGGCGAGGGTGTTCTTCGCACCCGGGATGGGTCCCATGCCGAAGTTCTCGTAGTCGGCGCCGAGTTGCTGGACCATGTACGTGATGTCGTCCGGCGCGGCGAGGAACATGCCGAGCTTGTCGGTGGCGATCTGCTTCTGCAGGTCGCCCCACTTGAGCAACTGGGTCTTGCCCATGCTCTCGTCCTCCCAGCGCATCGCGTGGAGGTTCTCGGCGACCTGCTTGCCCAACTCGTCGTTGAACGCGGCCTTCTTGCCGCTCTCGTCGACGACCTCGCCGCCGATGCTGTACATCTGCGCGGTGAAGTGCCAGCCGCCGGTGTTGCCCGCGCTGTACTCGCCGAAGCCGGCGATGCCGTCGCCCAGGTCGGCGATCTTCTTCGCGGCGGTGCGGACCTCGTCCCAGGTGCGCGGCGGGGTGTCCGGGTCGAGCCCGGCCTTCTCGAAGAGCTTGCGGTTGATCAGCAGGCCCATCGTGTAGTTGCTCGTGGGCAGGCCGTAGAGCTTGTTCTCGTGCTTGAGCGAGCCGAGGACGTTCGGGTCGATGTCCTTGAGGAGCGGGACGGTCTTGTCGTTGACGTAGGCCGTGATGTCCTCGGCGCCGTCGTTGTCCAGCACCTGGGGCAGATCCGTGAAGTACGTGTAGAAGACGTCGGGCTGCGACTTGGCCTTGAGCATCGCCGTGAAGCGCGGCGGCTCCAGACACTGGCCCGGGGTGGAGCGGCCGTCGATGGTGACGTTGGGGTACGTCTTGTTGAACTCCTTGACGTCCTCCTTCCACTCCTTGAGCTGGGCCGCCTTCGCCTTCGGCGGCATGCAGTCGATGGTGATCGTCACCTTGGTCTTCGGGTCCAGTGGAGCGGCCGGGTCCGAGGACCCGCTGCCGCCTTCGGAACCGCCGCCGTCGTCACTGCTGCTCGTGCCGCAGGCGGCCAGAGCGGTCAGGGTCAGAGCGGAGACGAGCGTGATGGCGCCGGCACGACGAGTACGGCGGAACCGAGCACTTCTCATGGGTGGTCCCCTTCGGGCATGAACGTGGAAGGCGCCCCACCGCCGATGCGTTGTGGGGCGCCGCTCACTCAACCACCGCAAACAAGTGAACGCAATATCTCGCGCTGATTTCGTAATTGCTTGACAGTGCGCCGAAGATGTTGGGGTCCGGCTACCGGGCGGACGGTTGTGCCGTGGAGCCGCGGACGACGAGTTCCGGTTCGAAGAGCAGTTCCCTGTGCGGGACTTCGGTGCCCTGGATCTGGGCGCAGAGGAGGTCGACGGCGGCGCGTCCCATGGCTTCGATGGGTTGGCGGACGGTGGTGAGGGGTGGTTCGGTGCAGGTCATGAAGGCGGAGTCGTCGTAGCCGACGACGGAGACGTCGTGGGGTACGTGGTGGCCGCGTCGGCGGGCGGCGCGGATGGCGCCGAGGGCGAGGGGGTCGCTGGCGCAGATGATGCCGGTGACGCCGCGCTGGAGGAGGCGGGTGGCGGCTGCCTGGCCGCCTTCGAGGGAGAACATGGCCCGTTCGACGTGTTCGTCGGGCAGTTCCATGCCGGCGGCCTGGGCCGTTTCGCGGGCGGCGGTCAGTTTCCTGCGTGAGGGGATGTGGTCCGAGGGGCCCAGGACGAGGCCGATGCGCTCGTGTCCCAGTGATGCAAGGTGCCGCCAGGACTGCTCGACGGCCACGGCGTCGTCGCAGGCGATGCACGGGAAGCCGAGATCCGCGAAGGAGGCGTTCACGAGCACGACCGGAATCTTGCGCTCCGCGAGCAGCCGGTAGTGGTCGTGCGGGGCATCGGCCTGGGCGAAGAGGCCACCGCCGGCGAAGACGACGCCGGAGACCTGCTGCTGCAACAGCAGCTCGACGTAGTCGGCCTCGGAGACGCCGCCCTTGGTCTGGGTGCACAGCACCGGGGTCAGCCCCTGTTGGGCCAGCGCGCCGCCGATGACCTCGGCGAACGCGGGGAAGATCGGATTCTGCAGCTCGGGCAGCACCAGGCCGACGAGTCGCGCCCGCTCGCCCCGAAGCTGGGTCGGCCGCTCGTAGCCCAGGACGTCCAGGGCGCTCAGCACGGACTGCCGGGTCGTCTCCGAGACTCCCGGTTTGCCGTTGAGTACCCGGCTGACCGTGGCCTCGCTGACCCCAACCTTCTTCGCCACCTGGGCAAGTCGTCGCGTCACATACGCAAGACTAGCGCAAGTCTCGCAAGAGACTTGCGCCAGTCCGTGCGATGACCGACAAGAGTCGTTGCGGCCCCTGCGGCCCCTGCGGCCCCTGCGGCCCCTGCGGCCCCTGCGGCCCCTGCGGTCCCCCGGTCCAGTACGGTCTAGGGATTGCGGATGATCTTGAAGGTGGACGTGGTGTTCCGGATGTCCACGGCGTTGTCATCGAGCTTCAGCCCGTTGAAGGTGACCTCGCCGACCGCCGGTCCCTGCCCCGCCTCGGGCATCTCGTTGGCCCACAGGCCGAAACCGGACTTCGCGTCGAACTCGTCACCGCTCTTGTGCGCGCCCGTGACCGAGACGTCGGTGAAGACCGTGTCCTTGATCGGGAACTGTGGCTGACCTCCCACGTAGTTCGTCTGGAACATGATGCCGCTGTAGGTCGGATCGACGATGTCGACGTTGTTGACCCGGATGCCCTGGAACACCTTGGACGCCGAGAACACCCAGATGCCGGGGAAGGTCTGACCACCCCAGAAGTGCCCCCCGGCCCGGACGATCGAGATGTTCTCGAAGGTCGTCGGATCCGTGCCGAACCCGTTCATCGGGTAGCCGAAGTCCAGCGAGCTGATGGTGATGCCCGAGTAGACCAGGGTGTCCGCGATGTGGATGTTGCGGAAGGTGTTGTTGTAACCGCCGTAGACGGCGAGACCCGCCGCACGCCAGGTCAGCGTCGTCGTGAGGTTCTCGTACAGGTTGTTCTTCATGTCCGCGCCGCCCGCGTCGATCGCCGAGAAGAGCGCGAAGCTGTCGTCACCGGTCGCCCGGGCGTCGTTGTTGGAGACCAGGTTGTCGGTCGAGCCGTTGGTCATGTTGACGCCGTCGGCGAACATGTTGCGGATCCGGGAGTTCTTGATCGTCACCCGGTCGGTGTTGGCGCCCCAGTACAGGCACACCATGTGTTCGTTCCAGATGTTGTCGATCACGATGTCCGACACGTTGGAGAAGTCGAACACCTTGCCCGGCCCGTCGATGCGGGTCGTGTAGTTGCCGAAGTACGCGAAGTTCGCGAACGTCGACCCCTTCGCGCTCGCGTCGGCACGGAAGCCGATGTCGGTGTTGTCCTGCGTCGTGGGCGCGTGGAACCTGGTGAACCACGGACCGGCGCCCACCACCTTCACCGCCTTGCCGTACACCTGGAACTTGCTTGACGTCTGATAGTCGCCGGGCGGCAGATACACACCGACCAGCTTGCCGGAGGTGTCCATACGGACCTTGTCGAGGGCGTTCTGCACGTCCTGGTGCGTGAACCCGGCCGGCACCGCGTACGCCGCCGGGTCGGGGTTCGCCACCGCGGCGACCTGCTCCAGGCTGACGAAGTCGATCGCGTAGTCGGAGCTGTTCGCCGCGTCCTTCTGCAACCGGATCTTGCTGCCCGCCGGCACGGTCTCGCCCAGCATGATGTGCGCCTCGTCGTAGATGTGACGCGGCGCGCCCGCCCCCGGGGAGTTGCCGGGCGAGGCCTCGTTGCCGTACAGCCAGGCGTACTTCGACGTGAGCGGGAGCGCCTTCTTCATGACGCCGTCGACGTACACGTTGATCGTGGTGTCGATACCGCCGCCACCCGGTGCGTCCGGGATCGAGAAGCGGGTCACCAGGGTGTTGGTGTCCGCCTTCGTGGTGAACTCGACGTACTCACCGGTCTTGTCGAGGTGCACGGCCTTGCGGCCGGACGCCTCGCCCGCGATGTCGCCGATGGTCCGGTTGGGACCGACCACGGTGGCACCGCCGCCGACCGTCCCGTCCTCCGCCTCGTACATGTCGTACGGCATGTTCGCGCCGCGCCCGACGAACAGCGGCTGCGTGGAGGTGTTGTTCTCCCGCTTGACCGGCAGTTCGTTCGCGTCGTCGGCGACCGTGACCTTCAGGGTGTACGAGCCGTTGGCCGCCTTCCAGGTACCGAGGCTCACGGCCGGAGCCGTCTTGCCCGCGGCGATGACACCGGAGTGCGTGCCGGTGAGGGTCTTGACCGTGTCGCCCTTGGCGTCGAGCAGGGCGAGCGTCACCGCGTGGCTGCCGCCCGCGGAGTCCTGGGTGCCCTGGTTCCGGAGCGAGACCTTGAAGGTCACGTCGTCACCGGCGGCCGGACTGGAGGGAGAGGTGGTGACGGCGGCGGCGACCAGGTCGGAGCTCTGGACCGGCTTGACCACCAGCGGTTCGGGCCGCGTGTAGGTGTTGTTGGACTCGTTCTGCTCGATGATCTCGTTCGCCTCGTCGGCGACCGCGCTCAGTTCGTAGGACCCGGCCTCGCGTGCACCGATGGACGCCTCGACCGTGCTCTGCGCACCCGCCTCCAGAGCGGGGACGTCGGCGGTGGCGACCTCGGTGTCGCCCAGCCGCAGGGCGACCTTGCCGGCCGGGGCGTCGGAGGCGCCGCTGTTGCGGACGGTGGCGGACACCGTGATCTCGTCCGACTCGACGGGGGAGTCGGGCGACGTGGTCAGCTTCGTCACCTCGAGGTCGGGGTTGGGCGCGGGGGTGCCGACGACCTGGAACTCGGCGATCTGCCCGGCCGTCGCCCCGGTGTTGGAGGTGAACTTCAGCCGGACGTCCGCTGCCCGGTCGTCGACGGGGACGGTCACGCTGTTGCCGCCGCTCGCCGGGTCGAAGACGTAGTCCTTCGCGGCCACCAGAGAGGTGAAGTCCGACGCGTCCTGCGCGCGCCCCAGCACCTCGATGTTCTGGGTGCGCTTCGACCAGCTCGGGTCGGGATTCAGCTTGAGGACGACGCTGTCGATGTCCGCGTTCGCGCCCAGCTCGAGAGTCAGCGTGTTCGGGTAGCTGCCCGCCGCTCCTTCCCAGTAGGTCGACGTGCTGTTGTCGTTGGCGTTCTCGGCGACGTAGGTGTGGATGACGGACGAGGCGCTGATCGGCTTGCCGACGGCCAGGTTCGAGCCGTCCTTCGTGCCGTTGCGGATCACGGAGTTGCTGTCGCCCGACTCGTTGCCCGCCGCGTCCTTGGCCCGCACGAAGTAGGTCACGTTCGCCGACGCGGGCTGCGTGTCGGTGTACGTGGTCACGTCGCCCGCGACGCTCTCGCGGAGCTTGTTGTTGGCGTAGATGTCGTACCCGGCGACGCCCTCGTTGTCGGTCGAGGCGTCCCAGGTCAGCTTGACCTGCCCGGCGGCCGGTTCGGTGAGCGCCAGGTTCGACGGCGCGGTGGGCGCCTGCGTGTCACCGGTGCCGGCGCGGCGGGTGACCGAGTCGCTGTTGCCCGACTGGTTGCCGGCCGCGTCCTTGGCCCGCACGTAGTAGGTGACCGTCGAGTCGGCCGGCCGGGTGTCCGTGTACGTGGTGACGTCACCCGCGACCGAGGTCAGCAGCTCGCCGTTGGCGTAGATGTCGTACCCCGTGACGGCCGTGTCGTCCGAGGACCCGTTCCAGGTCAGTCGGATCTGCCCGGTGGCCGGCTCGGTGAACGCGAGGTTCGCCGGGGTGGTGGGGGCCTGCGTGTCACCCGTCGCCGGACCGTAGACCTCCAGCTCGGATATCTGCGCGGCGGGCTGACCGGTGTTGGCGGTCACCAGGACCCGCACGTAGCGCGTGGTGGTCGCGTCGAAGGTGATCGTCGCCGCCCGGCCGCCCGCCGCGTCGAAGGCGTACGCCTTGGCGGCGGTCAGGTCGGTGAAGTCCGAGCCGTTGTCACTCGCCTGGATCTTCAGGGTCTGGCTGCGGGCCGGCCAGCCGTCCGGCAGCCTCAGTACGACACGGTCGACCCGGCGGGACGAGCCGAGGTCGGCCTGGAGCCACTGCGGCAGGGCGTTGTTGGCGCTCTCCCAGTAGGTGGCCTTGTTGCCGTCGTTCCCGTTGCCCGGGGTGTACGCGCCCGTGGAACTGCTCGCCGTCAGCCGGCGGCCGTCGGCGAGGTTCGCGGACGACTCCCCGGCCGCGTGCACCTCCAGCTCGGAGAGCTGGGCCGCCTGCCAGCCGGTGTTCGCCGTGATGTCCACCCGCACGAACCGAGTCCGGGTGGCCGGGAAGCTCACGGTGACCGTGTTGCCCGAGCCCGGGGTGAACGCGTACGCGGCGGACGTCTTCAGTGTGCTGAAGCTCGCGCCGTCGGCGCTGCCCTGTACGGAGAGCGTCTGCTCGCGGCTCTCCCAGCCGGCGGGCAGCCGCAGGACGACCTCGTCGATCCGCTCGGTGGCACCGAGGTCGGTCTGCACCCACTGCGGCAGACTGCCGCCACCGCTCTGCCAGTACGAACCCTGGTTGCCGTCGGTGATGTTGGCGGCGCCGTACTCGCCGTGCGAGCTGCTCGCCGCCGTGGCGTCCCCCACGGCGATGTTGGGACCCCCGGCTGCCGTGGCCGACAGCAGCGGTCCTCCCAACGCCAGGAGACTGGTCGCGACCACGGTGCACAGGGCACGTGATCTCCAGTTCCGGTTTCTCATCTGTCCCCACATCAGGTAGACACTCAATGTTCTCTGACATTTACGTAGAGCGCTCAGAGAGTTGCAGAGAAGTGTTGAGTCGTCTACAGGCGAGGCAGCGCGAACTCAGCGCGGGGCAGGGCCGGGTGTGCTGGATGAGGACCGCGCCAGTGCCGGGGCATGCCTGGGATCAGCGGCTTTCATGGGCTACGTCGAGTAGCCGCAAGCCACTGCCATTTCCCGCAAGGAACTTGCGACGCTTTAGTCGGCGGACGGCTGTGCCGTGGAGCCGCGGACGACGAGTTCCGGTTCGAAGAGCAGCTCGCCGTGCGGGACTTCGGTGCCCTGGATCTGGGCGCAGAGGAGGTCGACGGCGGCGCGTCCCATGGCTTCGATGGGTTGGCGGACGGTGGTGAGGGGTGGTTCGGTGCAGGTCATGAAGGCGGAGTCGTCGTAGCCGACGACGGAGACGTCGTGGGGTACGTGGTGGCCGCGTCGGCGGGCGGCGCGGATGGCGCCGAGGGCGAGGGGGTCGCTGGCGCAGATGATGCCGGTGACGCCGCGCTGGAGGAGGCGGGTGGCGGCTGCCTGGCCGCCTTCGAGGGAGAACATGGCCCGTTCGACGTGTTCGTCGGGCAGTTCCATGCCGGCGGCCTGGGCCGTTTCGCGGGCGGCGGCCAGTTTCCTCCGGGACGGAATGTGGTCGGAGGGGCCGAGCACCAGCCCGATGCGCTCGTGTCCCAGTGACGCCAGGTGCCGCCAGGACTGCTCGACGGCCACGGCGTCGTCGCAGGCGATGCACGGGAAGTCGAGATTCTCGATCGACGCGTTGATCAGCACCACCGGGATGTGCCGCTCGGCGAGCAGCCGGTAGTGGTCGTGCGGGGCGTCCGCCTGCGCGAACAGTCCGCCCGCGAACACCACCCCGGAGACCTGCTGCTGCAACAGCAGCTCGACGTAGTCGGCCTCGGAGACGCCGCCCTTGGTCTGGGTGCACAGCACCGGGGTCAGCCCCTGCTGGGCCAGTGCACCGCCGATGACCTCGGCGAACGCGGGGAAGATCGGATTCTGCAGCTCGGGCAGCACCAGCCCCACCAGCCGTGCGCGCTCGCCCCGAAGCTGGGTCGGCCGCTCATAGCCCAGGACGTCCAGGGCGCTCAGCACGGACTGCCGGGTCGCCTCCGACACCCCCGGCTTGCCGTTGAGCACCCGGCTGACCGTGGCCTCGCTGACCCCAACCTTCTTCGCCACCTGAGCAAGTCGTCGCGTCACACCCGAAAGGCTAACGCAAACACCGCAAGCGGCTTGCTCACCGAATGCATTGAGACGGCTCCGTCCGTCTCGGTCCAGTTTCATAGTATATATCCAGTTCAGTCCACGGTGACCCGAGCGACGACCGGGAGGTGGTCGCTGCCGGTGGCGGAGAGGGCGCGGATACGGGCGACGGTGGCGGAGCGGGCCATGACCTGGTCGATCCGGGCAAGCGGGAAGGCCGCGGGGTAGCTGAGGGCGACGCCCCGCTCGGCCACGTTCAGCCGCTCGGTCAGCGGCTCCAACGCCCGGTCGTCGACCGTGCCGTTGAGGTCGCCCAGCAGGATCACCCGGTTCAGCTCCTCCGCTGCGACGGCCTCGCCCAGAAGCCCGGCGCTCTCGTCCCGCCAGGACGACGCGAGTCCGCTCGCCCGGACCCGGACCGAGGGCAGATGCGCGACGTACACGGCGATCTCACCGCGCGGCGTGTGCGCCACGGCCCGCAGTCCTCGGTTCCACTCCTCAGTGATGCCCCGGGGCTTGATGTCGAGCGGGCGGGCATCGGTGAGCGGGTACCTCGACCAGAGCCCGACCGTGCCCCGGACCGCGCGGTACGGATAGTCCGGGGCGAGAGTCCTCTCGTACACCCCCAGTGCCGGCGGCACCAGTTCCTCGAGCGCGATGAGGTCGGGCCCGGCGCCGGCCAGGGCACGGGCCGTACCCGCGGGGTCGCCGTTCTCGTCGCTGACGTTGTGCTGCACCACGACCAGGTCGTCGGTGCCGCCCGCCGACGCGGGCAGGAGCAGCCCGCCGAAGAGGTACGTCCAGGCGGCCACCGGAAGAAGCAGGGCCACCAGCGCGAGCGCCGACCGGCACAGCAGCGCCAGAACGAGCAGCAGCACGACCACCAGACCGAGCCACGGCAGGAACGACTCCAGCAGACTGCCCAGCCCGCCCACGCGGTTGGGAACCGCCCTGTGGAACACCAGTAGTACGGCCGTGAGCACTGCGGCCACGGCGAGCGCTCGTCCCCGCGTCCAGGCGGACGGGCCCGGCCCGTCCGCCCGCCGAGTCCGTGCCGGACGCCCTACCCGCCGCCGCACCGCCGCCTTCACCGCCGAAGCCGAACCACGGCCAGCCCGCTCCACCATCGTTTCCCGTCCACTCGTCCTTGCCCGTCAGGACGATCAACTTGGCTGACCGGGTTCCCGGGGCAAGGACGCCATTCAGTGGGCCGACCGGGCGGGTGCCAAACGGTCACCGGATGCCGAGGTCGGGTGGCGCTCGATCTGCTCCCCAAGGACCTCGGGTGAGGTCAGACGTCGAGCCCGCCTGCAGCGAGCAGGTCGGACGCGTCGTCCACCAGTTTCCTGCCCGTGCCGCCGGCGTTGACGAGTTGCGTCTCGAAGTCTCTGAGGCTCCGGAAGACCTCGGCGTACGCCGCCTGTTCCGCCAGGGGGCGTGGGTGCCTGCCTGGCGTCCGTTGGACGGCGCGCGCAGACAGCCGGCCAGGAAGTGGGCGTCCAGTTTCGCCGGGTCCACCCGCAGGGCGTGCAACTGGGGCCCCAGGGCGGTTGGGGGCCCGTCGTGCACCCAGGCCTTGAACGCCCGCACGACCCCGGTGACGCTACCCGGCAGCGAGCGTCACGAACGTGGCCCACCCGCCCCGGCCGACTCGCAGCACGGGGCCATCGCCCGTGGTCTTCGAGTCGCGTACGTACACTGCGCCGACTCCGGCGGCCACCTCGACGCAGTCACCGCCGCTCGTTCCGCTGTAGCTGCTCTTGAACCACGCGAGGTCACCGGGCTGCTCGATGTGCTGGTCGATGCTCATAGCTCCCCTTCCATGTGCTGGATGAGGCGCGAGGATTCCTCGGTGTTGAGGGCCTGCGTCCGCAGCGTCCCATACCGAAGCCGGAACTCGCTGACCTCATGTCGGTCGGACCTCACGCTCACGATGTCCTGGACCTCAACATAGACGTGCTGCTTGTGGTCGGTCGAACGCATCGTCGAGCACTCCAGTAGGTGCTCCAACTGCTGCCGCACCACTGATGTGTCACCCACCGCGCGCCGGACCGCCGACTCCTCCACGATGAACACGAAGACGATCGGGGGACGCTTGCGGGTCAGCAGAGCTTGTCGGGCCACCCGGGCCGCGACCCGTTGCTCGACTGTCTCCTCGTCCAGCGGAGGGAAATGCGCCTCCAGAAGAGCCTGGGCGTACGCCTCCGTCTGCAACAACCCCGGTACCAGCATCGGGTCGTAGGAGAAGCGGCTGACCGCCTCGGCCTCCAGCGGTCCACGTCGCCCTGGAGTACCCGCAGCGCCCCGCCCGCCTTCAGGACACGTTCCGTGGCCTCCGTGAAGGTCACCTTCGCCGGTCTCCGCCCCTGCTCGACGGAGGCGACCTGCTCCAGCGAGTAGCCGATCGCCTCGGCGAGGGCCTGCTGGGTGAGGCCGGCGCGTTCGCGGAAGAGGCGGACGAGTTTGCCGTAGGCGCTCCACGCCGCAGGACGTTCCTTGTCCGGCCCTTGCCGGCCGGTGGTACCGCATGCTCGCTGAGTTGTCTTGCTCATGGCGCCCCCTGTCCCGCGCAGTGTTCCGTTGTGACCGACAACGACTGGTCCGTCGTCGCGGCCACGAGCACGGACCCGTACAGCGGCCGTACCGTGCACCCGGGTACGACGGTCCGACCTCGTCAGGCTATATGCGTGACGGGACGGTTACACAGTGAAGTCATCCAATGTCAGCGCCGAACCACCCACCCGCACCCCGCAGTTCACCATCCGCCTCAGCAGCACCAGACGCGGAGCCCGTCTCGCCCGCCGCCTCGCCGGACAGCAACTCGCGGCCTGGGGAATCCCGTACGACTCCGAGACGTCACAGGCCGTCGCCCTCGTCACGGCCGAGCTGGCGGCCAACGCCATCACCCACGGCCGTACCCCCGGACGCGACTTCCGCCTGACGCTGCTCCTCCCGCCCGAGCACGGCGTCGTCCGCGTCGAGGTGACCGACACCCGCCCGGGGCGTCTCCCCCGCGATCCGACGGCCGAACCGCCGGCGCCCGACGCGCCGTCGGGGCTGGTGGCGAATCCCGTAGCGGGGGGTGTTTGGACAGTCTGTCCCGGCAGAAGCGCCACTTCGGCGGCGTGTCGCCGGGACAGACTGTCCAGTCGCCGCTCCAGCAACACCTGTTCGGACACGCCCTGAGACGGCTCGCGGAGGGGACCTGGGACCTGGAGCAGGCCGAGGCCCACATCGCGGCCGGCGAGGGTGCGTAACCGCGGTCACCGGCCGCTGGGAAGCTGTTTCCTGACGCTGACGTGTCAACCTCGTTGAAGGGCGGGCCCGTTCCCCGCTCTTGTCAGTGGCCACCTGTTTACTTGGCGTATGACCGACAAGATGAGTCACAGCGATGTCCACCGAACCACGGCTCTCACCCCCGACACCGAAATGGTCGAGCCATACGGAGGCGGGACGGGATTTCGGTTCAAGATCCGCAACGTGAAGATCGATAGCCAGACCGATGCGGTACATGTCCGCGAAGGAGGTTCGCACAAGATCAGTTTCGACGTGCTGCATGATTGCTCGGAGTGTGGCAACGCCATCAACCAGGTGATCGTTGGTCTGGCGGGCCAGGACCGAGCCCAGGCATCGGTATGGAACGGCAAGCAGCGCAGCGGGGGCGGCTTGAAGGTGGTCAACGCCGGCACGCACGTCGAGGCGCTGGCGGAAGACAACCCAGGTCCGGCGGAGTGGGTCAATGTGTCGTGCGACCTCGTTGTTCCCGACGAACTCGGCGTCTACTCGGTTCGAGCACGTTACGCCCAGGGGTATCAGGGACGACTGATGACTGCCGAGGGACGTGCGGTCCCACAGCCGGAATACCAGGACGTGCTGGGTTGGTGGAAGGTCGACCGTCCGGAAGGGCCCGGCCCGGAATCGACCATAGGCACCATCGTCGTCGAGGCGTGAAGCTGCTGGTCAGCCTTTTCGGCCAAACCCATGGCCTCGACCGTGAGGGTGACGGCCGGAGAGTCACGATCCTCGATGTAGCCGGTGATCTGTGCGTCGACGCGCACGGCGTAATCGGGCCGCACGCCGAGGTGCGGTATGCGTGTCTCCGGATGCCAGCCGATCTCGTGCAGGACGTGGTGCTTCCCCATGGCGCGGAACAACTGTTCCAGCGGGCCCCGGATCGCCGCCTCACGATCACCCTCCTGATGCGCAGTATGGGGCAGTATTTGACCAAACGGCAGGGCGCGTACGTCGGTGGGTACGCCGGGCTTACGCGCTCGTACGGGCGTCCGGGCCGCAGTTCCCGACCTGTCGCCGCTCAGATGACGGCGGGGGGACGGCCTATGCGCAGGGGGGAGCCGGTTCGCAGAAGAGCAGGGCGCGGGCGAGGGCGGAAGTCACCAGGGCTGTGTGGTTGGGCAGTTGTCGTGAGGTCCACGCGGCTGCCACGTCCAGGAACTCGGTCAGATCGCGCTCCGCTCCGGTGAGCAGGCGTCGCAGTTCGGCGGTGGCAAGCTCGATCACGGGGCTGTCTTCCCGGTCGGCGTCCACGGTCAGGCGGACGATGTCGCCATGTCGTTGCGCGAGCGGGGACGGGTCGTGGCCGAAAGAGGCCCAGCCGTCCCCGTCCAGGACGTCGAACCAGTCACGGCGCTCTTCGAGGCCGTTGCAGCAGCCCGGCAGCAAGGTGACGCCGGAGGCGGTGTCCGTGACCCGCAGGCCACTGCACGCCACGAGTTCCTCCATGATGAGCAGGCCGTGCAGAACGGCCCCGAGCGGGTCCGTGGGTCGTGACGGGCAGTCGTCTGCCGCAGGTGCGACGTTGTTGTGGGCGGCGATGCTCATGACCGCCGTGCCGACTTCGGCGGGAGCAAGCGCGCCACTGAGCGGCAGGAAGGCGTACGGCTCAAGCTCGGACACCGGCCAGAGCGAGAAGCCGGAAGCGCCGGAGACTTCGAGGACGGGCTGCAACACGATCACCCGGAGAGTGTGCGGCATGTCGTCCCCGTTCCGCACGGTCCGGGTGCGACGGCTGCCGTCCGTGAGGATCCTGGAGGTCCTCGGGGAGCGCCCCCTGCTCTCAAAACGCGTCGAGCTTCGCACAGGTTGCTGCCTATCCTGGCGGCATGGGCCACGCGAAGACCTCCTACGTCTGCCTGCCCTGCCGGGCCTCCTACAAGCAGCCCTACGACAGGGGCAGGCCGCACCGAGCTTGCCCCCGCTGCGCGGAACCGCTGATCCACGTGGGGTCGGCTTTCGCGGCGCCCCCGCGCCGGGACATTGCGGCCTGGCGAGTGCTGTCCGTACTCCTGCACGCGGGCGTCCGCTTCCACAAGAGCTGCTGCGATGGGCCCGGATACCGTCCGCGCACCCTGAGGGAGATCCGCGAGCGCAAGACGTACGCCCGCCGCACGGGCGAGCCCTTCGCGAGAGCGGTCGTTCGCTACGACGTGCCGTAAGGACTCGTCGTGGGCTCCGGAGACACGAGGGCATGGGTCCGGTCCATGGTCCGGTCGGCGAGGCCCTTCTCGGTCAACCCCCGGATGGCGTCGACAGTCGGCGCCCAGAGGGCGATGAAGGTCGCGCCGCGTCGAGAGCGACGGCGGTGACCTGTGCGGGCTCTCTCACGCCGAGGCGTCCTCGAGGAGGTAGGGCATGGCGTCCTCGTGGGTGAGGGCTTGATGACCGCGGCGAGGCAACTCGGTGCTGAGATCGCTGTATGCCGGCGGTGCCGCACCCGCGCGGGCCCCGTCCCGCCCGAGGGCCGGGCGGCCACCCTCACTCGCGTCAGCACGCCAAGCTCGCGGTGGCCGACCGTCGTACGCTGTTCCTGGGCAGCGCCAATCTGACCGCGTCCGCGGCCCACCGCAACATCGAGGCGGGGGTGCTGGTGAACGGTGGGGAAGCACCACAACGGGCGGCGGAGCACATCGTCGAGCTGCAACGTCTTGGCGTGCTCAGGCCGTTGCGGCCATGAGCAACCGTGCAGCGTGACGTGTGGGGCCGACGGCGAACGTCGCCGGCTCCACGTCGGAGGCTTCCGTCGGCCTACTTCAGGTACAGGCCGGCGGTCCCGATCTTCCCGGTGCCGTTCAGGACGTACACCCGCAGGTTGCCCTTGCCGGGTGCGGCCACGCTGAGCCTGCCGTCGGTGACGGTACGGGTGTCACCAGTGACGGCGTCGGTGTACGTGCCGTTGGGGATGCCGCTGTAGGTGGCGGCGCCCGAGACGGTGACGAGGGCGAAACTGTCCGTGTCGCCGTCGGTGTAGCGCCGTTTGAAGGCCATGTCGCCGGTGATGCCGTCCGTGGAGTACTGGCCCATCTGCAGGGCGGGAACGGCCCGGCGGATCTGGTTCAGCCGCTGTACGTGCTTGACCAGTGGCTGTTCCAGCGTCGTGGCGACGGCGCCGGTGGCCGAGTCCACCTTGGAGAAGTCGGAGGCCTCGACGTCACCGGCGAGGTGGTCGCCGTAGTAGGCGCGGCCCGTCGTCGCGAGGGGGCAGGTGGGGCCGCAGTCGATCTTCTTGCCCTTCTGGAACTCGATCTCCGATCCGTAGTACAGCGTGGGGATGCCGCGGAAGGTCCACATCAGGGACATGTTCTCGGCCCAGGCGTCGGTGCCGCCCGTGTAGCGTTCGCTGCTCTTGTTCGGGCCGTAGTCGTGGCTGTCGACGTAGACGACGTTGTACGTGGCGTCGTTGTAACTGTCGTCGGAGTCTTTGCCGTTGTGGAAGGCGTTGCTCGCGTCACCGAAGTTCATGTGCATGCGCATGTCGATGACGTTCATGCCGGAGAAGCGGCTGTGGTCGGGGGCGTGGTAGCTGTTGCCGTCGAGGAAGGCGTTGGTGGACGTGGGCTGGTTCCCCGTGCCCTGCTGCTGTTCGTACTCGTACATCTCCAGGGCGGCCTTCTCGTCGTCGGCGCTGTACTCCCTGCGCTCCTTCCACGTGTAGAACTGCGCGGAGTGGTTGACCGAGCCGCGGTTCCACTTGTCGTTGACGAAGGCGGCGACCTCCCCGAAGACGAAGAAGTTCTTCGCGGCCCCGGCGCCGTGCTGTTGGGCGACGCGCTCCTGGATGGCCGGCAGGAAGCGGCGGTTCCAGGTGGTGCGCGGGATGTGCACGGCCGTGTCGACGCGGAAGCCGTCGACGCCCATGTCGATGTACTTGTCGTAGGCGCCGATCAGGTAGTTCTGCACCTGCGCGTTCTCGGTGTTGAAGTCGGCGAGGTCCTCGTGCAGCCAGCAGGAACGGGAGTCCTCGCCCTCCCAGTTGCCGATCCAGCAGTTGTGGTAGAGCGCCTTGGGGAACATGCCGGACGTCGGGCTGGGCCACTGGCAGTTGTAGATGGTGTAGCCCTCGGGACTCTTGGCGCCGGTGGGCGTGCCCCAGTTGACGCAGGTGTTGCCGCTCGGCTCGGCGGTGGACCAGAGGTCACCGTTGTAGTACGACTTGCCGCTCTTGGGTTCGACGGTCAGGCCGTCGTACTCGAAGCCGGGCTGCTTCTCGTCGTAGTACCAGCTCCACTGGGAGTCGCGCACGCCGTAGACGGTCGGGGTGAACAGGCCCTTGGCGCCCCAGCGGGAGGAGTGGTTGTAGACGACGTCCTGGTAGATCTTCATGCCCTTGGCGTGTGCCGCGTTGATCAGGTCCTGGTAGGAGGCGCCTGCGGACTCCAGGCGTGGGTCCACCTTGTAGAAGTCGTAGCCGTGGTAGCCGTGGTAGTCGTAGTCGGAGCGGTTGAGGACCACCGGAGTGATCCACACGGCGGAGAAGCCGAGGCCCTTGATGTAGTCGAGCCTGTCGACCAGGCCCCTGAAGTCGCCCCGGAACATGGGGTCGTTGTTCGCCGCGTTGCCCGACTTCACGTGCTGGCTGCCGCCGCGGTTGTTGGAGCTGTCGCCGTCGTTGAAACGGGCGGTGAGGACGAAGTAGATCGGGTCCTTGCGGGGATCGGTGGCCAGGGGTTTCCCGGCGGCGGGCGCCGGCGGCTCCGTGCCGGTGGTGGCGATCGCGGCGGCCGAGGCCGCGGAGACGTTGCCGGCGGCGTCCGTGGCCCTGACGGTGTAGGTGTAGGTGGTCTTCTCCTCGAGGCCGGTGTCGGAGAAGACGGTGGAGCCGACGTCGCTCACGACATCGCCCCTGGTGCCGCCGCTACGGGTCACCTGGTACTTGGCGACCCCGGTGTCGTCGGTGGACGGCTCCCAGGTCAGCACGACGGACACGCCGTCGGCCTGCGCGCTCACCCCGGCGGGAACGGTCGGTGCCCGGGTGTCGGGAACCTCGTCGGCGCACGGGTCGTCGGCGTCCGCGGTGACCGTGTTGTCGGCGACGGTGGTGACGCCGGTGGGCAGGGTGTAGTCGGCGCCCTTGTTGTTGTCCCACACGCCGTTGCCGTTGTTGAAGGCGGCCTTCATCGAGGTGGCCGTGCCCAGGTCGATGTCCTTCTTCCACCAGCCGGCGCAGACGGCCTGCATGCCGACTCCGGGCACGGTGGTCCAGGAGCCGCCCGCGGGCTGGTAATGGATGTTGGCGGTGGTCCAGCCGAGGGTGCGGGTGGAGTAGTAGACGGTGGCCCGGTTGCCGTCCCCCGGCGTCGGGTCGGGGTCCGTGCCGCCGTCGCAGGGGTCGGAGTGGGCGATCACGCCGTCCTTGACCGTGATGCTTCCCGTGCCGAGGGCGTAGTTGTTGCCGGAGTTGTTGTCCCAGGTGCCCGAGCCGTTGTTGAAGGTGGCCTGCAGCCCCTCCGCGGTACCCAGGGTGACCGTCTTCTTCACCCAGTCGGTGCACGCGGTCTCCATCGCCACCCCGGGGACCGCGGTCCAGGAGCCGCCGTCGGGCGCGTAATGCAGGTTGTACCGGCTCCAGTTCTTCGTCTTCGTGTAGTAGAAGACGGTCGCCGTGTTGTCGGCCGTGGCGGCGGGGACGGTTGAGGGGACGGTTGAGGAGGAGGTTGTGGGGGAGGGGGTGCCTGGTGGGGCGGACACCAGTCCGAGGACGGTGCCGACGGCCACGGCGGCGGCCAACGGCCGTCCGAGCAACCGCATGCGGATGCGCCTCATGCGTCTCATGCGTGTCTCCAGAGAAGGCGGGCGGCGTGGCCGCGGGCGGTTGGAACGCCCAGGCCCTGAAAGAGTGCACGGAAAGTTGCAGAAAACTCTTACGGCAGCGGGAAGTTACCCCTGCGCGCCGGTGCCGTAAAGGGGTCTCGTTTCAACTTTCTGGTGCGCGGCGATGGTGCGCGTCCGCCTCGCGGGTCGGCACACGCTTCGTCATGGGCCACGTCATACGCCATGTCATATGCTGCGGACAGGCGGGGTGTCCGAGGGGTTGACCGTAGTTGAATGCCGCCCTTACGGTCACGATCGCAAGCCCTTGCAGTCATCTTGCTGCAACGCATTGCAAGCGTGTGCCGACTCCCCAGTCATCCGTCGGTACAGCACCCGGGACACCCGCATCCTCACACGGGAGACTCCATGCACGGGAGCACCAGCACAGCACGAAGAGTCACCGCCACAGCGCTCGCCCTCACCGCCGGCGTGGCAGGCAGCCTCCTCGCCACCGCGGCACCGGCCCAGGCGGCACCACCGGGAGAGAAGGACGTCACCGCGGTGATGTTCGAGTGGAAGTTCGTCTCGGTCGCCCAGGCGTGCACCGACACCCTCGGGCCGGCCGGCTACGGGTTCGTCCAGGTCTCGCCACCGCAGGAGCACATCCAGGGCGGACAGTGGTGGACCTCCTACCAGCCGGTCAGCTACAAGATCGCGGGCCGGCTCGGTGACCGCGGACAGTTCAAGAGCATGGTCGACACCTGTCACGCGGCCGGCGTGAAGGTCATCGCCGACTCGGTCATCAACCACATGTCGGCCGGCAGCGGAACCGGCACCGGCGGCTCGTCGTACACCAAGTACAACTATCCGGGCATCTACTCCTCGAACGACCTCAACAACTGCACCTCGGAGATCAACAACTACGGCGACCGCTACAACGTCCAGGAGTGCGAGCTGGTCGGCCTCGCGGACCTGGACACCGGCGAGGACTACGTGCGGGGGAGGATCGCCGAGTACCTCAACGACCTGCTGTCCCTCGGCGTCGACGGCTTCCGGATCGACGCGGCCAAGCACATGGCCGCAGGGGACCTGGCCAACATCAAGTCCCGGCTCAGCGACCCGAACGTGTACTGGAAGCACGAGGCCATCTACGGCGCGGGCGAGGCCGTCTCGCCGACCGAGTACCTCGGCAGCGGCGACGTCCAGGAGTTCCGCTACGGACGCGACCTCAAGCGGGTCTTCAACAGCGAGAACCTCGCGTACCTGAAGAACTTCGGCGAGGCCTGGGGCTACATGGCCTCGGACAAGTCCGCCGTCTTCGTCGCCAACCACGACACCGAACGGGGCGGCGACACCCTCACCTACAAGGACGGTGCGAACTACACCCTGGCGCACGTCTTCATGCTGGCCTGGCCGTACGGCAGCCCCGACGTCCACTCCGGCTACGAGTTCACCGACCGCGACGCGGGACCGCCCAACGGCGGCCAGGTGAACGCCTGCTACAGCGACGGCTGGAAGTGCCAGCACGCCTGGCCCGAGATCTCCTCCATGGTCGCCTTCCGCAACACCGCCCGCGGCCAGTCCGTGACCGACTGGTGGGACAACGGCGGCGACCAGATAGCCTTCGGCCGCGGTTCGAAGGCGTACGTCGCCATCAACCACGAGGGCTCCTCGCTGACCCGTACGTTCCAGACGTCGCTGCCCGCCGGTGACTACTGCGACGTCCAGTCCGGCAACGGCGTCACGGTCGACGGGTCCGGCCGCTTCACCGCCACGCTGGGCGCCAACACGGCGGTGGCCCTGCATGTCAACGCCCGTACCTGCGACGGCGGAACCACCCCCGACCCCGACCCGGAGACCTCGGGCGCGTCCTTCGCCGTGAACGCCACCACCAGCCCGGGCCAGAACATCTACGTGACCGGCAACCGGCCGGAACTCGGCAACTGGAACCCGGGCAGCGCGCTCAAGCTCGACCCGGCCGCCTACCCGGTGTGGAAACTGGACGTGGACCTCCCCGAGGGCACGTCCTTCGAGTACAAGTACATCCGCAAGGACGAGGCGGGCAACGTGACCTGGGAGAGCGGCGCCAACCGCACCGCGACCGTCAACAGCACCAAGATCACGCTCAACGACACCTGGCGTGACTGAGCGCTGCCGGTAGGAGAGTCGCGTGTGAGCAAGCTGACACGCGCGGGGACATCGGGGTCGGCCGTTCGGGGGAAGGTACTGTGTTCAAGGCTCGAACGGCCCCCCGTATGACCCGCGGTGGGGACCGCGGTGAAAGCCGTCCGTCTGAGCCGCCCGCACGCGACCTCTGAAGTGGAGCTCATGAACGTGTCGACCGGCGGCAGGCGGCTACGGAGTGGGGGAGCCACAGTAGCCCTGGTCTGCGCGATCGTCCTGTCGCCCGGCCCCGGTTACGCGGCCCCGAGCGAACCCGAACCGCGAAACGACAAGTCGATCGAGGACATCCGCGCCGAACTGGACGGCCTCTACCGCGAGGCGGAAGTGGCCACCGAGGCGTACAACGCCGCGAACGAGAAGGCGGCCAAGCAGGAGAAGCGGCTGACGTCGCTGCGCAAGGACCTGACCCGTGCCGAGAAACGGGTGGAGAACCTGCGCGACCTCGCGGGTGCGGCCGCCCGCACCCAGTACCGCGGGGGCGATCTCGCCGCCACCGGCATCCAGTTGCTGCTCGGCGACCACCCCGACCAGGCCCTCGACCAGGCGTCCCAGGCCCGCCAGGCCATGCGGGGCCTGGTCAACGTCGCCGAGACCCAGAAGACGGCCCGCGCGGAGCTGAGCGGGCAGACCGATGCCGCCACCAAGGAGCTGCGGGAGCTGAAGAGCAGCCGCGCGGCCAAGGCCGGTGCGAAGCAGAAGATCGAGAAGAAGATCGCCTCGGCCGAGCGGATCGAGGCGGGCCTCGAGGAGGAACAGGCCCGCAAACTCGCCAAGCTGGAGAAGGAGAGGGAGCGGCAGGCCGAGGCCAAGTGGACCGGCTCCGACTCCGGCGGCGGTGGCTCGACGGGAACGGGCAAGGGGAAGGGGCCGGGAGGCGGCACACAGGCGAGCGGGGCGGCCGGGAAGGCCGTCGGCTTCGCGATGGCGCAGATCGGCAAACCGTACGTGTGGGGCGCCGTGGGACCGTCGTCGTACGACTGCTCGGGACTCACCTCCGCCGCCTGGGCGGCGGCCGGGCACCCCATTCCCCGTACCTCGCAGGCGCAGTGGGCAGGCCTGACCCGCGTGAGCCTGTCCTCCGCCCGCCCCGGAGACCTGATCATCTACTACAACGACGCCACCCATGTCGGCATGTACATAGGAGGCGGGCAGATCGTCCACGCGCCGCGGCCCGGCCGCGCCATCACGACCGCGCCGGCCGCCTCCATGCCCGTACTCGGCGTCGTACGACCCGGAGCCTGAGCGGATGACCCACTCGCTGACCCCCCGTGACGAGGGAAACCTGCCCGCGCTCGGCGCCACACCGCTGATCCGTCTCGACGCCTACGTGGCCGAGGACGGGTCGACGGTGGTCAACGGCCACCTGCTGGAAATGGGCGGCACGCGACCGCCCAACGAGGCGATCCTCGACGCCGTCGCCATGTTCGCCCGCACCCTGCGGGCCCCTGTCGCGGCCACCGTCATCGACCGCACCGTGCAACAGGTGGCGCGCCTGCGCGTCCACCCCGACGGCTCGAGCCGGACCATCGCCGACGAGGAGGACCTGCCGCCCGGCCGCGAGCGGACCGCCGCCGAGGAAGAGGCCTTCCCTCCGCTCGCCCGCGTCGAGCGCATCATCCAGCACGCGCAGCGCGAGGAGCTGCACGCCGCGTTCGTCCTCGCCAGCGCGCTGCGGGAGCACCTCACGCTGCGCAGGGGCGCGGAGGACGAACTCTCGCTGGAGGCCAGGGCGATCGAGGCGTACCTCGCGTACCTGCGCGGCGACCACATGCTCTCCACCGTCCTCGCGCTGACCGTCGCCCGTATCCGCTGCCGTACCGACCTGAACCGGGCGGCCCCCGACGTCGCCCGCGCCACCGCGGCGTGGCAGCGGCTCTGGGACGACGGCCAGGTGGCCACCCGGGGGCAGGAACTGCTGCACATGTGGGAGCGGCTGTCCGAGGCGGACCTGCTGCGGGACCCGTCCCACCACGCCATGGCCCAGGCCGTACGCAGCCGGCTCGCACAGGGCGGCCGTCCCGTACCGCCACCGTCCGCGGCAGCGGCCCTGGCCGCCGCCCCCGGCCCCGCCCCGGCCCCACCCGAGGACAAACCCCTCAAGCCCACCCGCCGCGGCCTGCGCCGCTTCACCCGCCGAGCCGCCCGCTGACGCGACAGAGTGGATGAGGTGTACGGGACCCGTCCCGTCACCCGGCTGACACAGTGCCTCCGGTCACCACAACCGTCCGGCCCCGACCAGCCGTCCCGGGTGGCCGGGGCCGTCAATCGAAGCGAGGCCCTGTGAGACGCATGCTTCACGCGCTGTTAGTGGGTGCGGTCGCCGTCGGAGTCTCGGGTGCGTTCCACCCGGTCGCGGCGGCGGACACCTCACCGCTGGAGGTCAAGAGCGTCACGGCGAGCGCCGATGACGGCAACGTTCCCGCCAACACCCTGGACAACGACCTGAGTACCCGTTGGTCGGCCGAGGGTGACGGGTCGTGGATCCGCTACGACCTGGGTTCGGAGCAGACCGTCGGGTCGGTGTCGGTCGCCTGGCACCAGGGGGACAGCAGGAAGAGCACCTTCGACGTCCAACTGTCCGACGACGGATCGTCGTGGACCACGGTCCTGAATCGGAAAGCCGGCAGCGGCACCACACTCGACCAGCAGAACCACGACTTCGCCGACGCCTCGGCCCGCTACGTGCGGATCGTCGGCCACGGCAACACGTCCAACGACTGGAACAGCATCACCGAGACCGACATCTACGGAGCCGACGGCGGCGGAGACGACGACGGTGGCTCCTGCGCCTACCCGGCCGACGTACTGGATCTGACGAACTGGTACATCGGGCTGCCGGTGGGCGACGAGGAGTCCCCCACCAACGTCTACCAGCCGGAACTCGCCACGTACGCGAACGACCCGTGGTTCACCGCGGCCGACGACTGCGAGGCCGTCCGGTTCCGCGCCCCGGTCGACGGTGTCACCACCAGCGGCTCCAAGTATCCGCGCTCGGAGCTGCGGGAGATGACGGACTCGGGGGAGGAGAAGGCGAGTTGGTCGTCCACCTCGGGCACCCACACGATGGTGATCGACCAGGCCATCACGGACGTCCCCGAGGAGACCCCGAACATCGTCGCCGGCCAGATCCACGGGGACTCCGACGACGTCAGTGTCTTCCGCCTGGAAGGCAAAAAGCTCTACATCACGGACGGCGACAAGGACAACCACAAGCTGGTGGTGGACGACTACGAGCCGGGTACCCGGTTCCAGGCGAAGTTCGTGGTCGGTGACGGCAAGGTCAAGGCCTACTACAACGGCGAGTTGCAGACCACCCTGTCGAAGGAGTTCTCCGGCGCCTACTTCAAGGCGGGCGCTTACACGCAGGCCAACTGCGACAACTCGGATCCGTGCAGCGGCGACAACTACGGCCAGGTGAAGATCTACGGGCTGAACGTCACGCACAGCGACGATGGTGGCGACGACGGCAGCGACGGCGACTCGGCCGAGGCCGCCGAGCGGTACGGCTGGGGCACGCCGCTGCCGGTCTCCGACGAGTTCGACTACACCGGCGCGGTCGACCCCGCCAAGTGGGACGTACCGTCGGGCAGCGTCGGCGGCACGGCCCAGTGCTGGGAAGGACACAGCGGAAACGGCCGCCGGTGCGGGAAGAACAGCACCGTCGCCGACGGCATGCTGACGATGCGCGGTGAGGCGAACGGCGACACCGGATGGATCAGGCAGAACAGTGACACCCAGTACGGCCGGTGGGAAATCCGGTCTCGCTCACGGAACATCGGCTCGGAGGGCGGGCTCTACCATCCGCTGCACCTGATCTGGCCCACCGAGGACAACCGGCTCGAGAACGGAGAGTACGACTGGGTCGAGTACTCGGACCCCGACGCGCAATGCCTCACGGCGTTCCTGCACTACCCGAAGAGCCCGTCGGACGAGAAGGAACGCCGCGACCTCTGTCCCCTGGACATGACGCAGTGGCACAACTTCGCGTTCGAGTGGACGCCCGAGGAACTGGTCGGCTACGTCGACGGTGTCGAATGGTTCCGGCTGGCGGACGGCGCGAACGACGACCGGGGGAACATCCAGGACATGCCCCTGGGGAACCTCGTCATCCAACTGGACAACTTCACCGGAGACAGCGGTCTGCGCCCGGCAGTGTTCGAGGTCGACTGGGTCCGCACGTACGACATCGAACCCGCGGGCGAGGACCCCACCGACCCCACCGACCCCGGCGGGGGTTCCCCGGTACAGGTCGCGGACGTCTCGGCGAGCGCGGACGACGGCAACGTTCCCGCCAACACCCTGGACAACGACCTGGGTACCCGTTGGTCGGCCGAGGGTGACGGGTCGTGGATCCGTTACGACCTGGGTTCGGAGCAGACCGTCGGGTCGGTGTCGGTCGCCTGGCACCAGGGGGACAGCAGGAAGAGCACCTTCGACGTCGAGTTGTCCGACGACGGATCGTCGTGGAGAGCCGTCCTGGAAGGACAGACCAGCAGCGGCGGCACACGTGAGCAGCAGAAGTACGACTTCGCCGATGCCCCGGCCCGCTACGTGCGGATCGTCGGCCATGGCAACACGTCCAACGACTGGAACAGCATCACCGAGACCGACATCTACGGAGCCGACGGCAGCGGCGGCGTCGACGCCGGCGCCGACGAACGGTCGTCGTCCACGGCCACGCGGGCACCGCTCGACGCGGCAGACGTAGGACCCGGCGCCGCGTAGAACGCGCCGCGCGGCGGGGGAGTGCGCCCGGGTCAGGGCTGGACGGGCGGAGTGTAGGGGAGGGTCAGGGACAGCAGGGTGAGCAGGCCCAGTACCACCGGCAGCAGGGCCACCAGGTAGAGAAAGGTGTAGCCGATGATGTCGCGTGCCTTCAGTTTCAGCACGCCCAGCAGCGGCAGCATCCAGAAGGGGTTGACGAGGTTGGGGAGGGCCTCGGCGGCGTTGTAGATCTGCACGGTCCAGCCGAGGTTGACGTTCAGGTCGTTGGCCGCCTGCATCACGTAGGGCGCCTCGATGACCCACTTGCCGCCTCCGGAGGGGATGAGGAAGCCGAGGACGACGGAGTAGACGCCCATCGTCAGCGGGAACAGCCCCGAGGAGCCCGTGCCGGTGAACATCGAGGCGAGGTAGTGCGACAGGCTGTTGCCGGAGCCGTTGGTGGCCTCCGTCATGATCGCGGCGATACCGGCGTAGAAGGGGAACTGGATCAGTACTCCGCCGGTGGCCGGCACGGCCTTCGCCACCGCGGCGACGAAGCGCCGCGGACGCCAGTGCAGCAGCATGCCCAGCGTCAGGACCAGCAGGTTGTAGGTGTTGAGGGCGGAGATCGCGACGATGGGGCTCTGGGACGTGAACTCCTGCACGGCCCAGCCGCCGACGAGCGCGACGACGACGAAGGTGAGCAGCGGGCTGTACTCCAGCCACTCCCCGGGCCGGGTGCGCGGCCGGTCCTCCTCCACCGGGTCGGACGGGTCGATGCCGAGGTCGGTGGCGGTGCGGACGCTGTCGCCGCGCGGCGCGGTGACGTAGGCGACCACGACGCAGGTGATGATCACCGCGGCGGCGAGGGTGAGGGACTGCCAGGTGAAGATGGTCTGGCTGAAGGGGATGACGCCGGTGATGTCCAGCAGCGAGTCCGTCAGGCTGTCCGGGTTGGCCTGCAACTGGGCGGCGGAGGAGCTGAGGCCGAGTGCCCAGCTTCCGCCGAGGCCCAGGTAGGCGGCCGCGGACGCGGCGCGGTAGTCGACGCGCAGGTCTTCCCGCTCGGCCAGCCGGCGCACCAGCAGTCCGCTGAAGATGAGGCTGAAGCCCCAGTTGAGCAGCGCCGAGGTGAGGCTGACGGTGGCCACCATGGCGACGGCGGTGCGGTTGTCGGACGGTATCCCGGCGAGCCTGACGATGACCCGTTGTACGGGACGCGCGGTGGCGACGACGTAGCCGCCGATCGCCACCATCGCCATCTGCATCGTGAACGGGATCAGGTCCCAGAAGCCGTCGCCGAACACGCCCGTGACCTTCGCGGGCGACGAGCCGATGGCCATCGCGGCGACGGCCACCACGGCGACGGCGAGCAGGGCGAAGACCAGCGCGGTGGGAAACCAGCGTTCGGAGAAGGCGGCGCTCCGGGCGGCGGCCCGCGCGAAGACGTTGTCGCTGGCTGTCGGGTGTTGCGGCTCAGCAGGGGGGACGTGCTGCTGGGTCATCGGGGATCACTCCTGGGACAGGTGGGACGTGTGGGACGTGTGGGAGGTGTGCGACGTGGTGGGCTCGGGCGAGAGGCCGCACGCCTGGTAGACCGCCGCCGCTGCGGTGAGGTCGGCGAGCGCGCTGCCCACGGACTTGAAGACGGTGATCTCGTCCGGGGAGCGCCGGCCGGACACCGTGCCCGAGCAGAGGCCGGACAGCGTGCCGCGGATGTCGTCCGGGGTGAGGACGCCGCGCTCCAGGGGCTGGGTCAGATCACCGGACTCGCGCGCGGCCTGCGGGGTGTCGATGAACACCGAACCGCGGCGCACGCACTGGTCGTCGGCCTCCCGCATGGTGGGGCGGAAGCTGCCGACGAGATCGAGATGGGTACCGGGCCGCAGCCAGCCACCCCGGATCACCGGTTCGGTGGCGAGCGTGGCGCAACTGACGATGTCGGCCTCGGCGACCGCCGCGGGCAGGTCGGTGACGGCCCGGGCGTCGACGCCCTGCCGGTTCACCCGGTCGGCGAGCCGCCCCGCGCTCTGCTCGGACCGGCTGTGCACGAGGACGGTGTGGATGCCGAGGACGCTGCGGTAGGCGTCGGCGGCGAGGCTGCCGACGTGTCCGGCGCCGACCACCAGCAGGACGCCGCTGTCCGGGCGGGCGAGGTGGCCGGCGGCGAGTGCGGACGTGGCCATGGTGCGGCGCCGGGTCAGCTCGTCGCCGTCGATGACCGCCAGGTGTTCCCCGGTGACGGCGTCGGCCAGCACGTACGCGGAGGACAGGGCGGGCCGGCCGAGGGCGGCGTTGCGGGGGAAGACGTTGACCAGTTTCACGCCGAGGAAGCCGCCCTCCGACCAGGCGGGCATCAGCAGCAGGGTGGCGTCGCCGTCCGCGTCGACGGTGTGGTGGTGGCGGTCGGGACTGTGCGCGCCCCGCACGAACCCGTCCCGCAGCGCGGGCACGAGCCGGTCGAAGGGGAGGGCGGCGACGGTCTGTTCGGCGTCGATGTGCAGCATGGGGGTCTTTCGGTAGTCCTGTGAGGGCAGGTCGGCAGGTCGGCAGGTCGGCAGGTCGGCAGGCCCGCAGGTGCGTAGGTCGGTCGGTGCGGGTCAGGCGTCCAGGACGAGGTCGTCGGAGACGGGCAGCGCCTGGCAGGTCAGGCACTGGTCGTCGGGCAGGTCCTCGGGCGGGTCGACGAGATGGGTGACCCGGCCGCCGAGGACGGTCACGGCACAGCTCTCGCACTGGCCGAGCCGGCAGCCGCTGGGCAGCCGGACGCCTTCCCGTTCGGCGAGCTGGAGCAGGGTGCCGTCGGCACGGGTCCAGGTCACGCGTTTGCGGCTGCGCCTCAGCTCGACGGTGGCGCGGGCGTCCTCGGGAACCGCCACCGCTCGGGCCGCCGCGTGGAACTTCTCGGCGAAGATGTCGAAGCGTGGCACGCCCCGGGCGACGAGCCCGGCGGTGACATCGGCGAGCATCCGCTCCGGACCGCAGAGATAGAAGCGGGCACGGCGGGCGATCAGCCCGGCGTCGACGTGCTCGGCCCCGACCCGCCCGCGGTGCGTGGGAGAGGGCCGGTCGGCGGGACCGCTTCTGCTGTAGTGCGTGTGCACCCGCAGCCGCGGCAGCCGCCGGCGCAGGGCTGCGACGCGCCCGGCGAAGGCGTGCGAGGCGGCGTCCCGGCTGCCGTGGTGCAGCACGACCTCCGGGACGCTGCCTCCGCTGTGCGCCAGCGTCTCCAGATAGCCCAGGAACGGCGTGATGCCGATGCCGGCCGCGAGCAGTACGACGGGCCGGTCGATGTCGGTGGGGATCACGAAGGGCCCGGCCGGTGCGGTGAGCCGGGCCCGGGTACCCGGGGCGGCGGTGTGGGCGAGGCCGGAGACCTCGCCGTCCGGCACCCGGCGCACGGCGATGCCGTAGCCGGTGCGGGCGGGGTCACGGGCGGGTCCGGTCAGGGAGTAGCTGCGGGACGCCGCCGCCCCGGTCGCGCCGGGACCGGTGAAGGACACGGTGACGTGCTGGCCGGGGCGGAAGTCGCCGGGCGTGGAACCGTCGGCGGGTTCCAGGGTCAGCGCGACGATGTCGGCGCCCTCCGGGCGGGCGTCGGCCACGACGAACTCCTTGCCGCCCGTCCAGTGCGTCAGGGGCAGCGCCAGGACGTCGCAGGCGCCGGAGCGCATGGGCACGGAGCCGCTGACCGGGTCGCGTATCTCGTCGTCGACGAGCAGGTTGTAGTTGCTGCCCCGCTCGTCGAACGGGTCGGAGCCGGGCAGGCCGAGGTCGGGGGCATCCTGCCACCAGCCGTACTCGGCGACCACGACATCGTCGTGCAGGTCGGGGTCGATCCGCGCCCGCATCCGGACGGCGCCCGAGCGGGTGGACACCTGCACCCACTGTCCGTCCACGACACCGCGCAGGCGCGCCAGTCCTGCGCTGATGTCGACGCCGGGGTCCGGACTGCGCCGGCGCAGCGAGGTCAGCCCCCGGTGCTGGCTGTGACAGAAGTAGCCGTTCTTGGCGCAGGTCAGCCGGAGCGGGAAGCGGTCGTCCGTGGCGCGGTGCGGGTCGGTGTACTCGGGCACGGGGGAGTAGCCGTGCGCCGCCAACTGCTCGGAGTACAGCTCGACGCGGCGGGTGGGAGTCGCGAAGCCGCCGACGTAACCGTCCTCGTCGGTCCGCGCGTACTTGCGGTAGGTGTGTGCGAGAGGCAGCCGCAGTCCGCCGGGCCGGCCGCGCAACGCGTCGACGGTCAGACCGACCGGGGCGAGCTGGTGGTTCCAGCCGGCCGTGACGTCCCCGTCGAAGAAGTCGGCGCCCATGCCCAGCCGTTCGGCGAGTTCGAAGACGACCTCCGTGTCGGAGCGCGACTCGCCCACCGGCTCCACCATGCGCGGCCGCAGTTGTACGTGCTCCTGCGCGCGCAGCCCGATCTCGAAGCCCGCCTTGACGGCCTCGTGCTCCCAGGGGCTGTTGACCGGCAGCACGATGTCGGCGAACCGCGAGGTGGGGTTGGGGAACAGGTCCAGGTGCACGTAGAAGTCGAGTGCGCGCAGCGCCTCGGCGGTGCGCCGCGGATCGGGCTGGGAGAGCACCAGGTTGCTGCCGAAGCCGACCAGGGCCCGCACCGGGTAGGGCTCGCCGTCCAGGACGGCGCGGCACAGGTCGCGGCCGCTGACCCAGCCCTGCGCCGGCGGTCCGATCGGGTGCTCGGCGAGCCCGAGGGCCTTCGCCCGCTGTCCGGCGTCGAGTTGGTCGAGGGAGGTGACCGGGGCGAGGGGCTGCCGGGGCCAGATCACGTTGCCGCCGGGCGCGTCGAAGCTGCCGGTCAGCGCGTACAGGGTGGCGATGGCACGTTCGGTCTGCGTGGCGTTCGCGTGCTGCCCGACGCCGGTCCAGGAGTGGTAGGAGACGGAGCGTGCCGAGGCCAGGGCGTCCGCGAACGCGGCCAGTTCGGCGACGCCGACACCGGTCGCGTGAGCGGTGGCCTCCGGGGTCCACGGGGCGCAGGCGTCCCGGTACCGCCGGAAGGCGGGCACGCAGTCGACGGGGCCGTCGACGGTGTCGATCCGGTACGTGCCGTCCAGTGCGAAGTCCTCGGGGCGGTGCGCCGGGAACCGGGTGTCGTACGGCCGACAGGTCCCGGTGACGGCGTCCTGGACGACGTGACCGGTGAGCGCGGGGTCGACGTCCTCGGCGCGCAGGAAGCGGCCGGTGTCGCGGCGCACCAGGAGCGGGGCGTTGGTCCAGGCGCGCACGAAGCCGTCGTCGTACGCGGCACGTTCCAGCAGCAGCCGGGCGGTGCCCAGGGCGAGGGCCGCGTCGGTGCCGGGCCGCACCCGCAGCCAGTGGTCGGCGTCCCGGGCGCTGGTGGACCGGCGCGGGTCGACGACGGCCAGCCGCGCGCCGCGGGAGCGGGCGTCGGCGAGCGCCGCGGACTGGGCGAGCCAGGTCTTGGCCGGGTTGTGGCCCCACAGCACGGCGAGGTCCGTGGCGGCGAAGTCGGCGGTCGGCAGGGCGCGGCCGAAGGTGAAGGCGTGCGCCCAGTCCTTGTGCCAGTTGCAGACCTCGGTGGAGTAGCAGATGTTGGGGCTGCCGAAGAGCCTGACGAACCGCTCGATCCAGTCGATCGAGTCCGACAGCGCCGTGCCGCTGGGCGAGGTCACCGCGAACGCCACCGCCTCCGCGCCGTGCCGGGCCTTCGTCCGGCCCAGTCGCTCGGCGATCTCGGCGAGTGCCTCGTCCCAGCCGATGGGCTCCCACTTGGGGTCCGGGTCGGACTTCGGGGTGGTGCGCCGCAGGGGCCGGGTCAGCCGGTCGGGGCTGTGCACGATCTCGGGCGCGGCCCGCCCCTTGGGGCACAGGGCGGCCCCCGTGGGATGACTGGTGTCGGGCCGCACACCGGTCAGCGCCCCGCCCTCGACGGTGTAGACGGCACCGCACCGGGAGCGGCACAGGGTGCAGTACCCCTGCTTCTCCGCCATCTCCGCCACCTTCGCCATTGTTACTCTCCAGTAGTCGGTTACCGGCTACCGGTTGCCGGTAAGCCAGTAAGATGCATTGCGGCGGAGTTCGAAGTCAAGAGTTCGCAGTCAAGAGAAGGCAGGGCGGAGCACCGATGGCGCAGAACCTGGCAGCCGGTTCAGCCGGTTCCCTCAAGCGCACCAGCCTGCGCGATCAGGTGCTCGACCTGGTGCGCCAGTCACTGGTCTCGGGCGAGATCCGGCCCGGGGACATCTACTCGGCCGCGGCCCTCGCCGCCAGGCTCGGTGTCTCCAGCAGCCCGGTGCGTGAAGCCATGCTCACCCTGGTCGGCGAGGGCCTGATGGAACCGGTCCGCAACCGCGGCTACCGGGCGGTGCCGATGAGCGAGCACGACCTGGACGAGGTGTTCGCGATGCGCCTGCTGCTGGAGGTGCCCGGCACGCTCTGGGCGGCACAGCGGGCGACGCCGGAGGATGTGGCCGGACTGCGCGTGGTGGCCGACGAGATCGAGGCGGCGGCGGGGGCGGGGGACGTCGTCGCGTTCCTGGACGCGGACCGCCGCTTCCACGCGGGCCTGCTGCGGCTGTGCGACAACCGGCGGCTGGTCGACACCGTCCTGTCACTGCGTGACCAGACCCGTCTGTACGGCCTGGACGCCCTGGCCCGGCACGGCATGCTGGACCGCTCGGCCCGTGAACACCACGACATGCTGGACGCCGTGGCCGCGGGGGACCCGGAGCGCCTGGAGGAGGCAATCCGCCACCACCTCCGCCACACGCGCTCCGACTGGGCCCGGCCGGACGACGGCGCCTCGTCCGGGGCGGCCGAGGCGCCGGAGAAGGCCACCCCGCAGCGCTGACGGACGGCTTCCTGTGCGCGTCGGTGGCGAACTGAACGAAACAGCCTCCAACACGCCGTGCCTACCGCCCAAGTTGATCCTTCCGGACCAGTTCGCCCGTACGCTTTCCCCACCGTAGAGAGCAGGCAGGCGGAACCGGCCACGACACAAGGGAGTGACGGACATGCGGCGTATCGACGTGGCGGAGCGACGGGCCCGGCTCGGCGTACGGCACCGGCTGGCGGTCGCCGCCCGTGCGAAGGACCCCGTCGAGGTGGCAGGTGACCTCGTCGCGCTGCACAGCACCGACCCGTCCTCCGTGTACGTCGCCACCTGGGCGCGGACGAACGGCGGTTCGGTGCGGGACGTGGAACGCGTCCTCTACGAGGACCGCTCCCTCATCCGGCTGCTCGGCATGCGCCGCACCGTCTTCGTGACCACCCTCGACGTGGCCCCGGTGATGCAGGCCGCCTGCTCGAAGGCGGTGGCCGCGCGCGAACGCCGCAAGCTCCTGGGGTTCCTGGCCGCGTCCAAGGTCGCGGACGACGAGGCGGGGGTGCGCGCATGGCTCGCCGAGACGGAGGACATCGCCGTACGCGCGCTCGCCGCGCGCGGCGAGGCGACGGCCGCCGAACTCGCAGGCGACGACCCCCGCCTCAGTACGACGGTCGTGCTCTCGGCGGGCAAGAGCTACGAGGGCACGCAGAAGGTCGCGAGCAGGCTGCTGCTCCTGCTCGCCGCCGAGGGCCGCGTGGTGCGGGGTCGGCCGCGCGGCTCCTGGACCTCGCACCAGTACCGCTGGGCACCGCTGACCGACTGGTCACCCGGCGGCCTCGCCGAGTGGGACACCCACGAAGCGGAGCAAGAACTGGCCCGGCGCTGGCTGCGCGCCCACGGTCCGGCGACGGCGGACGACCTGCGCTGGTGGGCGGGGTGGACCAAGACACAGGTCAAGCGGGTGCTGACGGCACTCGAGCCGGTCGAGGTCGATCTCGGCGGCGGCACGACGGGTCTGCTCCTGCCCGACGACCTGGCGGAGACCGAGCCGCCGGAGCCGTGGGCCGCGCTCCTGCCGGCGCTCGACTCCACCCCCATGGGCTGGCACGAACGCGACTGGTTCCTGGGCGACCACGGCCCGCGCCTCTTCGACCGGGTCGGGAACATCGGCCCCTCGCTGTGGTGGGACGGCCGCATCGTCGGCGGCTGGGCCCAGGACGGCAGCGGTGAGATCGTGTGCCGCTTCCTGGAGGACATCGGCGCGGACGCCGAGGCGACGGTGCGCGCGGAGGCGGAACGCCTCGCCGTCCCCCTGGGCGACGTCAGACTGAGCGCCCGCACCCGGGGGCGTACGTGGCTGGAGGACGAGCTGGCGAAATAGCGCCGGGGAGGCGACAGCGAGGTGGGGCCCGGCCGACCAGGTCGGCGCCGCCGGGCCTGACTCCGGAGTCCAGCACGCTGCGCGCACCGCGCCCGCCGCGAGGCTCAGACGGGCAGGTACGGGCTCGGCTTGTCGTGCCAGCTGATGCGGAGCGCGTCGCGGGCGCGGGTCGCGGCCACGAAGAGCAGCGAGCGTGCCCTGAGTTCCTCGCGGGCGCGGCGCCGGGGATCGGTGACGCGGTAGCGCTCGATGACCGCCGTGCGGGGGATGACACCGTCGCGGGCGCCGACGATGGCCAGCTTCTGGTATTCGAGGCCCTTGAAGCGGTGCATCGTGCCGACGTGCACCTCGCCGTCCCCCTTGGGCCCGTCCTTGGTGAGTTCGGCGACGGTGATCCCCGCCTTGGTGGCCAGATGGAACATCACCTGATTGACCATGTCCCGTTCCGCGACGCACACGGCGATACTTCCGCGCGGGTCGCGACGCGGGCCGGTGCCGCCGTTGCCCGTCGTGATCTCCTCCCGCCAGGAGGTCAACGTGACGGCGAGCCGGTCGAGTTCGTCGTCCCAGGACGTGCAGGGGACCAGGTCGGGCACGGGGCCGCGCAGGACGGAGCGGTATCCGTCGAGGTTGTCGGTGCTGTCGTCGAGGTCGTCGTAGGCGAGGTTCTCGCCGGTGAGGTTCACCACCTGCATGGCCCGGGAGAGGATCTCCCTGGTGGTGCGGTAGCTGAGGGTGAGCCTGGACGAGCGGCCCCGGATGTTGACGCCGACAGTGCCGAGGGTGACCTGCTGATCGTAGATGCGCTGATGCGTGTCGCCGGCGATGAACAGGTCGTCGGGGCCGGGGGCGACCATGGCGCGCAGCATCTTCCAGTGGGCGGCGCGCAGGTCCTGGGCCTCGTCGACCACGATGTGACCGTACCGGTGGTGGAGGAACCGCATGCCGGAGCCGTCGTCGCGGTGGATGAGGTCCTTGCCGCCGACGGCTTCTTTGTGCTCCTGCCGGGCCCTGATCCTGGCGTCGCGCTCCCTTTCGAGGCGGGCGGCGCGCTCGGCGGCCTGCCCCCAGGTCTCCAGCCCGTCCTTGTCCAGGCGGGCGGTGAACTGCTCCAGGATCTTCCAGATCCCGGCGCGCTCGGGCCGGGTGACGGAACGGCCGCGGCCGGCCCGGCGGGCGTCGAAGTACGCCTTCCTGCTGCCGATGGACTGGCCGAGGATCACCTGGTCCCACTCCTCGTAGAGGAACTCGGCGTCCCAGCGGCGCTCGTCGAGTTCGAGCAGGAGCTGCCTCAGCACGTTGAGCGCGGCGTTGTCGTAGACGCGCTGCCGGGCCGTGCCCTTGACGGAGTTCTCGCTGAGGACCCGCGCGGCGAGCTGGTCGATGTGGGCGATCTCCACGCGGGCGAGCAGCTCGGGCTCCATCAGTGAGGCGAGCCGGGCGCGCAGGTCGGTGGTGAGGTTCTTGGTGAACGTCGTCAGCAGGATGGGCTTGCCGTGCCCGGGCGGCAGTTGCCGCGCGAGGTGCCTGACCCGGTGCAGGGCGACGATCGTCTTGCCGGTGCCGGGGCCGCCCGAGACGCGGGCCGGACCGTTGTAGGCGCGGTGGACGAGCTTGGCCTGGGTGGGGTGCAGGAAGACCTTCCAGGCGCGGAAGTCGCCCTCCTCCAGGGCGGCCTGGATGTCGGCGTCGATGGTGGTGACGGTGGTGCGGGCGAGCGCGGCGCCGAGGTCCTGCTCGTAGTCCTGGCCGAGGTCGACCTTGACCGGGGCGGTGATCTCCTTGCGGACCTCGTCGAGGGGCATGCCGGCGGCGAGCCCGTACAGGATGTCCTTGGACAGCAGCGGTGCTCCGGCGACCAGCTGGTCGAGCTCGTCGCTGTCGGTGACGGCGAGCGCGAGGTCGATGAGCTGGCCGGCGACGCCCAGCTCACGCAGGTCGTCCGCGGTGACCCCGGTGAGCAGGGGCTCGGCGGCGGGCGGGGCGGGCTCGGGCGCCGGCTCCCGGGCGGGCCGGGGCTCGGGCTCGGTGGGGGTGAGGGTGACGCCCGCGCGCTGCAGCACGCTCTCGCCCACCACGGAGAGGTCCACGAACTCGATCTCGCCGGTGATCCGGTTGATCGCGACCGAGAGTTCCTCGTAGACGTGCTTGCGGTGGCGTACCGCGATGACGAGCCAGTTCTCCCGGCCCGTGTCGTCGACACCGGCCCTGGCCAGCAGGGCGCGGTACGACTGGTCGATCTTGGCGCGGAAGACCCCGCCGTCGCCCTTGAGGGGCTTGAGGTCCAGGCCGGGGTGGTCCGGGTCCTCGCGGAAGCGGTGGCAGAAGTCGTAGAACTTGCCCTTGACCGAGCGGTCGAGCTTGTACAGCTCCTGTTCGGCCTTCTGATACAGGCTGAGCCGGGCGGTCATGGGATCAGTGCTGCCTTCCGTTGCCAGGGAGTCGTAGGAGTCGTCGAGGTCGTAGAGGTCGTAGAGGTCGGGGGAGTGGTTCGTGCCGCGTGTCTACGGGGCGTCGGGAAGCCTGCCAATGAGCGAGTCGAGGTGGTCGAGCCAGTCGTCCGCCGTACGGACCGCCCACCCGGCGTCGGCGTAGGCCTTGTCGCGCCGGAGGGCTTCCTCGTCGTCCTCGCCGTGCGGTACGGCGACGACGGCGACCCGGACGCCGGGGTCCTGCCAGGCGAAGTCGGCCGGCCAGCCGCGCTCACCGAGCTCGAAGCCGAAGACGGGGGCCCGCTTGCCCTGTTCGGCGAGTTCGCGGGCGAGCCGGGTGAGCGCCGAGTCCGGCTCGTCCTCGTCGAGCAGGGGAAGGATCTCCTCGTCCCAGACGGCGTCCCGCAGCAGCCGGGCGACGGCCCGCTCGGCCGCGGAGCCGCCGGCCTTCGCCTCGGGTCCGGCGGTGGCGGACGGCGCGTCCCGCTCCACCGCCGTCGGCAGCTCCCGCGGCCGGTATACGGCGATGAGCGAGTCGAGTTCACCGATGCCGCCGGTGACGGCCAGCACGTCGACCGGGAACGCGGACGCACGGCTGCCGGCCAACTGGACGCCGTCCCCGCCGGCGAACGCGAGGAACTGCAGCAGGTTCGACCAGTAGAGCCAGGCACGCCAGCGCAGCTTGTGCTCGTCGGTGCCCAGGACCTCGTCACGGTCGTCCAGTACGGCGAGCGCGCTCCACCGCACCGCGTTCGGGTCCTCGCCGTCGCTCGCGTCGACGGTGAAGAGGAGGGGCAGACCGTACGCGTCGGTCGCCCGGAGCACCAGGACGGCCCCGTCACCCGTGACCGGCTCCGCGGACGACGGCTCGCCGCCCGCGCCGTACGCGTCGAGCGCGGACCTCAGCACCTGACGCGTCTGGGCGCGGTCCGCCTGCATCGCCAGCGCGGCGGGCTCGGCCATGAGGCCGCCCACCAGGGCCCTGGCTCGGCGCCCCCACCGCTCCTTGACCGGCTCTCGCAGATAGGCGAGGAGTGTGTCGACGGGGTTGGCGAACGCGGCCTCGGTGAGGTCGGCGCGCTCGCCGCCCATCTCCTCGTACCAGTCCCTGGCCGTGTCCTGCGCGCTGCGCGGGTACGGCGGCCAGACCGGTTCGGCCCTCGCCGCCTCGCGCTTCTCGAACAGTTCCAGGTCGTCCCAGGTGAGCTGGAAGACGACATGGTTCCTGCCCCGCAGATGGTTCCGCTTGTCGCAGTCCCCGGCGATCCGGTTGTGCGCGCGGGTGGCGTGGTAGCGGTGGCCGTCGAGGTAGACGGTGACGTACTCCTTGGGGCCGTCCGTGGACTCGAAGGTGAAGTCGGTACGGGTGAACTCCATGTCCCGCTGTGCGGTGAGCCGCCAGTTGGCGCCCTGGCTGAAGCGCAGATAGCCGCTGGCCGTGCTGCTCTCCTCCAGTACGGCGTCCCGCTCCCCGCCGGTCCAGGTCCGCAGGGCGGCCAGGAACCGGGCCTCCAGATCGGACTCGACCTGCTTGTCCAGGCCGATCAGATCCGTGCTGGGCAGCTCCGCGACCTTCCACAGGTCGATGGGCCGCCCGTCCTCGTCGAGCACCGGCTGGCCGTCCTGGTCGACCGGGCCCAGCAGGTCGTTGATGATCCCCAGGGCCTCGAGACGCGACACGGTGTCCTGGTGCCGCTCCTCGGTGTAGCGGTGCAGGCAGCGGTGGCACGCGAGCCGTCCCTCGTCGCGGCACGGGCACGTCAGCAGCGCCTGCCGCGCGTCGGCGAGGGCCGCCCGGAAGTGCGCCGGGTCGGTGAGCCGGTGCAGGTAACCCGTGCCGCCCGGCAGCCGGTCGTAGAGCACCAGGAAGTGCCGCGTCTCGCCGGTGCCCTTGTCCGGCATGCGCGCCAGGGTCGCGTCCAGATGCTGCGGATCACCGCCGAAGTGGTGGTCGACGCCCAGCCGCAGCGCCGCCCGGAACGAGTGGATCTTCTCGTCGACCAGGACCGTGGCGGCCGGCAGCAGCACCCGCAGCGCCTCGGTGCGCAACTGGTGGGCCAGCAGCACCGGTTCCTGCGCCACGTCCTGCGGCCTCTTCCCCCGGCGCAGCGGACACCACGGCTGGTGGTGCTTCAGCTTGGGGTTGCGCGCCGCCGCGGAGTCCAGGGCGTCGGTGTCGTGGTCGAAGACGGGCCGCCCGTCAGCGGTCGCCGCGCCGCAGCCCGTGCACACGTGGAACGGCGCCATCCGCACGCTGTGCCCGGCGAAGTCGTCCTCCGCCTTCGCGTCGAACCGCATCGGGCCGACGTTCACCCGCCGGATGACCGCCTTGCGGCAGAAGTCGATGCCGAACGTCTGCGTCTCGTGCCGCCAGGAGGTCCTCGGCTCGATGTCCTCCAACGCGATGTCGACCGCGTCGATCACCGTGTAGTACCGCTGCTCCCGGTCGTCCTTGTCGTCGCTGATCCGGGCGTCCTCGCGCTTGTCCCGGGAGGTGACGACGGCGGGCTCGACGACCTTGTGCAGACAGGACCCGTCGTCCGCGATCCGGGCGCTGCGGCAGCGCGGGCACGGCGAGCGGTCGGTCTCGGCGTTCTGGGTGCGCACGTACCCGCACTCCTGGCAGAACCGCCACAGCCGCCAGTCGGGATCGGTCGCGGTCCCGATCTCCAGACCGGTGACCTGGTGCTTGTAGCCGTTGACGTAGAACGTGTTGCCCGGCGCGAACTCGGACAGGGCGTAGCGGCGGGGCCGGTCGTAGGCGCGCGGCTTGAACCGGTACGTCTCCCGGCCGGTCCTCTCGTCGACGCCCTCCGGCCAGTACAGCGTGGCGTTCAGCGTGGTCACCGCGTCGATGAGCGCGTAGTTCGGCAGCAGTCCGAGGTCGCACAGGGCCTGCTGGGCCGTGGTGAGCCCGAGCGACAGCAGCCGCTTGCCGACGGACCGGTGCTCGGCGTCCAGTTCGGCTTTCTGCCGTGCCTGTTCGTCGTCGCTGTCGTGCAGTTCGTCGCGTGCCTCGCCGATCAACTTCAACCGCCGGCGAAGTACCTCCTCACCGCGCCGCCACTGCCGCTCGGCCTCCTCCACCGCGCTGCGCAGGGTGCGGACCGCGTACTCGCGCAGTTCACCCCGGGCCTGGTCGCTCACGCCGCTGGGGAACAACTCCAGGAACCCGTCGACCAGTTGACCGCCACGGACGAGGGCGGCCTCGACCAGGTCGGTGAGGTAGCCGGAGGGTCCGAACAGCTCCGGAGCCCTGGCGGGGATCGCGGGCAGCGGCCTGCCGTCGGGGCGCGGCAGTCGCCCGCGCGCGGCCAGGTCCAGCAGATGCGCCAGGTACTGGCGGCGCAGGATCTCGATCGCCGACAGATGGCTGCCCGGCGGCACGATCCGGCCGGCGATCATCTCGCGCGGTTGGTCCAGGAAGTACAGGTCGCGACGGCTGCGGTCGGGAATCGTCAGCAGGAACGCGTTGCCCGTACGCCGCCCGGCCCGGCCCACCTGCTGGGCGTAGCCGGCGGGCCGGCGCGGCAGCGCGGCCAGCACGACGGCGGACAGGTCGCCGATGTCGATGCCCATCTCCAGCGTGGGCGTGCAGGAGAGCACATTGGGGTCCTTGAACCCGGTGCCGTGCTTGAACGCCGTCTCGACCCGCTCCCGTTCCGGCCGGGTGAGCATGCCGGTGTGCTCGGCGGTGACCACCTGGTAGGTGCCCGCCTTGCGGTACAGCCGGCGGTAGTAGTCGTCCCGGTAGTTCCGGTCCCGGTGGTGCACACCCAGCTCCTCCGGCCGGTTCCCGGCGACCAGCCTGCCCCGCCGGCAGCGGTACGACGGGCACGGCTGCCCGTGCCACTGGTCCAGCAGCTCCGGGTGGACCGTCTGCTCCCAGAAGCAGACCGGGCAGCGCACGAAGGCCTCGTTGACGACGTCGTCGGCGAGGAGCCGCACGTCGACCGCGCCCGGCTGCAGCCCGTACACGCGCAGGCTGCTGTCGGCCGGGGTGCGCACCGACAGCAGCCCGGCCGTGACCAGTTCGGGCAGCAGCCGGTTCCAGAACCCGGCCGTCTGCTCGCGGGGCAGGTCGAGGCAGCGCTGCGCCCAGCGCTCGTACCAGGACAGCCGCCCCGTCGCGAAGTCGAACTCGCTGTTGGTCTTGGGCTGGTCCAGGAGGAACACCGGGGCCGCGACGCCCCGGGGGAAGGCGCGCATGCCGACCGGCCGCTTGCCCCAGATGAAGTAGCGGCTGGTCCCGGCCTCCTTCAGGTATCCGTCCAGCCACTTGTGCCCGATCGCACCCCTGGTGCGCAGCCGCTCCAGCAGGATCCGCAGGAACGCGAGATAGCGGGCGTCGTCCTGCTCGACGGGCGGCAGCCCGCCGCGCCGGCCCTCCTCGGCCAGGTGCGCGTCCTTCACGAGCGCGACCGCCGCGGCCACGTCCGCGATACGCACCTGGGCCGCCGCCGTCCGGGTCAGCTCCAGGGTGCGGCCGTTGCGGGACCGGAACCCGAACTCCATCAGCGCCTCGAACGCGAACCGCTCACCGATCAGGTTCCACGTCCTGCGGTCGCCACCCCGCCCCTGACCGGACAGCAACCGCTGAACGCCTCGGATGTCGTGCAGGTCGGTCGGCACCACGGCGGCGAGCGTCGTGCGGTCGGTGGTGGCCGCGACGACGTCCGCGATCAGGTCGTTGAGCGCGGTCGGCCGCTCCTCCGACAGGTGCTTCTTGAACAGGGCGCGCAGGGAGAAGGTGTACGAACGGGAGGCGACGAACCCGGCCCGGTGCGCGGCGTCCTGCACCGAGTCGTTGAACATCAGCGTCTTGTCCTCGCCCTGTTCCTCGTCCAGCTCACCCCCCGTGAACAACTGGGTGACCGAGGCCGCCGCGAGCGCCGCCGCACCCGTGCCGAGGAAGCGGATCGTGTTGCGCGACCCGCACGCCGGGCACCAGTCCTCCTCGGCCGCCGTGTTCGCCGTCTCGCCCAGATTGACCAGGACGAAGGCCGAGTCGCTGGTGGCCGGGCGCGGCTCCCCGGTCGAGGGGTCGAAGTCCCTGACGGGATCGGGCAGCCGCAGCGTCCGGTTCGGCCCGTCCAGCACCCGCAACTGCCCGCCCCGGCCGGCGGAGAGCGCGGACGTGGCCCGTCCGCCGTCCGCCCCACGCCCGGCCGACGCCATCGGCGCGGCACCGGAGCCCTCCTTGGCCTCGGCGTCCGTCGCCGCGATCAGATTGCGTACCCGCATCTTGTCCTGGCTGACCGAGGCCCGCCGGATCTTGTGCGAGTCGACCTGGACGTGGGTGTCGTCCGTCTCCGGGGAGAACACCGCCCAGCCCGAACGCCCGCAGTCACGGCAGTAGACGGCGGGCAGGAACAGGTTCGCGGCCTGGCCCGCCGTCGCCGTGGTGACCGGCGCCGTCCGGGCGTGCTGGTCGCTCTGCCGGTCCGCCGCACCGGCCGCGTCCCACTGGAACTCCGCCTTCGGCCACGGCAGCACCCCGCGTACGAGGCGGGAGACCGAGCGGGCCCACTGGTGCACCTCCATCTGCACCAGGGGCCGCGGACGCTCCGGCGTGGACTCCGGGTCGCGGGCGACCGCCAGCAGCGCGACGAACCGGGCGAGGGCGGAGGCGGCGACCTCCGGCCGCTCGGTGATCGTCTTCCCCCAGGACCGCGCGCCCTTGCGCCACATCAGGTCGAGCACTTCACCGGTGGTACGGACCTCACCGTCGAGCGCCTGCATGACGGCGGAGGTCAGCGTCTGCCGCTTCAGGTTCCGGCCGAGGAGGAACGGGTCCGGGTCACGGGTGCCGGTCACCGTCTCGACGAGATCGGCGAACTCCTCCGCACCGAGGGACGGATCGGGCAGCAGCGCCAGCTCGTCGGGGGAGGGGTCCGGCAGCGCCGGATCGAAGTCGTCCGACGGAATGAACGCGTCGACGCTCTGCCGGTCCTCACCGATGATCGCGTCCTCGGTGAACCCGGTCCCGAAGACCTGGGCGGCCACGTCGAGAAGCTGGCGCACGCCGTCGCCGTCCGTACCGGACGCGAGCGTCGCGGAGGTGGCGACCGGGCAGATCCGGCCCAGCGGGTTCCCCGGCTCCGACGCCCCGACGGCGGCGGCCAGGCGCCGCAGCAGCATCGCCACATCGGTGCCCTGGGCGCCGTCGTAGGTGTGGAACTCGTCCACGACGACGTAGCGGATGTCCGCGCCGTTCCACAGCGCGGCGTCCTGGGAGCGCTGGAGGAGCAGGTCCAGCATCTTGTAGTTCGTGATGAGGATGTCCGGCGGCGACACCCACATGTCGGAACGGCGGGTGTACACCCGGTCGTACTTCGTCTCCGCCCGGTCACCGATGTACAGGCCGGCCCGGAGCTTGCCGAGGTCGGCGTCGTGCTCGCGGAGCAGGTCGTTGATGCGCTGCGCCTGGTCGGTGGCGAGCGCGTTCATCGGGTACAGGAAGACGGCCTTGACGCCGGTGTTCCCCGCGTCGCGCTCGCGGGCGCAGTGGTCCAGGACCGGGTAGAGGAACGACTCGGTCTTGCCGGATCCGGTGCCGGTCGTGACGAGTGTCGGCCGGGGCGTACGCCCACCGGCCGACGACAGCCGCTCGAACGCCCTGGCCTGATGGGCGTACGGGGTCCAGTCGTCCGTACGCCGCCAGTCCAGCAGCTCCTTCCAAGAGTCACCGGCCTGCGTGAACGGCGTCCGTATCCGCAGGAACGGCCCCCGGAACATCCCGGACGTCTCGTCCCCGAGGAACCGGTGCAGCGACTCCCGGGCGCCCTCGTCGGTCAGCGCGTAGGTCGTCGACAGGTACTGGAGCAGGCTCTCCTTGAGCCCCTGCGCTTCGAGCGTCGGCCTCACGACTTGGGCACCTCCTGCTTCACCGGGTCCCACTCACCCCGGTCGACGGCTTCGTCGAGACGCTTCTGGAAGTAGGCGTGCGCTGCGCGCATTTCGGTCTCGCGGTCCGCCTTGTGGAAGGGGGCGGTGTAGCCGTCGGGGGCGGGGGTGTTGTCGGGGTCGGCGAGGTAGGCCTGGAACTGGCCCCAGGTTTCCTTGGTTTGGCGCTGGCCGATGGTGCGGGCGTTACCGGCGAGCTTCCATCCCTCGGCGTCGAACCAGGTGACGGCCTCGTACTTCTGCAGCACGGGGAAGCGGCCCCGGTAGGCGGCGATGAGGGCTTCGGCGTCCATGCCTAGCCAGACTGCTACGAGGGCGTCGATTTCGACTAGGGCTGCGCGGCGGGCGCGTTCGGTGCGGAGGGGGGTGTCGGGGCGCCAGTCGGGGGTGACGTCGTGGAGGGGGTGGAGGCCGGGCCAGGGGAGGGCCCAGGGTTCGTGGGTGAACCAGGTGGGGTCGTAGAGGCTGGACCAAAGTTCGGAAAAGACCTCTGTGAGACAGTTCAGGCGCAGTGTTCGAAGTAGCAGCGCAGAAGCTAGAGGGTGGGCGCGCCGTATACCTGGCATAGCTCGAACGCCTGTACCGCGCAAATGGCCGCGTCCGCTAATTCTCAGCAAATAGTCCGTGGGCAGCGAGGCCCAGAAGCCCGCGACGAGAGTCGTGGACCGGACATCTTCCAGCACCAGTGAGTTCACGTTGTCTACGTGCGCTGCCCCGGGAGGGACGAGCGCCGCATACAGCGCTCGTTCGGTGTTGGGAGCGATCATGCATCTCCAGGCCAACCGGTAGAAAGTGACGTAGCGTCGCCGTGACCGCTCGACAAGCAGAGCATCGATCTTGAAGGGATCTGCCTCGGCATGGGGCACATGGTCAGCACGGGCAACCTGCTGACGCGCGCGGTGAAGGGCCTTCTCCTCCGAGCGCAGCCGCTTTAGTGCCGCGTGGTCGAGCCAGCGATCCTGAGCTTTGAGGTATGCCTGACTACGTTCCTTCGCTCGCACATACTCCGTGTCGGGTACGAAGTCGGAGGGAAGCGCCACCAAGTCAGCCCCGTATGGATCGTTGCTGTTGGCGTCGTGGCGCTTGAAGATCGGTGTGGCCACGCTGATTTGCGTACCCTTGAGGACTACATGGCGCCAGCGGTCCGGCTGGTACTCCAGACCAGTGGAAGCGTCCGGACGGTTGTAGTCGATCAACTTGTCCCTCTTGGCTCCGCTCTCGTGGTAGCCAGGGCTAATCTGCGGCGAGAGAGCCCCCAACCGCAGCGGATAGTCCGCCAGCGCACCGATCGCGCTGGCTTCCGCTGTGCTCACGGGAAACAGCAGTCGGGCCCGTGCGTCCGGCTCGTCTTCTTCGTCCAGCAGTCGCTGCCAGACGGCCAGCAAATCCGTATCAACGCGGACGACCCGCGACCGGTGCGGACGCTCGTCGAACTCGCCGTTGCGGTAGCGGACACCGGGTACCTCACCGCTGCCGTCATGCTCAGCCGAGAAGCGCAAGGCGTCTGCCGACACCAGCCAGGACAAGTGGTCGAACCCGATCTTCTGCTGGTGGCCGTACACGTGCACGCCGAAGTGGGCGGTGTGCCCAACGGGCTCAGGGAAGAACCGCTGCCCCGAGTTGACGAAGTCGCCGTGAATGCGAAGCCGACGGTAGGCGGCTTCTCTCAGAGCACCTTCCTTGTCGCCCGTGAAGTGGGTGTCTGGGTGCACCAGCCCCGTCGTTCCCGACGCCGACGCGTGGGCCCACACCTGGCACATGAAGGCCCTGTACAGGTCCGGTTGCGTGCCTGTCAGCAGGGGATAGGCCTGCGAGGCACCGAAGACCGCGACCTGCCCGCTGACGTTGGTCAGCTCATCCAGCACGTACTGATGTGCCTTCGGCAGTCGTAGAAGCTCGGCCCGCCGCTCCTCCTTCTCCGTCGTCGACGCCCGTTCCGTAAGTTCGAACCACGGCTCGTGCTCCGCCAGCACCGACCCCTCGTTCCACCGAGGCCGCACCCACGGCGGATTACCCACCTGCAAGTCGAACCCACCGCCCAGCGCGAAGACCAGCGCGAAGTCCAACTCCCAGTGCAGAAAGCCCTGTTCCTCCGCGATGTTGGTGACCGTGTGCATCCAGGGGAACCGGGTCTCCGGGTCCGCGAGGTCCATCCCCATCAGGTGGGGGAGGTTCTTCTCGAAGTCTTTGAGCGCGTCCAGGTTGTCGAACTCGGTGACCAGGTTCTCCTCGTCGGGGTCGACCGTGCCCAGCAGGGCCTCCAGGAAGTCCAGCCAGTCGTCCAGTTCGACCAGCGGGATGGTGTTCCGCCACGTTCGCCGCTTGGACTGCTTCTGCGCACCGCGTTTGGACTGACCGCTCGCCTCCACCGTCTGGAGGTCGATCAGCGGCTCGTCCTCCGCCACGTCGGACACCAGCGTCTCCTGCGTCGGCCCCGACGCGAACAGCATGGTCTGCTCGGTGAAGCGTGGCCCCGGGACCGTTGCCGACGTGCCCTCGACGGCCCCGCCGACCAGCGGCACACCCAGCAGGTCACCCAGCGCGTCAGCCGTGGCCACCGGCGCCGCCGCCTCGTCGTACACCCCGTCCGTACCGTCCAGGACCGACGCCTTGTCCGCCGGCCAGAACCACAGCGCACACCACGCGTCCATGACCTTCTTCAGGCGCCAGTACGGCGTCTCGGTCGCCAGGAACAGGTCCGCCATGACCTGCTCCTTCGGCACCGCACCGGCCGCCGTGCGCAGGAAGCCGTACTCGGAGTCGTCCAGCCCGGCACCCCACACGTCGACCTTTCGCGCGATCGCCTCCTCGGAGAGCCGCATGCGCTTGATGACGAGCGACCACAGGAACTCCGCCCGCTTGGCCGCGTCCCGCAGCCGCGTGAACTGGGAGGAGGCTTCACGCCTCGGCTTGCCCGCCTTGTCGAGCTTAGGCGTCCCGTCCTTGTTGACGTGCGCGGTACTGCGCTTGGGCCGCTGGAGGACCCCCTTCTTCCAGGCGGCCAGCTGGGCGACCTCGGCCTTGGCGAGTTCCTTCGCCTCCTTGGAGCCGGTCACCGCCGCCCACCCGGGGCTAGGCAGCAGGAACTGGTGCACCGCGTCCTCGGGCAGCGGCTGCGGCTCGCCGTCCTTGAGGAACGGCAACGGCGTCGGCGCGAGCGTGTTCTTCGCCGCGAGCCAGGCCTTCGCCGAGGAGGCGACGTCCTCGCCCGCGTACACCGCCCGCCGCCCGCCGATCAGCGAGTTGCCCCGCCGCAGGTGCAGCCCGAACCACGGTGCCCGCATCCCCGGGTGCATGGTGTTGAGCCACAGCGAGACCTCCGCCAGCTCCACGCCCGTGGCGTTCAGGTCGACGCCGTACGCGTTGTGCAGGGCGACATACGCCTTGACCTTCTGCTTCTCCGTCAGCGCGTCCGAGGCCGGGATGGAGACGCCCAACTCCTCCTGGCGCCGCCGCAGATACTCCTCGGCGACCTGGTTGATCGCCTCGTTGAGGAATGCGCCGGAGCCCAGCGCGGGCTCGCAGATCTTGTACTTCAGCAGCTCCGAGGCCCGCGTGCGGACGACCTCGCCGTTCTCGTCGCGCTCCTGGTCGAGGCGGTGCTTGAGCGCCAGTTCGACGGTGACCTTGGTCAGCGACTCGGGGGTGTAGTACGAGGCGGACGTCTCGCGGTCGCGGCCCGCCAAGCGGTAGACGAACTCACCCACCTTGTACTTCTTCGGCCCGCGCAGGCCCTTGACCGCGTCGTGCTCGTCGTACTCGACCCAGGTCTTCTCCGGGTACTCCTTCAGCCGGTGCGCGGGCACCAGCCAGGAGCCCTTCTCCGGGGCACCGCCCTTGGCGACCTCGGACAGCTCCTCCTCGGCGATGATGCCGGTGTACGACATCAGGCCCTCGTACACGGCGCCAAGCTGGTTGATGCCGAGGTTGCGGTAGGAGATGAAGCCACCGCGCTCCCCGCGCCGCTTGGCCTTCTTCATGGTCAGCAGCCGCAGCACCTCGTGCAGGGCGCTGTTGCGTAGCCGCAGGTCCAGCCACCGCGGCTCGGCGTCCTCGTCCGAACGGGGATCGAGGACACCCTGACCGATCAGCCGGATGGACTTCGGCTCGAAGAGTTCGCTGCGCAGCGGCTCGAAGCGCAGGCCCCGGTCCTCGCTGCGCCGCTTCGCCTTGAGCTTGCGGGTCTCCTCGTCGTCGTCCGGAAGCTCGTCGTCGGGTTCGGTGCCGTACGGGCGGTGGCCGTGGTTGACCTTGTTGAACAGGACGTCCAGGGAGGCGAAGAGGTGGTGGCCGTTCCTGGCCTCCTCCTCGACGAGCTGCTCGTCGCGCTCGACGAGTTCCCGCAGCCGCGCCACCGAGTAACCGGCCTCGTAGGTGCCGTCGTCGGCGGGCAGGATACCCAGCTCGGGGCGGGCCTCGGCATACAGCAGGAACAGGATGCGGTAGAGGTAGCGCAGCGATTCGCGGGTGAGTTCCTTGGCGAACGGCAGCCTCGGGTCCTCGATCCGGCGCGGCTCGACACCGGCGCAGTCCAGCCGGGCCAGGACCTCGTTCGCGATGATCTCGACCGAGCGCTGCAGTCCCTCGCGCAGCTCCCCGGAGACACCGACCGCGTTGTCGCGGGAGGCCTTGACCAGGGCGTCGATGCCCGGTCCCTTGCCGTCCTCGGCGGGGGCGAGCGTCTCATGGCTGAACAGGGCGGCGATGGTCGCCAGTTCACCGCCCTGCTTGCGGTCGTTTCGCTCCAGCGCGGCGTCGAGGTTGGCGGCCAGGAAGCGGCCCTCGCCCCACACCTGGCGGTCGGCCAGGACGATCACGCCGCCGCACAGCAGCAGCACGAAGCGGGGCGGCTCCCCGCCCGGCTCGCCCGGTTCGCTGTGGAAGAGCCAGGTGGCGAGGGACTGGCCGGTCTCGTAGCTCTCGCTGCCGCTCACCCGCAGCGGGTGCAGCAGCCGGCCGGGGCCCTCCGCGTCCAGGGCCATGTCGTTCCCGGCGGCCCAGCCGCACTCGACGGCCACGATGCCGTCGCCGTGCCAGGCCGTGGCCACGGTGTGCTCGCGCCCGGCGCGGTGGACGGTCAGCTGCCGCCGCTCGGGGGCACCGGAGAAGCCGAGGGCCGCCAGCACCCTGTCGTGCCAGGCGCTGAGCCGCTCGCGCCAGTCGCCGTCGTTGTGGGTGTTGAGGCGGGCTCCGGCGGCGGCGCTGTTCTCGTCGGCGTCGTCCTCGGCGTCCAGCTTGGCGCGCTGGGCGAAGAAGTTGCGGAACTCCTCCGACAGGTACGTGCCCCGCAGGGCGCGGACCGTCTCCCTGGGGGTGGGACGCGGGTCCTTCTCGTCGGTCTCGCGCACGGTCCAGGTGGCGAGGAGACCCTTCTTGAGGTCCTGGCCGAGCTGTTCGGCGAAGTAGTGGGCCGACAGGTACTCGCCGCGGTTGGAGAAGGAGTCGAAGTCGGTGCTCATCGGGTGGTGGTCTCTCCGGCAGCGGCGGACAGGGGCTCCAGGACGCAGAGCAGGCGCAGCATGGGCGCCCCGGAGGTCTTCAGCGACTTGATCAGCGTCTTGCGGCGGCTCGCCGTGAGGTTCACGTCGTTTCGGCCCTTCGCCGAGCGGGCGGAGGCGAACAGGGCGTCCTGCTGCCACCGCGTCACGCGCTTCTCGTACGGGTCGAGCATCTCCTCGATCCGCCGCGCGTACTCGGCCTCCTGCTCGCGCAGGTACCGCGCGGCCTCGTCGACTGCCTGCGGAACGAACTGCCGCAGTGCCTCGCGCTCGTCCTGGGGCACGGCGCGGCCGGGCATTTTCGGGCCGACGCCGCACGCGGCGAGGAAGGCCGCGTCCACGCGCACGACGCGCGGTGCGTCGGGCAGGCCGACGACGGCCATCCACTCCACCACCGTGGGACGGCCCAGCGCGTTGGAGTGGATGCCCTGCATCAGGTAGACCGGGCCGGAGAGTTCGGCCGGCAGCCGGGGGTCCAGCTTGGCCGCCGCGGCGGCGTCCGGACGGTGGGCGAGGACGAACGCCTCGTCGTGGCGCAGGGACGCCAGGGCCTTGTCGGTCACCCAGTCCAGGACGGGATGCACGTCCGAGACGTAACTGACGTTGGGCCACTGGGTCTTGGACGACTCGCGGGCCGCCTTCAGCCGCTGATCGCCGAGCCGCTTGTCGAAGGTGATGCGCAGCCGGCCGGGGGCCTTGCCCGTGGGCAGGATGTGCTGTTCGGTCAGGTACGACTTGGGCAGCGCCTTGAAGCGGTACTGGAGGTCGGCCGGCGGCTCGAACGCGATGGTGCCGTCGTCCTCGTGGCGCAGCTTCAGCTCGTTGTCCGCGCCGGTGGGGCAGATCTGACGCAGGGCCTCCTCGAAGTAGGCGGAGGTGGAGCGGAACACGCTCGGGACGGTCGCGTAAGCCAGGTCGTCCTGGGCCGACTTGGAGCCGATGTTGCCCATCATCCTTCTGAGCATCGACGGCGCGCCGCCGCTGGACCGCTTGATGGACTCCTCCACGGTGCGGCCGGCCAGCAGGTCGCGCGTGAGGCGGTTCTCCTCCTCCTGCGCCCGGTACAGGCCGGTGACCGCCTCGGCCGAACCGTCGATGCGGTGCGCCTCCTGCTCACGCCCGAGGAGCTTCGCACCGACCAGCCGGTCGTCGAGCGGCAGACCCTCCCCGGTCTCCGGGGCGTGGCGCCACTCCACGTCGCTGGTGAGCACCAGGGCGCGGAACTGCGGCTTCTCCTTCTGCCCGTAGCGGTCGATACGGCCGTTGCGCTGCTCGATGCGGATCAGGGACCAGGGCAGGTCGTAGTGGATGAGCTGGTGGCACTCCTGGTGGAGGTTGACGCCCTCGGAGGCGACGTCGCCCGTGAACAGGATGCGCACCGGGTCGTCGCGCAGCCCGAACTTCTCGACGATCCGTTTCTGTTCGTCCTCGTTGGTGGCCTCGCCGTGCATGACCTGCACCGCTCCGCCGTACACCAGCCAGGGCCGGTTCTTCTTCTCGCTCGCCTCGACACTGCCGCTCTTCTGAAACCCGAGCCGGGCGGGGACGGCCTCGGCCAGCCACGTCAGCGTGGGGATGCGCTCGGAGAAGACGACGACACGGGTGTCCGAACCCGGACCGACGCCGATCTTCTCCAGCTGCTCGACCAGCGCGTCCAGCTTCGCGGAGTCCTCGTCCCCGATCTCGCCGGCCAGCCGGTCCAGCTCCACGATCGCCTCCCGCTCGACCCGCAGGGCGGCCTCGCGGGCGGCCAGGTCCTCGCCCTTCCTCACCTTCGCGGGCCTGGCCAGGTAGTGGCGCCGTGCCTCCAGCGACTTCTGGAGCGCCTTGTGGGAGGAGAGGAAGGCCTTGAAGAAGTTGTAGGCGGCGAGCGGATCGGCGCAGACCGAGGAAGCGGCCGGATCGCGCGGGATCCAGCGGGCGGACAGCTCCTCGAAGACCGCGCGCTCCTTCTCGGTGGCCTGTGCGGGGACCGGCTCGGACGGGCCGCGGTCGGCCCACACGCCCTTGAGGGAGTCCCGCACCTCCCTGTCCGTTTTGGTGCGCCGGATGTACAGGTGGTCGAGGTCCTTCACCTCGTACTCCGACGGGTCCGCGATCGCGGCCTCGTCCAGCATCCTGATCAGCTCGGCGAACGACTCGCCGTCGCCGTTGTGCGGAGTCGCCGAGGCGAGGATCAGCGCGTCGGTGCGGCGGGCCAGCAGGCGGGCGAGGTCGTTGTTCTTCGTGCCGCGGTTGACCAGGTTGTGGGACTCGTCGATCACGACGGCGTCCCACTCGGTGGAGTCGAGGTGGTGGGCGTACACGTCGCTCTTGAGCGTGTCCACGGAGATGATCGCCCGCTTGAAGTACGCGAACGGGTTCCGCCCCGCCGGGATGTCCTGCTGGATGCGCTGGATGCCCGTGGAGTCGAGCCGCACGAGCGGGATGGAGAACCGGGTCCACAGCTCGCGCTGGAACTGCTCCAGGACATGGGCCGGCGTGACCACGAGAATCCGCTCACCCCGCCCGCGCCGGATCAGCTCGGCCAGCAGGATGCCGATCTCCAGCGTCTTGCCGAGGCCCACGACGTCGGCGATGAGCACGCGCGGCTGCGGGTTCTTCATCGAGAGGGCGAGTTCGGCCGGCCGCAGCTGATGGGTCTGCTTGTCCATCAGGAAGCCGTCGGCCAGCGCGAGCCCGTGCTCGGTCTGGGGCAGCGCCGTCTTGCGGATCACGGCCTCCAGATAGAGGCGCGCCTTGCGGTGGTTGGGGGAGTCGTCGGCGACCAGCTCGGTCTTCCGCGGGTCGAGCACCTGGATGTCGTCGAGCAGGCTGTAGAAGACGGCGTCCGTGCCCCGCACGAACGAGGAGACGCCGGTGACCTCCACCATCCAGCCGTCCCGCGCCGTGGGCGCGACCTTCCGGACGAGCCACTGCTCGTCACGGATCCGGACCTGGGCACCCGGCGCGTAGGCGACCGACCCGCCGCCCGGTCGTGCCACGTCCCCCGACGCGTCGAGGGCGATTCCGTCCTCGCTCACGGCGTCGAGCACGCCCTGGCCGTCACCGGCTTCCGCAACGGTGGTCACGTGCTCTTCCATGTCCCGCCCTCGATCTTCCTGGACCACCGTCGTACACGGTTCGTCCGCATTCATGCTGCCTACAAGTACCGCGCGCCACTGACACCGCCCCCACGGCGTCCCCGGAAGCTGGGCTCAGAGGCCGGGCTGCGCGGCGTACCGGCTCCGCAGCTCCTCGGCCACACGCAGTGACGCGGGCGGCCGTCCCGGCTTCCGGGGCACGGGGACGGGCGCGGGGACCTCGACCACCGGGGCAGGGGGCGCCGTGCTGTCCGCCGACGAGTCGGGCACGTCGGCGGCCTCGGAGGCGTCTTCCTCGTGTGGCGGCTCCGGTGCGGCCGGTGAAGGGCTGTCCAGCGGGCTGTCCGACGCGTCCTCGTCGAGTGCGACCGCCTGTTCGGCGAGCCGCTCCCACACGACCGGCGGGTCGTTTCCGGGTGGTGGTGCCGTTTCGTCCGTCGCGGTGGCGTCGATCAGGGCGTGCCGGGCCTCCATGGGGGACAGGCCCGCCGAGGCCAGCACGCTCGTGCATCCGGCCATCACCGCGTCGAGGGAGGGCCGGTCGGCCGGGTCGTGGGCCAGCATGGAGCCGATCAGCGGGACCAGGGGCTGGGGGAGGCCGCTCAGATCCGGGGCCTGGTCGGGGTTGGCGACCTGCCCGACGATCGCCTCCCAGCGCGCCCCGTCAAAGGGATAGTGCTCGGTGGCTGCGTACAGCAGGACCGTGCCGAGCCCGTACACATCGGCGGACTCCTTGACCTTCGTGCGTCCAAGAGCCTGCTCGGGCGGCATGCAGCGCACGGTGCCGATGATCATTCCGCTGTGGGACAGGGTGTCCTTGGTGGTGTCCAGGAACGCCCCGAGGCCGAAGTCGATCAGGATGGGGCCGTACGCGCCCAGCATGACGTTCTGCGGCTTCAGGTCCCGGTGGAGCAGTCCCACCGCGTGAACGGCCTCAAGTCCCTCCGTCAGCAGGGCACCGAGGCTCGCCACCAAGGGGGCGGACAGCGGACCGTGCCCGTCGACGTACGTCAGCAGCGTCTGGCCCGGTACGTACTCCATGGCCAGCCACGGGCGCTCCGCGTAGGGGTCGGCGTCCAGGAACCTGGCGACCCGGTTCGTCCCCACCACCGTCCTGGCGATGAGAGCTTCCTTCTCGAAGCGCGCACGAGTGACAGGGTCTAGCCGGTCCGGGCGGATCAGCTTCACCGCGACCGGATCACCGGCGGGCGAGAAGGCCAGATAGACCTCACCCATTCCCCCCGAGCCCAGCTCCTGTTCGACCACATATCGGCCGATTTGCTCGGGAGCCCCGTTCATGAACCGTGCGTATCCTCTCGTTCACCGCGTGCCCCCCAGGCGGCGCCTTCACCGGATCTACACCTTAATCCCAAAGGTGGGCACGGTCACCCTCCCCGGGGGCTGGGGAGGGGCCGCGCCACGCATCAGATCCGGCCGCGCCCGAGATCCGCGAGGAACCCGGACCATGCGCTCCGCGGGAACGCGAGCTGAGGCCCACCGCGTTCCTTGGAGTCCCGTACGTGTATGACGGTCGAGTCGGGGGCGATTTCGACGCATTCGCCGCCGTCCCCGCCGCTGTAAGTGCTCTTGAACCAGTGGAGCTCGTTGGGCTGTCGGATGTCCATCAGTCTCCCCGCAGCTTCTCGATCAAGGCTGAGGATTCAGCCGGGTTGAGCGCCTGTCCTCGGATGCTTCCGTAGCGTGCGGCCAGCATACGGACCTCCTGGGGATCTGTGATCAGACGATTGATGCTCTGGAACTCTCCATATCCGACCTGTGGTTTGCCCTTCGGCGTGAGGAGGATGAACGGCCCTTCCATGCCTGCGTGCCCTTGGCAATCCAGTGGAAGCACCTGAATCTCCACATTTCGCAGCTTCCCCAACTCCAAAAGCTGCGTCAGTTGTTCCTGCTGTACCGTCTGGCCGCCGATCTCCCGGCGCAGCACCGATTCTTCGATCACCGCTGTGACCATCGGCGGAGGCCAGCACGTCAGGATCTGCTGACGGTCGAGTCGCGCGGCCACCCGCTGCTCAATCGTCTCTTCGTCCAGGAACGGACGTCGTGCCGTGAAGATCGTCCTGGCGTACCCCTCTGTTTGCAGGAGGCCTGGCATCGTCAAGGTGCTGTAGAAGCAGATCTCCTCCGCCTCCGCCTCCAACCGCGCATAGTCACGGAACCACTCCGGATGCCGCACCCTCCGCCGAGTCTTCGCCCGTTCCACGTCCTCCGCCGCAGAAGCCAGCAGGCCCCCGCACTCCAGCAACGTGTCCACGGCGACCAGCAGTTCGGGCTGAGGCGTCCGCCGTGCCCGCTCGACCGAGGAGATCGTCTCCTCCCCGTACCCGAGCCGGTCGCCCAGCTCCTTCTGACTCAGCCCGGCCCGTTCACGCGCGACCTTGATCTGGCGGCCGAGGGCCCGGAACAGGTCCGCGACCTCGTCCGTGCCGTCCGTCTCACCGCCCGTGGGAACCCCCGCACCCGCCTGCGCCGTCATGCCGCACCACCACCCTGTTCCTTGTGCTGAGGACGAACCGGCGACAGCACGGTCAGGTCATGGCCGTACGCCCGTACTTCGCACCGTCCGCACCGGGACAGTCACCCTGCGTACCGCCCGGAATGCTCCACACGGTAGGACCACTCGGTCACCCTCGGTGATGTGAATCAGGAAACTGTCACCGCTCCAGGTGAACCGACCGTCGGCACAGACCACTTCCGCACCATGTTCCCCACCACCGCGCGGGGCGCGCATACCGCACGCCACGCCGCCGAACGCTGGCTCGCCACACACCGAGGACAGCGGGAGCCGGTGCCCACCGACGACGGCATGGCCACAGCCTCCCTCCTCATCGCGGAGCTGACCGCGAACGCCGCCCTGCACGGCCGGGTGCAGGGCAGGAACGCACGCCTCGCCCTGACCCTGACACCCACGACCCTGCGGATCGAGGTCACCGACGCGCGGGGCGAACGTCTGCCCGTGCCGCCCCTGGACGTCGAGGCCGACGCCGACGGCGAGTCCGGGCGGGGCCTGCTCCTCGTCGCCTCGCTCGCGGATGCCTGGGGCTGCGAGGCGTACCCGCCGGGCGGCAAGACGGTGTGGGCGGAGTGCGCCCGGCGGACATCCGTCAGGACGTGCCCCGGCCCTCCCAGCGGTCCCGGAACCACGTCAGCGTCTCGGTGAGGAGCTCCCGGTTGCGGTCCTTCTCCAGCAGGGACAGCCGGATGTTGGGGCGCAACTCCAGCTTGCCCTCCGGGATGTCGACGCCGTCCAGAGCATTGAGGCGGGTGAGGAGTTCGGCGCGCAGCGCGCGGTCGGTGAACGGCTCCCGCGCGGCGAGGTACTGGAACACCACCTCCGCGGTGCTGCCGCGTCCCGCGCCGGGGTAGAGCGTCATCGGCCAGATGCCGCGACCGGGCCCGCCGACCTCGCCGAGCATGAGGTACGCGCTCGTGGTGACATGTCCCGCGCCGTTCCCGATCCAGCCGCCCAGCCCCTCCCAGTGGGCGAGGAGCGCGCGGACCGCTTCGACCGTCTCGGGCGAGTCGTCCGCGGCGAGCTGGCGGAAGAAGCGTTCGGCGCGGGTCTCCTCGCCCGGTGCTTCCGCGGTTCCGTCCTGAGCGGTGTCCTCATCGTCAGCCCGGTCGTCGTCCGTGCCGGCGAGCAGCGCGGCGAGGTCGTCGGCGGTGAGCCGCTGGGCCGGGTCGGCGGCCCCGGTGGCCGTGAAGCGGACGCCGTCAGCGGCCAGTCGGACGCGGACGTCGTCACTTCCGGTGTCCTGGGGCGCCGCCCACCGGAAGCCGTCGGAGACCTTGCCCTCGGAGGTGAGGACCCGGTACGCGTTGGCCACGCCAGCAGTGTTGGCCAAGTGGTTGCCCACGGCCTGGGCGCCGGAGCCGAGGAACGCGGCGAGGTCGCCGTACGAGGTCCAGGTGCCGTGGGGGAGCGCGGCGAGGACCTGGTGGGCGAGCTGCCAGTCACGGCTGCGTTCCGCACGGCCGACTCCGCGCAGCGGGGCCGGCCACAACGCGACCGCACGGTCGGCGAGTTCGTCGGCGCGGGCCAGGATCTCGCGCACGCCCCAGCGCTCGGTGGCGGCGATGCGGCGGTTCATCTCCAGATGGCTGCCGCCCAGCAGATCCTGCTTGCGCTCGAAGGGGTGATTGGACAGCTCCGAGTTGACCGCGGTGAGTGTCAGGTTGCCGAGGGTGTGCTGGAACCGGGCGTGCAGTTCCTCCGCGGTCTCGTCGTCGGACGCCTCCTCGCCCAGCACGCGCAGCCACTCGTCGCCGGGCGACTGCGGCATGACGTGCTCCACGGTGAGCTGCGCGGCGGCGAAGTCGACCGGTTCGGGATGCCCGTAACTCTCCTCCAGCCGTTGCAGCACCAGTTTGCGCTGCTGCCACCGGCCGTATTGGTAGAACGGCGCCTTCCGGACCTTGTCGCGCAGTTCGGCGTCGTCGGGCCAGAAGCGGTTCTCGGAGGAGAGGAGCTGGTGCAGCCCCTCGGTGACAGGCACGTCGAGCGGAAGCTGACCGGGCACGGCCTGGAAGATCCGGTTGAGGTTGTTGGTCGGGACCCGGCAGATCATCCGGCGGACGAGGAAGCTCTCGATGTACGCCATGGCGCGAGCGGTCTCGGAGGAGTCCAATTCCCCGCGCTCGCGCCGGTCGAGCAGCAGCATCAAGGCGGGGTAGGTGACGGCCGCCTGCCATGCGTCAAGGCGGTGGAGCGCGGCCCGGACCTCGGAATCGGGTTCCTCGTCGGGGTGCAGCAGCCGGCGGAAGAGGGCGCTGTGACGGTGGAGTTCCCTGATGTACGCCTCGATCTCCGCCTCGCCCTTCCTCGGGCTCTCGAAGCGCTTCTGCTGGGCGGCGTACAGGTCCTGACGGCGGACCCGGTCGTCTCCGTCCAGCACGAGTTGCAGCCACATGAGCTGTTCCAGCTCGTCGTTGCTCAGACTGTTCTGCAGGGGCAACCAGTAGGTCTCGTAGACGTGCTCGCCGCGCGTTGTCAGCCGCATGAAAAGGTAGTTGCGCAGCAGGTCGGCCTGGCTCAGCTTGAGGCCGGTGTTGTTGAGTGACTCGAAGATGCGATGCACGTTGTCGCCGGGTTCGGCGGTCACCGCCACCAGCGTGAGCCGCGAGGTGATCGCCTGCTCGATGCGGAACACGTCCTGCGGAGCTGCCGGGTCGTCCGCCTCGACGAGCTTCTTGCGGAAGAAGGCGTAGGCCGTGGCGACACCGCTGCCGGCGGCCTGCTCGGTGAGGGGACCGCGGATGTGCGCGGCGAACTGCGGCCGGTCAGCCTGCGTCGGCAGTAGACGGAGGTGGTCGTGACCGCTCTTCCGCTTGTTGATCAGGTATTCCTCGTTGATGCGCTCGGCCTCGTCCGGCTCGGTGTCCGCGACGTGGTCGCGGAGGGCAGCCAGGGCCAGGGACAGCGTGGTCAGCCGCTGCTGGCCGTCGACGACGAGCCAGCGGGGGAATGTCGCCTCGTTCTGCGGTGACGGCGCGAGCACGACCGAACCGAGGAAGTGCGTGCTGGCCTTCTCCTCTTCGGACTCGAGCAGCTCGGCCTGTTCCAGGATGTCGTTCCACAGCTGTTTGAGGTGCTTCTCGGTCCAGGAGTACGTCCGTTGATAGAGCGGCACCTGGAACTGCTGGGCCCTGCCCTGCACGAGATCGGCGAACAACGTTTCCTTGGCCTGCATATGGCCCCCTTGGTCCTCGGTCGTCCGCCGCCGATTACATCAGGCTCGGCCGACCTCGTAATCGCCCACTGGGCGAGATGTCCGAGGAACGGGCGGGCGGCGCCCAACCCGTACGTACAACAGGGGAGCCCCGTATCCGCCATGCCGCCGACTCTCAGCAGCGACACTGGATGCATGGACACGACGATCACCGCTCCCCGCGCCGAGGTGCTGCGGGACCGCTACCGCAGCCGACTGCCCAAGAGCTTGCAGGAGCTGGCCGGCCCCGTCGAGGGCAACGTGGACCTGCCCCTCCATATCGTCTGGTCCGGGCGGACGAGCTACGGTCTGGACCGTCCGAAGTCCCGCATGACGCTCTACCGGACCGTCCTCGCCGAAGGACCGAGTGAGGACCTGGTGGCCCTCCTGCACCACCGGCTGCTCACCGAGCAGTGGCCCGTGCTGCGGCGCTTGATCAGTCCCTACGTCCGCGAGGTCTGGGAGGACGCCTTTCCCGAGCTGCTCCGCACCGCTGCGGCCGACACGACCGCCGCGTGAAGGTCACTCCGCTCCACGAGCGTCTGGTTGTCGTCGGCGTTCACGGGACGCGGCGGCACTGCCGGCCTGGGTACGGGCCCGCGTACAGGGAGAGGGCGTCGCAACCGTCGGGGTTGCGGTCGCGGAGATTTTCTCACGACCTTCGAGTCCGACGCGTGCCGGTGTAAAGTGAAGGACGCCCTTGACCTGCAGAAAGCAGGCAGGGAGCCGTCTTCCAGGAGTCCAACATGCTGCGCACCATGTTCAAGTCCAAGATCCACCGCGCCACCGTCACCCAGGCCGACCTGCACTACGTCGGCTCGGTGACCATCGACGCCGATCTGCTGGACGCGGCCGATCTGCTGCCCGGTGAGCTGGTGCACATCGTGGACATCACCAACGGGGCCCGGCTGGAGACGTACGTCATCGAGGGCGAGCGGGGGTCCGGGGTGATCGGGATCAACGGGGCCGCGGCTCACCTCGTCCACCCCGGGGATCTGGTGATCCTCATCAGCTACGCCCAGGTCACCGATGCCGAGGCGCGGGCGCTGAAGCCCCGGGTCGTGCACGCGGACGGCGACAACCGTATCGTCGCCCTGGGCGCGGACGCGTCCGCGCCGGTACCGGGCTCGGACCAGGAACGCAGCCCTCAGGCCGTGTCGGTCTGACGTACTGACCTGCTGATTCTGCTGAGCTTCGGGGACGAGGAGCGTGGCCGTGAGTGATATCGAGATCCGTGACGACCGGGCGGCCGGGCGGCTGGAGGCGGTGGCGGCCGGAGAGGTCGTCGGCCGTATCGAGTACTTCGTGCTCGACGCTCCCGAGCGCGCCCTCGTCCCCGTCCACACGATCGTCGAGCCGGCCCACGAGGGCCAGGGCATCGCGGGTGCCCTGGCCCGGGAGCTGTACGCCCTCGCGCGGCGGGAGGGTGTCACGGTCGCCCCGCTGTGCCCGTACGTCGTGAAGTGGGCCGAGCGTCACCGGGACGAGGCACCCGGGGCCGACCCGGAGCTGCTGCGCGCGGCGAAGGAATGGCTCGTCGCGCATCCCGAGCGGTTCTGAGCCGGGGGCTCGGAGCTCCTGTGCTGGCGTTGCTGCACACCTCGCCCGTTCATGTCCCTGTCTTCGACGCCCTGCGTGACCACGCGCATCCCGGTCTGGAACTGCGGCATCACGTCGACGCCGGGTTGCTGGACCGGGCGCGGCGCGACGGGCCGGAGGCCGTGACCGACGCCGTCGTGGCCGTGCTGAGGCAGGCGGTCGCCGAGGGGTCGCGGGCCGTGCTGTGCACCTGCTCGACCATCGGCGGTGTCGCGGAGGCTGCCGCCGCCGGGGCCGGTGTGCCGGTGCTGCGGGTCGACCGGCCGATGGCCGCCGACGCCGTGGCCGCCGGTCCTCGCGTCCTCGTCCTCGCCGCTCTGGAGAGCACGCTCGCTCCGACGGTGGCACTGATCGAGGAGGAGGCCCGTCGCGCGGGCCGCCCCGTGGAGGTGCGGACGCGGCTGGTGGACGGCGCCTGGCGGCGGTTCGAGGCCGGCGACACCGACGGCTACCTGCGCCGGGTCGCCGAGGCGGCCGACGTCGTCACCGGCGCCGACGTGATCGTCCTGGCCCAGGCATCCATGGCGCCGGCCCGGGAGTCGACGAAGGCCCGCGTCCCGGTGCTGGCCAGTCCCGCGCCCGGACTGGCCGCCGGCGCGTCGGCGGCGCGCCTGGGCCACCTGGGCCACCTGGGCCCCGAGGTTCATGCGGGGGAGTGAGTGGGGAGGCGGCCGTCGGGTAGGCGGGGGACAAGTCCAGAGCCGACGTCGACCGACTGGCCGGAGGACAGCGCCATGACGAACCCGTATCCGGATCCCGTCCCACCCGGGCCCACCCCGGGACCCGCTCCCGGTCCGGACCCGGAGCCCCCACAGCCGAGCCCGGATCCGGTGTCGCCCCCGGCCCCCGGCCCGCAACCGACCCCTCCACCGCCGTCCCCCGGCCCGGGGCCGGGTCCGGAACCCACACCTCAGCCTCCGGGGCCCGGCCCGCAGCCGACGCCCGAGCCTCCCGGTCCTCCCGGGCCCTCGCCGTCGCCGATCCCGCCGGGACCCGAGCCGGTACCCAACCCGGAGCCGGGGCCACCGCTCACCTGAACGTCAGGGCGACGATGGGCTTCACGGAGGGCAGAGGGAAGCGGTGGGCGTGTGCTGCAGACGGCCGCTCATCGCCTCCCTCACCCTCCCCGCTGCCCAAGAACTACGCCGTGACCTCCGACCGGTCCCCGCCCCACAGCGTGTGGAACGCGCCGTCCCGGTCCGTCCTGCGGTACGTGTGCGCCCCGAAGAAGTCCCGCTGGCCCTGCGTCAGCGCGGCCGGGAGCCGCTCGGCGCGCAGGGCGTCGTAGTAGGCGAGTGCGGCGGCGAAGCCCGGTGTCGGTACGCCCTGCCGGGTCGCGGCGACCAGGACCTCGCGCCAGTCGTCCTGCGCGGTGGCGATCTCCTGGGCGAACGTCTCGTCCGAGAGCAGGCTCGGCAGATCGGGCCGGGCGTCGTACGCGGCGCGGATGCGGTCCAGGAAGGCCGCGCGGATGATGCAGCCGCCGCGCCAGATCGCGGAGACCGCGCCCAGGTCGATGTCCCAGCCGTACTCCTCACTGCCCGCCGCGACCTCGTGGAAGCCCTGCGTGTACGACACGATCTTCGACGCGTACAGCGCCTGCTCGACGCGGTCGGCGAAGGCGGCCGCCTCCGACTCGCCGAGCGGCGCCGCCTTCGGGCCCGTCAGACCGCGCGAGGCCTCGCGCAGCGCCGCGTGACCGGACAGGGAGCGGGCGAAGACCGCCTCCGCGATCCCGGACACCGGCACGCCCAGGTCCAGCGCCATCTGCACCGTCCAGCGGCCGGTGCCCTTCTGCTCCGCCTGGTCGACCACCACGTCCACGAACGGCTTGCCCGTCGCCGCGTCCACGTGCGAGAGCACCTCCGCGGTGATCTCGATCAGGTACGAGTCCAGGCGGCCGGTGTTCCAGGTGCGGAAGATCTCGGCGATCTGCGCGGGGGAGTACCCGGCGACATCACGCAGTAGCTGGTAGGCCTCGCCGATCAGCTGCATGTCGGCGTACTCGATGCCGTTGTGCACCATCTTCACGAAGTGCCCGGCGCCGTCGGGACCCACGTGCGTCACACAGGGCGCCTCGTCCGCCGCCTTCGCCGAGATCTTCTCCAGCATCGGGCCGAGCGACTCGTACGACTCCTTCGAGCCGCCCGGCATGATGCTCGGGCCGTTCAGCGCGCCCTCCTCGCCGCCCGAGATGCCGGTGCCCACGAAGTGAATGCCTTGCTCGCGCAGTTCGCGCTCCCGGCGCCGGGTGTCCGCGAAGTGCGCGTTGCCCCCGTCGATGATCATGTCTCCGGGCTCCAGGAGCGGGGCGAACTCCCGGATCACCGCGTCGGTCGGGTCACCTGCCTTCACCATGATCACCAGACGCCGCGGCCGCTCCAGCGCCGCCACGAACTCCTTGGCGGTCTCGGTCGCGACGAAGTCGCCCTCGCCACCGAACTCCTCCACCAGCGCGTGCGTGCGCGACGCGGTCCGGTTGTGCACCGCGACCGTGTAGCCGTTGCGGGCGAAGTTGCGGGCGAGGTTGCGGCCCATGACCGCGAGACCTGTGACGCCGATCTGTGCTGTGGTGCTCATTGGGTTGGCTCCTAGAGACTTCGCTTGGCATCCGTGGTGATGGTGACTGGTACCTGTGACGCTGGTCGTGCCCACGAATATTCCGGCTCGACCATCTTGACGTGCCGGTACGCCGGCCGCATTTCTCGTGTCCGACGGACTCCAGTACGCACGGAACGGGTCGGACGCCTCAGCGGGTGGACCCCGCATCCGGCCAACGGTCGTCTGTTCTTGGCCACTCGGCGTGACCAACCGGCCGATTGCCGTCTTGTCATGGCCTGTTCGTGGCGCTTACTTTTGCCCCTCCTGACGCAATGTCGAGGGGGATCTCCATGGCCGTACGCGGCCGGCATCGCCGGTATCAGCCGAACAGGATCAACCGCGCCTCACTGACCGTCACCGCCGGCGGCGCGGGACTGGCGCTCCCACTCGTCGGTACCGGCACGGCCCACGCGGACGACGTGGAGACCTGGGACAAGGTCGCCGCCTGTGAGTCCACCAACGACTGGGACATCAACACCGGCAACGGCTACTACGGCGGCCTGCAGTTCACCCAGTCCACCTGGGAGGCGTTCGGCGGCACGCGGTACGCCCCGCGCGCCGACCTGGCCACCAAGGACCAGCAGATCGCCGTCGCCGAGAAGGTACTCGACGGCCAGGGACCCGGCGCCTGGCCGGCGTGCGCGCCGCGGGCCGGACTGACCCGGGGCGGCGACACCCCCGACATCCGGCCGGCCGGGGGAACGGAGCCCGCGAAGAAGTCCGACTCGGTGAAGGACGTCCAGCCGCAGACCACACCGCAGTCCCGGGCGGGCAAGGCCCGGATGTACACGGTGGTCACCGGCGACACCCTCTCCGGCATCGCCGACACCCACCAGGTCCGGGGCGGCTGGCAGCGCCTGTACGAGGCCAACCGCGGCGCGATCGGAACCGACCCCGACCTGATCCTGCCCGGCCAGCGCCTGACACTGCGCGGCGAGGGGTCCACCACGGCGTCCCCGGCCGAGTCGAGGACCACCCAGCCGCGGCAGAAGCAACCGAAACAGGACGAGCGGCAAAAAGAGCCGAAGCAGCAGAAGCAGCAGAAGGTCCAGGAGCAGGAGAAGCAGAAAGAGCAGAACAAGCAGCAGAAGGCGCCGGAGAAGTCGTCCTCCGACAGCGGCAAGAGCCAGGCCGGCAAGGCCACCACCCACCAGGCCGTCGTCGCCCCGGTGGACGCCGCGACCGGCACGCCGTACCACCAGGCGGGCTCCTCCTGGTCGAAGGGCTACCACACCGGCGTCGACTTCCCCGTCCCCACCGGTACCTCCGTCAAGTCGGTCGCGGCAGGCCGGGTCGTCAGCGCGGGCTGGGGCGGTTCGTACGGCTACCAGGTGGTGGTCCGGCACGGCGACGGCCGGTACTCCCAGTACGCGCACCTGTCGGCGATCTCCGTGAAGGACGGTCAGTCGGTGGGCGCCGGTCAGCGCCTCGGGCGCTCGGGCGCCACGGGAAACGTCACGGGCCCGCATCTGCACTTCGAGGTGCGGACGGGGCCCGGCTTCGGTTCGGACGTCGACCCGCTGGCGTATCTGCGGGCCGGCGGCGTCAGGATCTGATCCGGACCCGTCGGCGGCTGAACAGGGGCGGCGGAACGAACGGGCCGCCGTAGAAGGGGCCGTAGGAGAGCGTCGTGTCGTCGCTCTCCGCCGGTACCCGGGCGTCGTACGCCTCCTCGACGGGGGCGGGGTCCCGGACCGGCGATGCCACCGGGGAGGGCACGAAGACCTTGTCGGGCTGCCGGGCCACGGGAGCGCCCCGCTGCTCCCGCTCCTCGCGCCCGCCCCGGACCCGGGCCCCTTGAGCCCTCTCGACCGGCAGGGCCACGCCGTCCTCGGCGCGGGCCGAGGTCTCCTCCGCGACCGTAGCCGTCGCCGTGATCTCCTCCAGGGCCGTGGTCGTAGCCGTCGCCAGGGTCTCCCGGGCGATCCGCTCCGTAGTCAGCAGGATCAGGCCGCCGGCGGCCACCACCCCGCAGCTCAAGGCGAGCACAGTGCCGGTCGTGCCGTAACGGAACGTCTCACCGAACATCGTGATGCCGACCACGGCGGCCACCACCGGGTTCACGACCGTCAGCGTGGCCAGCGGGGCCGCGAGGCCGGCGCCCCGGTAGGAGGCCTGGGACAGCACCATGCCCGCCGTGGCGAGTACGCCGATCACGGCCAGCGACGGCAGGTCGGCGGCGGTCACCCCGCCCGTCCAGTCGACGGCGACCGTCTTGGTGAAGACCGAAGACATACCGAAGGCTATGCCGGACGCGGTCGCCAGCAGGATGCTGCGGACCGCCGGGTGCCGGTGCGCGGCGCGGCCGGCGATCATCAGCGCCACCACCACACCACCGGTGACCAGCGCCGCCCCGACGCGCTGCGCCGTGTCCAGCGACTGCGCCTCGGACGCGCCGACCAGGGACAGCAGACCGGCGAGACCGACGGTCGCCATGAGCGCGCCCCGCCAGGCCGTCGCCCCGGCCCTGCGGCCCACGAACAGCGCGGCCATGGGCAGGGCGAACACGATGGTGAGCGCTCCCAGCGGCTGAACCAGGCTCAGCGGACCGAGAGCGAGGGCGACGACGTGCAGCAGACCGCCGAGGCCGTTGAGCGCGACCGCCCCCCACCAGCCGGGCCGGCGCAGCGGAGCGTACTGAGCACCCGGGGACGACGACGCGACCTGCTCCTGCACGATCGCTCCGCCCGCGTACGCCACGGCGGAGACGAGCGACAGCAGCACGGACAACGCGAGGGCGCTCATCGGCTGCTCCTCTGCGTGAGGCGGGGGCGCTGGGCCCGGCGCGGCGTACGGTCGTCATCCATGGACAACACGATGCCGTCTCAGGGTCTTCCCGTCGTCGTCCCTGAGCATTCTTTGGGTCCTACTACCGATGGAGTACGACGGCCCCGCCGTCCTCCCCAGGGTGGGCTACTTCGGGCCCCGCCCCCTGGCTCCGCCCCTTAGGGGCCTTGATACTACTGCTCTCCGTGGACCTCGACCCCGATCTCGCCGCACTCCGCCCGCTCGGCGGCTTCTCCGTCCTGCACACGTCCCCGCACATGTCCCAGCACCCGTCGCGGCCGTCGCCGTCCGGGCCGCTTGCCACCCTCGCACACGCCTACGCATCGGGATACGCATCGGGATACGCGGCAGCGACGCCGGACGTTCAAGTTCCGTTCGGTCCTGACCCGCTGGGCTTCCGCGTCCGGAAGGTGGCCGTCGCGCTCCGAGCCCCCGAGACCCGGGTCGCCGCCTCCGTGGCCCAGCAGGGGCTCGCGGCCCGCCTGTGGTCGGTGACGCTGGCCTGCGCCGCCCTTTACGGCCGTGTCCCCGACCTCGACCCGAGCCTGCTGCGCTGGGACCCCGACGCCGGCGCCCCCGACGACCTGTGGCTCACCGAGGTGCACGCCCTGCCGGGGGACACCACGACCGTCGCGGACGTCGTGCTCACCACCCACCTCGCGCCCCTGGCGTCCGCCGTGCACGCCCGCTACGGCGTCGCGACCGGCCTGCTGCGGGGCAACGCGGCCTCCGCCCTGGCAGGCGCCGGCCGGGAACTGGAACGCTGGGCCCGCCGCAACGGCCGTACGGACACCGCCGCCCACGCCCGGTCGCTGACCGCAGCCCTGCTCGCCCACCCATTGCTCGCCGGCACCGGCGCCCTCACCGGCACTTCCTTCCGGCGGCGGAGCTGCTGCCTGTACTACCGGGTGCCCGGAGCCGGGATCTGCGGCGACTGCTGCTTCTCCCGGCCCCCGGGGTCCCCGCGATCCCCAGCGTCCCCGCGGCCCCCGCGCTCTTCCCCAGGCGGCCCGTCTGAGTGACCATGAGGGAACCAGCCGCCGAGACGGGAGGTTCCGGGTGCGCGTGGGACTGCTGACCCGTGAGTTCCCGCCGGACGTCTACGGCGGCGCCGGTGTCCACGTGGAGTTCCTCGCCCGCGAACTCGCCCGCCTCGTCGACCTGGACGTGCACTGCTGGGGTGAGGGCCGTACCGACGGCGTGCTGCGCCACCGGCCCTGGTCCGCGCTCGACGGCGCCAACGACGCGCTGCGCAGCTTCTCCGTGGACCTCACCATGACGGCCGCCCTCGAAGGCCGCGAACTGGTCCACTCCCACACCTGGTACGCCAATCTCGGCGGCCATCTCGCCAAGCTCCTCTTCGGCGTCCCGCACGTGATGACCGCCCACTCCCTGGAACCCCTGCGCCCCTGGAAGGCCGAGCAGCTCGGCGGCGGTTACACCCTGTCCGGCTGGGCCGAGCGCACCGCCGTAGAGGCGGCCGACGCGGTGATCGCCGTGTCCGGCGCCATGCGCGAGGACGTCCTCGGCTGCTACCCGGCGCTGGACGCCTCCAGGGTCCACGTCGTGCACAACGGCATCGACACCAGCCTCTACCGGCCCGACCACGGCACCGAGGCGCTGGACCGGATCGGACTCGACCGCTCCCGGCCGTACGTCCTGTTCGTCGGCCGCATCACCCGTCAGAAGGGCGTGCCCCACCTGCTGCGCGCGGTACGGGACATCGACCCGGCCGCGCAGGTCGTGCTGTGCGCGGGCGCCCCGGACACCCCCGAGATCGACCGGGAGTTCCGCGACCTCTTCGCAGGGTTGAGCCGCGCCCGCGAGGGAGTGCACTGGATCCCGCGCATGCTGCCGCGCCCGGAGGTGATCCAGCTCCTGACGCACGCCGCCGTCTTCGTCTGCCCCTCCGTGTACGAGCCCCTCGGCATCGTCAACCTGGAGGCGATGGCCTGCGGCACCCCCGTCGTCGCCTCCCGGGTCGGCGGTATCCCCGAGGTCGTGGCCGACGGCGAAACGGGGGTACTCGTCACGAGGAACAGCGACACCAGGAACAGCGACACCAGGGACAGCGACGGGGACGACGATGTCTTCGAGGCGGGCCTCGCACGCGCACTGGACTCCGTCCTGGGTGACCCACGGGCCGCCCGGCGGATGGGCGAGGCGGGCCGGGAGCGCGCGGTGGAGGAGTTCGGCTGGGACGCCGTCGCGCGCCGTACGGTCCGGCTGTACGAGGAGATCCTCAAGCAGGCTTGAGCCGCCCCGCCCCGGGGTGGCCGAGGTGAACGAGGGTGAGGGGAGCGGCCATGCGTCGTGGAGGTCCTTCGGTGCTCGGCATCGTGCTGGCGGGCGGGGAGGGCAAACGCCTGATGCCCCTGACCGCCGACCGCGCCAAACCCGCGGTCACGTTCGGCGGCACCTACCGGCTCGTCGACTTCGTCCTGTCCAACCTGGTCAACGGCGACATCCTGCGGGTCTGCGTGCTCACCCAGTACAAGTCGCACTCCCTGGACCGGCACATCACCACCACCTGGCGGATGTCCAGCCTGCTGGGCAACTACGTCACCCCGGTCCCCGCCCAGCAGCGCCTCGGCCCGCGCTGGTACCTGGGCAGTGCCGACGCGATCCTGCAGTCCCTGAACCTGGTGTACGACGAACAGCCCGAGTACGTCGCGGTCTTCGGCGCCGACCACGTGTACCGGATGGACCCGCGCCAGATGCTCACCCAGCACATCGAGTCCGGCGCGGGCGTCACCGTCGCCGGGATACGGGTCCCGCGCGCCGAGTCGCCGTCCTTCGGGGTGATCACCCCGGGTTCCGACGGGCAGACCGTCACCGGCTTCCTGGAGAAGCCCGCCGACCCTCCCGGCCTCGCCGACGACCCCGAGTGCGTCTTCGCCTCGATGGGCAACTACGTCTTCACGACCAAGGCCCTCATCGAGGCCCTGCACAGGGACGCCGAGGACGAGAACTCCGTGCACGACATGGGCGGTTCGATCCTGCCGCAGCTCACCGACCGGGGCGAGGCGGCGCTGTACGACTTCAGCGCCAACCACGTGCCCGGGGAGACCTCCCGGGACCAGGGATACTGGCGGGACGTCGGCACACTGGACGCCTACTACGACGCCCACATGGACCTGATCGCCGAACGGCCGGCCTTCAACCTCTACAACCGCGACTGGCCGGTCTACACCCACTCCACCCAGCTCTCGCCCGCGCGCTTCAACGCCGGCGGCATCGCCAGCGAGTCGATCATCAGCGCGGGCTGCCTGATCCGGGGGCAGGTCACCCGCTCGGTGCTCTCGCCGGGCGTGGTCGTCGACCCGGGCGCGGTCGTACAGGGCTCGGTGCTGCACGACAACGTGCACATCGGCCGGGGCGCGGTGGTGCGCGGGGCGGTGCTCGACAAGAACGTCGACGTGCCGCCGGGCGCGACGATCGGCGTCAACCCGCAGCGGGACGCCGAGCTGTACACCGTCTCCAAGGGTGGCGTGATCGCGCTGGGCAAGGGGCAGCGGGTGCCGTGACGGCCGGGCCGTCGGCATGCCGCCGGACTGTTGTCATGTCCCTGGACGCCAAGCGGAATCCGTGCTGTCATGCCTCTGCACCTCCGCCATTACATCGTTGTACGGCATCGGTATGACATCGATGTCCGAGCCGAGCCATCAGCCGCCACCCGTTCTCGAGGAGAGGGTCAGTGCGCACCAAACGACTCAGAGACAAACTCGCGCTGCTGCTAGCCGCCGCCCTCGGCGTCGCCGGCCTTGCCGCCTCCCCGGCCGCAGGCGCGGCCGGGGAGGCGACCGACGGCAACGACACCGCGGAGATCCACGGTCTGAAGGGCGAGTACTACACCCAGTCCGCCCCCGGCGCCTTCGACTTCGACGAGTTGAAGGCCACCGGCTTCGACCCGCAGGTCGACTTCAACACCCTGGAGCCGCGGCTCGACTTCGCCACCGGGCAGTCGGACGACGTCAGCGTCCGCTGGACCGGCAAGATCGTCCCGGAGCGGACCGGCGCCCACACCTTCTCGATCATCGGCGACAACGGCTTCCGCCTCTGGATCGGGGGACAGCTCGCCATCGACCACTGGGTCGACGACTGGGACCGCGAACAGACCGCCCAGCCCGTCGAGCTGACGGCAGGTCAGTCCTACGACATCAAGCTGGAGTACTTCGAGCACTACGGCGGCTCCAACCTCCACCTGCGCTGGACGGAGCCCGGCGGCACCAAGGAGGCGATCCCGCAGTCGGCGTTCCGCCTGCCCGACGGCTACGACTACAACGGTGCGACGTCGACCACCGTCCAGTCCACCGGACGCACCCTCAGGCTCGACTTCGCCGGCCCCCTCGCCGCGCCCCCGGCCGGCCTCACCGACCACCTCGAAGCGGTGATCGGCGGCGCCACCTGGCCGCTCGGCGAGACCGAGGTCGACCCCGCCGACCCGAGCGCCCTGCTCGTCGCCCTCGACGAACCCGTCGTCGGCAACAAGAACGGCGACGCCCCCGGAACCGCCGACGTCCGCTACGACGGCGAAGGCGGCCTCACCGACACCCAAGGCAACGTTGTCAAGGCGTTCTGGAGCAGCGGCGGCAACGAGTCCACCTACGAGCTGCGCACCGACTGGGCCGACGAGGTGGGACCGGACAACGCCCTCCCGGAGTACCCGCGCCCGCAGTTGACGCGCGACGACTGGCAGAACCTCAACGGCCGCTGGCAGTTCGCCGCCGCCGAGGCCGGCGAGCAGCCGCCGGTCGGCAAGAACCTGAAGGAGCGCATCCTCGTCCCGTACCCCGTGGAGTCCCAGCTCTCCGGCCTCGAACGGCACGAGGACCGCATGTGGTACCGCCGCACCTTCACTGTGCCCCGCGACTGGCACATCGGCTCCCGTCAGCGGCTGAAGCTCAACTTCGGCGCCGTCGACTGGCAGTCCGAGGTGTACGTCAACGGCACGAAGGTCGCCGACCACAAGGGCGGTTACGACAAGTTCAGCGCCGACGTCACCGACGCGCTGAAGCCCGGCCGCACCCAGGAACTGATCGTCGGCGTCTACGACCCGACCGACGCGGCGAACGGCGAGAACCCGCCGATCGGCAAGCAGCGGCTGGACCCGAGCGGCATCTGGTACACGTCCAGCTCCGGCATCTGGCAGACGGTCTGGATGGAACCGGTCGCCCGTGACCACGTGGACTCCCTCGAGCTCACCCCGGATGTCGATGCCGGCACACTGACCGTCGAGCCGAAGGGCGTGCGCGACGGCGTACGGATCAGCGCGACGGCGTACGCCGGACACCGCAAGGTCGCCAAGGTGAGCGGACGCACCGGCGAGCCGCTGACCCTGAAGATCCGCGACCCGCGCCTGTGGTCGCCCGACGACCCCTTCCTGTACGACCTGAAGGTCACCGTGGGCCGCGATCACGTCGAGAGCTACTTCGGGATGCGTTCCGTCGCCGTCGAGAAGGTGAACGGCGTACCCCGCACGATGCTCAACGGGGAGCCCGTCTTCCTGATGGGCACCCTGGACCAGGGCTTCTGGCCCGACGGGCTGCACACCGCACCCACCGACGAAGCCCTCGCGTACGACCTCAAGCTGCACAAGCGACTCGGCTTCAACTCGGTGCGCAAGCACATCAAGGTGGAGCCCGACCGCTGGTTCTACTGGGCCGACAAGCTGGGCCTGCTGGTGTGGCAGGACATGCCGGCGATGACCGCGGGGGTGAACCCCTCCACCGCGGCCCGCGCCGAGTACGAGCGCGAGATGAAGGAGATGATCGACGAACACATCAGCCACCCGTCGATCATCATGTGGGTCACCTTCAACGAGGGTTGGGGCCAGTACGACATCGGCCGCGTCGCCGAGCAGGCCAAGGCCTGGGACCCGACCCGTCTCGTCAACAACATGTCGGGCCTGAACCTCGGGGCCGACGGCGGCGCCGGCGACATCATGGACGAGCACGGCTATCCCAGCCCCGCCCTGCCGAAGTCCCCGGACGGCGAACGCGCCCTGGTCACCGGCGAGTACGGCGGCCTCGGCCTCGCGGTGCCCGGCCACGCCTGGTCCGTGCAGCAGTCCTACGTCGACGTCGACCCGGCGACGTACACCGACGACTACCTCACCAAGCTCGACGAGGTGCGCGCCCTGGCCTGCAAGGGCGGCAACGGTGCCATCTACACGCAGATCTCGGACGTTGAGGGCGAGCTCAACGGCCTGGTGACGTACGACCGCAAGGTCGTCAAGCCCGATGTGGCACGGGTCGAGGCGGCGCAGGCGCGGCTGATCGCCGACATGTCGCGGGCCACCCCCGCGCACTGCCCCTGACCACGCGCCGACCCCGGCGGGACGCGTCCCACGCGTCCCGCCGGCACGCCGTGCGCGGCTGGCACAGCCGGCACGCCGCGCACCGGCTGGCACAGCCGGCACGCCGCGCACGCCGCGCACGGTCCGGACGGCCCGGACGGGCTCGCACGGCTCGCGCGGTCCGGACAGGCTCGCACGGCCCGCGCGGCCCGCGCGGCCCGCGCGGCCCGCACGGTGGGCCGGCGGCGGCGCACCCCGTCGGCGCGCTGCCCCGGCCCACCGGGCTCCCTCACCTGCCCCTGCTCCGTCACCTGCCCCGCCCACGCCCCCGCCCCCTGTCCCTGCCCTCGCCCCGACTGGAGTCCCCATGGCTCTCGATCGACGCCGTTTTCTCCACGGCGGTTCCCTCGCCGTCGGCGCGCTCGCCGTCGGCCTGCCCGCGCTCGGCACGCCCGCCGCAGCCGCCGACGCGCTCGCGCCCGACGCCTTCACCCGGCTCGCGCCCGGCAGTGTCACCGCACGCGGCTGGCTCGCCGGGCAACTCCGCCTCCAACTGGACGGGTTGTGCGGCCGCTACGCCGAGCGCTCCCACTTCCTCGACTTCGCCACCACCGGCTGGGTCCACCCCGACCGGGGAGCCTGGGAGGAACTGCCGTACTGGCTGCGCGGATACGTCCCGCTCGCCATCGCCACCCGCGACCGCGAGGCGCTCGACCAGTCCCGCCGCTGGATCGACGCGATCCTCGCCACCCGCCAGGCCGACGGCTTCTTCGGCCCCCGGGCGCTGCGCACGTCCCTCAACGGCGGCCCCGACTTCTGGCCCTTCCTGCCCCTGCTCCAGGCGTTGCGCACCTGGGAGGAGTACGCGGGCGACGAGCGGATCGTGCCCCTGTTCACCGGCTTCCTGCGGTTCATGAACGCCCAGGGAAAGAGCGCGTTCGACTCGAGCTGGGTCTCGCTGCGCTGGGGCGACGGCATCGACCTCGCGCTGTGGCTGCACCGCCGCACCGGCGACGCGTTCCTGCTCGGCCTCGTCGAGAAGATGCACGCCTGGGGCGCGGACTGGACGGGCCCGCTGCCCAGCCCGCACAACGTCAACATCGCCCAGGGCTTCCGCGAGCCGGCCCAGTACGCCCAGCTCTCCGGCTCCGCCGCCGACACCCGGGCCACCTACGACACGTACGAGCAGGTCATGGCCGGGTACGGGCAGTTCCCCGGGGGCGGACTCGCCGGGGACGAGAACATCCGGCCCGGGTTCGGCGATCCCCGGCAGGGCTTCGAGACCTGCGGCGTCGTCGAGTTCATGGCCGCACACGAACTGCTCCTCCGGATCACCGGCGACCCGGTCTGGGCCGACCGCTGCGAGGACCTGGCCTTCAACGCACTGCCCGCGGCCCTCGACCCCGAGGGCCGCGCCGTCCACTACGTCACCAGCGCCAACAGCGTCGACCTGGACAACGTCCGCAAGACCCAGGGACAGTTCCAGAACGGCTTCGCCATGCAGGCCTACCAGCCCGGCGTCGACAACTACCGATGCTGCCCGCACAACTACGGCATGGGCTGGCCCTACTTCACCGAGGAACTGTGGCTCGCCACCCCCGACCGGGGCCTCGCCGCAGCGATGTACGCCCCGTCCCGGGTCACGGCCGCCGTCGGGACCGACGGCACCCGCGTGACCGTCACCGAGGACACCGACTACCCCTTCGACGACACGATCACCCTGACCGTGTCGACCCCGCGACGGGTCGCCTTCCCGCTGATCCTGCGCGTCCCGGGCTGGTGCACGGGGCCGCGGGTGCGGGTCAACGGCCGGGCGGGGCCCGAGTACGTGCCCGAGTCCGGCGGCCCGGCCTTCGTCCGCGTCGAGCGCACCTGGTCCGACGGCGACCGCGTCACCCTGCGCCTGCCGCAGCGCACCACCCTGCGCACCTGGTCCGGCAACCACGGATCGGTCAGCGTCGACCGCGGACCCCTGACGTACGCCCTGAAGATCGGTGAGGAGTACGTCCGCTACGCGGGCGACGACGTCTTCCCCGAGTACGAGGTCCACGCCACCACCCCCTGGAACTACGGCCTCGTGCCGGGCGCCACGCCCGCCTTCCGCCGTGCGCGCGGGCCGGTCGCGGACAACCCCTTCACCCACGACAGCGTGCCCGTCTCGCTGACCGCCGAGGCCCGCCGAGTCCCCGAGTGGATCGCGGACGACGAGCACGTGGTCGCGCCGCTCCAGCAGAGCCCGGCCCGCTCCAGCCGGCCGGTCGAGAGGGTCACCCTGATCCCGATGGCCGCCGCCCGGCTGCGGATCGCCTCCTTCCCGACCGCCGCCCCGGACGGCACCCCGTGGGTCCCCGAGCCGGCCTTCCGGCGTGTCCAGAACAAGCACAGCGGCAAGGTCCTCGCCGTCGACGGCATGTCCACCGCCAACAGCGCCCGCGTGGTGCAGTTCGCCAACACCGGCACCGGCGACCACGCCTGGCAGCGGATCGACAAGGGCGACGGCTGGTTCCTCGTCCGCAACGGCTACAGCGGCAAGGTCCTGGGCGTCGACGGGATGTCCACGGCCAACAGCGCGCGCGTCGTGCAGTACGAGGACAACGGCACCGACGACCACCTGTGGGCCTTCGTCGACCAGGGCGACGGCTGGTTCCTGGTCCGCAACAAGCACAGCGGCAAGGTCCTCGGGGTGGACGGGATGTCGACCGCCGACAGCGCCCAGGTCGTGCAGTTCGACGACAACGGCACGGAAGACCACCTCTGGCGCTTCGCCTGAGCCCGAGAAAGCCCTGAGAAGGCCTGAGAAAGGCCTGAGAGAGAGGGAGACACCCTTCCATGAGCTGGACCCAACGGTTGCGCGGTGTGGCGACGGCCGCCGCGGCGGCGCTCCTCGCGGGCGCGGTCGCCGCGCCCTCGGCGCAGGCGGCCCCACACCACGACGGCCCGCTGACCGATCTGGTGAACCCCTTCATCGGCACCGAGAACGAGGGCAACACCTACCCCGGCGCCGCCGTGCCCTTCGGCATGGTGCAGTTCTCGCCGGACACCGGCCACAACACCGGCTACGACCACTCCGACACCCACATCCGCGGCTTCTCCCTGGTCCACCTCTCCGGCGTGGGCTGCGGACTCGGCGGCGACCTGCCGGTGCTGCCGACCACCGGCGACGTCACCGAGACGGACTACGCGAAGTACGCCGCCTCCTTCAGCCACGACGACGAGGAGGCGAGCCCCGGCTACTACCGGGTCGGCCTCGACTCCGGAGTCGACGCGGAGCTGTCCGCCACGGCACGCACCGGAGTGCAGCGCTACACCTTCCCGGCCACCGACAAGGCCAACGTCCTGCTCAACGCAGGCCAGTCGCTGCACAAGAACATCTCCACCAAGGTGGAGGTGCTGGACCGCCGCACCGTGCGCACCGCGATCACCGGCAGCGGCTTCTGCCAGGACACCGAGCCGTACACCGTCTACACCATCACCCGCTTCGACCGGCCCTTCGCCTCCTACGGCACCTGGGACGACGGCACCGTGACCGCGGGCTCGAAGTCCGGCGGCGACGGCGCCTACGTCCGCTTCGACACCACGAAGGACCGCACCGTCGAGGCGACCACCGCCCTGTCCTACGTGGACGCGCGCGGCGCCGCGCGCAACCTGCGGGCGGAGGGCGGGCGCTCCTTCGACTCCGTGCGCCACGGCGCACAGCGCACGTGGGAGAGGCGGCTCGACGACGTCCGGGTCCGGGGCGGCGACGACACCCTGCGCCGCACCTTCTACTCGTCCCTGTACCGGTCCTTCCTCGCGCCCAACATCGGCAGCGACGTCGACGGGCGTTACACGGGCTGGGACCAGAAGATCCACCGGGCCAGGGGCTTCACGTACTACCAGAACTGGTCCCTGTGGGACACCTACCGCACCCAGTCGCAGCTCCTGTCCCTGCTCGCGCCCCGCGAGGCTCGGGACATGGCCATCTCCGTCATCAAGATCGACGAGGAGAGCGGCTGGCTGCCCAAGTGGGGCTACGGCACCGTCGAGACCAACATCATGACCGGTGACCCGGTCACCCCCTTCCTCACCAACGCCTACCAGCAGGGCCTGCTGCACGGCTGGGAGGAGCGGGCCTACCGGGCGCTGAGGAAGAACGCCGACGGCGTCCCGCCCACCGACTCGCCGGCCGTCGGCCGGGAGGCCAACCGCGAGTACCTCGCCGACGGCTTCGCGCCCTACGTCAAGGGCCGCCCGCACGCCAAGCCCGGCGACTCCGACTACGACCACGGCGCCTCCGCCACCCTGGAGTACGCCCTGTCCGACGCCATGCTCTCCCGCATGGCCCGCGACCTCGGTCACGACCAGGACGCGAAGCGGTACGCCGAGCGCGCCCAGAACTACCGCAACATCTTCGACCCCTCGACCGGCTTCTTCCGCGCCCGCGACGCCGACGGCGCCTTCACCGGACCGGCCGACCCGGCGCAGAGCGAGGGCTTCCACGAGGGCACGTCCTGGCAGTATCAGTGGCTGGTGCCGCAGGACCTGCCCGGCATGATCGACCTCATCGGCGGCACCGAGGCCGCGAACGACCGGCTCGACTCGTTCTTCGCCTACGACCAGCTCCTGGAGGACCCCGCGAAGACCGCCCGCGAGGTGTGGGTCAACGGGCCGTACGACTACTACAACGCCGACAAGTACAACCCGCAGAACGAACCCGACCTGATCGCCCCGTACACCTACCTGTCGACCGGGCAGCCCTGGAAGACGACCGACGTGGTGCACGCGGCGCTCACCCTGTTCACGGACACGCCGACCGGCATGACCGGAAACGACGACCTCGGAACCATGTCCGCCTGGAACGTGCTGTCCTCGATCGGAATCTTCCCGATCCAGCCCGGCTACGACACCTGGGGACTGTCCACACCGGTCTTCGACCGCGTCGACCTCACCCTCGACCGCCGCTACTACCCGCGCGGCGCCCTGACGATCACGGCGCCCGGTACCTCCGGCACCGACCGGTACGTCCAGTCGGCCCGCGCCGACGGCACGGACTACGCCAAGACCTGGCTGACGACCGACGCCCTGCGCTCCATCCGGTCGCTCCGGTTCACGGTCGGCCCGCAGCCGTCCGGGTGGGGAACCACGGCGGAGGCGGTGCCGCCGCCGCTGACGTGAGCACAGACGCCCCATGAGTCCCAGCAGTCCCGCCCCATTCAAAAGGGGCGGGACTTCAATCTCTTGTTAACTGTGCGTAGCTTGATCGTACTTGACCGTAATCGTCGGAGGACGATTGACTGCTTGTCCACCCGTCCTCCGCTCGTCCTCCATCCGTTGCCCATCCGCCGCCCATGTGTCGTCCTTGCGAGGCAAGCCCTTGACTCCCGATCCGCTCGCTCCCCTCGACCTGGCGTTCTGGAACATCGAGTCCCCCGAGCACCCCATGCACCTCGGCGCGCTCGGCGTCTTCGAAGCGGACTCGCCCACCGCCGGGGCCCACGCGGCGGACCTGCTCGCAGCCCGCGCCCCCTCGGTGCCCGGACTGCGGATGCGGATCCGGGACACCTGGCAGCCGCCGCTCGCCCTGCGGCGGCCGTTCTCCTTCGGCGGCGCGACCCGCGAGCCCGCCCCCGGCTTCGACCCGCTGGACCACGTGCGGCTGCACGCCCCGACCACCGACTTCCACGCCCGGGCGGGCCGCCTCATGGAACGCCCCCTGGAGCGCGGCCGGCCGCCCTGGGAGGCGCACGTGCTGCCCGGCGCGGACGGCGGCTCCTTCGCCGTGCTGTTCAAGTTCCACCACGCCCTGGCCGACGGCCTGCGCGCCCTGACCCTCGCCGCGGGCGTCCTGGACCCGATGGACCTCCCCGCACCCCGGCCCCGCCCCGAGCCACCGGCGCGCGGACTCCTGCCGGACGTGCGCACCCTGCCCGGAAAGGTGCGCGACGCCCTGTCCGACGCGGGCCGCGCCCTGGACATCGGCGCCGCCGCGGCCCTGTCCACCCTCGACGTGCGCTCCTCCGCCGCGCTCACCGCCGCGTCCTCCGGCACCCGCCGCATCGCGGGCGTGGCGGTCGACCTGGACGACGTGCACCACGTCCGCAAGACGACCGGCGGCACCGTCAACGACGTACTGATCGCGGTCGTCGCAGGGGCCCTGCGCCGCTGGCTGGACGAGCGCGGCGACGGCAGCGAGGGCGTCGCGCCCCGCGCGCTGATCCCCGTCTCCAAGCGCCGCCCGCGCACCGCCCACCCACGGGGCAACCGGCTCTCCGGGTACCTGATACGGCTTCCGGTCGGCGACCCCGACCCGCTGTCCCGCCTGGACACGGTCCGCGCGGCCATGGACCGCAACAAGGACGCCGGGCCCGGCCGGGGCGCCGGAGCCGTCGCCCTGCTCGCCGACCACGTACCCGCCCTCGGCCACCGGCTCGGCGGGCCGCTGGTCTCCGGGGCGGCCCGGCTCTGGTTCGACCTCCTGGTCACCAGCGTGCCCCTGCCCAGCCTCGGGCTGCAGCTCGGCGGCCACCCGCTCACCGAGGTCTACCCGCTGGCGCCGCTGGCCCGCGGCCACTCCCTGGCGGTCGCCGTCTCGACGTACCGGGGACAGGTCCACTTCGGCCTGGTCGCCGACGCGAAGGCGGTGCCGGACCTCGACCGGCTGGCCCTGGCCCTGGCCGAAGAGGTGGAGACATTGCTCACCGCGTGCGGTCCCTGAGGCGAACGGGTTTGGCTCCGTGCCCCGGCGCTGAATAAAATCCGCTGTTCGAAAGCGGACGCGTCTCGGAGCGCCGCGACGGTGACCAGGGACGGCAGCGGCGATGACGGTGACACAGGACGGCTCGGCGACCACGGACGAGGTGGTGCACGGGTCCGGTGACGAGGCGGGAGAGGCGGGAGAGACAGGAGCGGCAGGAGAGGCAGGAAGGGCTGGACACGGCCCGGGAATCGACCCGGAGCGGCTCGCCGTCTGCCTGAGCGTGCTCGAGGAACTCGACCGGATCGACGTCGACCACCCGGACGCGATCCGCGTCCGCCGCGCCACCTCGCACATCTACCGCATGGTCAAGCAGCGCCGCCGCCAGGAGCGCCGGGCCGCCAAGACCGCCCACGACAAGACGGTCACCGAGGCCACCGCCACCGGTTCCGCCGAGCGCATCGACGACGAGACCGAGGGCATCCTGCCCTCCTCCCGCACCGAGGAGGGGCGGATCGCGGGGATACTCCAGCGCCCGCGCTCCTGCTACACCTGCAAGCAGCGCTACGTGGAGGTCGACTACTTCTACCACCAGCTCTGCCCGGACTGCGCCGCCGAGAACCGGGCCCGCCGCGACGCCCGCGCCGACCTCACCGGCAAGCGCGCGCTGCTCACCGGCGGCCGGGCCAAGATCGGCATGTACATCGCGCTCCGGCTGCTGCGCGACGGCGCGCACACCACGATCACGACCCGCTTCCCCAAGGACGCCATCCGCCGCTTCAAGGCCATGGACGACTCCGCCCAGTGGCTCCACCGCCTGGAGGTCGTCGGCGTCGACCTGCGCGACCCGGCCCAGGCCGTGGCCCTGGCCGAGCAGGTCACCGGGCAGGGCCCGCTGGACATCCTGATCAACAACGCCACCCAGACCGTGCGCCGCCTGCCCTCGGCGTACGCCGCGCTCGTCGAGGGCGAGAGCGCCCCGTTGCCGGCCGGTGAACTCCCCGCCCACCAGGTCATCGGCGCCTTCAACTCCGGTGCGGTGGACGGCCTGGCCGCGCTGCCCGTCGGCGCCTCGGGGCTCGACGCACAGAAGGTGGCCGACCTCGCCCTGGTCGCCGGCAACGCCAGCGTGGTCCGGCACCGCGAGGGGACCGCCATCGACGCGGGTGGCCTGGTCCCCGACGTCGTCGACAGCAACACCTGGGTTCAGACCATCGAGCAGATCTCCCCGGTGGAACTGCTCGAGACCCAGCTCTGCAACTACACCTCGCCGTTCATCCTCATCAGCGCGCTGCGGCCGGCGATGGCCGAGGCCGCGCGCAAGGCGCCCGCGGGGCGCGCCTACGTCGTCAACGTCTCGGCGATGGAAGGCGTGTTCGCCCGCGGCTACAAGGGCGCGGGCCACCCGAACACCAACGCCGCCAAGGCCGCCATGAACATGGTGACCCGGACCAGTGCCCAGGAGATGTTCGACGCCGACCGGATCCTGATGACCTCGGTGGACACGGGCTGGATCACCGACGAGCGTCCCCACTTCGACAAGCTGCGCCTGGCCGACGCCGGTTTCCACGCCCCGCTCGACCTGGTCGACGGCGCGGCCCGCGTCTACGACCCCATCGTGCGCGGCGAGGCGGGCGAGGACCTGTACGGCGTCTTCCTCAAGGACTACGCGCCCGGCAAGTGGTGACGGGCGCACCTCGCGCCCGGAGCGCGGGGCGCCTCAGTCGACGGCGCCCAGCCGGGAGTTCCGCGCCGCCGTAAGCTCCAGTACCGTGCGCCAGTCCTCCAGGACCCCGGCGTCGAAGACGGCCGTGCGGGCCTCCTCGTCCGCCTGACGCAGGCCGGTCAGGTCGTCGTCGTGGGCCCAGGCCTCGGGGTGGGCCTGCCGGCGCACCAGCCGGGCGACACGCGCGCCGAGCAGGGGCCGTACAGCGTCGGCGGTCCGGACGGCCGGGTTGCCGGGCCACAGCAGCCGGCCCACCGGCGACACCAGGCCGGCGACCTGCAACTCCTTGTCGGCGGGCCGACGCCGGCGCAGCAGCGCGGCCGTCCGCAGGGCGTGCCCGTGCGGATCATCGGGCCCACTGCCGGGCCCACCGCCGGCCCCACTGCCGGGCCGCGCGGCGGACCGCTCGCCCCGGCAGGCGTACAACAGGTCCATCAGCTCCTCGACGCTGCGCAGTTCCATGCCTCGGTCCTCCCGCGAGACAGCCGTTGCCGACCGCCAGCAGAACATGGCGAGCTTGCGCCGCAGCCAACGGCAACTTAACTGCGCGACCCGTCGCCGGTATGGGCCGAACGGGTGAGTCGCACACGGTGCGGAAGTGGGGCGATCAGGGCACACTTGGGCCAACTGCGCACACAGCGAAGGGCAATGGTTCTCCCATCTTTTGAGCCCCATAGAGCGCGCCCCCGCTCATTTGGTTAATCTGGAGCGGACGGACAACAGCACAGGGCCACAGGGCACTACCCACACCCAAGGTCCGCCATGGGACAAGCCGGTTCACAACGGCCCGCTCTCGCACGAGTTGCCGGCGCCACCGCGTCCGAACTGCATTCGACTCACACCCGAGCGGGCGACTGGTGCCGGACAGGAGACTGGCCGACAGGCCCCGAGGGTGACCCGACACATAAGGAGTGCGCGGTGACACCGGAGACAACGACGAACCCGGAACAACGCAGCGAGGAACGCACCGGGGAACGCACACAGCGTGCGAGCCGCAGGCCCGGAGAGATCGGCAGCCTCGACGTGTGGGCGCGGTCCGCCCCGATCCGCCTCGCGGGTTACGAGGAGGACCTCGCCGAGCCCCACATCCTGCCCAGCGTGGACTGACCGAAGCCGCCCCACGCATGGGCGTGCGAGACTCACGCCCATGCTGATCAGGGAAGCCACGGCCGACGACTGGCCGCACATCTGGCCCTTCTGGCACCGCATCGTCGCGGCCGGCGAGACCTACGCATGGGACCCGGACACCTCCGAGGAGGCTGCCCGGGCCCTGTGGACGAACCCCGCCAAACGCGTCTACGCCGCCGAGGACGAGACCGGCGCCGTCGTCGCCTCCGCCTACGTCAGCCCCAACTACGGCGGTCCCGCCGCGCGCATCGCCAACGCCGGTTTCATGGTCGACCCCGACCGGGCCGGCCGCGGCACCGGACGCGCCCTGGCCGAACACGTCCTGGCCGCCGCGAAGGCCGACGGCTACCGGGGCATGGTCTTCAACGCCGTCGTCGAGACCAACCCGGCCGTGCGGCTGTGGATCTCCCTCGGCTTCACCATCCTCGGCACGGTGCCGGACGCCTTCGACCACCCGCGGCACGGGCGGGTGGGCCTGCACATCATGCATCGCGCCCTGTAGGGACCGCCCGACCGCGCCCGGTACGGACGGCTCAGACCGAGACCGGCGGCGCCGTCCGCCGCCAGGGCCGCAGCACCTCGATCCGCCCCGCCAGCTCCAACAGCGCCGCCTCCGACCCCGGGCGCCCCACCAGTTGTACGGCGCAGGGCGCGCCCGAGGGCAGGGTGTCCAGCGGCACCGTCATCGCGGGCCAGCCGGTCAGGTTCCACGGCGGCGTGAAGGGCGAGTACGCCGAGTTCGCCACCACGTTGCGCAGCCAGCCCCGTTCGTGCCAGGGCCCCGCCTTGGGGGAGCGGCGGGCCAGCGCCGGCGTCAGCAGGACGTCGTACTCGGCGAAGAACGGCTCCAGGCGCCCGCGCAGCCGCTGCCTGCCCTCGCCGGTCGACACCCGGGCGACGAAGCGCCGCCCGACGGCCGCGTGGACCCGCGTCCGCCTGGCCAGCAGCCGCCGGTCCAGGCCCCGCGCGTCCACCGACGTACCGGCCGTCCAGTGGGCCAGGGCGGTCGCGCCCAGTGACGCCGGGTAGGGCGGGTCCGCGCGCCGCACCTGGTGCCCCGCCTTCATCAGCACCCCGGCCGCCTCGCGCACGGCGTCCGCGTACGGCCGGGACGCGGTGACGCCGGCCAGCGGGCTGCGCAGCGAGGCGGCGACGCGGAGGGCGCCGGAGTCCTCGCGGTCGGGCAGGGCTCCGTCCGCGAGGACGGTGAGCATCAGGCGGGCGTCCGCGACCGTCGTCGCCAGCGGCCCGTTCTCGGACATCCCGAACCAGTCGCCCTCGCCGATACCGGCCGGCACGACGCCGTGGCCCGGCTTGACGGTGACCAGACCGCAGTTGGCCGCGGGGATGCGCAGGGAGCCCATGCCGTCGTTGCCGAGCGCGAGCGGCACCATCGCGGCGGCGACCGCGGCCGCGCCGCCGCCCGACGAACCGCCCGCCGAGCGGGCCGGGTCCCACGGGTTGCGGGCCGTGCCGTGCACCCCCTCGGTGGTGCCGAACACGCACAGTTCCGGCACGTTGGTCAGCCCCACCACCACCGCGCCGGCCGCCCGCAGCCGGGCCACGGTGACATGGTCGGCGTCCGCGGGCGTGTCCGGCGTCGCCGCCGAGCCGACCCGCGTGGACTCGCCGCGCACCGCGAGGTTGTCCTTGACCGCCACCGGCACCCCGGCCAGCGGCAGTTCGGCCAGATCTTCCCGGGCGCCCAGCGCGTCGGCCTCGGCGAGCGACGCTCCGGCCCGCACCGCGCGGAAGGCGCCGACGCGGCCGTCGAGCCGCTCGATGAGGGCCAGATGCTCCGCCACCACCTCGCGCGGCGTGACCCGCTTCTCGCGTACGGCGGCGGCGATCTCGGTGGCGGTCCGGCCGGCCCAGTCGTTCACGGAGGGCTCCTCGGGGGTGGGGTGGCGAAAATGATGACGGCATCGCGGGAGTACGGGACTACAGGCCTACGGGACTACTGGCGAGTACGAGCAGAACTCTGCCCGCCCCCGGCGCCCACGTCGAGAGTGCGGACCCGCCCGGCCGTCGGCACGCCGCCCCGTTCAGGCCGGCCGGGCCGCTCCCGTGCTGTCCCGCTCGATCAGCCGCGGCACCGGCACCCGCACCGTCCGGGCCGGGCCGCCGTCCAGCAGGGCCGTCAGCTCCGTCGCCGCCGTGCGGCCGAACTCCACACTGTCCCGGGACAGGGCGGACAGCCAGGGCTTGACCATGCGGCACAGTGCCGAGTCCTCCCAGGCCACCACGGACACGTCCGCCGGCACCGAGAAACCGAGTTCGGCCGCGGCGGCGACCCCGGCGACGGCCATCACGTCGTTGTCGTAGATCAGGGCGGTCGGGGGAGCGGGCGCCTCCAGGACCCGGCGGGTGACGGCGGCGCCCTGCGCGTCGGAGTAGTCGGTGGTCACCGACTCGACCTCGCCGAGGCCGCGCCGGGCGGCCTCGGCGCGCAGGGCACGGATGCGGCGCTCGGTGTGGGCGAGGCCCGGCATTCCGGCGATGTGCGCGATCCGCCGGTGCCCGAGCGAGTGCAGCGCGTCCACCAGCGCGGCCATCGCGCCCGCGTCGTCCGCCCACACCGTGGACAGGCCCGGGTGGCGTTCGTCCGGCGCACCGCCGATCACCACGGCGGGCAGCCCCAGTCCGTCGAGCAGGTCCGGGCGCGGATCGTCGGTGCGCGGGTCCACCACCAGGACGCCGTCCACCCGGTGTTCGGCCCACCAGCGCCGGTAGACCGCGCACTCGTCGTCGACGTCCGGCGCCACCTGGAACAGCAGCCCCAGATGGCGTCGCGCCAGCACTTCCTGGATGCCGGAGACCAGTTGCAGGAAGAAGGAGTCGACGCCGAGGGTGTGCGCGGGCCGCGCCAGCACGAAGCCGACGGTCGCCGCGCCCTCCCCGGACAGCGCGCGCGCCGCCGTACTGGGCCGCCAACCGAGCTGCTCGGCCACCCGGCGCACCCGGTCCCGGGTGATGTCGGAGACCCCCGGCCGGTCGTTCAGCGCGAACGAGACCGCGCTCTCGGAGACCCCGGCCCGCCGCGCGATGTCCTTCATCGTCGGCCGGCGCGCGGCAGGCCGCTTGGCCGGCATGTACGCCCCTTTCTCGGTGGTGAGGTAAAGCGTGGTGAGCTAAAGCGCTTGAGTGGAAAGATCCTAAAGCGCATTAGTGGATCGTGGCAAGTAACGCGACTGATGCCGCCTGAACTGGACTAATGCTCTCCACGTGTCTTTAGTTCCCGTGAATCCATTGACTTCTCGCGGAATCGCCGTGCATGGTCGCTGCCATCCCACCGTCGACGTCTTCAGGGAGACGTGTCACCGTGCCCACCTCGCGCAGAACATTCGCTGTCGCCGCCGTCGCCGCCCTCGTCCTGCCGCTCAGCGCCTGCGGCTCCTCGGACGACGGCGGCGGTTCGACCGACGCCTCGGGCAAGGTCGAGGGCGACATCACCTTCCAGACCTGGAACCTGCGGGCCAACTTCAAGGACTACTTCGAGGGCCTGATCGCCGACTTCGAGAAGAAGTACCCCGGCACCCACGTCAAGTGGGTCGACCAGCCCGGCGAGGGCTACGCCGACAAGATCAGCGCCGACGCCGCCGGCGGCACCCTGCCCGACGTCGTCAACGTCTCCCCGGACCTCGTCGCCCCGCTCGCCAAGGCCGGCCTCGCCCTCGACCTGGACAAGGCCGCGGGCCAGTACGAGAAGGAGTACCTGGAAGGGGCCTGGGCCAGCCACCGGATACCGGGCATGGACGGCACGTACGCCTTCCCCTGGTACCTCAACACCGGCCCGCTCTTCTACAACAAGTCCCTCTTCGAGAAGGCCGGACTCGACCCCGAGAAGCCGCCGAAGACGTACGACGACGTCTTCGACGCCGCCCTGAAGATCGCCGACAACACCGACGGCGAGGTCGCCACGCTCGCCAACGTGCCCACCATCGAGGACTTCGGCCGCTACGGCGTACCGCTCATGAACAAGGAGGGCACCGCCTTCGCGTTCAACGACGCCAAGGGCGTCGAACTCCTCACCAGGTACAAGGAGCTGTACGACGCCAAGGCCCTCGACCCGCAGGCGCTGACCGCCACCCCCGAGTCCACCGGGAAGAAGTTCCTCACCGGTGCCGTCGCCATGAACCCGGGCAGCGCGCTCGACCTCGCCAAGTTCAAGAAGCAGGCGCCGGACCTGTACAAGAACATCGGCATCACCGACCAGATCACCAGCACCGGCCACGTCAACATGTACGTGATGGGCCTGATGGTGAACCAGCAGAGCGAACGCAAGCCCGCCGCGGTCGCCTTCGCGCACTACGTCACCGACGCGGCGCACCAGATGTCGTTCGCCAAGCAGGTCGCGATCTTCCCGAGCACCGCCGGTTCGCTGGAAGACCCCTACTTCACCAAGCAGGACGGGACCGACGAGACGCGTGTCCGGGTCGCCGCCGCCAAGTCGCTGAAGACGGCAGTCAACTACACGCCCGTACTGTTCAGCGAGCAGATGAAGACGGAGCTGCGCAACGAGGTCGCCAAGGCGCTCCAGGGCAAGCAGAGCCCCGAGGAAGCCCTGGACAACGCCGTCAAGGCGTGCGACCGGCTCCTGACGCAGCAGGGCTGAGACGTCATGGCGAGTCCCACCGTCACCGGCCCCCGGCGCGGCACTCAGGGCGGCACTCAGGGCGGCACCCAGGGTGTGACCCGGCGCGTGCGGCGTCAACTGCCCACCAGTCCCTGGCTGTTCGCCGCTCCCGGCCTGCTGATCGCCGGCGCGTTCATCCTGTACCCGTTCGTCTCCACGCTCATCAACTCCTTCACCGACCGCCGCACCCTGGTCCCGGGCGAGTTCGTGGGCCTCGCCAACTTCCGCGAGCTGCTCCACGACGACATGTTCTGGATCGGCCTGCGCAACAGCACCCTGTACGTCCTCGGGGTCGTCCCCGCGCTCGTCCTGCTGCCGCTGCTGCTCGCCCTGCTGGTGCAGAAGAACATCCCCGGCATCACCTTCTTCCGCTCGGCCTTCTACACCCCGGTCGTCGCCTCGATCGTCGTCGTCGGGCTGATCTGGGTCTGGCTCCTCGACGAGCGCGGCCTGGTCAACTCCCTGCTGGAGACGCTCGGTGCCAGTCCGGTCGGCTTCCTCAGCGACCAGTGGCTGATCCTGCTCAGCGCGATGGGCGTCACGGTGTGGAAGGGCCTCGGCTACTACATGATCATCTACTTGGCGGCGCTCGCCAACGTGCCGCGCGAGCTGCACGAGGCCGCAGCCGTGGACGGCGCGGGCGCGGTCCGCCGCTTCCTCACCGTCACGGTGCCCGCCGTCCGCTCCACCATGGTCCTGGTCGCGGCCCTCTCCTCGGTCGCCGCCTTCAAGGTCTTCTCCGAGGTGTACCTGATGGCGGGCCCCAGCGGCGGCCCGGCCGGCGAGGACACCACCCTCGTCATGCTCGTCCAGCGCACCGGCACCGGCCTGACCGGCCGCGTCGGCTACGCCTCGGCCATCTCCGTCGTCGTCTTCGTCGTCACCGTCGCCCTGATGCTGCTCGTGCTGCGCGCCGACCGGAAGGAGGAGTCGTGAGCGTCGTCGAGAAGACCCGGCCCGCCGGGAAACCAGAGGCCGCGCCGGCCCGCGAACCCCGGATCACCGACGAACACGGCCGCCGCGTCCGCGGCTGGGAACTGGCCCTGCGCTACCTGCTCCTGCTCGGCGTCCTCGCCCTGACCATCGGCCCGTTCCTGTGGCAGCTCTCGACCTCGCTCAAGGGTCCCACCGAGGACATCTTCAGCTCCCCGCCGAAGTTCCTGCCCGCCGAGCCCACCCTGCACAACTACGAGCGGGTCGCCGAGACCATCCCCGTGTGGGACTACGCCCTGAACTCGCTGAAGGTCGCCGCGGCCAACGTCGTCACCAACTGCGTCGGCGCCGCCCTCGCCGGCTACGCCCTGGCCCGGCTGCGCTACCGCGGGCGGCGCGTCGCCACCCTGGTGTTCATCCTGGCCATGCTCGTGCCCGTGGAGGGCATCATCATCGCCCAGTTCACCACCATGCGGGAGCTGGGCCTGAACAACACCCTGATCGGCGTGGTGCTGCCCGGCTGTGTCAGCGCCCTGAACGTGCTGCTGATGCGCAACGCCTTCCTCAACCTCCCCTACGAGATCGAGGAAGCCGCCTACGTCGACGGCGCCAACGTCTGGCAGCGGTTCCTGCGGATCGCGCTGCCCTCGGTGAAGGGCACCCTCGCCGTCGTCGCGATCTTCGCCTTCATGGGCGCCTGGGACGACTTCCTGTGGCCGCTGATCGTGCTGAGCGACCCGTCCAAGTTCACCCTGACCATCGGCCTCAACTACCTGCACGGCACCTTCGCCAACGACGAGCGCCTCGTCGCCGCCGGCACGATCATCGCCGTGGCGCCGCTCATCGCCCTCTTCGCCTGCCTCCAGCGGTTCTTCTTCCGAGGCGTCGGCGAGGGCGCGGTCAAGGGCTGATCCACGTACTTCTTCCCCACAAGTTCCCCACAAGGACACCGCATGCCCTCTGCCGTGCGCTTCGGCGTCAACTACACCCCGAGTGACGGGTGGTTCCATCACTGGCTCGACTTCGACCTCGACTCCGTACGCGCCGACCTGGACTCCGTCGCCGCACTGGACGTGGACCACGTCCGCGTCTTCCCGCTGTGGCCCTACTTCCAGCCCAACCGCGCCCTGATCCGCGAACGTGCCGTCGAGCACCTGGTGGCGCTGGTCGACGCGGCCGGCGAACGTGGCCTCGACGTCAACGTGGACGGCCTCCAGGGCCATCTGAGCAGCTTCGACTTCGTACCGGCGTGGACCCGCACCTGGCACCGCCGCAACCTGTTCACCGACCCCGAGGTCGTCGACGGCCAGGCCACCTACCTGCGCACCCTCGCCGCCGCCCTGGCCGGCCGGCCGAACTTCCTCGGCATGACCCTCGGCAACGAGGTCAACCAGTTCTCCGCCGGGCCCCACCCCGACCCGGACCGCGCCACCAGCGAGCAGATCGACGCCTGGCTGGAGCGGATGCTCGCCGCCTGCGAGGAGGGCGCCCCCGGCCGGATGCACCTGCACGCCGAGTACGACGCCACCTGGTACCAGGACGACCAGCCCTTCACCCCGGCCCAGGCCGCCCGGCGGGGCGCCGTCACGGCCGTGCACTCCTGGGTCTTCAACGGCACCGCCCAGCGCCACGGCCGTACCTCCGTGCCCAGCGAGCACCACGCCGCCTACCTGATCGAGCTGAGCAAGGCCTGGGCCGACGACCCGCACCGCCCGGTCTGGCTCCAGGAGGTCGGCGCCCCCGCGCCCCTCGTCCCCGCCGAGCACGCCGCCGCCTTCACCGAGGCGACCATCGAGAACGCCCTGGACAGCCCCGACCTGTGGGGCGTCACCTGGTGGTGCTCCCACGACGTGTCCCGGGCGCTGGCCGACTTCCCCGAGCTGGAGTACGGGCTCGGGCTGCTGACCAACGACCGCCGTCCCAAGGACACGGCGCGCGCCCTGGCGAGCGCGGCGCGTGCGGCCCGCGGGGGAGCCCGCCCCACCCCCGCCCCGCGCACCACGGCCCTCACCGTCCCGGCCGACCCCGCCGCGCGCTCGGCCTGCGCCCCCGGCGGCGCGGTCTTCGACGCCTTCTTCCGGCTGGTCGCCGACGGCGCCCGCCCCACCACCGTCCTCGACACGCGCGCCGCCGACACCGGGCACCTCGCGGCCCGCGGCATCACCGAGGTCGTCACCCCCGACCAGGTGACCGCCCCGTGACCCCCGCCCGGCGCGGCACAACGAGGGCGCCGCACGATTCGAAGTGCGTGCCGCTGGGGAGCTGTACCTGACGTCGGCCCCCGCCACCGTGACCCACCACCGTGACCCACCCCTGGTAACCACCCGAGCCCGTAACCACCCGCCCCCCGACCCCGGAGCACCCGCATGCATGACGACCGCAACCTGGTCGAAGCCCGCCTCAAGCGTGTCCTCGACGAGCGCGTCCGCCCCGCCCTCTACCCGGAGTCCGTGCCACTGGACGTGGCGGTCTGGAACGCACCCGGCGAGCCCGTCCCGGTCGAGGAGGGACTGGCGGCCGAACCGCAGCCCGTCGAGGTGGGCGCCCGCTGGGGCGCGCCCTGGGGCACCAGTTGGTTCCGCGTCACCGGCACCGTGCCGAAGGAGTGGGCCGGGAAGACCGTCGAGGCGATCCTCGACCTCGGCTTCGACGAGAACATGCCCGGCTTCCAGTGCGAGGGCCTGGTCTACCGACCCGACGGCACCCCGGTGAAGGGCCTCAACCCGCGCAACCAGTGGGTGCGGATCGGCGCCCCCGCCGAGGGCGGCGAGGAGGTGTGCCTGCACGTCGAGGCCGCCTCCAACCCCGTCGTCCTCGACTACCACCCCTTCGTGCCCACGCACCTCGGCGACAAGGACACCGCGGGCAGCGAGCCGCAGTACACGCTCACCCGCATGGACCTCGCCGTCCTCGACGAGACGGTGTGGAACCTGGTGCTCGACCTGGAGGTGCTGGGCGAGCTGATGGCGGAGTTGCCAGTGGACTCGCCGCGCCGCTGGGAGATCCTTCGCGCGCTCGACAAGGCCCTGGACGCCATCGACCTCCAGGACGTGAACGGCACGGCCGAGCAGGCCCGTTCCCGCCTCACCGAAGTGCTCTCCACCCCCGCCGTCCCCTCCGCGCACCGCATCAGCGCCGTCGGCCACGCGCACATCGACTCGGCGTGGCTGTGGCCGCTGCGCGAGACCGTGCGCAAGGTGGCCCGCACCACCTCCAACATGACCGCCCTCCTGGAGGACGAGCCGGACTTCGTCTTCGCCATGTCGCAGGCCCAGCAGTGGGCGTGGGTGCGCGACCACCGGCCCGAGGTGTGGGCGCGGGTGAAGAAGGCCGTGGCGGACGGGCGTTTCGTGCCGGCCGGCGGCATGTGGGTGGAGTCGGACACCAACATGCCCGGCTCGGAGGCGATGGCCCGGCAGTTCGTGCACGGCAAGCGGTTCTTCCTCGACGAGTTCGGCGTCGAGAACGACGAGGCGTGGCTGCCCGACACCTTCGGATTCGCGGCCGGACTGCCGCAGATCATCAAGGCGGCCGGCACCAAGTACCTGCTGACGCAGAAGATCTCCTGGTCGCAGACGAACAAGTTCCCCCACCACACCTTCCGCTGGGAAGGCATCGACGGCACCCGGATCTTCACGCACTTCCCGCCCGTCGACACCTACAACTGCTCCATGAAGGGCGGCGAGATCGCCCACGCCGCCCGCAACTTCAAGGACAAGGGAGTCGCCCGGCACTCCCTCGCCCCGACCGGCTGGGGCGACGGAGGCGGCGGCACCACCCGCGAGATGATCGCCAAGGCGGCCCGGCTGCGTGACCTCGAGGGCTCGGCGACCGTCGAGTGGGAGACCCCGCACGCCTTCTTCGAGAAGGCCGAGGCCGAGAACCCGGAGCCGCCCGTCTGGGTCGGCGAGCTGTACCTCGAACTGCACCGCGCCACCCTCACCAGCCAGGCCAAGACCAAACAGGGCAACCGCCGCAGCGAACACCTCCTGCGCGAGGCCGAGCTGTGGGCGGCCACGGCCGCCGTGCGCGCCGGGTTCCCCTACCCGTACGACGACCTGGACCGCGTCTGGAAGACGGTCCTGCTGCACCAGTTCCACGACATCCTGCCCGGCTCCTCCATCGCCTGGGTGCACCGCGAGGCACGCGCGACCTACGACCGCGTCGCCGCCGAACTGAACGGGATCATCGACGCCGCCCAGCGCGCCCTGGCCGGCGAGGGCGGCACCCCGCTGGTCTTCAACTCGGCCCCGCACGCACGGGCCGGCGTGGGGGCGGGCGCCGCCGCGGCCCCCGTCACCGAGGGGCGCACCGACCTCACCGCCCGCCCCGGCGGCGGCCACGTCCTGGACAACGGCCTGCTGCGCGTCGAGGTCGACGACCGCGGGCTGGTGGTCTCGGCGTACGACATCGCCGCCGACCGCGAGACGATCGCGCCGGGCGGGGCGGGCAACCTGCTCCAGCTCCACCCCGACTTCCCCAACATGTGGGACGCCTGGGACGTCGACGCGTTCTACCGCAACACCGTCACCGACCTCACCGACGCCGACGAGGTCGCCCCCGGCGACGACGGCGTCTCGGTGCGTGTCGTCCGCTCCTTCGGCTCCTCCCGCGTCACCCAGGTGCTCATCCTCGCGCCGGGGGAGCGGCGTCTCGAGGTCGACACCGAGGTCGACTGGCACGAGACGGAGAAGTTCCTCAAGCTCGCCTTCCCTCTCGACGTGCATGCCGAACGGTACGCGTCGGAGACCCAGTTCGGGCACTTCCACCGGCCCACCCACACCAACACGAGCTGGGAGGCCGCCAAGTTCGAGGCCTGCAACCACCGCTTCGTCCACCTGGAGGAGCCCGGCTGGGGCGTCGCGGTCGTCAACGACTCGACGTACGGCCACGACGTCACCCGCACCGTCCGCACCGATGGCGACGCCGGTACGACCACCACCGTCCGGGTGTCCCTGCTGCGCGCCCCGCGCTTCCCCGACCCCGAGACCGACCAGGGCGTGCACCGGTTCCGGCACGCGCTGGTGCCGGGCGCGGGCATCGGCGACGCCGTGCGCGAGGGCTGGCGGATCAACCTGCCCGAGCGGCACCTCGCGGGCGGCGCCTCGGAGGTCGCCCCGCTCGTCACGGCCGACCGGGACGCGGTCGTCGTCACCGCCGTCAAGCTCGCCGACGACGGCAGCGGCGACGTCGTGGTCCGCTTCCACGAGGCCCACGGCGGCCGCGCCAGGGCCACCCTGACGGCCGGCTTCCCGGTCGCCGGCGTGGCGGTCACCGACCTCCTGGAGCGCCCGCTCGCCGACGAGGAGCCCGCGATCGAGGCCGACGGCGACCGGATCGCCGTACGGCTGCGCCCGTTCCAACTGATGACCCTGCGGCTGAAGCGCGCGTAGCGCGTCCGGCGGCGGGCCCGGCCGGCACCCGGAAACGGTGCGCCGGGCCCGCCGCTGCGACCGCTGTGACCGCTACGACCGCGTCGGCACCCCGGTCAGCCGCGTCGGCGGCAGATACTCCCGCACATACGTCCGCTCCCAGCACGCCCCCGTCTCCCGCAGTTCGCGCCACGTCGTGTACCGGTAGCGGAACAGCCGGGCGCGCACGAAGCGCGGCGGGGCGTCGGGCGGGAACGGGGAGCGGCGCAGCAGGCGCAGCGTCGCGCGGTCGTTCTCCAGCAGCCGTTCCACCAGGGTGCCGAACCACGACCCGGCGTACGAGGGCGACAGCGCGGCGAACCACATCAGCCAGTCCAGGCGCAGATGGTACGGAGCGAACTGGCGCGGCCAGCGACGTGGATCACCGGGCTTGCCCTTGAACTCGTACTCGCGCCAGTCCCCGTCCTCGCGGGCCGTCTCGTCGGCGGTGCCCTCGATCACCACCTCGTAGCGGACCCGGCTGACGGTCCCGAAGGCGCCGTAGGTGTTGACCAGGTGGAGGGAGTCGAAGGAGCGGTTCATCACCTGGCGACGGGAGATCATGTTGCGCACCGGCCGGTGGCTCAGGAACACCAGCAGTGCCGCCACGGCCAGGACCACGACCTCGTACCAGAGCGGCGCGGCAGCCACGGACGGCGGATCGGCCGGGAACGCGACAACCGGCAGCGCGAGCACGATGGTGATCCAGTTCAGCCAGGAGAAGTTGCCCGAGAGCACCAGCCACAGTTGGGTCGCGATCATCAGCGCGGCGGCGGCGCCCGCCACGGGCTGCGGGGTGAAGAGCAGGAAGGGCACCAGGAGCTGGGTGACGTGGTTGGCGGCCACCTCGACGCGGTGCAGGGGCCGGGGCAGGTGGTGGAAGAACCAGCTCAGCGGGCCCGGCATCGGCTGCGTCTCGTGGTGGTGGTCGAGGCAGGTCAGCTTCCGCCAGCACGCGTCGCCGCGCATCTTGATCAGCCCCGCCCCGAACTCCACCCGGAACAGCAGCCAGCGCAGCAGGAACAGGACGAGGACCGGCGGCGCGACCTCGTCGTTGCCGAGGAACACGGCGACGAAGCCGGTCTCCAGCAGCAGCGACTCCCAGCCGAACGAGTACCAGGTCTGCCCGACGTTCACGACCGAGAGGTACAGCGCCCACGGCACCAGCCACAACAGCATCCCGCCCCACAGCGGCAGCAGCGAGTCAAGACCCGCCACCAGCGCCGCCGACACCGCGCAACCCGCCCAGGCGCAGCCCGCGAAGAGCCGGTCCGAGTAGCGCCACTGGAACAGGCTCGGCGCCCGCCTGAACGGCACCCGCTCCACGAAGCGCGGCACCGGCGTCAGTCCCCGCTCGCCCATCAGGGCCCGGAACTGCAGGGCCGCCGTCAGGAACGCGACCAGGTACACGACGGCCAGCGCCCGCTGGAAGACCAGCCGGCTCAGCCAGTAGTCGGGTGCGGTGAACCACTCCACGGCCGCGCTCCTCTCGTATCCCCTCGTACCGTCTCGTACCGTCACGCTCTGTGTACCCCGGTCCGTGTGCCCCGGTCCGCCGCCCGGTCCCTCCCGGAAGGCACCGGGCGGCGGACCAGGAGTCGAAGATTCGGGCAAATCCTGGCAAGGTGGGATCCATGGCTGATCGGGGAGCGAGCGCCCCGTCACTCCCGGACGACTGGCCCGCCCACCCGGACCCGATCCTGGCGCTCAATCGCATGGGCAGCTTCGACTGGGACCTGGACGCCGGGCTGTTCCACATGGACGCCCAGGCCCACGAGGTGTTCGACCTGCGCCCGGAGGAATACGACGGGCGCCCCGAGTCGCTGTCGGTGCGGGTGCCCACGGCGGAGGTCCGGCGCATGGACGCCATCGTCGCCCAGGCCATGAAGGACGGCAGCGAGAACTACGCCACCTACTTCCGCCTGCGCCGCCGTGACGGCACCCTGCGCTGGACCCACACCCAGGGCTACATCCGCCGGGACGAGACCGGCCGCCCCCGCCGGATCATCGGCATCGTCCGCGACGCCACCCAGGAGATGGCCGAGACCGCGGCCAGCCGCGAGCAGGCCGCGCAGGACGAGGCCCGCCGCCGGCTCACCAACGTCGTCCAGCTCGCCACGGCCGCCCTGGCGCACGCCCGCACGGTGGACGACGTCATCGAGGTGCTGCGCGACACCCACGGCCTCACCCGGCTGGGCGCCGCCAGCCTGGTGATGGGCCTGGTCGAGGCCGGCCGCATCCGGCTGGTCGCCGACGGCCCCGAGAACAGCTTCGTCCCCGGCACCCGGATCACCCGGATCGACGAGCCGTACCCGATGAGCGAGGCCGTACGGACCCTCAGCCCCCGCTTCATCGAGTCGCCGGAGGACTTCGCGGAGCGCTACCCCCTGCTGTGGAAGGACATCACCCACCTCGACATCACCGCGGCCGCCTACCTGCCGCTGATCGCCCAGGCCCGCCCGATCGGCGCGATCGGGCTGCTCTACAGCGACCGGCACGGCTTCTCCCCGGAGGACCGCAACGTGCTGGTCGCGCTCGGCAGCGGCATCGCGCAGAGCCTCCAGCGGGCCATGCTCTACGAGCAGGAGATGGACCTCGCCGCGGGGCTCCAGCAGGCCATGCTGCCGCGCACCATCCCCAGCGTGCCCGGCTGCGACGTCGCCGTCCGCTACCGCGCCGCCTCCATCGGGGGTTCCCTCGGCCGTGACATCGGCGGCGACTGGTACGACCTGATCCCGCTGCCCGGCGGACGCGTCGGCGCCGTCATCGGCGACGTCCAGGGCCACGACACGCACGCCGCCGCCGTCATGGGCCAACTGCGCATCGTGCTGCGCGCCTACGCCGCCGAGGGCCACCCACCGGCCACGGTGATGGCGCGGGCCTCCGTCTTCCTGCACGAGCTCGACACCGACCGCTTCGCGACCTGCCTGTACGCGGAGGTCGACCTGGGCACCGGAGTGGTCCAGGTGGTCCGCGCCGGACACATCGACCCCCTGCTGCGGTTCGGCGACGGCACCTGCCGCCACGTCCGCGTCGAGGGCGGGCTGCCGCTCGGCCTGTCCGCCGAGTTCGGGCGCCTCGCCTACCCGGTCGCCACCCTCGAACTGGACCCGGGCAACACCCTCCTGCTGTGCACCGACGGCCTGGTCGAGCAGCCCGGCGCCGACCTCGACGAGGGGATGGGCGTCCTCACGGCGCTGATCAGCTCCGGGCCCCAGGACGTACGGGACCTGGCCGACCGGCTCATCGACGTGGCCGACGAACGCCGCGGCGACGACGACGTCGCGCTGCTCCTGCTGCGCCGCCACGGTCTTGGCGCCCCCCGGACCTTCGGCCGGGTCCAGCAGCACGTGTCCCCGGGCGACCCCGAGGCCCTCACCGAGGCCCGGCACATGATCCGCACCGCGGTCAGGTCCTGGGGGGCCGGGGGCCAGAGCGACGAGATCGAACTGGTCGCCGACGAGCTGATGACCAACGCGCTCATGCACACCGAGGGCTCCGCGATCGTCACGCTGCGGCTGCTCACCGGCACCGACCGCAAGCTGCGGGTCGAGGTCGAGGACTCCTCCAGCGCCCTGCCGCGCCGCCGCGAGGCCGGGGACGACGGCGTCTCGGGGCGGGGCCTGCTCCTGGTCGAGACGCTCGCCGACGAGTGGGGCGTGGAGGCGCGCGGCGGCGGCAAGTGCGTGTGGTCCGAGTTCGTGGTGGCGCACGGCGCGGGCTGAACCCCCACTGGCACGGTCGGCGGCCGGTGGCACCCTGGACGTATGCCAGAACTGCCCGAGGTCGAGGCGCTCCGCGACTTCCTGACCGAACACCTCACCGGCCGCGAGATCGTCCGGGTCCTGCCCGTGGCGATCAGCGTCCTGAAGACGTACGACCCACCGCTCACGACGCTGGAGGGCCACCGGGTGGCGGGCGTGCACCGCTACGGCAAGTTCCTCGACGTCGAGACCGCCGGCGGCCCGCGTCTGGTGACCCATCTGGCCCGGGCCGGCTGGCTGCACTGGAAGGACAGCCTGCCCAGCGGTATGCCCAGGCCCGGAAAGGGACCGCTCGCGCTGCGTGTCGCCCTGGAGACGGGTGCGGGCTTCGACCTGACGGAGGCGGGCACGCAGAAGCGGCTCGCGGTGTACGTCGTGACCGACCCGCGGCAGGTGCCGGGCGTGGCCCGGCTCGGGCCCGACCCGCTCGCCGACGGCTTCGACGAGGCGCGCTTCGCCGCCCTCCTCGACGGCGAGCGGCGGCAGCTCAAGGGCGCCCTGCGCGACCAGAGCCTGATCGCGGGCGTCGGGAACGCGTACAGCGACGAGATCCTGCACGCCGCGAAGATGTCCCCGTTCAAACTGGCCGCCTCCCTCACCGACGAGGAGACCGCGCGGCTGTACGCGGCCCTGCGCGGCACGCTCACCGAGGCGGTGGAACGCTCCCGGGGCATCGCGGCCGGACGTCTGAAGGCCGAGAAGAAGAGCGGGCTGCGGGTCCACGGGCGTACCGGCGAGCCCTGCCCGGTGTGCGGCGACACCATCCGGGAGGTCTCCTTCAGCGACTCCTCGCTCCAGTACTGCCCGACCTGCCAGACCGGCGGCAAGCCGCTGGCGGACCGGAGGCTGTCCCGGCTGCTGAAGTGACGGCGGACGACGGCGGAGGACGGCGGAGGACGGCGGACGACGGCAGACCAGTGCAGATGTTGGCTGCCGGCGGTGGTCACCCGGCCGGAAGCGTCACCAGATGCTCCCCGTCCGCGGTCCGCACCTCGTAGCGGGCGATCTCGTCGGGATGCAGGGCGGCCCCGCCGCGCATGGTGTTCGTCCGGGCGTCGTGATCCGGGACGTTCCAGCTAGTGATCGTCTGCTCGGTGCCGTCACGGCCGACGGCGACGAGCCGGCACGAGCGCGGTCCCGCCCCGTCCTTGACCTCGAGCCGCACGTCCGTGCCCCAGGTCTCGTCCTCGGCCGTGATCCGCGCCCACACCCCGGACCTGGCATCGGTCGCGGTGACCGGCGCCGCCGGGTCGCCCTGGCTCGCGTACAGCACGGCGCCTGGCCCGGCCACGGCGCACACGACCGCGGCGGCCACGGCGTACAGCACCCGCCTTCGGCCGGCCCGGTGGCGCGTGGTGACCTCGGCCAGCAGCCGGTCAAGCAGGCGCGGGCCGGGCCCGGCCAGGGGGTGGACGATGCGGGGTGTCGCCTGCCGGTACAGCATCAACTGGCGGGCGGCGGGGCCGAATTCGGTCACCTGGGACGCGCACCGGGGGCATTCCATGAGGTGGTCCTCGAAGCGGAACGCTTCCGCCTCGTCCAGCACGCCGAGCGCGTAGGCGCCGACGTCACGATGCCTTTCCAGGGACCTCATGCCGAATCCTCGTGCCGTTGGGTGTGGGTGGGGTCACTCCTTGCTCCCACCCGTACGCACCGGACAGCCGAATCACTCAAGCCACCGCACAATCGCAACCAAGGTGTTCGGAGCGGCGAAAGCGGCGGATTGGTCGGCCCCCGAAGAAGTTTGCGAACAGGTCCGAACGGCCAGAACAGATGGACTTGAACAGATGGACCTAGAACAGATGGATGGCGAGATGACCGAGCGGCAGTCCGAGCTGCCAGGCCGGCGTCCACACCTTCGGGCCCTCGTCCTCTCCGGTCACCGGCGCTCCGCCGGGGACCGCGTTGAGGTCGGGGGCCAGCAGTTCGGTCTCCTGGAGCCAGCGCCAGGCCGCCCGGGCCAGCTCCAGGTCCGGCGAGTGTCGTCCGGCGGCGATCGCGTCGGCCGTGACCTTGGCCAGCCGCCCGTGCACCCACTCGTGCCACGGCTGGTCGTACGCCGTCAGGGACAGCCAGGTCTCCAGGTGGGTGACGACACGGATGCCGCTCAACTCGTTCTCCGTGTCGGACAGGAAGACGGTCAGCGCCAGCGCGTCGCGTCCGGCGCGGAACTCGAAGGACGTCGGCGGCATCAGGTCGCCGGTCCGCAGCAGCTCGTCGGCGATGTACTCGGCGTACAACCACGCCATGGGAACGCTCAGTTCGCCCCCGCCTGTGCCGTCCGTGCTCTCTTGACCTCTGTACAGCATCCCTTCCTGCCTTCCTCCGGTGCGTGCGCGTCGCCCGACCCGGGTCATGGGCCCCCGTCCGGAACACGGATGAGGACAGCCGATTACTCAACCGGGGTCCCGGGCAAGGCGCTTTACGGAGGTTTGACCATACGGTCGGTTTCACCGCAGGTCGGCGGCGTATCCCGGTAGCACCCTGCGCAGGGCGCGCAGCGCGTAGTAAGCGCGGGACTTCACGGTACCGGGCGGGATGCCGAGGGCCGCCGCGGCTTCCGCCACACTCGCCCCCTGGAAGTACACCAGCACCAGGACTTCACGGTGCTCCGGAGTGAGAGTCTTCACAGCCTCGCGCACATCGAGGGCGGCGGCGGCCCGTTCGGCGTGATCGGCGCAGACCCGCGCGTTCTCCAGTACGGCGTCGCCGACCTCCGGGGGGCGTGCCTGACGGGCGCGGCGCGCGTCGATCGCGAGGCGCCGCGCCACGGTGAGCAGCCAGGGCCGTACGGAGTCGAAGTCGTCGGCGCGCAGCGCCTCGGGGTGCTGCCAGGCGCGGACCAGGGTCTCCTGCACGAGGTCCTCGGCGCGTTGCCGGTCGCCGTCGCTGAGCCGCAGCAACAGCGCGAAGAGCGGCCGGCCGTGCTCGCGCTGCAGTGCGGCGAGCTCGTGCTCGGCGGTCGTCCCGTTCGCGGTGTCCGTCAGGGTGATTCCGGCCGTCATGGCCGTATGGCACCGCAGGGGGCCGCGCGGGGACAGGGCGTACGCACGGGTGTGCGGCGGACGGTCGATCGCGTCGACGAACGGTTCGACGAACGGTCGGCACCCCCCGTTCGCGCACGCCGGACGGGCTAATGGGCGTGTCGGAGCCGCCTGTGACAAGCCACGCCTCATTACCTGTTTGTAAGTAAATGTGACTTTTAATCGGTGTGTGACCCAGCGGAGCGAACGGGTGAACGGATGATCACACGCAGTCGGCAGGTGGCCCTGGCCCTGACCGCCCTCCTCACCGCGGGCGCGGCCTGCCAGGCCCGCGACCACGAACCGCCGAACGGCCCGGCGCAGGCCCCGCCCGCCGCGGAAAGCGGCGCCTTCACACTGGTCGCCTCCGGCGACGTACTGCCGCACGACTCGATCATCGAGCGGGCCCGCTTCGACTCCGGCGGCACCGGCTACGACTTCCGCCCCATGCTCGCCGGCGCCCGCCCGATCGTCTCGCGCGCCGACCTCGCCCTGTGCCACATGGAGACCGTCTACGGCGCGAACGGCGACTACAGCGGCTACCCCCTCTTCAAGTCCCCGCCCGAGGTGGCCAAGGCGCTGGCCGCGACCGGCTACGACGGCTGCTCCACCGCCTCCGACCACAGTGTCGACGACGGCGCGGACGGCATCCGCCGCACCCTGGACGCCCTCGACCGCGCCGGCGTGCGGCACGCCGGGACGGCGCGCACAGAGGGCGAGGCGGACACCGCGACGGTCCTGCGCGCCGGCCGGGCCGAGGTGGCCCACCTCGCCTACACCCTCCACACCAACGGCCACCCGCTGCCCCCGGGACAGCCCTGGGCGGTCGGCCTGATCGACGAGGCGCGCATCGTCGAGGACGCGCGGGCCGCCCGGAAGGCGGGCGCGGACGTCGTCGTGGTGTCCCTGCACTGGGGCACCGAATGGCAGGACGCGCCCGACCGGGACCAGTTGGCCCTGGCCCGGAGACTGACCGCCGCACGCACCGGCGACCGCCCCGACATCGACCTGATCCTGGGCACCCACGCCCATGTCCCGCAGGCCTACGAGAAGGTCAACGGCACCTGGGTGGTCTACGGGATGGGGGACCAGATCGCGGGCGAGATGGTCAATGCCGGGGGCGCCCGCGATCCGCGCGGCAACCAGTCGACCATCGGCCGCTTCACCTTCGCCCCGCCCGCCCGGCGGGGCGAACGCTGGAGGGTGACCAGGGCCGAGTTCGTCCCGCAGTTGTTCGACGTCGACGCCGGCCGGGTGGTGAACCTCAACCGGGCCCTGGACAAGGGCGCCGACGTACGCGCCGTGCGCGACCGCATCCGCGACGTCGTCCTCGGCCGGGGCGCGGCCGAGGACGGGCTGGTGATGGCGAAGTAGGCCGGTGGTGCCCGGCCCGGCCCGGCCCGGCCGCGCCGCGGGCTCCGGTCCCGCGCACCCGCTAACGGCGCGCCAGCTCCGACTTCCGGTAGGAGTACGTGAAGTAGATCACCAGGCCCACCAAGAACCACACGGCGAACCGCAGCCAGGTCTGCCACTGGAGGAACGTGATCAGCCAGATCGAGAAGACGATGCCCAGCGCCGGCACGAACGGCATCCACGGCGTACGGAAGGTGCGCGGCAGGTCCGGCTGCCGGTAGCGCAGCACGATCACCGCGGCGCACACCACCACGAACGCCAGCAGGATGCCGATGTTGGTCAGCTCGGCCGCCTCGCCGATCGGCAGGAACCCGGCGATCACGGCCGACGCGCACCCGACGATCCAGGTGACCCGCGTCGGCACGTGCCGCGTCGGGTGCGTCTTGGCGAACCACTTGGGCAGCAGCCCGTCGCGCGACATGGAGAACCACACGCGGGTGACGCCCAGCATGAACGTGAACATCACCGTGAGGATGCCGATGATGGCGCCCACCGCGATGATGTCGGCCAGCGAACTCAGCCCCACCGACTTGAACGCCGTCGAGAAGCCGCTCTCCGGGTCGATGCTCTTGTAGTTCTGCATACCGGTCAGCACCAGACAGGCCGCCACGTACAGCACCATCGAGATGATCAGCGAGTAGATGATCGCCTTCGGCATGTGCCGCTGGGCGTCCTTCGACTCCTCGGCCGCCGTCGACATGGCGTCGTAGCCGAAGACCGCGAAGAACACCGTCGCCGCACCGGTGAACGCCCCGCCGACCCCGAACGGGAAGAACGGGTGGTAGTTCGAGGTCTCGACGTGGAAGACACCGACCCCGATCACCAGCAGCACCACCAGCACCTTCAGTACGACCACGACCATCTCGAAACGGGCCGCGTTCCTGATGCCCAGCGTCAGCAGATACGCGATCAGCAGGCACAGCACGGCCGCGAACAGGTCGACTCGGTGACCGTCCCCGGTGCCGGGCGCACCCAGCATCCAGTTCGGCAGGTCGGCGCCCATCTCGTTGACCAGGAAGCTGAAGTAGCCCGAGATGCCGATCGCGACCACCGCCACGATCGCCGTGTACTCGAGCAGCAGGTCCCAGCCGATGAACCACCCCACCAGCTCGCCCAGGACCGCGTAGCCGTAGGTGTACGCGGAGCCCGCCTTCGGGATCAGCCCGGCGAACTCGGCGTAGGACAGGGCGGCCGCCGCGCTCGCGACGCCCGCGATCAGGAAGGAGACGAGGACCGCGGGGCCCGCAGTGCCGTTGGCGACCGTGCCGGCCAGCGTGAAGATGCCGGCCCCGATGATGCCGCCCACGCCGATCGCGGTGAGCTGCCACAGTCCCAGCGAGCGGACCAGGCCCCCGCCGCTCTCCGTCTCCTCGATGTGCTCGATGGGTTTGCGGCGGAGAACACCCTCACCCATGCGGATCCGGGCCATGCGCCTCACCTCTTCGTGAACGGCAAACGGCTGACGGTGGATCATGATGACTCACACACGTCCGGGACGGAAGCCACGACGCACACCCGGTCCCGAGACCCGGTCCGGACACCCGGTCCCGGCGGTGCTACGGCACCACGGTCACCGGCCAGCGCCCCGCCTTCACCAGCCGGACCGCGACGGAGCCGATGAACCGGTGACCGGCCTGCTCGGAGGCGCCCACCACCACCGCGTCCGCCTTCAACTGGTCGGCCGTCGTCACCAGGCCGCTGTACGGGTCGCCGCGGAACGTGTGGAACTCCCAGCGGATGTCGAATATCCCCTTGACCCGCTCGGTCGCCTCCCGGATCTGGGCCACCAGCTCCTCGGCGATCTCGTCGGTCGTCTCCGCCACCGGCGCCCCGAGCGCCGCACCCCCCGCCAGTACCGGCTGTACGTACACCACGGCGAGCAGGGCACCCTGGCGCCGGGCCAGGCCACCGGCGTAGGCCGCGGCCCGGAGCGAGGAGTCGGAGCCGTCCACACCGACGACGATGACCTTCGGTCCGTCCGTGCCGCGTTCGAACTGATGGGAGTGCTGTTCCGTCACGCGGCGAGGCTATCGGAGTCCTTCGTGATCTTCGGCCGGCCGGGTGGATTCGTACCGCCGCACCGGTGTTGCTCAGGTGCGGCGCGGTCCGGCCGGGCGACTGATGAGTCATGAGAAAGGATCACTTGCCCACACACTTGCCCACACACATGCCCACACGTCGCGCACTGCTCGCCGGTGTCGCGGCCGTCGGAGCGGCCGGCGTCGGCGGTGCGCTCGCGACGGGCCTGGGAAACGGACCGGCCGGGCCGCCCGCCCCCGCCCCGGGACCCCCGCCGCACAGCCCGCTCAAACCCTCGGGCTACCGGCTGAAGCCCCTGACCGGATACGGCAGCCCACGTGCCGCGCCCCGGCAGCCCCCGGTGCGCAGCGAGCCGATCCTGCGCATGACGGGCCGGGGCCGCACCATGCTGCTCACCTTCGACGACGGACCCCATCCCGAGTACACCCCGCAGATCCTGGACACGCTGGCCAAGTACGACGTGCACGCGACGTTCTTCGTGTGCGGGGAGATGGCGGACTACAACCGGGACCTGCTGACCCGGATGTCCGACGAGGGACACGTGGTCGGCAACCACACCTGGTCCCACCCACTGCTGACCAAACTCACCCGGCGCCGCATCCGCTCCGAGATGGAGCGCACGAGCGAGGTCGTCGAGCAGGCCTACGGTGAGGCGCCCCGCTGGTTCCGGGCCCCCTACGGGGCGTGGAACCGCGCCACCTTCCAACTCGGCTCCGAGCTCGGCATGGAACCGCTGGCCTGGACCGTGGACACCCGTGACTGGACCACCCCCGGCACCGACACCATCGTCGACCGGGTCGAGGACGGCGCCGCCCCCGGCGTCGTGGTGCTCTCGCACGACGCCGGGGGCGACCGGTCGCAGAGCGTGCGCGCCCTGCGGCGCTATCTGCCCGAGCTGCTCGACTCCGGCTACCACCTCACGGTCCCGCGGAGGCGCCTGCTGTGACCGCCGCCGCGCCCGCCCGGCCGGGGCACGCTCAGCGGACCTCGACCAGGCGGGCGAACGTGACGACGTTCCCGTCGTAGCCGTTCTGCTTGGAGAAACCGCCGCCGCAGGTGATGACCCGCAATTCGGGGCTGCCCTTCGAGGCGTAGACCCGGTCGCCGGGGAAATTGTCCTTCTCGAACACCTCGATGCCGTAGATCTCGAATACCGCCGTCTTTCCGTCCTGGCGGTGGATCTCCACCTTGTTTCCCTTTTTCAGGGCGCCGAGTCCGTAGAAGACGGCGGGGCCCTGCTGGTTGTCGACATGGCCGACCACGACCGCCGTGCCCTTTTCCCCGGGGGCGACCGCGCCGGTGAACCAGCCGGCCAGATTCGGGTCCTCGGGCGGCGGCGCGTCCACCCAGCCGTCCACGTCGAGACCGACCGCCATGACCGGCGCGTCGACCTGGATGGCGGGGATGGAGACCCGGTCGGGCACCGAGTACGGCAGCGGCTTGACACTGCCCGCGGCGCCGTCACCGGAGCCCGCGCGGGTGTCCGGGGCGGCGGCGGCCGACGCCGGCTGCGGCGGGCCCACGTCGAATTCCCCGGAGCCGTTGCGGACGAGCGCGAGACCGGTCAGCAGAACAAGCGCTATCACGCCCCAGGGAGCGCGCTTCCGCCGCCGCTCCTCCTCTTCGGCCAACTCGGAGTCGTACATTCGCCATCCCCTCTCGACCCGGCCGTCGCCGGATCATCCGCGCATACGAGCACGCTAAGCGCCGCGCGTGGGACCGGCGACGGGGCGGCGGCGAACGGGTGGTGCGCGCGTCCTTCGGTGAGCCATCCGGGATTTCCCCGGCGGAGATTTTCTGACGGTGCGTGACCTGCGGCGATATCCACTCGCGCGGTTTTGGCCCGGTACCGCCCTCACCAGGACGGACCATTCCCGAAATGCGGCCTCGTGCAAGGCAACTGAGGGTCTTTCTGGGAGGCGCTTTCTCGCCGATCGACCGGGGACGGGTCCCGGGGCGTCTTCCGCGGAGGATCACATGCGCAACACTCGTGCCCTCGCGGCAGCCGGCGCCGCCGTCGCTGTCCTCGGACTGGCCGCCCCCACGGCCACCGCCGGCGGCGACCACAACCAGCCGAGCAACATCGTCGCCCTGCCCAGCGTCATCGCCCGCGGCGGTCAGATGACCGTCACGGTCGACGGCTGCCCCCAGGGCGGCACGATGACCTCGGACGCGTTCCGGACCACCCACCTGACCCCGGTCAGGGGAGCCAACGAGACCTCCAAGGGCAGAGCCACCATCAAGGAGGACGCCCGGCCCGGCTCGTACGACATCACCGTCAACTGCTCGGGCAGGCGGCTGACCCGCCCGGCGGCCTTCACGGTCATCGGCGGTGTCCGCGGCGGGCTCGGCGGCAGCAGCTCCAGCGGGGCGACCCCGACCGACATCGCGATCGGCGGCGGGCTCGTCGCCGCGGCCCTCGCCGGTGGCGGCCTGTTCTGGATGCGCCGCCGGGCCGAGCGCCGGTTCTGACCCGTTCCCGTCCACCCGTCCACCCGCCCACACGACAGGGCTTCGCCCCGGATCCGGCAAGGGTCCGGGGCGAAGCCCTGTGCGCGCGGTGCGGTGGGATCAGGTGCCGTCCCCGCCGGGACGGCGGCGCGAGAGGTGGTACGCCGTGCCCACCGCACCCGCGATGAGCGCCACGCCGAGCCCGATCTGCTTCACGTCGAACCCGGCGACGCTGCCGCCCTCACCGGCGTGCACCCCCTTGGAATGACGGGGCTCGGGAGTCGGACGGTGCGAACCGTCCGCGATGGTGAGGTTCACGGTGCCGGTCCGCTCCTTGCAGGCGAACGACACCTGGTAGACCGCCCCGCGGCGGGCGTCCCGGTCGACCCGCGCCGTCGCCGACGACTCGTGCCGGGGGATGGTGACCGTGTCGAACACCGGCGAGGTGACCGTGACCCGGCCCCGGCAGCCCGCGGCGGTGCGGCCCACCCCCAGCGTCACCTCGCCGCCCGGCTCCACGATGCCCGGGTGGACGGTGAAGCCGAACGTCGAGTTGTCTCCGCCGACGGCGGCCCCGGCCGGTACGCAGGCGGAGAGGGCGGCGACGCCCAGCAGTGCGACCGAGGCGACGGGTATCGCGCGCATGGTGAATCCTCCGGGTCCCCGAGGAGCGGCGGCGGACCTGTTCCGCTCGCGCCAGGAATGCACCTCGATGTCCGAAACGCTAGGAAGCCGTGCGCGCGGGCGCGATCGCAGTCGCGCGAATGGGGCACGAGGGTGGGCCGCCCAGGGGCGTCTCAGGGGGCGCCCCAGGGACGGTGACGGCGTGGTCGGCCGTCCCCTGGCGCGGTGTCAGCCTCCGATCCCGGGGAAAAGGCTCAGGAACGGGTCGGTCGAGGCCGCCACGCCCCGGCTGAAGGGGGCGTCGAAGTCCCAGATCAGGAACAGCAGGAAGGCGATCAGCGCCGAGAACAGTCCGGCCAGGACCAGTTCGCGGGTGGTACGCCGGATCTGCAGGGCGAAGACCATCCCGATCGTGATGACGCCCCCGGCGATGAGCCCGAACCACACCACCCCCGGCATGGTCGCCCCGGTGGACTGCGCCCGGGTGGTACGGGCCTGGTCCGCGATGGCCACCTGGTCGACGAGGGGCTGGTACGCCTGGGCCTCGAAGTCCGACTTCGGCTCGTAGTCGGTGACGTCCGCGCGGACGCGGTCCAGCAGCTCGGTGCCGCGGTCGGTCACCTCGCCGTCATCGGCCATCGCCTTCCACTCGGTGGTGACGACGTGTCCGACATAGGCGTTGACATCCTCCCGGATGCGGTCACGGACGTCGGGCGGATAGCTGCGGACGCGTTCCGAGATCTCGTGCAGCGCCACGGCCTCCGTCTGCACGTTGTCCTGGGCGGCACTGCGCGCCTCCCAGACACCGGCGATGGCCAGGCCCAGGACGATGGCGTACACCACGCCGATCCACATTGTCATGTACTCGATGACGTCGGGAGTCTCGGTGATGTCCTCGTCGTCGGACGCCGCGCGGTGCCGCAGGAGGGTGACGATGACCACCACGACACAGGCGGCCAGCATCGCGAGGGTGAGAACAAGCCATTCCGGCAAGGGAGGCCTCCAGGATCAGCGCGCACGGAGCGCGGCGACGGCTACCACCGCGGGCACCGTGATGAGCAGGACGAAGACGAGCGGCGACGTGGTCCCGCGCGAGGACCGCTGCGGCGGCCGGGCGGCGCGGTGGCGCGGATAGTGCACCGGGCTCAGCGAAGGCCGCGGCGTGGGCGTGGGGGTGGGAGTGGCCGACGGGACGGGCGCGGGAGCCGCCGGACGGACCGGCGGCGGGGTGGGACGGGGCGTCGGGGTCGGAGCCGGGGCGGGCCGCGGAGGCGGCGGCGGTTCGGGCCTCGAGGCCGGTGGTGCCGGTGGTACCGGCGGGGGAGGCTTCGGTACGGGGGGCCGTGGGGGAGCGGGCTTCTGAGG
>NZ_JAGMUO010000043.1 GCF_019049325.1 Streptomyces sp. AC512_CC834 | reverse complement strand
TCTCCAGACTCGAACGAGGGCTCACCCGCGACGACGATCTGGCCCACGCCTACCGCGACTGGATCCAGACCGCTTGACAGCAATAGGAGCATCAGTGGACCCGGGCCGCGGCTGCGGCTGCCGCCCCCTAGGGCCGGGGGGCCGGCAGGTACGGGGCCGTGGACGGCAGGGAGAGGTCCGAGGGGAGGAGGGAGCCGATCCAGCAGTCGCGGCGCACGCCCTTGTTGTTGATCGCGGAGCGCAACGTGCCCTCCATGGTGAAGCCCGCCCGTTGGGCCACCGCGCGGGAGGCCGTGTTGCCGACCTCGGCGCGCCACTCCACGCGGTCGATCGCCCGCTCGGCGAAGGACCAGCGGGAGGCGGCGACGGCGGCCTCCGTGACGTACCCCCGGCCGCGGTGCTCCTTGGTGCCCCAGAACCCGATCTCGCCGGCGCCCAGGGAGATCATCGTGACGCCGAGCATGCCCACCAGGTCCCCGGCGGGGAGGAAGAGGCCGAAGGTGAACATCGAGTCGTTGGCCCAGCCGTCCGGGACCATCTGCTCGGTGAAGCCCCGGGCGTGCTCCGGGAGGTAGGGCGAGGGGATCGTCGTCCAGCGCTGGATGTCGGGGTCCCGCGCGGCGGCGTACACGGCCTCGGTGTCCTGGGGGCCGACCGTGCGCAGGACCAGACGGTCGGTGGTGAGCGTGACGGGTTCCATCGGCCGATTCTGCGCGGTGCCCCGTGGCCAACGCCATCTTTTTGCCATGCGTGAACAAGCGGTCACTTTTCGTGCAATTCGCCGGAGGGCGCGGCACCATCCGCGGGGCCCGGACGTTGAACCCGATGACAGCAGACAGGGAAGCTGGATGTAAGGAGTGGACGGTCCCCGTTGCGGCAGGCCTCCCGGGGCGGCGGGGTCCTCGCATACGATGGCCGTTGCTCAGTCCGTCACAGGAAACCGACCGTCCCAGGCCCGACCGGCAAGGAGACCAAGCCCCGTGTCCGTCCTCTCGAAGATCATGCGTGCAGGCGAAGGCAAGATCCTGCGCAAGCTGCACCGCATCGCGGACCAGGTCAACTCCATCGAAGAGGACTTCGCTGACCTCTCCGACGCCGAGCTGAGGGCCCTCACCGATGAGTACAAGCAGCGCTACGCCGACGGTGAGAGCCTGGACGACCTGCTGCCCGAAGCCTTCGCCACCGTCCGGGAGGCCGCCAAGCGCGTCCTGGGCCAGCGGCACTACGACGTGCAGGTGTCGGGCGGCGCGGCCCTGCACATGGGCTACGTGGCCGAGATGAAGACCGGTGAGGGCAAGACCCTCGTCAGTACGCTGCCCGCCTATCTCAACGCCCTGTCCGGCGAGGGCGTGCACATCGTCACGGTCAACGACTACCTGGCCGAGCGCGACGCCGAGACGATGGGCCGCGTCCACAAGTTCCTCGGCCTGTCCGTCGGCTGCATCCTCGCCAACCAGACGCCGGCCCAGCGCCGCGAGATGTACGGCTGCGACATCACCTACGGCACGAACAACGAGTTCGGCTTCGACTACCTGCGCGACAACATGGCGTGGTCCAAGGACGAACTCGTCCAGCGCGGCCACAACTTCGCCATCGTCGACGAGGTCGACTCCATCCTCGTGGACGAGGCCCGTACACCGCTGATCATCTCCGGCCCGGCCGACCAGGCCACCAAGTGGTACGGCGACTTCGCCAAGCTGGTCACCCGCCTGAAGAAGGGCGAGGCAGGCAACACCCTCAAGGGCATCGAGGAGACCGGCGACTACGAGGTCGACGAGAAGAAGCGCACCGTCGCCATCCACGAGCCGGGCGTCGCCAAGGTCGAGGACTGGCTGGGCATCGACAACCTCTACGAGTCGGTGAACACCCCCCTCGTCGGGTACCTGAACAACGCCATCAAGGCCAAGGAACTCTTCAAGAAGGACAAGGACTACGTCGTCATCGACGGCGAGGTCATGATCGTCGACGAGCACACCGGCCGTATCCTCGCCGGCCGCCGCTACAACGAGGGCATGCACCAGGCGATCGAGGCGAAGGAAGGGGTGGACATCAAGGACGAGAACCAGACCCTCGCCACGATCACCCTCCAGAACTTCTTCCGCCTCTACAAGCGCCACGACCACAACGACAAGGAACAGCCCGGCCTGTCCGGCATGACCGGTACGGCGATGACCGAGGCAGCCGAGTTCCACCAGATCTACAAGCTCGGTGTGGTGCCCATCCCGACCAACCGGCCGATGATCCGCGACGACCAGTCGGACCTGATCTACCGCACCGAGGTCGCGAAGTTCGAGGCGGTCGTCGACGACATCGAGGAGAAGCACCGCAAGGGCCAGCCGATCCTCGTCGGCACCACCTCGGTCGAGAAGTCCGAGTACCTCTCGCAGCAGCTCAGCAAGCGCGGCGTCCAGCACGAGGTGCTGAACGCCAAGCAGCACGACCGGGAGGCGACGATCGTCGCCCAGGCGGGCCGCAAGGGCTCCGTCACGGTGGCCACGAACATGGCCGGCCGCGGTACGGACATCAAGCTCGGCGGCAGCCCCGAGGACCTCGCCGAGGCGGAGCTGCGCCAGCGCGGCCTCGACCCCGAGGAGCACATCGAGGAGTGGGCCGCGGCCCTGCCCGCCGCGCTGGAGCGCGCCGAGCAGGCGGTCAAGGCGGAGTTCGAAGAGGTCACGGACCTCGGCGGCCTCTACGTCCTGGGCACCGAGCGGCACGAGTCGCGGCGCATCGACAACCAGCTCCGCGGTCGTTCCGGCCGCCAGGGCGACCCCGGCGAGTCCCGTTTCTACCTCTCCCTGGGCGACGACCTGATGCGGCTGTTCAAGGCCCAGATGGTCGAGCGCGTGATGTCGATGGCCAACGTCCCCGACGACGTGCCGATCGAGAACAAGATGGTCACGCGCGCCATCGCCTCCGCCCAGTCGCAGGTCGAGACGCAGAACTTCGAGACGCGTAAGAACGTCCTGAAGTACGACGAGGTCCTCAACCGCCAGCGCGAGGTCATCTACGGGGAGCGCCGCCGCGTTCTGGAGGGCGAGGACCTGCAGGAGCAGATCCAGCACTTCACGAACGACACGATCGACGCGTACGTGCAGGCCGAGACCGCCGAGGGCTTCCCGGAGGACTGGGACCTCGACCGGCTGTGGGGTGCCTTCAAGCAGCTCTACCCGGTGAAGGTCACCGTCGAGGAGCTGGAGGAGGCGGCCGGCGACCGCGCCGGGCTGACCGCCGACTACATCGCGGAGTCCATCAAGGACGACGTCCAGGAGCAGTACGAGGCGCGGGAGACGCAGCTCGGCTCGGAGATCATGCGCGAGCTGGAGCGCCGGGTCGTCCTCTCGGTCCTGGACCGCAAGTGGCGCGAGCACCTCTACGAGATGGACTACCTCCAGGAGGGCATCGGCCTGCGCGCGATGGCGCAGAAGGACCCGCTGGTCGAGTACCAGCGTGAGGGCTTCGACATGTTCCAGGCCATGATGGAGGGCATCAAGGAGGAGTCCGTCGGCTACCTGTTCAACCTGGAGGTCCAGGTCGAGCAGCAGGTCGAGGAGGTTCCGGTCGAGGACACGGCGCCGTCGCTCGACAAGGGCGCGCAGGACGCGGTCCCCGCCCAGGCGGGCGCCCGTCCGGAGATCCGCGCCAAGGGACTCGACGCTCCGCAGCGCCGGGACCTGCACTTCTCCGCGCCGACCGTGGACGGCGAGGGCGGTGTCGTCGAGGGCGAATTCACCGACGGCGAGTCCGGGCAGGCCCAGTCCGACGGGTCCGACGGGCTCACGCGCGCGGAGCGCCGCAAGCAGGCCAAGGGCGGACGGCGCCGCAAGAAGTGACGGTGCGGTGCCTGCGGGCGCCGTAGCGGTGGGAAGGGCCGGTCACCCGCGGGTGACCGGCCCTTCGCCGTCGGGTTCAGTCGTCGTCCGCGTGCGGCCTGCGGGGGCCGCCCAGTTCCACCGCCGTGCAGCGCCAGCGCAGGTCCCGGCCCTGCTCCAGACGGAAGGCCATGGCGCGCAGCCGGTCGCCCGCACCGATGCGGGCGAAGACCTCGAGGGCGCCCGGACGGGGCTCGAAATAGCCGATGTCGCGGACGACGGGGAGGGCGCCGCGGGTGCGCAGGGGGCCGCGTTCGGCGAGGTGGGCCAGGTCGTCGTAGGCGCGGCCGACGGTGTGGCGGAGCATCGAGTGGACGGGACGCCGGCCACTGAGCACGCCGAGGAGTAGCTCGGCGAAGCGGTCGGTGGGGCGCAACTGCGGGACGGGGCGGCGAGGGGTCTGGGCGGGGACGAGAGGCGCCGCGGCGGGCCTGGCGGGCCGAGGGACCGCCGGTGCGGTCGGGCGCGCGGTGGGGGCCGTGGCGGGGTTCGTGGCGGGGTTCGCGGTGTCGTTGGCGGCGGGCGCCGGGGCGAAGACCGCGGAGGGGCCCGGGGTGAGGGCCGTGAGGGAGGTGCCCGCCGACGTGACCGGTCCCGTCCCGGTGCCCCGGCCCGGACCGGCCGTGGGCGGACGGGTGTCCGCCGGTCGCGTACGGGCCCGCCGGGACCGGCCGGGGGAGCCCGGCGGACGCCCACCGGGCGCCGCGGCACGCGCCCCACGTGCGCCCGGCCTGCGGGGCGGCACACCGCCGGGCTCGCGGGGCGGGACGTCGGCGGGGTCGGTAGCCATCGGAACGAGCCCGTACGGGCGCGGCACCGGGCCGCCGCCGGGCATGGGGAGCGGGGCGTCGGCGGGTTCGCCGCCGGGGGTGCGGGGCGGTACACGGCCGGGTTCGCCGCCGGGGGTGCGGGGCGGTACACGGCCGGGTTCGTGGGACGGGTCGCCGCCGGGCGTGCGGGACAGGGCGCCGCCGGGTTCGCCGGGCGGGGGCGGGGTGAGTGGGTCGTTCGGTGTGTGGAGGGGTGGGCGGAGCTGGGTCCTGGTCATGACCTTGTGCATGGGAGTCCCCGTTCGTCGGCCCGGGTGATACCGGACAGTAACTTTGCGGTCGGGGATCTTGTACGGGTAGCGGGGGCCGTGAGGCAAGGAGGCCGGCGGCCGGGTCGCGGGGGTCGGGATGTTCACCTATCAGAGTGACCGGGGCGGTGGGAGAGCCCGGGATGGAGAGGGTGGGCCGGGTGAATTCCGGGCCCGGAGTGGACGTGTCGGGCGCCCCGGGTGGGGACTCGAAAGGGGACACCCGCACGTATCCTGAAGGCTCTCCCGCCCCGGACGCCGCCGAGCGCTCCGGCGGCGTCCCCGACCAAGAAAGCGGCAGACTCATGCGCGTCTACGTCCCCCTGACCCTGTCCGGCCTCGCCGAGGCGCACCGGACGGGAGAGCTGGGGACCGGGCCGCTAGTCGCCCATGCCGTCACGCCCGCGCTGCGCGAGTGGTACCTCTCGGACGACATCGAGGAGCTGGAGTATGCCGCCCTGAACCGGGCCGCGCTGGCCTCGCTGAGGCTGCTCGCGGCCGACTCCGGCGCGGCGCGGCGCCGGGTCGTGGTCGCCGCCGACGTACCCGACGGCGCCGTCGCGGCCGACCCGGACCGGGGGGCCGATCCGGCGGCGCCGGGCGAGGTGCGCCTCGCCGGGCCCCTGCCGCTGGCCGAGGCGGCCTCGGTGCACGTCGACGCGGCCGATGCGGAGGCGGACGTGACGGCCGCGGCCGAGGCCCTCGCGGCGGCGGACGGCGGGGACGACGACGCCCGGTTCGTCGTGGACGGCGCGGAGGACCACGAGCTGCTGTGGTACGCGACGCAGGAGATCCCCGGCCTGGTGGGACCCGGTCGGTGACACCGCGGCGCCTTGATTGTCAGTGGCGGCGGGTACGTTTTCGGGCATGGGGATGCAGACGGGCGCACACATCGTGTGGGACTGGAACGGCACGCTGTTCCACGACAACGACGCGATCATCGGCGCGACGAACGCGGCGTTCGCCGAGCTGGGGATGACGCCGATCACGCTGGAGCAGTACCGGGCGCTGTACTGCGTGCCGGTGCCGAAGTTCTACGAGCGGCTGATGGGGCGGCTGCCCACCGACGCCGAGTGGGAGGTCATGGACGCGACCTTCCAGCGCCACTACACCGAGCAGCGGGGCCGGTGCCGGCTCGCCGAGGGCGCGACGGAGCTGCTCACCGGGTGGCGCTCGGCGGGACGCAGCCAGTCGATCCTCAGCTTGTACGGCCATGACGAGCTGGTGCCGCTGGTCAAAGGGCTCGGGATCGAGGCGCACTTCATACGCGTCGACGGGCGGACGGGGCCGTCCGGCGGCAGCAAGGCCGAGCACATGGTGCGGCATCTCGCGGAGCTGGCACTGGCCGGGGTGGAGCCCGCTCGGACCGTGGTGATCGGGGACGCCGCCGACGACGCGGTCGCCGCGCGGCACGTCGGAGCGGGAGCGGTGCTGTACACCGGGGGGTCGCACGGCCGGGCCAGCCTCGAGGAGGTCGGGGTGCCGGTGGTGGACACGTTGGGGGAGGCCGTGAAGGTGGCGGAGGGACTCGCGGCGTGACGGCGCCGCGGGCCGTGCCCCTCGGCCGGGTCGTAGCTGCGCGGGTCGTAGCTGTGCCGGTCGAAGCTGTGCGGAACGTAGCTGTGCGGGTCGAAGCTGTGCGGAACGTCCAAGTTGTGGGCCCGGTTTTGTACACATGCGGCCCGTGACGGGGGGCCCGTGCGGGGCGATAGCCTTGTGGCGTGATCAGCGCGATAGTTCGCGGGGGCACTGTTGCCCCTGCCCTGCGCCCGGCACACACGGACCACATCCGTGTCCGGGCGGCGGTCGCTGATCCTCGCGGGCGGGACGGGGCATCCAAGGCCCCCGGTACGGCGCCGCGCACTCCCCGGACGGTGACGGCGAGAGCGATGTCACACCCGGCGGAAGCGGCGACATTGGCTGATATGCCCCCGCTCTTCTCACCTTGCGGCATAGCGTCGGAGCAGACCGGACATCCCGTGTCCCGACGTCATGCCGGAAGGCAGGAGACCGTACTTCCTTCTACGTCACGCAACGGCGCGCGACAGGAGTCAGAGGACAATGCAGACCAAGCTGGACGAAGCCAGGGCCGAGCTGCTCGAAAGGGCCGCGCGGGTAGCTGAGAACAGCCCGGTCGGGGGGCACCTACCGACCGGGACGACGGGCGAGGGAACTCCGGGCACCCCGGACTCCCCGGACGGCACCCCGGACGCTCCGGACGGCTCCCCGGACTACGCGTCCGTGTTCGCGTTCCTCCAGCGCTACTACCGGCACACCGCCCCGGAGGACCTTGCCGACCGCGACCCGGTGGACGTCTTCGGAGCCGCCGTCTCGCACTACCGGCTCGCCGAGAACCGCCCGCAGGGCACGGCGAACGTCCGGGTGCACACCCCGACGGTCGAGGAGAACGGCTGGACGTGCAGCCACTCCGTCGTCGAGGTGGTCACCGACGACATGCCTTTCCTCGTCGACTCCGTGACCAACGAGCTGACCCGCCAGGGCCGCGGCATCCACGTCGTCGTCCACCCGCAGATCGTGGTGCGGCGCGACATCGCCGGCAAGCTCGTCGAGGTGCTCACCGGCCCGCCCGCCGCCGACCTCCCGCACGACGCGCACGTCGAGTCCTGGATCCACGTCGAGATCGACCGCGAGACCGACCGCGGTGACCTGAAGCAGATCACCGCCGACCTGCTGCGCGTCCTGAACGACGTCCGCGAGACAGTCGAGGACTGGGGCAAGATGCGGGACGCGGCCGTCCGCATCGCGGAGCGGCTGGCGACCGAGGCCACCCCCCAGGACCTCCCCGCGCGGGAGCTGGAGGAGGCCGGCGAGCTGCTGCGCTGGCTGGCCGACGACCACTTCACCTTCCTCGGCTACCGCGAGTACGAGCTGCGCGAGGACGACTCCCTCGCCGCCGTCGCGGGCACCGGCCTCGGCATCCTGCGCTCCGACCCGCACCACGCGACCGACGAGAGCCACCCCGTCAGCCCCTCCTTCGAGCGGCTCCCCGCCGACGCCCGGGCCAAGGCCCGCGAGCACCGGCTGCTGGTGCTGACCAAGGCGAACAGCCGGGCCACCGTGCACCGGCCGTCGTACCTCGACTACGTCGGCGTCAAGAAGTTCGACGAGAACGGCAACGTCGTCGGCGAGCGGCGCTTCCTCGGCCTGTTCTCCTCCGCCGCCTACACCGAGTCCGTCCGCAGGGTGCCGGTCGTGCGGCGCAAGGTGGAGGAGGTGCTGGCGCGGGCCGGTTTCTCACCCAACAGCCACGACGGACGGGACCTGCTCCAGATCCTGGAGACGTACCCGCGCGACGAGATGTTCCAGATGCCGGTCGAGGAGCTGGAGCCGATCGTCACCTCCGTGCTCTACCTCCAGGAGCGGCGCCGTCTGCGCCTCTACCTGCGCCAGGACGAGTACGGCCGCTACTACTCGGCTCTCGTCTACCTCCCCCGCGACCGCTACACCACCGGTGTCCGGCTGCGGATCATCGACATCCTCAAGGAGGAGCTCGGCGGCATCAGCGTCGACTTCACCGCCTGGAACACCGAGTCGATCCTGTCCCGTCTGCACTTCGTGGTCCGCGTCCCGCAGGGCACCGAGCTGCCGCAGTTGTCCGACGCCGACAAGGAGCGCATCGAGGCCCGCCTCGTCGAGGCCGCCCGCTCCTGGGCCGACGGATTCGGCGAGGCGCTGACCGCCGAGGTCGGCGAGGAACGCGCCGCGGAACTGCTGCGCCACTACGGCGGCGCCTTCCCCGAGGGCTACAAGGCCGACCACGGTCCGCGCTCCGCGGTCGCCGACCTCGGTCACCTGGAGCGGCTCGACGAGAAGAAGACCTTCGCGCTGAGCCTGTACGAGCCGGTCGGCGCCGCCCCCGAGGAACGGCGTTTCAAGATCTACCAGAAGGGCGGCCAGGTCTCCCTGTCGGCCGTGCTGCCGGTGCTCAGCCGACTCGGCGTCGAGGTCACCGACGAGCGGCCCTACGAGCTGCGCTGCGTGGACCGCACGACGGCCTGGATCTACGACTTCGGCCTGCGCATGCCCAAGGCGGTGGCCGGCGGCGCCGACTACCTCGGCGACGACGCCCGCGAGCGCGTCCAGGACGCCTTCGCCGCCACCTGGACCGGCAAGGCGGAGAACGACGGCTTCAACTCCCTCGTGCTCAGCGCCGGTCTGACCTGGCGCGAGGCCATGGTGCTGCGCGCGTACGCCAAGTACCTGCGGCAGGCCGGCTCCACGTTCAGCCAGGACTACATGGAGGACACCCTCCGCAACAACGTCCACACCACGCGCCTGCTCATCAACCTGTTCGAGGCCCGGATGGCGCCGGAGCGGCAGCGCGCCGGCCGCGAGATCGTCGACGCCCTGCTCGAAGAGGTCGACGCCGCCCTCGACCAGGTCGCGAGCCTCGACGAGGACCGGATCCTGCGGTCCTTCCTCACCGTCATCAAGGCGACGCTGCGGACCAACTTCTTCCAGGAGGCGACCGGCGGCGCGCCGCACGACTACGTCTCCATGAAGTTCGACCCGCAGGCCATCCCCGACCTGCCCGCGCCGCGCCCCGCGTTCGAGATCTGGGTGTACTCGCCGCGCGTCGAGGGCGTGCACCTGCGCTTCGGCAAGGTCGCGCGCGGTGGTCTGCGCTGGTCGGACCGCCGGGAGGACTTCCGCACCGAGATCCTCGGCCTGGTCAAGGCGCAGATGGTGAAGAACACCGTCATCGTGCCGGTGGGCGCCAAGGGCGGCTTCGTCGCCAAGCAACTGCCCGACCCGGGCGTCGACCGCGACGCGTGGCTGGCGGAGGGCATCGCCAGCTACAAGACGTTCATCTCGGCGCTGCTCGACATCACCGACAACATGGTGGCCGGCGAGGTCGTGCACCCCGCGGACGTCGTCCGGCACGACGAGGACGACACCTACCTCGTCGTCGCCGCCGACAAGGGCACCGCGAAGTTCTCGGACATCGCCAACGAGGTCGCCGAGTCCTACAACTTCTGGCTCGGCGACGCCTTCGCCTCCGGCGGCAGCGCGGGCTACGACCACAAGGGCATGGGCATCACCGCCCGCGGCGCCTGGGAGTCCGTCAAGCGGCACTTCCGGGAGCTGGGCGTGGACACCCAGACCCAGGACTTCACCGTCGTCGGCGTCGGCGACATGTCCGGTGACGTCTTCGGCAACGGCATGCTGCTCAGCGAGCACATCCGCCTGGTCGCCGCCTTCGACCACCGGCACATCTTCGTCGACCCGGTCCCGGACGCGGCCAGCTCGTACGCCGAACGCCGCCGGCTGTTCGAGCTGCCGCGCTCCTCGTGGGAGGACTACAACACCGAGCTGCTCTCGGCGGGCGGCGGCATCTTCCCGCGCACGGCCAAGTCGATCCCGGTCAACGCGCACATCCGCGAGGCCCTCGGCATCGAGTCGGGCGTCACCAAGATGACCCCGGCCGAGCTGATGAAGGCGATCCTCAGCTCCCCGGTCGACCTGCTGTGGAACGGCGGCATCGGTACGTACGTCAAGGCGTCCACCGAGTCCAACGCCGACGTCGGCGACAAGGCCAACGACGCCATCCGCGTCGACGGCAAGGCCCTGCGGGTCCAGGTCGTAGGCGAGGGCGGCAACCTGGGCCTGACCCAGCTCGGCCGGATCGAGTTCGCGCTCCAGGGCGGCAGGCTCAACACCGACGCCATCGACAACAGCGCGGGCGTGGACACCTCCGACCACGAGGTGAACATCAAGATCCTGCTCAACGGTCTCGTCAAGGACGGCGACATGACCGTCAAGCAGCGCAACAAGCTGCTCGCCCGGATGACCGACGAGGTCGGCGCGCTGGTCCTGCGCAACAACTACGCGCAGAACACGGCGATCGCCAACGCGCTGGCCCAGTCCAAGGACATGATGAACGCCCAGCAGCGCTTCATGCGGCACCTGGTCAGGGAGGGCCACCTCAACCGGGCCCTGGAGTTCCTGCCCACCGACCGCCAGATCCGCGAGCGGCTCGGCACCGGACACGGCCTGACCGGACCGGAGACGGCCGTGCTGCTGGCGTACACGAAGATCACGGTCGCCGAGGAGCTGCTGCACACCTCGCTGCCCGACGACCCGTACCTCAAGGGCCTGCTGCACGCGTACTTCCCCACGGCGCTGCGCGAGGAGTTCCTGGAGCAGGTCGACGGTCACCCGCTGCGCCGCGAGATCACGACGACCGTCCTGGTCAACGACACGGTCAACACGGGCGGTACGACGTATCTGCACCGGATGCGCGAGGAGACCGGCGCGTCGCTTGAGGAGATCGTGCGGGCGCAGACCGTGGCCCGGGCGATCTTCCGTTCCTCCGTGGTGTGGGACGCGGTCGAGGCCCTGGACACCAAGGTCGACGCCGCGGTGCAGACCCGTATCCGGCTGCACTCGCGCCGGCTGGTCGAGCGCGGCACGCGCTGGCTGCTCAACAACCGGCCGCAGCCGCTGGAGCTGGCCGAGACGGTGGAGTTCTTCGCCGAGCGGGTCGAGCAGGTCTGGTCGCAGTTGCCGAAGCTGCTGCGCGGCGCGGACGCGGAGTGGTACCAGCACATCTACGACGAGCTGACCGCCGCCGGAGTCCCGGACGAGCCGGCCACGCGGGTGGCCGGGTTCTCCTCGGCCTTCGCGACGCTGGACATCGTGTCGGTGGCCGACCGCATGGGCAAGGAGCCGCTGGACGTCGCCGAGGTGTACTACGACGTTGCCGACCGGCTCGGCGTCACCCAGTTGAAGGACCGCATCAGCGACCTGCCCCGCACCGACCGCTGGCAGTCCATGGCCCGCGCGGCGATCCGCGAGGACCTGTACGCGGCGCACGCGTCGCTCACCGCCGACGTCCTGGCGGCGGGCAACGGCAGGTCGACGCCCGAGCAGCGGTTCAAGGCGTGGGAGCAGAAGAACGCCGCGATCCTCGGCCGGGCCCGCACCACGCTGGAGGAGATCCGCAGCTCGGACGCGTTCGACCTGTCCAACCTGTCGGTGGCGATGCGGACGATGCGGACGCTGCTGCGCACGCACGGGTGACGGCGTAGCCGTGTGAGGCGCCCCGGGCCGGTGCGGCCCGGGGCGCCTTTGTGTCCGGGTTACCCGCTGGGTCAGTGAAGGATGTTGGCTGCCAAGCGGGACGCTCTGCGTGTTCGGGGGGTGGACAGGCGGCGTATCGCCGGGCGGATCAGGGACGACGTGGTGCCCGTCGGCCGCCAGTGGATCTGGAGGCGGCCCGGGTTGTGGCCCTCCGGGCGCAGCGTGACCCGGTGCGGGGTGAGGCCGGCGCGGTAGGGGACGCGGGCCGTGAGGGGTGGGAAGGACAGGGGCGCCAGGAGGATGCCGGTGTGGGTCCGGCCCTGGTGGCGCAGGCGGAGTACGGGATGGCGTACCCCCTCGAAGCCCTGGAGGGGAAGGCGGGCCGCCGCCAGGTCCAGGCGGACGCGGCCCTCGAAGAGGCCGGGGCCGACGGGCGAGAGGCGGAAGGGCACCGTGAGCCGCCGCCGGCCGGGGGAGAGGTGGAGTACCGCGCGCTGGGGGCCGACGGGGAGGCGCAGGGCCGGGTCGTAGGTGCGGACGGTGAGGTCGACCGACGCACCGGGGCCGCGTGTGACCTCCGTGATCTCGTGCCGGAGCAGGGCGGTGAAGAACGGCCGGGTGTCCAGTTCCAGGTCCGTCAGGTCCAGCTCGCGACGGGCCTCGGGGGACCGGGGCACACCCTCGCCCCAGTACACGCGGCCGCTTTCCCCGTCCGGCGTCACCCGGCGCGGTGCCACGTCGTGGCCGAGGCCCCGGGCGGCCGTGCGGACGTCGGCGAGGCGCCGGTCACGCAGCAGTCGCAGGACGACCCGTTCGGAGCGGGGCAGCCGGGCGTAGGCGCCCTCGGCGAGCGTGTCGAGGTAGGGGTTCACCAGGTCCGCGAAGGACGCCAGCCACGCGTCGTCCCGGTAGGGGAGGTCACCGGCGTACATCCGGAAGTCGTGCTTGAGGAACTTGAAGTCCTTGTCCTCGCGCAGCGCCTCGTGCCCGCTCCCGGCCAGGAACGCGTCGATGAGGCGCTGCACGTGGACGCGGTCGCGGACGTTGGTGAGCTTGTGCCGCTGGTTGGAGATGGAGGCGGTCTCGGAGGCCGCGTACGGCGCGATGTACCAGCGGTAGACCGGCTCCGGGACGACGGTGAACGTCTTGGCCAGGCAGTACGCCTGCGCCGAGAAGAGCTGGTCCTCGTAGTGGATGCCCTCGGGGAAGCGCAGGCCGTGCCGGTCGAGGAAGCCGCGGGCGTACATCTTGCTGGTGGAGAGGTGCTCGAAGAACAGGCGCGGGTCGGCCTCGATGCCGTCCAGGGCGCGGCGCTCGGCGACCAGGTGCGGCATCCAGGTCGTACGGCGTCCGCCGTCCACGCGGACGCGGTGCACGGCGCCCATCGCGAAGTCCAGGTCGCGTTCGCGGTGGGCGGCGAGCAGGACCTCGACGGCGCGTTCGGGCAGTTCGTCGTCGCTGTCCAGGAACATCAGGTAGGGCGCCCGCGCGATATCCAGGGCGCGGTTGCGCGGGGCGCTGCACCCGCCGCTGTTCTCGGGCAGTCTCAGGTACACGATGCGCGGGTCATGGGCGGCCAGTTCGCGGGCCACCTCCTCGGTCGCGTCGGTCGAGTGGTCGTCGCTGATGACGACCTCGATGTTCGCGTGGGTCTGGCGCAGCACGGAGGCGACCGCGCGGGGGAGGCGCTCGGCGTCGTTGTAGACGATGACCGTGACGGTGACGTCCGGGATGCTCAAGGGCGGGAGCGTGGCCGTGGCCGGGCTCGTGGTGGCTGTCCTCATGACGCGGTGGCCTCCTCGGGGCTCGGCGCCGGGGTGCGGTCCTCGATCGGCAGGACCGGGGGCAGGGTCCGCTCGTCCTCGCCGAGGAAGACCCGGCGTACGACGCGTTCGGCGGCGCGGCCGTCGTCGTACTCGCAGAACCGGCGCCGGAAGGCGGTCCGTGCCTTCGCCGCGCGTGCGTCGCGCCAGGCGTCGGTGGTGAGGATCTCCGTGAGTTCCGCCTGGGTGCGGGCGACCGGTCCCGGGGCTTCGGCCATCAGGTCGAAGTAGACGCCGCGGGTGGTGCGGTACGTCTCCCAGTCGTCGGCGTGGATGACGATCGGGCGGTCGAGGTTGGCGTAGTCGAACATGATCGACGAGTAGTCGGTGACCAGTGCGTCGGCGGCCAGGCACAGCTCCTCGACGGGCTCGTAGGAGGAGACGTCGACGAGGCGACCGGTGCGGCGCAGGCCCGCCAGGGCGGCGGACGGGGAGGGAGGGGCGGACGTGGAGGAAGGGGCGGACGTGGAGGAGGGGGCGGACGGGGAGAACGGGGTGGAAGGGGCGGACGCGCTCTCGTAGAAGTAGTGCGCACGGACCAGCAGTACCGTTTCCTCGCCGAGCTGGTCGGCGAGGGCCGCCAGGTCCAGACGCGGGGTCCAGCCGGCCTCGTAGTCGCGGTGGGTGGGCGCGTAGAGGATCGCCCTGCGGCCGGGCGCGATGCCGAGCCGCTCGCGGACCGCGCGGACCTCGGCGGCGCCGGCGGTGTAGTAGACGTCGTTGCGCGGATAGCCGTGGTCGAGGGAGATGTGGCGGGACGGGTAGGCGCGCTGCCACATGCGGGTGGTGTGGCCGTTGGCGGAGACGCTGTAGTCCCACTTGTCGACGCGTTCCAGCAGGGCCTGGAAGTTCAGACCGTGCGCGGCGGCCGGGAACGGCAACTGGTCCACACCCATGCGCTTGAGCGGGGTGCCGTGGTGCGTCTGGAGATGGACGGTGCCGGGGCGTTTGACCACCGCGTCCGGGAAGTTGACGTTGTTGACGAGGTACTTGGCGCGCGCCAGCACCTCCCAGTAGCGGCGGGTGCCCGGGACGACGTGGTCGGTGCCCGGCGGCAGCAGGGCCGCGTTCGCGGCGGTGACCACCCACACCGGGTGGACGCTCGGGGCGAGTTCGGCGAGCTCGGCGGCGATCGCGGCCGGGTTGCAGGCCACTCCGCGGTTCCAGTACGCCGAGAAGACGGCGAGGTGCGGGTCGACCGGACGGGCCAGGGCCCCGCGGTACTGGAGGGCGCGCAGCCGCGTCCCGGCCCGGCGTCTGCCGGTGCGCACGGCCGACCGCACCCCGCGGCGGGCGTGGTTGGCGGCCTGGAGCGCGCGGTACTCGGTGTAGGCGCCCTCCTCCAGCAGCGACCGGCGTACGCCCTCGAGGCCGGCCGGGCGACGGTGTCCTTCGGGGCGGTGGCGCTGCGCGGTCACGGACGCCCGGCGGAAGAACTCCCGCGCCACGTCGTCCGGCATCCCGGCGCGGGCGAAGGTGCGCAGGCAGTCGCGGACCATCAGGTCGTACAGGACGGCGCGTACGGGCGGCCGGTCGGCGGCGAGGCACAGGAGCGTCTCGTAGCGGTCGACCAGCGCGTACCGCTGTGCCGGCGTGGGCGGCGGGAGGCTCTCGGGGCGCAGCCGGTGGTCCTCGTACGCGGGGTGGGGCAGGCAGGCGACGCGGTCGGCGAGCAGCAGGGCTGCGTACGCGGCGAACGGCTCGTCCTCGGTGGTGAGCAGGCGCTCGTGCGCTTGCCAGAAGCCGGCGCGCACGACGCGGTTGCCGAGCAGCGGGGTCAGGCGGAGCAGCGCCGCGCGGTCGTCGAGGGCGAGGCCCTCCTCGGCGCGGCCCGCGCGCGCGAGGCGGGGGCCGTCGGGGGAGGGCAGCCCGGAGACCCGCCAGGAACCGCGTACGTGGTCGAACAGCAGGACGTCCACCGTGTCCGGGAGGCCGGCGGCGTGCTGGGCGACGGTGTGCGGGGCGCCGGGGGGCAGCCCGTCCTTGGCGTGGACGAAGTGCAGCCACCGGCCCCTCGCCCGGGCCGCCCCCGCAGAGCGGGCCGCGGCGTCACCGGCCCCGTCCGGAAGGGGCAGCACGGTGAACGCGGGGGTGTGCCGCTCGGCCGTCTCCCGCGCCCAGTCCCCGACGGCGGCGACGATCACCTCGACGCCGGTGAGGGGGTGGGCGTCGAGGGAGTCGAGGAGCGGGGGCAGCAGGTCCTGGACGTTGCGGCCGTGGACCACGACGCTGAGGTCGGGGGTCTCGGACATGGCGGGGACTCCTTCGCCTTCGTCGCTCCCGGGGCACTCCTGTGGGTCGCTGGCTATTCGGTCATCGTGACACTAATCGGGCAAAAGGGTTAATTGTGAGTGCGCCTCCCGGGGGAGGGGGCGCTCAGATGGCCGCCTGTGCCTTGGGCGCGGGCTCGGTCTTGGGCGGGGCCTTGGGTGATGCTTTGGGTGATGCTTTGGGCGGGGCCTTGGGTTTCGCCGCCTTGTCCGGGCCGCCGGTGAACCTCTCGTACTCCTTCAGGACCTCCTCCGTCGGCCCGTCCATCCGCAGCTCACCGCGCTCCAGCCACAGCACCCGCTCGCAGGTGTCGCGGATGGACTTGTTGCTGTGGCTGACCAGGAACACCGTGCCGGCGTGCCCCCGCAGCTCGCGGATGCGTTGCTCGGAGCGCTTCTGGAAGGAACGGTCGCCGGTGGCCAGGGCCTCGTCGACGAGGAGGACGTCGTGGTCCTTGGCGGCGGCGATGGAGAAGCGCAGGCGGGCGGCCATGCCGGAGGAGTACGTGCGCATCGGCAGGGTGATGAAGTCGCCCTTGTCGTTGATCCCCGAGAAGTCGACGATTTCCTGGTACCGGTCCCTGATCTGCGCGCGGGACATGCCCATCGCCAGGCCGCCGAGGTACACGTTGCGCTCACCGGTGAGGTCGCTCATCAGGGCCGCGTTGACGCCGAGGAGGGAGGGCTGGCCGTCGGTGTAGATGCGGCCGTTCTCCACCGGGAGCAGGCCGGCGACCGCCTTGAGCAGCGTCGACTTGCCCGAGCCGTTGGTGCCTATCAGGCCGATGGCCTCGCCCCGGTACGCCACGAAGGACACGTTCTTCACGGCGTGCACCCGGCGCACGCCCGACGCCTTCTCGCTCTTCTCGCGGCGCAGGATGCGGTTGAGGGCGGCGGTCGCGGAGCCGCGGCCGGCGCCGGTGCCGTTGACCCGGTAGACGATGTCCACGCCGTCGACGACGACGGTGGGTACACGCTCGTCCGTCTGCCGGCCCGTCTGCTTGCCAGTGCTGTTGTTGTCAGCCACGACCGTAGGTCTCCTCGGCCTTCCAGAAGTAGATGAAGCCGCCGATCCCGGCGACCAGTGCCCAGCCCACCGCGAGCGCCCACACATGGGGCGGTAGCTGGCTCCCGCCGAAGGTGTCGATCAGCGCGAACCGCATCAGGTCGATGTAGACGACGGCGGGGTTGAGCTGGAGGACGGTGCCGACCCAGGACGGCAGGCCGCTGTCCGGGCCGGTCATGTGGTGGATGCTGAACATGACGCCCGAGCCGTACATCCAGGTGCGCAGCAGGAACGGCATCAGTTGGGCCATGTCGGGGATCTTGGAGCCCACCCGGGCCATGATCATCGCGACGCCCGCGTTGAACACGAACTGGAGCACCAGCGCGGGGACCGCCAGCATCCACGAGGGAGAAGGCGGCACGCCGAAGGCGAGCAGGATCACGACAAGCGCCGCCATCGAGAAGATCAACTGCTGGAGTTGCTGGAGACAGAAGGAGACCGGCAGCGCCGCCCGCGGGAAGTGCAGGGCGCGGACGAGCCCGAGGTTCCCGGAGATGGCCCGGGTGCCCGCCATGATCGAGCTCTGCGTGAACGTCCACACGAACACGCCGGTGACCAGGAACGGGACGAAGTCCTCCACGCCGCGGCTGGTGTTCATCAGCATGCCGAAGATGAAGTAGTACACCGCCGCGTTGAGCAGGGGCGTCATCACCTGCCAGACCTGGCCCAGCTTGGCCTGGCTGTACTGGGCGGTGAGCTTGGCGGTGGAGAAGGCGCCGATGAAGTGCCGGCGCGCCCACAGTTGACGGACGTACTGGGGCAGGGAGGGGCGGGCGCCGCTGACCGTCAGACCGTGGCGGGCGGCGAGGGCCGCGAGGTCGTGGCCGGCGGTGGGGGCGTCCGGGGCCGAAGCCTGCGTCGGGGGCGGTGTGTCGAGGACCTGGCTCACATCCGGTGCTTTCGCTCGGGGGAGGGAGGGCGAGAGGGCGGGAGGACGAGACGACAGGGTGACGCCCGTCGTTCACCTGAGTGACCCTGCGGGTTCACTTACGTCGGGACGGGACCGTATCGTCGTAACGTGAGCGTAGGCCGTCGCGACGCCGGAACGCAACCGTTTCGTCGTTACGCCCTATGCTTGACTCGCATGACGACCAACGCCGCCGCCTCCGACGAGCCGCCGCCGCGCCCGCGCCGCCGGGCCCCCGCCGGGGCGGCAGTGCTCCGCGAGGACGTGACGGAGGCCATCCGGGCGGCGGTCTTCGAGGAACTCGCGGGGGTCGGATACGCGCGGATGTCCATCGAGGGCATCGCGCGCCGGGCGGGCGTCGGCAAGACCGCCGTCTACCGGCGCTGGCGCTCCAAGCTGCACCTGGTCCTGGACGTGGTCTCGGCCCTCGCCGTGCAGGGGCTGCCCGCGCCCGACACCGGCTCCCTGGAGGGCGACCTGCGGCTGCTGTACGAAGTGACGTCGCGCGCCCTGCGCCACCCGGTGGCCTCGCAGGTCATCCCCGACCTCCAGGCGGAGGCGGCCCGCAATCCCGACATCGCCGAGGCGCTTCAGAAGACCCTGCGGGAGGGTCAGGACGGCGTTGCCAGCAGGATCCTCGCGGCGGCCGCGGAACGTGGCGAGCTGAGCCCCGCCCTCGACACCGACCTGGCCCTCGACCTGATCTCGGGCCCGCTGTACTGGCGCTCGGTGGTCATCCGCAGCCCGAAGCTGCCGAAGGGGTACCTGGGATCGCTGGCACGGGCCACGGCGGAGGGCCTGAAGGCGCTCTGAACCGGGACCGGACTGTCAGTGGCCCCTGCCAGGATGCACTCATGGAACCTACGGAACCCACGGAACCCATGAAGCGCTTGGAACCCGCGGCGATCGTGCGGGAGTTCTGGGCCCGCATGCAGGCCCGGGACTGGAAGGGCCTGGGCGCGCTGCTCGCCGAGGACCTGGTGGTGGAGTGGCCGGCCAGCGCCGAGCGGATCGTGGGCCGCGCGGACTTCGTGAGCGTCAACGCGGAGTATCCCGAGGGCTGGTCGATCCACGTCATACGCATCGTGGCGGACGGCGGCGACGGTGACGGTGACGGTGACGGTGACGGTGAGACCGTGGTCTCCGAGGTGGAGGTCCCGCACGACACGATGGGCGTCCACCGGGTCGTCTCGCTCTGGACGGTCCGTGACGGGCGGATCACCGGCGGCCGGGAGTACTGGACGGAGCTGGGCTCGGACCCGTCGCCGGAGTGGCGAGCGGCTTTCGTACGACCGCTCTAGCCGATGCCTCTGCCTCTGCCTCACCAGGCGGTGAGCCGGACCACCTGCGCCGCGATGTCCGGCACCGCCCGCCCGTCCGTCGGCACCCGCACCGTGCCGACGGGAGCCTCCTCGGCCAGCCGCCGCCCCATGCGCAGACTCCGCTCGATGTGAGGGCCGAGCTGCGACCCGGTCTCCCGCACGGCGAGCCGTTGCCGGACGGTGGCCTCGTCGGCGGTCAGCAGCACGCAGGTGACCCTGACCTCGTCTCCGCCCATGGCCCGCCCGATCATCGGCGCCTCGAGGATGCTCACGGTGTTGGTGTAGATCAGCCGGCGCTGTCCGAGCGCCGCGTAGTTCGCCCACACCGCGGCGAGGTTCCGCTCGGTGATCGCCGTACGGTGCGGGTCTCCGTCGGGCGCGGGATGGATCTGGTCCATGCCGTCCCCCTCGATCAGACAGTGCGCGGTCCCGGCGTCCCGCAGCAGCGCGGACACTTCCCAGCCGACGGTGCTCTTGCCGACGCCCGAGCCGCCGCCGATGAGTAACAGGTCGTAGATGTTGGCCTCGTCGGCCTCGTGGTTGTCCATGCCCGCAGTCTGAGCCGTAACCAAGGCCGCCTGCGCGGAAATACGGCTTCTCCGCGAACCACGAGGGCTCAACGCCCTGTGACAGGGCGGTTCTTGGCCGCGATCCTGGCGAGCAGGTGATCGCGAACCGTCGGCCACTCGTCCGCGAGCACGCTGTAGTAGAGCGAGTCGCGGCGCGTGCCGTCCTGGCGCACCATGTGGCTGCGCAGCGTCCCCTCGTGGACGAGACCAAGCTGGGTCAGGGCCTTCTGCGACCGCTCGTTGAGGTTGTCCGTACGCAAGGCGACTCTGGTGAGGCCGAGGGCGTCGAACGCGTGGCCGAAGAGCAGGAGCTTGGACTCGGCGTTGTAGGGGCCGCCCCAGCAGGAGCGGTCGAACCACGTCGCACCGATCTCGGCGCGGCCCTGAACCAGGTCGAGCTCGTACAGGCTCGTCGAGCCGATCACCGCTTCGTCGTCCAGGCGCTGGACGGCGAAGCACTGCCGCGCCGGATCCTCCAGCATCTGCCCGAGCATCGCCCGCATCTCCATGTGGGACGCGGGACGAGGCCTGGGCATCCACCGCCACACCTCGGGGTCCGAGGCGGAGGGAAAGAGTGCCTCGGCGTGGTCGACAGACAGTGGGATCAGGCGGACAGTCCGGCCGGTGAGGGAGTCGTCGCTCATTGCCGCACGCTAGCCCGCGCTCGCGAGAGGCTGTCCCACGGGTGGGTGTCGGTCGTCTGTCGGAGGCTGTCGGAGGTTGTCGGTCCGGTGTCGGTGGCGTGTCGGAGCGGACTGGCACCTTTCAGGAGAAGGCCGCCGGAGATCACCGGCGGCCCCGATCCCGAGGAGCCACCATGCACACGCCCGTCACCATCATCGGCGCCGGACTCGGCGGCCTCACGCTCGCCCGCGTCCTGCACGTCCACGGAATCCCGGCCACCGTCTACGAGGCCGAAGCGTCCCCCGCGGCACGCACGCAGGGCGGGATGCTCGACATCCACGACCACAACGGGCAGCTCGCCCTCGAGGCGGCCGGCCTGATGGACGAGTTCCGCGCCGTCGTCGTCGAGGGCCGTCAGACGATCCGGCTCGTCGAGCAGGACGGGACGGTCCTGCACGAGATGGCCGACGACGGCACGGGCGGACGCCCCGAGGTGCAGCGCGCCGAGCTGCGCCGCATCCTGCTCGACTCGCTCCCGGCCGGCACGGTCAGGTGGGGGCACAAGGCCAGCGGCGCCCGGGCCCTCGGGGAGGGCCGCCACGAGGTGGCCTTCGCCGACGGCGGCACCGTCGTCACGGGCCTGCTCGTCGGCGCGGACGGAGCGTGGTCGCGGGTACGGCCACTGCTGTCCGACGCCACACCCGAATACGTCGGCACGTCGTTCGTCGAGACCTACCTGTACGACGCCGACACCCGGCACCCGGCCACCGCGAAGATGGTCGGCGGCGGGTCGATGGTCGCGCCCTCGCCGGGCAAGGAGATCTTCGCCCACCGCGAGACCGGCGACACGCTGCACGCCTACGTGGCGCTGTCCAAGCCGCGGGACTGGTTCGGCGCGATCGACTTCACGGACGCCTCCGCCGCGGCCACGCGGATCGCGCGGGAGTTCGGCGACTGGGCGCCGGAACTCACCGCGCTGATCACGGACGCCGACACGGCACCCGTGCTGCGCCCGCACTACACCCTGCCCGCCGAGCACCGGTGGGAGAGGGTGCCGGGGGTGACCCTGATCGGCGACGCCGCCCACCTCGCGGGACCGAACGGCGAGGGCGCCAACCTGGCCATGCTCGACGGCGCCGAACTCGCCAAGACCCTCGCCGCCCACCCCGACGACGCCGAGGCCGCGCTCACCGAGCACGAGCAGGCCATGTTCGCCCGCGGCGCGGAGGCCGTCACCTTCGAAGGCGCCGAGATCCATGGCATCGACTCCGAGAACAACACGGCCCGCGCCATGCTCGAGATGATCACCGGGCAGGGTGAGTAGTCGGCAGCGGCACGCCTGACCCGGCCGGCCGTCCGGAGCATGTCCGCTTCACCAAGGCCGAAGATGCGTCGGCCACTGCGAGTCGACGGCCCGAGCGCTCTCCGCAGAGCGGTTCTTCGACTTCCTCGACGACCACGTCGGCCTGGCCGTCTCCTGAGTACCCACTGGGTATCCGCAGCGCAGTCGCAAGCCGACGTTTCACCTGATTCTTGTGAGGAGGCTCCGGTGTTCATGCCGGGGAGGAATCGCATCCGGGTGTTGCGACGCGGAGCGTCGCCGCAGTCCGGTTCCGGGCGCGGAGCGCCCGTACCGCTGCCGGCATGATCCAAGGCAATGCGAACACGTGTGCTTGTGGTCGCTGGTCGGGGTGGCGGTTGCGGGATCGGCGGGTGTGTGTGCGGCTGTCGTACGTATGGTCCTTCGCAGGGTCCAGGACGGCACGGTGTCCTGACCGCGGCCGTGAAGGGGCGGGATGGCGCAGGCGGGGGCAGGGGCGGGTGCGGGTGCGGAGGGCGGGCGTGCCCGGTACACGTACCGGTTGCGGGTGTCGTCGGCTGCCCGTACGGCTCTGGAGGCGGAGTGGGGCCGGTGCCGGTGGGTGTGGAACGAGTGCGTCGCGAAGTCCAGGGCCGTGCACCTGCACAACAGGGCGACCGGCGAGAAGACCACGTGCGGCCCGGCGCAGTTGGACAGGATGCTGACCGGGGCCCGCGCCTCTACGCCGTGGCTGCGGGAGGGCTCGTGCGTTCCCCAGCAGCAGGTCATCCGCGACTTCGGCCGCTCCCGTACCAAGGCGCACCAGGACATCGCCGGGCGTCTGCCTGTGGCGCGCCGGGCCGGGATGCCGACGTGGAAGACCAGGCGTGAGGCGCTGGCGACGCTGAACTACACCCGGCGCGGTTTCCGGCTGGGCGACGGCCGGCTGTATCTGGCGGGTGGCATCGTCGTGTCGGTGGTGTGGTCGCGGGAGTTGCCGGGCGAGCCGTCCTCGGTACGTGTGTACCAGGACAGTCTCGGGCACTGGTACGGCTCGTTCGTCGTCCCGGCCCAGGTCCAGCCGCTGCCGAAGACCGGCCGGGTCCTCGGTGTCGACTGGGGTGTGAAGGAGACGGCGACCACGACGTCCGACGCACACGACCTCACGCACCCCGAGTATGGCGGGAAGGCACGGGTGAGGCTGGCCCGGTACGACCGCATGATGGCCCGCCGCAGGCCGAAGAAGGGAACACGCGGGTCGAGGGGCTACCGGACGGCGAAGAAGCTGCGGGCGAAGGCCCACAAGAAGGCCGCCCGGCAGCGTGCGGACACCGGCCGCAAGTGGGCCAAGAAGGTCGTCCGAGACCATGATGCCGTAGCGGTCGAGGACTTCCGCCCCAAGTTCCTGGCCAGGACGACCATGGCCCGCAAGGCCGCCGACGCCGCCATCGGCGCCACCAAGACCGCCCTGATCGAGATGGGACGCAAACACGGGCGGGACATCCGCCTGGTCCACCCCGCGTACACCACGATGGACTGCGCGCAGTGCGGAGCGAGAGCCAAGCACGCACTGCCGCTGGGTGAACGCACCTACACCTGCACCGCCTGCGGAACCGCATCCCCCAGGGACAAGAACTCCGCACGCGTCATGCTCCTCCGGGCTGGTCTCAACCCGGCTGGTGCCGAGGGCACAAGACCTCCTGGAGCGCCGCTCCAGGAGGCAGCCTGAGCCAGGAATCCCCTCCCTTCAGGGAGGGGAGGATTCAATTCTACTTGCAGTCCGCACGCGACGCCCTGCTCTGGAAGCTCGAAGGGCTCTCGGAGTACGACATCCGCCGTCCGGCGACACCGACCGGTACCAACCTGCTGGGCCTGGTGAAGCACGCCGCCAGTGTGGAGCTGGGCTACCTCGGCGTCACCTTCGGGCGGCCGTCGGGCGAACCGCTGCCCTGGCTCGCGGACGATGCCGAGGCCAACGCGGACATGTGGGTCACCGCCGACGAGTCACGCGAGTACATCGTGGAGCTGTACCACCGGGCGTGGGCCCACGCGGACGCGACGATCGACGCGCTGGCGCTGGACACGGTCGGCAAGGTGCCGTGGTGGGCCAGTGGGAAGGACGAGGTGACGTTGCATCATGCCGTGACGCGCGTGATCGCCGACACGCACCGGCACGCCGGACATGCCGACATCGTTCGGGAGCTCATGGACGGTGCCGTGGGGATGAGGAAGGGCAATGTCGGCGTGGCGTCGGAGGATCCGGCTTGGTGGGAGACGTACCGGGGTCGGCTGGAGCAGGCGGCTCGGGAGGCCGGGCGGCGTGTGACGCCGGACCGGGTCCAGTGAGGCGGGTGTGGAGTGGGCCGGCGCTGCTCCTGGCCGCCGGAGTGGGCGTTGCGGTCGGGCTGATCGTCCAGGGCAGCCTGGGTACGGCTGTCGTGCTCCTCCTGGTGTTCGTGCTGCTGGCGGCGATGAATTCGCCCCTGGTGTTTCCCAGGTCGGTCGGTGCGCTGGAGGCGCAGCGGCGCAGTGCCGTCGACGGACGGCCGGTCGTCTTCTGGCGGCCGGGGTGCGCCTACTGCATGCGGCTGCGCATCCGGTTGGGCCGGAAGGCCACGCGGTTGTACTGGGTCGACATATGGCGGGACGAGGCCGGCGCGGAAGTGGTGCGAGCGGCCAACGACGGCAATGAGACCGTGCCCACTCTGCTCGTGGCGGGCCGGCCGTACACCAATCCCGACCCCTCGTGGGTGCGCGAGCAGGTCTCCTCGTCCCGGTGACTCCCGGGCGTCAGTCCCGCGCCGCCTCCGGATGCAGCCGTACCCAGCCCGCCCAGGCCGACGTGATCATGTCTTCGACGTCGTACTTGGCCTTCCAGGCCAGTTCGACGGCGGCGCGGTCGGCCGAGGCGACGACGCGGGCCGGGTCGCCCGGGCGGCGGGGGGTGACCGTCGGGGGCTGGTCGTAGCCGGTGAGGGCGTTGATGCGGTCGATCATCTCGCGGACGGAGACGCCCTCGCCGCGGCCGATGTTGAGGGTGAGGGTGCGGCCGGGGGAGGACTGGAGGGCGCGGGCCGCGGCCACGTGGGCCTCGGCCAGGTCGACGACGTGGATGTAGTCGCGCACGCAGGTGCCGTCCGGCGTCGCGTAGTCGTCGCCGAAGATCCGGGGGGCCGCGGACTCGGTCAGCTTCTCGAAGACCATCGGGACGAGGTTGTAGACGCCGGTGTCGGCCAGCTCCGGGCTCGCCGCGCCGGCGACGTTGAAGTAGCGCAGCGAGGCCGTGGCCAGGCCCGACGCCTTGCCGGTGGCGCGGACCAGCCACTCGCCGGCCAGCTTGGTCTCGCCGTACGGCGACATGGGCACGCACGGCGTCTCCTCGGTCACGAGGTCGACGTCGGGCATGCCGTACACCGCGGCGGAGGAGGAGAAGACGAAGGACGGGACCTCGGCCTTCGTGACCGCGTCCAGCAGGACCCGCAGGCCCTCGACGTTCTCCCGGTAGTAGTGCAGGGGCAGGTCCACCGACTCGCCGACCTGCTTCTTGGCGGCGAGGTGGACGACGCCGGTGACGGAGTGGTCGGCCAGGGCGCGCGCGACCCGTTCGCCGTCCAGGACCGAGCCCACCACCAGGGGGACGCCGTCGGGCACGCGGTCGGCGATGCCGGTGGACAGGTCGTCGTAGACCACGGCCTGCTCGCCCGCCTCGGTCATCGCCCTTACGACGTGCGCCCCGATGTATCCGGCGCCGCCGGTGATCAGCCAGGTCATTGCGGCCGTCTCCTCGTCAGTGAAGTCCGTCAGTCGGTCGGTCCTCTGTGCCCATGATCCGGCATCCGGTTCCCCGCCGGGTAATCAGCCCTCACGAAGAGGCGGGGGGAGGCTCCTGGCCGTAGGCGTCCAAGGCCGCCGTGAGCCGGTCGAGGCGGGCGCGCAGGTCCTGGATGTCCGCGAGGTCCAGGTCGGTCGCCGCCGCGATCCGGCGCGGTACCTCGACGGCCCGTTCGCGCAGCGCCGTGCCCTCGGCGGTCGGCCGCACCTCCACCGACCGCTCGTCGCGCGCGCTGCGCTCACGCCGGACGAGGCCGGCCGCCTCCAGCCGCTTGAGCAGGGGCGACAGCGTGCCGGAGTCGAGGCGGAGGTGCTCGCCGAGCTTCTTCACGGGCAGCCCGCCGCCGTGCCCGTCGTGCCCGTCGTGCCCGCCGTGCTCCCAGAGCACCAGCATCACCAGGTACTGCGGGTAGGTGAGCCCGAGGTCCTTGAGGACCACGCGGTAGACGCCGCCGAAGGCGCGCGAGGCGGCGTTCAGGGAGAAGCAGATCTGCTGGTCCAGGCGGAGCCAGTCGGTTGCGGTTGCGGGCGCGGGCGCGGTCATGACGCCCAGGATAGCCGACAGCTCTTGACCGTCATTTAATTGTGCGCAACTGAATTGTGTGCTCTACTCGTGGTTGTCAGAAGTTGGAAGTCAGAAGCAAGTCGCCACGACACTTCTCCCCAAGCCAGGGACGGTTCCCATGGACGCGCTCTACACCGCCGCAGCCACCGCCACTCACGGCCGCGACGGCCGCACCGTCACCTCCGACGGCAAGGTCGACCTCGCACTCGGCATCCCCGTCGAGATGGGCGGCAACGGGCAGGGCACCAACCCCGAGCAGTTGTTCGCCGCCGGATACGCCGCCTGTTTCGGCAGCGCCCTCGGGGTCGTCGGCCGGGCGGCGAAGGTCGACGTCAGTGATGCCGCGGTGACCGCCGAGGTGGGCATCGGCAAGCAGGGTGAGGGTTTCGCGCTCGCCGTCACCCTCCGGGTCGAGCTGCCCGAGGGGCTGGACCAGGAGACCGGCCGCAAGCTGGTCGAGCAGGCCCACCAGGTCTGCCCCTACTCCAACGCCACCCGCGGCAACATCCCGGTCGACCTCGTCGTCGAGTAGTCGATCAACCGACTCGGCAGGCGCTCACCCGACCCGCGCCAGCACCTCGCCCGTCCGTTCGCTCCACGCCACCACCACCGCCTCCTCGGGCACCGGCTGCCAGCGCGTCAGCAGCAGCCACCGGACGTGGTAGCGGCGGACGACGGCGGCGCGCTCGGCGCGGGTCGAACCGGGCGCCAGATACGCCTCGACGTCGGCCACCCGCCGCCCGCGCTCCCGCTCGTCCAGCGACGGGTCCGGCCAGGCGGGCGCCGCGAGGTTCGGCCCGTACCCGGCGATGGCGTGCCCGGCGTAGTAGCCGTCGGTGATCACGACCTCGCCGGGGCCGATGTGCCGGGCCGCCCACTCGTACGTCGGCCAGTTCGGCGGCTGCTCGAAGCCGACCGGGTCCAGCGCGCGCGGCACCACCGCCCCCGCGTGGACCGTGAGGAAGCCCAGCAGGGCGCCCGCGGTCGCGGCCCACCCCAGCGTCGCCCGCCACCGCCCCCACGGCCGGGGCGCCGCCAGCTCCACCGCCAGGGCGAACTGCAACGGCACGAGCGTGAGCCCGAGGATCCGGCCGTAGGTGTAGTGGCCGCTGAACCAGCCGTACGCCACCACCGCGCAGTCCAGCGCGAACATCAGCACCAGCGGGTCCCGGGCGGAGCGGCGTCCGCGCGCCCACAGCGCCGGCAGGCCCAGCAGCGCCAGCCAGAACTCCCCGGGCAGGTGCAGATACAGGACCCGGTGCATTCCGTCCACGCTGTCGTCGCCGGCCAGCGCGAACACGTCGAAGTACGGCCAGACCGTCGCCGCAACCAACGCCACGGCGCCGGTCAGCGCCCACCGCCCGACGACCGGCCCACGCCACCCGTCCCGGCGCCCGCGCCACCCGTACCGCCCGCCATGCCCCCCGTGCCGCCACCCGCGCTGCCATCCGGCCACCAGCGCCACCGCGCCCAGCGCCGCCCCCACCGAGGTAATCGGGTGGACCAGCAGGATCAGCCCGTACAGGGCGCCGAGGCCCGCGTATCCGGGCAGGCCGCGCAGTCCGCTCGGCCCCACGTACCGCACCCGGCGGACGTCCCGCGCCCGTGCCCCGGTCAGCGCCCAGGCCCAGAAGGTCAGCCCGATCGCGAACGTCGACGGGTAGCCGAGGTTGCCGGTCATCGACATCAGCCCGAGATAGCCGCTCCACCAGGCCCGCTCGGTGCCCCACAGCAGCGTCATCGCGCCCAGCGCCAGCACCGGCGCCCACGGCCGCGGCCGGGGGGTCAGTACCCGCACGAAGCGGCCCAGGCCGGTCAGCAGCACCAGCAGGTTCAGCGGCCCGGCGAGCCGCACCACCTCCCAGCCGCCCAGTCCCGTCAGCCGGGCGAACACGCCCTGCGCCAGCGCGTACGGCGAGTAGTACGCGCTGCCCGAGCCCGGCAGGTCGGCCATCGGGTGGCGGGGGTGGAGCAGGTCGGCCTTCAGGCGTTCCACGACGGCCGCGTGCTGGCCGGCGTCGCAGCACAGCGGCACCGCGAAGTACGCCAGTGACATCACCAGGAAGAACAGGAAGCCGACGGCCTGGTACGGGGTGGGGCGCCAGACACGGCCGCCGCGCAGCGCCGTCGCGCCGCGCACCGACTGCCGGACGAGGGTGCCGGCGCTCACGAAGCAGGAAGAGGAAGGGGCATTCGGGACATTTGGCGTATGTTCCCGGTGGGGTCGCCCCCGTCAATCGCCCAGCAACCCAAGTCACCCGGGCGGCGGACGGTCAGCCGATCGCGTCAGCCGATCGTCCCGGCCCGGTCGGGCCCGGTCGGGTCGGGTCGGCTGACGCGATCCCACCGCCCCGGTCGGTCTGTCCCTGCACGGGCAGTGGCGCCCAGGCGCCCCGCACCGCGCCCCGCACCACCGGCTCCAGCAGCAGGGGCACCCCGATCACCGGCAGCAGCCACGCCAGCACGATCAGCCGCTCGCCCCAGATGTTGATGTCCGGGTGCCCGGCCTGGGTGAGGATCCCGGTGAACGCCGCCGCGACCAGGAAACCGCCGACCGCGCCCCCGCGCCGCAGCGCGCCCCGCGCCCCGGCGCCCAGCGCCGCCACGAACAGCGGGTGCCACGCCTGCCGGCGCAGCCACTCCACCCAGAAGTTGCCCTGCAACTGCCAGAACTCCGCCCACGGACGTTCCCGGTCGGGCCGGGCGAAGTGGTCGGTGAGCAGGTCCTGGAGGCTGTCCGACGAGGACGGGTAGTGCAGCAGCCGGGCCAGCAACAGGGTGACGGCGACCCCCGCCAGCCCCACCGCCGCGAGCGCGAGCACGCCCCGGGCCGACGACGGCTCGCCCCGTCGGAGTCGGCGTTGGCGTTGGCGTCGGCGTCGCCGCAGGGCGATCAGCGCGCCCGCCGCCGCCAGACACAGACCCAGGAACAGGGCCTGGGAGTGCTTGACCGTGAACAGGGCGAGCAGCGACCCGGCGACCAGGGCGAGCCCGGCCCGCGTGCGTCCGGCCCGCAGGACCAGCGCACAGCCCCACACCGCCGCCAGGGTCAGCGCCATCAGCAGCCCCTCGGTCATCGGGCGCATCGCGGTCGTCCCGCACGGCAGCACGTAGTACAGCGCCTGCCCGGCCAGCGCGAGCGGCACCGGCACCGACAGGGTTCGAAGGATCAGGAAGGCCAGGACCCCGCCCGCGCAGGCGATGACGACGCCCGCCGCCCACAGACCCCAGGTCACGCCGAAGGCCAGGACGAACGGCACCAGGAACGCCGGATAGCCGGGCCGCGCCTCGAAGATCCGCATGAAGCGCTCCGGCATGAACGGCACGGTGTGCCCGCCGGTCTGCCCGACGGTCTGTCCGCCCGTGTGCCCGCCGCTATGCCCACCGGTCTGTCCGTCGGTGTGTCCGGCCGCCAACCGTGGCTCCACCACCGCCCATTCCCGCTCGCGGCACTCGGCCAGCACCTCGTCGGTGGGGTCGGGGCGGTGGAAGTGGACCACGTGCACGCTCTGGTCCCGGCGGGCCCGCTCCGCCCGGCTCGCGCACACGTAGTCGATGGTGGCCGTCGCCGCCCCGCGCTTGCTCTCGCCGGTCAGGCTCAGCGCGTACGACAGGTAGTTCTTGGTGTCGGGGGTGTCCCGGCCGGTGATGTTCGCGAGCTGGAGCGCCGCGAACACGGCGGCCAGGAGCAGCACCCCCAGGACCGGGCCCGGACTGCGGGGTCTCACGAGGAGGGCAGCAGGTCGCGCCCGGACGGGACGGCGCGGGTGCCGGGGATGCCGGAGGGTTCCGGCTCGGGCATCGGCTCGCCCAGCATCAGCGTCCGCACCACCCGCTCGGCGGCCCGGCCGTCCTCGTACTCGCAGTACCGCGCCCGGAACGCCGACCGCAGCCGCGCCGCCTCCTCGTCCCGCCACGTCCCGGACGCGAGCAGCCATGCCAGCTCCCGGTAGGAGCGCGAGACGTGCCCCGGCGCCTCGTCGGTGATGTCGACGTAGGCGCCGCGGCTGGCCGCGTACGGGTTCCAGTCGTCGGCGTGGATCACGATCGGGCGGTCCAGGAGGACGTAGTCGAACATCAGGGCGGAGTAGTCGGTGATCAGCAGGTCGGAGGCGAGCATCAGGTCCTCGACGTGCGGTTCGTCCGTCGCGTCGACCAGGACGCCCCGCCGGTGCAGCTCCGACAGGCCCATGCCGCGGGCCGCGCCGGTGGCGAGGGACGGGTGCAGGCGGACCACCAGGGTGTGGCCGTCGCCGAGGTCGGCGGCGAGCCGCGCCAGGTCGATCCGGTCGACGTGCCCGCCCCGCCGGTACTCGCGACGGGTCGGCGCGTACAGCACGACGGTGTGGCCGTCGGGGACACCGAGCCGCTCACGGACCCGGCGGCCGTCCTCGGGCCCCGCGTTCACCAGGGCGTCGTTGCGCGGGCTGCCGGTGCGCGCGGACGTGAAGTGGCACGGGAACGCCCGCTCCCACACCCGCTCCGCGTACCGGCCCGCGACCAGGCTGTGGTCCCAGCGGTCGGCGCGGCGCAGCATCTGCGGCACGTCAAGGCCGTGCCGGGCGCCGGGCCTGGACAGCAGGTCGACGCCCATGTACTTGAGCGGGGTGCCCTGGTGGGTGTGGATGTGGACGCTGCCGTCCCGCTTGGCCACGGAGCCGGGCCAGTTGACGTTGTTGACGAAGAACGTCGCCCGCTCGGTCACCCGGCGGTAGGCCGCACTGCCCAGGATCACGTGCTCCGTACCCGGCGGCAGCAGGGCGGTGTCCGCCGCGTACTCCTCGTCGCGCACCACCCACACCCCGCGCAGGTGCGGGGCGAGTTCGCGGGCCGCGCGGTGGATCGCGGCGGGGTCGCCCAGCACACCCCGGTGGGAGAACGCCGAGTAGACGGCGAGGTCCGGGTCCGGCGGCCGGCGCGTGTGCACCGCGCTCGCGACCCGGCGCAGCCGTCCGGCGGCCGCCGCGCGGACCGGGCGCGTCCGGCGCTCCAGCTCCAGGGCCGCCCGTCCGGACTGCCGCCGCAGCCGGTAGGTGGCGTACGGCCCCTGCAGTACCCGGAGTTCGGCCGGGACCTCCGCGTCGTCCGGCCGGTAGGCGCGGAACATCTTGGCGGTGCGGTGGAAGAACTCGGCCCGGTCGGACGGCGGCAGCCGGTCCGGCTTGGACAGGATGTCCAGACAGTGCTCGCCCATCTTGGCGTGCAGGAACGGCCGCCAGCGGGCCAGGTCCGGGTGTGCGTCGAGGAAGGCGAAGACCCGCTCGTACTGCGCGTGCACGTCGAAGTGCTTGCGGCTGGTCGTGGACAGGATGTTGCCCTGGCGGCGCTGCCGGTAGTTGAGGCAGACGCGGTCCAGCGCGGCGATCCGCTCCGCGCTGAACATCACCGGGAACGTCCAGGGCGTGTCCTCGTAGTAGCCGGGCGGGAAGGTGAAGCCCTCCCGTTCCACGAAGTCGCGCCGGTAGACCTTGTTCCACACCACCATCAGCAGGTCGAGGATCTCGGGGTGCCCGGCGGCCGTGAAGGTGCCGTCGCCCGCCTCGGCCAGCACCCGGGCCAGTACGTTGCGCCGGGTGCCGCCCCACCAGTAGGTGCGCGCGTAGTCGAAGACCAGCACGTCAGGGCCTTCTGGGCCTTCTGGGCCTTCTGGGTAGCCCGTCTCCGCGAGCCGGTCGGCCATGGCGCGCAGGGCGCCCGGGGTGAGGGTGTCGTCGCTGTCGAGGAAGAGGAGGTAGTCGCCGCTCGCGTGCGGCAGCCCGGCGTTGCGGGCCCGGCCGAGGCCGACGTTCTCCGCCAGGTGCAGCACCCGCACCCGTTCGTCCCGGGCGGCGTACTCGTCGAGTACCGCGCCGGAGCCGTCCGGCGAGCAGTCGTCGACGGCGACGACCTCGATGTCGCTGAAGGACTGGTCCAGGACCGAGTCGAGGCACTCGCGCAGGAATCCCTGCACCTTGAAGCACGGGACGATGACGCTGAAGCGGGGCACGGCGGGGTCAGCTCCTTACGAGGGTGGCGGCGGCGGGGGCCGGGACGCGCTTCGCGAGCGGGATCACGGGGGGCAGCGCCTCGGGAGGTTCGCCGAGCAGCACCCGGCGTACGACGCGCTCGGCGGCCCGGCCGTCGTCGAACTCGCAGAACCGCTCCCGGAAGGCCGCCCGCAGCGCCGCCGACTCCGGGCCCGCGTACGAGCCGTCGCCGAAGACGCGGGCCAGCTCCTCCGGGGTCCGCGCCACCGGTCCCGGCGGCGCCGCCATCAGGTCGAAGTAGACGCCGCGGGTCTCCCGGTAGACGTCCCAGTCGTCGGCGTACACGACGATCGGGCGGTTCAGGTTGGCGTAGTCGAACATGATCGACGAGTAGTCGGTGACCAGCGCGTCCGCCGCCAGGCACACGTCCTCGGAGGAACGGTGCCCGGTCACGTCGATGATCCGGCCGGTGCGTTCCCGCTGCCCGCCCCGGTCGTAGAAGTAGTGGGCGCGCAGCAGCACCACCACGTCCTCGCCGGCCGCCTCGCAGAACGCCTCCAGATCCAAGCCGCCGGTGCCGGAACCGGATGCGGAACCGGATGCGAGACCGGATGCGAAACCGGTCTCGTAGTCCCGGTGCGTGGGCGCGTACAGCACCGCCGTCTTCCCCTCCGGGACGCCCAGTTCGCGCCGGACGCGGGCCACGTCCTCGGCGCTCGCCGTGCAGTACACGTCGTTGCGCGGATAGCCGTACTCCAGGTGCTCGTAGGAGCCCGGGAAGGCGCGCTCCCACATCTGGGTGGAGTGGCGGTTGGCGGACAGGTTGTAGTCCCAGCGGTCCACGCGGCCAAGGAGCTTGGTGAAGCTGCCGGTGGCCGCGGCCACCACCGGATACGTCGACTGGTCCACGCCCATCGTCTTCAGCGGGGTGCCGTGCTGGGTCTGCACGTGCACGCTGCCGGGGCGTTTGACGACGCCCTCGGCGAAGTTGGCGTTGTTGACGAGGTACTTGGCGCGGGCCAGCACCTCCCAGTAGCGCGCGCTGCCGATGACGGCGTGGTCGACGTCCGCCGGGACCGTGTGCGCCTGGTCCGGCTCGACCAGGAACACCGACCGCAGGTGCGGGGCGAGTTCGCGGGCCGCGCGATGGATCGCGGCGGGGTTGCAGGCGTAGCCGCGGCCCCAGTAGGCGCAGTACACGACGAGGTTCGCGTCCAGCGAGCGGCGCAGGTGGCGGCGGTACAGCAGGCGGGTGCGCAGCCCCCGCGGCCACGGCAGGCGTCGCAGTACCCCGGTGGCCGCCCGGTTGGCGGCGCGCAGGGCGCGGAAGCCCGTGTACGAGCCGGCCGCCAGCAGCCGGTGCTGCACGCCGAGCCGCCCGCCGGGCGGCCGGAAACCGGCGGGGCGGTGACGGCGGTAGAGGCGGCTCGCCCGGCGGTAGAAGGCACGGCGCCCCCGGCGGGTAAGGCGCCGGGGGTGGGTGGCCGTCTTCAGGATCGCGGCGAAGAGCTGCTCGAACAGCGGGCCGCGCCGCTCGTCCGGCAGACCCCGCTCGGCGGCGTGCGCGAGGGCCAGTTCGGCCTGGTCGAGCAGTTCCGCGTGGTGCTCGCCTGGCAGGTTCAGCCGGTTGCCCTGGCGGCGCACCAGATGCCGTACGACCACGGAGCGCAGCACCGCCACGCGTTCGGCGCGCGCCGCGACCAGGGCGCCGAAACCGACGTCGGTGAAGTGCCCGCCGGGGAAGTCGAGGCGCCGCTCGGCGAGGAAGGTACGGCGGTACACCGCGCTCCACGCGGGCAGGTGCACGCCGGTCAGGTGCGGGGCGCGGTCGGGGGCGAAGGCGCCGTCCGGGGTCCTCGCCAGCAGCGGGGCGGCCGGATTGGTGACCTCGCCCTCCCACCAGGGCACGCGCTCGTACTCGGAATACAGCACGTCCACCCCGCCGGTCTCCGCCAGCCGCGCGTCCAGGGCCGCCAGCGCGCCGGGGGTGAGGGTGTCGTCGCCGTCGAGGAACAGCAGGTACGCGCCGGTCGCCGCCCGCATCCCGCTGTTGCGCGCTCCGGCAAGACCGGCCGACGGCGGCGCGTGCACGGGCGTCACCCGGGAGTCCCGCTCGGCGCGCTCGACGGCGACGTCGGCGGCGGCGGAGTCCGGGGCGTCGCAGACCGGGATCAGCTCGAAGTCGCCGAAGGACTGGGCGAGGACCGAGTCCAGTGCCTGGGAGAGCCGCCCCGCGACCCCATGGGACGGGACGATGATGCTGAAGCGGGGCATACTGCTCTTTCTCTCGTGAACTGCGTCCTGTTTACCCTGTTTGCCCTGATTGGCATGTTGTGGGGCATGCTGCCAGGCATGCGAACTCCCGGTGGACAAACGGCGGTCAGAGGCTGTCGGTGACGGTGCGGGGCCCCGCGGGTTGCGGCACCGTCGCCAGCGGCGCGCGGACCAGGGACGCGGCGGCCGAGGGTGCGGGACGGCGCGCGGCGAGCGGAACGACCGGCGGATGGTCCCTCTCACCCAGGACGACCCGGCGTACGACGCGGTCGGCGGCGCGGCCGTCGTCGTACGGGCAGAACCGCTCGCGGAAGGCGGCCCGCAGCCGCGCCGAGCGGGCGCCGTGCCAGTCGCCGCCGGCGAAGACCCCGATCAGCTCGTCCTCGTCCCGCGCGATCGCGCCCGGCGGGAACGAGCCCAGGTCGAAGTAGGTGCCGCGGGCCGCCCCGTACGCCTCCGGCTCGTCGGCGTGGATCACGATCGGGCGGTCCAGGCCCGCGTAGTCGAACATCAGTGCCGAGTAGTCGGTGACAAGGGCGTCCGAGGCCAGGCAGAGCGACTCCACGTGCGGGTGGTCGCTCACATCGAGGACCCGGCCCCCGGACGCGGCGAGCGGGCCGCCGTGGCGGGGGTGGGCGCGGGCCAGCACCATGAAGCGCGGGCCGAGCCGGCGCACGACGCGCTCCAGGTCCAGGGCGGTGCGCTGGGTGCGCCGGTAGTCGCGGTGGGTGGGCGCGTACAGGATCGCGACGGTGCCCTCGGGGATGCCGAGGGTCTCCCGCAGCCGGGCCACGTCCGACGCCGTCGCCCGCTGGAGCACGTCGGTGCGCGGCTGGCCGTACTCCAGGGTGGTGTAGCCGCCGGGGTGGACGCGTTCCCAGGTCAGGGTGGAGTGGAGGTTGGCGGAGACCACGTAGTCCCAGGAGTCGACGTCGCGCAGCAGCCGGGCGAAGTCGGTGCCGCGCGCGGCGGCCGGGCGCTCCTGGAGGTCCAGGCCCATGTGCTTGAGGGGCGTCCCGTTCTGCGTCTGGACCAGGATCTGGCCCCGGCGCCTGACCAGGCCCGCGTCGAAGGCCGAGTCGCGCACCAGGTAGCGGGAGCGGGCCAGGGCCGTCCAGTGGGCGGCCGTGCCGGGGGCCAGGCGGCGCGTGCCGGGCGGGACGGTGTGGTGGTGCGCGGGGTCGGCGGCCCACGCCGTGCGCACGTGCGGCGCGAGACGGCGGAACGCCTCCTCCAGCGCGCCCGGGTCGCGGCCGTACCCCCGGCCCCCGTCGACGGCGAAGACGGCGCGGTCGGCGCGCAGGGGGAGGCAGCGCTGGACGCGGTAGTGCAGGCGGAGGGTGCCGGTCCGGGCGGCGTTGAGGAGCGCCGCGGTGCCCTTCGCCGTACGGCGGCGCAGGGCCGACGCGAGGCGCAGGGCGGCGTAGGTGCGGCGCAGGCCGAGGCGGAGCAGGGCGTGGCGCAGCCGGACGGGCAGCGGGGCCGGGGCGCCGGGGACCCGGTAGCGGCGGCAGTGGACGCGGGCCCGGCGCAGGAACTCGGCGCGCAGGGAACGCGGGAGGCGGTCGGGGCGGGTGTAGACCGTCGTCAGGTGGTCGGCCATGCGGCGGTACAGAACGGGGCGCCAGCGGGACAGCTCCGGGGACAGCTCCGGGGGCGTCCCCGGGCGTGACTCCGGGTGCGTCTCGATGCCCGTCTCCATGCGTGCCTCCAGGAACGCGAAGACGCGGTCGTACTGGTCGAAGACGTCCAGGTGCCGCTCGCTCGGCGTGCCCAGGATGCTGCCCCGCCGGCGCTGCCGGTAGTGGACGCAGACCCGGTCCAGGGTGGCGACGGACCCCGCCGTCATCAGGACCGGGTACGTCCACGGGGTGTCCTCGTAGTAACCCGGCGGGAAGGCGAAGCCCTCGCGCTCGGCGAACTCCCGCCGTACCGCCTTGTTCCAGGCCACCATGAGCAGGTTCAGCAGCCCCGGCCGGTCGGTGAGCCGGAACGGCGCCGGGCCCTGTTCGGTGAGGTGCGCGGCGGCCTGGTTGCGGACCGTCTCGCCGGTCCAGTAGGTGCGCGCGTAGTCGTAGACCAGGACGTCGGGCTCCCCGGTCTCCTTGATCCGGTCGGCGACGGCCCCGAGCGCGCCCGGGGTGAGGGTGTCGTCGCCGTCGAGGAAGACCAGGTAGTCACCGCTCGCCCGTTCCAGGCCGGCGTTGCGGGCCGGGCCGAGGCCCTGGTTGTCCGGCAGGTGCACGGCGCGTACGCGCGGGTCGCGGGCCGCGAACTCGTCGGCGATCGCCCCGCACGCGTCCGGCGAGCAGTCGTCGACCACGATCACCTCGAGGTCCGGGTACGACTGGGACAGCACCGACTCCAGGCACGCGTGCAGATACGCCTGAACCTGGTACGCGGGAACGATGACACTGAACCTGGGCACGGGGACATCCATGGGTCGGCGGGGTCGGTGCGGGCGTTCGGCCCGGGAACGGCCAATGGAGTGACTTGGTTACGGTCCCTGCGGCATTCGGGGGACGTCGTGCCCATACGGATGAGGGGGCGGACCGGTGACCGGCCCGCCCCCTCACGGGTGTTGGAGCGACGGCTACTTGACGGCGCCCGCCATCACGCCGGAGACGAACTGCCGCTGGAACGCGAAGAACACGGCCAGCGGGATCACCATGGAGATGAACGCTCCCGGTGCCAGGACGTCGATGTTGTTGCCGAACTGCCGTACCTGGGTCTGCAGGGCGACCGTGATCGGCTGGCTCCCGGAGTCCGAGAAGATCAGCGCGACCAGCATGTCGTTCCACACCCACAGGAACTGGAAGATGCCGAGGCTGGCGATCGCGGGCCCGCCGAGCGGCATCACGACCCGCAGGAACAGCCGCAGTTCACCCGCGCCGTCCAGCCGGGCGGCCTCCAGCAGCTCGCGCGGGATCTCCGCGAAGAAGTTCCGCAGCAGGAACACCGCGAAGGGCAGGCCGAAGCCGACGTGGAAGAGGATCACGCCGACGACGGAGCCGAACAGACCGATCTTGCCGAAGAGTTCGGCGATCGGGATCAGGGCGACCTGCACGGGGACGACGAGCAGCCCGACCACGGCCAGGAACCACCAGTCGCGGCCCGGGAAGTCCATCCACGCGAAGGCGTACCCGGCGAGGGACCCGATGACCACGACCAGAACGGTCGCCGGGACCGTGATCATCACGGTGTTGAGCAGGGAGGAGGTGATGTCGCCGTTCTTCAGCAACTCCTCGTAGCTCTGGAAGGTGAGCTGGGACGGCTTGGTGAAGACCTCCCACCAGCCGTTCGCCGCCATGTCCTCGGGCGTGCGCAGCGAGGACAGCAGCAGCCCGATCGTCGGGACCAGCCAGAACAGGCCCACCACGATCAGGAACACCCGGACGAGACCGCCGCTGAGACCTTCGGTGATCCGCGACCCCAGCGACTGCTTCGCCTTGACGACCGTCTTGGGCGGCGGTGATGGCACCACCGGTTCGGTGAGGGAACCCGCCTGCGCGGTCATCGCCGCACCTCCCGCCGCAGTCGCCGTACGTTGAACCACATCACCGGGATGACCAGGAGCAGCAGGAACACCGCGATGGCGCTGGCGACGCCCGGCTGGTCGGAGGCGAAGCCCTTGCGGTACAGCTCCAGGGCGAGCACGTTCGCGTCGTCCTGGGAGGAGCCGGGGGCGATGATGAAGACCAGGTCGAAGACCTTCAGCACGTTGATCATCAGGGTGACGACCACGACCGCGAGGACCGGTGCGAGGAGCGGCACCGTGACCCGTCTGAAGACCTGCCACTCGTTGGCGCCGTCGACCCGGGCGGCCTCGAGCAGCTCCCTGGGCATCCCGGCCAGCCCCGCCGCGATCAGCACCATGGCGAAGCCCGCCCACATCCATACGTACGACCCGATGATCGCCGGGGTGACGAGGGAGGGGCCGAGCCAGTTCAGGCCGTTGTACGGCTCCTTGAAGTTGTCGGCGGGCAGTCTGAGCAGCGCCCCGTCGGCCGCGGCGGGCAGCGTGAAGGTGCCGTCCGCGGCCGCCGTGGTCGACGCGACGACCTCGCCGTCCTTGACGGCCTCGATCTTCATCCCGGCGTAGCCCAGCTCGGCCGCGTCGACGCCGCCCAGCTTCCCGACGCCCTTGCCGCGGGTGAAGTCCTGCCAGGTGGTACCGGTGACCTTCCCGTCCTCGGGCTCGGCGACTACGGCCTTCTGCGCGCCGTCCGGCATCACGTCGGGGGCGACGCCGACGAGGGGCAGGACGACCGGCGTGCCGAGGCCGACCGGCTGCTTGGTGACGAACGCGCCCCCGCCGGCCGGCTCCAGCGGCGACTGGCGGCCCGGGTGCGCCTTCGGGAACGCGGACGACTCGGCGAACGTGTCGTGCACCCCGACCCACACCGCGTTGGCGACGCCCTTGTCCGGGTCCTGGTCGTACACGAGGCGGAAGATGATGCCGGCCGCCAGCATCGAGATCGCCATCGGCATGAAGACGACCAGCTTGAACGCGGTGCCCCAGCGGATGCGTTCGGTCAGTACCGCGAAGATCAGGCCGAGCGCGGTGGCGACCGTCGGCGCGAACACCACCCAGATGATGTTGTTCTTCAGGGCGGTGCGGATGCCGTCGTCGGTGAACAGCGCTTCGTAGTTGTCGAATCCGGCGAAGGAGTCGCCGGACTGGTCGTAGAAGCTGCGGATCAGCGAGTACCCGATCGGGTAGACCACGAGCGCGCCGAGCAGCACCAGAGCGGGCAGCAGGAACAGAACCGCCACGGACTTACGGGTGCCGGTCACGCTCTTGGGCGACTTGCGTGACTTGCGTGACTTGGGGGCGGCAGGGCCCGACGAGGTGGACGAGTCCCCTGCCGCCGTGGCCGACGTCATCGCGTCAGCCTCCGTAGGCGGCAGCCGCGTCCGCCTCCAGCTTCTTCTGGGCGCCGGCGACGTCCTTCGGGTTCTTGAGGAAGTCCTGCAGCACCTTCCACTCGCCCTTGCCGGGGGTGCCGCCGAAGGCCTGCGGGGCCTGGTCCGACATGTCGAAGCGGAAGTCGTCGCCGGCCGAGACCAGCGCCTCGGCGATCTTCTTCTGCACTTCGTTCGGATACACCGAGGAGTCGATGTTCTTGTTGGGCGAGAGGAAGCCGCCGAGCTTCGCCTGGATCGCCGCCGCGTCCGGCGAGGCCAGCCAGGTGGCCAGCGCCTGCGCCGCCTTGGAGTCGTCCAGGATCACGGCCGCGTCGCCGCCGGACACCACCGGCGCGGTGTCGCCGACGGCCGGGAACGGGAACACCTTCGCGTCCGTGCCGACCTTCGCCTTCGTCTCACCGATGTTGACCTGGACGAAGTCGCCCTCGTAGACCATGCCCGCCTTGGGCTGGTCGCCGCCGGTGAAGGTCTGCGTCACCGAGGCCGGGAACTCCGTCTGGAGCGCGCCGGACGCGCCGCCCGCGACGTAGTCGTCCTTGCCCCAGATCTCCGCGAGGGTGGTCAGGGCCTCCTTCACGGAAGGGTCCGTCCACTTGATCTCGTGCTTGGCGAGCTGGTCGTACTTCTCCGGGCCCGCCTGCGAGAGGTAGACGTTCTCGAACCAGTCGGTGAGCGTCCAGCCGTCCGCGCCGCCGACCGAGAACGGGGTGACCCCCGAGTCGTAGATCATCTGGGCGGTGTCGAGCAGCTCGTCCCAGGTCTTGGGCTCGGCGGCGCCCGCGTTCTCGAAGACCTGAGCGTTGTACCAGATCAGGGACTTGTTGGCGGCCTTGTAGTACACGCCGTACTGCTTGCCGTCGACCTTGCCGATGTCCTGCCAGCCCTGCGAGTAGTTCTCGCCGAGCTCCTTGGTCGCCTCGGCGCCCAGCGGCTTGGCCCAGCCCTTGTCTACGGCCTGCTTGATGGCGCCGGGCTGCGGGAGCAGCGCTACGTCCGGCGGGGCGCCGCCCGCGATCTTCGAGCCGAGGAAGTTGACGATGGGGTCCTGCGCGGGCACGAAGGTCACCTTGGCGCCGGTGCGCTTCTCGAACTCGGCGAGGACCTTCTTGAAGTTCTCCTGCTCCGTACCGGTCCAGACGGCGGCGACCTCCAGGCTCTCGCCGTCCAGCTTCGGAAGGGTGACGGAGGACGCCGGCTCCTGGCTGCCGCCCCCCTTGTCGCCGCTGTCGCCACCGCCGTTGCCGTCATCGCCGCCGCACGCGGTGAGCGAGAGCGCGAGCGCTCCCACGGCGAGGGTGGCGGCGGCCCGGGTGGTCCTGCTGAAGGTTCTACCGTGGGTCTTGCGAGTCCGCATGGTGCTGCTCGTGCGCATCACTGCCCCGTTCTTCGTTCCTCGTCGAACGTCCGGCGCTGTCCCGTGCGCTCTGGTGTACGCCAGGGGGGTGAGGGCGGCAAGAGCGCGTCCGCGGTCGGGACGGAGATCGTGACCGCGTCGTGACTCGAAGTGGCGGGGCCACGAGGAAAGCGGCACGCTCCGAACTCGTCGGAGCGAGCCGTCGTTTGAGCGGGTCGCCCTCCTACGCGTCGGAGCGGAGCCCGCCACGGGCCACAGCGGCGGTGAACGCGGACATCACGGCACTGTCGAAGACCAGCGCCGGGCCGGTCGGATTCTTGCTGTCCCGGACGGCCATCCACTGACGGTCGACGAGCCCGCACTCGACACACTGTGCTCCGCTGTCGCTGTATGTGGACTTCCGCCACGAAACGCTCAAGGTAGAGGCGTCATCAACAGGATTCATGCGTTCTTCCTTGCCTTGGTGACCAGTTCGTCTCGTGGGTGGATGTGACCATGCGCGCAATCTATTTCTGGAGTAGGACCGGATTGTCGGGTGATCGCGGCACGTTCACCCTTTCGAGCGGCGACGAAACGTTCACGCCGCCGACCCCGAAGAGCCGAGTTCGCACCAGATGTATTTGCCTCGGTTGCCCTCCCGGGCCAGCGGCTGCCAGCCCCATACGTCGGCGCAGGCGCGCACCAGGGCCAGCCCCCGTCCCTCCTCGGCGTCCAGCCCCCGGTCGAACGGGAGCGGCGGCTCGGGCGGGGACGGGTCCGCGTCCCACGCGCCGATGCGCAGTACGCCGTTTCCCGGCCAGCGCACGCGCAGTGCGGCCGGGCCCTTGGTGTGCCGTACGGCGTTCGAGACCAGCTCCGTCGCGAGGAGTTCCGCCACGTCGACCATGCCGATCAGGCCGTGCATCGTGAGGATGAGGCGGAGGGTGCGGCGGCTGACGGTGACGGCTCGGACGTCGTTCGGGATGTAGAGGGAGTACTCCCACGGGTCGGTTTCGGGCATGCGGCAGCTCCTGCTCGGTGGTGAGTGGTTGAGTGCGGGGTCGGTGGCAATGCCGCGCGCGTCCTGGCAGGACGGAGTGGTGCGCTTCCGGTGCCCCGGGATTCCGCAGAGTGTGCGGCGCGTCACTGAAGGTAGACCTAAGATGTGATGCGAAACAAGCGGGTCGCGCAATTCGCCCCCGAACGAGTCGCGTCAACAGGCGCATTGATCCAAGGAGTCACTGATGCCCCTGCGGCGGGAACCCACGGCACGCCAGATGCGCCTGGCGGTCGAACTTCGCAGACTCCGCGAAGCCGCGGGCCTCGCCTCTCGCGAAGCCGCAGCCCTGCTCGGAGTGGGGCACACACAGATCAGCCACATCGAATCCGGGCTCACCGGTGTGAGCGAGGCACGCCTGCGCCGCCTCGCGGCCGATTACGCGTGCCGTGACGAGCGGTTGATCGACGCGCTGGTCGCCATGGCGACAGACCGAACCCGAGGCTGGTGGGAGGAGTACCGAGGACTACTGCCTACGCCCTTCATGGACATCGCCGAACTGGAACACCATGCCGCCTTCCGCCGCGACGTGGAGTTCATGTTCATTCCCGGGCTGCTCCAGACCGAGGACTACGCCCGCGCTGCCTTCTCCTCCAGGGTCCCCGCACTCCCCCATGACGACCTCGAGTCACGTGTCGAGCACCGCATGCGGCGCAAGGTGATCCTCGAAGGGGACAGGGACGCCCCGTACGAGGCACTCATTCACGAGGCGGCGCTGCGCATCAGAGTCGGCGACGGCGCCGTCGCACGAACTCAGCTTGCCCGGGTCCTGGAATTCTCGGAAGCATCCAACATCACCGTGCGGGTCATCCCCTTCGACCTGGACAACTTCGGTGCGACCTGGACCACCATGATGCTGGCCGACGGCGCCGTACCAAGGCTGGACACCGCCGTGCGCGACGCCCCGCACGGAGCCGCGTTCGTCGATTCAGAGGCTCAACTCGACGTCTATCGAACGCTCTTCCGTAGAGTGGAGGCCGCGTCACTCGATCCCGAGCGTTCGCGTGACTTCATCCACAGGCTGACGAAGAAACGGTGAGGCGCCCCGTGACCACCCCCGGCAACTGGCGGAAGTCGTCCCACTCCGGCGGCGGCGACGGCAACAACTGCGTCGAGATAGCGCCCTGTCCCGACCACGTCTTCATACGTGACTCAAAGGTCGCGGCGGGAGCAGTCCTCACCCTCCCGCCCACCACATTCGCCACCTTCGTCGACGCCCTGAAGCCCGCTCACTCCACCGTCACCGACTTCGCCAGGTTGCGCGGCTGATCCACCTCGTTGCCCCGGGCCGTCGCCAGTTCACAGGCGAAGCCCGGGGCTGGAGCAGGAACAGGGTGGCCGGGATACGGACAGGGAGTTGGCCTGGCCACCACGCGCCCCCTGCCTCCTCGAGAAGGCCCGCGGAGACGCCGATCGGCAACTCGGCGGTGCGAAGAAGGCAGCCGGACGGGGTGCCCACCGCTTCCGACGGCGGGCGCTCCCTCATCACAGGTGGAGAGCCTGGATGCGTGACGGGGAGGAGTCAGGTGGGGGTGGACGCGGCGGCGACGCCCAGGACGAAACTGACCGATCCCGAGATGGTGGTGATCAGGAGTGGTCCGACGTAGCGGCTGACGGCTGCGGCTAACCGGTTCACAGCCGCTCTCCGCGGCTGCGCTGGTTGGCCTCGCGCACTGCGGCGCTCAGCATCTCCGCGCCGTACTCGGGCGTGGCACCGCCGTGCTGCGGGCAGAGACACGGCGAGAACCGGTTCGAACCCGGCGGCAGGTCCGCGCCCTGGTAGGTGTCGATCCTCAACACCCCGTCCATGCCATGCTCCTCGGTCATCCGAGCCAGACGGGCCCGTGCTTCGCTTCTCATCCCTCAGCCCTTCAGACGACTGCTGCGGCGAGGACTCGCCGTTGCCTGCTGTCTCTACGCAACCGCACGGCCACGCTCAGCGGTACCGTTGCCGCAGCGTCAGGACTTGAAAGCCTTGAAAGTTCGCAAGGTCAAGGGGAGTTGAGAGCATGGCCGAGCGTGAATCGAACGTGGCGCTCGGGCGCCTGCTCGCCGAGAGCCGCTGGACTCACCGCCAGTTCGCACGGGCGGTGAACCGCGTCGGTACAGAGACCGGGATCCCTCTTCGTTACGACGAGTCGGCGGTGAGCCACTGGCTGGGCGGCACCGTCCCTCGGGGTGCGGTGCGCGGATGCATCCTCGAAGCTCTCTCCCGCCGCCTCGGCCGCCCCGTCACCCATGCCGAGGCCGGACTGCCCGTTCCACGCGATCGCTCCTCCACGGCTGCGGATACCGTGGAAGGGGTGATCGACCTGGGGAGGCTGGATATGGACCCGTCCCGCCGCAGCGTCCTGGGTGCCGGCCTGTTCTCCGTCGCCGTCACCATTCCCGGCTGGCCGGATGTGGTCGGGCGGGCCGATGCCATTCAGTCCGGCCGCACAAGTCGCATCGGTATGAACGAAGTGGACATGGTCATCGCCATGACCGAGCGGGTTTCGGAACTGGACGACGAGTTCGGCGGTCGTCACGCACGCCCCATGGCAGCCTCGTTCATGGTCAACACCGTGGCCTCCTACCTGCGCGCCGACGCACCCGAGAACGTACGCAAGGCGATGCTGTCCGCCGCCTCGGACCTGCTCTACCTGACCGGCTACATGGCCGTGGACGAAGGTCTGCACGGTCTCGCGCAGCGCTACTACGTCAAGGCCCTGGAGCTGGCGGGCGCGGCCGAGGACCACCTGACGTACTGCACCACCTTGCGGGGCATGAGCGTCCAGGCGGTCGACCTCCGCCACGGGGCGAAGGCCATGGAACTGGCCGACGCCGCTGCCGCCGCCTCCCCGAAGGCCGGCCCCCGGATGCTGGCCTTCCTCGTCGGCCAGCAGGCACACGCCGCCGCGCAGACCGGCGACCGTACGGGTGCGCTGCGCTGCATCCGGGAGGCCGAGGCGGCCATGGACCGTGCCGAGTCACGCGGGAAGGCGTTCGGCTCGTACGACCCCTCTTCGCTCAACTACCACGTCAGCCAGGTACGTTACGAACTCGGTGACAAGTCCGGAGCCGTCGACGCCATGCAGCAGGCGGACCGGCTCCGGCCGAGCGTGTACCAGCGCACACGCGTACACCGTCGTGGCCTGTTGGCAGAGCGGCAGTTGGAACTCGGCCACCTGGAAGCGGCCTGCGTCACCTGGCACCAGACCCTCGACGACTACCCCAAGGTGCAGTCCGGCCGCGCCGACGACCGCGTGCAGGCGATGTTCGGTCTCCTGCGCCCTCATCTGAAGAACGCGACGGCGCTCGACCTGTACGACCGAGCACGGACGATCGCACCACCGTCGCGGGTCGCCTGATCCCCGTCGCACCTTCAACCTCAGCCACAGAAAGTCAGCCACGACAGTGGGCGCCCCGAGAGATCACCCGCCACGTGTGTCTATCGACATCGACCCCAGACTGGTCGAAACCGCCGTCCGACACCTCGAGTCGGTGGGTATCCGGCCGACCGCAGCCGTCGGCGACGGCGCACAGGGCTACTGGACCCTCCCACCGTTACGACCGCATCATCTCCACGGCGGACCTCCACATCCTGGAGCCCAGCCGGGTCGAGCTCGGCCGCGAAGAAACTCGCCGCCGCCTTCAGGGTCTCGTTCGCCCGCTTCAGCTCGGCGATCTCCTTTTTCATTGCCTTGAGCTGGGCCGATTCGTCCGTCGTCGTCCCCGGCCGCGTGCCCGCGTCGATCTCGTGCTGCGGGCCAGATCACCCGCGCCGGGAAGCGTAAGCTCAAGATGCTGCAGTACCGACCGGAAGTCATCGACGGCTGCCTCGCCAGCACCAACCTAAGGGCTGTCCCGTAAATGATCTACGACGGGCTGGATGAGCTGCTGGGCTCCTGCTCACCCGGCGAGGGTGAGATTGTGCAGCCGGGCGATGCCAAGCATGGCCTGGTGGACGCCGTCGCCTTTGAGGCGGCAGTCGCGGAGGATCTTGTAGGTCTTCATTCGGGCGAAGGCGTGCTCGACGCGGGCGCGGACTATGCGGTGGGAGGTGTTGTGTTCCTCTTTCCAGCCCGGGAGTGCGACCTGGCCGGGTTCGCGGCGGTGCGGGATGACCAGGCCGGTGCCCCGGTAGCCGCCGTCCGCGATCACGGTGGTCCTGCCGACGGCCGCCTTCGCTCCGGACAGCTCCCACGCCTTGCAGTCGTTGCGGTTGCCGGGCAGTGGCCGGCCGACGGCGACGACGAGCCGGGTGTCGGCGTCGATGACGACCTGGTGGTTGGTGGAGTACCGGTAGTTCTTCGACTGCTCGGCGACGGTGTGGTCGCGGGTGGGGACCAGGGTGCCGTCGACGATCAGCACGGTGTCCTTTCCGAAGCGCTTGCGCTGCTGGAGGGCGAGCGACGGCCCGAGGTGGTCGATGATGCGGTCGGCCGCGGACTTGGAGACTCCGAAAAGCGGGGCGAGCTGCCGCATGGTCAGGTTGGTCCGCCAGTACGCGGCGACCAGCAGGACCCGATCCTCAAGAGGCAGGCTCCACGGCCGGCCCTTGCGGACCGGGTCGGCGCCTTCCCGGCGCAGTGCCGTGATCAGCTTGCTGAACTGACGCGGGCTCAACCCGGAGAAGGGGGCTATCCATGACGGCTCCGACGCCGTGATCACAGCAGACACACCAAGATCATGTCACCCGTGGCCAGCAGTTACGGGACAGCCCTTAGACCTGAACGCGTGAACACACCGGCCGGCCGAACGGCAATGGGTCAGGCACGGTCGGAGCCAAAAGCCCCTGCTCAGATACGGTGACGGGATGACCGGGAGCCTGCCTGCCGACGTAGCCGACGTGTTTGCGGCAGTCCTGAACACGGACAGTCCGGTTTATGCCGCGCTCCGACGGCAGGTTCCGCACCTCAGCGTGCGAGCTCGCTGCACATGCGGGTGCGGTACCGCCTACTTCGAACTCGACACCAGCAAGGTCGAGCCCGCGCCCACCGGCCCCGGCACTGTCGTGGCGGCCGAAGCGCAGCTCGTCACCGAGGCCGGTGAGTGCCCCGGCGAGGTCCTGGCCTTCACGCAGGGCGGCTACTTGGCGTGGCTAGAAGTCTGTTCATGGAGCGACGACATCGAGGTGACACTGGCCGCCGCGCGTCACTGGCTGCAGCCACGCTCTTGATCCCGGATGGCCAGCGCCCAGCGGTTTCCAATCTGCACGACACCACGATCCGACCGACATCACGAATTGAATTTCAGTAGCGGGAGGCGCCACCCCGGACATCGCCAACAAGCAGCAGACTAGCGAGGTTCACCTGTTCCTCAACATCAGAATTCCAGTCCGCCCTGAGTGACTCACCGCCGCCGTAGCCAGCTTTCCGTGGAACTCGCGAGAACGTGCAGCAACCTACTCCCACCCTCGCCTCAAGAAGCAATGCCACTTAGCTTAAGTTGATCATGGTGGTGTTGTTGTCCTCTGCTGTCGGGAAGGTCGACGGTGGTCGTGGCTGCGCGGGGCGCTAGCCTCGAT
>NZ_JAGMUO010000042.1 GCF_019049325.1 Streptomyces sp. AC512_CC834 | reverse complement strand
CCTCGCGCTTTCACGAGGTGGAGTTGTCCGAGGCTTGATCAAATAAGCGGAGAGTGCTCCTGACCTGCAACGATGGGACTTGTCGAGGGTCCTGTCAGCTGCATGGAAAGAAGCACTCTCCAGGTGAAGAAGCGTATCGGGTCGTACCCGCGTGTCCGCATCGAGGGCGGTGGCCGGGCGGTGGTCTCGCAGGCTGGGGGCGTGCTGCTGGTCGAGACCGTCCGCAAGGCCGGCTTGGACACCGCGATATCCGCGGCGCTGACGCCGTGGCGGAAGCCGCGGGCGGTCCATGATCCGGGGAAGATCCTGCTGGACATGGTCCTGGCGGTCGCGCTGGGCGGGGACTGCCTGGCGGATGTCGGCATGCTGCGGGCCGAGCCGGCCGTGTTCGGTCCGGTCGCCTCCGACCCGACAGTCTCCCGCCTGATCGACGCCCTTGCCTCTTCCGGCGACCGAGCTCTGCAGGCCATCCGTTCCGCGCGCGCCGAAGTCCGCAGAAAGGTATGGCGGTTGGCCGACCGGGAAGCGCCCGATGCCGACGGGACGGTGACCGTCGATCTCGACGGAGTGCTGGTGATCGCGCACTCCGACAAGGAGGACGCGGCCCCGACCTGGAAGCGGACCTACGGCCACCACCCGCTGATGGGGTTCGTCGATCACGGGTCGGGGGGCACCGGAGAGCCGGTGGCAGCCCTGCTCAGGCCCGGGAACGCGGGCTCGAACACCGCCACCGACCACATCACCACCGCCCAACTGGCCCTGGCTCAACTGCCGAAGAAATACCGGCGCGGACGTCAGACCCTGATCCGCACCGACTCTGCGGGCGGCACCCACGACTTCGTCGCCTGGCTCGCCCGGCGGGGGCGGTGGCTGTCCTACTCGGTCGGCATGGTGATCACCGACGCGATCCACCAGCATGTGCTGCAGGTTCCCGCCTCGGCCTGGACGCCGGCCGTCGAGGCGGACGGCGAGATCCGCGACGGCGCCTGGGTCGCCGAACTCACCGGCGACGTCCTTCACGGCTGGCCCAAGGGCATGCGGCTGATCGTCCGCAAGGAGCGACCGCACCCCGGGGCCCAGTTGCGACTCACGGATACGGACGGCATGCGGCTGACCTGTTTCGCCACCAACACCGTCGGCCAGCCGATCGCCGAACTCGAGCTCCGTCACCGGCTGCGAGCGAGGGCCGAGGACCGCATCCGGGCCGCCCGGGCCACCGGCCTGCGGAATCTTCCTCTGCACCACACCGCCCAGAACAGGGTCTGGCTGGAAATCGTGCAGATCGCTCTCGACCTGCTGGCCTGGATGCCGATGCTCGCCCTGACCGGCCAGGCCCGCCTCTGGGAACCCCGCCGTCTGCGGCTCCGGCTGTTCAGCGCGGCCGGACAGCTCGTCACTACCGGTCGCCGACGGATCCTCCGCCTGGCCCGGCACTGGCCCTGGACAAGCCGCATCACCGCCGCCCTCAACCGGCTCACCGCCCTGCCGAACCCCGGCTGACCAGCGGTTTCACCCGTCCCTACGAGAGAACCCTCCAGCCGGGCCAGTGGAACCCGGCGTCCACCCGAGACGACACTCGGGCCCTCAGCCTGCACAACCTCAGCTCACGGCACGAAAACGGGCCACCGACTCCGTCGGCGACCCGTCACGCAAGATCGAGGCTA
>NZ_JAGMUO010000041.1 GCF_019049325.1 Streptomyces sp. AC512_CC834 | reverse complement strand
GCGAAGCCCTCGCGGCTTGCTTGAGCCGGATGCGTTGAAAGGCGCACGTCCGGTTCTGAGGGGGCCGGATCACGGCAACGTGGTCCGGCTACCCGACCCCTTAACCCCGAGGATTCCAAGGGCCTGTTGAAGCGAATGCGAGGATCGCTATGAGCTCACCCGACCTGACCTGGTTCAAGAGCAGCTACAGCAGCGGTAGCGACGGCGACTGCGTCGAAGTCGCGATGACGTGGCACAAGTCCAGCTACAGCAGCGGCAGTCAAGGCGACTGCGTCGAGGTGGCGTCCTGCCCCGAGACGGTCCACGTCCGCGACTCGAAGGTGCGGCAGGGAGACCAGCTCGCCGTCTCCTCGGCGGCCTGGACCCACTTCCTCACGTACACGAACAACGCCTGACACGCCCGTACGACCGAACGCCCCGCCCTGGAGTCCCTGGGCGGGGCGCCACCCTGCCGGTCGGCCGCGGTCAGCGATGCGTGGCGCTGCCCCGCCGGTGGGCACGAATACGCTGCCGGTCATGACCGAGAACATGCAACGTCTACGTCAGGCGTGGGGCAAGGTCGAGGAGTGGCTGACGCAGAACGCCCCTGGCACGCTCGGCTCCCTGCGGCCGGCGGCGACACACGAGGAGATCGACCAGACCGAACACGTCATAGGCGTGCGCGTCCCTGCGGTGCTGCGCCAGTGGTATCGGCTTCATGACGGGCAGGAAGAGGGATACGCACCGGATTTCTTCCCGGGCGAGTTCTGGTGGTTTCCGCTGGAGAAACTGCGTGAGCAGTACCTGATCCACACTCAGGAATGGGAGCGGGAGGTCGGCGCGCTTCCTTTCGCCGCGGACTCTCCGGACGATTACGCGTTTGGCTTGTACGTGGAGGCCGCTACCGCGTCTGTGGGGACGTGGGGTGTCGAAACAGGTCATGAGCCGCTCTGCGACGAGCCGTGGCCGTTGCAGGACTGGGTTTCCGCGCTCGCGGATGCTCTGGAACACGGGCGGCCGGTGGTGCGACCAGACGGCACCGTGGAAGCGGGCCGACCCAGCGTCGACCTCGACGGGTGCCTGACCTGGTTCAAGTAGAGCGACCTCGGACGCGACCGGTGTTGGCGCCCTTGGCCTCGATGTCGGCGACGGAGCTGCTGCGGTCGGGGTTCCCGCTCTCCGACCCGAGTCCCGGCAGCTACCGCTCCGGCCGCGCCGGACTCGACGCCGTCTTCCGGCCGACGAGGCGTGATCGGGCCGTCACTGGCCTCCCACCGGAACGGGAGCGGGCCCGGTAGTTCCGCGGTCGTCGCCGGGCTGCCGAGGAGATGACGCGGGGATGGCGTTGTCGATGAGGACGGCGGCGATGGCTGCGGCGGCGGGGAAGGATTCGCTGTTGAGGACTCGGGTGCGGGCCGAGGCGCCGTCGATGAGCAGCGCCAGTTGCTCGCCGAGCTGTTCGGGGTTGGTGGCGCCGGCTTCGCGGGCGGTCTCGGTGAGCCGCGCGGCGATGGCGGTCTTGTAGTCGCGTGCGTACTGGGATGCGGGGTGTTGGGGGTCGTGGAGTTCGACGGCCGCCGCGATGTACGGGCACAGGGGCGTGGACGCGGGTATCTCGAAGGCGGCGAGGAGTCGCTCGCGGGGTGTGAGGTCGGTCCGGTCGAACACTCCGGGCATGACGTCGGGATCGAATCGGCGCAGGTATTCGGCGACGAGTTCGTCCTTGCCGGCGAAGTGCTGGTATGCCGTGCGCTTGGACACCTGAGCCACGGCGCAGAGCTGGTCCATGCCGGTGCGGTTGATGCCCTGATCACGGAACAGCTGCTGTGACGCGCTGAGGATGCGCTCGCGTGCGCCCCTGCCGCGGCGCCGACCCAGGGGACCCTTCTCCAACTCCGTCATGCCTCCACTGTAGACCGTTCGGTACAGATCGGTCTACATACGCCTGGACCGTGCACGCCCGCGGCGGGATTGGTACCGATCGGTGTACGTAGCTTGCACTCCGGTCGGCCGCCGGGTACGTTACATACACAGTCCGGTGTACGTAAGAATCGAACTGTTTCGGATACCCGTTCTATCCAATGGAGTGATCATGGGAAAGCTCGATGGCAAGGTAGCGGTGATCACCGGCGGATCCACCGGCATGGCACTGGCCGGCGCCAAACTGTTCGTCGAGGAAGGAGCGCACGTCTTCATCCAGGCCCGGCGGCAGGAAGCACTGGACGACGCCGTCAAGCTGATCGGCCGCAACGTCACCGCCGTCCAGGGTGACGCGGCCGAACTGGACGACCTGGACCGCTTGTACGACACCGTCAAGCGGGAAAAGGGCTCGATCGACGTGCTGTGGGCCAGCGCCGGAATGGGCGAACCCGGCGTCCTCGGCGAGATCACCGAGGAGCAGTTCCACCGCGCCTTCTCGCTCAACGCGCGCGGCACCCTGTTCACCGTGCAGAAGGCACTGCCGCTGCTCAACGACAACGGCTCGATCCTCATGACCGGATCCAACGCCTCCCTCGGCGCCTTCCCCGGCTGGAGCCTCTACGCGGGAAGCAAGGCCGTCCAGCAGGCCTGGGCCCGCGTCTGGCTCAACGAACTGCGCGACCGCAGGATCCGGGTCAACGTCCTGACCCCCGGCCAGGTCGCCACCGCCAAACAGGAAGAACTGTTCGACGAGGCGACCAAGGCGGAATTCGAGTCCCTCATCCCCCGCGGAAAGATGGGCCGCCCCGAAGAAATCGCCACCGTCGCCCTGTTCCTCGCCTCCGACGACTCCAGCTACGTCAACGGCCTGGAACTGGTCTCCGACGGCGGCACCACCGCCATCTGAACCACACACCAGGAATGCCGCGGGCACGACACCTCGAGAACAGGAAGAGAGCACACTCATGGGCAGCATCACCCTCATCGGCACGGGGAACATGGCCCGTACCATCGGCACACTCGCGCTGACGGGCGGCAACAGCGTCGAGGTCATGGGACGCGATCAGTCCAAGGCCGACGACCTGGCCAAGACTCTGGGCGGCGGCGCGACGACGGGCCGGTGGGGCGCCGTCCCGGCCGGGGACATCGTCATCACGGCCCTGTTGTACGACGGTGTCGTTCCGGTCGTCGCCGAGTACGGAGACGCCCTCGCGGGCAAGGTCGTCGTCGACATCAGCAACCCGTTCAACGCCACGTTCGACGGGCTGGCCCACAGTGAGGAGACCTCGATCGCGCAGGAAGTCGCCAAGGTGGCCCCGGCCGGCACCGACGTGGTGAAGGCGTTCAACACCGTCTTCCGCAATGTCCTGGAGAAGGGCCGGCCCGACGTCTTCATCGCCGGCGACAGTGCGCAGGCCAAGGCGGGCGTGGCGGCATTCGTCGAGAGCCTCGGGCTGCGCCCGCTGGACGTCGGCGGCCTGAAGATGGCGCCCTGGCTGGAAGGCATGGGCCTGGTCACGGTGGGCCTCGCCGGCAAGGGGGTCGGCCACTGGGACTTCGCCCTCGGTGTCAACGAATTCACCGGCTGAGCCCGCGGGGCCGAGCAGTCGGCGCACAGGGCTCCGTGGGCCTTGAAAACGGCGCCCTCGCTCTCGCTCTCGCTCTCGGGATCCGGCCACACCGTGAAGGAGCGCGGCATGACGCCGCGCCCCTTCTTGTCCTTCCGTTCGTCCGTTCCGCCGCCGCTACGAACGAGGTGAGGCCGTCGACGCCCGCGGTACCAGTGACGGCGTCGCGACCGGCTGGGACGTCACGTCCTTACCCGCCAGTACCTCGAAGAGCACCCTCGCGACCTGCGCACCGAAGCCGTGCACGTCGTGGCTCATCGCCGACAGCGTCGGATGCGTCAGCCGGCACAACTGGGAGTCGTCCCACGCCAGCAGCGACAGGTCGTCCGGCACGGAGACCCCCATCTCGGCGGCCACACCGAGTCCGGCGACCGCCATGATGTCGTTGTCGTAGAGGATCGCCGTGGGCCGCTCGGCGGACAGCAGCAGGGAGCGGGTGGCGCGCGCACCGTCCTCGCCCGAGAATCCCGTCTCCACGTGCGGGCCGCAGTCGAGGCCGAGTTCGCTCATGGTCTGTTCGAACGCGGTCGTCCGGATGGCGCTGTGCCCCAGCCCCCGGGGGCCGCCCACGTGTGCGATGCGCCGGTGCCCCAGCACCGCCAGGTAGCGCACGGCCTCGGCGACGGCGGCCGCGTCGTCGGTCCACACCGACGGGAATCCCCCGGTGAGGGACGGATGTCCGACCGCCACGGCCGGGAGGCCGATCTTCCGCAGCGGGCCGATCCGCGGGTCCTCCTGATGGAAGTCGACCAGGATCGAGCCCCCCACCTGCCGCTCCCGCCACCAGCGTTCCTGCAGCCCGATCTCCTCCTCCAGCGAGCCGACCAGGCGCAGCAGCAACGAGCAGTCGCGCTCGGCCAGCACGCTCTCGATGCCGGAGACGAACTCCATGTAGAACGGCTCCAGGCCCAGCAGCCGGGCCGGCCGGCAGATCGCCAGCCCCACGGTGTCGACGGACTGGCGCGAGAGGCTGCGGGCCGAGGAGTTGGGGGCCCAGCCCAGTTGCCGGGCCGCCGCGAAGATCCGCTCCCGGGTGGCGTCGGAGACCCCGGGCTTGTCGTTGAAGGCCAGGGACACGGCGCCCTTGGACACGCCGGCGGCTGCGGCGACGTCCTTGATGGTGACGCGTACGGACGGTGTGCTCACGCCGGTTCCACGCAGAACAGTGCCGCTCGTACGGCGTTGGCCCCGGTCTCGGCCGCGCCCGCGACCCGCAGGCGAAGCTGTTCGCCGGGGAGCAGGGTGCGCAGTCCGGTGTCGCAGACCGCGTCCGGTCCGAGGCGGTCGGCCTGCAGGAGAAGGTCACGTACGAGGGTGTGTGCGGTTACCACGACCTCGACACTACCCGTCCCGGTACCCATCGGGGATTCCACGGCCACGTCGTACCGCGGGGCCGGGTAGGCGAACTCCCGGTCCGTGACGGGGAAGTGCACGCTCCGCAGCCCCTCGCTGTCGGCGACGAGGAATTCCTTGGCGCAACGGGGGGCGGGGGCCAGACCCTGCGGCACTGTCTGCCGGTGCACCGAGCGGGCGGCGACGGTCACGTCGAGCACGTGCTCGGCCACCCCGGTGCCGTCCGCCCGCAGCCGGCGCAGGGTCACGCGCGCCTGCCAGGGCTCGGCGGACTGGTTGACGACGGCGAGCACGGGGTCGTTGTCGCCCCCCTCATCGCCGCCGTCGCCGTCGCCCGGCTGGAGCGTGAGAAGCCGGTCCGCGTAGACCCGGCGCAGCTCGTGGTAAAGGGGCTTGAGCCGGCCGTCGCCGTCGATGGCCGACCAGGAGCTGACCGGCCAGCAGTCGTTGATCTGCCAGACGACGGTGCCCGCGCACACGGGCCAGTGCGAGCGCCAGTGTTCGATCCCGGTGGCGATCGCGCGGGCCTGCACGACCTGGGTGAGGTAGTGCCAGCGGTCGAAGTCGTCCGCGGGCAGGGCGAAGTGGCGTTCCACGCCCCGGTTCAGCTTGCCGTTGCCGTCCTCGGCCTTCTGGTGGTGCAGCATGCCGGGAGAGTTCGGCGCGAGTCGTTCGCCGGGCAGTGCGCGCCGCAGGGTCGCCATCGCGGGCGGCGCCTGCCAGCCGAACTCCGCCACGAAGCGCGGCACCGAGTCGCGGTACTCGGCGTAGTCCCGGCGGTTCCAGACCTCCCAGGAGTGGTGGGTGCCGTGGGCCGGGTCGTTGGGGTGGTGGTCCCAGGAGCCGGACCAGGGGCTGCCTGCGGCATAGGGGCGGGTGGGGTCGAGTTCGGCGACGATCCTGGGGAGCAGGTCCAGGTAGTAGCCGCCGCCCCAGGAGTCGCCGCGCAGCTCGGGCTCCCAGGCCCAGTCGCGGAAACCCCAGAGGTTCTCGTTGTTGCCGTTCCACAGCAGGAGCGAGGGGTGCGGCATGAGCCGGACAACGTTGTCGCGGGCCTCGGCATCGACCTCGCCGCGCAGCGGCTGCTCCTCGGGGTAGGCGGCGCAGGCGAAGAGGAAGTCCTGCCAGACCATGAGGCCCAACTCGTCACAGGCGTCGTAGAAGGCGTCGTCCTCGTAGATGCCGCCGCCCCAGATCCTGACCAGGTCCACGCCCGCCTCGGCCGTCTGGCGCAGTCGGGTGCGGTAGCGCTCCGGGGTGATCCGGGAGGGGAACACGTCGTCGGGGATCCAGTTGACCCCGCGCGCGAAGATCCGCTCGCCGTTGACGACGAGGGTGAACCCGGTGCCGTGCTCGTCCGCCGAGCGGTCCAGTTCCACGCTCCGGAAGCCGATCCGCCGGTGCCAGGAGTCCAGGGGCCGCGCTTCGTCGGCTTCGTCGGCTCCCTCGACGAGCACGAGTTCCAGGTCGTAGAGAGGTTGGTCGCCGTAGCCGCGGGGCCACCACAGGCAGACGTCGGGCACCTCCAGCGTCAGCACGGCGTGCGTACCCTCCACCACGCCGCGCGCCTCGACGAGTCCGCCCTCGACGAGAGCACCCTCGACGGTGGCACGTACGGCGAGTGGGTGGGCCGTCCCCTGCGCGGTCCGCTCGACCTCGACACGTACCTCGACGCGGCCCGTGCCGTCGTCGACCGTCACCAGGGGGCGTACGTCGGCCAGCCGGGCCGTCGACCACCGCTCCAGCCGCGCCGGACGCCATATGCCGGCGGTCACCAGGGTCGGACCCCAGTCCCAGCCGAAGCTGGACGCCATCTTGCGGATGTACTGGAACGGCTCCGGGTAGACGTTGGGGCGCTCCCCCGTCAGTGCCCGCACCGAGGCCGCCTCGTCGTAGGCGGAGGCGAAGTGCACCTCCAGGAGCCCGTGGTGACCGGTGACGTCGAAACGGTGGCGCCGGTGCATGTTCCGGGTATGGCCCAGTTCCCGCCCGTCCAGGGTGATGGTCGCGGCGGTGTCCAGGCCGTCGAAGACCAGGTCGGTCCGCTCGTGTCCCTCCTCTGCGGTGTCGGTGGCCCGCAGGTCGCGGACGTAGGTCCAGGCCCGCTGTCCGACCCAGGCCACGTCGGGTTCGTTGACGCCGAGGAAGGGGTCCGGGATCAGGCCGGCCGTGAGCAGATCGGTGTGGACGCAGCCGGGAACCTGGGCGGGCAGCAGGTTCTCGCTGTGGCTCAGGCTCCAGTCCTCGGCGAGCGGGACGACTTCCTTCATGTACGGCTCCTTCGGCGGGACGGGCCCGTGGTCGTAGGCAACGCGGCTCAACCTAACCCGGAGAAGTAAACCGGTCTAGCCCTCTCTGCTCGACCGAAGTCCTTTCGTAGGCGCAGTTGGCACATGGGTTCTTCTATCTCACCTCTCACCTCAGGTAACGATTGAGTATCGCGAAGGATTGGGCAGCTTTACCGGTTCACGACCGACTGACATAGTCGCCGTCAGCCACCACCGGAGCCCGAGCCGTAAGCCGCGCAATCCTTGGAAAGGAGCTGGGCACATGGGGAAGAGGACGCTGAGCGTCGCTCTGCTGGCCACCGCGATGCTGACCGTCGCGGGGTGCAGCGGAGGGGGGAGCCCGAACGCCGACGAGACCGCCACCGCGCCGGCGAACCCGGAGGACGTCTCGGGGGACATCACCGTGCTGACCAATCGCACCGACCTGGTCGAGGACGGGACGATGACGAAGTACGCCGCCGAGTTCAACAAGACCTACCCCGAGGTGAAGGTCGAGTTCGAGGGGCTCACCGACTACGAGGGCGAGGTGAAGATCCGTATGAACACGGAGGACTACGGCGACGTCCTGCTGATCCCGTCGGCGGTCGCCAAGGGCGACTACCCCACGTTCTTCGCGCCGCTCGGCGACACCTCGTCGATGAAGTCCACCTACCGCTTCACCGGCAAGACCGACGTCGCCGGCAATACGTACGGCATCGCCACCTTCGGAACCGCCAACGGCCTGGTCTACAACAAGGCGCTGTGGAAGAAGGCCGGGATCACCGACTGGCCGACGACGACCGGGCAGTTCCTCGACGACCTCAAGGCCGTCAAGGACGAGACCGGTGCGACCCCGTACTACACCAACTTCAAGGACGGCTGGCCGCTCGAGAGCCCTTGGACCAACGGCGTCGGCTCGATCAGCTGCGACACCCTGGCGTCCGACAAACTGGCCGCGATGGACAAGCCCTGGGCCGAGGGCAACGACCTCAACGTCCTCGACACCCTGCTCTACGACATCGTCCACCAGAAGCTGTCGGAGAAGGACCCGGCCACCACCAACTGGGAGAGCTCCAAGACCCTCCTGGCCAAGGGCAAGGTGGGCAGCATGATGCTCGGTTCCTGGGCGATCAACCAGATGCGGGACGCCGCCGAGAGTGCCGGGCAGAATCCCGACGACATCGGCTTCATGCCGGTCCCGTCCCAGAAGGACGGCCATTTCTGCGCCACCCTGGTCTCCGACTACCAGCAGGCCGTCAACATCCACTCCGACCACAAGGAGGCCGCCCGGGCGTGGATCGACTGGTTCACCGAGAAGTCCGGCTACGCGACCGAGGAGGGCGGCGTCTCCGCCCTGAAGTCCGAGGGGATGCCGGCGACACTCAAGGACTATGGTGACAACGATGTCACGTTGATTGAACGCTCCGAGGCGAAGACGGCCGAGGTCAACGCCATCGACAACGCCTCCGAGATCGGACTCAACAAGCCCGACTACCGCAAGAAGCTCATCGACATCGCCCGCGGCGCCGTCGACGGATCACTCGAGGGCTACTTCGAGGACCTGAACAAGCGCTGGTCCGAGGCCAGGCAGACCGTCGGCTCCTGAACCCGGCACCGCCTGACCCAGCACCCGCCGGTCCCCCGCCCGCCCGGCCACGTCGGCGAGCGGGGCCCGGCGGCCCAGTGCCCTCAGCGGACGACGAAAGGCCCTGGCTCCGCGATGACCCGAACCGCTTCCACCGCTTCCCCACCCGCCCAGGTCACCGATCCGGGTGGGACCGGCAAGCAACGCTCCCGGCACCGCGCCCGGGCCGGCGCCTCGTGGCGCGACCGGCCGATGCGCACGATCACGCCGTGGCTGTTCCTGCTGGCCCCGCTCGCCCTGCTGATCACGTTCACCTACGTGCCGGTGGGCAACATGCTCTACTACAGCTTCACCGACTGGGACGGCGTCAGCCCCGACCGCAACTACGTCGGGACGGAGAACTACACCGAGATCTTCACCCGTCCCGAACTGCTCCGGGTGTTCGCGGTGAGCTTCTACTACCTGGCGGCGTCCGTCGTACAGATCGTCATCGCCCTGTACTTCGCCACCGTCCTCAGCTTCGACCTGCGCTTCAGGAACCTGTTCAAGGGCATCCTGTTCTTCCCGTACCTGATCAACGGGGTCGCGATCGGCTTCGTCTTCCTGTACTTCTTCCAGGACGGCGGCACCCTCGACTCGGTCCTGTCCTGGTTCGGCGCCGACACCGACCACGCCTGGCTGGGCACTCCGGAGTCCGCCAACACATCCATGGCCGGCGTGTCCGTGTGGCGCTACACCGGCCTGAACTTCGTGCTGTTCCTCGGCGCGATCCAGTCCATCTCCGGCGAGCTCTACGAGGCCGCCCAGCTCGACGGCGCGACCCGGTGGCAGCAGTTCCGGCACATCATCGCGCCGAGCATCCGCCCGGTGCTGAGCCTCAGCGTCATCCTGGCGATCTCGGGCTCCCTCTCCGTGTTCGAAATCCCGTACATCATGACCGGCGGGGCGACGGAGACCTCGACGTTCGTCATCCAGACGGTGAAGTACGCCTTCCAGTTCAACAAGACCGGCCTGGCCTCGGCCTGCGCCGTGGTGCTGCTGGCGATCATCCTGGTGATCACCTGGATCCAGCGTCGCCTCGTGCCCGACGAGAAGGTGGATCTCGTATGACCCTCACCGCCCCCGCCCGCCCGCAGGAACGAGCGCGCCGCCGACCCCGTATCGGCACCACCCTGACGTACGTGTCGCTGGTCGTCGCCTCTCTCGTGGTGCTGCTGCCGCTCGTCGTGGTCTTCCTGACCTCGCTGAAGTCCTACGGGGAGATCTCCGACGGCCAGGGCGCCCTGGCCCTGCCGGACGACTGGCTCAACTTCTCCAACTACGCCACGGCCTTCAACGACGGCCACCTGCTGAAGGCCTTCGGCAACACGGCCTTCATCCTGCTGTTCTCCATCACCGGCACCGTGATCATCGGCTCGATGACCGCGTACGCCATCGACCGCTTCGAGTTCCGCCTCAAGAAGCTCGTCGTGGCCCTGTTTCTGATGGCCACGCTGGTGCCGGCCGTGACGACGCAGGTCGCCACCTTCCAGGTCGTCAACAGCTTCGGGCTGTTCAACACGCGCTGGGCCCCGATCCTGCTGTACATGGGCACCGACATCGTGGCCATCTACATCTTCCTGCAGTTCGTTCGCGGCATCCCCCGGTCCCTCGACGAGGCGGCGCGCATCGACGGCGCCAATTCCTTCACCATCTACCGGAAGATCATCTTTCCGCTGCTGAAGCCGGCCATCGCGACCGTGGTCATCATCAAGGGCATCACCACGTACAACGACTTCTACATCCCTTTCCTCTACATGCCCAAGGAGGATCTCGGAACCATGTCGACGGCCCTGTTCCGGTTCAAGGGACCGTTCGGTGCGCACTGGGAGTACATCTCCGCAGGGGCGGTTCTCGTCATCGTGCCGACCTTGGTGATCTTCCTGTTCCTCCAGCGGTACATCTACAACGGCTTCGCCCGGGGGGCCACGAAGTAGCGGCCGGTGACGGCGCGCACGGTGGTCAACTCATCCGAAGAAGGCGAGGTGGTCGCTGCTGCCGCCACGCCACTCGATGAGGAAGATGGTCGCGTCATCGCTGGTGACACCGCCGCGGTCGTGTTTCAGGGCGTGGGAGAGCGCACGCACCACCGCTCGTACTGAGACGTGCTCACTCGCCACGCGGTCGGTGCAGTCGACGAGTTGCTCCTCACCGAACTGCTCCCCTCCTGCGCGGTGCTCCTCGATCAGACCGTCGGTGAAGCACAGCACGCGGTCCCCTCGTCGCAGAGTCCGCTCCGTCACGACCGGTTGGTGACCGCCGAAACCGACCGGCAGGGTGGTGGGGCTCTCCAGCCGGTCGGCCACGGCATGGCCTCGGATGAGCAGCGGTGCCGGGTGGCCGGCGTTGACCCAGCCGGCCGGGCAACGGCACCAGAAGCAGCTGTTCGTAGTCCTGCAGCAGGATGGAGACGTCACGTCCGCCGATCGCCGCCACTTCTTCCGCGATGAGCGGGGCGATCAACGAAGGCGGCATTTCGTGCGCACGGTCGAGCAGAACACCCAGCAGCCGCTCACCGAACCCCTCCGAGCGGTCCACCTCGGTGTCCGATGACTTCCGCCTGCCGTCAGACACGTCGCGTCCCTTCCTCGCTGCCGGAGTCGGAGTCAGCTTCACGCAACCGGCGTTTCGGCACGCCCATTAGGCCAATGACGGGCCTGTCAATGGGCCTGTCCAGCACCCCGTGTGAGACCTTCCTGTGAGGGAACCCTGCCTGCCCTCATCGCAGAGAGTCACCGCTATGACCATCAGCACGGACCGCCGTCCACCCCCGGAGAGCCGCGGCAGTGACTTCGCCCGGTTGTCGAGAAAGATCACGGAGGCCGGGCTGCTGGCGCGTCGCCCCGGCTACTACGCACTCCGGATCACCGTCGTGGCCGCGTTCTACGCCGGCGGGTGGATCGCCTTCGTCGCGCTCGGCGACACGTGGTGGACGCTGACGGTGGCCGCCGTCATGGCGGTCGTCTTCGGCCAGGTCGCCCTGGTCGCGCACGATGTGGCGCACCGGCAGGTGTTCCGTCGGCGTCGGCCCAGCGAGGTGTCCGGGCGGATCGCCGGAGCCGGTATCGGGATGGGTTACGGCTGGTGGCAGGACAAGCACACTCGTCACCACGCCAACCCCAACCACGAGGACCTCGATCCCGATGTCGAGCCCGACGTGCTGGTCTGGTCCCCGGAGCAGGCGCGGGCCGCCACGGGACTCCCCCGCCTGATCGGCCGCCGACAGGCGTTTCTGTTCTTTCCGCTCCTCACCCTGGAGGGCTTCAACCTGCACGTGGCGAGCGGAAGGGCGCTGGCCAACCGCTCGCTCAAGCACCGGACGCTCGACGGCATTCTGCTGTTCGCGCACTGCGCGGTCTATCTGTCCGCCGTGTTCTGGGTCCTGCCGCCCTGCATGGCGCTCGCCTTCATCGCCGTCCACCAGGGCCTGTTCGGCCTCTACCTCGGCTCGCTGTTCGCTCCCAACCACAAGGGCATGCCGATCCTGACGGGTGAGGACCGGCCGGACTTCCTCCGCCGCCAGGTGCTCACCTCACGCAACGTGAACGGGGGCTGGTTCACCGACCTCGCGCTCGGCGGGCTGAACCACCAGATCGAGCACCACCTGTTCCCGAGCATGCCCAGCCCCAACCTCCGCAAGGCCCGCGGCCTCGTCCGGCGCCACTGCGAGGAACTGAACGTGGACTACCTGGAGACCGGCCTGATCGCCTCCTACCGGCAGGCCCTCACCAGCCTCCACGCTGCCGGGGCACCGCTCCGACAGGCGCGTGCCCGTGCATAGGGGTCCCGGACGGGAGGCTCCCGACACCACGTCGGCGGTGCGGATTCCGTCGTGGAGGCACTGGTCCGGGACGGTACGCACGAGCGGGACCTGTCACAGCCCCGCGAGGAGATGGGCGAGCGGTGCCGGGGCCCGGCCGGGGTCGAGGGCTTCCACCAGGAGGCTGCCGTAGCGGATCTTGCGGCCCTTCTTGGTGCTGAGGAAGCGGCGCAACTGCTGCTGCCGGGAGCGGCCGTGCTGGGCGGGCTGGCCCAGGAAGGTCTGCCAGGGGCGGAGTTCGCCTTCGGCCCGTACGACCTCCTCGACCCGCGCGGGGCCGAGTGCGCGGATCAGCTCGTCCTCCAGGTCGGCCGCGCAGACGAAGAAGTCCCTTGGGGCTCCCGCCCGTTGCCAGCCCCGGTCGTAGAAGGGCTCCTCGCGGGCGTCGCAGAGGCCGGTCAGGCGCAGGCCGAGGCCGGGTGGGCCGAGCAGGCCGGCGTAGCGGCCGACGCTCATCGCGCCGCCCATCGACACCACGGCCACGCCCTCGGCGGTCAGGTCCCGGTCCTCGCGCGCGGCCAGGGCCTCGACGGCGGCGAGGTCGCTGGGGCCTTCCAGGAGCACCGCCGTCCGCAGCCCGAGGTCCGTCGCCAGATCCGCCGCCGCATCCCCAGTCAGGTCCGCCGCCAGAGCGCCCGCCGTACCGCCGGTGCCGCCGGCCGCCCAGCGGGCGATCTCGTCCCGGAACGCGTCCATGTCCGCCATGCGGTGAGTGTGCACCACCGGGGGAAGGCACGGCACGGGATTTCCGGCCCGCCGCTCACGTCCCGCGCAGCGGGTTGGGCAGGGGGCGGTAGCGGGCGTCGGCGCCGTCCGCGCCGGTCCAGCGCAGCAGGAGGTTGGTCTTGCCGGGGAGGGTGGGGGCGGCGAGCAGGGCGGGGATCTCGGGGAGGTCGTGGCGGGCCAGGGCGCGGCGGACTGCGGGCCAGGGGTCGAGGCCGGGATGGTGTTCGGCCAGGGCGGCGGCGACCTCGCTGAGGTGGTTGACGACCAGGCAGTACACCAGCCGCTCCCAGCCGGCGGCGCGGGAGATGTCCGGCAGCAGCTTGACGCCCTCCGCGTCCCGGAACAGGGCCTGCACCGGTGTGCCGGCGGCGTCCACGGCGACCAGGGTGTTCTGCAGATGCGCCTCCAGGACGACGCCGTCGTCGTCGAAGGCGGTCAGTACGGGCGGGACGACGGCGTCGAGGTACGCCTCCCACCAGGCCGCCGGGTCCGGGGTGCGGGCCAGCGGGCTGCCGGGGAAGCCCTCCACGAGCGCGGCGGCGAGCAGCGGGGTCGCGCCGGGCAGGACGTGTCCGCGCAGTCCGTCGCGGACGACGACGGCCAGTTCCTCGAAGGCGAAGTCGGCGGTGCGGTAGCCGCGGTCGCCGAGCCAGGCCGCGGGGGGCCCGACGGAGGCGAAGGCCTCGGTGACCGCCGTGTCGGTGCGGCGCAGCCTCAGCAGGTCGTGGCGCCACAGGCGGCGGATGTCGTTGGTGACGCGCACGTCGAGGCTGAACTTCAGGAACAGGTCCCGTCCGGGAAGGTACTCGGGCGCGTACACCGTGCGGATGGCGGCCGTCGGCCAGGCGAAGAAGCCGGTCGTGCCGACCCGCAGGAGACGGCCGTCGGCGAAGGCCGGGGCGAGGGCGGGGGCCGTCAGGGCCAGTTGCCAGGGGTGGGCGGGCAGCAGCCGGTAGCCGGGCGGGGCCTGGCCGAGGGCGTCCAGGGCGGCGGTGTCTCCCTCGTCGACGACGGTGTCCTCGCGCGCGGCGAGCAGCGCCAGCGGGAAACGGGCGTGCGCCTCGGGCGCGTACGGCAGCCAGCGGGTGTGCGGGCCGCCGCCGCGTGCTTTGGGGGCGGGGTGGTGGGTGTGCCCGGTGAGCAGGGACTGCTCGGAGCGCAGGTACCGGTCCTCGGGCGGGGTCGCACGCGCGCGTGCCGTCAGCAGTGCGGCCACCGTGTCGCGGCTGTCGGTCATCTCGGTGGGGAGTTCGTGGTTGGACAGGCCGGTGTGCAGGCGCAGTTCCTCGGTGACGAGCCGCACAAGACCGGCGTGGTCGACCCGGTGCCACCCGTCCGCCGTGCCGTCCGCCGTGCCGTCCGCCGTGCCGTCCGCCGTGCGGACCTCCGGTTCGGCGGGCCGGCGGCCGTCGCGCACCCGCAGCAGTCTCCCGCCGGGCAGCCGGTACACGGGCCGGGCGCCGGGCCCCGGCAGCGGTTCGGCCACCTCGCGCAGCAGGCAGTTGAGCAGCGGTACGGCCGCGTAGGCGTCGGCGCGGCGCTCGACGTCGCCCCGGACGGCGGCTGCGGCCCGGGAGGCGGCGTCGGCGCCGGTGGGTGGGGGCAGGAGATCCACGCGTTCCACTCGTTCCACTCGTTCCCTACGGTCGGTCCATGCGGAGAGGACGGAGACGGTCAGGACGATCAGTATGTCTCTCGTCGGCCTTGTGCCGTGCCGCCGTTGCCCGTACCCGAGGAGTCCGCCCGTGCATCGTCCACCCAGCGCAGCGGCCGAGGTCGCCGGCGAGCTGGCGGCCGTCCGTCCCGCCCTGACCGCCCGGTTCGCGGCCGAGCTGCCCGGCGCACGCGCGGCCGTGCTGTCCCGGCTGTGGCGTGCCTTCGCGCACGAACCACTGCCGTGGATCGAGGGCCGGGAGTCCGCCGGGGACGGGCTCGTCCTGCGTCTTCGGGACGGCCGCCGGCTGTCGGGCCCGGCCGCCGACCCGTACCGCACGGACGCGTACGTCCCGGTGGTACGGCTGGACGAGGTCGCGTACGACGATCCGGGGCGGCTGACGACCGACCTCGCCGTACCGCACTCGGCGGGGTTCGCCGCCGAACTCGGTCACAGCGTGGCGTCGTTGGCGCTGTCGCGTGCCGCGCAGCCCCGGACGGTGCGGGAGGCCGCGCGGGAGACGGCGCCGGAGACGGTGCGGGAGAATCACCCGGACGAGTGGCCGGACAGTGACTGGGGCTGGGAGCGGCGGGTGGTGGACGGGCACCCGTACCACCCCGGCTGCCGTTCGCGGCCGGGTTTCTCGGTGGCGGAGCAGCTCGCGTACGGGCCCGAGCACGGGCCGGTGGTGGGTCTCGGTCTGGTGCCGGTCCCGGCGGCGGAGTGCCTGGTGACGGGGGTGTGGCCGCGGGAGCTGCGGGACGGGGCGGCCTTGCTGGTGCCGGTGCATCCGTGGCAGGCCGCGCATGTGCTCAAGCGGCCCTGCGAGGCGGGGCTCGCCGCGCATCCGCTGATGTCCCTGCGGACCCTCGCCGTGCCCGGCGGCCCGCACGTCAAGACCGCGCTGAGCGCCCGGCTGACGTCCTCGGTGCGGGACATCTCGGTCGGCTCGGTCGCCGCGTCGGCGGCCCTGTCGTCGTTCGGGGAGGAGCTGGCGGGGCGGATGGACGGCCTGCTCCACGTGACGCGGACGCTGGGCGCCGTCACCGCCCACTCCCCCGACCTGGCCGCCGTACTGCGCGAGTCACCGCAGGTGTATGCCGCCCCCGGCGAGCATGTCGTCCCCGTGGCGGCGTTGGCGACCACCGGACTGCCCCGCTCCCCCGCCTGGCTCGCCGCCTTCGCCCGTCTCGCGCTCACCGTCGGGCTGCGCGCGCTGGAGCTGGGCGTGGCGCTGGAGGCACACGGCCAGAACCTCCTCGTCGTGCTGTCCGCGACGGGCGATCCGCTGCGCCTGGTCTACCGCGATCTGGCCGACATCCGCGTCGCCCCGGCCCGCCTGGCACGGCACGGCATCGCCGCGCCCGCTCTGCCCGCGCGGATACTCACGGACGACCCGGTGGCGCTGCGCCGCAAGTTGTTCGGCTCGCTGGTGGCGGGCGCGCTGGCGGCGACGGCGGGTTCGGGTGCCGCGTTGCGCAAGGCGCTGGAGGCGGCCGTACTCGAACTGCCGCGCACCAAAGACCTCGTGGCGCTGCGCGAGGAGCCGCTGCCGGTGAAGGCGCTGACGCTGATGCGGACTTCACCGGGGAACGCGGGTGATCTGTGGACGGAGCTGCCCAATCCCCTGCACCGGAGGTGAAGTCGGGGCATCGGCGCGGTCTCGTTTTGGAGCCCGGCACCACGGGTCAATAGGATCCGCCGATGATCATAAGAACACGGCTGGCGGCGGGGGCCTGTGCCCTGCTCGCCGCGCTGACGGCCGGGATGGCATTCCCGGCCGGGGCGGCCGCCGGTGAACCCACGGGTGAGGACGCGCCGAAGGTCGACCTCGTGCTCGACGTCAGCGGTTCGATGCGGGCGCGGGACATCGACGGCGGTACGCGCATGGCCGCGGCGAAGCAGGCGTTCAACGAGGTGCTCGACGCGACGCCGGAGGAGGTGCAGCTCGGGATCCGGACCCTGGGCGCGGACTACCCGGGCGACGACCGCAAGACCGGCTGCAAGGACACCGCGCAGCTCTATCCGGTGGGCCCGCTGGACCGCACCGAGGCGAAGACGGCGGTGGCGACCCTCTCGCCCACCGGCTGGACGCCGATCGGCCCCGCGCTGCTCAAGGCGGCCGACGATCTCGACGGCGGCGACGGCTCCAAGCGCATCGTGCTGATCAGCGACGGCGAGGACACCTGCGCCCCGCTGGACCCGTGCGAGGTGGCCCGCGAGATCGCCGCCAAGGGCATCGGGATCACCATCGACACGCTGGGCCTGGTCCCCAACACCAAGCTGCGCAAGCAGCTTAGCTGCATCGCCGAGGCGACCGGCGGCACGTACACCTCGGTCCAGCACACCGACGAACTGACCGACAAGGTCAACCAGTTGGTGGACCGGGCGGCCGACCCGGTGGTGACTCCGGTCGCCACCGAGGGCGCGGACGCGTGTGCGAAGGCGCCGACGCTCAAGTCGGGGCTGTACACCGACCGCGAGGAGTTCGGGCAGCAGCGCTGGTACCGGGTGGACGTGGAGCCGGGCCAGGAGCTGCGCGCCTCGGTGAGCGTGGGCGCCGACCGGGCCGTGAACCCGTCCTACGGCGTGCTGCTGCGGGCGGTGACGACGCACGGCCGGGAGATCGTGCGCGGTGAGGCGTCGGGCAACGGCCGTACCGACGTGCTCTCGACGGGGCTGCGGTACCCGAAGGCGGAGAGCGATGACGACGACGATGCCGCCGCCTCGGCCGAGGCCGTGTGCCTCCAGGTCACCAACTCCTTCTCCGTCGCGTCCGGCGTGAAGACCACGCCGGGACTGCCGCTGGAGCTGACCATCGATGTCGTGGACGGTCCGGGCGACTCCGACGACGTGGCCGCTTTCGGCCTCGGTCGCGGCTGGTGGCTGCTCGGCGTGCTGGTGCTCGTCGGCTTCGTCGCCGGTCTGCTGTGGGGCTGGCTGTCGCGCTGGCGGCTCGCGATCTGGAGGACCAACTGATGCGGTACACCCGAGTGTTGAGCGTGGCGGTGCTGCTCCTCGGCCTCGCCGCGGCTCCTGCGGCGGCCGACTCCTCACCCTCCGCGAGCCCTTCGCAGGATGGTGACGCACCGACCACGGCGGGCACGTCCTTCCGTACGGCGGTCGAGTTCGAGCAGGGGCAGGACGCCACGGCGAACGCTTCCGCGGGCGACTACCTGTACTGGTCGTTCCCGGCCGACGCCGGACAGCGTCCCACCGTGAAGGCCACGGTGAAGCTGCCCGAGACGCACGCCGCCCAGACCTGGCGGGTCGACGTCTACGACGGTCTGCGCCGCCGCCAGGCCTGCCAGTACGGCGCCCAGTCCCGCACCGCGGACGCGGGCGCCTCCTCCGTCGAGCTGGCCTGCGTGCTGCGCACCGTGCGTGCCTGGTCCGAGCCGTGGGCCAACGACCCGCTGCCGGGCACGTACTACGTCCGGCTGACGGCGGTGGACGTCCCGGCGTCCGACCTCGGTGTCCCGGTCTCCGCCGAGGTGCGGGTGGACTCGAAGGACATCGGCGGGGCCGCGGCGGTGGACGGTTCGCTGTCCGAGCCGCTGGTGCCGGGTATCGCGGTGACGTCCGGCACCGACGAGGGTGCCGAGGAGGACGAAAGCGCCGTACTGTCCGCCATCGAACCGGAGGACGGCTGGTCGTCGGGCTGGTGGTCGGACCGCTGGGTGTGGACCGGGGTCGGTGCCGTACTGGCCGCGCTCGCGGGCATCGGCGGCTACGCGCTGACCCGCGGGCCCGGCCGGCCGTCACGGGTGCCGCCGGCGGCCTGACCTCCCAGGCCCGACGCCCCATCAGAAGGCCCGCCTCTGGCGGGCCTTCTGCCGTTCTACTCCTCCCGCAGCACCTTGGCCGCGGTGCCGTCGCCGGTCACCTCGACCCGGCCGTCCCGCACCGCGTCCCGCAGGCCGGTCTCCCCGCGCCCGAGGGCCGCGCACGTCACGGCGTCCAGCACGAGCCGGGCGTCGGGCTCCCCGGGCGCGGGCCCGTCGCCGTACACGGGGCCGTCCTCCGCGTCACCCGCGTGGAGGTGGAACTCCCCCTCGTCCAGCCGGACTTCGACAAGACCCTCCTCCGCCCCCGCCTCCCGCAGAGCCCGCCGCAGGGGCAGTGCGAACCAGTGGGCGCGTACGGCGTCGGTGGGCCGCCGCTCCCCCAGCTCGCCGGCGCCCCACGCGCCGAGCGCCTCCAGCACCGGCAGCAGACCACGCCCCCGCGCGGTGAGTTCGTAGACGTACGCGGCGCCGGGCGGGGGCAGCCGGCGCCGGGTCGTCAGCCCCTCGCGCTCCATTTCCTTGAGCCGCGAGGCGAGTACGTCCGTGCTGACGCCGGGCAGGTCGGCGTGCAGGTCGGTGTAGCGCCGCGGTCCGGCGAGCAGCTCCCGGACGATCAGCAGGGTCCAGCGGTCGCCGACGGCGTCGAGCGCGCGGGCGGCGGAACAGTACTGGTCGTAGCTACGGCGAGGGCGAGGTGACATGCGACGCAGTGTAGACAAGTTGTTGGACTTTCCAAGCTCGTACTTGGTAAAACCAAGCAACACAAGTTTCCGGAGGGGAAGCCGCGCATGGAGTTCCGGCAGTCGAACAAGCTCAGCGAGGTCTGTTACGAGATCCGCGGCCCGGTCATCGAGCACGCCAACGCGCTGGAGGAGGCGGGCCACAGCGTGCTGCGCCTGAACACCGGCAACCCGGCGCTCTTCGGGTTCGAGGCGCCGGAGGAGATCGTCCAGGACATGATCCGCATGCTGCCGCGGGCGCACGGCTACACGGACTCGCGCGGCATCCTCTCCGCCCGCCGGGCCGTCGCCCAGCGCTATCAGGCGCTCGGCCTGGAGGTGGACGTCGACGACGTCTTCCTCGGCAACGGCGTCTCCGAGCTGATCTCCATGGCCGTACAGGCCCTGCTGGAGGACGGCGACGAGGTCCTGATCCCCGCCCCCGACTTCCCCCTCTGGACGGCGGTGACCACCCTCGCGGGCGGCAAGGCGGTGCACTACCTCTGCGACGAGCAGGCCAACTGGTACCCGGACCTGGCCGACATGGAGTCGAAGATCACCGACCGCACCAAGGCGGTCGTCATCATCAACCCCAACAACCCCACCGGCGCGGTCTACCCCAAGGAGATCGTCGAGGGCATCCTCGGCCTCGCCCGCAGGCACGGCCTGATGGTCTTCGCTGACGAGATCTACGACCAGATCCTGTACGACGACGCCGTGCACCACTCGGCCGCCGCCCTCGCCCCCGACCTGGTCGTCCTCACCTTCTGCGGCCTGTCCAAGACGTACCGGGTGGCGGGCTTCCGCTCCGGCTGGATGGTGGTCACGGGCCCGCGGCAGCACGCGCGCGACTACCTGGAGGGCCTGACCATGCTGGCCTCCATGCGCCTGTGCGCCAACGCGCCCGCCCAGTACGCCATCCAGGCCGCGCTCGGCGGCCGCCAGTCCATCCACGAGCTGACCGCTCCGGGCGGACGACTGCGTGAACAGCGCGACACGGCCTGGGAGAAGCTGAACGAGATCCCCGGCGTCTCCTGCGTCAAGCCGCAGGGCGCGCTGTACGCCTTCCCGCGCATCGATCCGGCCGTCCACAAGGTCCACGACGACGAACGCTTCGTCCTGGACCTGCTGCTGCGCGAGAAGATCCAGGTCGTCCAGGGCACCGGCTTCAACTGGCCGTCCCCCGACCACTTCCGCATCCTGACCCTCCCCCACGCGGACGACCTGGAGGCGGCGATCGGCCGCATCGGCCGATTCCTGAGCGGGTACCGGCAGTAGCGCACCCACGGGTGCTACCCGTGGAAGAGGACCTGGCGGACCGGATGGCCGAGCGCGTTCGCGACGCGGGCGAGTTCGTCGTCCGACAGCCAGCCGCGCCCCGGGTACAGAACGTCGATCCCGAACCGGGCGAAGCCGCACGGCCAGTCGTACACCAGGTCGTTGAGCGAGGTTCTGGCCCCGCAGCAGGGCGGTGTGGTGCTCAGCGTGGTGAAGCCTTCCTCGTACCGGAGCGTCACCTCCTGGCCCCACCACTGCCAGCTCAGCTCCACCCCGCATCCCGGGCAGAGGATGCGCTTCAGGTTCTGCCCGCACTCGACAACCTGGACCGTGTCGTGCCACCTGACCTCCTCCTCGCCCAGGCCGTCCCGGTCCGGAAGGAGTTTGGTCACGACCGCCGCGGCCCGCTCGGCCGCCTCCTCTGCGGGCTGCCACCAGGGATCGGTCGGCATTATGGTCAGGTAGTTGTCACTCACGGGGATCACTGAAGCAGGCGGCACTGACAAGCGGCCGCGGCGGATCCCGCGCCGTAGCCTGGGGGCATGGGTGATCTTTTTCTGGTCCGGCACGGTGAGACCGAGTGGTCGCGCTCCGGGCGGCACACCGGGCTGACGGACGTCCCGCTGACCGAGAAGGGGCGGGAGCAGGCGCGGAGTCTGGTGCCGTTGATCCGGTCGCATCGGATCGGGGCCGCCTTCGTCAGCCCGTTCCAGCGGGCCCGGGAGACGGCCGAGCTGATCGGGCTGCACGAGGTGCGGATCGAGCCGGACCTGCACGAGTGGGACTACGGCGGCTACGAGGGGATCACGACCGTCGAGATCCACCGGAGCCGGCCGGACTGGTTCCTGTTCACGGACGGCGTCACGCCCGGGCCGCCGGACCATCCCGGGGAGACGCCCGAGCAGGTGGGTGAGCGGGCCGACCGGGTGCTGGCCACGGTGGAGGCCGCGTTCGCCAACACCGAGGGGTGTGTGGTGCTGGTGGCGCACGGGCACTTCCTGCGGGTGCTGACCGCGCGGCATCTGGGGCTTCCGCCCTCGCACGGGGCGCTGTTCCAGCTAGGCACCGGCACGCTGTGCCGACTGGGCACGGAGCACGGGCGGCCGGTGATCGCCGCCTGGAATGTCAGACCTCCGTCGTAGTCTTCGTAGGCGTCGAAGGCGTCGAAGGCGTGATCGCCGGTGAGGGAAGGAGGGGTGCCGTGGCTCTGTCGCCCACCGTCGCGCAGCGGCGTGTCATCGACGCCGCCGATCCCGGGACCGGACGCCTGAAGGGCACCGAGGCGCAGCTCGCGGCGCTGGTGAAGCGGGGGCTCGCCTTCCGGCATCCGCGCCCGCCGCACGACCACTTCCTGACACCGGCCGGGCACCGGATACGGGAGGCGGCCGGGGAGACGACCGGGGAGCCGGACGTGCCGAAGCCGCCCGCGCCTGCCGCGCCTGCCGCGCCGGACGCCGGGGGTGTGTTCGCCGCGCGGGTCGGCGGGGAGGAGGCCGCCGCGGGCGAGGTGGGGTCCGCGCGGCTGCGGGAGGTGCGCGGTGCCTGGCAGGGGCTGCTTGAGCTGCGCCGGATGACGCATCCCGACGGGAGCACGGACCGGCCGTGCGGGTGGGAGCGGTCGCATCTCGTGCGGGCCGCCGCGCTCGCCCTGGAGGCGGCGGGGCATCGTCCGGCGGGCCCGGCCGGTGACGACGGGTATCGGGTGCGGGCAACACCGCAGCCGGAGGCCGTCGCCGTGTACGAACCGGACGGCACCGCGCTGCGAGGCTGTGCGGCGACACTGGAGCGGGCCGGATGGCAGGTCGGGGAGCACACCGAGCCGCGCTCACGCGCCCGCTATCTGCTGGCCTCCCCTCGGAAGGTGTGACGGCTCCATGCCAAGATCAATCGGGGCAGTACGTCCACACGTCCACGAGGAGAGGCAGCAGCGGTGAGCGAGCCGTTTTCCGTACCCGTGACCGTCCGCGGGTACGAGACCGACACCCAGGGCCATCTGAACCAGTCCGTGTACCTGAACTACGCAGAGCACGCCCGTTGGTCGCTGCTCCAGGCGGCCGGAATCCGGCAGGCGGAACTGGTCGCCCGCGGGATCGGGCCGGTGGCCCTGGAGACGACCATCCGGTTCCAGCGGGAGCTGCTCGCCGGTGACGAGACCACGGTGACCTGTGCGTTCGAGTGGGGCGAGGGCAAGACCTTCCGGATCCGGCAGCTCATCCGCAAGGCGGACGGCACGGTCGCGGCCGAGGTCGAGGGCGTCGGCGGGCTGATGGATCTGCGCGAGCGCAGACTGGTGGCGGACCCGCGGCAGCGTTTCAAGGAACTGGCGGTGGAGCCGGGGCTGCTCGGCCTGTAGGCCGGTAAGGCGGCCGGATCAGGCGTCCCGCGGCTCCGGGCGGTGTTCTGTGTCGTAGGAGGCGCGGCCTCCGCGATGTACAGCCGGTTGTGCTCGGCCCGGTCCGTCAACTGCGCACCGGTGGACGGCACCCACCTCACCGACGTACTGCCGCCGACGCTGCTCGGCCGGGGCGTGGCGCCGGTGTCGGCGCCATTGAGGTGACGATTGGACGGTTTGTCCCGGGCGACACGCCGACTGCGCGGCGTGTCGGCCGGGACAAACTGTCCAGTCACCCCCTGGCCACGGCCCGGGACGCCTCGGTGATCTCGTCTCCCGCCTCCATCGGGTGGGTTACCTCCTCCGCTTCGCGTTCCCCGCCGCCGCCGATGTGGTTGAAGGCCAGGTTGAGCAGGATGGCGACCACGCAGCCGGTCGAGATGCCCGAGTCGAGGACGATCCGCGCGTTCTCCGGGAACGCGTGGTAGAACTCCGGCGCCGCGATCGGGATGATGCCGACGGCCAGGGAGACCGCCACGATCAGGACGTTGTTGTCCTTGTCCAGGCTCGCCCGGACCAGGGTCTGGATGCCGCTGGCCGCGACCGAGCCGAAGAGAACCACGCCGGCGCCGCCGAGCACCGGGCGGGGTACGACGGCTATGAGCGACGCCGCCATCGGGCACAGGCCCATCAGGACCAGGAAGCCCCCGCCCACCGCGACGACGTAGCGGCTGCGGATCTTCGTCATGGCGACCAGGCCGATGTTCTGGGCGAAGGCGCTGCACGTGAAGCCGTTGAACAGCGGGCTGATCGCCGAACCGAGGGTGTCGGCGCGCAGGCCGGCCGCGATGGTCTTCTCGTCGGCCGGGCGGTCCACGATCTCGCCGAGGGCCAGCATGTCGGCGGTGGACTCGGTCATCGAGACCACCATCACCACGCACATCGAGAGGATCGCGGCGATCTGGAACTGCGGGGCGCCGAAGTGGAAGGGGGTGGGGAAGCCGAGGACGTCCGCGTCCGCGACCGGGCCGAAGTCCGTGGCGCCGAAGGGGATCGCGACGAGCGTGCCGACGACCAGGCCGAGCAGCACGGCGATCTGCTTGACGAAGCCGCGGGTGAAGCGGCGCAGGACGAGGACGATGACGAGGGTGATCCCGGCCAGGCCGAGGTTGGTGGTCGAGCCGTAGTCGTCCGCCGTGGGGCTGGGACCCTGTGCCCAGCCGAAGGCGACGGGCAGCAGGGACATGCCTATCAGGGTGATGACGGTGCCGGTGACGACCGGTGGGAAGAAGCGGATCGCCTTGCTGAAGAAGGGGGCGGCGACGAAGCCCAGGAGTCCGGCGACGATGACCGCGCCGAAGATGATCGGCAGCGCGTCGGTCTTGTCGTTGGTGGAGGCGACGATCGCGGTCATGGGGGCGACGCCCCCGAAGGTGACACCGTTGACGAAGGGCAGCCGGGCGCCGATCTTCCAGATGCCCAGGGTCTGCAGGAGGGTGGCGAGGCCCGCGGTGAACAGGCAGGCGCCGGTGAGGAAGGTGAGTTCGGTGGCGGTGAGGCCGATGGCCGCGCCGACGATCAGGGGTGGGGCGACGACTCCGGCGTACATGGCGGCCACGTGCTGGAGGCCGGTCGTCGCCATCTTGAGTGGCGGGAGTTTCTCGTCAACAGGGTGGTCGGCCACGGCGGCGTTCCTCCGGTCGGTTACACGTCGGCTCTGACGCGGGTGTCATGGAGGTGGTGCGGGTGGTGGTCGTGCGGGACCCGGACGGGCCGTTCGGGGAAACGGCAGGCCACTCCGGGGCGTGCGCGCACAAGCGCACGCCCCGGAGTCGGCCACCGTGGACCCCGCTCGGGTCCACGGTTACCGGCCGGGAGCCGTCCCTCCCGGCCGGAGATCACGTGGTATTCGGTTGTTGTACGGGGTTCAGCCCTGGGCGGTGATCCGCGCCAGGCGCCGTGCCTCGTCCCGGGTGGAGCGGGCGACGGCGTCCTCGTCGACCGTGAGCAGCCGGCCGTCCTCGACGATCTGCCGGCCGTTCACGAACGAGGCCGTGACCGGGGCCGCGGCGCCGAGGACGAGGGCCGTCACCGGGTCGGCGATCGAGGAGTGGGCGAGGGTGTCCATCCGCCACAGCACCAGGTCGGCGAGCTTGCCCGCCTCCAGTGAGCCGGTCTCGGCGGCCCGGCCCAGGACCCGGGCGCCGCCGTACGTGCCCAGGCGCAGCGCCTTGCGGGCGTTCAGCGCGGCCTCGCGGTGGGCGCCGAGGCGGTTGACGAGCAGGGCGTTGCGCAGTTCGGTGTGGAGTTCGCCGGACTCGTTGGAGGCGGTGCCGTCGACGCCGAGGCCGACCGGGACGCCGGCGGCGAGCATGTCGGGGACGCGGGCGATGCCGGCGGCCAGGCGGGCGTTGGAGGACGGGCAGTGGGCGACGCCGGTCCCGGTGCGGGCGAAGGCGGCGATGTCGGAGTCGTTCATGTGGACGCAGTGCGCCATCCACACGTCCTCGCCGAGCCAGCCGGTGGACTCGAAGTAGTCGGTCGGGCCCATGCCGAACAGTTCGTGGCAGAACTTCTCCTCCTCCACGGTCTCCGAGCCGTGGGTGTGCAGCCGCACGCCGAGCCGACGGGCCAACTCCGCGCCCTGACGCATCAGTTCGGTGGAGACGGAGAAGGGCGAGCAGGGCGCCACGGCGACCTGGGTCATGGCGTCGAAGGAGGAGTCGTGGTGCTCCTCGACGGTGGCCTCGGTGGCGGCGAGCGCGCCGTCCAGGCTCTCCACCGCGAAGTCCGGCGGCAGCCCGCCGTCGGACTCGCCGCGGTCCATCGAGCCGCGGGCGAGGGTGAAGCGGACGCCCGTTTCGCGGGCGGCGCGGATGATCGCGCCGGACAGGTCGCCGGTGCCCCACGGGTGGACGTAGTGGTGGTCCATGGCGGTGGTGACGCCGCCGCGGGCCATCATCGCGAGCGAGCCCTGGGCCGCCGCGTAGACCATCGGCTCGTCGATGCGCGCCCAGGTCGGGTACAGGGCGACCAGCCAGTCGAACAGGTTGTGGTCGGTGGCCAGGCCCCGGGTGATCCACTGGTAGAAGTGGTGGTGGGTGTTGACCAGCCCTGGTGTGACCAGGTGGCCGGTCGCGTCGATCCGGCGTACGACGTTCGCCAGGTCCTCGGGTGCCGGACCCGCGCCGACGGACTCGATCCTGTTGCCGGCGATCACCACGTGGCCCGAGGCGTACTCGGTGTCGCCCGCGTCCACGGTGGCGATCGCACCGTGCTCGATGACGGTGCGCTCGGCTGCCGATGAAGCTGCCATGCTGCTTCCTTGTCTTTCAGTGGGGCCCATGGGCGGGGAGTCGAGTACCCACGGGGAGGGCACGGCAGGACCCTGGGAGGATTTGAGTGCCGGGACCGCGCCGCGGCTCCGGGTGCCGAGATGGTGGTGGAAGAACAGGTCAGAGGTTGGTCATGTCGACCGGGATGAGCTGCTCGGCGCCGTCCCGCAGGATGGTGGCCTCGATCAGGCCGTAGGGGCGGTCGGCGACGTAGTAGACGGCGCCGTCCTTGGCCTCGTTGTCGATCCCGAAGGGCGACAGGTCGGAGCGGAAGTGGTGCTTGTTCGGCATCGAGAAGCGGATCTCGTCGACCTCGTCGCGGGTGTTGAGCACGCGCACACCCATCTCGAAGAGGGTCTGCTGGAGCGAGTACGAGTAGGTCTCGGCGAACGCCTGGAGCGCGTGCTTGCGCACCCCGCCGTACGAGCGGTCCCAGTCGGGGGCGTGCGAGTCGACGCCGTCCCAGTTGTGCCGCCACCAGGTGGAGACGGTGGTGGCCAGGATGCGGTCGTGGTCCTCCTGGAGGGTGGTGTACTTGTCCTTGAGGAAGCCGAAGAACTCGGAGTTGGTCGAGTTCAGGACGGTGAGGTCCTTGAAGCCGGAGAGCACCTGGATGCCGTGGCCGTCGTAGGTGATCTCGGCGACGCGGGTCTCCTGGCCGGTGCGGACGAAGGAGTGGGCGATCTCGTCCGCGCCGACGAAGCGGGCGCCGCCCTGCGAGGTCTCGATCCGCTCCCAGCCGTACTCCTCGACGCGGATGCGGGCCCGGTGGATGGGCGCGTTGTCGTCCACGAAGTGGCGGGCGAGCTTGACGCCGAGGTCCTCGGCGCTGTGGATCCCGTGCTCCTTGGCGAAGGCGAACACCGTGTTCTTGGTGGTGTCGGTCGGCAGGACGTTGGCGTTGGAGCCGCTGCGGTGGACCTCCTCCATGTCGCCGGACAGGGCGACGGAGACGTTCAGGTCCTTGATGTGGTGCGTGTCGCCGTCACGCGTGATCTTGACAACGCGGTTCTCCGCCTTGCCGTACTGGTTCTGTCCCAGGACGAAACGGGTCATGATTCGGTCAGCTCCCTCGGTAAACGGAGTAGCCGAACGGGTTGAGCAGCAGCGGAACGTGGTAGTGCTCGCCGGGCACCACCGCGAAGGTGATGGTGACCTCGGGGAAGAACACGGGCCGGCCGTTCTCGCTGTCCCGGAGCGCGGGGGCGTCCTGCTGGGCCGCGGCTTGTTTCTTGGCGAAGTACGTCTCGGTGTCGAAGTCGAGCCGTACGTGGGTGGTGCCCTCCGGCAGGGCCGGCAGGTCCTTGCACCGGCCGTCCGCGTCGGTCGCGGAGCCGCCGAGATCCTTCCAGTCCGCCTCGCGCCCGGTGCGGGCACTGAGGTGGACGGCGACGCCCCCGGCGGGGCGGCCGGCGCTGGTGTCCAGGATGTGCGTGGACACGGAGGCGGTGGTGCTGGTGCTGGTGCTGGTGCTGGTGCTCATGCTTGGGCGTCCTGTTCGACGAGTCGGCTCAGGCGGATGCGGTTGATCTTCCCCAGTTCGGTGCGGACGATCTCCCGCTCCTGCTCGGGCGAGTTGCCGAGCCGCTCCAGAGCCGCGTCCCGCAACTGCTCGCCGGTCCGGCCGGTGGCGCAGATGAGGAAGACGTGGCCGAACTTCTCCTGGTAGGCCAGGTTCAGTTGGAGCATCTCCGCCTTGAGTTCGTCGGCGGCCGAGGCCATTCCCGCCTGTTCGCGGGACGAGGTGGGGTCGCCCGGCTGGGGGCGGCCGATCGGCGGGTGCCCTGCCATCGCCTCCGCGAGGTCCTCGGCGCTCAGCCCGGCCATGGCGGCGTCGCTGGCGGCGTACAGGTCCTCGGGAGTGGTGAAGGGGCGGGTGGCGAGCAGTTGCCGGGCCCATGCCGTGGAGGCGCACGCCTCGTGGAGTTCGGCGCGTGCCGCGGACTCCTCGAGGGTGTTGAATCGGGCCAGGCCCGACGCGGAAGTGGACGTCACGGGAGCCTCCGTGGCCTTGTGCTGAGCGGGCGTGCCGACAGCTAACGCCCTCGGAAACAAGCCGTCAACACTTTGTTGAAAATTCGGGGTGAGAAAAGCCGCCGCCCGGTTGCCGGACGGCGGCCGGAGGCGCGCGGGACCGTGCAGGTCAGGTGCCCTTCTCACGGTTGAGGTAGTTGTAGACGGTGAAGCGGCTGACGCCGAGGGCGCTCGCAACGGTCTCCACGCCGTGCCGTACGGCGAAGGCGCCACGCGCCTCCAGGGCCCGTACGACCTCCTGCTTGGTCCGGCGGTCGAGGTCGGCCAGCGGTCCGCCCTGGCGGCGCTCCATGGCGGTCAGGATGTGATCCAGGGAGTCGGCGAGCTGGGGCAGGCGTACGGCGACGACGTCGGCGCCCTCCCAGGCGAGCACCACGTCGTCCCGGCCGGCCTCGTCCGGCGGCAGCAGCTCGCCCCCGATGGCGTCGATCAGGGGCTTCACGGCCGCGATGAAGGACTCCTCCCCCGGACCGGTCACCGCTCACCCTCCTCGACCTCGACCTCGACCACGTTGACCTGCAGTGAGATCCGGGTGGCGCCGGCCTGCAGGGAGCGGCGCAGCAGCGCGTCGACGGCGGTGAGCACCTGGTCGGTGCCGCCCTCCGCGGTGTTGCCGAACGGGCCGACGTCGACCGCGTCCAGCTCGGCGGCCTCCACGACCTCCCGGGCGACGACCGCGTGAGCGGGCGCCTCGTCGAGGTCGAAGGGTTCGGTCGTGAACTCCACTCTCAATCTCACGCCGTCAACCTAACGCGCGGTGACCGCTTTCCGCCGCCCCCTCTTGACAAGGCAGGAAGCCTGACGGCAATCTTCCATTAAGCAGAAACGAACTTCCGTATTACGGAATCCACACCATACCCCCAAGCGGAAGGGAGCGCGGCACCCCATGGGATTTGCGGATCAGCGCTTCAACGTCAACCTGTCGATCCTCTTCACGGAACTCCCGCTCCTGGAGCGTCCCGCGGCCGCCGCCGCGGCCGGCTTCACCGCGGTCGAGCTGTGGTGGCCCTGGATCGACTCGCCCACCCCTGAGCAGTCCGAACTCGACGCACTCAAGGCGGCCATCGAGGACGCCGGCGTCCGGCTCACCGGGCTGAACTTCTACGCGGGGCGGCTCCCGGGCCCCGACCGCGGCGCCCTGTCGGTCCCCGGCGAGGAGTCGGACCGCTTCCGCGCCAACATCGACGTGGCCGCCGGCTTCGCGCGGTCGCTGGGCTGCACCGCCCTCAACGCCCTGTACGGCAACCGCGTCGAGGGCGTGGACCCGGCCGAACAGGACCGGCTCGCGCTGGAGAACCTGGTCCTCGCCGCCCGCGCGGCCGACCGGATCGGCGCGATCCTGCTGGTCGAGGCGCTCAACGCGCCCGAGTCGCCGCTGTACCCGCTGGTGTCGGCGCCGGCCGCGATCGAGGTCGTCGACAAGGTCAACGAGGCCACCGGACTCGGCAACGCCAAGTTCCTCATGGACCTCTACCACCTGTCCATGAACGGCGAGGACCTCCCGCAGGTGATCGACGCGTACGCCGCGAAGACCGGCCACGTCCAGATCGCCGACAACCCGGGCCGCGGCGCCCCCGGCACGGGTTCCCTCCCGCTGGCGGAGCTGCTCGACCGCCTGGCCAAGGCCGGTTACGAGGGCTGGGTCGGCCTGGAGTACAAGCCGGGCGACCGGCCGAGCGCCGAGGCCTTCGACTGGCTGCCCCGCGAGGCCCGCGCCGCCCGTTGATCACCACCCAGTACTGAGAGGCACCCTCACATGAGCAACAACCTTCCCTCCGTCGCCTGGATCGGCCTCGGCATCATGGGCTCCCCCATGTCCGAGAACCTGATCAAGGCGGGTTACCGGGTCACCGGCTTCACCCTGGAGCAGGACAAGCTGGACCGCCTGTCCGCCGCCGGCGGCACCGTGGCCGGCTCGATCGCCGAGGCCGTGCGCGACGCGGACGTCGTCGTCACCATGGTGCCCGCGTCGCCGCAGGTCGAGGCGATCGCGTACGGCCCCGACGGCATCCTGGAGAACGCGCGGTCCGGCGCGCTGCTGGTCGACATGTCCTCGATCACTCCGCAGACCTCCGTCGACCTCGCGAAGGCCGCGAAGGACAAGGGCATCCGCGTCCTGGACGCCCCCGTCTCCGGCGGCGAGGCCGGTGCCGTCGAGGCCGTGCTGTCCATCATGGCCGGCGGTGAGCAGGCCGACTTCGACGAGGCCAAGCCGCTGCTCGAGGCGCTCGGCAAGACCATCGTGCTGTGCGGTCCGCACGGCTCGGGCCAGACCGTGAAGGCCGCCAACCAGCTCATCGTCGCCGTGAACATCCAGGCGTGCGCCGAGGCGGTCGTCTTCCTGGAGAAGTCGGGCGTGGACCTGAAGGCCGCCCTCGACGTGCTCAACGGCGGCCTGGCGGGCTCCACCGTGCTGACGCGGAAGAAGGACAACTTCCTGGGCCGCGACTTCAAGCCGGGCTTCCGCATCGACCTGCACCACAAGGACATGGGCATCGTCACCGACGCCGCCCGCAACGTGGGCGCCGCGCTGCCGGTCGGCGCCGTGGTGGCCCAGCTCGTCGCGTCGCTGCGCGCCCAGGGGGACGGCGGCCTGGACCACTCGGCCCTGCTCCGAGCCGTGGAGCGCCTCTCCGGCGGCCAGGGCGGCCAGGCCTGAGCGGCCCGCACCCCATGAGACCTCCGGGTGGCGCCGCCGCTGACACCTGTCATGTCGCGCCCGAGCGGTGGCGCCGCCCGGAACCCATCGCAACTTCAACAAACTGTTGACGCGCCTTCGTCCCAAATCTAGGCTCCACGAAGCGGAAACAAGTTTCCGCTGCCCCTCGCACGGAAGACCACGGAAGGTCCACGATGTCGCAGCGCGTGCCCACGGCGCGAACTCTCACCACGGAGTCCGGCGCCCCGGTCGCAGACAACCAGAACTCCGCCTCCGCCGGCATCGGCGGGCCGCTCCTGATCCAGGACCAGCACCTCATCGAGAAGCTGGCCCGCTTCAACCGCGAGCGCATCCCGGAGCGCGTGGTGCACGCCCGCGGCTCCGGCGCCTACGGCCACTTCGAGGTGACCGACGACGTCACCGACTACACGCACGCCGACTTCCTGAACACGGTCGGCAGGCGCACCGAGGTGTTCGCGCGCTTCTCCACCGTGGCCGACTCCCTGGGCGGCGCGGACGCGGTCCGCGACCCGCGCGGCTTCGCGCTGAAGTTCTACACCGAGGAGGGCAACTACGACCTCGTCGGCAACAACACCCCGGTGTTCTTCATCAAGGACCCGATCAAATTCCCCGACTTCATCCACTCGCAGAAGCGCGATCCGTTCACGGGCCGTCAGGAGCCGGACAACGTCTGGGACTTCTGGGCGCACTCCCCCGAGGTCACGCACCAGGTGACCTGGCTGATGGGAGACCGCGGCATCCCGGCGTCGTACCGCCACATGGACGGTTTCGGTTCGCACACCTACCAGTGGACGAACGGCAGGGGCGAGTCCTTCTTCGTCAAGTACCACTTCAAGACCGACCAGGGCATCCGCAGCCTGACCGCCGAGCAGGCGGCAGAGATCGCGGGCCAGGACCCGACCTCGCACCAGACGGACCTCGTGCAGGCGATCGAGCGCGGTGTGCACCCGTCCTGGACGCTGTACGTGCAGCTCATGCCGGTGGCCGAGGCGGCGAGCTACCGCTTCAACCCGTTCGACGTGACCAAGGTGTGGCCGCACGGCGACCACCCGCTGCGCCGCGTGGGCCGGCTGGTGCTCGACCGCAACCCGGACAACGTCTTCGCCGAGGTCGAGCAGGCCGCGTTCTCCCCGAACAACTTCGTTCCGGGCATCGGCCCGTCCCCCGACAAGATGCTCCAGGGCCGCCTGTTCGCCTACGCGGACGCGCACCGCTACCGCCTGGGCGTCAACCACACCCAGCTCGCGGTGAACGCCCCGAAGGCGGTGCCCGGCGGCGCGGACAACTACGGCCGTGACGGCCTGATGGCGTCCGGCTCCCAGGGCCGCGGGGCGAAGAACTACGAGCCGAACTCCTACGACGGCCCGGCCGAGACCGGCCGCCCGCTGGCGGCCCCGCTCCCGGTGTCCGGTCACACGGGCACCCACGAGGCACCGCTGCACACCAAGGACGACCCCTTCTTCCAGGCCGGTGAGCTGTACCGGCTGATGAGCGAGGAGGAGCGGAAGCGACTGGTCGCGAACATCGCCGGCGGCCTGTCCCAGGTCTCCCGGGGCGACGTGGTCGAGAAGAACCTCGCGCACTTCCACGCCGCCGACCCGGAGTACGGCAAGCGTGTGGAGGAGGCGGTCCGCGCCCTGCGCGAGGACTGACCCACCGGCTCGCGCGCGGAACCCGGCCGGGGAGGCCGGGACCGTGCGCGCGGCCCGCGCAGGCACCGAAGCGGCCCGGATGAGGGGTGAGCGCCAGGTGCGGGCGCGGGCAGGGCGAGGACCGCGGCGGCCAGCGAGCCAGTGCGGTGGTGAAGGGCACGGACGTTCCTCCTACGACCTGAGGGGAGGAGCCGTTCCGGCCCGTCGCACCGCCGCGGTCCCAGCCACCCCGCCTCTTCGCAACCCGCGAAGAGGCCCCCACGACTCCGTCCGGCGGCGCGAACGACCTGTCGCGCCCAGCCTCGCGCCGCCGGACGGACACCACGTGAAGAACCTTCACCGGCCGAGCGGCGCCGGATGCGGACGGTCCCGCATCCGGCGCCGCTCGGCGTTCGGCGTTCACCGGCGTGCGCCGGGGTGCGGTTTCCGCGTCCGCGCAGCAGCCTGAAGGCATGGCACCTCCCACGACGCCCCCACCGGAGCATCCGCACATCGTCGTCCACTCCCCCGCCCTCGACGGCTCCCGCCGGGTCACGTCGGGCGCGGAGACGCTGGGCGTCGCCTCGCACATCGACGACGTCGCCGAGCTGCTGCGGCTGGCCGACCTGTACGTGACCGACGTCGAGTCGAGCGACCTGGTCGAGTGGCAGGGCGGCGGCCCGGAGGACTGGCCGGGGCTGCACGAGCACCACGGGCACCACGAGCACCACGGTGGCTGAACGCGCGTAGGAGCCACCGGCAGCGGGCACAACCCCCGGCAACCCCCGGCAACACGGGGGCGCACGGGGGTGGTGTCGTGGACGGTGGCACGGAGATCGGGTGGGAGCCGCACGAGATCGCGCTGCTGGGCGGCGGTCCGCGAGCCGCCGTCACGGTGGCGGTGGTCGCCCTGCACCTGCGGGGCGCCGTCGAGACCGGCCCGCGCAGGACGCTGTGCGCGTCGGGTCCGGAGCCGGAGGGACTGGGGCCGTTCGAGGGGACCGTGCTGGACTGTCTGCGCGAGCCGCTCACCGCTCGCGAGCTGGTCCGGAACCCGGACGTGCGCCTGGCGCTCGCCCTGACGCGCATCCCGCTCGCGGAGGACGGGCTGCTGGGCCACCCCTGGCTCAGGCCGACCCGCGGCGCCCGCCGGCGCGTGGCGTTCTGGCGGGAGCGGCACCCGCTGCCGGCGGTCAGGCACGGACTGGCGGACGA
>NZ_JAGMUO010000040.1 GCF_019049325.1 Streptomyces sp. AC512_CC834 | reverse complement strand
GGTCCATGGGTACTCCTTGTGAACGGGGATGCGGGGGCGGGCGGGGGGCGGGGCGGGGGGCGGGGTTCAGTGCATGGTGAAGCCGCCGTTGACGGCGACCACCTGCCCGGTGAGGTAGCGGGACTCCTCGTCGAGCAGGAAGGAGACGAGCCCCACCAGGTCGTCGGGCCGCTGCGGCCGGGGGATCGCGCGGTTCGCCGCGTAGAGCGCGTGCCGCTCGGCCGGTACGGTCTCGGTCGCCTCGACCTCCGTCAGGCCGGGCGCCACCGCGTTGACGGTGATGCCCCGCTCGCCGAGTTCGCGGGCCATCGCCCGGGTGAGGGCGACGACCGCGCCCTTGGAGGCGATGTAGTGGGCGAGTCGCGGGGAGCCGTAGAGGGCCGCGTCGGAGGCGATGTTGACGATGCGTCCGGGGTCGGACATCAGGGGCAGCAGGTGCTTGGCGACGAGCCAGGGGCCGCGCGCGTTGACGGCCATCAGCCGGTCCCAGGCCTCGACGTCGATGTCCTGGAACTCCCGGCCGCCGACGCCGTTGGCGAGCGCCGCGTTGTTGACCAGGCCGTACACGGGGCCGCCGGGCGCGACACGGGCGGCCAGGGCCTCGACCGAGGCCGGGTCGGCGACGTCCAGCGCGACGAACTCGGCCGCGCCGCCCGCCTCGCGGATCTCCGCCGCCGTACGGGAGCCCCACTCCTCGTTCAGCTCGGCGACGACGACCCGGTACCCGTCGGCCGCCGCCCGGCGGGCCATGGCCTCCCCCAGGCCACGGCCCGCGCCGGTCACGACGACCGTGGGGCGCCCGGTGGCCGGGTCAGTCACGGGTGACGCCGTACAGCGGGGAGTACTCGGGGTACGTCGGCACCTGCGGCTTCTGCGTGCCGATGATCACGCAGAACAGGGCGTCGGTGTCGCCCTCGTTCTTCAGCGAGCGGGTCACCCCGGCCGGCACCACGATCATGTCGCGGTAGCCGAGGGTGCGGTACTCGGTCTCGTCGGCACCGCGGTGGATGCCGACGCGGACCTCGCCCTCCAGGACGAAGAAGGCCTCCTCGACGTCGTGGTGGGTGTGGGCGGGGCCCTCGGCGCCGGGCGGCAGCAGCATGTTGGAGAAGGTGAAGCCGCCGGAGGGGAGGATCCGGCCGTCGTCGTCGTGGTTGCCGGTCGCGCCGGAGCCTACGTAGCGGATCTGCGCCCGCTTGAACTGCGGGCCGGCCTTCTCCTGGAAGGAGAGGGTGCTCCAGTCCGGCTCGCGGGAGGCCTTGGAGGCGATGAGGGAGTCGGTGTACTTGGCGAGGTCCGAGCCGTTGTCGTAGTCGTCGGTGGTGAGCGGCATGGTGATCAGCCCTTCCGGGTGCGGTTGCGGGTGCGTGTGCGGTTGTCGGTGACGATGTGGAGGTGGGAGAGCAGCCAGGCGTTGAAGTGCTCGGGCTGTTCCTGGTTGGCCAGGTGACCGGCGTCCTTGACGATCACGTAGGCGGTCCGGTGCAGACCGCCGGCCAGGACCTGTGAGGCGTCGGGGCCGGTGATCCGGTCCTTCTCCCCGCACAGGACGAGGGTGGGCGCGGTGACCTCGGCGAGTTCGCTGCGCAGGTCGGTGGCGGCCATGGACTCGGCCGCCTGCCGGTAGCCGGGAGGCCGGATCGAGTCGGCCATGGTGTCGACGACCCGCCGGACCAGTTCGGGCGGCGCGTCCTTCGACAGCAGCCGGGGGCCGCGTTCCTCCGCGAAGGCGCGCGGGCCGAGGCGTTCCAGCTCCGGGACCCGGGCGCGCATGGCGGCGGCCTTCTCGGGGCTGGTGCCGGAGCCGGGGGTGGAGTCGGCGACGGTGAGGGAGGCGACGAGTTCCGGGTGCCGGGTGGCGAGCCGCAGCGCGATCACGCCGCCCCAGGAGACGCCGACGACGTGTGCCTCGGTGGCACGGGCGGTGGCGGTGGCGGAGGCGGAGACACGGGCGCGGATGACGGCGGCGGCCGTGTCGGCGTAGTCGTCGAGGGTGAGGTCGCCGTCCGGGTCGGCGGACTTGCCGTAGCCGGGGGCGTCCCAGGCGACGACCCGGTGACCGGCCGCGGCGAGCGCCCCGGTCTGCGGTGCGAAGGCGGCGGACGAGGAGCCGATGCCGTGCAGGCACAGCACGAGCGGCCCGTCGTCGCCGGTCTCGGCCAGGTGCAGCCCGGCGAGGTCGTGGGCGGTCACAGGATCTGCCCCCGGCGCCCGGCCAGGGCCGCGAGTGAGCGCAGTACGGCGTACGGCACGACCTGGCTGGTGGCGGGGTTGGCCGCGTCGGGGAGGTGGCGCGCCTCGAAGCGGTACGAGCCGTGCGGCCCGTTCGCCTCGATGACGTGGGAGGTGTGCGCGGCCGCCGGGTCGGCGACGACCCTGACCCGTACGGCGTCGAGGTCCCCGACCGCGAGGGCCACGGAGGCGGCGACGTTCGTGGACTTGGGGAACCTGGCCGGTACGTCGCGTGCGGTGCCGGCCATGACCTCCACGGGTCCGGTCGCGGATCGCAGCCGGGCGAGCGTCTCCTCGTCCATCCAGGGCTGTTCGAGGGTGGAGGGCAGCTTGGTGGTGGTGAGGGTGACCTCGCCGAGCGGCCCCATCGCCCGTACGGCCTGCAGCAGATCGAGCCCGCCGACCGCACCGCCGGTGAAGTAGACCCGGCCGGGCCCGGCCGCGAGCAGCCGCTTCGACAGCTCGTCGTCGGTGAGGGCTCCGGTGGACGCCACGAGCAGGTCGGTGCCGGAGGCGAGGATCGCCTCGCCCCATTCCCGTACGACGCCCTGGCCGGCGGCCTCGACGATCAGGTCGCAGGCGGCGAGGGCCCCTTCCACGGTGAGCTGCGGTGCGGGGACCGCGTCGCCGAGGGGGCGGTTGTCGACGATGCCCACCAGCTCGGCGCCGGGCACCTCGCCGGCGGCGAGCGCGCCGCCGACGGTCCGGCCGATGGCGCCCCAGCCGATGAGGCCGACCTTGCGTGTGCCGTTGTTCATGCCACCGCTCCTTCGGCGTCGACGGGAGTGGGAATGAGGGCGTTGGTGGGGGCGTTGGTGGGGGCGTCGACGGGGCTGCCGTCGGGGGTGCCCGTCATGTGGGCGCGGATCCGTTGCGACGGCGGTCCTGCGGTCCCCCACAGGTCGGACAGCTCGGGGGTGCGCCGCCAGACCTTGCAGATCCAGGTGTCCTCGACGATCTGGGCGACCTCGGTGGTGTACTCGCACACCAGGCCGGTGGGGTCGGTGAAGTACGAGAAGGTGTTGTTGCCGGGGCCGTGCCGGCCGGGGCCCCATTCGGGGGTGATGCCGTGGTGCCTGAGCCGGCCGAGGCCGCGCATGAAGTGGTCGAGGGACGTCATCTCGTAGGCCACGTGGTTGAGGGAGACCCAGGGCGCCTGGTTGAAGGCGACGCAGTGGTGGTCGGTGCCGCAGCGCAGGAACGCCATCTGGTGCTCGGACCAGTCCGAGACGCGCATGCCGAGCACGTCGCGGTAGAAGGCGACGGAGGCGTCGATGTCGGGGGTGTTGAGGACGGTGTGGGTGACGCCGACCGGCAGGGACACGTCCCGGTCGCGTGCGGTGACCGCCCAGGTGTCGGCGGACAGTTCGATGAGCCGGCCGTCGAGGTCGTGGAAGCGCAGCCCGTAGCCGCCGCCGACCTGGTCGAGGAGGCCGGGTTCGGTGACGAGCGCGATGCCGCGTGCCCGCAGCCGGTGTGCGGCCCGGTCGACCTCGGCCGGGGTGCCGAGCGCGAAGACGAGGCGGCCGAGGCCGATCGTCTCGGAGCGGGTCAGCCGCAGCGCGTGGTGCTCCTCGCCGGTGCCGCGCAGCCAGCTCGCACTGTGCTCGGCCTCGACGACCTCGAGGCCCCACACCTCCTCGTAGAAGTCGACGGCGTCGGCGAAGTTCGGGGTGAGCAGCTCGACCGAGCGCAGGGCGCGCAGGCGGCCGATCGGCGGGTGGGTCGTGCCGGATTCGGTCGGCGGGTGGGTCATGGCGGAGTCTCCCGAAGCGTGGGTCGGTCAGTTGGCCCAGGGCAGGGGCGTGGCGTCGGTGCCCCAGTACAGGGACTTCTGCCGCTGGTAGACGCGGATCAGGTCGCGGCCCTTCTCGATGCCGAGCCCGGAGTCCTTCATCCCGCCGAAGGGGGTGGAGATGGAGAACTGCTTGTAGGTGTTGATCCAGACGGTTCCGGCCTCGATCCGCCGCCCGAGCCGCCAGGCGGCGCGTGCGTCGCGGGTCCAGATGCCGCAGGCGAGCCCGTAGACGGAGTCGTTGGCCAGTTCGACCAGTTCGTCCTCGTCGTCGTAGGGCAGGGCGACCAGGACCGGGCCGAAGATCTCCTCCTGGCAGGCGCGGGCGGAGTTCGGCAGGGAGTCGATGACGGTCGGCAGGTAGTAGGCGCCCCGCGCATACCGCTCGCCCTCGGGTGCGGCGCCGCCGCACAGCACCCGGCCGCCCTCCTCGCGGGCGCGGTCGACGGCCGCGGCGACGGCGTCGCGGTGCGCGTGGTGCACGAGCGGCGCGACCTGCGTGCCGGGGGACGTGCCCGGTCCGACGCGGAGCCGGCGCACCCGCTCGACCAGTTCGCCGACGAAGGAGTCGTACAGCGAGGCGTGGACGAAGAGGCGTGATCCGGCGATGCAGGACTGGCCGCTGGAGGAGAAGATCCCGTACATGACGCCCGCGAGGGCCTGCTCGACGTCGGCGTCCTCGCGCACGATCGTCGGTGACTTCCCGCCCAGTTCGAGCGAGGCCGGGACGAGCTTGTCGGCGGCGGCGCGGGCGATGGAGCGCCCGGTGGTGGTGCCGCCCGTGAAGCCGATCCGGCCGACCAGCGGATGTCTGACGATCGCGTCGCCCACGACGCTGCCCTTGCCCGGCAGGACGGCGAGCAGCGCGGTCGGCAACCGCTCCTCGGCGAGGACCCGGTGGACGAGGCGCCCGAAGGCGAGGGAGACCAGCGGGGTCCACTCGGCGGGCTTGAGCAGGACGGCGTTGCCGCCGCCCAGCGCGGGCGCGACCTTCTGCGCGTCGGAGGCGATCGGCGAGTTCCAGGGGTTGATGGCGCCTACGACGCCGATCGCTTCGTGGGTGCTCATCGTGAGGTACGGGCCGCGCGAGGGGGTGAGCGCGTCCTCGGCGGTCTCCAGGGCGGCGGCCGTGTACCGGAAGGTGCCGGCGGCGCTCAGTGCGAGCGCGCGGGTCTCGGCGAGCGTCTTGCCGGTGTCGGCGGTCTGGAGCGCGGACAGGTCGTCGGCGTGCTCCTCGATCAGGTCGCCGATCCGGTACAGGACGCGGGCCCGGCGGTGGGGCGGGAGGTCTCGCCACTCGGGGGCGGCGGCGGCCTCGGCGGCGGCGTGCGCGGCCTTGTCCACGTCGTCCGGCGAGGCGGCGTGGACGGTGGCGAGGACGGTGCCGTCGGCCGGGTCGACGGTGTGGATCGGCCGGCCGCCGCCAAGTCGCCACTGCCCCGCGATGAGGATCTCGTCGGCTGGGATGCGCGGCATGGGGACCTCCGGAAGAGGGTCGTGGAGGAGCGTGTCTAAGCGCTAGAAATCTAAGGCCTTAAATAATTTCCCCGCAAGAGCCCGAAGTCGAGAATTTTTTACGACGTCAGGAGTAAGGCTTGCCTAACACCGGCGGGCTACCGGTAGAACTTAAGCACTGAGACATTCAGCGCCTACATAAGTGGGGCGTCGCCGCACCTCTTTCACCCTCATCGCCGCCGGCACACGGCTGCCCCGTCGTGCCGTGCGGCCCCGAACCCTCCCGTGCGGGCTCGCACACTCCCCGACGTACGGGATCCGGAGACCCATCCATGACGATCGACGCAGCCCGTGACACCCCGGGCCGACAGGGCGACGGCGAGAGCGACTCCGCCGCGCTCACGGCCGCCATCGGCGCACGCTTCGAACGCCTGCCACTGTGCCGCTGGCAGGTGATGGTCCGGCTGGTCGTCGGCGCCGTCACGTTCTTCGAGGCGTTCGACCAGCTTCTGATCGCCTACGCGCTGCCCGAGCTGCGCGACGAGTGGCACCTCGGCACGACGCAGGTCACCGCCCTGATGACCGTCGGCTCGATCGGCATGCTGATCGGCGCGCTGGTCTCGGGCAGGCTCGCGGACCGGATCGGCCGGGTGAAGGTCATCGCCGGCTGCATCGCCCTGTCCGGCCTGTGCAACCTGGCCCTGACGCTCTGCACCTCGCCCGAGCCGTTCATGGCGCTCCGTCTCGTCCAGGGCATGGCCATCGGCGGCGAGGTGCCGATCGCGGCCACCTTCATCGCGGAGATCACCCGCGCCCACGGGCGTGGCCGCTTCGTCCTCCTGTACGAGCTGGTGTTCCCGGCCGGCCTGACCGCGGGCGCGCTCCTGGCCGCCTGGCTGGTGCCGGTGCTCGGCTGGCGCTGGATGTTCGGCCTGGCAGCCGTCCCCGGCATCCTGTGCTTCGCCCTCGCCCGCTGGGTTCCGGAGTCACCGCGGTGGCTCGCCGACCACGGGCGGCACGACGAGGCGCTGGCGACCATGACCTCGATCGAGCAGAAGGTCGAGAAGATCACCGGCGCCCCGCTCCCGTCCCCCGCACCGGTGCGGCCCACCCGTCCGGCCGCGGGCAAGGACGGCAACGACAACGGTGGCGGGGTCGGCGGCGGTGGCGGGGTCGGCGGCGGTGGCGGCGGCCTGCGCGAACTCCTGACCGGCAGGTACGGCAGGCGCACCCTCGTCGTCGGGGCCCTGTGGTTCACGGGCTACTTCGCGAACTACGGCATCACGTCCTGGCTGCCGACCATCTACAAGGACCACTTCGACCTCGACCTGTCCACGGCGCTGCTCTACTCGACGGTGACGAGCTGCGCGGGCCTGGCCGGCTGTCTCCTCGTCGCCCTCACCGTCGACCGGGTCGGCCGCCGCAACACGGTGATCCGGTGCATGGCGGCGGCTGCGCTCTGCCTGCTGCTCCTGGGCCTGACCGGCGGCGGCTCGGCGGCGAGCGTCCTGGTGTGGACGTCCCTGGCCGCGGTCTTCCTCTTCGGATCCAACATCTGCCTCTACCTGTACACGCCGGAGCTGTTCCCCACCCGGATGAGGGCGCTGGGCTCGAGCGTGGGCGGCGCGATGAACCGCCTGGGTGTCATCCTCGGCCCGATCGTCGTGGGTGCCCTCTACGCCGGAGGCGCGATCGGCACGGTGTTCGTGACCCTGGCGGCCGTCGCCGTCGCGGGCTCCCTGGCAGCGGCGGCCTGGGCGGAGGAGACGAGCGGCCGCACGCTGGAGGACGTGGCGCCGTAGGGAGTGCTTGGGGGGCCTTGGGGCGCCGTCTCTGGGAAAGGGTTCACGTGTCGGCGACAGGGTCGTGGGTGCGGGCGAGGTGAGTGGCGAGCCGCTGGACCAGCCGCCGGGCGGCCTCCGGGGCGACGACCTCGATGTGCTCGCCGAACTGGAGTAGCTGCCGCACCCCGTCGAGTTGGCCGTACACCACGGTCACCTCGACGGTCCCGTCCTCCCCCGGCTCGCTCGCCGCCCGGAGTCGAGCGCCCAGGATCCGCCGGGCGAGGTCGAGGCTGCCGGCGTCGACGCGCGCCGTGACCACGACCTGCCCCTCGCTCTCCAGCGCCTCGCCCAGCTCCCGCGCCGTGCCCGCGAGGTCGGCACCGGGCCGCAGCCGACGGGCGCTGTCGAGTACGGCCCAGTGCTGGAGACGGGCGAGCGCGAACATCCGCGGCTGCCCGTCCCGGTCGGCCACCAGGTACCAGCGCCCGCCTCGCTGCACGAGCCCGTAAGGGTCGACCACCAGTTCCCGCGCGGACGCGGCGCCGCTGCGCCGGTAGGCGATCCGCAGCCGCCGGCCCCTGCGCACGTCCCGGACCAGGCCCGCGACATCGGGCAGGGGCGCGGCGTCCGCGAACCAGGGCCGGTTGTCGATCGCGATCACCTCCGTCAGCGCGAGCGGCAGGTCGTCCCGGACGGGAGGCAGGGCCCGACGCGGCGTGAGCTTACGCAGCGCCGACCGGGCGGCCGCCTCGCCGCCGAGCTGACGGGCCCGTTCGAGGTCGAGCCCGACCGCCCGCAGGAGGTCCGCCTCGCCGGTCGTCAGCTTCGACAGGTCGGCCTGGTCACCGGGCAGCAGACTGATGCCGCCGTACTTGCCCCGCTCGGTGAAGACGGGAATCCCGGCGTCGACGAGCGCCCGCACATCGCGCAGAACGGTCCTCGTCGACACCCCCAGCTCCCCGGCCAGCGCCTCGGCGGTGGTCTGCCGACGCGTCTGCAGGGCCGCGAGAAGCTCGATCAGACGCTGCGGCCGACTCATACGACACCTTCCTCACCCAAACGCCGAACACGAACACCGAACCCGAACCGGGAACACGACAGCCTGTGTCATGTTCCCACGCGAGGCTGACACCGAGGCGGCCGAAACCGACCGGCCCGCCCGCCCGGAAGGAGCCGATACCCATGTCCGCACCCAACCTCTTCCTCGTCTACGTAACCGACGTAGAGCGCGCGACCGCCTTCTACTCCGACCTGTTCGACATCAAGCCCGTCATGACGACACCGCGCTACGTCCCGTTCGAAGTCGCCCCCGGAGTCCTCTTCGCGCTCTGGAGCGGCCGCGCGGACCGGCTCGCGCCGCAGACCCCGCGCACCTCGGAGGTCGGCCTCATGATCCCGGGCTCCTCGGCGGCCATCGACGCGACCCACGCCGAGTGGGTCGCCAAGGGCGTCACCGTGGTGGAGGAACCCCACGACGAGGTATTCGGCCGCACCTTCGTGGTCACGGACCCGGACGGCAACCTGATCCGGGTCTCGCCCGTCGACTAGACGGTGTCCGGCCGAACCCCTCCGTCGTTCCCGGATCAGCCCGACCCGAGGCGCTCGAGCGCGGCACGAACCCGGTTGAGCCCTTCCGCTCTCCAGTGCCCCCGGTCGGGCATCTGGTCGTCCCGGCGCCAGCGCCAGGCCGAGAACAGCGCCCAGTTCAGGGCGCGGCACCGGTGGATCAGGCTCTGGTCGGCCCCCGCATAGTGCTGTCCCACTCCCTCGGGCGCATGGGCGAGGTCGAACTCGACCGGCCCGCGGCAGCACGTGGCGAGGTCAATGAAGAGGGGCCCTCTCCTCGTGTTCAGGAGGTTGCCCGGATGGGGCTCGCCGTGCAACAACTGCTCGCCGGCTGTGTCGAGGCCGATCGCGGCACTCAGTCCGCCGAGTGTGTCGCTGAGGAATTCCCGGTCGGCATCGGACAGCTCGGGGGACTGCTCCCGGTCGTTCACCTCGCTCAGCGCCGCGGCGACCCGATCGGTGAAATGCGGTGCGTCCAGATCGAGCCGGCGCAGGGCGGCATGGTGCCGCAGGAACACGTCCGCGTAGTCGGCCGGCGCGATCTGTGACCCCAGGGGTTCGTAGTAGGTCCAGAGCGAAACGGCGAAGGCATCGCGCACATACACCCGGGGCTCGACCCGGGGCTCGAGCTCGGCCACCGGAGCGTCGGCATCGGCGAGACGGCGGGCAACCTCCACTTCGAACTCGGAATCGGCCAACTGCCCCAGCGGTGCCACCCGAACCAGGACATCGCAGGGGACCAGGCGCAGCGCGACGCGGTCGGAGTTGTGGATGACAATCGCATCGTCGACCCGCAGACCCAGCTCCGCTGCGGTCGCCCGTCCTGCCTCAACCGCGCGGCGCAGTTCCGATGGCTCCATACCGCTCTCCTTCATCGTCGAGTACTCGGACATCTTGAAGTGTCTGCGGCCGGAGAGACTCTCCTTTTCCCACCTTGACCTCGACCAAGCTTGAGGTTGGATGCTGAGCAGAACGTCGTCTTCATTGAAGGGTGCTGCTCATGCATGCGATCCAAGTGGCCTCGTTCGGCACTCCGGAGGTGCTGACCCCGGTGGACCTGCCCGATCCGGTGCCCGGCCCCGGCCAGGTCGTCGTCGGCATGGTCGCGGCCGACGTCATCTTCCTGGACACCTTGCTGCGCGGCGGCTGGGGCCAGGACATCTTCCCGCGAACGCTGCCGTACGTGCCGGGTGGCGGCGGAGCGGGTGAGGTGCGGGCCGTCGGTGACGGAGTGGACCCGGCCTGGGTCGGCCGACGGGTAGCCGTGCGAACCGGCACGGGTTACGCCGAGCAGGTCGTCGGGGATGAGGAGGAAATCATGCCGATCCCTGACGGGCTGGCCGCCGCGACGGCGGCCGCACTGGTGCACGACGGCGTGACCGCCCTCGGCTTTCACCGGCTGGGGGCGCCACGGGAAGGAGAGTGGGTACTGGTCTCGGCGGCGGCCGGAGGAGCGGGCTCGTTGTTGGTGCAGTTGGCCGTCGACGCCGGAGCCCGCGTGGTGGCCGCCGCGTCCAGCGACGCCAAGCTGGCCCTGGCCCGCGACCTGGGCGCCGAGGCCGTCGTCGACTACACGCGGGCGGACTGGATCGAGCGGGTGCGCGAGGCGACCGGCGGCGGCGGTGCCGCGCTCGTCTACGACGGCGCGGGCGGGGCGCTCGGTACGGCCGCCGTCGACGCGCTCGCGGACGGCGGGCGGTTCGTCACCTACGGCACCGCCGACGGCTTCGCCGCCCCGGACCGGGAATCGGCCGCACGCCGGGGCATACGACTGCTCATGCCGCTCATGGACGGCCCACCGGACCAGGAAACCGTCCGGGAACTGCTGGGCCTGGCACTGGAACGCGCCGCCGGGGGACACCTGCGCCCGGCGATCGGCGCCACCTACCCGCTGAAGCAGGCCGCCGAAGCGCATCGCGCTCTGGCCGCGCGTGCCACAGTGGGAAAGTCACTGCTACTGATCGGCAGCGAGAGGTTTTTCTGATGCGCAGAGTGACCTATTCGATGAACGTTTCACTCGACGGCTACATCGTCGCACGGGACGGTTCCTTCGACTGGACAGACCCTGACGAGGAGGTCTTCCGCCACTTCACCGACGAGCTGCGGCAGACCGGCGTCCACCTGCTGGGGCGACGACTGTACGAGACGATGCTGTACTGGGAGACCGCCGACCAGGACCCGTCGCTCGGCGCCCCGGAGCTCGAGTGGGCCGCGCTCTGGAAGGCGCTGCCGAAGGTGGTGTTCTCCAGGACGCTGGCGACAGTGCAGGGCAGCAACACCCGTCTGGCCTCCGGCACCCTGGCGGAGGAGATCGAGCGCCTGCGGGCCGATCCCGGTGATGGCGACATCTCGATCGGCGGCGCGACCCTCGCCGCCGAGGCCGCCGCGTCCGACCTGATCGACGAGTACCGCACCATGGTCCACCCGGTCCTGGTCGGCGGCGGCACCTCGTTCTTTCCCCAGCACGAGCGCCGGGTGAACCTCGAACTCGTCGAGACCCGCACCTTCGGCGCGAAAGTCGTCCACCTCCGCCACCGCGTGGTCCGCTGAGCCGACCCGTCACGCCGTCCGTCTCGCCGCAGCCGGGGCCGCACCCAGCTCACACCACACAAATTTTCCCCTGTTCCCCTCGCGGGACAGGGGCTGCCACCCCCACACATCCGCACAGGCCCGGACCAACGCCAGCCCTCGCCCGTCCTCCCGGTCCACGGCCCGCTCGAACGGCTGCGGAGGCTCTGGCGGCGAGGGGTCCGCATCCCAGGCACCGAGCCGAAGAACTCCCGTCCCGGACCAACGCACCCGCAACGCGGCGGGCCCTTTCGTATGCCGTACGGCATTGGACACCAACTCCGTGGCCAGCAGTTCGGCCAGGTCGACCATCCGGATCAGACCGTGCATCGTCAGGATCAGACGCAGCGTCCGGCGACAGATGGTGACGGCTCTGGGGTCGTTCGGGACATACAGGGAGTACTCCCACGGATCGTTTTCAGGCATGCCGGTTCCCTTCGGGGATGGGGTGGGTGAGTGCGGGCCGGTGTCAATGCCGCGTCGCCAGGACAGGGCAAAGCGGTGCGCTTCCGACGCCACGGAGTTGCAGTGCGTGTTCCCTGCAACACCGACGGTAGACCTTAGAATTAACGGCAGGCAAGCCCGTCGCGTAACCTGACACCCGAACGAGGAGCGAGACCAGGTGCGTTGAGCGAGGGATACGGGAATGGGAACCAAGCGCGAAGCAACGGCACGGCAATTGCGCTTGGCCGTCGAACTTCGCAGACTGCGCGAGGCATCAGCCCTCAGCGCCCGCGAGGCGGCATCGCTCCTCAGCATCAACTCCGTGCAGATCAGCCAGATCGAATCCGGCACAACGGGCGTGAGCGAGCAGCGGCTACGCCGCCTCGCCGCCCACTACGCATGCACAGACGAGAACTTGATCAACGCGTTGGCGGCAATGGCGACAGACAGGACGCGCGGCTGGTGGGAGGAGTACCGAACGCACCTGCCCACGTCGTTTCTGGATCTGTCCGAGTTGGAGCACCACGCCACGTTCCGCTGGGACGTGGACTTCCTGCACATCCCAGGACTCCTACAGATCGACGGCTACGCAAGAGCACTCTTCTCCCGACGAGTACCCGAACTCCCGCAGGGCGACCTGGACTTGCGCGTGTGTCATCGGATGCAGCGGCGCGGGATTCTCGAAGGCGAGCGGCCGATCCCGTACGAAGCACTCGTCCACGAAGCGGCGTTGCGCATCCGAGTCGGTGGCCGCGCCACCTCGCGCGCACAGCTCGCGCACATCCTGGAGTTCTCCGAAGCAGAACACGTGACGGTGCGCGTCATCCCCTTCGAGCTGGAGGAGTTCGCCGACGTCACAGCCGCGATGGTCTACGCCGGGGGCGCCGTTCCTCGACTGGACACCGTGGTGCGCGACGGCCCTCACGGCACGCTCTTCATCGATTCGGAGCCGCAGTTGAGCGTCTTTCGAACACTTTTCCGTAGAGTGGAGGCGGTATCGCTCGCCCCCGAGCGTTCCCGCGACTTCATCCACAGGCTGGCAAAGGAACTGTGAGGCCCTCGGTGACCACCCCCGACAACTGGCGGAAGTCCTCCTACTCCGGCAGCGGCGACGGCAACGCATGCGTAGAAGTCGCCCGCGACGGTGGCCACACAGCCGTCCGCGACTCCAAAGCCCCCACCCGAGCCGTGCTCACCTTCCCCACCCCGGCGTTCAATGCCTTCCTCGGCGCGCTGAAAGCCGACGCCAAGGCCAACGGATGACCACTGCCGACGACTGGCAGAAGTCGTCCTACTCAGGCGGCGGTGAAGGCAACGACTGTGTCGAGGTCGCCCTCGACCACCCCCACACAGCCGTCCGCGACTCCAAAGCCCCCATCCAAGCCGCGCTCACCTTCCCCACCCCCGCCTTCACCGCCTTCCTCGCCGCCCTCCGGAACTCACCCGGGGACTGAGTAGTAGGCGCCGTAAACCCTTCGGGCGTCGTTAACGCATTGACGCGCAGCGGTGTGAGCGAGGCGGGACGGCCTCAGCGTTGACGGGCTTTGAGTCCGAGCAGGCCCGCCGAGGCGAACCGGGCGCGACGTGCAGCACCGCCTGTGCGTCTTCAACCGCCGATCGGCCGAAGTGGATCACCGGTACCCCGCAGTGACCGGTGCAAGAGGCCACTTGGGCAGAGATAACGCAACTTCGACAGGGCTCGCAGAGGCAGCTACCTTCACCGGGTCTTCGGCGATCGCCCACGGTCGCACAGGAGTTCTCTCAGGCTGAGCCCCCGCGACGGGACGAGTTGGTCACGCCCCACGGAGCCTCGCCCCATGCGTAAGCCCGACCGGTCCACACCAGGTACCCCCGACCAAGGAGAGACGCATGTCCCATCTTGCGCTGTACACCTTCGGCGTCCTGAAGTCCCCTCTCGCCGATCCCGCACCTCTCACGCGCGAGTTCTACGACGTTGGTGAGGCCGTCTACCGGAAGATCGGTCAGCACCCCGGTTACCTCGCGCGTGCCGAAGCGGCAGACGGTGACCGGGGCATGTTCTTCGAGGCGGACTGGGGTGCATGGGGAGAGTTCGCCGTACCGACCTGGTACGGCAAGGGCCGTACCGTGGAAACCACCGCCCTCGCCACGAGCCTCTCGCTCTGGACCGGCCTCCGTCCCGCCTTCGACGCCGTCTACACCGGGATGCACCGCGAGGCGCTGAACAGGCGTTACGACTGGTTCGAGAGGACAGGACACCCGAATTACGTGTTCTGGTGGGTCTCCGACGGCGTGATACCCACCTGGCAGGACGGGGTTTCCAGCCTGGAGCACCTCCGCGACCACGGCTCCGCGCCGCACGCCTTCACCTTCCACCGCTCGTTCGCCCCGGACGGAACTCCGACCAGGATCAAAAGCATCGGGCCGACCGCCGCCCGGACGTGATACCGGCCGCCCGCAAGCTCCCGGTAGTACCCGTCGCCCTCCGCCGCAACCAACGGACGCCGGGCTCATGATTGGACGGTCTGTCCCGGCGACACGCCGCCGAAGTGGCGCTTTTGCCGGGACAGACTGTCCAGACACCGGCCGCCCCCCGATGCCGACGGGCTGCTGCACCAGTTCGACTCCCTCATGGCTCGTAGCGCGCGTGATCACCAAGGTGGCCTCGCCGGGGAATAACCGGAGGCTCCCTCCTGTTACGTGGCGCAGCGATCCGCGCAACGTCACACCCAGACGTCACACCCACAGGAGGCACCCCACCATGCCCGCAGACGCCGCAGAGGAGATCCGGGGCACCGCCCACGGCACCGCTCCCGTCCCCCTCTCCGTACTGGACCTGGTGACCGTCGGTGCCGGCCGGACCGCGACCGACGCGCTGCGGACCAGCGTGGACATCGCGCGCCTCGCCGAGGCCCGCGGCTTCCACCGGTACTGGGTCGCCGAGCACCACTCCATGCCAGGCGTCGCCTCCTCCTCCCCCGCGGTGATCCTGGCCCACCTGGCGGCCCACACCGACCGCATCCGGCTCGGGTCGGGCGGCGTCATGCTGCCCAACCACGCGCCGCTCGTGATCGCGGAGCAGTTCGGGACCCTGGAGGCCATGGCCCCGGGCCGGGTGGACCTCGGTCTCGGCCGCGCCCCCGGCACGGACGGTGCCACCGCCGCCGCCCTGCGCCGCACCGAGCGCCTGAACGAAGGCGCCGACGACTTCCCGCAGCAGCTCGCGGAGCTGGTCCGGTTCCTGGACGACGACTTCCCCGACGGGCACCCCTACGGCCGTATCCACGCCGTGCCGGGGCCCGTGCAGGCCACCTCGCCCGGGGGCGTGCAGTCGGCCCACCGGCCGCCGGTGTGGCTGCTCGGCTCCTCCGGCTTCAGCGCGCGGCTGGCCGGCACCCTCGGGCTGCCCTTCGCCTTCGCGCACCACTTCTCGGCGCAGAACACGGCCCCGGCGCTCGACCTGTATCGCGAGTCCTTCCGGCCGTCCGCAGTCCTGGACGCGCCGTACGCCCTCATCGGCGTCTCCGCGCTGGCGACCGACGACGAGAAGGAGGCCCGCCGGCAGGTGCAGGCGGCCGCCCTGAACATGGTCCGGCTGCGCACCGGCCGCCCGGGACTCGTGCCGACCCCGGAGGAGGCCGACGCGTACGACTTCAGCCCGATGGAGCTGGAGTTCGTGCAGTCCTGGAACGCCAACGTCATCCACGGGAGTGTCGACGAGGTGCGGACAGGCCTCGACGACCTGCAGAAGCGCACCGGCGCCGACGAGCTGATGCTCACCGCCAACGCCCACGGCGGCGACGTACGCCTGCGCTCCTACGAGCTGATCGCCGACGCCTACGGGTTGCCGACGCCCGCCTGAACCCCGGCCGTACCGGGCCCGGCGGAGCCCAGCAGCGCGGAGATGCGGTCCGGCGCCACCGGTCGGGAGTACAGCCAGCCCTGACCGGTGTCGCAGCCGATGCGGCGCAGGCGGGTCGCCTGGTCCGAGGTCTCCACGCACTCGGCGGTGACGGTCAGGCCGAGCCGGTGGGCGAGCTGCACCATCGCCTCGACGATGACCTCGTCGGCCGGGTTGGCGGCGCCCTCCACGGCCGCATGTCCGACGGGCCCATGTCCTGCTGCCGCGCGCCCCACTGCCCCATGTCCGACGGCCGTACGTTCCACGGCCTCGCCCTCCGGGGCGGCGTCCGGGACCGCGTCGTACTGGAAGCCCCGTACGAACGCGCCGTCCAGCTTCAGGACCGAGACCGGGAGCCGGCTGAGGTAGGCCAGGTTCGAATAGCCGGTGCCGAAGTCGTCGATGGCGATGTGAACGCCCATGTCGCTGAGCGCCTTGAGGACCTGGAGCGGGCGGCCGGCCGAGCCCATCACCGCCGACTCCGTCAGCTCCAGTTGCAGCAGGTGGGGCGCGAGGCCCGTCTCCTCCAGGGTGTGGGCCACGTCCGCGACCAGGTCGGAGTCCCAGACCTGGCGGACCGCCACGTTGACGCTGACGAAGATCGGCGGGTCGTCCGGGTGGGCGAGCTGCCAGCGGCGGGCCTGGTGGCAGGCGGTGCGCAGGATCCAGCGGCCGAGGGGAACGATCGAGCCATCCTCCTCCGCCAGTGCGATGAACCGATTCGGCGCAAGTACGCCGAACTGAGGATGATTCCAGCGGATGAGCGCCTCGACGCCCCGCACCCGGCCGTCCTCCATGCCGACCAGCGGCTGGTACTCCAGGGCGAACTCGCCGCGCTCGATGGCGGGACGGAGCGTGGCGGCCAGCGCCTGGCGGGTCATGCGGTTGGCGTTGCGCTCGGGGTCGAAGAGCGTCCAGCGGGCGCGGCCGTCGGCCTTGGCCCAGTACAGGGTCGTGTCGGCGGCCTGCATCAGGGCGGTGGGGGTGGTGCCGGCGGTGTGGCGTTCGACGACGCCGACCGACGCGGTGACCGAGAGGCGGCGGTCGGACAGCTCGAAGGGGGGCTGGAGGGCCGTCAGGACCGCCCCGGCCAGGTCGGCGAGCTGGTCGGGGCCGGTGGAGTCCTCCACGAGGAGGGCGAACTCGTCGCCGCCGAGCCGGGCCACCAGCGGGGCGCCCGAGCGTGCGTGGCCGGCCTCCTCGGCGCACCGGGTCAGCCGTTCGGCGACGGCGGCCAGCAGCCGGTCGCCGACGCGGTGGCCGTGGGTGTCGTTGACGGCCTTGAAGCCGTCCAGGTCCAGGTAGCACACGCCGATCCGGCCGGTGCCGCCGTGCTCGTGGGACTCCGCCTCCAGCGCGGCCGTCAGCCGTTCGAAGAACAGGGCCCGGTTGGGCAGCCGGGTCACCGGGTCGTGCATCTGGAGGTGGCGCAGCCGGGCCTGGAGTTCGCGCCGGGCGCTGACGTCGGCGACGGACAGCAGCAGGCCAGGGGTGTCCGTGTCCGTGTCCGTGTCCCCGGAGTCGGCCAGTGGTTCGACTGTGACCTGCGCCCACAGCGAGTGCCCGTCGGCCCGCTTCAGCCGCCGGGTGCAGCGCAGCCGGGCCTGGTGGCCCCGCAGTACCTCGCGGTACGCGTGCCAGGTACCGGCGTCGGAGGCGAGGTCGACGAGGTCGGCCGCCACGCAGCCGGCCAGGGCGGCCGGGTCGGTGCCGAGCAGGGTGCCCAGGGTGTCGTTGGCGCTGACGACCAGGCCCTCGGCGTCCACGACGGCCATGGCGAGAGGGGCCGCGGTGAACACCGATCTGTAGGCCGTGGGTCTCGTAGCCGCGGTACGAGGAGCCAGGCTGTTGTCACTGTCTGTGATGGCCGACCGGCCGAGGTCTGTCGCGGGCGCCGGCCCTTCGGAGGTTCCGTTCACCGCTCGCTCCCGCAGTGCCTCGATCTCTGTTCGTGCTCTGTTCGTGCAGGAAAGTGTGCCGATCATAGAGGCTGGCACGTGGCCCTTCCAGCCGCCGTTCCGTGTTCTGGACCGAGCGGGCCCTCTGGCAGATCGTTTCTGCGCACATCGGGAAGGGTTCTTCACGCCTCCGACCAGTTGTGACGTTCCGTGAGTGTCTCCGGGGTGTCGGCCGGGAGGACTCCGGCGAAATCCCGGCCGGCTCACCCATCCGGTGCAGGCGAACAGGGCGTAATACGACAATCATGCACAAGCTGGGTGCGGTGTCCCGTCAACCGCACCCGGAGGTCCATGTGCCGCGCCAGCTCCCCCTGAGGCGACTTCCCCGGGAGGCCCTCGAGGCGCTCGGTGCGGGCCGCCGGACGGCGGGGAGGGCGGGAACGGCAGGGGCTGCAGGGAGGACGGGGAGGGCGGGAACGGGCGGCCGGCCCAGGCTGCGCAGCACCGCGGCGGTGTGCACCACGATGTCGGCGCTCGCCGCGACCTCCCTGATCACCGCCCCCTCGGTCGCCGAGCCGTTCTCCCCGGAGCCCTGCGCCCTCCGGCGTGCCGAGGTGCATCACTCCGAGGGCCTGGACACCTGGAACGCCACCTATCCGCGGCCCGTCCGCTCCCTGGACGCGGTGATGGTGTTCCTGTCCTTTCCCGACTCCCAGCCGCTGACGTCACCGGCCGAACTCGCCGCCGACCACTTCCCGGCCACCGCCCGTTTCTTCCGGCGCGCGTCCTACGGCGCGTTCACGCTCCGCCCGCATCCGCTGCGGAGCTGGCTCCCGATGCCGAGCCCGTCGACGTCGTACGCCATACGGCGTGACTGGAGCCCCGAGCACCGGGCCGCCTACCTGCGCGACGCGCTGGACGCCGCCGACCGGCGCGTCGACTTCTCCCAGTACGACGTCGTGTACTTCGTCGCGGACCCGGACGCACCCGGCGTGGACTCCGACGCCACGAAGGTCGTCAACCTGGACACCCCGATGCGGGCCGACGGCACCGACATCCGCCGGATCGTCACGGTCTTCGAGAACCATCCGCCGGACCGGCTGGTCCTGGCCCACGAGACGGGGCACGTCTTCGACCTGCCCGACCTGTACCACCGGCCCGTCGACGGCAAGGGCGACTGGGACACCCACGTCGGCGACTGGGACCTGATGGGCAGCCAGTTCGGGCTCGCCCCCGACCTGTTCGGCTGGCACAAGTGGAAGCTGGGCTGGCTGAAGCCCCGGCAGGTGGCCTGCGTGCGGGGCAGCGGGCCGACCCGGCTGACGCTGGAGCCGCTGGGGGCGGGTCCTGGGGTGGTGGTGGCGGGCGCCGCCGGAGCGCCGGCGTTCGGCCTCGGGCGGGGTACGAAGCTGGCCGTGGTGCGCACGGGCGCGGACAGTGTGCTCGCCTTCGAGGTGCGTACGCCGGTCGGCAACGACGTCTCCGCCTGCCGGGCGGGGGTGCTGGTGTACCGGGTGCGCAGCGGGGCGGAGTCGGGGGGCGGGCCGGTCGAGGTGGTCGACGCCCACCCGGACACCGAGGCCTGCTGGGCCGACTCGGTCTACCCACCGCTCGCCGACGCGCCGGTGGCCCTCGGCGAGAGCTTCACGGTGCCGGGCGACGGTGTACGGGTGGAGGTCGAGGGACGGACCGAGTCGGGGGCGTGGACCGTACAGATCACTCCGGGGTGAGCCGCGCAAAACAACGATGGCGAGACCCGTTCGCGTCTTCCGCGAACATGCCTCGCCATCGTCAACGTGCGCCGCCAGGGACTCGAACCCCGGACCCGCTGATTAAGAGTCAGCTGCTCTAACCAACTGAGCTAGCGGCGCCTGCTGACGTCGTAGACCTTAGCATCCTGGTCGGCGGGAGGAAAAATCGAAATCCGCACCGCGGAGCGGGCCGCCCGGACGGCCGCCCAGAGCAGGATTTCCGGGCCCGGCAGCCACGGCTGACGGGTGTCCGGAGCCACCAGCCAGCGGGACCCGGAACGCGGGGGCGTGCCCGCGGGGGCCGGTACCGTCACCGCATCCCCGGCGCCGTGGCACAGCAGTGGCGGCACCGCGCCCGTACGGCCGCCCTCCCGGCCGCGGGCGCCCCACTCCTCCCACTCGAGCAGCGACGGCAGCCGCTGGGCGGTGCCCGGCGCGGCGAACAGCAGCATCCGGCCCCGGAACTCCGCCACCGGGCCCGAACCCGGGCCGTCGTCCCACATCCGGTCCAGCATCCGGCGCCCGAAGATCGCGGGAGCGCTCACCACGTCGAAGGCACAGCCGCAGGGCAGGACGACCGGAGCCTCGGGCCGCTCCTCCCAGAAGGCGAGGGTGCTGCGCGGATACGCGCCCGCCGAGGCCAGCCAGGCGGCGCCGTCCGAGGTGACGTCCGAGACACGGGCCGTGGCGTTGCGTGTGCTGCTCATGCCGCATAGATCTACCGGGCGTGAGGAACCCACTCCGCTGGGTTGCCGGAAACCGGGACAGCGCGGCAGGGAAGGGAGTATCTTGCCCAACCGCCTGGCATATGCACCCGACCCACTCACCCGCCCGGCACGCACCGGACCACCGGGCCCGCACCGCCGGGATGGACCGCCGGGCCCCACCACCATGCGGGACCACCAGGCCCCACCGCCGGGACCGACCACCGGGCCGGACCACCAGGCCGCACCACTAGGCCGGACCACCAGGCCGGACCACCACGCGGGACCACCGGGACGCACCGCCGGGACGGACCACCGGGCCCCACCGCCGGGCCGGACCGCCGCTCGGACCACCAGGCCGCACCACCGGCACGCACCGCAGGCCCGCACCACCAAGCCGAGCCACCAAACCGGACCACCGGGCCCGCACCACCAAGCCGAGCCACCAGGCCGGGCCGCCAAGCCGCACCACCGGGACGGGCCACCGGGCCGCACCGCCGCTCGGACCATCAAGCCGAACCACCAAGCCGAGCCAGCGGGCCGGACCGCCAAGCCGGACCGCCAAGCCGCACCGCCAGGCCGGGCCGCCCGGTCAGATCGGGTCGGCGTGGCCGCGGGTGGCCTCGGTGCCGCGCATCAGGTCCCACCCGAACTCCACCATCTTCTTGGCGTAGTCCTCGGTCCACTCGGCCCGTTCGGCGATTTCGGCGGTCGTCAGCCGGTCGAACCGGCGCGGGTCGGCGAGCTGCGCCGCCGCCATCGCCTGGAACTCCACCGCCCGGTCCGCCGCCGCGCGGAACGCCTGCGTCAGTTCGGTGGCCCGCTCCAGCAGCGCCCGGGGGTCGTCGATCGACTCGAGGTCGAAGAAGTGTTCCGGATCGGCGGCCGCCTCCGCCGGCTCGAAGAGCAGGGGCGCGGGGCGTAGCCGCGGTTCGTTCCGACCCGGCGTGGGCTCCGCCATGTCTTCTCCTCCTCGTACGTCACGACGGCCCTCCCCGCGCGCGGGGGCACCCCGGTGGAGTGGGCCACCGTCCATTGTCCCGCGCCCGTGCAAGAGGGCGGGGTGTGTCCGGTGACGCAGACCGGACACACCCCGCCCCTCGGGCGGTGCCGCGCGGCTCGTCAGCCGGCGTAGGTCTCGAACTCGGCGACCTTCGGGGTGCCCGAGGCGCCGGTGATCTCGAAGGTGACCTTCTCCAGCGAGGCCGGGGAGAAGCCGATCACGCCCGCTCCGCTGCCGGAGGCCAGGACGGCGCCGGTGTCGTGGTTGACGACGCGGTAGGACCCGATGGTGCCCTCGGAGCCCGCCGCCTCCCGGATGTTGATCTTGGAGACGGTGGTGGCGGAGGACCATTTGACCGAGATCTCGCCGGTCGAACCGACCGGCGACCAGTAGGTGCTCATGTCACCGTCCCGCACGTCGCCGTAGCTGGTGCCGGAGGCCTTGCTCGAGCCGTCGGAGCCGGCTCCGATGCTGAGGTTGGTCCCGCTGGGCGGGTCGGTGGGGTCGGTCGGCGGGTCGGTCGGGTCGGTGGGCGGGTCCGTCGGCGTCTGCGGTGTGCAGTTGCCGTCCGAGACCTGCAGGCCCTTGCCCGCGCCGGCCGTGCTGTTCACCACGTCCGGCACGCAGGAGGCGTCGTCCAGGCTGTAGGAGTACGGGATGGACACCGAGGTGTTGGACGTCGGGTCGGGACCTGCGGGCTGGTTGTCGCCGCTGCGCTCGGACCAGGTCACGTTGTCGAAGATGTTGCCGCTGACCTGCCAGTAGCCGGCCTGGTCGGTGTAGAAGGTGCCGAGGACGTCCTTGGAGTCCTCGAAGTAGTTGTTGTCGACCTTGGCCTTGGCGCCGGCCCGGGAGTTGATTCCGGACTTGACGAGGCCCACGTAGTGGTTGTTGTAGATGTGCGACGTGCCGCCGCGCAGCAGGGGCGTACGGGAGTCGATGTTCTCGTACAGGTTGTGGTGGAAGGTCACGTAGCCGTTCGACACGTCGCTCTCGCTGGACCCGATCAGCCCGCCGCGCCCGGAGTTGCGCAGGACGCTGTAGGACAGGGTGACGTACTGGGTGTTGTCCTTCATGTCGAAGAGGCCGTCGTAGCCCTCCGACTCGCCGCCCGAGGCCTCGAGGGTGGAGTGGTCGACCCAGACGTTGCGGACATCGCTCTCCATGCCGATGGCGTCGCCGCCGTTGGAGGTGGGCGAGCCCGACTTCTTGACGTTCCGGACGGTCACGTTCTGGATGATGATGTTGCTGGACTCCCGGATGTGGATGCCCAGCTCGTCGAAGACGGCACCGCTTCCGACCCCGACGATCGTGACGTTGCTGATCTGCTTCAGCTCGATCTTGTCGGCCGCGGTGTTGCAACTGTCGCCCGACACCTTGCTGGTGTTGCCGTGGTTGATGGTGCCCTCGACCTCGATGGTGATCGGGGTGCTGCTGCTGGCCCGGCCGCACAGGGCCTGGTGGATCGCGGTGCCGGTGGTGGCCCGTACGGTCTGCCCGCCCGCGCCGCCGGTCGTGCCGCCGTTCTGGGTCGCGTAGCCGGTGGCGCCGCCGGCCGCAGCGGCCGCCTCGGGCATTGACAGCACCACACCGGCCGCGGCCGCGAGGGCCAGCGTGCCCAGTGCCGCTTGGAGTCGCAGCGCGACTGGTCGTCTCATCCTCGGTCTCCCCATTCAGCTTCACATGCCGGAACGAAAACTATGGCGTGATCATGTCAATCCCGCCCTGAGAGAAAGCGCTTTCTCGCCGTGAGAATAAGGGTGGATCCGAGAACTGACAAGGGTTCAGGTACGATGCTGCGGGTTCAGGATGCAGATCATCGTCTCTGTACATGAACAGACTCGACTCGATGTGCACCCCGGCCGGAGCTGCGGTACGATCATCTTGCCTGATCACGGGGTGCCAACCCCCAACAACAGGCAGTGCGTTGGTGGTCCAAGGAAAGACGCCTCACTTCCCGTGAGGAAATGCAGGTGCAAGGCCTGCCCAGCGCTCGACGAGAAACGAGAACCCCGGCCCCGCTCACGCGGGACCGGGGTTCTTCCGTGTACGGCTCTCGCTCAGGCCTGCACCACCGGCTCCCGCGTGAAGAGCGCGCCCAGCTCCGGTGCGTTGACCCGGCGGTCCGCCAGGCGCAGGCCCTCCCAGATGGTGACCTGGTTCGCGGTGAGGACCGGCTTGCCCAGCTCCTTCTCCATGGCGGGGATGTGGGCCGCCGTGCGCAGGGCCGTGTCCGGCAGGAACACCGCCTCGGCGTCGGTGTGGTCGGCGGCGCGGGCCAGCGCCAGCACCTCCTCCTCGGTCCAGGTGCCGACCTCCGCCGCCGTGATGATGCCGGAGCTGACCACGTCGACCACCTCGATGCCGGCGGCGTCGAGGAAGTCCGCGAAGAGCCGCGCCACGTCGTCCGGGTAGGTCGCCCCGATCGCGACCCGCCGCGCTCCGATCTCCTTCGCCGCGTGCACGAAGGCGAAGGAGGTGGAGGAGGCCGGCAGACCCGCCGCCTGGGCCAGGGCGCGCACCTGCTCCTGCGCGCCCTCCCAGCCGTGCACGAAGCTGCCGCTGGTGCAGGCCCACACCACGGCGTCGGCGCCGGCGAGCCGCAGCTCCGCCACGCCCGCCGCGAGCCGGTGCGGCGAGCCCATCTCGCGCAGGGCGTCCACCCGGTGCGCGTCCTCGCCGATGTCCGTGTGCACCAGGTCCACCCGGATGTCGCTGCCCAGGAGCTGCTCGATGCGTGGATAGTCGTCCTCGCCGGAGTGGCCCGGGTACAGGAACCCCAGTGCTGTCATGTCCACCCTTCCTGCTGCTGTTCCGTGTCCGGGCCGTCACCGACGCCCGGCATGTCCGCCACCGCGGGGCCGACCGGGCCCGCCACCGCGGAGTCGACGGGACCGACGGGCCCCATCACCGCGGGACCGGCCGGTCCCCCCGCCGCGGGGCCGATGCGCGCGGACGGATCGGTCAGCGCCTGGTACGGCCCCACCGCAGGGGTACCCAATCGGCGCAGCGCCGCCCACATCGTCACTTGGTTGGCCGAGATCACCGGGATCCGCAGCTCGGCCTCGAGCTGCGGGATGACGTCGTAGGTGGGGAGGTTGGTGCAGGAGATGAAGAGGGCGTCCGCCGTGCCCTCGCCCGGTACCGCCTGGCGCGCCATGTCGGCCACGTCGCGGTACGGCACCTTCCAGATGTGCCGGGTCAGCCCCATGAAGGCGCAGCCCGTGATCGTCACCCCGGCCTCGGCGATGTACGCCTCCAGCGACCGGGTCACGGACACGGTGTACGGCGTCACCAGCGCGAGCCGGCGTACGCCCAACTCGGCCAGCGCGTCCAGCAACGCGCCGGAGGTGGTCACGGACGGGACCGCGCCCGCCCAGGTCATCGCCTCGCACATCGCCCGTTCGCCGGCGACGCCGCCGACGAAACTGCCCGAGGTGCAGGCGTAGGCGACGACCTCGGGGGCGATGGCGTTGAGGGTGCGCACCGCCTCGCCGAGGGTTTCGTGCTCGCTGACCATCCGCGCGAGGTCCAGACTGACCTCGACGGGTACGAAGGGGGTCCGTGTCATGTGCAGCGACACGTCGTCGGGCACCCATCGCCACAGCTCGCGATCGAGTGCGAAGTCGAACGGGGCGACCACGCCGACCCCGCGTTGCGGAGCTGGTCCGCCGAGAAAGGAGATGTCCATGGCACGCACCGGCCTCACACTGAGGAAGGAGAAGGCAACGCACCGTTACGCACGGCCGTGTTGACGAAGGTAGGTTGCGGTGCGAGCGTGGTCAATCCGCCCGCGCCCCTCCCAGGTCAACAGCCGGTTAACTTCCCCGTCAATACCTGAAACGCACCCGCGCCCCCATACGGGAGACAGGCCCGCCGATGACCACGTCCAGGCCCGCATCCGCGCCCACGCCCACGCCCCCCACGCCCGCACCCACGCTCCTCGTGCTGGACGCCGAGCCGCTCCCCCGTCTGGGTCGGCTGACCGGCCGGGCCCGGGTCGAGCACGCCGACGCGTCGACCCTCGCCGAGCGGCTGCCGCACGCCGACGTCCTGCTCGTGTGGGACTTCACCTCGCACGCCGTACGCAAGGCGTGGCCCGGGGACGGCCCGCGCCCGCGCTGGGTGCACACGGCGAGCGCCGGGGTGGACCATCTGATGTGCCCGGAGCTGGCCGAGTCGGACACGGTGGTGACCAATGCGCGCGGTGTCTTCGACCAGCCGATCGCCGAGTACGTCGCCGCGCTCGTGCTGGCGATGGCCAAGGACCTGCCCACGACGCTGCGGTTGCAGGGCGAGCGGACCTGGCGCCACCGCGAGTCGATGCGGGTGGCCGGAACTCGCGCCTGTGTGGTGGGCTCCGGGCCGATCGGGCGGGCAATCGCGCGGACCCTCGAGGCGCTCGGCATCACCACCGCGCTGGTGGGCCGCACCGCCCGCCCCGGGGCGGACGGACCCGGAGTGCAGGGGCCCGGGGTGCAGGGGCCCGAGGTGCAGGGGCCCGAGGTGCACGGGCCCGAGGTGCACGGGCCGGGCGATCTCGACCGGCTGCTGGCCCGTGCCGACTGGGTGGTGGCGGCGGCGCCGCTCACCGACGACACGCGCGGTATGTTCGACGCCCGGCGGTTCGGGCTGATGCAGCCCTCGGCCCGGTTCGTGAACGTGGGGCGGGGTCAGTTGGTCGTCGAGGACGATCTCGCCGAGGCGCTGACCAGGCGCTGGATCGCGGGCGCCGCCCTGGATGTGCTGAGCCACGAGCCCCTCGCGCCGGACAGTGCGCTGTGGCGCGTCCCGGAGCTGATCGTCTCGCCGCACATGAGCGGGGACACGATCGGCTGGCGGGACGAACTGGGGGCGCAGTTCGTGGAGTTGTTCGAGAGCTGGGCGGCGGGTGGGCCGCTGGCCAACGTGGTCGACAAGAAGCGCGGATACGTGCCCGGACACTGACGGCATCGACGACGCCGACGACGCCGACGACATCGAAGACACCGACGTCCCAAGAACGCGGGAGGGTGCATGACCGACCTCACGGAGCTGACCGCTGTGCAGCTCGTCGACGGGTATCGCAAGGGCGATTTCAGCCCCGTGGAGGTGACGCGGGCGGCGATGGAGCGGGCCGAGCGGATCCAGCCGGAGGTGAACGCCTTCGTCCGGCTGACCGGCGAGGAGGCGCTGGAGGAGGCCGGGCGGGCGGAGGAGCGGTGGCGCCGCGGGGAGCCGTGCGGGCGTCTCGACGGGGTGCCGGTCACGGTCAAGGACATCCTGCTGCAACGCGGCCTGCCCACCCTGCGCGGCTCCCGGGCCGTCTCGCCGGACGGACCCTGGGACGAGGACGCGCCGTCCGTCGCCCGGCTTCGCGAGCACGGCGCCGTGTTCCTCGGCAAGACGACGACGCCCGAGTTCGGCTGGAAGGGCGTCACCGACTCGCCCCTGTCCGGCGTGACCCGCAATCCGCGCGACCCCTCCCGTACGGCGGGCGGCTCCAGCGGGGGCGCGGGGGCTGCCGTGGCGCTCGGGGCGGGGCCGCTGGCGCTGGGCACGGACGGCGGCGGCAGCGTGCGCATCCCGGCGTCCTTCTGCGGCATCTTCGGCCTGAAACCGACGTACGGCCGGGTGCCGCTGTACCCGGCGAGCGCGTTCGGCACCCTCGCGCACGTCGGTCCGATGACTCGGGACGCGGCGGACGCCGCGCTGATGCTGGACGTCATCGGCACTCCGGACGCCCGGGACTGGTCGGCGCTGGGGCCCGCGCCCGGGTCGTACACCGAAGCCCTGTCCGGGGGCGTGCGGGGGCTGCGGGTGGCGTACTCGCCCTCGCTGGGCGGTCAGGTGGCGGTGCGTCCGTCGGTGGCCGGCGCGGTGCGGCGGGCGGTGGAGCGGCTGGCGGAGCTGGGCGCGTACGTGACGGAGGCCGACCCCGACTTCACGGACCCGGTGGACGCCTTCCACACCCTGTGGTTCAGCGGGGCGGCGCGCGTGGTGCAGCACCTGCGCCCGGGGCAGCGGGAGCTGCTCGACCCGGGGCTGCGGGAGATCGTCGGGGCCGGGGCGAGGTACTCGGCGCTGGAGTACCTCGCCGCGGTGGACGTGCGGATGGAGCTGGGGCGGCGGATGGGCCGCTTCCACGAGGAGTACGACCTGCTGGTCACGCCGACGCTGCCGATCACGGCGTTCGAGGCGGGCGCCGAGGTGCCCAAGGGCTCGGGGCACCGGCGCTGGACGGGCTGGACGCCGTTCACGTACCCCTTCAACCTCACCCAGCAGCCGGCGGCGACCGTGCCGGTGGGATCGGACGCGGACGGGCTGCCCATCGGCCTCCAGGTCGTCGCCGCCCGCCACCGCGACGACCTGGTCCTGCGAGCCGCACACGCGCTGTACGGGGCGGGCGCTCCGTAGCTGCGGGCAGTCGTGCCTCCCCCAGTGCCTGAACGGCCTGGGAGGTGCCCCCAGGGCGGCGCCCGTCCCAAAGAGGGCGGCGCCCGGCGAGCGCCGGCCCGCGCTCCCCGCCCCGCGCCCACACCACCGCCGGCCACCACTCGGCCGACGTTCAAGCACCCACCCCAAACAAACGCCCCGCCGCCGGAGGCCTACGCCCGGCGGAAGCTGAGCGTCTCCCCCGCCGCTCCCGTGCGCCACAGGTCGTTGCAGGCCTCGGCCATCGCGTCGAGGCCCTCGGTGACGCGGCCCCAGACGGTGCCGGGGACCCAGCCGACGTCGCCGTTGAGGAGGAGGTTGTTGCGCTCGTAGAAGAGGGCGAGGTCGACGAGGGTGGTGCCGGCGCGGACGTCGCGGTCGTAGCCGTACGCCTTGGTGCCCAACTCGGCACCCGCGAAGGCGAAATAGCACAGGTCGCCCGGAATGGGCGTTACGGTCGGATTCTCCAGTGGTGGCTCGGATGTCGCGAAGGGTGGGAAGAGGGCGTAGATCTCGTTGCGCGCGTATTTGGCGTGATACACGTCGCTGCCGAGGGGGAGGGCGTCCCAGACGGCCTTGCAGGTGATCGGGGCCCGGTCGTCGAGCAGTTGGGCCGTGCAGGTGATTCCGCGCTTGACCAGCGAGACTTCGATGTAGCGATCAGCCATGCCTCCATGGCAGTGCCCCGCGGCCCCCGGGTCAAGGGCGCCGGGCCGATGTATCGGACTGAAAACGATCGGCATAACCTGCCCACCAGCGGGTAGCTGCGCGCCCATGGCTCGACCACACAGAACCCCGCCAAGGGGTATATCCGACCAAAGGTCCAGGACAGCCGGGCCCACTCGCCGGTCGCTGCTCGCGGGGGTCGCGGCGCTCGGCGCGCTGGGCGCCGCCGGCTGCTCGCGGGTGGCCACCGGGTCCGGCGTGGAAGGCGGCGACCTTCTCGACCGGCTCAAGGCACAGGGCGTGGCCCGGCTCGGCATCGCGGGCGAGATCCCCTTCGGGTTCATCGACAAGAACGGCGAGCTGACCGGTGAGGCGCCGGAGCTGGCGAAGGTCATCTTCAAGCGGCTCGGAGTGGACCGGGTGCAGCCGGTGCCGACGGAGTTCGGCTCCCTCATCCCGGGTCTGGCGTCGCAGCAGTTCGACGTCGTGGCGGCCGGTATGTACATCAACCCCGAGCGCTGCCAGCAGGTCATCTTCTCCGACCCCGACTACCAGATGCTCGACGCGTACATCGTGCGCAAGGGCAACCCGCTCGGGCTGCACAACTACAAGGACGTCGTCAAGAAGAAGGCCAAGTTCGCGACCGGTACCGGCTACGCCGAGATCGCGTACGCGGTGGAGCACGGGTACAAGGAGGACGACATCCTGATCGTCCCCGACCAGGTGGCCGGACTCAACGCCGTCGAGTCCGGGCGCGCCGACGTCTTCGCCGGTACCGCGCTGACCGTCCGTGAAGTGGTGAAGAAGTCCAGCAAGGCCGAGGCGACCGAGGCCTTCTCGCCGATCATCGACGGCAAGCCGCACGTCGACGGCGGCGGTTTCGCCTTCCGGACGAACGAGACCAACCTGCGGGACGCCTTCAACGTGGAGCTGCAGAAGCTCAAGAAGAGCGGCGAGCTGCTCCGCATCCTCAAGCCCTTCGGTTTCACCGAGAACGAGATGACCGATCTGACCGCGAAGGAGTTGTGCGGCGGATGACATCCGGACTGTGGGAACTGGTACTCCAGGGCGTCTGGGTCACGATCCAGTTGCTCTTCTTCAGCGCACTGCTGGCGACCGGCGCCGCCTTCGTGGCCGGCATCGCCCGCACCCACCGGCTGTGGATCGTCCGCTTCCTCGCGGGCTTCTACACCGAGGTGTTCCGCGGGACGTCCGCGCTGGTGATGATCTTCTGGGTCTTCTTCGTGCTGCCCCCGGCCTTCGGCTGGCAGCTCGTGCCGATGTGGGCGGGCACGCTGGCGCTCGGTCTGACGTACGGGGCGTACGGCTCCGAGATCGTGCGCGGGGCGCTCGCCGCGGTCGACCCGGCGCAGAAGGAGGGCGGCATCGCGCTCAGCTTCACGCCCTGGCAGCGGATGAAGCTGATCATGCTGCCGCAGGCGGTGCCGGAGATGATCCCGCCCTTCTCCAACCTGCTGATCGAGCTGCTCAAGGGCACCGCCCTGGTGTCGATCATGGGCATGGGCGACCTGGCCTTCAGCGCCAACCTGGTGCGCCTGGCGCTGCAGGAGAGCGCGGAGATCTACACGTACATCCTGCTGATCTACTTCGTGATCGCATTCCTGCTCACGCGGGTGATGCGCGGCCTGGAGAAGAAGCTGAAGGCGGGCGTCGGGAAGGCGCCGAAGAAGCCGAAGAAGAAGACGGCTGCCGTGGGCGTGCCTGAGGGAAGTGGTGTGTCGTGAAATGGGACTGGAGCGCGGTCTCCGACTTCATGCCGCACTTCTGGGACGGCCTGCTGGTCACCCTGCAGATCCTGGTCCTCGGCTCGCTGGTCTCCTTCAGCCTCGGCCTGGTGTGGACGCTGCTGATGCGGGTGCCGAGCCGCTGGGTGACCTGGCCGGTCGGTGTGGTCACCGAGTTCATCCGGAACACCCCGCTGCTGGTGCAGCTCTTCTTCCTGTTCTACGTGCTGCCCGAGTGGGACATCACCTTCTCGGCGCTCACCACCGGTGTGGTCGCCATCGGCCTGCACTACTCGACGTACACGATGCAGGTCTACCGGGCCGGCATCGAGGGGGTGCCGGTCGGCCAGTGGGAGGCCGCGACGGCGCTGAACCTGCCGCTCGCGAAGACCTGGACGGCGGTCATCCTGCCGCAGGCGATCCGCCGGGTGGTGCCCGCTCTCGGCAACTACGTGATCTCCATGCTGAAGGACACGCCGCTGCTGATGGCGATCACGGTCCTTGAGATGCTCGGCGAGGCACGGCTGTTCTCGCAGCAGAACTTCCAGTTCACCGAGCCCCTGACGGTGATCGGTGTGGCCTTCATCATCATCTCCTACCTGGCCTCCCTTGCCCTGCGAGCCCTGGAGCGACGCCTTGTCCACTGACACTCTTCCCAACCCCGAGAAAAGCCCCGAGCAGAGCGGCGGCGGCGAGCTGATCCGTCTGGACCACGTCACCAAGCGGTTCGGCGACAACGTCGTCCTGGACCACCTGGACTTCGCCGTGGACGCGGGCAAGCACGTCACCCTGATCGGTCCGTCCGGTTCGGGCAAGACGACGATCCTGCGGCTGCTGATGACGCTGCTCAAGCCCGACGAGGGCACGATCACCGTGGACGGGCAGAAGCTGTTCCCGGCGACCGAGAAGGAGCGGCGGGAGGTGCGCAAGCAGATCGGGATGGTCTTCCAGCAGTTCAACCTGTTCCCGAACATGACGGTGCTGCGCAACATCACCGAGGCGCCGGTCACCGTGCTCGGCATGTCCAAGGACGAGGCGGTGGAGCGGGCCAAGGGTCTGCTGGACCTGGTGGGCCTGGCCGACAAGTGCGACGCCCACCCCGCCCAGCTCTCCGGCGGCCAGCAGCAGCGGGTGGCGATCGCCCGGGCGCTGGCGATGCGGCCGAAGGTGCTGCTGCTCGACGAGGTGACCTCGGCGCTCGACCCGGAGCTGGTCGCGGGCGTCCTCGACCTGCTGCGGGACATCGCCCGCACCACGGACATCACCATGCTCTGTGTGACCCACGAGATGAACTTCGCCCGGGACATCTCGGACCAGGTCCTGATGTTCGACTCGGGCCGGGTCATCGAGGCCGGCCCGCCGGAGAAGATCTTCAGCGAACCGGAGCACGACCGCACGCGGGAGTTCCTCAGCGCAGTGCTGTGAGCACGCGGTGTCACTGCCCCAACGTCCGAGGTCGAGGCGTTGGGGCATTCCTTTGGCATATGCCAGCGGGTCAACGCCGCAGTTGGGGGCGAGTCGGGGGTGCTGAAATCCCGCCAACACCCCCTCCCCTCGGACCTCTTGGCGGCTATCGTGGAGGGCATCCGCTGTCCGGACCGGGGGCACAGGCAGGGACAGAGGCAGGGGCCTACGAAGCTAGCGCAGGGGGAGACCACCGTGGCGCTGCAGCACAAGCCGACCGCGCCGCACCACTCGGCCCAGGACGCCCTGCGCGTCTTGGAGACGGTGACGCGGCACACCTCCGGTGTCACCGACACCGAGATCGCCCGCCAGTGCGGCCTCGACCGGGAGCGGCTGATCACGCTCCTGCGCATGCTGCGCCGCGAGGGATACGTCGAGCAGACCGCCGACGGCGCCTACGTCACCGGGGAGGCGCTGGACCGCCTCGGCTCGGCCCACAACCGCGAGCAGGCCCTGCGCGACAAGCTCCAGCGCACCCTGGACCGGCTGCGCGACTCGGTGGGCGCCGCCGTCTACATCAGCCGGTACGTCGACGGCGAGGTCAGCGTCACCCAGTACGCGGACAGCCCGGCCGCGCCCAGGGTGAACGAGTGGGTGGACTTCCGCGTCTCGGCGCACGCCACCGCGGTCGGCAAGAGCCTGCTGACCCAACTGGACCACGCGGGCCGGCGCGACCACCTGGCCCGGCACCGGATGGCCCGCCTGACCTCGCGCACCATCACCAGCGACAAGCTGCTGCTGTCCCGGCTGGAGTCCCAGCCGCCCAGCGTGCCCGTCCTCGACCTCCAGGAGTACGCGGTGGGCACGGTCTGCGCGGCCGTCCCGATCACCGCCGGTTCCGCCGTGGGCTGCCTGGCCCTGTCGCTCCCGGTCGAGCACGCGCACCGGCTGCGCCGGGCCGCGGACGAGCTGAACCGGAGCGCGGCGCCTGTGCTGCTGTCACTGGCGATCTAGAGCCGATCCCAGGGCTGGTCCAGCGCTGATCCAGCCCTGGACCAACGCTGGTCACACGCACTGCTCGGGACCAGGTAGTATTTTCGTCGTCGCCGGCCGCGAGAAGCGGACGGCGGGAGTCATGCGCCGCTAGCTCAGTTGGTTAGAGCAGCTGACTCTTAATCAGCGGGTCCGGGGTTCGAGTCCCTGGCGGCGCACAGAGGAACAGAGGAAGGGCCTCTCGCTCACGCGAGGGGCCCTTCGTTCGTTTCGCTCGTTCAGAAGGTGACGTCCGAGCACGCGTAGAACGCGTTGCCCGTGTCGGCGACCGTCCACACCGCGAGGATCACGTGGTGTCCGCTCAGCCCGGACGGCAGCGTGCCGGTGTGGGAGAGCGTGGCCGGGGGCCGCTGACCGCCGTAGGGCACCGTGAAGAACGGGGTGAGGTTGAGGTCGGACCGGGCCAGGTTGTGATTCTGGTTCCAGCCCGGCTTGGTGACGTAGTACTTGAAGTCGGTCGTGGCGTGCCGGGCGGTGAACTGCCAGCGGAAGGTGTAGCTCTGTCCGCCGTTCACCCCGGTGGTCGGCCACGCCTGGCCGTTCGGCTGCTTGGGGCTGTCGAGCGCGGCGAACGGGGCGTGACCGGCGGAACAGATCTTCCCGTCGGCCGGCCCGGAGGCCGGGAAGCCCTTGGGGCCCTCCACGCTCTGCGGCTCCCACTGGATGGCGCCGCAACCGCTGACCGTGCCGTTCTGGCACACCTTCTGCCGGCTGACCGGCAGGTCGGTGTAGCCGTGGCCGCTGGCGCCGCCGGACGAGAGAACGAGGGCTCCGGTCGTCGCCATGCCCAGCGCGGCGGCGTACATCTTGGTCCTTGTGCGCATACTGCTGCTCCCTGTGACGTGTGGGGAAGTTCAGTGAGCCGTGCAGGTCTAGACCAAGTTTCAGATTATTGCCGTTAGTTGAACATGTCCATACCAATAGCGGAACGCGCTGCCCGCCCGCGCCGGACCGGTCAGGGCCCGCTGTCCCCCCGCGCCGCGCAGAACGCCACCGTCAGGTCCTTCACCAGCGTCTTGCGCTCGTAGTCGTCCAGTTCGACCAGCCCGCGCATGGTCAGCCGGGTCACCGTGTCCTCCACCGAGTCCACGACCGAGGTGAGCACGCTCGCCCGCTGCGCCGCGTCCAGTGCGGCGATCCGGCGCCGGTGCATCGCGGCGGCGACCTCGGGGGCGTACTCCACCCGGACCGGCCGCACCGAGAACACCTCCAGGCCGACCGGCGCCGCGTCCGCCGCCACCAGCCGGGTCAGCGTGTCGCCGGCCACGTCCGCCGAGCTGCGGACCGTGCCGAGCGGCTCCACCGGGACCCGGGCCAGCGCCGCCTCGACGCACTCGCGCAGATACGTCTCGTGGTCCTCGACGCCCAGCGTGGCCCGCGCGGTGTCCCGCACCCGCCACACCACCAGCGTCACCGCGCGCAGCGCGACCCCGTTGCCGTCGGCCGCGGGCATCGGCTCGCTGCGCCAGTGCCGCAGCCGCACGTCGACCCGGCGGCGCAGCAGCAGCGGGTTCACCCACAGCAGGCCGGTGCGCCGCACCGTCCCCCGGTAGCGCCCGAACAGGCCCAGCACCCAGGCCCGTCCGGTCCGGCCCCTGGCCAGCCCGCCGAACCCGAACAGCCCCAGCGCCCCGGCGGCCGCGTACGCCGCCCACTGCGCGGGCCCGAGCCCGGCGGCACCCGCGTACGCCGGCAGCCCCAGCCCCAGCGCCGGGGCCTGGGCGTGGGCCTGGGCGGCGAGCGGCGGTACGAGCCCGGCCCACCAGGAGGTGAGCGCGCATCCCGCCGCCCCGCACAGACCGGCGGCCACGCCCACCGCGCCGGGCAGCACCCGGGCCGGACGCTCCGTCAGCTCCGGGTCGACCGACGGCACCGGGCGCGGTCGCGCCGCGACGGGGCGCCGCGTGGGGGGCCGCTCCCCGGGGCGCTCCCCGAACCGCTCCCCCGGGCCCTGCCGGCGGGCGACGACCGCGGGCCGCAGCGGCACGGGGGCCGGGTCCGGGTCCAGGTCCGGATCGTCGCGGAACAGCAGGTGGACGGGGATCTCGGTGGTGGCCTCGTTGTGGATGAGCCGGGCGGGCCGGGGACCGGCCTCCCCCGTCGCGGGCGTCGCGTTCGTCGCGGGCGTCTCGGACGTCTCGGACGTCGAGGGCGTCGCGGGCTCGGCAGCGGCCGGCGCCGTGCCCTGAGGGTTCGTTGAAGATGTCGTACTCATGCGTGCTCCAGCCTCCGCGCCAGACGCGTCATGAACGGGTGATCACCTCGGTGCGGACGCTCATGAGAAGAGCCTCCGCCAGGTCTCCGGGCCCGGGTGGCCGTCCGCCGCGCCGCCGCGCCAGCCCTGGGCGCGCTGGAAGGCCTCGACGCCCCGTCGGTCCGCCTCGCCCCAGCGCGGACCCGGTTCCCTGGTGTAGTACGTGCCGAATCCCTTCCTCACCAACTGCCTGCCGAGCCGGGTGACGTACGCGTTGTCGGCGCCCGGACGAAACATCGCCCGTCCGGGGTACCCGGCCACCCCGTGCGAGGCGGGGGTCGCGGCCGGCGCCCCGGCCGCGCCGCTCGCCGTGCCCGCCGCGACCCCCTTGTAGCGGTACGGCAGGTACTTGGCCGAGTTGCTCCAGTAGGCGTAGGGCGTGGCCAGCTCGCGGGCGCGCGGCGGGGTCTGCTCGTAGGCCGTGTAGGCGGTGTGCGTGGAGTCCGTCCAGCCGCCGAAGATCACCACGTGGGAACCCTTCTCGGGGTCGGACGCCTTGTGGAACAGCAGAATGTCGCCGGGCTGGAGTTCCTCCTTGGTGATGCGGTCGGCGAAGCCGGCGAGGCTTCCGGTCCATTCGTTCGTGGGCAGCTTCCAGGCCATCGACACGAAGCCCGAGCAGTCCTGCCGGTAACCGTCGGACCAGTAGGCGGTCGTGCTGTACGGGACCTTCGCGGTGACCCAGGTCCTGGCCCGCTCGATGATCTCCGTACGGGTGATGGCGGCCGCTTCCGCACCGGCCGGGGGCGCCCCGGGCAGGCCCGTCAGGCCGTACAGCGGGGACCTCGGCCCCTGTGGGGTATCGGGCACGTCACCTGCGGGAACGCCCGGCCGATGGGCGGCGTGGGAAGCATGGGCGGCGTGGGAAGCATGAGCGGCGTGGGAGGCATAGGAAGCGTGGGCGGCGGCCGGAACCGCTGCCGCCTGCCCCGCGCCGAGAGCGGAGGCGACGGTCGCGGACGCCGCCGCGGTGGCCACGACCAGCGCGCGGTAGGCCGCCGGACGGTCGAGCGCGCGGCCGGCCGGGGCATGCGGCAGGACGCGCCGCCAGTGACGGCAGCCGGGGCATCCGCAGTCGCTCGCGGGATCGATTTCCTCGAATACGGGAGGAGCCTCCATGCGATTCCCCTCACACTCCCGATGGAAATGTCCGCGTCGGTACACTTCGGTACATGTCGGACAGCTTCTCAACTGTCGTCCGCACTCGCATGTTGACGGTCCGAATGATGTAACCGGCCGAGCGGATCCCGGGCCGTGGTCCAGGGCAGCGGTCCAGGGCAGTGGTCGCGGGCACTCGTCCCGGGCACCAAGCAACATCGGGTAGAGTGTGCAGGTCAGCAGGCGCCGCTAGCTCAGTTGGTTAGAGCAGCTGACTCTTAATCAGCGGGTCCGGGGTTCGAGTCCCTGGCGGCGCACAGACGGTCGAAGGCCCCTCGTATCACACGGGGGGCCTTCGGCGTGTCCGGTGCCCGAACACCTTGCGATCATGAGGAACACCGTAGAACCCTGGTCCGGTTGGGGGCCGGGTGCCGAGGGGATGCCGAGGGGGGCATCATGCAACCGGGGGTCGCCGTTCCATGTCTATATAAGGTGTGGATGCCGTGGTGACAGTGACCCACCACTGTTACGTCTGTGACGGTCGAGGGGGACCGGTGCAGGCGAAGTAAGCGACGAAACACGCACGACCCGCGTGTGGGGGGATGACTCATGACGTCGACGCCGACGGGCGCCGGGCAGGACCACGACCCGTCCCAGACCACCCAGCTCAGGCTGCCCGGGAACCGGAACTGGAACACCGGTTCGTTCCGCCGGATAAAGAAGACCCTGCCGAAGTACGACTACGAGCACTACAGCCGGCTCGCGGGCCCCCTCACCCAGCCCGACCCGAACAAGCCGTACACGGTGCAGTACCGCTCGCTGATCTCGCAGGAGCCGCACCGCTTCCGGGTCGCGCTGATGCTGGCCGCCGCCCCGCTGCTGTCGGTGGTGCTGCTGGTCTGGCTGCTCCAGCCCGAGCACTGGACCGAGCGGGACTACGTGGCCTTCGACTGGCTGCCCGCGCTCGACATCGTGATGCTCGTCGCGATCGGCCTGATCGAGCTGTTCCGCTGCCTCAACGTGCTGTCGAACGCGCACGCCACCCTGGTCGCCCGCGACCCGGTCCCGGTGGTGCCGGAGACCGGCACCAGGGTCGCCTTCCTCACCTCCTTCGTGCCCGGCAAGGAGCCCCTGGAGATGGTGACGAAGACCCTGGAGGCGGCCGTGAAGATCCGCCACCGCGGTCTGATGCACGTCTGGCTCCTCGACGAGGGCGACGACCCCGAGGTGAAGGAAGTCTGCGCGCGCCTGGGAGTGCACCACTTCTCCCGCAAGGGCGTCGCCAAGTGGAACCAGAAGAAGGGCCCGCACCGCGCCAAGACCAAGCACGGCAACTACAACGCCTGGCTGGACGCGCACGGCGACGACTACGACTTCTTCGCCTCCGTCGACACCGACCACGTGCCGCTGCCCAACTACCTGGAGCGGATGCTCGGCTTCTTCCGCGACCCCAACGTCGGCTTCGTCATCGGCCCGCAGGTCTACGGCAACTACGACAACCCGATCACCAAGGCCGCCGAGTCGCAGCAGTTCCTCTTCCACGCGCTGATCCAGCGCGCCGGCAACCGCTACGGCGGGCCGATGTTCGTGGGCACCTCCAACGCGGTGCGCATCAGGGCGCTCAAGCAGATCGGCGGTCTGTACGACTCGATCACCGAGGACATGGCGACCGGCTTCGAGATGCACCGCCACCGGAACCCCGTCACGGGCCGCAAGTGGCGCTCGGTGTACACCCCGGACGTGCTCGCGGTCGGCGAGGGCCCGAACGCCTGGACGGACTTCTTCACCCAGCAGATGCGCTGGTCGCGGGGGACGTACGAGACGATCCTCAAGCAGTACTGGAAGGGCTGGTACTCGCTGCCGCCGAGCAAGCTCTTCAACTACACGATGATGATCATCTTCTATCCGATGTCGGCCCTCAACTGGATCCTGGCGGCGCTGAGCTGCTGCCTGTTCCTGGGCCTGGGCGCCTCCGGCGTCAACATCGACCCGGCGGTCTGGCTGATGCTCTACGGCAACGCCTCCGCGCTCCAGATCGGCCTGTACGTCTGGAACCGCCGCCACAACGTCTCGCCGCACGAGCCGGAGGGCTCCGGCGGCGTGGCCGGCATGATCATGTCCGCGCTGTCGGCGCCGCTGTACGCGAAGGCGCTCATCGACGCCGTGCTGCGCCGCAAGAGCAAGTTCGTGGTGACCCCGAAGGGCGACTCGGCCAGCCCGGACACCCTGTTCGGCACCTTCCGGTACCACTGGTACTTCATCGTCATCTTCGGCGGCTCGATCGCCGCCGGCTTCGTGTACGGCCACTCGCACCCCGCGATGATCATCTGGGCGACCTTCGCGCTGCTGATCACCGCGTCGCCGATGTTCGCCTGGCGCCACGAGCTGAGGAAGGCGAAGAAGCAACCGCCGGTCGCGGCGGCGGAGCCCGCACCGCGGGTCCCGCCGCAGCACCAGGCACCGGCGCCGACGCCGGCACCGACACCCGAGCAGCCGTACGCGCAGTACGGACAGCCGGGGCCAAATGCGCCACATGCGCCACATGCGCCACATGCGCCACATGCGCCGCAGCAGAAGCCAAGCTGGGCCGCCTCCCCCGACGGAGGCGACGACCAGACCATGCAGATCGCCCTCGGTGGACTCGGGGGACTTGGGGGACGTAAGGAATGAAAGACCGTGCCGGCCGCCGCCGAGCCCGTCGCTTCGCGATAGGTACGGCGGTGGTAGTCGCGCTGGCCGGGATGAACGGGCCGTGGCTCTACCGCTTCGGAACCGAGAAATACCACCAGTACAAGATCAATCAGCCGGAGTACAAGGCCGCCAACGGCAAGTGGGAGATCATCGAGTTTCCCGAGAAGTACCGGCAGAACACCATCCACGCGGCGCTGCTGCGCACCGGCAAGGTGCTGATGGTCGCCGGGTCCGGCAACAACCAGGACAACTCCGACGCCAAGCAGTACGACACCCGGATCTGGGACCCCGTCAAGGGGACCATCAAGAAGGTGCCGACGCCCACCGACCTGTTCTGCACCGGACACACGCAGCTCGCCAACGGCAATCTGCTGATCGCGGGCGGCACCAAGCGGTACGAGAAACTCAAGGGCGACGTCACCAAGGCGGGCGGCCTGATGGTCGTCCACAACGAGAACCCGGACAAGCCGATCACCCTGCCCGCGGGCACCAAGTTCACCGGCAAGGAGAACCACAAGACCTTCGTCTCCAAGGACCCGGTCCTCGTGCCCCGCGCCGAGAAGGTCTTCGACCCGGCGACCGGCAAGTTCCTGCGCAACGACCCGGGTCTCGGCCGGATCTACGTCGAGGCGCAGAAGAGCGGCCGGAAGTACCAGACGGGTACGGAGGACAACTACCGGATCCAGGGCCTGTCGGGCACGGACGCGCGCAACACGTACGGCATCGCGCAGAAGCTCGCCCTCGACAAGAAGGACTTCCAGGGCATCCGGGACGCCTTCGAGTTCGACCCGGTCGCCGAGAAGTACATCAAGGTCGACCCGATGCACGAGGCCCGCTGGTACCCGACGCTCACCACCCTGAGCGACGGCAAGGTTCTCAGCGTCTCCGGCCTCGACGACATCGGCCAACTGGTCCCGGGCAAGAACGAGGTCTACGACCCGAAGACCAAGGAGTGGACCTACCTCGACAAGACCCGGCAGTTCCCGACGTACCCGGCGCTGTTCCTGATGCAGAACGGCAAGATCTTCTACTCGGGTGCGAACGCGGGTTACGGCCCCGACGACGTGGGCCGCGACCCGGGCATCTGGGACGTGGAGACCAACAAGTTCACCAAGATCCCCGGCATGAGCGACAAGAACATGCTGGAGACGGCGAACACGGTGCTGCTGCCGCCGGCGCAGGACGAGAAGTTCATGGTGATCGGCGGCGGCGGGGTCGGCGAGTCCAAGCTGTCCAGCGAGAAGACCCGGATCGTCGACCTCAAGGCGGACGACCCGAAGTTCGTCGACGGGCCGTCACTGGAGAAGGGCACGCGCTATCCGCAGGCCTCGATCCTGCCCGACGACAGCGTGCTGGTCTCCGGCGGCTCGGAGGACTACCGGGGCCGCGGCGACTCCAACATCCTCCAGGCCCGGCTGTACCACCCGGACACGAACGAGTTCGAGCAGGTCGCCGACCCGCTGGTGGGCCGCAACTACCACTCCGGTTCGATCCTGCTGCCCGACGGACGCCTGATGTTCTTCGGCTCCGACTCGCTCTACGCCGACAAGGCCAACACCAAGCCGGGCAAGTTCGAGCAGCGCATCGAGATCTACACGCCGCCGTATCTGTACCGCGACTCCCGGCCGGACCTCTCGGGCGGCCCGAAGACCATCGAGCGCGGCGAGTCGGGGACGTTCACGTCCCGGGCGGCCGGGTCGGTCAAGAAGGTGCGGCTGATCCGGCCGAGCGCCTCCACGCATGTCACGGACGTCGACCAGCGGTCCATCGCGCTGGACTTCAAGGCGGACGGGGACAAGCTGACGGTGACGGTGCCTCAGGGCAAGAACCTGGTGCAGTCGGGGTGGTACATGATGTTCGTGACGAACGGGGAGGGGACGCCTTCCAAGGCGGAGTGGGTGCACGTGCCGTAGCGGCGGCAGCCGCGAAAGCCCTCACGATACGGTGCCGTCATGTCTCGATCAGCCGAACCCGGATCAGTCCTGTCTCCCGTCACCGCGGACGACGTCGACCTTGCCGTGCGGCTCGCCGTGGGCGTCCTTCGGGACGCCCCCTCAAAGGGGTGGGGCGGTAAGGCCGGTTCGCTGGAGTGGGACTGCTGGGAGACCGTCGAGCACCTCGCCAACGACCTGTTGTACTACGCCGTACAACTGGGGCCGCAGAGCCCGCCCCTGGACACCCATGTGCCTTTCGCGCTGAACCGGAAGAGGCCGGACGGCCCCATGGCCTTCGCCCACGCGGAGCGCGATGCGGGTCCGGCCGGCCTGGTGCAGGTGCTGGAGGCGTGCGGCGCGCTGCTGGTCGCCATGGTGCGTACGACGCCGTCCCGGGTCCGCGCCCACCACGCCGCCGGGGTGTCGGACCCCGAAGGCTTCGCGGCGATGGGGGTGGTGGAGACGCTGGTGCACATGCACGACGTGGCGGAAGGCTTCGGGCTTGCCTGGACCCCGCCCGCCGCTCTCTGCTCGCGGGTGCTCGCCCGTCTGTTTCCAGAGGCTCCGGCCGACGCGGATCCCTGGCCCACCCTGCTGTGGGCCACCGGCCGCGCCGAGTTGCCGGGGCACCCTCGTCTCACCACGTGGCGCTGGTCCAGCACACCGCGGCCATAGGAACGGATACGGACACGGACAAGGCACCAGGTGACTGTCCGTCGACTATCCCTTCGCTACCCCTTGGCCAGGTCCAAGGCGTACTCGGGGTACCACTCGCCCGCCTTGGGGCCGCCCTTGCACTCACCGTCGGACTCCCCGGGGCGCTTGACCCACAGGTAGGCGTCGACGAGCGGGTCCGCCGTCTTGGTCGTCGGGGTTTCGCCGAGGGCTCGGCCGGGCGGGTTGCACCAGCGTTCGTCCGGGGCGCCCCCGGTGTAGGGGCCGTTGCCGTTGCGGCTGGTGTCGATGACGAAGGGCTTGCCGCCGACCTTGGCGGAGAGCTGCTTGCCGTAGGCGATGGAATCCTTGGTGGTGTAGAAGTTCGAGACGTTGACCGAGAAACCGTCGGCCTGGTCAATGCCGGCCCGCTTCAGCGGCTCGAAGATCTGGTCGGGATGACCCCAGCCGGCGTTGCCCGCGTCCAGGTAGACCTTGGTGTTCTCCAGGGCCGTGAGTTTCTCGACGGCGCCCTTGAGGAGGTCGTAGCGCTCCTCGTGGAACTCCTGCGGGGTGCAGCCGTCGACGAGGTGGAGCACCGCGTCCGGTTCCAGGATGACGGTGGCGGCACGGTCGCCGATGCCCTTGGCCACGCCGTCGACGAAGGAGCGGTAGGCATTGCCGTCGGCGGCGCCGCCGCCCGAGTACTGGCCGCAGTCGCGGTGCGGGATGTTGTAGAGGACGAGCAGCGCGGTGCGGCCGGCCTCGTCGGCGGCCTCGGTGAATCCGCGGGCCTGCTCCTCGGGGTTCTCCGGGGTGAGCCACTCGCCCGTCGGCTGCTGGGCGATCTTGCGGATCTGTTCGGCCTGGTCCTTCTTCCCCGCTTCCGTGAGGGACGCCATCTGCTGTGCCGCGTTGCCGTCGGGATTGACCCAGAACGGGTCGGCCTCCTTGGGCTGCTGCGTGATCCCGGCGCCCGCGCCCTTGCCCTCGTCGTCCCCGTCCCCGTCCCCGGACGAGGAGCAGCCCGCGAGCAGCAGAGCCGCCCCCAGCGCCACCGCCGACGCAGCTCGCCTCCTGGACATGCTTCCGGCCGGCTTGCTGCCGTACATCCAACCCCCCTGGGTGCACTGTTACGAGGCTCAATCCTGACATACGCGGCCTGCGCCCACGCGGTTCCCGGGTCAGGGGAATGCCTGTCCTACTACGAGTACGAGGAAGCCGGGGCGCGGGAAGGCGCGAAATGTACGCCAGCGACGGCGAGGACTGGTCCGGCTCCAAGCTTTGCCGACGACTGAGCGTCGACCGGACCGAGCACGATGCACTCGTCCGGGACCAAGGATGGGCTCACCCCGGAATCAGGGGCACCGAGGCCATGGAGGTGGCAGTCTGGGCAGTAGAGGGACCGACGCCATGCAAGGAGTGCACGAGTGGACACCGAGTCCAGGCAGAACGCCGCCTCGGACGCCAGGCCGACCGTCTACCTGCTGGTAGGGCTGACAGGGTCGGGCAAGACCACATTCGCGAAGAAGCGCCTGGAGTCTACAGGCGCTGTCCGGCTCTCGGTGGATGAGCGGGTCTACGAACGGCACGGCCGGTACGGCGTCGACTACCCCGAGCCCGACTACTTCGCTCTGGAGTCGCCGATCGTCGCCGAGATCCGCGAGGAGCTGGTCAAGCTCCTCGCGGTCGGCCGGGACGTCGTCCTCGATCACGGCCTGTGGCTGCGCTCGGCCCGCGAGGAGTGGATGAAGGTCGTTGAATCGGCGGGGGGCCGGTGGCGGCTGCTGTACTTCCCCGTCGACCGGGCCGAGTTGCTGCGCCGTCTGGACGAGCGCAACCAGCGGCAGGACGCCAACGCGCTCACGGTCAGCGCGGCCGCCCTCGACGACTTCTACGCCCGGTTCGAACCGCCCGCGGGGGAGGGCGAAGAGGTCGTCGACCAGGACTCGTTCTAGGCGCGGCCGTAGACGGGAGGCCGCCAGGCGCCGACAAGCTGAGTCGCCTCAGCCGCCCACCAGGCGGGCACCGTCCCCAGCGACACCGGCCGCAAGCCGAACCGAGGGTCGTCCACGTTGATCCGTCCGCCGTGCTGAACGAGGTGGCCCATGAACTGGCGGGCCTCGGAGAGCCATGCCGGGGAAGCGGTCTGCCATGTGCCGTCCGCACAGTGCAAGGCCCGCCGCTCGACATCCTCGGCCACGCCGCTACGCCACTTGAAGTGGTGCACGATGACCGGCGGCCGGTTCGCCGGCCGGTGCCCTTCCGCCCGGTGGTTCCCGGAATCCACCGGCACGCGCGAGTGCGCGAGGACGACCTTGCGGGGGTCGCCGCGCAGCAGGTGGTGGGTGAAGAACCCGCCTAGCGGATACGCCGCGTCCAGAGCCTTCACGCCGGAAGTCCAGCCTGTCAGCGTGCCGTCGTCGGCGACCCGGTCGAGCATCAGCCCTCCGACCGTTCCCGTTCGGCGTTCCGCCTGGGCGATCAGCTCGTCCATCGGGGCGGGGTAGACCTGGAATTCGTCGGAGTCGGCCAGCAGGTGCCAGCCATCGCCCGCCTCGACCCGCAGCAGGTCCCGCAACCGGGTGTTGGTGTGTTCATGCCAGGGCCCGTGGCTGACAGTGGTCGGCGTGATCCCCAGCTCACGGCACGCCGCCTGGACTTTGATACGCCGGTCGGCAGGTGCGCAGTCGGTGAAGTGGAACCCGAGCACGAACCGCTCGATGCCCAGTGAGCGGTAGTGGTCGACCCACGCGGTCAGCAAGGCGGGTTCCACAGGGCCGATCACGGCGACCAGCACGGGAGGAACAGACATCAGCGGGCACCCTTCGAGGCGGTGTCGTAGAGGAAGGCGGCCTGTGCGGCGGCCGTGGGAACTCCAAGTTCAGCGCCCACGCCGGCCGACGGGTGGACCAGGGGACTCCACGCGAGATCGCGGAGCAGCGCCGCGAGGGCGCCCCCGTCACCGGCGGGGAACGTCCTGACCCACGGGCGGCCGGCGAGACGGCCGGTGAGGGCCGGATCATGTTCGGACACGAGCAGCGGCACCCCGAGCCGTACGGCGTCCACCACGAGCCCCGACTCCTTGGCCACCCCGGCCCGGCGTACGACCACCGCGGCATCGGACGCCGCGTACACCTCCCGGACCTGAGCCTGCGTGGCCGGGCCCGGCACCACGTGCAGCCGTACCGCAGGCAGAGCGCGCCAGCGGTCCAGGACGTCGGTGTGCAGCGGCGTGCCCGTCACCAGGACATGCAGCGGGCCGTCTAGCCGGTTGAGTGCCACTCCGACCGTGCCGATGTCTTTGTACGGCCACCAGCCGCCGACCAGGCACACGGCGGCTTCCGCACCCGGAATGCCGAATGCCTCCCGGGCCCGACGGCGCTCCTCGCCCGTGAGCCGGTCCTCTGGGTCAGCGACAGCGAACGGACGCACCCGCACCCGGAGCCCAGGGAACCGACCGGCGAGATCGGTGCGGACCGCTTCCGTTGGCGCGAACAGTTGCACGCGTCGCTCGCCGGCGCGCGCCAGCCGGCCCAGCAGCCGCAGGGCGGCGTCCTCCGTAGTGACGACCTCGTGGACGAAACGGCTGTGCGGGCCTCCGAGGAGCCCGGCGAGCCCGTGCAGGGCCTCGCCGGCGCTGAGCACGACCACGGCACCCGGGCCGAACCGGCGCGCGGTACGCACGCATGCCGCTTCGGCCATGCAGCGGGACATCAGCGTCACTTGGTGGGGAAGTCGGCGTAGGACATTGGGCCAGCGGCGGGAGCGCAGCACGTGCCGCCCGACCACGGCCACGGATTCCAGGGCGAGAGCCGCCACGGCCAACGGCGCGACCGACACCCCCGCGGGGACGGACACCCGGACGCCGGCTGCCCGGAGCTGCTCCCACATCTCACCGGGGACCCCGTACGGGGTGATCACCACCGTCTTGGGGTGCGCCTTCGCGAGTGCGAGCAGGGCTCCGTGGTGGTGCCCGCCGGGCCGGTGCGCACCCGGCTCGACGAGCACCAGGGCGTTGCCGGTCACCCGGCAACCGCCTGCTCGGCGTGGACAGCGGTGAAGCGGGCGAACAGCCACGAGGGATCGTTCAGCTTGTCGAACATCTGCGGTGTCCGGGCGGCCTCGCCGGCGAAGGCCACACCCTCTTTCGCACCAGCGATGGCGTACCTGGCGAACTCGCCCTCGCAGTCACCGGTCCAGGCTGCGATCCGTTGGGCTGCCTCCCCGTCGTCCATGCCGTACTCGCTGCCGCGCGCGAGCATGGCGCACTCCCGGAATCCGGCCTTCCAGGCGTGGTAGGGCGACTGGTTGATCCGGGTGGTGCCAGCGACGCGGACGTGGAACTCGGTACGGCCGGGAAGAGCAGCGAGCACGTCGACCGCTTCGCCGAGCTGCCGCAGCGCCGAGCGGCGCATCAGCTTCAGCCCGCCGTAGCCGTAGACCAGCCCGTTGAGGGGATTGCGGGCCCGCCACACCCGCATGGACACGTCCTCGGCGAGCGGGGTCACGTCGTCCAGCCGGAACTCGGTGGCGATGACGAAGTCCCCGTCGGCGAGGAGGAACTGCTCGGTGTCGACGATCTCGGCGGCCATCCGGTACGCGCGCCGCATTCCGTGCACCCCGTGCAGCCGCTTCACCTTCGAGCCCATGATCCGCTGCAGACGCATGTGCAGCAGGTCGGCCCGCGGCTCGTCGTACGACAGCATCAGAATGTCGAAGTCGGTCATCGCAGGGCCTCCAGGTAGCGGGTGGCGACCTGGCCGGGCCGCAGGTCGGCGGTGGCCGTGTGCGCGCGCTTGGCCTGTACTCGGTAGAACTCGGAGTCCGTCGCGAGCCGTGCCACGATGGCCAGGGCCTCGTCGGGCGTCTCGAACAGCAGGTCGTCATCGACGTGCTCGGCCAGCCAGCCGGTGCGGGGGGCGATGACCGGCAGCGCCATGCTCTGGCAGTCGATCACCGACATCGACCACGGGCAGCCCGCGCGGAACGGCGCGACGCCGAAGTGGGCGCCGGCCAGGATCTGCCGGTAGCGGACGCGGTCACCGTCGTCGGAGGCGATCGTGACCCCCGGCAGATCGGCGAGTTCGAGCCGGTGCCGTTCGGGGCTCGGGTCGAGCCGGATCCGTTCCGGGCTGCGCTGTCCGAACAGGTCCATCACCGTCAGGCGCACCGGCGCCTCGGTCACCAGCCGCCGCGCAAGCGCGGTGAACTCGGCTGTGCCGTAGTGGGCGTACAGACGGTGGTTGTAGACGCCGGTCAGCGTGCCGTCGGACGCCGCGGCTTCCTCGGGGTCGCGGACCAGCCGCTCGTCACGCGGCGCGGGCACGATGTGCAGCTTGTCCGCGAGGTCCACGCTCATTCGCGAGGCGGCCGCCGCCGTCCAGGAAGCGGCCGTCGCCGAGTGGGCCAGGACCCGGTCGCACGCCGCCAGACCGGCCGCGAACGCCAGCAGCACGCTTCGGCCCAGGCTGCCGTCGTCCAGGGAAGGGTCGAGGCGCGGCTGCTGCCCGCCGGTGAAGGAGAACGGCAGGTAGTGGCAGTACCCGGCGATCAGAGCGTCAACGCGGGCCTCCAGCAGCGCAGCACGGACAGCGGGCACCGCCTCGACCTGGTTGGCGATGACGATGTCCGGCCGGGTCTCACGGATCACGTCGACCAGGCCGTCCAGGTCGGGGTCGAAACGGGCCCGGTACTTCGTGGACGGCGACACGGTCGGCACGTACCGCACACGCGGGTCACCGACCGGCGCGGGGGACGCGAGGGTCACCTCGACACCGGCGTCCGCGAAAGCGGGCGTCAACAGCTCGGCGAACGTGAACCCCGAGTCGGCTGACAACCGGTGCGGGTTGGAGACGTTGAGCAGATACAGCACGCGCTGCATGGGATCCTCCTGCCGGCCGGGGGTCGTTCCGGACCGGTGAGGGAAGGAAACCGTCGGCAGGGGCAGCGACAGAATGGTGAACTGGGGTCACTCACAGTTCACTCACGCACTCAACCAGCCGCCATACGGGGGAATGATGGAGCCGCAGGGCCACCTGACGCTGGAGCAGGCCCACGAGCACTTCGTCGCGGAACTCGCACGCTGGCGGGAGGTGCGGGGCCTGTCGAAGCGGGCCCTCGCCGAACGTATGGGCTTCCACCCGTCCTACGTCAGTCACATGGAGTCCGGGCGGACGAAGCCCACGGAGGACTTCGCGCGACGCGCCGACAAGACGTTGAACGCGGGCAAGGCGATCTGGCATCTGTGGCGCGCCTACGAGACCGCCAGGATCCGAGCCGGCAAGACGGCCGTGGTGCCTGCCGCGCGCACCGAGCAGCCTTACGCCACCGGATCCTCCGTCCTCGTCGAGCACGACGCCGCCCGCCTCGACTACGACGGGCGCAGCTACCGGCTCACCATGCGGCGCCTGCTGCGCAACACAGGGACCGAGCCCATCACCCGCTACCTCATCCGAATCAGCGTCGACCGCTATCCCGGGGAACCCGAGCGGAGCAACGCTCACTACCGGTCCCACCCGCTGACCTGGGGCGAACTCGACCTGAACGCGGTGTGCCGGGGTGAGGGCATGCGTTGGCAGGCCAAGCACGACCGCGACGCGTTCAAAGAGGTCTGGCTGCTGTTCGAGAACGATCAGGGCCGGTTCCCGCTATACCCCGACGAGTCGGTGTGGATCGAGTACGCGTACACGGTCGGTCAGGAGAAGTGGGGACGCTGGTTCCAGCGCGCCGTCCGGCTGCCTACCGAGCACCTCGAAGTACAGCTTGCCTTCCCGACTCGGCTGGACCCCGCGGTTTGGGGGACCGTGACTTCCATGACCGCAGAGGCGTCCCCGCTCCAGACTGCTCCGATCCAGAGTGAGGAGAACGGTGTCACCGTCTTCACGTGGTCGACGAGCCGGCCCATCCTGCACGCCCGCTATCGTCTCGAATGGCGCTTCCGGGCTGCCCCAACAGGACATGAGACCCAAGGAGTTCACGTGAGCGAGGCGCTGCCCAGCCAGCAGATGCGCAATCTCGGCGTTGTCCAGGAGGGCGCCCCCATCCTCACCGAGCCCGCCAGGGTCTTCGACCTGCCCGCGGAACGGGACGCCGTGGAACAGGCCGTCGAAGCCCTCCTCTCGGCGATCGAACGCATCGCCGGGGTGCACACCTTCGCCAAGGGGGCAGGTATCGCCGCCCCGCAGATCGCGATCGGCCGGGCCGTTGCCGTCGTCCAGCCGCCCGAAGCCGGCGCTGGAGCCATCGTCCTGGTCAACCCTCGGATCGTGGACACCTCGGAGGAGGCCGACGAGCAGTTCGAGGGATGCCTGAGCTTCTTCGACGTACGCGGGATGGTGCCCCGCCCGCTGCGGATCACCGTGGAGACCACGGCTCTCGACGGCACCACGGTGACCACGACGTACGAACGTGGCGCGGCCCGGCTCGTCGCCCACGAGATCGACCACCTCGAAGGCCACCTGTACACGCACCGGATGAGGCCCGGCGTGGAGCCCGTCCCGGTGGCCGAGTACCGGCAGACGGGCCGTGGTTGGTCGTACGAGCCCTGATCCCTGGGCGGGCGACAGGTCCTCACCTGCACGTGGGACCGGGCGCTCTGCTAGGAGAATGTGCGCCAGTCCGGCAGCGGCTTGGCAGTGCCGTTCGAGGTGTCGGAGTAGTCCTCGCTGTCGAGGCGGATCCTGAGGTACTTGTCGCCGGAGAACACCCAGTAGTCGCTTTCGGAATCCGGAACGGGCAGGACCGCGTCGATCTCGCGCTTGAAGTTGTCGTAGTTCTTGAATGTGCCCGACCAGTTGCTGAGCGGCGTCCGGTCGATGGCGCACGTCCCTCCGGCACCGGTGCCGTTGAGAGTCGTCCTGACGTAGCTGTTCCCGGCGAAGATCCAGGCTTGTGCCGGATCGCCCGGGACCGTCATCACCGCGTCGATGCCCGCCACGAAGTCGTCTTCCGTGCAGAACGCCTCGCGCCAGTGCTCGAGCGGGGCGGGCTCCGTCAGCCGCGTGACGCTGTAGTCGTCGTCGTAGCCGTCGCCGTTGTCGTTGTTGTCGGAGACGCGCATCCGAATGTACTCCGGGCCGGAGAACACCCAGTATTCGTTGGGCCCCCGGAGAACGGGCAACACCGCGTCGATGCCGTCGCGGAATCCGGGAAGGTCTTCGAAGGCTCCGGTCCAGTCCGTCAGGGGGGCGGGGCCCTCTTCCCTGCTCTCCACCGGCTCGCCGTCCCTCGACAGGGAGACGAGCAGGTACTGGTCGCCCGAGAACAGCCAGGCCTTGTACGGATCGCCCGGAGCGGGCAACGCGGCCCCGATCCTCGTCGATGTCGGCTGGATCGACGCGCTCTGTGACGATTCCGCACCCGGCGTCCCGTCGGCCCCGGTCCCCGGCTGCCCGGACGAACGGTTGGCCAACAGGGTGGTGACGGCACCGCCGGTGAGCAGCACCGCTGCCAGCAGGGCCGACCAGCGGCCCACCCGGAGCAGGCGACGGCGACGGTCGTTCGGTGGGGACAACACCTCGGCGGCCGTGGTGGGCCGCCCCGGCTGAACGGCGGACCCGGGCGTCGCGGCCACCGCCCGCAGCGCGTTGGCGATCTCGTCGGGGGACGGCCGCGCGGCCGGGTCCTTGTGGAGCAGCGCGGCGAGGAGCGGGCGCAGTGGCCCGGCCGCCTCGGGCAGCAGAGGCGGCTCGTTGACCAATGCGTACGCCGCCGCGGCGGGCTCCGGCCTGGCGAACGGCGAACCTCCGGTGAACAGCGCGCACAGGGTGCTGCCCAGGGAGAACAGGTCGCTGGGCGGGCCCGCCCGCAGGCCCTTCATGCGTTCCGGGGAGAGGTACTCCACGGTGCCGATCACCCCACCGGAAGTGGTGAGTGACTCGGTGTCGGTCAGTTCCACGATCCCGAAGTCGCAGAGCACCACCCGGCCGTCGGCGCGCAGCAGGACGTTCCCCGGTTTCACATCCCGGTGCAGAGCGCCGACGGAGTGCACCGCGTTGAGGGCGCCCAAGAGCTCAAGGCCGATCTCTGCGACCCGCTGCACGCTCGGGGGACCGTGCGCGGCGACGTGTTCGGCCAGCGACGGGCCCTCCACCAGCTCCATGACCAGCCATAACCGGTCTTCGTAGTCGACCAGGTCGTGGATGTTGATGACGTTGGGATGGGAAATCCGGGCGATGGCACGTGCCTCACGGTGCGCACGACGCAACCGCTGGGAGAGATCCTCTCCACCGCCGTGAAGGTGCACGTCCTTCACCGCGACGGTGCGCTCCAGTAACCGGTCGGTAGCACGCCAAACCGTGCCCATGCCTCCACTGCCCAGACGTTCAAGCAGGAGATACCGACCGGCAATCTCCTCCGCACGGTTGCCAGTCACCCACACAACTTACCGGTCCTCAATCACCGGGGCGGCAGCGATACGGCGATACGTCTAGGGGCTGGTTCCGGTTCCGGTTCCGGTCAGGTAGGCGGAGACGACGACATTGGCCGTGTAGCTGTTGGTGGTCTGGTCGAAAGTGCCGCCGCAGGTGATCAGGCGGAGTTCGGCGCGGTCCGCGTCGCGCGGTCCGTAGGCCTGCTGGGCGTCGAAGCCGTCGCGGGTGAGGACCTGAACGTCGTCGACGGTGAACTCGGCGGTGCCGCCGTCGTCGCGGACCACCCGGACCGTCTCGCCGGGCTCCAGGCTGCTGAGCTTGTAGAAGACGGCGGGCCGGGTCTCGGTGTCGACGTGGCCGACCATCAGGGCGGTCCCGGCCGCTCCCGGGGTGACTCCGGCCGCGTACCAGCCGACCGAGCCGGGCCGGTCGAAGGGCGGTGGTTCTATCGCACCCTTGTCGTCGAGGCCGCGGGCCACTACGGGGGCCTGGATGCCGAGTTCGGGGACGTCGAGCCGCTGCGGCCGGGCGTCGTCGCCCAGGGGCGCGTGGGCCGGGGGCAGGGGGACGTCGGGGGGTCGGCCGGCCGCCGCCATGTCGCCGGTGGCCGGCCGGGATATGCCCTCGCGTACGTCGGTGGCCTCGCGGCCCCACAGCCACAGCCCGAGGAGCAGCACCATCCAGGCGACGCCGGTGACCAGGCGGCCACCGGGGGCGGCGGTGCGACGCCCGTCCACTGCGGCGCCTTGTTCGGCCTGGTCGGCCTGGTCATTCCGTTCGTCCTGTTCGGACATGGTCAGCCCGTCCCGCGGCTCCGGCTCCGGCTGCGGGCGCTGCGCAGCGCTACGGCGACGGCGGTGATGCCCGCGAGCACCAGGCCGGTCACGGTGTGCGCGGTGCCGGGCGGCTCGGAGCGGGCCTGCTCCCCGCTGTCGGCGGCGGCCAGCCGCGCGGTGCCGCCGCCGCCCGCGTCGACGGGGGCCACGGGAGAGGCGGGGGCGGACGGCCCGGTGTCGGGGCGCCGCTTCTCGTCGACGGTGATGGTGCCCCTGCGGGCGTCGTCGCCGCATTTGACCTGTACGGCGTACGCGCCGGCCTGCACGGTGGAGCGGACCTGGCTGGAGCCGACGAGGACGCCGTCCCGGGCGGCCAGGCTGAGCCGGACGTCGGACTCGAAGGCCGCGGACACGGCGATCGCCGTCTTCTCGGTGCAGTCGGGCACGCGGAGCGTGACGTCGGTGCCGGGGGCCGGCGAGGACGGTGTCACGGAGACGCCGCCGCCGTCCGCCGCGTAGGCCGCCGTATAGGCCGCGGGTGCGCACAACGCGGCGGCCAGCGCGGCTCCGGCACAGAGTGTGACTTTCAGTGAGCCCATCGTGTACCTCCAGTTACCTGGAGACTCCCCCGCGGGCCCCGTCCCCGCATCCGCTGCGAGGGTCGCGCTGCTCCGAACGGGTTACGGCGACGGCCTGCGGGTTTCAGCGGCCGCGGGAGTGATCCGTGCGAACGTATGACTGCATAGCATGGGCCCTCCCATGGCCACATGGCCCACTGGCCCACGCACGGCAGGAGTCCATCCCCATGACAGAGCGCAAGCCCATCGAATCGTGGCTCACCGACATGGATGGGGTGCTGATGCACGAGGGGGTCCCGGTTCCCGGTGCGGACGCCTTCATCAAGAAGCTGCGCGACTCCGGGCGGCCGTTCCTGGTGCTCACCAACAACTCGATCTACACGGCCCGGGACCTGCACGCCCGCCTGAACCGGATCGGTCTCGAGGTGCCGGTCGAGAACATCTGGACCTCCGCCCTGGCCACGGCGTCCTTCCTGGACACCCAGCACCCGGGCGGCACCGCCTATGTCATCGGTGAGGCCGGCCTGACGACGGCACTGCACGACGCGGGCTACGTCATGACCGACACCGACCCCGATTTCGTGATTCTCGGGGAGACCCGGACCTACTCGTTCGAGGCGCTGACGAAGGCCATCCGCCTGATCAACAGCGGCGCCCGTTTCATCGCCACCAACCCGGACAACACCGGTCCGTCGCCGGAGGGCGCGCTGCCGGCGACGGGTTCCGTGGCCGCGCTGATCACGAAGGCCACGGGCAAGGAGCCGTACTTCGTCGGCAAGCCGAACCCTCTGATGATGCGGACGGGTCTGAACGTCATCGGCGCGCACTCGGAGTCCAGCGCCATGATCGGCGACCGGATGGACACCGACGTCCTGGCCGGTCTCGAGGCCGGGATGGAGACCTTCCTCGTGCTCACGGGGCTGACGACGCGCAACGACATCGACCGCTACCCGTACCGGCCGACCAAGGTGGTGGACTCCATCGCGGACCTGGTGGACCTCGTCTGAGGCGACGCCCCGCGCGTGAACGGCGTCGGCGAAGTCAGCGGCGTCTGCGGGCCAGCAGTACGGCCGTGCCTCCGGCGGCGACGAGCAGCGCGGTGACCGCCAGGGCCGTGTCGAGGCGGCCCAGTCCGGTGCCGGCGAGTTCGTCGGCGAAGGGGATGCCGGTGCCCTGGTCGTCCGGGGTGGCGGCGACCGAGGGGGTGGCCGGGTCGGAGTCCTGCGCGGTGGCCGACTCGTCCGCCGCCGCGCCCGTACCGACGCGGAACCGGTAGTCGTTCGACTGGCCGATCCACTCGCCGTCACCGCCCCGGCGCTGGACGACGGCCGCGTTGGCGGTGACCTCGCCGGGCTCGGTGCCCGAGGTGAGCGCGAGCCGCACCTTCACGGTGCGGGTCTTGCCGGGGCCGACGGTGAAGCCGGGGAAGCCGTCGTCGAAGGCGCCGATGAGTTCGTCGCGGTCGGTCTTCTCGAAGTCGACGGGGTGCGGGCGGTCGCCGTCGTAGAACTCCAGGCGCGGCTGCGACGGCTCCAGCGCCCGCGCGTCGTCGACGAGGACGACGACCGGGTGGATGCCCTCGCAGGTACGGGAGGTGGTGTTGGTGAGGTCCAGGTACCAGGTGCCGTAGCCGCCGCCCGGGTCGTAGCCGGCGGGGCCGCCGTGGAGGCGGGTCGTGAGGGGGAAGGTGTGGTCGTCCGGAGCCGTGCAGGCGGGCAACGGGTCGCGCGGGTCCGCGTGCGCGGGGGCGGCGGACACGAACACGGCGGCTGACGCGCAGGCACAGGCCCAGGCGCGGGCGCGGGCGGCGAGGAGGGCGGCTGCCGCCGTCGGACGGGGGGACGTGGGCGTGAACAGTCGCATAAACACATGAGCGTGTCGGACACCTCGCCCCAACGGCACCGCCGTTCGGGGCACACCCCTCGAACGGCCGCGGCACGCACCTCGATCGGCGGCGGCGAAGCCCTCGTTCGGCCTACTCCTATGCCTACGCCCGCGCCGCCCTGCCGGTTCGTTCAGCCGCCGTTCCCCCGGCCGAACAGCGGCGCGAGGAGCAGTTGGGCCGCGCCCTCCGCGACCCCGCGCGTCCCGCCGGGCGCGATCCGTACCGGTACGGCGCCGTCGTGACCGCCCTCGCGCCGGGCGCGGTCGTCGAGGACCGCGCCGACCCCGTGGACGAAGGCCTCGGGCGCGGCGGCGACGGTACGGCCGCCCAGCAGCACCAGGTCGATGTCCAGCAGCCCGGCGAGGTTCGCGGCGCCCGCGCCGAGCACCCGCGCCGCCTCCGCGAGGTCCCCGCGGGCGACGGCGGCGAGGCACAGGGCCTCTATGCAGCCGCGGGCGCCGCAGGTGCAGGGCGGCCCGTCCAACTGGACGACCTGGTGCCCGAACTCCCCGGCGCCGGTCCTGGCCCCCCGGTGCACGCCGCCGCCGAAGACGAGGCCGGCGCCGAGTCCCGTACCGAGGTGCAGATAGGCGAAGGAGCCGTCCTCGCCACCCCCTTCGCCCCCGACGGCGAGGCCGAGCGCCGCCGCGTTGGTGTCCTTGTCGACGACGACCGGCACACCGAGCCGCCGCGCCAGCGCGTCCCGCAGGGGGAAGCCGTCCCACTCCGGAAAGCCGGTGACCCGGTGCAGCACACCCCGAACGTGGTCGAGCGGCCCCGGGAGGGCGACGCCGAGACCGAGAAGGGTGGGAGCGGCGTCGAGGACACGGCCCGGCACTCGCGGGCCAGATCCCGCGACGAGGGCAGGATCCGACACTCCCAGCCCGCCATCCGCGACGAGGGCAGGATCCGACACTCCCAGCCCGCCATCCGCGACGAGGGCAGGGTCCGACACTCCCAGCCCGTCGTCCATCACAGGGGCGTGACCCGGCACTCGCCGCCCGTCGTCCACCACAGGGGCACGGCCCGACACACCCGGCCCGCCATCCGAGACAAGGGCACGGTCCGACACTCCCAGCCCGCCATCCGCCACAGGGACGCGGCCCGATGCTCCCAGCCCGGCGTTCACGGCGAGGGTGTAACCCGACGCTCGCAGCCCGCCGTCCGCGGCGAGGGCGCGGCCCGGCGCTCGCGGCTCGCCATCCGCGACAGGTGACCGCGGGCCGTCCGCGACAGGTGGTGGTGGCCGCAGGCCCTCCGCCGCGAGTGCCTCCACCGCCCGCGCCACGCCCTCCACGACCGTCTCCGCCCCCGCACCGAGGTCCAGCGCCGAGCGCCGCTCCCCCACCACGGTGCCGTCGAGGTCGACGAGCACCGCCCTCAGCTCGTCCCGGTCCAGGTGGACGCCGAGCGCGTGGCCCGCCTCGGGCACCAGGCGCAGCAGCGTGCGCGGCTTGCCGCCGGTGGACGCGCGGCGTCCGGCCTCGGTGGCCAGGCCCTCGCGCCGCAGCCGGGCGGTGATCTTGCTGACCGCCTGCGGGGTGAGCCCGGTGCGCTCGGCGAGTTCCAGCCTGCTGATGCCCTCGGCACCGGCGGTGCGCAGCAGGTCGAGCACCAGGGCGGTGTTGTGGCTGCGCAGGGCGAGGAGATTGGCGCCCGCGCCGGTCCCGGTCCCGGTCCCGGACCGAGCCCCGGACCCAGCCCCAGCCCTGACCCCGGCCCCCGTACTTCCGCCGTTCGTCCTGTTCACGCCCCCCATTGTCCCCGGCGCTTGCACTTTGGCAACACCGTTGCGAAAGTAGGAGCCATGACAGGTACCCCTCCCGGCAATCCCCCTCTGCGCGTCGGCCTCGTCGGCTACGGCCTCGCGGGCTCCGTCTTCCACGCCCCGCTGATCGCCGCCACCGAGGGCCTGGCCCTGGACACGGTCGTCACCTCGAACCCGGAGCGGCAGCAGCAGGCCCGCGCCGAGTTCCCGGACGTACGGACCGTCGCCACGCCCGACGAGTTGTTCGACCGGGCCGGCGAGCTGGACCTGGTCGTCGTCGCGTCCCCGAACAAGACGCACGTACCGCTCGCGACGAGGGCCCTGGAGGCCGGTCTGCCGGTCGTGGTGGACAAGCCGGTGGCCGGGACGGCGGCCGAGGCGCGGGAGCTGGCGGCGCTGGCCGAGGAGCGCGGCCTGCTGCTGTCCGTCTTCCAGAACCGCCGCTGGGACAACGACTTCCGCACCCTCCGCAAGCTGCTCGCCGAGGACGCGCTGGGCGAGGTGTGGCGCTTCGAGTCCCGCTTCGAGCGCTGGCGGCCGAAGCCGAAGGGCGGCTGGCGCGAGTCCGGCGACCCGGCAGAGATCGGAGGTCTCCTGTACGACCTCGGCAGCCACGTCGTCGACCAGGCCCTCGTCCTCTTCGGCCCGGCCACGCAGGTCTACGCCGAGTCCGTCGTACGGCGTGCGGGCGCGGAGGCGGACGACGACACGTTCATCGCCCTCACGCACGCGAACGGCGTCCGCTCCCACCTCCACGTCTCCTCCACCGCCGCCCAGCTCGGCCCCCGTTTCCGAGTGCTGGGCTCGAAGGCCGGGTACGTCAAGCACGGCCTGGACCCGCAGGAGGCGGCGCTGCGCGAGGGCAGGCGGCCGGGCCCCGGCTGGGGCGAGGAGGACGAGTCGCTGTGGGGCCGGATCGGCTCCGGCGACTCCCCGCTGACCGGCGGCGGACGCGTGGAGGCGACACTCGCGGGCGACTACCCCGCGTACTACGCGGCGGTGGCGAAGGCCCTGCGCGAGGGCGGCCCGAACCCGGTGGACGCCCGGGAGGCGGCCGCCGCACTGGACGTACTGGAGGCGGCCCGCCGGTCCGCCCGCGACTCAGTGGTGGTGACCCTGTGAGCCCCGAGGCATCCGCACCGAAGACGCCGACGACACCCACCGTGGAGGAGCTGGAGGAGCAGGAACGTCGGCTGGTCTTCCGCCGGTTCACGAACGACGACGCGTGGGCGCTGGGCTCCCTGCTCGTCGAGCTGGCCCGGGAGCGTCAGGCGCCCGTCGCCATCGACATCCACCGCGCCGGCCGGCAGCTCTTCCGCGCCGCCCTGCCCGGCTCGACCCCCGACAACGACGCCTGGATCGACCGCAAGCGCCGCGTGGTGGAGCGGTACGGTTCCGCCTCGTACCTGGTCGGCTCGCGCTTCCGGGCCAAGGGCACGACCTTCGAGGAGTCCTCGCGGCTCGACCCCGACACGTACGCGGCGCACGGCGGCTCCTTCCCCGTCACCGTCGCCGACGTCGGTGTGGTCGGCGCGGTGACGGTGTCCGGCCTGCCGCAGGTGGAGGACCACCGGCTCGTGGTGGAGGCGCTGGAGCGGTTCCTGGGCGAGTAGGGCGAGTAGGGGAGTAGGGCGAGTAGTCCGATCGGCCCCGGGTCGGGTACTCGGGGAATCACCGGTGGGTACCTGTGGTTGGCAGGCAGACAGGTACGCAGGAAGATCACGAAGCCCACCGGAGGGATCGGAACCGATGAACGACGCGACGGCTTCCCTGAAGGAATCGGTCGGACGATACGGCGTCTGGAACGCGGTCCTGCGCGCCGAGGACCCCGAGCGTGCGGGCGAACGGGCCGAGGCCGCAGCCGAGTTGGAGCAGCTCGGCTACGGTGCCCTGTGGCTCGGCGGCAACAGCGCCGCCCGGCACGCCGCCCCGCTGATCGGGGCGACCTCGCGGATCGTGGTCGGCACCAGCATCCAGAGCATCTGGGAGCACGAGGCGTCCGAGGCCGCGGCGGGCTTCGCCGAGCTGGAGGTGTCCCACCCCGGCCGCTTCCTGCTCGGCCTCGGCGTGAGCCACGGCCCGCGCGTGGAGGGATACAGCCGCCCGTACTCGACGATGGTCGGCTACCTCGACGACCTGGACCGGGCGGGGATGCGCTCCGGCCACCGGGTGCTGGCCGCGCTCGGCCCGAAGATGCTGGACCTGTCCAGGGACCGGGCGGCGGGCGCCATCCCGTACCTGGTCACGCCCGAGCACACGGCGCAGGCCCGCGAGCGGCTCGGCGAGGGCCCGCTGCTGGCCCCGGAGTTCAAGGTCGTCCTCGACGCCGACCCGTCCCGCGCCCGCGCGACGGCCCGCGCCTACCTCGCCCGATACCTGGAACTGCCGAACTACACCAAGAACTTCCTCAACCTCGGCTTCACCGAAGCCGACGTCACCGGCGGCGGCAGCGACCGCCTCATCGACGCGGTCTTCGCCTGGGGCGACGAGACCACGATCCGCGCCCGCATCGACGCCTTCCACGCCGCGGGCGCCGACCACGTGGCCCTCCAGGTGGTGGAAGCCGACATGACCCGTCTCCCGAGGGAGGGCTGGCGCAGGCTCGCGTCACTCTTGGGCTGAGGGGCCCCGCAAAACCGGCCCTGCTCAGGGCTTGGCTCCGCGACGTGGGCGCGGAACGGGGAGTCCGGTACCGTCGGGGCCGGTCCGGTATCACGGGCGGTTACCGACGGACCACCAGATCTGCTGCGGTACGGTGCGCGCCACCTCGTCCAGATCGATGTCGCCGACCGAAAGCCAGCGTCGCGCCAGAGCGGTCACCGGGCCCAGGACGAGCGACTCGAGCACGGGCGCGGGCAGTGCCACGAGGTCGCCCGCCTCCCGACGGTTCCGAAGCCACGCGGCCAGTGGCGCCAGACGTGCCTCCTGGGAACCGCGAAGCTCACGGCCGCTCGCCATGGCTTCACTGTCCATCACAACGGAGTGTATGAGCCGGGCCGCGTCCGGATGATCCGCAACGAATTTCAGGTAGCCGCGGACCACGGCTTCGATGCCACAGCGGGTATCGTCACCGGCCCGCTCGAGCGCCGAGGTCAATTCCGCCAGAAGGCAGCCCAACCAGCGTTGCGCGACGGCGGCCAGCACGCCCTGGAGACTGCCGAAGTGATGGTAGACGCTGCCGGCGCTGACCCCGCTGGCGGAGGTCACGGCGCTCACCGTCACGCCGGTCTCGCCCGACACGGCATAGATGTCCAGGACGCAGTCGAGCACCTGCTCGACGGTGGCCGCGCCGCGTTGCTGCTTCGGGCCCATGAGTCAGACGTCCTCGCTCCCGGAGCCTGCCACTCGCTCCTGCCGGTGAGCGTAGCTCCCGTTTCAGCACAGGAGAGATTTCTAGAAATTTTTCTGGAACTGATTCCACTACACGCCATCTTGTCGCAGACTGAACGTGGCTGATCGCCCGTCAGATATTGCCTCCACACGGAGGCAAGGGCTTCGCAGACCAGTCGGCCCGGGCAACGAACCGCGCTGTTGGAACGATGGGAACGCAGCGGAACCGGAACGGAGGCGCTGTGACGGAGGGGTCCACCGCAGGCGGCATGGGACTCGTCGCATTGGCGGGCGAGGAGCGGAGACTGGGTCCCTACCGCCTGCTGGGTCAGTTGGCCACCGGCGGAATGGGGCTGATCTATCTGGGGCGGGACGTGGAAACGGGCCGCCTGGCCGCGCTGAAGACGGTGTTGGCGCCCGGCGGGGTCAGTGACGAGGCGCGTCGACGATTCCGTCGCGAGGTCTCCCTCGCCGCGCGTGTCAGCAGCGACCGCACGGCCCGGGTGCTGGACTCCGACGCCGAGGCGGCCAGGCCGTGGATGGCGATGGAATACGTACCGGCGCCCTCGCTGGAGGCGCTGGTCGTGCAGCGGGGAGCGCTGGACGGGGCCGGCGGAGTGCGCCATGTGGGCCGGGGCGTGGCCGAGGCTCTGGTCGAACTGCACGGCAAGAAGATCGTGCATCGCGACGTGAAGCCACTCAACGTGCTGCTCACCGCCGCTGGGCCCAAGGTCATCGACTTCGGCATCTCCCATGCCGGCGACCTGACCAGTACCCGCCTCACCTTGGGCACCATCGCGTTCGCCGCACCGGAGCAGGCCGAGGGGCAGTCCTGCACCCCGGCCTCCGACGTCTACTCGCTCGGCGTCACTCTCTCCTACATCGCCTGCGGACGACTCCCCTACCCGTACACCACGGAACCGCTGCAGCAGCTCAACTACGTTCGGCAGGCCGACATCGACCTCGCCGGTCTGCCCGACGGCCTCACCGGTCCCATCGGCGCCTGTCTGTCCCGCGACCCGGCCGAGCGGCCCACTGCCCGGGAGCTGGTCCAGTCGTTGTCAGGCGGCACCGAACCGCTGCCACCCGACTGGGACCTCCTGATCACCTCCTACGCCCGGGAAGGCCGACGCCTGGAGCACGCCACCGATCTCTCCGAGGCCGAGACCCTGGTCCGCGACTGGACCACGCCTCGCACCCGCGTCCTCACCGAAGCTCCCGAAGCTCCCGAAGCTCCCGACGGCAACGGCACGAGCAGCAGACGGGCGGCGAAGCCCGAGGCCGAGCACAAGACCGACTCAACGGCCGATTCCGGGGAAACGAAGACGCCAACGTCGGAGAAGTCCGGGCCGACCGTCGGCTCGATAGTCGGAACGATTGTCATCATTGTCGCGTGGGCGGTGTACTTCTTCGGTTGGGACGCCGTGTCCGCCGCCCTGTTCTAAGGCGTGGTTGAGATGTCGATCTCCGCTGCGGAACGATCTTCGGGTGGCTCGTGGAGATCTGACGGGCGAACAGTGGGTGTGTCTGGAGGCGGTGTTGCCTCCGTTGCCGGTGATGGGTCGCAAGCCGCGGGATCGACGGCAGGTCTTCGACGGGATCTGGTGGCGGGCGAGGACCGGTTCTCCCTGGCGGGATCTGCCCGAGCGATACGGTCCATGGGAGACGGCGTACTCGGCGCGTCGCGAGGATCAGCCGCAAGGAGCATGCGGGCGTCCGGGATCGAAGGAGTCCGGATGCGCCGCCGGCACCGCACCACCGTCCCCGACTCAGCAGCGGCCAAGGCGCCGGACCTGATCGGCCGCGACTTCAGCGCCGAGAGGCCCAACACGAAGTACGTCGGCGACATCACCTACCTGCCTGTCGACGGCGGGAAGTTCTGCTACCTGGCGACCGTCATCGACCTCGTATCGCGCCATCTGGTCGGCTGGGCGATCGCCGACCACATGCGCGCGGACCTCGTCACCGACGCCCTGGCCGGATCGATCCGAACCCGTGGCAGTCTCGCCGGATCGATCACGCACACCGATCACTCGCCCAGTACACGAGCAGGGCCTTCGCCGAAGCATGTAGGTCAGCAGGAGTTCGGCGAGGCATGAGCGCGGTCGGGTCCAGTGCGGACAACGCACTCGCCGAGTCCTTCAACGCGACCTTCAAACGCGAACCCTGCAAGGACGAAAGAGCCGGCCCAACGAGCGCGAGGCCCCGATTCGACGCCTTCAGATGGCTCCACCGCTGCAACACCCGACGCCGACACTCCCGCCTCGGACTACGATCACCGATCGCCTTCGAGAACGCCCTCCATCTCACACCAACCACGCTGAACCAGCCGCATAACCCACGATTAACCAGCACGACCACCGCACCGCTCCCTGATCCAGCACCACCCACCAGACACGCTCTGACCGACGCCTCGCCCCCAGGACACCTCATGCTCCGTACCGCTTTACGTAATGTCTTCGCGCACAAGGCCCGGCTGCTGATGACCGTGCTCGCCGTGCTGCTCGGCGTGGCCTTCGTCTCCGGCACCCTGGTCTTCACCTCGACCGTCTCCGAAGCCTTCCAGAAGAGTTCGCAGAAGGGCTACGCCGACGTCGACGTCTCCATACATCAGAGCTACAGCGACACGCCCGAGGGAAGCCCCCCAGGCCCCGCCCCCGCGCCGATCACCCAGCGGACCCTCGACAGGGCCACGCAACTGCCCGGCGCCAAGTCGGCCATCGGTATCGTCTCCGGCCCCGCCGCGGTCTCCGACCAGGACGGCAAGCTCATCGGCGACGGCTTCTCCAATGTCGGTGCCAACTACTACGCGGGGGAGGACGGCAAAGGCAGCGACCCCCGTTACCCGATGAAGGCCGGCAAGGCGCCGCGCGCCCCCGGACAGATCGCGCTGGACTCCGGGACCGCAGAGCGTGGCGGCTACAAGGTCGGCGATACCGTGCGGATGTCGATCGAGGGGCCCGTGCACGAGGAGAAGGTCACCGGCGTCTTCACCACCGACAACGGCAGCGTCGCCGCGGGGGGCTCCCTCATCCTCTTCGACACCGACACAGCGCAGAAGCTGTTCGCCAAGCCCGGTGAGTACACCGAGATCCACATCGCCGCCGAGCAGGGTGTCTCGGAGGAAGCGCTCAAGCAGCAGGCCGAGAAGATCCTGCCCGAGAGGGCCGAGGCCATCACGAGTGAGGAGCTCGCCGAAGACGAGGCGAAGGCGATCACCTCCGGCATGGACAGCATGAAGATCAGTTTGCTGGCCTTCGCGGGGATCGCGCTGTTCGTCGGCGCCTTCATCATCGCCAACACCTTCACCATGCTCGTCGCGCAGCGCACGAAGGAGCTGGCGCTGCTGCGGGCGGTGGGCGCCAGCCGCAGTCAGGTGACGTGCTCCGTACTTGTCGAGGCGTTCGCCGTGGGCGCCGTCGCGGGGCTCGCCGGTTTGGCGGCCGGTATCGGTATCGGCGCCGGACTGCGCTCCCTGGTCGGCACCATGGGCTCCGTGCCCTCGGGCCCGCTGGTGATCGAGGGCTCGACGGTGGTCGCCTCACTGGCCATGGGCATCATCGTCACCGTGCTCGCCGCCTGGCTGCCCGCGCTCCGGGCGTCGCGGATCCCGCCGGTGGCGGCGATGGACAACGTCCACGCTGCGGCGAGCCCACGCTCGTTGGTCGTGCGGAACACCATCGGCGCCCTCCTCACCGGTGCGGGCGCCGCGCTGGTGCTGCCGGCCACCTCGATGGAGGACGGCATGGCCCCGATGGGGCTGGGCGCCGTGCTGCTGCTGATCGGTGTCTTCGTACTGACGCCGCTGCTGTCGCGCCATATGATCGCCGCCGCAGCGCCCGTACTGCGCCTGTTCCACGTGAGCGGCGAGCTGGCCCACCAAAACGCTGTGCGCAACCCGCGCCGTACGGCGGCGACCGCCTCCGCGCTGATGATCGGCCTCACTCTCATCACCGGGCTCACGGTGATCGCGGGCGGCGTCCAGCAGGCCGTCGAGAAGTTGGCAGCAGGTTCCCTCAAGGCCGACTACACGGTCTCGATGGCCGGCCACACCGAGCTGCCACCCCAGGTGGAGAAGAAGCTCTCCGCGATGGACGAGGTCACCACGACCTCCCCCCTGCGCAATGCGACGGCGGACATCGGCGGCGTCGCCGCGTCCTTGACCGGCGTCAACGGCGCCACCATCGGCAAGCTCACCGCGCCCGACTTCCAGCAGGGCGGCTGGGCCGGGCTCAGCGACGGCAAGAAGATCGTGGTCGACACGGAGACCGCCAAGTCACAGGGGTGGAAGGTCGGTTCGTCCTTCGAGATGACCTACGGCGACGGCGAGAAGGGCCGCTTCTCCGTCGGTGGCGTCTACGAGCGCGACGCGACGTTGGACGGCATCGTCGTCGACAACTCGGCCATTTCCTCGCACATGTCCAAGGTCGCCGACATGCAGGTCCTCGCGAAGACGGAGAGCGGCGCGGGCGCCGAGGTCAAGGACGCGCTGAACAAGCAGCTCGGGGACAACCCCGCCATCCTCGTCCAGGACAAGGAAGATGTCGCCGAGGATGCCTCACAGACGATCGACGTCCTGCTGAACATGGTCTACGGGCTGCTCGCGATGGCGGTCGTCGTGGCCGTGCTCGGCGTGATCAACACGCTGGCCATGTCGGTCTTCGACCGCGGCCAGGAGATCGGGATGCTGCGCGCCATCGGCCTCGACCGGCGCGCTGTCAAGCGGATGGTGCGGCTGGAATCGCTGGTCATCTCGCTCAACAGCGGGGTGCTCGGCATCGGGCTCGGCGTCTTCTTGGGCTGGGCCGCCGGTGAGCTGATCACCGGCTTGGGACTGGACACGTACACACTCGTCGTCCCCTGGGGCAGGCTCGGCATCTTCCTCGCCCTCGCCGCCCTGGTCGGCGTCCTCGCCGCCTCCTGGCCCGCACACCGCGCGGCCCGCCTCGACATGCTGGCCGCGATCAAGAAGGAGTAACCCGCGCGGTGCGCCGGGCGGCGTGCACCTGCGGTCCTACCAGGCCCCCTTGAGCTCCTGCCGCTGCCGACCGAGCCCCTCGACCTCCAGCTCGACCACGTCCCCCGCCCTCAGATACGGCTTCGGCTCCGGCTGACCCATCGCCACCCCCGCCGGCGTCCCCGTGTTGATGACGTCACCGGGGCGCAGCACCATGAACTGGCTGACGTAGCGCACGACCTCACCCACGGGGAAGATCTGCTCCGCGGTCGTCCCGTCCTGCTTCAGCTCGCCGTTGACCCACAGGCGCAGCGAGAGCCGCTGCGGGTCGGGTACCTCGTCGGCGGTGACCAGCCACGGGCCCAGCGGGTTGAACGTCTCGCAGTTCTTGCCCTTGTCCCAGGTCCCGCCGCGCTCGATCTGGAACTCCCGCTCGGACACGTCGTGCGCGACCGCGTACCCGGCGACGCACGCGAGCCCCTCCTCCGCCGACTCCAGGTAGCGGGCCGTACGCCCGATCACGACCGCCAGCTCCACCTCCCAGTCGGTCTTGACCGAGCCGCGCGGCACGAGCACGGTGTCGTGCGGTCCGACCACCGTGTCCGGCGCCTTGAAGAAGACGACGGGCTCGGCGGGCGGCTCGGCCCCGGTCTCGCGGGCGTGGTCGTGGTAGTTCAGCCCGATGCACACGACCTTGCCGATGCGTCCCACCGGCGGCCCGTACCGCAGGCCGCCGTCCAGGGCGGGCAGTTCACCGGCGTCGGCGGCGGACCGTACCCGGTCGAGCGCACTCTCGTCGGCGAGCAGTGCGCCGTCGATGTCCGTCACGACGCCCGACAGGTCTCGCAGGGTCCCGCCGGCGTCGAGCAGCGCGGGCCGCTCGGACCCCGCCGTACCGACTCGCAGCAGCTTCATGATCCCCAACTCCTCGGTCTCGGGCAGCCCGCCCGATGAGGTGCGACCTGGGTGCGGCCAGTGCCGCGACACCCGTCGGAGGACTGGTCGATCGTCCAAGGTCGGGGTCCACTCCGCAATACCCCGTTCACGTACTGGACCGTAGCCGTAGCCTCACCAGCCTCCTCACCAGCCTCCTCACCGGTACAGGACGGCCCGTTCCACGGCGCTCCACGTCGTGCTGGTGACGACGTACAGCGCGGCGGCCAGCGGCACCACGGCCACGGTGACGAGCGTGAAGAAGGACATGAACGGCATGACCCTGCTGATCGCGCCCAGTCCCGGCACCTGCTGCCCGTCGGCGGCGGGCAGCGCCGGACGCTCGGTCATCGTCCGCCGGGTGATCCGGTAGCTGAAGAAGGCCACCCCCGCGACGAGCACGAACAGCGCGGCGTACACGAGCCCGGCGCCCCCGAACGGCCCGGCGTCGCCGAGCGCGTCGGCCCAGCGTCCGCCGAGCGGGGCGGCCAGGAGCCGGTGCGAGAGCAGCGCGTTGGCCTCGCCGCCGATCGAGGAGCTGGAGAACAGGTGGTAGAGGAGGAAGAAGGCGGGGATCTGGCACAGGCTGGGCAGGCAGCCCGACAGCGGGGACACCTTCTCCTCGGTGTGCAGTTCGAGTACGGCCCGCTGGAGTTTCTCGGGGTTCTTCGCGTGCTTGCGGCGCAGTTCGGCGATCCGCGGCTGGAGTTCGGTGCGGGCCTTCTGCCCGCGGGCGGCGGCCCGGGACAGGGGGTGTACGAGGAGCCGTACGAGGGCGGTGAACAGGACGATGGCGGCGGCCGCGGCCGAGGCGCCGAACAGGGGCTGGAGCAGGTCGGCGAGTTGCTCGACCAGGCTGGCGAAGACGGACATGAGTGGGTGAGCCCTCCGAGGGTCTCGTCGTGCCGGGCAAGGGGATTGCGGCATGACGACACACCCCGCGCAGGGTGGTGAAGCAGCGGTGCAGCGGTGCAGCGGTGCCCTACGCGGTGGTCGCCGGGAGGGCGTGTCCGGGCGCTCGGGGCCGGCGGCGGCCGCGGGCGTCGGGATCGCGTTGGGGCAGGAAGGCCGTACGCAGGTCCCGGTCCCTGATGGCCGTACGCACCCGGGTGCGCGGCACGGCGGGCGCGCAGCGTGCGGCGATGACGGCGCAGACGGCGAGCGCGGAACCGACGGCGGCGGTCGCGGCGAGCGCGACGGTCGCGGAGAGGCTGCCGACGTCGAGGAGCGCGACGGGGAGGAGGACCAGGAGCAGCACGAGAAGGGGACGCGGGACGGCCCGGTGGTGCTGGGTCATGGGCGGCATCGGCGGCTCCCCTCCTCTCGCACGCGCGTTTGCCCCAGTTATACAGGACGCGGCGCGGCACCCTGCTCGGTCTCGATCGGCTGGAGCAGCCGCCGGGGACCGAGCAGCGCCCGGCTGACCGGGTCCGCGGGGTCGGGGTCGAGTCCGGGGCCCGGCCGCACCTCGACGTCGCGGACGGCGACGAGGGTCCCGCAGGCGGGGCAGGCACCGTAGGGGGTGAGTTCGGTGCGGCAGTCGGCGTGCCAGTAGGTGCGCAGCGGCTCGCCGCCGAGCTGCTCGCGCCCCCAGATGCCGAGCGCCCGCAGGGCGGGCCACAGGGCGATGCCGCGGTCGGTGAGGACGTACTCGTCCCGGGGCGGCGACTCCTGGTACCTGCGCTTGTCCAGGAGCCCCTCGGCGGTGAGCGCCTGGAGGCGGTTGGCCAGGACGGCGCGCGGGATGCCGAGGTGGACGAGGAAGTCGTTGTAGCGCCGGACGCCGTAGAGCGCGTCGCGGATCACCAGCAGCGTCCACCGCTCGCCGACGACCTCCAGCGCGCGGGCGATCGAGCACTCCTGCGTCGCGTAGTCCTTGCCCAGTGCCATGGCGTCCACTGTAGCCACCTTTCCCCGCTCGGTTCATTCACCGAACTGATGATGCTAAGTTGGGCCGCCTCGAGTCAGTTCATTGACCGAACCAACCTGGAGCGGACAGCCAGCCATGACCGACACCGGCACGGATTCCCCGACCACCCCGACCACCGCGGCCACCCCCACCACCGCGACACCGGCACCCCCGGCCGACGACACCACGGAACGGGCCTCGCCGCCCCCGCACCCCGGCCGGACCCTCGCGCTGACCAGCGCCGCGACCGCCGTGGCCCTGATGACGTACGCCGCGCCGGCGGTCACGCTCCCCGAGACGGCCGCCGACCTGCACACCCCGCTGTCCGCGCAGGCCTGGCTGCTGAACGGCACCCCGCTCGGCCTGGCCGCCGTGCTCCTGGTGGCCGGCAGCCTGGCCGACGACTACGGGCGCCGCCGGATCTTCGTCTCCGGCACGCTGGCCCTCGGCGTCACCACCGTCCTCGGTGCCTTCGCGTCCACGACGTGGCTGTTCACGCTGGCCCGCATCGCGCAGGGCGCGGCGAGCGCGGCGCTGCTGGCCAGCAGCCTCGGCCTGCTCGTGCACGCCTTCCCGACCCCGGCCGGACGGCTGCGCGCGACCGGCGTGTGGGGTGCCTTCGTGAGCGGCGGGATAGCCGTGGGCCCGCTGCTGGTCGGGGCGATCCCCGACTGGCGGGTGTCGTACGGCGTGCTCGGCGCGGCCGCGCTGGTGGTGGCGGGCCTCGGCGCGCGGGCGTTGTCGGAGTCGCGCTCACCGCGGGCGGGCCGGCCGGACTTCGCCGGGGCGGTGACGTTCGGACCGGCGCTGGTCGCGCTGGTGGCGGCGCTGACGCTGGGGCGGGACGGGTGGCTGCGGGCGCCGGTGGCGCTGCTGCTGGCGGCGGCCGTACTCCTCGGCGCCCTGTTCGTCGTACTGGAGCGCCGCGCGGCCACCCCGATGATCGACCTGTCCCTGCTGCGCAGCCCGCGCTTCCTGGCGTCCTCCGCGGGCGGTCTGTTCACGGGCCTGTCGGTGATCGGCCTGTTCAGCTTCCTGCCGACGGTGCTGCAGCGGGCGCTCGGCCTGTCCCCCATGGAGACGGCCCTGCTCTCCCTCGTCTGGGCCGGTCTCGCCTTCGCGGTGGCCCTCCAGGCCCGCCGCGTCGCCCACCGTGTGTCCCCGCGCCACCAGTTGGCCGTCGGTTTCGCCCTGCACGCGGTCGGTGTCCTGACCATGCTCGGGGCGGTCGGCGCGGGTTCCTGGGTCCGCCTGCTGCCCGGTCTGGTCCTGGCCGGCGTCGGCAGCGGCCTGCTGAACGCCGCGCTGCCGCTGCTCGCGGTGGAGTCGGTACCGGCGGCCCGGGCGGCGATGGGCTCGGGCGCGCAGCAGACGTTCCGGTACATCGGCTCGTGCGCCGGCGTCGCCCTGACGATCGCGATCGCGACGTCGGCGGGGAGCCCGGGGGCGGGCACGGACGTGGCGCTGTGGGTGTCGGCGGGGCTGGCCGTGGTGGCGGGAGTGCTGGTGGGGGCGTTGCGGGAGCGGCACTGAGCCCCCGCGAGCCGATGCGGGCCTCGGCGACGCCGATCCCCCGGGCTCCGGCCGGCGGATGGCTGACCCTGGTCACCTCGCGGCAGTACGGTGTCCCCCATGCGCCCCGACACGCCCGCCGAAAACGTCGACCACGCCGCCGAAGCGGCCCGCCTGGAACGAACCTCCGGCCTCTATCCCGAGGACGCCGAGGCCCTGCTCCTGCGCGCCGCGGCCCACTTGGAGCTGTCCGGCGACCGCCCCGCCGCGACCAGGCTCTACGACCGCCTGCTGTCCTCCGCCGCCACCGGCTCCCCCGGGCTGGAGAACCCGTCCCTGGTGCGCGCCCTGAAGGCGTCGAACCTCTGGGAGTACGACCACGAGGCGGAGGCCCGGGCGATCATCGACGGTGTCCGTGCGGCGTCGCCGCGCGATCCCGCGCCGTGGGTGATCGTGGCCGAGGCCCTGGAGTCCCACGACGAGTTGGAGGCGGCGCACGAGACGTTCACGGAGGGCGCCCGCCTGCTCCTGACGGACGTGCCGGAACCGCCGTACTCGACGCATCCCCTCCTCTACGGCCGTCACCGGGTCCGCCGGATGCTGGGCCTGGCCCACGACGAGTGGGACGCCCTGGCCGACACCCTCCACACCATGCCGGTCTCCCTGGACGAGCTGCACGACCCCAAGCGGGTCTGGTCCCTGGGTTCGGACGACCCGGCGGACCTGGAGGCGGAGATCTCCCGCCTGCGCGCCGAGCTGGGCGCGTACCGCGAGGCGCTCTCCCGCCCGTTCCCGGTGGCGATGCTGCACTGGCCGGCCGACGAACTGACGGAGCTGCTCCAGGCGTATCCGCCGCTGGCCGCCGAGTACCCCTCGTACGAGGAGCACCTGGCGACGATAGAGGCGGCCCTGCGCGAACTCGCGTCGTCGGGCACGCCGAACCTGGGCGTGGTCCCGGGCACCGTCCCGTCCTACGAGGCCTTCGCGGCGTCGGAGGGCGCGTCCCCGGCCGACCCGGCCCTGCTGCCGCAGTACGCGACGACCCTGGCGGCCCGGGGGCGTGCGGTGGCGTGGCCGCCGCAGCGCGGGGCGGTGTGCTGGTGCGGCTCGCAGCGGGCGTACGGGGAGTGCCACGGCCGGGAATAGCCGGGAATAGCTTGGAACAGCCGTCGCGGTGAACCGATGAGTTCCCGCCCCGGCGGACGTCTACAAGGTGCGACAGCGTGACGAACCGAACCCACGAAGAGCGCGAGGCCCCGAGCCCCGCCGAACCGAGGAGACAGGACGACATGAGCACCGAGCAGAACACCGCGGCGGAGAACGGCTTCTCCTACACCCTGACCCGCACCCTGGACGCCCCCGCGGCGCGGGTCTGGCAGGCCTGGACCACCCCCGACCAGTACGCCCAGTGGGCCTACGCGATCCCCGGCACCGTCGAGATGGACGTCCGCCCGGGCGGCCTCTGGAAGGCCACGATGCGCACCCCGGAGGGCGCCGAGTTCCCCCTGACGGGCTCCTACATCGAGGTCGCCGAGCACCGCCGGCTGACCATCGGCATGGACGTCCCGGGCCGCCCGGAACCGTCGACGATGGGCGTGGAACTCACGGAGGAGGGCCCCCGCAACACCGTGATCGTCCTCAGCCAGACCTGCGACACGGCGGAGGAACGCGACATGGCGGAGCAGGGCAGCGGAATGCTGCTGGACGGCCTGACGGGCTTCCTCGCGGACGGACCGAAGGCCTGACCACCTCCCCCCTCTCCCCCTCTCCCCCGGGCGACATCCCGGCCCGGCCCCTGGGAGGCCGCGGTCGCCCGGCCGTTCAGAGGAGGGCGCCGCCGGAGACCTCGATGCGCTGGGCGGTGACCCAGCGCAGACCCTCGGAGGCCAGCGTGGCGATGGCGTCGCCGATCTCCTCAGGTTCGCCGACGCGGCCGAGCGCGGTCTGTCCGGCGAGAACCTGGCGCGTCCCGGCGTCGTCCCGCATCGCTCCACCGTTGAAATCGGTGGCGGTCGGCCCCGGGGCGATGGAGTTGACCCGGATTTCGCGCGGGCCGAGTTCCGCGGCGAGGGTACGGCTCAGGGCTTCGACGGCGGCCTTCGAGGCGGAGTAGACCGAGGTGGCGGCGCTGGTGTGGCGGGTCAGTGACGTCGAGACGTTGATGACGCGGCCGCCTCGGGCCAGCAGCGGCACAAGTGCCTGGACGAGGAAGAACGTGCCCCGGACGTTGGTGCCCATCACCGTGTCGAAGTCGTCGACCGTGACGTCCTCCAGCGGTCCGAAGATCCCCACTCCCGCGTTGTTGACCAGGATGTCGAGCCGCGACGTACCCCAGCGCTCCAACTGCTCGCTCAGTTCGGAGGTGAAGGACGCGAAGGAGGAGACGTCGCTGATGTCGAGCCGGAGAACAGCGGCAGTCCCACCCACCGCCCGCACCTGTTCCACCGTCTCCTCGGCCCCGGCCGCATCACCGCGGTGGGTGACCAGGACCCGCACCCCACGTGTGGCCAGAGCGATGGCCGCGCCACGTCCGAGGCCGCGATTCGCACCGGTCACCAAGGCGGTCTTGTCGATCGTCATGAACTGTTCCTCCACCGCGCGGCTACCGGGAATCCACCCCGGCGCCACAGATGCGATGCGAGTCACTCGACTCGCCTTACCCTCACACCGTAAGTAGGATCATTGAGGCGAGTCAAGTGACTCGCCTCGGGTCTGCGGCATACTGCCCGCATGGCAGCAGAACTCTCCGCACACCACCGCAGACTCGCCCAGCAGAAACGCGAGGCGATCACCACCGCAGCCACAGAACTGTTCCTGGATCGCGGTTACGACGGCACCTCACTGGCCCGGATCGCCGAAGCGGCCGGGGTCTCGAAGTCCACCCTGTTCAAGCGATTCCCCACCAAGGCGGCCCTCTTCGAGGCCATCGTCACCGAGTCCTGGCAGCGTGACGCCGGCGACGCTGCCGCACGGCCACAGACCGGAGATCTGCGCTCCGGACTGACAACCATCGGCCACCGCTATGCCGACCTGGTCGGCCGACCCGGCATGACAGCCCTGTTCCGGATCGTCATCGCCGAACTGCCCCGTTTCCCCGAACTGGGACGGATGCAGTTCCAGCTCGGCAAGCTGCCCTACTTCAACTCCGTCCAGCACTACTTGGAATCCGAGCACGAGGCGGGCAACGCCGACGTCCCGGACGCCGTGAGCGCCGCGAACCAGTTCCTCGGCATGATCGCCAACTACGTCCTGTGGCCCCGCATGCTGCTGACCGACTGGAACCCCGCAGCCTCCGACATCCATGACGCCGTCGAACAGGCCGTCCAGACCATGCTCGCCAGATACGCCCCGACCCGCCGGCCCGACCCGAAGCCGGAACGTTGACACCGGCACGCCGGCATCACCAGCAGCCTCATCTGCTACCGCAGGGTTCGTGCCAACCAGAGTCGCCGGACTCAGATGTTCGCGGGTCCATAGCGCAGGACCCCGCCACGCGGCAGCAGAAGTCCCATACCGCGTTCCTTGGGCAACTCGCCCGCCAGCATGGAGGCGTCAGCGCCTCCGGAGACCATCCAGCCGTGTCGGCGTCGCTTGAACCGTGACCCTCTGACGGCGGATCAAAACTGACTCACTTCGTGGCATCCATACGAACCTGATCTTGAGTGGAGATCGGGA
>NZ_JAGMUO010000039.1 GCF_019049325.1 Streptomyces sp. AC512_CC834 | reverse complement strand
CCTTCGCCCACAGGTGATTGACCATCCCCGACCGCGACACCATCGCCCCCTTCGGACGACCCGTCGAACCCGACGTGAACATCACATACGCCAGATCCAGGCCACCGCCGACAGCGGGCGGCACGGCCCGGTCGGTGAGGGAGTCCTCCAGGCTCAGGACGGTGACGCCGCCCGCGATCTCACGGGCCTGTGCCTCGTAGGCGGTCCCCATCAGCAGGTGGCGGGCGCCGCTGTCCCGGAGCAGGCCGGCGTTGCGCGCGGCGGGAGCCGCCGGGTCCAGCGGCAGATAGGCACCGCCGGCCCCCAGCACACCCAGCACACCCGCCACGAACGGCACCCCGGGGTCGGCGCACATGGCGACCACCGAGCCGGTTGTCACACCGGCCGTGGCGAGGCGGGCCGAGAGACCGCCGGCCGCCTCGATCAGTTCGCGGTAGGTCAGGGACCCGGCGGCGTCCGTCACCGCGGTCTCGTCGGGGATGCGGTCGGCCACCGCGCGTACCCGTTCCACGACGCCGAGGCTCTCCTCGGGGACCGAGGGGTCCCAGGTGCCGAGCAGACCGCCGAGTTCACCGGGTGTGCCGGCTCCGGCGATCGTGGCCGGTGCGGTCAGATCGACCTGGGCGAGCGGCAGGGCCGGGCGGTCGGCGACGGTGCGCAGGAGGTGCTGGAACATCAGGGCGATGCGCTCGACGTCGGAGCTCGTGAACAGGTCCGGCGCGTAGTCGAGCCGCAGGGTCAGGGCGTCGCCGGGGAAGACCGCCATGCTCAGCGGGTGGTGGCGGGCGTCCCTGGCCTCGGTGAGCAGCACCCGTGTGCCGTCGGCCCCTTCGTCGGGGCCGGCCCCGTCCAGGGGGAAGTTCTCGAAGAGGACCACGGTGTCGAAGACCTCGCCGGGGAGACCGGCGGCCTTGTGGATGTCGGCGAGGCCCAGGTGCTCGTGCGGCAGCAGCGCGGTCTGCTGGTCCTGAACGGTGCGCAGATGCTCGGCCAGGGAGGCGCCGGGATGCAGCCGGACGCGGACCGGCACGGTCGTGAGGAACATGCCGATCATCGACTCGACGTCGGGCACCTCGGCCGGGCGGCCGGAGGTGACGGCGCCGAAGACGACGTCCTGGCGCCCGGTGAGCCGGCCCAGCAGCAGCGCCCAGCAGCCCTGCACGACGGTGTTGAGGGTGAGGCCCTGGGAGCGGGCCCAGTCGGACAGGGTGGCGGTCAGCTCACGCGGCACCTCGGCCCGTACGGCGTACGGCAGCACCGGGGCGCGGTCGGGGTCCGCCGGGGCGAGCAGCGTCGGCGTGTCGACGCCGTCGAGGGCTCCGCGCCAGGCCGCCCGGGCCGCGGCACGGTCCTGGCCGGCCAGCCAGGCGAGGTAGGAGCGGTAGGACGCCGGGTCGGGCAGGAGGCTGCCGTCCGCGTCGGTACGGCACAGGGCGAACAGTTCCCGCACCAGCAGCGGCATCGACCAGCCGTCAACGAGGATGTGGTGGCTCGTCCAGATGAAGCGGTGCCGCCCCTCGCCATGGGTGACGAGCGCGAAACGCAGCAGGGGCGCGGCGGCCAGGTCGAAGCGGCGAGTGCGCTCGGCCTCGGTGATCCGGTCGAGTTCGGCGGTGCGCCGCGGCTCCGGCAGGTCGCGCAGATCGGCCTCCTGCCACGGCAGTTCGGCACGGTCGGGGACGATCTGCACGGGGTCGCCGGTGGGCCGGGCCCGGAAGGCCGCGCGCAGGTTCGGGTGCCGGTCGAGGAGCGCCTGGCCGGCGGCGCGCAGGACGGCGGGTTCGAGGTCGCCTTCCAGCTCGGCGACGATCTGGAGGGTGTAGACGTCCGTCGCCTCGCGGTCGTAGTCCGCGTGGAAGAGCATGCCCTGCTGGAGCGGCGTGAGCGGCAGGACGTCGGTCAGGGCCGTGCCCGCGTCGGCGAGTTCGGCCTCGTACGCCTCGATCTCGTCCTGCGCCAGATCCACCAGCGGCAGGTCGGAGGGGGTACGGCCGCCCACGCCGGGTCCGGCGTAGTGCCGGACGAGCAGGCCGAGCGTGCGGAACCAGGTCTCGGCGATGTCCCGGGCGTCCTCCTCGGCGACCGTCTGCCCGGCCCACGCCCAGTTGGCGATCAGATACGGTCCGTCATGGCGGTCCTCGGTCGCCGGGGTGACGTCGATCAGATGCGGCAGCGGCATGCCGGGGTGGGCGCCGGTGCCGACGACGCCGTCACCGCCGGCGGGTTCCCACAGCCTGTTCTCGCGGGCGTCGAAGCGGCCCATGTAGTTGAAGCCGAGCTGCGGCCGGTCGTACGTGGCGAGGACACGGGCAGCGTGCGGGTTGAGGTAGCGCAGCAGGCCGTGGCCGACACCCCGGTCGGGCAGGGCACGCCGCTGTTCCTTGACCCGCTTCAGTGCGGTGGCCAGGGCGGGGCCGCCCGCCCACACCTCGTCCCAGTCGAGGTCACCGGGGTCGAGGCGGACCGGGAAGGCACTGGTGAACCAGCCGACGGTACGGGACAGATCCAGGCTGTCGGTGAGCTGCTCGCGGCCGTGGCCCTCCAGCTCGATCAGGGTCTGGGCGTAGTGGGTGTGACCGTGTCTGCGGCGCCAGTCGGCGACGGCCAGGGCCAGCCCGGTCAGCAGGACGTCGTTGACCTCCGCGTGGAAGGCCGCGGGAACGTGGGTGAGCAGCGGTCCGGTGACCTCGGGGCCCAGTTCGAGACGCAGGGTGCGCCGGGTGCCGTAGACGTCCTTGACGGGGTCGAGGCGCCGGGTACCGACCAGCGGGTCCGGGCCGTCCAGGACGCGCTGCCACAGGGCGAGTTCGGTGCCGCGCACCTCGGTGCGGGCCTGTTCGGTGAGCAGCCGTGACCAGTCGCGGTACGAGGTGCCGACGGGGGCGAGGCCGGGCGTGCGGCCCTCGGCGAGCGCCGCGCAGGCGGCCGCCAGGTCGGGCAGCAGGATGCGCCAGGACACGCCGTCGACGACGAGGTGATGGCCGCACAGCACCAGCAGCCCGGTCTCCGCGCCGGGCGCGGGTGCGATCAGCACCGCCTGGATCATGACGGCCTCGGACGGGGCGAGCCGGGCACGGGCGGCGGCGGCCTGCCGCTCGGCGAAGGCGAGGAGGTCGTTGCCGTCCGCACCGCCCGCCGCCGCGGTCGCCGTCAGCAGGGTGCCGTCCAGCGCACCGCGCGGGAGCACCTCCATGTGCCACAGTCCGGGCGCCGGTTCGCCGGCTCGGGTGCGCAGGGCGTCGTGGTGGTCGACCACCGCGTGCAGGGCGGCGTCCAGCAGATCGGCGTCCAGACTCGCGGGGACGTGCACGACGACGTGCTGGCTGTACTTGACGACGGGGCCGGTGAGGTCTCGGGTGTCCTCGTGGAGCTGGCCCATGATCGGGGTGAGGTCGTACGCCCCCACTCCCCCGTCGACCGCCGGCACGCGCACGGCGTCGGTGTCGGCGTCGGCGCCGCTCGCGATCCGGGCCAGGGCAGCGACGGTCTTGTGCTCGAACACGTCCCGCGTGGTCAGGGCGAGGCCGGCCGCGCGGGCGCGGCTGACGACCTGGATGGAGCGGATGCTGTCGCCGCCGAGCGCGAAGAAGTCCTCGTCGACCCCGGCCTCCGCGGTGCCGAGTACGTCCCGGAAGATCCCGGACAGCACCCGCTCCCGCTCGGTGCGCGGCCCGCGCACCGCCTGCTGTCCGGCGAGGGCGGGCTTGGGCAGGGCCTTGCGGTCGAGCTTGCCGTTCGGGGTGAGCGGCAGGGCGTCCAGGACCAGCCATGTCACCGGGATCATGTAGGCGGGCAGCAACTGGGCCAGCTCGTCACGCACGTGCCCGGCGTCCACGCGAGGACCGGTCAGGTAGCCGACCAGGCGCGGACTGCCGGAGGCGTCCGGTACGACGGCCACAGCGGCGTCGGTGACCTGGTCGAGCCCTCGGACGGCAGCCTCGATCTCGCCGAGTTCGACGCGTCGTCCGCGGATCTTGACCTGATGGTCGCGCCGCTCGAGGAACTCCAACTGCCCGTCGGGACGCTGCACCACCCGGTCACCCGTCCGGTACATCCGCGTACCGGACCCCGCGAACGGATCCGCCATGAACGTCCCCGCCGTACGCGCCGGATCGTCCAGATAACCACGCCCGACACCGGCCCCACCCACATACAGCTCACCCGGCACACCCACCGGAACCGGCTGCAACTCGTCACCGAGAACGTACAACCGCGTGTTGCGCACCGCCCCACCGATCGGCACCCGCCCACCGAGAACGTCCCCCGCCCGGACCACCGCATGCGTCACATCATCCGAACACTCCGTCGGACCATACGCGTTCATCAACGGAACACCCGGAAAACGCGCAAGCCACCGCTCACACAGATCACCCGGCAACGCCTCACCCGTCACCATCAACCAGCGCAGACCCGGCAGCCCGGGCACCCGCCCGTCCAGATCCCACGCATCCAACACCGCCCGCAGCAACGAGGGGACGACCTCCAGCACCGCCACCCCCTCCTCACGCACCACCGCGAACAACCCCGCCGGATCCGCCGCCAACTCCGCACCCGACACCCGCACCCGACCACCCACCAGCAGCGGAGCCAGCATCTGCCACACCGACACATCGAAGGTCAACGGCGCGTTCTGCACCACCACCTCACCCGCGACCAGATCCAGATCCCCCACCTTCGCCCACAGGTGATTGACCATCCCCGACCGCGACACCATCGCCCCCTTCGGACGACCCGTCGAACCCGACGTGAACATCACATACGCCAGATCCGAGGCATGCCCGATCGCGGGGAGTCCGGCGTCGCAGGCGGCGTCCACGGGATCGGCGAGTGGGAGGGCGACGACGTCCGCGACCTCACGGGCCTGTGCCTCGTAGGCGGTCCCCATCAGCAGGTGGCGGGCGCCGCTGTCCCGGAGCAGGCCGGCGTTGCGCGCGGCGGGAGCCGTCGGGTCCAGCGGCAGATAGGCACCGCCGGCCCCCAGCACACCCAGCACACCCGCCACGAACGGCACCCCGGGGTCGGCGCACATGGCGACCACGGCGCCCGGTTCCATGCCGGCGGCGCGCAGGCGCGCGGCCACGCCGGCGGCGCGGGTCGTCAGTTGGCCGTAGGTGACGCTCTGCGTGCCGTCGGAGACGGCGACCGTGTCGGGCGAGGTGGCGGCTACGACTCGTACCCGCTCCACGAGTCCCTCGTACGCCGCCTGTTCGGCGTCGCGGTCCCAGGTGCCGAGCAGGCCGAGCGGCTCGTCGGGGGCGCCCAGTCCGATCCGGCCGACGGGCCGGTCGGCGGGCAGCGTGGCGAGCGCGCCGAGGAAGGCCTCGAAACGGGCCAGGTGGGCGGCGAGCTCCGCCGAGGTGTACAACTCCGGATTGCCGTCGAGGTGGATCTCCATCGTCCCGTCCGCGGTGTTCAGGACGGTGATGATGAGGTCGTTGACGATGCCGGTGGACAGGTTGACGACCGTGCCGTGGCAGGCGTCGGCGAACTCGAGGGCCGGGTCCTGGTTGAGGACGTTGATGAACGGTCCGAAGGGACGCCGGTCGTCGGTGCGCAGACCGACGTCCCGGCGGATGCGGTCGCCTCGGTAGCGCTGGTGCTTCAGGGCGCCCGAAACCTCCACCCAGGCCTGGCGCAGCAGTTGGGTGCGCGTGGCGTCGGGGCGCACCGGCACGGTGAGCGGCAGGTAGTTGGCGAGCATGCCGGGGATCTCGCGGCTGGCGGCGCCGACCCGGCCGGTCACCGGCAGGGTGAGCAGGGGGCGGTCGACTCCGGTGGCGCGCTGGGTGTAGGCGGCGGCGGCGGCGACCAGGACGACCGGCAGGGTGACCTTGCCTTCCCGGGCGAGTGCGTGCAGAGCGCCGGTGGTCTCGGCGGAGAGACGTGCGGTGTGTCGCAGCGCGCTGCGGCCGGGGGCGGGCTGCCGTGTGGAGAGGGAGACGAGTTCGGGTGCCGGACCGCGTGCGCCGGCGGTGAGGCGTGCGGTCCAGTGCGCGCGGTCGCGTTCGACGTGCGGCGAGTCGAGGTAGTCGCGCTCGGCGTCCAGCAGGCGATGGAAGGCGGGTATGGCGTCGGCGTCGAGGTCGCGCGCGTCCGTGCCGGCGGCGAGCCGGGTGTAGAGGGCGGCGAGCTTCGGATAGAGCAGCGCGCGGCTGAACCCGTCGGCCAGGATGTGGTGCATGCACAGATAGAGCAGGTGGCGCTCCGGGCCGAGCCGGATCAGGGCGCCGCGGAACAGCGGGAAGTCGGTGACCTTCAGGGGCTCGGCGTGGTCGGCTCGCATCCACGCCCCGGCGGCCGTGAGCGGCTCGGTCTCGCCGCTGAAGTCGAGGTGCTTCAGCGGAAGCTGGGCGAGCGGCCGGATGATCTGCCCCGGGGCGCCGTCCTCCTCGACGAACTGCACGCGCAGCCCCTCGGCCTCATGGCCCAGGCGGCCGAGGGCCCGGCCCAGCAGGTCCGCGTCGACCGGTCCGCGCAGGTCGATGTAGTCGGCCATGTTGTAGCCGAGCGGGCCGGTGGCGAACTGCTCGTCGAACCAGATCTCGGCCTGTGCCGCGGTGAGCGGGAGGACGGCGCCCCGGTTCGGCGTCATCGCGTTGTTCTCGGTCATTCCCATTTCCCCCAACCAACTGTTCCGCTTGCCGTTCAGCCGGAAACCGATTCGAGTCCAGCGGCTATTTCTGTCCCCGACCGTGCCTCTTCGACGCTGTCCGTGAGCCTTTTCAGGCCGAGAGAATTCTGTACCCACTCGTCGTGGTAAACGGTGTCCATATAGCGCTCACCCAGGTCCGGCGAAATGGTGACGGCGGTCACCTGTTCCCGAATGCCGGATGCAAGGTCTCCGTATTGTTCGGAGAGCCAGTCGAGGGCGCCGGTCACGACCGTTCCCGTGGAGCCACCGAAGGAGAATCCGTGCCGCATCAGCTCCCGGCAGGTGCGCACGGTGGCCGTCTCCGGAACATGCACCACGGCGTCGACCAGGGACTCGTCGAGCAGCGCGGGCCGCACGCTGGTACCGAGGCCCGGGATGTGCCGGGTGGCTGCGGGGGCGCCGAAGGTGACCGAGCCGACGCTGTCGACGGCGACCACCCGCACCGAGGGTCGCCGCTCCCGGAAGTAGCGGGCGCAGCCCATCAGGGTGCCCGTGGTGCCCGCCCCGACGAACAGCACGTTCAGGTCGGGGAACTGGCGGGCGATGGCGGGTGCGGTGGTGCGGTAGTGAGCCATCCAGTTGCCGGGGCTGAGGTACTGGTTGAGCCAGACCTTCTTGTCGTCGGCGGCCAGCAGTGCCTTGACGTGGCGGATCCGGGCGCCGAGGAAGCCCTCGGTGGCGTGCGGCTCGGTGATGACGTGCACCTCGGCGCCGAGCGACTCCATGGTGCGCCGGGTGACGGCGTTGCAGCGGGAGTCGGTGACGCACAGGAACCTGAATCCGCGGCTCGCGGCGAGCAGGGCCAGGGCGACGCCCATGTTGCCGGACGAGGACTCCACCAGGGTCGCGCCGGGTCCGAGCACACCCGCGGCCTCCGCCTGCGCGACCATCTCCCGGGCCGCCTTGAGTTTGATGGATCCGGCGAAGTTGAATCCCTCGACCTTGAGAAAGAGACGACGCCCGAAGAACGGTTGCAGATTCACGAAGAGGTCGCTGACATCGAATTCATGCGACGCGGATATAACCGGCACTGGCACTCCTGGCCTTCGGCGACGAATGAGCCTCGCTGCCAAGCCTGTCGCCGGACGCTGACGAGGTGCTGACGGGTTGCTGACGGGGCCGGGAAGGGCGGTCGGAAACAGGGCCCCGGGGAGAGCCCCTGCGGTCCTTGCGCAGCACGGAGTTCGTGCGGGACGACGGAAGGGGACGGCCCTGAGGGCCGTCCCCTGAGCTGTGTTCCGCCGCCGTCAGAGCATCGGCGCCCGCTCCGCCAGCACCGCCGGAGTCCGCGGCGGCCGAGCCTCGTTCTGGTGCGCCAGCCGCGAGGGCCACCAGGTCTTCCAGCCGAGCAGCGTGACCACCGACGGCAGGACGACGATCCGGATGAGCGTGGCGTCGAGGAGTACCGCGCAGGCCATGCCCACGCCCATCTGCTTCATCTCGATGAAGCTCAGCGAGGCGAGCAGCGCGAACACACTGACCATCACCACGGCGGCGCTCGTGACGACGCCGGCGGTGCGTGTGATGCCCTGCTCGACGGCCTCACGGATGGGCAGCCCGCCGCGCGCCGCCTCCCTGATCCGGCTGACGACGAAGACGTGGTAGTCCATCGACAGGCCGAGCAGGATCACGAACAGCATCAGCGGAAGCCAGGCCACCACCCGGCCGGTGGACTCGAAGTTCAGCAGGTCCTCGGCCCAGGTCCGCTGGAAGATCAGCGCCAGCAGGCCGAACGAGGCCACTGCCGACAGCACGTTGAGCACCACCGTGATCAACGCGAGCGTGATCGAGCGGAACGCTGTCGCCATGACCAGGAAGGTCAGCAGCAGCGCCACTCCGAGCACCCAGGGCATCTTGTCGACGACGTTGGCCCGGTAGTCCACGTCGTACGCCACGTCGCTGCCGCCCACGGCGAACTCGGCGCCCGTGACCTTTCCGAGGGTTTGCGGGGCGATGTCCTCGCGCAGGGCCTTCAAGGACTGGCGTGCCTTGTCGGAGCTGCTGTCGAAGCGGGTGCCGACGGCGACGGTCACGACCGTACCGTCCTTGGAGGTGCGCACCTCGGGTGCCGGGGTGTGCACGAACAGGTCGGAGTGCTGGGTGCGTTCGACGAGCGCGGTGACGGCGTCGTGCATCCGCTCGGCCGCACCTGCGGGCACGCGTACGGCGACGGTGTGGGTGTCGGCCTGGCTCGGGAAGGACGCGGTCAGCCGCTCGTTGGCCTGCATCGCGGGGATGGACCTGGGCAGGTCGTCGATGCCGGTGGCCTTCAGCTTCAGGTCGAGGGCGGGCACGGCGAGGGCGAGGAGCGCGCCCACGGAGAGCACCAGGGCGATGGCCGGGTGCCGCAGGGACGGCTTGAGCATCACCGACCACAGGCGCGGCTTGGCGCCGGCGCGCTGCGTGAGCCGCCACACCAGCGGCACCCGCGGCCGGTCCAGGTAGCGGCCGAACTTGGAGAGCATGGCCGGCAGCACGGTCAGCGAGGCGAGCATCGCGATGGCGACGACGAGTACCGCCCCGGTCGCCATCGACTCGAAGGCGATGTGCCCGGCGAGGTAGAGGGCGCCCATGGAGACCATGACGACCACACCGGAGACCATCACGGAGTGACCTGAGGTGGCGGAGGCGATCTCGATGGCGTCGATGTTGTCGGCGCCCAGGGCGCGCTCCTCGCGCTGCCGCTTGAGGTAGAAGAGCGAGTAGTCGACACCGATGGCCATGCCCATCAGGACGATGATGTGGGTCACCGGGCCCGGGTCGGCGACGAATTGGGAGGCCACGCCCCACAGGCCGAGGCCGGCCAGCACGGACGAGATGCCCAGGATGACGGGGACGCTCGCGGCGACGATCGCGCCGAAGACGAACACCATGACGACCAGCGTCACCGGAAGGCTCAGCCCCGTCGCCCTGCCCAGGTCCTCGGACAGCATGTCGTCGAGCCCGGCCTTGATCGAGCCGGCGCCCACGAGTTCGACCCTGACGCCGGAATGGGCGTCGCCGGCCTTCGCGACCTTGTCGAGCAGTGGCTGCACCCGGTCGCCCGCGGTCTCCGGGTCGCCGCCGAGCGTCACCGGGACCAGCAGGGCCGAGCCGTCCGGTGCGGGGACGGGCTCGCCGATCGAGGTGACGCCCTTCGCGTCCCGCAGCGCGTCCGCCGCCTCCTCTGCCGCCGCCCGTGCCTTGCCCTGGTCGAGCTTCCCCTCGTACGGCGTGACCAGGATGTTCTCCACCGCGCGGCTCTCCAGGCCGCCGTCCTTGGCTATCTCGGCGGCGCGTCCGGACTGCCCGATGGCCAGGTCCGAGACGGTCGCCGACCGTGTACCGGTCATTCCTCCGACCACCAGGGCGCCCAGGACGAAGACGACCCAGAGCGTCATCGCCGACCAGGGGTGGACGGCGCTCCAGCGAGCGGCCCTGGTGATCAGGTTCCTGCCTCCCACGATTGCTTTCCCCTTCTCGAATAAACTGCCCGTGATCACGGACACACGCCTCGGTGTGAAATTCCGGCCGGCGATTACCGCGCTCTCTTGCCGGGAGAAAACCTACTGATGTTCCGGCGCGCGATCACGGGTAAAAGTACTCCGATTCGAGGGGGAGTTTCTTCTACTTGACACCCAGGATGGCTGACATGACATCGGATTCCTCCGCCAGCATGTCGTACCACATCCGGGGCGACACGGAAAAGGGGCCGTCACCCAGCAAGGCCACGGCCCCCGCATATCGGGCGGGTAGTGCCAAATCGACTACCCGCCACGGGCCTTGGAGAGGACCCGTCGGATCGTGCACGACGGCCTGGGGCGCCGTATGGGCCACCGGCACGCCCATGCCCTGGGTGAGCCGGGCACCCGCGGCTTTCACGCACGCCTCCTTTCTGGTCCACAGCCGCACGAAGGCGCCGTGCCCGGCCCGCTCCACCAACTCCCGCTCCCGTTGGGGGAAGAAACGCCTGGCCAGTCGACCGGCGTCCAGGTCGGCCCGGGTCAGCTCCACGTCCACGCCGACCGGTCGCGGCGCCAGTGCCAGCAGGGCCGTCTCGCCCGAGTGGGACAGGCTGAAGTGCACCCCGCCGGCGTCTTCGACCAAGGGCTTGCCCCAGCGCCCGCGGGTGAAGCGCACCGCCCGCGGAGCCCGGCCCAGTCGGGCGCCGATGATGATCCGGGCCGCGGCATGGGACCGCACGAACCGGCGCCGCATTCCCGGGACTTTTCCCATCCGGGCCCGGGATCTCTCGTCGTCGTCCAGTAGCTCTTCGAGAGCGGAATCGCGATCTTCCGCTTCCGGCTCCGGTGCGCCGGAAAGCGGAATGCGCCAGACCTCCACCTCGGCCGTCACCGCCCGCCCACCTTCCGGCTGTGCAGCCCCTGAAAAAGATTCAGTTTCTGGATGTTCCGCGTGCCTTCCATGAACTCCACGCCCCGGGCGTCTCTTGCCAGCTTCTCCAGCAGCGGATGGTCGAGCCGGGCGCCGGGGCCGAAGAAGCGGGGCGCCGCGAGGGTCACGTCCTCGGCGAGCTCGCAGGCGCGGGCCTTCGCGGCCGAGGCGAGGTGCCCGGCCGACGGCCGCCGGTCCACGGCGAGCGCGGCCCGGTAGGTCAGCAGCCGGGCGGCGTCGACGCGGCGGCCGAGATCCTCGTGCGTCTCCCGTTCCCGGCCGCGCAGCAGCCGTCGGTGCTCGGCGACGTACTCGTGGGCGGCGCGGGCGATGCCCAGGGCGATGGCGGCCACGCTGGGCCTGAGCTGGTTGAAGACAGTGACGATGCTCCACATGCCACGCCGGGTCGGCGGCAGATGCGTGCCCAGCACCCGCTCGGCGGGCACCCGCACCGAGTCCAGCGTGATGTGCGTGAGCTGGGCACCGCGCAGCCCCACCGTGGACAGCAGCTCGGCACGGAAGCCGGGGTCCGCGGTGTCGACCAGGACCGCCAGCACGCCGAGCCGCTCGGTTCCGGCGACGCGTGCGAAGACGGCGCCGACGTCGGCACGTGCGGCATTGCCGACGTACCGCTTCGCGCCGTCGAGGAGGTAGCCGCCGTCGCCGTCCGGGGTGAGCGTGGCGGTCATCTCGCCGATGGCGGAGCCGCGTTCGGGCTCGGTCAGAGCGAAACAGGTCCAGCGGGGGCGCTCGTCGAGCCTGCCGTACACCCAGTCCCGCTGCTCCTGGCTGCCCAGGACCCCGAGCAGCACCCCGCACATGGAGGCGCCCGGCGAGGCCAGCATCATGCCGGCGTCCCCCCGGGCCAGCTCCTCGCTCACCAGTACCCTTTCCAGGGTGGGCAGCCCGTGCACGGGACCGCTGCCGGCGGCCGTACTCACCCGGTCCCACCCCGGCGGCACCTCGTGCCCGGCCAGAAACCGCACGGCGGGCAGGTCCAGGCACCGGTGGATGGCGTCCGGGTCGCGATCGAGCTCGAGGGCGTGCGCCCGCAGGTCCCCGGCCCAGTGCCGCACGTACTCCTGGGTCGTGGCGAGCGAGACGGGCAGGCCGATCACGCGTCCTCCCCGCGATAGACGTCGGCGAGCAGCTCCGAGGCATGTGCCGTGGGGCCCGGACCGTCCTGGGTGAAGCCGTGGGCGCCGAACAGCCGCAGCAGGGTGCGGTCGGCACGGGTGATCTGGTCCTGGAGACGGTCCAGGACGCGGTCGTCGCCGGAACCGTCGGTGAGTTCCGACAGCACGCCCTCGACCTCCAGATGGTCGATCAGCACGTCGGCGAGCGCGCCCTTGACCATCTGCTGCATCAGCAGCGAGGTGCCCTCGACCTGCCGGGCCCCGAGATGGGCCATGCAGGCCTCCCGCAGCCGCTCGGACATGCCGAGCCGCAGCCAGGCCAGCCCCGCGCCCCAGAGCTGCGGCTCGGGCCCGTCCGGCGCCCCGGCCCCACTGGACCGCAGCACGGTGAGACCGGGCACCGGCACGTCGTCCTCCCGGTGCTCGTCGCCCTCGGCCTCCATCGCCGCGAACTCGTCGAGCAGTTCCTTCGGCAGCACGGCGTGCCCTCGCGGCCCGCGCGGTGGTGCCTTCGGCGACAGGGCCCGCGTGAGAAGAGTCAGCGCGGGCACCAGTCCGTCCGTGCGCGCGTGGTCGCGCGCCTCCCGGCAGTGCTCACGCACGTCGGCCGGAACCGTCATCGGATTCCTCATTCCCCCGTGTCGGAAGTTCGACAGCAGTGCAGTCCAGCATGTTGTACGCCAGCAGGCCCCGCCCCGGGTCGTAGTCGGCGACCACCACCGGCCCGGCGAACCCACGGCTCACCACGTCCAGCAGCGCGGCCCAGACGCCGGTGCACGGCAGTCCGGGTCCGGCGGTCGCCAACCGGACATCGGGCGACGGCGAGGGACAGTCGGCGTCGGCGAGACCCGCCCCCGCCACAACCCCCGCCCCCGGGTCCCACCCGGCGAACAGGTCCGGCGCCGCCAGTGGCCCCTGCGCCATGCCCCCTACGGCGGCCGCGCCCCCACCCCACTCCAGCAGCAGCGCCACCGCGCAGTCCCTGTGCACGGCCGCCGCCGCGTCCGGCACCGCGAACGGCTGCGTGCTCTGGTCCACGACCAGCACGAGCAGCCGCCCGAAGCCACAGCGCCGGGCATACTCCACCGCGACTCGAAGCGCGCTGAACGCGGTGAGCGGCCCCTGGTCGGAGAGCGCGAAGGCGAGGGGTTCGCCCGGCAGGCGTCCCTTCACGCACGACGCGACCAGCTCCGCGTGGTGGAAGTCGGGGGTGGTGTAGGCGACCACGACCAGTTCCGGAGCCTGTTCGGCGGGCAGCTCGCCCAGCGCGTCGAGCGCCCCGAACGCCAGTTCCACGGAGGTGCGGCGGGCCGAGTCGGCGTACCCCTCGCGGTCGAAGGGCACCCCGTACGGGGCGCCCAGCTCCGCGTAGAACTCCTCCAGTTCGGGCACCGGCACATGGCCGGTGACCGGAGCGGAAGGCGCGTAGCGGGCCGCCCGCACCAGCCTGGGAACGACCGGCGGACCGGAGGCCGCACCCGGCTGCGGCCGTACGGGCGCTGCCGTGCGGAACATGCTCAGGCGCCCGCTTCCGTGGCCACGAAGTCGGCGAGCGAGCCCACCGTCTCGAAGTGCGTCATCTCCAGGTCCTCGGCGTCGAACTGCACGTCGAGGATCTCCTCGATGGTGATGAGCAGTTCCAGCGCGCTGCTGGAGTCGAGCCCCAGCTCGCCGAAGAGGCGCACGCCGTCCTCGGCCTCGGAGACGTCCTTGTTCAGGACCTCGCTGAGGCCCTTGCGGACGGCGTCGACACAGCGCTCGCGCTCGGCGCCGTCCACGACTGCGGTGTTCTCGGTGCTCTCGGTCATCTCGGTGTTCTCCCTGCTCGTCGGTTCAGTGCTGCGGGTCGTGGTGCTCGGCGCCCGGGGACACGTACAGTCGCTGGCGGCCGAGCATCGCCTCGACGTCGTCGCGCTCTCGGACGAGGTGCGCCCGTCCGTCCAGGACGAGCACCTCTGCCGGGTAGCCGTGGCTGAGGAAGTGCACGGGCGAGGCGGTGGGCCCGTAGGCGCCTGAGCGCTCCACGCCCACCAGCTCACCGGCCCTCAGCCGCGGCATGGGCACCTTCTTGCCGACGACGTCGTTCGGGGTGCACAGCGGGCCCGTGATGTGCCAGGTCTCGGTCGTCGGCTCGTCGCGGCGTTCCAGGGCGACGATCGGAAAGTTCCGCTTGACGTAGGAGCCGATGCCCACCGCCGCCATGTGGTGGTTGGTGCCGCCGTCGGTGACCGCGAAATTCTCGCCCATCGACGTCTTCGTGTAGCGCACGCGGGTCACATAGGTGCCGGCCGTCGCGACGAGGAAACGGCCCAGCTCCATGATCATGCGGGTGCCCGGGTGCCGTACGGCGAAGGCGTCGATCACCGGGTTGAGGCGCGCGGTGAGCTCGGCGACGTCGAGGTCCTTCTCGTTGTCGAAGTAGGCGATGCCCAGGCCGCCGCCGACGTCGACCGTCTCCAGCGGGAAGCCGAGGTGTGCCGAGACGCGCTCGGCCAGGTCCAGGATGCGCCGGGTGTTCTCCACGACGGTGTCCTCGCCGAGGATGCGCGTGCCCAGGTAGACCTGGACGCCCATGAGGCGCACGGCCGGATGGCGGGCGGCCAGTTCCGCTCCCTCGGCGAAGAGTTGCTCCGCGTCGATGCCGAACTGGCGGGGCTTGCCGCCCATCGTCAGGCCCGAGCCCTTCACGGAGAAGGACGGATTGACGCGCAGCGCGACCCTGGCGGTGACGGACTTCTCCCGTGCCACCTCGTCGATCAGGGCGAGTTCGTCCAAGGACTCGCACACGACGGCGTGGATGTCCTCGTCCAGGCAGGCGGCCAGCTCCGCCCGGGACTTTCCGGGGCCGAGGAAGATGATGTCCTGCGGGGCGACGCCGGCGCGCCGGGCGGTGACCAGCTCGGTCAGCGAGGACACCTCGGCCCGGGCGCCGCAGCGGTGCAGCAGGGCACAAATGGAGATGTTGGGGTTGGCCTTGAGGGAGTAGAAGACCTCCAGCGCCGGGTGCAGACGCTCGCGCAGCCCCTGGAAGCGAGTGGTGATCTCCTCCCCGTCGTACAGATAGAGGGGCGTGCCGTACTGCTCGGCGAGTTCTGTGATGCCGATGCCCTGCACCTCGTGTGCGACGCTCACGTGCTGCTCCGATCTGTATGGGCCGCGAGACGGCGGGTGATCCCGGTGTCGAGGGCGGCCACCTCGGCGTCGGAGGCGGCCACGAGGACGCCGTAGAGCCTGCCCTCGAAGCCGTCGGCGCCGGCGTCTGCGGCAGCGGCGTTCACCGTGGCGTAGTTGTTGACGAACAGGCCGCGCGGGCGGGGTCCGCGCTCGGTCAGCAGCAGCCCGTCCAGGACCTCGCGCAGCTCGGCGAAGGGCAGCGGCCGCCGCGGTCGTACGGTGAAGTGGCGGGCGACGGCGACCTCGTCGGGTCCGGCCAGCACGTCGTGGATCACGCTCTGGTACGTCGACATGTTGTTCCGGGCGTTGATCTCCACGACCGGGTAGAGGCCGCCGTCCGGGTCGACCATGGCGTCGACGCCGACCACGCCGAAGTAGCCGTCGGCAGCGAGTCGTTCACCCAGCCGGTCGGCGGTTTCGGCGACCTCGGCGACCTGCGGCCCGGTGAGCCGGGCGGGCATGCGGTGCCCCTTGTGGACGCCGCCCTCGGTGAGCAGTTCCTTGACGAAGTCGAAGTGCACGGAACCGTCCTGGCCCACCGTGAACTGGTAGTTGAGGTCGGCCCGCTTGGCAACCCACTCCTCGACGACCAGTGCGGTGCGCGGTGCCGTGCCGTCGCCCGCGGCCCGCTCGGCCTGGGCGACGGCCATCCGGTGCAGGCGCGCGAGTCGCTTCTTGCTGTCCAGGACGACGATGCCCTTGCCGGACACCCCGAACGCGTCCTTGACGACCACCTTCCGGCCCGCCGCGACGAGTTCTCCGGCCGCGGCGAACGCCTCCGCGAGTTCCTCCAGCGTCTCGCAGGCCCAGCCCCGGGCCTGCCGGATGCCGAACTCGTCGGCCAGCCGACGGCTGTAGACCTTGCTGTTGACCCGCTTGCACACGGCGGCGGCGGGCGCCGCCAGGCGCAGTCCCGTGCGCTCGGCCAGCTCCTCCTCCACGGTGGAGATGCCGTGTCCGGTCAGCCGGGCGCCGTCGGCGGCGAGGGCGGACAGGGTGCGCAGCAGCTCCGGGTCGGCGAGGGCGTCCTCGCTGACGGTGCGGCGCGGATCCTGGCCGGCGACCACATGCACGGTGGGCAGGGCGAGACCGAGGCCCTCCAGATAGGCGCGGTACCCGTCGTCCAGGGCCGTCTTGAGGACGACGTGGTCGGCCTTGCCGCCGAGCAGCAGCGCGAACTCGTCCATGCGGTTGACGACCGCGCTGCCGGCGTGCGCGCCGACCCGGGGCAGCGCGGGCTCCCCGACCGCCCACTGGTTCTCGACCTCGAAGTTGCCCAGGAACACCAGGGGGGTGTCGGCGGCTCCGGTGACGGCGCGCCTCAGACGCGCGGTGAAGCCGGAAGGCGGTGGTTGCATCGGTGTCGACCTCGTCATTCTCATGGGGTGTCCGTGGTGGTCAGTGCTCGAAGACCATCGCCGCGAAGGTCGCCCCGAGCCCCACACTGGTCATCAGGTAGCGGTCGCCGGGGCGCAGCCGGCCCAGCTCGGTGGCCTGCTGAAGGTTGATGAAGGGGTCCGCGCAGAAGCAGTGGCCGGTGTACGGCACCTGGTCGAGGAAGACCCGCTCCAGGGGCAGTCGGAGTTCCTTGCAGACGCCGATCCAGGACAGCTTGTTGACGTTGTGCGGCAGCACCAGCGCGAGCTCGTCGAGAGTGCAGCCCGCCTCCTCCAGTGCAGCCCCGATCACCTCGCGCAGTCCCGCCCCGTACAGGTCCTGGAAGTCCTTGGCCGCCTCGTCGCCCATGATGAACTCGGCGCCGAACCGCGGGTGTGTACGGGCCGCGTAGCCGAGCATCCGGTCACGGCCCGCCCGGTCCGCGCCGACCAGGAAGGCGGCCGTTCCCTCGCCCATCACGGTCACGTCCGGGATGGACTGGGTCTTGGCCGTGCACGCCTTCTCACCGGTGAGGACGAGGGCGAGGGCGTCCGGATCAGGATCGGCGGCGAGCAGGGTCCCTGCCATGTCGACGGCGAGCAGGCCGGAGGCGCAGGCGTGGTGGGAGACCACGAACGCGGTCGCGTGCTCCAGGCCCAGCTCGGCCTGGAGCGGGCCGAGAGAGGTCAGCGGATAAGGCAGTGGAGAGGGCATGGTACGCGCCTGGAGGACGTACTTCACGCGCTGCTCCTGACCGCGCAGCTCCGCGAGCTTGGCCGCGGCACGCAGCAGCAGCTCAGTCTCGGTCGCCTCCGGGTCGCGGCAGACCTCGGACAGTCCGTAGAAGCGCTGGTAACGCCTCAACTGAACGTCGGACAGCCCGAGTCGCCTCTGGAACCGAGCGATGGGGATCGTGTCGGGCAGGAAGCTGGAGACCGCGACGATGGACGTCATACCCACAACATTCGCGGCCCCCGCTGACGCCCAGCTGACGCTGCGCTGACCGACTCACCGCCGCCGGCCCGACCACTCCCGGCCCACCCCCTCCACGTGCCGCCACCCCGCCCCGCCGGCCCCGGCGTCACCACCACCGACGCCGTGGCCATCACCGCCGTCCCCGCACCCGGCGAGACCGGTTGGGCCACGGCGACGACCGCGAACGGCATCGCTGGACGCGGCGCCAAGAAGACGTGGGGCGGGGCCCGCCGCGCCGAGGCGGTAGGCGGGGGACAGCACCGCCGCCAGGACACCGCCCACGGTGTGTCCGGTATTGCGAAACAGTCCGCTCATCGTGTGACAGGCCGAACGCCACAGCAGACAGCCGTCCCTGGGAAGGACCTCGGTCAACAAGCACCGGAGCAGTACCGCCGTGGTGGCGACGAAGGCGAGCGCGATGTCCGTCGGCCTCGCCCTCCGGACATGCTCGCCGTCGGCAGTCCCGCCGCGGAATCGGGGAACAGCGGAGTGAACTCGGGCGTACGGAAGAGTTGCCGGTAAGTGCGCATGCGCGGAGCCGCGGCCTGCACCTCCACCGCACGCACACACGGACTGGGCCTTCTCAGCGCCCTCCGCGCCCTTCGACGGGCGGTCCCTTCACCGTGACCGGCACCAGGCGCCCCCAATCGGTCAAACGACTCCTGTGCCGAAAGTTGAAGGAGTTGTACACTCAGACGCGCGTTCGGTGAAAACAGTCGACTGATTCACCATCAACACATTGGGTGAATCGTCAACTTTCGACGGACGCGACGGGGGAAACGGGGCGATCGGGGGGATTTGTCCATGCATGGTGGCGACGGTCTGCCGTCGGCGCGCTGGGAGGCCGAGCTTGCTCGCGTAGAAGCCCTCTCGGAGCGCGAGTTGCAGGTGTTCGGGCTTCTCGGAGACGGGTTCTCCAATCGCGGCATCGCGGCCCGGCTGCAGGTCACGGAGCGCACGGTGAAGGCGCACGTCGCAGGCATTCTGACCAAGCTGGAAGTGGAATCCCGCCTTCAGGTGGGCTTGGTGTCCCAGGCCCACCACCTCATGTACGAAAGTACAGTTTCGAACGACTCAAACATGATTGATGATTGAACAGTTCGAGTAACTCCCAAGTAATTCCCTTGCCGGGCTCTACGGAGTGAGCCGGCTGAATTGGTGGACAGGGATGGGAATATTTTCGTGTACATCTCCATACTGGGCCCGCTGCTGATAGGAAACGGTCAGCGGACTGTCGGTCTGCGGGCGAAGAAGATACGGGTCATGCTGACCATGCTGGCACTGAACCCCGGTCAGGTGATCGCCTTCGACGAGCTGGTCGACGAACTGTGGGGCGAGGCCCCCCTCACGAACACACGCAACGCCCTGCAGGCCAACGTCAAGCGCATGCGCAAGTCGCTCGCCGATCTCGGCTTCGAGGATCCTGACCAGCCCCTCATCCATACCGTCGACAACGGCTACAGGCTCGACGTCCCCGAGGACGCCCTCGACGCACACCGCTTTCTGCGCATGGCGGAGAAGGGCGCGTCCCTGGTGGGCGGGCGGCCGTACGAGGCGACGGATCTGCTGCGACAGTCCCTGTCCATGTGGCGGGGTCCGGCCCTGCTCGACGTGAGCGACGGACCGCGGTGCCGGGCGGTGGCGCTTCGCCTCGACGAGCAGCGCAAGACAGCTCGGGAAGACCTGATCGAGGCTCAGCTCCGGGCCGGCGAGGCGGGGAGCGTCGTTGCCGAGCTGAAGCAGCTCGTCGCGCAGTATCCGGAACGAGAGCGGTTCAGTGAGCAGTTGATGATCGCGCTGTACCGCTGTGGGCGGCAGTCCGAGGCGATCGGTATCTTCCACCGCACCCGTAAGTGGCTCGACGACGAACTCGGCCTCAAGCCGTCGCGCCGACTGCACAGCACGTACCAGGCGATCCTGATGCAGGATCCCTCGCTGTGACGCCGGGCGGCGTGGACAGGCGTGTACGGCAGGGCGCCGACGGCTCGTTCGGAGCCGCCGGCGCCCTGCCGTCCCTTGCGGGGCCGGTCAGTCGTGGTGCAGTGCCCGGTCGGTGAGCGCGCCGATGCGGCGCGCCGCCTCACCGGTCAGCATCTCCTCGTGCCCGCATGCCAGGGCGTGCACCATGACCAGACCGTCCACATACGGCTGCCAGCGCCCCGCCGGGTCCGCGGTCGGGGCGTTCGGCTCCTTCGCGGCCACGAAGAGCGTCAACGGACCCGTGAAGCGGCCGGGGGTGAAACGGCGGGCGATGTCGGTGTGGTGGCGCATGACGGCCATCAGACGGCTGAGGTCCGACTCGCCGATCGCGGTTCCCCGGGCGTGATGTTCGAGGAACGCGGTACGGATCTCCTCGTCCGTGGGGTCGGGATCGTCGGGCTCGACCGGGCAGACGTCCAGTGCCGCCAGGAACGCCACCTGCTCGCCGGCCGCCTGGAGGCGTACGGCCATCTCGTGCGCCACCAGCCCGCCGAAGGACCATCCCAGCAGGTGGTACGGCCCCTGCGGCTGGACCTCTCTGACGCGTTCGACGTAGGCGGCGGCCAGGGCGGGCACGTCACTCGGGCGCCGCCACTGTTCCGTCGCCGCCGCGATACCGTCCGACTGCAGCGCGTACACCGGCCGTTCCGGAGCCAGATGCGGAGCCAGCTCGGCGAAGGGCAGGCCGAACCCGACACCGCCGTGGACGCAGAACAAGGGGGCGAGGGAGCCGGAGGGGCGAATGGGGAGCACGGGCGCGAGGCCCTCGGCGTCCCGTGCCGGGGCGTCGCCGGCCGCCGCCGCCAGCGCCGCCACCGTCCGGTGGGTGAAGACGTCCGACAAGGAGAGCGTCAGGCCCGCCTTCGCCGCGTGGCTCACGATCCGCACCGAGCGCAGGCTGTCGCCGCCCAGGGCGAAGAAGTCGGCGTCGGCATCGACCTCGGCGAGACCGAGCACCTCGCAGAAGACGTCCGCGAGGGCCTTCTCCGCGGACGTGCGCGGCGGGCGGGCGGCGGCCTCGGGCACCGGCACACCCGGGGCCGGCAGGGCACGCACGTCCAGCTTGCCGTTCGGGGTCAGCGGGAGCGCCGGCAGGGCCACCAGCGACGTCGGCACCATGTGGGACGGCAGGAACTCGGCGACGTACGCGCGCAGGACGGGGACGTCGACGGCGGCGACGCCCGGCACCGGCACCACATAGCCGGTGAGCTGCGGCCGGCCGGCCGGCGTCGGGGTCGGGACCACCGCCGCCTGGCCGATCACAGGATGGCGGGTCAGCGTGGCCTCGATCTCGCCCGGCTCGATGCGGAAGCCGCGGAGTTTGATCTGGTGGTCGGCGCGGCCGACGTAGTCGAGCGTGCCGTCGGACCGCCACCGCACCAGGTCGCCCGTGCGGTACATGCGGGTGCCGGGCGCCCCGTACGGGTCCGCGACGAACCGGTCCGCCGTGAGGGCCGGGCGGCCCAGATAGCCGTTCGCCAGTCCGGCTCCGGCGATGCAGAGCTCACCGGTGACGCCGACCGGCGTGGGGGAGAGAGCGGCGTCGAGGACGTACACGCGGACGTTGTCCAGCGGTCGGCCGATCGGCGGCCTGCCGCCCGGGGTGAGCGGATCGCTCCAGGTGGCGCAGACCGATGTCTCTGTCGGACCGTAGGCGTTGCGCAGGTCGACGTGCGGGGCGATGCGCTCGACCACTGCCGGGGGGCACGCCTCGCCGGCGACCAGCAGACGCAGGTCGCCGGGGAGCGCGGCGGGATCGGGGAACCCGGCCACGACGGTGGGCGGCAGGACCGCGTGGTTGACGCCGTACGCGCCGATCAGCTCGGCCAGCAGTGGCGCGGACAGCCGGCTGTCGGCCGTGGCGAACACCAGCGTGCCGCCGGAGAACAGCGAGGCGGTCAGCTCCCACACCGTGGCGTCGAAACTGAACGAGGCGAACTGCAACACCCGCGTACCGGGCCCCGCACCCAGGCCCGCACGTATGCCGGCGGCCAGATTGGCCGCGCCCGCGTGCGGCACGGCGACGCCCTTGGGCCGGCCGGTCGACCCCGAGGTGTAGATGACGTACGCCGTGTCCCGCGCGGTCAGCGGCCGGGTACGGTCGCCGTCGGTGGGGTCCGTGACGGGCAGGGCCCGCAGCTCGGCCAGGGTGGTGGGGGCGTCCAGAACGAGCGGGGACACGCCGGGAAGACGGCCGGTGACCTCCTCGACGGAGAGGACCTCGGCCGGGGCCGCGTCCTGAAGCAGATAGGCGATGCGCTCGGCCGGATAGCCGGGGTCCACGGGCAGATAGGCGGCGCCGGTCTTCAGGACGGCGAGCAGCGCCGTGACCGTCAGGGCGGACCGGGGCAGGGCCAGGGCGACCACGTCACCGGGGCCCACCCCGCGGCCGAGCAGCAGATGAGCCAGGCGGTTGGCCTCGCGGTTGAGGCCGCCGTAGTCCAACGGGTCCGCATCGGGGACGACCAACGCAGGGCGGCCCGGCGCGTCGGCCGCGTGGGCCTCGAACAGGGCCGGAAGCGTGACCGGGGGCTGGGGCCGTATCCGGCCCTGGTGCCCGGTCAGCAGGGTGTCGCGCTCCTCTGTGGTGAGGATGTCGAGGGCGCCGATGGGGGCGTCGGGGGTGCGGGCCGCGGAGGCGAGCAGGACGGCGAGGGCGTGTGCGATGTGGTCGGCCGTGTCCTCGGTGAAGAGGTCCGCGCTGTACTCGAGCTGGATGTCCAACCCGGCCGGGCCGCCGTCCGCCGACGCACGTTCGGTCACCAGGAAGGAGAGGTCGAACTTCGCCGTGGTGGAGGGGACGGGATGCACCGAGGCGGTGACGCCCTCGAGCCCCGGCAGCGGATCACCCGCGTTCTGGAACGCCAGCACAACCTGGACGAGGGGCTGCCGGGCCAGTGAGCGCACCGGCTTGAGCTCGTCGACCAGATGCTCGAACGGCAGCTCGGCGTGGGCGTAGGCGGTCAGGTCCGTCTCCCGCACCCGGGCCAGCAGTTCGGTGAACGTCGGGTCGCCCGCCGTACCGGTGCGCAGCACGAGCGTGTTGACGAAGCAGCCGACCAGATCGCGCACCGCGTCATCGGTACGGCCCGCGACCGGGCTGCCCAGCGGGATGTCGGTGCCCGCGCCCAGCCTGGTCAGCAGCGCCGCGAGACCGGCCTGCACAGCCATGAAGAGGCTGGCGCCGGACCGCCGCGCGAGCTCGGCCAGGCGCGTGTGTGCGGCGGCCGGCAGGGCACGCGCCACAGTCCCGCCGCGCCCGCCCGCCCGGGCCGGGCGCGCGAAGTCGGCGGGCAGCTCGAGCTCCTCGGGGAGCCCTGCCAGGACCTCGCGCCAGTGGCCGAGTTCGGTCCCGATCAGGCTGTCCGCATCGCCCTTCGCACCGAGCAGTTCCCGCTGCCACCGCGCGTAGTCCGCGTACTGCACGGGCAGCGGCTCCCAGAGCGGCGCCGTCCCGGCCCGCCGCGCCCGGTAGGCGGACGCGACGTCGCGCGCCAACGGCTCCAGCGACCAGCCGTCGGCGGCGATGTGATGCAAGGTCAGGGCGAGCGCGTGTGTGTCCGCGCCGAGTGTGAACAGGCGGGCACGCAAGGGCACGTGAGCGGACAGGTCGAAGGCGTACGCGGCCTCGTAGGTGAGCGCCTCGGCCAGCGCGTCCTCGCCGGTCAGCGGTACCACGTCCAGCCGGGCGCCCGCCTCCGCCGCCTCCTCGGGGGACAGCACAAGCTGGGACGGCAGCCCGTCGGCCTCCGCGAACACGGTGCGCAGGCTCTCGTGCCGGGCCACGACGTCGGCGAGCGCCGCGGCCAGGGCCGTGGCGTCGAGAGGGCCGGTGAGCCGGACCGCGAGGGGGATGTTGTAGGTCCCGGCGGGCGTGCCCATGCGGCTGAGGAACCACAGGCGTTCCTGCGCGTAGGACAGTGGGGCCGAGGCCGGGCGGTTCGGGGCGGGGCGCAGGGGTGGCCGGCGCGTGGGGGCGGGCGCGGGTGTCCGGTCCGGGGCGAGGGGAGGCAGGGTGCGGGCCAGGGACTCGGCGGTGCGGGTGTCGAACAGGGTGCGGACCGGGACGTCCACGCCGAGGTCCGCGCGCAGTCGGTTGGCGACGCGGACGGCTGAGAGGGAGTGGCCGCCGAGGGCGAAGAAGTCGTCGTCGGCGCCGATCCGATCGAGGCCCAGCACCTCTGCGAAGACGGTGCACAGCAGTTCCTCGTGCGGCGTCGCGGGCGGACGGCCCGTGCCCGCCCGCTCGTCCGGCGGTGCGGGCAGCGCCTTGCGGTCGACCTTGCCGTTGGGGGTCATGGGCAGTGCGTCCAGGGGAACGTACACGGCAGGGACCATGTGCTTGGGCAACACCGCGGACACGCGCTCCCGCAGTCGGTCGCGGTCGGTCCCTGCCGGTACGACATGGGCGACCAGGCGGGGTTCGCCGCCTTGGTCGGCGCGGGCCGTGACGACGGCCCGCTCGATGCCGGGCTGTGCGCCCAGCACGGATTCGATCTCGCCGAGCTCGACGCGATGCCCGCGGATCTTGATCTGATGGTCGCTGCGGCCCGCGTACTCCAGAGCGGTGCCGTCGGGCGTCCAGCGCACTACGTCGCCCGTGCGGTATATGCGGGTCCCCGGTGGCCCGTAGGGGTCTGCGACGAACCGGTCCGCCGTGAGGGCCGGGCGGCCCAGGTAGCCACGGGCGAGGCCGGCGCCGGCGATGTAGAGCTCGCCGAAGGAGCCGTCGGGGGTGGGGCGGAGGGCGGTGTCGAGGACATAGACGGCCGTGTTGGCGATGGGGCCGCCGATGGGGGGCGGGCCCGCGGTCAGGGGGGCTGCGGTGGACCAGATGGTCGTCTCGGTCGGGCCGTACACGTTGGTCACCGACGCGCAGTGTGCGACGAGGGTCCTGGCCAGGGGCTCGGGCAGGGCCTCGCCTCCGACGAGGGCGCGCAGACCCTTCAGCGCGGGGGCGTGCTCGGTGGCGAGGGCATGCCACAGGCTCGGGGTGGCCTGCATCAGGGTCGCGCCGGAGGCGGTGACGGTGGCAGCGAGGGCGGCCGGGTCACGCACCGTCTCCCGGTCGGCGAGCAGGATTTCGGCGCCGGCGGCGAGGGGGACGAACAGCTCCAGGTTGGCGATGTCGAACCCGAAGGTGGTGACGGCGAGGAAGCGGTCACGGGGGGTGACCTGGAAGCGGCGGGTCATGTCGTGCACGAGGTTGGTAAGTGCGGCGTGAGGGACTACGACGCCTTTGGGTCGGCCGGTAGAGCCTGAGGTGTAGATGACGTATGCGGGTGCGTTGGGGGGTGTGCTGTCCGCGGCATCCACCGCATCCACCGCATCCACCGCATCCACCGCATCCACCGCATCCACCGCATCCAGGATCCAGACCGGGCCGACAGGGGTGTCGCCCGCCGTCAGCAGGGGGTGGACCCTGCGGTGCGTGAGGGTCACCACCGGGGCCGCGTCCGTCATCATGTAGCGCAGGCGGTCGGCGGGGTAGTCGGGGTCGAGCGGGAGATAGGCGGCGCCCGTCCTGAGGACGGCCAGGGCGGCCACGACCAGGTCGCAGGAGCGGTCCAGGGCGAGCGCCACCACCCGTTCCGGTCCCGCGCCCGCCGCGCGCAGCGCGGATGCCAGGTGCTCGGCCCGGGTGTGCAGTTCGCGGTAGGTCAGACGTTCCTCCCCACAGGTGACTGCGGGGGCGTCCGGCGTACGCCGCGCCCACTGTTCCAGGAGCGGGGCCAACCGGACGCCCGGCAGCTCCGTCGCGGTGCGGTTGCGGGAGGACAGCAGTCGGTCTCGCTCGGGCTCGTCCAGCAGTACGTCGAGGCGGCCGGACGGTTCGTCGGGGCGGGTTACGGCGGCTTCCAACAGGCGGGCGAAGCGCAGGACCAGGGTGCGGGCCGCGTCGTGCGGGACCCGGGAGGGCAGGTGGTTGACCGCGAGGCCGAAGGGGGTGCCGGGGAAGACCGTGAGGGTCAGCGGGTAGTGGGTGGCCGAGTGGATGTCGACGGCCGTCACCCGGGGGCCCGTCGCCGCCGGTGTCAGAGGCAGGTGCCCCATGGGGTAGTTCTGGAACATCAGCGCCGTGTCGAAGAGTTCTCCACGCACCGCGGTGAGCTGCTGCACCTCCGCCAGAGTCAGGTGCTCATGCGGCAGCAGCTCGGCCTGGCCTGCCTGCACGGCAGCGAACAGTTCGGCCGGCGTACGCCGCGGGTCCACGTCGACCCGAACGGGCAGGGTGTTGGCGAACAGACCCACCATGTCCTCGACGCCGGGCAGTTCGGCCGGCCGACCGGAGGTGACCGCACCGAACAGCACGGTGTCCTGGCCGGTCAGCCGGGACAGCAGAAGGGCCCAGCAGCCCTGCACCACGGAGTTGACAGTCAGGCCGCGGGAGCGGGCGAAGCGGGTGAGGGCGGCGGTGACCTCGGGGGCGAGCCCGATCGGAACCTGGACGGGCAGTGCGCCGGGCCCCGCCCCGCCGGCCGTTTCGCCGTCGCCGTCCCCGCCGGCCTCGTGCGCCACGAGCCGCGTCGGCTCCGACACTCCCGCCAGCGCCCGCGCCCAGGCCTGGTGCGCCGCCTCCTTGTCCTGCGCTGCGAGCCAGGACAGATGGGCGCGATAACGGGTGCCGGTGGGCTGTGAGTCAGTGCGTTCGCTCGAGGTCGTGGCCTCGCCGAACCTCGCTGCACACTCCGCCAGTTCCCGGGTCAGCGTCGCCATCGACCAGCCGTCGACCAGGATGTGGTGCACCGTCCACAGCAGACGGCTGCGGCCCCCGGCGCCCCTGAGGAGGGTGAAGCGGTGCAGCGGTGGGCGGGAGAGGTCGAAGCGCTCGAGGCGGTCCGCTCGGGCCAGACGGTCCAGGTCATCCGCGTCCCCGCCCGGCAGCATCTGCTCCTGCCAGGGCAGTTCCACCGACTTCGGGATCACCTGGACCGCCTCGCCGGTGCTGCGGTGCCGGAAGCAAGCCCTGAGGTTCGGGTGGCGTTCCAGGACCATGGCCGCCGCGTCGCGCAACGCCGTGGCATCGGCGTCGGTCAGGTTCTCGAAGTCGACTACCAACTGAAGGGTGTACAGGTCCGTTCCCGCACGGTCGTAATCCGCGAGAAACAGCAGCCCCTGTTGCAGGGGCGAGAGCGGGAGGACTTCGCTGATGGCGGCTGGCCGATTCAAGCCGTGCTCCTCACGGAAGAGCTGGGTGGGCGGAAGTCGGGGAACATTTCCGACCGCACTGACGATTTCCGATGGCACTGACACTCAACTGACCGGTAACTGACGCGCCGCTGACGTGACTGTTTGCGACCGCTTGTGCCCTGCAGGAGTGTGGTGCGGAGCGACCGTGACGGCCCGTGCGCGAGTTCAGGGTGAAAGCCAGGTAGGGGTGGTTGCGGCCGGTCGCCGCGAAGGCGACGACCGGCCGCGGTGACGTGTGGTGGGCATCGGTCAGCCTCCTGCGAGGGGAGAGCGGGCAGCGGGCACCTCGGCCAGGCCGCTGAGCGGCTGGTCGGCGAGGTAGCGGCGCAGGTTGTCGGCGAAGAACGCGACCGCCTCGTCCATGTACGTGCGGCTGAGTGTGGAGCTCTTCGGCGTGAGGACGACCCGGGGGTGGAGCCGCAGTGGATGGCGGGCGGGCAGCGGTCTCGGGTCGCAGACGTCCAGGCCGGCGCCTCGAAGGCGGCCCGTGTTGAGGCCGGCCAGCAGGGCCGCATGGTCGACGGTCGCCGCGCGACCGAGATTGAGGAAGAGGGACTGCGGCTTGAACGCGGTGAAGAGGTGACGGTCGAAGAAGCGGTCCGTGGCCCGGGTGGCGGGCAGCAGATCGACCACCACGTCGGCGATGGCGACCGCCTGGTGCACTGCCGAAGTGTGCATCCACGTGATCCCGCCCTCGGCGGCCACCGGCGGCGTGCGCCGTACGCCGACGACGTGCATCCCGAAGGAGCGGGCCGCGCGAGCGAGGTGTTCGCCGATGCTGCCACAGCCGACGATGGTCATCGTCGCCCCCGCCAGGTCGAAGAACTCCTCAGCCAGGTCGTCCTTCCACCCGGACCGGTTCCGCCGGACCCGCTGACTCGGGAAGGTGGCCGCCAGCGCCCGCTCGTGCTCGCCGGACAGCCGCCAGAAGGAGTGCGGAGACTCCAGACTGATCAACACGACCCGAGTTCATCGCGACCGGCCCTCCACGCTTGACCCGGGCTCCAGGGCCCATGGGGCGATGCGCTCGAACGGAGCTGATGCCGGCCTCGTAGTCGTGGCGCGAGCGCACCAGGGTTGCTCCGGCGCTCAGGAACCGGTCGCGTTCTCGGGGCAGGACGGTCAGGGCGCGGTGGAGCGCGGAGGCCAGAGACCTGGCGTCCCGTGGTGCGGCGGTGAAGCCGGTCTCGCCTTCGATGACGGTCTGGGCGAGTCCGCCGGCCGTGGTCGCCACCACTGGGCCCGCTCCGGCCGCGAACGCCTCCAGGGGGATGCGCCCGAAGGGGCTCCTCCCGAGAGGGACCGGCGACTGCGCGCAGGGCCGGGCTGAGCCCGCGAACTGATCGCCAGCCGGGATGGCGGCCAGGTAGAACCGCGCTGAATGTACTTCCTTCCTCACCGACAACCACCTGGACTGCCAGGCCGGTTACGGACTTGTTCAGACGGGCCGCGTCCAGCAGAAGGCAGACGGCGGCACGCGGGGACGACGCTTCCTCGCCCAAGATGCGGAAATGCTCCGGTCCGGGGCGTACGACGGCCCGCGCGGTGACCCCAGCCAGGGGGCTCACCGCTCCCCGAGCATCCCGGCGTCGTGGGCGAGGACGGCCGCCTGGACGCGGTTGGCGCAGCCGGTGCGGGTGAGGATGCGGCTGATGTGCGCCTTGACCGTGCCGGCGCTCAGATACAGCCGGTCGGCGATCTCCGCGTTGGACAGACCGGTGCCGAGCAGCCGAAGGACGTCGCGCTCGGCCGGGGCCAGCTCGTCGGTGCGGCGCAGGGCGGCCTCGGTGTCCCGGCCGGACCGTACGTGCCGTTCCAGCAGTTGCCGGGTGATACGGGGAGCCAGTACCGGTTCGCCCTGGGCGGCGAGCCGGACGGCGCGGATCAGCTCGGTGGGTCCTGTGTCCTTGAGGAGGAAGCCGCTCGCCCCGGCCCGCAGGGCCCGTGTGACGTGCGCGTCCTCCCCGAAGGCCGTCAGCATCACGACACAGGTGCGGGGCGAGAGGCGGGAGATGTCCTCGGCGGCGGCGATACCGTCCCTGCCCGGCATCTGGACGTCGACCAGGGCGACGTCGACGTCCTGGGCGCGGCAGGCCGCGGCGGCTTCCCGGCCGTCGCCCGCCTCGGCGACCACCTCGACGTCCTCGGCGTTCTCCAGGATCAGCCGGATTCCCGCGCGCATCAGCGCCTCGTCGTCGGCGACCAGGACTCGGATCATCGGCTCATCCTAGGACCGCGGGCGCCGGGCCCCTCGTCCCAGGGCCGCAGCACCAGAGGTCATCCCATGGCCGCCAGCACCAGCAGTACGACGAGGAAGCCCGCCGTGGGCAGCACCACGACCAGCGCGGCGCAGCCCGAGCCGAGCACCCGCGGCCAGGTGAGGATCTCGTCCGGCAGCGGGGCACGGGCCCCCTCGTGTCCGGGACTGGCGGAGGAAAGACGGGCGGAGGAAGGACTGGCGGAGGGGGGACTGGCCGAGGGAGGACGTGCGGCACCCGCAGGGGACCCGGCGCCTTCCTGGCTCAGGTTCCCCTGCGCGGGCAGCCGGGCGGCGACGCGGAAGCCGCCGTTCACCAGGGCACCCGACTCGAACGTGCCGCCGAGCAGCGCGATCCGCTCCTGGCAGCCGGCCAGCCCGCTGCGGGTACCCCCGTGGGAGGCGCCGGCCACGCGGGGCGGGGCGTTGGTGACGGACACCTCGATCCAGCCGCCCACACTCCTGACCTGTCTGACCTGTACCCAGGTGGGCGCGCCGGACGCGTGTTTGAGCACGTTGGTCAGCCCTTCGCGGACCACCCGGTGCATCGCCTGGCGCGTACGCGGCCCCACCTCGTCCGAGTCGGAGAGCGACCAGTCCAGCTCGACAACGCTGCCCGTCCGCCGGGACTCCGTCACCAGGGCGGCGATGTCCTCGCGCGTGCCCCGCTCGTCCCCGGGCCGGTCGTCCACCTCCTCGGCCAGGTCCGCGTGGCGCAGGACACCGAGGATCTCGCGCAACTCCTCCATCGCCGTACCGGCGGTCGTACGCAGCAGCTCGGACTGCCCGGCGAGGGCGGGCGCCTGCCTTGCCGCCGCCAGCTCGAGTGCCCCGGCGTGCACGGATATCAGGCTCAGCCGGTGGCCCAGGAGGTCGTGCATCTCGCCCGCGATCCGGTTCCGTTCCTCCATGCGGGCCGCCGTCGCGGTCAGGGTGCGAGCCTGTTCCAGGTAGGCGTTGCGCTCCCGCAACAGGCTGACCAGGGGCCTCCGTTGCCCCAACAGCGTTCCGGCCAGGGCGGGGAGTACCAGAAGCAGCACCACGGAGACCGCGTTGCCCGCCACCTGGAACGCGAGGCGTTCGGCCCGGAACGGGGCGGTGACGACGGTCAGCACGCCGACCACGGCGCAGGCCGCTCCGACGACCTGCCACGCACGCCGCGTCGGTGTGATGCGCCGGGTCGCGGACATCACGATCAGCGGCAGCACCGCCAGCGCCCACACGTTGTTCCCGACGACCAGCAGCGAGGCACCCAGGACGGCGACGACCGGCATGCCACGGCGAGCGGGAACGAGCAGCACCGCCCACAAGGCCCCCAGCACCGCCAGTACCGGCCGGGCGGGTGCCAACAGCAGCAGCGGCACCAGCCCGAAGGCGGCCGTGAGGACACAGAGCAGCCCCTCGACGACGACCGTACGACGCTCGGCACCACGCGCCGCGGCCCACCCGAAGACCACCTCCCGCCGCACCCACCGCGGCACACCGGCCGGCGCGCGGCGCACCCGGTCGGACGGTCGCGGCGCGCGCGGGCCGTCGGAGACCTGACTCATGCTCACCCCTGCCCCACCGTGCGCCTCTGCCGGGAACGAACGGTATCCGCCCGGTCGGCCCCCGCTCTCACGCGCCCGTCCGGACGTCCAGCGCGGCCCGCAACGCGGCCACGTCGACCTGCTCGGCCACCAGCATCTCCACGACCGTGCCACCGCCGCCCGCATAGCCGCCACCCACATCACCGCTGACCACCGTCGCAGCCGTCGCCGTCGCAGCCGTCGCAGGGGTCGCCGTCTCGTCGAGCAGCGCGGACAGCAGATGGACGGTGCCGACGGTGGGTGACCCCTGCTCGGCGGCGATCAGCCGGGCAACCGCGACGACCCGGTCGGCAGCGGCGGACAGCCCCACGCTGCCGCGATCCTCACCGAGACCACCCGACCCACCCGGCCCACCGTCGGCCGGAATCTCCGCAGCCGAAGCCACGAGGGATTCCTGCCGCACGCCGTGCCTTCGCAGGACGGCAGGCGCGGCATTGGCCTCGGCGAGGCTCTCCGGAAGCGAACGCCCCGCCACGGCCAACGCCCGGTCCAGGGCCAGCACCGCCAGCAGCAGATCCACCGGTTCCGCCGCGCGGCGACCGCACCGCACCGCTTGGCGCGTGGCCTCGACGTTCACGGCGAACAGCACCGGTGAGCCGTTCAGCCCGACCTGTGAGGTCCATGAAGTCAGCGCACGCGTCAGCCGGTTGCCGCTCTTGCCCAGTGTCCCGGCCCGGCGCAGGAGCAGCACTCCGTACGACTCCACCCCCTCGGCCGCTTCGGCCGCTTCGTCTGCTTCGGTCGCGGCCCCGGCGTCCAGCCGGTCCAGCCCGGTCGCCGCCGCGCCCGTGTCCAGCCGCTCGAGCAGCAGCGCCTCCCGAGCCCTGCTGTCCGGCAGCTCGAGCAGGGCCCTGGCCACATGCCGACAGCGCACGGAGACCGTCCCCTCGGCGCGGGCCGACCCGAGCGCGAGCCGCAGACAGTCCCGCATCGCCCCGGTCATCGCGGGCGGCAGCACCGGCGCATTCTCCCGAGCCGCCCCGCGCAGCCCCAGCCCGAACCGCCACCACGCCTCACGCCAGACGGCGTCGACCTCGACCTCGTCGGCGTCGGCGTCCGCGTCCGCTTCACGCGGATGCGCGTCGTCCTCACTCACCCAGCCCCGGCCCGCCCGAGCCTGAATGTGTCCGCTGAGCGACCCGGCCTTCCGCATCCCCGGGGCGATCACCGCCCCCGCCTCCGAGTCCCCCATCACCAGCTCCCCCAGCAGGGTGTCCGTCCCGACGGCCGTCAGCTCGCCCCGCACCGCCCGGCGCACCGTCCCCACGAGCAACTGCACGACCTCCGGCTCGAACTCCGTGGTCACCCCGAGCCCGGCACCGGCCCGGTCTCCCGTCGTCCCTCGCTGCCCCACCGAAGTCTCCTCACTGCGCGGCGCGCTCTGCCCCGCTGCTCCGAACGACGCTAGGCCGCCCCGCCCCACGCCCGCGCCTGCCGACCGGCCACACTCCCGGTCCGATCGGCACGGCGGCCGTTGAGCCCTTCTTCAGCGCTACCGTGTACGAGTTCACACGTCCGCCGCCCGCGCGCCACAAAAGTCCCCGGAAGATTGCCAACCGGTTTGAAAAACGATGAAAGCACCATCAACACGAGCCGCGAGCCGCTGACCGGCCGGGGGCGTGGGTTGCTTGGAGGTAGCGGCCTTGACCGGTAATCCGCCGCTTCGCGTGCCCGTGGGGTCCGACGCCCACCGCTGGAACACCTTCCACGGCGAACGCACTCTTGTCGTAGCCGCCCGCACGGTCACCTCCGCCGTCCGCGCCCTCGAAGTACTGCCGTCGCTCCTGCGTGACGACGCCCGCGTGACCACGGTCTTCGCCTACGACCCCACCTCCGCGTTCAGCGCCGGTGTCCTCGACCTCCTCCACACCACCGGATGCCGGGTCGCCCCCTGGGACCAGCTCGGCAGCATCTCCCCGGACCTGATCCTGTCCGCCAGCGAGAACATCGACGTACCGGAAGGCGACTGCCCGGTACTGGTGCTTCCGCACGGCGTCGGATTCCAGAAGCTCGTGCCGGATTCACGCAGTCCACGCGAACGCCTGTCCGGAGTCGTACCGGACTCGCTGCTGGAGTCGGGCCGCGCCTGGCTGGCCGTGTCCCATCCGGCGCAGGAGGAGCAACTCCGCGCCACCCACCCCAAGACGGCCGGGCGCACGTTGCTGGTCGGTGACCCGTGCTTCGACGAACTGGTCGGCAGCCGAAGCCGCAGGACGGCGTACCGCGAGGCGCTCGGCGTCGCGGAGCACCAGCGTCTGGTCATGGTCAGTTCGACCTGGGGGCCGTCCTCTCTCCTGGGCCGTCACCCGGACCTGCTCCCACGCCTCCTCGCGCAGTTGCCCGGAGACGGACACCGGGTCGGTGCGATCGTGCATCCCAACGTGTGGTCGGCCCACGGTGCCTGGCAGATCCGCACCTTGCAGGCCGCCGCCCTGGACGCGGGTCTGCTGCTGATGCCGGCCGTCCATGCCTGGCGGCCGGCGCTGGTCGCCGCGGACGTCCTGGTGGGCGACCACGGCTCGGTGACGTTGTACGGCGCGTCGGCGGGTACGCCGCTGCTGCTGGCCGCGTTCGGCGGTGACGCGGTGCCGGGGACCGCCGTCCACCACCTGGCGTCCACCGCGCCCCGGCTCGACGTACGGAAAGACCTCCTCCAGCAGGTGGAGCAGGCGCTACGAGAGCACACACCCGAGCGGTACGCCGAGGCCGCCGCGCAGGCCTTCGCCGAGCCGGGACAAGCCCTCGCCAGGCTCCGCGCCGCTCTCTACCGCCTGCTGAAGCTCCCGGAGCCGTCCTCCCCGCGTCCGGCTCCCGTGATGCTGCCGGTTCCGGATCCGCCCGCGGCCCGGGTCACCTCGTGGCAGGTGACGACCGGCGTCACCGCTCCCGGACGCGAGGACGGCGGCACGGCCCCGACCGTCACGGTGCGCCGCATTCCGGCACCCGTCGCCGCGTACGGCACCACACCCCAGGATTCCGCGGCCCTCTTCACACATCTGGCCTGTGCGGACGACGAACGTGACCGCCGGCTGACCGAGAGCGCCTCGGTACTCGTCCGGCACCGGCCCGCGTCCACCGTCTTCGGGGCGCTGCGCTGGATCGAGGACACCCTCGCGGAGCTGCCCGGAAGCCTCCTCGCCGCATCGGCGGTGCGCGGGGGCGGCTGTCTGGTCGGGCTCACGGACGGCCGCGTCGTGGAGGCGGCGGCCACTGGTCCGACGCCGGTCCCGGGCCTGCCGGCCGCGGTCGTGTACGCCTGCCTGCGCGCGGGGCTGCCGCTGGACGGCGCTCAGGTGACGCTGCGCGTCGGTGGCGTGCGGGACGAGGACGTCGTACTGCGCCTCCGTCCCGCACCGCCGAACGGGTAACCACCCTCGGCCCGCCCCTGTCCACCACTCCGGCCGCCCCGGTGCGCGCGCCCCGGACCGGTCTCAGCCGTCGAGCTCGCCCAACCGTCGGCGCAGTCCCGCCTCCAGCCGGCCGTTGCCGAGGGCCTCGTACATGTCGGCGGCCCGGCTCAGGCACTCCCGCACCAGTTGTTCATGGCCGCCCGCCCGCTCGGCGACGTCGGCGAGCTGCACCCGGGCCTGCGCCTCGTACTGCATCCCGTCCGCGATCCCCGCAAGCTCCCCCACGGCCTCCCGCAGGTGGCGGACCGCTTGTCCGGTGTCGCCGAGCCGACCGTGTGCGACGCCGATGGCGGCCTTGACCCGGGCCGCCATCCGCCGGTCGGGCTCCGCACGGTTCTCCAGGTCCCGCAGCGCCCGTCGCAGCAACGCCATGGCGTCGGTGTGATCGCCCCGGGCGTCTAGCGCACAGCCGAGGAAGAAGGTGACGAGGGCGGCTCCGCGGGTTTCCCCGGCGCGCTCGTTGAGATCGAGGGAGCGCCGGTACGCGGCGGCCGCGGCGGACGGCTCGACCACGTCCAGGTACCGGCCGAGGAACTCCTGCACGGACGCTTGCAGGGCGAGGCGTCCGGTCGTCCCGGCCAGGGCGACGGCCCGCTCCAACTGCTCCCCCGCCCGGTCGCTGTCGCCGAGGTCGAGCAGTGGCCGCGACAGGAGGCTGCGCAGCCGGGCCTCACCCGCTGTGGCCTCCTCGATCTCCCCCGCGGTCCGGGCCGAGGCCGCCGCTGCCGAGGCCGCCTCGACGCCGAGCTCCAGGACTTCCGTCCACGCCCTGAGGTAACGGTGGTACAGGAACAGCACGGAGAACGCCTCGGCCAGCCGCCAGGCCAGGGTGTACAGCTCGTGCCGGACGGCCTCGCGCAGTACCGCGAGGACGGCGGAGCGCTCGGTGTCCAGCCACTCCAGCGGCGGTGGCCCGCCGGTCGCGGCGAACGGGTCGGTGGCGTTGCGCAGCAGGTCCGAGAGGTCGGCGATCCGCAGCCGCTCCTTCCTGAGCGCCAGGTCGGCGAAGGCGGTCAGGACGAGGTAGTGGGTGCCCACCCGCCCCGTCAGTGCCGCCTGCCCGGTCCCCGGCTCCTCCTCGGCCGCGCACTCCCGGGCATGGAGACGGACCAGATCGTGCATGCGGTAGCGCCCGTCGTGTGCCCTCTCCACCAGACCGGCGCCGGCCAGGACCCGCAGCAGACGCTTGGCATCGCCCGCATCGCCCGCATCGACACCGGCGGCGACCGCCGCCACCCCGGCGTCGAAGATCCCGAACGGCAGCCATCCAAGCATCCGGTACAGCCGAGCCGCATCGGGCGGCAGCAGCCGGTAGGTGGGACCCAGTACAGCGGACACCGAGGACTCCTCCCCGTCCAGTGCCAGGCCGGTCAGCCGGCCGGCCTCATCCTCCAGTTCGGCGGCCAGTTCGGTCATGCCGGGGCTGTCGCCGGAGACCAGCCGCGCCGCCACGACCTGCAGGGCCACGGGCAGCCCGTCGCACAGTTGCACCAGGCGCTCCGCGGCCTCCCGCTCGGCCTCGACCGCCTCCTCGGTGCACTGGTCCTTCAGCAGTCGCAGCCCTCCGTGTACGTCCAGCCGCTTGACGGGGATCAACCGCGCACCGGACCGGACCGCCAGGTCACCGACCCCGCCCTGACTTGTGGCCAGTACGGCGCTGCCCGGCCCCTTGGGGACCAGGGCGCGGACCTGTGCGGCCTGGTTGACGTCGTCGAGGACGAGGAGGATGCGCAGACCGGCCGTACGCGACCGGAACAGATTGGTCCGGTCGAGCAGCGAGTCCGGAATGCCGAGCTCACCTCCCGGCAGCGACCGCAGGCACATGGCCAGCGCCTCCGAGACGTCCCCACCGGGACCGGTCAACGGAGTGGCCTGGTCACGCAGGGCCGCGAAATCCACGTACAACTGCCCGTCCGGAAAACGGTTCCTGGCCCTCTCGGCACAACGCCAGGCCATCGCAGACTTGCCGACCCCGGGCGGCCCGACCAGCACGTCGACACCGACAGAGCCGCCCTCCAGCGCGCCGTACCTCGCCTCCAAGTCACCGAGTTCGGCCGACCGGTTGCTGAACAATACGGTCAGGGTGGGCACTTGATCGGGCCTGGCGCGGCGCTCCGACGACGCGAGTGCCGGTGCCGGTGCCTGTGCCTGTGCCTGTGCCTGTGCCTGTGCCTGTGCCTGTGCCTGTGCCTGTGCCTGTGCCTGTGCCTGTGCCTGTGGAACATGGAAGTGGATGTCCCCGTGAACGGGCGAGCCCTGAAGCACCAGCCCGTGATTCACCCCGCCGCTGACCAGGTTGACGTAGCTGCGTGATGTGTCCGGGGCCAGCTCGGACAGCAACCGTGCCAGTTCCTCCGCGGCGCCGGGATCCTCCTGGAACACCGCCGCCAGCCGCCGCTGCAGACGGGCCTGAACATCCGCCCGCACACCGGCGTCGTCCCCCGCCCCCCGCGCCGTGTCCAAATCCGCGTGCGCGGCCTGCAGCTCCTCCTCGGCACCCTCCCCCGAGGCCCGCCGCCCGAAGAACCGGTTCAGTCTGCTCTTCGCCCGCTCAAACGCCTCGGAGACGATCAACCCGACCAGTGCTGTCGACCCCGACGCGGCAAGAGCCGCCAACTCGGCCTCCACGCATCCCCCTTCGCGCACTCCGGTCCCGCAGAGCGGTCGAACACCAACCGTAGTGGCAGGCGACGACCAGAGGGACGCCTTCAGGACTCCAACCTGCCAGATTCCCTCCCGGTTCGGCCGAAGCAGTGCCGCGCTCACCAGTCGACCCAGTCAGCGTCATATCGGGAGTAGCGGGCGGAGTGGCAGGCATCGCAATGTGTGTACCAGGGGGCGCAGGGTTCGCCGCAGGAAGCGCAGCCACCATGCGTGGCCAGCGGCCGGGAGGTCGCGACCAGTCGGTTGATCCGCTCGGCGGCCGCCTGCTCGCCTGCCGCCACTTCCTCGGCGCTCACGCCGCCGCACTCACGACCGAAGGCCCGGATGGCGGTACTCAGGTCCCGCATCGTCGCGGCGTACTCCTCGGCTCGGGGCAAAGACATCCGTCCGATGCTGGTGAGCGGACACATCAGGTGCTGCAGGGTCACGCCACACAGGACCGCCCGGCAGACGGCCGGGTAAGTCGGGCGGTCCGTATTCATGGGCAAGGTGATCAGCCTCCAAACAGTGTGGCCGTCACGTGGCCAGCGGCCGTCGGCGTCCGGAGGCACTCCGGCGGCCCTGCGTGCCGTCAACAGCTTGGCGTGGATGTCGTCCACGAGCATCGGCCGCAACCATGAACGCTGCTGGGCGAACGCACCGGCGGCAACGGTCCAGCCGACCAGAGCGTGCGGGATCTCTCCGGGTTCCGGTTGTCCCAGGTCGGTCCACGCGGGGCGCAGCCGGGCCGTCGTGACGCGCAGGCCACCGGATCGCGCTCCGTTGGCCACCTGGACGGCCCGGTCCAGAAGCCGGGCCGTGACGGTCAGGCCGGGCAGTCGGCTCCGGTAGACGCCCACGAGCCCCTCCCCTGCGTCATGGCCCCGCCGACCGGCCCGGCCGGCGATCTGAGCGGCCTCCCAGACCCGCAACTCCCGGCGGGAGCTGCCGTCGTACTTGCCCGTTTCCGCGAACGCCACGGCTCGCAGCGGAAGGTTGACACCGTGACCGATCACATCCGTGGTGACGATCACGTCGACCTGTCCCTCGGACAGGCGGCGGATCTGCTCGCGGCGGGCCGCGGGCGGCATCGCACCGTAGAGGACCGTCGCCGACCGGCCCGCTTCAAGCAGTTCACGGTGCAGTGCGAGCACGGCTTTGCGGGAGAAGGCCACCACCGCGCTTGCCGACGGAAGGGTCGCAGCCTGGAAGTCCGCCGTCCGGCTCAGTGTGCCGTGCCGGGTATGGCGGATCACGGTGATGTTCGTGCCTGGAGCGAAGAGCTTGCGCAGTAGGTCCTCGGCCTCCGGTACGGCACAGATGTGCACGTCGGTGTGGGCTCCGGAGAGCAACAGCCGGGTCCAGGCGTGACCACGGTCCTCGTCGGCCAGCCAGTGCGCCTCGTCGACGACCAGGAAGTCGCCGTCGGTGGGCGCCGATTCAGCCGTGCAGCACAGCGCCGGGGCATCCGGGTTGAGGTGCTCCTCACCCGTGCGCAGACCCACCTTCTCCGCGCCGAGCCGGGTGCGCAGCCGTTCGTAGACCTCGAAGGCAAGCATGCGCAGCGGTGCCGCGTACACGCCGGTCCGCCCTGCCTCGACGTGCGCGGCCAGCAGGGCAATGGCGTCGTGCGTCTTGCCGGAGTTGGTGGGGCCGAGGTGGAGAGTCACCGCGGCATCGGCTGTCCGTTCCGGGACATGGGCACGGGCGCGCGCGGCGGCTGCGCGCTCGCGCTGCTCGCGCTGGCGCTTTGCGGCCTGTTCGGCTTCCCGGACTTCCTTCCGCTCATCCTTCCGGCGCTGCGCGGCCCGCTGTGCACGGACCGCCGCAACCTGCGCCGGGACCGTCACCGTAGCCAGATCATCGGCCACGCTCTGCTCGAGCAGATCTGCGGGGACACCACGGTCGCGGTACTCGTCCGGAATCCGTTCCACGGTGCCACCCAGCCGCGCCGCCGCGTCGGAGGCGGCGATCAGCTCGGGCGCCGGGCAACTGCGCCGGGCCCTGCGCAGGGCGACCGCGAACTCCCGAGTGGCTTCGGCCTGCTCCTCGGTGGTAACAGGGTTCGCGCGCGAGTCCAGCACGTCCGCCAGCCTCTCCTCCGCAAAGCGCCTCGCGAGATGGACGGCCTCGGCCGGGCAGAGCTCCGCACGGTCGGCGGGCGACTGCACACATCCAAGCCAGTACGACCACACGGCAGCTTTCACCCAGGGGTCGTGCAGCAACAACATCGCGTGGGCACGGAGCCGCGCCCGGTGACCCTCGGACCTGCGATCGGTGCCACCTGCCAGTCCGGACAGGAAGGAGCCGGGGAGCCGGGTACCGACCAGTTCGGAACACCGTTCGGGCAACTGGCGGGCGTCGGCGGCCGAGTACTGCCAGACTTCGGCGTGATAGCGGTTGGTGTACGACCGGACCGGGCGGATGACACCGGCGCGCGCCAACTGGTCGAATCGGTGCCTGCTGATCCCCGCGAGCCCGGCGGCCTCCGCCGCGTGTACCAGGCCGGTGAGTTCGGTGAGTTCACCGTGGCTCGCGCGCCACCGAGCCACCTCGCCCGCACTGACGCACAGCTCGTCCCCACTCCAGCGTGTACGAATCACGCCGCGCTCGACACCCAGAGTGAACTCGTCCTTACGTAGGCCAAGTTTCCTGCGAGCCGCTTCGAGCGTGAGGTATTTCGCTGTCGCACCCGCCATGTTGTTCCTCCCCCGTATCCACTGTGCTTTCACACTGTGACACGAGGTTCTGACAGTCAGTGACTATCCGGGGCAGGCCGATTCCTCTCCGAGGGCGCCGGTGTCACGCTGTCATGGGGGTGTGCCGAAGAAGCTCATGGACTGCTCGCGGACCAGTGAGACAGGCGACACCCGTGCGGCACGCAGCCTGCGCCGCCACCGCATCCGGCAAAAGCAAAAGCCCCAGGTCACGGCGAGTGAGTCCTGGGGCTTCCACAGAGCCGCCTTCGGGATTCGAACCCGAGACCTACGCATTACGAGTGCGTTGCTCTGGCCATCTGAGCTAAGGCGGCGCGCTGGCACCATGGTGCGATCAGCAACGTCGGTAAGTCTACACAGTTTCCGGGGGTGCTTCGTACCCGCCCCGGGGGGCCGGGGCTCCGGGGCGGGTGGGGTGGATGGGGTGGATGTGGCCGGGCCGGGTGGGGCCCGGCGGGGTGGCTACGAGCAGCGTTTGCCGTCCTCGGGCGGGGTGCCGCGCAGCAGGTAGGTGTTGATCGCGGAGTCGATGCAGGTGCTGCCGCGGCCGTAGGCGGTGTGGCCGTCGCCCTCGTAGGTGAGGAGGCGTCCGGAGGAGAGCTGGTCGGACAGGGCCTCGGCCCAGCGGTAGGGGGTGGCGGGGTCGCGGGTGGTGCCGACCACGACGATCGGGGTGGCGCCGGCCGCCTCGATGCGGTGCGGCTCACCCGTGGGCTTCACCGGCCAGTACGCGCAGTTCAGGGACGACCAGGCGAGGCCCTCGCCGAACACCGGGGACGCCTTCTCGAACTCGGGGAGGGCGTCGCGCACCTCGTCCGGGGAGGAGAAGGCGGCGGGGAGGTCGAGGCAGTTCACGGCGGCGTTGGCGAACATCAGGTTACTGTAGCCGCCGTCGGCCTCGCGTTCGTAGTAACTGTCGGAGAGGATCAGCAGGCCGGCGCCGTCGTTCTCCTTCATCGCCGAGGTCAGCGACTCGCGGAGCTGCTGCCAGGCGCCCTCGTCGTACATCGCCGCGATCACGCCGGTGGTGGCGAGGGACTCGGTGAGCTTGCGGCCGTCGGCGTCGCCGGCGGGGATCGGCTTGGCGTCCAGGTCGTCGAAGAAGGCCTTGAGGTTCTTGCCTACCTGGTCGGGGCTGGTGCCCTTGTCGCCGAGGGGGCAGTCGGGCCGCTTCACGCAGTCCTTTGCGAAGGACTGGAAGGCCGTCTCGAAGCCCGCCGTCTGCTCCAGGTTCAGGCGGCGCGCGGGCAGGGAGGGGTCCATCGCGCCGTCCAGGACCAGACGGCCGGCCCGGTCCGGGAACAGGCCGGCGTACGTCGCGCCCAGGAACGTGCCGTACGAGGCTCCGACGTAGGTCAGCTTCTCGTCGCCCAGCACCGCGCGCAGGACGTCCATGTCCCGGGCGGCCTCGACCGTCGAGACGTGGCGCAGCAGCTTCGGCGCGTCCTTTCCGCAGCCCTCGGCGAACTCCTTGTAGGCGTCGACCAGCTCGTCCGCCTCGCCCTGGTCGTCCGGTGTGACGTCCGTGCGCGTGTACGCGTCCATCTCGCGGCCGTCGAGGCACTCGACTGGCTCGCTGCGGGCCACGCCCCGGGGATCGACCGCGACCATGTCGTACTGGGCGCGGACATCCGCCGGGTAGCCGATGCCCGCGTACTGCTGGAGGTAGCCGATCGCCGAGCCGCCGGGCCCGCCCGGGTTGACCAGCAGCGAGCCGAGCCGCTTGCCCGGTCCCGTGGCCTTCTTGCGGGCCACCGCGAGCCGGACGTCCCCCTCGGTCGGCTTCGCGTAGTCGAGCGGGGCCTTCATGGTGGCGCACTGGAAGCCGGGGACGCCGCAGTCGCGCCAGCTCAGCTTCTGCTCGTAGTACGGCGACAGCGCGGAGGGCGTGGCCTTCGGCAGCGCGGCCAGGGTCGCCTTCGCCGCCTCCGTCGAGCCTGCCGCCTCCGCAGCGGGGGAACCGGCGGACGTCGACGCGCCCCCGGCCGAGCAGGCGGTGGCGAGCAGCGCGGTGGCGAGCAGCGTGGCTCGCAAGCGGGTGCTGCCGGTGCGGGTCCTGCGGTGAGTGCGCCTTGTGTGCATTCAGCGAGCGTAACTCTCCGCGACGGGACTGACGCGGTGTGTGATTCGCGTGCCTCGTACGTGTTACGCCGTCAACCGTGTCCCCGCTCCTCGCCGCGCTCCTCGCCGGGGCTCCTGGCCGCGCTCCTCGCCGGGGCTTTCAGCCCGCTCTGAGCGCCATCGTCATCGCCTCAACCGCCAGCAGCGGGGGCACATTGCGGTCCAGGGCCTCCCCGCAGGCGGCGATCGCCTCGATGCGGCGCAGGGTGGACTCGGGTGTGCCGCCGCGGGCGAGGCGCTCCAGGGCGTCCTGCGCGTCGGCGTTGGCGATCGCCACGCGGGAGCCGAGCTGGAACGCGAGGACATCGCGGTAGAAGGCGGTGAGGTCGGTCAGGGCGAGGTCGAGGCTGTCACGCTGCGTGCGCGTTCTGCGGCGCTTCTGCTTGTCCTCCAGGTCCTTCATCACACCCGCCGTGCCCCGCGGCAGCCGGCCGCCCTGGGCCGCGCCCAGGGCCGCCTTCAGCTCGTCGGCCTCCTTGACGTCGATCCCCTCGGCGAGCTGCTTGGCGTCCTCCGCCGCCGCGTCCACCAGCTCCTGGGCCGCCCTGAGCGCGCCGCCGACGTCCTCGACACGCAGGGGCAGCTTCAGCACGGCGGCGCGGCGGTTGCGGGCGGCCGGGTCGGTGGCCAGCCGGCGGGCGTGGTCGACGTGGCCCTGGGTGGCGCGGGCCGCGGCGGCGGCGACGTCCGGCTCGATGCCCTCACGGCGTACGAGCATGTCGGCGACGGCCTCGACCGAGGGTGTGCGCAGGTTCAGGTGGCGGCAGCGGGAGCGGATCGTGGGCAGGACGTCCTCGATGGACGGGGCGCACAGCATCCAGACCGTACGGAGGGCGGGCTCCTCGACGGCCTTGAGGACGGCGTTGGCCGACTTCTCGTTCAGCCGCTCGGCGTCCTCGACGAGGATGATCTGCCAGCGGCCGGTCGCCGGCGAGGTGAACGACTTGCGGACGGTGTCCCGCATGTCCCTCACGAGGATCTCGGCGCCCACGGCGGCCACCGTGCTGACGTCCGCGTGGGTGCCGACGAGCGCCGTGTGGCATCCGTCGCAGAAGCCGCAGCCGGGGACGCCGCCGAGTGCCCGGTCGGGGCTCACGCACTGGAGTGCGGCGGCGAAGGCCCGCGCCGTCTGTGTCACCCCGGCGCCGGGCGGGCCGGTGAACAGCCAGGCGTGCGTCATGCTCGACGAGTCCGGGAGGGGGCCCGCCGCCGCGGCGGCGGTGACGAAGGCGTCGGCGTCCCGGGCAGCGGCGGCGAGCTGCTCGCTCACCTTCTCCTGCCCGACGAGGTCGTCCCACACGGTCATGGGTCACGCCGTCCTTCCGTCACGTCCCGCCGTCGCACTGCGCGCCGCCCCGATCGGCGCCGCGTCCTCCATTGTGCGGGGCGGCACTGACAACGCGGCGGGGACGCCCGGGGCACGGGCCCCGGGCGTCCCCGCTCCTCAGCGTCGTCCCCGGCCCTTGCCCCGACGGCCGCCCTCGCCGCCGGGTCCCCCGCGGCCGTCGTCGTTCCGGCCGTCGTCGTTCCGGCCGTCGTCGTCCTCGTCGTGCGGTCCGAGCAGCTCGTCCGCCAGCGTCGGCAGGTCGTCCAGCGGGGTCTCCTCGGCCCAGTCGGAACGGCGCCTGCGGGACGGGGCCCGGTCCGGGTCGATCTGGGGCAGCTCGCGCGTGGTGTCCTGCGGTTCCCCGGTCCGGTCGGCACCGGCGGCCGGGCCGTCCTCCCGGAAGTAGCCCGGTGGGACACGGTCGGCGGGGTCGTCCCCGCGTACGGGCGGCAGCACCGCCGTCTCGTCGGTGGCTCCCGGCGTCACGGGCGGCAGCACCGCCGTCTCGTCGGCGTCCCTCGGCTCCACCGCCGGCAGCACGGCCGTCTCGTCCGTGGCGCCGGACGGCACCTGCGGCACGGGCAGCTCGGTCGTCACCTCGGACTCGGACTCGGACCCGGACTCGGACACCCCTGGCGCCCGGCCGCCGTCGCCATGCCCGCCCCGGGTGTCGTCCCCGGCGCCGGCACGGTCGTCGTCCCTGGTGTCCCGCACCGGCCGCAGTACCGCCGTGTCCTCCACGGGGCCGCCGGAGGCGTTCGTCGGGGTCACGACCGGCGTCGGCACGGTCGCCGCGTCGGAGGGGGGCGAAGCGGCCGGCTTCGGCCGGGGGGTGTCCGCCGCCGCGGGGGCCGCCGACTTGGGACCGACCGCGGCCGCGGCCGCCGCCTGCTCCGCCGCCCGGCGTGCCTGCTCGGCCCGCATCAGGGCCTCCTCGGCCTTGCGCTGCTTCTCCAGCCGCCGGGCCTCGGCCTCGGCGCGCAGCCGCTCCTCCTCCTCGGCCTGCTTGCGGCGCCGCTCCTCCTGGGCCCGCAGCCGCGCCTCCTCCTCGGCCCGCGCCTTCTCCTCCGCGAGGAGCCGTACCCGCTCCTCCTCGGCCTTCCGCCGCGCTTCCTCGGCCCGCCGCCGGGCCTCCTCGGCCTGGCGCTCGGCCTCGCGCCGCTGCGCCTCCTCCAGCTCGCGCCGCTTGCGCTCCTCCTCCTCGGCGCGCACCCGCGCCTCCTCCTCGAGGCGCTCGCGCTCCAGGCGCTCCTCCTCGGCCTTGCGCGCGGCCTCTTCCTCGGCCTTGCGGCGGGCTTCCTCCTCGGCCTTGCGGCGCGCCTCCTCCTGGGCCTTGATCTCGGCCTCGGACAGCGGCAGCACCTGGTCGAGCCGGTGGCGTACGACGGTGGTGACGGCCTCGGGCTCCTGGCCCGCGTCCACGACGAGGTAGCGACCGGGGTCGGCGGCGGCCAGGGTGAGGAAACCGGAGCGCACGCGCGCGTGGAACTCGGCGGGCTCCGACTCCAGCCGGTCCGGAGCCTCGGTGAACCGCTCGCGCGCCGTCTCGGGCGCGACGTCCAGCAGGACGGTCAGATGCGGTACGAGCCCGTTGGTGGCCCAGCGGTTGATGCGGGCGATCTCGGTGGGCGACAGGTCGCGTCCCGCCCCCTGGTAGGCCACCGAGGAGTCGATGTAGCGGTCGGAGACGACCACGGCACCGCGCTCAAGGGCGGGCCGGACCACGGTGTCGACGTGCTCCGCGCGGTCGGCGGCGTACAGCAGCGCCTCCGCGCGGTGCGACAGACCGGCGCTCGAGACGTCCAGCAGGATGGAGCGCAGGCGCTTGCCCACCGGGGTCGCCCCGGGCTCGCGCGTCAGCACGACCTCGTGTCCCTTGCCCCGGATCCACTCCGCGAGTGCCTCGGCCTGGGTGGACTTGCCGGCGCCGTCGCCGCCCTCCAGGGCGATGAAGAAGCCGCCGGTGGCGGGCGTCGGCACCGGGTCGTCGCCGCCGAGCAGCGCGTCCCGCAGGTCGTGCCGCAACGGCACGCCGGAGCGGTCGTCGACCTTGGCCAGCACCAGCGCGGCCAGCGGCAGCAGCAGCGCGCCGAGCAGCATCAGGACGAACGCGGCGCCGCCGTGGGCGAAGACGAACTTGCCGTTCTCCAGCCGGTGCGGTCCGATCGCCGCGGCCAGCACGGGCGCGACGACCGCGCCGAGCGCCACGTAGACCCGGACGACCGCGTGCAGGTGCTCGGTCGTGCGGGCCCGGCGGTGGTCCTCGCTCTCCTGGTCGAGCAGCGCGTGCCCGGTGTTCGCGGCCACGCCCGCGCCGACGCCGGCCAGCGCGAGGAGCAGCAGCACGGTGGTGTCGTCCGGGACGAGCCCGGCGGCCAGCAGGGCGACGCCGACGAAGGCGATCGCCAGTGCGAGCAGTCGCCGGCGGGACAGGGAGGGCAGCAGGGCGGGGGCCGTGCGGATGCCGACGACGACGCCGCCGGTCAGCGCGCCCACCATCAGCCCGTACAGCACGGGGCCGCCGCCCAGGTCCTTGGCGTGCAGCACCGCCACGGCGACCGTGGCCGCCACCACCGCGGCGACCGCGGCGCAGGCGAACACCAGGAGCGGGAGCACCGCGGTGCGGCCCTTGTCGACACCGGTGCCGCTCTTCGGGCGGCGCATGCCCTCCAGGGGCGAGCGCGCGCGCGGGGTGCGCACGCCGGGCAGCTCCAGGAAGGCCACCACGGACAGGGACGCGGCGAACAGTCCGGCCGCCACGTACGAACCGAGCGCCGCCTGGTGCTCGGCGAACCAGTCGATGCCGGAGCCCAGCAGGTTGTTCAGCAGCCCCGCGACGACCAGCGCCGCCCCGGCCAGCGGGATCGCCACGAAGCCCGTGCGCAGCGACAGGCGGCGCAGGGCGTCCATGTGGTCGGGCAGCGGTCGTACCGTCGCGCCCTCCAGGGGCGGCGCAGGCAGCAGCGCGGGGGCCGCGCTCTCCCGGCACACCGTCCAGAAGCGCTCGGCGACCCCGGTGACGAAGACGGTCACCAGGAGGACGGCGAGGGCGTCGTCGGGCGTCCAGTCGATCCACAGCGGCGCCACGATGAGCAGCGCGGCCCGCAGACCGTCGGCGCCGACCATGGTCCAGCGGCGGTCGAGCGGACCGTCCTGCGAGGTGAGGGAGGTGAGGGGCCCGAGCAGTACGGCGCCGAAGAGCAGCGTCGCCAGGATGCGTACGCCGAAAACGGTCGCCACTGCGAACGCCACGCCCCGGTAGCCCCCGCCGAACGAGCCCGCGGCGATCGCGGCCTGCACGGCGAGGAGGACCAGCACCAGGAGGGCGAGGATGTCGCCGACACCCCCCACGAGCTGTGCGCTCCACAAACGCCTTAGCTGCGGACGTCGCAGCAGGGCGCGGACGGCGCGCTCGCGGGAGTCCGCGACCAGAGCGTCGTCCGGGGCGGGGTGAGGGGCCGTTGGTTGCTCGGCTCGCGTCATGCGTTCAGCCTATCGGTCGTCACCGACAGTCCGGCGTGCCCGGCCGAACGTACGCACGCCCCGACACCGAAATGATGCCGGGGCGTTCGTTTCGCGAAGTTTCTGAGCCGGGCTCAGTCCTCCGACGCCGCCTCGGAGGCGGTCGTCTTCTTGGTGGCCGTCTTGGTCGCCGTCTTGGTCGCCGTCTTCTTGACCGCGGTCTTGGTCGCGGTCTTGGCGGTCGTCTTCTTGGCGGCGGTCTTGGCGGCGGTCTTCTTCGCCGTCGCCTTCTTGGCCGGGGCCTTCTTCGCGGCCGTCTTCTTCGCCGTCTTCTTGGCGGGCCCCTTGGCGCGCTTCTCGGCGAGCAGCTCGTAGCCCCGCTCCGGCGTGATCTCCTCGACGCTGTCGCCGGAGCGCAGGGTCGCGTTGGTCTCGCCGTCGGTGACGTACGGGCCGAAGCGGCCGTCCTTGACCACGACCGGCTTCTCGCTGACCGGGTCGGTGCCCAGTTCCTTCAGCGGCGGCTTGGCCGCGGCCCGGCCACGCTGCTTGGGCTGGGCGTAGATCGCCAGCGCCTCCTCCAGCGTGATCGTGAAGAGCTGCTCCTCGGCCTGGAGGGACCGCGAGTCCGTGCCCTTCTTCAGGTACGGGCCGTAGCGGCCGTTCTGCGCGGTGATGTCGACGCCCTCCGCGTCGGCGCCGACGATGCGCGGCAGCGACATCAGCTTGAGGGCGTCGTCCAGCGTCACCGTGTCCAGCGACATCGACTTGAACAGCGAGGCCGTCCGCGGCTTCACGGCGTTCTTGCCGGTCTTCGGGGTGCCCTCGGGGAGCACCTCGGTGACGTAGGGGCCGTAGCGGCCGTCCTTGGCGACGATGGCGTGGCCGGTCGCCGGGTCGGGGCCCAGCTCGAAGTCGCCGCTCGGCTTGGCGAGCAGTTCCTCCGCAAGCTCCACGGTCAGCTCGTCCGGTGCCAGGTCCTCGGGGACGTCGGCGCGCTGGTGGTTCTCGGAGTCCCTCTCGCCGCGCTCGACGTAGGGGCCGTAGCGTCCGACGCGCAGCACGACGTCGTTGCCGACGGGGAAGGACGACACCTCGCGCGCGTCGATCGCGCCGAGGTCGGTCACCAGTTCCTTGAGGCCGCCGAGGTGGTCCCCGTCGCCGTTGCCCGCGTCGGCGGCGCCGCCGTGGCCGGCACCCTCGCCCTCGCCCTCACCGAAGTAGAAGCGCCGCAGCCACGGCACCGCCTGGGCCTCGCCGCGGGCGATGGCGTCGAGGTCGTCCTCCATCCTGGCGGTGAAGTCGTAGTCGACGAGCCGCCCGAAGTGCTTCTCCAGGAGGTTGACCACGGCGAAGGACAGGAAGGACGGGACGAGCGCCGTGCCCTTCTTGAAGACGTAGCCGCGGTCCAGGATGGTGCCGATGATCGACGCGTACGTCGACGGGCGGCCGATCTCGCGCTCTTCCAGCTCCTTGACCAGCGACGCCTCGGTGTAGCGGGCCGGGGGCTTGGTGGCGTGGCCGTCGACCGTGATCTCCTGGGCCGTCAGCGCGTCGCCCTGGGCGACCTGCGGCAGGCGGCGCTCGCGGTCATCCAGCTCGGCGTTCGGGTCGTCCGCGCCCTCGACGTAGGCCTTGAGGAAGCCGTGGAAGGTGATGGTCTTGCCGGAGGCGCTGAACTCGACGTCCCGGCCGTCGGAGGCGGCGCCGCCGATCTTCACCGTGATGCTGTTGCCGGTCGCGTCCTTCATCTGGGAGGCGACGGTCCGCTTCCAGATCAGCTCGTAGAGCTTGAACTGGTCGCCGGTCAGCCCGGTCTCGGCGGGCGTGCGGAAGCGGTCGCCCGAGGGACGGATCGCCTCGTGCGCCTCCTGCGCGTTCTTGACCTTGCCGGCGTACGTCCGCGGCCGGTCCGGGAGGTAGTCGGCGCCGTACAACTGCGTCACCTGGGCGCGGGCGGCGGTGATCGCCGTGTCGCTCAGGGTCGTCGAGTCCGTACGCATGTAGGTGATGTAGCCGTTCTCGTACAGCTTCTGGGCGACCTGCATGGTCGACTTGGCGCCGAAGCCGAGCTTGCGGCTCGCCTCCTGCTGGAGCGTCGTCGTACGGAACGGGGCGTACGGCGAGCGGCGGTACGGCTTGGACTCGACGGAGCGGACGGCGAAGCGCGTGTTCTCCAGGGCGGCGGCGAGCGCGCGGGCGTTCGCCTCGTCGAGGTGGAGGGTGTTCGCGCTCTTGATCTGCCCCAGGGAGTCGAAGTCGCGGCCCTGCGCGACGCGCCGGCCGTCGACGGTCTGGAGGCGGGCGACCAGCGACGACGGGTCGGAGACGTCCCCCGCGCGGCCGGTCGCGAAGGTGCCGGTCAGGTCCCAGTACTCGGCGGAACGGAACGCCATGCGCTCGCGTTCCCGCTCGACCACGAGGCGCGTGGCGACGGACTGGACACGGCCCGCCGACAGCTTCGGCATGACCTTCTTCCACAGGACCGGCGAGACCTCGTAGCCGTAGAGGCGGTCGAGGATGCGGCGGGTCTCCTGGGCGTCGACGAGCTTCTGGTTGAGCTCGCGCGGGTTGGCGACGGCGGCCCGGATCGCGTCCTTGGTGATCTCGTGGAACACCATGCGCTTGACCGGGATCTTCGGCTTGAGGACTTCCTGGAGGTGCCAGGCGATGGCCTCGCCCTCGCGGTCCTCATCGGTGGCGAGGAAGAGTTCGTCGGAGTCCTTCAGCAGGTCCTTGAGCTTCTTGACCTGTGCCTTCTTGTCGGCGTTGACCACATAGATCGGCTGGAAGTCGTGTTCGACGTCCACGCCGAGGCGGCGGACCTCACCGGTGTACTTCTCCGGCACCTCGGCGGCGCCGCTGGGAAGGTCGCGAATATGCCCGACGCTCGCCTCGACGACGTAGCCAGGGCCGAGATAGCCCTTGATCGTCTTCGCCTTGGCAGGCGACTCGACGATGACGAGTCGGCGGCCGCCCTTCGCGGTCTCGCTGGTCGGGGACAACTTCGCTCTTCTCTCCGGTCGACGCTGGGCCTCCCCAGGCCGTGGTCCCGGGGTCGGGTCGTGCTGCATTTCGGTCGTGACGCTGCGGAGTGTGACGGTACCTCCCGCCCCCGTGTCAAACGGGAAAAGCCCGCAACGGCCACTCGAACGGTAACCCGACGAACCCGGTTCCTGCCGCCCGGAGTGCTCACCCGTCCCGACGCGTGCATCCGGAGCGCGATCCCCCGATTACTCGGGCACCGCCTCGGGCAGGGGCCGGAACAGGCCTCTCACACGCGCGTCAGGCACCATGCGCCGAGGGCCAGCGCGACCACGGCGGCGACGCTCGCGACGGCCGCCGATGCGACGGGGCTCACACCGTGCGCGACGGGCCGGCCGTGCCGTACGCGCGTCGTGGTCCACACCAGCAGACCGGCCCCGAACAGGGCGAACACCAATCCCGCGAAGATCGCCGGTCCGCTCTCCATGGTCCCCGTGCCCCTTTTCCAGCTCGCGACTGTCCAGTCTCCGGGAGGCTGTCACGCACGGGCGGCGGCCAGGCGAACCCGAGGTGAACGGGGAGCCGACGGATCACCGGTCCCGCGCGCCCGGCTCGTTCTTCCCGTACGGCGACGGGTGCCGGGCGGCGCGGACCGACGACGCGCTGCCACGCCGATTTTCTACGGCGGCTTTCTGCGGCGGTCTTCTTCGGCGGTCTGCGGCTTCTGTGCCGGTCTGCGGCGGCTCTGTGCCGGTCTCCCGCGTCGGCCTCCTACGCCGGCCTCCTACGCCGGTTCGAGGAAGCCCTGCTCCACCAGCAGCCGGATCTGGGCGGGCGTGCGGTCGCGCAGGGCCACCGGGTCCTCGCCCACGAGCTGGGCGATGGCGTCCAGGATGCGGCCGGCGCTCATGGTGCCGTCACAGACCCCGGCGAAGCCGGCGCCGACCGTGTCGACCCGGGTGGCCCGGCGCATGCCGCGGTTCTGGCGCAGGACGACGTACTCCGGGTCCTCGGCGCCGGGCAGCCCGACCTGTTCCTGGACGACCTCGCCGGCCAGCGTGAAGTGCGCTTCGAGGAGGGCCGCGTCGTCGTGGGCGCGCAGGTAGTCGACGCGGTCGAAGTGCGTGCGCACGGTCTCGCCGAGCGGCTGCTCGATCGGGTGCGGCCATTCCTCGGCGATGACCGAGGGCTCGGCGGCCCCGGTCCGGCGCAGGGTGATCCAGCCGAAGCCGACGGCCCTGACCTTGCGTGCCTCGAACTCGTCCAGCCACGCGTCGTACCGCGCCTGGTACTCGGCCGGGTCGCCGCGGTGGTCGCCCGCGTCCCTCAGCCACAGCTCGGCGTACTGCGTGACGTCCTGCACCTCGCGCTGCACGATCCAGGCGTCGCAGCCGCGCGGCACCCAGGAGCGCAGCCGGTCCGTCCAGTCCTCCCCCTCCACGTGCTGCCAGTTGGCGAGGAAGTGCGCGAACCCGCCCTCGTTCAGGCGCTCCCCCGTCTGCTGAACGAGCGAGCGGCACAGATCGTCCCCGCCCATCCCGCCGTCGCGGTAGGTGAGGCGGGCGCCCGGTGAGATCACGAAGGGCGGGTTGGAGACGATCAGGTCGTACGTCTCGTCGTCGTGGACCGGCTCGTAGAGGGAGCCCTCGCGCAGTTCGGCGGCCGGTGCCCCCGACAGGGCGAGCGTGAGCGCGGTGATGTGCAGCGCGCGCGGGTTGACGTCGGTGGCCGTCACGCGCGTGGCGTGCGCGGCGGCGTGCAGCGCCTGGATGCCGGAGCCGGTGCCGAGGTCGAGGGCCGCGGAGACGGGCGTACGGACGGTGAGGCCCGCGAGGGTCGTGGAGGCGCCGCCCACGCCGAGGACGACGCCCTCGGCGTGGCTGCCGATGCCACCGGCGCCGCCGACCGCGCAGCCCAGGTCGGAGACGATGAACCAGTCCTCGCCGCCGGGCCCTCCGTAGGGACGTACGTCCACGGTGGCCGCCACCTCGTCGCCCGCGCGGACGAGCCACCCGCTCTCCAGGCAGGCGTCGACGGGCAGAACGTCGTCCACGCGCGCGTGGAGGACGGGTTGCTGGAGCAGGAACAGCCGGACGAGCAGTTCGAGCGGCGTGTCGCCGCGGGTCGCCCGGAGCGCGGGCACGGTCTCGCTGCGCGACAGCGCCGCGTAGGCGGGGGCGCCGAGCAGCTCCAGCAGTCCGTCGGCGGTGAAGGACGCCCCGAGCAGGGCGCCCCGCAGCCGGGCGGTGACGTCGGGGTGGTCGGCGGAGGGCAGGGGGGACAGGCTGGCGTTACTCACACCTCCATTGTGGCCCGCACCCCGCCCCGCGCCTCCGCAGCGGACGCCGGTTCCTGATCGGCCCGGTCAGCTCGTGGCCGGACCGACCAGGACCGGTCAGCCCTTGGCCGTCGACGTCAGCTCTTGGCCGTCGGCGTCAGCTCTTGGCCGTCGACGCCGACGGGGTGGCCGACTTGCAGCTCGGCTGCTCGGCCATCGCCTTGCCGACGTCGCCCTCCTCCAGGGTCTTGAGCGCGTCGCTGCCGCTCTTGCTGAGTTTGTTCAGCTCGGTGGCGATGTCCTTGAGGCCGTCGGCGAACTTCGCCTGGTCCTTGGTGTCGAGGTCCTCCACCTGCTCGCGCAGGGAGGCGTAGGAGGTGGAGAGGCCGTTCAGCTCCTTGACCGCGTCCTTCTGCTTCTTCTCGCCGTCGTCGACATCGGGAGCACCGGCCTTCTGGACGGTGGCGCCCATCGCCTTGTAGGCGTCGGACATGTCCTGGAAGGCCTTGGCGTCGGTCTTCTGGACCTCCGCAGGCGTGCTGTTGTCCGAGGTCTCCTTCTGGATCGCCGAGTTGGCCGCCGCAATCTTCTTGGCCTGCGGCTGCACCCCCTCGCAGACCTGCTTCGCCCAGGCGTCCAGCTTCTCGTTGTCGTCGCTGCCGCCGCATCCCGTCAGCGCCAGTGCCAGTACCGCACCGCCGGACAGTGCGGCCGCGAGCTTCTTGTTCACCGGATTGGCCCCTTCCATGGCTCTCGGCCCCGGAACATACACGCCGGATGGGGGACATCCGCCGGACGAACATCCGTTAAGACCGTATTGAAGCCATTTGCACCAAGAGAGAGAAGGCTCACGGTGAGGGGCGCTTGTACGCGCGAAACGGGCGGACGACGCGTCAACACGCGCCGTCCGCCCGTCCTTTGAGCTGCCCTCGTAGGACGCTGCGCGGTGGGATTCTACGAAACCACCGCCGGATCGGCCGACTTGGGTTCCTGGTCGGAGTTGTCTTCGTCACCCATGGCGATGCCGCGCCGCTTGGACACGTAGACCGCCGCAGCGATGACGACGAACGCGACGACGGCGATCAGCACCCGTACGCCGATGCTCTTGTCGGGGCCGTAGGAGAACTTGATGACCGCAGGCGCGATGAGCAGCGCCACCAGGTTCATGACCTTCAGCAGCGGGTTGATCGCCGGTCCGGCGGTGTCCTTGAAGGGGTCGCCGACGGTGTCGCCGATGACGGTCGCGGCGTGGGCCTCACTGCCCTTGCCGCCGTGGTGGCCGTCCTCGACGAGTTTCTTGGCATTGTCCCAGGCGCCACCGGAGTTGGCGAGGAACACCGCCATCAGCGTGCCCGCGCCGATCGCGCCCGCCAGGAACGCGCCGAGCGCGCCCACGCCGAGCGTGAACCCGATGAAGATGGGTGCCAGCACGGCGAGCAGCCCGGGCGTGGCGAGTTCCCGCAGGGCGTCCCTCGTACAGATGTCGACGACCTTGCCGTACTCGGGTTTCTCGCTGTAGTCCATGATCCCGGGTTTCTCCCGGAACTGCCGCCGCACCTCGAAGACCACGGCGCCCGCCGACCGCGACACCGCGTTGATCGCCAGCCCCGAGAAGAGGAAGACGACCGCCGCGCCGGCGATGAGCCCGACGAGGTTGTTGGGCTGCGAGATGTCCATCATCAGGCTCATCGGCGCGCCCTCGCCGCTGAGTTTCTCGCCCACGTCCGCCGCGCCGGTGGTGATGGCGTCGCGGTACGACCCGAACAGGGCCGCCGCCGCGAGGACGGCGGTGGCGATGGCGATGCCCTTGGTGATGGCCTTGGTGGTGTTGCCGACCGCGTCCAGGTCGGTGAGCACCTGGGCGCCGGCGCCCTCGACGTCGCCGGACATCTCGGCGATGCCCTGCGCGTTGTCGGAGACCGGCCCGAAGGTGTCCATCGCGACGATGACGCCCACCGTGGTGAGCAGGCCGGTGCCGGCCAGCGCCACCGCGAACAGCGCCAGCATGATCGACGTACCGCCGAGCAGGAAGGCCCCGTAGACGCCGAGTCCGATCAACAGAGCGGTGTAGACGGCGGATTCGAGACCGAGCGAGATTCCGGCGAGCACGACGGTGGCGGGACCCGTGAGCGAGGTCTTGCCGATGTCCTTGACGGGGCGCCGGGTGGTCTCCGTGAAGTAGCCGGTGAGCTGCTGGATCAGGGCGGCGAGCACGATGCCGATCGCCACCGCGACGAGCGCGAGGACGCGCGGGTCGCCCTCCCGGCCGGCGATCGCCGCGTCGGTGACGCCGTCCAGCTCCGAGTACTTCCCGGGCAGGTAGACGAAGACGGCCACCGCCACCAGCACCAGCGAGATCACCGCGGAGATGAAGAATCCCCGGTTGATCGCGCTCATGCCGCTGCGGTCGGACCGCCTCGGCGCCACCGCGAAGATGCCGATCATGGCGGTGAGCACGCCGATGGCCGGGACCAGCAGGGGGAACGCCAGTCCGGCATCGCCGAAGGCCACTTTGCCGAGGATCAGCGCCGCCACCAGGGTGACGGCGTACGACTCGAAGAGGTCCGCGGCCATGCCCGCGCAGTCGCCGACGTTGTCGCCCACGTTGTCGGCGATGGTCGCGGCATTGCGCGGATCGTCCTCCGGAATGCCCTGCTCGACCTTGCCGACCAGGTCGGCGCCGACGTCGGCGGCCTTGGTGAAGATGCCGCCGCCGACCCGCATGAACATCGCGATCAGCGCGGCACCGAGACCGAAGCCCTCCAGGACCTTCGGCGCGTCGGCCGCGTAGACCAGCACCACGCAGCAGGCGCCCAGCAGGCCGAGCCCCACCGTGAACATGCCGACCACGCCGCCCGTACGAAACGCGATCTTCGTCGCTTTGTGCGAGACGAGAGTGAGATCCTTTTCCGGTTCGCCGGGGGCCGGTGTCGCTTCCCGCGCCGCCGCGGCGACGCGCACGTTGCTGCGTACGGCCAGCCACATGCCGATATAGCCGGTGGCCGCCGAGAACGCCGCGCCGATCAGGAAGAAGATCGAACGTCCGGCACGTTGATTCCAGTCGTCCGCGGGCAGCAGCATGAGCAGAAAGAACACGACGACGGCGAATACGCCGAGCGTGCGAAGCTGCCGGGCCAGATAGGCGTTCGCGCCTTCCTGTACGGCCGCCGCGATCTTCTTCATGCTGTCGGTTCCCTCGCCCGCCGCGAGCACCTGGCGTACCAGGACTCCCGCGAGCACCAGCGCGGCCAGCGCGACGACCGCGATGACCGCGACCAGGGCGCGGTTCGAGTCGGTCAGCACGGCGGCTGCGACGGTCGAGGGATCGCCCAACTGGTGGGGGCCCAACTGATGAGGGGTGGAAAGCTCCGCCATTCGTCCTCCTTGACGCTTGGGCTGAGCTCAAGATGTGGACGGGATTGTAGGTACCGGAAGCTGATCAAAACAGTGCACGACAAAAGGAATTGACCTGTCAACCGCAAGGGGACCAGGAGTAGTAATGCCCTTCCGGCATTAATAGCGTGATCCTTTTCGCGATTTTCTCACTGTATGCGCGGCCCTCACCTTCCGCACATGGCGAAGGGCCCTACGAGGTAGGGCCCTTCGGGTGAAGCGGTGAAGCGGTGAAGCGGTGAAGCGGTGATGCGTTGAAGCGGGTGACGCAGGTGACGCGGCTGTCAGACCGGCGGCAGCACCGCCGGAGCGGTCGGCCAGGTCATGCGGATCAGTCCGCCGCCCTCACCGGCCGTGACCTCCACGTCGTCGACGAGCCCGCTGATGACCGCGAGGCCCATCTGGTCCTCCTCCACCTCCAGATCTTCGGCACGGTCGCCCGAGGCCTTGACCCCGGGGACCGCGTGCGGCGCCTCGTCACCGACCTCGATGGAGAACTGCTTCTCCTCCTCGATCAGCGACACCGTGACCGGCGCCGTGATGCCGACGTGCTGATGCAGGCCCACAGCCCGGGTGCAGGCCTCGCCGACGGCGAGCCTGACCTCGTCGAGGACGGCCTCGTCCACTCCGGCCCTGCGTGCCACCGCAGCCGCCACCAGACGGGCGGTGCGGACGTGCTCGGGCAGCGCGCTGAAGCGGAGTTCGACGGTGGCCATGCATCCCCCTCGGACTACGGGCGTGCTTTCGAGAGTCCGGGCCGCCGACAGCCCGGACCCCCCTCGTTCTGTTGCTGTCCCGGGCCTCAGGGGCCCGGAACCGGTCGTCAGTCGGTGGCCGCCACCGCTTCCTCGACCGAGGTGTGAATGGGGAACACCTTGGTGAGGCCGGTGATACGGAAGATCTTGAGAATGCGCTCCTGGTTGCAGACCAGGCGCAGCGAGCCCTCATGGGCACGCACCCGCTTCAGTCCGCCGACCAGCACGCCGAGCCCTGTGGAGTCGAGGAAGTCCACGCCCTCCATGTCGACGACGAGGTGGAAACTCCCGTCGTTCACGAGCTCGACCAGCTGCTCACGCAGCTTGGGCGCGGTATATACGTCAATTTCGCCACCGACCTCGACGACCGTACGATCGCCGACGGTACGGGTCGACAGGGACAGGTCCACGGATCCTCCAGCACCTTGCTATCGAGCGGTCGCCCTTCGGGACACCTCGGCTTGAAGCCCCCAGGACGGTTCGCCAGCCGCGATGGCATTCAATCACTTACCGGCAGGCGTGCACGACGCCTTGGTCCCATTGTCCGTCACGCCAGTGACAGACTCGGTGCCGATGGCCAAGAATCACCGACCCGATCTTCCCCCGGCGGAGCCCGGCTCCCGGCCGGAACCGGGCATGCTCCTGGACCGGCTCGCCGCGGGACCGAGCCGGGCTGCGCGCATCACTCATACGGAGCACTTGCCCCCGCGTGCGGGCCGTCATGCCGTCTGGCCGGACCGGATTCGGCCGGAGATCGTCGCCGCGGTGCAGGCCGCGGGCATCGAACACCCCTGGGCCCACCAGGCGCGCGCGGCCGAGCACGCCCTGGACGGCGACTCGGTGGTCGTCGCCACGGGCACCGCGTCCGGCAAGTCGCTGGCCTACCTGGTGCCGGTGCTGTCGACGCTCCTGGACGGTTCCGAGGCCCCGAACGGGCGTGGCGCCACCGCCCTCTACCTCGCTCCGACCAAGGCGCTCGCCGCCGACCAGTGCCGTTCCGTGAAGGAACTTTCACAACCTCTCGGCACCTCCGTGCGGACCGCGGTGTACGACGGCGACACACCGTTCGAGGAACGCGAGTGGATCCGCCAGTACGGCACCTACGTCCTGACCAACCCGGACATGCTGCACCGCGGCATCCTGCCCTCCCACTCCCGCTGGTCCTCCTTCCTGAAGTCGCTGAAGTACGTCGTCATCGACGAATGCCACACCTACCGCGGCGTCTTCGGCTCCCACGTCGCCCAGGTGCTGCGCAGACTGCGCAGACTGTGTGCCCGCTACGGCGCGTCGCCCGTGTTTCTGCTCGCCTCCGCCACCGCCGCCGAGCCCTCGGTGGCGGCCCGCAGGCTCACCGGAGTGCCGGTGGTCGAGGTCGCCGACGACGCGTCACCCCGCGGTGAACTGGTGTTCGCCCTCTGGGAGCCGCCCCTGACCGAACTGGAGGGCGAGAAGGGCGCACCGGTCCGCCGTACGGCCACCGCCGAGGCGGCCGACCTGCTCACCGACCTCACCGTGCAGGGCATGCGATCGATCACCTTCGTTCGCTCCCGGCGTGGCGCGGAACTGATCTCGGTGATCGCCCAGGAACGCCTGGCCGAGGTCGACCGTTCCCTGGTCCGGCGCGTGGCGGCGTACCGTGGCGGCTACCTCCCCGAGGAGCGCCGCGCCCTGGAACGCGCCCTGCACTCCGGCGAACTCCTCGGCCTCGCGGCGACCAACGCCCTCGAGCTCGGCCTCGACATCTCCGGCCTGGACGCCGTCGTGATCGCCGGGTATCCGGGCACCCGGGCGTCCCTGTGGCAGCAGGCGGGCCGGGCGGGGCGCTCCGGGCAGGGGGCGCTGGCCGTACTGGTCGCCCGTGACGACCCACTGGACACCTTCCTCGTCCACCACCCGGAGGCGCTGTTCGACCAGCCGGTGGAGTCCACGGTCCTCGACCCCGACAACCCGTACGTCCTCGCCCCGCACCTGTGCGCCGCGGCGGCCGAGCTGCCCCTGACCGAGGAGGACCTGAAGCTCTTCGGCCCCGCCTGCGAGGAACTGCTGCCCCAACTGGAGGCGGCGAAGCTGCTGCGCCGGCGGACCCGGGCCTGGCACTGGACGCGCCGTGAGCGGGCCGCCGACCTCACGGACATCCGCGGGGAGGGCGGACGTCCGGTCCAGGTCGTCGAGACCGGTACGGGGCGGCTGCTGGGCACGGTGGACGCCGGCGCCGCCCACACGAGCGTCCACGAGGGCGCCGTGCACCTCCACCAGGGACGCACCTACCTCGTCCGCTCCCTCGACCTGGAGGACTCCGTCGCGCTGGTCGAGCAGGCCACCCCCGCCTACTCGACGGTGGCTCGCGACACGACGGCGATCTCGGTCCTGGAGACGGACATCGAGGTCCCCTGGGGCGACGGACGCCTGTGTTACGGCTCCGTCGAGGTCACCAACCAAGTGGTCTCCTTCCTGCGCCGGCGCCTGATCACCGGCGAAGTCCTGGGCGAGTCGAAGCTCGACCTCCCTCCCCGGACGCTGCGGACGCGTGCGGTGTGGTGGACGGTCACCGAGGACCAACTGGACGCGGCCCGGATCAACCCGGAGATCCTCGGCGGGGCCCTGCACGCCGCCGAGCACGCCTCGATCGGCATGCTGCCCCTGTTCGCGACCTGCGACCGCTGGGACATCGGCGGCGTGTCGGTGCCCCTGCACCCGGACACGCTGCTGCCGACGGTCTTCGTGTACGACGGCCACCCCGGCGGCGCGGGCTTCGCCGAGCGCGCCTTCCACACGGCTCGCGAATGGCTCACCGCGACCCGGGAGGCCATCGCCTCCTGCGAGTGCGACGCCGGCTGCCCGTCCTGCATCCAGTCCCCCAAGTGCGGCAACGGCAACGAGCCACTGCACAAGCGGGGGGCGGTACGGCTGCTCACGGTGCTGCTGCGGGGAGCCGCGGAGGCGGGGTAGGCAGGGTAGGCGGAAGAGGTGGGGGAGGCGCCGGAAACCGGGGAGCGGCAGAGGCGGCAGGGACGGCGGAAGTGGCAGGGGCAGCGGATGTGGCAGAGGTGGTGTAGGCGGGGCCGGGCCGGGCCGCCGGGTCTGCCCGGTCCGGCCGGTCGAGCGCCTGACACCGGGCCGACGGCTGCCGGACCCGCCGTCACGGGACGCCTGTCGCCGGGTCCGCAGTCGCCGGGGCGCCCGGGTCCGGACTCACGGCCCCCGGTGCCTCCGTTGCCGGACCCGCCCTCGCCCGGACCTCCGCCGCGAACGGCCCCCTTCCCGAGGCCGCCGTCACGTCCGAGACCTGCCCGGTGAGCACGCACCGCACCAATCGTGCGCCCTGGGCCCGCGCGACACGCTCAGCCCCGGCGCAGGCCGCCGTGCCGCCCTGTGCCCAGCGGTCCGCCGCCGCGAGCGCCGCCAGATCGGCGCCGCCGGCCGCGCGATGCCGGGCGACGACCGCCTGCCCCAGGGCCAGCACGATGCCGAACACCAGACACAGAACGGCGATGGCGGCAACGCTCCACACGGTGGCCGACCCCCGGTCGGAGGCGAAGGCATGGCGACGGCCATCCCCGGTGCCGGTGTCTGTGCGGGGGCCGGGGCTCCGGTCGGTTACCGACCTGAGCGTCGCGCCGCCCCTCACGGCTCCGCCCCCACCGTCTGCTCGACCGATGCCACGGCCTCTTCCCGTACCTCGAAGGGCAGCCCGTGCAGAGCCGGTGGGTCGGCCACCACGACCACGCGGACCAGGTCCGCCTCGCGGCTGAGGGTGACCCGCGCCCCGCGCGGTGCCGCCTCACGGGCAACCTTTACGACCGCGTCGGCCGAATCCTGACGCGCCGCCGCGCGGGCGCCCGTCCGGGCCGCGTCCACGCACTGGATCTGAGCGGCCACCACGAGCAGTCCCCACACCAGCGCCATAGCGAAGACCACCAGCACCGGAAGCACCACGGCCGTCTCCGCCGTCACGAATCCTCTGTCCGAGTGGCGTCCGCGGGCACCGCGGGCCCGCGCGGTCGCCGCCCGCTCACATTTCCGCATCGAGTGCCCGCTTCACGATGCCCTGCAACTCCGCGCTGACCGTGCCGCTCGTCACGACTTTGTAGAGGACCACGGCGAAGGCCACCGCCGCGACGATCCCCATCGCGTACTCGGAAGTGACCATTCCAGCGTCCCGCCGCACAACCTGCCGCAGCAGCGCCGTCCGTACTCCGCCCACCAGGGCACGCAGCCGTGCCCGTACCACCTGATACATCGCAACCCCCGTAAGGCTCGATCCTGTTGCTCACTTGGTCGTCCGGTCGTCCGGTCGTCCGGTCGGCCAGTCGTCCGTAGGCCACTCAGTCGCCGGCTCCGCGCCGGTACGTCGTCCCCGATCCGTCAGCCGTCACCTACCCGTGTCCCAGCACTCCGCCGGCCAGCCCGATGACCACCGGCAGCACGCCGACCGCGATGAACGCGGGCAGAAAGCACAGCCCCACCGGCGCGGTGACCATGACGGCCGCTCGCCGGGCCCGGGTCGTCGTGGTGCGTGCCCAGTCGGCACGGGCCTGGGCGGCGAGTCGGGCGACCGGGCCCGCCGCCGGCAGGCCGGACACGTCGGCCCGCTCCAGCAGCCGCGCCAGAGGCCCGGCGCCTCGAATCGCGGCCAACCCGCGCCAGGCCTCGTCCGGTTCGCTGCCGAGCCGCACCTCCGCGGCGCCACGGCCCAGCGCGTGTCCGACCGGCCCGCCCAGGGCATCGCCGACCGCCCGAGCGGCCGCCACCGGGCTCGCGCCCGCCGCGATGCAGGCCGCCAGCAGATCGGCCGCCAAGGGCAGTTGACGTGCGGCCTCAGCGGCAGCGGTCTCCGCTGCCGACGTACCGGCGGCCGAGCGTCGGACGCTCCAACGCCACAGTGCGGCAGCACCCGCCAGCCCCACCACGACTCCGGCGACACCGCCGATCACGGCCCAACCGGCGACCGCCGTACCCACCAGTGGCAGCCATCCGCGGGCGGCGCTCAACACCTCCGCACGTCGCGGGCCGGGGCGGTCCTGCTCGGGTGTCAGCAGTCCGGTGAGACGTCTGCTTACCGCCCGCTCCCGCCGGGCGGCTCCGAAGCGCCGCACCAGCCAGCCGGCGGCCAGCAGTGTCCCCGCCACCGCCCACAGCCTGTGGACAAGGTCACCGTTCACGACGCCGCCTCCGCTCCGCGCACGATCCGCGTCACCCACCACACGCCCAGGCTCTCCAGGACTCCGCCGGCCAGCAGACAGCCCAGCCCGGCTCCGGTGTGCAGCAGCACGTGCAAGGGGTCGGACCCGAGGGCGACGCCGAGCAGGAGGCCGAGGACCGGCAGGCCCGCGAGTATCACGGCCGTGGCGCGGGCGCCCGCCAACTGTGCGCGCAGGTCGGAACGTTGGTCCCGCTCGGCGCGCAGTGCGCCCTCCAGCCGGTCGAGACCGGCCGCGAGTCCCGCGCCCTGGTCGACCGCAACCCGCCAGCACGCCGCGAGAGCCCGCAGTCCCTCGGCGCCGGGTTGCCCGGCCGCCGCCGCAAGCGCCCCGGGGACGTCCCCGCCGAACCGGGCCGCAGCCAGCACCGCCGCCTGCGCGTCACCGAGTCCCCCGGAGTCGTGCGCGGCGCACATCAGCGCCGCGCCCGGCTGACGCCCCGCCCGCACCTCGCCGGCGAGCGTCCCGCACAGCGCGATCACCGCGTCCTGCCGATGCTCCCGGGCCTGCCTCGCCCGACCGGCCAGCCGCGTCCGCCGTAGCACCGGCACTCCGGCCGCCCCCGCGACGACCGGCAGTACCGAGTGGCCCAGGAGCGCCAGCGCCACCCCGGCGGCAAGTGACCACCACTCGGCCCTCAGCCGGCCGCGGACGCGCCGCAGTTCGTCCGTCACCCGGCGGGCCGGGGGCGGCCCGGTACCGACCGCCCCGCCCGTCCGGCCTTCGGCGAGCACCAGTCGCGCCCGCCGTACGCCGGAGTGCCACCCGCCCGCCAGCCACGCGGCCGCCCCCAGGCAGGCCAGCGCCACGCCCGTCGACAGCTCACCCGTTCCCGTCATCCCCGCCACCTCCGTCATCCCCGCCACCTCCGTCATCCCTGTCACCTCCGTCATCCCCGCCACCTCCGGGCCTCCGCGCCTCCCGTCCGACGACTCGCCCTTCGAGTCCGTCACCGCGCAACAGCCCCCGCAGCCGCTCCCAGCCGCGTTCGGCCACGAAGGACTCCGTGCCCCATCGCAGCGCTGGTACCGTCCGCACCAGCCCTGACGGGTCCCGTTCCAATACGTGCACCTCGGCGATCCGGCGTCGTCCCGCACGGTCACGGACCAGGTGCAGGACCACCGAGAGGGCCGCCGCGAGCTGGCTGTGCAGGGCCGCGCGATCCAGACCTGCGGCCGTGCCGAGTGCCTCCAGCCGCGCCGGCACGTCGGCGGCCGCGTTGGCGTGCACCGTCCCGCACCCGCCTTCGTGGCCGGTGTTCAACGCGGCGAGCAGATGGACCACTTCGGGCCCGCGCACCTCGCCCACGACCAGTCGGTCCGGTCGCATGCGCAACGCCTGCCGCACCAGGTCCTCCAGGGTGACCAGGCCCGCGCCCTCCTGGTTGGCGGGTCTTGTCTCCAGACGGACAACGTGCGGATGGTCCGGGCGCAGTTCCGCCGAGTCCTCGGCCAGCACGATGCGCTCGTCCGGCCCGACGAGCCCGAGCAGGGCGCTGAGCAGCGTCGTCTTGCCGCTGCCTGTACCGCCGCTGACGAGGAAGGACAGCCGGGCCCGCAGCAGCGCGCGCAGCACGCGGTCGCCGCCGGGCGGCACGGTGCCCGCCGCCGCCAGTTCGTCGAGGGTGAAGGCGCGCGGCCGTACGACCCGTAGCGACAGGCAGGTGCAGCCGACGGCGACCGGTGGCAGTACCGCATGCAGCCGGGTGCCGTCGGGCAGCCTTGCGTCCACCCACGGCCGGGCGTCGTCGAGCCGGCGTCCGGCGACGGTGGCGAGGCGCTGTGCGAGCCGCCGTACCGCTCCCGCGTCGGGGAAGGAGACCGGTGCCAGCGCCAGGCCACCGCCCCGGTCCACCCAGACCCGGTCCGGAGCGGACACCAGTACGTCGGTCACCAACGGGTCGGCGAGCAGCGGTTCCAGTGGTCCGCTGCCGACGAGTTCCGACCTGAGTTGTTCGGCGGCACCGAGAATCTCGGCGTCCCCGAGCACCCGCCCCTGCTCCCGCAGAGCCTGCGCCACACGGGCGGGCGTCGGCTCCGCCCCACTCTCGGCAAGCCACCGCCGTACGCCGTCGAGCATCCCGGGCGCGGGACCCGGGCCGCCCTGGGAAGCCGCCGCCGGTGACCTCCCGGAAGCAGGACCCTGGGACCGTCCGGAGACTGGTGCCGGTGACCTCACGGAGGCAGGTCCGGGGGACTCCCCGGAGACTGGCGCTGGCCATCGCCCGGAAGCAGGTCCGGGGTACCGCCCGGAGGCCGACGCTGACAACCGACCGGAGCCCGGAAGTTGCCCCCGCCCGGAAGCCGGCCCGGCGGACCACCCCGAAACCCGCTCCTCGACGCGCCCCTGAACCCGCCCGGAATCCCACGCCGAAGGCGGCCCTGAAGACCGCTCATCGGCCGCCCCGGCGACTCCCCCGGAAGCCGATCCCGTGCCCCCGGCGGGGGCCGGTCCCGCAGAGGTCCGGGCAACCGAACCCGCGGAGGCTCCACTACCCAATCGCCCGGACGGATGAGAAGCCCAAACCTCCTCAGGCCCTCCAGCCGACCCCCCGAATGCCCCAGAAGCCCCGGAAGCCCCGGAAGCCCCACCCACAGACCCTCCAGCGGCCGGCCCTCCGGGCGCCCGGGAAGCCCAGCTCGGGGCCACTCGCGCGGTCAGTCCACCGGGTGTCCCGGAATCTCGGCCGACCACGCCCTCTCCGGAGGCCGGCCTCGCGGGCGCCTCAGAAGTCCCGCCCGACTCACCCGCAACCGTCACGTGCACCTCAACCCGCCTTCCACCGCTCCCCGCACGCACCGCCCCCGCCACGTCGGCCGCACCCGCCCCTCGCCACGCCAAGGCCAAGGGCGTCATTCCGTGCTCACCGGTACTGGCCAGGCTCATCTCGCCCGCCTCGCCCGTCTCGCTCACCCCCTGCGCCACGTCACTCATCAGCCGCCCTCACCCCGCCCCGCCGTCTCCGCCAGTGCGCGCTCCCAGAACCCCCGGCAGAAGCGCGCCAGCGGGCCGCGGGCGGACGTGCCCGGCGGGCGTTTGCTCTCCGCGGCCCGCAGGAGTCCCGACTCGACCGGCACTTCGCCGGCCAGGGGGAGGCCGAGCAGCCGGGCCACCTCGCGGTCGTCCAGTCCGGAGGCGTATGGCCCGCGTACCGCGACTCGCAGGTCGCGCAGGACCATGCCGACCGCGGCCGCCACCCGGCCCGCCGCCGCGACGGCCCGCAGCTCGGCGGGGACGACGAGGATGCCGACGTCGAGTTGCGCGAGGACCTCGGCGACGCCGTCGTCGATCCGGCGCGGCAGGTCGACGACGACCGTGCCGCCCCTGCGCCGGGCCGCCGCGAGCACCGCACGTACGGCCTGCGGGGGCACCGCGACGCAGTCGCCCCGGTCCCAGCTCAGCACTCGCAGCGAATGCAGCTCGGGCAGCGACTCCTCCAGGGCGCCGCCGCCGACCCGCCCGCGGGAGGCCGCGAACGCCGGCCACCTCAGCCCGTCGGCTGTCTCTCCGCCGAGGAGGACGTCGAGGCCGCCGCCCAGCGGATCGGCGTCCACCAGCAGACTGCGCAGCCCCTCGCGTGCGGAGGTGACGGCGAGCGCGCAGGCCAGCGTGGACGCCCCGGCGCCGCCCCGGCCACCGATGACGCCGACGGTGAGCGCCGGACGGCCGGCGCCCTCGGCCACGTCCGCGATGCGGTCGACCAGCCACTGCTCGCCGTCGGGCAGCATCAGGACATGGTCGGCGCCGATCTCGACGGCCCGCTGCCACACCCCCGAGTCGTCCTGGTCGCGGCCCACGAGGACCACTCCTCGCCTCCGCACGGCTCCGCGCACGCGCCGCGCCGCGTCGTCCCCGACGAGGACGAGTGGCGCGGCCTCCCAGCCGGTCCGCTGCCCGGACACCGAGGGTGCCGAGGACGCCGAGGACGCGGAGTGCGTCGCCGACGTCGGAGGCGTCGCAGGCGTCACGGGCACCGAGTGGTGCACCTCGGGCGTGGCGCCGGCCGCCGCGCACAGGCGCAGCAGGTCGTCGAGGAGCTCCGTGTCCTCGGTGACGATCAAGGGACCGCTCTGCCGCCCTCCGGCTGCGGGCGGCGGGTCGTGCGTGATGATTCCGGTCATGGATGCCTCCCCCTTCGGCGCGCCTCCCGCGGGCGCGCCCGATGTCTCCTGGTCTCTCGCGCAGCCCCTGCGGCCCCGCGATTCGCAGCCGTGTGAAGAACCGGAAACCGGTCCCCGCATCAACGGCCGACAACACGCGTCCGGCAAACAGATCCGGCCGTAGAACTCGGCGCGGCCCGAACGCATGGGAATCACGGTGCAGCGATCCGGAAAATCATGTGGATCTTGGTCAAAATCTGTGGACAACTCGACGGTTGTGAATATCGACTCACCCAAACCGGTGAGCCTCGTCCGGTCCCGCTCCGCCCTCTGTGCGACTCCCGCAGAGCAGTCCGGCGACTACGTTGTGTAGCCGATGGCGGGCAGTACGCATGTGGGCCCCGCGCCGTCACGGCGCGGGGCCCGGATCACGGGTAGTGCGAAGAAACCCACCCGGACATGCGACGACCCCCGCCGGGGGGGAGAGCGGGGGTCGTCTCCACGGCCGACTCGGGGGGGGAGGAGTCGGACCGGGTTAGCACGGTCGCGAACGATCCGTGACTTCCATGGTGTACCCGAGAGCCCTCTCAGGCAAACCCACGCGCCCCAGCTTACGCCGAATGGGCTGCGCCTATGCTCAGGGTTGTGGAAAACCACTCCTTGACCCACTCCATGCCCCGCACAGCGGCCTTCTTTGACCTGGACAAGACGGTCATTGCGAAGTCGAGCACGCTCACGTTCAGCAAGTCGTTCTACCAAGGCGGGCTGATCAACCGCAGGGCTGTGTTGCGTACCGCATATGCCCAGTTCGTCTTCCTCGCCGGCGGAGCCGACCACGACCAGATGGAGCGGATGCGCGAGTACCTCTCCGCGCTGTGCCGCGGCTGGAACGTCCAGTTGGTCAAGGAGCTCGTCGCCGAGACCCTGCACGACCTGATCGACCCGATCATCTACGACGAGGCGGCCTCCTTGATCGAGGAGCACCACACCGCCGGCCGCGACGTCGTGATCGTCTCCACGTCGGGTGCCGAGGTCGTCGAGCCGATCGGTGAACTGCTGGGTGCGGACCGGGTGGTGGCGACCCGCATGATCGTGGGTGACGACGGCTGCTTCACCGGGGAGGTGGAGTACTACGCGTACGGCCCGACCAAGGCGGGGGCGATCCGGGAGCTGGCCCGGTCCGAGGGGTACGACCTGTCCCGCTGCTACGCCTACAGCGACTCGGCGACCGACCTGCCGATGCTGGAGGCCGTCGGGCACCCCCACGCGGTCAACCCGGACCGGGCGCTGCGCCGGGAGGCTCTCGCGCGCGAGTGGCCGATTCTCGATTTCCACCGTCCGGTGCGGCTCAAGCAGCGGCTTGGGAAATTCTCCGTGCCGCCGCGGCCGGCACTCGTCGCCGCCGCGGCGATAGGCGCCGCGGCGGCCACCGCGGGCCTCGTCTGGTACGCGAACCGTCGGCGGTCCGCTGCGGCCTGATCGGCCCTTTCACCGTCGTATGCGCGCAAAAGTAAAGAAGTGCGGCGAGCACTTCCGCTTGCTCGGGCCCAGGAGTACAAAGGAGTCAACGGCCCGCGAGACCAAGGACATCCGAAAGGATCACCTTAAAACCGCATTTGGCCCCACGGACCGAGCATGGACACTGGGCACCCACGCGACGTCGACCCGTCGATTACGGGCCAGCCGCACCAGGTGACGGGCAAAGTTCCCGACCTGATGGGCATATATCGAGGACGCCTGGTAACCGGGTGGTCATGCCAGCGGCGGTACGAACACTCGTACCGCCGCATTTCTGTCTCGCTCGTCCTGCGACGCTCCGTTGGCCCTACGCCGCTCCGTCGGCCCTACGACGCGCCCCGTTCGTGCTACGCCGCCCCGCGCTGGAGCGCCTCGCACACCGCCGTCGACTCCCGGGCGCCCAGTGCGACCGCCCTGCTGCAGTGGGCGATCCACGCGGCCATGCCTTCCGGGGTTCCGGAGACGTAGCCGTCGAGCGCCGCCAGGTAGCCCGCGCGCCCCGGCTCGGCATGGCCCACCTCGGCCGGGCAGACCGACTTGGGATCCAGTCCGCTGCCGACCAGAACGATGCGCTCGGCCGCGCGCGCGACCAGGCCGTTGTGGGAGGTGAAGGGGCGCAGCGCGAGGATTTCCCCGTGCACCACGGCGGCCGTCACCAGCGCCGGCGCGGAGCCGCCGGCCATGACCAGCGCGGCCAGCCCGTCCAGCCGGCCGTGTGCTTCTTCGGCGTCGGGAAGCGGCAGCTCGACGAGCGGTTCGTCCACCGGTTCGCCCGGCTGCCGGGGCCGTCCCACCTGGTCGGCGTTGTCCGCTGCCGCCACCAGGTGCAGCCGGGCCAGCACCCGCAGCGGCGACTGGCGCCAGATGGAGAGCAGTTGCCCCGCCTCCGCGGTCAGCCGCAGCGCCGCGCCCACCGCGCGCGCCTCGTCGCCGCCGCCGAAGTCGCTGCGCCGGCGCACCTCCTCCAGGGCCCAGTCCGCCCCGGACAGCGCCGCCGAGCCCCGGGCGCCGCGCAGTGCCGCCTCGGAGGTGATCTCGTTGCTGCGGCGCCGCATGATCCGGTGGCCGTAGACGCGGTCCACGGCCTTGCGTACGGACTCCACGGACTCGGCCACGCCGGGCAGTGCGCCCAGGGCCGCGAGCGGATCGGCGTTCGCGCCTGTCGTACTCATGAGTACGACCCTACGCACCCGGGCACCGCGCCCCACGAATGAGTGGTCTTCTTCACCCGCCACCAGGCTCTCGTGCCACGTACAGCTATTGAGCCACTACGCTTGGTGAACATGAAAATTGCTTTCGTCGGGAAGGGCGGCAGCGGCAAGACCACCCTGTCCTCCCTTTTCGTCCGCCATCTCGCCACCACCGGCGCACCCGTCGTCGCGATCGACGCCGACATCAACCAGCACCTGGGGGCCGCGCTGGGCCTCGAGGAGGCCGAAGCGGCCGGTCTGCCCGCGCTGGGCGAGCACCTGCCGTTGATCAAGGACCATCTGCGCGGCACCAACCGGCGCATCTCCTCCACCGAGAAGATGATCAAGACGACCCCGCCCGGCGAGGGCTCGCGCCTGCTGCGGGTGCGCGAGGACAACCCGGTCTACGAGGCCTGCGCCCGGCAGGTGGAACTCGACGGCGGGGCCGTCCGTTTGATGGTCACCGGGCCCTTCACGGACGCCGACCTGGGAGTCGCCTGCTACCACTCCAAGACGGGGGCGGTGGAGCTCTGCCTGAACCACCTGGTCGACGGACGTGACGAGTACGTCGTGGTGGACATGACCGCCGGCTCGGACTCGTTCGCCTCCGGCATGTTCACCCGCTTCGACATCACGTTCCTCGTCGCCGAGCCGACCCGGAAGGGAGTCTCCGTCTACCGCCAGTACAAGGAGTACGCCCGCGACTTCGGCGTCACCCTGAAAGTCGTCGGCAACAAGGTGCAGGGGCCGGACGACCTGGACTTCCTGCGTGAACAGGTCGGGGACGACCTGCTGGTCACCGTCGGGCACTCGGACTGGGTGCGCGCCATGGAGAAGGGCCGCCCGCCCCGGTTCGAGCTCCTGGAGGAGGCCAACGTCCGCGCGCTGCGCGCGCTGCACACGGCCGCCGACGCCACGTACGGGCTGCGGGACTGGACGCGCTACACGCGGCAGATGGTCCACTTCCACCTGAAGAACGCCCAGAGCTGGGGCAATGAGCGCACCGGGGACGACCTGGCGGCGCAGGTCGACCCCGGCTTCGTCCTGGGCGAGGAGGTCGTCGCCCCGGCGTGACGCCCTTCGGGCGGGCGGCCGCTACTGCTTGGCGGCCGGCGCCCCGGGCACCCCCTTGGGCGCCGGCGCGGGCGCGGCCGACAGGAAGGACGCCCAGCTCTTCTTGGGAGCCTCCCCGACGCCGAGGGTGCGCAGCTTCTTCAGGACCTTCGGGTCCTGGGCGTCCAGCCAGTCCGCGAGCTGCCGGAAGGAGACGCAGCGCACCTCCTTCTTGTTGCACACCGTCTCGATGACCTCCTCGACGGCGCGCATGTACGTGCCGCCGTTCCAGGACTCGAAGTGGTTGCCGATGATCAGGGGCGCGCGGTTTCCGTCGTAGGCCCGCTCGAAGCCCTGGAGGAGGCTGTCACGCATCTGGTCGCCCCAGAACTCGCGCTTGGCGGGGTCGCCCTGGGTGGCGGTGCCCGACTGGTTGACCATGTAGTTGTAGTCCATGGTGAGCTGCTCGTAGGAGTGGCCGGGGAACGGCACGAGCTGCATCGAGAGGTCCCACAGACCCTCCTTCTTCGACGGCCAGACCTGGTTGTTCACCCCGCTGCTGTCGTAGCGGAAGCCCATCTGGCTCGCGGCCTTCATGAAGTTCTTCTGGCCCTCCAGGCATGGGGTGCGGGCGCCGATCAGCTCCTTGTCGTAGTCGAAGGGGAGGGGCGCCGCGTTCTTCATCCCGGTGTTGGTCTTCCAGGTCTTCACGAACTGCTTGGCCTGCTTGATCTCCTCCTTCCACTCCTCGACGGACCACTCGCCGACCCCGCCGTCGGCACCGCAGAAGTGCCCGTTGAAGTGGGTGCCGATCTCGTTGCCCTCCTGCCACGCCAGCCGCAGTTGCTTGACGGTGTCGGCGATGCCCTGCTCGTCGTTGAAGCCGATGTCGGAGCGGCCCGGGGAGTGCTGGGGCGGGTCGTACAGGTCCCGCTTCTCGGTCGGCAGCATGTACACGCCGCTGAGGAAGTACGTCATCGTGGCGTTGTTCTCCTTGGCCACTTCGCGGAAGTGGGAGAACAACTTCTGGCTGTCCTCGCCCGCGCCGTCCCAGGAGAACACCACGAACTGCGGGGGCTTCTGGCCGGGCTTGAGACGTTCGGGCCGGGGCAGGTGCGGCTGGGCGCCGGTGTACGCGGTGGAGCCGTCACCGATCAGCCGGACCGCGTTCTTGGGCGCCGGGGCCGCTTTTCCCTTTTCCTTCTGTGGGCCGTGCGTCCCTTCGCCGGAACCGCTGCCGCTGTCGATCGCGCAACCGGCGAGCGACGCGGCGCAGATCGCGGCGACCACGGCACGCGTGGCCGTCCTGTGGGTGGCCATCCTGCGGGTGGCGGCCATGTCCGCCCACCTTCTTCCTTCTCTCGGGCCAACGCCGACGAGGCGATGTCGGGTGCTGAGCCGGGCCGTGCCGTCAGCGCCGTCAAGGTGACACGGAAATGAGAAGGAATTAGTACGACAAGCCGATGAAATACCTGATTCACTCGGGTGAGCGGGTCGTTACTCCATTTGCGCGAAAAGTCTATGCCTCTTCTTTACTCTGAATTACGCTCTGTTTACTGAGCGCAACAACCGAGCGCTCGGGCATCCCGCCGCTGCATGCCGTGACCCACGGCCGCGAACACCTCCCCGCCCAGCGGGGGATCCCATGACCGCGACCGCGCAGCCCCGGAGGAGACGGGAAAACATGTCTGCCTGCGTCCCCGCCCGCGCCGATTCGGCCCGGACCAAGCACGTCCACCCACCCCACAGCCCGCCGCCCGGCGGCCCCCGGCGCTTCCGCGTCGCGGGCGCCGACCTGTCGGCCTCGATCGCGGTCTTCCTGATCGCCCTGCCCCTCTCGCTGGGCATCGCCCTCGCCACCGGCGCCCCCCTCCAGGCCGGCCTCGTCGCCGCCGCGGTGGGCGGGATCGTCGCCGGACGGCTCGGCGGCTGCCCGCTCCAGGTCAGCGGCCCCGCCGCCGGACTCACCGTGGTCACCGCCGACCTCATCCAGCACTACGGATGGCGTACGACCTGCGCCATCACCATTCTCGCCGGGCTCGCCCAACTGGGCCTGGGCTGCCTGCGCGTGGCGCGCTCGGCGCTCGCCGTGAGCCCCGCCATCGTGCACGGCATGCTCGCCGGCATCGGCGTCACCATCGCCGTCGCCCAGCTCCACATCGTCCTCGGCGGTACCCCGCAGAGCTCCGTGCCCGCCAACCTGATCGCGCTGCCCGCCCAGTTGGCACACCCGCGCCCCGCCGACCTGGCGGTGAGCGTGCTGACCCTGACCCTGCTGCTGCTCTGGCCGCGCGTCCCCGGCCGGGCCGGACAGCTTCTGGGCAAGCTCCCCGCCGCCCTGATCGCCGTCGCCGGCGCCACCGCGGTCGCCTCGCTCGCCGGGCTCCGCCTGACCAAGGTCGACCTGCCGTCCTGGAGCAGCCACGCCCTGGCCACGCTGCCGGACGGTCCGGTGCTCGGGCTCATCGCCGCCGTCCTCACCACCACGCTGGTGTGCAGTGTGCAGTCCCTGCTCGGCGCCGTCGCCGTGGACAGACTGGCCGCCGCCCGGCCGGGTCCGTCCGGCCACGTCAAGCGCTCCGACCTCGACCGCGAACTGCTCGGGCAGGGCGCCGCCAACATCGTCTCCGGGTCCCTCGGCGGGCTGCCCATCGCCGGTGTGGCCGTGCGTAGTTCCACGAATGTGGCGGCGGGCGCCGTCAGCCGGAACTCCACGATGCTGCACGGCGTTCTCGTAGTGATCGCCGCACTGCTGATGGTCCCGGCCCTGGAGCTGATCCCGCTCGCCGCGCTCGCCGCCCTGGTCATGGCCGTCGGCATCAAGATGGTCTCGCTGAACCACATTCGCACGGTGACCCGCCACCGTGAGGTGCTGGTCTACGCGGTCACCACCTGCGGCGTGGTGTTCCTCGGCGTCCTGGAGGGCGTCGCGCTGGGCATCGCCGTCGCCGTCGGCGTCGCCCTGCACCGCCTGACCCGCACCCGGATCACACACGACGAGTCGGAGGGAGTCCATCACGTACATGTACGTGGCCAGTTGACGTTCCTGGCCGTGCCGCGGCTCAGCCGGGTCCTGCACCAGGTGCCCCATGGGGCGGACGCCGTCGTGGAGCTGGACGGGTCGTTCATGGACCACGCTGCGTACGAGTCGCTGCAGGACTGGCAGAGGACGCACACCGCGCAGGGCGGTTCCGCGGACATCACCGGCCGCCGGCCCGGCACCCGGATCTCCGAACCGGCCGAGATGGACGGCTGCCGCTGCCGCCCCTGGACACCTTGGCGCAACCACCAGTGCGAACGCACCCCGGCCTCACCACCACCCGGTACGGACCGGGAGGGCGCCACCGGAGGGACCCCCGGCACAGCGAGCCACCCGACCGGCACGACCGGCCCGGCCGGCACGACCGGCCCGGCTGGCCCGACCCGCCCGGGCGCACCTGGCACTCCCGGCGCAACCAGTGCATCTGGCGCACCCGGCACACCTGGCGCAACCAGCACACCCGAGCGAGAGGCACAGTCAGGCGGGCCCGACAGACCCAGTGACCCCAGCGGGCCCGGTGACCCCAGCAGGCCTGGTGGTCTCAGTGGCCCCAGCGGACGCGAACTCGCCCGTGGCATCAGCGCGTTCCAGCGCAACACCGCCCCGCTGGTGCGCCGTGAGCTGGCCCGGCTGGCCCGGGAGGGACAGCAGCCCTCCCAGCTCTTCCTGACCTGCGCCGACTCGCGGGTGGTCACGTCGATGATCACCTCCAGCGGCCCCGGCGACCTCTTCGTGGTACGCAACGTCGGCAACTTCGTTCCGCTGCCCGGCGCGGAGAGCGGCGACGACTCGGTGGCCGCCGCGATCGAGTACGCGGTGGACGTGCTGAAGGCGCGGTCCATCACGGTGTGCGGACACTCCGGGTGCGGGGCGATGCAGGCGCTGCTCAGCGCCGAGCCCGCAGGCGCGCGGACGCCGCTCCAGCGGTGGCTGCGGCACGGGTTGCCGAGCCTGGAGCGCGTGCCCGAGGGCGAGGACGCGGGTGAGGACGGGGACGAACGCGCCCGGCCCCGGCTCGCCGGACGCGGGCCGGCCGACGCGGCCGAGCGGCTGTGCCTGGCCAACGTGGTCCAGCAGTTGGAGCACCTGCGCGCCCACGAGTCGGTGTCCCGGGCACTGGCCGCCGGGGACGTGGAGCTGCACGGCATGTACTTCCACGTGGGCGAGGCCCAGGCGTATCTGCTCTCCGAGGACGCCGGAGACGGCGTGTTCAAGCTGGTGCTGGAGACCGATCTGACCGCCTGAGCGGTCCCGGAGCCGGGGCGCGGGGAGTGTGAGGGGCGTTACAGCCTCTGAACCCCGCGCCTTCGGCATCCGTGGGTACGGATGACCACGGAGCACGAAGGACGCACAAGGCGCGCAAGGACGTATGAGACACGCGGCCGCCAGACAGGTCTAAACCAGTTGCCCGTCGACCCTTGTCATCGGCCCCCCGGGTCTGATGAGCTGTGGCCTGGGACACAACGGACAACCCTGAGAAAGGGAGATGTCGTGAGCAACGAATCCTTGGCCAACCTGCTCAAGGAAGAACGCAGGTTCGCACCCCCCGCCGACCTGGCCGCGAACGCCAACGTCACGGCAGAGGCGTACGAACAGGCCAAGGCTGACAGGCTCGGCTTCTGGGCCGAGCAGGCCCGCCGTCTGACCTGGGCGAAGGAGCCGACCGAGACGCTCGACTGGTCGAACCCGCCGTTCGCCAAGTGGTTCAAGGACGGCACCCTGAACGTCGCCTACAACTGCGTGGACCGGCACGTGGAGGCCGGCAACGGCGACCGCGTCGCCATCCACTTCGAGGGCGAGTCCGGCGACGGCCGCGCCATCACCTACGCGCAGCTCAAGGACGAGGTCTCCAAGGCCGCCAACGCCCTGCTGGAGCTGGGCGTGCAGAAGGGCGACCGGGTCGCGATCTACATGCCGATGATCCCCGAGACCGCGGTCGCGATGCTGGCCTGCGCCCGCATCGGCGCCGCGCACTCGGTCGTCTTCGGCGGCTTCTCCTCGGACGCGCTGGCCACCCGCATCCAGGACGCCGACGCCCGCGTCGTCATCACCGCCGACGGCGGATACCGGCGCGGCAAGCCGTCCGCGCTCAAGCCCGCCGTCGACGAGGCCGTCGAGCGCGCCGGCATCGTCGAGCACGTGCTCGTCGTCCGCCGCACCGGCCAGGAGGTCGCCTGGGACGACGCCCACGACAAGTGGTGGCACGAGACCGTCGACCGGCAGTCCGCCGAGCACACGCCCGAGGCGTTCGACGCCGAGCACCCGCTGTTCATCCTGTACACGTCCGGCACGACGGGTAAGCCCAAGGGCATCCTGCACACCTCCGGCGGCTACCTCACGCAGACGGCGTACACGCACTGGGCCGTCTTCGACCTCAAGCCGGAGACCGACGTCTTCTGGTGCACCGCCGACGTCGGCTGGGTCACCGGGCACTCGTACATCGTCTACGGCCCGCTCGCCAACGGCGCGACGCAGGTCATGTACGAGGGCACCCCGGACACCCCGCACCAGGGCCGGTTCTGGGAGATCGTGCAGAAGTACGGCGTGACGATCCTCTACACGGCGCCCACCGCGATCCGGACGTTCATGAAGTGGGGCGACGACATCCCCGCGAAGTTCGACCTGTCGTCCCTGCGCGTCCTCGGCTCGGTCGGCGAGCCGATCAACCCCGAGGCGTGGATCTGGTACCGCAAGAACATCGGCGCGGACAGCACCCCGGTCGTCGACACCTGGTGGCAGACCGAGACCGGCGCGATGATGATCACACCGCTGCCGGGCGTCACGGACGCCAAGCCGGGCTCCGCCCAGCGCGCGCTGCCCGGCATCAGTGCCACCGTCGTGGACGACGAGGCGAACGAAGTGCCGAACGGCGGGGGCGGCTACCTGGTCCTCACCGAGCCGTGGCCGTCGATGCTGCGCACCATCTGGGGCGACGACCAGCGGTTCATCGACACGTACTGGTCCCGCTTCGAGGGCAAGTACTTCGCGGGCGACGGTGCCAAGAAGGACGACGACGGCGACATCTGGCTGCTGGGCCGGGTCGACGACGTGATGCTCGTCTCCGGCCACAACATCTCCACCACCGAGGTCGAGTCGGCGCTGGTCTCCCACCCGTCGGTCGCCGAGGCGGCCGTGGTCGGCGCGGCGGACGAGACCACCGGGCAGGCCATCGTGGCCTTCGTGATCCTGCGCGGTACGGCGGCGGAGAGCGAGACCCTCGTCGCCGATCTGCGCAACCACGTCGGCACCACCCTCGGCCCGATCGCCAAGCCCAAGCGGATCCTGCCGGTGGCGGAGCTGCCGAAGACCCGCTCCGGCAAGATCATGCGGCGCCTGCTGCGCGACGTGGCGGAGAACCGGCAGCTCGGGGACGTGACGACGCTCACCGACTCGACGGTCATGGACCTCATCCAGACGAAGCTCCCGGCGGCGGCGAGCGAGGACTGAAGCACGCGGACCGAGGGCACCCGGCGTCGCACACACGCCGGGTGCCCTCGCCATGTGTGCGCAGCCCACGGCCCGGGTGCGAGCCCTCGCCATGTGCGCAGCCCGCGGCCCGGGTAGGCTGGGGAGGACGTAAGAGACTCATCAAGATCCTCATGGTGCGCCGGGAAGTCTGGTCGGCATGCATTCCGTGCTGCCCACCCACCGGAGGTTCTCCTCGTGACCGCGCCCCGCACCCCCCGCACCGCCCGCAAAGCCTTCGGGCGGCTGTCCCTCCCGGAGCGGAACTACGTCGCGGAGGCGCTGCGCACCGAAACCGTCGGCGGTGTCCTGCTGCTCCTCGCCGCGATCGCCGCCCTGGTGTGGACGAACATCCCGGCGCTGCACGACAGCTACGAGAGCGTCAGCGACTTCCACTTCGGGCCCGGCGCCCTCGGCCTCAACCTCTCGGTCGCGCACTGGGCCGCCGACGGGCTCCTCGCGGTCTTCTTCTTCGTCGCCGGTATCGAGCTCAAACGCGAACTCGTCGCCGGTGACCTGAAGGACCCCAAGGCCGCCGCGCTCCCGGTGGTGGCGGCGCTGTGCGGCATGGCCGTACCGGCGGTCGTCTACACCCTCACCAACAGCGTCGGCGGCGGCTCCCTGTCCGGCTGGGCCGTGCCGACCGCCACCGACATCGCCTTCGCGCTCGCCGTACTCGCCGTCATCGGCACGTCACTCCCGAGCGCCCTGCGCGCCTTCCTGCTGACACTCGCCGTCGTCGACGACCTGTTCGCGATCCTGATCATCGCGGTCTTCTTCACGGACGGCCTCAACTTCGCCGCGCTCGGCGGCGCGGTCGCCGGCCTCGCCGTCTTCTGGCTGCTGCTGCGCAAGGGAGTGCGCGGCTGGTACGTGTACGTCCCGCTCGGCCTGGTGATCTGGGGCCTGATGTACAACAGCGGCATCCACGCCACCATCGCCGGCGTCGCGATGGGCCTGATGCTGCGCTGCCACACGCGCGAGGGCGAGGACCATTCCCCGGGCGAGCGCGTCGAGCACCTCGTGCGTCCGCTGTCGGCGGGCCTGGCCGTGCCGCTGTTCGCACTGTTCAGCGCGGGCGTGGCCATCTCCGGCGGGGCGCTGGCCGACGTGTTCACCAAACCGGAGACCCTCGGTGTCGTGCTCGGGCTCGTCGTCGGCAAGACGCTGGGCATCTTCGGCGGCACCTGGCTGACCTCCCGCTTCACAAGAGCGTCGCTCAGCGACGACCTGCAGTGGGCCGACGTGTTCGCGGTGGCGACCCTGGCCGGCATCGGGTTCACCGTCTCGCTGCTCATCGGCGAGTTGGCCTTCGAGGGCGACGCGACGATGACGGACCAGGTCAAGGCCGCCGTCCTGACCGGCTCGCTCATCGCGGCTGCCCTGGCGACGGTGCTGCTGAAGATACGGAACGCCAAGTACCGGGGGATGGTCGCGGAGGAGGAGCGCGACGACGACCTCAGCGGCGTCCCGGACGTATACGAGGAGGACGACCCCGCCTACCACCTGCGCGTGGCCGCCGTCTACGAGCGCAAGGCCGCCGAGCACCGCCGGATCGCCGAGGAGATGGAGTCGGCGCGGCTTGCCGAAGTGGCGGGCGGGGCAGGCGATGAGGGCGGCGGTCCGGCATGATCTGACGAGACGGTACAAAAGACGGGACCGTACGCAGTCGAACCGAACCCGGGCCGGACCGAACACGACCGGCCCCGGGACGACGCCACGGAACCGTACGCAGATGAGCCAGCAGAAAAGCCAGCAGAAAAGGGAGAGACCGCGATGAGCGCACCCGACGGCAGCCCGGTCGGCGCCGAACACAGCATCGGCCGGCTGTTCGCCTCGGCGACCACCGAAATGTCGGCGCTCGTGCACGACGAGATCGCGCTGGCGAAGGCGCAGCTCAGGCAGGACGTCAAGCGCGGGGCGACGAGCGGCGGCGCGTTCTCCGCCGCGGGCCTGCTGCTGCTCTTCTCGCTGCCGATGCTGAGCTTCGCGCTGGCCTACGGCATCCGGACCTGGAGCGGCTGGAACCTCGCGGTCTGCTTCCTGCTGTCCTTCGCGGCCAACGTCCTGGTCGCGGGCCTCCTCGCGCTGATCGGCGTCGTCTTCGCGAAGAAGGCCAAGAAGGGCCGCGGCCCGCAGAAGGTCGCCGCCTCGGTGAAGGAGTCGGCGGGCGTACTCCAGAACGCCAAGCCGCACCCGCGTCCGGAACTGCCCGCGGACCGATCCCCCGAAGCGATCGAGGCTGTGGCACGCTCGTCCTCATGACGGGCTCCACCACCCCTTCGGGGCAATCCCCCTCGGCGCAGCACCCCAACCCCACCTCGGTCGTACGGCTCGGCATCCCGGGCGGGCCCGAGGTGACCCACCGGGACGTCGCGGCCAACGGCGCCCGCTTCCACATCGCCGAGCTGGGTGACGGGCCGCTGGTGCTGCTCCTGCACGGCTTCCCCCAGTTCTGGTGGACCTGGCGGCACCAGCTCGTCGCGCTCGCCGACGCCGGTTTCCGCGCGGTCGCCATGGACCTGCGCGGCGTCGGCGGCAGCGACCGCACCCCGCGCGGCTACGACCCCGCAGGTCTCGCCCTCGACATCACCGGCGTGGTCCGTTCCCTCGGCGAGCCGGACGCCGCGCTGGTCGGCCACGACCTCGGCGGCTACCTGGCCTGGACGGCCGCCGCGATGCGGCCCAAGCTCGTACGGCGGCTCGCGGTGTCCTCGATGCCGCACCCCCGGCGCTGGCGCTCGGCCATGCTCGGAGACGTCCGCCAGAGCCGCGCGGGCTCCTACATCTGGGGCTTCCAGCGCCCCTGGGTCCCCGAGCGCCAACTGACCGCGGACGACGGCGCGCTGGTCGGCCGGCTGCTCCACGACTGGTCGGGGCCCCGGCTGCTGGACGACGAGGCGGTGACGGCGTACCGCCGCGCCATGTGCATCCCGTCCACGGCGCACTGCTCGGTCGAGCCGTACCGCTGGATGGTGCGCTCCCTGGCCCGGCCGGACGGCATCCAGTTCTACCGCCGGATGAAGCGGCCGGTGCGCGTGCCGACGCTGCATCTGCACGGCTCGCTGGACCCCGTGATGCGGACGCGGAGCGCGGCCGGGTCCGGACAGTACGTCGAAGCGCCGTACCGCTGGCGGCTGTTCGACGGACTCGGACACTTCCCGCACGAAGAGGATCCGGTCGCTTTCTCGACCGAACTGATCAACTGGCTGAAGGATCCCGAACCCGATCGGTGACTGACCGGTGACTCACCGATCACTGATCGGTCACCGAACGGACGCACCCGGTATCCGAACCGGAACGCTTGTCCTATGAGCGGCCACTTGCCCGGCGCATAGGCCAATTGGGGGCCCTGGGAACGGTTATCGACCTTGGGGCGGGGGCACACGTCCGGGTATGGGCTGGACGCACGACTACAGTGACGTAGCACGCGACGGCCGCTCCACGAGCGGCGTGAGCAGCACCCACCGACGAGGCGGCACCCCGCAACTTGCGGGTGCGGACCTACGGGTGGGCATTCCGCGCATCCTGCGCCGCCGGGCCCGCTGGGTCTCCGTACGCCTGCGCCATCCACGCACCTGAGCGCACCCGAGCCGCCCGGCCGACTCCCACGTGACCGACGTGGCCGACGTGGCCGACGTGGCCGACTCCGGGACCTCTAGAGCGCGCAGCTATCGCTGTCCACCTGCTGGTTGGCGGTGCGGCCCTTGCTGATGTCCTCGCGGATCTCGTCCGCGGTGAGCGCGTAACCGGTGTCGGGGTCGTCCAGGGACTTGGCGAAGACCACGCCGTACACCTCGCCGTCGGGCGTCAGCAGCGGGCCACCGGAGTTCCCCTGCCGGACGGTCGCGTACAGCGAGTACACGTCTCGGGCCACGGTGTCGCGGTGGTAGATGTCCGGTCCGTTGGCCGTGATGCGCCCGCGTACCCGCGCGGCGCGGACGTCGTACGCCCCGTTCTCCGGGAAGCCGGCGACGATCGCGTCGTCGTCGCGGCTCGCGTCCTCGTCCTCGTCCGTGAACCGCAGCGCGGGCGCGTCCAGTTCCGGCACGTCCAGTACGGCGATGTCGCGCCGCCAGTCGTAGAGGACGACCGTCGCGTCATACTTCCGGCCCTCCCCGCCTATCTGCACCGTGGGCTCGTCGACGCCGCCCACGACATGGGCGTTGGTCATCACGCGGCGGTCGTGGAAGACGAAGCCGGTGCCCTCGAGGACCTTGCCGCAGTCGGGGGCGGTGCCCATGACCTTGACGATGGAACGCTTGGCGGTGGTGGCGACCGGGCTGTTCGCCAACGCCGGGTCGGGTGCCGGCACCGGGGGGCTCGACTCGTCGGAGAACGGGTTGAAGACCTGCGGGAGGCCGTCCTCCGCGAGGACCGAGGTGAAGCTCTCGAACCAGGAGTTGGCGTCCGCGGGCAGTACTTCCTGCACGCCCGCCAGCACCGTGGACTGCCGTACTTCCTTGCCGACCGTCGGCATCGTGGTCTGCGCGATGGCGGAGCCGAGCAGCCAGGCGACCAGGAGCATGGCGACGACGTTGACCAGGGCGCCGCCGGTGGCGTCCAGGGCGCGGGCCGGGGACCACGTGATGTACCGGCGCAGTTTGCTGCCCAGATGGGTCGTCAGGGCCTGGCCGACGGAGGCGCACACGATGACGATGACGACCGCGACGACGGCGGCGGTCGTGCTCACCTCAGCGTTGTCCGTCAGCGCGTCCCAGACGACCGGCAGCAGATAGACGGCGACGAGCCCGCCGCCGAGGAAGCCGATCACGGACAGGATGCCGACGACGAAGCCCTGGCGGAAACCGACGATCGCGAACCAGACGGCGGCCAGCAGCAACAGGATGTCCAGCACGTTCACTGATTCAAGCCTCGCCTTGTCGTCTGCGGTACGCAGGCCACCCTGTCATGCGCGCCAGTCCAGCGGGACGTGCTTCTCCCGGTCCCAGGGCCGCTCCCAGCCCGCGAAGTGCAGCAACCGGTCGATGATGCCGGCGGTGAAGCCCCACACGAGCGCCGATTCGACCAGGAATGCCGGACCCCGGTATCCGCTGGGATGGACGGTGGTCACCCTGTTGGCCGGATCCGTGAGATCCGCCACGGGGACCGTGAAGACCCGCGCGGTCTCATTGGGATCGACGACGCCGACCGGGGTGGGCTCGCGCCACCAGGCCAGCACCGGCGTGACGACGAAGCCGCTCACCGGGATGTAGAGCTTGGGCAGGACCCCGAAGAGCTGTACGCCGGCCGGGTCGAGGCCGGTCTCCTCCTCGGCCTCGCGCAGGGCGGCCCGCAGCGGCCCGTCACCGCGGGGATCACCGTCCTCGGGGTCGAGGGCGCCGCCCGGGAAGGCGGGCTGGCCGGGGTGGGAGCGCAGGGAACCGGCCCGCTCCATGAGCAGCAGCTCGGGGCCGCGACCGCCCTCGCCCCCACCAACGCCCGCACCCGCACCCGCGAGCTCGGCGTCGCTCTCGCCGTGACCGTGGCTGTCGCCGTCGCCGTCGCCGTCGCCGAAGAGGATCAGGACGGCGGACTGACGGCCGGCTCCGTCCGCGGGCGGCAGGAAGCGGCTCAGCTCTGTGGGACGCACCGTCTCGACGGCCCGCACCACCGGGTCCAGCCAGCCGGGCAGACCCTCCTTGCCGAGAATCGCGCCCCCAGTGTGGCCCTGCGTGTCGCTCGCCCGTGTCATCTCCACCCCCGTCCTGCCGATTCCAACGCCCGACGCCCCCGAGATCGTTCCGTCACCCGGCCCCCAGCGGCGGCGCCGGCTTCCCGCCCGCGTCCAGGTACGCCTGCGGGGGCTTCAGACGCTGGCCGGGGAAGCCGCCCTTCTCGTACTTCAGCAGCTTCTTCGCCTTCTCCGGGTCCGTCTCGCCCTCGCCGTACGCCGGGCAGAGCGGGGCGACGGGGCAGGCGCCGCAGGCCGGTTTGCGGGCGTGGCAGATGCGGCGGCCGTGCCAGATCACGTGATGGGAGAGGTCGGTCCAGTCGCTCTTCGGGAAGAGCGCTCCGACGGCGGCCTCGATCTTGTCCGGGTCGGTCTCCTCGGTCCACCGCCAGCGGCGCACCAGGCGCTGGAAGTGCGTGTCCACGGTGATGCCGGGCCGGCCGAACGCGTTGCCGAGCACGACGAAGGCGGTCTTGCGGCCGACGCCGGGCAGCTTGACGAGGTCTTCGAGGCGGCCGGGGACCTCGCCGCCGAAGTCCTCCGCGAGGGCCTTGGACAGCCCTATGACGGACTTGGTCTTCGCCCGGAAGAAGCCGGTCGGGCGCAGGATCTCCTCGACCTCCTCCGGGTTGGCGGCGGCCAGGTCCTCGGGGGTGGGGTACTTGGCGAACAGCGCGGGCGTCGTCTGGTTGACCCGCAGGTCGGTGGTCTGGGCGGACAGGACCGTGGCCACGACGAGCTGGAACGAGTTCTCGAAGTCCAGCTCCGGGTGGGCGTAGGGGTAGACCTCGGCGAGTTCGCGGTCGATACGGCGGGCGCGGCGGACCAGTGCGGTGCGCGACTCGCCGCGCGGGGGCTTCGCGGCGACGGTCTTCGCCGGTGCGACGCCCTTGACGGCGGCGGTGGCCTTCTTGGGGGCGATGGCGGGCTTCTTCGCGGGGGCCTGCCTCTTCAGAGGCGCGGCCTTCTTCGCCGACGCCGCCGTCTTGTCCTTGGCGGGTGCCGCCTTCTTCTTCCTGGCGGGTGCCGCCTTCGTGTCCTTGGCGGGTGCCGCCTTCGTGGCGGACTCCGGGCTCTTCGCGGCGGTCTTCTTCACGGCATCCTTCTCCGCAGTCACCCTCTTGGCAGGCACTGCCCTCTTTGTTGCTTTCGCCGGTTTCCTACCGCCATCGGGACCCTGTTCGCCCACAGCGGAATCGCGACGTACACTCACCCGCGCAACCCCCTCGGCCTGTGCTCTCACCGGCGATTTGGACACCCGGCCAGCGTACGACCCGGCACCGACATCCGCCCCGGACCCCGAAGATCGGCGCCCAATTGGACCCCTGCCGCATACCTCCGGACATCAGTACGGCATCCTTGTGACAGATCACACTGTTTGGACTGTCCGGCAAAATGGGCACCACGGACCCCTGGTACACCGGGGGAACAAGATCCTCTGAGCCGGTCGACAAGGAGAGAACTCGTGGACGACGTTCTGCGGCGCAACCCGCTCTTCGCGGCGCTCGACGACGAGCAATCCGCGGAGCTCCGCGCCTCCATGAGTGAGGTGACCCTCGCCCGCGGCGACACCCTGTTCCACGAGGGGGACCCCGGAGACCGCCTCTACGTGGTCACGGAAGGCAAGGTCAAGCTCCACCGCACGTCCCCCGACGGGCGCGAGAACATGCTGGCCGTCGTCGGCCCCAGCGAGCTGATCGGTGAGCTGTCGCTCTTCGACCCGGGCCCGCGCACGGCGACCGGCACGGCGCTGACCGAGGTCAAGCTGCTCGCCCTCGGCCACGGCGACCTCCAGCCCTGGCTGAACGTCCGCCCGGAGGTGGCCACCGCGCTGCTGCGTGCCGTCGCGCGCCGTCTGCGCAAGACCAACGACGCCATGTCCGACCTGGTCTTCTCGGACGTCCCCGGCCGTGTCGCCCGCGCCCTGCTGGACCTCTCCCGCCGCTTCGGCGTGCAGTCGGAGGAGGGCATCCACGTGGTGCACGACCTGACGCAGGAGGAGCTGGCCCAGTTGGTCGGCGCGTCCCGCGAGACGGTCAACAAGGCGCTCGCGGACTTCGCGGGGCGCGGCTGGCTCCGGCTGGAGGCCCGCGCGGTGATCCTGCTGGACGTGGAACGGCTCGCAAAGCGCTCCCGCTGACGCCGGAACCTCGGCGGGCACCGGGCCGCTGGATCGGCGGCCCGTGTCCGCCCAGCTAGATCAGTCCGTGCTCGCCCAGGTACTCGAGCTGCGCCCGCACCGACAGCTCCGCCGCCGGCCACAGGGAACGGTCGACGTCCGCGTACACGTGGGCGACGACCTCGTCCGGGGTCCGGTGGCCGTCCTCCACCGCCGTCTCGATCTGAGCGAGGCGATGCGCGCGATGAGCGAGGTAGTACTCCACGGCGCCCTGGGCGTCCTCCAGGACGGGCCCGTGGCCCGGAAGCACCGTGTGCACCCCGTCGTCGGCCGTGAGCGACCTGAGCCTGCGCAGCGAGTCCAGATAGTCGCCGAGACGGCCGTCGGGGTGGGCCACCAGCGTCGTACCGCGGCCCAGGATCGTGTCGCCCGTCAGGACCGCCCGGTCGGCCGGTAGATGGAAGCACAGCGAGTCGGCCGTGTGCCCAGGGGTCGGTACGACCCTCAGCTCCAGGCCGCCGACCCCGATGACGTCACCGGCGGCCAGCCCCTCGTCGCCCAGCCGCAGCGCCGGGTCCAGCGCCCGTACGTTCGTACGCGTCAGCTCGGCGAAGCGCGCGGCGCCCTCCGCGTGGTCCGGATGACCGTGCGTCAGGAGGGTCAGCGCGACGCGCTTGCCGGCCCGCTCGGCGGTGTCGACGACGTGCCGCAGGTGGGTGTCGTCCAGCGGACCCGGGTCGACCACGACGGCCAGGTCGGAGTCGGGCTCGGCGAGGATCCAGGTGTTCGTGCCGTCCAGGGTCATCGCCGAGGCGTTGGGGGCCAGGACGTTCACCGCGCGCGCGGTGGCCGGTCCCGTCAGGACACCACCCCGCGGCTGTCCGGGCAGTGCGGCTGCGTCCGTCATGCGGGGGCTCCCCCGGTCGGGTCGGATGGTGTCGCCGGCGCCTGCGCCGTACTCGGGACGTGTTTGGTGAACTCGTCGTGTCCCGGCCAGGACAGGACGACCTCGTCGCCGGACAGCCGGGCCCGGGCCAGCACGGGCGTCATGTCGCGGCCCGGAGCCGACGCCAGCGCCTCGGCCGCCGTACCGCACGCCGCGAGACCGCGCAGGGTCGCGACGGTCGGCGGCATCATCAGCAGCTCACCCCTGTCGTAGCCGGCCGCGGCGTCCGACGGCGTGATCCACACCGTGCGGTCGGCCTCCGTGGAGGCGTTGCGGGTGCGCTGCCCCTCGGGGAGGACGGCCACGAAGAACCAGGTGTCGTAGCGCCGGGACTCGAACTCCGGGGTGATCCAGCGCGCCCACGCGCCCAGCAGGTCGGAGCGCAGGACGAGGCCCCTGCGGTCCAGGAACTCCGCGAAGGACAGCTCGCGGTCGACCAGGGCGGCCCGGTCGGCCTCCCAGTCCGCGCCCGTGGTGTCGCCGACCACCGAGTCCGCGGTCGGGCCGGCGAGCAGGACGCCCGCCTCCTCGTACGTCTCCCGTACGGCCGCGCAGACGATCGCCTGGGCGCCCGCCTCGTCGACCCCGAGCCGGTCCGCCCACCACGCGCGCGTGGGGCCCGCCCAGCCGATGGCGCGGTCGTCGTCGCGCGGGTCGACCCCGCCGCCCGGATAGGCGTACGCGCCCCCGGCGAACGCCATGGAGGTGCGGCGGCGCAGCATGTGGACGGCGGGGCCGGTGCTCGTGGTGGGACCGGTGCCCGCGCCGGAACCGGTGCCCGCGCTGGTGTCCGTGCCCGCGCCGGCGTCCGTGCCGAGGCCTGCGCCCACGCCGGGATCCGTGCCCGCGCCGGGGCCTGCGCCCAGGCCGGTGCCTGTGCCCGCGCCGGGATCCGTACCCGGGCCGGGGCCGGGGCCTGCGCCCGCGCCGGGATCCGTACCCGCGCCGGGATCTCTCAGGAGCATGACGGTGGCCGCGCGCTTCGGGGTAACCGGCGTGAGGGTGCCGTCCGCCAGCGCGCGGATGCGATCCGGCCACTCCGGCGGATACCACTGACCGTTTGCCCGACCACTCGCCCGATCGTTCCCCATGGCCGGAGGCTATCCGGTGACGGGCGGATGTTCGAGTGACCCCCGGGGCCGGGCGGGCGTCAGGAGGGCAGGCCGGTCAGCCACTCGGTGAGCAGCCGGTTCGTCTCCTCGGGGCGCTCCTGCTGGAGCCAGTGGCCGCAGCCCTCGAGCAGGTGCGAGGCGCTCAGGCCGGGCAGCGTGGCCGGGTACGCCTCGATCGCGTCGGACAGCCAGGTGGTGGAGGCGTCCAGGCCGCCGCCGAGGAACAGGGAGGGCTGGGTGATGGCGGCGCCCTCGTGCCCGGCCAGGTCGGCCCAGTCGCGGTCCATGTTGCGGTACCGGTTGAGGGCGCCGGTCAGGCCGGTGCGCTCGAACTCCCCGGCGTAGACGTCCAGCTCCGCCTCGGTCAGCCAGGAGGGCAGCCGCCCGCCTGCCGGGAAACGCTCGCGCAGCGTGCCGCCGGGGGCGACGAAGTGCGGGTCGGGTGCCTGAGGGGCGGGCATGGTGTCGGCGGACAGCGCGGCGTAGAACCCGGCGAGCCAGCCGCGTACGTCGGGCTCGATCTCGGCCTCGGCGCGGCCGGGCTCCTGGAAGTAGGAGACGTAGAACTCCTGCCCGCCGAAGGGCCCGGCGGGGTCGCTCATGCCGGCGAAGACGTCGCTGGGCCGCGGGCCGCCCGGCGGGGTGTACGGCACGCTCAGCAGGCCGACCGCGCGGAACACGTCGGGCCGCAGCAGCGCGGAGTGCGCGGCGATGTTCGCACCCCAGTCGTGGCCGACGATCACGGCGGAGCGCTCACCCAGGGCCTCGACCACGGCGACGTTGTCCGCCACCAGGTCGAGCATCCGGTACGCCTCGACGGCGTCCGGCCGCGAGGAGCGCCCGTAGCCGCGTACGTCGACGGCGACGGCGCGGAACCCGGCGGTGGCCAGCGCGGGAAGCTGGCGGCGCCAGGAGTACCAGGACTCGGGGAAACCGTGCACGAGCAGGACCAGGGGTCCGCTGCCCTGCTCCACCAGGTGGATCCGGCCGGCGGGCGAGGGCACCAGACGGTGGACGGGCTGCTGGTCGCGCACGGACCGCTGATCGCGCACAGGGCGCTGATCGTGCACGGGGTGCAGATCGGTCGGCTGACCGGTCACGGGCTGCTGCGGCATGGCTCCTCCTGGCGCATACGGTCGGTCGGGCGCCCCAACGGACCAGGACCGGGACCGAAACGAAACCGAAACCGGAACCGGAACCGGAGACCGAAGACCGGAACCGGCCACAGCGTCCGCATCCCGCCCCGTACGAGGCGCCGACTCCGATCCTGCGGGGGCGGATCGGCGATGGCGAGCCTTGTTGCCGGCCTGGCAACGCCTCCGCCACCACCCACCCCCGCACCCGCGCCTGCGCCTGCGCCTGCGCCTTTACGCCTGAACGAGCTCCACCTGGACCTCGACCTCCACCGGCGCGTCCAGCGGGAGTACCGCCACGCCGACCGCGCTGCGGGCGTGCACGCCCTTGTCGCCCAGGACCTCGCCGAGGAGTTCGCTGGCGCCGTTGATCACGCCGGGCTGGCCGGTGAAGTCGGTCGCGGACGCGACGAAGCCGACGACTTTCACGACACGCGCGACGCGGTCGAGGTCACCGGCGACGGACTTCACCGCGGCCAGGGCGTTCAGCGCGCAGGTGCGGGCCAGCTCCTTGGCCTCGTCCGGCGTGACCTCGGCGCCCACCTTGCCGGTGACCGGGAGCTTGCCGTCCAGCATCGGCAGTTGGCCGGACGTGTACACGTACGGCCCGGACCGCACGGCCGGCTGGTACGCGGCCAGCGGCGGGACGACCTCGGGCAGCGTCAGACCCAGCTCGGCCAGCTTCGCCTCGACGGCGCTCATGCCTGCTTCTCCCGCTTCAGGTAGGCGACGAGCTGCTCGGGGTTGTTCGGCCCGGGCACGACCTGGACGAGCTCCCAGCCGTCCTCGCCCCAGGTGTCCAGAATCTGCTTCGTGGCATGGACGAGCAGCGGCACGGTTGCGTATTCCCACTTGGTCATACGGCCGACTCTAGCCGTTGTCCCAGGCGCCTCCGCGGGCCCACCACGACGCCGTTGTCCACAGCCCCGGGCGTACTCGGCGCGCGGACTGGTTACGCTCGAATACGTGAGCAGGCTCCAGGTCGTCAGCGGCAAGGGCGGTACCGGCAAGACCACGGTGGCCGCGGCCCTAGCGTTGGCCCTGGCCACCGAGGGGAAGCGCGCGCTTCTCGTCGAGGTCGAGGGTCGCCAGGGCATCGCGCAGCTCTTCGAAACGGAGGCGCTGCCTTATGAGGAGCGGAAGATCGCCGTCGCTCCCGGGGGCGGGGAGGTGTACGCCCTCGCCATCGACGCGGAACTGGCCCTTCTGGACTACCTCCAGATGTTCTACAAGCTGGGCAGCGCCGGACGCGCCCTGAAGAAACTCGGCGCGATCGACTTCGCGACCACCGTCGCGCCGGGCGTCAGGGACGTCCTGCTGACCGGCAAGGCGTGCGAGGCGGTGCGACGCAAGGACAAGAACGGGCGTTTCGCCTATGACTACGTCGTCATGGACGCCCCGCCCACCGGCCGCATCACCCGCTTCCTCAACGTCAACGACGAGGTGGCCGGACTCGCGAAGGTCGGCCCCATACACAATCAGGCGCAGGCCGTGATGCGGGTGCTGAAGTCGCGGGAGACCGCCGTGCACCTGGTGACGCTGCTGGAGGAGATGCCGGTCCAGGAGACCGCGGACGGCATCGCCGAGCTGCGGGCGGCGCGGCTCCCGGTGGGCCGGGTCGTCGTCAACATGGTCCGGCCCCAGGTGCTGGACGCCACCGACCTGGAGCACGTACGGGACACACCGCGTACGGCGCTGGCCCGGTCCCTGTCCGGGGCGGGACTCGGCGGGGCGCGGCGGGGCGGACACGCCGAGCGGCTGGTGGACCCGCTCCTCGCACAGGCCGAGGAGTACGCCGAGCGGTACACACTGGAGCACGAGCAGCGGGCGGCCCTGGGCGAGCTGGGCCTGCCGACGAACGAACTCCCGCTGCTCGTGGAGGGCATGGACCTGGCGGGCCTGTACGAACTGGCCACCGAGCTGCGGAAGCAGGGGATCGCATGAGCCCGGACGACCCGGCCCGCCACCAGGAGGGCGCGCGGCGCCTGACCCCCGCGCGCGTGCTCGACGTCGACCTCCTGCTGGAGGACCCGGAGAACCGCATCATGGTGTGCTGCGGTTCGGGCGGGGTCGGCAAGACGACCACCGCGGCGGCCCTGGGCCTGCGCGCGGCGGAGCGCGGCCGCAAGGTGGTCGTGCTCACCATCGACCCGGCCCGGCGGCTCGCGCAGTCCATGGGCATCGACTCGCTCGACAACACCCCGCGCCGGGTGAAGGGCGTCGACGACTCGGCGGGCGGTGAGCTGCACGCCATGATGCTCGACATGAAGCGGACCTTCGACGAGATCGTCGAGTCCCACGCGGACCCCGAACGGGCGGCGGCGATCCTGGGCAACCCCTTCTACCAGTCCCTCTCGGCGGGCTTCGCGGGCACGCAGGAGTACATGGCGATGGAGAAGCTGGGGCAGCTACGGGCGAAGGACGAATGGGACCTCATCGTCGTCGACACGCCGCCGTCCCGGTCGGCGCTGGACTTCCTGGACGCGCCCAAGCGCCTCGGTTCCTTCCTGGACGGCAAACTGATCCGGGTCCTGCTGGCACCGGCGAAGGTCGGCGGCCGGGCCGGCATGAAGTTCCTGAACGTCGGCATGTCGATGATGACCGGCGTCCTGGGGAAGGTGCTGGGCGGACAGTTCCTCAAGGACGTGCAGACCTTCGTGGCCGCGATGGACTCGATGTTCGGCGGCTTCCGTACGCGCGCGGACGCGACGTACAAGCTGCTCCAGGCGCCCGGGACGGCGTTCCTGGTGGTCGCGGCCCCGGAGCGGGACGCGGTGCGCGAGGCCGCGTACTTCGTCCAGCGGCTGGCGGCCGAGGACATGCCGCTGGCCGGTCTGGTGCTCAACCGGGTCCACGGCAGCGGCGCCGCCCGGCTGTCGGCCGAGCGGGCGCTCGCCGCCGCGGAAAATCTTGAGGATCCCCGCATTGTGGATCAGGACGGCGGGAAAGCTGGAGTTCGTAACTCTCCCGACATGTACGGCAGTTCAGATTCCTCCGGGTCCTCCCCCGACCCCGAGGTTTCCGACCCACCGGGATCCGCGCCCGGCCGCGAACCCGACGACACACCGAGCGCCGCGCCGGGCGGGGCTCCGGAGCGGTCCGTCGACCGGCTCACCGCGGGCCTGCTGAGGCTGCACGCGGACCGGATGCAGTTGCTCGCCCGTGAGCAGCGCACACGTGACCGCTTCACCGCGCGTCACCCCGAGGTCGCGGTCACCGAAGTGGCCGCGCTGCCCGGCGACGTGCACGACCTCGCGGGGCTGCGGGACATCGGCATCCGCCTTGCGACGGGCCACCCCGAACTGCCCGAGACGGGCGTGTGATCCGACCGGGGCGTGCGCGTCGGAACCACCGGGGCGCCCGCATCCCGAACCGGAGCGTGCGCGTCGGAACAGGGGCGCTCATATCCGAAGCGAGGCGTCCGCGTCCGAACCGGAGCGTGCGCATCCGACCCCGGGCGGCCTCCGCGTCCGCGGAGTCACCGGAGGGCCCGGCAGGCTCAGCTCAGCCCACGGCCATGTAGTTCTCGTACACCTCGTCGTCGTCGAGGGGCAGGATGCCGACCCCTCGTTCGTACTCCGTCCGCGCCGTTTCCAGCAGTCGGCGCCAGGACGTCACGGTGGGCCGCCGGCGCAGCAGTGCGCGGCGCTCCCGCTCCGTCATGCCTCCCCACACGCCGAACTCGACGCGGTTGTCGAGCGCGTCGGCCAGGCACTCCGTGCGTACCGGACATCCGGTGCACACCGCCTTGGCCCTGTTCTGCGCTGCTCCCTGAACGAACAGTTCGTCCGGATCGGTAGTGCGGCAGGCGGCCTGCGCACTCCAGTCGGTTACCCAGCCCATACCGGCGCCGTCCTCTCCCGAATCGAGGCTCCCCCACGGCGGCAGCGGCATATTCACCGCCGCCAGTTGAGGACGTTACGGAAGGTGGGCACAGCGCAACACCCCCGTCGGGCCCAATCTTGAATGGCCCGAACGGACTATGGGTAAGCGGCAGATCACCCGGGGGAGTGAGCTGGCGACATGCGTGACGATCCCGGCATTCAGGTCATCTCTGTTGCGCCACAACGGACACCGATTGACACACGAGGCGGATTCGGACACGTACCCCACACGCCGTGACGCGCGCTGATGCACCCCAACGCGCCCCCCAGCGGGGCCTCTCGGAAAAAATTCGAGCGGATCCGGAACGATTCGGGGTCGCCGGACGTATTGATACGTGGCCGCACTGCTGTGACAGTTGAGTGCAGCTTAGGCCAAGGCATATACGCGTGTCCGGCGAATGAGAACGTAGGCTGCCTCCATGCCAAAGAAGCGCTCGGGCGGTGGTCTGTCGCCAACGCAGCAGGCCGCCAAGTTCCTCGGTGTCAGTGTCCTCGCGGGAGCGGTGCTGGCCGGCATCGCGTTGCCCGCCGTTGGCGCGCTGGGGCTGGCGGCCAAGGGGTCGGTGGAGGGCTTCGACGCACTCCCGGCCAATCTGAAGACTCCCCCGCTGAGCCAGCGCACCACCATCCTCGACGCCGAGGGCGGCACCATCGCCACGGTGTACTCGCGGGACCGCACGGTGGTCGACCTCAAGGACATCTCGCCGTACATGCAGAAGGCGATCGTCGCGATCGAGGACTCGCGTTTCTACGAGCACGGCGCGATCGACCTGAAGGGCGTCCTGCGCGCGCTCAACAAGAACGCGCGCAGCGGCGAGGTCTCCGAGGGCGCGTCCACGCTCACGCAGCAGTACGTCAAGAACGTCTTCGTGGAGGAGGCGGGCAACGACGCGACGAAGGTCGCCCAGGCCACCCAGCAGACCATCGGCCGCAAGATCCAGGAGCTGAAGCTCGCGATCCAGGTCGAGGAGGAGCTGGGCAAGAAGAAGATCCTCGAGAACTACCTGAACATCACCTTCTTCGGCCAGCAGGCCTACGGCGTCGAAGCGGCCTCCCAGCGCTACTTCTCCAAGCACGCCAAGGACCTCAACATCCAGGAGTCCGCCCTCCTGGCGGGCATCGTCCAGTCGCCCAGCCGGTACGACCCGGTCAACGACGAGGCGGAGGCCACCAAGCGGCGCAATGTCGTCCTGACGCGCATGGCCCAGGTCGGCGACATCTCCACGGCGGAGGCCGCCAAGGCGAAGAAGGCGCCGCTCGGGCTGAAGGTCAGCAAGCCCAAGAACGGCTGCATCACCGCCGTGAACAGCGCGAGCTTCTTCTGCGACTACGTGCGCGAGGTGTTCCTGAGCAACGAGGTCTTCGGCAAGACCCGCAAGGACCGGGCCAAGGTCTGGAACCAGGGCGGCCTGACCGTCCGCACGACTCTCTCCCCGCAGGCCCAGGAGTCGGTGAACGACTCCCTGAAGAACCACGTCAACAAGTCGGACTCGGTGGCCGCCGCGATCACGATGGTCGAACCGGGCACCGGCAGGATCGTCGCCATGGGCCAGTCGAAGCCGTACGGCTACGGCAAGAACGAGACGGAGATCAACTACTCGGTCGACCACTCCGACGGCGGCTCCAACTTCGGCTTCCCGACGGGTTCGACGTTCAAGCCGTTCCTGGCGGCCGCGGCGCTGGAGGAGAACGTACCGGCGACGAAGGAGTACCCGTCGCCGTTCGGCATGGACTACCCGAGCCCCATCCAGACCTGTGACAAGCCCTGGATCAACGACAAGAGCTACCACGTCGAGAACGAGAACGAGTCGGAGGTCGGCCCGTACCGGCTGAAGGAGGCGATGGCCAAGTCGGTCAACACCTACTTCGTGCAGATGCTCGCCGACATCGGACTGTGCCCGGTCTCCAACATGGCGGACAAGCTCCACGTCCACCAGGGCAACGGCGACAAGCTGCCGCAGAACCCCTCCGCACTCGCCCTCGGTTCGGTGGGTATGTCCCCCCTGACCATGGCGAGCGCCTACGCGACCTTCGCCTCGCGCGGCATGTACTGCACGCCGGTCGTGATCGAGTCGATCACCCAGAAGGTCGGCAACAAGCAGAAGTCGCTCGAGGTGCCGAAGTCGACCTGCTCGCGGGCCATGAGCGAGAAGACCGCGGACAGCGTCAACACGCTGCTGCAGGGCGTGGTCGACTCCGGTACCGGTAAGGCGGCCGGCCTGAGCGACCGCGACAACGCCGGTAAGACCGGTACGACCGACGAGCGCAGGAACGCCTGGTTCGTCGGCTACACGCCGAACATGTCGAGCGCCGTCTGGGTCGGCAGCGCCACCCAGAAGGTCGAGATGAAGAACATCACGATCGGCGGCGTCTACCACCCGCTCGTCTTCGGTGGCGCGGTCCCGGGCCCGATCTGGAAGGACGCCATGACCGGCGCCCTGTCCGGCAAGGAATCCCCCTCGTTCAACCTCGTCGACATCCCGGACGAGGACAAGAAGAAGGACAAGAACAAAGACAAGGACAAGGACAAGGGCCGCGACGAGGACAAGCCCGACGACGGGAACAACGGCGACGACGGCTTCATCGGCGGCCTGGGTGACGGCGGGACCGGCGACAACGGCAACGACGGCGGCTTCCCCGGCAACCTGATCCAGGGCCGGAGCAACGGCCCCGGCGGACGGGACTGACACGCCGTAACCCCGTATACGTCTGTCCCTCTACCTCTACCTCTGTACCTGGCGTAGGCAAAGAAGGCGAGGGCACTCTCCGCGACCGCGGAGAGTGCCCTCGCCTGCTTTGCACCCGTGCTTTACCCCGGTGCTTTACACCCGTGCTCTACGCCAGTGCTCTCGCCCCTGCGGCTCAGCCGGCCAGGCGCTGCTTGACCGCGGCGGCGACCCGGCCGCCCTCGGCCTGCCCGGCCACCTTCGGGTTCACGATCTTCATCACGGCACCCATGGCCCGCGGCCCCTCGGCGCCGGCCGCCCGCGCCTCCTCGACGGCCTGCGCGACGATCGCGTTCAGCTCGTCGTCGGACATCTGCTTGGGCAGGTAGGCGGCGAGTACCTCGCCCTCCGCCTTCTCCCGCTCGGCGCTCTCGGCACGACCCCCCTGCGCGAAGGCCTCGGCGGCCTCACGGCGCTTCTTCGCCTCGCGGGTGATCACCTTCTGCACCTCGTCGTCGGAGAGCTCCCGTTTCTCCTTGCCCGCGACCTCTTCCTTGGTGATCGCGGCGATCGTCAGCCGGAGGGTCGAGGAGCGGAGCTCGTCGCGCTTCTTGATCGCGGCGTTGAGGTCGTCGTGCAGCTTCGACTTGAGCGTGGTCATGAACCTGATTGTCGCAGGTGTGCACGGAAGAGCGCCCGCTCATTTCGCGGACCCCGGCGCGTCCGGGCACGGTCGGCCTCCCGTCACCACGTCTGACCACCCGGTCTGACACGATGGACGTATGCGCGCGCGATACGGAGTGCCCCTGGGAATCACGGCGGTTGGCGCCGCCGGTCTGGCCTACGCGGCGGGGATCGAACCCCGCTTGTTCCGCCTCCGACGGGTGACGGTCCCCGTCCTGCCCGCCGGCATGGGCCCGCTGCGCGTACTCCAGGTCTCCGACATCCACATGGTCGGCGGTCAGCGCAAGAAGCAGCGCTGGCTGCGCTCGCTGGCCGGGCTGTGCCCCGACTTCGTGATCAACACCGGCGACAACCTGTCCGACCCGCAGGCCGTCCCCGAGGTCCTGGACGCGCTGGGCCCCCTGATGGAGTTCCCGGGCGCCTACGTCTTCGGCTCCAACGACTACTACGGCCCCAAGTTCCGCAACCCCGGCCGGTACCTGGTCGAGAAGGTCCAGGGCCGTCACGGCCTGAACGGCAACGCGCCCGCCGTGGGGGTCGTCCACAACCCGTGGGAGGACATCCGCGACGGCTTCGACGCCGCGGGCTGGCAGAACCTCACGAACACGCGCGGCACACTCAAGGTCGAGGGCGTGTCGGTCGAGCTGACGGGACTGGACGACCCGCACATCAAGCGGGACCGGTACGCCGAGGTGGCGGGCGGCCCGTCCGGCGCGGCGGACTTCTCGATGGGCGTGGTGCACGCGCCGTACCTGCGCGTCCTGGACTCCTACGCCGCGGACGACTATCCACTGGTCCTGGCCGGCCACACCCACGGCGGCCAGTTGTGCATCCCCTTCTACGGCGCCCTGGTCACCAACTGCGACCTGGACACGGACCGCGTGAAGGGCCTGTCCACGCACACCGCCGAGGGCCGCACGTCCTACCTCCACGTCTCGGCCGGCTGCGGCACGAGCCGCTTCACGCCGGTCCGCTTCGCCTGCCCACCGGAGGCCTCGCTGCTGACGCTGGTGAGCCGCGAGCACTGACGCCCGCGCCTACGCCTACGCCGACGGGGGATAGGCGGGCCGGGTAACCCACACGGCCCACCCACATCGCCCCCTATGTCCGATCTGTCTAGCTTGAGGCCATGACAGCCCCGATACCCAGGGACATCCCGGACCTCCCCCCGGTCCCGGGCCACGCCGCCCTGCTGCCCACCGTCGTACCGGCGACGGCCGTCGTGACCCCCGTACGCCGCAGACCGGTCGCGACCTTCCGCCTCCTCACTGCCCTGCTGGCGCTGACCGGGGTGACGATCGAGCTGGTGACGGGCGGTCCACCCACGACGGCCCTGAGCCACTTCACGATCCAGAGCGGCATCCTGCTGGCGCTGGCCATGCTCGCCTCCGCCCGGTGCGCCTGGTCCGCCCACCACCCCCTGCCCGGTGCCCTCACGGGCGCGGCCCTCTTCTACGTCGCCGCCGCCGGCCTCGTTCACCACGTACTCCTGGCGAACGCGTCGAGCCCCTTCGCGGTGACAGACGGCACGGGCGGGAGCACGGGCACGGGCTGGGAGACCGCCGCGACCCACATCCTGCACACGGCGGTGCCGCTGGCCGCGGCCCTGGACTGGCTCCTGCTCACCACCCCCGGCCGCCTGCACCTGCGCCACGCTCCCGTGTGGCTCCTCTATCCCCTGGCCTACCTGGCCTTCTCCCTGGCCCGCGGCGAGCTGCTCGTCCCCGGCTCCCAGGGCCGCTACCTCTACCCCTTCCTCGACGTCGACCAGCACGGCTACAAGGGCGTCCTCGGCAACGCCCTCCTCATCGGCCTCGCCCTCTACGCCCTGGCCGTCCTCCTCGTCGCCCTCGACCACATCCGCCCGAACCCACTCCGCCGCCCCCGTTAAACCGGATTTCGCCTCCGGCCACCGGTGGGCTAAAGTAAACGACGTCGCCGCGACGAGCGGCGACAATCGGGGTGTGGCGCAGCTTGGTAGCGCGCTTCGTTCGGGACGAAGAGGTCGTGGGTTCAAATCCCGCCACCCCGACAGTGATGTACCAGGTCAGGGGCCTGATCCGCAGTGCGGGTCGGGCCCTTGAGTGGTTCCTGGGCCATTTTGGGAGCCGTTTGGGAGCCGACTCCCAAACGGCTCCCATCACCCCATCGCCAAGGCCGCTCGATCACTCACCAAGCGCGGCGAGTGGGAAGCCGTGCTCTTCCTCCCTCACAACCGTCCGAGCGGGTGCGAGCATCGGCGCGCCGCACGGGGCAGACCTCTCACACCCCCGCATCCGGCCATTGCCACACGTCCGCATCGGCATCCGCGTCACGTACGCCCTTCAGCTTCACGTCAGCCATGGATTCGACCTCGAAGAAGCACAACGGATCGGTGATGATCCGAAGTGTCGGAGTCCCTCTGCCCTCTTCCAGGTTCGAGGCGATGACGAGCGAGTAGTTACTTCCCTCTGCAAGAGCACGCGTAAGTTCCGCGCTGGTGAGAGAGACGTCGGCAGGCTCTGGTCCGCCATGAGCCTTGATCTCGTAGAAATGTCCTGTTGAGTCGACGGCATCCGCCCCCAGGCGTTGAAGACCTCGCTGATCTTCCAGTGTCCGACCACTCGCGCTAAGAATTTCGGCAAGCAGTGCCAGGACGGTCTTCTCCTTGTCCCGGTCCTGATAGCCGAGCAGTCCGGAACGCTCGTTGGGCGCGGCCCCGCCCTGACGCGGTTGCGGCAACGAGGCAGCACGCCGGCTTCTTGAGGATGGCGCAGAGCGAGGCTGCGATGCGGACGCAGTACGGGTGGCTTGTGGCGTACGCGCCTGTAGTTCGACCAAGGACACCAGCTTGCGAGGCTCAGCCGTCGGAGGGACGGGTGGGGACCCCGCGCCGGGAGGCAGGGGAATCGACGGAGGCGCAGGCATCGACGAGGGTGACGGGATTCCTGCGGGTGGATTCACAGGGCTGCTCGGCTTGGCCGGAACCACGGGACCCGGAGGCCGCGACAATTCCCGCTCCCGCAGCTGCGAGGCCAACCGCTCGCGGTCCTCGTGATCTTGTTGGCCGGACGGGACCAGCGGAGTGACGGGAGCATCCTGCGGCCAGTCCTCCTCCCAGAGATCGCGCCAGCGGTGGCCGACGTGAGCACGCTCGGCCGAGAAGAGGGAGGCCACGGCCAACCCACCTCCCCGGGTGTTTCTCAGCGCCTCGGGGGTGCTGACAAAGAGCGCCTTGGCTTCCCGGTCGACATGTGCGTCGACCGGGACCTCGATCACCTCATGGTCCTCGCCCGGGTGCATCCGAATCCGCAGCCCCGGCACGACCCGCACCTCAAGGTCCCTCAGCCAGTCCCAGCCCGTGAAAGCCTCGGCGGCGTCCGGCTCATCCCGTACGAGAGTGTCCTGCAGACTGCTCACGGCCCAACGGAAGTCCTCGGTCAGCTGCCGATCGGGACGTGCACTGTCCGGGGCGACGACACACGCTTCCGAAGCCTCCAGCTTGTGCACCTTGAGGACACCCAACAAGCCAGTGAATTGCTGGAGATCTCCGCCCGGCTGCCAAACGTGCAGGTGATCTCCCAGCGTACGTGCGATGGCGGGGTGGTCTACCGCGTACACAGGCCGTTGCTTCGTCCAACCGAGGGTGGTGCGCAGCGGCAGCCAGCGCAGCTTGGAACGCAGGCCAAGAGAGACGGGACCATCAGTCGAAGCGACGGTGCCGGCGAGGGACCTCAGCGCCTCCAGCATCACGCGCTGCTGGTCCGCCTGGAGCTGGGTACCGGATTGCGCGATCTCCCTGAGCACGTCAGCGAGGTCCTCGGGGCTTGGCTCCTCGATCCAGAGAGCATCCCAGAGAGGGTTCAACTCGGGGTCAGGAATGGTGAAGGGCCGGAAGCTGCGGAGGATTGTGGGACCACGGAAACAGTCGCTGGCCCTTTGCCACCCCTGGTCGGTGAGCACGAAATCGGTGCCCCTAAAGGCATCCCGGACCTTCCGCAGAGCGCTGCCGTACGTGCTCGCCGTCTCGCTCCTCAGCCGCCCCGCCAAAGCCTGGTAGACAAGGTAAACCTCTGCCTTGAGACGGTCGTCCATCAAGCCGGGAGCCGTTGAGCGCCGGCGGAGTTCCCGTAGTCGATCGATCAGCTGGGGGACGTCGGGGTCTCCATTCACCCCGAGAGCCGCCAGGACGTCGATCCGGTTGGACGTGGCTTCTTGGATCGCAGGGTTGAGGTACCCCGGGTCGTCCTGGCCGTAGAGCGCCTGCGCGTCACGCGTGCGCAAGTGCACCTGCCCCGGAGTGCAGAGTTTGCCGCTGGTGTCCTCCAACCAGGCGGTCTCTCGGAGCCGCCAGACCCAGAGAGCTGCCGTCTGGCCACGTATCTTCCATCGGTGGAACGCCTCCGCCGCCTGCACGTCCGCGTGTTCGGAGGAGGTGACCATGCCGGGCCTGCCGAGCGTCTGAAGCAAGGCCGCCGTGCGACGCCTGCGCTCCTGCGGGTTCTGCTCGGCGACAATGTGCTGCACCACGGCGTCCAAGTCCGGACTGCTGCGGTCGTCCAACGTGTAACCCGCGCCCAATCGGCGCAGCTCACTTGTGCGCGAAGCGGGGGACAGCCAGCAGTCGCGCGACAGACCGATACGCAAGTCCGCCTCGTATCCCTTGGTATCCCGGCCCGTCTGAAGCTCCTTGAGCCGGGGGGCGTCCGCCACCCCGAGGAGGCGCAGGAAGGCCGTACGGCTCAGTCCGCACTGTGCTTGGGACAGCAGAGTGCTTGCATAGGAGCGGTGCACCCACTTGATGCCGGGCGTCTTTCCAGAGGCGACGGAGAAACGATCTCCGTCGGTGCTCTCAAGGGCCTGGGGAAGGTAGGCGTGTGCGGGCGGCACCTTGCACGGCATCTTGTTACCGTCGGAGTCGTACTCGTAGCCGTCGAGGAGCACGGCCCTTCCGATCCCGGGACCGAGTCGCTCACGTACCTTCTTCGACACTTCTCCCAGGGCAGCTTGGACCGCCACGAGTTGCTCGACTCCGCATCCAGTGTCGCCTCCAATTCGCCTCCCAGCTCGCCCCATCCGTTCGATTCGGCGCAGTAGGGCCGCGGTGTCATCACGCCGTACGAGAGAGTCCTGTTTCCGCAGCCAGTCAAGGACACGTCGAGACCACTGCGACTCATCCGAGTAACCGGCATGGAGGTTCACGACAATGCCCAGCGCCTCCAGCGGGCTGGCACCGCGTGGTTCGGAGTCCTGAGGCTCCGCGAACGCAACCCCGGGTGCCGTCGGCCGCAGACGTCGGCCATCAGATGCGATGACACACGGCCGATTGCGCAGAAGGAAGTCGAGGTTCTCCTCGATGGCGACCGCTGCGAGACGGATGGTCTGCCCGATGTCGTAGTCGGTGTCGTCGAGCGAGATGAGCGCGTCACGCACCCGCACCTCATCAGCGAGTTCTGCGGTGCCTGCGGAGCGCCAGTCCGTCAGGACTTTGCGCCACTGTGTCGGGGGCGTCTGAACGCGGACCCACTTTGGCCGATTGAATCGTGACCCATGTGGTCTGTGGTTGTGGTGGTTCAGTCGGTTTCTGTGGCGGCGG
>NZ_JAGMUO010000038.1 GCF_019049325.1 Streptomyces sp. AC512_CC834 | reverse complement strand
AAGCGGATCCGCAACGCCGCCAGAACGAACCTCGCGCAGCCGGGCAACAACTGAGCTGCAAATCCAACCCATCCACAACTCTTGACTATTGCTCCCGGATGCGCGTGGACAGCGCCAGGGCGACGTCTTCCTCTCGTTCCCGCGCCCTGGTGAGTTCGCTTTCCGGGTCACCGACCAGGAATCGGACGCGACACCCGGCCGACGTCTTGCGCCGCAGCGCCGCCCCGAACCGGGCCTGCTCAAGCCACAGGAAGTAATTGGTGTACCCGGCGAACGTCAGCTCTCGCTCGGCTTTGGTGATCAGCGATCGCCACAGTGAGGCCGGGCACGCCGACCGGTAGGGGAAGACCTCCGCGACTTCGCGGTCTGGTCCCGCCTTGACGAGCTTCTTTGTTGCCGCTGGCCACAGCACCGATTCGTCCTCCCCGAGGGCTTCGCTGACGGCCCATCGGTGTCTGGCGTGTGGCACACGTCCCGTCTGCGTGATCCACCGGCTGACCGTCTTGGTGTCGACGCCACACCGCTCGGCCAACTGACTGTCGCTGATCCGGGCTTGAGCCATTGCCCGGCAAAGTGGTTCGTTCATCGGTACCCCTGGGACGTTCGGCACGCTTCACACGGTATTCCCAATCGGTCCCGAACGGCCCCTGAACGCAGTTGGAATGGCTCGTCCGAGGCGTGAGCGTGAGGGCAGCAAGGACCCCGGCGGTCGCGTGAACGGCCCCGGGGCGTGGCCGACACCCAAGGAGTGCCGACGTGCCGCACGCTACCGCCCCGGTGGACCTCAAGACGATGCGCGAGACAGCCAGCCTGCTGCTCGCCCCCGACGCCGACAGACCAGCCCCCGAGGAGCTGGAGAAGCTGTTCCTGATGCTGTCCGGGATGATCCACGTGGCCGTCCCCGAGGTGGAGACCGCGGCCGGGCGCCTCTCGAAAGACGACGTGCCCCGGGCCTGCGCACTGGCGTGCATCGGCGAGGCACGGATGCGGCTCCGCCTGCCGTCCGGCGAGACGTTCGAGCAACAGATGTCCCTCACCACGAAACTCGCCCGCTCCGTTCGCGCGCTCGCCGACCACTGCCAGGCACTGGGCTGCGCGTCGTGAGTCTCACCGGGTGGCCCGTGCCGCCGCCGTTCATGTGGGCGTGCGAGGGATGCGCAGAGCTGCTGTGGCTGTTGGCGCCGGCGTACACGGCGGACGAAGCCGACCCCGGCCGCGACCACGTGGCCCGCCTGCAGCTCACCCTCAGTCGCCACCTGGTGGACGAGCACCCGGCCGAGGTCCCCGAGCCGCATGCCGATGGCTGCCCGCTGTGCGAGACCTACGCCCGCCGCGCCGACGCCCCCGTCGAGAAGCTGTGGGCGGAGCACCGCGCCCGCGGCCTGTTCCTGCCGGCCGTTGCAGCGCGACTGCTGTAGGCGAGCAGCCCCCAGACTCCCGCCCTCTACCAGAGGGCGGGGACCACGCCTCCAACCGGAGGCGACGTCCACAACAGGAGGACACCGTGACTGTCGCGTTAGACCTCACCGCAGCCACCCGCACCAGAGACCCGCAGGAACTCCTCAACGCGGTCGCCCCGCACATCACGGAACTCACCGTCAACATCTTCGACTCCGGCATGAGCCTGTGGGAGCGCGAGATCGCCCTGCTCCTGCGCGACCACACCATGGTCCGGGACATGGCCGAACGGATCCTCGGCAACGCCGTCATGTACGTCATGGGCTCCATCGAGAACCCGGACGTACACCTCGGCGTCGGCAAGCTCGTCGACATCGGCGTCCACCAGCTCATCCTCGACACCCCGGTCTGGTGGGGCATCTGCCGCCTGTACAACGGCGGCCGCTTCAAGCACCACGCCCCGTTCATCGAACGCCGCAGCGACGGCCTGTGCCTGCGCACCGGCGACTTCCTCAAGGCACAGGGCTGGGGCATCGACGAGGAGCTGTGGGCCATCGACGGCGCGGAATGCTCGCCGTGCGACGACAAGGTCCCCGACAGCCACTGACGCCGCTACAGTCGGCCCCTGCCCTCACACCACCCTGAGGGCAGGGGCCTCCCCACGACCAGGAGAACCGCTGTGCCCGTACCGCACGACATCCCCGCCGAGACCGAACTCTGGGACGCCTTCGCCAAGAGCGCCTTCGACGCCGAAGCGGAACCCTCATTCCACTGGACGCAGTACGCCGGCCACGGGCCCGGGGCCGAACTGCTGAACTCGCCGGAGTCCGTACTGGAGATCGGCTGCGGCACCGGCCGCGCCCTCGCCCACCTCGCCCAGCAGGGCGTGAAGGCGACCGGCGTGGACCTGTCCCCGCGCATGGTCCGGCTGGCGGGTGAGAGGTGGGCGCCGCTCGGGGTCCGGATCGAGCAGGCAGAGGTCCTCGACTGGCTGACCACCGACACCGGCCGGTACGACGCGGTGTACTCCATCTTCGGCGCGGCCTGGTTCACCGACCCGTCCCGTCTCTTCCCCCTCGCCCGCGAGCGCCTGGCCCCGGGCGGCGTGTTCGTCTTCTCCCAGCCGCCGGCCATCCCGGGCGCCTACGGTCCGCAGGGCATGTACAAGGGCGGCTTCGCCGGGAAGGCGATGTTCACCTACCGGTACAGCTACAAGCCCGCGGTGTGGGAGCGGCACCTGCTCCGCGCGGGCTTCAACACAGCGGAGTCGTGGATCGTTGACGCCCCGGAGCCGGGGCACATCGGCACGCTGGTGGTGCGAGCCCAGGCCTGACCGCCCCTGGACGCGACCCCGGATGGCGTTCCCCGTCGCCGTCCGGGGCCGCTTCACGTGTTGATCGTCCGCCACTCGGGCCAGCAGCGGGCCAGCTAGCGATCTCTGCGACGGCCGAAGGATGCTCGCCCCAACCGGGTTTCGGACCCCGGCACAGGCGAGAACGTTCCTGCAGCGAGGCACGTGAGTGGGGCGGGTGGGACTCGAACCCACGGCCGACGGATTATGAGTCCGCTGCTCTAACCGGCTGAGCTACCGCCCCGACAACGGCGTGTCGCGTACGTTGTGTGCGCCGTCTGCCGCAGCATAGCCGCTCATACGATCTCCTGCCTCGGATGGTCGGCCACCACGGCTGCCTTCATGACCTTGAGGACTCCGCAGCGTGCCGCGCGGTTCCCGGGCATGAAAAAGGACCCCCCAAGGGGTCCTCGTTCACCATGCTCCCCCGACTGGACTCGAACCAGTGACCTGCCGGTTAACAGCCGGCTGCTCTGCCAATTGAGCTACGGAGGACCGAGCTCCCCGGACTGGACTCGAACCAGTAACCTGCCGGTTAACAGCCGGCTGCTCTGCCAATTGAGCTACCGAGGAAAGTCTCGTGTCGCATCGAACGCGTCTGCCTGGGTATTCGCCAGGGGGCGCGCGCTCGCTGCGACACATACATTAGCGCAAGTAGGGGGGTGCTCCGCCAATCGGTAGTCTCCAGCACCCCGGAGCCAGTGAAGGGAAGGGTGGCCGCCATGCGTTACCGGCTCACGTTCGTCGTCGGACTAGCGGTGGGTTACGTGCTCGGGACCAAGGCCGGGCGCGAGCGATACGAGCAGTTGCGGAAGTCCGCACGGCAGGTCTCGCAGAACCCGGCCGTGCGCAACACCGCCGAGTCGGCCGCCCAGCAGGGCAGGCACTTCGCCGACAAGGCGTACCACGTGGTGAGCGACAAGGTCGGTGACCGGATGCCCGACTCGGTGGCCCACCGGGTCCGCTCGCTGCGGGAACGCGGCACGAACGGCAGCGGCCCGGACGACTGGGGCACCAGCAACACCTGAGACCGGCGCTCCTGCCGGGTCTCGTGCCCCCACCGGGTACGCCACAGCGCTCCCGGTGCGGCAGAATTTCAGGTATGGGGATAGTCGCCGGGTTGGACAGTTCGCCCGATTTCACTCGTATCGTCGTCTGCGATTCGGACACGGGTGCCGTGCTGCGCCAGGGCTACGCACCGCACCCGCTGGAGAGCCCCGAGGGCGGGGGCCGGCCCGCAGACGTCGATCCACAGGCCTGGCTGCTCTCCCTCGGGGAGGCGGCCGGCGGTGGGCTGCTCGAGGGCGTGCAGGCCATCGGCGTGTCGGCGCAGCCCAATTCGGTCGTGCCGCTGGACGCGCAGGGCAACACCGTGCGCCCGGCCATGGTGGGCGGCGACAAGCGCTCCCAGGTGGCCGCGGCCGACCTGATCGACGCCCTCGGCGGGCGTGAGGCGTGGGCGCGGGCCGTGGGTTCGGTGCCGCAGGCCGCGCAGCCGGTGACCAAGCTGCGCTGGCTGGTCCGGAGCGAACCCGAGGCCGCCGCGCGGACCGCCGTACTCCTCCAGGCCCACGACTGGCTGGTGTGGCAGTTGCTCGGGCGGCCGGCCAGGCGGACCACCGACCGGGGCGGTGCGTCCGGCACCGGCTACTGGTCTGCGGCGACCGGCGGTTACCGGCCGGATCTGGTCGAGTTGGCGCTCGGGCACCAGGTGATGCTGCCGGAGGTGATCGGCCCGGCCGACGCGGCCGGTACGACGCCGGAGGGGCTGCTGATCTCCGCCGGGACCGGTGAGACGCAGGCCGCCGCCTTCGGGCTCGGGATCGGGCTCGGGGACGCGGTGGTGTCGCTGGGCGCGTCCGGGTCCGTGATGGCCGTGCATCCCGAGGCGCTGGTCGACCAGTACGGCATGATCACCTCGCTGGCCGACGCCACCGGCATGCACCTGCCCGTCGTCACCACCCTGAACGCCGTACGGACCCTGCGCGGCGCCGCCGAACTGCTCGGGACGCCGGACCTGGAGAGCCTGTCCGAGCTGGCGATGAAGTCGACGCCCGGCTCGCACGGGCTGGTGTTCCTGCCCTACCTGGAGGGCGAGCGCACGCCGAACCTGCCGCACACCGCCGGCACGCTGGCCGGTCTGCGGCGCGAGTCGATGCGGCCGGAGCATCTGGCGCGGGCCGCGTTCGAGGGCATGTTGTGCGGTCTCGCCGACGCCCTCGACGTGCTGCGCGGCCGGGGCGTGGACGTGCGGCGGGTGTTCCTGCTGGGCGCGGCGGCCGAGCTGCCGGCGGTGCAGGCGGCGGCGCCCGCGCTGTTCGGGACGCAGGTCGTCGTACCGCAGTCGGCGGACTACGCGGCGATCGGCTCGGCCCGGCAGGCGGCCTGGGCGCTCGGCGCCTCCCAGGGCACCCTGGACCCGCGCACTCCCCCGGTCTGGCAGGGCGCGGTCGCGCAGGTGCTGGAGCCGGGCGAGGAGCTGGCGGTGGGGCAGGCGGTGCGCCAGCAGTTCGTGTCGGTGCGTGAGCAGACGCATCCGGGCGCGCTGCGCGTGTGACGCGGGGGGCCTGTACCCCTCGTAGGCCGGAATTTGCCGCGCTCTTGGGTTAATCGGTTGAGGTAACGCGGGTGGAGTGTTCGACGATAGGGGCCAGGGGCAACCAGCCCCGCCCCTCGTCGCCGACTCCGAGAGACCCAGTGTGCTCATACGACTCCTGCGGGCCTATCTCAGGCCCTACAAGAAACCCATCGCCCTGCTGGTGGCGCTGCAGTTCCTGCAGACCTGCGCCTCCCTCTACCTGCCGACCCTGAACGCGCACATCATCGACGAAGGTGTCGTCAAGGGTGACTCGGGCTACATCCTGAGCTACGGCGCCCTGATGATCGGCATCTCGCTGGCCCAGGTGGTGTGCAACATCGGGGCCGTCTACTACGGTGCGCGCACCGCGGCCGCCCTCGGCCGGGACGTGCGGGGTGCCGTCTTCGACCGGGTGCAGTCCTTCTCGGCGCGCGAGCTCGGCCACTTCGGCGCGCCCTCGCTGATCACCCGGACCACCAACGACGTGCAGCAGGTCCAGATGCTGGCCCTGATGACGTTCACGCTGATGGTGTCGGCGCCGATCATGTGCGTGGGCGGCATCGTGATGGCCCTCGGCCTGGACGTGCCGCTGTCCGGCGTGCTGGTCGGGGTCGTGCCGGTGCTGGCCATCTGCGTCACGCTGATCGTGCGGAAGCTGCGCCCGCTGTTCCGGGCCATGCAGGTGCGTCTCGACACGGTGAACCGGGTGCTGCGCGAGCAGATCACCGGCAACCGCGTCATCCGCGCCTTCGTGCGCGACGAGTACGAGCAGCAGCGCTTCCGGAAGGCCAACGCCGACCTCACCGAGGTGGCGCTGGGCACCGGCAATCTGCTGGCGCTGATGTTCCCGGTGGTCATGACGGTGGTGAACCTGTCGTCGATCGCGGTGGTGTGGTTCGGCGCCCACCGGATCGACAGCGGCGGGATGCAGATCGGCGATCTGACCGCGTTCCTCGCCTATCTGATGCAGATCGTCATGTCCGTGATGATGGCCACCTTCATGTTCATGATGGTGCCGCGCGCGGAGGTGTGCGCCGAGCGCATCCAGGAGGTCCTGGAGACCGAGAGCAGCGTGGTGCCCCCGGTGGCGCCGGTCACGCGGCTGCGCCGGCACGGGCACCTGGAGATCCGGGGGGCGGGCTTCCGCTATCCCGGGGCCGAGGAGCCGGTGATCAGGAACATCGAACTGGTGGCCGAGCCGGGCGAGACGACCGCCGTCATCGGCTCGACCGGCAGCGGCAAGTCGACCCTGCTGGGGCTGGTCCCGCGGCTCTTCGACGCCACCGACGGCCAGGTCCTGGTCGACGGGGTGGACGTGCGGACCGTGGACCCGAAGACGCTGGCCAAGGTCGTGAGCCTGGTGCCGCAGAAGCCGTATCTCTTCGCGGGCACCGTCGCGACCAATCTGCGCTACGGCAATCCGGACGCCACGGACGAGGAGCTGTGGCACGCGCTGAAGGTGGCGCAGGCCAAGGACTTCGTCTCCGAGCTGGAGGGCGGGCTCGACGCGCCGATCTCGCAGGGTGGCACGAACGTGTCGGGCGGTCAGCGGCAGCGGCTCGCCATCGCCCGGACGCTGGTGCAGCGCCCGGAGATCTACCTCTTCGACGACTCCTTCTCCGCTCTCGACTACGCCACCGACGCGGCGCTGCGGGCCGAGCTGGGCCGGGAGACCGCCGAGGCGACCGTGGTGATCGTCGCCCAGCGGGTGGCGACCATCCGGGACGCGGACCGGATCATCGTGCTGGACGAGGGGCGGGTGGTCGGCGTGGGCCGGCACCACGAGCTGATGACGGACAACGTGACCTACCGGGAGATCGTGCTCTCCCAACTGACGGAAGCGGAGGCTGCCTGATGGCGGGGCCTGCGGGGCGCATGATGGCCGGGGCGGGACCCGACCAGCGTTCGATGGACTTCAAGGGGTCGGCCAAACGGCTCCTGTCCCGGTTCCGGCCGGAGCGGGCGACCCTGTTCACGCTGCTGGGCTGCCTGGTCGTCAGCGTCGGGCTCAACGTGGTCGGGCCGAAGATCCTCGGCCGGGCCACCGACCTGATCTTCGCGGGCATCGTCGGGCGGGACATGCCGTCCGGGGCCACGAAGGAGCAGGTCCTGGACTCCATGCGGGAGCAGGGCGACGGCAATGTCGCCGACATGCTCCGCAGCACGGACTTCACCCCGGGCCAGGGCATCGACTTCGGCGCCGTCGGCGAGGTGCTGCTGCTGGCGCTGGCCACGTTCGCGGTGGCCGGACTGCTCATGGCGGTGGCCACGCGGTTGGTGAACCGGGCGGTCAACCGGACGATGTTCCGGCTGCGCGAGGACGTGCAGACGAAGCTGTCCCGGCTGCCGCTGTCGTACTTCGACAAGCGCCAGCGCGGCGAGGTGCTGTCCCGGGCGACCAACGACATCGACAACATGGGGCAGACGCTCCAGCAGTCGATGGGCCAGCTCATCAACTCGCTGCTCACCATCATCGGTGTGCTGGCCATGATGTTCTACGTCTCCTGGATCCTGGCGCTGGTCGCCCTGGTGACCGTGCCGCTGTCGTTCGTGGTGGCCACCCGCGTGGGCAAGCGGTCGCAGCCGCAGTTCGTGCAGCAGTGGCGCTCGACGGGGACGCTGAACGCGCACATCGAGGAGATGTACACCGGGCACGCGCTGGTGAAGGTGTTCGGGCGGCAGGAGGAGTCGGCGCAGCAGTTCGCCGAGCAGAACGACGCCCTGTACGAGGCCGGGTTCAAGGCGCAGTTCAACAGCGGGATCATGCAGCCGCTGATGATGTTCGTGTCCAACCTGAACTACGTGCTCGTCGCCGTGGTGGGCGGCCTGCGGGTGGCCTCCGGCACGCTGTCCATCGGTGACGTGCAGGCCTTCATCCAGTACTCCCGGCAGTTCTCGATGCCGCTGACGCAGGTCGCGTCGATGGCGAACCTGGTGCAGTCGGGTGTCGCGTCGGCGGAGCGGATCTTCGAGCTCCTGGACGCCGAGGAGCAGTCGGCGGACCCGATCCCGGGCGCCCGGCCGGAGGATCTGCTCGGGCGGGTGGAGCTGGAGCACGTGTCGTTCCGCTACGACCCGCAGAAGCCGCTGATCGAGGACCTGTCGCTGAAGGTGGAGCCGGGTCACACGGTCGCGATCGTCGGTCCGACGGGCGCGGGCAAGACGACCCTGGTCAACCTGTTGATGCGGTTCTACGAGGTCTCCGGCGGCCGGATCACCCTGGACGGCGTCGACATAGCGAAGATGTCCCGGGACGAGCTGCGGGCCGGAATCGGCATGGTGCTCCAGGACACCTGGCTGTTCGGCGGCACCATCGCGGAGAACATCGCGTACGGGGCGTCCCGGAAGGTCACCCGCGGGGAGATCGAGGAGGCCTCGCGGGCCGCGCACGCCGACCGGTTCGTACGGACGCTGCCCGACGGCTACGACACGGTGATCGACGACGAGGGCACGGGGGTGAGCGCGGGCGAGAAGCAGCTCATCACCATCGCGCGGGCGTTCCTGTCCGACCCGGTGATCCTGGTGCTCGACGAGGCGACGTCGTCCGTGGACACCCGGACCGAGGTGCTCATCCAGAAGGCGATGGCGAAGCTGGCGCACGGGCGGACGTCGTTCGTGATCGCGCACCGGCTGTCGACGATCCGGGACGCGGACACGATCCTGGTGATGGAGGACGGGGCGATCGTGGAGCAGGGGGCGCACTCGGAGCTGCTCGCGGCCGACGGCGCCTACGCACGGCTGTACAAGGCGCAGTTCGCGCAGGCCGTGGCCGAGGTGGACTAGGGCCTGTCCGGCGGATCAGGTCGCAGGAAAGTCACGGCGCCTCATCGGCGCCGGTGAGCGGGGTCTGGTGCGTGCAGATGCAAGGCGGAGGAGGGCGGCGACGCGATGGGGGTCCCCCCGCTCGAGCGAAGCCGAGAGTGGGGGAGTCGGCAACCGACGACAACGCCGCAGATGTGCGTGCCAGACCCCGCGTCTGCGGCATGATCCGCCGGACAGGCCTAGGGCCGCCCTGGAGGGCGGGGCGTCGGGGTGCCGCTGTGCGGCGGGCGGCACCCGGCGTCTACTCCAGGTAGCCCCTGAGCTGGTCCGCGTAGGCGTGGTCGCGGAGTTTGTTGAGTGTCTTGGACTCGATCTGGCGGATGCGTTCCCGGGTCACGCCGAAGATGCGGCCTATCTCCTCCAGCGTGCGGGGGCGGCCGTCGACCAGGCCGTAGCGGAGCTGGACGACCTTGCGTTCGCGTTCGCCGAGGGTGGAGAGCACCGCGTCCAGGTGCTGGCGCAGCAGCAGGAACGCGGCCGACTCGACGGGGCTGGCGGCGTCGCCGTCCTCGATCAGGTCACCGAAGGCGACGTCGTCCTCCTCGCCGACCGGGGCGTGCAGCGAGACCGGCTCCTGGGCCAGGCGCAGCACCTCGCCGACCCGCTCGGGGGGCAGGTCCAGGTGGGCGGCGACCTCCTGCGGGGTCGGTTCGTAGCCGCGTTCCTGGAGCATGCGGCGCTGGACGCGCACGACCCGGTTGATCAGGTCCACGACGTGGACGGGGACCCGGATGGTGCGGGCCTGGTCGGCCAGCGCGCGGGACATGGCCTGGCGGATCCACCAGGTGGCGTAGGTGGAGAACTTGTAGCCCCGGGCGTAGTCGAACTTCTCCACGGCCCGGATCAGCCCCAGGTTCCCCTCCTGGACCAGGTCGAGCATGGTCAGCCCGCGCCCTACGTAGCGCTTGGCCACCGACACCACGAGCCGCAGGTTCGCCTCGATCAGCCGCCGCTTGGCGAGGCGCCCCAGGACGACGAGCCGGTCGAGATCGAGGGCGAGACGGCTGTCCAGGTCGGGGGTGCGGCGCAGCTTCTCCTCGGCGAACAGGCCCGCCTCCACGCGCCGGGCGAGGTCGACCTCCTCGGCCGCGGTGAGCAGCGGGATCCGGCCGATCTCGCGCAGGTACTGCCGGAACAGGTCGGAGGAGGGCCCGCCGGACTCCGTGCGGGTGGGTGGCGGCGGTTCGGCGGACTCGGGGGCGCCCACGGGGTCGGTGGGGTGGGTGAGGTCGGTGGGACCGGTGGGACCGGTGGGGTCGGTGGGGTCGCCGGGGTGGTGCACGGCCGGCATCGCACCAGGCTGCGCGGGCATCGCGACGAGGACGCCGCGCTCCGCGTCCGGCTCCGCGCCGCCGGTACTGGTGTCGGTCTGGGTGAGGGTCTGGGTCTGCACGGGGGCGACCTCCAGGATGGACGCGGCCGGCGGGGGCCGGCGGCGGTACTTCGGGGCGGAGTCGGCTCGCTCGCCGCGGTCCTCCGTCCGGTACGCGTGGAACACGGCCGGGGGACCAGCAATCCGCCGCTGCGGATCGGCCGCGCTCCGAGGGCCGGGGCCTGACCGGCCGGCTCCGTCGTCCGCCCGAAGGGCGGGCCCCGCGAGGTCCGGTGCGTGCGCTCGCAAGGCACCGGAGCATCCTCGTGGCCGGAGCCACTCGGGCGCTTCGGCAACGCGGCGAGCGCGCGTGCCGGACCCCACGGGGCAGGCGGAGACGGCCGGACGGGCCCCAGAGCACCGCCCCCAGTGTGGGGTACGACACATCGCCGCCACGAGGGGCGTGCGGTGACTTTTTGCGTCCGGGCCGTGACCGACGGGTTACCGGAAGGTGCCTTTCGAGTCCTCCAGAGGTCCCCCAGAGGTTCTCTGGAGGACCTCTAAAGGGCGGCGGCGCCGTGTTCGCGCAGGGTCTGGTCGTACTGCTGGAGCACCCACAGCTCGTTCTGCACGGCGGCCAGTTCGGCGGGGTCGCCGTGGCCGGAGAGGCGGGTGAGGCGGCCGGTGATGTCCCGGATGTGGCGCTCGACGGCGCGGCGGCGGACGGTGACCAGTTGGGCGCCCGCGTAGACCTCGTCGACGTCCTTCACGCCCCGGTGCAGCATGATCGCCTCGACCGCGAGTTCGGTGACCATGGCGCGGACGGCGTCGTCGGGGGCGGCGTCCCGGACCCGGACCAGGTAGTCCTGCGGGTCCTGGACGCCCAGCTCGGCGCCGCCGGCCTCCAGGATCGCCTCGCGTACGGCGGTGTAGGGCGGGGCGGTGAACTCGTCCGCTCCGTACGCGTCGAAGGCCGGGGAGACCAGCTCGGGGCGCTGGAGGGCGAGCTTGAGCAGCTCGCGCTCGGTGGCGAAGACCGGGTTGCGGAGGTTGAGCGCCGGGCCGCCCCGGGGGCCCGGACCGGCCTGCGTGGCGTACTGCTGCGGGGCGCCGCCGCTGCCGCGCTGCTGCCGGTCGGGGGCGGGGCCCTTGCCGCCGCGGTCGCGGGCCCAGCGGGCGAGCTGGCCGATCCGCTTGACCACGAACTGGGTGTCGAGGATGCCCAGCATGCCGGCGAGCTGCACGGCCACCTCGTGCTGCGCCCCGCTGTTCTTGATCCGGGCGACGACCGGGGCGGCCTCGTCCAGGGCCGCCGCGCGGCCGGCCGGGGTGTCCAGGTCGTACCGGCCGACGATCTGGCGCAGCGCGAACTCGAAGAGCGGGGTGCGGGGCTCGACCAGGTCGGCGACCGCGTCGTCGCCCTTGGCCAGGCGCAGGTCGCAGGGGTCCATGCCGTCGGGCGCGATGGCGATGTAGGTCTCGGCGGCGAACTTCTGGTCGTCCTCGAAGGCGCGCAGGGCCGCCTTCTGGCCGGCCGCGTCGCCGTCGAAGGTGAAGATCACGCGGGCCGAGCCGTTGTCCATGAGGAGGCGACGGAGGATCTTGATGTGGTCGCCGCCGAAGGCCGTGCCGCAGGTGGCGATGGCCGTGGTGACGCCGGCCAGGTGGCAGGCCATGACGTCCGTGTAGCCCTCGACGACCACGGCGCGGGACACCTTCGCGATGTCCTTCTTCGCGAGGTCGATGCCGTACAGGACCTGGGACTTCTTGTAGATCGCCGTGTCGGGGGTGTTCAGGTACTTCGGGCCGTTGTCCGACTCGTAGAGCTTGCGGGCGCCGAAGCCGACGACGTCGCCGCCGATGTCGCGGATGGGCCACATCAGCCGGCCCCGGAACCGGTCGATGGGACCGCGGCGGCCCTCCTGGGCGAGCCCGGAAAGGAGCAGCTCCTTGTCGCTGAAGCCCTTGCCGCGCAGGAAGCGGGTGAGGTGGTCCCAGCCCTGGGGGCTGTAGCCGACGGAGAAGTGCTCGGCGGCGGCCTGGTCGAAACCGCGGTCGGCGAGGAAGGCGCGGCCGGTGTCGGCCTCGGGGCCGGTCGCCAGTTGCTCCGCGTACCACTGGGCGGCGATCTTGTGGGCCTCGACCAGGCGGATGCGCTCGCCGCGCTGGTGGGACGGGTTGTACCCGCCCTCCTCGTAGCGCAGGGTGATGCCGGCCTGGCCGGCCAGGCGCTCGACCGCCTCCGAGAAGGTGAGGTGGTCGATCTTCATCACGAACGTGATGGTGTCGCCGCCCTCCTGGCAGCCGAAGCAGTGGAAGAACCCCTTGCTCGGACTGACCTGGAAGGACGGCGACTTCTCGTCGTGGAACGGGCACAGCCCCTTCAGGTTGCCGCCGCCCGCGCCTCGTAGCTGGAGGTACTCCGAGACGACGGCGTCGATCGGGACCGCGTCCCGTACCGCCTTCACGTCCTCGTCGTTGATCCGTCCTGCCACGCGTGAAGTCTACGGGGGCGGACTGACAACTATGCGACGAGGCTTTCCAGCGATACGTGCGGGTTGGCCAGCGCCTCCGTGTCCACCTGGGACTTCGAGCGGATCAGTTGCTGGATCGGCTCCGTGACGTCCCACACGTTGACGTTCATCCCGGCCAGCACCCGGCCCTCCTTCACCCAGAAGGCGATGAACTCCCGCTTCGCCGCGTCCCCGCGGACCACCACCTGGTCGTACGATCCCGCCGGCGCCCAGCCGGAGTACTCCATGCCCAGGTCGTACTGGTCGGTGAAGAAGTAGGGCACGCGGTCGTGGGCGGGGCCCTTGCCGAGCATCGCGCGGGCCGCGGCCGGGCCGCCGTTCAGGGCGTTGGCCCAGTGCTCCACGCGCAGGCTGGTGTCGAAGAGGGCGTGGTGGAAGGAGGCCACGTCGCCTGCGGCGTAGACGTCGGGGTCCGAGGTGCGCAGGTGCGCGTCGACGACGATGCCGCCGCCCCGGTCGCGGTCGGCGATCTCCAGCCCGGCGGCCTGGGCGAGCGAGGTGCGCGGGGCGGCGCCGATCGCGGCGAGCACGTCGTGCGCGGGGTGCTCCTCGCCGTCGTCGGTACGGGCGGCAAGGACCATGCCGTCCTGGCCCACGATCTCGGTCAGCCGCACCCCGAAGCGGAAGCGGACGCCGTGCGCCTCGTGCAGCTCGGCGAAGACCGCGCCCAGCTCGGGGCCGAGGACGCCGTGCAGCGGGGTCGGTCCCGGCTCGATGACGGTGACCTCCGCCCCGTACTCACGCGCCGCCGCCGCGACCTCCAGGCCGATCCAGCCGGCGCCGGCGATCACGAGGTGGCCGTTGTCCCGGCCGAGGGAGGCGAGGACGCCCTTGAGGCGTTCGGCGTGGGCGAGGCGGCGCAGGTGGTGGACGCCGGCGAGGTCGGTGCCCGGGACGTCGAGGCGGCGGGGTTCGGCGCCGGTCGCGACGAGCAGCTTGTCGTACCTGACGTGGGTGCCGTCGTCGCCGTAGTGGACGGTCTTGGCGACGCGGTCGATCGCGACGACGGTCTGGCCGAGGTGCAGCTCGATGTCGTGCCGCGCGTACCAGGCGGGCTCGTGCACGAAGACGCTGTCGCGCTCCTCCTTGCCGAGGAGGTAGCCCTTGGACAGCGGCGGGCGCTCGTAGGGGTGGTCGCGTTCGTCGCAGATGAGGATCACCCGGCCGCTGAACCCCTCCGTGCGGAGTGTCTCGGCCGCCTTCGCGCCCGCCAGGCCGCCTCCGACGATGACGATTGTCTGATCCGCGTCGACCACTTGTTTGCCTCCTCGTCAGGGTGCCGCCACATGCGAGCGTCCCGCACGTGGCGTGGTGCGGGAAGGGGGAGTGACCCGATCAGGCCATGGACTGCCGCGTTTCGGCGCCCGAGTGCCGCGTTTCGGCGCGTGAGTGCCGCGTTTCGGCGCGTGAGTGCCGCGTTCGGGGCGCCTGGGGCCTGATCGGGTCACATCCGTCCCGCCGCCAGTCTCATGATTGCCCCGTCAGGCGGGCGTGAAGCGAGCGGGCCGAGGCGTCGGTGAGGGAGGCGATCTGGTCGACGATCACCCGCTTGCGCGCCCGGTCGTCGGCGGCGCCGTCGAACAGGGCGCGGAACTGCGGGTCGAGGCCGTCCGGTGCGCGGGCGGTCAGCGCCTCGGCCAGCTCCGCGACGACGACGCGCTGGTCGGCGCGGAGCCGCTCCTGCTCGGTGCGCTGCATGACGTACCGGACGGCGACCGCCTTGAGGACGGCGCACTCCATGCGGGTCTCGCGGGGTACGACCAGCTCGGCGGTGTACCGGGTGAGCCGGCCGGCGCCGTACGCGGCCCGGGTGGCGGCCTCGGCGGCCAGGCAGAAGCGGCCGATGAGCTGGCTGGTGGCGTCCTTCAGCCGGGCCTGGGCGACGGCCGAGCCGTCGTAGCCGTGCGGCCACCAGTCCTGGGCGAGGAGCCGGTCGAGGGCGGCGGCCGGTTCGGCGTGGTCGGTGCCCTCCGGGACGTACCGGCCGACGGCGACCTCGAAGACCGCCTCGCGCTCGGGGTCGGCGAGCAGGCAGTTCGGGTCGATGTGCCCGGCGTGCAGGCCGTCCTCGACGTCGTGCACGGAGTACGCCACGTCGTCGGCCCAGTCCATGACCTGCGCCTCGAAGCAGGTGCGGGCGCCGGGGGCGTCCTTGCGGAGCCACTCGAAGACGGGCCGGTCGTCGTCGTAGACGCCGAACTTGCGCGAGGCCGGGTCGGTGGGATGGGCGCCGCGGGGCCAGGGGTACTTGGTCGCGGCGTCGAGCGTGGCGCGGGTGAGGTTGAGGCCGACGGAGCCGTCCTCGGTGAACCGCTTGGGCTCGATGCGGGTGAGGAGCCGCAGCGACTGGGCGTTGCCCTCGAAGCCGCCGCAGTCCTCGGCGAACGCGTTGAGCGCCTGCTCGCCGTTGTGCCCGAAGGGCGGATGCCCCAGGTCGTGGGAGAGGCAGGCCGCCTCGACGAGATCCGGGTCGCAGCCGAGGGCGGCCCCGAGTTCGCGGCCGACCTGGGCGCATTCCAGGGAGTGCGTGAGGCGGGTGCGCGGACTGGCGTCCCAGACGGGGCTGCCCTCCCCCGGCGTCACGACCTGCGTCTTGCCGGCGAGGCGGCGCAGGGCGGAGGAGTGCAGGATGCGGGCGCGGTCGCGTTGGAAGGCGGTGCGGCCGGGGCGTTTATCCGGTTCGGGGGCGTAGCGGGCCACTGACGTGGGGTCGTACGGGATGGGGGGTGCGGTGCCTTCCATGTACTGAACAGTATGCGGAGGGGCTGACAAGTGGGGGCGGATCCGTCTGCCGGGTTCTGTGGGCGCGCGGCCGCGGGTCCGTGCGCGGCTGGTCGCGCCCGCGCGGCGGAGCCGCACATCGACGGGGCCCCGCGCCGCTAGGTGGTGGCCGCTGCCCGGCGATTCAAGGCGCCGCTGGTCATCAGCGCCTCGTCGTAGCGGTGCAGCAGCAGGCGGGCCATCGCCGGGTGGGTGCCCAGGGGCGCCGACGCGATCCACGGCGCCGCTGCCGTGCACTGTGTCGCGAAGCGGCCCGGGGCCGTGAAGCAGGAGGCGACGGCCACCCGGCGGTGGCCCCGGGCCGTCAGGGCGCGTACCGCCTCCGGGACCGTCGGGGAGGCCGCCGAGGCGTAGGCCGGGAGCACCGGGACGCCCAGGCGGGCGGCGAGGAGGGCCGCGGTGCGGGCGGTGTCGGTGGCCGAGTCCGGGGCGCGGGAGCCGGCGGCGGCGAGGACGACGGCGTGGTCCGGCCCCGGGTGGGTGGGCCAGCCGGCCTCCAGGAGGCGGTCTTGGAGGGCGTCCACGAGGAGGGGGTGCGGGCCGAGCGGGGCGGCGACGCGGGTGCGGGCCGGGGAGACCGCGGCCATCTCGGGGATGTCCCGTTTGACGTGGTGGCCGCGGCTGAGCAGGAGGGGGACGAGGACCGCGTCCCCGTCGCCGAGGGCGGCCAGCGTGTCCGGCAGCAGGGGTTCGTTCAGTTCGATGTGACCGAGGTGCACCGGCAGGGCGGGGCGCAGGGCGCGCACCCGGTCGAGGAGGGCCCGTACGGTGCTCAGCGCGCGCGGGTCGCGGCTGCCGTGGGCGACGACGACCAGGGCGGGGGTGCCGCCGGTGGCCTCCGTGCTCGTGCTGCTGCCTGTCAGTGTCATCACCGTCATGCACCGAGGGTGGCGGCGGCACGTTGCCTTTCCGTTGCGTGGGTGTCACGGGAACTTTCCGTCGGTTCACAGCGCGCCGCGCACCGCGTGTGAGCGTTCGGCGAACCGGACGGCACGCCTCGACGTCCCTGGGGGCAGGAGACCGACCGGGGAGGGAACCGTCCGATGCGCCGCCCGAGCTTTCGCAGACCGCGCCTGCCGCGCACCCGCAGGGGGCGGCGGAGGCTGATCCAGGTGGTCATGGCCGGGTGCGTGCTGGCCCTGCTGCCCGCGACGTGGCTGCGCCTGGTCACCGACGACCGGCTGCGCACCACGGCCGACGTGCCCCGGACCGAGGTCGCGGTCGTCTTCGGCGCCGGGCTGTGGGACGGGGAGCCCTCGCCGTACCTCGCGCACCGGCTGGACGCGGCGGCCGAGCTGTACCGGGCGGACCGGATCGAGGTGGTCCTCGTGAGCGGGGACAACAGCCGTGAGGAGTACGACGAGCCGGACGCCATGCGGGCCTACCTCGTGCGCCACGGGGTGCCCGACGGGCGGATCGTCAGCGACTACGCGGGGTTCGACACCTGGGACTCCTGCGTGCGCGCGAAAAGGATCTTCGGGGTGGACAGGGCCGTGCTGATCAGCCAGGGCTTCCACATCCGGCGGGCGGTGGCCCTGTGCCAGGAGGCGGGGGTGGCGTCGTACGGCGTCGGGGTCGACGACAAGCACGACGTGACCTGGTACTACGGGGGCGCCCGGGAGCTCCTCGCGGCGGGCAAGGCGGTGCTGGACGCGGTCTTCGAGCCGGATCCGCACTTCCTGGGGCCGAGGGAGCCGGGGGTGGCGCGGGCGCTCGCACTCGCCGACGCAGAGTGACACGTCCCACACCGCGCCCAACGCCGCCTCCCACACCGCGCCCCTCGCCCTGCCCCTCACCGTGTCCCTCACCCCGCCCCTCACGGTGGCCGCGGGGCGGCGGGGAGGTCGCCGTCCCGGCGGTGTAACAGAGCGCCGCCCGGTCGCGTAACACGGGCGACGCACGCTGGACGGCATGCAGAACACCGCCCCGCAGAACACCGCACCGCAGAGCACCGCCACGCCCACGCACTGCCCGTACTGCGCCCTGCAGTGCGGGATGAATCTGACCCCCGCCGCCGACGGGACCGTCGAGGTGAACGAGCGGGCGGACTTCCCGGTGAACCGGGGCGCGCTGTGCGGCAAGGGGCGTACGGCGCCGGCGGTGCTCGCGTCGGGGGCCCGGCTGACCTCGCCGTTGGTGCGTTCCGGCGACGGGACGCTGGTGCCGGCCGGCTGGGACGAGGCGCTGGACCGGATCGCCGGGAACCTGGCCCGCACGCGGGCGGAGCGCGGCGCGGACGCGCTCGGGGTGTTCGGCGGGGGCGGGCTGACCAACGAGAAGGCGTACGCGCTGGGCAAGTTCGCCCGGGTGGCGCTGGGGACCTCGCAGATCGACTACAACGGGCGGTTCTGCATGTCGTCGGCCGCGGCGGCCGGGACGAGGGCCTTCGGACTCGACCGGGGGCTGCCCTTCCCGCTGGAGGACATCCCGAAGACCGGCTGTGTGATCCTCGTCGGGTCAAACCCGGCGGAGACGATGCCGCCGTCCCTCAGGTACTTCACGGAGCTGCGCGAGAACGGCGGCACGCTGATCGTCGTCGACCCGCGCCGGACGAAGACCGCGGACCAGGCCGACCTGCACCTCGCGCCCCGGCCCGGGACCGACCTGGCGCTCGCGCTGGGCATGCTGCACCTGGTGGTCGCCGAGGGGCGGGTCGACGAGCGGTACGTCGAGGAGCGCACGGCCGGCTGGGAGGAGGCGCGGGCGGCGGCGATGGCGCACTGGCCGGAGCACGTGGAGCGGATCACGGGCGTGTCCGTGCCCGAACTGCGGGAGGCGGTGCGGCTGTTCTGTGCGCCCGAGGCGGCGATGGTGCTGACCGCGCGCGGGCCCGAGCAGCAGGCCAAGGGCACGGACACGGTGGGCGCGTGGATCAACCTGTGCCTGGCGACCGGGCGGGCGGGGCGTCCGCTGTCCGGGTACGGCTGTCTGACCGGGCAGGGCAACGGGCAGGGCGGGCGTGAACACGGCCAGAAGGCCGACCAGTTGCCCGGCTACCGCAAGCTGACCGACCCGGCGGCGCGGCGGCACGTCGCCGAGGTGTGGGGCGTGGAGGCGGACTCGCTGCCGGGGCCGGGGCGCAGCGCGTACGAGCTGCTGGACGCGCTGGGCACGGACATCGGGTCGCTGCTGGTGATGGGGTCCAACCCGGTGGTGTCGGCGCCCCGCGCGGCGCACATCGAGGAGCGGCTGCGGTCGCTGGACTTCCTGGCCGTGTGCGACGTGGTGCTCTCCGAGACGGCGGCGCTGGCGGACGTCGTCCTGCCGGTGACGCAGTGGGCGGAGGAGTCGGGGACCACGACCAGCCTGGAGGGGCGGGTGCTGCTGCGGCGGCGCGCGATCACCCCGCCGGACGGGGTCCGCAGCGACCTGGAGGTGCTGCACGAGCTGGCCGCCCGGCTCGGCGTGGAGAAGGGCTTCCCGACCGAGCCCGAGGAGGTCTTCGAGGAGCTGCGCCGGGCGAGCGCGGGCGGCCCGGCGGACTACTCCGGGATCGACTACCGGCGGCTGGCGCGGGAGAACGGGGTGTTCTGGCCGTGCCCGGCACTCCCGGTACCCCCGGCACCCCCGGCGCCCCCGGACGAGGAGGCCGTGTCCGTGTCCCATCCGGGCACCCCGCGCCTGTTCCTCGACCGGTTCGCCACCGACGACGGCCGCGCCCGCTTCGTCCCGGTGTCGCACCGTCCGAGCGCCGAGGAGCCGAACGACGCGTATCCGGTACTGCTGACCACGGGGCGCGTGGTGGCGCAGTACCAGTCCGGCGCGCAGACCCGGCGGGTGGACGAGCTGAACGCCGCCGCGCCCGGCCCCTTCGTGGAGCTGCACCCGAGGCTGGCGGCGCGGCTGGGGGTGGCCGAGGGTGACCGGCTGGCCGTCGTCTCCCGGCGCGGCCGGGCGGTGGCGCCGGCCCGCATCACCACCGGCATCCGTCCCGACACCGTGTTCATGCCCTTCCACTGGCCGGGCGAGGGACGCGCCAACACCCTGACCAACCCGGCGCTCGACCCGACCTCGCGGATGCCGGAGTTCAAGGTGTGCGCGGTGCGGGTGGAGGCGGAGGCGGAGGCGGAGGTCGCGCGGTAGCGCTCGCCTCGCAGGGTCATCCTCGTCCACCGACTACGCGGGCGCCCGCGCCGCCAGCCGCCACCCTCAGCGCGGCCGGTGAACGTGGGCTGACGGCCGCTCCCGGTCACGCTCACTCACGCTCCCTTACCCTTGCGGCGAGGCCGCGGTGCGCATCGCGGCCCGTCGCAGCGGGGGAACGAAGGGAACGAGGGGACGGCAGCCGATGAGCCTCCGACAGTTCGAGTACGCCCTGGCCGTCGCCGAGCAGGGCTCGGTGACCGCCGCGGCGGAGGTGCTGCGCGTCGCTCAGCCCTCGGTGTCCCAGCAGATCCGCGGACTGGAGCGGGACCTCGGTGTGGAGCTGTTCTCCCGCACGCCGACCGGTCTCGTGCCCACCGTGGCCGGCCGCGCGTTCCTGCGGGAGGCGGAGGTCGCGGTGAGCGCGGAGCGGCGGGCGCGGGCGACGGCCCGGGCCGGCGCCGACGAGCTGGTGGGCGAGCTGGTGGTCGCGGTGCAGATGGGCCTGGGCACGCGGCAACTGCCGGGCGCCCTGGCCGCGCTGCGCCGCCGCTTCCCGCGCCTCGAGATCACCGTCTTCGAGGAGCCGAACCCCACCGAGCTGGAGCGGCTGGCCCGCGGGGGCGTGATAGACCTCGCCCTGATGGCCGGGCCGTGCGAGGACGGCCTGTACGACGGCCACCACCTCGGCGACGAGGAGTTCGTCGTGGTGCTGGCCGCCGGGCACCCGCAGCTCGCCGCGGACCGGGTCGCGCTGCGTGACCTGGAGCGGGAGCCGTGGGTGCGGTTCGACCCCAACAGCGCGCTCGACGGCGTACTGGTGGACGTGCTGCGGGACAACGGGCTGGCCCCGACCACGGTCGCCCGCGTCTCCCAGACGGCGACGGCCGTGCGCTGGGCCGCTCACGGGCTGGGGGTCACCTTCGTCCCGGCCTCCGCCGTGCCCCCGGGGCACGAGCACCTCGTGCGCCCGCTGTCCCCGGTCGTGTCCCAGCCCGTCGTCGCCGCGGTACGGCCGGGCGCGGGCCCGGCGGAGACGGCCCTGCTCGAGTTCCTGCGCCAGGAGACCTGGTACAGGTTCGCTCAGAGCTGGGTGGCACCTCCGTCGACGGCGAGTTCGGCGCCCGTGGTGTAGGTGGCGTCGAAGGCGAGGAACGCGGCCGCCCGGGCGATCTCGTCGGGGGTGCCGAAGCGCCGCATCGGATTGTCCGCGACCCGCTCCGCCTTGAACCGCTCGGCCTCCTCCGCGCTCATCGTCGCGTCCAGGGCCCCCGTGTCGACGGGGCCCGGACTGACGGCGTTGACCCGGATCCCGCGCGGCAGCAGCTCACGGGAGAGACTGCGGGCCATCGAGCGCAGCGCTGCCTTGCCCGCCGCGTAGACGCTGGTGTCCACCATGCCGATGACGTTCGCGACCGAGGTGGTGAGGACGACGCCGGCGCCCGTGCTCAGCAGCGGGGCGAGCTTCTGCACGGTGAAGTAGGCGCCCTTGACGTTGATCGCGAACAGCTCGTCGTAGGCCTCCTCGGTCGTCGATCCGAAGGGCGTGAGGTTCGCGACGCCGGCGTTGGCGAACAGGGCGTCGACCGTGCCGAGTTCGGTCTTCACCCGGTCGGCGAGAGCGTCCAGGTCGGACAGTGCGGCCACGTCGCCGCGGACGGCCACCGCGTTCCCGCCGAGCCGCTCCCGCGCGGCGTCGAGCGTGGCCTGCGAACGGCCGGTGATCACGACGCGCGCTCCGCCGGCCACCAGCAGTTCCGCCATCGCGAAACCCATTCCACTGCCGCCGCCCGTGATCACGGCATTCTTGTTGCTGTACTTACCCATTTCCGGGGCCCCTTTTTGGCAGGCTTCTCGAGTTTCACTTTCTTTTCGGGGATCAGCCCTTGGGATATTCCCCGCCGTCCACGGCGAGGTTGGTCCCGGTCACCCAGCCCGCCCGGTCGGACACGAGGAACAGCACCGCGTGGGCGATGTCGTCGGGCAGGCCGTCGCGTCCCAGCGGGGCGGTGCCGGTCGCGGCCGGTCCGGCGTTGAGGCTCGCCCAGTGCTCCCGGGTCTCCTCTCCGCCGGGGGTGGAGGTCCGGCCGGGGCTGACGGTGTTGACCCGGACACCGGAGGGGGCCAGCGTCGCGGCCAGTCCGGCGCTGTAGTTGTCCAGCGCCGCCTTCGCCGCCTGGTAGTGCAGGAACGGGGGTGCCGGGGGCGCGACCGCGGCCGAGGAGATGTGCACGATCGCCCCCGAGCGCCGTTCCCGCATGCCCGGCGCCAGCAGCGAGTTCAGCCGGACCGACGCGAGGAGGTTCAGGTGCAGCGTGTCCAGCCACTCCTCGTCGGGGATGAGCAGGCCGTCCTTGTGGGGCCGCGCCCCGCCCGCGTTGTGGACCAGGATGTCCACCCCGCCGAGCGCCTCCCGCGCGGCCCCGGCGAGCGCCTGAGCCCCGGCGAGGGTCCGCACGTCCGCCTGCACGAAGCCCGCCCCCTCCGGCGCCGTGCCCGTCGCCGACCTGGCGGTGGTGATCACCTCGGCACCGGCGCCCAGGAGCCGCCGGACGATGGCCGCTCCGATTCCGCGCGTACCGCCGGTGACCAGGGCCCGCTTTCCAACGAGTTCCCCGTTCTCCCCGTTCTCCGGGTTATCCGAGTTGTCCGACTCGTTTTTCTTCACGGCCATGACGTTATCCCTTTCACGTTCGCATGATTACCCCCACACGGTAGATCCGGAAATCGAAGGGAAGCAAAGACGAAATTGCAGCGGCTGCCATAGGAAGCTCCTATGGCAGCTTCCTATGGGCGCTTCCTACGGGCGCGCTTCCTACGGCGCCTCACGCGTCGTCGTAGGGCCGCTTCTCCTTCGCCTCCCGCAGGGCCTGCCCCCACCACACCAACTGGTCGAGCATCGTCTTGGCCGCCGCGTCCGGCCCCGACGGGTCCCTGAGCGTGCCCTCGTCGTCGAAGGACGCGCCCGCGTTGTGGAAGGAGACGGTGTCGCGGACGGTGACGGCGTGCAGTTCGGCGAAGACCTGGCGCAGGTGCTCGGCGGCGCGCAGGCCGCCGGACAGACCGCCGTAGGAGACGAGACCGACGGGCTTGGCCCGCCACTCGGTGAAGTGCCAGTCGATGACGTTCTTCAGACCCGCCGGGAACGAGTGGTTGTACTCGGGGGTGAGCACGACGAACGCGTCGGCGTCCGCCAGTTTCGGGGTGATCTCCGCCAGTGCGGCACCCGCCTCCGGGGTCCGGGCGAAGGTGGTGGGCAGCTCGGTCCCGGCGACGTCCACCACCTCCGGGACCAGGTCGTCGTGGGCCTCGAGGTGGTTCATGAGCCAGTCGGCGATGACGGGGCCGAAGCGGCCGTGCCGGTTGCTGCCGACGAGCAGGGTCACACGCAGGGGTGCGGTCGTGGTGTTCATGCGGGAGAGCCTGGTACCTCAACCTTGCTCGAGGTCAAGCCGCGATGCGGGAGGGCCCGTTCGGAGGCACCGGTCACCCGTTCACACCCGCGTCCCGCGCCCCTCCGGATCTTTTCGGAACCCGCCCGCCGCACGCCCGTGACCTGCCCAGACGCTGTCCGGTACCGGGCGTTCGGGAGCGCGGGCAACACCCATTCGCCCCATACCCCGCGCGTTCTCGGGGGGCGGGCCGCGTCCGGTGCCACTTTCCTCGGTAGGGCAGGGGCCACCGAAGAGCTCAAAGGAGCACCGATGCGACGTACCGCCCGCCTGCTGACCGGTACCGCGCTCGCCGCCGCGGCCGTCGGTCTGACCACCGCGGCCCCGGTGTACGCCGGGGAACCCGGCACCGCCGGCGGCGGTCTGACGGTGTTTCCGTCCTCGGTCGTGCCGGGCGAGCGGGCGGTGGTGACGACCCCGGCGTGCGGCAGGGGCGGCTCGGCGGCGGGTGACGCCAGTGCGGTCGGCGCGGGTGCCTTCCCGCTGGCGCCGGGCACCGGCGAGGGCGAGGGCGAGGCGAGCGGCCACTTCGAGGTGCCGCCGAGCGCGCAGCCGGGGACGTACGAGATCGTCGCGACCTGTGGGGACGACGAACGGCGGGTGACGGGCGACCTGGTGGTCACGCTGACCTCGGCCGCCGAGCAGGTGTACCCCAGAGGAAGCGTGAAGACGGGGGTCGGCGGCGCTCTTGGCCCCGATCCCGCGCAGACCGCGGCCGGCGTGGCGGCTCTCGCCGTCGCCGCCGCGGGCGGTACCTGGCTCCTGCATCGCCGGGCGAGAGGCGACGGGATCTGACGGGCACCCTCCGCTGCCCGTCCGCCGGTACCGCACTTCCCCACCCCCTCCGGGTCCGACGCCCCTCGCGGCCCGGAGGGGGCAGGGGACCTCCAGGGATCCGAGGGAGAGGGGACGTCATGCGCAGGGTCAAGGACACCGCGATAGCGGGCGTCACCGTGGTCGCCCTCTGCTGCGGGGCGGGGCTCCTGCTGGCCGGCGCCCACACCGACGCCCCACCCCAGCCGTCGGCCGCACAGGCCGGCACCGGCCGGCCCGACCAGTCCGACCGGGGGGCCGCCGCACCCGCGCTGCCGCCCTCCCCGCCGGACCGCGTCCGCATCCCGGCGATCGGCGTGGACGCCCCGCTGACCGGCCTGGGCCTGACGGAGACGGGCAGCCTGGACGTGCCGCCCGCCGAGAAGAAGAACCTCGCCGGCTGGTACGAGGCCGGCACCACCCCGGGCGAGACGGGCACCGCGATCGTCGCCGGGCACGTCGACAACGCCGAGGGCCCCGCCGTCTTCTACCGCCTCGGCGCCCTGAAGAAGGGCTCCACGATCGAGGTCGACCGGCGCGACGGCGGCGTCGCGCTCTTCACCGTGGACGCGGTGGAGGTGTACGCCGCCGACGACTTCCCCGACGAGAAGGTGTACGGCGCGGCGAACCGCCCCGAACTGCGCGTCATCACCTGCGGCGGCGACTACTCACGCAGTACCGGGTACCAGGGCAACGTGGTCGTCTTCGCCCACCTCACCGGCAGCCGGTGACGCGTTCAGCACGTGCGCTCGCGGTGCCGGTGAGGAGCATGCGCCGAATGACAAGAATCCCTGCACTTCCCGCCAAGGACTGCGGAGCCCGTCCGAGGGACAGTGGCAGCACAGGGGTCCAACGGTTTCAGGGGTGGGGATGCAGAGCATGAGCGCGTCGGTGACGCGGTGAGGGTTCACGGAGGGACCAGGGCCCCGGCGACCGGGCCCGGGCGACGGGCTTCCCGCACGCTGACGGCTGCCTGCGCACTGCTCCTGCTCACTGTCGGCTGCGGCGGTTCCGGCGACCCGGACGACGCCGGTTCCCGTACGGAGGATCAGCGCGAGGCGGGTCGTAGCGGCGATGGCGGGGAGGGCGCCGAGGCTCTCGTCGCCCACGACCCACCGACGCGATTCGCACCGGGCGTGCCCTTCGCCGTGAACCCGAGCGGACTCGCCGCGGTGACACTCGACGGAACGAAGGCATACACGTTCGGCGAGCAGGGTGGTTCTCTCATCGCCATCGACCTGGCATCGGGCGAGACAGTGGGGACAGCGAAGCCGGAGGGCAGCATGCCGGACGGGTACCTGCCCGCGAGGCGCGACCCGCCCAGAGACCTCACTCCCTCCTGCGAGAAGCGGGGACCGGCCGTGGCGACCGTGGGTGGGAAGAAGGTCGCGCTGGCACTGTTCCCGGTCGTCGAACAGGGCAGCGGCACCCAGCCCGACGCCGAGGCCGTCGAGATGGTGGCCCTGGACGCCGACAGTGGGAGGACCGCGTGGCGTACTCGCCTGGACCTCCAGGAGGAACACACCACGTGTCGTGTCGCCGGAGTCAGCGGGCACACGGCGGTGCTGGTCCTCGGAGGCGACCGGTCAATCGGTGTGTCGCACACGACCTACGGGGTCGACCTGACGACCAGGAAGGTGGTGTGGCAGCAGGAGAACTTCGAGGCACAGCTCGTCCTGAACCACCACGTCGTCGGCGGAACGGAGAACGCGGAAGGCTGGGTGGTCCTCGCCTCCCACGACGCGGAGCGCGGCGCGCGGCAGTGGACATCGTCCGCGACGTCATACGGTCAGCTCGACGCCACCATGTTCTCACCGGAACGGGTGCTCGCCCGGGCCGTCGGCCTGGGCTCCGGCACCACGGTCGTGAAGCTCTCCGACGGCAGTCCGCAGCCCCTGGAGGGATACGGCGAGGATTCCCCCGCCATCAACCGCTGCCTGTACGACGGACGGTCGCTGACGGTCTGCAGCATGGGCGACGAGGAGGAAGCGGAGCTGGTGGCATACGACGCGGACGGGAAGCGTCGGTGGAGGATCGGAGGCCCGTCCGACGACACCGGCCGGATCGCACCGTTCCTGACCGCGGCCTACCACGGCCTCGTCTACGGAGTGGTCCAGCGGGAGAACCGGCAGCCCGAGCCGATCGTCCTAGACGGGCGCACCGGCACGGACCGGGAACGCTCACCGGGCGCGGCTCCCCGGCTGGTGAACGCGTACGTCGGGCTGGACGACGAAGGGGCGTCCGTGATGGTCCACCGGTCGGCGGGCTGAAGCCCCGCCCCGACTTGGCCCCCGGGCAGAAGTCTTCGCCACCTGCTGGAAACGCCTCACCGCCCTACAGGCTGTCACCTGACAGCAGGCTACCAAGGACCAGCAAGGAGAAGACCAGCAGCACTCCGGGCCCGTGGAACCCGCCGCACCCGCAGCGTCACGCGACGGCCCACCTCGAACGGTCCGAGGACATCAGGGGCGAACTGCCGAGCAGGTCAGCCACCGAATCCTGCTGACGAATCGAGGCTAGTCCTGCCAGCACATGCCGGTGGCCGACCAGGGCATGCTGCGAGGTAGGTCAGTTCTGAGCTCAGGGGGTGAAGGCATGCCTTCACTGCTCAAATTTAATGCTGAGCGTAAGCGGTCATTGCTCACTACAGGCCGACCGTGCTGGTAGACGCATAAGGCCGCGCCAATGTCCCCGTGCTGGGCGAAGTTCGCCAGGACCGCCTCGCGGACCGGTTCGAAACCGGGCGCTACCTCACCGTCGATCGTTGTCATGTCGCTCATCCTGGCAACTTGGCTGCCTACTTGACGGGGTGAGCCCACCGCCAACCTCACCCCGCCGAGCTGCTCACGCCCCCAGAACTGGCCGGCCCGGCCGTCTCGTCCGCATGAGCACGGTCGGGCAAGCCGTAAGATTCACCGAGGGCTTCTCGTACGCAGGAGGCTTGCGTCCCAGAACCGGCCTACCCAGAGAGGCCGGTCTTCTTCGCCATCTCCATGAGCTTGGGTCGTGCTCTCTGATGGAGCACGAAAAGCACTCGGACTACCTCTCTCACCATTGGATGGACCTCAGCCATCTGAGGGGCCACCTCGAATGCCTTCTCCAGGGCTTGTTCAGCCCCCGCATAGTCCCTGGTCTCCAACCTCACTCGGGCTACGTCGATGTACATTCGACCAAGGCGGTTGGGTGTGAGGGTCGCAGGCGGGGTTCTGATCAATGGACCCGCCATTTCGGCTGCCTTATCGGGCTTCCCCAGCTCCATATGAGCCGCAAGCTCATACAGGGCCGTGTTCTCCTGCCCGAAAGTCAAATTGTGCTTCAGAACATCGTTCGGGATCCGCTCAGCATGCCTTTTCGCCTTCCGAAGGTGGTCCGCCGTGGCATCGGAGTCCTTATGACGGGACGCGAGGACGATTCCTCGAAGGTGCAGGGAGCCCAGGGAGAGCGCTCGGGCCGGCGTATCGGCTCCGGCGACCTGTTCGTAGCGGCTGACGGCCCGTTCGACGATGGCCAGGCCGTCGCCGTACTGCCCAGCGCTCTGGTAGGTGCCGGCCTCGTTCCAGGCCGCCACGACTTCCGCCTCAGGGTTCCAGGTCTGCTGTGCGGCCCAGACCTGACGAGAGACGATCATGTCTGCGAGATCGGACTGTGCGAGCCGGTGAGCGGCTGCGTAGGCGCATCCGTAGACGTCGGAGACCTGAGTCCAGGCGCCGGCCTCTCCGGAGGACGACAGAGCCGTTGCGGTGACTTGACCCAGAAGCCGGGGCAGCAGCTCAAGTAGCTCCAGGTACTTGGTTTCAGCCCGGAGTCTCATCGCCTTGTCCACGTCGGCCGCCAATACGGCCGGATCGGGCACGTCTTCCCGGGGAAGGGTGTACCTGCGCACCGCACCCCGGAGTTCGTTGAGAAGGTCGGCCTGTTCGGACAGGCCCAGGAACGGCTGTCCGTAGATGCGCTGGACCGGGACGTGCAGAGTCTTCGCCACCGCTGCGGCCAACGGGGGCGTGGTCGGCCGGATGCCGTTCTCGATCTTGGTCAGGTAGGACACGGAGATGCCGGCCAAGCGAGCCAGCTTGGCCTGGCCGAGTCCTCTGGCCTTGCGAAGGACAGCGATGTTCTCGCCGGGTGCCGGGGTGCTCTCCATACACCTACTGTTCCACGATCAGATGCCAACGGCCCATCAGATGACGTACGACCGACAGCAGTTGTGCAACTCCTGTGTTAGCTGATCTTGCTCTTCCACTGTTGTCTAGTAACAGACAGCGACAACGTGTCCACACGGAGGTACACGGTGGTGAGCGGGAGTAGAGAGAAGATCGCAATCAGCGTCGATGACATGCCGATCGACGTGGACGGAGCTGGGGACACCGTGGATTCGGTCCTGGGCATGAGGCTGGACGCTTCAAGACGCCAGGACATCGACTCACGCACGGGTGTACTCATCGGTTTCATGAGCGAGCTGCTTACGGCAGACCTCGGAGCGAACGATGACGATGAGGTCATGGCCCTCTACCGAGCCTGCTATCACCTGCTCGACCTGAAGAGGCGCCCCACCCAGGAAACGCCGGTCTACGAGTCATTCCAGTTCATGCGGGACTGTGCGATCCGTGCCAGGGCGCTCCTGGCCCTCTACGAGGTGAAGAACGGGGCCAAGGCCCCGTGACGAGAGTGGTTCGCAGGTTCGTGGACTACAAGAAGAAGGACTGCGGGGCCACGTCCAAGGAGCTGGGCGGCGAAGAGGCCGCTGTCGACCGGATGGCCGAGCACCGCGCCGAGACGGGGCACAGCCGCTTCAGGCTGTCGTTCAGTGACTACGCCCTGGTGGAGCCGGAGTGACGCGCCGCCCTCTGGTCCACGGCTGGTGTCTGCTGTGCCGGCACCCCGCCCTGGTCTTCTGGATTGGGCCTGTCGAGCACGCCGGACTGTCCGCGCCGGCCTACATGTGCGAACCCTGTGCCGACTTCGTCCGCGAGTACATCGCGTACTACAACGAACAGCGAGACGCCCGCCCGGCCTGCTGACTCTCGCCCTGACTTGGAGGATTCACGCGGCGCCCCTCGCACCGCGCGTACTGACACAGCGCGGGCGCGCCGACACAGACTCCTCGCCCGTCCGTAATCCCATCCCCCGTGGCGCGGATGGGCGAGGACTGCTCGCCCCGGTGGTCCACGGCGCCACACAGCCCGAGTGCCCGCCGGGACGGGTGCAGCATCCCTACGAGAAGAGAGGCAGTTACATGACGACCCTGCCCGCCGAGATGACGCCGTTCGCGATGCGGTACGCCGCCCGGCAGACCAGCACGGCGCCCGACACCAGCGGCGTGGTCTACGACCCGACGTTGCAGGTTGCCTTGACGGCAGAGGGCAACCCCTGGGCGGACCTCATGGCCAACGACACCAGCAGCAACACGAACAGCGACAGCAAGAACGACGAAGGAACGGACCTCTACTGATGGCCGCCGCCAGGGGGTCGGTGCTGGTTCTCACGAACCAGCTCGACGCAACCGCGGATTCGGTGGTGTCGCGGCTGAACGACCGGGACGTTCCGGTCTTCCGCTGCGACTCGGCGGAGTTCCCGCAGGAACTCACGCTGTCCGCCACGCTCGCTGACGGTTGGGCCGGCGTACTCGACAACGGGGTTCGCCAACTCGATCTGTCCGACGTGAGGGCGGTCTACTACCGCAGGCCCGAGGAGTTCCGGCTCCCTGGCGGCATGTCCGAGGCTGAGCGGCAGTTCGCTGCCGCTCAGTCCCGGGCGGGCTTCCTCGGCGTGGTCGCGTCGCTCCCCTGCCTGTGGGTCAACCACCCCGCCCGCGAGCAACAGGCCAACTACAAGCCGTGGCAACTCAGGGTCGCTCACGGCCTCGGGCTGAACCCGCCCCGGTCCATCGTCACGAACGACCCCGCAGCCGGTCGCAAGTTCGCAGCCGACATCGGAGCTCCGATCATCACGAAGTCTCTCGGCTCCCCGGTTGACACGGTTGTTGTCGACCCGGCCGAGTTCGACGACTCGGTTCGCCTCTGCGCGCACCTCTTCCAAGAGTGGGTGGACAAGGCTCACGAAGTGCGGTTGACCGTGGTCGGGTCGCGCTTCTTCGCAGTCGAGATCCACGCAGGGTCAGACGCGGCGCGGGTGGACTGGCGGACCGACTACGGGAGTCTCGCGTACCGTCCGACGGTCGTTCCGGAAGCGGTGCGACGGCGTGTAAACGCCTTCATGGACCACTTCGGGCTCGCCTTCGGCGCCTTCGACTTCATCGTGACCCCGGAAGGGACCTGGCGGTTCCTGGAGGTGAACGCCAACGGCCAGTGGCAATGGATCGAGCAGGAGACAAGCCTGCCGATCGCCCGCGGTATCGCTGACCTACTGGAGAAAGGCAGAACCGATGACGACCAGTGAGACGCCCGAGCAGCTCCCGGCGCTACTGAGGAAGCTCGTGAGTGAGTTGGTGGCAGACGGGTCGCTCCATTCCCGTGCGTGGCGTGCCGCTGTCGAGGCGGTACCCCGGCACGCCTTCCTTCCTGAGTTCTTCCGGGACGCGCCGGGGAGCGACGGGGTTACGGAGTACACACCCGTGAGCCAGGGGCGTGACCCCGACGGGTGGTTGCGCCTCTGTTATGAGAACAAGACGTGGGTGACACAGCTCGACAACGGGGCGACCACTTCGGCTGACGCCCCGGTTCGAGGCATCCCGACAAGTTCGTCCACGCTCCCCGGTTCCGTCGTGCGCATGCTCGAAGACCTCGACGTGACGGAAGGCATGTCCGTACTTCAGGCGGGCGGAGGGTCGGACTACTCGACCGCGCTTCTCTGCGAACGGCTCGGCGACAAGCATGTTGCACGCGTCGAGTACGACCCCGGGCTGTCGGACCTCGGGCGCGATCGGCTCGCTTCCCTCGGCTACACCCCTCGCCTGGTGGCCGGCGACGCTGCCGCAGGCTGCCCGGAGGGAGCACCGTACGACCGAATCATCAGCACGTACTCACCCACCCATATTCCGGCGGCATGGCTGGAGCAGTCGGCCCCGGGCGGCGTCGTACTCGCTTCACTGGTGGGCAGCCTCGGGGCGTACGGGTACGTGCGGGTGCACGTCGAGTCCCCGGAGACGGCGCGCGGGCGGTTCATCGACAGTACGGTTTCGTTCATGCCCGACCGGGACACTGTGAAGCCCGAGATCGGGCCTCTGATTCGGCCGGCGATCGAGAGGCGCAACGAGGTGGACGGCGTCCCGTCGGGCGTCGCCCTCGCCATGCTCGCGGTACCGTCCCTGATGTGGGCGCTTCAGCTCCGGTTGCCGGGAACGCTGGCCGTTGGTCTCAACCTGAACGGGACTCCCGGCCGCTGGTTTCTGCACCCTGACGGGGCCTGGGCGACGCTGGAAGCCGATGACAAAGGAGTCCGCGCGTACCAGGGCGGCCCACGTGACCTTTGGTCCGAGATTGAAGCCGCTGTCTCCCAGTGGCTGGGGGACGGGTGCCCGGAGCTGAGCCGCTACGGGCTCACCGTGACACCGGGAGAGAACACAGTGTGGCTCGACTCACCGCGTAGGCAGGTCGGAGCACTGAGCGAGTAGCCGTAGCGGTCGGTGTTTGGACAGTCTGTCCCGGCAGAAGCGCCACTTCGGCGGCGTGTCGCCGGGACAGGCTGTCCAAACATGAGCCCCGGACCATGGGGCCGCCGTCCGCTACGCCACCCACTGCTCCCACGCCAGGTTCGCCACCAGCGCGAACACCACCGTCAGCAGGACGACGCGGACGAAGCCGCTGCCCCTCTTGAGGGCCGTGTGGGCGCCGAACATGCCGCCTGCCAGATTGAAGACGGCCATCAGGGCGGCGAGCTGCCACAGGACCGCGCCCTGCCAGGCGAACATGGCGAGGGCGCCCACGTTGGTGCAGCAGTTGACGATCTTGGCGGTGGCGGACGCGGTCACCAGGTCCAGGTGGAGCACGGCGGTGAGGGCCAGGATCAGGAAGGTCCCCGTGCCGGGTCCGACGAGGCCGTCGTAGAAGCCGATGCCGAGGCCCGCGAGGCCGATCGCGGCGAGGACCCGGCGGCGGGTGACCGGGCCGGTGGCGGGCGCGGTGCCGAAGGCGGGGCGGAAGATCACGAAGGCGGCGACCGCGAGCAGCACCACCATGATCACCGGCTTCAGGACCTCGGTGCTCATCCCGGCGGCGAAGAACGCCCCGCCCGACGATCCGGCCAGCGCCACCAGGCCGATGCGTACGGCGGTGCGCACGTCCACCGGCGCCTTGCGGGCGTACGTCACCGCCGCGCCCGTGGTGCCGACGATGGAGACCGCCTTGTTGGTGCCCAGCGCGTGCGCGGCCGGGGTCCCGGCGGGCAGGCCGAGCAGCAGTGCGGGCAGGAGCAGGAGGCCGCCTCCGCCGACCACGGCGTCGATCCAGCCGGCCGCGAGCGCGGCGAGGCAGAGCAGAACGACCGTGGTCAGCGATATGTCGGGCATGATCGCGACCCTATGGACGGAATGGATGTGCCGTCCATCGAGATGAGGGACTTCTGAGGTTGCCGCGCACCCGGCCGTGGCCCTCATCCCTCACATCCCTCCCCCACCCCCGCTGAGGGCAGCGTTCCCCGCGGGAAACAGTCGTGATGCCACCGGGTAACACCCGCACCGCACGCTCGGTGTCATGACCTCGAATACGCGTGTGGTGGTGATCGGCGCCGGACTGGCGGGCGTGACGCTCGCCCGGCGGCTCGGTGAGCTCGGCACGCCCGCGCTGGTCGTCGGCGACGAGGAGCACCGCCCGTACAACAGGGTGCTGCTCGCCGAGGTGCTGGCCGGACGGTACAGCCCCGAGGTGATCGCCCTGCCCGCGCCCGGCGTGCTGCTGCGCGGCCGGGTCACCGGCATCGACCGGGCCGGGCGGACCGTGCGGTGCGCCGACGGGTCGGTGATCGCCTACGACACGCTGGTCCTGGCCACCGGCTCCAACGCCGTGCTGCCGCCCCTGCGCGGCCTGTTCACCCCGGACCACGAGCTGCCCGAGGGCGTGCACGCGTTCCGGACCATGGACGACTGCCTGGGGCTGTCGAAGGCGGTACGGCCGGGGGTGCGGGCGGTCGTCATCGGGGGCGGGCTGCTCGGAGTGTCCGCGGCCCGTGCGCTGGCCGTGCGCGGCGCCCAGGTCGTGCTGGCCCAGCAGTCCGAGCGGCTGATGGAACGGCAGCTCGACCCGGCGGCCTCCGCGCTCGTCCGGCGCCATCTGGAGGGCCTCGGCGTCGAGGTGCACACCGAGTGCCGGGTACGGGACGTACGCAGCGTCGGCGGGGCGGTGCGGTCGGTGGAGATGGCCGACGGGTACGCCCTCGGCGCCGATCTCGTCGTCCTCGCCTGCGGGGTCCGGCCCCGGGTCGGGCTCGCGCGGGAGGCCGGGCTGGAGGTCGGCAAGGGCGTCCTCGTCGACGACGAGCTGCGCACCTGTGACCCGCACATCCGCGCCGTCGGCGACTGCGCCCAGCACGCCGGACGCGTGTACGGGCTGGCCGCGCCCGCCCTCGAACAGGCCGGCGCGCTCGCCGAGCTGCTCGCCGGGAGCGGCACCGCCCGCTACACCGGCACCCGGTCCCTGACCCGGCTCACTCTCACCGGACCCGGCAGCCCCTTGGGGCCGGACGTCCCCCTCGACCTCGCCGCGTTCGGTGAGACCGACCCCCGCCCCGGCGACGACGTCGTGCAGCTCGCCGACGCCACCCGGGGCACCTACCGCAAGGTCGTCGTCCGTGACGACCGGCTGGTCGGCGGGGTCCTGGTCGGCGAACTCGGCACCGTCGGCGCGCTGGCGCGCGCCTGGGAGGGAGCAGAGCCGCTCCCGTCCGACGGCGGCCCCCTGCTCCACCTGCTCACCAACGACGGAGGCTCCTGATGACCGCCACCCCGGGGCCCACCCCCACGATCGTCCTCGTCGGCCACGGCATGGTCGGCCAGCGCTTCCTCGAAGCCCTCGCCGAGCGCGGCCTGACCGCCACGCACCGTGTGGTCGTGCTGTGCGAGGAACCGCGTCCCGCGTACGACCGCGTCCAGCTCACCTCGTACTTCTCGGGGAAGACACCCGAGGACCTGTCGATGACCGACCCGGCCTTCATCACCGAGCACGGCATCGAGCTGCGCGTCGGAGATCCGGCGGAGACGATCGACCGGGAGGCGCGCAGGGTGACCGCCCGGTCGGGACTCGTCGTCGACTACGACGTCCTCGTCCTGGCCACCGGCTCCTACCCCTTCGTCCCGCCGGTGCCCGGCAAGGACGCCGAGGGCTGCTTCGTCTACCGGACGATCGAGGACCTGCTCGCCATCGAGGAGTACGCGAAGACGCGCGCGACGACCGGTGCCGTGGTGGGCGGCGGGCTGCTCGGTCTGGAGGCGGCCGGTGCGCTCAAGGGGCTCGGACTCACCTCGCACATCGTGGAGTTCGCGCCGCGGCTGATGCCGGTGCAGGTCGACGACGGCGGCGGCGCGGCGCTGCTGCGCACCATCGAGGACATGGGCCTGTCCGTGCACACGGGCGTCGGCACCCAGGAGGTCGTGACCGGCGACGACGGTGCCGTCACCGGTATGAAGCTGTCCGACGGTTCCGAACTCGCCACCGATCTCGTCGTGTTCAGCGCCGGTGTCCGGCCCCGCGACCAGTTGGCCCGGGACTGCGGGCTCGCGGTCGGCGAGCGCGGCGGCGTCAGCGTCGACGAGCGGTGCCGCACGGTCACCGACGAGCACGTGTTCGCGATCGGCGAGTGCGCGCTGGCGGCCGACGGCCGGGTGTACGGTCTCGTGGCCCCCGGGTACGAGCAGGCCGAGACGGCCGCCGCGACCATCGCCGCCCAGGACGCCTCCTTCACCGGCGCCGACCTGTCCACCAAACTGAAGCTGCTCGGCGTGGACGTGGCGTCCTTCGGCGACGCGCACGGCACCGCCGAGGACTGCCTGGACGTCGTCTACTCCGACTCCCGCGCGGGGCTCTACAAGAAGCTGGTCGTCGGGCGCGACGGCACGCTGCTCGGCGGCATCCTGGTCGGCGACGCGGAGGCGTACGGCACGCTGCGCGCCTTCACCGGCTCGGTCCCGCCGGTCTCCCCCGAGTCGCTCGTACTGCCCGCCGATGCCGGGGGCCCGGTCCAGCTCGGGCCGTCCGCGCTGCCCGACGACGCGGTGATCTGCTCCTGCCACAACGTCACCAAGGGCAGCATCCGCGGCGCGGTGACGGAGCACTCCTGCACGTCCGTGCCCGAGGTGAAGAAGTGCACCAGGGCCGGCACCGGCTGCGGCTCCTGCGTCAAGGTGCTCGGCCAGTTGGTCACCGCCGAGCTGGAGGCGAGCGGCGTCGAGGTCGACAAGGGCCTGTGCGGCTGCTTCGCCCAGACCCGCGAGGAGCTGTACGAGATCGTCCTCGCCCTGCGGGTCACCTCCTACCGCGAGCTGCTGGACCGGCACGGCCGTGAGGGCGCGCGGGGCGGTGAGGGCTGCGAGGTGTGCAAGCCGGCGGTCGGTTCGATCATCGCCTCGCTGGCCCCGGCGATCGGCGCGAGCGGCTACGTCCTGGACGGCGAGCAGGCCACGCTCCAGGACACCAACGACCACTTCCTCGCCAACCTCCAGCGCAACGGCTCGTACTCCGTCGTCCCGCGCATCCCCGGCGGTGAGATCGCGCCGGAGAAGCTCATCGTCATCGGTGAGATCGCCCGGGACTTCGGGCTCTACACGAAGATCACCGGCGGTCAGCGCATCGACATGTTCGGCGCCCGCGTCGAGCAGCTCCCGGTGATCTGGGCGCGCCTTGTGGACGCCGGCTTCGAGTCCGGGCACGCGTACGGCAAGTCGCTGCGCACCGTGAAGTCCTGCGTGGGGCAGACCTGGTGCCGCTACGGCGTCCAGGACTCGGTGCGCATGGCGATCGACCTGGAGCTGCGCTACCGGGGGCTCAGGTCCCCGCACAAGCTCAAGTCGGCGGTGTCCGGTTGCGCCCGCGAGTGCGCGGAGGCCCAGTCGAAGGACTTCGGCGTGATCGCCACCTCCAACGGCTGGAACCTGTACGTCGGCGGCAACGGCGGCGCCACCCCGCGCCACGCGGACCTGCTCGCGCAGGACCTCTCGGACGCCGAACTGGTCCGCCTCATCGACCGGTTCCTGATGTTCTACATCCGCACCGCCGACAAGCTGGAGCGCACCTCCACCTGGCTGGAGCGGATCCCGGGCGGCCTGGACCACGTACGGGACGTCGTCGTGCACGACTCGCTCGGCATCTGCGACGAGCTGGAGTCCCTGATGCGCGCCCATGTCTCGCACTACCGCGACGAGTGGGCCGAGACCATCAACGACCCCGAGAAGCTGGCCCGGTTCGTGTCCTTCGTGAACGCGCCCGACACCCCCGACCCGGTCGTGGGCTTCGTGCCCGAGCGCGACCAACTCAAGCCCGACCTGCCGCTGCTGAACATCGGCATGCGGCGCCCCGAAGCAGACCTAGAGAACGACCTCGAGAAAGACCTCCTGGAAGGAAGCACCCGGCGATGACCCTGGCACCCGAGACGACCGACCTCAAGGTCCGGCTGCGGCTGACGGACGACTGGTTCACGGCCTGCGACCTCGGCGCCCTGCTCCCCGGCCGCGGCGTGGCGGCCCTGCTCCCGGACGGCGGCCAGGTCGCCCTGTTCCGCGACCGGGACGGCGAGCTGTACGCCATCGACAACCGGGACCCGTTCACCGGCGCGGCGGTCCTCTCCCGCGGCCTGACCGGCACCCACCGGGGCCGCCCCTTCGTCGCCTCCCCGCTCCTCAAGCAGCGCTTCGACCTCACCACCGGGGAGTGCCTGGACGACGAGGCGATGCGGGTGGAGACGTACGAGGTGAAGGCCGCCTGACTCGACATTTCTTGACCGAGCGTTTCAATTAGACCTAGGCTGCACGCGTGGCCAGGACCAAGGAGTTCGATCCGGACGCCGCGCTGCGGGCAGCCCTGGAGCTGTTCTGGCGGCGCGGCTACGAGGCGACGTCCATGTCGGACCTCGTCGAACATCTCGGCATCGGGCGCGCCAGCATCTACGCGACCTTCGGCAACAAGCGCGAGCTGTACCTGAAGGCGCTGGCGCGCTACGAGGAGGGGCTGCTCCCGGACCTGCTCCAGGACCTGTCCCGGCCGGGCCCCGCCCTGCCGGGCGTGCGGTCCCTGGTGCGGCGCTACGCCGTCGAGGCGACCGTCGACGACCTGCGCCTGCGCGGCTGTTTCGTCACCAACACCGCGGCCGAGCTGGCCCCGCACGACGCGGTCGCCGCCCGGCGGGTCGAGCGCAACTGGGACCAGTTGGAGACCGTGCTGCACACGGCGCTGACCCGGGCCCGCGCCGAGGGCGAACTGCCCGCCGGCCGCGATCCGCAGGCCCTCGCCCGGATGCTGCTGGTCCTGCTCCAGGGCATGCGGGTGGTCGGGAAGGCCTCGCAGGACCCGGCCCGGGTGCGGGACGCGGCGGAACAGGCGCTGACACTGCTCGACCCGCTCGACTGAGACACCGGCGCACCCCTCTCCGGAGGGACGTTTTCGTGACCTCATAATGAACCGATCGTTCAAGAAAACCTGATTGACGCGGTCAAGAAAAAGGGGAGATTCATGACCACCCAGCGCTTCACCGACAAGGCCGCCCTCGTCACCGGTGCGGGCTCCGGCATCGGACGGGCCGTCGCGCTCGCCCTCGCCGCCGAGGGCGCGAACGTCGTCGTCTCGCCGGGCGCGGACGGGGGCCGCTCGACGAGACGGTGACCCTGATCGAGGCGGCGGGCGGCAAGGCGCTGGCCGTCACCGCGGACGTCACCCGGACCGCCGACGTGGAGGCCGTCGTGGATGCCGCAGTGGAGCGCTTCGGCTCCCTCGACGTGGCCGTCAACAACGCGGGCGTCTTCCGCGGCGGGGTACCCCTGGCCGAGCTGCCCGAGGAGGACTGGCGCACGCAGCTCGACATCAACGTCACCGGCGTGTTCCTCGCCCTGCGCGCCGAGGTCCGCCGCATGCGCGCCCAGCCCGGCGGCGGCGCCATCGTGAACATCGCCTCCACCTTCGGGGCGCACAAGCGCAGCCCGGGCGCCACGGCCTACGCGGCGGGCAAGGCGGCCGTGTCGGTGCTCACCCGGGGTGCCGCCCTGGACCACATCGCCGACGGTGTCCGTATCAACGCCGTCAGCCCCGGCGCCACGGCGACCTCCATGTCGCTGCTGCCCGGCGAGACGGAGGCGGGACGGGCCGAGCGGATGCGCGGGCAGACGCCGCTCGGCCGGGTGTCGGCGGTGGCGGAGGTCGCGGCGGCCGTGCTGTACCTCGCGTCGGACGACGCGGCGTCGGTCGTGGGCACCGACCTCGTGGTGGACGGCGGCCAGACGGCCTGAGCGCGCTCGGCTCCTGAACGCTCGGATCCTGAGCGCTCGGGACCTGAACGCCCGGGACCTGAACGCTCGGCTCCTGAGCGCCCGCGATCAGGGCTGCCGCAGCGCCTCGTAGGTGACGCCCGTCAGCCGCTCGGAGGCGGACCACAGCCGCTCCCCCATCGCGTCGTCGGTGGTCCAGGACGCCCGCCAGGACGGTACGGGCGTCCCGCGCCACATCGCGAAGGAGGGGCCGGTGAAGGAGTCGGAGGGGACGCCGGGCGCGGTCGCGGCGTACAGGACGGGCAGCGCGCCCGCCTCGGCGGGCTGGGCGACGACCCGGTTGCCGAGCCGCGCCAGCCGCTCGGCGAGCCGACGCCCCTCGGCGCGGGGTCCGGCGGTCTGCAGACCGGTCTCGGCGTATCCCGGGTGGGCGGCGACAGCGCGGACGTCCGAGGCGCCCTCGCGGGCCGCGAGCCGGCGCGCCAGCTCGTGGGTGAAGAGCAGGTTGGCGGACTTCGAGCGGGCGTAGGCGGTCCAGCGCCCGTACCGCCGGACACTGTTGAGGTCGCGCGGATCGACGTTGGCCAGGGCGTGCATGAAGCTGGAGACGGTCACGATCCGGGCGCCGGGTGTGGCGAGCAGGGTGGGCAGCAGCAGCCCGGTGAGGGCGAAGTGACCCAGATGGTTGACGCCGAACTGCGTCTCGAAGCCGTCCGCCGTCGTCCCGTGGGGCAGGGCCATCACCCCGGCGTTGTTGACGAGGAGATCGACCCGCTCGTACGGCAGTCCGTAGGAGAACTCCCGGACCGAGGCGAGGTCCCCGAGATCCAGCCGTGCCGCTTCCACGGCGGCGCCGGGCACCTCCCCCAGGAGGCGCTCCACGGCCGCGCTCCCCCGTGCCTCGCTGCGGCAGGCCAGCACGACGGACGCGCCGTTGCGCGCCAGTTCCCGGGAGATCACGTGACCGAGGCCGCCGTTGGCGCCGGTGACGACGGCGACGCGCCCGTCCAGGTCGGGGATGTCACCCGTGTTCCAGCCGGTCATCCGCGGCTCCTTCGCTGACTCCTTCGCTGGTCCGGACCCGTCTCACCGTACGCGCCCGGCACCCCTGAGCGGAGAGCTACCGTCCGGTCACGTCACGTTTACATCACGAGTCCTTCATAACTCCACCACATCTCGGGCACCTCAATAGCTTCGTCATCTCATATCCGTCGATCCACACCATTCCCGGGACTCTCGATGAACCTGCTCCGCAAGCCCGCCGCCGTGACCGTCGCCGCGCTGGCCCTGGCCGCCCTGCCGACCGCCGCCGCCCAGGCGCACGACGGCACCCACCCGTTCAAGAACTGCACCGAGGCGTACGACGCCGGCTACTCCAACATCCAGAAGGGTGACGAGCACTACGGCGCCCACCTGGACCGCGACAACGACGGCTTCGGCTGCGACAAGCCGCCCGCCGACTTCGTGCCCGCGAGCGACAAGGACACCGACGACGGCGCAGGCGCCGGCAGCGGGAAGGACTCCGGGAGCGACAAGAGCGGCGGGGACGAGGCCGCCGGGCAGCAGGGCCCCGACCTCGCGGAGACCGGCGGCGACGACAACACGCCGTACATCGCGGCCGCAGGCGGTGTCGTCGTGCTCGCCGGCGGCGGACTGCTGCTGGTGACCCGACGGCGCCGGAGCAACAGCGCAGCCTGACCCGGCGCGGGGCCGCCGGGGTGCCGTCCGCTCAGCGGCGGCGCTCCGGCGGCTTGAGACTGAAGGCGGCGCTGCTCAGCCAGCGCCGCGAGGCCCGGGCCACCGGGCGTTCGACGAACCGCTGCACGAGGTAGGCCAGCGCCACCAGCGCGGCGACGGTGATCCCGACCATCACCCACGGGTCGGCCCGGTCGCCGAAGTGGTGCAGGACGTTGACGCCGATGGTGTCGTGCAGCAGGTACAGCGGGAAGGTCAGGGTGCCCGCGACGGTCAGCCCGCGCCAGCGGATCCGGCTGGTCCAGCCGAGGGCGACGGCGGCGATCAGCAGGAAGAACACCGTGATGACCAGGACCAGCCAGCCGCGCCCCGGCTGCCAGGAGTCCCAGTTCAGCCGGCCCCCGTCGGGTGTCAGCAGGTAGTGCAGCGCCACCAGCCACGACATGGCGACGATGCCCCACAGCAGCGGGGTCGGACGGTAGCGGTACATGAGGTAGAAGGCCATGCCCGCGATGAAGTACGGGGCGGACGGCGGGTTCACCAGCAGCGTGAGCAGGTGGATGTCGGCACTGGGGGCCAGTACCGCGGCGACCGTCCACAGCCCGCAGTAGATCACCACGCGCTGGTAGGTCAGGCCCTTCCACACCACGACCGCGAAGGTCAGGTAGAAGCACAGCTCGGGCCAGAGCGTCCAGTAGACGGAGTCGAGGTCCTCCACGCCGAGCGGCGTCTGGAGCATCGTCAGGTTGGCGAAGATCACGCGCGCGGGCGGTTTCCCGAACGGGTCGCCGGCGATGAAGTAGATCACGCACGCCGAGATCGCGACGGCCGCCCAGTACATCGGGTAGAGGCGGGTGACGCGCGAGATGAAGAAGTCGCGCGGGGAACGGCCCCACGCGCTCATGCAGATGACGAAACCGCTGATCAGGAAGAACAGTTCGACGCCGAGCCGGCCGTAGGCGACGTACGGGTGCGCCGTGGGGAAGACGCTCTCGACGGGACGGCCCCAGATGGTCTCCATGGTGGAGGGCACCTGGCCGACGAAGTGGAAGACGACCACCGACAGGGCTGCCAGGAACCGGAGTCCGTCGAGTGCGGCGAGCCGGTTCCGGTGGACGGGAGGACCGGCCTCGGCGACCTTCTCCTCGGGACCGGTCCGTGGACCGGGCACTCCGGAGGCGCCTCTGTCCCTGGTCCCGTCCGGGGCGGTCGTGCCGGCCGGTTCCCTGTGATCCGTCTGGGTCATCCAACCACCGTTCCGGGTGTCCGCCGCTGTCCGCCGTCGCGGCTCTCAAACTTCGCTGACAGCTTCCTGCTGCTCACCGCAGAGCGATTCACACCGTTGAACGCGTCACAAAGGACGGGCGAAGGGCGGGCGAACGGCGCGCGAAGACCCACGGAACCATACGCGAAGACCGCGGAACAACACGCGAGAGGCGGCACCCCCGCACAGGGTGCCGCCCTTTCCCGTGATCCGGAGCCGCCGCCGATCGGTGAGGGTGGTCGGGTGACAGACGGCGGCTCCGGGGCCTGAGGCCCCCTTCGGGGGTTACCGGTGGTCGCTGCCCTTCGACCGGGAGGCCGCCCGGCCGGCCTCCAGACGGGCCACCGGGATGCGGAACGGGGAGCAGGAGACGTAGTCCAGACCCACCTCGTGGAAGAAGTGGACGGACTCCGGGTCGCCGCCGTGCTCGCCGCAGACGCCGAGCTTGAGGTCGGGGCGGGTGGCGCGGCCGGCCTTCGCCGCCGCGGCGACCAGGGAGCCGACACCGTCCCTGTCGATCGTCTCGAACGGGGAGACGCCGAAGATGCCCTTCTCCAGGTAGGCCGTGAAGAAGCTGGCCTCCACGTCGTCGCGGCTGAAGCCCCACACGGTCTGGGTCAGGTCGTTGGTGCCGAAGGAGAAGAACTCCGCGGCCTCGGCGATCTGACCGGCGGTCAGGGCGGCACGGGGCAGCTCGATCATCGTGCCGATCGACAGCTTGAGCTTCGCTCCCGTGGCCGCCTCCACCTCGGCGATGACCTGGTCGGCCTCGTCGCGGACGATCTCCAGCTCCTGGACGGTGCCGACCAGCGGGATCATGATCTCGGCGCGCGGGTCGCCCTTGGCCGCCTTGCGCTCGGCGGCGGCCTCGGCGATCGCCCTGACCTGCATGGTGAACAGGCCGGGGATGACCAGACCGAGGCGGACGCCGCGCAGGCCCAGCATCGGGTTCTGCTCGTGCAGCCGGTGCACGGCCTGGAGCAGGCGCAGCTCGTTCTCGTGCGGCTCCTGACGGGACTCGGCGAGCGCGACACGCACCGACAGCTCGGTGATGTCCGGCAGGAACTCGTGCAGCGGCGGGTCGAGGAGGCGGACGGTGACCGGGAGGCCGTCCATCGACTCGAAGAGCTGGACGAAGTCCTGCTTCTGGAGCGGCAGCAGCTCCTTCAGCGACTCCTCGCGCACGGCCTCGGTGTCGGCCAGGATCAGCCGCTCCACCAGCCCGCGCCGGTCGCCGAGGAACATGTGCTCGGTGCGGCACAGACCGATGCCCTGGGCGCCGAACCTCCTCGCCCGCAGCGCGTCCTCGGCGTTGTCGGCGTTGGCGCGCACCCGCAGCCGGCGCTTGCGGTCGGCGAAGGCCATGATGCGGTGCACGGCCTCGACCAGCTCGTCGGCGTCCTCGGCGCCCGCGTGCATGCGGCCCTCGAAGTACTCGACGACCGGCGACGGCACGACCGGCACCTCGCCCAGGTAGACCTTGCCGGAGGAGCCGTCGATGGAGACGACGTCGCCCTCCTCGACGACGTGGCCGCCGGGCACGGTCATCCGGCGGCGCTTGGTGTCGACCTCCAGTTCCTCCGCGCCGCAGACACAGGTCTTGCCCATGCCGCGCGCGACGACGGCCGCGTGGGAGGTCTTGCCGCCGCGCGAGGTCAGGATGCCCTCGGCGGCGATCATGCCGTCCAGGTCGTCGGGGTTGGTCTCGCGGCGGATCAGGATGACCTTCTCGCCCGAGCGGGACCACTTGACGGCCGTGTACGAGTCGAAGACGGCCTTGCCGACCGCCGCGCCCGGCGAGGCCGCGATGCCCCGGCCGACCTTCTCGACCTTCGCCTCGTCGTCGAAGCGGGGGAACATGAGCTGGGCGAGCTGGGCGCCGTTGACGCGCTGGAGGGCCTCCGCCTCGTCGATCAGGCCCTGGTCGACGAGCTGGGTGGCGATGCGGAAGGCCGCGCCCGCCGTGCGCTTGCCGACGCGGGTCTGGAGCATCCACAGCCGGCCGCGCTCGATGGTGAACTCGATGTCGCAGAGGTCCAGGTAGTGGTTCTCCAGCGTCTCCATGATCTGCATGAGCTGGTCGTACGACTTCTTGTCGATCTGCTCCAGCTCCGCGAGCGCGACGGTGTTGCGGATGCCCGCGACGACGTCCTCGCCCTGGGCGTTCTGGAGGTAGTCGCCGTAGACGCCCTGGTGGCCCGAGGCGGGGTCGCGGGTGAAGGCGACGCCCGTGCCCGAGTCGGGCCCGAGGTTGCCGAAGACCATGGAGCAGACGTTGACGGCGGTGCCGAGGTCGTGCGGGATGCGCTCCTGGCGGCGGTAGAGCTTGGCGCGCTCGCCGTTCCAGGACTCGAAGACCGCCTTGATGGCGAGGTCCATCTGCTCGCGCGGGTCCTGCGGGAAGTCCCGGCCCGCCTCGGTCTTGACGATCTTCTTGAACTTGGTGACGAGTTTCTTGAGGTCGGCGGCCTCCAGCTCGGTGTCGACCGCGACCTTCTTGGCCGCCTTCGCCGCCTCCAGCGCCTCCTCGAAGAGGTCGCCGTCGACGCCGAGGACGGTCTTGCCGAACATCTGGATCAGGCGGCGGTAGGAGTCCCATGCGAACCGGTCGTCGCCGGCCTGCTTGGCCAGGCCCTGCACCGACTTGTCGGAGAGGCCGATGTTGAGGACCGTGTCCATCATGCCGGGCATGGAGAACTTGGCTCCGGAACGCACCGACACGAGGAGCGGGTCGTCGGCCTGTCCGAGCTTCTTGCCCACCTTCGCCTCGAGGGCGTCGAGGTGCGCACTCACCTCGTCCCGCAGTGCCGCGGGCTCCTCGCCGCTGTCGAGGTAGGTCTTGCAGGCCTCGGTCGTGATCGTGAAACCGGGAGGGACCGGGAGACCCAGGTTGGTCATCTCGGCGAGGTTGGCGCCCTTGCCGCCGAGGAGGTCCTTGAGGTCCTTGTTGCCCTCGGTGAAGTCGTAAACGAACTTCGCTGCGTTCGCTACCTGGGGATCTTTGTTTTCCGACACGGGTCTCGACTCCTCGAGGACGCGGTGGCTGCCCTGACGGCGAGGAATGTACCCAGATCAAAGGCACCTGGGTACGTCCACTTGCGCGTCATACGCCTGTAACCACTCGTCCGCCAGCGGATCGAAAGTCAAGGCTTGGCAAGCGATCGGCCGCTTGTGTTTTCACTTCTTGAACGGACGAACTCTCAGACCCTTCGCTTCTCGCTCACCTGAGCGGCATTCCCTACGTTTGAGTTCGATCGATGAACGATCAACGCCTGGCACTCAGTGCCACACCTTGGAGAAGTGGAGTCGCCCAAGATCCGCTCATCTGAGCGACACTCCTATCAGAGGTGGCGAGAATCACGCTGCCACAGGCCGCCGGATTTCACCATGCGGACCGGTGAACGGACGGCCCGCCGCGGACGTACGACACTGCGGCGGGCCCGGCCCCCTCGCCGGGCCCGCCGTCCACCGGGATTCGCACGGAAGGACCTTCGGGTGCCCGTCTTCACACGCTTTCGCCAGTCCCCGACCCCGGCAGAGGAGCCGGACGAACCCGGTGAACCCGGTGAACCCGGCGAGAGCGCACAGGAGCCGGACGAGCCGGCCGAGCCGGACGAGCCCGATGTCGCCGAGCCGGAGAGTGCCCCCGAACCTGAGGAGGAGACCGTCCGGCCGGAGAGCGTCGCCGAGCCGTCGCGGGCCGCCGCGGCCGGCCGCCTCGCACGCCGGCGTGCCTGGCACAACTGGCGCGCATGGCGTACCTGGCGTACCTGGCGTACGCGGCACCCGCTCGCCGCCGTCGTCGTCCGCCGTGCCACGACGGCGCTCTCGGCCGTTCTCGTGCTCGGGGCGCTGCTGCTGCCGAACACCCTCGTGGCCCTGGAGCCCAACCGCTTCGCGCGGATCCCGGCGGAGGCGGTCATCGCGGCGGTGCTGCTGCTCTGCCTGCCCCGCAGGGCACGCCTGGTCGGGGCGGCGCTGTTCGGGACCGCCCTCGGCGCGCTGACCGTGGTGAACCTGCTCGACATGGGCTTCACCGAGTACCTGGGGCGGCGCTTCAACCTCGTCCTGGACTGGGGTCTGCTCGACGACGCCCAGTCGTACGTGGCGGACTCGATGGGCGGCGCGGCGGCGACCTGGGCCGCCGTGGGCGCCGTCACGCTCGCCGTGCTGCTGCTGGTGCTCATGGCCCTGGCGGCGGTCCGGCTCGGCGAGCTGCTCGCCGCGCACCGGGAGCGGGCGGCGCGGGGCGCGCTGATGGCGGCCACCGTGTGGATGACCTGCGCGGCGCTGGGCCTGCAGACCTTCGGCGTGCCGGTCGCCACCAGGAGCGCCTCCGGGGCGATGGAGGCGCAGGCGCACCGGGTGGTGGACACGCTGCGGGACGAGGCGGCCTTCGCGAAGCAGGCGAAGGCGGACCGGTTCGGGGGCACGCCCGGCGCGCAGTTGGTGCCGGACCTGCGGGGCAAGGACATGATCTTCACGTTCATCGAGAGCTACGGCCGCAGCGCCCTCGAGGACCCGGTGATGGCACCGGGTGTCGACCGGACGCTGGACACGAGCACGGCGGCGCTGGCGAAGGCGGGCTTCCAGGCCCGCAGTGGCTGGCTGACCTCGGCGACGTACGGCGGCAGCAGTTGGCTCGGCCACTCCACGTTCATGTCGGGCTTGTGGGTGGACAACCAGCAGCGCTACCGCACCGTCACGGCCGGCGACCACCTCACCCTCACCAAGGCGTTCCAGAAGACCGGCGCCTGGGACACGGTCGGGGTGATGCCGGGGGTGCAGAAGGCCTGGCCGGAGTCGGAGTGGTACGGGCTGGACAAGGTGTACGACGCGTTCGAGGTGGGCTACGAGGGGCCGAAGTTCAGCTGGTCGACCATGCCGGACCAGTACGCCCTGGAGGCCTTCCAGCGGCTGGAGCACGGCAAGAAGCGCGACAAACCGCTGATGGCGGAGGTCATCCTCACCTCCAGCCACCAGCCGTGGGCGCCGATCCCGAAGATGGTCGGCTGGGACGAGATCGGCGACGGGTCGGTGTACGACGGCATCGAGGCGTCGGGTGTGAAGGCGTCCGACATCATCACCGACTCCGCCCGCTCGAAGGAGGAGTACGGCAAGTCGATCGAGTACTCGGTCACCAGCCTCACCCAGTGGCTGGAGCGCTACGGCACCGACGACACCGTCCTCGTCTTCCTCGGCGACCACCAGCCGCTCTCCCGCGTCAGCGGAAACAAGGCGAGCCGGGACGTCCCGGTGTCGATCGTCGCCAAGGACCCGAAGGTGCTCGACGCGATCGACGACTGGCACTGGACCGAGGGGCTCAAGCCGGCCCAGGACGCCCCGGTGTGGAAGATGAGTTCCTTCCGCGACCGCTTCCTGACGGCGTACGGCTCCGTCCCGCACCCCACCAAGGGCTGAAGAGCCGACCGAGGGCCGGTCAGCCGCCGGAGGTGTCCAGTTCCGCGTCCGCGCCGACGCCCGCGCAGTCGTACGGGTCCTTCAGCCAGCCGTCCGGCAGGACCACCCGGTTGTTGCCGGAGGTGCGGCCGCGGGGGCCGTCGGCGCCGGTCGGCCAGGGCTGGTCGAGGTCGAGTTCGTCGAGGCCGGTGCGCAGGGCTTCCAGCGAGGAGGTGATGGCCAGCCGCTTTCGCATCTCGGAGCCGACGGCGAAGCCCTTGAGGTACCAGGCGACGTGCTTGCGGAAGTCGATGACGCCGCGCGCCTCGTCACCGATCCACTCGCCGAGCAGCGTGGCGTGCCGGACCATCACGTCGGCGACCTCGCGCAGCGTGGGCCGCACATAGTCACCGCGCCCCTCGAAGGCGGCGACGAGGTCGGCGAAGAGCCACGGCCGCCCCAGGCACCCGCGCCCGACCACGACACCGTCGCAGCCGGTCTCCCGCACCATCCGCAGCGCGTCCTCGGCGGACCAGATGTCGCCGTTGCCGAGGACGGGGATCTCCGGGACGTGTTCCTTGAGGCGGGCGATGGCGTCCCAGTCGGCGGTGCCGCCGTAGTGCTGGGCGGTGGTGCGGCCGTGCAGGGCGATGGCGGTGACGCCCTCCTCGACGGCGATGCGGCCGGCGTCGAGGTGGGTGAGGTGGTCGTCGTCGATGCCCTTGCGCATCTTCATGGTGACGGGCAGGTCACCGGCGCCGGTGACGGCCTCGCGGACGATGGCGCGCAGCAGGTTCCGCTTGTACGGGATGGCCGAGCCGCCGCCCTTGCGGGTCACCTTGGGCACGGGGCAGCCGAAGTTCAGGTCGATGTGGTCGGCCAGGCCCTCCTCCGCGATCATGCGGACGGCCTTGCCGACGGTCACCGGGTCGACGCCGTACAACTGGATCGAACGCGGCGTCTCGGTCGCGTCGAAGTGGATGAGCTGCATGGTCTTCTCGTTGCGCTCGACCAGCGCGCGGGTGGTGATCATCTCGCTCACGAACAGGCCCTTGCCGCCGCTGAACTCCCTGCACAGGGTGCGGAACGGCGCATTGGTGATCCCGGCCATCGGTGCGAGCACCACGGGCGGTGCGACGGTGTGCGGGCCGATCTGCAACGGTGCGGCGGCGGTGGTGCCGGGGGCGGGCGTGGTGAGCGTGGACATTCCTCCATTGTCACGTACGCGGGGCGGTGCCCGCCGCCCCCTGTGGACGAAGACCATGTACCGGTAATTAGTTAACCGCACTATCGATATGAGCGTACGATGGAGGCCATGCCCGAGCTGACCCACCGCCGCCGCATGCTCGTGCTCGCCATCTGCTGCATGAGCCTGCTGATCGTGAGTATCGACAACACGATCCTCAACGTCGCCCTCCCCTCCATGCAGCGCGACCTGCACGCGAGCACCTCGGGCCTCCAGTGGGCGGTCGACGCGTACACGCTGGTGCTGGCGGCGCTGCTGATGCTGTCCGGCTCCACGGCCGACCGCATCGGCCGCAAGCGGGTCTTCATGACCGGCCTGGTGATCTTCACCCTCGGCTCGCTGCTGTGCTCGCTGGCGCCGGACCTGTCCTCGCTGGTCGTCTTCCGGATGATGCAGGCGGTGGGCGGTTCGATGCTCAACCCGGTCGCCATGTCGATCATCACCAACACCTTCACCGACCCGCGCGAGCGGGCCCGTGCGATCGGTGTCTGGGGCGCGGTGGTCGGCATATCCATGGCCGCGGGCCCGCTGGTCGGCGGCGTACTCGTGGAGTCGGTCGGCTGGCGCTCGATCTTCTGGGTCAACCTGCCGGTGGGCCTCGCGGCCCTCCTGCTCACCCTGCGCTTCGTCCCCGAGTCCCGCGCACCGAAGGCCCGCCGCCCCGACCCGCTGGGCCAGCTCATGGTGATCGTGCTGTTCGGCTCCCTGACGTACGCGATCATCGAGGCGCCGAACGCAGGCCTCACGACGGTGCTGCCCTTCGCCGCACTGGCGGTGGCGGCGCTGCTCGGCCTGCTCCTCTACGAGCCCCGCCGCGCCGAACCCCTCATCGACCTGCGCTTCTTCCGGTCGGCGCCGTTCAGCGGGGCCACCGTCATCGCGATCAGCGCGTTCGCCGCGCTGGGCGGCTTCCTGTTCCTGTCCACGCTGTACCTGCAGAACGTGCGCGGACTGAGCGCGCTGGAGGCCGGGCTGTGGATGCTGCCGATGGCCGTCCCGACCTTCCTGTGCGCCCCGCTGTCCGGGCGGCTGGTCGGCAGCCGGGGGCCACGGCTGCCCCTGCTGATCGCGGGCGGCGCGCTGACCGTGAGCGGGACGCTGTTCGCCGCCTTCGAGGCCGAGACGTCGAACGTCACCCTCTTCGTCGGCTACGTCCTGTTCGGCGTCGGCTTCGGCTTCGTCAACGCGCCCATCACCAACACCGCGGTCTCCGGCATGCCCCGCGCCCAGGCGGGGGTCGCCGCGGCGATCGCCTCCACCAGCCGCCAACTGGGCCAGACGCTGGGCGTGGCGGTGGTCGGCGCGGTGCTGGCGGCGGGCGTGGGCGCCTCGTCGTACCGCGACACCTTCGTCTCCGCCGCCCGCCCCGGCTGGTGGATCCTGGCCGCCTGCGGCCTCGCGGTCCTCGCCCTGGGCGCCGTCACGAACGGCCGCTGGGCCCACCGCACGGCGGACCGGACGGCGGAGCGCCTGGAGTCGCCGGAGGTGCGGGAGGCGGCACGGACGGGGGGCTGACGCCGTGACTCGGGGGCCTGACGCGGTAATCGGGGGTCTGAGCCGTAATCGGGGGGCTGACACAGTAGTCGGGGGCCTGAGCCGTAGTCGGAGGGCCTGACGCCGTATCCGGGGCCTGAGCCGTAATCGGCTGGTGACCGCGGAGCCCGCGCACTAGCCTGCGGCCGACGGCGACACGGGCCCGGGCCGGACTCGGCCCGGAAAGGGGCGGATACATGGCGGACGCGGCCGACTTCTACACCGGCATCGTGGCGGAGTCCTACGCGCCGCTGAAGTCCTTCTCCCCGGAACCCGACCCGTACGCGGCCTTCGTCCGGGCGGCCGGTGAACCGGCGCTGGAGCTGGGCTGCGGCGACGGCGATCCCCTGCTCGCGCTGCGCCGGCAGGGGCTGGACGTGGCGGGCGTCGACTCCTCCGCCGACATGCTGGAGCGCTGCCGCGAACGGGCGGCCCGCGAGGGGGTCACCGTCACCGTGCACCACCAGCGCATGGAGGAACTCCGCCTGGACCGCCGGTTCCGGGCGGTCTTCCTGGCCGGGCCGACCTTCAACCTCCTGCCGGACGACGCCACCGCCGAGGCGGCCCTGCGCCGCGTCCGCGAGCACCTGACGGACGACGGCACGGTCCTGATCCCGCTGCATGTCCCGGCCCCCACCCCTGCGCGGGAGCTCGGAACGGTCCGCGCGGCCCCCGCGGCCGACGGCGCCGAGCTGCGCTTCTCGATGGTGTCCGAGGAACGCGACGAGGCCGCCCGCACCCAGACCGCAGTACTGCGCTACGAACGCCACCGGGGCGACGAGAGCACCGTCGTGGAGCGCGCCTGGGCGCTGCACTGGTACCGCAGGTCCGACTTCGAGAGGCTCGCCGTCGCGGCCGGGCTGACCCCGGTCTCGGTCACCGACGCCGACGGCGCGGAAGCCGACGACGACACCGCCTACCTGACCTTCCGGCTTCGCGCCGCCGAGCCCGCGGCAGGCTGAGGACCCGCCCCCGGCCCCGCCTCAACGCACGGCCGTCGGCAACCGCTCCGCCGCCTTCGGCCAGTACTTCACGATCGCGTCCTCCACGCCCGGCAGCGCCCGCTGTCCCGCCAGCGCCAGCGTGATCGCCGCGGCCACGCCCGTCCAGGCGACCGGGCCCAGCGGGGTGCAGCCGAAGAGGCGGCTGACGCCCGGGGTCTGGACGAGGGCGACCAGGGCGGCGGCGGAGCCGAGGGACGTGACCTGGACGAGGCGGCTGTCGCGGCGGTCGGCGAGGGTCTGGGCGAGCTGGGTGCCGACGACGGCGCACAGGGCCATGGTCGTCGAGCGGCGCTGCGTGCCCGGCGTGAAGCGGCCCAGCAGCCAGGCCGCGGTCGCCCCGAGCGCCGTGGTCAGGGCCCGGTGCCTGATCTGCCGGAGCAGGGGCTCGCCCAGTACCGCCGTACCGAGCGGCGTGCCCGCGTCGGCGGCCTCCTGCTCGGGGTCCCCCGTCTTCGTCACCGCGACCGCCATCGCCGGGAACAGGTCGGTGAAGAGGTTGACCAGCAGCATCTGGCGGGTGGACAGCGGGGCGGCGCCGCCCAGCACCGTGCCGAGGATGCCGAAGCCGACCTCGCCCGCGTTGCCGCCGATCAGGATGGCGATGGCGTCGGCGACGCTGTGCCACAGTGCCCGGCCCTCCCGGACCGCCTCCACCAGGACCAGCAGGTCGTCGCCCGTGACGACCAGGTCGGCGGCGTTGCGGGCGGCGGCCGAGCCGCGGGCGCTGATGCCGACGCCGATGTCGGCGGCCCGGATCGCGGCGGCGTCGTTGGCGCCGTCGCCGACCATGCCGACGACCCTTCCGGCGTCCCGCAGCGACTCGACGACCTGGAGTTTCTGCTCGGGCGCCACCCGGGCCACCACGTCCGCGTCGCCCAGCATCCGGGAGCGGGCCGTGCGGTCGGCGGCGGCGAGTTCGTCGCCGGTGACGACGACGGCGTCCTCGGGCCAGCCCAGGTCGACGGCGATGGCGCGGGCGGTCTGCGGATGGTCTCCGGTCAGCACCACGGGCCGTACGCCCGCCTCGCGCAGCCCCCGTACCAGCGCCGGGGACGTCTCGCGGGCCACGTCGGCCAGCGCGAGCAGTCCGGTGAACTCCAGCTTCGACGGCTGCTGTTCGAGGACGTCGGCGGCCTTCTCGTCCCGGCCCAGGGGACGGGAGGCCACCGCGATGATGCGCAGCCCGTCGCGGGCCAGGCGCTGCGCCGCCTCGGTGGCGTGCGACGGCAGGCCGGTGCAGGCGGGCAACACCGTCTCCGGGGCGCCCTTGACCACCAGCACCGCGGGCCCGCCGGCGTCCCGTCCGACGGCGTCCCGTCCGACGGCGGCGGCGTAGCCGCGGGAGGTCTCGAAGGGCAGCCCCTCCTCCTGCGTCCACTCCGGGTCGTCCCCGGCCGCGTCCAGGACGGCCTCGTCGGTGGCGTGGGTGGGCCGGGCACCGTCGCCGTCGCCGTTCAGCCGGGGACAGGCGCGCGCGGCGATCCGTACGGCGTCGGCGGCGTCCGGGTCGCCCACCCGGCGGACCGTGCCGTCGGCGCCGGCGACGCGCGTCAGCCGCAGCCGGTTCTCGGTGAGGGTGCCGGTCTTGTCGAAGCAGATGGTGTCCATGCGGCCGAGCGCCTCCAGCGTGCGCGGGGTGCGCACGAGGACGCCCCGGCGGCTCAGCCGGCGGGCCGCCGCGAGCTGCGCCACCGTCGCCACCAGCGGCAGCCCCTCGGGCACGGCGGCCACCGCCACCGACACCCCGCCCGCGACCGCCTGCCGGACCGGCGCCCCGCGCAGCAGCGACAGACCGGTCACCGCGGCCCCGCCCGCCAGGGTGAGCGGCAGCGCCTTGCGGGTCAGCTCCTGGAGCCTGGCCTGCACCCCGGCCGCCGCGGGCGTACGGGCGGCCAGAGCGACCGCCCGCGCCGCCTCGGTGTGGTCCCCGGTGTCGACCACGACGGCACGGGCACGTCCGGCCACCACGGTCGTGCCCTCGAAGACCATGCAGTACCGCTCCGCCACGGGGGCGCGGGGCGACGGGTCCACGGACTTGTCCACGGGCAGCGACTCACCGGTCAGCGCGGACTCGTCCACCTCCAGACCGTCCTCCCACAGCAGCCGTGCGTCGGCGGGCACCACGTCGTCCGCCTTCAGCTCGATCACGTGGCCCGGGTGCAGCCGGGTGGCATCCACGATCCGCGCCTCGGCCTCCGCCGCCCGGCCCGAGACGATCTCCTCCGACGCCGTCCTGTCCGACGCCGTTCCGTCCGGCGCCGCGTCGTCCGGCGCCGTCCCGTGCAGCTCCGCCCCGTCCGACGCCGTCCCTTCCGGCGCCGAGGCCCGGACGCGCCGCGACGGGGTTCCCGCGGCCGCGACGGAGGGCGCTCCGCCGTCCTGGCCGGAGCCCGTGCCGCGGGCCGGGGTGCCGCCGTCTCCGGCTCCGTCGCCGAAGACGTACCGCTCGGAGTCGGCGGTGTACTCCCCCGCCGCGCCGTCGGACGCGGTCCGCCTGCCCGCCCGCGCGGGGTCCTCCGCCAGGCGGGCCTTCTGCTTCTGCTCCGCCAGCAGCCCGGACAGCGCCCGCTCGGCACGCAGCCGCTGGAAACCGCCGACCAGCGCGTTCAGGTCGAGCGCCCCGACCACGAGCAGCGCGTCCACGACCGACCCGAGGATCGCGGAGGCGGCCGAGCCGACCGCCAGCACGGGGGTGAGCGGGTCGTCCAACTCCCCCCGTACGGCCCGCGCAAGCTGCCACGACCAGCGCGCCGGGGCCAGCACCCGGACCCGGCCGGCCCGGTCGGCGACCGCGTGCAGCCGGGCCGACGCCAGCTCCACGGCGGTCGGCTCGGGTTCGCGCTCCCGCTCGAGCCGGTCCCGTACGTCGTCCGGGTCCAGCGTGTGCCACGCCACCCGGGCCCGGGGATGCGGGGCGCGGGCCGTCGCCACGCCGAGCGCCGCACGCGTCCCGGACAGCAGGGCCATCGCCGCGCTCGCGTCGACCGGCGCGTGCCGCATCCCCAGCAGCGCCGACATGCCGCCCCTGCGCCTGCTGCGCGCCTCGCCGACCGCCACCAGCAGTCCGGACAGCGCGGCCCCGGACCGGGCCAGCGTCTGGGACCGGTGCCCGATCGCACGGACCGCCGGCACCGCCCGCAGCAGCCGCCACACGTCGGCGAGACCCTGCGGCGCGAGCACGTCCGCACCCCAGGCCACCGGACCGTCCGTGTCGGCCAGCGCGACGGCCACGTCCCCGGCGAGCAGCCCCGCCAGCACGGTCCCTTCGTCGCCGGGCAGCGGCCGTACGACGGTGATGACGCCGCCCTCGGCGCGCAGTTCGGCCACGACGTCCCCGAGCGGGCGCCGGGCGCCGACGACCTGGTCGGCGAGGCCGGTGAAGTCGGCCAGCGCCGGGTCCTCGACCATGACCACGCGCAGGCCCGCGCGCCGCGCCGCGTCCAGCACGTCCTCGGTCCACGGGTCCGCGCCCGCGCCCGGCACCCGCAACGCGCTGGGGTGCAGCACGACCGTGCGGGCCATCTCCAGTTGCCGCAGCCGTCCGGGATCGCGCACGAGCACGCCGGTGCGGGACAGCGCGGCACTCAGTACGGCGTGGAAGGCGGCGGGCCCGTAGCGCGCGGCCTTGGGCGAGCCTGCGAGCACCGCCTCCGCCGCCTCGGCCACGTCGTGCTTGACCAGCAGCGTCACGGCGGCGCCCGCCACGCTGCCCGCCGAGGCGTGGGCGGCGTAGTCCTGGGCCGGTGAGGTGCGCGGCGGCGGGCGCAGGGCGGGTGCGGCGGGCAGGCTGCCCCGGCCCGGGACGCACAGCCGGTCGTGCACGACCTCGAAGGCCGCCGTCCGTGCCACCGCCTCCGTCAGCTCACAGACGCGCAGCGCCCCGTCGAGCACCAGTGAGGTGGGGCTCTGTCCCGCGCCGTGGACGGCCGCGTTGGCGGCGGCCAGCGCCACGTCCATGCGGTGGTCGCCGAGCCGCTCGCCCAGCCAGGCGCGGAAGGCCGGGTTCTCGCGCAGCAGCGTCGCGACGGCGGTGACCAGGCGTGGCGACGACGGCAGCCGCAGGCGCGCGCCGGTCACGGCGGCAGCGATGCCCAGCACGTCGGCCCCGAGGGCGGTCGCCGCGACGCGCACCGAGACCGGGTCGCCGGGATGGACCGGCTCTTCGGCCAGGTCGTCCAGGCCGTCCAGCTCTTGGTCGTCCAGATCTTGGTCGTCCTGCTGGTCCGTACGGGTGAGTCCGTGTCGCTCGGCGAGTTCGGTGGCACGCTCCACGACGCGGTCGGTGAGCGCGTCCTCCGTCGCGGTGACCACCAGCCTGGCCAGGCCGGTGTCCCAGTAGGCGAGCAGCACGTCCGGATGCTCGGCCAGCGCCGCAGCCACCCTCCCCGCCACGCGTTCCGTGCCGCCCGCCCGGCGTACCTCGTCCGTGGAGGCCGGGCGGAGCGCCAGGTGCGCCCGGGGTCCGGCCTGCCAGTCCCGGGTGCCGCCCGGCAGCGCGGCGCGGGCGACCCGTGCCGCCCGCGCCGCGAAGTCGGCGCCGCGTACACCGGCCCGCGCGGTGCCCGCCGCCGCGCCGGCCGCGGCGCCCACGGCCGGCGCGGTGCCGCGCGCGAGCAGCCGGGGGCCCGCCAGCACGAATCCGGTGACGGCGTCCTGGGAACGGGTCAGCAGTCCACCGGCCATCGCTGTCCCTCAGCCGGACGTGCGGGTGCGCGACGCGGAGCCCGTCTTGCGGCTCCGACTGCGGCCGCCGCCCGAGGTCGAGGCCGAGGGCCGGCTCGACGACGCCTTGGTTCCCGACTGGCTCTTGGCCCGAGTGGGGGACGCGGTCTTCTTCGCGGGGGACTTCTTCGCGGCGCCGGCCCTGGTGGCGGTGGACTTGGCAGCGGTGGACTTGGCGGCGGCCTTCCTGGCGCCGGTGGTCCCCTTCCCCGCAGCCGTCTTGGCGGTCCTGGCCGTCTTCGCGGTCTTCGCCGCCGGGGTCTTCGCCGCGGCGGTCTTCGTCCCAGCCGTCTTCGCCGCGGCCTTCCTGGCTGTGGTCTTCCTGGCTGTGGTCTTCCTGGCCGCGGTCTTACGGGCCTGCGCCCGGGCGGGCTTCGTGTCCCCGGCGCCCCGCGCCGCCCCCGCGCCCTCGCCCTCGCCCTTCGCCGCACTCCCGTTCCTGCCGCCCTGTCCACGCTGCTGGGTCAGCCAGGCCACCGCCGCTCCGGTGAGGGCCACCGGCCACTCCACCAGTCCGGCGACGCCCAGCGCCCCGGCCCCCGTGTAGACGATCACGCGCCGCCCGCGCGGCGACACCGCCCCGATCCTGTCCAGCGCGCCCTCGGCGGCCCTGCCGACCGTTCCGGCGCCCGGCACCTTCCGTACCACCGAAGCGGCCGCGTGCAACGGCATCGGGAGTGTCCGCGCCGATTTCTGCTCAGCCATGACTGTTCGTCCTCGCCCTGTCCGTGCTGTGGAAACCCTGGGAACATCACCTTCCGCATTTCTCCGGGTTCCCGCACTTCGGGCGCTCACCCGGGCGGCGTCGGCCGGCGCTCCAGAGCGATGGCGTGCAGCTTCTCCAGCCGTTCCCGGGAGGCCTCGTCGGCCAGCACGTACGTCACCATCCGGGGTCCTGGTGCCGGTCCGAGCCACAGGTCCGTGTGGTCGACGCGGACCCGGCCGACGTACCGGTTGAGGAACTCCTTGCGCTTGCCGCGGTGGGCGACGACCTCGTGGCGTTCCCAGACCTCGCGGAACTCGGGCGACTGGGTGCACAGCCGCTTGAGCAGCATCTTCCAGGCGGGCTCGGCGAGATGGCCGGCCATCGTCGCGCGCAACCGGGCGGCCATCAGCCGCTGGGTCTCCTCCAGGTGGACGATCGAGGACCGCCAGTCCTCGTTGGTGAAGGAGAGGATCATGCAGTTGCGGTCCTCGGGCGGCACCGCCTCCAGGTCGCACAGCAGCAGCCCGTACGTGCGGTTGTGGGCGAGGATGTCGTACCGGCTGTTCTGCACGCAGGCGGGGTACGGCTCGAACTGCTCCAGCAGCGCCCGCACCGCCGGGGTGATCGCCGGGCAGACCGTCGCGGGCGTCGGGTCGACGGCCCCCGCGAGCTGGAAGAGGTGGGCGCGCTCGGAGGGGTCGAGCAGCAGGGCGCGGGCGAGGGCGTCGAGGACCTGCACGGAGACCTGGATGTCACGGGCCTGCTCCAGCCAGGTGTACCAGGTGACGCCGACGGCCGAGAGCTGGGCGACCTCCTCGCGCCGCAGCCCCGGTGTCCGGCGCCGGCGTCCGCGGGGCAGCCCGACCTGCTCGGGGGCGATGCGTTCGCGGCGGCTGCGCAGAAAGGCGGCGAGTTCGTGCCGCCGGATGTCGGAGCCGACGTCCCGGGGCGGGGACTGTGCGGCCGTCTCCTGACCTGTCTCCTGACCCGTCGTCCGACCCGTCATCGTCGTCATGCCTCCAGGGTGCCGCGTCCCGGACCCTGTTGCCAGGTACTCCTTCTACCAGGACAAGAAGACTCTGGTACCACCTTGGAAAGGGTCGCAGGCTCGACCACGTGACCGAAACCATCACCTCACGCCCCGTCCGTACGGCCGCCGCCGGGGCGCCGCCCGTGCTCGGCGGCCTCGGACTCTTCACGGTGCTGCTGGCCGCGGCACTCCCGCTCATCGACTTCTTCATCGTCAACGTCGCCCTGCCGACCATCGGCGCGGACCTGTCCGCGAGCGAGGCGGTCCTGGAGCTGGTCGTCGCCGGGTACGGGGTGGCGTACGCCGTCCTGCTGGTCCTCGGCGGCCGGCTCGGCGACCTGTTCGGCCGGCGGCGGCTGTTCCTGGGCGGCATGGCGGCCTTCGGGCTGACCTCCCTGGCCTGCGGTCTCGCGCCGGACGCCTGGACGCTGGTGGCGGCGCGGGTGGCGCAGGGCGCCTCGGCCGCCGCGATGCTGCCGCAGGTGCTGGCGACCATCCAGGCGACCACCACCGGTCCGCGGCGCGCGAAGGCCATGGGCCTGTACGGGGCCACGGCCGGCCTGTCGATGGTGGCGGGCCAGATCCTGGGCGGCGCACTCGTGGCCGCCGACATTGCGGGCACCGGCTGGCGTTCCGTCTTCCTGGTGAACGTCCCGGTCGTCCTCGCAGGCCTCTTCCTCGCCGCCCGCGCGGTGCCGGAGACCCGCTCCGCGCGCCCGGAGCCGGTGGACGTGCGCGGCACGTTCCTGCTGGCCGCCTCGATCCTGACCCTGCTGGTCCCGCTCACCGAGGGCCGGGCGGCGGGCTGGCCGCTGTGGACGTGGCTGTCGCTGGCGGCGTTCCCGTTCGTGGCGGCGGCGTTCTACGCGGTGGAGCGCGGGGCGGACCGCGCGGGCCGTACGCCCCTCGTCCCGCCGAGCCTGTTCGCGATCGTCTCGCTGCGGCGCGGCCTGCTGCTGATCGTGCCGTTCTCGATCGGCTTCAGCGGCTTCATGTTCGTCATCGCGGTGGCGTTGCAGCAGGGCGCGGGCCTGGGCCCGGTGGACGCGGGCCTGGCCCTGGCCCCCCTCGCGGTGGTGTTCTTCCTCTTCTCCCTCGCCGGCCCCCGGCTGGTCGCCCGCTACGGCACGCGCGTCGTGCCGACGGGCGCCGCCCTCCAGGCGCTGGGCCTGGCCCTGATGACGCTGGCCGCGTGGCGCTCCTGGCCCGACCTCGGCCTGGTCGAACTGCTGCCGGGCGCGGCGATCACCGGTGCGGGCCAGGCGCTCCAGCTCCCCGTCATCTTCCGGGTCGTCCTGTCGGAGGTTCCGCCGGTGCGCGCGGGCGTGGGCAGCGGCGTCATGATCACCACTCAGCAGTCGTCGCTGGCCCTGGGCGTGGCCACGCTGGGCACCCTGTTCCTGTCGCTGGCCCCGGGCATGGGCATGCGGGACGCCCTGGTGACCACGCTGCTGGTCCAGTTGGCGGCGGTGGTGCTGACCGGCCTGCTGAGCCTGCGTCTGCCGCGGACGATCGACTGAGCCGGCCGCACCCAGTTTGGTCCAGACCTCTTGACGAAAGGTCTGGACCACACCACTGTCATGCCTACGACACACGCAACGGCGTATGCACCAACACACGCACTCCCTCACCGAACCCCCACCGGGAGGCCCGGCATGATCCGCCGCAAAGTCCGTCGCAAGGTCCGTCTACTGGCCGCCGCACTCGCGGCCACCGTCCTGGCCCCCTTGGGGGTCGCCACCGCGTCCGCCGCCCCCACAGGCGCCGCACCCGCCTCCTCCCCCGCCGCGGACACCTGCGCCGTGAAGTCGAAGCCCGCCGGCAAGGTCCTCCAGGGCTACTGGGAGAACTGGGACGGCGCGGCCAACGGCGTCCACCCGCCCTTCGGCTGGACCCCGATCACCAACCCCCAGATCGCCGCCCACGGCTACAACGTGCTCAACGCGGCCTTCCCGGTGATCCGTTCCGACGGAACGGCCCTGTGGGAGGACGGCATGGACCGGGGTGTGAAGGTCGCGACGCCCGCGGAGATGTGCGCGGCCAAGGCGTCCGGGCAGACGATCCTGCTCTCCATCGGCGGCGCGACGGCGGGCATCGACCTCAACTCAACCGCCGTAGCGGACCGTTTCGTCGACACGATCGTGCCGATCCTCAAGAAGTACAACTTCGACGGCATCGACATCGACATCGAGACCGGCCTGGTGGGCAGCGGCGACATCAGCCAACTCTCCACGTCCCAGGCCAACCTGATCCGCATCATCGACGGCGTCCTCGCCCGCATGCCGTCCAACTTCGGCCTCACGATGGCCCCGGAGACGGCGTACGTCACCGGCGGCAGCGTGGTCTACGGCTCGATCTGGGGCGCGTACCTGCCGATCATCAAGAAGTACGCCGACAACGGCCGCCTGTGGTGGCTGAACATGCAGTACTACAACGGCAGCATGTACGGCTGCTCCGGCGACTCCTACTCGGCCGGCACGGTGCAGGGCTTCACCGCCCAGACCGACTGCCTGGACAAGGGCCTGGTCATCCAGGGCACGACGATCCGGGTGCCCTACGACAAGCAGGTCCCGGGCCTGCCCGCCCAGCCCGGCGCGGGCGGCGGCCACATGCCACCGTCGCTGGTGTCCCAGGCCTGGAACCACTACAACGGCTCCCTCAAGGGCCTGATGACCTGGTCCCTCAACTGGGACGGCTCGAAGAACTGGACCTTCGGCGACAACGTGAAGTCCCTACAGGGCCGCTGACGTGAAAACGCCCACCCTCCAGCCGACCGAGTCGGGTGGTGGGTGGGCATAGGCCGGGGGTCCAGGGGGCAGAGCCCCCTGGTACGTCAACGCCGACGAACGTTCAGCACCCAACCAGCCGAGAGGCGAGGTACCCCTCGATCTGGTCGAGAGACACCCGCTCCTGCTTCATCGTGTCCCGCTCCCGAACCGTCACCGCGTTGTCGTCCAACGTGTCGAAGTCCACCGTCACACAGAACGGCGTCCCGATCTCGTCCTGGCGCCGGTACCGGCGCCCGATCGCACCGGCGTCGTCGAACTCGATGTTCCAGTTCTGCCGCAGCGCCTGCGCGAGCCCCTTCGCCTTGGGCGACAGCTCCGGGTTGCGGGACAGCGGCAGCACGGCGACCTTCACCGGCGACAGCCGCGGGTCGAGCCGCAGCACCGTACGCTTCTCCAGCTTGCCCTTGGCGTTCGGCGCCTCGTCCTCGATGTACGCGTCGAGCAGGAAGGCGAGCATCGCCCGGCCGACACCGGCCGCCGGCTCGATGACGTACGGCGTCCAGCGCTCGCCGGCCTCCTGGTCGTAGTAGGAGAGGTCCTGGCCGGAGGCCTTGGCGTGCGAGGAGAGGTCGTAGTCCGTCCGGTTGGCGACGCCCTCCAGCTCGCCCCACTCGCTGCCGCCGAACGAGAAGCGGTACTCGATGTCGGCGGTGCGCTTGGAGTAGTGGGAGAGCTTCTCGGCCGGGTGCTCGTACCAGCGCATGTTCTCCTCACGGAGACCAAGCCCCCTGTACCAGTTCCAGCGCTGCTCCATCCAGTACTCCTGCCACTTCTCGTCCTCGCCCGGCTTGACGAAGAACTCCATCTCCATCTGCTCGAACTCGCGGGTGCGGAAGATGAAGTTGCCGGGCGTGATCTCGTTGCGGAAGGACTTGCCCATCTGGGCGATGCCGAACGGCGGCTTGCGGCGCGAGGTGGTCTGCACCTGGGCGAAGTTGGTGAAGATGCCCTGGGCGGTCTCGGGCCGCAGGTAGGCGACGGAGCCGCTGTCCTGGGTCGGGCCGAGGTGGGTGGAGAGCAGACCGGAGAACTGCTTGGGCTCGGTGAAGGTGCCCTTGTTGCCGCAGTTGGGGCAGTTGAGGTCGGCGAGGCCGTTCTCCGGGGCGCGGCCCTTCTTCTCCTCGTACGCCTCTTCCAGGTGGTCCGCGCGGAACCGCTTGTGGCAGGAGGTGCACTCGGTCAGCGGGTCCGTGAAGGTGGCGACGTGGCCGGAGGCCACCCAGACCTCGGGGGCCAGGATCACGGAGGAGTCGAGACCGACGACGTCCTCGCGCGAGGTGACCATGTAGCGCCACCACTGGCGCTTCAGGTTCTCCTTGAGCTCGACACCGAGCGGACCGTAGTCCCAGGCGGCGCGCTGACCGCCGTAGATCTCACTGCACGGGAATACGAAGCCACGGCGCTTGCTCAGGCTGACGATGGTGTCGATCTTGTCGGCGGCCACGGTGCTCTCTTCATTACGACGACGGGCGACGAAGCGAGTTGCTTCCAGAGAATGCTTCAGGTTACCGGCGTGGGTCGCCCCTCGGCCAAATCGGGGCCGCCCGGCCGCGGAAGCGTCCGCTTGTTGACAACGGTTTCCATATTTGTTGAAAATGAGTGTCATGAACGTACGACGACGTCACATATCAGGCATAGCAGTCACCGCAGCCGCCGCGCTCGGCCTCGGAACCCTCTCCGCCTGCTCCGGCGACAGCGCAGCGGCGGGCAACACGGACAAGTTCGACGTCGTCGCGTCGTTCTACCCCATGGCCTTCCTCGCCGAGGAGATCGGCGGCGACCACGTCAGCGTCACCAGTCTGACCGAGCCCGGCCAGGAGCCGCACGACCTGGAGATCAGCGCCAAGCAGCGCGCCCAGCTCGAGGAGACGGACGCCGCGCTCTTCCTCAAGGGCCTGCAGCCCTCCGCCGACGAGGCCATCGCCCAGTCCGGCGTCAAGACGAAGATCGACGCGGCCACGCTGACCACCCTCGAGGAGCACGGCTCCGAGGTCGGCGGCCACGCGGCCGAGCACGAGGACGAGCACGCCGGGGAGGAGCACGCCGAGGACGAGCACGGCCACGACCACGGCGAGGAGGCCGGCAAGGACCCCCACATCTGGCTCGACCCGGTCAAGTACGCCGAGGTCGCCGAGGGCGTCGGCAAGGCCTTCGAGAAGGCCGACCCCGACCACGCCGCCGACTACAAGAAGAACACCGCGGCCCTGGTCGAGAGGCTCGGCGGCCTGAACACGAAGTTCGAGACCGGTCTGAAGGACACGAAGACCAAGGTCTTCATCACCACCCACGCGGCCTTCGGCTACCTCGCCGAGCGCTACGGCCTCATCGAGGAGGCCATCAGCGGCCTCAGCCCGGAGTCGGAGCCCAGCGCGGCGCGGATCAAGGAGCTTGAGAAGATGGCCAAGGCGGACGGCGTCTCCACGGTCTTCTACGAGACGCTCGTCAGCGACAAGACCGCGAAGACGGTCGCCAACGACGCGAACCTCGAGACGGACGTCCTCGACCCGATCGAGGGCATCACCGACAAGTCCCGCGGCGACGACTACTTCCAGGTCATGGAAGCCAACCTCAAGGCCCTGCAGACGGCCCTGGGAGTCAAGTGATCAACTCACCGGAGGGCGGCGGCATGAGCGAGCCCGTCAACGTCATCTCGCTGCGCGGCGTCCGCGCCGAACTCGGCTCACGCCCCGTCCTGCGCGGTATCGACCTCACCGTGCGCCGCGGCGAGGTCGTCGCGCTGCTCGGCGCCAACGGCTCGGGCAAGTCCACGGCCGTGCGCTCGGTCATCGGCCAGGTGCCGGTCACGGCCGGGGAGATCGAGCTGTTCGGCACCCCGCGGCGCCGCTTCCGCGACTGGGCGCGGGTGGGCTACGTCCCGCAGCGCACCACCGCCGCGGGCGGCGTCCCCGCCACGGTGACCGAGGTCGTCTCCTCCGGGCGCCTGTCCCGGGCCCGCTTCGGCATCCTGCGCAAGGCCGACCACGAGGCCGTTCGGGGGGCCCTCGAGCTGGTCCGCATGGCGGAGCGGGCCAAGGACTCCGTGGACGCCCTCTCCGGCGGCCAGCACCAGCGGGTACTGATCGCCCGCGCCCTCGCCGCCGAACCCGAACTGCTGATCATGGACGAGCCGATGGCGGGCGTCGACCTGGCCAGCCAGGAGGTACTGGCCGAGACGCTGCGGGGGCAGGTCGCGGCCGGCGTCACGGTCCTCCTCGTCCTGCACGAGCTGGGCCCCCTGGAGCCCCTGATCGACCGGGCCGTGGTCCTGCGCGACGGCTGCGTGCTGCACGACGGCCCGCCCCCGAAGGCGGTCGGCCAGCACGCCCTGCCCGGCCACGACCACGTCCACCCGCACGCACCCACGGACGCCGAACCGGTCCGCACCGGCCTGCTGAGCTGAGAAGGCGACGACTGACGACTATGGAAATCCTGAACTACGCCTTCATGCAGCGGGCCCTGCTGGCGGCCGTCCTGGTCGGCATCACCGCCCCCGCCGTCGGCATCTACCTGGTCCAGCGCCGCCAGGCCCTCATGGGCGACGGCATCGGCCACGTGGCGATGACCGGCGTCGGCCTCGGCTTCCTGCTCTCCTGGTCCCCGGTGTGGATGGCGACCCTGATCTCCGTCCTCGGTGCGGTCCTCATGGAGCTGATCCGCTGGTACGGCAAGACCCGCGGCGACATCGCCCTCGCCATGCTCTTCTACGGCGGCATGGCCGGCGGCGTCATGTTCATCAACCTCGCGCCGACCGGCTCCAGCGCCAACCTCACCTCGTACCTCTTCGGCTCCCTGTCCACGGTGAGCGAGTCCGACGTCACCGCGATCTGCGTGCTGGCCGCCTTCGTGGTCCTCGTCACCCTCGGCCTGCGCCGCCAACTCTTCGCCGTCAGCCAGGACGAGGAGTTCGCCCGGGTCACCGGCCTGCCGGTGCGCGCGCTGAACCTGCTGACGGCCGTCACGGCTGCGGTCACGGTGACCGTCGCGATGCGCGTCGTCGGACTGCTGCTGGTCTCCGCGCTGATGGTGGTCCCGGTGGCCGCCGCGCAGCAGCTCACCCGCAGCTTCGCCGCCACCTTCGCGATCGCCGTCGCGATCGGCGTCACCGTGACGATCGGCGGCACGGTGACGTCGTACTACCAGGACGTGCCGCCCGGCGCGACGATCGTGCTGCTCACCATCGGCGCGTTCGTCCTGCTGACCGTGCTGGCGGCACCACTCGCCCGGCGACGCGCGCGGGCCCTCACCGCCGCGCAGCCCACCGGGGATCCGGCGGAGTGCAAGATTCCGGCCACCCGGGGGGCCACCGACGAGGTCGGCGTCTGACCGCGGGCCGACCGGGCTGGCACAATGGCCCGGCAAGCCGCCGAGACGTGAGGAGGAATCCAGTGACGACCGCTGGACCGCCCGTGAAGGGCCGCAGCACCCGGCAGCGTACCGCCGTGTCGGCGGCCCTCCAGGAGGTCGAGGAGTTCCGCAGCGCACAGGAACTCCACGACATGCTCAAGCACAAGGGCGACTCGGTCGGGCTCACCACCGTCTACCGCACCCTGCAGTCCCTCGCCGACGCCGGCGAGGTCGACGTCCTGCGCACCGCCGACGGCGAGTCCGTCTACCGCCGCTGCTCCACCGGCGACCATCACCACCACCTGGTCTGCCGCACCTGCGGCAAGGCCGTAGAGGTCGAGGGCCCCGCGGTGGAGAAGTGGGCCGAGGCCATCGCCGCGGAGCACGGCTACGTCAACGTCGCGCACACGGTGGAGATCTTCGGCACCTGCGCCGACTGCGCGACGCCGGGCACCTAGGGGACATCGGGTCCCACGGGCCCCGCCCGCTTCCCCTGCTCCCTCCGCTTCCTCTGTTCCCTCAGCTCCTTCGGCGGTACGGCCAGGTGTGCCGCCGCCAGGAGCAGCGCCACGGCGGCGACGACGAACAGCGCCCGTCCGGTGCCCAGCGGCACCAGCAGCAGGGTGCCCAGCACACCGCCCGCGAAGATTCCCGTCACGGTGGCCGTCCACCGCGTCCTGGCCAGCCGCTGCCGACGAGACATCCCCCGCAGCGCCGCGCGCGGCTCCTTCAGCACGTCGCTGACCAACCGGGCGACGGCGGTCTGGCTCAGCAGCGTCGGCATCCCCGGCACGTCCAGGCGCAGCGCGGTGGCGGCGCGCAGCCCCATCGCCAGCGCGACCGCCCCGACGACCACCAGGTCGGACCCGTCCACCGCCGCGGCCCCGTCGCCGTGCCGCACCACCGCCACGGCCCCGCCGAGCGCCAGCAGCAGCCCCTCACCGGCCAGCCCGACGGCGAACCACGACCGCCCGCGCGCCGCGACCCGCATCAGCACCACGGCTCCCACCCCGGCCCCCACCAGGAACGCCCCGATGGCCGTGGCGGGCCGAGCCACCGGCACGTCGCCCTCCCCGGCCAGCGCGAACGACAGGAACAGCACGTTTCCGGTGGCGAGCGCGCAGAAGACGTTGCCCATGGTCAGGAAGCTGACGGCGTCGACGGCGCCCGCGAGCACCGTGAGCACCGTCATGACCGCCGTACGCCGGGGGTCGGGCGGGGCCGCGGAGGACTCGGACATACGGCCAGCATGGTCAGCGCCCCGAGACGGCCACCGCAACCGGCGAGCCGACACGCCCCCGAAGCACCCGAGCGCCCCAGCACCCCAGCACCCCAGCCGGATGCGGCTGCTACGCCTGCTTGCCCTCCATGGCCAGCAGCTCCTCGTTCGGAATGGCCCCGCCGAACCGCCGGTCCCGGGAGGCGAACTCCAGGCAGGCCCGCCACAGGTCGCGCCGGTCGAAGTCGGGCCACAGCACGTCCTGGAACACCATCTCCGCGTACGCGCTCTGCCAGAGCAGGTAGTTGGACGTCCGCTGCTCCCCGCTCGGCCGCAGGAACAGGTCCACGTCCGGCATGTCCGGGTAGTACAGGTACTTGGCGAGGGTCTTCTCGTTCACCTTCGACGGATCGAGCCTCCCGGCCCGGACATCCTCCGCGAGGGCCTGCGCCGCGTCGGCGATCTCGGCGCGCCCGCCGTAGTTCATGCAGAAGTACAGCGTGAGCCGGTCGTTGTCCTTGGTCTGCTCCTGCGCGATCTGCAGCTCCTTGGCGACCGACTTCCACAGCTTGGGCATCCGGCCCGCCCAGCGCACCCGCACCCCCAGCTCGTCGAGGGTGTCACGGGACTTGCGGATGAAGTCGCGGTTGAAGTTCATCAGGAAGCGCACCTCGTCCGGCGAGCGCTTCCAGTTCTCGGTGGAGAAGGCGTACAGGGAGATGTTCCCGACGCCCATCTCGATCGCGCCCTGCAAGACGTCCATGACCTGCTCGGCCCCGACCTTGTGCCCCTCGGTGCGCGGCAGCCCGCGCTCCTTGGCCCAGCGCCCGTTGCCGTCCATGACGATCGCCACATGCTCCGGAACCAGCTCGCCGAGCCCCGGGGGCCGCGCGCCGGACGGGTGCGGCTCCGGCGTCCTGTACTCCCGGCGCTGCCGCCCCAGGATCCCGCGTACGGCCATGTGTCTCTCGTCTCCTCAGTACTGTGGTTTTTCCAGCTATTGCTAGGACTTCTCGACGTACCGCAGGGAACGCAGGCCGCGCTCCAGGTGCCAGTGCAGGTACGCGGACACCAGCCCGCTCCCCTCCCGCACGTGCCGCGACTCGCACGCGTCCGCCGTGCCCCAGTCTCCCGTGAGCAGCGCCCCGAGCAGTTCCAGAGCCTGCGGCGAGGGTACGACGCTGCCGGGCACCCGGCAGTCGCCGCAGACGGAGCCGCCCGACCCGACCGAGAAGAACCGGTTCGGACCGGGCATGCCGCACTTCGCGCAGTCCCCGAACGTCGGGGCGTACCCGTTCACGGCCAGCGAGCGCAGCAGGAACGCGTCGAGAATCAGGTTCGGCGCGTGCTCGCCCCGGGCGAGGGTCCGCAGCGCGCCCACGAGCAGCAGGTACTGCTGCACCGCCGGCTCCCCCTCGTGGTCGGTGAACCGCTCCGCCGTCTCCAGCATCGCGGTCCCCGCGGTGTACCGCGCGTAATCGGTGACGATCCCGCCGCCGTACGGCGCGATCGTCTCGCTCTGCGTGCACAGCGGCAGCCCGCGCCCGACCAGCTCGCTGCCCTTCGAGAAGAACTGCACGTCCACGTGCGAGAACGGCTCCAGCCGCGCCCCGAACTTCGACTTCGTCCGCCGCACCCCGCGCGCCACGGCGCGTACGCGACCGTGACCGCGCGTGAGCAACGTGATGATCCGGTCCGCCTCACCCAGCTTCTGGGTGCGCAGCACGATGCCGTCGTCGCGGAACAGACTCATGCCGCCCATTCTCGCGCATGCTTCAAGGCACCTCGCCACGGCTTCGCGCGTTGGTGTACGCCATCGCCGCGCTGAGCCGCTCGGACGGGGTGGCGTGGCGTACGTCACCCGGCTCGGCGTCCCACTCCCGCCCGCCTCCATACGGCCGTAGCTGCACGTACGGCCCCTCGTGCCCCATGACGATCCCGACCCGCCCGCTGCGGGTGTCCACCGCGTGGATCCCGACGGGCGGCATCGTCGTCATCGCAGCGCCGCCGCGAGCCGCTGCGCGGTCTCCACGGAACACCGGCCCAATTCGACGAGCGGGCAGGGCACCTCCCGCGCAAGACTCACCGGGTCGAGCCCGAGGGAGGGAAGAGTAATTCCTGCCTCCGCGAGCGCTGCGCGCAATTCTTTCACCGTGTCCTCCGCTCCTTCGACGCAGAGCGCCGAGTGTCGTGCCTCCACCGTTTTCCCCCCGCTTTACGGTTTCACTCTTCGTGTCCCCAGAATGCCGCGCTGCGCCTACACTCGACAGGAGTATGTGCACTACAAGTGGAGGTCAGCGCAGGGGGGTTGGTTATGGCCAACGGTTCACGGCAAGCCGCGTGGGAGTTCTTCGGAACGGAACTCAAACGCCGGCGAGAGGACGCGGGAATCACCCAAGTCGAGCTGGGCGCACGGGTATTCGTGTCCGGGGGCTACATCGGCCAGTTCGAACAGGCAATTCGGAAGCCGCAGCTAGATGTGGCGCAGAGGATTGACGGGGTACTGCAAACCGACGGTATTTTCGAGCGGCTGTGGAAAAAGCTCATCAAGGACCAGCCGTACACGGAGTACTTCGCTCACGCGGCGGAGCTGGAGCGGCTGGCGACGAGCATCTGCGAGTGGGCGCCCTCCGTGGTGCCGGGGCTGCTGCAGACACCGGGTTACGCCCGCGCTCTCTACCTGGCGAGTAACCCTCTGTCGACGGACGAGTGGATCGACGAGATGGTCAGTCTCCGCATGGAGCGAACGCGACTCCTCAAGGACGCTACACGGCCCGTGTATTGGGCTCTGCTTCACGAAGCCGCGTTGCGCGTCGCGGTGGGTTCCCCCGCCGTGATGGCCCAGCAACTGGAGCATGTCACGGAGCTGGTGCGCAGCCGCAAGATCCTGGCCCAGGTACTGCCGACCTCCGCCGGTGCGCACCCACAGATGGGTAAGTCAATGAAGCTCATGGAGTTCGAGGACGCCCCGCCGACCGTCTATACAGAGGGCGTGCTGTCGGGCAGTCTGCTGGACGATCCGGCAGTAGTGAAGCGGGTACAGGCGGATTACGATCTTCTCAGGGTCACGGCTCTGCCATTGGAGGCGTCCCTGGACATGATCGAGGCGGCGGCGGAGGGCTACAGACGATGCGCGGGTACGACCTGACCAACGCTTACTGGCGCAAGAGCAGCTACAGCGGCGGGAGTGGCGGCGAGGACTGCTTCGAGGTCGCCGACGGAGTCACCGGCGTCGTACCGGTCCGGGACAGCAAGGTGACCGGCGGCCCGGTGGTCGTCGTCGGGTCGGTAGCCTGGACGGAGTTCATACGCACCGTGGGGGCCACTCGCTTCCTTGCCAGTGTCGTGCCTCCACGACCCGAGTAAAGGGCGCTGCGCGTCGCCTTCGGCGATGGCCCTGCGGGCCACCCTTGACTCGGCTCGCTCCAGCACGAGGGAGAAGCGAGCGAGCGGCCCGGAAAGACGGGTGGCCGAGGCACGCCGGTCCCTTCCGTCGGCCGCCCAGTCCCCGGCATGAGGGGCGCACTCGCGCCTCGCATGCACGCCGCGCCGTCTCAGCGGCTTTCGCCCGGAGGGTGGAGAAGCGGAGGAGTGGAGGACCACCGGCCGGACGGCGGGACCGGCCGCATGGCGGTGTCGGCCGGATGGCGGTGTCGGCCGCTTGGAGGGGCCCGACGACGCGATCGGACACTCTGTCCCACCCTTCATCGCACCCCACCTGCGCATTCACCCCACACACCCGGGACACACTGTCCAATCACCGCCTCCACCCCAGACCACCCTCCGAAAGCCGCGAACAAATCAGCGGATTTGTTCGCGGCTTTCGGCATGGCCCCCCCCACCGCCCGCCATCCAACAC
>NZ_JAGMUO010000037.1 GCF_019049325.1 Streptomyces sp. AC512_CC834 | reverse complement strand
TTCGAACCCGGAAGCTAAGCCTTACAGCGCCGATGGTACTGCAGGGGGGACCCTGTGGGAGAGTAGGACGCCGCCGAACAATCATTGCGAGAAACCCCGCACCGGGAACGGTGCGGGGTTTTCTGCGTTTACACCGCAGTTTCTACCCGACCAATTTCGTGTCGTAGGCCAGGATGACTGCCTGGACTCGGTCTCTCGAGCCCGTCTTGGCCAGGATGCGGCCCACGTGGGTCTTGACCGTCGACTCGGCGAGGTGGAGGCGTTCCGCTATCTCCGTGTTGGTCCAGCCCTGGCCCATGACCCGGAGGATCTCGGTCTCGCGGTCGGTGAGCGGGGCCAGGCGCGGATCGGGAGCGTCGGGGGAGTTGTCCGGCGCGGGCGCGGTCGGCAGATGGTGGACGTACGCGTCGAGGAGGCGGCGGGTGAGGCCCGGGGCCACCACCGCGTCGCCCGTGGCCACCGCGCGGATGCCGGAGAGCAGTTCCTCCGGCTGGGCGTCCTTGACGAGGAATCCGGAGGCACCCGCGCGCAGCCCGGCGTAGGCGTACTCGTCGAGGTCGAAGGTCGTGAGGATGAGGACGCGGGTGCGGCCACCGTCCGCGACGATGCGACGGGTCGCCTCGATGCCGTCCAGGCCGGGCATCCGGACGTCCATGAGGACGACGTCGGGGTGGAGTTCGGCCGTCATCCGGGTGGCTTCGGCGCCGTTGGCGGCCTCGCCCACGACCGTCATGTCGTCCTGGCTCTCCAGGAGCATCCGGAAGCCGAAGCGCTGGAGGGGCTGGTCGTCGGCTATGAGGACGGTGGTCACTGCGGGGATTCCTCCGGTAGGTGCAGACGGACGCGCCAGCCCCGCTCGGGGGCCGGACGTGGACCGGCCTCAAGTGTGCCCCCGTACAGGGACGTTCGCTCGCGCATTCCGGGCAGGCCGCGGCCGCCGGTGTGGGCGGGGGACGGGAGCGGGATCGCCTGTCCGGTGTCGGTGACGGTGAGGGTGACGGCGCCGGCCGCCTCGTAGGAGAGGTCGATGTGGGCGGTGGCGTCGGGGCCGGCGTGCTTGAGGGTGTTGGTGAGGGCTTCCTGGATGACGCGGTAGAGCGTGAGCTGGCGGCCCCCGGGGAGCGTGACGTCGCCCTTGACGGATGTACGGACGGGGAGTCCGGCCCGGCGGACGCCGTCGAGGAGGCGGTCGAGGTCGGTGAGGGCGGGCTGCGGGGCCAGCTCGGCCGCAGTGGGGGTGGTGCCGTCCCGGTCGTCGTCGCGCAGGACGTCGAGGAGGCGGCGGAGTTCGCCGAGGGCCTGGCGGCTGGTGGTGCCGATGGCGTCCAGGGCCTGGGTGGCGCGGTCGGGGGATTTGGCGGCGGCGTAGCGGCCGCCGTCGGCGAGGCCGGTGATGACGGAGAGGTTGTGGCCGATGATGTCGTGCATCTCCCGGGCTATGCGGGCGCGTTCGGCGGCGGCGGCGAGCCGGACCTGCTGGTCGCGTTCGGTCTCCAGGCGGCGGGCGCGGTCCTCCAGGGCTTCGGTGTAGTCGCGCCGGGTGCGCACGGTGATGCCGATGAGGGCGGCCACGCCGAGGGAGACGAGCTGCGAGCCGAGCTGCTGGTTCCAGGAGCCCGCGGCGTCCCCGTAGCGGGCGACCGTGACACAGGTCGGGGCGGTCGCCAGGGCCACGGCCCACCAGAGGTTGCGCAGCGGCAGGCGCAGGGCGATGTGGTGGACGAGGAGGAGTTGGAGCAGTGCGGCCTGGAGGCTGGCGCCCGACCAGGCGCTCACCAGGGCCGCGGGCAGCGTGCCGAGGAGAGCGGCCCGGGGGTGGCTGCGGCGCCAGAGGAGGGGGACGGAGAGGGCGAGGCTGAGCGCGACGACGAGGCCGACGGGAACGCCGGGGTCGTGGGCGACGTTGCGCCAGCCGCCGGAGGCGTCGATCAGGGCGGCCAGCACCCAGAAGCCGGTGAGGTGTAGGTCCCACACGAGTGGACGGCGGCGGTCGAAGCCCCGGACCCGCCGGTTGACGCGCTGGATGTACTCGGTGAGGGGCTCGGCCGCCCGGTCTTGCGGGACGGGCTGCGCGGGGTCCACGTGGTCCATCCGACCATGGTCGGGGGTCCGGGGTCGAGGGGCGTCCTTCCGGGGGCCGTATATGAGGTGAGGGGCGTAGTACCCGGGTATTACGGTGACCGGCATGAGTGCCTCGGTCCCCGGTGACTACGTGATCCGCTCCATACGCGCCGACGAGTGGCCCGCCGTGAAGGAGCTGCGGTTGCGCGCGCTGCGGGACCCGGTCGCGCACCTCGCGTACCTGGAGACGTACGACGACGCCGTGGCGCGGCCGGACTCCTTCTGGCAGGAGCGGGCGGCCGGGAGCGCCGAGGGGGCCTCCGGGGCGCAGCAGCTCGTCGCCGAGGGGCCCGGCGGGCTGTGGCTCGGCACGTTGACGGTGCTGGTGGAGGAGGCCGGGACGACGGACTGGGCCGGGTTCGCGGTGGAGCGGCGGCAGGGGCACGTCGTCGGTGTGTTCGTACGGTCCGAGTGGCGGGGGAGCGGGCTGACCAAGGCGTTGTTCGACGCCGGTCTCGAGTGGGCGTGGGCGAACGGGGTGGAGCGGATGCGGCTCATCGTGCATCCGGACAACGTGCGGGCGCAGGGGGCGTACCGCAAGGCGGGGTTCGCGCCGAGCGGGCGGACGGTGCCGTTGGTGGGCGGGCCCGGGGACTACGAGTTGGAGTACGTGCTCGAGCGCTGACGCGGTCCTCGGCCGTGCACTGTTCTAGACCGGCAGTTCGTCGTGGGGCCAGCGGGCTCGGCCCTGTTCGCGGGAGCGGAGCAGGGCCAGGGTCGGCATGCCCGCGTCCGCCCCGGTGGCCAGCAGTTCCGGGAGTTGAGGGAGCGGGGCCACGGCCGCGACGTCGTCCAGGACGAGCGTCATTGGTGGGTCGAGGCGACCGGAGGATGACCGTTCGGCCATGCGCCGGCCGCGCTCGACCACGCTGGAGACGAGCGCTGTGAGCAGCGGCATCGCGCCCGGGCTCGTGCGGGGATCCTCCATGGATTCACCCACCACGTAAAGCGTGCCCTGTTCGTGTACGAAGGAATCCAGGGCGAGGGCATCAGTTCGGTTGGGAGTGCACGCCTCGCGGATGTTGACCGTGGAGAGGGCGGCGAGGGCCCTGGCGTTCAACTGCTGGGCCATGTCCCGGCGTTCGGGGTGGGCGGTGAGGGACCCTTCGAGTTCGCCCGCGGATCCGGGGGCGGCCTTGGGGTGGGTGCGCAGGATGCGGACGGCGTCCTGGACCTGGAGGCCCTGGGACCAGCGGTGGACGTGGCGGATGGTGCGGCCGTCGATGGCGGCGGCGTGCAGGTAGCTGCGCAGCAGTAGCTCGGCGGTGTCGCCGAGTGCCTGGTCGAGCCGGGCGGTGGGGCGGACCGGGGTGAGGAGGGCGGCCGCCCTGTTCGTGGCCGTCTGTCTGTCCTCGCAGCCCGCGGTGGGGGACCAGTGGAAGCGGGCGGGGGTGTCGCAGAGGTGGTTCGGGTCGTAGAGGTGGGTGGGGCCGAGCTTCGCGCGGGCGTCCTTGGTGTCCGACCAGAGGGCCGGGTTGGAGGTGATGACGAGGGCGGCGCCCTCCGCGTCCCGCAGGGCCTCGGCTGCGGTCGAGTGGCGGCTCTCCCTGGGGGCGTAGTGCACCGCGCCTTCGGCACGGTTGGTTTCCCACACACCCATGCGTTTGCCGTTGGCCGCAGAGGCTGAGGGCTCGGTTTCCGGAGCCGGGTTCTGTTGCGGCGCCCTGGGGACGGGTACCTCGTGCACCGGTGCCTCCGGGACCGGTGCCTCCCGCGCCGCCGGTTCCGGTGCGGGTGCGGGTGCCGGTTCCGATGCGGGTGCAGGTCCCGGCGTCGGTGTCGGCGTCGGTGTCGGAGTCGGCTCCGTGCGCCGTCGCTGCCGTACCGCCCGCCACCGCGCCACCGTGCCCATCACGAACACGGTGAGGACGACCAGCACCATGAGCTGGCCGATGAACAGCCCCCAGAACAGCCCGTACCCGGAGAGGGCCGTCTGTGGGGTGTCCGGCCAGGCGCCGGGGATGTCGTGGGGCTCGGCGATCAGGTGGCGCATGGCCTGCGGGGTGCCGGTGAAGCTGACGCCGGCGGGCCAGGAGCCGTGGGCGAACAGGGCGGACAGGCCGGTCGCCGTCCACACCAGCAGGGTCATGCCCAGGATGAAGCCCAGTATGCCGACCAGCAGGCCGTCGGGGATGCCGCCGCCCTGGGCCGGCCGCTGGTCGTGGCGGTCGTCCGGTCTCATACGTCCGGTGCCTCTCCGTCGTCCTACGCCACCGTCGATTCGGAGGAGTCGCCGATGTGCTGTTCCATGAAGGCCGCCGCCCGTTCCTCCGCCTCCAGTTCGGCGGCGCGCAGGGCGTCGTCGTTGAAGTCGGCGGACGACTCGGTCATCGCGCGGTCGGTGAAGACCAGTGGGCGTTCCGTCTCGGTGATCAGGTGTTTGACCACCTGCACGTTGCCGTTGACGTCCCACACCGCGATGCCCGGGGTCAGCGAGGGGATGATCTCCACCGCCCAGCGTGGCAGGCCCAGTACGCGTCCCGTGGCCCGTGCCTCGTCGGCCTTCTGGGCGTAGATGGTCCGGGTGGAGGCCATCTTGAGGATGGCCGCGGCTTCTCTGGCCGCCGCCCCGTCGACGACGTCCGACAGGTGGTGCACCACCGCCACGAACGACAGGCCCAGCCGGCGCCCGAACTTCAGCAGCCGCTGGAACAACTGCGCCACGAACGGGCTGTTGATGATGTGCCAGGCCTCCTCGACGAGGAAGATGCGCTTCTTCCGGTCGGGCCGGATCCAGGTGTGCTCCAGCCAGACCCCCACGATGGCCATGAGGATCGGCATGGCGATGGAGTTGCGGTCGATGTGGGAGAGGTCGAAGACGATGAGGGGGGCGTCGAGGTCGATGCCGACCGTCGTCGGGCCGTCGAACATGCCGCGCAGGTCACCGTCGACGAGCCGGTCCAGGACCAGCGCCACGTCCAGGCCCCACGCCCGTACGTCGTCTATGGCGACGTTCATCGCCTCGGCCGACTCCGGCTCGGGGTGGCGCAGTCGCTCGACGATGTCCGTGAGGACGGGCTGGCGTTCGACGATGGTCTCGTTGACGTAGGCGTGCGCGACCTTGAGCGCGAAGCCGGAGCGCTCGTCCAGGCCGTGCCCCAGGGCGACCTCGATGATCGTCCTCAGGAGCGCCAGTTGTCCCGTCGTCGTGATCGCCGGGTCCAGGGGGTTGAGCCGGATGCCGTGGTCCAGGGCGGCCGTCGGGTCGAGCCGGATGGGAGTTATACCCAGCTCCTCGGCGATGAGGTTCCACTCGCCGACGCCGTCCTCGCCCTGGGCGTCCAGGACGACGACCTGGCGGTCGCGGAAGCGGAGCTGACGCAGGACGTACGTCTTCTCCAGGGCCGACTTGCCGTTTCCGGACTCGCCGAGGACCAGCCAGTGCGGGGCGGGGAGCTGCTGGCCGTAGAGCTGGAAGGGGTCGTAGATGTAGCCCTTGCCGGAGTAGACCTCGCGGCCGATGATCACGCCGGAGTCGCCGAGGCCGGGCGCGGCCGTCGGCAGGTAGACGGCCTGGGCCTGGCCGGTGGACGTGCGGACGGGGAGGCGGGTCGTCTCCACCTTCCCGAAGAGGAAGGACGTGAAGGCGTTGGTGAGGACGGACAGCGGGTCCCGCATCTGGCTCAGCCCCTACCTTCGGATGCCGGTGGCGAACGGAAGGGTGTTCACGAAGGCGCGATGGTGCTCGCGGTCGCACCACTCCAGTTTCAGGTACGACTTTCCGGCCGACGCCCTTATCGTCCGCTTGTCGCGAGCCAGGGCCTCGGGGGTGCGGGAGGAGACGGTGATGTAGCCGACGAGGTTGACGCCGGCCGCGCCGCTGGCGAGGTCCTCGCCGCGCTGGTCGAGGCGCGAGTGGGCGGCCATGTCGCGCGGGTCCACGGTCCGGTTCATCTTGGCGGAGCGGGAGGCCTCGGCGTCGTCGTTCGTCTTCTCGGTCAGCATGCGCTCGATGGCGACCTCGGTGGGTTCGAGGTCCATCGTGACGGCGACGGTGCGGATGACGTCGGGGGTGTGGACGAGGAGCGGCGCGAGGAAGTTCACGCCGACCGGGGTCATCGGCCACTCCTTGACCCAGGCGGTGGCGTGGCACCAGGGGGCGCGGGTGGAGGACTCGCGGGTCTTGGCCTGGAGGTAGGTGGGCTCCATGGCGTCCAGCTCGGCCGGCCAGGCGTTGCGCTTGGTCATCGCCTGGATGTGGTCGATCGGGTGGTCCGGGTCGTACATGGCGTGGACGAGGGAGGCGAGCCGGCCCTGTCCCAGCGGCTGGCGTACGCGGATGTCGGCCTCCTGCAGGCGCGAGCAGATGTCGGTCAGCTCGCGCGCCATCACGACCGCGAGACCGGCGTCGCGGTCCAGTTTGCGGCCGCTGTGCGGCCGGGCGGCACGGGCCATGGTGTGTGCCTCGGCGGCCAGTTCGCGGTTGTAGTGCATGCAGGCGATGAGATAGGCGCGGTGCTGCTCGCTGCTGGTGGACACCATCGACTGGAGCTGGTCGTACGACTGCTGCAGCCACGGCAGGGCCTTGCCGTCGCCGCGCTGGGCGACGTCCTTGGCGTGCGCGTCGGGGTCGGCCGGGAGGGTGCGGGCGAGCATCTGGATGCGGGTGACGAAGCCGTCGCCGTTGGCCACGTGCTTGAGCAGGGTGCCGAAGCGGTCGACGAGGGCCTCCTGGTCCTCGGAGTCGCGCAGGCCGACACCGGGCCCCTCGATCTCGATCGCGGCGGTGACGGTCTTGCGGTCGGCGTGCAGCAGTACGGCGATCTCGTCCGGCCCGAACGGCGCCGCCAGCCAGGAGATGCGTCCGATGCCGGGCGGCGGGCCGACCTCGATCTCCCGGCCGTCGATCCTGGTGCCGGCCTCGATGGCGCTGGAACGGTAGGTGGTGCCGTTGCGCAGCGTGCGCTTGTAGCTGCGGTTGATCTCGAACCACCGGTAGAACGTCCGGTGGTTGTACGGCACGTAGACCGCCGCCAGCGCGATCATCGGGAAGCCGCAGAGCAGCACGATGCGCAGGGACAGGACGGGGACGAGGAGCCCGCACATCATGCCGAGGAACGCGCCCGCGACGATCAGCGCGATCTCACCGGTCTCGCGGTTGCGGCCGACGATCGCGTTCGGCCGGGCGCGGCCGATCAGATACGTACGGCGGGGCGTGACCGCATGGGACACGTGGGACTCGGTCGTCAACGCCCGTCACCTCCTGTGCTCTTGGTGCCGCTGTTGCGGGTGTTGCGTGCGTGGGGCGTGTTCACCGGGCTGCCGGAGCGCGGTGCGGGAGCGGCGGAGGGGACATTTCCGCCGCCGTCCGAGGGGCGCGAACTGTGCGCGGCGACTCCGCCGGAGGCGGGGTTGGAGGGGCGGGCGCCGGAGGACGCCGTGGACTGGCCGCCTCCGCCTGCGCCCCCTCCGCCGCCGTTGCCGCGGGTGCTGTGGGTTCTGATGCCCTGCGCGACCAGGTTCGCCGGGGAGCTCATCACGGCCGCGGCCTTGCCCTCGGCGCCCTGCATGATGCGGTTGTTGCGGCCGTTCGCGATCTCGTCGCCGAAGCCGGGGACGAAGCGGTAGATCATCGCCGAGGCGAAGATCGCGAGCAGGATGATCGCGAGGCCGGAGACGATGGCGGCGACGGAGTCCGGCCCCTCCTCCGTGGTCAGCGCGCCCGCGAGGCCCAGCACGATGACGATCACGGGCTTGACCATGATCACGGCGATCATGATGCCCGCCCAGCGGCGGACGTGGCCCCACAGGTTCTTGTCGACCAGGCCGGCGTAGACGACGACACCGAGCAGGGCGCCGACGTAGAGCAGGACGGCCCGCAGGTACAGCTCGAGGTAGAGGACGCCCGCGGCGATGATCGACACGAACGACACCAGGATCAGCATGATCGGCCCGCCGCCGATGTTGTCGCCCTGCTCCAACGCCTGGGAGAACGTGCCGAAGAACGTGTCCGTCTGGTCCCCGGTGCCCTTGGCGAGGACATCGGTCACCGCGTCGGTGGCGGACACGACCGTGTAGAGGATCAGCGGGGTGAACGCCGACGCCAGAACGGTGAGCCACAGGAACCCGACCGCCTCGGAGAGCGCGGTGGTGAGGGGCACGCCCCGGACGGCACGCTTGGCGACCGCCAGCAGCCAGAGGATCAGGGTGAGGATCGTCGACGCCGCGAACACGACGGCGTACTGCTTGAGGAACGTGCCGTTCGTGAAGTCGACGTCGGCGGTGTTCTTCACGGCGTCACTGAGCGTGTCGACGGTCCACGCGGCGGCGTCGGCACAGCCTTTGGCGAGGGAGGAGAGGGGGTCGAGGCTGTCGGGGAGGGTGTCGGGGGTCCCCCCACCGCCACCGGAGCCGCCGCCTTCGCCTCGTTCGCAGTAGTCCTTGGCGGGGCCCGCGATGAGCGAGCAGGGGTCATCCTTCGTCGGTGTCGGACTGGGCTCTGCGACGGCGCGAGTGGCGAACAGGACGGTGACTGCCTGGGCGGCGGCCACCAAGGCGGTGAGTTTGAGCGCGCGGTGCTGGCTACCGGGCATACGTGAAGCCTCCGAACTCCTGGACCGCCTTGCTCATCTCATCGGACCCTGAGACCGGGTTGTCCCCTGGAACAGGCGTCGGGCCGGTCTTCTGGCTGGTCTCCTGAACCTTCCAGTCACTTCCGTCCCAGCTCAGTTTCATGGTCACCGTGAACCAACTGTTCGTCACCGGATTGGTTGCCTTCTCGCCGGCGAGTCCGAAAAGTCCGTTGCACCACACTTCGACAGTGGCGGCGCTGTCACTGAAGGCCGTCACCTTGGTGCCTGCCGGCAGTGTTCGGTTGACGAAGGTGACGCCCGAAGGCGCCTTGCCGTTCTCGTCGAGGCCGATCCTTTTCAGGAAGTCCGCCGAGTAGTCGGCGTCGAAGTCGGTCTGGAGACGGTCGACCGAGCCGGAGTCGGCCACTGCCTGCACAATCTCGTGCCGTCTGGCCTCGTCGAACATGCCGTCAGAACCCAGTGCCACCGCGTAGTTCGCCGCCGCGCTCTGCGCCCCCTGCTCGTCGTGGGCGAAGCCCGCCTGGACCGGCTTGGTTCCGGAGGGCGCCGTCGCCGAGGTCTTCGGCTTGCCGGACGCCGCGTCGTCGGAGGATGCGGAATCGTCTCCTCCACGGTTCGCGAAGGCGATCGCGGCGATGAGCAGGACGACGACGCCGACCACCGTGACCAGGCTGCGCGAGGACGAGCGGCCGCCGCGCCGTGGGCCGCCGTGGCCGTCGCCCTCCCCGTCGGGCAGCCGGGTCCGTGTCTGACCGGCACCGCCGTAACCGCCGGACGACTGGTGATCGTCTCCGAGACTCATGCCGCGTACGCCCCCTCGACGTCGGGTCGGCCGTGTACGTACGACGGTAGCCGTGCTGGTTCCCGCTCGGGCGCGGTGTTATGACTCGACATCAGGGAAACGCAACCTCAGCCGGTTGGCACGACGGGCGGGTGGGATGGAGGGGGAGAAACGGTTGGGTGCCGGGTTACACGGCCATCCCGTACACGATGGTGAAGAGCGTGCCGAGCGAGCCGATGATGAACACGCCCGTCAGGCCCGCGATGATGAGGCCCTTGCCCTGTTCCGCGCTGAAGGTGTCGCGGAGCGCGGTCGCACCGATGCGCTGCTTGGCGGCGCCCCAGATGGCGATGCCGAGGCAGAGCAGAATGGCGACGGCCATCACCACCTCGATCATCACCTTGGCCTCGTTGCCCAGGCTGCCGAAGGGGCCCCAGTCCGGAGCGATCCCCCCGATGATGGTGTTGATGTCTCCCTCGTCGGCCGCAAAGAGCATGTAAGTCACCGCCCCTGTTGGGTAGTTCCAGCGCCCTCTGCGGACGTGCAGAGGTCAGGCCTCATTGTCGCCGACAATGGCACCGTCGCATGTCGACTTGGCGTCATTGATTGGCGGGTTTCGTACACATAGCTTGCCACCGGTCCGCGCGGGACCCCGGCAGGGTGGTGCGGACCGGTATGGAAAGAGTCGTATGGTCACTCTGTGTATCACGTGAGGTTACGCCGGGCAATGATGCTGGAGCGCAACCTGTCGCGTGGTTGCGTCGTTGAGCCCTTCTGCGAAGCGATCGAACTCGCCGGCCTTCACGCCGAGCACGAAGGCGTCCCACTTCTGACGATCCGTTGTGACGACTGTCCCCCGGGCGTCTGAGCCCTGGATGCGGACGGGGGTGTCGGGGTCACTCCCGCGAGTGAAGGTGACCTGGATGCCTGCCGGTCGGGTGTTCACCTTCAGTGCGCCGAGGAGGCTGCCGAAGGCGGTTGGGGTGACGGTGAGTATGGAGCCGGTGGGGTCGCTGCTTTCGGTCAGATGGACGGCGCCGGGGGTTGCGGCGACGTGGACGCAGGAGTCGCCCTGCGCGCAGTAGGTGGACTTCTGCCAGGCGAGTTGCGTCATGTCGACCTTCCTCACAGTTCCTGCGCGATTCTGCGGATGAGATCGCGTGACTCGTTGGACGGCAGTGCGCTGGCCTCCATGCGGTCCAGGAGCACCCGGTACTTGTGAAGCTGGGCCTCGGAGTCGAGGAACACCGGGCCGTGGGACTGGTCCAGGTGGACGGTGTCGAGTTGCGGCACGGGGCCCGTGGAGTAGTAGAAGGACTGGCCCGAGCCAGGAAGGATGCCGGCGCCGAATGTCAGTACGCGGACGGTGATGTGGTCGAGCTCGCCCATGTCGAGCAGATGCTGGAGCTGAGACCGCGTCACGTCGGGCCCGCCGAGCCTCATGCGAAGCGCTGCCTCATGAACGATGGCCTGGTGAGGTGTCGGAGAGTCCCGGTAGAGCACCGCTTGCCGCTTGACACGGAAGGAGACCCGGTGTTCCACATCCGGTGGCGACATCACCGGGACGTCCTGACCGAAGACCTCGCGGGCGTAGTCCCTGGTCTGTAGAAGGCCGGGGATGTGCAGGGTGACGGCTGCGCGCAGGCGCTCGGCGTGGTGCTCGACCTCGGCCAGGTCCAACAGGGCGGCAGGCAGGAGTTCGCGGTACTCCTCCCACCATCCTCGGGTTCGTTCGGCTGCCATGTCGCCGAGCGCCTCGACGAGGGCTTTCTCGCCACAGTCGTAGTGACAGGCGAGGGTGCGGACCCGTTCGGGGCTCACTCCGGCCCGCGCGGCTTCCACGTTGCTGATCTGGTTCTGCTGCACGCCCAGAAGGCGACTGGCCTGCGTCGAGCTCAGGCCAGCTCGTTCCCGCAGTTTGCGCAGCTCAGCACCCAAACGGAGTTGACGGCCCGTCGGGTTGCTTCTCACGCGACCCTTGCCTCTCTGTCACTCACATGAGTGGCGTCTAAATTCTTTTCTAGCGCCATCTAAGAAACATCTCTAGCTTACAACTGGCGCCCCGCCCAGAAGCGCACCGGTCGACGGACCGGCATGCCACTGGGCACCCCGTCCACCAGCCAACTATCCGCACAGATCGGAGACTTCCATGGCCACCGTAAACCCGTCCTGGGGCTACACCCTCCACCTCCCGCACGATCCACGCGCACCGGGGATCGCCCGCACAACCCTGCGTGCCGCCCTTGCCGCGCACGGCCTCGGTGAGCTCACGCCGACCGCCGAACTGCTGGCCGCCGAGCTGCTCGCCAACGCCCACCTGCACACCACCGGCCCCTACGCCCTGCGCATCCTGTCGCGCGAGCCCGGCAGGCTGCGGGTGGGTGTGTGGGACAACGACTGGAAGGTGCCGTCCGGGTTCCGGGAGGGCAAGCCGGGCGATGGCGAGGCACCGCCGGGCGACGCCGAAAGCGGCCGGGGCCTGCATCTGGTGCGGGCCTGTGCGGACGCCGTGGGCGTGTCCGTGCTGCGGGAGCTCGGCGCGTCGAGGGGCGGGAAGCTGCTGTGGGCCGAGTGCCGACGGGACGACCGGCCGTGAGGGTCAGGGCCGGGCAGCGGCTCAGGACGTACGGTGGATGCGCCGCCGAGCGGGATGTCGGGCCTCCCACCGACATCGTTCGCCCCGGCGAGGACGCCGATGAGTCGGAGGGATGGGGGCAGCGAGCGATGGCCGAGAAGTTGGACGCCGGCGCCGGGCCTCACCCGCGTCCGAAGGGCGGCAGACTGCGCGAGGTCGCCGAGAGGATCGAGGAACTGACCGGCCTGCGCGCGCAGATCGTGGGAGGAAAGATCGTGATGTCCCCGACCCCGCGCGGGAAGCACGCGGGAGTGATCAGGCGCCTGCGCAGGCAGTTGGAGGCGGCGGGTCTCCCCGAAGGGCTGGATGCCTACGAGGTGTCGTCCATCGCGCTGCCCGACGATCCGGACGACTACGTGACGCCCGATCTGGTCGTCCTGCCCACCGAGTGGGAGGAGGACGACAACTGGCTGGCCGACCCGCAGGACGCCGCGCTGGCCGTCGAGGTCGTCTCCGCGACGGAGCGGGCGCGTGAGATCAGGGACAAGGCCGACTGGTACGCAGTCGGCCGGGTTCCGCTACTCCTCGTCATCGATCCACGAAACGGTACGTGGGCTCTGCACAGCCGACCGGACAACGGCGCCTACCAGGAACTGACGCCCGGCAAGTTCGGAGAGGTCGTCCGCATCCCCGGGCCTCTGGACGTCGAGATCGACACCGACGATCTGCCGATGTACGGCGAGGCCGACCGGCAGTCGCGTGGGTGAGTCGGTCGCAGCCAGGGGTGCAGCGGCCCGTCTGCCCGCACGGCACGGGCTGTGGTGCACGCGCCGTGGCCGCCCCGAAGACGAGGGTTCGGCGGCCGTGGGGCTGTTGCCCTGTCACGGGCTGGGAGAGGGGCCGCATGGAGGACGACGGGATTCGCGCAGACTTCGTCGGCCGCGCCCGCGTCGTGCCCCGCCGTCGAAGTCGTGAAGGTGTGATCCTCCCCGGCGAATGCGGCGATCTCCACCGCCTCCCTTCCGGACTGATCCCTGTGGCATCGTCAGTTCCGTGGACGCACTCAAGGAACGGGACCCCGCGCACATAGGTGCGTACACGCTTCTCGCCCGGCTCGGGGCGGGCGGTATGGGGCAGGTGTACCTGGCCCGCTCGCCCGGTGGGCGGCAGGTCGCCATCAAGGTGATCCGGGATGAGATCACGGATCACCCGGAGGCGCTGGCCCGGTTCCGAAGAGAGGTCGAGACGGCTCGGACCGTGCGAAGCGCGTACACCGCGAACCTGATTGACGCCTCGTTGGACGCCGCGCCGTACTGGCTGGCGACCGAGTACGTGTCGGGGCCGACCCTGAGCAAGGCCGTCGAGGAGCACGGGCCGCTGCCCGCCGAGACGTGCCGGGGGCTGTTCGCCGCGCTGGCGGAGGGGCTCGCGGCGGTGCACGGCTGCGGCGTCACGCACCGGGACCTCAAGCCGCAGAACGTCATGCTCGCGGCACAGGGCCCGCAGCTCATCGACTTCGGAATCGCCCGGGGCGCCGGCCAGACCGCGCTGACCGAGGCCGGCTTCGCGCCGGGCACGCCGGGGTTCACCGCCCCCGAGGTGCTGATGCGCAACGAGGTCGGACCGGCGGCGGACGTCTTCGCGCTGGGTGCGACGCTCGCGTACGCGGCGACCGGGCGTCCTCCGTTCGGGGCGGGCGATCCCGCCGGGGTGAGCTACCGCGCGGTGCACGAGCGGATCGACATCGCGGGCGTGGACCCGGCCCTCGTGGTGCTCGTCGAGGCGTGCGTGGCCAAGGACCCGGCCGCGCGGCCCCGGCTGGACGAGGTGATCGCGCGGTGCGGGGTGCGGACGGCGTTGGTCGAGGACGCCTTCTACGCGGGTCTGGAGCCGTTGGCCGAGGCGGTGCCGCAGGCACCGGCGGCGCCCCCGTCCCGCCCACCGGTGAGCCCGCACGACCTGCCGACGGCCGGTGCGCCCTACGGCGGCCGCGGCTACACGCCCACCCAGGTCGGGCAACCGGCGTCGCCCGCCCGTCGCCGCCGGGTCGCGCCCTGGGCGGCGGCGTTGTCCGTGGCCGTCGCGGTGGGTGTGGGGGCCGCTTTCGTGTTCGCCTCGCAGGGCGATGACGGGGGTGGGAGCGAGGGCGGCGAGGGCGGGGCGGCTGCCGGTGGGAGCGCAGCGCCCTCGGTGTCGGCCTCCTCCCCGGCGTCCGGTGGCGGCGGCGCCCCCACCTATGCGGAGGACAAGCTGGACCGCAATTACTGGGTGCCCGAGGCCGAAGACTGCCAGCTTCCGCCGGAGGAGAAGTCGCTCCCCAAGTTCCAGACGTCTCTCGCCGACCCCGATCAGCCGGACGTGTACGACCCGGCGCTGCTCAACCCCCGCAACAAGCTGGAGATCGGCTTCCGTGACGGGATCGGCGCGTCCACGGAGCCCTACTACGTCACGGTGAGCGTGAAGCCGCCGCACGACATCGATCCGGACACCGGCAAGCCCGTTGAGGGCGTGTTGAGCCAGAGTGTGACCATCGGTTACCTGAGCAAGCCGGTCGACATCCACGGAGGCGGTGACCCGACCGAGTGGAAGTACCTCACGTACCCGGAGGACTTCCAGCAGTGGGCCGCCGGCAAACGATGGCCCGCCATTCCCTTGACCAACGATCCCGGGAACTGGACCGTGCAGTTCCACCACATTCGCACTCCCGACGACTACACGAGCGTCGGGTGCAGGGGGTTCACCGTGCGGTAGTCGTGCCATGGCAGTGCAGTAAGGGCGAAATGGCGCCACTGTCGGCGGAAATGGCCTTGAACAGCGTCGTCATGGGGGAGGGTTGAGCCGTGCGCAAAGTGTGGGTGGTCGGTGGTGCGGCGGTCGGGCTCGGGCTGAGCTTCGTCATGCTGCTCGTCGTCGGTGTGTACCTCGTCGCCGGGAACCTCGCGGGTGGGACGGGCGGCAGCGGCAAGACGCTGGCCAAGGGGTCGGTGCCCGCCGCGTACCAGGCTCTTGTGGCGCGGTGGGGAAATCTGTGCCCCGCCATCAACCCCGCCCTGCTCGCCGCCCAGCTCTACCAGGAGAGCGGCTGGGACCCGGACGTGGTCAGCCACGCCGACGCGCGCGGCATCGCCCAGTTCATTCCGGGCACCTGGGCCGCCCACGGCATCGACGGCGACGGGGACGGCGACCGGGACATCTGGGACCCGAAGGACGCGATTCCGTCGGCTGCGTCGTACGACTGCGAACTCGCCGGCTACGTGGAGGACGTGCCCGGGGACACCACGAACAACATGCTCGCCGCCTACAACGCGGGTGCCTACCGGGTGATAGAGGCGGGCGGGGTGCCGTCGATCAGCGAGACGCAGAACTACGTCAAGATCATCCGTAGTCTGGAGAAGAGCTTCGCCGCGCCCACCGGCCGGGTCGACCCCACCGAGCAGGCCGCCGGGGCCATCGCCTACGCGCAGGAGAAGCTCGGGACGCCCTATCTGTGGGGTGGGAACGGGACGGCGGATCAGGGTGGGCGGTTCGACTGTTCGGGGCTGACCAAGGCGGCGTACGAGAGTGTGGGGATCGAGCTGCCGCGGGTCGCCAACGATCAGTACAACGCCGGGGCGCATCCCGGACGGGACGAACTGCTCCCCGGTGACCTGGTGTTCTTCTCGGACGATCTGACCAACTCCCGGGCCATCCGGCATGTGGGTATCTATGTCGGTGGCGGGTACATGATCGACGCGCCGAGGACGGGCGCGGTGATCCGGTTCGATCCGATCGACACCCCCGACTATTTCGGGGCGACCCGGGTGACCGAGGATGGCGCGAAAGCGTTGCCCACCACCGTGTGAATGGGAGGGTTTGAACCGAGCGTGAAACCCTGGCCTGAGCTGCGACGACGTGTCTCTCTTCGATAACGTCTGCGTGATCATTCGGTGGAGTGTGGAACGTATCAACGGGGGTCGTGCGTTCCTGTGGGCGTGTAGGTGACCACGGGGGTGGCGGAAGAGGCGTGCGATCGGTGCGCCGGAGGACATGACGAAGGGGCCGCAGCACCATGGCTGGACTCGCCGAATCCGGGTCGAACCCCGACGTCGATCTGCTGTACGACATCAATGGCCTGGCCAAGGACGCGCCGCACTGGTTCGACCGGGTCATGGAGTTCGTGGGTGAGTACGGACTGCTGTTCGCCATCGTGCTGCTGGTGCTCTGGTGCTGGTGGGGTGTGCGGCGGCGAGGCGACGAGGACGCCGCCTCGAACGTGGCGGCGCTGGTGTGGGCGCCGCTCGCGGCCGGCGTCGCGGTACTGGTCAACGTGCCGATAAGGGGTTTCGTGGAGCGGCCCCGGCCCTTCAAGTCCCATGAAGGGCTCGAAGTACTCGTCGACGGGAAGAACGACTTCTCCTTCGTGAGTGACCACGCCACGCTCTGCATGGCCCTGGCCGTCGCCCTGTTCGTCGCCCACCGGAAGTTCGGGATCGTCGCGATCGTGCTGGCGCTGCTCGCCGGCTTCGCCCGGGTCTACATGGGCGTGCACTACCCGACGGACGTCGTGGGCGGATTCGCCCTCGGTACGGCGGTCGCGCTGCTGCTGTCGCCGCTCGCCATGGCCCTGCTGACGCCGCTGACCCGGGCCATCGAGCGCTCCCCCCGCGTGGGGTGGCTGGTCAGCGCGCGAGGACGGGACGGCGCCGCCGGACGCGAGGCCGTGATTCCGGGGGCGCGCAAGGGCGGCGAGAGCGCCGAGGCGTCGGGGGAGCGGGATCTCGCCGCCTGACGGTCACAGCCGAAGTCACAGTGCCTGTGGGTAGGTGAAGACGCGGTCCGGGTCGTACTGGTGCTTCAGACGCGCCAGGCGCGGGGCCGCGTCTCCGTAGTAGGCCTTCCGCCAGTCCGTCAGGCTCGCGTCCGTGTAGTTCTGGTAGGCGGCGCCCGAGGCGTGCGGGCGCATCGCGCCGTGGGCGGAATCCAGCCACGACCGGGCCGCCGTTCCGCTCGAGCCCGGACGCCACGACACGAGGTACTGGGCCAGCATCCGCGAACGCCGGTGCACGAACGCGGTGGCCGTCGGGGAGACGCGGTTCACCGCTCCGCCCAGCGCCGTGAACGCGATGCTGCCGGCGCCGCCCCGCACCGAGGTGAGCTGGGAGAGCAGTGCCTTGATGCCGGCCGACGGGATCGAGCGGTCGAAGAAGTCCGAGCGGGCCGCGTACGTCTCGCGGCCGAGCGAGCCCCGCGACGAGCGACCCGGGGTGCCCCCCGGGAGGTGGCAGGCGGCGTCAGTGGAGAAGGACGAGCAGCCGGCGTACATCTCCATCGACTCCTCGTACGTACGGCGCTTGAGGGAGACGTTGCTCGCGGGCGAGCCGATGCGGTCGGCGAGCCGGTCGACGGCGTTCTGGAGCTCGCCGTAGGTGCCCAGGGAGAACGCGGCGACCGAGACGGTGGGGGTACGGCCGGGGGTGGCCGCCAGGTGGAGGGAGGACCAGATCTCGTCGGGCTGGTCCGGACCCCACTCCTGCCAGGCGCGGACGACCGCGGCGGCCCTGCGCCAGGGCCAGGTCAGGTACGCCGATACCGCTTTCGGAGCGGGGTGGGTGCGGAAGTGGAACTCCGTGACGATGCCGAAGTTGCCGTTGCCCGCGCCGCGCAGGGCCCAGAAGAGGTCCTTGTGGTCGGTGGCGTTGGCGGTGAGCTCCTTGCCGTCCGCCGTGATCAGGGTGGCCTGGGTGAGGTTGTCGCAGGTCAGGCCGTACGCGCGGGAGACGACGCCGTGGCCGCCGCCGAGGGTGAGGCCGGAGACGCCGACGGTGGGGCAGGAGCCGGCCGGGACGGTCACGCCCTTCGCGGCTAGGGCGCGGTACACGTCGATCAGCTTGGCACCGGCGCCGACGACCGCCTCGCCGGCGCTTGCCCGGACGCGGTTGAGTTCGGAGACGTCGATGATCAGGCGGCCGTCGCCGGAGGACCAGCCGGCGTAGGAGTGGCCGCCGTTGCGGATCGCCACCGGGATGTGGTGGGCGCGGGCGTAGGAGAGGGCGGTGCGGATGTCGTCGGGGTGGGCGGCGTAGGCGACGGCGGTGGGTTTGAGCGTGTCGAAGCGGGTGTTGTAGAGCCGACGGGCCGTTTTCCAGTCGTGGTCGCCGGGGCGGACCAGGGGGCCGTCGAGGGACTTGGCCAGGGCGGTCCAGGTGGCGAGGGAGGGGGAGGGAGAGGGAGAGGGGGCGGGGTTCTTGCCGGTGCCGGTGCCGGTGCCGGCACCGGCGGTGGTGCGGGTGCTGGTTGCCGGGCCGTTGCCGGAGGTTGGGCCCTTGCCGGTGTCGGTGGCCGGGTCTTTGCCCGTGCAGGCGGCTGTGGTTGCCGCCAGGGCGGCGGCTGTGGTGCCGCTGAGGAATGTGCGCCGGTGCATGTCGCCTCCGCGTCCCGTGGGGGGTTCGGGGAGGGAGACGGGGGTGTGGGGGGTCGGGGTTCCACGGGTGCTCCCGGTGGACGCATCGGTGCGCGGCTTGGGGGCACGGCGTCGGTGCCGGGCGTCGGTGCGGGCGCCGCCCGAGAGGTACGGCCGCCCGCGGTTACGGCGTCGTGTGGGACGCCGCGTCCGTGCGGGCCTGGCTTCTCGCCCGGCGGGCCGGTCCTCGCCAGCCGCAGGTGCAGCGGGCCAGGCAGAAGGGGCCTTGTTCGACCGTCGTCGTGAGGTGTTCCGGGCCGTCCCCGGAGGCTTCGAGTCCGTCCTGCTGCGCCACGCCCACAACGTTACCGGGGCAACCTGCCCCTCGTTAACCGGGACGGCAGGGGGTCCACAACGGGCGAGACGGCTTGGGATAGCAGGTGGCGATGGTCGGGCGGGAGCGGGAGCTGCGGGGTTGGAGGACGGGCGGCGGTCTTGGCTTCGCCTGCGGTGTGGTCTGTGTCTGCCTGGCCGGTGCCGGGTGCTCCGGGCAGGGGGCCGCCGGGCAGGGAGCGGACGCCGGCGATCCGGTCGCCGTGCTGCGCCGGGCCGCCGACCGGCTGGTGGCCGCCGGGAGCGCCAAGGCGCGTACGGCGATGGAGATGGCCAGCGGCGGGACGCGGGTGACCATCCGGGGCGAGGGCGTGTACGACTTCGAGGGGCGGCTCGGGCGGCTGAAGGTACGGCTGCCCCAGGACCCGGCGGGGACCAGCGAGCACCGGCCGATCACCGAGCTGCTCGCGCCGGGGGCGTTGTTCATGAAGAACCGCGGGGCCGGTGTGCCGGAGGACAAGTGGGTGCGGGTGGCGACCGCCTCGCTGTCCGACGGGAACCTGGTGACCGGCGGGGCGACGGATCCGTTCGCCGCCGCCGAGGTGCTGCGCGGCACGCGGACGGCCACGTTCGTGGGGCGCACCGAGCTGGCCGGGACCGAGGTGCGGCACTACCGGGGGACCGCCGACCTCGATCGGGCGGCGCGGGACGCCTCGGGCGGGAACAGGAAGGCGCTGGCCGCGGCGGCCGAGGGGTTCGCCACCGCCGAGGTGCCCTTCGACGCCTACCTCGACGACGAGGGCCGTATCCGCAAGGTCCGGCACCGCTTCAGCTTCTCCAACGGACGCGACGAGGGCACCGTGGCCGTCGCCTCGACGACGCTGCTGTACGACTTCGGCGCCGCCGTCCGCGTACGGCTGCCCGAGGACGAGGACATCTACGCCGGGAAGATCGCCGCGGAGCCGGGTGAGGTGACCGGCGGGGCGGCGGACGGCAAGAACTAGCCCTTCCGTGCCATGCGCGGTGTGTAGGCCGCTCCCTACTCTAGGAAGTCGGTGACGGCAGAGACGAGGTGACGCGTGTGGCTCCGGTCGGCGGTACGGCGGTACAGGACCACGTGGCCCTCGCCGAGATCGAGCTGTGCGGCGAGCTGATCATCGCGGCGTCGGCCGCCCGGGAGCGGCTCAGCCTGGAGTGCATCGACCGGGTGCTGCGCGTGGCCGAGGAGCGTGGGGCCGGATCCGGCCAGTAGGGGCGGCGCGGGACCGGGACGGTCAGGTGCGCAGCAGGCGGCCGATGGCCTTCGTGGCCTCCTCGACCTTCGCGTCGATCTCGGTGCCGCCCTTGACGGCCGCGTCGGCGACGCAGTGGCGCAGGTGCTCCTCGAGCAGTTGCAGCGCGAAGGACTGGAGGGCCTTCGTGGAGGCGGAGACCTGGGTGAGTATGTCGATGCAGTAGACGTCCTCGTCGACCATCCGCTGAAGGCCGCGGACCTGGCCCTCGATGCGGCGCAGGCGCTTGAGGTGCTCGTCCTTCTGTTTGTGGTACCCGTGCACTCCGCGGTCGTGGTCGGTCACGATGTCCGTGCCGTCCGTCTCGACCTGGTTCACCGTCTGGTCCACGGTGGGGGAGGGCGCACCTGCGCCGGCCTCGGTGGTCGTCATCGCGTCCTCCTGCTGGTGTCGGGTGGGCGGGGATCCGGGGGATAGCGGACATATACCCCTGGCGGGTATATGGTAACGAACTTTCGTGGGTATGGGGCCCTTGCCGGAGCCCGGACGTCGCCCCCCTGCTCATCACTGTGCATGATGGGTGACACTGGAGGACGGCCCGTTAGCTGTGGCTGGATGATGCGCCTAGCATCAGCCTGACCGAAACCGATGCACCCCGAGGACCCCACGTGCGCTTTCGTCTGACCCCCAGGGAGACGAGCTTCTACGACATGTTCGCCGCCTCCGCGGACAACATCGTCACGGGCTCCAAGCTCCTGATGGAACTGCTCGGGGCGGACGCATCCGCCCGGGCCGAGATCGCAGAGCGTATGCGGGCCGCCGAACACGCGGGTGACGACGCCACGCACGCGATCTTCCACCAGTTGAACTCCTCGTTCATCACGCCCTTCGACCGCGAGGACATCTACAACCTCGCCTCCTCCCTCGACGACATCATGGACTTCATGGAGGAGGCCGTCGACCTGGTCGTCCTCTACAACGTCGAGGAACTGCCCAAGGGCGTCGACCAGCAGATCGAGGTGCTGTCACGGGCCGCCGAGCTGACCGCCGAGGCCATGCCGAACCTGCGCACCATGGACAACCTCACCGAGTACTGGATCGAGGTCAACCGGCTGGAGAACCAGGCCGACCAGGTGCACCGCAAGCTGCTCGCCCACCTCTTCAACGGCACGTACGAGGCCATCGAGGTGCTGAAGCTGAAGCAGATCGTGGACGTTCTGGAAGAGGCGGCGGACGCCTTCGAGCACGTGGCCAACACGGTGGAGACCATCGCGGTCAAGGAGTCCTGACCCCTTCATGGACACCTTCGCTCTGATCGTGACCATCGGGGTCGCGCTCTTCTTCACGTACACCAACGGTTTCCACGACTCGGCGAACGCGATCGCGACGTCCGTGTCGACGCGCGCGCTGACGCCCCGGGCGGCGCTCGCGATGGCCGCCGTCATGAACCTCGCCGGCGCGTTCATGGGATCCGGGGTCGCCAAGACCGTCAGCGAGGGGGTGATCGAGACCCCCGAGGGCTCGAAGGGGATGGGGATCCTCTTCGCGGCGCTGGTGGGCGCCATCGTCTGGAACCTCGTCACCTGGTACTTCGGTCTGCCGTCCTCCTCCTCGCACTCGCTGTTCGGCGGCATGGTCGGGGCGGCGCTGGCCGGGAGCACGACCGTGTACTGGGACGGGGTGGTCGACAAGATCGTCATCCCGATGTTCGTGTCGCCGGTCGTCGGTCTGCTCGCGGGTTACCTGGTGATGACCGCGATCATGTGGATCTTCCGGCGGGCCAATCCGCACAAGGCCAAGCGCGGCTTCCGTATCGCGCAGACGGTGTCGGCGGCGGGCATGGCGCTGGGCCACGGACTGCAGGACGCGCAGAAGACGATGGGCATCGTGGTGATGGCGCTGGTCATCGCCGATGTTGAGGACTACGGCGATCCCATCCCGGTCTGGGTGAAGATCTCCTGTGCGCTGATGCTGTCCGCGGGGACGTACGCCGGTGGCTGGCGGATCATGCGGACGCTCGGGCGGAAGATCATCGAGCTGGACCCGCCGCAGGGGTTCGCCGCGGAGACGACGGGGGCCTCGATCATGTTCGGGTCGGCGTTCCTGTTCCACGCGCCGATCTCGACGACGCACGTGATCACCTCGGCGATCATGGGCGTGGGCGCCACGAAGCGGGTGAACGCCGTGCGGTGGGGTGTCGCCAAGAACATCATCATGGGCTGGTTCATCACGATGCCGGCTGCCGCGTTGGTGGCCGCGGTGTCCTTCTGGATCATTGATCTGGCGGTGTTGTAGCAGCGTTCTTGTGGCAGCGCTTCCCCTCTCGTGCTTCCCCTCTTGCGCTTTCCCACTTCGTACGGCGATGGGCCCGCCCCCGATTTCGGGGGCGGGCCCTTGTGCTCCTCGCGGTGGCACCGCCATGCAGCACCGCGAGGGGTTGGGAGGAGCCGGGGGCCGGGGCGCGGCCGGTCTAGCCGAAGCGGCCGGAGATGTAGTCCTCCGTGGCCTGGACCGACGGGTTGGAGAAGATGCGCTCCGTCTCGTCGATCTCGATCAGCTTGCCGGGCTGGCCGACGGCCGCCAGGTTGAAGAACGCCGTACGGTCCGAGACGCGCGCCGCCTGCTGCATGTTGTGCGTCACGATGACGATCGTGAAGCGCTCCTTCAGCTCGCCGATCAGGTCCTCGATCGCGAGGGTGGAGATCGGGTCGAGGGCGGAGCAGGGCTCGTCCATGAGCAGGACGTTCGGCTCGACGGCGATCGCCCGCGCGATGCACAGGCGCTGCTGCTGGCCGCCGGAGAGGCCGGAGCCGGGCTTGTTCAGGCGGTCCTTGACCTCGTTCCAGAGGTTGGCGCCCCGCAGGGACTTCTCGACGACGTCGTCGAGCTGGGACTTCTTGTACTTGCCGTTCAGGCGCAGGCCCGCCGCCACGTTGTCGTAGACCGACATCGTCGGGAACGGGTTCGGGCGCTGGAAGACCATGCCGACCTCGCGGCGCACGGCCACCGGGTCGATGCCGGTGCCGTAGAGGTTCTCGTCGTCGAGCATGACCTTGCCGTCGACGCGGCCGCCCGGGGTGACCTCGTGCATGCGGTTGAGCGTGCGCAGGAAGGTGGACTTGCCGCAGCCGGAGGGGCCGATGAAGGCCGTCACGGAGCGGGGTTCGACGGTCATCGAGATGTCCTCGATGGCCAGGAAGGAGCTGTAGTAGGCGTTGAGGCCGCTGACATCTATGCGCTTGGCCATGGGTATCACTGCTTCTTTCGGTCCGAGTCGCTGACTGTTCGTGCGTCGGTCGCGTCAGCGACCCGTCTTCGGGGCCTTCCAGCGGGCGATGCCGCGGGCCGCGAGGTTGAGGATCATGATGAAGGCGATCAGCGTCAGGGCCGCCGCCCAGGCACGGTCGTAGGACGCGTCGGAGCCCGCGCCGTACTGCAGGTAGATGTACATCGGCAGCGACTCCTGCGGGTCCTGGAACGGATTCGCGTTGATGAAGTCGGTGCCCCAGACCAGCAGCAGCACGGGGGCCGTCTCGCCGGTGATACGGGCGATGGCCAGCATGACGCCGGTGACGATGCCGCCGAGCGAGGTCGGCAGGACCACCTTCAGGATCGTGCGCCACTTCGGGATGCCCAGGGCCAGGGACGCCTCGCGCAGCTCGTTCGGGACGAGCTTGAGCATCTCCTCGGTGGAGCGGACGACCACGGGGATCATCAGGATGCACAGGGCGAACGAGCCGGCGACGCCGGACGGCCCCATGTCCAGGATCAGGACCCACAGGCTGAGCACGAACAGGCCCGCGACGATCGACGGGATGCCCGTCATGACGTCCACGAAGAAGGTGACGGCCTTGGCGAGCCGGCCGCGTCCGTACTCGACCAGGTAGATCGCGGTGAGTACGCCGATCGGCACGGAGAACAGGGTGGCGAGGCCGACCTGCTCCAGGGTGCCGAGGATGGCGTGGTAGATGCCGCCGCCGGGCTCGCTGTCGGCGACCACGCCCATCGAGTGGGTCAGGAAGTAGCCGTCG
>NZ_JAGMUO010000036.1 GCF_019049325.1 Streptomyces sp. AC512_CC834 | reverse complement strand
GACAGCTCCACTCCACAACCGGAGGCCTTCGCCGTCCTACAGATTCAGACCGTGTCGTCGCACAAACTCGACCAACCTGGCTGGGCAGTACACCTAGCCACACTCGCCGATGCACGGACAGCCGGTACCGGACAGCCGAGGCACGCCGAGCCACAATCGCCAGTGCCGGACAGCCGGTGCCGGACAGCCGAGGCACGCCGAGCCTGAATGGCCGGTGCCGGGCGGCCGGGCCCTGGTGGCGGGGGGGCCGGGCCTCAGCCCGGGTGTCCCACCGCCAGGGCCTCACGGGCGCGGGCCACCAGGCCGTCGGCGCCGCACGAGTCGGCCAGCGCCAGGCCCCGGTTCAGCTCGGCCGCCGAGCGGGCCGCGATGCCGTACTCCACGCGGGCGGCGGCGTGCTCGTACTGGCAGGGCGAGGCCTCCAGATAGGCGACGGCCTGGGCGGCGAGCCGGACCGCGCGCTGGCCGGTCTCCAGCGCGGCGGCGCAGCGCAGGGCCTCTCCTATCGCCGTGTCCGTGCCGAAGCGCTCGGCCTGGCGGCGGGCGTCGGTGGCCAGCCGGACGGCGCGGCCGGGGTCCTCGGTGGCCAGCGCCCGGGCCAGCTCGGTCGCCCAGGGCACGACCACCGGGTTGTGCCGGCCACGGGCGGCCGCCGCCTTCTCGGCCGCCTCCAGCTCGTTGACGCCCTCCTTGGTGCGGCCGGTGGCGAGCAGCAGCCGCCCGCGCACCGAGCGGGGGTCGGGCAGCACGATCGTCGACGGGTACGGCGGCGCGAAGCCGTACTGCTCGGCGAGGGTCCGGGCCTCCTCGACGTGGCCGCGGGCGAGCAGGGTGTCGATCAGGTTGCAGATCGCCGACCAGTACAGCGGCAGCCCGCGGCCGACGCGTTCGGCGATGCGCAGTGATTCACGCAGGGACTCCTCAGCCTCCTTGAGCCGGCCGCGCCTGCGGTGGCCGAGGCCCACGTAGGCGTGCGCGAGGGAGAGGTGGCCGCCGCTCCAGCCGGCGCTCTCGTAGGCGCGCAGGGCCTCGGTGAACAGCGCCTCGGCGCGGTCGAGCCGGTCGGCGTAGGCGTAGGAACTGGCCAGCATCATCGGCAGTTCCAGGCCCCACTCGGTGTCAGTCCAGCCGAGTCCGGGTGCGAGACGGCCGTTGACGAGGGCGCGGTCGCACAGTTCGACGACCTCTTCGGCGCTCTCGCCGTGGGTCATGGCGTCGAAACCGCGCAGGATGAGCAGGGCGCGCTCGGCGTTGTCGCGGCCGGTGCAGGTGGCGGCGAGTTCGGCGAGGCGCGCCGAGCGGCGCGGCGAGGACGTCTCGCCGGCGTGGATGCCCTCCCACATGTACTGGGCGGCCTGGAGCCGCAGCCGCGCGGACGGGTCCGGGTTGCGCGCCGCCTCCGCCTCGACGGTGCGGACGGCCTCCTCCAACTGGTCGTTGTGGAGCAGGGCCTGCGAGAGCCGGAAGACGGCGTCGACGCGCTGCTCGCCGTCCAGGCCGGGCATGGCGAGCGCGGTACGCAGGTGGCCGATGGTCGTGGCGGGCGCGGTGAGCAGGGTGGCGCAGCCCAGCTCGAACAGCACGCGTGCGTGGGTGTCCGGCAACGGCGGTTCCCGCAGCGCGCGTTCGAGGCATAGGCGGGCGGCGTCGGGGGCTCCGACGGCGAGGTGCTCGCGGGCCGCGTCGCGCAACTGCTCGACGACTTCCTGGTCGTCGTCGGGATAGACCTGGAGCAGATGGCGGGAGGCGGCCGCGGCACCGAGTCCGGAGTCGGAGACCAACTGGGCCGCTATGCCGTGCATCGCCGTGCGCAGCGCGTCGGGGATGGAGTTGTAGACGGCGGTGGCGATCAGCGGGTGGACGAACTCCAGCTCGCCCGCGCCCCGCTGCCCCGCGGCGGAGTCCCGTACGGAGTCACGTACGGAGTCGCGTACGGAGAGGATCCGGCCGTTGCACAGCAGTTCGGCGCAGCGGGCGGCGTCGGCGCGGTCGAGGGTGGCGAGTCCTGCCACCATGTCGACGGTGATGCCGCCGCCGAGGATGGCCGCGGCCCAGGCGAACCGGGTGGATTCGACGCCGAGTTGCTCCAGTCGGGCGACGAGTCCGCCGCCGCGGGCGGAGCGGTTAAGGGCACGCAGTTCGGCGGCTTCCGCCTCGATCGGTTGCAGTTCGCTGTCCTGGACCTTGGCGAGGAGTTCGACGGTGTCGTAGGGGTTGCCGCCGGTGACGGCCCACACCTCGCGGCAGAACGCGGCGTCGGCGTGGCCGCCCAGCGTGGCGCGGGTGAGTCCGGCCGTCGCCTCGGGGGTGAGCGCGTTCAGCGGGGCGAGTGGCCGGCCCGCGGCGGCGGCCGCGTCGAGGTGGCGGGCGCTGTCACCGCTGACGTCGCCGTGGCGGCGGGCGATCACGACCAGGACCGAGGTCTCGTCGAGCCGTTCGGTGAGCGCGGCGAGCCAGCGCAGGGTCTCCTGGTCGGCCCAGTGGGCGTCGTCGATCAGCAGCACCAGCGGCCACTCCCGGCGGGCGAGCCGGCGCACGGCGGCGACCAGGCCGTCGCACACGCCCTGCGGGTCGGCCTGCCGCTCACCGGGGTCCACTATGCCGAGGGCGGGTCCCGCGATGTCGTACCAGTCGCCCAGGTACTCGCGGGCCTCCTCCGGGAGCATGGACACCAGTGCGGGCTGGAGCAGTTGGCGTACCACGTTGAAGGGGACGGACCTGAGGGTCTCGCCGCCGCGTGCCGACCAGACGGTGCAGCCCCGCGCCTCGGCGATGCGGCGGGTCTCGGCGAGCAGCGCGGTCTTGCCGACCCCGGCCTCGCCGCGGGCCTCCAGCAGAGTGCCGGGGGACGAGCGGTCCGCGCACAGGATGTCGACCGCCCGCGTGATGGTGGCGACTTCCTCGTCGCGCTCCCAGAGGGAGGCCGAACCGGCGCCCGCCCGCCGTACCTCCGTCATCCCGCTACCTCCCCGAGTCGCCCGAATGACGTACAGAGCCTGAGCCTAGCCCTCCGATCGCGCCAGTGGTGGGCGCTCCGCGGACCAGTTGCCGTGACGGGTGACATGCGGTAAAGCGTGAACGACGCGCCGGGCCCGTCATCAGCGGCGGCGTGGGCCGGTGTCCGTCAACCTCTCGCGCATCCTCGCGCGCGCAGGGTCGGCGGCACGGCCGGAACGGGGTGTACGGCCGGGCCTCTCATCCGGCTTTCACCGACGCCTCATACGGTGTGCCCATGACGCAGGCGACTCCTCCCGGGTGGTACTCGGACCCCGGACAGAAGAATGACGGTCCCGCCACCGAGCGCTGGTGGGACGGCGAGGCGTGGACCGACCAGGTCCGCACCGCGGGGCCGGCCGCCGCGGGGCCGGCCGCCGTGGGGGCTCCTCCCGCGCAGCCGCCGGTACAGCCCTCCGCGCAGTCCCCGGTGCAGGACGGCACTCAGTCCCCGGTGCAGCCCCCGGTGCAGGACGGTGTGCCCGGGCCGTATCCCGCGCACCCGGGATATCCGGGCTTTCCCGTGCAGCCGCCGTCCGCGCGGCGGCGCCGGTTGCGTACCGGCATAGCCGTCGCGGCGGCCGTGGCGGTGCTGGCGGGCATCGGGGTCGGCGTGTACGTGCTCGCCGACGACGGCTCGGGCGGCGACAGCGCGGGCAGTTCGCAGCAGGACCGGAGCGGTCCCGGCGGCGAGGGCAACCCCTTCGGCGACTCGGGCGGCGGCGGCGGCGGTGGTGAGGACGGACAGTCGCCGGCGCCGGACTCCCCGCAGGGGTCGGAGCCGCCCACGGTCGACAGCGGATCGGTGACGGACCCGGTCAGCGGGATCAGCCTGCCCATTCCCGACGGCTGGTCGGGACAGCAGTTGCAGGTGGGCGCGTCGGTCACGTCGGACGACAGTTACGAGTGTCCCGGCGACACCTCCGCGACCTGCACCAAGGGCGGCGCGTACTCGGCTCCGGCGATGGTGCTGGGCACCGAGGGCGGCACCGCCGAGGAGGTCGCGAAGGCCGACATCGAGGCGAACGCCGAGGAATCCTACGGCGGCAAGTCCTACGGCTCGATCACCTCGCACGAGGAGCTGGCCGCCAAGGCGGTCACGGTCGCCGGGCAGAAGGGCTACCTGGTCCGCTGGAAGGCGGTCACCGCGAAGGGCTCCGACGGCTATGTCGAGTCGCTCGCCTTCCCCTCGCCCGCCGCGCCCGAGCGCATCGTCGTCGTCCGCTTCGGCGTCGACGTCGGGGAGAAGCAGACGGTGATCGACGAGATCACCAAGGGCATCGAGGTGGACGACTCCGGCGGCGGCAACGGACAGGACGTCTGACCGTCTGCCCGGGCGACCGTCTGACCGGGTGACCGGGTGACCGGGTGACCGGCTACCCGGTCGGACGCCCGGCCCGGACAGGTCCGCGCGGCGGCCGGAAAACTGTCGGCCGGGCGGGGCGCCCTTCCGCTCAAAGGGTGCCCCGCCCGGCCGGGGTTGCGCGCCGCCCCCGTCCCCACGGTGCGGCGCGGCCAGGTCACCGTCCAGTCATCCCGTGGACGGCGACCTGAGTCTCAGGGAAGGCCGAGCGCCGGCAGCACGACGGCCTCCACGAACCGGACGAGGTACTCCCCGTCGGCCTGTTCGCCCTCGAGTACGGGCCGCATCCGCAGCAAGCCGAAGAGCTGTGCGGGCACGTACTCCAGCGCCGGATGGCCGGCGGGGACCTCTCCCCGTGCCACACCGCGCGCGAGGATCCCCATGAGCGCGGCGATCTCCGGCTCGACGAGCGCCTCGCGCAGCGCGCCCTTCAGCTCCGGGTCCTCCATGACCGCGTGACCGAGGGCCTGGAGCAGCCCGGTGTCCTTGCCCGCACCCTCGCCCGCGGCCCACGCCGCCTGGCGCAGGTCCTCGGCGAGCGACCCGCTGTCGATGTCGGCGAAACGCACTCGGCCGTTGGAGCGCAGCGCGGCGGCCACGAACTGGGGCTTGGTCCTCCACTGCCGGTAGAGCGTGGACTTGCTGCACCGAGTGCTGGCGGCGATGCCCTCCATGGTGACGGCGTCGTAACCGCAGGAGCGGAGCTGGTCGAGCACGGCGTCGAAGAACTCCTGCTCGCGCTCGGGCGTGATCTTGGAGCGACGCGAGCTGCCGACCGGTTCCGGTCGGTCCGCGGCCTGCGACATCATCGTCCCCGCTCCTTCCGCTCGTGGCTCCGGGGGCCGTACCGCGGCCCCGCACTCCAGTGTGTCCAATGTCTATCGATACGCCAGTGTACCGGAACGCCATCGTATCGGTACACTGGCGTATCGGAACGAGGTCGTATCGATGAGAACCGTCACACGCGCCCCCGTACCCGATGAGCCACACGCACCACCGTCAGCGAAGGGGCCGGGGGATGAAAGCCCGCAGCGAACCTGCACCAGCGGGGCCGGACGCGCCCGCACGCCCACCGCTCGTCCGTGAGCTCCTGCTCGTGGCAGGGCTCTTCCTCGTGTACAAGTTCGGCCGCCAACTGGCGACGGGCCACACCGCCGAGGCCTTCCGCAACGCCCACCACGTGTGGGACTGGGAGCGCGTCCTCCGGCTGCCCGACGAGGGCACGGTGCAGTCCCTGCTCCTGCACGGCGACACGCTGATACACGTGGCGAACACCTACTACGCCGCCGTCCATTTCCCGGCCACCCTGGCCTTCCTGGTCTGGCTCTACCTGCGCCGGCCCGCGCACTACGTCTGGGCCCGCCGGGTACTGGCCGCGGTGACCGGCGCCGCGCTGGTGCTGCACCTCCTCTTTCCGCTCGCCCCGCCGCGCATGCTGGGCGCCACCGGTCTGATCGACACGGCCCGGCTGTTCGGACCCTCGGTGTACGGCCCGCCGCGCACCGACCAGTTGTCGAACCAGTTCGCGGCGATGCCCTCGCTGCACTTCGGCTGGGCCCTGATGCTGGCGATCGGTCTGATCGTCGCGACGCGGTCGCGCCTGCGGTGGCTGTGGCTGCTGCACCCGCTGGTGACGCTGTTGGTCATCGTGGGCACCGCGAACCACTACTGGCTCGACGTGATCGTGGCCGCGGCACTGCTCGGCCTCGCGCTGGCCGTGATCCGCCTGCCGCACCGGCCGCACCGGCCGCGGTGCGCCGTGCCCCACCATCGGCCGGAGTTCCGGCGCCGGACGTCCGCGGAGCAGCACGGACTGGTCGGTGCGGGCCGGTGAACGCCGCCCTCGTCGCCGTGGTGCTGTCCCTCGTCTCGGCCTGCGCCTACGCCGCCGCGGCCGTCGCCCAGGAGCGGCTGGCCTCGCGCACCTCCGGCACCGGCACGCTGCGGCTGCTGGCCTCGGGAGCCTGGTGGTGGACGGTCGCGCTGAACGCCTCGGCCGCACTGCTGCACGTCGTGGCGCTCAAGTACGGTCCCCTCACCGTGGTGCAGCCGCTCGGTGCGCTCACCCTGGTCGCGGCGGTGCCCATGGGGGCGCGACTGGCGGGCCGGCGGGTGAGCACGGTCGAGTGGCGGGGCATCGGACTGACGCTGCTGGGTCTGGGCGCACTGCTGCTCACCGCGTCCGGGCCCGCGCCCGACGACACGCTGAGCGTGCCCGAGGCACTGGTGATGTCCGGCGCGACGGCGGCGCTGATCGGCGTGCTGGCGCGGCCCGGCACCCGGCCGGGGCTGCGGCACGCCACAGCCTCCGGTATCGCCTCCGGGGTCGCCTCGGCGCTCACCCAGACCGTCACCGTCGCCGTCACCGACCGCTCGGGCCCGCTGCTGAGCCTCCAGGTGGTCGGCGTGGCCGTGCTGGTGGCCGCCTTCGCGGCGGGCGGGCTGCTGCTGGCGCAGACGGCGTACCGGGGCGGTCTCGGCGCTCCGCTGGCGGTGGTGACCCTGGCCAATCCGGTGGCCGCCGCGGTGATCGGGCTGTCCCTGCTCGGAGAACGCCTGCGGGGCGGCGCGGGAGGCGTGCTGCTCGCGCTGACCGGTGCGGCGCTGGCCGCCTGGGGAGTGTTCCAGCTCAGCCGCGCGACCACGGGGCAGCCCGTGCCCACCGGTCCGGAGCCCGCCGCCCCGACGCCGGACGACCCGGAACCACAGCCGCAGCCGCAGCCGCAGCAACAACCGGAGGGACCCAGGCAGGTCGGACCGGTGCTGGTGCCCCGGCAGCCGGGGCCGGGGCCGGGGCGCCTCACGCGGCTCTAGTCACCTGGCTCGGCTCAGTCCGTGACGATCGCCGGGTCGCTCACCCCCGGCCGCCCGTTCTCCACGTGCCCGGCGAAGCGCCGCAGGAACGCGGGGCCGGACTCGGAGGTGACCGTCACGTCGTACCAGCGGCGGCTGCCCGTGAGGTCGACGGTGTGGCGCACGGTGGTGCCTGGGCGTACGGCGAAGGTTCTGCTCCGGCCGCCGTAGGCGTTCTCGACCCGGAGACGGGCCGTCCCGGTGCCGGTGTTGGTGAGGGTCAGCCGGACGTCGTCGCCGGTGTGCCGGGCGGTGACCTCGGGTCCGGCGGTCTTGCTGGGGCCCCGGAAGACGCGCAGGAAGCCGTTCGGGCCGTGCACGGTCAGATCGTGGGAGCCGCCCGAGTAGGCCGAGTTCCAGGTGTCCGCGATGTCCTTGCCGGCCTCGGTGGTGTAGGTCCAGGGGCCGTCGGTGCGGTTGCCGGAGGTGATCAGGAAGGCGGCGCCGGCCGCGGCGCCGGAGGCGAAAGTGAGCGTGAACTTCCCGGCCGCGGCGTCCACGGCGCCGTCCACGTGCGGGGCGTACCGCAGTGGGCGGGTGGGGCGCCGGCCGCGTTCCTGGCGGGGCATGTCCGGGTCGGCGGGCGGGGTGGGCCGGTAGTCCGGGTGGCGTTCGCGGTCCGGCGGCTCGTAGGCGTCGGTGTCCGGCAGGCGGGCCGGACGGCTGTCCTTGCGGGAGAAGTCGAAGGCGGAGGTCAGATCGCCGCAGATGGCGCGCCGCCAGGGTGAGATGTTCGGCTCGCGCACGCCGAAGCGGCGTTCCATGAACCGGATGACCGAGGTGTGGTCGAGGGTCTCGGAGCAGACGAAGCCGCCCTTGCTCCAGGGTGAGACGACCAGCATGGGCACGCGCGGGCCGAGCCCGTAGAAACCCTCGCGGTGGCTGCCGCTGCCCGCGAAGACGTCCAGGGAGACGTCGACGGTGGACCGGCCCTGCGCGGCGGACTTCGGCGGCAGCGGCGGCACCAGGTGGTCGAAGAAGCCGTCGTTCTCGTCGTACGTGATGAACAGGGCGGTCTTCGCCCACACCGCCGGATTGGCGGTGAGCGCGTCCAGGACCTGGGAGATGTACCAGGCGCCGTAGTTCGAGGGCCAGTTGGAGTGCTCGGAGAAGGCCTCCGGGGCGGCTATCCAGGAGACCTTCGGCAGCCGGTCCCCCTTGACGTCGGCACGGAGCCGGTCGAAGTAGCCCTCGCCGCTCTTCGCGTCGGTGCCGGTGCGGGCCTTGTCGTACAGGGGGTCGCCGGGCTTCGCGTCGCGGTACTTGTTGAAGTACAGCAGGGAGTTGTCGCCGTAGTTGCCGCGGTAGGCGTCGTCGATCCAGCCCCAGTGGCCGGCCGCGTCCAGGCCGTCGCCGATGTCCTGGTAGATCTTCCAGGAGATCCCGGCCTCCTGGAGCCGCTCGGGGTACGTCGTCCAGTCGTAGCCGAGTTCGTCGTTGCCGAGGACCGGGCCGCCGCCCTCGCCGTCGTTGCCCGTGTGACCCGACCACAGGTAGTAGCGGTTGGGGTCGGTGGAGCCGATGAAGGAGCAGTGGTAGGCGTCGCAGACGGTGAAGGTGTCGGCGAGCGCGTAGTGGAAGGGGATGTCCTCGCGGTCCAGGTACGCCATGGTCGTGGTGCCCTTGGCGGGCAGCCACCGGTCGTACTTGGCGTTGTGGTAGGCGTCCTGCCCGTCGGGCCAGCCGTGCGGGAGCCCCTCCAGGAACCGCATGCCGAGGTCGTCGGCCTCCGGGTGGAAGGGCAGTACCTCGGTGCCGTCGCCCTTGGGCTGATGCCATACCGACCTGCCGCTGTCCAGCGTCACCGGGTGCGGGTCGCCGAAGCCGCGGACTCCGCGCAGTCTGCCGAAGTAGTGGTCGAACGAACGGTTCTCCTGCATCAGGACGACGATGTGCTCGACGTCCTCGATCGTCCCCGAGCGGTGGTTCGCCGGGAGCGCGGCGGCCCGCTCGATGCTCGCGGACAGCGAACTGAACGCCGTGGTGGCGCCCGCGAGTTGGAGGAATCTGCGCCGGTTCACTTCGGGCATGGGATGAGGGACCTCTCGCGTTGGGGGGAGTCCGGCCGGGGACGGGCGGTGCCGGAACAGGGGGGAACACGCGCGAATGGAGTGTTCCAGGAACACCCAACGGTCAGGAAGGTCCCAGTGGCCGTCGAGTGAAAGTCGCCGGTACGCGGGGCGAGCGGACGGGGATGGTCCGGCCGGGGACGGCCGCACGCGACGGCCGTCCCCCTCCAGTGGTGGAACTCAGCGACGGCGCTTCCGCGGTCGCGGCACCTCCGGTTCGTCCAGTCGCGGCTCGTCCCCGTCCAGGACGCACTGCCAGGCCTCGCGGTACAGACCGGCGACCGGCCGGAGCGGTACGACGACGCCCAGGGCGGGCGTCTCGCCGTCGAGCAGGTCGTACATCGGCAGCTTCCACCGCTCCAGCGGGAGGTGCGGGTTGGGAGGCTGGGTGTGTCGCCCGCTGCCAGCCAGCCCATGCGCGCTTCGCCTCTCCCACCACTCGGAACACCCGGCACAGCACGTGGGGCGGCCCGGATCGGCGCGCCCCGCCGTGACGTTGGCGAAAGACTAGGGGCACCCACCGACACTCCCCGTCGCCTCTCCGTCGCCCCCCCCTTCCGTTCCCCTTCCGTGAGGCGGAAGCGGCGTTGCCACCCCGCGACGCCCTCCTCGACGATGCCAGCACCCACGACGGACGGGAGCCGCAACGATGCCGCACATGACCGCCTTCGCCAGGAACCAGTGGTACGTCGCCGCCTACAGCCACGAGGTGGGGCGCGAGTTGCTGGGGCGCACGATCCTCGGTGAGCCGCTCGTGCTCTACCGCACCGAGGAGGACGGGCGCCCGGTCGTCCTGCACGACCGCTGCGTGCACCGCCGCTACCCGCTCTCCGAGGCGCCGACCCGGCTCGACGGCGACCGGATCGTGTGCGGGTACCACGGCTTCACGTACGACACGACCGGCACCTGTGTGTACGTGCCGGGTCAGAAACGCGTCCCGCGCACCGCACGCGTCGCCTCCTACCCGGTGGTGGAGCAGGACTCGCTGGTGTGGGTCTGGATCGGCGACGCGGCGTCGGCCGACCCCGAAGCCGTGCCGCGGGCCCGGCACCTGGACTCCCCCGGCTGGGTCACGGTCCGGGGCATGGAGCCGATCGACGCCGACTACGGGCTGCTGGTCGACAACCTCCTCGACCTCTCCCACGAGACGTATCTGCACGGCGGCTACATCGGCACGCCCGAGGTCGCTCAGACGCCGATCACCACGGAGGTCGACGAGGGCGCCGGGCTCGTGCGGGTGAGCCGGCACATGGACGACGCCGAGTGCCCGCCGTTCTACGCCAAGTCCACCGGCGTCGAGGGCCGCATCGACCGGTGGCAGGACATCGAGTACCACGCGCCGTGTCTGTATCTGCTGCACAGCAGGGTGGCTCCCACCGGTGTGGTGCCCGAGCCCGGCGGCGACGATCCGCACGGCTTCCACACCGAGATCACCTACGCCATCACCCCGTCCGCCGACGGCAAGGTGTACGACTTCTGGGCCGTCTCGCGGGACTGGGCGACGGACGACGCCGAGGTCACCGAGTTCCTGCGGAAGAACAACCACACGGTCGTCATGCAGGACGTCGACGCGCTCAACCTGCTCCAGCGCACGCTCGGCGCCGAACGCACCGGCTACCAGGAGCTGAGCATCAACATCGACACCGGTGGCCTGGCCGCCCGCCGCATCCTGGCCCGGTTGGTGGAGGAGGGCGACAAGCCCGTGCAGCGAGCGGCCCGGTGAGCGGGCGCACCGGCGAGATCTACCGCATCGACTGGCTGCCCGGCACCGACGTCCTGCACGGCACCTGCCACTGCGGCGCCGAGCACACAGCCGAGGATCCCGTCGCGATGTGGACCTGGATGCTCGCCCACCCACAAGGACACGACCAAGGACACGGCCAAGGACACGACCTCTGGGAATGCGGCTCATGACGGTGTACGAAGCCGAACTCGTCGTCGGCCGCAGGCAGCCCGTGGCCGACGGCGTGCTCGTCCTCGACCTGCGCCACCCCCTGGGCGAACCGCTGCCGGCCTGGGAGGCAGGCGCCCACATCGATGTGCTCCTGGGACCGGGCCTGGAGCGGCAGTACTCACTGTGCGGGGACCCGGCCGACCGGGAGGTGTGGCGCGTCGCCGTGCTGCGCGAGACCGCCGGGCGGGGCGGATCGGCTTATGTGCACGCGGAGTTGGGGGTCGGTGACAAGGTCCGGGTGCGCGGTCCGCGCAACCGCTTCCGGCTGGAGCCGGCCGCCCGCTACCGCTTCGTCGCCGGTGGCATCGGCATCACCCCGCTGCTGCCGATGCTGGCCGCCGCCGAGGAGGCGGGCGCCCGGTGGAGCCTGCTCTACGGCGGGCGGACGCGGAACACCATGGCGTTCGCCGGGGAGTTGGAGCGGTACGGCGACCGGGTCACGTTCGCTCCCGAGGACGAGGCGGGGCTGCTGGACCTCGCCTCCGTGCTCGACGACGTGCCCGAGGGCACCCTCGTCTACTGCTGCGGGCCCGGTCCGCTGCTGGACGCCGTCGAGGCGCGGTGCCCGGCCGGGATCCTGCGCGTGGAGCGGTTCAGTCCCGGGGAGGCGGCGGGCGGCGCCCGGGACACGGACGGCCAGGACGCGGAGTTCGAGTTCGAGGTCGCGCTCGCGCGCAGCGGGCGTACCGTCACCGTCGCGCCGGGCGTGTCCGTCCTGGACGCGGTCCGCGCGGCCGGTGTCGAGGTGCTCTACTCCTGCACGGAGGGGACCTGCGGCACCTGCGAGACGGAGCTCGTCGAGGGCGAGCCGGACCACCGGGACTCGGTGCTCACCGAGGAGGAGCGGGCCTCCGGGGAGACCATGCTCATCTGTGTGTCCCGGTGTCGCGGCCGGCGGCTCGTGCTGGACCTGTGACCGCCGGACCCGTGATCCTCAGGTCCGCGTCGATGCGGGCGACGGTCGCCAGGAGGTGCGGCAGCAGGTCCCGGCGTACGGAGTCGACGGAGTTGCGGCCGGCGTGCACCGCGATGTTCACGCCGGCCACCACCTCGCCGTCCCGGTCGCGCACCGGCGCGGCGACGGACCTGAGGCCGTCCTCCAGTTCCTGGTCGACGAGCGCGTAGCCCTGCCGGCGCACCCGGCGCAGTTCGGCGCGCAGGGCGTCCGCGGAGGCGAGGGTGCGGGCGGTGTGCGGGCGCAGGTCGGCGCGGGCGAGCCGGATGTCGACCTCGGCGTCCGGCAGGGCCGCGAGGATCACCCGGCCCACGGAGGTCAGGTGTGCCGGGAAGCGCGTGCCGACGGTGATCGACGCGGTCATGATGCGGCTGGTCGGGACGCGGGCGACGTACACGACGTCGTCGCCGTCCAGGACGCACAGCGAGGACGACTCCCGTACCTGGGCCACGAGTTGTTCCAGATGGGGCTCGGCGATCTGCGGCAGGGTGAAGCCGGCCAGGTAGGAGTAGCCGAGTTCCAGCACGCGCGGGGTGAGGCGGAAGCGGCGGCCGTCGGTGTGGACGTAGCCGAGGTCGGCCAGGGTGAGCAGGAAGCGGCGGGCCGCCGCGCGGGTCAGTTCCGAGGCGCGGGCGACCTCGCTCAGGGTCAGCGCGGGGTGCTCGGCGTCGAAGGCCCGGATGACGGCGAGGCCGCGTTCGAAGGACTTCACGAAGTACGGTGCGCGGGCTGCGTCTTCGGACATCTGGCCTCCGGCAGAAGCCGCACGGCGGACGGTGCGGCGGGACGTGCGGCACGAACGACCGTACGCGCTGCGCACGCTATGAGTGCGCGTCGCGCACTGTCAACGACTCCCGATTGAATCCTCAACGGCCCATCTCGACAGGAGCATTGACCCGGACTCCACGCGGGCCCTACGTTCCCGCTGAGCACGTTCGTGCTGTCTGCGCACAGCCTGTCGGAGTACCCGGTCCGGTCCCACAGGGGGAGTAATGCGTCGTCCGTCGCGTCGTCTGTTCGTCGGCCTCACGGCCGTTTCCGTCCTGGCCGCCGCCACGGCGTGCGGCTCGTCCGACGACTCCGGAGGGTCCGGGGGGTCCGACGGGTCCGGCTCGTCCGGCGGTACCACCGAGGTCGAGGTGGGTCTCATCCCCATCGTCGATGTCGCGCCGCTGTACCTGGGGCAGAAGAAGGGCTTCTTCGAGGAGCGCGGGCTGAAGCTGTCCTTCTCCAGCGCGCAGGGCGGCGCGGCGATCGTGCCCGGCGTGGTCAGCGGGCAGTTCGAGTTCGGTTTCAGCAACATGACGTCCCTGATGATCGCCCAGTCCAACAACGTGCCCGTGAAGGCGGTGGCCAACGGCATCGCCTCCACCGGCGAGGTGGGCAAGGACTTCGAGGCGCTCACCGTCAAGGGCGACAGCCCCGTCAAGTCGCCGAAGGACCTGGAGGGCAAGAAGGTCGCCATCAACACCCTGAAGAACATCAACGAGACCGCGGTGCGGGCCTCGGTGCGCAAGGCGGGCGGCGACCCCGACGAGGTGGAGCTGGTCGAGCTGGCCTTCGACCAGATGCCGGCCGCGCTCGACGCGGGGCGGATCGACGCGGCGATGGTGGTGGAACCTGCGCTGGCCACGATCAAGAACCAGGGCGGCCGGGAGATCGCCTCCCCCATGATCGACATCGCGCCGAAGCTCACCGTCGCCATGTACTTCACCTCCATCAAGTACGCGCAGGAACACCCGGAGATGGTGAAGAAGTTCCAGGAGGCCACCGCCGAGTCCCTCGCGTACGCCGACTCGCACCCCGACGAGGTCCGCGAGATCGTCACCACGTACACGAAGATCCCGGCGGACGTGCTGGCGAAGGTGACGCTGCCGAAGTGGCCGGCCGAGCCGAACCGTGCCGCCATCGAGGAGCTGGCGAAGCTCGGCGAGGCGGACGGCCTGTTCAAGCAGACGCCGGACCTGGACGAGCTGCTGCCGTGAGGGGCGCGAACGCCGCACTCGGTGCGGCCGGGCTCGCGGCCTTCCTCGCCCTGGGCGAGGCGGTGCCGCGGCTCGGCCTGGTCAAGGAGGAGTACTTCCCGCCCACCAGCCGCATCGCCGACGCACTGGGCACGGAGGTCGCGGACGGCGCGTTCTGGACCGCGCTCGGCGACACCCTCACCGGCTGGGCGCTGGGACTGGCGATCGCAGTCGGCGCCGGGATCGTGGCGGGCGTACTCCTGTCCGTGGTGCCGTACCTGCGCGAGGCGACGGCGTCCACGATCGAGTTCCTGCGCCCGATCCCGTCGGTCGCGCTGATCCCGCTGGCGGTGCTGATGTACGGCACCGAGCTGAGGTCGGTGCTGCTCCTGGTCGTGTACGCCTCCTTCTGGCAGGTGCTGATCCAGGTCATGTACGGCGTCCAGGACATCGACCCGGTCGCCGAGGAGACGGCGCGGTCGTACGGTCTGGGCACCTGGGCGCGGATCCGGCACGTGCTGTGGCCGACCGCGCTGCCGTACGTGATGACCGGGGTGCGGCTGGCGGCGGCCGTCGCGCTGATCCTCGCCATCACCGCCGAACTGGTCATCGGGGCACCGGGCCTCGGTGCCCGGATCGCCGTGGCGCAGACCTCGCAGGCGGTGCCCGAGATGTACGCGCTGATCGTGGTCGCCGGTCTGCTGGGGCTGCTGATCAACGTGGGCGCCCGGTCGGTGGAGCGGCGGGCGCTGGCCTGGCACCAGTCGGTGCGCGGGGAGGTGGCGGTGTGAGGCTGAGGCGCCTGCTGCTGCGGCTGGTGTTCGTGCTCGCGCTGCCCGCGGTGCTGGTGGCCGTGTGGTGGGTGTCCTCGGCCGGCAGCGAAGACGTGTACTGGCCGCCGCTGCGCACGATCCTGGAGACCTTCCCGGACGTGTGGACCGGCGAGCGGTGGCGCGATGACGTGCTGCCCAGCGTGCTGCGGCTCGCGGCGGGCTACACGCTCGCGGCCGTCGCCGGTGTCGCGTTCGGCACGCTGATCGGCTCCTACCGGCGGGTGCGGGCGGTGTGCGAGCCGGTGCTGGAGTTCCTGCGGGCCGTGCCGCCACCGGTCCTGGTACCGGTGATCATGCTGTTCGCGGGCATCGGCGACACGATGAAGATCGTCGTCATCGCGACGGGCTGTGTCTGGCCGGTGCTGCTCAACACGGTCGAGGGGGTCCGGGCGGTCGACGCGGTGATGGCCGAGACGGCCCGCTCCTACGGCATCACGGGCGTGGCACAACTGCGGCACGTGGTGCTGCGCTCGGCGAGCCCGCAGATCTTCGCGGGGCTGCGCCAGGCGCTGTCGATCGGGATCATCCTCATGGTGATCAGCGAGATGTTCGCCGCCAGCAACGGGCTCGGCTTCACCATCGTGCAGTTCCAGCGTTCCTTCGCGATCCCCGACATGTGGACCGGCATCCTGCTGCTCGGTCTGCTCGGCTTCGTCCTGTCGGTCCTCTTCCAACTGGTCGAGCGGCGGGCGCTCGGCTGGTACCACGGCCTGCGCGCCGCCTCCCGGCGGTCCAGGTGAAGCTCGTGAAAGGGCGGTCCATGCTCGACGTACGCGGCCTGAAGAAGGTGTACGAGGGATCGGGGCGGTGCGTCGAGGCGGTGCGCGACCTGACATTCACCGTGGCGGCCGGTGAACTGGTCTGCCTGGTCGGCCCGTCGGGCTGCGGCAAGACGACGCTGCTGAAGTGCGTGGGCGGGCTGCTGGAACCGACGGCCGGCGAGGTGTTCCTGGCCGGGCGGAAGGTGGCCGGTCCGCCGCCCGGGATGGCGTTCGTCTTCCAGGAGTACGGGCGCAGCCTGTTCCCGTGGATGCGGGTCGGCGAGAACGTGGAACTGCCCCTGCGGCAGAAGGACCTGAGCAGGACGCGGCGCCGGGAGCTGGTCGCCGACGCCCTCGCCTCGGTCGGTCTCGCCGACGCCGCCGGGGCCTACCCGTGGCAGCTTTCGGGCGGCATGCAGCAGCGGGTGGCCATCGCGCGGGCGCTGGCGTACGAGCCCGAGGTGCTGCTGATGGACGAGCCCTTCGCGGCGGTGGACGCGCAGACCCGCGCGGACCTGGAGGATCTGGTACGGCGGCTGTGGCGGGAGCGCGGGATCACGATCCTGTTCGTCACCCACGACATCGACGAGGCCGTCTACCTGGGCGAACGGGTGGTCGTGCTGTCCGCCTCCCCCACCGTCGTGCGCGAGCAGCTCGAGGTCGATCTGCCCGGCGGGCGGGACCAGGTGCACACCCGGGTGGCCCCGCGCTTCGCCGAGCTGCGCACGCATGTGTACGAGCAGATCCAGGCGGCGAAACGCGGGGCGGCCGGGCCGGTCAAGACGGACGCGCCGCCACCCCGCTGACCCCGGCCGCCACCCTGTCGACTTCGGCCGCCGACTCCGGCCGACCGTGCGAGCGGTCGTCACTCGGCGGAGGGGACCACCCTCAGGTGGGAGGCGGTGCGGCGGGCACTCGGCGAGCGGTGTGCGGCGCGGCGCGGCTCCCGCAGGACGAGCGTCAACCGGGTGTAGCCCAGTTCCTGAAGCGCCCTGGGCGTCTCGACCACGACCCGGCACTCGGTGGTGCCCCGGCGCGGATCGGGGTGGTGCAGCGGCCGTACGGCACCGTCGTGTTCGACGGCCCGCGCGCCGACGGCGCGGATCCAGTGCGGCAGGCCCTGGCGGTAGGCGGCCTCCATGATCGGGTCCTGGGCGATGTCCCTGCGGACGGCCTGGAGACCCGGGTCGTGGCCGTACCGCTCCAGGGTGGCGGCGAAGTGCGCCAGCATGGGCAGGCACCAGCTCGACTCGTGTTCGCCGAGGACCGCGGCGGCGTCCGGGTGGAAGAGGACGAACCGGAGGAAGTTGTCGTCCGGCATGGCCGTGGGGTGCGGTCCCGCGCCCTGGAAGAGTGTCCGGAAGGCGCCGTTGGCCAGCACCACGTCCCAGCCGTGGTCGACGACCAGAGAGGGAAACGGAACGGCCTCCAGGAGCGCGGCGTAGTCCTGGAGATAGGCCTGGGCCTCGGGGGTCGCGGGGGCGGGCGGCGGCGCCGGCCGCTGCCCTCCTGCCTGAAATGCCATCGGGAGGTCACCCCTCTTGCCTATGCGGCCTTCTCGCGGCGTCCCGCATCCTGGTGCCCCGGCACGAGGCGTGTCAACTATCGTGGCATTTCGTGCCTGTTGACGGCTGAAATAGGCCACAGTTGTGGCGATACCTGGATGTGAGTTCGAGCGGCAGGCTACTCTCCGGGAGTTCACGGCAACCGCTTGTGAGAAGCCTGTGAGGCCTGTGAGAGACGTAGGAGAGCTGTCGGTGACGGGTGGCTTCGAAGGTCCGGGCGCCATGCCTAGCACCGCGACCACCGCGACCACCCTGCTGACCACGCTCGTCGCCCGGGTCGCCGCACTCGCGGACCGGCTCGGCGTGGCACACACCGAGGTCTTCGACGTCGGCCGGCTGTCCGCCGCCTCCGGCGTCCCCGAGCCCGTCGTCGGGGCCCTGCTCGGCGGCCGGCCGGCGGGTGAGCCCGATGTGCAGACCCGGTTCGTGCAGCGCCTGGACCTGCTGCGCCGCACCCGGCTGAAACCGAACGGCCGCAAGTACACCCAGCAGGAGATAGCCGACGGCGCCGGCATGTCGCGACAGCAGGCGGGCGCACTCATCAACGGCGACCGGCGCCCCACCATGGAGCACTGCGACGCCATTCAGCGCTTCTTCCGCGTGCACGCCGGATTCCTCACCGCCGAGGACCCCGAGGCGCTCTCGGGCGTCCTCCAGCACACCGAGCAGGAACTGCTCCAGCAGCTCGCCGACCGGGAGCGGGAGGCGGCGGCCGCCGCCGACGACCCGCTGGAGCAACTGCTCCAGGACCACGGCGTGCGCGGCATCGCCTGGCGGGCCGCTCAACTGCCCACCGACCAGCACCGCGACAAGGTCGCCGAGTGGCTGGACATGCTCCTGGAGAACGTCAGGCCAACCGATTCGTGAGCGCGTCGTGCGCCGTACCCGGGGCGGGGTCCGGGGGATTGTCAGTGGTGGGCGGCAAGCTGGGAGGGTGCCACCGCCGCGCGGGGGCGCGTGACCGCTGACGTCGTTGTGGGGAGAGCCGACCGATGACCACTACCACCGCCGTACCGACCGACCGCGAGCGCACCGCCGTTCAGGCCTACCTGCGGCTCCTGCACACCGTGCGGGCCGGTCTCGACACCGGGGCGGGTCCGGGCGATCCTCCCCGGCCGCCCGTCGTCCCGCCCTCCGTGCTGGCCGAGGCCGAGCGGGCCCTGGAGGCCGCGGGACTGACCGGGAACGAGGAGGCGTTCTTCCGGCTGCTGCGGAGCTGGTGCCCGCGCCCATGACACGGTCCGCGACGGCCGGCTCGACGCCCGGCCGCGGCGGGCCGGTTCGACATTCCGCCGCGACGGGCCGGGCGCACGTTCAGGTGCGACGGGCCGGGCGCACGTTCAGGTGCGCGGGACCGTGACCGCCGTGGCGACCAGGCCGTCCCGGGCGGTCCAGCGGCCGTCGAAGTGGGTCAGGCGCCTGCCGTCGACGGTCGGTCCCGGCACCAGGAGGGCGGCGCGCAGGGTGCCGCCGCGCGGGTCGTCCGGGCCCACGGAGATCTCGATGTCCGCCTCGGAGAAGTCCAGCCACTTCCCGGTGAGGGGGAACCACGCCTTGTAGACCGATTCCTTGGCGCTGAACAGCAGCCGGTCCCAGTGGATGCCCGGCCGCTCCGCGTCCAGCCGGCGCAGGCGCACCGCCTCGGCGGGCAGGGCGATGCTTTCCAGGACGCCGTCCGGCAGCGGCCCGTCGGGTTCGGCGTCGACACCGAGGGAGGCGAGGTCGGTGAGGCGGACCAGGGCAGCGGCGCAGTAACCGTCGCAGTGGGTCATGCTGCCCGCCAGACCGGCCGGCCAGCGCGGCGCTCCGCGTTCGCCGGTCAGCACCGGCTGCGCGGGCACGCCGAGCTTCTCCATGGCCCGGCGCGCACAGGACCGTACGACGGTGAACTCCCGGCGCCGCTTGGCGACCGCCCGCGCGACGATCTCCTCCTCCTCCGGCAGGAGCGGCAGGTGTCCGGCGTCGTCGTGGCCGTACGCCTCGACGGTGACGACGGTGTCGGGCAGCAGTTCCCCGATCACGGAGCCACCTCCAGGCGCGAGGGCGACGGCAGGATGCGGGAGAGGCGTCCGGGCGGTCCCGGTCGTTTGCGCCACTCGCGGGGGTAGCCCACCGAGACCTCCTCGAAGCGGACCCCCTCGTGCCAGGTGGTGCGCGGGATGTGCAGATGCCCGTAGACCATGGTGTCGACGCGGAACCTGCGGTGCCAGTCGGCGGTCAGCGTGGTGCCGCACCACATGGCGAACTCGGGGTACCACAGGATGTCGGTGGGGTGCCGGTCCAGGGGGTAGTGGTTGACGAGGATCGTCGGGAGATCCTCGGGGAGCGCGGCGAGCCTGCGCTCGGTCTCGGCGACCCGCGCCCGGCACCAGTCCTCGCGGCTGGGATACGGGTCGGGGTGCAGCAGGTACTCGTCGCTGCACACGACGCCGGTGCCGTGGGCGTACTCCAGTCCCTCGGCCTTGGTCGTGCGTCCGGCGGGCAGGAACGAGTAGTCGTAGAGCAGGAAGAGGGGCGCGACGACCGCCGGGCCGCCCGCGCCCCGCCACACCGGGTAGGGGTCCTCGGGTGTGGTCACGCCCAGCTCGCGGCACATCCCGACGAGGTGTTCGTAGCGTGCGGCGCCGCGCAGGGTGACCGCGTCCTTGGGGTGTGTCCACAGTTCGTGGTTGCCGGGGGCCCAGACGACCCGGCGGAAGCGGTCCGCGAGGACTCCGAGGGCCCAGCGGATGTCGGAGACGGTCTCCGCCACGTCGCCGGCCACCAGGAGCCAGTCGTCGTCGGACTCGGGGCGCATCCCCTCGACCAGGGCGCGGTTCTCCGCGTATCCGATGTGCAGGTCACTGATGGCCCACAGTTGCCCCGGAGCGTCGGCCGTCGACGTCATCCCCCACCCCTTCCGGACGAGCGTTCGATGCCACGAGATCACATGCCCGCCTCCGGTCACAAGCGCGGCACGGGACCCGTCGGAGCGCGGCACGGGCCGCGTCGGGAGCGGGGCCCGAAGGACCGGCGTACGGCGGTGCCGGAGCATCCGCGTGACGCGCTTTGCGTTCCGGGGCGCGCGTACCCCTATGATCGCCCCAACACCACCGCCACGACTCTCCCCTCGCGCAGAGCGGCCCGGTGTCCCTCCAACCCCCTGGCCGGGCACGGCCTCGCTTCGGCCTGCCCGCGAACCCTGAAAGGCGGCTTGCATGGCTTCTCCCGTACGCGTCTGGCTCAACCGTACGTACGCGGAGAACGTCTTCTTCGTGGATCAGCTCCGGAGAAACCCCGCCGACCGGGCCGTCGAAATCCATGCCACGCACGGCGACCCGGACTCCCCCGTGCTGGCCGCCGCCGACACCGCCGACCTGGAGCCGGAGGGCCTGTCCCCGGCCGGCTACGTCGAGTACGCGCTCGACCAGTGCGCGCGGCGCGGCATCGACGTGTTCGTGCCCCGGCTGCACCAGTCGGCGATCGTGGCCCACCGTGCCGAGTTCGAGGCGGCGGGTACGGCGCTGCTCGCGCCGCCGCCGGAGGCGGTCGCCGTCTTCCAGGACAAGATCATCGCCTACGAGGCGCTCCGGGCGATCGGCGTGCCGGTGCCGCCCTGGTGGCGGGTCCGCACGGCGGACGAACTGGTCCGCGCGGTGGAGGAACTGGAGGAGAACGGCCACCGGGCGTGCTTCAAGCCGGCCTCCGGCGCGGGTGGCGTGGGCTTCCGGATGGTCACCCGGGACCCCTTCTCGCTCGCGCACCTGGACGGCTTCCCGGGCCCGTCCGTGCCGCTGCCCCTGGTCGTCGAGGCGCTGCGGGCGGCCGAGGAGCCCGTGGACTGGCTGGTGATGCCGCGCCTGGAGCAGCCGGAGGTCTCGGTGGACTGCCTCACCGGGCCCGACAACCGGGTTCGGACGGCGGTGGGCCGCACCAAGAACGGCCGCCGCCGGGGGTTCACCCTTCACGAGCAGTGGCTGGCCCCGGCGCGGCGGATCGCCGAGGCGTTCGGGCTGCACCACCTGTCCAACGTGCAGTTCCGGATGTACGGCGACCGGCCCGTCCTGATGGACGTCAACACCCGCCCGGCCGGCGGGCTGCACCAGTTGGCGCTGTGCGGGATCAACATGCCGTGGGCGGCGGTCCGGCTGGCCCTCGGCGACGACCCGGGCGAGCTGGAGCCGCCGTTCCTGGGCCAGGACTACACGGTGGTGTCCGGCCCGCGTCCCCTGCGTCCGGTGTCCCTGCCGCCCCAGCGCACGGACCTCGCCGCCGTTCCGTCGTCCGCGCCCGCACCGGCGACGACGGCGGCACCCATGGCGACGGCGACGGCGGCACCGGTGACGTCCGCCTCGGGGGCCCGGCGGCGGGGAGCCCCCGCGCCGGACCCGGCGGCCGGCGCTCCCGCGTAGCGGACGGCGCGCCGGGGGGCCCGGTTCATCTGAGGTACGCCAGCCCCGGGTGGACCGCCGTGTAGCCGTCGACGAGGCGGTGGGCGACGTTGACCGAGTCGACGAGAGGGTGCAGGGCGAAGGCGCGCACCGCGGCCGCGCGGGAGCCGTTCCCTGCCGCCGTCAGGACCTCGCGTTCGACGGCCTTGACGGCGCAGACCAGGCCGGTGGCGTGGTCCGGCAGCGGATCGACGGCCACCGGGTGGGCGCCGTTCGCGTCGACCAGGCAGGGGACCTCGATCACGGCGTCGGGGTCGAGGGCGGACAGTGTGCCGCAGTTGCGGACGTTGAGGATCAGGGTGGCGCGTTCGTCGCGGGCGACGGCCCGCATCAGCGCCAGCGCCACCTTCTCGTAGCCGCCGGACAGGTCGTCGGCCTCGCGCTCGCCCGCGCCCGCGGTCTCCCGGTTCTCGGCCATGTAGGTGGCCTCGCGTTCGGCGCGGGTACGGTCCCAGGTGGCGAGCGCCGGGGCGGCGGGGCGGCGCATCGCGTCGTAGAAACCGGCCTGCTGGTCGCGCAGGAACGCGCCGCGGGTGCGGTCGGCCTCCTGGTAGGCGCGGACGGTCTCCCGGTTGAAGTAGTAGTAGTGCAGGTATTCGTTGGGGACCGCGCCGAGGGAACGCAGCCACTCGGGGCCGAAGAGCCGGCCCTCCTCGAAGGAGCCCAGCAGCACCGGGTCGGCGAGCAGGCGCGGGAGTTCGTCGCGTCCGGCGACGCGCAGGCCCCGTACCCAGCCGAGGTGGTTGAGGCCCACGTAGTCGATCCAGGCGCGGTCCGGGTCGGCGCCCAGCACGCGGGCGATGCGGCGGCCGAGGCCGACCGGCGAGTCGCAGATGCCGATGACGCGGTCGCCGAGGTGCCGGGACATGGCCTCGGTGACGAGTCCTGCCGGGTTGGTGAAGTTGATGACCCAGGCGTCGGGCGCCAGCCGGGCCACCCGGCGGGCGATGTCGACGGCGACCGGGACGGTGCGCAGTCCGTACGCGATGCCGCCCGCGCCGACCGTCTCCTGACCGAGGACGCCCTCGGCGAGCGCGACCCGTTCGTCGTCGGCGCGTCCCTGGAGGCCGCCGACGCGGATCGCGGAGAACACGAAGTCGGCGCCGCGCAGCGCCTCGTCCAGGTCGGTGGTCGCGGTCACCTCCGGAGCGTCGGGCACCCCGGCGGCCTGCTCGGCCAGCACCCGGGTCACCGCCGTCAGCCGGTCCGCGTCCAGGTCGTGCAGGACGACGTGGGTCACGCGTCCCTCGCCGCGGTCCCCGAGGAGCGCCCCGTACACGAGCGGCACCCGGAATCCGCCGCCGCCCACAATCGTCAGCCTCACGCCCGCACCCTTCCGTCGCCCGGCCCGACTTCCGTCCGGCGCCGATCATGACACGCCCGCCCGCCCACACACACCGACCCACCCACCGTTCCCGGCATGCACGAGCACGAACGCGACACACGCCCCTCATCGCCCCGTATCCGGCCCCGGTCCGGCCCCTACGCGCGCCATACGCTCGCCCCGACTCCTCTGCCGCCTCGGCCCCCGACCCACCGACCTGCTCATCCGCTCATCCGCTCACCGCCGAATCGCCGGACCCCCAACCCGCCAACCCGCTGAGCCCTCCAGACCCCCGACCCACCGACCCGCCGACCCGCCGGACCCCCGGCCCGCCGGACCCCCGGCCCCCGACCCGCCCGCCGGTCCCGGCGTTCGCGAGCGCGACACACGCCCCCTCACCGC
>NZ_JAGMUO010000002.1 GCF_019049325.1 Streptomyces sp. AC512_CC834 | reverse complement strand
TCTGATCGGGTTGAGGTTCCTTTGAAGTAACACAACAGCGAGGACGCTGTGAACGGTCGGATTATTCCTCCGACTGTTCCGCTCCCGTGAAGTTGAAAAGCATTCACGGAGAGTTTGATCCTGGCTCAGGACGAACGCTGGCGGCGTGCTTAACACATGCAAGTCGAACGATGAACCACTTCGGTGGGGATTAGTGGCGAACGGGTGAGTAACACGTGGGCAATCTGCCCTGCACTCTGGGACAAGCCCTGGAAACGGGGTCTAATACCGGATACTGA
>NZ_JAGMUO010000035.1 GCF_019049325.1 Streptomyces sp. AC512_CC834 | reverse complement strand
GGGGAGGGGTCCGTGCGGACCGGCGGACGCGCCGTCGGGCCCGGCCGTCCGCACGGTCGGGGAAGCCTGGTTCAGGAGCCGGCCGAACGCCGGTCGGTCAGGGGCGTCATACGGACCCGGGCGAGCAGCCGGGACAGCGTGCGAGCCTCGTCCGGCGGCCCGTCGACACCGACGGCGTCGAGATCCAGCAGCCGCGCGATACCTGCGGCGCCTGGGGTACCGGGGGCGCCTGTGGCACCGGCGGCGCCTGGGGTACCGCTGGCACCGGCGACACCGCTGGCATCGCTGGCACCGGCGGTACCTGCGGCCTCCGAGGCACTGGTGGCCCCGGTGATACCGGCGGGACTGGTGGCCTCCGTGATACCGGCGGCACTGGTGGCCTTCGCGGCACCGGCGGGACTGGTGGCACCTGCGGCCCCCGTGGCACCGGCGGCACCGACGGCCCCCGGGGTCGCCGCGGCCCCTGCGGCACCGCCGGCCCTCGCGGCACCGTCGGCCCCGGGCAGGCCCAGGACGGCGGCGGGTGCGTCCTCGGGGTCGGCGGCCACGTCGACGAGGCGTACGACGAGGTCGTCGCGGTGGAAGACGGTGGCGGCGAGCACCGGGCTCTCGGGGTCCCGCGCGGTGGCCGCGTCCTGGCGGGCCAGCAGCCGCGCCAGTTCCGGACCGGCGCCGGTGCGCACCGGATACAGCAGCGCGAGCCGCTGCACGCGCGCGCCGGCCCGGTCGCGGGACGTCGCGTGGTGGACGGCCGGCATGGCGGCGCGGGTGAAGAACCGCCGGGCGGACTGCGGATCACGTAGATCCCGGTCCTGCTCCAGATACGGGTCGAGCGCCTCCTCGACCGCGCGCACCCCGGGCTGCCGGGCGACGTGACGCAGCGCGGTCTGGAGGTCGCCCCGCACCTCCACGGCCCGCACGATCCGGTTGCCGTGCATGAAGAGCGAGGTCCGCAGCAGCCGCGTGGAGTCGTCCACGTGGGCGTCGGGCGACACGTACTCGGACAGCAGCCGGGCGGTCTCGGCCTCGCTGCCGGGCCGCACGGTGAAGGTCAGGGCATGCCGCACGATGTTGCCCCCGACCCGGGGCGCGGAGCGCGGCTCGCCGGGCGCGGGGAGGGCGCCGTCGGTCTCCCGCAGGACGCTGTAACGCAGCGAGTGGGTGTCGCGGACGCAGTCCTGCAGCGGCTCGACGGTGTCCAGGTGCTCGTCGCTGTTGACCCAGGCAAGGAAGGGCGCGGCGCTCTCCCACTCGCTGGTGAGGAGCCACTGGGTCGGGTTCTCCAGGGACTGGCACAACTGGTCGCTGACGTGTCCCGGCACGGCGGCGACCCGGTCGCGGACGCGCTCGTAGGCGTCCAGGAACTCCTGCTGCATTCCGTCGTGGATGTCCAGCATCAGGACGACCCGTACGCGGGCTCCGTCGAACGCGGATATCGACACGCCGCCCGCTTCCGCCGCCACGGCGGCCGACACCGCCGCGGTGTTCGTCGCGTCGGTCGCGCCTGTCGCGCCGGTCGCGTCCGTGGTCGGGGCATCCACCGACACGGCATCCGTCGCAACGACGGGAGAGACCGTCATCCGGCCCACCTCTTCTCCGGGGAACTTCCTCGTGGACTGGGGGCGATCGTCGCGGCGCGCCAGGCAGGCGGGTTACGACGGTCGCGTAAGCACGATCGTGGGCCGTGCCCGCGGGGACCGCGATCCAGGAGGGTTAAGCGGGTGAAGCCTGCGCCACCGCGGGCCTCTCCGGGCCGTACGGGGCATGCATAAAGGCCCCGGCGCACAACTGTCGCCCAACGGAGGACGAACCATGAACGAAAGAGCCGACCGGTCCGGCGGAGCCACCCCTGGGGCCGACCGGACCCACCGCGTCCCGGTCCTCGTCGTCGGCGGATCCCTGGTGGGCCTGTCGACCTCGGTGTTCCTGGGGCGGCTGGGCGTCCGGCACACCCTGGTCGAGCGCCACGCCGGCACCTCCATCCACCCGCGCGGGCGTGGCAACAACGTCCGCACGATGGAGATCTTCCGGGTGGCCGGCACCGAGCCGGACATCCGCAGGGCGGCCGCCACCCTGGCCGACAACCACGGCATCCTGCAGGCGCCCACACTGGTCGGCGACGCGGGGGAGTGGCTGTTCAAGCAGATCGACGCGGGTGGCGGGCTCGCCCGCTTCAGCCCCAGCTCCTGGTGCCTGTGCAGCCAGAACGACCTGGAACCCGAACTCCTCACCCACGCCACCAGCCTCGGCGGCGACCTGCGCTTCGGCACCGAACTGCTCTCGTTCGAGGCCGACGCCGAGGGCGTCACGGCGATCGTGAAGAGCCGGGAGACCGGCGAGCACACCACCATCCGCGCGGACTACCTGGTCGCGGCCGACGGCCCCCGCAGCCCCGTCCGTGAGCAGCTCGGCATCGGCCAGAGCGGACCCGGCGACCTCTTCCACAACGTCAGCATCACCTTCCGCTCCCGCCGCCTCGCCGACGTCGTGGGCGACCGCCGCTTCATCGTCTGCTACCTGACGGACGAGAACGCCGACGGCGCCCTGCTGCCCGTCGACAACCGAGAGAACTGGGTCTTCCACGCCCCCTGGCACCCCGAACAGGGCGAAACCGTCGAGGACTTCACCGACGAGCGCTGCGCCGCCCACATCCGCCGCGCGATCGGCGACCCGGACCTCGACGTCGAGATCACCGGCAAGGCCCCCTGGCACGCCGCCCAGCGCGTCGCCCGCAGCTACCGCTCCGGCCGCGTCCTCCTCGCCGGCGACTCGGCCCACGAGATGTCCCCCACCGGCGCCTTCGGCTCCAACACCGGCATCCAGGACGCCCACAACCTCGCCTGGAAACTTGCCGCCGTCCTGGAGGGCTGGGCGGGCGAGGCCCTCCTGGACACCTACGACACGGAACGCCGCCCGGTCGCGGAGGCCACCAGCGCCCGAGCCGCGGCCCGCTCGGTGGAACACAGCCACCCGGGCTTCGCCCCGCCGCCGGTCGTGGGTGGTGGCGGGGCGCCCGGTGGTCCCGGCGGTCCCGGTGGATCCGGCGGCCCGAGGGGTGCGTCCGGCGGTGTCGGTGGTGCGTCGGGTGGTCCCAGCGTTCCCGGTGGTCCGGGTGGTGCGCCGGGTAGTCCCGGTGGCCCGGGTGGTGCGCCAGGTGGTTTCGGCGGTCCGGGAAGTCCCGGCGGTGCGCCCGGTGGTGGCGGCCCCGGCGCCCCCGGTGGCGGCCCGCAGCGCGGCATCCTCAACGTCGCCCTCGGCTACCGCTACCCCCAGGGCGCGGTGGTCGGCGCCGACCCGGCGACCCCGGTGGTTCCGGAAGGCCTCGACCTCACCGGCGCGCCCGGCAGCAGGGCCCCGCACCTCTGGCTCCGCCGGGGCGACGCCCGCGTCTCCACCCTGGACCTCTACGAGGACTCCCTGGTCCTGCTCAGCGACGCCGCCCAGCCCACCGGCTGGCACGAGGCGGCGACGGAGGTGGCAGCCGTAATGCGGGTCCCGCTGAAGTCGTACCGCGTGGGCGGGACACCCGGAGCCGACCTGATCCCGGACGAGGAGGAGACCGACTGGGCGCGGGCCCACGGAGTGACCCGCGGCGGCGCGGTCCTGATCCGCCCCGACGGCTTCGTGGCCTGGCGCTCCCCGGGCCCCGCCCCGGACCCGGAGTCGATGCTGCGTCAGGTGGTGGGGACGGTACTCGCCCGCACGTGAGGCCACCGCCCAAAACGTGGACCACTCCCCGTTTACCTGTTACCGTCTGGACGAACAGCTAAACGGGGAGTGCTCCCCGGTATGGGAAGGGGTGGGCCGGACGTGGCGGAGACGGCGCTGGTGCTGGGCGGGGGCGGCCTGACCGCCTACGGGTGGCAGGTGGGCGTACTGGCGGGACTGGCCGACGCCGGGGTGCACCTCGCGGACGCCGACGTCGTCGCCGGCACGTCGGCGGGCTCGCTGCTGGCGCTGGACCTGGCCCGGGGGTCGGCCCCGGCGGACCTGTACAAGGAGCAGCTCAACCGCGAACGGGCCATGATGGACGTGGACTTCACGTTCACCATGACACTCAGGTACCTGTGGGCCGCGCTCGGATCACGCGACCCGAAGACGGTGGTCGAGCGCATCGGCCGGCTCGCGCTCTCCGTGCGCGACGTGCCGCAGACCGCGGTCTTCGACGCCATCGGCGCCCAACTGCCGGTCCGGGACTGGCCCGAGCGGACCGTCCGGATGTTCGCCGTCGACGCGCTCACCGGCGAACCCACCTCCTTCGACGCCGACAGCGGAGTCGACCTGCTGCACGCCATGTCGGCCACCTGCGCACTGCCGCCCCTCTTCCCGCCGATCTCCATCGGTTCGGGCCGCTGGATGGACGGCGGCGTACGCTCCACGACCAACGCCGACCTGGTCGACGACTGTGCGCGGGTCGTCGTACTGGCCCCGATCCCCAAGGGCGCGGGAGCGAGCCCGAGCGCCCGGTCCCAGGCCGAGACCCTCGCCGCGCACGGCGCCCGGACCGCGCTGCTCGTCCCCGACCGGGCGGCCCGCCGCGCCTTCGGCCGCAACCCCCTGGACGCCGCCCGCATCCCGGGGGCGGCGCGGGAAGGCCGGCGCCAGGGCGCGCTCCACGCGGAACGCATCGGGGAGATCTTTTCGGCCACCGTCAGATAGAACGCGACCGGGGACCGGAACCGCGGGGAACTCCCGCCAGTTGAAAGCCCCGTCACAGGACTCCCCGCTCATGACCGCTGGGTGTCACCGGGCACCGACGACGGGGCCGGGGGAGGGGGCCTCGCGCCGCCCCCGTCGACCGTCCCTCCGCGTCGCGCGTCCGAAGGTTCCGAAAGACCGGACACCTCGTCGACCAGGGGCTGGACGCGGTAGGGGACGACCGCGCTCAGGGCGATGACCGTCGTGCTGCGCCGCACCCCCGGCACCTCCAGCACATGGTCGATCACCTGCTGCACATGCTGGTTGCTCGTGCCCGCGATGCGGCACCAGATGTCGCCGGGGCCCGTCACGATGTGGGCCTCCAGGATCTGCGGAACGGTCCGCAGGCGCGCCGCGATGGCCTCGCGGGCCGGCTGGTCCACCTCGAAGGTCGTGAACGCCTGGACCACGTGCCCGAGGGCGGCGACGTCCACCTCCGGCCCGTAGCCGGTCACCACGCCGGAGCCGGTCAGCCGATCGAGCCGCGCCTGCAACGTGCCGCGGGCGACGCCGAGTCGGCGGGCCACCTCCAGCAGGCCCTCACGCGGACGTTCCCGGAGCAGCCGCAGCATCCGGCCGTCGAGCCGGTCGAGTCCCTGTCGTGCCACCGTACCTGCCGATCTGTCACCTGAATGGCGACCGGATCCGGTCTTTCCTGCCAAATAAGCAGCAAAGGAATCCGCCAGTTGCCCATTCGACACTCTCCATCCCACCCTATGTGCTCCCCGTCCACTCCACGAGGAGACCCGTGAAGTCCGTGAGGCAGCACACGCACCCCTTCATCCCCTACCGACCCGACCGGTACGACGAGACCGAAATGGTCCGGCGGGGGCGGGACTTCCTCTCGTTCCTCGACCGCCGGCGCAGCGTGCGGTTCTTCAGCGACGAGCCGGTCCCGCGGGAGTGCGTCGACCTCGCCGTCGCCGCGGCGAACACCGCACCCTCCGGCGCCCACTTCCAGCCGTGGAGGTTCGCCGTGATCGGCGACGCCGAGACGAAGCACCGCATCCGGGTCGCCGCCGAGGAGGAGGAACGGGTCAACTACGAGGGCGGCCGGATCCCGCCCGAGTGGCGCGCCGCGCTCGCCCGCCTCGAAACGGACTCCGACAAGAGCTTCCTCGACGTCGTGCCGTGGATCGTGGTCTGCTTCGCCGAGAAGAGCACCGCGCTGCCGGACGGCTCCCTGCGCAAGAACTACTACGTGAACGAGAGCGTGGGCATCGCCTGCGGCCTCTTCATCGCCGCACTGCACGCGATGGGGCTGAGCACCCTGACGCACACACCCAACCCGATGGGCTTCCTCACCAAGATCTGCGAGCGCCCCGGCAACGAACGCCCCTACATCCTCTTCCCCGTCGGCTACGCCGCACCCGACTGCGAGGTCCCGGCCCTGACCCGAAAGCCCCTGGCAGAGGCGATCTGCGAGCCCCCGCGCTGACGGCCCCCGATCGCCGTACGCGTGCCGTACGCGCGTCGGGGGCCGTCGGCTCAGGTCCGGGTCACCTCCTCGCGAGCCGGCGCCGACGGACCAACCATCCGCCGGCCACCCCGGTCACCCCGGCCACCCCGGCCCCCGCGAGGGCAACCGTCCCCGCGGCGACCGACGCGGTGTCCGTCGCCCCCGAGTCCGCGCGGGCGTCCGCGGAGCCCTGTGTCCGCTCGGCCCCGGTGTCGTACCCCCCGGCGTAGCCGCCCTCGTCGTACGTGGACCCCGGCATCTTGTCGGCGTACCGCCGGTGCACCAGGCGCTGGTAGCGCGCCAGGCCGGTGCCCCCGGCGCCGACAGAGGCGCGGGCCTCCTTGTTCAGCGGCATCACCCGGCCGTCGGTCACCCGGTACCAGGCGTTCAGTTGGGGCTCCCGGAAGACCACCGACCCGGCCTCGGCACGGGCCGCGTAGTCGGTCTCGTCGCTCCCCGTGGCGATGTTGACCACCTGCCACTTCCCGGAGACCCGGGCCGTCCACACCGAGGCGGTGTCGCCGTCGGCGTCGACCGCCTCGGACGCGGCGAACTCCATCGTGGCCACCGGGGTCCGCTCGGCCGAGGTCGCGGTGACGAACTCCGGGTTGAGCGAGTACACCGGGACGGTCCCGCCGACCAGGCGCGGATCGGCCGCCTCGGCCGCCGTGGCCTCCTGGGCGGGGCTGAGTCTGCCCTTCTGGCCGGGCGGGAGGCCGTCGCGGGCGAAGAAGCTCTCCAGGACCCGCAGGGTGGCCGCGGACCCGGCGGCCCGGTGGGCGTCGGACAGTTGCGCCGCGGTGGGAGCGTCGGCCACCACAGGGGTGTCGGAAGGCCCCGCCTGGCCGACGGCGGTGACGGCGGCGACAGCGGCGACCGCGGGTGCGGCTTGGGCCGCCAGACCCAGCCCGAGCAGGGCCACGCCGGGAAGCGCGATCAGCCGGGCGGCACGGCGTCGGGTCGGCCGGGCGGTGTGTCGGCGTTGTGTTCGCATGCCGGGCTCACGCTCCGATGCCGTAGAGGGAGTGGGTCCAGAAGAACGAGCCGTTGTTGACGTAGTAGCTGTAGGTGGCCCAGTTGTAGCGGTTGCTCGACGGCCAGGGGTCGCCCCAGTACACCCAGTTCCTGCTGACGTCGTAGCCGTAGACGGTCAGCATGTGACCGCCGCCGGACTGCCACTGGATGCGTGACATCACCGGGCGATCGGCGTCTATCTCCCTGGTGATCGTGTCGTAGTTCAGGTAGCCGTTGACGTACCGGCCAGGGTTGATGCCCATCGAGTCGAACGCCCGCTGGTCGTTGCCGAGGGTGGCCTGCCAGTTGGGGCAGGAGCTGTTCACTGCCCGGCCGAAGGCGAGATTGCAGAACTGGTTCTGCGAGTAGTCGCGGCCGTAGTACTCCGCGACGGTGTCGCCGGTCGCGGCCCAGCACCAGTTGCTCAACTGCTGTGCCTGCATGGAGATGTTCAGCCGACGCCAGGTCCACTCGGCCTGGGTACCGCTGCCGCCGACCGACGAGCGAGTGACGGTGGACGGCGGCGCCGCGTGGCCGGACGGCGAAGACGCCGCCGACGCCACCGAGGGGGTGAGCAGTCCGACGCTCGCGGAGAGCGCGAGCGCCACGGCCCACCGTCGCCGTGTCCGTAGTGACCGGGACAAGCGCATGGATGGCCTCCTTGTGGGGATGGTGAACCACCGGCCGGACCCAGGGGAGAACGGCAGGAACCGGGCAGAACCAGGCAGAACCAGGCACCGGGAGCCGGGACCGTCGGGGCCGGCCGGGGGGAGTGGCTCGAGAATCGGACCGCGCGGCCGGTCGTTCAAGGTGCGGGGAAACCGGGCCGGTTCGGCGGTGAACCGGGTGTGAACACCTGTGAACGGCGCACGAGCCGGACCGGACCGCACCGGAGCCCCGTCTGCCCAGCCCGCCCGCATCGCCCCCGGCCCGCCCGCGGACCGTCCGCGCACCGGCCGTGGAATCGTCCCGTCCGACCCGGTGCCTTCGGCCGCCGGCTGTGTGAACATCCACTCGAAGCACACGGGACCGGGCAACGGCGGAGGTGATGTGTGATGCGTACCGACAGACGCCCCAGCAGCGCGGCTCAGGGCGAACCGTCGGACGAGTCCCTGACCGAGGCGCTGCGCAGCGGCCCCTTCCACCTGGCGCTGCGCACGGCCGTCCGACGGCGCGGCCTCGCCCTGCACCGGATCCGCCACCACCTGGCAGAACAGGGCCTCCAGGTCAGTGTGACCAGCCTCAGCTACTGGCAGCGCGGGGAACGGGTACCGGCCAGGACCGAGTCGGTGCAGGTGGTCAGGGCACTCGAACACATCCTGGACATCGCCCCCGGCGCCCTGGTCCGCCTGCTGGAGCCGGCACACGGCGGAGCCACGGGCACCACCAGGGCGGCCCGCCGCTACCAGGAACTCATCGGCCAAGACACCGCAATACTCAACCTGTTGGACCAACTCGACTGCCCCACCGAGGACCGCCTCCACACGGTGAGCCAGTCCGAGCAGGTACGCCTCGGCCCCCGGCGCGAACTGTGGCGCCGCGAGATCCAGCAACTGGTCCGCGCACACCGGGGCAACGTCGACCGGTACGTCTCCATCTACGAGGGCGACCCCGGCTGCGACATCACCCGGGTGCGGATCGACCCCCAGGACAACTGCCGCCTGGGCCGCGTACGCAGCGACCAGGCGTCCTCACTCCTCGCGGTGGAACTGGTCTTCGACCGCCCCCTGTCCCTCGGCGAGACCCAGCCCTTCCGCTACCGCATCACCGACGGCACCGGCGGCGAGTGCACCGAGTACACCCGAGGCTTCCGCTACCCGGTGGGCCACTACCTCCTCCAGGTCTACTTCACCCCGCCGAACCTCCCGGTCCGCTGCTACCGCTTCACCCGCCGCTCCGCCCACGCCCCCCGCCACCGCGTGACCCAGCTCCCCCTCAACGCGTACCACAGCGCCCACCTGACAGAACAGGACTCCAGTCCGGGCATCGTGGGCCTGGCCTGGGAGTGGGACTGACCTACGGCGCCCCGCCGGGTGCACTCGGTGTCTGGACAGTCCGTCCCGGCCGAAGCGCCACTTCGGCGGCGTGTCGCCGGGACAAACCGTCCAATCATGAGCCCCGGACCACTTGCTATGCAGCTGCGGATCCCGATGGCGGTCCGTGGTCCACGAGAAGATCCGTGGCGTGACCGGCGTTCGTTACGGCGTGGTCCGGGAGGATGCGGCCGGACTTCCCGCTCCACGTGATCACCAGTTCGTCGCCGGCCCGCGTGGCCGCGACGAAGAGCAGCGAGCGGGCGCGCCGTCCCCGACGCGGGCCTCTCCCCGACTGCGACCAGGAGGTCCGGTCCGGGCGCTCGAACCCGTCGGCGCACCGGCGCCGTTAGCCTGTCGGTATGACGGAGCGTGTCGTGCCCGGCCGTGCGGGAGGTCTGATCACTCTGGAGGCCGCGGACGCGCTGTGGGCCGGTCTGACGGCCGACGGCGCCGTGCCGACGGCTTCCGGGGCGTTCACCCGCCGGCCCGCCCGTGCCCCGACGGGGTACGTCCTGCTCGGCGGCCGTGTCGTGGCGACGGTCGAGGTGGACGGTGGCCAGTGGCGTGTTCCGGAGACCGAGGTGCGCGGGGCGGCCGCGGAGTTGAACACGGTGCGGATGGACCGGCGGGACCTGGTCCGTGTCGGTCCGTTCCGCGCGGCGCGGGGGCCGGGGCGCGACGAGGAGACACGGATGCGCTGGCGGCAGTGCGTCTCGGACGAGCAGCGGGAGCCGGTCGGCCCCGGGCGCGCGGCCCGGCCCGCGGCCGGTCGGCCGCGCCATCTGGCGGGGATCGACTGGCGTCGGGTGCTGGTGGAGCGGGACCGTGCCGGGACCCGGACGTGGTGGCTGCCGCGCGCCGTGGTGAGGCTGCTCGACGCGGCCGAGCACGCCGAGGCGCTGTGGCTGCGAGCCGAGGGGTCCCGTGGGACGGGCATGGGCGGGGGCGTGGTCACGACCGAGTCTCCGTCTCCCTCAGGTCCCCGACGGACCGGGGGCGCCGACGGCCGACGGACGCCGCGCTCTGGGGGCGCTGCCGCGCCACTGGGTTCCGAAGAGCCGGTAGTGTCACCGCTCCCCGAGGACTCCGGCGCTTCGCCCCGCCCGTACGGCAAGGAGCTCGAAGGCCGGCTGTACTCGGTGCTCAGCAGAGAGCCCGGCATCGCCGGAAAGGTGGCCGGGTGGATGTGTGCCGTCTGCCGCCGTGCGCCCGCCGCGGTCCTCGACCACTGCCACGAGCACGGCTACGTCCGCGCCCCCGTCTGCCAGTCCTGCAACACGCGGGAACGGCCCGACCATCTGTACGCCGACGACGTCCGCGTCACGACCCGCTACATCCGCCTCTTCCGCACCGACGCCGACGATTGGCTCCGCCACTGGCACCGCTGCACCGGCTGTCGCGCGCGCACCGTCCTGCCGCTGCCGCACCTCGCCGCGTGGACCGCCTTCACAGCCTGCCGGTCACTGCGCCCGACCCACCGGACCCCGCGCGGGCGGGAACCCTGCGGCGCTCTGCGCGTGTCCTGGACGGGCAGCCAGAACACGCCCCGGTCCTGTCTGCTCACCGTCACGGTCGACTTCTGTCCCTCCGGCGAGCACAGTGTCCTGGCACGGTTCCCCTACCGTGACGCCGCCGAGCGGTTCCGCGACTGGCTGGCCGAGACGGCCCCCGCCGTGGCCGCCGCGGCCGGTCCCGACCGCCTGGACGGCCTCCCCGCCCAGCCCCGTCCCGTCGTCGCGGACACCGCCGCCGAGGGCCAGGCACTGTTCTGAGGCGTGCGCCGCACATCGGGGCGGGCAACTCCCTCGGGACGCGGCTTCCGACGCGCACCTTACCTTCGGGATGACTCACCAAGACGCCGACATCGGGATCGTCGTCCGCCACCGGGACGGCCCCGCGGTCGTCATCGATCCGGACGGCTTCGACCTGAGGACTGGCGGCCCTTCTGAGGGTCGTTGCTGTGGACACTCAGGCTCGTTGAAGAAGTCGACCGCATCGACGGTGACATGAACTCACGCAAGCAGGACGGATCTGCCATGAACGAAGTGCACGTACGGATCGGTATCCATCGCAACGCGTACCACACCGACACTTCCTGCCCTGCTCTGAACGGCAAGCCGGAGACGTTCGGAGGGATTGAGCAGATGCCCCGGGAGGACGCGGAAGCACAAGGGCTCAGGCACTGCCGGACGTGCAAGGCGTAGTCCGTTGTCCGGGTGATTGCCTGCCCACTGTCCAACGCATCTTCAGACGCTGGACACTCTGTCTGCCGCCTGCCACAGCCGGTGCTCTGCCGTATCCAGGGCCGCCCGGCACGCCACTTCGACGTCCCCGGCCCGTAGGTGGTGGCCGTAGACGTCAGGCCCAGAAGGCTTCGGTGACGACGATCTGTGGGTCGGCGTCGCGGCGCATGAAGGTGTAGATGAGCCAGCCGCGTCCGCCGGACAGGTCCACGATGTGGGGGCCACCGGGGCTCGTGGAGGCCGGCGGTCGGACGGTCATCCAGTGCGGGAGCGAGGCATCGGCGTCGATTCCCCGGAAGTACGGGTCCTCGGCGGTGACCAGTTCCGCACGGGCACTCATGACCAGGTCACTGCCTTCGGCCAGCATGTTCTGGAAGTCGTGCTGCGCCTGCTTCGTCCACTCCATCTGCCAAGGCGGCCGGAGTGGTTCGTCGATCACTCGCCGGGCTTCCTCTCGGCGGCTTCGTGCCGGAGGTGGCTGTACTCCTCCAGAAGCCGGATGGACTCCTCGGGGTCCTCGGACTCGGCGGCGCGGGCTTCGAGGTCGCGAAGGTGAGAGTCGAGGACGGGATTCCGCGCGATGACGTACTGCGTCCACCACAGGCGCATGAAGGCCGGCACGGGGGTGATGTTGAAGGCGTCCCCGATGACGCGCTTCCAGTGAGCCTCAAAGTCCGGGAGGAGGCGCGGAGTGTGTTCCTGAATCACCAACCGAAGTGCTCGAGGCGTGCGTTCGGGCATGGGTGGCAACCGCAGGGGTTCCCCCTCGTGCCCATCGAAGTGGAGTGCGTGGGCGGGCATGGTTCGGGCTCCTTGGTGTGGAGGGTGGGTCAGGCCGCCTCGTGCCGGTCCTCGTGCGACTGGTGCCGACGGACCATCTGCTCAAACCACTGTTGACATATGTGCTGGTGGGGTGCTGGCGACCGGGAGGAGTCGAGGTAATGCATGTGCGCCTCGCATGGTCTCGACCTGCGGGTTTCTGTCCGTCCGACCTTAGTCGCGACTGCCTCTGAGTACCGGTTCTGACCGTTGTTCACCGCCCCGAAGGACACGCTTTGGGCACGTAAGACGGGCCACCGTACAGACCCCGATGAGCGGCTGCGGGTGAGAGCGGAGGCGTCAGCAGCGACAGACAGTCCGTGGACGGCATCAGATCTTGATGATCGTGGCGCCTCCGCCGCACAGCGCGTTGAGGTCCTCCGGGTCGGAGGTGAGGAGTGTGACGGGGCGAGGTGCGGCGAGGGCAGTGGCGCCGAGCATGGCGTCGATGGCGTACTTGTGGCCGTGCAGGCCGGCGTCGGCGAGGAGGGCGGTGGCGTGACGGGCGACGGGCTCGGTGACCGGTTCGATGACGAGGCGGGACAGGGTCCATTCCAGGGCTGGGCGATTGATCCGCGGATGGATCACTTCCACGAGGGTGGCTGCGGAAGTGATCACCCGTAGGTCGTCGGCGCGGGCGAGGGCGAGCCAGCCGGTGACCGTGCGGTCGCGCAGGACGGCCTTGGCCAGTCCTTCGCTGTCGAGGACCAGGGTGCCGCCGGGGGCGGCGGGGGAAGGGGTCACGCGGCGTTCGCCCCGCCTGGGTTCTGTTGCTCTCGGGCCTGGTGAAGCTGGTCGCGCAGAGCATGGATCTCTTCGTCGGTGACAGGGCCGTGTTCGGCCTCCGCCACCGTGATGAGTTCGTTGAGGTTGTCCCGCTCGATTTGGCGGGCGACGGCTGCGGCAACGTAGGCGGACAGTCCGGATGGGCCGCCGCGGGCCTTGGCGGCTTCGGCGATGTCGCGCGGCATAGTGATCGAGTACTTGCCGGTAGGCTCACTCATGCTACCTATCCTACCTCTCATCCTCCCTAGGTTGGATGGAGCTGGCAGAGACAGCCGCCGCGGTGCTGGTCCGAGGCGAGTTCGGATCTGGGTTTGGGCGCACGACGGGACTCCAGGTGGCGTTGTTGCCGCCGGGCTTGTTGATAAAGGCGTCCGGGATGTTGTTGTCGGCGTCGGCGTCAGACGCGCTGTCGCGCCGCGAGTGCCGGGATCGCAGCGATCTTTTCCGCCGTGAGGGCCGACCAGTCGACCCCTCTCGGGCGATGGGGGTTCGGGCAGGTGATGGTCTTGTCGGGGGTCACGATCAAGTCGACACCTACATCGTGCTCGGTGGTGGGGATCGGGGTGTCGGTCACCTGGAGCTCGTGGACGGTCGTGACCACGACAGTCTTCGGTGTCACCAAGCCGGCCTCGGTGAGGAGGGCGAACTCGATGTCGGAGTAGCCGGCGCCTTTGCCGATGCGGGCGCCGTCGCGGTTGACGGCGACGCTGCCGAGAATGATCAGGTCCAGTGGTCGCAGGGCGTCGACTTCGACCGTGGGGGCGATCATGGCGGCGGTGCGGCTGGCTGCGGCCTCCGTGGGCGGGATGGTGAGGGCAGTCGGATCGAGGAGGTAGAAGGGCTTGGTGGTGGCCAGCTTCGGCACCGCCATGTACACGACCTTGCCCGCCACCAGGGCCGCTGCCCGGACCGGTAGTTGGGCCTTGTCCGGCACGGACTTGACGACACCCGCCCGCTGCCAGACCGGAAGCTTCGTGAGGCGGGCCGCGGCTCCCTCGGCGCCCTTGAAGTTGGGGATGCGACCGTGAACGGAAGGGTCGTGGACGGCGTCGGCGGTGGTCAGGGCGTCCCAGACCCGCGTGCGTACCGCCTGCTTGGCGCGGTCCAGGGGATTGGCTGCCACCGTGTCTCCTTCTCTCTCCTACGCTGCCGTCATCAGGGCCAGCAGTCTGTCGTGGACCTCTGCGACGATCGGTTCCTGTCTCCAGGGGCGCAGTTCGCGGGCGGCTCCGAAGACATGATTCAGGCCGCCGCCTCCACGTGTGGTTTCGAGTTCGGCGATGGCTTCGGTGAGGCTGGCCACCCCGGCCTCGACGTCCCGTTGACGGATACGGGCGAGCGTAAGGTTCCCCAGCACGATCGCGCGTGACTTTCGTCTGTCCCGTAACTTCTCTGCCGTGCTGGCCAGCAGGCATTCGGCGCGCTGGTGATCTCCGAGCGAGAGGTAGCAGGTTGCCTGCGAGGCGACCGAACTGGGTGGGCGATACCAGGTCGGCGGCAGCGTCGCCGCTGTGCGCGTGGTCGAGTCGGCGTTCTGCGCTGGAGAGCGCGCGTTCGCAGTCCGAGGCCGACCACAGCATGGCGTGTGCCTCGGCCACGTGCAGGAGCGCCAGGCCGGAGAGAGCAGGGCTTGTGCGCGCGGCTGTTTCGGCTGCTTGCTCGGCAAGGGCGAGCCCGGCCTGCGCGTCCTGTGCGCCGTACAGCGCGACGTAGCAGGTGCGCAGGAGCGCGTGTGCTTCGAGAGTGGCGTCCCGCAGGTGGCGGGCGAGGTCGGCGCTTTGCTCGTAGTACGTCTTGGCGGTGGTGTGGTCACGGCGCTGTGAGGCGTCCCAGACCAACTGCCCCATGAGAGTGCATGCGTCGGCGTGCAGCGCGTGCAGTTCCCTTTGGGCGCGCCCGCGGGCGGAACCGGCGGCAAGCTGGCCAATACGGCTGAGCTGGGCCGCTGCTTCTGCGATGAGACCGGCCGACGGGAGACGGTCGTAACGGGCGGCGCAGTCGTCGAAGAGCGCCCGAAGTGCGGCGACGGCAGGAAGGTCAACGCGGTCCACTGGCAAACGGCTGCCCCCGGCGGCATCCGCCTGCGCACAACAAAAGACCTCACCGTCAGCATCTCTGCTGGTGGTGAGGTCTTGGCACACTTGCACAGTGTGCCCCCGGCAGGATTCGAACCTGCGCACACGGCTCCGGAGGCCAGGTGAGTACGAGCGGCGCCCCGTGCCCTGACCTGCGGCGGAGCCTCCTTTTGGCTGCAGCCTGAGCAAGATCATCACGTCCTTATTACGCGGGCGACCTGTCAGGCGGTGGGTCCGGGCCGTATCGTCGAAGCATGATCTCGGGCAGCAGCGGGGGAGCGGGCGGCAACAGCGCGGAGTTCACCGCGGAGACACTGGCCCCCGTCCTTCGAGAGGCCTGCTCGTCGGCCGGACTCGACTCCAATGGAGCCGAGTTGCTGCGCCTGGGGTCGAACGCGGTGTACCGCCTGCTCTCGTCCCCCGTCATCGTGCGTATCGCACGTGATCCGTCGGTTCGCGCCGAGATGGACCGGGCGGTGAAGGTGGCACGCTGGCTGGAGACGGAGAACTTCCAGGCCACGCGCGTGCCGGCGCGTGTTGCTCAGCCGCTAGTCGTCAGCGGCCGAGTGGTGACCTTCTGGGAGAGCGTCCAGGAGAACGAGGAGTACGCCACCGTCGGCGAACTGGCCGACCTGCTGCGCCGCTTCCACTGGCTCGAAGAGCCGGAGTCCCTCCGCCTGCCGTACTTCGATCCGCTGGCCAAGCTGACGGCGTCCCTCGACGGGCTGGACGGCATCGCGGGGGATGACCGCGAGTTCCTGGAGGCGCGAGCGGCTGGTCTCGCCAAGGATTACGACCGCCTGGACTTCGTTCTCCCCTTCGGGATGATCCACGGAGACGCCAACGTCGGGAACGTCCTCCGCCACCGGGACGGCCACGCGGTCTTCATCGACCTGGACGGCCTCACACTCGCCCCACGCGAGTGGGACCTGATCCTGACGGCGCTCTACTACGACCGCTACGGCTGGCACTCGAAAGCGGAGTACGCGGAGTTCGTCCACCGGTACGGCTTCGACTTGATGAACTGGCCTGGCTACGAGACCCTGGCCGACCTGCGAGAGCTGATGATGGTGGCGTGGCTCGGCCACCAGGTAGCTACCAGCGAGCGCTCCGCGGATGAGTTCGGCCGGCGTCTGCGCGCTCTGCGGACGGGCGGAAGCCGGAAGGACTGGCGGCCCTTCTGAGGGGCGTTGCCGGTCCGGGTGACTGCCTGCCTGCTGTCCAGTGTCTCTTCAGGCGCTGGCCACCCTGCCCGTCGCCTGCCACAGCCGGTGCTCCGCTGCTACCTGGTGGAAATCCCGGGTGGCTGTGCCTTCCACCCGGGAGAGGTTCTGCCCGAACTCGGCGAGATAACTGACGCACCGGGCCGACTTGAGCTGCTCCCCCAAGTCAAGCGCATCGAGGGCCACGCGGCACGCCTCTTCGACGTCCCCGGCTCGTAGGTGGGCGTCGGCGAGGACCATGGTGGCGAAGAAGTCGCTTCGCACGTGGCTGCCGCTCATCGCGTTTTCGGCATGGGTTACCGCATGGCAAGCCCTGTTGACGTCACGGAAGCAGTGGGCGGCCTCCGCGGCAAGCTCTGCCGCGTCGAAGTAGCTGATCCATTCCGGCTCGTCTCCGCTGTTCCGGCTCTCAAGGGCCCTGGTCGCAGCGTTTAGCGAAGCCTCGCAGGCGGCGACGTCGCCGGTACGGGCGAGGGCGCGGGCTTCCATCGCATGGAACTGAGCCCGCAACGTCGGCGTGGCCACGGCGGAAATGCCCATGAGCGCCGCACGGGCGAGAGTGGCGGCCTGGGTGTACCGCCCCAGGAACGTTGCCTGATGACTCATCGCTGACAGGATGCTGCCCGCTAACCGGCGGTCGTTGGCGTCCTGGGCGAGTCGGAGTGCCTGGAGAAAGTACCGCTGGGCGAGCCCATGGTGACAGGCGTCGTACGACATCCAACCAGCCAGCAGGGTGGCTTCCGCGACGGTGGAGAAGAGGGCTCGGCCTACCTGCTCGGTATACCGGCCGCGCAGCAGTGGCGCCACGTCGTTGCTGAGGTACTGGATTACCGAGTGCCGCGCGTGGTCTCCGCCGAACTGGTCGTCGAGCTGCGCGAACATGTCGGCTGTGGTCTTGACGGCGGTCACGTCACGAAGACCGACGCGTGTTCCCTCGGTGCGTGGGCGAGGGATGCCCGGCTCCGGCGCGACCAGCCACCGCAAGGAAGCCTCGTTCCACGCCGGCTCGGACGGCTCCGCCGAGATCAGAGGATCGTACCGGTTGAGATCCGCACGCCACAGTTGGCTGACCGTCTGAATGGCGTCGTCCGGGCTGGCGGGATACGCAGCGTCGAGTACAGGAGCGTCCTTCGTTTCCCCGACACTCAGACCCAGCTCCGCCGCACCCACCGCGAAGACATCGCAGAGCAGGGGACCATAGAAGTCGTCCGGCGAGCTGTGGCCGTTCTCCCAACTGGCAATGCGGCGCTTCACGCTGGTGTCCGATGGCAACTGATGCCCACGTTGCCCGGCTACTCGACGCAGTTCCCTGACCAGCCGCGGCTGGCTCCAGCCCCGACTGGTGCGAGCCTCTCGTAAGCGGGCACTGGTCGGCTTCATGGAGACGTGACCCTTCACTCCCGTGCGCATGCGCCGGCGTGGCAACTCGACCTGTCCGACCGAATGTACGCGCTGGTGATCGCATCTTGCAGACAGTAATCGGAGATCGTTTGCACCTGCCGACCTGACGGGGGATGACGTGACGTGTGTGGAGGTGTCATCCCCCGTCACCCCTCGTCATCTGCCCAGGCCACGTACCGGGCCATGAGTCTGGAGGCACGGCGGCATCGGGCCGCAAGGTACTCCGACTGAGGGTGAGACGACGTGCAAAGGATGACCAGGCGCGGCATGGAATGGCTGTCCGAAGCCACGGACGACCCGGCCCTGCGCCGGGAGATCTGGGCGGACGATCCCCGCAGGCCCAGTCTGGTGCCGACCGGCCGCCTCTTCGACGTGCTGAGCGTGGAAGAGCGTCTCGGGCTGGAGATGTTCGACCGTCTCCAGCGCAGCGGAATGCCTTTCGGGCCATCGGTCGCCGATCGCAAGGCCCAACGGGTCGGCTTCTTCCTCGGCTCGGACAGCCGCGAGACCTTCACGTTCTACCTCGGACGGGAAACGTCGTCTCCACCGCCGTTCCGCTACCTCGGCGACGGCAGCGCGGTCGTCGTACCCGGCCCCACTCCTCTGTCCGACGACCGCTACCAGTGGCTCTGCGCCCCCACGCGCCGACCGGAGGCAAACCCCCTACGCCCGGTTGCCCTCGCAACCGCGCTGGTCGCGTCCGGAGAACTCCTCGCCAGGATCGATCGCTTCGACGAGATGTACCCCACCCCGTACGAGGCTGTCGCTGCCCTTCCCGAGGAGACAGACCGCTGATGCCGAACGAGCCGACCGGCGGCCGAGACGCTGCCGCGTGGTCGCCCCTCGACAGCGACGGCTGGTACGTGGCCCGCAACGCGACCACCGCGTTGCGAGACACCCTCGTCCGGGCGGGCCTGGAGAAGGACTTCCCCTACCTGCGCGCCGAGTTGAACGCCTTCGGACATGGCCTCGTCGAGCTGGGTCGGGTGTCGCCCGAGACGGCCGAACGCCTCGCAGAACTCCTCCGCCTGGCGCTGGCGAGCGGATTCGGCAGAGACCGCACCGACATCGGCCGTGCCCCAACCACCGTCCAAGAACCCGAGGGAAGGAACTGACACGATGACCGATCGGCGAGGAGTGGTGGCCAAACGAGCGGAGAACTTAGCTCCTGACGTGCCCTACGTCCGCGGTTGGAACACAGCCCGGCGAGGTGCCGGCGCCCTGGCCGATCAGCTTGTGCTACTTGGGCTGGACTCCGACTTCCCCGGCCTGGTGGCGGACGTGAACGTCGCCGGTGACGGACTGGTGCACCTCGGGACCGTCCGGCCTGAAGCGGCCGAACTGCTCGCGGGCCTGATCGCGGCAGGACTGCAAGCAGAGCTGCATGGCGTGGTGGCCGGAACGACACCGACCACTCGCCGGGAAACACCTGCGGCCTGATCCGCTCCCTGAACACAGTTGACCGTGGTCTGAGCGTGCTCCCGCGGTCAACTGTGCTGGGCCCCATACGGCAACCTTCTGCGAGTGGTGCCGTATGGGGCCCGTCGCTATTCCGACACACTTGGTCGGCCTGCCGCTCGGCCGGGACCGGCGCCTCAGCGCCGCAGCCCGGACGAACGGCAGACCGTGGGAGACATCAGCCCTCGTCGGGCCCGGCTGATTTCACCGTGTGACCCCGTTGTTCCCCGCTCGATCTGGTGCGGTTGTGGTGCGGGTCAAGGGGCGTACAAGTCGGCGAACGCGATGTACGTTGGAGCGCCTTGTCAATGCCTATGGCTAAGTAAGAGCCGGCCGCGCACCACACCCCGCTCCCGCCAAGGGCAAGTGAAGACCTTGTCCACTCGAGTTTTTGGGGCGGCTACGCAGGTTGCGTCGACTCCTGGCGTCACTTAAAACAGCCACGAAACTACCGATCAGGCAAGAGTCATCGTTCCTGCGGCATGTAGGTCGAGAAACCTGCGATGCAGCAGGCTGACTAGATCGGAGATGGTTTGTAGCTCCCTGAGGTCCTTGGTGGTAATCAGCAGAATCTTGATTCCTTCGGCCAGCGATTGACCGGCCTGGTGGAGCGCAGCGGTCCGCTCGACGGGATCTCCAGTCACGCCTCGAGCCGCTACCAGAACCCCGAGACTGCACCCGCGATGTCGGATCTTGCTGGCAAAGAAGGCCACAGCCATGGAATCAACCGGTTTGCTCCAATTCTTGCATTCCACCAAGAAAATCTCTGGCAGCATCCGTAGGCCGTCCATCTCCCTGTAGTTACTCACAGAGAGATCAACCTCTTCAGACTTGAACTCGTTCAGGCTATTGCGCTGCACTTGACAGCCGGATATACGGCTCATGGCGTGATCGAGGGCATCCTCATAAGACCGACCGCGCGCCGCTGTTGTGTTGGCCATATCCTCGGCAGTATCGAGCAGACCCATGAGTGTCACAAGCTGAAGGTCATTCATGATCCCTGCCGATGCATCAACTCGTTCCGAAACGTGATGATCGCGTCACTTAGTGAGCCCTGCTCCATCATGTCGATCAATTCGGAAGCAGAGAGAGCCCACACGGGATAGGAGGTATGGAAATGGGCTTTGTACCGTGGATTATCCAGGCCGTGATAGATGATGATCCCAAATTTCACCGAACGGGATCCAAGCGTGCGTGCAAATTTTTCGGCCGCCATTGCGAGAGCTTTCCTGTCAATTTTGGCGGCGATCTTGCACTGAATCAGGATGGGCCCACCCAAGATCTCGCTAGCGCGATCGATCCAGGCCGCTAGATCGAATCCCTCGTCTGTGCGCGAAGATGAGGATTCGGCGCCCGCAGATGAGAGAACGTTGTAGACGATACGCTCATATTCGTAACCCAATCCACTAAGGTTTGTTCCCCAGTTATTGGGTTCGAGAGAAAGGGCTTCTAGTTGGGCCCGAAATCGTTCTGACGTTCCCTTCGCAGGTTTCAGTGCGCGACTAAATTCCCGTTTGAATGGCCTACGAGAGTCGAGCGCGGAAGTAAAACTGTGAAGGTGGTACGCGATGGCTTCAGTGTGTCTTAGATCTACCTCGACCTTCTGAAGTCCTGCGATAGCGAGTGGAATTCGCCTGTTCGGTTCAGCGATGATCAAGACAGGTAGCTCGCGGCCAAGTGCGACACCGATCTCAAGATAGATGGCTGGCGGCTCGTCTCGCCCTGTTCCATCTAGCACTGCACATAGGAAGTCGATGTCGGCGACATCCTCCGTAAGCCAATCCGCACGGAGGTCCTTACTGCGTACAAACTCAATCCCTGCGACGGCGAGGGCTTCAGGCACTGCGTCCGAGGCGTACTCACTTGAAGACAGTAGACATCTCACAGCGGCACAGTACTGGGTCGCAGCTCTGGCCGCCTCCACTTCGAACCTGCAGTGGGGATCAGAGCATCGCTGACGGTGCGTACTAGGGAACCGGCGTCTTCATCTCTCACTGCAGATAGGCTGGCCAGGAGCACCTCAGCACACATCGGGACGGCGTGAGTCGTCGGCCGCTAGGCCGGAGGCCTGCGTGGAACACGTGCTCCCGACTGAAGCACCCGGAACGGAAGATCCAGCTGAGCAGCTGCCAATGGCTGCGAGGCATACAGCCTGCATGCTTGTGTAATCGGTGCCTCAAGCTAGCGTTACTCTGCAACCGCATTCAGCGAGCGGGAAAATGTCCACCGAACAGCAAATCTAGGTTACGGAATGCGGTACCGGCGTCCCCAGAGTCGGTGGCATTTAATGCCTTCCTGGCTCTTGTCGCAGCTGTGGAAAGCTTTGACAGGGCATCTTCGGCCTTGGCGGTGGTGGAGCAGGCATAGAACTTGCCGGAAGCTCCTTTGGGATCTTGCATTGAAGTGAGTCCGATTTTTTTCAGATGTTCTAGGTATAGACAGATATCCATCATGGGGTCAAATAGGGAATCTCCAGATAGGTACTTAGCGGCCCTCATCTCCAAATAGAAAGAGGAGATCGGGACGTTATTGTAGTACTTCCAGGCCTTTGCGAGGCGGGCTAGCTTCTTTGCGCCTCCTGAAATTTTGGGCTCTGCGTTCACCTCTGTCACATACTTCAAGTGCGCTGTGGGGGCTGAGTCAATCCATCCTGTTGACGGTCCCGGAATGTCGTAAACGGACACATCTGAGGGGCCGCGATTCGTAATGAATCCAGGAATCACCTCCCACGTCTCATCCCCGTTGGCGAATTCGATAACGATGGCTGGACGACTAGTTCGGACTACTGTGGTCGGGAAGCTGGCCGCCAGCGCGCTACGGACCCAGGAAAGTGCCGTGTCCGAACTACCCGGCCTAGCTCCCTTGAGACTGACCAGTAGGTCCACGTCTGCATGGTTGCGCACGCCTGTTCCGTGTGTAAATGAGCCAGTTTCTCGGAAGAGATTTACTGACAGTGCATTTCGCAGCGATGTTTCGACGCTTGCTCGATGCCTAGCTGTCGCCGTTCGCTGGGATTGGAGAGGGATAAGTCTGTCCAGAAAAATGGAGAATCCTTGAGCGACAGACAGTGTCATAGTTACTCCTCGGGTGATCTCGTTTCATCAATAGCGTAGGCTTGGCCGCCAGAATTGATGTTTTTTTGAGCTTTTTTGTAGGATCTCCTATTGGGTGGCTCGGCAGTCTTATTTTGCTCGTCGCGACGTGCGGTCAGCTCCGCAAGGAGGTTTCTCGCTTCCTCAATCGATAGGTACGGCAGGTCTATCGTTCGCGCTTGGCGTGCTGCTGTCTGGATTTCTAAATATGCATTCGCAGCGGCAGTCGCCTGATTCATTCGGTGTGATGCGTTGACCGTGGTAAGAGTGGCACCGAATCCTGCGGAGGTAAGCGCTACTACTCCCGCAACTATTCGTCCTCCTGTGTTTACTAGTGCGGCAGTCCCTGCAATGGCGGCAAGTAGGCTCGCGGGTAGTCCCAGAAGAAGGTTTACCCCCCTCCATTGTTTCGTTTGCTCAAACTGCATTTGCGAGCTATACATAGCGCTCTCTTCGAGTCGCTTTAGCTCTGTCTCGATCGCTTTTCTGCGCTCCGCCTCTTGCGCGCCCTCTTCTGTCACCGGGAGACAGTATCTTGCCTTTGATCCCCAAAGGAAGCAGTGTGTCAAAGTCAAGTGAATGGCGAAGAAGTAGGCTTTTGTGGTGTCTAATCCCTTAAGAGCTGGTTGGTCACATTCGAGGGAGGCGGAGCGATTTTGGGCTGGAGCTGCTTTGGCGCGAGTGATCATGGCCCCGCAAGCTTTAGGCGCGTCGGGCAGTCTGTGGACCTGCCCGGTAAAGCACGACGTTGGGGCCATGATCTTCGAGGCTCGCGCCAAAGTGGCTGCCTAAAATCGCGGAGCCGACCGCCCCAGCCACGACGTACCTCTTCTCAGGTGGCTGATCGCTGTGCTCGCGATACGGGCGCCGGCCGGGCTGGAGCAGGGCGTAGACAGGAGCGCAGGCCCGGCCGGGGGACGGGTCGCACGCGGCTCGCCGTAGGCGGGCCGCCTTGTTCGGGTGCCTGTACTACGCGGCCATGCGGCCGGGCGAGGCGCTCGGCCTTCGCCGCTCCGACTGCACGCTGCCGGCGAAAGGCTGGGGCCGCATCGAACTGGCGGAGACACGGCCCACGGCCGGTAAGGCTTGGACCGACTCGGGCGAGGCGCACGATCGACGCGGGCTGAAGCAGCGGTCCCAGGGTGAGGTACGCATCGTGCCGATTCCGCCGCCGCTCGTGCGGCTGCTCCGCGACCACCTGAAGGAGTTCGGTACCGCGGAGGACGGACGGCTGTTCTCCAGCGAGCGGGGCAACGTGATCGCGGCCTCGTCGTACTCGCGAGCCTGGAAGCAAGCCCGTGAACTGGCGCTCGTCCCGCATCAGGTGTCCTCGGTCATGGCCTTCCGGCCGTACGACCTCCGTCACGCGGGCGTCTCCCAGTGGCTCAACTCGGGAGTGCCGGCACCGGAGGTCGCCGCTCGCGCGGGCCACTCGGTGGACGTCCTCCTGAAGATCTACGCCAAGTGCATCGACGGCCAGGAGCAGGAGATGAACGACCGGATCATGCAAGGGCTCGGGGGAGGACGACGCCTAGGGACGCCTGGAGTCGACGCGCGACACAATCAACCCACGGAAACCCCGGAGAGATCCGGGGTTTCCGCCTGTCCGCGGAGCCATTCCGAGAGCCTGCGGCACACACGCTGACCTGCTGCGAAGCACTCCAAGATCAACACGCCATTACAACGTGATCACTGACAAACGGCTGCTTCCGACCGCACCCGCCTGCACATACGCGAAGACCCCGTTCTCAGCGAACTCGCTGATGGCGGGGTCTTGGGCACTTCCTGCGAAGTGCCCCCGGCAGGATTCGAACCTGCGCACACGGCTCCGGAGGCCGTTGCTCTATCCCCTGAGCTACGGGGGCGTGTCCGTCGCGGTGATGTTGCTCGCGGCGACGGGTAGAACACTACCAGCTTGCCCGGGGTGGTCAGGAACGGGTTTTCGCGGGTCGTGCCGCCTGTCCCGGGGGTGGCCGAGGAGCGTTGTCCCCCGCACGGGGTGGAAGTGGGGAAAACCCGGACGCGGTGGCCGGTCCCGACCTACTCTCGAGTTGTGCCTAGGGCGTCCGGCCGGGTTCTTGTTGTGGACGACAACAAGGTCATCCGGCAGTTGATCAGGGTCAATCTCGAGCTGGAGGGCTTCGAGGTCGTGACCGCGGGCGATGGTGTCGAGTGTCTGGATGTCGTCCATCAGGTGCGGCCCGACGTCGTCACGCTGGACGTGGTCATGCCTCGGCTCGACGGGCTCAGGACCGCCGCCCGGCTGCGTGCCGATTCGCGTACCCGGGGTCTGCCGATCGCGATCGTCAGTGCTTGTACGCCGTACGAGGTCGACGCGGGGTTCGCCGCGGGGGCCGATGCCTTCCTCTCCAAGCCGTTCGAGCCCGCCGAGCTCATCGGTCTCGTACGGCAGTTGGTCGAGCGGAAGGTCCGCGGGGTCGGGGCGGCCTCCGCTGCCGCGTCCGGCCCGGCTTCCGGGGTCTCCCTGCCGAGGGTTCTCGGTCGCGCGGGGGAGAACGAGTCGACCGCGCAGGCGTGAGCGTCGGGCAGGCTCCGCGGTGTTCCCGTCCACATCCCGGGATCGTCCACAAACCGGTTCGCATACCCACCCCCCTCCTCCCATACGCTTGACCCGTGACCCCCGTAGAGCTCTCCCGTACCGTGCTGCACGCGGTGCGTCGCGCCGTCGACGCGGGGGAGCTGAGTGTGGCCGTGCCGACGCGGGCCGTGGTCACGCCGCCGGGGCCCGGGGGGTGCGGCGACTACGCCACCAACATCGCCCTTCAGCTCGCCCGGCCGGCCGGACAGACGTCGCGTCGGGTGGCCGAGGTCCTGCGGCCCCATCTCGTCGGTGCCGGCGGCATCGCCGACGTCGTCCTCACCGGGCCCGGGTTTCTCAACATCAGCCTCGATCGGGCCGCCTACGGTGGGCTCGTCGCCGAGGTACTGGGGTGCGGGGACCGGTACGGGTACGCCGACCGGGCCGACGGTCGCATCGTGCAACTGCACTGCCCCCACGACCTCCGTGCCGTGGTCGTCGCCGAGGCCGCCGCCCGCGTCCTGCGCTCCCAGGGAGCCCTGGTGCGGGTCACCGCAGAGGCCTTCGACCCCGCGTGGACCACCGTCCTCGGCGTGCGGGTCGACGCCGTCGGCCCCGCGCCCGCCGAGCTGCCCGTCAACGTCCGGCCCGTGCCCGCCCCGGCCGACCCCCTGCCCCTCGGCCATGACGCAGGCCGCTGGGCCCTGCTCCACCCCGCCGCCCACGACCGGCCCCGGATCGGCGAGGAGCACCTCGTCCAGCGCGAGAGCAACCCGCTCTTCCGCGTCCGGTACGCCCACGCCCGCACCCGCGCCCTCTCCCACAACGCCGCCGATCTCGGATTCGCCGCCGACCCGGGGACCAGCACCAGCGCCAGTACTTGCACCAGTGCCAGTGCCAGTACCGGCACCAGTAACGGCGCAGGCGCACGTACCGGTACCGGTGCCGAGCAGGGCCTTCTCGCCGGCCTCGCCGACCACCCCCGTGTCCTCGCCGCCGCCGCGGACCACCGCGCCCCCGACCGGCTCGCCCGGCACCTCGTCGCCGTCGCCGATGCCGCGCTGCCCTTCCTGCTCACCGTGCTGCCGCGCGGTGGGGAGAAACCCTCGGCCGCCCACCGAGCCCGGCTGGCTCTCGCCGAAGCCGTCGGGGCGGTGCTGGCCGGCGGCCTGTCCCTCCTCGGTATCGACGCACCCGACCACCTCTGAGAGAGCACAGAAGACGCCATGAGCCGTTCCGCACACCCCGCCGGGCCCCGCCACGCCGATGTCCTGCCCGAGGGGCACTACGCCGCTCCGGCGGCCGACCTGAACGCCCTCGATCCCAAGGTGTGGGCCCACACCGTCGGGCGGGACGCGGACGGGGTCGTCACCGTCGGCGGGATCGCCGTCACGCAGCTCGCCGAGGAGTACGGGACGCCCGCGTACATCCTCGACGAGGCCGACTTCCGGGACCGGGCGCGGGCCTGGCGCACCGCCTTCGGGGCCGACGCCGACGTCTTCTACGCGGGCAAGGCCTTCCTGTCGCGGGCCGTCGTGCGGTGGCTGGACGAGGAGGGGCTGAACCTGGATGTGTGTTCCGGGGGAGAGCTGGCCACCGCCCTCTCCGCCGGGATGCCCGCCGAGCGCATCGCCTTCCACGGGAACAACAAGTCGCCCCAGGAGATCGAGCGCGCCGTCCGCGCCGGGGTCGGGCGGATCGTGCTCGATTCGTTCCAGGAGATCGTGCGGGTCGCGCACATCGCCCAGTCGCTGGGCAAGCGGCAGCGGGTGCAGATCCGGATCACCGTCGGGGTCGAGGCGCACACGCACGAGTTCATCGCCACCGCGCACGAGGACCAGAAGTTCGGGATTCCGCTCGCCGACGGGCAGGCCGCCGAAGCCGTGCGGCGGGCCCTGCAGCTCGACGGGCTCGAGGTCATCGGGATCCACTCCCACATCGGGTCGCAGATCTTCGACATGTCGGGCTTCGAAGTCGCCGCGCACCGGGTCGTGGGGCTGCTCAAGGACATCCGCGACGAGCACGGGGTCGAGCTGCCCGAGATCGACCTCGGCGGCGGGCTCGGGATCGCCTACACCAGCGACGACGACCCCCGCGAACCGCACGAGATCGCCAAGGCGCTGACCGAGATCGTCACGCGGGAGTGCGAGGGCGCCCGGCTGCGGACGCCTCGTATCTCCGTCGAGCCCGGGCGGGCCATCGTCGGCCCCACCGCCTTCACGCTGTACGAGGTCGGCACCGTCAAGCCCCTCGACGGGCTGCGGACGTACGTCTCCGTGGACGGCGGCATGTCGGACAACATCCGGACCGCGCTGTACGACGCCGAGTACAGCGTCGCCCTCGTCTCCCGCACCTCCGACGCCGAACCGATGCTGGTGCGCGTGGTCGGCAAGCACTGCGAGAGCGGGGACATCGTGGTCAAGGACGCCTTCCTGCCGGGCGACCTGGCACCCGGTGACCTCATTGCCGTACCCGCGACCGGGGCGTACTGCCGTTCCATGGCCAGCAACTACAACCACGTGCTGCGGCCGCCGGTGGTCTCCGTGCGGGACGGTGCGGCGCGGGTCGTCGTCCGGCGCGAGACCGAGGAGGACCTGCTGCGCCTCGACGTGGGGTGACGGAGTGCAAGATCTCTCGTCCTGCACCCCTCTGAAAATGAAATAGATGTCTCACGATCCGGACGAAAGGCAGAAAATCCCGTCCGGTGCGTGAGACTGGTCCAACCGTAGACGGTATGAGGAAACGAGGTCGGATGATGCGTACGCGTCCGCTGAAGGTGGCGCTGCTGGGCTGTGGGGTAGTCGGCTCAGAGGTGGCGCGCATCATGACGACGCACGCCGCCGACCTCGCCGCCCGGATCGGGGCCCCGGTGGAGCTCGCGGGCGTGGCCGTACGGCGGCCCGACAAGGTGCGGGAAGGGATCGATCCCGCCCTCGTCACCACCGACGCCACCGCCCTCGTCAAGCGCGGGGACATTGACGTCGTGGTGGAGGTGATCGGGGGGATCGAGCCGGCCCGCACACTCATCACCACCGCCTTCGAGCACGGCGCCTCCGTCGTCTCCGCCAACAAGGCCCTCCTCGCCCAGGACGGCGCCGCCCTGCACGCCGCCGCCGACGAGCACGACAAGGACCTGTACTACGAGGCCGCCGTCGCCGGTGCCATCCCGCTGATCCGGCCGCTGCGCGAGTCCCTCGCCGGCGACAAGGTCGACCGGGTGCTCGGCATCGTCAACGGGACGACCAACTTCATCCTCGACGCGATGGACACGACGGGGGCCGGGTACCAGGAGGCGCTCGACGAGGCCACCGCCCTCGGATACGCGGAGGCCGACCCGACCGCCGACGTCGAGGGCTTCGACGCCGCCGCCAAGGCCGCCATCCTCGCCGGGATCGCCTTCCACACGCGCGTGCGTCTCGACGACGTCTACCGCGAGGGCATGACCGAGGTCACCGCCGCCGACTTCGCCTCCGCCAGGGAGATGGGCTGCACCATCAAGCTCCTCGCCATCTGTGAGCGGGCGGCGGAGGGGGGATCGGTCACCGCGCGTGTGCATCCCGCGATGATTCCGCTCAGCCATCCGCTGGCCAATGTGCGCGAGGCCTACAACGCCGTCTTCGTCGAGTCCGAGGCGGCCGGGCAGCTCATGTTCTACGGGCCCGGCGCCGGCGGTCCGCCGACCGCCTCCGCCGTGCTCGGCGACCTGGTGGCCGTCTGCCGCAACCGGCTGGGCGGGGCGACCGGACCCGGTGAGTCCGCGTACGCCGCACTGCCCGTCTCGCCGATGGGCGAGGTCGTCACGCGGTACCACATCAGCCTCGACGTGGCCGACAAACCGGGCGTGCTCGCCCAGGTCGCGACCGTGTTCGCGGAGCACGGTGTCTCCATCGACACCGTGCGGCAGTCCGGCAAGGACGGCGAGGCCTCCCTCGTCGTCGTCACCCACCGCGCGTCCGACGCCGCCCTCGGCGGTACCGTCGAGGCGCTGCGCAAGCTCGACACCGTGCGGGGTGTCGCCAGCATCATGCGGGTTGAAGGAGAGTAACCAGCAATGACCCACCAATGGCGCGGAATCATCGAGGAGTACCGGGACCGGCTGCCCGTCTCCGACAGCACGCCCGTCGTGACGCTCCGCGAGGGCGGCACGCCGCTCGTGCCCGCGCAGGTGCTCTCCGAGCGCACGGGCTGCGAGGTCCACCTCAAGGTCGAGGGGGCGAACCCGACGGGGTCCTTCAAGGACCGCGGCATGACCATGGCCATCAGCAAGGCCAAGGAGGAGGGCGCGCAGGCCGTCATCTGCGCGTCCACCGGCAACACCTCCGCCTCCGCCGCCGCTTACGGCGTACGCGCGGGCATGGTGTCCGCCGTGCTCGTGCCGCAGGGCAAGATCGCGCTCGGCAAGATGGGCCAGGCCCTCGTGCACGGCGCGAAGATCCTCCAGGTCGACGGCAACTTCGACGACTGCCTCACGCTGGCCCGCGCGCTCAGCGACAACTACCCGGTGGCGCTGGTCAATTCGGTCAACCCGGCGCGTATCGAGGGGCAGAAGACGGCCGCCTTCGAGATCGTGGACATGCTCGGTGACGCGCCCGACATCCACGTCCTGCCGGTCGGCAACGCGGGCAACATCACCGCGTACTGGAAGGGTTACAAGGAGTACGCCGCCGACAAGGTCGCCACGAGGACGCCGCGCATGTGGGGGTTCCAGGCCTCCGGCAGCGCCCCGATCGTGCGCGGCGAGGTCGTCAAGGACCCGTCGACCATCGCCACCGCCATCCGGATCGGCAACCCCGCCTCGTGGGACTTCGCGCTCGCCGCACGGGACGAGTCGGGCGGCGCCATCGACGAGGTGACGGACCGTGAGATTCTGCGCGCCTACCGGCTGTTGGCCTCCCAGGAGGGCGTCTTCGTGGAGCCCGCGTCCGCCGCATCGGTGGCCGGTCTGCTGAAGGCCGCCGAGCAGGGCAGGGTGGACCCGGGGCAGCGCATCGTGTGCACCGTCACCGGCAACGGTCTCAAGGACCCGGACTGGGCCGTCGCCGGCGCCCCGCAGCCGGTCACCGTCCCGGTCGACGCGGCGACTGCGGCCGAGCGGCTCGGCCTGATCTGAGCGGCCTCGCAGCACTTATGTGCCCAGCGTATGGGGGCGTAAGCGACGCGCAGCCGGGAAAGTCATTTATAGGGGGTGCACAGGGGGCTTACGACACGCATCGTGCGCCTCCTGTGCGCCCTATGTCGCCACAGAAGCATCCTTCGATAAGCTGTACCGAACCCGCCTGCCGCATATGCCGCGGTGCCGCGCCGTCTCCGCGGTCGAAGGGCGGCCGCACAGCGCGGTCGGCAGCGGCTGGTCGTTGGGCAGGCAGCGGCGAGTCCCAGGGTTCCGTACGTCATCGAACGTCATCAACGTCATTCGTACAGTCACGCAGCTCAAGGAGAGTCATCGAGAGATGGCCGGTCCAGCGTTCCGCGCCGCCGCCGTCAGGGTGCGCGTCCCCGCCACCAGCGCCAACCTCGGCCCGGGCTTCGACGCCCTCGGCCTCGCGCTGGGTCTGTACGACGACGTGGTCGTCCGGGTGGCCGACTCCGGGCTGCACATCGACATCGCGGGGGAGGGCAGCGAGACGCTGCCGCGCGACGAGAAGCACCTTCTCGTGCACTCCCTGCGCACCGCCTTCGACCTCCTGGGCGGGCAGCCGCGCGGCCTGGAGATCGTCTGCGCCAACCGCATCCCGCACGGCCGGGGCCTCGGCTCCTCCTCCGCCGCCATCTGCGCCGGCATCGTCGCCGCGCGCGCGGTGACCATAGGCGGCGAGTCCCGTCTCGACGACGCCGCGGTGCTCGACCTCGCCACCGAGATCGAGGGCCACCCCGACAATGTGGCGGCCTGTCTGCTGGGCGGCTTCACCCTGTCCTGGATGGAGTCCGGAGCCGCCCGGGCCATCAGGATGGAGCCCTGCGATTCCATCGTTCCGGTGGTTTTCGTGCCCGGAAAGCCGGTACTGACACAGACCGCGCGGGGACTGCTCCCGCGCAGCGTCCCGCACGTGGACGCCGCCACCAACGCCGGCCGCGCCGCGCTGCTCGTAGAGGCCCTCACCAGGCGCCCCGAGCTGCTGCTGCCGGCCACCGAGGACCGCCTGCACCAGGAGTACCGCGCGCCGGCCATGCCGGAGAGCACGGCACTGGTGGAACGGCTGCGTGGCGACGGCATCCCCGCGGTGATCTCGGGCGCCGGACCCACGGTGATGGCACTGGCCGACGCCGACACGGCCGACAAGGTCGAGGCGCTGGCCGGAACGGACTGGGCGGCCAACCGGCTCAGCCTGGACCAGCAGGGCGCGAGCGTCCTGCCGCTGGCGGCCTCCGGCGACATTTAGCCGCGGACGGTTGCCGGATTTCGAGAGGGGGAATGTTTGTTGGATCCGGTAGTGTTAACCTCAAGTCTGCACCCGACCCCACCATGGCGAGGTGCCTCGTGTCCCCGTCCGGGACAGACATTCTTCCGGGAGCCCCCCAAGCCGCATTGTGTAGTGGATGTCGTACGTGATCAGTACGGCCGACGCGGGCACTGAGCGGCCCACTGGTGGGGGTACCCCCTCTGGGGGAGCTTCGGAACCGGTGCGACCACTCCGCCTGACACAGACACCGGGTGCCACGGCTGGGGGAAGCGCCATCACCAGATATCTCTTCCGCCGTTCAGGCGGACCACCGCCCCGGCACGGTTCACACAGCAAGGACCGAAGCCGGACAGCACAACCGGTCGCCGAGCCAGACAGGCCGACGTCCGCTCCAGGGAAGGACCCTTCGTGAGCGACACCACCGATCTGATGGGCGCACGTGTCGAGGAGACCGCTGCCGCGCCCGCCACGGACGCCTCCGCGCCTGCCAGCGGTGCCGGCTCCCGGCGGCGCCGCGGTACCGGCCTCGAGGGCATGGTGCTGGCCGAGTTGCAGCAGGTCGCATCCGGCCTCGGCATCAAGGGCACCGCGCGGATGCGCAAGAGCCAACTGATCGAGGTCATCAAGGAGGCGCAGGCCACGGGGGGAGCCCCCGCCAAGGCCGCGCCCGCCACCGCGGACAGCGCAGGGGAGACCAAGCCGAAGCGCCGCAGCACCTCCCGGACCCGTACGGGCGACGAGGCATCCGCCGAGAAGGCGGAGAAGGCCGGCAAGAGCGAGAGGGCCGAGAAGGCCGAAAAGGCCGAGAAGAGGGCGGACAAGGCGGCTGGCGACAAGGCCGCCGACCAGCAGCAGATCGAGATCCCCGGTCAGCCGTCTCCCAAGGTCAACGCCTCGGCCGAGCAGGCCGGCGCCGCCGGTGAGGACGCCCCCTCCGAGCGTCGTCGTCGCCGGGCCACCGCCGACGCGGGCAGCCCGTCCGCCGCCACCGAGACGGTGGCCGTCGAGACCCGCGGCGGCGAGTCGAAGGCCGACGCGTCGGCCCAGCAGCAGTCGCAGGGGAACCAGGGGAACCAGGGAAACCAGCAGGGCCAGGGCGACGCCCGTTCCGACGGCGAGGGCGGCGAGGGCCGTCGTCGCGACCGCCGGGACCGGGGCGACCGTGGTGACCGTGGTGACCGGGGCGACCGCGGACGCGACCGCCGCAACAAGGGCGACGACCAGCAGAACCAGGGCGGCGGCCAGCAGCGTCAGCAGCAGGGCGGCGGACGCCAGGACCGTCAGCAGCACGACGACGGTTACGACGACGACGGGAGCGGCCGCCGCGGCCGTCGCGGCCGTTACCGGGACCGCCGGGGCCGTCGCGGACGCGACGAGATCCAGGAGCCGCAGATCAACGAGGACGACGTCCTCATCCCGGTCGCCGGCATCCTCGACATCCTCGACAACTACGCGTTCATCCGGACCTCCGGCTACCTGCCCGGACCCAACGACGTGTACGTCTCCCTCGCCCAGGTCCGCAAGAACGGCCTGCGCAAGGGCGACCACATCACCGGTGCGGTGCGCCAGCCCAAGGACGGCGAGCGCCGCGAGAAGTTCAACGCGCTGGTCCGCCTGGACTCCCAGAACGGCATGGCACCCGAATCCGGGCGCGGACGGCCGGAGTTCAACAAGCTGACGCCGCTGTACCCGCAGGACCGCCTCCGCCTGGAGACGGACCCCGGTGTCCTCACCACCCGCATCATCGACCTGGTCGCGCCGATCGGTAAGGGGCAGCGCGGTCTGATCGTGGCTCCGCCGAAGACCGGCAAGACCATGATCATGCAGGCGATCGCCAACGCGATCACGCACAACAACCCCGAGTGCCACCTGATGGTCGTCCTGGTCGACGAGCGTCCGGAAGAGGTCACCGACATGCAGCGGTCGGTGAAGGGCGAGGTCATCTCCTCGACCTTCGACCGTCCGGCCGAGGACCACACCACGGTCGCCGAGCTGGCCATCGAGCGCGCCAAGCGTCTGGTGGAGCTGGGTCACGACGTCGTCGTGCTGCTCGACTCGATCACGCGTCTGGGTCGTGCGTACAACCTCGCCGCCCCGGCCTCCGGCCGCATCCTGTCCGGTGGTGTCGACTCGACCGCCCTGTACCCGCCGAAGCGCTTCTTCGGTGCGGCCCGCAACATCGAGGACGGCGGTTCGCTGACCATCCTCGCCACCGCCCTGGTGGACACCGGGTCCCGCATGGACGAGGTCATCTTCGAGGAGTTCAAGGGCACCGGCAACGCCGAGCTGAAGCTCGACCGGAAGCTCGCCGACAAGCGCATCTTCCCGGCGGTGGACGTCGACGCGTCCGGCACCCGCAAGGAGGAGATCCTGCTCGGCAGCGAGGAGCTGGCCATCACCTGGAAGCTGCGCCGGGTGCTGCACGCCCTCGACCAGCAGCAGGCGATCGAACTGCTCCTCGACAAGATGAAGCAGACCAAGTCGAACGCCGAGTTCCTGATGCAGATCCAGAAGACGACCCCGACGCCCGGCAACGGCGACTGACGTCTTCGCACACCACCCGGGGCCGCCCTCGTCACACCGGTGACGGAGGCGGCCCCCGTGCATGTCAGGACGTACACACGCGCACGTACGCCCGCGGACGTACGCCCGCGCACGTACGCCCGCGGACTCGTGCCCGCGCCCCGACAAGACCGCTTCCGCGACCTTCGCCACACCGGTGAAGATCGCCACCGGGTCCGGCAGCCACGACGGCTTCGGCCGAATCCGCAGGTGACCGCGCGGTTCACGGTCCGTTCGGCAACGCTCTGTGTCCGGTGCGGCACGCGTCGGACACAGAGCGTTGTGCAACCCTGTCCCGAGTTCCGCCGTCTCAGCTACGGAGGGACGATGGTGAGGTACCGGCGCAAGCCGCCGGAGCCACCGACCCGACCCTGAGCGCAGGGGGTAACCGACCGGACGAACACCTGAGGAGCACATGTCCGCCGAGAGCACGCCCGATCCCGCGATACCCGACCCCGGGAAGTCCGCCACCGGTGAGTCCACCACCGACGGACCGGGCCACCGGGGCAAGGGCCGCCGCCGCAGGCCCCGCGCCAAGCGGCGCAAGGCACTGCTCGTCGCGGCCTGGAGCGCCGCGGGCATCGTGGTCCTGGGCGGCACCGGCGCCGGGGTCCTCTACTTCAAGCTCAACGGGAACCTCACGAGCGTCGACATCGACCAGGCACTCGGCGCCGACCGGCCCGAGAAGGCCGACAACGGCTCCGAGAACATCCTGGTGCTCGGCTCCGACACCCGCTCCGGCGGCAACAAGGAGCTCGGCGGCGGCACCGACGACGGCACCGCCCGCTCGGACACGGCGATGATCGTGCACGTCTACAAGGGCCACAAGAAGGCCAGCGTGGTCTCCGTCCCGCGCGACACCCTCATCGACCGCCCCGACTGCACCGACACCGACGGCGGCGAGCACCCGGCCGCCGAGGGCGTGATGTTCAACTCCGCCTACTCCACCGGCGGCGCCGCCTGCGCCGTGAAGACCGTCGAGTCCCTCAGCGGCCTGCGCATGGACCACTACCTGGAGGTCGACTTCACCGGCTTCCAGAACCTCATCGACGACCTCGGCGGCGTGCAGGTCACCACCACCGAGGACATCAAGGACCCCGACAGCCACCTCGACCTCGCGGCCGGCACCCACCGGCTCGACGGCGAGCAGGCCCTCGGCCTGGTCCGCACCCGGCACGGCGTCGGCGACGGCTCCGACCTCGGCCGCATCCAGCTCCAGCAGGCCTTCGTCAAGGCCCTGGTCGACCAGGTCAAGGACGTCGGCCTGCTCGGCAACCCCAAGAAGCTGTACGACATCGCCGACACCGCCACCAAGACCGTCACCACCGACTCCGACCTGGGCTCGGTGAACTCCCTGATGTCCTTCGCGAGCGGCCTCAAGGGCATCGGCCCGGACAACATGCACATGGTCACCATGCCGGTGATCTACGACCCCGCCGACGCCAACCGGGTCCTGGTGGAGAAGGACAAGGCCCAGCAGGTCTGGACGGCCCTGAAGAACGACCGCCCGATCCCGGAGTCGGCCACCGAGGGCACGGCAACCGGCGAGGCCAAGGGCGTCGTCAACGCCGGGGAATAGATCACGACGTCCCCCGGTTTTGGGGGATGGCCCCAGTCCTGGCAGACTGGTAAGTCGGCTCCGGTTCACGCTCCCGCATCCCGCGGCTGCGACCCGGCGCCCTCCCGGAACAGTAGGAGACACCTTGAAGCGCGACATCCACCCCGAGTACATCGAGACCCAGGTCAGCTGCACCTGTGGCGCGTCGTTCACCACCCGCAGCACCATCGCGTCCGGCACCGTCCGGGCCGAGGTCTGCTCCGAGTGCCACCCGTTCTACACGGGCAAGCAGAAGATCCTCGACACCGGTGGCCGTGTGGCCCGCTTCGAGGCCCGCTTCGGCAAGGCTGCCGGCTCCAAGAAGTAGCGAGCCCCCAATCGCCGGTCCACGGCCGCATCCCCCACCGGGGGAGCGCCGGGACCGGCGTTTTTGGTCGCCCGTCTTCCCCTTCCCAAGCAGTAGCAGGAGCCCAAGATGTTCGAGGCCGTCGAGGAACTCGTCGCCGAGCACGCCGACCTGGAGAAGAAGCTCGCCGACCCGTCGGTCCACTCCGACCAGGCCAACGCGCGCAGGCTGAACAAGCGTTACGCCGAGCTCACCCCGATCGTCGCCACGTACCGCTCCTGGAAGCAGACCGGCGAGGACGCCGAGACCGCCCGCGAGTTCGCCGCCGACGACCCGGACTTCGCCGCCGAGGTCAAGGAACTGGAGAAGCGGCGCGAGGAACTCACCGAGAAGCTCCGCCTGCTGCTCGTCCCGCGCGACCCCAGCGACGACAAGGACGTCATCCTCGAGGTCAAGGCCGGCGCCGGCGGCGACGAGTCGGCGCTCTTCGCCGGCGACCTGCTGCGCATGTACCTGCGCTACGCGGAACGGATCGGCTGGAAGACCGAGATCATCGACTCCACCGAGTCCGAGCTGGGCGGCTACAAGGACGTCCAGGTCGCCGTGAAGACCAAGGGCGGCCAGGGCGCCACCGAGCCGGGACAGGGCGTCTGGGCGCGGCTGAAGTACGAGGGCGGCGTGCACCGCGTGCAGCGCGTCCCCGCGACCGAGTCCCAGGGCCGGATCCACACCTCCGCGGCGGGTGTCCTCGTGACCCCCGAGGCCGAGGAGATCGACGTCGAGATCAACCCCAACGACCTGCGCATCGACGTCTACCGCTCGTCCGGGCCCGGCGGCCAGTCCGTCAACACCACCGACTCCGCCGTGCGCATCACGCACATTCCCACCGGAGTCGTCGCCTCCTGCCAGAACGAGAAGAGCCAGCTTCAGAACAAGGAGCAGGCGATGCGTATCCTGCGCTCCAGGCTGCTCGCGGCGGCGCAGGAGGAGGCGGAGAAGGAGGCCGCGGACGCCCGGCGCAGCCAGGTCCGCACCGTCGACCGCTCCGAGAAGATCCGCACGTACAACTTCCCGGAGAACCGCATCTCGGACCACCGCGTCGGCTTCAAGGCGTACAACCTGGACCAGGTCCTGGACGGCGACCTCGACTCGGTGATCCAGGCCTGCGTCGACGCGGACTCGGCCGCGAAGCTCGCCGCCGCGTAAGCCCCGGTACGACAGCTCGGAGGACCAGCGTGCCGCTACATCACGGGGGGCGACCCCCGAACCCCCGCAGTGTGCTGCTCGCGGAGGTGGCCCAGGCCACCCAGCGGCTGGCCGACGCCGGCGTGCCCTCGCCGCGCACCGACGCGGAGGAACTCGCCGCGTACCTGCACGGCGTCAAGCGGGGCGAGCTGCACACCGTGCCGGACACCGACTTCGACGCCCGGTACTGGGAGGTCGTCGCCCGCCGCGAGGCGCGCGAGCCGCTCCAGCACATCACCGGCCACGCCTACTTCCGCTACCTGGAGCTCCAGGTCGGCCCCGGCGTCTTCGTGCCCCGCCCCGAGACCGAGTCCGTCGTCGGCTGGGCCATAGACGCGGTACGCGCCATGGACGTCGTCGAGCCCCGCATCGTCGACCTGTGCACCGGCTCGGGCGCCATCGCGCTCGCGCTCGCCCAGGAGGTGCCGCGCTCCCGCGTGCACGCCGTGGAGCTGTCCGAGGACGCCCTCAGATGGACGCGCAAGAACATGGAGGGGTCCAGGGTCGACCTGCGCCAGGGAGACGCCCTGACGGCCTTCCCCGACCTCGACGGCCACGTCGACCTGGTGGTCTCCAACCCGCCGTACATCCCGCTCACCGAGTGGGAGTACGTCGCCCCCGAGGCCCGCGACCACGATCCGCAGCTCGCCCTGTTCTCCGGCGAGGACGGACTCGACCTGATCCGCGGCCTGGAACGCACCGCCCACCGCCTGCTGCGCCCCGGCGGCGTGGTCGTCGTCGAGCACGCCGACACCCAGGGCGGCCAGGTGCCGTGGATCTTCACCGAGGCACGGGGCTGGGCCGACGCGGCCGACCACCCCGACCTCAACAACCGGCCCAGGTTCGCGACCGCCCGCAGGGCACTGCCGTGAGCACCGCCCCGACTTCCACCCCGCAGTACGTGTACGAGGAGGCCCGCTAATGGCACGGCGATACGACACCAACGACGCGACCGACCGAGTGACCGGTCTGCGCGAGGCCGCGTCCGCCGTCCGCCGTGGCGAACTGGTGGTGCTGCCGACGGACACCGTGTACGGCATCGGCGCCGACGCCTTCGCCCCGGAGGCCGTCGGTGACCTGCTCGAGGCCAAGGGCCGCGGCCGCAACATGCCCTCGCCCGTCCTCATCGGCTCGCCCAACACCCTGCACGGCCTGGTCACCGACTTCTCCGAGATGGCCTGGGAGCTCGTCGACGCCTTCTGGCCGGGCGCGCTGACGCTGGTCGCCAAGCACCAGCCGTCCCTCCAGTGGGACCTCGGCGAGACCCGCGGCACCGTCGCCGTCCGCATGCCGCTGCACCCCGTCGCCATCGAGCTGCTCACCGAGGTCGGCCCCATGGCCGTCTCCTCCGCCAACCTGACCGGCCACCCCGCGCCCGAGGACTGCGACGCGGCCCAGCAGATGCTCGGCGACTCCGTCTCCGTGTACCTGGACGGCGGCCCCACCCCCGGCATCGTCCCGTCGTCCATCGTCGACGTCACCCGCGAGGTGCCCGTGCTGCTGCGCGCGGGCGCGTTGTCGGCCGAGGAGCTGCGCAAGGTGGTACCCGACCTCGAGGTGGCGAATTGACGGCCCCTGAGACGGGGCGTGGCATAGGCAACGGGGAACGTGCCGCGGAGATCACGACGACGTTCGTCGGGCTTCCGCGCGACAGCTTCCGCATCCTCCACGTCAGCACCGGCAACGTGTGCCGCTCGCCCATCACCGAGCGGCTGACCCGGCATTTCGTGACGGAGCGGCTCGGCGTACTGGGCGGCGGCCTCGTCGTGGAGAGCGCCGGCACCTGGGGCCACGAGGGCGCGCCCATGGAGGCGAACGCCGAGGCGGTCCTCGCGGACTTCGGCGCCGACGCCGTCGGCTTCACCGGACGCGAACTGCTCGACGAGCACGTGATCCGCGCGGACCTGGTGCTCACCGCGACGCGTGACCACCGGGGGCAGGTCATCTCCATGGGGCACTCGGCGGGCCTGCGCACCTTCACCCTCAAGGAGTTCACCCGCCTGGTGAACGCCATCGACCCCGCGACCCTGCCGCCCCTGGAGGACGGCCTGGTCACCCGTGCGCGCGCCCTGGTCCGCGCGGCCGCCGCGCTACGCGGGTGGCTCCTGGCGCCCACGGTGGAGGCGGACGAGGTGTACGACCCGTACGGGGCGCCGCTGACGTTCTTCCGGTCGGTCGGCGACGAGATACACCAGGCGCTGGATCCGGTGGTGACGGCGCTGACGGGGGTGTCCACCAGGACGTGAGAGGCACGACGGCCGAGCGCGTCGCCGGAGTGGGGCCTACATTGGTCCTACGTCACCGTCGACGCACGCCCGGAGCGCACCATGTCGGTCACCCACGACGTCCCCCAGACGGATATCGATGACAGCCGGCTGGGAGACCTGCTGCGCCAGGACCCCGAGCTGGCCGAGATCCTGCTCGCCGAACGCCGCAGGCAGTCGACGACCCTCCAGTTGATCGCCGCCGAGAACTTCACCTCCCCCGCCGTGCTGGCCGCCCTCGGATCCCCGCTGGCCAACAAGTACGCCGAGGGCTACCCGGGCGCCCGGCACCACGGCGGCTGCGAGATCGTCGACGTCGCCGAGCGGCTCGCCGTGGAGCGGGCCCAGGACCTCTTCGGCGCCGAGCACGCCAACGTGCAGTCCCACTCCGGCTCCTCCGCCGTACTGGCCGCCTACGCCGCCCTGCTGCGCCCCGGCGACACCGTCCTCGCCCTCGGCCTGCCCTACGGCGGTCACCTCACGCACGGCTCGCCCGCGAACTTCTCCGGCCGCTGGTTCGACTTCGTCGGCTACGGCGTGGACGCGGAGACCGGGCTCGTCGACCACGACCAGGTGCGCACCCTGGCCCGCGCGAGCCGCCCCAAGGCGATCGTGTGCGGCTCGATCGCCTACCCACGCCACCTCGACTACGCCTTCTTCCGCGACGTCGCCGACGAGGTGGGCGCCTACCTCGTCGCGGACGCCGCCCACCCGATCGGGCTGGTCGCCGGGGGAGCGGCGCCCAGTCCGGTGCCGTACGCCGACATCGTCTGCGCCACCACGCACAAGGTGCTGCGCGGGCCGCGCGGCGGCATGGTGCTGTGCGGGAGCGAACTGGCCGAGCGGGTGGACCGGGCCGTGTTCCCGTTCACGCAGGGCGGGGCGCAGATGCACACCATCGCCGCCAAGGCCGTCGCCTTCGGAGAGGCGGCCACCGGGGCCTTCGCCGCGTACGCCCACCAGGTCGTCGCCAACGCCCGCACCCTGGCCGCCCACCTGGCCGCCGAGGGCCTGGTCGTCAGCACCGGCGGCACCGACACCCACCTGATCACCGCCGACCCGGCCCCGCTCGGCGTCGACGGCAGGACCGCGCGGGGCCGGCTCGCGGCGGCCGGGATCGTCCTGGACTGCTGCGCACTGCCGCACGCGGACGCGCGGGGGCTGCGCCTGGGCACGGCCGCCGTCACCACGCAGGGCATGGGGGAGCGGGAGATGCGGGCGGTGGCCACGCTGCTCGCGGGCGTGCTCAGGGGCGCCACAGACCCGGCCGCGGCCCGGGACGACGTACGGGATCTGGTCGCGCAGTTCCCGCCGTATCCGGACTGAGGTGGGGTAGGCGCACACGCGTGCACAGCCACACGTGCAACCATCGTCGCTACCCGGAAGTCCTCAACCGTATGCGCGCATCGCTAGGGTGTGAGGTTGAGGATGGCCAGCGAGACCTGTGGGGAAGCCCGTGCGTGAATACCTGCTGACGCTCTGCGTCACGGCCGCGGTGACGTATCTGCTGACAGGGCCGGTACGCAAATTCGCGATCGTGGCGGGGGCGATGCCGGAGATCCGGGCACGTGACGTGCACCGGGAACCCACTCCGCGGCTCGGCGGGATCGCGATGTTCTTCGGGCTGTGCGCGGGCCTGCTGGTCGCCGACCACCTCACCAACCTCAGTGAGGTCTTCGAGAAGTCCAACGAACCGCGGGCCCTGCTGTCCGGGGCGGCCCTGATCTGGCTGATCGGCGTCCTGGACGACAAGTTCGAGATCGACGCCCTGATCAAGCTGGGCGGCCAGATGATCGCCGCCGGTGTGATGGTGGTGCAGGGTCTGACCATCCTGTGGATCCCTCTGCCGGGCGTCGGCACGGTGGCGCTCACCCAGTGGCAGGGCACCCTGCTGACGGTGGCGCTGGTCGTCATCACCATCAACGCGGTCAACTTCGTGGACGGCCTCGACGGTCTCGCGGCCGGCATGGTGTGCATCGCGGCGGCGGCGTTCTTCATGTACGCCTACCGCATCTGGTACTCGTACGGCATCGAGGCCGCGGCGCCCGCCTCGCTGTTCGCGGCCATCCTGATGGGCATGTGCCTGGGCTTCCTGCCGCACAACATGCACCCCGCCCGGATCTTCATGGGCGACTCCGGCTCGATGCTGATCGGCCTGGTGCTGGCGGCCGGCGCGATCTCCGTCACCGGGCAGGTCGACCCGGACGTGATGAAGCTGTTCTCCGGTTCCGAGCGCAACGCGGTGCACCAGATGGTGCCGGTCTACATCCCGCTGCTGATGCCGCTGACCATCATCGCCATCCCGGCGGCCGACCTGATCCTGGCGATCGTCCGGCGCACCTGGCGCGGCCAGTCGCCGTTCGCCGCGGACCGGGGGCACCTGCACCACCGGCTGCTCGAGATCGGGCACTCGCACAGTCGCGCGGTGCTGATCATGTACTTTTTCTCGGCGCTGATCTCCTTCGGCTCGCTCGCCTACTCCGTGAACGCCGCGTCCATGTGGATCGTGCTCGGCGTCGTCTTCCTCAGCGCGATCGGTCTTGTCCTGCTCCTGCTGCCGCGCTTCACCCCGCGCGCCCCGCGCTGGGCCGAGCGCGTCGTGCCGCCCCGCTACCGGCGCCGCGAGGCGGCCGCCGCCGGGGACGAGGCCGCGCAGGAGCCCGCGGTGGACGCGGGCGCGGACGCGGGCGAGGACCAGGACAGGGTTCCGGTCACCGTGGGGGTCTCGGGCGTCAACGGGGCCACCGCCGTCGGACCCCGTTCGCGGGCAAGGTAAGAATCTGACTAGAGCATTGCCAAGTCGTGGGGGAACGAAATACCCCATTACCAGACAAGTGGGTGCAGTAACTGCACAGACGCGCGCGGTCACTCTCATGTGTGACAGCAAGCACACCCACAGGTAAAGAGCTCATCAAATAGTTTGTGATACGGTTCACGAGTATTCCCGGGGTAGAGCCCAAGGACCGTAGTGCGACGGTCTCTTGAACGTGAGGACCCCGTCCGGCCCGGGACTACGCTCGTCCATGACGACACCTGCCCCCTGTGTGTTGAAAGCGGAGTTGCCGCCATGCCGTCCAATGACGTCCGGATCCTGGTTCAGGCTGCCGTACCCACGGCTGCCGTCGGTGCTGTAGCCGCCGTCGTCAGCGCAGTGGTGGCCGGCGGCAAGGGCGCGGTCGGAGCCGTCGTCGCGACAGTGGTGGCGATGCTCTTCATGGGAATCGGCCTCTACGTCCTGCAGCGCACCGCCAAATCGCTTCCGCACCTTTTCCAGGCGATGGGCCTGATGCTCTACGCGGCACAGATCCTGCTGCTGTTCGTCTTCCTCGCCGCGTTCAAGAACACGACGTTGTTCAACCCCCGGTCCTTCGCGATCACTCTGGTCGCCGTCACGCTCACGTGGATCGCGACGCAGACTCGGGCGCACATGAAGGCCAAGATTCTCTACGTCGAGCCCGAGTCGTCGAGCGAGAAGTCCGAAAAGACGGGGCACTCGTCGTGACGGGTAGGGCCGGGATAAAGAGGCACGTGAGGTCCTGCTATCGTCCGGTGCCAACTGCGGCATCGCGGGCGCGGGCATTCGAGCTGACGCCTGCTCAATCGCGAGGCGAGATGCCCCACAGCCGCCCCCATATCCGTAACACCAGTCCCGTGCCGAACTGCGGCCCCGCGCCGCGCCGACACAACGAGGTTGCCGTACCCATGCGCCACGATGAAGGAGCCCGCGGTGAGTGCTGACCCGACGCAGGTGCTCGCCTTCGAGACCGACTGCCACATCTTCGACGGTTGTGGCTTCCCGGCTCCCGGCCTGCACTCGTTCCTCTTCGAGCCGCTCTGGGGCAACGCAGACGGCAACGGCATGTACTTCAACAAGCCGATGCTGCTGGCCCTGCTCGGCTCGATCATCATCGTGGGCTTCTTCTGGGCCGCCTTCAACAAGCCGAAGGTCGTCCCGGGCAAGCTCCAGATGGTCGCCGAGGCCGGCTACGACTTCATCCGCCGCGGAGTCGTTTACGAGACGGTCGGAAAGAAGGAGGGCGAGAAGTACGTCCCGCTGATCGTCACGCTGTTCTTCTTCGTCTGGATGATGAACCTCTGGTCGATCATTCCGGTCGCCCAGTTCCCGGTGACCGCGATCATCGCCTACCCGATGGTCCTGGCCCTGGTCGTCTACGTCCTGTGGGTCTCGCTGACCTTCAAGCGCCACGGCTTCGTCGGCTTCTTCAAGAACGTCACCGGCTACGACAAGTCCCTCGGCGCGGTGCTGCCGCTGTCGATGACCATCGAGTTCTTCTCGAACCTGCTGGTCCGCCCCTTCACGCACGCTGTCCGGCTCTTCGCCAACATGTTCGCCGGCCACACGCTGCTGCTGCTCTTCACGATCGCCAGTTGGTACCTGCTGAACGGCATCGGCTTCGCCTACGCGGGCGTCTCGTTCGTGATGACGATCATCATGACGGCCTTCGAGCTCTTCATCCAGGCCGTGCAGGCGTACGTGTTCGTGCTGCTGACCTGCACCTATATCCAGGGCGCGCTCGCCGAGAACCACTGAGTCCCCGCCCGGCCTCACACCCCAGCCGTCCGGTGGCAACCCCCACCGGTCCGTAAAGAAAAGGAAGAACCGGCATGTCCCAGACCCTTGCTGCCGTTGATGGTTCGCTCAGCTCCGTCGGGTACGGCCTGGCCGCCATTGGCCCCGGCGTCGGCGTCGGCATCATCTTCGGCAACGGCACCCAGGCCCTCGCCCGTCAGCCCGAGGCGGCCGGCCTGATCCGCGCCAACCAGATCCTCGGCTTCGCCTTCTGTGAGGCGCTCGCCCTCATCGGTCTCGTCATGCCCTTCGTCTACTAAGACGAAGACCGACGACCGACCCTTTCGACGAAAGGCATTGATGTGACTTCCGCCCTGGTTTTCCTGGCGGCTGAGGGTGAGAAGGAGAACCCCCTCATCCCGCCGTGGCCGGAGCTCGTCATCGGCCTGATCGCCTTCGTCATCGTCTTCGGCTTCCTCGCCAAGAAGCTCCTCCCGAACATCAACAAGGTTCTGGAAGAGCGCCGCGAGGCCATCGAGGGCGGTATCGAGAAGGCCGAGGCCGCGCAGACCGAGGCCCAGAGCGTCCTCGAGCAGTACAAGGCCCAGCTCGCCGAGGCCCGTCACGAGGCCGCGCGACTGCGCCAGGAGGCGCAGGAGCAGGGCGCCACGCTCATCGCCGAGATGCGCGCGGAAGGCCAGCGGCAGCGTGAGGAGATCATCGCCGCCGGTCACGCCCAGATCCAGGCCGACCGCAAGGCCGCCGCGTCCGCGCTGCGCCAGGACGTCGGCACGCTGGCCACCGAGCTGGCCGGCAAGCTCGTCGGCGAGTCCCTCGAGGACCACGCCCGCCAGAGCCGCGTCATCGACCGCTTCCTGGACGAGCTGGACGACAAGGCGACGAAGTCCGAGGCAACCCGATGAGTGGGATGCACGGAGCGAGCCGCGAGGCCCTTGCCGCCGCACGTGAGCGTCTCGACGCGCTGACGGACTCCACGTCCGTGGACGCCGGCTCGCTCGCCGGAGAGCTGGCCGCCGTCACCGCGCTGCTCCACCGCGAGGTGTCGCTGCGCCGGGTCCTCACCGACCCGGCGCAGTCCGGCGAGGCCAAGGCCGAACTCGCCCAGCGCCTCCTCGGCACCCAGGTCGGCGGCACCGCCGTCGACGTGGTGGCCGGCATGGTGCGCTCCCGCTGGTCGCAGTCCCGCGACCTGGTGGACGCGCTGGAGGAGCTGGCGAACACCGCCGACCTCACCGCCGCCCAGAAGGCGGGCCGGCTCGACGACGTGGAGGACGAGCTGTTCCGGTTCGGCCGGATCGTCTCCTCCAACACCGAGCTGCGCGCCGCGCTCACCAACCGGTCGGCCACCACCTCGGCCAAGGGCGAGCTGCTGCGCAGCCTGCTCGGCGGCCGGGCGGACGCGAGCACCGAGCGTCTGGTCAGCCGTCTTGTTACCGCGCCGCGGGGACGTAGCCTGGAGTCGGGACTCGAATCCCTGTCCAAGCTCGCCGCCGACCGGCGGGACCGGATGGTCGCCGTCGTCACCTCGGCGGTGCCGCTGAGCGACACGCAGAAGCAGCGCCTCGGCGCCGCTCTCGCGAAGGTCTACGGCCGTCCGATGCACCTCAATCTCGACGTGGACCCCGAGGTCGTCGGAGGGATCCGGGTGCAGGTCGGTGACGAGGTCATCAACGGCTCCATCGCGGACCGCCTGGAGGACGCCGGCCGCCGCATGGCGAGCTGACGCCCCGCGCGACAACAGCAGCGACAACAGCACAGCAAGTAACAGCAGTAGCAGTAGCAGTAGCAGTTAGCAGTAGCAGTACGTACTTACGACGGCCCTGGTTGGGCCGTGCAGAGGATTCACCTCTTATTGGGGGGAGTCCCCGACTCGTGGAATACCCCCCAAGTGAAACTTCGGGCCCAACAAGGAGAGCAGGGAACTCAGATGGCGGAGCTCACGATCCGGCCGGAGGAGATCCGGGACGCGCTGGAGAACTTCGTCCAGTCGTACAAGCCGGACGCGGCCTCGCGCGAGGAGGTCGGTACGGTCACCCTTGCCGGCGACGGCATCGCGAAGGTCGAGGGTCTTCCCTCGGCCATGGCCAACGAACTGCTGAAGTTCGAGGACGGCACCCTCGGCCTCGCCCTCAACCTCGAGGAGCGCGAGATCGGCTGCGTCGTCCTCGGTGAGTTCAGCGGCATCGAGGAGGGCCAGCCGGTCAGCCGTACCGGTGAGGTCCTGTCGGTCGCCGTGGGCGAGGGCTACCTCGGCCGCGTCGTCGACCCCCTCGGCAACCCGATCGACGGCCTCGGCGAGATCGAGACCGAGGGCCGCCGCGCCCTCGAACTGCAGGCCCCCACGGTCATGCAGCGCAAGTCGGTGCACGAGCCGATGGAGACGGGCTACAAGGCCGTCGACGCCATGACCCCGATCGGCCGCGGTCAGCGTCAGCTCATCATCGGCGACCGCCAGACCGGCAAGACCGCCCTGGCCGTCGACACGATCATCAACCAGCGTGACAACTGGCGCACCGGCGACCCGAGCAAGCAGGTCCGCTGCATCTACGTCGCCATCGGCCAGAAGGGCTCCACCATCGCGTCCGTGCGCGGCGCGCTGGAGGAGAACGGCGCGCTGGAGTACACGACCATCGTGGCCGCCCCGGCGTCCGACCCGGCCGGCTTCAAGTACCTGGCGCCGTACACCGGCTCGGCCATCGGCCAGCAGTGGATGTACGAGGGCAAGCACGTCCTGATCATCTTCGACGACCTGTCGAAGCAGGCCGACGCCTACCGCGCCGTGTCGCTGCTGCTGCGCCGCCCGCCGGGCCGTGAGGCCTACCCGGGTGACGTCTTCTACCTGCACTCCCGTCTGCTGGAGCGCTGCGCGAAGCTCAACGACGCCGAGGGCGCCGGTTCGATGACCGGTCTGCCGATCGTCGAGACCAAGGCCAACGACGTGTCGGCGTTCATTCCGACCAACGTCATCTCCATCACTGACGGCCAGTGCTTCCTGGAGTCCGACCTGTTCAACGCCGGTCAGCGTCCGGCCCTGAACGTCGGTATCTCGGTCTCCCGCGTCGGTGGCTCCGCCCAGCACAAGGCCATGAAGCAGGTCTCCGGCCGGCTCCGCGTGGACCTCGCCCAGTTCCGTGAGCTGGAGGCGTTCGCCGCCTTCGGTTCCGACCTGGACGCCGCGTCGAAGTCGCAGCTCGAGCGCGGTCAGCGGATGGTGGAGCTGCTGAAGCAGGACCAGTACCAGCCGATGGCCACCGAGGACCAGGTCGTCTCCGTCTGGGCCGGTACCACCGGCAAGATGGACGAGGTGCCGGTCGCCGACATCAGCCGCTTCGAGAAGGAGCTGCTCGAGTACCTGCACCGCCAGGAGCAGGGCCTCATGACCTCCATCCGCGAGGGCGGCAAGATGTCCGACGACACCCTGCAGGCCATCGCCGAGGCGATCACGGCGTTCAAGAAGCAGTTCGAGACCTCGGACGGCAGGCTGCTCGGCGAGGACGCCCCGTCCGCCGCCAAGTGACGTAAGGAAGGGACCTGACTCATGGGAGCCCAGCTCCGGGTCTACAAGCGTCGCATCCGATCCGTCACCGCGACCAAGAAGATCACCAAGGCGATGGAGATGATCGCCGCCTCGCGCGTCGTCAAGGCGCAGCGCAAGGTGGCGGCCTCCACGCCGTACGCGCAGGAGCTCACCCGCGCGGTCACGGCGGTCGGTACCGGGTCGAACACGAAGCACCCGCTCACCACGGAGGCGGAGAACCCGACCCGTGCCGCGGTCCTGCTCCTCACGAGCGACCGCGGTCTGGCCGGCGCCTTCAACTCCAACGCCATCAAGGCGGCGGAGCAGCTCACCGAGCGCCTTGAGCGCGACGGCAAGCAGGTCGAGACGTACATCGTCGGCCGGCGCGGGCTGGCCCACTACAACTTCCGCGAGCGCAAGGTCGCGGAGTCGTTCGCGGGCTTCACCGACGAGCCCTCGTACGCGGACGCCAAGAAGGTCGCGGCGCCGCTGATCGAGGCCATCGAGCAGGACACGGCGGAGGGCGGCGTGGACGAGCTCCACATCGTCTACACCGAGTTCGTCTCGATGATGACGCAGACGGCGGTCGACTCCCGGCTGCTTCCGCTGCGCCTCGAAGAGGTGGCCGCGGAGTCGACGACGAAGGACGAGATCCTTCCGCTGTTCGACTTCGAGCCGTCGGCGGAGGACGTCCTCGACGCCCTGCTGCCGCGCTACGTCGAGAGTCGCATCTACAACGCGCTGCTGCAGTCGGCCGCTTCCAAGCACGCCGCCACACGGCGCGCGATGAAGTCGGCCACCGACAACGCGGGCGAGCTGATCAACACGCTCTCCCGTCTTGCCAACGCGGCCCGCCAGGCCGAAATCACCCAGGAAATCAGCGAGATCGTCGGTGGCTCCAGTGCCCTGGCCGACGCGAACGCGGGGAGTGACAACTAATGACCACCACTGTTGAGACCGCGACGGCCACGGGCCGCGTCGCCCGGGTCATCGGCCCGGTCGTCGACGTGGAGTTCCCCGTCGACGCGATGCCGGAGATCTACAACGCGCTGCACGTCGAGGTCGCCGACCCGGCGAAGGCGGGCGAGCTGAAGACGCTGACCCTGGAGGTCGCCCAGCACCTGGGTGACGGCCTGGTCCGCACCATCTCCATGCAGCCCACCGACGGCCTGGTCCGCCAGGCCCCGGTGACCGACACGGGTTCGGCCATCTCCGTCCCCGTCGGCGACTTCACCACCGGCAAGGTGTTCAACACCCTCGGTGAGGTGCTGAACTCCGACGAGACCTACACCGGTGAGCGCTGGCCGATCCACCGCAAGGCGCCGAACTTCGACGAGCTCGAGTCGAAGACCGAGATGTTCGAGACCGGCGTCAAGGTCATCGACCTGCTGACCCCGTACGTCAAGGGCGGCAAGATCGGTCTGTTCGGCGGTGCCGGCGTCGGCAAGACGGTGCTCATCCAGGAGATGATCTACCGCGTCGCCAACAACCACGACGGTGTCTCCGTGTTCGCCGGTGTCGGCGAGCGCACCCGTGAGGGCAACGACCTCATCGACGAGATGAGCGAGAGCGGTGTTATCGACAAGACCGCGCTCGTCTTCGGTCAGATGGACGAGCCGCCGGGCACCCGTCTGCGCGTCGCGCTGGCCGGCCTGACCATGGCCGAGTACTTCCGCGACGTCCAGAAGCAGGACGTGCTGTTCTTCATCGACAACATCTTCCGCTTCACCCAGGCGGGTTCCGAGGTGTCGACCCTGCTCGGCCGCATGCCCTCCGCGGTGGGCTACCAGCCGAACCTGGCCGACGAGATGGGTCTCCTCCAGGAGCGCATCACCTCGACCCGCGGTCACTCGATCACCTCGATGCAGGCGATCTACGTCCCCGCGGACGACCTGACCGACCCGGCCCCGGCCACCACCTTCGCCCACCTCGACGCGACGACGGTGCTGTCCCGTCCGATCTCCGAGAAGGGCATCTACCCGGCCGTGGACCCGCTGGACTCGACGTCCCGCATCCTCGACCCGCGGTACATCGCGGCGGAGCACTACAACACCGCGATGCGCGTGAAGAACATCCTGCAGAAGTACAAGGACCTGCAGGACATCATCGCGATCCTCGGTATCGACGAACTCGGCGAGGAGGACAAGCTCGTCGTCCACCGTGCCCGTCGCGTGGAGCGCTTCCTGTCCCAGAACACCCACGTCGCCAAGCAGTTCACCGGCGTCGACGGTTCGGACGTGCCGCTGGAGGAGTCGATCACCGCGTTCAACGCGATCTGCGACGGCGAGTACGACCACTTCCCGGAGCAGGCGTTCTTCATGTGCGGTGGTATCGAGGACCTGAAGAACAACGCCAAGGAGCTCGGCGTCTCCTGAGCCTCGTGCTCACCGTGAGCCCCAGGGCTCACACCGGAGGGGGCGGGTGCGTCCCGCCCCTTCCGTCACGCCCCTTAGACTTGTAACCAACACCCGGCTCTCCCGCCGGGTGGTGACCCGAGGAGCCACCTTGGCTGCTGAGCTGCACGTCGCGTTGGTCGCGGCCGACCGAGAGGTCTGGTCCGGCGAGGCCACCCTGGTCGTCGCGCGCACCACGTCCGGCGACATCGGCGTCATGCCCGGTCACCAGCCGCTGCTCGGTGTGCTGGAGTCGGGCCCGGTGACCATTCGTACGAGTGACGGTGGGACGGTCGTCGCCGCGGTGCACGGCGGTTTCATCTCGTTCGCCGACGACAAGCTGTCGCTGCTGGCCGAGATCGCCGAGCTGTCGGACGAGATCGACGTCCAGCGCGCGGAGCGGGAGCTCGAGCGCGCGAAGACGGAGGGCGACGCCCACGCCGAGCGTCGCGCGGACGTCCGACTGCGCGCGGCGGCGGGACGCTGATCCACAGCACTGTGCGATAGCGTCGTGCCATGACGTCACTCAGCCGCGGCTGGGACCGGAGCCATCCGGACCCGGCCGCGGCTGAGGCAGATCCGGGTGGTTTTTCCGTTCCGTTACCTAGGAGACGAGGAGGTCGGTGTCGATGGCCCTCGCTCTGACTGTGTGCGGAATTGTCGTCGCCCTGGTGGTGATCGGGCTCTTCGTCTTCGGCCTGCGCCGCCGGCTGATCCAGCGCTCGGGGGGCACCTTCGACTGTTCCCTGCGCTGGGACGCCCCCAAGGAGGGCGACACCGGCGGCAAGGGCTGGGCCTACGGCGTGGCCCGCTACAACGGTGACCGGATCGAGTGGTACCGCGTCTTCTCGTACTCGCCCCGCCCGCGCCGCGTGCTCGAGCGTTCCGCGATCGAGGTGGCCGGCCGCCGGGTGCCCGACGGCGAGGAGGAGCTGGCGTTGCTCTCCGACGCCGTGGTCCTGGCCTGTCTGCACCGGGGCACCCGGCTGGAACTGGCGATGAGCGAAGACGCGCTGACCGGATTCCTCGCGTGGCTTGAGGCAGCCCCGCCCGGTCAGCGCGTCAATGTCGCTTAGTGGTGTTTGTTACTTCAGGCCGCTGTCGATGGCGCTCACCAGTTCGCCGTTGGCGGTGTCGCCGCTGAACTCCCAGAAGAAGGCCCCGCCGAGGTTCTGCTGCTGGGCCCAGTCCATCTTGGACTTGATGGTGGCCGGGGTGTCGTAGGACCACCAGTTGCTGCCGCAGTGCGCGTACGCGGTGCCGGCGACGGTGCCGGTGGCCGGGCAACTGTTCTTGAGGACCTTGTAGTCCTCGATGCCCGCCTCGTACGTGCCGGCCGCCGGGCCGGTCGCGGTGCCGCCGGGCGCGGACTGCGTGACGCCGGTCCAGCCGCGGCCGTAGAAGCCGATGCCGAGCAGCATCTTGTCGGAGGGCACGCCCGCCGCCTTGTACTTGGCGATCGCCTCGGCGGAGTTGAAGCCCTGCTGCGGGATGCCGTCGTACGAGGTCAGCGGCGAGTGCGGGGCGGTGGGACCGGTCTTCGCCCAGGCGCCGAAGAAGTCGTACGTCATCACGTTGTACCAGTCGATGTACTGCGCGGCGGCGCCGTAGTCGGCGGCCTCGATCTTGCCGCCGTCGGAGGCGTCGGCGGTGACGGCCGCGGTGACCAGGTCGTTGCCGAACTCGGCGCGCATGGCCTTCATCATGGAGCTGAAGGCGTTCTTGCCGCTGGTGGTGTCACAACTGAGACCACAGGCGTTCGGGTACTCCCAGTCCAGGTCGATGCCGTCGAAGACGTCGGCCCAGCGCGGGTCCTCGACCAGGTCGTGGCAGGACTTCGCGAACGCGGCCGGGTTCTGCACCGCTTCGGGGAAGCCGCCGGACCAGGTCCAGCCGCCGAAGGACCAGATGACCTTGATGTGCGGGTACATGGCCTTCAGCTTGCGGAGCTGGTTGAAGTTGCCGCGCAGCGGCTGGTCCCAGGTGTCGGCGACGCCGTCGACGGACTGGGCGGCGGTGTACGCCTTGTCGTAGTCGGCGTAGGCGTCGCCGATGGTGCACTTGCCGCCCTGGACGTTGCCGAAGGCGTAGTTGATGTGCGTGATCTTCTCGGCGGAGCCGGAGGTGACCAGGTTCTTCACGTGGTAGTTGCGCCCGTAGACGCCCCACTCGGTGAAGTAGCCGAGCTTGACCGCGTCGCCGCCGCCCGGGTCGCCGCCGTCGTCGCCGCCGGTGGTGTGGACCTTGACCGCGCCGCTGGCCGGACCGGTCTGGTCGGCGGTGTCGCGGGCCTGGACGGTGTAGGAGTAGTCGGTGCCGGCGGTCAGGCCGGTGTTGGTGTAGGTGGTGCCGGTGACGGTGGCGACCTTCGCGCCGTCACGCAGGACGTCGTAGTTCTTGACGCCGTTGTCGTCGGTGGCCGCCGACCAGGTCAGCTTCACCGAGGTGTCGGTGATGTCCGAGGCGGTGGGCGTGCCGGGCGCGGAGGGGGCCTCGTCGCCGGGGACCGAGGTGCCGTCGCAACTGCCGCCGTTGAGCGTGCAGTTGGCAGGGGAGCCGGGGCCGCTGCCGTTGAAGCCGAAGGAGGCCGAGGCGCCGGGGGCGAGCGTCCCGTTCCAGCCGACGTTCTTGGCGGTCCAGTGGTCGGCGGAGTTGGTGACCGTGGCGTCCCAGGCGGAGGTGACCTTGGTGCCGGAGGGGAAGTCCCACTCGACGGTCCAGGAGTCGATGGTGGTGGTACCGGTGTTCTTCACCGTCCATTTGCCGCCGAAGCCCGTGCCCCAGTCCGAGGTCTTGGCGAAGGTGGCCGTCGCGCTCGTGGCCGCCTGGGCCGGACTCGCGAGGCCGACCAGCGTGGCCAGCGGGAGCGACAGGGTCGCGAGAAGTGCCGCGGCTCTGTGTCTGAAGCGCATGGTGCGCCTCCTTATGTGGGGTTGTCGGCGCGGGCCGACTGAGCCGGCGGCCCGCAGTGCGGCGAGAATAGAAAGGTCTGGACCTTAGGTCAATAGGTCTGGACCAATGCCCGGAAAGGGAGCTAGATCCCCAACTCCTGCGCCAGCACCGCCGCTTGTACCCGGCTGCGCAGCCCGAGCTTCCCCAGCAGTCGGCTGACGTGCGTCTTCACCGTCGCCTCCGCCATGTCAAGACGCTCGGCGACCGCGGCGTTGGACAGCCCCTCGCCGAGACAGGACAGGACCTCGCGCTCACGCCGGGTCAGGTCCCGCAGCACCGCCGGATCGGCGCCCGGCTCCCGCACCGGCTTCGCCGCGAACTCGGCGATCAGCCGCCGGGTGACCGCCGGGGCGACGATGCCCTCGCCGCCCGCCACCGTGCGCACGGCCACCAGCAGGTCCTTGGCGTCGGTGTTCTTCAGCAGGAACCCGGCGGCGCCCGCCCGCAGCGCCCCGAAGACGTACTCGTCCAGGTCGAAGGTGGTCAGCACCAGCACGTCGGCGAGCCGCTCCCCGACCACGATCCGGGTCGCCGACACACCGTCCAGGCGGGGCATCTGAACGTCCATCAGCACCAGGTCCGGCCGCAGCTCGCGGGCCAGCGCCACCGCCTGCTCGCCGTCCGCCGCCTCCCCGACCACCTCGATGTCCGGGGCGCTGCCCAGGATCAGCACCAGCCCCGCGCGGACGGCGGACTGGTCCTCGGCGACGAGGACGCGGATCATGCGAGGTCTCCTTCGGTCAGGGGCAGGGTGGCGCGTACGGCCCAGATCTTGCCGCCCGCCGAGTCCGGGGCCGGGCCTGTGTCCGTGTCCGTGTCCGGGCCCGAGTCCGTGTCCGTGTCCGTCACCACCCCGGCCTCGAACGTGCCGTGCAACAGCGCGGCCCGCTCCCGCATGCCGACCAGTCCGGCGCCGGAACCCGGGGCGCGCGGGGTGTCCCGGTCGCCGTACGGGCTGGTCACCCGGACCCGCAGGGCGTTGTCGTCGTCGCGGGCGAGCAGGACCCGGACCGGTCCCTTCGAGGCGTGCTTGAGCGCGTTGGTGAGCGACTCCTGCACGATCCGGTACGCGGCCAGCTCGACCGGCGCGGGCAGGTTCTCGCCGGGCGCCGCGTCCAGCGTGACGTCGAGTCCGTTGGCGCGGGCGCCCTCGACCAGCGCGCCGAGCCCGTCCAGGGTGGGGGCGGCGGCCGGCTCGTGGTCCCCGCCCTCGTCCCGCAGGATGCCGATGAGGCGTCGCATTTCGGCCAGTCCCGCCACGCTGTTCTCGCGGATCACGCCGAGCGCCTGCCGGGTGGTCGCCGGGTCGTCCAGGGAGAGCGCGGCCGTGGAGTGGATGGCGATCGCGGAGAGGTGGTTGGCGACCATGTCGTGCAGCTCGCGGGCCATCCGGGAACGTTCCGCCGTCACCGCCTGGACCCGGTCCGTCTCGGCCAGCAGCGCGGTCTGCTCGGCCCGCAGCAGGGCGGCGTCGGCGGCCTCGCGGTGATTGCGCACGATCAGCCCGGTGGAGGCGGGCGCGAAGGACACCACCCCCACGGCGACGCCGATCAGCAGTGCCTCGGGCACCCGCAGCACCGCGTACGGCACCACCGTCCCGGCCACCGTGAGCAGCCCGGTGATCCACGGGATGCGGCGGGCCGAGGCGGGCGGGCCGTACAGGACGGCGGCGTACATCACGTCGGTGTACATGAGTAGCGTGACGAGATTGCCCTGCGTGAGCGTGTCCGCGACGATCGCGGCGGTGCCGATCAGCAGGCCGGCCCGCGGAGCCTTCCGGCGCAGCAGCTCGCTGCCCGCCATGACGACCAGCGGCGCCAGCAGCGGCCAGCGGCCGTCGAACAGCACGGCAGGCTCGTCGGCGGGCCGCACCCCGAGTCCGATGGCCCACAGCAGCAGCCCGCCGAGCAGTCCGCCCACGGCGACGAACACGTCGAAGCGGTGCGGACGGGGGAGTCGTACGGCCATGCCACCATCCAACACGGCACGCGCCCCGCCCGCCTGATCCCGGGGAAGGGTCCGGCACTGCATCTTTCGATGTACCGGAGGTTCGTCACCGGTGACGACGAACCCGGCGGATTCCGACGGGAGCCTGGAGAGGTGAACGAAGGGAGTGTGCCGTGGTCGTCACGTTGATCATCGCCTGCGAGATCGCCTTCTGGGTGCTGCTGGCGCTCGGGCTGGGCGCCCGCTACCTGCTGAAGTGGCGGCGCACCAGCGTGTTCCTGCTGCTGTGCGAGCCCGTGCTTGAACTGGTGCTGTTCGCCGTGACGGCGTGGGACCTGAAGAACGGGGCCGAGCCGAGCTGGGAGCACGGCGTGGCCGCGCTGTACATCGGCTACACCGTCGGGTACGGCCACTACACGATCCGCTGGCTCGACGGCCACGCCGCCCACCGGCTGGGCGGCGGCCCGCCACCGCCCAAGCCGCCGCGCCACGGCCTGCCCCGGGCCGCCCACGAGGGCCGTATGTGGCTGCGCACGGTGGTGGCCGCCGCCGTGGCCTGGGCGCTGCTCCTGGCTGCGATCTGGTACGTCGGTGACGAGGGCGACAACTCGTCCCTGGAGGCCTGCCAGGGCGCGGTCCTCAAGGCCGTCGCCATCCACGGCCTGATCGCCCTCACCTACCTGGTCTGGCCGAAAAAGGCCCCCGCCGGCACGGCACCGGCCACCTCCGGGCGCGAGAAGGAAGGGGCGGGCCGATGAGGTACCTGCCGGAGCGGAACGTGTGGGAGGGCGGCGCCACCTTGGTGGTCGGCGTCGCCCTGTGGCTGTTCGCCGGGGACGTGGAGGTTTTGGTCGTCGACCTGACGAAGGTCGGCATCGTGATGATGTGCGTGGGCGGCGCGCAGACCGTGTGGGGCCTGTTCCGGTCGGCGCGCCGGCGGAGCGTCTAGCGCTCCCCGCCCGGTACCCACAGCACGTCGCCGACGTCCTTGTTGGCGACGCGGGCCAGGATGAAGAGCAGGTCGGAGAGGCGGTTCAGGTAGGTCGCGGTGAGCGGGTTCATGGACTCGCCGTGGACCTCCAGCGCCGCCCACGTCGAGCGCTCGGCCCGGCGGACCACCGTGCACGCCTGGTGCAGCAGGGCCGCGCCGGTGGTGCCGCCGGGCAGGATGAAGGAGCGGAGCTTCTCCACCTCGGCCAGGTAGCGGTCGCAGTCCGCCTCCAGCTTGTCGACGTAGAACTGCTCGACCCGCAGCGGCGGGTACTCCGGGTTCTCCACCACCGGCGTCGACAGGTCCGCGCCCACGTCGAACAGGTCGTTCTGGACGCGGACGAGGACCTTGACGACCTCCTCGCGCAGGCCGCCCAGCGCGATCGCCGTGCCGATCACCGCGTTCGCCTCGTTGGCGTCGGCGTACGCCGAGATCCTGAGGTCGGTCTTGGGGACCCGGCTCATGTCACCGAGGGCGGTGGTGCCCTGGTCGCCGGTCCGGGTGTAGATGCGCGTCAGGTTGACCATGAGGTCAGCGTAGTTACGCCCCGGCCGTACGGAAGACACGTGTGCCGACCGTCACGGCCAGCGCGGTGAGTGCGACGGCGGCCAGGACGCCGTACAGCATGTGCGCCGTCGCGTAGGAGCCGACGTACGCGTCCCGCACCGCGTCCACCAGATAGCGGAACGGCATCAGGTGCGACAGCACGTCCAGCCACGCCGGGCCCAGGGTCATCGGGAGCATCAGGCCGGACAGCAGCATCGACGGCATCGTCAGCGCGTTGATCGTGGGCCCGAACTCCTGCGGCGTACGGACCTTCATCGCCAGCGCGTACGACAGCGAGGCCAGCGACACCGTGAGCAGGGCGACGAACGCGAAGCCGATCAGCACGCCGGGCAGCGGCGCGCGCAGCCCCATCACCACGGCCGCCAGCACCAGCAGCACCGCCTGGAAGGCGAAGACCGTGGCGTCCCGCAGCACCCGGCCCAGCAGCAGCGCCAGCCGGCTGACCGGCGTGACCCGCATGCGCTCGACCACGCCCTGACTGTTCTCGATGATGATGGAGAAGCCAGCGAAGGAGGCACCGAACAGGCCGAGTTGGAGCAGCAGGCCGGGCACGAGCACCTGCCAGGAGCTGCCCTGCCCGCCGAGCGGCAGATCGGTCAGCAGCGGGCCGAAGAACAGCAGGTACAGCAGCGGCATCAGCACGCCGAACAGCAGCGCGAAGCGCGAGCGCAGGGACTGGCGCAGATAGCGGCCGTAGATGAGCGCGGTGTCGTGGAGCAGCATCGGTCGGGTCCTTGGGATGGTGGATTTCTGCGAAAGGCTTTGTGCGAGGGGCTCTATACGGCGACGGGAGCGGCGTCGGCCGGTGCGGCGCTGCGGCCCGTGATGGCGAGGAAGGTGTCCTGGAGCGGGGCGTCGAGCGAGCCGCCGTACTCCAGCTTCAGCGCGGCCGGAGTGCCCTCGGCGACCACCACGCCGCCGTCCACGACGATCAGGCGGTCGGAGAGGGCGTCGGCCTCGTCGAGGTAGTGGGTGGTGAGGAAGACCGTCGTGCCGTGCTCGTCGCGCAGCCGGCGCACCAGGTCCCACAGGTCGGCGCGGCTGCCCGGGTCCAGGCCGGTCGTCGGCTCGTCCAGGAAGAGCACCTTCGGGCGGTGCGTGAGCGCCATCGCGATGTCCAGCCGGCGCCGCTGACCGCCCGAGAGCGCGCCGCACCTGCGGTCCAGCAGCTCGGTCAGGTCCAGGTCGCGGGCCAGCTCCCCGGCACGCTCGACGGCCCGCGCCCGGGGCAGCCGGTACAGGCGGCCCTGGGTGACCAGCTCCTCCCGCACGGTGATCTGCGTGTCCACGCCGCCCGACTGCGCCACGTACCCGCAGGCCCGGCGCACCCCGGCCGGGTCGGCCACCAGGTCGTGACCGGCGACGGTGGCCGCGCCGCCGGTGGGCGCGAGCAGCGTCGTGAGCATCCGCAGGGTGGTGGTCTTGCCGGCGCCGTTGGGACCGAGGAAGCCGAGGATCTCGCCCTCGCGGACGGTCAGGTCGATGCCCCGCACCGCCTCGACCGGGCCGCGCTTGGTCGCGAAGGTCCGGGCCAGTCCGGCCGTACTGATGATTGCCATGCGTCCCAGAAAAACAGAGTGACTTGAATTTTGCAACGTCCCCAAGTTTTCAGCGGCACCAGGGAAGCCTAGGATGGCGGCATGGCTGAGGGACTCAGGGAACGGAAGAAGCGGCAGACCCGGCAGTACATCTCGGATGTCGCCACGGGGCTGTTCCTGGAGCGCGGCTTCGAGGCCGTGACCGTCGCGGAGGTGGCCCAGGCCGCGGACGTGTCCGTGAACACCGTCTACAACTACTTTCCGGCCAAGGAGGACCTCTTCCTCGACCGGTCCAAGGGCGTCACCGACCGGCTCTCCCGGTGGGTGCGGGGGCGGCGCGAGGGCGAGTCGGCCGCCGCCGCCGTCCTGCGGGAGCTGCGCGACGAGGTCGAGTCGGTCTCCCCGCGCGTCGGCCTGATGGACGGATACGCCCGGTTCATGAAGGTCGTGCACGAGTCGCCCGCCCTGCGGTCCAGGATGTGGGCCATCGGTCAGGAGATCCTCGTCAACCTGGAGGGGACCCTCAGGGAGGAGACCGGCGCGTCGGACGGCGATCCGGTGCCCACTCTGATGGCCGGTCAGGTCAACTGGCTGCACGGCACCGTGATGACGGGCATCGGCCAGCGCATGGTCGCCGGCGGCAGACCCGCCGAGGTCTCGCGCGACATGCTCCTGCTGCTGGACGAGATGGAGGACCTGTTGAGCGAGAGGGTGCTCAACTACGCCGTACGGGGCGCGGACTGACACTCGAATGACACACGTCGGTGTGATGTCCGTCATGTGAGACGTGACGCGCGTTACTAACCGGTCACACAGCCCCTCACTCCCGCTAATCTCCGGCCGAGAGACCAAAAACAGCTTGTATCAGGGGAGTCGCACAGTGGCACGGAAGCTCGCCGTCATCGGAGCCGGCCTCATGGGGTCCGGCATCGCCCAGGTCGCCGCCCAGGCGGGCTGGGACGTCGTCCTGCGGGACGTCACCGACGAGGCGCTGCGGCGCGGCACCGACGGCATCCGCACCTCGTACGACAAGTTCGTCGCCAAGGGGAAGCTCGCGGCCGAGGACGCCGAGGCCGCCTTCGGGCGGCTCACCGCGACCACCGACCTGGACGCCGCCGCGGACGCTGACGTCGTCGTCGAGGCCGTCTTCGAGAAGCTCGAGATCAAGCACGAGATCTTCCGCGCGCTCGACAAACTGGTGAAGGACGGGGCGATCCTCGCGTCCAACACCTCCGCCATCCCGATCACCAAGATCGCGGCCGTGACCGAGCGCCCCGAGCGGGTCGTCGGTGCCCACTTCTTCTCGCCGGTCCCCATGATGCAGCTCTGCGAGCTGGTGCGCGGCTACAAGACCAGCGACGAAACGCTCGCCACCGCACGGGAGTTCGCGGAGTCCACCGGCAAGACCTGCATCGTCGTCAACCGCGACGTCGCCGGCTTCGTGACCACCCGCCTCATCTCCGCCCTCGTCGTCGAGGCCGCGAAGCTGTACGAGTCGGGCGTCGCCACCGCCGAGGACATCGACCTCGCCTGCAAGCTGGGCTTCGGCCACGCCATGGGCCCCCTGGCCACCGCCGACCTGACGGGCGTCGACATCCTGCTGCACGCCACGGGCAACATCTACACCGAGTCCCAGGACGAGAAGTTCGCCCCGCCGGAGCTGATGCGCCGGATGGTGGACGCCGGTGACATCGGCCGCAAGAGCGGGCAGGGCTTCTACAAGCACTGAAGTCCCATCAGCCCCGGGAGACGTCACACGCCGGGGTGAATTCGGTATCGGTTCGCTTACAGGCGGCAACCTCCGGTCGTTTCGGCCAGTCAGAGGGTGCAACACCTGATATCGCCGAGAGATCACGACGAGCAGTCGAAGAGTCGAGCAGTCGAACAGTCAGAAGAGTCGAAGAACCGAAGAGACGAACAAAGACGCACGCCGGGAGCGCATATGCACATCAGGGGCGACCACGTCGAGCTGGTCGTCGGGGGCCGCCTCGACGTCCGCAGCGCGGCGGACGCCCGTACGGTCCTGCACTCGGCCGTCGACGACGGAGTCGGCGACCTGGTCCTCGACCTGTCAGAGCTGGACTCCTGGGACGCCACCGGACTCGGTGTGATCATGGGAGCCCACCGGAGGGCCGGCCGCTGCGGCCGGCGGCTGGTGCTGCGCGGCGTGCCACCGCAGATGCAGCGCCTGCTGGTGGCCACCCGGCTGCACCGGATCCTGGCCATCGAGGGCGGCATCGGCGTGGAGACCCTGCCCAGGGTGTGACGTCCAGGGTGTGACGCCCGGAGCCCCGCGCACCGCTTGGCGAAACGTCCGACAAACACCCGACACACGCAATCCTCACGAGACCGTGACGTCTCGGACGGCCCGGCACCCCGGACTGTCGGACATACTGAGCGAAGGTTTAGGGTCTGGCTGCCCGCCCAATCGCAACCCACCGGCGGGCCCGGACCAGAAGCGACAGCGCGGTGTGCGGCAAGGCCGGGAGGGTGGTCCCGACCGGGGACCTGCACACGACGCTTTTGGGGGGCTTGAACCTATGGACCCGAACAACCGGGGACCTGAGGAGTACGGCCAGGACGGCGACCACCAGGCGCCGCGCCCACGCCCGCCCAGGGACCCCCTCACCTCCGACTTCGGACAGCACACGCCGCCGCTCGCCCGCACGGCGCAACTGGTGTCCGGCGACTTCCTGCTCACCGTCAACCCCGTCGACGGCAGCGAGATCGAGGTCTGCCCGCCCGCGGAACGGCCCGCCCGGCCCGAGAAGCTCACCGCGGCCGAACGCGCCGACGCGGAGCGCGCCGCGAAGCCGCCCGTCCCGCCGGGACCGGTCCGCACGATCCTGGGCCTGCTGGCCCGCGAGGACGAACGCGAACGCCTGGTGCGCCTGCTCGCCCGCGGCCGTTCCGTCCGCCTCACCGGCCCCGCCGGCTCCGGCCGCACCAGCCTCCTGGACGTCGTGGCCGAGGACTGCGCGGGCCTCGCGCCCGACGGCGTCATCCGGCTCAGCGGCTTCCACCGCACCGCCGACGACCTGCTCCACGACCTCTTCCACGCCGTCCACCGCGCGCCCCTGCACCGCCCGGCCCGTCAGGACCTCCTCGGCCGGCTCCGGGAGGTCGGCGCGGTCGTCGTCCTGGACGACGTCGAGTTCGGCGGCACCGCCCTCGACGAACTCCTCGACGCCACCCCCGAGTGCGCCTTCCTCATCGGCACCACCCCGGACGTGCCCGCCCCCTCCGCCGACTCGGCCGTCGAAGAGGTCTTCCTCACCGGCCTGGACCGCTCCCACGGCGTGGAGCTGCTGGAGCGCGCCGCCGGCCGCCCCCTGACCGAGGAAGAGGCCAACTGGGCCGGCGACCTCTGGTTCGAGTCCGAGGGCCTGCCCCTGCGCTTCGTCCAGGCCGGTGCCCTGCTGCGCCGCCGGGACCGCGAGCGGGCCGGTGCCGACGCCGTCGACGAGTTCGGCGTCTTCGCCGACGCCCGCCCGGCCGACGACACGCCCTACGACGCCTCCGAGGCCGACGACGTACCCCTGCCGTCCCTCGGCGAGGCCGCCGCGCCCGCGCCGCTGCTCGCCTCCCGGCTGAGCGCCTCCGCACGGGCCACCCTGGAGTTCGCCGTCGCGCTCGGCGGCGAGGTGCCGCACCAGGCGCATCTGCCCGCCCTGGTCGGCGACACCCACGCGGACGCCGCCCTCGGCGAGCTGACCGACTGCGGACTGGTCTCCCCGGTCGGCTCCCGCTACCGGCTGGCCGCCGGGGTCCTCACCCAGTTGGAAAGCGCCGGATACGCCGACGGCGTACGGGAGAGGGCGTCCGCCGCCGCCCAGCACTACGGCTGGTGGGCCGGGCACCCCTCGGTCACTCCGGAGCGGGTCTGCGCCGAGGCCGACGCCGTACTGGCCGCCCTTGCCGTGCTGGTGCCGGCGACGACCCCGACGGCCGAGGACGAGGAGAGCCCGGCCGTCCAGCTTGCCCGCACCGCGGCGCCCGCCTTCGCCGCCGGGCTGCACTGGAGCGCCTGGGAACGGGCGCTGCGCTCCGGCACCGAGGCCTCCCGGCTCGCCGGTGACGTCGCCGAACAGGCCTACTTCCACCACGAACTCGGCGTCCTCGCGCTGTGCGAGGACCACCTGGACCGGGCGCGCGCCGAGCTGGAGGCCTCCATCGGGCTGCGCGGCGCGCTCTCCGACAAGCGCGGCGCGGTGGCCGGCCGCCGCGCCCTCGCGCTGGTCGCCGACCGGAGCGGGGACACGCCCGGCCTGGGCAGCAGCGGCGCGGGCGCCTTCGGCGCCGCGGGTGCCGCCGCCGGGTTCGGCGTCGCGGGCGCCGGCCTCGGCCCGACCGCGGGGGAGGAGGTGCCCGACGCCCGCAACGAGGAGTCGCCGTCGCCGTCCGCGGGCATTGCCGCGCCCTTCCCGCCGCTCCAGCCGCCGCCCCAGTCCCCCACGCTCGTCACCCGCCGCGAGCCGGACGAGGAGCCGTCCCGCACGGTCGGCGGCGGCATCAAGGGCTTCGCGCGGCGCAACCTGGTGGCCGCCGGAGCGGGCGCGCTGCTCGTCGCCGTGCTCGGCACGGTGGTGACCCTCGGGGCCACGTCCGAGAGCGACGCCGGCGATCCCTCCAACGAGGTCGGCGTCAACCCGTCGGCCAGCCAGGGCATCGACGACGGCGACCTCGGCGCGGACCGGCCCTCCGACGACGGCCAGAGCCAGGACGCGACCGGCAGCCCGACCGACTCCGGCACGCCCAGCACGTCGGACGCCCCGTCGCCCACGGAATCGGGACAGCCTTCGGACGGACCGACCAGTTCGAGCGGCAGCACGGACCCGGGCGACGACGAGAGCCCGGACGAGCCGAGCTCGCCGGACGAGCCGAGCAAGTCGCCGAGTTCGCCGACTACGAAGCCGACGTCGCCGGACCCGACGGACACGGAACCGACGGACCCCGGGACGCCCACCGAGACCGACGAGCCCACCACACCCGCGCCCACCGACACGGACACGCTCCCGCCGTCGTCCCCCGCGACGTCCAACAGCGCGAGCGGCCCCGGCTCGCCTCCCGTCTCCACCAGTTCCCCGGCGGACACCCCGACCGCCGCGCAGAGCAGCACGGCGACCGGCGGCTCGGACCCGGCGGCGGATCAGATCATCTGAGCCCCGGAACGGGAGACAGCACAGAACGGGAAACAGCACAGGAGGGCCGGGTCCGCGTGTCGGACCCGGCCCTCCTGTGCCGTCTCCCGTACGGCGTACGCGACGCCCGCTCAGAACAGCCGCAGCTTGTCGTCCTCGATGCCCCGCATGGCGTTGTAGTCCAGCACCTGGCAGCCGATGCCGCGGTCCGTGGCGAGCACGCGGGCCTGCGGCTTGATCTCCTGGGCGGCGAAGACGCCGCGCACCGGGGCGAGATGGGGATCGCGGTTCAACAGCTCGAGGTAGCGCGTGAGTTGCTCCACGCCGTCGATCTCGCCGCGCCGCTTGATCTCGACCGCGACGGTCCCGCCCAGGGCGTCCCGGCACAGGATGTCGACGGGACCGATGGCGGTCATGTACTCGCGGCGGATGAGGGTGTAGCCCTCGCCCAGCGTCTCGATGCGGTCGGCGAGCAGCTCCTGGAGGTGCGCTTCCACGCCGTCCTTGATCAGGCCGGGATCGACGCCCAGTTCATGCGAGGAGTCGTGGAGGATCTCCTCCATCGTGATGATGAGCTTCTCGCCCGCCTTGTTGACGACAGTCCAGACGCCCTCCTCCTCGCCCGTGCCCTCCTTCAGGGTGCACGGCGGCGACATCCAGTTGAGGGGCTTGTAGGCCCGGTCGTCGGCGTGGATCGAGACGCTGCCGTCCGCCTTGACCAGGATCAGCCGGGGAGCCGAGGGGAGATGGGCGGTGAGCCGCCCGGCGTAGTCGACGGAGCAGCGGGCAATGACGAGACGCATGGTCGGCAACGCTACTCGACGTGCCCGGCCCGGCGCGATTCGCCCGTACCCGAGCAGACCCGCAGGTTGTCCCACTTCTCCCATTGGCCCCGTCTTGCGCACTGGCCGATTGTGGGCCTACCGGATGGTGTCCATCTCGGCATTCTCCTGGTGCGGTCACGATCGGTTGCTTACGGTATTGAACGGGAGGTCGCGAACTGTGTACGCAGCGTGTTCGACATCGCGCACTCCCTTAACTGTCCGGCAACCCCTGCTGGTCGGGGGTGCGAGAGGAGAACCCATGTCGCTCGACGTCTCACCGGCCCTACTCGAACAGGCCGAGCGAGGCGAGGTCGACGAAGCAGCCTTCGTCGACTGCGTCCGGACTTCCCTGCCCTACGCATGGGAGATGGTCAGCTCCCTGGTGGCACAGCTAAAGGTCGACGGCGGAGCGTTCGCCGACAACCAGACGCCCCCGCCGGACGAGCAGGCGCGCGGTCAGTTGCTGCGTGCGCTCGCGAGTGACGCCATACGCGGTGCACTGCAGCGGCACTTCGGGGTGCGGCTGGCCTTCCAGAACTGCCACCGGGTGGCGGCGTTCCCGTTGGACTCCTCTGTCGACGAGAAGCTGACCCGATTCACCTCGGTGCGCAGCCAGGTGCTGAACCAGTCGCCCGAGTTCCGCGACTGCTGACGCCACGGTGTTCGCTTGCCGCTCCGTACGCGGGAGGTGCAGTTTTGTACCGGAGCGGCAAGCTCCCCGTCCCGCCGGCTCAACGGAGCTGGGGGAGTACCTCGGTCCCGAGCCGCCGTACGTTCTCCTCGGTCGCCGCGAGGTCTCCGGACCCCTCGACGAGCAGGGCGAAGCGGGAGATGCCGGTCCGTTCGCCGGTCGCCGCGAGCCGGTCCGCGCACAGCCGGGGCGTGCCCACCGGGTGCAGCCCGCAGAGCAGTTCGGTGTACGCGTACGGGTCGCGCATCTGCCGGGCCCGGCCGTCCACCGTGACATGGGCGCCAAGTCCCTGCCGCAGCCAGCCAGGCATCGCCTTGAGCAGGGTCTCCGCCGCGTCCGTGCGCCGGTCCGCGATCTGGCAGACACCGGCCGAGACATGGGCCGCGCCGTGGATCTCAGCCCCCGGCCGCCCGGCGGCGCGGGCGTGGCGCCGCCACAGGGCGACCATCTCCGCCTTCTCCTCGTCTCCGACGTGCATCCCGAGCAGCATCGGCAGTCCCCGCTCGGCCGCCATGCGCACGCTCGACGGGGACGTGCAGGCGACGACGACCTCCGGGCCCGGCTCCTGGGACAGGGACTCCGAGGGACGCGGGACGACGGGCACCTCGCGGAACCGGAAGCGTTCCCCCGAGGCCCCGACGGCCGGTTCGCGCAGCCAGCGCACCAGCAGATCGAGTGATTCCGGAAACCCCTTCTCGTACGCCTCGAGGCCCGCGCCGAACACCTCCAGGTCGACCCACGGGCCGCCCCGGCCCACGCCCAGCGAGAACCGGCCGCCGCTCGTGACGTGCAGCAGCGCGGCCTGCTCGCCGAGCGCCACGGGGTGGACGGTGGGCAGCACGCTGACCGCGGTGCCGACCCGGATTCGCCGGGTGCGGCCCAGCAGCAGCGCGGCCAGCGTCACGGCCGACGGACACGTGCCGTACGGCACGAAGTGGTGTTCTGCCAGCCAGACCGCGTCGAGCCCGGCCTCCTCGGCGACCTCGGCCGAGCGGACCGCGCGGTGCAGCGCCTCCCCCTGACCCTGGCCCGGGAACTGGGCGCCCAACACGAAGCTTCCAACGCGCATTGCTCTTTCCTGCTTCCTCGGCCCCGACACGGAGCTCCCCCACAGGGCATAACCGTCCGACACGTGCCGAGGACACGGCTGGGCGAAGGGATTTGCGGATTGTCTGCAGAATCGGCCGTTGTGGGAGGGGAGAGGGAGGGGGCGAGACGGGAGCGAGAGGGGCGAAGGGGCCCCGTCGGCAACCCCGTACGGGGACGGTCGCGGTGTCCGGTGTCGTACGCGTACCCGTGTCCGTGCCGCGTAGGCTGGATGCCGCCCTGCTTCCTGTATAGCTCCGTGAGGTGTCCCGTGTCCCCGCGTCGCAACCGAGCCAAGGGAGCCGGTTCGCCCGGCCGGAGCGCCGAGGACGACGGTTCCGGTCGCTACGGCGGTTGGCAGTCCTCGGAGAGCTGGCAGGACGAGGAGTGGAGCGTACGGCACGTGGCGGGCGCGAGCGCGCAGGGCAAGTCGTACCGTTGCCCCGGCTGCGACCAGCTCATTCCGGACGGCGTCCCGCACGTGGTGGCCTGGCCGGCGCACTCGGGCGTCGACGACCGCCGGCACTGGCACAAGTCCTGCTGGAACGCGAAGGACCGCCGCACCACGCGGGTGCAGCGGTCCCGTAACGCGCCGAGGTTCTGAGGCCGCCCGGGGGTTGCCCTACACGTCCCGCTTCTCCAGCAGGGCGAAGGCGGCGGCGAACGCGGCCGCCGTCACGCCGAGCGCGATCCACAGCGGGTCCCAGCCCGAGGGCCCGGACTCGGAGAGCGAGTTGGCGTAGAAGATGCTCATCTGGTTCGGGATCGAGTACTCGAACAGGGCCTGCTGCACGTCCTTCAGCGACTCCGAGAACATGAACAGCGCGATCACCAGCGGAGCGAGCAGGACGCCGATCATGATGGTGATGGCGCCCGCGGAGTGCCGGATGATCGAGCCCACGGCCAGCGAGAGCAGCCCGAGCAGCGCGATGTAGAGCGAGACGCCGACGGTGCCCTTCAGCCACTCCGCGCCGGTCGGGTCCTCGGCGCCGTTGCCCTCCAGCATGGCCACGTGGGCCAGCCCGACCAGCGCCGCGGACACCAGGGTCACCACGAAGGCCACCAGGAAGAACACGATGCCCTTCGCCGCGAGCACCCGGCCGCGGCTGGGGCAGGCGGTCATCGTCGTGCGGATCATGCCCGTGCCGTACTCCGACGCGGTGGTCAGCACGCCGAGCGTGATCACGCACATGCTGCCGAGCAGCAGCCCGAAGAAGCCGAGGCTCAGCGCGCTCTCGCCGGCCAGGTCGGAGGACGAGTTCGCCACGATCACGCCGGTCAGCAGCCCGATGCCGATGACCAGCAGGACGAACACGCCCAGCGTCCACAGCGTCGACCGCACCGACTTGATCTTCGTCCACTCGGAGGCGATCGCGTGCACGATGCTCGTGCGCACCACCGGGATCGGCGAGGTGTAGCCCGGGTACGGCGAACCGGGCGCCGCCTGCCAGTCGGGCGCGGCCTGCTGCATCGGGGGCTGGGGCGTGCTCATCGGGCGTCCTCGGGCTGGGTCGGGTCGGTGACGGGCGCGGCGGCGGGAGCGGGGGCCGCGGCGGGCGGCGGAGGGGCCTGCCGCTGCGCCGCGTACGGGTTGCCGGGCTCAGCACCCGGCACCGCGCCGGGCGCCGCCGGGGCCCCGTACGGGCCCGCCGACATCTGGCCCGGCGCCCCCTGCGACGCGACGAACCGTGCCGGCACACCCTGCGGCGGCCCGGCGACAGCCTGACCGCCCTGCGGTGGCCCGGCCGGGGCTTGACCGCCCTGCCGGGGCGCGGCGAGGGGCTGGCCGCCTTGCTGGGGCGTGGCGTGGGCTTGACCGGCCTGCGGCGGCCCGGCGGGGGCCTGACCGCTCTGCTGGGGCCCGGTGACAGCCTGACCGCCCTGCGGCGGCCCGGCCGGGGCTTGACCGCCCTGCTGCGGCCCGGCGACCGCCTGGCCGCCCTGCGGCGCCCCGGCGAAGGGCTGGCCGCCCTGTTGGGGTGGCGGTGGGGCGTACCAGCCGGGCTGGCCCTGTCCGGGTACCGGCATGGGCGGCTGTGCGCCGGGCGGCAGCGGCTGCTGGAGACCGGCCTTCTGGTCGTCGGTCGACCGGTAGTCCACGGCGCCCTGCGTCATCCGCATGTACGCCTCCTCCAGCGAGGCCTGGTGCGGCGACAGCTCCCACAGCCGTACGTCGCTCTCGTGCGCGATGTCGCTGATCCGGGGGAGTACGAGACCGGTCACGCGCAGCCCGCCGTCCTGCTCGGGCAGCACGTGCCCGCCCGCCTCGGTCAGCGCCGAGGTCAGCTTCTCGCGCAGGTGCGGTTCCGTGTCCGGCGTCCGTACCCGCGCGAAGTCGGCGGAGTTCGCCGAGATGAACTCCGTCACGCTCATGTCGGCCATGAGCTGGCCGCGCCCGATGACGATCAGGTGGTCGGCGGTCAGCGCCATCTCGCTCATCAGGTGCGAGGAGACGAAGACCGTACGGCCCTCCGCCGCGAGCGCCTTCATCAGGTTGCGCACCCAGTGGATGCCCTCGGGGTCGAGGCCGTTGACCGGCTCGTCGAAGAGCAGCACCTGGGGGTCGCCGAGCAGCGCCGCGGCGATGCCGAGCCGCTGGCCCATGCCGAGGGAGAAGCCCTTGGAACGCCGTCTGGCCACGTCCTGGAGCCCCACCACGCCGAGCACCTCGTCCACCCGCCGGGCCGGGATGCCCGAAAGCTGGGCCAGGCTCAGCAGGTGGTTGCGGGCGGCCCGGCCGCCGTGCACGGCCTTCGCGTCCAGCAGCGCCCCGACCTGACGCGGTGCGTTCGGCAGCCTGCGGTACGGGTGGCCGCCGATCGTCACGTATCCCGCGCTGGGGTTGTCCAGGCCGAGGATCATGCGCATCGTCGTCGACTTGCCCGAGCCGTTGGGCCCCAGGAAGCCGGTGACGGCACCGGGCCGCACCTGGAAGGACAGGTTGTACACAGCGGTCTTGTCGCCGTAGCGCTTGGTCAGGCCGACAGCCTCGATCATGCTCCGCACCCATCGAAAGGTTCAGGACAGCAGGGCACACGCCCCCGTAAGGGTTAGGAGGATATCCACGCACTGACGGTTCCGTTCAAGCCCGGGCAAAATCTGACGCCCCGCGAAGCCCTCCTAGGCGTCCCGCCGCTTCAGCACCGCGTACCCGCCGACGAGCGCCGCGATCACCCACAGTGCCATGATCCCGAGGCCGCCCCACGGTCCGTACGGGACGTCGTCGTCGATCGGCGTGACCACCTGCATGATCTTGCTGCCGGCCTGGTCGGGCAGGAACCGGCCGACCTTCTCCGTCGCTGGGACGTTGCCCAGGATGTTGGAGATCAGGAAGAAGAACGGCATCAGGATGCCCAGCGACAGCATCGGGGAGCGCAGCATCGCGGCGACGCCCATCGAGAACATCGCGATGAGGGTCATGTAGAGGCCGCCGCCGATCACCGCGCGCAGCACGCCCGGATCGCCGATCGACGCCTTGAGGTCGCCGAGCATCGCCTGCCCGAGGAAGAACGTGGCGAAGCTGGTGACCATGGCCACGACCAGGGCGAGGAGAGTGGCCACCGCGATCTTGCTGAACAGGAAGGTGCCGCGCCGCGGCACCGCGGCCAGCGAGGTGCGGATCATGCCGGAGCTGTACTCGTTGCCCACGACCAGGACGCCGAACACGATCATCGCGAGCTGGCCGAGGCTGGTGCCGGCGAAGCTGATGAAGGTCGGGTCGAAGGAGAGCTGGTCCCGCTCGCTCATGTTGCCGAACTCGCTCTTCGACAGCGCCGAGATCAGCATGCCGAGGGCGATGGTGACGACCACGGCCAGGGACAGCGTCCACACCGTGGACGCGACCGACCGGATCTTGGTCCACTCGGACCGGACGACCTGTGCCGCCGCCATGCTCATCCCCTCTTCCAGTCGCTGCCCCACTGCTGCTGCTGCTGCGGCGGCGGTGGGGCCTGCTGCTGCGGCACCGGACCGGGCGGCTGCCCGTCGTGCGCGTGGTACTCCACGGACTCCGCGGTGAGCTGCATGAACGCCTCCTCCAGCGAGGCGCGCTGCGGGCTCAGCTCGTGCAGCACGATCCGCTCCCGCGCGGCCAGCTCGCCCACGGCCTCCGACTTGTCGCCGTCCACCTCCAGGACCCCGGCACCCGTCTCGACGACCGTGACGCCGGCGCCGTGCAGCGCGTCGAGCAACTGCTCGCGCTGCGGGGTGCGGATCCGGACGTAGCTGCGCGAGTTCTCCGCGATGAAATCGGCCATCGAGGTGTCCGCCAGCAGCCTGCCCTGGCCGATGACCACCAGATGGTCCGCGGTCAGCGCCATTTCGCTCATCAGGTGGGAGGAGACGAAGACCGTGCGGCCCTGCCCGGCGAGGGTCTTCATCAGGTTGCGGATCCAGTGGATGCCCTCGGGGTCGAGGCCGTTGACCGGCTCGTCGAACATCAGGATCCGCGGATCGCCGAGCAGCGCGCCGGCGATGCCGAGCCGCTGGCCCATGCCGAGGGAGAAACCCTTGGTCTTCTTCCTGGCGACCGCCGACAGCCCGACCGTGTCCAGGACCTCGCGCACCCGGCTCGCCGGGATGCCGTTGCTCTGCGCGAGGCACAGCAGGTGGTTGTAGGCGCTGCGCCCGCCGTGCCACGCCTTCGCCTCGAGGAGCGCGCCGATGTACGTCAGCGGGTCCTTGAGCTGGTCGTAGTGCTTGCCGTCGATCCGTACGTCCCCGGCGGTCGGCCGGTCCAGGCCCAGCACCATCCGCATGGTGGTCGACTTGCCCGCGCCGTTGGGGCCGAGGAAGCCCGTGATGATGCCGGGTCTGACGGTGAAGGAGAGATTGTTGACCGCCACCTTCTCGCCGTACCGCTTGGTCAGCCCCTCGAGCTCGATCATGGCGCCCACGCTAAAACGGGACGAGGCCCGCTGCCACCCCAGTGACAGAAGACCTCGTCCCTGTTCCGCACTTGTCCGGTCGACGTACGCCCCGGGGTCAGCGGGACTGCTGGGCCGGAACCCCGCGGGAGGCCGGCTCGTCCTCGACCGACGGACCGGCGGCCACCGCGGCGCCCGTGAGGGACGCCAGCATCTCGCGCACGTTGGTGAGCTGCGCGTTGATGGAGTCGCGGCGGTTGGTCAGGGCCGCCAGCTCGCGCTCCGACTCCGAACGGATCCGGTCGGCCTTGGCGTTGGCGTCGGCCACGATGTCCTCGGACTGGCGCTGCGCCGTCTCGACGGTCTGGCGGGCCCGGCGCTCGGCGTCCGTGCGCAGCTTCTCCGCCTCCAGGCGAAGCTGCTCCGCGCGGTGCTCGATCTCCGCGAGCCGCTTCTCGGCCTTGGCCTGACGGGAGGCCAGGTCGCGCTCGGACTGCTCGCGGCGCTTGGCCAGGTTCGTCTCGAAGTCGGCGGCGGCCTGCGCGGCCTTGGCGCGGGTCTCCTCGAAGAGGGCGTCCGCCTCGTCCCGCTTGGACTGCGCGTCCTTCTGGGCCTCGGAGCGGAGCTGAGACGCGTCGCCCTTGGCCTTCTCGACGATCCGGATGCCCTCGTCCTCGGCCTTGGACTTGCGCTCCGAGGCGTACGACTCCGCGTCGTTGCGCACCTGCTGGGCGGCCGACTCGGCCAGCTCGCGGTGCTGCTCGGCCGCGCGCCGGGCCTCCTCGCGCAGGTCCTTCGCCTCTTCCTCGGCGAGACGCAGGATCTTCTCGACCCGGGCACCGAGACCGGCGTACGACGGCTCGGCGTCGTTGACCTGGGCCTGGGCGTTCTGGGTCTCGAGGTGGAGCTCCTCGATGCGCTTTTCCAGAGCGGTGATGCGGGCGACGGCGCTGTCACGGTCGGAGACGAGCTTGGAGATGCGTTCGTCCACCTGAGCGCGGTCGTACCCACGCCGCACAAGCTCGAAGCCGTAGGGGGAAGTGTCGCTCATGGGGTTCCTGTCGAAAGAGACCGGGTGAGGTGATAGAGGGAATCCTAGGCGCCAATGCGGTGTGTCATCGAGCGGATGCACGTTTGATACGGAGAATGACACCTCTTTTGAGTGGCTGACCCTCGGATGGCTTGCCAAAGTTCTGGTCAACGGTTCCGTCGGGACTCGGCCAAAGATCTCCAGCAGACACCGAATCAGCTCCGGAAGCTAGCCGTCTGACGACTTGCCACCCGAACGTGGGGCGCCCACCGTGGCGCCGGCTCCGGCCTTCACCCCGTTGTCCTTGTTGTCCTTCGCGCCCGTCGGCGCCTCGAAGGACTCGAGCGCCTCCAGTACGTCCTGCACCCGGGAGATCTCCGCGTTGATGTCCTCGCGGCGCCGCACCAGGATCTCCAGCTCGCGCTTGCCCTCGTCGACCGTGTGCCGGGCCTCGCGGACCGCCTCGGCCTTCAGCTCCTCGGCCTCCCGGACCAGGCTGGCCTTCTTCTGCTCGGCCTCCTTGAGCAGCCCCTCGGCCTTCTTGACGGCGGCGATGCGGACCTTGCCGGCCTCGGAGTTGGCCTCCGACACCAGCTCCTTGGCCTTCGACTCCGCCTTGGCGAGCTGCTCCTCGGCGGCCTTGATCAGCGCGTCGCAGCGGTCGCCGGCCGACTTCATGGTCTCGGCGGCCTCGCGGCGGGCCCGCTCGTGCAGTTCCTCGATCTCGGAGGTGAGGCGCTCGCGCAGCTCCTCCGCGCGCTCCCTTATGGCGGTCGCGTCCCGGCGGGCGCCGACCAGCAGCTCGTCCGCGTCCGTACGGGCCTTCTCCACCCGGCCGTTGCCCTCGACGGTCGCCTCCGAGACGAGCCGGTCGGCCTCCGTGCGGGCCGCGCCGACCATCGTGTCGGCCTGCGACTCGGCGTCGGCGGTGGTCTTCTGGGCCTGCTGCTGCGCCTCGGTGAGCAGCTTGTCGGCCTCCGCGGTGGTCTCCGTGATGAGCGTGTCGACCTGCTCGGCCGCCTCCGAACGCCGCTTGTTGGCGTCCTTGCGGGCCCCGTCGAGGGTGCGCTCGGCCTCCTCGCGGGCGGCCGTGGTGACCCGCTCGGCCTCGGCCGCGGCCTCGCCGCGGACCCGGTCCGCCTCGGTGCGGATCCGCTCGGCGTGCTGCTGGGCGGATCCGACGGTGTCGGCGGCCTCGGCCCGCAGCCGCTCCGCCTCCCCGGTGGCGTCCGAGACCAGCAGCTCGGCCCGGGCGTTCGCCTCGGTCCGTACCCGGCCGGCCTCGGCGATCGTCTCGGTGCGCAGCCGCTCGCTCTCCTCGGCCGCCTCGGTCCGCACCCGCTCGGCCTCGCTCGCGGCCTCGGTGCGGACCCGGTCCGCCTCCGCGACCGTCTCCGTCCGAAGCCGGTCGGTCTCGGCCACCGTCTCCGTGGTGAGCCGCTCCGCCTCGGAACGCGCCTCGGTGATCAGGGTGTCCGCCTGCGTCGCCGCGTCGGATCGGATGCGGTTGGCGTCCTCGCGGGCGTCGGCCCGGGTGCGGGACGCGGCCTGCTCGGCCTCGGCGATGGCGTCGGAGGCCTCGGTGCGCACCCGCTGCGCGTGCTCGGAGACGTCCGCGCGGATCCGGTCGGCCTCCGTGATGGCCTCGGTCACCGTCCGCTCGGCCAGCGTCTTGGCGGCCTCGGTCTCCTCCTGCGCCTCGTGCCGCAGGCGCCCGGCGTCCTCGCTCGCGCGCTCCCGCTCCGCGTAGGCGTCGGCGCGGACCCGGTCCGCCTCCTCCTCGGCCTCGCGCCGGGCGCGCTCCGCCGCGTGCTCGGCGGCACTGCGCAACCCGGTGATCTCCTCCTGGGCCTGCTCGTGCAGCCCGGCGACCGACTCCCGCACCTGCGCCGCGTGCTGCTCGGCGGCCGACACCATCTCGGTCGCGCGCCGGTCGGCCTCCTCGACCAGCCGGACCGCCTCGGCCTGCGCCTCCTCCACGCGGTTGCGTGCCGAGGCCAGCAGCTCCTCGCTCTGCTCGCGGGCCCGCTCGCGCTCCTGGTCGGCCTCCTGCCGGGCGGAGCCGAGCAGTTCCTCGGCCTCGCGGCGCCGCCGGGCGGCCTCCTCCTGCGCGGCGGCCAGCGTCTCGGACGCCTCCGCGGCGATGCGCTCGGCGGCGGTCTGCGCCTCCGCCCGCACCCGGTCGGCGCTGTCCTGTGCCTCCGACTTCAGCCGCTCCGCCTCATTGGACGCCTCGGACCGCAGCCGTACGGCGACGGCCTCGCCCTCCGCGCGGGAGGCGGACGCGTCGGCGGCGGCCTCGGTGCGCAGCCGCTCGGCCTCCGTCTCGGCCTGCTGCTGGAGCGTACGGATCCGCTCCGCGGCCTCGGTGCGCAGCCGCTCGCTCTCCTCGGCGGCCTCGCGCCGGATCCGCTCGCCCTCCTCACGGGCCTCGGACAGCGCCTCCTCGGCGGCGGTGCGGCGCTCCTCGGCCTCGGTGTGCAGCCGCGTCAGCTCGTCGGCGGCCTCCTCCTTGCGGGCCTCGACGGCGCGCTCGGTCTCCTCGCGCAGCTCGCGGGCGGCCCGCTCGGCGTCCGCCTGGAGCTCCTCCACCCGCTCGGCGGCCTCGACGCGGTGCCGCTCGGCCTCGGCGCGGGTGCGCTCCAGGGTCTCCTCGGCCTGCCGGCGCAGGGTCGTCGCCCGCTCGATGGCCTCGGTGCGGACCTTCTCGCTGTCCGTCGTCGCGGTCTGCCGCAGCTCGTCCGCGTCCACCTTGGCCTTGGCGAGCAGCTCCTCGGCGGACTTCGCCGCCTCCTCGATCTGCGCCACGGCCTCCTTGCGGGCCTCGGCGCGGATCTTCTCGCCCTCGGCGACCGCGTCCGCCCGCAACTGCTCGGCCTCGCCGCGCAGCCGGCGCGCCTCCTCCTGCAGCTCGACCGTCTTGGCGCGGTACTCCTTGGTGTCGTCCTTCGCCGCGCCCTTGAGCTGCGCGGCGATGTCGTGCGCCTCGCCGCGCAGCCGGTCCGCCTCGGCCTCGGCCTCGGTGCGGATCCGCTCGGCCTCCTCGGTGGCGGCCTTCGTGGTCCCCTTGGCGTCCTCGGACGCCTTGTTCAGCACGTCCTCGGCGGTCTTGGCCGCCTTGGACAACTGGGTGGCGGACTCCTCGGCGGTGAGCGTGCGGGCCTTCTCGGCGGCCTCGGCGACGATCCGCTCGGCCTCGGTACGGGCGTCCGCGACCACCTGCTCGGCCTCGGACCTGGTGGACTCGGCGTCCTTGGTGGCCTCGCCGACCAGCCGGGCGACCTGCTCCTTGGCGGTGCGGGTGCGCTGCTCGTTGGTCGCCTCGGCGCCCGACAGCGCCTTGGCCGCGGCCTCCTCGGCCTCGGCGACCACCTTCTCGGCCTCGGACTGCGCCTTGCGCAGCGCCTCCTCGGCCTCGGACATCCGCTGCTCGGCGGCCCGGCTCAGCTCCTGGACCTCGCGGCGGGTGGAGTCCGACTCGGTGGCGGTGGAGCTGCGGAGCTGCTCCGCGTGGTCGGTGGCCTCCTGCGCCTGCGTGGAGGCGGCGTTCAGCAGCCGCTCCGCGTCGGTGCGCGCCCGGCGCAGGAGCTGCTCGGCCTCGGCGCGGGCGCTCTCCGCGTCGACCTGCAGCCGCTGCCGGGCCTCGGACGTCAGCCGCTCGGCCTCCGCGCGGGCCGTCGTCAGGGCCTGCTCGGCCTCCGTGCGCGACTCGTCGAGCAGCCGGCGGGCCTGCTGCTCGGTGCGGGCGCGCAACTGCTCCGCCCAGGCCACGTTCTCGTTGACGTGTGACTCGACGGTCTGCCGACGCTCGGCCAGCTCCTGGTCAAGCTGCTGGCGGCGGGTCACCGCCTCCTGGTGCAGCTCGGCCTGGAGCCGGGCGGAATGCTCGGCGTGCTCCTGGAGGATGCGCTGGGTCTGCGCCCGGGCCTGGCTCAGCTCCCGCTCGGCGTCGGAGCGCAACTGGTCGGCCTGCGTCTGCGCGTTGCGAAGCAACTGCTCGGCCTGGTACCCGATGTCGCCGCCGTCGAAGGCGGGCCGGGACATGACGGTGCGCCGCGCCTCGTGCAACTTGGCGCGCAGCACCTCGACCTGGTAGCCGAGGTCCTCGGCGTGCTGGATCGCCTTTTCCCGCTCGGTCTTCAGCCGCTTCATCTCGGCCTCGAACCGAGAGAGGTGGTCGACGTCAGCCGCCGGCTCTCGCTCCTGGCTCTCGTAGCCCCGCACTGCGCGGTCCCATCCGTCCCCTGGTCGCAAATCTTCCCGTACGAGCTCCGTCCGTCCGCCGGACGGGGCCCCCGGGGAATGGTGTCAGATCAACGGCGGGGCATGTGCTGCTGCCCCGTCGCCCGCCCCCCGAAACACGACCCCGGCGATCCCGCCGTCGCGGACGACAGGACCGGGTCACCCTGGATTGAGCGGCGACCGCACCCAACCCTACCGGCCCTTATGTACGAGGGTCAGTGCTCAGGCGACTCAACGGCCGCCGAAGTGACGAGTTCTGTCAGTACGCCATGGCAGTCCTTGGGGTGCAGGAAGGTGATCCGCGACCCCATGGAACCCCGCCGGGGCTCGTCGTACAGAACGCGTACCCCCTTGCCCCGGATGTCCGCGGCGTCCGCGTCCACGTCCGCCGTACCGAACGCGATGTGGTGGACACCCTCGCCGTTCTTCGCCAGCCACTTCCCGACCGCGGAGTCCTCGCGGGTGGGCTCCAGGAGCTGGAGGTACGAGGCGCCGCCGTCCGACGTATCGTTGATCTTGAGCATGGCCTCGCGGACGCCCTGCTCCTCGTTGACCTCGGTGTGGAACACCTCGAAGCCGTAGGTGGCACGGTAGAACTCGACGGTGGTGTCGAGGTCGTGGCAGGCGATTCCGATGTGGTCGATTCGCGTCAGCATGGATTCAGTGCAGCGCTCCGGAGGTGGTTACGCAACGTGCGCGCGATCACACCGACCGCCGGGTGACGGGCGGGATACCGCTCAGTACATTCGAGTAAACCCTCGTTCACTCCTCGGCCTGTGCGGGCCGGAAAAGGGGATCGCAGCCCATGTCTTCCGCAACGAATGAAACGAACGGAACCACCGGCACGAACGGCACGAACGGTGCGAACGGTGCGAACGGCACGACCTCCGTCGTCGTCGCGGGTGCCCGTACCCCGATGGGACGGCTGCTCGGCTCGCTGAAGCCCTTCTCCGGGGCCGACCTCGGCGGCTTCGCGATCAAGGCCGCCCTCGACCGTGCCGGGATCGGCGGCGACCAGGTCCAGTACGTGATCATGGGCCAGGTGCTCCAGGCCGGCACCGGACAGATCCCCGCCCGCCAGGCCGCCGTCAAGGCCGGCATCCCCATGAGCGTCCCGGCGCTCACGATCAACAAGGTCTGCCTCTCCGGCCTCGACGCCATCGCACTCGCCGACCAGCTCATTCGCGCGGGTGAATTCGACGTGATCGTCGCGGGCGGCCAGGAGTCCATGACCAACGCCCCGCACCTGCTGCCGAAGTCCCGCGAGGGCTACAAGTACGGCGCGGTCGAGATGATCGACGCCATGGCGTACGACGGCCTGACCGACTCCTTCGAGAACATCGCCATGGGCGAGTCGACCGAGAAGCACAACACCCGCCTGGGCATCGCGCGGCCCGAGCAGGACGAGATCGCCGCCCTGTCCCACCAGCGCGCCGCCGCCGCCCAGAAGAACGGCGTCTTCGAGGCCGAGATCACCCCGGTGGAGATCCCGCAGCGCAAGGGCGACCCGGTGCTGTTCAGCAAGGACGAGGGCATCCGCGGCGACACCACCGCCGAGTCGCTCGGCAGGCTGCGCCCCGCGTTCAGCAAGGACGGCACCATCACCGCGGGCTCCGCCTCGCAGATCTCCGACGGTGCGGCGGCGGTCGTCGTGATGAGCAAGGCGAAGGCGCTGGAGCTGGGCCTGGAGTGGATCGCGGAGATCGGCGCGCACGGCAACGTCGCGGGACCGGACAACTCTTTGCAGTCGCAGCCGTCGAACGCCATCCGGCACGCCCTGAAGAAGGACGGCCTCGAGGTCGGCGACCTGGACCTGATCGAGATCAACGAGGCGTTCGCGGCCGTCGCCGTGCAGTCAATGAAGGACCTCGGCGTATCCACCGAAAAGGTGAACGTCAACGGCGGAGCCATCGCCCTGGGGCACCCCATCGGCATGTCCGGCGCCCGGCTGGTGCTGCACCTCGCGCTGGAGCTGAAGCGGCGCGGCGGCGGGGTCGGCGCGGCGGCGCTGTGCGGCGGTGGCGGCCAGGGCGACGCGCTGATCGTACGGGTGCCCGGGGCCTGACCCCCAGAGTTACGACTTCTCACTGAACGGAGCTGTGATGCAGGACGTCTCCTCACTGGTGGCCCAGGCCAGGGAAGGCCGACCGCGGGCCGTGGCCAGGCTGATCTCTCTGGTGGAGGGGGCGTCCCCGCAGCTCAGGGAGGTCATGGAGACGCTCGCGCCGCTGACCGGCGGGGCGTACGTGGTCGGTCTGACGGGTTCGCCGGGCGTCGGCAAGTCCACCTCCACCTCGGCGCTGGTGACGGCGTACCGCAAGCAGGGCAAGCGGGTCGGCGTCCTCGCCGTCGACCCGTCGTCCCCCTTCTCCGGCGGCGCGCTGCTCGGCGACCGGGTCCGGATGTCGGAGCACGCGTCCGACCCGGGCGTCTACATCCGCTCGATGGCGACCCGCGGCCACCTCGGCGGACTCGCCTGGGCGGCCCCGCAGGCCATCCGCGTCCTGGACGCCGCGGGCTGCGAGGTGATCCTGGTCGAGACGGTCGGGGTCGGCCAGTCCGAGGTCGAGATCGCCTCGCAGGCCGACACCTCCGTCGTCCTCCTCGCCCCCGGCATGGGCGACGGCATCCAGGCGGCCAAGGCCGGCATCCTCGAGATCGGCGACGTCTACGTCGTCAACAAGGCCGACCGGGACGGCGCCGACGCGACCGCCCGCGAGCTGAACCACATGCTGGGTCTCGGCGAGGCCCGCGCCGCCGGCGACTGGCGTCCGCCCATCGTCAAGACGGTCGCCGCCCGCGGTGAGGGCGTCGACGAGGTCGTCGAGGCGCTGGAGAAGCACCGCGCGTGGATGGAGGAGCGTGACGTCCTCGTCGAACGCCGCCGCGCCCGCGCCGCCCGCGAGGTCGAGACCATCGCCGTCACCACCCTGCGCGAACGCATCGGCGACCTCCACGGCGACCGCCGCCTCGGCGCCCTGGCGGAACGCATCGTCGCGGGCGAACTGGACCCCTACCGCGCGGCGGACGAACTGGTGGCGGGCCTGACCCGGGGCTGACGTCCTCGCGCGGTGGGTGGCGAGTAGTGGGCGGCAGGGACGGCCAGGGCGGCCGGGGTGGCAGGGACGGCCAGGGCGGCCGGGGTGGCAGGGACGGCCGAATAATGACGTGCCACCGCCCCGGCCGCGCTGTACCTTGACCCACGTGTTCCTCCTCATGGCATAGGGCCCGCCCCGCACGCGACCGCCGCAGCATCCGGCCGTCGCGCGCACAGGCGTCCCCTCGTTGCCTCTCTGCAGAGGAACCCTTCGCGTGTCCACGCTTCCTTCACGGCCCTCCTATGCCGCCGTACTCCGAGTCCCCCATGCCCGCCGCACCTTCGCGGCCGCCCTCGTCGGCCGCCTGTCGTACGGCACGGTCTCCCTCGCCCTGATGCTCTCCCTGATCCGGTCCACCGGGTCGTACGCCGTGGCCGGCACGGTCATGGCGGTCTTCGGCGCCACCAGCGTCTTCCTGTCCCCCTACCGCGCGGGCCTGGTCGACCGGCACGGACCGCGCCGCGCCCTGCTTCCCATGTCCCTGCTCTACGCCGCCCTGCTCTGTGTGCTGGCGGCGGCCTGCTGGCGACCGGGCGTCCCAGCGGCCGTCCTCGCCACGACCGCAGCGCTCACCGGTGCCTGCACGCCGCCGCTCGGTCCCACGATGCGTGCGGTGTGGGTCGAACTGGTCCCCGAACGCCACCTGTTGCAGCGCGCCTACAGCCTGGACGGCGTCGCCGAGGAACTGCTCTTCGTCTCCGGTCCGCTCCTGGTCGGCCTGGTGGTCGGCGTCGCCCCACCGGCCGTCGGCGTCCTGCTCAGCGCGGTGCTGGTGGCGTTGGGCTCCGTCGCCTTCGCCACGTCACCGGCGCTGGGCGCGCTGCGTCCGGCAGGGCGCGAGAAGGACATCGCCCCGGAGACCGGACGAGGCGGCGCGGGGCAGTGGCGGTCCCTGCTGCAACCCGTCGTCGTCGCGGCGGGTGTCGGGGTCTCGGTGAGCGCCGTCGACCTCCTCGTCGTCGCCTTCGCGGGCCAGCGCGACCTGGGGAACGGCACCGTCGCCTGGGTGCTCGCGGCGCTGTCGGCGGGCAGCGCGGTCGGCGGCCTGCTGAACGGCGCCGTCCGCTGGAGCTCGTCCGCCCGCGCCCGGCTCCCGTTCCTCGCGGCCGGCCTCGGCCTCTGTCTGGCCGCTGCCGGCCTCGCCCCCGGCGTCGGCACGCTGGTCGCGGCCGTCGCCTGTGCGGGGCTGTTCGTGGCACCGGCGCTGACCACGGCGTACCTGATCGCCGACGAGAGCGCCGCCCCCGGCTACCGGACCCGGGTGGGTGCCTGGTGCAACACGGCTGTGAACGCCGGGATGTCCGCCGGTGCCGCCACGGTCGGCCTGCTGGTGGAACGGCTGCCGCTGCCGGTGTGCTTCGCGGTGTCCGGCGCGGCCGCCGTGGCGGCGGCGCTGGTGCCGGGACGGCGCCGCCACGGTGGCTCTGCCGAGCGGGTGGGGCCGCTCAGTCGTCGTCCGAGTCGTCGGAGTGATCCGAGTCGGAGTCGTCCGAGCCGTCGGAGTGCGAGTCGTCGGAGTGCGAGTCGGCCGTGACCTTGCCGGTCTTCAGGTCGACCCGCCAGTCCTGCTCGCCCTTGCCGGCGGTGCGGGTCTCGACCTCCCAGGCCGGCTTGCCGTTGCCGTCGTCGTCGCCGTCCTCGTCCAGGTCCACGGAGGTGACGGTTCCGTGGCCGGCCGCCGCCTTCGCGGCCTCGACGGCGTCGACGGAGGCGCCCTTCAGCGCGGTCCGCACCTCGGCGGTGTCGTCCTCGTGGTCGGTGTGCGAGCCGAGGACCGTGCCGGAGGCCGGGTCGATCCGGACGCTGTGCCAAGTGCCGTCGCCGGAGAGGACATCGACCTCCCAGACGGCACGCTCACGGCGATCGTCACCGTCACCGTCGTAGTCCTCGTCGTCCTCGTCGTCCAGCTCGGCGGAGACGGCGGTGCCCGGTGTGTCCCGCAGCGCGGAGGCGATGGCGTCGGCCACCGTCACCTTCGCCGAGGACACGCGGGCGGTGTCGTCGCGGTCGTCGGACTCGTCCAGTACGCCACCGTCGTCGGACACGGTCACGTCGCCGGGCACGCTCGCGTCCGCCTTGGACGCCGTCCCCCGGTCGTCGTCCCCTGTGGTCGCCAGAGCCGTCGCCGTACCCCCTCCGACCAGTGCGGCGGCGGTGACGGCGGCGATCACGATGTTGCGCTTCATGCGAGTTCCTCCCGAGTCGTCCAGAGTCCAGTCGTTTTCGACGTGGCTACTCTCGCGGACCGACGCTGAGCCCAGGCTGAAGCCGCCTGAAGGGATCTTCAGCTTGCTTTTGCGACCCTCTACACATGCGCCTGTTGATCGTGGAGGACGAGAAGCGTCTCGCCGTGTCGCTCGCCAAGGGCCTCACCGCCGAGGGCTACGCCGTGGACGTCGTCCACGACGGCCTGGAGGGCCTGCACCGCGCCGGTGAGGGGACGTACGACCTCGTCATCCTCGACATCATGCTGCCCGGCCTCAACGGCTACCGCGTCTGCGCCGCCCTGCGCGCCGCCGGGCACGACGTGCCGATCCTGATGCTCACCGCCAAGGACGGCGAGTACGACGAGGCGGAGGGCTTGGACACGGGCGCCGACGACTACCTCACCAAGCCCTTCTCGTACGTCGTCCTCGTCGCCCGCGTGAAGGCCCTGCTGCGGCGGCGGGCGCAGGGCGCGGGGGCCTCACCCGTGCACGTCCACGGCGACCTGAAGGTCGACACCGCCGCCCGCCGGGTGTTCCTCGGCGAGAGCGAAGTCACCCTCACCGCCAAGGAGTTCGCCGTCCTGGAGGAGCTGGTGGTGCGGGCCGGGCAGGTGGTGTCCAAGGCGGAGATCCTGGAGCACGTCTGGGACTTCGCCTACGAGGGCGACCCCAACATCGTCGAGGTGTACGTCAGCGCGCTCAGGCGCAAGCTGCGCGCCGGGCTCATCCGGACCGTGCGCGGCGCCGGCTACCGGCTGGAGGCCGGGCGATGAGCCGTCTCTTCGCCTCGGTCCGGGCCCGCGCCACGCTCGCCGCGACCCTCGTGGTCGCCGTCGCCCTCGTCGCGGCCGGCACCGCCGTCCTGCTGTCCCTGCGCTCCAACCTGCTCGGCGAGGCGGGCACTCAGGCGGAACGCTCCGCGCGGGAGGTCGCGACGGAGCTGGCCGTCGGGACGCCGTACGGCGACCTGTCGCTGGACGTGGACGACCGGCCGGTGCAGGTCGTCGACGACCGGGGCAGGCTGGTCGCCGCCAGTGAGGACCTGGAGCGGATCAGCGGCACCGGCGTCGACGCGGTGAAGCCGCAGCCGGCCGCTTCCCAGGACGGGGAGGACGCCGCCGACGAGGATGCCGACGACGACGATGACGATTCCGGCGAGTCGCTCGAACCCGGGGAGATCGGTGAGCGGGTCACCGTCGGCGACGGCTCGGCGACCATCGACGGCGACACGGAGGACTACCGCTTCGCCGCCGTACCCGTGAAGAGCGACGACCGGGGCCGGCTCACCGTCTACGCCGGCGCCCCGCTGTCCGCCGAACACGGCGCCGTGAACACCGCGCTGACCGTCATGCTGACCGGCTTCCCGGTGCTGCTCGCGGTCGTCGCGTGGGTGACCTGGCTGGTCACCCGGCGTGCGCTGCGCCCGGTGGAGGGCATCCGCCGGGAGATGGCCGCGATCACCGCCAGCGAGGACCTGGCGCGCCGCGTCCCGGTGCCGGGCACCCACGACGAGGTGGCCAGGCTCGCGTCGACCACCAACGAGACGCTGACCGCCCTGGAGTCCTCCGTGGAGCGGCAGCGCAGGTTCGTCGCCGACGCCTCGCACGAGCTGCGCAGCCCGATCGCCTCCCTGCGCACCCAGTTGGAGGTGGCCGCCGCCCACCCCGAGCTGCTGGACCTGGACGGCGCCGTGGAGGACACCGTGCGGCTGCAGCGACTCGCCGCCGACCTGCTGCTGCTGGCCCGGCTGGACGCGGGGGAGCGGCCCGCCGACGCGCGGGTCGACCTGGTGGCACTCGCGCGCCGGGAGGCGGAGGGCAGGGCCGGGGTGAGCGTACGGACCCCGGACGACGCCGAGGGCACGGTGACGGTGACGGTGGCAGGCTCGCGGGGGCAGCTCGGGCGGGTGCTGGCCAATCTGCTGGACAACGCCCGGCGGCACGCCCGCTCGGCGGTGGAGGTGTCCGTGCGCCGGGAGGGCGACCTGGCCGTGGTGGCGGTGGCCGACGACGGGGACGGTGTGCCAGCGGCCGACCGGGAGCGGATCTTCGAACGGTTCGTACGGCTCGACGCCGCCCGCAGCCGTGACGACGGCGGGGCGGGTCTCGGGCTGGCCATCGCCCGCGACGTCGCCGTACGGCACGGCGGCACGCTCACGGTGCACGACGCACCGGCAGGCGGCGCCCTGTTCGAGCTCCGCCTGCCGGCCGCCTAGGTCGCGCCTAGGTCATGCCTAGGTCACGCCTGGGTCAGGAACGCCCCCGCTGCCCGCGCAGGTGCTCCGCGATGGGCTTGAGCGCCTTGTCCAGCTCCGTCAGGGTCTCCGGGGCCAGCAGGTCGATGAAGTGCCTGCGGACGGATGCCACGTGGTGCGGCGCGACCTTCCGCATCGTCTCCATGCCGTGCTCGGTGAGGACGGCGAAGAGCCCACGGCGGTCGGACTCGCAGTTCTCCCGACGGACCAGGTTCGCGTTCTCCATGCGGGTGATCTGGTGGGACAGGCGGCTCTTGGACTGCATCGTGGCGGTGGCCAGGTCGCTCATCCGCATCCTGTCGTCCTCCGACTCGGAGAGGTTCACCAGGATCTCGTAGTCGTTCATTGTCAGGCCGAACGGCTGCAGGTCCTTCTCGAGCTGGTGCGTCAACAGCCTGTTGACCTCCAGGTGGGTGCGCCAAGCACACTGCTCCGTATCGGTCAGCCAGCGGGTGGCCGTCTCGGTCTCCATGAATGAAGTCTACCTAAAAGGTTGAAAGGCGAACTAGTGAGGGGTTTTCCGTGACGGTGACGGTGCGCACGCGTTCGATGTCACACTCCGCAGATTACCGCTCACAGCCCGAAGCGGCGCTGGAGGTCCCCTAGCTGTCCGGGAAGCCCCGGTACCCCCGACCGGCCTCCCTGCGCTCCGGAAGCCCCACCCCCGGGCACTCCGGCCTGCTGCGGCGGAGCCCCCGCGGCCTGCTCCGCCATCAGTGCCTCGCTCGACTGCAGCAGCACCGTCCCCGCCCCCACGAACTCGAACTGGTGCTCCTCCCCGGAGGCCCCGCCGAGCCCCGTCATCGCACGTAGACCGCCCATCAGGCCGGTCATGTACCCGTGGTCGTAGTGGTGGCACGGAGACGGGCAGTCGGCCCACCCGACCAGCGCCTGCGGGTCCACCCGGATCGGCGGTTCCAGGAACACCACCGGACCGTTCGACGCGGCCACGAACTTTCCGGTTCCGATGAGCGTCAGAAAACCCGGCACGATCGACTGCTTGAGCGCGAGACTTGGCTGAAAAGCAAGCAAGTTGCCCGAGCGAATGGTCAGGTTGCCGTCCGCAAGGTCATACGAATTCACGTCGAAGGCCCGGTCGGCGAGGAGCATCTTGCCCGAACCCTCCGCCACGACCCAGTCGCTCGCGTGCAGTGGCGAATGGAACGACGTACGCACCAGACGGTCCAGCCGCCCGTGCCCGATCCCGTTGAAATCGATCGTCCCGTAGTAGGCGATCATCTTCCCCTTCTGCAGGAACCACTGGCTCCCCTTGAGCTCCACGCAGAAGGTGTACGCGTTGACGTTGTCGTCGGCCGGCAGCGTCGCCGGGTCGTGGTGGACCGTGCTCACAGCTTCTCCTCCGACGCCTGGACGAACACCGTGCCGCTGCCGCTCAGCTCGAGCTGGAACGCCTCGCCGGAGCCGCGCCCCACCATGTCCCGCCAGCCCAGGGCGGTCGACAGCTTGTTGTGTACGTCACCGTGGTGGGCGACGTACGCCTGCGGATCGACGCGCACCGGACGCTGCGGGGTGATGGGCACCTCGAAGACGCCCCCGTGGGCCATCACCGCCACCGAGCCGTGTCCCTTGAGGGTGGTGGTGAACAGCCCCTGCCCGCTCACCTGGCCCCGGACCATGCCCATGACCCCGCCCTGCGACCCGAGGAACACCGTGCCCTGCTCCAGGGAGCCCTCGAAGGCGAGGAGCCGGTCCGCCTCCACGTACAGGGTGTCGCCCGCGAGGTTGATCACCTGGACGTGGTGGCCGCCGTGCCCGAAGAACACGGTGCCGCTGCCCTCGACGGTCATCAGCGGCGTGTCCTCGTTCGCCACCCGGCGCCCGATCATCGACATGACGCCGCCCTGGCCGCCGCGCAGATTCGGGGTGAAGGACACCTCGCCCTGGTAGGCGAGCATGGCGCCGCGCTGACTGAACAACCGCTGCCCGGGTGAGACGACCGCCCGGACCATCCTGGAATTGATCTCTTCGAAGGCCATGGTCAGACATCCCCCGCGATCGTGTTCCGCTCGCTCGGCTGCACGTACACCAGTCCGTCGCCCTCGAAGCGGATCTGGAAGGCCTCCCCGCCGCCCTCCCCGAACAGCGTGCGGAACGTCACACCCGACTGGAAGGACTGCCGCAGGTCCCCCTGGTGCGCGACATACGCGCCCGGGTCGACGGTCAGCGGGTACTGCGCGCTGACCCGCAGCACCACCGCGGGACCGTCGGACATGATCGCCGCCTGCCCGTGCCCCTCGATCGTCGTGGTGAACAGCCCGTTGCCCTGGGACGCGCCGCGCGTGCCCGTGAAACTGGTACCGGTCCGCAGCCCGGCGTCCGCCGCCAGGAAGTTGCTCGACTCGACGTACAGCTTGTCGCCCTGGAGACCCACCAGGCTGATCTCCGAGGCCCGGTCCGCGAACCAGCAGGTCCCCTGTCCCCTCACCTCCATCACCGTCATCTGCTCGCCGGTGATCCGCCGGGTCACCATGCCCCGGATGCCCTCACCGCCGCCGCTCAGCTTCTTGAAGGCCATCTCCCCGTCGTACGCGACCATCGAGCCGTTCTTCGCCTTGACGGCGTCTCCGGTCATGTCGACGGCGAGTACCTTGCTTCCTTGAAGTCGGAACATCGCCACAAATGCGACCGTAGCCGTCGGCGGGGCGGTCCGACAGTGCTTCCCGGCGCGCTGCGACCCCCTCGCCCGGGCGCGCCGGGGGGTTTGCCACAATGGACGCGCGCTTGTGCGTGTGTTCACAAAGCATCCGGCGAGCGCCCAGCCCGTCGACGTCCGATGACTCCCCACCGAAGGTGACCCGTGGACCTCAAGACCGCTTCCGCCCTCCGCCGCCTCCGCCTGGTCTCGGGCCCCGAGGCGATCTCGTTCCTCCTCCTGCTCGTCTGCTCCGTGCTGAAGCGGACCACTGACTTCAACGCCGTGCCGGCGATGGGCATGATCCACGGTGTCCTCTTCGTCCTGTACGTGATCTTCTGGGCGGACGCCTGGAACCGCGCCAAGTGGCCGCTGAAGACCGCCGCCCTCTACTTCGTCCTGTCGGTCCTGCCGACCGGCGGCTTCTTCGCCGAGCGCAAGCTCAAGCGCGAGGCCGAGAGCGCGGTCATCGCCTCCCGCGCCCGCCAGGAAGGGGTCGTGGGCGCATGATCGTCGCCTTCTCCGTGACGCCGCTCGGCGTCGGCGAGGACGTGGGGGAGTACGTCGCCGACGCCGTCCGCGTGGTCCGCGAGTCCGGCCTGCCCCACCGCACCGACGCGATGTTCACGTCCGTCGAGGGCGAGTGGGCGGAAGTGATGGACGTCGTCCGGCGGGCCGTCGCCGCCGTCGAGGCACGGGCACCCCGAGTCTCCCTGGTCCTCAAGGCGGACATCCGCCCCGGAGTGACCGACGGCCTCACCTCGAAGGTGGCCACGGTGGAGCGACACCTCGCCGGTCAGGAGGGGTCCTAGGAGTTCGAATCTCCTGGGCTCAGTTTCAAGACCCCTCTGACCTGTGGAAACGTGGTCAGGGGGTGTTTTTGTGTCGATTGGGGCGCAAATCTCTTGGAGGCGGACCGGGTTGTGTAGCGCTTTCTGGTTTCCTACTCGTTTGACACAATGAGGCCATGTCTGAGACGACGTACAGCATCGGTGAGGGGCCGGCGACCCGTGTCAGCCTGTCTCTGCCTGAGGGGACGGCAGAGGCGATCCGGGCCCGAGTCGGTAAGCGTGAGTTCTCCGCGTTCATTGCCGCGGCCGTCGAGCGGGAGCTGCGGGGGCAGGTGCTGGACGAGTACCTGGCCGACTACGAGAGCCGAGTGGGACCTGTGTCCGAGCAGGCGCGGCAGAGGGCGCGGCAGGTGTTCGACGAGGTGTTTGTGGAGGAGGGCCAGTGGCCCGCCGCAAGCTGAACCACGAGGGGACATTGGTCCTGGACAGCGAGGGGCTCTCCAAACTGCTCGCCGATGACGAGACCGTGGTGGCCTTGGTCGCGGAGGCGCGGGCGCGAGGCATGGAGGTGGTGATCTGCGCGCTCACCATCATCGGGGCCGTACACGCCCGCACGAATAAGGCTCGGTTGAGCTGGCTGCTGTCCGGCCTTCGTGTGATCCCGGTCGGAGATGAGGAGGCGAAGGAGGCCTCGGCCCTGTTGATGGGCGTCGGCCTGCATGGTCACAAGTACGCCATCGCTGCGGCCGTGGCTGAGGCCGCACTGCGGCAGCAGCGTCCAGTGGTCATGCTGACATCCGACATCGACGACATGACCAAGCTTTGCGGGGACCGGGTCCGGCTCGTGGCCGTGTGAGGCGGCCATCGTGTGCACTTTCACCTGACGACTTCGGGTTCCGGTATCGAAAGGCGAGACGGGGCTGACCGGCATGTGACCGGCCGGTAAGGTCTATTGCCGTGTCCAAGCCCCTCAGCCTCTCCTTCGACCCCATCGCCCGTGCCGACGAGCACTGGCAGCAGCGCTGGGGCGGCGTGCCCTCCATGGCCGCCATCACCTCGATCATGCGGGCGCAACAGATCCTGCTGGCCGAGGTCGACGCGGTCGTCAAGCCGTACGGGCTGACGTTCGCGCGGTACGAGGCGCTGGTGCTGCTCACCTTCTCCAAGGCGGGCGAACTGCCGATGTCCAAGATCGGCGAGCGCCTCATGGTGCACCCCACCTCGGTGACGAACACCGTCGACCGCCTGGTGCGGTCCGGCCTGGTGGACAAGCGCCCCAATCCCAACGACGGGCGCGGCACGCTCGCCTCCATCACCGACAAGGGCCGCGAGGTCGTCGAGGCGGCCACCCGTGACCTGATGGGGATGGACTTCGGCCTGGGCGCGTACGACGCCGAGGAGTGCGGCGAGATCTTCGCGATGCTCAGGCCGCTGCGGGTGGCCGCGGGGGACTTCGAGGAGGACTAGACCGGCTGCTCGGAGCGTCCTAGTCGAAGAAGGACGTCAGCCGCTCGGCCGCGTCGGGCGCGAGGCCCATCTTCTCCATCCGCGCCGACCCTTCCGCGATCTCCGCCGTACGGTCGAACATCTCTGCCTCGTAGGCGGTGACGGCCGCAGCAGGATCGTCGTTGTTCTCCGTGATGGCCCGGGCCAGCAGGATGCCGTCCAGCATCGCCTGATTGGCGCCGTCACCCACCGGGGGCATCAGGTGTGCGGCGTCTCCCAGGAGAGTGACATCCGGGCGTGACTGCCACCGGGTGCCGACCGGCAGGGCGTCGATGTTTCGCCCGATGAGCGATCCGGGGTCGCAGGCGTCGATCAGTCCGGTCAACTCAGGGGCCCAGTCGGGGAACAGGCCGTGCAGACGCGCCACGGTGTCGGCCCATTCGGCGTTGCCGAAGTGCTGCCGGTCGATCCAGCCGGCGTCGGTGCGGATCGTCACCGAGACGCGGATGCTGCCGTCGCCGGACCGCTGCGCTCCCAGGTTCAGGTTGTTGCCCAGGGCCATGAGGCTGCCCGGTCCGACGAACTCCGCCACGTGCGGCTGACGCCGATCGGCGTCAAGGATCGTCAGTTGGAGGTAGGCCGACAGGTGGGCCGGCTGCGCGTCCGTGAGAAGGGCGCGGATGCGGGAGCGCCCGCCGTCCGCGCCGACGAGGAGATCGCAGTCGGTCCGGCTGCCGTCGGCGAAGAACAGCCGGTGGCCGCCGGCGGACAGCTCCTCGGTGCCGGTCAGTTGACGTCCCCAGCTCATGGCGCTGTCCGGCACCCTGGACATCAGCAGCTTCCGCAGAGCGCCACGGTCGATCTCCGGCCGGCTGCCGCTGCCCGGCTCGGGGGCGTGTTCCATCACGGTGTTGCCGGCCGGGTCGAGAATCCGCAGGGCCTCGCCCTCGGGCCGGGCCTCGGCCTGAAACGCGTCGGCCAACCCCAGCTCCTCCAGAGCGCGCTGCCCCGACTCGGGGTGCAGATCGAGTGAGCCGCCTTGCGCGCGGGCGTCGATGCCGGTGTCCCGCTCGTACACGGTGGCCGCTGTCCCCTGCCGGTCGAGCATCCCCGCCAGCACCAGTCCGCCGATCCCGCCGCCGACGACAGCGATCCGCGGCTTCTTGTTCACATCGTTCACATCGTTCACATCGATCGCGTCCATGTGTCCTCCAGTCATCCGGTTTCCGTACAGCGTACGGAAATTACCGTACACCGTACGGAACGATCACCGCGTACGGTGGGGCTGTGGAGCTGATCTGGGAGCGCCCCGAACCGCGCGGCCGCACGGCAGCCCCCGTCGACCGGCGCCGGATCGTGGCGACCGCTGTCGCCCTGGCCGACGCCGAGGGACTGTCCGGGCTGTCGATGCGCAAGGTCGGCGCCGAACTACAGGTCAGCCCGATGCGGCTGTACGGCTACGTCGCCACCAAGGACGAACTGCTCGATCTGATGGCCGACGCCGTCTACGGCGAGATCGCGGCCGCACTCGACGACTCCCCCGAGTGGGAGGAGGCTCTCCTCGCGATCGCCGTCACCACCCGGGACCGCGCCCTGCGGCACGAGTGGTTCGTCGAGCTGATCGGCGGCAGACCACACCTGGGCCCGAACGCCCTGACGGTGATGGAGGCCACCGCCGCCGCCCTGGCTCGCGCCCTGGGACCGGACGGCGCCGACCGTGTCATGGTGGCCCTCGGTGTCTTCAACGCCTATCTCGTCGGCGCAGTCCGCAACGAGGTCAGCGAACGGCGCGTCAGCCGGGAGAGCGGCGCGGAAAAGACGCAGTGGCAGGCGTCGGTCGGGGCCTACCTCGGTCGTCAGCTCGCGACCGGGCGCTATCCGACGACGGAGCGGATTCTCCACGGGAAACCGCAGGGCGACCCCGCCGAGACGTTCGCCGAGGAAGTCGCCGTCATCGTCCGCGGCGTAACCCACACCGGGTGACCTCGGAGTCCGCCTGATACCGCCTCCGCCTCCGCCTCCGCCTCCGTCTTCGACTGCGTGCAGGTCGAAGTCATCGCTGTCACAGGTGCCGGCAGCGGCGGCATCGATGACAGGGCAGAGGGATCGGGCGGCGGTGCCTCGGCCTCCACCACCGCCTGGTCGACCATCGCGAGACCGTCGGCGAAGTCTCCACCGTTGAGGAGCGTGCCGGCCTGATCCCGGGCGGCGAGAGCACGGGCCAACGCGTTCGCCCGCTCCGCCGCCTGCTGCTGCTTGACCACCGCCAATTCCGCCGGCGTCATCCACCGGTGCCGCGCGGCAAGCCAGCAGATGGCGCTGTAGACGTCGGCGACCCGCGCCCAGTGCTCCGGGAGGCCCGTCGCATGCGCGCGGTTCTGCACCCCATGCAGCAGACCGGGCAACCGCTGCGTCACTCGGGCCAGGTCGGCCCGAAAGCGTTGGACAATGCCGCGCCCATGCCCTGTGTCAGCGGGCGGTCGCCTCGCTCGATCTTTCCGAGCACGCCCGGCCCAGGGGTGGCGCTCTTTACCCACGCGATGCCCTTGTGCACTTCCTGTGCGCCTTCGCCCACTCACTGTGTCGTTGACTGCCGGAGGGTGCCACTCGCTGATCACCCACTGGTCACCACCGGTTACTAGCGCACCGCTGCCGCTCGACGGGTGACCCGGGGCAAGATCTCCCGGAACGGACGGTTACGCTCGGACGCATGAAAAAGAGCGTGCTGACCCGCTACCGGGTCATGGCGTATGTCACTGGTGTGCTGCTGATCGCGCTGTGCCTCGGCATGATCGCCAAGTATGTCCTGGATCTGGGCGGCGCCGCCGACTTCACCCAGGTCGTCAGCATCGCCCACGGCTGGCTGTACGTGATCTATCTGGTCTTCGCCTTCGACCTGGGGTCCAAGGCGAAGTGGCCGGTGAAGAAGCAGCTCTGGGTGCTGCTCGCCGGGACCGTTCCGACGGCCGCCTTCTTCGTGGAGCGCCGGATCAGCCGGGAGCTGGAGGTCAAGGTCGCCGCCACCGAGGCGCCCGCCGCCGTCAAGGCGTAACCAGGAGCTCACCGGTTCTCTCACCGCCGTACGGGCACCCGTACGGCGGCCCCCCATCGACATTTACTTGGACGTCCTAGTAAATTGGGGGTATGGACGCTCACGCCATAGAGGAGGGCCGCCTTCGCTGGCAGGCCCGGTACGACGCGGCGCGCAAGCGCGACGCGGACTTCACCACGCTCTCCGGAGACCCCGTGGCGCCGGTGTACGGTCCCCGGCCGGGGGACGAGTACGAGGGCTTCGAGCGGATCGGCTGGCCGGGGGAGTACCCCTTCACCCGGGGCCTGCATCCGACCGGGTACCGAGGGCGTACGTGGACCATCCGGCAGTTCGCCGGCTTCGGCAACGCCGAGCAGACCAACGAGCGCTACAAGATGATCCTCCGGAACGGGGGAGGCGGTCTGTCCGTCGCCTTCGACATGCCGACCCTGATGGGCCGCGACTCCGACGACCCGCGCTCGCTCGGCGAGGTCGGGCACTGCGGGGTGGCCATCGACTCGGCCGCCGACATGGAGGTGCTGTTCCAGGACATCCCGCTCGGCGACGTGACGACCTCCATGACGATCAGCGGGCCCGCCGTGCCCGTGTTCTGCATGTACCTGGTCGCCGCCGAACGGCAGGGCGTCGACGCGTCCGTCCTCAACGGCACGCTGCAGACCGACATCTTCAAGGAGTACATCGCCCAGAAGGAGTGGCTCTTCCAGCCCGAGCCGCACCTGCGGCTCATCGGCGACCTCATGGAGTACTGCGCGGCCGGCATCCCCGCCTACAAGCCGCTCTCCGTCTCCGGGTACCACATCCGCGAGGCCGGTTCGACGGCCGCGCAGGAGCTGGCGTACACGCTGGCGGACGGCTTCGGGTACGTGGAGCTGGGGCTCAGCCGCGGCCTTGACGTGGACGTCTTCGCGCCCGGCCTCTCCTTCTTCTTCGACGCGCACCTCGACTTCTTCGAGGAGATCGCCAAGTTCCGCGCGGCGCGCAGGATCTGGGCACGGTGGATGCGCGACGTGTACGGGGCGCAGACCGACAAGGCGCAGTGGCTGCGGTTCCACACCCAGACCGCCGGCGTCTCGCTCACCGCCCAGCAGCCGTACAACAACGTCGTGCGCACCGCCGTGGAGGCGCTGGCTGCCGTGCTCGGCGGCACCAACTCCCTGCACACCAACGCACTCGACGAGACCCTCGCCCTGCCCAGCGAGCAGGCCGCGGAGATCGCCCTGCGCACCCAGCAGGTGCTGATGGAGGAGACCGGCGTCGGCAATGTCGCCGACCCGCTGGGCGGTTCCTGGTTCATCGAGCAGTTGACGGACCGCATCGAGGCCGACGCCGAGAAGATCTTCGAGCAGATCAAGGAGCGCGGGCTGCGCGCCCACCCCGACGGGCAGCACCCCGTCGGGCCGATCACCTCCGGTCTCCTGCGCGGCATCGAGGACGGCTGGTTCACCGGCGAGATCGCCGAGTCCGCGTTCCGCTACCAGCAGGCGCTTGAGAAGGACGACAAGAGGGTCGTCGGCGTCAACGTCCACACCGGCTCCGTCACCGGCGACCTGGAGATCCTGCGGGTCAGCCACGAGGTCGAGCGCGAGCAGGTGCGGGCCCTGGGCGAGCGCAAGACCGCCCGCGACGACGCGGCCGTACGCACCGCCCTGGACGGCATGCTCGCCGCGGCCCGCTCCGGCGGCAACATGATCGGACCGATGCTGGACGCGGTGCGCGCCGAGGCGACGCTGGGCGAGATCTGCGGCGTGCTGCGCGACGAGTGGGGGGTGTACACGGAGCCGGCGGGGTTCTGAGGGGGGGGGAGGGGGTCGACGCCGGGGGTGCCCCCCTACGGACCGCCTGATACGCCTCGCCCTCTACGCACCCGAGGCGCGGAACGTGCGCCGGTACGCCGACGGGGCGACCCCGGCCTCCGCCGCCAGGTGCCGTCGCAGCGAGGTGGCGGTGGCGAAGCCGACCTCGTGGGCGACCCGTTCCACCGGCAGGTCGCTGGACTCCAGCAGGTGCCGCGCCCGCCGCAGCCGCTGCTGCGTCAGCCAGCGGCCGGGGCTCAGGCCGGTCTCCTCCCGGAAGCGCCGGGCGAAGGTGCGAGTGCTCATCGCCGCGTGTGCGGCCAGCTCGGCCAGCGAGAGGGGCTGTGCCAGCCGGTGCAGCGCCCAGTCGCGGGTCGGACCGGTGCCGGTCGCGCTTGCCGGTGGCAGCGGCCGCTCGATGTACTGCGCCTGCCCGCCGTCCCGGTACGGCGGCACGACGCAGCGACGCGCGACCTCGCCCGCCACCTCGCTGCCGTGATCCTGGCGCACCAGATGCAGGCAGACGTCGACGCCGCTCGCCGCGCCCGCGGAGGTCAGCAGGTCGCCGTGGTCGACGAAGAGCACGTCGGCGTCCAGCTCGACCCGGGGGAACAGCTCCCGGAAGTGGTCGGCGAGCGCCCAGTGGGTGGTGGCCCGGCGCCCGTCCAGCAGACCGGCGGCGGCCAGCAGGAAGGCGCCGGTGCAGATGGACACCAGCCGGGTGCCGGGGCGGACGCGGGACAGAGCGGCGAGGGCCCGCGGGTCCGGGGTGGCGGCCGAGGCGGCGGTGACGGCGTACGGGGGGACGACCACGGTGTCCGCCCCGGCCAGCACCTCGGGACCGTGTCCGGGCGTGACGGTCAGGTCCGAGTCGGTGCGCACGGGCCGACCGTCCACGCTCGCGGACAGCACCTCGTAGCGGCCGTCGGCCGACCCCAGGACCCGGTGTGGGATGCCGAGTTCGAAGGGGTAGACGCCGTCCAGGGCGAGGACGACGACCCGGTGGGCGCCGGGCCGCGGGTCCGGGCGCATGCAGCGCTCCAGTTCGGCCGCGCGGGCGGCGGAGTCGATGAGCATGGCAGAAATGTATCGGAAGATGACCTTCTTGCCATCGCCCCGGGCTGCACCGTACGGCCAGGATCGGGGCATGACCTCGACGGACACCTCTGCGAACCCCGCCTCCCCGGACCCGGCTGCCTCCCCGGACGCCGCCCCCGTGATGCTCGCCCTGCACCAGACGACCCTCGGCGGGCCCGAGGTGCTGCGGCTGACCGAGCTGCCCCGGCCCGCACCCGGCCCCGGCGAGATCCTCGTCGCCGTGCACGCGGCCGGCCTCAACCCCACGGACTTCAAGCACCGCGCCCTGAGCATCTTCCTGCCGCCCCCGCCGCTGACCCTCGGCTGGGACGTCTCCGGCACCATCGTGCAGACCGGCTTCGGCGTCACTCTCTTCCGGCCCGGCGACGAAGTGTTCGGCATGCTGCCCTACCCGCACGGGGCCGGCTCCCACGCCGAGTACGTGACCGGACCGGCCCGTGCCTTCGCCGTCAAGCCCGCCGGGATCGACCACATCCAGGCGGCCGCCCTGCCGCTGGCCGCGCTCACCGCCTGGCAGGCCCTCGTCGACACCGCGGACCTCCGGGCCGGGCAGCGCGTGCTGATCCACGCGGCGGCCGGAGGCGTCGGTCACCTCGCCGTACAGCTCGCCAAGGAGCGCGGCGCGCACGTCACCGGGACGGCGAGCGCCCCCAAGCACGACTTCCTGCGCGAGCTGGGGGCCGACGCCTGCGTCGACCACCGCACCGAGGACTTCACCGACACCGCCGAGCGCTACGACGTCGTCCTCGACGCCCTCGGCGGGGAGACCGCCACCCGGTCCGTGGGCGTGCTCCGCCCCGGCGGCGTCGTCGTGTCCCTGCTGCCGGGGGACGCGGACACCGGGGCCGCGGCCGAGAAGGCCGGGGTTCGTGCCGTCGGCCTGCTCGTCGAGCACGACCGGGCCGGGATGCGCGCCATCGCCGAACTCGTCGAACGTGGCCGCCTGCGCGCCCACGTCTCCGGCACTTTCCCGCTCGCCGAAGGCGCCCGGGCGCACGCCCAGGGAGAGACAGGTCGCACCACGGGAAAGCTGGTCGTCACCGTGCGCTGAGCGGCTCGGGCCGACCGCGTCCTACGGGGGCGCGGCCGGTTGTGGGTTCGGCACGGTCTCCGTGTTCTCCTCGGCCGCGCCGGCCAGACCCCACAGCAGCACCTGTGTCGGGCCCCGCACCCACTGCCCGTCCGAGACCCGGGCGCTGACCAGTGTGCGGTGCACCACCGCGCTTGCCACCACGTCGAAGATGAGGTCCGCCGCGCAGGCGGCCTCGGCCGGGTAGGTCTCGGGGGCTGGTTGCTCGGGGCGTCCCCCGACGACGCGCTGTGCGAGCATCCGCGCGTCGATCGTCGAGCGGCAGAAGCTGGGCATGGGGCGAGGTGGCACCCCCTTCGACGCGGTTCCGCCTCTTTGGTAACAAGGCGATCAAGAGTGATTGCTATTTGTCCTCTATGTCGCCACCTGTGAGCGTTCGTGAAGATCCTTTGACCTTCCCGTGAAAGATCATTCGTGGCAGGGTCGGATGCGTAAGCGGCGGCGCCGGCTCGTGGGAGGGGCGAGTGCTGGCGCATGCCGTGAAGTGTCGTGTCGCGGGGGGCGGTGCGCGTCTTTTGCTCTGCCTGTCATGCCCATGGTTGATGCTGCCGAACGACACCGCGACAGTTGGGCAGACACGAATGCCATCGGTCAGAGACGTCGGCAGACGCCGACGACGTATGCGCGATGCCGCACGAAGAAGCATCGGCGGAACGGCCCTCGTCACCGCAGCAGCCGTCCTCATGGGCTTGGTACAGGCTCCACCGGCCGCAGCCGACACGGCACCAGAGGAAGATACGGGACTCACCCGCAACAGCATCGGTACGGAACGCCGACTCGATCGCTGTCTCACCGGGGTGGCACTTCACTTCGGTGGCGCCGAAATGAAGGCCAAGGCCATTGAGGGGCTGACCGGCACACCCGATGAACTTCGGGCCATCGTGGGCGATGTCGGCTGGATCGGGCTCGAGCCACTCGGCCAGGCGCGAGACGCCGACACCGCTGCCGCCGGCGACTACGCCGACGCGTCCAAGGCCCGTGCGGCGGCACTGGACGAGGCCAACAAGCCGTATGTCGAATCCGCCTACACCAGCGACGACATGGAGTGGGACCCGCCGGAGTTCGACGCCGACATCCTGCAGTTCACGCTGCACACACAGGACGAACTGGCGAATCGGCTCGGCTGGGACGGGCACAGCAACGCCGGTGCCGAAGCTGTCGCCCGCGCCAGGGAGATCGCAGAGGAGAACGACGGCAAGGACTCCTGGAACGACACCGCCGTCGCGGACATGCTCCGCGATGAGGAACTCAACAACATCGACTTTTCGCTGGGCACCACGGCCAGCGACATCGCGTCCTACCTGAGGCACGGCGGTTTCCTGACACAGGCTCCCGTCGAGGGATCGGCTGAGTATCGCGTCGAGGTCGAGGCTCTCAAGCAGGCCTGGGCCGCATGCGACAGCCAGAACCCTGTCGACGCCCGCCGTGTACTCAACGGCCTGGTGATGACCGCCATGGCCGAGTGGGAGATGGAGTACGCGTCCCAGGCGGCCCCTCGCGGAACCATCATCCAGGCGGAGGCCGACGCGGCTGCCGCCACCCGCGAGGCCACCGACGACATGATCGAGGCCATCGGGCAGGCCTGGCTGGCAGACCAGATTCTCACCTGGCAGAAGTACTGGCAGGACACGCTGGCTGTCGACCCCGAGGCTCTCGGGCAGCCCGACCAGGCGCTCTACGACCAGGCCGACGCAGACCTGGCCGCAGCGCGCGACAAGATCGCCACACTGGTCACTTCCGCCGACCAACATGCGGAGACCGCTGGCACCTCCGCGCAGAGCGCCGTAACCGCCCAGCAGGAAGCGTGGGCGATCGCCGACACCAACCATGTGCCGCGCGGCCGTGGCCTCATGTACGCCCAGCAGTCGGTACAGGTCGCCCGAGCATCCAGCGCTGCGGCCGATGCTGCCGCGAAGGCGACCCGGACGGCGCTGGATGCCGCCAATGCCACCGTCGCCGACAGCGACACGCTGCTGGCCAAGGCGCAGACCGAATCGCATGCGGTGAACACCGAGTTCCGCCGTGTTGCCGCACAGGAGGCCGCCGCCCAGGCAAAGGCTGCCGCTGACACAGCGGAGGCTCAGGCCAAGGCTGCCACCGACAGTGCCACGACGGCGAAGACCGCTCAGAGCACCGCGGAGGACGAGGCCGAGCAAGCCCGCACGGCCGCTGCCACGGCGCAGAGCCAGCGAGCCAAGGCCGAGCTTGAGCACGCCACGGCTGTCGCATCGCGGGTCACCGCGGCCACCGAACGCGCCAAGGCCAAGGAGGCCGAGACCGAGGCGACGAACCAAAAGACCGCAGCGGAGACGGCCAAGACGGCGGCTGCGACGGCCGCCACTGACGCCAAGACCAAACGGACGACCGCGGACGAGAAGGCGAAGGACGCGCAGACTGCCCGGGAGAAGGCTTTCGCGGCCCTGCGCAACAAGCAGGCCACCGCAGCCCGCGCCGCTGCGCTCGAAGCTGCGGCATCAGCCGCCGAGGGTACAGAAGCGGCTGGTGAGACCCGGGAAGCCGCCGACAAGGCGCGTACCGCCGCCGGGCAGGCAGCCACTGCCGCCACTACGGCGCAGACAGCCGCGGACGAGGCCACCGGTGCTGCGGTAACCGCCCGCTCCGCCGCAACCAAGGCCGAAGGCACCGCGAAGCGCGCCCAGGCCAACGCAGACAAGGCGTGGTCCGCTTACCTGGACGCAACTGGCGCCGCCGCGACTGCGCACGCCGCGGCAGCCGAGGCACTTGATGCGGCGCAGGATGCCGCCTTCCGCGCCGACTCGGCAGCCACCGCTTCGGAGAACGCCACTGAACTCTCCAAGAAGGCGGCAGAGGAATCCACCACTGCCGCCTCTGAGGCCGACGCCGCTGTCAAGACGGTAGGCACGGCGGTGGGCCGCGCCTACGCTGCGGGGCAGTCCGCACTTGCCGCTAGGGACAGCGCCACCCAAGCGATAGCCGCGTCCAACAACGCGATCGCCGTCGGCACTCCGTACAAGGAGACGGACAGCTCGGCGGCGTTCGCCGTACTCGTCGGCCAGTCGTCGAAGACACTGGCGGAGCAGCAGGCTGCTGCCGCGGAGGCGAAGGCGACCGAGGCGACCGAGGCCGCACAGACTGCCCAGCAGGCCGCAGAGCAGGCCCTGGGCGATGCCAAGATCGCGGCAGAAGCTGCCGCCCAGGCCGCCAGTGACTCGGTGCGTGCCGTCGAGGCCGTCGCCAGAGCCCAGACATCTGCGACCGAGGCCACAACCGCGCAACAGGCCGCGGACAAGGCCGCCGGTACTGCCTCCGATCATGCTCAGCAAGCCGGTGACGACGCTGTGAGCGCCCGCCTCACCGCCAACGAGACGGAAACTGAGGCTGCGGCGGCCGACCGCGAGGCCACAGAGGCCGAGCGCGACGCCGCTCGGGCCGCTCAGGCTGCCGACCGTGCTTCCAGCGCCTCCGCGGATGCTGATGCCGACGCCACGAAGGCGGAACAGGACGCCAAGGAGGCCGAAGCCAAGGCGGCTGACGCCGATGCCGACAGCAATGCGGCGGAGGACGCCGCGGAGCAGGCCGAACAGGAACAGCGGGAACAGAACGAGGCCGAGCACAAGGACGCTTTGGAGGACGGCAGCACGCCCGTCGCGGGCGGTGCCGGCAACTGGCCCGCCCTCGGAGAGCGGGAGGAGCAGATCCTCCTTGACGCCTGCGGTCAGACCTGCGTCGACGAGTACCGAGCCGCGCTCGCTGCCGTCTCCGTGAACGTTGTGGAGTGGACCGGGAACCATGGCGGTCAGATCCTTCTCGACCAGCTCGGCGTCGCCAAGGTCAAGCAGTGCCTGGCCGAGGATGACGTTGAGAGCTGTCTGTGGTCCCTCGTCGACATTCCCGCCTCCGCGGTCATCGTCGGCCGGATCCCCGCGCTCGCCGAAGCCATTGAGAAGGTCAGCACTGGTATCAGGCAGATCTTCGTCGACGCCGACAACGCCCAACGCAAGCTGACCGAGCTGACCGAGCTGATCAGCAGTGTCCGCAGCACTCCCCGTCTGGAGCAGTGCGTCGCGGGAGTCGCCCTGCATGCGGGCGGCTCCAACATGAAGGCCAAGGCCATCGAAGGCCTGACTGGCACCGCTGACGAACTGCACACCATCGTCGGTGACATCGGCTGGATCGGGCTCGAACCCCTGGGCCGTGCAAAAGCTCAGGACGTCGCGGACGCGATCGCCTACCGGGACGTGTTCACCGGTCGCAAGACCGGTCTGGAGGATGCGAACCGCCCTTACGCGCTCAGCTCGTTCAGCGACGACATCACGCTGCATGCCCCCGAGTTCGGAGCGGAGGTGTTGCAGTTCACCCTGTTCACTCAGGAAGAGCTGGCGAACCGGCTGGGCTGGGACGGGCACACCAACGCCGGCTCGGAAGCGATCGCGCGGGCCAAGGAGGTGACCGAGGAAAACCGAGGCAAGGACGCTTGGAACGACTACGCGGCGGACATCATGCTGCGCGAGTCGAACCTGAACAACACCCGCTTCTCAGGCGGCACCACCGCCAGCGACATCGCGTCCTATCTCAAGCACGGCGGCTTCGTCACCAAGGCTCCCACCGAAGGCTCGGTGGAGTTCCGTCTGGAAGTGGAGAACCTCAAGCAGTCCTGGGCATCGTGCGACAGCGCGGACCCGATCGATCCCCGCAACAAGCTGAGCGCGGTCGTCTCTCAGGCGAGCGCCGAGTGGAACTCGGAGTACGCGGCCCAGGCCGCGCCGCGCGCCGCGATCCTGCAGGCCGAGGCCGACGCCTCGGCAGCCACGCGAGCTGCCACGGACGACATGATCGAGGCCATCGGTCAGGCGTGGCTCGCCGAGCAGATCCTGCTCTGGCAGAAGTACTGGCACGACGAGCTCAAGGCTGACCCGGACAACATCCTCAAGCCCAAGCAGGCCCTGTTCGAACAGGCCGACACGGACTTGGCCAAGGCACGAGGCAAGGTGGCGGCGCTCGTCACCACCGCCAAGGAACAGGCCACCGCCGCGTCCGCCGCCGCCACCCGTACGGTGACGGCCCAGCAGCAGGCCTACGAGATCGCCGACGCCAACAACGTTCCGCGCGGGCGTGGTCTGACCTACGCCCAGCAGTCGGTCCAGGTCGCCCGCGCGTCGGGGGCGGCAGCGCAGGCGGCGGCCAAGACCACGGAAACGGCCCTCAATGCGGCCAACGCCACCGTCTCTGAGACGAAGGCATTGCTGGCGCTGGCCAAGACCGAGGCCCACGCGGTGAACACCGAGTTCCGCCGTGTCGCCGCTCAGGAGGCCGCGAAGCAGGCAAAGGCTGCCGCAGACAGCGCCGACAAGCAGGCGTCAGAGGCTGAGACCAACGCCGCGACCGCCAAGGCCGCACAGGCCACGGCGGAGAAGGAGGAAGGAGAGGCCCGGCAAGCGGCGGCTACGGCGCAGGGACAGCGCGCGGTCGCGGAACTGGAGCGGGCCAACGCGGCGGCGGCGAGGGCAACTGCCGCGAGTGAGCGTGGCAAGGCCGGCGAGGCCGAGCAACGGGCGCAGGAACAGCGCATGGTCGCTGGCACTGCCAAGGACGCTGCCGTCTCGGCGGGTGAGGCTGCATTCTCGGATATGGAAGGAGCATTCCAAGCCGAGACGGATGCGAGGACTGCCCGTGACAAGGCAGTGCAGGCGGAAAAGGACAAGAACGCTCTGCTCGCCCGTGCAACGGCTGCGGAAGCGGCGGCGGCCGCAGCCGAGGGGACGGACTATGCGACGGAGGCACGGGAGAACGCCGTAGTGGCGCGCGCTGCGGCCAATGAGGCGACCAAGGCAGCTGCTGCCGCATGGGACGCGGCAGACGAGGCCACAACCGCAGCGAAGAACGCGCGCGCCGCAGCCACACGGGCCAACGCAGCGGCCGAACGCTCCCGGTCGGCTTCGGACGGCGCGTGGGCTGCCTACATGACCGCGACTGGCTCCGCAGCCAATGCCCACGCCGCAGCGGCCGAGGCGATCGACGCGTCGGAGGCAGCCGCCACAAACGCCAAGAACGCCGAGGCCGACTCCAAAAAGGCGGCAGAGGCCGCGGTGACCGCCAAGACTGAAGCGGTGGCCGCTAAGAGCGAAGCGGTCGAGACCGCGAAGTGGGCCGCCAAGACCGCGGGTTACGCGTACGCCACTGCGCTGTCCGCCACTGCGGCGCGGGACACCGCCATCCAGGTGGCGACACCGGCAAACGAGGCCATCGGCCTCGGTACCCCGTACCAGCAGACTGATGCCTCCGCCGCGTTCGCCGTGCTGAGTGGCCAGAGTGCGTTGACCCTGTCCGAGCAGCAGGCAGTGGCAGCCGAGGCCAGGCAAGCCGAGGCAGCGGAGTTCGCCATCGAGGCACAGCGCCTGGCGGAGCAGGCCGAGGCCGACGACAAACTGGCGGCCGAAGCGGCGGCTTCCGCGGCCAAGGACAGCGAGCGCGCGGCACGCGCGGTCAAGCGTGCCCAGACGGCGGCGAAGGAGGCCTCCACAGCGGCCAAGGCGGCACAGACGGCCGCGGACAACTCGTCCGCGTACGCGCAGCAGGCCGGCGACGAGGCGTTCTATGCGGGATTCGCCGCGAATGAGGCGGAGTCCGACGCGACCGCGGCCGACCGCGAGGCCACGGAAGCGGAGCACGACGCGGCGAGCGCACGAGCGGCGGCCACCGCTGCCGACCAGGACGCCACGGCCGCCCGTGGGGTTGCTACTGAAGCGGAGCAGAACGCCACGAAGGCCGAGCAGTCGGCGGCCAATGCCCAGGGATACGCGAACGAGGCCGAGGACGCCGCGGCCCGTGCCGAGGAGGAGGAACGGAAGGAACTGGAGGCTGAGCACAAGGCCGCCATGGCAGGTGGCGACACGCCAATCCTGGGAGGAAGCGGCTCCTGGGCCGACCTCAGTGCTTCAGACGAGGAGATCCTTCTCGCGGAGTGCGGCCAGCAGTGCGTCGACGACTATCGCGCGGCCATGAAGGCCGTGTCCATGACCGTGGTCGAGTGGATCAAGGCGAACGGCGCCGACATCCTGCTGGAGCTCGTCGGTGTCAATGACTTGAAGCGTTGCCTCGGTGAGGGGGACGTGGAGAGCTGCCTGTGGACCCTCGTCAATGTCGCCGCCATCGCGGTGGTGTTCCTGAAGTTCAAGGCGGTCAGCAAGGCGATCGCCACGGTCAGTTCGGGCATCGGAAAGTTCTTCGACAAGGCTGAGTGGGGCAAGCGCACACTCAATCGGCTTCGTAAACTGATCGAGGAAGTTCGTAAGGCTGGTCACAAGGCCCCGTTCTGCCTAGTCAAGGCCGCCACGGGTGTGAGTGTCCGCACTTCTGGGAGCAAGGTCGCCACCGGCACTTACGCCGGGTACCGTTCCGGTGGCGCAGTGGTCACTGCAGCCGATGATGGGGCTCCTTGCCTCAAGGCAGTTACGGCCGGAAGGAACTTCAGGACCCACTATCTAAAGCATAGGGCGTTGATGGAGAAGATTCTCAACAAGAAGTACCCGAAGTGGAAGGAAGACGAGGGGGCGGCCTTCCTCTCCGATCTCTTCGAGCTGATACGGTCTGGTCGACTGCGCTATGAGGGCCTCGGCACTCTGAAGAAGGACCAGCCAGCAGGGTTGATCTTCCGCGGTGAAGGGGTGACCCTCGTTCTGGAGACCAACGGCAATTTCTGGACTCTACTTGAAGCTGGCATGGCGCTCGACAAGACAGTCCGCATGGTGACCTGAGATCAGCTAGGAGTGCAGTGGTGGGCGACCTGAAGAAGCTTCTTGAGCTAGTAGAAGGAATGACTGCCTGGGACGTCTATGTTCCTGGTTTCCTTGACCGAGACAACGGAATTCCTAAATTCATGCCGCTGTCAGACAGGGTGTACATCGCTCTGGAGGATGGTTATTTGAGCATGGAATCGGTCGCCGGTGGGGGGCAACTTGCTTTGCATCGGGTGCTCGAGCCAGTAGCGCCTGCTGCCCTTGATGGAGAGGACGAGGAGTTCACCTTGTGTTCCTACGGTCAACTCTTTCTTCAGGGAACCCCCACTCCACTCCCCTTCACGCGGATTCGAGCGGTTGTCAACAGTGACTCGGACTCCCAGCGGGCAGTGTTCCGTTGCGTGGAATTCACCTTCGGTGGTTCGTTCGTCCTATTCGCTGACCCCGCCTACTATTTCGGTGTCCATCTGGAAGGTGTTGGGGCGTACGAGCGTTGGTTGCGGAGCGATCCGGCAGTGTCAGAGTCGTCGGGTCCGATTCGTGAGCTGACCTGGGTGCGTTGACAGCCGAGAGCACGAAGAAGGGCCAGCCCGTGAGTGGGTGGCCCTTCTTCAGGTGTGCTCGTGTACGAGGCTCCAGTCAGCCCAACTGCTTCAACTGTTCCTCGATCACCGACTTCGGAATAGCGCCATTCTCCGCCTTCAGCATGTTCACCCCGTAGAACGTCAAAACCACTCCGTCCTTCCGTACCACCGTGTACGTCATTGGCACGGATTGCTTCGCAACCACGCTGGTGATGCGGTAACTCAACGCTTCGTCGCCGAGCTTCGGGGATCTGATGGTCTTGACGTTCTTGTAGGACAGGCCAAGGGTCTTGAAGCCATCACCGCACTTCTTCAGCGAGGTGCGCAGATCCGACATGACTTGCTCGGCGTTCTTCTTCGAGAGGGTGGAAAGCCACATCGAGCCCACCGTGGCGTTCTTCACGTCGGTGGGATCGAGAGAGCGGTGAACCGTACTGAACGCCTCGATGTGCGTGTAACCGCCAGCCAGACTGGCCAGCGGTTGGCATTCGGACTTGTTCGCCTTCATATCTTTGCCTGCCTCGACCTCCGCCTTGGCAACTGTCTTGAAGTCGAATCCCTCGCGCTTACCGGAGAGTGCGGCATCCTCCAGAGCTTGTGGGGTGATGGCTCCTGCCTTCTCGGCCTCCGCGTTGGCCTTGGCTTGCGCACTCGAGGTGGGTGCTGTGCTCGTCTTCGCCTTCTTGCTGTCGTCGGATCCTTCGGAGTCACTGCAGGCGGATATTGTGAGCAAGCCTGAAACAATCATGGTGACCGGGAGGGCTCTGCGGAGTCTCATACTTTTTTCCTGACGCAACTTGACGACGGTTGAGGCAATGGCAGGAAAATTCTACAGATATGAGCGCCTAATCTTTATCACGGTTTGGCTACGTCCGGCGCTGTGGCGCCGGACAGTCCCAGTAGCAGAATCCGGGTCATGCCCCGCACCCAGTCGATGTCCGCCGGTTCCGCGCTCACCAGGGTGCGGTGTACCACGGCGCCCGCGACAATGTCGAAGATCAGGTCGGCAGTACGGGGTTCCGTGCCTGGGTCCGGCTCGGGTGGCAGCTCCCCGCGAGCCTGCGCACGTGCGCGACCCTCCAGCACCAGGCGCTTCTGCCGCTCGACGATCGCCGTGCGGATGCGCTCGCGCAGCGCGTCGTCGCGTGTGGACTCGGCCACCACCGCCATCAGGCCGCTCTTGGCCTCCGGCCGGGCCAGGATCGCCGCGAACTGGAGCACCACGCCCTCGATGTCGGCGGCGAGGGAGCCGCGGTCGGGGAGCCGCAGTTCGTCGAAGAGCTCCGCAACCGCGTCGACCACCAGCTCGTTCTTGCCCGCCCAGCGGCGATAGAGCGTCGTCTTGGCAACCCCGGCCCGCGTGGCGACATCTCCCAGGGTGAGCTTCGACCAGCCGAGGTCGACCAGGGCGGCCCGCGTCGCGGCCAGGATCGCGGTGTCCGCCGCGGCGCTGCGCGGGCGTCCGGCACGTCCGGCGGGGCTGCTGCTCTGCATCCCCCGACCTTAACCGGCGGGTAACACGTGGCCGCTCGTGAGACAGATCACCGCGGCGGGGTGTCGCGCCAGGGTGTTCCGACGGGCAGTCATGGCATTACGCTACGACTCGTAGCGAAAGCACGGGTGCGCCCGTGCCCCAGCGACGACCACGGGCGTGGGGTGGGGACCCGGCGCCGAACGGCACACGCAGCACAGCACAGCCCACACGCGGAACAGCACACATACGGGCGGGCTTTCGACCCGCTTTTCACACGCGCGCGCAGGACGGGGGAGGATAGACCCATGCAGCCACGGAACATGTCCATGAGCGGGGTCGTCGACCTCGCCGCGGTGAAGCAGGCCCAGGAGGCCAAGACCAAGGCGGAGCAGGCCCGCGCCGAGGCCGCCCGTCACGGGGGAGCGGGAGCCGTCTCCCCGGCCGACCTCGTCATCGACGTCGACGAGGCCGGCTTCGAGAGTGAAGTCCTGCAGCGGTCCACCGAGGTCCCGGTCGTCATCGACTTCTGGGCCGAGTGGTGCGAGCCCTGCAAGCAGTTGAGCCCGGTCCTGGAGCGGCTCGCCGTCGAGTACAACGGGCGCTTCCTCCTCGCCAGGGTCGACGTCGACGCCAACCAGATGCTGATGCAGCAGTTCGGCGTCCAGGGCATCCCGGCCGTGTTCGCGGTCGTCGCCGGGCAGGCGCTGCCGCTCTTCCAGGGTGCCGCGGGCGAGGCGCAGATCCGCCAGACCCTGGACCAACTGGTGCAGGTCGGCGAGGAGCGCTTCGGCCTGACCGGTCTCGTCGTCGACCCCGAGGCGGAGCCCGGCGCCGAGCAGCCCGCCGCCGCCCCCGAGCGTCCGGCCGGGCCGCACGACGCGGCGCTCGAGGCCGCCGTGCAGGCGCTGGACGCGGGCGACCTGGGCGGCGCGGTCCAGACGTACAAGAACGTGCTGGCCGAGGACCCGGGCAACACGGAGGCCAAACTGGGTCTGGCGCAGGCCGAGTTGCTCCAGCGGGTGCAGAACGCCGACCCGCAGAAGGTCCGTCAGGAGGCCGCCGACAAGCCGGGTGACGCCCAGGCGCAGATCGCCGCCGCCGACCTGGATCTGGTGGGCGGTCACGTGGAGGACGCCTTCGGGCGCCTCGTAGACGCGGTGCGCGTCACGGCCGGAGACGACCGCAACGCCGTACGGCTGCGGTTGCTGGAGCTGTTCGAGGTGGTCGGCGCCGACGATCCGCGGGTGACCGCGGCGCGCCGGGCGCTGGCCCGCGCCCTGTTCTAGTCGGCGTCTTAAACGCCGTCGGCGTGTTGCGCGTGTGAAGGAGCTGTCGACGAGGCGTCACTGCGGCCGCGCTTTACCAAAACTTGGTAATCGCGGCCGCTGTTACTGCCAGTAAGTCGAGGCCGTCGATCTGTCGGACTCTGTCCATCGATCAATAGTTTTGTTCCGCCCCCATGGCACACCCAGCGTCGCCGTTCGGGGCCGGTGCGTCGGCCCGCGGTCATCCGGCTGCTACTAGCGAGTAACGAACCCCCTTGTGTCGGCGGCGAGAATGCACCACGATCGGCGACGCTCGGTCCATTCCCGTACCCCGACAGCCGGTCGGGTGGCGGGGGTTCCTGGGTCCCCACCGAGCAGGGTCGGCGGCAGTGATGCCGGCCCTTGGGCAGGGGGGTCTTCGCTCATTCCGGCGGAGCCTGCCCAGCAGGGTTGTGCGTGATGCGTGTCAGGCGCGACCAGTGGTTGTCGCTCGGGGGTGATCGCCGGTTGTTCGGGCGCGTTGTACGTGTCGCCGAGGACAGGCGCTCTCCTTCCCGAGGACGTAGCACTTCTCCCATCCCTGCCAGACCGAGCCACCGAACCGGAGGCCGGCCGAGGCCAGGAGATGTACGTCCGAGAAGGAGGAAATATGGAGTCCCAGGTGCGTGGCGGGACCAGATGGAAGCGGTTCGCTGTGGTGATGGTGCCCAGCGTCGCCGCGACGGCTGCGATAGGTGTCGCGCTCGCGCAGGGCGCTCTCGCGGCCTCGTTCAGCGTGTCCGGTCAGTCGTTCAAGGTGACGGCGGACAAGCTCGACGGCACGGGCTTCTCGCAGTACGGAGCGATCGACACGGGCTACACGCTGAAGGGCGACAAGGCGGCCCACCCCGTCGCCGTTTCGGCGTTCGAGTCTGCGGACATCACGAACATGTGCCAGTCCGTGGTGACCCCGGGCCTGCCGTTCATCGGCTCGGTCACCCTCACCCTCAATGCCGGTGGCAAGGGAACCCCGGTCCACGCGGAGAATCTCTACATCGATGTCGAGGACCTCTCCGCGGACGCCACGTTCAAGGACATCGACATTGGCGTGGCTGCCGGGGAGATGGAGAACGGCCCCGGCCCCGGTATGAAGGGTGGCAAGGAGAGGGCCAACAAGTACGGGTTCGGCCAACAGGCCAAGAGGGCCATCCTCACCGACGTGAAGCAGACGGCGTGGGCGACCACCGCCGGAACCTTCAAGCTCAGCGATCTGAAGATGTCGCTGTCCAAGGGCGTCAAGGAGTGCTACTAAGCACTCGCTGACGGGCGGGGGCGCCGATGGCTTCCCCGCCCGTCCACTTCCCTGCCGCGCCCATGCGCGCGGCCCCATCTCCACCACAGCAAAGCCGTACCAGGGAGCTGTTTTCCATGAGCGCCGAGACTCCTGCCGCCGACGGCCAGTTCACCCGCCGAAGGGTGCAGTTCCGTGCCTGGCGGGGCACGCGGCCGTTCTGGGCCGGCCTGTTTGTCGCCCTCGGCGGCTTTCCGATCATGTACTTCCCGTACGCGAATCTCCAGATCGGCCACCTGACACTGGCGATGTCCACGACCGCGGGTGCCGGGTCGCTGATCATCGGCGTGCTGCTGGTCGTCCTGGGTGTCAGCCTGTGGTTCCAGAAGCACATCCGGGTCTTCGCGGGCGTCGCGGCGATTCTCCTGGGACTCGTCTCCATCCCGGTGTCCAACTTCGGTGGTTTCCTCATCGGCTTCCTGTTCGCGCTGCTCGGCGGAGCCATGGCCGTGTCGTGGGCGCCGGGCGAGCCGCCGCAGGCCGAACCGCCGCTGGAGAACAAGGGGACGGACGACGCGCCCGAGGGCGTGGTCCCCACCGCCGCGGCCGACGACACCGCGTTCCCCGGCTTCCCGGAGCCCGGCACCCCGGCGCCCGACGCCTCGGTGCCGAAGCCGCGGGGCGGGATGGACGACGCGAATCCCTCCCTTGCCTTCATGGCGCCGGGGGCGCACGACCTGTCAGGAACGAGCCCGGCCAACGGGGCGAACGGGAGGCACAGTGCCGGCTGACGAGGTGACCCGCGGGACTGACGTGGAGTCGTCCCGTGTGAGAACCGGGCCGCGCCACGCGGCACCCAAGAAGCCGTTGTTCACCAGGTTCCACATGCCGGCCGGCAAGGCGATAGCCATCGCGGCGATGCCCACGGCCGTGCTCATGGGGATGGGGTTCACGCCGACGCTGGCCCTCGCCGACGGCAACGACGCGGCGCCGACCTCCAACAGCCTGACGGCCGACGAGTACAAGGACTGCGTGGCGGCCCTCGAGGACGCCGAGAAGGACCCGTCCGGGTCGCCCACACCGTCGCCCTCGGCGACCGACGGGGCCGACGACGGCAAGGACGACACGAAGGAGCCCAGCCCCTCGGACTCCGCCGGGAGTTCCGGCGAGGACGCGGGCGCGGACAAGGGTGAGTCCTCTTCGTCGGATTCAGGTTCCGACGACGAGGGCGACAAGGCCGGCGACGGTGACAAGGCCGACCCGACCCCGAGTCCCTCCGCGTCGCAGAGCCAGGAGGCGTCCGGCGCGAGCGCCGCGGAGCCGTCCCCCTCCGAGTCGGAGGACAAGGGCGGTCTCCTGGACGGCCTCGGCGACACCCTCGAGGATCTCTTCACCGGCGGCAAGAAGGCCGAGGAGAGCCCGAGTCCCACGTCGACCCCCTCGGCGTCCGAGAGCGCCTCGGGCGACGCGTCCGACCCCGTGAAGGAGACCACCGACAAGGTCACCGGCACGGTGAAGGACACCGTCTCCGGCGTGACGGACACGGCGTCGAAGGCGGCCGAGGGCACCGAGGAGACGGTGGACAAGGCGGCCGAGGCGGCCAAGAAGGCGGCCGAGGAGGCCAAGGAGGACGCGGAGAAGGCCAAGGACGACGCCACGGCCTCGCCCAGCCCCAGCGCCTCCGAGAGCGCCGCCACGGACCCCGACGACTGCCCGGCCGCCACCGACGACGAGGGCGGCGTCGACAACAAGGTGCCGCTGCCCGACGACCCCTGGTACCTCAACGCCAGCTCGCTGCTGCTGAAGGGTGCCTCCTACAAGGGCGTCGTCGAGGTGAAGACGGCCAACGGCACCACCAAGAAGGTGCTGAAGTACGTCATATCCGACGGCACCGACATCGGCGACCTGCACCAGACGGTCAAGGACAAGCAGGCCGGCAAGACCTACCACGTGCAGGCGGCCGAGGGCTCTACGTCCACGATCCGCGACGGCGAGACGGTGATGTACACCGAGAGCATCTCGGGCAACCTGCTCGGGCTGATCCCGATCACCTTCGACCCGGAGCACCCGCCGCCGCTGGACATCCCGCTGATCTACTTCACGAACGTGAAGATCGTCCAGGCCGGCCAGTTCGGCGGCACGCTCCACATTCCGGGACTGCACCAGTACACGACGGACTGACGCACGACGGACTGACGCACGACCGGCCCACGCACGACAGAGGGCGCCCCCGTCGCAGGGGGCGCCCTCTGTGCGTACGACGGGACGGGTGAGCGTCAGCCGCGCCGCGTCTCGCCCAGGTGGTGCACGCGGACCATGTTGGTGGTGCCGGGCACGCCGGGGGGCGAACCGGCGGTGATCACGACGATGTCGCCGTCGTGGAACCGGCCCAGGCGCATCGTCTCCTGGTCCACCAGGTCGACCATCTCGTCGGTGCTGTTCACGAACGGCACCACGTGCGGCTCCACGCCCCAACTGAGCGCAAGCTGGTTGCGGGTGGACTCGTCGGTGGTGAAGGCGAGGATCGGCTGCGCCGCGCGGTAGCGGGACAGCCGGCGGGCGGTGTCACCGGACTGGGTGAAGGCCACCAGGCCCTTGCCGCCGAGGAAGTCGGCGATCTCGGCGGCGGCACGGGCCACCGAACCGCCCTGCGTGCGCGGCTTCTTGCCCGGCACCAGCGGCTGCAGGCCCTTGGAGAGCAGCTCCTGCTCGGCGGCCGTGACGATCTTCGACATCGTCTTGACCGTCTCGATCGGGTACGCGCCCACCGACGACTCCGCCGACAGCATGACCGCGTCCGCGCCGTCCAGGATCGCGTTGGCGACGTCGGAGGCCTCGGCGCGGGTCGGACGGGAGTTGGTGATCATCGACTCCATCATCTGGGTCGCCACGATCACCGGCTTGGCGTTGCGCCGGCACAGCTCGATCAGGCGCTTCTGCACCATGGGGACCTTCTCGAGCGGGTACTCGACGGCCAGGTCGCCGCGGGCGACCATGACGGCGTCGAAGGCCGCGACCACGTCCACCATGTTCTCGACCGCCTGCGGCTTCTCCACCTTGGCGATGACGGGAACGCGGCGGCCCTCCTCGTCCATGACGCGGTGCACGTCGGCGACGTCCTTGGCGTCCCGGACGAAGGACAGGGCGACCATGTCGCAGCCCATGCGAAGGGCGAAACGCAGGTCCTCGATGTCCTTCTCGGACAGCGCGGGCACGTTCACCGCGGCGCCGGGCAGGTTGATGCCCTTGTGGTCGGAGATGACGCCGCCCTCGATGACGATCGCCTTCACCCGGGGGCCCTCGACACCGGTGACCTTCAGCTCGACGTTGCCGTCGTTGATGAGCACCTGGTCGCCCTTGGTGACATCGCCGGGCAGGCCCTTGTACGTCGTGCCGCAGATCGTCCTGTCGCCCTGCACGTCCTCGGTGGTGATGGTGAACTCGTCACCGCGCACCAGCTCGACGGGGCCCTCCGCGAAGGTCTCCAGGCGGATCTTCGGTCCCTGGAGGTCGGCGAGGACACCCACGGCCCTGCCGGTCTCCTTGGCGGCGGCCCGGACACGGTCGTAACGCCCCTGGTGCTCGGCGTGGCTGCCGTGGCTGAAGTTGAAGCGGGCCACGTTCATGCCGGCTTCGATCAGCGTGACGAGCTGCTCGTGGGAGTCGACCGCGGGGCCGAGAGTACAGACGATTTTCGAACGGCGCATGGGGCGATCCTATCGGTTTGTTTCGCTGCGGAATATTCCGTCTGGCGGAAAATACAAAAGGGCGGGATGCCGCTCAGGTGAGATGGAGATTCCCCGATTCAATTACCAGCGCGTAGGTCTGTGTCGCGATCTCCATTTCCTCGTCGGTCGGTACCACGGCCACCGCCACCCGGGCCCCCGCGGGCGAGACCAGCCTGGCCCCGTCACCGCGTACGGCGTTCAGCTCGCCGTCGACCGCCAGTCCGAGCCCGTCAAGGCCCGCCAGGGCGGCAGCCCGCACCGGCGCCGAGTTCTCGCCGACCCCCGCCGTGAACGCCACGGCGTCCACGCGCCCGAGAACGGCGTAATAGGCACCGATGTACTTCTTGAGCCGGTGAATGTAGATGTCGAACGCCAGCCGCGCCCGCTCGTCGCCGGCGTCGACCCGGCGGCGGATCTCCCGCATGTCGTTGTCGCCGCACAGTCCGATCAGACCGCTCCTCTTGTTGAGAAGAGTGTCGATCTCGTCGGCGGACATTTCCCCAACGCGCATCAAATGGAAGATGACGGCCGGGTCCATGTCTCCCGAGCGCGTACCCATCACGAGCCCCTCCAAAGGCGTCAGCCCCATGGAGGTGTCCACGCACCGCCCGCCCCGCACGGCCGAGGCGGACGCCCCGTTGCCCAGGTGCAGCACGATGACGTTCACGTCCTCGGGCGCCCGGCCGAGGAGCCGCGCGGTCTCGCGGGAGACGTACGCGTGCGAGGTGCCGTGGAAGCCGTAGCGGCGGATGCGGTGGGCGTCGGCGGTCTCGACGTCGATCGCGTAGCGGGCCGCGGCCTCCGGCATCGTCGTGTGGAAGGCGGTGTCGAACACGGCGACCTGCGGCAGGTCGGGGCGCAGGGCCTGCGCGGTGCGGATGCCGGTGAGATTGGCCGGGTTGTGCAGCGGGGCGACCGGGATGAGCCGCTCGATCTCGGCGAGCACGGCGTCGTCGATCACGGTCGGCTCGGTGAAGTGCTTCCCGCCGTGCACCACCCGGTGCCCGATCGCGGCCAGCTCCGGCGAGTCCAGGCCGAGGCCGTCCTTGGCCAGCTCCGCCGCCACCGCCTTGAGCGCGGCGTCGTGGTCGGGGACGGCCCCGCTCCACCCCCGGCTCTCACCACCCGCCGGCGTGTGCGTCAGCCGGGAGGTGTCCTCACCGATCCGCTCGACGAGACCCACCGCCAGCCGTTCGCCGCCGCGCATGTCGGTCATGTCGATGAGCTGGTACTTCACCGACGAGGAGCCGGAGTTGAGGACGAGGACGCGGGTGCCGCCGCTCACAGGCCGGACGCTCACGGGTCGGACGCTCACGGGTCGGGTGCTCACAGGTCGGACGCCTTCTCGGTCGGGGACTCGGTCGGGGACTCGCCGGGGGACTCCCTGGGGGACTGCTGGGCCTGGATCGCCGTGATGGCGACGGTGTTGACGATGTCCTGCACGAGCGCGCCCCGGGACAGGTCGTTGACCGGCTTGCGCAGACCCTGGAGCACCGGGCCCACGGCGATGGCGCCGGCCGAGCGCTGCACCGCCTTGTAGGTGTTGTTGCCGGTGTTCAGGTCCGGGAAGATCAGCACGCTGGCCTGCCCGGCGACCGCCGAGCCGGGCAGCTTGGTCGCGGCCACCGACGGTTCGACCGCGGCGTCGTACTGGATCGGCCCCTCGACGCTGAGGTCCGGGCGGCGCGAGCGGACCAGCTCCGTCGCCTCGCGCACCTTGTCGACGTCCGCGCCGGAACCGGACGTGCCCGTCGAGTACGACAGCATCGCGATCCGCGGCTCCACCCCGAACCGCGCCGCCGTCGACGCCGACTGCGCCGCGATGTCGGCGAGCTGCTCCGCGTTCGGGTCCGGGTTGACCGCGCAGTCGCCGTAGACCAGGACCTTGTCGGCCAGGCACATGAAGAAGACGGAGGAGACGATGGCGGCGTCCGGCTTGGTCTTGATGACCTCGAAGGCTGGCCGGATGGTCGCCGTCGTCGAGTGCACGGACCCCGACACCATGCCGTCGGCGAACCCTTCCTGCACCATCAGCGTGCCGAAGTAGTTCACGTCGGAGACCACGTCGTACGCCAGCTCCACGGTCACGCCCCTGTGGGCGCGCAGGGCGGCGTACCTCTCGGCGAAGGAGTCGCGCAGCTCGCTCGCGGCCGGGTCGACCAGCTCGGCGCCCGCGAGGTCGATGCCCAGGTCGGCGGCCTTCTTGCGGATCTGCTCGACCGGGCCAAGCAGCGTCAGCTCGCACACGCCGCGGCGCAGCAGCACCTCCGCCGCGTGCAGCACCCGGTCCTCGGTGCCCTCCGGGAGGACGACCCGGCGCAGGTCGGAGCGGGCCTGCTCGAGCAGCTTGTGCTCGAACATCATCGGCGTGACACGGTCGCTGCTGGGGGCGGAGACCCGCTTGTTCAGCTCGGCGGTGTCGACGTAGCGCTCGAACAGGCCGAGCGCGGTCTCCGCCTTGCGCGGGGTGGCCGCGTTCAGCTTGCCCTCCAGGGAGAACAGCCGCTCGGCGGTGGGGAAGCTGGTGCCGGGCACCGACAGCACCGGCGTGCCGGGGGCCAGGCGGGCGGCGAGGGTGAGGATGCCCGCGCCGGGCACCTCGTCCAGGGTCAGCAGGACCCCGGCTATCGGCGGGGTCCCGGCGCTGTGCGCGGCGAGCGAGCCGACCACCAGGTCGGCGCGGTCGCCGGGGGTGATGACCAGGCAGCCGGGCGTCAGGGCGCCCAGCAGGTTGGGCAGCATGGCCCCGCCGAAGACGAAGTCCAGCGCGTCGCGGGCGAGCCCGGAGTCGTCGCCGAGGACCACCCGGGCGCCCAGGGCGTGCGCGATCTGGGAGACCGTCGGCGCGGACAGGGCGGGCTCGTCCGGCACCACCCAGCACGGCACCGGCAGCCGGTGCTCGAGCCGCTCGGCGATCTCGTCGCGGTCCTCGCGCGCGACCCGGTTGGTCACCATGGCCAGGACGTCGCAGCCCAGCCCGTCGTAGGCGCGGAAGGCGTTGCGGGTCTCCGCGAGCACCGACTCGGAGCTCTGGCCGCGACCGCCGACGACGGGGAGGACCGAGGCGCCGAACTCGTTGGCGAGCCGCGCGTTCAGCGACAGCTCGTCCGGGAACTGGGTGTCGGCGTAGTCCGTGCCGAGGACGAGGACGACGTCGTAGTCCCGCGCGACCAGGTGGAACCGGTCGACCAGCGCGGACACCAGTTCGTCCACGCCCTGTTCCGCCTGGAGGACGGACGCCTCCTGGTAGTCCATGCCGTAGACCGTCGCCGGGTCCTGCGCGAGCCGGTAGCGGGCGCGCAGCAGCTCGAAGAGCCGGTCGGGCCCGTCGTGTACCAGGGGACGGAAGACGCCGACCCGGTCGACCTGCCGGGTGAGCAGCTCCATCACCCCCAGTTCGACGACCTGGCGGCCGTCGCCGCGGTCGATACCGGTCACGTACACGCTGCGCGTCACGCGGGCTCTCCGTTTCGTCTGGGTGAGCGTTTCGTCGGGGTGCGGAACCCTCTTGACAGTACCTTTGGCGACGGTTAAGGCGCCCGTCAGCGTCTGCCGTCGCCCCGCCGGTCGCCCCGCCGGTCGCCCCGCCGGTCGCCCCGCCGGTCGCCCCGCCGGTCGCCCCGCCGGTCGTCCACCGTCGTCCACTGCCGTCCGGGCCGTGAAACAATTGGATCGGCTCACCGGTGTCAAAAGCGAGCAGGAGACACAGCACGATGCGTATCGGAGTTCTCACCGCAGGCGGCGACTGCCCCGGCCTGAACGCAGTGATCCGGTCGGTCGTGCACCGAGCGGTCGACAATTACGGCGACGAGGTCATCGGCTTCGAGGACGGCTACGCGGGCCTGCTCGACGGCCGCTACCGCACCCTCGACCTCAACGCGGTCAGCGGCATCCTGGCCCGCGGCGGCACCATCCTCGGCTCCTCCCGCCTGGAGCGCGACCGGCTCCGCGAGGCCTGCGAGAACGCCTCGGACATGATCCAGAACTTCGGCATCGACGCCCTGATCCCCATCGGCGGCGAGGGCACGCTCACTGCGGCCCGGATGCTCGCCGACGCCGGCCTGTCGGTGGTCGGCGTGCCGAAGACCATCGACAACGACATCTCCTCCACCGACCGCACCTTCGGCTTCGACACGGCCGTCGGCGTGGCCACCGAGGCGATGGACCGCCTCAAGACCACCGCCGAGTCCCACCAGCGCGTGATGGTCGTCGAGGTCATGGGCCGGCACGCCGGCTGGATCGCCCTGGAGTCCGGCATGGCCGCCGGCGCCCACGGCATCTGCCTGCCCGAGCGCCCCTTCGACCCCGCCGACCTGGTCAAGATGGTCGAGGAGCGCTTCGCCCGCGGCAAGAAGTTCGCCGTCATCTGCGTCGCCGAGGGAGCCCACCCCGCCGAGGGCTCCATGGACTACGGCAAGGGCGCCATCGACAAGTTCGGCCATGAGCGCTTCCAGGGCATCGGCACCGCCCTCGCCTACGAGCTGGAGCGCAGGCTCGGCAAGGAGGCCAAGCCGGTCATCCTGGGCCACGTCCAGCGCGGCGGCGTACCGACCGCGTACGACCGTGTCCTCGCCACCCGCTTCGGCTGGCACGCGGTGGAGGCCGCACACCAGGGCGGGTTCGGCCGGATGACGGCGCTGCGCGGCACGGACGTAGTGATGGTCCCGCTGGCGGAGGCGGTCACCGAGCTGAAGACGGTCCCGAAGGACCGGATGGACGAGGCGGAGTCGGTGTTCTAGGCAGTACGTGATCGGCCACGAACCGGACCCTGTTCAGCCGGGCTCAGTCGATCTTCTTGATCACCCGGGCAGGCACTCCCGCGACCACGGTGCCGGCAGGAACATCACGAGTGACCACCGCACCGGCAGCGACCACCGCACCGGCACCGATGGTCACCCCCTGCGTGATCACGGCAGCCGTCCCGATCCAGACGTCGTCCTCGATGACGATCGGGGCGAAGGAGAGGTACTCGCGGCGCTCGGCCAGGGGCAGTGGATGGCCGCCCGTGATGAGGTTGACCTTCGGGGCGATCATGACGCCGTTCCCGATACGGATGCCTCCCTTGTCCATGAAGGTGCATCCCTGGTTGACGAAGACGTTCTCCCCGAACGTCGTGTTCAGCCCGTACTCGGTAAAGAACGGTGGGTAGATCGTCACCGATTCCGGCAGCGGACCACCGAACACAACAGAAAGTAGTTCCGCGCGGCCTTGGTCGTCGCTGAACGGAAGCACGTTCAGTCGAGACGTCGCATCGGTCACCTCCACGATCCGCTCCGCATGGCGCGCGAACTCAGGCGTCTGGACATACATAACCTGCTCTGTGCGAGTAGACATGCGCTGATCCCATCACCGCGCAGAGCGCGGGATCAAACAACCCCGCACCGCACCATCAACAACCAATGGTTGTGGAAGTAGGGTGGAAGCGTGGATGCTGAAGCGCTGCGGACGTTCGTGGCCGTCGCTGAGACCGGCCAGTTCCAGGCTACGGCCGACGAGCTGGGGATCAGCCAGCAGGCGGTCTCCAAGCGGATCGCGGCCCTGGAGAGGCATGTCGGGGTCACGCTCCTGGTGCGGACATCCCGAGGCTCCCGGCTGAGCGTGGACGGGCAGGTCTTCCTGCCGCACGCCAAGGATGTCCTGGCGGCCATCGAGCAGGCCGAGCGGGCCGTGCGCCCCGGAAGCCGCCCCTTGCGCGTCGACGTCCTCAATCGGCGCATCTCCCCGGCCCAGGCCGTCTACCGGTTCTACCGCTCCCACCCCGAGACTGACCTGGACGCGGTCACGCTGAGCAAGGAGAACGCCGCACAGGCCGCTCAGGCGGTGCTGGAAGGGACCGTCGACGCGTCCTTCCGTGCACTGCCGGCAGACCAGGTCCCGGCCGGGATCAGCGCCGAACGACTCCTGGACGCACCGCTGGAGCTCCTGGTCGGACCCGGCCACCCGCTGGCCGACGCGCCCTGGGTCAGTCCTGCGGACCTGGCCGGCCACCGCATCTGGATCCCCGGGATCAGGCCGGGCACAGAGTGGGCTGCGTTCTACCAGGCGCTGTCCGAGGCCTTCGGCCTGAGTATCGACGCGCTCGGCCCCAACTTCGGCGACGAGGCACTGATGGACGCGCTGGCCGACTCGGCCGCTCTGGCCACCCTCGTCGGCAGCGGGGACCGGTACCTGTGGCCCCAGAACCACGACCTGCGGCGCATCCCGTTGCACGACCCGACCCCGGTCTACCCGCACCTGCTGCTGTTCCGCAGCGGAGACCAGCACCCTGTGCTTACCGCGCTACGCGACCATCTGCGCACCGCAGGCCCGCGAACCCCGCACGACGTGTGGGCGCCGGACTGGGCAGATCGTTGACCGGACGACCGAAGGCATGGGCTTCCGCGGACTCACGGATGCCGATCCACCGCCGACCAGAAGTGCTCCACGATCCGGTCGAGGAAGTCCCGGCCTCCGGCGCCGGCATCCCCGGTGCCGCCGCCCCAGCTAAGGGTGGCGGTCATGCGGCCCTGGTAGTCCTGGTGCAGCACCTGGAGGACGTTCTCCAGGACGCGCCGGTCCAGCGGGGCCAGCTTGGCGATCGGGCGGACACAGCCCTGCCAGCGGGTGGTCACGGCACTCGTCAGCAGGTCGGCCAGCTTCTCCTCGCGCCCCGTGACGGTCACGAAGTCGGGCAGCGAGAGGCCGAGCACGTCGGCGAGCTGGGCCGACTGGCGGTCGGTGCCGCGCCAGTCGTCCGCTTCCTCCATCCGCTGGTACGCCGGGAGCCCGAGACCGACCGCACGCGCCACGTCCTCGGGCGCCAGACCACGGGCGACCCGGTGCTCGCGCAGGGACTGCGGCCGGCCGATCAGCTCACCCGGCGAGCACCACAGCACCCCGGCGAGCGCGGTGAGCTCCGGACCCGCGGGGGCGGCCGTCCCCCGCTCCCAGGCGACGACGAGATCCGGGGTGACGTACGGCAGCCCGTACGAGACGCGTATGCCGTGGGCGACGTGCTCGGGGCTCATGTTGAGGGCGGCACGCAGCCGACGGGCGGCGAGGGCGTTGAACGGGGGACCCGACTGGCTCGGGTGGGATGAGGGTCGGCGCACGCGCCACACCGTAGAGGTCCGGAGCGATGCTGACTACGGGCTGTTCGGCCAGCGATACGGATTGTGGGAACGTACGGCTGGCTGTTCCTCGAGCGGACAGAGCCGGTCCTCCACGGGTGGCCGCTGCACAGGAGGAGCGGTTCGCTTCCCCTGGACATGTCCTGGGGAAGCGAACCGCAGTTGTGAGCGGGAGGCCAGGGCGCCTCAGCTCAAGTGGTGCGTGCTCACGGCGCCGACGAACGAGGACCAGGAGGCGGCCGGTACCACGAGGGCGGGGCCGGCCTTGTCCTTGGAGTCGCGGATGCCGACCTGACTGGCCAGGTCCGTGATCTCAACGCAAGCTCCGCCGGTGTCGTTGCTGTACGACGACTTGAACCAGGCGGACTCGGGCGCCACGTCTGAGGATGCGGTGTTGGTATTGATGGCTATGCCCACTCTCGTGCTAGTTGTTGCAGGAACCCGGCCGTTCGCGCCGGAGGTAGGGCGCTGTCGCGCATGGCGTCGAACCGGCGGACGTTCCGCTGGACCTCCAGCCGCTCGTCCGTCACGGAGATGGTGTTCGACATGTCGACCTGTACGACAGGGGCAAGGTTCTCGGAGAAGTCCAATAGGATGAAGTTGTTTTCCGAGCGGTAGGTGACGACGTCGTGGGGCAGGACCTGGATGGTCACGTTGTCCAGTTCGCCCAGCTCCGCGATCTCCTTGTACTGGGCCAGCATCACCTCGGAGCCGCCCACCGTCCGACGGACGGCCGTCTCGTCCATGATGACGCGGAGCTTCATCGGGTTCTCCGAGCGAGTGATCAGTTCCTTTCGCTCCAGTCTCAGCCGGACGTTCTGTTCGACGTACTCGGTCGTCGTCTCCTCGACCGGCTTGGCGATCTGGTAAAGGGCTCGCGCGTAACCCTCTGTCTGGAAGAGTCCGAACACGAAGGCCGGCTGCCAGGCGCGCATGATGGTGGCGTCCTGCTCCAGACCGCGGTACGTCGGCATCTTCGACGGCATGTACGCCTTGTACGGCGTCCACGGCTCCTTGCTCAGGGACTCCCTGTGTAGCTGTAGCAGCGTCTCCAGGTCTTCCTTCGGCAAGTCGGGGGCCAGGTGGTCGATCAGGGTCTCGAGGTCACTCACACGCGGCAGGTCGTTCTCGCCGATCTCCACGCGCGCGAGTTTCGTGTACGAGAAGCCCAGTGCCCTCGCCACCTCTTGGAGGGTCTCGCCTCTCTTGTCCCTGAGCTTGCGCAACTCCTTGCCCAGCTCCCTGCGTCGAAAGGTCGCTCCGCGCTTTGCCGCCACTGCGTAACCCTTTCCCCAACCCTGTCGGTGCCCAACATGCCCTGTGCCCGGCGTCGTTGCGGGTCGTGTTCCTGAGTGTGCCACCGTCTGCAGGCCCTTGAGTAACCCCTTGCCGGTGCTTGGGCATGTGCCAATTCTAAGGCTCTTGCGAATGGCCTTGCATAGTAAATCGCACATCCAGCACGGTAGTTGTGCGAGCAGATCGCAGCTCCCCCCACCCCCTGACGAGCCGAGGCCGAGCCATGCGCCAGAGCACCACCGCCCGACACAGCGGGCACGACTGGACTGACCCGGAGCCTCAGGTGACGGCTCCCACGTCCACCACACCGTTCGCTGTCGAACCACAGATGCCAAACCCTCGTGCTTTCGAGGTGGCCTTCGCCCCGGACAAGGCCGCCGTCGGCCGGATGCGCCGGCTCACGGCGGCCTTCCTGCGGCTGTGCAACGTGCGCGGCACGCCGGCCGACAATGCCGTGCTCGCCGTCTCCGAGCTGGTCACCAACGGCATCCAGCACGGTTGCGGAGACATCGGGCTGCGGGTCCGGTACCGCACCGGCGAACTACGCATCGAGGTGACCGACGGGAGCTCCTCCCCGGCCGAACTGCGCACCGCCGAGGACAACGAGGAATCCGGGCGTGGCCTGTTTCTCGTCGCGGTCCTCGCATCGGACTGGGGCGTCAGTGACGACGGCAGAACGACGTGGTGCGCCTTCCGTATCCCCACGGGCACGTCGTGATGGCAGCCGAGATCGCGTCCTGGCCCAGCCCCCGGCGTTTCGCCTGGCGTTTCGCCTGGCGGTCCAACCATCCATTCCCCGATCTGGAGAGTGCCTTGCTCACAGCACCGGCTTTCCGCAGCATCGAAGGTGCCTACGTCGCCCTGATACGGCTGGCGACCACGGAGCCAGAACAGCGCATCGACGCCCGCGGCAACGCGGCCCGCGAGGTCATCGGCGTCAGCTTCCGGCTGACCGACCCGAGGCAGCGCCTGCCGTACCTGGCCGAACGGAGGGTCAACCCGGTCTTTCAGTTCGCCGAAGCTTTCTCGTACCTCGCCGCCCCCATGATCTGGAGATGATCAGCTACCGGGATCGATTCGCCGGGCATCGGGCTTCAGTCCGGTGGTGGAGCGAGTCTCGTGATGGCGGCGTGGAGCACTGCGGTGGTGTTCCCGAGGAGACGGACAGTGCAGTCACTGGCAGGGTGAGGTGGGGAACGAGTGTTCCCGGTTACAGCGGGTATTGCCTGTTCGTACGATCGTCGCATGCAGCTTCGGTACGCGTTTCGCGTGTATCCGGATGCCGGTCAGCGGGTCGCGTTGGCGAGGGCGTTCGGGTGTGCGCGGGTGGTGTTCAACGACGCGGTTCGTGCCCGTGAGGACGCCCGCAGGGCTGGCCTGCCGTTCCCGACGGCGGCCGTGCTGTCCCGGAAGCTGATCACCGAGGCGAAGCGGACGGCCGAGCGGTCGTGGCTGGGTGAGGTGTCCTCGGTGGTGCTCCAGCAGTCCCTGCGGGACGCCGAGGCCGCGTACCGCAACTTCTTCGCCTCCCTCAAAGGCACCCGCAAGGGCACACGGGTCGGCCCGCCCCGTTTCAAGTCCCGCAAGGACAATCGGCAGTCGATCCGGTTCACCGTCAACGCTCGCTGGAGTATCACCGACACTGGCCGTCTGAACCTGCCGAAGATTGGCGCGGTGAAGGTGAAGTGGTCCCGCACCCTGCCCACCATCCCCACCTCCGTCACTGTGATCAAGGATGCGGCTGGGCGGTATTTCGCCTCCTTCGTCGTCGGCACCGACGCCGCCGCCGACAATGCGCGCATGCCCGAAACCGACCGCACCATCGGCATTGATCTCGGCCTCACACACTTCGCGGTCCTCTCCGACGGCACGAAGATCGACTCCCCGCGTTTTCTGCGGCGTGCGGAGAAGAAGCTGAAGAAGGCCCAGCGGGAGCTGTCCCGCAAACAGAAGGGATCGAAGAACCGTGACAAGGCCCGCCTGAAGGTCGCCCGCGACCATGCCAAGGTGTCCGACGCGCGCCGCGAGTTCCACCACCAGCTCTCCACGAAGCTGATCTCCGATAACCAAGGAATCGCCGTGGAGGACCTGTCGGTGGCGGGACTGGCCCGCACACGGCTGGCCAAGTCCGTGCACGACGCCGGATGGTCCTCGTTCATCAGCATGCTGGAGTACAAAGCTGAACGGTACGGCCGCACCCTGGTCACGATCGGTCGGTTCGAACCGACCTCCCAGACCTGCTCCACCTGCGGCAACGTGGACGGGCCCAAACCCCTGCACGTGAGGGAATGGACCTGCACCGCCTGCGGCACCGTCCACGACCGGGACCACAACGCCGCGATCAACATCAGACGGCGGCATCGGCCTGCGGAGCGCCGGTAGGACCAGGAGCAATCCCGGCACAGCGCGAAGAAACAGGAAGCCACGGACTCCCGACCGATGCCCGTGCCGCGTAGCGGGACAGGGCTTGGCAGGGAAGGCCAAAATCTTTGGGCTTCAGCCCGAGGAGCAAGTCAATACGCGCCGTCCATGTGAGCAGCATCGATGGCGTGAGCCTCGGCGGGTCCGTCTACGGAAACATGCCCTTCAACGCCGACGACGGTGATGGGCGGTCGCCGTTCGACCGGGTCGTGGAGCTCCTACACAGGGGGCCGGACAGTAAGCGAGGCTACTTCCTGCGGCGTGGCTTCGGTGCTTCGGATTCCAGTGCCACGACCGGACCAAGCCCCACCACTACCGCCAGCACGGCCGGGCATCCATCGGCTGGGAGGCGGAGGACGGACCCGACACGTCATGAACTTCGCCACCTGGCCGGCTCTGCTCGTCGTCGACGTCGAAGGCAACGGCACCAACCCGCCGGATCTCGTGGAAGTCGCCGCGTTGCCCGTTCGGGACGGCCGACCGGACAAGAGCACCGCGGGCTGGTGGCTGACCCGTCCGAACCGACCCGTCACCCCCTTCGCGACCCGCGTGCACGGGCTGACCAACGACGACTTGGCCGAGCAGCCGGCATGGGCGGAGATCGCGAACCAGGTGCGCGCCTTCCTGGGCGGAGCCTGGATCTGCGCGCACAACGCACACACCGACTACCGCGTGCTGGGCGCGCACCTCTCCGGCTGGCAGCCCGCCGGTGTGCTGGACACCCTCCGGCTGGCCAAGGTCACATACCCGGACCTGGGCAAGTACAGCCTCGACGCCCTCATCGAGTACGTGCGGCCCGACCTGAGCGAGGCCCCTGGCGCCCGGCACCGGGCGGCGTTCGACGCCTTCGCCACGGCGCGGCTCCTCACTGCCATGGCCTCCCGCTTCGACACCTGGGACCAGCTCATCGCCGTGGCCGTGCCGCCAGGCCTCCCCGGTGCACCCGAACCAGCAAGGGACCCCACCCTGTGGTGACTTCCTCCCAGCCCATCCGGATCGCCGTACGCCCGCCCCCGGTACTCACCCCTTCACCGCCCCGCCCAGCGCGAACCCCCCGCCCAGCCGTCGGGAGATCAGCACGTACAGCAGGACGACCGGTGTCGAGTAGACGATCGAGAACGCCGCGAGCTGCCCGTACGCCACCATGCCCCGGTTGCCGAAGAAGTCGTTGATGCTGACCGAGGCGGGCATCTGGTCCGGGGTGAGCAGCAGCATGAAGGGGACGAAGAAGTTGCCCCACATCATCACGAACGAGAACACGGTCACCACCGCCACCCCCGGCCCCATCAACGGCAGCACGATCCGCAGCAGCGACTGGAAGGACGACGCTCCGTCCGTCCACGCCGCCTCCTCCAGCTCCTTCGGCACGCCGTCCATGAAGTTCTTCATCAGCCAGATCGCGAAGGGCAGTTGCGAGGCGGCGAAGAAGAAGATCGTCCCCTGCATGGTGTCGATCATGTTCACCCGCACGAACAGGGCGTAGACCGGCACCATGATCGCCGTGATCGGCAGGCTGGTCGCGAACAGGATCGTCAGCAGGAACGGCCGGTTCAGGCGGGAGCGGAAACGGGAGAGCGGGTACGCCGCCAGTACCGCGCACACCACCGTCAGCAGGGTCCCGCCGCCGCACAGGATCAGGCTGTTGAGCAGCGGGGTGAAGGTGATCTCCGGGGTGAGGATCGCGTCGAAGTTGTCCAGCGTCACCCCGTCGGGCACCTTCACCCTGAGGCCCGCGTGCGGGTCCAGGGAGGACAGCACCACCCAGGCAAGCGGCAGTACGAAGGCCGCGGCCGCCACCAGCAGTCCGGCGTCGGCGGCCGTCCGGCGCCGGTTGCGCCGGGAGGCGGGCGTCATCGCCATGTCAGACCTCCGTCCGCAGCAGGCGCAGGTACACGATCGAGAACAGCGAGCCGATCAGCAACAGCAGCAGCGCCACCGCCGTCCCGTAGCCGATCAGGCTGTTCTGGAAGGCCTGTTCGTACATGAACAGCGGCAGCGTCTGGCTCTTGCCGCTCGGTCCGCCCCGCGTCATCACCCAGATCAGCCCGAAGACCGACAGCGTCTGCAGGGTGTTGAGCATCAGGTTGGTGCCGATGGAGCGCCGGATCATCGGCAGCGTGATGTGCCACATCCGGCGCCAGCCGCTCGCGCCGTCGACCTCGGCGGCCTCGGTGACCTCCTTGGGGATGTCGTTCAGCGCGGCCGAGTACACGAGCATCGAGAACGCCGTGCCCCGCCACACGTTGGCGAAGGACACCGCCAGGATCGGCAGCGTGAACAGACAGTTCTGGGAAGGCAGATGGAGCCAGTCCAGGATGGCGTTGAGGGTGCCCTCGCGGCGGAAGAAGGCGTAGAGCAGGAACCCCGCCACCACCTCCGGCAGCACCCAGGCCGTGACCACGATGCCGCCGGTGAGCGTACGCACCGGCTTCGACGCCCGCTGCATCAGCGAGGCCAGCGCGAGCCCCAGGGTGTTCTGGCCGATCAGCGACGACAGCACCGTGAACACCAGGGTCAGCCATACGGCGTTCAGGAACGCCTCGTCCCGGAAGGCGCGGGTGAAGTTGTCGAAGCCGACGAAGGACGACTGCGCCTGCCCGGTGAGCTGGAGGTCGGTGAAGGCGATGACGACGCAGTACGCGATCGGACCGGCGAGGAAGAGCAGCAGCAGGACGACGGCGGGGGAGACCGGCAGGGCGCGGTACAGGGAGCGGCGGACGGTGCCGGTCCGCGCGCCGGAGGGGGCCGGGGAAGCCGGGGTCTTACCGACCTCCGGCCCCGCGTGCTCCGGCGCGGTCGCCGTCACTTGCTCACCACCTGGTTGTCGGTGGCCTCCTTGAGCGCCTCGTCGTAGTCGCCGGCCGCTTCCTCGACCGACTTGTCGCCGGTGGTCACACCCTCCATCGCCTCCTGGATGGCGACGGACACCTTCGGATACGCCGGGTAGGCGGGCCGGTAGTGGGTGTCGGCGACGAGGTCGGTGAAGAACTTGATGCCGGGCTGGGCGTCGACGTACGCGGGGTCGTTCGCGACGTCCTTGCGCACCGCGATGCCGGAGTTGGCGATGTACCACTTCTGGGCGTTGGCCTTGGTCTGCATCGTCTTGATGAACTCGAAGGCCAGGTCCGGATTGCCCGCCTTGGCCGGGATGGACCAGGTCCAGCCGCCGGACATGCTCACCCGGCCCGGAGCCTGCCCGTTCTGCGTGGGCATGGCGGCGAGGCCCAGCTCCTTCGACCACTCGGGCCACTCGTGCCCGCTGCCCTCCAGCCAGTCCTGCGGCAGCCAGGAGCCGTCGAGCGCGATCCCGAGCTTGCCCTGCGGAAGCAGCTCACCGCGCACCCTCGTGCCGAAGTTGGGGTCGAGGGCGTCGGAGACCTCCGGGCCGAGCTTCTCCTTGTACACGGTCTCGACGAACGCGAGGGAGTCCTTGAAGCCCTGCCCCGCCGTGATCCACTTCTTGCTGCCCTTGTCGTACAGCGGGTCGGAGCCGCCGTCGCCCGTGCCGTACAGCAGCATCTCGAAGCCCTGCATGGTGGCGGCCTCGCCGGCGGGCTTGCCGGTGTACACGTTGAGTGGCGTGACGCCGGGGACCTTCTCCTTGATGGTGCGGGCGGCGTCGAGGACCTCGTCCCACGTCTTCGGCTGCCAGTCGGCGGGCAGCCCGGCCTTGGCGAAGACGTCCTTGCTGAACCACAGCCCGCGGGTGTCGGTACCGTCCGGCACGCCGTACGTCTTGCCGTCCTCGCCCTTGGCCGCGGCCTTCGCTGTGTCGATGAACTGGTCCCAGTCCTTCCACTTGGCGAGGTAGTCGTCGAGCGGCTTCAAGTACCCGCTGGTGATGTCGGAGTTGATGAGGAACGTGTCCTCGTAGACCAGGTCCGGCGCGGTCTTGGGAGAGCGGAGCATCTGCTGGAGCTTGGTGTAGTACTCCGAGTCCGGCGCCTTGATGGGGACGAGGTCGACCTTCTTCCCCGGGTTGGCCTTCTCGAACTGCTTCTTGATGTCGGCGAGATAGGTGTCCATCACCTTGATGGAGTTGTCCGTCGACTGCTTGAAGGAGACCTTCACCGTGTCCGGATCGTCGCCGGAACCGCTGCCGCAGGCGGCGAGGGCGGTGGAGGCGAGCGCGGTGAGGGTGAACAGGGCGGTGAACCGGACGGTGGGACGCACGGGCATGACCTCCTGCGGGCGCACGACACTGTGGCCTGGACGGCTGCGTGGCGAACGTAAGAGGAATGGTCTAGTCAGGTCAATGAGTGTGCGCCGGATTTGGAGCCGGGGTGGCGTTCTTCGGCGATCCATTGGGCGAGGGATGCCAGTGTGGTTTCGGCGCTGTCCGCCATGTAGTCGCGCAGTGCTTCGAGGTCCGAGCGGGTGGTGCCCAGCACCGGGTCGAGGCGCAGGAGCTGCCAGGACTGCTGGACGAGGGTTCCCCGCCCCTGGGGGCGGAAGGTCCAGCTCCATCGCACGATGCCGTCGTCGGCGCCGCCGACGACGAAGGCGAAGGCGGTGCCGGGGTCCGCCCGCGTGATCTGGGAGCGGGTGGTCCACTGCCTGCCGTCCCTGTGGTTGCGGCCGCTGAACCAGGCGCCGACCCGGGGTCCGCCGTCCTGGTCGAAGGCGACATCGGTGGCGTTGGGGCTCCATCGGTGAATCGCGGACACGTCGCTGACCAGACCGTAGACCCGTGCGGGGGCGGCGTCGGCCCATGCCCGCCTGGTGAAGGAGAAGCCCGCCGCTTTCATGGTCTCGACGGGGGCGTGTTCGCGGTTCGCGTTCGCGGTGCTCAAGGCGTCCTCCTGGACGAGTGCGGGATGCCGTGAGGCCCAGTTCATCGCCGCTCGTGCGGGGGCGCCAGACCCGCTGGTGCCTATCCACGGCAGGGAGAGGCTGCGCGTCGCGGGCCGGTCCATACTCGGAGCCATGAACGGGACATCACAGCTCGGGGACTTCCTGCGGACGCGGCGCTCCCGCCTTCGACCCGACGAGGCCGGGGTGCCCACGTACGGCGAACGCCGGCGGGTGCCGGGTCTTCGCCGTGAGGAGCTGGCGCTGCTGGCAGGGGTGAGCGCCTCCTACTACGCCCGCCTGGAGCAGGGGCACTCGCTGGGCGCCTCGCCGGAGGTACTGGACGCGCTCGCCCGGGCCCTGCGGCTGGACGAGTCCGAGTGCCGGCACCTGCACGACCTGGCCCGACCGGTCAAGCCCCGGAGCGGGCGGCGCCCCGCGCCGGAGCGTGTGACGGAGGCGACCGTCCAACTGCTGGGGGCGCTCGGGGACGTTCCCGCGATCGTGATCGGCCGGCGCAGTGACGTCCTGGCGTGGAACCCGCTGGGCCACGCGCTGTTCGCCGGGCACCTCGGCTTCGATGACCCGGACGTACCGGCGAAGCGCCCCAACATGGCCAGGCTGGTGTTCACCGACGCCCATACCCGCGGTCTGTACGCGGACTGGCCGGGCAAGGCCAGGGCGGTGGTGGGGAATCTGCGCCTGGTGGCGGGCCGGTACCCGCACGACTCCGCGCTGCACACGCTGCTGGGTGAGCTGAGCGCGAAGAGCGAGGACTTCGCCTCGATGTGGGCCGACCACCGGGTCAAGGCCTGCGCGGTGGCCGAGTACGAGATGCGGCACCCGCTGGTCGGCTCGCTGACCGTGATGCAGCAGACCCTGAGCCAGGGGCCGGGCCCCAGCGTCGTCGTCGCCACCACGGCGGCGGGCTCACCCTCGCGAGCCGCCCTGGAACTCCTCGCCCAGGCCATCACCCGGGCCGTCCCCGCCAGTTCGGGCAGTCGGCTCAGCACCGGCTGACCGCGCACGCCCGTCCCGCACACACCCGGCCCGCACGCCTGCCCCCGCGCACACCTGTCCCCCGCGCACGCCTGTCCCGCACGCCTGATCCCCGCACGCCCGTCCCGCACACCATCCCGCCCTCCGGTCGGCACCCGCGCGTGCCGGTCCTGGCCGGGCATCCCTCCACCCTCCACCCTCATGCGTCGGCGTGCCGCTGCCGCATGCCCGAAAGCAGTGAAGGAACTTCCCCATCGTGTTCACCAAGCTCTCCAAGGCCGCCGTGTCGGCCGTCGTCCTGGCCGCCGCGGTCGCGATGGCCGCTCCGGCCCCGGCGTCGGCCGCCTCCGCCCCGCTCAGCCATGCGCGTACCACCGTGCACTTCGACCTGGCCAAGGGCCAGACGCCGGAGAACATCGCCCTGGGTCCGCACGGCACCTCGTACGTCACCCTCGCCAAGGCCCGCCAGGTCGCCGAGGTCTCCCGCGGCGGCGGCGTACGGATCCTGGCCACCCTGCCCGAGCCCGCCGACGGCGGCGTCAACACGCCGGCCATGGGCCTCCCGCTGACCACCGGCGTCGTCCGCGCCGAGGACGGCACCCTGTACTTCCTCTACGCCACCGGCACCGCGGACCTGACCGGCGTATGGCGCCTGAGCCCGGGCGGCCGGCCGCAGCGCATCGCCGCACTGCCCGCCACCGGCCTGCCCAACGGCCTGGCCCTGGACCCCCGCACCCGCACGCTGTACGTCACCGATTCCGTCCTCGGCACCGTCTGGCGCGTGCCCGTCTCCGGCGGCACCGCCACCGCCTGGTCCACCGACCCGGCGCTGGCCCCCGCCGGGTTCCTCGGCGCCAACGGCCTGAAGATCCACAACGGGGCGCTCTGGGCGACCAATCTCGACGCGGGCACCGTCGTACGCATCCCGATCCGGGCCGACGGGCGCGCCGGCACCGCCCGGGTCACCGCCACCGGTCTGACCGGGATCGACGACTTCGCCTTCACCGGCCGCGGCGACCAGATCATCGCCGCCCTCAACACCGCCAACGAGGTCGCCCTGATCCGGCCCAACGGCACCCGCACCACCGTCCTGACCGCCACCGACGGCCTCCAGGGCCCGACCTCCATCGCGCTGCGCGGCAAGACCGTCCACGTCATGAGCGCCGCCTACGTCACAGCGGAGGACCCCAACCTCATCCTCGCCCGCCTGGGCTGCTGAGCCCCGCTCGGCTCGGCACCGCGCCCGTCAGCGCACCCCGGCCGGGGGCACACCGGCTCCCCGGCCGGCACCGATCAGCACCGATCAGCACCGATACACACCGATAAGCACCGATCAGCACGCACCTTACGGAGAACCTGATGACCGACCTGCACGAGATCATCCTGGGCGACGTCACCGTCACCCGCGTCGAGGAAACGCACGGGCCGATCATGCCCGCCGACCAGTTCTTCCCCGACCTGCCCGAGCAGGCATGGAAGGACCACCGGGACATGCTCGTCCCCGATCACCTGGGCGCGGACGACGCCATGGTCCACGTCGCCATGCAGACCTGGCTGCTGCGCAGCGAGGGCCGCACCATCCTGATCGACACCGGCGTCGGCAACGACAAGTCCCGGCCGGCCGTCGCAGCGTGGGACCACCAGCAGCTCGACTACCTCGGCAACCTGGCCCGGGCCGGTGTGCGGCCCGAGGACGTCGACCTCGTGGTCAACACCCACCTGCACGTCGACCACGTCGGCTGGAACACCCGCCTCGTCGACGGCGCCTGGACACCGACCTTCCCCAACGCCACCTACCTGATGCCCCGGGCCGACTTCGAGCGCTGGAACCCGGCGACCCACCCGGACATCGCCGGCGGTGTCAACGAGAACGTCTTCGAGGACAGCATCGCCCCCGTCCACGCCGCCGGCCAGGTCCTGCTGTGGGAGGACAGCCACACCATCGACGCCCACCTGCGCCTGGAGGCGGCGCCCGGGCACACCCCCGGCTCCAGCGTGATCAACCTGGCCTCCGGCAGCGACCGCGCGGTGTTCGCCGGTGACCTGCTGCACACCCCGCTGCAGCTCATGGAGCCCGAGCACAATAGCTGCTTCTGCGAGGACCCGGTCGCCTCCCGCGCCACCCGCCACAAGATCCTCGGTCGGGCCGCCGACCACAACGCCCTGATACTGCCCGCCCACTTCGCCGGCCACGGCGCACTGGAAGTCCAGCGCTCAGCCGCCACCTTCACCATCAAGCAGTGGGCCCCCTTCAGCCGCCTCTGACACCGCCTCTGATCCGACACCGCCTCCGATCCGACACTGCTCTGACCTGACCGAAAGCACGGGCCGACCATGCAACCCCCTGCCGAGCCCGTCGTGAACACCGCAAGTGGCGCCGTCCGCGGACGGCGCCACCGGGGCACGACCGTCTTCTTCGACATCCCCTACGCCGCACCCCCCACGGGCCGTGCCCGCTTCCAGGCACCCCGCCCCCACGCCCCGTGGCCCGCGGTACGTGACGCCACCGAGCCGGGGCCCACCGCCCCGCAGGCCAAGCGCGACGCCTTCGGGACCCTGGACATGTCCCCGTACTTCGGCCCTGGATGGATCAAGGGGGAGGACTACCTCACCCTTACCGTCCAGGCACCCGAGGACACGGGCCCCGACCTGCCCGTCATGGTCTTCGTCCACGGGGGCGGCTTCACCGCCGGCTCCACCCGCGCGCCCCTGTACGACGGCAGCGCCTTCGCCCGCGACGGCGTCGTGCTCGTCACCGTCAACTACCGCCTGGGCATCCCCGGGTTCCTCCGCCTTTCCGGAGCGCCGGACAACCGCGGACTGCTCGACGTCGTCGCCGCGCTGCGCTGGGTCCAGCACAACATCGACGCGTTCGGCGGCGACCCGGGCAACGTGACCCTGTGCGGCCAGTCCGCCGGAGCGATCATCGTCGGCGCAGTCCTGGCCGCCGCACCCGACACAGTCACCGCACCCGACGCACCCGCCACCGGACTCTTCCGGCGCGCGATCGTCCAGAGCGGAAGCGCCGAGGGATCCTTCACACCCGAACAGGCCGCCCGTACCACCCACGCAGCCGCCCGCGCCCTGGGCATCCCACCCCGCCTCGACGCCTTCGCGGCCGTGAGCGACGAACAATTCGTCGCGATCATGCCCGACCTCGCGGGCCTCGACCTCACCACCCCCACCCACTTCGACCCGCTGGCCGGGATCACCCCGTTCAGTGTCGTCGCGGACCGGCGAGACGCCCACGCCGTCCCGGCCGGCCACGGTATCGACCTGCTGGTCGGCGGCAACTCCGAGGAAGGGAACCTCTACCTCGCCCCTCTGGACCTCCTGACCGCGTCCACCTCCGCCGACGTGAACGCCATCGCCGCCCGCACCCACCACGCCCCCGCCGGCCTCGTCGCGGCCTACCGCGCCCGGCATCCGCAGGCCACCGTCGGCGAACTGCGCTCCGCCATCCTGGGCGACGCGCTCTTCGGCAACGGCACCCGCCGCCTCACCGAGGCCCACGCCCAAGCCCACGCCCACGCCACAAGCGGTGCGCGCACATACGCCTACGAGTTCGCCTGGCGCTCAAACGCCCTGCACGGACGACTGGGCGCCACCCACACCATGGAACTCCCCTTCGTCTTCCACACCACCCACCTGCCGCGGCTCCACGGCCCCCACGCACTGCTGGGAACCGGCCACCTGCCCGCGGACCTGGCGCAGCGGATGCACACGGCCTGGACCTCCTTCGCCCGCACCGGCGACCCCGGCTGGGACACGTACGACACGGAGCGGCGCGCCACCATGCGCATCGCCCAGGACTGGACCCTCACCCACGACCCGCGTGCCGCGGAACGCCGGGCCTGGCACCACTGACCCGGCGGTTGCGACACCGGTACGGCGCATGGCGGGACGGGCCTCGTTGGGCAGCAGCCCAACGAGGCCGAGCAGGCCTACAGGACGCCACGGCTCACCGGCCCCGCACCCACCGGTACACCAGCTCCGGACGCCCGACCTGCCCGTACAGCGGGCTGCGCCCCGCCCGCCCCGCGTCCACCAGGTGCTCCAGGTAGCGGCGGGCGGTGATGCGCGAGATGCCCACCGCCTCGGCCACCCCGGCCGCCGTGAGGCCCTCGGCGGAGCCGCGCAGCGCGCCCGTCACCCGCTCCAGGGTCGGCCCGCTCAGGCCCTTGGGCAGGGCCGCCGGGCCGGGGGCCCGCAGGGTGGCCAGGGCCCGGTCCACCTCGTCCTGGCCGCTCGCCTCCCCGGCGGTGCCCCGGAACTCCGCGTATCGCACCAGCCGGTCGCGCAGGGTGGCGAAGGTGAACGGCTTCAGCACGTACTGGACGACGCCCAGCGACACGCCCTCGCGCACCACCGTCAGATCCCGCGCCGACGTCACCGCTATCACGTCGGTGTGATGCCCCGCCGCCCGCAGCGAACGGGCTAGCTGCAACCCGTGCACGTCCGGCAGGTGCAGGTCGAGCAGGAGCAGGTCCACCGGCGTACGGTCCAGCATCCGCCGCGCCTCCGCCCCGGTGTGCGCCTTCCCGACGGCCACGAACCCCGGCACCCGGCCGACATACATCACGTGCGCGTCGGCGGCGACCGGGTCGTCCTCGACGACCAGGACCCGGATGGGCTGCGCGGCGGTGCTCATAGGGCACCCCCGGCGCCCGGTCTGCCCGCCGCGGTGACCGGTGTCGCTCCGTCGCCCAGCGGCAGCCGTGCCTCGAAGCGGGCGCCGCCGCTCTCGGCCTCCGCCACGGTCAGGGTGCCGTCGTGCCGCCGTACCGCCTGCCGGACCAGCGCCAGCCCCAGGCCGCGCCCGCCCTCGCCGGCCGGCTTGGTCGAGTAGCCCCGCTGGAAGACCAGGTCGGCATGGGCGGGATCGACCCCGGCGCCGGTGTCCGACACCCGCAGCACCAGCTCGGAGCCACCGCCCTCGGGCGCTTCCGTGTACGCCGCCACCGTCACCCGCGACGGCACCGCGCCCTGGGCCGCGTCCACCGCGTTGTCCACCAGGTTGCCCAGGATCGTCACCAGGTCCCGGGCGGGCAGCGACGGTGGCAGCAGCCCGTCGTCCAGTCGGCTGTCCTGCGACACCACCAGCTCCACTCCCCGTTCGTTGGCCTGCGCCGTCTTGCCCAGCAGCAGCGCCGCAAGCACCGGCTCGCTCACCGCCGCCACCACCTGGTCGGTGAGCGCCTGCGCCAGCTCCAGTTCCGACGTCGCGAACTCCACGGCCTCCTCCGCCCGCCCCAGCTCGATCAGCGAGACGACCGTGTGCAGCCGGTTCGCGGCCTCGTGCGCCTGCGAGCGCAGCGCCTGGGTGAAGCCGCGCTCGGAGTCCAGCTCGCCCGTCAGCGACTGCAGCTCGGTCACGTCCCGTAGGGTCACCACCGTGCCCCGGCGCTCACCGCCGGAGACCGGCGAGGTGTTCACCACCAGCACCCGTTCCGCCGCCAGATGCACCTCGTCCACCCGCGGCTCCGACGCCAGCAGCGCCCCCGTCAGCGGCGACGGCAGCCCCAGCTCCGCGACCGAGGCGCCGACCACGTCACCGCTCACGCCGAGCAGCTCCCGTCCACCGTCGTTGATCAGTGCGACACGGTACTGCCCGTCCAGCATCAGCAGTCCCTCCCGCACCGCGTGCAGCGCCGCCTGATGGTAGTCGTGCATCCGGCTCAGCTCGTCCGCGTTCATCCCGTGCGTGTGCCGGCGCAGCCGCGCGTTGACCACGTACGTACCGACCGCGCCGAGCAGCAGCGCCCCGGCCGCCACCCCCGTCAGGGCCGTGAGCTGCTCCCGCGCCCGCTTGCTGATCTCCTCGACCTTGATCCCGGCACTGACCAGTCCCACGATCCGGCCGTCGTCCACGATGGGCGTGACCGCCCGCACCGAGGGCCCGAGCGTGCCCGTGTAGGTCTCCGTGAAGGTCTCACCCCGCTGCGCGCGCTCGATGTGCCCCACGAAGGGATGGCCGATTCGTTGCGGGTCGGGGTGGGTCCAGCGGATCCCCTTCGGATTCATGATCGTCACGAAGTCCACGTCGGTGTCCCGCATGACCCGTATCGCATACGGCTGGAGGCGCGCCGTCGGGTCCGCCGTGCGGATCGCCTCCGCCACGGACGGCGAGTCGGCGATGGCCAGCGACACCGCCCTGGCCTGCCGCCCGGCCGCCTCCTCGGTCTGCCCCCGGTCGCTGATGTAGGTGAACAGCGCGTACCCGACCACGACGACCGCTATGAGCACGGCCTGCATGGCGAAGAGCTGCCCGGCCAGGCTGCGGGGTCTCGGGACGCGGAGGTGCATGCCGCCAGTCTCCCTCCTGGCTTGATTGTGAACTAAATGAACGCAAGGGTGACCGCGCTCACACACCGGGAGATAGTCACCGCATCCCCGATACAAACCCCCGGACGTGAGCCGCACGCCGGTGAGTACCGACGACGTCGTCAAGGAGGGCAGCCGTGACCAGCAACGCCGCTACCGCACCTGCCGCACCCAAAGCCAAACGGGACCGCACGCACTACCTCTACATCGCGGTGATCATCGCGGTCGCCCTCGGCATCGCGGTCGGCCTGATCGCCCCGGACTTCGCGACCGAGCTGAAGCCGCTCGGCACCGGCTTCGTGAACCTGATCAAGATGATGATCTCCCCGATCATCTTCTGCACGATCGTGCTGGGCATCGGCTCGGTCCGCAAGGCCGCCAAGGTCGGCGCGGTGGGCGGCATCGCCCTCGGCTACTTCCTGGTGATGTCGCTGGTGGCGCTCGCCATCGGCCTGATCGTCGGCAACATCCTGGACCCGGGCACGGGCCTCGCGGTCACCGACGCCGTCAAGGACACCGGGCAGGCGCAGGTCGACGCGGAGGCCAAGGGCACCGTCGACTTCCTGATGGGCATCATCCCGACGACGATCGTCTCGGCGTTCACCGCGGGCGAGGTCCTGCAGACCCTGCTGATCGCCCTGCTCAGCGGCTTCGCCCTGCAGGCCATGGGCAAGGCCGGACAGCCCGTCCTGCGCGGCATCGAGCACATCCAGCGGCTGGTCTTCCGCGTCCTGGCGATGATCATGTGGGCGGCCCCGGTCGGCGCCTTCGGCGCCATCGCCGCGGTCACCGGATCGGCCGGCGTCGACGCCCTGAAGAGCCTGGCCGTGCTGATGCTCGGCTTCTACGCGACCTGCGTCATCTTCCTCTTCCTGGTCCTTGGCACGGTGCTGCGCGTCGTCGCCGGGATCAACGTCTTCTCGCTCTTCAAGTACCTGGGCCGCGAGTTCCTGCTGATCCTGTCCACCTCCTCCTCGGAGTCGGCGCTGCCGCGCCTCATCGCCAAGATGGAGCACCTGGGCGTCAGCAAGCCGGTGGTCGGCATCACCGTCCCGACCGGCTACTCGTTCAACCTCGACGGCACCATGATCTACATGACCATGGCCTCGCTGTTCATCTCGGACGCCATGGGTACGCCGATGTCGATCGGTGAGCAGATCCCGCTGCTGCTCTTCCTGCTGGTGGCCTCCAAGGGCGCCGCCGGTGTCTCCGGCGCCGGTCTCGCCACGCTGGCCGGCGGCCTGTCCTCGCACAAGCCCGCCCTGGTGGACGGCATCGGCCTGATCGTCGGCATCGACCGTTTCATGAGCGAGGCCCGCGCCCTGACCAACTTCGGCGGCAACGCCGTGGCCACTGTCCTGATCGGCACCTGGACCAAGGAGATCGACAAGGAGCGGGTGAACGAGGTGCTCGCCGGCCGGGTCCCGTTCGACGAGAAGACCCTGCTGGACGACGACCACGGCGTCGCGGACGCCGACGGAGACAGCGACAGCGACGGCGACGGCACGCGCGACCTGCCCGAGCAGGGCGGCGAGAAGGAGCTGGCGAAGGCCTGAGGCCCGCGCCACACCCCACACGCCGGCCCACGCCGCCACACTCCGGGCGGCTGAGGTACTCCCCCCGTTGCTCAGCCGTCCGGTCCCCCGAAGAAGCCCCGCGCCACCCCCCGGCGCGGGGCTTCTTGCCTTCGCGGGGCTTCTTGCCTTGACGTCCGGGTCAAGGCTTACGTTCGTCCACATGCGAATCGGCGAGCTGGCCGCACGGGCCGGGACCACCACGCGGACGCTGCGGTACTACGAGTCGCGGGGCCTGCTGCCCGCGCGGCGGGGCGACAACGGTTACCGGACCTACGACGAGGAGGACCTGAAGCTGCTGCGGCAGATCAGGACCCTCCAGGACTTCGGGTTCGACCTGGAGGAGACCCGCCCCTTCGTGGAGTGCCTGCGCGCCGGGCATCCCGAGGGCGACTCGTGCCCGGCGTCCCTGGTGGTCTACCGGCGCAAGCTGGCGGAGCTGGACACGCTGATCGAGCAGCTCACGGCGGTGCGGGCGCAGGTCGGTGCGCAGCTCGCGCGGGCCGAGGCGGCGGTTCCGGGGGGTCCGGAGCCCAAGTGCGAACTGGGAGGACACGCATGAGGAGAGGACACGCATGACGACGATCGCAGGGGTGCCCGAGGTGACGGACGCGGACTTCGCGACCGAGGTGATCGGGGCGGAGCTGCCCGTCCTGGTCGAGTTCACCGCGGACTGGTGCCCGCCGTGCCGGCAGATGGCCCCGGTGCTCAGTGCCCTGGCCGAGGAGGAGGGCGACCGGCTGCGGGTGGTGCAGCTCAACGTCGACCAGAATCCGGAGACCACGAACGCGTACAAAGTGCTGTCGATGCCGACGTTCATGGTGTTCCGCGGGGGTGAGCCGGTGAAGTCGATGGTCGGCTCCCGGCCCAAGCGGCGGCTCGTCGAGGAGCTGGCCGACCTCCTCTGACCAGCACGGGACACGAGAAATCCCCCGAGCGCAATTGCGCTCGGGGGATTTCTTTGCGTATATTCGATGATTCATGACTTCAGAAAAAGATGAGGTCACGAAGAAGTCCAGTGAGCACAGTATATGCGGCCGGGAGTGGAATTGTCAAACACCGAATTTCCGGACGATGAATTGCGGCACGAGCAGGAATTCATCGACGGACTGTACGCACGCGTGGACGCGCTGCGCGGCGACACCGAGGTCTCGGTGACCCGGGCGCTGGCGCAGGGCAACACCCCCCAGCAGGCCAGGCTGGAGCGGGACATCCTGGTCGCCGAGCGCTCCGGGCTGCTCGCCGCGCTCAACGCGGTGGACGGCTCCCTCTGCTTCGGCCGGATCGACCTCACCTCCGGGGACACCCACCACATCGGCCGGATCGGACTGCGCACCGACGACGCCGAACGCACCCCGGTCCTGATCGACTGGCGGGCCGACGTCGCCCGCCCCTTCTACCTGGCCACCGGCCACACCCCGATGGGCCTGCGCCGCCGCCGGCACATCACCAGCGACGGCCGCACGGTCACCGACCTGCACGACGAGATCCTCGACCTCGGCGACGAGACCCGCACCGGCCACGAGGACCCGTCCGGCGACACCGTGCTGCTGGCCGCGCTGAACTCCGCGCGCACCGGCCGCATGGGCGACATCGTGCAGACCATCCAGGCCGACCAGGACCGCATCATCCGCGCCCCGCACCGCGGCGTCCTCGTCGTCGAGGGCGGCCCCGGCACCGGCAAGACCGCCGTCGCCCTGCACCGCGCCGCCTACCTGCTCTACGAGCACCGCGCCCTGCTCGCCAAGCGCGCCGTCCTCATCGTCGGCCCCAACCCGGCCTTCCTCGGCTACATCGGCGAGGTGCTGCCCTCGCTCGGCGAGACCGGCGTGCTCCTCGCCACGGTCGGCGAGCTGTTCCCCGGCGTGAAGGCCACCGCCACGGACACCCCCGGGGCGGCGGCCGTCAAGGGCCGCGCCGACATGGCCGACGTCCTCGCCGAGGTGGTCCGCGACCGGCAGGCGCTGCCCGACCCGGTGATCGCGATCGAGCACGACCGCGAGATCCTCATGCTGGACGACGACCTGGTCAACGTCGCCCGCGAACGCACCCGCGCCGCGAAGCTGCCGCACAACGCGGCCCGCGAGCACTTCGAGGGCCACATCCTCAACACCCTCACCGACATGGTCGCCGAACGCATCGGCACCGACCCCTACGACGGCGGCAACCTCCTCGACCCCAGCGACATCACCCAGATCCGCGACGAACTCGCCGACAACCCCGAGGTCTGGTCCGCCATCGACCGGCTGTGGCCCCGCATCACCCCGCGCCGCCTGGTCGCCGACTTCCTCGCCGCCCCCGAGGGCTTCCTGGACGCCGAGGACGCCGCCGCCGTCCGCCGCCCGGTCACCCGGCGCTGGACCGTCGCCGACGTACCCCTGCTGGACGAGGCGGCCGAACTGCTCGGCGTGGACGACCGGATCGCCCGCTCCCTGGCCGAACGCGAGCGGGAGGAGCAGATCGCCTACGCGCAGGGCGTCCTTGACGTGTCGTACGCGTCCCGGACCTACGAGTTCGACGACAAGGACGAGGAGGCCGCCGAGGTCCTGTCGGCGCACGACATCATCGACGCCGAGCGCTTCGCCGAACGCCAGGAGGAGGACGACCACCGCAGCGCCGCCGAACGCGCCGCGGCCGACCGCACCTGGGCGTTCGGGCACATCATCGTGGACGAGGCGCAGGAGCTGTCCCCGATGGCCTGGCGGCTGCTGATGCGCCGCTGCCCGACCCGCTCGATGACCCTGGTCGGCGACCCGGCGCAGACCGCGGAGGCGGCCGGTGTCGGCTCCTGGTCCAAGATCCTCGCCCCGTACGTCGAGGACCGCTTCAAGCACACCCGCCTGGGCGTCAACTACCGCACCCCGGCCGAGATCATGGACGTGGCGGCGGCCGTCGTCCGCGCCGACGACCCGGCCTTCGAGCCGCCGAGTTCGGTGCGCTCGACGGGCGTACGCCCCTGGATCCGCGCCACCGGCGACCTTCCGTCCGCCGTCGCCGAGGCCGCCCGGGAGCTGACCCCCGAGGAGGGCCGCCTCGCCATCATCGCCCCGCGCGAGCTGCACCGCGTCCTCGCGGCCCGGCTCGACGGCGTGACGGCGGACGCCGAGCCGGACCTCACACACCGCGTCGTCCTGCTCGACCCGCGCCAGTCCAAGGGCCTGGAGTTCGACTCCGTCCTGGTCGTCGAACCCGGCCGCTACGGCACCAGCGACCTGTACGTCGCCCTCACCCGCGCCACCCAGCACCTAGGCGTCCTGCACAGCGAGCCGCTGCCGAAGGGGCTGGTGGACGCGGACTGACGGTCTGGAGAGACGCTCAGGCCGGGCGCAGCCACACCGTCGCCAGGGGCGGCAGGGTCAGCCGGACGCTCGCCGGGCGGCCGTGCCACCCCTGCGGCTCCGGCTTGACCGGGTCGGGGTTGCCCACATCGCCGCCGCCGTACCGCGCGGCGTCGGTGTTGAGCACCTCGTGCCAGGCCGGGACGTCGTCGGGGACGCCGAGGCGGTAGTCGGGGCGGATTACCGGGGCGAAGTTCGACACCGCGAGCAGCGGCGTGCCGTCGGTGTCCAGCCGCAGGAACGCCAGCACGTCGTCCTCGGCGGCGTCCCCGACCACCCAGGCGAACCCGGAGGGGTGGGTGTCGCGCCGCCACAGCGCGGGCGTGGCCCGGTAGACGGTGTTCAGGTCCCGCACCAGGTCGCGCACGCCCCGGTGGTCCGCCGACGCGCCGTACTCCGGGTCGAGCAGCCACCAGTCGGGCCCGTGTGCCTCGGACCACTCCGCGCCCTGGGCGAACTCCTGCCCCATGAAGAGCAGTTGCTTGCCGGGATGGGCCCACATGAAGCCCAGGTACGCGCGCTCGTTCGCGCGCTGCTGCCACCAGTCGCCCGGCATCTTCGACACCAGGGACTTCTTGCCGTGCACCACCTCGTCGTGGGATATCGGCAGCACGTAGTTCTCGCTGTACGCGTACACCATGGAGAAGGTCATGTCGCCGTGGTGGTACTTGCGGTGCACCGGCTCCCGGCTCATGTACTCGAGCGAGTCGTGCATCCAGCCCATGTTCCACTTCAGCCCGAACCCGAGCCCGCCGAAGCCGCTCGGCCCCATGTGGTGGGTGGCCCGCGTGACCCCGTCCCAGGCCGTCGACTCCTCCGCGACGGTCACCACGCCCGGCACCCGCCGGTACACCGTCGCGTTCATCTCCTGGAGGAACGCCACCGCGTCCAGGTTCTCCCGGCCGCCGTGCTCGTTCGGCGTCCACTGGCCCGGCTCGCGCGAGTAGTCCAGGTACAGCATCGAGGCGACCGCGTCGACGCGCAGCCCGTCGATGTGGAACTCCTCGCACCAGTACACGGCGTTGGCGACCAGGAAGTTGCGCACCTCCCGGCGTCCGAAGTCGAACTCCAGCGTCCCCCAGTCCGGGTGCGCGGCCCGCAGCGGATCGGAGTGCTCGTACAGCGGACGCCCGTCGAACTCGGCCAGCGCCCAGTCGTCGCGCGGGAAGTGCGCCGGCACCCAGTCCATCAGGACGCCGATGCCGGCCCGGTGCAGCCGGTCCACCAGGTACTTGAAGTCGTCGGGGTCGCCCAGCCGGGCCGTGGGCGCGTAGAAGCCGGTGACCTGGTAGCCCCACGAGCCGCCGAAGGGGTGCTCGGACACCGGCATCAGCTCGACGTGCGTGAAGCCGAGGTCGGCCACGTAGGCCGGGAGCTGTTCGGCCAGTTGACGGTACGTCAGGCCCGGGCGCCAGGAGGGCAGGTGGATCTCGTACGCCGACAGCGGTGCCTCGTGCGCGGGCGCGTCCGCGCGGCGGGCCAGCCACTCCCCGTCGCCCCACGTGTAGTCGGAGGCGTGCACGACCGAGGAGGTGGCCGGCGGGACCTCCGTACGGCGGGCCAGCGGATCGGCGCGGAAGGTGCGCGAGCCGTCGGGCCGGGTGATCTCGAACTTGTACAGCTCGCCCGCGCCGACGCCGGGCAGGAACAGCTCCCACACGCCGGCCGAACCGAGCGAGCGCATCGGATGGCCCGTGCCGTCCCAGAAGTTGAAGCCGCCGGCCACCCGGACCCCGCGCGCGTTCGGCGCCCACACCGCGAAGCGGGTGCCCGCGACGCCCTCGTGGGTCGTCGGATGCGCGCCGAGCGCCTGCCACAGTTGCTCGTGCCGGCCCTCGCCGATCAGGTGCAGGTCCAGGTCGCCCAGGGTGGGCAGGAAGCGGTACGGGTCCTCGGTCTCCTGGACCGTCCCCTCGTACGCCACCAGGAGCCGGTGGAGGGGGACCTCACTCAGTGGCACAAGGCCGGAGAAGAACCCGTCCCCGTCGTTGTGCAGCTCGACGCGCAGTTTCCCGGACAGCACGGTCACCGCCAGGGCGTACGGCCGAAACGCCCGGAACGCGACGCCGCCGGGCACCCGGTGGGCGCCGAGCACGGCGTGCGGCTCGTGGTGGGTGCCGGCGAGCAGCCGCTCCCGGTCGCCGGCGTCCAGGCAGGGAGAGACGGCGACCTCGACGGCGGCCTCCCGGGGTACGGCCTTCTTCACGGCTGCCTTCTTCGTGCCGGCCTTCTTCACTGCCTTCGCGGACTTCGCGGCCTTCTTCGCAGCCGTCTTCTCGGGGTCGGGGCCGCTGGACGAGGGGCGGGGGGTCACGGGCGGGGCCTCCTGGACGAGGTGGGATCAAGACGGGGTGTCATGCCGGTTCGGGCGCGGTCAGGCGGCGCACCGCGGCCAGGGGCACCGGCAGCCAGTCGGGGCGGTGCCTGGCCTCGTACAGGACTTCGTAGACCGCCTTGTCCGTCTCGTGGGCGCGGAGCATCACCGGGTCGGTGCGCGGGTCGCCGTCGGCCACCTCCGCGTACCCGGTGCAGTACGCGGCCCGGCAGGACTCGGCCCAGCCCGGCACGGGCGCGTCGGCCGAGTGCGCCGCGTAGTCGAAGGAGCGCAGCATCCCGGCGACGTCCCGCACCGGCGGCTGCGGCATCCTCCGCTCGGCCAGCGGCTTCGCGGGTTCCCCCTCGAAGTCGATCAGCGACCACAGCCCGTCGGGCGAGCGCAGGCACTGGCCGAGGTGCAGGTCGCCGTGGACACGCTGCGCGGTCCAGGTACGGCCCTCGGCGGCGAGGTCCACCAGCGCCGTGAACGCCGTACGCAGCGCGGGCGCGTACGACCGGAGCAGCGGCACGGCACGGGCGGCCTCCTCCAGCCGCTCGATCATGCCGTCGGCGAGCTGCCGCACCTGGGCGGGGCCGAGGGTGACGGTCGGCAGGGCGCGGGCCAGCGCGGTGTGCACCTCGGCGGTGGCCCGCCCCAGCGCCCGGGCCTCGGCGACGAAGTCCTCGCCCTTGGCCAGCTCGCGCAGCGCCAGTTCCCAACCGTCGGTCGCGCCCTGCAGGTACGGCTGGAGCACGCCAAGGACCCAGGTCCGGCCGGCCAGGTCCGCCACCATCCAGCCCGTCGGCGCCGGCACCCGGGGGCAGCCCTCGCGGGCCAGGGCCAGCGGCAGTTCCAGATCGGGGTTGACGCCGGGCACGATCCGGCGCAACAGCTTGAGAATGAACGTATCTCCATACACGACCGACGAGTTCGACTGCTCAGCGGTCATCAGCCGCGGCACGAGGCCGGTACGTATCTCCCGGTCCTTCTCCCAGCCCTCTTCGCGCTCGAAACGAAGCCCGCCGATGCGGGCCCGGGAGCGCAGCGCCTCCAGGAGCACCTCGGCGGGCCGGGTGTCCTGGAGGGCGTCGTAGGCGGTGCGCCCGGCCGCCGGACCCTCGGTCACATGCCCGATCAGCGCGGGCGAGAGTCGGGGCGGCAGCGCCTCGCGCGTGCCTATGAGGAGCTGGTAGCAGTCGCCCGGCTCCTCGGGCGCGCCCGAGGCAGGAGCGGGCTGCTGATGCGCGCGCACCAGTACGTGGTGGAGGCCGAGGCGGGAGTCGGCGGGGAGCAGCTCGGTGGCGGCGACCAGCGAGAAGCCGGTGACCGGGCGCCCCTTGCCCGCGAACCAGCGCTGCCGCGGCAGCCACTCCCGCAGCAGTGGATCAAGTGACGCCAGGAGGCCCGGCGGGCTTGTGACGGTGCGTATGACGGCTTCCGACATGGCGTGGCGTCCTCTCCCCGGATCGTCGGGGTGGTTACTGATGCGTGCCCCGGGCGGCGCGACGGAAACAGCCCCGCCCGGGGGGCCGGGGCTCGGCCTAGACGGCGTCCCTGCGGAGCCGGAACCAGTAGAAGCCGTGCCCGCCGAGGGTCAGCAGGTACGGCAGGTCGCCGACCGCCGGGAAGCGGACCCCGCCGAACAGCTCGACCGGGTGGCGTCCGCCGAAGGCACTGAGGTCGAGTTCCGTGGGCTGCGCGAACCGGGAGAAGTTGTGGACGCACAGGACCAGGTCGTCCTCGTATTCACGCAGGAAGGCCAGGACCGCGGGGTTGGAGGACGGCAGCTCGGTGTAGGTGCCCAGGCCGAAGGCCACGTTCTGCTTGCGGATCTCGATCATGCGGCGGGTCCAGTGCAGCAAGGACGAGGGCGAGGCCATGGCGGCCTCGACGTTCGTCACCTGGTAGCCGTAGACCGGGTCCATGATCGTGGGCAGGAACAGGCGGCCCGGGTCGGACGACGAGAAGCCCGCGTTGCGGTCCGGGGTCCACTGCATCGGGGTGCGTACGGCGTCGCGGTCGCCGAGCCAGATGTTGTCGCCCATGCCGATCTCGTCGCCGTAGTAGAGGATCGGCGAGCCGGGCAGGGAGAGCAGCAGCGCGGTGAACAGCTCGATCTGGTCGCGGTCGTTGTCCAGCAGGGTGGCGAGCCGCCGGCGGATGCCGATGTTGGCGCGCATGCGCGGGTCCTTGGCGTACTCCGCGTACATGTAGTCGCGTTCCTCGTCGGTGACCATTTCCAGGGTCAGCTCGTCGTGGTTGCGCAGGAAGATGCCCCACTGGCAGCCGGACGGGATCGCGGGGGTCTTGGCGAGGATTTCGGAGACCGGGTAGCGGGACTCGCGGCGCACCGCCATGAAGATGCGCGGCATGACCGGGAAGTGGAAGGCCATGTGGCACTCGTCGCCGCCGGCGGAATAGTCCCCGAAGTAGTCGACGACGTCCTCCGGCCACTGGTTGGCCTCGGCCAGCACCACCGTGTCCGGGTACTGCGCGTCGATCTCCTTGCGCACCCGCTTCAGGAACTCGTGCGTGCGCGGCAGGTTCTCGCAGTTGGTGCCCTCCTCCTGGTAGAGGTACGGCACCGCGTCCAGGCGGAACCCGTCGATGCCCAGGTCCAGCCAGAACTTCAGCCCGGAGATCATCTCCTCCTGCACGGCCGGGTTCTCGTAGTTGAGGTCCGGCTGGTGGGAGAAGAAGCGGTGCCAGTAGTACTGCTTGCGCACCGGGTCGTACGTCCAGTTCGACGCCTCGGTGTCGACGAAGATGATCCGCGCGTCCTGGAACTGCTTGTCGTCGTCGGCCCAGACGTAGTAGTCGCCGTAGGGGCCGTCGGGGTTGCGGCGCGACTCCTGGAACCACGGGTGCTGGTCGCTGGTGTGGTTCATGACGAAGTCGATGATCACGCGCATGCCGCGCTGGTGGGCGGCGTCCACGAACTCCACGAAGTCGGCGAGGTCCCCGAACTCGGGCAGCACGGCGGCGTAGTCGGAGACGTCGTAACCGCCGTCGCGCAGCGGTGACTTGAAGAAGGGCGGGAGCCACAGGCAGTCCACGCCCAGCCATTGCAGGTAGTCCAGCTTGGCGGTCAGGCCCTTGAGGTCGCCGACGCCGTCGCCGTTGCTGTCCTGGAAGGAACGGACGAGGACCTCGTAGAAGACGGCTCGTTTGAACCAGTCCGGGTCCCGGTCCTTGGCGGGGGTGTCCTCGAAGGTGTCCGGCACGGGCTCGTTGACGATCATGTGGTGGGTGACCCTCCGGTTTGCGGGTGGGACGGTCGCAGAACCGTGCAGACGTGCGCGGGCGTCCGGCCCGGCTCCAGGCGCACATAGGTGGCCCTGCCCCAGTGGTAGGTCTCGCCGGTCAGCTCGTCGCGCACCGGCACCGACTCGTGCCAGTCCAGGCCGAGTTGCGGCATGTCCAACGAGACCGTCGCCTCCTGGGTGTGGTGGGGGTCGAGGTTGGCGACCACCAGAACCGTGTTCGAGCCCTGCCGCTTCGAGTAGGCGATCACCTCCTCCTTGTCCGTGGGATGGAAGTGCAGATCGCGCAGTTGGTGGAGTGCCGGGTTCGCGCGCCGGATGGTGTTGAGGCGGGTGATGAGGGGGGCGATGGTGGTGCCCTGGTGGGTGGCGGTGGTCCAGTCGCGGGGTTTGAGCTGGTATTTCTCGGAGTCGAGGTATTCCTCGCTGCCCGGGCGCAGGGGGGTGTGTTCGCAGAGT
>NZ_JAGMUO010000034.1:159763-474382 GCF_019049325.1 Streptomyces sp. AC512_CC834 | reverse complement strand
CCCGCCGACCCGCCGACCCGCCGACCCGCCGACCCGCCGACCCGCCTCAACGAGGATGCCCGGCATGACCGCCCTCCCCCACTCCCCGCCGAGCCCGCACGGGGGCACTCCCACCGCGTCCGACCGGCTGCTCTCCGTGCTCGCCGCGTTCGATCACGCGCATCCGGCGTTGTCCCTGACGGACATCAGCCGGCGGGCCGGACTGAGCCTCACCACCGCGCACCGGCTGGTGGGTGCCCTGACCCGGTGGGGCGCCCTGGAGCGGGACGGGTCGGGTGTGTACCACGTCGGACTGCGACTGTGGGAGGTGGCCGCGCTCGCCCCGCGGGGTCTCGCGCTGCGGCAGGTCGCGCTGCCGTACCTGGAGGACCTGTACGAGGCGACGCACGAGAACGTGCAACTGGCGGTGCGCGACGGTGGCGAGGTCGTCTACACCGAGTGGCTGGCGGCGCGGTCCTCGGTCGGCGTGCACATCCGCGTCGGCGCCCGCTGGCCGCTGCACGCCACCGGGGTCGGGCTGGCCCTGCTCGCGCACGGCGAACCTGGGTTCCAGGAGGCGTACCGCACGGGACCGCTCGCCTCCTTCACCCCGTACACGATCACCGACCCGGTCCGGCTGCGCCGGGTCCTGGCCGAGGTGCGGCGCACCGGGGCCGCGGTGAGTGACCGGCAGATCACCGACGACGCCCTGTCGGTGGCGGCGCCGGTGCACGGCCGCGACGGCGCGGTGACGGCGGCCGTCTCGGTCGTCGTCCCCTACGCGGACGCGCAGGTGCCGACGCTGGTCCCGGCGGTGCGGCTGGCGGCACGCGGGATCTCCCGCGCGCTGGGGTGGCGCCCCGAGGGCCCCGCGCGCCGGCTCCCGGATATCCCTCTCACCGGTGAGGACGGGGTCCCGGACACCTCGTAATGCGGTCTGGTCGAGGTGCGCCTGGACAGCCGTACCAGCACGCCGGTCGGCAGCTTCGTCGTGGGCAACACGGACGGCCGGCAGTCGTGGCGCACCATCTGGGCGAACATCGCCTCGGTGACGGGCACGCACGACGTGTACCTGACCTTCACCAGTGAGCAGCCCGCCGACTTCGTGAACGTCAACTACCCGGCCCTTCAGGACTTTGTTGGCGGATTCGGTGACTGTCCTTGGCGATCTTGTTTGGTGCGGCAGTCTGGTGGGGTTCTGTTCCGTCTCGCGGGGAGGCAAGGGAGGGACTGCGATGTCGCTGCGCCCTGTGCCCGCTCCGTCCGTTCCGGAGGCTACCGCGCGGGTGGCGCGGGCCGCGTTCCGCAAGGGATGCCTGGCCATGTGGATCCGGGACGAACTCGGTCCGCTGTTCAAGGACGAGCAGTTCGCTTCGGCGTTCCCGTGCCGGGGCGGCCCGGCCTGGTCGCCGGGGCAACTGGCGATGGTCAGCGTGCTGCAGTTCGCGGAAGGGCTGACGGACCGGCAGGCCGCGGACGCGGTGCGCGGGCGGATCGACATCAAGTACATGCTCGGCCTGGAGCTGGATGATCCCGGGTTCGACTTCTCCGTGCTCAGCGAGTTCCGTGACCGGCTGATCGCGCACGGCCTGGAGGAACTGGTCCTTGACCGGCTGCTGGAACGAGTCGGTGAGTTGGGGCTGGTGCGGGCGGGAGGCCGTCAGCGCACCGACTCCACGCATGTGCTGGCCCGGGTGCGGACGCTGAACCGGATGGAGTTCGTGGGCGAGACCCTTCGCGCCGCGCTGGAGACGCTGGCCGTCGCAGCGCCTGTCTGGCTGCGGCAGGCCGCCGCGCCGGAGTGGTTCGAGCGCTATGGCAAGCGCATCGACTCCTTCCGCTTCTCCAAGGGAGCCGACGCCCGGCAGCGGTGGGCGCTGACCGTGGGAGAGGACGGATTCGCGCTGCTTGAGGCCCTTTACGCGTCCGACGCACCGGTCTGGCTGCGCGAGGCCGAGGCGGTGCAGGTCCTGCGGACCGCGTGGGTGCAGCAGTACCACCGCGACGAGAAGGGGGTGCGCTGGCGGGAGGGCAAGGACCTCCCGCCGGGCAGGCTGAGGCTGTCCAGCCCCTACGACACCGACACCCGCTACAGCGTCAAGCGCGGCGCGGGCCGGGACGGCTACAAGGTCCACTTCACCGAGACCTGCGAACCGGACGCCCCGCACCTGATCACGAACGTGGTCACCACCGACGCCACCGTCCCCGACGCCCAGATCACCGAGCCCGTCCACCACGCTCTGGCCGCACGCGGCCTGCTGCCCGCCATCCACCTGGTCGACTCCGGCTACACCTCCGCCGCACTGCTGGTCGCCTCCGCCGGGCAGAACATCGAACTGATGGGTCCGGTCTTCTCCGATACCACCGCCCAGGGCCGTGCCGGACAGGGCCTGGGACAGGACGCCTTCACCATCGACTGGCCGGCCCGCGCCGTCACCTGTCCCCGCGGCCGGCGCAGTGCCATCTGGTCTGAGCAGCGCAAACCCACCGGCACCGAGATCGTCCGGGTCCACTTCGCCAAGACTGACTGCGACGCCTGCCCGGTCCGCGCCCAGTGCACCAGCGCCGCCAACCCCAAGCACGGGCGCAGCCTCACCCTGCTCACTCAGCCCCAGCAGCAAGCCCTCGACCAGCGCCGACGCGAGCAGGAGACCGATGAGTGGAAGGCCGCCTACGGCACCCGCGCAGGTGTCGAAGGCACCATCTCCCAGGCCGTCCGGGTGACACGCACACGCACCACCCCCTACCGCGGGCTGGACAAGACCCACCTCGGTCACGTCCTGACCGCAGCCGGACTCAACCTCCACCGACTGAACACCTGGTGGAACGGGACCCCCATCGGCACCACCCACATCAGCCGGTTCGCCCGCCTCGGCTTGGAACTGGCCGCCTGAACACACCGAATCCGCCAACAAAGTCCTGAAGGGTCGGGCTTGCAGGCAGAGCGCGGCATGAAGCCGTGCTGTGGTCCCCTGCGTCCGGAACGGCTAGACCGTTCTGGGGCGGTTGACTGCGCCCCGCTGCCACACAGCATCGGCCCGATAGGCGATGTTGCGGGAGCCGTTGTGGTCCGCGTGCAGCCGGAAAGGTCTTCCAGTCCGATACCCCGCGAGGTGCGTTCAGCGGTGTGGACGAGTTTCTTCGCAATGATGTGGTTGCGCTGGGTCGCGTACCTGGATTCGCGGCGCCGGATGTTCTTCAGCCGGCGCATCGCGGACTTGGTGCGCTTCTTCTGGAGCTTGGACCTCAGGTCACGTTGCCGCTTGCGGTACCGGTTGACCTGACGGCCGGACATGATCTGCCCGTCCGACGTGGTCGCGATGTTCACGATCCCGAGGTCCACCCCGAGGAACCCGTCCGGCTCGTAGGCCGGGGGTTCAGCCACATCGACGGTGGCCAGCAGGAAGAGCATGCCGTCTCGCACGACGAGGTCGGATTCGCCCTTGCGGAAGGCGAGGAGTCTGAGGGCATCGGGCGAGCAGACGAACGGAATACCCTTCAGCCGTCCGGCAACCGTCCAGATGCTGACCGTCTGCCGGTCCAGGTTCCAGGTCAGCATGCGGTCGTCGTACGGCTGCGCGGCACCCTCACGAAATCTGATGGGTTTCGACTCTGCCCGCTGCCGCCGCTTCGAACCTTCGGGCCCGAGGTTCCCGGCCTTCAGGTTCGCCTTCAGGATGGCGTAGGCGTCGCACACCTTCTTCACGGTGCGGACGGCCGCCTGTGCCCCAAGGTCGAAGTCCGCCTTGATCTGGTGGTACACGGCTTCCTGCAGCACGTTGCGACGCTTCAGGTCGCGGGTGAACGCGACGTCGGAAGCGGTGTTAGCGGCCCGGTTGCAGGCGCGCAGGGTCGCTGCCAGTGCGTCCGCGTCATGAGCGGACGCGGACAGCAATTTCAACCGGCCCCCACAAGAGGGCGAAGGGGCTCCACTCACCGTGGGGCCCCTTCGTCACGTCCGGTGCCGGTCCGCTCAGACAACTCCGCACAGCGCGACTCCGCTCAGCGCAACTCCGCCCGCAACTCCGCCCGGAACGCCGCCGGTGTCCGGTCCGTGTGCTGCTGGAAGAACTTGGAGAAGTTCGCCGCGTCCGGGAAGCCGACCGCCGCGCCGATCCGGCCCGTCGGCATCTCGGTGTGGGCGAGGAGCCGCTTGGCCTCCAGGACGACGCGCTTGTCTATGAACCCCTTGGGTGTCTCGCCGGTGGCGGCGCGCACCGCGCGGACGAGGGTGCGGCGGGAGTAACCGAGCGCGTCGGCGTAGGCGCTGACGCTGTGATTGGTGGCGAAGCCGCGTTCGACCGCGTCCCGGAAGAGGGTGAAGGTGCTGTCCCCCGGCGTCTCCGTCCGCCCCTCCCGCGCCGCCCGGGACGAACTGGCCGCCAGGTGTGCGAGGCGCAGCAGGAACGCGGACAGCGTGTGGCGCAGTACGGCGGTGTGCAGGCTGAGCGGGAGCGTGGTCGCGTCCTCGTACTCGCGCCGCAGTTGGTCGAGCGCCGCCGTGAGCCCGGCGAGCCGTGCCCGGTCGGGGTGGAGCAGGGGCGGCAGGTCGTAGCGGTAGAGGCCGGTGGCCTCGACGGTGGCGCGGGGCAGGAAGCCGGGCTGCATGGTCAGCACCGTTCCGCGGTACTCGCCGTCCGGCGCGAAGCGGTGGACCTGGCCGGGACGGATCCACAGCAGATCGCCGGCCGACGCCTCGTACTCGGCGAAGTCGATCATGTGACGGACCGGGCCGCCGGTGAAGAGCATGACGATGTGGAAGTCGATGCGGTGTACGCGGTGCGGCGGGACCTGCGCGTGCCAGGTCCGGCCGGCGCCCATGGGACCGACCTGCATGCCGACGCCGAGGAGGCTGAGATCGACCGGGAAGGGGAACGTCCTGATCCCGTCGGCCGGCCTGTCGCCGCCGTCTTGGAGGTTTTCGTCCGCCATGTCCTTCTCGCGCCGCCCCGCCCGTGCGCCCCGGAGCCGGGGCGTGTCCCAGTTTCACCACAGGCTGACACACCTCGACCTTCACTCTCAAAGGTCAGACTTTTAAGTTTGAACGCGTCAGACCAGCTACTCCGCTCCGATCGAGGATTTCTTGAAGATGAGCACGCAGACAGTGGACAGCGCGGACCGCCTCGAATGGACCGAACTCGACCGGCGTGCCGTCGACACCGCCCGTGTCCTCGCGGCCGATGCCGTGCAGAAGGTGGGCAACGGCCACCCGGGCACGGCGATGGCCCTGGCGCCGGCGGCGTACACGATCTTTCAGAAGGTGATGCGTCACGACCCGGCGGATCCGGAGTGGACCGGCCGTGACCGCTTCGTCCTCTCCCCCGGCCACACCTCGCTGACCCTCTACACCCAGCTCTACCTCGCCGGGTACGAGGTGGAGCTGGACGACCTCAAGGCCTTCCGCACCCACGGCTCGAAGACCCCGGGCCACCCCGAGTACGGGCACACCGCGGGCGTGGAGACCACCACGGGACCGCTGGGCCAGGGCGTGGCCAACGCGGTGGGCATGGCGATGGCCGCCCGTTACGAGCGCGGTCTGTTCGACCCGGGGGCGCCCGGGGGCGAGTCCCCCTTCGACCACACGATCTGGGCGATCGTCTCCGACGGCGACCTCCAGGAGGGCGTCTCCGCCGAGGCGTCGTCGATGGCCGGTCACCAGCGCCTCGGCAACCTCGTCCTCCTCTACGACGACAACCACATCTCCATCGAGGGCGACACCGCGACCGCGTTCTCCGAGGACGTGCTGAAGCGGTACGAGGCCTACGGCTGGCACGTGCGGCGCGTCGAGCCCGCCGAGAGCGGCGACGTCGACGTGCACGCGCTGTACGCGGCGCTGACGGCGGCGAGGGCGGAGACCGGGCGCCCGTCCATCGTCGCCCTGCGCACGATCATCGCGTGGCCCGCCCCGAACGCGCGGAACACCGAGGCGTCCCACGGCTCCGCCCTGGGTGAGGACGAGGTCGCCGCCACCAAGCGCGTCCTGGGCTTCGACCCGGAGAAGTCCTTCGACGTCGAGGACGAGGTCCTCGCCCACACCCGCGAGGCCCTGGACCGGGGCGCCGAGGCGCACGCCGCCTGGGACAAGCGGATCGCCGCCTGGCGGGACGCCGCCCCCGAGCGCGCGGCGCTGTTCGACCGCGTGGTCGCCGGCCGGCTGCCCGAGGGCTGGGCGGAGAAGATCCCGGTCTTCGAGGCGGGCAAGGGCCTGGCCACCCGCGCCGCGTCCGGCAAGGTGCTCCAGGCACTCGGCCCGGTGCTGCCCGAACTGTGGGGCGGCTCGGCCGACCTGGCGGGCTCCAACAACACCACCATCGACAAGACCAGCTCCTTCCTCCCCGAGGGCAACCCGCTGCCCGGGGCCGACCCGTACGGCCGCACCGTGCACTTCGGCATCCGCGAGTTCTCGATGGCCGCCGAGATGAACGGCATCGCGCTGCACGGCAACACCCGCGTCTACGGCGGCACCTTCCTGGTCTTCTCCGACTACATGCGCAACGCGGTGCGCATGTCCGCGCTGATGCGGCTGCCGGTGACGTACGTGTGGACGCACGACTCCGTCGGCCTCGGTGAGGACGGCCCGACCCACCAGCCGGTCGAGCACCTCGCCGCCCTGCGCGCCATCCCCGGCCTCAACGTCGTCCGCCCGGCCGACGCCAACGAGACCGCGACCGCCTGGGCCGAGATCCTCAGGCGGCACTCGACCGACCCGGCGCCGCACGGCCTGGCCCTCACCCGTCAGGGCGTACCGACGTACGCGCCGAACCCGGACGCGGCGCGCGGCGGGTACGTCCTCGCCGACGCCTCCACCGGCGCCCCTGACGTCGTCCTGATCGCGACCGGCTCGGAGGTGCAGCTCGCGGTGGCCGCGCGGGAGGCGCTGGAGGCGGAGGGCACGCCCACCCGGGTGGTGTCGATGCCGTCCGTGGAGTGGTTCGAGGAGCAGTCGCGCGAGTACCGCGAGAGCGTGCTGCCGCCCTCCGTGCGGGCCCGGGTGGCCGTGGAGGCAGGCATCGGCCTGACCTGGCACAAGTACGTGGGGGAAGCGGGCCGCATCGTCTCCCTCGAGCACTTCGGCGCCTCCGCCGACGCCAAGACCCTGTTCACCGGGTTCGGCTTCACCGCCGACCACGTGGCCGCCGCCGCCAGGGAATCCCTGACCGCCGCCCGCGGCTGATCCCACCGGACCCCACCCCGATCCGACGCAGAAAGAGAAGATGATCACTGTGACCGAAGCAACCGCGACCGCGGGAGCACTGCGGCGCCTGGCCGACCAGGGCGTCTCCATCTGGCTGGACGACCTGTCGCGGCGGCGGATCGAGTCCGGCAACCTCGCCGAACTGATCAGGACGAAGAACATCGTCGGCGTGACCACCAACCCGTCGATCTTCCAGGCCGCCATCGGCTCCGGCGAGGGCTACGAGGAGCAGCTCGCGGACCTCGCGGCCCGGGGCGTCACCGTCGACGAGGCGGTGCGGATGATGACCACCGCCGACGTCCGCGCCGCCGCCGACGTGCTGCGTGAGGTGTACGACGCCACCGGCGGGCGGGACGGCCGGGTCTCCATCGAGGTCGACCCGCGGCTCGCCCACGACACGCGGGCCACGATCGCCGAGGCGCGTCAGCTCGCCTGGCTGGTCGACCGCCCCAACGTGATGATCAAGATCCCGGCGACGAAGGCCGGTCTCCCGGCGATCACCGAGGTCATCGGCGCCGGTATCAGCGTCAACGTCACGCTGATCTTCTCCCTGGAGCGCTACCGCGAGGTCATGGACGCCTACCTCGCCGGCCTGGAGAAGGCGCGGGCGGCCGGACTCGACCTCGGAGGCGTTCACTCCGTCGCCTCGTTCTTCGTCTCCCGCGTCGACAGCGAGATCGACAAGCGGCTGGCCCTGCTGGGCACGGACGAGGCGCTCGGCCTGCGCGGCAAGGCGGCGCTGGCGAACGCTCGACTGGCCTACGAGGCGTACGAGAACGTCTTCGCGGGTGACCGCTTCACCGCCCTGGCCGGGGCCCGCGCCAACACCCAGCGCCCCCTGTGGGCGTCGACCGGGGTGAAGGACCCGGCATTCCGGGACACCCTGTACGTGGAGGAGCTGGTCGCTCCCGGCACCGTGAACACGATGCCGGAGGCCACCCTGGACGCCGCCGCCGATCACGGCGACGTGCGGGGCGACACGGTCACCGGTGGTTATGCCCAGGCCCGGGCCGACCTCGCGGCCGTGGAGCGGCTCGGCATCTCCTACGACGAGGTGGTGGAGCAGTTGGAGCAGGAGGGCGTGGCCAAGTTCGAGGCGGCCTGGCAGGACCTGCTCGGTGCCGTGACGAAGTCCCTCGACAGCAAGGGAGTTGACGGGGAATGAGCGAGGAGCTTCCCGCTACGAAGGTCCAGGAGACCAAGGCGACGAAGGAAGCCGAGGAGACCAGGACGGCCCAGGAGGCCGCGGGGCATCCGAAGGCGGAGGAAGCCGGCGGGTCCGGGTCCGCCGGGGCTTCGAAGGCGGGCGGGGCGGCCGGGTCGGGCCGCGCCGCCAAGAAGTCCCGGGCGACCGGCGCGGCCAAGGGCGCGACGGGAGCGAAGGGCGGTGGCGCCGGCGAGAAGGCGGTCACGCCCGTGACACCGCTCGACTGGAGCAACCCGCTGCGCGATCCCCAGGACCGGCGGCTTCCCCGTATCGCGGGCCCGTCCGGTCTTGTCATCTTCGGTGTCACGGGCGACCTGTCCCGCCGCAAGCTGATGCCGGCCGTGTACGACCTGGCCAACCGCGGCCTGCTGCCCCCGGGCTTCTCGCTCGTCGGCTTCGCCCGCCGGGACTGGGAGGACGAGGACTTCGCCCAGGTCGTGCACGACGCGGTCAAGGAGCACGCGCGTACGCCGTTCCGTGAGGAGGTCTGGCAGCAGCTCTCCGAGGGCATGCGGTTCATCCCCGGCGACTTCGGCGACGACAACGCGTTCGAACAGTTGCGCAAGGCCGTCGAGGAGCTGGACACCTCCCGCGGCACCAGTGGCAACTACGCCTTCTATCTCTCCGTACCGCCGAAGTTCTTCCCGAAGGTCGTCCGGCAGCTCAAGAAGCACGGGCTGGCCGACGCCCCGGACGGCTCCTGGCGCCGCGCGGTGATCGAGAAGCCGTTCGGGCACGACCTGGACAGCGCCCGCGACCTGAACGCGCTGCTGCACGAGGTCTTCGACCCGGAGCAGGTCTTCCGCATCGACCACTACCTGGGCAAGGAGACGGTCCAGAACATCCTGGCGCTGCGCTTCGCGAACACGATGTACGAGCCGATCTGGAACCGGTCCTACGTCGACCACATCCAGATCACCATGGCCGAGGACATCGGCATCGGCGGCCGGGCCGGCTACTACGACGGCATCGGCGCCGCCCGTGACGTCATCCAGAACCACCTCCTCCAGTTGCTGGCCCTCACGGCGATGGAGGAGCCCGCCTCCTTCGACGCGTCCTCGCTGCTCACCGAGAAGCTGAAGGTCCTGCGGGCCGTGCGGCTGCCTCAGGAACTGGGCGAGCACACGGTGCGCGGGCAGTACGCGGGCGGCTGGCAGGGCGGCGCGCAGGTACCCGGTTACCTGGAGGAGGAGGGCATCGACCCGGCCTCCACGACCGACACCTACGCGGCGATCAAGCTGGGCATCGACAACCGCCGCTGGGCGGGCGTCCCCTTCTACCTGCGCACCGGCAAGCGCCTCGGCCGCCGCGTGACGGAGATCGCGGTCGTCTTCCAGCGGGCCCCGCACTCCCCCTTCGACTCCACCGCGACGGAGGAGCTGGGCGAGAACGCGATCGTCATCCGCGTCCAGCCCGACGAGGGCATGACGGTGCGCTTCGGCTCCAAGGTGCCGGGCACGTCGATGGAGATCCGGGACGTGTCCATGGACTTCGCGTACGGCGAGTCGTTCACGGAGTCCAGCCCCGAGGCGTACGAACGGCTGATCCTGGACGTCCTTCTGGGTGACGCCAACCTGTTCCCGCGCCACCAGGAGGTGGAAGAGTCCTGGCGGATCCTCGACCCGGTCGAGGACTACTGGGACTCGCACGAGAAGCCCGCGCAGTACGCGTCGGGCGGCTGGGGACCGCGGGAAGCCGACGAGATGCTCGCACGAGACGGACGGAGCTGGCGCAGGCCATGAGGATCGACCTGACCGACACCACGGCAAGCAAGGTCAACAAGGCGCTGGTGCAGGGCCGCCGGGCCATCGGCACACCGGCCGTGGGCATGGTGCTCACGCTGGTCATCGTCACCGACGAGGAGAACGCCTACGACGCGATCAAGGCGGCCGAGGAGGCCTCGCACGAGCACCCCTCGCGCACCCTGGTCGTCATCAAGCGCCACCCGCGCAACCTGCGCGACCGCACCCGCTCGCACCTCGACGCCGAGGTCCGGGTCGGCTCCGAGGCCGGCACCGGGGAGACGGTCGTGCTGCGCATGTACGGGGAGGTGTCCGAGCACGCCGACTCGGTGGTGCTGCCGCTGCTGCTGCCGGACGCGCCGGTCGTCGTGTGGTGGCCCGTGGAGGCGCCGGACAACCCCGCGAAGGACCCGCTGGGCGCGCTGGCCCAGCGCCGGATCACCGACCTGTACACGGTCGAGCGGCCGATGGAGGTCCTGGAGCGCCGGGTCCGCGCCTACGCGCCCGGCGACACCGACCTCGCCTGGACCCGGCTGACGCTGTGGCGCTCCATGCTGGCCGCCGCCCTTGACCAGGCCCGGGTGCCGGTGACCTCGGCGGTCGTGGAGGCCGAGGCGGACAACCCGGCGGCCGAGCTGCTGGCCCGCTGGCTGGAGGCCCGGCTGGCCGTCCGCGTGGACCGCGTCATCACCGACGGGCCGGTCGTCACGGCCGTCCGGCTCGGCACGGCGAACGGCGAGATCGTCATCGACCGGCCGGAGGGTCCGCTCGCCACGATGACCCTGCCCGGTCAGCCCCCGCGCTCCCTCGCCCTGAAGGTGCGCCCCACCTCCGAACTCATCGCCGAGGAACTCAGGCGCCTCGACGCCGACGAGATGTACGCCGTCGCCCTGCGCGGCGAGGCCGGCAAGGAGACCCCCGTTCATGTCTGACACCCCGAAGCTCAACCGGCGGCCCCAGTGGACCGCGCTCGCGGACCACGCCAAGGGCGCGCTGCCGCATCCGGACCTGCGTGAGCTGTTCGCCCGGGACCCGGGGCGCGCGGAGCGGTACGTCGTGCGCGTCGGCGACCTGCGCATCGACTACTCGAAGAACCTCGTCACCGACGAGACGCTGGCCCTGCTCCAGGAACTGGCCGCCGCCACCGACGTGTTCGGGCTGCGCGACGCCATGTTCCGCGGCGAGCGGATCAACATCACCGAGGACCGGGCCGTCCTGCACACCGCCCTGCGCGCCCCGCGGGACGCGGTGATCGAGGTCGACGGCGAGAACGTCGTCCCCAAGGTCCACGCCGTGCTGGACAAGATGGCCGCCTTCGCCGACCGGGTCCGCGGCGGTGAGTGGACCGGCCACACCGGCAAGCGCATCCGCAATGTCGTCAACATCGGCATCGGCGGCTCCGACCTGGGCCCCGCGATGGCGTACGAGGCGCTGCGCGCCTTCACCGACCGCTCCCTCACCCTCCGCTTCGTGTCCAACGTGGACGGCGCCGACCTGCACGAGGCGCTCCGGGACCTGGACCCGGCCGAGACGCTGTTCGTCATCGCGTCCAAGACCTTCACCACCATCGAGACGATCACGAACGCGACCTCGGCGCGCTCCTGGCTGCTGGCCGGCCTCGGGGGCGAGGAGAAGGCGGTCGCCAAGCACTTCGTGGCACTGTCGACGAACGAGGAGAAGGTCGCCGATTTCGGCATCGACACGGCCAACATGTTCGAGTTCTGGGACTGGGTCGGCGGCCGGTACTCGTTCGACTCGGCGATCGGGCTGTCCCTGATGATCGCCATCGGCCCGGACCGCTTCCGGGAGATGCTCGACGGCTTCCGCATCGTCGACGAGCACTTCCGCAACGCCGAGGCCCCGGCCAACGCCCCGCTGCTCCTCGGTCTGCTGGGCGTCTGGTACGGCGACTTCCTGGGCGCGCAGTCGCACGCGGTGCTGCCGTACAGCCACTACCTGTCGAAGTTCACCGCGTACCTCCAGCAGCTCGACATGGAGTCCAACGGCAAGTCCACAGGCCGCGACGGAGACCCGGTCGAGTGGCAGACCGGACCCGTGGTCTGGGGCACGCCGGGCACCAACGGCCAGCACGCCTACTACCAACTGATCCACCAGGGCACCAAGCTGATCCCGGCGGACTTCATCGGCTTCGCCCGGCCCGTGGCCGAGCTGAGCGACGGACTCAAGGCCCAGCACGACCTGCTCATGGCCAACTTCTTCGCCCAGACCCAGGCACTCGCCTTCGGCAAGACCCCGGACGAGGTACGCGCCGAGGGGGTGCCCGAGGAGCTGGTCCCGCACAAGACGTTCCTGGGCAACCACCCCACCACGACCGTCCTGGCCACCGAGCTGACCCCCTCCGTCCTCGGCCAGCTCATCGCCCTGTACGAGCACAAGGTGTTCGTACAGGGCGCGATCTGGAACATCGACTCCTTCGACCAGTGGGGCGTCGAGCTCGGCAAGGTGCTCGCCAAGCGCGTCGAACCCGCCCTGACCGAGGGGGCGGACGTGCCCGGCCTCGATCCGTCCACGGCCGCGCTGGTGGCCGCCTACCGTGAACTGAAGGAAGTGCACTGACATGCAGATCGGTCTTGTGGGTCTCGGCAAGATGGGCGGCAACATGCGCGAGCGGCTGCGCAACGCCGGCCACACCGTCGTCGGATACGACACCAATCCCGAGCGGGCCGACGTCGACAGCCTGGTCGACCTCGTCGAGCGGCTGGACCGGCCGCGCGCGGTCTGGGTCATGGTCCCGGCCGGCGGCGCCACCCAGCACGTCATCGACCAGCTCGGGGCGCTGCTCAAGCCCGGCGACACCGTCATCGACGGCGGCAACTCCCGCTGGACGGACGACGAGAGGCACGCCGAGGAACTCGGCAAGCGCGACATCAACTTCGTCGACGCGGGTGTGTCGGGCGGCGTGTGGGGGCTGGAGAACGGCTACGCCCTGATGGTCGGCGGCGAGAAGGAGACCGTCGACGACCTGAAGCCGGTCTTCGACGCGCTCAAGCCCGACGGCCCCTACGGCTACGTCCACGCGGGCAGGGTCGGCGCCGGGCACTTCTCCAAGATGGTCCACAACGGCATCGAGTACGCCATGATGCAGGCCTACGCCGAGGGCTGGGAGCTGCTGGAGAAGGTCGACTCCGTGGACAACGTCCGCGAGGTCTTCCGCTCCTGGCAGCAGGGCACCGTCATCCGCTCCTGGCTCCTCGACCTGGCTGTCAACGCCCTCGACGACGACCACCACCTGGAGAAGCTGCGCGGGTACGCGGACGACTCGGGCGAGGGCCGCTGGACCGTCGAGGCGGCGATCGACAACGCGGTGCCGCTGCCCGCGATCACGGCCTCCCTCTTCGCGCGGTTCTCGTCCCGGCAGGACGACTCGCCGCAGATGAAGATGGTCGCCGCGCTGCGCAACCAGTTCGGCGGGCACGCCGTGGAGTCGGCGAAGAAGTAGCCCGGCGTGGCGGCAACACGTTGACGTGAACGGCCGGTTCGGGTCAGAGTCCCCGCGATGGAGATCAACGACCTGACACCGGCCGAGGCGCGCGTCCGGCGTGCCTTCGCGACGGGCTCCGCCGTCGACTTCCGGGCCGCGGACGACGAGGACCCGGCCGACGGCGGCGCCTGGGGGCCCGAACGGACCGTACGGGCCGGCGTGTTGCGGGCGCTGCTCCTGGACGGCCCCCGGGAGGACGGCGAGGTGGCCGCGCTGAGCCTGGCGGGGGCGCGCGTCACCGGGCCGCTGGAACTCCAGTCCGCGACGGTCGACCACCCCGTGCGGCTGCGGCACTGCCACTTCGACGACGTGCCCCGTCTCCACGCGGCCCGGCTGCGCGAGCTGAACCTGAGCGAGTCCGTCCTGCCCGGCCTGATCTCGCACGCGGTCCGGGTGGACGGCGTACTGCGGCTGACCCGCACCCGGTTCGGCGGGATGGTGCGGCTGGCCGGGGCGGAGATCACCGGCAGCCTGTATCTGGAGAGCGCGCAGATCCGCGCGCCGGACGCCGAGGGGCCGGTGCTCCAGCTCAACCAGGCGGTGCTGGGGGCCGACCTGTGGGCGCCGGGGCTGCGGGCGGCGGGCGAGGTACGGCTCAACGGGGCACGGGTGGCCGGGACGGTCAACCTCACCGACGCCGTACTCGGCCGGCCGGGCGGCACCGCCCTCCAGGCCGAGACCCTCGCCGCCGAGTCCGACGTGCTGCTGCGGCACGCGGACGTCCGCGGCCGGCTGGAACTGCGCGGCGCGCGGATACCCGGCCGGCTGGACCTGTCGCACGCCCGGCTGGCGAACCCCGGGGGCACCGCGCTGCGTGCCAGCAGTTGCGTGATCGGCGAACTCTGGCTGCGCCAGGGCCCGGTGGTGGAGGGCGTGCTCAATCTGCGCCGCGCCCAGGTGGACGTGCTGTTCGTCGAACCGGAGGTCATACCGGCCCGGGTCCAGCTCAACGACCTCACCTACACGTCCCTGGTCCCGCACGAGCCCGCCGAGCGACGGCTGCCGATGCTGGAGAAGGGCGACGGCTACCTCCCCTTCATCTACGAGCAGTTGACCGCCTCCTACCGGCGGATCGGCGACGACGACGCGGCCCGCCTCGTGCAGCTCGCCAAGCAGCGGCGGCGCCGGCGCACGCTGCCCTGGTACGGCCGCGTGTGGGGTCATCTCCAGGACGTCACGGTCGGGTACGGCTTCCGGCCGCTGCGGGCGGGCGGCTGGCTGCTGTCGCTGCTGGCGGTCGGCTCCCTCGCGTACGGCCTGCACCACCCGCCGCCGCTCAAGCCGGAGGAGGCCCCCGACTTCGACGCGGTGTTCTACACCCTCGACCTGCTGCTGCCGGTGATCTCCTTCGGTCAGGAGAACGCCTTCTCGCCCGAGGGCCGGTACCAGACGCTGTCCTACGTCCTGATCATCACGGGCTGGATCCTGGCCACGACGGTCCTCACCGGCCTGACCCGCACCGTCAGCCGCCAGTGAACCCGCGTGCCGCGCGGCGGCCGCGCGGGCGCGCTGGACGAGTTCGAAGAGGCTCGCCGTCGGCGAAGTGGGCGCTCGGGGCGCTCGGGGCGCTCGGCCCCGAAAGCGGCGGATCATGAAGTTCTGAGTGGGCGTGCGCGGGGTATGCCGGATCCGTCTTCGAAGAACGACCGAGGAGAACGATGGCGATGCCACCCCTGCGCCAGGAGGTCGACGCGGGTGCGGCCGGACTGGATCCCGCGGCGCTGGACCGGCTCGACCGGCACTTCGCCCGGCAGGTCGAGGAGGGCCGGCTGCCCGGGTTCCTGGTGGCCGTCGCCCGCGGCGGCCGTGTCGCCCATCTGACCGTGCACGGCCGGCGGGACGTCGCCGCCGGGGTGCCCGTGTCGGCCGACACCCTGTGGCGGATCTACTCCATGACCAAGCCGGTCACGTCCGTGGCGGTGCTGATCCTGATGGAGGAGGGGCGGCTGTCCCTGCACGACCCCGTGGACCGGTACCTGCCGGCCTTCGCCGAGCCCAGGGTGTACGTCGAAGGGGCCGGGGACGGCTCCGCGGGCGACGTCGTCACCCGGCCCGCCGCCGGTCCGGTCCGCGTCCGGCATCTGATGACCCACACCGCCGGGCTGACCTTCGGCTCCTACCACTGCCACCCGGTGGACGGGCTGTACCGCGCGGCCGGCCTGGAGTCGTCGGTGCGGCCCGGCGCGGACCTGGCCGAGACGGTCGACCTCTACGCGAGTCTGCCCCTCCAGTTCGAGCCGGGCACGCAGTGGAACTACTCGGTGGCCAGCAACGTGCTGGGCCGGCTCGTCGAGGTGGTCTCCGGGCAGTCGCTCGACGCCTTCTGCGCCGAGCGGATCTTCGGACCGCTCGGCATGACCGACACCGGCTTCCACGTCACCGACGAACAGGCGGACCGGCTGGCCGAGTTGTACGGCGAGACGGACGCCGGCGGCATCGAGCCGGTCCCCGGACTGCCGCTGCGGGGCCGGCCGCGGTTCCTGTCGGGCAGCGGCGGCCTGGTCTCGTCCGCGTACGACGTGCACCGCTTCGCGGAACTGCTGCGGCGCCGCGGCGCACTCGACGGAGTCCGCCTGCTCGCCCCGCGGACGGTGGACCTCATGACCCGCAACCACCTCCCCGGCGGCGCCGACCTGCGCGCCCTCGGCAGCCGCCCCGCGCACGACGAACCCGGCAACGACGGCGTCGGCTTCGGCCTCGGTGTCTCCGTGGTGACGGACCCGAGCCGCACGCAGTCGCCCTCCGGGCTCGGCACGTTCGGCTGGAGCGGAGTGGCGACGACCACCTTCTGGGTCGACCCGGGCCGTGATCTGACGGTGCAGTTCATGACCCAGGTGCGGCCAAGGTCCTCGCACACGGTCTACCCGGACCTCAAGCGGCTCGTGCACGAGGCGGTGACGGACTGCGACCGCGCGGGCGCCGGAGCCGGAGCCGGAGCCCGCGTCAGGACAACACGTGCGCCATCGCGTCGAGGTGCGGCAGGTGGTGGTCCAGGCGCTCGCGCTTGGTCCGCAGATAGGTGATGTTGCTCTCGCACGGCGGGATCAGCAGCGGCACCTGCTCGGCGACCTGGATGCCGTGCCGCACCAACGCCTCCCGTTTGCGCGGGTTGTTGGACATCAGGCGCACGGAGCGCACGCCCAGGTCCTTGAGGACGCGGGCGGCGACACCGTAGTCCCGGGCGTCCACCGGCAGGCCGAGGGCGAGGTTCGCCTCGACCGTGTCCAGGCCCTCCGCCTGCAGTGCCATCGCGCGCAGCTTGGCGAGCAGTCCGATACCGCGTCCCTCGTGTCCGCGCAGATAGACGACGACGCCGCTGCCCGCGGCGACCACCGCCCGCAGCGCGGAAGCCAGTTGGTCGCCGCACTCGCAGTGCTGGGAGCCGAAGGCGTCGCCCGTCAGGCACTCCGAGTGGAGCCGGGTGAGCACACCCTCGGCGCCCGGATCGCCGTGCACGAGGGCCACTTGTTCGTCGCCGCGCTCGTGGTCGAAGTAGCCGAACGCACGGAACTGCCCGTACACGGTGGGCAGAGGCGTCACCACGACGCGTTCCACGTCCGTGCGCTGCGCCGCGTTCTTGCCGAGTACACCGATGTTTTCTGTCATGATTCTCGCGTTCCTCAAAAGATCCTCGGCGGATCCCTCAACGGATCCCTCAACAGGTTGCCCGACAGGTTGTTCAAGAGATTGCTCAACAGAGACGAAAGGCCGTGCGGGAATGGATGCTTCACTGATGCCGGCGGACACGACGCAGGACGTGCGCGGGCGGGCCGCCGGGGTCGTGCGGCAGGTCGCGGTGCTGCCTGTCGGCAGTTTCGAGCAGCACGGCGCGTACCTGCCGTTGGCGACCGACACGCTCGTCGCCTGCGCCGTCGCCCGGGAGATCGCCGCCGCGTACCCGGTGCACCTGCTGCCGCCGGTGACGATCGGCTGTTCGCACGAGCACGCCGACTGGCCCGGGACCGTCAGCATCTCCTCGGTGACCCTCCACGCGGTGGTGACGGACATAGCCTCCTCCCTGCGCCGCTCGGGAGTCGAGGCCCTGGTCGTGGTCAACGGACACGGCGGAAACTACGTACTGGGCAACGTCGTTCAGGAGTCCTCCGCACGCGGTGAGCGGATGGCGCTGTTCCCGGCCGCGGAGGACTGGGAGGCGGCGCGGGAGCGGGCCGGGGTGGTCACGTCGTTGCTCACCGACATGCACGCGGGGGAAATCGAGACCTCCATTCTTCTGCACGCGCACCCCGAATCGGTCCGGCCCGGTTACGAGGCCGCCGATTGCGTCGCGGACGACCGGCGTCATCTGCTCTCCCTCGGTATGTCCGCCTATACCGATTCCGGTGTCATCGGGCGTCCTTCACTGGGATCGGCGGAAAAGGGGAAGGAACTGCTGGCGAGCCTCGCGGATTCCTTCGGAACGTATTTCTCTTTCCTGACGGCGGACGAGGTTCCCGGGCGGGTGTGAGACCGGGGCCGAGCGCGGGGACGGGGACGGGACCACGGACGCGGGCGGGGACTCGGACGGGGGGACCGGCGCGGGTGAGGCGCGTTCGCCGCCGTGCCCGCACCCGCCCTCCGGCGGACGACGAGGACGACGACGCCGGGCAGACTCGCCACGAGGCTGAGCACGCCGTACACCACCGCCACACCGAGCCCGGTGCCCGCGCCCAGCCCCGCCGCGCCGAACGCCCAGGCGGTGACGCCCTCCCGGGGCCCCCAGCCGCCGACGTTCAGCGGCAGGCCCATGGCGAGCAGGGCCAGCACCGCCAGCGGCGTGAGCACGGCGACGGAGGCGCCGCTGCCGGCCACCCGGGCGGCGAGCACGAACATCGCGAGATGCCCGGCGAGCACAACGACGGACGCGAGCGCGATGCCCGGCAGGTTCCGCCGGGACAGCAGCCCTTCGCGTACCTCCCCGAGCGTCGCCCGCAGGGCCCGACCCCGGCGTGCGGGCACCCGGTTCATGCGCAGGGCGAGGACGACGGCGAACGCGCCGAGCACAGCCAGGCCCACGAGCGGGGCCAGGTGCCGGGCCTCGGTCAGCACCGGGGACTCCATCGTCAGCAGTACGGCGACACCGATTCCGATCAACGCGAGCTGTCCGGCGACCCGTTCGAGGACGACGGCCCGCACGCCGCGCCCGAGGTCGCCGGCGCTCCGCCCGTGCCGCACCGCGCGGTGCACGTCACCGAGGACGCCACCGGGGAGGGCCGCGTTGAGGAACAGGGCGCGGTAGTAGTCGGCGACGGCCGGTCCGAGGGGCAGCCGGATGCGCAGCCCCCGGGCCACAAGTGCCCAGCGCCAGGCGCTGAACACCGTGGTGACCAGCCCGATCCCGAGTGCCGCCAGCACCGTGGTCCCGTCGATCCGACGCAGCCCGTCCAGGAAGGCGCCGGTCCCCATCCGCCACAGGAGCACGGCGAGGACGACGGTCCCGGCGAGAGTGCCGAGGTGGGCACGCAGGGCGCGGCGACGGGGCGGCGCGCTGCCGGCGGGGATGCCCGGGTCCGGACGTAGGTCGGTGGGGAGGCCCCTCGGCGGTGCCGGGGGCACCCCGGGCACCGCGGGCACCGCAGGCATCCCGGATACCGCAGGCACCCCGGGTGCCACCGGAACGGTCGGTGCCCCGGGCGCCGCCGGTGCCGCAGGTACGGCCGGTACGGCCAGTGCCGCAGGCGCCGCCGGTACGGCCAGTGCCGCAGGCGCCGCCGGTACGGCCAGTGCCGCAGGCGCCGCCGGTACGGCCGGTACGGTCGGTGCGCTCACGAGGTCCCGCCCGTCGGCCGGCACAACGCCAGTAGGTCCGTGTGGTGGACGAGCACGCGCAACTCCCCGGCGGCGCAGGCCGCGAGGCGCTCGTCCAGGTAGCGGCCGGCCCGCTCACGCAGGTCGGGGCGCTGTTCGACGGCCGCACCGACCCAGCCGCGCAGCCACTGGGCGGTGAGTTCGGCCTCGTTGGGGCCGAGGCGCCAGGGGCTGGGGTGCGCCCGTACGGTGGCGCCGTGTCCGGCGAAGGCCTCGGCCGCCGTGGTCACCGCGTCCGGACCGAGCATGCCGGTACGCCGCTGGTGTTCGTTGAACGCCTCGGTGATCTCCACGTCCAGGGGGTGCGCGGGGGTCAGATCGACGCGCCCGGCGACGGAGAGGGTCAGCAGGGCCGGGCAGCCGGCCGCGGCACAGGCGGCGGCGAGATTGCCGACCTCCTCGATGGTGAGCACGTCGAGCAGCGCCGACGCCGTCACCAGCGCGGCGCCGGTCAGCGCGTCCGGAGTGAGCCGGGCGATGTCCCCGCGCCGAGTCTCGACGGTGACGCGGCTCCCGTCGGCTGCCGTACGAGGGGCGGCGACGGCGGCGAAGTGCAGGAGATACGGGTCGCGGTCGTGCAGCACCCAGTGCTGGGGCCCGTCGAGCAGCGGAGCGAGCCAGCGTCCCATCGACCCGGTGCCGCAGCCCACGTCGTGCACCACCAGCCCGTCCGCCCGCCTCGGCAGGTTGGCGAGCCGGATCCGCAACGGGTCTAGCAGGTCGTGCGCTCGCGCGCCGGCATCGGCGGGCTCACGCAGCCGCAGCCACTCGGGGGCGTAACGCGGGGGGTCGTCGGGCGGCCCCTGCATCGCCGGCCCCTGCATCGCCGCCGAGCCCGGACCGCCCTGCCCCGACTCCGGTCCCCGCACCGGGGCCTCGCGGAGGCGGATGGTGGCGCGCTCGGCGGAGACGGTGTCTCCCGCGGGCTGCGTGGCAGGACGACCGGTGGAGCCGCCGCCGGACCGGTCGGCGGGGCGGTTCACGGGCCCCTCGCCCGACCCGTCCACCGCACCGAAGGCAGGCCGCTCACCCCGCCGTTCGACGGCTCCGGCGGCGGCGAACGGGCCCGCGCCCTGCCGGGTGGGCCCCGCTCCGGGGATTACGCCGTTCGCGGTGTCGAGGGCGTCCTGGGGGCCGGGCCGGGCCGGGATGACGCTTCCGGTCGGTGCGGTCGTCTTCCTCGTACTCATGCCGCCCTCCTCGGTTCACTCGGCAGCCGGTGCAGTACTCCGGCCAGGCTCTGGGCCGTGGTGGCCCAGCCGTTCAGGGCGGCACGGCGACCGCGGGCGGCGGCCTTCAGGCGGCGGCGTACGTCCACCTCGCCGAACCAGCCGCGCAGCTCCGCGGCGAGTGCGGCGGGATCCTCCGGCGGTACGAGGATGCCGGGCACCCCGCCGTCGGGCGCGCGTCCGACCGCCTCCGGGAGGCCGCCGACGTCCGTGGCCAGCACGGGGATGCCGCGCGCGAGAGCCTCGGTCACCGCCATGCCGTACGTCTCGGCGTACGAGGTGAGGACCATCAGGTCGGCGGTCGCGTAGGTGGCGTCCAACTCCGCGCCCGTCCGCGGCCCGGCGAGCACCAGCCGCTCCTCCAGACCGTGCCGTGCGATCAGCGACCGCAGCCCGTCGACGTACTCCGGGTCCTGCCCGAGCCCGCCGACGCACACGCAGCTCCACGGCAGGTCGGTCGCGGCCGCCAGCGCCTCCACCAGCCGGTGCTGGCCCTTGCGGGGAGTGACCGCGGCGACGCACAGCAGCCGGGAGACGCCGTCGGTGCCGGGCGCGAGGGGCGCGATGTCGGCGCCCGGGGCGGCGACGTGGACGCGGCCCGGGTCGAGGCCGTGGTGGGAGACGAGGCGCCGCACCGCCCAGTCGCTGGTGGCGACGACGGCCGGGACGGCGCGCAGCACCGTGCGTTCGCGGGCGTCGAGTTCGGCGGCGACGGCGGGGGCGAGGCCGGTCTCGTCGCCGAGCGGGAGGTGGACGAGGACGGCCATGCGCAGCCGCTCGGCCTCCGGTACGACGATCTCCGGCACCCCGCAGGCGACCAGCCCGTCGAGAAGGACGACGGCACCGTCCGGCAGCCTTCGCAGGACGCGGGCGAGTTCCGCGCGGGCGGCGTCGTCCGGCCGGGGCCAGTCACCCGGTACGGGCAGACCCCGTACCCGCCACCCGAAGCCGGGCAGGTCAAGCCGTATCCGCCGGTCGTAGGCGTTGCCGCCGCTCGGCGCGGCCGGGTCGTCGACCCCACCCGGCATGACGAAGTGCACGGAGCGCAGGGACATGGGGACGATCCCCCCGTTCCTCGGGGACGAGGCCGGCACGGACATCTGCGTGGGGACGTAGGTGAGCCGGGCGCGCCCGGCGCTCGCGCCGGGGGTCGCTCCAGGGGACGTCTCGGCCATCGCCCCCAGGGCCGTGTCGGCCGTCGCTTCGACGGATGTGTCGGTCACAGCGCACGCTCGTAACTCGCCCAGGCGACATGCGACTCGTGCAGGGTCACGGTGAGGCCGGCCAGCCCCCTGGCCCCCTCGCCGAGCGCGCCCTTGTGCACGCGGTCGGCGAGGCGGTCGGCGATGACCTTGGCCAGGAACTCCGTGGAGGTGTTGACGCCGGCGAAGTCGGGTTCGTTGTCGAGGTTGCGGTAGTTCAGCTCGCCGACGACGGCACCCAGCTCCTGGGTGGCCAGTCCGATGTCGACGACGATGTTGTCCTCGTCGAGCTGCTCGCGCCGGAAGGTGGCGTCCACCAGGAACGTCGCTCCGTGCAGGCGCTGCGCGGGCCCGAAGACGTCGCCGCGGAAGCTGTGGGCGATCATGATGTGATCGCGGACGGTGATGCTGAACAACGGACGACCCTCCAGGTGTGGCACGTCTGATCCCCCGCCGATCGCTGCGCGGGGTGCCGTCTATTACGGCGGGATGCCTTCCCTTGTTCAGGGGTCCGTACGTCTTTTCTCAGGTCAGGCGCCGGTGGCCTCCCGGTCGTACCGGATCCGGTGGCACAGGGCAGGAAGGTCACCGAAGGCCAACCGCGGCATCACGTCGGGCAGTTCACCGAACGCGGACTCGCCGCTGACGAGGGCGTCGAGCGCCGGGTCGGCGAGCAGGTCGAGGGCGAGGGCGAGCCGGTCGGCGTAGGTGCGGGTCGCGCCGCGCGCCGGTGAGACGGTGCCGACCTGGCTGCCGCGCAGGGTCAGGCGCCGGGAGTGGAAGGCCTCGCCGAGCGGCAGGGCGACGCGCCGGTCGCCGTACCAACTGAGTTCGACGACGGTGCCCTCGGGGCGCAGCAGCTCCAGTGACCTGGCGAGCCCCGCCTCCGTTGCACTGGCGTGCACGACGAGGTCGCGGTCGCCGAGGGCGTCGGCCGGGGACGCGAAGCCGACGCCGAGTGCCCCGGCGACCTGCGCGCGGGCCGGATCGGCGTCGACCAACTCGACGCGGACGCCCGGGAAGCGGGCCAGCAGGGCGGCCACCGAGCAGCCGACCATGCCGCCGCCGACCACGGTGATCCGGTCGCCGACCAGCGGGGCCGCGTCCCACAGGGCGTTGACGGCGGTCTCCACGGTGCCGGCGAGCACGGCCCGCCCGGCCGGGACCTCCGGGGGCACCGGGGTGACGGCGGCGGCCGGGACGACGTACCGGGTCTGGTGCGGATAGAGGCAGAAGACGGTACGTCCGACGAGGGTGCCCGGCCCCTCCTCCACCACGCCGACGTTGAGGTAGCCGTACTTCACCGGCCCGGGGAAGTCACCCTCCTGGAAGGGCGCGCGCATGGCCGTGTACTGGTTCTCGGGCACCCGGCCGCCGAAGACGAGGGTCTCGGTCCCCCGGCTCACGCCGGTGAAGAGCGTACGCACGAGCACCTCGTCCGCGCCGGGCGCCGGCAGCTCCACGTCCCGGATCGCGCCCCGGCCTGGCGATTCGAGCCAGAACGCGTGTGCCATGCGGGTCATCGGATGTCCTCCTGAACGATCGGGAAGCCGCCCACGTACCGAGGGATGCACAAGCCGCGCACAAGGTAGCGGCGTTGATCGACTCTGTCACACGGCCGGAGGGTGTTCGGTGGCCCTGAACAACACGTACGACGCGTATGACACGGATGGTGCCTACGGCGCGGATGGTGCCTACGGCGCCTTTGACGCAAGGCCGGTTCAGCAGGAGACGGCGGTGGGGGCGGGCGCGCAGATCCTGCTTCTGGCGCTGCTGGGAACCGCGATCGGCATGGGCACGGCGGGCTGGCTGACCGGCCTCGCGTTCGCGTTCGCGACCTGGGCGGTACTGTCCCGCGCCCTGCACCGCTCCCGGCTGCCGTCGTTCGGCCCGGCCAACCGGGTCACCCTCGGCCGGGCCACCCTGGTCGGCGGGGTGACGGCCCTGGTCGCGGAGTCCTTCAGCGGCGCGCCGCCCGTCTCCCTCCTGGTCGGCCTGACGGCCGTGGCCCTGATCCTGGACGGCGTGGACGGCAAGGTCGCGCGCCGCACCGGCACGTCGTCGGCGCTGGGCGCCCGCTTCGACATGGAGGTCGACGCGTTCCTCATCCTGGTCCTCAGCGTGTACGTCGCGCTGGACCTGGGCCCGTGGGTGCTGCTGATCGGCGGCATGCGCTACGTGTTCGTCGCCGCGGCCCGCGTGTGGCCGTGGCTGACCGCTCCGCTGCCGCCGAGCACGGCCCGCAAGACGGTGGCCGCGCTCCAGGGCGTACTGCTGCTCCTGGCGGGCGCGGACCTGCTGCCGCGGGTGGCGAACGCCGGGGTGGTGGCACTGGCGCTGGGCCTGCTGGTGTGGTCGTTCGGCAGGGATGTGCTGTGGCTGTGGCGGACTTCGCGGCAGCCGCGGACGCCCGCGCGGGCGGCGGTGCGGGAACTCGTCGCCCAGTGAACGTCCTCGGCGGGGTCTCACACCCTGCGGAAGAGTGAAGCGTAAAGAGTGTGAAGAGCGACTCCCGCCGCCTGACGCGTCACGCGTCACGCGTCACGACTGAAGCCCGCGGCGCGGCCGACTCGGCTCAGGCCAACGCGCCCGTCTGCCGCAGGAGGCTCAGCGCGTCGGCGACGGCCCAGTGTTCGGCCATCCGCCCGTCCCGGTAGCGGACCATGTCCATCACGCGGAACTCGACCTGCTTGCCGGACGGGGCGACGCCGAACCACGGTCCGGTGTGCCGGGCGCGGAACACCTTGTGGGTGGCCACGAGATCTCCGTCCCCCACACAGTGCAGGATCCGCACGGTGAGGTCGGAGAACGCCGCGTGCATGGCGGTCATGGTGGCGTGAACGCCGGCCCGGTCGGCTGCCTGCCCCGATTCGGCCGTGTGGTTGTGGTAGTCGGCGTGCACGAGCGTGTCGATCAGGTCGAGCCGTCCCCCGTGCTGCACCTGCTCGACGAAGAACCGCATGCGGTCCACATGGGTCGTCGACCCACCAGTGTCTGTCATGGCTCCAGTCCAGCATCCGTCCGCCAACGGCACCAAGACCGGTCGAGGCCCTCTCCCATACCCTGAGGGTATGGATTCCCGAGAGGTGGCCTACTTCGTCGCGGTCGCCGAGGAACGGAACTTCACGAGGGCCGCGGCACGGCTCGGTATCGAGCAGCCCCCGCTGTCCCGGGCGATACAACGGCTGGAACGGCGTTTGGGTGTCCGGCTGTTGGAGCGCACGAGCCGCCGGGTCTCGCTCACCCCGGCCGGCGAGGTTCTGCTGGACGAGGGCCGTAGGGCGCTCGACTCGCTCACGGCGGCGGAGCAGTTGACCCGACGTGCCGGGCGAGCGCGGCAGCGGCTGACGGTGGTGACGAAGCCGGGCGGCGACGCCGGCCTGCTCAACCCCGTTCTGACCCGGTTCGCCGCCCGTCCCGACGCCGTCGACGTCGAGGTACTGATCTGCGGCATCGGCGAGGAGAGGACGCTGCTGCGGGACGGAACCGCAGACATCGCGCTGCTGCGGCTGCCGCAGGAGGATCTGGGCGGCCTGGCCACCGAGGAGTTGCTGACCGAACGCGAGATGGTGGTACTGGCCCGTGCTCACCGGCTGGCCGGGAGCACGTCGGTAGGCATGGCCGACCTGGCCGGTGAGGTCCTTCCGCGCTGGAGCGAGGCCGCGGCGGGGAGTGGACCGGTCATCAAGGACACCGGGCAGGTGGCGGAGCTGATCGCCCTCGGCCGCATGGTCGCCGTCCTTCCCGAGTCGGTCGCGCGTCACCTCGGCCACGACCTGGTCGCCGTCCCCGCCGACGGTCGCCGGACGACACTGCTCGCAGCCTGGCCCGAAGAGCGCCGCGACCTGGCGCTTGCGGCGTTCATCCGTACGGCGGCCGAGACCGCGGCAACGCACTCAACGGGGTGACGCCGCGCAAACCCCGGGGGCCCATGGTCAGTGGGCCGTGGTCACCGCCCCTGAGGACCGTACTCGCTCGGCCTGCCCCGACCCCGGACCCCGCCCCGCGGGCCCTGGCGTTCGTCGCCACTGAGCTGGCCTGCTTCGACGCCGCCGTCGAGGCGTGGTACCGCTCCGGCGGGGCCGACGACCCCGACCCCGAGCGCCTCTTCGACGAGGCAGTCGCGACGATCCGCAGCCAGGAGCTGTCAGACCGGGCCCTGGGCAGGGAACTTGCGGGGAATTCAGGGCCGCCGAGGCAGCAGCCCCACCGCGGCCAACGGCACGACGGCCAGGACCAGCCACGGCACGGCGACCGGCAACCCGGTGTCCAGCAGCAGCCCGGTAGCCGAACTACCGGCCAGCACGACGACCCCGGAGACCGAGGACAGTGCCCCCGTGTACAGCCCGAGCCGCCCGTCCTCGGCGAGGTCCGGCACCCAGGCGCGGGCGACGGGCGCGACGAGCATCTGCCCGAGCGTGAGCAGGACGACGAACCCGGCGGCGGGCAGCAGCCCACCCGTCCCCGTCCACCCGGCGGGCCGCGCCAGCCCGACGACGGCGAACCCGACGGCGATCAGCCCCAGCCCCGCCACCATCGACCGGCGCGGCGCCAACCGCTCCCCCGCCCACCGGGTCACCGGCAACTGGGCGGTCACCACCAGCAACGAGGACAGCGCGAACAGCCAGGCCAGCGGCGCCTGCGAACCGGCGGCCCGCTCCACCTCGGCGGGCAGGGCCAGGTAGAGCTGGTTGTAGGCGAGCAGATAGGCGCCGTACGCGCAACACAGCGCGAGGAACCGCCGATTGCGCAGCACGAGCCGCGCGCCGCCCCTGACCCGGACCTGGGCCCGCCCGGGAATGCGCTGCGGCAGCAGCCACGCGTGCCCGGCGAGGACGAGTACGAACACTCCGGCCCCGGCGAGGCACGCCGTACGGAAGTCGACGGCGAGCAACAGCGCACCCAGCAGCGGCCCGACGAAGGCACCGGCCTGCCCGGCGACGGTGAACAGCGCGAGCACGCGGGTCCGGTCGCCACCGCCCGCCTCCTCCCACACGACGGCCTGCCGCGCGACCTCGGACTCGACGGCCGGTGAGAAGAGCGCGGCGGCGAACCCGATCAGCAGCACGGCACCGACGACGGCCCAGGTCCGCTCGGCGAAGGCGAGCCACCCGAACCCCGCGATGCGGAGCACGCACCCGGCGAGTACGACGGGCCTGATGCCGTACCGGTCGGCCAGCACACCGCCGACCACGAACAGCCCCTGCTGGCTGAAGGTCCGCAGCCCGAGCACGAACCCGACCAGCCACCCCGCCATGCCGATGGACTGACCCAGATGCTCGGAGAGGAAGGGCAGCACGGCGAAAAAGCCGATGTTGAAGGCGAGTTGGGTGAGGATGAGCAGCCGGAGCAGCGGGGAGAGCGGAGGGTCGTGACGGCGGGAAGCCTTCACGGACCGACCGGTGGGGACGGACGTCATCGCACTCGGGCGGGTTCGGGTTCGGGTTCCCGCTCCACGACGGACCGCTTCCCCACCATCCCGACCATCCCGACCGTCTCGGCCCTACGCCGAGACCGCCACCGGGGTCGCGGCCGGCGCAGTCCGCCCGCGGCGGTGACGGCCAGCGCGCCGAGCAGGGCGAGGACGGCGGCGGGGGCGAGGACGGCCCAGGGGGCGCGCTCGGCGTAGGGCTGGTTCTCGGCGAGGAGCAGACCCCACTCGGGCGACGGCGGCTGGGCACCGAGACCGAGGAAGCCGAGCGAGGCGAGCGCGAGGGCGACGCCGGGCAGCCGCAGCAGGGCGTGCCGCAGGACGGGCGGCAGTACGGCGGGCAGCAACTCGCGCCGCAGCAGATACGTCCGCCCCGCACCCAGCCCCTTGGTGGCGGTGATGTGCAGGGTGGCGCGTTCCTGGCGGAGCAGAGAGGAGGTGTGCGCAGCGAGCGGCGCCCAGGCGACGGCCCCCACGGCGAGCGCGGGCGTGGCCGCTCCGCTCCCGGCGACGGCGGTGACGAGAAGCGCGACGAGCACGGGCGGTACGGCGTTGACGGTGTCGACGAGCGGCGCGGACGCCCGGGGCGCGAGCCCGAGCAGCACGCCCACGAGCAGCGCGGCGGCGCTGATGGCGGAGGCGAGCAGCAGTGTGTCGAGCGCCCCGTGCCCGACCCGGGCGAGCAGGTCACGCCCGAGGGAGTCGGTGCCGAAGGGATGGGCGAGGGAGGGCGCCCGCAGCCGCTGCCCGGTGTCGAGGGCGAGCGGATCACGGGTCAGCCCGACCCCGACGACGGCGATCAGGACGGCGCCGTAGAGGAGGGGCGGCCACCCGCGGGCGGGCGGCGCGGGCCGGTGCAGGGAGGACAGGGCCCCGTCGCGCAGGGCGGGCCCGGTGAGCAGCCGGGCGGCGAGGCGGGTGGCACCGGTGGCGCACGCCGCGAGGAGGACGAGGGCGAGGGTGCCGGCCTGGAGGACGGGCAGGTCCTGGCCGAGGGCGGCCTGGAGGGTGGTGCGCCCGAGCCCCGGGATGTCGAAGACCTGCTCGACGGCGACGGCCCCGCCGGTCAGCCCCACGGCGAACAGTCCGAGGTTGGGCAGCAGCGCGGGCACGCAGCGCCGTACGGCCTGGCGGGCGATGGACCGCCCGGTCAGCCCACGCGCCGCGGCGGCGAGGGCCCACGGCTCACCGAAGGCGCCGGGCAGCAGATCGTCGAGCAACCGCCCGAGCACGGCGCCCGCGGGCAGCCCGAGGGCGAGCGCGGGCAGCACGGTCCACTGGAACCCGTACCACCCCAGCGCGGGCAGCCACCCCAACTGCACCCCGACGACGGTGGCGAGCACGGAGGCGACGAGGAACTCGGGCAGCGAGGCGACCAGGGCGGACCCGGCCCCGCCCCCGCGCCGCCCCCCGAGCCGCCGCCGTGCCCCGAGCCGGAGCGTGCGTACGCACACGATCCCAGCCGTCAGGACGGCGACGAGCAGCGCGACACTCATGAGCAGCAGCGAGGCCCCGAGTGCCCGGAGCACGTCGGGCAGCACGTCGGAGCCGGAGATCCACGACTCGCCCGCGTCCCCGCGTACGAGTCCTCCGAGCCACCGGCCGAGGACATGGAGTGGCCCGCCGTCGAGCCCGAGCTGCTGCCGGATGTCGGCGAGCACCTCGGGCGTCGGCTCCCGCTCGACGGACCGCGCCTTGAGGACGGTGTACGCGGGGTCGGTGTGCGTGAGCCACGGCAGTAGCCCGATCCCGCACACCAGCCCGGCCGCGAGAAGGACCCGCCACACCACGGTGGCCACCCGCTGCCGCACGGCTCAGCGCCGGGTGCCGGTGCCGACGAGGGCCCGCTCGTACGGGTCGAGGATCACGCCCTGTACGGAGTCGGCGACGCCGGTGATGATCCGCTGGTGCACGAGCGGTACGACGGCGTCACTGCCGAGGATGCGCGCCTCGGCGGCCATGGCGGCGTCCTGCCGCTTCGCGGTGTCGGCGATCTTCTCGGCGTCGGCGACGGCACGGTCGACGCCCTTGTCGCAGAGCTGGGCGATGTTGAAGCCGCCGTCGCAGGTGTAGTCGCTGGCGAGGACGGCGACGGGGTCACCGGTGTCGAGGAGCGTGTTCCGTGCCAGCACGAAGGCGTCGAACTTCCCGTCCAGCGCGTCCCCTTCGAGCCGCGAGTACTCCCGCACGGTGAGCTCGACGGTGAACCCGGCCTTCTCCAACTGCTGCTTGACCACCTGGGCGACCTCGGGCAGCTCGGGCCGGTTGTCGTAGGTGGCGAGGCTGATGGTGTCGTCGTCGCCGGGCTCGGCGGCCACCGCCCGCCCGACGGGCGCGGTCCGCTTCCCCTCGGCCCAGGTGACGGCGGGCCCGTAGACACCGACACCGGGATCGCCGTACCCCTCGTACACGTCCTTGGCGAACACGGAGGTGTCGACGGCGGCCCTGGCAGCGGCCCTGAGCCCCGCGTCCTTGAAGGTCCCGGAGGAGGCGTTGAAGAGCAGGCTGGTGGTCCGGGTGGTGGCGGTGTCCCGCCGGGTCTCCTTGTCGAGGCTCGCCGCCTGGGCGACGGGAACGGCCTCCGCGATGTCCAGCTCGCCGGTCCGCAGAGCGTTGGCGCGGGCGGTGCCGTCGGCAATGAAGCGGGCGTCGATTCCGGAGGCCTGGGCGCGGCCACCCCAGTAGTCGTCGAACCGGTCGAGGGAGGCGGAGGTGGCGCCGTTGACCTCGGTCAGCTCGAAGGGCCCGGTGGCGTGACCGACGGGGTCGACGCGGCCGCCCTCCTCCTCGTACGCCTTGGCGGAGAGGATGGCGAGGCTGGGGCTGGAGAGCCGCAGCGGCAGTACGGGATCGGGCTCGGCGGTGGTGATACGGACGACACGGTCGCCGCTCGCCTCGGCCCTGAGGCTGACGCCGGCGAGGGCGGCGGGGGCGGGCTCGGCGTGGGTGGCGTGGCTGAGTGATGCGGCGACTGCGGCAGGCGTGACCTCGGCGCCGTCCTGGAAGGTGGCGTCGCGGAGGGTGAACTCCCAGACCTTGTCCCCGTCCCGCCGCCAGGACTCGGCGAGCGCGGGCGCGGCGACGCCGTTGGCATCGAGGGAGGTGAGCCCCTCGGTGACCGCGAGCCGACTGAGCAGGGTGGCGTCGGCACCGTACGGGGACAGGTTCTCGGCGGGCGGGAAGGCGAGCGCGACGCGAAGTCGGGCCCCTTCGCCGTCCTTGCCACCGCCGTCTCCGGACTCGTCGCCCCCTCCGGAGGCGAAGCAGCCGGCTATCAGCGGGAGCAGCAGGAACGGGGCGAGCAGCCGGGGGCGGCGGTGGGAGCGCATGGTCCTCGGATCGATCAGGGAGGGCGGCGGGCGGAAAGCGGGCGGAGTGGCGGGCGCGAGGCGGCGAACCGGAGATTACCTGAAAATGGTTTTCACGCCTACCTCGCCCTGGCCAGTCCGGCCAGTCCGTCCAGTCCGTCCAGTCCGTCCAAGGGAACGTCGAAGTGCACGATCCCCTGCCCGCCCCCCGCGTCCTCCCGCTCGTCGTGCACGACCTTGCCCAACGACCGCCAGAACGGCTCGGCCCCGGTGACGGCGGGATCGGTGTGCAGGTAGACGGCCCGATACCCCCCGTCGGCGACGGCGAACGCCAGCAACTCATCGGCAAGTCGACGCGCCAGCCCACGCCGCCGATGCTCGCGCCGGACGTACACCCGCCGCAACTGCGCGGTCACACCGGAGGGGTACCGCTCGGCGACGTGCGCGGGGTTCGGCGGGTGCGCGGGCCCGCGGGAGTCGAGGGCACCGGTGGCCACGACCTCACCGTCCGCGTCGACCGCGACGAGGAGGGCGTGCCGCTGCGGGGTCACGTACGCCCCGGCCAGGTCGATGACGTCACCGTGCCAGCGCGGGACATACCCGGTACCGAAGTCCCGGTAGACGGTGTCGAGCATGACGGCTCGGGCGGCGTCGAGGTCGGCGGGGGTTGCTGGGCGGATGCTGTAGTCACGGTCACGCACTTGCACATCGTACGCATTAAGCGGACTCGTGGGACCAGTGGCCCCTCACCTGCGCTGACGCCATCCACCGAAAGCCTGGCCGACACTCGCGTAACCCGCTGGTCGTACCCCTCTCGTCGTACATCTCGTCGCTACCCCAACGGTTGCACTCAAGACTCAACCCCTTGCGGGACGACTCAGCAGACCCAGCGCCATACGGTCTGAATTCGCACAGCGACATGGACATGACTCCACCTACGGGAGACGAACCATGAAACTCAAGACCAAGATCGCGGGCACGCTGCTGGCGGCAGGACTAGCGGTGTCCGCGCTGCCCCTGACAGCCGCGCCGGCGCAGGCCGCTTCCAAGCACGTCGGACAGAACGGCAACGAGTCGCGTTGCTACTCGACGGGCTACTACGTCTGCTTCTACTACAGCACCTGGAACTCGGCCTACTGGGGCGGCTGGAACGACAACGCCAACCTCGGCGACAACCACTACCGCGCGGGTACGGGATCGGGCGCAGGCCAGGTCGTCCGCAACAACGCCCGGAAGATCCAATGCGACTCGTGGGCCGCCTACTGCAGGAGCTACTACTCCCCCAACTACTCAGGGAACTACGACTGGCTCTACGGCGGACAGCGCGGGGAGCTCTACTACACCTGGAACGACAACGCGTCGGTGTACATCGGCGTCTGATCCTGAGCCGCCGATCCGTTCCTTCCGGGCCCGCCGGTGCCGCACCGCGGGCCCGGAAGCGCGTGGAGCGGCATACCCGCACCCCTCCGACGACTTCGACGGATCCGACGAAGTGGAATCACCTCATGCCTCTGCCCCTGCGTCTGGCTCCCCCTCAGCGTCGATTGTCCGCGCCGACCACGTTGACCGCGGTGGTCGTGGTGACTGCGGTGGTCGCGATGTCGGCCACAGCCTGCTCCGGCCAGGACTCCGCCGTTCCCGACTCGACCGTGGCACCGCCGACCGCCGCGCCCGCACCGGGGGAGGTGATTCTTCCCGTCAACACCTATCTGCCAACGGTTCATGACCAGACCCGGACAGCGCTCGCTCGTGCCGTACTCATCGACCGCTGCATGCAGAAGTTCGGTTTCTCCTTCCCTCAGCCTGCGGATGCGGTCCTGAAAGCAGGCGTAAAGGACAACGGCGTCTACGGCAACAAGCGACGCTACGGGGTGGCCGACACGGCCACGGCACGGCAGTACGGGTACCACCTGCCGTCCGCCGTTGACGAAGCGGCGGACAAGGACACCGAAGCCGCTGCACAACGCGCCGACTGGATACGCACCCACCGGAGCAACCCCGCCTACACTGCTTCTCTCAACGGCGGGGGCGAGAACAGCCCACCGGGAGGGTGCGTGGCCGAGGCCGGTGCTGCACTGGCCGGCGAGGACGACGCCTCGCACGACTCCTACGCCGAGGTGGCCTCGGACATAAAGGCCGAGTCCCACAAGCGGACGATGAACAGCCCCCGTGTCAACGCCGTGTTCAAGCAGTGGTCCCACTGCATGCACGACAAGGGCTATACGACCGCCGCTCCGGTCGGCGAGAACCTGCCCTTCAACATCGATGTCCTCCCGGTGAGTCGCGAGGAGATCAACATGGCGCTCGCCGACGTGGCCTGCAAGAGAGAGACCCGACTCGTCACCATCTGGTCGACGGAGGAACAGCAGTACCAGAAAGCGCAGATCAGGAAGCACGCCAATGAACTGCGCAAGGCGGCGGCCGACAACGAAAGGCGCAGGAAGACCATCGCGTCAATCGTCGGCCACGAGTGAGCGCTCGACCACGAGTCAGCCGTGAGCTCGCGCCGTGGCGACGCTCGCGCGCCACTCCGGTGCGTCCGGTTCCTCGTGGAACTCCAGGAGATGCTGGCCGGCATGGCGGGCGAGTGCGTCGCGGACCTGGGCCGGGCTCACGTGGAAGAACTCGCGGCGTGCGTTGACCCGGTTGACCCGGCGCGCCTCGAAGTCCTGGTGAAGGGCGCGCTCCAAACCGACGGCGTCGTCACTGTAGATCAGCGCATGGACATCGAACCGGAACGGTACGGACGCGTCACCGAGTTCGTTGACCCGGTCCATGGGGTCCAGACGCCGGGTCAGGCCGATTTTGACCATCGACTCCCCGAAGGCCCCGATGTTGGAGATGACATACACGTATCCGGCACGTCGGTTGGCCTCCCTCCGGTCGATGGCCTCCTCCTCGGCGTCGATCTCGCCGAGCTTTCGTTCCAGTTCCGCGACCTGAGCGGCGTCCGCCTGGCCCGCCGAGCGAGCCCGGTTCAGCGCCAGGACCAGGCGGTTGCGTTCCTTGTCGAGCCGGGCGCGCTCGCGGGCGATCTCCCGCTCAAGGCGCTCCTCCTCGCGCTGGCGGGCCCGCTCCTCCCGGCGTTGTTCCTTCTCCTCCTCGACCTTGGCCAGGTGATCGGCGGTCAGCTCCAGCTCTCGGACCCGGAGACGGTGGTACTCGTCGGTGACATGGATCTGCATGGTCTTGCCGAGTTTCGCGATGGTCTCCCGCGACTTGTCCAGCCTGTCGATGAGAGAGGCGAGGCGGTGCGGTTTCATGCCACGTACCGCCGCGTCCGCCTCCGCGTTGTAGGCGCGCAGCATCAGCTTGGAGAAGTCACGCACCATGCGGCGCCCCTCTGCTGAGGAGCCGTTGACCGTCCATTCGGTGACTCCGACGACGGCTCGCCCGTTCTTGGTGAGGACTTTGTACTGGTCCTTGGCGCGGTCAAGCTGTGCCTTGTAGGCGACGGCGTCGGCCAGCGGGTGCCGGTACTCGTAGATGCCGGCCTCCTGCATCAGCGCCAATTCGTCGGTGAGGACCAGTCCGGCCCTGGCCGAAGTCAGCCGACGCTCCGTCTCCCGGGTCTGTGCCTCCAGGTTCTGCAGTTCCTGCCGAGTGCCTTGGAGGTCGCGCTCGGCGCGCTCGGCGGCGGCCTCCACCTTCGCGTCGAGGACGGCGTCGATCCTCTGCAGCTCGGCCAGGTTCCCGATGTGAGTCCGCTGGATCCGTTCGGTCTCCTGGACCAGCCGGGCGGTGTCTGTACCGACGACCGCGGTCAGCTCGGCCAGCAGACGGTGGTTCTCCGAGCGCAGTGCGTCGGCGTCGGCCTCACGTGCGCGCAGTTGCTCACCTAGACGGGCCGCTTCCGTCTCCGCCTCCCGACGGCGCCGACCGAAGATGCCTCCACCGCCGGCAGGCTGCGACGGTACGGGGGCGGAGGCGGTGACGGGTTGCGCGGGCTGTACCGACTGCGGGGGAACGACCGGCGCCGGAGCGGCCGTACCGGACTGTCCCGCGTACCACTGACGCCACTGCTGAAGGCGCTCGGCAAGGGCTTGGCCGTCCCTCTTGTCCATGTTCTTGAACTCGGCCGCCAAGCCGGAGACGAACAGTGTGAGCACGCCCTGTCCCAGACCTCCTGCCCAGCGGACGTCGGTGACTTCGACGAGAGCGTGCGACACCAGCCGCTGGCCCGCCCACCCCTGTGCCCGGAACAGCGTGCGGCGATCGGTCAGGGCGAGGACGCCCAGGACGCCGTCGTGATGGGCCACGGCGAGGGCCTGCACCGTCTCGTCGGGTGTCAGCACCTCCGGGAGGTTCTTCAGCGTGCCCCTGACCGGGAACGAGATGCCTTTCATCGCGGCGGCTGCCGCGTCGACGTCGGGGCGGAAGGACTGTACGGACAAGGGAGGTTCGCTTTCTCTGGGTCGATGTGTCTGGTCGGCTTCTCGCGGTCGCTGCACTGCCCGCTCAAGCCCGTACCGGTGAGGGGCCGGGGGTTGCCCCGGCCCCTCACCCGCGGATCATTCCTTCGCGGACAGGACGTCCAGCGCCCTGTTGAGGACCGGCTCGACGCGCAGGCTGCTTCCGTCGCGGTCGAGGACCTGGAGGGTTTCGAGGCAGGTGAGTGCCCACCGGGCGTCATCGGGGGCGAGGCCCGCGAGTTCGGCCGCGGCCGCGCAGTCGGCGTCGGCGTTCCACCCTGTGCCGAGTTGCTCGACAATCGCGGTGTAGCCCGCCCGGGCCGCCTCGTCCTCCAGGAGGCCCACCGCGGTGACGAGCTCCTCCGCGCCGTCCGCCCGGCTGAGCCACTCCTCCAGTTCGTGCAGGGCGAGGTCCTGGTCCCTGCGCCTCTCACGCAGTTCCAGGACGCGGTCCAGCAGATACGGCCAACCGCCGGTTGCCGCTGCCAGCCTGGCCTGCCGTTCCTCGGTCTCGTAGACACCGTGGTCCTGCGTCCAGTCCCGCAGGCCTCGCAGACCATGACGACGCAGTACCACCACGATGTCGTCCCCCTCGGCTCGTCGGACCTCGCTGTCCATCAGTAGCTCACGCCAGAACGCGAGCTGGGCGGCACTCGAGATCAGAACCACCGAACGGGTGGCGTCGGCCGCGGTGGGCGTGACGGTCCTGGCCAGTTCCAGGGATTCCCTGCAGGGCTTGTCGCCGCGCTTCACCAGGTCGCTGACGATCAACTGCCGTTCGCTGCCGGGCCGATCCTCGGCGAGCGCCTTGCGGTAGGGCTTGGCACCGCCGATCGGCGGCAAGGTCCACCCCTTCACTCGGCTGGTGGCGTCCCGCAGGGTGCGCTCCACGTCGCCGATGCCCGTCGCGTGGGTGCCGAGCACTACACGGACCTGATTGCCGCCCTCACCGAGCAGATAGTCGATCTGGTTGATCGTGAGCGGGGCGGAGCGACGGCCGCCGTCCAGTCCCGGACGGCTTTCCAGGACTACGGTCTCCTCCAGCCTCGACTCGTGCTCGGCGCTCCAGAGGCGAGCCTCGATCTCCTGAGCGGTTCCGATCATGCGCAGCGCGTTCGGGCCGCGCAGGTGCCAGCCCTGCCCGTCGTGGTTGGGTGCCAGGACACCGAGGCCCACCATCTCCTGCAGGTACGCGCGAAAGCCCTCACTGTCCAGCTTGTCGAAGCCCTGGGACCACCAGCCGGCGCATTCGTCGCGCAACTCCCGGTCGCTGAGCCTGGTCTCCAGGCCGTTGTCACGGGCGTGCTGGGCGAGCACGTTGGCGACGACGTTGTAACGGTCGTCGAGGGCGAGTGTGTCCTTGAAGGCCGCGGTGATGTCCGAGCGCAGTGACGCGTCCTGCTCGACCACGTCCACGTCCGCCGCCTCGATGGTGTAAGGCGGTCGAACAAGCGGCTGACGAGCCCGCTTCTCCTGCATGACCTGCACCATCCGGCTTCCGAAGATCTGCAGCAGGAAGGGCTGGTACGAACAGTGGCCGAGCACACGGTTCACCAGATCGACATCCGCGAACTCGAATCCGAGCGCCCTCATGGGGTGGACGATCAGGTCTGCGGCAAACTGCGGCGTGAGCGGTCCGACGACGGTCGGTGTCTGCGCGAGGTGGCTGAACGGACCGTTCCTGGCCAGGCGGGTGAACCGCTGGACGGAGTGCAGGCCGGCGAAGACGACCTTGGCCCGGCCCCGGGAGTCCTCGCCCAGTCCACGCAGGCGACGGGTTTCCGTGCAGTCGGGCACGTCCGCCTCGAAGAAGCTGTCGCACTCGTCGAGCAGGATGAGCAGCCTCCGGTCGGCGTCCTGCGCCAGCCACTCGGCGATGCCGTCGGTCACCCGCTGCCAGGGTTCCGGCTGGGGGCCTCGGCGACGCGGCTCCTCCAGGACACCGGCCTTCGTCAGGTCCTGGTCCAGGGTGGTCCAGATCGCCGCTGCGCCGAGAGCGATACCCTTGCCGATACCGATCTTGTCCAGGTTGAGGTAGAGCTTGCGGTTTCCGGGCCGCTGTTCCACGAAGCGGTCGCCCGCATCGGCGAGCAGCGCGGACTTGCCGAGTCCGCGGCCACCGTAAAGGATCTGGGTACCGGTCGGATCGAGGATGCTCTTGCGTTCCCGGTCGCGTCCGTAGAACATCTCGTAGCCGATCTGGCCGCGCTTCTCCTTGATGTAGGGGTTCACTCCGGAGAACGGAAGCAGGGTTTCGGTGGCGGCGTCCACGCGCCGGTTGCCGCGCGCGGTGAGGTAGGCGAGCGCCGCGTCGTCGACGACGAGGATGGGCTTGCTGCCCTGGGAGGCAGCGGCGAGTTCGGTGCGCGTGCGGCTGTCGAGTGTGCCGAAGTGCACGACGATGAGGCTGCTTTCGTCGGGGTCCTGGGCGATGCGGCTGATGAGCAACTGGGCCGGCGGGCACCCCCAGATCAGCAGGGCGCGCAGTTTGTCGCCCCGGTCCTTGAGCTGCGATCCGAAGGCCGGCGCCCAGGCACGACCGTTGACCTCTGTCTCGCCGAGCTCGAAGAACCGGAAATCCTTGCCGTACCGCAGGTCGCGCAGCGGCACCGCTTTCCTGGCTTCGAAGCCGAGCAGGGACAGAGCGGGGGTGAGGTCGATGCGGGGGTTGATGTTGGCCCGGTCCCGGGTCGAGGCGAGCTTCACCCACCGTTCCAGGGCGTCTGCGGCTCGTTCCGCCTCGCCCTCCGACAGGGAGGAGTAGTCCAGCACCGCCGGCCTGCGCAGGCAGCCGCGGGCACGGACTGCCTGGATCAGTTCGGGGGTGATCCCGCCGGGCAGGGCGTCGGGCACCGCGGGGAAGAACATCTCCAGGTGGGACTCTTCAGCCCTGATCTCCGGTACTGGTTCGCCCAGTTCGAGGAAGTAGACCAGTTCCGCGGCCGTGGCCAGGCTGTCGTTGTCCAGGTTGTGCCGGACGCGCTCCCGGTCGGACTCGCTGATGTCGGTCAGGGCGTCGAGCCGGGCCCGGAGCCGGTCGGCGGCCTCCTTGCGGTAGTGCGGGAGCAGTTCGGCGACCCGGTCGAGGTTGCGCCTGATGACCGACAGTTCACGCGGCTCGCCTTCTTCGGTACGCCCGGTGGCATCGGCGAGCAGTTCCTGGAGGCTGACGTCCTGCTCGTCGGTGAGGGCTCCGTCTGCCTGCGCGCGTCGCAATTCCGCACCGAGCTCGCGGGCCTGCTCACTGAGCGCGCCGTGCCGCCGCTGCTCCGCCTGTGCGAGCCTGGCGAGTCTGTCGTCGTTCAGCTCCAGGGCACCGGCGGCGGGAAGCAGTCCGGTCTCGGCCAGGCGCAGGATGGACCGAACGGCGGAGAAGCCGTCCCGGGCGACCTGGAGTCCGATCGCGTCGTCCCATGTCCTGTGCCCTGCCGCGAGCAGCCCGGGGACCGTGGGATCCGTGTCCGGCCAGTCCGGCAGTTTGTGGAGCTCGATGTCCAGCAGCTCGCGTACCTCGATCTCGGTCGCGTGCGGCGTCGCGGTGGTCCCGGACTCCAGATCGTGGAACAGGACCTCGAGCAGTTCACCGCCGGCCAGGGCGGCGGCCCTGGCCACCGGACGGCTGCGGTGGCGGGCGGACTCCACTTCGTTTCCGGCCCTTTTGCGCAGCCCCAACAGGGAAATCCGTAGACCGGCCACCGAGTCCGCGGCCCAGACGGTCTGCTCGGACCTGACGATCCCCAGTTCGCGCTGAGCGCTGTGCCATTCCCAGACCGCGTCACGCACCCGCTCGACGAACTGCCGCACGTAGTTGCGGCCGGAGCCGTGGATGACGCGGCCACCGGTGCCGCGCAGCCCGCCGTCCATGCGGTCGATCTCGTCCTCGATGTGCGTGGGCCGTTCCAGCCGCTTCAGCAGGGCGCCAGCCCGTTCCTCGGCGTCCACCGCCCCATTGACGACGGCCGTCAGCACACCGCCCATGAGTCCGTGGGGCGACAGCCATTGCTTCACCATCTGGGAGGCGCGCTGGAACCGCATCCTCGGTGGGACGAGCAGGTTCCGGCAGGCCTCGACCGCGTCCTGCAGTCGACCCTCGGTCTGGGAGGCATCGGCAACGACCGTGTGCAGCGGTGCCAGCAGCAGAGCGCTGTTCAGCGTACGCTCCGCCACCTCCGCGGCCATCTGCTGCAGCGTGTCCGGCAGATGTGGGGAGAGCGCCCGTAGCTGGGCACCGACGACGGGTGCGCCCGTCGCCAGTGCGGCCCGTACGAGAACGGGCATCAGGAGAAGCTCCAGCCCGCCGGCCGCGGCGTCGTTCTGGGCTTCCCACTCGCGCAGGGAGTCTTCGACGAAGCGCGCGGCGCGGTCGGAGCGCGGGGTGAGCAGGTCCGACGCGGCGGCCAGGCGCAGCACGGCGGTCTCCGCCTCCGGCCGGCCTGCCGCGTGTGCGAGCTGGGCCGCGAGCCCGAAGCGCTTCTCGACGATCAGCCGGGCAAGGGCGGACTCGACACTCTCCGCCTCGACGTTCTCCGCCTCGACACTCTCCGCCTCGACGTTCTCCGGCTGTGCTTCGGCGAGGACCGGAAGCTCATGCGGGGGCGCTGTCGCGGGTGGTTCGGCCGCAGTGCTGCCCGTGACGGTGGCGGGCGGTTCGGCCGCCTGGTTTCCGTCGGCCGAGTCGGTCGACTTCCCCTTCGACGTCCCGGGCAGCGTCACCACGGTCGACAGGTCCTGGTCCACAGTGGCCGCACTCTTCGGCACGGGTACTACGGCATCGACGCTCCCGGCCGTCGTGATGGTGATCTGCTCGTGCAGCACGGCCGCCACGGCATACGGCGGATGGGCGAGCGACAGCTCTTGCTGTGTCTCGATGATCGCCGCACCCGAACCGGGCCGTTCCCTCAGCTCGACGAGCCGTACGAGGAGGCCGAGCAGGTGTCCGCAGGACTCGTCCTCCTCGTCCCAGGTGCCCTTGGCGAGCAGGGCTCCGGCACGTCGCGCGGCGTCCGCGATCACCTCGGCCACCGCACTGTCCGGCTCACACCCCAAGGTCAGCACGGTCGCCAGGAGACGACGGGTGTCCCGGTCCCGCTCGGCCCTCACCCGGACGCCGTCAATCGCCGCGAGCAGATCCGCGAGGCGTTCGGCGACATCGGGGACCCCTGCCCTCGCGAGGGCACTCCGCGCCCGGGCGAAGGCAGGGGCGACGGTGGCGAGCGCCGCAAGATCCGAGCCGGCGGGCGGGTGCCCCTCCAGCAGCGCGCTCCTGACGCGTTCCACGGACTCCCGCGCCCCGTCGACGGTGTCCCGCAACCGCTGACCGGACAGTGCCGGCTCGTCGAGGGCGGTTCGCTCCGACTCCGGCGCTCCCTCCGACTCCTGTGGCCGATCGGTTTCCGGTACCCGTTTCCCCTCCTGAACGGAGTCCGCCGGGGCACGCTCCGCCGCCCCGTCCGGGTTCCTTCGGGGAGTCGGAACACCCGTCGGGCCACCGTCGTCGCTGCTGACGCCTCCCTCCGGTACGGACTGCCGGCCCAGCTCGTCGATGGCGTCAATCACCCGCCGCGCCGCCTCGCCTGCTGCTTCCCGTGCTGCTCTGTCCACGTCGGCGCCGAACCAGTCGTGTTCGGCGGCCCACGTCAGCACACGAGCGTCAATGGCCGACGCCTTGATCCGGGAGAACAGCGCGAGGCACACAAGGCGGTCTCCCCAGCGCTCGACGCGCGCGGTCTCCTGGTCCTGGCCCTGCACCTCGAAGACGACGTCGTTCGAGATCCGAGCGGTCAGGTGGGTCGCGATGTGCTCGAGTTCAGGATCCGACTCCAGGCGCTGTATCCGCTTGAGCACCTGTTCGCTGAGTACGCGGCCGAAGCTGCGCGGCACGACCTTGCGGAAACCGAGGCTGCCCATCACGGCCTGGCGATCCGTGGGGGCGAGGGAATTGAGCGCGAGTTCCGTCTCCTCCACGGTGAGACCGGCGAGAGAGGAGCGGACTACTGGGCCGAGTCCGTCAAGTGCGGTGGCCAAGTCCTCGAGGAGTCCGACGGGTGTGCCTGGAGGGGAAAACGGCGGATCAGTGATCACCGGATGGCTGTGGGTCATGCAGTGCCGGCTTTCTCGTAGCAAGCGACGTTGTCGTGACGAATGTGAAGAATATTTGAAGATGGAGGGTGTTGTGGTCTGAATGCGTGGTGTGAGTGAAGCTGCTGCCCTGGCCGGGTCAGCGGCGTCGGGAGTGGGCGGTGACGAACGTGTAGCCGCGTGGCAGTTCCCAGCCGTCCGCCTTGCCCACGCGCCGGCAGTGCTGGCGGTAGGCGGCTCGCTGCGCGTCGGTCGGCGTACTGCCCGCGGGCAGTCGGCGCAGGAAGCCGTGGACGAAGTGTTCGGATCCCATGGCCTGCACGGGTCCGCGCCCTCCCGTACCGGGCCGCGGCTGGACCACGGGGTTGGGCGCGTAGCCGATGAGCGGTATCGGGGCCTCGCCCTCACGCGCGGGATGATGCGGTTGCCCGTCCGCCCCACGGCTACCGACGGCCACGTACAGGTGCCGCTGGTCGACGAGTTCGGCGACCGCCTCTTCGAGTTCGGTGACCTGTTGTGGGGCCGGAGCCGAGGCGTAGACGCCCGCGGGCAGCGCGGAGCGGTCGAGCAGGGCGTGCCCGTCGGGTGTGAGCAGGCCGAGCCTGCGGACGGCACGCAGGACGAGGCGCCGGGTGCCGAGGCCGCTCCCCGAGTCGCTGTCCCGGCTGCTGCCGGGCACTCCGTCGCGGGTCAGCACCTGAGGGTCGTACTGGTGGCCGATGAGCTGTCCGTCGATGTCGACCGGGTTCTCGAGTTCGGCCGTGGAGAGCCGGAAGACGGTTCCACCGCGTGGCCACTGGACGTAGATCCGCAGTCCGGGGAAGAAGTCGATGGGCCACTGAACGCCACGCAGCAGACAGGTCTCCTCGGTGAGTTCGAGGGTGACCTCCTGTACTTCTTCGGAGGCGTCGAGGGCGCCCCCGGGGTGGCTGAGCTCCAGGCGCACAGGGCGAGTACCGGTACCGAGCCGCCGAAGCCCGTACGAGACCCGTGGGTTGAGCGGGAGGCGGTCCTCCATGAGGTGCGCGAGACGAAGCGGTACCTGCCAGCAGATCTCGCTGTCGGTGATGCGCAGGTAGTTGTGGGCCCCGATGGGTTCTTCCGGGACGGCCTGGTCCGCGATCGGGGCTTCCGCCTCCTGCTCGGGTTCCGCGGTGCGCCCGGTCACGTCGGCCGCGGTCGCACCGGCCGGGTTCACGCTGTCCAGCCAGCCCCGGCCTGCCGGGACGAGGGGGTCGCTGCCGTCCGCCTCGTCCGCCCCGGGGTGGTGGGACCGCCAGATACCGCCGCCCTCGAAGGCGTCGTCGAGAGTGATCCGCACTCCGCTGCCGGAACGCAGACCGTTGTCCGTGTCCCCACGGAGGTAGTCCGCGACGGCCAGGTTGGCCCGGCACGCCGAAACCGCGTACTCCACTCCGGTCAGCAGTGGTTCGGCACCGTTCAGAGCACGCAGCCACGGGCCGATCGCCGTGTACGTCGTGCGTGCTCCCCGCAGGCCGTGTCGTCTGCGAGCCGTCGGAGCGGCGGAGCGTTCCAGGGAGCCGGTGAGGGCGTACAGGTCCGCCTCGCCGAGCGGCCCGTCGTGGCACAGCCCTGCCCCTATGCGGGTGCGGGCCAGGACGTAGTGGCCCCAGCGGCGCAGGACGTCACTGGTGCGCATTGCGTACTCGACTGTGTCGAGCAGACCGGCGAGTGCCTCTTCCAGCCGCTCCTGCCCGCTGCTGCCCGCCAGTTGGACGACGGACACCGGGACGAGGGGGCTCAGCACGGACTCCCGCTGGCAGGTGAGCAGGTGCCGCACGAAGGCCGCGGGACCGTCAAGGGCCGCTTCGGTTGCGGAGGCGTATCGGGCGTCCACGACGACATGGCCGTCCTTGTTGAGCCACTTCTGACGGGTGCGGAATCGCTTGAGTTTCGTGTCGGGCAGTTGGAGCCCGGGGCCGAAGACCGTCAGGTCCGGGACGAGCAGTTCCCGGCGCAGCGGGCCCGCCGTCTGCTGCCGCATGCCGGGGCCTGTGGCGTCCGCCGGTGCGCCGGACGTCCAGGCCGGGATGTCGCCCCCGTCCAGCACGGACGGACGGCACCCCTCCTTGTACACGATCTCGGCGTACAGCGGATCGGAGCCTGTTTCGATTCGGACGAGGGCGCCGACGGGCAGCGCGGGTGTCTCGTCCCCCAGGGCCAGGCCGGGGAAGGTGTCGATGTCGAAGGCCCCGTTGCCGTAGCCCTCCCCGCCCAGTTCGTAGCCGAAGTAGGCGGCGTTGAAAGCGACCGCGGTGTGCACCGGTCCGCCGCGGCGGTCGTCGACGACCGCTTCGAGATATGCGCGGAGCCGGCTCATTTCTGCCGGCGGCGTGGCTCGGTGACCGTCGGTCATCGCGGGGGTGAGTACGGGTTCGTCCTCGTACGGTCGCCAGTTGTCCGCGCCTGCGTTGCTCGTCGTCATGCGCCGCTCCTGTTCGCTTCCGCTTGCCTCGCCGCGGGCCGGGCCGCGCGGACCGCGCGCCAGATCCCCCGCTCGTCCTCCGTGGCGGCTCCGGCCGAGGCGAGCCGGGTCAGGCTCTCGCCGACGGCGGACCGGGGCAGGTCGGCACGGCCGCCGAAGTGGCGGCTTTCGCGCAGGGCCCGCGGGAGGGCGACCATCCTGCGGCTGCCGGGGTTGTACGAGGCTTCGTCACCGCGTAGCGCGTGCCAGATCCTGCGCGGGTGCATGCCTTGGGGCTGGAGCCGCAGCAGCCGGTGAACCTGCAGGTCGACCCGGCGGTCACGCAGCGAGGTGTCCGACCGGCCGCCGTCCCGGGGGCGGGGGCTGTGGAACGCCTCGGCGACGGCGGACCGTCGCCCTTCGGCTGTCGTCCGTGCCGTGTCCCAGCAGGCGGAGCAACGGCAGTGGGCCGTGCCGCAGCAGCCTTCGGGAAGTTCGGCGACCCCGAAGTAGTCCGCGAAGAGCCGCTGGGCGCAGGTCGTGTGGGCGTCGAAGAACTCCCTGAGCCTCGCCAGCTCCTCCGTCGCGCGCCGGCCCCGTCGGCCGAGCAGGCGTACATAGCCCTCGGGGAGCGTGTGTTCGCGCACGGTGAGTCCCGTGACGAGGCGGCGGCTGGGCGCGGCGGAGACATCGAGGAGCCCCCGGTCGTGCAGGTCGGCGAGCAGCTCCCACGTCGCTGCCGGCCCGTCGGCGTACGCGGCGTAGTCGGCGCACCGCGCGCCGAGTTCCCGGTGCAGGAGGAGAACGTCCACCCGTGCGGGGGTGGCCCACGACAGGGCCGTGTCCATGACGGTTCGCTCGACCCGTTGCAGCTCGGTCTCTTCCGGTCCGACCGGATCGCCGCCCGTCAGCCTGCTGCCGTACGGCGTGGGGTGCAGGTCGCCGGGTTTGACCGCGCTGTGCGGTGGGTGGTCGCCGTGGTCCTCGACGGCGCCGAGATCGGCGAGGGCGCTGAACGCGCGCATGATGCCGCTCTGGTAGCGCTCCTGGGTGTGCCGGTCCTCCAGTTCGGACTCGGTCAGGACACCGGCCGCGGCATCCTGGGTCATGAGGGCACCGGCCAGCGGCGCCGGATCGAGTGTGCCCTTGTCCTGGGCCAGGACGAGGTTGCCCATGCGCCGCAACAGGGGCGGTGACAGTTCCTGGCCGGTCATGAACCGCACCATGCGCAGCCCGCGACTCGTCGCCAGGGCGAGGCCGCTGTTGACGGGGCCGACGGCATCGGCGCGCCGGTCCGCACTGTCGCGCCCGGCCCGTCCGATCTGCTGGTACAGGGCGGCCAAGTCGGTGGGCGGCGACACGCACATCACGGTGCGTACGTCGGGCCGGTTGACACCGAGGCCGAAGGCGGAGGTGGCGACCACGACGACGGGTGCGAAGGCTTGTTCGCCCTCACGCGGGGCTTCACGGAACTCGAGCATGACTGCCGACTTCTCCGTCTCCGTGAGCCGCCCGTGGAAGCGCAGCACGCGGACTCCGGTGTCACCGATGTACTCACGCAGATGGGTGTAGAGGGTGTTGACCTCTTTGACCGTGAGGCAGTAGAGGATCGCGTGACCGTCCAGCGCGTCGACCACTCTTTCGACCAGTCCGGCCACTCCCCCCTGTCCCGGCCGGTCCAGGGAGCGCCGGGAGATGGCCAGCTCGGGACGGATCGGGTTCTCCCGCACGGTCACGAGCCCACCGACGACCGCCGGGTGTTCCGCTTCGGCGTGCTCCTGGGGCGAACCGGCTGCCGGAATCGCCGGGGGCAGGGCGAACAGCCCTTCGCGCAGAGCTTCGTGGACGGCATGGTTGGCGGTCGCGGTCACGGCGGTGACGGCCACGCCGTGTTCGCGGCGCAGTTCGTCCAGGAAGCGGCCGACGCGGCGCATGCTGGGCCGGAAGTCCTCCCACTGCGCCAGCGTGTGCGCCTCGTCGACTGCGATCCGGGTGAGCCTGCCCTCCTGGGCGGCCTTGCGTACGGTCTCTCGGAACCGGCGCTGGCAGAGGCGTTCCGGGCTGACGTACACGAGTCGGATGCCGTGGTCGGCCCGGCCCAGCAGTTGGTCCGCCACTTCGGTCTTGCCGGCTCGGCTGCTGGACTCACGCAGCGGGGAGATCAGGGCGCGGACGGCTCCGCCGATGGAGCGGTTGAGTTCGAGGGCCTGGTCGTGCATGAGAGCCACCAGAGGGCTCACCACGAGGGTGACGCCGGGCAGCACCAGCGCGGGCAGTTGAAAAGCGAAGCTCTTCCCGAAGCCGGTGGGCAACAGCCCGAGTACGTTGCGGCCCTCGGCGACCGCCGCGATGACGGTTCGTTGGGCGGGCTTGAGAGTCACCGGGTCGTCCGCGAGCCGCAGCAGGCCGCCGATACGGGCGCAGCGCTCCAGCACCTCTTCGACGAGTGTGCCCCGGTCCGTCAACTGTCGGACTTCTTCCGAGGTGAGAGCCAGTTCCCCGATGCGCCGGGTGTGGGGCAGCAGGGTGTGTCGCTTGAGAGCCGCGTCCGTGCACAGTTCACCGGCCCGGCCCGCGTCGAGAGCCCCTTGGGCCGCCATGAACCGCCAGATGCGACGCCACCCGTCGGCCATGGTGGTGACGTTGCCGCCGCCGGTCTCGCCGGTCTCCGGGTCGGGGCGCTCCAGGCCTTCGTCGAGGCTTCCGAGGAAGGCGCGCCGGTAGGAGCGGCGCAGACTGCTCTGGCCACCGAGTTTGCGGTCACTGATGACGACCACTCCGCGATGCCGGTCCGACCGGATGAGCCGGCCGACGGCTTGGCGGAGTTGGAGTGCGGCGAGCGGCAGGTAGTAGTGCTCGGTGGCGGCACCGTCCGGGTCGGGGTGGCCGGCCTGTGCCGCGCGTGCGGTGACGGCCGCGCGGCGGGCCTCGACCACGGGCGCCGCGAACGGCGCGAAGGGCAGTTTGTTGATCCAGACCAGGCGCAGCCGTTCGGCGTCGGAGACGTCGACGCCCTGCCACAGCCCTTTGGTGCCGACGAGGAACCCTCCTCCGTCCTGAGGATCGGTGAATGCCTGGTAGGCGCGGCCGTTGCCGAGTGGGACGGCTTCGACGACCGGTGTCTCCAGAGCGCGGGAGCGTAGTTCGGCCACGAGGTGGCTGCCGATGCCGGCGGCGGTGGATCGGGCCGTGGTCAGGATGAGGCCGCCCCCGTCGAACCCGCTTCCGTCGGTGCGCCGGTGGGTCATTTCTCCGGCGAATCCGGCCATCTGGTGGGCGACCGTCCGCATCGCCCCCTCTTCCTGTTCGGCCCAGGACGGGAAGTCGGCGAAGCACACCACCTCGGCCTGGTTCTTGAGGTCGAACGGGGAGGGCAGCGCCAGGTCCGGAAGGCTGTCCGGCAGGCCGAGCCGGCTGCGTACGAAGTCCCACTCCCCGGCGACGCGCAGGGTGGCGGAGACGTAGTGCACGCGGTCGAACGACTCCAGCCAGCGCCGCCATTCCGGGTCGTCGGGCAGGTCGACGGGGCTGGTGGCGACTCGGAACCGGTAGGACCTCAGTTCGACCTTGGGTTCGGCGAGTTCCTCCAGGTGGACGACGCGTGACGGTGGCGTTTCGTCCAGGGTGACCACCGGGTCGAGGAAGGCGTCGATGTCGGCCGTGATGCGGTCGAGTGCCGTGGCGAGGTCGTCCGTGTGCTGCGCGAGTGCGGTGAGCCGTTCCCGGACGAGCACATCGATCCGTCCGGTGTGCTGCGCGACGTACCGCTCCAGGGCGGTGCGGCAACTGGCGAGCATCTTGCCGACGCGGTCCAGCAGTCGGGACAGCCGACGGGTGTCCCGACTTCCGGCGGTGCCCGAATAGGGGCTGGCAAGGGTGGTCGCCCGGCTACCGATGCGTACGCCCACCCCCTTGGCTTTGGCGTCGAAGGCCTGGGCCGCGAGTCGGGGCAGTCGTTCGTCGTCGAGCAACTGGCCGAGCTCACTGATCGCCGTGGCGGCCCGGTCCCGTTCGGTGCCGGGAAGTGCCTCGCTGAGCCATGCCTCGTGCTCCGCCAGTACCGCTTCCAGGTCCTGGTAGTCCACGGCGGTGGTCAGCGCCGAGGTGGCGGCGTTCTCGAGTTCGTGTGCTTCGTCGATCACGAGGAGCATGCCCGGCGCGACGGCGCGCAGGTCGTCGAGGTGGGACAGGGCCAGCGCGTGGTTGGCCAGGATGAGTCGGTGCCCGCCGATGGCCTCCCGCACCGTGTCCGTGTGGTCGCTGAGCGGGGTCCGGGCACCGGGGCCGTAGTCCCCGTCCCGCTGGGAGAGCGATTCGAGCCAGGCGGCCAGGTTGCCCCGGCCCACGTAGCCGGTGAAGAAGGCGGGCAGGTCGACCGTGTCCACGGACCGCGCCGTCCACGACTGCGGTGGCTTCTGGGCCGCGAGCAGCCGCAGAGCGAGGAAGACGGCCAGTTCCCTGAAGTGGGGCTGTGCGGCGAACCTGGCGGGTCCGTGGGCTCGCTCGGGGCCCTCGCGGGTGGCATCGGCCAGCGCTTTGGTCAGCGCCGCCAGAGAGAGCCGGTTGGACTGGCCCTTGATCAGGTCGGCAGCGCCGAGGACACCGGGCAGGGCCCGCTCCAGGTCGTCGAGATCCCGGGCCATCTGTCCCTGCAACTGCTTGGTGTACGTGGCGATGACCGCCGTACGGTCGTCACCTCCGGCCAGCCAGTCGAGCGCGGCGGCGAGTACGGCGTAGCTCTTGCCGGTGCCCGTGGGGGCCTCCAGCAGGCCGCTGACACCGCGATCGGTCCACTCGTGCAGTGTCTTCGTCATCTGCTGCTGCGCGGGGCGGGGCTCCACCCGCGGTCCGTGGACGACGCGTGCGAGGGCGGTCGGGTCGACCCGGCCGTCGGAGTCGCGCAGCGTGTCCGGGACGACGACCGCACTGCGTCCCGGTGGCTTGCCGCCAGGAGTGCGACGGGGCAGGTGCCGCCCGAACTCGCCGCCCAGCAGCCGTGCCACGTCGGCCTGGTCCCACACGAGCGGCGCTCGCTCGCCGAACGGTCGCCCTTCGGCCAGTTCCCACAGCAGCCGCCAGGCACGGGAGTCGGCGCGCAGGACATCGGCGACGAGGTCGCACAGTCCAGGCGTTCGCCCGGCGAACTCGGCGGCGCCCGACTCCAGGAGCCGAACGAGCAGGGCGGCATCGCCGTCGGCGGTGTGGGCGCGCATCCCCGTCATCGATACGCCCGACTCGCGCGCCAGGTCATGAAGCCGGTGCGACGGAGCCGTCGGCCACAGAGCATGCGCGAGATAGAGGGCGTCTGCCTTCGCGATACCGGCAAGTGGGTCACCGACCCCTGACCGCTGAGCCGCTTCGCTGATGACGGGGAAGTCGAGCTCCGTACCGTTGTAGGCGACCACGGCATCCACGCCGTTCAAGCAGGCGCGCAGTTCGTCCCACGCCTGTTCGGCGGGAACTCCTCGCTCGATCACGGCATCCCGCACCCGGGTGTCGCGCAGCTCTTCTCTGTCCCCCGGAAACCTGAGGTAGCGCTGCCAGGGACCGCCGGCCGTCACCCACTGCGTATCCGCACCGAACCGGACCGCCGCCACCTGGTAGACGTGGCGCTCCACGTAGGGTTTGGTCGCCGTGGTGCGTACGACGCTCTCCACGTCGAGTGCGACCGCACGAAGCGCGCGCTTGTCCGACCGCGCGTCCCCTCGCTCCCCGTCACCCGACACTTCGCCATCGACAGCCGTTGCGCGGTCAGGAACACCCGGCCCCGGCGCGGCGACGTGACGAAGCCGGCTCCCCGGGCCCCCCGTGGTAATCAGCAGCCCGCCCTCCAGCGCCTCCGCGATCAGCTTGGTCACTCGCGGCCGCGGGATCCTGCTGAAGCGCTGAGTTGCCCGCAGAGCGAGTTCCTGCTCCGTGAGCCCGGCCGGAACGTCGCGGACCAGCTCCGCGAGCGTCCGCGCCGCGGCGGAAACCGCCCGTCCATCAGTCACGACTCGTCCCCCACCATCCCCGGCCGCCCCCAGGCACGGCGCCCGGTTGCGCCATGCCGGACGTCCCCGCCGGAAGCTCGACCAGATAAGCACAGCACTGAAAGCATCGTCAATCACTTGTCCAGACTTGACGTGTGCTGTACGTTGTTGACCGTCCGCTACCGAGAGGTCCAGGAACCGCCATGCCCCAGCAGCCCACCGCACAGGTGACGGCCGCCGAGATCTCCCGCATCGCCGGGGTCACGCGCGCCACCGTCAGCAACTGGCGCCGCCGGCACGACGACTTCCCCGAGCCGTCCAGCGGTACGGAGAGCAGCCCCCTGTACGACCTGGAGACGGTCCGCGCCTGGCTGGCCACGCGCGGACACGCCTCCGCCGCCAGCCCGGCCGAGGAACTCCGGACGATGCTCCGCCTGCACGGACGCGGCGGCAGCGGTGCCGGTGGCGACTCGGTCGAACTACTACTCCTCGTCCTGGCAGCGGCCCGCCACTCCCCCGGAGACCTCGGGGCCACCGCCGGCCTGTCCGACGCGGACCTCGCGGCCCAGGCCGAGCGTGACAGAGCGGGCGTCGCCGACGCCGTCCCGGGCAGCGGGGCGGACACCGCCCGTTTCACGGCCGAGGACGCTGCCGTCCTCCGCGCGCTGTACGCGTGCGTACGCGAAGAAGGCGGACAGGCCGCGCTGGGCGTGCTGGCGGAGTGGGAACTGGAGGACAGCGCGGCGAGCGGCGCCTACCGAACCCCCGAGCCGCTCGCGGACCTCATCGCCGCCCTCGTCCCAGGCACCCCGGCCCGCGTCCTCGACCCGGCCTGCGGCAGCGGCTCTCTCCTCGCGGCGGCATCCCGGCGCGGTGCACGCGAGCTCTACGGCCAGGACCTGCTGCCCGTCCAGGCCCGCCGCAGCGCCGTGAGCCTCATGCTGGCCGCACCGGAGGCCACGGTCACGGTCCGCGCCGACGACAGCCTCCGCGCGGACGCCTTCCCCGAACTGCTCGCCGACGCGGTGCTGTCCAACCCGCCCTACGGCATCCGGGACTGGGGCCACGACGAACTGGCCTACGACCCACGCTGGGCGTACGGCGTCCCGGCTCGCGCCGAGTCGGAGCTGGCCTGGGTGCAGCACGCGCTCGCCCACCTGACGCCGGGCGGGCATGCGGTGCTGCTTCTGCCCCCGGCGACGGCCGGGCGCGCGTCGGGGCGGCGCGTGCGGGCCGAGCTGGTACGCAGCGGAGCACTGCGCGCGGTGGTGGCGCTGCCCGTCGGCGCGTCGATGCCGCTGCACGTGGGCTTGCAGATCTGGGTGTTGCAGCGCCCCGAGCCTGGGGGCGCGGACCGGAAGTCGGTGCTGTTCGTCGACACGGCGGAGGTCCCCCAGGGGTCCGGCACCGCGGGAAGCGACGGGACCGGCCACCGCAGCACGCGTGGTGGCAGCCGTTCGGCCACCCTGGACTGGGACGAGATCCGTGGCAGGGCGCTGGGAGCGTGGCGGGCGTTCACGGAGAACCCGGACACGTTCGAGGACGAGTCCGGCCTGGCCCGCGCGGTCGGGGTCGTCGACCTGCTCGACGAGGTGGTGGACCTGACTCCGGCCCGTCTCGTACGGGCGTCGCGGACGGAGGCCGACCCGGCCGAGCTGTGGGCAGAGGTGGACGCGACGCGCCGTGACCTGGTGGGAGCGGCCAAAGCCCTCGGTCGGGCCGCCGCATACGAGGGTTGGGGGGCGGCGGGGGCGGCGGCCCGCGAGTGGCGTACGGCGACGGTGTCGGACCTCGCGCGTGGCGGTGCGCTGACGCTGCTGCGGACGGTTCTGGAGACGGCGCGGGGGCGTGGAGGTGGTGAGGACGGGGGTGGAGCCGCTGCTGACCGCCCGGTCCTCACCGGTTCGGACATCGCGCGAAGCTCCGGGCCGACCGGCGACGCGCAGAAACTGGGCGGCGCCACGGTTCCGGTGATCGTGACCGGGGATGTGCTCGTACGGGCCGTCGCGAGCGGAGGCGGCCCGATGGCCCGGGTGGCGAGCGAGGAGGAAGCCGACGTACTGCTGGGCACGCAGGTCCACCTGTTCCGACCGGACCCGGCCCGCCTGGACGCCTGGTTCCTCGCCGGTTTCCTGGGGGCGGAGGACAACATCGCTGGCGCGTCGACGGGCAGCACGGTACTCAATGTCAGCCCGGGGCGGCTGCGCGTGCCGCTGCTGCCGCTGGAGGAGCAGCGGCGCTACGGGGAGGCGTTCCGGCGCGTGCACGAACTGCGGGCGGAGGCTGCGCGGGCGACACGGCTGGCGGGGGACACGGCACGGCTGCTGGCCGGCGGGCTGACCGGGGGGCAGCTACTCCCGTCGCGGGGTGCCGGTGGCGGTGGCGGTGGCAAGGGCACGGCCACACGTTCGCGGGGTGGCGATTCGCGGCATTAGGCATCCGCACGTTCACACATCGACCACAATTGGACGCACCCGTGCCGGGGGACGGCGCGACAGGGGCGGGACACACCGGAAGGAACTCGGGGATCCAGTTGAACAGCAGTAAGCACACGGAGTTGGCGAACCACGCTTGGTCCGTCGCCGACCTCCTGCGGGGGGACTACAAGCAGTCCGACTACGGCAAGGTCATCCTGCCGTTCACGGTGCTGCGGCGACTGGAGTGCGTGCTGGAGCCGACGCGCGCGGAAGTCACGGATGTCGCCGCGCAGTACAAGGACACCGAGATCGACCCGGACGACTGGCTGCGCCGCGCGTCGGGTCACTCCTTCTACAACACATCGAGCCTGACCCTGCGGAAGATCGCCGCCGACCCGCAGAACGCGGCGAAGAACCTTCTGGTGTACGTGGGCGCGTTCTCGGACAACGCCCGCGGGGTACTGGAGCGCTTCGACTTCGCCCAGCAGATCAGGCGCCTTGACAGTGCGGGCCTGCTGTACCTGGTCATCGGCAAGTTCACGGATCTGGACCTGCGCCCCGAGGTCGTGCCCAACCACAACATGGGTTACATCTTCGAGGAGTTGATCCGCCGCTTCTCGGAACAGTCCAACGAGACCGCGGGTGAGCACTTCACACCGCGCGAGGTCATCAACCTGATGGTCAACCTCCTGATCGCACCGGACGGGGACGCGTTGAGCCTCCCGGGTGTCGTCCGCAAGGTCATGGACCCGGCGTGCGGTACGGGCGGCATGCTGTCCGCGGCCGAGGAACACATCAAGGCCTACAACCGGGACGCCGACGTGGAGGTGTACGGGCAGGAACTGAACCCCGAGTCGTGGGCGATCTGCCGGTCCGACCTGATGATCAAGGGGCAGGACCCGGAGAACATCGCGTACGGCAACTCCTTCTCCGACGACGGTCACGCCCGCAAGTCCTTCGACTACCTGCTGGCCAACCCGCCGTTCGGCGTGGAGTGGAAGAAGGTGAAGGACGAGGTCGAGTACGAGCACAGGACGCTCGGCGAGTCCGGGCGCTTCGGGGCGGGGCTGCCGCGCATCAACGACGGTTCCTTCCTGTTCCTCCAGCACATGATCGCGAAGATGAAGCCGGTAGACGTGAGCGGCGGGGGCGGCTCCCGCATCGCGATCGTCTTCAACGGCTCGCCCCTGTTCACGGGCGCGGCCGGCTCGGGCGAGTCGGAGATCCGCCGCTGGATCCTGGAGAGCGACTGGCTCGAGGCCATCGTCGCTCTCCCCGACCAGCTCTTCTACAACACCGGCATCTCCACGTACTTCTGGATCCTGACGAACAGGAAGAGCCCGGAGCACAAAGGCAAGGTCGTCCTCCTGGACGCCCGCGACCAGTGGCAGAAGATGCGCAAGTCCCTCGGCGACAAGCGCAAGGAGCTGGGCAAGGACCACATCGCCACGGTGACCCGGCTATACGGCGACGCCCTCGCCGTCGCCAAGGACGCGGAACACCCTCTCCACGGCAAGGTAAAGGTCTTCGCCAACAGGGACTTCGGGTACCAGCGGATCACCGTAGAGCGGCCGTTGAAGCTCCGCTTCGAGGTGACCGAGGAGACGCTGGCGGCACTGGCCGCGTCGAAGCCGGTGCAGAAGCTGGAGTCCAGCGAGGGGTTCGTGGCGGCGGTACGTACGCTGCTGGGCTCGTCATGGGGGACGAAGTCCGAGGCGCTGGTTGCCCTGAAGGACGCGGTCATCGAATCCGGGCGGCTGTGGCCGGCGGGGGCACCCTTCGCGAAGGCGGTACGGGAGGCGGTCGGGGTACGGGACCCGGAGGGCGAGGTCCAGCTCATCAAGGGCGAGTCGGAGCCGGACTCGGAGCTGCGGGACTACGAGAACGTGCCGCTGGGTGAGGATGTCGAGGCGTACCTCAAGCGGGAGGTTCACCCGCATGTGCCGGACGCGTGGATCGATCACAGCAGGACCAAGGTGGGGTACGAGATCCCGTTCACTCGGTACTTCTACGTGTACGAGCCGCCGCGACCGTTGGCGGAGATCGACGCGGAGCTGAAGACGCTGGAGGCGGAGATTCAGGGGCTGCTGGGGGAGGTAACGGAATGAACTGGGTGGAAACTCGCCTGAAGCATCTATGCGTAGATTCTGGACAGTACGGTCTAAACGTCTCTGCGGAGATGTATTCAGATTCGGGCACTCGTCTTATTAGAACTTCAGACATCACGGCCGGAGGTGCTCTCAAGGACCCGGCCACCGGGGTGCATGTGCGGACGATCGTTGAGACCCGACACCAACTGCATCCAGGGGACCTCCTGCTCTCCCGCAGTGGGACCTTGGGACGCGCCTTCCTGGTTCCCGATCAAGCGGATGGTCACACTTTCGCTGGCTTTTTGATTCGATTCCGCCCTAAGAAAGGAGTGGACCCGCGCTTCCTAGCCTACGCCGCTCAATCTGCCAGCTTTCAGGGGATTGTGCACTCAGAAGCCGTTACGTCCACAATCCAGAATTTCAACGCCGACCGCTACGCCAATATCGCAATGCGGGCCCCAGCTCTTGAGGAGCAGCGCCGCATCGCCGACTTCCTCGACGACGAGACTGCCCGCATAGACCGACTACGCGAGCTGCACGAGCACCAGCGAATGTTGATCAAGGAAGCCGCTTTCCGGCGCGTGTTCGACGCAGTACGCGGCACACACGTAGAGGGTGCCCGCAAGAACAGCGGCCTAGACTGGCTGGGTACCGTCCCCGCTGATTGGCGCGTTGGCGCTGTCTCGCACTACTTCGAGGTTGAGCTCGGCAAGATGCTTAACCAGGAGCGCGTCCAGGGTGATCACCTGCGTCCTTATCTGCGTGTAGCTAATGTCCAGTGGGACCGGATCGACGTCGACAATCTGGCGATGATGGACTTTCCGCCGGAGGAACAAATCCGATACCGCCTCCAGGCAGGTGACCTGCTCGTCAATGAGGGCGGAAGCTGGCCAGGACGAGCCGCCGTATGGAGCGGAGAAATCTCGGACATCTACTACCAGAAGGCACTCCACCGCATCAGGTCCCGAGGCGAAGAGCTGCCCCGTTGGCTCTACTACTGTCTGGTGGCTGCCGAACGACTCCGGGTGTTCCAAGTGCAGGGCAACACCAGCACGATGACCCACCTCACACGGGAACAGCTTAGACCTCAGCGGTTCCCGTTCCCCGAACTCAGCACTCAGCGCGAGTTGGTGGCGCAGCTCGACAACGGAGCTGACCGCGAGGCACGGTTCCAGCGCCTGCTAGATCGTCAACTCGGTCTGCTGGCCGAACGTCGCCAAGCCCTTATCACCGCCGCCGTAACCGGCCAGTTCGACGTCTCCACCGCCAGCGGGCGCAACGTAACGGACGGAGTACCGACATGAGCCCCGTGCACGACGAGTCCGCCTTCGGGTCCGCCATCGTCGCCGCCCTCCGTGGACGCGGGTGGCGTGAGGCGAACCCCGAGGACTACAGCCCCGAACTCGGCCTGGACACCAACGAGCTCTTCACGTTCCTCGGCGAGTCGCAGCCCGACGAATGGCACGAACTCCGCACCGTCTACGGCGACGCCAACGAGGCCCAGCGCGGCTTCGCCCAGCGCCTCGACCGGGCCATCGCCGACAACGGACTGCTGCACGTCCTCCGGAACGGCGTAAAGGACCGCGGCGTCCTGCTCCGCGTCGCCTACTTCAAGCCAAACCTCGTCGCCGACGACTCCGTTCTCGACGGCTACCGTGCCAACCGCCTCACCGTGGTCCGCGAACTCCCCTACGCCACCAAGCAAGCAGACTGGGGCCACCGTCTCGACCTGACCCTGTTCCTGAACGGCATACCGGTCTCCACGGCCGAGTTGAAGAACCCGCTCACAGGACAGGGCGTCGAGCAGGCAAAGGAGCAGTACCGGACGGACCGCGACCCGACCGAGCTGATCTTCACGCGGCGAGTGATCGCGAACTTCGCCGTGGACCCAGACCTGGTCTTCGTCACCACGCAGCTCCGGGGCAAGAGCACCCAGTTCCTGCCCTTCAATACGGGCTCGAACGGCCCCGGCCGCCCCGGCGGAGCCGGGAACTCAGAGCCCACCGCGCACGGCACGTACGCCACGTCCTACCTCTGGGACCAGGTCTGGCAGCGAGACAACTGGCTGGACCTCCTCCAGCGTTTCGCGCACCAGCAGAAGAACAAGACACCCGGCGGCGGCACGACCAAGTCCACGATCTTCCCCCGCTACCACCAGTGGGACGTGGTCAAGAAGCTGACCACCCACGCAGCCACCCACGGAACCGGCCAGAACTACCTCGTCATGGCCTCCGCCGGCTCCGGCAAGTCGAACACCATCGGTTGGCTGGCCCACCGCCTGAGCGACCTGCACGCCGACACGGACCGCAACACCCTCGACCCCGAAGCACTCGCCGGCAACCGCATCACGCCCGGCGAACCCGTCTTCGACAAGGTCATCGTCATCACCGACCGCCGCAACCTGGACGCCCAACTCCGGGAAACCGTCGGCAGCTTCTCGCAGACCGACGGCCTGGTCGTGAAGATCGACGAGAAGCACGGCGCGAAGAGCGAACAACTCGCCCGCGCCCTGTCCCGGGACACCGGCAAGATCGTCACGGTCACTTTGCACTCGTTCCCGGCCCTGCTCGACTACATCAAGCGCAACCCCACCGAGATCAAGGGCACCCGCTTCGCAATCGTCATCGACGAGGCGCACTCGTCCCAGTCCGGCGATGCCGCCACCGCCGTGAAGTCGGCCCTGCGGGACCTCGGCCTGGACTCCGACTCGGACGACGAAGGCGCGACCACCGTCACTCTGGACGACAAGCTCAAGGCCAAGGCCGTCGAACGCTCCCAGGCCGCCAACCTCTCCTACTTCGCCTTCACCGCGACGCCCAAGGCGAAGACCCTCGAACTCTTCGGCACCGAGGACACGGAGAACGGCAAGGCGGTCTACCGGCCCTTCCACACGTACTCCATGCGCCAGGCCATCGAGGAAGGCTTCATCCTCGACCCGCTGCGCAACTACGTCACATACAACACGTACTGGAAGCTGGTGAACCAGAACCCGGACGAGAAGGAGGTCGACCCCTCCAAGGCGAACGGCCTGCTCGCCCGGTTCGCGCTCACCCACGAGCACACCGTCTCCCAGCACGCCATGGTGATCGTGGAGCACTTCGTGACCCACACCCGCGGTCGGCTCGGCGGACGGGCCAAGTCGATGGTCGTCACGGCCTCCCGGCAGTCCGCCGTGCAGATGGCGCGGGCCATCAAGAGCTACATCAAGGACCGCGACTACGACACCAAGTACCCCGACCTGGGTGTTCTCGTTGCCTTCTCCGGTTCCCTCACCATCGACGAGGAAGAGACCACCGAGAGCAAGGAGAACGGCGGGCTGTCCGAGAGCGGCCTGCCCAAGGCGTTCGCGTACACCCGTGCCGACGACAAGGCCGTCAAGGCAGGCGGCAAGGGCCAGCAGGAGTACAAGATCCTGGTCGTCGCCGAGAAGTACCAGACCGGCTTCGATCAGCCCCTCCTCACCACGATGTACGTCAACAAGAAGCTGACCGGTATCTCCGCCGTCCAGACCCTCTCCCGCCTCAACCGCACCGCCGAGCGCAAGTCCCAGGCCGACCTCGCCGTCCTGGACTTCGTCAACGAGGCCGAGGACATCCAGGACGCCTTCCGCCCGTACTTCGAGGAGGCGGAAACCCTCCCCTCCGACCCCAACCTCCTGTACACCGCCCAGAGCCGCGTCATGTCCGCCCCTGTCATCTCCGAACAGGACATGGACGAGTTCGCCACCGCGTACTTCGAGGCGAAGCAGAAGGCCGGCGGCTCACAGACCAAGTGGGAGAAGCTGCACGCCGAGCTGTACCGGCTCCTCTCCCCCGCCGTCATCCGCTTCACCAAGCTCATGGACAGCGAGGAAGACGACGAGGTGGAGACCGCGGAGGAGTTCCGCGCCAACCTCAACGACTACGTCCGTAAGTACGGCTTCCTCGCCCAGATCGTGCCCTACCAGGACCCCGACCTGGAACGCCTGCACCTCTACGGGCGCCACCTCCTCAACCGGCTCCCCCGACGCGCCGACGGCGGCGTCGACATAGGAGAGGTCGACCTCAGCCACCTGCGCGTCACGAAGACCGGCGAACACGATGTCTCCCTCAGCCCCGAAGGCCCAGGCGAACTCAAGGGCTTCGGCGACGGCACGGGCGGTGCCAAGGACGCGGAGAAGTCCCTGCTCTCCGAACTCATCGACAAGTTCAACGCCAAGTTCGGCACGGAGTTCACCGAGGAGGACGTCCTCCCGGCCTTCAACGCGGCCAAGGCCGACCCGAAGGTCCGCGCCGCCGCCGTCGTCAACGACGAGGACAACTTCGGCGTCGTCTTCGACAAGGCGTTCAACGGCTACATGATGGATCACGTGTCCACCGTCGACACCCTTGGCAAGCGCTACTTCGGCGCCGACCGCGGCTTCAAGTCCAACCTGGACCGCAGCGCGCGCCGGGCGGCTTGGCGCATGATCCGCAGCGAGGAAGGTCTGGACGACTTCTGAGACACATGACGAAGGGAGGAGCCCGGCGTAGACGCCGGGCTCCTCCCTTCGTGTAGGTCAGCGCCTGGCAGCCATCCGCACGAAGCCGTCCCATGCGTCGGCACCAACCGCAAGGCGGGCCGCAGCAGGCTGCTTCGAGTCCCTGATGAGAACAGCTCCAGGGTGTGTAGCAACCTCGACGCACTCCCCGCCGCCACCGCTGCTGTAACTGCTCTTGAACCAGGCCGACTCTGGCACAGCCAGCTCCGTGGGCTGATCAGTCATTTCTCTCCCAGTAGTTCCTCAACGAAGGCCAGCGACTCACAGGGAGTGAGTGCCTGTGACCGGAGGATGCCATACCTGGCCTCAAGCTCGCGGACCTTGCCTGATTCGGCGTACAAGCGGCTATCGTCCTGAACCTCGGTGTACGCCAGGCGTCGCCCCTCTGCGTTGTCGATCAGGGTGAACGGTCCTCCCAGGCCTGCGTGATCCTCTCGGCCGGTCGGCATCACCTGAATCTCCACGTTGCGGTTTTGCCCCACGAGCAAAGTCTGCTCCCACTGTCCTCGCAGTGATGCTCGTCCGCCGATGGGTTTACGCAACACCACTTCTTCGATGATGAAGCTCAGCAGAGGGGCCGGGCGGCGCGTGAAGATGTTCTGCCGCATCATCCGCGCCACCAGACGCTGTTCGATCACGTCGTCATCCAGCAACGGACGCTGCATCTGGAAGACCGCCCGAGCATAGTCCTCTGTCTGTAGAAGGCCTGGCACAGCATGGGCCGCATAGACACACAGCCCCAGCGCGTTCGCCTCCAACCGCGCCATGTCTCGGAAGTAGGCGGGGTACTGAGCCCGAGCCACCTCCTCCTTAAGGGCGTTGAGCACACCCCCCGCTCCCAACACCTCATCCGCCTTCTCGATGAACCCCGGCTGCGCAATCCGCCGCCCCTGCTCAATCGAGGCCACCGTCTCCGGCGAGTAGCCCATCCGCTTCCCGAACTCCGGCCGCTCCAGGCCCGCCCGGATCCGCAGCAGCTTCAACTGCCGTCCGAACGCGCACACCACCCCCGCCCCCGGTTCGTCCCCGGGCCTCCGGCCCCCCTGCGCCGGTACCACCGTCTGCCCCTGACCAGCCTCTTCGTCCCGCACGCTCGTCATGTCTCACGCCTCTCCCCGGACCGCTCCGCACACCGTCGGGTGCCGCCGCGTACGAAGGGTTCACGTCGGCGCGTCACCATTGGTCACGCTAGGCCACGGCATGCCACTGTGAGTACATGATCGCAATACAACCACCCACACGGTGAACCGGATCACGACGCGGCTTACTGATCACCAGGCGTCGCGGTGACTGTTGTGTTCGAGGACAGCGGCGACGGGCCCAGCCTCCATAGCGGTCGGTGATTGGACAATTTGTCCCGGCAAATGCGCCACTTGGGCGGCGTGTCGCCGGGACAAACTGTCCAATCCCAGGATCCGGACCATGGAGGCGACGGCGACGGTTGTCCGACTGATTGGCCAACAGCATCTGGATGGGGCCGGGTCCGTCGCAGTGTCGTACGGGCCCACTGGAACAATGATTCCGGGCCGGTCACCGTACCGTTCCGTACACCGCCGAACGCCGCCGCGTACGAAGGGCCCGCGTCGGCGCGTCACCGCTGGTCACCGTGGGAAACCGGCCGCCACCGTAGGTGCATGACCGCAACCCAATCCCCCCTCACCGTGCACCGGTTCGCGATGCGCTTCAGCTCGACTCCGCGCGGCGCCCGCCTCGCCCGTCGCATGTGCGGGCACCGGCTGGACACCTGGGGCGTGCCGTACGGCAGCGACGCACACGACGTCGTCTCCCTCGTCGCGGCCGAGCTGTGCGCGAACGCCGTACGCCACGGGCACGTGGCCGGCCGTGACTTCCACCTGCTCCTGACGGCCGACGCCGCGACCGGAACCGTACGCGTCGAGGTCACCGACACGCGCGGGGAACGCCTCCCCGCACTGCTGTCCCAGCCACCGGCCGACGGCGAGGACGGGCGCGGCCTGCTGCTCGTCGCGGCGTTGGCCGACCGGTGGGGCTGCTGCCCGCGCGACTCGGGCGGCCCCGGCAAGACGGTCTGGGCCGAGTGCGCGGCGCCTGGCCTGATCTCGCCACCCCCGATCCCGTAGAGCGTCGCCTCACCCTCACCGGCTGGACTCCCCCGTCCCGTCCCGGCCAAAATGTCCCCCTGCGCCGCATCCGGCGCTCGACAGGCGGCGACGACGAGGGGCGGGGCGGGACCAGGTGCCGGACGAGGACAGACGGCGGATCGCCGATCGCTACGAGTTGCTCGAACCGCTGAATCATGGCGGCATGGGCGACGTATGGCGTGGCTTCGACGCCGTACTGGACCGGCCCGTCGCCGTGAAGCTCGTACGCCCGCAGGCCGTGACGTCGCCGCAGTTGGCGGAGGAGTTCGAGAAGCGCTTCCGGCGGGAGGCGCGGGTCACCGCGCGGATTCAGCACCCTGGTGTGCCACAGGTGTACGACGCGGTCCTGGACGAGTCGTACGAGCAACTGTTCCTGGTGATGGAGCTGGTCGACGGTGTACCGCTGACCGCTTACGTGCATCCGGACGAACTGCTGCCCGTCGCCTGGGCGGTGGCCGTGGCGGCGCAGGTCGCCACGGTGCTGTCGTACGCGCACGAGGTTCCCGTCGTGCACCGGGACCTCAAGCCGAGCAACATCCTGGTGGCCCGGGACGGCACGGTGAAGGTGCTGGACTTCGGCATCGCGGCCATCCTGCGCACGGACGTCACCAAGTTGACGGCCACCGGCAGTCCCATCGGAACGTATCAGTACATGGCGCCGGAGCAGGTGCGGGGCGCACGGGTCACGCCGAGTACCGATCTGTACGCACTGGGATGCGTGCTGTACGAGTTGCTGTGCGGTCGGCCGGTGTTCGCCGGAGACAGCGAGTACCAGCTAATGTCCCAGCACATCGCCGCCACACCGACGCCGCTGCGGGAGCTGCGCGCGGAGGTGCCGGCGGAGCTGGAGGTGCTGGTCCAGGACCTGCTTCGCAAGGCTCCCGAGGCGCGCCCGGTGGACGTACAGGCGGTGTACGAGCGGCTGCGGCCTTTCCTGCCGTCACCGGCGGACGAGCCTGACGGCGTGGAGGATTCGGAGGGGTCGCTGCCGGGTGAGACGGGCCCGGTAGGCGTACCCGACCCGACCGGGGTGTTCCGCCGCCCGTTCGCGCCCCGCTCGCGCGCCGGAGCCACGGGCGGGGAGCCAACCGCACCCGGCGACGCCGAACACGCGGCGGAGCCACCCGCGCCGGCGCTGCCGCCCGCCCAGCGCGAGGAACTGCGGGAGCAGATCCGCGAGGTCCACGACCACTGCGCCGCGCTGTGGGACGAGGACCGGTTCTCACAGGCCGCCGAGGTGGTCGGCGAGATGATCGAGGCGGCGGGGCGGGTGCTCGGCTCGGAGAGCAGGGCGGTCCTCGCGCTGCGCAGGCGCCGGGCGTTCAGCCGTCAGCTCGCGGGTGATCACCGGGCCGCGCTGCCGGAGTTCGAGGGGCTGGCCGACGCGTTCGCCCGGGTGTCCGGTCCGCACAACGAGGCGACACTGGACTGCCGGGCGCAGGCGGCCCGCTGCCGTGGCGAACTGGGCCGGGTGACCGAGGCGTTGGCCGGGCTGGAGGACGTACTGGATTCCATACGGGCGGTCGACGGCGACATGAGCGAGAACGCCGTGGAGTTGCGCCGTGACATCGGCATGCTGCTGCTCGCGCAGGGGCGGGCGGCGCAGGCGTACGCCGTCCTGAACCCACTGCACGCGGACCTGTGCCTGGTGTTCGGTCCGGACAACGAACTCACGGCCGAGGTGGCCGACACGCTGGCGGTGATCCGGCTGGACCTGGACGGCGACGCCTCCGGCCCGCCCGCCTGAGTCTCCCCAACCGCCCGTACTCGACGTTTCCCGGCCCACAGGATCGCTAGGATCGCTTCATGCCGCAGCTCGCCTTCGACATCGGCTTCTTCGCCGAACTCCCCAAGCTTCAGCCTCCGGTCAGGAAGGGTGTGCTCGATGCCTGGGAGAAGTTCCACAGGCTGACTCTCGACCAGCTCTTCAAGGACCCGGGGCTGAAGCTGGAGAGCCTCACGAATCCGCAGGACCGGCAGATCCGGACCATTCGTATCGACCAGTTCTGGCGCGGTGTCGTGCTGGCCCCGTCGACCGGGGACACGTTCGTCCTGCTGCGGGTCATGCAGCACGACAAGGCCATCGCCTGGGCGAGGAATCAGAAGTCCACGATCAACACGGTGACCCGGGCCGTCGAGATCCGCGACGCGGCCACCCTGGACGAGATCACGCCGGCGTACGAGCGGGTGGCGCGGACCTCGCCGAAGGCGCGGCTGTTCGCGAAGTTCTCCGACGGGGACCTCGCGGCGCTCGGCATCGATGCCGAGACGCTGCGGCAGGCCCGGTCGCTCGTCGACAAGGAGCAGTTGGAGGTCTTCGCGCCGCTGTTGCCGCAGGACCAGCGGGAGGTGCTGCAGTACCTCGCCGAGGGGTGCACGGTCGAGGAGGTGTGGCAGGACATCGTGGCGCCCGCCCTCCAGGCGTCCACGCAGCCGGTGGACACGGGCGACTACGAGACGGCGATCCGGCACAGCCGGGCGCGTATCGCGCTGGTGGAGGCCTCCGAAGAGCTGTGGGACATCCTCGAGAAGCCCTTCGCCGCCTGGCGGGTCTTCCTGCATCCCTCCCAGCGGAAGGTGGCCTACCGGGCGTCGTACTCCGGGCCCGCACAAGTCACGGGCGGGCCGGGCACCGGGAAGACGGTCGTCGCGCTGCACCGGGTCAAACACCTGCTCGGGCACCTGCGCGACGGTGACCGGGTTCTCGTCACGACGTACACCAACGCGCTCGTCAACGCGCTCCGGGCGGGCCTGGAATCCCTGGTGGACGATCCCGCTCTGCGTGAGCGCGTGGACATCGTGACCGTGGACGGATTCGCCAGCCGTGTCGTCGCGGAGGCGCCGGACGCGGTGGCTCTGCGTCCGCTGATGAGCAACGAGGAGGTGAGCCGCTGGGGCAGGGCCGCGAAGTCGACGGGTTGCACCGGCAGCGCGCAGTTCCTCGCCCAGGAGTACCGGCACGTCGTCCTGGCCCAGGGCATCAGGACCCTGGCCGAGTACGAGGCGGCCGACCGGCGCGGCCGCGGCAGCCGGCTGTCGGCGGCCGAGCGGCCGCTTGTGTGGGAGACCGTGGAGCGGTTCACGGCGGGCCTGGCCGAGGACGGGGCCCGTACCTGGCTGCAGACGTGTGTGGAGGCGGCGCGGCTCCTGGAGGAGGCCGGACCTCGTTACCGGCACGTGGTGGTGGACGAGGCGCAGGACCTGCACCCGGCGCAGTGGCGGCTGCTGCGCGCCGCCGTTCCGGCCCGCCCGGACGATCTGTTCATCGCGGGCGATCCGCATCAGCGCATCTACGACTCGAAGGTGTCGCTGAAGTCGCTCGGCATCAAAGTGACCGGGCGGTCGGTGAAGCTGCGCAAGAACTACCGCAGCACGCAGGAGATCCTGCGCTGGTCCACGGCCCTGCTGGTCGGGCGCCCCATCGCCCAACTGGAGGACGAGGGCCGCAACGAGACGCTGCTGGGTTACCGCTCCGCCCTGCACGGGGCTGGGCCGACCGTGCATGCCGCGACGACCGAGGAGAGCGAGCTGGACACGCTCGTCGCCCAGGTGCGGGCATGGACGGAGGCGGGTGTCGGCGCCGGGGAGATCGGAGTGAGCGCCCGGTTCAACAAGACGTGCGCGAAGGCGGTGGCGCACCTGAAGGACGCCGGCATCCCCGCGGTCACGCTGCGCAACGCCTCCGGCGACTCCGCGGCGGCCGAGGCGGCGGCCGTACGGGTCGGCACCATGCACTCGTTCAAGGGCCTGGAGTTCCGCTGTGTCGCGGTCATCGGCGTCAATGACGAGGCGCTGCCGTTCCCGAAGGCGGTCACCCCGCCCGAGGTGGACCCCAAGCAGCACGAGACGGACATGATGTCCGAACGCTGCCTGCTGTTCGTCGCCTGCACGCGCGCACGGGACAGCCTCTCCGTGTCCTGGTCGGGCAGACCAAGCACCTTCCTGACCGAGGCGGGCGTCAGCGTCGTCTGAGCCCTCGGCACCCCGGGACGACAGGCCCGCAGTCGCATACACGAGGTTCAGGCGGTTCTTGTCGGATGTCGGCCATAGGCTGTTGCCGGAAATCTAGGGGAGACAATGACTGACAACCGCAAGGGGATCGTTCCGGTGTGGACGCTGGCGACCGGTGGCGTCCGGGTGCCCGCGTTGACCGGAGACGAGCCGATGACGGCCGAGCGCTTGGCTGAACTGCGCGGTGTGCTGGCCGGCCTGGCCGACGAGCCGATCGCCACGCTTGAGGTGCACCCGCTGCCCGACCAGCTCGACCGCGGCCGAGGCATCCCACTGGATGTCGCGAGTCCCTTGGCGCAGCACCTGTCGCAGCTCATCACGCAGTCGGCGCGGGGTTCCTCTGCGGCGGCTGCGACGACAGCCGGCGGCGAAGGCCTGTATCGCATGGTGATTCCGGCGAAGGTCGCCGCCCAGTTCGGTCAGGGCCTCGTTCGCCCGATGGCGGCGAAGGGGACGGCCGGGTCCGTCTACAGCCCGCTTGTGGACTCGGCGGGGAAAATCGCCGGCACCGCGAAGTTCGTGCCGGCCGGTCAAGCGGCAACGGCGGGAGCGGTCGGTGGGGCCGGTGCGACAGCCGGTGTGGCGGTCGGCGGCAGCGCGGTGCTCACCGTGGCCGCACCGCTCGTCCTCATGGCTGTAGCGGTGGGGGTGAGCGCGCATGCCGAAGGAAAGCGTCAGCGGGCCATCGAGCACATCACCGAACTGCTGGAGCAACTGCAGGAGCAGCAGCTCCAGCACGAGCACAGCAATCTCGACGGCTGCCGCGACGCCATCGACAAAGCCACCGCCATTCTGCTCGATCAGGGCAAGCCCGGTGTCTCGCTGGGGCTGGACTCGGCGGTGCACGCCATCAACTCGGCGCTGGGCGCCGCCGATCGCCGCCTTGCCCAGTGGCACAACGCTCTCGACAAGCTGCCCGAGGGCGAGGCCGTCGATCTCGGGACGCTGACCAAGTCGTTCCCCGGTGTCGACGACCATGGCGGCGTCTTTCGCGCTCACCTCGAACTCGCCACTCTGGCCATCGCGTTGAAGCGGCGGGTCGTCGTCCTGCAAGCCGTCGAGCACGCCCAGACCGACGCTGGCAACCTTTTCGAGAACTTCGCCCGTGCACTCAAGCGCGACCAGCAGCGCCTCGACGAACTGGAGTCGGGCATCGCCCGTGTCCTGGTCCGGCTGTCGACGCTGGAACTGGCCCGCCCGCACGGTTTGCGGCCCGTCTTCACGACCGCGGAAGTCGATCGCCTGATGCGTGCGGCACACCGGATTCACCAGTTGGGCGAAGGCGTCGTGGTCGACAGCCGCGCGACAGATGTGGCGATTGAGATCGCCCGCGACAATGACGGCTCGGTGGTCGTGTTCCCCGCGCTGCCCGCGTCGGTGTAGGCGCGCTCCCACTCACTTGGCGGGAGGCGCGGGACGGCGCTTCGGGGGCTTCCCCTGAAGCGCGGCCACCCTTTGCCGTGCCATCCTCACTGGGTTCGGCGTGCACTGCTATCTCGTGTTCGACGCCTATACCGGGCCCGAGAACCAGGCCGCTCCCGACAGCGACAAGAAGTCGGAGAACCTTCGGGACGCAGCCGCGAAGAATGAAAAGCTTTTCAATTACATGGGCCTTCGCGCTCCGGCCCGTCTCTCGACGGAGTCCGAAGCGCGGTACACGGTCTTCGAGGACGGCCTCGAGACCTACCTCAGGAGCGACTGGCCCGCCTGGGTCGCCCGCCGCAAGGAACTGATCAGGCAGAGCGGCAGCTACGTCGAGGGCAAGCACGTGCCAGCGTACGCCGAGGCCGCGCGCACCGCGAGTGGCGAACCGATGGTGCTGCACTCCCTGTTGGAGAACACGATGGCCCTGACGAAGCAGCCGATCCCTCAGGAGGCCAAGAGCGATGCAGGGATCGCCGAGGGTCTTACACGCGGTGGGCCACCGACTCGGTGAACCGAACCATCGCTCGGTGGTACGTCGCCCTCTCCGGGTTCGGGAATCGCACATTGTGGCGGTGGTAGCGGTGGAACGCGATGATCAGTGCCGCGTGCATCTCGAGGGGGAGGATCGCACGGTCCACTGCCGTGAGGGGGCGGCTCTTCTCGTAGCCGTCGAGAAGGGCGTGGAGACGCTCGGTGGCCAGCAGGCCGGCCTCGTCCTGGGCAAGGCCGACAGCCGCCATGCCCAGGTCGAGCAGGGGGTCGTCGATGGAGATCGTCTCCCAATCCAGGACGGAGAGTCCGCCGTCGTCCCGAACGATGAGGTTGTCGTCGAAGAGGTCCCCGTGGATCAAACAGGGTGCGCGAAGGTTGTCGGCCTCGGCGTCGCGGACGCGGCCGAGTCGGGACGCCAGCCACTGAGCGAAATCCTGGTCGTCGAAACCGGGAATCGCGGCGAGTTGTTCCAGGGACAGGCGGCGGGCTCCGACGGGGACATCGTCCAGGCCTTCGGCATTGGGAGCAAGGGCGTGCAGACGGGCCAGGAGGTCACCCGCCTCGGAGAGGAGAGCGAGCGGCAGTGGTTGCTGCACGGCGCCGGCGATCCACTTCTTCAGAACGAGGAGGCGGGCGCCGATCGGGACGATGAGTGAGCGGTCCGTGGCCGGGACGACCTCACTGGTTGGCAGACCGAGCCCGTGGAGGGCCTGGGTGTGGCCGGCAAGAATGGTCGCGGATTCCTCGTCGTGGTTGTCGAGCGAGGTCAGCACGTACTCTCCCTGCTCTGAGCCGAGCCGGAAACTGGAGTTCGCGGCACCACCGGAGAGCGGGGCGATGGACGCGCCTGTCAGCCCGTACCTGCGGGCGACGGCCATGAGGTCGATCTGGTCGGCTGTGGTGTAGTGAGCCACCTGGTTCAAGCTCCTTGACGTGCTGTTGCTGACTCGCGTCGGCGGTCCTCGACGAGGCCGACCCAGCGTGCCCGCACCTGAGTGGTGGTGTCCAGCCATGCGCCACGCGGAAGACCGGCGGGCGGCTCTTCGTCAGCCATGAGGTAGGTCAGTTCGGCGAGGTACGCGAACTCGACCCCGTTGACACAGTCTTCTGTCAGGCGCTGCCGTGCCTGGGCCAGCGCCTCCGAGGAACCGATGACGACGGCATGCAGGCACTCGGCGAAGCGGACGTAGGCAATGGACGACGTCAGTCCGGCCTCCACCGCCTCAGTGGCTACAGCCTCCGAGCGCTCCGGCAGGTCGCGTGCGATGCCCGCGTCCCTCACCAGCCCCGCGATGCGGTTGTGCGTCTCGGCCCATCGGATCGACACGCCTGCCAGCAGTTCGTCGGCCCGGGCGATCTGCTCGGCTGCCCGGGGGCGGTCCTGGAAGGCCGCGGCGAAAGCGAGGCAGGCTTGCGACAGGGCGGCTTCACCGATCTGTCCGGCGGCCAGAGCCTGGTCACGGCCGACTGCGTAGGCGGAGCATGCCAAGGCGATGGATCCCTGCGGCCACCACAGGTCGCCGAGAACACGGTCCTGGCGCCCCTCCGCTCCCAGATGAAATGCCGCTTCCCTGGCCTGCGGGAAGTTGCCGATCCGCCGGGCGAGATGGATCAGCCCCCGACGGGCTGTCGCGGCGAGCCGGCCGCCCAGGTCGGCGACACGCTGCATCCCGTTCAAGGATTCCTGGAAGTTGCCCAGATCCCGCTCGCACTCGGCCAGGAAGTAGCGCGGCAGTTCCTCCAGACCGGGCGGCAGAACACCGGATTGCAGAACGTCGCGAAGCTGCTGTGCAGTGCTGCTGCGATGTCGTCGCTGCCGCTGGGCGATGGCGGAAAGCGTCACGGCGAGTGCCTGCGCCGGGGTCGGCGTGCCGCTGTTCATCAATTCCGCAGGCGGCTCGATGGGCTCCCAGACGAAGTCGTCGACGTACTGGAAGGCGGCGTCCTCCAGCCAGCCGAGCGGAAGGGCGAACTGGTGGGCCAGGGCCAGGCCTTGGCGAAGAGCTGAGACCAAGCGCGCTCGGTGGGACTTGTCCTCACGGCCGAGGGCGTCGAAGGCGCGCTGCGCGGCCCGCCGCCAGTCGGCGCTCGTCCACCGGTCGTCGCTGGTCGAGTCCGCTTCCCGCACGGCGTCCCGGACCAAGGCGTGCAGGCGGTAGGGCCACGGAGCGCCAGGATCATGGTCGACGAACGGCCGTTCCACCAAGTTCTGAGCCGGAGCATCGTGGTCGAAGCCCGCCGCGGCGGAGGCGAGCGGTACGGAAAAGGTGTCCAGGAGGCTGACGGACCGTACGACGCGTCGCGTCTCTGGGGACAGGTCACGGAAGGTCCGGGCGACCAGAGCGGGGAAGTCGAAGTTGAAGTCGTGCACAGCAGGAGCGTTCCCCGACCGACGGTACAGATCAAGGAACCGCATCGCCGCCAGGTCGAGGTAGAGCGGCAGGCCGTGCGAGTTCGCCGTGATCAGATGCCGGGTCGCGTCGTCCATCATCGGTCGGCCGTCACGCGTCAGGCGCTGTGACAGGTACGTCTCGCAGTCACCGGCGGACAGATAGCCGACCGTGTGCTGCCGGGGCTCCCGCGTCGTGCCCCCAACAAGCTGGGGCCAGCACTCCGGGCCTGCCCAGTCGAGCTGACCCTCGAGTCGCGCATCGTCCCACTGGAGACGATTGCGGCCCGTGATGACGAACAAGACGTTCGGCATCAGCCACACCACCCGCTGGACAAGACGTTCCAGATCACGGTGCACCCGGTCCCCCACGTCCTCGAAAGTGTCAAGGAGCACCACCAGGGTCGCCCGGTGCTTTGCGGGGAGGCTCGCCAGGTCCCAAGCCAGCAGGTGCGGGTAATAGCTGAGCGCATCGTGGTCGGGCGCAGCCTCCAGAAGATCGGCGAAGCGGCTGCACTCCGCCAGCGCCCTGACTCGATGATGCCGTTCTCTCAAGGCACGGACGACGGTCCGTAATCCCTGGCCGACCACCTGGCCCATCGTGCCGGGGAGGGCCACCGCCTGCGCCACGTCCGCCAACGCCGACTGCATCTGTCCGGACAGGTTCCGAGCGCCAGGGAGGGAACTCAACCGGGTACGGCGACGGACGTACTCGTCGAGCGGTTCACCGGGATGGTTGTGCTCCCAGTACCGTTGCAGGGCCAGATCGAACGTCGGCATCGGCTGTCCGATCTCCGCCGCGGCCAGCCGGACGGCCAGGACCAGCGACTCGAAATCGACGCCGGAATCGCGCGACAAGTCTACGCGCGCCGGTATAACAGGGCCGATTCCCTCGTCCAGCGGCGGCCAGTGACCCTCGACCGGAAGTCCTACTGACAGGTGCCTGGCCACACACCGGGACAACGTCGACTTGCCGATGCCACCGACACCGTAGAACGTGAGCACGTTACTGCGGGGCGCCTCAAGGTCTTGGACGTCGAAGCCGTCGGCACGGACGGTATGGACGAGATGGGAGAGGCTGTGCGCCACCGAGTCCCACTCATCACGCCTGTCCGCGAAGTAGTCGACCGCCCTGACTTCGCGATCGTTCGAACGGAACAGCGCCCTCAGATCCGACCCGCTCACCAGCGCCCCTCCGCTTCGACAACGGTGCCAGAAGAGCAGCAGTCCTAACGTACCGTCAAGTCGCGGCAACTCCGGGCAAACATTTCCAGACGGTTCGCCTCACAGGCCGTTCTGCTTCGCCTCTTTGATGCGCTCAGGCGTCCAGTATTCGCGCAGTTCCTGCGGAGACTTGTCGAACCTGTGCTCCAGAGGGCCCCCCGTGTCCTCCGGTGTGTTCACGGCCGCACTCGTCCCGAGGCCCACCGCCACAACGCCGACCACCACCAGTACGGCTGCGACCTTCTTGTTGCCCACAACGGACCTGACGCCCATCGCCGAAGACACCTCCAGATCAACGCGAACCCAATGGTAATATCGACATCCGTGTGACGACCACGTCCATGACCTTGATCAAGACGTGTCCGAGGCTGCCTGATCCGCACGTGGTACAGCTTCCGACACTGATATGGGTGCCCGACACTCGGAACATGCACGTAGGCATCCGTACGGTAACTCTGCGTACGCGGCCCACCTCTGGAACACGCTCCGCGCGTCCGCCACCTTGATCTCATGAGCACAACCACCCCCAGCTCCCCGCCGCCGCACGGACGTTCACGCAGCAGTCCGGGCCGGCGGGCCCCGCCCTTCTCAGCGTCGGCGGCGACTCGCGAGTATGGCGAGAGTGACCATGCCCGTCACCACGGGCAGTCCAGCCAACAGGGTCGCGGGGTGGAGCAGCGTATGGACGTACGGATTCGGCTCGGGGTCGAGGTTTGTCGGGAGTTCGCCCATGGCCATCGCGATGAAGAGGATCACGACGCCCGCAAAGAAGCCGAGCAGCCCGATGAGGACGGCAAGCTGCAGCATCGAGGCGAATCCCTGCCAGCGTCGGCCGTCCGTCCCGCCCGCCGCGGCTTCGGCCCAGCGGACTTCACGGACGGGTCTCCAGTACTTCCCGTAGAAGAAGAGCAAGGTGAACAGCAGGAAAGCGAGCCCTACGGAGACGAACATGCCGTAGAGCCCGGCGTTCTCGTCCTCCCAGCCCACTGCGGCGGCGACGCTGGGCCCGACGAAGACGGCCGGCATGACGATCCACCAGACCAGACAGGTCCGGACGACCTCGATCCAGCGGACCCGGGACCTGCCGACGATCTCGTAGCGGGTGGTCGTCCTGATGGACAAGAGCCCGCTCTCATCGCTGTACCCGGTCTGCCGCACGTAGTACCGACCGAGCGGGACTACCGGCAGGATGACCATGAACCAGCAGGTGGCGAAGAACCCCCCGCTCCCATCGGCACGGGAGTTGGGCAGCAGCATCGTGCCGATGGCGTTGTAGGTCCCTAAATCGGGGAGATCTTCGTCCGGGGCCAGGGGGTACAGAGGGTCGGCCATGAGAAGCATGGCATTCGTCCCGCATCAGTCGGGATGTCCCCACCTCCATGAAGATGGTGCGTTCGATGCTCCACACACTCCCCGTACGGCACCCCGTACGGCACCTGCCTGTACAAGGCGTCCCGTGCGGTTCACCACCACTCCAGAAACACCGTGCCGTTGCTCAGGGACGGATGGGAGACGGGCGTCGCGGGTCCCTCCCCCGAGGTCGACACCACCCTGAAGTCGGCTCGACCACCCCGCGCTCCATACCGGTCGTTGGGCAGGTGAACGGAGGCAACGAACCTCTCCCCGTCCGCCGACACCACCATTCCCTCGGCGACCATCCCGTCGCCCTCACGGACCACGGCGACCGTGGCCCCCTCCGCGCGACCGGAACGGGCGTCCACCGTCCGGAAGGAGCCGGACCGGTCGCGGCACAGCACCCGCTCGTCACCGACCCAGCCGACGATCCCGACGCACCCGCTGAGCAGGACGGCCGAACGTGCCGACGCCTCGGTCAGCGGCCCCGTGGAATCCAGCGTGTCGAAGACGTTCCCGAAGATCTTCGGCACGGTGCCGGTGAGCCGCCGGCCCCCCGGAGCGAGACGGACCATGTTCGCCTGAACGGCATGCGCGGGCTTCCCGGAGACGGCCAGCGGAAGTTCGTGCCCGGTCGCAGGGCCCTCGTCCGACAACCGGTGGTCCCCCTTCGCCGACCGGGAGCCGATCCTGTGCTCGCCGGCCGCTGTCGTGTACGTGAACCACACGGCACGCCCGTCCGGCGACATCACGGCGTTCTGCTCGTCGTCCCGCGTCGCATCGCCCAGGCGCACGAACTCGTCGAGGTCCGCGCCGCTCTCCACGAAGCCGGCGTGAGTGGCCTCGCCGTCGGGATCCCGGAGCACCACGGCCATGCGCGTGAACGCCAGGTCGAACAGGGCACGGACCCGGGGAGTCACGTACTCCAGATCGTCCACGGCGTAGGGCGAGGGACTGTCGGGGCCGGCTCCGCAGAGGTCCACCAGGGGACTGTTGACCGCCTTGGCCCCCGGGTAGTTCGTGAACGCGGCATCGGCCGGGATGGGGAAGACACGCTCCTCACGCACCTCCCACCGCTCGGCATCCCAGGCCTGCACCGAGACACCGGCGTACCGTGCGCCCATGCTGCACGTCGCGGTGACGACGGTGCCCTCGCGGGTGAACGGGCTGTCCGGAAGGGCGTATCCGCGATTGCCACGGTAGGGCGCCGAGGGGCCCGGATCCGGCTCCTTCTCCTCGGACGACGGGCCGCTGCAACCCGGCACGCACAGCACGGCCAGCACGGCAACGAGGACGGCCGCCTTGCCCCTCAGAGCAGGGAGCACATCGCCTCCCCCGGCTTCTCGTGGCACGCAGTCCAGGGAACGGACCCGAAGACCCAGCTCTGCCTTGGGTTCGCCGGGACGGAATCCGTGCGGATGCGGAGCGGTCCGCCCTTGTCGTCCTTCAGTTGGACCCAGCGCCCTCCCGGCACGTGGATGTCGTTGTAGTGGACCTTGATTCCCCACTCGCACGACTGCCCAGGGGGCGCGATCACCTCCGCGCGGAGTCCGCTCGAGGACTGCCCGTTCCCGACCTCGATGAAGCCGGTGGTGAAATAGGGCTCGCCCTGACCTTCGTCGTCATCGGTGCGCACCGGTTCGTCGGCTCGGGGCGGAAGATGGAGCCGGATGCCCTCGTAGGCGACTCCGCCCTGCGGCGGGAGGGCGACGACCGTCCGCGCGGTGCTCTCCCGGCACGTGAGGTCGGTGACCTCCCAGTCGTTGATGGTCACCGAGTACTGCCGGGCGCTGAGCACGGTCATCCTGAACGTGTCGGAGAGTTCCATGCGCCCGCTGGCGATCTGCTCCTCTATGTACTTCTTCGGAGCGTGCTCCAGGAACGGCGCGTAGGCGAGCGGGCGGCCACCCAGTGACTGCAGGTAGGAGAAGACGTCCGAACTGCCCTTCAGGGACTGCATCTTCCGGGCTTCGTCGTCGGTCAGTACCCGGTCGAGCACCATCGCCCATTCACGGGGCTCGCTCTGCTCGGGCCGCACGGACACGGTGAAGGGCGGCTGGTCGGCGTCGTACTCCTTGTTGGAGTCGTTCCCCTTGAACACGCTCGGCCCGATCATGAGGTAGGCCAACAGTGCCCCGCCCAGGGCGCCGAGGAGAGCGCTCCCCGCCGCTACCCACAACCACAGCCTCCTCTTGCGCCGGGAGGATCCGGCAGGCACTCCCAGCGCTTCCGGGAGGACGGTCCGGAGATCGTCGTCGTCACCGCTGCCCGCGTCGGGGTCGGGGTCGGGGTCGGGGTCGGGGTCGGGGTCGCTCGACGGTTGGGGCGGAACGTCCGGGGGGCGCGACGGCGGGGGTGGCACGAGGGCGGGCGGTGTGGTCCCGTCCGGGACTCCGCTCGGCCCGGCCGGCTGCGAAGTGGTGCTGTCCGTGGTGCCGTCCGTGGCGTTACCGACGGCGTTCGGCCTGGGTTCCGGTGTCCCGCCCGATGACGCGGTCGCCGTCATGCCGTCCCCTCACGACGTGGTCCGTGATTCCCGCCCGGAGTCCCGGCGGGAGGAGTCCGTACAGAACCTCCCCCAGTCGGCGCCGACCGTCCCTCACGGCCCACTATAGGGACAACGGCCTTACTCGTACCGTGAGTTGACGCCACCTTGCCCCAGCCCCGCATCGGGCGCATGCCACCCCGCGTACTGCACACTCCCGTCCAGTCGACGAGCTGCATCACCAGACAGCAGACGTCTTCTCGCACGTCGGACAACCTCCAACCTTCGGGGGTCGGGGGTCGGGGGTTCGCCTGGTTTTACGCCGGGCCCTCGGGCGGTTCGAGGGCCTTGCCCAGGAGGTTCACCAGCTCGCGCAGATCCTCGGCCGACAGTCGGGCGAAGGGGGACAGGGCCAGGGTCGCCTCGATGATCGCGGACCGCACGCGTCGGCCGTTCTCCGTCAGGGCCACGACGCGTGAGCGGCGGTCCGCGGGGTCGGCGGAGCGTTCGACGAGGCCTCGGCCGGTGAGTTGGTTCATGACGAAGCTGAGGTTGGGGGCGTTGCAGTAAAGGCGGCCGGCCAGTTGCTTCATCGAGGGGGGTGCCTCGGTCGGGTCGATCGCCCAGAGGGCATGGGCGGTCGCCTGGGTCAGGCCGTGTTCGGCGAGGACGGTCTCGACCCGGTCGCTGGTCTGCAGGAAGAGCTCGTGGTTCGCCGCCACCGCCGCCTCGAGGGTGCTTCGCGTCATGACCTCATCCTAGCCTTTTTGGTTCGAGTCTCGAAGTGTATATTGTTTCGAGACTCGAAGTATCGGCCTCTCGTCGCCGTTCCGTTTGTGCTGTGGGCTGCCCGCGGCGCTGGACAGGAAGCACTCACTCATGCACGACTACACGCATACCACCGCCCTGGTCACCGGCGCGTCGAAGGGGCTGGGCGAGGCCTACGCACGGGAACTCGCCTCCCGAGGCGCCCACCTGATCCTGGTCGCCCGCTCGGCCGACGCGCTCCATGCCCTTGCCGGGCAGCTCCGGGCGGCGCATTCCGTCCGCGTCGATGTGATCGCCGCGGACCTCTCGGACCGGCGGGCCCCGCGGACGGTGGTCGACGCCGTCGATGAACTCGGCCTGGATGTCGACCTCTTGGTCAACAACGCCGGGGTGGGGGCCGTGGGGCCCTTCCTCGGACGTCCCCTCGAACCCACCCTTCAGTCCGTCGACGTGAACGTCACCGCGCTGATCGGCCTGGTGCACCTCCTGGGCGCCCGCATGGTCGAACGCGGGCACGGCGGTATCGTCAACGTCGCCTCCACCGCCGCCTTCCAGCCCATGCCGTACCAGGCCGGTTACGCCGCGACCAAAGCGTTCGTGCTCTCCTTCACCGAGGCGCTCGCCGAGGAGGTCCGAGGTACCGGCGTACGCGTGATGGCCGCCCATCCGGGGGCCACGGCCACCGGGTTCTTCGACGGTACGACGGCTTCCATGAACCCGAAGAGCACGGACTCCCCCGCCGACGTGGCCGCCGGGACCCTCGACGACTTCGCACGCGGCCGGTCCCTCTCCTTCCCCGGGCGTGCCTCCCAGCGGGCCGGGGTCTGGGCGTCCCGGCTGCTTCCCCGCACTACGGTCGCCCGCCTCACCGGCAGCCTCAACCGCAAGGCCGGCTTCGCCGAGGCCGCCGACGTCGGCGAACTCGGCGAACTCGACTCCATCGCCTCGCGGGAGAAGTGATGACCCTGCTGAGCGAGCCGCTGCGCCTTCGCAACGGCTCTGTACTGCCCAACAGGATCGCGAAGGCCGCGATGGAGGAGTTGCTCGCCGCGCCGGGGCAGTTGCCCGGTGACGCGCTCCGCACGCTCTACCGCCGTCTGGCCGCGGGAGGTGCCGGGCTCCTGGTCACCGGACATGTGATGATCGACCGTAGGGCGGTCGCGCAGCCCGGCGACGTCGTCCTGGAACATGACACGCCGCTGGAACCCTTCCGGCACTGGGCGGCGGCCGGCCAGTCGGCGGGCGGGCGGATCTGGATGCAGATCAACCACCCCGGGCGGGTCATTCCCAAAGACCTCGCCAAAACCACCTGGGCGCCCTCCGCGGTACCGATCGATCTCGGCGGCTTGTCCGGCATGTACCCGACCCCCCGGGCGATGACCGCCCAGGACATCGACGACACGGTGGAGCGCTTCGCCGTGACCGCGCGGCGGGCCCGGCAGGCCGGGTTCGACGGAGTCGAGATCCATGCCGCCCACGGTTACCTTCTCTCCCAGTTCCTCTCCCCCTTGGTCAACCGGCGCGACGACCGCTGGGGCGGCAGCCTGCACAACCGCGCCCGCCTGCTGCTCGATGTCGTGGGCGCGGTGCGCGAGCGCGTCGGCACGGGCTTCGCGGTGGGCGTGAAGCTGAACTCGGCGGACTTCCAGCGCGGCGGTTTCGACACCGACGACGCACGTGACGTCATCAAGATGCTGGCCGATGTGGGGGCGGACCTGGTCGAGTTGTCCGGCGGCAGCATCGAGAGCCTGGCCACCGCCGGCTCCCCCGCCGACGGCCGCACCCTCGCCCGGGAGGCGTACTTCCTCGTACTCGCCAAGCAGCTCCTCGCCACCTCGCCGCTGCCACTGCTGCTGACCGGAGGGATCCGGCGGCGCGCGGTCGCCCAGCAGGTGCTCGACTCCGGAGTCGCCATGGCAGGCATGGCCACGGCGCTGGCGATCGACCCCACCCTGCCGAGGCAATGGCTTGCCGGGCGCGAGGCACAGGCCACCGCGCCCCGTACGCTGCTCCGGAACAAGGCGCTCGCGGCCGCAGCCCTCCAGGCCGTCACATCACGCCAACTCGCCCGCCTCGGACAGGGCAAGCCGTCCGGGACGTCCTACTCCCCCGCCGTCGCCCTCCTGGTCGAACGGCTCGTCCGCGCCCGGCGCCGACGCGACTATCTGACATGGGTGTAGCTCTCGTTGAGTGACCTTTCGGGCTCAACCCTGCTTGGGAACGGCACCGCTTCCAAGCTGCCACATTTCGTAGTTCCCACATTCTGCCGTGATCTCGGCCGTCGTCCGAGCCGCGGTGAGGAAGTCGTCGACCACGGGCGAGGTGCGCGACTCCGCCACCGCGAGGCACACCTGATCGGGCGCCAGATCCGGGATGGGCACATAGCTGACGTCCGGATGTGAGTAGAACAGGGTCGCCGAACGGGCCAGGAACGAGATGCCCCGGCCGGCCGCGACATGCTCGAGCGTCTCGTGCACCCCGCGCACCAGGTATCCGGCGTTGGGATGCGGGCGCCTGGTGGGCTGCGTGCTCGGGTCCGCATGCCAGACCAGCGGCTCGCCGGCCAGGTCCGCCTCGGTGAGCTGCTCCCGGCCTGCCAATCGGTGGCCGGCGGGCAGCACCGCCACCCGCGACTCGGTGTACAGCGGAGTGAGGCGCAGGCCGGCCTCGTCGATGGGCAGCCGCACATAGCCGATGTCGATGCGGCCGTCGAGCAGCATCGTGGCCTGGTCGTCCCATTCGATTTGCTGCATGTCCACGATCACGCTCGGGTGCCGGGTGGCGAACTGCCGTACCGCTGGGGTGACCGCGATGCCCGCCCGGAAGCCGACCATGAGGCGCTGGCCGCCGCGCGCGGCCACGGTCACCCTGCGGCGGGCCGCGTGCGCGGAGGCCAGCAGCGGGCCGGCGTCGGTCAGCAACTGCCTACCGGCGTCGGTCAGCGCCACGCCGTGGCTGTCCCTTGTCAGCAGCGGGGTGCCGAGATCCTGTTCCAGCGCGCGGATCTGCCGACTGAGCACAGGCTGCGCGATGTGCAGCTCGTCGGCGGCGCGGCCGAAGTGCAGCCTGTCGGCGACGGCGACGAAGTAGCGCAACTTGCGCAGGTCCAGATCCATGGAGCCTCCCGGTCCGGCGATGCCTCCAGGGTATCGCAACGCCTGAAAGAAGTATTGGACACCCACGCAGGCCAATGGCACTTTTAATAGGTACCTGATGGGCCGGAGCTAATTCGGTACGAGAATTCGACATCGAGAATTCACAGCAGGCCCGGAATCAGAACGACGACGGGGTGGGCATGGCGTCCCATCCAGCTTCAGAAAGCAGGCACTCCATGAGCAGCATCAGCATTGTCGGCCTGGGGAACATGGCCGGCGCTCTCGCGGGCCGGGCGCTCGCCGGCGGCCACGCGGTCGAGATCATCGGCCGCGACCCGGCCAAAGCCAAGGAATTGGCCGCCGCTCTCGACGGCGCCACTGTGGGGGCGGCCGGAGCTGTCCCGGCCGGGGACATCGTCATCCTCGCCGTGCCGTACGGCAGCGCGGCGGCGGTGGTTGGCGAGTACGGGGACGCACTGCGCGGCAAGGTGATGATCGACATCACCAACCCCGTCAACGCCGACTTCACGGGCTTTGTCACCCCCGAGGGCAGTTCCGGCGCGCAGGAGATCGCCAAGGCCGCCCCCGCCGACGCGCATGTCGTCAAGGCGTTCAACACCCTGTACTCCCATGTTCTGGCCGCGGGTCCTGCCGAGGGTCGCCCATTGGACGTGTTCATCGCCGGCGACGACGCGCAGGCAAAGACACTCGTTTCGGAGTTTATCGAGAGTCTGGGAATGCGTCCGATGGATACCGGGAAGCTGCCCATGGCGCGGACACTGGAGAACGCGGCCCTTTTGATGCTGGGCCTCGTCGCCCACTCCGTCAATCACACCAACTTCTTCCTCGGCATCAACATTCTCGACTGAGCGCGCTCGCGCCGAGAAGCACAGCCCTTCCACTCATTCTCACAAGGACAGTCGCATGCGCGTTTTCGTCACTGGCGGGACCGGCCATTCCGGTTCGTACGTCATCCCCGAGCTCATCGCCGCCGGGCACGAGGTCACCGGCCTGGCCCGGTCGGACAGCGCCGCGGCGGCGCTGTCCGCGCAGGGCGCGAAGGTGCGTCGCGGCGACCTCCAGGACCTCGAGGGGCTCAAGGAGGGGGCCGCGGACTCCGACGGCGTCATCCATCTCGCGCACCGGCAGGACCTACTTCCGTCCGGCGGGATCGACGCCGTGGCCGCCGCGGAGCTCCCGATCATGCTCGCGTACGGCGAGGCACTGGAGGGAACCGGAAAGCCGCTGGTTGCGGCCGGGAGCATTGGGTCGCCGGGGAACCTGGGCCGGCCGGCCACCGAAGAGGACCCGGCCCTTCCCGGCGGGGATGAGTACAAGGGCACACTGCGGGCTCGCAACGTCGTGGAAACCGCCGTAGTCGGCCTCGCCGAGCGGGGAGTGCGGTCTTCGGTCGTACGGATTGCCAACATCGCGCACAGCACGACCGACAGTGCCGGATTCCTCACCACGCTGATCGCGCTCGCGAAGGAGAAGGGCGTCGTCGGCTACCCCGGAGACGGAGAGAACCTGTGGAACGCCGTGCACGCCCGCGATGTCGCTTCCTTGTTCCGCCTGGCGCTGGAGAAGGGTCCGGCCGGCAAATACTGGCACGCGGTTGAGGACAAGAACATCCCGCTCCGCGAGATCGCCGAGGCCATTGGCAGCCGCCTGGGCCTGCCCGCCGTGAGCATTCCCGCGGACGTTCTGATGGTGCCGGGATACTTCGGGTTCCTCGCGAACATAGTCACGCAGAACTACCCGGCGTCCAACCTCATCACCCGCCGGACCCTCGGCTGGGAACCCACTCGGCCCAGCCTGCTCGACGATTTGGACAACGGGCACTACTTCTCCGCCGGCTGACGGCAGGACCCGGGTCGTTGTCCGCCAATGTCGATGCCCGACAGGTTGCCGTTCGGGTCCGGCAGTTCATCGCGCACCGGTGACGACCGGACGGTGTTGTCAGTGGTCGCTCCTATCGTGAGCGCATGACGTCGACCCCTTCCGCAGCCGTGCCGCCTCCGTCGCCGACCGTCGAAGACTCGTGGGCGCGCATCGATGCCTGGCTCTCGGAGCACGCCCCGGTGAGCCGGGCGTTGCTGCGGCCGCCCGCCTCTCCTGGCGAGATTGCGGAGGCCGAGCAGCGGCTCGGGGTGGCGTTCCATCCCGAACTGGTGGCGTCGCTGCGCTGCCACGACGGTGTCGAGCTGAGCGAGGGGGCGCCGGTGTTCGCGCTCAACGGACCGTTCGCCGGCGTGGCCGACATCGTGACGAACGCTCTGTTCCTGCGGTCCGTCGGCGAGGACGTCGAGGATCTGTACGACGACAACGACGAGAACGAGGAGGGCGAGGAGGGCGAGGAGGGCGAGGACGACCACGAGCTCAACACGTACTGGCGTCACGAGTGGCTGCTGATCACCCACGGTGTCGTCTGGGACGCCCAGGACGGTCTGTTTCTGACGTGCCGCGCGGGTGACGACTACGGTCGCATCGGGCGCTACTTCAACGAGGACGCCGCCTCGTTCACCGACTGGGCCTCACTCAGTGCGGCACTGTCGGCGTTCGCCGACGCTCTGGAACGGCGGCTGCCCGTCTCGGGACAGGTTCCGCTGGCGTTCGACGGAACGCTGGTCTGGGAGCAGGCCACACCCACCGTCAAAACGGACCCCACCTCGCTGCTCGGCCTTGCCGCGCGGATGCCCGAGCCGGAGCCCGATCCCGTCCGCCCGCGGCCGAAGCCGAAGCCGAAGCCGCCGAAGAACGGCCTGTACGCCACCCTCACCTCGGCGAAGCCCCGGGAACCCGAGCCCCGTCAGCCGGACCTGGTCTTCGCCGAGGGCGTGACTGCGGAGGAACTGCTGTTGCGTGCGGGGGTAGTGCAGCCGGAGACCATCCGCGTGCGGACTCACGCGCAGGCCGAGCGGTCGGCGGCGGGTCTCTGGGCGGCTTCCCGGCCGTTGGTGCGGGCGGGTCGCTGCGGGGACTGGGGATTCCTGATGCAGGGCGCCGGAACCAAGCAACTGACCCGCCCGGAGGTACTGCGCAGGCTGGCCCGGGACACCCGGATCGTGGCCCTCACCAAGCAGGACCGGGAGGCGCGCCTCACGGTGTACGCCGACGGGATCCCCTACGCCCAGGGCGCCCACGACCGCCTTGTCTCGTCGCCGCGGGAGGACTTCATACGGCTGCCGGACGGCACGCACGTGCAGGCGATCGGTGTCGATCCGTGGCCGGGATCGACCGCCGCGTACGTGGACTTGGTCGCCGCCCTGCGGGGCGGGTTCGGCATCGACTTCGACCATGACGCCCTTGAGCGCGCGCTCGACGAGTCACTGCCCAGCGGCCTCGTCCTGCCGGTGCTGGAGGACATTCCCGAGTGGTCGTGCCGTCCGATCTCGCAGTTACGTCACTTCGACCTGGGTGCACTGGTCGAGCGGACGCCCGCACCCCGGTTGCGTGCGGCGATGGCGACGCAACTACGCAGACTCGCCGCGGAGACAGGGCTCGACACCTTCCCCGAGATACCGCGGACTCTGGACGCCGTCGACCTCGGCGACATCCCCGAGCTGGTCGAGGACGGCACACTGGACCTTCGCATGCGCACGCTCGTGGCCGAGGCCGCAGCGGCCCGGCCGGCCCTGGAACCGTCCTGGCGGCGAGACCGGAACGCGCCCGAGTTCCCCGCCACCCGGGACGACTTCCAGGCCTGGCAGCTTCGCGCCGACGCGGCGGACGCGCTGCGCCGCTTCCTCCAGTTGCCATTGCCTGTCGCCGCGGCCGGCATCGTGCACCACCGGCTCAGCGATGACTGGCGCGGCGAACTTGCCGAGGATCTGGCGGCGCAGTGATCGTGAGGTGCCGCCGCGGGCGGAGCACTCCCTGACCGAACCCGGGCACACGCTCAACCAGGCACTCGGCCCCCTGGGCTCTTGGGCTCCTTGGCGCTTGGGGCACCGAGCGGATACGGCGCGACGGCTGCGAGGAGAGGGGTCCTCAGTCGGACGCGTCCTCCTCCTCGCTTCGCTGATGGGCGCGGTCCACCTCGGCCATGTGTGCCTCGGCCCACTCGCGGAGCGCGGCCAGCGGCTCTTCCAGGGTCAGGCCGAGCGGGGTGAGGCGGTAGTACACGCGCGGCGGGACCGTCGGTTCCACTCGGCGGCCGACCAGGCCGTCGCGTGCGAGACCCTGAAGGGTGACCGAGAGCATCTTCTGCGAGATGCCGGCCATCCTGCGCTGCAGTTCCGCGAAGCGCACCTCCTCCGGGGACGCCTCCGCCAGCACCTTGACGGCCATGGAGGTCCATTTGGTGCCGATCCGGTCGAGCAGGCGGCGGGTGGGGCACTGCGGGTCGAACAGGTCTCCCCGAGGACCCTTCGGGGCACGTGACGTCGAGGGGGTCACCTGGAGCTCACCACCTGTGGCAGAAGTGCGGTCTTGGCTCCCCCAGGTTAGTTACCTATCGTTTTGTTATCACCATTGGTAACCATCTGGGAGGGTGTTTTGCCCGTCGCCTCGCATCATGCTTCCGATCCACACCCGTCCGGGGTGGAACTGCGGCGCGTCACGGTCAACGGTGTCGATCTCAACGTGGCCGTTCACGGTGAGGGTCCCGCGGTGCTGTTGCTGCACGGTTTCCCGCACACGTGGCAACTGTGGACCCATGTCATGGACCGCCTTGCCGAGCACTACCGCGTGATCGCGCCGGACGCGCGAGGAGCGGGGGCGAGCACGCGCGCGACGGACGGGTACGACGCCGGTACGCTCGCGGCCGATGCCGAAGCGTTGCTGGACGCTCTCGGAGTGAGTTCGGCGGCTGTCGTGGGCATCGACGCCGGGACCCCTCCGGCGTTTCTGCTCGCCATGCGCCGGCCCGACCTCGTCCGTCAACTCGTCGTCATGGAGTCGCTGTTGGGCGGGCTGCCGGGAGCCGAGGAGTTTCTCGCGCGGGGGGCGCCCTGGTGGTTCGGCTTTCATGCGGTGCCCGGCCTCGCGGAGACGGTGCTGACCGGGCACGAGGCCGAGTACGTCGACTGGTTTCTCGGCACGGGATCTCTCGGGGAGGGCGTGCGGCCCGCTGTCCGGGACGCCTTCGTCCGCGCGTACACCGGGGCCGAGGCACTGCGCTGTGCCTTCTCTTACTATCGGGCGCTGCCCGCGAGCGGTGAGCAGATTCAGGAGGCTGTCGTCGCCGAGGGGCGGTTGACCGTGCCCACCATGGCCATCGGCGCCCACCCAGTGGGCAGAGCCCTCGAACGGCAACTGCGGCCGGTCACCGATCACCTCGTCGGCCACGTGATCGAGGACTGCGGGCACATCATCCCGCTGCACCGGCCCGAAAGGCTGCTCGCCCTTCTCGAGCCGTTCCTCGCCTCGGCGCGGCCGGAATCGGACGCGACGTACCGGACTCGACGTACCGGAGAGGAACGGCCATGAGGACGCTCGTACTGGGAAGGACGCCCGCCAGGGTGACGGAGGTGCTGGACACGCTGCGCGCGGACGGGTTTGACGCGGAAGGTATGAGCACCGACGAGGCGGCCCTGAAGCTGCTGGAGACCGACGCGTTCGGCGTGCTGATCATCGGCGGGGGCGTGGGGCCGGACTCCCGTGCCGCGATGAAGGATGTCGCGGCGGAGCACGGGGTACGGCGGGTGATCGACGGCGCGCTGACGGCGCCGTTCGACGCCTACGTACGGCGGGAGTTCGAGCCGGTGATCCGGGAGACCGCCGCCGGCAAGGGGTGACGGCCACGGCTGGCTCGGGCCTCCTGTCGGGCGCGTCCTCGACACCCGATCGGGTGGGCCGGCGTAGCCAGGCGGGTGTACCGATGATTTCGGAGCGGGCCGGGAGTCGTTAGGGGGCAGGAGAACAAGGAGGTCTGCCATGTCCATGCAGCGACCGGCCGCTGAGCAACCCACGACCGAGCTCGACGCCCGCTACAGCTCCGCACTCAATCCCCGGCCGGGCGCCGCGGACGTCACGGCCACCGAGTGGGCCGCGGCCGAGCGGCACCTGGAGGCCGCCGAGATCTTCTGGGTGTCCACGGTGCGGCCCGACGGCAGGCCGCACATCACGCCGGTGATCGCGGCGTGGCACGACGGAGTGCTGTACTTCTCCACCGGCCCGGGTGAGCAGAAGGCGAGGAACCTGCTCCACGATGCGCACTGCGCGCTGCTCACGGGTGGGAACGCGCTCACCGAGGGGTTCGACCTGGTCGTCGAGGGCGAGGCCGAACCGGTCGGCGATCCGGCGGTGCGGGAGGAGGTCATCGCGGTGTACGAGGCGAAGTACGGGCCGCACATCACCTCGCCCGAAGGCACCTTCCACGGGATCGGGGATGCCATCCGGAGGGGAGACGCGGTGCTCTTCGCGGTGGCCCCGGCCACCGCGTACGGCTTCGGCCGGGACGACGGGGTCTACAGCCATACGCGGTGGGTGTTCTGAACCCACCGGACATCGCGGCCACCAACGAACGCGACTTCGTCACCGAACCCCTGCCGAAGCGACTCGGGTGCACCTGCCCGCCGCCGGATGCCTGGCCGCGGGTCCCGCGGTCCCCTTGGGTCGTCCTGCTCAGCCGTGCTTCCCCAGCGCCCCCAGCAGCATCGGCAGCGATGCGTGCAGCTCCCGTTCCCAGTACGCCCAGGCGTGGGTTCCCGGGCCGTAGAAGTTGGTGGTCAGGTGCCTCGCGCCGACCCGGCGCAGTTCGTCCGCCAGTGCGTGGTTCTGGCGGTTGAAGTCGGCCTCCAGGGCGCTGATGGCGCCGGGTGGGTCCAGAGGGCCGGTGGTGCCGTCGCCGCAGGACAGGTAGACGGGGATCGACCTGAGTCGTTTGGCGAGGTGGAAGGGGTCGTGGGACTGCCAGATCCGGCGTTGGGCGACCGGGTCGCCCCAGACGCGGAGGGGGTCGGTGTCCTGACCGGCGAAGAAGCCCATGATGCGGTTGACCGACTCGTCGTCGAGGAGGGGGTGGGCGGAGCCGGAGTAGGCCGCCGTCGCCTTGAACATACCGGGGTGTCGGGCGGCGTACAGGAGGGCTCCCTGGCCGCCCATCGACAGGCCGGCGACGACGCGGTTGCCGCCGGCGCCCCAGTCTCGTTCCAGGAGGCGGCGCAGCTCCTTGGTGTGGAAGGTCTCCCACGCCGGGTCGCCGCCCTTGCCGTAGTTCCACCAGTCGCTGTACCAGCCGTTCCAGCCGGCCTCGGGCATGACGACGAGGACGTCGCGCAGGTCGGCGGTCTCCGCCACGTCCGTCATGCTCGTCCACGACGTGTAGTCGCCGCAGCAGCCGTGCAGGAGCCAGAGGGTGGGCCAGTGCTGCCGGCGGCGTCGGTCGTGCGGGTTCCAGCCGTCGGGGGTGAGCAGGCGGACCTTGACCGTGCGGCCGCCCAGGGCCGTTGACCGTACCGACAGGTCGACCTGCCGGTCCGCGACCTGGGTGACGGCGACGACTTCGGCACCGTGGGAGGCCGGCGCCGCTCGGGGTGCGTCCGGCTCTCCCGCCGCCAGTGCCGCGGGGGTGGTCGGCGCGAGGACGGCCAGCAGTACGGCCAGGACGAGGAGGACTCTGGCTCGCAGAGGGCTCAGGACGGTGGGCACGTTCGCGAACACGGCGGCTCCCTGGATTGGGGGGGTGCTGTTCGTCGCGCGGTGGTGCGGAGTGGGGTGGTGCGGAGTGGGGTGGAGGCGGGTGGAGGGGGCAGGGGTGTGGAGGCTTCGGGTTCGTGTGTCAGTCGGTGGCGCGCGCGGTTTCGGGGGCGTGCCTGCGGGGCGGCAGGATCAGCAGGGCGTCGCCGACCGGGCGTTCGCCCGTGGCGTCCGACGGGTTGTTGAGTACGGCGCCGTTGGCCACCATCGTCGTCGAGCCGCCGCCGTCCAGGTTGACCGCTTCGCGCAGGCCGAGTGACTTCGCGACCCGAGCGCTCTCGCCGATGCTGAGGCCGAGGGAGTCCGTGCTGCGTCCGTCGGCGGTGACGAGGACGGTGCGGCCCGCGGCGTCGACCCCGGCCAGGGTGCGTGGGTTGCGCTTGTGGACCCAGCCGTAGTACCAGCTCGGGTCGCCGGGGTGCACCATGCCGTCGGTGGCGGGGGTGACGTGGATACGTCCGTCGCGGACCAGTTCGGGGCCGCCGTTGACGATGTCGGTGCGGGGTGAGGTGGAGACGCGGTGGCCGCGTTCGTCCAGCAGGGTCATGCTGACGCGCAGACGGTCGCCGACGCGGGCCATGGCGGTCAGGTCGGCGACGCGTTCGCCCGTCGCCTGGACGGAGCTGCCGCCCGGCGGGAGTGTGCCGCCGCGTGGTGAGCGCAGTTCCACGACGCGGTCGTGGGCGTCCAGTACGGCCTCCAGGCCCTCACCCTGTGGTGTGTGTCCGCCGAAGTCCGGGGTGAAGGTGACCAACTCGTCGGGGTTGGTGCAGGTCACGTCGTGCAGCGGCAGGGACGTCGGGATGTCGCCCTCGGTGCCGCCGCAGCTCCTGATCAGGCCGGGTACTCGGTTGATGCCGTTCAGGTGGCGGGAGGCCGTGCGGCCGGTGACCCGGCCCTGCCAGGTGAGGCGGGTGATCTGCGTGCGGCGGCCGTTGTCGTGGACGACGAGGCTGGGGCGGCCGGCCACCGGTTCGCTCAGCAGGCGTCCGTCGTAGACGCCCACTCCGGCCGGGTCACCCGGTGCGCCCGCCCTGGGGTCGAGGACGAAGAAGCCGGCGTTGACCGCGGCGGTCGCGCCGGCGGACGCCGAGAGTTGGGTGGTCGTCTCGCGGTTCTCCAGGTCCGGGCCGTACGACGCGTCCAGGCTGCCGCGAAATCGGCGCGGGTCGATCGTGAGGACGTCCACGTGCCACGGACCGCGGTCGGTGGCCTCGCCGTCCCAGCCGGTGTAGACGGCCGATCCCGTGTACCCGGCCGCCCTCAGGCGGGTGCGTTCGGCCGTCGCGGTGGCCTGTGAGTCGAACGTTCCGATGCGGACCCGCCAGCCGAGGGTGCCGCCGGTGTAGTCGGCCGTGGCCGGTGTCGTCACCTCCTCCACGCGGGCTTCGAAGCCGTCGCGGCGCAGACCGGCGGCCAGTTCGTCGGCGCTCGCCCTGTCCTTGAGGGCCGTCGGCGGTGCGTCGGGGTCCGGTGAGGTCTCGCCGCCGGGGATGGCGACCTCGACGGTCCAGTGGAGTGCCGGGTCGTCGGTGGTGCCGCGCACGATGCGGGTGAGGGTGACGCCCGGCTGGAGGGTGGTCGTGGTGCGGCTCTCGGGGAGGCCGGCGGGGCCCAGAGGGAGGGTCCGCCGGACCGACGACGGAGGCGAACCGGGGGGCGAACCAGGGGGCGCAGACGACGCCTGGGCGGCCTGCGGCAGCGCGGCCAGCGCGGTGAGGGCGCCCAGGACGGCACCCGTGGCACACAGTCTCTTCTTCATCTGTCCCGCCTCGCGCCGACCACGGACACCGACCGACCCATGCTGCGCACAAGTATCTGCCGGTTCCGGCTCCCGTCAAGGCGGTCTCCGGGCCGTGGTGACTCAGGCGACCCGGGCGACGCCGACGTGGAAGCCGCTGCGTTCCCGCGCCGGCGCCGGTTCCTCCTGGTACCACTCGGTGGCGAACACCAGGCCGGGTGCGACGAGTTCCAGTCCGTCGAAGAAGGGTTCCACCTCGCTGCGGGTACGCATCCGCAGCGGAATCGCGCCCTTCTTGTACGCGGCCTCGGTCTCCCGCCTCAGCTCCGGGTGCTGGTCCGCCGTGCCGTGCGAGAGGAGCAGGAAGCTGCCGGAGGGGAGCGCCCGTACCAGGGTGCGCACCAGGCCGTACGGGTCTTCGTCGTCGGGCAGGAAGTGCAGGAGGGCGATCAGGGAGAGAGCGATGGGGCGGTCGAAGTCGAGGACCTCACTCGCGTGTTCGAGGATCGTGGCGGGTTGCCGCACGTCCGCGTGGAGGAAGTCGGTCGCGCCCTCCGGGCTGCTGGTCAGCAGCGCTTCCGCGTGGCGGAGCACGATCGGGTCGTTGTCCGCGTAGACGATCCGGGCGTCGGGTCTGATCGCCTGCACGATCTGGTGCAGGTTGGGTTCGGTGGGGATGCCGGTGCCGATGTCGAGGAACTGGTCGACGCCGTTGTTCGCCAGCCAGGCTGCCGCGCGGTGCATGAACGCACGGTTCCGTGCCGCGTTGCCCCGCGCCTCCTCGGGGAGTGTCTCGCCGACCCGCTGGTCGACGGGGTAGTTGTCCTTGCCGCCGAGCAGCCAGTCGTAGACGCGTGCGGGGTGGGGCTTGCTGGTGTCGATGCGGGGGCTGGGTATGGGTATACGGGCGGTCACAGGACACTCCTCCGTACGCGGAACAAAACCGTCGGAACAAACGCGGTCAGAGAATCAAGGCGTGCGCGGGCGCCAGCCTAACCGGATTCCGCCCTGGTCAGGGGGTGTGCGTGCGGGCATGCCAAGATGAGGTTCCGACAGTCACCGGGCACGCTTGTGCCGTGGGTGGCCCGCGAGTTGAGGACGGAGTCAGGCCGCATGACCTACCTGAGTGGTGGCGAGAGCGCCGCCCACCCGAACCGGATCGACACGAGCAGGCCCCACCCTGCCCGGATGTACGACTACTTCCTGGGCGGCAAGGACAACTACGAGGTCGACCAGCGGGCGGCCGAGGAGTTCATGAAGGCGGCTCCGGAGGTGCGGGAGGGTGTCCTCGCCAACCGGCACTTCATGCACCGCGCGGTCCGGCACGTGGTCGCCGAGGGTGGCGTCCGCCAGATACTCGACGTGGGTACGGGCCTGCCCACCGAGCCCAACGTGCACCAGATAGCACGGGCGGTGGCTCCGGAGACCCGGGTCGCCTACGTCGACAACGACCCCATCGTCAGCACCCACTCCAGCGCGCTGTCGGACGACCCCGACACCGCCGTCGTCCTGGCCGACCTGCGCGACCCGCGTGCGATCCTCGACCATCCCGAGGTGCGCGCGGTCATCGACTTCGACCGGCCGGTGGCGGTGCTGCTGGTGGCCGTCCTGCACTTCGTCTCCGACGCGGAGGACCCGGAGGGCATCGTCGCCACCCTGCGCGACGCGCTGCCCGCCGGCTCGTACCTCGTGCTGACGCACGCGACCGGCGACGTCCACGAGGACCGGCGGGAGGACGCGGCGGCCGTCTACAAGAGCGCCACCGCGTCCATGAACCTGCGCCCGCACGCCGAAGTCCTCGACCTCTTCGGCGACTTCACCATGGTCGAGCCCGGCCTGGTCCGGGTCACCGACTGGCGCCCGGAGGAGGTGCGGCGGCCCGACGCCCCACCCATCGGCATCTACGGCGCGGTGGCGCGCAAGGACGCCTGACGAGCGGCGCGCCGACGGCGGACTGGCGGCGGGTGGGCGGTGGGCGGCTACCCCTTCTGCTCCACCCGCACCCAGTCCACCTCGGCCTGTACTCCCCCGCCGGCGATCCGGTCCACACTGGACTGCGGCAGCCCCCAGTAGGGGCTGGTGACCTGGTTCCAGCCGGCGGGGTACGCGCCGCCCAGCGCGAGGTTGAGGATCACGTACTGGTCGTGGTCGAAGACCCATGCGCCGCGCGTCGACTCCAGCTTGTTGCGCGTCGTCTCCTGGACCAGCCGGTCGTCGACGGAGAACTTCATGCCCGTCGGAGTCCACTCCACCGCGTAGGTGTGCCACTGGTCGGCCCGGCCGCCTCCCGGGTACACCTGGCGCGCCCCGACGTTGCCGGCCGCCGAGTAGCCGGGCCCGTGCAGGGCGGTGCTGGTCCAGTCGCCGTAGCCGATGTTCTCCATGATGTCGGTCTCACCGGAGGCGGGCCAGGACACGGAGGGGTCGTCCACATTGCTGCCCAGCAGCCAGAACGCGGGCCAGAAACCGTCGCCGACCGGCAGCTTCATGCGGGCGCTGACCTTGCCGTACGTGAAGTCGAACTTGGTGTTGGTGTCGATGCGGCCGGACGTGAAGTCGTAGGTGCCGCCGCCCGCCCGGGTGCAGCCCTTGCAGTACTTGGCGCGCAGGACCAGGGCGCCGTTCTCCAGGCGGATGTTGTCGGTGGAGTCGACGTACGCCTGTGACTCGCCGTTGACGGAGCCCATCTCCGTGCCGGTCCGTACGACCCGCCATTTGCCGCGGTCCAGCGACCCCGACGTGAAGTCGTCGAAGAACGTGGTCCGGTACGCGCCGGACTGCTCGCCCGGCAGCGCCGGGTACGCCGCCGCCGCGCTGCCTCCCGTGCCCCAGACCTGGAACTCGTAGAGGGAGTAGCCGAACTGGGCGGTCGCCGGGGCGGGGTTGTAGAAGGAGCGGCGTTCCTTGCCGAGCATGCGGACGTAGCGGCCGGTGACGGGCTGCGGGAGGCGGACGCTGTCGTGGCGGCCGGTCGCCTCGCCCGGGGACTTCACGTCCGCGCGGCGGGCGGCGACCTCGCTCGCCGAGGGGCGGTACACGGTGCGCCAGGTGCGGTTGTCGTCGGACACCTGGAGTTCGTAGTCGACCGCGTACGCGGCCTCCCAGTACAGGTCCACCGTGTCGATGGTCGAGGTCGCGCCGAGGTCGACGGAGACCCAGCGGTCGGCGTTCCAGTCGCTGGACCAGCGGGTCGCGTCGGCGTTCAGGTCGGCCGGCCAGCCGCCGTCGGTGACGAACGCCGGTGAGTTGCCCGCGTGTTGGTAGACGTTGGAGTACGCCGGGTGGTTGAGGGCGAGGTTGGCGCGGGTGGTGGACGCGGGGGCCGGTTCGCCGCCGTAGACCCTGAAGGAGTAGAGGGAGTAGCCGTAGGGGGTGGCACGTTCGATGCCGCGCATGCGGACGTAGCGGGCCGTCACCTCCTGCGGGTAGGTGTGCGCGGTGACCGAGCCGCCGGTGCCCGCGGTCTCCGTGTAGAAGGGGGTCCAGTCGGTGCCGTTCTTCGAGGCCTCCAGGACGTATCTCTTGCCGTAGGCGGCCTCCCAGTCCAGTGTCACGCGGTCGACGCGGATCGTCGCCCCGAGGTCGACGCGGATCCACGCGTCGTCGGTGAAGTCGCTGGACCAGCGGGTGCCGCCGTTGCCGTCGAAGGCCTGACCGGCGGCGGTGCCGGCGTTCTCGCTGGCCGAGGCGGTGACCGCGGAGGGGTTCGCGGTGTAGGCGGAGGCCGCGCGGTCGGTGTCCCAGGCGGCTGCCGCCGCGGCGGACGGTTCGGCGGCGGCGGGGGTGGTGGTGAGAACCGGGCCCGCCGCGAGCAGGGTCAGTGCGGCGAGGGCGGCCAGGAGGGTGCGAGGGGTACGGGGGGTACGGGTACTGGGGGTACGGGATGGCATGGATTCTCCTCCGGATGTCTTGTTGCCATGTACCTGTCATTCCTCATTCGTGGGCTCGGCCGTACGGGCGGGGATCGGGGTGGGCGCGGACTCCCGCATCCGCGCCCACCCCGGGTCAGGCCGCCTTGCGTTCGCTCTTCCGCGCCTGGCGGATGATGTCCGCGTAGTGCCGTCCGCTGCCCTTGATCGTGCGGACCTGGGTGTCGTAGTCGACGTGGACCAGGCCGAAACGCTTGTCGTAGCCGTACGCCCACTCGAAGTTGTCCAGCAGTGACCAGGCGAAGTAGCCGGCCAGCGGCGCTCCCTTGCGGGCCGCGGAGGCGCAGGCCGCGAGGTGGGCCGTCAGGTACTCCCGGCGCTCGGGGTCGTCGATCGTGCCGTCGGGGCGGATCACGTCGGGGAAGGACGAGCCGTTCTCGGTGACGTACAGCTTGCGCGCCCCGTACTCCTCGGTCAGGCGCAGCAGCAGGTCCTCGATGCCGCCGGCGTCGATCTCCCAGTCCATGCCGGTGCGTGGGACGCCGAGGCGGCGGACGGTGCGGACGTGGGGGGCCGGTCCTGTGGGGTCGGCGGCGACGGTCTGGGGGAAGTAGTAGTTCAGGCCCAGCCAGTCCAGTCGGCCGCCGATGAGGTCCATGTCGCCCGGCTGCTCGGGGAGTTCGACGCCGTACACCTCACGCATGTCGTCCGGGAAGCCGCGGCCGTGGATGGGGTCGAGCCACCAGCGGTTGGTGTGGCCGTCCATGCGGCGGGCGGCGGCCAGATCCTCGTCGCGGTCGGTGGCGGCGTGGATGGTGGAGAGGTTGTTGACGATGCCCACCTGGGCGTTCGGGGCCGCCTCGCGGATGGCCCGCATCGCCATGCCGTGGCCGAGGAGCAGGTGGTAGGAGGCGCGGACGGCGGCCGTGAGGTCGGTCCAGCCGGGGGCCATCTTGCCCTCCAGGTGGCCGATCCAGGCCGAGCACAGCGGCTCGTTGAGGGTGGCCCACTGGTCGACGCGGTCGCCGAGGCGTTCGGCGACGACGGAGGCGTACGAGGCGAAGTGCTCGGCGGTCGCGCGTTCGGGCCAGCCGCCGCGGTCCTGGAGCGTCTGCGGCAGGTCCCAGTGGTAGAGGGTGACGGAGGGGGTGATGCCGGCCGCCAGCAGGTCGTCGACGAGCCGGTCGTAGAAGGCCAGGCCCTTGGCGTTGACGGGGCCGTCGCCGCCCGGCAGGACGCGTGGCCAGGCGATGGAGAGGCGGTAGGCGTTGGTGCCCAGTCGCCGCATCAGCTCGATGTCCTCGTGGGTGCGGTGGTAGTGGTCGCAGGCGACGTCGCCGTGGTCGTTGTTGTCGATCTTCCCGGGGGTGTGCGAGAAGGTGTCCCAGATCGACGGCGAACGTCCGTCCTCGGCCACGGCTCCCTCGATCTGGTACGCCGATGTGGCCGTGCCCCACAGGAAGTCGTCCGGGAGTGCGGCGAAGTCGATGGTCACGAAGGTCCTTTCGGGTTGGGGAAGAGCGGGTGGGGAAATGCGGGTCATTTGACGGCTCCGGCCGTCAGGCCCGCGACGAGGTAGCGCTGGAGGAGCAGGAAGCCCGCGACCACGGGGATGCTCACCACCAGGGAGGCGGCCATGATCTGGTTCCAGTACACGTCGTTCTGCGTGGAGTAGCCCTGGAGTCCGACCGCGAGGGTGCGGGTGGCGTCGTTGGTCATCACCGAGGCGAACAGGACCTCGCCCCAGGCGGTCATGAAGGCGTAGACGGCCACCGCGACGATGCCGGGGATCGCGGCGGGCACGACGACCTTGAACAGGGCGCGCAGCGGTCCGCAGCCGTCCACCAGGGCCGCCTCGTCCAGGTCGCGCGGGACCGAGTCGAAGTACCCGATCAGCATCCAGATGGAGAAGGGGAGCGAGAAGGTCAGGTACGTGAGGATCAGGCCGCCGCGGGAGCCGAACAGGGCGATGCCGGTGGCGTTGCCGATGTTCACGTAGATCAGGAAGAGGGGCAGCAGGAAGAGGATGCCGGGGAACATCTGCGTGGACAGGACGGTCACCGAGAAGACGCGCTTGCCGCGGAACTCGTAGCGGCTGACGGCGTAGGCGGCGAAGACCGCGATGACGACGGAGCAGACGGTCGCCGCGCCCGCCACGATCAGCGAGTTCATGAAGTACTTCGCCAGCGGGACCGTCGACCAGATGTCGATGTACGGGCGGAAGGTCAGGTTGCTCGGCAGCCAGTGGAACTGGCTGGAGACGTCCTCGAGCGGCTTCAGCGAGCTGGAGACCATGACGTACACCGGCAGCAGTACGAAGCCGGTGAGCAGGGTGAGGAAGACGCGGCGGGTCCAGAGGAAGGAGCGCGGCGCCGCCATCGGGGACCTGGACATCGGGGACCTAGACATCGGCCGTCTTCCTTCCTCGCGGGCCCCTGGAGGTCAGGAACAGGTACACGCCCGTCACGAGGAGCAGGAAGAGCAGCAGCAGGACCGACATGGCGGAGCCGGCGCCGAAGTTCCAGGTGACGAACGACGACTGGTAGATGTGGATGGAGATCAGGTCGGCGGCCTCCGGTGCGGCCTTGCCGAACAGGACGAACGGTGTGTTGAAGTCGTTGAACGTCCACAGGAACAGCACCAGGACGAGGACCTGGTTGACGGGTCGCAGCGAGGGCAGCGTGATGCGGCGGATCTGCTGCCAGACGCCGGCGCCGTCGAGGGCGGCGGCCTCGTACAGCTCCTTGGGGATGTTCTGCAGGCCGGCCATGACGATGAGGAAGGCGAACGGCCAGCCCTTCCACACCGACACGACGAGCAGCGCGATGAAGCTGTTGTCGCCGATGAGCCAGAAGGAGGGCTTGTCGGTGAGGCCTAGCTGGTCGTGCAGGACGTGGTTCACCAGGCCGTTGTCGTGCTGGAACATGAACGCCCAGGTGATGACGGCCGCGTAGACCGGCAGGGCGTACGGCACCAGGAAGATCGCGCGGAGCAGGCCCCGGCCGCGGAAGGCGTCCTGCATGCAGATCGCCGCCGCCGTGCCGATCAGCCAGCACAGGCCGACGGAGAGGATCGTGAAGGCGCAGGTGACCAGGAAGGAGTGGAGCAGGGCCTTGCCGATGGGGGCGTCGAAGTCCACCGACATGGTGAAGTTGTCGAGGCCGGTCCACGGGGCGGTGGTCCAGTCGCGGATGTAGAACTGGGTGAGTTCCTTGAAGCTCATCACGATGCCGATGACCATCGGCACCAGGTGGACGAGGAGTTCGAGGAGCAGGGCCGGCAGGAGCAGCAGGTAGGGCAGGCCGATGCGGCGGATCCGCCCGGGACGGCGGCGGGGGCCGCGCGCCGTCCCGGGGGAGCTCTTGCCGACCGTCCGCTCGCCGGGCTGCGCCGAGGCGGTCGTGGTGGTCATGGCGAGGTCCGTGTCCGTGTCGGAGTCGGTGGGAGTGGGCGGCGGTTCGGGGCCGGGGTGCTCACTTGTTCGGCATCTGCTGCTGTGCCTTGGCGAGCTTCTCCTTGACGGACTCGGTGGTCACCTCGCGTCCGTTCGCGGCGTCGGCGAAGAGTTCCTTGACGGCGGTGCCGACCGCGGTCTCGAACTGCGACTCGTCGGGCACCTGGGGCAGCGGGGCGGCACTGGTGGCGAGGGTCTCGCGCAGGACGGCGGTGGCCTGGGTGTTGAACGCCGGGTCGGACTGGGCGGCCTTGACCGGCGGGATGGAGCCGTACGCCTTGTTGAGGAGCTTCTGCTCGGCGTCGCTGGTCATGAACTTCACGAACTTGGTGGCGCCGTCGACGTTGTCGGTGTTCTTGAAGACGGCCATGTTGATGCCGGCGACCATGGAGTTGGTGGCGGCGCCGGCGCCGGGTGTGCCGGAGGGGACGGGGGCGGGGGCGACGCCCCACTCGTCGTCCTCCATGCCCATGGTCTTGAAGGTGGCGGAGGCGGTCTGCCACAGCACCATCGCGGTCTTGCCCTTGGCGAAGTCGCTGAGGGACTGGTTCTGCGCGTACTCGGCGTTGCCGGGCGCGATGACCTTGTCCTTGGCCATCAGGTCGACGTACTGCTTGACGGCGGCGACGGCGCCGTCGGAGGTGAAGTCGGGCTTGCCGTCGGCGGTGAAGAAGTCGGCGCCGTGCTGCTTGGCGAGGACGAAGACCTGGTGGATGTTGTTGGACAGGTTGGAACCCTCGGCGCCGAGGCCCCACTTGCCGTCCTTGGAGATCTTCTGGCCGGTCTCGACCAGCTCGTCCCAGGTGGCCGGGGGCTTGGTGATGCCGGCGTCGGCGAACATCTGCTTGTTGTAGTAGAGCGCGTAGGCCATCGAGTACAGCGGGACGGCGGCCGGGTCCTGGCCCTTGACGCCCGTGGAGCCGAGGGCGGAGTCGACGAAGCGGTCCTTGCCGCCGATCTTGTCGAAGTTCTTGGCGTCCCAGGGCAGCAGCGCGCCGGTGGCCTGGAGGGAGGCGCTCCAGGTGTTGCCGATGTTCAGGACGTCCGGGCCCTGGCCCGAGGTGGTGGCGGTGAGGATCCGGTTGAGCAGGTCGGACCAGGGCACTACCTCCAGCTTCACCTTGATGCCGGTCTTCTTCTCGAACTTGTCGAGTTCGGGCTGGAGGACCTTCTTGTCGACCTCGATGCTGGCACCCTGGTTGGACGCCCAGTAGGTGAGTTCCTTCGGCGAGTCGTTGGATCCGCCGCCCGAGGAGGAGCCCCCTCCGCAGGCCGTGGCGGCGAGTGCGAGAGACATGGTGACGGCGCCTACGGCCGCGGCTCTGATGCTGCGCATGGCTCCTGGGTCCTTCCGGGAGTCGGTCGGGAGTCGGTCGGGAGTCGATCGGGAAGTCCCGACGGCGGCTTCGGTCGTTGTTTCCTTCCCGAAGCCCCTCATGGCTTAATTTAGGACGTGAGTTAAACCCCGAGAGAAAGACTCGTCAAGGTCTCGCGCATGTTCGATGGGCGGGCGAGGGCGCCGAGGGAAGGGGCCGGATGGCCAGGCACAGCGGGCGAACGGTGCGTGACCTGCGGCGGGAGAGCCGCACCGCCGTTCTGCAACGGTTGTATTTCGACGGGCCGATGAGCCGGCTCGCGCTGGGCTCGGCGGCGGGGTTGAGTTCGGGTTCTGTCAGCAACGTGGTCGCCGAGCTGATGGCCGACGGACTGCTGGAGGAGGCGGGCAGCCTCGGCGCGGACGGGGGCCGGCCCCGTACCCTCGTCCGCGTCGCGGCGGGCCGGGGGCGCCTCGTCGGGGTCGACGTGGGCGAGACCCGCGTGCGCGTCGAGTTGTTCGACCTGTCGATGTCCGAACTGGCCCGCACGGAGCGGGCGTTGCCCGGACACGGGTCACGCTCCTACGACGTCGGCGTCGTCGCCGGGCACATCCTCGACGGCGTCGCCGAGGTGCTCGGCGCCGACGGTCCCGGGCAGGGGGGCGGTGAGCTGCTGGGCGTCGGCGTCGGTGTCCCCGGGATCGTGGAGCGCGGCGCCGGCGGGGCCCTGGTGCACGGCCAGACCATCGGGTGGGACGCGGTCCCGCTGGAGGCCCTGCTGCACGGCTCGGGCCGGCTTCCCGCGCACGTGCCGCTGTTCATCGACAACGGCGCCAAGACGCTGGGGCAGGCCGAGATGTGGTTCGGCGGGGGACGCGGGGCGCACAACGCCGTGGTCGTGCTCTTCGGCTCCGGCGTCGGCGCGTGCGTCGTCACCGACGAGGTGGAGCACGGGCGTGCGGTGGAGTGGGGGCATCTGACGGTACGGGTGCGGGGGCGCCGGTGCCGGTGCGGGGCGCGGGGGTGCCTGGAGGCGTACGCCGGTGCGGAGGCGCTGCTCGCGCGCTGGCGGGAGGCGGGTGGGGAGCCGCCGCCCGGCGCCGACGAGGAGGCCGCGCTGACCGCCCTGCTGTCCGCCGCCCGCCCCGGGGACGGGGCCGAACCGGACCCGGTGGCGGCGGAGGTGCTCGCGGAGACCGCCGAGTACCTGGGCGCGGGGCTGGCCGACCTGATCAACCTCTTCCAGCCCGAGCGGATCCTGGTGGGCGGCTGGGCCGGGCTGCAACTCGGCGCGCCCTTCCTCGAGTCGGTGCGGGCCCACGCGCTCGCCCACGCGTTGCGGCACCCCGCCGGACGGGTGGGCATCGCCCTCGGCCGCCTCGGCCCGGACGCGGTGACCGTGGGCGCCGCGATCCTGCCCCTCGCGGCGTTCTTCGCCCGCGGCGGCCGCCGCCTGCCGATCGACTCCCCCGCCCCGACACCGGCGTGGCGCACGGCACTGGGCGGGAGGCTCGCGGGGCAGTGGGGCGGGGGGTGAGGCGGGGCGAGGTGCCGGGCGGGGGGTGCGGGCGGGCTGGAGTGCCGGTGGGGGCCGGCATCGCGGGGTGCCGGTGGGGGGCCGGCATCGCGGAGTGCTGCTCAGCACGGCGGCACGGCAGTCCGGCTCGGCACGCCATGGACGGGCACCGCCGCACCCCACAGGGCGGTCGGCGCCGCCCCTGAACCCCGCGCCGGTGAGGTGCCACTGCGTTCGGCGTGGCTGCCGTACCGCCAGAGCCCACACGGTGGCAGTGCCCTCGCACCTGGCGGGCGACAGTACCGCCGAGGTCGGCATGGCAGGGCGCCGCCGCACCCAACAGAGCGGGCGCCGCATCCGAACCCCGCGCGGTGAGGTGCCACTGCCTGCGGCATGGCTCCCGTACCGCCAGAACCCACACGGCGGCACTGCCGTCGCACCCGGCGAGCGACAGTACCGCCGAGGTCGGCATGGTGGGGCGCCGCTGCACCCCAACAGGGCGGGGCGCCGCACCTGAACCCCGTGCGGCATGGCTGCCGTGCCGGCGTGGCGAGGTGGTGCTCGGACCCGGGTACCGCGGTTCGCCCGGCCCGGCCCGGCGTGGTGGGGTGCGTGTACCTGTGTGTGGCGTGGCTGCCGGGCCGTTCGACTCGCGTACCGGGTTCGGTATGGCGAGGTGTCGCCGCTCCCGGCGGCCCCTTCCTGCGGGCGGCTACGCCGAGTCGCGTATGACCAGTTCCGGGTCGAAGATCACCGAGGTGGGGGCGATGCGCTCGGCCTTGATGTGTTCGTCGAGCAGACGGGCCATCGTGGCCGCCATCTGCTCGACCGGCTGCCGGACGGTGGTCAGCCGGGGCCGGCAGGTGACGGCCACGCTGGAGTCGTCGAAGCCGACGACCGCGACGTCCTGCGGCACGCGGCGTCCGTGATCGCGCAGCACCTGGACGGCACCCTGGGCCATCAGGTCGTTGGCGGTGAACACGCCGTCGGTCTCGGGGTGTTCGGCGAGCAGTGACGTCATCGCCGCCATGCCGCTGTCCACCGTGAAGCCGCCCTCGGCCACCGGCACGTAGGGGTGCCCGTGCCGGGCCAGGGTGTCGCGGAAGCCGGCGAGGCGCTCCTGGCTGGCGGCGACGGCCAGCGGGCCCGCGACGGTGGCTATCCGCCGGCAGCCCCGCTCCAGCAGATGCTCGGCCGCGAGCCGGCCGCCGTCGCGGTGGGCCAGGTCGACGTAGCTGAGCGGCACCGGGCGTCCCGGGCGGGCGAAGAGCACCGCCGGCAGTCCGGCGCCGGCGAGCAGCGCGGGCAGCGGGTCGTCGGGGTGCGTGGACACCACCAGCGCGCCGTCCGCGCCGCCCTGTCTGAGGTACGCCACGACCTCCTGCGGGGCCTCGGGCGTCTCGGCGAACATCAGCACCGGATGCATCCGGCGCGGCCGCAGGTGCCCGACCACGCCGCCGACGACGCGGCCGAAGAACGGGTCGGCGAACACCCTGGTGGCGAAGGCGTTCTGTGCGGAGTCCGAGGCGTCGCCCGCGCCCGAGACGACCAGGGCCACGGTCGTGGTGCGCCGGGTGACCAACTGCCTGGCGGCCTGGTTGGGTGCGTACCCGGTCCGTTCGATGGCCCGGCGGACCAGGTCCTGGATGGCCGGGTCCACGTTGCGGACGCCGTTGACCACCCGCGAGACGGTGGCCCGGGAGACGCCGGCCTCCCGGGCCACGTCCTCCAGGGTCGGGGCCTGTCTGCTCATGCCCGCACCCTAACCGGCGAGGTCCGGCGCGTGGTAGAGCGCTCTCCCCCGCCCTCACGCGGAGGACGGGTGCACCACCTCCAGGTCCGCGACCAGCGGCACGTCCCCCGCCGACCTGCCCGCCAGTACCCGGCAGCGACCCGCCTCCGTGCGCCAGGCGTGCTCCGGCACCGACCAGTGTGCGAGCGCCCGCGCCGGGACGCGCACCGCCGCCGTCACGGTCTCCCCCGGGTGCGCCCGCACCGCCGCGTACCCGGCGAGCCACCGCATGGGACGGTCGAGCGCCGACCCGGGCCGCGCGAGGTACACCTGCACCACCTCGCGCCCCGACCGCGCACCGGTGTTGCGCACCCGCACGCGCACGGTGAGGTCGTCCCCGGCCCGGGTCACCGGTGGGACGGTCAACTCCTCGTATGCCCAGGTCGTGTAGCCGAGCCCGTGACCGAACCAGTAGGCCGGCGTGCGGTGGTGGCGCAGCCAGCCCCGGTAGCCGATGTGCAGCCCCTCGTCGTAGTCGAGGCGGCCGTCGGCCGGGCGGGTGCGGGTGACCGGGGCGTCGGCGAGGGCGGCCGGCCACGTGGTGGGCAGCCGTCCGCCCGGCTCGGCGCGTCCGAAGAGCACGTCGGCCAGTCCCCCGCCGCCCTCCTGCCCGGGGAACCAGGCCAGCAGCACCGCGCCCGCCTCCTCGCGCCAGGGCAGTTCCACCGGGCCGCCGCTGTTGACGACGGCCACGGTGCGCGGGTTGGCGGCCGCGACGGCGCGGACCAGCGCGTCCTGGGTGCCGCCGAGGGCCAGGCTCGTACGGTCGTAGCCCTCCGACTCGCCGTGCTCGGTGGTGCCCACGACCACGATCGCCGCGTCCGCCGCACCGGCCGCGCGGGCGGCCTCGGAGAGCGCGGCGGCGACGTCCGGGGCCGGTGGGGCCGCGACGACGACGGTCGCCCGGCCGGTGCCGGGTGCCAGTTCCCGGCGGGCCACCAGCAGGGCGTCCTGGCCGACGGCGAGGTCGGCCGTGGCGTACTGCGCGGGTGGGTTCACGTGCACGACCGCCGGGTCGTCGGTGGGCGGCGGGAAGTCGCCCTCCAGCAGAGGGTGTCCGTCCAGGGTCAGGCTCATCCGGCCGAAGCCGGCCACGCCCAGCGTCCAGCGTCCCGCGGTGCGCGGGCGCAGCCGGGCGCCGATCTCGACGGTGTGCGCGCCCGGCACCAGGCGGGGCTCCAACTGACGTCCGCCGCGCCGTCGTTCGGCGTACAGCTCGCGGCCGTCCGCGTCCAGCATCCGCAGCAGGACGCCGGGCAGGCCGGAGCGCGGGTCGGTGCACGCGTCCTGGTCCAGTGGAGGTGCGGGACCGTCCGGCCGGGGCCCCGGGACGTGGACGACGCGGGCCCGGCCGCGCAGGGCGGCCCGGATGCCGGTGAGGACGGACACCTCGTCCTGTGGGAAGACGCCCGCGCTGCCGCCGCCCTGGGTGCGGGTCCGCGCGGCGTGCGCGCCGATCACGGCGACCGTCGCGAGGTGCTCGGGGTCGAGCGGCAGTACGTCGCGATTGGCCAGCAGGACGGCACCGGCGGCGACCGCGCGGCGTGCCAGGGCCCGGCTGCCTCGGGTGCACGCCGGGGTCAGGAGAGACGCACGCTCCACACCGGGCCACGCGCCCGCCCCGAGCGGCCCGGAGGGGACACGCCCGGACGAGTCGCTCCCGGACGAGACGGGCCCGGACAAGTCGCGCCCGGACGGCTTGCGCCCGGACGAGTCGAGCGCGCCCGCCCCGAGCGGCCCGGACGGGGCGCGCCCGGACGGATCGAGCCCGGGCGAGTCACGCCCGGGCAAATCACGCCCGCCCAGCGCTCCCAGCCACGCCGCCAGCCGCAGCAGGCGCCGTATCTTGTCGTCGACGGCCGCCTCGGGCACGCCGCCGTCGGCCACCGCGCGGGCCAGTGCCCCGCCCCAGGGGCCGTCGGGTCCGGGCATGGCGAGGTCGAGTCCGGCGCGGGCGGTGTCGAGGGTGCCGCGCACGGCGCCCCAGTCGGAGACGACGACGCCGTCGAAGCCCCACTCGCTCTTGAGTGGGTCGGCGAGCAGGGGGCTCGCGGTCATGGTGGTGCCGTTGACCGCGTTGTACCCGGCCATGACGAGCCGCACCCCGGCGGCCACCGCCGCCTCGAAGGGGGCGAGGTACACCTCACGCAACGCCCGCTCGCCCACCCGTACGTCGACGGTGAGGCGGTCGGTCTCGGAGTCGTTGGCCACGTAGTGCTTGGCCGTGGCGGCCACCCCGTGGGCCTGTACGCCGCGGATGAGGGCGGCGCCGACGCGGCCGGTCAGCTCGGGGTCCTCGGAGAGGCACTCGAAGTGCCGGCCGCCCAGGGGGCTGCGGTGCAGGTTGAGGGTCGGGGCGAGCAGGACGTCCACACCCTTGCGCCGGGCCTCGGCGGCGAGGAGGCCGCCGAGGCGTTCGACCAGTGGTTCGTCCCAGGTGGCGGCGAGCGCCGAGGCCGAGGGCAGCAGGACGGAGGTGTTCCGCTCGTCCCACGACTGGCCGCGCACGCCCGCCGGGCCGTCGGACATCACCAACTCCCGCAGTCCCACCGCTGGTTCCGCCCGGGTACGCCAGGTCGTGGCGCCGGCCGGCAACAGCGCGCGGGCGCGCGGTGTCAGTTTGCCGAGCAGCCGGTCGATCTCCCCGTCGATCTCCCCGTCGATCTCCTCGTCGTTGTCGCTCGTCCCCACCCGGGTCTCCCCTCCCCTGTGTCCTCAGCGCGGGTGCCTCAGCGTTAGCTGTAGACGCCGAACTCGTACAGCGAGTAGCCGTAACCGGTGCCGCGCGCGGTGCCGTTGACGCGCACGTAGCGGCCGGTGCCGGTCACGTCGAGGGTGTCGACGCCGCCGTTGCCGTCGGTCACGGTGCGCAGGGTCTGCCAGTTCTGTCCGTCGTCGGAGGTCTGGACGGTGTACGCCTTGGCGTAGGAGGCCTCCCAGTAAAGCTGGACGTGGTGGAAGGCCGTGCGGGTGCCGAGGTCCACCTGGAGCCACTGCGGGTCGCTCCAGTCACTGGCCCAGCGGGTGTCCGGGTTGCCGTCCACGGCGTTGGCGGCGGTGCAGGGGCAGTCGCCGTAGCTGGGCTGGAAGGAGGAGGCGGTGGCCGCCTTGCCGAGGGCCACGTTGGTGCCGTCCACGACGGGCGGCACGACCCGCGCCGAGAGCGTCTCCACGCCGACGTTGCCCTTGCCGTCGGTGGCCTTGACGTACAGCTTCCAGACGCCGGGCCGGTCGGGAGCGGTGACCTTCAGGCGTCCGCCGCCGAGGTCGGTGACGGGGAGTGTGGTCAACTGCTTGTTCCCGTCGATGTAGTTGCTGTTGGACAGCACCTCGTACGAGATGGCGTCGCCGTCGGGGTCGGTCGCGCGCACCGTGAGGACGAGGTCCTTGCCGGCCTGCACGTTGCCCGCGTCGCCCTCGACGCCGAAGCCGTCGACGACCGGCGGGGTGTTGTCGCCGGAGGTGTCGCCGCCGTAGGCCTCCTTCACGGCGTAGTACGACAGCCGCTTCTGACCGGCGGGCAGCAGGTTGAACCAGATGCCGCCGAAGTCGTACTCGGTGCCGTAGTGGAACAGGGTCGCGCCCAGGGCGACGCCCCGGTGTCCGGTGATGCAGTTCCAGGCGTCGGTGTAACCCTGCGCCTTGGCCCGGTCGGTGGGTTCCTTCGGTACGCCGTTGGCGTCGTCGGGGACCTCCCACTCACCGGCCGGTCCCGACTCGGTGACGATGTACGGCTTGGTGTAGCCGCCCTGTTCCCAGGCGGTCCGCACGTCGCACACGGCGTCGTAGGAGTTGACGGCGTACAGGTCGAGGTCGGGGGCGTTCTTCTTGTAGTAGGGCCAGGCGCCGACCCAGGCATCGGTGGAGGTGACGGGGTGGTTCGGGTCGACGGCGTGGATCTTCTTGGTGACGTCGTTGACGAAGGTGGTGTAGGCGTCACGCTGGCGCTCCAGTTCGTCGCCGCTGTAGCAGTTCTGCAGGCCAAGCACCGACTCGTTGCCGACGTTCCACATCAGGACGCCCGGGTGGTCCTTGTACTCCTGGACCCAGCGCGGGAACTCGGCGAGCATCTGCTCCTTGTACGCGGTGTCGGTCAGGTAGTTGACGCAGCCGCCGCTGCCCGGTCCGCCGCCGGGCTGGAGCCAGAAGCCGGCGATGACCTTGACGCCGTGTGCGGCTGCGGAGTCCAGCAGAGGCTTGCTGCTGGCGTCGGTGCCCCAGGTGCGGATGGTGTTGACGCCCATGGATTCCAGGTCGGGCATGTACCGGTCGGCGTCGGCGGGGGACGGGCCCCAGGTCAGGCCCTTGACCTGGTACGGGCTGCCGTCCACGGTCAGTTGCCAGGCGCCCTGGCTTCCGGTGACCTTCACGACGCTTCCGGCGGCGGTCGCCTGCTGGGCCGGCAGGGCGGTGAGGGCGCCGACGGTGAGCAGTCCGGCGGTCAGCGGGGCGGCGAGTCTGCGGGCGGGAGTGAGTCTGCGAGTGGGGGTGAGTCTGCGGGCAGGCGTGTGTGGTCGGTTCATGGGGGCGTGTCTCCGGTCTGCGGGGTATGGGGGGCGGCCCGGCCGTGGCGGGGTGCGGACGGCCGGGCCGGTCTCGTGGGGGGAGGCGGGCAGGGCGGGGAAAGCGGGGTCAGGGCAGTTCGTAGTCCTCGTTCAGCGCCGCGCCCGCCTCCGGGTGGTTCTGGTCGTAGCCGCGCGCGTCGCACTGCAGCCCGCCGACGATGCAGTGGTCGACCATGGTGCCCAGGGTGGGTTCGTCCCAGGCGTTGAAGAAGTCGTAGTGGAACGTGTAGCTCGCGCCACTGGCCAGCCGCAGTTGGGACAGGTCACCGTTGACCGGGAAGGCCATCTTGAACTCGATCATCGGCAGGGCGACCGGGTGGTCGGCCGGGCAGATGTTGTTGTTGGTCCCCGGGTTGACCACCGGATACGCCATGTGGCTCTTGTGGTTCGGCGTGTCCAGGTTCTTGCCGTCCCAACAACTTGGGGCCTGGAAACGGATGTTGACCTGGACGTCCTGGCGCTCCGGGCAGTCGGTGGGGAAGTCGACGTTGAAGAAGCTGTCGCCGCACTCCCAGCCCTCGACGAAGCCCGGATGGTCGCGGAACTCCTGGGCGCTCTGCATCGGGCTGGCGACGACGAAGCGCAGCCCCTTGGGGAAGGGGCGCACGCTGGTGTAGTCGGTGACGCCGGCCTTGTAGTAGATGGTCTGCGGGCCCACCGGCAGCACCGGGGTGTCGCCGTCGAACATGGTCGGCATCCAGTACCCCGACTTGTCGCCGGGCGCGAGACAGGTGGTGGACCCCGCGTCGAGCGAGGCCGTGGTGCTGTTCGCGTCGGTCGTCGTGTTGCCCATGAACGTGTGGTCGTGCGACTTGCCGGGCTGCTGCGGGAAGACGATCGGGTCGTCGGGCGCGGTGTGGGTGACCGAGCACTTGGCCTGGAACTCGTGGAAGTAGCGGTGCGGCGGCTCCTTCGTGGACGGAGAGACGCCGGTGACCGGCGGATTCGCGGGGATGTAGCCGTCGCCGTCCGGGTCTTCGGGCGAGTCGGCGGTCGAGACCGCCATGGTGTGCCCGGTGTGCGCGGTGTGCGCGGCGCGCTGTGCCTGGGCCGGGGTGTTCGCGTTGGCGGCGACCGTGCCGATGCCGATCGAGGTCAGCAGTAACGCGCTCGCGACGAGGGTGCCGGACAGAACTTTCGATCTCCGTGGCATGGAGACCTCCTGGGAAGGTCGGGGAAATTCTCGGAGAGCGCTCTCCCGACTCGGAGTGTTGAGGGCACACGGGAGGCTGTCAAGGGATTCGACAGAAGGAACGAGGGACGGACCAACCGACTTATTGCCCCCACTTGTTGAACGCAGCACACAAGAAGCGGTCGCAACTCTTGACGTGTCGTGTGGGGCAGATGAAGCATGCACACCCAGAGAGCGCTCCCCCACCCCCACTTCGTTCACTTTCCGAACAAGGAGAGCCGCCCCACATGTCCTCTTCCCCCACGCACTCCCCCGCGTCCGAGCCCGAGCCCGAGCCCGAGCCCTCCGGCGTGCGGCGACGCGTCCTCCTCGGAGCGGCCGCCGCGGCGCCCGTACTGGCCTCGCTGGCCGGAGTCGGAGCCGCCGCCGCCTCCGCCGACTCCAACTCCAACTCCAACTCGGGCTCCGACTCCGCGGACGGCCCCCGTGCCCTGCCCGGCGGCGGCGATCTCGGGCCGAACGTCATCGTCTTCGACCCGTCCACGGCGAACATCCAGGGCAGACTGGACGAGATCTTCAAGCAGCAGGAGTCGGCGCAGTTCGGCACCGGCCGGTACGCGCTGCTGTTCAAGCCGGGCACCTACAACGGGCTCAACGCCCAGCTCGGCTTCTACACCTCGATCGCGGGCCTCGGCCTCTCCCCCGACGACACCACCATCAACGGCGACGTCACGGTCGACGCGGGCTGGTTCGACGGCAACGCCACGCAGAACTTCTGGCGTTCGGCGGAGAATCTCGCCCTGGTCCCGGTCAACGGCACCAACCGCTGGGCGGTCTCCCAGGCGGCGCCCTTCCGGCGCATGCACGTGCGCGGCGGCCTCAACCTCGCCCCCGCCGGCTACGGCTGGGCGAGCGGCGGCTACATCGCCGACAGCCGGATCGACGGCGAGGTCGGCCCGTACTCGCAGCAGCAGTGGTACACCCGGGACAGTTCGGTCGGCGGCTGGCTCAACGCCGTGTGGAACATGGTGTTCTCCGGTGTGGAGGGCGCACCCGCGCAGAGCTTCCCCGAGCCGCCGTACACGACGCTGGAGACGACGCCCGTCTCCCGTGAGAAGCCCTTCCTGTACCTCGACGGCGACGAGTACCGGGTGTTCCTGCCGGAGAAGCGGACCAACGCCCGCGGCGTCTCCTGGGGCAACGGCACCCCGCGCGGCACCTCACTGCCGCTCACGCAGTTCTACGTCGCCAAGCCCGGTGACTCGGCGGCCACGCTCAACCAGGCGCTGGAGGAGGGCCTCCACCTGCTGCTGACGCCGGGGATCTACCACGTCGACCAGGCCGTCGAGGTGAAGCGCGCGGGCACGGTCGTCCTGGGCCTCGGCTACGCCACGCTCATCCCCGGCAACGGGGCCGCCGCGCTGAAGGTCGCCGACGTCGACGGCGTACGGCTGGCCGGTTTCCTCGTGGACGCGGGCCCGGTCAACTCCGCGACCCTGCTGGAGGTGGGACCCGAGGGCGCGTCCGCGGACCACTCGGCCAACCCGACGACCGTCCAGGACGTGTTCGTCCGGATCGGCGGTGCGGGCCCCGGCAAGGCCACCACCAGCATGGTGGTCAACAGCCGGCACACCGTCGTCGACCACACCTGGGTGTGGCGCGCCGACCACGGGGACGGCGTCGGCTGGGAGACCAACCGGGCCGACTACGGCGTGGTCGTGAACGGCGACGACGTCCTGATCACCGGCCTGTTCGTGGAGCACTTCAACAAGTACGACGTGCAGTGGAACGGGCAGCGGGGCCGCACGATCTTCTTCCAGAACGAGAAGGCGTACGACGCCCCCGACCAGGCCTCCATCCAGAACGGCTCGATCAAGGGATACGCCGCCTACAAGGTCGGCGACCAGGTCACCGAGCACGAGGGCTGGGGCATGGGCAGCTACTGCTACTACAACGTGAACCCGTCCATCGTGCAGCACCACGGCTTCGCCGCGCCGAACCGGTCCGGGGTGCGCTTCCACGGGCTGCTCGTCGTGTCGCTGGGCGGCAAGGGGCAGTACGAGTGCGTCATCAACGACACGGGTTCGCCCACGTCCGGGACGGACACCGTGCCGTCGAAGGTGGTGGAGTACCCCTGAGTGCGGGGATGCCCCCGCCCGCGTGGTGCGGGGGCATCCTGGGCACTACCGCGGCCGCGTCACGGCCGTCGGCGTCGGCGTCGGCGTCGGCGTCGGCGTCGGCGCGTAGCCGGTGGGCCGGGCGGTGAAGGTGCCCCGGCCCTGGGTGCGGCTGCGCAGCCGGGTCGCGTAACCGAACAGCTCGGCCAGCGGCACCGTGGCCGTCACGGCCGCCGCGCCGCCCCGGGTGTCGGAGCCGGTGACCCGGCCGCGGCGCGCGGCGAGGTCGCCGAGTACGCCGCCGACCGCGTCCTCGGGCACGGTGACCGTGACCTCGACGACCGGTTCGAGCAGGACCATCGCCGAGGCGCGCAGGGCGTCGCGGAGCCCGAACCGGCCGGCGGTGCGGAAGGCCGTGTCCGAGGAGTCCTTCACATGGGTCCGGCCGTCGGTGAGCGTGACCCTGAGGCCGGTCACCGGGTGCCCTCCGAGCGGGCCCTCGGCGAGGGCGTCCCGGCAGCCCGCCTCGACGGCCCGGACGAACTCCTGCGGCACGCGCCCGCCGACGACCGTCGACCGGAACACGAATCCGCCGCCCGCCGCGTCCTTGTCCTTGTCATCCCCCTCACCTTTGCCCTCGCCTTCGCCCTCCCCTTCCTGCCACGGCTCCACGTCGAGCACGATGTGCGCGAACTGCCCGGCTCCGCCGTCCTGTTTGACGTGCCGGTGGACGTAGCCGGTCACGCCTTCGCCGACCGTCTCGCGGTACGCGACGCCGGGGCGTCCCACGGACACCTCGAGGCCGTGCTCGCGCCGGACGCGTTCCACCGCCACCTCGAGGTGGAGTTCGCCCATGCCCGACAGGACGGTCTGCCCGGTCTCCGGGTCGGTCCGCACGGCCAGCGAGGGATCTTCCTCGGTGAGCCGGGCGAGCGCCGTGGCCAGCCGGTCGGTGTCGGTGGAGCGCCTCGCCTCCACCGACACGTGCACGACCGGTTCGGCCACGCCCGGAGGTTCCAGGACCAGCGGGGCGCCCGGTGCGCACAGGGTCGAGCCGGCGCGGGCGGACTTCAGCCCGACCACGGCGACGATGTCCCCGGCGACCGCCCGCTCCAGCGGGTCGTGCCGGTCGGCCCGCACCCGCAGGATGCGGCCGACGCGCTCGGTGCGGCGCGTGCCGGCGTCCCACACGGTGTCTCCCTTCTCGATCGTGCCCGAGTACACCCTCAGGTACGTCAGCCGTCCCGTCGGAGTGGCGTTCACCTTGAACGCCAGTGCCGCCATCGGCGCCGCCGGGTCGGCGGGCCGTTCCTGGTCCGTGCCGTCGTGGGTGCCGCGTACCGGGGGCACGTCCAGCGGGGACGGCAGGTAGGCCGCGACCGCGTCCAGCAGCGGTTCGACACCGCGGTTGCGGTAGGCCGACCCGCACAGCACGACCACGCCGTCGCCGGCGCGCGTCAGGTCGCGCAGGGCGGCGGTGAGGGTGGCCGCGGTGAGCGTCTCCCGGTCGCAGAACTCCTCCAGCGCCGCCGGGTGGCGTTCCGCCACGGCCTCCTCCAGCAGTCGCCGCCGGTGTGCCGCCTCCTCGCGCAGGGCGTCGGGCACCGGTCCCTCCTGGGCCGTCTCCGCGCCGTCCGCCCAGACCAGGGCGCGCATGCGGACCAGATCGACGACGCCGGTGAAGCCGTCCTCGGTACCGATGGGCAACTGCACGACCAGGGGTACGGGGTGCAGCCGCTCGCGGATGGAGGCGACGGCCGTGTCGAGGTCGGCGCCCGCCCGGTCCATCTTGTTGACGAACGCGATCCTCGGCACGCCGTGCCGGTCGGCCTGCCGCCACACGGACTCGCTCTGCGGCTCCACGCCCGCGACCGCGTCGAACACGGCGACCGCGCCGTCCAGCACGCGCAGGGAGCGCTCCACCTCGTCGGCGAAGTCGACGTGCCCCGGGGTGTCGATCAGGTTGATCCGGTGGCCGTCCCAGGAGGAGCTGACGGCCGCGGCGAAGATGGTGATGCCGCGGTCGCGTTCCTGCGGGTCGAAGTCGGTGACGGTGGTGCCGTCGTGGACCTCGCCGCGCTTGTAGGTGGTGCCGGTGGTGTAGAGGATCCGCTCGGTGACGGTGGTCTTGCCGGCGTCGACGTGGGCGAGGATGCCCAGGTTGCGGACGGTGGTGAGCGGGTTGATGTGGGCGTTGGTTTGGGCGTTGGAGTGGGTGCGCACGGCCCGTGGCCTTTCGCTGGAACGTGAGAAGGGCGGCGCGATTCCCGGGACGTGAGCAGGACAGGAGCGCGACCGGAGCCACGTCCCGCCGCGGTGTGACGGCAGGCGTGTCGGTGCGTCAGACGCTCGTCGCGGGCATCCGGTGCCGGCCGCGCGGCGGACACCGGACGGCCGAAGACACCAGGATCACCTCGTACCGGGACGGGGGAACGACGGCAGCGGTACGGATGCGCACGGCCCGGCTCCCCTCACTCGATCTCGGTGTCGTGGTGAGTGTAGGGAGGCCGGGGGCCCTGCCGCACCGCATTTCCCGGCCGCATCACATTTCCCTGCGGCGGGACGCCGGAGAACGCCGTAAAACGCCGGATGCCGGTCGGGATCGCTCCCGACCGGCATCTCGTCTGCCTGATCTTGTGTCCGAGGGGGGACTTGAACCCCCACGCCCGATAAAGGGCACTAGCACCTCAAGCTAGCGCGTCTGCCATTCCGCCACCCGGACCAGGTGTCCATCGCTGTGCGGGTGTGGACCCCGCGGCGACATGGACAACCATACCAAGCTTTCGCAGCACCCTTCACCTGCGTTTCCTTCCTCCGCCCTCCCTCTGAGCGGCGGTCCGGGACCGACGGCTCCAGGGCGCCTAGGGTCACACCATGAGTGACTGGATGGTTACGCAGGGCCCGCTGCCGCGTCGTCGGCCGCGAGTGTTGTCGCCGCTCAGGGAGCATCTGCGGGACACGTTCTGGTTCGCGCCCACGGCGGCGATGGTGGGCGTCTTCGTGGTGTGGCTGGTGGCCCAGGAGCTGGACGCCGCCCTCGTCCGTTCGCTGCAGGACGACGGCGACTACGACACGCTCGCCGAACTGCTGCGGTTCGCGGACGACGCGAAGACGGTGGTGTCCGCGGTCGGCTCGGCGATGATGACCTTCATCGGTGTGGTGTTCAGCATCTCGCTGGTGGCCGTGCAGATGGCGAGCGGCCAGTTCACCCCGCGGGTGGTGCGGCTCTTCGTCCGCAGCCGGATCACCAAGGCGACCTTCGCGGTCTTCCTCGCCACCTTCGTCCTGACGCTGCTCGTCCTGACCAGCTACGACAGCAACCCCGATCCCCGCGCCGCCACGTCCGTGCCCCTGGTGCAGTCGGTGCTCACGCTCGTCATGGTCGCGCTGAGCCTGCTGCTCTTCGTGATGTACGTGAACGCGACGCTGCGGCTGATGCGGATCAGTCATGTGATCGCCCGCATCGCCGCCGAGTCCTTCCGGGTGGCGGCCCTGATGCCGGTGCCGACGGGCGGCGGCGAGACGCCCGGCCTCGGGCCGGTGACGGCGTGGGTCGCCCACGACGGGCACGCCGGTGTGCTGCGGGACGTACACATCGCGCGGTTGGTGCGGGTGGCACGGGGGCACGGGGTGGTGTTGCGGCTGGTTCCGCGCATCGGCGACTTCCTGGTGCCGGGCACCCCCGTCCTGGCGGTGCACGGCGGGGCGGCCCCACCGCGCCGGGCGCTGCGGTACGCCCTGTCCGTGGGAGTGGAGCGCACCTTCCACCAGGACCTGGCGTTCGGGCTGCGCCAGTTGTCCGACATCGGGCTGCGCGCCATGTCCGGGGCGATCAACGATCCGACGACCGCCGTTCAGGCTCTGGACCGGGTCGTGCAGATCCTGGCCACCCTGTCCCGGCGGCCGTTGGACACCGCGGTGCACCGGGACCGGCGCGGGACGGTCCGGCTGGTGCAGCCCGTGCCCGGCTGGACGGAGTTGGTGGACTTGGGCTTCGCCGAGGTCCGTGCCTGCGCGGCCGGGACGCCGCAGGTCACTCGGCGTCTGCTGGCCGCTTTCGACGACCTGCTGCTGCTCGTGCCGCCGGAGCGGCGCGCACCGCTGCTGCGCCACCGCGAGCTGCTGCGGCAGGCCGTCGAGCGGACCGCGCCGACACCGGCGGACCGGGCCTTCGCCCTGTTGCCGGACCGGCAGGGCATCGGCTGACCGGGGCCATCCCGTGGGGGTCCCGGGTCACGCCGTTACGGCATGAGGTGGTGGTCCGGGAAGTTCCCGGGGGGCCGCTCCCCCGCCAGGACGCGCCGTGGCCGACCTTGAACGCCCGGATCTGCGGCGCCGGCCTGTCGTACGTCGCCGGCTCTCGGAGCGTCAGGGCCGCTGGTCGTTCAGTTCGCAGCAGGCCACCTTGCGGCGTCTCAACAAGGCGTTCGCCGCGTTCTTCCGCCGGATCAAGTCCGGCGACACCGGGGTGCCCGCGCTTTCGCGGGTGAACTGGTTCGTCACGGTGGACTTCCCAAGGACGGGCACGTATGCCGATGGAACTCCACTTCATCGCGCACGAAGACCTCAAGATCCGCAACATGAGCAGGTCCCCTGTGCCGAAGCCCGCCCCCGACCGGCCGGGCACGTTCCTGCCCAACGGGGCCGCCGCGAAGGCCGGGCTCAACAAGTCGATCAACGATGCCGGACGGGAAGTGATCGCCGTGGACCCCCGCAACACCTCCCGCGCCTGCCCCCAATGCGGGCACCGCCTGCCTCGCACGGACCGGGCGGCCCCTCCCGCAGCACGCGGGAAGGGCCGCCCGGTCCGTGTTCCAGGTCAGCGGCACCGCTTGCGCAGGGCCGCCAGGTTGTCGTAGCTGATCTTGGCCTCGCGCAGCGACTGCGCGGGGTCGGTGGCGCTCGGGGAGTTGTCGTCCTCGATCATCGGGTTGTGGTAGTTGCGCTGCCCGACCCGGGAGAAGAACGACGTGTAGTCGATGACTCCGGTTCCGAAGGGCACCATGTCGTAGCCCTGGCCGTTGGTCGTGCTGACCACGCCGTCCTTGGCGTGGAACAGCGGGTAGCGCCGGTTGTGGCGGGCGACCAGTCCGGCCGGGTCGAAGACGTCCTTGCGGGTGGAGCCGTCGTGGGCGGTGTACTCGTGGAACTTGTACTGGGCCACGTGCGCCCAGAAGATGTCCATCTCCAGCCAGACGACCCTCGGGTCGCTGATCTTGAGGAAGTACTCCAGCTTGCGGATGCCCGAGCTGCGGGTCGGCCGGCCCTGGTCGTCCAGCGGGCCGCCGTCGAGCAGGAAACCGTAGGCGCTGTCGTGGTTGTGGGTGTAGAGCTTGATGCCCTCGCGGTGGGCGATCGCGCCGAGAGCGTTCCACTTGTCGGCGGCCACGTCCCAGTCCGCGCGGTAGGAGCTGCCGGTGGGGTCGCCGCCGGTGCCCATGTGGTCCATGCCGAGGATGTTGGCGATCTCAAGGTGCTTCTTGAAGGTGTCCTTGTCCTCGGTGGTCAGCGGCCAGGAGGACGGGATGAAGCCGTGGTTGCCCTGGGCGCGCAGACCGTAGTCGTCGAGCCAGCAGCGCAGCAGCCGGGCGCCCTTGATGGACTCCAGGCTTGCGCCGCCGGGAGCGTTCGCGTGCTGGTTGTAGCCGGCGAACTCCACCTGGCGGTAGCCGTGGCGGGCCAGTTGCTTGAACACTTCGCGGAAGCCGGACGGCAGGTCGGAGGCGAGGGGGTCGCGGGCGGTGGCGTCACGGACGGTGTACAGGATGATGCCGCGCTTGTCCGCCGGGACGAGGATCTGACCGTGGCCGTGGCCGTGCCCATGGCCGTGGTCGTGGTCGTGGTCATGATCGTGGTCTCTGCCGCGGCCGTGGGCGAGGGCGGGGGACGCTCCGAATACGGGGGCGGCGACGGCTCCGGCCGCCACGGCGGTGCAGGTGCTGAGGAAACGGCGCCTGCCCACGCCGAGGGTGCGGCGCAGGCTCTCGCCCGGGCCGTCGGCGGACGGGTCTGTGCCGGCGTCGGTGCGGGAGGGGTCGGTGAACGGGGTCACGGGTGCCTGCCTTCTGGGTCGTGGCCTGCGCCGATGCGGCTCGGGCGGGCCGTTGTCAGTGCCGTGTGTTTGACTCTCGGTAGTCGGATCTCACAGAGCGCACCGGTGGTGCGTCAGCCGAGTCCGGCGAGCCGGAGCAGGAGTTGTTTCACGTCGGTGGCCGCGACGCGGTCTCCGACAGCGCGGGGGGTGGAGCAGATGAGGAGCGGACCGTCGTCGTCGCTCGCGGGGAGGCGGCCGTGGCTGCCTCGAATAGGTGAGGGGTCCAGGGGCACGACCGCCATGCGGTAGCGCATGCCGAGCTTCTTGCGGGCCAGGGCGCCGGCCGCCTTGACCTTGACGTAGGGGTCGAGCGGGTCCATGAACAGCTCGACCGGGTCGTAGCCGGGTTTGCGGTGGATCTCGACGAGTTGCGCGAAGTCGGGCGCGCGGTCGTCGTCGAGCCAGTAGTAGTACGTGAACCAGGCGTCCGGCTCCGCCAGGGCGACGAGTTCGCCGGCCCGCGGATGGTCGAGGTGCTGGGCCTTCTTGCCCTCGTCGTCGAGGAGTTGCTCGATGCCGGGCAGTCCTTCCAGGGCGGCGCGGGTCGCGTCGAGGTCCTCGGGGCGGCGGACGTACACGTGGGCGACCTGGTGGTCGGCGACCGCGAAGGCACGGGACGCCATCGGGTCGAGGTACTCCATGCCGTCCTGCGTGTGCACCTCGAGCAGTCCGGCTCGGCGCAGGGCGCGGTTGATGTCCACGGGCCGGCTGACGGGGGTGATGCCGTACTCCGAGAGCGCGACGACGGTGCGGCCCTCGGCGCGGGCGTCGTCGAGCAGCGGGGCCAGTGCCGCGTCCAGGTCGGCGGCGGCCTTCAGGGAGCGCGGGTCGTCGGGGCCGAAGCGCTGGAGGTCGTAGTCGAGGTGAGGGAGGTAGCAGAGCGTCAGGTCGGGGTGCCGGGTGGCCATGATGTGCCGAGTGGCGTCGATGATCCACTGGCTTGAGACCAGGTCCGCGCCGGGTCCCCAGAAGTGGAAGAGGGGGAAGGTGCCGAGCTTGTCGGTGAGTTCGTCGTGCAGGGCCGGGGGCCTGGTGTAGCAGTCGGGTTCCTTGCGGCCGTCGGCGTAGTAGACGGGACGGGGGGTGACGGTGATGTCGGTGTCGGCGCCCATGGCGTACCACCAGCAGATGTTGGCGACGGTGTAGCCGGGGTGGGCGCGTCGGGCGGCGTCCCAGAGTTTGTCGCCGGCGACTAGTCCGTTGTGCTGGCGCCACAGCAGGACGTCGCCCAGTTCGCGGAAGTACCAGCCGTTGCCGACGATGCCGTGCTCGCCGGGGTGGGTGCCGGTGAGGAAGGTGGACTGGGCGGCGCAGGTAACGGCGGGCAGGACGGTGCCGAGAGGGGCGCGGGAGCCGGACTGGCCGAGCTGCTTGAGGTGGGGCATGTGGTCGAGGAGACGGGGGGTGAGGCCGACGACGTCCAGGACGAGGAGCGGGGTCGGTTCGTCGGGGTGGGTCGCGGCGGGGTGGGTCGGTCCGGTCATGGCAGTTCCTTCAGGCCGAGGTCCGTCAACAGGTCGCGGGCGAGGGTCAGCTCGGCGGCGATGCCGTCGGTGAGCTGGGCGCGGGCGCGGGGCCGCAGCTCGGGCGGAAGGGCCTGCCAGGTGTAGGTCTCGACCTCCAGATGACGGGTGAGGGGGTGCGGGCCGCCGACGAGCCGGGTCAGCGCGGCCTTGAGCACGGGGAGTGTGGAGGTGAGGGGCGCGGCGGGGGCCGCGTGCAGGGGCACGTGGAAGTGGGCGCGCCAGGGCGCGGTGTCGGGCAGCGGGCCGTCGTCCGCGAGGGCCTCGTCGAGGTCGTCGGTGCCGTGCAGGGCGCCGGTCGAGGTGGTGGTGCGGGTCTGGTGCAGGAAGCGGGGTTCGGCGAAGGCGCCGAGCGCCTCGCGGACCGCCGGGTCACGGGGCTGTTCGGCGTGCAGGGCGGCGGAGAGCTGGGACTTGACGACGGGGACGCGGGCCGCGGTCAGGGCGTCCAGGGCGGTGTGCGGGTCTTCGAAGGAGGTGGCGAGGTGGCAGGTGTCGACGCAGACGCCGATGCGGTCGTGGGCGATCGCGGTCAGCGGGGCGATGGCGTCGTGGGTGGTCTCGACGACGCAGCCGGGTTCCGGTTCCAGGCCGATGCGGATGGAGCGGCCGGTCAGTTCGTGGAGGGCGTCGAGACGTTCGGCGAGGGTCACCAGGGCGGCGCGGGCCTTGTCGGCGCGGGCCTCGTCGTAGGCGGTGCGCCAGGCGAGCGGCAGGGTGGAGATGGTGCCGTCCGTGACGTCGTCCGGCAGCAGTCCGGCGAGCAGCCGGGCCAGGGAGGTGGTGTGATCGAGGCGTTCGGGGTCGGCCCAGTCCGGCTTGTAGACACGGTACTTGACCTCCTCGGCGCCGAAGCCCTCATAGGGGAAGCCGTTGAGGGTGACGACCTCCAGGCCGCGCCGGTCGAGTTCGGTGCGCAGGCCGCGCAGGGCCGCGGGGTCGGTGACCAGGGCGTGGGCGGCGTCGCGGGCGAGCCACAACCCGATGCCGAGGCGGTCGCGGCCCAGGCGGCGGCGGACCGGCTCGCAGTGGTCGCGGAGCTGGGCGAGGACGCCGTCGAGGGTCTCGGCGGGGTGGACGTTGGTGCAGTAGGCGAGGTGGACGGTGGAGCCGTCGGGGTGCCGGAAGCGCATCGCTCACTCCCCGCCGCGCAGGATGGAGTTGCCCTCGTGCGTGGCGTCGCCGGAGGCCACGTCGAGTTCCAGGCGTCCGCTGAGTCCGTAGAAGGCGACGGGGTTGCGCCACAGCACCCGGTCCACGTCGTCCTCGGTGAAGCCCTCGGCGAGCATCAGGTCGCCGACCTTGCGGGTCTTGAGCGGGTCGCTCCTGCCCCAGTCGGCGGCGGAGTTCACCAGGACCTGTTCCGGGCCGTACGCGCGCAGCAGGGCGACCATCCGGGCCTCGTCCATCTTGGTGTCCGGATAGACGGAGAAGCCGAGCCAGGCGCCGCTGTCCTTGGCCTCCTTGACGGTGGTCTCGTTGAGGTGGTCGACCAGCACCCGCTCCGTGGGCAGCGCCGACTCGCGGACCACGTCCAGGGTGCGGCGCAGGCCGGCCAGCTTGTCGCGGTGCGGGGTGTGCACCAGGGCGGGCAGGCCGTGGTCGGCGGCGAGCTGGAGCTGGGTGGTCAGGGCGGTGTCCTCGGCGGGCGTCATCGAGTCGTAGCCGATCTCACCGACCGCCACCACCCGGTCCTTGACGAAATAGCGGGGCAGTTCGTCCAGGACGGGCAGGCACCGGGGGTCGTTCGCCTCCTTGGGGTTGAGGGCGATCGTGCAGTGGTGGGCGATGCCGTACTGGGCGGCGCGGAAGGGTTCCCAGCCGAGGAGGGCGTCGAAGTAGTCGCGGAAGGAGGCGGGCGAGGTGCGGGGCTGGCCCAGCCAGAAGGAAGGCTCGACGAGGGCGCGGACACCGGCCGCGTACATGGCCTCGTAGTCGTCGGTGGTCCTGGAGGTCATGTGGATGTGGGGGTCGAAGATGCGCATCAGGACTCCTTGCCGTGGGGGTCGGCGGTGCCGGGCGCGGGAGGCGCGGGCTCGGTCAGGGCCAGGACGCGATGCAGGTCCTCGGGGACGGCGCGGCCCGCGGCGGTACGTTCGGCGGCGTAGTCGGCGAGCATGCGGGCGAGTTCGTCGTCCCCGTGGGCCCGGCGGGCGAGGTCCGCCACGCTGTCGACGGGGACGCCGGTGAACAGGCACTTCAGTACGGCGTGCCGCCACTGGTGCGCGTCGAGGTGCCGGGCGGCGTACGGGCCGAGGGCGGCGGCGACGAGCCGGGTGTCGTTGGTGCGCAGGGCGTCCTCGACGAGCGGGAGGCCGTCCGGTCCCGGCACGAGGTGGGGCAGCGCGTGCAGGACGGCGCGGCGTTCGTCTGCGGTGCCCTGGGAGTAGACCCGGGTCAGGGCCTCGGTGTCGGCGCGGGCGGCGTGCAGGACGAGGACCCGGGCGGCGTCGGCGTGGGCGGGCCCGCAGCGGCGGCCGGCCTCGGCGAGGCGCAGCTCCCACACCGAGATGGGGCCGTGGGTGCCGGGGTGGGCGGCGGCCTCGTCCAGGGCCTGGTCCAGCCAGGCGCGGGCGGCTCCGCCGAGCCGGGCGGCGAGAGCGGTGCGCAGGTCGTCGGGCGGGACGTGGGCCGGGGTGGTGCCCTGGGGGTCCTGCCCGGCGGGGGTGCCGTCCGCGTCCTGGGTGCCGGGGGTGACGTGGGTGGCGTGCGGCTGCGTCATGGGGTGGCTCCCTTCAGTGGGTGGCGGAGGGCTCGCCCGGGCGGTCGGGGCGGTGGGGCGCAGGCGCGGCCCGGCGCAGGAACGGGAGGGAGCGTTCGGCGAAGTGGGGGCCCGCGTGGGAGTGGCGGGGCAGTTCGACGACGGTCAGGCCCTGGTAGCCGGTGGCGGCGAGGGCCTCCAGGACGGGCGGGAAGTCGATCTCGCCGTCACCGAAGGGGAGGTGTTCGTGGACGCCGCGGCGCATGTCCTCGATCTGTACGTGGCGCAGCCAGGGGGCGGCGGCGCGCACGCAGTCGGCGGGAGGGAGGGGTTCGAGGCACTGGCAGTGGCCGATGTCCAGGGTGAGGCCGAGGTGTTCGGGGTCGCCGAGGGTGCGGCGCAGCGTGTGGAAGTCGGCGAGGGTGGACAGGAGATGCCCCGGTTCGGGCTCCACCGCGAGGGGGACGCCCGCGGTGGCGGCGGCGTCGAGGACCGGCGCGAGGGACTCGGCCAGCCGCTTCCACGCCGTGTCCTCGTCCGTGCCCGCCGGGGTGACGCCGCTGAAGCAGTGCACGGCGTGGGCGCCGAGGTCGGCGGCGACGTCGACGGCACGGACCAGGAGGTCTCCGCGGCGGGCGCGGTCCTCCGGGTCGGGGTCGAGCAGGGAGGGGCCGTGCTTGCGGCGCGGGTCGAGCACGTAGCGGGCGCCGGTTTCCACGGTCACGCCGAGCCCGAGCGCGTCCAGCCGGTGCGCGACGCGGCGGGTGCGGGCGGCCAGGTCGGGGGCGAGCGGGTCGAGGTGCATGTGGTCGAGGGTCAGGCCGACGCCGTCGTATCCCAGGTCGGCGAGGAGGGTGAGGGCGTCGTCGAGACGGAGGTCGGCGAGGCCGTTGGTGCCGTAGCCGAAGCGGAGCGGGTGTGCGGCGGTGCCGTCCGGGATCGGTGCCGGGCGGACCCCGGTGGCACCGTCCGCGGTCGGTGGCTGCCCCGGGGCCTGCGCGGCGCCACCCTTGGCGCTGTCCTCGCCGCTGCCCCCGCCCCCGGCCCGGGCTCGGGCACCGTACTCGGCATCGTCCCTGGCCGCGTTCGGTCGGTCCTGGTTCGGGGTCCGGCTCATGTGATGCTCACCTTCCTCATGCCGGCGCGCCTCGCGAACATCCGGCCGGCCGGGGCCAGGGCCGCGACCAGGACGGACGTGGCGGCGGCACCGGAACGGGCGGCGAGTGCCGCCTGGAGGGGGACGGTGGCCCGGATGCCGCCGCCGACGGCGCGTTGGGTGAGCGGGGGTGACGGGTTGAGCGCGGCGTGGAAGTAGGGGCGGGCGGCCGTGGCGGCGTAGGCGACGCCCAGGGCGGTGGCGAGGGCGTCGGTGGCCCCCGGCGGGCCCTCGGCCGGGCTGGAGCCCGGCAGGCCGGGGGCGGCTGCTGCCCGCCGGCCTGCCGGGAGTCGGGTGCGGCGGGTGCGGCGGGTGACCAGCCGGGTCAGCGCTCCCGTCGTCGCGAGCGCCGCCAGCGGGGCCAGGACCGAACCGCCGGTGGTCTCCCGGCGGGAGACGGCCGTGACCGCGAGGGTGTGTGTGCCGAGCAGCGCGGCGGACGGCAGCGCGGCGCGGGTGCCGCCGCCGGTGGCCGCGGCGCCCAGGAGCAGATCCAGTCCCCGGGCGGCGGCCATGGCCGCCGGACCGGCGGGCGTGTGCTTCAGGGCGAGGTCGTAGGCCCACACGGTCGCGGCCAGGGGCGCGGCCACGGCGAGGGCGGGGCGTCCCGCACCGGCGGCGAGCGCCAGTCCGGCGCCGGTGAGGACACCGGCGGCGGTGAGGGCGGCGGCCGGGCGGACGCGGCCCGAGGGGAGCGGGCGGTGCGGGCGCTCCACGGCGTCCTCGGCGCGGTCCGCCCAGTCGTTCAGGGCCATGCCGGCCTCGTACAGGCACAGGGAGGAGCCGATGGCGAGCAGGGTGCGGGGTCCGGGGCGTGCGCCGGCCGCGGCCGCGCCGGCCAGGGCGTCGCCGGGGACGGTGAACAGCGCCGGCAGGCGCAGCAGTTCGGCCCACGCGCCCGCGCGGCCCGAGCCGGGCCGGGACGGGCGGGGTGCGCTGTCGCCGGGGAGCGGGTCGGCGTCCCCGGTGGCCGGCGAGTCCGCCCGCGCCGACCCGGCGGGCACGGGGGTGTCCCGCGCGGCGGCGACGATGCGGCTCATCGCCGCGCCCCACGCTCGTCGGCGCCGTCGTCGACCATGCGATCGGCCCCTTCATCGGCCCCTTCATCGGCCCCGCGATCGGCCCTGTCATCGGCAGGGCCGCGCGACGGACCGGCACCGCGACCGTCTGCGCCGTCACTCAGCCCCCCATCGCCGCGACCGCCGCCGCCCTCGCGCAGCCGTCCGGCGAAGCGCGTCAGCTCCGCGTACTGTTCGGCCAGCGACGACGGGCCGTCTCCCACCGGGTCCTTGAAGTAGAAGCCCAGCTCGCTCAGTGGGCCGGTCAGGCCCCTCTCCTGGGCGCGGGCGGCCAGCCGGGCCAGGTCGAGGACGAGGGGGGCGGCGAGCGCCGAGTCGCAGCCCTGCCAGGTGGTCTGGAGGAACATCCGGGCGCCGAGGAAGCCGTCGAAGGCGATGTGGTCCCAGGCCGTCTTCCAGTCGCCGAGTGCGGGCACGTCGTCGATGTGGACCTCGCCCTCGGGTGCGGCACCGAGGGTGTCGGCGAGGACGCGTTCCTTGCCGGCGTTCTTGGCAGCGGCGGCCGCGGGGTCGGCGAGGGCGGCGCCGTCGCCGCCGCCGAGGAGGTTGGTCCCGGACCAGGCTCGTACGGTGAGCGCCCGCTGCGCGAACATCGGGCCCAGCACCGAGCGCAGCAGGGTCTGCCCGGTCTTGCCGTCGCGGCCCGCGTACGGCACGCCGCTCACCGCGGCCGGTGCGGCCAGCGACGGGTGGTGCAGGCCGGTCGACGGCGTGAAGTTGACGTACGGACAGCCTGCGCGCAGAGCCGCCGCCGCGTACAGCGAGCTGGCCGGGAGGGTGCCTCCGGTGGGCGCGGGCTCGGTGGAGGCCACGTTGACCACCACCGCCCGGTCCGCGCCCGAGCGTCGTACGAAGTCGGTGATGTCCGCGGCGAACGCGGCGATCAGCTCCTCCTCGTCGCGGGTGTCGCCGGGCAGCGGGCCGCCGGGGCGGATCTCCTGGTCGGCCGTGGCCAGTTCGGCGCGCACCGCCGAGGGCAGTCCGGGCGGCAGCACGCCGCCGGCGCCCAGGGCCTCCGCCCGCTTGGGCAGCGGGCAGTCCACGGTGTCGTGGCCGCCGAAGACGATGGACGACAGCGCGGGCAGTCCCGTGTCGGCGAAGTCGGGGGTCTCGGTGACCATGCCGGTCGGGGGGTGCAGCCCCGCGGTCACGGCGGCGCAGCCCGCCACCACCGTGGTGGCGACGGAACCGCGGGCCCCGATCAGCCAGACGCCGGTGCGGGAGCCACGGGGGGAACCAGAGGGGGACGCGGACATGGGCAGCCTCCTTGTCGAGCGCGTCGAGTGCGTCGAGTGCGTCGAGTGCGTCGAGCACACAAGCGGTGGTACGGCCGGAGGTGGTCCGTGCGGGGTGACGGCGGGCGGAGGTCCGGCGTCCTCCGCCCGCCGCCGTTCCGGTTGCCCCTCAGGGCGGGTTCGCCCTAGGAGCGCAGTTCCTTGAGCTGGATGTTGCGGAAGGAGACCTGGTCGTCGGCGCCGTGGTTCTGGAGGCCGATGTAACCGTCGGTCAGGCTCCGCTCGGGGTCCTTGTTGGTGAAGTCGTTGATCTTGACTCCGTTGAGGAACACCTGGAGGCGCTCCCCGCGGACCTTGATCTCGTAGGAGTTCCACTGGCCGGGCGGCCGCAGAACCTGGTCACGGGCCTTGATGTTGGCCGACTTGAACGAGTAGACGGACCCCGTGGTGCGGTCGGGGGCGTCCGTGGCGTCGATCTGGATCTCGTAGCCCTTGTTCACCGCGGACCAGGGGTCGTCGGAGGCGGGGAAGCCCACGAAGATCCCGGAGTTGTCGTCGCCCTGCATCTTCCAGTCGAGCTTGAGGGAGTACGACTTCAGCTCCTTGGCCTGGTACCAGAGCAGGCCCATGCCGCCCTCGGACTCCAGGGTGCCGTCCTTGACGTTGAACGTGCCGGGGCCGGCCTGCTTCCAGCCGTCCAGGGTCTCGCCGTTGAAGATGTCCCGGTAGCCCTTGTCCGGCTTGCAGTTGGCCTTGACCTGGCCGGTGGCGTACTGCATGCCGCCGAGCAGGTGGCCGCGGAACGCCTCGTCGGCGTAGGACTCCTTGGTGTGGCCGAGGCCGGTGTAGAAGGAGCGGCCGCCGCCGTACTTCTGGCACCAGGCGATCGGGTGGTCGCCCTTCATGGTGCCGCCGTCGTAGGTGGTCTCGTCGAGGGTGGCGAGGACCTTGGCCTGCTCGCGCGGGTTGGTGCGGTAGTTGTACAGCTCGTCGGTGTGCTCCCAGGTGTCGTCCAGGTGGGCGGTGGCCGGGTGGTCGTGGTCCTCGATGCGGACGGTGGCCTTCTGGATGGCCGGGTGCGAGTCGAAGTAGGCGCCGACGAGGCCGCCGTAGAACTCCCAGTCGTACTCGGTGTCGGCGGCGGCGTGGATGCCCATGTAGCCGCCGCCGTTCTTGACGTAGTTCTCGAACGCCTTCTGCTGGTCGGCGTTGAGGACGTCACCGGTGGTGGACAGGAAGGCCACCGCGTCGTACTTGGCGAGGTTGGCCGTGGTGAACTGTCCGGCCTCCTCGGTCGCGGTGACCGAGATGCCGGCCGGGGTGCCGAGCTCCTTCAGGGCGGCGATGCCGGCCGGGATGGAGTCGTGGCGGAAGCCGGCGGTCTTGGAGAAGACCAGGACCTTCTTTCCGGCCTTGAACGGCTCCTTGGAGAACTCGAAGTCGTCGATGTCGTACAGGGCGCCCTCGCCGCCCTTGAAGACCAGGTAGAGGTCCGTCGTCTTCCTGGGCAGGGACCGCAGGGGTACGTCGACGTTCTGGAAGGTCTCCCAACTGCCGGTCGGCGGGATGTACGCCGAGCCGTGCAGCTTGCCGGTGGGCGAACCGGTGCGTACCTCGATGTAGCCGCCGGAGCCGCCGGAGGAGGCGCGTACGGTCAGCTTCTTCTGCCCGTCGAACTTGTAGGGGCTGAAGGAGATCCAGTCGCCGTCGTTGATGTCGCCGACGGTCTTGCCGCCGTTGGCGCCGGTCTTGTCGATGGGCGACACGCCCTGCTGGGTGGTGAAGTGCTCGGCCTGGCGGTGCGGCGGCTGGATCACGGTGCGGGCGGTGCCGGTCAGGGCCTCCTGGCCGTTGGCTCCGCCGTCGGTGTAGCTGGCGCCGACGACGCCGTAGATGTTGGCGTTGGGGTCGTGGCCGCCGTCTCCGGGCGGCGGCTCGAGGGTGCCCTCACAGCCCATCTCGCTGGTCAGCTCGTGGGCGTGGGAGTCGTGGCCGAGGCTGTAGGCGACCTTGACCTTGGAGCAGTCGATCGTCTCCTCGGGGTCGGTGACCTTCACCTTGAACGGGATGGGCTCGCCCATGGGGAGCAGGGTGCCGTTGCCCGGGGTCTCGATGGTCACCTTGGGTTCGGTGTTGCCGACCACGATGCGGACGCTGGCGTTGCCGGTGTTGCCCTCGGGGTCCGTGGCGGTGAAGGTCGCGGTGTAGGTGCCGACCTTCTTGTACTTGTGCCTCGGGGTGAGTCCCTCGCCCTTGGTGCCGTCGCCGAAGTCCCAGGCGTAGGTGAGGTCCGGGGAGTCGGCGTCCTTGGCGGTGGCGGTGAACTTCACCCTCAGGCCGGCCGCGCCGGACGTCTTGTTGGCGCTCACCTCGGCGATCGGGGAGAAGCCGTCCTGGGCGTTCTCGATCCGGTAGAGCGCCGAGTCCTTGTCTCCCTGGAACCAGGACAGGCCGTAGTCCAGGACGTAGAGCGCGCCGTCGGGGCCGAACTCCATGTCCATGATCTGGGTGCCGGTCCACGGGAAGTCGTTGATCTTCGAGACCGTGCCGTCGGCGTTCTGCTCGATCCGCTTGATCCAGCGGCGGCCGAACTCGCCGGCGAAGAAGTCCCCGTCGTATTCCTCGGGGAACTTCACGCTGGATTCGAGGTCCGGGTCGTAGCGGTAGACCGGGCCGCCCATCGGGGACTCGGAGCCGCTGCCGAACTCGGGCACGGAGTCGTCGTCGTACGGGATCCAGGCGGCCTGGGCGGGCGGCAGGTCGGTGAGACCGGTGTTGTGCGGGGAGGTGTTCTTCGGGGCGGCGCAGTCGAAGGTCTCGCCGGAGGTGCCGGTGGCGAAGTCGTAGTCGACGTACGGGTCGTTGTCGCCGGTGCAGAACGGCCAGCCGAAGTTGGCGGCCTTGGTGACCTTGGCGAACTCGACCTGGCCCGCGGGGCCCCGCTTCGGGTCGGCGGCACCGGCGTCGGGGCCGTAGTCGCCGACGTAGACCGTGCCGGTCTTCTTGTCGACGCTGATGCGGAACGGGTTGCGGAAGCCCATCGCGTAGATCTCGGGACGGGTCTTCTCCGTGCCGGGCTCGAAGAGGTTGCCCTCCGGGACGGTGTACGAGCCGTCCTCGGCGACCTTGATGCGCAGGATCTTGCCGCGCAGGTCGTTGGTGTTGCCGGCGCTGCGACGGGCGTCGAAGGCCGGGTTGCGGTCGGCTCGTTCGTCGATCGGCGTGTAGCCGTCGGAGGCGAAGGGGTTGGTGTCGTCGCCGGTGGAGAGGTAGAGGTTGCCCTCGGCGTCGAAGGCGATGTCGCCGCCGACGTGGCAGCAGGTGCCGCGGGAGGCCGCGACGTCCAGGACCTTCTTCTCGCTGGCCATGTCCAGCGTGCCGTTGGGCTTGAGGACGAACCGGGAGAGGCGGTTGACGCCGTCGAACGGCTTGAAGTCCTCGGCGGTGCCGTTCTCCGGGGCGTCGCCCGCGGGGGTGTCGAGCGGCGGGGCGTAGTAGAGGTAGATCGCCCGGTTGTTCTCGAAGTCCGGGTCGATGCCGACGCCCTGCAGGCCCTCCTCGTCGTGGTTGTAGACGGGGATCCGGCCGGCGACCTTGGTGACGCCGCCCTGGTCGGTGAGGCGCAGTGTGCCGTCGCGGGCGGTGTGCAGGACGCTGCGGTCCGGGAGCACGGCGAGCGACATCGGCTCGCCCATCTCGGGCTCGCCCTTGGCGAGCGGTACCTGCTGGAACTGTCCCTCGGCGGCGGCTGCCGTCTCGTCGTGCTCCGGGTGGCCCGGGTGGGCTCCGGCGACGGTCGCGGGGGTGCCCACGGCCAGCAGCAGGCCGGTGAACAGGGCAAGGGCGGTGCGAAGCCTGGGACGCCTTGTGGTCCGGGTGCCTTTGAGTCTGGTTCTGTGCACGAAGTCCCTCCGGGAACGGGTGGGCCGTACGGGATGGGTGCGAAGACGTGCGATGCGGGCGCCGGGGTGCGCCGTCACCCCGGAGGCGTGAATGTCCTGAACACTTCAGGGACGGTAACCGCGTTCTTCCGGGGCGAACACCCCTTGGACCAGGACCTGTTTAACTTTTACCCAACTCAGGACAAAGCGGGATTCGGGCAGACCGGACCGGGGACCGGCGGGTACTCCGGTCCCCGTCCCGGCCCCCGCCCGACCTGCGCTCGGGAGTACGGATCAGCCGTGGATCAGCTATTGAACGCGGCGTCGAAGGACGCGCTGGGCGGTTCGAAGTCGAACGCCTTGAGCCGGGTGAGGGCCTCGGGAGCGCCCTGCAGCCGGTCCATGCCGGCGTCCTCCCACTCGACGGAGACGGGTCCCTGGTAGTCGATGGAGCGCAGCATGCGGAACACGTCCTCCCAGGGGACGTCGCCGTGGCCGGCCGACACGAAGTCCCAGCCACGCCGAGGGTCGCCCCACGGCAGGTGGGAGCCGAGCCGCCCATTGCGGCCGTCGAGGCGCTTGCGGGCCTCCTTGCAGTCGACGTGGTAGATCCGGTCGCGGAAGTCCCACAGGAAGCCGACGGGGTCGAGGTCCTGCCACACGAAGTGCGAGGGGTCGAAGTTCAGGCCGAAGGCGGGCCGGTGGCCGACCGCCTCCAGGGCGCGGTGCGTGGTCCAGTAGTCGTAGGCGATCTCGCTGGGGTGCACCTCGTGCGCGAACCGCACGCCCTCGGCGTCGAAGACGTCGAGGATCGGGTTCCAGCGGTCCGCGAAGTCCTGGTAGCCGCGCTCGATCATCGATTCGGGGACGGGCGGGAACATGGCGACCAGATGCCAGATGGCCGACCCGGTGAAGCCGATGACGGTGTCGACGCCGAAGCGGGCGGCGGCCCGCGCGGTGTCCTTGATCTCGGCGGCGGCGCGCTGCCGTACGCCTTCGGCGTCGCCGTCGCCCCAGATGCGGTCGGGCAGGATGGCCTGGTGGCGTTCGTCGATGACGGCGTCGCAGACGGCCTGGCCGACGAGGTGGTTGGAGATCGCCCAGCACTTGAGGCCGTACTCGTCGAGCAACTGGTGGCGGGAGTCCACGTAGGAGGGGTCGGCGAGGGCCTTGTCGACTTCGAAGTGGTCGCCCCAGCAGGCGAGTTCCAGGCCGTCGTAACCGAAGTCGCGGGCGCGGCGGCAGACCTCCTCCAGAGGGAGGTCCGCCCACTGACCGGTGAAGAGAGTGAAGTTGCGCGGCATGTCGCTGCCAGCCTCCTCAGGGGGCGATCGGGGTGTACACGGAGTTCTTCTCGGCGCTCTCCTCCACGGCCGCGAGCACGCGCTGCACCTGCAGCCCGTCGGCGAAGGAGGGGTCGGGCAGGCGGCCGGCGGCGACGGCGTGGACGAGGTCGCGCGCCTGGTGCACGAAGGTGTGCTCGTAGCCGAGTCCGTGGCCCGGCGGCCACCAGGCGTCCAGGTAGGGGTGCTCGGGCTCGGTGACCAGGATGCGGCGGAATCCGGCGTGCTCCCCGGGCTCCGTGCCGTCGTGGTACGACAGCTCGTTGAGCCGCTCCAGGTCGAAGGCGAGCGAGCCGCGCTCGCCGTTGAGTTCGATGCGCAGGGCGTTCTTGCGGCCGGTGGCGTACCGGGTGGCCTCGAAGGAGACGAGGGCGCCGGAGGTGAGGCGGCCGGTGAACACGGCGGCGTCGTCGACGGTGACCTGCCCGGTGACGCCGTCCGCGGAGCCCGCGGACAGGCCCCGGGGAGCGCCGGCGGGCAGCGGGCGTTCCCGTACGAAGGTCTCGGTGAGGGCGGAGACGCCCGCGATCCGCTCCCCCGTCAGATACTGGGCGAGGTCGACGATGTGGGCGCCCAGGTCGCCGAGGGCTCCCGAACCGGCCAGGTCCTTGCGCAGCCGCCAGGTGAGCGGGGCCTGCGAGTCCACCAGCCAGTCCTGGAGGTACGTCACCCGCACGTGCCGCAGCCGTCCGACGCGGCCCTCGGCCACCATCCGCCGGGCCAGCGCGGTGGCCGGCACCCGGCGGTAGTTGAACCCGACCATCGCCAACTGCCCGCGGGCGCCCGCCTCCTCGGCGGCGCGGGACATCGCCTGCGCCTCCTCGACGGTGTTGGCCAGCGGCTTCTCGCACAGGACGTGTTTTCCGGCGGCGAGCGCGGCCAGGGCGATCTCGGCGTGGCTGTCGCCGGGGGTGCAGATGTCGACGAGGTCGATGTCGTCCCGTTCGACCAGGGTCCGCCAGTCGGTCTCGGTACTCGCCCAGCCGTGCCGGTCGGCCGCCGTCCGGACGGCGTCGGCGTCCCGTCCGCAGATCACGGCCATGACCGGGTTCAGCGGCAGGTCGAAGACCCGGCCGGCGGTGCGCCAGCCCTGGGAGTGTGCGGCACCCATGAAGGCGTAGCCGACCATGCCGACGCGCAGCGGCGGTCTGGTCGCGGACGCCCCCGTCGGCCCGGTCCCGGTCCCGCTGTCGGTCCCGGTGGCCGGTTCCTCGGCCCCGGCCCCCTCGGGCTGCTGCGGCTGTCCCATGCGGATGTCCTCCTCGTCGTGGTGGCGCGGTGGGGGTGGGCCCCGCCCCGGCCGGCGGCTGGTCAGGCCGCTGCCGGGGCGGGAACCGTCACTTGAAGCCCGTGGACATGTACTGGTCGACGTTGTCCTTGTCGACGACGGCCGAGTAGCAGGTGACGGTCGAGGGGATCTCGAACTCGGCGAGACCGCTGACGCCCTTGCCCTGGCCGAGCGCACGGGCCAGGTCGATCGCCGAGGCGGCCATGGTCGGCGGGTAGAGCACGGTCGCCTTGAGGACGCCGCTGTCCGCCTTGATGGCCTCGAAGGCGGAGAGCGCGCCCGCGCCGCCGACCATCAGGAAGCCGTCGCGTCCGGCCTGCTCGATGGCGCGCAGGGCGCCCACGCCCTGGTCGTCGTCGTGGTTCCACAGGGCGTCGAAGTCCGACTGGGCCTGGAGCAACTGGGCCATCTTGGCCTGGCCGGACTCGACCGTGAACTCGGCGGCCTGGCGGGCCACCTTCTTGATGTTCGGGTAGTTCTTCAGACCGTCGTCGAAGCCCTGGGTGCGCTGCTGGGTCAGTTCCAGGTTGTCGATGCCGGCCAGCTCGATGACCCGTGCGTCCGACTTGTCCTTGAGCTTCTCGCCGATGTAGTGGGCGGCGTTGAGACCCATGCCGTAGTTGTCGCCGCCGACCCAGCAGCGGTAGGCCTGGGGGCTGTTGAAGATCCGGTCGAGGTTGATGACCGGGATACCGGCCCGCATCGCCTTCAGGCCGACCTGGGTGAGGGCCTTGCCGTCGGCCGGCAGGATGACCAGGACGTCGACCTTCTTGTTGATGAGGGTCTCGATCTGGCCGATCTGCTGCGCGGTGTCGTTGGAGCCCTCGGTGATCTCCATACTGATCTCGGAGTACTTCTCGGCACGCTTCTTGGCCTGGTCGTTGACGGCGTTGAGCCAGCCGTGGTCGGCCTGCGGACCGGCGTAGCCGATGGTGACCGGCTTGCCGGGCTTGTCGTCGGCGGCCGGCTGGGTGTCCGCGGCTGCCTTGTCGTCGCCGTCGTCGGGGTCGTTGCTGGTGCACCCCGTGAGGACGGCACCGGCGGACAGGGCGGCGGCTCCGAAGAGCATCCCTCTGCGACTCGTGAGCTTCGTCATGACGGTGAACCCTTTCCTCAATGCGTGCTTGCGGTACGGCGCTGGACCAGCACGGCGGCGACGATGATCGCGCCCTTGGCGATCTGCTGCACGTCGGTCTGCAGGTTGTTCAGGGCGAAGATGTTGGTGATGGTGGTGAAGATCAGGACGCCGAGCACCGAGCCGAGGATGTGGCCCCGGCCGCCGGTCAGCAGCGTTCCGCCGATGATCGCGGCGGCGATGGCGTCGAGTTCGTAGAGGTTGCCGTTGGTGTTCTGGCCGGAGCCGGCGAGGGCGATCAACAGGAAGGCGGCGATGCCGCAGCACAGCCCGGACAGCAGGTAGAGGTAGAGGCGCTGGCGGCGGACGTCGATGCCGGCCAGCCGGGCGGCCTCGGCGTTGCCGCCGACGGCGACGGTGCGGCGGCCGAAGGTGGTCCGGTTGAGCACCAGCCAGCCGATGATGGTGACGGCCGCGAAGACCATGACCAGCGGCGGGATGCCGAGGACGTAGGAGTCGCGCTCGGCGAGGTCCAGGACGCTGGGGACGGTGACGACCTGGGTGCGGCCGTCGGTGATCTGGAGCGCGAGGCCGCGGGCCGAGGCCAGCATGGCCAGGGTGGCGATGAAGGGGACCATCTGGCCGAAGGCGATGAGCACCCCGTTGACCAGTCCGCAGCCCACTCCCACCACGATCGCGGTGAAGAGGATGCCGAAGAATCCGAACTCCTGGGTGGCGACCGTGGTCGCCCACACCGAGGAGAGGGCCACGATCGCGCCGACGGACAGGTCGATGCCGCCGGAGACGATGACGAAGGTCACGCCGACGGTGACGACGCCGATCACCGACGCCTGGGTGAGCACCAGTTGGAGGTTGTGGGTGTCGAGGAACGCGTCGGGCTGGGTGATGCCGCCGATGAGGACCAGTACGGCGAGCACCCCGAGCAGGGTGAGGGTGCGGACGTCGGCGCGGCCCAACCGGACCCGCCAGGCGGGCGGACCCTCCACCGGTGCCGCCTTGTCGGTGCCGCCCCGTGGCGGGGACACGTGCTGCGTCATGACGCCGGACTTCCTTCCATCACCAGGTCGAGGACTCGGGGTTCGTCGAGGTCGCGCGCGGGGGCCTCGTGCACGACGCGGCCCTCGCGCAGTACCAGTACGCGGTCGGCGAGGCCCAGTACCTCGGGCACCTCGCTGGAGACCAGCAGCACGGCGAGGCCCTCGTCGGCGAGGCGCCGGATGACGGCGTACAGCTCGGCGCGGGCCCCGACGTCGACGCCGCGGGTGGGTTCGTCGAGCAGCAGGACCCGGCAGCCGCGCAGCAGCCAGCGGGCGAGGACCGCCTTCTGCTGATTGCCGCCGGACAGGGTGCGCACGGGCACGGAGGGGTTGTCGGGCCGCAGCGACAGCTCCCGGGTGGCCTCGCGGGCCGCGCCGAGTTCGGCGCCGCGGTCGATCCAGCCGCCGCGCGAGAAGCGGGACATGGTGGAGACCGACACGTTGCGGGTGACGGACTCGAGCATCAGCAGGGCCTGTGCCTTGCGTTCCTCGGGGGCGAGCCCGAGGCCGGCGCGTACCGCGGCGCGCACACTGCCCGGCCTGAGCGGGCGCCCGTCGACGAGGACCTGGCCGGTGCTCGCCTTCCGGGCCCCGTAGACCGTCTCCAGGATCTCGGAGCGTCCGGAGCCGACCAGTCCGGCGAGGCCGACGATCTCGCCGGGGCGCAACTCCAGGTCGAGCGGGGCGAACTCGCCCTCGCGGGAGAGCCCGCGGACACTCAGCACGGGCTCGCCCGCGGCCGGTGCGGGCGGCCGGTCCGGGAAGACGTACTCGACGTTGCGTCCCGTCATCAGCGCGACCACCTCGCGGGTGGGCGTCGACTCGGCGGGCAGCCCGCCGGCCACGGCCCGGCCGTCCTTGAGGACGGTGACCCGGTCGCCGATGCGGCGGATCTCCTCCAGGCGGTGCGAGATGTAGACGACGGCGACGCCCGCGCCGGTCAGGTCGGCGACGATGCGGAAGAGGTTGTCGACCTCGTCCGGGTCGAGCGCGGCGGACGGCTCGTCCATCACGATCAGCCGTACGTCGTGCGACAGCGCCCGCGCCATGGACACGATCTGCTGCTGCGCCGCAGAGAGGTCCCCGACCAGCCGCCCGGGGTCGACCTCGGGATGCCCGAGTCGCCCCAGCAGCGCGGCCGTTGACGCCTTGGCCGCTCTGCCTCGTACGACGAAGCCGGCGGCGGTCGGCTCGTGGCCGAGGTGGACGTTCTCGGCGACCGAGAGGTGCTCCACCAGGTCGAGTTCCTGGTAGATGGTGGCGATGCCGAGGCGCATGGCCGCGATGGGCGAGCGCAGGGTGACGTCTTCGCCGCGCCAGCGGATGGTGCCGGTGTCGGGCTGGTGGGCGCCCGCGAGCACCTTGATGAGGGTGGACTTCCCGGCGCCGTTCTGGCCGAGCAGGCAGTGCACCTCGCCGGCCTGGACGTCGAGGTCGACGCCGTCGAGGGCCCGGACTCCGGGGAACGACTTGGTGATGCCGGACATGCTGAGCAGCGGTGGTTCTGGTGCCATGTGAGGTCCCCTCGGCGGACGTGCGGGCCGGTGTCAGGGCAGAGCGAAGCAGGGCATAGCGGAGCGGGACAGAGCGGAGCAGGACAGAGCGCTGTGCTGATGGGACTCGGTGACGAAGTGGTGCCTACGCGGGTGAGAACAGGTGGTCGCTGATCAGCCGGGCTCCGCCGATGACTCCGGCGGTGGGTCCCAACTCCCCCAGCACGATGGGCAGGTTGCCGGTCGCCAGGGGCAGCGACTGGCGGTAGACCTGGGTACGGATCGCGGCGAGCAGGTTGTGGCCGAGGCCGGTCACCCCGCCGCCGATCACCACCAGGCCCGGGTTGAAGAAGCTGACCAGGCCGGCGATGACCTGGCCGGTACTGCGGCCGCCCTCCCTGATCAGGTCCAGTGCGGTGGCGTCGCCCGCGGCGGCCGCCGCGGCGACGTCGGCGGCGCTCAGGCCCCCGTTCGCCTCCAGCCGGTTCGCGAGCTCGGCCGAGTGGCCCTGCTGGGCGGCCTCCGTGGCGTCGCGGGCCAGGGCCGCGCCGCTGAAGTGGGCTTCGAGGCAGCCCCGGTTGCCGCAGGCGCACTGACGTCCGTCGGGCACGGCCTGGATGTGCCCGATGTCGCCCGCGCTGCCCGTCGTCCCGCGGTAGACGTCACCGCCGACGACGATGCCGCAGCCGATGCCGGTACCGATCTTGACGACGAGGAAGTCGTGCTGGGTGCGGGCGACCCCCGCGTGCTGCTCCCCCAGCGCCATCAGGTTCACGTCGTTGTCGACCATGACGGGGCAGCCGAGTTCCTGACTGAGCGCCTCCCGTACGGGGAAGCCGTCCCAGCCCGGCATGATCGGCGGTGCCACCGGCACACCCTCGGGGAAGCGGACCGGCCCCGGGACGCCGATGCCGGTGCCGTCGAAGCCCTCCGCGAGCCCCGAGGCGCGCAGCTTGGCGGCCATGGACAGCACCTGCTCGAAGACCGCGACCGGTCCCTCGCGTACGTCCATGGGCTGGTTGATGTGCCCGAGGATCTCCAGTTCGGCGTTGGTGACGGCGACGTCGATCGAGGTCGCGCCGATGTCGACGCCGAGGAAGCGGAGTTCGGGGTGGAGCCGGACGTTGTGGCTGCGGCGCCCGCCGCGCGAGGCGGCGAGTCCGTCGGCCACGACAAGACCGGTCTCCAGCAGCCGGTCCACCTCCACGGCCAGCTTGGACCGGGAGAGGTCGACCTGGTCGCCGAGCTGGGCCCGGGAGTTGGGCCCGCCGTCGCGCAACAACTGGAGCAGTCGCGCTTGGTGAGCGTTCGCGGGTCGTGCGGTCATGCGTCTCACGAGCCCCTCCCCGCCTCGATCGGCCTTGAGTCCGCCGGTTTCCGGCCACGTCCGTGACTCGTCGTCGTGACTTGTCGTCGTGACTCGTCGTCGTGGCTTGCTTTCGGATGGAACGTAGCAGTGAGCGCCGGGAGTGGGAAGAAGTCACGCACGAATTACTGCGAACTTTCTCCTCTGAGTGGACAAAGAAGAGCTCGGCGTTCGACGCCCCCGGACGCGGCGAGGCCACCCGGACAGCGCGCCGGGCGGCCTGCGAAGGGGCTCTGACCTTACGATTCTCCGCGCGCGTGGTACGAGCCCCGGGTGTGTCCGGTGTGCTCGCGCATCAGCCGTGCAGTACCAGCGGACCCGGCGGTCGCCCTGTGCGGCGAGTTCGGCGAGGACGGCGTACGGACCGTCAGGAGCTGGTCGGCCTCCTCCTCCGTCGGCTCGTGCACGAACGCGCCCTGCGCGGGGCGCAGAGGTGACCGGCGAGTTCGCTCGCGACGAGGTGCCGGCCGGGCTGGAGGGCGCGGGTGGTGATGAGTTCGAGCAGCGCCTCGTAGACACGGTCCCGCAGCGGCCGGGCCGTTCGAGCCTGGGCACCGCGCCCTCCGCAGCCCTGCGGCAGCCCTGCGGCAGCCCTGCGGCAGCCCTGCGGACAGCATCGGCCCCCTGCAGGCCACGTCGCATGGCGGGGCGGTGCCGGGCGTTCAGGGGCAGCGCACGACCTGTCCGGCGTAGGAGAGGTTGCCGCCGAAGCCGAAGAGGAGGACCGGGTCGCCGGTGGTGATCTCGCCCCGCTCGACCAGCTTGGACAGCGCGAGGGGGATGCTCGCCGCGGAGGTGTTGCCGGACTCGACGACATCGCGGGCGACGACGGCGTTGACCGCGCCGATCTTCGCGGCGAGGGGTTCGATGATGCGCAGGTTGGCCTGGTGCAGGACGACCGCGGCGAGGTCGGCCGGCTCGAGCCCGGACCGCTCACAGGCCTGGCGGGCGATGGCGGGCAGCCGGGTGGTGGCCCAGCGGTAGACGCTCTGCCCCTCCTGCGCGAACCGCGGGGGCGTGCCCTCGATGCGGACCGCGTTGCCCATCTCGGGCACCGAGCCCCACAGCACCGGCCCGACGCCCGCCTCCTCGCCCGGCCCGCAGGCCTCCACGACGGCGGCCCCCGCCCCGTCGCCGACCAGCACACAGGTGGTGCGGTCGGTCCAGTCGGTCACCTCGGACATCTTGTCCGCGCCGATGACCAGGGCCCGGCCGGCCGAACCGGCCCGCACGGCGTGGTCGGCGGTGGCCAGCGCGTGGGTGAAGCCCGCGCAGACGACGTTGATGTCCAGCGCGGCGGGAGAGGGGATGCCGAGGCGGGCCGCGACGCGGGCGGCGGTGTTCGGGGAGCGGTCGATCGCGGTGGAGGTGGCGACCAGCACCAGGTCCACGTCGGCGGGCGTCAGCCCGGCCGCCGCGAGCGCCTTCGCGGCGGCGTGGCCGGCCAGCTCGTCCACCGGCTCGTCGGGTCCGGCGATGCGGCGGGACCGAATCCCCACCCGGCTCCTGATCCACTCGTCGCTGGTGTCGACCATGCCCGCCAGGTCCTCGTTGGTGAGGACCCGGGCGGGCTGGTAGTGGCCGACGGCGGTGATGCGGGAGCCTTGGTGCATGGGTGGAGTCCTCGCTGCCTCGGGTACGGGATCCACCAGTCTGATCAGTGACCGACGGGTACGAGGGCAGGTGATACGACAGGAAACGGGCGCCCGGCTTGTCGGCTTCGGTCAGCATCCTCCCGCGCCCTCGGCCGTCCCTGTACCGTAACGCCCCTCCCCCGTCCCCGTCCCCGTCCCCGTCCCCGTCCCCGTGCCCGGATGCCCGCCCTCACCCGGTGAAGAGCTGGGTCGCCTTCCGGACGAGTTCGTACAGCCCGTAGGCGAGCGGTGCGCCCACCCAGAGCCAGGTGAAGGCGATCAGCGGCCGCCGGTCGGGCAGATCAGGCAGGTCGGGCAGATCAGGCGGACTCTGGCTGCTGTCGTGGGACATCGGCGTCCTCCTCCTTCGGCGTGGGAGTGGCGGGTTCGTGGTGGCGGGCGTGGACGGGGCGGACGAGTTCGTTGGCGACGAAACCGACGACCAGCAGCCCGATCATGATGAGGAAGGACGTGCTGTAGAGGTCCGAGCCGTGCCGTCCGGCCTCCTCCTGGCGATCGGCGATCCAGTTGACGATCAGCGGCCCGAGGACGCCGGCCAGGGACCAGGCGGTGAGCAGCCGCCCGTGGATCGCGCCGACCTGGTAGGTGCCGAAGAGGTCCTTGAGGTAGGCGGGGACCGTGGCGAAGCCGCCGCCGTAGAAGGACACGACGACCAGGGCGCACAGGACGAACAGCGGTTTGGAGGAGTCGCCGAACAGCGCGATCAGGGCGTACATCAGCGCGCCGACGCCGAGGTACACGCGGTAGATGTTCTTGCGTCCGATCAGGTCGGAGGCGGAGGACCAGCCGAACCGGCCCGCCATGTTGGCCGCCGACAGCAGGGCCACGAAGCCGGCGGCGGCGGTCACGGACACCGGCGTGGAGGTGTCGGAGAAGAAGTCCGTGATCATCGGCGCGGCCTTCTCCAGGATGCCGATGCCGGCCGTGACGTTCATGCAGAGCACGATCCACAGCAGCCAGAACTGCGGGGTGCGCATGGCGGAACGCGCCGAGACCTGCACGCCCTGGAGCGGGGCCGGCCGTCCGTCCGGCCGCTCCTTGGGCCTTGGCACCCGTATCAGCAGCACGCCCAGCAACATGAAGACGGCGTACGTCAGTCCGTGCACGAGGAAGGCGAGCGCGATCCCCGAGTTGTCGGTGCCGAAGGACTTCAGCATCTGCGCGGACCAGGGCGAGGCGATGAGGGCGCCGCCGCCGAAGCCCATGATGGCGATGCCGGTGGCCATGCCGGGCCGGTCAGGGAACCACTTGATCAGCGTCGAGACCGGTGAGATGTAGCCGATGCCGAGGCCGATCCCGCCGACGAAGCCGTAGCCGAGGACGATCAGCCAGTACTGCTCCACCGCCGCGCCGAGCGCGGAGAGCAGGAAGCCGGAGGAGAAGCAGACCAGGGCGACGGTCATCGCCCAGCGCGGCCCGTGCCGTTCCACGAGCGTGCCGCCGAACGCGGCCGAGAGACCGAGCATGACGATGCCGAGCTGGAAGGGCAGCGCGCTCTGCGTACCGCTGAGATCGAGCGCGGACTCCAGGGGCGGCTTGAACACGGACCAGGCGTAGGCCTGCCCGATGGAGAGGTGGACCGAGAGAGCGGCTGGGGGAACGAGCCAGCGGCTCCAGCCGGGGGGTGCGACGGGGGGACTCATGAGTCCCCAACCGTAGGGATCGGGAAAGCGCTTGAGAAGACTGTTGAGCAGACAACTACAGACCACCACTGCTGCTGCACAAAGCGTCTCTGGAATTCTGTGACTGCCCGGGCGTTTCGGGCTTTTCGGGTGCGGCGTGGCCGTGTGCGGTCGCCAGGTGGTGGACGCCGGTCCGCTCGGGCGGCAACCTGACGCTCCATGTGCAGGACAATGAGATCGTGAAGGTCACCTCACCGCACGTACAGAACCGGGACTGACCGGCAAGGGGCACGGACATGGGACGAGTCACGGAACGACGCAAAGTGATCCGCGTACGGGACGGTGCGGTCTCCACGCGCCCGGACACGCTCGTCGCGGAGGAACCGCTGGAGATCCGGCTGAACGGCAAACCGCTCGCGATCACGATGCGCACCCCCGGCGACGACTTCGCGCTGGCGGCCGGTTTCCTGGTCAGTGAGGGTGTGCTCGCCGAGCGGGGCGATCTCCAGAACATCGTGTACTGCGCCGGCGCCACGGTCGACGGCTCGAACACGTACAACGTGGTCGACGTGAGGACCGCCCCCGGCGTGCGGATCCCCGACATCACCCTGGAACGGAACGTCTACACCACCTCGTCCTGCGGGCTGTGCGGCAAGGCGAGCCTGGACGCGGTGCGTACGACGGCCCGTTGGCCCATCGCCGACACTCCCCCGGTCCGCGTCGCCCCGGAGCTGCTGGCGGGCCTGCCCGACCGGCTGCGCGCGTCCCAGCGGGTGTTCGACCGGACCGGCGGACTGCACGCGGCGGCGCTGTTCACCGAGGACGGTGAGCTGGTGGACGTGCGGGAGGACGTGGGGCGGCACAACGCGGTCGACAAGCTGGTCGGCCGTGCGCTGCAGAACGGGGACCTGCCGCTGTCCCGGTCCGTCCTGCTGGTGTCGGGCCGGGCCTCTTTCGAGCTGGCGCAGAAGGCCGTGATGGCGGGCATCCCCGTGCTGGCCGCGGTGTCGGCGCCGTCCTCGCTGGCGGTGGACCTGGCCGCCGAGACCGGGCTGACGCTGGTGGGCTTCCTGCGCGGCACCTCCATGAACGTGTACGCGGGCGAGGACCGCGTCGCCCTGCGGGCCGCGGCCGTCCAGGGCTGATCCGCCTCGCCGCGGCACGACCGATGTCCGGACGACGACCGCCGGTTCCGACCGGCCGCCCGGAGGGCAGACCGCGTCCGGCCGGTTCAGGCGGAGCGGCTCCCCCTGCCGACCGCGGTGCGCGCGGAGGCGGCGGACCCCTCGGGCGGGAGCGCCGCCGGATCGTGCGACCGGCGCTTGGCGATGACCGCGCACACCATGAGCTGCATCTGGTGGAAGAGCATCAGCGGCAGCACGGCCAGCGAGGCGTGGGCGCCGAACAGGACGCTCGCCATGGGCAGTCCGGCGGCCAGTGACTTCTTGGACCCGGCGAACTGGATCGCGATCCGGTCCTCCCGGCCGAAGCCAAGGCCCTTCGCCCCGTACCAGGTCAGGAGCAGCATCACGGCGAGCAGCACCGCCTCCACGGCCAGCAGCCCGGCCAGCCGGACCGGGCTGACCTGGTGCCAGATGCCCTGGACCATGCCCTCGCTGAACGCCGTGTAGACGACGAGGAGGATGGAGCCGCGGTCGACGAGTCCGAGGACCTTCTTGTGCCGGGCGACGAAGCCCCCGATCCACCGGCGCAGCACCTGTCCGGCGACGAACGGCACCAGCAGTTGCAGCACGATCTTCACCACCGAGTCGGCGGAGAACCCGCCCCCGGCGCTGCCCAGCAGGGCGGCGGCCAGCAGCGGCGTGACGACGATGCCGACCAGGGAGGAGAAGGACCCGGCGCAGATGGCGGCGGGCACGTTGCCGCGGGCGATGGAGGTGAAGGCGATCGAGGACTGGATGGTCGAGGGGACCAGGGTGAGGAAGAGCAGCCCCTGGTAGAGGGGGTCGGTCAGGAACACCGGCACCAGAGCGCGGGACGCGAGGCCGAGCAGCGGGAAGACGACGAAGGTGCAGGCCAGCACCGTGACGTGGAGCCGCCAGTGCCGTACGCCGTCCATCGCCTCACGGGTGGAGAGCCGGGCACCGTAGAGGAAGAAGAGGAACGCGATCGCGCCGGTGGAGGCGCCGGAGGCGACGTCCGCGCCCGTGCCGCGGGCCGGCAGCAGCGCCGCGAGGCCCACCGTCCCGAGCAGCAGCAGGACGTACGGGTCGATCGGCATCCAACGCGGCGGGCGTAGGCGTTTCACGGTGCTCCACTTGCTCGTTCGTGCCGTTCACGGGGTTCACGCGCCCCGGCTCCATCGTGCTCCCCCGCCGTGCGATCGGGAATCCGGTATACCGCTCTGACTGTCATCACGTTCCACGATAGCCTGTGAGGATGTACGACCCCTCCCACCTGCGTACGTTCCTGTCGGTGGCCCAGACGCTGAGCTTCACGCAGGCCGCCCGGCGGCTCGGGCTGCGCCAGTCGACGGTGAGCCAGCACGTGCGGCGGCTGGAGGACGCCACCGGAAGGCAGTTGTTCAGCCGTGACACCCACTCCGTGGAGCTGACGGAGGACGGCGAGGCGATGCTCGGGTTCGCTCACCGGATCCTGGAGGTGCACGAGCAGGCGACGGCCTTCTTCAGCGGCACCCGGCTGCGCGGGCGGCTGCGGTTCGGGGCCTCCGAGGACTTCGTGCTGACCCGGCTGCCGGAGATCCTGGAGGGTTTCCGGCACGACCACCCCGAGGTCGACCTGGAGCTGACGGTGGAGCTGTCCGGCACGCTGCACGAGCAGCTCACGGCCGGGAAGCTGGACCTGGTGCTGGCCAAGCGGCGGCCTCAGGACCCGCGCGGCGAGCCGGTGTGGAGCGACCGGCTGGTGTGGATCGGCGCGGAGCGGCTGCGCCTGAAACCGGACCGCCCCGTGCCGCTCATCGTCTACCCGCCGCCCGGCATCACCCGCGCGCTGGCCCTGGACGCCCTGCAACGGGAGGGTCGCGAGTGGCGCGTCGCGTGCACCAGCGGCAGCCTCAACGGTCTGATCGCGGCCGCCCGCGCGGGCCTGGGCGTGATGGCACACTCGCGCGGCCTCGTCCCGCCCGGCCTCGTACGGGTGCCGGACCGGGCGGGGCTGCCCGAGCTGGGCCGCGTCGACTTCGTGCTGGTGCACGGCCGGCGCCGCCCCTCGGCACAGGGCGCCGCGGACGCGCTGGCGGCGGCGATCCTGGCGGGCGGCGACCGGCTGCACCGGCCTCAGCGCACGGGCCTCGGATAGGTCAACCGCTTGACGCGACGCAGTAGCGGGGACGCCTCCAGGTGCTGGACGCCCTCCAAGTGGCCGAGCGGTCCGCTGAGGTAGGCGTAGAGGTCGGCGGTGCTGCGGACCACGGCGGTGGCGATGATGTTGGACGGCCCGGCCGTCGCGGCGACGTGGGCGATCTCGTCGTGGGCGGCGAGGGCCTCACCGACCCGGTGGAGGACGGCGGGGCTGGTGGTGATCCACAGGGCGGCGTCGGTGTGGTAGCCGAGGATGATTCCCGGGTCGTACTCGACATCGACGAAGACGGCCCCGGAGGCGAGCAGCGCGGCGAGGCGACGCTTGACAGCGGACTCGGAGCGGCCGGTGGCTCGCTGGAGTTCCGGGTACGTGGCCCGGCCGTCCCGTTCCAGGACGGCGAGCAACGGCTCGTCCTCGGGTTCGATGCGGGCCGGTCCACGCCCGGCGGGATCCGGCTCGTGCCGCAGTGCGACAACCTGCTCCTCGCTGAGCACGCCGAACTTGCGGAGCCAGCCGCTCGGCCCGCCGTAGAAGCGGTGCAGCATCTGGTGGGCGTGGATCTCCAGCACGCGCGGTGTGCGCGGCAACTTGCCGAGCAGCAGGTCGTCGCGGGCGCCGGGGCTGCGCGGGCGAGTTCCGAGGACGACCTCCGTGCCGCCGCTGGCCACCCCGATCCAGTTGGTGTCCGGCCGCTTCGCGAGGGCGTCCGCGATGGCCGCCGAACTGTCGGGCACGCAGCGCAGTCGCAGCGTCCAGTGGTCCTGGCCGAGCCGTTCGGCGTCCCGGACGGCCACCACCCGCAGCCCGCCCTCGGCGCAGAGCCTGCGGTAGCGGCGGGCGACGGTCTGGTCGGAGACGCCGAGCACCGCCCCGATGCGGCTGAAGGACGCGCGGCCGTTCACTTCCAGCGCGTCGAGCAGCCCCAGGTCGAGTTCGTCGAAGGTGTCGGATTCCATCTGCATGGCAGCCATTCCTGTCGGGTTCCGTCACTTGTTCGCCATGGCCCCATGCGATCGGCCGGGCGCGAACCATCGTACGGAGGCACGCAAAGACGTAAGACACGGGAAAGAAGACGGAACATGCGTACATGGGGACCGCTCACGGCGGTGTGCCTGGGGACGTTCATGCTGCTGCTGGACGTGACGATCGCGGTCGTCGCGCTGCCGGACATGGCCAGGGGGCTGCACGCGTCGCTGAGCGATCTGCAGTGGGTGATGGACGGCTACGCGCTGGCGCTGGCCGCGCTGCTGCTCGGGCTGGGGGCCGCCGCCGACGTACTGGGGCGGCGCCGGGTGCACGTGGCGGGCGTGGTGCTGTTCGCGGCGGCCTCGCTGCTGTGCGGGCTGGCCACCGGGCCGGGGATGCTGGTCGCCGCGCGCGGGCTGCAGGGGGTCGGCGCGGCGGCGATGTTCGCCACCACGCTGCCGCTGCTCGGCTCGGTCTACCAGGGGCGCCGGCGGTCGATGGCGCTCGGGGTGTGGGGCGCGGTCAGCGGCGCGGCGGCGGCCGTGGGTCCGGTGCTGGGCGGGCTGCTCACCGACGGTCCGGGCTGGCGGTGGATCTTCTGGGTGAACCTGCCGGTGAGCGTGGTGGCGGTCTGGCTGACGCTGCGCGTGGTGCCGGAGTCGCGCGGGGCACGCGGGCGCCGCGTGGACTGGGCGGGTACGGCGGCCTTCGCGGCGTTCGCCGGGGCGCTGACGTACGGGGCGGTCCGGGCCGGGGCGCACGGCTGGACGGAGGGCGGCACCCTCGCCTCCTTCGCCCTCGCGGTGGTGGCGCTGGCCGGGTTCGTCGTCGTCGAGCGGCGCGTCGCCGATCCGCTGCTCGATCCGCGGCTGTTCCTGCGGCCCGCGTTCTCGGGCGTGATGCTGGGCGGGCTGGCCTTCAACGCGGCGGCGTTCGGCGTGATGGCGTACACCTCCATATGGCTGCAGACGCTGCTCGGGATGAGCCCGGTGCGGGGCGGTCTTGTGTTCGTGTGGCTGTCGCTGGCGTCGTTCGTGGTGGCCGCGGCGGGCGGGCGGCTGCTGCACGGGGTGCCGGCGCGGCTGACGATCGGCGGCGGGCTGCTGCTGATCGCGGCGGGGCAGTTCTGCATGGCGTTCCTGGACGCCTCCTCGAGCGCGTCCGCGCTGGTGCCGGGGCTGCTCCTGGTGGGCGTCGGGACGGGCCTGGTGTCGCCCGGCATCGCGGGCGCGGCGCTGGCGGCGGTTCCGCCGGAGCGGGCCGGCATGGCCGGGGGCGCGGTCAACACCTTCCGGCAGCTCGGATACGCGCTCGGCATCGCCGTCTTCGGCACGGTGGTGACCTCGCGGATGGAGGACACGCTGCCGCACGACGCGGCGCACGGCCTGGCGGGCGGTGCGGCGGGCGCCCTGCGGGGCGTGTTCGGGGAGCACGCGCTGCGGACCGCCTTCGCCTCCGGGCTGAACGCGGCGGCGGTGGCCGCGGGCGCGGTCGCGGCGGTCGCCGGGGTACTGGTCCTCGTGCTGGTCAGGGCCGACCGCGGGCCCCGGGACGCCGGAGTGACGGATTCCATGACGGCCGCGCAGAAGGAGGAGAGGGGAGAGAAGGCAAAGGAAGCGAAGGCAGAGGAGAAGGCAGAGAAGAAGGAGGAGAAGGCCGCTCCGGCGACCCCGTACCGGCGGTAAGCGGGTCGTACAGATTCGGTGGAGATTACGGCACCGACGCTTACCCAACCGTCAGGAAACTGTCCGACCCTTCCCCTTGTGAGCGCATTTCCACTCGCTGACCAGCGCGAACATGAGCCCTGTTCGATTTTGGCACCCCTCCCGTCCCCGCGCCGGGTGGGGTAGCTTTCACCGCGCTGTGCGGGGGCGTCACCAGAAAAAGCGGGGAGCGGGGTTTGCGCGAGTTCACCAGTACTCCGTTGACGTTGGCACCACCCGTGGGCGGTCTGGCCGACGTCGTCTTCCAGTATGCCCAGGAGGATCCGCGGCACATCGCACTCGGCCGCAAGGACGACGCCGGGCAGTGGCGGGACGTCACCGCCGGCGCCTTCCGCGACGAGGTGCTGGCCCTCGCCAAAGGGCTCCTTGCCCAGGGCATCCGCTTCGGCGACCGGGTCGCCATCATGTCCCGCACCCGCTACGAGTGGACCCTCTTCGACTTCGCCCTGTGGACGATCGGCGCCCAGGTGGTGCCGATCTACCCCACCTCCTCGGCCGAGCAGTGCATGTGGATGCTGTACGACGCCGAGGTGACGGCGGCGGTCGTCGAGCACGAGGACCACGCGATGACGATCGCCACCGTCATCGACCGGCTGCCGCACCTGCGTGGCCTGTGGCAGCTCGACTCCGGCGCCGTCCAGGAGCTGTACGACGCGGGCGCGCACCTCGACGACGAGGTGGTCGACCGGCACCGCAAGGCGGTCACACCGGAGTCGGTCGCCACCATCATCTACACCTCGGGCACCACGGGCCGCCCGAAGGGCTGCGTCATCACGCACGGCAACTTCATGTACGAGGCGGACACCGTCATCGAGCGCTGGGAGCCGGTGTTCCACTCCAAGAGGGGCGACGAGGCGGCGACGCTGCTGTTCCTGCCGCTCGCCCATGTCTTCGGACGGATGGTGGAGGTCGCGGCGATCCGCGGCCGGGTCCGCTTCGGCCACCAGCCGCAGCTCAACGCCGCCGCGCTCCTGCCCGACCTGGCCGCCTTCAGACCGACCTTCATCCTGGCCGTGCCGTACATCTTCGAGAAGGTGTTCAACGCGGCCCGGCGCAAGGCCGAGAAGGAGGGGAAGGCCGGTCCCTTCGAGAAGGCCGTCGACGTCGCCGTGAAGTACGCGGAGGCGGTGGAGGCGAAGGCCTGGGGCATCGGGCCCGGCCCGTCGGCGGGGCTGCGGATGCAGCACCAGCTCTTCGACAAGCTCGTCTACACCAAGGTGCGGGCCGCGATGGGCGGACGCATCCGCAACGCCATGTCGGGCGGCTCGGCGATGGACCGGCGGCTCGGCCTGTTCTTCGCGGGCGCGGGCGTGCAGATCTACGAGGGCTACGGACTGACCGAGTCCACGGCCGCCGCCACCGCCAACCCGCCTGAGCGCACCCGCTACGGCACCGTCGGGCAGCCCGTCCCGGGCGTCACCGTGCACATCGCGGACGACGGCGAGATCTGGCTGAACGGCGACAACGTCTTCGAGGGCTATCTGAACAACCCGAAGGCCACCGACGAGTCCCTGCACGACGGCTGGCTGGCCACCGGCGACCTGGGCGCCCTGGACGAGGACGGCTACCTCACCATCACCGGCCGCAAGAAGGAGATCCTGGTGACCTCCGGCGGCAAGAGCGTCTCCCCCGGTCTGCTGGAGGAGCGTGTCCGGGACCATCCGCTGGTCAACCAGTGCATCGTCGTCGGCAACGACCGGCCCTACGTCGCCGCCCTCATCACCGTCGACCAGGAGGCGGTCGAGCACTGGCTGACGATGCGCAACAAGCCGCGGATGTCCCCGGCCGACCTGGTGCACGACGCCGACCTGGAGACGGAGGTGCGGCGCGCGGTCGTGGCGGCCAACACGCTCGTGTCGCAGGCCGAGTCGATCCGCACCTTCCGCATCCTCGCCCAGCCGTTCACCGAGGAGCACGGGCTGCTGACGCCTTCGCTGAAGCTGAAGCGCAAGGCCATCGAGAACGCCTACGGCACCGAGGTCGAGGCGCTTTACAGAGCGTGAGTTCCACGGTCAGGAATGCGTCGCGGCTCGTGATCGTTGAGGATATGGGTACCACCTGACCACAACCGAAGGATCAAGAGCTCGTGAGCAGCAAGGTCCCCCCGATCATCCTGAACAACGGCGTCGAGATGCCCCAGCTCGGCTTCGGCGTCTGGCAGGTGCCGGACGACGAGGCCACCGCGGCCGTGGCCCAGGCGCTGGAGGCCGGGTACCGCAGCATCGACACAGCGGCGATCTACGGCAATGAAGAGGGCACCGGCCGGGCGATCGCGGCCTCCGGGCTGGCCCGCGAGGACCTCTTCGTCACCACCAAGCTCTGGAACAGCGACCAGGGGTACGACTCCGCCCTCCGCGCCTTCGACGCCTCGCTGGCGAAGCTCGGCCTGGAGTACCTGGACCTCTACCTGATCCACTGGCCGATGCCGGCCAAGGGGCGGTACGTCGACACGTACAAGGCGTTCGAGAAGCTGCTCGCCGACGGCCGGGTCCGGGCCGTCGGCGTGTCCAACTTCCTGCCGGAGCACCTGGAGCGGCTGACCGCCGAGACCTCGGTGATCCCGGCCGTCAACCAGATCGAGCTGCACCCGCACCTCCAGCAGCACGCCTCGCGCGAGGTGCACGCGGAGCAGGGCATCGCCACCGAGGCGTGGTCCCCGCTCGGCTCCGGCAAGGGCATCCTGGACATCCCGGCGATCGTCGCGATCGCCCAGAAGCACGGGCGCACCCCGGCCCAGGTCGTGCTCCGCTGGCACCTCCAGTTGGGCAACGTGGTGATCCCGAAGTCCGTGACGCCGTCCCGGATCAAGGAGAACATCGACGTGTTCGCCTTCACCCTGGACACCGAGGACCTCGCGGCGATCAGCGCGCTCAACGAGGACCGGCGGCTGGGTTCGGACCCGGCGGAGGTCAACTCCTGACCACCGCCTGAACGGTCAGGCACGGCGAGGGGCCCGGTCCTGTGCGACCGGGCCCCCTCGTCCGTCTCAGGGCGTGTGGCTCAGTTGGGCTGCCCCAGCGGTCGTACGACCACGGTGTTGACGTCGACCCCGGCGGGCTGCGTCATGGCCCAGACGACCGAGTCGGCGATCTGGTCGGCGGTGAGCAGCTCGCCCGGCGGCAGGCTGCCGGTGGCCTCCCAGAACGGGGTCTCCACCCGACCGGGCGCGATCAGGGTCACGCCCACACCCCACTGGGTGACCTCCCGCCGGGTGTTCTCCGCGAGCCCCGTCACCGCCCACTTCGTGGCGCCGTAGATGTTGCCCGGCGTGTTCACGAAGCCGGCGACGCTGCCCACCAGCACGATCCGCCCGCGCGTCTCCTTGAGCGCGTCGATGGAGGCCCTGATCAGCAGGGCCGGGCCCAGCACGTTGGTCAGCACCATCTCGGTCCAGCCCGCCGGGTCGCCCTCGGCGACCGAGTCGTGGGTGGCGAACCCGGCGTTGGCGACGACCGTGTCCAGCCGCCCGAACTCCTTGAGCGTGGCCTCGACCGCCGCGACCACCTGGGCGTGCTCGGCGGTGCTGCCCTGGATCGTCAGCAGACCCTCGGGGTGACCGAGTTCCGCGCTGAACGCCCGCAGCCTCGCCTCGCCACGTCCCGTGACGGCCACCCGCTGCCCCGCGTCCAGCAGCCGCCGGGCGACGGCGGCTCCGATGCCGCTGCCGCCACCGGTGATGAGCGTGACCGGTGTGTCAGGTGTGTCCGGTGTGTCGGTCATGAGTCCCCCTGTGTCTGTACCTGTACCTGTACCTGTACCTGTACCTCTGCCTGTCCGTGCTTCTGTCACGGACAGCGGGGAGTCCATCACTTGGAGCGCGCTCGATGTCAAGCGCCGACCTCGTCAGGCACCGGCCTCAGACCGGCCGCAGCGCCGTGTAGACGGTGTGCGCCACGAGTACGAACACGTCCTGGCGGCGGTGCACGCTCGCCTCGTCCGCGGGGTCGAGCAGCCGGTCGAGGGTGGTGAGGTCGTCGGCGTCGAGGCTCTCGCCGATCCGCTCGCGCAGCATGGACAGGGACGTGACGACGTAGTCACGGGCCGCGTCGGACAGCGGCGCGGGCAGGTCGAGCAGGAAGCTGCGGGTGCCGGTGTGCTTGAGTCCTGCGGCCGTCAGCATCGCGGGCCAGTCCTCGGTCTCGGCCACGGAGTCCGGCAGGTCCGCGCGCATCTCCGCGAACATGTCCTCCTCCACGGCGCGGATCCTGGCCTGGAGCCCGGGCCGCCCGATCCCGATGTCGCGGGGCAGGAAGCGGGCGGGCAGTCCGCCCTCCAGGATCGCCAGCGTGCCGCCGGGTGCGAGGTGCCCGCCGAGGGCGGCGAGGGCAGCGCGCTGGTCGCCGAGGTGGTGCAGGCTCTGGCTGGCCCACATCAGGTCGGCCGGGTACTCCAGCTCGGCCAGCGCGCCGGGCAGGTCGCCGGTGAGGGTGCCGAAGCGGTCGCCGAACCCGAGCCGGGCGGCACGGGCGCCGGCCCGCTCGAGGAGCGGTCCGGCACCGTCGGCGGCGACGACGCGGGCGCCGGGGAAGGTGTCGGCGAACAGACAGGAGACGACGCCGGGTCCGCTGCCGACGTCGACGACCAGGCCGGGGTCGGTCACCTCCCGGGCCAGCCAGCTCATGGCCTGCCGGTACAACGGCGTGTACAGCTCGGCCTGCGCCTCCAGCAGCGGGGCCATCTCGGCCCAGTCGATGTCGCCGTGGTCGTGTCCACGTCCGTGGCCCTGTTCGTGGGCGGGGCCGTGCGTGTCGTGGTGATCGTGGTCGTGCGCCATGCTGGTCAGCCTCCCGTTCGCGGTGCCGCCAGGGTGCGACGACTCACCGCGCCGGTGCAACCGATGTTGCCGCTCCCGCAAAAGGCGGTGGGCGGCCACCGGGGCCCGGCCCGCAAGGACCGGACCCCGACGGCTCACCCGCGCGGTCCGCGCGGGAACCCGCTCACGACAGGGGCGGGTAGGCGTTCTTCATCAACTCCTGGAACTGCGCGGAGAACCAGGCCCCGGAGATCGGGGCGTCGGGCAGGGCGCCCGACATGTTGTTGCCGTTGCGCTCGTTGCCCGTGTAGGTGGGGTCGCACATCCGGTCGAATCCCTTGCCGTCCGGGTTGTCGATCAGCTTGCTGGAGCCGTCGGACTCGCCCGGGGGCTTCATCCACACGTACGCGTCGATCCCGGCGGCGGGGCTGGCCTGCGGCCGTTCACCGAGGCCGGCTCCGGACTGGTTGCACCAGTTGCCGAGGTGGATGCGGCGGTCGTAGCGCCCGCCGTCCACGTAGGTGTTCACGTCGGTCGTCGCGCCCGGTCCGGTGGGCCGGTCGGCGCCGCCCCAGCCGTTGCGGGAGGTGTCGATCAGCATGCCGAGGTCCGTGTCGAAGCCGATGGAGACCAGCTCGTCGCGCATGGCCTGGGCGTAGGACAGTTCGTCGGTGTACTGGTTCCAGTCGACCCAGTTGGACTGGCGCACGGAGGTCCCGTTCACCGAGTCCGTGATCTTGAAGTTCTCCTCCTTCAGGGCGCTGTAGTTGGCGGTGTTGACGATGAAGCCGTGCACGTCGTCGACGGTCGCCCCCTCGGTGGTGGCGGCGGACTTGAACATCTCCGCGGAGGGGCCGAAGTTGCTGTCCCAGCCGAGCCAGCCGTGGTGACCGGCGTCGACGTAGTTGTAGACGTTGCCGATGTCGCCGAGCTTGTTCAGGGCGTAGCCGACGCCCTTCTGGTAGTTGCCGTTGGCCTTCATCACGTCGCAGTTCTCCGTGGCGGTCGGCCGCCCGGAGACGTTGGTGATCAGGTTGGGCAGCGAGTCGATCTCGACCGTGGTGACCACCCGGAGGTCCGCGTACTTCGAGTCGGCGAGGATCTCGGTGATCGGGTCGATGTACTCGGTCTTGTACCGGTCGATCTCTGTGGGGCCCAGCTCGCCGTTGGAGGCGAGGGCGGCACAGTCGCGTCCCGGCAGGTTGTAGATGACGAGCTGGATCACCATCTCGCCGGAGCCCTTCTGCTCCAGCGCGGCGTCCAGGTGGTCGCGCAGGCCCATGCCGCCGTTCGCGCCCTCGATGGCGGCGATCCGGTCGAGCCACACACCGGTCGGCTCGTCGGCGATGCGGTCACCGCCGGGCTCGGCGGCGGCGTTGGCGGACCACTCGGGGTTCACGTAGACCTGGGCGCCGTCGTAGGGGTTGTCCACCCGGTCGGACGGACCGGTGGGGTCGGTCGGATCGGTCGGGTCCGTCGGATCGGTCGGGTCCGTCGGATCGGTGGGGCCGCCGTCGACGTTGCAGGTCACGCCGTTGAGGGTGAACGTGGCCGGGATCGCGTTGCTGCCGCTGTAGGTGGCCTGGAAGCCGAAGCTCGCGGAACCGCCCGTGGACAGCGTGCCGTTGTAGGACTCGTTGGCCACGGTGACGGCGGCACCGCTCTGACTGACCTTGGCGTTCCAGCCATTGGTGACCTGCTGGCTGCCGGCGTACGTCCACCCCAGCGACCAACTGGTCGTGGCTGCACCGTTGTTGGTGACGGACACGGCGGCGGTGAAGCCGCTTCCCCAGTCGTTCTGCACCTTGTAGTCGACGGTGCAGGCGGCGGCCGCGGCTCCGGCGCTCGCGGAGTGGGCGGTCAGGGCCGTGCCCGAGGCACCGGCGACCAGCGTCAGGGCAGCGAGCATCGCGGTTCTGGTACGGGTCATGAGTGCGGGTTCCTTCTTTCGTGGGGGTGCTGCGGGTGCGGTCGTCCCGGGCCGCGCGCGTCCATCGGCGCGGCCCGCTGCCGATCGGCATGGGGGTGCCGTCGTGATCGGAGGTCAGGAACGGCCCACGGGCAGGCTGGAAGCGCCCGGGGGAGGTACGAGCCGGCACACCGGCCGACGACGCGTCGGACAGGCCGCGGCTGCGGCCGCGGCTAAAAGTCCTGAACGCGGAAGGTGGAACGGGGGGTGGCACATGAGCGACTCCTTGCAGTTCGGGCGCGCCGTGACGGACGCGTCGACTGGTGGAACCGCTCCCACTGGTGCAGCGAAGGTAGCGCCAAGTGACGGCAAAGAACAGGGGAGTTACTGACTTTCTCTCAGCCGGAACCGTCGAATCTTTTCGACTCTTCACACATCTTGACCGCCCTGGGCGCTCTCTCCACTATGGGAGCGCTCCCACTGGTTCAAAGCTTGTCGCTCCTCCCCCACTCCCCCTCCCCGAGCCGCAAGGAGGAACCAGCACATGCACTCCGGACACAGACGCAGACGCCGCACCGCGCGGCGACTGTGGACCGCCGCGCTGGCGGCCCTCGCACTACCCCTCACGATGCTGGGCACAGGTTCAACTCCGGCTCAGGCGGCCGCACTTCAGTGCGGCGTGGACTACAAGACCAACGACTGGGGCACCGGCTTCACCGCGGAGCTGACGCTGACCAACCAGGGCTCCGACGCCATCGACGGCTGGACGCTGACGTATTCCTACGCGGGCGACCAGAAGCTGGCCAACGGCTGGAGCGGGACCTGGTCCCAGTCCGGCCGGAACGTCACCGTGAAGAGTGCCTCGTACAACGCGCGGATCGCCGCCGGGGCCGCCGTCTCCACCGGCGGGCAGTTCACGTACAGCGGCAGCAACGCGGCGCCGACCGACTTCGCGGTCAACGGCACCTCCTGCACGGGCGCGCACCAGCCACCGATCACCGTGCTGACCAGCCCGGAGGCGGGCGCCGTGTACTCACAGGGCGAGGCCGTGCCACTGGCGGCCACGGCTGCCGCGGCGGACGGGGCCACCGTCAGCAAGGTGGAGTTCTACGACGACGCCACTCTGCTGGGCACCGACACCAGTTCGCCCTACGCGTACTCCACCTCCGGCTTGACCGTGGGCAGTCATTCCCTGGTGGCGAAGGCGTACGACAGCATGGGCGCCTCCGCGGACTCGACGCCGGTCGGCGTCACGGTCGCCTCGGGACCGACCGTGGTCGCCTCACCCGGCCAACTTGGCGTCCAGCAGGGCGAGTCGGGAACGTACGAGGTCAAGCTCTCGAAGCAGCCGGCCGCGGACGTGAGCGTCACGACGTCCCGTGCGAGCGGCAACACCGGCCTGTCCGTCACGGGCGGGGCGAGCCTCACCTTCACCCCGTCGAACTGGGACACCGCCCAGGAGGTGACCGTCTCCGCGGACGCCTCGGGCAACGGCTCGGCGGTCTTCGAGTCGACGGCCCCCGGCCACGGCAAGGCCGCGGTGACCGTGACCCAGCTCGCCGCCGCGAAGGACTACGACGCCCGCTTCCTGGAGCTGTACGGCAAGATCACCGACCCGGCGAGCGGCTACTTCTCGCCCGAGGGCATCCCGTACCACTCGGTCGAGACACTGATCGTCGAGGCGCCGGACCACGGGCACGAGACCACCTCCGAGGCGTACAGCTACCTGCTGTGGCTCCAGGCCATGTACGGCAAGGTGACCGGCGACTGGGACAGGTTCAACAACGCCTGGGAGATCATGGAGACGTACATGATCCCCACCCACGCCGACCAGCCGACCAACTCGGCGTACAACGCCTCGAAGCCGGCGACCTACGCACCCGAGCTGGACACGCCGAACGAGTACCCGGCGCCCCTGGACGGCACGGTCTCCGTCGGCGCGGACCCGATCGCCGACGAGCTGAAGGCGGCGTACGGCACGGACGACGTCTACGGCATGCACTGGCTCCAGGACGTCGACAACACCTACGGCTACGGCAACTCGCCCGGCAACTGCGAGGCGGGCCCCTCGGACACCGGCCCGTCGTACATCAACACCTTCCAGCGCGGCGCGCAGGAGTCGGTGTGGGAGACGGTGCCGCAGCCGACCTGCGACGCGTTCAAGTACGGCGGCGAGAACGGCTATCTGGACCTGTTCACCGGTGACGCCTCCTACGCCGAGCAGTGGAAGTTCACCAACGCCCCGGACGCCGACGCACGAGCCGTGCAGGCCGCGTACTGGGCGGACATCTGGGCCGGGGAGCAGGGCAAGGCCGACGAGATCTCCGCGACCCTGGACAAGGCCGCGAAGATGGGCGACTACCTGCGCTACGCCATGTTCGACAAGTACTTCAAGAAGATCGGCGACTGTGTCGGTCCGTCGAGCTGCCCGGCCGGCACCGGCAAGGACTCCTCGCACTACCTGCTGTCCTGGTACTACGCCTGGGGCGGCGCGGTGGACACCTCGGCGGGCTGGGCCTGGCGCATCGGCTCCAGCCACACCCACGGCGGCTACCAGAACCCGCTGGCCGCGTACGCGCTGAGCACCGATGCCGACCTGAGGCCCAAATCGGCGACCGGCGCGTCCGACTGGGCCAAGTCCCTCGACCGGCAGGTGGAGTTCTACCGCTGGCTCCAGGCCGACGAAGGTGCCATCGCGGGCGGCGCGACCAACAGTTGGGCGGGCCGGTACGCGACACCACCGGCCGGTACGCCGACGTTCTACGGCATGTACTACGACGAGCAGCCGGTGTACCACGACCCGCCGTCCAACCAGTGGTTCGGCTTCCAGGCGTGGTCCATGGAACGCGTCGCCGAGTACTACCAGCAGAGCGGTGACGCCGACGCCAAGGCGGTCCTGGACAAGTGGGTCGACTGGGCGCTGTCGGAGACGACGGTCAACCCGGACGGCACCTTCCGGATCCCGTCGACGCTCGAGTGGTCGGGGCAGCCCGACACCTGGAACGCCTCGTCCCCGGGTGACAACGGCGACCTGCACGTCACGGTCGCCGACTACACCAACGACGTCGGTGTCGCGGCGGCGTACGCCAAGACCCTGACGTACTACGCCGACCGCTCGGGCGACACGGAGGCGGCCTCGACGGCCAAGGCGCTGCTCGACGGCATGTGGAAGAACAACCAGGACGCGCTCGGCATCGCCGTCCCGGAGACCCGCGCCGACTACAACCGCTTCGACGACCCGATCTACGTCCCGAGCGGCTGGAGCGGCACCATGCCGAACGGCGACACGATCGACGCGTCGTCGACCTTCGCCTCGATCCGCTCCTTCTACCAGGACGACCCGGCGTGGTCGAAGATCGAGGACTACCTCGCGGGCGGTGCCGCGCCCACGTTCACGTACCACCGGTTCTGGGCCCAGGCGGACATCGCCCTGGCCATGGGGTCGTACGCGGAGCTGCTCGAATAGTCCCCGCGAAGCGCTCCGCGGGTTTGGCGGTTGTTTTCGGCTGCGGGCCGTGTGTGGCTGGTCGCGCAGTTCCCCGCGCCCCTTCGGGGCGCGGGGTAGCCACCGTTCCTCTCCCCGGTAGCGCTTGGCGGCTCCGTGTGCTCGGTCTTGTCACCGGACGACGAGACCACCTGACCGGGCGGTCCCGACCACGCCGGGGCCGTCCGGTCCTCGCATGTGTTGTGCTCCTGACGGAAGGACGGTTCCCCACCGTGCGAAGAACCCGGATCCTCACCGTGCTGCTGGCCCTCGCGGCCGGCCTGCTCGCGGGCAGTCCGCCCACCGCGCTGGCGGCCGGCACGCCGAAGGCCGCCGTCGCCGCCGCCGACAGCTACACCTGGAAGAACGCCCGCATCGACGGGGGCGGCTTCGTCCCCGGCATCGTGTTCAACCGCGCCGAGAAGGACCTGGCGTACGCCCGCACCGACATCGGCGGCGCCTACCGCTGGCAGGAGTCGTCCCACACCTGGACGCCGCTGCTCGACCATGTCGGCTGGGACGACTGGGGCCACACGGGCGTGGTGAGCATCGCCTCCGACTCCGTGGACCCCGACCGGGTGTACGCCGCGGTCGGCACGTACACCAACGACTGGGACCCGACGAACGGCGCGGTGCTGCGCTCCGCCGACCGGGGCGCGAGCTGGGAGCGGACGGACCTGCCGTTCAAGCTGGGCGGCAACATGCCGGGCCGCGGCATGGGCGAGCGTCTGGCCGTCGACCCGCACGACAACGACGTGCTGTACCTGGGCGCGCCCAGCGGGCACGGCCTGTGGCGGTCCACCGACGCGGGCGTCACCTGGTCCGAGGTGACGGCCTTCCCCAACCCGGGGAACTACGCGCAGGACCCGAGCGACACGTCCGGCTACGCCTCCGACAACCAGGGCATCACCTGGGTCACCTTCGACGAGTCGACGGGCGGCGGCGCGGGCACGGCGACGCAGACGATCTACGTCGGGGTCGCCGACAAGGAGAACGCCGTCTACCGCTCGACGGACGCGGGCGCGACGTGGGAGCGGCTCGCCGGTCAGCCCACGGGGTACCTGGCCCACAAGGGCGTGCTGGACGCCGAGAACGGCTACCTGTACCTCGCCTACAGCGACACGGGCGGCCCGTACGACGGCGGCAAGGGCAGGCTGTACCGGTACGCGACGGCGACGGGGACGTGGACGGACATCAGCCCGGTCGCGGAGGCCGACACCTACTTCGGCTTCAGCGGCCTGACCGTCGACCGGCAGCATCCGGGGACGGTGATGGCGACCGCGTACAGCTCGTGGTGGCCGGACACGCAGATCTTCCGTTCGACGGACAGCGGCGGCACGTGGACGCAGGCGTGGAGCTACACGTCGTATCCGAACCGCGAGAACCGCTACACCATGGACGTCTCCTCGTCCCCGTGGCTGACCTGGGGCGCGCATCCGACACCGCCGGAGCAGACGCCGAAGCTGGGCTGGATGACGGAGGCGCTGGAGATCGACCCGTTCGACTCCGACCGGATGATGTATGGGACGGGCGCCACGATCTACGGCACGGAGAACCTCACGAACTGGGACGACGAGGGCGGCACGTTCGCCATCGAACCCATGGTGCGCGGCCTGGAGGAGACGGCCGTGAACGACCTGGCCTCACCCCCCTCGGGCGCCCCGCTGCTCAGCGCGCTGGGTGACATCGGCGGCTTCAGGCACACGAGCCTGACCGAGGTGCCGTCGATGATGTACACCTCGCCGAACTTCACCTCCACCACGAGCCTGGACTTCGCGGAGACGAACCCGGACACGGTGGTCAGGGCCGGCAACCTCGACTCGGGCCCGCACATCGCGTTCTCCACCGACAACGGCGCCAACTGGTTCGGCGGCACCGACCCGTCGGGGGTGAGCGGCGGCGGTACGGTCGCGGCGGGCGCGGACGGCGGGCGCTTCGTGTGGAGTCCGGAGGGCGCGGGCGTGCAGTACACGACGGGCTTCGGCACGTCCTGGCAGGCGTCGACCGGCATCCCGGCGGGCGCGGTCGTCGAGTCCGACCGCGTGGACCCCGCCACCTTCTACGGCTTCAAGTCCGGGAAGTTCTACGTCAGCACGGACGGCGGCGCGACCTTCACCGCCTCGGCGGCGACCGGCCTGCCCGCCGGGGACAGCGTCCGCTTCAAGGCGCTGCCCGGTGCCGAGGGCGACGTCTGGCTGGCCGGCGGGGCGGCGGATGGCCCGTACGGCCTGTGGCACTCGACGGACGGCGGCGCGACCTTCGCGAAGCTGCCGAACGTCGACGCGGCCGACACCGTCGGCTTCGGGAAGGCCGCTCCGGACGCCTCCTACCAGACCCTCTACACCAGCGCGGAGATCGGCGGCGTCCGCGGCATCTTCCGCTCCACCGACAAGGGGGCGACCTGGACGCGCGTCAACGACGACGCCCACCAGTGGGGCTGGACCGGCGCCGCCATCACCGGTGACCCGCGCGTGTACGGCCGGGTGTACGTCGCCACCAACGGCCGAGGGGTCATCTACGGCGACACGGCGGGCGGCGGAGACGGAGACGGAGACGACGGCACCGACCCGGGCCCTGGACCCGACCCGACGCCCACCGGCGCCTGCGAGGTCACCTACACGGTCACGAACCAGTGGTCCGGCGGCTTCCAGGCGGACGTCCGGCTCACCAACACCGGCACGTCGGCCTGGAACGGCTGGTTGCTCGACTGGTCGTTCGCCGGCGACCAGCGGGTGACCCAGATGTGGAACGCGGAACACACCCAGTCCGGCACGTCGGTGACGGCGAGGAACGTCGCCTGGAACAAGGGTGTCGCCCCCGGCGCCTCGGTGAGCTTCGGCTTCACCGGCGACTGGTCGGGGGCGAACGCCGAACCGGCCTCGTTCACGCTGGGCGAGGGGAGCTGCGCGGTCGGCTGAGCCGAGGGTGGGGCGTGCACCGGCGGGTGCACGCCCCACTCTTGTTCACGGCGTGTAGACCGTCGGCCTCGGTGCGGTGGCCATGCCGCCGCCGATGAAGAAGCTCGGGTGCGGAGGCTGGTTGTAAGCCGTATTTTGCCACGCCAGAGCCGTGCGGTACTGGGTGTCGTGGAGGAGGGTCGTGATGCGGGTGTCGGTGTCGTACGGGGTGGAGTAGATGCGCAGGGCCGTGTTGTCGGACGTGCGCCAGACGACCTCCTCGCGCCAGTCGCCGAGGATGTCACCGGCCAGGACCGGCGTGGCCTTCGTGCCGTTGTTGGAGGCGACTCCGGAGCCGGTGAGCAGGCGGGTGTCGCCGGAGGTGCCGTACTTGTCGATGTGCGTGCCGTCGAGGAGTTCGCGGACGGGGTCGCCGTCCCACCAGGACAGGAAGTTGGTGCTGGAGGGCTTGCGGCTGTTGACGACGGTTCCCTTCGGGTTGCGGATGCCGCTCTCGGCGGACGACCAGGACTCGGCGCCCGCGCTGCCCGACCAGATGTCGCCGGAGACGCCGCGGCCGTTGTCGCCGCTCGCGCCGGTGGACCAGATGATCTGGCCGGTGCGCGCGTCCGCCATCCAGGACGAGGGCTTGGAGCCGTCCTCGTCGACCTTGAACTCCTCCAGGCCCGCGCGTGAGGGGTCGAGGTCGCCGACGTGCATGGCGTCGCCGTGGCCGTTCCTCGTGGTCCACAGGGCGTAGCCGTTGTCGTCGACCGCCATCGCGCCGTAGACGATCTCGTCCTTGCCGTCGCCGTCGACGTCCGCGACGGAGAGCTGGTGGTTGCCCTGGCCGTCGTATCCCTTGCCGCTGTTGGTGGAGGAGTTGGTGTCGAAGGTCCAGCGGCGGGTGAACCGGCCGTCCCGCCAGTCCCAGGCGGCGATCACGGAGCGGGTGTAGTAGCCGCGCGCCATGATCACGGAGGGTCGGGAGCCGTCCAGGTACGCCGTGCCCGCGAGGAAGCGGTCGACGCGGTTGCCGTAGGAGTCGCCCCAGGAGGAGACCGAGCCGCGCGCGGGGACGTAGTCGACGGTGCCCATGGCCCTGCCGGTCCGGCCGTTGAACATCGTCAGGTACTCGGGTCCCGACAGGACGTACCCGGAGGAGTTGCGGTAGTCCGCGGAGGAGCTGCCGATCACCGCGCCGGTGCCGTCCTTGGTGCCGTCGGCGGTCTTCATGGCGACCTCGGCCTCGCCGTCGCCGTCGTAGTCGTACACCTGGAACTGCGTGTAGTGGGCGCCGGAGCGGATGTTGCGGCCCAGGTCGACGCGCCACAGCCGGGTGCCGTCGAGCTTGATGCCGTCGACGATCGTGTTGCCGGTGTACCCGGACTGGGAGTTGTCCTTGGCGTTGGTCGGCTGCCACTTGAGGACGATGTCGAGCGCGCCGTCGCCGTCGAGGTCGCCGACGGAGGCGTCGTTGGCCTCGTAGGTGTAGGAGACGCCGTCGGGGGTCGTGCCGCCGGAGGGCGGGCTGATCGGCACGTCCTTGTAGCCGGCCCGGAACTGGATGGCGTGGACCGAGTCGCCCTGCTCGGTGCCGTTCACGACCGCGCGGACGGTGTAGTCGGCGTGGGAGGGGGCGCCGGAGTGGAAGTAGGTGGTGGAGCCGGTGACCGGGCTGGAGTTGACCTTGGTGCCCGCCCGGTAGACGTTGAAGGAGACGTTGTCGGGGTCGGTGCCCAGCCAGCGCCAGCTCACCAGGTTGCCGTCGCCGGTGTGGACGCTGACCACGCCCCGGTCGAGGGCCTCGACCTGCCGCGCGGTGGCAGCCTCGGCGGTGTCGGGGGCCAGCGTCGTCAGACCCGCGCCGACGAGCCCGGCCGCGGCGAGGGCGGCGGCCAGGGCGAGCGGGCGTCTGCGCTGCGTGTGGGGGCGGGTGCGGGGGTTGGTGTGGGGGTGGCTCACGGGACGGACCTCCTGAAGGACGGACGGGTTCCGCCTCTCAGTCGCCGCCCGGGGCGGCCGGGTTGCCGTATCTCTCGACCAGTTGCGCCGCGGTACGGGCGAACCTCGTCCGCAGTCCGGCGGGCTCCACCACCTCGATTCCGGCGCCGAGGCGCAGGAACCCGCCATGGGCGTGGTCCATGGACTCGACGGGGACCGTCGCGCGGGTCCAACCGTCTGGGTCGGCACGTCCGTTCGCCCGTACCGCCTCCCCCGCCGGGCCGGTGAGCGTCACGCCGGGGGCGAGCCGGACGACCGCCCGGTCCCGGTGCAGCCGGCCGTGGAAGTCGCGCTGGTACGCCGCCCAGTACACGGCGAGGTCGAAGCCGGCGGGGCGGGTGAAGTCCGTGCCCGCCGAGGTGAGGCCGGACCAGTCCGTACGGTTCCACACGGCGTCGGCGACCGTCGGCAGGTACGGCGTCTCGTCCGGGTCCGCGTACCAGCCGGGGGCGTCGAGGTGGAAGCGGTCGCTGATCCGGTCGGCCGCGCGTACCTTGAGCTGGGCGGCGGCCAGGACCCCGCCCAGGCCCGGCTCGGCGGCGGGGCCGGGGACGCCGGCCAGGAAGAGGGTCTCGGCCTCGGCCGCGGTGAGGCCGGTCAGGCGGGTGCGGTAGCCGTCGAGGAGCCGGTAGCCGCCCGCGTGGGAACCGGACGGCACGCCTCCGGCGACCTTCGTCGTGCTGCGTCGGGGCGGCGACGAGGGCGCCTACGGAGCTGCCGCCGATCCTGCACGAGCGATCCTGCACGAGCGCGACGCCTGGGTGCGGCACCTGCCGGCCCCCGAGACCGCCGATGAGACCGGGAGGAGTTCTCCGGCGCCTACGGCTTCGCGAACGCCCTGAGCGTGAACACCGGGTCGGGCCGGGGCCGGTCCTGGTCCGGCAGGGCGGCGAGCCGGGTGGCGAAGTCCTCCGCGAGCGGCTCGCCCGGCGGCAGCGTGACGAACCAGCCGCGCCGCAGGTCCGCGACGGTGCGGCGGGGGCTGCGGCCCTGGCCGTGACCGGTGAAGCGGGCCCGCCCCACCGGGGTCAGACCGTGCTCACGGGCGTACGACTCGACGAGGTGGGCGGCGTCATGGGCGGTGCTGGGCGGGCGGGTGGCGAGCACGGCGTCGATGTCGCTGCCGACGTTGTGCGAGGCACCCTTGTCCACCGTGGTCACGTACACACCGCCGGGCCGCAGGACGCGGGCGCACTCGCCGACGATCGCCCGCACGTTGACGGCGCCGCCGGCGAGGTGCAGCAGCCACACGCTGGTGACGGCGTCGAACTCCCCGTCGCCGAAGGGCAGTCGGCGACTGTCGGCGCGCACGACGGCTCCGGGCAGCCGGGCCGAGGCGCGCCGGACCATGGCGGAGGCGAGGTCGGCGCCGGTGACGCGCAGGCCCTCCCGTCCGGCGGCGAGCCGCCGGGTGACGATGCCGGTGCCGCAGGCCACGTCCAACAGGCTGCGGGCCTGCCCGGGCACCAGGCTCAGCACGGCCTCCGCGGCGGCCGCGGCGCGGGGCTCGCCGCCGCGGGAGGCGTCGTACCGTTCGGCTTCCTTGTCGTAGTCGAGCACACCGTCAGTGTGCCCCGTGGGCGGCGGCCAGGTCCTCCACCCTGCGGGCGAGCTCGACGTCCTTCTCGGTGACGGCGCCGCCCCCGCTGTGGGTGTGCACGGCGAGGGCGACCGTGTTGTAGCCGAGGGTCAGGTCGGAGTGGTGGTCGAGCTCCTCCTGCACCTGGGCGACGTGGACGACCATCGCGGTCGCCGCGAAGTGCGAGCCGAGCCGGTAGGAGCGGGTGAGGCGGCCGGCGTCGAGGGACCAGCCGGGCAGCCCGGCCAGCCGCTCCTCGATCTCCTGCCGCGACAGCGGTTCGACGGGCATGTGCTGCGCTCCCTTCCTCCCTCGGGTGGGCACCCGGGCACCCGGGCGCCCCTCACTTGTCTCCTCAGACTGCCACAGCGCGGCCGCCGGAGCCCTGGTCACCGGCGCCGGGCCGGGCCCCGGCCCGGGACGCCGTCGGCTACCGTTCGGAGCATGACCGCACTCACGTCCGGTACCGCCCCCACCGTCCAGGGCGTGGGCCCGCTGCTGCGGGCCTGGCGTGAGCGGCGTCGGGTCAGCCAGCTCGAGCTGGCGCTGCGCGCCGACTCCTCCGCCCGGCACATCAGCTTCGTCGAGACGGGCCGCTCCCGGCCGAGCGAGGAGATGGTGCTGCGCCTCGCCGAGCACCTGGACGTCCCCGTACGGGAGCGCAACGCGCTGCTGCTCGCGGCCGGTTACGCCCCGCACTACCCCGAGACCCCGCTGGACGATCCCGCCCTGGGCGCGCTGCGCGAGGGAATGGAGCGGCTGATCCGGGGCTACGAGCCGTATCCGGCGCTGGTCGTCGACGCGACGTACCAGGTGCTGGCGGCCAACCGGGGGATCGTGATGCTGATGGACGGCGTCGCGGAGCATCTGCTCGCGCCGCCGCTCAACGCGATACGGCTGACGCTGCACCCGGAGGGTCTGGCGCCGCGCATCCGCAACCTGCGCGAGTGGCGCGGGCACCTGCTGGAGCAGATGGGGCGGCAGATCGCCCTGCACCGCTCGCAGCCGCTGCGGGAGCTGTACGACGAGGTGGCGGCCTATCCCGTGCCGGACCCCGCGCCGGACACGGCACCGGACACCGCGCCGGGCGGGGAGCCGGACGAGCCGGTGCCGTACTTCGCGCTGCCGATGCGGATCGAGCACGAGGGCCACGTCCTGTCGTTCATCTCGTCCATCTCCACCTTCAACACCCCGATGGACGTGACGGTCGCCGAGCTGGCCATCGAGACACTGCTCCCGGCCGACCCGGCGACGGTCAAGTACCTTCACACGCTGCTTCCCTGACGCTGCCTGAGGGCCGCGTACTGCAACAGGGCGAATCCCGTGACGACGAAGGCCTGGAGCACCGTCCACACCGCGCCGGCCGTGGTGGGCGTGAGCCAGAGGGCCAGCGCGACGAGGCTGACGGCCGCCCAGGCGAGATTGGCCTCGACCACGGCCCGTACGGCGAGCGCCGGAGGCACGGGACGTGCGGCCAGCAGGCCCACGCACCCGGCGTACACCGCGAGGAACGCGCCGAGGCCCAGGAGCAGCCCGGAGCCGGCGCCGAGGTAGCGCCCGAGCGGGCCGGAGAGTGCGAGGTAGGCGAGTGCGTTGGCGCCGGTCACCGCCGCGTCGAGGGCGAGGAAGCGGCGCAGCATCAGCGGCGGTTCGGCCGTACGGGCGAGCGTGGCAAGCTGGTGCGTGGACATGACGAGTCACCCTCCGTCGGATCGGACATGGTGTGGTGGTGGGCCGGGTCCCGGGCCGGAGTGCGCCGGACCGGAACCCGTTGGCTCCACGATCCCGCCCCGCACGGGCGCGGTCGATTACCCGGCGGGTAATGCGTCCGGCCGGCGAATGATCCACGAACACCCCTGTGAGACTGACAGAGGAACATGACAGACTGCGGTGTGACTTGGGCGCGTTGGGGAGGCGTGGCGTGAGCGAGCGGCGGGCCGCACCCACCGTGGGCCAGGTGGTCCTCGGCAGACGGCTTCAGGAACTGCGGGAGACGGCGGGCCTCCGGCGCGAGGAGGCCGCCAAGGTGCTCCGGGTGGCCCCGGCGACCGTGCGGCGCATGGAGACGGCCGAGGTCTCGCTGAAGATTCCGTACGTCCAGATACTGCTGACGACGTACGGGGTCGCCTCGGACGAGGTCTCGGCGTTCGTCGCGCTCGCCGAGGAGGCCAACCAGCCGGGCTGGTGGCAGCGCTACCACGACGTGCTTCCGGACTGGTTCAGCATGTATGTGAGCCTGGAGGGCGCCGCGCGGATCGTCCGTTCCTACGAGCCGCACTTCGTCCCGGGGCTGCTGCAGACCGAGGACTACGCGCGTTCGGTCCTGGAGGCCGGGACGATCGGCAACGCGGGCGCGGACGCGGTGGAGCGGCACGTGTCGCTGCGCATGGAGCGGCAGCGGCTGCTGGAGCGCCCGGATCCGCCCCACCTGTGGGTGGTGATGGACGAGACGGTGCTGCGGCGCCCGGTGAGCATCCACGGCCGGGTGATGCGCGAGCAGCTCGACAAGCTGCTGGAGTTCGCGACCCGGGACCGGGTGACGCTTCAGGTCGCCGAGTTCGAGGACGGGCCGCACCCCGGGACGTACGCGCCGTTCACCCTGTTCCGGTTCGCGGAGCCGGAGCTGCCCGACATGGTCTTCACCGAGTACCTGACGGGCGCCCTGTACCTGGACTCCCGGACCGAGGTCTCCGCGCACCTGGAGGTCCTGGACCACATGACGGCGCGTGCCGCGTCGACCCAGCGCACCGAGAAGATCCTGCGCGAGTACCGCGAGAACTTCTGACCGCGACGACCTGAAGACCTGACGACCCGCCCCCCGACCCGCCACCACCGAGGCCCGAGGAGACCACACCGCATGACCGGATCCGACCCCGCCGCCACCCCTGCCACCCCCGTCACCCCCGTCACTCCCATCGACACCAGCAGGCCGCATCCGGCCCGGGTCTACGACTGGTGGCTGGGCGGCAAGGACAACTATCCGGTGGACGAGGAGCTGGCCCGCAAGATCCTCGCCGCGGACGGCACCGCGGTGCGCGGGGCGCGCGCCAACCGCCGGTTCATGCAGCGGGCGGTCCGTACCCTCGCCGAGGCCGGGATCCGCCAGTTCCTGGACATCGGCACCGGCATCCCCACCGAGCCGAACCTGCACCAGGTGGCCCAGGCGGTGGCCCCCGAGTCGCGGGTCGTCTACGCCGACAACGACCCGATCGTCCTCAGGCACGCGGAGGCGCTGCTGCACGGCTCGGCGCAGGGCTCCACCGAGTACGTCCACGCGGACGTCCGCGACCCGGAGCTGATCCTGCGGCTGGCGGGCGAGTCCCTGGACTTCGACCGGCCGGTCGCCCTGTCGCTGGTGGCGCTGACGCACTACCTGGGCGACGCGGCCGACGGCGACGACGTGCACGGCCTGCTCAAGCGGTACGCCGACGCGCTCGCACCCGGCAGTCACCTGGTCCTCTCGCAGGTCACGCCCGACCTGAACCCCGAGGCGGTGGGCAAGGCCGCCGGGCTCTTCGCGCGCAGCGGCACACCGTTCCACCCGCGCTCCCTCACCGAGTTCGCGCGTTTCTTCGACGGCCTGGAACTGCTGGGCCCCGGCGTCATCCCGGTCACCGGGTGGCGGCCGGACCCGGAGGACGTGGCGGCCCAGACGGAGGGCATCGTGCCGGTGTACGCGGGGGTGGCCCGCAAGCCCTGACCCGGACACCGCGCGGTGCGCCCTGACCCGTACGGGCGCCGCGAACGGGTGCGCTCCCGCCCCCGCCCCTAGGTTCGAAAGCCAGGGCCCGGGCGAGCAAGGGAGCGCACGTGACCGAAACGCGGACACCGCCCACCGAACCGGGCGCGGCGCTGCTGCGCGCGGGACGGTTCTTCCGGCCGGGCACCGCCGCACCCGACCTGCACAGCATCGGACTGGTCGGCGGCCGGGAGGCGGACGCCTTCTACCGGGACCGCTGGAGCCACGACAAGGTCGTGACCTCCACGCACGGGGTGAACTGCACCGGCTCGTGCCGCTGGAACGTGTACGTCAAGGACGGCATCATCACCTGGGAGACCCAGGCCACGGACTATCCGTCGGTCGGCCCGGACCGCCCCGAGTACGAGCCGCGCGGCTGCCCCCGGGGTGCGGCGTTCTCCTGGTACACGTACTCGCCGACGCGGGTGCGCTACCCGTACGTACGCGGGGTGCTCCTGGAGCTGTACCGGGAGGCGAAGGCGCGGCTGTCGGACCCGGTGCTGGCCTGGGCCGACATCCAGGGCGACCCCGAGCGCCGGCGGCGCTACCAGCGGGCGCGCGGCAAGGGCGGTCTGGTCCGGGCGAGCTGGGACGAGGCGGTCGAGATGGTCGCCGCCGCGCACGTGCACACGATCCGCACCCAGGGGCCCGACCGCATCGCGGGCTTCTCCCCCATCCCCGCGATGTCGATGGTGTCGCACGCGGCGGGCGCCCGCTTCCACTCGCTGATCGGCGCCCCGATGCTGTCGTTCTACGACTGGTACGCCGACCTGCCCGTGGCGTCCCCGCAGGTCTTCGGCGATCAGACGGACGTGCCGGAGTCGGGCGACTGGTGGGACGCGGCGTATCTGATCATGTGGGGTTCGAACGTCCCGGTGACCCGTACGCCGGACGCGCACTGGATGGCGGAGGCCCGCTACCGGGGCCAGAAGGTGGTCGTGGTCTCGCCGGACTACGCCGACAACACCAAGTTCGCCGACCAGTGGCTGCACCCGCACCCGGGCACGGACGCCGCGCTGGCCCTCGCCATGGGGCACGTGGTGCTCAAGGAGTTCTTCGTCGACCGCGCCACCCCGTTCTTCGACGACTACGTGCGGCGCTTCACCGACCTGCCGTTCCTGGTGACGCTGACCGAGCGGGACGGGGCGTACGTCCCGGCGAAGTTCCTGCGCGCCGCCGACCTGGGGCAGGCGGGTGGCGACGCGGCCTGGAAGACGGTCGTACTGGACGAGGCGACGGGCCGGGCGGTCGTCCCGAACGGCTCGCTGGGCTTTCGCTGGAACGAGGCCGACCAGGGCAGGTGGAACCTCGACCTGGGTGACGTACGGCCCCTGCTGAGCCTGCACGGCCACGAGATGGCGTCGGGCGTGGAGGTGCTGCTGCCCCGCTTCGACACCGAGGGCGGCACGCACGGACAGGGGCGTGGGGACGTACTCCGGCGGGGTGTCCCGGCGACGCGGCTCGGCGGGGCGACCGGGCCGCTGGTGACGACGGTCTTCGACCTGCTTCTCGCGCAGTACGGCGTGGCGCGGCCCGGGGTGCCGGGCGACTGGCCGGCGTCGTACGAGGACGCGGACACGCCCGGCACCCCGGCCTGGCAGGAGGCGCACACCTCGGTGCCGGCGGCGGCCTGTGTGCGGATCGCCCGGGAGTTCGCGCGGACCGCCGAGCGGTCCAAGGGACGCTGCATGATCCTCATGGGCGCCGGCACCAACCACTGGTTCCACTCCGAGACGATCTACCGGACCTTCCTCGCCCTGCTCCAGCTCACCGGCTGCCAGGGCCGCAACGGCGGCGGCTGGGCGCACTACGTGGGCCAGGAGAAGTGCCGTCCGGTGACCGGCTGGGCGACGCTGGCCGCCGCGTCGGACTGGTCGCGTCCACCGCGCCAGGCGATCGGCACCGGGTACTGGTACCTGAACACCGACCAGTGGCGCTACGACCGGTTCCGTGCCGATGTGCTGTCCTCCCCACTGGGCGAGGGGCAACTGTCCGGGATGACGGGCGCGGACTGTCTCGCGCTGTCGGCGCGCACGGGGTGGATGCCCTCGTATCCGACCTTCGACCGCAACCCGCTGGAGCTGGGCGGGGCGTTCGGCGACCCGGTGGCGAACGCGGTGGCCGAACTGCGTTCGGGAACGCTGAAGTTCGCGTGCGAGGACCCGGACGCGCCGGAGAACTGGCCGCGGATCGTGACCCTGTGGCGGGCCAACCTGCTCGGCTCGTCGGGCAAGGGCGCCGAGTACTTCACCAAGCACCTGCTGGGCACGCAGTCCTCGCTGCGCGCCGAGGAGGCCGCTCCGGAGCAGCGCCCGCGGGACGTGGTGTGGCACGAGGAGGCGCCCGAGGGGAAGCTCGACCTGCTGCTGTCGCTGGACTTCCGGCACACCTCGTCCACGCTGCTGTCCGACGTGGTGCTGCCCGCCGCGACCTGGTACGAGAAGCACGACCTGTCCAGCACGGACATGCACCCCTACGTGCACGCCTTCTCCCCGGCCGTGAGCCCGCCGTGGCAGACGCGCACCGACTTCGACACGTTCAAGGTGCTGGCGGAGAAGCTGAGCGAGCTGGCCGAGGATCATCTCGGGGTGCGCAGGGACCTGGTGGCGGCGCCGCTCCAGCACGACACACCGGGCGAGATCGCGCAGCCGGGCGGGGTCGTACGGGACTGGCGGGACGGGGAGTGCGAGCCGGAGCCCGGGAAGACCATGCCGGACCTCGTCGTCGTGGAGCGCGACTACACGGCGATCGGCGCGAAGTTCGCCGCGCTGGGTCCGCTGGTGGAGGCCAAGGGGCTGCCCGCCAAGGGCATCACCCTGAGGCCGGACGAGGAGGTGACGCGGCTGCGGGACCTGAACGGCCGGGTGCGCGGCGGTCCGGCCGACGGGCGCCCGGCGATGGACACGGCGGTGAAGGCGGCCAACACCATCCTGACCCTGTCCGGCACCACCAACGGGCGGCTGGCCACGCAGGGCTTCCACACCCTGGAGGCGAAGACCGGGCAGGAGATGGCCCACCTCGCCGCGGAGCACGAGGGCAAGCGGATCACCTACGCGGACACCCAGGCGGCGCCCGTGCCGGTGATCACCTCGCCGGAGTGGTCGGGCAGCGAGGCGGGCGGGCGGCGCTACACGGCGTTCACGCTCAACACCGAGCACCTCAAGCCCTGGCACACCCTCACCGGCCGCCAGCACTTCTTCCTCGACCACGACTGGATGCACGAGCTGGGCGAGGCACTGCCCGTGTACCGGCCGCCGCTGGACATGAACCGGCTGTTCGGGGAGCCGCAGCTCGGGCCCGACGGGCACCGCGAGGTGACGGTCCGCTACCTCACCCCGCACAACAAGTGGTCCATCCACTCCGAGTACCAGGACAACCTGTTCATGCTGGCGCTGTCCCGGGGCGGCCAGTGCATCTGGATGTCGACGCAGGACGCGGACGCCATCGGGGTCGCCGACGACGACTGGATCGAGGCGGTCAACCGCAACGGCGTCGTCGTGGCCCGCGCGATCGTCTCGCACCGCATGCCGCCCGGCACGGTCTACATGCACCACGCGCAGGAACGCACGGTCAACGTACCGCTGGCGGAGGCGTCCGGAAAGCGCGGCGGCGTCCACAACTCACTCACCCGCCTGCTCCTCAAACCGACCCATCTCATCGGCGGCTACGCCCAGTTGTCCTGGGCCTTCAACTACCTGGGCCCGACCGGGAACCAGCGTGACGAGGTGACGGTCATCCGGCGCCGCTCTCAGGAGGTCGAGTACTGATGCGTCCGATGGCCCAGGTCGCCATGGTCATGAACCTCGACAAGTGCATCGGCTGCCACACCTGCTCGGTCACCTGCAAGCAGGCGTGGACCAACCGGCGGGGCATGGAGTACGTCTGGTTCAACAACGTCGAGACCCGCCCCGGACAGGGCTACCCCCGCCGCTACGAGGACCAGGAGAAGTGGCGGGGCGGCTGGGAGCTGAACCGGCGGGGCGCGCTGAAGCTGAAGGCGGGCGGCCGGTTCAAGAAGCTCGCCGGGATCTTCTCCAACCCGAGGCTCCCGGAGATCAAGGACTACTACGAGCCCTGGACGTACGACTACAAGAACCTCACCGACGCCCCGCTCGGCTCCGACTACCCCGTCGCCCGGCCGATCTCGCAGCTCGACGGCAAGCCCATGAAGATCGGCTGGTCCTCGAACTGGGACGACGACCTCGGCGGCGCCCCCGCCTACGGCGACCTCGACCCGATGGTGGAACGGACGCGTCAACAGGCCTCGGACAAGGTGCGGTTCGCCTACGAAGAGACCTTCATGTTCTATCTGCCGCGCATCTGCGAGCACTGCCTGAACCCGTCGTGCGTGGCGTCCTGCCCGTCCGGGGCGATGTACAAGCGCTCGGAGGACGGCATCGTCCTGGTCGACCAGGACCGCTGCCGGGGCTGGCGGATGTGCGTGACCGGATGCCCGTACAAGAAGGTGTACTTCAACCACCGCACCGGCAAGGCCGAGAAGTGCACCTTCTGCTATCCGCGCATCGAGGCGGGCCAGCCCACGGTCTGCTCGGAGACCTGCGTCGGACGTCTCAGATACCTGGGGGTGGTCCTCTACGACGCCGACAAGGTGACCGAGGCCGCCGAGACACCGAACGAACATGACCTGTACGAGGCACAGTTGGGTGTCTTCCTCGACCCGGAGGACCCTGAGGTGCGGCGGGCCGCAGAGGCGGCGGGGATCCCGTTCGACTGGATCGAGGCGGCCCGGCGCTCCCCCGTGCACACGCTGGTCAGCAAGTACCGCGTCGCGCTGCCCCTGCATCCGGAGTACCGGACGATGCCGATGGTCTGGTACATCCCGCCGCTGTCTCCGGTCGTGGACGCGCTGACGGAGACCGGGCACGACGGCGAGGACGCGGACAACCTCTTCGGCGCGATCGACACGCTGCGCATTCCGCTGGAGTACCTGGCCGAGTTGTTCACGGCCGGCGACACCGGACCGGTCCGCGCGTCGCTGGAGAAACTCGCGGCGATGCGCGCCCACATGCGGTCGGTCAACCTCGGCGAGGACCCCGACCCGGCCGTCTGCGCGGGCGTCGGCATGCGCCCCGAGGAGGTCGAGGAGATGTACCGGCTGCTGGCGATCGCCAAGTACGAGGAGCGGTACGTGATCCCGACGGCGGCCGTCGGGGACGCGCACCAACTGGAGGCCTCCGCGCTGCCGGACACATGCAGCCTGGACACCGACGGCGGGCCCGGCATGGGCGGCGACGGCCCCTTCGGCCAGGACTCGGGACGCAAGAAGCTGCCGCTGGTGCCGGTGGAGAACTTCCACATCCTGCGCAGGCGGCAGACCGCGGACGACGAGAGGGAGGTCTGATCCGATGCCCGGCTTCGAGGTGCTGTACCAGGCGGCGGCGCTCTGTCTGACGTATCCCGACGACGACTTCCGCGCCCGGCTGCCGCTGCTGCGCGAGGCCGCGCCACAACTGCGCCCCTTCACCGACCACGCGGCGGCGACCGAACAGGGTGAACTCCAGGCGCACTACGTGGAGGTCTTCGACTTCAAGAACCGGCACAGCCTGTACCTGAGCTGGTGGACCGACGGCGACACCCGCAACCGCGGCATGTCGCTGGTCCGCTTCAAGGAGCTGTACCGCGCCCACGGGCTGGAGTTCACCGGCGAGGAACTGCCCGACTTCCTTCCGGCGGTGCTGGAGTTCGTCTCCCGCACCGGGGACATCGGCATGCTCACCGAGCACCGCGCCGCCCTGGACCAGTTGCGCTCCCGGCTCACCGCCTTCGGCACGCCCTACGCGTGCGTCCTGGACGCGGTGTGCGCCACGCTGCCGCCCGCACCCACCGGAGCCCGCCGATGAACGTCTTCCTGTGGGGTGTCCTGCCCTACGCCGCCTTCGCGCTGCTGATCGCCGGCCTGTTCTGGCGGCACCGCTACGACCGCTTCGGCTGGACGACCCGCTCCTCGCAGGTCTACGAGTCGAAGCTGCTGAACATCGCCTCGCCGGTCTTCCACTACGGCATCCTCTTCGTGCTCGCCGGGCACCTGATCGGGCTGTTCGTCCCGGCGTCCTGGACGGAGTCGATCGGCGTCAGCGAGCACACGTACCATCTGTTCTCGCTGTACGGCGGCACCCTGGCCGGGGTCCTCGCGGTCGCCGGGATCGGGATGCTGGTCTACCGGCGCCGCACCAAGGCACCGGTCTTCCGCGCCACCACGGGCAACGACAAGGTCATGTACGTCTTCCTGGTCGGCGCGATCGTCCTGGGCATGGTCGCCAAACTCTCCGACACCTCCGGCAACGGCTACGACTACCGCAGCACCATCGCGCCGTGGTCCCGCAGCCTGTTCACCCTGAACCCGAAGACGGACCTGATGGCGGGCGTGCCGCTGCTGTACCACGTGCACGCGGTGGTCGGGATGGTGCTGATCGCGCTGGTGCCCTACACGCGTCTGGTGCACATGTTCAGCGCGCCGTTGCAGTACCTGACCCGGCCCTACGTGGTGTACCGGTCGCGCGACCCCAGGCAACTGGGGCCGCGCCCGGACCGGCCGGGCTGGGAGCGCGCGGGCTCCTAGCCGTGTGCTGGGCGGTACACCTAGGCCAGCTTCGCCGACAGGGTGATGGTGGTGCCGGTCAGGGCCTGGCTGACCGGGCAGTTCTTCTTGGCGTCCTCGGCGGCGGCGACGAACGCGTCGTTGTCGAGGCCCGGGACGGCGCCTTCCACGGTGAGGTGGATGCCGGTGATGCCCTCACCGGGCTGGAAGGTGACGTCGGCGGAGGTGGTGAGCCTGGTGGGCGGGGTGCCGGCACCGGCCAGGCCGTTCGACAGCGCCATGGAGAAGCAGCTCGAGTGGGCGGCGGCGATCAGCTCTTCCGGGCTGGTCTTCCCGTTGGCCTTCTCGGCGCGCGAGGGCCAGGACACCGGCTGCTCGCCGATGCCGGACGAGTCGAAGGTGACGACACCGTTGCCCTCGAGCAGGTTGCCTTCCCAGACGGTGTGTGCGGAGCGCGTGGTTGCCACGGCGGGTCCTCTCGAATTCGCTTGCTGTACTGGGGCGGTGGGAGCCCGGCGGCCGGGTTCCCACCCCCATCCGATCACACTCCGGCTCAGCTCACCCGGAAGACCGGTCCCCGGGCGGTGAACGGCAGCCGCGCACCCCGCGGAATCAGGTAGGCGTGCTCCCGCCGCACCCGCAGGACGTCGCACCAGCCGTCGGTGATGACGAGGACCGGCGCGGTGGGCGGGAAGTCGTCGGCGCGCAGCAGCAGGTCGATGCCGGGCTGCAGGACGGTGCCGCCGCGGCCGTGCACCCGCACCCGGCCGGCGATGTCCGTCACGGGCAGGTAGCCCGCGTCGTGCGGTGCGGCGTCGCAGAACACGACGCGGGCGGCGGGCACGTCGCGGGCCTCGGCGTAGGAGGCGATGGCGCCGAGTGCCTTGCCGAGCAGGGTGCGGTCCATGGAGCCGGAGGTGTCCAGGACGACGCCGAAGGTGCAGCGTGCGATCTCCTCCGGCGGGAAGTACCGTCCGGCGCGCGGGATGTCGGGGGTGGCGGCCTGGCGCCGGGAGGGGCGCGCGTACGACCGTACGGGCTCGGGGCGGGGCACGAACTCGTCGAACCAGCGGGCGAGCAGCGCGTCCCAGGGCAGCGGCGGATGGCTGAGGGCGCGGATCTCCTGGACCAGGCCGCCGGGCAGGAAACCGCGCTCCTGCTGCTGATGCAGGTCGAGGCCCCGGGCCAGGCCGCGCCGGTAGAAGCCGTCGAGGTCGACGTAGTCGCGGGGTGAGCCGAGCGGGCCGCCGAGGACGTCGCCGACGCCCTTGCCGCGCAGGGTGGACAGGCGGCGTATGCGGCGCAGGTCGTCGGCGATGCGGTCGTAGACCTCCTCGGCGGACAGACCGGCCAGCTCCGGGTCGTGCAGCAGGCCTTCGGGCATGGTGCCGACCTGCATCTCTACGAGCCAGCCGTTGATGACGTAGTCGCAGGCGACGTTGAACAGGTACGGGTCGCGGGTGCCGCAGCGGTCGCCGTGGCGCAGGGCGGCGTGCAGCATCTCGTGGGCGAGGATGAAACGCCATTCCTCGTCGTCGTACCGGCGCAGCGGGTTGACGTAGATCTCCGCCGCCTCCGGGTTGACGGCGGCGACGGAGATGCCGTGGGCGCGGGCGAGTTCGGCGTCGGCGACGAGGGTGATGCCGGACGCGATCCCGCCGAGCAGGGGGTAGGAGGAGACGAACCAGCTCAGGGCCCGCTGCCAGGGCTGCAGGTGGGTGGGGCCGCCGAGCATGTTGTCCCGCCGGCCGCCCGCGAGGTCGAGGGCGGTGGACATGGTGCGGGTCAGGGCGTGGGCGAAGGCGAGCTGCCAGTCGGGGGCCTGCCCGTTCCAGTTGTCCCAGGACGAGAGCAGTTGGTCGGGGTCCGGGCCCGCGGTGCCGCAACGCTCGTAGGCGGCCGGGATGCCGCCCTCGCGGCGCCAGGCGGCGGCGATGCGTTCCTCGTCGCCGCCGGGGTACGTCGGTGGCAGGTCGTCCGGGGTGCGGCCGACCGGGAAGGTCTGCAGGAAGCGGTTGACGACGACGCAGCGGGCGGCGAGGTCGTAGCGGTCGGGCTGGACGCGCTCGCCGGTGGCGGCGGGCACGTGGCCGAAGCCGAGGTGGATGAGGCCGTGGGCGATGGCCCAGGCCCAGTCGGCGGGCTCGGCGTGGCGGGTGGGGTGCAGATGGACCCGGCCGTTGGAGCTGACGCGGACGAGTCCGTGGCGCGGGGCGACCTCGCACTCCTCCTCGCGGCACAGCTTCACCTCCATGGCCGCGAGCGCCGGGTTGGCCCACACCAGTTGCACGCCCTTGGCGCAGTCCTCGGCGGCCGGGTCCTTCTTCTTTTGCTGTTGTTTCTGCTTGCGGGTGCGGCTCATCGGCGGGCCTCCACCAGCCGGGGCATGTCGCGGGCGGCCTCGACGAGGAACCAGGCGGGCAGGACCGGGTTGCCGTCCGGGTCGGAGGCGATGACGCTCTGGGCGACCTCGACGGAGATCTCGGCGAGCTGCACGAGCAGCGACTTGGCGCGGTACGCGGTCTGGCGGCCGTGCGCCGACATGTGCTCCTTGCTCGCGGGCAGCTCCTTGACCAGCCGTCCGCGGAAGGACTCGGCCAGGTAGTAGAGCAGGTCACGGTCCTGGAGGCGGCTGGGCCAGCGGGCCTCGCCCTTGAGGATCGCCTCGATGCCGAACCGGCTGCGGACGATCTTGACGTAGCCGCAGAAGGCGGTCGCGTGCGCGGGGGTCAGCGTGCCGTGCGCGACGACCTTCAGGGTCTCCTCGTCGAGGTCCTGGCCGAAGGAGTGCAGGGCGTCGGAGAGCATGTGCCAGGAGCGCGGGGTGGAGAACGGCTCCTCGGTCTTGGGCGGCTTGGACCACAGGTGGTCGGGGCGGTCGGTGAGGTGGTCGGTGATCCACGGGTGGATGCCGTTCTCACCGGCCCACACCAGCCAGTCCTTGGCGGAGGCGTCCAGGTGGACGTGGGTGAGGCGGTTGACCAGCGCGGAGGCGATGGGTCGGGCCAGGGCGTTGTCGGTGGCGCGGTTTCCGGCGCCGATGACGATGGAGCCCTTGGGCAGCTCGTAGGTGCCGATGCGGCGGTCGAGGATGAGCGAGTAGAACGCCTTCTGCACGTCCGGGGTGGCCGCGTTCAGCTCGTCCAGGAAGAGGCAGTACGGCTCGTCGCGGGCGATGGACTCCGGCGGGCAGAACACCGAGCGGCCGTCCCGGATCTGCGGTACGCCGATCAGGTCCTCGGGCGCGAGCTGGGTGCCGAGCAGGCTCACGCACTCCAGGCCCAGCGAGTCGGCGAAGTTCCTCACCAGGGAGGACTTGCCGATGCCGGGTGCGCCCCACAGGAAGACCGGCCGCACCGTGGCGAGGCCGAGCAGCAGTTCCGGGAGGCGGGCGGGAGTGACGGTGACGGCTGCCTGCACGGCAGGGGCTCCTTGGAAGGGTGTCGGGAGGTGGCCGCCCCAGTGTGGGTGCCCCCGGCGTCCCCGCGCAGCCCAATTTCGGGTGCGGTGGGCCCCTCCATGCACCGTCCACGCACCCGCCACGCACCGTCCGCGCACCGTCGCGGCCGTCGTGTCAGGCGCTCTTGTCCGGTACGAACCCGTCCGCGACCGGGAAGGGCGCGCCGTCGACGACGTTCGATCGCGGAGCGTCCGCGTCCACGTCGGCGTCCGCGTCGGCGTCCGCGCCCACGGGCACCTGTGGGCCGTTCGACTCGCGCAGCCAGCGGCGCAGCACGCGGTGGACGTGTTCGGCGCCGACGATCTCCGTGCCCTCGGCGGCCGGCGCGGACAGGACGACCGGGGAGAGGAGGAAGGCGCGGGACTGGGCGCCGCCGAGTCCGCCGTGGGAACCGATCTGCTCCTCGAAGGCGAGGACCTCGCCGTCGGCCGGGTCATGGAAGGAGTTGACCATGATGTCGGCGGTGTGCGGGAAGGCGTGCGTGCGGCGTACGGCGTCGGCGGCGCCGGGGCCGAAGGGGGCGAGCGGCCCCGGGTCCTCGTCGAGGCGGTCCACGGGTACTTCCGCGCCGCGGGCGCCGAGCACCACACCGCCGTGCCGCTCGCTGCGGACCAGCAGGAAGCCCACGCCGGGGTGGTTGGCGAGGGTCGGCAGCAGGGCGGGGTGGCGGGCGTCGATCTCCTCCCTGGTCATCCGGTGCGGCACGTCCGGGAAGGAGACCAGGCCCAGGTTGCCGGAGGCCAGCACGATCGGCTCGGAACGCCGGCCGGTGGGGGTGTCCGCGGGCCGCTGCTGTTCGGCGCCCTCCTCGACGGGGCGGTGCAGGGCGGCCCGTACGGCGTTGCGCGCCTCGGCGCCGCTGCGGGTGCGCCGGGCGCGGCGCGGCACGGGCAGTCCGCAGCCGGCCCGCACCAGGTCGCCGAGGGTGAGGCCGTAGCGGGTGCGGAAGGTCTCCCCGGGGCTCTGGCCGTGGTCGGACAGGACCACGATCCGGTACGCGCGGGGCGCGTGCTCGGCGACCTTCTCGATCAGCGACAGGGACCGGTCGAGCCGCCCGAGGACCTTGGCGGCGTCCCGGCCGCCCGGCCCCGAGTGGTGCGCGACCTCGTCGTAGGCCACCAGGTCGGCGTAGACGGAGGTGCGGCCGGCGAGCATGTCGCCCATCACCGCGGCGACGACGACGTCGCGCTCGACGACGGTCGCGAAGGCGCGGACGAGGGGGTAGAGGCCGCCGCGGGACACGCGCGGGCGGACCTTGTGGACGCGGGCGCGGGTGGACTGGCCGATCTCCCGGCACACCTCGGCGACGAAGGACATCGCGGTGCGCACGGCGTTGGCCGGGTCGGAGAAGTAGGCGAAGTAGCCGGATCTGGAGCGGGTCTCGCGGCTGCGGCGGCGGGTGGCTATGGACAGGACGAGGGCCTGTTCGTCGGCGCCGCCGCCGAACAGGTTGCCGCGGCTGGCGCCGTCGAGGCTGAGCAGTCCGCCGTCGCCGGTGCGCCGCACGGCACGGTACTGGAGCTCGGCGGCGCTGGTCGGGCGGTTGCAGACCATGACCTCGCCGCTGTCCTTCTCGTACCAGCGGAACGCGGGGACGTCGTGGTTGCTGCCGTGCAGGATGCCGAGCTGGCTGGCGCCGGTCTGGCTGGACCAGTCGGTGCGCCACAGGGCGAGCCGGTGGGTCGCGGACCCGCCGTCGCGGCCGAGCCAGCGGGCAACGGTGGGCATGGCGCCGCTGTCGACGGCGGCCAGCAGGACGTCGTGGCCGACGCCGTCCAGTTGCAGGAAGAGGGTGCCGGGGTCGGCCGGGCAGGGCGGTCCCGATCCGCGGCGGCGGTCGGCGAGACGGTAGAGCCGGCGCCGGTAGGCGTCGTCGTCGCGCACGGCCAGCGCGCCGCCGGTGGCGGAGGCGACGGCGGACATGACGGCGGCCACCACGACCGCCGTCTCGGGGGCGACGCCGCCGCGCCCGGCCGGGTTCACGTCGATCGCGAGGAGCAGAAGGCCGCCGTTGAGGAAGAAGACCAGCAGCCCGAGGACGAGCGCGGGCACCAGGAGCAGCAGGCGGACCATGAGGGGCCACACCAGGGCGGACAGCAGACCGAACGCGCCGGCGCCGACCGCGGCGGTCATGGCGATGTCGGTCGCGCTGTCGCCGTCGGGCGACTGGAGCCGGAAGTCCGGCAGGACGCCGGCGAGCACGAGCATGGTGACGGTGGAGACGGCCCACACCGTGACACTCCGCCCGATCTGACTGGCGACCCGGCGCCAACGGCCTCCATCCACGCTCCGCACACCTCACGTCCCGGGCCCGTCGTCCGTGCGGGCCTTCCCCACCCTGTCACAACGCTCCGGAGTGCCCGTTTGTCCCCCCGGGTCCGGTTCACACCCCGCGACGGCGGTCGGCGGCGGTCAGCGGCCGTCGTACCCGGCCGTCGGCATCGACAGTCTGCGGTGCACGCACGCCTTCATCCGGGCGTCGTAGGACGGTTCCGCGTGGCCGACCGTCTCGACGCGGACGCCGCGCCGCGCGCACTCCGCGGTGAACTCCTCCACGGAGGACAGCGCGCTCTCCAGCACCCGGCGGCTGGGCGCGACGAACAGGTCGCGGCCCGGGCGCACCCCGTCCCACAGGGCGTCGTGGTCGTGCCGCAGACCGCGCACCAGCAGTTCCCTGGCGACGACGTAACCGTGCTCCCCGGCCCAGCGGGCGCACATGGCGTGCTGGCTGCGGGAGTCGACCAGGAAGGGATCGTCGTCCAGCAGTTCCAGCGGCGTCAGACTCGCGATCGCCGTCACCCGCACCGGCCCCATGGTGTCCCCCCTCACCTCCCGTCACCTCCCGTTTTCGCCGCCGACCCTACTCCTGGACGTAGGCTTCGGGGAGTCGCGCGAAGGAGGCAAAGAAGTGCCGGTGGAGCTCACGTGGTGGGGTCACGCCACCTGCACGGTGGAGGACTCGCACATCCGCGTGCTCACCGATCCCCTGTTCGTCCGCCGGCTCGCCCACCTGCGCCGCAGGCGGGGAGCGGTGCCGCCGCCGGACGCGTGGCGCGCGGACGTGGCGCTGGTGTCCCATCTGCACGCCGACCACCTGCATGTGCCGTCGCTCGCGCGGCTCGCGCCGGGCACGCGCCTGCTCGTGCCCCGGGGCGCACGACGGGCGGTGCCGGGGCTGCGCCGGCTCGGACACCTGGAGGTGAGCGAGGTGTCGCCCGGCGACGAGACGACGGTGGGGGACCTGCGCATACGGGTCGTGCCCGCGCGGCACGACGGACGGCGGCTGCCGGTCGGACGGCACCGCGCCCCCGCGCTCGGCTACGTCGTCGAGGGCGAGGCGCGGACGTACTTCGCCGGGGACACCGGGCTGTTCGACGGCATGGAGAAGGAGGTCGGGCCCGTCGACGCGGCGCTGCTTCCGGTGGGCGGCTGGGGCCCGTACCTGGGGGCGGAGCACCTGGACGCCGGGCGGGCGGCCGAGGCGCTGGCCCGGCTCGCGCCGCGCGTCGCGGTGCCGGTGCACTACGGCACGTACTGGCCGATCGGGATGGACGCCGTGCGCCCCCACGAGTTCCACACGCCGGGCGAGGAGTTCGTGCGCCTGTCGGCGCTGCGCGCGCCGGGGGTGGCGGTGCACCGGCTGGGGCACGGCGAGAGTGTGCGGGTGGAGGTCGCGCGGTGAGCTGGCTGGGCGCCGCGACGCTGGATATTCCGACGGAGCCGACGCAGCAGGCGTTCGGCTATCCGTCACTGTTCCTGCTGGTGCTGATCGGGGCGCTGGTGCCGGTGGTGCCGACGGGCGCGCTGGTGAGTTCGGCGGCCGTGGTGGCGATGCACCAGACGTTGCCGTTCGCCATGCTGATGGTGTTCGCGACGGCGTCGCTGGCCGCGTTCTGCGGGGACATGGCGCTGTACTGGCTGGGGCGGCGCGGGGTCGGCTCGAAGAACGGCTCGCGCTGGCTGGAGGCGATCCGGTCCCGGGCACCGGAGGACCGGCTGGCGCAGGCGCAGGACAAGCTCGCCGACCACGACGTCGCGGTGCTGGTGCTCTCCCGCCTGGTGCCGGCCGGCCGGATACCGGTGATGCTGGCCTGTCTGCTGGCCGAGTGGCCGCTGCGCCGCTTCGCCCGGGGCAACCTCCCGGCCTGTCTGGCCTGGGCGGTGACGTACCAGCTCATCGGGGTCCTGAGCGGCGCCCTGTTCAGCAGGCCGTGGGAGGGCGTGGCCGCGGCGATCGCGCTCACCGTGCTGGTCAGCGTGGCACCGGGCGTGTGGCGGCGGTTCCGGGGACCGGCGAAGGCGTAGGCCTCCGGCGGTCGGTGGGCGCCTGGGCAGCTCGGCAGCTCGGCAGCTCGGCAGCTCGGCAGCTCGGCAGGGAAGCATTACTCCAGCACGCGAGAGGCCCCGATCGGCAGGTCCCACAGGCGGTCGCGGGGCAGGCCCGCCCGCTGCCAGGCGGCGCGTACGCGCGTGAGAGGTTCCAGTACCGGTTCCGCGGACAGGACGAACGTGCCCCAGTGCATCGGCGCCATGTGGCGCGCGCCGACATCCTGGGCGGCTCGCACCGCCTCCTCCGGGTCGCAGTGCACGTCGCTGAGCCACCAGCGGGGGTCGTAGGCGCCGATGGGCAGCAGGGCGAGGTCGATGCCGGGGTAGCGGCGGCCGATACGGGTGAACCAGTGCCCGTAGCCCGTGTCGCCGCCGAAGTACACGCGCCGGCCGTCGGGGTCGGTGAGCACCCAGCCGCCCCACAGGGTGCGGCAGGTGTCGGTGAGGGCGCGCTTGGACCAGTGGTGGGCCGGTACGAAGTCGATGCGGACTCCGTTCAGCTCGCTCGCCTCCCACCAGTCCAGCTCGGTGACGCGGGTGAAGCGGCGGCGGTGGAACCAGCGGCCGAGTCCGGCGGGCACGAAGAGCGGGGTGTCGCGCGGGAGCCTGCGCAGGGTGGGGGCGTCCAGGTGGTCGTAGTGGTTGTGGCTGATGACCACCGCGTCGACCCGGGGCAGGTCGCTCCAGGCGACGCCGACGGGGGTGATCCGGGCCGGGGTGCCGAGGATCCGGCGGGACCAGACCGGGTCGGTGAGCACGGTGAGGCCCCCGATCCGCACCACCCAGCTCGCGTGTCCCGCCCACGTGACGGCGACGGTGCGCGCGTCGACGCGGGGCAGCGGGCCGGGGACGTAGGGCAGCCGGGGGACGTCGGCCAGGCCGGCGGGGCCGGGTCTCACCGCGCCCTCGCGGGCGAACCTGGCGAACGCCTTCAGGCCCGGCAGCGGCGCGGTCAGCCGGTCGTGGAAGGTCCGCGGCCACACCCGGTGCTCGGCCGGCGGCCGGGGCTCGGCGAGCGGCGGGTAGGAGGAGCCCGCGGCCGAAGCGGCCGCCGACGCATCGGCACCCCCTGTATCCCCCGTATCCCCCGTATCCCCTGTATTGCCTGTGTCCCCTTTGATCTCCGCGGACGTGGGGGTGCTCGTGGTCGACCGGGGCTGCTGCGTCATCGAGGGGGCTCCCATCGCTGAGCGTCGCGGAGACCGTCGAAGACCGACTTCAGACCGGTCAACGCGCGTTGCACGTGTGGCAGTTCCAAGGGGTCGGGGGACGTGAGGCATTCCGCGCGCTGCTCGTCGGTGCCGGCGCCGAGCAGGGGGCCGGTGGCGAGCCGGACGCGCAGGGCCGGCAGGTCGTCGCCGAAGCGGTGCCCGCCGGGAGCGGGCATGCCGAGCCGGGCGGTGAGGAAGTCCTCCAGTTCCTGGGCGTCGCCGACGCCCTCCGCGCCGAGCGCGTCGCGCAGCGGGCCCAGGTCGGCGTACAGGTGACGGCCGGCCTGCGGAGGCCGGGCGGTGGCTCCCGCGGCGACGACGGCCGCGTGCACGGCGGCGGCCACGCGCGCGTGCAGACGCACGGCGGCGGACCGGCGAACGGTGACCGGCTCGGGTTCGCCGAGCGCGTACCCGGCCGCGGCGGCGACCGGCGCGGCGACACTGGCGCCGAGCGCGGTGAGCACGTCGAGCACGCGCGCGTGCAGGCCGTTCCCGGCGGCGGAGGCGGGGAATCGGGCGACGGCGGCCGGCCAGCCCGGCGGCAGCAGCGCGCCGGCCAGGTCGGTGACGACGGTGACCCGCTCGGGCAGCATCTCGGCAGGGCTGAGCAGGACGGTGGCGTGCGGGTCGTGCAGGGTGTCGCGCCAGGTCTCGTCGCTGACCAGGTGCAGCCCCTCGCCGGCGGCGGCCTCGACGGTCTCGTGCAGCAGCTCGGGCGGCGCGACGGTGCCGGTGGGGTCGTCGGCGACGGACAGCACGAGCAGGCGGGGATCGCCGCCCTCGGCACGGACCCGGCGGACGGTTTCCAGAAGGGCGTACGAATCGGGGACGCCGCCGGACTCGGCGGGCGTCGGTACGTGGAAGACGGGTCTGCCCAGCAGCCGTGCGTACGGCGCCCACCAGGCGGCGCAGGGGCGCGGCACCAGGACGTCGCCGCCGAGCGCGGCGGTCAGCGCGAGCAGCAGGGCGTTGGCGCCGGGGGCGGCGGCCAGGTGACCGGGCTCGGTGGGCAGACCGCGCCGGTCCCAGTAGCCGCTCGCGGCGTCCAGGAGGGCGGGGGCACCGCCGGCCGGTTCACCGCGAGCGCGGCCCGCTGCGGCGGCGAGCACGGCCGACAGTTCGGGCAGCACCGGCAGCCCGTCGTCGGGCAGATGCGGCCCATACCGAACCGGCCCATGCCCCACAGGGTCGTGCCCCACGGGGTCCCGACCCGCAGGGCCGTGCCCCGCAGAGTCCCGCCCTGCAGGGACGTGACCCGCAGGGTCGTGCCCGGAGGAGCCGTACCCCGCAGAGTCCCGCCCCGCAGAGCCGTGCCCCGCAAGGTCGTGACCCGCAGAGTCCCGACCCGCGGGATCGTGGCCCCCAGAGTTGTGCCCAGCAGAGTCCCGACCCGCAGGGACGTGACCCGCAGCGTCCGGGCCTGCAGCGTTATGGCCCTCAGATTTGTGACCCGCAGATTTGTGGCTCGCAGGGTTGTGCCCGGAGGAGCCGTGGCCCGCAGAGACCCGGCCTGCGGGGTCGTGGCCCGTGTCGCCACGGCCTCCGTCGCCAGGGCCCGCGTCGGCACCGCCTGCCGTGCCACGGTCTTCGCCCGCGGGGCCGTACCCCGCAGGGAGGTGTCCCGCAGCGTCCCGGACTGTGGAGTCGTGGCCCGCGTCGGCGCTGCCTGGCGTGTCAGGGCCTTCGCCTGCGGAACTGGTGGCAAGGCCTTCGGGGTCGGTGCGCCGCATGCGTACCTCCGCGCGGTCCGTGGTGCCGTGTCCGTGCCGTGTGCTCGCTCGTCGGTCGTTGATCCCAGTACCCACCGTGGCGCCCCGCCATGGCTCCGGTCGCAGGCGGACCGGCGCCCGCGTGGGTCAGTGTTCCCCGTCCTCCCCGCGCAGCCGCAGCCGCAGCCGGTGCGCGGCCGCACCGCACGCGCCCGCGATCAGGACGCCACCGGCGACCAGGACGGGCACCGAGTCGCCGAAGGTTCCGCCCGTGCCGGCCCGCACCCCGTGCTCGGTCGTCCCATCGCCGCAGGACGTGCCCTGTGCGGAGGGCCGGCCGCGCGGGGCGGTGGGTTCGGGGCAGGGCGGCTCGGTGGTGGCACACGGCGTGCCGTGTGTGGAGGTCCCGGCGCGCGGGCCAGCGGATTCCCGGCACGCCGGCTCGGTGGTACCGCTCTCGCCCGGCACGGTCATGGTCGCGCTCCAGGGGTCGCCCTCGCCGCCGGAGGCGTCCGGGCAGGCGCCGTCGACGGTCCAGTCGTCCCCGGCGCCCGCATCGCCGGTGTCCCCGGCAGCCCCGGCATCCTCCGCGAGCGCCGCTTCGTCCGTGCCCTGCGCGGCCTCGAAGTCCTCGGCGGCGGCTATGCGCGCGGTGCCCCGGTAGGCCGGCCCGGACGTCGTCCCCTCGGCGCCCGCCACCTTGCGCAGCGCGACGGTGCCCTCGTCGAAGGCCGGTGAGGTCGCCTCGAGGGTCGCCGGCGCGGTTGTGCCGGTCGGGCCGCACGAGACCGAGACGGTGACCGTGCCGCCCGGGGCGACAGCGGCGGGACTGACCTGGGCGGCGACCTGCCCGGCGGTGGGCGGGAGGGCCTCCTCCGCGGACGGCGGGGCGACGGGTTCCCCGGCGTCGGGGGGAGGCGGGACGCCAGGGTCGGCCGCCCCGTTCCCCGCGAAGACGCCGAGGGCGGCACTGGCCAGGACGGCGACGGACAGGGCGCGGGCGGTGCGGCGCATGGTGCGGGCTCCTTCGAGCGACGGCTGAGGGGGCACGGCACTCGCGCCCCCTCGGCCATCACAGCCCGCCCGGCACGGGCCCGCGCGTCACCGTGCGCCGTTCGTGCGACGGGACGGCCCGTGCGAGTGAGCCGGAGGTTTCGCGGTCCCTCCGCCCCCTCACCCACACGCACGCCTGGACATGCCGCGCGGGGAGACCGAGGCGCTCCGCTCAGGCCGCCGGGTCCCGCAGTACCTCTTCCCGTACCCGGTCGCAGCAGCGGGTGATCAGGCGCGAGACGTGCATCTGGGAGATGCCGAGTTGTTCGGCGATGCGGCTCTGGGTCATGTCGTCGAAGAAGCGCATGTAGAGGATGGCGCGCTCGCGCGGGGGCAGTTCGGCCAGGCGGTCCTTCACGGCCTCGCGGTCGACAACCGTGTCGAGGGCCGGGTCGGGGGCGCCGAGCGCGTCGCCGAGCGAGTAGCCGTCCTCGCTGCCGGGGAGTTCGGCGTCCAGGGACAGCGCGGTGAAGCTCTCCAGCGCCTCAAGACCGACCCGGACGTCCTCCTCGCTCAGGTCGGCGCGCTCGGCGATCTCGGTGACGGTGGGCCTGCGGCCGGGGATGGTCTGGGACAGCTCCTGGCCGGCGAAACGCACGCGGTTGCGCAGTTCCTGGACCCGGCGCGGCACGTGCAGGGTCCACATGTGGTCGCGGAAGTGGCGCTTGATCTCGCCGGTGACGGTCGGCACGGCGTAGCTCTCGAAGGCGTTGCCGCGCTCGGGGTCGTACCGGTCGACGGCCTTGACGAGGCCGAGGGCCGCGACCTGGCGCAGGTCCTCGTAGCTCTCGCCGCGGCTGCGGAATCGTCCCGCCAGCCGTTCGGCCATGGGCAGCCAGGCCTCGACGATCCGGTCGCGGACCGCGTCGCGCTCCGGGCCGTCGGGAAGGCGGGCGAGCCGACGGAACGCGTCGGCGGTGTCGGGGGCGTCGTCGTGCGGGTGCTTCACACTGGCGTGGATCGGCATGGTGCGTCGCAACTCCCTCGGAGCGCGGGGTCCCGTCGTCGCGCCGGACGGCAGCCCGGTCGGCGCGGCCCGCGCGGTGGGCGGCCGGGGCTCGAAGCACCTCCGGCACGCGGGGCGGGCGGCACCGGTACGACGACGCGGCCCTTGGGTCGGGCGGTCACCGTGGGAGGGCGTCCGAGCCCCGACGGACGCATCCGTGGCGGCCTCGCGCCGCTCCCACGGACGTGCCTCCTGTCCGAAGCACTGAACTTGCACCTGCCCCCTGTCCCCCACGGCAAACACCCGGAAGTTCTCCGTACGGGACACGGGACACGGGACACGGGGCGCGGGACACGCGGCGCGGGACCTGTGGTCACTCCTTCCGCGGCTGGGTGAAGCGCAGCATGTTGCCGGCCGGGTCGCGGAAGGCGCAGTCGCGTACGCCGTAGGGCTGGTCGACCGGCTCCTGGAGGACCTCGGCGCCCGCGGCGCGGATGCGCTCGAAGGTGGCGTCGACGTCGTCGGTGGTGAAGATGACGCCGCGCAGGAAGCCCTTCGCCAGCAGTTCGGCCATGGCCTCCTTGTCGGCGGCCGACGCGCCCGGGTCCGCGAGCGGCGGTTCGAGGACGATGTCCACGTCGGGCTGGGCCGGGGAGCCGACGGTCACCCAGCGCATCCCTTCGAACCCGACGTCGTTGCGGACGTCCATGCCGAGTACGTCCCGGTAGAAGGCGAGCGCCTTGTCGTGGTCGTCGACGGCGATGAAGCACTGCGAGAGGTTGATGTCCATGCGCGTCACGCTACGGGCGGTGCCGCGGGCTTCGCTTCTCCGTTCCTGACCGGCCGGGTGTGGACCTTGGCGACGCAGGCCGGGACGGCGGCGCCGTCGGTGTGGTCGCGGTCCCGGTAGGCGCTCGGGCTCTCGCCGACCAGCTCGGTGAACCGCGAACTGAACGAGCCGAGCGAGGTACAGCCGACCGCGAAGCAGACGTCGGTGACGTTCATGTCGCCCCGCCTCAGCAGCGCCTTGGCGCGCTCGATGCGGCGCGTCATCAGGTAGCTGTACGGCGTCTCGCCGTAGGCGGCGCGGAAGCTGCGGGAGAAGTGGCCCGCCGACATGAGGGCGGCGCGCGCCAGCGCCGGGACGTCGAGCGGCTCGGCGTACTCGCGGTCCATCAGGTCGCGGGCCCGGCGCAGCCGGGCGAGATCCTCCAGCGTCGTCACCCGGACACGATCCCACAGCGCCGGACACCACCGGTAGCGGTGCCGGCGCCGTGGGCCGCCGCGCTCAGGCGCCGATGTACGCCGCGAGGTGCTCGCCGGTGAGGGTGGAGCGGTCGGCGACCAGGTCGGCGGGGGTGCCCTCGAAGACGATCCGGCCGCCGTCGTGGCCGGCGCCGGGCCCGAGGTCGATGATCCAGTCGGCGTGCGCCATGACGGCCTGGTGGTGCTCGATGACGATGACCGACTTGCCGGCGTCGACCAGGCGGTCGAGCAGGCCGAGCAGTTGCTCCACGTCGGCGAGGTGGAGCCCGGTGGTGGGCTCGTCGAGTACGTACACGCCGCCCTTCTCGCCCATGTGGGTGGCCAGCTTGAGCCGCTGCCGCTCGCCGCCGGAGAGGGTGGTGAGCGGCTGGCCGAGGGTCAGGTAGCCGAGGCCGACGTCGGCGAGGCGCTCGAGGATCTTGTGCGCGGCCGGGGTGTGCGCCTCCCCGGTGCCGAAGAACTCCTCGGCCTGCGCCACCGACATCGCGAGCACCTCGCTGATGTCCCGGCCGCCGAAGCGGTACTCCAGCACCGAGGGCTGGAACCGCTTGCCCTCGCAGTCCTCGCAGGGGGTGGCGACGCCGGCCATCATCGCAAGGTCGGTGTAGATGACACCGGCGCCGTTGCAGGTGGGACAGGCGCCCTCGGAGTTCGCGCTGAACAGGGCGGGCTTGACGCCGTTGGCCTTGGCGAAGGCCTTGCGGATGGGTTCGAGCAGTCCGGTGTACGTCGCCGGGTTGCTGCGGCGCGAACCCTTGATGGGGCTCTGGTCGACCGATACGACGTCGGCGCCCGCGCCGGCCGGGACCGAGCCGTGGATCAGCGAGCTCTTGCCGGACCCTGCGACGCCGGTGACCACGCAGAGCACGCCGAGCGGGACGTCGACGTCGACGCCCTGGAGGTTGTGCGTCCGCGCGTCGCGGATCTCCAGGGCACCGGTGGACTTGCGGAGCGTCTCCTTGAGGGCGGCCCGGTCGTCGAGGTGGCGGCCGGTGATGGTGTCGCCGGCCCGCAGCCCCTCGACGGTGCCCTCGAAGCAGACGGTGCCGCCCTCCGTGCCGGCGCCGGGGCCGAGGTCGACGACGTGGTCGGCGATGGCGATCGCCTCCGGCTTGTGCTCGACGACCAGGACCGTGTTGCCCTTGTCCCGCAGCCTCAGCAGCAGGTCGTTCATCCGCTGGATGTCGTGCGGGTGCAGCCCGATGGTGGGCTCGTCGAAGACGTACGTGGTGTCGGTGAGCGAGGAGCCGAGGTGGCGGACCATCTTGACGCGCTGTGCCTCACCGCCCGACAGGGTGCCCGCGGGCCGGTCGAGCGAGAGGTAGCCGAGGCCGATCTCCACGAAGGAGTCGAGGGAGTCCCGCAGGGCCGTGAGCAGCGGCGCCACCGAGGGCTCGGCGAGATCGCGGACCCATTCGACCAGGTCGCGGATCTCCATCGCGCAGGCGTCGGCGATGCTGATCTTCCCGATCCTGGACGACCGGGCGCCCTCGCTGAGCCGGGTGCCCTCGCACTCGGGACAGGTGGTGAAGGTGACCGCCCGCTCCACGAAGGCCCGGATGTGCGGCTGCATCGCCTCCTTGTCCTTGGACAGGAACGACTTCTGGATCTTCGGGATCAGACCCTCGTAGGTGAGGTTGACGCCGTTGACCTTCACCTTGACGGGGTCGCCGTAGAGGAAGTCCCGCAGCTCCTTCTTCGTGTACTGACGGATCGGCTTGTCCGGGTCGACGAAACCGGACTGGGCGTACACCTGCACGGTCCACTGGCTGTCCGACTTCCAGCCGGGGATGGTGAACGCGCCCTCGGCGAGCGACTTGGAGTCGTCGTAGAGCTGGGTGAGGTCGATGTCGGAGACGGTGCCGCGGCCCTCGCAGTGGGTGCACATGCCGCCGGTGCGCTGGAAGGTCGCCTTCACCGCCTTCTTGTTGCCGCGCTCCACGGTGATCGCGCCGCTGGCCCGGACCGAGGCGGTGTTGAAGGAGTACGCGCTGGGCGGGCCGATGTGGGGCTCGCCGAGGCGGCTGAAGAGGATGCGCAGCATCGCGTTGACGTCGGTGGCGGTGCCGACGGTGGAGCGGGGGTCGGCGCCCATCCGCTGCTGGTCCACGATGATCGCGGTCGTGAGGCCGTCCAGGACGTCGACCTCGGGGCGCGCGAGTGTGGGCATGAAGCCCTGGACGAAGGAGCTGTAGGTCTCGTTGATCAGCCGCTGGGACTCGGCGGCGATCGTGTTGAACACCAGCGAGCTCTTGCCCGAGCCGGAGACGCCGGTGAACACCGTCAGCCGCCGCTTCGGAATCTCGATGCTGACGTCCTTGAGGTTGTTCTCGCGGGCGCCGTGCACACGGATCAGGTCGTGGCTGTCGGCGACGTGCGACTCGGGCTGCCGCGTGCCCGTCGTCTTGGCGCTGCTCATCGTGTCTCCATCTGTCGGGGGCTCGGTGAAGATGACGCCCTCAGTGCCTCGGTGCCTCAGTGGTCACACGCTAGAGGGGGTACGGCGGCCAGCGCTTCTCGATTCCTGATCCGCTCCTGATCCGCTCGTGATCCGCCGAAATCGGAACGGAACCGTCCGGGCGAATCCGTGTCGGCCCGCGGTGTCCGGGTACGCGGTCGGCACCCCCTGAGGATCTGGAGGGAGACATGCAGCGAGGCAGCGACCGGATGAGCGTCCACCGCGACGACGAGATGAAGCACGAACTGCAGGGTCTGCTCAGGTCCGGGCACCCCACCCGCAGCGAGGAGTGGAACGACCCGGAACCGGCCGCCGAGGACGACCCGGACGTCACCTACGGACCGGTGACACCGGGCCGCGGGCCGACGTACCTGGAGGCCCTCCGGCTCGACCTGGCCCGGAACCTGACCCGGGGCAGCTTCCCCGCGGGACCGCGGGAACTGACCCGCACGCTGCGCCGCGGCAACGCGCCGGACGCCCTCGTCGAGGGCCTGGACCGGCTGCCGCACAAGGCGCGCTACGACAACGTCCAGGAACTGGCGGTGGCCCTGACCGAGCACAGCCGGTCCGGTCCTCCCGGGCCGCAGAGCGCGTAGGACCGGCCGAAACCACACACGCGCCGGGAAAGGAATCCGAACCCCATGCGCATCGCTTTTCTCACCGCGCCCGAGGGCGTCGAACAGGTCGAACTGACCGAGCCGTGGAAGGCGGCGAAGGACGCGGGCCACGAGCCCGTACTGGTCTCCACGCGGGCCGGCGAGATCCAGGGCTTCGACCACCTCGACAAGGCGGACACGTTCCCGGTCGACGAGGTGGTGGGTGACACGTCCGCCGACTCGTTCGGCGGCCTGGTCCTGCCCGGCGGCGTGGCGAACCCGGACTTCCTGCGGACCGACGAGAAGGCCGTGGCGTTCGTCCGGGACTTCTTCGAGCAGGGCCTGCCGGTGGCCGCCATCTGTCACGCGCCGTGGACGCTGGTCGAGGCGGACGTCGTGCGCGGCCGGACCATGACCTCCTGGCCCAGTCTCCGCACCGACCTGCGCAACGCGGGCGCCACCTGGGTCGACGAACAGGTGAAGGTCTGCGACCACGGCGACAACGTCCTGATCACCAGCCGCAAGCCGGACGACCTCCAGGCGTTCTGCGAGACGTATCTCGCGGAGTTCGCCAAGGCGGGCGAGGGCGGCTGAGACTCGGCCGCCCTCAGCCGCCCTCAGCCCCTTCAGCCGCCGGGGGCGGCGGCCTGGCCGCAGCCCCGTTCCCGGGCGCCCTCACGGGTGCGGCCCGGGGCGACGCTGCGCCGGGGGTTGCGGCGCAGCCACTCGCCCTCCAGCCGTGCCATGCGGTCGTTGTGGGCCCGCAGTGCGTCGTTCGACGCGTACAGCAGGGTGTCGTGGCGCGTGCGGTGGATGGTCTCCAGCTCTTTCATGAGCTGCTGGTCGTCCAAGCGGCCCGGGTCCACACCGGTCACGGTGTCCTCCCGCGTGTCGTGTTCGTTCATGCGGTCCGGGTACCCGCCCCCGCAGCACTACCACCCCCGAGCGGCACCCGGGAGGGCAGCCACATGGATCTCGCGTTTCTGCACCCCCTCTACGAACATCAGGGACCCTGGGCCTCCGTGTACGTCGACCTGTCCCGGCACACGGAGAACACCCCCCACGAACGTGAGCTGACGGCCGCCGCGGTAGCGCGGGAGCTGGCGGAGCAGGGCGCGGACGACACCACCTGCCGGGCGGTGCGGGAGGCGGTGGACGAGCTGCGGCACGCCACCGACCCGCACGGGCGGGCCCTGTTCGCGTGTGCCGGACGGGTGGTCCTCGATCCGCCGCTGGCCCGGCCGCCGTACGGCGGGACCACCGCCGACTGGGCTCCGCTGCCGCACGTCACGCCGTTGCTCGACCTGGCCGGCGAGAACCCGGTGTGCGTGGTGGCGTACATCGACCGCAAGGGTGCCGACTTCGAGCTGCGCAGCGCGCTGGGCAGCTCCGACGCGGGCGGCGTGACCGGCAGGCAGTGGCCGGTGCACCGGACGAGCAGCGTGGACTGGTCGGAGCGGCACTTCCAGCTCCGGGTGGAGAACACCTGGGAGCACAACGCGGCGGAGATCGCGGACGCGCTCGCGGTGTGCCAGGAGGAGACGGGCGCGGATCTGCTGATCCTGGTGGGTGACGACCGGGAGCGGCGGTCGGTGCACGAGCGGCTGCCCGGGCGGATCCAGGAGCGGATCGCGGAGGCCTCGCGCGGTGCCGGCAGCCGGCTGCTGGACGACGAGGTGGAGAGGCTGCGCGACGACCACGTGCGCTCGCGGGCGCGGGAGGACCTGGACCGGTTCCTGGCCGCCAGGTCGCCGGACGACGAGGGCCGGGCCGGCGCGGCGGAGGGCGTGCCCGCGCTGGTCGAGGCCGCCCGGGAGCACCGCATCGACGAGCTGCTGATCATCCCGGACGGCCCCGACACGCATCGCGAGGTGTGGATCGGCGAGGACGCCGACCAGTTGGCGGTGCGCCGTACGGAGCTGAAGACGCTCGGCGAGCAGAACTCCTGGTCGGCACGGGCGGACGACGCCCTGCTGCGCTCGGCGGTGATGACCGGCGCCCCGGCGATCTCGGTGACCGCGGCACTGCCCGCGAAGGCCGCCGAAAAGTCACCGGTGGGCGGCCTGGGCGCACTGCTGCGCTGGAAGTGACCGCCGACCCCCGGCACGGCCGAACAGACCGGAGACCGGCCCGGCCCCCCGGACAGGCCGGGGCCCAGCCGGACAAGCCGGGGACCACCCGGACAGGCTGGGGCCCAGCCCGGATAGGCCGGGTATAGGCCGGGCACAGGCCCGCAGCGTCCGGACAAGAACGACGACATCCCCGCACAGGCCGGGACAGGCGGGGACAGCCCCTGACCGGCCGGACAGACCGACGACATCCCCGCATCAGCCGGACAGCTCGACGACACCCCGGACAGGCCGAGGCAGCCCAGACCGGCCGGACAGACCGACGACATCCCCGCATCGGCCGGACAGGCCGAGGACCGGCCCAGACCGGCCGGACAGGCCGGGTACAGCCCCGGACCGGCCGGGCAGGCCCCAGGCCGGCCGGGCCGGACCTCAGCGGACCCGCTCCACCCGCCGTTCGTCCGGCCGGACAGGCCGACGACAACCCCGGACCGGCCGGACAGGGCCGAGGACAGACGGAGGCAGCCCCAGACCGGCCGGACAGGTCGGGGACAGCCCCGGATCGGTCGGGGACAGGCCCCAGGCCGGCCGGGGCGGGCCTCAGCGGACTCGCTCCACCCGCCGTTCGTCCCAGACCGGCTCCGGTGTCTCGCGGACGCGTCCGTCGCTGCCGAAGACCAGGTACCGGTCGAAGGAGCGGGCGAACCAGCGGTCGTGGGTGACCGCTAGGACGGTGCCCTCGAAGCCCTCCAGGCCCTCCTGGAGGGCTTCGGCCGATTCCAGGTCCAGGTTGTCGGTCGGCTCGTCGAGCAGCAGGGCGGTGACGCCCTGGAGTTCGAGCAGCAGGATCTGGAAGCGGGCCTGCTGGCCGCCCGAGAGCCGCTCGAAGCCCTGCTCGGCCTGCTGGGTCAGCTCGTAGCGGCGCAGCCGGGACATGGCGGCTCCCCGGTCCTGGGCGTGCTCGGTCCACAGGATGTCCAGGAGGGTGCGGCCCAGCAGTTCGGGGTGGGCGTGGGTCTGCGCGAAGTGTCCGGGCACCACGCGCGCCCCGAGATTCCAGTTCCCCGTGTGCGTCACGTCGTCCCCGGCCAGCAGCCGCAGGAAGTGCGACTTGCCGGAGCCGTTGGAGCCGAGGACGGCGACCCGTTCGCCGTAGAAGACCTCCAGGTCGAAGGGTTTCATCAGGCCGGTGAGTTCCAGCCCTGCGCAGGTGACGGCGCGGACGCCGGTGCGCCCGCCCTTCAGGCGCATCCTGATGTCCTGCTCGCGCGGCGGCTCGGGCGGCGGTCCGGCCTCCTCGAACTTGCGCAGCCTCGTCTGGGCGGCGCGGTAGCGGGAGGCCATGTCCGGGCTGTTCTCAGCGGCCTGACGCAGCGCCAGTACCAGCTTCTTGAGCTGTGCGTGCTTCTCGTCCCAGCGGCGCCGCAGTTCCTCGAAGCGGGCGAAGCGCTCGCGGCGGGCCTCGTGGAAAGTGGTGAAGCCGCCGCCGTGCACCCACGCGTCGGCGCCCGCGGGTCCTGGCTCGACGGAGACGAGTTTCTGGGCGACGCGGGCGAGGAGTTCCCGGTCGTGGGAGACGAACAGCACGGTCTTGCGGGTCTCGGCGAGCCGCTCCTCCAGCCAGCGCTTGCCGGGTACGTCGAGGTAGTTGTCCGGCTCGTCGAGCAGCAGCACCTCGTCGGTGCCGCGCAGCAGCGCCTCCAGGACGAGGCGTTTCTGCTCGCCGCCGGAGAGCGTGCTCACCCGCCGCCACTGGGCGCTCTCGTAGGAGATGCCCAGCGCGGCCGTGGTGCAGATGTCCCACAGCGTCTCGGCCTCGTACCCGCGCGCCTCGGCCCAGTCGGAGAGTGCCTGCGCGTACTCCAGTTGGGCGGCCTCGTCGTCGACCGTCATGATCGCGTGCTCGGCGGCGTCGACGGCGCGGGCGGCCTCGCGGATCCGGGGCGGCGCGACGGACACCAGCAGGTCGCGCACGGTCGTCTCGTCCCGGACGGAGCCGACGAACTGGCGCATCACACCGAGGCCGCCGCCGACGGTGACGCTCCCGCCGTGCGGTTTCAGCTCCCCGGCCAGGAGGCGGAGCAGGGTGGTCTTGCCCGCCCCGTTGGGCCCGACGAGGGCCACGACGGCCCCCTCCCCCACACGGAAGGAGACGTCGCCGAGCAGCGCTCTCCCGTCGGGGAGGTGGTACTCCAGGTGCGCGGCTTCGAGGTGACCCATGAGACCGGATTCTGCGGCCCCGGCCGCGCTCCGGGCAAACCCATTTCGGCCGCCCCGCGGCGACCCGCGGCACGTGGGGCGCGCCACCCGCAGGAAACGGCGTCCGCAGGGTAGGCGGGAGCCATGAGCCCCGATGTAGACCTCACCGCCCCGACGCCCGGCCCGCACCCCTTGCGCAACACCTTCCTGCGCCTGGACCAGCGTGCTTTCGAGGCCGTCGCCGCCCGCACCTGGCCCGGCGCCGACCCTCTGCTGCCCCGGCTGAGCCGCGGCGCCAACCACGGGGTGCTGTGGTTCGCGGCGGCCGCCGCCCTGGCCGCTTCGCGCACCCCCAGGGCCCGGCGCGCGGCCGCCCGTGGACTCGCCTCGCTGGGCCTGGCCTCGCTGACGATCAACACCCTCGGCAAGCGCTCGGTGCGCCGGCCCCGTCCCGTGCTGGACCCGGTTCCGCTGGTGCGGCAGTTGAAGCGACAGCCGATCACGACGTCCTTCCCGTCCGGGCACGCCGCGTCGGCGGCCGCGTTCGCGACCGGCGTCGCGCTGGAGTCCCCGGCGTGGGGCGCGGCGGTGGCCCCGGTGGCCGCCGCGGTCGCCCTGTCCCGGGTCTACACCGGCGTCCACTTCCCGAGCGACGTGCTGGCCGGTGCGGCCCTCGGGGCGGGGGCCGCGTTCGCCGTACGGGGCCTGGTGCCGACGCGTGCCCAGCACACTCCGCCGGCCCGGCCGCTCGCGGAGGTGCCGGCGCTGCCCGGGGGTGAGGGTCTGGTCATGGTGGCCAACGTCGGCTCCGGCACCTCGGACCGGGTGCGGGCGCTGTGCGACGCGCTGCCCGACGCGGAGGTGGTGGAGTGCGAGCCGGGTGACGTCCGGGCGGAGCTGGAGAAGGCGGCGGGCCACGCCCGGGTGCTCGGCGTGTGCGGCGGCGACGGCACCGTGAACGCCGCGGCCGAGATCGCGCTGCGCCACGGGCTGCCGCTGGCGGTACTGCCCGGCGGCACGCTCAACCACTTCGCCTACGACCTGGGGGTGGAGGACGTACGGGACCTGTGCGGGGCGCTGGAGCGGGGCGAGGGGGTGCGGGTGGACGTGGGCCGGTTCGCCTCCGGCGGGCGGCGCGGTGTCTTCCTGAACACCTTCAGCCTCGGTGTGTACCCGGAGCTGGTCAACGAGCGGGAGCGGTGGTCGTCCCGGATCGGCGGCTGGCCGGCCGGGGTGGTGGCGGCCGTGCGGGTGCTGCGTGCCGACCGGCATCCGCTGGAGGCGGAGGTACGCGGCCGCAGGCGCCCGCTGTGGATGCTGTTCGCGGGCAACGGCACGTACCACCGCAGGGGTCTCGCCTCGGGGCGCCGGCTCGACCTGGCGGACGGGCAGTTGGACGTACGGGTGGTGCACGGGGGCCGTCGGCCGGCCGTGCGGCTGCTGTCCGCGGCCCTCGCGGGTCCGCTGACCCGCTCCCCCGCCCACGCGGCGGTGCAGGTGCCCCGGCTGCGCCTGTCGGGGATCGCGCCGGGGACGCTGATGGCGTTCGACGGTGAGCTGACCGAGACGGAGGGCGATCTGACGCTGGAGAAGCTGCCCGAGGCGCTCACGGTGTACCGGCCGCTGCCCGGCGGCAGCCTGCTCTCCTGACAGGCGACCGGTCCACATAGTAAAACGCCTATCTCAGCATGCGGTTCACGGGCGTACCGTGATCACCCTGTCGGGAGAATCCGGAGAAGGGGATCCACCATGCCCAAGCCGCACGAGACCGCGGTCTACACGCACGGCCACCACGAGTCGGTGCTCCGCTCGCACACCTGGCGCACGGCCGAGAACTCCGCCGCCTACCTGCTCGGGTCCCTGCGCCCCCACATGCGGATCCTGGACATCGGCTGCGGCCCCGGCACCATCACCGCGGACCTGGCGGAACTGGTTGTGGACGGCCACGTCACCGGTGTGGACCGGTCGCCGGAGATCGTGGAGCGGGCCAGGGCGACGGCCGCCGGACGCGGGCTCGGCAACACCGACTTCGCGGTGGCCGACGTGCACGCGCTGGACTACCCGGACGACACGTTCTGCGTGGTCCACGCCCACCAGGTGCTCCAGCACGTGGGCGACCCCGTACGGGCGCTGCGCGAGATGCGGCGGGTCGCCCGGCCGAACGGGATCATCGCCGTCCGCGATTCCGACTACGGCGCCATGACCTGGTACCCCGCGTCCCCTGGCATGGACGACTGGCTGGACCTGTACCGCCGGGTGGCCCGCGCCAACGGCGGCGAACCGGACGCCGGACGCCGGCTGAAGGCCTGGGCCCTGGAGGCGGGGTGCACGGACATCACGGCGACCTCCGCGACCTGGACCTTCACCACCCCCGAGGAACGGGTGTGGTGGAGCGGCCTGTGGGCGGACCGCACCCTGGCGTCGGCGTACGCGGAGCGCGCCACCGAGGGCGGCCACGCGACGGCGGAGCAGTTGCGGGCCGTCTCGGCGGCCTGGCGGGAGTGGGGAAAGCGGCCGGAAGGCTGGTTCAGCGTCCTGCACGGAGAGATTCTGTGCCGAAAGGAAGCGTGACCCGGGAGGGTCACTCCCGGGGCAGCAGCGGTCCCAGCGGCCCGAGGTCCAGGTTCAGGTCCTCGGGCCGCAGTCCGTACCGGTCGCGCAGTTCGGTCATGCGGTCGTCGAGGAGCATCAGGGTGAGCCCGATCCGCTCCTCCTGCTCCTCGCTCAGGTCACCCTCGTCGACGCGGCGCAGCGCCTGGCGTTCCATGAGCTGGCGCAGCAGCTCGACGACCGTCAGGACCAGTTTGATCAGGTCGCGCTCGACCGTGTCGGGATCGAGGTCGAGGCGCTTGCGGGGCTCGGAATGTTCACTCACGTCAGTCCCCGAACGGCGATGGAACGTTGCGGTTGACCGAGCTGATCAGCGCGTTGAGGTCGATGCGGACCAGGTCGACGTCGGCGATGCGCAGCGTGACGTCGCCGGTGATGACGACTCCGCCGGCCAGCAGCCGGTCGAGCAGGTCCACGAGCGCGATCTCCCGGCGTTCGACGACGGTCATGATCCCTCCCCCGTGTCGTTCCCGCCGGCGGTCTCCTCGCCGGGGGTCTCCTCGCCCGCGGTCTCCTCGCCGGCGAAGGAATAGGCCGCCCACGGGCCGGTGAGTTCGACGCGGATTCCGGGGGCGTCGTCCTTCGTCCGGTCCACCATTTCGACGAATTCCTCGGACGCGTCGCGGAGTACCAGATAGGCGGCATTGAGGACGTTCCGTCCGGCGGCACCGGAAAGGCGGGGATTCTGGGGTGCGTGCAGCCGTGCGTCGTCGGCCCGGCCGGACAGCGTTCCGTGCAGGCCCGTGGCGAACTCCTCCGCCCTGCTCCACAGGTCGTCGTCGGCCCGGGACTGCCGGCGCCGCTGCCGCAGGTAGTCCCGGCCCGAGGCGGGCTTCGGCGCGGGCTGCGCCGGTGCGGCCGCCTGCTCGGGCTCCGCCTCGACGTACACCTTCACGCCCCACTCCACCCGCCCGTCCAGCCGGTCGAGCGTGCGCCGGAAGGCGCTCTCGCGCTCCTCCAGCATCACGCGTACGCCGCTGTCGTCCCGGAAGACGGTGGCCAGCCGGAGCGGCAGCGGGGTGGTGACGGCGGTGAGCGCGTCGACCACCTGCTGGTGGGCGCGGGCGGTGACGGTCAGCCAGTCCAGGTCCTCCAGGTGGGCGCGCAGCGCCTCCTCGCCGAAGTCGGCCTCGGGCACATGGCTGACGACGGCGACCAGGTCGCCGTGCGGCAGCAGCCGGGGCGGGTCGCCCGCCACCCCCGCGAGCTGGGCCTGGAGGGCCGCGTCGAAGGGACGGCAGACGGCGTAGACGTAGCGCAGTCCGGTCACGGTGCCTCCCTCGGTACGCGGCCCGGATCCAGCTCTCGCAGGCGTTCACGCAACTCGGCGTTCTCCCTCGTCAGTTCATCGCGCCGGGCGCGCGAGGACAGTGCGGGGTCGCTCTCCCACCAGTCGATGCCCATCTCCCTGGCCTTGTCCACGGAGGCGACGACGAGCCGCAGCTTGATGGTCAGCAACTCGATGTCGAGCAGGTTGATCTTGATGTCGCCCGCGATGACGACACCCTTGTCGAGCACCCGCTCCAGGATGTCGGCGAGGTTGGCGCTCTGTCCCTGGCCGTAGGGATCGGGCAGCCGGCTGGGGGTGGTCATCGACGGCTCCCGCCCTCGGCGTCCTCGTACTCGCCCTCCGGCTCCTCCTCGTACTCGGCCTCCGGCTCTTCTTCGTAACCGCCCTCGGGCTCTTCTTCGGGCTCCCCCTCGGGTTCCTCCTCGTACTCGCCCTCGGGCTCCTCTTCGTACTCGGCGTCCGCGTCGCCCTCGCCCTCGCCCTCGGGCTCCTGCTCCTGCTCCTGCTCCTGCTCCTGCTCCTGCTGCTCCTCTTCCTCCTCGGCGACCGCGTCCTCGTGACTGCGGACGACCTCGCCGTCGCGGATCTCGCCGCGCCAGCCGTCGTCCGCCTCGCCCTTGAAGGTGATGTGTCGGACGTAGTTCTTCAGGTCGAGCCGGGCCCGGCGGCCCTGGGCGCGCCAGATGTTGCCGGTCTTCTCGAACAGGCCCTTCGGGTAGTACTCGATGACGAGGACCACGCGCGTGAGGCTGTCGGCGAGCTGATGGAAGCTGACGACTCCCTTGGTGGTGCCCTTGGCACCCTCCGACGTCCAGGAGATCCGGTCGTCGGGCACCTGCTCGGTGGTCTTCGCCTTCCAACTGCGGTTGGACCAGAAGACCTTCAACTGCCAGTCGGAGGACGTGTCGTCGGCGCGGTTCGCGCTCTTGACTCCCTTGGCGAAGGTGCTGAAGTCCTGGTACTGGGTCCACTGGTCGTAGGCCGTGCGCAACGGGACGCCGACGTCGACGTACTCGATGATCACGGTCGGCTTCTGACCGCCGCCGCCCTTCTTCCTGCCCTTGCCGCCGGTGAGGTTCTTGAAGGCGCCGACCACGTTGTCCTTCACCTTGCCGGCGCCGACCTCGAACGCGGCCCGCATCGGGCTCTTGCCCTCGGCGAGCTTGCGTCCGCCGTCGAGGGCGAGCTTGGCGAACCCGGGGCTGTTGCCCTCGGCGATGTCGTTCAGCTTGCCGGTGGTCTCGCCGAGCTTGCTGCCGACGCCGGTCAGCAGCCGCGTGGCCTGGGCGGCGAGGTAGTCCTGCACCTCCGCCTTGAGGCGGTCGGCCGCCTCGCTCTGGGCGACGTCGGCGAGGGGGTTCTTCTTCGCGGCCTTTCCTGCGGTGGAGGCCGCGGAACCGAGGGTGTCGCTCATCGCTCACCACCTCCCTTCGACTGCCGGGTACCGGCCGTCTTCTTGCCGGCCGCCTTCTTCGCGGGCTGGGCGCGCTTGGCGGCGGCCTTCTTCGCGGGCGCCTTCTTGACCGCCTTCCGGGCCTCGGGCGGAGCCTTCTTCGCGGGCCGCTCCCGCCGAGGCTCGCGCCGCTCCGGGCGCCGGGTCGCGGGCTCCTCCTCGGGCTCCTCCTCACGCTCGTCCTCGTACTCCGCGTCCTGCTCCACGTCCTGCTCCGAGTCCTCCGAGTGCTCGGAGTCGCGGGAGTGGTCGGAGCCGACGCCGGGCGCCTGGGACGCCACGCCGGAGAGTTGGTCGCGCACCTCGGCGGTGCGCCCGTGCAGGCGGTCGGCGAGCGCTCCGATCTGCCGCTCGACCAGGGCGCCGGAAGCCGCCTTGCCCACGCCCTGGAGGTCGGTGCGCAGTTGATCCCCGATCTCCTTGAACTGGGGGTTGTTCTGCAACTGCGAGGAAGCCAGTTCCGCGATGCCCTTCGGGGTCAGGTTCAGCTTCTTGCCGGCCACCATGGTGCCCACGGCGATCGCGAATTTCAGTTTCTTCGTACGTCCCAGCAGATATCCGGCCCCTATCGCGAGGCCTAGTCCCACTCGATTCATGGCGCCGTCCCGTTGCCCAATCCCGCGCTCGTGCGCGTTGCGATCTCCAGCCGGTCCAGAAGCTCGTCCTCCTGTACGTCGAACTCCTCCTCGGTGATCTCGCCGGCTTCCAACTGCTCTTCCAGGCGGGCGAGTTCGGCCCGGACCGTGGCGGGGTCGTAGTAGATCCGCTCGGCCTCGTTCATCACCTGTCTGATGGCCCAGGCGCTGCCGCGCACCGGTGCGAACGGCAGCAGCAGGACCTCCGAGATCAGTCCCATGCCGTCACCCCGCTCCGGCGTCCGCACCGCCGGCCGCGGTGCCCGCGGGCTCGGCCGGGCCGGGCTCGACGAAGCTGTACGGCGACAGCGGGCCGTTCACCCGCACCTCGAGGTGCGGCATGTCGCCTCGCGCCCGCTCCACGGCGGCGAGGAACTCCTCGGCCGACTCCCGGTTCACGAGGAACGACACGTTGGCCAGCCAGCCGGTGGACTCGGGGCCGACGCTCACGGCGTCGGCGGCCGGTTCCAGAGCACGCTCCAGCGTGGTGGCATCCTCCGCCTCCTTGTCCTTGATCGCGGCCGCGACCATCTCGCCGAGCTGGATCTTGGTCTCGTAACTGCCGCCGCCCGCCTGCCTGTTGGACTCCGCGAGGGCGCGGATCTCGGGGTTCTGGGCCATCACGTGGTGCAGTACGGCTTCTTCGACGTGGTTGGCCTTGATGTTGTACTCGACCCGGCCGTCCAGCGCCCCGAGGCGTTCCCTGTAGTGCTCGGCGCGCTCGGCCAGCACCCCGGTGACCGCCTGGTCGTCCGGGGCCACGCTGCCGAAGCGCATGGGCAGCACACAGCCGTCGGCGCCGATCTGGCTCAGCACGTTCTGGTGGGCGAGCAGTTCCCTGCGCTTGGGGCGCAGTCCCTCGGGCGCGTCACTGACGACGGCCGCCAGTTCGCCCTCCTTCAGGATCCGCACCTCGCGCGGCGGGTCACCGACTCCGCTCGTGCCCTCGGGGAGCGAGGGGTGCGTGGCGGCGGTGATGCCGTAGACGTACGTACTCACTCCTGCTCCTCCTTCCGGCGCGAGGGCGCGGCCTTGCGGGCGCGCGGACGCGATGCCGGCTCGCGCTCACGCTCGGAGCCGCCCTCGTCACGGGACTGCTGGAATGCGTCGGAGATGGTCTCGGCGGCGCCGGACAGCGCCCCCTTGGACTTGCCCTTGGCGCCGGACTCGGTCATCTTCCCGACCAGGTCGGGCAGGCCCGGGTCCTTGCGCGGCCCGGCCTCCAGGTCGAGCCGGTTGCACGCTTCGGCGAAGCGCAGATAGGTGTCCACGCTGGCGACGACGACGCGGACGTCGATCTTCAGGATCTCGATGCCGACCAGGGAGACGCGCACGAATGCGTCGATGACGAGCCCCCTGTCCAGAACAAGCTCGAGCACGTCGTAAAGGCCGCTGCTGCCGCCTCCACCGCCGGTCTGTTGTGCCGGTACGACTGTCATGCCAGCTATTCCTCCGTCTCTTGATTGCGGGTGTGGGTGCGTGTGGGTGTGTTCAGTGGGTCCGGCCGGGGCCGCCTATCGGCCGCCGGAACCGCGTGCGTCGGAGCGGCCGCGCTCATAGCGCCGGACGCGTCGGTAGCCCGTGAGCTGCCCCTCGGAGTCGAGCTGCACCTGGTAGCTCGCCATCAGGCTCATCGTGTCGGGCACCCGCTCGAGCTCGAGAACCTCGACCTCCAGCGCCCAGCCCTCCTCCGTCTGCTCGAAGGACGACACGGACTCGGCGTTCATACCGGTGAGCTCGGCAAGCTGGGCGCGCGCCTCGCGCAGAACCTCCATGGGCTTGGGACGGCGCGCCTCCGGCTCCTGCTCCTGTGAAGTTTGTGACGTATTAGACGTATGAGACGTATGTGGCTTTCGTGAACTCTGTTGCGATTCTTGCGAGTCGGATGTGTTTTTCGTGTTCGTCATGGCCACCTCCCACTCCGTGTGGCCGCATGTGTGTTCGCCAAACCTCACTCGGCCGCGCGGGCCGCTCAGCCGCGCAGGGCGTTCAGCCGCCGCCGTGCGGGGCCCAGGGCCCTGGGGTGGTTCAGGATTCCGGCCCAGGGCCGGGTGCGCGCCTGCTCGACGGCGTCCGCGACGGTCCAGCGGCGGGCGTGCAGGGCGGGGTCGTCCAACTGGTCCCAGGAGATGGGCGTGGCCACGGGCGCGCCGGGGCGGGCGCGGACCGTGAAGGGGGCGACGGCGGTCTGGGCGTAGGCGTTGCGCTGGATGTCGAGGTAGAGCCGGTCGCCCCGGTCCTTCTTGCGGGCGGCGGTGGTGAGCCGCTCCGGATGGGCCGCGGCCAGCGCGTCGGCGACGGCGCGCGCGAACTCCCGTACGTCGTCGAAGCCTTGGTGGCCGTTCAGCGGAACGACGACGTGCAGCCCCCGGGAACCGGTGGTCATCAGGGCCGAGGGCAGCTTCAGCTCGTCGAGCAGCTCGCCCAGCAGCCGGGCGGCCGTCCGGACGGCTTCGAAGTCGTCTCCGGCCGGATCGAGGTCGAAGACCATGCGGTCCGGCCGGTCGACCCGCCCGGTCCGGGACAGCCAGCGATGCAGGGTGAGTGCGGCCTGGTCGGCGAGGTAGACGAGGGTGGCGGAGTCGTCGCAGACGGTGTGGCAGACGGTGCCGCCCTCCTTGCCGACCTCGACGCGGCTGATCCACTCCGGGTAGTGGTCCGGGGTGTTCTTCTGCATGAACCGCGGCCCGTCGACCCCGTCCGGGTGCCGCTCCAGCATCAGCGGGCGGCCCCGCAGATGCGGCAGCATGAACGGGGCGACGGCACGGTGGTAGTCGACGAGATCGCCCTTGGTGTACTCCCGCGCGCCCGCGCCGCCGCCGTCACCGTCACCGTCACCGGCTGGGAACAGCACCTTGTCCGGCCGGTGGACCTCCACCGTGTGCCGGCCGGCCCGCACGGCGCGTACGGTCCGTGCGGGCTCACCGCTCCTGCTCACGAAACGATCGCCTGCTCCACGAGCATCAGTACGGCCGCCTCGATGGACGCGGCGTCGATCCCCGCCGCGTGCAGTTCCTCCGCCGGGGTCGCCGAGCCGGGCATCGTCCCGACGGCGAGCCGTACCAGCCGGGGCACGGGCCGCCCGTCGCAGAACGCGTCCATGACGGCGTCACCGATGCCGCCCTCCTGACGGTGGTCCTCGACGGTCACCAGACAGCCGGTGTCCTCGGCGGCCTCGCGCAGCGTCGCCCGGTCGACGGGCTTGACCGAGTACAGGTCGATCACCCGGACCGGGATGCCGTCCCCGGCCAGGACGTCGGCCGCGGCGAGCGCCTCGTGCAGGGTGACGCCGGCCGCGACGACGGTGAGGCGGTCGCGGTCGGAGGAGCGCAGCACTTTGCTGCCGCCGACGGGGAACTCCTCGTCGGGGCTGTAGATCACCTTGCTCTCGCCGCGCGAGGTGCGCAGGTAGCGGATGCCCTCCAGGCCGGCCATCTCGGCGACGAGGCGGGCGGTCTGGTTGGCGTCGCACGGGTACAGCACGGTCGAGCCGTGGATGGTCCGCATCATCGAGAGGTCCTCCAGGCCCATCTGGCTGGGCCCGTCCTGGCCGATGGCGACGCCCGCGTGGGAGCCGACGAGGTTGATGCCGGCACCGCTGACCGCGGCCATGCGCACGAAGTCGTACGCGCGGGTCAGGAAGGCCGCGAACGTGGTGGCGAACGGCACCCAGCCGCGCGCCGCCATCCCCACCGCGCCGGCGACCATCTGCTGCTCGGCGATGTAGCACTCGAAGTAGCGCTCGGGGTGTTCCTTGGCGAAGAACTCGGCCCGCGTGGAGTCGCCGACCTCGCCGTCGAGGGCGACGACGTCGCCGCGGGCGGTGCCGAGCGCGGCGAGCGCCTCTCCGAAGGCGTTGCGGGTGGCGACCTCGTCGCCCTTGTCGTAGCGGGGCAGCTCGGTCTGTCCGGTACCCGTCGAGTGCGGTGCCCGTGCGGAGTGGGGCTCGTGCACCCGGACCCGGAGGTCGCGCGGACCACCGAGTTCGGCGACGGCCTCCTCGGGCTCGGGCAGCGGCTTGCCGTGCTGTCCCTCGCGGTCCTCCACGGCCCGCACGCCCTTGCCCTTGAGGGTGCGGGCGATGATCGCGGTGGGCTGGCCCTTGGTGGACCGGGCCTCGCCGTAGGCGCGGTCGACGGCGTCCACGTCGTGGCCGTCGACCTCGATCGTGTGCCACTCGAAGGCCCGGAAACGGCGCGCGTACGCGTCGAGGTCGTGGCCGTGCCGGGTGGGGCCGCGCTGGCCGAGCCGGTTGACGTCGACGATCACGGTGAGGTTGTCGAGGTGCTCGTACCCGGCGTGCTCGGCCGCCTCCCACACCGATCCCTCGGCCATCTCGCTGTCGCCGCACAGCACCCACACGCGGTAGTCGGTGTGCTCCAGACGCTTGCCGGACAGCGCGATGCCGACGCCGACGGGCAGCCCCTGTCCGAGCGAACCGGTGGCCGTCTCGACCCACGGCAGCCGCTGCGGTGTCGGGTGCCCCTCCAGGCGGCTGCCCTGCTTGCGGAAGGTGAGCAGTTCCTCGTCGTCGATGGCGCCGGCCGCCTTGTAGGCGGAGTAGAGCAGCGGCGAGGCGTGCCCCTTGGACAGTACGAAGCGGTCGTTGCCGGGGTGGGCGAGGTGCTGGAAGTCGTAGCGGAGGTGGTTGGCCAGGAGTACGGCCATCAGGTCCGCGGCGGACATCGACGACGTCGGGTGCCCGGAGCCGGCGGCGGCGGCCGCCCGTACGCTGTCGACGCGCAGTTGCTGTCCGAGGTCGACGAGTTCACCGGTGTTCATGAGTCTCCTTCCACGGCACGGCCGTCGGTGCGTTTGACGGGGCCGGGGGCGATGTCGGGTCCGGGGGGCGGCTGGTTCGCCGGGGGTTCGGGGCCGGGATCGGCGGGCGCGCCCGCGGACCGGCTCGGTCCGGACGGGGCGGCGGGTCGTTTCCCACCGGAGGCCCGGGAAGGCTTGTCCGGCTTGCCGGAACCGCGGGCAGGGCGCGGTCCGGCGGCTTCGACGGCGCGGCGGGGCTTGCCGGAGGCCCGGGGCGAACCGGACGGACTCCTCCGCACACGCTCCCCGCCCGGCTGCTTCTTGACCGGCTCCCCGCCCCGCTGATTCCTCGCGGGCTCCCCGCCCGGCTGCTTCTTCGCGGGCTCAGGGCCCGGTTGGTTCTTCGCGGGCTCACCGCCAGGCTGGCTCCTTGCGGGCTCAGGGCGCGGCTGATTCTTCGCGGGCTCACGGCCCGGCCGGCTCCTCGCCGACTCCCCGCGCGGCTCACCGCCGGGGTGCTGGCCGGAGGGTCCGGAATCCTGCCCGGTCCGACCCGGCCGCTCCGGCCGCCCCGGCCGCTCTGACCGATCCGGCCGCCCCGGTACGCGTGCGACCTCGGGTGACGACGACTCCAACGGCACGGACCAGGACCGTACGAGGCCCAACTGGACGGCCTGGCGGGGCAGTACCGCGTCGAGCAGCCAGTCCGCGGCGACCCGGACGCGGTTGCCCGGCATCGCCGCGAGGTGGTAGCCGCGGGTGACGGCGCCGGCGGCCGGGCCGGACATCGGCACACCCAGCGGGTTGGCGGCGGCCTTCGCGCCGCCCAGGTCCACGACGAACCCCATGTCACGGTGGCGGTAGGCGCGCCGCTCGCCGACGCCGAGCGACGCGGCGACGTTGTGGGCGCAGACCTTGCCGTGCCGCCAGGCGTGCTGCGCGGTCATCGGCGTGTACTGGCCCGGTTGGTTCAGGTCGGGCACGGCCGCCACGTCACCGCAGGCGAACAACCCGGGTCGGCCCGGCACCTGGAGGTGGGGGTCGACGAGCAGCCTGCCGCGTTCCGTGGGCAGCCCGAGCGACTCCACCAGCGGGTCGGGCCGCACGCCCACGCACCACACCAGCGTGCGGGTGTCGACGGTCGACCCGTCGGTCAGCAGGACCCCGTCGTGGGTGGCCTCCTTCACGGAGGTGCCCATCCGCACGTCGACGCCCCGCTGCCGCAGGACCCGCTCGGCGGTGCGGGAGAGCCGTTCGTCCATCTCCGGCATGACGCGGGGCGCCACGTCCAGCAGCATCCAGCGGGGCCGCATGCCGGTACGCATCGGGTGCCTGCGGACCTGCGCGTCGGTGTACATCGCGCCGTGCGCGGCGACCTCGGTGCCGGTGTAGCCCGCGCCGACCACGACGAACGTGCAGCGAGCGGCGCACTCCGCGCGGTCGCCGGCTGCGGCGGCGAGCTCCACCTGCCGGGTCACGTGGTCGCGCAGATAGAGCGCCTCCGGCAGCCCGCGGAAGCCGTGGGCGTGCTCGGCGACGCCGGGGACGGGCAGCAGTTTGTTGACGCTGCCCGCGGCGAGCACCAGCCGGTCGAAGGGCAGCGTGCCCTCCTCGCCCTCCGGGCCGGTGTAGTGCACGGTGTGCCCGTCGAGGTCGATGCCGTCGGCCTCCCCGAGGACCAGTCTGACGTGCGGCAGCGTGCCCGACAGCGAGACGCTGACCCGGCGCGGTTCCAGGATCCCGGCGGCGACCTGGGGCAGCAGGGGCAGGTAGAGGAAGTAGTCGGTCGGGTTGAGCAGGGTGATGTCGGCCTGGTGCCGGGTGAGCCGGGACAGGGTGCGGGCCGTCCGGTACCCGGCGAAGCCGGCACCGACGATCACGATGCGGGGTCGGCTCACGGTTCGCCTCCGGGCTGTCGCGTACCTCGTGGGCCTTCCGCGTCCCCTCGGCCGGGGCACCCAAACGTCCGCGAGGAAGCCGCGACGCCGCCGGTTTTCCCCCCGGCGCCCGGGTACTCGGCCCCGGTCTCAACCGCTCCTTGTCCGGAGGCACCCCCTCATGCCCGAGTACGGCTACTTCCTCTCGTGCGAGCAGTACGGTCCCGCGGAGCTGATCGAGCAGGCCCGGATGGCCGAGCAGGCCGGATTCCAGGCACTGTGGATCTCCGACCACTACCACCCCTGGAACGGCGAGCAGGGACAGAGCCCGTTCGTGTGGTCGGTGATCGGCGCGCTGTCGGACGCGGTGTCCCTGCCCGTGGAGACGGCGGTGACCTGCCCGACGCTGCGCATCCACCCGGCGGTGGTGGCCCAGGCCGCGGCGACCAGCGCGGTGATGACCGACGGCCGTTTCCGGCTGGGCGTCGGCACCGGCGAGGCGCTGAACGAGCACATCTTCGGCGACGCCTGGCCGGCCGCGCACGTACGGCTGGAGATGCTGGAGGAGGCCATCCTCGTCATGCGCCGGCTGCTCACCGGGGAGGAGGTCAACCACCACGGCACCCACTACACGGTGGAGAACGCCCGCCTGTACACCGTCCCCGACGAGCCCGTCCCGATCGACATCTCGGGCTTCGGCCCGGCGGCGACCAAGCTGGCGGCCCGGGTGGGCGACGGCTACATCACGATGATGCCGGACACCTCGATGGTGGAGCAGTACCGCAAGGGCGGGGGTGGCGGGAAGCTGGTCAGCGGGGGCACGAAGGTCTGCTACGACGCCGACAAGGACGCGGCGGTGCGGACCGTGCACCGGCTGTGGGCCAACGAGCTGCTGCCGGGCGAGCTGGGCCAGGTGCTGCCCTCCCCGGCCCACTTCGAGCAGGCGCAGACCCTGGTCACCGAGGACATGGTCCGCGGCAACCGGGTGTGCGGCGACGACGTGGACGAGCACGTGGCGGAACTGAAGCAGTTCGCCGACGCCGGCTTCGACCGGGTCTACGTCAACCAGATCGGTCCTGACCTGCGCGGCTTCTTCGACCTCTACCGCACCAAGGTGCTGCCGCAGCTCCAGGAGAGCGCCTGACGCGGTCGGCCGGTCCGGTCAGCCGCGGTCGCGGCCGCGGTCGCGGTCGTTCCGTGTCTCGGGGTTGATGTCGTCCTGGCGCGGCGCCGCCGGTCCGGTGCCGCCCGGGGCCGGGGTGCCCGCGCCGGGGGCGCCGGTCGCGCCTCCCACGCCGCCGGGCGCGACGGGCGGCATCGGCGGGTACGGCACACCGAGGGCGTGCTCGTGGCCGCCGTCGTGGGCGGACCCGGGCCCCGAGGGGTGGGGCCGGGCGGCGCGGCGCAGCAGTTGGGCCGCGCCGCCCAGGAGGGCGGCGGTGATCAGTGCGGCGGCCCAGGCCGGCAGGGCGAGGGCGAGGGCCAGGCCCACGGTGAGCGCCACGGCGGCGCCCGCGTACAGGGCGGCGGCGCCGGACGCGGCGTACAGCGTGGCCTTGCGGCGCTGCTTGCGGGTCTGCTCGCGCAGCTCGTCGCGCACGGTCTCGCGTGCCACCTGCGTCAGTTCGTCTACCAGTCGCCTGTCCAGATGCTCCAGATGTTCCAGGTGATCGATGCGGTCCATGCCGTGCGGGTACCCGGTGGGCGAACTTCCATGGCCGGACCGCGAGTCCGACCCGGCGCACGCCAACTAGGCTCGTCACCATGGACATTCTGGGAGCCACACTGCGCGTCTACGTCGATGACCTGGACAAGGCGATCCCCTTCTACGAAGGTCTGGCCGGCGGTCCGGCCATGCGTTTCGAACGCGGCGGCGTCGAAGTCGCCGCGATCGGCTGCTTCCTGCTGATGAGCGGACCCGAGTCCCAGCTCGAGGTGTTGCGCAAGGTCGCCGCGACGATCGCCGTGACGGACGTCGAGGAGACCCAGCGCGTCCTCACCTCGTTGGGCGCGGACGTCATCGCCGGACCCGTCCCGACGCCCGTGGGCCGCAACCTGATCGCCCGGCACCCGGACGGGGCGATCTACGAGTATGTGGACCGGAGGGCGTAGCGGCGGGCCGGGCGGGTTCACCTCCCGTCCGGTCGCATCCGGAAGTCGTGCCGGGCCGGGAGCGGTGCGTCGCTCAGCCGCGCCCACAGCAGGCCGATGCTCTCGGCGCCCTCGCGGAGGTCGGCGACCTCGAAGCCCTCGTCGAAAAGAGCCCGCGCCTGTTCGCGCCGGCCCTCGGCGGCGAGCAGTTCCCCCTCGGTCAGCCGGAACCGGCCGCGGGCCCGGGTCGCGGGATCGAGCCGCTCCCACACGGCACGGGCGTCCGCCGTGCGCCGGACCCTGAGCAGCGCCTCGATCGTCTCCCGGCCGAGTGCGGCGGCGACGGCCGTCCACCGGGCGTCCCCGCCCGCCCCGTCCGGCCGGCGTGCGCACAGGTCGTCGAAGGCCTCCGTGTACTGGTCGGCGGCCCGCTCGTGGTGGCCGCCCTCCTGGTCGGCGACGGCGAGGCAGCGCAGCAGCGGCCAGCGGTCGGCGGCGGTTTTGAGGCCGCGCTCCCAACTGCGCACCGCCTGCGCGCGGTCGTCGCCGTGCCACTGGGCGACGCCGAGGTGGTATTCGGCGACCGGGGTGGCGGCCGTGGTCTCGAGCATGTCCCGCCAGGGCCGGGCGACCAGCGTCCCGCCGGGCGGCTCGTGGTGTTCCGGCTCGGGCAGCGCCCCGGCGCGCAGCAGACGCAGCCACGGCTGCTGCTCGTCCTGGAGGGTGTCCTCGTCGAAGGGTGTGCCGGGCAGCTTCCAGCCCGCGCGCAGCACTTCGAGCGCGCCCCAGCCCGATCCGGTGGCCAGGCGTTCGCCGGGCTCGGCGTCGGCGCACGCACGCCAGGCGTCGTACGCCGCGTCGACGTCGGCCCGCGGCAGGGCGGTCTCCAGCCGGTCCTCCGCCCCGCGCAGTACGGTGTGCCAGTCGTCGCCGTCGGGCGAGGCGTCGAGCGGCCCGTACGCCTCCAGCCAGGACACTTCGCTCTCGGCCTCCAACTGGACGTGTTCCAGTTGGGTGCGGACGAGGCCGGCCTGGATCTCGCAGTAGCCGCCGGTGCCGGGCTCGGTGAGCCACTCCTGCCAGCGGCGCCCGCCGGGCCCGGTGCCCCACACGAAGAGTTTGCGGCCCCGCAGTACGTCGGTCGAGGTCTGCACCAGCCCGTGCCCGTGCTCGTCGAGCGCGGCGATCCAACGGCGCCGGTCGTCCGGCACCTCGTAGAAGTAGTCGGTGAGCCACTCCTGCCAGCGGCGCCCGCCGGGCCCGGTGCCCCACACGAAGAGTTTGCGGCCCCGCAGTACGTCGGTCGAGGTCTGCACCAGCCCGTGCCCGTGCTCGTCGAGCGCGGCGATCCAACGGCGCCGGTCGTCCGGCACCTCGTAGAAGTAGTCGGCGGCGTAGGTGCTGTTGAGCGGGTAGGTCCGGTCGACGCCGTCGTACGACGGGACGGGCACGCTGCGCAGGCGCCGCTCGTAGCCGAAGTGCCAGGCCTCGTCGGCGGGGGCGAGGACTCGGCGGTCCTCGGGCACGGCGATGTTGGACCACCAGTACGTGGGCACCGGGCGCTCGTGCGGGTTGCGGATCCGGGCGCCGACGTACAGGAAGTCGGAGCCCTCGGGCAGCCACAGGTCGACCTGGAAGGGGAGGTCGCGCAGCCGCTCCCACTCCCACAGGCGCAGCATCTGACCGCCGTCGGGGGCGGGTACGCGGGCGGCGTGCACGGGTGAGCAGGAGAGGGTGGTGTGGCCGGTGGCGCCGATGTTCCACTCGATGCCGCCGGAGAACCAGGCCCCGTTGAGGGCGAAGTTGGCGGGCTGGAAGACCGGGTTGACGTAGAGGAGCTCGCGGTCGGTCGGCTTGTGGTGGAGGGAGGCGATGCGGCCTCCCAGGGCCGGCAGGACGGTGGCCCGCAGCCGGTCGTTCTCGATGACGAGTGCCTCGAGACCGCGGGGTTCGCGCCCGCGGTCGTAGCCGTCCCGGACCTGTACGGGCAGCAGGCCGCGCAGTGGCTCGTAGTCGACCTGGCGGGCCATGTCGCGCGGCAGGCCGGCCCGGTCCCGCTCGTCGATGCGGTGGGCCTCGTCCAGGGGGCGCAGCGGCGGCAGGGGGTTGTCCGCTCCCAGCCGCGCGGCGGGCAGGGTCAGTACCTCACGTCGGATCGTCGTCACGGTTCCCCATGGAAGCCGCTCACCGGTGCGGTGAACAGGGGCGCCGCGGGTCGCGTCGCGCGACGTCGCTCACGTTTAAATCCCTGGGCGCCGGGTCGGCGGCCGCATAGAGTCGGGCGGTCGGCGTGCGTACGAAGGAGTGGCATTGAGCGAGCAGCACACTTACCGGGTGATCGTCCGGGGTACCTGGGACGGCCTGACCGAGGATGCCCGTGCCCGGCTGCTCGCCGAGGCCGGCGACCACGGGATGGCGAGCATGCGGTTCACGGAGGAGGGTTCGCTGTCGTACGAGCCCGCGCCGCTGAAGCACTTCTCGATGCGCTACGTGGTGGTGTCGGACGCGGCGGACGGCGAGGAGATGGCGGGCGCGATCGCGGAGGACCGGGCCGAGGGCACGCTGCGCGGGCTCGGCCACGGCTTTCGCGATCTCAGGTCGACCGTGACGGACCTGGACACGATGAAGGTCAACCGGAAGTCACGGTCTCGGCGGTGATCGCCCAGCGCTGGTGGTCGCGCCAGGCGCCGTCGATGTAGAGCATCCTCGGCGAGAAGCCCTCCAGGTGGAAGCCGCAGGCGCGGGCCAGCGCGATCGAGGCGGCGTTGCCCGGCTGGACGTTGATCTCCAGCCGGTGCAGGCGCATCGGCCCGAACGCGTGCCGCACCACGAGGCCCAGGCCCTCGCGCATCAGCCCGCGGCCCGCCGCGTGCGCGAAGGCGCCGTAGCCGAGCGCGCCGCTGAGGAAGCCGCCCTCGACGATGTTGTTGATGTTCACGAACCCGGCGATGGAGCCGCCGCCGGATACACCGTCCGCCCCGTCCATCCCGGCTGCCCCGGCCGCATCGTCCGCTCCGTCGGCGGCCTGTTCGCACACCAGGAATCCGGCCTTGGTGCGGTCCTCGATCAGCCGGGCCGCGTAGGCCTCGTACGCCTGGACGCTGTCCGGCGGGAAGAGCCAGGGGTGGTGCAGGTCCTTGCTCTCCCGGGCCCGGGCGGTGAACTCGGCGGCGTCCGCGTAGGTGAAGTGCCGGATGCCCACGCGCGGGCCCTGCGCGAGGTGACGGGACGGGGTGTGCGGCATGGAGGTCAGCCTACGACGGTCAGCGCAGCGCGGGCCGCTCCAGCGTCAGGATGCCCGCGTCCGCGTCGAGTTCCGCTCCCACGCCGAACGGCATGGTCAGCGCCCCCTCGCAGTGCCCGAACCCGAAGTTCTCGACGACCGGCACGCCGAGGCCGCCGAGCCGGTCGGCCAGCATCGGCCGCAGCCGCTCGTAGGACTCGCACTCCTTCCAGGACCCGAGCAGTACGCCGCGGACCCCGTCGAGCCATCCGGCGCGCAGCAACTGCGTGAGGTAGCGGTCGATGCGGTACGTCTCCTCCCCCACGTCCTCCAGGCAGAGCAGTCCGCCGCGCGCGGAGGGTCTGGCGTGCGGGGTGCCCAGTTCGGCGGCGAGCAGGGCGAGGCAGCCGCCGAGGGTGACGCCCCGTGCCCGGCCTGGGACCAGCGGCGTGGCGTCGGACGACGCGATCACGCGGACCGTCTCCGGGGCGAACAGGGTGGCTCTCAGGTGTTCCTGTGCCCGCGCGTTCTTGATGAAGTCGATCCCCGCGGCCATCGGTCCGTGCAGGGTGACCAGGCCGAGGCGGGTGGCGAACGCCTCGTGCAGCGCGGTGATGTCGCTGAAGCCGACGAACACCTTGGGCCCGGCCGCGCGCATCGCCTCCCAGTCGAGCAGGTCCGTCATGCGCTGGGCGCCGTACCCGCCGCGGGCGCACAGCACCGCGTCCACGGCCGGGTCGCACCAGGCGGCCTGGAGGTCGGCGGCGCGGTCGGTGTCACGGCCCGCGAGGTAGGCGAAGGTGCCGTGGCGGTCCAGGACGTGCGGCGCCACCACGGGGTCGAGGTCCCAGCCGCGCAGGACGTCGAGGCCGGCCTGGAGCCGCTCCTCGGGCACGGGCCCGCTGGGCGCGACGACGGCCACCCGGGCGCCGGGGGCGAGCCGGGCCGGCCGGGTCGCTTCTCCCACCCGGCTCACGGGGTCAGCTCCAGGACCGGGACGCCGTCCGGAGTCAGTCCGAAGGCCTGTGCGTAGAGGGAGAGTTCCGCCTCGAGGGCGCGCACCATGGTCTGAGCCCGGCGGAATCCGTGGCCCTCGCCCTCGAAGGTGAGGTAGGCGTGCGGCACGCCCCGGCCCGCCATGCGTTCGAGGAACCGCTCGCACTGCACGGGCGGGCAGATCACGTCGTCCAGTCCCTGGAGCAGCAGGAACGGCGCGGTGACACCGTCGGCGTGCTCGGCGGGCGACCGCTCGGTGTACCGGGCGGGCACCTCGGCGTACGGGCCGATCAGGCTCTCCAGGTACTGCGACTCGAAGTCGTGGGTCTCCCCCGTGCCCCAGCCGGTCAGGTCGAGGACCGGGTAGCTGATCGTGCCGCAGGCGTAGACGTCGGTGGTGGCCAGTGATGCGGCGGAGGTCCAGCCGCCCGCGCTGCCGCCGCGTACGGCGAGCCGGTCCCGGTCGGCGGTGCCCTCCTCGGCGAGGGCGCGGGCGACGGCCGCGCAGTCCTCGACGTCGACGACGCCCCACTGCTCGCGCAGCCGGTTGCGGTACTCCCGGCCGTGCCCGCTGGAGCCGCCGTAGTTGACCTCGGCGACGCCGATGCCGCGGGAGGTGAAGTAGGCGATCTCCAGGTCGAGGACCAGCGGGGAGCGGCTGGTGGGACCGCCGTGCGCCCAGATGACGTACGGCGGGAGGGTGCCGTCCGGGGCGTGGCAGCCGGGGTTGTGCGGCGGGTAGAGGTGGGCGTGGACGTCACGCCCGTCCGGGCCCGTGAAGGTGCGGATCTCCGGCCGCGGGTAGTACGCCGGGTCCACGGCGTCCTCGTGCGGGGCGCCGATCACCCGGGCCCGGCCGGTGCTGGCGTCCAGCTCGACGACCTCGTAGCCGCTGTACGGGCTCGCGCCGACGCCGACGACCCGCTCGCCGTGGGCGGCGAGGGTGGCCGCGAACTCGGTCCAGGGGCCCGCCGCGTCGACGACCTCGCCGGTCTCGGGGTCGAGTATGCCGAGGACGGCGGCGCCCCTGCCGTGCAGGACGGCGATCAGGCCGCTGTCCAGGGGTGCGAACCAGCGCTGTCCGAGCTTCCACAGCGGCCCGCCGAACTCCTCCTCGCGGGCGCACAGCGGCCGCCCGTCGCGGTAGAGGTTCCACCAGCCGGTGCGGTCGGAGGCGTACAGCAGGGCGCCGTCCGGGGCCCAGTCGACCTGGGTGATCGACTCCTCGGGCCCGCCGGCGACGGTCCGGGCGTCCCGGAAGGTGCCCTCGGGGCCGGTCTCGGCGACGATCAGCTCGGTGCCGTCCCAGGGCATGCGGGGGTGGTCCCAGGCGAGCCAGGCCACGCGCCGCCCGTCGGGCGAGAGGCGGGGGCCGGTGACGAAGCGGTGCCGTTCGCCGGTCAGCTCGCGCACGGCGTCCCGGTGCTCGGCCGCCGAGCCGTCCAGCGGCACCGCGACCGGGACCCGGCGCAGGTCGGTGGGCCCGTCGCCGGTGAACTCCTCCAGGACGCACCACACCTCACCGCGCTCGGGACGCAGCTCCGGCTCGGCCCAGCGCAGCCCGCCGCCCACCGTGGAGACGGGCGTCAGCGGACGCGGCTCACCGCCGCCCGGCTCGTAGACGTACAGCCGCTGGTCGGCGAAGTTCACGAAGACCACCTGCGGCCCGGCGTCGGTCATGACCCCGGCCCACGGCCGGCCGCCGTACTCGATGACGCGGCTGCGCACGTTCCACGGCGCGGGCAGCACCGGCTCCTCGGTGCCGTCGGGGTGCCGGCGCACCAGGGTGCGGCGCCCGCCCTCGGTGGGCCGGGGCGCGGTCCACCACACCTCCTCGCCGACGAAGCCCACGTCCTCGGGCCGCCCGTCGTGCGCGGCCGCGTGGGCCGCGTCGATGGGCGAGGGCCACGATCCGTACGCAAGAGTCCGCACTGACTCCGCCACTTGTCCTCCAACTCCTTGTCCACTGCTCCGCGTCCAATGATCCGCGTCTGCTGCTCCGCGTCTGCTGCTCCGTGCCGGTCGGGTCCTAGGCCGTGCGCAGGAAGCGGTCCAGGACGCGGACGCCGAAGTGCAGCGCCTCGACGGGGACCCTTTCGTCCACGCCGTGGAAGAGGGCCTGGTAGTCGAAGCCCTCGGGCAGCTTCAGCGGCGCGAAGCCGTAGCCGGTGATGCCGAGCCGCGAGAACTGCTTGGCGTCGGTGCCGCCGGACATGCAGTACGGCACCACGTGCCCCTCCGGGGCGAACTCCTCGACGGCCGCGCGCATCCCCGCGTACGTCGGCGAGTCCACCGGCGCCTGGAGGGCGACCTCGCGGTGGGCGAACTCCCAGTCCACGTCCGGCCCGGTGAGCCGGTCGAGGGTGTCGCGGAACTCGTCCTCGCCGCCCGGCAGGAACCGCCCGTCGACGTGGGCGACGGCCTCGCCCGGGACGACGTTGACCTTGTAGCCGGCGGCCAGCATGGTCGGGTTGCCGCTGTTGCGGACGGTGGCCTCGACGAGCTTGGCCGCGGGCCCGAGCTTGTCCAGCAGCGCGTCGACGTCGCTCAGGTCGGTCTCGATGCCGTAGACGGCGGCGATCTCGGTCAGGGCGGCGCTCACGGTCGGGGTCAGGCGCAGCGGCCACTCGTGGGCGCCGATGCGGGTGACGGCGGCGGCGAGCCGGGTGACGGCGTTCTCCCGGTTCACCTTCGAGCCGTGTCCGGCCCGCCCGTGCGCGGTGAGCTTGAGCCAGCCCGTGCCGCGCTCGCCCGCGGCGATAGGATAGAACTGCCGGCCGGCCCCGTCGTGGAAGGTGAAGGCGCCGGACTCGCTGACGCCCTCGGTACAGCCCTCGAACAGTGCGGCGTGCCGGTCGGCGAGGAAGCCGGATCCGTCCTCGGCGCTGGCCTCCTCGTCCGCGGTGAAGGCGATCACGACGTCGCGCCGGGGCCGAACCCCGTTGCGGGCCCAGTCGCGCACGACGGCGAGGATCATCGCGTCCATGTTCTTCATGTCGACGGCGCCGCGCCCCCAGACGACTCCGTCGCGGATCTCGCCGGAGAACGGGTGCACGCTCCAGTCGTCGGCCTCGGCGGGCACCACGTCCAGGTGACCGTGCACGAGCAGCGCGTCGGCCGACGGGTCGGTGCCCTCGATTCGGGCCACGACGTTGGTGCGGCCCTTGGTCCGCTCCAGCAGGGTGGGCTCGATCCCCGCCTCGGCGAGCCGCGCGGCGGCGTACTCGGCGGCCGGCCGCTCCTGGCAGTCGCCGCCGCCCCGGTTCGTGGTGTCGATGCGGATCAGCTCGGAGGTGAACCGGACGACCTCGTCCAGCGCCTGCGCGCCCGTGCCCGTATCCGTTCCCGTATCCGTGTCCGTGTACTGCTCAGCCATACTGCTCCTCCACCGCCGCCGAGACGATCGTGGTGACCGCCTTGAACGTCCGGATCGCCTCGAACATGGTCTCGTGGGTGTACGCCACCTTCCGCTCCCCGACCTGCGCCACGCCGGGCACCACGGTCGAGGCCGCCGCCAGGTGCTCGGCGTCGAACTCCAGGGCGAGGGTGAACGGCCCGCCGCTCACCGGCTCGTGCCGCACCGCGAGCGCCGCCGCCTCCTTGGCCGCCGCCCGGATGTCGGCGGCGGTCCTGGCCGGCGTACGGCAGACGGCCGCGTACCGCGAGACATGGTCCTTCACGGCGACCTTCCGCGCCTCCGGCGCGTACCCGAGCGCGTCCTCGCACGCCACGTCGTCCCCGGTGACCAGCACCACCGGCACCCCGTACTCGGCGACCACGTGGGCGTTGAGCAGACCCTCACTGGCCCGTACGTCGTTCAGCCACACGCCGGTGAGCTGGTTGGCGAGGTAGGTGTGCGCGAGGACGCCCTCCATGCCGGCGCCCGCGTGATATCCGACGAACGCGATGCCGTCCACGTCCCCGTGCTGGACGCCCTCGACCATGGACAGCGCCTTGTGCCGCCCGGTGAGCATCTGCGTCCGCTCGTCGAGTTGCTCCAGGAGCAGGTTGCGCATACTCCAGTGCGCCTCGTTGACCAGCACCTCGTCGGCACCGCCGTCGTAGAGGCCCAGCGCGGCCGCGTTCACGTCGGAGGTGAACATCGACCGGCAGCGCTCCCACTGCGGCGTCCCCGGCAGCACGTCGGCCGGCCAGGTGACGCCGGTGGCGCCTTCCATGTCGGCACTGATGAGGATCTTCATGTGGCGTCACGTTACGCGGTCGCGCCGAACCGCAGCCAGGCCTGTGGAAAACTCTCACCGGTCCAGACCAATAACAGGTCAGCCCTGGTCAGACGCCACGTCTCGCACCACGTCTCGCACCACGTCACGCACCACGCCCCGCCACCACCCACGTCGACGGCAGCTCGATCCGGGTGCCGTCCGTCGTGTACTCCGTGGTGATCAGCGGGAGTTCGCCGCTCGCCAGGACGGTGAGTCCGGCCGCGCGCAGGTACTCCGGCACCGCCTCGTCGGGCACCGCCGCGGGGGTCAGCCCGTGGCGGAGAACCGGGGCGAGTTTGGCCGGCGGGCCGTCGGGGCCCTGGGCGATGGCCGTCAGGACGGTCTTGGCCCCCTGGGAGGGCTCGGCCAGGAACGCGCGGCCGCGTTCGCCGAGGAGCGCGGCGAGGGCGTCGGCCAGGGGTTGCCGGTCGTCGGGCTCGCACTGGTGCAGGACGCCCCGCACATAGACGTTGGCGTCGCCCAGCTCCGCGTGCAGTGTCTCCGCCTCGGACTTGTCGGCCGCGTCCAGTTGCCGGTAGGCCGCCAGCCCGGCCGGGTCGGCGTGGCGGGCGTGGTCGAGGGCGGCGGCGGAGAGGTCGGCGCCGACGACGTGCGGGAAGCGTTCGGCGAAGTAGCGGGTCTGGGTGCCGTTGCCGCAGCCGAGGTCGATCAGCGGCAGACCGGGGTCGGTCAGGTGCGGTTCGAAGTGGGCGAGGTGACGGCCCGCGGTGAGCATCGGCTCCGCGTCCCAGAACACCGCCCCCTGATCCTCGGGGGCCTCGTTCCAGAAGCTCTCCCAGGCGTCCCGGTACCGACTCGTCACGCTCATGCCCGTCTCCCCACGTGCGACGACGTACGGCCCGTCGACGACGACGGGTCCGTACGGTGTATCGCGCCCCGCGCACGGCCACAAGCGCCCGGCGCATTCCTTCACCGGTCGTTCGCGCCGGGGCGGTCTCGGCCGGCGGCGGGTCCGGTAGATTACGCCGGTCGGGTGCGGGGCAACGGGGGCGGGGCAGCGAATGAACGTCGGAAGGTACCGGGACATCGAGGTCGCGGACATGCCGCCTGTGGTCGCCGCCGTCCTGGGCGTGACACTCCTGGCCCTTTTCTGCGGCCTCATGTGGTATTTGACGAGGCTCGACCACACGAAACTCAGGGATCCGCGCGCTCGCGCGCGGGCCGAGCGGCGCAAGAAGAGCCGACGGCGGCAGCACGAACTGCGCACCCGGCGCGAGTCCCTGCAACGCAAGGCGGCGCGACAGCGCGGCGACGTCTAGCGCTCGCCCGGCGCGCCGGGGTAGCGGTACCGGGCGGGCAGTGTCAGTTCGAACCAGACGGTTTTGCCCGCGTTGGTGCGGCTCGCGCCCCATTCGCGGGCGAGGGTGCTGACGACGCGCAGGCCGCGGCCGGTTTCGTCGTCGGGGCCCGCGCTCTTGAGCGCGGGCAGTTCGTGGTCGTCGTCGTCCACCTCGCACAGCAGCGTGTCGGCGCGCACCAGGCGCAGTTCGACGGGCCTGGCGTGGGAGTGGCGCAGGGCGTTGGTGACGAGTTCGCTGACCATCAGCTCCGCGGGGCCGGCCAGCTTCGGCAGCCCCCAGTCGTGGAGTTGCTCGCGGACCGCCGCGCGGGCGCGGCCCACCTCGGCCGGGTCGCGGGCGAGGCGCCATGCGGCGACGGCGTCGGGCTCGATGCCGGTCAGCCGGGCCATCAGCAGGGCGACGTCGTCCTTGCGGCCGCCGCGGGTGCCCAGGGCGCGGATGATGGTGTCGCAGGCGTCGTCCATGGACGCGGCCGGGTGGGCGGCGGACTCGCAGAGCGTGGCGAGGCCGACGCCGATGTCCTCGCCCCGCACCTCCACCAGGCCGTCGGTGCACATCACCAGCCGGTCGCCGGGCGCCACCGGCACGCGTACCGACTCGAAGGGCACCCCTCCGACGCCGATCGGCGCCCCCGTCGGCAGGTCGATCAGCTCGCTGACGCCGTCCTCGGCACGGACCAGGACGGGCGGGATGTGACCGGCGTTGGCGAGGTGCACTTCACCGGCGATCGGGTCGTACACGGCGTACAGGCAGGTCGCGAGGTGGGTGTCGCCGAGCCGCTGAGCGAGGTCGTCGAGGTTGCGCAGGAGCTGGGCCGGGGGCAGGTCGAGGCCGGCCATGGTCTGTACGGCGGTGCGCAACTGGCCCATCATCGCGGCGGAGTTCAGTCCGTGGCCCATGACGTCGCCGACGACGAGGGCGGTGCGGGCGCCGGGCAGCTTGACCGAGTCGAACCAGTCGCCGCCGACCCGGCCGAGGAGGGTGCCCGGCAGGTAGCGGGTGGCGATGTCGCAGCCGGCCATGCGCGCGGGGATGTGCGGCAGCATGCTGTCCTGGAGCGTCTCGGCGACGTTCTCCTGGTGGGTGTACATGCGAGCGTTGTCGAGGACGAGGCCCGCGCGGGCGGCGAGTTCGGCGCCGGTGACGCGGTCCATGTCGTTGAAGACGGGCCGCTCGGGGTGGCGGAGCAGGATCATGAAGCCGAGGACGACATTGCGTGCCTTCAGGGGCACCAGCAGCATCGAGCGGCCCGTGATGAGCGGCCGGATGTCCCGCTTCTCGAACTGGGAGGCGATGGCGTGGCCCATCTCCTCGGTGATGCGGGGCACGAGGACCGGCTCGCCGCTGGTCATGCACTGGAAGAAGGGGGTGTGCGCCGGGAACGGCATGGCCTCGCCGACCGGTACGACGTCGTCCCAGCGGCCGGGTTCGTCGGTGTGTTCCAGGGCGACCCGGTGCCACATCGTCGTCGTGTCGGGCACCCCGTCGGAAAAGCCCTCGCCGGCCACGACCTGTTCGCGCAGATAGGTGCCGGCGACGTCGGTGAAGCGGGGGACGACGGCCCGGCTCACCTCGACGATGGTCTGCGAGAGGTCGAGCGAGGTGCCGATCGCGCCGCTCACCTCGTTGAGGAACTCCAGGCGTTCGCGGACGGCGGCGTACTCCAGGTCCTCGGCCTCGTCCCGCAGGCCGTCCGGCACCGGCTCACCGGCCGCCAGTGCCCGCGCGGCCCGCTCACGACGCGCCCGGCGCTCAACGCGCCGGGGCACGCCCCAGTCGGGGGTGACGGGCACCCGGTCGTTCTGGCTGAACTCCAGGACGGGATAGCCCAGTTCGAGGACCTGTGCGACGATGCGGGCGCTCTCGCCGACGCTCATGCTGGGCAGGATCTCGGGGAGGCGGCGAGCGAGTTCCTCGCTACCGGGGAAGTCGGTGTGCAGCGCGAAGCCCGGCGCGATCCGCTCGACGGTGGCCGCCCCGGCGTCCGGGTCGGAGTCGGCGTAGTCCCGCCGCAGCCCGTCCGCGTCGGCGGCGAGCACGAGCAGTCGCTCCCGGCCGGGCCCCACCAGGGGATACGCCCACCACAGCACGTCGACGCGGTCGTCGGCCGGCACGGTCAGCCGGGCGCGGCCGGCCGCCGGGTAGGACAGATGGCCGTCCAGGGAGGACTCCAGGCCGGGCCCGAGGCCGTCGTAGGGCGCGTACGAGCCGTACCCGGTGATGTTCTCGGTCTGCTCCCCGTCCTCGGGGAGCACGCCCGAAACCGGCAGCAGGTCCGGGGCGGGCCGGCCGATCGCCTCCTCCTTGGGCAGCGCGAACAGCCGTCGTGCGCCCCGGCTCCAGTGGGAGACCAGTCCGTCCCGGTCCACCACGACGACGGCCAGCGGGACACGCCCCGCCACGGGGTCGGCCGGCACGGCGCCGGGTCCGGCTCGATGGCCGGGAGGTGCGTCCCGCTCGGTGCCATGGTCCATGGCGTCAGGCCCTCTCTGCCCACGGCTCCGCAAGATCTGTGTCGCCGTCACCACCGTACGGCGGCGTCCGGTGACCATGTGCGGCAACGGGGGAATTGGTGGCACGCGGACACACCGGCGCGCGCCCGTGCGCCGGTGAACCGGTCTCTCAGTCCTCGTGCCCGAGCTGGAGGTCGCGTTCCGTGCGGCCGCCGCCCGCCACCTGGAGCACGGTCGCGACGGGCGGGTATCCGGCCGCGATGACGGTGTACTCGCCGGACGACAGGTCGATGAACCGGAAGGTGCCGTCGGGCCCGGTGGTGAGGGTGTCCACCACGTTGCCCGCCGCGTCGAGCAGGGTCACGCGGGCGTCCTCCACGAGCCGGCCGCCACCGGCCCGCACGGTGCCGCGCAGCACCGCGCCACCGGCCAGTTCGACGTCCTGGCGGGTCTCCCGCGCGGCCTGGACGCTGACGGGCAGCGCGGCCGGACGGAAGGCGGGGGCGCTGCCGGCGAGCGTGTACTCGCCGGCCACCAGCTCCGTGATGACGTAGCCGCCCTCGCGGCCGCTGCGGGTGGTGGAGACGACCTCGCCGTGGACGTTGGTGAGGGTGACCGTCGCGTCGCGCACGGGGCTGCCGTCGGCGGTCAGCACGCTGCCTGCCAGGCGCCCGGCGCCGCCGAGGACCACGTCCAGTTCCACCGGGCGTTCGCCGACGGTCACGGAGACCGCCTGCGGCTGGTGGCCGCCGGCCGCGGCGATCAGGACGTACGCCCCGGAGCCGGGCGTGGCCAGCGCGTACCGTCCGTCGTCGCCGCTGGCACCCCGGCCGATCTGCTGTCCGCCCACGTCGATGAGGGTGAGCGCTGCGCGGGGCACGACGGTGCCGTCGGGGTGCTGCACCGTGCCGCAGACCGGGATGCCGGCGGCGTACGGCGACCGGGCCTGCGGAACGTGGGCGTTGGCCTGCGGGACATGGGCGTTGACCTGCGCGGTCTCCGGCTCGGTGACGGGGGCGTTGTGGGACACCAGTGGTTTCTCCTTGAGGAAGAGGGCGATGAGGAGCCCGAGGACGAGCACCGGCACCAGGTAGAGGAAGATCCGCGGCATGGCGTCGGCGTACGCCCCGATGTAGGCGTCGCGCAGCGCCGGGGGCAGGGAGTGGACGAGCTGTGGGGTGATGGCCTCGGCGTCGGGAAGCCCGGCGCCCGCGTCGGCGGGGATCCGGTCGGCCAGGGCGTCGGTGAGCCGGCCCGCGAAGAGGGTGCCGAAGATCGCCGCGCCGACGCTGCCGCCGATCTGCCGGAAGTAGTTGTTGGCGCTGGTGGCGGTGCCCAGGTCGGCCGGACGCACGGAGTTCTGCACGGCGAGGACCAGGACCGGCATCACCATGCCGATGCCGGCGCCGAGGAGGGCCATCCAGATGCTGTAGTGCAGCCGGGGGGTGTCGGTGTCGAGGCGGGAGAGCAGCCACATGCCGACGACGGACAGCGCGCTGCCGAGGATCGGGTGGACGCGGTAGTGCCCGGTGCGGCTGATGAGCTGCCCGGAGATGATCGAGGCGCCGACGATGCCGCCCATCATCGGCAGCATGAGCAGGCCGGACTCGGTGGCGCTGGCGCCGTCGACCATCTGCAGGAAGGTCGGCAGGTAGCTGGCGGCGCCGAACAGGGCGACGCCGATGACGAGGCCGACCAGGGCGGTGACGTTGAAGACGGCGTCCTTGAACAGCCTGAGCGGGATCAGCGGTTCGGGCGCGAAGCGCTCGGCGACCAGGAAGAGGAGGGTGGACCCGGCCGCTCCGGCGGCGAGCCCGAGGATGACCTTCGACCCCCACTCGTACTCGGTGCCGCCCCAACTGGTGAGCAGCACCAGACAGGTGGAGGCGGCGGCGAGCAGCAGGGCGCCGAGGATGTCGAGGCGCGGCTTGACCTGTGGCCTCGGCAGTTTGAGGACGACGGCGACGACGGCCATGGTGAGCAGGCCGAAGGGCACGTTGATGTAGAAGCACCAGCGCCAGGAGAGGTGGTCGGTGAAGTAGCCGCCCAGCAGCGGGCCCGCGACCGAGGCGAGTCCGAAGGCGGCGCCGATCAGGCCCATGAACCGGCCGCGCTCGCGGGGCGGCACGATGTCCGCGATGATCGCCTGCACGCCGATCATGAGGCCGCCCGCGCCGACCCCCTGCACCGCGCGGAAGGCGATGAGCTGGTCCATGGTCTGCGCGCGTCCGGCGAGCGCCGAGCCGACGACGAAGACCAGGATCGCGAACTGGAAGACGCCTTTGCGGCCGAAGAGGTCCCCGAGCTTGCCGTAGATCGGCAGACCGACGGTCGAGGTGAGCAGGTAGGCGGTGATCGCCCAGGACATCTTGTCCAGGCCGTGCAGCTCGCCGACGATCTTCGGCAGCGCCGTGGCGACGATCATCTGCTCCAGCGCCGCGAGCAGCAGCGCCAGCATGAGTCCGACGAAGACCAGCCGCACGCGGCGCGGACTCAGCCCGGCGTCCGGCTCCGGCTCCGGTTTCGGAGCGGGTGGCTCGGGTGGCGCCTGGGGTGCGGTGACCGGTTCGTCCCGCACCGGATCCTGCACCAGAGTGATCCCGCCCATGTACCGCTCCCCTCGTCACACCTGCTCACATTTGCCGCCTGAGGCGACAACTGCGAACAAGTGCGACGAGTTACGGAAGCGGGCCGGGTTCGCGCGGAGATCACTCGAACCGGTGAGGCGGCCAACGACCGCCCCTTGCCTGCCCTTTGGCTACTTCTCGACCTCGGTGGCGAGCTTGGCGAGCATGGCGTCGTAGATCCGGGCGAGCCCCTTGGGCGCGAAGGTCTTCTCGAAGAACCCGCCGACGCCGCCGGCGCCCTGCCAGGTGGTGGTGACGACGACCCGAGACTTGCCCTCGCCCGCCGGGGTGACCCGCCAGGTGGTGACCATGGAGGAGTTGCGGTCCTTCTCGACCAGCTCGCCGTCGGTCGGCTCGGCGACCTCCAGCAGGCAGTCACGGACGCGCTTGCTGGTGGCCTGGAGCTTCCAGTGCACGAGGGTGCCCTCGCCGTCGCCGCCCTCACGGACCTCGTACTCGCTGAAGTGCTCGGGCAGCAGCTTCTCGCGGGTGCCGCTGTAGTCGGCGAGGGTGTCGAACACCTTCTCCGCGTCGGCTGCGACGATCCGCTCCGTCTCCGCCTCGACCTGCGCCATCGGGTTCCTCCAGGGCCTGGTTCTCGGGGTCGGGGCAAGCCAACCACCCCGCCGCCCGGCCACCAAATCGGGGGGCGTGAAGCGGCCTCGCACGACTCACCCGCACGATCAAGGGAACAAGTGTTCTATTGTGTCAGACAGTGCTACCGAGGAGGCCTCAATGCGCTGGGAGAACCTCACGGACTCCGACCACGCCCGGGCGGCGGACACCGCCCTGTTCGGCGCGGACGCCGTCACCACCCGCACCTTCGACACGCCCGAGTTCAGAGGCATCACCTTCCACGAGGTGCGGGCCCGCTCGATCCTCAACCGGGTGCCGGGGGCCTCGCGCATGCCGTTCGAGTGGACGGTGAACCCCTACCGGGGCTGCACGCACGCGTGCGTCTACTGCTTCGCGAGGAAGACGCACAGCTACCTCGACCTCGACACGGGACTCGGCTTCGACTCCCAGATCGTCGTCAAGGTGAACGCGCCCGAACTGCTGCGCCGCCAACTGGCCTCGCGCCGCTGGCAGGGCGAGCACGTCGCGATGGGCACCAACGTCGACTGCTACCAGCGCGCCGAGGGCCGCTACCGGCTGATGCCGGGCATCATCGAGGCCCTCACCGAGCGGGCCAACCCCTTCTCGATCCTGACCAAGGGCACGCTGATCCTGCGCGACCTGGACCTGCTGACGCGGGCGGCACGGGTGACGGACGTGGGCATCTCGGTGTCCGTCGGCTTCACCGACGAGGAGCTGTGGCGCACCGTGGAGCCGGGCACCCCGGCGCCGGAACGCCGGCTGGAGGTCGTACGGGCCCTCGGCGAGCGCGGCATCGGCTGCGGCGTGCTGATGGCGCCGGTCATCCCCTTCCTCGGCGACGAACCGGCCCAACTGCGCGCGACCGTGCGGGCGATCGCCGCCGCCGGCGCCACGTCGGTGACACCCCTGGTGCTGCATCTGCGGCCGGGCGCCCGGGAGTGGTTCATGGCCTGGCTCGCACAGCACCACCCGCACCTGGTGCGCCGCTACGAGCGGCTGTACGCGGAGGGCGCCTACGCCCCGAAGTGGTACCAGCGCCGGATCACGCGTCAGGTGCACGACCTGGCCCGCGAGTACGGCATCGGACCCACGCGCGCGGGGATGCCGAGGCGGATCGCCGAGCCGGACCCGGTCCAGCCCGTAACATCCGAGCCGATCCAGCTTTCACTCATCTGAGAGGTGCCCGCATGACCTACGGCTGCATCGCGTCCATGGAGACCCGGGCCGGTTTCCGCGACGATGTCGTCTCCATCCTCCTGAGCGCCGCCGACGGTCTGCGGGAAGCGGGGTGCGACCTCTACGTCGTGGGCCTGTCCGACGACGACGAGACGACGGTCTGGGTGACCGAGGTGTGGAAGACCAAGGCTCATCACGACGCCTCGCTGGAACTGCCCGAGGCGAAGGACGCCGTCGGTAGGGCCATGCCGATGCTGACGGGGAAGTTCACCAAGCAGGAGGTCTCGGTCGCGGGCGGCCTCGGGCTCTGACGGCCGCACCGGCTCGTCCACGAGCATGCGACCACGAGCGCTCGCCCCTGCGCATTGGAGGGCTTCTTCCGGCCCAATTGGGTCAAGTATCGACTGAACGTGTTCTTCGGGGAGCGCTCCCCGGGACGATGCGGCGAGGACCGCGCACCGCGCGGACCGACCCGCAGCCTCTCCGTCCCGGGAGTCCTGGAGGACGCCATGAGACAACGCGCAGCCGTGCTGTGCGGCGCCGCCGTCATCGCCGCCGGGACCGTCACGGCCGTTCCCGCCGACGCGAGCGCACCGCGGCCCCTACGGACGGCGTCCACCGCGTCCGTCACATCCGTCGCGTCCACCGCGCCCGCCGCGGACCTGCACTGGAAGAAGTGCGCGACGGACGACTACCCGACGCTCCAGTGCGCCTCCGTCGAGGTGCCGCTCGACCACGCGCGGCCGCGCGGCAGACAGCTCACCCTGGCGCTGTCCCGCGTCCCGCACACCGCCGAGAAGTACCAGGGCCCTCTGCTGGTGAACCCCGGCGGTCCCGGCGGCAGCGGGCTGACGCTCGCCGGCTTCGTGGCGTCCTCGCTGCCCGAGAAGGTGGCGGCCCAGTACGACGTCATCGGCTTCGACCCGCGCGGTGTGGGAAAGAGCACCCCGGCGCTGGACTGCCGGCCGGGCCACTTCGACCCGGTGCGTCCCGAATCGCTGCCGGACACGCCGGAGGTCGAACGGGCCAACCTCACGCGCGCGAAGTCCTTCGCCGACGCCTGCGGGAAGAAGTACGCGGACGTCTTGCCGTACATCGACACGGTCAGCGCCGCGCGGGACCTGGACGTGATCCGCGAGGCGCTCGGCTCACAGAAGATCAACTACTTCGGGTACTCGTACGGCACCTACCTGGGCGCCGTCTACGCCAAGCTCCACCCGGACCGGGTACGGCGCCTGGTCCTGGACTCCGTCGTCGATCCGACCGACGTCTGGTACGACGCCAACCTCAACCAGGACCTCGCCTTCAACGACCGCCACCGCGCGTTCCTCGCCTGGATCGCCGAGCACGACGCGGCGTACGGTCTTGGCACCGACCCGGAGCGGATCGAGTCCGCCTGGTACGCAATGCGGGCGGCGCTGGCGAAGGAGCCCGCGGGAGGGAAGGTCGGCGCCTCGGAGCTGGAGGACACCTTCATCCCCGGCGGCTACTACAACGGCTACTGGCCCTACCTGGCGGAGGCGTTCGCCTCGTACGTCAACGACCGGGACCCCGACCCGCTCGTGGAGGCGTACGACAACTTCGGCGCGCTGGACGCGTCCGGGGACAACGGCTACAGCGTGTACACCGCGGTGCAGTGCCGCGACGCCGGCTGGCCGCGGGACTGGGACGAGTGGCGCGACGACAACTGGGACGTGTACGAGAAGGCGCCGTTCATGGTGTGGAACAACGTCTGGTACAACGCGCCGTGCGCGTTCTGGCCCACGGAGCCCCGGCGGCCGGTGGACGTCACCAACGGTGAACTGCCCCCGGTGCTGCTGTTCCAGGCGACGGGCGACGCGGCCACCCCGTACGAGGGCGGCGTCACCGCGCACCGGCTGCTGCGCGGCTCGAGCCTGGTGGTCGAGGAGGGCGGCGGGAACCACGGCATCACGCTGAGCGGGAACGCCTGCCTGGACGAGCACCTGGCCGCGTACCTGACCGACGGCACCGTACCGCGCGGCGACGGCGAGGCGGACGCGGTGTGCCCGGCGCTGCCCGACCCGAAGCCGCTGGAGTCCAAGGCGGCTTCGACGTCCTCACGCGGTTCGACCCTGCACGGGCTGCTGGGCTTCCGGCGCTGACCCTCGGGGGAGTGTTGTCAGTGCCGTGGTCCAGGATGGACGCATGAGTGAGCTGACCAGGATCTCCGCTCCCGAGGGCGTCGCGCCCGCCGCCCAGTACACCCATGTCGTCCTCGGCACCGGACGGTTCGTGGCCGTCTCGGGGCAGCTCGCCCTGGACGAGGACGGCAAGGTGGTCGGCGAGGGCGACGCCGCGGTCCAGGCCCGCCAGGTCTTCGAGAACCTGCGCCGGTGTCTGGCCGCGGCCGGAGCGACCTTCGACGACGTGGTGAAGCTGACCTTCTTCGTCACGGACGTGGCGCACATGGCCGCGATCCGCGCGGCCCGCGCCGAGCACATACCCGACGACCGGCTGCCCGCCGCCTCGGCGGTGCAGGTGGCCGCGCTGGTCCGGCCGGAGTTCCTCATGGAGATCGAGGCGTTCGCGGTCGTGGCCCCGTGAGCAGCTCGCCGGTGCGGGTGCGGGAGATGACGTTGGCCGACTGCGGCCGGGTGTCGGAGATCCGTGTCCGGGGCTGGCGGACCGCCTACCGCGGCCTGATGCCGCAGCAGTACCTCGACGCCCTGGACGCCGCCGAGGACGCCGGGCGCCGCCGCGCCTTGTTCGAGCGGGCTCCGCACGACGTGGTGAACCTGGTCGCCGAGGACGCCGGCGGTGAAGTCGTCGGCTGGGCCTGCCACGGCCCCTACCGGGACGGTGAACAACGCACCGCCGACGCCGAGTTGTACGCCCTCTACGTCGACACCGGGCGGTTCGGCACCGGCGTCGGGCAGGCCCTGCTCCGGGAGTCGGTGCGCCGGTGCGCGACCGCCGGGCACGCGCGCATGCTCCTGTGGGTGCTCAAGGGCAACGCCCGCGCCCGGCGGTTCTACGAACGGTCCGGTTTCGGTGCGGACGGCACCGAGGAGCCCTTCGAGGTGGAGGGGGCCGAGGTGCCGGAGGTCCGGTACGCCACCGACCTGACCGGCCGAGCCGACTGAGCCGACTGGACCGGCTGGCCGTTCACCGCTGTCCCGGGATGCGCGCCAGCGCCCGCACCGCCGCCTGGGCCAGCGCCGGGTGGGCGAGCGCGTCGTTCAGTACGGGTCCCGCCCGGTCGTCGCCGAGGGCGCCGAGCCCCTCGACGCAGGCGAGCGCCACGCGCCGGTACGGGTCGTGCGGGCGCAGCCGGCGCTCCAGCGTGGTGATCAGGGCGGGCACCGCCTCGGGGGACCGCAGCTCGACCAGCAGCCGCACCGGGTGCAGGGCGTAGGCGACCCGCAGTTCGTTGGTGGCGAGGGCGGCGGCGGCGCGGGCGGTGCGCGGGTCGCCGAGGCGGGCCAGGGCGTGGGCGGCGGCGGCGCAGCGCGGTGGGTCGCGGTGGTTCAGCAGCAGCACGAGGGACTCGAAGGCCCGCCGGTCCCCCGCGACGCCCAGCCGGAAGGCGGCCAGTTCCCGGGCCCAGAGCGGATGTCCCGGCTCGCCGAGCACCCCGGCCAGCTCGTCGTGGTCCCCGGTCGCCACGAGACGGTCGTACGCCGCCGAGGCACCCGGAGCGCCCGATGCCGCCGACTCGGCCCGTAAGCGCTCCGTGAGCACTCGCAACTCTTCGTCCATGACACCGAGGTTAGGGGCGTCACGCCGGGCGTGGGACGTACATCACGAACACCGGGGGCTGGCGCGCTCGTTACCGGCGAGTTAACCTCAGACGAGCGAGTCACCCACTCGCAGCAACTCCTCACGGTGGTCTGGTGACACGGCCACCGGGAGAGCAGTCGGTTCGGTACCCCAGGTACCCCAGGTGCCCCAGGTGCCCCAGGTGCCAGGTACCCCTGGTACCGCACGTACGGCTCGGCCTCGGGACAGGGCCGGTCGGACACCGCCGCCCGGCGGGCGTGTGCACGCCCTCCGCGACGGCACCGGGCGTGTGCGCCGGTCGGCCCGGCGGCACCCGCACTCCCTTTTCCTCTCCTCACGCACCCGGTGCGCCCTCGGCGCAACCGGGCGTGTTCCCGTCGTCACCCTCATTCCTGGAGTCCCGCGATGGCCACTCCCCTGTCCGACACCCCTCTGTCCCCGTTCCGGACCATTGCCGTCGTCGGCCTCGGCACGATGGGCACCGGCATCGCCGAGGTCCTCGCCAGGGCCGGCCGGGCCGTCGTCGGCGTCGACGTCAGCGAGGCGCAGGCCGCCAGGGCGGTCGCCGCGCTGGAGTCCTCCACCGCCCGGGCCGTGGAGCGCGGGCGCCTGACCGAGCAGGAGCGCGCCGGCGCCCTGGGGCGCTTCGACACCTCCACCGACCTGCGGGCGGCGGCCGACGCCGACCTGGTGATCGAGGTGGTCCCGGAGACGTACGAGGTCAAGCAGCAGGTCTTGCGGGAGCTGGACGGGATCGTGCGCCCGCAGACCATCCTGGCGACCGGCACCAACGCCCTGTCCGTCACGCGGCTGGCCGCCGACTCGGCCCGCCCGGAGCGCGTGCTCGGCCTGCACTTCTTCAACCCGGCACCGGCGATGAAGCTGGTCGAGGTGGTCTCCTCGGTGCTGACCGCGCCGGCCGCCGTCGCGGCCGTCACCGACCTCGCCCTCGACCTCGGCAAGGAGCCCGTCGCCGTCGGGGACCGGCCCGGGTTCGTCGCGGACGGCCTGCTGTTCGGCTATCTCAACCAGGCCGCAGCGATGTACGAGGCGAACTACGCCTCCCGCGAGGACATCGACGCCGCGATGCGGCTCGGCTGCGGGCTGCCGATGGGGCCGCTGGCCCTGCTCGACCTGGTCGGCGTCGACACGGCGCGTACGGTCCTGGAGGCCATGTACGCCGCCTCCCGCGACCGGCTGCACGCCCCGGCGCCGATCCTCAGGCAGCTCAGCGAGGCGGGCCTGACGGGACGCAAGGCGGGGCGCGGCTTCTACACCTACGAGGCGCCGGGCAGCGCGGTCGTCGTGCCGGACGCCCTGACCCCGCGCGAGGGCGGCGACCCGGTCGCCGGGCGCCCGGTCGGCGCGGTGGGCGTGGCCGGTTCGGGCACCATGGCGTCCGGCATCGCGGAGGTGTTCGCCAAGGCCGGGTATGAGGTGGTGCTGGCCGCGCGCAGCGCGGAGAAGGCGCGGACGGCCAAGGCCCGGATCGGCAAGTCCCTGGCGCGCGGCGTGGACAAGGGCCGGCTGACCGCCGAGGCCGCCGCGCGGACGCTGGAGCGGATCACGCCGACGGGGACGTACGACGACTTCGCCGACGTCGACCTGGCCGTCGAGGCGGTCGCCGAGGACCTGGAGGTGAAGCGGCAGCTCTTCGCCACGCTGGACAAGGTCTGCAGGCCGGGCGCGGTGCTGGCCACCACGACGTCCTCCCTGCCGGTCGTCGCCTGCGCCCGCGCCACCTCGCGCCCGCAGGACGTGATCGGCATGCACTTCTTCAACCCGGCGCCGGCCATGAAGCTGGTCGAGGTGGTCCGCACCGTGCTGACGGCGGACGACGTGCACGCCACCGTCCACGAGGTGTGCGCCAAGGTCCGCAAGCACGCCGTGGACTGCGGTGACCGGGCCGGGTTCATCGTGAACGCGCTGCTGTTCCCGTACCTCAACAACGCGGTCAAGATGGTGCAGGAGCACTACGCGACGCTCGACGACATCGACGCGGCGATGAAGCTGGGCGGCGGCTACCCGATGGGCCCCTTCGAGCTGCTCGACGTGGTCGGGCTCGACGTGTCGCTCGCCATCGAGAAGGTCCTGCACCGGGAGTTCCGCGACCCGGGGCTGGCCCCGGCACCGCTGCTCGAGCATCTGGTGGCCGCGGGCTGCCTCGGCCGCAAGACGGGCCGCGGCTTCCGCGAACATGCCCGCCGCTGAGCGACCGGGCGACGGGTTCCGGTCCGAGGAGGAGGACTGGGGCGGACTGCTCGATCCGGCCGGGTCTCCCCCGCCCGCGGCGGGCTGTTCTCCCCCGCCCCGCGCGGGCGGGGGAATCCCCGGTCACGCGCATGATTGCGCACACATGCAGTACGTTCGGGTCATGTCCCAGCCCGCCAAGTCCTCACGTACCTCAGCCACGTCCGACGCGCCGGAGAGCGCGGCCGGCAGCCGGGCCGCCGCCCAGCGGCTCAAAATGCGCCGGGAACTGGCGGCGGCGGCGATGGAGCTGTTCGCGGCCAAGGGGTACGAGGCGACCACCGTCGACGAGATCGCGGCCCGGGCCGGGGTCGCCCGACGCACCTTCTTCCGTCACTTCCGTTCCAAGGAAGAGGCGATCTTCCCGGACCACGACGACACCCTGGTGCGCGCCGAGGCGGTGCTCAACGCGGCGCCGGCGCACGAGCATCCGCTCGACACGGTGTGCCGCGGCATCAAGGAAGTCATGAAGATGTACGCGGCCCGGCCCGAGATCTCGGTCGCCCGCTACAAGCTGACGCGCGAGGTGCCCACCCTGCGCGAGGCGGAGATCGCGTCGGTGGCCCGTTACGAGCGGCTGTTCACCCGCTATCTGCTCGGCCACTTCGACGAGCACGCGCACGACGACGACGCCAACGACGACCCGCTGCTGGCGGAGGTCGCCGCGTCCGCCGTGGTCACCGCGCACAACCACGTGCTGCGGCGCTGGCTGCGGGCCGACGGGCAGGGCGATGTGGAGACGGAGCTGGATCACGCCTTCGCGATCGTGCGGAAGACGTTCGGCACGGGCATCGGGGCGGGGCGCAGTACGGCCTCGACGGCGCGGCCGGCCGCGTCCTCGGCCTCCGTGCGGGGCGAGGTGCTGGTGACGGTGGCGCGCACGGACGCGCCGCTGCACGAGGTGATGCGCACCATCGAGCAGGCGCTCAAGGAGCGCTGAGCCGCTCCCGCTCCGCTGTGACGACGGCCACCCACCGGGTGGCCGTTTTTGCATGCCGGCGCCCCTTTTTCACGTTTGTTCCCACTCCGGCGAGAGACGATTCGATCGATCATCGCTCATCTGTTGCGTAAAGATTTCATCTGAGTACAGGTTCTGGCACTCAGTGCCTTGCGAGGTGACACGCGGTGTCATACGTTGAAGGTGTCCGGGCTGTCCCCGCACTCATCCCCTGCGCGCCCGAACGCCTGCGTCACAGGCACTTTCACCAACACCGACCCTCTGCAGCACCGACGTACCCATCGGCGCCCCTCCCTCAGGGCGCTCACCGCCGGAGGCAACACCGTGACCGTGAAGGACATCCTGGACGCGATCCAGTCGCCCGCATCCACGCCGGCCGACATCGCCGCTCTGCCGCTCCCCGAGTCGTACCGCGCGATCACCGTGCACAAGGACGAGACGGAGATGTTCGCGGGCCTCGAAACCCGCGACAAGGACCCCCGCAAGTCGATCCACCTGGACGAGGTGCCGGTGCCCGAGCTGGGCCCCGGCGAGGCCCTGGTGGCCGTCATGGCCTCCTCGGTCAATTACAACTCGGTGTGGACCTCGATCTTCGAGCCGATGCCCACCTTCGGGTTCCTGGAGCGCTACGGCCGGGTCAGTGAGCTGACCAGGCGCCACGACCTGCCGTACCACGTCATCGGCTCCGACCTGGCCGGCGTCGTCCTGCGCACCGGCCCGGGCGTCAACGCCTGGCAGCCCGGCGACGAGGTCGTCGCGCACTGCCTCTCCGTCGAGCTGGAGTCGTCCGACGGCCACAACGACACGATGCTCGACCCCGAGCAGCGCATCTGGGGCTTCGAGACAAACTTCGGCGGCCTCGCCGAGATCGCGCTGGTCAAGTCCAACCAGCTCATGCCGAAGCCCCGCCACCTGAGCTGGGAGGAGGCCGCCGCCCCGGGGCTGGTCAACTCCACCGCGTACCGCCAACTGGTCTCCCGCAACGGCGCCGACATGAAGCAGGGCGACAACGTGCTCATCTGGGGTGCGAGCGGCGGACTCGGCTCGTACGCCACCCAGTTCGCCCTCGCCGGCGGCGCCAACCCGATCTGCGTCGTCTCCAGCGAGCAGAAGGCGGACATCTGCCGGGCGATGGGCGCCGAGGCGATCATCGACCGCAACGCCGAGGGGTACCGGTTCTGGAAGGACGAGCACACCCAGGACCCGAAGGAGTGGAAGCGCTTCGGCAAGCGCATCCGCGAGTTCACCGGCGGCGAGGACATCGACATCGTCTTCGAGCACCCCGGCCGCGAGACCTTCGGCGCCTCCGTCTTCGTCACCCGCAAGGGCGGCACCATCACCACCTGCGCCTCGACCTCGGGCTACATGCACGAGTACGACAACCGCTACCTGTGGATGTCCCTCAAGCGCATCATCGGCTCCCACTTCGCCAACTACCGCGAGGCCTGGGAGGCCAACCGGCTCATCGCCAAGGGGAAGATCCACCCGACGCTCTCGCGGGTCTACTCGCTGGAGGAGACCGGCCAGGCGGCGTACGACGTCCACCGCAACCTCCACCAGGGCAAGGTCGGCGTGCTGTGCCTGGCGCCCGAGGAGGGCCTGGGTGTGCGCGACGAGGAGATGCGCGCCCGGCACGTCGACGCCATCAACCGCTTCCGGAACATCTGAGGAGCGCCGCATGACCGATCGTCACAAGGACCGGCCGTGGTTGATGCGGACCTACGCCGGTCACTCCACGGCCGAGGCGTCCAACGAGCTGTACCGGCGCAACCTCGACAAGGGCCAGACGGGTCTGTCGGTCGCCTTCGACCTGCCGACCCAGACCGGCTACGACTCCGACCACATCCTCGCCCGCGGCGAGGTGGGCCGGGTCGGCGTGCCCGTCGCACACGTCGGTGACATGCGCCGGCTGTTCCAGGACATCCCGCTGGAGCAGATGAACACCTCGATGACCATCAACGCCACGGCCATGTGGCTGCTGGCGCTCTACCAGGTCGTCGCCGAGGAGCAGGGCGCGGACATCACCCGGCTCCAGGGCACGACGCAGAACGACATCGTCAAGGAGTACCTGTCCCGGGGGACGCACGTCTTCCCGCCGGGTCCGTCGCTGCGCCTGACGACCGACATGATCGCGTACACGGTCTCGCACCTCCCGAAGTGGAATCCGATCAACATCTGCAGCTACCACCTGCAGGAGGCGGGCGCCACGCCGGTGCAGGAGATCGCCTACGCGATGTCCACCGCGATCGCCGTCCTCGACGCGGTGCGCGACAGCGGCCAGGTGCCGCAGGAGCGCATGGGCGACGTGGTGGGCCGCATCTCCTTCTTCGTGAACGCGGGTGTCCGCTTCGTCGAGGAGATGTGCAAGATGCGCGCCTTCGGCCGCATCTGGGACCGCGTCACCCGCGAGCGCTACGGCATCGAGGATCCCAAGCACCGCCGCTTCCGCTACGGCGTCCAGGTCAACTCCCTCGGCCTGACCGAGGCGCAGCCGGAGAACAACGTCCAGCGGATCGTGCTCGAGATGCTGGCCGTGACCCTCTCGAAGGACGCACGCGCGCGTGCCGTGCAGTTGCCGGCCTGGAACGAGGCGCTGGGGCTGCCCCGCCCCTGGGACCAGCAGTGGTCGCTGCGCATCCAGCAGGTGCTGGCCTACGAGAGCGACCTGCTGGAGTACGGCGACCTCTTCGAGGGCTCGAAGGTCGTCGAGGCGAAGGTGACGGAGCTGGTCGAGGAGTCGCTCGCCGAGATCGAGCGCATCCAGGACATGGGCGGCGCGATGGCGGCCGTCGAGTCCGGGTACCTCAAGTCGCACCTGGTCGCCTCGCACGCCGAGCGCCGGGCCCGGATCGAGTCCGGCGAGGAGAAGATCATCGGTGTCAACGCCTTCGAGGGCACCGAGCCCAACCCGCTGACCGCCGACCTGGACACCGCGATCCAGACGGTCGACCCGGCCGTGGAGGCCCGTGTCATCGCCTCGCTCGAGAACTGGCGCGACACCCGTTACCAGCCGCCCTTCAACCACCCGCGCCCCTGCAAGTCGCTGGAGAAGCTCAAGGAGGCCGCCAAGGGCACCGCCAACCTCATGGAGGCCACCCTGGAGTGCGCCCGCGCCGGTGTCACGACCGGCGAGTGGGCCGGGGCGCTGCGCGAGGTGTTCGGCGAGTTCCGGGCGCCGACCGGCGTGTCCTCGGCGCCGGTCGCGGTCACCGCGCAGGAGGGGTCCGCCCTGTCCGACGTACGTCGCAAGGTGGGCCTCACGGCCAAGGAGCTGGGCGTCGGCAAGCTGCGCTTCCTGGTCGGCAAGCCCGGCCTGGACGGCCACTCCAACGGCGCCGAGCAGATCGCCGTGCGGGCCCGCGACGCCGGGTTCGAGGTGGTCTACCAGGGCATCCGGCTCACCCCGGAGCAGATCGTGGACGCCGCCCTGGCGGAGGACGTGCACGCGGTGGGCCTGTCCATCCTGTCCGGCTCGCACGCCCAACTGGTGCCGGACGTGCTCGAACGGCTCCGTGTGGCCGGTGCCACAGACATTCCGGTGATCGCCGGTGGCATCATCCCGAACGGTGACGCCGAGGAACTGCGGGCCGCGGGAGTGGCCGCGGTCTTCACCCCGAAGGACTTCGACATCACCGGCATCATCGGCCGGATCGTCGACGAGATCCGGAACGCGAACAAGCTCGACCCCCTGGAGGTCCCCGCATGACGACCGTCAACCGCCTGCGCCCCCGGCGTTCCTGCCTGGCCGTACCGGGCTCGAACCCCCGCTTCCTGGAGAAGGCCCAGGGACTGCCGGCGGACCAGGTCTTCCTCGACCTGGAGGACGCCTGCGCGCCGCTCGCGAAGCCCGAGGCGCGGCACACGATCGTCAAGTTCCTCAACGAGGGCGACTGGACCGGCAAGACCCGCGTCGTGCGCGTCAACGACTGGACGACCGAGTGGACGTACCGTGACGTCGTGACGGTGGTGGAGGGCGCGGGACCGAACCTGGACTGCATCATGCTGCCGAAGGTCCAGGACGCTCAGCAGGTCGTCGCCCTGGACCTGCTGCTCACCCAGATCGAGAAGACGATGGGCTTCGAGGTCGGCCGGATCGGCATCGAGGCGCAGATCGAGAACGCGCAGGGCCTGAACAACGTCAACGAGATCGCGCAGGCGAGCCCGCGGGTCGAGACCATCATCTTCGGCCCGGCCGACTTCATGGCGTCCATCAACATGAAGTCCCTCGTCGTGGGCGAGCAGCCGCCCGGCTACCCGGCGGACGCCTACCACTACATCCTGATGAAGATCCTGATGGCCGCCCGTGCGAACGACCTCCAGGCGATCGACGGCCCCTACCTGCAGATCCGCAACGTGGACGGCTACCGCGAGGTCGCGCAGCGTGCCGCGGCCCTCGGCTTCGACGGCAAGTGGGTGCTGCACCCCGGCCAGGTCGAGGCGTCCAACGAGATCTTCTCGCCCTCCCAGGAGGACTACGACCACGCCGAGCTGATCCTGGACGCGTACGACTACTGCACGTCCGAGGCGGGCGGCAAGAAGGGCTCCGCGATGCTCGGCGACGAGATGATCGACGAGGCCAGCCGCAAGATGGCCCTGGTGGTCTCCGGCAAGGGGCGCGCGGCCGGCATGCGGCGCACGTCGAAGTTCGAGATCCCGGAGGGCTGAGGGCGATGCAGTTCGGACGCACCTACGAGGAGTTCGAGGTCGGGGCGACGTACAAGCACTGGCCCGGGAAGACGGTCACGGAGTACGACGACCACCTGTTCTGTCTGCTCACCATGAACCACCATCCGCTCCACATGGACACCAACTACGCCGAGCAGACGACGGACTTCGGCAAGAACGTGGTGGTGGGCAACTACATCTACTCGCTCCTGCTCGGCATGTCGGTGCCGGACGTCTCCGGCAAGGCCATCGCCAACCTGGAGATCGAGTCGCTGCGGCACGTGGCGCCGACCTTCCACGGCGACACGCTCTACGGCCAGACGACCGTGCTCGACAAGTGGCCGTCGAAGTCGAAGAACGACCGCGGGATCGTGCACGTCGAGACCAGGGGCTACAAGCAGGACGGCACGCTGGTCTGCGTCTTCCGCCGCAAGGTGATGGTGCCGACCGAGACGTACATCAAGGAGCGCGGCGGCGAGCAGCCGGGCCGCCCTCCCGTCTCCCACCACCACCCTCAAGAGACGCCCCTCCGGGGCGACACCTCCGCTTCCGAGCCGAAGGAACAGGGGAAGTAGATGAGCCGCCTGGCCCAGACCCACGGCCTCACGGACGTCCAGCGGGAGATCCTCTCCACCGTCCGGGACTTCGTGGACAAGGAGATCATCCCGGTCGCCACCGAGCTGGAGCACCGGGACGAGTACCCGCAGGACATCGTCGACGGGCTGAAGGAACTGGGCCTGTTCGGCCTGATGATTCCCGAGGAGTACGGCGGCCTGGGCGAGTCGCTCCTGACGTATGCCCTGTGCGTGGAGGAGATCGCCCGCGGCTGGATGTCGGTGTCCGGCATCATCAACACGCACTTCATCGTGGCGTACATGCTCAAGCAGCACGGCACCCAGGAGCAGAAGGACCACTTCCTGCCCCGCATGGCCGCCGGTGACATCCGGGGCGCCTTCTCGATGTCCGAGCCGGCGTTGGGCTCCGACGTCTCGGCGATCTCCTCGAAGGCGGTTCAGGACGGCGAGGAGTACGTCCTGAACGGCCAGAAGATGTGGCTGACGAACGGCGGTACGTCGTCGCTGGTGGCCGTTCTGGTGAAGAGTGACGAGGGTCACCCCGAGGGGACCGCTCCCCACAAGTCGATGACGACCTTCCTGGTGGAGAAGGAGCCCGGTTTCGGCGAGGTCCGCCCGGGCCTGACCATCCCCGGCAAGATCGACAAGATGGGTTACAAGGGCGTCGACACCACCGAGCTGATCATGGACGGCCTGCGCATTCCGGCCAATCGGGTGCTCGGCGGCGCCACCGGCCGAGGTTTTTACCAAATGATGGACGGTGTCGAGGTCGGCCGCGTCAACGTGGCGGCCCGTGGCTGCGGCGTCGCTCAGCGTGCCTTCGAACTCGGTGTCCGGTACGCCCAGCAGCGTCACACTTTCGGCAAGCAGATCGCCCAGCACCAGGCCATTCAGTTCAAGCTCGCGGAGATGGCTACCAAGGTGGAGGCGGCGCATGCGATGATGGTGAACGCTGCGCGCAAAAAGGACTCGGGCGAACGAAACGACCTGGAAGCGGGGATGGCCAAGTACCTCGCCTCCGAGTACTGCAAGGAGGTCGTCGAGGATGCCTTCCGGATCCACGGCGGATACGGCTTCTCCAAGGAGTACGAGATCGAGCGCCTCTACCGCGAGGCGCCGATGCTGCTCATCGGCGAAGGCACCGCCGAGATCCAGAAAATGATCATCGGCCGCCGACTGCTCGAAGAGTATCGATTCCAGGGTTAGATGTCCGGATACGGGGTGTTTTCGTGGAGAAGAAGGTCACACCCCGTAGGCAGAGTTCGGCCGCCGACTCAGCTTCCTGGCTTACCCAGTTGCGGCAGGAAGCCGCTACGATCGCCGGAAAGCCGCCGTCCCCCGTCATAGCGCGGCATCATCCGCTACGAAGGTCATCCATGCCCCACAGCCAAACCTCTGCACCTCGCGACAGCCTCGCCGGCGTACGCCTCGCGCGCGGAGCATCGCCGTGGCTTCTGCCGACCGTCGCCACCGCAGCCGTCAGCCTTCTCCGTGCCCGCCGCTCCGGCGCCGCCAAGGCCGTCGCCGTCCCCGCCACCGCGCTCGCGGCGGGGATGCTGTGGTTCTTCCGCGACCCCGAGCGCGAGATCACCCAGGGCAGGGTCATCTCACCCGCCGACGGTGTGGTGCAGAGCATCATGCCGTGGAAGGACGGCCGCACCCGCGTCGCGATCTTCATGAGCCCGCTCAACGTCCACGTCAACCGCGCCCCGCTGGCGGGCACGGTGACGTCGGTCGAGCACGTGCCGGGCGGTTTCGTTCCCGCTTTCAACAAGGAGAGCGAGAACAACGAGCGCGTCGTGTGGCACTTCGACACCGAGCTGGGCGACATCGAGATGATCCAGATCGCCGGCGCGGTGGCCCGCCGCATCGTCCCGTACGTGCCGCAGGGCACCAAGGTCGAGCAGGGCGAGCGGGTCGGCCTGATCCGCTTCGGTTCGCGCGTCGACCTGTACCTGCCGGAGGGTGTGGAGGTCGCGGTCGAGGTGGGTCAGAAGACGGTGGCTGGGGTGACTCGAATTGACCGTGGTTGATCCACAGACCCAGGCCGGGTGGGTGCCGGAGGCCGACGACCTGGACGACGAGGAGGAGATGCCGCTCTCGCTGCGCCTGTCGATAGCGGACACGCTCACGCTCGGCAACGCCACCTGCGGCTTCATGGCGGTGTACTTCACCACCACCGGCATCCTCATCCCGCACCTCATGGGCAGCGACGAGTCGGGCATGGCCCGGCACAGCGCGGCCACCGCGGTCATCCTGATGCTGTGCGCGGCGATCTTCGACCTGTGCGACGGCCTGGTGGCGCGCAAGCTGCGGTCCTCGCCCATGGGCGCGGAGCTGGACAACCTCTCCGACCTGATCAGCTTCGGCCTTGCGCCGGCGTACTTCGTCCTCGTCTACGGCATGGTCGCGGACGACGCCTACCAGCGGGTGGCGGCGGTGGGGGCGATCGTGGTGCTGCTGGCGGTGGTGCTAAGGCTTGCGCGGTTCTCCTGCGTCACCGTCAAGGACGGCACGTTCCAGGGCATGCCGTCGCCGTTCGGGGCGCTGACGGTGGTGTCCGTCGTACTCCTTGAGCTGCCCTTCGTGGCCACGCTGCTCGCCATCACCGGCACGGCCTGGCTGATGGTGAGCCGGGTCGAGTACCCGAAGCCGCGGGGGCGCCTGGCGGTGGCGATGCTCGCGTGGATCGTCCTGTCGATGGGGCTGCTGGCCGGCTGGGCCTTCGAGGCGCCGAGCGGGCAGTTGCTGCTGCAGACGGGGTGTGCGTTGCAGTTGGTGATGGGTGCGGTGATTCCCCTGTTCGCCACGGCTCGCAGGGTGAACAATTTCCGTGACAATCGGCGGGAGGCGCGGGCGGCGCAACTGCCGTGACGGCGTCTTGAAGGGCCCCGGACCTGGTTGCTTGGGTTCGGGGCCCTTCTGTTTGTGCGCGCCCGGCGCCGGTGTGGACCTCGCTGGGGGCTCCGCCCCCCAGACCCCCGGGCCTATGCCCACCCACCACCCGACTCGATGGGATGGAAAGGGGCCGCCCCCTCTGGGAAGGGAAGGGGCGGCGGGGGCGAGAGCCTCCCCGGGCCACCCCTACGCCAGGAAGTCCCGCGCGATGCTCTCCGCCACCCGCTCCAGAATCGGTCCCGCGTCCGCGATGCACTTCGCCACGTCCGGCTCGACATCCGTCAGCGGATACGCCCGCCGAATCCCGGCCCGCCCCAGCACCTCCGCAGGCAGCGCCAGCCGCCCGCACACCGCGACGACCTCCTTGCCCGCGGCCCGCGCCGCAGCCGCGACGCCCGCCGGGGCCTTGCCGTGCAGGGTCTGCTCGTCCAGCGAGCCCTCCCCCGTGATCACCAGCCCCGCCCGTGCCAGCGCCGGCGCGAAGCCGAGCACGTCCAGCATCACCTCGATGCCCGGCCGGAACCGCGCCCCGAGCAGCATCGCACCGAACCCGATGCCGCCCGCCGCACCGGCGCCCGGCGACGCGGCGGCCCGCGCACCCACGCTCTCCGTCTCCTCCAGCACCTTCGCGAAGTGCGCGAGGGCCGCGTCCAGGGCCCGCACGTCGTCCGGGGAGGCGCCCTTCTGCGGGCCGTAGACCGCAGGGGCGCCCTTCGGCCCGGTCAGCGGATTGTCGACGTCGCTGGCGAGCACCAGTTCCACGTCGGACAGCCGCGGGTCGAGGCCGGACAGGTCGGCCGAGACCAGACCGGCGAGGCCGCCCCCGCCCGGCGCGACGGGCGCCCCGGCCCCGTCCAGGAACCGCGCGCCCAGCGCGGACAGCATCCCCGCGCCGCCGTCGGTGGTGGCGCTGCCGCCGACCCCGAACACGATCGTCCGCGCCCCCGCGTCCAGCGCGGCCCGCAGCAGCTCACCCGAGCCGTACGTCGACGCGGTCAGCGGTGCGAGGACGCCGGCCGGCAGCCGCTGCAATCCGCTCGCCTCGGCCATCTCCACGACCGCGGTGCCCTCGCGCAGCGCGTACGCCGCCGTCACCTCGTCACCGAGGGGCCCGGTGACTCGTACCTCCCGGCGCTCGAACCCGGCCGCGACCGCGGCGGCCACCGTGCCGTCGCCGCCGTCGGCGACGGGCAGCGCCTCGACCCGGACGTCCGGCACGACACGGCGCAGTCCGGCCGTGACGCGCTCGGCGACCTCCACGGCCGTCAGCGACCCCTTGAACTTGTCCGCGGCGACAAGCACCCGCCGGGTGCCGTCCACTGCAGCGTCAGCCACCTTGCTCTCCCCTTGCTCTCCGAGCCTTGCGCACGTCAAGGCAGTCGCGCCGCTGCGACCCTAACCGGAGGACACCCGCGTCGTCATGCCCCGCCCACACCGTGGAACCGGGCGGGCGCCCGCTGCGGGCGGCTCAAGGGCCGGGGCCGGCTCGTTACCCTTTCGGGATGACCACTGCTGACTACGCCACCTACATCGCCGGTCTCCCCCGCGTCCTCGCCGGTGCCGCCGCGGTCTTCCGGGACACGGCGGGGCGGGTGCTGCTCGTCGAGCCCAACTACCGCGAGGGGTGGGCGTTGCCCGGCGGGACGATCGAGTCCGACGAAGGGGAGACCCCGCGGCAGGGCGCGTGGCGGGAGACCGCCGAGGAGATCGGCCTCGACCTGCGCATCGGCCGGCTGCTCGCGGTGGACTGGGTGAGCGGGACGGGCCGGCCGCCGATCGTGGCGTACCTGTACGACGGAGGGGTCCTGTCCGAGGACGACTTCAAGGCGATCCGGTTGCAGGAGGAGGAGCTGCTGTCCTGGCGGCTGGTGCCGCGCGAGGAACTGGGCGGCCACCTGCTCGGCACGCTGCACGGCCGGGTGCTGGCCGCGCTGGACGTGCTGGCGGACGGGTCCGGGACGGCCGAGCTGGAGAACGGCGTGCGGGTCGACCGATAACCGCTCGCCCGTCGCGCACCGGCGCCCTACCCTCGGCCGCATGACCAGCAAGCCCCTCGTCGCCATCCTGAGCGGTGCCGGCGTCTCGACCGACTCCGGCATCCCGGACTACCGCGGCCCGAACGGGCTGTGGCGGCGTGACCCCGAGGCCGAGAAGCTCGTCACGTACGAGTACTACATGGGCGATCCGGAGATCAGGCGCCGCTACTGGCTGATGCGGCGCGACAACCGGGCGCTGAACGCCGAGCCGAACGCGGCGCACCGCTCCGTGGCCGAGCTGGAACGGCGCGGGGTGCCGGTCCGGGTGATCACACAGAACGTGGACGGACTGCACCAGCTCGCCGGGGTGAGCGCCCGCAAGGTCCTCGAACTGCACGGCACGGCGCGCGGCTACGTGTGCACGGGCTGCGGTGCCCGGGGGCCGATGGAGGACGCGCTCGCCCGGGTCGAGGCCGGGGAGGACGACCCGCCCTGCCTGGAGTGCGGCGGCATCCTGAAGTCGGCGACCGTGATGTTCGGCGAGCACCTCGACCCGGTGGTCATGGGCGAGGCGCTCGCCATCAGCAAGGCGTGCCAGGTGTTCGTCGCCGTCGGCACCAGCCTCCGGGTGCATCCCGCCGCAGGACTGGCCGGCGTGGCCGTCGAGCACGGGGCCCGGCTGGTCGTCGTCAACGCCGAGCCGACACCGTACGACGACCTGGCCGACGAGGTGGTCCGGGAGCCGATCGGCACCGCCCTGCCCGAGCTGCTGCGCGGGCTGGGCTGAGGAACCTGGACAGCCGGTCAGAACACGGTGTCGGCGAGACGGTCGACCTGGTCGAGGTCCGAGGACCAGCAGTAGAGCACGACCTCGTCGGCACCGATGTCGCGGAAGGCGTCGACGGCCCCGCGGATCTCGTGCGCGGCGGTGAGCAGGCCCTTGGCCATGTACTCGGCGCGCCCGGTGAACGCGTAGTAGTCGAGCAGGTTGTGCCGGGCACGCTCCACCGTGCCGTCGGGGCCGAGGGCGACGCTCGCCTGGGCGACCAGGCGCGGCCGGCCGGGGCGCTCGTGGGTGCGCCAGACCGCCTCGACGTCGCGGAACAGCCCGGCCATGTGCGCGGCGGGCAGCGCGGCGCCGAGGAATCCGTCGCCGAAGCGGCCGACCCGTTCGAGGGCGGCCGGGGCGAAGCCGCCGAACAGCACCTCGGGCCCGCCCGGCGTCGCGGGGCGGGGGCCGATCGGTCCGACGTCCCGGGCGTAGGGCTCGCCGTTCCAGGTCCGGCGCAGGAGGGCCATCTGTTCGTCGAGGCGGCGGCCCCGGCGGTGGAGGTCGATGCCGGCGGCCAGGCAGTCGTCGGCCCGGCCGCCGACTCCGATGCCGAGCGTGAAGCGGCCGCCCGACAGCCGGTCGAGGGTCGCGGTCTGCTTGGCGAGCAGCGCGGTGTTGTGGACCGGGGCGATCAGCACCTCGGTCTGGAGGCGGATACGGGAGGTGGCGCCCGCGAGGGTCGCCAGGGTGATGAGGGGCTCGGGGTTGTCGAAGACGAGCCGGTCGAGCAGGCCGAGCGTGCTGAAGGGGAGCGCGTCGGCGCGCCGTGCCCAGCTCAGCAGCAGGGCGGGATCGTCGATGGGAAGGCCGAGGCCGATGTGCATGGGAGTAGTCCTCCGGAGGGCATGCCGAAACAGTGGCGCCGCCCCTCCGTGGCTCCGCGCGCTGTGCGCGGGCCTGCTCCCCATCTGCGGCATCGTTCGAGAGAGCCTGGTCTTCGAAGTCCGGTGAGCGTAACGGGCCCCGCGGCGCGCGGGCAACGCGTTTTGTCCTGAACATCTGCCTAGAACAACGGCACCGGTCCCGCCGTCCCCCGTTCGAAGTCCAGCAGGCGCTGCTTGCGTTCCAGGCCGCCGCCGTAGCCGGTGAGGCCGCCGCTCGCGCCGATGACGCGGTGGCAGGGGACGATGACGCCAATCGGGTTGCGGCCGTTGGCGAGACCCACGGCGCGGGAGGCGGCCGGGTTGCCGAGGGCGCCGGCGAGTTCGCCGTAGGTGCGGGTCTCCCCGTACGGGATCTTCCGGAGCTGGTCCCAGACCGTGCGCTGGAACGGGGTGCCGTTCAGGCGCAGGTCGAGAGTGAACTCCTTCAGCTCGCCGGCGAAGTACGCCGTCAGTTGGTCCTCCGCCTCGGCGAACGGCCCGTCGTCGGCCGTGCCGAAGGTCTCCTCCGGCGGGCGGTGGCGCTGGTCGGTCATGTAGAGGCCGCACAGGACGCCGTCCTCGGCGACGAGGGTGAGGGCGCCGTAGGGGCTGTCGATCACGGTGTACTGCTTCACGGGTTTCACGCCGACTCCTCGGACGGGCCTCATACGGGCAGGAAGTTGATCGGGTGGCTGTCGGTCGCCCACAGGTACTGGACGGCGTACGCCCGCCAGGGCCGCCAGGCCGCCGCGCGGGCGGTGAGCGCGGCCGGCGTGGCGGGCAGGCCCAGTTCGCCGGCGGCGCGGCGGATGCCGAGGTCGGTGGGGAGGAAGGCGTCGGGGTCGCCGAGGGCGCGCATGGCGATGACGTCGGCGGTCCAGGGGCCGAAGCCGGGAAGGTCGAGGAGCCGGGCGCGGGTCTCGGCCCAGTCGCTCTCGACGCCCGGGTTGACGGAGCCGTCGGCGAGGTGGGCAACGAGGGTGGTGAAGGTGGTCCGGCGGGTCCGGGGCATCGCCAGGGTCTCCGGGTCCACCGCCGCCAGCGCCTCGGTCGAGGGGAAGATGTGGGTCAGCCCGCCCTCGGGGTCGTCCACCGGATCTCCGTGCGCGGTGACCAGGCGGGCGGCGTGGGTGCGGGCGGCGGCGGTGGAGACCTGCTGGCCGAGTACGGCCCGTACGGCGAACTCCGCCTCGTCCACCGTGCGCGGTACCCGCCGGCCGGGCGCCTTGTCGACGAGCGGCGCGAGCAGCGGGTCGGCGCGCAGTTGGTCGTCGATGGCCGCCGGGTCGGCGTCCAGGTCGAGCAGGCGCCGGCAGCGGCTGATGGCGACGGTGAGGTCGCGCAGGTCGCTGAGGGTGAGGCGGCAGGCGATGTGGTCGGGGTTCGGGGTGAGGGCCACGATGCCGTGACCGTACGGGAGGCGCAGGGTGCGCCGGTACGCGCCGTCCCGCCACTCCTCCACGCCGGGTACGGCGGTGGCGGCGAGGTGGCCGAAGAGGTTGTCCGGGTTGAGCGGGCTGCGGAAGGGGAGGCGGAGGGACAGGGTGCCGGGGGTGGTGCCGGCGAGGCGGCTTCTGGGGGCGCGGGTGCGCAGTTCGCTCGGGGAGAGCGCGTAGACGTCGCGGACCGTGTCGTTGAAGGTGCGGATGGAGGAGAAGCCGGCCGCGAAGGCGATGTCCGCCATCGGCAGCGGGGTCGTCTCGACGAGCAGCCGGGCGGTCTGGGCGCGCTGCGCGCGGGCGAGTGCGAGGGGGCCCGCGCCCAGCTCGGCGAGCAACTGGCGTTCGATCTGCCGGGTGCTGTAGCCGAGGCGGGCGGCGAGGCCGGGTACACCCTCGCGGTCCACGACGCCTTCGGCGATCAGCCGCATCGCGCGGGCCGTGAGGTCGGCGCGCATGTTCCACTCGGGAGAGCCGGGGCTGGTGTCGGGGCGGCAGCGCTTGCACGCCCGGAACCCGGCCTGCTGGCAGGCGGCGGCGCTCGGGTGGAAGGTCATGTTCCCGGGCTTGGGCGGTACCACCGGGCAACTGGGCCGGCAGTAGATTCCGGTCGTCAGGACGGCCGTGAAGAACCAGCCGTCGAACCGCGCGTCCTTCGACCGGACGGCGCGCAGGCAGCGCTCGGTGTCGGTGTGCATTCCCGTCTGCATGCGTCCAGGATGGTCCACCGGCCGGGCGGCGGCTGGCGGGAATCCGACATGGACGTCACGCTTCCTGGGATCCTGCGGATCGCGTTGTCTGCGCGCGGCCGACGTGCACGCGGTGCCCGTCGGCCGCCGCTCCTCCCCACTCGGCCGCCGTCGCGCCTGCGTACTCGCCGCCTACTGCGTCGCCGTCGGCCGCCGCGAGGCGCGCATCGCGTCCCGGACGTCGGTGAGCGGGCGCAGCCGGTAGGTGTACGCGTAGTCCCGGTCGGCGAAGAGCTTGAACTCGTCGTGGGTGTGCGCGCCCCAACTGTTGTCGCCGCCGACGCCCATCTGGCGGTGGTTCAGACGCAGGACGACCTCGTCCCTCGGGGTGAGCTGGTAGTCGTGGCGTACGCCGGCCGACAGGTCCTCCGGCGTGTGGAAGGAGGCGTTGGCCTCCAGCAGGGGTTCGCCGGACGCGAGCAGGCCCACGCCGTGGCGGTCGGTGAGGGCGATCCAGCGGACGTCGGTCTTGTTGCCGTTCTCCTGCGGGCGGATGTACGGCGTCCACTGCTCGGCGACGGTCCCGGAGTACAGGCCGACGTCCGTGCCGTCGTTCCGGTCCCAGTGGTTCTCCTCGGGGCCGCGGCCGTACCAGTGCAGGCGGTCCAGGCGGCGCGGCAGGAACAGCATCGTGCCGACCTCGGGGAGGTAGGGCAGGTTCGCGGCGCCCGGGTGCAGGGTGTTGTCGACCTTGATCTCGCCGTTGCCGAACACCGTGTACGTGGTGGTGTACGCCGACTCGGCCGTGGTGGGCAGTGTGCCGGTGACCTTGATCTCGACGGCCCGGTCGCCGAGGGTGCGCACGGCGACGTCCGTGACCTCGCGGCGGGCGCCCGCGTCGCGCCAGGTCTGGTTGCGGGTGTGCTGGCCGTTGCCCTTGTCGTTGTCGGTGGGCGCCCGCCAGAAGTTGGGCACGGGCCCGGAGGTGATCAGGCGGGTGCCCTTGGCCTCGTAGGAGGTGATGGTGCCGGTGCTCTTGTCGACGGTGACCGAGAAGCCCCTGCCCCTGACCCTGACGTCCTTGTCGCGGTCCTCGTGGCGCAGGGCCGGGACGCTCCGCAGGCGGGCCGGGGTCACGGCGGGGGCGCCGGTCTCGACGGGGAGCTGCTGCCGGGCCACCTCGAAGCCGGCCTCGGCCCACGGGGTGGACTCCTTGGTGGTGAAGGAGAGTTCCAGGAAGTACTCGGTGCCCGGGCCGGGGTCGCCCGGCAGCCGGACGGGGACGGTGATGTCCTTGCTCGACCGCGGCGCCACGTCCAGTTGGTCCCGGGTCAGTTTCCCGCGCCGTACGGCCTTTCCGTCGGCGACGAGTTCCCACCGGCCGTCGAACTCCCGGAGGTTGGTGAACAGGTACTCGTTGGTGAGGGTGACCGCGCCGGGGTCGCCGCCGGGGCCGCGGGCGGCGTTGACGGCCTGGTAGACGCGTTTGACCTCGGCGGCCTTGCCGGTGTGGCCGCGGTCGGCGGTGACGATGCCGTCCGCGACGAAGGCGCCGTCGTTGGGGTTGTCGCCCCAGTCGCCGCCGTAGGCGAGGAACGTCTTGTCCCCGGGCCGCTTCGTACCGGTCTTCACGGTGGCCGCGTCGAACCAGAACCGCACGCCGTCGTCGCCGGGACCGCGGCCGTCGGAGGCCAGTTCGGTGGCGCCGAGGGCGCGGGCGTAGACGCGGGCGCGGCGGATGGTGCCGCTGAACTCCCGTACCTGGTTGTCGGCGTCGGTGGCGAGCGCGAGGGGCGCGGTGTTGCTGCTGGGGCGCCGGTCGGTGGTGCGGGTGGCCCGCTCGACGCCGTCGACGTACAGGGTCAGGGTCCCGGCGTCCGCGTCGAAGACGCCCCCGAGGTGGTGCTCGCGTCCGGTCCAGTCGTCGTCCGGCACGTCCCAGTTCGCGGTGATCCACTGCCCTTCGGAGTGGATGAAGAACTCCAGTGTCCGGCCGTTCTGCTTCAGCGCGTACTGGGTGTCGCCCTTGGCCAGGATCGGCTGGTGGTAGCCCGTCACGTCCGGGGTGACCCAGGCCTCCAGGGTCAGCGAGCCGGTGAGGTCGAGGCTGTCGTCGCGCTCGAAGACCGTGATGCCGGACAGGCCCTTGTCCCGGTCGAGGGTGCCGCGGGTGGCGAGGATCTCGCCGCGCAGTCCGGCCGGTCCGGCCTCGGTGAGGAGGGTGCGGGCGGGGACGGGCGTGTAGAGGGACTGGTCGACGAAGTCCCAGATCCAGCCGCCCTGGAGCACGTCGTGGGCGCGCACGACATCCCAGTACTTCTTGAAGTTGCCGGTGGAGTTCCCCATCGAGTGCGCGTACTCGATCATGACGTACGGCCGGGTGTCGGACGTGTCCGCGGCCCGCTGCTCGACGCGCTGCGGGCTGTCGTACATGTTCGAGCGGATGTCGCTGATGCCGGGGCGGTCGTCGCCCTCGTACTGGATGACGCGGGTGGTGTCGTAGGAGCGGATCCAGTCGTGCATGGCGGTGAAGGTGGAGCCGCCGCCCGCCTCATTTCCGAGGGACCAGATGACGACCGAGGCGTGGTTCTTGTCGCGGTGGACCATGTTCTGGGCGCGGGCCACGCAGGCCTCGGTCCAGTCGGGGTGGTCGCCGGGGTACTCGTCGCGGATGCCGTGGGTCTCGAGGTTGGTCTCGTCGACGAGGTAGAGGCCGTACTCGTCGGCCAGTTCCAGCCAGTACGGGTTGTTGGGGTAGTGCGAGGTGCGGACGCTGTTGATGTTCATCCGCTTGATGATCTCGATGTCCTTGACCATGTCCTCGCGGCTGAGCGCGGTGCCGCGGGAGGGGTGCATCTCGTGCCGGTTGGTGCCGCGGAAGGAGACGGGCTCGCCGTTGATCCGCATCAGCCCGTCCCTGAGCGCGAACTCGCGGAAGCCGACCCGGTGGGACAGGGTCTCGACCACCTTGCCCGCCGGGTCCCGCAGGCGCAGCACGGCCGTGTAGAGGTCCGGGTGCTCGGCCGACCAGAGCCTCGGCTTCGACACGGCCTTGGCGGCGCGTACGGTGACGTCCTCACCGGCGCCCGCCGAACCGATGTCGACGGGCTGCTCCAGCGGCCGGGACCAGACGGCGTGGCCGCGCGCGTCGTACAGCCGGGTCTCGACGGTGTAGCGGCCGGTGCCGCCCTCGCCGTACGCCCGCACGCTCGCGGTGACGGCCAGTTCGGCGCCGGTGTAGGTGTCGTCGAGCGGGGTGTCCAGCTTGAAGTCGCGCAGGTGCACGGCCGGCGTGGAGTACAGGTGGACCGAGCGGAAGATGCCGCTCAGCCGGATCATGTCCTGGTCCTCCAGCCAGTCGCCGTCGGCGTAGCGGTACACCTCGACGGCGATCTGGTTGGTGCCGGGCTTGAGGTGGTCGGTGACGTCGTACTCGGAGGGGGTGTAGGAGTCCTCGTCGTAGCCGACCAGCTCGCCGTTGATCCACACGTAGTGTGCGGACTTGACGCCCTCGAAGTGGAGGAAGGTGCGGCGGCCCTTCCAGTCGCGGGGGACGGTGAAGGTGCGCCGGTACTGGCCGACCGGGTTGTAGCGGGTCGGCGCGGCGGGCGGCTGCGGGTCCTCGCCGAGGCCGTTGGGGCCCCAGTACGGGTAGGTGATGTTCAGGTAGATCGGGAAGTCGTGGCCGTGAAGCTGCCACACGGACGGGACCGGGATGGTCTCCCAGTCCCCGTCGTCCACGTCGGTGCGGTGGAAGTCGGTGTCGCGGTCCTCGGGACGGTCGGCGTAGGCGAACTTCCAGGTGCCGTCGAGGCTCAGCCGGTAGGGCGAGCGGGTGCGGTCGCCGTCGAGGGCCTGCTCGACGTCCGCGTAGGGCGTGAGCGTGGTGTGCGGCGGTTCGGTGCCGAGCCGGAAGACACCGAAGTCGTTCCACTCCGGGGGCTCGTCGGCCGCCGCCCGCCGCCCGGCCGCGTGCGCGGCGAGGGGCGACGCGGACAGGGCGAGCGCGCCGAGGACGGCGGCCCCGCCCTCCAGGAGGCGGCGTCGGCTGACGACCGGGCGGGTCCGGTGGGGCGGGCGGGCCGGTGATCCGGCGGGTGACACGGGCGAGTGCGGCATGACCGTGGCCTTCCGTGGGCTTCGGGGGCGGCTCAACGCACGGTGCTGTGAATGCAGTTGAGAGAGTGGGGATTCACAACTGCCGGTGACGCGGCGACTACTGAGTCAGGCACACCCTAGAACCCGAACACAACCGAATCAATTACCCCGTCGGAGTTTGTTCGTTCCTGGTGAGGGTGGCTGTCTTCAGGACGGCCGGTCATGAGACAAGGGCCGTTGGGGCACCCCGGACTGCCCCAAGGGCTCCTGTCGGCGACGCGATCACCACGTAACGTCTCCCTGTGAGCCTGTGGACTTCCGTGGAGCCCGCGTCCGCGACAGTGGACCCCGGCAGCAGTACGCGCGTACGGCTGCGGGTGCGTAATACCGGCGACGTGGTGGACGAGTACCGGTTCGAGCCCGTCGGTGACGTGGCGCCCTGGATGACGGTCGAGCCACAGACCCTGCGCCTGTATCCCGGCACGACCGGCACCGTGGAGCTGACCTTCGCGCCGCCTCGTACCCCGGACGCGGCGGCCGGTCCGAACCCCTACGCCGTGCGGATCACACCGACGGAACATCCGGACGCGGTGACGGTGCCGGAGGGAAACCTCACGATCACCTCGTTCACCGAGGTGCGGGCCGAGTTGGTGCCGCCGACGGTGAAGGGGCGCTTCCGTGGCCGGCCCAAGCTGGCGGTGGACAACCTCGGCAACACGAAGGTCACGGCGTCCGTCGCGGGCAGCGACACCGGTGACCATCTGTCGTACGAGATCCGGCCGTCGAACGTACAGATCGAGCCGGGGCGTGCGGCGTTCGTGGAGACGACGCTGAAGCCGAAGCAGCTCATCTGGTTCGGGGCGAAGGAGGAACGGCCGTACAAGCTGGCGGTGCGGCGTTCCGGCGTCGACCCCACCGATGTCGAGGGCACCTACGTGCAGCGGGGTTTCCTGCCGCGCTGGCTTGCGACCTTCTTCGGTATCTTCGTCGCGCTCGCGATCGCGTTCGTGATGATCTGGTTCGCGTACAAGCCGCAGGTCCGTACGAGTGCCACCGAGCAGACCCAGCAGGCGGGCGCCGCGCTCGCCCCCAGCGCCGGCGCGACCCCGCAGACCCTGCCCAGTACCGCCGAGTCCGCGCCCGCCGAGCAGCCGCAGACGCAGCAGCCGGCCACCCGGGAGCCGAAGGACGACGGCGACGACGAAGAGGCGTCGCCCCCCAAGAAGCCCGAGAATCCCGCGAAGGAGACGTCGGGCGGGGGCAGCGAGGAGAAGCCCGGTACCGAGGCCGCCCCCGAGACCGTCGCCCCCGGCACGACCATCTACGGCCACGCCTCGAACCGCTGCATCGAGGTGGCGGGACACAAGTGGAGAGACGGCGCGCCGCTGCAGATCGCGGACTGCAACGGCAAGAACTGGCAGAAGTGGGACTTCCGTTCCGACGGCACGATCCGGTCGATGGGCCTGTGCATGGACGCGACCTGGGGCGGCACGGCCAACGGAACGGTGGTCCAGGTCGCGGTGTGCAGCGGCAACCCGGCCCAGCAGTTCATCCTGGCCGGACCCAAGGACCTGGTCAATGTGCAGGCCAACAAGTGCGTGGACGTCGTCGACCAGAAGACCGGCAACGGCGCCAGGCTCCACCTCTGGGAGTGCAACGGCCGGGACAATCAGAAGTGGAGCACGCGCTGAGGGCGTGCTCCCACCGCCCTCAGCCGGTCCGGGCCGCGAACGCCTCGTACGCCCGGTCGTCGAAGAGGACGAAACGGGCCTCCGTGACCGACGTGTCGGTGGCTCGTACCGTTTCGACGGCGATGCGGGCCGCGTCGTCCAGGGGCCAGTGGAAGACGCCGGTGGAGATGGCCGGGAAGGCGACCGTGTGGGCGCCCAACTCGTCGGCGACGCGGAGGGATTGGCGGTAGCAGGAGGCGAGGAGGGCGGAGCGGTCCTCGGTGGTGCTGTGCACCGGGCCGACCGTGTGGATCACCCAGCGCGCGTCCAGGTCGCCCGCGGTGGTGGCGACCGCACGGCCGGTGGGCAGGCCCTTGCCGAGGTGTCCCGCGCGGAGCCTGCGGCACTCGGCGAGGATCGAGGGGCCGCCGCGCCGGTGGATGGCGCCGTCGACGCCGCCTCCGCCGAGGAGGGAGGAGTTGGCGGCGTTGACGATCGCGTCGGCGCTCTCGCGGGTGATGTCGCCCTGGACGAGGGTGATGGTGGGCATGGCCGGACCTCGCTCCGCTCGGTTGTCGTTCGCGTTCGGGGTCAGGTCTGGCGGAGTCTGCGCCAGACGGCCTTCGCCGCGTTGTGGCCCGACATGCCGTGGACGCCGGGGCCCGGCGGGGTGGCCGAGGAGCAGATGAAGACGGCCGGGTGCGGGGTGGAGTACGGGAACAGGGACAGCTTGGGGCGCAGGAGGAGTTGGAGGCCGGAGGCCGCGCCGGAGGAGATGTCGCCGCCGACGTAGTTGGCGTTGCGGGCGGCGAGTTCGGGCGGGCCGGCGGTGGCGCGGGCGAGGACGCGGTCGCGGAAGCCGGGGGCGAAGCGCTCCAGTTGGCGTTCTATGGCGTCGGTGAGGTCGCCGGTCCAGCCGTTGGGGACATGGCCGTAGGCCCAGAAGACGTGCTGGCCGGCCGGGGCCCTGGTGGGGTCGGCGACGCTGGGCTGCACGGTGATGAGGAACGGCCGCTCGGGCGCGCGGTTCGTGCCGGAGGCCGCGTCCAGGGCGGCGCCGATCTCCGCGCTGTCGGCGCCGATCTGTACGGTGCCGGCGCTGCGGGGTTCCTCGGCGGTCCAGGGGACGGGGCCGTCCAGCGCGTAGTCGATCTTGAAGGCGCCGGGGCCGTACCGGTAGTTCGCGTAGTGGTTGCCGAGGCCGGCGATGCGGGCCAGGGCGGTGGGCGAGGTGTCGAAGACGTATGCCCGCGCGGGCGGCAGGTCGTCGAGGCGCTTGATCTCGTAGTCGGTGTGGACGGTGCCGCCGAGGGTCTTGAGGTAGGCGGTGAGGGCGTCGGAGACGGCCTGGGAGCCGCCGCGGGCCACGGGCCAGCCGCGGGCGTGTGCGGCCAGCGCGAAGACCAGGCCTATGGCTCCGGTGGCGAAGCCGCCGAGCGGGGCCATGACGTGTGCGACGAGGCCGGCGAAGAGGGTCTTGGCCCTCTCGTCGCGGAAGCGGCGCATCAGCCACGTCGACGGGGGCAGGCCGACCAGTCCGAACCGGGCGAGGGTGACCGGGTCGCGGGGCAGGGAGGTGAGCGGCAGGGACATGAAGTCGCGGGCCAGGGTGTCCCACCGGGGCAGGAAGGGCTCGACGAGCCTGCGGTACGCGCCCGCGTCGCGCGCGGCGAAGGAGGCGGCCGTCTCGCCGACCGACCGGGACAGCACGGCGGCCGAGCCGTCCGGGAAGGGGTGCGCCATGGGGAGCTTCGCGTGCAGCCACTCCAGGCCGTACCGCTCCAGGGGGAGGTCTCGGAAGGCGGGTGAGTTGATGCCGAGCGGGTGCGCGGCGGAGCACGGGTCGTGCCGGAAGCCGGGCAGGGTCAGCTCCTCCGTGCGCGCGCCGCCGCCCACGGTGCCCCGGGCCTCGAACACGGCGACCGAGAAGCCGCGGCGGGCCAGCTCCACGGCTGCGGTCAGTCCGTTCGGCCCCGCACCCACTACGACCGCATCGAGCATCGACGGCACCTTGGGACCCCTTCGTCAGCCGATGGCCACTCGGGATCAGGATATGCCCGGGGTCCGACAGCGCGCGGGCGCGGGGCCCCGGCCGTCCCGGACGACGGGAATCAGGCCTGGCCCGACAGCAGTGCCACCACCCGGCGGGCGGTGGCCGCGTCGCGGGCCGCGGTGAACGGCAGGTCATTGTCACCGGTGATGCGGAAGGGCTCGCCCGTACGGGTCAGGTGGGTGCCGCCCGCCTCTTCGACCAGGAGGAGTCCCGCGGCGTGGTCCCACGCGGCCTCCCAGGAGAACGCAGTGGCGTCGGATTCGCCGCGGGCGACCGCGAGGTACTCCAGGCCGGCCGAGCCGCAGGGGCGGGGTGCCACGCCCGGGGTGCGCAGGGTCAGCAGGTCGCGCTTCTGCTCGTCCGTCGTGTAGTCCGGGTGGGAGGTGGCGATGCGCAGGTCGCGGCCGGGCTCGGGCGGTCCGGCGTACAGCCGCTCGCCGTCCAGGAAGGCGCCCCGGCCCCGTACGGCCGTGGCGAGCCGGTCGTCGGCGGGGGCGTAGGTCCAGGAGGCGTGGACGACTCCGTGGCGGGCGAGCGCGACCAGCGTGCAGAAGCCCTCCTCGCCGCGCACGAACTGGCGTGTCCCGTCGACCGGGTCGATGATCCACACCGGCGCGTCGCCGCGTATCGCCTCGTACGACACGGGGTTCGCGTGCACCGCCTCCTCGCCGACCACCACCGAGCCCGGGAGCAGGTCGGCGAGGACCTCGGTGAGGTACAGCTCGGCCTTGCGGTCGGCGTCGGTCACCAGGTCGTGCGGGCCGGCCTTCTGGTCGACCTCGTGTGCCGCGAGCCGGCGCCAGCGCGGCATGATCTCCTGAGCGGCCGCCTTGCGGACGGCCTCCTCCACGTCGTCGGTGTGCCGGGCGAGAAACTCGTCGATGGTTTCGTTGTTCTCGATCATGGCTCCATGAGAGCACGCGCCACTGACAATCCCCACCCGGGTGGGGTACTCCGGGTGGAATCGACACGAACACCCGGTGCGCGCGAGCGTGCCGGTCAGCGGCCGACCGCGTAGCCCTGCATGCCGCGCGGGTTCGCCGCCGCCGACAGCACGCCCGTCCGCGGGTCCCGCGCGACGGCGCACAGGCGGCCCTCCGACCACGCCTCGCCCACCGTGACGTCGTGGCCGCGGCGCCGCAGCTCCTCGACGACCTCGGCCGGCATCCGGGACTCCACGGTGACGCTTCCCGCCCGCATGCCGCGCGGGAAGAAGGAACCGGGGAAGCTGTCGTTGTGCCAGTTCGGGGCGTCGACGGCGCCCTGGAGGTCGAGGCCGCCGCGCACCTGTGCCCGCAGTGCGACCGCGAGGAAGAAGTGCAGTTGCCACTGGTCCTGCTGGTCGCCGCCGGGCGTGCCGAACGCCATGACGGGCACCCCGTCGCGCAGGGCGAGGGACGGGGTGAGCGTGGTGCGCGGGCGGCGGCCGGGGGTGAGTGAGTTGGGCAGGTTCTCCTCCAGCCAGGTCATCTGGAGCCGGGTGCCGAGCGGGAAGCCCAGTTCGGGTACGACGGGGTTGGACTGGAGCCAGCCGCCGCTGGGCGTGGCCGAGACCATGTTGCCCCAGCGGTCCACGATGTCGAGGTGGCAGGTGTCGCCGCGGGTGCCCCCGTCGGCGGCGACGTCCGGTTCACCCGGCACGTTCGGTTCGCCCGGCACGGGGGACGTCGGGCTCTTGGCGACCGTCGGCTCGCCGATTCCCAGGGCGTCGAGGCCCTCGCCCTCCACGGCCGCGACGAGCGCGTGCGCGCTGAGCCGGGGGGCGCGCCCACCCGGAGCGCCGGGCCGCAGTTCGAAGGACGCCTTGTCACCGACGAGCGCCCGCCGTGCCGCGTTGTACCGCGGCGACAGCAGGTCGTCGAGGGGCACCTCGTCCGCGCCGTGCGCGTCGCCGTACCAGGCCTCCCGGTCGGCCATGGCGAGCTTGCAGCCCTCGACGAGCAGGTGGACGTAGTCGGCGGATCCGTAGGCGGGCAGTTCGGGCGGGAGCAGCGCCAACTGCTGGAGCAGGACGGGGCCCTGGCTCCACGGGCCGGCCTTGCACAGGGTCCAGCCGTTCCAGTCGTAGGTCGCGGGGGCCTCGTAGTGGGCGGACCAGCCGGCGAGGTCGGCGGCGGTCAGGGTGCCGGTGTGGCGTTCGCCGCTGGTGTCCATGGTGGGCCGGCCTGCCTGCCGTACGAGGGCCTCGGCGATGAACCCGGTGCGCCAGACCTCCCGAGCCGCGTCGATCTCCGCCTCCCGGTCCCCGGCGGCGGCGACCTCCGCGAGCAGCCGTTTCCAGGTCGCGGCGAGGGCGGGGTTGCGGAACAGCTCGCCGGGGCGGGGCGGTCGGCCGCCCGGCAGGTAGACCTCGGCGGAGGACGTCCACTCGGTCTCGAAGAGCTCCCGGACGGTCTCGACGGTGTCCGCGACGCGCTCCACGGGCGCGTGCCCGTGCTCGGCGTAGCCGATGGCGTACTTCAGCACCTCGGCCAGTGACCTGGTGCCGTGGTCGCGCAGCAGGAGCAGCCAGGCGTCGAAGGCACCGGGCACGGCGGCGGCGAGAGGCCCGGTGCCGGGGACGAGGTCCAGGCCGAGCCCCTTGTAGTGCGCGATCGTCGCCCCGGCCGGCGCCACGCCCTGTCCGCACAGCACCCGTACCTCGCCGTCCGCCGGGGCGAGCAGGATCGGCGCCTCTCCGGCGGGCCCGTTGAGGTGCGGCTCGACGACGTGCAGCACGAAGGCACCGGCGACGGCGGCGTCGTAGGCATTGCCCCCGCCCTCCAGTACCGCCATGGCCGACTGCGAGGCCAGCCAGTGGGTGGAGGACACCATTCCGAAGGTGCCCTGGAGGGTGGGTCGAGTGGTGAACATAGGGCCTCTCACCTTGCCTTTTGCGGATTCCGGGGAGTTTGCGCCAAGGGTCTTCTCCTCCCGCTCCCCCAGAAGGCTATCGATCACGCTGTGCCGCTTCTTCCCCGCCTCCCCCGCCTCCGGCATCCCCGGACGAGGTCGCGTCCCCACCCCTTGCCAAGACTATTCATCCTTCGTAGAGTTCATCACAACATGAGTTCAACGCACGTTGACTTGATGTGGCTTGATTGTTCCGCCGTCCCGTGACCACGTGATCAGGAGAGGCAGGGCTCGTGCAGAAGACCGTGCAGAAGATCCCCTTCCAGGTGAACGAAGGCGGGCTCGTCGCGCTGCTGCCAGGCGGGCACGTCGAGTTCCTGGCCGCCTCGGCGCGTGAGCTCATCCGGCTCCACAACTCCGGACAGCCCGTGTCCTCCGAGGAGTTGATGACCCACGCGCTCAGCGACCCCCTGGTGACGCTGGACCGGTTCCATCTGCCCGCCCCCGCCATCGCCTTCGTGGAGACCACGAACCTCTGCAACCTGCGCTGCAAGCACTGCTACGCGGACTCCGCGCTGAAGCGGCCCGACGAGATCTCCACCCCGCGCATCAAGGAACTCCTCGACGACTTCGCCGACATGGGCGTCCTCCAGGTGTTCCTGACCGGCGGCGAGATCTTCTCCCACCGGGACGCGGTCGAGATCATCCGCCACGCCCGCAGCAAGCCGTTCAGCACGCAGATCTTCACCAACGGCCTGCTCGTCACCGAGGAGCGGCTGGCGGCGATCCCGCCCGGCCAGTCCTTCTTCATCAGCTTCGACACCGCCGACCCCGAGCGCACGGTCCGCGGGAAGATGGACTTCCCCAAGCTGGAGCGCGCCTTCGAGATGATGCGCGCCCACGGGCACGTGTTCCGCACCGCCATCTCCGTCCACCGGGACAACATCCAGGACGCGGAGGAGATCTTCGAGTGGTGCGCCGAGCGCGGCTACCCGAGGCCCCAGTGGCTGGAGACCCACCCGGTGGGCCGCGCGCTGCTCCACCCGGACATGCTGCTGCGCCCGGAGGACGTGGACGAGGTCTTCGAGGTCTACCGGCGCTGCATGGACCGCTACTCCACCGAACCGGACCTGGAGCCCGGGACCGGTTCTGAGCCCGGGACCGGTTCCCAGGCCGAGCCCGGGAGGAGGCCCACGGGTCCCCCGGAACGGCGCGCCGCGGACGAGATCCGCGGCGTCGACACCGTCCAGTTCTGCCAGCGCCTCGAACGCGCCGTCGGCCAGGAGAAGTGCGGCCGCTCGGTCGTCTACGTCAACAGCCGCGGCGACGTCTACCCGTGCAGCAACTGCATGTCGGGACAGCTCTACCGGGCCGGGAACATCACCGGGCGGCCGTTCGCGGACATCTGGGAGAACGGCTTCGACGAGTTCCGCGACATCCGGTTCAGCGACCACTCCGTGTGCGGGGTGTGCCCGGTGGCCCAGGAGGACATCTGGTGCCAGTTCCGCTGCCCGCCGCTGGCCCGGAACATCACCGGCGACCCGAAGGGCTGCGGCGCCACCGAGTACCTGCAGGAGTTCACGCTGCGCGCCGGCCGCTACTGGCGGGCCCGCAAGCAGAACAACGTACGCCTGACGCTGACGCCGCGCCCGTCACGGCCGGCCGATCCGCCGGGCCCCACCAAGCTCCCGCTCCCGACGACGTGAGCGGGTCCCCGTCCGCGGCGGCGCCACCGGCTCCGCCCGAACCGAAGGGAACACCGGCATGCCCGAAGAGAAGCCCGAAGACAAGAAGGTCATCCGCATCCATCTGGAGCCGGGGCAGGAAGGCGTGACCCTGAGCGCCGTCGGCGCCGCCAACGCCACCGCGCCCGCCGAGACGCTGGTGGAGAGCACCAACATCACGGAGCCCACGGTCATCGAGGTCGAGGTCTGAGGGGACCTCGTCACGTCCTCGCGGACGGACCGCACAACCGACCGCACAGTGGTGGACCGCCTTCCCGACCCGCTGAGGGGCGGGCCGGGAGGGGCCGCTCACCGAGCGCCATCCGTACCTCCCCGACCGACCGGCCCGACCACCCGGCCCGACGACGCGGCCCGACGACGCGGCCCGACGACGCGGCCCGACGACGCGGCCCGGCCGGACGACCCGGGGATCCCTGTCCAACGCCGCCCGCACAGAAGGCTTCACGGAGACGAGGTCGCGATGAGCAAGACGGCTGTTTCGGCCGGCAGTACCGCGCTGCGCCCCGGCACAGGACTCGCGCGGCTGCTCCGGGAGAACCCCGCGCTGAACATCGGCCAGGACGAGTACAACATCAACGTCACGGCCAACTACGGTCAGACGCTGTCCCCTTCGGAGGTCGCGCACGCCCTGCGTCACCACCCGGGTGCCGGACGGCCCGCGCACCTCTACTTCCACGTCCCGCTGTGCAAGTACGTGTGCCACTTCTGCAACTACGTCAAGCGCAAGGTCCCCGACGGCCCCGAGGGCGACGCCGCCCCGCGGATCTGGACCGACCTGCTGCTCGACGAGTCCACGCGCGGGCTCGCCCACTCCCCCTGGCTGTCCGACGCCGTGATCGAGTCCGTATATCTCGGCGGCGGCACCGCCTCCCTGCTCGGCACCGAGCAACTGGCACGCCTGCTCGGCCATGTACGCGCCCACTACACGCTCTCCGACGACTGCGAGATCAGCCTGGAGGGCAACCCGGACAACTTCCAGCAGGACGAGCTCGCCGAGGCCCGGGAGATCGGCTTCAACCGCTTCAGCGTCGGCGTCCAGTCCCTGCAGAGCGAGGTCAACGCCTTCGCCGGGCGCGGCCACGACGCCGTCATGTCGGTGCGGGCCATCGAGAAACTCCGGGCCACCGGCAGGCCGTACAACGTCGACATGATGTTCGGGCTGCCGCACCAGAGCGCCGCGAAGGTCGCCGACGACATCCGGCGGCTGATCGACCTCGAAGTGCCCACCATCACCATCTACCGGCTGCGCAACGCGGACCGGGCCGGGATGGGGATCGGCAACCGCGCCCTGTGGAACGTGGAGAGCGTCAAGAGCCGGTTGCGGGAGCAGGACCTCTTCCCCACGCTCGGCGAGACGTACGCGATGCGCGAGGCCGTCGTGGAGCTGCTGCTCGACGGCGGCTACCGCCCGAGCCCCTGCGGCTGGTGGAACCGGCCCGGCGTCTACCCGGACGGCAACATCCCCCGCGTCTCGCGCAACAAGTGGCAGCGCCACGACTCGATGATCGCCTACGGCCCCGGTGCCTACGGCTGGCTCACCGGCGGCGGGGACACCGTGGTGCAGACCCACAACGTCGCCGACATCTCCGGCTACGCGCGCCGCCTCAAGGACGGGCCGGGTCTGCCGCTCGCTCCCGGGCGGCGCCTGACGGGACATGAGGCCATCGGCATGGTCCTCGGCTTCGCGTTCAAGGCGAACCAGCCCATCGACGCGGCGCGGTTCCGCCGCCGGTTCGGCGTCGAGCTGTTCCGCGACGAGCCGTTCGCCTCCGTCTTCGCCGACCTGATGGCACGCGAACTCGTGGAACCCGTGCCGGGCGCGCCGGAGAGCGTGCTGCCCACCCTGGACGGCGAGGCGCTGCACGAGGAGATCATCAGCGTCTACTTCCACCAGCGCGTCGGCGGCTTCGCCGAGGCCGTCTGCCGCAGGTGACCCGGTGACCACGACCACGCATCGGCGCATCCAGTGGCGCAGGGACCCGGCCGGCGCGGCCTACCGCACGATGCGGTCCTTCCCGGCCGGCCCGGCGAACGCGACGGTCCTGCTCGCGGGCCCCGGAAGCGTGGCGGCGGTGGACGGCGACGGACGCGACGACCGGCTGCTGGACGCGCTCACCCGGAGCCTGGTGGCCGGCGGCGCCCAGGTCCTGCAGTGCGACATGCCCGTGCGGGCCCCCGGGACGCCCTCGACCGCCGCCGACCAGCGGGCCCGCGCCGACCGGATCTCCCAACTGCTCTACGCCCACGGTCACCTGATGCGCGGACCGCTCGCCCTGATCGGCTTCTCGCTGGGCGGGCAGGCGCTGCTGCGTCTGCTGGAGAGCGGCACACCGCGCAGGGCGGCGCGGGTGGTCCTGGTGGGCACCGTCGTCGAGGAGGACGCCTTCCTCACCTCCCGCCTCACCTCGCTCGACCTGGTCTACGGCAGCCTCGACCTCGTCGGATACGTGACGGACGCGGACGGCTCCCTGCCGCCCGCGGTGTTCGACCCCGGCGTGTACGGCGACTGGTCGGCGGGCCGGGTGATCGGCCGGCGCTCCATCGAGGTCGGCGTGCACGTACTCGAGGGGCTCGGCCACACTCTCCAGCCCTGCGGCCCCGACTCCGTTGCCCGCGCGGACCCGGTCCCGGCGCTCACCACCCTGGTGGGCGGCGGCCCCGGCTGACGCACCGCCCGTAACCCTCACCCATGACCCGCACCCGTGACCCGCACCCGTCGGCAGATCTAGCAGAAGGCAGCGTACGAGATGCTCTCCAGTCAGCGATTCGACAAGATCGCCGAGAACTTCGCGACCAGCGAGGTGCACCGCTCCAGCCCCACGATGGAGGCCCTGCACGAGACGCTTGGCCCGCAGACGGGCAGCGCCATCTGCGACGTGGCCTGCGGAGCCGGCCACCTGGCCCTGTCGTTCGCCGGAGAGCGGCCCGCCCGGCTGGTCGGGGTGGACCCGGCGCCCAACATGCTGGAGTCCTTCCGCCGGCTCGCCGCCGAACGCGGGGCTCCCGTCGAGACCGTCGAGGCCCACGCCGAGGAACTCCCCTTCCCCGACGCCTCCTTCGATCTCGTCGTCTCCCGTCTCGCCCCGCACCACTTCCGGGACATACCGCGGGCGGTGGCCGAGATGGCCCGGCTGCTGCGCCCCGGCGGGCGGCTGGCCGTCATCGACCTCGAAGGACACGACGAACCCGAGATCGACGCCCTCAACCACGCGTTGGAGATCCTGCACGACCCGACGCACCGGCGCAGCTACACCCTCGCCGAGTGGACCCGCTTCCTGCTCGACGCCGGGCTGAACGTCCCGGTGGCCCGGGGCTCGCAGTCCGAGAGCCGCACCGGGGTGCCCGTCAAACGGTGGTGCGAGATCGCCTCGTCCGGCGCCGAGGCCGAGGAGGCCATCCGCCGCCGGCTGGCCGAGGCCCCCGCCCCGCACCGGGAGGCGCTGGGCATCCGCCAGGACGGCGACGAGTACCTCATCCCCGTACGCACCTGCATGGTGATCGGGGTCAAGCCGCTCACGGGGAGCCGCTGACATGCCCGTCATCAGGTTGTTCTCACCGGCTCCGAGTCCGGGTGCGGCGGCGCTGGAGAAGCTGTCCGACGACGTGACGACGCTGCTCGGACTCGACCGCGGCCAGTGCTGGCTGTGGTGGCAGCGGCTGGAGCCCGGATCCTTCCACCGGCCCGAGTGGAACGGGAGCGAGGGTGCCACCGCGCCTGTCGGCCTCGTCGTGTGCAAGGAGAGCTACGACAGGGACCGGGTCGGCCGACTGCTGCGGCTGCTCCAGGAGCGGCTCGCGGGCCTGCTGCGGGTCCCCGCCGAGGACATCTACCTCGCGGTCCAGCGCGCCCCCGCGGGCGAGTTGCTCGTACGGGACGAGGTGTGGACCCCGCGGACAGGAGACGCGGGGAGCGGGCTCGGGGCGACCGCGACGACCGAGACCGGGGCGGCCGGGGCGGCCGGGGCGATCACCGACGTCGTACCGGTCGCGTACGTGCACAGCGACCGCCGGGAGATCGTCGACGACGACTGGGGTCCCGTCGCCTCCGTCATCCGGCTCGACGCCGACCGGTTCGGCACGGACGCGGTGCTCGGCCTCGACTCCTTCTCCCACCTCGAAGTCGTCTTCCGCTTCCACCGCGTCCCGCCGCACAAGGTGCAGGAGGGCGCGCGCCACCCCCGGAACAACCCGGAGTGGCCGTCGGCGGGGATCTTCGCCCAGCGCGGCAAGAACCGCCCCAACCGGCTCGGCGTCTCACGCTGCCGGCTGCTGCGGACCGACGGTCTCGACCTGCACGTCATGGGTCTCGACGCCGTGGACGGCACCCCCGTGCTCGACATCAAGCCGTATCTGCGGCAGTTCGGCCCGCGCGAGGAGGTCGTCCAGCCGGACTGGGTGGACGACCTGATGCGCGACTACTACTGACGGCCACGGACCACCGGGCTACTGGGCTACTGGGCTACTGGGCGGGAGCGGCATGACACAGGGAGCGGACGCGGCGCGGCGGGGGCGGCTGTCCGGCGGGGCGGTCACCCTGCTCGTCGCCGTCTTCGTCGACGCCCTGGGCAGCGGGCTCTACATGGCCGTGTCGGTCATCTTCTTCACCCGCTACCTGGACCTCGGCAGCGGCCAGGTGGGCATCGGGCTCTCCGTCGCCGGTGCCCTGTCCTTCCTGTCCCTGGTGCCCGTCGGGATCCTCGCGGACCGTGTCGGCCCGCGGCGCATGCTGATCGCCGCCCATCTGGTGCGGGGGGCGCTGCTCCTCTGCTATCCGTTCGCGTCCGGCTTCCTGCCGTTCCTGTGTGTCGTCTCGCTGCTCGCGGTGGCCGACCGCGGCGCCTCCCCGCTGGTCCAGGGCCTGTTCGGGACCGCCGTCGGCAAGGAACAGCGGGTCCGTGCCATGGGGCGCGCCCGGTCGCTGCAGAACCTGGGCCTGGCGCTGGGCGGGCTCGTGGCCGGGGCGGCGCTGCTGCCCGACGACGACCTCGTCTACCTGCTCGTCCTGTACGCCGACTCCCTCTCCTTCCTGCTTGCCGCCGTCCTCGTCACCCGGCTGCGCCCTGCGGTGGCCGCGCCGTCCGAGGGCGGCGGGCGCCCGCTGCCGCTTCCCCTGCGGCAGCGGCTCAGTGTCTTCCGGGACCGCCGGTTCGCCGTACTGACCACACTGAACTCACTGGTCAGCCTGCATGTGACGGTGCTGACGGCCGGAGTGCCGCTGTGGCTGCTCGCACACGACGGCATCCCCCGGGCAGTCATCGCCTGGACCCTCGTGCTCAACACGGTCGTCGTCGTACTCTTCCAGGTCCGGGCCACCCGTGACACCGAGAGCGCCGCGGACGGCGGCCGGGCGCTGCGGCGCAGTGGCGTGCTGCTCGCCCTGTGCTGTGGGGCACTCGCCGTCTCGGGGACGGTGCCCACGGTCGCGGCGGTGGTCCTGGTGCTCGGCGCGGTCGCCTTCCAGGCGTTCGCCGAGATGCACCAGCAGGCGGGGGCCTGGGCCATCTCCTACGACCTGGCTCCGGAGGACCGGCGCCAGGTGTATCTGGCGTTCTTCGGTCTGGGGAACGCCGCGCGCAACACGTACGGGCCGCTGGTCATCACCTTCCTGGTGGTGCGTCAGGGCGCCGCCGGCTGGCTGCTGCTCGGCGCCCTGGTGGCCGGTGCGGGGTTCGCCGCGGCCCGGTTCGGCCGGTCCGGCGCTCCGGCCGCACCGGGACCCGTACGGGAACAGGCGTCGGCACCAGCCGTACCACCGGCACCACCGGCACCACCGGCTCCACCTGCGCCACTGGCACCACCGACGCACGCCGTACTGCCCGACATCCAAGGGGGATCACGTGGGCACCGCTCCTGAGCAATCCGTCATCGTCGTCGGGGCCGGTCCGACCGGCCTCGCCCTCGCCTGTGAACTGGCCGCGGCGGGAGTCTCCTGCACGGTCCTGGAACGCCGCCTCAAGACGTCCACGCAGTCCCGGGCCATGGGGCTGTACAGCAGGACCATGGAGGTGCTGGACCTGCGCGGTCACGCCGACGCCCTGGTCGCGCTCGGCAGACCGGTCAGCCGCATGGTGCCCGCGCGGGACGCCGCCGTCGACTTCGCCGAACTCGACACCCGGTTCCCGTACCTCAACGTCGTCCCGCAGAGCCGCACCGAGGAGGTGCTCCAGCAGCGGGCCCTCGACCTGGGAGTCGCCATCGAGCGCGACGCGGAGGTCCACGGTCTGGAACAGGACGCCTCGGGCGTCACGCTCCAGGTGCGCACCGGGACCGGCGAGTGGGCGGAGAGCGCCGACTTCGTCGTCGGCTGCGACGGCGCCCACAGCGCCGTACGCGAGCTCTCCGGCATCGCCTTCCGCGGCCGTACGTACGAGATCGCGCCGATCCTCGCCGACGTCCGGCTGAGCAAGCCGCCGCCGGACGACGTGCTGATGGTCACCGGCAACGGCGGCATCATGGTGTCCGTGCCGTACGGCGACGGCGTGTACCGCCTCGCGGTGGCGCGCCGGGACCGGCCGTGGACACGGGAGCCCGTGACGCTGGAGGAGCTGTCCGAACTGCTCACCCGGTCTCTGGGTTTCGACCCTCAGCCGTACGATCCGACGTGGCTCGCCCGCTTCAAGATCCACCAGCGCATCGCCGACCAGTACCGCACCGGACGGGTCCTGCTTGCCGGGGACGCCGCGCACCTGCACTCGCCGCTCGGCGGGCAGGGCCTGAATCTGGGCATCCAGGACGCCGTCAACCTCGGCTGGAAGCTCGCCGCCGAGGTCCAGGGCTGGGCACCGACGGGACTGCTCGACTCGTACGAGACCGAGCGGCGGCCGCAGGCCGAGCGGATCCTGCGCGCCACGGACCGGGCCACCCAGTTGGCCACCACGCCCTCGGCGGCGCTGACTGCCCTGCGCCGTACCGTGTTCGCGAAGGCGCTCTCGCGGCGCCGTGTCCGCCGGTTCGCCGCGGCGTCCGTCTCGGGCCTGCGCGCCGGGTACGGGCGGCGCGGCGTCGGCGGGCCACGGCTGCGCGCCGGACAACGGGTGCCCGACCTCACCCTCCCCCGGACCGATGACGCCCCGGTGCGGCTGTACGAGCTGATGCGGGACGGCAGGTTCGTCCTGCTGGACCTCGCCGACGACGGCCGCGCGGCCCTGCTGACTCAGGCCTGGGGCTCCCGGGTCAGTCCGGTCAGGGTCGACGGCGGCATACCCGAACTCGCGGGCGTCAGCACCCTGTTGGTTCGCCCGGACGGGTACGCGGCCTGGGTGGACGGCGAGGCCGACCCCGGTGGGCGGGACGAGCGGGTACGGACGGCGCTGCACCGGTGGTGCGGGGTCGAGGGGCCTGCTCCGGCACGGCGCGAGGATCGGGTCGCGGAGGCGACGGCACCGCCGGAGGCAGGACCGCGTACGGGCTCGGCGTCCGGGTCGGGGGCGGGATCGGGATCGGCGTCCGGGTCGGGGTCGGGTACGGAGTCCGAAGGCGAGCAGCAGCCCGCGCCGTCCACCGAAGAGGGCTGAACGGGCCGAGGAGTGAGGAGCCGCTGTCGTGGAACAGCCTCTGTCGGACCCGTCGCCGTCCACGCCGGCGGCCGGACGGACCCCGTCGCGGCATACGAGTGCCGGTTCCGGTTCCGGTTCTGGTTCTGGTACGGGTGCTGGTCTCCATACGGGTGCGGGGGCGGGTTCCCGTACGGGGCGGACGGATCGTTCGCGGCGTACGCGTGAGGCCATCCTGTGCGCCGCGCGGCTGCACTTCGCCGCCGACGGCTACCAGCGGGCCACGATCCGGGCCATCGCCGCCACCGCGTCGATCGACCCCTCCATGGTGATGCGCCATTTCGGCAGCAAGGAGCGGCTCTTCGACGCGGTCCTCGACGTCGACCTGGGGCTGCCGGACTTCACCGGCACCCCACTCGAACTGCTTCCGCGGGCCCTGCTCATCGGGTTCCTCGCGCCGTGGGAGGAGGACACGCACGAGGGGGCACTGCGCCTGCTGCTGCGGTCCGCGGCGACCAACGAGCAGGCCGCGGAGTGTCTGCGGCGCATCCTCCACGAGCAGTTCACCCACAGCCTCACCGGCGTGCTCGGCGCGGAGCGCGCCGCGGCCGGCAGCGGCCTGCTGGCCGCGCAACTGCTCGGGGTGGCGTTCGCCCGCTATCTGCTGCGTCTGCGGCCCATCTGCGAACTCCCGGTCGGGGCGCTGGCGGACCTGGTCGCCCCGGCGATGCGCACGGTGCTGGCCGCCACCGGGTGAGCGGACCGTGAACGCGAGGCGCCCGCCGTCACCAGGACAGGTGACGGCGGGCGCCTCGCGTTCACGGGGCCGTCGCGGGCTCGCGGCGGCCGGTGTCAGCCGCGCCAGCTCAGCGGCGACCGGTAGGGCATCCCGGCGGCCGGCCGGTCCCACAGGGGGACGACGGAGGTCTCCCGCGGAGCGATGTCCGGGGCGGGGTCCGGGGTGGTGTCGGGGTGCGGCGGTGTCGCCGTCGCGCGGGAGAGCAGTACCGCGGTCAGCGCGGCCAGTTCCTCGTCGGCGATGTCTCCTCCCCTGACGACGCGGACGAGCGGCGGGGCCTGGGCTGCTGTGGTCATGTTCGTCCTCCAACGGGCTTGCGTGAACGAAGTGCCGGGACGACGGAGTCCGGCTGTCACTGGGGTGGGTTGCCGTGTTTGCGGGCGGTCAGGTCGGCGTGCTTGGTGCGCAGCATGCGCAGGCCCTCGACGAGGACGCGGCGGGTGTCGGCGGGGTCGACGACGTCGTCGAGGAGACCGCGCTCTGCCGCGTGGTACGGATGCATGAGTTCGGCCTTGTACTCCTTGACCAGTTGCCGGCGCGTCGCCTCGGGGTCGTCCGCGCTCCGGATACGGCGCCGGAAGATCACGTTGGCGGCGCCCTCGGCGCCCATCACGGCGATCTCGTTGGACGGCCAGGCGTACGAGAGGTCGGCCCCGACGGAACGGGAGTCCATGACGATGTAGGCGCCGCCGTAGGCCTTGCGCAGGATCAGCGAGATCCGGGGGACGGTGGCGTTGCAGTACGCGTAGAGCAGCTTCGCCCCGCGGCGGATGATGCCGTTGTGCTCCTGTCCCACTCCGGGCAGGAAGCCGGGCACGTCGACGAGGGTGACCAGCGGGATGTTGAAGGCGTCGCACATCTGGACGAAGCGGGCCGCCTTCTCCGAGGCGTCGATGTCCAGCACGCCCGCGAGCACGAGCGGCTGGTTGGCGACGATGCCGACCACCTGACCGCCGAGGCGGGCGAGCGCGACGACGACGTTGGCCGCCCACCTCTCGTGAACCTCCAGGACCTCGCCGTCGTCGACGATCTCCTCGATCACCCACCGCATGTCGTACGGGCGGTTCCCGCCGCCGGGGACCAGATCCAGCAGGGCCTCGCAACGGCGGTCGACGGGGTCCTCGGCGGGCGCGGCGGGGGCCGTCTCGCGGTTGTTCCGCGGCAGCATCGAGAGCAGGAAGCGCACCTCCTCCAGGCAGGTCCGCTCGTCGTCGTACGCGAAGTGCGCGACCCCGGACACCTCGGCGTGCACGTCCGCGCCGCCGAGCGCTCCCAGCGTCACGTTCTCTCCGGTGACGGTGCGGACGACGTCGGGGCCCGTGATGAACATCTGCGAGGTCTCCCGGACCATGAACACGAAGTCGGTCAGCGCCGGGGAGTAGGCCGCGCCGCCGGCGCACGGGCCGAGCATCACACTGATCTGCGGGATCACCCCGGAGGCGCGGGCGTTGCGGGTGAAGATGCCGCCGTATCCGGCGAGCGCCGTGACGCCCTCCTGGATGCGGGCGCCCGCCCCGTCGTTGAGCGAGACGAGGGGTGCGCCGGCCGCGATCGCCCGGTCCATGATCCGGTGGATCTTCTGCGCGTGCGCCTCGCCGAGGGCACCGCCGAAGATGCGGAAGTCGTGGGCGTAGACGAACGCGGTCCGCCCGTGGACGGTCCCCCAGCCGGTGATCACGCCGTCGGTGTGGGGGCGCCTGTCCTCCAGTCCGAACCCGGTGGCGCGGTGCCGGCGCAGGGGCTCCACCTCCTGGAACGACCCTTCGTCCAGGAGTAGGGCGATGCGTTCGCGCGCCGTCAGCTTGCCCTTGGCGTGCTGGGCGGCGGTCGCCCGTTCGTCCGGGCCGCCGCGCTCGACCAGCTCCTTCAGCGCCCGCAGGCGGGCCGCCCCGGCCCGGACGTCCACTGCCTGCTCGGACTGCTCGGGCTGCTCGGACTGCTCTGCCCGCTCGGCGGGCTCCGTCCCGTCGGGCGTCGCGGTTGCGACCGTCGTCGGTCCGGCCGCCGTGCCGTCGGCGCTCATGGCGTGAGCGGCGAGACGGGGTCGCCGGCCGTGAGAAGGAGGGGGGAATCGGTGCCCGCGGCCGGGGCGTCCGGGTCGGCGGCCCTGGCGTGCGCACCGGTCGTCGCGGCGTTGCCGCGGGCGTCCATCGACCACTTAAGGAGCGCGATGCCGAGGCTCATCCCGCCGCCGAACGCGGCGAGGACGACCAGCTCGCCCGGGTCCGCCGCACCCTGACGGTCCATCTCGGTCAGGGTGATGGGCACGGACGCGGCGCCGGTGTTGGCGTAGCGCTCCAGCGTGAGGTGCAGGGCGGCGCGGTTCAGTCCGAGGTCCGGCCAGATCTCGGCCAGCATGATGCCGTTGGCCTGGTGCGGGACGAAGTGCCGCACGGTCTTGGCCGGTACGCCGGCGCGACGCAGCGTCCGGTCGATCTCGTACGGGAGGGTGCGGGTGACGAAGCCGCGTACGCCCCGGCCGTCCATGCGGAAGTAGTGCTCGCCCGCGGCCACGGTGGCCCGCGAGGGCGGCCGTCGGCTGCCTCCCGCGGTGACCTCGATCAGATGGTGTGCGTCGCCGCGCGAGACCAGGGATATCCGGCGCAGGCCGAGTCCGGGCGCGACCGGTCCGAGGACCGTGGCACCGGCACCGTCCCCGAAGAGGGGGGCGGTCCTGCGGTCGCTGCGGTCGAGGATCCGGGAGTAGATGTCGGCGCCGATGACGAGGCCGTACCCCGGCTCGTCGTCGGCGGTGCCGCTCAGCAGCTTCTCCACCGTCTTGAGCGCGTAGACGAAGCCGCTGCACACGGCGTTGACGTCGAAGGCGGCGGCGCGGCGGGCCCCGATGCGGTCCTGCACCAGGGCGGCGGTGGCGGGTTGCGGGTGATCGGGGGTGGAGGTGGCCACCACCACGTACGCGAGCCGGTCCGCCGTCAGGCCGGCGCGGGCCAGCGCCCGCCGGGCCGCGACGACCGCCAGGTCGGAGGTGGCCTCGTGGGGCGCGGCCCGGCGCCGCTCACGGATGCCTGTCTTGCGGACGATCCACTCGTCGGTCACGCCGGCGCCGTACCCGATCTCCGCGTTGCTGATGATGGCCTCGGGCAGGTAGGAGCCCACTCCGATGATGCCGATGGACTGCACGATTCCTCCTCGGGCAGCGGCGAGCCATACTTAACTCACCGGGCGTTGAAATCATCGCAGAGGAGCTTGACGAATTCAACACCGAGAGAGTTCACTGTGATGTGAAATCAGTTGGGTCCGGCGGTACGACCCGGGAGCGGACGGCCGCGCGGACCCGGCCTCCACCGCGGCGTACGGGAACAACCCACACATCAACGGGGAGTTGCAGAGCATGCCCACCACCGACACGACGACCGCGACCAACGCGGCGACCGCCACCGACGCGACGACCACGGTCGACCAGCGGACCGAGACGACCCAGGCCCTGATATCCGCCGGCCGCACCCTCTTCACCCGCCGGGGCTACCGGCAGACCGACTTCGCCGAGCTGGCCCGGACGGCGGGACTGGAGCCGGAGGCCGCCCGCGAGTTGCTGCCCGACAAGGCCGCCGTCTTCGGCGCACTGGTCGAACGGACCGTCAAGGTGGCCGGGCTGCTGGGTCCGGCCGTCACCGAGGGCGTCGACGAGGACCTGCCGGCCCGGCTCGCCCGCACCTATCTCGCGCTGTGGGAGCCCGGCGAGGAGGAGTCGCCGCTCGTCGAGCTGTACCGCATCGCACTCTCCGACGCGGAGGCCTCCCGGGTGCTGAGCGAACGCATCGCCACGGTCCTCAACGGCCAGGTCGACCGGGAGCTGCCGCACGAGGACGCGGAGTTGCGCACCGCGCTCTTCGGCGCCCAACTGGGCGGCATCGCCATCGTCCGCCACCTGCTCGGCGTGGAGCCCCTGGCGTCGGCCGACGTGGAGAAGGTCATCGGGACGGTCACACCGGGGCTGCGGTCCACCCTGCTCGGAACACCGCAGGAGGTCGACGCGAGCTGAACGGTCCGGGCGGGCGCGGCGCACTCCGCGGGCGGCCGTACCCCACCCGGGACCAAGGGGCGAAACCATGGGACACGGAGCCGACGGAGGGGCCGGCGAGCCGGTACGACCGGTGAATGCGATCGGCGAGGCCGGTGAACGCGACCGGTGAGGCCGGTGAATCATGGGCGTCACGAGTACGTGGAATCCCCGCATACAGGCTGGTACAGTGTTTTCATTGCCTCATGAATTAGCCACTGACAGAACCCCCGAAGTGCAGTGATCCCATGACACCCAGGCGCACAGACAGTTCGCCCAGCCCTGCCCGAAACTCCAAGACCACGCAGAAGCCGCGCCCGTTGCGGGCCCGCAGCGGGCGCCGTCCCGGAGACAGCGGCACCCGGGAGCAGATCCTCGAATCGGCGCTGCACCTCTTCGCGGACCGCGGTTACGCGCGCACCACCATTCGCGCGATCGCCGAGGACGCGCAGGTCGACCCGGCGCTCGTCCACCACTTCTTCGACAACAAGGAGGGGGTGTTCGACGCGGCGGTCAACTCGTCGCTGAGCGTCTCGTCCGTCTTCGACGGAATGGTGGTGGCCGCCCCGGAGACGCAGGGCGACCCCGGGGACACGGCAGGGAGCGCCGGCGACCCGGCGGACGGCCCCAAGCAGGGCACGTCGGCGGCGTCCTGGCTGGCCCGCACGTATCTCACGTTCTGGGAGAGCGAGGACACGCGCTACGCCATGACCGCCATCTACCGGGCCGGTCTCGCCGACAGCGCGACCGCGGACACCCTCCGGGCCCGCGTCGAGGCGAGCACCAAGAGCTGGGCCGCACAGTCCGGCTACAAGGACGGGCCGGAAGCGGACACCCGGGCGGCCCTCGCCTCCGGCCACCTGGTCGGCCTCGCCCTCATGCGTTATGTCCTCGGCATCCACCCGCTGGCCACGATGGAGTTCGAGGAGTTCCTCGCCTGGGTCGTCCCGGCTCTGGAGCTCCGCCTGTCCCCCGACCTGGCACCTCAAGTGCCGGAAGACCAGGGAGAGTAGCGGAGTCCGGAGCAGCCGAGGGTCGGAGCAGCGGAGGGTCGGGCCGGGGGCTGCGGGGCCGACTCCCGGGGCTGCCCGGCAGGTCACGACCTGCCGGGCCACGGCTTACGGGGCCACGGTTTGTCGGGCCCGGTCCTCGGGGCCTGCCGTCGCACGGCTCGCGCACTCGGCTCGTCTCCCGGCCCGTTCTCAGTCCCAGGTGCGCCACGTCGCCCTGACGGCGACCAGGGAGACGCCCGGCCCCGCCGCGAGCAGCAGTCCGTGGGAGCCCTCCGGGGGCGACTTGGCGAAGGTGCGCTCCAAGACGTCCAGGACGGACACCGAGCCCACGTTGCCCAGTTCGCGCAGGGAGTCGCGGGCCCGGTCGAGCATGTCGGGGGCGCAGCCGAGGCCCTCGGCGAAGACGTCGAGGATTCTCGGGCCGCCGGTGTGCGTCACCACGAAAGCCGGTGCGGGATCGACGCCGGCCGGCGCGGTGCGCCGCAGCCAGTCGACGAGGCGGGGCATGGCGTCGCGGATCGCGTGCCGCAGCTCCGCGGAGTTGTGCGCGTGCAGCCCGTCGTTGTCGGTGTGGCTGCCGACCAGGTGGTGGGTGCCGGGGTGGACGTACTCCCAGGACCCGGTGAGCCGCATCCGGGGCCCGTCCGTCTCGGTGCGTACGACACAGGCGCCCGCGGCGTCGCCGAAGAGCCCCTTGAGAATCATGCCGTCCAGGCCGCTGTCGCCGCCGTGCAGATAGTGGCTGTACACGTCGGCGCAGACGACCAGGACGGTGGAGCCGGGTCGCGCCGCGACCACCTCCATCGCCCTGATGATGCCGAACAGACCACCTGCGCACCCCACTTGGGTCACCGGTATGCGGCAGACCGAGGCGGGCAGGCCGAGCTTCTCGATGAGCAGGACGTCGAGCCCGGGCATGGTGTGGCCGGTGGAGCTGAGGACCACCAGCCCGTCGATGTCCGCCGGGGTCAGACCGGCCTCGAACAGGGCACCGCTCGCCGCCTTCTCCGCCAGGTCCAGGCTTTCCCGCAGATGTTCGCGGGTCCGCTCCGCGAGCGCGGGAGCGGAGGTGAACTGCTGCTGGAGCGGACGCGAGTACCACCGGGTGCGGACGCTGGTGGACTCGATGATCCTGCGGGCCACCGGGAGGCCCTGATGACCTTCGTACAACTCGCTGATGTGGTCGAGCAATTCACCGGTGGACACCTGATGCCGAGGCAGGGTCACGACCGGCGCGGTAACAACAGACACAGACATGGGATCTCCAAGAGCTCTCGGACAGTTGCGAACTGATCTGAGCCCGGCTTGGACGAACGGGGTCCTCAACCCCGGTCGTCCGAGTGCGGTGACGACCGCCGCTCCGTTCGACAGCTCTCGCCTCGGAGTCTGCGCACGTGAAACACCCCCAGGTGCATGACCGTGCTCCCCCCGTTGGAAGCGCTGTTCAGCGCGGATGAAGAACGTCGAGCTCGATGGCGCGTGACGATCAGGAGCTTGGGCTGTCCGCCTTCGGCGCGCTCCGGCGGTGGGGGTGTCCGGGCACAGCCCTGAACACGTCCGGCAGCGCTCTCCCAGGCCCTTTCCGAAGGCCTTGGCGGGTGAGCCAACGCGACCGTACGCCAGCCGAGTCGGCTTCAGCAAGGGTGATTTCAACAAGCGTGGAATCCACCTGACGTACACATTTCAACCAGTCGTCGAGCACGTAAGCCCTCCGGTGATCTCCATGGATTCCGCGATGTCAACGACTATTGAACTCATCGCATGTTGAGTTTATTCTCATCGGTGACGTCGTGAACCGTCACGCCCGAGGAAGGCCCGACCGTCATGCACGCACCTACGCACCGCCACGCGGACACCGACCCCTGGGTGGAACGGGCCGCCTGCCGTGACGCCGACCCCGAGATCTTCTTCCCGCCCGCCGGCGGCAGCGACGACGACCGTGAGCCGTCGGCCAAACGGCTGTGCGCCCGCTGCCCGGTGGCCGAGCACTGTCTGCACGAGGCCCTGCTCCGCGAAGAGAGCACCGGTATCTGGGGCGGCCTCAACGTCCGGGAGCGCCGCGAACTGCTCCGGGTCGCCGGCACCCTCGACGCGGTGGGCCCCGAACTGGACGCGTTCCTGGCGGACGGCGCCCGGCACATCAGCGCGCCGGTGCGCGAGCGTCCGGCGTACGTGTGGTTCCTGCACCGACAGGGCTGGCCGCCCGGCCGGATCGCCGGAGCCCTCGGGCTCACCTTCGGCCAGGTCCAACAGGCCTGGCACGTCGCCCGGTCCGCGTCCGGCTGCGCGTACGGCTGCGCCCGCCCGGTCCACGTCGCCCGGGCGGCGGAACACGCCGCCACCGGCGCCGTCCTCGACCAGGGCCTCGACCGAGACCTCGACCGGGACCCCGTGTCATGACCCCATTGACGGCCGGCACCATCCCCACCGCTCCTGGCGCCCGCCCCGGTTCCGCGTCCAGCCCCGCGGCACCCGCCTCGCCCGCCCTGCCCTCCTCCCGTCATCCCCTGCGCCCTGCCCGCCCCACCCGCACCGTGACCACCGACGACGGTGCCGAGATCGCCGTCTACACGTACGGCGCGCCCACCGCTCCCGTCACCGTGTTGCTCTGTCACGGCTGGACGATGTGCGCGCAGGACTGGCGGCCGCACACCGACGCGCTGGTGCGGCCCCGCCGCGGTTTCCCCGCGGTCCGGGTGGTCACGTACGACCAGCGCGGTCACGGCCGCTCCACCCGGGGCGAGGCGGTGCTGGACATGGCGCTGCTGGGCAGTGATCTCGCGCTGGTGCTCGGCGAGGCCGCGAGGGACGGCGGGCCCGTGGTGCTGGTCGGCCACTCCATGGGCGGGATGTCCATCCAGCAGTTGGCGGCCGCCCGACCCGGGCTGTTCGGGGCCGAGGTGGCCGGCGTGGGTCTCGTCTCGACGTGCCTGGGCGAGGTGGCGGCGGGCATGATCACGCCCCGGGAGCGGCCCGGGACACCGGCGGCCCGGCGGCACGCGCAGGCACGGCGACGGGTCGCCGACGGGCTGCTGCGCTCGCCCCGGTCGGCCGAGGCCGTGCACCGGCTGGTCACCGGCCCGCTGTCGCATCCGACCGCCGCGCCGCTGTGGCGCGCGGTGTTCGGTACCGGGCCGCACACCGAGACGGTCCGGGCGGGCGCGCGGGCCTTCCGGGAGATCCCCGTACTCACGATCGCCGAGTTCTACGCCGCCCTGACCACCCACGACTGCATGGACCGACTCGGCGCGCTGGCCCGGGTGCCCACCCGCGTCCTGGTCGGCGCCCTGGACTGCGTCACGCCGCCCGCACAGGCACTGAGACTGGTGGAGAACATACCGGGCGCGGTGCTCCAGGCCGTGCCGGGGCAGGGGCACGACCTGCCGTACGAACGGCCCGTCCTGGTCGTGGAGACCGTCTACGCCCTGTTGCGCGAGATACCCCGGAGCCCCTTCGTGAACCGTGAGACACCCCCTGCTCCCCGTCCGCTGCCCGAGCCGGCGCTCCGGTGACCCGCCGGGCGCGGGCGAGGCCCCTCGGCGCGGAAGCGGACGGGTCCTTCGGCGCGGAAGCGGAAGGGCCGTTCGGCGTGCCGTGGCCGCGTCCCGACGTGTTGGGGGCCCGGCGGATCGTGGTGAAGGTCGGGTCCTCGTCCCTGACGACCGCCGCCGGAGGCCTCGACTCGGACCGGGTGGACGCCCTGGTCGACGTGCTCGCGCGGACGCGGGCCGCCGGCGTCGAGGTCGTGCTGGTCTCCTCGGGGGCGATCGCCGCCGGTTTGGCACCGCTGGGCCTCGACGAGCGCCCGCGCGACCTCGCGCGGCAGCAGGCGGCCGCCTGCGTCGGCCAGGGGCTCCTGGTCGCCCGCTACACGGCCTCGTTCGCCCGGCACGGACTGCGGGTCGGGCAGGTGCTGCTCACCGCGGACGACGTCAGCCGCCGCGCCCACTACCGCAACGCCTACCGCGCGCTCGCCCAGGTGCTCACCATGGGCGCCGTGCCGGTGGTCAACGAGAACGACACGGTGGCCACCGCCGAGATCAGGTTCGGTGACAACGACCGGCTCGCCGCCCTCGTCGCCCATCTCGTCCACGCCGACCTGCTGGTCCTGCTGTCGGACGTCGACGGCCTCTACGACGGCGATCCCCGCAGGCCGGGCTCCCGGCGGCTGAGCGACGTACGCGGCCGACAGGACCTGGAGGGGGTGGAGATCGGCAGCGCGGGGAGTTCGGGGGTCGGCACCGGAGGCATGGTGACGAAAGTGGAGGCGGCCCGCATCGCGACGGACGCCGGTGTTCCCGTCGTCCTGACGGCGGCCCGGCACGCCGGTGACGCGCTGGCCGGACGGGAGACCGGTACGTTCTTCCACCGCACCGGGGAGCGCTCCGCCGACCATCTGCTCTGGCTGGAGCACGCCAGCAGCCCGCGCGGTGTGCTGCGCCTCGACGCCCACGCGGTCGCCACCGTCACACGGCGGGGCGGCCCCCTGACGGTGGCGGGAGTGACCCGGGTGGAGGGCGACTTCGTCGCCGGGGACCCGGTGGAGCTGCTGGACGAGGAGGGCCGGGTGGTGGCGCGTGGTCTCACCTCCATCGGCGCGCGGGAGTTGGCGCCACTGCGGGGCCGCTCTACGCGTGAGGTGGTCCACCCGGACGACCTGGCACCGCTGGCCCGCCCCGCGGCTCCCCCGCCGCCGGTGCCCGCGCCGACGGCCCGGATCCGGATCCGCGTCCGCCCCGCACGGGAGTACGCGGCACGGCCCTGACCGGACGGCCTGCCGAACGGGCCGGACCCGCTTGCCCGAGGGCGAGCGGGTCCGGCCCGTTCGGCAGGCCGAAGGCCCGCTGTGGCGACGCCCCGCCGGCCGGGTTCGTCAGGCGGGTCCGTCGGCCGAGGTCATCGGCCGGGTCCGTGGGCCGGGGTCGTCGGCCGGCGACCCCGGCATCGGGCTTCGGGTCAGTCGATGCCCCGGACGATGTGGAACTCGGCGGGGTCGTCCTCCGCTCCGGCGAGTCCGAGCCACGGGGCCGCGGCCACGGCGGTGACAGCGGCCACGGCGGCGGCGACGGACTGCCGGTGTTCCCCCCGTGGCTCCTTCTCGTACAGGAGCCACCCCGTGGGCTCCGTCGCGGTGATGATGCGCACGTACATGACCGGACCTCCTGCTCTAGGGGCGTGTCGCGGCTTGGCTCCGGGTGTGCCCGTCGCCCACGAGGACGTACTTGGCGGTGGTCAGCGCGGTCAGTCCCATCGGACCGCGCGCGTGCAGTTTCTGGGTGGAGATGCCGAGTTCGGTGCCGAGGCCGAGTTCCCCGCCGTCGGCGAAGCGCGTGGAGGCGTTGACGGCGACGACCGCCGTGTCCAGGGTCGCTACGAACCGGCGTGCCGCGGTCTGCGAGTCGGTGACGATCGCCTCCGTGTGGCCGCTGCCGTGGCGCCGGATGTGGGCGACGGCGGCGTCCAGCGAGCCGACCACGGCGGCGGAGAGTTCGAGGGCGAGGTACTCACGTCCCCAGTCCTCCTCCGTGGCGGGCACCACCGCGTCGTCGAAGGACCGTACCCGCGCGTCTCCGTGCACCACGACGCCGTGTCCGGCCAGGGCGGCGAGCGCGCGGGGCAGGAAACGGGCGGCCACGGCCTCGTGGACGAGGAGCGACTCGGTGGCGTTGCAGACGGACGGCCGCTGCGTCTTGGCGTTGAGCAGCACGGCCAGCGCCTTGTCGAGGTCGGCGTGTTCGTCGACGTAGACATGGCAGTTGCCGACACCCGTCTCGATCACGGGGACGGCGGACTCGCGGACCGTGGCCCGGATCAGCTCCCGGCCGCCGCGCGGGACGAGGACGTCCACCAGTCCGCGCAGCGCCATGAGTTCGTGGACGGAGGCGTGTGTCGTGCCCGGCACCAACTGGACGGCGTCGGCCGGTACGGCGGTGTCCGCCAGGGCGGACCGCATCGCCGTGACGAGGGCGGCGTTGGTGTACCGGGCGCTCGAGGAACCGCGCAGCAGGGCCGCGTTGCCGCTCTTGAGACAGAGGGCGGCGGCGTCGACGGTGACGTTCGGGCGGCCTTCGTAGATCACGCCGACGACGCCGAGGGGCACCCGGATCCGCCGTACTTCGAGGCCGTTGGGCATGACGGCGCCGCTCTCCGTCTCGCCGACCGGGTCGTCCTGGGTGGCGAGATCGGCGGCCATGTCCGCGAGGGCCCGGAGCTGCGACTCGGTGACCTTCAACCGGTCGAGGACGGTCGCCGACCGTCCGGCCGACTCGGCGGCGGCCATGTCGCGCCCGTTCGCGGCGAGGATGTCCGCCGTGCTCGCGGTCAGCCGGACGGCGATCGCCCGCAGCGCGGTGGCGCGTTCGGCGCCGGTCGTGCTGGCCAGCCGGACGGCGGCCTCGCGCGCCGCGAGGGCGGCGTCGCGCACCGTGGCGGGCGCACCGCCCCCGGGTACGGGCGCCGGGCGCGGGACGGCCGCGGAGGGTCCGGCTTCGGCGCGCTCTGCGGGTGTCACTTTCGCTTTCACTGTCACTGCTCGTCTCCGTCCCGGGACGCGGACACGTTGTTCACCGGGCCCCGTGCGTCGCGCGGAGGTCGGTCCGCGCCGTCGGTGTGAGGGGTGAGGGGTGAGGGTTGGGCACGCCACCGGGCCGGGCCGCCCCCGGGCAGCCGGTCGGCTGCCGGGCGAGGGTGTCGTCGCCGCTCGCGCGGGTGGTCCTGTCGGAGCCTCGATTGCCCATCGTCTGCTCCCTCGGTACGTGGCGCCCCGTACCCGGGACGCCGAAGCCTGCGGTGCCGCCGGTCCCGTACGGACCGGGCCGCGTCAGCCGCCGTACACCCGGAATCCCGCCCCGGACTTGCGTCCCGCACGGCCGGCGGCGACCAGGTGGCCCAGCAGGGGCGCGGGGACGGAGCCGGGGTGGCGGTCGGCGTCGTGCAGGACGCGCTGGATGCTGAGCGAGATGTCGAGGCCGATGATGTCGAGGAGTTCGAAGGGGCCCAGGGGGTAGCCGCAGCCCAGCTTCATCACGTCGTCGATGTCGTCGGCGGTGGCGTAGTGGCTCTCGGTCAGCCGGACGGCGCCGTTGAGGTACGGGAAGAGCAGCGCGTTGACGATGAAGCCGGGCCGGTCCATGCACTGCACGGGGTGTTTGCCGAGCCGCTCGCACAACTCCCTCGCGGTCCGTACGTGATGGGGCGAGGTCTCCAGCGAGGGGACGACCTCGACGAGCCGCATGAGAGGCGCCGGGTTGAAGAAGTGCATGCCCATGACGTCTTCGGGACGCCCCGAGGCGAGACCGCACTCGATGACGGGCAGACTGGACGTGGTGGTGGCCAGCAGCGCGCCCGGCTTGCACAGCACGCCGAGCTTGGCGAAGAGCCGCTTCTTGACGTCCAGGTCCTCGGCGATGGCCTCGATCACCAGGTCGCAGTCGGCCAGCCGGGTCAGATCGCTGCCGGGGGTGAGCAGTGCGAGTGCGGCGTCGCGCTCGGCCTCGGCCAGCTTTCCGCGCCGTACGGCCCGGCCGGTCGACCCGGCCACCGACTCCCGGGCGGACTTGGCGCGTTCGTCGGTGCGGCCGACGAGGACCGTGGCGCAGCCGCCCTTGGTGAGGACCTCCGCGATACCGGTGGCCATGGTGCCGGTGCCGACGATGCCCACGGTGGCGATCGGGTTCGCCGGCCGGGCGGCGGGCGCCGCAGGGCCGGTGGTACCGGTGTTGTGGGAGGGCGGCGTGCGGTAGTCGTAGAAGCCGCGTCCGGACTTGCGGCCGAGCAGGCCGGCCAGGGCCATGTGGCGGAGCCTGCGGGCGGGCTGGAGTGCGGGCTCGTCCAGGCGCGCGGCAAGGACGTCGAGGATGTCGCAGGCGGTGTCCGTGCCGACCAGGTCGAGGAGTTGCAGCGGTCCCAGGGGCAGTCCGCAGCCGTGGCGCATGGCGGCGTCGATGTCGTCGCGTTCGGCGACCCGCTGCTCGTACATGGTGACACTCTGGTTGAGGAAGCCGAAGAGCAGGGAGGCGGAGATCAGTCCCGCCCGGTCGCCGACGGTCACCTCGCGCAGCCCGAGGGCACCGGTCAGGTCGTGGACCCGGTCGAGGGCGGAGTCGTCGGCCATGACGGTGCGGCCGATCTCCGCGACGCCGGAGGTGGGCAGGGCGAGGTGGAGGCCGACGAGCCGGCCGGGGCGGCCACAGGCGGCGGCGAGGTCGGTGAGGGAGAGTGCGCAGGCGCTGGTGGCGAGGACGGTGTCGAGGGGGCAGACACGGGCGAGTTCGCGCAGTACCTCGACCTTGACGTCCCGGCGTTCGGGCACCGCCTCGACGACGGTACCGGCCCCGGCGAGCTGCTCCCAGTGGTCCACGAGCCGTACGCGTCCGTGCGCGTCGGCCGCCTCCTGGCGGGTGACGGTACCGTCGGCGACGGCAGTCTCGAGGAGCCCTCGCGGCCGGGTGCGGGCCTCGGGGCGGGGGTCGAGCGCGAGGACGTCGAGCCCGGCGAGGGCGGCCCGGTGGGCGAGGGCACTGCCGATGGTTCCCAGGCCGACGATGCCCAGGGGGCCAGGGTGGCGGCGGGTGTGGTCGCTCATGCCGCGGCCCCCGCGGCCCCCGCGGTCGTCGTGGGCGTAGTGGGCGTAGTGGGCGTAGTAGGCGTAGTAGGCGTCGAGGTCCTGGTGGCGGTCGTCGTCAGGGCCGGTCCCGGGCTCGCGGGGCCCGGCGGCTGGATACGGAAGCGGTTGATGGCCGCCTCGCGGGGCGCGCGGAACTCCGGGTCGGTGACGCCGAGGCCCTCGGCGGGGGCGAGGCAGCGGACGCCGACCTTGCCGTGGTGTTCGTTGCGGTGGATGGACTGGACGGCGTCGGCGACGTCGTCGAGGGCATAGGTCCGCGACAGGGTGGGGTGGATCCTGCCCTTGGCGACCAGGCGGTTGGCCTCCCAGGCCTCGCGGTAGTTGGCGCAGTGGGAGCCGATGATGCGCTTCAGGGACATCCACAGGTAGCGGTTGTCGTACTCGTGGCTGTAGCCGGTGGTGGAGGCGCAGGTGACGATGGTGCCGCCCTTGCGGGTGACGTACACGGAGGCGCCGAAGGTCTCGCGGCCAGGGTGTTCGAAGACGATGTCGACGTCCTCGCCTCCGGTGAGTTCGCGGATGCGGGCGCCGAACCGGCGCCACTCCTTGGGGTCCTGGGTGTGCGGGTCCCGCCAGAAGCGGTAGTCCTCGGCGGTGCGGTCGATGATCAGTTCGGCGCCCAGTGCGCGGGCGAGGGCCGCCTTCTGAGGTGAGGACACGACGCAGACGGGGTTGGCGCCGCCGGCCAGGGCGAGCTGGGTGGCGTAGGAGCCGAGACCCCCGACGGCGCCCCAGACGAGGACGTTGTCGCCCTGCTTCATACCGGCGCCGTTCTGAGTGACCAACTGCCGGTACGCGGTCGAGTTGACCAGTCCGGGCGAGGCGGCCTCCTCCCAGGTGAGGTGGGCTGCCTTGGGCATGAGCTGGGTGGCCTTGACGAGGGCGAGTTCGGCGAGTCCGCCGTAGTTCGTCTCGTATCCCCAGATGCGCTGCTCGGGGTCGAGCATCGGGTCGCCGTGGCCTGCGGCGTCCTCCAGTTCCACCGAGACGCAGTGCGCCACGACCCGGTCGCCGGCGTTCCAACGGCGCACACCGGGGCCGCACTTGAGGACGACGCCGGCCAGATCGGAGCCGATGACGTGGTACGGCTGGTCGTGCCGTGCGGCCAGGCCGCCGAGGCGGGCGTAGCGCTCGAGGAAGGCGAAGGTGGGGACGGGCGAGAACAGCGCGCTCCAGACGGTGTTGTAGTTCACGGCGCCGGCCATGACCGCCACGAGGACCTCGCCGGGTCCGGGATCGGGGGTCGGCACGTCCTGGATGTGGAGGGAGTCGGCGGGCCGCCGCTCGCGCAGCGGGACGCCCTCGAACATCCCCACCTCGTCCTTGTGGAGAACGGCGGCCCGGAAGGATTCGGGGACTTCGAGAGCCGCCACATCGGCAGGTACCGAGTCCGGGGACTCGATGACCTCCACCAGTTCACGCATGGTCTGGCACCGCCTTCCGCGGTTCGTGCTCGGGAGACACAACTCAGCAAACGGATAACTCAACGAATGACGAACTCAACAGGTAGGGAGTTTTACACAGGGCCGGGACACCGGCAAGCCCCGCGAACAAGCCCCGAGAGCGGGCCCCGCGAGCAGGCCCCGCGAGGTCGCCCGCACGGGACCGCCGGCACCGCGGGGCACCGACGCCCCTTGTCCGGACACCGGCGCCCGTGCAAAACTCATCAACGGTTGATTTCTGTTGCCAATGAATTCTGTTCGTCGCTCGACGACCGCCGAAGCCCAAGGAGACGCCGTGACGCAACCGCACGCGCTCGAAGACATGCAGGCCACCGCCATCGCCGGGATCGCCGTCATCCTCATCGTGGGCGCGGCCCTCGCACGCCTCGCGCGACGGCTCCGCCAGCCGGCCGTCATCGGAGAGATCACCGCGGGCATCCTGCTGGGTCCGAGCCTGCTCGGGCTGTTCCCCGGCGACCTGACGCAGCGGCTGTTCCCGGACGACGTCCGGCCCGTCCTGGCCATGGTCGCCCAACTGGGCTTACTGCTCTTCATGTTCACCGTCGGCTGGGAACTGGACTGGTCGACGATGCGCCGCAGGAAGCGCTCGGTCGCCGCGGTGACCGCGGGCAGCATGCTCGGCCCTCTGCTGCTGGGCATGGGGGTCGCCGCGATCATCTACGGCAATCACTCCCACATCGACGGCGACAAGGTGCCGTTCTTCTCCTTCGTCCTGTACCTGGGCGTCAGCATGTCGATCACCGCGTTCCCGGTGCTGGCCCGCATCCTCAAGGACAACCACATCGGGCGCACCAAGATCGGGGCGCTCGCGCTGACCAGCGCCGCGTTCGGTGACGTACTGGCCTGGTGCCTGCTGGCCGCGGTCGTCGCCGTCGTCACCTCGTCAGGACCCTCCGCGTTCACCGACACGGTCTGGATGTCGGCCGGTTACGGCGCCGCGATGATCGTCGTCGTCCGCCCGCTGCTGGCCCGCTCCGTCGCGTGGACGTCCAAACGGGGCAGCGGCACCTACCTGGCGGGGCTGGTGACGGCAGGTCTGCTGCTCTCGGCGTTCGCCACGGCCAAGATCGGCATCCACCCCATCTTCGGCGCGTTCGCCTTCGGACTGGCCATGCCGCGCAGGCCGAAGGCGCTGCTGGAGGAGAAGATGCTGCGCCCGCTCCAGCACACGGGCGAGCTGATGCTGCCCGTCTACTTCATCATCACCGGGCTCTCGGTCGACATCGCGTCGATGTCGGCGACGGCCTGGGGCGAGCTGTCGCTCATCCTCGCCGCCTCCATCCTGGGCAAGCTGTTCGGGGCCGCGCTGCCGGCCAGGACCTTCGGGCTGACCTGGCGGGAGTCGACGGGCGTCGGAGTGCTCATGAACACCCGGGGCCTGACCGAACTGGTCATCCTCGGGGTCGGTCTGAACCTGGGGGTGCTCGACCAGACCCTGTTCACGGAGATGGTTCTCATGGCGCTGATCACCACCGCGATGGCCGGTCCCATTCTCCCCTACGTCATCCCCCGCGCGCGGATGGACCTCGTCTCCTCGCACGCGGACTCCTCGCACGCCGGCTCCGCGCCCGTCGTCCGGCTGCCCGAACAGCAGCGCGGCCGGGCGACGTCGGACCTGGCCGGTTGACCGCCGCGCGTCGGCCACCGCCCCGCCCCAACAGCGCCGCACGAACAAGGAGATGGCCCTGGTGCACCCCGTCATCAGCACTCTTTCCCGCGTCTTCGACATGCCGTCGGAGTTCATCGGCGACGAGATGCGACTCCGCGCCGTCACCAGTTGGGACAACCTCACCGCCGTGGAACTCCAGGTACATCTGGAGCACGAGCTGGGCACCACACTCGACGACCATCTCATCGAGCACATCGACTCCGTGGGACAGCTACGCGCCTTCTACGACGAGCGACTCGCCGAGCTGTCGCGGTTCAAGGCCCCGCCGGACGCGTCGTCGATCGCCCCCGCGCTGCCCGCGGTCCGGGCCGGCGGCGGCGTCGGCGGGGGCGGGGGCGGCGCCGACGCCGACGCCTCGCCGGAGCAGCACGAGCGCCCCCGAGGTGACGAGCCGGCCGACATCTCGCAGATGATCGTCGGCGAGACCGGGATATCCGAGGTGGACCCGGCCCGCGGCCGGCTGTCGTACCGGGGCTACCCCATCGAGGAGCTGATCGGCCGGGTGACCTTCGAGGAGGTCGTCCATCTGCTGATCCGCGGCTGGCTGCCGGACCCCGACGAGTTGAGCGCCTTCCGGGCCCGCCTCGCCGCGGCCCGCGAGCTGCCGCCGATGGTCGCCACCAACCTCGTACTCAACGCGGGCGCCAGCACCTCGTCGGTCCTGCGCACCGCCGTCCCCGCCCTCGGAGTCGCCGCCGAGGCCAACGCCGACCCGGCCGCCCACATCGACCTGCGCGAACGGCTGATCGCCCGGATACCGACGATCTTCGCGACCCAGCAGGCGGCCCGCGCCGGACGCCGGATGCCGGACCCCGCGCCGGAACTGTCGCACGCCGAGAACATCCTCTACATGCTCGGCCTGCCCCGCGACCCGGAACGCGTCCGCCTCGTCGACCTCTGCCTCGTGCTGCAGGCCGAACACGGCTGCAACGCCTCGGCGTTCGCGGCCCGGGTCGCGGCCGGGACCGGCGCCGACACCTTCGCCACCATCACCGTGGCGCTCGCCACCTTCACCGGCCCGCTGCACGGCGGCGCCGCCCACCAGGTCATCGACCTGGCCCGCGGCGACGACGACCCCGACACCGCCGCCGCCTATCTGCGCGGCCGGGTCGACCAGGCCGCCGCCGCGCGCGCCCGGACCGTCTCGTACGCCGAGGAGGACCCCCGCGTACGGCCCCTGCGGGAGGCCGCCCGCCGCTTCAACGGCAGCCCCGGCAACGACCACGTCCTGCAGGTCCTGGACGCGGTACGGGCCGCGGCCCACCCGTCGAAGGGGCCCCGCCCCTATCTGACCGTGGACTGCTACGCCGCCGCGATCTACCACCTGCTGGGCATGCCCGCCGACCTGTTCGTCCCGATGTTCGCGGCCGCCCGGGTGCCCGGCTGGCTCGCCCACGTGGAGGAGCAGCGCACCCGCCAGGGGCGCATCCATCCGCGGCTGCGCTACGTCGGCCCGCGGAACCTGCGGCACTTCCCCGAGCAGGACTGACCAGCGATCCGATGAGGGAGGGCGCCCCCTTCCCCGTACCCCCAGGAGCAGATGTGGAGTTCGGCTGGAACGAGGGCCAACAGGCCCGCTACGACGAGGTACTGGACGCGACCCGGACCGCGTTTCCCGCGCCGCCGGGCCCCGGCCACGGGTTCTACTCCCGCAAGGACTGGCTGCGCCTCGGTGAGATCGGCATGCTCGGCTCCTGCCTGCCCGAGGAACACGGCGGTCAGGGACTCGGCGCCCTCGACACGGCGCGGGTCGTGGAGGCGGTGGGCCGGGGCTGCGCGGACACGGGACTGGTGTTCGGCGCCGCCGCGCACACCTTCGCGTGCGCCGTGCCCGTCGCCCGCTTCGGCGGCGAGGCGCTGCGCCGGCGGCTGCTGCCCGCACTGGCGTCGGGCCGGCTGATCGCGGGCAACGCGATGACCGAACCGGAGGCGGGCTCGGACTCGTCGCGGCTCGGCACCGTCGCCCGGCCGGTGGACGGCGGGTTCGTGCTGAACGGCACGAAGAGCTTCGTCAGCAACGGCCCTGCCGCCGACGTGTACGTCACCTACGCGACCGTCGACCCGAAGATGGGCTTCCTCGGCGTCACGGGCCTGGTCGTCGACCGCGAGACGCCGGGGGTCGTGGTCGGCAAGCCGTACGAGAAGATGGGCCTGCACTCCTGCCCGGCCGGCGCGATCAGCTTCGAGGACTGCTTCGTGCCCGAGGAGAACGCGCTCGGGGCCGTCGGCGGCGGCGCGGCGATCTTCCAGCACTCCATGGGCTGGGAGCGGGCCTGCCTGTTCGCCCTCTACGTCGGCCTGCTCGACCGGCTCGTCGAGCAGTGCGTGACGCACGCTCGCGAGCGGCGCCAGTTCGGGCGCCGGATCGGCGAGTTCCAGGCGGTGTCCCACCGGATCGCCGACATGAAGCTGCGTCTCGAAAGCGCCCGGCTGCTGCTGTACCGCGCCTGCTGGTCGATGGACCGGGGCGACCCGTCGGTGCTCGCCATCGCCCTGTCGAAGCTGGCCGTCTCGGAGGGCGTGCTGGCCTCCGCGGCCGACGCGGTCCGGGTGTTCGGCGGCCGCGGCTATCTGCGGGAGGACGGCGTCGAGGCGGCCCTGCGCGACGCCGTGCCCAGCACGATCTTCTCGGGAACGTCGGACATCCAGCGTCAGTTGATAGTGAAGGAGATAGGTCTGTGAGGCTCCACCAGCTCGTCATCGACTCAAGCCGGCGCACCCCGGACGCCCCGGCCGTGCGCTCCTCCCAGGGGGTCTTCAGCTACCGGGACCTGGACGCCCTCGCCGACCGGTACGCGGCCGCGCTGCACCGGCGCGGGGTGCGGCCCGGGGACCGGGTGGTGCTGTGGACGCACAAGACCCTGGACGCCATCGCCCTCATGCAGGGCGCGCTGCGCGTCGGCGCGATCTACGCGCCGGTCAGCGCCAACAACCCGGCCGCCCGCGTGCTGCGGATCGCCGCCGGCTGCTCGCCCGCCCTGGTGGTGGCCGACGCCGACGGGGTACGCCGGGCCGCGAGCGCCGGCTGGGACCCCGCGCTGCCGCTCGCCTCGTTCGCCGAGGTGCGCGAGGAGGCGCCCGCCGAGGACGCCCCGGCCCCGTACGAGAACGAGCCCGACGAACCGGCGTACATCCTCTACACCTCGGGTTCGACCGGTGAGCCGAAGGGTGTCTGCATCAGCCACCGCAACGCGCTCGCGTTCGTCCGCTGGGCCGCCGCCGAGGTGGGGGTGAGCGCCGACGACCGGCTCTCCAACCACGCGCCGTTCAACTTCGACCTGTCGGTGTTCGACCTGTACGCCACCTTCCTGGCCGGCGCCTCGGTCGTGCTGATCCCCGAGGGCCTCGCCTACGACCCGGCGCAGCTCGGCACCCTGATACGCCGTGAGCGGATCAGCGTCTGGTACTCGGTGCCGTCGGCGCTGGTGCTGATGATGCGGCGCGGCGAGCTGCTCGGCGGTGAGCCGCCCCAGGACCTGCGGGTCTGCGTGTTCGCCGGGGAGCCGTTCCCGATCCAGCAGTTGCACGAGCTGCGCAAGGCCTGGCCGGACGTGCGGATGTTCAACTGGTACGGGCCGACCGAGACCAATGTGTGCACGAGTTACGAGGTCACCGACCGGGACCTGGGCAGCACCCGCCCGCTGCCGATCGGCACCGCCGTCTCCGGGGACCGCATCCGGCTGCACCCGCCGCGCGCCGGCGAGGGCGAGATCGTGGTCAGCGGTCCGACGGTGATGCTCGGCTACTGGGGGCAGGAGCCGCAGAAGGGCGCCTACTACACCGGGGACATCGGGCGGATGGGCCCCGACGGGATGCTGGAGTACGTCGGGCGCCGCGACCACATGGTGAAGGTGCGCGGGCACCGGATCGAGCTCGGTGACATCGAGACGGTGGTCGCCGCGAACCCCAAGGTGGCCTCGGCGGCGTGCGTCGTGGTGGGCAGCGGTCTGGACGCCGAGATCCACGCCGTGGTGGTGCCCGAGGGGCCCGCGGGCCCCGGGCTTCTGGAGCTCAAGCGCGAGTGCGCGGACCGGCTGCCCCTCTACATGGTGGTCGACGCGGTGCACGTCCGCGACGAACTGCCGCTGACCGGCAACGGCAAGACGGACACCCGGGCACTGCGGGAGGAGATCACCTCCGTCGACGCACGGTGAACCCCGACGACCTCAGCGGCCCTGATCCGCCTCGGAGTCAGAGACGAGGAACTGCACATGTCCCATCGATTCAGCACGTCCGACACCCTGTTGGAGCAGGTGGACCTCGACACGTTCCGCTCGGTTATGGGCTCACTGCCCACCGGTGTGAGCGTCGTGACGAGCCTGACGGCCGACGGTGAGCCACGCGGGCTCACCTGCAGCGCGGTGTGCAGCGTGTCGGCCTCGCCGCCGCTGCTCCTGGTCTGTGTCAAGCAGCCCAGCGCCACGCTCGAAGCCATCGGTGAGAGTTCGGTGTTCGCGGTGAACTTCCTGTCCGCCGAGATGGCCGAGACGGCACGCGTCTTCGCCTCCCCGGTGCCCGAACGGTTCTCCGCGGTGTCCTGGAGCCCGGGCAAGCGCACCGGCGCGCCGGTCCTGGACGACACGGTCGCCTTCGCCGAGTGCGTCCTGACCAGCAGCCATCTGGCGGGCGACCACCAGGTCCTGATCGGCCGGCTGGTCCACGGCGAGGTCTCCGCGACCCGCACCCCGCTGGCCTACTGGCGGGCCCGCTTCTCGGAACTGCGCGCCCGTCCGGCCGCCTGAGCCGCCACACGCCGCCGGCCCCCGTCCCGTTTCCCGGGAGGGGGCCGGCGGCGTTGTATGCGTGGCGCGGGTCGTGGTCAGGCCCGGGAACCGGGGTCCGGCAGGCTCCGGAGCACTCCGGCGACGTAGGCGTGGAAGGCCGGGTCGTCGAGCAGGAAGTGTGCGCCGGGCAGCCACTCGACGGAGACGTCACCGACGCCGTGGTTCTCCCAGTCCCGCAGGCCCGCGTCGTCGACCATGGGGTCGTCCACGCCCGCGCACACCCACAGCGGGGCCCGCAGCGGCGGTCCGGGCAGTGGGGTGTACGTCTCCGAGAGGGTGAAGTCGGCGCGCAGCACCGGCAGGAACAGCTCGACCAGCTCGGGGTGGTCGAAGAGCTGCGGCGGGGTGCCGCCGAGCCGGCGCACGGACTCCAGGAAGGCGGGGGCGGCCAGGGTGTGCAGGTCCGGCAGGACGCGGCGGGCGGTGGGACCGTTGCGGCCGACGACGACGACACCGGCGGGCGGCCTGCCCAGGGCGCTCCAGTAGCGGCCGATCTCGTACGCGAACGCCGCGCCCATGCTGTGGCCGAGCAGGACGTACTCCCCGGTGGTGAGCGGCGCCGTTGCGCGGATCAGATCCTCCAGGACGGCGCCGAAGTCGTCGCGTACGGGCTCGGCCATCCTGGTGCCGTGGCCGGGGAGTTCGAGGAGCGTCGTGCGCGCGGCGTCCGGCAGCACGGCCTGAAGACTCGCGAACGCCCGCGCGGCACCACCCGCATGCGGAAGGCAAATCAACGCGGGCCCGATCCGCCCGCCCCACGCCGGCACGGCGCCGGGCGCCTCGGCGGGACCGAGTGTCTCGGCGGTACCGGGTGCCCCGACGGGACCGGGCGCCCCGACGGGGACGGGTGCCCCGGTGGCGCGAGGATCCTCGGCGGGGACGGGTGCCTCAATGGGGCCAGGGGCCTCGGCGGTGGCGGGTACCTCGCCGGTGGCGAGTGCCCCAACGGGGACGGGCGCCCCGGCAGTGGCAGATGCCCCAACGATGGCAGGCGCCCCCGCGATGGCAGGTACCTCGCCGGTGGCGAGTGCTCCGACGGTGGCAAATGCCCCGACGGGGACGGGCGACCCGGCAGTGGCAGGTATCCCGGAGGTGGCGGGTGACCCGGCAGTGGCGGATGCCCCGACGATGGCGGGCGCCACCGCGGTGGCAGGTACCTCCCCGGTGGCGAGTGCCCCCGCAACGGCAGGCGCCCCAACGATGGCGGACGCCCCGGCAGCGGCAGGTGCCCCGGAGGGGACGGGTACCTCGACGGTGGCAGGTGCCCCGGCAGTGGCAGGTGTCCCGGCAGTGGCAGATGCCCCGACGATGGCGGGCACCCCGGCAGCGGCAAGCGCCCCGGAGGCGGCGGGTACCTCGACGGTGGCGGGTGACCCGGAGGCGGCGGGCGCCACCGCGGTGGCGGGTGACCCGGCAGGGACGGACGCGCCGGAGGTGGTGGGTGTCTCGGCGGGGGTGGTGTGCCGGGGAGTGCTCAGCTTCATGACGGGGTCTCCTTGGTGGCTGGTGAGCCGGTCGGCTGCGAAGCGGCGGTCAGTGGGGGCGCCGTGGGCGGCGACGGCGGGCGGCGCACGACGTGTTCCGGGGCGCCCGTGGGTACGCCGTCGCCCTCGTCGCCACCCGCGACCGCGACCGCGGCGACCTCGGACGGCGTGAGGCGCGCGCCCGGCGTCAGCGTGCGCACGCGTACGTCCTCGCCGCCGCCCGTGACCGCGACCGCGGCCCGGTAGTGCGGGCCGAGGTCGACGAGGCGGACGGTCCAGCGGCGGGTGGGGGCGCCGGGCGCGGCGTGCACCGGGACCGGGCCCGCGCGGCGGGCGCCCGGGGTCACGCGGACCGCGGTGAGGTCGCCCGCGAGTCCGCTGCCGATCGCCTTGAGGACCGCCTCCTTGCAGGTCCAGTGGGCGAACAGGCCGGTGTGCGCGGCGTCCTCGCGGTCGGTGGGCCAGCGGTCCGCCTCCCAGTCGGAGAGGATCTGGCGCCGCATCCCCGCCGGGTCCCGGAGCGGCACGATCCGTTCGACGTCGACGCCGACGGGACCGTCGCGGCTGACCGCGATCAGGGACATGCCGCCGGTGTGAGCCAGGCTGACGCGCAGGCCCGGCCGGCCGCGGACGTAGGGCTTGCCGAAGGTGCCCCGGACGAAGGCGACCTGGGACCAGTGCACGCCGGCGTAGGCGGCGGTGACGCCTCTCAGCGCGGCGTGCGCGGAGGCGTACAGCGCCCGCTGGGAGGCGACGAGGTGCCCGAGGCGGGCCAGCTCGTCCGGCGGCAGGAACGCGGCGCAGCGCCGCAGGACCGCCTCGCCGCCGGGTCCGGGGCCCGGCTCGGGGACCGCCCAGACGTGGGTCTGCCCGGGCGGCGGCCCGTGCACCGCCCGGTTCGCGTCGTCCTGTGCCCGCATCCCCGGCCCCTTCGGTCCCCGGTCGGCGGCGGTCTGTCGTCCTCGCTTGCCGCCGACCCCTTGACGATGAACTCAACACTAGTAGAGTTCATCGAGAAATGACATCATCAGGCGTTGAAATACGGCGTTGAAACCGCCGATCGCCGCACTCCCGGCGGGACATCCGGCGGGACACCCACCCGTCAACACGCCTCCAGGAGGTACGCCGTGGCCAGTGACCGCGACGAACTGATCGTCCAGCTCACCGAGTTCGTCCAGGAGCGACTGCTCGCGGAGCCCGACAGCCAGGGCATCGCCCCGGACACCCCGCTGCTCGAGTGGGGCATCCTCACCTCGATCAACACCGCCCAGTTGCTCACCTACATCCGGGACGAGCTGGGAACGAACATCCCGCCGACCGAGCTGACCGGCACCAACTTCCAGAACCTGGACAGCATCACCGACCTGCTGCTGTCCCTCCGTACGCCCGTCCACTGACCTGCGGCCACGGCGCGACGTCACCCACCAGAACCCGATAGGAGCTCACGTGTCTGAGGCATCGGCGAACTACGACTACGACATCGGCATCATCGGCGGCGGCCCGGCCGGCGCCACCGCCGCCTCCTACCTCGCCAAGGAGGGGATGTCGGTGGTGGTCTTCGAATCGGAGACCTTTCCCCGCGAGCACGTCGGCGAGTCGCTGGTCCCGGCCACCACGCCGGTGCTCCTGGAGACCGGCGCGATGGCGAAGGTCGAGGCCGCGGGCTTCCCCAAGAAGTACGGCGCCGCCTGGACCTCCGCGCAGGACGGGGACATCGACCACCTGGGCTTCACGGGCCTGGACCACGACTTCCGTGCCGCCGAGGTGCTGTTCAGCGAGCGCGACCAGGCCGGCGTCGACCGGGACCACACCTTCCACGTGGACCGCTCGAAGTTCGACCAGATCCTGCTGCAGCACGCGGAGAGCCTGGGCGCCAAGGTCTACCACGGCGTCCGGGTCAACCGCGTCGACTTCACCGACCGCGACCGCCCGGTGATCCGGGCGAAGGTCGGCAACCAGCAGGTCGGCGTGCCCGTGCGCATGGTCGTCGACGCCAGCGGCCGCCGCACGATGATGGGCAGCCAGCTCAAGGTCAAGCAGCCGGACCCGGTCTTCAACCAGTACGCGGTGCACGCCTGGTTCGACGACTTCGACCGCAAGGCCCTCGCCGTCAACAAGGACCAGGCGGACTACATCTTCATCCACTTCCTCCCGCTGGAGGACACCTGGGTGTGGCAGATCCCGATCACCGACACCATCACGTCCATAGGTGTCGTCACCCAGAAGCAGCGGTTCAAGGAAGCCAAGAACGACCTGGAGACGTTCTTCTGGGACATGGTCGGCAGCCGCCCGGCCCTCCAGGACGCGCTCAAGAACGCCAAGCGCGTCAAGCCGTTCAAGGCCGAGGGCGACTACAGCTACGCCCTGACCCAGATCTCCGACGACTCGCTCGTCATGATCGGCGACGCGGCCCGGTTCGTCGACCCGATCTTCTCCAGCGGTGTCAGCGTCGCGCTCAACAGTGCCCGGATGGCCTGCGCGGACATCGTCGCGGCCCACAAGGCCGGCGACTTCCGCCAGGAGCGGTTCGACACGTACGTGGGCAAGCTCCGCGCGGCGTGCGGGATCTGGTACGAGTTCATCTCGATCTACTACCGGCTCAACATCCTGTTCACCGCGTTCGTCCAAGACCCGCGCTACCGCCTGGACGTCCTCAAGATGCTCCAGGGCGACGTGTACGACGGGGAGCCCAAGGCGCTGGCGGCGATGCGGGAGATTGTCGAGGCGGTCGAGAACGACCCCGACCACCTGTGGCACAAGTACCTGGGGACCCTCAAGGCCCCCTCGGCGGCAGCCCAGTTCTAGGGCGGGCCGGCTTCCCGCCGCCGCACCACACGACCGGGTGGCGTGGACGCCCCTCCCGCCACCCGGGCCTCTGTCCTCACCCGCCTTCACCGCCAGTTCCCGGACGCGCGCACCCTGCCGCGCACCCGACCGCGCACCCTGCCGCGCCCGGACGGCTCGTCATCGGCCCGACCGCCGCTCTCCATGAGGGGGATTCATGCCCGCCCGCAACGGAATCACCACCGATCCGGCCATCGCCCTCGTCGGCATCGGGTGCCGTTACCCGGGTGGTGTGAACGGTCCCGACTCCTTCTGGAACGTCCTGCGGGACGGCGTCGACGTGATCGGGGAGATCCCCCCGGAACGCTGGGGTTCCGAGTACGTCAGCGAGGACGGCTCGGCACCGGGCACCGGGTACTGCCGCCACGCCGGTGTGCTCCCCGGACTCGACCGGTTCGACGCCGACTTCTTCGGCATCTCGTTCCGCGAGGCGCGCGAGATGGACCCGCAGCAGCGCCTCCTGCTGGAGGTCTCCTGGGAGGCCCTGGAACACGCGGGACTCACCAAGCCCCGGCTGGCCGGGTCCCGTACCGGGGTCTTCTTCGGCATGCTCGGGATGGACTACACGCTGCTGCACTCCAAGACCCGCGGAGTGAAGGGCATCGACCCCTACTACGCCAGCGGCAAGGAGTTCAGTTTCGCGCCGGGCCGGGTCGCCTACACCCTGGGCCTGCACGGGCCGGCGCTCTCCGTGAACACGGCCTGCTCCTCGTCCCTGGTGGCGGTGCACCTGGCCTGCCGCAGCCTGGCCTGCGGCGAGGCCGACACCGCGCTCGCCGGCGGTGTCAACGTCCTGGCGGCGCCCGAGCTGTCCATCTTCATGAGCAAGGTGCAGGCCCTCTCCCCCACCGGCCGCTGCAAGCCCTTCGCCGCCGACGCGGACGGCATCGTACGGGGCGAGGGCTGCGGTGTCGTCGTACTGAAGCGGCTCGACGACGCGCTCGCCGACGGCGACCAGGTGCTCGCGGTGATCCGCGGCAGCGCCTTCAACCACGACGGGCGCAGCGCCGGTCTGACCGTGCCCAACGCCACCGCCCAGGAGATGCTGCTGCGCGACGCCCTGGACCGCGCAGGCGCCACACCGGACCGGGTCGCGTACGTGGAGGCGCACGGCACGGGCACACCGCTCGGCGACCCGATCGAGGCCTTCGCGCTGTCGCGGCTCTTCGGTCCCGGACGGGACGGGGACCGCGCGCTGCACATCGGCTCGCACAAGGCCAACTTCGGGCACACCGACGCCGCCGCGGGTGTCGCCGCCCTCATCAAGACCGTCCTGACCGCCCGGCACCGTCTGGTCCCGCCGCAACTGCACCTCGACACTCCCAACCCCGCGATCCCGTGGGCCGACGGTCCGCTGAGCATCTCGTCCGAGGCCCGCCCGCTGGACGCGGACGAGGACACGCTGTTCGGCGTGAGCGCCTTCGGCCTCAGCGGCACCAACGCGCATGTGCTGCTCTCCGCGCCGCCCGAGACCGCCGCCACGCCGGCCTCCGCCGCGCCGGCCGCCGGATCCGGGGAGGCGGCGCCCCGGGTGCTGCTGCTGTCCGGGTCCACCGAGACCGCGCTGCGGGAACGCGCACGGGACCTGGCCGAGGCGCTCGACAAAGACCGGCCGCTGGCCGACGTCCTGCACACCGCCGCCGTCCGCCGCACCCACCACGAGGCGCGCGCCACCGTCGTCGGCGCCGACGCCGGGGAACTGCGCGCCTCGCTGCGCGAACTGGCCGACGGCTCCCCCGACGAGCGGACCGTCACCGGCACGGCCGAGCCCCGGCGACGGCACCGGACCGTCTTCGTCTTCTCCGGTCAGGGCTCGCAGTGGAGCGGCATGGGCCTGGACCTGTGGGACCGCGAGCCGGTCGCCGCCGCCGTCCTGGAACGCAGTGACGCGGTGCTGCGCGAGGCCGGCCTGCCCCCGCTGCGCGAACTGCTCGGCGCCGGCGATCTCGCCGCCACCGAACTCGCCCAGCCCGCGGTCGTGGCCCTTCAGTTGGCCGTCGCCGAGGTGTGGCGCGAGCGCGGGGTCGAGCCGGACAAGGTCATCGGCCACAGCCTCGGCGAGATCTCGGCGGCCTGTTTCACCGGCGCCCTCGACCTGCGCACCGCGCTGGACCTCGCGGTCCGGCGCGGGCGCGTCATGAGCGCCGCCGCGGGCACCGGGCGGATGCTCGCGGTGGCGCTCCCCGAGGAGGAGGCGCTGGCCGCCGCCACCGGAACCGGCCGGGCCGTCACCGTCGCCACCGTCAACGGACCGAATGCCACGGTCCTCGCCGGGTCCGAGGACGACCTCACCGCGATCGCCTCCCTGCTGCGCGAGAGCTCCGTCACCGCGCGGTTCGTCCCCGGCAACTACGCCTTCCACAGCCCGGCCATGGCCCCGTACGCCGAGCAGCTCCGGGGCGAGCTGGACGCTCTGGCGGCATCGGCCACCCCCGAGGCGTTCGTGTCCACCGTCAGCACGGAGGAACCGGTGCCCGTGCTGGACGCCGGGTACTGGGCGGCCAACGTCGTCAGTCCGGTGCGGCTGTGGCCGGCGGTGCGGGGGCTGCTCCAGGACCGGGGCGCCGACTTCATCGAGATCGGCCCGCACCCCACCCTCGTACGCCCCCTGAACGACGCTCTGAAGACACTGCGCCGCCAGGGGGTCGCGGTCGGCTCGCTGCGCCGGGACGCCGACGGGCCCGCGACGCTGCTGTCCTCGCTCGCCGAACTGCACTGCGCGGGCGCCGAGGTCGACTGGGCCCGGCTGCTGCCCGGCAATCTCACCGAACTGCCCCGGCACCCCTGGCAGCACGAGTCGTTCTGGCTGCCCGAGGTGACACCCGGCACGCAGTACGCGCCGGGCGCGGTCCCGGACGACCGGACGGCGCCCGCCCGGCTCGCGGTGCAACTGCTGGACCCGGCCGGGAACCCGGTCGGGCCCGCCCAGCACGTCGAGCTGAACGCCGCCGGAACGGGCGGCCCCACGACCCCGGCGGAGCCGCCGCGCTCCGCCGGTGACCTCCCGGTCGCGGTCCCGCCCCCCGACGGGCCGGGCCGGGAAGTCGTCCCGTCCGCCACCGCTCCGTTCCATCCCCCTGCGGGCGCGGTGGCGGACGGGACCGGGAAGGAGGCGGCGGCGGCAGCGGAGCGCGCGGGCGGCACGGACCGCGAGCGCAGGTCGCTGCTGCGGCTGACGTCCGGGGTGCTCGCCGAGGTCCTCGGCCAGGACCCGGACCGGCGCATCCCGCCCCGGCGCGGTTTCGCCGACCTCGGTCTGGACTCGCTGAGCATCGTGGAGTTCGTGGACCGCCTCGGTATCCGGCTCGGTTTCGACATCCCGCTCTCCACCCCGTTCGAACACCCCTGCCTGGACGAGCTGGTGGACCATCTGCTGCCCCAGGTGGCCGCGGCGGCCGCGACGGGAGAGACGCGCGCGACGGGAACGGCACAGGCGGCGGCACCGCCGGTCCACGTCCCCGTCCCCGTCCCCGTCCCCGCCGAGGCGTCCGCACAGGCACCCGCACCCGCACCCGCACCCGCACCCGCCGACGACCCGATCGCCGTCGTCGGCATGAGCTGCCGCTTCCCCGGCAGCCCCTCCGTACAGGACTACTGGCAGCTCCTCACCGACGGCCGCGAGGTCATCCGTGACGTGCCCTCGGACCGCTGGGACGGCCAGGCGTTCCTGTCCGACGGGGCCTGGACACCCGGTACCATCACCTCGCTGCGCGGCGGCTACCTCGACGACGTACGCGGGTTCGACGCGGCCTTCTTCCGGGTCTCGCCGCGTGAGGCCCGCAGCCTCGACCCGCAGCACCGGCTCTTCCTGGAGGTCGCCTACGAGGCGCTGGAGGACGCCGGCGCCACCAGGGACCGGCTGCGCGGCTCCGCCACCGGCGTGTTCGTCGGGATGAACAGCTCCGACCACGCCCAGCACGTCGGCAGCCACCTGAAGGACGTGGACCTCTACTACGGCACCGGCAACTCGTTCGCCGGAGCCTCCGGACGGCTCTCCTACTTCCTCGGGCTGACCGGCCCGAGCATGGCCGTGGACACCGCCTGCTCCTCCTCGCTGACCGCCGTACACCTGGCCATGCAGAGCCTGCGGCAGGGCGAGAGCGACCTGGTGGTGGCCGGCGGTGTCAACGTGATCCTCAGCCCGGTGATCCCGGTCTCGGTCTCGGCCGGCGGCGCCCTCTCCCCCAGCGGCCACTGCCGCACCTTCGACGAGGCCGCCGACGGCTATCTGCGCGGCGAGGGCTCCGGAGCGGTCGTCCTCAAGCGGCTGTCCACCGCGCTCGCCGACGGCGACCGGGTCTACGCGGTGCTGCCGGGCAGCGCCGTGAACCAGGACGGCGCCAGCAGTGGCCTGACCGTCCCGAACGGCTCCGCGCAGCGCGCGCTCATCCACCAGGCGCTGGAGCAGGCGGGCCTGATTGGCCCCGAGGTCGGCTACGCGGAGGCACACGGCACCGGCACCCCGCTCGGCGACCCGATCGAACTGCGGGCGCTCGCCCAGGCGTTGCGTCCGGGTGGAACGGGCGACGGCGACGGCGACGGCGCCCCGCTGGTGGTGGGGTCGGCCAAGCCCAACATCGGCCATCTGGAGGCCTCCGCCGGCATGGCGGGCCTCATCAAAACGGTCCTGTCGGTGCACCACGGGCGGATCGCCCCGCACATCGGAGTCACCACCGAGCCGACCCGCCAGATCGACTGGGAGCGGCTGGGCCTGCGGATCGCCGAGGGTTCGGCGCACTGGCCGGAACAGGGCCGGCGCCGGATAGCGGGCGTCAGCTCCTTCGGTTTCACCGGCACCAACGCGCATGTGCTGGTGGCCGAGCCCCCCGAGCGGTCACGGGCCGCCGAGGAGGCGGACACCACGCCTCCCGCGCGGTTCGCGCTGCCGCTGTCGGCGGCGCAGCGGACGGCGCTGCCCGGCGCGGCGAAGCGGTACCTGGGGCTGCTGGAGTCGAGCAGCGCGCGCACGCTCGCCGACCTCGCGTACACCGCGTCGGTGCGGCGCAGCCATCTGGACCAGCGGGCCGTCGTGGTCGGCCAGGACGTCGTCGGGGTCCGCTCGGCGCTGCGGGCACTGTCCCGGGGCGAGGAGCACCCGGGCGTGCTGACCGGCAGCGCGGAGGCCGCCCGCTCCTGTGTCTTCGTCTTCTCCGGGTTCGGCTCGCAGTGGGCCGGGATGGGCCGGCAACTCCTGGCGGGCGAGCCGGTGTTCCGGGCGGCCGTGGAGGCCTGCGAGGAGGAGATGCGCAAGTGGATCGCCTGGTCACCGCTGGCGTCGCTGCGGGGCGAGCCGGACAGCCGGCCCTTCGACGAGGGCATCCCGCAGGAGCTGATCTTCGCCGTGCAGGTCGGTCTGGTCGAGCTGTGGCGGAGCTGGGGCGTGGTGCCGGAGGCGGTCGTCGGACACAGCATGGGCGAGGTCGCCGCCGCGTGGGCGGCCGGGGCGCTGACCCTGGCGCAGGCGGCGGAGATCCTCTGCCTGCGCTCGCGGCTGCTGGACACGATCGTCGGCACCGGCGGCTCGATCGTCGTCGGTCTGCCCCGGCGGGAACTCGCGCCGTATCTGGTCCTGTACGAGGACAAGCTGGACGTCGCCACGGTCAACGGGCCGCGGACGACGGTCGTCGCCGGGGATCTCGCGGCGCTCGAGGAACTGTCCGTTGAGCTGGCCGAGGCGAATGTGTTCGTACGCCGGGTGAAGGTGCCGGTGGCCCCGCACTCACCGCTGACGGAGCCGCTGCGGGAACGGCTGGTCTCCGGGCTCGGTGACCTGGTGCCGTCCGGGACACGCGTGCCGTTCTACTCCGCGGTGGTGGGCGGCGAGCTGCCGGGTTCGGCGCTCACCGCCGAGTACTGGGGCCGCAATCTGCGCGACACGGTGCTCTTCCAGGACGCGGTGAGCGCGGTCGAGGACCCGCGGGACCGGGTGTTCGTGGAGATCTCCCCGCACCCGGTGCTGGTGTCCGGGGCCGAGGAGTCGCTGCGGGAGGCCGGTGTGGAGCGGCCGGTGGTGCTGCCGTCGCTGGTCCGTGACGAGGACGAGGTGGGCTCGCTGCTGACCGCGCTGGGTGTGCTGCACGCGCAGGGCGCCCCGGTCGACTGGGCCGCGTTCGCGGGACCCGGGCGCACGGTCGTGGATCTGCCGGCCTATCCGTGGCAGCGCAAGGAGCACTGGCTGCCGGACGCGCCTGTGGACGGTTCGGCGGCGCGCGGCGCGCTCGTCGGGGCGCCGGTGCGGCCGACGACGGCCCCGTGGACGGCGCTGCTCCCGGTGGCGTTCGACGGCACGCGCAGCCCCTGGCAGGTGACGACGTCCGGGGCGGGTACGACGGTGTCCGCGGCCGGGCTCCTGGAGGCGGCGCTGGGCAGTGCCGCGGCGACGGGCGGTCCGGCACCGGCCCTGGACGACGTGCGGTTCGGCGTGGCGCCGCCTGTGGACGAGGACACGCGGGCCGGGTTGCAGGCCGTGGTCGACACCCGGCAGGGCAGTGTGGTGCTGCGTCGGCTCGCCGGGGACACACCGGCCGGGCCGGCGCTCACGGCGAACACGGCGGCGTCGGGCGGCGGATCCGTCGTTGCGCCGGCCGACTTCGACGGGCTGGCCGACGACGAACCGCTGCGGGCGACGCTGGGCGCGCTCTTCCCCGCGCTCGGCGTGCGGTCGGCCGACAGCGGACGCGGGTGTGCGGCGGTGACCGTGGAGCTTCCCGACGGCATGTCCCGCCACCGCCTGCCCGCAGACGTGCTCCGGCTGGCGGTACGCCTGGTGGCGGACGCCGCGAGCGCCCCGGACGGCACGACCACGCCCGGGGTGACGGACACCTCCGGTGACGGGACAGGATCCGCCACCGCAGAAGCAGGATCCACCGCCGCCGGGACAGGGCCCGCCGCCACCGGAGCAGGATCCACCGCGACCGGCACAGGACCCACCGGTGACGGGACAGGATCCGCCACCGCAGAAGCAGGATCCACCGCCGCCGGGACAGGGCCCGCCGCCACCGGAGCAGGATCCACCGCGACCGGGACAGGACCCGCCACCGCAGAAGCAGGACCCGTCACCGCCGAGGCAGGACTCATCACCGCCGGGACAGGAACTGGTGGTGACGGGACAGGACCCGCCGCCACCGGCACAGGATCCACCGCGACCGGGACAGGACCCACCACCGCCGGGACAAGACCCGCCACCACCGGAGCAGGATCCGCCGCCGCCGGCACAGGGCCCGCCACCACCGGAGCAGGACCCACCACCGCCGGCACAGGACCCACCGGTGGCGGCACAGGACCCGTCACCGCCGGAGCAGGACTCACCGCCCCCGGAACAGGACCCGTCGCCCCCGGGGAGCCGGTCGTCGGTGCCGTTGCCTCCGTGCGGGTCAGGTCGGCGGTGGAGGGGACCCTTCGGGTGTGCCGGGGGCCGGTGCGGTTCGGCGTGGACGGGCTGCCGGAGGCGGACGTGAGCGTGCTCGACTCGGCCGGGCGGGCCGTGGCGGAACTGGCCGGGCTGCGGCTCGCCGGTTCCCCGGACGAGGCGGGGGCCGACGCGGAGCGGGACCGGCTGTCGGATCTCCTCTACCGGATGGTGTGGAGTCCCGCGGGGCAGCGGCCCGCCGACCGGGACGGCGGCCTCGCCGCGCCCGCGACGCGCTGGCTGGTGTGCGGTGACACCGAGCATCTGGCGGGGACGGTGGCCGAGGGCCTGCGGGCCGCGGGCCACGAGGTGCGCCGGGTGCGTTCGCTGGACGCGGCACCGTCGTCGGGCGGCGGTGCCGGACGCGAGCTGCGGCTGGACCCGGCGGACCGGGAGGCGTGGCAGACGCTGCTCGCGGCGCACGCCAACGAGTCGACGACGGCGATCTGTGACCTGTGGCCGCTGGAGGACCTGGAGTCGCGTCCCGACGGATGGCGGGTCACGACGGCGCTGACGACCGCGCTCGCCGATGTCGAGGGCGGTGCGCCCCGGCTGTGGCTGGTCACCCGGCAGGCGCTGCTGCCGACCGGCCACGAGGGCTTCCCCGACGGCAACCAGGGGGCGCACGCCGGCCTCGGCCGCACCCTCGCGATGACCCGGCCGGACGCCTGGGGCGGCCATGTCGACCTGAGCCGGGGCAGCGCGGAGGAACTGCGCACCCTGGTGACCCGGCTGCTGTGCCCGCCCGGTGACGAGCACATCCAGGTGGAGCACTCCTCCGTGCAGGTCGGTTCACTGGTGCGGGCGCAGGCCCCGGAGCGGAGCGCGCACCGCCCGCTGACGGCCGACCGCTGGCATCTGGTGACCGGTGCGGGCGGCGTCCTCGCGGCCCCGGTGGTCGACTGGCTGGTGGCCGCGGGAGCGCGGCGGATCGTGCTCGCCGATACCGAGCCCGCGGGCGGCGAGCGGTGGCCCGGCGAGGACCGGATCGACGGCTGGCACGCTGCCGGCGCCGAGATCCGCACGGCCCGGACACAGGGGTCGCGTACGGAACTGACCGCTCTGGTGGAGGAGTTGCGTGCGGACGTCGGGATCGCGGGGGTGGTGTGCGCGGGTTCTCCGGGGGTGGCGACTCCGCTGGAGGAGACCACCGAGTCCACGGTGAACGCCGAGCTGAACCGTGCCGGGACGGCCGAGCTGCTGCACCGCCTCACCGAGAAGGATCCCGTACGCCTGTTCGTGCTGCTGGGTTCGGTGCCGGGCACGTGGGGCGGTGCCGTCACGGGCGCGGCCGCGCCGTCCGACTGGTCGCTGCGGGCGCTGGCCGCCCGGCGGCGGGCCGGCGGACTGCCGGTGTCGCATGTGGAGTTGATGCCGATGGAGGGCAGCACGCTCCTCGACGAACGGACGATTCTCCTGCTCAAGTCGAGCGGGATCGCCCCGCTGCGGGAGCGGGACCTGGTCGCCGCGCTCTCGTTGCTGGCCTGGGACAACACGGTGCACACCTGTGTGGCCGACGTGGACTGGGAGCTGTTCGGGGCGGCGCTCGCCGACGCCCCGCACCGGGAGCTGTTCCGCAGCGTCCTGGGGGCCGCGAAGCGCAGTGGCGGCACCGAGTTCGTGGCCGGTCTCGGCGCTCTCGACCCGGTGCAGCGACGGGACCGGATGCTCGACTGGGTGTGCGCCCAGGTCGCCGCCGTACTCGGCCTGTCCGAGGACGAACTCCGCGCCGACCAGGGTTTCTTCGACCTCGGGATGGACTCGGTCATGTCGCTGACGCTGCGGCTGAGGCTGTCGCGGGAGCTGGAGACGGAGCTGTCCTCGACGGTGGCGTTCGAGCATCCCACCGTGGTGGCGCTCACCACGCATCTGCTGGACCGGCTCGGCCACGGCGGCCCCGCGCCCGACGACGCCTCCCGGGCCGCGGACGCGGCCGACCGGGGCGAGGGCGAGGGGGCGCGGGACGCGGACGGGCTGGACGACCTCGACGACGACGAACTGCTACGCCAGTTGGAGGCGGAGATCTCCGACGAACGGACGCTTGGGTTTGAGGAGAACCGATGACGAACAGCAACTCCGGGCAGCCGAGCCAGGATGTCCTGCGCGGCCGGCTCAAGGACTCGCTCGGCACCATCCGCAGTCTGCGCGCCCGGGTCCAGGAGCTGCAGAAGCCGCAGCCCCTCGCCGTGGTCGGACTGTCCTGCAGGCTGCCGGGCGGTGCCACGCCCGAGGAGTTCTGGCAGTCCCTGGCCGAGGGCCGTGACTCGACGTCGCAGTTCCCCGAGGAGCGGCACTCCACCGCCGGCTTCTACGACCCCGACCCCGACCACCCGGGCACCGCGTACACGCTGTCGGGGAACTTCCTCGACGGACCCGTCGACGCCTTCGACCCGACCGTCTTCGGCATCTCGCCGCGGGAGGCGGCGGGCATGGACCCGCAGCAGCGGCTGGTGCTGGAACTGGCCTGGGAGGCGATGGAGAACGCGTGCCTGCCGCCCGCCGAGCTGGAGGGCAGCCGGGCCGGTGTCTTCCTCGGCGCCAGCACCAGTGACTACGTGCGGATGCGCCAGCAGAAGGGCGCGATGGCCGACGTCGACGCCTACCAGTTGATCGGCGAGCCGAGCTTCCTGGCCGGGCGCATCTCGTACACGTTCGGTTTCCAGGGTCCCAGCATGGTGATCGACACGGCGTGCTCGTCGTCGCTGGTGGCCCTGGAGCAGGCCGTGCTGTCGCTGCGGTCCGGCGCCTGCGACATGGCGCTGGTCGGCGGTGTGAACCTGATGCTGTCGCCGTACGGCTTCGTGCTCGTCAGCAAGTTGCGGGCGCTGTCTCCCGACGGCCGCTGCAAGACCTTCGACGCGTCCGCGGACGGCTACGCGCGCGGTGAGGGCGGCGCGCTGTTCGTCCTGAAGCGGCTGAGCGAGGCAGAGGCGGCCGGCGACCGGATCCTGGCCGTCGTGCACGGGGTGGCGACGGAGCACGACGGGCGCAGCAGCGGTCTGACGGTGCCCAACCCGTCGGCGCAGCAGAACGTGATCGGCTCCGCGCTCAGGGACGCCGGGGTCGCCCCCGCCGAACTCACCTACGTCGAGGCGCACGGCACCGGCACCCAACTGGGCGACCCGATCGAGCTGAAGGCGCTGGACGCGGTGACCCGTGTGGACCGCGCCCCGGACCGGCCGCTGCTGGTCGGCTCGGTGAAGACGAACATCGGCCACCTGGAGCCGGCCGCGGGCGCCGCGGGCATGCTGAAGGCCGTCCTGGCGGTGCAGCACGACACGCTGCCCAGGCACCTGCACCTCAACGACCCGAACCCGCAGGTCCCTTGGGACACACTGAAGCTGAAGGTGACCGCGGAGGAGACCCGTTGGCCCGAGGGCCGCCGGCTGGCCGGTGTCAGCAGCTTCGGGGCGAGCGGCACCAACGCGCACACCGTGATCGGCGAGGCGCCGCGTCCCGCCCCCCGTGAGGGCACGCCCCGCGACGTGGGCCTGCTGACCCTGAGCGCCAACAGCACCGAGGCGCTGCGGGCGATGGCGCGCACGTACGAGGCTCCGGTGCGGGCCGCCGACGCGCGCGGACTGTCGGACATCTGCTACTCGACGCACGTCGGGCGGGCCCGGATGAAGCACGGGCTCAGTGTCACCGGGGACCGTGACCAGCTCGCCGCGGGCCTCGCGGCGTTCGCCGCCGGTGAGCGCGCCGACCAGGTGACGTCGCACGCGCCGACGGGCGCCACGGCACGCCGGCTGGGCTGGCTGTTCACCGGGCAGGGCTCGCAGTACGCGGGCATGGCGGCCGGTCTCGCCGCCGCCGAGCCGGTGTTCGCCGGGGCGCTCGCCGAGGCGGTGGCGGCGCTCGACCGGCACCTGGACCAGCCGCTGGGGCCGGTCCTCGCGGGTGCCGGGGACAGTGGGCGCATCAACCGGACGGGCTTCACGCAGCCCGCGCTGTTCGCCGTCGAGTACGCGCTGGCGCGGATGTGGGAGTCCTGGGGCATCCGGCCGACCGCGCTGATCGGGCACAGCCTGGGCGAGATCACCGCGGCCTGCGTCGCCGGGGTGCACTCGCTCGAGGACGCGGCCCGGCTGGTGACGGCCCGCGCCCGGCTGATGGAGGCGCTGCCGCCGGGCGGCGTGATGGAGACGCTGGTCTGCGACGAGGAGACGGTACGGGCGGCGATCGCCGAGGCCGGGCCGCTGCCGCGGGTCGCGGTGGCGGCGGTGAACGGTCCGACCGACGTGGTCCTGTCCGGCGCCGAGGACGAGGTCGGCGAGGTCGTCGCCCTGCTGGCCGCCCGCGGCGTCAAGCATCGCGCGCTGGTCGTCTCGCACGCCTTCCACTCGCCGCTGATGGCCCCGATGCTCGACGAGTTCCGCAAGGTCACCGAGACGCTGACGTTCAACCGGCCGAAGTACCCGCTCGTCTCCAACGTCACCGGCAAGGAGTGGGGGCCAGAGCAACTGCGCCCCGAGTACTGGTCGGAGCACGTTCTCGCGCCGGTCCGCTTCTACGCCGGCGTCACCGCGCTGTACGAGACGGGCTGCCGTACCTTCCTGGAGCTCGGACCGGCGCCGGTGCTGCTGGGTCTGGGCGCGCGCTGCCTGCCCGAGGACGGGGTCGGCTGGGTGCCCTCGCTGCGCCGGGACCGCGACGACGCGCACATCGTCGGCCAGGCCCTGGGCGCGCTGCACCACCGTGGCGTCCCCGTGGACTGGAACGCGGTGCACGCGCACGAACTGCCGCGCCGCACCACGCTGCCCAGCTACCCGTGGCAGCGCGAGCGGTACTGGTTCAACGACGACGCCACCGGCGGCGCTCCGGCGGACACCGCGGCCGACGACGCGCCGGGGGCCCTGTTCGAGGGGCACCTGCTGTCGGGTCCGCCCACGTTCTCGCCGAGTCTGGAGGACGTGTCCGAGGTGTTCGTCCAGACGGACGCGGACGGCCGCCGGTCGGTGACGGCGGGCGGCTTCTGCAACTGGGCGCTGGCGGGCGCCGCCAAGCTGCCCGGCGCCCAGCCCCGGCTCGTCGACCGCTTCGTCGTCGGCGAACCGCTGCTCCTCGACCCGGAGCACCGGCCGGACCGCATACGGGTGTACGTGCTGCCCCAGGACGACGAGGGCCGTTCGCTGTTCCTGTGCTTCTCGCGGCACGGAGTCGACGTCGCCGAGAGCGGTAGCTGGCGGCTGCACGCCCGCGGTGTGCTGGTGCGCCGTCCCACGGACTCGGACTCCCGTCCGGCGGGCGGGGACCTGGAGTCGGTACGGGCCCGGTGCGTTCCGGCGAACCCGGCGGACATCGACGTGCCCGGATGGGCACAGCCGGTGCTCACCGAGGTGTACCGGGGTGCGGGCGAGGTGCTGGCGGAGGTCAACCGGGCCGCCGAGGAGCTGCCCCGGGGCGCGCTGCTCGACCTGACGCTCGGGCTGCTGCGGCAGTCGGCCCACGCCCCCGACCCGGACGCCGTGCCCACGCCGACGGCGGTGCCGGGCGGGACCCGCCGCTACATCCACGGCTGGCTCGACCCGGCCGAGGCGGACGGTGAGCTGCGCGGCGGCCTGGAGATCCTGGGCTCCGACGGCAGCGTGCTGATCATGATGCGCAACGTTCATCTGCGGTCGTCGGCCCCGGACGGGCAGGATGGGCGGGACGGGCGGGACGTGCCGCGCAGTGTCCGCGAGGAGACCGTCTGGGAGCAGGTCTGGCGGCCTGCGGACCCGGCCGCGTTCACCCCGCACGACCTGCGCGACGAGCGGGTCCTGCTGGTCGGCGCCGGCGGCCCCGGCTCCGGCGGCGTCGACGCGGACACCGGGGTGCCGGAGTCCGTGGCCAAGCGGCTGGCCCTGCGCGGGGCGGTGGTGACCCGGGCGGATGCCTCGGTGGACGCGGTCCTGGCGGCGCTCTCGGGCGACACGCCGTTCGCGCACCTGGTGCTGCTCAGCGGCCTCGACCTGCCGGTGTCCGGGTACGACGACGCGTCGGCGGGCGTGGCACGGGAGCAGGCCGAGCACGTCTTCCTGGCCGCGGCCCGGAAGCTGGCCGTCGACGAGGCCGTCACCCGGCTGTGGGTGGTGACCCGGGGCGCCCAGTGGACCGGACCCGAGCAGGACGGGATCTGCCTGCCCGCGGCCCCGCTGTGGGGGCTCGGCAAGGTGGCGGCTCTGGAACACCCCGAGCTGTGGGGCGGGCTGCTGGACCTGGACCCGGCGGGCGCCGCGGACGAGGCGGAGCAGATCGCCGGTCTCCTCGCGAGCCGCACGGCCGAGGACCTGACGGCCCGGCGCGGCGGCGCGGTCCTGGTGCCCCGCCTGGTGGCCGCCGGTTCCGGCGACGCGTCGGCGACGCGCCCCGCACCGCGCCTGAGCGACCTCGGCAGCTATCTCGTGACGGGCGGTCTGGGCAGTCTCGGGCTGCTGCTCGGCGAGTGGCTCGCGCGGTCCGGCGCGGGGACCGTCGTCCTGGCCGGCCGCAGGGGTCTGCCGGAGCGCGCCGCCTGGGACGACCCCGGTCTGGACGACGCGACAGCGCTGCGGATCGCCGGGGTCCGCCGGATCGAGGCCCAGGGCGCCGACGTACGGGTGGCGGCGCTGGACGTCGCCGACGAGACGGCGCTGCGCTCGCTGACCGACCAGCTCGGGCTGTCCGGGCGGCCGTTGCGCGGGGTGGTGCACGCGGCCGGACTGTCGGAGCCGCAGTTCCTGCGGGAGAGCGACCCGCGGACGTACGACCGCTGCCTGCACCCGAAGGTGGCGGGCACCTGGGCGCTGCACAACGCGACCGCCGACCAGGACCTCGATCTGTTCGTCTCCTTCTCGTCGATCGCCTCGGTCTGGGGCTCGCAGCATCTGGCGGGATATGCGGCGGCCAACGCCTTCCTGGACTCCTTCGCGCACTTCCGGCAGTCGCGGGGCCTGGCCGCCACGACCGTCGGCTGGGGTCCGTGGGGCGCCGCCTCCGGGCTCGCGGACGACGAGGTGATGGCGTTTCTGCGCTCCATCGGCCTGCACCAGCTCAATCCCGAGTACGCCCTCGAACTGCTCGGCGAGGCCGTGGTCGACGGGGTCGCCAACCGCACGGTGTGCTCGGCGGACTGGGCGCTGTTCCGCGATCTGATGGAGGCCCGACGGGAGCGGCCGATCCTCAGCGAGATCCGCAGCGCTCCCCCGGCGGCGGCGGCCGGACAGGACGCCGAACCGGGTTCGCTGACCGCCCGGTTGGCGGGTCTCGGGCGGGAGGAGCGCCTCGCGGAACTGAACGACTACATCCGCGTCCAGCTCTCCGGGATCCTGCGGCTGGAGCTGGACACGCTCACCGAGGACACCCGTCTCGCGGACATGGGCCTCGACAGCCTGATGGTGATGGAGCTGATCAGCCGCTGCCGGGACGATCTCCGCCTGGAGATCAACAGCCGTGACTTCTTCGCCTGCCCCGGCATCCACTGGGGCTCATTCCTCCAGGAGCTGCTCGAGGAGAAGTACCCGGCCACCGACGCGTCCGGCCAGAAGCGGCTCGCGGACCAGACGTGACCACCGAGAACGACCCCGTCCCGACCTCTGGAGAAGAGAGCATCATGCAACCGTTGTCCGCGTCCGACTCGCCCGGCAAGGTCGTCCACGACGTCGCCGTCCTGGGCTCCGGGATCGCCGGCTCCATCCTCGCGGCCATCCTGTCCCGCAACGGGGTGAAGACCGTCCTGATCGACGCCGGCGCCCACCCGCGCTTCGCGGTCGGCGAGTCCACCATCCCGTACACCTCCGTGATGCTGCGGATTCTCGCGGCGCGCTACGGGGTGCCGGAGATCGCGCATCTGAGCCACTTCTCCACGATGCGTTCCAAGGTGTCCTCGAACTCCGGCCAGAAGCGCAACTTCGGCTTCGTGTACCACCGTGAGGGCGAGCGGCAGGACCCCTACGAGATCAACCAGTTCGTGATCCCGGTGGCGCTGTCCACCGAGTCCCACATGTTCCGCCAGGACGTCGACGCCTACATGTTCAACGTGGCGCTCCGCTACGGAGCCGTGCCACGGCTGAACACCCGCGTCACGGACGTCGAGACGGACGGTTCGGGGGTGACCCTCGCGGTCGCGGACGGGCCCGACATCCGCGCCCGGTACATCGTGGACGCGGGCGGCCACAACTCGCCCCTGGCCCGGAAGTTCGCGCTGCGCGACGAGGTGCCGAGCCAGCGCACCCACTCGCGGACCATGTTCACGCACATGCTCGGGGTGCGCCCCTACGACGACTGCCCGGCGGGGCAGGCGCACGACAACCCGAGCCCCTGGCACCAGGGGACCCTCCACCACGTCTTCGACGGCGGCTGGCTGTGGGTCATCCCGTTCGACAACCACCGGGGCGCCACCAACCGGCTGTGCAGCGTCGGCCTGACTCTGGACCCGCGCAGGCACCCCAAAACGGACACCCCGCCGGAGCAGGAGTTCGCCCAGTTCCTGGAGCGCTTCCCGGCCGTCGCCCCGCAGTTCAAGCATGCCAAGGCGGCCCGGCCGTGGGTCTCCACCGGCCGGCTCCAGTACTCCTCCCACCAGGTCGTGGGCGACCGCTTCTGCCTGACCTCGCACGCCGCGGGCTTCGTCGACGCGCTGTTCTCCCGCGGCCTGACCAACACCACCGACGTGGTCAACTCGCTGGCCTGGCAGCTCATCGAGGCGGTCAGGGACGACGACTTCTCCGCCGAGCGGTTCGGGCACATCGAGGCGCTGCAGCAGGGGCTCGTCCGGGCCCACGACGACGTGGTGGCGTCCTCGTTCACCTCGTTCCGTGACTACGGCATGTGGAACGGCACGTTTCGTATGTGGGCGCTGGGGACGGTCCTCGGCACGCTCAACGCGCAGGACGCGCTCACCCGCTTCCAGGCGAGCAAGGACCCGTTGATCTGGCGGGAGCTGGAGGCGCAGCCGCATCCCGGCGCGCTCTTCCCGGCCAGCGTCGGCTTCAACAAGATCACCGACGCCGCGTGGTCCGCCTGCCGGGACGTCGAGGCGGGTCTGATGACGACGGACCGGGCCACGGGCGAGTTGTTCGACCTGTTGCAGGACGACGGCTACGCGCCGCCGCCGTTCGGTCTGCACGACCCGGCGAACCGCTTCTACAACCCGAACCCGGCCCGCATGATCCGGACCATGCTCTGGGCCAAGCGCGGCTCGGCGGCAGCGGACACCGGCCCCGTGGTGGCCGGAGCACTCGGCGGATTCCTGCGCTCCCGTTTCCGCAGGCACTCATGAAGGAGGACGGGGAGATGCCACAGGACAAGTCGAAGGACGCACGCGAGGGAACGGCGGCGAAAGGGGCGGCGGAGAGCGGGACTCCGCCGCGGACCGCGCACAGGCCGGTGACGGTGACGAGGACGGTGACGAAGACGGCGGCGGACGCGGACGCGGGCGCATCCGGTGACCGGGGCGGCGACTGGGACGAGGGCGCCGAGGCGGTGGGCGCCGCCGAGTCCGCGCTGCCCTTCGACCCGGCGGACGAGCCCGCCCCCGTACGGCCTGGGAGCGGGGCCCGGCACACCGTCGCCGTGCTCGGCGCCCACCTCGGCGGCGGCATGCTCGCCGCGATCCTGGCCCGCGCCGGCCTGGACGTGGTCCTCGTCGACTCGCCGCACGACGCCACCGCTCCGGCCGGCGAGACCACGGTCCCGTACACCGCCGAGGTCTTCGAACTGCTCGCCCGCCGCTACGACGTGCCCGAACTGGCCACGCTCGGACACTTTGGGCAGTTGCCCGCGGACATCCGGCGGACCTCGGGCGTCAAGTCGAGCATCGGCTTCGTGTACGCGCGGCCCGGCGCGCTCGTACGGCGACAGCAGGTGGTGCAGTTCAACGTGCCCAGCGAGCACGGCGAGTCGCACCTGTACCGCCCGGACGTCGACGCCTGGGTGCACCGGCTCGCCGTGAACTACGGCAGCCGGATCCCGCAGGGGCGGCCGGTCTTCACCGAAGTACGGGGCGAGGCCGGGGACTTCGCCATCGAGCTGGCCGACGGCGGCACGGTCGGCGCCGAGTTCGTCGTCGACATGTCCGGGCCCGACGCCCCCATGCTGGAGCGGCTGGACAACGGCCCCGCGCTGCGCCCGCTGAGCCACTCCTCGCGGGTCCTCACCGCCCATCTGCGGGGCGTACGGCCGCTGGAGCGGCGCGTGGACCCGGGCGAGCGCGGCACGCCCTGGACGGGCGGCACCACCCAGGTGGTGTTCCCCGGCGGCTGGATCCAGCTCGTGCCGTTCGGCGAGCAGCGTACCGGCGAGGCCGCGCTCACCAGCGTGTCGGTGAGCCTCGACGCCAAGCTGTGGCCGCAGCGGTCGGCGTCGGCGGAGGACGACTTCCGGCAACTGATCCGCCGGTTCCCGGACCTGGAGTGGCAGTTCGCCGAGGCCACCGCGGTCCGTCCGTGGGCCGGTTCGGAGCCGTGGCAGTACGCGGCCACCGCGGCCGCCGGCGACGGCTTCGTCGTCCTGGACCGGTCCGCCGTACGCTGCGACTTCACCCTCTCCCGGGACGTCACCCTGACCGCGGAACTCGTCCACGAGGCGGCGGCCCGGATCATCGGGGCCGCACGGTCCTGCGACTGGTCGGTGGAGCGTTTCCGGCCGTTGGAGGCGTTCCAGGCGGACCTCGTCGAGCACGGAGACCGGCTGCTGCGCTCGGCGCTCGCCGCGACCACCGACTTCCGGCTCTGGAACGCCTTCTGCCGGGTGTGGCTGCTGCACTCCATGTTCGCCGCGCTGTCCCTGAAGCGGGCCCGCAACGACGCCCTCGCCCGGCCAGGACGTCCCGGTCAGTGGGACGAGCTGGGGCGCCGCAGAGGGGCCGGGCTGTGGTTCCCGGTCTACCCGGGCTTCGTCGCACTCTTCGACGACCTGGACCGGACGCTGCGACAGGTCGCCGACAACCGGCTGGCGCCGGGCGCCGCGGCCGAGCGGATCTTCGGCCAACTGCGCTCGGCCTCGTTCATCCCGCCGCTCTTCGCCTTCGGCGATCCGGCCGACCGCTACTACAACTTCACGCCGTTGAAGCGGATCAAGGTGCTGCTGTGGGCCAAACGCAAGGCGCCGTACATGGTCCAGCGGGTCCTCACCCGGGGCGCCACCGTCCTGCCGGACGTCGAGCGGTGAGCGCCCCCGCGGGGGTTTCCCCGGGGCCGTGAAGGGCCCGCGCCACAAGGAGGATCCGGGCAGAACGACCGCCGTCCCGTACGGGCTCACCGACGAGAGCCCAGGGGCGGCGGTTCTCTGTGCCGCAAGCGGTTTCCCGAGGGCGCCGACCGGCCGGACACTGACCGGATCCGGCCAGCTTCCGCCACGACGGCCGGCGGGACTCGACACCGGCGCGGGGGTGCCGGAATGCTCCCTACCGGGGAGTCGTCCCATGTGGAATGCTGTACCGTGGATTTCTACGAAACATGAATTAACATGAAGGGGGCCTAGTGAGCACCGGTAACGGGATCCCCTGCGCGAAGAAGGCCACCGCGCCCCCGTCCGCCGCCGCGCGGGCCGCCCGGCCGCCCTCGCGCGGCGGCGGACGACGCCCGGGACAGACCAGCACCAAGGAACAGATCCTCACCGCGGCACTCGAACTCTTCGCGGCCAAGGGCTACGCCGGGACCACCATGCGCGGCATCGCCCAGCAGGCACAGGTCGACCCGGCCCTGATCCATCACTTCTTCAGCAACAAGGAAGGGGTGTTCCGGGACGCGATCGCCTCCCGTCTCGACGTGTCGGCTCTCTTCGACGCCCTGACGGACACCGGCCGCGAAACGCCCCTGGAGCGCCCCGGCGAACAGGTGGCGCGGACGTTCCTCTCCTTCTGGGAGGACGAGACGACGCGGCCCGCGATGGTCGCCGTCTACCGGACGGGACTGTCCGACGAGGCGACGTCCCAGCGGTTCCGGGACCAGATCGAGGAAGGCTTCGCCGCCTGCGTACGGCAGCTCGTCCCCGAGGAGACCGACCGGACTCCGGCGCTCGGCTCCCTCGTGTCAGCGCAGCTCGCCGGCCTGGTGCTGCTCCGGTACGTCCTCCAGGTGGAGCCGCTTGCCTCGCTCGACTTCGAGAAACTCGTCGAGTGGTTCGTGCCGGCCGTCGAGGTCCACTTCGAGCGGCTCACCGGGGAGTAGCGGCTCACACGGGAGTAGCGGCTCACACGGGGGCAGCGGTTCCCGCTCCCCCGACGGCCCCGCGTGGGCCAGTACGAAGACTCCTCGAGCCGCCGCGAACGCCGCGGCGGCCGAGGCCAGCGCACCGGGCACTCCGGTCGCGTAGCGGTCTCCGAGTACGACGACGCCTATGACGGCGGCGTACAGCGGATTCACCAGGGTCAGGGTGGCCAGCGGTGCCACCAGGCCGCCCCGGTACGCCAGTTGACACAGGGCGAGCCCGGCCGACGCCAGACAGGCCACCCCCGCCACGGCGAGTACGGCAAGGCCCGTCGAGCTCGCCTCCGCTCCCCCGCCCGTCAGTTCCAGCACCGCGGTCTGCGTCAGGGCCGACGCGGCCCCGAAGGCGACCCCCGCGGCGAGCGCGTGCCACAGGCTCGTGGCCGACGTCCGCCGGGACACGGCACCGGCGGCTATCGCGGCGCCGAGCACCACGACGGTCAGGGCGACCACCTCGGTCGCCTCCGAGGAGTCCAGGGCACGGCTCGGCTCGGCGGTCCGGGTGAGGCAGAGCAGGCCTGCGACACCGGTCACGGTCAGCGCGATGCCCCGCGCCTGCGCACCGGTCGTACGGCGGCGCGTCACCACGCCGGACAGCAGGGGCGCCGCCACGAGGGTGAGCACGCCGAGCATCTGCACGGCGACGAGCGAGCCGTAGCGCAGCGCCGCCGCGTGCAGGGCGGCACCCAGCGCGTTGCACAGCAGGGCGACCAGCCACGTCACCGGGCGGACGGCGCGCCGACGTCCGCGCGGGGCGTCGGATGCCGCGCCGGCGTCGTGGTCGGTCCCGCGGTCGCGGGTGGCCACGGCCCGCTGGGCGACGGCCGCGGCCGCGTACGCGAGAGCCGATGCGACGCCGAGCGTCAGAACCCAGAACACGATGCTCACGACGTCCTTTCACCGCGTGTACGCGGAGGTTGGGGCCGGGGGGCGGCAGCGGCGCGCAGCGGCGGCGCCGCCCCGCCCCCGGTCACGGACCGGAGATGCGGAGCGGCGCCCGGCCTGCCGCGAGGTGTTCCGGGACCCGTGGTCCCTGTCCGGACACTTGGGCCCGATCAGGCGCCGCCGGGCACGTCCCCGACGTCTTCCGGGCGGACCTTCGGCAGGGCGAGGACCAGCAGGCAGGACAGGCCGAAGCAGCCGATCTGCCAGTACACGACCTGCTCGAAGCTGTCGCCGAAGTTGGTCTTGCGTGCCTCGGGCACCGCCTCGCCGAGCACGGCGGCCTGGACCTTCTCCTTGACCTCCGCAGGTGCGGGCGTGCTCGCCATCTCCTGCTCGATGCGCGCGCAGCTCTCCGGCGTCTCGGTGAGGTCCTTCTGGTTCATCCGGTCGTGGAAGCAGGTCTCGAACCCGGCCGTGGCCTTGTCCTGCTGAGCCTCGCTCAGCCCCGCCGCCGCCAGGTCCTGCCGCAACTGCGGCACCGCCGCCTGCGCGGCACCGTCGGCGTTGGAGCCGAGCAGTCCGTAGAAGAGGATGCCCGCGACCGCGATGCCGATGGCGATGCCGACCTGCTGCACCGTGGCCAGCATGCCGGACGCGGCTCCCGCCTCACGGGAACGGATTCCGGCCAGGATGATCCCGGTGCACGGGGCGAGGAAGAAGCCACCACCGAGACCGGCGACCATCAGGGACGGGATCAACTGGTAGCCGTGCAGGTCGGAACCGGCCCAGTGCAGGGTGCCGATCACACCTGCCATGCCGACGAGCAGCAACCCGGTGCCCACCGCGAGCGTCTTGGTGCCGAGCCGCTTGACCACGGCCGTCGAACGGGCCGACCCCACGGCGATGAGGAGGGCGAAGCCGAGGCTGACCAGACCGGCGGAGATCGGGGTGTAGCCGAAGCCGATCTGCAGGCTCATGAAGAAGGTCATGAAGAACGACGGGATGCCGGCGAAGAACACCACGCTGATGATGAGGCCGACGGTGAACGAGCGCTCCTTGAAGAGGCCCGTCGGCACCAGGGGTGACTTGCCGGCCAGTTTCGTCAGCTTCTTCTCGTACACGAAGAACTCGACGAGCAGCAGTGGGCTCAGCACGAGGAGAACCAGGCTCCAGCCGGGCCAGTCGTGCTCCCGGCCGATGACGAGCGGCAGGATCAGACTGAAGAGACCGGCGCTGAGGATCAGCGCGCCGACGACGTCGAGCCGGCTCGAGTCCTCGGCGGAGGACTCGGGGATCTTGGCCAGGCCGAGGCACAGGGCGATCAGGCCGACCGGGAGGTTGACGTAGAAGATGGCCCGCCAGTCCGTACCCAGGATGTCCAGGTCGATCAGCCAGCCGCCGAGCACCGGGCCGAGCACGGTGCCGAGACCGATCGAGGCGCCGTACATGGCGAGGGCCTTGGGGCGTTCCTTCGTCGAGAAGGTGACCTGGATGATCGAGAGCACCTGGGGGAACATCAGGCCCGAGCACATGCCCTGGAGCACCCGGGAGGCGATCAGGAAGGTCGAACCGGGAGCCGCGCCGCAGAGCACCGAGGCGACGGTGAAGCCCAGCATGCCGATCAGGAAGACCTTGCGGCGGCCGTAGATGTCGCCGAGGCGGCCGCCGGTGACCAGCACACAGGCGAACGCGAGCGAGTAGACCGCGACGACGAGCTGGATCTCGGCGAAGGTGGCGCCGAGGTCGCTCTGCAACGAGGGCAGCGCGACCATCGTGATCGTGGTGTCCAGCATCTGCATGAAGATCGCGGACAGTGTGACCGCGAGGACGACCCAACGTGCCGGATTCGCGACGGCGCCCGGACCACGTGAGGTACCGGGCGGCGCAGTCCCCTGCACGCCCGTGTCAGTCGATTCCATGTTCCCTCCTTGGGTCCACTGCCCTAGTGACAGCGCCCGCGAGTTATTCATTCTCCAATGAAGTCTACGAGCACTGAATTCCACACCGCAAGCTGGATGACCGCGATCCGGACACCGACACTCCGTTCAACATCACTGGTGGCCATCGGGTTTGAGGCCGCGTCAGGCGGGCGGACGTGGGGCGGAGCACGCCGGCGGGCCCACCGCACCGTCATGCCGGACCCCGGAACCACGGGGCTCGGAGAGCACGCGAGGTCCGACCGCCGGCCAAGTCAACGGATGCCGAACGTGCCCGCAGCGGGCCGCAGCGGCCGACAGCGGGGGCGCCGAGCCTCGGCACGAACACCCCGCCGGCTCGCCGAGGAGTCGGGGATCGACGCGGCCGTCGAGGACTTGAGGCCATGGGTCGTCGACCCCGTGGTCCGGGGCTCATGATTGGACAGTTTGCCCCGGCGACACGCCGCCGAAGTGGCGCTTGCGCCGGGACAGACTGTCCAAACACCGACCGCTACGGAATCACCAACAGCGTCGGCCCGGAAGCGGCCAGCCGAGGTCGCCGCGCATACGGAGGACCGCTTGCGGGTGCGGGTGTGGGTGCGGGTGCGGGTGCGGGTGCGAGTGCGGGTGCGGGTGCGAGTGCGGGTGCGAGTGCGGGTGCGGGCTGCGCGGACACCGCCCGCACCGGCGCCCCGCTACCGCCGCGCCGCCCCGCCTCCGCCCTCGTCCTCCGTCGGGCCTGCGGCCAGGTACGCGGCGACCACCGGTGCCAGCGCCCTCACCAGCCCCTCGGGATCCTCGTCGCTCTTCATGAGCTCGGGCGGCAGCAGGTCCATGTGACGGGCCGTCATGACTCCGATGAAGAGGCTGCTGACCAGTGCCAGCCGGATCTCGTCGTCCTCGCCGACCCCCTCCGGCACCAGCGACTGCCGGATGCGCGCCTTGGCTGCGGGCAGGTCCAGCGCGGACCGCAGCACGCCGAGGATCCGCAGCCGCTGCACGGAGTCGTCCCAGTCGGCGACGGCATGGCGCAGCAGCCACTCCGCGGCGGCGGCGTCCCGGCGCCCGACCGCCTCCCGGAACACACCGGCCGGCCGAACCGTCTCGGCGACCACCGCGTCGTACAGAGCCTCCTTGGAGGTGAAGTAGTGCGCGATCAGCGCCGGATCGCAGCCCGCGTCGGCCGCGATGGCGCGCAACGACGCGTTTCCGTAGCCCAGTTCGGCGAACAGGTCCGCCGCGGACCGCATGATGGCCTGACGGGTGTTGAAAACTCCTCTAGCCTCGGCCACGGCGGCACTTCCTCTCCATCACGAGTCCCCCGTAAGACGTGCTTTCCGCCCGGTTACATCAATTCACCTGATCATGAAGTCTACATTCAGTGACTTCCAGGGTCAAAGCTTTCCGGCCCCTCCAGACCCTCAACCATCGGGCAAAATGCGGCTTTTGTTACTCCATCAGTCACACCAGCCACACCAGCCCCACCCGTCTCGACGCCAACCGCGAAATCACGCCGGGCCACCGTCGACACCTCGGGGCGCCGGACCTCCGGACGGCCGCAATTCAACGCCCATTGAAATTCTCTCGTGGCCGTCCTACGCTCGCTGCGGGCGCCCAGCCCTCCGTCGGCGCGACGGCTCTACGGGTGCTGCCCGCACACGCGCATTCCGCCCCAGGGAGAGGCACTTGCCGGTGATGAAACAGACAGAGCAGCTCGACCGGGTGATCATCCGTTTCTCGGGTGACTCGGGCGACGGCATGCAGCTCACAGGTGACCTGTTCACCTCCGAGACGGCGACCTTCGGCAACGATCTGGCGACCCTGCCGAATTTCCCCGCCGAGATCCGCGCCCCCGCAGGCACTCTGCCCGGCGTCTCGTCGTTCCAACTGCACTTCGCCGACCACGACATCCTCACGCCCGGCGACGCGCCGAACGTGCTGGTGGCGATGAACCCCGCCGCGCTGAGGGCGAATGTCGGGGACGTGCCGAGCGGAGGCCAACTCATCGTCAACACAGACGAGTTCACCAAGCGTGCGATGCAGAAGGTCGGTTACGCGACCTCGCCGCTGGAGGACGGCTCGCTGGACGGTTACCGCGTCCACCCCGTCCCGCTGACGACGCTGACCGTCGAGGCGCTCGCCTCGTTCGAGCTGGCGCGCAAGGACGCCGACCGGTGCAAGAACATGTTCGCGCTGGGTCTGCTGTCGTGGATGTACCACCGGCCCGTCGACGGCACCGAGAAGTTCCTGCGGTCGAAGTTCGCCAGGAAGCCGGAGATCGCGGCCGCCAACATCGCCGCCTTCCACGCCGGCTGGAACTTCGGCGAGACGACCGAGGACTTCGCCGTCTCCTACGAGGTCGCCCCCGCCGCCGAGACCTTCCCCACCGGGACCTACCGGAACATCTCCGGGAACCTGGCCCTGTCGTACGGGCTCGTCGCCGCCTCCCGGCAGGCGGACCTGCCGTTGTTCCTCGGTTCCTACCCGATCACGCCGGCCTCGGACATCCTGCACGAGCTGTCGAAGCACAAGAACTTCGGCGTACGCACCTTCCAGGCCGAGGACGAGATCTCAGCCGTGGGCGCGGCTCTCGGCGCGGCCTTCGGCGGCTCGCTGGCGGTGACCACGACCTCGGGTCCGGGGGTCACCCTCAAGGCGGAGACCGTCGGTCTCGCGGTCTCCCTCGAGCTGCCCCTGCTGGTCATCGACATCCAGCGCGGTGGCCCGTCGACCGGCCTGCCGACCAAGACCGAGCAGGCCGACCTGCTCCAGGCGATGTACGGACGCAACGGCGAGGCCCCGGTCCCGGTGGTCGCGCCCCGCACGCCGGCCGACTGTTTCGACGCGGCCATCGAGGCAGCCCGGATCGCGGTCAGCTACCGCACCCCGGTCTTCCTGCTCTCCGACGGATACCTCGCCAACGGATCCGAACCCTGGCGCGTCCCCGAGACCGACGCGTTGCCGGACCTGCGTGTCCAGTTCGCCCAGGGACCCAACCACACCCTGGACGACGGCACCGAGGTCTTCTGGCCCTACAAACGCGACCCGCACACCCTCGCCCGCCCCTGGGCGATCCCCGGTACCCCCGGCCTCGAACACCGCATCGGCGGCATCGAGAAGCAGGACGGCACCGGGAACATCTCCTACGACCCCGCCAACCACGACTTCATGGTCCGCACCCGGCAGGCCAAGATCGACGGCATCGACGTCCCCGACCTGGAGGTCGACGATCCCACCGGCGACGCCACCACCCTCGTCCTCGGCTGGGGCTCGACCTACGGCCCCATCACCGCCGCCGTGCGCCGGATCCGCAAGGAGGGCGGCCGGATCGCGCAGGCCCACCTGCGCCACCTCAACCCCTTCCCGCCCAACCTCGGCGCGGTGCTGGAGAGGTACGACAAGGTGGTGATCCCCGAGATGAACCTCGGCCAGCTCGCCACCCTCGTCCGGGCCGCCTACGCGGTCGACGCCCACAGCCACACCCAGATCAACGGCATGCCGTTCAAGGCCGAACAGCTCGCGCAGGCGCTCACGGAGGCCCTTCATGACCATTGAGACACTGCCCCTGGTGCCGAAGGTACCGATGGTTCCGAAGAGCGAAGTCGCCCTGTCCGCCAAGGACTTCAAGTCGGACCAGGAGGTC
>NZ_JAGMUO010000034.1:79194-159619 GCF_019049325.1 Streptomyces sp. AC512_CC834 | reverse complement strand
GTCAACCTCAAGATCCTCCTCTTCAACAACCGGATCTACGGCCTGACCAAGGGCCAGTACTCCCCCACCAGCGAAGCCGGGAAGATCACCAAGTCCACCCCGATGGGCTCACTGGACGCACCCTTCAACCCGGTCTCCCTCGCCCTCGGCGCGGAGGCGTCCTTCGTCGCCCGGACCGTCGACTCCGACCGCAAACACCTCACCGAGGTCCTGCGCCAGGCCGCCGAACACCCCGGCACGGCACTGATCGAGATCTACCAGAACTGCAACATCTTCAACGACGGCGCCTTCGAGGTCCTCAAGGACAGGCAGCAGGCCGAGGAAGCGGTGATCCGCCTCGAGCACGGGCAGCCCATCCGCTTCGGCACCGACGGCACCAAGGGCGTCGTACGGAATCCGCGGACCGGCGACCTCGACGTGGTCGCCGTCAGCCCGGAGAACGAGTCCCAGATCCTGGTCCACGACGCGCACTCCACGTCCCCGACCACCGCCTTCGCCCTCTCCCGACTCGCCGACCCGGACACCCTGCGCCACACCCCGATCGGCGTCTTCCACGACGTGGAGCGCCCCACGTACGACGCACTCATGGCCGATCAACTCGACACCGCCGTGGAGCGGTACGGCAAGGGCGACCTCGCCGTGCTCCTCGCCGGCAACGACACCTGGACCGTGGAGGACTCACATGACCTACGTCATCGCCCAGCCGTGCGTTGACCTCAAGGACAAGGCATGTGTCGACGAGTGCCCCGTCGACTGCATCTACGAGGGCCCGCGCAAGATGTACATCAACCCGGACGAATGCGTGGACTGCGGGGCCTGCGAGCCCGTCTGCCCCGTGGAGGCCGTCTTCTTCGAGGACGACACACCTCAGGAGTGGTCGGAGTTCCGCATGGCGGACACCGAGTTCTTCACCGAACTCGGCACGCCGGGCGGTGCCGCGGGGTTCGGAGCGGTGGGGCACGACCACCCGATGGTGGCGGGACTGCCCGTGACGACGTCCCCGTGACGCCTGCGGGAGAGGGGTCAGGAGCAGCGCACCCCGGCCAGTTCCTCGGACCGTTCCCAGATCCGACGGGCGTCGTCCGTGCCGCGCAGCCGGCCGTAGAGCTTCTGCCGTGCGGGCGGGCCGCCGAGGTGGCCCGGGCCGCTGGGGCCGTAGAACTCTCCGCGTTCGGCCTGCGGCGACGTGGCCGCGTACAGCGCGGGGAGCTGCGCGGTGCGGACGGTGCCGAGGAGGATGCCGCGGGCGGACAGGGCGCGGATGACGCGCACGCCCGCGGTGTCCCGGGTGCGGCCCAGTTCGGGGCGGGCGGCGAGCAGGCTGGTGGGGGCGACGCCCGGGTGGGACAGGTTGCTGGTGATGCCCCAGTCACCGGCCGCGCTGCGGCGGTCGAGTTCCAGGCCGAAGAGCCCGAACGCGATCTTCGACTGGCTGTAGGCGCGCCTGCCGTCGTAGGAGCGTTCCCAGTTCAGGTCGTCCCAGTTGATGGCGTTCTGGTTCGCCGCGACGCTGACCTGCGACGTCACGCGTGCCCGGCCGGCCCGCAGCAGCGGCAGTAGGTGGGCGACGAGGGCGAAGTGGCCGAGGTGGTTGGTGCCGAACTGCAGCTCGAATCCGTCCGCGGTCGTCTGGCGCTCGGGTGGTGTCATGACCCCGGCGTTGTTGACGAGCAGGTGGATCGGGCGGTCCTCCGCCAGCAGGGTCTTGCCCAGCGCGGCCACGGACGTGAGCGAGGACAGGTCCAGCGTGCGCAGTGAGACGTCCGCGTCGGGCACCCCCGCGCGGATCGCGTCGAGCGCCGCCTCGCCCTTGCGCGGGTTGCGGACCGGCAGGAGCACCTCCGCGCCGGCGGCCGCGAGGCGGGTCGCGATGCCGAGTCCGATGCCGTCGCTCGCGCCGGTGACGACCGCGCGCTTGCCGGACAGTTCGGGGACGGTGATGTCGAAGTCGGTGCGTGGCATGGTTCGCTCCCTCGTGGCGTCGTTGCCTCCACCGTGACCGAATCGGCGATGCCGGTGCAGGGCCTGCCGATCCCCTGACCGCGGGGCCGAGGCATGGCGCCCCCGTTTCGTTTCCGCAGGTCACGTCCTGTTTTCGAGCAGGCTGGAGCCACTTTGGGTGCCGGAGAGGGGGATCGGCCGTCCGTGGCTGCGCCGTCGCGTCGGCGGTAGAAAGGGAAGCGGCACCGAAGAGAGGACGCCATGGAGATCGACCGGACCGGTCTTGCCGCGTTCCTCCGGCGCAGGCGGGAGCTGCTGCAGCCCGAGGACGTCGGACTCCCGCGGGGACAGCGCCGCAGGACCAGTGGCCTGCGCCGCGAGGAGGTGGCGGCGCTGTGCAACATGTCGACGGACTACTACGCGCGTCTGGAACGGCAGCGCGGCCCCCAGCCCTCCGAGCAGATGGCCGCCTCGATCGCGCAGGGCCTGCATCTGTCCCTGGACGAGCGCGACCACCTGTTCCGGCTGGCCGGGCACAATCCACCCGTCCGCGGCACGGTCGGCGAACACGTCGGCCCCGGCCTGCTGCGCATCCTCGACCGCCTGGCGGACACCCCCGCCGAGATCGTCACCGAACTCGGGGAGACCCTGCGCCAGACCCCGCTCGGGGTGGCCCTGACCGGCGACACCACCCGGTTCACCGGACCGGAACGGAGTATCGGCTTCCGCTGGTTCACCCTGCCGGCCACCCGCGCGCTGTACGCGCCGGAGGAACACGCTTTGCTCTCCCGCGTGTTCACGTCCGGACTTCGCCAGATCGCCACCGTGCGGGGCCCGGGCTCCCGGGCGGCCCACTACGCCGACTTCCTCCTGGAGCGCAGCGAGGAGTTCCGGACCCTGTGGGACACGCACGAGGTGGGTGTCCGCCCCAGCCACGTCAAGCACTTCCGCCACCCCGAGGTCGGACCGCTGGAACTGCACTGCCAGACCCTCGTCGACCCCGACCAGTCGCACCTCCTGCTCGTCTACACCGCCACCCCCGGCTCCGAGAGCCACGACAGGCTGCGGCTGCTTTCCGTCATCGGCACCCAGACGGTGGGCTGACTCCGACGCGGGCGATCGCGTGAAGGCTCTGTACGAACTGCGTTTCCCCGTTGTATGACTTCTCCCTATGTGATGGCGGATGCGTTGACCCGAGGCGCGTGTTTCGGGTGTCGGTTGACAACGTTGTCCTCAGGGGAAAGGGTCCGTGCTCGTCATGCCTGACAGATCCAAGAGACCACCGATACGGTCGGCCGGGCCCCGAGCCCTGCGCGCGACGGTCGCCGCGGTACTCGCCGGGGCGCTCGGCCTCGGCGTGTTGACGGGCGGCGGCACCGCCTCGGCCGTACCCGCCACGACGGCGTCCGCTTCCGCTTCCGCGTCCGGGGAAGCGTCCGGCGGGACGACGGACTACACGAAGCTGGTCGACCCGTTCGTGTCGACCGCCGGCGACGACGGCAACGACCTGCCCGGCGCGCAGGCGCCGCACGGCCTGGCCAAGGTCAACCCGATGACCGTGCCGGGCCGCAACCACTCCGGATACGACTACAACGAGGACCACATCGCCGGGTTCACCGCCACGAACCTGGACGGCGTGGGCGGTTCGGGCGGCGGCGGCGACCTGCTGGTCGTCCCGACGTCCCAGCGGTACGACAGCCGCCCGGCCACCGGCACGTACGCGCACCCGTACAGCCACGACGACGAGACCGCGACGCCCGGCTACTACCGGGTGGGACTCGGGGCCCCCTCCGGGACCATCGACGCCGAGATGACCGCGACGACGCGCACGGCGATCGAGCGGTACAGCTTCCCCGACGGTGCGCAGCCCCAGCTCGTCCTCGACCTCGCCAACAACTTCACCAGCCGCACCCGCTCGACCCTGGACGCGACGACGCTGAAGGACGGGACCACCGCGATCAGCGGGCTGGTCGCGGGGTCGTTCAACGGCGCCTCGTACCGCCTGTACTACTACGCCACCACGAACGCCCCCGTGACGTCCCTGCGCAGTTGGGGCAACGACGGCACGCTGAGCGAGGCGACCTCGCGGGACGGCACCGACACCGGAGCCGTCCTCGGGTTCGACGAGGCCGACGGCGACGACATCGAACTGCGCGTCACGCTGTCGCCGATCAGCGCCGACCAGGCCGCGACCGACCAGCACAGCGAGGTGCGGGGCCGGACCTTCGACGAGGTGCGGGCGCAGGCGAAGGCGGACTGGAACAGCACGCTCGGTGCCGTCGCCGTCAAGGCCTCCAGGAAGGCCGACCCCGACTCGACGCTCACCAAGCAGTTCTACACGCACCTGTACCGCATGTACGCGCTGCCGGTGAACGCCACCAGCACCAGCGGGACCTACCGGGGCGTCGACGGCGCGGTGCACAAGGCGAACGGCTTCACGTACTACGACGGCTGGTCCACCTGGGACGACTTCCGCAAGTACTCCGTCGAGGCCTACATCGACCCGGCCACCTACCGGGACATGGTGCAGTCCGCCGTCATCCTCTTCGCCGACGCGCACGCCTCCGGCAAGAACCTCGGCAGTCTCACCCACTCGGTGCCGACCGTGCGCTGGGAACGCTCGGCGGTGGTGATCGCCGACGCGGTGTCGAAGGGCTACAAGGACTTCGACCGGCTCGACGAGGCCTACCCGGCGCTGAAGTCGTACACCGGCTACTACACGGGAACGGAGCTGCGGCAGGGGTACGTCACGGGTGACCCCGGTACGACGGTCCAGCGCGGCTACGACCAGTGGGCGCTCTCCGTCATCGCCGACGCGCTCGGTGAGGACGCGGACGCGAAGAAGCTGCGCGAGCAGGCGACGATGGCGATCGACAACCTGGTCAAGCCCGGCGCCTGGACCGCCGCCGACGGCACCGAGGTCGGTCTGCTCACCCCGCGCGACGGCGACGGCGACTGGCAGGGCGTCGACTACGAGAAGTTCGAGGAGGCGAAGCTCTACCAGGGCACCCTCTGGCAGTACCACTGGTACGACGCGTACGACATGGGCGGGCTCATCGAGGCCATGGGCGGCGAGAAGGCCGGCAGGGCGGCGATCCGGCACATGTTCGGCGAGGACTCGGACGCCGACGACGGCTCGACCATGCTGCACTCCAACGCCAACGAGATCGACCTCCAGGCGCCCTACCTCTTCAACTACGTCGGCGAGCCGAGCCTGACGCAGAAGTGGGTGCGCGCCATCTACACCGGCGAGACCTGGAACCGGTACATCGCGACGGGCTCCACGAACGAGGCGCCCAGCTCCGGCGGCGAGTTCAGGCCGCCGGTGAAGACCAAGGCCTACGAACTCGCCCCGGACGGCTTCCTGCCGACCATGGACAACGACGCCGGCACCATGTCGACGATGTTCGTGGCCGCCGCCCTCGGGCTGTTCCCGGTGACCGCGGGCTCCAGCCAGTTCCAGATCGGCAGCCCGTTCTTCGACTCCACGACGATCAGCTACGCCAATGGCGCCGAGTTCACGGTGAAGGCCGACGGGGTCTCGCCGAGCGACTACTACGTGCAGCGCGCGACGCTCAACGGCAAGCGGTTCTCGAACACGTGGCTCGACTACTCGCAGATCGTCTCCGGCGGCACCCTGAAGTTCGACATGGGCTCCGAGCCGTCGTCCTGGGGCGCCCGCAGCGAGCCCGCGTACTCGCTGAACACCGACACGGGCGACGACGGCGACGACCCCGGGCCGGGCAGGGGCACGACCGTCGTCTCCGCCCGCCCGGACAGCGTCGAAACCGTCGCGGACGGCACCGTCCGCGCGCGGGTCAAGCTCCGCCTGTCCGGCAGGGCGTCGTTCGCCGCACGCAAGGGGACCAGCCTCACCCGGACCGGCGCGGCGAGCGTGACCGGCCTCCCCGACGGGCTCGAGGCCGACCTGCGGGTCACCGGCAGACGCACGGCGTCGCTGAAGCTCACCGGCACCACGAAGACCGACGTACGCGTCGGCCTCACCTTCCGCGACCGGGCCTTCGCCCACGGCGTACCGGCCTCGACGGTGAGCGGCACCGGCGTGTCGGTGACCGACCCGCTGATCGTGTCGGCCGCGGCGGTGCACCGCAAGAGCCTCGACGCCCTCACCGACGAGGCGTCGCTGGTGCGCGAGGGCAACTACTCGGACGGCTCCTACAGTCTGTTCCGGGCGGCACTGGAACGCGCGCGGACCGTCCTCGCGGACTCCGGCTCGGCGACGGGCACGCTCATGGCCGCGCACGACGCGCTGCGGTCCGCCGTCGACGCGCTCACCCTCGACGAGGGCGGATACGCCGTCCTCCAGGCCGAGGACCCCGACCGGATGGAAGGCCCCAGCCTCGTGAAGGAGGCGTACTACTCGGACGGCGACCTCGGCGGAGTCACCGAGGGGTCGTGGGAGCAGTTCGACGGCCTCGACTTCGGCGGGGTCGCGCCGCGGAGCGTCTCCGTGCGCTACGCCAATTCGCAGGCCACGACGGCGCAGCCGAGCAGCGTCGACATCCATGCGGGAGACGCCGACGGACCGGTCGTCGCCACCGTCCAACTGCCCGGCACCGGCGGCTGGCAGTACTACACCACGGTGCAGGCGGCGGTCACCGACCCGGACGCCCTGCTGGACGCGTCGAGCGCGACGTTCGTGTTCCACGCCCCGTCGGGACAGCAGTGGGTGTCGAACTTCGACTGGTTCCAGTTCTCCCCCGACGAGTCCCCGTCCACCTCCCCGACCACGACACTCGCCACACTGACCACGGCCAACACCACGGCGACCGGCGACGGTTCGCTGCCGCTGAAGCTGTCGAACGGCGTCTTCGAGAACGTGACGAACGGCGCGTGGGCCGAGTGGCGGGACACCGGCCTGGGTGACGGCGCCGACACCGTCGCCGTCAGCTACGACAAGCCCCGCTCCCGCGCGGCGTCGGACTCGCACATCGAACTGCGCCTGGGTTCGAAGGACGGCCCGACGGCCGTCACCGTCCCCCTCGACTACACCGGCTCGGGCTGGGGAACGGTCTCCACGACCAGCGTGCGGCTCGACCCGGACGTCTTCGCGGGCGTCCAGGACGTGTACGCCGTCTTCGTCTCCAGCACGCAGACCGACGCCCAGCCCTACGTGGCCAACGTCCACTCGCTCACCCTGACCCGGGAGGCGGACGCCCCGGTGGTGTTCGACGCCACGGCGTTCGAGGCGGACAGCGGCGGCGGACTCAAGAGCGAGCCGGCCACCTGGAGCGACGCCGGTTCCGCCACCAGCCTCGGCGGCACCTACGACGGCGCCTGGCTCGACTACGGGAACATCGACTTCGGCGACTCCCCGAAGAACACCGTCACCCTCACCTACGTCAACAACTCCGCCCGCTGCGGCACCGGTTCCGCCGTCCAGCTCTACCTGGACTCCTTCGACGCGGACAACCCCGGTACGCCGTACGCGACCGTCCCGCTGCCGGTCACCGGCAGCTCGTGGTCGTCGGGAGGGACGACCAGCCTGACCCTGCCCGAGGCCGTCACCGGCACGCACGGCGTGCACCTGCGGCTGACGACGAACGCGGACGCCTCGCACCCGTACGTCGCCAACCTCGGCCAGATCACCTTCGACCACGTCGAGGCGCCCGCCGAGACGGACCTGTCCGCGCTGCGCAAGGCGGTCGACCAGTACGAGGGCCTGTCCGACGACGCGGACCGGTACGGCACGATCGACTTCGGGGTGTTCCGGCGCGAACTCGCCGCCGCCCGGGACCTCCTGGGCGCCGACGACGCGACGCAGCTCGAGGCCGACCTGCGGACCCGGAGCCTCACCCTCGCCGCCAACCAACTGGTCCCGCTCCCGAGGCTCAGGCTGGAGAACCTGGTCGCCACCGCGTCCGCCCTCGACAACGAGCGCTACACGGAGGCCTCCTGGTCGGCGTTCACCACCGCGCTCACCCGGGCCGAGGACGCCGTAGCGGACGACGCGGCGGCGGACAGCACCCTCACCGCGCGCCGCACCGCCCTCGACCGTGCCATGTCCGGGCTCACCACGAAGCGCAGGACGGTGCCGAGCGCGCCCGACGCGGTGTCGGCGACCCCGTCCGGCACGAGCGTGAAGGTCGCCTGGTCCGCTCCGAAGGACGACGGCGGTTCCCCGGTCACCGGCTACGAGATCACCCTCAGCGGCGGTCACCAGGTCGAGATCGCCGATCCGGACAGCCGGAGCACGGTGTTCACCCGGCTGAAGTCCGGCACGTCGTACACGGCCCGGGTCCGGGCCGTCAACGCCCTCGGCGACTCGGCCCCGAGCGCCGCCACCCGGCCCGCCGTCGCGGGCGGCAACAAGCCTCAGACGCCGACCGTCACGGCCGTCGTCACCGACGGCGAGCGGGTCCGCGTGACCTGGCGGTCCGCCGGTGACGGCGGATTCCCGGTCATCGGCTACACCGTGGCACTCGACGACGGCACCACCGCGCACGTGTCCGGCACCACGGACTCGGCGCTCCTCGCCACCGCGAGCAGGGCGAAGACCCACACCGCCACCGTGACCGCCGTCACCCTGGCCGGCACCTCGGCCGACCCGGACCCGGCGGCCGGGTCGACGACCACGTCCTCCACGTCCTCCACCGCCTCCACCGCGTCCACCGCCCCGGCGGACGACGAACCGTACGAGCCGTCCCCCTTCCCGGACGACGTGCTCAACGCGACGTACGCGTCGGACGCGTGGCCGAAGACCGACGACGGGACCGACTACTTCAACAAGCTCCTCAGCGGTTTCGACGACCTCCCCTCCAGCACCCTCGGCGCCAACACCGAGCTGCCCGCGGGCTCCCCGCTCAGCGCGGAGAACGACAAGATCACCGTGAGCGTCAACAACGCGGCGTCGCAGAAGCAGGTCGACCGTGCCGAGGTGGACGCCACGAACAGCGCCACCGTCACCATGGCCGACGGCCTCGGCTCCCGGCTCGGCCCGATCTACCGCGATGCCCTGGAGGAAGGCCAACTGCCCAAGACCAGCGCGCTGTTCTCCCGCGTCACCAAGAACCTCGACACCCACGGCGCGGCGAAGGACCACTACGACTACCTGCGCCCGTACGTGCGGCTCGGCTTCACCGGCGACGGCGGCGCCGTCTACGAGTCGCAGGACAGCTCGTACAGCGGCCTCGCGGGACAGGGCTCCTACCCGAGCGGCCACACCTACGGCGGCTACGAGGCCGGGACGATCCTCGCCACGCTGCTGCCGGACCTGGCACCGTCGATCCTCGCCCGCACCTCGGAGTACGGGGACAACCGCCTCGTCCTGGGCTTCCACTACCCGCTCGACGTCATGGGCGGCCGCGTCACCGCCCAGGCCACCGTGGCCCACCGATGGGCGGACCCCGCTTTCGAGAAACTGCTGACACAGGCCCACACCGAGATCGAGAACGTACTGCTCGCGCAGTGCGCGAAGGAGGGATACGGCGACACGCTCACGGCCTGCGCGGGCGACCCCTACGCCGGAGCGAGCACGGCACAGCACATCGACCAGTACACGCGGCGGCTGTCCTACGGGTTCTCCCAGGTCGGCAAGGGCGGCCAGGTGCTGAAGGCGCCGTCCGACGCGGCGTCGCTGCTCATCACGGCCTTCCCCGGCCTCACCGACGAGCAGCGCACCCAGGTCCTGGAGCAGACCGCGACGGACTCCGGGTACCCGCTCGACCTCACCGGGACCGGCGGGCCGAGCTGGCAGCGGATCAACCTGGCGGCGGCCATGGCGGCGGACGTGGTCGTGAACGCCGACGGGTCGGTCACGGTGACCAACTTCTCGGACGCCACGAAGGCCAGTGTCGCCGACGCCTCCGCGATCACCGTGGGGGGCGTGGCGATCGACGGTTTCGATCCGGAGGTGAGCACGTACGTCGTGGACTGGCCGAGGCGCGGAAGGATCCCGGCCGTCAGCGCCGTGGCCGCCGAGTCCGGCGCGCGGGTGAAGGTCACCAACGGCAGTTCGACCGTCTCGTCGTCGCAGCACAGGTTCACCACCCGCACGATCACGGTGACCTCGGCGAACGGTGCGGTCACCCGGACCTACACGGTCGGGATCCAGCGTGCGGACCACCATCACCGGTCGGCCGCGACCGGCGGTGCCGTAGGCGGTGACGGTGCCGCGGGCGGTGACGGGCGGCTCTGGTCGCCGGCCCGGGAGTGGGAGGCGACGCGGGACATGCCCTGGGCACCGGGCAGGGGGTGAGCTCGGCGGTCTCCCGCTGACCCCCGACAGGCGCACCGCCGCCGCCGTGACGGCACAGCCGCACGGCGGCGGTGGTGCGTGGTGGTGCGTGGTGGTGCGTGGTGGTGCGTGGTGGTGCGTGGTGGTGGATGAAATGGGTGCCGGAACCGATGGACTCCGGGCCGTCCGTCGCGGACGCTGCTGCGAACGACTGAACGGCGGAGAGGCGGTACCGGGTGCCCTTGTTCTGGAGGATCTCGCTGTTCAACGCCGTGGTGCTGGTCGCCGCGACGGCGTTGTTGCTGGGACCGGTCACCGTGTCGACGCCCGTGCTGCTGACCGAGGCGGCGATCCTCACGGTGGGTCTCGTGGTGATACTGATCGCCAACGTCCTGCTGCTGCGAATCGGTCTCGGGCCGCTGCGGCAGCTCGCGCGCGCCATGACGACCACGGACCTGCTGCGGCCGCGGGTCCGTCCGAAGGTGGACGGCGACGGTGAGATCGCCGAGCTGATCACCACCTTCAACACCATGCTCGACCGGCTGGAGGCCGAACGCGCGCTGAGCGCCGCCCGGACGCTGAGCGCGCAGGAGTCGGAGCGCCACCGTGTCGCCCAGGAGCTGTACGACGAGGTGGGACAGACCCTCGCCGCCGTGCTGCTGGACCTCAAACGGGTCGCGGACCAGGCGCCCGGACCGGTGCGGGCGCAGCTCTCGCAGGTGCAGGAGACCACCCGGTCCAGCCTGGACGAGATCCGCCGCATCGCCCGCCGCCTGCTCCCGGGGGTCCTGGAAGAACTGGGCCTGACCAGCGCGCTGCGATCACTGGCGGACGAGTTCACCGGCCCGTCGCTGACCGTGCGCCACGACATCGCCTCCGGCCTGCCCGACCTCGGCGACAACGCGGATCTCGTCCTCTACCGGGTCGCGCAGGAGGGCCTCACCAACGCGGCCCGGCACGCCGACGCACGTGTGGTGCTCCTCACCCTGGAGCGTGCCGGGGACGCCGTCGAACTCCGGGTGCGCGACGACGGCCGCGGCGTCGACGGCTCCGAGGAGGCCGAGGGAGCGGGCATCCGCGGCATGCGTGAGCGCGCCCTGCTGATCGGCGCCGACCTGGTCGTCGGCCCCGCGCGCGGGGGCGGGACCGAGGTGCGGCTGACCGTGCCCGCCGGCGTTCAGCCCATGGGCCACGACTGACGCAGCAGAACGAGTTCCCGGTTCATCTCCCCGAGGAAGCGGACGATCACCGTGAGCTCCTCGGCCGTGAAGCGGCTGCGCGCGGTGTCGGTGCTTTGCGCGAGCGGGCGGAAGTACTCGCTGGTCATACCTCTCGCGGCGGCGGCGAAGTGCAGGTGGATGACGCGGCGGTCGTCGGTGGCCCTGACCCGGTGGATGTGTCCTGCCCGTTCCAGCCGGTCGAGGCACGCGGTGACGGCGCCGGACGTCAGGTTGAGCTGCTTGCGCAGACGGCTGGGTGTCATGGGCTCGTCCCGACCGTTCGGGTCGGCGTCCAGGATGGCGATCAGGGCCTGGACATCGGTGAGGTGCAAGTCGTGCGCCTGGGCGAATTCGTGGGCGAGGCGATTGAACTCGCTGTTCATCTGTCGCAGCAGGACGGCGAAGGACTGCAACCCTGTCGGGTCTTCTTCCGGAAGAGGTCTCGAAGGGACTCCTGGGCCGCTCATGGCTCTAGTATAGGATCACTCAATGATTGAGATACTCATTCATTGACTTAACTCTTCCACTGCTGGGGATGCTCATGAGAACCGCACCGCGCTGGGCCCGGTGGCTCGTACCCCTCGTTCTGCTGCTGGTCTGGCTGGGTGTGGGAGGCACCCTCGGGCCGTACGCGGGCAAGCTGGGCGAGGTCGCCACCAACGACCAGGCCGCCTTCCTGCCGCAGAGCGCCGAGTCGACACGGGTACTCAAGGCGCGTGAGGCGTTCGACCAGTCCGAGACCCTGCCGGCCATCGTGGTGTGGACGGCGGACGGGGACCGGATCACGGCGGCACAGCGGGCGGCGGCCACGGACGCCGTGGGAACACTCGACGGAAGTACCGGCGTGGTCGGCCGGCCGTCGCCGGCCCTGCTCTCCGAAGACGGTCAGGCGTTGCAGGCGGTCGTCCAACTCCGGCCCGACCTGGGCGACGAGTTGCCCACGGTGCTCGACGAGGTGCGCGCGGCGGCGCAGAGAGTGCCGGACACCGAGGCCCAAATCGCCGGACCGGCGGCCAGCCAGGCCGACCTTTCGGACGCGTTCGCGGGCATCGACGGACTCCTGCTGGGGGTGGCACTCGCCGCCGTGCTGGTGATCCTTCTGCTCGTCTACCGCAGTGTCCTGCTGCCGTTCCTGATCATCCTCGGCTCGGTCTTCGCCCTGGGACTGGCGTGTGCCGTGGTGTACGCGCTGGCGGAGCGGGACGTGGTGAGGGTCGACGGCCAGGTGCAGGGCATCCTGTCCATCCTGGTGATCGGTGCCGCCACTGACTACGCGCTTCTGCTGGCCGCGCGTTTCCGGGAGGAACTCGGCGTGCGGGGTGACCGCGTCGCGGCCGCCGTGGCAGCGGTGCGGCGGTCCTTCGGCGCGATCACCGCCAGCGCCGCCACCGTGGCGCTCGGGCTGCTGGCTCTGCTCGCCAGTGATCTCACGAACAACCGCGCCCTCGGGCCGGTGGGTGCCATCGGCATCGTCTGCGCCGTGCTCACCACGCTCACCTTCCTGCCGGCCGTCCTGGCCCTGCTGGGTCGTACCGCCTACTGGCCCACCCACCCGAAGGCAAAGGACGCTTCCGTGGAGGGCCACTCGGTGTGGCGCCGGGTCGCGGCAAGAGTGAACGCCCGGCCCCGCCTCACCTGGGCCGTGACCGCGCTCTTCCTCGCCGCCCTCGCGGCCTTCTCCCCCACGCTGTCCGCCAGGGGCGTGCCTCTCGACGAGATCTTCGTCAACGACGCCCCCTCCGTCGCCGCCCAGGAGACGGTCGGTCAGCACTTCCCCGGAGGCTCGGGCAATCCCGCGGTGATCATCGCCGACGCGGACCGTGCCGACGCGGTGACCGCCGCCGCGAAGGACACCGAGGGCGTGGCGTCGGCGAGCGCGGTCTCCGCCTCGGGACGTCCCGGGGCCGGTGAGCCCCAGGTCGTGGACGGGCGCGTCCGCATCGACGCCACCCTCAAGGCCGCGGCCGACAGCGACGCGGCCAAGGAGACCGTGGAGCGGCTGCGCGAGAACCTGCACGCCGTCCCGGGGGCCGACGCGCTGGTCGGCGGGTACACGGCACAGCAGTACGACACCCAGGAGACCGCCGCCCACGACCGGACGGTGATCGTCCCCGTGGTCCTCGGCATCATTCTCCTCATCCTGATTCTGCTGCTCCGCTCCCTTCTCGTACCGGTGCTGCTGGTGGCGACCGTCGCGCTCAACTTCCTGGCGACGCTGGGTGTCTCGTCGCTCGTCTTCAAGCATCTTTTCGGGTTCAGCGGGACGGATGCGTCCGTCCCCCTCTACGGCTTCGTGTTCCTGGTGGCTCTCGGCGTCGACTACAACATCTTCCTGATGTCCCGGGTGCGGGAGGAAGCGCTCACACTCGGCTCGCGGCAGGGGGTGCTGCGCGGGCTGACCACGACCGGCGGGGTGATCACCTCTGCGGGTGTGGTGCTCGCCGCGACGTTCACGGCGCTGATGGTCATCCCCCTGGCCTTCCTGGTACAGATCGCCTTCATCGTGGCCTTCGGGGTGCTCCTCGACACCCTCGTGGTCCGCTCGCTGCTGGTACCGGCGCTCATGATCGACATCGGGCCCCGGGCCTGGTGGCCCAGTGCGCTCTCCCACGACGACGCCCGACGTGCCGAGGGCCCGCACCGCCTCTAGCGTGGGCCGGGCCGTCGGCATCCCCTGGAGAGGAGCCGTTTCATGCGGGTCGCCGGAAGCCGAGAGTGCGGTGGAAGCCCATTGCGGGGCCGGATCGCTGTCGTGACCGGAGCGGCGCGCGGTCTGGGAGAGGCGATGGCCAGGGACCTGGCCGGGCGGGGAGCGAGAGTGGCGCTTCTGGGCCGTGAGGAGGGAACGCTGGCGCGCGTCCGGGACTCGCTGCCGCCCGGTGCCGCCGAGTGCTGGGAGGTCGATGTCACGGACGACGGGCGCATGGCCCGGGCCGGAGCGGACATCAGGAGGCGGCTGGGGCCCCCGGCCCTCGTGGTGGCCAACGCGGGTCTGGCCGAGGGCGGGCCGTTCGCCGAGTCCGACCCCGCCCTCTGGCGCCGGGTGGTGGAGGTGAACCTGATCGGCAGCGCCACCACCGCCCGGACGTTCATGGGAGACCTGCTCGCCACGCGCGGGTTCTTCCTCCAAGTGGCGTCGCTCGCGTCCATCGGTGCCGCGCCGATGATGAGCGCCTACTGCGCGTCGAAGGCGGGTGTCGAGTCGTTCGCCCACTCCCTGCGGGCGGAGTTGGCCCACCAGCGCGTGGGGGTGGGAATCGCCTACATCAACTGGACGGACACCGACATGGTCCGGGACGCCGACGCGCACGCGGTGCTGCGGGAACTACGGGGACACATGCCGCCACCGGCGCGCAAGGTTTATCCAGTCGCCCATGTGGCGGGGCGGCTGGTCGACTCGATGGAACGACGCCGGCCGGCCGTCTACGTACCCCGCTGGCTGCGGTCGACCCAACTCGTGCGGGCGGCGATGCCACCGGTCGTCACCATGCTGTCGCGACGTGAACTGCCCCGTCTCGCCGCCGCCGAGACCTTCGAGGCCACGGGACTGCTCGGCGCCGGCGGGCGGGCCGACGCCGCCGCCCGCACCCCCGGTGTGCCGCCCGGCTGATCCCGTCGGATCGATCCCGGCGCCCCGCATCCGCCGGCCCGGCAGCGCCCGAAGTGTCCGCGTGAGGGCCGGTGTGGCCGGCCGACGACACGCGATGCAGCGGACGGAGAGCCGGCGCTCACGCACGACCCGGGTCCGGCTTTCCCGTCGCCGACTCCGGCCGCTTCACCTCGACGGGCGTGGTCACGGTGTCGCGGCCATGATCGGGGGACAGGGACGGCAACGGCGACGAGTACCTGGAGGAAGCGACCATGGGAACCGACGGACAGGCCGTCCCGGGCGGGTTGCACTGCCTCGTGACCGGAGCGTCCGGCTATGTCGGCGGGCGTCTGGTGCCGGAACTGCTGGAGGCCGGCCACCGGGTCCGGTGTCTGGCCCGCTCCCCCCGAAAACTCCGCGACCATCCCTGGTCGGCAGAGGCCGAGACGGTCCGAGGAGATGTCACGGACGCCCGGTCGGTCGCCGCGGCCCTGCGCGGGATCGACGTCGCGTACTACCTGGTGCACGCACTCGGCAGCGGTTCCGGATTCGAGGACACCGACCGCCGGGCGGCCAGAGTCTTCGCCGAGCAGGCGCACGAGGCGGGAGTACGCAGGATCGTCTACCTGGGCGGCCTCACTCCCCGGGGCGTGTCCGAGCAGACGCTCTCCCCGCACCTGCGGTCCCGGGCGGAGGTCGGACGTGTCTTCCTCGACTCCCCGGTCCCGGCAACCGTGCTGCGGGCGGCGGTCGTCATCGGCTCGGGTTCGGCGTCGTTCGAGATGCTGCGCTACCTGACCGAGCGTCTGCCGGTCATGGTGACACCGAGTTGGGTGCACACCCGCACGCAGCCCATCGGCGTACGGGACGTGTTGCGCTACCTCGTCGGTTCGGCCACCATGCCGGACGACGTGGACCGGGCGTTCGACATCGGCGGCCCGGACGTCCTGACCTACCGGGACATGATGGACGGGTACGCCGCCGTGGCCGGGCTCAGGCGCCGGAGGATCGTGCCCGTACCGGTGCTCACGCCTCGTTTGTCCAGTCACTGGGTCGGACTCGTCACCCCGGTGCCGGCCTCGCTCGCCCGGCCCCTGACGGAGTCGCTGCGGCACGAGGTGGTGTGCCACGAGCACGACATCGCCCGCTACGTTCCCGATCTGCCGGGGCGCCCGCTGCCCTTCGACGAGGCGCTGGCCCTTGCCCTGCGGCGGGTGCGGGAGGCGCAGGTAGCCACCCGCTGGTCGTCCGCCGCCGTGCCCGGGGCTCCCAGCGATCCCCTGCCCACCGACCCGGACTGGTCCGGCGGCAGCCTCTACGAGGACGTACGGCAACTGCCGGTCGACGCCTCCCGTCAGGCGCTGTGGAAGGTGATCGAGGGCATCGGCGGAGACAACGGCTGGTACTCCTTCCCACTGGCGTGGGCGGTTCGGGGCTGGCTGGACCGTTTCGTCGGCGGCGTCGGACTGCGCCGCGGCCGACGGGACGCCGAGCGACTGCGGGTCGGTGACTCGCTGGACTTCTGGCGGGTGGAGGAGATCGAGCCGGGCCGCCTGCTGCGGCTGCGGGCGGAGATGCGACTGCCCGGCCTCGCGTGGCTGGAGATGTTCGCGGAGACGGACGACGCGGGCCGTACGCGCTACCGGCAACGCGCCCTGTTCCACCCCAGGGGGCTGCTCGGCCACGCCTACTGGTGGGCCGTCTCCCCGTTCCACGCCGTCGTGTTCGGCGGCATGGCCCGCAACATCACCCAGGCCGCGGCCAAGGGCCTGGGCGCACGCGGGGACCCGTCGGGTGCGGGCCGCATCCGAGGGCGGCGTGGCAGGAGAAGTCCGACGAGATAGACGAGACAGACGAGATAAGGGCCAGTCCCTCAGCGCACCACCCGTAGGAGCGTCACCATGACCGTCGCGGTCGTCCTGTTCACCTCGGACCTGCGTCTGCACGACCATCCGCCGCTGCGCGCCGCGCTCGCGGCGGCCGACGAGGTGGTGCCCTTGTTCGTGCGTGATCCCGGTGTCCACGCGGCCGGGTTCGACGCGCCGAACCGGACGGCCTTCCTCGCCGACTGCCTCGGCGACCTCGACGGCTCGCTGCGCCGGCGCGGTGGCCGGCTCGTGCTGCGCACGGGGCCGGTGTCCCGGGAGGTTGCCGCGCTCGCCGCCGAGTGCGGCGCGGACGAGGTGCACGTCGCCGCGGGAGTCACCCGTTACGCCCACCGCCGTGAGGAGCTGCTGCGCAAGGCCCTCGGCGATCGCGGCGTGGCGCTGCACGTGCACGACGCGGTGATCACCGCTGTGGCTCCCGGCAGCGTGACACCGTCGGGCAACGACCACTACTCCGTGTTCACGCCGTACTTCCGCCGCTGGTCGACGCAGCGGTTGCGGGACGTCCACCCCGCGCCGCGGACCGTGCGGGTGCCCGACGGCGTGCGCGGGGAGCCGCTCCCCTCCCACGAGGAGGTGTCCGGCATCTCGCCGGCGCTGCCCGCCGGCGGGGAGGCCGAGGGACGGGACCGCTTCGCCCGCTGGGCCCGTGAGGACCTGTCGGCGTACGAGGACCGGCACGACGACATGGCGGGCGACGCGACCTCTCGTCTCTCGCCCTTTCTGCACTTCGGAGCCTTGTCACCGGTGGAGCTCGTCGAGCGGGCCCGGAAGCACGGCGGCCCCGGGGCGGAGGCGTTCGTGCGGCAGTTGTGCTGGCGCGACTTCCACCATCAGGTCCTGGCTGCCCGGCCCGAGGCGTCCGTCCAGGACTACCGCACCCGGCACGACCGGTGGCGCACCGGGGCGGAGGCGTCAAAGGACGTCGCGGCGTGGCGGGAGGGCCGCACCGGCTACCCGGTCGTGGACGCGGCGATGCGCCAGTTGCGGCACGAGGGCTGGATGCACAACCGGGCCCGGCTGCTGGTGGCGAGCTTCCTGACGAAGACGCTGTACGTGGACTGGCGGATCGGCGCCCGGCACTTCCTGGACCTGCTGGTGGACGGCGACGTCACCAACAACCAGCTCAACTGGCAGTGGGTCGCGGGCACCGGCACGGACACCCGCCCCCATCGTGTCCTCAACCCGGTGGTCCAGGGCAAGCGCTTCGACCCGTACGGCGCGTACGTCCGCCGCTGGGTTCCGGAGCTGCGGGACGTGCCTCCCGCCCGCGTGCACGAGCCGTGGCGGCTGCCCGAGGACGAGCGGGCACGGCTGAACTACCCGCAACCACTGATCGACCTCGGCGACGGCCTGGCCCGCTTCAAACACGCGCGCGGCCGGGACTGACGGGGAGGCGTCGTGCACTGGCTCTTCGGCGACCAGCTCGGTCCGCACTTCCTGCACCCCTCGCAGGACAGCGGCCTCACCCGCGACACACCTCTGCTGATGATCGAGGCGCGGTCGGTGTTCCGGCGCCGGCGCTTCCACCGGGCCAAGGCCCACCTCGTGCTCTCGGCCATGCGCCATCGCGCGGCCGAGCTCGGCGACCGGGTCACCTACGTGCGCGCGGACACCTACCGGGAGGGCCTGGCGCGGGCGGCGGGCGGCAACAGGGTGACCGTTCACCATCCCACCTCCTACGCCGCCGTGAGGCTGGTGCGTTCGCTGCCGCGGGTCACCGTGGGCCCCGCGCGCGGGTTCCTGGTGCCCGTGGCCGACTTCGCGGCGTGGGCGGACGGCAAGGACGGGCGGAGGCTTCGCCAGGAGGACTTCTACCGCTGGGTCCGGCAGGGACACGACCTGCTGATGGACGGCGACGGGCCGGCCGGCGGCCACTGGAACCACGACCACGACAACCGGCGGCCACCGCCCCGCGACGCGTCCGCCCTTCCGGTTTCCCGGCCGTACCGGCCCCGTGAGGACGAGATCGACGACGAGGTACGGCACGATCTCGACCGCTGGGAGAAGAACGGCGACGTGTCCTTCGTCGGTCGGGACGGGCCGCGGCTGTTCCCCGCCTCCCGGTCCGAGGCCCGGGCGGCACTGCGGCGTTTCGTCGAGCACCGGCTCGGTGCGTTCGGCCCGTACGAGGACGCGATGCTCGCCGCCGACCCCGTGATGAGCCACAGTCTCCTTTCCTCCTCGCTCAACCTGGGTCTGCTCGACCCCGCCGAGTGCGTCGAGCGGGCGGAAGGGGCGTGGCGTGCCGGGCGGGCGCCGCTCAACAGCGTCGAGGGTTTCGTCCGGCAGGTCGCCGGCTGGCGCGAGTACGTGTGGCAGTTGTACTGGTACTTCGGCGAGGAGTACCGGCGCTCCAACGTCCTGGGCCACACCGCACCGCTGCCGGACTGGTGGAACGACCTGGACGCGGACGCGGTTCAAGCGCGGTGCCTGCGCACGGTCCTGGCCCAGGTGCGCGACACGGGGTGGACGCACCACATCCCCCGGCTCATGGTCCTCGGCAGTCACGCACTCCAGCGGGGCTGGGATCCCGCCGCGGTCACGGACTGGTTCCACCGCTGCTTCGTGGACGGGTACGACTGGGTGATGGTGCCGAACGTCGTCGGCATGTCCCAGTACGCCGACGGCGGCCGGATGACCACGAAGCCCTACACCTCCGGCGGTGCCTACATCAACCGGATGAGCGACCTGTGCGGCCGGTGCGCGTACCGGCCGGGCGACCGGACGGGCGAACACGCCTGCCCCTATACGGCGGGCTACTGGTCCTTCATGGACCGGCACCGCGCACGGCTGGAGCACAACCACCGCACCGCCCGCGCCGTGCGGGGACTCGACCGGCTCACCGACCTCACCGAACTGCGCCGCCGGGAGCGGACGCGTGGCGACGCACCGCCGTGAAACACACGGATGGGGCCGGTGGGACGAGCGGCCGGCGGGGAACCCGCTCTTTTACGACGGTCACGGTGCCCAGTGCATCCACACCCTGCGCGACAGCCGAAGCAATGGTGTGCGGGTGACGGCGAGTGAGAAGGGGTTGCGCATGCTTGGACTACGGTCGGCCGTGGCCGGCGCGGACGGACCTGTCGGGGACCCGCTCACGGCCCTGCACGCCGTCGCGGACGTCGAGGCGGTGCTGGAGCGTGTCCTGGACGCGCGACTGCGTCAGGCCCGAGCGACCGATCCGGTGTTCGCTCGCGACGTGGCCGGACGGGTCACGACGTTCGTACGATGCGGCGGCAAACGGCTGCGCACGGCGTTCACGTGGTGCGGATGGCGGGCGGCCGGCGGCTCGGGCGACGCGACGGCTGTCCTCGGCACCGGAGCCGCCCTGGAACTGGTGCAGGCGTGCGCGCTCGTCCATGACGACGTGATGGACGGTTCGCCACTGCGCCGCGGAGCGCCCGCCCTGCACGTGGACCTGGCCCGCATGCACCGGGCCGCCGGGATGAGCGGCCCACCGGAGACGTTCGCGGCCTCCGCCGCGGTGCTCGCCGGCGACCTGGCGCTGGTGTGGGCGGACGATCTGCTGACGGAGACGGCCCTCGGCTCGCCGCACGGCGCACGACTGCATCGCGAATGGCGGGCGATGCGCGAGGAGATGGTCGCCGGGCAGTACCGGGACATCCACGCACAGGCGACCGGCGCGTCGGGCACCGAGGAGGCGCTGGCGGTCGCCGTACTGAAGAGCGCGCTGTACACGGTCGCGCGGCCACTGACGCTGGGCGCCTCACTGGCCGGTGCCGACGAGTACACCCTGGACGCCCTGCGCTCCGCCGGCCGGTGCGTGGGACTGGCCTTCCAGCTCCGGGACGACCTCCTCGGCGCGTTCGGCGACCCGGCGGTCACCGGCAAGCCGACCGGGGAGGACCTGAGTTCGCGCAAGCTCACCTATCTCATGGCCGTCGCGCTCCGGCTCGCGGAGGCCGAGAGCGACGAGGAGACCGCCGCCGTACTCTCCCCCGGCCCGGGTGGGCGATCCGGCCACGCCGTCGAGCACATGCGGGCCGCACTGGAGCGGACCGGCGCCCGGGCCGTGGTGGAGTCGAAGATCGCGGAACTGGCGGCCGACGGTCTGCGGCACTTCGGACGGACCGGGGCGCCCTCCGCCGTACAGGGGGAGTTCGCGGCGATGGTCGAACGGGCTTCGGGCGTCCCCGGGCGCCGCACCGAGGAGGTCGCGTGAGGACGGTGCCGGGTCGGACGGACCACGTCGTCGTGGTGGGTGCCGGACTGTCCGGCCTGGCGTGTGCCCTGCACCTGCTGGGAGCGGGCCGCCGGGTGACGGTCGTCGAACGGGACGCGAGCCCGGGGGGCCGGGCGGGCCGGGTGGAGCTCGGCGGCCACCAGGTGGACACCGGTCCCACGGTGCTGACGATGCCGCATCTGGCCGACGAGGCGTTCGCGGCCGTCGGTGACAGTCTGGCCCGGCGCGTCGAGCTGGTGGCCCTGCACCCGGCCTACCGGGCCCGCTTCGCGGACGGCACCTCGCTAGACGTGCACACCGACGGTGAGGCGATGGAGGCGGAGGTGCGACGATTCGCCGGACCGGCCGAGGCCCTGGGCTACCGCGGACTGCGGGACTGGCTGGAGCGGCTGTACCGGGCGCAGATGCGACGCTTCATCGGCTCCAACTTCGACTCCCCCTTCCAGCTCATGCACCCGGACCTGGCCCGTCTGGCGGCGCTGGGCGGATTCGGCCGGCTGGACGCACGCATCGGTCGTTTCCTCTCCGATCCGCGGCTGCGCCGGGTCTTCTCCTTCCAGGCCCTGTACGCCGGAGTGGCCCCGGCCCGGGCCCTCGCGGCCTACGCGGTGATCGCGTACATGGACACGGTGGCCGGCGTCTGGTTCCCCAAGGGCGGCATGCACGCACTCCCCCGCGGCATGGCGGACGCGGCGGCCGACGCGGGCGCGGACTTCTGCTGGAACTCCGACGTGACCGGGCTGGAGCGCTCGGCCGGCCGGGTACGCGCCGTACGGCTGGCCTCCGGTGAGCGCATCCCCTGCGATGCGGTGGTGCTGACGTGCGAACTGCCCACCGCATACCGGCTGTTGGGCCGTGCTCCACGGCGTCCGGTACGGCTGCGCCACTCGCCGTCCGCCGTGGTCCTGCACGCCGGGACCGACCGGACCTGGCCCGGCCTTGCCCATCACACCCTCTCCTTCGGTGCTGCCTGGGAGCAGACCTTCGACGAGTTGACCCGTACCGGACGGCTGATGAGCGACCCGTCTTTGCTGATCACCAGGCCGACCGCACACGATTCCTCGCTGGCTCCGCCCGGCGGGCATCTGCACTACGTCCTCGCGCCCTGCCCCAACACCACGGTCGGCCCCTCCGCCGAGGCCTGGCGGGACCTCGGGCCGCGCTACCGCGACAGCCTCGTCGCCGAACTGGAACGCCGGGGGCTGGATGCCTTCTCGGCGAGTGTCAGGGAGGAGCAGCTCGTGACACCGCTGGACTGGACGGCGCAGGGGCACGCGGCCGGCAGCCCCTTCTCGGTCTCCCACACCTTCGCCCAGACCGGTCCGTTCCGCCCCCGCAACCTCGTCCGCGGTGTCGAGAACGTCGTACTGGCCGGCTGCGGCACCACTCCCGGTGTCGGAGTCCCGACCGTGCTCATCAGCGGCCGACTCGCCGCCGACCGGATCACCGGGGGCGCGCATCGCCGATCCCTGAGTGGCCGGCGGGTGTCCACCCCGGCCGGCTCCTGCGCCCCACCTGTGGCAGGTGCCCATGACCCGTCGTGAACTGGACGCCGCGGGTGTCACGGACCCCGCGCTGCGGTATGCGTACACCCGCTGCCGGGAGTTGAACGCCCGGTATGGCAGGACCTACTTCCTGGCCACGCGCCTGCTGCCGGTGGAGCATCGTTCGGCCGTGCACGCGCTGTACGGCTTCGCCCGGTGGGCGGACGACATCGTGGACGACCTGGAGCGGCGCGAGGCACCCCCCGAGCGCGACCGGCTGCTCAAGTGTCTGGAGGGCGACCTCGCGCACGCGCTGCGCAGCGGCGGCGGCGGGGACGAGCCGGTGGTGCGGGCCGTCGCCGACACCGCCGACCGGTACGGCATCGACCACTCGCTGTTCGCCGACTTCCTGACGTCGATGCGCAGCGACCTGCACGTCACGGACTATCCGACCTACGCGGAGCTGCGGGCGTACATGCACGGCTCGGCCGCGGTGATCGGTCTGCAGATGCTGCCGGTCCTCGGCACGGTCGTCCCCCGTGAGGAGGCGGCGCCGCACGCGGCGGCTCTGGGGGTGGCGTTCCAGCTCACGAACTTCCTGCGGGACGTGGGCGAGGACCTGGACCGGGGCCGTGTGTACCTGCCGGCGGACCTGCTCGCCGCGCACGGCGTGGACCGGGAGCTGCTGGAGTGGAGCCGCGGCACGGGGCGGCGCGATCCGAGGATCCGCGCGGCGCTCGCCGCGGCCGAGGCAATGACGAGGGACGTGTACCGGGATGCGGAGCCGGGCATCGCCATGCTCGATCCGCGTGTACGGCCCTGTATCCGCACCGCTTTCACGCTCTACGGTGGCATCCTCGACGCGATCGCGGATCAGGACTACACGGTTCTGCATCGCCGTGCGGTGGTGTCCCGCCGACGCCGTGCGGCCTCGGCCGCTGCCGGTTTCGCACGGATCGCCGACGCACGGTGGCGCACACGGAACCGGCGTCGGACGCCGTCGGCGACTGGCACGGCACGTCAGGTGAAAGGACCGACGCGGTGACCGAGCGACGGAATCGGACCGGCTGGACCGCGCCGCTGCGGCGACGGGGCCGGTCGGACTGGGCAGCGCAGACCCCGACCTGGCAGGAGGCGCGCCCGGCCCTGATCGCCGAGGCGCTGAAGCGCGCCTCTTCCCGTCCGGCCGGCAACTGGTTCGTCGTCGGTGCCTCACGTGAGGTCCGGCCGGGTGGTCCGCCCCGCGGCAGGACGGTGGGCGGCGTCGAAGTCGTACTGTGGCGCTCGGACACGGGTGAACTGCGCGCCGGGCCCGGCGCCTGTCCGCACCTCGGGGCGCCCCTGCGCGACAGCCGGGTGGTCTGCGGCACGCTGGTGTGTCACTGGCACGGACTGGCCCTGGACGGGGGTCCCCGCGCGGGCTGGGAACCGTATCCCGTGTACGACGACGGGGTGCTTGTCTGGGTCCGGCTGGACTCGGTGGGCGGCGAGGAACCGTTGGCGCGGCCGCTGGTGCCGCAGCGTCCGACGACGGGCGCCGCGGTGGACGCCGTGTTCGTCGCGGTGGGTCGGTGCGAGCCGCAGGACGTGGTCGCCAACCGGCTGGATCCGTGGCACGGTTCCTGGTTCCATCCGTACTCGTTCGTCGACCTGACGGTGGTGCGGCCTCCCCGGGGCGATGAGGACGACGCGTTCGTGGTCGATGTCTCGTTCCGCGTGACGGGCCGTCTTGTGGTCCCGGTGCGGGCCGAGTTCACGACTCCCGGGCCGCGCACGGTGCTCATGCGGATCATCGAGGGCGAGGGAGCGACATCCGTGGTGGAGACGCATGCCACGCCGCTGACCGGAGCAGGGGCCGGGGCCGGGCAGCCTCGGACCGCCGTGGTCGAGGCGGTCGTCGCCGCCTCGGACCGGCGCGGTTTCGCACTGGCGCGGGCCGTCGCTCCCGCCTTGCGCCCGCTGATGCGCCGGACGGCCGGGCGGCTGTGGCGCGACGACCTCGCCTACGCGGAGCGGCGCTGGGCGCTGCGGAGCACCGGGCGGTTCCCGGGGTGAGCGTGGCGGCGGACGGGCCGACACCGGGTGCGGCCCCGCACCTCGGGCACCGAGTCCGGGACAGGGCACTCAGCGTCTGCCGAGTGCGCCGAGTGCTCTCAGCGCGGGTGAACGGCCCGCACGGGGCACCGTCCACAGCACCTGCCCGCGCACGCCCCACCGGGCGAGCAGCTCACCCGCCGCCAGAAAGCCGGTGGTGGCGGCGCGTTCCATGAGAGCCACCGGCAGGTCGCAGCGGATGGCGTCCCCGGCGAGCGTCACCCGGGGGTGGGGGGTCGACACGGTGGGCCGCCGGGCATGGGAGCCGACCGGGAAGAACGGGCAGTCGGCACGCCACTCGTACCGCGCGTCGACGATCTGTGCGCCGGCCGTCTCGGGGTAGACCCGGCGCAGACTGTCGAGCACGCGCTTTTGGACCGGCTCCCGGTCCGCGCCGGCTTCGACGGCGTAGGCGTGCAGTTCCACCACCGCTCCGCCGGTTCTGGCGGCCCAGCGGGCGGCCTCCCCCTCGTAGCGGTCCAGGACGCTGATGTTGTCCAGGCCGTCGTAGCCGCTGGTGCCGAGGAAGCCGGGACGGTCGGCACGGACGGGCCGGTCGAGCCAGAGCCGGGAGACGAGGAAGGGCGGCGCGGTGCGCAGGGCGGCGACGTCGTCGCGCCAGGCCGGGGTGCCGAGGCCGGGTGAGGCCGCCACGGTCTCGCGCAGCGCGCCGGGGTCGAGCGCGAGCACCGCGGCGTCGTGCCGGTGGGCGGCGGTGTCGGTCCGCACCGTCACTCCCCCGTCGTCGTCCGGGTGCACGGCGCGCACGGGGGTGCCGGTGCGCACCTGCACTCCCAGGCGCCGGAGGTAGTCACCGAGGGGTTCCCACAGGGCCTGCGGGAACGGGTCGTCCGGCACGTCGAAGAGGAGGCCCTCGGACGAGCCCAGGAAGTAGATGTGGAACATCAGCAGGAGTTCGGCGGCGGACAGTTCACGAGGGTCCGCGAAGAAGCTGCGGGAGAACACCTCGAACGCGAGATGGTGCGCCGCCTGCGGGAAGCCTACGCGGTCCAGGAACGCCGTCGCGCCGAGCGAGTCGAAGCGGTCGTAGACCTCGGGAACGCGGACGTCGAGGAGTGGCAGCGCTGCCCGGGGGTCCATGGCGGCCAGGTCGCGCGGGCCGAAGGTGGGGCTCAGGGCGACGAAGCCGAGCGCGCTGAGGGGCGGTGTGCGCGGGACGCGGGCGAAGCTGTCGGTCAGTCCTCCGCTGTGCCGCAGGGGGTAGTCGGGCAGCGGGCGGAGACGGTCGAGCCCTGGGTCGGTTCGCCGCAGCAGGCCGCGCAGGTTGTAGTACTGACGGAAGAAGGCGTGGAAGCCGCGGCTCATGGTCGCCTCGGAGCCGTCCGCCAGACGGGTGCGCCATCCGGCGAGACGGCCGCCGAGCGACTCGTTCCGTTCGTAGAGGGTCACGTGGGCGCCACGCTCGGCGAGCAGAACGGCGGCGGCGAGACCCGCGACACCGCCGCCGGCCACGGCGACGTGCGGCGCGTCCGCGTCATCGAACCGGTCCCGGCCGGGCGGGGGCATCAGGACCGCTGCCTTGCGGTCGCGGCCCCGTCGTGCGGCGCGGCGGTGCGGGCCGCTCACCGGGCGTCCGCCGTGACCGCCGTGGACGCCACGGCCGCCGATGCCGCAGTGGCCGCCGCAGGGCCGTTGCCGGCCAGGAAGGAGTGCACGATGCCGGTCTGCCAGCCGGCGACGGGCACGGCCCGCGGATGAGTGAAACCCGCTTGCGTCAGCCGGGCGGTGAAGGCCGGGGCGGTGTCGAAGTCGAGGACGCTGCGCCACAGATGGCGGTAGAGCGCGCGGTCGCCGGTGAGGGTGCCGGCGGGGATGATCATTCCTTGGCACACGGTTGCCCACAGGACGCGGTGGGCGGCGGAGCCACTGAGGCTGTACTCGTGGACGGCGAGCCGACCGCCCGGTCGCAGCAGAGCCCGGACGCTCCCGAGGACGTCGTCCGGGTCGGTGACGTTGCGAAACAGGTAGGCGGCGAAGACGGCGTCGTAGAGGTCGTCCCCGGTCCTGGCCACCTCCTCGGCGGTCAGGTGCCGGAAGCGCACGCGGGCAGGCCACGGTTTGGCCAGGGCCCGCCGCAGCATGCCGGCCGACGCGTCGACGGCCGTGATCCGGGCGCGCGGGGCGGCTCGCAGCAGCGCCAGGGTGGAGGCGCCGGTGCCGCAGCCGAGGTCGAGCAGGTGCAGACCGGCTCCGCCGTCGGGCAGCCGCAGGCGTCGCGCCGAGCGCAGCAGGTCGGTGCGGTAGCCCGGGTTGAGGGCCGTGAGGCGGTCGTAGGTGTGCGAGGCGTGGTCGAAGGCGCGTGCCAGGTCGTGGTCGCGCAGCAGTGTCATCGGGGGTTTCCTCCGGTGCGGGGTGCGGGGTGGGGGCGGCGGGACAGGAAGGGCAGTTCGAGGGCGGTCCGGAGCATGGGCCCCACGGGAGTACGCAGGCCGATGCCGAGTTCCTCCAGGGGCGAGGTGACTCCGTCGAGGAAGCGCAGCAGACGTTGCGGCGGGATACGGCGGAACAGGTCGGTGAAGAAGTCGGGGCCGTTGATTCGTCCGGTGTCCAGGGCCCGCAGCAGTACCGCGTCCATGGCCAGCGCCCGCCGTCCGTGCGGTGGCGGAACCCGTGAGCGGCCTTCGTGCAGGGCGGCGGCGATGGCCCGGCTCTGCCGTTGTACGGCTGCGAAGGTGTAGCCGGTCGCGGGGCGGGTCGCGCCACCGGCGGTCCCGGTCCGGAAGACGGACGGCCCCACCCGTCGGGGGAAGCGCGCGTCCGTCATGGGGATGACGCCCTGCTCAGCCGATTCGACGGTGTAGGAGGGGAGTTCGAGGACGTCGCCGCAGTAGCGGGTCAGGGCAGACTCGTAGGCTTCCGTGCTGAGCGGTGTCCGGGAGAACTCGGTGTACTCGACGAGCGCCCGGTCAGGCGCCAGCGGCAGTACGTAGCCGAAAGCGAGCCCGTGGCGTGGCTGCGGCACCCGGAAGTCCATCAGGTCGGCGACCTCGGGATCGAACCGGGCCGCGTCGGTGCGCACGAACCAGCCCCGGAAGTGCTGCAGGAGCTGTGTCCGGGCCGGCGGCAGGGTGCGCGGCGGGCGGGAGTCGAAGACGTGCCGGGCACGCAACGTCAGTGTCCGGCCGTCGGCCGTCGTGCAGTGGACCTCCGCTCCGCCGGCCGTGGCGCGTACCGTACCCGCCGTCGCGCGCAGCAGACGCCCGCCCGGGGTATCCGCCAGCCGGGCGTGGACCATCCGCTCGAACACGGCTGAGCGGATCATGCGGTAGCGAAGTGGCGACGGTTCGACGGTGACGGCGTCGCCACCGGTGCCGTGTACCCGCAGCCGGGACCAGGAGGCGCTCACCGCTTCGTCGAAGTCGCCATCGCCGTGGTCCCAGAAGCACCAGGTCCGCTCCGGCGGTCGCAGGGGACCGTCCGGTGCCTCCACCACGGTTACGGCGCGTGAGCCCGTCGCCGTCAGGTGGTGCGCCAGGCTGAGTCCTGAGGCGCCGCCGCCGACGATGAGCACATCACACGTTTCGTCGCGCATCTCGTCGTACGGGCCGTCGTACGGGTCGTCGCTTCGGCTCACCTGGCGCGCCGTTCGCGCCGTTCGCCCCGTTCGACGACCGGTGTTCCGTCCGGAGCCGTCCGCAGCAGTTCGGCGTCCGCCTCCATGGCGTCGGCCACGGCGGTAACGACCTGACGTGGGTCACCTCCCCCGGGCCCGGGCAAAGGGGGTGCCGTGCTCGCGACGGCCCGGTCGGCGAAGCCGGTGTCGAGGTGTCCCGGCCCGGCGCCGAGCGCGGCCTTGGAGGCGCTGTAGTCGGCCATCCCCGCCTGCGGGGATTCGGCCACCACGCCGGTGAGCACCTCGTCGCCGACCTCCGTCGTCCGCCCGAAAGCGACCGTCCCGAACGCGGTCACGACGGCGTCGAGGACCCCGAGACCTGCTCCCGCGCCGTCCACCGCACCGTGCACGGCGCGGGAGCAGGTCTCGGGGTCGTACGCGCCGAAGAGGAGGGTCACAGCGCCCCGGTACGGCTCGGCGGCCCGGGCGAGGCGCGCCGGATCACGTCCGGCGAGCGCCGGGCGCGCGCCTCTCGCGGACAGTTCGGCGACCAGCGCACCGCCGAGAGCGCCGGTGGCACCGGCCACCAGTACACGAGCGCCGTCGAGTTTCACGTCTGACTCCGTTCGCCGAGGCCGCCGGGGACGCCGCAAGGGGAGGCGGTCTGCCCCCGCCGCACCGTCTCTTCCGGGGTCCGGCGGCCGGTGGATGCGCCGGACCCGGTTGCCGTCCAGTCAACAGCGCGTGAGGTCGCGCAGCACCTCACGCGCCGCCCGTGTACCCGACGCCAGGGCACCCTGCACGGAACCGGTGACACGGTGGTCCCCGCAGACGTACCTGCCCGGTGCGAACCGCGTCGTGCGGCTCGGCGGCCAGGGCGGCTCCATGGCGGGCAGGGCTCCCTCGATGGTGTACACCGCGACCTGACGCCAGCCACCGGTGTCCGTGCCGTACAGCTCGGCCAGACGCCGGCGCACCCCTTCCCCCGTCCCCGGCCGGTCGGGCCCCAGGACCGAGGTCGACACCAACGCGGTGCCGGGCGGCGCGTACGTGGACGTCACCTCGCTGAGTACGCACGTGTTGAGGACCGTCCGGGTGCCGTCCACCACCAGGGTCGGTTCGGCCAGGGGCGAGCGCGCGGCGGCATGGTAGTAGGTCGTGACCGTACGGCCGTCCGGAACCTCCAGCCCCGGCAGCAGACGAGCAGCCCGGACCGCGTCCGTCGCCACCACCACGGACGCGGCCGGCAGCTCGCGGCCGTCCGCCAGGAGGACCCCGTCGTCGGTGACCGTCTCGACGGGTGTCTCCAGGCGCAGCACGCCCTCCGGCAGACGCCCCGCCAACTGGGCGGGTACGGCTCCGATGCCGTCGGCGGGGAGGCACAGAGTGCCCCTGACCATGCTCCGCCAGACCAGGTGGAAGAAGCGGGCAGACGTTTCCAGCCGGTCCTCCAGGAAGACGCCGGACAGGAAGGGACGCAGGATCTCGGTGACCGTGCCCGCGGAGACCCCGGCGCGGGACAGGGCGGCGGCGGTGGACCGGTCCGGACGCCGTTTGAGGGTGCCGGCGGGCAGAAGCGCGTCCCGGGCGGTGAGGGCTGCCATGGCGGCCAGGTCACGGGCAGGCAGCGCCCGTCCCGGCAACAGCGCCCCGGCCTCTCCGGGCAGCCGGGTCGGATCGCACAGTCGGACGGGTCCCGTCGAGGTGTGGGCGACGATGCCCGGGGTGAACGGTCGCAGCCGCAGACTCCGCAGGTCCAAGCGCCGCTTCACCTGTGGATAGGAGGTGTTGAACACCTGGAAGCCGCGGTCGAGCAGGAACCCGTCCACCTGGTCCGTGCGCATGCGCCCGCCCACGCCGTCGGACGCCTCCAGAAGCGTCACCCGGCGTCCGGCGCCGCACAGGTCAAGAGCACAGGCGAGGCCCGCGAGCCCGGCACCGATGACGACGATGTCCGTACTGCCGTGACTGCCGTGACTGTCGTGCCGAGCGGTCATGATCCTCATCCTCCGACATGTCTGCCTCTCCGGCTTCTCCATCGCGGCACACTCTCCGCGGGTACCCGGGGACCGCCCGGTACCCGTCGGCCGGGCCCCGTCACCCGCCCACCACGGAAACCACTGAAACCACGGCTGTGACAGCCTCGGCCAGCCCGGATGGGCGGGGAAGCCCCTGGACGGTCTGCCCGGACCAGCCCGGACCGAGCGTCAGGACGACAGGTCTCCTGCGGGCGCCGCGTACGCCCCACTCGATCGCGGCCACGTGCTGAGCCAGGGGCCGGCTCGCGGTGGTGCGGGACTGGGCCCACAGCCCGACCACGGCGGGCCCGGTCCTGCGGACCGTCGTGACCAGCGACTCGGCGGGAAGCGCGCCACCGAACATGCGCACAGGCAGGCCGCGCTCGGCAAGAGCCGCGGCCAACACCTCCAGCGGCAGCGTGTGATTCTCCGCGGGCACACACGCGAGCACGATGGACGCGCCGGGCCGGTCGGCGACCACAGGCGGGGCATGACGCCGCAGGACCCCGGAGACATGCCAGGACAGGAAGTGCTCGACCTCCACGTATCTCTCACCCGATGTCTCCCACTTGCGTCCGACCGCCTGGAGCGTGGGCGTGATCACCTCCGTCCAGGCGGCGACCAGACCGTGCTCCTCGACCGCCGACTCCAGGAGCCCGTCGAGGGCGACCGCGTCGAGGCGCAGGGCCGCACGGGCGACTCCTCTGCATTCCTGGCGCACGTCACCCATCTGCAGACCGCTGCCGGCCCGGCTCCGTCCACGGGCCACCGTCCGCGGCCGTTCGGCGGGATCCCGGTCCGGCACCGGAATCGGCGACGAGGGGTCGGGCTGCCCGGGTACGTCCGGCCCGGTTTCGTCGAGCGCCAACCGGGCGGCCTCGGCGGGCGGCAGCCCGGTAGCCGTCAGGGCGCACATCCGCTCCAGCCGCACCACATCCCGAGGAGCCCATCGCCGGTGGCGGCCGCCGGTGTGCCCGACGGGGCCGAGTCCGTAGCGGCGGTCCCACGAACGGACCGTCGTGGGCGCCACCCCGAGCCGCCTCGCCACTTCACCGGTGGTCAGCCCGCCACCGCGCTTCGTCAGCGCGTCGTCGTCCTCGTTCACAACTCCATCGTACGACGCACAAACGACGCATGTTGCCTGCGTCGTTCAGGCACACAAAGCTGGAATCCAGGCGCCCCGGAATCGCGGCAAACGCACGGAACGCACGGATCGCACGGAACGCACGGATGGAGGAACCAGGCCATGATCACCAATGTGCTGTCCCCGGGCACGCGTTCCCAGGCTCCGGGGGAGATCCGGTACGAGGACGAGTTGGCCCGTGGTCTGTGTGCCGCTGACGAGGACGCGTTCGCGGCCGTCTACCGGCGTTGGGGCTCACTCGTTCACACGATGGCCACCCGGTCACTCGGCGACACGCACGAGGCCGAGGATGTCACCCAGCAGGTCTTCCTCGGCGCATGGCGCGGGCGGTCCGGGTTCCGTCCCGAGCGGGGTCCCCTCGGCGCCTGGCTGGTGGGCATCACCCGGCGCAAGATCGCGGACGCCCTGACGGCCAGGACGAGGCGCGGCGTACTGCTGGACGCCGCGTCTCACGACGCCGACGCACAACGTCACGTGCAAGCGACGCCGGACGACGTCCTGGACCGGGTGCTCCTGGTCGACGCCCTTTCCAGGCTGTCCCGGCATCAGCGCGAGGTGCTCTGCCTGGCTTTCTACGAGGACCTGACGCAGATCCAGATCGCGGAGCGCACCGGTCTGCCCCTGGGCACGGTGAAGAGCCACGCGCGGCGCGGCCTGCACCGGTTGCGCAAGGGGATCGAGCGGGGCACCACCGACGAGACGGCCACCGACCGCTGAGAGCGACCGCGGAACTTCCGCACCGCACGCATCCGTGGCCATGCAGCACCGCGAAGCACCTTGTGAGACTCCGCGACATGCGGAACCTCTCGACGAAGGGATGATCCCATGACTTCCCGCACTCCCCTCACCCTCGCCGCCTCCGCAGGCGCCTGCGCCTGCGCCCTGGCACTCGGCGTCACCGCGCCGGCGATGGCGGCACCCACCGGTGAGGACGACAAAGCCATGGTGTCCGTCTTCCACGGCGTGCCCGGGATGACCGTGGACGTCTACGCCAACGGAGACGAACTGCTCGGCGACTTCAAGCCCGGCACCGTGACGGACCCGCAGTCCCTCGACGCCGGTACCTACGACATCCAGATCTTCGAGGCCGGTCAGGGCCCGGACGGCGCACCGGCCGTCGAGAAGAAGATCGAGGTGCCGAAGGGTGCGAACGCCACGATCGCGGCCCACCTCTCCGCCGACGGCAAGCCCATGCTCACGGCCTTCGTCAACGACGTGTCCAAGGTCGACGCGGGCAAGTCACGGCTGACCGTGCGCCACGTCGCCGCCGCACCGGCCGTGGACGTCCGCGCGGGCGGCCAGCCGGTGTTCAAGGACCTGGAGAACCCGAAGCAGGACAGCACGGTCGTCGACTCCGGCACCGTCTCCGCCGATGTCGTACTGGCCGGCACGGACACCGTGGCCATCGGTCCCGCCGACCTCAACCTGAAGGAGGGCACCAGCAACGTCGTCTACGCGTGGGGCAGCGCCGAGGACAAGAACCTGGCGCTGGCAACGCAGACGTTCGCCGGCATGGAGTCGGCCCCGAGCGGCGTCCACGCGGGCGGCAGCGGTGCGGCCGCCGCGACGAACGACTCCGACGCCTGGCTGGGCTGGGCCGCCGCGGCCGGCATCGTGACGCTGGCCGGCGTCCTGGTGGTCCGCCGGACCGCGGGCCGGCGTGGGTGACGGGGCGCGACGACTGACGGGCCTGACGACGGGGACCGCCGCGCTGGCGGCGGTCCTGTCGCTGGGCCCCGCGTCGCCGGAACAAGGTGCGCCACCGGCCGACTTCGGCCCCGCCGGGATTCCCGGTACGGCCGAGGCGCCACCGACATCACCTCTGGACGCACGACACGAGCAGCACGCACCCGCACGTGTCGTCGTACGGGATGTGGATCTGAACGCCCGAGTTCAGCCGGTGGGCGTTACGGAGCGGGGCACGATGACCATCCCCGACGACCCCGCCGTCGCCGGCTGGTACCGCTTCGGGCCCACACCCGGCAGCCCTCACGGCTCGTCCGTCCTGGTCGGGCATGTGGACGACGACACTGGCGCGCTCGGCGAGTTCGCGGCGCTCTACGACGTACGGCCGGGAGACCGCGTCGAGGTGCGGCGCGAGGGTGCCGACCCCGTCTCCTACCGCGTCACCGCCCGTACGACGGTGCCGAAGGACGACCTTCCGGCCTCCGCGTTCCGCCGGAGCGGCCCACCCGTGCTGACGCTCATCACCTGCGCGCCGCCGTTCGTGCCCGAGCGGGGCGGCTACCTCGCCAACCTCGTCGTCACGGCAAAGCCGCTCGCCCGATGACGTTCGGCGGCACACGTAACGGTCGGCCCGGTACCGACGGCCCCGGTCATGCGCACACCTGTGGAACGAGGAGGGAACGGTGGCACACGTGGAGCCCGCCGCTCTGGTGGAACTCGCGCTGGGGCACCAGGTCTCGAGTTCCGACGACGTCCGCGTCCTGCGGCACATCGCGAACTGCGCGCGCTGCAGCAACGAACTGAACCGGCTGGCACGTGTCGTCGCAGCCGCACGCGGCGTCGAGGCGTCGGACCTGCCGGTAGCGCCTCCGGAGCAGGTCTGGCAGCGGATCACGCACGAGATGTGCCGGACCCAGGACGCTGCCGCACCGTCCCCGCGTACAGCCGGACACAGGCCGGACGCGATGCGGACCGGTGAGGGGCGGGCCGGTGAGGGGCGGGCCGGTGAGGGGCGGGCCGACCACATCACCGTCGATTTGATCCGCCTCGTCCTCGCCCTGCTCGCCGGGGCCGCCGTCGTCCGAGGGGTTCGACAGGCCCGCGCGGGGGGAGCGCGCCGTTCGGCGGGCTCAAGCCCGCCCCGCAGGGCGGGTCAGGACTGAGACGACACCGACCGCTGTGCAGTTGGGGTGCCGGTCATTGGCTTCGCGGCCGAGGCGGCGGGGTCATGGCCCAGCGAATGGCTCGTGTCAGCGCGTGGCCGACCGGCCGTACAGCGATGTCCTCGACAACCGGGAGGCGTGGCAGCCACAGCAGGTCTCGGGCCCACCGCGGGAGCAGGGCGACGCCGTTCGCGGCGAGCCCGGCGTAGAGAGGCCGGGCCGCCAGAGGAATCGGCGGCCGAAGAAGCAGGAAACGTGCGGCGGCCCTGGCCTCGGCGGTGGCCCGCAGTTCCGGCCGGTAGGCGGACAGGCACTCGGACAGGCCCCGGCGGTCCCGAGGCGGGTCGATCACTCCCAGGGCCTCGGCGATCCGCGCGGTGTCGGCCACGTAGGCGTCATAGTCGGCGGCGTCGAGCCGACGAGCCCCGTAACGCTGATGAGCACGAAGGAAGCTGTCCGTCTCGGCCGCGTGCACCCACCCGAGCAGGTGCGGATCGGCGGCGTGATACGCCAGACCCTCGGTCGAGGTCCCGCGGACGCGCTCGTGGATGCTGCGGACGTGGTCGACCGCTCGCTGCGCGTCCTCGGCGGTGCCGTATGTGGTGACCGCGAGGAAGGTGCTGGTGCGTTGCAGTCGGCCCCACGGGTCGCCACGGAAGCCGGAGTGCGCGGCGACGGCCGCCATGGCAAGCGGATGCAGGGACTGCAGCAGCAGGGCGCTGATCCCGCCGATGAACATCGAGGCGTCGCCGTGGACGATGCGGATCGGCCGGTCGGGATCGAACCAGCGTGGGCCCGGTGTGTCGTGGATCCGAGCCCGGGCAGCCGGTCCTTCGGGGCCCGCAACCCGCTCGAAGAGGGCTTGCCCCAGGTGCCCGCGCAGTTCCGTCAGCATTGTCGCTTCCGCCCTGTACCCAGTATCCGACACGCGCCGGCGCTTCTCCGCCGGAATACCGCAAGGGCGGACGTCCGGACCCTGCTCGGCGACCGGCAGAAGGGCGCTCTTGCCCACGTGGTTCACCATCGTGTCCGACAGCCGCCCGCCACTCCTGCCGGGTTCACGGGCGGTCCGGGTCGGCGAGGGTGGGAACGGCGGGCACGTCCTCCCCGGTCGCCAGACGGCCGGTCTCCGCCCTGCTGCCCGCCGTGAGGACGTACCTGTCGCCCTTCGGGGAAAGCCGGCGGGCGCCTGCCACGACGTGCCGGCCGAATCGGCTGCGCGCGGCCGTGTCGCGGGCCCGGGCCACGACGCGGGCGGGATCCGGTCCATCTGCGCGCAGGTGCACGGGCACCTCGCTGCAGCCACGCCGGGTGACGGCCCGGGAGCAGGACCACACCGCCTCTCCGCCGCCCTGCGGGAGCCGCTGGTCTGCGAAGTCCCAGAGGTTCACGCACGCGAGCCGGGACCGGGCCAGGAGGGCGGCGCCTCCGGTCGCCTCCCTCGGTTGACGTGCCGAGACGTCGAGGTCGTGTGCGGCTACGTCGGGACGCAGCAGGTCTCGCCGCCCCGCCCCCGCGATCCACGGCGCGAGCAGATACCGGGCTCCCGGCAGCGCGCGCTGTGCCAGGGAGTGGGCCCGCAGGATGCGGTGGTGTCTGCCCGGTGCGGTCGGCATGGGCCCGGGACGGGCGGGCCGAGACGCGGAACCGGCAAGGAGACATGGGCGGCGCCCTCCCCGGCCGACGATCTGGCGCAGGCCGGACGAACGACCGGTCCGACGGTCGCACGTCCGATACCGCTCCAGCGGAATCGCGCCCCGCAGCCGCTCGTCGTGAGCGGGCACTATGGTGCGATACGAAGCATGTGCGCGCCTGTACGGATGTCCGGGGATCAGGCCCAGGATCCACGGCGCGCGGTGGAAGGGAACGAAGCCGTGCATGGCGAATACAAGGTGCCCGGCGGCAAGCTCGTTGTCGTGGATCTGGATGTCGAGGAAGGTGCCCTCCGCAATGTGACAGTCGCCGGGGACTTCTTCCTCGAGCCCGACGAGGCGATCGTCTCGATCAACAACGCCCTGGAGGGCGCCCCCTCTTCCACAGACGCCACAGACCTTGCGGCCCGCATCACGGCGGCGCTGCCGGAGTCGACCGTCATGCTCGGACTGACCGCGGAGGGCATCGGCATCGCCGTTCGGCGAGCGCTGGGCCACGCGACCGAGTGGGGCGACTACCAGTGGCAGTTGGTGCACATGGAGCCGCAGGCCCCAGCCCTGCATATGGCACTGGACGAGGTCCTCACCGCCGAGGTGGCCGCCGGGCGACGGGCACCGACGTTGCGGGTCTGGGAGTGGGCCTCCCCTGCCGTGATCATCGGCAGCTTCCAGTCGCTGCGCAACGAGGTGGACCCCGAAGGGATCGCGAAGCACGGCATGTCCGTGGTACGCCGCATTTCCGGTGGCGGAGCCATGTTCGTAGAGCCCATGAGTACGATCACGTACTCCCTGTCCGTGCCGGAGGCACTGGTGTCGGGCCTCTCCTTCGCCGACAGTTACGCCTATCTCGACGACTGGGTGCTCGGCGCACTCGGCGACATGGGCATCAAGGCCTGGTACCAGCCCCTCAACGACATCGCCACCGATGCCGGGAAAGTCGCTGGTGCCGCCCAGAAGCGAATGGTCGGACCCGACGGTGGCCCCGGAGCCGTCCTGCATCACGTGACCATGTCGTACGACATCGACGCCGACAAGATGCTCGAGGTCCTGCGCATCGGCAAGGAGAAGATGTCCGACAAGGGCACCAGGAGCGCCAAGAAGCGCGTCGATCCACTCCGCCGCCAGACGGGCATCGCCCGGGAGCAGGTGATCCAGAACATGATCGCCTCCTTCCGCAACCGCTACGGGCTCACCCAGGGACACATCACCCCGGAAGAGATGAACCGCGCGGAGGAGCTCGCCGCCACCAAGTTCAGCAGTGAGGAGTGGACCGCACGAGTGCCGTAGAGCCCGCAGGTCTTCGCCGTCCGACCTGCGTGGAGCCCGGCAACACGATCGACGCGCACAAGATGCTTGAGGTGCCGCGCATCGGGCGCGCGAGGCCGCGACCGAGCGGATGATCTCCTCCGCCGAGTGGACCGCACGGGTGCCCTGACGCGCCCAGGCCCGGTCTACGCCGTGCCGCGCACCGCGACCAGCCCCGACTCGTAGGCGAACACCACGAGTTGGGCCCGGTCGCGGGCACCGAGCTTGGTCATCGCGCGGCTGATGTGTGTCTTGGCGGTCAGCGGGCTGATCACCATGTGGGCGGCGATCTCCTCGTTGCTCAGGCCGCGGGCGGCGAGCCCGGTGACCTCGCGTTCGCGGCGGGTGAGGCGGTCCAGGCCGGGCGCGGTGGACCGGTCCGGGGGCCGGGAGACGAACTCGCCGATCAAAGTGCGGGTGACCGACGGGGAGAGCAGGGCCTCGCCGTGCGCCACCACCTCGATGGCCTGGAGGAGGTCGGCGGGCTCGGTGTCCTTCAGGAGGAAGCCGCTGGCTCCCGCCCGCAGCGCCTCGAAGACGTACTCGTCGAGGCCGTAGTTGGTGAGGATGACGACGCGTACGGCGGCGAGGGCCGGGTCGGCGGCGATGCGGCGGGTCGCCTCGATGCCCGTCATCACCGGCATCTGTACGTCGACCAGTGCCACGTCGGGCACCTGGTCCCGCACCAGGGCCACGCCCTGCTCCCCGTCGGCGGCCTCGCCGACCACCTCGATGCCCTCCTCGGCGTCGAGCAGGGCCCGGAAGCCGGCCCGCATCAGCGCCTGGTCGTCGACGAGCGCGACCCGGACGACGCCGCTCATACCGTCTCCCCCAGCGGCAGCCGTGCCCGCACCGAGAAGCCGCCCTCCGTGCGCGGGGCGGCGCGCAGGGTGCCGCCGAGTGCCGCCACGCGCTCGCGCATGCCGGTCAGGCCGGTGCCCGGCACCGGTGGGCGGGCCGGATCGGCGGCTCCGTCGTCGTCCACGTCTATCGTCAACTCCCCCGCCTCTCCCGTGCCGTAGCCGAGGCGGACCCGCACCTTCGCGGGTCCGGCGTGCCGCGCCGCGTTGGTGAGGGCCTCCTGCACGATGCGGTAGGCGGCCCGGTCGACGGCCCGGGGCAGCGGGCGCTCGTTTCCGGTGACGGCCAGGTCGACGGCGAGTCCCGCCGCCCGGGCCCGCTCCACGAGCAGGGCCGGGGTGCCACTCGGCTCGTCGGCGCGCAGCACCTGGAGGGCGGAGCGCAGTTCGCGCATCGCCTCGCCACTGGCCTCCTGGATGGCGAGCAGCGCGGGCGGCACCTCGTCGCCGCGCTTGCGCGCGAGGTGGACGGCGACACCTGCCTGGAGCTTGACGATGGAGATGCTGTGCGTGAGCGAGTCGTGCAACTCGCGGGCTATGCGCAGCCGTTCCTCCCCGGCGCGGCGCAGGGCCGCCTCCTCGCGGGTGCGCTCCGCCTCCAGGGCGCGCTGTTCGGTCTGGCGCAGATACGCCTGCCAGTTGCGGTCGGCGAGCCCGGTCACCACGGCACACAGGAACCACCCGGCGAGCAGCCCGGCCCGCTCCGCCACGTTCTGCGTGCCGGGTCCGGTGGCCACGTACCCGGCCAGGAACACCGCGCCGCCGGCCGCCGCGACGCCCCGGTGCCCGACCCGGGCCGCGGTGTGCACGGCGCCCAGGACGGGCAGGGCGGACAGCGGCCCCGGGTGCGCGTGCACGACGTAGGCCGTGCCCAGCACGGTGGCGACGGCCAGCACGGCGCGCGGGGCGGCGCGGTGGAAGGCGAGCGCGGCCGAGGCGAGGGCGATGAGCGTGTGGTCGAGCGCCGTGGTGCCCTCGTCGAAGGCGGCGACTCCCATGCCGAGGGCGCCGACCACGGCCGCGAGGACCACGTCGGCGACTCGTCCGCGATCGACTTGACGCCCACTCATGTCCGCACCCTAGACGGCCCCGCCGACAGCCGCGTCGGTCCTGTGGACGGCTTGTGGACTACTCCCGGCGAAGTAGTGGGCCCGCCGACCGGGCCCCGGCGGCGCAGCGCCGACCGCATCCGGCCGTACGACGACTTCGGGCACCCCGGCGGCGCACGCTGCTGTCCATGCCCACACCCTTCCGTCACACCGAACCGCTGCCTCCGAAGGCGGCCACCGGACGCGTCGCCGAGGTCTACGCACAGGCCGCGCGGGACTTCGGCATCCCCGAACCCGCCCCGTTCGTCGTGCTCTCCTCGGCACCCGCACTCGTCGCCCCGGCCTGGGCGCTGATGCGCGAGTCCCTGATCGCCGGCCCCGGCGGCCGGACCGGCAAGGAGGTCGCCGCCTTCGGGGTGTCGCAGGCCAACAAGTGCCGGTTCTGCGTGGACGCGCACACCATGCTGCTGCACGCCACCGGCGACCACGGGCTGGCCGAGCGGCTGGCCCGGGGTCAGGAGCCGGCGGACGAGCAGCACGCGCGCGTGCTCGACTGGGCGCGGAGCACCCGCGTCCCGGGCGCCGCGCGGGAGCCGTACCCGTTCCCGTCCGAGGAGGCCCCCGGCTACCTCGGCACGGTGCTGGCCTCCCACTTCATCAACCGCGTCGTGTCGTCCCTGGTGACCGAGAACCTGCTCCCGGCCGACGCACAGCGGCTGCGTCCGGTACGGAGCCTGGCGGGCCGGTCGCTGTCCCGCGCCGTGCGTCGTCCCGCCGCGCCCGGCACCTCCCTGCCCCTGCTGGACGATCCCGGCCGGGGACCGGCGTGGGCGGCGGGAACGCCGGTCGGCCCGGCGTACGCGGCGCTGAGCGCCACCGCCACGACGGGCGCCGGTCTCCCGGACACCGACGACCAGAACCTCGTACGCGCCACCCTGCGCGACTGGGACGGCTCGCACCCGCCCGCCGCACCGGACCCGTTCCCCTCCCGGAGGGAGCGGCCCGGCGCACGGCTGGCGCTGCTGGCCGCGCTGGCGCCGTACCGGATCACGGACGCGGACGTGGCCGCGTGGCGCCGGCCCGAGCACACCGACCACTGCCTGGTGCACCTGGTCGCGTACGGCGCGTTCGCCGCCGTCGACCGCATCGAGAGCGCCCTGTCCGCACCCGCCACCCAGCAACTCGGGGATACCTCGTGACGCTCGCCGCCAACTCCCGCCAGGCCGAGGCCGGGTACCGGAGGTGACGGTCGCCCCGGTCACCGTGGAGGCGTTCTGGGAGCCGGGGCGTCCGGGACGCCGTCGACCTCCTGCGGTCGCGCTACCCGGGCCGCCCCGTCCCTGCAGGCCGGCTCGCCGAACCTGAGGCGGCGCTGCTCCCGCACGCCACGGACACCGGGGTACGGATGCGGGCGGGGGATGTGACTCATGACCGCCGTTCGTCTGCGTCACCGCGCGGCCACGCACCGAGTTCGCCCTTCCGCCCCACGGGGACTCGTGTGACACTGGCGTCCCGTCCGCAGTGCGGACCCTCTCCGCACCATCCCCCACGAGAAGTGCGCCGTGCGTTCTCTTCCCCTGCCGCTCGCCCTGACCGCCCGTCTGGCACCGGTCGCCGTACTCGCCACGGCGGGCTGGGCGCTGTCGTCCGGGCCGGACACGTCACCGGCCGCGAAGGACAAGACGCCGCCCGACACCACCAACAAGTCCGCTTCCGCACCGGCGACGCAGGCGGCGCCGAAGACCTACCCCGCCTCCCCGGCACCGTGCGAGAGCCTGGCCGAGAAGACGGTCACCTCACTGGTGCCGGGTGCCAAGGCGGCCGGCAAGGAGATCCCGTCCACGGACACCAAGGTGCGCCGTACCTGTTCCTGGAACGCGCTCAAGGGCTACGACTACCGCTGGCTCGACGTCTCCTTCGAGGTGATGGAGACGGACGAGGCGGCGCAGAAGTCGTACAAGGAGCGGGTCGCCGACCGCAGCGGCGGAGGCGAGGTGCCGGACCTCGGCGACGCGGCCTACTCCGTGGTGAACCTCACCACCGAGGACAAGCAGCAGACGCGCGAGGGAACCGTGCTGGTCCGCGCGTCCAACGCCCTGGTGATGATCACGTACAACGGCAGTGACTTCGAGTCGAAGAAGGCACCCGGTACGACTGAGATCAACAAGGGTGCCATCAAGGCGGCGAAGGAAGCGGTGGCGGCCTTGCAGGACGGTCAGAGCTGAGTGGCGGGGCCGGTCCGGCCGCCGCATCGTGCCGGTAGCGACCGCCCCGGACCGGCAAGACCGACTCAAGAGAGACAACCCCTGAGTTGATTCCGGCTTCGACGCGAAGGGTTTGGTCACGCGGGATCTGAGCATCGACTCCACCGTGTGCCGCGCCCATCAGCATGCGGCCGAGGCCCGCAAGCGGGGTGACCTGCAGAAGGAACCACTGGGCGGTGTCTTCACCGAACCTGGCGACCACGGACTGGGACGCTCACGCGACCGATTCACCACCAAGCTGCACCTGGCCGTCGAGCAAGGCCAGAAACCCATGTCGATCGTGATCACAGCAGGGCAGCGCGGGGACTCGCCGCGGTTCGAATCGGTGCTGGAGAACGTCCGCGTGCCCCGTATCCGACCAGGTCTGCCACGCGTCCGCCCCGCTCGAGTCCGCGCGGCGACAGGGTACGACCAGCTCGCCGTCCGTTACGAAGCCACCGTGCTGATCGCCGTGATCAATGAGTGACTGTGAGGCCGGCGTTCACGCCTCGTCCGAGGCCGTGAGCCCTGACGCCAGCGGCTTGAACATGTGCACGTCCGCATGTCCGCCGGGAATGCCCAGGGTTCGGCCGGTCTCGACATAGCCGTGCCGCTGGTAGAAGTCGGGGGCCTGGAAGGTGAAGGAAGAGACAGCTACGCGATCACAGCCGCGTCGCTGGGCCTCGGCCTCGGCAGCATGCAGGATCCTGCTGCCCCATCCACCCCTGCGGTCGTCCTCGCGCACCCACAGCAGTTCGATGCCACACAAACCACCCCAGGTCCAGGCAGCCAATCCGCCGATTAGCTCACCTGCTTCATCGGTGACCTTGACTGAAAACATGTCGCGATCGGCCGGACCTGTTGCAGCCGTGTTGAAGGCGATGAGTTCGGCAGTCAGACGTTCGTTGAGTTCGGCGTCGCGTGCGCCGGTGATCAGGGACGGGCTGGGGCTGTGGTGGGTTGTCACCGCGCGGAGTATGCCAGTCCGGCTGTGCCCTCGCACTCGATTACCGGGACCTTGATCCGCTCTTGCAACACACCCCTAGGCGACTCGCCGCTCACGCAGCGACTCGAGGGTCTGCCGGTACAACGGCCCGGAGTAGTGCACCGCGTCCTCACGTGTGGGCGCCGACGTCTCGATCAGGTTGTGCGCCACGGCCTTCAGCTCGGCCGACCAAAGCAGCACGTGCTCGCGCGCGTCCTTCCCGCAGGCCTGCGGTTCGTCGGGCAGGCACAGCGGCAGGGGCTGCGGCGCCAGCTTGTTCAGGGTGTGGCGCACGTACCCTGCGATGCGTGCCCACTCTTCCTCGGTGCGCTCCATGATCGTCGCCCTTTCGGTCAGTCTCCGGCCGGAGTGCCGATCGTAGCGCCCGTTTCGTCGGCTATCCGTGGGTCGCAGTGCCCCACGGACGGCACGCACGGACCGCACGGCCCGCACATGGGGAGGAACTGAGGCGGCGTGCAGGACTGCGCGGGCAGGTTCCCGTGCGCAGCTTGGATCTCGGAGCGGGCCCGGCGCGTGACCGGCCCGGACCAGATGTCTGCGATCGGCGTCTGCTTGACGTTGCCGAGGCTGATGAACCGGCCGAGGACGCACGGCCAGACGTCGCCGTCCGGGCCGATCGCCACCTTCCCGTCGGCGCAGTGCCCGCACAGATCGGCCATCGTCGGGGCCGCTCCTCGGCTGGCCCGTCCGAACGCGCGCGTCCGGTCGGCCCCGACGACGGTGAGGCCAAGGTCCTCGAGGTCCTGCTGCGCCTGGAGGGCGCGCTGCTCGGGGCGTACCTGGATGACCCCGCCGCGGAGGGTGAGGCCCAGTTCCTGTGCGCGCTGGATGTTGTCCCGGGTGCGGGCGTGTGAGCCCTTCCGGTCGGTCACGGCGTCGTGGTCGGCGGCGGTGTCGGAGTAGTACGACGTCGCCAGCCTGACGTCGTACTCCGTGAAGACGTGCCACAGATCCTCACTCACGGTCATGAGGTTGGAGAACACCTCAACCGTGAGGCCGGCCGTCCGGGCGTTGACGATCAACTGCTCGAGGTGCGGGTGCAGCACGGGCTCGCCGCCGATGAACTGGACATCGCTTGTGCCCATGGCTGCGAGCTGAGTGATCGTGTCCGTCCAATCGACGACGGTCATGGTGCCGTGCGTGCCGCGCGGCGTGGAGTTCGCATAGCAGTGGACGCACTCCAGATTGCAGCGCCCCGTGACCTCGAGCCACGCGAAGCCCAAGGGGACAACAGGCAACGTCATCTCAATCGCCTTCCTGCTTGGTGGGTTGGTGACTACCGGCCGGGCCGGAGCCCGGGCGGGGGCTTGTGGACGGCTGATCAGCAGCCGCAAGTGGCGATGCCCCAGATCAGCAGTCCGGCCAGCACCGCCAGGGCGCCGAGGCAGATGTACAGACGGGGGTCCCGCTTCACGCCGGCGACTCCTCGTCGGGATCCTGCAGGGCCAGCTCGTGCTGGCCGGCTGCGATGAGCCGGGCGATCGCGAGCGGTGCGCAGAGCGTGGCCATCGACGGCATCGGCACCGACCAGTACGACGCGTACGTTCGCCGGTCGAACTCGGTGTGGTCGACGCGCGGCACGCCGAGGTACGTGTCACGGCCGAGGCATTCCACGTCCCCCACACGCCAGTCGTCGGCCGTCTGGTGCCACGTGGTGGGCATGCTGGCCGGGACGAGGGCGTAGTACCGCCGGCCGCCCGGGTCACAGATGACCGGCCCGCCGCCGAGCGCCTCGCCAAGGAAGGCGTCGACCTCGGCCGACGGACCGTCCCCACTGGCGACGGCGAGCACCAAGCGCTGAGGCAGGCGCACCGCGGAGAACAGCGTGCCCAGCGGCAGCAGCGTGACCCCGTGCTGCTGCCACTCCATCCGAGCGCGGTCACGGCCCTGGTCATGGAGCGTCGACAGCAGCCAGTGCTCTACGGCCCGCTGCCGATCGGCTGTGGAGCGTACCAGCAGGCCGGGGCCCGTCTCGACGGGCCGTAATACGCGGTCTCTGTCCATGCCATGAGCAAACCCGAAGTGTCCGGTTGCCCATCAGGACGGAATCGGGGGCAGTTACCTACGGCCGACCGGACAGTTCTACTCAACGGACGGCGGCCACAAGGCTACCGTCGAAGGACTCGACAGCGGACACGGGGGTCGCCGTGGGCAAGCAGCGGAACCACAAGCTCGAGGCGTTATTGACCGAGTTCGGATTCACGCAGGCGCAGCTCGCCGACGAGGTCAATCAGGTCGCCGAAAACCTGTTCGGCAAGGCAGCTCAGTGCACAGACCGGCACGTCCGCCGGTGGGTCCGCGGCGAGGTGCAATGGCCGTGGGCACGCTACCTTCTGCCCTTGCAGGAGATTTTCGGCCGGAGTCCGGAGGCTATGGGATTCATCCCGCGCAAGTCGTCTCGGGTGCTGCCTCCGCCGCGGCGGTCGGCCCCCGTGAAGGAGCACCGCCCTGTGAGGCGACGCGAGTTCATCGCGGCCGGCCTCGCCACCGCTCTCGGCCTGGACACGATCCCCGCCCAGGGACGGCTGGGCACCAGCGATGTCGAACGTATCCGCGCCATTGTCCCCACCCTCTACCACCACGACCACGCTCTCGGCGGCGGCGCCCTGCACGACGCCGCGGCCGATGCGCTGGCACGCGTGCAACTTGCCCTCAACCACTGCGCCTACGGTGAGCGAGTGGAACGGCTGCTCTACTCAGCGGTCGGGGACCTGGCGGCCAGCGCTGGTTGGTTTGCGTATGACGCCGGCCGCCAAGATGAGGCCACCCGCCTCTACAGCGAGGCCCTGCAGGCGGGCATGCTGGCCTCGGACGGGATGCTGCAGGCCCGCGTCTGGTCCAACCTGGCCATGCAGGCGCGGCTTCTCGGCCGGGACCAGGAGGCCGTACGCATCGGCCGGGCCGCAGTCGAGACACGGCAGGCCAAAGCGGACCCATGGCTCATGGCGCTGCTGCACTGTCGGCAGGCAGTCGGTCACGCCCGCACCCGCGAGCGTATCCGCGCGCAGCGGTCCCTGGCTCGGGCCGAGTCCTCCTTCGACCGCGCCCAGGGCGAGCCGGTGGCCTGGCTGACGTTCCTCACTCCTGCCGAGATCACCGGTCTCGCCGGTGCCGCCCATCACGCGCTCGGCCAGTACGGCCGCGCCGAGGAGCTCACCGCGTCTGCGCTCGGCATGCTCGAGCCGCGCTTCGAACGCAACCGCGTCTACTACACCGTCCAGCGCGCGCAGGCCCTCCTCGATGGCGGCGACATCGAAGAGGCCACGGCCCAAGCCGGGCGCGCGGTCGGCCTTGCTGAGCGCGTGCAGAGCGACCGGGTCCGGGGGAAGATCGCTGATCTGCGTCAGCAGCTACAGCGGCACGCCCATGTTCCTGTGGCGCAGGACTTCGTGGAACGAACGCGACGCAACGGAGCGTGAGGAATGGACGACGAATTGCGGCTCGAGCGCCGGGATGCGGCAGGGCTGACGGACATCCGGCCGCAGTTGCTCGAGGTGTACGCCGAGGTCTACGCCGACCGGCTCGGCGAGGAGTTCCACTCGCTGGCCCGCTTCGACGAACGGCTCGGCTGGAACACCGATGTCCCAGGGTTCGCGGCAGTCGTCGGGTGGTGCGGCGGCCGGCCGATCGGCTACGCCTACGGCTGCACCTTGCAGGCGACGACGCGCTGGTGGAACGGTCTGCGCACCCCCGTCGCCGACGGTGCGACGGAGGAGACCGGGCACCGGACCTTCGCCCTGTCGGAGCTCATGGTGACCGTCACCGTACGCGGCACCGGCATCGCGCGTCGTGTCCACGACGAGCTGCTGCGCGGCCGCACCGAAGACCGTGCGACGCTGCTCGTCGAGCGCGACCACCCGAAGGTGCGGGCCCTGTACGAGGCATGGGGCTACGAGCCTTTCGGCGAGGTCATGCCGTTCCCGGACGCTCCGCTCTACGACGCGATGCTGCTGCAACTGCCGACGGCATGACGAAGTGGCCCGTTGGGGAGGACGGGGGCCGTGCAGGGTCTTCCTGGTACTACGGGATCAGGTACTGCATGAGGTAGCCGGCGCCATGCACAGGACACCGACAGCGCCCGCGGCCGCCCGCTGCTTCCGCTCGACGCTGGTCATGCGGGTCTCGACTGCGTCGATGCGCGCAGTCTCAGTGTGCTGCCGCTCGGACTGGTCCGGTCGGCTCCTACAACGGTGAGGCCCGGGTCCTTCAAATCCTGCTGGGCTTGCAGGATTCGCTGTCGGGTTGTCGAACGAACTATCTCCTGGCTGGCCGGCTGCCGACGCCTACACCGCCGCTACGAACGCAAGCCCGAGCACTTCCTCGCCTTCGTCGGCATAGCCGTAACCCTCATCTGTCACCGCCGCCTTGTCCGCGTGGACAGGTAGGACCAGTCAGTGTGAGGCTCCGACACTGCTGACCCAGACATGGAAGGGTGCGGTCTCCGCCTCGGTCTCGGTCTGCTCCGAGCGACTCTGCTCGTCTTCCAGGTCCGACCACGCGACGGAGCCGGGCCCGTTGTCTGCCAAAAAGCCCTCGACGATCGGACCGAGGTCGTCGGAAGCCACATAGATACCGCCGAACGGCAACGCGTCCGGGGTCACGGAACCGGTCGAGCACCGGAGCTTCCGGGCCTGTTCGTCGTGCCACACGTAGAACGTCACCGCCTCGGAGAAGTCCAGTCCAAGAATGCGCTCCTGGATGGCTGCAGCGGTCCGCTCGAACGCAGCCACCACCTCGGCGGCGGACAACGACCTCCTGTCCTCGTCCGCCGCACCCAGCGACCAGGTATTGGTCTCCCACTCCACCCGACGGTCAGATAGCTCCAGCACCAGGGGCTCGTCCGCCACCTCGGCAATCCACGTCAACAACACAGCAGCAGTATCCCTGCGTTGCCAGGCCCCTGCGGGGTCCGATGCCCCGGAGATCGGCTACCCCCGCAGAAGGCGCCGGCGGAGCTTCTCCTGCTCCTTGCTCCGTGCGGGAGCGGGCGGTTGCGGCTGGGGCGCGCCGGCCGCGTGAGCGAGGTCGTGTTCCAGGCGGTCGCTCGTGCGCAGGATGTCCGCGTCGGCCCACGGCGCGGGCCAGGCCATCACGAGGTAGTCCTCCACCGGTTCGGGACTGGTCTTGTCCGGGAGGGTGCCGCGGCCTCGCGCGTGGACGCGGAGCCGGTAGCAGCCCGGGCCCACTGTGCTGAGGAGGGCAAGACCGTCGACCGGGCCCTGCTCAAGGGATTCGACCCACAGGCTGCCCGTGGGAGCATGCACGCTGACTTCCACGATTTCTTCCCAGAGGGCATCTGCGGGCCCGGGTGGTGGGCCGGTCACAGGGGTTGCGGTTGCCCGGATCTCGCCGGTATGGATTCCCGTGACTATAAGAGCCCCGTGTGACATGGGGACGGCGAATCCGTTGCTCCAGTCCACCGTCTGAACAGAGATTTCTCCGGCGTCGAGAACACCGAAAGTGCCTTCGGGGACGTACACGTCGTGTGCGGCGCTCATGGGAAATCCCGGCTGGTACGGCATAGCTCCGGGTGAAAGCCTGCCACAGGAAACGGTGACTCTGAAGGGGTCTCCGTCGAGGACACGCTCAGCTCGGAAGAACTGGGTGTCCAGACCGCCCTGAGCCCTGTTCTCCGTGGCCGTGATCATGCAGACGCTGACGCCCGTCGGGCCGGTCCCAGCGACGTCTTCGAGTCGGCCCGCCGCGTGTGGGTCCCACTGGCCACCGTCCCCGACCTGAACGAGCGCGACGAGATCCGATCCACCGACGCCGACGCCGCGCTCTTGATGCTGCACCTCCTCCGTCTCGGCTGAACACAGGCATACGCGAACGCTCTGGTGGTAGTCACGTGCAGCGGCCGGCTTCGCGTCGAAGAAGGCGCCCGGTACGACGGAGGTCAGCAGGGGCGCCCTCAAGGCGGCCAGGGAGGCCGTGGCCGCCTTGCAGGACGGTCAGGGCTGAGCAGCGGGGCGGGCCGCCTCGACACCCGGCCGGGTGACAGGCAGCAGCATCAGCGCCAGGTAGAGCGCCAGGGCCGTGCCCAGGCCCACCGCCCAGCCGTAGTCGGCCAGCGGTTCGAGGAACGGCAGCGGTCGGCCGTCGATCAAGGGGTGGAAGTCGGCGCCGCCGATGGCCAGGACACCGCCGACGACGAAGGCGAGGACGGCCCGCCAGTTCCAGCCGCCCTCGTACCAGTAGCGTCCGCCCGCGCGGTACAGGTCGACGAGGTCGAGGCGGGCGCGGCGCAGGATCCAGTAGTCGGCGATCAGGATGCCGGCCACCGTGCCGAGCAGCCCGCCGACCAGGCCGAGCCAGGTGAAGATGTAGCCCTGCGGGTCGGAGTACAGCTTCCACGGGCAGATCAGTACCGCCAGGACGGACGTGATGAGCGCGCCCGACCGGAAACTCACCTTGCGCGGGGCGACGTTGGAGAAATCGAAGGACGGTGAGACCAGGTTGGCGGCGATGTTCACGGAGAGGGTCGCCACCAGGATGGTCACCAGCGCGAAGAGCAGCCCCACCACGTTGTCCGTCTTGGCGGCGAGTTGTACCGGGTCCCAGATGGCCTCGCCGTAGACCGCCTGTGAGCCGGAGGTGACCATCACGGACAGGAACGCGAACAGCGTCATGGTGGTGGGCAGTCCGAGGGCCTGGCCGCGGGTCTGGGCCTTCTGGCTCTTTCCGTAGCGGGTGAAGTCCGGAATGTTGAGGGACAGCGTGGACCAGAAGCCGATCATGCCCATCAGGGAGGGCCAGAACAGCTCCCAGAAGTCGGCGCCCCAGCCCAGCTTCGACGGCTGGTCGAAGAGCGGGCCGAACCCGCCCGCCTTGTCGGCCATCCACCACAGCATCACGAAGGCGCCGACGAGGACGAAGGGCGCGGCCCAGTTCTCGAAGCGGCGGATGGTCTCCATGCCTCGGTAGATGATGGCGACCTGGATCGCCCAGAAGATCGCGAAGGACAGCCACATCGTCCAGGCGTAGCCGCCGACCGTGCCGGCGTTGGTCCAGCCGTCGCCGATCAGCTTGCCGGCCAGGAAGTAGATGGCCTCGCCGCCGATCCAGGTCTGGATGCCGAACCAGCCGCATGCCACCAACGCCCGTACCACGGCGGGCAGGTTGGCGCCCCGGATGCCGAAGGAGGCGCGGGCGAACACCGGGAAGGGGATGCCGTACTTCGGGCCCGCGTGCCCGGTGAGCAGCATCGGGGCGAGCACGATCAGGTTGGCCAGGGCGATGGTGAACACCGCCTGCTTCCAGTCCATGCCGACGGCGATGAGACCGGAGGCGAGGGTCCAGGAGGCCGTGTTGTGGGCCATGCCGACCCACAGCGCGGAGAAGTTGTACGTGGTCCAGGTGCGCTTGCCGACGGGAACCGGCAGCAGGTCGTCGTTGGCGTAGCGGCCGCTCGGCGGCGGGGAGCTCGGGGCGAGCTCCACGCGCCCGTCGGGGAGGGTGACTTGGACGGACGGCGGTATGGCCGTGGGCGCGGTGTCGGTCATGGGCAGGCCAATCATGCGGCGGTGGGACGGGAGAGCGGGAGAGGCCGTGCGGGCGGTAACGAGGGGGCGCGGGTGGTGTACCGAGGCGTGCGCGGGTGGTACCGAGGGTGCGCGGGTGCGCCCTGTTCCCCCTCCCCGGGGTGGGAGGGGGAGTCGGATCAGGCGTTGACGGCCGGGATGACCTGCGTGCCGTAGGTGTCGATCACGGCTTCCTGCGCGTCGTGCATGTCGTACAGCGCGAACTGGTCGACGCCGAGGGCGCGCAGGGCGGTCAGCTTCTCGATGTGCTTCTCGACCGGCCCGATCAGGCAGAACCGGTCGACGATCTCGTCCGGCACGAACCGGGTGTCGGGATTGCCGCTGCGCCCGTGGTGGGCGTAGTCGTAGCCTTCGCGGGCCTTGATGTAGTCGGTGAGTTCGTCGGGTACGGCGCCGGTGTGGGCGCCGTACTTGGAGACCAGGTCGGCCACGTGGTTGCCGACCATGCCGCCGAACCAGCGGCACTGCTCACGCGCGTGGGCGAGGGCCTCGGGCGAGTCGTCGGCGGTGACGTAGGCGGGGGCCGCCACGCAGATCGTCACCTCGGACGGGTCGCGTCCGGCGGCCTCGGCGGCGTCCCGGACGGCCTTGACCATGTACTCGGTCAGGTAGAGGTCGGCGAGCTGGAGGATGAATCCGTCGGCCTCCTCGCCGGTCATCTTCAGCGCCTTGGGGCCGTACGCCGCCATCCACACGGGGACTTCGGCGCCCGGTTTCACCCAGGGGAACCTGACGACGGTGCCGCCGCCGAGGTCGGCCTCCTCTCCCCTGCCCAGCGCGCGGATGACCTTGATGGCTTCGCTTATCCGGGCGAGGGTGTTGGGTTTGCGGCCCGCGACCCGCATCGCGGAGTCGCCGCGGCCGATGCCGCAGACGGTGCGGTTGCCGAACATGTCGTTGAGGGTGGCGAAGGTGGAGGCGGTCACCTCCCAGGTGCGGGTGCCCGGGTTGGTGACCATCGGGCCGATCTTGAGTGTGCTGGTGTTGGCCAGGACCTGGCTGTAGATCACGAACGGCTCCTGCCACAGCACGGCGGAGTCGAAGGTCCAGCCGTGGCCGAAGCCGTTGCGCTCGGCCCGTTGCATCAGGCTGACGACGCGGGAGGCCGGCGGGTCGGTCTGCAGGACGAGTCCGAAGTCCATGAGCGGGGCTCCTAGTTCAGGTACTGACTAGTTCAGGTACTGACAGGTGGAGCGTGGGGTGTAGACGCCGTGGCCCTTGCGCCCGGTGTACTCCCGCTCGGTGACGACCGGTTCGCCGCGCGAGAGCACGGTCTCCACGCGTCCGGTGATCCGCTTGCCCTCGTACGCCGAGTAGTCGACGTTCATGTGGTGGGTCTCGGCGGAGACGACCTGTTCGGCGTCCGGGTCGTAGACGACGATGTCGGCGTCGGCGCCGGGCGCGATGGTGCCCTTCTTCGGATAGAGGCCGAACATGCGGGCCGGGGTGGCGCAGGCGATCTCGATCCAGCGGCGGCGGCTGATGCGGCCCTCGACGACGGCCTGATGGAGGAGGTCCATGCGGTTCTCGACGCCCGGCATGCCGTTGGGGATCTTGGAGAAGTCGCCGCGGCCCAGCTCCTTCTGGCCCACGAAGCAGAAGGGGCAGTGGTCGGTGGAGACGACCTGGAGGTCGTTGGTGCGCAGGCCCCGCCACAGGGCCGCCTGGTGCTCGCGCGGGCGCAGCGGGGTGCTGCACACGTACTTGGCGCCCTCGAAGTCGGGTTCGGCGAGGTTGTCGGTGGACAGGAACAGGTACTGCGGGCAGGTCTCGCCGAAGACGGGGAGACCCTCGTCGCGGGCGCGGGTCAGCTCCGCGACCGCCTCCGTCGCCGAGACGTGCACGACGTACAGCGGCGCCCCGGCGACCTGCGCGAGCCGGATGGCGCGGTGGGTGGCCTCGGCCTCCAGGAGGGCCTTGCGGACCTCGCCGTGGAAGCGGGGGTCTCTCTCGCCGCGGGCGAGGGCCTGCTCGACCAGGACGTCGATCGCGATGCCGTTCTCGGCGTGCATCATGATCAGGCCGCCGTTGTCGGCGGCGCGCTGCATGGCGCGCAGGATCTGGCCGTCGTCGGAGTAGAAGACGCCGGGGTACGCCATGAACTGCTTGAACGACGTGACCCCTTCTTCTACGAGGAGATCCATCTCCTTCAGTGTCTCGGCGTTCACATCGGAGACGATCATGTGGAAGCCGTAGTCGACGGCGCAGTTGCCCTCGGCCTTGGCGTGCCAGGCGTCCAGGCCCTCGCGCAGGGAGTGGCCGACGCTCTGGATGGCGAAGTCGACGATGGTGGTCGTGCCGCCCCAGGCGGCGGCCCTGGTGCCGGTCTCGAAGGTGTCGGCGGCGTAGGTGCCGCCGAAGGGCATCTCCATGTGGGTGTGCCCGTCGACGCCGCCCGGGATGACGTACTTGCCGCTCGCGTCGACGACGTGCTCGGCGGTGAACGCCTCGGCCGCCGGGGTGCCGGTCGCCGCGAGGGCGGCGACGCGGCCGTCCTCGATCAGGACGTCGGCGTGGATCTCGTCGGACGCGGTGATGACGAGGCCACCGCGGATGACGGTACGGCTGCTCATACTGCTGTTCCCTCCTGTCAGGGGCACCGGTCGGGTCGACGTCACGGTGGTCAGGGCGCGGTCAGCGGGGAGTACGCGCCCGGAGCGCGGTCGCGGTAGAACTGCCAGCGGTCGCGGACCTCGCGCAGCTTGTCCATGTCCAGGTCGCGGACGACGAGTTCGGTCTCCTTGTCGCTCGCGACCTCGCCGACGAACCGCGCCTCGGGGTCGACGAAGTACGAGGTGCCGTAGAAGTCGTTGTCGCCCAGCTCCTCCACGCCGACGCGGTTGATGGCGCCGACGAAGTACTCGTTGGCGACGGCCGCCGCCGGCTGCTCCAACTGCCACAGGTAGCCGGACAGGCCGCGCGAGGTGGCCGACGGGTTGAAGACGACCTCGGCGCCCGACAGGCCCAGTGCCCGCCAGCCCTCCGGGAAGTGCCGGTCGTAGCAGATGTAGACGCCGATCCTGCCGACGGCGGTGTCGAAGACCGGCCAGCCGGAGTTGCCGGGGCGGAAGTAGAACTTCTCCCAGAAGCCCCGCACCTGCGGGATGTGCGTCTTGCGGTACTTGCCGAGGTAGGAGCCGTCGGCGTCGATGACGGCGGCGGTGTTGTAGAGGACGCCGGGCTGCTCCTCCTCGTACATCGGCAGCACCAGGACGATGCCGTGCTCGCGGGCGAGGCGCTGGAAGCGCTCGACTACGGGGCCGTCGGGGACGCGTTCGGCGTAGGCGTAGAACTCGGGGTCCTGGACCTGGCAGAAGTACGGTCCGTAGAACAGTTCCTGGAAGCACATGACCTGTGCGGCCTGGGCGGCGGCGTCGCGCACCGCCTGCTCGTGGACCTTGATCATCGATTCCTTGTCGCCCGTCCAGGCGGTCTGGAAGAGCGCGGCACGGATCACTCGGCTCATCTTCGGCCTCCACTCGCTCGATTCGCTCGGTGTGGCGCTCGGTGTGGCGCTCGGTGTGGCGCTCGGTGTACGGCGAGACTAGGGACGGCGGGTGGCCGAAATGAGTGGCACGGTGTCACGTCTGCGGGGGTCGGGCATTGCACGGTGTCACCCCTGTTGCGCGTCGTGGGCGAGGAGCGCGATGTGGACGGAGGCGGCTTGTTCGAAGTCGTCGAGGTCGACGTCGAGGCGGCCCTGTATGGCCTCCAGGCGGCGGTAGAGGGCGGGCCGGGAGACGTGGTGGAGCTGGGCTGTGCGGGACTTGTTGCGTCCGGTGGCGAGGTAGGTGCGCAACACGGACAGCAGGTCCTCGTCGGGGCCGCGCAGCAGTCCGTCCAGCTCGCGCTCGGCGAAGGACTGGACGTGCGGGTCGTCGCGCAGCAGCCGGACCAGGCCGCGCAGGTGGATGTCGCGCAGGCGCACGACGGGCGGCAGGTCCAGGGGTGCCGGGGAGTCGGCGACGGCGTCGGCGACGTGCTGGGCCTCGCGCAGTCCCGCGGGTACGTCGGCCCAGTCGGCGCGGGCGTCGGCCGCCGCGACCACGGCGTGGCAGGAGTCCGGTTCCGAGCGCAGCCGGGTCGCGAAGTGGGCGGTCAGCGCCCTGGCGTCCTGGTCGGGGGCGAGGCTGAGCAGGACGGCGACGCGGTCGTCGGCGAGACGCGCGGCGATTCCCGGCAGGCCCAGCAGCCGCAGCACCCGGGCCGGGCGGGCGGGCTGCCGCTCGCGGACGACGAGGGGGACGAAGACGCGCCGGTTGACCGGCAGTCCGGCGGCGCGGGCCCGGGACAGCAGTTGGCGCGCCGGTACGGCCCCGCTGACCAGGTCGGTGAGCAGGCTCCGCGCGGACTGCTCCTCCCAGGAGTCCCAGGAGCCGCCCGTGCCGCCCGTGCCGCCCGTGCCGCCCGTGCCGCCGGAGCCCTGGACGTGGGTGCCGTCACCGGCGAGCATGCGGTGCAGGACGAGGGCCTCGGCGGCGCGGTCGGCGAGCAGCCGTCCGGCGGCGCGGTCCCCGCCGTAGCCGCACAGCACCAGCCGCCCCCAGCGCTCGCCGCGGCAGCTCAGCTCGGCGCGGATCCAGCCGTCGGCGGACCCGGCCCCGGCCTGGCGGGCGATGCGCTCCCAGTCGCGGAGCACGTCGTCGACGGCGGGCCGCTCCCCCGCCGTGGCGAGGACGCGGTGGGCGAGGTTGGTGACGACGACCGGGCAGCCGCCGTGCCGGGCCACCTCGTCGAGCAGGCGCTGCACCGGGGCGCCCGCGGTGATCAGTCCGGTCAGTTCGGTGCGTACGGCCTCGGAGAGGCTGACGGCGGCGAACTTGCGCCGCAGCAGCCGGGACTGCACCTCCTCGGTCAGCTCAGCGAACGGGAAGGGCCGGTGCAGGACGACCATGGGCAGTCCGCACCGCTCGGCCGCCCGGCGCATCACCTCGGGCGGGGCGGGGAAGGCGCGGCCGAGGCCGAGCACGACGGCCGCGGCCTCGGCGCGGTCCAGGGAGCGGACGTACTCGCCTTGCTTGTCCTCGTCACCGGCGAGCAGCACGCCGGTGGTGAGCACCATCTCGCCGCCGCTGAGCATCACGCCGACGTCGGCGGCCTCGGCGACGTGCACCCAGCGCACGGGCCGGTCGAGCCGGTGTGCGCCGGCCACCACCTCGGGCTGCCCGGCCAGCACCCGTTCGAGACCGAGGACCTGACGGACCGACAGGGCGGGTTCCCAGGGCGGCTGCTGGTCCAGGGTCTGCGGGGTGGAGGTCATGGCGGCGGTTCCTCTGCTCGGGATGCGCGCTCGGGACGCTGCGGTCGGGTGCTCCGCAGGGCGCGTGCGTTCTCGTTCGCTCCGCGGGGCGCGTGCGTTCTCAGATGCTCCGCAGAGCGCGTTCGAGGATCGCGGCGCCCTCCTCGGCCTCCGCGACGGTGAGGGACATCGGCGGGGCGACGCGCAGGACGCTGGTGCTGTGGCCGCCGCCCTTGCCGATGAGCAGCCCGCCCGCGCGGGCCTCCTCCAGCACGGTGGACGCCGCCTCGGGTGCGGCCTCGTCGGTGCCGGGCCGGGTCAGCTCGACGCCGATCATCAGCCCGCGCCCGCGCACCTCCCGTACGTGCGGCACCTGGGCGGCGACGGCCCGCAGCCGTTCGATGAGCAGTCCGCCGACGCGCCGGGCGTTGCCCTGGAGGTCGTGCTCCAGCAGGTACGTGAGGTTGGCGAGGCCGGCCGCCATGGTGACCTGGGTGCCACCGAAGGTGGAGATGCTGTTGGCGTCCAGGCAGTTCATGATCTCGGCGCGGGCGATGACGCCGCCGACCGACATGCCGTTGCCGATGCCCTTGGCGAAGGTGACGATGTCCGGCGGTCCGCTTCTCCCGTGTGCCTGCCAGCCCCAGAAGTGCTCGCCGGTGCGGCCCCAGCCGGTCTGCACCTCGTCGGCGATCCACAGGATGCCCCGCTCGCGCAGCACCTCGCGGAAGGCGGCGTACAGCCCGTCGGGCGGGGAGGTGAAGCCGCCGACGCCCTGGACGGGTTCGGCGATCAGCGCGGCGGGGGCGCGGGTGTGGCCGAGCAGGTCAAGCAGGTCGTCGACGCAGGCGTCGATGAACTCCCGGTCGCCCAGGTGCGCGTACGGGCCGCGGGTGCGGACGCCGCCGTGGACGTAGAGGGTCTGGAGCGGGGAGAGGGAGGTCGGGGACCAGCCGCGGTTGCCGGTGATGCCGACGGCGCTGAAGGAGCGGCCGTGGTAGCTGTTGCGCATCGCCAGGACGGTGTTGCTGCGCCGGTGGGCGGTGGCGAGCAGCAGGGCGGTGTCGTTGGCCTCGGTGCCGGAGGTGGTGAAGAAGACGCGGGCGTCGGGGATGCCGGAAAGCTGGGCGACGCGTTCGGCGAGTTCGACCATCGGCCGGTTGAGGTAGAGGGTCGAGGAGTGGATGATGCGCCCGGCCTGATCGGCGACGGCCTTGGTCACCTCGGGCAGGGCGTGCGCGGTCATCGTGGTGAGGATGCCGCCGAAGAAGTCGAGGTACTTGTTGCCTGCCGCGTCCCAGACGTGGCGGCCCTCGCCGTGGGTGATCTCCAGCGGGTCCTCGTAGTAGAGGGCGAGCCAGTCGGGCAGGACGGCGCGGTGGCGGGCGAAGAGGTCACGGGTCACGGCCGCACCAGCCCCTCGTAGGCGTCGGGCCGGCGGTCGCGGTAGAAGGCCCACTGCTGCCGGACCTCGTCGACGAGGTCGAAGTCCAGGTCGCGGACGACGAGTTCCTCCTTGGTGTCGCTGGCGAGGTCGCCGACGAACTGCCCGCGCGGGTCCACGAAGTACGAGGTGCCGTAGAAGTCGTTGTCCCCGTACTCCTCGACGCCGACGCGGTTGATCGCGGCGACGAAGTACTCGTTGGCGACGGCCGCCGCGGGCTGCTCGAGCTGCCACAGGTGGGCGGAGAGGCCGCGGTGGGTGGCGGACGGGTTGTACACCAGTTGGGCGCCGCCGAGGCCGAGTTGGCGCCAGCCCTCCGGGAAGTGCCGGTCGTAGCAGATGTACACGCCGACCTTGCCGACGGCGGTGTCGAAGACCGGCCAGCCGAGGTTGCCGGGGCGGAAGTAGAACTTCTCCCAGAAGCCCTTGACCTGCGGGATGTGATGCTTGCGGTAGGTGCCGAGGACGGTGCCGTCGGCGTCGATCACGGCCGCGGTGTTGTAGTAGAAGCCGGGCTGCTCGACCTCGAAGACGGGGACGACGATCACCATGCCGGTCTCGCGGGCGAGGGCCCGCATACGGCTGGTGGTCGGCCCGTCGGGCACGGGCTCGGCCCAGCGGTAGTGCCCGGGGTCCTGGACCTGGCAGAAGTAGGGGGCGTTGAAGACCTCCTGGAACCCGATGATCCTCGCGCCCCGCCGGGCCGCCTCGCGGGCGTGCTCCTCGTGTTTCGCCACCATGGACTCGGTGTCGCCGGTCCAGGTGGCCTGGACGAGAGCGGCACGTACGACGTTGGCCATGAGCTGCTCCTTCGACACGACGTCAGAGCCTCTACGCCCGTAGAGCAGGCCGTAGAGGGACGAACGTAAGCCTGGCCGGACGGGCTTGCCAAGACCATCGTCGTCAAGGCGCGGTGTCGATCATGTTTCGCACTCCTGTGGGTGAGTGCGGGCGCCTCAGGCGGGTACGGGCACGCACCTGCCCACCAGCTCGTCCATGGACAGCCCCAGCGCGCGGGCCAGCGCGGCCACCGTGAAGAACGCCGGGGTGGGCGCCCGGCCGGTCTCGATCTTGCGCAGGGTCTCGGCGGAGATGCCGGCCTCGGCGGCGACCGCCGTCATGCTCCGTTCGCCGCGGGCCGCGCGGAGCAGGCGGCCGAGCTGCTCGCCGCGCTCGCGCTCTTCGGGGGTCAGAGGGGTGCGTACCATGGCGTCATTGTAATACCGGGTTCCCGTACCGGACCCGGTCGCGGATCTCATCGCAACCCCGTCGCGATTCCAATTCAAATACCGGTATAGTAATTGGCATGGTGGAACTGAAGACGGACACATCGATCGACGCCATGCACGCGGCCGGCCAGGTCGTCGCGCGCGCCCTGACCGCCGTACGGCAGGCCGCGGACGTCGGAGTATCCCTGCTGGAGCTGGACGCGGTGGCGCACGAGGTACTGCGGGAGGCGGGCGCGGGCTCGCCGTTCCTCGGCTACCGGCCCTCCTTCGCGCCGACGCCCTTCCCGGGCGTCATCTGCGCGTCGGTGAACGACGCGATCGTGCACGGCATCCCGGACGGCTACCGGCTGCGCGACGGGGACCTCGTCTCCATCGACTGCGGCGCGACGCTGGACGGCTGGGCCGGCGACTCGGCGCTCAGCTTCGTCGTCGGCACGCCGCGCGCGGCGGACACGACGCTGATCGAGACCGCGGAACGGGCCCTCGAGGCGGGCATCGGGGCGGCGGTCGTCGGTCATCGCATCGGCGACATCGCCCACGCGATCGGCACGGTGTGCCGGGCGGGCGGCTACGGCATCATGGAGGACTTCGGCGGCCACGGCATCGGCCGGCACATGCACGAGGACCCGGGCGTGCCCAACGAGGGCCGGCCGGGACGGGGACTGCCCCTGCGGCACGGCATGGTCATCGCCATCGAGCCCATGCTGACCGCCGGCGGGCGGGACGACTACCACGCGGCTCCCGACGGCTGGACCCTGCGCACGAACGACGGCAGCCGGGCTGCGCACGTGGAGCACACCGTGGCGATCACGGACAGCGGTCCGCGCGTCCTGACGTCGCGGAGCGGCCTCTGAGCCACTGAGCTGCTGAGCTGCTGAGCTGCTGAGCTGCTGAGCTGCTGAGCTGCTGAGCCGCGGCACGGCCCCGCTCCGGGCTCCCCGGCCTTCCCGCATCCCGACTGCTTCCCGCCTGCGCCCCGCCCGCTTCCCGGCATGCCCGGTGGGACAGAACGTGTCATGTTGGGCATGACCGCAGGCCGACCGGTTACCCGGCCCCGGCACGCCGATCAGCGAAGCAGCGGAGGACCGGTAACGATGACCAGCGGCTTCATGGGCCCGGAGGGCGACCCGTTCGCGGAATTCCTGGCACGCTTCTTCGGCGGGCCCAAGCCCCGGCAGATCGACATCGGCCGGCTGCTCAGCCAGCCCGCCCGGGAGCTGGTGCGCGGCGCCGCCCAGTACGCCGCCGAACACGGCAGCCGGGACCTGGACACCGAGCACCTGCTGCGGGCCGCGCTCTCCACCGAGCCGACCCGGGGGCTGCTCAGCCGCGCCGGGGCCGATCCCGACTCGCTGGCCTCGCAGATCGACGAGCGGACCGGCCCGGCGCAGCACGCGCCGGGCGAGGCCCCGCCGCCCACGTCGCTCTCGCTCACCCCGGCCGTCAAGCGCGCCCTGCTGGACGCGCACGAACTGGCCAGGTCGACCGGCACCGGGTACATCGGCCCGGAGCACGTGCTCAGTGCCCTGGCCGCCAACCCGGACTCGGCCGCCGGGCACATCCTGAACGCGGCCCGGTTCGCGCCCTCGGGCCTGCCCGCGGAGGTGCCGGACGCCGCGAAGGCCCGTGCCGAGAGCGCGCGGACCACGAACACGCCGACCCTCGACAAGTACGGACGCGACCTCACCGAGCTGGCCCAGCAGGGCCGGATCGACCCGGTGATCGGGCGCGAGGAGGAGATCGAGCAGACCGTCGAGGTGCTCTCCCGCCGCGGCAAGAACAACCCCGTGCTGATCGGTGACGCCGGCGTCGGCAAGACCGCCATCGTGGAGGGCCTGGCGCAGCGCATCACCGACGGCGACGTGCCCGACGTACTGGTCGGGCGGCGGGTGGTCGCCCTCGACCTGACCGCAGTGGTCGCCGGCACCCGCTTCCGGGGTGACTTCGAGGAGCGGATGAACAACATCGTCGGCGAGATCCGCGCCCACTCCGACGAGCTGATCATCTTCATCGACGAACTGCACACCGTCGTCGGCGCCGGTGGTGGCGGCGAGGGCGGTTCGATGGACGCCGGGAACATCCTCAAGCCCGCCCTGGCCCGCGGCGAGCTGCACATCGTGGGCGCCACCACGCTGGAGGAGTACCGCAGGATCGAGAAGGACGCGGCCCTCGCCCGCCGCTTCCAGCCCATCCTGGTGCCCGAGCCCACCACCGCCGACGCGATCGAGATCCTGCGCGGACTGCGCGACCGCTACGAGGCCCACCACCAGGTCCGCTACACCGACGAGGCGCTGGTCGCGGCCGTGGAAATGTCCGACCGCTACCTCACCGACCGGCGGCTGCCCGACAAGGCCATCGACCTGATCGACCAGGCGGGCGCCCGCGTGCGGCTCCAGTCGCGCACCAAGGGCACGGACGTACGGGCCCTGGAGCGCGAGGTCGACCAGTTGATCCGGGACAAGGACCAGGCGGTCGCCGACGAGCAGTACGAGCAGGCGAGCGGGCTGCGGGACCGGATCGGCGAGCTGAAGCAGCGGATCACCGAGGCCACGGGCGACGGCCAGGCCGACGAGGGCCTGAACCTGGAGGTCTGCACCGAGTCCATCGCCGAGGTGGTGTCCCGGCAGACCGGCATCCCGGTCGCCAGCCTCACCCAGGAGGAGAAGGAACGCCTGCTGGGTCTGGAGTCCCACCTGCACGAGCGGGTGGTCGGCCAGGACGAGGCCGTGCGGGTCGTCTCCGACGCCGTGCTGCGCTCCCGCGCCGGGCTCTCCAGTCCCGACCGGCCCATCGGCAGCTTCCTCTTCCTCGGCCCGACCGGCGTCGGCAAGACCGAGCTGGCGCGGGCGCTGGCCGAGGCGCTGTTCGGCAGCGAGGACCGGATGGTGCGGCTCGACATGAGCGAGTACCAGGAACGCCACACGGTCAGCCGCCTGGTCGGCGCCCCGCCCGGCTACGTCGGGCACGAGGAGGCCGGTCAGCTCACCGAGGTGGTGCGCCGGCATCCGTACTCGCTGCTCCTGCTCGACGAGGTGGAGAAGGCGCACCCGGACGTCTTCAACATCCTGCTCCAGGTCCTGGACGACGGGCGGCTGACCGACTCGCAGGGCCGGACGGTGGACTTCACCAACACGGTCGTCGTGATGACCAGCAACCTGGGCTCCGACGTGATCACCCGGCGCGGTGCCGGTATCGGCTTCGGCGCGGGCGGCGCGGAGGCCGACGAGGAGGCCAGGCGCGAGCAGGTGCTGCGCCCGCTGCGCGAGCACTTCCGGCCCGAGTTCCTCAACCGCGTCGACGAGATCGTGGTCTTCCGCCAGCTCAGCGGCGAGCAACTGCGGCAGATCACCAGCCTGCTCCTGGAGCAGACCCGTCGCATGGTGCACGCGCAGGGCATCACCGTCGACTTCACCGACGCCGCCGTGGACTGGATCGCCGAGCGCGGCTACCAGCCCGAGTACGGCGCCCGTCCGCTGCGCCGCACCATCCAGCGCGAGGTCGACAACGAGCTGTCCCGGCTGCTCCTCGACGGCCGTATCGCGGAGGGCGGCCGGGTGACGGTCGACGTCGAGGACGGGCGGCTGCGGTTCCGTACACCGCAGCAGCCCGTCGCCGAACTGTGAGTCCCGGCTAGCGCACCGGCCACACCACCATCGCCGAGCCGCCGCCGCGGCGTTCCTTCTCCGCGGCGGCCAGCCACCTGCCGCCCGGCAGCCGCTGTACGCCGGTCGCGGCGCCGATCTCGGGGTTGAGCTTGAAGGAGTGCCCGAGGGCCTCCAGCTCCGCCCGTACGTCGCTGTCGTAGAGGCCGGGTTCCAGCTCGGTCCGGGCCGCGTTGCGCTGGCTGGCGCGCGGCGCCGCGATGGCGTCGACGAGCGGGAGTCCGCGGTCGACGAAGCCGGTGAGCGTCTGGAGCACGGTGGTGATGATGGTGGCGCCGCCGGGCGAACCGAGGGCCACGACCGGCTTGTGGTGCCGGTCCAGGACGATCGTCGGCGCGATCGAGGACCGCGGGCGCTTGCCGGGTCCTGGCAGGTTCGGGTCGTGGACGGCCGGGTTGGCGGGGGCGAAGGAGAAGTCCGTCAGCTCGTTGTTGAGCAGGAAGCCGCGACCGGGCACGGTGATGCCGCTGCCGCCGGTCTGCTCGATGGTGAGCGTGTAGGCGACGACGTTCCCCCACTTGTCGGCCACCGTCAGGTGCGTGGTGCTCTCGCCCTCGTACGTCGTCGGCGCCGCGGTGCCGCCTGCCGCGCAGTCTGCCGGGTGCCTCGGGTCGCCGGGCGCGAGGGGGCTGGTGAGCACCGCGTCGTCCTTGATCAGGCACTCGCGCGAGTCGGCGTACCGCTGCGACAGCAGTTCCTTCGTCGGTACGTCCTCGAAGGCCGGGTCGCCGACCCAGCGCCCTCGGTCGGCGAACGCGATGCGGCCGGCCTCGATGAAGCGGTGCAGATAGCCGGCCTTGTCCGCCTTCGAGAGGTCGGTGCGCTCCAGGATGTTGAGGGCCTCGCCGACCGTGGTGCCGCCGGAGGAGGAGGGCGCGATGGAGTAGACGTTCAGGCCGCGGTACGAGGTCCTCGTGGGCGCCTGGAGCTTGGCCTCGTAGGCGGCGAGGTCCTTGGCGGACAGGTCGCCGGGGCGGGCGTTCCAGTCGGAGTCCGGGTCGACGGGCGGCTTGTTGACGGCGGCGACGATGTCCTCGCCGAGTTCGCCGTGGTAGATCTCACCGACGCCCTTGCGGCCCAGCTCCTTGTAGGTGCGCGCCAGGTCGGGGTTCTTGAACGTGGAACCGACGGCCGGGAGTTCACCGTCCGGCAGGAACAGCTCGGCGGTGTCCGGGAAGTAGCGGAACCGCTGCTCGTTGGAGGCGGTCTGGGAGCGGAAGGTCTCGTCGACGGTGAAGCCGTGCCGGGCGAGCCGCTCGGCGGGCTCGAGTACCGAGGAGAGCCTGCGGCTGCCCCACCGGTCGAGCGCGGTCTGCCAGGTGGCCGGGGTGCCCGGCGTGCCCACGGACAGGCCGCTGGTGACGGCGTCGGCGAAGGCGAGGGGCTCGCCGTTCTCCGTGAAGAGCGTCTCGTCGGCGGTGAGCGGCGCGGTCTCGCGGCCGTCGATGGTGCGCACGGTGCGGGACCCCGCGTCGTAGTAGACGAAGAAGCCGCCGCCTCCGACGCCGGCGGAGTAGGGCTCGGTGACGCCGAGCGCGGCCGCGGTCGCCACGGCGGCGTCGACGGCGTTGCCGCCCTTGCGCAGCACCTCGATGCCGGCGGCCGAGGCGTCCCGGTCGACGCTGGCGACCGCGCCGCCGTACCCGACGGCGACGGGAGTCTTGGGCGCGGTGGGCCTGCCCCGGTCTGTGGGCCCGACCCGGTCGGCGGGCCCGACCCGGTCGGCGGGCCCGCTCTGCCGCGTGGGCGGCGCCGCCGCTCCCACCGAGACCACCACGGCGGCCGAGACCGCCAGGACCGTCAGATTCCGTGCGACAGGGCGACGCATCCGCACCTCCAGGGAAAGGCCGTTCGGGCAGCTTAGTTGATCGTCATGGCCACGTCAGGAGCACACGACGAGGCCGGGTGCGCCGGGGCACCGCGGCCCGTCGAACACAGGTACGCGGATGCCCGCTAGCATGCCCGCCCATGACTGACGACGTACGCAACATCGTCCTGGGTGTGGTCGCGGCGGGCCTCAGCGCCACGCTGGGCTGGCTCGCCCGTACCTATCTGTGGAATCGGAAACTCCGGCGCAAGCAGGCGTTCTTCGGGCTGCCCGACAGTTCCGAGTCGCTGCTCGTCGTCAACCGGGACCCCGCCGCCTCCGAGCCGGCGATCCACCGTTTCGACGTCTTCGCGCTGCTGGAACTCTCGGCGCTGGTCAAGGAGTGCGGGGCGCATGTCCAGGTGGTGACCCAGGACATGGTCAGCCAGGGCTTCGGCGAGCGGACGGAGTTCTGCGTGGGCGGCCCCGGTTCGAACCGGCGTATGGTCGCTCACATGGCGGCCATGCTGCCCGGGGTGCGGATGAACGTCGACCCGGAACCCGGCCCGGACCGCGGCGCCTTCCAGATCGGCGGCGAGCGCTACCGCATGGACGCGGGCGTCACCGAGTACGTACTCCTGGCCCGCCTCACCGCCGGGGACCGGCGCGAGGCCCGGCCCGCGTTCCTGTTCTGCGGCCAGCGCGCGATCACCAACCAGGCCGCCACCCGCTACCTCGCCCGGCACCACGAGAAACTGGCCCGCAAGCACGGCAACAACTCCTTCGTACTGCTGCTCAAGGTCGTCAACTCACAGGCGTACGGCCCCGACGTCGTCGAACTCGTCGGAGACGTCACCCGGGCGGCAACCAGCCCCCTGCCCACCCCGGCGCCGAACTCCGGCAACTCCCACCGGGCCTGAACGGACGGCGTCCCGAAACACCCAGGACCGGCCCCCCGCCGGACCGTCGACAGACGCCGTACCGGCGCGAACACTCTCTGCGGTCCGGCCCTTCTCACCGTCCCCGGCGTACTCCGTGCGGATCAGCCTGCGCGCACGACGCCGTCGGTACGGCCACAGTCGTCGCCCCCCGTACATCCCGCGGCCATTGAATAGACGCACCGACTGGTCTAGTCTCTCATGTAGACGCAACGGTAAGTCTTGTCATGCGCGTACGCCATGCCTGTGCGCATGCCCGCACGTCGTACCCGTTTCTCCTGGCCGTGCTTGCGCGGCCGCCCGCACCGCTCCTTCCGCTCTTCCATCGCTCATGAGAGGCCACCGCAGTGGGGAACTCGACCGTTCGCGCCGACGACCGGACCGGCGCGCCACCGACGGCACGTGGCGCCGGCCTCGCCGTGTTCAGCGTGGCCTTCGCCTTCTGGATCACCATGGCGGGCACCACCGCACCCACCCCCCTCTACCCGCTCTACGGCGACGAGTTCGGCTTCACGCCGTTCACCGTGACCGTGGTCTTCGCCGTCTATGCGCTGGGGGTCGTCCTCGGGCTGCTGGTCTTCGGCCGGCTCTCGGACCAGGTGGGGCGCCGGCCCGTGCTCGTCGCCGCCACCCTGTTGTCCGTGGTGGCGGCGGTGGTGTTCCTGCTTGCCCAGAACGTCACCGCCGTGATCGTCGCCCGGATCGTCTCCGGGTTCTCCGCGGCGCTGGTGACCGGCGCCGCGACGGCCTCGCTCAGCGAGCGGCTCGGGCAGCACAGTCGCGTAAAGCCGGCCACTGTCGCCCTGTTCGCGAACATGGGTGGGCTCGCGTGCGGCACCCTGCTGGCGGGCATCCTGGCGGACCTCGCGCCGTCCCCGCTGCGCACCCCCTGGATCGTCATGCTGGTCCTCGCCGCCGTCGCCGCCCTCGGCGTCCTGCTGAACGGCGAGAGCTCCGCCCACCGGTCCGGTTTCTCCCTGCAGTTCCAGCCGTTGCACATCCCGGGCGAGATCCGGTCCGACTTCCTGCGGTCGGCGATGGCCGCGGGCGCCGGCTTCGCCGTGCTCGGCGTCCTGACCGCCGTGACGGGCCTGTTCCTGGGCACGGTGCTGCGCGAGTCCAGTCACTCGCTGACCGGTCTCGTCGTCTTCGTCGCCTTCGCGTGCACCGCGCTCGGCCAGCTCCTCGTCCGCACCCTCAAGCCCGGCACCGCGCTGCCCGTGGCCTGCCTGGGCCTGATCGTCGCGGCCGCCCTGATCGCCACCGCGATGGCCACCAGCACCCTGGCCCCGCTGCTCGTCGGGGCCACGGTCAACGGACTGGCGACGGGCATCGCGGTCGGACACGGCATCGGCGGCATCACCACCCGCAGCGCCCCGCAGCACCGCGGCGCGTCGGTGTCCACCTTCTTCGCCATCCTCTACTCGATGCTGGCGGTGCCCGCGATCGGCGTGGGCGTCCTGATCCGCGAGACCAGCCTGCGCCCCGCCGGCGAGACGTTCAGCGCGGTGGTCGCCGCACTCTCCCTCGGTGTGCTGCTCAGCCTGGTGCGGACGGGCCGCAAGGCCGCCTGAGCGGGGGTCCGCCGCGCCCCGTTCGCGGCGAACCCCGCTGTGTCAGAATCACAGCGACGGATACGACGTGAAGGGTTGACGGAGCCATCGGTACCACGCGGAAACCACGACCGGCCGGTGAGAAGACCACGGTCATCAGCCGAACCGGCCCCCACCGCAGCGAGAGCGTCCGGCTGGCCGTGCTGAACGCCGCGGACGACCTCCTGGTCGAGCGGGGGTTCGCCGCCCTGACCATCGAGGGCATCGCTCAGCGCGCCGGCGTGGCCAAGCAGACGATCTACCGCTGGTGGAAGTCGAAGGTCGACATCCTCCTCGACACCCTCACCGACGACGCCCGCGAGGCCCTGGAATGGCACGTTGACGCCGGCGTCGACGCCGAGGAGGCACTCACGTCCCAGCTACGACGGGTGGCCGACTTCTTCCAGGAGCCGGCCGGGCAGGTGCTGCAGGCCCTTCTCGGTCACGCCCAGCTCAACGACGACACCGCGACGTCGCTGCGGACCGGATTCCTGCGGGAGCAGCGGAGGCGGGACGCCGCCGGGCTCCGTGATCTCCTCGCCCGTGAGGAGATCACGGTCGACGACCGGGGCGTCGACCACCTCGTCGATCTCGCCCTCGGCCCGTTGTACTTCCGTGTGCTCGTCTTCGGTGCGCCGATCGACAAGGAACTGGTGGACAGCACGGCCCGGCTCACGCTCGCCCTGGCGCGCGAGCTGTCGGCCGGCGACTCCTGACCACCGGCCGGTTCCACCCGGCACACATGGTGAGGGCCCCGGGCGCACCGCGCCGGGGCCCTCACCGTTTGGTCAGTGCAGAGTGATGCAGCCACTCCTTATGCCTTCGATGACAGCCTCGGTGCGGGACGCCGCGCCCAACTTGATGAATATCGAATGCAGATGGACCTTGACGGTTCGCTCGGATATCCCCAGCAACCGTGCCACCATCCTGTTCGAGTTGCCCTCTTTGATCCCGTCGAGAACCTGACGTTCTCGCGGGGTGAGCGAAGAGGTCGCCCTCGGCACCGCAAGGTCCGTCACCGTTCGTTCGGAACCCAAGGCAGAGAACCGACCCTCTGATGTCGGACGGGATGCGCGAGACATGATTTTCCCCCTGCTATACATGGTCATCACCCATCGAGGATGCACACGCGAGCCACGTCGCCCACGCCGTTGCACGTCAACGATTACCCGTTGCGAAAACAGTATATGCGCCGAAGTGGAAGCCGTGGATTAAACGTGGGTTACTTCACAGCAACAAGTTTCCCACTAAACCAAACACCATCTCGTATTTTTCGGAATCATTCATTCCGACCCAAGCATTCGACGCGGCGGTGATCTGCCTGGTCGGGGTGGCGGCCATCACTCAGGATACTTTACAACCCTCTTTCGCAGCTAATTCGAAGGTCTTGAACATTCCCAATCCCGGCCTTCCCGAACGGTCGCTCCAGCCCACTCGTTGATCAGACATCGACACACCTGAAACACCTTCGAAAGGTAATGCAAGAATGACCTCATCTCTTTTCTCGAACGACATACCGGCGGGGCTCGACACCACCCGACGGCACACCACATCCTGGGCTGTGCGGCCCCGCACCGAATTCGAATTCGGTACCGCATATGCCGCCTATAGTTTCACCGCCATCCATATCGCGGCGGCACTGAAGGACAATGGAATGGGGCAGCTCTATACCGTCGATCTCCACAAAGGAAAATGCGCGGCGGCCGGGGTCGATCTCGACGTCGTCCGGGCCGCCGAACCGCACCTGCGCACCGGTGCGCTCGTGCACGCCGACGACACCGAGAAGTTCGCCGGCTGTGCCCGCCTCGTGAGCACCTCCTCGCCGGCCGGCCCGGTACGGCATTCCACCGCCGCGCCGGGCGGCGCCCGTCCGGGGTCCAGCACGGCGGTCGCCGCACTCGGCAGGTGCGTCATGCGCTCCGGCGTCAACAGCTTCAGCCGGGAGATCGGCACGCCGCTCAACACCCGGTTCGCGGACGCCCTCCCGGCCGTGCCGCGACCCACCGGGGACTTCGAGGAAAGGCAGACGCCGGGCACCGCCCTGCGCTACGTGGAACATTTTGGTACCGCCGCAGCACGCGTGTCCGCGCAGGTGCGGGAGGCGTTCGTGGTCGTTCTGCGGCTGCGACCACGACACGACGAGCCCGGCACCGTCGAGGGGAAGCGATGAGCGAGACCGGCGTCGGCGGCCATCAGGACGAATGGGCCGACGAGCTGTCCGGCCGTCACGGACCGAACGTGGACCTGCGTCTGCTGCCGGCCCTGGACGCGCTGCTGCAGGAGGGCAGTGTCACGGGCGCGGCGGAACGGCTGGCGCTGTCCCCGCCCGCCATGAGCCGGACGCTGGCCAAGATCCGCCTCGCCCTCGGCGACCCCGTCCTGGTCCGCGCCGGTCGGGGCCTGGTGCCCACCCCCCGGGCCTTGGAACTCCGGCCGAAGGTAAGGGCGTTGATGTGGGAGGCGGAGTCGCTGCTCAGCCCGAGCCGACAGGAGGACCTCTCCCGGGTCAGCCGGACGCTGACCATCGTGGCGGACGAGGCGTACGCGGCGGTGCTGGCGCCGGCTCTGCTGAACCGGGCGAGCGTGGAGGTGCCGCTGGCCCGGTTCGCCTTCGCGGTGGAGAACAACCACGGCACCGCGCCCCTGCGGGAGGGCGTCGTGGACATCGAGGTCGGCGTCATCGACGAACCCAGCCCGGAGCTGCGGATCGAGCCGCTGTTCGAGGACCGGTTCATGGGCGTGGCGCGGGCCGGGCACCCGCTGCTGGCCGCGGAGGTGACCGCGGAGGCGTTCGCCTCGGCACGGCACGTCAGCGTCTCCCGCAAGGGCCGTATGGCGGGACCCATCGACACCGCGCTGCACGCCCTCGGTCTGCACCGGGAGGTGATCGTGTCCGTGCCGAACTACGGCGAGGCGCTGCTGATGATCCCGACGGGCGACCTGGTGACCGCGATGCCCCGCTCGGTCGCCGCCGGCGCGCGACGGTCGGTGAGCGTCGAGCTGTTCGACCTGCCGGTGGCCACCGAGCCCATCAGCATCTGCCAGGCGTGGCACCCGCGGCACGAGACCGAGCCCGTGCACGTGTGGCTGCGCGAGGCCGTGCGGGCCGCGCTCACCCGCCCTGTGTCCCCGTCCCGGCCGTCCGCGCCGCCCTCAGGGCCGCCGCGGGCCGGCCGGCGGCCGGAGCAGGCCGTCGAGGAGGACGTCGACGACCGAGGGTGACCCCTCGGCCCCCGGCTCGCCGCCCGGTCCCTGCCGACCACCGAACACTTCCCCCTCGTCCGCTCCGCCCGCCGCCGTGCCGACGACCGCGCCCACGAGCAGGCGAGCGGTGACCGACGGACCGAGGTCGCATCGTGTCTCGCCCCGGCCGGCGGCCCGAGCCAGCAGATGGGCCAGCCGCCCGGCCACGGACGCCCGGCACACGGCGTCCGCGGCGTCCGGGCTCGGTGTGGCGCCCACACCCCAGAACACCGCGTGGCGGACCGGGTCGGCCGCCGCCGCCCGGGCCAGCGCGTCCAGCAGTTCGGTGAGTTCGGCGACGGGTGAGCGGCCGTCCGCGGCGGCGCTCACGGCCGGCAACGACCGCAGGTGCGCGCGGACCGGACCGGTGACCTCGCGCAGCACCTCGGCCCGACCCCGCACATGGCGGTACAGCGCCGCCTTGGTGACACCGAGGCGGTCGGCGATGTCGCTCATGCTCGTCGCGTCGTGACCCCGTTCGTGGAACAGAGCCGTCGCGGCCGCGAGGACGTCCTCACGACCGCGACGCGGGCGGCGGGACGGTGTCACCGTCCCCGATGGGGGACTCACCGCGGTGACCGCCCCCGGCACATCTCCAGCAGCGCCTCGGCGAGGCCCGCCCCGCCCTCCCCCAGTTCCTCGGCGTACCGGCCCCGGACGGACAGCTCGCGTCCGGAGTCCAGCGGGGCACCGCCCCCGCCGGTACGGATGCGCTGGATCTCCCGGGAGGTCTCCAGCCGCTGCTTCAGCGTGCCGATGAGGGAGCGGTCCAGGTCGTCGATCCGCTCCCGCAGTCGGGCGATGTCCCTGGGCGCTGCTTCGCCGGCGGTGGTCGTCTCGCTGTGCATCGTCTTCAGTCTCCGTTCGTACGGCGGTGGGGCGCAGGGCGCCGAGGCGTACGACCCCAGGGACCGCAGCGCGGGCAGGCGCAGGCGCAGCAGGCCGACGGCGCGGGCGGTCTCGGGCTGCTCGGCGCTGCCCGGGCAGTCCGCGAACAGGACCGAGCCACCGCGGCCGTCGGGCACGGTGTGCAGGGACACGGCCCGCAGGAAGGGGTGGCGCCGCAGGTCGTCCAGGAGGGCGCCGAGGCCGTCCGGCGGGCCCGCGATACGTCCGACCAGCGAGGTGCGGTCGGCCTGCCGGACGGGCGGAACGACGCGGGCGCCGGAGCGCGCGCACAGCAGGAACCGGGTGGCCGCGCCGGCGGTGTCCTGGATGCCGGCGACCAGCACCCCCAGGCCGTAGTGGGCGGCGGTGAAGTCACCGGCCACCGCGGCGTCGCACGCGCCGTCCCTGACCCGGCGCGCGGCCTCGGCGTTGGACGGCGCCGGCAGCCAGCGCGCCCGGGGCAGCCGCCCGGCCAGCCAGCCGCCGACCTGCGCCCCGGCGTGCGGGTGGCCGCTCACCGTGCGGATGGCGGCGAGCGGGGTGCCGGGGCGCACCAGCAGGGCGAACTCGACGGGGAGCACGACCTCGCGCAGGACGCCCGGCGCGGGTGACTCGGCGAGCGCGCGCACCGAGTCCCCGACCGGTCCGGCCACCGTGTTGTGCACAGGCAGCATCGCGGCGTCGGCGTCGCCCCGGTGCACCAGCTCCAGTGCCCGGGCGGCCGTGGCGGCCGGCAGCAGCCGGGAGCCGTCGGCCTCCGGGAGGGTGCGCAGCGCCCGTTCGGTGAAGGTGCCCTGGGGCCCCAGGTATGTCAGCCGCCAGGGGCGCGGGATACGTCCCGGCGTGGGACGCGGTTGGGTGTCCTGTACCGGCGTCGTCATGTCACGCGGTGGTGAGCGCGGCGTCCATCGTGCTCGCCACCGCGCTCTTGGCCCGGCGCAGTTCCTTGTCCTCCAGCAGTCCGGGGGCGAACGCGGCGGCGTCGATGGTGACGCCGGCGGCCTCCCGGCCGGCCTGCTCGACCACCACCGTGGTGCGGACGGTGAGCCTGCTCGGCTCCGACAGGTCGGACGCGTCCACGGTGAGCCGCAGGGTGGCGCCGACGGGGAAGAGGAAGTTGGAGAACGTGGTGTTCATCGAGTTCAGGACGATGTAGTAGCGCTGCTGCGGCCAGCGCGCGGTGAAGTAGCGCTCCACCACGGCGACGAACATCTGGCGTGCCGCCTCGACGGCCACCATGCCCTGCACGTGCACGCGGTCCTGCACGTCGACGAGGAGTTCGTTGTGGTCGTGCAGCCGGAGCCGGGCCTCGTAGGTGGTGTCGTCGACCTGCGTGAGGCCGGCCACCAGCACGTTGTCCTCTCGGGCCTTGTGCAGTTCCTGGCGGCGCGCGGGCTCCCCGGCGGCGTGCACGAGGGTGATGCGGTCGTCCAACCGCCGCCGGACGACGGCGTCCTGGAGGTAGGAGACCTCGAACGAGCCGACGCCCTGGCCGGTGACCACGCGCACCGGTCCGTCGACGGCGTCCAGGTCGCCGGCGTCGAGCGCGCGGGCGAGATCGGAGAAGGTGTCGGCGCCGACGGCCCCGGCGAAGTCGCGGAACCGATCGCCGACGACGAGTCGGGACGTGGCTGTGCTGTTCATGGGAGTACCTCTCCTGGCTGGCGGGGAGCCGCGGTCTGCGACACCGCGGGAGTGACTTCAGCGTGGAGTCCGGAACAAGGGCCCGCCAGTCGCCTGTTGGGAGTAGGTATGAGGTACTAGCCGTATCGGCCGACTGCCGTCGCCGCATCCCGCCGCGAATGCTGGTGCGGAGAAGACCGGCCCTCATCGACAGCCCGTCCGGCACCCGGGACCTCGACGACTCGGTACTGCTGAAGCTGTACCGGCGGTTGGTGCTCGGGCGCCGTTACCACCTGCACGGGGCAGGAGGCCGGCGAGGGCGGGGGCCGTGCCGGCCCTCGTGAGCGGCGGGTGGCGCCACTGTGTACGCCGCCGGCCACCCGGCTGCCGTCGGTGCACCTGGGCTTCGCCGCGCAGACCGGACGGGGTCTGGTCGTGGCGGTGGTCGGGGACGCCGACCCCCGCGGAGCTGTCCGGTGGGACCTTCGCCCTCAACGACTACGGTGTTTTCGGCGTCGACGGCTCGACGCCGATCATCAACCACCCCGAGGCGGCGGGGCGGCGGGGCGGTCGGCGGGTCCCTGCGGCACGTGGCCGACCTGGTCGAGCGGCCCGTGTCCCTGCTGCGGCTGCTGTGAGCGGAGGACGAGTACGCGGCCCGGGGCCCTCGGTGCGGTCGACCGCACCGAGGGCCCCGGGCCGCGTGACGTGTGGGGTGCGTACCGGTCAGCGGGACCGGTAGGCGTGCAGGGTGACGTGCTCGGGCTCGCCGGGGCCGGCGAGGGGCACGGGCGCGGTGCGCTCGGTGGCGGCCCGCGCCGGGTGCAGGCCGCTCAGACAGCGCTGGGCCAGTTTCTGGTAGTGGAGGGTGCCGTTGGCCTTCCAGGCGATCTCCTCGGCGGTGAGTTCGCGTACCACCTTGGCCGGGCTGCCCGCCACCAGGTGCCGCTCGGGGACGTGGAAGCGGGACTTGACGAAGCCGCCGGCGCCGACGAACGCCTGCCGGCCCACGACCACCCCGTCCATCAGGACGGACTTCATGCCGATGAGGCTGTCCCGGCCGACCCGGCAGCCGTGCAGCACGCTGCCGTGGCCGACGTGTCCGTCCTCCTCGACGACCGTGTCGGCGCCGGGGAAGCAGTGCAGCACACAGCCGTCCTGCACGTTGCAGCCGGCCCTGAGCTCGATGTGCCCGAAGTCGCCCCGCAGGCTCGCGAGCGGGCCGACGTAGCAGCCCGGTCCGACGTCGACCGAACCGATCAGTACGGCGTCGGGGTGGACGAAGGCCGTCGGATGCACGACGGGGACAGTGCCTTCGAAGGAGTAGATGCGTGCCATGGCGTGATTCACCGTTCGTCGAGGCGGTCGGGGGACGGTCGGCCGGTCAGACCGGCGCCGGGGCGTCGCGCAGGGCGTCCAGGGCGTCGTGCCCGTGGATCCAGGCGAGGTCGTCGGGCAGCCCGGCCAGCCGCACGTTGCGGGCCTCTGCCTCCGGCCCGTCCGGCAGTTGGAAGCAGCCGGCGTTCTTGCGTGAACCGGCCTGGATCAGCCGGGTGCGGGGCCGGCGCAGCCGCTCGTAGGCGCGCAGCGCCCCGGCCACTTGGTCGGCATCGGTGCCCGCCAGGAGGCGGGCGAGGACGACGGCGTCCTCCAGTGCCTGGTTGGCGCCCTGCCCGTGGTGGGGCAGCATCGCGTGCGCGGCATCGCCCAGCAGCGTCACCCGGCCGGCGCTCCACGTGCGCTGCGGTTCACGGTCGTACAGCGCCCAACGGCCGGGGTGGTCGCAGGCGCCGAGGACCTCGGTGACGAACGGGTGCCAGCCGTCGAACGCGGCCAGCAGCTCGCCCGGGTCCCCCTCGGTGGACCAGGACTCGACCGTCCAGGTCCGGTCGGGCACGACGGCGAGGAAGTTCAGGGCGCTGCCGTCGGCCACCGGGTAGGCGATGAAGTGCCGGCCCGGTCCGAGCCACAGCCACAGGACCGGCTCGGCGAGTTCGGGGACGTGCCGCAGACGTTCCAGGGGCACCAGGGCGCGGTAGCCGCTCGTACCGGAGAACACGGCCTCGTCCGGGCCGAACAGGTGGTGGCGCACCGCGGAGTGGATGCCGTCCGCGCCGACGACCGCGTCGGCCTGGGCCGCGCTGCCGTCGGCGAAGCGCAGCACGGCCCCGTCGGCGGTCTGCTCCACCGTGGTGCAGCGCGCACCGAGCCGGACGTGCTCCGGGCCGAGCAGGGCGAGCAGGGACTGCTGGACGGCCGCGCGTTCCACCGTCCAGAAGGGCGCCCCGAAGCGTTCCTCGTAGCTGCCGGTCAGGGGGTGGGTCACCATGGACCGGCCGGTGCGCCAGTGCCGGAAGTCGGCACGGACGGGCTGGGCGGCCGAGGCGGCGAGCCGCTCGGCGACGCCCAGGTCGCGCAGGGCCCGGTGCCCGTTGGCGCCGATCGCGATGCCGGCGCCCTGGTGGGCCAGTTCCCGGGCCTGCTCGTGGACGACCGCCTCGATGCCCTGCCGTCGCAGGCCGAGCGCGACGGCCAGGCCGCCGATGCCGCCGCCCACCACGGCCACGTGCGGGCGTCTTGCCGCCATGGCGTCTCCTCCTTCTGGTTGGCCGTCGCCGGGTCAGGGCGCCGGTGCGACACCGGTGAAGGCGCCGCGGTGGAAGACCAGGGGTTCGTGGTCGCGGCCGACGGCGCCCAGCACCCGCCCGACGACGAGCACGTGGTCGCCGAGCGCCTGGGTGAGGTGCAGGTCGCATTCGAGGGTGCCGGGCGCGTCGGGCAGCAGCAGGCAGCCGGTGTGCGGTCCGACGGCCCAGTCCGCCGCCTCCTCCACCGGGGGGCGCCGCACCGCGGGCGCGGTAAGGGCACCGACCAGGGGCCGCGCCCGGTTGCCGAGGAAGGACACGGCCCACTGGCGGGACGCCCGCACCCGGCGCAGGAAGGTGGAGTCGTCCCGCAGGTACATCGACACCAGCGGCGGGTCGAGGGAGACCGAGGTGAACGAGTTCACCGCGATGGCGTCGTGCCGCGTTCCGGTCCGGGTCTCGAAGCGGGTCGACACCGCGCACACGCCGGTCACGTACTGCCCGAGGACCTGCCGCAGGTGGGTCTCGTCGGGCAGGACGGAGACTCCGGGCGGGGCGGCGGGACCGCTCGGAGCGCGGGCCGGGCTGTTCACCGCGCGGCCTCGACCGGACCGGCCGGCCCGGTGCCGGGCACGCCGCCGCCGATGACGGTGGTGTCCTTGACGTCGATCAGGTCCGGGACCTTCCAGCCGTTCTCGTCGTACTCCGACAGGCACTGGTCGACAAGCTGCTTGTAGTCGTCGAACTTCCCGGAGGCCTGCTGGGCGTGGAGCGCCTCGAAGCGGATCTGCTCGTGGTTGCCGGCGTAGTTCATCTCGTACAGCTCCCAGCGGGCACCGAACTCGGTGCCGACCGCGTCCCAGGCCAACTTCATCAGCTTCACCCGGTCGATCGCCTCGACGCCCAGGCCGCGGACGTACTTGTCGAGGTAGGGCCGGACCTCGGGGTTGGACCAGTCGGCGGCGTGGGAGTTGTTGTAGATCAGCGCGCTGCCGAGGTCCCGCAGGAAGATCTCGCGCACCTTGGGGAAGATGGACGAGGACAGCACCCTGAAGGCCAGCGCGGTCTCCCCGTTGGGGGTGACGGTGCCGTCGGGCCACTTGGTGGGGTTCTCGGCCATGGAGTCCACCAGCGCCCAGAACATGTTGCGGTAGGCGAGCACCTCACCGAGCCGGCTCTGCACCCCCCGGAACTCAGAAGTCCCGGTGGTCTCCAGGCACTTGGCGAGCAGACCGGTCAGGAAGTCCATCTTCACGGCGAAGCGGACGCAGGCGTGGAACATCGCCCGGTAGAAGAACCCGGACCCGTAGAAGAAGTTGTTCGCCTTGTCCACGTCGTAGCAGAAGACGTTCTCCCAGGGGATCAGCACCTGGTCGAAGACGAGGATGCCGTCGTTCTCGTCGAGACGGCTGCTGAGCGGCTGGTCGAAGGGGCTGCTGACGGTGGCCGAGGCGAACTCGTACGACGGCCGGGAGATGATCTTCAGGCCGGGGCTGTTGGTCGGCACGATGAAGTACGCGGAGAAGTCCTTGGCGCCCTGCGGGATGACCCCGTAGCTGCCGATGAAGATGTGCTGGGTGAGCGCCGCGCCGGTGCCGACCACCTTGGCGCCGGAGACGACCAGGCCGGCGTCGGTCTCCCGGTCCACCGTGAGCATCACGTCCTTCAGCTCGGTCAGCCCGCGGTTGCGGTCGATCGGCGGGTTGACGATGCCGTGGCCGATGAACAGCACGTTCTCCTGCGCCTTGCGGTACCAGGTGGACGCGTTGTCCTCGAACGGCGCGTAGTGCTCCTTGTTGGACCCGAGGGTGGACAGGAAGGCGGCCTTGAAGTCCGGGGTGCGGCCCAGCCAGCCGTACGTCATGCGCGCCCACTCCTCCATGGCCCGCGCGGCGGTACGCAGGTCGCCGGAGGTGTAGGGGGCCTTGAAGTAGGGGTGAGTGAAGCCGCCGTTGCCGGTGTCGGTGGGGACGACCAGCCTGCTGTTGCGCTCGGGGTCGTGCAGCGCGTCGAAGAGACGGGCCACCATGCGGGAGTTGTTGCGGAACGCGGGGTGGCTGGTGACGTCGTCGACCTTCTCGCCGTAGATCCTCACCTCCCGGCCGTCCCGGAGGCTCTCGAGGTACTCGTCCCCTGTCTGCGGGCGGGACACGGACCCGGAGGGCCTGGCGGTGCTGCTCATGCGGAGTCACCTTTCGGAGGTGGCGTGGCGGGTGCGGCGCGGGACCACGAGGACCGACGGCTCCCGCCGGTGGTCTGCGCCTGCCGAAATGCTCCAGGAGCGGGCACCGCCCCGACAGTCGGCCGCTGGGGCTAGTACGCGGGTATTAGATCCGCCCTTCTAGCCACAACGACCCACTGCCCGGGCCGGGCGGACGCGTGACAGGCTGCGCCCACCGCACCCCGGCCCCCTCTGCACCCCGGCCCCTCTGCCCCGCCCTGCTCGTGCCCTGCCCTCGGATACAGAAGGCGTTGAGGTTCTCAGCGTGGACACCCTGAAGCGCCCGTCACCGACGGGCTCCCCGGAACGGCCCGACTCCCCGGGACAGGACGGCGGTTCGCCGCCCGGACCGTCCCCCGACGCGTGGCGGGCCCTGCCCGCGGCGCAGCAGCCCGACTGGCCCGATCCCGCGGCACTGCGGGCCACCCTGTCGTCCCTGGCGAGCGCGCCGCCGCTGGTGTTCGCCAAGGAGTGCGACACCCTCCTGGACCGGCTGGGCGAGGTCGCCCGCGGCGAGGCCTTCCTGCTCCAGGGCGGCGACTGCGCCGAGACCCTGGACGCGGTGAGCGCGGAGTCGGTCCGGGGCAAGCTGGAGGTCCTGCTCCAGATGTCCGCCGTGCTCACGTACGCGGCCGGCCTGCCGGTGGTCAAGGTCGGCCGGATCGCCGGCCAGTACGCCAAGCCCCGCTCGCGGCCCACCGAGACCCGTGACGGCGTGACCCTGCCCTCCTACCGGGGTGACGCCGTCAACGGGGCGGCTTTCACCGCCGAGGCCCGCACCCCCGACCCGGCCCGGCTGGAGCGCGTCTACCACGCCTGCGCAGCGACGCTGAACCTGCTGCGCGCCTTCACCTCGGGCGGGCACGCGGACCTGCACCGGGTGCACGAGTGGAACCGCGACTTCGTGGCCCTGTCCATGGCGGGACGCCGTTACGAGCGGCTGGCGGACGAGATCGACGCGGCGCTCGCGTTCATCCGGGCCTGCGGCATGACCACCTCGACGATGCGCACCACGGAGGTGTTCGCCAGCCACGAGGCCCTGCTCCTCGACTACGAGTCCGCCTTGGTCCGCACGGACCCCGACACCGGGCGGCGCTACGCCCTGTCCGGGCACCTGCTGTGGATCGGCGAGCGCACCCGCCGGCTGGACGGGGCGCACGTGGCGTTCGCCGCGGGCGTCAGCAATCCCCTCGGCGTCAAGCTCGGCCCCGACGCGACCGTCGGCGACGTACTGGCACTGCTGGACCGGCTGGACCCGCGGCGCACCCCGGGCCGGCTCACCTTCATCACGCGGATGGGACAGGGCCTGGTGCGCGACCGGCTGCCCGCCCTGGTGGAGGCGGTACGCGCGGAGGGCGCCCAGGTGGCGTGGGTGTGCGATCCCATGCACGGCAACACCTTCACCGCGCCCAGCGGCCACAAGAGCCGGCGCTTCGACGACGTCCTGGACGAGATCACGGGCTTCTTCGAGGTGCACCGCGCTCTGGGCACGCACCCCGGCGGGCTGCACATGGAACTGACCGGCGAGGACGTCACCGAGTGCGTCGGCGGCGGCGACGAAGTCCTCTCCGGCGACCTGCACCTGCGCTACGAGACAGCGTGCGACCCCCGACTGAACCGCGGGCAGTCGATGGACCTGGCGTTCCGGGTCGCGGAGTGGTTCAGCGCCGAGAAACGCCGACTGGGCCGGCGCGGCCCCGAGCGCGTGCCCGTCCGCACCCCGGACCTGCCCGTGCACACGCGTGCCGCGGCGCCCGTCGGCTGAACCGGCCGCCGCGGACCCACCGCACCGCCCTCCGAGACGAAGGACCAGTCACCGTGCGGCACTTCGAGCACTTCCCCGTCGGCACCGCCTACGAGCTGGGCGCCACACGGCTCACGAGCGAGGACATCATCGGCTACGCGCGCGCCTACGACCCGATGCCGTTCCACCTCGATCCCGAGGCCGCCGCCCGCTCCCCCTTCGGCGGCCTGGTCGCCAGCGGCTGGCACACCGGCGCCGTGGTCATGGGGCAGTTCGTGCGCGCCCTGCTCGCGGACTCCGCCTGCCAGGGCTCGTACGGCATGGACGAGGTCCGGTTCCTGAAGCCGGTGCGTCCCGGCGACGAACTGCGCGGACGGGCCACCGTGGAGGAGGCCGCGCCGCACCCCCGGCGTCCGGGCACGGGCACGGTCCGCTTCGTCGTCGAGGCGGTCGACCAGCACGAGCAGCCGGTGTACCGGATGCGCACCCGGCTGCTGTTCGCCCGTACGCCGGCCGGGAACACCCGGCGGGAGGCGACTGCCGCACGACACTGACAGGTCGTACGACATCGTGCGTACGGGCTGCACGAGGCCGTCTGAGGCCGTCTGAGGCCGTGCGTCGACCTTCTCCCTGCTCCCGTCCCTCTCCGGTCATCCCCCATCCGGGGAGGGACGGGCCATTCCGTGCCGTTCTCCGACCCTTTGACCATACACACCGTTGCGTCTAGTCTCGATCGCGTCGACCGGCTCCGGGACGGACGCCGCGACGCGACGAGGAGGAGGACGCGCCATCGACCCTCGGCACGATCAGGACCGGCCGGCCGGCGCGCCCGCCGCCCGCACCCGCAGCGGCCCCCGGCGCAGCGAGGCCGCACGCCTCGCGGTGCTGCGCGCCGCCGACGACCTGCTGGTGGACGCCGGATTCCACGCCATGACGGTCGGCGCGATCGCCGAACGGGCGGGCGTCGCCAAGCAGACGATCTACCGGTGGTGGCGGTCGAAGGTGGGCATCCTCCTCGACGTCCTGGACGAGGACCTGCGGGACCCGGCCTTCTGGCCGGAGCCGCCGCACGGCCCGCAGGCCGCGCTGGAGCAGTACGCGACCCACGTGGGCACGGTCTTCACCGAGTCCGCCACCGGCCGCGTCCTGTTCGTGCTCATCGGGCACGCTCTGCACGACACGGCCACCGCCACGGCTCTCCGCGACGAAGTACTGCGACCACAACGGCAGTACGACCGCGGACGCATCCAGGCGGCCCTGGCACCCTCCCCCCGCACCACGGTGACCCGGCAGGACGCCGACCAGCTCCTCGACCTGGTCGTCGGGCCCGCCTTCCACCGGGCCTTCATGACGGGACGGCCGCTGGACGCCCGGTTCGTCCGGCAGTTGACCACCGCCGTCCTGACACTCCGGGACGGCGTCACGCCCGCCGGGTTTCCGTCACCCGACTCCTCCGCCTGAAGGGCTGTCCCCATGTTCCGCACCCGTCGCACCCGTCATACCGCCACGGTGGAGGCGGTCACCGCGATCGCCCCGCGCCTGGCACGCGTCACCCTGGGAGGCCCCGGCATGTCAGCCTTCCACTGCGACGAACCGACGCAGTGGGTGAAGCTGTTCGTCACCGATCCGCTGGACGGCCGAACCGTCGGCCGGGCCTACACCGTGCGCCGCATGCACCCGTCCGCGCCGCGGATGGACGTCGACATCGTGCTGCACGGCAACGGCCCCGCCGCCCGCTGGGCCGAGGCCGTCCGCCCGGGCCAGGAGGTCTCCTTCGGCGGCCCGCGCGGCTCCTTCCGCCCCGACCCCGACGCCGGCTACTACCTCCTGGCGGGCGACGAGAGCGCCCAGCCCGCCGTCCTCACCATCGCCGAGAACCTGCCCGCCGGGCTGCGCGGCGCCGTCTACCTGGAGGTGCCGGGCCCCGAGGCCGAGATCGAGGTGGCCCTGCCCGACGGCCTGGACGTCGTGTGGGTGCACCGCGCCGGCCGGGTCAAGGGCGAAGCGCTGAGGGACGCCGTCCTCAAGGCACCCGTCCCGCAGGAGCGGGTCGCCGCGTGGGCGGCCGGGGAGTCCGGCGCCGTCCGGGACATCCGCCGCCACTTCCTGGAGGGCCTCGGCCTGGACCGCCACCGCGCCTACGCCAAGGGCTACTGGAAGCGGGACGAGGCCGACCACCGGGACCCGCTCGCCTCCGACTGAAGCGCCTGCCGCGGACATCCCTTACCCAGGTCAAGCGCCCGTCATGAAGCTGAGTTCAAGGTGGGGCGCTTGGAACGCGTCCGAACCGGCGCATGGTCGCCCACACGGCGGCCATGCTGCCCGGGGTCCGGATGAACGTCGACCCGGAA
>NZ_JAGMUO010000034.1:0-79180 GCF_019049325.1 Streptomyces sp. AC512_CC834 | reverse complement strand
GAGAAACTGGCCCGCAAGCACGGCAACAACTCCTTCGTACTGCTGCTCAAGGTCGTCAACTCACAGGCGTACGGCCCCGACGTCGTCGAACTCGTCGGCGACGTCACCCGGGCGGCAACCAGCCCCCTGCCCACCCCCGCGCCGACGTCCGGCAACTCCCACCGGGCCTGACCCGGTCGCGGAGGTTCGTCGCCGTTGTCCTGTTGCCGCCATGTCGGAGATCAGCGACCTGCTCTGGAACGACGGCACCGGAGCGTCCGCCTGTCGGGACGGGCCGCGTCATACCGTGGGCGGTCATCGAGCAGTACAAGTTGTCCCCGCGCCGCCCATGAGGCCCGCCACCCGCCCCTCCTCTCCTTGCGGCGTCTCGTGCCGACCTGGCAGTACGCCAATCCCGGTGGACCCCGGCGACGGTGAGCGGGTCAGCCCTGCGGGACCGCCCGGAGCCGGGTAGGCGCCGTCACGTCCGGTGCCGTCTGCAACGCCGTGCCGTCCGTGGCCCGCGTCGTCAGGCCGAGCTGGGAGACGGCGTTCACGAGCGTCACGGACCCCCGGCGCCCGGTCACCTGCCAGCGCTGGGTGCGCTTTTCCGCCGAGCAGGTCTCCTGGGAGAGTTCCGCCCCGCTCTCCAACGGCGCGCCGAGGTACCGCTTGCCGCGGTTGGCGTCCAGGCACAGTCCTGTCTGGGCCGACCGGAGCGAGTAGTAGCCGTCCGAGGTGGCCGCCACAGCCCACGTGGCGTCGTCGGCGGAGGTCAGGCCGACGGTGGCGCCGGCCTCCCGGGCCGTGGGCGCGAGCCGCTCGCCGTCGCGGACCAGCGCGTAGGTGCCGTCCGCGAGCGGCGTGCGGTCGGTGTTCGCCCATCCCGGAGCGTGTCCGATGCCCCGGGCCAGCTCCTCGAACCCCGCGTACGTGGCACTCGGCCGTGGTCCGCCCCAGGTGGCCTGGGCGATGAACCGCAGCGGCATGAACGCCTTGGCCTCGACCTCGTTCTCCGTCTCGGCGGCGGCGCTGTCCGGCCACAGACTGATCTTCGCGCCGGTGAGGTTCTCGGGCCGGGAGACGAGCGTCTCGCCCTCGAAGCGCAGCGGCGTCCAGCCCGACTCGTACAGGTGTCGCGTGTTCATGGTGTAGCCGCCGCGCACCAGGTAGAGCGAGTACGCGGAGTTCATCACCGGGCGTCCCTCGGCCAGGAGGGAGGACGGCTTCTGCGTCTCCCCGCCGCCGAGCCAGTGTTCGACTGCGATGTTCCGGTCGAGCGGAACGACGGTGTTGCGGCCGGACAGCCCGTCGTTCCACATGCGGAGGGTGCGGCCGTCCGCACGGACGTGGGCGTTGACCTGGTTGATGAAGTCGACGAACACGTCGTCCGGGGTGGCCCCGGCACCGAACTTCTCAGTGGCGTACGCCTGGAGCTGCGGGTAGTTCGGATAGGCGGAGCCGATCATGTACTCGTCCGCGCCCATGTGCCAGGTCGGGGTGTCCCACACCTCAAGGGCCTCGTCGACGAGGGACGTGTAGTACGCGAAGGCTTCCGGGCGGGTGATGTCGAGCCGCGGCGGTGACGCCTTGCCGTTCTTGTCCTTCAGTTGGAGTTCGGGGTGGTTCTCGAGGTACGGGTCCATGTGGCCCGGGGAGTTGATCTCCGGGACCAGTTCGATGTGGTAGCGCTCGGCCAGCGCTCTCAGGCTCCGGATCTCGTCCTTGGTGTAGTAGCCCCAGAACGCCGACTCCGGGTCCACGTCGCTCTTGACCTTCGCCTCGATCCACAGTTGGTTCAGCTTCTGGTACGCCATGTCGCGCATCAGCCGCTCGAACCACTCCATGGACACGTGCGTGTAACAGGCGCAGACGCCGACGCCGCGCTCGCGGTACTCGGGGACGTCGGTGGTGGTCCCGGCCGGTGCCGTACGGTCCTCGCGCAGCAGTTGCAGGGCCGTACGGGTGCCGTAGAAGACGCCCGTGGAGGTGGCGCCGGTGACGGTGAGCCGGTCGCCGGACTCCAGCCGGTATCCCTCGGTGCCCAGTTCCCGCTTCCGGGAGGTGTCCTGGCGCAGCACGATGTCGCCCGGCCGTCCGTCGCCGTGTGCGGCGACCACCGCGGGCGCCCGGCCCGTGGTCTCGCGCAGTTCGCGCGCGAACCTGCGGGCGTCCGCCCTGGTCCGGGCGTCGGCGTCGGCGAGCACGATCCGCGCGTGCCGGCCGAGCCGGAACTCGCCGGGCGCCGCGTCCCAGGTCCGCGGTGCGGGCAGTACCCGCGGCGCCGCCGACGCGTCGGACGCCGCCTGCGGTGTCCGTGCGGTGGCGGAGGACGCGGGGAGGAGCGCGACCATGACGCCGAGCAGGGCGCCGACCAGCCCGACGGCTCTCCGGCGTTCTCGGGGCGGACCTGCCGCCCGGTTCCTGAACATGTCTGTCCTGCCCTTCCGATGTGGTCTGTTGTGGGGGTCCGGACTGGACCCGCGCAGGTCAGTGGGGCCCGGGGGCGCCGAAGAGCTGCCGGTAGCCGGGCGAGGTGTCGGGCCGGCTCGGGACGACGCCCCGTACGGTGCCCTGGTTCACGAGTTCCACCGAGTCCGGTCCGACGCCGGACCGCTCCGCGGCGACGGCCGGCGCGATGGTGTTCGCGCCCCTTGCCTTGAGGAATCCGCCGGCAGGGCCGACAGTGCCGGCGCGAGAGAGGCCGCCACCGTCCGAAGCTCTGGAGGGAACGGACGGGAGCGTGGTGACGAGGCGTGCTGTCGGGGTCTGGCGAATCCCGATGTCTGCTTCACTGCGCCTCCGGTGACGTTGCGTCAGAGAATTCCTTCGAACCGTGCGCCGTGCCGGAACGGGCTGGGGCGGCCGCGCCGAGTCGGGCCGGCCTTGCGTTTCCACGGCATGGGCCCCATGCACGGAGACTCCCGGGAAAGGTCTCGACCAATGCACATACGCGCTTGGAAAGTCGCTACTTCTTGCAACTTCGAGCACAGTAGCCGCGCAGACACGGAGTGGTCCAGCCCCCGGAGTTAGCATGAGCCGATGGGCGCGATGATCCGGGGAGCGAGTCTGCGCGGCTTCGCACGGCTCGTCGAGGAGCTCGGCGGAACCCCCGGGGAGTACCTGGCGCGGTTCGCCATCCCGCCGGAGGCGCTCACCTCCGAGGAGGGGCTCGTGTCGATCACGAGCCACGACCTGATGCTCGACGCGGTCGCGCGGGAGCTGCGATGTCCCGACCTCGGCCTCCGGCTGGCCGCCGCACAGGATGTCGGCATTCTCGGCAGGCTGGCGCTGGCCATCCAGGCGTCCTCCACCGTGGCGGAGGCACTGGAGTGCGCCTCGCGCTTCATGTTCGTGCACAGCCCCGCGCTGAGCATCGGCGTGGAACCGGATCCGCGGGGCCGCCGTGAGGTGGTCGCGCTGACCTACCGGAAGGATCTGCGTGAGTCGCCGTACTCCCCGCAGGCCATGGAACTCGGACTCGGGCTCTTCTACCGGGTGGCGGTGACGTTGCTCGGCGGTCCGGCCGGCCTTCGCTCGGTGGAGCTGCCGCACCGGCCGCTGTCGCCGGTGCCCCGCTACACCGGGTTCTTCGGGGCGGAGGTGCGGTTCGGATGCCCCACCGCCGCGCTCCGCACGGAACGGCGGCTGCTCGACGAGGAGTTCCGCAGCGCGGACACGACGATCCACCGGCTCGCCCTGGACTACCTGACCAGTCACCACACCGATCCGGAGCGTCTGGTCTCCACGCGGGTCCGGCGGGCCGTGACCGGGATCGTCGGCGCAGGCCCCGTGACGATCGGCCACGTCGCGCGGCTCCTCGCGCTGCATCCCCGCACGCTGCAGCGCCGGCTCGCCGCGGAGTCGACCGGCTTCGAGGAGATCGTGGACGACGTACGGCGGGACGTGGCGCTGCGCCACCTCACCACCACCGACCTCCCGCTCGGGCAGGTGGCCGCGATGGCGGGGTTCGCCGACCAGTCCGGGTTCAGCCATGCCGTACGACGCTGGCACGGCGCCAGCCCCACCGAGGTCCGGCGCCGGGTGCGGGGCACCCACTGACTCCGGGATCGTCGCGCGACGCCAAGATTGTCGCGCCGAAACAAGTCCGGGCACTCCCCGAGGGGCATCCTGCTGCCCCGACGAGAGCGAGGAGTGGCCGATGCCGACGACCGGAACCGACCGACTGACCGCGATCGGGGCGCGACCGATCCCGGAGTTCGACGGTGTCCACGACGTGTGGCCGCGCGGCGAACGGCTGCGGGCGGTCCGCGAGGCCGCCGCGGCGTACAAGGAGCGCTTCAAGGCCCAGGGTCAGGTACGCGCGGTGAAGTCCGTGGACATCGCCGCGGCGCCGTATCCGGTGAAGTACGCCTTCCACGACGCCGTCTCGGTGCCGTCGCTCCCGCTGATCTCGATGATCAACCGCATGATCGTCGTGCAGTACGACGACTTCGACGGCCGGGCCCGCACGCTGGTCTTCGAGCCGACGGTGCCGGACGGCTCCGCGGAGGCCCCCTTCTACCGCAACCTCCAGAAGGTCACGGACAAGGTCCCCGGCGGCAAGCTCCTCGAGCGGACGGTCCTGAAGTACTACGCGGAGCCCGGCGACGTGCTGCGCCGGCTGGGGCTCACCGCCGACGACATCGACTTCTGCACCTTCGACCATCTGCACGTCCAGGACCCGCGGATGATCCTGGGATCCACCGAAGTCGTCGACGGGGAGTCGGCCCCCCGCGAACCGCTGTTCGGCGGGGCGCGGATGCTCGTGCACGAGCGCGAGCTGGCGACGCTGCGGTCCCTGCACCCGATGCAGTGGGCGTGGTACGTCGACGGCGGACTCGGCGGCGTCGACCCGGACAAGTTCGTCACCTTCGCCGGGGACGTGGAACTGGGCCCCGGCATCGCGCTGCTGTGGACCCCGGGACACACCGACGGCAACCACTCGCTGGTGATCAACACGCCGGACGGGGTCTGGGTGTCCTCCGAGAACGGCATCTCGCTGGACAACTGGCAGCCGGAGCTGTCCAGGATCCCCGGCGTGCGGCGCTACCACCGGGACTTCGGCCGCGAGATCTGCCCCAACGCCAACACCCTGGAGGACTCCCTCGACCAGTACGACTCGATGGTCAAGGAGAAGACCCTCGCCGACCGCTGCACGGCGGACCCGCGCTGGCTGCAGATCCTGCCCTCGACCGAACTGGCCCCGTGGAAGCGGTTCTGGCCGGTCGTGCCCACGTACGTCCACGGCGGCATCTCCTACGGCACGGTCAAGGGCGGCCGGCGATGAAGCACTCCCCCGCCGGCGCGGTGGTCACCGGGGCGGGCCGCGGCCTCGGCAGGCTGATCGCCGCGCTGCTGGTCGAGCGCGGCCACCTCGTGCTGGTGACCGACCTCGACGCGGAGGCGGCCCGCGCGGCGGCGGCCGAGCTCGGACCCGGCGTGCTGTGGGCGGCCGTCGACGTGCGCGACGAGACCCAGGTCGCCGCGGCACGGGACCGCGTCGTGGAGGAGGCGGGCCGCCTCGACGTGTGGGTCAACAACGCCGGCGTACTCGTGACCGGACCCGCCTGGGAACAGTCACCCGACGTGCGCCGCCTGATGCTGGAGGTCAACGCCCTCGGCACCATGAACGGCACCGTCGCCGCGATCGACGCGATGCGGGGCGGCGCGGGCGGTCACATCGTCAACGTCGTGTCGCTGGCGGGCCTGACGCCGGTCCCGGGCGAGGCCGTGTACGCCGCCTCCAAGCACGCCGCGATCGGCTTCAGCCTGAGCACCCTCGCCGACCTGCGCCTGGCCGGGATCAAGGACATCGACATCTCCTGCGTCTGCCCCGACGGCATCTGGACCCCGATGCTCCACGACAACCTGGACGACCCCGCCTCGGCCCTGTCCTTCTCCGGCAAGCTGCTCCGGCCCGAGGAGGTCGTCGCGGCGGTCCGCGAGATTCTGGACCGTCCACGTCCGGTCACCGCCGTACCCCGCCTGCGGGGGCTGCAGGTCCGCCTGGCGGACGCCCTCCCCTCACTCGGCCTGCGGGCGCTCCCGCTGGCGGTCGCGCGGGGCAGGCGGGTGCAGCGGAGGATGCGGGCACGGTCCGCTCGCGACGCGCGACGGGAGGGCACCGCGAACTGACCGGACGGGCCGGTCACGGTGGGCACAGCCCACCGTGACCTCGCCTCAGTCCTCGCGGTGCCCCGACGAGAACCGCACGAACCGGGCCCAGCTCGCCGGGCCGACCGCGAAGTCCGGACGGGTGACATCCTTGGAGTCCCGTACGCGGACGGCCTGTTCGGCGAACGCGATCTCCACACAACTGTCGCCCTGAGTGCCGCTGTAGCTGGACTTGAACCAGGCGAGTTCCGACGTACCGCTGCCGCTGCTCATAGCTCTCCTCGCAGTCGCTCCAGCAGGTCCCTGGATTCTCTGGGGTTCAGGGCCTGCGAGCGCAGTGTGTCATAGCGTCGGCAGAGCAGGCTCACCTCTTTCACGTCGGAGATCAGCCGTCCGTTCTGCTGCCCCTCGGAGTAGCCGAGCCGTCGTCCCTCCGAGGTCTCCACCAGTTGAACGGGCCCGTCCAGACACCCATGGAACTCCAGCTCCAACGGCACCACTTGCACCGTCACATTGCGCGGCGCCGTGAGTTCGAGCACATGGTCCAGCATGGTCGCCTGCACCCGCGCGCCGCCCAGCCCGCGCCGCAGGACCGACTCCTCCACGATGAAGCCGAAGGGCACGGTCGGCCGCTCCCGCATTATGGTCTGCCGCTCCATGCGGGCGGTGACCCGCTCTTGCGCCTGTTCGTCGGTCAGCAACGGGATGCTGTTGTCGAACACCGCCCGCGCGTACGCCTCCGACTGCAACAGCCCCGGCACCAGCCTGCACTCGTACGTACTCAGGCTCACCGCCTCCCGCTCCAGCCGGGCCCACCGCCGGAACCACGCCGCGAACCCCGCCTCCCCCCGCGTCAGATGCCGCGCGGCCCTGCGCAGCGCTCCGGTGTTGCCCAGCGCCTCCTCGGCCCGCTCCACGAAGGCCTGGTCCGGCATCCGGCGCCCCAACTCCACCGACTCCACGGTGTGCTTGGAGTACCGGACCCGGGTGCCGAGGTCGACCCGGCTGAGACCCGCGTGCTCGCGCAGTGCCTGGACCACGGCGCCGAACGTCCGCAGACTGTCCGACGGATGCGGCTCCCGCTCCCACTCCCCCGCCGGAACCGCCCGGACATCGGCGCTCTCCACCGCCTCCCCTTCCGGTCCGGCCGCCCTTTCGGGCCCGGCCTCCCCCTCGACTTCGACGATGTCCATCCGCCGCCCCTTTCTCCAGCCCTGTCGGCACCAGCACGTTCACCGCTCAGCGTGGCGGCCGGACCTGCGTACCGTCCACTCTTCGTGCCCGTACGCTGACTCCGCGTACGGAGCGCGGCCCTCGCGACAGGCCGTGGCCGCACGCCACCCTCGCCCCATGAACCAACCCACTCCCCAACTCACCGCACCCCACCTCACCTTCACGCAGTTGCTCTCCTCCACGCGACGCGGCGCCCGGCTCGCCCGGCTGCTCACCGTGGGCCGACTCCGGTCGTGGGGCGCTCCGCAGGGCCTGGTGGAGCATGCCGAGACGGTCGTCGCGGAACTGGCGGCGAACGCCGTGCTCCACGGCCACCTGCCGGGCCGCGACTTCCGCCTGACCCTCGTGTTCGACGCCCCACGCGGCCGCCTCCGCATCGACGTCACCGACGCGCGCGGGGACAAGTGGCCGCCGGCTCCGCACGCGAACGCGGTGCCCGACGCACCGCTCGGCACCGGAGGTCGCGGCCTCGCGCTCGTCGAGGCGCTCGCCGACCGCTGGGAGACGCTCCCCCATCCACCGGGCGGCAAGACCGTGCGGGCCGAGTTGGCGGATCCGTCCGCGACACCTTGACGGGTGGTCTACACCTCAATAGGTTTCCTCCCGCGTTTACATACGACGTCTGATGTCAGGTATCGCGGCTCGCCTCGGGCACGTACCGCGCGTCCGACTCGCGCCGCGACGCCTGCAAAGGGAGTGATCGCACTGATGCCACGCCGATCCACCGCACTGCTCACCACGGCCCTGCTCGCGGCCGGGCCGACCACCGTCCGCGCGCACGCCGCCGGCCACGGCGGTCACAGCGCCCACGGCAACCGCGGCGAAGCCGACGTCGCGCGGGGTTCCTTCGTCCCCGAGCTCACCGTGACGGGTCTCGCCCCCGACGGCGTCCGGACCACCTCCACAGTCACCGGCGACCGCGTGGACCTGCGATGAGGGGCCGGGCGCGCCGTACGCCGTGCGCCATGGCCGCGCTCGCCGTCGGGGCCCTGCTCCTGCCGCTCATGGCATCGTCCTCGGCCACGGCGGCCGCCCCAAGTCCGAAGGCGGCCAACCCCGCTCCCGCCGTGGTCCCCAGCCTCCAGGAGTGGCGGGGCGACCAGGGCGACTGGCGGCTGACCCGGCACAGCCGCGTCGTCGTCCCCCGCGCGCAGGCCGGTGAACTCGCCGACACCGCAAGGACGTTCGCCACCGACCTGTCCGCCCTGTCGGGCCGTAGCGTCCCCGTGGCCGAAGGAGTCCCGCGTCGCGGCGACGTGCTCCTCACCACGCGCACGAAAGACCAAGCGCTGGGCCCGGAGGGCTACCGCCTGACGTCCGCCTCCGCCCTGACCCTCGAGGCCCCCACACCGACCGGCGTCTTCTACGGCACGCAGACCGTGCAGCAGATCCTCAAGGCCGACCCCGACCGTTCCCGTGTCCCCCGGGGCACGGCGCGCGACTGGCCGCGGATGGGGCAGCGCGCCCAGATGCTCGACGTGGGCCGCAAGTTCTACCCGGTGAGCCACCTCAAGTCGCAGATACGGCTGATGGCCTGGCAGAAGCTCAACACCTTCCACCTGCACCTGACCGACTGGCGGGGCTTCCGCATCCGGACGGAGAAGTTCCCGGGTCTCGCCGCCGAGGAGTCGTACTCGGCGGCCGACCTGCGCGAACTGCAGGACTACGCGCGCCGCTACCACGTGGAGATCATCCCGGAGGTCGACCTGCCCGGTCACGCCACTCCGATCACCACCTACGACCCCTCGCTGCGGTTCTCCTGCGAGTCGATGGACAAGGCGCAGTGGCCGGGCGGTGAACAGGGCGGCTGGACCCTGGACATCACCAAGGAACACACCCGGGACTTCGTCCGCGAGCTGCTCGACGAGATCATCCCCATGTTCGACAGCGAGTACTTCCACGTCGGCGGCGACGAGATCGGCTACGACCCCGCCAAGTACGCCTGCCCCGAACTGGTCGCCTACCAGAAGGAACGCGGCTTCGCCTACCCGGGCGACGTGTTCGTGGACTTCCTCAACACCCTCAACCGCCAGGTCCGCGGCCACGGGAAGACGACCGAGGCGTGGGAGTGGTGGAACGTCTACGGGCAGAAGAGCAGCATCGCGCCCGACAAGAACATCGTGTTCGACACCTGGGTCAGCGACGACCCCTCCGCCCTCGCCGAGCAGGGCTACCGTGTCGTGGCGACGCCGGAGCAACGCCTGTACGTGTCCCCCGGCTTCGGCCGGAAGATCGGCGACTACGGCTATGTCGATGTACGCGCCGTCTACGAGGACTACGCGTTCCCGGCGCCGGACAACGTCACCGGCTACAAGGTCGCCCGCTGGTCGGACAAGGCGGAGGAACAGAGTCCCGAGTGGTTCGACTTCTTCGCCCGGCGCCCGCTCCAGATCCTCGCGGAGCGCTCCTGGGGCGGCCCGCGTTCCACGACGGTGTGGGAGTTCTTCGCGCGCGCCGACGCCATCGGCGGCCCGGCGCCGGGTGAGCCCACCGCCCTGCCCAAGTCCTCCATGCGGGTGACGTCCGTGGACAGCGAGGAGACCGAGCAGGAGCCGGGCGCCGCGACGCGAGCACTCGACGACAACCCGTACACCCACTGGCACACCGCCTACTCCCCCACCCCCGACGCCCCGCCGCACGAGATCACCGTCGACACCGGTGCCCGCCACCGTCTCGCCGGTTTCCGCTACCTCCCGAGGCAGGACGGCGGCACCAACGGCCGGGTGGGCGACTACGAGTTCAGCGTGAGCGACGACGGTCGGACCTGGCGCACGGTGGCCCGCGGCGCCTTCGCCGACGACCAGACGGAGAAGCAGGTGACCTTCGCGCCGACGACCGCCCGGCACGTGCGCTTCCGCGCCCTGTCCGCGACGAACGGCGGCCCGTTCACCAGCATGGCCGAACTCACCGTGCTCCGGGCGCCGGCCGGGCGCGCAGGGCTCTCCGCACCGTAGGCGCCACCGCCACCGCCCGGCCACCATCACCCCCGCCGTCCCGGAGCCCCACGCGAAGAGAGGAATCCCGTTGCGCAGAGGATCAGTTCTGGTCGCGACAGGCCGTGCTCACGGCCCGCGTCGGTCGGGAGCGTCGGCCCGTCCGGTGCTGGCGCGCACGACCAGCTCGGGTTCGACGGAGGCGGGTTCCGGCGCCGCGTCCGGGTCCGCGATGTGCCGCAGCAGGTGGGCGACCGCGAGGGCACCCATCTCGGCGAACGGCTGGGCCACCGTGGTCAGCGAGGGCGAGCAGTACTCGGCGAGTGCGATGTCGTCCACCCCGACGACCGAGATGTCCCGCGGCACCCTGCGGCCGAGCTCGTGCAGGGCCCGGATCACCCCGAAGGCCATCTCGTCGCTGGCCACGAACACCGCCGTGACGTCGGGGATCTTGCCGAGAACCAGCCCGTTGCGGTACCCGGAGGCGGGGGTCCAGTCCCCCTCCAGCACCGGTGGCACGGACAGTCCCGCCTCCTCCAGGGTGTCGCGCCAGCCGGCGCTGCGGCTGGCGGCGTCGAGCCACTCCTGGGGTCCCGCGACGTGCCAGACGGTCTCGTGGCCCAGCTCGATCAGGTGCCGGGTCGCCAGGCGGGCCGCCAGGGTCTGGTCGACGGCGACGATCTCGGTGGCCGGTGTCCTCGACCCGTCGACGGTGACGGTCGGCACCGAGCGGGTGAGCTGCTCGATCCTGGGGCTCACGTGCACCAGCGGCACTGAGAGGATGACGCCCTCGACGTCCTGCTCCGCCAGCCGCGACAGCGCGCCCTCGATGGCGGCGGTGTCCAGGGACGCGGTGGCGGCGGTGCTGACCGCGTACCCGGCCTCGCGCGCCGCGGCCTCGATGCTGAAGAGCAGGTTCGCGCGGGAGTAGAAGGTGGTCCGCAGCGTCACGACGCCGATCGTCCGGCTGCGCCCGGACGACAGCATCCGTGCCGCGTTGTTCTTGCGGTAACCCAACTCCTCGACGGCGGCGAGCACCTTGGCGCGGGTCGCCTGCTGGACGTTGGGGTGACCGGCCAGCGTCCGGGACACCGTCTGGGCGGAGACCCCGGCGAGCCGGGCGACGTCGGTCATCCCGGGCTGCCGCGCGGCGCCGTCGTCGGCCGTCCGGCTGCTCACGGGCGTCCTGCCGGCTCCCGGTGTTTCCGATGACATCGCTCGCCTCTCCAGAAGCCCGCGGCCGGTGCCGCCGGGTCGCAGGTGATGGTCCTGCCCAGCAGTCTAGCCGCGCAAGCCCTATTGGCATCGATAACAACCTCTGCCATAGTTCCCGCCAGCACGTGACTCCGGTTGCGTCGGTCACCTACCGACCGCCACAGCCGCTAGCCAGGAGACGGACGAGCCGCGTCGTGGCAGCGATAACAATCGTGGTGACCACGCAGGACGGCCCACTGCGCCCGGTTCGCCACCGTTCCCCCCGTCGTCCGATTCGAGGAGGAAGTACCCAGTGGACATCCCGACATCCGCCGCATCGCGCCCGCCCGGACGCAGACGAGTACCGCGTCCGGGCGCCGTCGCCGTCGCGGCGGCGCTGGGCCTCACCGCCGGTCTGCTGTCGGCCGCCACCGTGCCCGCGGGCGCGGCCCCGTCCCGAGCCATCTTGGCGGCAGAGCCGGCGGGGACGCCGGTGGAGCTGAGCCGGGGCGGGCTGACGGTCACCGTGGCCAAGGAGTTCCCCCAGGTCATCTCCTACCGGCTGGGCGAGCGCCACCTCGACGGGCGGGCTTCCGCCCTGGACAGCTTCACGATCAACGGCAAGGCCCACCGCGCCACCACCACCATGAAGGCGAAGGGCGGCCGGGCGACCTACACCTCCACCTTCGAGGACCTGCCCGGTCTCACGATCACCTCCACCATCACGGTCACCGAGGAGACGACGGTCGTCTTCGCCGTCGAGAAGATCTCCGGCAGGGCCGCCGCGACCGTACGCACCCTCGCGATCCCCGGTCAGTCCCTGGTCTCCGTGGACTCCGACGAGCCGGGCGCCAACCTCGCCCGGACGAAGATCTCCACGGACTCGACGACGACCGCCGACCGCTTCATCCCCATCACCGGCGACACCGCCCCGGACAAGGGGCCCGTGGGCACCCCGTACGCGTTCGTCGGCAACGCGCAGCTCTCGGCGGGCATCGTCACCAACGCGACCGAGGACTCGCCGCAGGACGACAACACCAACTGGAACACCCGCCTGCAGTCCCGCATCGTCGACGCGGGCGACGGCCGGCGCCGGGCCGAGCTGTCCGTCGGCACCTACACCTACCACCCCGACGGCGCCACCGATCCACGGGTCGACACCTACGAGCTGCCCCGGGCGACCGTGGTCCTCGCCGCCGACGCCAACAAGGACGGCACGGTCGACTGGCAGGACGGCGCCATCGCCCACCGGGAGCACATGCAGCGTCCGCTCGGCGCGGACCGGGTGCCCGAACGCGTGGTCCAGCGGATCCCGTTCAACTTCGCGAGCCAGGCCACCAACCCGTTCCTGAAGACGCTGGACAACACCAAGCGCATCTCCATGGCCACCGACAACCTCGGCCAGTGGGTGCTGGAAAAGGGCTACGCCAGCGAGGGCCACGACTCCGCCCACCCCGACTACGGCGGCAACCAGAACGTCCGCGCGGGCGGCTGGAAGGACATCAACCGGCTCACCCGCACCGGCGCCGACTACAACGCGGACTTCGCCGTCCACGTCAACGCCACCGAGGCCTACGCCCAGGCCAAGTCCTTCACCGAGGACATGGTCGAGGGCCAGGCCAACGGCTGGGACTGGCTCAACCAGGCCTACCACATCAACCAGCGCGAGGACCTGGGCACCGGCGCCATCCTCGACCGGTTCAAGCAGCTCCGCAAGGACGCGCCGGGCATCAAGACCGTCTACATCGACGCCTACTACTCCAGCGGCTGGCTCGCCGACGGACTGGCGGCCGAACTGCGCAAGATGGGCTTCGAGGTCGCCACCGAGTGGGCGTACAAGTTCGAGGGCACCTCGGTGTGGTCGCACTGGGCCGCCGACAAGAACTACGGCGGCGCCACCAACAAGGGCATCGACTCGAACATCGTCCGGTTCATGGCCAACTCCGACCGCGACGTCTGGAACGTCGACCCGCTGCTCGGCGGCGCCAACATCGTCGAGTTCGAGGGCTGGACCGGTCACGACGACTGGAACGCCTTCTACCGCAACATCTGGACCGACAACCTGCCGACCAAGTTCCTCCAGCACTACCAGGTGATGGACTGGGACCTCGGCAAGTCCGCGAAGCTCACCGGCGGGGTGAGCGTGAAGTCCGTCGACGGCGAGCGCCGGATCTCCATGGACGGCACCGAAGTCCTCAAGGGCGACACCTACCTGCTGCCCTGGGGCAACACGAGCAACACCGGCAACACGGGCGACACGGGCGACACGAAGAAGGGCAACGGCACTTCCTCGCCCAGTGACGCCGACAAGATGTACTTCTACAGCGCCTCCGGCGGCGAGCACACCTTCGAACTCACCGACCAGTTCGCGGGCAACAAGAACTTCACCCTCTACGAACTCACCGACCAGGGCCGGGCGAAGAAGACCCGGGTGAAGGCCCACGACGGACGGGTGACGCTCACCGCCGAGAAGGGGCAGCCCTACGTCCTCGTGCCGAACGGCGGCAAGGCACCTCACCGCACCGCCCACTACGGCCAGTACACCGGGCTGTCCGACCCGGGCTTCAACGCCGGGGACCTGGACGACTGGAACGCGCGGGGCGGCGCCGAGATCGTCCGGGCCGACAACGGCGACAACGTGGTGCGCCTGGGCGACGGTGCCTCCGGCATCTCGCAGCGGGTCCGTGGCCTGACGCCGGGCAAGCGGTACACGCTCTCCGCCGACGTCGAGATCGGCCCCGGCGAACGCCGGGCCACGACGCTGCGGGTGCGCGGCGGCAAGGACACGGAGACGAAGACCTTCGACATCACACCGGCGCAGAACAAGATGGCGTCCGACGAGAAGCGGGACACCTACTCCCAGCGGGCCTCCGTCGCCTTCACCGCGCCGCGCGGTGGCACGGTCGCCGTGGAGCTGGGCGCCGTCGCCGGCAGCGCCCCGGTCGTTCTGGACGACATACGCGTCATGGCGGACACCACCGCACCCCTGCCCCGCTCCGAGGACGGCACCGTCGTCGCCCGCGACGACTTCGAGGGCAACCAGCCCGGCTGGGGACCGTTCGTCAAGGGCGACGCGGGCGGCGTCACCGACCCGCGCACGAGCATCAGCGACCTGCACGAGCCCTACAGCCAGAAGGAGTGGAAGAACACCTACTCGCCCTACGACTCCGGCTCGCTGAAGGGCAAGGCCGTCGACGACGTACTGGCCGGCCGGCACTCGCTGAAGTCCCACGCGGAGAACACGGGACTGGTCCACCGCACGACCCCCGCCACGGTGCCGTTCGAGGAGGGCCACACGTACAAGGTCTCCTTCTCCTACCAGACCAACATCCAGGGCCAGTGGGCCTGGGTCACCGGCGCGGACCGGGTCGCCGACGGAAAGACCACCTCCCGGGACATCACCCGCGACGTCCTCGAACCCGCCCTGGACACCGCGACCTACTCCCGCGAGATCATCGCCGGCTGCGGAGACACCTGGGTCGGGCTGCGCAAACTCGGCAGCGCCCGGGGCACCGACCTGGTCCTCGACGACTTCACCGTCACCGACCTGGGCAAGGCCGAGGGCGGCGCCGCCTGCGCCGGGGTCACCGCCCCGTCCGGCGCCGAGCTGAGCCCCGGGGTGCCCGGTGAGTACGTCACGACGTTCACCAACCACGAGTCCGCCGACGCCACCAACGTCGGCATCGCGCTCAACGGCCTGCCCGAGGGTTGGAAGGCCGAGGTGACCGAGAAGAACGGCAACCTCTTCGAGAGCGTGAAGCCCGGCGCGACCGTCCGCACCAACTGGCTCCTCACCCCGCCGGCCGACGCCACGGACACCTCGCCCGACTGGACGGTGACCGCCACCTACGCCCACGCGGGAGCCATCAAGACGGTCTCCGTGGACGGGGGCGCCGCACTGACCGACGAACCGGTGCTCGCGCCCGGCTCGATGACCGCGACCGCCGACTCGGAGAACACCTCCTCGGGGGCCGCCGAGGGGCCGGTGTCCAACGTCCTCGACGGTGACGCCGGCACCATCTGGCACACCGACTACACCGCCTCCCAGGCGCCGTATCCGCACTGGGTGACGCTGAAGCTCGGCGGCGCCGCCGACATCGACGGGTTCGGCTACCTGGGCCGGCAGAGCGGGGGTCAGAACGGACGCGTCGGCGACTACGAGGTCGCCGTGTCGGACGACGGCAAGGACTGGACGACGGTGGCCAGTGGCACCCTGAAGGACGTCACGCAGACCCAGCGCGTCTCCTTCGACCAAGTCCGCGCCTCCTACGTGCGGTTCACCGCACTCGACGCGCTCAACAAGCAGCCCTACGCGGCCGCCGCCGAGATGCGCGTGTACGGCGTGCCCGTGAACCTTCCCACGGGCTACCCGCCGGGCGAGCGCCCCGCCGACGCCCGCTGAGTCAGCAGCCGTGTGCGGCCCGCCCCTTCGGGAGGCGGGCCGCACACGGCCGTGCCCCGCGTCACAGAGCGTCGACGAACCAGCCGGTGATGGTCGTGGGGTGGGTGATGGCCGTGCCCACGCAGACGCTGAACGCCCCGCGTCCGAGCGCGGCGGCGGCCTGGGCGGGCGTGTGGACGCGCCCCTCGACGACGACCGGAAGGCTGCTCCACGCCAGCACCTCGTCGAGCAGTTCGAGGTCGGGTCCCTCGGTCTTCGGGCGTTCCCCGGTGTAGCCGGCGAGGGTGGTGCCGAGGAGGTCCGCGCCGGCGTCCTCGGCGGCCCTGGCGTCGTCCACGGAGCCGCAGTCCGCCATGACCAGGACGCCGGTCTCGGCGCGGAGCAGTTCGACCGTCTTCGCGAGCGTCCGGCCGTCCGGGCGCGGCCGGCGGGTGCCGTCGAGCGCCACCACATGGGCCCCGGCCCGGGCGACGGCGAGCGCGTGCTCCAGCGTCGGGGTGATGAACACCCCGGAGGCGCCCTCCTTCCACAGGCCGACCACGGGCACGTCGACGGCCGCGACGACCGCCTTCACGTCCTCGATGCCCTGGGCGCGCACGGCCGCGGCACCGCCTGCGACGACGGCCCGCGCCATCTGGCCCGTGGTGCGTGGATCGCGCAGGGGCTCGCCCGGGTACGCCTGGCAGGACACCGTGAGACGTCCGCGCATCGCGTCGAGCACGCTCCGGCCGTTCACCGGAGTGGGTCGCGGGTCCGTCATGGTCTCTTCTCCTCGCTGCTCGACATGGCCATGGCCATGGTCGTGGTCGTGCTCCAGGCATCGCGCGCGGCGCCGACGACGGCCGCCTCGCCGCCCAGCGCCGCGGGCACCACCGGCAGCCCGGCCAGCGCGTCCACCACCTCCGACCGCAGCGTCCCCTCGAGCGCCGACCACCAGAGTTCGCCGGCCTGGGCGACCCCGCCGCCGACGACGACGGTCTCGGGGTCGAGGACGGTGACGATTCCGGCGATCGCGCGCCCGACCGCTTCCCCGGCCGCGCGGACCACGCGGGCGGCGAGGTCGTCGCCGCCCTCGGCCCGCGCGACGACGTCGCGCGCGTCCGGGCAGGCGGGGTGGCCGCCGAGTTCGAGGTAGCGCCGGTGGATCGCCGGCCCCGCCCCGACGGCCTCCAGGTGGCCGGTGCGACCGCACGGGCAGCGCAGGCCCTCGGCGCCGGGCACGGGGATGTGGCCTGCCTCGCCGGCCAGGTGGTGCGCGCCGCGCAGCGGACGGCCGTCGCGTACGACAGCGGCACCGACCCCGGTGCCCACGGCCACGAGCAGGACACTTCCGGACCCTGCCGCGGCCCCGCGCCACGCCTCGCCCGCGGCGTGCGCGTCGACGTCGTTCTGCACCGTCACGACGAGCCCGTCACCGGCCGCGAGCGGGGCCAGGCGGGTGCGCAGGCCCCCGGCGATGTCGGTGCCGGGCCAGCCGGGGAAGGTGTCGGTCGAGGACACGACGACGCCGCGCCCCGAGTCGATCACCCCCGCCGCCCCGACGCCCAGGGCCCGCAGCCCCGTACCGGACTCGGCCAGGACGTCGCGCACGAGCGACGCGACCGCGTCGAGTACGGCGGCGGGCCCGTCCGGGGCGGGTGTCGGCATCGTGTGCACGCGGCCGGCCTTCCCGTGCTCGTCCACCGTCGCCGCGGCGATCTTGGTGCCACCGAGATCGACGCCGACGACGGCACCGTTCCCGGCACCGGCCCCGGCGCCGCCCGGGGTGACCTCAGCCATCCAGGAGTCCCGCGGCGCGCGTGATCTCCGCGATGCGGTCCGCGGTCTCCCCGTCGAGCGCCTCCACGGGGAAGGCCATCGTCGTGGAGGCGATCAGGCCCTGGCGGTGTGCCGAGACCTTGAACGACCCGACTCCGGCCGCGTCGCCCGAGCGGTCCCGGGCCTGGAAGACGATCTCGAAGAGGGCGGCCAGCCGGTCCTGCTCCGCCCTGGCGTCGTCCCACTTCCCGGCCTGGGCGAGGTCCCACAGGCGGACGTAGCCCGCGGCGTCGACGTTGGCGAGTCCCGGCACCACACCGTCCGCGCCCAGCAGGAGCATGCCGTCGACGACGGCCTCGTGGCCGGTGAACAGGGCGAGGGGCGACCCGGCGGCGGCGTTCGCCGCGACGAGGCGGCGGAACGCCACGTCGTCGCCCGAGGAGTCCTTGACACCGGCGAGCACGCCTTCGCCGCCGAGGCGCACCAGCAGGTCCGCGGGCAGCTTGCGGTGCACCCGTACCGGGATGTCGTAGGCGAGCACCGGCACCTCGACGGCCGCGGCGACCGCGCGCAGGTGTCGCTCGATCTCGGCCATGTCGTTGATCGCGTACACCGGCGCGGTCACCGCGACCGCGTCGGCCCCGGCGCCGACGAGCGCCCTGGCCCGGTCGGCGACGCGGGCGGTGGTGAGATCGATCGCTCCGCCGATCACGGGGACCCGGCCGTCCGCCGCGCGGACCGCGGTGCGTGCCACGAGGTCCCGCTGGGCGTCGGTGAGGTAGGCGACCTCTCCCGTCGACCCCAGCACGAACAGTCCGTGGACGCCGGCGTCCACGAGATGGCGCACCAGGCGCTCCAACGACGCGGTGTCGATCTCGCCCTCGGGGGTGAGGGGCGTGAGAACGGGCGGCACGATGCCGCGGAAGGTGGACGTGGCCACGTTGGCGCTCCGGCTTTTTCGTCGACGGTCGGCGCTGCTCGACGCTGAACACCAAATCCGAACGTCTGATGTCTTATCTTGAGTGGCATCACCATAGGACCGCGAACGGAAAGGGTCAAAAGATGACCGCACGACAGCGGAGCCTCGGGACGCCCGTCCCCGGTGCGGCACTCGACGCGGACACCTCTCGGCGAGCGACCCTCACGGGCCGGATCAAGGACTTCATACTGGTCGAGGGCCTGCGTCCGGGAGATCCCCTGCCCACCGAGGCCGGGCTCTGCGAGCGTCTCGGTGTCTCCCGCTCCAGCGTGCGGGAGGCGATCCGCGCTCTGTCGACGCTCGGCATCGTCGAGGTCCGCCACGGCCACGGCACGTATGTGGGCGCCATGTCGCTCGACGCGCTGGTGGAGATGCTCGTCTTCCGCGGGGTACTCAGTCCCGGCGACGACCTGCGTGCGCTGCGGGACGTGGTCGAGGTCCGCCAGGCGCTCGACCACGGGATGGCCGAGCGCATCGTGGCGAGCCTGGCCGGCACCGCCAACCCGGAGCTGCACGCGCTCGTGGACGAGATGGTCGCCGCGGCCGCGGCGGGGCACACCTTCCCGCGGCAGGACCGCGCGTTCCACACCGGGCTGCTGGCACGGCTCGACAACGCGCTGGTCGGACAGCTCGTCAGCGCGTTCTGGGAGGTGCACACCGTGGTGGTCCCCACGCTGGGGCTTTCCGTCGCGGCGGACATGAACCAGACGGCACGCGCGCACGGGCTCATGCTCGACGCGGCCGAGGCGGGCGACGTCGCGGCCTTCCAGGCGGCGGTCACGGCTCACTACGAACCCATCGGGCGGGCCCTGAGAGCGACGGGGCCGTGACCGGCGGGGCGGCGACACTACGACAGCACCCGAGAACACCTCGGCAGCAGCATGAGCATCGGAGACCAACACCATGAAGACAGAACGGCCCGTCCTGGTGGGCGCGTACGCGGCGCTGCCCGCCCTCCGTGCCGACCAGGAGCGCTTCTACGAGGGACTCGCCGACCGGGGAATCGCGGACGGGCTGGAGCTCCCGTTCCGGGACGGGCTCGGTGAGGACGCCAACTGGCCGGCCGGACAACTGCGCGGCCGCTTCACCGGTTCGGTGATCACCCTCATTCCCGGCACCATGGTGCGCGTGGCGGCATCGGCAACCTTCGGCCTCGCCTCCGGGGACGACGACGGGCGGCGGGCGGCGCTCGCCTTCCTCCACGAGGCCCGCGTCACCGCCGAGGAGCTGAACCAGCTCACCGGTGAGCAGTCCGTCTCCGTCCTGCACATCCACACCGCGCCGTCGACGACCGCGGTGCCGGAGGAGTTCGCGCGCTCCCTCGACGAGATCGCGGCGAGCGAGGCCGCCGCGGGCGGCTGGTCGACCCGGCTCGTCCTGGAGCACTGCGACGCGTACTCTCCGGCCGTCCCCGGCGAGAAGCGGTTCCTGCCGCTGGACGAGGAGATCCCCCTCGCGCGCGAGGGGGGAATCGGCATCACCGTCAACTGGGGCCGCTCGGCCGTCGAGGCACAGGACCCTGCCCGGCCCCTCGCCCAGATCGACAGGCTGGCCGCCGAGGGCCTGCTGGAAGGGGTCATGTTCTCCGGCGCCGCCCCGGTTGCGAACGAGTTCGGCGGACCGTGGGCGGACGCGCACCTGCCGCTGACCGAGGACGAGCCCACGTCCCTCATGAACGCCGCCGAGGTCCGCCGGTGTCTGCGGGCGGCACAGGGCGCGTTCTCCTACACGGGGGCGAAGATCCAGGTCCCCGGGCACGCCGCTGTCGACGAACGGCTCGCGATGGTGGGCCGCGTCACGGGGCTCCTGTCCGAACCGGCCGTGCTGCGGCACGGTTGACGGGGAAGCACGCGGCGACCTGAGGCGGGCGCGGAGGCCGCTGGGTCTCCGCGCCCGCTCCGGTCCTGCGCCCCGCCCGCCGCCTCAACTCTCGGTGCTGCACGAGGCGGTGAGCCACGACAGCGGCAGCACGGTCAGGAACAGGCCCGGACGGTCTGTCCGCCCAGCTCAACGGCGGCGGCGCGGGCGGAGACCGCTGCCTCGAGCCGGACGGCCGAGGTTCGTTCCCGTGCCCCGTGCCCCGCCGGGCACGGGGCACGGGAACGCGTCGACGTCAGTCGAAGGTCTCGACGTACTCCTCCGCCGGTCCGAGGTCGGGGCCCTCGTGCAGGGTGACGCGGTCGCCGAGGCGTTCGAGTTCCAGCACGGTCAGGGTGTTGTCGCCGGGGCGCAGGAGCGGACCGGGCAGGTAGAGGGTGGTCTGGGGGCCGATCTCCCAGTAGCGGCCCAGCAGGGTGCCGTTGACCCAGAGGAACCCCTTGCCGAACCCGGGCAGGGCGACGAAGGTGTCCGCGGGTTCGGCCACGGACAGGACGGCGGTGGCCAGGCCCGACCGCCCGTCCGGCGGGGCCGCCGCGGCGACGCGGGCGAGGTCCTGCGGCGTCCACGCGTCCAGCGGCAGCGGGCGCGTCGTCCAGCCGTGCACCAGCCGGCGTTCCACCCGGACCCCGCCGAGGATGCCCTTGCCCTGGCCGAGCAGCGGACCGTAGTTGATCCGTCCCTGGTTCTCCACCAGCAGCGCCAGCCGGACCCGTGCTCCGGTGCCGGTGACGGTGAAAGAGGCGCTCTCGCGGTCCAGTACGGCGACGGGTGTGTCGTCGACGAACACCTGGGCGCGGTCGTGCAGACCCGTGACGGTCACCTCGTGGTCCCCCGGTGGCAGCAGCGGCTCGGCCTCGTAGAGCACCAGGCCGGAGGCCAGGGACAGTTCCTCGAAGCTCGGCGGCAGCGGTGCGGTCACGGGCTCGGCCGTCGCCCGCAGGGCGTCGAGCAGGGCCGCGTGCGGGACGACCGGCAGGTCGCGGGGTGCCAGCAGCGGTGGGTCGGCCGGCAGCGGGCGCCGGGCTGCGGCGTCGTCGAGCGCGGTCAGCATGTCCCGCAGGGCGAAGAACTTCGGGGTCAGGGCGCCGTTCTCGGCGATGGGGGCGTCCGAGTCGTAGCTGGTGACGGTCGGCAGGAGGGCGCCGCCCTCGTGGTTGGCGCCCGCCCACAGCCCGAAGTTGGTGCCGCCGTGCGCCATGTAGAGGCTCACGGAGCCGCCCGCGTCGAGGATGCCGCCGAGGTCCTCGGCCGCGCTCGCCGCCGACCGGACGTGGTGCTTCTCGCCCCAGTGGTCGAACCAGCCGTTCCAGAACTCGGCGCAGAAGAACGGCTCCCCGGACCGGCGCGAGCGCAGCAGCGCCGCGGCCTCGTCGGCACGTGAGCCGAAGGTCGCCGCCGCCAGTTCGCCTGGCAGGGCACCGCCGTCCTGCATCAGCGGGGTCGGCCCGTCGGCGGTGTAGCGGAGTTCGGTGATGCCGCGGGCTACGAGGGCGTCGCGGATGTGGCGGACGTACGCGCGGTCGTCGCCGTAGCTGCCGTACTCGTTCTCGATCTGCACGGCCACGACCGGGCCGCCCCTGCCGGACTGGAGTTCCGCGACGCGTGGGATCAGCGCGTCGAACCAGCGGTCGACCGCTTCGAGGAACGGGCCGTGGGACGCCCGCAGCCGCATGCCCGGAGTGCCGGTCAGCCAGGCGGGCAGACCGCCGTTGTCCCACTCGGCGCAGATGTAGGGTCCGGGCCGCACGACGACGTCAAGACCCTCCTCCTGAGCCAGCCGTACGAACCGGGCCAGGTCGCGCGGGCCGTCGAAGCGGATGTCGCCCTCAGTGCGTTCGTGGAAGTTCCAGGGGACGTAGGTGTCGACCGTGTTCAGGCCGAGGGCGGCCAGCCGCCGGAGCCGGTCGGCCCAGTGCTCCGGGTGGACCCGGAAGTAGTGCAGCGAGCCCGAAAGGACGCGGTGCGGGCGCCCGTTGCGCAGCAGGGTGCCGTCGGCGTACGTCAGGGTGGCCGTCGTGCGGTCACCCGGGCCCGTGCTCGTCGGCAGTGAAGGGGAGACGTGGGGGGAAGTGGTCACTTGACGGCTCCGGCGGTCATGCCCGCGCGCCAGAACCTCTGGAGCGCGAGGAAGGCGATCAGGAGGGGTACGACGGACACCAGCGACCCGATGACGACCAGTGGGGGCGGCACCGCGACGTGGCTGGCGTTCCAGCCGACCAGACCCACGGTGACCGGCTGCAGCCGGTCGTCGCCGAGGACCATCGCGGGCAGCAGGTAGTTGTTCCAGATCTCCACGAACTGGAACAGGAAGATCGTCACGAGGGCGGGCAGCATCATCCGTACGCCGATGGTCCGGAAGATGCGGAACTCGCTCGCCCCGTCGAGCCGGCCGGCCTCCATGACCTCGTCGGGCACCGTCTGCGCGGCGAAGACCCGGGAGAGGTACACCCCGAACGGGCTGACCACGCTGGGCAGCAGGACCGCCAACGGGTTGTCGATGAGCCCGACGCCGGAGAACATCAGGTAGAGCGGCAGCGTGAACAGGACCTTGGGGATGAGCACGGCCGCCAGCACCACGCCGAACAGGAAGCCGCGCCCGGGGAAGCGGTACTTGGCGAGGGCGAAGCCGGCCAGCGCGGAGAACGCCGTGCCGAACAGGGCGCCGACGCCGCAGTACAGGATGCTGTTGAGCATCCAGCGCCAGAAGATGCCGTCGTCCTGGCTGCTGAGGCGGGCGATGTTGTCGAACAGGCCGAAGCCGTCGAACCACAGGCCGGTGCCGGAGAACTGGTCGCCGAAGGGCTTGGTGGCCGACACCAGCAGCCACCACAGGGGGAACAGGAAGTAGAACGCGGACAGCAGGAGCAGCGCCATGACGGTCAGCCGGCTGGGCAGGTCGCTGTCGCGCCGCGCGCGGACCACGGGCGTTCCGGTGCTCGACGTACTCAACGCGCTCATCCCTGCTCTCCCCGGCTGGTCAGTCTGAAGAACGTGAACGACACCGCGCCCACGAGTACGGCGAGAATCACCGACTGGGCTGCGCCGTAGGGGTAGTTGCCGGACGCGACCGCGTTCTGCGCGGACATGATCGGGGTGAAGGTCGTGGACACGGCACCGTCGGAGAGCGGCCGCAGTACGGTCGGCTCGTTGTAGAGCTGGGCCGAGCCGATGATGGAGAACACCGAGGTGAGCACGAGCGCGCCGCGCACGGACGGCACCTTGATGCTCCAGGCGATCCGGACGGCCGAGGCCCCGTCCACCTTGGCGGCCTCCAGCACCTCCGCGGGGATCGACTGCAGCGCCGCGTAGATGATGATCATGTTGTAGCCGGTCCAGCTCCACGTGACGATGTTCGCCACCGACCACAGCACCAGCTCGGAGTCGAAGAACGGGATGCTGATTCCGGCCGGTTCCAGCAGCCGGTTGATCGGGCTCGACTGCGACGAGTACATGAACGACCAGACGAGCGCCGCGCTGACGCCGGGGATCGCGTACGGCAGGAAGCTGGAGAGCCGGAAGAAGCCCTTGCCCCGCGCGGACCGGGAGTCGATGAGCAGGGCGAGCAGGAGCGCCGCGCCCAGCATCAGCGGCACCTGGACCACGCCGAACAGCGCGACGCGTCCGAGGGAGTCGAGGAAGGCGCCGTCGTCGAGGGCGCGGGTGTAGTTCGCGAGCGGGTCGAAGACCTCCGTCGGCGCCGTCAGGCCCAGTCCCGACCTCTTGACGGTGTAGAGGCTCTCGACGGCCGCGTAGGCGATCGGCGCGACGTACATGGCGGCGAACAGGACGGCGAAGGGTGCGCAGAAGAGCACCGGGCTCAGCCATTTCGGCGAGCGGCGCGGCCGGCGGCCGGGCTCGTCCGCGGGCGGTCGGGCACCGGTCGTGCGGCTACTGCTTCGGGTGTCCGCCAGAGCGGCGGCGTTGGCCACGGGCGCTTTCCTCACTGTGATGCGGTGGACCGGGCCGGTCCGGCGTTCCGGTCCGGCGTTCCGGTCCGGCGTTCCGGCCCGGTGGGAGTCTGCTGCTCGGCGACTACTCGGCGACCTGAAGACCCTGCTTCTTCATCTCGCCCACCGTCTTGTCCTGCGCGGTGCGCAGGGCGTCCGCGATGGTGCTCTCGCCGGCCCAGGCCTTGCCGAGCCCGTCGTTGAGGTCGGCGGCGGTCTTGGTCATCAGCGGGCCCCAGGTCCAGGAGGCGTTGACCTGGCCGGAGGCGTCGGCGAAGACGTCGTAGATCTTCTGGCCGCCGAAGTACGGGTCGGCGGACTTGAGTTGCGGCAGGTCGAGCAGGTCCTTGGCGGCCGGGTAGAGGGCGGCCTTGTCGACGAGGTCGCCGAAGGCCTCGCGGTCGGTGCTCAGCCAGTGCGCGAACTCCCAGGCGGCCTCGGGGTTCTCGCAGCCCTTGAGGACCGCGGTGGAGGACCCGCCCGCGTTGCCGACCCGCTTGTCTCCCTTGCTCCACTGCGGCAGCGGTGCCACCGCCCACTGCCCGGAGCCGCTCTTGGCGCCGCCCTTGATGACACCGGCCTGCCACACGGCACCGACGACGGTCGCGATGTCGCCGTTGCCGAGGCCCGTGTACCACGCCTGGTCGTACATGGGGGCGTCGCTGATCAGCCCCTTGTCGGCCAGGCCCTGCCAGTACCCGGCGACCTTCTTGTTGGCCTCGGAGTCCATGGTGACCTGCCAGGCGTCGCCCTTGGTGCCGAACCAGGACGCGCCGGTCTGCCAGGCGAGGCCCGCGTAGTCGTAGTCGAGGTAGGGCGCCGAGATGTACCGCTTCGGGTCCGACTTGTGGATCTTCTCAGCCGCGGCCTCGTACTCGGCCCACGTGGTGGGGGGCTTGAGGTCGAGCGAGTCGAAGACCTTCTTGTTGTAGAAGAGGGCCATCGGGCCGGTGTCCACGGGCGCCGCGTAGACGCGGTCCGCCAGGGTGACGGACTTCCAGGCGGCCTCCTGGTAGTCGTCCTTGTCCGCCGAGGCGTGCTCGGTGACGTCCGTCAGCGCTCCCTGTGCGGCGAAGCTGGGCAGGGTCTCGTAGCCGACCTGGGCCAGGCACGGGGCGTTGTCCGCCTTCACCGCGTTCAGCATCTTCTCGTAGCCGCCCTTGGCGCCCGGCTGCACCGACTGGTACGAGACCTTGATGTCGGGGTGGGACTTGTTGAAGGCCTTGACCGCGTCCTCGTAGCCGGGTGCCCAACCCCAGAATGTTATCGATGCCTTGCCTCCGGAGGATGCCGAGTCCGAACCGGAACCGGAACCGGAACCGGAGTCGGAGCAGCCGCCGACCGTGAGGGTCAGCGCGACGGCGCCGACGATTCCGGCACAACGGATGGTGGATCGCTTCACAGCTCCTCCTTGACAGGGGTGGCGCGGAGGAGAGATGTCTCCGCACGGCCGAGAAATCGGCGACACGCGGCCGTGCCCGGAACCCGGGTCGGTCGTCGGTAGCTGGAACTATGGCAGAGAATGTTATCGATGCCAATAGGTGATTCCGTGCCGGGAGAACGTCGGGCCAGGTGGGCCTATCGTTGAAGGGACACGTGATCGGCACGGCGTGGCGGGCAGGTGGCATCGTGAGGGAATCCGAGATCGACTACCAGGCGGTCTTCCAGGCCCTGCCGAGCATGGTCGCCCTGTTCACCCCCGGCCTCGAGTACGCCGACGTCAACGAGGCGTTCCTGCGTGGTCTTGGCCGCAGGCGTGACCAGGTGGTGGGTCACGGTCTGGCCGACGCCTTCCCGGACGACCCGCGGGATCCGGGTGTGACGGGCATGCGCAAGCTGCGCGACTCGCTGCGGTGGGTGGCGGCCACCGGGGAACGCGACGCGATGACGCTGCACCGCTACGACGTGGAGTCGCCGGACCGGCCGGGCGTCTGGGAGGAGCGGTACTGGAGTACGGTCTGCGTCCCCGTCCTCGGCGCCGACGGGCGGGTGGCCTGGCTGCTGCACTGGGAGCAGGATCTCACCGAGCTGGTCCGCAACCACGGTGGCCGCAGCGGCGCCGCCGGCCGGGCGACGGTGCTGGAGGCCGAACTGTACCGACGCGCCCGGGAGCTGCAGGAGGTCAACGAACGGCTGCGCAAGGCCCACGCCCGCGAACGCGAGGTCGCCCTGCACCTGCAGGAGGCGATGCTGCCGGTGCCCGACCCGCTGCCACTGCGGCACGCCGCGGTGCGCTACCGGCCGGCGGTCGGGTTCCTCAACGTGTGCGGGGACTGGTACGACCTGGTGGACCGGCCCGACGGGCGCGTCGCCGTGGCCGTCGGCGACGTCGTCGGTTCCGGTCTGGTCGCCGCCTGCGTCATGGGCCAACTGCGCAGCGCCCTCAGCGCCGCCTGCCGCGTCGCCGACCACCCCGCCCGCGCACTGGAGGCCCTCGACCTGTACGCCCGCTCGGTGGACGGCGCCGAGTCGACGACAGCGACGCTGGCCGTGATCGACCACACCGGCCGTACCATCTCCTACAGCAGCGCCGGGCACCTCCCGGCGGCCCTGATGCGTCCGGACGGCACCGTGGACTTCCTCGACGGGGCCACCGATCCCCCGCTCGGCGCCCGTCCCGAACACGCCGATCGCCTCCAGCGCGAGACCGCCTTCACCGAGGGCTCCGTCCTCGTGCTCTACACCGACGGGCTGGTCGAACGCCGCGGCGAGGACATCGACGCCGGCCTGGCCCGGCTCGCCGACTCGCTGGCCCGGCACCGGGGTGGCGATCCCGACGCGCTCGCCGACGCGCTGCTGGCCGACCTGACCCCACCCGCGGGAGCGACCGACGACACCGCACTCGTCGTGCTCGGCCTGTGACGGCGCGGGGGGACCCGGACCGCGACGGCGCACTCGCAGGGACGCGCCCCCGAGGACCGCACGACGGTGCGGGCGCCTCGACCGGCCGCGGGATGCCGCCGTGTCGCCCTCGGCCGGCGCGAGGGGACCCCGACCGCGACCGCGCACTCGCAGAGGCGCGCCCCCGAGCACCGCACGGCAGTGCGGGCGCCTCGACCGGCCCCGGGATGCCACCGCGTCGCCCTCGGACCGTCGCAAGTGGGGCAGGAGACCGGAGCCGATGCGCATCGACCGCACTGTCGTCGCCGTCTTCCTCGTCGGCGGGCGTTCCGGTCGGCGAGCGCTGTGGACTCGGCGCTCACGCCCCGACCACCCCAAGCGTGCGGGCTGCGACGGGTCGGGGCACGGGTCTCCGCGCCCGCCCCCGAGCAGACCGGTCCGGCACCGTCGCGGGCGGCGGGACTCCCCGGGCACTGCCGCCGGGCGCGGGGCGGCACCTTCCCGGTGGCTGCCGGGGCCGGGCCCTCAGGCCCGTGCCAACAGCGTCTCGTGCGACGCCGGGGCCCGCCCGCCCCGACCGCGCGCACGCCGGTTCCGCCCCCTCTGCACAGCACGGCGGCACTGGCCGACACCGCCCGCTCGGCCGGACGGCCCGGCACCCCGCGCTCGCGCCGCCCCCGCCCAGGCACGCCGCACTCGGCACCCCGCGCTCGGCACCCGGCACGCGCCGACACCGCCCGTTCTGCCGGACGGCCCGGCGTCCGGCGTCCGGCGTCCGGCGTCCGGCGTCCGGCGTCCGGCACAGCCTCCCGTTCAGGCGTCGTCGACCGGGGCAGTGGCCACGCGGACGTTGTCGATCGCCCAGTACCAGTTGTTCCCGGCGTTGAAGAGCCGGAAGGCCGCCTTCGCCGAGGTGGCGCCCGCAGGGACGGGGCAGGAGAGCCGGACGAGGCGGTTCTCCTGGTCCCTGCCCAGGTTGTCGTTGCCGGAGGTGGCACCGCTGTAGTGGAGCAGCCGCACCTTGTCGCCGGAGTCGAACTCGACCGTGACCTCGGCCTCCTGCGGGCTCTCCTGCCGGTAGTGGGAGTCGAAGACGAGGTGCAGGGTGGCGGTGCCGGACGGGACGGTCACCGCCGGGCCGGTCAGGGTCGAGTCGAAGCGGCCCCGGCCCGCCGGACCGCCGGTGTCGTCCCAGTCGTCGCTGTCGGCGACGGCGACGACGCCGAGCGCCCGGGTGAAGTCGGGGCGGTTCTGTCCGGCGGGGAACCAGAACTGCTTGGTCATGAGCGTCCAGCCCTGCAGTTCCCGCGTGCCCTGCGGCATGTCTGGAGCGTTGGTGACCGTCCAGCCCTCGGGGAGGGTCCGGGTCCAGCCGAGCAGACCGGGGCGGTCGAGGTCGGCGGCCGGGGCGAGCTTCGGGGCGGCGGGCTCGAAGTCCTCCGCGAGAAGGTGACCGGACATGAGGGGGCCGGTCATGACGGAGAGGGACGCGGGTACCTCCGCGACACCGCCGCCGTGCCGCCCCCTGACGGTCACCCCGAGTGTGTCGACGACACGCGTCGCGGTGACGGGCGCGACGACGTTCCAGGCCAGGATCGCCTCCGAGCGGGCCGGAACGGATGTGGGCGGGGTCCCGTCGGGGGCAGCCGTCCAGCCGTCGGGGAGGACCGGCGTGGCGGAGAGGCCGGTGAGGGGGGTGGTGCCGGCGTTGGTGACGGTGGCCGTCACCAACGCCGGCCGCCCCGGCGACAGGACGGCGCCGTCGGTGCCGGGCGAGCTCCCCGGACCGGTCAGCGCGACGCTCAGGACCGGCCCCACCTTCACCCGTACCCGGGCGTCGGCGAGTCTGAGCAGCCCCGCGCCCTGCGCGTGCGCGGCGACGGCGAGTCGACCGGCGGTGGCGTCCCGGGCGGGCGTGACCGTGAAGCGCACGTCGGCCGAGTCGCCGGCTCCGAGGGCCCCGGGGGCGGTGCCGACGCGTTCCACCGTCCAGCCGGAGGGGGCCGTCAGGGCGGCGACGAGCCCTTCGAGCCGGTGCCTGCCCTCATTGCGCACGGTGACCACAACGTCGGTCGGGTTGCCCTGCGCGAACGGCGTGTCCAGGGAGGCCGGTGGTTCGGGCAGGCCGATCTTCGCGGTCAGTTCCGGGGCGGTGCCGGTCGCCGGGTCGGTGACGCCGCGGCGGCCGTGTGACCGGCGGCCGGTCATGCGACGCAGGAAGGCCGGGTCGTCCCGGTCGACGACCACGATGTCGTACCAGCCGTGGTCCGGCAGGCGCAGTCGCACCGTGCGGGAGGCTCCGGGCCGCAGGGTGACGGTGCGCGGGCGGTCCCCGTGCCGGTGGGCGTGGACCGATTCGCCGACGAGGAGTCTGCGGGTCTTCGCGGAGGGATTGGAGCAGACGATCCGCATGTGGCCGCCCGCCTGGTGCTCGGAGAGATGTGCCTCGGCGCCGACGCCCCTGCCGCGCAGCTCCCACACGGACCAGCCCGGACCGTGCACCTGGAGGTCGTAGCCGTCGGCGCCGTACTCGACCGTGTGGCGGGCTCGTCCGCGCGCGGGCACAGTCCAGGTGCTCGGGGCGTCGCCGTCACCGGGGTAGGCACTGAACCAGGCAGCGGTGGGGCCCGCGTTGCCGAACCGCAGGCGGACGTCGGTAGGGGTCACCTCGGTGCTCAGGGACGGCCGGTACGGCAGGGGGCGGGTCGGGCGGACGCCGGTCTCCTGTTCGGGCCGGGACTGGTCCTTCGGCGGTGCGGGGTTCCAGCGGCCGACCGCGTCCGGCACCGGTCCGGGCTGCTCGACCTCGGGCTGCCGGTGGGCGTGGTGGAAGTCGAAGGCCGCGGTCAGGTCGCCGAACACGCTCCGGCGCCAGGCGCTGATGTTGGGCTCGCGCACGCCGGTCCACTCCTCCAGGAACCGGAGGACCGAGGTGTGGTCGAACGCCCGGGAGCTGACGAATCCGCCCACCGTCCAGGGCGACACGATGGTCATCGGTACCCGTGGGCCGGGGCCGACGGGCCTGCCCTCCGTCCAGTCGTCGTCGTTGCCGGAGGCGGGACGCGGCGCGACCGGGGCGGGTACGTGGTCGAAGTAGCCGTCGTTCTCGTCGAAGTTGATGAGCAGCACCGTCTTCGACCAGGTGTCGGGGTCGCTCGCCACGGCGTCGAGGAGGTCGTAGACCAGGTTGGCGCTGCCCACCGGGGTGGAGCTGCTGGGGTGTTCGGACAGTGCCGCCGTCGGAACGACCCAACTCACCGCGGGGAGTGTGCCGTTGGCTATGTCGGAGCGGATCCGCCGGACGAGGGTGTCGGGCTCGGAGCGGTGGGCGCCGCGCAGGAACAGACTCCGCTCGGCCTCGGTCAGGGCGTCGACGCCCCGCTGGAACTCGGCGAGCGCGGCCTCGCGCTGCTCGGGGCTGCGGTCCCACAGGCTGTCGTAGAACTCCTCGGTGGTGCGGAATCGGCCACCGGCCCTGGAGAGGATCTTCCGGCCGATCTCCTTCCAGGGCCGGAAGTACTCCACCGCGTTGTCGGTGAAGTTGTCCCACTCCTGGTAGATCTGCCAGGAGACACCGGCGGCCTCCAGGCGTTCCGGGTACGTCGTCCAGGTGTAGCCGGCGTGGTCGTGGTCGTAGGCGGCGTTGGTGACGGCTCGGCCGCTGCCGTCCGGTTCTTGGCCGGTGGTGCCGGTCCACAGGTAGTTGCGGTTGGGGTTGGTCGAGCCGTAGACCGAGCAGAAGTAGGAGTCGCAGAGGGTGAAGCGGTCGGCGAGTTCGTACTGGAGCGGGATGTCACGCCGGTCGTAGAAGGCCATGGTGCTCTGGGTCTTGGCGGCCACCCAGTCGTTCCACCAGCCGTCGGCACGGGCCTGGACGGCGTCCGGGAAGCCGTGCGGGAGCGAACCCAGGTACTGGATGTCGCCCTCGGGTCGGCCCGCGTCGAAGGCCGCCCCGCGGGCCGAGAAGGGCAGCACCTCGCCGCCGCCCGCCCGCGGCTGCCGGAAGACGTCGCCCCCCGAGGGCAGGCGCAGGGGCGTACGGTCGCCGAAGCCGCGTACTCCCTTGAGCGTGCCGAAGTAGTTGTCGAAGGAGCGATTCTCCTGCATCAGCACGATCACGTGCTCGACGGCACGGAGCCCGCCGCGCGGCATCGGCGCGGCCATCGCGCGGTGCAGCGAAGGGGGCAGGAGGGAGAGAGTGGCGCCACCGGCGAGAGTGCCGAGGACCTGGCGGCGGGAGACACGGGACATGCCGGGGACGCTACGGGCTTGTACCGCACGGCATAACCCCGCGAGGCGGCTCTTCGCCGACCGTTCACCGCACGGCGCCGAACGTTCCGCCGCCCGCACGCCGGCGGCCCGGTCGCGGCCCCGGCCCGGAGGTACGGCGGAGCACGGGGCGCCGTCCGGTCGGCGCCCCGCTCACCGGGCCACGCGGCGCGGCCGCCGCGTCGGATCACACGGGGCGGCCCCCGACGTTCAGTTCCGCGGCTCCGGCGAAGGCGTTGCCGGCATGGGAGCCGAGGCCGGTGAGGCGTACATAGCGGCCGCGTTGGACGTCGAACTCGACGTTCTGCGGCGTGAGCGCCTCGGTGAACGAACCCTCGGCCACCCGCGTCCAGGTGGTGCCGTCGTCGGACACCTCGATCCGGCAGTCCTTGATCCGGCCGTTGCGGGAGTTCTGCCGCTGCACGTACTGCAGGCCGGTGACGTCGTACCGCTTCCCCAGGTCCAGGGTGATGTGGTGCGGGAAGTCCGGTGCGGCGCCCGCCCACCGGGTGTGCCAGAACGTGCTCGGGTCGCCGTCGAGGGCGTTCACCGCGGCGGCGTCCTCGCCCGCGGTCTCCTCGCTGTCGACGTCGTGGACGCGCAGCGTGGACTGGTCGACGAGATCGGGCAGCGGACGCACCTCGGAGTCGACCGACACGGACCGGTGCGCCTCGCGGTCGCCCTGGACGGCGCTGAACTCGCGTACGCCGTCGTAGGTTCCGGCCGGGACGACACCGTGCCGGTCGAACGCGCCGGAGGCGTCCGCACGCACCGTGTAGGCGGTCCGGCCGTCGACGCGGATCTCGACGTACCCGGGTGCGAAGCCGGCCAGCTTCAACGGCACCCAGGTCCCCGCCTTCACCTCGCCCGGCATCGACAGCTCCGGAGCGGCAGCCGGGGCGGGGGTCTCGGCGCGGGGGCGGACCGGGCGGACGCGGACGGAGACCGGGTCTCCCACCGACGGGGTCAGTACGCAGGTGGTGGGACGGGTGAACGACGCGTTCACACCCGCGGTGTAGACACCGGCGGCGTGCAGGGAGTCACGTGCCCTGCTCCGGGTGAACGTCACCGGCAGGTCCCGCTCACCGCAGGCCGCCGTCGCGGTCAGCGGCTCGGACAGCGCGCCGGCCGAGGCGGGGTCGCCGTCGGTCGACACCGTGTCCGGGACGATCCGGGTGCCGTCCTCGGAGACCTTGGTGCCGGGGGCGGCGACGCGACCCAGACCGACCCGGGACGTCACCGCGCGCGGCGCGGTCGCGTCGGTGCCGGCGACCGTGGCGGCCCACTCGGCCCCCGGGCTCTCGTAGAAGTTGGCGCCGGCCACGGTGAGGTGTGTGCCCAGCCGGGCGAGCCGCTCACCGAAGTCGCCGACGTCCTTGTGGTCCTTGGGCGTCCAGCCGGTCTCCAGGATCGCGGCGGCGCGCGGCAGCGTGAGGAACTCCGCCTGGTCGCCGCCCCGTACCGTCTCCGACCACAGCGCGCCCTCGACGCCGAGCACGCCGGACTCGGGGACTCCCCCGGAGACGGCGGTCGTCGGACCCCAGGCGTATTGACATCCTCGCCTGCATGAGTGCAGGCGATTCCGGTCAGCACCGCTACGCGGTGCTCCCTCGGGTTCCTGCTTCATCGGCCTCTGCCGCCCCGAGGGGTGGTCTTACGTGGTCTCCACAGGCTTGACGTCCCGCCAGTCCGGCGGTAGGTCCGCCAACTACGTTGTCGGACAAGGCGACTTTAGCAGTGGTGCTGCGGCCCTCCGGGCCGCTGGGGCAGAGATGCCCCTCACCTCCACCCTGAAGGGTGGAGCACTGGGCAAGTGTTCGGTAGCGTTCGTGGCCCATGGCGTGGGACTCGTCACCGCCGATGTGTACGTAGGGGCCGCCGGTCATCTCGGCGAGCTGCCGGAAGACGTGCTTGACGAACGTGTACGTGAGGTCATGGCGCTCGTCGAGGGCCGAGTACCCCACGTCGCCGCTGCCGTTCCAGTCGACGACGCCGGTGGCGGGGTCGGGGGCGGGCAGCGACCGGTCGGTGTTGAGCTGCGGGATCGCGTGCAGGGCGGCGTTGGTGTGGCTCGGCACGTCGACCTCGGGGACGACGGTGACGAACCGTTCCTTCGCGTAGGCGACGATGTCGCGGTACTGCTCCTGCGTGTAGTAGCCGGTGCGGCCCAGCTCGTCGCGGTGGCCGCGCTGGTTCATGGCGGTCGCGCCGGACTCGCGGTGCAGGGCGGTGTAGTCGATCGGGTCGCCCGGCTCCTTGCCGTCGTTGGTGATCTCGATCCGCCAGCCCTGGTCGTCGGCGAGGTGCAGGTGCAGCACGCTCATCTTCATCCGGGACAGGGTGTCGATGGAGCGTTTGACCTCGTCGACGTCCTGGAACGACCGGGCCACGTCGAGCATCACGCCCCGGTAGGAGAAACGGGGCGCGTCCTCGATGTGCGTGGCGGGTACCCGCCAGTCGGTGACGACCGGGGTCGCGGAGGCGGCCCAGGCGGGCAGCAGTTGACGCAGCGTCTGGACACCGTTGAAGGCGCCGTGCGCGGTGCGCGCGGTGATCGAGACACCGCGGCTGTTCACGTCCAGGACGTACGACTCGGCGGTGGGCGCCGCTCCGTCGACGGTGTAGTCGGCCTTCGGATCCACCGTGAGGCGAACGGCGTTGCCGTGTCCGTGGCTTCGTACCGGCACCCGGAAGCCGGTCGCCCGGCGGAGCTGCGCGGCGAACCGTTCGCCGACGTCGGCGGTTTCGCCGCGGGCGACGACCTTGAGGGTCGGGCGCAGCACGAACGGCTGCTCGTCGGCGTCCTGTTGGACCAGGACCGGGCGTGGGACGAGGGCGGTTCCGCCGGACGCCGGGTCGGCCGGGGTCTCTTGCGCGCCGGCCGACGGCGCGGTCAGCAGGCCGACGAAGGTCGCGAGAACCGCCGCGAACAGGAGATGCGGTCTGCGACGCAGGGGCGGTACGGGGCTTCTCTTCTTCCGCAATCGCACTGGGACTCCTCATCGGGGCATCACTGGTGCTTGCATATGCGCGAAGAGCGCTTATTTCTTGCAGAATTACGCACCATAGCGGCGCGACCCCAAGTGGTCTAGACCCTGCGTTCCCGCTCGACGCCCGCATCGTCCTCGCCGCCCGCCGCGGGCGGCGAGGACGGTGTCGTCGGCCCCCGGCCGGGGGCCGCTCGTCAGCGGACGGTGAGCAGCCCGGCGCCGCGCAGGTGCCGCTCGACGTGGGCGACGGAGTCCTCGCCCAGTTGGATCTGCGGGGCGGCGGTGGTGCCGTGGGTGAACACCCCGAGCAGCCGCAGCGCGTGCTTGAAGGCGCCGATGGACGAGGAGTTGCGGCCCATCTCGCTCTCCGGGCCCGCGTCGACGAGGCCGAACAGCTCGACTAGCCGCTCCTGTTCCTTGACGGCGCCGTCCAGGTCGCCGCCGCGCACGGCGTCGTAGAGGCGGACGTAACCGGCCGGGTCGACGTTGCCGAGGCCGGGTACCACGCCGTCGGCGCCTGCCAGCAGGGCGGCGTCCACGGTGAGTTCGGAGCCGGTGAGGATGCTGAAGGAGGGTGCGGGGCCGTCGGCGCGGCCGTGGCGTCCGCCGAGTTCGACGAGGAGCCTGCGCAGGCCGCCCTCGTCGCCGCTGCTGTCCTTGAGCCCGGCGAGCGTGCCGTCCTCGGCGAGTTCCCGTACCAGGGAGGTGGAGAGCTTGCTGTGCACGGAGACGGGGAGATCGTAGGCGAACAGCGGCAGGTCGGCGCGCTCGCGCAGGGTGCGGAAGTGCCGGGCGATCTCGACGGGGTGGGTGCGGGCGTAGAACGGGGCGGTGGCCACCAGCGCGTCCGCTCCCGCTGCGAGCGCGGTGCGGGCGTGTTCGACGACGCGGGGGGTGGTCATGTCGATGACGCCCGCGAGCACGGGGACGCGGCCGGCGGCGGCCTCGACGACCGTGTCGAGGGCGACGGCCCGCTGCCGGTCGGTGAGGAAGGCGACCTCGCTGCTGGAGCCCAGCGCGAACAGGCCGTGCACTCCCCCGCCCACGAGGTGGTCGACGAGCCGGGCGAGCGACGCCGTATCCACCTCGCCCTCCGCGTCGAGCGGGGTGCAGACGGGCGGGACGACGCCGCGAAGAGGCTGGGACCAGGACATGGGAACTCCAGGTTGTGCGTGGGTGGAACGGAAGGGCGACCGGGGCCGCCCGACGGCGGGCGGCCCCGGCTGTGGTGCTACGGGGCGGTGATGGTCAACGTGGCGTCGCCGTAGGCGTGCTGCCGGCCGCGGACCTGGTAGTCGGCGGTCGCCTCGACGCTCCCGGCGGCAGCGGTCGCGGGCACGGTCACGGGCACCTTCACGGTGGCCCCCTGGCCGGGGTTGAGCGCGGGAACGGAGACGGCCGGGGCGCTGTAACCGGCGGGCAGCTTCAGCGAGACCGAACCGGCGGGCAGCTTCACGTCGTTCTGGCTGACGACGCGGACGGCGACCTCCGTGTTGGCACCGGCCGTCAGTCCGGTGGGCGGCGTGACGGTGACCGGTGCGCAGACGCCGCCGAGCCACACCAGGTCGAAGGACGAGTAGGTGATGTGCTGGTAGTTGTCGCGCTCCCAGAGCAGTCCCATGCGCGCGTTGGCGGCGGTGCCGTCGCTGAGCGGGGTGAGCGTCGAGTAGGCGGCGGAACCGGCCTCGACGGTCTTGCGGATCGGCCAGTTCTGTCCGTTGTCGCAGGACAGGCGGACGGTGAGGTTGCTGCGGCTGTTGGCCGTCGCGGTGTTGCTGAACATCAGCCAGGAGGCACGCGGGTGGGAGGCGGGCAGGTCGGGCGCGAAGCGGGTGATCGAGCCGTTGTTCGCCGGGTCGGGCAGCTCGGTGTCCTGCTGGAAGGGGGTGTAGGTGACGCCGCCGTCGCTGGAGTAGGCGACCGTGCGGTACGGGGTCGAGCGGTTGTTCAGCATGACGCGGCCGTCGGACAGCTCGACGGTCTTGTTCTCGTCGCCGCCTGGACCGACGGGGGTGCCCATCCTCCAGGTGGCGCCGTGGTCGTCGCTGTAGGCGCTGACCGCGTAGTTCTTGCCGTTGTTCCGGATCGCGTACTGCTGGATCAGGCGGCCCTTGTAGGCGCCGTGGCGCAGTTGGATGCCCTCGCCGGACGCGGCGAACATGCCGGCCCAGGCCGGGTTCTTGATGTCGGCGGTGATCCGCTCGTGCTTCCAGGTGAGACCGTCGTCGTCGGAGTAGCTGTAGTCGGCCTGGAGGACGTCCGGGTCGGACTCGTCGTTGCCGGTGGCCGAGCCGAAGAAGCCCTGGTTCACACCGGCCGCGTAGAAGAGGAAGATGCGGCCGGTGTCGCGGTCGACGAGGAGGCTGGGGTCGCCGTAGCCCTTGGGCGCGGCGTCCTTGCGGACCACCTGCTGCGCCTGCCAGGTGGTTCCGCCGTCGGTGGAGCGTCGGATCATGATGCCGATGTTGCTGGGCAGGTCGGCGAGGGTGGGACGGGCGTCGTAGGCGGCGAGCAGGGTGCCCTCGGTGGTCCTGGTGAGCGCGGGGATGCGGTAGTAGGGCGAGCCGCTGCCGGCCGTCGCCAGGTCCTGCGAGGTGAGGGTGCCGGCGTTCGCCGCGTTCGCAGCGGTGCGGGGGGCGGCGGTGGCGCCCTGGGCGCCGGTCGTGGTGGCGGTCACGACGGCGAGCGCCGCGGCGAGCGTGCCAAGGGTGACTCTTCGCTGCATGGACGGACCTCTTCTCGAGTGTGGGGTCAGACGAGCTGTCGGTCGTGCGGGGTCCCGGCACCGGTGCGGTGTCCGGGGGCAAAGAGGGCGCGCACCCAGTCGAGTTGTTCGCGCCGGTGGTGACCGCCGCCGCCCTCGTGGCCGTTGAACTCGTAGACGCGGACGTCCTTGGGGCCGGCGTAGCGGTGGTAGGCGGCGAAGCAGGTGGAGGGCGGGCAGACGTCGTCCATCATGGCGATGGAGAACAGGGCCGGGGCCGTGGCCCGGGAGGCGAGCACGGCCGCGTCGACGTAGGACAGGGTGCGGAACACGGTGTCGGCGCGGTCGCGGTGCAGGCTCAGGTATGCGGCGATCTCGGTGTAGGGGTTCGTGGCGGAGATCCGGGCCGCGCGGCGGATGTCGCAGAGGAAGGGGACGTCCGGCATGACTCCGGCGAGGTCCGCCACGAGCGAGGCGACCGCGAGGGCGATGCCGCCGCCCTGGCTGACGCCGGTCACCACGATCCGGTCCGGGTCGACGGCCGGGTGGTCCCGGACGGCGTCGACGCACCGCACCGCGTCCGTGATCACTCGGCGGTAGTAGTGGTCCTCGGGGCTCTCGACGCCGCGGGTCAGGAAGCCGGGGACCGAGCCGTGCAGGGTGGCGGTGTCCGGGGTGTCCCCGCCTGCCGCGGACCAGCCCTGGCCGCGGGTGTCCATGATGAAGTGGGCGTATCCGGCGCTCGCCCACAGCAGTTGCTCGTGCGCGGGGCCGCGGCCTCTCCCGTAGCCGAGGAACTCTACGACGCAGCCGAGGGGTTCACTCGCCCGGGCGGGCAGGTGCAGCCAGCCGCGTACGGGCTGGCCGTCGAAACCCGGCACGGTGGCGTCGTAGGTCGTCACCTGTGTCAGGCCGGTGTCGACCGGTGCGAAGTGCGGGCGGGCGTCCGTGGCACGTGCCCGGTCGAGCGTCCGGTCCCAGAAGAGGTCGAGGTCGGCCGGCTCGTCGAGCCGGGGCCGCAGCGCCAGGCACTCGTCGAGGGTCAGATCCGTCAGCGGCATGAGAGGGGCCCCGGTGGGTGTGGCGTGCGCGCGGTGCGGCACGGCGGAGTCGACGGGGTGCCCAAGCGACAGACACCCGGTTGACGCCAGACGTCAGATGTCTGGTGTCGAGGGACTCTAAGAGACCCTGCGGCACACGTCAAGACGCTTCCCCGGCGGTTCAGCGCGCTGGGGACGACAGGAGGCCGGGCGGGCACGGCATCGCCCCGGCGGGACGGCGCCGTCGATTCCGGGGCGGTCGCGGCGCCCCGGTGCCCGACGGGACGCCGCGAGCGACGACACGGGCGGAGCACCGGCGCACCTCTGAGCGGGACCTACGGGGCAGTCCTGGCCCAGGACCGATGTGGAGCTGGGACCGACGGGCCGGCCGGGGCGCCGGGACCCGCGGAAGGGCGCGCCCCGACGCCACCCGGGTCACTGCCGCCCGGTCGCTGCCAGACGCGTCACTGCCGGGCGCGCGCCTCCGCGATCCGGTGGCGCACCGGTGCGTAGTGGTCGCTCAGCGCGGCGGCGAACTCGCCGGCGTCGCCGGCCCGCAACGCGTCCACGATGCGCTGGTGGTTCGCGATGGTGGACGCCTCGTGCTCGTGCGTGAACACGTCCAGATGGGGGGCGACGATGACGTAGACGTCCCAGAACGCCGCGGACAACTGGCCGATGAGGTCGTTGCCGAGCGGGGCGACGAGCAGGGCGTGGAAGGAGCGGTCCGCGTCGACGAAACCGTGCCCCTCGCCCGCCTCCGCGTCGCGCATGACGTCGACGTATCCCTGAAGACGGTCGACCTGGTCCCCGGCGAGGGACGCGACGAGGCGCTCGGCCATCCCGCGTTCGAAGAGCTCGCGCACCTCGATGAGGTCCGACATGACCTGGAAGTCGTCGTCGGGGCTCAGCAGTCCGCGGAAGGTGAGACTCTCCACCAGTGCGGACAGGCTCAGCCGTCCGACGTAGGTGCCGTGCCCGTGCCGGACCTCGACGATGTCCAGCGCGGTGAGGATCCTGATGGCCTCGCGCACACTGGAGCGGCTCGCGCCGAGGGCCTCACACAGGGCGGTCTCCGTGGGCAGCGGGTCGCCGGGGCGGAGCCTGTTGCTCAGGATGTGTGTCTTGATGCCGTCGACGACCTCCTGCCTGAGCGGCTGGCGCGCCGACTTGGGCGCCGGCATGACCGGCTTCACGGCCCCTTGTTCCACCGCCACCTCTTGACCCCTCTCCTCGGTCGGACTACCTTCCCACACTATCAACGCGTCGGACATCATACGTCTGACGCACGATCTATGAGGCTTTGACCACACTCACTGCCGAATCGGCCACGTCTCTGGTCATCCTTAGTCACCTTCTGTCCGTCTGGAGGACTCCTTGCCCTCGCGCAGCGCAGCCGGCGTCGATCGCCGCACCTTTCTGAGATACACGAGCGCCATCGGTGTGACGACCGCGATCACCACCGGCCTGACGGCCTGTGGCGGCCCCGCGTCCAACGGCGACGGCGCGAAGGGCTCCGGCGGCAGTGGCGCCGGCACCATCGAGGCCGGCCTGTCCTACGCCCTGTCCACGGGCTTCGACCCGATGATCACCTCCGGTGCCACGCCGTACGCGGCGAACATGCACATCTTCGAGGGGCTGGTCGACCTCGACCCGGCCACCCTCGTCGCGCGGCCCACGCTGGCCACGGAGATGCCGAAGAAGATCAACGCGACGACGTACCGCGCCACGCTGCGCAAGGGCGCGACCTTCCACGACGGCTCCGCGGTCACCGCCGAGGACGTCGTGTTCAGCTTCGAGCGCGTCCTGGACCCGAAGAACGCCTCCCTGATGGCGCAGTTCGTGCCCTTCATCGACACCGTCAAGGCGGTCGACACCGGCACGGTCGAGTTCAAGCTCAAGAGCCCCTTCGCGCTCTTCCCCTCCCGCATATCCGTCGTACGGATCGTGCCGAAGAAGATCGTCGAGAAGGACGTGAAGGGCTTCGACGCCGAGCCGGTCGGTTCGGGCCCGTACAAGTTCGTCTCGGCGGTCCGCGAGGACAAGATCGTGATGACGAAGCACGACAAGTACAACGGTCCGCACCCCGCCAAGGCCCAGAAGATGGTCTGGCGCCTGATGTCGGACCCGTCCGCCCGCGTGAGCGCGCTCAAGTCCGGCCGGGTCCAGGCCATCGAGGACGTCCCGTACATCGACGTCAAGGGCATCACCGGCGAGAACAAGGTCGAGTCCGTCCAGTCGTTCGGGCTGCTCTTCCTCATGTTCAACTGCAAGGACGAGCGGTTCGAGGACAAGCGGGTGCGCCAGGCGCTGCACTACGCCCTGGACACCGAGAAGATCATCGAGACCGCCCTGCTCGGCAACGCCGCACCGGCCACCGGCTACGTGCCGGCGACCCACCCGGACTACCGCAAGGCCTCGACCGTCTACTCCCACGACCTCGCCAAGGCGAAGAAGCTGCTCGCCGAGGCCGGGGCGAAGGACCTCTCCTTCACCCTGATGCTCACCGACACCGGCTGGGTCAAGGACGTCGCGCCGCTGATCAAGGAGAGCTGGGCCGCGATCGGTGTCGACGCCACGCTCGACATCGCCAAGTCCGCGGCCCAGTACGCGAAGGTGGACAAGGGAGACTTCCACGCGCTGGCCGCGCCGGGCGACCCCTCGGTCTTCGGCAACGACGTGGACCTGCTGATGCGCTGGTTCTACTACGGCTTCTGGCCCGAGAAGCGCTACGGGTGGGCGGGCTCCGCCGCGTACAAGAAGACCAAGTCGCTCCTGGACCAGGCGGCGGGCCTGACCGACGAGGCCAAGCGCAAGGAGCTGTGGGGGCAGGTCACCGACCTGGTCGCGGACGAGGCCGCTCTCTATCCGGTGCTGCATCGCAAGCTGCCGACCGGCTGGACCACCGACGCCCTCACCGGGTTCAAGCCGCTGCCCACGACCGGACTGTCCTTCATCGACGTCGGCCGGGCCTGAGCGACGCGCCGCACGACCGCCGGGCCGGCCCCGCGCCTGACACGCGGGGCCGGTCCGGCCTCCAACCTCTAGGAACCTCACGATGGTTGCATTCCTCCGGCTCGCGCTGCGCCGCGTCGCGATGATGCCGGTGATGATTCTCGGTATCGCGCTACTGGTCTTCGTGGTGCTGCAGTTCTCCCCGGTCGACCCCGCGTACAACGCGCTCGGGGACAGCGCGACCCCCGCGGCGCGAGCCGTCTTCGAGGAGGCTCACGGCCTCAACGATCCCCTCCCGGTGCGGTACTTCGCGTTCCTCGGTGATCTCCTCCACGGCGACCTGGGTGTCACCGTGCCGCCCAGCCAGCCGGTCACCGACCGCATCGCCACCGCCTTCCCGCTGACGCTGCAGCTCACCCTGCTCGGTCTCGTGCTGGCCATCGTGCTCGCCCTGGTCCTCGGTGTCACCAGCGCCATGTACCGCGACCGCTGGCCCGACCAGGTCTTCCGGGTCGTGTCGATGGCGGGGATCGCCCTGCCCTCGTTCTGGCTCGGCATCCTGCTCATCCAGCAGTTCGCGCTGAACACCCCGGTCTTCCCGACCGGCGGCTACGTCAACCCGGCGGACTCGTTCACCGGCTGGCTGGAATCCCTCGCGCTGCCCGCGTTCTCCCTGGCGCTGCCGGTCGCGGCCTCCCTGGCCCGCCTCATCCGCACCGCGATGGTCACCGAACTCGACCGCGACTACGTCCGCACCGCCAAGGGCAGCGGCCTGCCGCCGTCCCTCATCATCCGGTCGGTGCTGCGCAACGCCCTGGTCACCCCGATGACCGTGCTCGGCGTCAAGGTCGGCTACCTGCTCAGCGGCGCCGTCGTCATCGAGGCGATCTTCGACCTGCCCGGCATGGGCAAGCTGATCCTCGAAGGCGTCACCGGCGGCGACATCGCCCTCGTGCAGGGCACCGTCATCACCATCGCGGTCGCGTTCCTCGTGGTCAACGTCGTCGTCGACCTGCTCTACCTGCTCGTCAACCCGCGTATCAGGACGGTGTGATGCTCGCCCCACGCTCTCTCGCCGGGCGCCTCGTCGCCAGTCCCGGCGCCCGGCTGCGCCGGCTGCCCCTGTCCTCCAGAATCGCCTTCGGCATCCTTCTGGTCATCGTCCTCGGCGCGCTGTTCGCCCCGCTCCTCACGCAGGACCCGCTCACCACGGGCACCCCGGCCCTGGCACCGGGCGGCGACCACTGGTTCGGCACCGACCGGGCGGGACGCGACGTCTTCGCCCGGGTCGTGCACGGTGCGCGCTACTCCCTGATCATCGGTTTCGGCGCGACCCTGCTCGCCCTGGTCCTCGGCTCCGTGCTCGGCGCGCTGGCGGCGACCTCGCGCAAGCTCGCCGACGAGTCGGTGATGCGCACGCTCGACGTCGTGATGTCCTTCCCGCCGATCGCGCTGGCCGCCGTGCTCGTCGCCGTCTTCGGGCCCAGCATCCCGGTCATCATCTTCACCATCGCCTTCGTCTACTCGCCCTCCCTGGCCCGCGTCGTGCGCGCCAACGTGCTCGAGCAGTACGGCGAGGACTACGTCGCCGCGGAGAAGGTCATCGGGGCCCGGCGCCACTACATCGTGGCCCGGCACGTGGCCGTCAACTGCATGGCTCCGGTCATGGTGTTCGCGACGGTCATGGTGGCCGACTCGATCATCTTCGAGGCGAGCCTGTCCTTCATCGGCGCCGGTGTGCAGGACCCCGACCCGAGCTGGGGCAGTGTGCTGGCCTACGGCCGGCAGATCATGCTGTCCGGCGGCTGGTGGGCCACGTTCTTCCCCGGCGTGTGCGTGCTGATCACCGTGCTCGCCCTGAACATCCTGTCCGAGGGCCTCACCGACGCCGCCGCGTCGCCCGACAAGTCGCGCACCGGCGGCGACGACGCCACCTCCGCCGCCACCGGGTCCGCGGCCAAGGCGCCGGACCAGGGTGACGTGGACGCCGCTCTCGCGGAGCTCGCCGAGCGCCTCTCGCGCGTCGAGCCCGCCGCACGGCCGCTGCCGGCCGACGCGCCGGACCTGCTGGTCGCACGCGACCTGACGATCCGTTTCCCGGACCGCTACGGCGACACCCGTGTCGTGGACGGCATCTCCTTCACCGTCCGGGAGGGCGAGACCCTGGGTCTGGTCGGCGAGTCGGGCTGCGGCAAGTCCATCACCAGCCTCGCGGTCATGGGTCTGCTGGCCCGCAACGCCGAGGTCGAGGGCGAGATCCGCTACCGCGGCCGCGACCTGCTGAAGCTGACGCCGAAGGAGCGCCGGGCGCTGATGGGTCCGGAGATCGCGATGGTCTACCAGGACGCCATGTCGTCCCTGAACCCGTCCGTGCTGATCGGCACCCAGCTCAAGTGGCTCACCTCCCGCGGTGGCACCCGCACCCCCGCCGAGCTCCTCGAACTGGTCGGTCTCTCCGCCGAACGCACCCTGCGCAGCTACCCGCACGAGCTGTCCGGCGGCCAGCGCCAGCGCGTCCTGATCGCGATGGCCCTGTCCCGCGACCCGCGCCTGCTCATCGCCGACGAACCGACGACGGCCCTGGACGTGACCGTGCAGGCGCAGGTCGTCGAGCTGCTGGTGAGGCTGCGTGACGAACTCGGCTTCGCCATGGTCCTGGTCTCGCACGACCTGGCGCTGGTCGGCGACCTCTCCCACCGGATCGCGGTCATGTACGCCGGTCAGGTCGCCGAGGTGGGCGAGACGCGGTCCCTGCTCACCGCACCGGCCCATCATTACAGCCGGGGGCTGCTCGGCTCGGTCGTCTCGCTGGAGTCGGGGGCCGAGCGGCTGCACCAGATCCGCGGTGTCGTACCGGCCCCGAAGGCGTTCGGTCCGGGCTGCCGGTTCGCCTCGCGCTGCGCCGCCGCCACCGACCTGTGCGCCACCACGCCCCCGCCCGCAGTCGACCGGTCCGGCGCGGACGACCACCGGTTCGCCTGCCACCACCCGGCGCCCGCGGCGCAGCCCACGCAGTCCGCACAGCCCCTGGGGAGTACCCGATGAAGACGCTTCACCACACCCCGGAGGACACCGGGGTCCCCGCCGCGGACCCGCTGATCCGGCTCGACGGCATCCACGTACGGCACAAGGCGCGCAGCGGCGGCATCCTGCACCGGGACTCCGTGTACGCCCTGACGGAGGTCTCGCTGGAGGTCCGGCGCGGCGAGATCCTCGGCCTGGTCGGCGAGTCCGGCTGCGGCAAGTCCACGCTGGCCCGCGTGGTCACCGGACTGCAGCGCCCCACCGAGGGACACGTGCACTTCCGGGGCCGGGACCTGTGGACGATGAGCCCGGCCGAACGGCGCGGGGACTTCGGCTCCGCCGTGGGCGTCATCTTCCAGGACGCGTCCACCGCGCTCAACCCCCGGCTGTCGGTGCGCCGCATCCTGCGCGACCCGCTGGACGTGCACCGCCGCGGCACGCGGGAGGCCCGTGAGGCACGCGTCCTGGAGCTCCTCGACCTGGTCGGCCTGCCGGCCCACACGCTGGAGGCGATGCCCGGACAGCTCTCCGGGGGCCAGCGCCAGCGCGTGGCGATCGCCCGCGCCCTCGCGCTGGAGCCGGAGCTGATCGTCGCCGACGAGCCCACCAGCGCCCTGGACGTGTCGGTGCGCGCCCAGATCCTCAATCTCCTGGTGGATCTGCGCGAACGCCTCGGCCTCGGCATGGTGTTCATCTCGCACGACGTCCAGACGGTGCGCTACCTCGCCGACCGGATCGCCGTTCTCTATCTCGGACGGGTCGTGGAGGAGGGCCAGGCCGACCAGGTGGCCGGCCGGTCGCGTCATCCCTACACCACGGCCCTGCTCTCGGCGACGCCGAGCCTGCTGGAGCGGCCCGAGCGGATCGTGCTGCACGGGCCGGTGCCCTCGGCGACCAACCCGCCGCCCGGCTGCCCGTTCAGCACCCGCTGCTGGAAGGCGGACGACGCCTGCTCCACCGGCTTCCCCGCCGGGGAGGACGGCGGCGACGGCCACCAGTGGCACTGTGTGCACCCCGAGGAGCCCTCGCTCCGGGTCTCACCGGATCAGTGACCCCGGCGGGGCCGCATGAGGGGCAGCCGTGCTCGGTCCGGCCGCGGCATCCGCCCGGGGATCACCGGCTCCCGCCGCCTTGACCGGACCTCCGGGTGCGCTGCGCAGGGGCCGAACGTCACCGTCACCGGCCCTGCATGTATGCGGGGCCGGTCGGCAGGTCCGCGACGGAGCGGGCGAACGGACGACGCCGCCTGCCGACCGTGACCGCGGCCCGGGAACCGGGCAGCAGAGTCCCCCTCCGGCTCCGCCCCCGGTTCCGCCCCCGGTTCCGCTCCCGGTCCGGTGTGCGCGGTCCCGTGTGCGCTGTTACACGTGGTGCCTCCAGGACCTGTGCGTCGGCGGGAGAAGGTCCGGCGCGTTCACCGTGCGGCGCCGGCCTGACGGAGGACGCGGTCCAGGTAGGGGCCGGCGAACATCCCGGCCGGGTCGAGGCGGGCGCGCAGAGCGGTGAAGTCCTGGAACCACCTCTCGTGCGGCTTCCGGTGGTACTGGTGGAACGCGATGTGGGCGACATCGCGTTCGTGGGCCAGGGAGAGCCGGATGTCGTAGTCGGCGGCGAACCGGGCGCCGAAAGGGAAGGAATCCGCCTCGCCGTGGGAGTCGACCTGGCACCCGAGTTCGCGCAGGGCATCGACGAGGGTGTCGCGCGGGACGGGGTACTCGCCCTCGCGGAGGCCCACGCTGCGGGCGACGCCGAGACCCGGTGGGCGAGGTCGGTGACGTCGCGGGATCCGCTGAACCGGGACGCGAGACGGGTGATTCCAGAGTCCGCTCCAGCGGCTCCGGCCGGTCGACGTCGCGCCGCGCGTGCAGCGCCACGCACTGGAGGGTGACGGCGGTGATGACGCCCAGGGCGCGAGGGAGACCCCGGCCGCGCGACGAACAGGTCGGGGTAACCGCGTGGCAAAGCAGGCCGCGGTCCGACGGTCGATGTCGCCGAGGATCCCCACCCCAAAGCCGGTCCGATCCCGGCGAGCAGCGGGTTGAGCCTGTGCAGCGGCATCCCGGCCCGCACGGTGACCGGGCCGCTCCCGGTGTCGGCGCGGACCAGTCCGGTCGGTCGGTCCGACCGCAGTCGCCCGCCTTCCGTGACCGCGGTCCCGGAGAACGAGCGCCCCGATCCGATCGCCTTGGGCCTGTCTCCGGTACGCGGCCGCGGCCGCGACGTCCTCGGTGGACGCGGGGGCCACAACCCGGTGTCGGGGAGAATGGCGGCTCGACTCGGTCGGTCGCACCCCGCGACCCCCGGCCACCAGTGCGCACGAGCGAGGAGTCGGCCCATGAACCGGATTGCGGCGAGCGAACGACGCGAGCGGCTGGTCGACGCCGCGATCGCGGTCATGGTGCGGGACGGAGTCCCGGCCGCCACCACACGCGCGATCGTGGCCGAGGCCGACATGTCGCTGGGGTCCTTCCACTACTGCTTCCGTTCCAAGGAGGAGCTGCTCGGCGAGGTCATCGAGGTCATCACCGGCCACACCCTGGAGCGGGCGCTGTCGGAGGTGGTGAGCGACGGCGAACTGGAGGAGCGGCTGTGTCGCGGGATGCGCGCCTACTGGCAGCACGTGGTCGAGGAGCCGGACGAACACCGCCTCACCTACGAACTGACGCAGTACGCCGCGCGGCAGCCCGGCCTCGCCGTCGTCGCGGAGCGGCAGTACCAGACGTATCTCGCGGCCAACACCCGCCTCATCGAGGCACTCACCGACGACGCGGGGAAGCGGCTGGAGTGGAGCGTGCCGGTGCCGGTCCTGGCGCGCTACGTCACCGCGGCGCTCGACGGCGTGACGCTGCTCTACCTCAACGAGGGGAACGCGGCGGCGGCCGGCGAGGCCCTCGACCTCGTCGCCCGGCATGTGGCCGAGCTGGCCCGCCCCGCCTGATCCACGTGCCGATGGCTCAACTGGGACTCTTGACCGGGACGTTTGACCAACTCTAGGGTGCGGCCCACCTCACGCCCTCGGGAGACCCCATGAAGAGAGCGCGTCCGGGCGCCGCCGCCGCCCTTGCCCTGTCCCTCCTCGCCGCACTGCTCCTGGCCGGCCTGGGAGCCGGCGGGGCCGGCGCCGCCGAGCGGCCCTGGTGGGAGCCGGTCGACCGGCCCGCACCCGATTCTCAGATCAACGTGAGCGGCGAGCCGTTCACCGGCACCGACGCGAACGGCGACGTACGCGGCTTCGTCGACACCCACAACCACCTGATGACCAACGAGGCCTTCGGCGGCAAGCTGGTCTGCGGCAAGCCGTTCTCCGACGGCGGTGTCGCCGACGCCCTCAAGGACTGCCCCGAGCACTACCCCGACGGGGCCGGCGCGCTGCTGGAGAACCTCACCGTCGACCCCGACGGCCACCACGACCCGGTGGGCTGGCCGACGTTCAAGGACTGGCCCAGCTCCACCACGATGTCGCACCAGCAGAACTACTACGCCTGGCTGGAGCGCGCCTGGCGGGCCGGCCAGCGCGTCCTGGTCACCGACCTGACGTCCAACGGCGTCATCTGCTCCATCTATGTGCGCGACCGCGGCTGCGACGAGATGGAGTCCGTCCGGCTGCAGGCCGAGAAGACCTACGACATGCAGGACTACATCGACGAGATGTACGGCGGCTCCGGCAAGGGCTGGTTCCGGATCGTGACGTCGCCCGCGCAGGCACGCCAGGTGATCGAGGCGGGCAAGCTGGCCGTGGTCCTGGGCGTGGAGACCTCCGAGCCCTTCGGCTGCAAGCAGGTGCTCGACATCGCCCAGTGCAGCAAGGCCGACATCGACGCCGGTCTCGACGAACTCCAGGCACTCGGCGTGAGCAGCATGTTCCTGTGCCACAAGTTCGACAACGCGCTGTGCGGCGTGCGCTTCGACCAGGGGACACAGGGCACCATCATCAACATTGGGCAGTTCCTCTCCACCGGCACCTTCTGGAAGACCGAGAAGTGCACCGGCCCCCAGCACGACAACCCGATCGGCTCGGCCAGGGTGCCCGAGGCCGAGGCGAAGCTGCCGGAGGGGATCAGCGTGCCGTCGTACGACGAGAACGCGCGGTGCAACACCCGCGGGCTCACCCGGCTCGGGGAGTACGCCCTCAACGGCATGATGGACCGGGGGATGATGGTCGAGGTCGACCACATGAGCGTCAAGGCCGCCGGCCGGGCGATGGACATCATGGAGTCGGTGGACTACCCGGGCGTGCTCTCCAGCCATAGCTGGATGGACCGCGACTGGACCGAGCGGCTGTACCGGATGGGCGGCTTCGTCGGCTCCTACGACATGGACTCGAAGGCGTTCGTCGAGGACACCGCGGCCACCGCCGACCTGCGCGAGAAGTACGACGTCGGGCTCGGCTACGGCACCGATTTCAACGGGCTGGGCAGTCACCCCGCGCCCCGCGGTGACGACGCGCCGGACAAGGTCACCTACCCGTTCCGGTCCTACCCCGAAGGCCCGCTGGTGGACCGTCAGCGCACCGGCGAGCGGGTGTGGGACGTCAACACCGACGGCGGCGCCCACGTCGGACTGATCCCGGACTGGATCGAGGACGTGCGCCGCGTCGGCGGCGACCCGCTGGTCGACGAACTGCTGCACGGCGCGCAGTCCTACCTGGACACGTGGAACGCCACCCGCGCGTGGGACCGGACGGCCAACCTGGCCCGGGGCGGTGCCGCGTCGGCGAGCAGCAGCGAGTTCTCGGTCTTCACCAGCTACCGGCCCGACCGCGCCGTCGACGGAGACTTCGCCACCCGGTGGGCGAGCGACTGGAGCGACGACCAGTGGTGGTCGGTCGACCTGCGCAGCGCCCGGCCCGTCGGCCGGGTGGTACTGGACTGGGAGAAGGCCCACGCCGCCGCCTACCGCATCGAGGTGTCCGACGACAACCGGACCTGGCGCACGGTGTGGCAGACCGCGGAGGGCCGCGGCGGGATCGAGACCGCCCGGTTCACCCCGACGACCGCGCGCTACCTGCGCGTGCACGGCACCGACCGGGCCACCAAGTACGGCTACTCGCTGCGGGAGGTGGCCGTCCACGCGCGATGAGCACCGCTCCCGTCCTCGGGCCCGCAGCGGGAGTCGTACTTCGGTTCGCCCCTGTTCCACCCCGACAGCCAGAGAAGTAGGACATGGCCGGCGGCCGGGCCGGGCCGGAGCGGAGAGCCACCATCAGGCCTGGGCGGTCCGGTCACCGGCGCCTCCTGAGGTGGATGTTCCCGGGAGTCCGGATGGCGCCCCATCCGTGGTCGGGCGTCATGAACGACCGACCAGTCGGCGGCCGGCCTCCCACACTTCCGACGGGCGGGAACGCGGGCGCGTCTCAGCGGAGCTTGACGGCCCCGCCGTCGGCCATCACGGTCTGTCCGGTCATGTACTTCGCGTCGTCGCTCGCGAGGAAGGCGACGATGGGGGCGACGTCGCGGTCGGGGTCGCCGAAGCGACCCAACGGCACCGCGGCGGCGGACTGCGCGTACTGCTCGGGGCGGGCCTCGGCCCACTGGGCCACTCCGGCGGTCAGCGCCATCGGGCAGACGACGTTGACCCGGATGTTGTGCGGGGCCCACTCGTTGGCGGCCACCCGGCTCAGGCCGCGGATCGCTTCCTTGGCCGCGGCGTAGGAGGCCTGGTTCGGCTGGCCGTTCAGTCCGGCTCCGGAGCCGAAGTTGATGACGGAGGCGTTGCCGGTCTTCTTCAGTTCGGGCAGCGCGGCGAGCATGAAGTTGCGGGTGGCGTACAGACCGGTGTCCATGGCGAGGTTCCAGTCGTCGTCCGTCTGCTCCTCGAACGGCTTCTGCCGCGACACGCTCGCGTTGTTCACCAGCACGCCGAGGGACCCGAAACGGTCGACGGCGGTGGCCACGGCCGCATCGGCGACCTTCCGGTCCGAGACGTCACCGCGCAGGAAGACCACGGCGTCACCGAGCTCGTCGGCGATGCCCTGCCCGGCTTCCTCCTGCAGGTCGACCACGACGACCCGGGCTCCCCGCGCGACGAAGATCCTGGTAATGGCGCCGCCGATCCCGGAGGCTCCCCCGGTGACGATGGCGGTCCTGCCGTCGAGTGTGCGTACGTTCATGATGCCGTCCGTTCCTTTCTTGCGGGCTCTCGTGCGTCGGCTCAGGCGGGGAGCTGGGCCCGCCGCCCCGGGGCGGCGGACGACTGCATGGTCATTCCGCCGTCGACCACCAGCAGTTGGCCGGTGAGGTAGCGGGACTCGTCGGAGGCGAGGAACACCATGGTGTGGCCGATGTCCTCGGACGAGCCGAGGCGGGGCAGCGCGTTGCCCTGCTTGAGGCTCTCGATGACGCCGTCCGGCAGGTTGTTCTCCAGCGCGGGGGTCATGACGGCGCCGGGGGCGATGGCGTTGCAGCGCACGTTCCGGGGCCCGTACTGGACGGCGGTGGACTTGGTGATGCTGACGACGGCCGCCTTGACCGCCCCGTAGGAGGTCTGCAGAACGTCGCCGACCAGGGCGGCGACCGAGGCGGTGTTGATGATCGAGCCGCCGCCCGCGCGGATCATGTGCGGGATCGCGTGCCGGGTGCCGAGGAGCGTGCTGGTCACGTTGCGGGAGACGGCCCTGTGGAACTCGTCCATGTCCATGCGCAGCACGTCCAGGTCGGTGCGCGGGTTGGTGCCGCCGACGTGGTTGCAGAGCACGTTCAGGGCGCCGAACTCGGCGACGGTGGCGGCGACCATGTCCACGATCGAGCCCTCGTCGGTGACGTCCACCGTCACGGGCAGGGTCAGGCCGCCGGCCTTGTCGATGAGCGCGGCGGTCTCCGCGGCCGCCTCGGTGTCGAAGTCGGCGACGACGACCCGCGCTCCCTGCCGGCTCATGAGCTCGGCGGCGGCCCGGCCGATGCCGCTGCCCGCACCGGTGATGACGGCGACCTTGTCCTTCAGGCGTTCCATGATGGTGGTTCCTTTCGCTGTGTCCGGGGTGCGGCGGGTCAGCGTGCGACGCCGACGGTCTCGGCCGGGGCGGAATCCGGCGTGGTGGAACGGCGGACCCGCGGAATGAGGAGGGTGAGGACGATGCCGGCCACCGCGGCGAGCATCGCCACGACGAAGGTCATGCGGAAGCCGTGCTCGGTCGGTACGGAGACCGGGCCGATTTGCATGGTCATGCCGGCGAGCATCGCGGCCATCACCGCGCTGGACGAGGACGTGCCGATCGAGCGCATCAGGGAGTTGATGCCGTTGGCGGACGCCGTCTCGGTCACGGGCACGGCTCCCATGATCAGGGCCGGGCTCGCGGCGTAGGCGATGCCCACGCCGGCGCTGACGATCATCGACATGACGATGATCTGCCAGACCTCCGCCATGAGCGCCAGGCCGACCCCGTATCCGACGCCGATGACGCACAGGCCGGTCAGGAGCGTGGTGCGGGCGCCGTGCCGGGCGGTGATACGGGCGGAGAGCGGTGCGAAGGCCATCATGACCAGGCCGCTGGGGGCGAGGGCGAGGCCCGCCGCGAGGACGGACTGGCCCAGGCCGTACCCGGTGGCGGAGGGCGACTGGAGCAGTTGCGGCAACACCAGGCTCGTCGCGTACATGGCGAAACCGACCATGAGGGAGGCCAGGTTCGTGAAGAGCACGGGACGGCGGGCGGTGACCCTCAGGTCCACCAGCGGCTGCGCCACGCGCAACTCGTAGACACCCCAGAGCAGCAGGATCACGACGCCGCCCAGGAGCAGACCGGCGACGGAGCCACTGGTCCAGCCCCAACTGCCACCCTTGGTCGCGGCGAGGAGCAGGCACACCAGACCGGCGGCGAGTCCGAGGGCGCCGGGCACGTCGAAGCGTCCCGGCGACTGGTTCGGGGACTCCCGCAGCAGTGCCGTCACCAGCGCGAGACAGACCACGCCGAGCACGGCGGCGATCCAGAACAGCACGTGCCAGTCGGCGTACTGGACGATGGCGGCCGACGCGGGCAGGCCGACGGCACCGCCGACGCCCAGGGCTGCGCTGACCAGGGCGATCGCACTGCCGACCCGTTCGGCGGGCAGCACGTCGCGCAGGAAGCTGATGCCCACCGGGATGACGCCGGTGGCCAGGCCCTGCAGTGCCCTGCCCGTGACGACCGGGATCAGGCTGTCGGACACCGCGCACAGCACGGATCCGACGACGACCATGACCAGGCTCGCGATGATGACCCTGCGTTTGCCGTACATGTCGTCGAGGCGCCCGGCGATCGGGGTGACCACGGCCGCGGCCAGGAGCGTGGCGGTGACCGCCCAGGAGGCGTTGGACGCACCCGTGCCCAGCAGTTGGGGCAGCATCGGGATGATGGGCACGATGAAGGTCTGCATCAGTGAGATCACGACGCAGCTCAGGGTGATCACAGCGGTGACCGCCCCTGGCCCCACGGTGCGGACGATTCTGGTCGACACGAGGCACTTCCTTGACGAGATCGAGGTCCACGGCGGCGGGCCGGTTCGTACGGGGCGCGGGCGACTCGGCAGGGTCCACGGCCGGGTTCACTCCCCCTGGCCGGCTCTGCGACCGACCGCCCGTCACCCAGGAGTGATCACCACAGGGAGTTACGATGTGCATGGTACATACACATCGACGGAAGCGGCAACGCCCGGGGCGATCGCCGGCGGAGGGGCCCGGCCGTGGACACTGGTGCAGCAAACGCGGAGGAAGGGAGCACGGAGCACATGACCGAGCCGAGCGGGCAGGATCGCCGTCTGAACGACCTGGAACGTGAGCTGACCCTGCTGTCGAGGCACTTCGTCGCGTCACGCGGCCCACGCATCGGCCAGAGCCTCGACCGCTCGGCCTACGTCCTGCTCACCCGCCTGGAAACGGGCGACCCCCTCACCCTCAAGGAACTGGCGCACACCTTCCAGGCCGACGTGTCCACCATCAACCGGCAGATGAGCACCATGCTCCGGCACGGCTTCGTCGAGCGCCTCGATGCCACCACCAAGGGAGGCTCACGCACTTTCCGGCCCACCCCGCTGGGTCTGGAACGACTGGAGGCCGACCGCGCCATCAGCCGCGCGGGGGCCGCGCGGCTGATCGAGGCGGCCGGCTGGGACGACGAACGCACCCAGCAGTTCCTCACCCTGATGATCGAGCTCAACCACGGCATCCAGGAGCTCGAGGAACTCGCCCGGGACCACTCCGCACGGGCGGGCAGCCCACCCGGCGCGGAGTAGGCGCGGTCACGACCACGATGAGCGGCGTCCGCGTCAGGGGATCGTATGCAGTCCACCGCTGTGTCTGCCGCGCCGAGACGTCAGCCCGTCGTCCCGATCAGTGCCGGACTGCCAGTCGGCACACTGTCGGCCAGTGGGCGTACGCAACTCGCTGTCGGTTGTGACACTTCCGGTCCCCATGCCTCTGGGAGAACGTCACTCGCCGTCGCCCCCGAGGGCCGTCCAGTCCGGCTGTCCCCGGCCCCGCAGCAGGCCAGTGCAGTACCACGCCAGGAAGCCGGCCGCGCCCAGCAGGATTCCGCCCTGCGGCAGGTCACCCCTGTACAGGAAGACGCCCCCCGCCACGGCGAGGCCCAGTGCGAGGGGGATCAGAAGGACGAGGGCCAGCACCGTCCAGACTCGCCACACGGTCCGCGCCGTGCCTCTGGCGGCGTTCCCCACCGCCCGCGCCACGGCCGCGCCGTCCGCACCGGGCGTTCCGGTACCCGACGCCCCGGGGTTCGGTGCCACCGGAGAAGGCGAGGGACTCGGGAGCGGTTGCGGCGTCCACGGCGGCATCCCCGGACCAGCGACAGGGGCATGAGGAGCGACGGGGAGGGCTGTGGGCCGGGCAGGGCTCTGCACCTGCGGGAGACCTGTCCTGCCGAGGAGTGCCTGTAATGCCTTCCAGAGCAGGACTCCCACGCCGCACCACAGCGCGAGCGACCCGATCAGACCGATCCCCAGTGCGTCCCAGTACCAGGCCAGCAGGCCGCACCCTCCTGCCATGCCGCACAGCGCCAGAGCCAGACAGACCCGGGGCTTCCACATACGCACCCTCCATGGGCAACAGGGACTCCTGGTGGATGACGCACTCGTTGAACTCTCGGTTGACGCTCGTCCCGCCTGATGCTCGCGAACAGCTCGACCCGTGACAAACCCATCCCGGCCTCCCGACGCGACCGTGACCCATGGACACGGCCTCCGACATGACCGTGATCGACTCACAAACGATGTCGCTGTCGGACGGGTGGCCCACTGCATTCACTCCAAAGTGGGCAAGCCTCGGTTTCCTACCTCACCGCGAACCATCCGCACGTTGGGAAGCCTGCCCCGCCACAGTTCTCGCTCCCCGGTCTGCTTGAAGCCGTACCGGCCGTAGAAGCGGATCGCTCCTTCGTTGTATGCCGTCACCCATAGCCGGATGGTGGCTCCACCCGCCCACGCCAGGAACTCGCCCATGAGCCGGTTCCCAAAGCCCAGATTCTGGGCATCGCGCAGGAAGTACATGGGACCGAGGGTCACCACGTCAGCGCGTCGGCCACACAGAAAGCCGACGACACCGCTCTCCGCACGAACAGCCCGGCAGAAGACCTCGTTCGGGCACCGGTCCGCTTCCTCGATGACGGCATGCCACCGAGCAATGCCCTCGGGCGTCACGACCGAGCCGAGATTGTCCTTGATCCAGACCTCGTCAATGCCCGCATCCTCGTTCGGATACGTCTGCAACCATGCCTGGAGATGAACCTGAGCCAAGGCTGCGGCCTCCTCAGGACGGGGCGTATCGATCAGGTGAGCCATGGCGGCCATTCTGCTTCCGCTGCGCTGATGGAGCCAGATCAACTTCTCACGCCGTGGAGCCACATCAAGTTGGCCCGGTGGAGCCAGGAAGACCTCTTACAAACACCCCTTGGTCCTCGCACGACGATCACAGTCACACCCTGCCGTCGCCGTGACCACGGCGACGGCGACGGCGACGGCGCAGGTGTCCCGCTCGACCTCGGCTCGTGACCCGCGAGGGCAGTTCCTGGTGGCCGCCCGGATGGGTCAGGGATTCCAGGTCATGGTGGCGTACACCCGGTCGAAGTGTCCGGCGGCGAGGTCCTGCCGGGCGATCGACCAGGAGAAGAAGGCCATTTCCAGGCCTTCGATTCCATGCCACCACTGGGCGAGGCACACCCAGTCCGCGGGACTCACGCCCGCTTCGGAGGGGGGCAGTTCGCCTCTTGCCTGCGCACGCGCGGCCTCCAGTCCGGCCGATACGGCGGGGTCCTCCTCTCCGTACTCGTCCACGGAGTACCCGCCGAGCTGGAGTCCGGGATGGACGCCGTCGTGAGGTACGTCATCCCAGGCGTCGAGCAGCTCGTAGGCGTAGGGGTGCGACGAAATGCTGCCGGTGGGAGGGGATTCGGGACCGCGGACCTCGGTGTGGTGGGGCAGGGAGAGGTCGGTGTCCACGTGCAGCAGGCCCTCGCCGAACACCGCACCGTACGGCTCGTCGTCGTCCGGGTCCGGGTCGAGGTCCACCTGGCGTTCCTCGACGGGGGTACCGGCGGAGACGTGGAGCGCACTGCCCAGAGTGCGGTAGCCGATCGAGTCGGGATCCGGGTCGGCGAACAGGAGCAGGTGGCCGTCGGACGGCAGCGGGAGGTCCGTCAGGTCCCGGGGCAGCGCGGCGAGGTCGATGGTGGCGGCGAGCTTGCACCAGGGGTCGGGGGCCTGGGCTGGGATCATCATGGGGCCGCCGAGCCGGCCCACGACCGGTCCGCTTCCCCGCGTGCCCAGACTGCCGCACGGGCGGGCGGTGCGTATCCACCATTCGACGGCGTCGGGAGGGATGTCCCTCTCGCGCGCCTTCTCACGGAACTGGTTGAGCATGTTCAGCGATTCGGGAGTCATGCGGGGCTCCTGGGGTTCGGGCCGGACGCGCAGCGAGTGTTGCGTCGCGTCTGCGGGTCGGGAGGGTTCAGTCGTGGCGAGGGCCGGTCACCCCGAGTACGGTCACCCCACGTTCCTTGAGTTCGGCCACGAGGGGGACGGGCGTTCCCGATTCCGTGAAGGTCCCGAGGTCGTCGGGCAGGCGGACGTTCGTCAGTGACGGCATGTCCAGCAGCGGCCGAAGGTCGTGAAGGTGCCGGCAGCGGCCGAGGTCGAGATCGACGAGGTGCCGCAGGCCGGTCAGGGCGGTGATGTCCCTGAGTGTGCTCGACCCCAGCTCCAGACTGCGCAGACCGGGCTGGCCGGCGAGGCGCGACAGTTCCGTCCAGCTCACGCCGGACAGGGAGAGCGAACGCAGGGAGCCGGCGGGTATGTCCTGCACCAGCGGGCAGCCGCACAGGGTCAGGTCCTGGAGTTCGGGGCAGTTCCGAAGGGCGTCGAGGGATTCCAGGGATTCCATGTAGCGGAGGTTCAGTGAACTCAGCGGGGACCCCGCCAGGCCGTCGAGGTTGCTGACTGGGGTGCCGTTGAGCAGGAGCGTGTGCAGCGCGGGCAGCCGGCCCAGGCCACGCAGATCGGTCGGCGCCCCCCTTCCGGTCAACGAGACTTCTCGCAGCGCGGGTTGCTCACCGAGGCCTTCGGTGGTGCGCAGGCCGTCGCAGCCGTGGATTCCCAGCTTCGTCAGGCGGGGGTGCGTTCCGAGCCCTTCCAGCGTCGCCAGGTTCGTGAACTTGTCGATGCCGAGAGTCTCCAGGCGCGGGAGCGCGGCGAACGGTGAGAGGTCACGGAACCGGTCGTTGTCACTCATCCAGAGGTGGGTGAGGCTGCGCAGCTCGAAGAGCCCGTCCAGGTCCGTCAGCGAAGCGCAGGAGCGGAGGTCAAGGCTTTCCAGAACGGGAAACGCCGGGCCGAATTCGCTGACGGAGCCCACCTTGGTCGACGTCAGACGCAGTTCACGCAGGTGACGGAGGGCCAGCAGCGGCTCGACGTCCGCGACGGAGTCGCACGCATTCAGGTCGAGGTGGGTGAGCCGGGTGAGCCGGCTGAGCGGGGTGAGGTCCTCGATGCCGCGGCAGCCCCAGAGACCGAGTCGGGTGAGGTTGGTGAGCTCGCCGACCTCGGTGAGGTCCGTGAGCTCCCGACCCCAGTCGAGCCGGAGCCTGTCGAGCATGGTGAGGTGGCGCAGACCCGTCAGTGAGGCGCGGTGCGACAGCCGCAGCTCGGTCATGCCGACGTCATGCAGCACCGGAGCGAGCAGGTGCTCGGCGAAACCGTCCGGGTCGGGGGCCTTCGGCCACAGCCGAAGCAGCAGCTTGTGCACGTATCTGTCCTGGCCGGCGAAGCGGGCGGCCAGTTTCAGGGCGTCCGTGCCGTCACCCGGTGCGGACAGCGGCACGAGGCGCCGGATGGCCTTGCGCGCGGAGTACGCCGGAGCGAGCGAGTTCTCGCAGAATCCACCTGGGTCACCGTCAACCGTCGACCACAGCCGGAGCAGTTCCTCAGTGGAGAAGTCGGCCCTCAGGCTGAACCGGGCGGCCAGTCGGAGAGCCTCCGTGCGGTCCTCCGGCGGGGACGGCAGCATGAGTTCTGGGACGATTCCACGGGCTTCGACGGGGGCGACGGTATCCAGCAGCGTTCGCAACTGCTCGAGTCGACGCGGGCCCCGCGCGGTCTCGCTTGTGCCGTTGTCGTGCGGCCCGGGGGAAGTCGGCTGTGTCATGAAGGGGACTGTAGGGGGTGGGTGTGACAGCAGCGCCCGCACGAGCCGACGGTCGCGCACCACGGGCCGTAGACCGGCGTACGCCCCTCTTGATGCGTACGCCGGCCGATGCGGCGGTTCAGCAGGCGCCGAGGTCTTCCCAGACGCCCCATTCGCCGGTGGTGCCTGGCTCCTCACCCGTCACCCACCACTTGGCACGCCAGGTGTGGCCGCCATGGGAGACGGTCTCGCCGCCGTTGTAGACACTCCCGGTGTTCCAGGGCGCCGCGACGCAGTCACCCGGCTCTTCGCCACCTCCGTCGTCGCCGCCCCCGTCGCCGCCGCCGTCGTCTCCACCACCGCCGATGTTGACGTCGATGCAGGAGTAGAAGGCGTTGGCGGTGTCCGCGATGTTCCAGATCGCAAGCACCTTCTGCCGACCGGTGAACCCGCCGAAGTTCAACTGGTGGCTGACCGAGGCGGGAGGCTGGGCGCCGTGACCGTTGAACTGGGCGATCTTCTGGTCGCCGATGAAGTACTGCCAGTTGCTGGTGGCGTGCCGGGCCTCGATGCTCCAGGTGAAGGTGTGCGTGGAGCCGATCGGAGTGACCCGCCAGCCCTTGCTGTCGTCGTCCAGGTCGGCCCACCGGGCGTCCCCGCCACTGCAGTTGCGCAGTCCCTTCGGGCCCTCGACGCTCGCCGGTTCCCACTTGATCGGACCGCAGTCCACCACGCGCGCGGCGCACTGGTCCTGTCGGCTCCCCGGCGAGACCACCCAGCCGTGAGCGCTCGCCGTGGGTGCCGGCAGGCTCACGGCCACCACGGGAGCGACCAGCACTCCCACGGCGGCAGCCACTCTTCTTTTCATGCGCATGACATCACATTTCCCTTCGGTCCACGTCGAACCAGCCTGCCCCGGCATTCGTACGACGTTGCCGATGAGGCAACCCTGCATCGCAGGTCTAGACCTACCCATGCAGGTCTAGACCTTAGCGAAGGAGTGGGGGCCGTCAAGGGGGCGAGCGCCGTCCGCCGTGTCCTCGGGATGCCACCGCACGGCGAGGAACCATGCGCCCGCTCACGGGCTTCTCGACCGCTCCGACCGCCTCGACCGCCTCGACGGTGCCGTCGGCGGCGCGAGCGGTGACGCGGCGTAGCGCGGGCAGTGACGGCCGTGGAGCCGGTGAGGGCGAGGACATCGACGTCGGGGTGGAGGCCGAGCGCTCGTCCGGCGACCGGCCTCGGACGGGACGTCGGCTACCTGGCAAAGTGCCTGGCCGACCCGGCCCGCCGCCCGCACCGCGCCGACCTTCTCCTGCGCGAGTCCAAAGCCACGGGCCGGGGTGAGCGGCCCCGGGCAACGCGTCTCGCTGGAGACGGCACTGCGCGCCTACACGCTCAACCCCGCCCGGCAGGACTTCGCCGAGTCCTGGAAGGGCATCGTCGAGCCGGGCAAGGTCGCCGTCGAGCCGGGCAAGGTCGCCGACCTTTGCGTCCTCGGCGGGGACCTGCGGACGGCCGACCCGCACGACATCCCCGGCCTGCCCGTCGCCCTCACCGTCTTCGACGGCCGGATCGTCCCCGAACGCGCCAACGGCCAAGGCTGAGGGGCCCCTTGTGCCGGGCGCCACCGTGTAGTGGGCTGTCCGCCATGAAGAAGCGAAGCATGGCGGCCCTGACCGCAATCCTGGTCGTGGCCCCCCTCGTTGCGGCCGCACCCGGTCAACGGGCCGGCGCCGCTGAGTCCGGGCCCGGCGATTCGGCGCGATCCGCCGAGTCGACGCTGGTCAACGGAGTGAACCTGGACACGGTAACCATCCCCGAACTGCAGGCCCGCATGAACCGCGGGTCGCTGTCCTCGCTCAGGCTGACCCTCGCGTACCTGCGGCGGATCAAGGCCGTCGACCCGAGGATCAACGCGGTGCTGCGCACCAGCCCGACGGCACTGCGCCAGGCGGCCGCCAGCGACCTCAGGCATCGCCGCGGCAGGACCCGCGGCCCGCTGGACGGCATCCCCGTCCTGCTCAAGGACAATGTGAACACCCGCGACATGCCGACGACCGCCGGGTCCCTGGCACTGGCCGGGAGCCCACCGGACACGGACGCGGACCTGGTCAAGAAGTTGCGGGCGGCCGGTGCGGTGATCCTCGGCAAGACCAACCTGTCCGAATGGGCCAACTTCCGTGCGGCGAAGCCGACCTCCGGGTGGTCGGCAGTGGGCGGTCAGACCAACAACCCGTACGTCCTGGACCGCAATCCCTGCGGATCGTCCTCCGGTTCGGCCGCGGCGCTCGCCGCGTCGCTGGCGCAGGTGGCGATCGGCACCGAGACGGACGGCTCCATCGTGTGCCCCGCCGGGATGAGCGGCGTGGTCGGTCTCAAGCCCAGCCTCGGAGTGGTCAGCCAGTCCGGCGTCGTACCGATCTCCGCCGAGCAGGACACGGCCGGTCCCATGGCCCGCAACGTGATCGACACCGCGCTCACCCTGTCCGTGCTCAGCGGCCGTGACACCGTGCGCGCCGCCGACGGCTCTCTGGGCTCTCTGGACTCGCTGCGCGGCAAACGGATCGGCCTGTGGCGGCTGCCGTCACTCGGCGCCGAGGTGGACGCCCTCATGACCCGTACGGCGGAGCGGCTGACCGACGCGGGGGCCGAGGTCGTCGAGGTGAGCATGCCGTACCAGGAGCGACTGGCCGAACTCGAGTTCCCGGCGCTGCTGAGCGAGTTCCACCGGGACATCGACGCCTACCTCGCCACCCGGGGCGGGCCGCAGGACCTGGCCGAGCTGATCGAGTTCAACCGCACGCACCCGAAGGAGCAGACCTGCTTCGCCGGGCAGGAGCTGTTCGAGCAGGCGCTGGTCGCACCGCCCACCACCGATCCGGAGTACCGGGCGATGCGCGCGGAGCTGACGGATCTGTCCCGTCGGTCCATCGACGAGACGATGGCCGAGCACGACCTGGACGCCATCGCCTCCCCGGCGAACCCGCCCGCGTGGACCACCGACTGCGCGCGGGGCGACAACGACGTGATCCCCTCCTCCACCCCCGCCGCCGTCGCCGGGTACCCCTCGCTGTCCGTACCCGCCGGGTTCGTCGGCGAACTGCCGGTCGGGCTGCTCCTCATGGCCGGTAACCGCCAGGACGCCGAGCTGCTGTCCCTGGGGGCGGCGGTGGAGCATCGGCTGGACGCCTGGCGGGCACCCCGGTATCTGCCTTCGACATCGTCCGGCACCTCCCGCTGAGCCGATCGGCGAGCGCCACGTCGTCGAGCGGCGCCTCGACGACGTCGCTCGCCGGTGTGCAACTGACCTTCTCCTCGCCCGCGAGCAGTGATCTCCGGCTGCACCGTGCGTATGACCCCCGTGCGTTCGTGTGCTCGGACCTCTGCAACGTATCGGGGCGAACGTCACGAATGCTACCGACACGCACCTTTCGGGCATTACCCCTATTTACGGCGAACGTGAGGCCAGGGGTTCACGCTTCGGCGACTTCGCCGTACAACTGCGAGAGTTCGGGCACTCCGTCCGCGGCCCACTCGTGACCGGAAGCCACCACGTCGAACTCCCGGCCGGAGGCGAGCCGGACGACCGGCTGCCCGTCGGACCGGATGGTCCAGACGGCGCCGGGCACGGTGCGCACGATCACGGTACCGAGGTACAGACCGGCGTCGTTGCCCAGCCAGGTCAGGATCTCCTCGTCGCTCCGCCAGCGCGGCAGCACCTGGTCGAGCTGCTCCAGGGAGACCTCGGAGTCGTCGAGCCGGACCCCCTCCCGCTGCGCCCGCGAGCGCAGCAGATCGCAGTCGGCGAGCAGCTCACCGATGCCCTCCGCGTCGTGAGCCCGGGGATCTTCGCGCCGCTTGCCCAGGAAGGGGAAGTTCATACCTCCACACTGTCATTCGTACCGCCATGTGCACCACAGGGCACGCGGGACGGGCCGGTGTGCTGCGCCTACACGTCCAGGTCCACGTCCAGGTCCACCACGACCGGCGCGTGGTCGGAGGCGCCCTTGCCCTTGCGCTCCTCGCGGTCGACGTAGGAGTCGGTGACCGCCTTGGCGAAGGGCTCGTTCCCGTACACCAGGTCGATGCGCATGCCGCGGTTCTTGGGGAAGCCGAGCTGACGGTAGTCCCAGTACGTGAAGGGGTGGTCGTACTTCAGCGGGCGCGGGACCACGTCGGACAGGCCGGCCCCGCGCAGGGAGGCAAGGGCGGCGCGCTCGGCGGGGGTGACGTGGGTGGCGCCCTCGAAGGCGGCGCGGTCGTAGACGTCGTCGTCCGCCGGCGCCACGTTGTAGTCACCCATCACGGCGAACGGGCGGCTGCCGGAGGCGTCGGACTCGACGGCGGCGCGCAGCGCCTCGAACCACTGGAGCTTGTAGGTGTAGTGCGGGTGCTCCACCTCGCGGCCGTTGGGCACGTACACCGACCAGACGCGGGCCGGGCCGCAGGTGGCGGAGATCGCGCGGGGCTCCTGGACGCCCTCGTATCCCGGGTCGCCCGGCAGGCCCTTGACCACGTCCTCGATGCCCACGCGGGAGAGCACCGCCACGCCGTTCCACCGGCCGGTGGCGTGGACCGCCGCCTCGTAACCCGCCTCGCGCAGCTCGTCGAAGGGGAACTGCGCCTCGGCGACCTTGGCCTCCTGGAGGCACAGCACGTCGGTGCCGCTGCTCTCCAGCCAGGCGAGCAGCCTCGGCAGTCGGGCGGTGATCGAGTTCACGTTCCAGGTCGCGATGCGCATGTCTCACAACCTACCGGGCGGCACTGACAACCCGGTCGCGCCCGGGGGCGGGCACCTGACGGCTGGCCCTGACGGCGCGCCCCCGACGGCGGGCCGGTCTCACACCCGGGCGGAGTCGCCCGAGGTCAGCCGCAGGTGCTCGGAGCCGCCCAGCTCGCCGATCTGGCGGTCGTAGACCGGGCGGGCGAGGTCGGTGAGGAGCGCGTCGTGGATGTCGTAGGCACGCTGCGGCCGCACCTCGCGGACGTAGTCGATGACCTCGGCGATCTTGTTCCACGGGGCCATGACGGGGAGCATCAGCGTCTCGACCGGGTGGTCGGGGACGGTGAGGGCGTCACCGGGGTGGAAGACCTTGCCGCCGTCCACGAGGAACCCGACGTTGGTGACGCGCGGGATGTCCGGGTGGATCACCGCGTGCAGCTCCCCGTGGACCTGTACGTCGAAACCGGCGGCGGTGAAGGTGTCCCCGTGGCCGACGGTGTGCACGCGGCCCGGGAACGCCGCCGAGATCTTCTCCGCGACCGACCGCAGGGTCCAGATCTCGGCGGCCGGGTTGTCCTCCATCGCGGCGCGCAGCCGCAACTCGTCGAAGTGGTCGGGGTGCTCGTGGGTGACGAGGACGGCGTCCGCGCCGAGGGCGGCGTCCTGCTCGCTGAATCCGCCCGGGTCGAGGACGAGGATCCGCCCGTCCTTTTCGAGGCGGACGCAGGAGTGCGACTTCTTGGTGAGCTTCATGACCCCATCCTGCCGCCGGGCTCCGGCTCCCGGCCCGCAGGGTTTACTCCGGTGGTGTCGTCTCCTCGCGGATGACCTGCTGCGCCACCCGGAAGGCGCGGTTCGCGGCGGGCACGCCGCAGTAGACGGCCGCCTGGAGCAGTACTTCCTTGATCTCGCCCGGGGTGAGGCCGTTGCGCAGGGCGGCCCGCAGGTGGGGCGCGAGTTCGTCCTGGTGGCCGCCGGCGACGAGGGCGGTGAGGGTGACACAGCTTCGGGCGCGGCGGTCGAGGCCCGGCCGGTCCCAGATCTCGCCCCACGCGTACCGGGTGAGGAACTCCTGGAAGTCCCCCGAGAACTCGTCCGCCTGCGCGAGCGACTGGTCGACGTGCGCGTCGCCGAGCACTTCGCGGCGCACCTTGAGCCCCGCGTCGTACGGGTCGGGCCGCCCCTGTGTCTGCGGTGGCACGACGGCCGGGGCGATCTCGGCGATGGGCGCGGCCTGCGGCGGCGGGGCCAGGGCCGGCTGGACGGGGGCGGCGGAGGGCCCGGGGGCGGCCAACGGGTGTGCGGCGGGGGCGGGGTGGGGCGGGACGGGGATCTGGCCGGTGGAGGTGGCGTCGTGGGCGGCCTGCCAGGCGGTGGTGAAGTGCCGCACGAGCAGGTCGGTGACGGCGGCGGGCTGCTCGACCGGGACCAGGTGCGAGGCGGCGGGGACGACCGCGAGGCGGGCGTCGGGGATCCCGGCGACCAGGGTGCGGGCCTCGGCCGGGCCGGTGACCTGGTCGTCGGAGCCGACGAGGACCAGGGTCGGGACGCCGACCCGGCCGAGTTCGCCGCGGACGTCGAAGGCGGCGAGGGCCTCGCAGGCGGAGATGTAGCAGCCGGGGTCGGTGGTCCGCACCATCTGCACGGCCCACTCGGTGATCGCGGGCTGGGCCGCTGCGTACCCGCCGGTGAACCAGCGCTCCGGCGAGCTGCGGGCGATGGGGTCGAGCCCGTTGGTGCGGACGATCACGCCCCGCTGTCGGAACTCGTCGGCCGTGCCGAAGCGTGGCGAGGTGGCGATCAGCGCGAGGGAGGCGAGGCGTTCCGGGTGGCGCAGGGCCAGTTCGATCCCGATGGCGCCACCGAACGCGCAGCCCGCGTAGCCGAAGCGCTGCACGCCGAGCCCGTCGAGGGTGGCCAGCAGCCGCGTGGTGAGTTCGGCTACGGAACCGGCCGGGTGGGCGGGGGCGCCACCGTGTCCGGGCAGATCGAAACGGAAGACCCGCCACTGCTGCGCCAGCTCGGGAACCTGCCGGTCCCACATGTGCCAGGTGGTGCCCAGTGAGGGACCCAGGATCAGGACAGGTGCGTCTTCTGGTCCGTCAAAGCGGTATTGCAGGGTGTTCGGCGGTGTCTCACTCACGCCCTGCACGTTCTCACATCTCGCCGATGCTGCCATAGCGGGGGCGCCGGACACCGTCCTCACCAGGGCCGGTGATCCACGAGCGCCTCGTCACACGGTCCGTTCGGGGAGCGCCGGAAGAACCTTCTCGGCGATGTCGAGGAGGGCGCTGTCGTCCGGGAGGGCTCCGGACGTGCTCCACACGGTGATGTCGTAGTAGCCGCCCCGGTCTTTCGCGTCGAGGGCGACGGACAGCGTTCTGGCCAGGGGCCCTTGCTCGACCGGTCCGCCGGTTCCGCCGGTTCCGCCGCTCCCGAGACTGATCTCGAACTTCATGGTGTGGTCCGAGGAGAGGACCGCGGGCCGGCCGAGGACCGTGAGCGTCCTGACGTCCGTCTCCTGCCCGAACTTCATCAGTTTCACGGACTGGGCGATCGACAGCTTGTTGTACGTGACCGAGACGTTGACGGTGTAGGTGTCGAACTGGACCTCGGCCTCCGGCCGGGCGACCTTCCCGTCGGTCAGGGGAGCGGTGTTGCTGGTGCCGGTTGCCACGGTCGCCGTCTCCGCGGGCGTTCCGAGGAGCTGGGCCAGGTCGGACCTGTTGAGCACCTTGCACAGCTCGTCGCCGGTCACGGCCCGGGTCGTCTTCTTGTAGGCGCTCGGCAGTTCCTCGGCTTCCCCGCTCGAACACGAGGCGGACTGTGACCGCGTGCCGTCGTCGTCGGAGGGCAGCAGCCGCGGGCCGAGCCACAGCGCGGCCCCGAGTGCCGCGAACAACGCCACGGCAGCGAGGGCCTGGCCCCACGCGTTGGGCTCCTTCTCCGGAGCGGCGGGGGCGGGACGCTGCGCCGCCGGAGGCTGCGGCTGCGGCTGCGGCTGCGGCTGGACAACAGCGTCGGACACCGTCCCGTCCTCGGTGGCCGCCGGGCTCGGGTGCCGGCGTGCGCGCAGGGCCCGGGCCACCGTGTGGACGCGTACCGCGGTGAACACCAGGAACACCACGCCGATCCCGGCCGGCACCCATGCGTCGTCGCGCAGGGCGAGATAGCTGATGCGTACGCCGAAGACGGACCCGACCACGATGAGGAGGGGTTCGCGGACCCAGAAGGGCAGGAGACGGAGGAGGAAACCGAGCACCCGGCGATCTCACCAGGACAAGATCACGATAGCTGTGGTGGAAGCCACAGTTCCGGCTCGGTGCTCAACCGTGATGGAACGTGGCCGTGACGTTGCACCTCTGACTGGCACACCAGTCAGGATCTCAATTGGGCTCATTGCCAGCAGATTCTCTACTTATCCATGCTGCGCTGTTGAGTATTTCTCAACATGTGCCTAGAGTCGTGGCCCGTGGAAACCGACGACGTCCCCGACGGCACACCGGCCGCCGACACCGCAGCCCTCGTCCGCGAGGTCATCGCGGCCGCGGGCGTCAGCCAGCGCGAGTTCGCGCGCCGGGTCGTCATGGATCCGTCCAAGCTCTCGCGTTCGCTGAGCGGAACCCGCCGCTTCACGGCCGCGGAGCTGGCGCGGATCGCCGACGAGGGCCGGGTCGACGCGGGCCGACTGCTCGGCACCCGGCCGCGCCAGAAGGCCACGGTGCCGGCCGCAGGCATCGAGGGCGGGCGACCGCTGCAGATCGTCCGCGAGACGGTCCGGCTGATCGCCGAGCACGGCTTCCACGCGGTGCGGGTCGCCGACATCGCCCAGGCCTGCGCCACCAGCAGCGCCGCGATCCACTACCACTTCCCGGGCCGCGCCGAACTCCTGGAGGCGGCCGTGCGCTGGTGCATGGACGAGGACACCGCGCGCCGTGCCGCCCGTCTCGCCGAGGCGGACGACGCGGCGGCGGAGCTGCGCCAGCTCATCGCGTTGCAGACGCCGCGCACCGAACAGCAGCGCCGGCAGTGGGCGGTGTGGCTCGACCTGTGGGCCGAGGCCGCGCGCTCCACGGCGGTGGGCCGACTGCACTCAGAGTACTACCGGCAGTGGCGGGAGACCGTCGCCGACGTCGTACGCCGAGGTGTCGGACAGGGCGTGTTCCGCGCCGGGGTCGATCCGCAGGCGGCGGCACTGACGCTGACCGCGCTGATCGACGGCCTGGCGACACACGTCCTCTCGGTGAGCGGGCCCCCGTCCGCCGGTGCCGCGGACGCGATGCACGCGGCCCTGACCGCCCACGTCACCCACACGATCCTGACCCCGTAAGCCAGACACCGCTCAGCGCAGAAACCAGCCCCGCACCCCGCTCCGCCATCGCCGGAGCGGCAAGATTCCGGGAGGCCCCCGCATGCCCATGACCGAGAACGTCATCATCACCTGCGCGCTCACAGGCGCCGGCGACACCGTCCGCAAGAGTCCCCACGTCCCCGTCACCCCGGAGCAGATCGCCAGGAACGCCGTGGAGGCGGCCGACGCCGGAGCGGCCGTCGTCCACATCCACGTACGTGATCCGGAGACCGGCGATCCGTCCCGCGACCCGAAGCTGTACCGGGAGGTCGTCGAGCGGGTCAGGGAGACCGGCACCGACGTCGTCATCAACCTCACCGCCGGCATGGGCGGCGACCTGGTCATCGACCCGGACAACCCGCTCACGCACCTCCCCGGCACCGACCTCGTCGGCGGTCTGGAGCGCCTTGTGCACGTCGAGGACCTGCTTCCCGACATCTGCACGCTGGACTGCGGCTCGCTCAACTTCGGCGACGGCTCGAACCTCTACGTCTCGACGCCCGACATGCTGCGTGCGGGCGCGCGGCGCATCCAGGAGCTGGGCGTGCGGCCCGAGCTGGAGATCTTCGACACGGGTCAGCTCTGGTTCGCCAAGCAGTTGCTCGCGGAGGGGCTGCTCGACGACCCGACCGTGTTCCAGCTCTGCATGGGCATCCCGTGGGGCGCGCCCGCGGATCCCGGAGTGCTCCAGTCGATGGTCAACATGCTGCCGGACGGCGCGCGTTGGGCGAGTTTCACGCTCGGCCGGATGCAGATGCCCTGGGTCGCGCAGTCGATCCTGCTCGGCGGACACGTCCGCGTGGGCCTGGAGGACAACCTGTACCTCGGCAAGGGCAACAAGGCGACCAACGCGCAGCTCGTCGAACGGGCCGTGACCCTCACGGAGTCGATCGGCGCACGCGTCGCCACACCGGACGAGGCCCGCGCCACGCTCGGCCTCAAGCCGCGCAAGTAACCCGCCGCGACGACGAAGGATGCCTCTCATGAACTCACCCGAGACGAACGGACTCGAGGCGAACGACCTCGAGACGAACGAACTGGAGACCACCTCACCCGAGAACGTCCGCCGCGTCGCCTGCGTCGGCGCCGGAGTGATCGGCGGCGGCTGGGTCGCCCACTTCCTGGCGCGCGGCTACGACGTGACCGCCTGGGACCCGGCGCCCGACGCCGGACAGAAGCTGCGCCGCCTGGTCGACGCGGCGTGGCCGACGCTCACCTCGCTCGGCCTGGCCGAGGGCGCGTCGACCGACCGGCTCACCGTGACCGACACCCTCGAACAGGCCGTGGCCAACGCCGAGTTCGTTCAGGAGAGCGCGCCCGAGAAGCTCGACCTCAAGCGCGATCTGCTGGCCCGCCTGGACGCGGCGACACCGCCCGGCGTCGTCATCGCCTCCTCCACCTCCGGCTATCCGATGACCGACATGCAGACGGCGGCCGCGGACCCGTCGCGTCTGGTCGTCGGCCACCCGTTCAACCCGCCCTATCTCATCCCGCTCGTCGAGGTGGTCGGCGGCGAGCGCACCGACGCGACGGCGGTCGCCTGGGCCTCCCGCTTCTACGAGGCCGCGGGCAAGTCTGTCATCACGATGGACAACGAGGTGCCGGGTTTCATCGCGAACCGCCTCCAGGAGGCCCTGTGGCGCGAAGCGCTGCACATGGTCGCGAGCGGCGAGGCGACGGTCCGGGACATCGACCTGTCGATCACCGAGGGTCCCGGGCTGCGCTGGGCGGTGATGGGGCCGATGCTGACGTTCGCGCTCGCGGGCGGCGAGGGCGGCATGGCGCACATGCTGGACCACTTCGGGCCGTCCCTGAAGTCGCCGTGGACACGTCTCGAAGCGCCGGAGCTGGACAAGGAGTTGTACGACGCCGTGGTGTCGGGCTGCGACGAGGCGGCGGACGGCCGCTCCCTCGCGGACCTGGTGGCCGAACGCGACCGGGGTGTCGTCGACGTACTGCGCGCCACCGGCCGCCTGGGCCGCGAGGAGGACTCCCGATGACGAGGCTCCCGCTGTTCCACAGCACGGTCCGCCCGGAGTGGATCGACTACAACGGTCACATGAGCGAGGCCTTCTACGTCCTCGTCTTCGGCCACGCCACGGACGCGCTGATGATCGAGACGGGCCTGGACTCCGGCTACCGAGAGTCCACGGGCTGTTCCCTCTACACGGTCGAGTCCCACATCCGCTTTCTCCAGGACGTGCCCGAGGCCGCCCGGCTGGCCGTCCGTACGCGCGTGTTGGGAGCGGCGGCGCGCAAGGCACGCTTCGTGCACGAGATGTACGTCGTGTCCGGCCCGGAGTCGGAGCCGGGGCCGGCGCCTGCGCCCGACGCGGCCCCGGTGGCGACGACAGAGCTGCTCGCGGTCCACGTCGACCAGCGGACGGGCCGGGCCACCGAGTTCCCGGACGCGGTCCGGCGTGGCTTCACGGAGCTGACCGAACCGGCTCCGGACTGGGCGGGCCGTTCCATCGCCGCCGTGGCCTGACGCGGGCAGGGTAGCGTCCATGGCTACCCAAGATCGCCGGCGGGCGCGGAGGAGTTCGACATGACCGGTACGGCCAGCCGTTACCTCTATCTCGTTCGGCACGGCGAGGCATCGCCGGACGAGAGCGGACTGACGGAGGGCGGGCGGCGGCAGGCCGCGCTACTCGGTCAGCGTCTGCGGGACGTCCCCTTCGCAGCAGTCCACCACGGTCCGCTGCCCCGGGCGGAGCAGACCGCACGCCTGATCGGCGAACAGCTCGAGAACGTCCCTCTGCACGTCTCGGAAGTCGCCGGTGACTACGTGCCCCACATGCCGGAAAGACAGGAGCTTCCGGCGGAATCGGCGGACTTCTTTCTCCGCTTCCTCGGCGGAGCCACCGAGGAGGAGCGGGCGCGGGGACCGGAGTTGGCCCGCCGGGCGCTGGATCTGTTCACCGGGCCGGTGGACGGCGAAGAGGACCGGCACGAACTGGTCGTGACGCACAACTTCCTGGTCGCCTGGCTCGTCCGCGACGCCATGCATGCGCCGAAGTGGCGCTGGCTCGGCCTCAACTACGGCAACGCGGCGCTCACGGTCATCCGGTACACGCCCGGCCGGCCGGCTTCCGTCCTTCTCTCCAACGACATGCGCCATCTGCCGACCGAGTTGCGCTGGACCGGCTTTCCTCCCGAATTGAGGTCATGGACCTAGTCATGTACCTAGGGCCTTGACCGGGACCGCCCCATGCTCTCGCGCGTGATGCCACCCGTCACACCTCCTGCCGTCCGTGGACATACGTCGAATGCGGCCCTCCGCCCACACATCACGCCATCTCGACGGCATCGCCCCAACCCGCTCGCCCACGACGGCGCCGACCACTCCGCCGACTGGTTCACCGCGATGCCCCGCACCCGATGGGCCGTCCACCCCGCGACCGGCGCCGCCCTGCTGTACGGCTTCCGGGCCCTCGCGAAGCGTGTTTCAGTCCGTCCACTGCCATTCGACGCCGTACGCGCCGGGCGGGCACTTCGTGGGCAGCAGGTGCGTGGTGCGGGAGTCGTCCAGGGGCGCGAGCTGCCGGCTCAGGGGCTTGATGCCGAGTTGCCTGCGGTAGTAGTGCCAGCACCTGGACGGCACCGCCCGGGGATGGAACCGTACCTGCAGCAGGTAGGTCTGCAGGGGGGTGGCGGTACGGCGTTCGTGCTGGTGGGAGATGCCCACGGTGGAGGCGGAGCGGAGCGTGTACTCGACGACCGCGGTCTCGTTCCTGGCCAGTCGGCGACCGAACGGGATGTCGGCGATCACGCAGTTCAGTTCCGGTCGGAACCGGATGCTCGGGGGCGGACCGTGGGGGACGGTCAAGTCGACCGTGCCGGCCTTCCACGAGTCCAGAATGTGAACGGCCGTCAGATGGCGCGCGTCGTCGTGGATCGCTCTGACCGCGACGGTGACGCGGGTCTCGTCGACGAGGCGGTGCTGGTTCACGTTCACCGACTCGTGTACGACCAGTCGCCGCAGGTCGGCGTTGAGGTGGGGGAAGGCGTCGCCGAGGGCCTTCTCGAGGTCGGAGTTCTCGCCGTAGACGCTGCGCACGGCGGCCGGGTCGTGCGGCGGGGCCCAGCCGCGCGGCCTGCGTCTCAGCAGCGACCGCAGGGCGCCGCTCGGGAGGCCGAGAAGGGGTTCCATGATGTCGACGGCGCGCAGGGACTGGAGTCTTTCGGGCTGGCTGCGGCCGCTTCGCCAGTAGCTGAGGGTGGCGGGGCTGACGGTGATTCCGTGCGACTGGAGGTGGTCGCGTACGTGATCCAGCGGCAGTCCTCGCTGTCGCAGGGCCTCTTTGAACGCGGTCGCGAACATCAGGTTCGGGTCGTCGGCGTGGGGGGCGTTGGGCATGGCGTCTTCCAGCGGTTGGAGGGCTTCGGTCGGGCTGGAACGGTCTGCGGCCGGGGCGGGCCAGAGGCCCGCCGGAAAGGCAGCCGGGGGCCGCTCGTCATGTCTCGCGAGCTGCCCCCGGCCGGTCCCGCTACGGATGTGCTCAGTTGGTGTTGAGCGTCAGCCCGTAGTAGCTGAGGGCGTCGTCGAGCGGCTGGAAGTAGGAGGAGCCGCGGGAGTTGACCCCGCCGGAGCACTGCTGGTTGGTCGGACCGCCGGAGGTCATGCCCTGGGCCTGGTTGCCGGAGATGTAGGCGCCTCCGCTGTCACCGCCCTCGACGCAGACGCTGGAGGCCGCCAAGCCCGATACGACGGTGTCAGGACCACCGTTGAGGTCGACGTAGGTGACGGTGTTGTTGTAGGAATCGATCGCACCGCAGGTCCAGCCGGTGGTGGCGCCGGACTTGCAGATCGCGGCACCGGAGGCGGCCCGGCTGCTCCCCTTGACGGCGATCGGGTCGGTGTTGCCCCAGGTGCCGACGCTGGTGGCGATGGAGTGGCCGGAGTTGACGGTCGCGATGCCCATGTCGACACTGCGGGTGCCGAGGGCGTAGCGGGTCTTGTAGCCCTTGGCGAATGCCGTCCCGTCGTAGCGCAGGGTGTTCACGATGCAGTGTCCGGCGCTGACCAGGTACTGCCGACCGGAGCTGTCATGGGCGCCGTAGCCGACCGAACACCACTGGCTGGTGTTGTTGAAGGTCATCTTGCTGCCGGGGTGGATCGCGGCCTTGGGCTCGAGCTTCTCCTGACCACGCACGATGTCAACGGCGGCACCGTGCTTGGCGGCGCGGGCGAGGAACGCCTCGGCGGCGGCTCCACGGTCGTTGTTGACCTTGACGGTCACCTTGTCGGCGGCCAGGTTCACGGACCAGGCGACCACTCCGGAGGGGACCTTCTTGGCGGCGAGGGCGTCCAGTTCGGCCTTGATCTTGTCGAGTGCGGCCTGGCCACGGGCGGGCACCCGGGCGTCGAGGCCGGCCTTCTCGACCCTGGCCGCGGCCGCACTGTCGGCGACGTTGACGGTCAGCTTGCCGGAGGCGTCGAAGAAGGCCCCGTCGCCGGCTATCCCTCTCCTGGCGAGCTCGGCGAGCTTGGCCTGCTGGGCGTCCTGCCGGTCCAGACGGTCGATCGCGGCCCCCTCGCTCACACCGAGCGAAGCCGCCAGCGCCCGGACCATCTCGGGCTGGTAGCGGGGGGCGGTGTCTGTCGTGCCCTGCGTCTGCGCCTGCGCCATGGTCTGGGTTCCCAGGACCGCGGACGCCGAGAGCGCGATACCAACCGCAGCCAGGCGGTACTTACGAGAGTTGCGCACGTTGATTCCTTCCGGGTATCAGACAGGAACCCAATGGGGGGACCGCCGGAGCGCAACTGCGCTTCGGACAGCGGCAGTTCCTGTCTGACGGTGGGTCACCGACCCGCCGTGGACCCGAACTATTGCGCAGCCATTTCCCGAATTTCAAGATGCAGGCGGCGGGAAATTCATTTAACATAAATCGCGGTGTTTCTGTTGAACAGAAGGGAACACTCGAGCCGTTGCCGAACCATAGAGGTATCGCGTTCGCTGTTGTATCAGGAGGGCGTATTCACGGATACGCAGAAAACCAGGAGTCCCTGCGGAGTAGCTGCCCGAGCCCGTTCCTACGTTGATGCGGTCCGTCGGGAAAGCGCGCAGAAACACAGAAACACAGAAACAAGGAGCCGACGTCGTGCCCGAAATCTACGGCCGACACCTGGTCGGCTCGCGGGCTGCGCCCCGGCTGGGTCCTCGACTGGACGGCCGCGACCGCGGACGTCTGGGGTCAGGACAGAGAGCTCCGGCTCAGCAGAACTCACTTGCCCTGAAGGGCCGGCTGTTACCGGTGGGCGAGAGGGTGCTTACCGCTTCGGGGCCGCCACCGAGGCGGGCGGCGAGGTTACGGCGGGAGAGCGCACCGGTCTTGCGCATGGCGCGGGCGATGTGCTGCTCCACCGTGCGGGGAGACAGGTGCAAGGTCGCGGCGATCTCCCGGTTGGTCAGACCGGAGACCGCGAGCTGCGCCACCTCCGCCTCCCGGGGAGACAACTCGTCGGCGTGCGAGGGGCGTCCGGGCGGGCGGTTCTTCTTGGCCGGCCGGCGCGTGCGCAGCAGGGCCCTGGTCCGGGCCGCGTCCCAGACGGCGCCCAGATCGGTGAAGCGTTGAGCGCAGGACTCCAGCTCGGCCACCGCCGCCAGGACGGAGGCGCAGTCGGCCGCCGGTTCCGCCGACGCGGCGGTGTGCTCGCCCTCCGCGACCGGGCCGGGACCGCCCTCGGTGTGCGCCGCGAGCACGCAGCGCCCGGCACCCTCCGCCGTCACCGCCTGCGTGTAGGGGCGGGGCAGCTCCTCGTAGGCCGCCGCGGCCTGCCGGTACAGCTCCGCGGCCCGCAGCAGTCCGTCCCGCCCGTCCCGGGCGGGTGCTTCCGTTTCGGCGAGCACGGCCCGGCTCCAGATCAGCGCGGCCCTGGCAGCGGGCGCGTCACCTTGGCCGAGGCCCTGGGCGAAGTCCCGGACCATGGCCCGCGCCGTGGCCCCGTCGCCCGCGCGCGCCAGCGCTTCCACGGCCCACGGCGCGAGTTCCGCGGCCCACGGCCACACACCCTTCCCGGCCACGATCGACCAAGCGGCACGCGCCTGTTCCGCCGCGGTCTGCGTCTCCTGGCGGGCCAGGGCGAGGCGGACCAGGGCGCCGGCCGCCGTCGCGGCCAGGGATACGGGAAGGTCTTCCGTGCCGAACGTCCCGCGCTGGGACAGCCAGGACACCGTCTCCCCCCACTCGCCCTGGGCCAGGGTGAGCAGGCCGCGGACGACGTAGGCATCTGCGGCGATGAGCGGCATGTCGGCGGTCGCGGCGACGAAGTCCTCGCATCGCTGGGCCAGACCCGGCCACTGGCCGGTCCACCATTCCTGCAGCAGTTGTGCCCCTAGCGCGTTGTGCTCGAAGTAGGGCGCACCGCTGCGTGCGGACAGCTCCCGCCCCTCCGCAAGCAGGTCGGCCGCCCGCTCGTGCAGGCCGAGCCACACGGCGGCGTCCGCGGCGTTGCACAGACCGCGTGCCGCCTGCCCGGCGCGCGCGGGATCGGTGGTGTCCCTGGGCAGCCTGCACACCAGCTCCCACGCGCCTGGTTCGGCGCAACTCATCGCGAGTGCGACGTGGTTGGCCAGAACCGCCGTACGCATCGCGTCGTCCCCGCTCGCGTCCGCGGCGGCCGTGGCCTTGACCAGCCACTCTCGGTGGACGTCGAGGGAGTTGCCCGGCCAGAAAGGGCTGGACAGCGCCCCCATGGCACGTGCGGCCAGGCCGGGGCGCACCTCGCGCAGTTCGGTGGCGGCGATCTCCAGGGCGCGCCAGCCCTCGGGGTACCGGCCCATCTGGTTGCACAGCATCAGGCCCAGGTCGAGCCGCAGTTCTCCGCGTACGGCCGCAGGGAGGGACGCGTCCCGCACGATCTGCGCGAGGACCTCGACGGTCTGGTCGGAGCGCAGCCCGGTCACGGCGCTGCGGGCCAGCAGCGGGGCCAGCCGGGCACGGACCCGGGGCGGGAGGCCGGGGGTGGCCAGCGTCCGTTCCAGCAGGTTGACGGCTTCCTGGTGCCGGCTGCCGGCCGCCGCCGACTCGGCGGCCCTCTCCACCGCGTTGATCCATCTGTGGCTGTCGCCGGCCGCCCTGTGGTGGTCGGCGACGGCGGCCCAGGGCACGGGCTGCCTGCGGGCCAGCGCTTTCGCCGCCCGCCCGTGCAGGTCCTGGCGGACGGGTCCCGGCAGGGAAGCGCGCACGGCCGGCGCCGCCAGCGGGACGGCGAAGCCGTAGCGGTCTTCGCCGAGCTCCGCGAGCGCCGCGCCCTCCAGGGCCCGCAGCAGCGCGGTGTTCCCCGTCACGGCTCCGAGACCCGACACCGCGATCAGTTCGTCGCGGCCGACGGGTCCGTCGAGGACGGCGGCCGCCCAGGCCACCGGCCGGTCCTCGGGAGGCAGCGCGTGCGTACGGCTCAACACCAGCTCCGCCAGCCGGGCCGGTGTACCGGCCGCTTCCACCTCGACGGCCGTGCCGGTGAACGCCGGCCGCTGCTCCCGCAGTACGGCGAGGACGTCGACGACCACCCGGGGCACTCCGCCGGTCCGCTCGTGCAGTCGGCGCACCGCCTCGGCCGAACAGCCTTCACCCAGCGCCTGTACGGCAACCCGGCGGACGCGTTCCTCGTCCCAGGGCACCAGCCGGTGCCGGAGCACTGTCATCCCGGACGGGTACGTCATCGGCGGGGCGCCCAGAGGCAGACCGGGCACGGGGAGTTCCTCGGGACGGTAGGTCACCGCGGCCGCCGAGCCCGGCCGCAGTCCCTCCAGCACCTGGCGCAGCCGCCGGAGTTCGTCTCCGCCCGCCCGGTGGACGTCGTCCACGAGCCACAGGGTTGGTAGGTTTTCGTGCTCGTCCTTGTGCGGCGGCCCGCCGCCGGCTCCGCACCGCCACCACCGGCCGGGCGTGTCCGCGCTCTTGGGCAGGCCGGCCAGTTCCTGGAGCAGGTGGCTCTTTCCCTCGCCGGCGGCGCCTTCGACGAACAGCAGCACTGGTTCGGCACGCTCGTCGGCGAGGACTCGGGCCAGGGGCCACCCGGCGGAACCACGCGTAGCGATCACGCCGTCATCCTCGCTCATCGCCGCACCGTAGCAAGACGATCACATCATCGGCCACACACACGAGCGGGATTTCCACCGCCTCTCCTGGCGATTCGGCGGGCATGGGTGCCCGGGCGTGTGGACGAGCTCCCGGCGTCGAGGCGCACCGCGGAGCACGCCCGGCCGACCGCTGAAAAGCGGCGCGCGATGCCGTCCGGCTCGGGACAGCCGGGAAGCGGCATGCACGGCTCGTTCCACACGCCCGTGCACGTGCCGGCCAACCGAGACTGGGCAGATTCCACGCAGTTACTGCGCGGTCCTGCGAGCCCGGCGGGCTGACACCTGAAACTAGGCGCCGCTCCGTGTCCCTGAACATCCGGAACGCCGGATCCACGGATACGCAATCACTCTCCGGGCACGGCGCCGTTCGGAAACGGAGGTCCACAGAACACCCGCTTCTTTCTTCGAAAGACGGCCTTTCCTTCCCTTTGGATGGACACGTCACCCATTTCTGGAATTGAGTCCGAACGGCGCGGTCCGCCTCGGAATGAATAGGTGTCCGTAGACGGGGCGGACGGATAGCCCACCGGACTGCGGCGTTCGCGTGTTTCCGCTCACCGCCGCCATCATCGAGGAGCGGGCGGCACTCGGAAAGCAGGAGCCGGGCACACAGGTGAGGTTGTGCACCGGTGGCGCCCGGGGGCTTGTACTCGACGATGAAGCCCTCGACCGGCTCGAGGTCGTCGTCCCCGACCGCCGGGTGTACGGCACCGCGGTCGACCCCGCCGAGTACAAGGCCCGGTGGGACCTGTACGAGACCACGGCCGGCATGAACGTTCCGTCGGCTTGGAAGCAGGCCACAGGCAGGGGCGTGGCCATGGCGCATGGCGGTCATCGACACCGGCGTCACCAAGCACAGCGAGCTGGGCTCCAAGGTGCTGCCGGGCTGCGACTTCATTTTCCAACACCTGGACGGCCAACGACGGAGGAGGCCACGACAGTGAGCCATTTCCAACCTCAGGTTGAGGCGTGACGCAGGGCGGGGATGGTCTTCACAACGGCGGCGACCCGGTTGGTGCCACAGCGGAGTTCCCGCGGGAGGCGCCAGCCCTCCAGGGCGGCCATGGCTTGCTCGCCGAGGCAACGGATCCTGGCGTGGGTGCTGTTGTGCCGACGTTGCCGCAGCTTGAGACGCAGGCCGCGGAAGGGCACCCGGATGATGCCGTCGGCGCCTTGATACGCCTTGTCCGCCCAGCACTTCACCTCCGCGTCGCGGGGGCATAGTCACCGGCAGCGCCCTTGTCGTGGCGAGCGCCGGGAACGGTGGGTGAGGCCGACAGCAGCCGACCTGCCGCGTCGGCGATGACCTGTCACGCCGAGCCGGGCTCGTGGGACCTGGCGGCGCTGACCCGGCTGAGAGCTACCGCGGTGCTGCGCACCGACCGGTGAGCGGTCGGTGCGGACCCGGTCTACCGGTTCGCGGCTTCGCGGGAGGCGATCCGGTTCGTGCGACCGACCGTGCGGCCCACCGCGTTGCGCACCCCGAGGCCCGGCCGGGTGCGGGGAACCAGGAGCCTGGAGAGCAGACCGACGCGTCGCTGCCGCGGGCCTACCTCGCGGCGGAGCCGCGACTCGTAGGCGGCGAAGGCGCGGGCGTGATCACCCGGATGGGCGGCCAGCTCTTCTGCGAGGGCGTACGCGCCCGCCATCGCCATGCTGGACCCGTCGCCCAGCAGGGCTGTCGCCGCCGCCGCGTCCCCGAGCAGTACGACCGTCCGCGGGACCACGAGGGCACCCGGACGGTGGTCATGAAGCAGAAGAACTCCTCCCTCACCCCCGCGCAGATCGAGCAAACGATCAGGCACAGCGCGGCGATTCGGCCGAGGGAGACGGGCTCGCAGTGGACGAGCACCCCCAAACTGACGGCGCCTGCCGCGCCGATGCCGGTGAAGACCGCGTGCGCCGTGCCGACGGGCAGTGTCCGCATCGCCAGTGACAGCGGGGAGACCGAGCCGGCCGTGGGCCTGATGCTCTGCGACCGGGCGACCTCGACGAGGCCCGCCGCGTCCAGCGGCAGCCGGCTCACAGCGTCTGTCCCAGCTCGCGGGCCGCGCGGCCGGGGCTGCCGTGCGGAACGCGTCGTGGGCCTCACGACGGGCGGCGAGCGCGGGATCGAGGCGGGAATTGACCACTTCAGCGCCGACGAAGGTCATCGCCTCCTGCGGCACGGCGGAGTGGCCGGCGAAGGAATCCCGCAGATGACGCTCGTGGTGGTCATAAGGGTGACGCAGGGTGCCCGGCCCGTACGCGCCGCCCCCCGCACGTGGGTTACGACGAACCGCCGTCCCGCCAGGGGCATCTTCGGGCAGGTCACCCGGTCGATCCACGCCTTCAGCGACGCGGGCACGGAGAAGTTGTACACCGGGGCCGCGATCAGCACGACGTCGGCGGCGACGAGTTCACCCATGCGCAGGAGTTCCGCCTGGATGGTGCGGCGCATGTGGCAGCGCTTGAGCCCGAACGCCGTCATCCGCACTTCGACGGTGCCACCCGGATGACCGGCGGCGGCTAGCGCGTGTCTCTTTGATGGGTTGATCAGTTGATCGGATGTGTCTGTCCGGTTAGTGATCACTGATGCGATGTGGGACCGGATCGAGCCGCTGATGCCGGCCGATCCGGTCCGTGGACGACGGTGGGCCGATCATCGCCGCACGCTGGAAGCCATCGCGTGGAAGTACCGCACCTGTTCGCCCTGGCGAGACTTGCCCGAAGAACTCGGTCCCTTTCAGACCGCGCACAAACGGCTGATCAGGTGGGCTGTGGACGGCACATGGGAACGGATCCTCGCGGCTGTCCTCGCGGTGGCGGATGCCGACGACGACGTGGGCTGGACAGTCTCGGTGGACTCCACCATCTGCCGGGCTCACCAGCATTCGGCCGGCGCTGGGAAAAGGGGGCGCCCGGCCGGTCCGAGCCAGAGGATCACGCACTTGGACGCTCCCGCGGTGGCTTGAGCACGAAGGTCCACCTGGCCAGTGACAGCCAGGCACGGCCTCTGTCCATCCATGTCACTGCAGGACAGGCTGGTGACGCGCCGGCCTTCGAGGCGGTCATGGCCGGAATCCGGGTTCCGTGTCGGGGGCGTCTGAACGCGGACCCACTTTGGCCGATTGAATCGTGACCCATGTGGTCTGTGGTTGTGGTGGTTCAGTCGGTTTCTGTGGCGGCG
>NZ_JAGMUO010000033.1 GCF_019049325.1 Streptomyces sp. AC512_CC834 | reverse complement strand
CTGGCTCCATCACTACAATCACCACCGCCCCCACACCGCAACCGGCGGCAAACCACCCGTCACCAGGTTGACCAACGTCCCTGGGCAGTACAGCTAGGACGCCACCCGCACCTCCTCACGCAGTCGTTCCGCGACCTGCGCCGGCATCGGTTCGTGCCGTGCGTACCGGCGGTCGAAGCGCGCGGTGCCGTGCGAGAGGGAGCGCAGGTCCACCGCGTAGCGGCCGATCTCGATCTCGGGCACCTCGGCCCTGATCAGGGTCCGTCCGCCGCTGGTCTGCTCGGTGCCGAGCACCTTGCCGCGGCGTCCGGACAGATCGCTCATCACGGCGCCCACGTAGTCGTCGCCGACCAGCACGCCGACCTCGGCCACCGGCTCCAGCAGATGGATCCGCGCCTGTGCGGCGGCCTCCCGCAGTGCCAGCGCGCCGGCCGTCTGGAAGGCGGCGTCGGAGGAGTCCACCGAGTGCGCCTTGCCGTCGAGCAGTGTGATCCGGACGTCGATGAGCGGGTGGCCCGCGGCGACGCCCTTGGCCGCCTGTGCGCGCACGCCCTTCTCGACGGACGGGATGAACTGCCGGGGCACCGCGCCGCCGACCACCTTGTCCACGAACTCGATGCCCGAGCCGCCCGGCAGCGGCTCCACCTCGATCTCGCAGATGGCGTACTGGCCGTGGCCGCCGGACTGCTTGACGTGCCTGCCGCGCCCGGCCGCCCGGCCGCCGAACGTCTCGCGCAGGGAGACCCGGTGGGGTACGACGTCGACCTGGACGCCGTAGCGGCTGCGCAGCCGTTCGAGCGCCACCTCGGCGTGCGCCTCGCCCAGGCACCACAGGACCACCTGGTGGGTGTCCTGGTTGTGCTCCAGGCGCATCGTCGGGTCCTCGGCGACCAGCCGCGCCAGTCCCTGGGAGAGTTTGTCCTCGTCGGGTTTGCTGTGCGCCTCGATGGCCAGCGGCAGCAGCGGGTCGGGCATCTCCCAGGGGGCCATCAGCAGTGGGTCGTCCTTGGCCGAGAGCGTGTCCCCGGTCTCCGCGCGGCTCAGCTTGGCCACGCAGGCCAGGTCTCCCGCGATCACGTGGGTGACCGGCCGTTGCTGCTTGCCGAACGGTGTGGACAGGGCGCCGATGCGCTCGTCGACGTCGTGGTCCTCGTGGCCCCGGTCGGCCAGGCCGTGCCCGGAGACGTGCACCGTCTGGTCGGCGCGCAGGGTGCCGGAGAACAGGCGGATCAGCGAGATCCGGCCGACGTACGGGTCGGAGGAGGTCTTGACGACCTCGGCGACCAGCGACTCCTCGGGATCGCACATCCGCAGCTCGCGCCCGGCGCCCTCGGGTGTGGTGACCCGGGGTGCGGTGCGCTCCAGGGGAGTCGGGAACCCCCGCGTGACGAGTTCCAGGAGTTCGACGGTGCCCAGTCCCTGCCGGGCGCCCTCGGCGGCGGGTGCGGCGGCCAGGACCGGGAAGAACACCCCGCGCGCGACGGCCCGCTCCAGATCCTCGATGAGGGTCTTGACGTCGACCTGCTCGCCGCCGAGGTAGCGCTCCATGAGGGTCTCGTCCTCGCTCTCCGAGATGATCCCCTCGATCAGCATGCTGCGGGCCTCGTCGAGCTGCGGCAGTTGCTCCTCGCCCGGCTCGGACTCCTCGCGCCCGCCGGACGCGTAGTCGAACAGCTTCCGGGTCAGCAGGCCGACGAGCCCGGTCACGGGCGCGTGCCCGTCGGGGGTGGGCGGACCGTGCAGCGGCAGGTACAGCGGCAGTACGGCGTCGGGGTCGTCGCCGCCGAAGGCCTCCGCGCAGATCCGGGTCATGTCCTCGAAGTCCGCGCGGGCGGCCTCCAGGTGCGTGATGACGATGGCGCGCGGCATGCCGACGGCGGCGCACTCCTCCCAGACCATGCGGGTCGAGCCGTCCACCCCGTCGGAGGCCGAGACGACGAAGAGGGCCGCGTCCGCCGCGCGCAGACCGGCCCTCAGCTCACCGACGAAGTCGGCGTACCCGGGAGTGTCCAAGAGGTTGATCTTGATGCCGTCCCATTCGACCGGCACCAGGGAGAGCTGTACGGAGCGCTGCTGCCGGCGCTCCATGTCGTCGTAGTCCGAGACGCAGCCGCCGTCCTCCACGCGGCCCGCCCGGTTCACCGCTCCCGCTGTCAGCGCGAGAGCTTCCACCAGAGTCGTCTTGCCCGATCCGGAGTGGCCGACCAGCACCACATTCCGTACGGACGTGGGGTGGTCGGCCGCCGTTGCCCTTCCGGCGGCTCCGGGATGGGTGTGTGCCTTGTCGCCCATGTCCTTGCCTCCCGTGCACGGTGAGGTCACTGTGGGCGCGGACACGCGGGACCGCGTGCACTGGCGGCTCCGGCGACGCCCGCGGTCCTTCGAGCTTTCCACTCCCGTCACGCCGCGTCCATACGAACGACCCGATCCCGCGGCCCACCGGCCGCTCACCGACGGCTCAGGGTGCCCAGCCACCGGCCACGCGCGCGCGTGACTACGATGGGCCAGCCGGTGGCCAGCAAGGGCCGCGGCCACACCGACCGTCGGGAAGGCCATGCTGAACAAGTACGCGCGTGCATTTTTCACGCGTGTCCTCACACCGTTTGCCGCGTTTCTCATCCGCCGGGGCGTCAGCCCGGACACGGTCACGCTGCTCGGCACCGCCGGTGTGGTCGCGGGTGCACTGGTCTTCTACCCCATGGGTGAGTTCTTCTGGGGCACGGTGGTGATCACGCTCTTCGTCTTCTCCGACCTCGTCGACGGCAACATGGCCCGCCAGCTCGGCCGCTCCAGCCGCTGGGGCGCGTTCCTGGACTCCACGCTGGACCGGGTCGCCGACGGCGCCGTCTTCGGCGGCCTCGCCCTGTGGTACGCGGGCGGCGGTGACGACATCGTCCTGTGCGCAGTGTCGATCTTCTGCCTGGCCAGCGGCCAGGTGGTGTCGTACACCAAGGCGCGCGGCGAGGCGATCGGCCTGCCGGTCGCCGTGAACGGACTGGTGGAGCGCGCCGAGCGGCTCGTCATCTCGCTGGTCGCCGCCGGACTCGCGGGTCTGCACAAGTTCGGGGTGCCCGGCATCCAGTACCTGCTGCCGATCGCCCTGTGGATCGTCGCCGTCGGCAGCCTCGTCACGCTGGTCCAGCGGGTCGTCACGGTCCGCCGGGAGGCCGCCGAGGCGGATGCCGCCACGCAGGAGAGCCAGGGCACCGAGGCGGCGAAGTGAGCGCTCGGGACCGGCTGACCGACGGCCTGTACGGCGCCGGCTGGGGCACCGTGAAGAGGCTCCCCGAGCCCGCCGCCGTACGCCTCGGCCGCACCGTCGCGGACCTCGCCTGGAAGCAGCGCGGTACGGGCGTACGGCGCCTGGAGAGCAACTACGCGCGCGTGGTGCCGGACGCGGGCCCCGAGCGGCTCGCCGCCCTCTCGCGCGCGGGCATGCGCTCGTACCTGCGCTACTGGATGGAGTCCTTCCGGCTCCCGGCGTGGAGCACCGAGCGCGTCAAGGGCGGCTTCGCCCCTGAGGGCCTGCACCACCTCACCGGCGGCATGGACGCGGGCAGGGGCGTGATCCTCGCCCTCCCGCACCTGGCCAACTGGGACCTCGCAGGCGCCTGGGTCACCACCGAACTGGGCATCCCCTTCACCACGGTCGCCGAGCGCCTCAAGCCGGAGACCCTCTACGACCGTTTCGTCGCCTACCGCGAGGGCCTCGGCATGGAGGTCCTGCCGCACAGCGGCGGTACGGCGTTCGGCACGCTGGCCCGGCGGCTGCGCGAGGGCGGCCTGGTCTGCCTGGTCGCCGACCGCGACCTGTCCGCCTCCGGCGTGGAGGTCGGCTTCTTCGGCGACACGGCCCGCATGCCCGCAGGGCCCGCCCTGCTCGCCCAGCAGACGGGCGCACCGCTGCTGCCGGTGACGCTCTGGTACGACGACTCGCCCGTCATGCGGGGGCGGATCCATCCGCCGGTCGGGATCCCCGAGTCAGGTACCCGGGCCGAGAAGACGTCTGTCATGACACAGGCGCTGGCCGATGCCTTCGCCACGGGGATCGCCGACCACCCGGAGGACTGGCACATGCTCCAGCGCTTGTGGCTCAAAGACCTCGATCCCGCCAAGGCACCGGCGGCGGCCGACGGACAGGGCACGCCGTGAGGATCGGCATCGTCTGCCCGTACTCCTGGGACGTGCCGGGCGGCGTCCAGTTCCACATCAGGGATCTGGCCGAGTACTTCATCCGCCTCGGCCACGAGGTGTCCGTCCTCGCCCCCGCAGACGACGACACCCCGCTGCCCCCGTACGTCGTCTCCGCCGGCCGCGCGGTGCCGGTGCCGTACAACGGCTCGGTGGCCCGGCTGAACTTCGGCTTCCTGTCCGCGGCCCGGGTACGCCGCTGGCTGCACGACGGGTCGTTCGACGTCATCCACATCCACGAGCCGACCTCGCCCTCGCTCGGCCTGCTGGCCTGCTGGGCGGCGCAGGGCCCGATCGTGGCCACCTTCCACACCTCCAACCCGCGCTCCCGCGCGATGATCGCCGCGTACGCGATCCTCCAGGCCGCCCTGGAGAAGATCAGCGCGCGCATCGCGGTGAGTGAGTACGCCCGTCGCACGCTCGTCGAGCACCTCGGCGGGGACGCCGTCGTCATCCCCAACGGCGTCGACGTGGACTTCTTCGCCGACGCCGAGCCCAAGAGCGAGTGGCAGGGCGACACGATCGGCTTCATAGGGCGTATCGACGAGCCCCGCAAGGGCCTGCCGGTGCTGATGCGGGCCCTGCCGAAGATCCTCGCCGCCCGCCCGCGGACCCGCCTGCTGGTCGCCGGGCGCGGCGACGAGGAGGAGGCCGTCGAGAGCCTGCCCGGGGAGCTGCGTTCCCGGGTGGAGTTCCTCGGCATGATCAGCGACCAGGACAAGGCCCGCCTGCTGCGCAGCGTCGACCTGTACGTGGCGCCCAACACCGGCGGCGAGAGCTTCGGGATCATCCTCGTCGAGGCCATGTCGGCCGGCGCCCCCGTGCTCGCGGCCGACCTGGACGCCTTCGCGCAGGTACTCGACCAGGGGGCGGCCGGCGCACTCTTCCCCAACGAGGACGCCGACGCCCTCGCCGACGCGGCCCTGCGGCTGCTGGCCGACCCGGAAGCCCGGGCCGTTCTGCGGGAGCGGGGCAGCGCCCACGTACGGCGCTTCGACTGGTCCACGGTCGGCGCCGACATCCTGTCCGTCTACGAGACGGTCACGGCGGGCGCGGCGGCGGTGGCCACCGACGAACGGGCGACGGGCCTGCGGGCCCGTTTCGGACTGGCGAGGGACTGACCCGCCTGCGGCCGGGGGCCCACCGATAGGGTTGCCGTCCGTGACCGCAACCCTCATCTGGATCCTGGTCGTCCTGGCCGTCCTCGTCGCCGTCGGCCTGTATCTGAGCTGGACGGCGGGCCGGCTGGACCGGCTGCACGCCCGGATCGACGCCGCCCGTGCCGCGCTGGACGCGCAGTTGCTGCGCAGGGCGTCCGTGGCCCAGGAACTCGCCACCTCGGGCGTGCTCGACCCCGCCGCCTCCATCGTCCTGTACGAGGCCGCGCACGCCGCCCGGCAGGCCGAGGAGGAGCTGCGGGAGGTCGCCGAGAGCGAGCTGAGCCAGGCCCTGCGGGCCGTGTTCGCCGATCCGCAGCAGGTGGACGTCCTGCGCGAGGCGCCCGGGGGAGAGGAGGCGGCCCACGAGCTGGCCGAGGCCGTGCGGCGCGTCCCGATGGCCCGGCGCTTCCACAACGACGCGGTGGGGGCCGCCCGCAGGCTGCGCGAGCACCGCAAGGTCCGCTGGTTCCGCCTCGCCGGACACGCCCCCTTCCCGCCGGCCTTCGAGATGGACGACGAGTCACCGGCGGCCCTGGTCGAACGGGCCGCGTAACCCCGGTCCGAGGGTCCACGCGCCGAAAACGATCCACCGCCTTCTCATTGGCTCTTGCTGTGGCCTGCTCGCCTCGCGTTTCCTCGTTGCTGCACAAACCCCTTCCCCTCAGCGAGGTACCCGTGTCCAGCACGCTCTCCGAAAACCAGGCACCCGAGACCGGCACCGCCCGGGTGAAGCGCGGCATGGCCGAGCAGCTCAAGGGCGGCGTCATCATGGACGTCGTCACGCCGGAGCAGGCGAAGATCGCCGAGGACGCGGGCGCCGTCGCCGTCATGGCGCTGGAGCGGGTCCCGGCCGACATCCGCAAGGACGGCGGGGTGGCCCGCATGTCCGACCCGGACATGATCGAGGGCATCATCGGCGCCGTCTCCATCCCCGTGATGGCCAAGTCCCGCATCGGCCACTTCGTGGAGGCCCAGGTCCTGCAGTCCCTCGGCGTCGACTACATCGACGAGTCCGAGGTCCTCACCCCGGCCGACGAGGTCAACCACAGCGACAAGTTCGCCTTCACGACCCCCTTCGTGTGCGGCGCCACCAACCTGGGCGAGGCCCTGCGCCGGATCACCGAGGGCGCCGCGATGATCCGCTCCAAGGGCGAGGCCGGCACCGGCAACGTCGTCGAGGCCGTCCGCCACCTGCGCCAGATCAAGAACGAGATCGCCCGGCTGCGCGGCTACGACAACAACGAGCTGTACGCCGCCGCCAAGGAGCTGCGCGCCCCGTACGAGCTGGTCAGGGAGGTCTCCGAACTGGGCAGGCTCCCCGTGGTGCTCTTCTCCGCGGGCGGCGTCGCCACCCCGGCCGACGCCGCGCTCATGCGTCAGCTCGGCGCCGAGGGCGTCTTCGTCGGCTCCGGCATCTTCAAGTCCGGCGACCCGGCCAAGCGCGCCGCCGCCATCGTGAAGGCGACCACCTTCTACGACGACCCGAAGGTCGTCGCGGAGGCGTCCCGCAACCTCGGCGAGGCCATGGTCGGCATCAACTGCGACACCCTGCCCGAGACCGAGCGCTACGCCAACCGCGGCTGGTAGGGCACGGAACCCATGAGTGACACCCCGGTCATCGGCGTCCTGGCCCTCCAGGGCGACGTACGGGAGCACCTCGTCGCCCTGGCCGCGGCCGACTCCGTGGCCAGGCCGGTGCGGCGCCCCGAGGAACTCGCCGAGGTGGACGGCCTGGTCCTGCCCGGCGGCGAGTCCACCACCATCTCCAAACTGGCCGTCCTCTTCGGAGTGATGGACCCCCTCCGCGCGCGCGTGCGGGACGGTCTGCCCGTCTACGGCACCTGCGCCGGCATGATCATGCTGGCCGACAAGATCCTCGACCCGCGCTCGGGGCAGGAGACGGTCGGCGGCATCGACATGATCGTGCGCCGCAACGCCTTCGGACGGCAGAACGAGTCCTTCGAGGCGGCCGTCGCCCTCGATGGCGTCGAGGGCGCCCCGGTGGAGGGCGTCTTCATCCGCGCGCCCTGGGTGGAGTCCGTGGGCGCCGCGGCCGAGGTGCTCGCCGAGCACGACGGCCACATCGTCGCGGTCCGCCAGGGCAACGCGCTGGCCACGTCGTTCCACCCGGAGCTGACCGGCGACCACCGCGTGCACCGCCTCTTCGCCGACATGGTGCGCGCGAACCGGGCAGCGGAGTCCTTGTAGGATTCCTGCGTTCGTTGCAGAGATGGGTTACGCGAAGGAGACAGGCAGATGTCCGGCCACTCTAAATGGGCTACGACGAAGCACAAGAAGGCCGTGATCGACGCCAAACGCGGCAAGCTCTTCGCGAAGCTGATCAAGAACATCGAGGTCGCGGCCCGGATGGGTGGCGTCGACATCGAGGGCAACCCGACGCTGTACGACGCCATCCAGAAGGCGAAGAAGCAGTCGGTGCCGAACAAGAACATCGACTCCGCGGTCAAGCGGGGCGGTGGCCTCGAGGCGGGCGGCGCCGACTACGAGACGATCATGTACGAGGGTTACGGCCCGAACGGCGTCGCGGTGCTCATCGAGTGCCTCACCGACAACCGCAACCGCGCCGCCTCCGACGTGCGCGTCGCCATGACCCGCAACGGCGGCTCCATGGCCGACCCGGGCTCGGTGTCGTACCTGTTCCACCGCAAGGGCGTCGTGATCGTACCCAAGGGCGAGCTGGGCGAGGACGACGTCCTGACCGCCGTCCTGGACGCGGGCGCCGAGGAGGTCAACGACCTCGGCGAGTCCTTCGAGGTCCTCAGCGAGGCCACCGACCTGGTCGCGGTCCGCACCGCCCTCCAGGGCGCGGGCATCGACTACGAGTCCGCCGACGCCAACTTCGTCCCGACCATGCAGGTCGAGCTGGACGAGGAGGGCGCCCGGAAGATCTTCCGGCTCATCGACGCCCTGGAGGACAGCGACGACGTGCAGAACGTCTTCGCCAACTTCGACGTGAGCGACGAGGTCATGGAGAAGGTGGACGCGTAGCGCGTCCCCCGCACGGCGGGCCGACGGGGACACACCCTGTCGGCCCGTCGCCCTGTCAGTGGCACCCGATAGCCTGGCGCACATCAAAGATCACCACCCGCGGACCGCAATCATCAATTGAGCAACCCCGATGGTGACCAGCCAGGTCCGCGAGAGCGGCGGCGGTTTAGCCGCAAAGGAGGCGGGGCGTTGCGCGTACTGGGGGTGGACCCGGGGCTGACCCGTTGCGGGGTCGGCGTCGTGGAGGGCGTCGCGGGCCGACCGCTCACCATGATCGGCGTCGGCGTCGTCCGCACGCCCGCGGACGCCGACCTCGGCCACCGTCTCGTCGCCGTCGAGCAGGGCATCGAGCAGTGGCTGGACGAGCACCGGCCGGACTGCGTCGCCGTGGAGCGCGTCTTCAGCCAGCACAACGTCCGTACGGTCATGGGCACCGCCCAGGCCAGCGCCGTCGCGATCCTGTGCGCCTCGCGCCGCGGCATCCCCGTCGCTCTGCACACCCCCAGCGAGGTCAAGGCGGCCGTCACCGGCAGCGGCCGCGCCGACAAGGCACAGGTCGGCGCCATGGTCACCCGGCTGCTGCGGCTCGCCGCGCCGCCCAAGCCCGCCGACGCCGCCGACGCCCTCGCGCTCGCCATCTGCCACATCTGGCGCGCCCCCGCGCAAAACCGCCTCCAGCAGGCCGTGGCCCGGCACGCCCCGAAAGCCCCGCAGACCGCCCGCACCCCGCCCGCACCGAAAGGCCGTACGGCATGATCGCCTTCGTCAGCGGTACCGTCGCCGCCCTCGCTCCCGACGCCGCGGTGGTCGAGGTCGGCGGCGTCGGCATGGCCGTCCAGTGCACGCCGAACACCCTCTCGACCCTCAGGCTCGGCAAGCCCGCCAAGCTCGCCACCTCCCTCGTCGTCCGCGAGGACTCGCTCACGCTCTACGGCTTCGCCGACGACGACGAGCGCCAGGTCTTCGAGCTGCTCCAGACGGCCAGCGGCGTCGGCCCCCGCCTGGCCCAGGCGATGCTGGCCGTGCACAACCCCGACGCCCTGCGCAGAGCCGTCTCCACCGGCGACGAGAAGGCGCTCACCGCCGTGCCCGGCATCGGCAAGAAGGGCGCGCAGAAGCTGCTCCTGGAGCTGAGGGACCGGCTCGGCGAGCCGATCGGCGCCCCCGCGGTCGGCGCCCCGGTCAGCACCGGCTGGCGCGACCAGTTGCACGCCGCGCTGATCGGCCTCGGGTATGCGACCCGCGAGGCCGACGAGGCCGTGACCGCCGTGGCCCCCCGAGCCGAGGCCGCCGAGGGCACGCCGCAGGTGGGGCAGCTCCTGAAGGCGGCCCTGCAGACCCTGAACCGCGCCCGCTGACCACACCCCCCGAACTCCCGAACCGCGCCCCACCAGCCACCCACCGACCCACGAGGCACACATGAACTGGGACGACACGACCGACGCGGAGGCCGCCGCCGAGCGGCTGGTGGGCGCTGTCGCCGACGGCGAGGACCAGGCCGTGGAGGCGGCCCTGCGCCCCAAGGACCTGGGCGAGTTCATCGGACAGGAGAAGGTCCGCGAGCAGCTCGACCTGGTGCTGCGGGCCGCACGCGCGCGCGGGGCGACCGCCGACCACGTGCTCCTCTCCGGCGCTCCCGGCCTCGGCAAGACCACCCTCTCGATGATCATCGCGGCCGAGATGGAAGCCCCCATCCGCATCACCTCGGGACCCGCCATCCAGCACGCGGGCGACCTCGCGGCGATCCTCTCCTCGCTCCAGGAGGGCGAGGTCCTCTTCCTCGACGAGATCCACCGCATGTCGCGGCCCGCCGAGGAGATGCTCTACATGGCCATGGAGGACTTCCGGGTCGACGTCATCGTCGGCAAGGGCCCGGGCGCCACCGCCATCCCCCTGGAGCTGCCCCCGTTCACCCTGGTCGGCGCCACCACGCGCGCGGGGCTGCTGCCGCCCCCGCTGCGCGACCGCTTCGGCTTCACCGCCCACATGGAGTTCTACGGACCGGCCGAACTGGAACGCGTCATCCACCGCTCCGCCGGTCTGCTCGACGTCCAGATCGACACCGTCGGCGCCGCCGAGATCGCCGGCCGCTCCCGCGGCACCCCCCGTATCGCCAACCGCCTGCTGCGCCGGGTCCGCGACTACGCCCAGGTCAAGGCCGACGGTCTGATCACCCAGGAGATCGCCGCGGCCGCCCTCGCGGTCTACGAGGTCGACGAGCGGGGCCTCGACCGCCTCGACCGGGGAGTGCTGGAGGCCCTCCTCAAGCTGTTCGGCGGCGGACCGGTCGGCCTGTCCACGCTCGCCGTCGCCGTGGGGGAGGAGCGTGAGACAGTGGAGGAGGTCGCCGAACCCTTCCTCGTACGGGAGGGGCTGCTCGCCCGCACCCCACGCGGGCGGGTCGCGACGCCGGCCGCTTGGGCCCACCTCGGCCTCACCCCGCCGCGTTCGCAGGGTTCCGGAAACGGACAACAGGACCTGTTCGGGGCGTGACGACCCCGTCACGAGCGGCACATTCGCCGGAGCAGGAACCCCGGTGCCATGCTGAGCGTTGTTCCATGCGCGCGGACTCGCTTAGACTCCGCCGATGCCGTCCTTGCCGGCGGCGTACACACCCCCAACCATCAGGCCGCTCACCATCGCGGTCGTGTGAAGGAAGTACCGACCCGTGAGTCTCGTGACCCTCCTCCCGTTCATCGTGCTCATCGGGGCCATGTTCCTGATGACCCGGTCGGCGAAGAAGAAGCAGCAGCAGGCCGCCAACATGCGGAACGAGATGCAGCCCGGATCCGGTGTCCGCACCATCGGGGGCATGTACGCCACGGTCAAGGAGGTCAACGAGGACACGGTCCTCCTCGACGCCGGCCCGGGCGTCGACCTGCTCTTCGCCAAGAACTCCATCGGTGCCGTCCTCACCGACGACGAGTACAACCGCATCGTCCACGGCATCGAGCACGACCTGAAGTCGGACTCGGACGTCGTCCCGGACGACGCCTCCTCCCTCACCGAGACCGACGCCCCCGCCGACGCCGCCTCCGACGACAAGTCCGTCGACCTCGGCAAGAAGGCCGCCGAGCCGGACGACAAGCCGGACGACGAGCCCGCCGCCGAGCCGGCCGACGAGCCGACGGTCGACGCCGCGCCCGCCGAGGCGAAGGCGGACGAGCAGGCGAAGAAGTCCGACGGCGGTTCCGAGGCGAAGTAGGCCGTGCCCCCCGGGGTGCGCGGGACGTTCCCGCGCATCCCGTGTGACGCGCGGCTCGCACGGATCCGGACACCATGTGATGGCCGCCGGTGACGCCTTCCCGGCGCGAAGCGGCCCGAGAGGGAGTACGCAAAGGTGGTAGCACCTAAAAAGGGAAAGAATGCGAGCGCTCAGAGTAAGCCCGGGCGCTCGCTGGCCCTGATTCTGATCGCCATCGTGGCGCTCACCGGAGGCATGTTCGCCTCCGGACACACGACTCCGCGTCTCGGTATCGACCTGGCCGGCGGCACCAGCATCACGCTCCGGGCCGTGCCGGAAGAGGGCCAGGAGTCCGCGATCAACAAGACCAACATGGACACCGCGGTCGAGATCATGAACCGCCGTGTCAATGGTCTGGGTGTTTCCGAGGCCGAGGTTCAGACCCAGGGCGACCGGAACATCATCGTCAACATTCCCAAGGGGACGAACTCGAAGGAAGCCCGGGCACAGGTCGGCACCACCGCCAAGCTCTACTTCCGTCCGGTCCTCGCCACCGAGCTCTCCGGCGCGGGCGCCACCGGCACCCCCTCGGCGAGCGAGACGGGCGGCGCCTCGGACAAGGCGACCGACAAGGCCACGGACAAGGCGTCCGACAAGGCGTCCGACAAGGACAAGGCCACCGACGGGGACAAGGCGAGCGGCACGCCGTCCGACTCCGCCTCGGCGAGCGCCACCAGCCAGGGCCGCGCCGCCAGCGACGCCCTGAAGGCGGACCCGAGCCCGTCCGCGACGAGCTCCGACGGCGCCTCCCCGTCCCCGAGCGCCAGCGCCTCCGGCGACGACGCCACCGCCAAGCTCCAGCAGCAGTACGCGGCCCTGGACTGCACCGACAAGGGCGCCCGCGCCACGGCCGGCGACGGATCCAAGCCCGCCGACTCGATGGTGGCCTGCGGCCAGAACTCGCAGGGCCAGTGGCAGAAGTACATCCTCGGCCCCGCGGCGGTCGACGGCACCGAGGTCGACGAGGCCGAGGCCGTCTACAACACGCAGACCGCCGCCGGCTGGACCGTGACGATGAAGTTCACGGACGAGGGCTCCAAGAAGTTCGCGGACGTCACCGGCAAGCTGGCCCAGAACCAGTCCCCGCAGAACCAGTTCGCCATCGTCCTGGACAACGAGGTCGTCTCCGACCCCTACGTCAGCCAGGCGCTCACCGGCGGCAGCGCGGAGATCTCCGGCAGCTTCGACCAGGAGGAGGCCCAGGGCCTCGCCAACATGCTGTCCTACGGCGCGTTGCCGCTGACCTTCAAGGAGGACAGCGTCACCACCGTCACCGCCGCGCTCGGCGGTGATCAGCTCAGGGCCGGTCTGATCGCGGGCGCGATCGGCCTCGCCCTGGTCGTCATCTACCTGCTGCTGTACTACCGCGGCCTGTCGTTCATCGCCGTCTGCTCGCTGCTCGTCTCGGCCGGTCTCACCTACGTGATCATGTCGCTGCTCGGCCCGACCATCGGCTTCGCGCTGAACCTGCCGGCCGTGTGCGGTGCCATCGTCGCCATCGGCATCACGGCGGACTCGTTCATCGTGTACTTCGAACGCGTCCGCGACGAGATCCGGGAGGGCCGCACGCTGCGTCCCGCCGTCGAGCGGGCCTGGCCGCGCGCCCGGCGCACCATCCTGGTCTCCGACTTCGTCTCCTTCCTCGCCGCCGCGGTGCTCTTCATCGTCTCCGTCGGCAAGGTGCAGGGCTTCGCCTTCACGCTGGGTCTGACGACCCTGCTCGACGTCGTGGTGGTGTTCCTCTTCACCAAGCCGCTGCTGACGCTGATGGCCCGGCGCAAGTTCTTCGCGAGCGGTCACAAGTGGTCCGGCCTCGACCCCAAGGCCCTGGGTGCCAAGCCTCCGCTGCGCCGCACCCGCCGTCCGTCCCGTCCTGCCGCCGGCCCTGTCGACCCGAAGGAGGCGTGAGAGATGTCGAAGCTCGGCACACTCGGCGCCCGTCTGCATCACGGCGAGGTCGGCTACGACTTCGTCAAGAACCGCAAGATCTGGTACGGCATCTCGATCCTCATCACCATCACGGCCATCCTCGGCCTGGCGGTGCGCGGACTGCACATGGGCATCGAGTTCCAGGGCGGCGCGGTCTTCACCACCCCGAAGAACATGAGCGCCTCGGTCTCCCAGGCCGAGACCTGGGCGGAAGAGGCCTCCGGCCACGACGCGATCGTCCAGAAGCTCGGTGACGGCAGCCTCCGCATCCAGATCTCGGGCACCGACACCCAGAAGTCGGACCAGATCAAGGAAGACCTCTCCAAGGACCTGGACGTCCCGGCGGAGAAGATCAACGCCGACCTGGTCGGCCCGAGCTGGGGTGACCAGATCGCGAACAAGGCCTGGCAGGGCCTCGGGATCTTCATGGTCCTCGTGGTGATCTACCTGGCGATCGCGTTCGAGTGGCGCATGGCGCTCGCCGCGTTCGTCGCGCTGATCCACGACATCACCATCACGGTCGGCATCTACGCCCTCGTCGGTTTCGAGGTCACACCCGGCACGGTGATCGGTCTGCTCACGATCCTCGGTTACTCGCTCTACGACACGGTCGTCGTCTTCGACAGCCTCAAGGAGCAGACGAAGGACATCACCAAGCAGACCCGCTGGACCTACGCGGAGATCGCCAACCGCTCGATCAACAGCACCCTGGTCCGCTCCATCAACACCACGGTGGTCGCGCTGCTGCCGGTGGCGGGCCTGCTGTTCATCGGCGGCGGTTTCCTCGGCGCCGGCATGCTCAACGACATCTCGCTGTCGCTGTTCGTCGGTCTCGCCGCGGGCGCGTACTCGTCGATCTTCATCGCCACGCCGCTCGTCGCCGACCTCAAGGAGGCCGAGCCGCAGATGAAGGCCCTCAAGAAGCGGGTCCTCGCCAAGCGTGCCCAGGCGGCGGCCAAGGGTGAGCCGGCGGACTCCGCCGTCGCCGAGGGGTCCTACGCCGAGGACGGAGCCGACGGGGGAGACGAGCCCGACGACGCGGCTCCCGCGGTCGTCGGTCCCCGCAACCAGCCCGCGTCCCGCGGCCGGGGCCGCGGCCGGCCCTCGGGGAAGCGCCGATGACCGGGACGACCGACATCACGGAGCTGCTCCTCAGCCGTATCCGGGATGTGGCGGACCACCCGGAGCCGGGCGTGGTGTTCAAGGACATCACCCCACTCCTGGCGGACCCGGCGGCGTTCACCGTCCTGACCGACGCGCTCGCCGAGGTCGCCGGGGACACCGGCGCCACCAAGGTCGTCGGCCTGGAGGCCCGGGGCTTCATCCTGGGCGCCCCGGTGGCCCTGCGGGCGGGCCTCGGCTTCATCCCCGTACGCAAGGCGGGCAAGCTCCCCGGAGCCACCCTCAGCCAGGCGTACGACCTGGAGTACGGCTCCGCCGAGATCGAGGTGCACGCCGAGGACCTGACCGCGGGCGACCGGGTACTGGTCGTCGACGACGTCCTCGCCACCGGCGGCACCGCCGAGGCCTCGCTGGAGCTGATCCGCCGGGCCGGCGCCGAGGTCGTCGGCCTCGCCGTCCTGATGGAGCTGGGCTTCCTCGGCGGCCGCGCCCGCCTGGAGCCCGCTCTGGCAGGGGCACCGCTGAAGGCGCTGCTCACGGTCTGAGCGCGCCGAGAGCACCCACCGCACGACGTGAGGCGGGCCCGGAGGAATCCGGCGCCCGCCTCAGGCGTTGCAGGTGTTGACGGCCCTCACATCGGCCTGCAGGCGATCCCGCGGCGCAGGATCGCTACCATGGGGTTTCCGGAGCCTGACCGGGCGAGCCGGATCGCGCACGAGGAGTCCTCTTGCCAGACGAGGCCCAGCCACTGACCGCCGCAAAGCCCGAGTCCGCCTCGGCGCCCGCGGCGAAGCCCGCGCCGAGCGAGCCCCAGGCGAAGAACGACACGCGCGGGCCGATCAAGCACGCCCCGTCCACGCCGGTCGACAAGCCGGCCGAGCAGCAGCCACGCCCCAAGGCGCTGCCGCCCGAGCGCGCGCAGAACGCTCCCGTGGTCCGCGCCCCCTCCGGGCAGCCCGCCCGCTCCGGCTCCTCCAACCGCGTCCGCGCCCGCCTCGCCCGCCTCGGCGTCCAGCGCGCCAACCCGTACAACCCGGTCCTGGAGCCGCTGCTGCGCATAGTGCGCGGCAACGACCCCAAGATCGAGACGTCGACCCTGCGCCAGATCGAGCGCGCCTACCAGGTCGCCGAGCGCTGGCACCGCGGCCAGAAGCGCAAGAGCGGCGACCCGTACATCACGCACCCGCTCGCCGTCACCACCATCCTCGCCGAGCTGGGCATGGACCCCGCCACGCTGATGGCCGGGCTGCTGCACGACACCGTCGAGGACACCGAGTACGGCCTGGAGGACCTGCGCCGCGACTTCGGCGACGTGGTCACCCTGCTCGTCGACGGCGTCACCAAGCTGGACAAGGTCAAGTTCGGCGAGGCCGCGCAGGCCGAGACCGTGCGCAAGATGGTCGTCGCCATGGCCAAGGACCCGCGCGTCCTGGTCATCAAGCTCGCCGACCGCCTGCACAACATGCGCACCATGCGCTACCTCAAGCGCGAGAAGCAGGAGAAGAAGGCGCGCGAGACCCTGGAGATCTACGCGCCGCTCGCCCACCGGCTGGGCATGAACACCATCAAGTGGGAGCTGGAGGACCTCGCCTTCGCGATCCTCTACCCCAAGATGTACGACGAGATCGTCCGCCTGGTCGCCGAGCGCGCCCCCAAGCGCGACGAGTACCTGGCCGTCGTCACCGACGAGGTCCAGCAGGACCTGCGCGCGGCCCGCATCAAGGCGACCGTCACCGGCCGCCCCAAGCACTACTACAGCGTCTACCAGAAGATGATCGTCCGCGGCCGTGACTTCGCGGAGATCTACGACCTGGTGGGCATCCGCGTCCTGGTGGACACCGTCCGCGACTGCTACGCGGCGCTCGGCACGGTCCACGCCCGCTGGAACCCGGTTCCGGGGCGGTTCAAGGACTACATCGCGATGCCCAAGTTCAACATGTACCAGTCGCTGCACACGACGGTCATCGGCCCCGGCGGCAAGCCGGTCGAGCTGCAGATCCGCACCTTCGACATGCACCGCCGCGCCGAGTACGGCATCGCCGCGCACTGGAAGTACAAGCAGGAGGCCGTGGCAGGGGCCTCCAAGGTGCGCACCGACGCCCCCAAGTCGTCCGGCAAGAGCAAGGACGACCACCTCAACGACATGGCGTGGCTGCGGCAGCTCCTGGACTGGCAGAAGGAGACCGAGGACCCCGGCGAGTTCCTGGAGTCCCTGCGCTTCGACCTCTCCCGCAACGAGGTCTTCGTCTTCACGCCCAAGGGCGACGTCATAGCGCTCCCGGCCGGGGCCACCCCCGTGGACTTCGCCTACGCCGTCCACACCGAGGTCGGCCACCGCACCATAGGGGCACGGGTCAACGGGCGGCTCGTCCCGCTGGAGTCCACCCTGGACAACGGCGACCTGGTGGAGGTCTTCACCTCCAAGGCGGCCGGCGCGGGCCCGTCCCGCGACTGGCTGGGCTTCGTCAAGTCGCCGCGCGCCCGCAACAAGATCCGCGCCTGGTTCTCCAAGGAGCGCCGCGACGAGGCGATCGAGCACGGCAAGGACGCCATCGTCCGCGCCATGCGCAAGCAGAACCTGCCGATCCAGCGCATCCTGACCGGCGACTCCCTGGTCACGCTCGCCCACGAGATGCGCTACTCGGACATCTCCGCGCTGTACGCGGCGATCGGCGAGGGCCATGTCTCCGCGCAGAACATCGTGCAGAAGCTGGTCCAGGCGCTGGGCGGCGAGGAGGCCGCCACCGAGGAGATCGACGAGTCGATCCCGCCGGCCCGCGGCCGCAAGCGCCGGACCAACGCCGACCCGGGCGTCGTCGTCAAGGGCGTCGACGACGTGTGGATCAAGCTGGCCCGCTGTTGTACGCCCGTTCCCGGCGACCCCATCATCGGCTTCGTCACCCGCGGCAGCGGCGTCTCCGTGCACCGCAGCGACTGCGTGAACGTGGACTCGCTGTCCCGCGAGCCGGAGCGCATCCTCGAGGTCGAGTGGGCCCCCAGCCAGTCCTCCGTCTTCCTGGTCGCCATCCAGGTCGAGGCCCTGGACCGCTCGCGGCTGCTGTCGGACGTCACGCGCGTGCTGTCCGACCAGCACGTCAACATCCTCTCCGCGGCCGTCCAGACCTCCCGCGACCGCGTGGCCACCTCCCGCTTCACCTTCGAGATGGGCGACCCGAAGCACCTCGGTCACGTCCTGAAGGCCGTACGCGGCGTCGAGGGCGTCTACGACGTGTACCGGGTGACATCGGCGCGCAGGCCGTCGTAGCGGGCGCTCACACAGGCACAGGGGCTCCCGTACGGCGTGTACGGGAGCCCCTGTGCGGTTGAGCGTGTGCGTCGGCCGCGTGTGGCCGGGTGGCCGGGTGGCCGTGTGCGGCCGGGTGTCAGCCGCCGAACTCGTGCAGCCCCTTGAGCGCCTGGTCAAGCAGCGCCTGCCGGCCCTCCAGCTCACGCCCGAGCTTGTCCGCCTTGGCGTTGTTGCCCTGGGCGCGCGCCTGCTCGATCTGGGAGCGCAGCTTGTCCACGGCGGCCTGGAGCTGACCGGTCAGACCCTCGGCACGCGCGCGTGCCTCCGGGTTGGTCCGGCGCCACTCGGTCTCCTCGGCGTCCTGGAGCGCCCGCTCGACCGCGTGCATCCGGCCCTCGACCTTCGGCCGGGCGTCGCGCGGCACGTGGCCGATGGCCTCCCAGCGCTCGTTGACCGAGCGGAACGCGGCACGGGCCGCCTTCAGGTCGGTGACCGGGACGAGCTTCTCGGCCTCCTCGGCCAGCTCCTCCTTGAGCTTCAGGTTCTCCGTCTGCTCCGCGTCCCGCTCGGCGAAGACCGAGCTGCGGGCGGCGAAGAACACGTCCTGGGCGCCGCGGAAGCGGTTCCACAGGTCGTCCTCGTGCTCGCGCTGGGCGCGGCCCGCCGCCTTCCACTCGGACATCAGGTCGCGGTAGCGCGCGGCCGTCGGTCCCCAGTCCGTCGAGTTGGAGAGCGCCTCGGCGTCGGAGACCAGCCGCTCCTTGGTCCGCCGGGCCTCCTCGCGCTGCGCGTCGAGCTGCGCGAAGTGCTGCTTGCGGCGCTTGGAGAACGCCGAGCGCGCGTGCGAGAAGCGGTGCCACAGCTCGTCGTCGGACTTGCGGTCCAGACGCGGCAGGCCCTTCCAGGTGTCGACCAGGGACCGCAGCCGCTCACCGGCCGCCCGCCACTGGTCCGAGCGGGCCAGCTCCTCGGCCTCGGCGACCAGTGCCTCCTTGGCGCCGCGCGCCTCGTCGGACTGCTTGGCGCGCTGGGCCTTACGCTCCTCGCGCCGGGTCTCCACCAGCGCGACGAGCTTGTCCAGCCGGGCCCGCAGGGCTTCCAGGTCGCCGACCGCGTGGTGCGCGTCCACCTGCTCCCGCAGATGGTCGACGGCGGTCTGGGCGTCCTTCGCCGACAGGTCGGTGGTCTTCACCCGCTTCTCGAGGAGGCCGATCTCGACAACCAGGCCTTCGTACTTGCGTTCGAAGTAGGCCAGTGCCTCCTCGGGGGAGCCTGCCTGCCAGGAGCCGACGACCTTCTCGCCGTCGGCCGTACGCACGTACACGGTCCCCGTCTCGTCGACGCGGCCCCACGGGTCGCTGCTCACAGCGCCTCCTCCACATGATGCCTGCGGGGGGCTTCGCTACCCCCGGGCATCGTCCACAGTTTCGTCACGGCAAACATAGGCGACCGGCGGGGGGCCTGTCCGCATCCCGCACGACCGAACTTTCGCTGATGAGGGTCAGGATTTGGCGACCGTGGCCTTGTTGATCACGACCGTCGCGTTGGGCGCGGTGTTGCCCGTTGTGGGGTCGGCGGGCTGGGCCCCCGCGGCCGCGATCTTCTTCAGCACCGTCATGCCGTCGTCCGAGATGGTGCCGAACGGGGTGTAGCTGGGCGGTAGCTGACTGTCCTGGTAGACGAGGAAGAACTGACTGCCGCCGGAGTCGGCCTGCCCGGTGTTCGCCATCGCGACCGTACCCGCCGGGTACACGTTGTCCTTGAGGCTCTTGTCCTTGAGGTTCTCGTCCGGAATGGTGTAGCCGGGGCCGCCGGTGCCCTTGCCCGTGGGGTCGCCGCACTGGAGCACGTAGATGCCCTCAGCGGTCAGCCGGTGGCACTTGGTGTGGTCGAAGAAGCCCTTGCCCGCCAGGAAGTTGAACGAGTTGACGGTGTGCGGAGCCGCCGACGACTTCAGGGCGATGTCTATGTCACCGCAGGTCGTCGCCAGCTTCATCGTGTACTTCGCCGACTTGTCGATGGTCATCGCAGGTTCCTTCTTCCAGGTCTGCGTCTTGACCTTGCCCTCGGCGGGCTTGTCGCACGGATCCGGCGCCTTGGTCGAGGCCGAGGCGCTCGGCGTGACCTCCGCGCCCGCGTTCGTCTTGCTGTCGTCGTCGTCCCCCAGGACCACTCCGGTCGTGTACAGCGCGAGACTGCCGATCAGGATCACGCCGAGCACCGACGCGATCGAGGCGTTGCGCATGCGCGCCTTGCGTCGGGCGGAAGTGCGTCGCTGCTGCTGCCGCAAGAACTTCTCCCGGGCGAGCTGACGCCGCCGCTGCTCCTGGGTGACCACCGGGTTCTCTCCTCATGCGTCTTCGTGTGCCGACCGGTACGCGTGGGTGCGATGAGCCGACCGTGGGCGTGTAGCCCCGTACCGTATATGGGTTCGCTGAGGAAACGGCACCGCCGGTAGGCTCTGACCATGGGCGCGGCCCGTTCGCAAGCCCACCCGTACCGACACAAACGAAGGACGATCGTGCTCATTGCCGGGTTCCCGGCCGGCGCCTGGGGGACGAACTGCTATCTCGTCGCCCCCGCCGCCGGCGAGGAGTGCGTGATCATCGATCCGGGCCACCAGGCGGCCCCCGGAGTCGAGGAAGCGGTCCGCAAGCATCGGCTCAGGCCCGTCGCCGTCGTCCTCACCCACGGCCACATCGACCACGTCGCCTCGGTCGTCCCGGTGTGCGGCGCCCACGACGTGCCCGCCTGGATCCACCCCGACGACCGGTACATGATGAGCGACCCCGAGAAGGGGATGGGTCGCAGCATCGGCATGCCGATCATGGGCGAGCTGACCGTCGGGGAGCCGGACGACGTCAAGGAGCTGACCGACGGCGCGAAGCTGGCGCTGGCGGGCATGGAGCTGACGGTCGCGCACGCGCCGGGCCATACCAAGGGGTCGGTGACCTTCGGCCTGCCCGAGGCGGCGGACATCCCGCCGGTCATGTTCTCGGGCGACCTGCTGTTCGCCGGCTCCATCGGACGCACCGACCTGCCGGGCGGCTCCATGGACGACATGCTCGAGTCCCTGGCGCGCGTGTGCCTGCCGCTCGACGACTCGACCGTGGTGCTGTCCGGCCACGGCTCCCAGACGACCATCGGCCAGGAGCGCGCCACCAACCCGTATCTGCGGCAGGTGGCCGCGGGCCGGCAAGGACTCAGCGCTTTCGACGCGCCCCGACGAGGAATGTGACGAGACAGATCCCGTGAGCACCTTCAAGGCCCCCAAGGGCACGTACGACCTGCTGCCGCCGGACTCCGCCAAGTACCTGGCCGTCCGCGAGGCGATCGCGGCCCCGCTGCGCAACTCCGGCTACGGCTACATCGAGACGCCCGGTTTCGAGAACGTCGAGCTGTTCGCGCGCGGTGTCGGTGAGTCGACCGACATCGTGACCAAGGAGATGTACGTCTTCGAGACCAAGGGCGGCGACCGGCTCGCCCTGCGCCCGGAGACGACCGCCGCCGTGCTGCGCGCGGTCCTGGAGGCCAACCTGCACAAGGCGGGCAACCTGCCGGTGAAGGTCTGGTACTCGGGCTCGCAGTACCGCTACGAGCGCCCCCAGAAGGGCCGGTACCGCCACTTCTCCCAGGTCGGTGCCGAGGCGATCGGCGCCGAGGACCCGGCGCTCGACGCCGAACTGATCATCCTGGCCGACCAGTCGTACCGCGCACTGGGCCTGCGGAACTTCCGCATCCTGCTCAACTCCCTGGGCGACAAGGAGTGCCGCCCCGTCTACCGGGCCGCGCTCCAGGACTTCCTGCGCGGCCTGGACCTGGACGAGGACACTCTGCGCCGCGCCGAGATCAACCCGCTGCGCGTCCTGGACGACAAGCGCCCGGACGTCCAGAAGAAGCTGACCGACGCCCCGCTGCTGCGCGACTACCTGTGCGACGCCTGCAAGGCGTACCACGAGGAGGTGCGTTCTCTGCTGGTGGCGCAGGGCGTGGTCTTCGAGGACGACACCAAGCTGGTCCGCGGCCTGGACTACTACACCCGCACGACGTTCGAGTTCGTCCACGACGGCCTCGGCTCCCAGTCCGCGGTGGGCGGCGGCGGCCGCTATGACGGTCTGTCCGAGATGATCGGCGGCCCGTCCCTGCCGTCGGTCGGCTGGGCCCTCGGCGTCGACCGCACCGTCCTCGCCCTGGAGGCGGAGGGCATCGAACCGGACATCCCGTCCGCCACGTCCGTCTTCGCGGTCCCCCTCGGCGAGGAGGCCCGCCGGATCCTGTTCGCCAAGGTCACCGAGCTGCGCAAGAACGGCGTGGCCGCCGACTTCTCCTACGGCGGCAAGGGCCTGAAGGCCGCGATGAAGGCGGCCAACCGCTCGGGCGCCCGCTACACCCTGGTCCTGGGCGAACGCGACCTGGCCGAGGGCGTCGTCCAGCTCAAGGACATGGAGTCCGGCGAGCAGATCGCGATCGGCGTCAACGAGATCGTGGCGGAGCTGGAGTCCAGGCTCGGTTAGCGGACCTGTACGCCTCGTCGCCTCCAGGGGCGCGCGTGTTCGTCCGCGTGTGCCCCTGGGGAACGGGTGTTGGCCGGAACGGGCCGCTTCGGAGTGATCGCCGAGCCGTTCATATGTTCATCGAACGGTGCCCATACAGGCTCGTGCGGCACAATGGCCCTGCCCGAAGCAGGTCCGACTCTCCAGTGACGGAATCGGCGTGATGAGCAAGACGACAGTGAAGGACGTTCCCACCGTGGCGCAGTCCGGGCCGGAAGCCACCGCCGGAACACCGCGCACCGAGGGCGGCAGCCGCGCCCTCGCGCTGCTGCTGGTGATCACGGGCGCGGCCGGCCTGCTCGCCGCATGGGTCATCACGATCGACGAGCACAAACTGCTCGAGGCCAAGATCGCCGGCACGACCTTCACGCCCGGCTGCAGCCTCAACCCCGTCGTCTCCTGCGGCGACGTGATGGAGAGCGATCAGGCCTCCGTCTTCGGCTTCTCCAACCCGATGCTCGGCCTCGTCGCCTACGGCATCGTCGTCTGCGTCGGCATGAGCCTGCTCGCCCGGGCCCGCTTCCCGCGCTGGTACTGGCTCACCTTCAACGCCGGCTGCCTGTTCGGTATCGGGTTCGTGTCGTGGCTGCAGTTCCAGTCCCTGTACCGGATCAACGCGCTGTGCCTGTGGTGCTGCCTGGCCTGGGTCGCCACGATCCTGATGTTCTGGTACGTGACGTCCTTCAACGTCCGCAAGGGCTTCCTGCCCGCGCCCAACTGGCTGCGCGGCTTCTTCGGCGAGTTCACCTGGGTCCTGCCGGTGCTGCACGTCGGCATCATCGGCATGATGATCCTCACTCGCTGGTGGGACTTCTGGACCGGCTGACGGACCGGCCGACGGACCGGCCGACGGGTCGGCCGACCGTCCGGGCCCACCGGGCCCGTCGCGTTGTCAGTGCGGTCATCTAGGGTTCAGAGCGTGGAGCCCGACCTGTTCACCGCCGCAGCCGAAGAACGCCAGGAGAAGGACCCGACCGGCAGCCCCCTCGCCGTGCGGATGCGCCCGCGCACCCTCGACGAGGTGGTCGGTCAGCAGCACCTGCTCAAGCCCGGTTCCCCTCTGCGCCGACTCGTCGGCGAGGGCGGCTCCGGCCCCGCGGGGCCCTCCTCTGTCATCCTCTGGGGCCCGCCGGGCACCGGCAAGACCACCCTGGCGTACGTCGTCTCCAAGGCCACCAACAAGCGCTTCGTGGAGCTGTCCGCGATCACCGCGGGCGTCAAGGAGGTCCGCGCGGTCATCGAGGGCGCCCGCCGCGCGGTCGGCGGGTACGGCAAGGAGACCGTCCTCTTCCTCGACGAGATCCACCGCTTCAGCAAGGCCCAGCAGGACTCCCTGCTCCCGGCCGTCGAGAACCGCTGGGTCACCCTGATCGCCGCCACCACCGAGAACCCGTACTTCTCGGTGATCTCCCCGCTGCTCTCCCGCTCCCTCCTGCTCACCCTCGAGCCCCTCACCGACGACGACGTCCGGGACCTGGTCCGCCGCGCCCTGACCGACGACCGCGGCCTCAAGGGCGCCGTCGCCCTGCCCGAGGACACCGAGGGGCACCTGCTGCGCATCGCCGGCGGCGACGCCCGCCGGGCCCTGACCGCCCTGGAGGCCGCCGCCGGGGCCGCGCTGGACAAGGGCGAGACGGAGATCGGCCTGACCACGCTGGAGGAGACGGTCGACCGGGCCGCGGTGAAGTACGACCGCGACGGCGACCAGCACTACGACGTCGCCAGCGCCCTGATCAAGTCCATCCGCGGCTCCGACGTGGACGCCGCCCTGCACTACCTGGCCCGCATGGTCGAGGCCGGCGAGGACCCCCGCTTCATCGCCCGGCGCCTGATGATCTCGGCCAGCGAGGACATCGGCCTGGCGGATCCGAACGCGCTGCCGATCGCCGTAGCCGCCGCCCAGGCCGTCGCCATGATCGGCTTTCCCGAGGCCGCCCTCACCCTCAGCCACGCCACCATCGCCCTCGCCCTCGCCCCGAAGTCCAACGCCGCGACCACCGCCATCGGCGCGGCCCTGGACGACGTACGCAAGGGGCACGCCGGACCGGTCCCCTCGCATCTGCGCGACAGCCACTACCAGGGCGCCGGCAAGCTGGGACACGGGCAGGGGTACGTGTATCCGCACGACCTGCCGGAGGGCATCGCCGCCCAGCAGTACGCGCCGGACGAGCTGAAGGACCGGACGTACTACGAGCCGACCCGGCACGGCGCCGAGGCCCGGTACGCGGACGCGGTGGAGTGGACCCGCGGGCACCTCGGTCGCAAGCGGTCCTGAGCAGCCTGTAGAATCACCCGGAAGTGCCGAGTCCCGTGCAGTCAGAACGGGACAACCGGCCGGAACCCCCAGCGGGTTCCAGGAGCGTCGCGCACCGTCGACAGGTGTCGCGGGCAGCCCACCACCACCCGGCTTCCGGGACCGGTCGGTGGGCCACTCGCGTGCTGCACGTATGTGCCCAGACCAGGGAGCGGCTGCCCGCAAGGTCCCGAGCGGACCGGGCGGGTTTCCCCGGCTGCGGATTGCGACCTCCCTCAACCCTGACAAGCCGAAAATCCAGGAAAGAGACACAGACAGTGGCGAACCAGCCCCGCCCCAAGGTCAAGAAGTCGCGTGCCCTCGGCATCGCGCTGACCCCGAAGGCCGTCAAGTACTTCGAGGCCCGCCCCTACCCGCCGGGTGAGCACGGCCGCGGCCGCAAGCAGAACTCGGACTACAAGGTCCGTCTGCTCGAGAAGCAGCGTCTGCGCGCGCAGTACGACCTCAGCGAGCGCCAGCTCGTCCGCGCCTACGAGCGTGCCTCCAAGACCAACATGAAGACCGGCGAGGCCCTGGTCATCGAGCTCGAGCGCCGTCTCGACGCGCTGGTCCTGCGCTCGGGCATCGCCCGGACGATCTACCAGGCCCGCCAGATGGTCGTCCACGGCCACATCCAGGTCAACGGCCAGAAGGTCGACAAGCCGTCCTTCCGCGTCCGCCCGGACGACGTCGTGCAGGTCCGCGACCGCTCCAAGGAGAAGACGCTCTTCACGATCGCCCGTGAGGGTGGCTTCGCCCCCGACGGCGAGACCCCGCGCTACCTCCAGGTGAACCTCAAGTCCCTGGCGTTCCGCCTGGACCGTGAGCCGAACCGCAAGGAGATCCCGGTGATCTGCGACGAGCAGCTCGTCGTCGAGTACTACGCCCGCTGATCCCAGCCCAGGCGCAGTACACCCGCGGTACCTCAGCCCGCCGTCTCCCCGCCCTTCCGGGTGCGTGAGGCGGCGGGCTTCGCCGTCCCGGCGCCCGCGGCACGCCGCCCGGCCGGACGCGGCGCCGGCAGCGAGGCCGGCACCCCGGGCCGGCGCAGCGCCCGCGACACCGCCTCCCGGCGGCCGAGCCGCGCCCCGTGCCGTACGCACTCCTCGTACCGCTCGTCGCCCAGTTGCTCCCGGGCCGCCGCCTCGCACAGCTCGTGCGGCGCGTTGTAGTGCGCCGAGCCGAACAACGGCAACCCCACCGACGGCCACATCCGCCCGGCAGCGCCCTGGAGCACCGCGGCCTCCGCGGCGTCGCCCTGCGCCACCGTGACCAGGGCCAGCAGCTCCACCGCAAGGACCGAGCCGAGCTGGTCCCGGAAGCGGTGGGCACTGCCCAGGCAGTCGGCCAGCAGCTCGCGGGCGCGCACCGGGTCGCCGTCGCTCCAGGCCGCGTAGGCCAGGACGTACAGGGCATAGCCGCGGGCCCAGCGCTCGCCGTGGTCCTCGCACACCTGGCGCACGTCCTCGCACAGGCGCACCGCGTCCGGCAGATCGCCCTGGAACGCCCGTGTCATCGCCAGCTCCACCTGGCCCATCAGCACATTGCTGTTGAGTTCGCCGATCTCCCGGTAGCGGTGCAGCGCCGAGCTCAGCAGCGCCTCCGCGCGCGGCATGTCGTCCGTCACCAGCGCCAGGCAGCCGGTGCGGTGCTCCGCGTACGCCACCGCCGTGGGGTTGGCCGACCGCTCCGCCTCCTGCCGGCACTCCTGGAGCGCCGCCAGCGCGGGCACCGTGTCGCCCTGCAGGATCGCCACGTGGGCGAGCACCCACAGCGCCTTCAGCCGGGGCTGTTCGCCCGCCGTCTCCTCCGCGTCCAGGCGCACCGCCTGCTCCAGCCAGTGCCGCCCCTCCGACAGCCGTCCGCAGCCGATCCAGTGGAACCACAGGGCGCCCGCCAGATACTGGCCCAGGTGCGCCTCGTCCGGCTCGGTCAGACAGTGCTCCAGGGCACCGCGCAGATTCGGCAGCTCCGCGTCCACCCGCGCGGCGACCTCGCCCTGGCGCGGCGAGAACCACTCCAGCTCGCACCAGGTCGCCAGGCCCACGTACCAGTCCCGGTGCCGCCGCCGCAGCCGGGTCGCGTCCCCCGTCGCCTCCAGCCAGTCGGCGCCGTACGCCCGTACCGTGCCGAGCATCCGGTACCGCACCCCGGCCAAGGACTCCTCGCGGGTCAGCACGGACTGGGCGAGCAGCGCGGAGAGCACGTCGAGCACGTCGTCGCCCGGCAGCCCGTCACCGCTGCACACGTACTCGGCGGCCTCCAGGTCGAACGACCCGGCGAACACCGAAAGGCGCGCCCACAGCAGCCGCTCCGGCGGCGTGCACAGCTCGTGGCTCCAGCCGATCGCCGTGCGCAGCGTCCGGTGCCTGGGCAGCGCGGTGCGGTCCCCGCCCGTCAGCAGCCGGAAACGGTCGTCCAGCCGTTGCAGCACCTGCCCCGGCGACAGCGCGCCGAGGCGCCCCGCCGCCAGCTCGATCGCCAGCGGGATCCCGTCCAGGCGCCGGCACAGCTCGCGCACCTCCCGGTGGTCCTCGTCCAGGTCGGCGTCGTAGCCGAAGGTGAGGTGCCGCTGCCCCGCCCGGACCGTCAGCAGCTCCACCGCCTCCTCGGGGCCGAGCGGCGCCAGCGGAACCAGTTGCTCCCCGGCCACGCCCAGCGGCCTGCGGCCCACCGCCAGCACCCTGAGCCCGGGGGCGCGGCCCAGCAGGTCGGTCACCAGCGCGGCACAGGCGTCGACCAGATGCTCGAACCCGTCCAGGACCAGCAGCAGCTCCTGCTCGGCGAGATGCGCGAACAGCGTCTCGCGCGGCAGCCGGGTCGTGTGGTCGGTCAGGCCCAACGCCTCCACGACCGCGTAGTCCACGAACTCCTCGTCGCGCAGCGGCGCCAGCTCCACCCGCCACACCCCGCCGCCGGGCGCGCACCGCGCGGCCGCCCGCGCGGCGAGGCGCGACTTGCCGACGCCGCCGGTCCCGGTGACGGTCACCAGCCGCCCGGAGTCCAACGCCCCGGTCAGCTTCGCGAGTTCCGTCGCTCTCCCCACGAAGGCGTCCAGTTCCAGCGGTAGATTGCCGTGCGGGATGCCGTCGCGCCGATGGTCTCGCATGAAACACGGAGCGTACTGAACCGAATTCACTCCGTACAATCGCTTCGCGCGACTTCACCGCTTCGCGCCGCGCGCGGACGGTAATCGGGTACGGAGCCCCGCGCCCGGCGCGATAGGCTCGGTGCACGACTTTCCCGATGTTCATGCACGTCTTTCAGGGAGCGGGTGCACACAGTGTCCGGTGGCGAGGTGGCCGGGATCCTGGTGGCCGTCTTCTGGGCGATCCTGGTCTCCTTCCTCGCCGTCGCACTGGCGAGGCTGGCCCAGACGCTCAGGGCGACCACCAAGCTCGTGGCGGACGTGACCGACCAGGCCGTCCCGCTGCTGGCCGACGCCTCGTCGGCGGTGCGCTCCGCGCAGACCCAGATCGACCGGGTCGACGCGATCGCCTCCGACGTCCAGGAGGTCACCTCGAACGCCTCGGCGCTGTCCACCACCGTGGCCTCCACCTTCGGCGGGCCCCTGGTCAAGGTCGCGGCGTTCGGGTACGGCGTGCGCCGGGCACTGGGCGGTCGCAAGGAGGACGTGCCCGCGGGCTCGGCCAAGGAGCCGCGGCGTACCGTGATCGTCGGCCGTACGATCCCGGCCGCGCGGCGGACGAAGCGGAAGAAGGACTGATCCAGCGATGTTCCGCCGTACGTTCTGGTTCGGCACCGGCGTGGCCGCCGGTGTGTGGGCCACCACCAAGGTCAACCGGAAGCTCAAGCAGCTCACCCCCGACAGCCTCGCCGCGACCGCGGCCAACAAGACGCTGGACGTGGGCACCCGGGTCAAGGACCGCGCGGTCGTCTTCGCGCTCGACGTCCGCGACAACATGGCCCGGCGGGAGGCCGAACTGGACGACGCGCTGGGCCTGAAGGCCCCCGTCGAGCAGAGCCCCGCCGACCAGAAACTCGCGGGCCCCCTGCGCCGTGCCGCGATCGAGAACAGCAACAACCCGACGTATGTCGACAGGACGACGTACTCGTACAACCGGAATGAGGACCACTGATGGAGTCGGCCGAGATTCGTCGCCGCTGGTTGAGCTTCTTCGAGGAGCGCGGTCACACCGTCGTCCCTTCGGCGTCGCTCATCGCGGACGACCCGACTCTGCTGCTGGTCCCGGCCGGCATGGTGCCGTTCAAGCCCTACTTCCTCGGTGAGGTCAAGCCGCCCTTCGACCGCGCCACCAGCGTGCAGAAGTGCGTGCGCACGCCCGACATCGAAGAGGTCGGCAAGACCACGCGCCACGGCACGTTCTTCCAGATGTGCGGCAACTTCTCCTTCGGCGACTACTTCAAGGAAGGCGCCGTCAAGTACGCCTGGGAGCTGCTCACCAGCCCCCAGGACAAGGGCGGTTACGGCCTCGACCCCGAGCGTCTGTGGATCACCGTCTACGAGGACGACGACGAGGCCGAGCGCATCTGGCACGACGTCGTGGGCGTCCCGACCGAGCGCATCCAGCGCCTCGGCAAGAAGGACAACTACTGGTCCATGGGCGTCCCCGGCCCCTGCGGCCCCTGCTCCGAGATCAACTACGACCGCGGCCCCGAGTTCGGCGCCGAGGGCGGCCCCGCCGTCAACGACGAGCGGTACGTGGAGATCTGGAACCTCGTCTTCATGCAGTACGAGCGGGGCGAGGGCATCGGCAAGGAGGACTTCGAGATCCTCGGGGACCTGCCCAGCCAGAACATCGACACCGGCCTCGGCCTGGAACGTCTCGCCATGATTCTGCAGGGCGTGCAGAACATGTACGAGATCGACACCTCCATGGCCGTCATCAAGAAGGCCACCGAACTGACCGGCGTGGCCTACGGCGACGCCCAGGCCTCGGACGTCTCCCTGCGCGTGGTCACCGACCACATGCGCACCTCCGTGATGCTCATCGGTGACGGCGTCACCCCCGGCAACGAGGGCCGCGGCTACGTGCTGCGCCGCATCATGCGCCGCGCCATCCGCAACATGCGGCTGCTCGGCGCCACCGGGCCGGTCGTCAAGGACCTGATCGACGTCGTGATCGCGATGATGGGGCAGCAGTATCCCGAGCTGATCACCGACCGCGAGCGCATCGAGAAGGTCGCCGTCGCCGAGGAGAACGCCTTCCTGAAGACGCTGAAGGCCGGCACCAACATCCTCGACACCGCCGTCGGCGACACCAAGGCCGGCGGCGGCACCGTCCTCGCCGGCGACAAGGCCTTCCTGCTCCACGACACCTGGGGCTTCCCGATCGACCTCACCCTGGAGATGGCCGCCGAACAGGGGCTGTCCGTGGACGAGGACGGGTTCCGCCGCCTGATGAAGGAGCAGCGGGAGCGCGCCAAGGCCGACGCCCGGGCCAAGAAGACCGGCCACGCCGGCACCGGTGCCTACCGGGAGATCGCCGACAGGGCCGGCGCCACCGACTTCGTCGGCTACTCCGACACCGAGACCGAGTCCACGATCGTCGGCATCCTCGTCGACGGCGCCTCGTCCCCGGCCGCCACCGAGGGCGACGCGGTCGAGATCGTCCTGGACCGCACCCCGTTCTACGCCGAGGGCGGCGGCCAGATCGGCGACACCGGCCGGATCCGGGTCGACACCGGCGCCGTGATCGAGGTCCGCGACTGCCAGAAGCCGGTGCCGGGCGTGTACGTCCACAAGGGCGTCGTCCAGGTCGGCGAGGTCACCGTCGGCGCGAAGGCCCAGGCCTCCATCGACGACCGCCGCCGCAAGGCCATCGCCCGCGCCCACTCGGCCACCCACCTCACCCACCAGGCCCTGCGCGACGCCCTCGGTCCGACGGCCGCGCAGGCGGGTTCCGAGAACCAGCCCGGCCGCTTCCGCTTCGACTTCGGCTCGCCCTCCGCCGTGCCGACGGTCGTGATGGCCGACGTCGAGCAGAAGATCAACGAGGTGCTCGCCCGCGACCTCGACGTGCGCGCCGACGTCATGGGCATCGACGAGGCCAAGAAGCAGGGCGCCATCGCCGAGTTCGGCGAGAAGTACGGCGAGCGCGTACGCGTCGTGACCATCGGCGACTTCTCCAAGGAGCTGTGCGGCGGCACCCACGTGCACAACACCGCCCAGCTCGGCCTGGTCAAGCTGCTCGGCGAGTCGTCCATCGGCTCGGGCGTGCGCCGCATCGAGGCGCTGGTCGGTGTGGACGCCTACCATTTCCTCGCCCGCGAGCACACGGTCGTCGCCCAGCTCCAGGAGCTGGTCAAGGGCCGTCCGGAGGAGCTTCCGGAGAAGGTCTCCGCCATGCTCGGCAAGCTCAAGGACGCCGAGAAGGAGATCGAGAAGTTCCGCGCCGAGAAGGTCCTCCAGGCCGCCGGCGGTCTCGCCGACTCCGCCAAGGACGTGCGCGGCATCGCCCTGGTGACCGGCCGGGTGCCGGACGGCACCACCGCCGACGACCTGCGCAAGCTGGTCCTCGACGTGCGCGGCCGCATCCAGGGTGGCCGGGCCGCGGTCGTGGCCCTGTTCACCACCGTGGGCGGCAAGCCCCTGACCGTCATCGCCACCAACGAGGCCGCCCGCGAACGCGGACTCAAGGCCGGTGACCTGGTGCGCACCGCCGCCAAGACCCTCGGCGGCGGGGGTGGAGGCAAGCCCGACGTCGCCCAGGGCGGCGGCCAGAACCCGGCTGCCATCGGCGACGCCGTCGACGCCGTCGAGCGTCTCGTGGCGGACACCGCCAAGTGAGCGGTCCGGAGAACGGCCGGGCGGGGGAGCAGGCCGGAGATCAGCCGGACGGCCCGGTGATGCGCCGCGGCCGCCGCCTGGCCGTCGACGTCGGCGACGCCCGCATCGGCGTCGCCTCGTGCGACCCCGACGGGATCCTCGCCACCCCGGTGGAGACCGTCCCGGGCCGCGACGTCCCGGCGGCGCACCGACGCCTGAGGCAGTTGGTCGAGGAGTACGAGCCGATCGAGGTCGTCGTCGGTCTCCCGCGCTCCCTCAAGGGGGGCGAGGGCCCGGCCGCGGCCAAGGTCAGGCGCTTCACGCAGGAGCTGGCCCGCGGCATCGCTCCGGTGCCGGTCAGGCTCGTCGACGAGCGGATGACGACGGTCACCGCCAGTCAGGGGCTGCGTGCCTCCGGAGTGAAGTCGAAGAAGGGCCGGTCGGTCATCGACCAGGCCGCCGCTGTGATCATCCTCCAGCAGGCCCTGGAATCCGAACGGGTGTCAGGCAGGCCACCCGGCGAGGGCGTCTAAGTGGTCATCTGATCGCGGTGCGGTAACGTTCCGCGCGATGCGGAGGCATTTCGAACAGCCACCGCACAGTAAGAGGCGGAACGGAAGCGGCCCCTTCGGCACAGGCCGCGCCCCCCGTCGCCTCGCGGCTCTAGGGGATCCATGACTGAGTATGGCCGGGGCCCAGGCTCCGAACCGTGGCATCCGGAGGACCCGTTGTACGGGGACGACGGATGGGGCGGACAGCAGGCCCACACGGGTCAGCAGTCTCCCTACGGCGGCCAGCCGCAGCAGTATCCGGAGCAGCAGGCGCAGCAGCAGTACGGCGACTGGGGCGACGGCGGGCAGTCGGGGTACGGCGGCGGGCAGCCGCAGTACGACCAGTACGGCCACCAGCACCCCGAGCCGCGGTACGACCAGTACGGCCGGCCGCAGTACGACCAGCACCAGTACGGTCAGCAGTACGACCAGCAGCAGTACGACCAGCAGTACGCGCCCCAGACCCACCAGCCGCAACAGGGCCATCAGGGCCAACAAGGTCAGCAGGGTCAGCAGGGATACGACAACGGCGGCTGGGGCACCGGCGCGCATCCCCAAGCCCAGTACCCGGCCGAGCCGTCCGACCCCTACGGACAACAGGCCGGCGGCTACGGTGCGGAGCAGCCCGACTTCTACGGCACCCCGCAGGCGTACCCGCCGCCGGAGCCGCCCGCCCGCCGGCGTGCCGAGCCCGAGCCGCAGCGCACCGACTGGGACCCCGGGCCGGACGAGGGCGAGCACGCTTTCTTCGCGGGCGGGGACGGCGGTGACGAGGACGACGCGGCGGACGACGGCCGCGAGGACCGCAGGAGCCGGGGCGGCAAGCCCAAGAAACGCCGCAGTGGATGCGCCTGTCTGGTGGTCTGCCTGGTGATGGGCGGCGGCGTGGCGGGCATCGGCTATTTCGGCTACCAGTTTTACCAGGATCGTTTCGGCGCGGCCCCGGACTTCGCGGGCGAGGGCAACGGCGAGCAGGTGAACATCACCATCCCCAAGGGCGCGGGCGGCTCGACGATCGGCCAGGAGCTGAAGCGAAAGGGCGTGGTGAAGAGCGTCGACGCCTTCATCGCCGCCCAGCAGAGCAACCCCCGGGGCAAGAGCATCCAGGACGGCGTCTACACGCTGCAGAAGGAGATGTCGGCCGAGAGCGCGGTCGAACTCCTGCTCAACCCGGAGAGCCGCAGCAACCTGATCATCGCCGAGGGCAGGCGCAACGCCGACATCTACGAGCTCATCGACAAGCGCCTCGAGGTGAAGAAGGGCACCACCGCCAAGGTCGCCAAGTCCGAGTACAAGAGCCTCGGCCTGCCCGAATGGGCGCTGAACCACAAGGACGTCAAGGACCCCCTGGAGGGCTTCCTCTACCCGTCCAGCTACTCGGCCGCCAAGGGACAGAAGCCCGAGGACGTGCTCAAGCAGATGGTGGCACGTGCCAGTGCGCAGTACGAGAAGATCGGCCTCGAGGAGAAGGCGGAGGGTCTCGGCCTCGAGGGGCCGTGGGAGCTGCTCACCGTGGCGAGCCTGCTGCAGGCGGAGGGCAAGACCCACGAGGACTTCCGCAAGATGTCCGAGGTCATCTACAACCGGCTCAAGGAATCCAACACCCAGACGAACCAGAAGCTGCAGTTCGACTCGACCTTCAACTACCTGAAGGGCCAGAGCAAGATCCACATCAGCGAGTCCGAGATCAACAGCAACAAGGACCCGTACAACACCTACACCAACAAGGGCCTGCCACCCGGTCCCATCGACAACCCCGGCGGAGAGGCCCTGCAGGCGGCGCTCAACCCGACGGCGGACGGCTGGCTCTACTTCGTGGCCACCGACGGCGTGAAGAAGACCGAGTTCGCGAAGACTCACGACGAGTTCCTGAAGCTGAAGGACAAGTTCGATGCCAGCTCCGGCGACTGACCGGCGCAGGGCCGCCGTTCTCGGCTCCCCGATCGCCCACTCCCTGTCCCCGGTACTGCACCGCGCCGCCTACGCGGAGCTGGGGCTGGCGGACTGGACGTACGACCGTTTCGACATCGACGAGGCGGCACTGCCCGGCTTCCTCGAGGAACTGGGTCCCGAGTGGGCGGGGCTGTCGCTGACCATGCCGCTCAAGCGGGCGGTGATCCCGCTGCTCGACGCGATCAGCGACACGGCGGCCTCCGTGGACGCGGTGAACACCGTGGTCCTCACCGAGGACGGCCGCAGGACCGGCGACAACACCGACATCCCCGGCATGGTCGCCGCGCTGCGCGAACACGGCATCGAGAAGGTCGACTCCGCCGCGGTCCTCGGCGCCGGCGCCACCGCCTCCTCCGCGCTGGCCGCGCTGGCCCGGATCTGCACCGGCGAGGTCGCCGTCTACGTCCGCAGCGCGGCACGCGCCGCCGAGATGCGGGGCTGGGCGCGACGGCTGGACGTCGACGTGCGCATCGCGGACTGGGCCGACGCCGAGGAGGCGCTGCGCGCCCCACTGGTGGTGGCCACCACCCCGGCCGGCACCACCGACGCCCTCGCCGCCGCCGTCCCTGAGATGCCGACGACCCTCTTCGACGTGCTCTACGACCCCTGGCCCACCGCGCTCGCCGCCCGCTGGTCGGCGTACGGCGGTGCCGTCGTCAGCGGCCTCGACCTGCTGCTGCACCAGGCGGTGCTCCAGGTGGAGCAGATGACCGGCCGCGCTCCGGCGCCGCTGGCGGCGATGCGAAAAGCGGGAGAGCACGCGCTGGCGGACCGCTAGGCTCCGTCCGGTTCCGCAGGGGGCGGAACGGGAGGGGAAGACGATCCATGGACACAGGTGTGCCGCTGGCCTCCGTCAAGAGTCAGATCTTCGAGGCCGTCCTGGGCTTCCTGCCCGTCTGGGTGCAGATCTCGGTGCTTGCGCTGATCGTGCTCGCCGTCCTCGCGAGCTGGGTGGTCAAGCTCAGGCGCAGGATCGCCGGGCGGCGCGCGACGCGCGCCGGGCAGGCCGTGCGCACGACGGCGCAAGACGGTCAGGGCACCGGCGCCGACCACCTGGGGCCGTACGCACCGCCGCGGCAGGAGGAGACCGGCGCCGACTTCCTCGGTTCCTACGCTCCCTCGCGGCAGCGGGGCAACGGTTCCGCCTGACGCGGCCCGGGACCCGTGCCCGCCCGCTCGGCCGTCCGTCCGGCCGTCCGTCCGTCCGTCAAATGGACCGGCGACCGGGCCGAGTGGCCGGACGTGGGAGGATCGAAGGCGGCGGACCGGGGCCGCGCACCCGGTCGAGTCGTCGCGTACGCGGACAGGACGCGTACGCAGGGCATACCGGGGCGCGAGCACTGAGGAGCACCGTTGAGCAGGTTGCGCTGGCTGACCGCGGGGGAGTCCCACGGTCCCGCACTCGTCGCGACGCTGGAGGGCCTGCCCGCCGGTGTGCCGATCACCACCGACATGGTGGCGGACCACCTGGCGAGGCGGCGGCTGGGCTACGGTCGCGGCGCGCGGATGAAGTTCGAGCGCGACGAGGTCACCTTCCTCGGCGGCGTCCGGCACGGTCTGACGATGGGCTCCCCGGTCGCCGTCATGGTCGGCAACACCGAGTGGCCCAAGTGGGAGCAGGTCATGGCGGCCGACCCGGTGGACCCGGAGGTGCTGGCCGGCCTCGCCCGCAACGCCCCGCTGACCCGGCCCCGGCCCGGCCACGCCGACCTCGCGGGCATGCAGAAGTACGGCTTCGACGAGGCCCGGCCGATCCTGGAGCGCGCCTCGGCCCGTGAGACGGCGGCCCGGGTGGCGCTGGGCGCGGTGGCCCGGTCGTACCTGAAGGAGACGACCGGCGTCGAGATCGTCAGCCATGTCGTCGAGCTGGCCGGGGCGAAGGCGCCGCACGGCGTGTACCCGACGCCGGCCGACGTCGGGAAGCTGGACGCCGACCCCGTGCGCTGCCTGGACGCGGACGCGTCGAAGGCGATGGTCGCCGAGATCGACCAGGCCCACAAGGACGGCGACACCCTCGGCGGCGTCGTCGAGATCCTCGCCTACGGCGTGCCGGTGGGCCTCGGCTCGCACGTCCACTGGGACCGCAAGCTCGACGCGCGGCTCGCCGGCGCCCTCATGGGCATCCAGGCGATCAAGGGCGTCGAGATCGGCGACGGCTTCGAGCTGGCCCGCGTGCCAGGCTCCCAGGCCCACGACGAGATCGTGGGCACGCCCGACGGCATCCGCCGTGTCACCGGCCGCTCCGGCGGCACCGAGGGCGGCCTCACCACCGGTGAACTGCTGCGGGTGCGCGCCGCGATGAAGCCGATCGCGACCGTGCCGCGGGCACTGAAGACCGTGGACGTGACCACCGGCGAGGCCACGCAGGCACACCACCAGCGCTCCGACGTGTCCGCCGTACCGGCGGCCGGAATCGTCGCCGAGGCCATGGTGGCCCTCGTACTCGCGGACGCCGTCGCGGAGAAGTTCGGCGGCGACTCGGTCGCCGAGACTCGCCGCAACGTCACCTCGTACCTCGAGAACCTGGCCGTCCGATGAGCGGGGCACCGCTGGTCGTCCTCGTCGGCCCGATGGGCGTCGGCAAGTCCACCGTCGGACGGCTGCTGGCCGAGCGGCTCGGCGTCGGCCACCGGGACACGGACGAGGACATCGTCTCCGCCGAGGGGCGGAGCATCGCCGAGATCTTCGTGAACGAGGGCGAGGGCGCCTTCCGTGAGCTGGAGAAGAACGCCGTACGCGCGGCGCTCACCGGACACGACGGAGTCCTCGCCCTCGGTGGTGGCGCGATCCTGGACGCGGACACGCGCGCGCTGCTCGCCGGGCAGCGCGTCGTCTACCTCTCGATGGACGTCGACGAGGCGGTCAAGCGCACCGGCCTGAACGCGGCGCGCCCACTGCTGGCGATCAACCCGCGCAAGCAGTGGCGCGAGCTGATGGAGGCCCGTCGGCACCTGTACGAGGAGGTGGCCGCGGTCGTCGTGACCACCGACGGCCGTACGCCCGAAGAAGTCACCCAAGCCGCCCTGGACGCACTGGAGTTGGCTGCAATTCCCGGAGGCCGACCCTCGGACCCCCGGCCGGAGGACGCTGTGGTGAACGCTGTGAAGAGGATCCAGGTCGGCGGCACCGCCGGATCAGAGCCCTACGAGGTCCTGGTGGGCCGGCAGCTCCTGGGCGAGCTGGGCGGCCTGATCGGCGCGAAGGCCAAACGCGTCGCGGTGATCCACCCCGAAGCGCTCGCCGAGACCGGTGACGCGCTGCGCGGCGACCTCGCCGAACAGGGCTACGAGGCGATCGCCATCCAGGTGCCCAACGCGGAGGAGGCCAAGACCGCCGAGGTCGCCGCCTACTGCTGGAAGGCGCTCGGCCAGTCCGGGTTCACCCGTACCGACGTCGTCATCGGGGTCGGCGGCGGGGCCAGCACCGACCTGGCCGGATTCGTGGCCGCGACCTGGCTGCGCGGCGTGCGCTGGATCGCCGTCCCCACCACCGTGCTGGCCATGGTGGACGCGGCCGTCGGCGGCAAGACCGGCGTCAACACCGCCGAGGGCAAGAACCTCGTCGGCGCCTTCCACCCGCCGGCCGGTGTGCTGTGCGACCTGGCCGCCCTGGACTCGCTCCCGGTCAACGACTACGTGTCCGGCCTGGCCGAGGTCATCAAGGCCGGCTTCATCGCCGACCCGGTGATCCTCGACCTCATCGAGTCCGACCCCGTGGCCGCGCGCACCCCGGCCGGACCGCACACCGCCGAGCTGATCGTGCGCTCCATCAACGTCAAGGCCGAGGTCGTCTCGTCCGACCTGAGGGAAGCGGGCCGCAGGGAGATCCTGAACTACGGCCACACCCTGGGCCACGCCATCGAGAAGAACGAGCGCTACAAGTGGCGCCACGGCGCCGCCGTCTCCGTCGGCATGCACTTCGCCGCCGAACTGGGCCGGCTGGCGGGCCGCCTGGACGACGCCACCGCGGACCGCCACCGCGCCATCCTCGAATCCGTCGGGCTGCCGCTGCACTACCGGTACGACCAGTGGCCCAAGCTGGTCGAGAACATGAAGGTCGACAAGAAGTCCCGCGGCGACGTGCTGCGCTTCATCGTCCTGGACGGCCTCGCCAAGCCCACCGTGCTGGAGGGCCCCGACCCGGCCGTCCTCCTCGCCGCCTATGGCGAGGTGGGCGAGTAGTACCCCGGTGCGCCTTCCGTCCGATTCGACCTGTCGGACGGGCACTTCGGGCCGCCCCCGGCCGTTCACCAAACGACGGCCGGGGGCGGTACCGTTCGGTAGCAGAGGGGGCGGGCACCCGTCCCGCCGTCAGCGCCCATCGCCTGTACGAGACGGAGTGGCACCGGATGCAGCACCCAGTGGGTTCTCCGCTGCCGCCGCCCCACCAGCCGGGGCACGGACCGGCCGCCGGCTGGTCCCCGGCCGCACACCACCCCGGCCCGCACCAGGGACCCGTCGCCCCCGTGCCGCAGCCCTCGGCGCCGGGGTACCCCCTGCGGGCCCCGCACCCCGGCGCGGCCCAGCAGGCCCCGTCGCCGCCCCCGGCTCCGGGCCCGCAGCAGCCGGCTCCCGCCCCGCCCGTGCCGGAGACCACCGGCCATGTGCCGCTGCCGCCCGGCGGCCCGGTGGCCGTGCCCAGCGTGCCCCCCGCCATGGCCGCCGCGCCGGACTCCACCTCGACCACCCTCGCGGTGCTGCTCATCGGCCCCGCGGGCGCCGGCAAGACCAGCGTCGCCAAGTACTGGGCGGACCACCGCCGGGTCCCCACCGCGCACATCAGCCTCGACGACGTCCGTGAATGGGTCCGCTCAGGCTTCGCCGACCCCCAGACCGGGTGGAACGAACACTCGGAGGCGCAGTACCGCCTGGCCCGCCGCACCTGCGGCTTCTCCGCGCGCAACTTCCTCGCCAACGGCATCTCGTGCATCCTCGACGACGCGGTCTTCCCGGACCGCCCGGTCGTCGGCCTCGGCGGCTGGAAGCGGCACGTCGGCCCCGGCCTGCTCCCGGTGGTCCTCCTGCCGGGCCTGGACATCGTCCTGGAGCGCAACGCCGAACGCAGCGGCAACCGACGCCTCACCGACGAGGAGGTGGCCCGCATCCACGGCCGCATGGCCGGCTGGTACGGCTCCGGCCTCCCCATCATCGACAACTCCCAACTCGACGTCCCGGACACGGCCCAGGTCCTCAACGAGGTCCTGTCCCGCTCGATAGCCAGCCCCCCGAACTGGTAAGCAGGGGCGTGGGGCTGTATCGATGTGCGGCTCCGCCGCGGGGCGCGACAAGCCCCCACCGGCGGCCAGACGCCCCACACAACACAAGGCCCCACCCCAATGGGCGCACCCCGCATTCCCCGGCCCCGCCCACTCGGCCCACCCAAGCAGCGCACTCCCCGGCGGAGCCATACGCTCGGCTCATGTCAGAGGTCTACGCGGCCCGCCGGACGCGCCTACGGGAACGCTGCAACGCGGGCGGCAGCGCGGCGGCGCTCGTCTCCCGGCCCGCCAACGTGCGTTATCTCGCCGGCGCCGCCCCGCACGGCGCCGTGCTGCTGCTCGGCAAGACCGAGGACCTGCTGGTCTGCTCGGGCCCGCCGGACGACCGGCCGGCCGACGGACGGCCCGACGAGTCGCTGCCGGTGCGCGCGCTGCCCGGACCCGGCGGCGATCCGGCCGTCGCGGCCTCCGGCCTCGCCGCCGACCAGGGCGCCGAGTCCCTCGCCACGGAGGACCACCACCTCACCGTGGTCCGGCACCGTGCCATGCGCTCGGTCGTTCCCCGGCTGCGCCTGACCGACCTCGGACAGGCGGTCGAGCAGCTCCGGGTGGTCAAGGACGAGGAGGAGATCTCCTGCCTGCGCATCGGCGCCGAGATCGCCGACCAGGCCCTCGGTGAACTCCTGGAGTCCATCCTGGTCGGCCGCACCGAACGGCATCTCGCCCTGGAGCTGGAACGCCGTCTCGTCGACCACGGAGCCGACGGCCCCGCCTTCCTCACCTCCGTCGGCACGGGCCCGAACTCGGGGCGCCGCGGCCACCGGCCCACCGACCGGCGCGTGGAGGAGGGCGACTTCCTCTCCGTCTGCCTGGGCGCGACGTACCGCGGATACCGTTGCGAGATCGGCCGTACGTTCGTCATCGGCACCTCGCCGGCCGACTGGCAGATCGAGCTGTACGACCTCGTCTTCTCCGCCCAGCGGGCCGGACGTGAGGCCCTCGCACCCGGCGCCGCCTGCCGTGATGTGGACCGCGCGGCCCGCCAGGCACTGGACTCGGCGGGGTACGCGGAGAACCTTCCGGCCCTCACCGGTCACGGTGTCGGACTCGAAATCGACGAGGACCCGCAGTTGGCCCCCGCGGCCATGGGTAAACTGGACGCTTGTGTGCCGGTCACCGTCGAACCGGGGGTCCACCTCCCGGGCCGGGGCGGGGTCCGGATCGATGACACGCTCGTCGTGCGCCCCGAGGCGGACGGCGGACCCGAGCTACTCACCATCACGACCAAGGAGCTGCTCGCGCTCTAGCCGAGCCGTGCGCGCCGGGGTCGTCCACGTCAGTCCAGTCCAGGAGATTCCGCAACCGTGGCTTCCACGAACGACCTCAAGAACGGCATGGTGCTCAAGCTCGAAGGCGGCCAGCTCTGGTCAGTCGTCGAGTTCCAGCACGTCAAGCCCGGCAAGGGCCCGGCATTCGTGCGCACCAAGCTCAAGAACGTGCTTTCCGGCAAGGTCGTCGACAAGACCTTCAACGCCGGCGTCAAGGTCGAGACGGCCACTGTCGACAAGCGTGACATGCAGTTCTCGTACATGGACGGCGATTACTTCGTCTTCATGGACATGGAGACCTACGATCAGCTACACGTCGAGCGCAAGGCGGTCGGCGACGCCGCCAACTTCCTGATCGAGGGCTTCACCGCCACCGTCGCCCAGCACGAGGGCGAGGTGCTCTTCGTCGAGCTGCCCGCCGCCGTCGAGCTGGTCATCAAGGAGACCGAGCCGGGCGTCCAGGGCGACCGCTCCACGGGGGGCACCAAGCCCGCCACGCTGGAGACCGGTCACCAGATCAGCGTCCCGCTCTTCATCACCACCGGTGAGAAGATCAAGGTCGACACCCGCTCCAGCGACTACCTCGGCCGGGTGAACAGCTAACCGTGGCTGCTCGCAACACGGCCCGCAAGCGCGCCTTCCAGATCCTCTTCGAGGGCGACCAGCGCGGCGCCGACGTCCTGACGGTGCTCGCCGACTGGGTCCGGCACTCCCGGGCCGACACCCGGCAGCCGCCCGTGAGCGAGTACACGATGGAGCTGGTCGAGGGCTACGCGGCGCGCGCCGAGCGCATCGACGAGCTGATCGCCCAGTACTCGGTCGGCTGGACGCTCGACCGGATGCCGGTCGTCGACCGCAACATCCTGCGCCTGGGCGCGTACGAGCTGGTCTGGGTCGACGCGACCCCGGACGCCGTCGTCCTGGACGAGATGGTGCAGTTGGCGAAGGAGTTCTCCACGGACGAGTCGCCCGCGTTCGTCAACGGCCTGCTCGGCCGGCTGAAGGACCTGAAGCCCTCGCTGCGCCGCGAGTAGCTCCGCGGGTCTTGCGGGGGACGCGGGGGACGCGGCGTCGTGGGGGTGCGGACGTCATAAGGCCGCCGGGGTGGCCGGAACCGTACGAACGGTTCCGGCCACCCCGGCGGCACGTTTCTGCTGAGGTCTGCTGAGGCGGCTGTGGCTCAGAGCTCCTCGTGGGACGCCACCGCGCGGCGCGCGTCCGCGTCCAGGACACCCCAACTGATGAGCTGTTCGGTGAGGACCGAGGGCGACTGGTCGTAGATGACGGCGAGGGTGCGCAGGTCGTCCTGGCGGATCGAGAGCACCTTGCCGTTGTAGTCGCCGCGCTGCGACTGGATCGTGGCCGCGTACCGCTGGAGCGGGCCCGCCTTCTCGGCCGGCACGGTGGCCAGCCGCTCCAGGTCCAGGACCAGCTTCGGCGGCGGCTCGGCGGCACCGCCAGGAGTGGTGCCCGGCAGCAGCTCCTGCACGGGAACGCCGTAGAAGTCCGCCAGCTCGGCGAGGCGCTGCACGGTCACGGCACGGTCGCCGCGCTCGTACGAACCGACCACGACGGCCTTCCAGCGGCCCTGGGACTTCTCCTCGACACCGTGGAGGGAAAGGCCCTGCTGGGTGCGGATGGCCCGGAGCTTGGCCCCGAGCTGTTTGGCGTATTCGCTGGACATATGGCTCCCCGGACAAGGTGTCGACGCGGCAGGCTGTGTTGTCGGCCGCGCGGCTGGTAACTCACTGTGAGGTTACGCAGCGTTACTCTGCTGCGTCAAGCCGAATGGTCCGCACCGACTCTTCCGTGGTATCCGCCATCCATTACTCCGGGCGGGTGACGCGGGTGCGGCAGAAGAGTGACGGGGGAGTGTCAGGGGGCCGTGAAGGCCGGTGCTGTGGGCCTGCTACCGTAGGTGGCGCATATTAGACGTCCTTTAAGATCCGTCCCGTGAGGCGGAGAAGGAGGTCCGTTTCCCATGGACGCACAGTACGACCAGCACGACCAGCAGCAGGACGCGCGACCGGACGCCCGGTCCGACGCCCGGCCCGTTCTGGAAGGGCCCGACATCGCCCGGGTCCTGACCCGCATCGCCCACGAGATCGTCGAACGCGCCAAGGGCGCCGACGACGTGGTGCTCCTCGGCATCCCGACCCGGGGCGTCTTCCTCGCCCGGCGGCTCGCCGACAAGCTCGAGCAGATCACCGAGCGCAAGATGCCCGTCGGCTCGCTCGACATCACCATGTACCGCGACGACCTGCGCATGCACCCGCCGCGTGCGCTGGCCCGCACCGACATCCCCGGCGACGGCATCGACGGCCGGCTGGTCGTCCTCGTCGACGACGTGCTCTTCTCCGGCCGCACCATCCGCGCCGCCCTCGACGCGCTGAACGACATCGGCCGCCCGCGCGCGGTGCAGCTCGCGGTCCTCGTCGACCGCGGCCACCGCGAACTGCCCATCCGCGCCGACTACGTCGGCAAGAACCTCCCCACGTCGCTGCGGGAGACGGTCAAGGTCCAGCTCGCCGAGGAGGACGGTCGCGACACCGTGCTGCTCGGTGCCAAGCCGACCACCCCGGGCGCCCACCCTTAGCACCCCGCGTACGCGTCCAGCAGTGCCGTACGCCTGCCCGGTGCGCCCGCTCGGTGCGCCCGCACGCCCGGCCGCCCGAATTATCCCGCTCTTCCGCTTGAATCGCCTTACGGAGCCTGACAGATGCAGCGTCATCTCATCTCGGCCGCCGACCTCACCCGCGACGACGCCGTCCTGATCCTCGACACCGCCGAGGAGATGGCCCGGGTCGCGGACCGGCCGATCAAGAAACTGCCGACCCTGCGCGGCCGTACCGTCGTCAACCTCTTCTTCGAGGACTCCACCCGGACCAGGATCTCCTTCGAGGCCGCCGAGAAGCGCCTGTCCGCGGACGTCATCAACTTCACCGCCAAGGGCTCCAGCGTCTCCAAGGGCGAGTCCCTCAAGGACACCGCCCAGACCCTGGAGGCCATGGGCGTCGACGCCGTCGTCATCCGGCACAGCGCCTCCGGCGCCCCGTACCGCCTGGCCACCTCGGGCTGGATCGACGCGGCCGTGGTCAACGCGGGGGACGGCACGCACCAGCACCCCACCCAGGCCCTGCTCGACGCCTTCACCATGCGCCGCCGCCTGGTCGGCCGCGACGCCGGCCTGGGCAAGGACCTGGACGGCCGCCGGATCACCCTGGTCGGCGACATCCTGCACAGCAGGGTCGCCCGCTCCAACGTCGACCTGCTGCACACCCTCGGCGCCGAGGTCACCCTCGTCGCCCCGCCCACCCTGCTGCCGGTCGGCGTCGAGACCTGGCCCTGCGAGGTCTCCTACGACCTCGACTCCACGCTTCCCAAGTCCGACGCGGTGATGCTGCTGCGCGTGCAGCGCGAGCGCATGAACGCCGCGTTCTTCCCGACCGAGCGCGAGTACTCCCGCCGCTACGGCCTCGACGGCGACCGCATGGCGAAGATGCCCGACCACGCGATCGTGATGCACCCAGGACCGATGGTCCGGGGCATGGAGATCACCGCCGACGTCGCCGACTCCGACCGCTGCACCGTCGTCGAGCAGGTCACCAACGGCGTCTCCATCCGGATGGCCGTCCTGTACCTGCTGCTCGGCGGCAACGAACCCGCCGTGACCCACGCCCGCCCCACCGAGGAGAAGTAAGACAGATGAGCAAGATCCTGATCCGCGGTGCGAAGGTGCTCGGCGGCGAGCCGCAGGACGTGCTGATCGACGGCACCGTCATCGAGGCGGTCGGCCGGGACCTGTCCGCCGAGGGCGCGGAGGTCGTGGAGGCCGACGGCAAGGTGCTGCTGCCCGGTCTGGTCGACCTGCACACCCATCTGCGCGAGCCCGGCCGCGAGGACTCCGAGACCGTCCTCACCGGCACCCGCGCCGCGGCGAGCGGCGGCTACACCAACGTCTTCGCCATGGCCAACACCTTCCCGGTCGCCGACACCGCCGGCGTCGTCGAGCAGGTCTGGCGGCTCGGCCAGGAGTCCGGCTACTGCGACGTGCAGCCCATCGGCGCCGTCACCGTCGGCCTGGAGGGCGCCAAACTCGCCGAGCTGGGTGCCATGCACGAGTCCGCGGCCGGCGTCACCGTCTTCTCCGACGACGGCAAGTGCGTCCACGACGCCGTGATCATGCGCCGCGCCCTGGAGTACGTGAAGGCCTTCGGCGGCGTCGTCGCCCAGCACGCCCAGGAGCCCCGGCTCACCGAGGGCGCCCAGATGAACGAGGGCGTCGTCTCCGCCGAGCTGGGCCTGGGCGGCTGGCCCGCCGTCGCCGAGGAGTCGGTCATCGCGCGGGACGTGCTGCTCGCCGAGCACGTCGGCTCCCGCGTCCACATCTGCCACCTGTCGACCGCCGGGTCCGTCGAGATCGTCCGCTGGGCCAAGTCCCGCGGCATCGACGTCACCGCCGAGGTCACCCCGCACCACCTGCTCCTCACCGACGAGCTGGTCCGGTCGTACGACCCGGTCTACAAGGTCAACCCGCCGCTGCGCACCGAGCGTGACGTGCTGGCCCTGCGCGAGGCGCTCGCCGACGGCACCATCGACATCGTCGCCACCGACCACGCCCCGCACCCGCACGAGGACAAGGACTGCGAGTGGGCCGCCGCCGCCATGGGGATGGTGGGCCTGGAGACCGCGCTGTCGGTGGTGCAGGAGACCATGGTGGACACGGGCCTGCTGGACTGGGCCGGCGTCGCCGACCGGATGTCCGTCAAGCCCGCGCAGATCGGACAGGCCACCGGACACGGCCGTCCCGTCTCGGCCGGTGAGCCCGCCAACCTCACCCTCGTCGACACGGAATACCGTGGCCAGGTGGACCCCGCGGGCTTCGCCTCGCGCAGTCGCAACACCCCGTACGAGGGTCGTGAGCTGCCGGGCCGTGTGACGCACACGTGGCTGCGGGGCAAGGCCACGCTCGTCGACGGGAAGCTCACGTGACATCTGTAGCACCGGTAATCCTGCTGGCCGCCGAGAAGGAATCGGCGGAAGTGACCGACTGGGCCGCCCGGGTCGGCTGGGTCGTCGGCCTCGGCCTGTTCGTCGCGCTCGTGTACTGGCTGATGCGCGAGGGCTGGAAGTGGCGCGGCACCCTCCAGGGCGACCTCCCCGAGCTGCCCAGCGCGCCGGACGCCCCCGGCCCGGCGAAACTGGTACTGAGCGGCCGCTACCACGGCTCCACCACCGCCGGTCAGTGGCTGGACCGCATCGTGGCGCACGGCCTGGGCACCCGCAGCCGGGTCGAGCTGACTCTCACGGACGCGGGACTGGACGTCGTGCGCCCCGGCGCGGCCGACTTCTTCGTCCCCGTCGCCGCGCTGCGCGAGGCCCGGCTCGACAAGGGCATCGCCGGCAAGGTCCTCACCGAGGGCGGCCTGCTGGTCGTCACCTGGGCCCACGGAGACAAGCTGATCGACTCCGGCTTCCGCTCCGACCACGCGGCCGAGCACAACGAGTGGGTCGAAACCCTGAACGACATGATCAACAAGACGGAAACGGAAGGCGCACGATGACGACCTCCACCAGGGGAGTTGACAGGACTCCCGCCGTACTCGTCCTGGAGGACGGCCGGATCTTCCGCGGCCGTGCCTACGGGGCCGTGGGGGCCACCTTCGGCGAAGCCGTGTTCTCCACCGGCATGACCGGCTACCAGGAGACCCTCACCGACCCGTCGTACCACCGCCAGGTCGTCGTCATGACCGCCCCGCACATCGGCAACACGGGCGTCAACGACGAGGACATGGAGTCCAGGAAGATCTGGGTCTCCGGCTACGTCGTGCGCGACCCCGCGCGCGTGCCCTCCAACTGGCGCTCCACGCGCTCGCTCGACCAGGAGCTGGCCGCCCAGGGCGTCGTCGGCATCAGCGGCATCGACACCCGCGCCCTCACCCGCCACCTGCGCGAGCGCGGCGCCATGCGCGTCGGCGTCTTCTCCGGCAACGCGCTGCCCGACGAGGGCACCATGCTCGCCGAGGTCCGCCAGGCCCCCGAGATGAGCGGCGCCGACCTCTCCGCCGAGGTCGCCACCACCGAGGCGTACGTCGTCCCGGCGGTCGGCGAGAAGAAGTACACCGTCGCCGCCGTGGACCTCGGCATCAAGGGCATGACCCCGCACCGCATGGCCGAGCGCGGCATCGAGGTGCACGTCCTGCCCGCCACGGCCACCGTCGAGGACGTCTACGCCGTCAACCCGGACGGCGTGTTCTTCTCCAACGGCCCCGGCGACCCGTCCACCGCCGACCACCCGGTCGCCGTGATGCGGGGCGTCCTGGAGCGCGGCACCCCGCTCTTCGGCATCTGCTTCGGCAACCAGATCCTGGGCCGCGCCCTCGGCTTCGGCACCTTCAAGCTGAAGTACGGCCACCGCGGCATCAACCAGCCCGTGCAGGACCGTACGACCGGCAAGGTCGAGGTCACCGCGCACAACCACGGCTTCGCCGTCGACGCCCCGCTCGACCAGGTCTCCGACACCCCCTACGGCCGTGCCACGGTCTCCCACGTCTGCCTCAACGACAACGTGGTGGAGGGGCTCCAGCTCCTCGACCGGCCGGCCTTCAGCGTCCAGTACCACCCCGAAGCGGCAGCCGGCCCGCACGACGCCGCCTACCTGTTCGACCGCTTCGTGAACCTCATGGAGGGCCAGCGTGCCTAAGCGCACCGATATCCAGTCCGTCCTGGTCATCGGCTCCGGCCCGATCGTCATCGGCCAGGCCGCCGAGTTCGACTACTCCGGCACCCAGGCGTGCCGCGTGCTCAAGGCCGAGGGCCTGCGCGTCGTCCTGGTCAACTCCAACCCGGCGACGATCATGACCGATCCGGAGATCGCCGACGCCACCTACGTCGAGCCGATCACCCCCGAGTTCGTCGAGAAGATCATCGCCAGGGAGCGGCCCGACGCGCTGCTGCCCACCCTGGGCGGCCAGACGGCCCTGAACACCGCGATCTCCCTGCACGGCAACGGCGTACTGGAGAAGTACGGCGTCGAGCTGATCGGCGCCAACGTCGAGGCCATCAACAAGGGCGAGGACCGCGACCTGTTCAAGGAGGTCGTGGAAGAGGTCCGCAAGAAGATCGGCCACGGCGAGTCGGCCCGTTCCCACATCTGCCACTCCATGGACGACGTCCTCAAGGGCGTCGAGGCGCTCGGCGGCTACCCGGTCGTCGTCCGTCCCTCCTTCACCATGGGCGGCGCCGGCTCCGGCTTCGCCCACGACGAGGAGGAACTGCGCCGCATCGCCGGGCAGGGCCTCACCCTCTCGCCGACCACCGAGGTGCTCCTGGAGGAGTCCATCCTCGGCTGGAAGGAGTACGAGCTGGAGCTGATGCGCGACAAGCACGACAACGTCGTGGTCGTCTGCTCCATCGAGAACTTCGACCCCATGGGCGTGCACACCGGCGACTCGATCACCGTCGCGCCCGCGATGACGCTGACCGACCGCGAGTACCAGGTGCTCCGGGACGTCGGCATCGCGATCATCCGCGAGGTCGGCGTGGACACCGGCGGCTGCAACATCCAGTTCGCGGTGAACCCCGAGGACGGCCGGGTCATCGTCATCGAGATGAACCCGCGCGTGTCGCGGTCCTCGGCGCTCGCCTCCAAGGCGACCGGCTTCCCGATCGCCAAGATCGCCGCCAAGCTGGCCGTCGGCTACACGCTGGACGAGATCCCCAACGACATCACCCAGGAGACCCCGGCCTCCTTCGAGCCGACGCTCGACTACGTGGTCGTCAAGGCCCCGCGGTTCGCCTTCGAGAAGTTCCCGAGCGCGGACTCGACCCTCACCACCACCATGAAGTCGGTCGGCGAGGCCATGGCCATCGGCCGCAACTTCACCGAGGCCTTCCAGAAGGCGCTGCGCTCGCTGGAGAAGAAGGGCAGCCAGTTCACCTTCGTCGGCGAGCCCGGCGACAAGGCCGAGCTGCTGCGCGAGGCCGTCCGGCCCACCGACGGCCGTATCAACGCCGTCATGCAGGCCGTCCGCGCGGGCGCCACGCCCGAGGAGGTCTTCGAGTACACGAAGATCGACCCCTGGTTCGTCGACCAGCTCTTCCTGATCAAGGAGATCGCCGACGAACTGGCCGCCGCCCCCGAGCTGACCGCCGGCCTGCTCGCCGAGGCCAAGCGGCACGGCTTCTCCGACCAGCAGGTCGGCGAGATCCGCGGCCTGCGCGAGGACGTCGTCCGCGAGGTCCGGCACGCCCTCGGCATCCGCCCGGTCTACAAGACGGTCGACACCTGCGCTGCCGAGTTCGCCGCGAAGACGCCGTACTTCTACTCCTCCTACGACGAGGAGACGGAGGTCGCGCGGCGCGAGAAGCCCGCCGTGATCATCCTGGGCTCGGGCCCGAACCGCATCGGCCAGGGCATCGAGTTCGACTACTCCTGCGTCCACGCCTCCTTCGCGCTGTCCGACGCCGGGTACGAGACCGTGATGGTCAACTGCAACCCGGAGACCGTCTCCACCGACTACGACACCTCCGACCGGCTGTACTTCGAGCCGCTCACCCTGGAGGACGTCCTGGAGATCGTCCACGCGGAGCAGCAGGCAGGCCCGATCGCGGGCGTGATCGTGCAGCTCGGCGGGCAGACCCCGCTGGGCCTGGCCCAGGCGCTCAAGGACAACGGCGTGCCGGTCGTCGGCACCTCGCCCGAGGCCATCCACGCCGCCGAGGACCGCGGCGCCTTCGGGCAGGTCCTGGCGCAGGCCGGGCTCCCCGCCCCCAAGCACGGCACCGCCACCACCTTCGCCGAGGCCAAGGCCATCGCCGACGAGATCGGCTACCCGGTGCTCGTGCGGCCCTCCTACGTCCTGGGCGGACGCGGCATGGAGATCGTCTACGACGAGACCCGGCTGGAGGCGTACATCGCCGAGTCGACCGAGATCGGCCCGTCCCGTCCGGTCCTGGTCGACCGCTTCCTGGACGACGCGATCGAGATCGACGTCGACGCCCTGTACGACGGCGAGGAGCTGTACCTCGGCGGCGTCATGGAGCACATCGAGGAGGCCGGCATCCACTCCGGCGACTCGGCGTGCGCCCTGCCCCCGATCACGCTCGGCGGCTTCGACATCAAGCGGCTGCGCGCCTCCACCGAGTCCATCGCCAAGGGCGTCGGCGTGCGCGGCCTGATCAACATCCAGTTCGCGCTGGCCGGGGACATCCTCTACGTCCTGGAGGCCAACCCGCGCGCGTCCCGCACCGTCCCCTTCACCTCGAAGGCGACGGCGGTGCCGCTGGCCAAGGCCGCCGCCCGCATCTCGCTCGGCGCCACCGTCGCCGAGCTGCGCGCCGAGGGCCTGCTCCCGGCCACCGGCGACGGCGGCGAGCTGCCGCTGGACGCGCCGATCTCCGTCAAGGAGGCCGTGATGCCGTGGTCCCGCTTCCGGGACATCCACGGCCGCGGCGTCGACACGGTCCTCGGCCCGGAGATGCGCTCCACCGGCGAGGTCATGGGCATCGACTCCGTCTTCGGCACCGCCTACGCCAAGTCGCAGGCGGCCGCCTACGGGCCGCTGCCCACCAAGGGACGGGCGTTCATCTCGGTCGCCAACCGCGACAAGCGCTCGATGATCTTCCCGGCCCGCGAGCTGGTCGCCCACGGCTTCGAGCTGCTCGCCACCTCAGGCACCGCCGAGGTCCTCAAGCGCAACGGCATCAACGCCACCGTCGTGCGCAAGCAGTCCGAGGGCACCGGGCCGAACGGCGAGAAGACCATCGTCCAGCTCATCCACGACGGCGGGGTCGACCTCATCGTCAACACCCCGTACGGCACCGGCGGCCGCCTCGACGGCTACGACATCCGTACGGCCGCCGTGGCCCGCTCCGTACCGTGCCTGACGACGGTCCAGGCGCTGGCGGCGGCGGTCCAGGGCATCGACGCCCTCAACCACGGGGACGTGGGAGTGCGCTCGCTCCAGGAACACGCCGAGTTCCTGACCGCGGCCCGCGACTAGCAGCCCCTGGGGGGACACCGGAAACGGTGTCCCCCTCTTCATGCCCTTCATGCTCTTCATGCCCTTCATGAGGCTTCACGAGGACACCATGTACAAGATCTTCTTCTCTCTCGTCTTCAAGCGCATGGACCCGGAGGGCGCACACCACCTCGCCTTCCGCTGGATCCGCCTCGCCGCCCGCGTCCCCGTGCTGCGCACCTTCGTCGCCGCCGCGCTCGCGCCCCGCCACAAGGAACTGCGCACCGAGGCCCTGGGCCTGCGCATGCACGGGCCCTTCGGGCTCGCCGCCGGCTTCGACAAGAACGCGGTCGCGATCGACGGCATGGCGATGCTCGGCTTCGACCACGTCGAGATCGGCACCGTGACGGGGGAGCCGCAGCCCGGCAACCCCAAGAAGCGGCTGTTCCGGCTGGTGGGCGACCGGGCGCTGATCAACCGCATGGGCTTCAACAACGACGGCTCGCTCGCCGTCGCCGCCCGCCTGGCCTCCCGCACGCCCGCCTTCAGGACCGTCGTCGGCGTCAACATCGGCAAGACGAAGGTCGTCCCGGAGGAGGAGGCCGTCGGCGACTACGTGAAGTCCGCCGAACGGCTGGCCCCGCACGCCGACTACCTGGTCGTCAACGTCTCCTCCCCGAACACGCCCGGCCTGCGCAACCTCCAGGCGACCGAGGCGCTGCGCCCGCTCCTGAGCGCCGTCCGCGAGGCCGCCGACCGCGCGGTCCCCGCACGACGCGTCCCCCTCCTGGTCAAGATCGCACCGGACCTCGCCGACGAGGACGTGGACGCGGTCGCCGACCTGGCCGTGGAGCTGGGCCTGGACGGGATCATCGCCACCAACACCACCATCGCGCGCGAGGGGCTCGGCCTGACCTCCTCGCCCGTCCTCGTCCGGGAGACCGGCGGCCTGTCCGGTGCCCCGCTCAGGGAACGCTCCCTGGAGGTGCTGCGCCGCCTGTACGCGCGCGTGGGCGACCGGATCACCCTGGTGGGCGTCGGCGGCGTCGAGACCGCCGAGGACGCCTGGGAGCGCATCCTGGCCGGCGCCACGCTGGTCCAGGGCTACAGCGCGTTCATCTACGAGGGGCCCTTCTGGGGCCGTGCCATGCACAAGGGGCTCGCCGCACGCCTGCGGCAGAGCCCGTACGCCACCCTCGCCGACGCGGTCGGCGCCGACATGAGAAAGCCCCGGTGACCCACATGACGGTACTCGAACCCTTCGGCGCCCGGCTGCGCCGCGCGATGGACGAACGCGGCCCGCTGTGCGTCGGCATCGACCCGCACGCCTCCCTGCTCGCGCAGTGGGGCCTGAACGACGACGTGGCCGGTCTGGAGCGCTTCAGCCGCACCGTCGTCGAGGCGGTGGCCGACCGGGTCGCCGTGCTCAAGCCGCAGAGCGCCTTCTTCGAACGGTTCGGCTCGGGCGGCGTCGCCGTCCTGGAGAAGTCGGTCGAGGAGGCGCGGGCGGCCGGCGCGCTGGTCGTCATGGACGCCAAGCGCGGCGACATCGGCTCGACCATGGCCGCGTACGCCGAGGCCTTCCTGCGCAAGGGCGCCCCGCTGTTCTCGGACGCGCTGACGGTCTCGCCGTACCTCGGCTACGGCTCCCTGAAGCCGGCCGTCGACATGGCCCGCGAGAGCGGCGCGGGCCTGTTCGTGCTGGCGCTGACCTCCAATCCGGAGGGCGGCGAGGTCCAGCACGCGGTCGGGGCCGACGGGCGCGGCGTCGCGGCGACGATGCTGGCCCGCCTGGCCGCCGAGAACGCGGGGGAGGAGCCTCTCGGCTCCTTCGGCGCGGTCGTCGGCGCCACCCTCGGCGACCTGTCGTCGTACGACCTGAACATCAACGGGCCGCTCCTGGCGCCGGGCATCGGCGCGCAGGGAGCCACCCCCGCGGATCTGCCGCGGGTCTTCGGCGCCGCGGTGCGCAACGTCGTCCCCAACGTCAGCCGGGGTGTCCTTCGTCACGGGCCCGATGTGGTGGCGTTGCGGACGGCCGCGGACCGTTTCGCGGAGGAGGTCCGGACCGCGGTCACGGCGTCCTGACCCTGGATACATCCTCAAATCAGAGGCGATATGTCCTAAATGTACGGCCTGACGGAGGCTGACCAGGACTTTTCCGCTGTTCTCGCTGACTCTGGCGGAGTTGACCGCTAGTCTCCGTCGAGAGTCAACGGGCAAGCGTGTTGCTCGTGGCTCACCAGGTGTGGGGCGACTAGGTTCCTCACCGGTCCGTATCCGACAGTTCGACATCCGAGGTGACGTAGGCGTGGCTCTTCCGCCCCTTACCCCTGAACAGCGCGCAGCCGCGCTCGAAAAGGCCGCCGCGGCTCGCCGGGAGCGGGCCGAGGTCAAGAATCGACTCAAGCACTCCGGCGCCTCCCTCCACGAGGTCATCAAGCAGGGTCAGGAGAACGACGTCATCGGCAAGATGAAGGTCTCCGCCCTCCTCGAGTCCCTGCCGGGCGTGGGCAAAGTCCGCGCCAAGCAGATCATGGAGCGACTGGGCATCTCCGAGAGCCGCCGCGTGCGCGGTCTCGGGTCCAACCAGATCGCCTCCCTGGAGCGCGAGTTCGGCAGCACCGGCAACTGAGTCCGGACCACTCCGGGATTGCTGGAATAATCGCTGCATGGCTGCAACACCCCGGGGGACACCCCCCGTACCCCCGGACGCACGTCCGCGGCTGACCGTGCTCTCCGGCCCCTCGGGGGTCGGCAAGAGCACGGTCGTCGCCCATATGCGCAAGGAACACCCCGAGGTATGGCTGTCGGTCTCGGCGACGACCCGCAGGCCCCGCCCCGGCGAGCGGCACGGTGTCCACTACTTCTTCGTCACCGACGAGGAGATGGACAAGCTGATCGCCAACGGTGAGCTGCTGGAGTGGGCCGAGTTCGCCGGCAACCGCTACGGCACGCCGCGTACGGCCGTGCTGGAGCGCCTGGACGCCGGTGAGCCGGTGCTCCTGGAGATCGACCTCCAGGGTGCGCGGCAGGTCCGCGCGTCCATGCCCGAGGCCCGGCTGGTGTTCCTGGCCCCGCCCTCCTGGGAGGAGCTGGTGCGCAGGCTCACCGGCCGGGGCACCGAACCGCCGGAGGTGATCGAGCGCCGCCTCGCCGCGGCCAGGGTCGAGCTGGCGGCCGAGTCGGAGTTCGACCAGACCCTGGTGAACACCTCCGTCGAGGACGTGGCTCGCGAGCTGCTAGCCTTGACGAACGTGGTGTGATCGTTACTGGTCATCCTGCGATCATCCCGACTTCATCTTTCCCATCCATCGGAAGGTAGAGCGTGTCCTCTTCCATCTCCGCGCCCGAGGGCATCATCAACCCGCCGATCGACGAGCTCCTCGAGGCCACGGACTCGAAGTACAGCCTCGTGATCTACGCGGCCAAGCGGGCCCGCCAGATCAACGCGTACTACTCGCAGCTCGGCGAGGGCCTCCTCGAATACGTCGGTCCGCTCGTCGACACCCACGTCCACGAGAAGCCGCTCTCGATCTCCCTGCGCGAGATCAACGCGGGGCTGCTGACCTCCGAGGCCATCGAGGGTCCGGCGCAGTAATACCGGCAGCATCGGCAGTATCGGCGGTAATATCTTCAGCCTTACGCTGACTTTTCCACAGGCCCGGCAGTCCGACTGCCGGGCCTGTGGTGTGTGATGGGTCGTACGCGCTGTCCGAGCGCGATATCCGAGCGCGTCATCCGAGCCGGGGAGAGACGGTGGACAAGCCCAAGGTCGTTCTGGGGGTCAGCGGCGGCATCGCCGCGTACAAGGCCTGTGAGCTGCTGCGCAGACTCACGGAGTCCGGCCACGAGGTCCGGGTCGTCCCCACCGCCTCCGCACTGCACTTCGTCGGCGCCGCCACCTGGTCCGCCCTGTCCGGCAACCCCGTGTCGACCGAGGTGTGGGACGACGTGCACGAGGTCCCGCACGTGCGCATCGGCCAGCACGCCGACCTGGTCGTCGTCGCGCCGGCCACCGCCGACATGCTCGCCAAGGCGGCCCACGGGCTGGCCGACGACCTCCTCACCAACACGCTGCTCACGGCCCGCTGCCCGGTCGTCTTCGCCCCCGCCATGCACACCGAGATGTGGGAGCACCCGGCCACCCGGGAGAACGTGGCGACGCTGCGCCGCCGCGGCGCCGTCGTCATCGAGCCCGCCGTCGGCCGCCTCACCGGCGTCGACACCGGCAAGGGCCGGCTGCCCGACCCCGGCGAGATCTTCGAGGTCTGCCGCCGGGTCCTCGCCCGCGGAGTGCGGGAGCCCGACCTCGCCGGACGCCATGTCGTCGTCAGCGCCGGCGGCACCCGGGAGCCCCTCGACCCGGTCCGCTTCCTCGGCAACCGCTCCTCCGGCAAGCAGGGCTACGCCCTCGCCCGCACCGCCGCCGCCCGCGGCGCCCGCGTCACCCTGGTCGCGGCGAACGCGTCACTGCCCGGTCCGGCCGGCGTGGACGTGGTGCCGGTGGGTACGGCGGTGGAGCTGCGCGAGGCGATGCTGCGGGCCGCGGCGGACGCCGACGCCGTCGTCATGGCCGCGGCGGTGGCCGATTTCCGACCCGCGACGTACGCCACCGGGAAGATCAAGAAGAAGGACGACCAGGAACCCGAGCCGATCACCCTGGTGCGCAACCCGGACGTCCTCGCGGAGATCTCCGGGACCCGGGCCCGCTCCGGTCAGGTGATCGTCGGCTTCGCCGCCGAGACGGACGACGTCCTGGCCAACGGCCGGGCCAAGCTGAAGCGGAAGGGCTGCGACCTCCTCGTGGTGAACGAGGTGGGGGAGCGCAAGACCTTCGGCTCGGAGGAGAACGAGGCGGTGGTCCTGGGCGCCGACGGCAGCGAGACCCCGGTGGCCCACGGCCCGAAGGAAGCCCTGGCCGAAACGGTGTGGGACCTCGTGGCGCAGCGGCTCGGCTGAATGACTCATTCATGCCACGCTCCTCGCGAACCCCGCGCATTGGAGCGTGGCGACCCTGGCCAAGGGCGCCTCGTTCTGGGCAGAATGCCCGTGCCGCAGGTCACAGCCCTCCCGAGAGCTGAGACAGGTGGGCCCGTGGCAGAGTCCGACCGATAAACTGTTCTCGGACGTCGCCGGGTGCAGCTCCCCGTGCCGTCCACCAATGATCAGCCAGCAGCCGCTGCAACCCCAGGGAGCGTTGTGTCCCGTCGCCTGTTCACCTCGGAGTCCGTGACCGAAGGTCACCCCGACAAGATCGCTGACCAGATCAGCGACACCATTCTCGACGCGCTTCTGCGTGTGGACCCGACCTCCCGGGTCGCCGTCGAAACCCTGATCACCACCGGTCTGGTGCACGTCGCCGGCGAAGTGACGACCAAGGCCTACGCGGACATCGCCACGCTCGTCCGCGGCAAGATCCTGGAGATCGGCTACGACTCCTCCAAGAAGGGCTTCGACGGCGCCTCCTGCGGTGTCTCCGTCTCGATCGGCGCCCAGTCCCCGGACATCGCGCAGGGCGTCGACACGGCCTACGAGAGCCGGGTCGGGGGTGTCGCCGCGGGCGACGACAGCGACGCGCTGGACCGGCAGGGCGCCGGTGACCAGGGCCTGATGTTCGGCTACGCGTCCGACGAGACGCCGACGCTGATGCCGCTGCCGGTCTTCCTCGCGCACCGTCTGTCCAAGCGCCTGTCCGAGGTCCGCAAGAACGGCACGATCCCCTACCTGCGCCCGGACGGCAAGACGCAGGTCACCATCGAGTACGACGGCGACAAGGCCGTCCGCCTCGACACGGTCGTCGTCTCCTCCCAGCACGCGAGCGACATCGACCTGGAGTCGCTGCTGGCCCCCGACATCAAGGAATTCGTCGTCGAGCCGGAGCTGAAGGCGCTCCTCGACGACGGCATCAAGCTCGACACGGAGAACTACCGTCTCCTGGTCAACCCGACCGGCCGCTTCGAGATCGGCGGCCCGATGGGCGACGCCGGTCTGACCGGCCGCAAGATCATCATCGACACCTACGGCGGCATGGCCCGCCACGGCGGCGGCGCCTTCTCCGGCAAGGACCCGTCCAAGGTCGACCGCTCCGCCGCCTACGCGATGCGCTGGGTCGCCAAGAACGTCGTCGCCGCGGGCCTGGCCGCCCGCTGCGAGGTCCAGGTGGCCTACGCCATCGGCAAGGCCGAACCGGTCGGCCTGTTCGTGGAGACCTTCGGCACCGCCAAGATCGACACCGAGAAGATCGAGAAGGCGATCGACGAGGTCTTCGACCTCCGCCCGGCCGCCATCATCCGCGACCTCGACCTGCTCCGCCCGATCTACGCCCAGACCGCGGCCTACGGCCACTTCGGCCGTGAGCTGCCCGACTTCACCTGGGAGCGCACCGACCGCGTGGACGCTCTGCGGCAGGCGGCGGGCCTGTAGGGCACACCCGCCCGACGGTACGTACGAGGCCCGGCGCCCCCGAAGCCGAAGGGGCGCCGGGCCTCGGCGTGTCCGGCGCCCGGTCCCCAATCCGCTCGGGGGAGTTGTCAGTGGTCTTTGCGAGAATGCAGGCGTGAGCAGCGAGAACGGACCGGCGGAGGGCGGCGCGCAGGACGCGCCGCCCGAGCAGCTCGCGCTCATCCGGGAGAGTGTGCGCAAGGCGAAGACCCCGCGGGCCAAACCCCGGACCTGGCGCGGAGCCGCGCTCGCCAAGGAGCTGCCGGTCGCCCGCGTGCTGGTCGACAAGGGCGTACTCCACCTCGACCGGTACTTCGACTACGCCGTGCCCGAGGAACTCGACGCCGACGCCCAGCCCGGCGTGCGGGTGCGGGTGCGGTTCGGGGCCGGACGGAACCGGGTGCGGGACGGGCGCCGCGAGGGCGGCGGACTCGTCGACGGGTTCCTGATCGAGCGGCTCGCCGAGTCCGACTACGCAGGTCCCCTGGCCGCGCTGGCCCAGGTCGTCTCGCCCGAGCGGATCCTCGACCAGGAGCTGCTGGGACTCACCCGGGCGGTCGCCGACCGGTACGCGGGCAGCCTCGCCGACGTGCTCCAGCTCGCCGTACCGCCGCGCAACGCGCGCGCCGAGAAGCGGGCGTCGGCCGACCCGCTGCCCCCGCCGCCGGTACCCGAGCCGGGTACCTGGGCGCGGTACGAGCAGGGGGCCGCCTTCGTGGCGGCCCTGGCCTCGGGCGGTGCGCCGCGCGCGGTGTGGAACGCGTTGCCGGGACCGCGGTGGAGCGAGGAGCTCGCGCGGGCCGTGGCGGCGACGCTGGCCTCCGGCCGGGGCGCGCTCGTCGTCCTGCCGGACGGCAGGGCGGTCGCCCGCGCCGACGCCGCGCTGACGGCCCTGCTGGGCGAGGGACGGCACGCGGTGCTCACCGCCGACGCGGGACCCGAGAAGCGGTACGCGCAGTGGCTCGCGGTGCGCCGCGGGGCCGTACGGGCCGTCGTCGGGACCCGGGCCGCCATGTTCGCGCCGGTGCGGGACCTCGGCCTGGTCGCCCTGTGGGACGACGGCGACGACAGCCACAGCGAGCCGCACGCCCCGCAGCCGCACGCGCGCGAGGTGCTGCTGCTGCGTGCCGCCCAGGACCGGTGCGCCTTCCTGCTGGGCGGCTGGAGCTGCACCGTGGAGGCCGCCCAGCTCGTGGAGACGGGCTGGGCCCGGCCGCTGGTCGCCGCCCGGGAGCAGGTGCGGGCCGCCGCCCCGCTGGTCCGGACCGTGGGCGACCAGGACCTGGCCCGGGACGAGGCCGCCCGCGCCGCCCGGCTGCCGACCCTCGCCTGGCAGGCCGTCAGGGACGGACTGCGGCTCGGACCGGTGCTCGTGCAGGTGCCCCGGCGGGGCTACGTACCCCGGATGGCGTGCGCGGCGTGCCGTACGCCCGCGCGGTGCCGGCACTGCTCGGGTCCGCTGGAGGGGCAGGAGTCCGGGTCCGCGCTGCGCTGCGGCTGGTGCGGGCGCGAGGAGGGCTCCTGGCACTGCCCGGAGTGCGGGGCCTTCCGGCTGCGCGCGCAGGTCGTGGGCGCCCGGCGCACCGCGGAGGAGCTGGGGCGTGCCTTCCCCGCCGTGCCGGTGCGCACCTCCGGGCGCGAGCAGGTGCTGGACACCGTGTCCGAGGCCCCCGCGCTGGTGGTCAGCACCCCGGGGGCCGAGCCCGTCGCCGAGGGCGGTTACACGGCGGCGCTGTTGCTCGACGGCTGGGCGATGCTCGGGCGGCCCGACCTGCGCGCCGGCGAGGACGCGCTGCGGCGCTGGCTGGCCGCCGCCGCCCTGGTACGCCCGCAGAGCGCCGGGGGCACCGTCGTCGCGGTCGCCGAGCCGACCCTGCGGCCGGTGCAGGCGCTGGTGCGCTGGGACCCCGTCGGCCACGCGGTGCGGGAGCTGGCCGAACGGGACGAGCTGGGCTTTCCGCCGGTGTCGCGGATGGCGGCCGTGGCGGGGCCGCCGGAGGCGGTGGCCGGCTTCCTCGGCGCCGTCGAACTGCCGCGGGAGGCGGAGGTACTCGGCCCGGTGCCCCTGCCGGTCACGCCGCCGGGGCGGCCGCGGCGGGCGGGGGCGCCGCCGCCGGGGGAGCACTGGGAGCGGGCGCTGGTCCGGGTGCCGCCGGGGCGCGGAGCGGCGCTGGCCGGTGCGCTGAAGGCCGCTCGGGCGGCGCGGACCGTGCGGGGGAGCGATGCGGCGGTGTGGGTGCGGATCGATCCGCCCGACATCGGGTGAGACGACGGGCGGACACGCCGCGGCCCTCCGCCTTCCCGGAGGGGAGCCGGGTGGGCGGAGGGCCGTCGTGGCGTCGCGGTTCGGCCGCCGCGGTTCAGCCGTTGCGCGGGCCGGGGAAGGCCGTCGGGCGGACCTCCTCGCGCAGGGCCGGACTGCCCGACGTCGGCTGGGTCGGCATGGCACGGGCCGCCGGGACCGTGGGCACGGAGGGAAGGCCCGGGCCCACGTTGACCGCGCGGGTGCCCGTCGGCTCCGGGGTGTGCTCGGGGGTGTGCTCGGGGGTCCCGGCGGCGGACGACGCCGTCTGGGCAGCGGTGCGGCGGGCGCCGTAGCGCCGGTGCACCGCCTGCTTGGTGACGCCGAGCGCGGAGCCCACCGCGTCCCACGAGAAGCCGAGCGAACGGTCGAAGTCCACGGCGGCCGTGACCAGGGTCTCGACACTGTCCCGCAGCTCCTGGGCGAGACGGACCGTCGGGGCGGGAGCGCGTCCGTAGACGACGAAGCCCGTGGAGGGGCCGGAGCGGCGCGGACGGTAGACGTTGCCCAACTGGGCGGTGAGGGTGCGCAGTGCGTCCACCTGCCGGCGGACCCGCTCGATGTCCCGCACCAGCAAGTGCAGGCTGGCCCGAGCCTGGGCGTCGTGGGTTGCGTGGTCGGCCATGAACAAGCCTCTCGAACCGGCGTTGAAAGGAATCGGGCCGCGCGGGCGGCCCGGTGTGTCAACTCTTCCTTGACCAACGCGTGGGCGCTCCGCGGGTCACGGGGTGGGGGCGTGGGGGTGTGGTTGTGCGCCCCCCTCGGCCTGCGGCCCCATGGGGGGTCTCCCACCCGCGCACCACCCGGTTTCCAGTCGGTCGAGAGGCTGAGCTCTCTCCCGTGGTGGTGCCGCACCGTCGGCGGCTTTCCGTCGGTTGACGGCTCGTAGACTGGTGCGCTGCCCAGCAACCACCCCCGCCCGAGAGGCCCGTCCCACCCATGAAGCTCGTCTTCGCCGGTACCCCCGAGGTCGCCGTTCCCGCCCTGGACGCCCTGATCGCCTCCGGGCGCCACGAGGTGGCCGCCGTCGTCACGCGACCCGACGCTCCCGCCGGGCGTGGGCGCCGGCTGGTCGCCTCGCCCGTGGCCGAGCGGGCCGAGGAGGCGGGCATCGAGGTACTCAAGCCCGCGAAGCCGCGCGAGGCCGACTTCCTGGAGCGGCTGCGCGAGATCGCGCCCGACTGCTGCCCCGTCGTCGCCTACGGAGCCCTGCTGCCCCGCGTCGCCCTGGACGTGCCCGCCCGCGGCTGGGTCAACCTGCACTTCTCCCTGCTGCCCGCCTGGCGCGGCGCCGCCCCCGTGCAGCACGCGGTGATGGCGGGCGACGAGATCACCGGCGCGTCCACCTTCCTGATCGAGGAGGGCCTGGACTCCGGCCCCGTCTACGGGACGGTCACCGAGACCGTCCGCCCCACCGACACCAGCGGCGACCTGCTGACCCGGCTGGCGTTCGCCGGCGCGGGCCTGCTCGCGGCCACCATGGACGGCATCGAGGACGGCAGCCTCGACGCCGTACCGCAGCCGTCCGAGGGCGTCACCCTCGCCCCGAAGATCACCGTCGAGGACGCCCGGGTCGACTGGGCCGCCCCGGCGCTGCGGGTGGACCGGGTGGTGCGCGGCTGCACCCCGGCCCCCGGCGCCTGGACCACCTTCCGGGGCGAGCGGCTCAAGCTCGTGCATGCCGTGCCCGTGCCCGACCGGACCGACCTCGCCCCGGGGCGGCTCGCCGCCCATAAGAACAACGTGTACGTCGGCACCGGCTCGTACGCCGTCGAGCTGCTGTGGGTGCAGGCGCAGGGCAAGAAGCCGATGCGGGCCGCGGACTGGGCGCGCGGCGCGCGGATCACCGAGGGGGCGCGGCTGGGCGACTGACCTGCGCCTTCGCAGCACCGCTCACCGGTCCGGCGTACGCTGGTGAGCGCACGTCACCCCACACCCGGAGCACCTTTTCGTGAGCGAGCAGCCCCGTCGTCCCCGCAAGCCCGGCAAGCCGTACCGCAGACCCCAGAAGGACCCCGTCCGCATCCTCGCCTTCGAGGCGCTCAGGGCCGTGGACGAGCGGGACGCGTACGCCAACCTCGTCCTGCCGCCGCTGCTGCGCAAGGCGCGCGAGAAGGAGGGCCCCGAGGGATTCGACGCCCGGGACGCGGCCCTCGCCACCGAGCTGGTGTACGGGACGCTGCGCCGCCAGGGCACGTACGACGCGATCATCGCGGACTGCGTCGACCGGCCGCTGCGCGAGGTCGACCCGCCCGTGCTGGACGTGCTCGCCCTGGGCGTGCACCAGCTTCTCGGGACGCGGATTCCGAGTCACGCCGCCGTCTCCGCCTCCGTCGAGCTGGCGCGGGTCGTGCTCGGGGACGGGCGGGCCAAGTTCGTCAACGCCGTGCTGCGCAAGGTGGCGCGGGACGATCTCGACGGGTGGGTGGAGCGGGTCGCCCCGCCCTACGACGAGGATCCCGAGGACCACCTGGCCGTCGTGCACTCGCACCCGCGCTGGGTCGTCTCCGCGCTGTGGGACTCGCTGGGCGGCGGCCGGGCCGGCATCGAGGAACTGCTGGCCGCCGACAACGAACGCCCCGAGGTCACGCTCGTCGCGCGGCCCGGCCGGGCCACCCGCGAGGAACTGCTCGGCGAGGAGGCCGCCGTACCGGGGCGCTGGTCGCCGTACGCGGTGCGGCTGAGCGAGGGCGGCGAACCGGGCGCCGTCGACGCCGTACGGGAGAACCGCGCCGGGGTGCAGGACGAGGGCAGCCAGCTCGTCGCCCTGGCCCTGGCGGGCGCACCCCTGGACGGACCGGACTGGCGCTGGCTGGACGGATGCGCGGGGCCCGGCGGCAAGGCCGCGCTCCTCGGCGCCCTCGCCGCCGAGCGGGGCGCCTTCCTGCTCGCCTCCGAGAAGCAGCCGCACCGCGCCGGTCTCGTGGCCAGGGCGCTGGACGGCAACCCGGGGCCGTACCAGGTGATCGCCGCCGACGGCACCCGCCCGGCGTGGCGGCCCGGCAGCTTCGACCGCGTCCTGGTCGACGTGCCGTGCACGGGCCTGGGCGCCCTGCGCCGCCGGCCCGAGGCGCGCTGGCGGCGCCGCCCCGAGGACCTGGACGGCTTCGCCCCGCTCCAGCGCGGGCTGCTGCGGGGCGCCCTGGAGGCCGTACGGATCGGCGGCGTCGTCGCCTACGCGACCTGCTCGCCGCACCTCGCCGAGACCCGCGCCGTCGTCGCGGACGTCCTCAAGCAGCACCCCGGCACCGAGCTGCTCGACGCCCGGCCGCTGCTGCCCGGCGTGCCCGACCTGGGCGAGGGACCCGACGTCCAGCTCTGGCCCCACCTGCACGGCACGGACGCCATGTACCTGGCCATGATCCGCCGCACCGCGT
>NZ_JAGMUO010000032.1 GCF_019049325.1 Streptomyces sp. AC512_CC834 | reverse complement strand
CAGTGATCGGCCAGCATCGCGGCGAGCGCAGCGGCCTGGCCCACGGTGGGCCGCATGAGGAACTTGTACGCACGGATCATCCAGCCCACCCCCTTCCGATCGGGTCCGTCGATCATACTACGCTTGGTCTATGTCACCACGCTGGGAACCAAATACCAGTATCCGCCGGGGACGTCACGTCATCCACAACCTTCATGTCCACTTGGTTTTCGTGACCAAGTACCGGCGTGAGGTCTTCAACGACGAGATGCTGACGCGCTGCGAGGAGATCATGCGGAACGTGTGCACGGACTTCGGCGCGGACCTGACCGAGTTCAACGGGGAGGGCGACCATGTCCACCTGCTGGTGCACTACCCGCCCAAGGTCGCCCTCTCGAACCTGGTCAACTCGCTCAAGGGCGTGTCCTCGCGCTACCTCCGCCAGGAGTTCACCGGCCGCGTCAACCGCTTCATCATCCACGGCCGGTTCTGGTCCGGCTCCTACTTCGCCGGATCATGCGGCGGAGCTCCACTGTCGATCGTCCGTCAGTACATCGAGCAGCAAAAACATCCGTCGTAACCTGCGGGTCAGAACAGCCCTGAGATCGGATTCCCTCCCCGCCCAAAGGCGGGGATTCCCTCCGAAGAGAAGGATGGACCCGAAGCAGAAGGCGGCGTTCGAGGAGTTCCTCGCCCGGCAGGCAGACCGGGGTGGGCGGTAAGAAGCGTGAGCATGTTGGGGGTGGCTGTCATCGGGCTGCTCGCATGAGCGGCCCGATGACAGTTGGCTAGCGCATGTCCTCGATAAAGGACTGCCAGGCGGGGGCGCCGATGGTCACGACCGGACCGGCCGGGTTCTTGCTGTCCCGGACAGGAACGGAGCCGACGGGGCAGTTGTCGGCGACCTCGACGCAGTCGCCGCCGGTGTTTCCGCTGTACGAGGAGGTTCGCCAGGCGGCGCCGCCGGTGACGGTGCACTCCACACATTCGCCGCCGGTGTTTCCGCTGTAACTGGACTTACGCCACTGGCTGTTCCTCTGGCTGGGAGCCGTGTCCATAGCGTTCCTCCATCACCCGGATGATCAGTTCCGCCGAATCCTCCACGGAGAGGGCGGCGGCCTGCAAGCGAGCGTAACGGAGCGCGGCTTCCCTGATGGTCTCGGGATTGGCCGTCATGTGGCCGGAGATGATGTCCTCCGTGTAGACGATGTCCGGGTTGTCGTCGAAGCGGAGGAAGTTGAACGAACCAGCGAGGCTGGCGTGCGCCCCCACCTTGTTCGGCAGTACCTGCACATGCATCCAGCGGTGACCCGAGAACTCCAACAGCCGGGCCAGTTGCCGCCGCATGACCTCGGGGCCGCCGATCGGTCGGTGCAGTACGGCCTCGTCCAGTACCACCCAGGCCAGCGGCGGCTGCTCGTGCTCCAGAACGCGCTGGCGTTCCACCCTGGCGGCCACCAGTCCTTCCAGGTCGTCCGGCATGCCGGTGGCGAGCACCGCGCGTGCGTACTCCTCCGTCTGCAGCAGGCCGTACACCAACTGCGCCTGGTACGTGGAGATGTACGCCGCCTTCGCCTCCATCTCCGCGTACGGCTGGAACCACGTGGGGAGTTGGCTGCGCAGGACCAGGCCGATCAGGCGGGAGAACAGGCCGTCCGTGCCCAGCGCGGCGTCCACGCGCTCGGAGAAGTCCCGCGTGGGGACCTTCTTCGTGGTCTCGATCTGGCCGACCAGTGAGCCGGTGCAGAAGATGATGTCGCCGAGCTGGCCCTGCCTGAGGCCGTGCGCCTCGCGCTGGCGGCGCAGTTCCCAGCCGTAGTAGTCGAGGGGGGAAGCGGTCGGGTCGAGGGACTGGATGTTGGCCACTGCGGCACCTCACTCCGGGACTGCGGACGGCAACGCCTGACGGTGTTCACTTCTCTGCGTAGTCGAGCGTACGCAGTGCGTCGCAGTCTTGTGGCGTGAATCACGTAACCGGTCCGCAGGCGGCGGACGTCGAGAGCCAGTACCACGCCGAGTTCGCCATGGGCGCGCACTCGGCCCGCCATCTGCGCCGCGTTCTGCGGCTGTATCTCGTCCGCTCGGGGATGCCCGACGTGGCCGACGCCGCCGAGCTGGCGCTCACGGAGCTGGTCGCCAACGTCGTACGGCACGTGCCCGGCCGTCGCTGCCGCGTGTGCTTCCTGCTCCAGCCCGGCGGGGTGCGGGTGGAGGTCGCCGACGGCTGCCCGGAGTTGCCGGTTCCGGCGACGGTTGACGCGCTGGGCGAGGGCGGACGCGGGCTTGTGATCGTCGCGGCGGTGACAGACCGGTGGGGCGTCACGCCGTACGCGGACGGGCGGGGCAAGGTGGTTTGGTTCGAGTGCGTCGGCAAAACGGATCCGTCGTCGCCGCGTCCGCGATCGGCACCTCAGCCGGCCGCGTGCCGTGTGGCGGCGGCGCGTATCTCCTGGGCGGCGCCCGGTGGTTCCAGCAGCATGTTCCCGGCCTCGCGGCCTTCGTGGTGGACGCGTAGGCGCGGGCCGTCGACCAGAACGCGCAGCTCCGGCCATGGGTGACGCCACAGGAGTGCGGAGCGCTCCCACAGTTGCAGGCCGCGGCTGGTCACCACTAGCTGGTACTGCGGGCCCTCGTGCGCCGCGGGCGGCGTGTGTTCGCGGTACGGAGGCCGGACGGTGTAGGTGCCGAGGACCTTCTCCCCCGGCTCCAGGGCCTCGGCGCGCACGGAACGTCGTCGGCCGATCCGTACTCCCGCCCAACCGGCGAGGCCGGCGGTCAGCACGGCCGAACCGGCCACCGCCCACCAGGGCAACGAGGCTCTCACGCCCGCCAGGACGACCGCGGCGACCGGAAGGACCGCGGTCCCGGCGGCGCCCATCAGCTCCGCCCGTCGGAGAGGTCTTTCGCTGTCTCTTCCGCTGTTGCCATCCATGCCGCACCCCAGTTCCCGCCCGCCGCCCCGGCGATTCCGCATCCACCCTAGCCACCCGGGTCGGCGAAACCCGGTTGTGCCCGGCAGGGCGATCGGCTTGGGTTCGTGGGCGTGACCGACTTGAGTGATCTCGTACGTCCCGACCGCTATCCGCGCTCCTCCCGCTACGACCCCGCCTGGCTGCTCGACCTCGACATGGGGCCGAACCCGCTGTGGTTGCTGGAGGATCTCGCCCGGGACCTGGAGCTGCGGCCGGGGATGCGGATTCTCGACCTCGGCTCCGGGAAGGGCGCGACGTCGGTGTTCCTGGCCCGTGAGTACGGCGCCGAGGTCGTCGCGGCCGACTGGTGGATCGCGCCCGAGGAGGCGGCGGCCGTGTTCGCCGGGGCGGGGGTCGGTGACCGGGTGGCGGCCGTACGGGCCGAGGCGCACGCCCTGCCGTTCGAGGAGGCGAGCTTCGACGCCGTCGTCAGCGTCGACGCGTTCGAGTACTTCGGGACGGCGGACGGCTATCTGCCGTATCTCGTCCGGTTCCTGCGGCCCGGTGGGCAGTTGGGCGTGGCGACTCCCGCCATGACGCGGGAGGTGCGTGAGCTGGGGGCGATCCCGCCGCACATCAAGGACGTGGTCGGCTGGGAGGCGTTGGCCTGGCACACCGCCGAGTGGTGGCGCTTCCAGTGGGGGATCACCGAGCTGGTGGACGTCACCTCCGCGCGCCTGCAACCGGACGCCTGGCGGGACTGGCTGCTGTGGACCCGGGCGGGGGCCGCGTACCGGGCCGACGCCCGGAGCACGGACGGCACGAGCGCGGACGGCGATCAGGCCGTGATCGACATGCTCAACGCCGACCGCGGCGAGTACCTCTCCTTCGCCCTGCTCACCGCGCGCAGGCGGTGACACGGACCACGGCCACGGCCACGGCCACGGCCAACACGAAGACCTCCAGGTGGCCGAAGCCACCCGGAGGTCCGGTGAAGGGGAGCAGGCGGCGGGGCCGCCGCGAGGTCACGCCGGTTCTGTCACCGGTGCCTTCGCCGTAGCCGTGGCGTCGTCGCCGTCGACCGGGGTGTCGGCCGCCTTCGGGCCCGCGCCCTTCAGCGGGATCTCCTTGACGAAGACCGCCGCGACCAGTGCGAGGACGGCCACCGCGGAGCCGAGCAGGAACGCGCCGTGGGTGCCGGAGGAGACCGCGTGCTGGTAGGCCTCGCGGGTCATCGCCGGCAGCTTTTCCAGCGCCTCCTTGGTCAGCGTCGCCGTCTGCTCGGTCGCCTGGGAGCCCGACGCTCCACCCCGCTCGGACATGACGTCCTGGACCCGGTGGTTGAAGATCGCGCCCATGATCGCGACGCCGAAGGAGGAGCCCAGGGTGCGGAAGAGGGTGGTGGAGGAGGACGCGACGCCCATGTCCTTCATCTCCACGCTGTTCTGCGCCACCAGCATGGTGATCTGCATCAGGCAGCCCATGCCGAGACCGACCACGGCCATGTACAGGCCGGACGTGAAGCGGCTGGTGTCGGTGTCCATGGTGGACAGCAGGAACAGGCCGACCGCCATCAGCGCACCGCCCGCCACCGGGAAGATCTTGTAGCGTCCGGTGCTGGTGGTGACCCGCCCGGCCACCATCGACGTGACGAGCATCGCGCCCAGCATCGGCAGGAGCAGCAGCCCGGAGTTGGTGGCGGACGCGCCCTGCACGGCCTGCTGGTACAGCGGCAGGAAGAGGGTCGCGCCGAACATCACGAAGCCGACGATGAAGCCGATGATGGACATCAGCGTGAAGTTGCGGCTGCGGAAGACGTGCAGCGGCAGGATCGGCTCGGCGGCCCTGGTCTGCCAGAACACGAACCCGACCAGCGCGGCGACGCCGATGCCGATCAGCTCCATGATGCGCGCGGAGGTCCAGGCGTACTCGGTGCCGCCCCAGGTGGTGACGAGCACGATGGCGGTGATGCCGACGGTCAGCAGTGCGGCGCCCGGATAGTCGATCCGCGCCTTGCTGCGCTTCTTCGGCAGGTGCAGTACGGCGCTGATGGCGATCAGCGCGATCGCGCCGAGCGGGATGTTGATGTAGAAGGACCAGCGCCAGCCCCAGTTGTCGGTGATGGTGCCGCCGACCAGCGGTCCGCCGATCATCGCGAGCGCCATGACACCGGCGATCATGCCCTGGTACTTGCCGCGCTCCCTGGGCGGTATCAGGTCGCCGATGATCGCCATGACGCCGACCATCAGTCCGCCGGCGCCCAGGCCCTGGACGGCGCGGAAGCCGATGAGCTGGCCCATGTCCTGGGCCATGCCGCTGAGCGCCGAGCCGATCAGGAAGATCACGATGGACGTCATGAAGACGCCCTTGCGCCCGTACATGTCGCCGAGCTTGCCCCACAGCGGGGTGGAGGCCGCGGTGGCGAGGGTGTAGGCGGTGACGACCCAGGAGAGGTGCTCCAGGCCGCCCAATTCGCCCACGATCGTCGGCATCGCGGTACCGATGATCATGTTGTCGAGCATCGCGAGCATCATCGCGATCATGAGGGCGAGCAGGACGACCCGCACGCTCCTCGGCTGTTTACCGGCGCCGGCTTCGCCGGTCGCCGCCTCCGCCTTCTCCGTCGTCTCCGCCATTTCTCCTACTCCCCCAGCTACCGCTGTGCGACTTGCCACTCACTTGCGCTTACTTGCCGCCCGGCAAGTTGTCTACACTGGGGAAGGTAGTCGCGTAACTAGCCGGTCGTCAAGTAAGTTTTTCGGAAAGTGCGCGGGGCAGGAGGTGCGTAGGAGGATGGGCGGCACAATGAACGGCACCAAGCAGCAGCGACGCCGCGGGGACACCCGCCAGCGCATCCAGGACGTGGCCCTCGGGCTCTTCGCCGAGCAGGGGTACGAGAAGACCTCGCTGCGCGAGATCGCCGAGCGTCTGGACGTGACCAAGGCCGCGCTGTACTACCACTTCAAGACCAAGGAAGAGATCCTCGTAAGCATCTTCGAGGATCTGTCGCGACCGCTGGAGGACCTGATCGACTGGGGGCGGGAGCAGCCGCACACCCTGGAGACGAAGCAGGAGATCATCCGCCGCTACAGCGAGGCGCTGGCCGGTGCGAAGCCGCTGTTCCGCTTCATGCAGGAGAACCAGGCGACGGTGCGGGACCTGCGCATCGGCGAGTTGTTCAAGCACCGCATGTTCGGCCTGCGCGACATCCTCATGGACCCCGAAGCGGACCTGGTCGACCAGGTCCGCTGCATCAGCGCGCTGTTCACGCTGCACGCCGGGATGTTCGTGCTGCGGGACCTCGAAGGCGACCCCGAGGAACAGCGCGCTGCCGTTCTCGAGGTCGCCACCGATCTTGTGACCCAGGCCCACCGGGGAGCGGCGGGCTCGTAGTCCCGTCCGTTGGACGGTCCCAGGGCGGTCCTTAGACGGTCACGCCCTTGGACTTCAGGAAGGAGACCGGGTCGACGGCCGAGCCGTAGTTCGGGGTCGTGCGGATCTCGAAGTGCAGGTGCGGACCGCTGGAGTTGCCGGTGTTGCCGGACTTGGCGATCGACTGGCCGGTCTTCACGACCTGGCCGATCTTCACGTTGATCTTGGACAGGTGCGCGTACTGGGAGTACGTGCCGTTGCCGTGCTTGACGACGATCGCGTTGCCGTAGGCGGGGCCGTCACCGGCGCCGTTGCCGCCGGCCTTGACGACGGTGCCGCCGTGGGCGGCGACGACGTTGGTGCCGACCGGCACGGCGAAGTCCTGGCCGCTGTGCTTGTGCGCCCACATGCCGCCGCTCTGGGCGTAGCCGGCGCTCAGCTCGTACTTCTTGACCGGGTCCACCCAGGAGGCGGCCTTCTTCTTGGTGGCCGTCTTCTTGGCGGTGGTGCTCTTCTTGGCGCTCGCGGCGGCCTTCTCGGCCTTGGCCGCCTTGGCCTGGGCCGCGGCCTGGGCCTCTACGGCGCTCGCGGCGGCGTTGGTGCTGGAGGCCGCCGTGGTGCCGGTGGCGGCCGCGACCCCGGCTCCCAGTGCGACCGAGGCTCCGAGGCCTGCGGCCATCACCGCGGCGCGAGTGCGAAGGGTCGTACGGGAAGAACGGGACGTGACACGCGGGAACATTCGAACCTCATGGGGACGGGTGCAGAGGAATGCCCCTCCGGCGGGACGCACAAGACGTTCGTCCAAGGCGTTCGTCGGGCGGGCTCCACCTTGGTAACCCGGCGGGCCCGAACCGCACAAAGGTGTGACCTACGACCGTATTTAGTACTTCAGCGCGAAACTTCACGACTCTTGACAGAGCCGCCATTTAGGACAAAACCAGCTCAGAGCCCCGGAAGCCGACCTCCCCGACGTTCCGGTATGTCCGATTTGATGGTTCTTGCCGTTCCCACTATTCCCCGTAGTACAGGGCAAACGGCCTGTGCGGCACATCACCGGCGACCATGATCGAAGGGCGGGTGAATGTGACGGGGGCTACTCCCGTCCCGGCTAACCCGCCCCCCGCGCAAGGGGGTTCACCTAGGCTCGGAACATGGTCGACGTCACAGCACTGGGGGCACGTGTCGCGTCCAGCGCGGTCACGCCCCTCGTCCGCAGACTCTTCGTCCGGGACGGGCCGGGAGCGGGTCTCGTGGACCGGCCGGTGCGGATATCGGCACTGGTGTCGTTCCGGGGCGAGAAGCGGACCGTCACACCCAAGGACGTGGACAAGATCGCCGGGGAGCTGGTCCGCAGGGCGCTGGCGGCGGCCGGGCCCGGGGAGGAGCCCGTCGACGCCGCCGAGGCGACGGCCGTCAAGGACGCCCTGGCCCGCACCCTCGCCCGGCTCGGCGAGATCACCGCCGAGGACTACGAGGCCGTCGGTCTCGGCCCCGAGCGCTTCGCCCGCGAGCTGAGCGCGGGCGTGCCGCTGGCCCCGTACGGGCTCGGCGAGGGCGGCACGCTGCTGTACGAGCGGCTGCTGCACACCGCCTCGCTGCACATCCTGAACTTCCTCACCCAGCGCTCCACCTATGTGGCACGGCAGCAGACCGTGCAGACCCAGCAGCTCGCACGGCTCGTCCAGGCCGTCGACGTACTGCTGGAGCGGCTGCCGTCCCAGTCGGCCGAGGACGCCGGGTTCGAGGAGCGTTACGCGGACCACATCACCGCCCGGTACGGCACGCTCACCATCTACGGGCTGGACGCCGGGACGCGCGAGTGGCCGCTGGACACGGCGTATCTGAGCCTGGAGGCGACCCGGCCGCAGGCGGGGCGGGACGGCCGCCGGGAGGCGGAGTACCCGAGTGTGGCCGCCGAGCAGGTCCTCGCCGGGCACGACCAGGTGTTCCTGCGCGGCGCCGCCGGTTCCGGCAAGACGACCCTCGTGCAGTGGCTCGCGGTCACCGCGGCGAGCCGGGTGTACGACCACGGGCTGCCCCACCTCATCGGGCGGGTGCCGTTCGTGCTGCCGATGCGCCGGATCGTCCGGCCCGGGGCCGAGCTGCCCTTCCCCGGCGACTTCCTGCGCGCGGTCGGCTGTCCCGTCGCCGGGGAGCAGCCGCCGGGGTGGGTGGAGCGCGTCCTGCGCGCCCGGCGCGGGGTGCTGCTGGTCGACGGCATCGACGAGATCGCCGGGGACCGCCGCGGGGCCGCCCGGCGCTGGCTGCGGGAGCTGGTGCGGGCCTTCCCCGGGAACCTGTGGCTGGTCACCTCGCGCCCCTCGGCCGTACCGGAGGACTGGCTGGCCGCCGAGGGCTTCAGCGAACTCGTCCTCGCGCCGATGGGCCGCGACGGCGTCGCCACCTTCGTACGGCGCTGGCACCGCGCGGCCGGCGCGCCAAAGTCCGTCGGCGAGTCGCTGCTGGGGTCGGTGCGGACCACGTCCGAGCTCAACCGGCTGGCCACCAATCCGCTCATGTGCGGCATGCTCTGCGCCCTGCACCGCGACCGGCGCGGCTTCCTGCCGCAGGACCGCAGGTCCCTGTACGAGGCCGCGCTGACCATGCTCCTGGAGCGCCGGGACCGGGAGCGGGAGCTGCACGACGCCGACGGGACGCGGCTGCCGTACACGGTCCAGGTGCAACTGCTGCAGAAGCTGGCGTGGTGGCTGATCCGCAACGGCCGCCAGGAGATGGACCGGGCCGAGGCCCTGCAGATCATCGGCCGTGCGCTGCCCGCGCTGAACCTCGCGGCCGACGGCGAGGAGGACACCTACCGCGCCCTGCTGCTGCGCTCCGGACTGCTGCGCGAGCCCGCCGAGGAGCGGGTGGACTTCCTGCACCGCACCTTCCAGGACTATCTCGGTGCCCGGCTGGCCGTCCAGGAGATGGACTTCGACCTGCTGGTCGACCACGCGGAGAGGGACGACTGGGAGGACGTCATCCTGCTGGCCCTCGCGCACGCCCGGCCCAAGGAGGCGGAGTACATACTGCGTCGGCTGGCGGACTTCGACGACCCGCGCGGCACGCTGCTGGCGGCGGCCGGACTGCGGTACGCGGCGGAAGTCGCGCCCGAGGTGCGCAAGCGGGTGGAGGACGGGCTGGCGGCACACGTGCCGCCGGTGGACTTCGAGGCGGCACGGGAGGTGGCGCGCGCCGGGGGTGATCTGGTGCTGGGCCTGCTGCCGGGCCCTGACGAGGTCGATCACCGCACGGCGGCCCGGGTGGTGTCCACGGCGATCAGTGTGGGCAGCGAGGCGGCGCTGCAGTTCCTGCGCCGGTTCCGCGACCACCCCGGCTCCGGCGTGCAGCAGTCCCTCGCCGCCGCCTGGCACACCTTCGACCGGGACCAGTACGCCCGTGACGTCCTCGCCCACCTGCGCCGGCAGTGGGCCGTCGACGTGTCCACCGTCGACGACCTGCACACGCTGCGCTCACTCGGCGGCTGGGAGCACGTCCGCGTCCGGGGCGCGTACCGGATCGACGACCTGACCGGACTGCTCGTCGCGGAGCGCCTCGCCCATCTGACCCTGGAGGCCCCTCACCCGGTGGAGGGGCTGGCCTGGCTCTCGGCCTTCCCCGGCCTGCGGACCGTCACCGTGCTGACACAGACGGACGGGGCCGTGGCCCGGCAGGTGCCGGACGGAGTGCGGCTCAAGCTCCCCGACGGAGCGCGGCTCGAGCTCCACGACGCCGTTCCCGCTTCGCCCTCCCGACCCCAGGGGTAACCCACCTTCATGGATGCCGTCGTCCGCACGCCCTCCCGTCTCGCCGCCCCTCTCGTCCGCAGGCTCTTCCGCGATCCCGCCCGGCCACCCGTGTTCTCCGAGCCGGTGCCCGGCCTCGTCACCTGGCGGGGCATCAAGGCCACGGCCACCCCGGACGAGGTCCACCGCACCGCCGCCGACCTGGTGCACCTCGCCGCCGAGCGGCATGCCGCGCCCAACGCCGAACTGGCCCCGGTCGTCGACGTACTGGCCCGCACCCTGCTCGCGATCGCCGAGGTCGACGTCACCGACGCCGACGCCGTACGGCTCGGGCCGCAGGACTACGCGCGTCGGCTGCGGGGCGCGGTGCAGGGCGCGGACCGCGAACTGTCCCCGGACGCGGCCTGGTTCCACGACGCGCTGCTGGTCTCCGTGTGCCTGCACGTCGTACACCATCTGGTGCGGCGCTCCCCCTACCTCCAGCGGCAACTGCCGGGACGGGCCAGCCGGATCGCGCAGCTCGTCGACCTGGGCGACGCGGAGGTGGCGGCCCGGCAGTCCGAACGGTCCGAGGAGGACGTGGCGTTCGAGGCGGAGTACGCCCAGTGGGTGGCCCGGCGGCACGGCTGGCTGACCATCGTCGGCGTCGACTTCCCCAACGCGCCCGACCGTTGGCCGCTGGAGGAGACCTACCTGAGCCTGGAGGCGGAGGAGCGCAGCGGCGGCGTGGGCGGCGCGGACGACGAGCAGCGCACCGTGCTGCTCGCGGACCGTGCCCTGGAGGACCACGAACGGGTGCTGCTGCGCGGCGGCGCCGGCTCGGGCAAGACGACCCTCGTGCAGTGGCTGGCCGTGGCCGCCGCCCGCGAGGGATCCCGGGTCCCCTTCGTGCTGCCGGTACGCCGGTTCGCCCGCGAGGGCTTTCCGGCCCCGGACGACTTCCTGCACGCGGTCCGGCACCCGCTCGCCGACCGGGCGCCGGAGGGGTGGGTGGTGCGCACCCTGCTCGCGGGCCGGGCGCTGCTGCTGGTCGACGGCATCGACGAGGCGCCGGAGAAGACGCGCGGCGAGCTGCGCGACCGGCTGCGGCGCCTGCTCCGCGTCTTCTCCGGCAACGGCTGCCTGGTCACCTCCCGGCCCTCCGCCGTGTCGGACGGCTGGCTGTCCGGCGGTGGGCTGGCCGAGGAGGACTTCGTCGAGCTGTCCCTCGCGCCCATGTCACGCGACCAGGTGACGCGGTTCATCCGGGACTGGCACTCGGCGGCCCGCCTCGACGAGCAGAGCCGCTCCCCCGGGCCGCGTGACCGGGAGCGTGAGCGGGACCGGGAGCGGGAGCGCAGCACGCTCGACGCGTACGAGCAGCGGCTGCTGCACTCCGTACGGATCTACCGCGAGCTGCGCCAGCTCGCCACCAACCCCCTGATGTGCGGCCTGATATGCGCACTCAACCGGGACCGCGCCGGTACCCTCCCCAGCGGCCGCAAGGAGCTGTACGACGCCGCCCTGGAGATGCTGCTCCAGCGCCGCGACCCCGAACGGGACGTGCTGTACGCCGACGACGTGCGGCTCCAGCAGAGCACCCGGGAGCGGCTGTTGCAGAAGCTGGCCCACGCGATGCTGGAGGAGGACGCCTCCGAGCTGACCCGGGAACGGGCGGTCGGCATCCTCGACGCCGCGCTGCCCGCGATGCCCGCCGCCCGCGCGCAGGGGGACGGCGCGAAGATCTTCCGGCATCTGCTGCACCGCACCGGGCTGCTGCGCGAACGGTCGGGCGAGTCCGTCGACTTCGTCCACCGCACCTTCCAGGACTACCTGGCCGCGAAGGAGATCGTGGCGCGCGGCCGGTTCCCCACGCTGGTGGACCACGCCCACCAGTCCGAGTGGGAGGAGGTCATCCGCATGGCCGCCGCCCATGCCCGGCCCGAGGAGTGCGGCCAGTTCCTGGAACGGCTGCTCGCACCCGCCCCCGGACTGCGCCGCTCGCAGATCAACCACCGCCGGCTGATGGCCGCGGCCTGCCTGGACCACGTCACCGAGCTGGACCCGGCCGTCCAGCGTCTCGTCCACGACCGGACGAAGAACCTGGTGCGCCCGACGACGGAGCTGGCCGCCCGGGGGCTCGGCTGGGTCGGCCCCATCGTCCTGGAGCTGCTGCCCGACCCGGGCCAGGTCCCCGACGACCGGCAGGCGCTGCTGCTCGCGTACACCGCGACCCGCGTCCAGGACGACGCGGCCGTCGACTACCTGGTCCGGCTGCGGTCCCGCACCGCGCTGCCGGTGCGGGCCGAACTCGCGCGTGGCTGGCGGCACTTCGACACCGAGCGGTACGCCCTGGAGATCATCGCCCACCTGGACCCGGACGGCCTCTACTTCCCGGTCGCCGACACCGCCGAGCTGGCCGCGCTGCGCGAACTCGGCGGGCGCCCGCGCATCCAGGTGGCCGGTGTGATGCGGGCCGAGGAGCTGCTGGCGGGACTGCTCCCCGATCAGCTCACCCACCTCTGGCTCAACGCGGAGCTGCCCGACACGGACGTCTCCTGGCTGTCCGGTTTCCCCCGGCTGCGGGTGCTGCGGGTCAACCCGCGACTGCCTCGGGTGCGGAACGTACCGGACGGGGTGGAGATCACGGCGTAGCGCAGCCGCAGGTCAGACGGCTGACTACTACTCAGTAACCCAATCGTTGCCGTCCGGCCACTTGCTGGGGGAAGCATGCACGCGACAACTTTGTGCCGTCAGGCATCCGCGCAGGCATGAGAGGACCCCACCCCCCATGACCGACCAGAACGGACAGACCAGACAGGCCGGACGGACCCGGCGCCGCACGTGGACGCGTGTCGCCGCGGCGTCCGCCGTGACCGTGGCGGCGCTCACCGCGACGGTCACGCCGTCCGCCGCCGCCCCGGCGCAGCCGCAGCCCACGCCGGTGACGGCGGTGGCGTCGGTCGCCGCCGACGACGACGTCGACTACGACACCTGGCAGCGGGACTGCCGGGCCGTGATGGACCGGGCGCTGCCGTACCTGAAGGAGCGGATCGCCGGCTCCGCACCCGGCGAGAGGCAGGCGATCGTCCTCGACATCGACAACACCTCCCTGGAGACCGACTTCGGCTTCAGCTACCCGCAGCCCGCCAACCGGCCGGTCCTGGAGGCCGCCCAGTACGCCCAGGAGCACGGCGTCGCCCTGTTCTTCGTGACCGCCCGCCCCGGCATCATCGAGGCGCCCACCGAGTGGAACCTCGCCCACGCCGGCTACGAGTCCTCCGGGCTGTACGTGCGCGGGTTCCTCGACCTGTTCAAGGACGTCGCCGAGTACAAGACCGAGCAGCGCGCCGAGATCGAGTCGGACGGCTACACGATCATCGCGAACATCGGCAACAGCGCCACCGACCTGTCGGGCGGCCACGCCGAGCGGACCTTCAAGCTCCCGGACTACGACGGGCAGTTGTCCTGACGCGGGTGTCCTGACGCACGTGTCCTGACCCTCGACAGGCTCCTCCCCTCGTCGAACGACCACGGGGTGGCGCATGGAACCGGCGGTACTCGGCGACCAAGTGGGCCTGCCCGCACATCCTGACGCTGACGCGACACGGGTAAGGGGCTGCCCGGGACCGAAGTCCCGGACAGCCCCTTTATCGGCGCGCCCCCGGAGGGCTACGCCTCCTTGCTCAGGTTCGGACCCGCGCCGCCCGCCGCCTGCTCGATCGGCGGGACGTCGGGGAGGGCCGACTTCTCCTCACCCCGGAAGGTGAAGGTCTTGGCGTCGCCCTCGCCCTCGGTGTCCACGACCACGATGTGACCGGGGCGCAGCTCGCCGAAGAGGATCTTCTCCGACAGCGAGTCCTCGACCTCGCGCTGGATCGTGCGACGCAGCGGACGCGCGCCCAGAACCGGGTCGTAGCCCTTCTTGGACAGCAGCTCCTTGGCGGACTGGGAGAGCTCGATGCCCATGTCCCGGTCCTTGAGGCGCTCGTCGACCTTGTCGATCATCAGGTCGACGATCCGCAGGATGTCGTCCTGGCTGAGCTGCGGGAAGACGACCACGTCGTCGACGCGGTTGAGGAACTCGGGCCGGAAGTGCTGCTTCAGCTCGTCCTGGACCTTGTTCTTCATGCGCTCGTAGTTGGACTTCTTGTCGCCCGCGGCGGCGAAGCCGAGGTTGAAGCCCTTGGAGATGTCCCGGGTGCCGAGGTTGGTCGTCATGATGATGACCGTGTTCTTGAAGTCCACGACCCGGCCCTGGGAGTCGGTCAGGCGACCGTCCTCCAGGATCTGGAGAAGGCTGTTGAAGATGTCCGGGTGGGCCTTCTCGACCTCGTCGAAGAGGACGACCGAGAACGGCTTGCGGCGGACCTTCTCCGTGAGCTGACCGCCCTCCTCGTAGCCCACGTAGCCGGGGGGCGAACCGAAGAGACGGGAGACCGTGTGCTTCTCGCTGAACTCCGACATGTCGAGGGAGATCAGCGCGTCCTCGTCACCGAAGAGGAACTCCGCGAGCGCCTTGGACAGCTCGGTCTTACCGACACCGGACGGACCGGCGAAGATGAACGAGCCACCGGGACGCTTCGGGTCCTTCAGGCCGGCACGGGTACGGCGGATCGCCTTGGACAGCGCCTTGACGGCGTCGATCTGGCCGATGACCCGCTTGTGGAGCTCGTCCTCCATGCGCAGCAGGCGGGACGACTCCTCCTCCGTGAGCTTGAAGACCGGGATGCCGGTGGCCGTGGCGAGGACCTCGGCGATCAGCTCGCCGTCGACCTCGGCGACGACGTCCATGTCGCCGGCCTTCCACTCCTTCTCCCGCTTGGCCTTCGCGGCGAGGAGCTGCTTCTCCTTGTCGCGCAGGGAGGCGGCCTTCTCGAAGTCCTGCGAGTCGATCGCGGACTCCTTGTCGCGGCGGACGCCGGCGATCTTCTCGTCGAACTCGCGCAGGTCCGGCGGCGCGGTCATCCGGCGGATGCGCATCCTCGAGCCGGCCTCGTCGATCAGGTCGATCGCCTTGTCCGGCAGGAAGCGGTCCGAGATGTAGCGGTCGGCGAGCGTCGCCGCCTGGACCAGGGCCTCGTCCGTGATGGAGACGCGGTGGTGCGCCTCGTAGCGGTCGCGCAGGCCCTTGAGGATCTCGATCGTGTGCGGCAGCGACGGCTCCGCGACCTGGATCGGCTGGAAGCGGCGCTCGAGGGCCGCGTCCTTCTCCAGGTGCTTGCGGTACTCGTCCAGCGTGGTCGCACCGATGGTCTGCAGCTCACCGCGGGCCAGCATCGGCTTCAGGATCGACGCGGCGTCGATGGCGCCCTCGGCGGCACCCGCACCGACCAGCGTGTGCAGCTCGTCGATGAACAGGATGATGTCGCCGCGGGTGCGGATCTCCTTGAGCACCTTCTTCAGGCGCTCCTCGAAGTCACCGCGGTAGCGGGAGCCTGCGACCAGCGCGCCGAGGTCCAGGGTGTAGAGGTGCTTGTCCTTGAGGGTCTCGGGCACCTCGCCCTTGACGATGGCCTGCGCGAGGCCCTCGACGACGGCGGTCTTGCCGACGCCGGGCTCACCGATCAGCACCGGGTTGTTCTTGGTACGGCGGGACAGCACCTGCATGACCCGCTCGATCTCCTTCTCGCGCCCGATGACCGGGTCGAGCTTGGACTCACGAGCGGCCTGGGTGAGGTTCCGGCCGAACTGGTCGAGGACCAGGGACGTGGAGGGCGTGCCCTCCGCAGGACCGCCGGCGGTGGCGGTCTCCTTGCCCTGGTAGCCGGAGAGCAACTGGATGACCTGCTGCCGCACCCGGTTGAGATCGGCGCCCAGCTTGACCAGGACCTGGGCGGCGACGCCCTCGCCCTCACGGATCAGGCCGAGCAGGATGTGCTCCGTGCCGATGTAGTTGTGACCCAACTGGAGGGCCTCGCGGAGCGACAGCTCCAGGACCTTCTTGGCACGGGGGGTGAAGGGAATGTGACCCGACGGGGCCTGCTGGCCCTGCCCGATGATCTCCTCCACCTGCTGGCGGACCGCCTCGAGCGAAATCCCGAGGCTCTCAAGGGCCTTGGCGGCGACACCCTCACCCTCGTGGATCAGGCCCAGGAGGATGTGCTCGGTGCCGATGTAGTTGTGGTTGAGCATCCGGGCTTCTTCCTGAGCCAGGACGACAACCCGCCGCGCGCGGTCGGTGAACCTCTCGAACATCGTTAATCGCTCCTCAGAGCGGTCAGGCAGTAAGGGGAACTTCCCCTCCCTGTCCTTCCGCAGCTTAGTCCCGCAAGCGGGGACCGCTCATTCCAACTGCCGACACCGTCGATGGCCTCCTGACCCCTGACGCCGACATCTGCCACAACCCGATGGTGCGAGACGATGTTCCCGCAGGCCAGGCACTTACCCCACTCGCCAGTACGCCGATGGCGAACGCGAGACGGCCCGATCTGCGTGTCGCCCCCTCTCACTAGGGATGTCTTACCCGCGGACCCTGACACTCCATGCCGCGCGTATCGGTTCCCTCCGCTACGGGCGAACAACCTTGCGCCTCCCCGCACCCCCGCACGCCCCCTTTTTCCAGCACTCTGCGCATTCGTAACACCACCCAGCGTAACCCGAGGCCTCTTCGGGCTGTTGCACTTGGCATGGTTGGCGCCCTGCCCCCGGTCCCCGCCGCTCCCGCGGCTCCCGTCGCCGATGCGGTCCCCGCGGTCCCCGTCGTGCCGTCGCCCCGTCGGCCCGCTGAACTCGGCGGTCCGGTGTGGGGGCGGGTGCGGTGGTGGTACGAGAGCGTGCTCGGGTGGCCGACGATGCCCGGGGATGCGGTGGTTCCAGTGGATGCGGTGGCTCCGGTGGATGCGGTACGGCTGCGTACCGGGGTCCGCTTCGACGTCCTGGACGTCCCGGCCGAGGCCGGGCACGCGGCACTGGAGCGGCTCCGGCGGCCCGTGCCGTGGACCGGGCGGTGCGGAGCGGTCCCACCACCCCGGCCGGAGTTTCCGGTGGCCGTGCGCGGCGAGCGGATGCTGCTGCTCGTGGCGGCGGGCGGCGCGGAGGAGCTGCCCGGGCTGCTGGAGTGGCTGGAGTGGGGCTCGCTGGCGCTCGACCTGACGGCCGTCGGCGCGGGCGGCCTCATGGACGCGCCCCTCGCCCCGGGGCCCGGCCTTGGCCCGGCCGGCCTGCCGTCGCGTCCCCCGGACCGCGACGGCCTGCGGGGGGCCGCCGTCTGGCTGCGGCCCCCGGAGCCGGGAGGCGAGGTCGAGTCCTCGCTGCCGGCGCTGTCGGCCCTTGGGGGTGCCGGGACCGTTCTCGATCTCGCACGGCTGGTCCACACCCTGGCCACGCAGTGCCACCGGGTCCGGCTCACCACGACCGGCCCACCGCGGACTCGGCCCATGGCGCGGACTCGGCCCGTGGCGCGGGTCGGGTGATCAGCCGTTGGCCCGCTCGTACGCCTCGCGCACCTTCGCGGGAACACGGCCGCGGTCGTTGACCTCGTGGCCGTTCTCCTTCGCCCAGGCGCGGATCGCCGCGGTGTCCTGGCTGCCGCCGGAGGCGGCGCGTGCCTTGCCGCGCCCACCCGAGGCACGGCCCCCGGTACGACGGCCACCCTTCAGATACGGATCGAGAAGACCACGGAGCTTGTCCGCGTTGGCGGTGGTGAGGTCGATCTCGTAGGTCTTGCCGTCCAGTGCGAACGTCACGGTCTCGTCTGCCTCGCCACCGTCGAGGTCATCGACAAGAAGGACCTGAACCTTCTGTGCCACCGGATTTCCTTTCATCGATAACTTGAGGGCCGGAGGTCCGCCGGCATCCGCCGTATCGCCGTCCCTTGTTATATGCAGTACTGCACTACGCCGGAAAGCAAACCGCTTTTGCCGGAAAAACACAAACCCTCGGCGGAGACCGGTAGTCGGTCTCCGGTCCGTCTCCGGGCCGGAAACATGCGCGTTTCGGACATAGGGAACCCGCGCAGGGTCTGTCGGTGGAATAAACCTGGCGAAGGAGTGCGAGGTCCCGCGGATGCCACCGCTGGCGGCCGATCACAGGTGCAGAAGCATCCGACTGTTGCCCAAGGTGTTCGGTTTCACTCGTTCGAGACCCAGGAACTCCGCAACGCCCTCGTCATAGGAACGCAGCAGCTCCGCGTACACATCGGTGTCGACCGGCGTCTCCCCGATCTCCACGAAGCCGTGCTTGCTGAAGAAGTCCACTTCGAAGGTCAGACAGAAAACGCGGCGAACACCGAGCCAGCGGGCCGTGTCCAGCAACTTCTCCAGCAACTGATGTCCGACGCCCGCGCCCTTCAGGCCGGGCTTCACCCCGAGAGTCCGCACTTCCGCGAGGTCTTCCCACATCACGTGCAGGGCGCCGCAGCCGACCACCTCGGCGTTGTCGTCCCGTTCCGCGACCCAGAACTCCTGGATGCTCTCGTAAAGCGTCACCATCGCTTTGTCGAGCAGGATGCGGTCTCGGACGTACGTGTCGAGGAGCCGGCGCACGTCCGGGACATCCCTGGTGCGGGCCCGCCGGACGCTGATGGCATTTGACATGTGGGGACGCTATCGCTCGCCGCCGTCCGGTACGGCGTCGGGGCCCGGCGCGGGGGTTTCCGGCCCCTGCACGATGCGGATGGCGTCTCTGAGCGCCTGACGCTGTTCCTCGCTCATCATGCCGAAGAAGGCGATGAGGGCGGCGGCGGGGTTGTCGCTCTGGGACCAGGCGTCGTTCATGAGGGCGGCGGCGTAGGCGGCGCGAGTGGAGACCGCCTCATATCGATAGGCCCGGCCTTCCGACTCGCGGCGCACCCAGCCCTTCTGATGGAGATTGTCCAAAACGGTCATCACGGTGGTGTACGCGATGGACCGTTCCTGTTGCAGGTCTTCCAGGACTTCTCGAACGGTCACGGGGCGGTTCCACTTCCACACCCTCGTCATGACCGAGTCTTCGAGTTCTCCCAATGGGCGAGGCACGCTTCGAACGATAGTGGGAGATGGGGTCGATCGCGTGCCGGACGTGCGCTTTTGCTGGCAAACGGGCACAAAAGGGGCGCACGACTCCGCGCGGGATACGGATACGGGATGCGGGAGTCGTACGCGGGGTGTGCGCCGGGACGGACCCGGTCGGGCCGCCAGGCCGCCGGGCCGTCAGGCCTCGGGGCGCGCGGACGCCTGCCGGGCGCCCTCCGCCCGCGCGAGGGCGGCGTCGACGACCGCGTCCTCCTTGGCCTTGTTGGCGCCGCCCTGGGTCTTCACGATCACCCTGATCAGGCCGATGAAGAACACGGCCATGACGGCCGGGGGCACGAGCGCGGAGACGTAGTCCATGGAACCAGGGTAGCCAGGCGTCGTCAGCCGGCGGCGAGGTGGTGCCGGGAGCCGGGGGCGGGCGGGGCGGGCGGAGCGGGCGGGGCCGCCGGCTTGCGGCGCGGGAAGACCTCGCCCGGGGTGGGGACGGGGCGCTTGGGGGAGGCCGGTGCGGGGTGCGGGGCCGGCTTCTGGGCGGGTTTCTGCGCGGGATCCTTGTCGGACCGCCGGCCACCGGGGAGGGCGTGGAGGCGGGTGCGTGCGGCGGGGACGGTGACGGTGGCCGTGGTGGACGTCGTGGACGTTCCGGGGGCGCAGCGGGCCAGGAGGGCGGCTGCGGCGGGGTTGCCGCGCAGGGCGCCCAGGGCGGCGAGGTCGTCCGCGCCGGGGCGGTGGCCGGCGCCCAGTGCCTCTTCCAGGAGCGCGAGGTAGCCGGTGACGGTGCCGGGGAGGGCGGCGCGGTACCGGGCGAGGTCGGCAACCAGGAAGGCGCGCAGCCGGGCACTCTCCCGCATCGCCTCGTCGAGCGACTCTGCGAGGCGAAGGCAGTCCTGGGCCTCCTGGGCCGAGACGGGGCTGGGGTTCAGGGCGAGGGCGAGGGCTCGCCGGAGCACGCGCAGCTCCTGAGCACCGAACGCCATGCCGCCGCGGGGTCCGTAGGGCGTGGGCATGCGGCGACGATACGCGCTAATCAGACAAACTCGGCATAGGGGACGGGTGTGGCGTGGGGACTTTGCCGCTGGGGCGGCACGCGTCCCGAAGAGAGCGGCACCCCGTCACGCCGGGCCGCGTCTCCCACCTGCCCGCCCCCACGCCGGGCCACCCGGGAAACGCCGGTCCGGGGCGACCTCGCTACATGCGGGACACGTTGCGTTCGTAGACCAGGCGGAGTCCGATCAGCGTCAGCCACGGCTCGTGTTCGTCGATGACCGAGGACTCGCCCAGCACCATCGGCGCGAGCCCGCCCGTCGCGATGACCGTGACGTCGTCGGGGTCGGTGGCCAGTTCGCGGGCCATGCGGTTGACGACCCCGTCGACCTGGCCGGCGAAGCCGTACACGATGCCGGACTGCATCGCCTCGACCGTGTTCTTGCCGATCACGCTGCGCGGCCTGGCCACCTCGATCTTGCGGAGCTGGGCGCCCTTGACGCCGAGCGCCTCGACCGAGATCTCGATGCCGGGGGCGATGACGCCGCCGATGTACTCCCCGCGCGCGCTGACCGCGTCGAACGTCGTCGCCGTGCCGAAGTCCACGACGATCGCCGGACCGCCGTACAGCTCCACCGCGGCGACCGCGTTGATGATGCGGTCGGCGCCGACCTCCTTGGGGTGGTCGGTGAGGATCGGGACGCCCGTCTTGACGCCCGGTTCGACCAGGACCGCGGGGACGTCGCCGTAGTAGCGGCGGGTCACCTCGCGCAGCTCGTGCAGCACCGAGGGGACCGTCGCGCAGATGGCGATGCCGTCGATGCCGTCGCCCAGCTCGTCGCCGAGGAGCGGGTGCATGCCCATCAGGCCCTGGAGGAGGACCGCCAGCTCGTCGGCCGTACGGCGCGAGTCCGTGGAGATGCGCCAGTGCTCGACGATGTCCTCGCCGTCGAAGAGGCCCAGGACGGTGTGCGTGTTGCCTACGTCGATCGTCAGCAGCATGGGTTCTACTCCGCCGCTCGCAGGTCGAGCCCGATGTCCAGGATGGGGGAGCTGTGGGTGAGGGCCCCCACGGCCAGGTAGTCGACGCCCGTGTCGGCGTACGCCTTGGCGCTGACGAGGGTGAGGCGGCCCGAGGCCTCCAGCGCGGCGCGGCCCGCGACGAGGGCCACCGCCTCCTCGCACTCCTGGGGCGTGAAGTTGTCCACCAGGATCAGGTCGGCGCCCGCGTCCACCACCTCGCGAAGCTGGTGCAGGGTGTCGACCTCGACCTCGATGGGCACGTCGGGGAAGTGTTCGCGCACGGCCTGGAAGGCCGCTGCCACGCCGCCGGCGGCCACCACGTGGTTGTCCTTCACCAGCGCCGCGTCCGAGAGGGACATGCGGTGGTTGACGCCGCCGCCGCAGCGGACCGCGAACTTCTCCAGGCTGCGCAGGCCGGGCGTCGTCTTGCGGGTGTCGCGGACCTTGGCCTTCGTGCCGTCCAGGACGTCCGCCCACGCGCGCGTGGCCGTCGCGATGCCCGACATGCGGCACAGGAGGTTCAGCGCGCTGCGTTCGGCGGTGAGGATGTCGCGGGTGCGGGTGGTCACGGAGAGGAGCTTCTGGCCGGCCTCCACGCGGTCGCCGTCCTCGACGTGGCGCTCCACCTCGAACTCGTCCGTGCAGACGATCGACAGCACCGCCTCGGCGACCCTGAGACCGGCCACCGTGCCCGCCTCGCGTGCGGTGAAGTCGGCCGTGGCCACCGCGTCCTCGGGGATGGTCGCGACCGTCGTCACGTCCACGCCGCCCGCCAGGTCCTCCTGGATGGCGACGTTCGCGATGTCCTCGACCTCCACCGGGTCGAGCCCGGTGTCCAGGAGGAGTGCCGCGAGCGCGGGGTCGAGGCCGCACTCCATGTAGGTGTCTTCTTCGGTTTCCGCTTCGGTTTCCGCGCCGCAGGCGCAGCCGTCGCCGCAGCCTCCGCCGGAGGCGAGGGGAAGTTCGGAGCGGTCGGAGGGGTCCGAGGGGCCGGAGGGGTTCACTGCTGTCACTGCTCCTGGGGACGGTGCGTCGGCTGGGCGCCGTGGACGGTCGGGGGGAATTCTGGCGTGTCCGTGGTGTGCACGGCGAGGGTCCGGTCCGGGTTCAGCCGTACGACGATGTGGCGGCGCCACGTCGTGTCGTCGCGGTCCGCGCGGTCCTCGCGCCAGTGGCAGCCGCGGGTCTCCTCGCGCCGTGCCGCCGCGGCCACCAGGACGCGGGCCACGCACAGGAGGTTGGTGGCCTCCCAGGTGTCGACGCCCGGCTCGGACGTCTTGCCGTGCTCGTGCAGGGCCTCGCGGGCCTCGGTGTGCAGGCGGTGCAGTCGGTCGGCCGCCCGGGTGAGGGACTCGGCGGAGCGCAGGACGCCCGCGCCCTCGGTCATGATCCGCTGAATCGTTAGGCGGGCCTCGGGCGGGAGGAGCGGGTGCGCCGGATGGGCCGGGCGCGGGAGGGGGGCGGGCACGCGCGCGTGGAGGGTGTGGAGGGTGTCGTCCGCGTGGCCCGGCGCGACATCTGCGGCGACGTCTGCCGCGATGCGTTCGGCGTAGACCAGGCCCTCGAGGAGGGAGTTGGAGGCCAGGCGGTTGGCGCCGTGCACGCCCGTGCAGGCGACCTCGCCGCACGCGTACAGGCCGGGGACCGTCGTACGGCCGTGGGGGTCGGTGCGGACGCCCCCGGAGGCGTAGTGGGCGGCCGGGGCGACGGGGACCGGCTCGGTGACCGGGTCGATGCCGTGCGTGCGGCAGGCGGCGAGGATCGTGGGGAAGCGCCGCTCCCACATCGCCGCGCCGAAGTGGCGGGCGTCCAGGTACATGTGCTGGGCGCCCTTTTCCTGCATGCGGCGCGTGATGCCCTTGGCGACGATGTCGCGGGGGGCCAGTTCGGCCAGTTCGTGCTGTCCCAGCATGAAGCGCACGCCGTCCGCGTCCACCAGGTGGGCGCCCTCGCCGCGTACCGCCTCGGAGACCAGCGGCTGCTGGCCCTCGGCGTCCGGACCCAGGAACAGGACCGTGGGGTGGAACTGCACGAACTCGAGGTCGCTCACCTCGGCGCCCGCGCGCAGGGCGAGTGCGACGCCGTCGCCGGTCGAGACGGAGGGGTTCGTCGTCGCCGAGAAGACCTGGCCCATGCCGCCGGTCGCCAGGACCACCGCGGGGGCGTGTACGGCCCCTACGCCGTCGTGCTGGCCCTCGCCCATGACGTGCAGGGTGACGCCGGCGGTGCGGCCCTCGGCGTCCGTGAGGAGGTCGAGGACCAGGGCGTTCTCGACGGTGCGGACGCCACGCGCGCGTACCGCCTCCACCAGGGCGCGGGAGATCTCCGCGCCCGTGGCGTCGCCGCCCGCGTGGGCGATGCGGCGGCGGTGGTGGCCGCCCTCGCGGGTGAGGGCCAGGCCGCCCTCGGTGGACTCGTCGAAGTGCGCGCCGGTCGCGATGAGGCGGCGTACGGCGTCGGGGCCCTCGGTGACCAGGATGCGGACCGCTTCCTCGTCGCACAGGCCCGCGCCGGCGACCAGGGTGTCGTCCAGGTGCTGCTCGGGGGTGTCGCCCTCGCCGAGTGCCGCGGCGATGCCGCCCTGCGCCCAGCGGGTGGAGCCGTCGTCGAGGCGGGCCTTGGTGACGACGACCGTCCGCAGGCCCGCGGCCTCGCAGCGCAGGGCCGCGGTGAGGCCCGCGACGCCGGAGCCGACGACGACCACGTCCGCGGCGAGGGCCCAGCCGGGCGCGGGGGCGTGCAGTCGTATGCCTGTGCTGGTCACGAGGCGGCTCCGAGGGTTCCGAGGGTTCCGAAGGTCAGGGGGACGTTGTCGATCAGCCGGGTGGCGCCGACCCGGGCGGCGACGGCGAGGACGGCATCGCCGGTGTGGTCGTCGCCGATCTCGGTGAAGTCGGACGGGTCGACCAGGGCGAGGTAGTCCAGCTCCAGCGGCGGATCGGCGCGGGTGGCGTCGTCCAGCACCAGGCGGGCGGCGGCCCGGACGGCCGTGGCACTGCCCGGGACGGACGTGGCGACGGCGTGGGCGTCGGCCGCCGCGCGGGACTCGCCCAGGGCGCTGAGGGCCTCGGCGCGTGCCTGGGTGGCCGGCACTTCGCGGGCCCGCGCGCACAGCGCCTCCTGCGCCGCGTGCCGGTCCAGGCCGGCGAAGAGCGCCTGCGAGAGCGCGAGGGCGGTACGGCGTTCCCGCGTCGAGAGGTAGCGGTTGCGGCTGGACAGGGCCAGGCCGTCCTCCTCGCGCATGGTGGGGACGCCGATGATCTCCACGCCGAAGTTCAGGTCGCGGACCATGCGGCGGACCAGCGCGAGCTGCTGCGCGTCCTTCTGGCCGAAGAGGGCGAGGTCCGGGCGGGTGAGGTGGAGCATCTTGGCGACGACGACGAGCATGCCGTCGAAGTGGCCGGGGCGGGAGGCGCCCTCCAGGCGTGCGCCCATGGGGCCGGCCGTGATGCGCACCTGGGGCTCGCCGCCCGGGTAGACCTCGTCGGCGGAGGGCGCGAAGACGGCGTCGGCGCCCGCCTCGCCGGCGATCCCCAGGTCGGCGTCCAGGGTGCGCGGGTAGCGGTCGAGATCCTCGCCGGCGCCGAACTGCAGCGGGTTGACGAAGACGGTGACGACGACCTCGCCGCCCGGGCCCGCCAGAGCGCGCGCCGTGCGGATCAGGGTGGCGTGGCCCTCGTGCAGGGCGCCCATGGTCATCACGACGGCCCGACGACCGCGACGCACGCGCGCGTGCAGCTCGTCGGCGGTACGCAGGAGGACAGGCGTGGAGGTGGTCATCGAGCATCTCCCTCGGCTCCGTCGGTGCCCGGGTCCTCTTCGGTGCCGGCGTTGCCGGGGGTCCCCGTGCCGCCGGGGGTGCCGGTGCCGCCAGGGCTGTCCGCGCTGCCGGGGGTGCCGGTGCCGCCAGGGGGCCCCGCGCTGCCAGGCGTGCCTGTGTTGCCAGGCGTGCCCGTGCCGCCAGAGGTCCCCGCACTGCCGGGGGTCCCGGTGCTGCCGGGCGTGCCCGCGCCGCCAGGCGTGCCTGTGTTGCCGGGCGTGCCCGTGTTGCCGGGCGTGCCCGTGCCGCCAGAGGTCGCACTGCCGGGGGTCCCGGTGCTGCCGGGAGTCCCCGCGCCGCCAGGGCTGCCCGCGCCGCCGGAGCTGCCAGGGCTGCCAGGGGCCCCCGTGCCGCCAGGGGTACCAGTGCCGCCAGGGGTGCCCGGGCTGCCGGGGGTCCCCGCGCCGCCAGGGCTGCCCGCGCTGCCCGCGCTGCCGGTGCTGTCGGTGTTGCCGGTGTTGCCGGTGTTGCCGGGGGCCCCCGTGCCGCCAGAGGCGTCCGCGCCGCCAGGGGCCCCCGTGCCGCCAGGGCTGCCCGCGCCGCCGGGGTCCCCCGTGCCGTCGGGAGCGCCCGCGCTGCCAGAGCTCTCCGCACTGCCAGGGGTCCCCGTGCCGCCGGTCGTGTCGGGCGTGATCGCGGTTCCGTTGGCGAGTACCCCGAGCAGGTCCTCGGCGAGTTCGGCCTTCAGGAGCCCGTGGTCCAGTGCCCGGTCGGCGGTCGCGCGGGCCATCGCCAGGTAGCCGGCGACGGCCTGCGGGGCGTGTGCGCGCAGCTCCACGATGTGCGCGGCGACCGTGCCCGCGTCCCCGCGCGCGACGGGGCCGGTGAGGGCCGCGTCACCAGAGCGCAGGGCGTTGTCGAGGGAGGCGCCCAGCAGCGGGCCGAGCATCCGGTCGGGGGCCTCCACGCCGGCCGTGCGCAGCAGCTCCATGGACTGGGCGACCAGGGTGATCAGGTGGTTGGCCCCCAGGGCGAGCGCGGCGTGGTACAGCGGGCGCTTGTCCTCGGCGATCCACTCCGGCTCGCCGCCCATCTCGATGACCAGGGCCTCCGCCGCCATCCGCAGCTCTTCGGGCGCGGTGACGCCGAAGGAGCAGCCGGCCAGGCGCTGGACGTCCACCGGGGTGCCTGTGAAGGTCATCGCCGGGTGCAGGGCCAGCGGCAGGGCGCCGGCGCGCAGCGCGGGGTCCAGGACCCTCGCGCCGTACCGCCCGGAGGTGTGCGCCAGCAACTGGCCCGGACGCACCGCCCCGGTCTCGGCGAGCCCGGTCACCAGGCCGGGCAGGGCGTCGTCGGGAACGGTCAGCAGGACCAGCTCGGCATGGCGCAGGACCTCGGCGGGCGGCATGAGCGGCACGCCGGGGAGCAGGGCCGCGGCGCGGCGCCTGGAGGCGTCGGAGACCCCGGAGACGGCCACCGGGCGGTGCCCGGCGAGTTGCAGGGACGCGGCCAGCGCGGGGCCCACGCGCCCGGCGCCGACAACGCCTACGGTGAGCCGCGCGGGGCGGTCCTTGGGATCTGGCTGTGGGGTTGTGTTCACGCGACGGCGGCCTTCCCGTTCCAGTCCGCTCGGGGTACCGGACGATTTCTCGTCATGTTAACGCGATTGGTTCGGACGGCGTCCGGCTGTCCACAGGCTGTGGGTTTCCGTGCGACGGAGGTGCACACCAGTGGGAAACCCGGGTGCCCGGCGGGCGGTCCGCGCGGCATGATCCCGGCATGAGCGATACGGCGGCACAGGCGGAACAGCAGGCGGAGCAGCAGGTGGAGCAGCGGCACAAGCGGCAGCGTGAGCGACGCGTGGCCGTCCACCGCGACGCGCGGCGCGTGCTCGCCCGTCCGGGCTTCATCACGACCCTGCGGGAGCGCATCGCCCTGCTGGAGGGGGCCGACGAGCTGTACGACCTCGACGCGCCGTCCGACATGTACGGCAACGGCATCGTGGAGGCCCTGGAGGAGAGGACCGCCGCCCTGCTCGGCACTGAGGCCGCCGCCTTCTTCCCGACCGGCACCATGGCCCAGCAGGTGGCCCTGCGCTGCTGGGCGGGCCGCACCGGCAGCCCGGTCGTCGCACTGCACGGGCTCAGTCATCCCGAGATGCACGAGCGCGACGCCTTCAGCCTGGTCAGTGGGTTGCGCCCGGTACGGGTGACCAGTGAGCCCCGGTTGCCGACCGCCGACGAGGTGCGCGACTTCGAAGAGCCGTTCGGGGCGCTGATGCTGGAGCTGCCACTCAGGGAGGCCGGTTATCTGCTGCCCACCTGGGAGGAACTCACCGAGGTCGTCGAGGCCGCCCGGGAGCGCGACGCGGTGGTGCACTTGGACGGTGCCCGGCTGTGGGAGTGCACCGTCCACTTCGACCGCCCCCTGCCCGAGATCGCCGGCCTGGCGGACAGCGTGTACGTCTCGTTCTACAAGTCCCTCAAGGGCTACGGCGGCGCTGCCCTGGCGGGTCCCCGGACGCTGGTCGAGGAGGCGAAGGCCTGGCGGCACCGGTACGGCGGCCAGCTTTTCCAGCAGTTCCCCACGGTGCTGTCCGCGCTGGCCGGTCTGGAACGCGAACTGCCCCGGCTCCCGGAGTACGTGGCCCACGCGCGCGTGGTCGCCGCCGCGCTGCGCGAGGGCTTCGCGGAGGCCGGGCTGCCGTGGGCTCGGGTGCACCCGGAGGTGCCGCACACGCACGAGTTCCAGGTCTGGCTGCCCTGCGACCCCGACGCGGCGGGCGAGGCCGCGCTCCGGCAGGGCGAGGAGACCGGGACGTTGCTCTTCTCCCGCCCCTGGGACGAGGGCGGCCCGGGGATCGCCCTCACCGAGGTCGGTGTGGAGGCGGCGGGCCTGGAGTGGACGGCCGACGACGTGAGGGCGGCGGCCGTCGACTTCGCGGCCCGGCTGAAGGCCTGACCCGGACGCGCGCGGGGCGTCCGGGTCAGCCCAGGGCGCGCGGCCACCGGGACCACCACCGGCGCAGGGCCCGCCGCACGCGGCCGTGCGCGGGGCGGCCTGCGAGCACCGCCCGGAACCGGCGGCGGTCCTGCCACTCGCGCACGACCCGCCGGTCGTGGGTGCCGGGCGCCGGAGGCAGGGGCTCGCCGAGCTGCCGGGCACGGTAGGTGTCGAAGAGGTACTGCTGCGTGATGCTCATGGCGGATCGCCTCTCGTGGAGACAGGAAGGTCTGTGGCTGAGATCGGGCTCCGCGGCTGCCCGATGACCCCAGACTGCTCCGGTCCGCGCCGCGCGGTCGCGCCGATTGACGGCGGCGGTCAATCGGCGGCGGCGTTGTCGGTGGCGGCGTGCACCATGGGGACATGAGCGTGCGCATCGACATCGCGGGGCTGCGGCCGGAGAGGATCGCGGTCGTGCCCTCACCCCTGGCCGAGCTGGGCATGGCGCTGCACGCGCTGTCCGAGCCGGGGCACCACCCGGGCCTCCAGGGCTGGGCGACGGGCGTGACCGCCCGGCTCGACTCGCATCTGGCCGACCGGATGTGCGAGGCCGACTTCCTGTGGCGGACGACCTTCTCGGACCTGTTCATGCCGTTCGCCGGCGTGCCCGGCCGCAGCACCCTGCCCGGCGCCACCCTCGCCGACGACCTGGACCTGCTCGACAAGCTGTCCGACGAGCAGTTCGTCGACGCGGCCCTGGAGTTCACCTGCGCGCTGCCCTACAGCACCGGTGGGGTCTCGGCGCTCGACGACCCCGAGGTGCGCCGGCGCGCGCTGGACCTGGCCGCCGCGCGGGGGCCACAGCAACTGCGGTTCAGCGAGCGGCTGCTGGCCGACCCGCCGCGGATCCGGGACTGGCTGCGGCAGTTCGCGCGGGACTGCGACGAGGCGTTCTTCGCGGAGACCTGGTCCCGGCTGCGCCACCAGCTCGCGGCGGACGCCCGCCACAAGACGGACCTGCTGCGCCACAAGGGCCTCGCGGAGGCGCTGGCCGCCGTGTCCCCGGCGGTGACGCTGGACGAGGGCGCCGCGCGGCTCACGGTCGACAAGCTGGGCGCCGGCCGTTCGGCGACGGCGGACGGCGGCCTCCTGCTCGTCCCGACCAGCCTGGGCTGGCCGCACCTGATGGTCCTGCACCGGCACGGCTGGCAGCCGGTGCTGCACTACCCGGTCGGCTCCCCCGAGCTGGTGTCACCGCCCTCGGTCGAGCAGCTCACGATGCGGATGACCGCGCTGTCCCACCCGGTCCGGATGCGGATCTGCCGGTATCTGGCCCGCAGCGCGTACACCACGGGCGAGCTGGCGCAGGTGCACGGCATGACGGCCCCCGAGATATCCCGGCACCTGGGCGTACTGAAGAAGGCCGGGCTGATCACCACCCGCCGCCGCGGGCGGTACGTCCTGCACCAGTTGGACGTCACGGTGGTGGCCCGGCTGGGCAGCGACTTCCTGGAGGGGATCCTGCGCTAGCGGTATTGCCCTGCGCCACGGAGCCCCGTCAGCCCCATGCGTCCCGTCAGCCCCGTGCGTCTCGTCAGCCGGGTCCGCCGCCGGCCCGCACCAGCCCGGTCTCGTAGGCCAGGACCACCACCTGCACGCGGTCGCGCAGGCCCAGCTTGGTCAGGATGCGGCCCACGTGCGTCTTCACGGTCGCCTCGGACAGCACGAGCCGCGCCGCGATCTCCTTGTTGGACATGCCCTGCGCCACCAGCACCATCACCTCGCGCTCCCGCTCGGTGAGCCGCTGGAGCTCCTTGTGCCGGGGCTCCTGGCCGGTGGCCGGCAGCATCGGCGCGAAGCGGTCCAGGAGCCGGCGCGTGGTCGAGGGGGCGACCACCGCGTCGCCGCTGTGCACGGAGCGGATCGCGGCGAGCAGCTCGCCGGGCGGCACGTCCTTGAGCATGAAGCCGGAGGCGCCCGCCTTGAGTCCCGAGAAGGCGTACTCGTCGAGGTCGAAGGTGGTCAGGATCAGCACCTTCGGCGCGTTCGGGTCGACGCAGATCCGGCTGGTGGTCTCGACGCCGTCGAGCTTGGGCATGCGGACGTCCATGAGGACGACGTCCACGGTGGTCGAGCGCAGCACCTGGAGGGCCTCGACGCCGTCCCCCGCCTCCGCGACGACCTCCATGTCCGGCTGGGCCGCCAGCACCATCCGGAACCCGGTGCGCAGCAGCACCTGGTCGTCGACGAGCATCACGCGGATCGCCATCGGGCCTCTTCTTCCGTTGCCTTACAGGTGTCAATGCGGTACATGCGTACGGGCGCGGTGATCAGTGTGCGGGCTTCAGCGGCAGCAGCGCACTGATGCGGAATCCTCCGCCCGGACGCGGGCCCGCGTCCAGGGTTCCGCCGACCATGCCGATCCGCTCGCGCATGCCGATCAGGCCGTGACCCTGGCCGTCGAAGCCGCCCTCCTCGTACAGCTCGTGCGGGGCGCCCTTGCCGTCGTCCTCGATGAGCAGCCCGAGACCGTCGTCGAAGTAGACCAGGCGCACGCTCGCGCCCGCGTTCTCGCCGCCGTGCTTGCGGGTGTTGGTCAGCGCCTCCTGCACGATGCGGTACGCGGTCAGCTCCACGCCGCTGGGCAGTTGCCGTGGGGTGCCCTCGACCTTGAAGTCGACGGGCAGCCCGGAGGTGCGGCACTGCTCGACGAGGTCCTCGATCTGCTCGACGTCGGGCTGCGGGACGTACTCCCCGGCCTCCTTGTGCTCGCCGGTGCGCAGCACGCCGAGCAGGCGGCGCATCTCCGCGAGGGCCTGGCGGCCGGTGGAGGAGATGGTCTCCAGGGCCTTCTTCGCCTGGTCGGGGGCCGCGTCCAGGACATAGGCGGCGCCGTCGGCCTGCACCACCATGACGGAGACGTTGTGCGCGACGACGTCGTGCAGTTCGCGCGCGATCCGGGCGCGCTCGGCGGCGACCGCGACCTTGGCCTGCGCCTCGCGCTCCTTCTCCAGCCGGGCGGCCCGCTCCTCCAGTTGCGCGAAGTAGGCGCGGCGGGTGCGGATGGAGTCGCCGAGCACCCAGGCGAGGGCGAACGGCACGGTTTGGAAGACCGTCACGGCGACGGTGGTCCCTATGCCCAGCTCGCTGTCGGACCAGCGCAACGAGGCGAGGGGTGCCGCGCACAGGCCGGTGGCCAGCGCGGTCCGGGACGCCCAGCGGGCGCCGGTCGCGGCGACGGTGTAGATGATCACCAGGAAGGCGAAGTCGGCGGGCATCGTCGAGACGTCGAGCGCCAGTTGCCCCACGCCGAGCGCGACGGCGAGCAGCAGCATCCGCTCCGGCGTCCGCTGGCGCAGCGCGATCACGACACTGAGCAGCACCACGAAGGGCAGGATCAGCGCCAGGCTGTCCGTCCCGTCCGCTCGCGTCCCCGGGGTCGCGGCAGAGACCAGGGAAATTCCGAGCACGACGAGGGCCCAGAAGGAGTCGACCCCGGTCGGGTGTCTGCGGAGGAAATCGTAGAGGCGCTGCACGTAACCCAGCGTAGGGAAGCGGAATAGGTGCAGGGGTCAACCGGAGGGCCGATCCGTATCGCCCGCGCATACTCCGCAAGGTGGAGGCTCCGATCTTCTGTGCACATCCGTGCCCCCTGGGACCTGTCCTAGCCTGGGCCTGTGACACCAGGGACGGCAGGGCTCAGAGGGACTCCTGAGACGCATGGGGAATGGCGGGGCTGGCGGGAGGCCACGCGGGAGGCTCTCTACGGACCGGAGGGTTTCTACCGCGTGGGCTCCGCGGGGCCGGCCGGGCATTTCCGCACGTCCGTGCACGCCTCGCCGCTGTTCGCCGGGGCCGTGGCGCGGCTGCTGTGCCGGGTCGACCGGGCGCTGGGGCGGCCAGCGTCGCTGGACTTCGTGGACATGGCGGCCGGGCGGGGCGAGCTGGTCACCGGGGTGCTGGCCGCCCTGCCCGCCGACGTGGCCGCCCGCACGCGCGCATACGCCGTCGAGGTCGCCCGTCGCCCGGAGGGGCTGGACGGACGGATCCAGTGGCTCCGCGAGCCGCCGGACGGCGTCACCGGGCTGCTGTTCGCCAACGAGTGGCTGGACAACGTACCGGTGGAGGTGGCGGAGGTGGACTCCGCGGGCGTGGCACGGCGGGTGCTCGTCCGGGGCGACGGGGCCGAGCGGCTCGGGGAGCCGGTGGCCGGGGCGGAGGCCGGGTGGCTGGCCCGGTGGTGGCCGCTGCCCGGGGAGGAGGGGCTGCGGGCGGAGATCGGGCTGCCCCGCGACGAGGCCTGGGCGTCCGCCGTGGCGGCCCTGGACGGCGGTCTCGCGGTGGCGGCCGACTACGCGCACACCGTGGCCGCCCGCCCCCCGTTCGGGACGCTCACCGGCTTCCGGGAGGGGCGGGAGACCCCGCCGGTGCCGGACGGGTCGTGCGACCTCACCGCCCACGTCGCGCTGGACGCGTGCGCGGCGGCCCACGCATCGAGGTGCGCTCCGGAGTGCACGCCCCCCGATGCGCTCATGCGCTCCCAGCGCGAGGCCCTGCACGCCCTCGGCGTCACGGGCACACGCCCCCCGCTCGCGCTGGCCTCCAGCGACCCAGCGGCGTACGTGCGCGCCCTCGCGAGCGCCTCCGAGGCCGCCGAATTGACCGGCACCGGCGGTCTGGGCCGGCTCGGCGGTCTGGGAGGTCCAGGAGGTCTGGGCGGGCTGGGGGACTTCGTGTGGCTGCTCCAGCCGGTGGGGCCCCTCGACGCCGCCGCGCTACTTGTCGATGTCCCCGACCACGAAGAACAGTGACCCCAGGATCGCCACCATGTCCGCGACCAGCGTCCCGGGCAGCAGTACCGCCAGCGCCTGGATGTTGTTGTACGAGGCCGAGCGCAGCTTCAGCCGGTAGGGGGTCTTCTCGCCCTTGCTGACCAGGTAGTAGCCGTTGATGCCGAGCGGGTTCTCGGTCCAGGCGTACGTGTGGCCCTCGGGCGCCTTCAGCACCTTCGGGAGCCGCTGGTTGACCGGTCCGGTCTCCAGCCCGGCCAGGCGGTCCAGGCAGGCGTCGGCGAGGTCGAGGGCGTTGTGGGTCTGCTCCAGGAGAACCTCGAAGCGGGCCAGGCAGTCGCCCTCGGTCCGGGTGACGACCTTCAGGGTGTCCTGGAGTTCGCCGTAGGCGAGGTACGGCTCGTCGCGGCGCAGGTCGAAGTCGACGCCGGAGGCACGCGCGATCGGACCGCTGACGCCGTAGGCGTGCACGGCCTCCGGGGACAGGGCGCCCACGCCGCGCGTACGGCCCCGGAAGATCTCGTTGCCGAGCACCAGGTCGTCGAAGACGTCCATGCGCGGGCGCACGGCGGCGACGGCGGCACGCGCGCGGGTGGTCCAGCCCGCGGGCAGGTCCTCCTTGAGGCCGCCGACGCGGTTGAACATGTAGTGCATGCGCCCGCCGGAGACCTCCTCCATGACGTTCTGGAGGACCTCCCGCTCCCTGAAGGCGTAGAAGACCGGGGTGATGCCGCCCAGCTCCAGCGGGTACGAGCCCAGGAACATCAGGTGGTTGAGGACACGGTTCAGCTCCGCGAGGAGCGTGCGCGTCCACACCGCGCGCGTGGGCACCTCCATGCCGAGCATCCGCTCTACGGCGAGGACCACGCCCAGCTCGTTGGAGAACGCCGACAGCCAGTCGTGGCGGTTGGCGAGCACGATGATCTGACGGTAGTCACGGACCTCGAACAGCTTCTCCGCGCCGCGGTGCATGTAGCCGATCACGGGCTCCGCACTCGTGATGCGCTCGCCGTCCAGGACCAGCTTGAGGCGCAGCACGCCGTGTGTGGACGGGTGCTGGGGTCCGATGTTGAGCACCATGTCGGTGCTCTCCGCGGCACCGCCGATACCGACCGTGGTCTCCGTCGTGGGAGTCATGGACACAGTCTCCCCTACGTACGCTGGGCTCATGGAGACGGGGAGCCCGGACGACCCGGGCACGGCGGGGGCGACGAGGGCGGCACCGGACGAGCCGGTGTGGACCGGCCTGCCGCCGGGGCTGCTCCACCTGCGGCGACTGTTGCTGGTGGTGTGGCTGGGGCTGCTGACGCTCGCCGCGGGCCTGCTGCCCGGACTGTTCCTGGGCCCGTTCTGGGCCGCCCTGGCGGCGCTGCCGCTGGCCCTGACGGCCTGGGGCTGGGTGATGCTGGAGCGCAACTGGCGCTCCTGGCGGTACGCCGAGCGCGCCGACGACCTGCTGATCAGCCGGGGTGTGCTGTGGCGGGAGGAGACCGTCGTCCCGTACGGGCGCATGCAGTTGGTCGAGGTGACCTCCGGACCGGTCGAGCGGCACTTCGGCCTGGCCAGCGTGCAACTGCACACGGCCGCCGCCGCGACCGACGCGACCATCCCCGGCCTCGACCCGGCCGAGGCGGAACGCCTCCGCGACCGGCTCACCGAGCTGGGCGAGGCCCGATCGGCGGGGCTGTGACCGGGCCCGGGGCCGGGGCCGAGGCCGGGGCCGGAGCCGAGGCCGAGGGCGGGGCCGGAGCCGAGGCCGAGGCCGAGGGCGGGGCCGGGGGCGGTACGAGGGCGGCGAAGAACCGCACGCCCCCGCTCCCGGACGGTGTCGTCGAACGGCGGCTGCATCCCGTCACGCCGTTGCGGCGGGCGTGGGCGCCGGTCGCCGTCCTCGTCGGGTGGGCCGTGCACGATCCGGACCAGGCGCAGCGCCAGCTCACCCGGCTGACCACGACCCACCTGCTGATCGGCCTCGCCGTGCTGATCCCGGCCGCCGCCCTGTACGGCTTCTTGACCTGGTGGTTCACCCACTTCGCGGTGACCGACACCGAGCTGCGCATCCGTACCGGACTGCTCTTCCGGCGCACCGCGCACATCCGCCTCGAACGCATCCAGGCCATCGACGTCACCCAGCCCCTGCTGGCCCGCGTCGCGGGGGTCGCCAAACTCAAACTCGACGTCATAGGCACCGGCAAGAAGGACGAACTTGCCTTCCTGGGCGCCGACGAGGCGCGTGCGCTGCGGGCCGAGCTGCTCGCGCGGGCAGCCGGTTTCGCGCCCGAGACCGCGCAGGAGGTCGGCGAGGCCCCCGCCCGGCAGTTGCTGCGGGTGCCGCCCGGCGTCCTCGCCGTCTCGCTGGTGCTGACCGGCGCGACCTGGGGCACGCTGCTGGCCGCCGTCGTCGTACCGACGCTGCTGTGGCTGGCCACCCACAACCTGTGGACGGTGCTGGCGACCGCCGTACCGCTGGTGGGCGCGGCGGGGGCGAGCAGCGCGGGCCGGTTCGTCGGGGAGTACGACTGGACGGTCGCCGAGTCCCAGGACGGGCTCCGCATCGACCACGGGCTGCTGGACCGCACCCACGAGACGGTGCCGCCCGGCCGGGTGCAGACCGTGCGCATCGTGGAACCGCTGCTGTGGCGGCGCCGCGGCTGGGTGCGGGTGGAGCTGGACGTGGCCGGGTCGTCGAACTCCGTACTGCTGCCGGTCGCCCCGCGCGAGATCGCCGAGTCGGTCGTCGCGCGCGTGCTGCCCGGGGTGAGCGTGCCCGCGGGGCCCGTGCTGTCGCGCCCGCCCCGGCGGGCGGCGCGGTGCAGGCCGCTGTGGTGGCACGGCTACGGGCTCGCCGTCACCGACACGGTCTTCGCCGCCCGGTACGGACTGCTGCGCCGCAGCCTGGCACTCGTGCCGCACGCCAAGGTCCAGAGCGTCCGCCTGACCCAGGGCCCCTGGCAGCGGGCCCTGCGGCTGGCCGACGTACGGGTGGACACGGGGGCGAACAAGACGGTGACCGCGCGGCTGCGGGACGCCGACGAGGCGGCGAAGCTGCTGCGCGCCCAGGCGGAACGGTCCCGAACCGGCCGCCGGGACGCACTGCCGGACCGATGGATGTCCTGAGCCCAGCCCCCCGCCACCCGCACCGACCTTGCCGACCGCACCGACCGCGCTGGCTCTGCCGACCGCACCGGCCGCACCGACCTGCCACCCTCGCCAACCGCGCCGGCCACACCGACCCTACCGACCCTGCCGACCTGCCGACCTGCCGATCCTGTGCCACCCCGCCGACCGCGCCGCCCAGAGCGCCCCGACCGTGCCGACCGTGGTCAGGACACCGCGCTGCGGAGCCCCTGTACGTCGATCTGCTCGGTCTCGTCGTGGGCCGTCAGGTCGATCACCTGGCCCACACCCCGGGACTCCTCGCCGGCCGGCTTGAAGGAGGCCTCAGCCTCCGCCTTGTGCAGGGCGAGCGCCTCCTGGCCGACCACGTCGGCGAGGTCCTCGTTCTGGACGGTCTCCAGGGCGTCGGACGCGACCGCCCCGTCCGCCCCGGCCGTCGCGTCTCCGGGGACCTTCGTGCCGAAGAAGTCGAAGCCGCCCTCGGCCGGCGGACGCCGTGCCGGAGCCGCCGGTACGACGGCCACCGCGGTCGGCACCGTGAAGTGGCCGTCGGCCCGCCGGGTCGGCTGGTGGGTCTGGGTGGGCTGCGCGGGCCGCTCGCCGGACTGCGTCGTCGGGGAGGCGGCGGCGGTGCGCTCGTGTCCGTCGGCCGCCTCGGGCTTCCCCTGTGCCTCGTCCTCCTGCGCCGCCTCGGCCTCGGCCGCGCTCTCACCGCCGCCGCCCCTGCCGCCGCCGTCCCCGTCGTCGTCACCGTCGTCGTCGGAGGCGCCGCGGACGTCGTCCCGGTCGTCACCGTCCGGACGGGCCGGCGCGTCCTCGTCGAAGCGCCCCAGTGCCGCCTTCGCGCGCAGGAACAGCCGGGACCCCTCGGGCGAGAAGACCGCGGGAGCCTCTTCGGCGTCCCCGCTCTCCTCGCCCGTCACCTCGCTCGTCTCGTCGCTGGTGTCGTCGTTGGTGTCCTCGGCGGCCGGGATGCCATCCTCGGCCTCCGACTCCCGCGCCGGGGCCGGTCGTGCCGCCGGCAGCGCGGGCGCCTGCGGCGCGGCCTCTATCTCGAGCAGGCGGCGGCCCTCCAGCGCACTGGCGCGCTCGGTCTCCGCCGTGGCGTAGCGCCGCAGCAGCGAGGCGTGCTCGTTGCGCAGCCCCGCCAGCTCGGTGCGCTTGGCCCGCAGCCGGTGCTCCAGCTTCTGCCGCAGCTCGCGCGACTCCTCCAGGTCGGACTCCAGTTCGGCGACCCGTTCCTCGAAACGCCACTCGTCACTGGCCCGCACGCGCGTGAGGTCGGCGACGCGCCTGCCCGCCTGCGCGTCCCAGTGCCGCATGACGACCGCGCCGACGACGGCCGTCACCGCGGCGGCCGAGGCCAGCACGCGAAGGATCGTGGTCTCGCTGAACACCCAGGGGCCGAGGGCGCAGACGACGGAGACGCCTGCGATCGCCGACGGAGGAAGCAGCCTGTGCAGAGGCGGGGAATGGCGGTGACGTCCACGTGGCATGGCCAGAAACTTACCGCGCGTAGGCGAATCTTGGCGCCCCGCCCCGTAAAAACACCGCCATATCCGATGCGTTCACACGGGACCAGGAATCCACATGGCCGACGCCGGGTGAATTAATCCATGATCGTTTCTGTCACCCGCCCACCTCGGCGCCGTGGGAACCCATCGCCTGCCGGCTATTGAGGTGGTGCCCGCCGCTTTCCAGAATGATCGACGCGATCCGTGTCGGCTTCTTGTCCGCCACCAGCTCAATGAAGTCTCAACGCTCGGCTTCCGAACTTTTGGATCAAGGGGAGTGAACCTGTCCCCCCAAGACACCGTCCTAGAGGGCGCAATGTCGGCGGATGCCCGAAACGGGCCCGGATCCACGATCTCCCGCAGAACCACTCGCTGAACCAGCAGGACTACAGGTGCGATGTCTGTCAGGACAGATGATGAAATGTCGGGTGCGGTTCCGGCGAGGCACACCCGCGTGCGTCGCGTACTGCGCGGCCCCCGCCCGGCGAACGTGCCGCTCCTCGTCGGCCGCGCCTGCGCGCTCGTCGGCCTGCTGGACATCGCCGCCGGCGTCTTCCCGCGCTTCAGACACAGCCGTATGCACGCCCTCGCCGAGGTCCTGCCGGGCGCGTTCGGCCCGTTCGCCGCGGCCCTCTCGCTCAGCGCCGGCGTCCTGCTCCTGCTGCTCGCACACGGGCTCAGGCGCCGCAAACGCCGGGCCTGGCGGGCGGCGGTGGCCCTCCTCCCGCTGGGCGCCGTCGCGCAGTTCGGCTACCGCCACTCACTCCTCGGCGTACTGCTCTCCCTCCTCCTGCTCGCGCCCCTGCTGCGCCACCGCGACCAGTTCGCGGCCCTGCCCGACCCGCGCAGCCGCTGGCGGGCGCTGGCCAACCTCGTCCTCATGAGCGCCGGTTCCCTGCTGCTCGGACTGCTCGTCGTCAACGCCCACCCGCACCGGATGCTCGGCGACCCGAGCCTGGCCGACCGCATCACCCACGTCCTCTACGGCCTGTTCGGCGTCGAGGGCCCGGTCGACTACCGGGGCAACACCACCTGGACGGTCGCCTTCTCCCTGGGCGCGCTCGGCCTGCTGACCGCCATCACCACCATCTACCTGGCCTTCCGCCCCGAACACCCGGCCGCGCGCCTCACCGAGGACGACGAGACGCGGCTGCGCGCCCTGCTGGCCAGGCACGGCGGCCGGGACTCCCTCGGCCACTTCGCGCTGCGCCGCGACAAGGGCGTCGTCTTCTCCCCCAGCGGCAAGGCGGCGGTCACCTACCGCGTGGTCTCCGGTGTGATGCTGGCCGGCGGCGACCCCATAGGCGACGTCGAGGCCTGGCCGGGCGCCATCGAACGCTTCATGGACGAGGCCCAAGCCCACTCCTGGACCCCGGCCGTCATGGGCTGTTCCGAGACCGGCGGCGAGGTGTGGACCCGCGAGACCGGGCTCGACGCGCTCGAACTCGGCGACGAGGCGGTGGTGGACGTCGCGGATTTCTCCCTGGCCGGCCGCCCGATGCGCAACGTGCGCCAGATGGTCAAGCGCATCGAGCGCGCCGGTTACGAGACCCGGGTACGGCGCGTGGCTGACCTCTCCGACGCCGAACTGGACCGCGTCCGCCGCGCCGCCGACGCGTGGCGCGGCACCGACACCGAGCGGGGCTTCTCCATGGCCCTGGGCCGCGTCGGCGACCCCGCCGACGGGGACTGCCTGATCGCGACGGCACACAAGCAGGACGACGAACCGGGCAACGCGCCGGGCAACGGGCCGGGCAACGCGCCAGGCGACGCGCCGGGCAACGCGCCGGGCGAGTACGGCGACCTCAAGGCGGTCCTGCACTTCGTGCCGTGGGGCAGGGACGGGGTGTCCCTGGACCTCATGCGCCGCGACCGCGCGGCCGACCCCGGCATGAACGAACTCCTGATCGTGGCCGCGCTCCGGGCCGCCCCGAAGCTGGGCATCGCGCGGGTATCGCTGAACTTCGCGATGTTCCGCGCGGCGCTCGCGCGCGGCGAGAAGATCGGCGCGGGGCCGGTCCTGCGGGCGTGGCGCGGTCTGCTGGTGTTCCTGTCCCGGTGGTTTCAGATCGAGTCCCTGTACAAGTTCAACGCCAAGTTCCGCCCCCGGTGGGAGCCGCGCTTCGTCGTCTACCGCGCCTCGGCCGACCTCCCCCGCATCGGCCTCGCCGCGATGCAGGCCGAGGGGTTCGTCACCCTCGCGGTGCCGCTGCCACGGTTCCTGCGCCGCCGGACGCCCGTACGGCGCCCCTGCGGGCACGTTTCCCGCCACGGACACCTCCCCACGCGACCGCCTACGCTGAACACATGAGCAAGCAGACCGGCCGCCGCCGCCACCTCGCGGGACTGACCGCATGGGACCGCTGCGCGGTCATGGGGGTGGTCAACGTGACCCCCGACTCGTTCTCCGACGGCGGCCGCTTCTTCGACACCACGGCCGCCATCAAGCACGGCCTCGACCTGGTCGCCGAGGGCGCCGACCTGGTGGACGTCGGCGGCGAGTCCACCCGCCCGGGCGCCACCCGCGTCGACGAGGACGAGGAACTCAGGCGCGTGGTCCCGGTCGTGCGCGGCCTGGCCTCCGAGGGCGTCCCGGTCTCCGTCGACACCATGCGCGCCTCCGTCGCCGAGCAGGCCCTCGCCGCCGGCGCCGCCCTCGTCAACGACGTCAGCGGCGGCCTCGCCGACCCCCGGATGATCCCGGTCGTCGCCGGCACCGGCGCCCCCTTCGTCGTCATGCACTGGCGCGGCCTCCTGGAGGGCGGCAACGTCAGGGGCGTCTACGACGACGTCGTCACCGAGGTGATCGACGAACTGCACGCGCGCGTGGAGACGGTCCTGGAGGGCGGCATCGCACCCGACCGCGTGGTCGTCGACCCCGGCCTCGGCTTCTCCAAGGACGCCGGGCACGACCTCGTCCTCCTCGCCCACCTCGACCGCCTGCTGGGCCTCGGCCACCCCCTCCTGGTCGCCGCCTCCCGCAAGCGGTTCCTGGGCCGGGTCCTGGCCGGCCCGGAGGCGTCCCCGCCCCCCGCGCGCGAGCGCGACGCGGCCACCGCCGCGGTCTCCGCCCTCGCGGCGCACGCCGGCGCGTGGGCCGTGCGCGTCCACGAGGTCCGCGCCACGGCCGACGCCGTACGGGTCGCCCGCGCCGTCGAAGGAGCCCGGTGAACGCGCCGCACCTCGACGTCGAACAGGTCGAGGCCGCCAACACCGCCTTCTACGAGGCGCTGGAGGAGGGCGATTTCGAGAAGGTCTCCGAGTTCTGGCTCACCCCGTCCGACCTGGGCGTCGACGAGACCTACCACGACCCGGCCGACGCCGGTGTGGTCTCCTGCGTGCACCCCGGCTGGCCGGTCCTCACCGGTCGCGGCGAGGTCCTGCGGTCCTACGCGCTGATCATGGCGAACACCGACTACATCCAGTTCTTCCTCACCGACGTGCACGTCTCCGTCACCGGCGACACCGCCGTGGTCACCTGCACCGAGAACATCCTCAGCGGCGGCCCCGCCCCCGACGGCGACGAGGAGCTGGGCCCGCTCGTCGGCCAGCTCGTGGTCGCCACCAACACGTTCCGGCGCACACCCGCCGGCTGGAAGCTCTGGTCCCACCACGCCTCCCCCGTGCTGGCGGAGACCGACGACACCGACGACGGGGACGGCGAGGACACCCCTCCCTGACCGGACCCGACCGGACCTGACCTGACCTGACCTGACCCGATCCGACCCGGGGTGCCGAGAAGTGGTTGGAATCACGGACGGCGGGTAAATGCGGCTACCAACCCGTGATCCACCGGGGCCGCCAGGGAAAACGCACGGTGAAACCTGCCGCTCCCCGCCCGCCCCCACACCCCCCGTGGCCCGGCACTGTCGGTGCCCGCGGGTAGATTCGACTGGGGCCGCCGTACCGCCCGCACGTGGTACGACCGGCCGAGACCGACGACTGCAGGAGTGATTCGCGTGGATCGTGTCGCGCTGCGCGGCCTGAAGGCCCGCGGGCACCACGGTGTGTTCCCCAGGGAACGCGAGGACGGCCAGACCTTCCTCGTGGACATAGTCCTTGGCCTGGACACCCGCCCGGCCGCGGCCGACGACGACCTGGCGAAGACCGTGCACTACGGCATCGTCGCCGAGGAGGTCGTGGCCGTCGTGGAGGGCGAGCCGGTGAACCTCGTCGAGACGCTCGCCGAGCACATCGCCCAGGTCTGTCTGAAGCACGAAGGGGTCGAGGAGGTCGAGGTCTGCGTCCACAAGCCGGACGCGCCGATCACCGTGCCCTTCGACGACGTGACCGTCACCATCATCCGGAGCCGTGTATGAGCGCCCCCTTCGCCCACGGTCCGAGCGACCCGACCGTCCAGCCCGTGCCCGCCTCCGTCATCGAGCAGGTCGACGCCGCGGACACCACCCTGTCCAACCCCAAACGCGCCGTGATCGCCCTCGGCGCCAACCTCGGCAACCGCCTGGAGACCCTGCAGGGCGCGATCGACGCCCTGGAGGACACCCCGGGCGTACGCGTCAAAGGGGTCTCTCCGGTGTACGAGACGGAGCCGTGGGGTGTCGACCCCGGCAGTCAGCCGGCGTACTTCAACGCGGTCGTGGTCGTGAAGACCACCCTGCCCCCGTCCTCCCTCCTGGAGCGCGCGCACGCGGTCGAGGAGGCCTTCCACCGCGTCCGTGACGAGCACTGGGGCCCGCGCACCCTGGACGTCGACATCGTCGCCTACGCCGAGGTCGTCTCCGACGATCCGCAGCTCACCCTCCCCCACCCGCGCGCCCACGAACGCGCCTTCGTGCTCGCCCCCTGGCTCGACGTGGACCCCGAGGCCCGGCTGCCCGGACAGGGCACGGTCGCCGACCTCCTGGACTCCGTCACCCGCGAAGGCGTCGCGGCCCGCGCCGACCTGGAACTCCACCTGCCCGAGTAGTCGTTAAGGTCGACGAGGTCAGGACGACCACGCAGGGGAACCGAAGGGACACCGGGACACCGTGAAAGAGCTGCGCATCAGGGTGCTGGCCGGCGTGTTCGTCGTCGCCGGGATTCTGTCCTGGGCCGGCGCCCGCCTGTGGAACTCGCTCGGGAGCCTCCCGAGCGTCCCCCTGGCCGCGCCCGTCGTCCTCGCCCTGATCGCCGTGATCCTGCTGGCCACGGCCCTGTCGATCCGCGCCCGCCTCAAGGCCCAGCGGGAGCGCGTCCAGGGCGCCAAGGGCGTCGACCCGATGATGGCGGCCCGCGCGGTCGTCTTCGGCCAGGCCAGCGCCCTGGTGGCCGCCCTCGTCGCCGGTATGTACGGCGGCACCGGCGTCTTCCTGCTGGAGTACCTCGACATCCCGGCCCGCCGCGACCAGGCCATCTACGCCGGCCTCTCGGTCGTGGCGGGCATCGCCGTCATAGCGGCCGCGGTCTTCATGGAGCGGGTCTGCAAGCTCCCGGAGGACGAGGACGACGACCACCCGGGCACGGCGTCAGCGGCGTGACATACCCGGCTCACCAGGGCTGGCGGACCAGATGTCCGTTGACCAGGAAGCCGGGGTGTGGTTCGAGTCGGTAGTTGTAGAGGGTGAATGGCTTGTTCGCGGTGGTCCGCAGCCGCACCTCGTGGACCTGAGTCCAGCAGGACTCCCGGAGTTGCAAAGGGTGCCGCTCGGCCTTGAAAGCACCGCGCGAGGACCAACCGTCGACCACGACCAGATGCGACGCCAGGCCATTGGTCCGCGGAGTGAACCGCGCGCCCAGCACCTGTGCCAGGTCCGAAAGGAACGCCACGTTCCCGCTAACGAGCACTCGACCCGACCACCTCTTGGAACGGAAGCCGTCGCCGTCCGTGTAGCCGTCCAGGAAGCCCTCGAAGGTTTCCCTGTCCCGGAGGACCACCCTGGGGAACCGCTGCCGCATGTGGTGCGCATCGCCACCCACGTACTGCCTCATCAGATCGGCCAGGTAGGACGACACGACACGGACGCGAAAGCCCGGAACGTCCCGCTGAAGGTAACCAGAAGGTCGCGTCACCGCCTCCAGACGGGCGGGCAGTCCGGTCACGGCCGTGAGGCACGCCGCATAGTGCCGAGGCGAAGGCCTCGTCATTGACCACCAACGAGACGTAGTTCCTGCCGACGGTCCCGTCCGCGCAGTTGGCTCCGATCAGATAGCCCAGCTCATAACCCGGCTTGACGGTGAACCGGGTGCGACACAACTTCCGTGCCTGCGTCCAGGCGAGCACGGTTCCCGTGGCGTCCCGCGCGTGAACCCACCCGTCGGGCGTACCCAGCAACTGGTCGGGCGCCACGGTGAACGTCAGATGATCGGTCACGGCGTCCACCACTGCGCGAGCGCGGGTGGTGGTGACCGCCGCGACCGTGGTCGGAACCGTACGCGCCCCGTCCAACATCCACAGGCGGCACCCCACCCGTACACTCCGCGCCTGCGAGCGTCCCTCGACGGTGTTCACCGTCTGTTTGCTGGGCAGGCCGTACGCCACCGCGATCCCCCCTTGATCAGCGATCGACTCACTGACCAAGGACGATATCGGGCACCACTGACAATCAGGTCAGCGTGCCAGTATCAGGCTCATTGCCTCGGCCCGGGTCGTCGCGTCCCGCAGCTGCCCGCGCACCGCCGACGTCGTGGTCTTGGCCCCCGGCTTGCGAACCCCGCGTACCGACATGCACATGTGCTCGGCCTCGACGACGACGATCACGCCTCGGGCCTCCAGGATCCGCATGAGAGAGTCGGCGACCTGCGTGGTGAGACGTTCCTGCACCTGCAGGCGACGCGCGAAGACCTCGACCAGCCGCGCGAGTTTCGACAGGCCGGTGATCTTGCCGCTCGCTGCCGGGATGTACCCGATGTGCGCCACACCGTGGAACGGCAGCATGTGATGCTCGCACAGACTGACGATTTCGATGTCCTTCACCAGGACCATCTCGTCATGCCCGATGTCGAACGTCGTCGTCAGCACGTCCTCGGGCTCCTGCGTGTGTCCCGCGAGGAGTTCCCGATACGCCCGCGCCACACGCGCCGGAGTCTCCCGCAGGCCCTCGCGGTCCGGGTCCTCGCCGACCGCGATGAGCAGCTCGCGTACGGCGTCCTCGGCCCGCTTCTCGTCGAACTCGCCGATCTGGCCCTCGCCGTCCAACGTCACGGGGTCGGTCATCTGGTGCCTCGTTCCTGATCCGTCCTGCGGTCGGCATACATTCCGGGCCCGGTGGGGCCGCCGGGGTGCCTGTCAGCTCTCCGGGCGGTCCTCCGGAGCTCGTTCCGGTGCCGGGGCGGGCTCCACCGTGGTGCTCTTGGCGGTGGAGATCGCCGCCGTCGCGCCGTTCGCTCCGTTCGTCAGTGCGAGCTCCTTGGGGGAGAGCACCGGCGGCCGGGTCGAGGGCGTACGGCGGGAGGAGCCGGTCCAGGCGGGCCGGGCCGGGCGCTTGACGATCTGGGCGAAGACCTCGGCGATCTCCTCCTTGCCCAGCGTCTCCTTCTCCAGCAGCGCGAGGACGAGGTTGTCGAGGACGTCGCGGTTCTCGACCAGGATCTCCCAGGCCTCGTTGTGCGCCGTCTCGATGAGCCTCTTGACCTCCTCGTCGACCAGCGCGGCGACCTCTTCCGAGTAGTCGCGCTGGTGACCCATCTCACGCCCGAGGAAGGGCTCGGAGTTGTCGCCGCCGAACTTGATCGCGCCGAGCCGCTCGGTCATGCCGTACTGCGTGACCATCGCACGAGCCAGACCGGTGGCCTTCTCGATGTCGTTGGCGGCACCCGTCGTCGGGTCGTGGAAGACCAGTTCCTCGGCCGCGCGGCCGCCCATCATGTAGGCGAGCTGGTCGAGCATCTCGTTGCGCGTGGTCGAGTACTTGTCCTCGTCCGGGAGCACCATCGTGTAACCGAGGGCCCGGCCTCTCGACAGGATGGTGATCTTGTGGACCGGGTCGGAGTTCGGTGAGGCCGCCGCGACCAGGGCGTGGCCGCCCTCGTGGTACGCGGTGATCTTCTTCTCCTTGTCCGACATGATCCGGGTCCGCTTCTGCGGGCCCGCGACCACACGGTCGATCGCCTCGTCCAGCATGTGGTTGTCGACCAGCTTCTGGTTGCTGCGGGCCGTCAGCAGGGCGGCCTCGTTCAGCACGTTGGCCAGGTCGGCGCCGGTCATGCCGGGCGTACGGCGGGCGACGGCCGACAGGTCGACGTCGGGGGCGACCGGCTTGCCCTTCTGGTGGACCTTGAGGATCTCCAGACGGCCCTGCATGTCCGGACGGTCGACGGCGATCTGCCGGTCGAAGCGGCCGGGGCGCAGCAGCGCCGGGTCGAGGATGTCGGGCCGGTTCGTCGCGGCGATGAGGATCACGCCGCCCTTGACGTCGAAGCCGTCCATCTCGACGAGGAGCTGGTTCAGGGTCTGCTCGCGCTCGTCGTGACCGCCGCCGAGGCCGGCGCCGCGATGGCGGCCGACCGCGTCGATCTCGTCGACGAAGACGATGGCCGGGGCGTTCGCCTTGGCCTGCTCGAACAGGTCTCGCACTCGGGAGGCACCGACACCGACGAACATCTCGACGAAGTCGGAACCCGAGATCGAGTAGAACGGCACGCCCGCCTCACCCGCGACAGCACGCGCGAGCAGGGTCTTGCCGGTGCCGGGCGGGCCGTACAGCAGCACGCCCTTGGGAATCTTGGCGCCGACGGCCTGGAACTTGGCCGGCTCCTGGAGGAACTCCTTGATCTCGTGGAGCTCCTCGACGGCCTCGTCGGAACCGGCGACGTCGGAGAACGTCGTCTTGGGGGTGTCCTTGGTGATGAGCTTGGCCTTGGACTTGCCGAACTGCATCACGCGGCTGCCGCCGCCCTGCATCTGATTCATCAGGAACAGGAAGACGACGACGATCAGGACGAACGGGAGCAGGGAGAGCAGGATGCCCACGAAGGGGTTCTGCTTCGACGGCGACACGGTGTAGCCGTCGGGGATCTGCTTGTCCTGGTACTTGTTCTGCAGGGTGTTGGCGATGTCGACGCCCTGGTCGCCGATGTAGCTCGCCTGGATCTTCGAGCTGTCCTCGACCTTTGTGCCGTCCTTGAGCTGAACCTTGATGGTCTGCTCGTCGCCGGTGGTCAGCTTGGCCGACTCGACCTTGTTGTCGTTGATCGCCTGGACGACCTGGCCGGTGTCCACCGTCTTGTAGCCGCCGGACGAGCCAACGACCTGCATCAACACGACCACGGCAAGGACGGCCAGCACGATCCACATGATTGGCCCACGGAAGTATCGCTTCACGTCCATCCACACGGAGCGGTGTCGCCCCGTCCCTCCTGCCATAGTGAGTTTGAAAAGACAGTTCTTCTGACGGTACCCCAGCGCGGCGGCTCTCAGCCGCACGGGAGGGTTGACGTCCCGTCTGCATGCTTCAACGGCGCGAGGGCCTCCGGGGTTCCCGGTCCGCCCGGCGAAACGCCGTGAAACGCGTTACAGGCCGCGTCAGCCGCCGTACACGTGGGGCGCGAGCGTACCGACGAACGGAAGGTTGCGGTATTTCTCGGCGTAGTCGAGGCCGTAGCCGACGACGAACTCGTTGGGGATGTCGAAGCCGACCCACTCCACCTCGATGGCGACCTTCGCGGCGTCGGGCTTGCGCAGCAGCGTGCACACCTTGAGGGAGGCGGGCTCGCGCGAGCCGAGGTTGGAGATCAGCCAGGACAGGGTCAGTCCGGAGTCGATGATGTCCTCGACGATCAGGACGTGCCTGCCCTTGATGTCGGTGTCGAGGTCCTTGAGGATCCGCACCACGCCGGAGGACTGGGTGCCCGCGCCGTACGAGGACACCGCCATCCAGTCCATCGTGACGGGGGTGGACAACGACCGGGCGAGGTCGGCCATGACCATCACCGCGCCCTTGAGCACACCGACGATGAGCAGGTCCTTGCCCGCGTACTCCGCGTCGATCTTCGCGGCCAGCTCGACCAGCTTCGCGTCGATCTCTTCCTTGGTGATGAGTACCTTCTCGAGGTCGGCACCCATGTCGTTCGCGTCCACCCGCATCACTTTCGGTCGTCCCACCGGCCGGATTCAGCCTTGCCGAATCACCAGTCTGCCACCCTGCCGCCGGGCGACGACTTTGCCGGGGAGGTTGATGGCCCCCTGGCCGCGCCAGCCGGTGATCAGCCGGTCGACTTCCTCGAGGTGACGGGCGAACAGCGCGCCGGCGGGGGCACCGGCCTCGATGGCGGCGCGGCGCAGGATCCGACGGCGTACGGCGGGCGGCAGGGCGTAGAGCCCCGCGCACTCCAGGACGCCGGTGGCGTCGCGGACGCCGGCCTCGGCCTGGCGGGCCCAGGTGTCGAGGGCGTCGGCGTCGTCCCGGGAGAGTTGGGCCGTACGGGCGAGGGCCTCGACGACGCCCTTGCCGAGGGCCTTCTCCAGGGCGGGCAGGCCCTCGTGGCGCAGCCGGGAACGGGTGTACGCGGGGTCGGCGTTGTGCGGGTCGTCCCAGACGGGGAGGGACTGGACCATGCAGGCCTTGCGGGCGGTCTGCCGGTCGACCTGGAGGAAGGGGCGCCGGTAACGGCCGTCGGCCCCCGAGACCGCGGCCATGCCCGACAGGGAGCGGATGCCGGAGCCGCGGGCGAGGCCCAGCAGGACGGTCTCGGCCTGGTCGTCGCGGGTGTGGCCGAGCAGGACGGCGGCGGCCCGGTGGCGGGCGGCGGCGGCGTCCAGGGCGGCGTAGCGGGCGTCGCGGGCGGCGGCTTCGGGCCCGCCCGCGCGGCCGACGCTCACGGCGGTGGCCTCCACGGGGTCGAGGCCGAGTTCGCGCAGGCGCAGGACGACCTCTTCGGCGCGCAGGTCGGAGCCGTTCTGCAGGCCGTGGTCGACGGTGACGCCGCCGGCCCGGATGCCGAGCCGGGGGGCCTCGAAGGCGAGGGCGGAGGCGAGCGCCATCGAGTCGGCGCCACCGGAGCACGCCACGAGCACGAGCGGCGCCGTCGGGAGCGCGGGCGCGCGCCCGGGAGTACGTTCGGGTGCGCGCTCGGGGATGCGTTCTGGCGTTCGTTCGGCGGCCGTCGCGGCGGGGACGCCGGCCGTGGTGTTCGGTTCGGTGAGGATTTCGGAGAGGACGTCGTGGAGGACGCGGCGGACCGCCAGGCGTATCGCCGCGACCGCAGGATGGGGACCCATGTCCGGTGCCCTTCATGAAATTTTCGGGGATGAGCCCGAGGCTCGGTCACGCAGAGTGTGTAGATGGTGACAGAAACAGGCCGTTCCCCGAGCATCGCACGCCTGCCGAAGGCTCACGGTCCCTCGGACGGGTGATTGGAGGGGCGTTCGCCTGCCGTCGGCCGGAATCGTTCACGCCCCGCCCGCGGGGCTCACGACTCCGGCTTGCGGTGCACCCGCGCGATCCAGTCCGCCGGTTTGGCGATCTCCGACTTGGTGGGGAGGGTGTTGGGCGAGGTCCAGACACGGTTGAAACCGTCCATGCCGCACTCGTCGACGACGGCCCGCACGAAGCGTTCGCCGTCCCGGTACTGGCGGAGCTTGGCGTCCAGGCCGAGCAGCTTGCGCAGCGCCATGTCGAGGCGGGAGGCGCCCTTGGCGCGGCGCTGCTGGAACTTCTCGCGGATCTCCCCGACGCTCGGCACGACCTCCGGGCCCACCCCGTCCATCACGAAGTCGGCGTGGCCCTCCAGGAGGGACATCACGGCGGTGAGACGGCCCAGGACCTCCCGTTGGGCCGGGGTCTGCACCAGCTCCACCAGCGACCGGCCACCGTCGTCCTCCTCCGCCTCGGGGCGGCCCCCGGCGAGGGTCTGGGCGGCCTCGCGGACCCGCTCGAGGACGGTCATGGGGTCGACGTCGGTCTCCGCGAGGAACGACTGGATTTCGCCCTCGAGGTGGTCGCGCAGCCAGGGCACGGCGGTGAACTGCGTGCGGTGGGTCTCCTCGTGCAGGGTCACCCACAGGCGGAAGTCGTGGGGTTCGACGTCGAGTTCACGCTCGACGTGCACGATGTTCGGCGCGACCAGCAGCAGCCGGCCGCCGCCGTTCGCGCCCGCGGGCAGTTCGCGGGTGGCCGGGGCGAACGTCTCGTACTGGCCGAGGACGCGGGAGGACAGGAACGACAGCAGCATGCCCAGCTCCACGCCGGTGACCTTGCCGCCGACGGCGCCGAGGACCGCGTTGCCCGCGCCGTCGCCGCGCCGCTCCTGCATCTTCTCCAGCAGGGGTTTGAGGATCTCCCGGAACCCGGCGACGTTCGCCCGGACCCACCCCGGGCGGTCGACGACGAGGACGGGGGTGTCGTGGATCTCGTCGGTGGCCATACGGGTGAAGCCCCGGACGTGTTCCTCCGAGACCTTGGCATGGCGGCGGAGTTCCGCGACGACGGCTCTGGCCTCGTCACGGCTCACCTCGGGGCCCGGCCGTACGAGCCGGGTCGCGGTCGCCACCGCGAGGTTCCAGTCGACCATGCCGGAATGTGCGCCGATGCTCGTCATGCGTCAACGGTACGGGAGCGCTGCCGCTGGGGGCAGGCTGTGCGGTGCCCGGGGGTGCGTACGAGGTCGGCGGGGGCGAGGTCCGTGCCTGGGCACCCCGCGTTGCGGTGCCGCCGCGCCCACCCGTGCCGCCCCAGCGGCACGACTGCCCGCGGCTACGGCGACGCCAGCGCCGTCGCCGCTCTGTCCAGAGCCGACTGGGCCGCCCAGGGGTCCCTCGTGTCGTTGGCCAGGAAGGCGAAGGCCAGGAGGCGGCCGTCGGGGGTGGTCACCGTGCCGGCGAGGGTGTTCACGCCCGTCAGGGTGCCTGTCTTGGCGCGGACGAGGCCCGCTGCGCCGTCCGTGTAACGGCCGGCCAGTGTGCCGGTGAAGTGGGCGACGGGGAGGCCCGTGAGGACCGGGCGCAGCCGGGGGCGGGCCGGGTCGGCCGCCTCGGCCAGCAGGGCGGTGAGCAGCTCGGCGGAGACCCGGTCGGCGCGGTCCAGGCCGCTTCCGTCGTGGAACCGCGCGCCGCGCACCGGAAGGCCGAGCTGCTTCAGCCGGACCGCGATCGCGGCGCCCGCCCCGTCGAAGTCGGCGGGCTTGCCGGTCGCCACGGCGGTGTGGCGGGCCAGGGCCTCGGCGAGGTCGTTGTCGCTGTTGGTCAGCATCCGCTCGACCAGGGCCGACAGCGGGGGCGAGGAGACCTTGGCGAGGGTGTCGGCGCGGTTCGTGGCCTTGGAGGGGCCGGGGGCCGAGGCGGTGATGCCGTGCTGCTTCAGGAAGCCGGCGAAGGTGCGGGCGGCGTCGGCGGCCGGGTCGGGCACCCGGGGGGCGGGGCCGCTGGTGGAGTCGTCGGTGCGGGCCTCGTCGGCCATCAGCGCGGTGACCTGGGCGAGGTTCTCGTTGACCCCGATCGGGTGCGTTTCCGTACCGGCGTAGAGCGTCGTGTCGTAGGACAGCGTCACCTTGCGCACGTCGCGCTTCTTCAGGGCGGCGGCTGTCTTCTCGGCGAGGGTGCGCAGGCTCGCGAGGCCCCGGGCGTCCTTGCGCGCGGTGAGGGTGGGGTCGCCGCCGCCGACCAGGACGAGTTCGCCGGTGTCGGCCTCCAGGGCGGTGCGGGTGGTGAGGCGGTGGTCGGGGCCGAGGGCGGTGAGGGCGGCGACGGCGGTGGCGATCTTCGTGGTGGAGGCGGGGGTGAGGGGGACGTCGGCGCCGAGGCCGTAGAGGCGCTTGCCGGTGGTGAGGTCGACGACGGCCGCCGAGCGGTGCTCGCCGAGCGCGGGGTCGTCCTTCAGCAGGGGGTCGAGGAGGTCCGCGAGGGCCGTGCCGCGGGGCGCCGCCTTGACGCCGCCCGGCGCGGAGCCGTCGCCGAGGCCGGCCAGTACGGCTCCGGCGCTGGGCGCGGGGCGGGGCCCAGAAGCCCCGGGTCCGCGACCGTGATCTGTGCCACGCGTGCGCTCGAGGGCGACGGCCCGGTCCCGCTCGGCCGTACGCTGACCCGTGGAGTCCCAGGGGCCGGCGGCGGTCACCACACCGGCGGCGAGTGCCAGCCCGGCGGTGGCGGCACCGGCGGTGTACTGCCAGGTCTTCGGCCTCGTGATCCGGGCAAGCCGCGGCATCGTGGCCCGTGCGAACCGCGGCGCCGTGGCCCGTGCGAACCGCGCGACCCGCGGTCCGGCGGCCCGGGCGACGCGTGCCACACGGGGACGTACGACGCCCGCGGCCCGCACCACATGCGGTCTCGCGGTCCGCCAAGGCCTCAGCTCTGGCACGATCACCAGCCCCTTTCGCGATCACACACCTGCGTGAGGGACACTTAACCACCAGAACTATGTGCTGATCATGGAGGAGCGTCCGGTGGAGTTCGACGTCACGATCGAGATCCCGAAGGGTTCGCGGAACAAGTACGAGGTGGACCACGAGACCGGTCGTATCCGCCTGGACCGCCGCCTTTTCACCTCGACCGCCTACCCGACCGACTACGGCTTCGTCGAGAACACCCTCGGCGAGGACGGTGACCCGCTGGACGCGCTGGTCATCCTGGACGAGCCGACCTTCCCGGGCTGCCTCATCCGCTGCCGCGCGATCGGCATGTTCCGGATGACGGACGAGGCCGGCGGCGACGACAAGCTGCTGTGCGTGCCGTCGACCGACCCGCGCGTGGAGCACCTGCGGGACATCCACCACGTGTCGGAGTTCGACCGCCTGGAGATCCAGCACTTCTTCGAGGTCTACAAGGACCTGGAGCCCGGCAAGTCCGTCGAGGGCGCCGACTGGGTGGGCCGCACCGACGCCGAGGCCGAGATCGAGCGGTCGTACAAGCGATTCAAGGACCAGGGCGGCCACTGAACAGGCGCCCCTCCCGTAACGGGCCGCACGCACACGCGTGCGGCCCGTTCGCGTTTGGTTGCGCATACTGAGGGCTACAGGAGGGTGTGTTCGAACCGGGTATCCAGGGAGAGTCGTGAGGTGACGGAGGCGGAGGACCGCAAGCCGCAGACGGACGAGGCCCGCAGCGCCTTCCAGCAGCCCAGTGGGGTCGCGGCGTCGCTCGACGGGGAGTCGTCGACGACGTCCGAGTTCGAGATCCCGCAGGGGCTGGCCTTCTCGCGGCACGCGGACACGGAGTCCGAGACGACCTCGGAGTTCTCGCTGCCCGACGGGCTGGAGGCGCCGCCGGGCGCGCCCGCGGACGCCGAGGGCTCGGCCTTCACCCTGCCGAGCACGCACAGCGCCTGGACCGCCCCGACCGCCTTCACCCCGGCGAGCGGCTTCCCGGCGATCAACCTGACGGACGTGCCCTGGCAGGACCGGATGCGCGCCATGCTGCGGATGCCGGTGGCCGAGCGGCCCGCGCCCGAGCCCTCGCAGAAGCACGACGACGAGACCGGCCCCGCGGTGCCGCGCGTGCTCGACCTGACCCTGCGTATCGGGGAGCTGCTGCTGGCGGGCGGTGAGGGCGCCGAGGACGTGGAGGCGGCGATGTTCGCCGTCTGCCGGTCCTACGGCCTGGACCGCTGCGAGCCGAACGTCACGTTCACCCTGCTGGCGATCTCCTACCAGCCGTCGCTGGTGGACGACCCGGTGACGGCGTCGCGCACGGTACGCCGGCGGGGCACCGACTACACGCGGCTCGCGGCCGTCTTCCATCTGGTGGACGACCTCTCGGACCCGGAGACCAACATCTCCCTGGAGGAGGCCTACCGGCGCCTCGCGGAGATCCGCCGCAACCGGCACCCGTACCCCACATGGGTGCTGACCGTGGCGAGCGGTCTGCTCGCGGGCGGCGCCTCGCTGCTGGTCGGTGGCGGACTGACCGTGTTCTTCGCGGCGATGTTCGGCTCGATGCTCGGCGACCGGCTGGCGTGGCTGTGTGCCGGGCGCGGGCTGCCGGAGTTCTACCAGTTCGCGGTGGCGGCGATGCCGCCCGCCGCGATGGGCGTCGCGCTGACGGTGACGCACGTCGACGTGAAGGCGTCCGCGGTCATCACCGGTGGGCTGTTCGCGCTGCTGCCGGGGCGGGCGCTGGTCGCGGGGGTGCAGGACGGTCTGACCGGCTTCTACATCACCGCCGCGGCGCGTCTGCTGGAGGTCATGTACTTCTTCGTCAGCATCGTCGCCGGGGTGCTGGTGGTGCTGTACTTCGGCGTCCAGTTGGGCGCCGAGCTCAACCCGGACGCCAAGCTGGGCTCGGGCGACGAACCGTTCGTGCAGATCTTCGGCGCGATGCTCCTGTCGCTGGCCTTCGCGATCCTGCTCCAGCAGGAACGATCCACCGTGCTGGCGGTGACCCTGAACGGCGGCATCGCCTGGTGCGTGTTCGGTGCCATGCACCACGCGGGCGACATCTCGCCGGTGGCCTCCACGGCCGCCGCGGCGGGTCTCGTCGGCCTGTTCGGGCAGCTCATGTCCCGGTACCGGTTCGCGTCGGCGCTGCCGTACACGACCGCGGCGATCGGGCCGCTGCTGCCCGGTTCGGCGACGTACTTCGGTCTGCTGGGGATCGCGCAGAGCGAGGTCGACCAGGGGCTGCTGTCGCTGTCCAGCGCGGTGGCGCTGGCGATGGCCATCGCGATCGGGGTGAACCTGGGCGGGGAGATCTCGCGGCTGTTCCTGAAGGTGCCGGGTGCGGCGAGTGCCGCGGGCAGGCGGGCGGCCAAACGGACCCGGGGGTTCTAGCGCCGGGTCCGGTGGGGCGCCGCACAGCTCGGGGAGTGCTGTCAGTACTCCCCGTTGTACGGGTACTGCCCGCCCTGCTGGTCTCCGTAGGGCTGCTGGCCGTATCCCTGCGGGTACTGCTGGGCGTACGGCTGCTGCGGGGGCTGCTGGTACTGCTGCGGCTGCTGGTATTGCTGAGGCTGCTGGGGCTGCTGCGGCTGGTCGTACGGGTCCACGCGGCGGAGCTGGGTCGTGGCGTCGTCCATGACCGGGTACTGATGCTGGTGCTGGTGCTGCTGCTGGGGCGCCGGAGAGGTCGGTTCCGCCGCCGCGGCGCGCTGCTTCTTCTTGCGTTCCCGCAGGTACTCGATGGCGATCGGGACGACCGAGACCAGGATGATCAGGACGAGGATGCCCTCGACGTGGGCCCGGATGAACTCGATCTGGCCGAGCCAGTAGCCCGCGAGGGTGACGCCGGTGCCCCAGGCGACGCCGCCGATGACGTTGTACGTGAGGAAGGTGCGGTACTTCATGCGGCCGGCGCCCGCCACGATGGGCGCGAAGGTGCGCACGATCGGGACGAAGCGCGCCAGGACGATCGCCTTGGGACCGTACTTGTCCATGAACTCGTGTGCCTTCTCCAGATTCTCCTGTTTGAAGAGCTTGGAGTTGGGACGGCTGAAAAGCCTGGGACCGAAGAACTTGCCGATCATGTAACCGACTTGGTCGCCGAGGACGGCGGCGGCCACGATCAGCGTGCACACCAGCCACAGCGGCTGGCTGATGTACTGGCCCTGGGCGACGAAGAGGCCCGCGGTGAACAGCAGCGAGTCGCCGGGCAGGAAGGCGAAGAGTCCGGACTCGGCGAAGACGATGAGCAGGATGCCCGGCAGACTGAACGTCTCGATCAGATAGTCCGGGCTGATCCACTCGGGACCGAGCGCAAGGGTGGTCACGGGATTGTGGCTCCTGCTGCTGGGGGAGGCGGGCTGGACCTGGCTGCCCAAACGTACAACGCAGCCGTGGCACCCCAGGTTCCACCGGGCTCCTCGGGGTGCGCTGTGACGTTCCCGGGGGAAGCCTGTGAACCATGGGTATTGAAGAATACGGCGGCGGCCAGGGTCCGCAGCCCGAAGTGCTCGTCGTGACCACGAACGAACTGCCGGGCCACCGCGTGCAGGAGGTGCTCGGGGAGGTCTTCGGACTGACCGTGCGCTCCCGGCACCTGGGGAGCCAGATCGGCGCCGGGCTGAAGTCGCTGGTCGGCGGTGAGCTGCGCGGACTCACCAAGACGCTGGTCGAGACCCGCAACGAGGCGATGGAGCGGCTCGTCGAGCAGGCACGCGCGCGTGGGGCCAACGCGGTGCTGGCGTTCCGCTTCGACGTGACGGAGGCGGCGGACGTGGGCACCGAGGTGTGCGCGTACGGGACGGCGGTGGTCGTGGCCCGGGAATGAGACCCGGGGTGGGACCCGGGGGTGAGACCCGGGCCACGGCCACCGTTCAGGGGGTATGCCGGACGGCGTTCGCGAGGATCGCGTCGCGCATGTAGGCGGCGAGGCCCGGCTTGGCGGCGTCGATGTTTCGCGTGAAACGCTCGTCCGAGACGTACATGTCGCCCAGGCAGGTGTGCATCTCGTACCCGCAGTCGTAGTGGTTGCGGGCGATGCCCTGCCGGTGGTCCTCGGCGGCGTCCATGGCCGCCTCGGAGTCGGCGGGCTCGGCGGCGTCCATCAGGGCGACGAAGCGCCGGGTGAGCTCGTCGGCCTCGTCCTGGATACGCTGCCAGTCCTCCTTGGTGTACGAGGCGGCCTTCTGCTGCGACTGGCGGTAGGCGTCGGTGCCGCCCCAGCGTTCCTGGACCTCCTCCTCGTACTGGTCGGGGTCGAAGTCGCCGAAGACCTCGAACTTCTCCTCGGGCGTGAGGTTGATGCCCATGCTGCGTGCCTCCATGGCGTGCTCCACGGCCGCCGCCATCTTCTGCAGTTTCCCGATCCGGGCGGTCAGCAGCTCGTGCTGGCGGCGCAGGTGCGCGCGCGGGTCCGCGGCCGGATCGTCGAGCAGTGCGGCGACCTCGTCGAGCGGGAAGCCCAGCTCCCGGTAGAACAGGATCTGCTGCAGCCGGTCGAGGTCGGCGTCGCTGTAGCGCCGGTGGCCTGCGTGGCTGCGCTCGCTCGGTACGAGCAGGCCGATGTCGTCGTAGTGGTGCAGGGTGCGCACCGTCACTCCGGCGAAGCCGGCCACCTGTCCCACGGAGTAGCTCACTTCCGCTCCTTTCTCTGACGCCCTCCACGCTGCCGCCTCACGTGACGTGAGGTGCAAGCCCGTGCGTTCCCGATTGCGCCGAGTCGGCCGTCGCCGTCCCGCCCCCCTCAGCCCGGGCGGCCGTGGGAGCCCGCTTCGAGGGACGCGCGCAGGGTGGCCAGGGCCGAGGCGATGCGGCTCAGATCGTCGGGAGTAACCGCCGCGGTCAGCGAGGCGAGGGCGCTCTCGACCACCGGGCGGGAAGCCGCCAGCCGCCGATCGCCCTCGGGGGTCAGGCGGAGCACGGACGAGCGGCGGTCCTGGGGGTGCGCGACCCGCAGACACCAGCCCGCGGCCACCAGCCGGTCGACCGCCTTGCTGACGGCCCCGACGGTGATCGCGAGTTCGCCGGCGATGTCGAGCACGCGACACCCCGGCACGCGGTCGATGATCTCCAGAAGTTCGAACTGTCCGAAACCCAGCTCTTGTTCGGCGCGCAGCCGGGCGCTCACCGCGTTGTAGAGCCGGGTCTCGACGCGGACCAGGTCGACGAAGGCCGGGGTGACGTGGCTCACGAAAACTCCAGTAGATTCCCAGGAATCATCTTCCCTGGAATGCGGTTGGCCCGAACAGATGAATTCCCAGGAATCCATTCTCGCACGCCGACCCATGGAGGCCCCGCATGTCCCGACAGCAGCGCGACGCCCTGGACGCCCTGCTCCGTTCCGCCCCTCGCACCGAGACGCGGCCCACTCCCGAAGAGCAGCGCGAGGGTTTCGCCGCGGCCCTCACCCGCCCCGCCCCGGAAGGGGTGGTCACCCGCGGGACCGTCCTGGGCGGGCGGCCGGCCCTGGAGCTGGAGCCGGACACGGCCTCCGGCCCCGGCCGGCTGCTCTACCTGCACGGCGGCGGCTACGTCGTCGGCTCACCCGACACCCACGCGGGACTGGTCGGCGAACTGGCCCGCCGCGGCGGGCTGCGCGCGGTGTCGGTGGACTACCGGCTGGCGCCCGAGCACCCCTTCCCCGCGGCCGTCGACGACGGGCTCGCCGCCTATCGCGAACTGCTGTCGACGGGTACTGACCCACGGGACCTCGTGATGGCCGGTGACTCCGCCGGTGGCGGGCTGAGCGTCGCCACGCTGCTCGCGGCCAGGGAGGCCGGGCTTCCACAGCCGGCCGCCCTGGTCCTCTTCTCCCCCTGGACCGATCTCACCCTCACCGGAGGGAGCATCCGTTCCAAGGAAGGCGCCGACCCCATATTCACCCAGGCCGACCTGCGCGCCTACGCCGATCTCTACGTCGGCGCGGGCGACCGGACGGTCCCCCCGGCCAGCCCGGTCTTCGCCGGCCTCACCGGGCTGCCCCCGCTCCTCGTGCAGGCCGGTGCGAACGAGGTGCTGCTCGACGACGCGGTCCGGCTGGCCGGCCGCGCGGGCGCCGACGACGTCGAGGTCACGCTCGAAGTCGGGCCCGGCCTCCCCCACGTCTACCAGCTCCACTACGGCCGTCTCGACGAGGCGGACGCCGCACTCGACCGCGCCGCCCGTTTCCTCACCGCCCACCTCGGCGCCGGGCACCCCGGCACCGGCCGTCTCGCACCGGTCCACTGACGCCGACGGGAGACCACCGCCTCACGCGACGTGAGGTGCAAGCCCGTGCCCGCCGGTACGTCCCCGGGTGCGGGGTCCGGGGCCCGGACCTACCGTCGGTTGCATGTCACTGCACCAGGGGCCCCGCCCGTCCCACGACAACGATCGTGACCGGCGCCGGCTCGCCGTGAACCCCTTCCACGCGGCGGCGAACCCGCTCGGCGGCATGACCGAGGCCCCGCCCTCCCACCGGCTGCCCGACTCCCCGCTGCCGCCGGAGAGCGCGTACCGGCTGGTCCACGACGAGCTGATGCTGGACGGCAACGCCCGGCTGAACCTGGCCACCTTCGTCACCACCTGGATGGAGCCGCAGGCCGGGGTGCTGATGAGTGAGTGCCGCGACAAGAACATGATCGACAAGGACGAGTACCCGCGCACCGCCGAGCTGGAGCGGCGATGCGTGGCGATGCTCGCCGACCTGTGGCACGCGCCCGACCCGTCGGCGGTCGTCGGCTGCTCGACGACCGGGTCGAGCGAGGCGTGCATGCTGGCCGGGATGGCGCTGAAGCGGCGCTGGGCGCTGCGCAACGCCGACCGCTATCCCGCGAAGGACGTGCGGCCCAATCTCGTCATGGGCGTGAACGTCCAGGTCTGCTGGGACAAGTTCTGCAACTTCTGGGAGGTGGAGACCCGGCAGGTCCCGATGGAGGGCGACCGCTTCCACCTGGACCCGCAGGCCGCCGCCGAGCTGTGCGACGAGAACACGATCGGGGTCGTCGGCATCCTGGGCTCCACCTTCGACGGCTCCTACGAGCCCATCGCCGAGCTGTGCGGCGCCCTGGACGCCCTCCAGGAGCGCACCGGCCTCGACATCCCGGTGCACGTCGACGGGGCCTCCGGCGGCATGGTCGCGCCCTTCCTCGACGAGGACCTGGCCTGGGACTTCCGGCTGCCCCGCGTCGCCTCGATCAACACCTCGGGGCACAAGTACGGGCTGGTCTACCCGGGCGTGGGCTGGGCCCTGTGGCGGAACTCGGACGCGCTGCCCGAGGAGCTGGTCTTCCGGGTCAACTATCTGGGCGGCGACATGCCGACCTTCGCGCTGAACTTCTCCCGGCCCGGCGCGCAGGTGGTCGCGCAGTACTACACGTTCCTGCGGCTGGGCCGCGAGGGCTACCGGGCCGTGCAGCAGTCCGCGCGGGACATCGCGGGCTCGCTCGCCGGGCGGGTGGCGGCGCTCGGCGACTTCCGGCTGCTGACGCGCGGCGACCAGTTGCCGGTGTTCGCCTTCACAACGGCCGACGACGTGACGGCGTACGACGTCTTCGACGTGTCCCGGCGGCTGCGGGAGGGCGGCTGGCTGGTGCCGGCGTACACCTTCCCGCCGCACCGCGAGGACCTGTCGGTACTCCGGGTGGTGTGCCGCAACGGCTTCTCGACCGACATGGCCGACCTGCTCCTGGCCGACCTGGAGCGCCTGCTCCCGGAGCTGCGCCGCCAGTCGGGCCCGCTGACCCGGGACAAGGGCGCGGCGACAGGGTTCCACCACTGATGGCTCCGCCGGTGGGTCAGGAGGGGAACTCGCCGCTCCTGACCGCCGTGACGAACGCCGACCAGGCCGGGGCAGGGACGATCACTGCGGGGCCGTGGGGGTTCTTCGAGTCGCGAAGGGGGACGCCCTGGCGGTGGCCGTCGAGCACTTCGAGGCAGCTACCGCCCTCACTGTTGCTGTAGGAGGACCTTCTCCAGCCCGCTGCTATCGCTGCATTGATCATGACGCGATCAGTCATGGTGTTCATAGTCCTTCGCTGTAGCCCTGAGCAGGGCCAGGGACTCCTTGAGCGGCAGTGCATCGCCTAGCGCCAGAGCGTAACGCCCCTCCAACGTCCGAACCACAGACGGGGAGTCGTGGAGCTTGCCCATGTGCGAACCCTCGCCATACGCCACTGGTGGCTGATCCTCGAAGTCCATCAGCGTGAGCATGCTCTCCATGAGCGGATGGAAACCGACGTCGAACGGCAGCACCTGGACTCGCACCCGGCCGCTCTCCACCAGCCGGACCATGTGCATGAGCTGCTCCGCCATGACCTCCCGGCCACCGACAACCCGCCGCAGCACCGCCTCGTCCAGCAGCGCCCACACTACGGGCGTCACCGGATCGTCCAGGACCTTCGCCCGCTCCAGGCGTGTGACAACGAGCCTGTCACGTTCCTCTTCACTCACCGGAGGGAACGACGTGCTCAGAACCGCACGCGCGTACCTTTCCGTCTGCAGGATGCCCGGCACGAACGACAGCGCGAACTCCCGGATCATCAACGCCTGTTGTTCGAGCAGCCGGGCCGCCTCGAAGTAGTCCGCGACGGCCGCTTCCTCCTGCGGCAGAAACCGGCTCAGCACGTTCCCCGTGTTCAGGGCGTTGTCCAGGCGCCGCGCGTCCTCCTTCGACGGCACCCGGCGCCCCGCCTCGATGTGCGCGATGTGCGTTCGAGTCATCACCGCCGCCTCGGCCAACTGCTGCTGCGTCAGCCCCGCCCCCTCGCGCTGCTCCTTGAGCCAGTCGCCGTAGTTGGTGCCCACGAGATCAACTCCCCTGTGCCAAATGCCCTGTCACCTCGAACCCCCTGGCGAGCCTAATACGGGCCGTTTCACTCTGTATGTCGATCGCTACAGAACGCGACATCGATCACGGAGTCACGCCATGCTCGGTCTCATCGCCCGCCTCTTCGAACCGCTGCTCAGCCTCGTCGCCCCCGGTACGGGACGACGTCGCCTCGACGCACGGGACGGATACGACCCTCCACTCCCGCCCACCGAGGGCCCGGCCCCGCGCCAGTTCGGCGCACGCCCCCTTCGCGGCGAGGACCACAACCTCGTACGCCCCTACCTCATCGCGCACGAGCGCCGAGAACAGGAACGGCATCGACAAGCACGGCGCCGTTCCCTGCTGATCGCTCCACGGGGCATCCACCTGCCCCCGCACCCGCACCCGACGCACTGCCTGGGACTGACCGCATGACACACCACGCCCTCACCCCCGCCCGACTCCTGCCCTGGGCAGGACCCGAGGGGAAGCCCTGCTATCTCCTGACCGACGGCAGCGGACGCCTCTCCCGGGCCGCCGACACCGTCGAGAGCGTCCAACTCGGCATGGCCGGCGACCTCCTCGACCACGTGGCCGACATGCTGGACGACCCGGATGTGACGTCCGGCCAGCTCCGCTACGTCCTTGCCCGCATGAGCGAGGCCCTGACCGACGTGATCCGGATCGCGGAGAGCAGAGGTGGCCGTCTCCTCGGGCATGCGGACGTCAAGGCCGGTACCGGGCAGGACGGGAGCTGACTGTTCAGTCGCGGACCCCGGCAGCGTCGACGTCTCCGACGAAATCGAGGATGGCCGTCGCCAGTTCCGTGGGAGCCTCCATCGCGGCGTAGTGCCCCACACCGTCGAGTGACACCGACCTCACGTCGGTTGCCGCGGCGGCCTGGGACATGGTGTTGGCCGTGAAGGGGCCTCCGCCCGCACCGACCGCGAGTACGGGCACCTTCAGGGCGTGCGTGCCGGCGAGAGCCTTGATCTCGGAGCCCTCCCGCAGCATCGACCGATAGAGGCCGATCGCGCCGCGCCAGCCGTCGGGACGGGCATAGGTGCGGGCGAATTCCTCGATGTCGGCGTCGCTGACGGCTCCTGGCGTCGCGCTCATGGCGCGGAACGCGGCCTCCCCCAGAAACTCCCGCTCACGTCCGGTCAGGAGCATGTCGGGGATGCCGGGTGCGGCGAGCAGACCGATGTACCAGGTGCCGCCGCGGGTGACGTCGGCCAGCGCTTCGAGGCCGAATCCGGGCAGGCCCATCTCGATCGCGGTGAGGCTGAGCACGTCCTGCGGGTGGGTGGCCGCCAGCCGGAAGACGGTCGCCCCGCTGATGTCCTGACCGGTCAGGTGGACCGGGCCGACGTCGAGCTGTTCGATGAGCAGGTGCAGGTCCTCGGCCGAGGTCCCGCTGTCGTACTCGCCCGGTCCGTTGCCGGAGTCCCCGAAACCGCGCAGGTCGACGGCGAAGACCCGGTGGGACGCCGCGAGGAGCGGGATCAGCTTGTGAAAGGTCCACCAGGTCTCCGGGAAACCGTGGACCAGGAGGACCGGCGATCCGCCGGTTCCCGCCGCCGCGTAGTGCAGCCGGGTCCCGTTGACCTCAGCGCGGTGGTGCGTGACACCCGGGAGCGTGGCGTTCATTCTTCTCCTCAGCTCGACAACCTTGTTGTCCAATACGATAGACAACAAGGTTGTCCTTGTCCATGGTCGTAGGCTTCCCCCATGTCACGATCCGGCGCTGATCTCGCCCTGCTGCTGCTCGGAGGGTTCCGCTCGCTGGCGGACGCCGCGACCGCCGAGCTGGCCCGCCGCGGCTACGAGGACGTACGTCCCGTCCATGACTTCGCGATGCGAGCGATCACCGCCGGCGCGGACAACGCCTCCGAGCTCGGGCGGCGCCTGTCGGTCTCCAAGCAGGCGGCGGCGAAGACCATCACGGTGCTGCAGGAGCGCGGATACGTGACACAGGGCACCGACCCGCTCGACCGCCGCCGCAAGCGCCTGAGCGTCACCCCGCGCGGCCACGAGCTGCTGCGACAAGGAGAAGCGATCTTCGACGAGCTGCGCGAGCAGTGGAAGGCACGCATCGGTTCCGACGAGCTGGCGGCCCTTGAGGCGCACCTGAGGACGCTGGTCGGCGCCCGGCCCGTACGCCTTGACGCACCGGGCTGGGTCCCGAAGGAGGGCCTGCCGTAGTCGTACTTCAGGGCGGCGTGTCCCCCTCAGTCGTTGGTCAGGACGATGCGCTGACTCGGCGAGACGTGCATGCCCCAGGCTTCGTCGACCTGCCGCAGCGGCACGGCCACCGACTCACCGGTCAGCGCGCCGGTACTGATCTCGTGGGCGAGCGCGGGCAGTTCGGCCAGGATGGCGTGGGTGCCGACGGAACCCTGGCCGCTCCCGAGAAGGTTGAGATTGCCTGCGCGCAGGAAGGCGGAGGGCAGGTTGATCTCCTGACCGGCCATGGAGCCGATCTGGACCCAGTGCAGTGCCTTTGATCGGTCCGTGCGGGCCTTGAGGAGCGCAGGGACGGCCTGTTCGGTGGGCCGGCCCCAGAGGTAGTCGATGACGACGTCGATGTCTCCGGCTTCGCGGCCGAGCGCGGTCGCGGTCTCGTCGCCGTCGCTGTCGCTGTTGAGCGGGACGACCGCGTCGGCGCCGAGGTCCTTGAGGAGTTGCAGGCGCTCGTGGGAGCGGCCCGCTCCCACGACACGGTCGGCGCCGAGGAGTTTGGCGATCTGCACGGCGAGGCGACCGGCGTTGCCGGTGGCGCCCATCACCAGCACGCCGACGCCGGGTTGGAGGTTCAGCCGACTGCGCAGGGCCACCCAGGAAGACATGCCGGGGTTCATCGCCGCCGCGACCGCGAGGGGATCGGTGTCCGCGGGCAGCGTGATGGCGCGCCGCCGGTCGACGACGGCCTTCTCGGCCATGGTGCCCACGGCGCCGTCGGGGGCGACGAAGTACAGCAGCTCCCCGTCGCCGGTGCGGCCCACGGCATCGATGCCCGGGACCATCGGCAGCGCGCCGTCGGAGGTGTAGTGGGAGCCGTCGGCGGAGGACCGCACACGCGGGTGCAGCCCGGCGGCCACGACATCGACGAGGATCTCGTGCTCGCCCTGCGGGGAGGGGGTCTGGAACGTCTCGAAGCGGGGCGGAGCATCGAAGGATCGGACAACGGCCGCATACATACGCGTCTCCCGTCTGAGGGCCGGTGTGGTGAGCCGGCAACGGGTCCGGCACCCTCTTTTAGTTTGCGCCACGTACTAAAATCGAAGATAGTACGTGGCACGCACTAAGTCAAATGGGTGTTATGTCTGACCGGCGCCGCTCGTCGCTCGCCGCGCGTCGCGCGTCGCGCGCCCGAGTCAGGAAGCGTCGTGGGAGGTGAGGATCTCGGAGATGCCGCTCACGAGCTGCTGGCGGGCGCGGTCCGACAGGGGGGCGACGAGCCCGTTGATCTCCCGCTCGACGTCGCGCGCGCAGATGTTGACGACGGCCCGGCCGTGGGCGGTGAGGCTGACGGTGACGGACCGCCCGTCGCGGAGGCCCCTGGCCCGCCGGACAAGGTCGCGCTTTTCCGCGCGGGAGACGAGCCCGGTGGTGGAGGACTTGTCCAGCCCGAGGTGGCCGGCCAGGGCGAGCATGCTCGGCTCGCGGTCGCGCAGCACGCCCAGCATCCGGATCTGCACCACGGACAGGTCGTGCTCCGCGCCGATTCTGCCGAGGATGTGGTGCACACGGAAGGAGAGCTGAACGAGCGCGTCGACTGTGGCGTCCGCGGGGATGACCTCGGTCTCGTGCGCCACCGGTTGTGTGCTGTTCATGCGGTCACTGTACCGAGTAGTGCGTGACACAAACTACTTCGCGCCGAGCCCATCAGCAACCTCCACGGCAGAACAGTCAGCCGCTGAGCCGCGCGAACCTCCGCACCGCCAGGGGGAAGAACACCGCGAGCAGCGCCAGCGGCCAGGCGATCGCCGCCCAGACGTGGCCGGACTCGCCGCCGGGGCCGCCGAAGAGGTCGCGTACGGCCGTGGCGGTCTGGGACATCGGGTTCCACTCGACGACCGTGCCCAGCCAGCCCGGCATGGAGTCGGGCGTGGCGAAGGCGTTGGAGAGGAAGCCGACCGGCCAGACCAGGATCTGCACCGCCTGCACCAGCTCCGGTTTGCCCGCCACCATGGCCAGGTAGATGCCGACCCACAGCATGGCGAACCGGAAGAGCAGGAGCAGGCCCACCGCGCCCAGGAAGGCACCCGGGCCGCCGTGGGCCCGCCAGCCGAGCGCGTACCCGACCGCGATCAGTACCGTCAGGCCGAGCGCCGACTGGAGCATGTCGGCGGCGGAACGGCCCACCAGGACCGCGCCGTTGGCCATCGGCAGGGAGCGGAAGCGGTCGACGACGCCCTTGTCGAGGTCCCGGGTGACGGCGATCATGGTGCCCTCCAGGCCGAAGGCCATGGTGAGGGCCAGCATGCCGGGGACCAGGTAGTCGACGTAGTCGCCGTTCACGCCCCGGCCGCCGCCGACGAGGTAGCCGAACATCAGCAGCAGCATGACCGGGAAGACCAGGCCGACGACGACCGCGACCGGTTGCCGCGCCCAACGGGCCAGTTCCCGGCGGGTCATGGTCCACGAGTCGGTCAGGGCGTACGCCGCCGGGTTCGTGCTGCCCGTGCTCACGCCGTTACTCACGCCGGTACTCACACGGCCTCCTTGGTGCGGTCGGTGAGGTGCAGGAACACCTCGTCCAGGGTCGGGCGGCGCAGGGCCACGTCCTCCGCCTCGAGGCCGGCCTCCGCCAGCGCCCGTACGACGCCGGAGAGGGCCGCCATGCGGTCGGTGACCGGGGCGCTGAGGAGGCGGCGGTCGGGGTCGACGCGGACGCCGGTGAGGGGCAGCAGGGCGACGGCGGCGCCCAGTTGGCCCGCGTCGCGCAGGACGATGTCGACGCGGTCGCCGCCGATGGCCGCCTTCAGCTCGTCCGCCGTGCCGTCGGCGACGACTTGGCCGGCGTCGACGACCGAGATGCGGTCGGCGAGCTGGTCGGCCTCCTCCAGGTACTGGGTGGTGAGCAGCACCGTCGTACCGGCGCCGACCAGGGAGCGGACCGAGTCCCACACCTCGGCGCGGCCGCGCGGGTCGAGGCCCGTGGTCGGTTCGTCCAGGAAGAGGACCTCCGGTTCGGTGATGAGGGACGCGGCCAGGTCGAGGCGGCGCCGCATGCCTCCGCTGTAGGCGCTGACCGGCTTGCGTCCGGTGTCGGTGAGGTCGAAGCGCGCGAGCAGTTCGTCGGCACGCGCGCGTGCCCGCCGGGCGCCCAGGTGGTGCAGGCGGCCGAACATCTCCAGGTTCTGCCGGCCGCCCAGTTCCTCGTCGAGTGCCGCGTGCTGGCCGAGCAGGCCGATGCGCAGCCGTACGGCGTAGGCGTCGGCGACGACGTCGTGTCCGGCCACCTCGACGCGGCCCGCGTCGGGCCGCAGCAGGGTGGACAGGATCCGGACCAGGGTCGTCTTGCCCGCGCCGTTCGGGCCCAGCACGCCGTGCACCGTGCCGCGCGCGACCGTGAGGTCGAGTCCGTCGAGCGCGTTCTTGCCGCCGTACTTCTTGCGTGCACCTTCGACGGTGATCGCCGCGTCGGCCACTGTCACTCACTCCCCCTTCGTTGAACAAACTTCGCTAAGCAAATTTGACTACCCGGCGAAGGTAACGCGCCTTCCTCGATTGGTCAAACTTGATTAGCGGGCGTCCCCGTAGTGCGGCCGGCCCGCCGCGAACGGGTTCTCCTTGCCCTCGGCCAGCACGCCGACGAACGGCTCGCCCTCGCCGGCGAACGTGTACGCGCCGCCCCGGACGCGTTCGATGAGGCCGCGGGTCCACTCGGCGCCGGAGTCGGCCGAGTGGACCCAGTAGTTCATGATCTCGCCGATGTGCCCGTACTGGCCGGGCCCCTCGGCCGGCATGTAGTACTCGGTGACGGAGGCGCGCCACTCCCCGATCTTCCGCACCCGCTCCTCGAGGAGCGCGAGGGCCTCCTCACGCGGGAGGTCGACCATGAAGCCGAGCGCCGCGGTGAGCACGTCCGGCCGCTGGTCGTAGGCGGTGAGATAGGCGCGCAGCAGGGTGAGGTACTCCTCGGTGCCCCGCTCGGTGATCTCGTACTCGATGCGCGGCGGCCCGCCCGCCGTGGACGGCGCGATCTCGTGCGCGAGCAGCAGTCCCTGCTTCGCCATCTGCTTGAGGGCGTGGTAGATCGAGCCGGGCTTGGCGTTGGACCACTCGTGCGCGCCCCAGTACTCCAGGTCGTTGCGCACCTGGTAGCCGTGGGCCCGCCCGTGCTGGCGGACCGCGCCGAGCACGAGGAGACGGATCGCTGACATGGGGTCCAGGTTAGGCGGGGGCGCCCTCGTCCCTCGCCACCAGGTCCGGGGGCGAGGCGCCGTCCAGCGACTCGTGCCCGCTCAGGTCTCCTTGCGGCCGACGTGCTCGATGTACAGCGTGCGGGCCTCCGCGTCGAGACGGTAGAGGATGCGCCATCGGCCGTGGTGGAGCCGCCGGTGGTCGACTATCCAGGCACGGGAGCCCTACAGCCGTGGGTCCCGCCGCCCGGCCGCCTCCAGCAAGACGCGGCGCGCCTCGGCGTGCGGGACGGGAGCCTCCTTGCGCCCGAGCGCGCGGTCACGCTCCGAGCGGGCCAGCGCCAGTGCGTCCTCGATGTCCTCCAACTCTGCCGGCGACACAAGGACAGCGGCTGGTACACCCCGGTCGGTCAGCGTGATGCGTTCGTGCTGCGCGGCTCGCCGGGCCGGCTCACCGAGCTGGCCCCTGGCTTCGGCAATGGGGTACATGGCAGACATGCATCTACTGTGCACCGAGATGCACGTCTGCCGAGGCTGTGCGGCTCAGAACGGGAATCCGCTGCGCCCGTGCTGTACCGAGATCCACTTCTGCGTGGTGAAGGAGTCCAGCATGGTGTCGCCGTTGAGGCGGCCGAGGCCGGAGTGCTTCTCGCCGCCGAAGGGCACGATCGGCTCGTCGTGCACGGTGCCGTCGTTGACGTGGAACATGCCGGTGTCGATCTGTTTGGCGAAGTTGACCCCGCGCTCGATGTTCCCGGTGTGCACGGCGCCGCTCAGCCCGTACGGGGTGTCGTTGACGAGGCGTACGGCCTCCTCCTCGCCGTCGAAGGGGACGAGGAAGGCGACCGGGCCGAAGACCTCCTGGCGCAGCAGCGCGGAGTCGGCGGGCAGGCCGGTCAGGACCGACGGCTCGACCAGGTTGTCGGTGACCGAGCCGCGCACCAGGGCACTGGCGCCCTCGGCGAGTGCCTGCTCGACGACGCCGGAGACCGCGTCGGCCTGCGAGGAGTTGATCACCGGGCCGATGACGGTCGACGGGTCGCGCGGGTCGCCCACCTTGAGGGTCTTCACCTTGGCGACGAACTTCTCGGTGAACTCGTCGGCGACCGAGCGGTCCACCAGCACGCGGTTGGCGGCCATGCAGACCTGGCCCTGGTGGACGTACCGGCTGAAGACGGCGGCGTCGACCGCGTAGTCGACGTCGGCGTCGTCCAGGACGACCAGGGCGCTGTTGCCGCCCAGTTCGAGGATCGAGCGCTTGAAGTTCGCGGCGCACACCGTGGCCACGTGGCGGCCGACCTTGTCGGAGCCGGTGAAGGAGATCACCTTGGGGACCGGGTGCTCGATGAAGGCGTCGCCTATCTCCGCGATGTCGGTGACCACGACGTTGAGCAGCCCGCCCGGCAGCCCGGCGTCCTCGAGGATCTTCGCGACCAGGGTGCCGCCGACGATCGGCGTGTTCTGGTGCGGCTTGAGGACGACGCCGTTGCCCAGGGCGAGGGCCGGGGCGACCGACTTCAGGGAGAGGAGGAAGGGGAAGTTGAAGGGGCTGATGACGCCCACGACACCGACCGGCACCCGGTAGACGCGGTTCTCCTTGCCGTCGACCGGGGAGGGGATGATCCGGCCCTCGGGGCGCAGCGCCAGGTGGACCGCCTCGCGCAGGAACTCCTTGGCGAGGTGCAGTTCGAAGGCGGCCTTGAGGCGGGTGCCGCCCAGTTCGGCGACGATCGCCTCGCTGATCTCGTCCTCGCGCTCCTCCACCAGCCGCAGCGCCTTCTCGAAGACCCCGCGGCGCGCGTACGGGTTCGTCGCGGCCCACTGCTTCTGCGCCCGCTCGGTGGCCCGGTAGGCGGCGTCGACCTCGTCGGCCGTGGCTATGGTGATCGAGGCCAGCTTCTCGTTGTCGTACGGGTTGAAGTCGATGATGTCCCAGGAGCCGGTGCCCGGGCGCCACTCGCCGTCGATGTACTGCTGAGCGAGGTCGGTGAAGTACGACGACATGAGATCCCTCAATCCCCTTAGCTGCCGCAGCCGCCGCGAGCGAGCCGAGCGAGCCGCCTGAATGAGCGTCATCGTACTTATGTTTTATGAGAGTTGAAGGAGTCCCCGCAGAAGGTCCCGGCTCTCGTCCGGGCCCGGACTGTCCTGCTGGAGTTCCTTCAGCGCCGTCTCGTACTGGGTGACGTCCTCGTGCTTGTCCAGGTACAGCGCGCTGGAGAGCTGCTCCAGGTAGACGACGTCCGAGAGGTCGGACTCGGGGAAGCTGAGGAGCGTGAACGCGCCACTCTCGCCGGAGTGCCCGCCGAAGCCGAACGGCATGATCTGGAGGCGCACATTGGGGCGTTCGGACATCTCGATGAGGTGCTGGAGCTGGCCCCGCATCACCTCGCGGTCGCCGTACGGGCGACGCAGGGCGGCCTCGTCGAGCACGATGTGGAACTCGGGCGCGCTCTCCGAGACGAGGTGCTTCTGCCGTTCCAGACGCAGCGCCACCCGCCGCTCGACGTCCGCCTCGCCGGCGCCCTTCATGCCGCGCCGGACGACCGCGCGGGCGTATTCCTCGGTCTGGAGCAGGCCGTGCACGAACTGCACCTCGTAGACCCGGATCAGCGAGGCGGCGCCCTCCAGGCCCACATAGGTGGGGAACCAACTGGGCAGCACATCGGAGTAACTGTGCCACCAGCCCGCGACATTGGCCTCCTTGGCCAGGGAGAGCAGGGAGGCGCGCTCCTGCTCGTCCGTGATGCCGTACAGCGTCAGCAGGTCCTCGACATCCCGAGTCTTGAAGCTCACCCGGCCCAACTCCATCCGGCTGATCTTCGATTCGGAGGCGCGGATCGAGTAACCCGCCGCCTCTCGCGTGATCCCTCGCGTCTCACGCAGCCGCCTGAGTTGTGATCCGAGCAGCATGCGCCGCACCACCGATCCGGGCTCTCCCGCGCTCACGTTCGCCAGCCTCCCCAACCGTCTTCAGAGGCCGAAGTCTGCCACTAAAACACTCCGAGCAGTACTCGTCCGGTTACGGAAACGGAATCGAGCCAAAGGAAACGCGCAGGATCATGCACGGACGGGGTCAGAACCGGACGTCGAGAGAGATGAAGGGGTGGCGAAGATGACGGAAAAATTGCCCAACAAGCGGTACGGGCAGGTCCATTTCGGTCACGTGCACGTGCATCTGCCCTTGCATCTGCGGTACGCATCCGAAACCATGGTCCCCGCACCACCGCGCCGCATCGCTACGACCGCGAACTCCCGGGAGTGCCTCGCATGGGGACGAATGGATCGACCATGCTCGAGCCGTTAAGGCAGGGCCTTCCGCCACTCGACCCCGCAGCCGTGTCGAACGCCGCCTCCTGCGCCCTGCCGGCACGGTACGAAGCGGTGCGCGACGCCCGGAAGTTCACTCGCAGAACCCTCGACGGCTGGGACATGGACGACCGCCTCGACGACGTCTGCCTGGTGGTCTCCGAACTCGTCACCAACGCCCTGCGGCACGCGCTGCCTGCGGACACCCCGCGAAACGAGGATCGCAACGGTCCCGTCCGTCTGCATCTGATGCGCTGGACCGAGCGGCTGGTGTGCGCGGTGCGCGATCCCAGTCACGACAGCCCGGTGGCCAGGGAGACGGACGACTTCTCGGCGGAGTCGGGCCGGGGCCTGTTCCTCGTCGACTCCTTCAGCGACAGTTGGGGCTGGCACCCGCTCGCCGGGACGCTCGACGGCAAGGTCGTCTGGGCCCTGTTCCGGCTCCGGCAGCACGGCGAGTGACCCGCGCTCAGCTCGCGATCAGGTGGTCGAACTCCCCGTCCTTGACGCCCAGCAGCATGGCCTCGATCTCGGCACGCGTGTAGACGAGCGCGGGGCCGTCGGGGAAGCGGGAATTGCGCACCGCCACCGCGCCGTCGGGCAGCCGCGCGAACTCCACGCAGGAGCCCTGCGAGTTGCTGTGCCGGCTCTTCTGCCAGGCCGCGTCGTGCAACTGCGTGGCGGCCATGCCGTTGTACACGTCGTCGTACACGTCGTCGTACACGTCGTCGTACACGTCGTGGTCCACAGGTCGCTCCCCGGTGGTGCACTGGCTGATGTGGCCATTGATGCAGTGGTCAACTGATCCGGATCATAACCCCGTTCACGTGCAGATGCATGAGCAAATGCACGTGCACGCGCGGTGTTCCCGCGGTTACAGCTTTGACGACCGCTTTACCGAGCCGCTTTACGAGCCGCTTTACGAGCCCTGCTCTCTTTGACGCCCGCTCACGGGAAGTCGTTCCCGCATGTGCCCCCGAAGTCGAAGAATATGCAACAAGATGCGACACCACCGAGAGGCCCGCTCACGGGAGCGGGCTCAGACCTCCAGGAGGCTGTCGAAGGCGGGCGGCAGCCGCTCCCAGGCGGCCTGCCCGGCGGCGTACTCGGCGTCGGTCAGCAGGCAGGACTCCAGGAGCCGTTCCAGGCCGTCGCGGTCGAGGCCGGGCGACGTGAAGACCAGGTGCTGGCAGCGGTCGCCGTGCTCGGGGTGCCAGTCCAGCGCGGCGGCGGCCCTGCGCACGGGCGGCACCAGCTCCCAGGCGGCGTCGGGGAGCGAGGCGAGCCACGGACCCGCGCTCTCCACGCACAGGGCCCCGCCCGCGGCGTCCCAGTGCAGCAGCGTGTCCCCCTTGCCCGCGAGCCAGAACCGGCCCCGGCTGCGGACCGCGGCGCAGGTCAGGTCCTCGAGGGCCGCGTACAGCCGCTCCGGATGGAAGGGGCGGCGGCGGTGCCAGACCAGGGTGGCGACGCCGTGCGCGTCGGCCTCGGCGGGCAGCAGGGCGCAGGCCGGGTGCTGGGCGGCGGCCGCGGCCTCGACGTCGAACCCGGCGAGGGCGGCCCGCGCCAGCTCGGAGGGCGAGGACACAGCGGGGGACACAGAAGTGGACACGGAGGGGGACGGGGCCGGCGCGCCCGCCGGGTTCCCGTGACCGATCGGGACCCGGCGGGCTGTCGGATGCAACTGCACGAGCAGCTCGCGGTCCTCGTCGTCGGCCTCCGGGGAGCCTGGGAGGGAGCCCGGGAGGGAGTCGGCGAGGGCCAGGACGGGGGCGTACTCGAGCTGGCGCGCGAAGGTGTCGGCGACGGTGCGCAGGTCGGTGGCCGCGGCGGCGAGGCCGCCCTCGGCGAGGTCGTCGCCGTTGGCGAGGTACGGCAGTACGAGTGCCGGGTCGACGGCGGTGATCACGCCGGTGACGGTGAAGCCGCCGGCGGTCACCACCTCCGCCATCGCCTTGGGCTCGACGGAGTCCCACAGCTCGACGACCGCCAGCGGGGTGCCTCCGGCCTCCGCGAGCCGGACCAGCTCGGGGACGAGGTCCTCGCGCAGGGCGCAGCACGCGCAGTCGTTGACGAGGGGTGCCTCGCCGGCGGAGAGGATGCCGGTGGCGTCCCGCACGGTGCGTACGACCGTGCCCGCGGTGGCCGTCGCCAGGTCGTGGTGGAGGACGACGCTGCCGGGCACGTCGGTCAGCAGCCGCGCCACGGCCGCCCTGCGGGCCTCGGCGTGCAGCCCGCCGACGATCACCACCGGCGGTCCGGGGCGGTCCGGGTGACTCATGCCCCGTCCTGCTTCCCGTACCGGCGCTCGAAGCGCTCGACGCGTCCGGCGGTGTCCAGGACGCGGGCGGTGCCGGTGTAGAAGGGGTGGCTGACGTCGGAGATCTCGACGTCGACGACCGGATAGGTGTTGCCGTCCGCCCAGTCGACCGTGCGCTCGCTCGTCATGGTCGAGCGGGTGAGGAAGGCGTGGTTCGCGGCGCGGTCTCGGAAGACGACCGGGCGGTACTCGGGGTGGATTCCCTTGCGCATGGCGTCTCAGCGCTCCTCTCGGAAGTCGACGTGCCGGCCGGCCTTCGGGTCGTACTTGCGCAGGGTCAGCCGGTCCGGGTCGTTGCGGCGGTTCTTGCGGGTGACGTAGGTGAAGCCGGTCCCTGCGGTGGACCGGAGTCTGATGACCGGGCGGAGTTCGTTGCGTGCCATGCTGCTATCTTACTGAAAATGAATGCCATTACCAACTGGCCCGTCCGGCCTGAAGGAGAGGTACGTCACCCGTGTCCGCCCACTGCATGCTGACCGGCGCCCAGCCGGGCTTCGGCAACCGCATCTCCCACTCCCACCGGCGCACCTCCCGCCGCTTCGACCCCAACATCCAGACCAAGCGCTACTGGCTGCCGAGCGAGAGTCGGCACGTCCGGCTGCGGCTGTCCACGAAGGCGATCAGGACGGTCGACGCGATCGGCGTCGAGGCCGCAGTGGCGCGTATGCGTGCCCGTGGAGTGAGGATCTGATGGCGAAGAAGAGCAAGATCGCGAAGAACGAGCAGCGGCGGACGATCGTCGCGCGGTACGCGGCGCGCCGGGCCGAACTCAAGGAGATCGTCCGCCGGCCCTCCTCCACGGAGGCCGAACGGCTCGCCGCCCAACGGGAACTGCGCAGGCAGCCGCGCGACGCGAGCCCCGTGCGGGTACGCAACCGCGATCAGGTCGACGGGCGCCCGCGCGGCTACTTCCGCGTCTTCGGGCTGTCCCGGGTGAATCTGCGTGAGCAGGCACACGCCGGGCATCTGCCGGGGGTCCGAAAGTCGTCCTGGTAGCTTGCGGCTGTTCGGGGCCGAACCGGCCGTCCGGCTACAGCTTGGAGCTTCCGGTGACGTGGGTGACTGCGGAGAGTACGGCGAGCACGGCGAACGCGACGAGTACGGCGGGCTCGAACGGGCAGGTACCGCGACGGGCGCGGCGGTCCGTACGGGCCGCCGCCGTGACCCTCGGGCTGATGGGCGCGCTGGCCCTGACCGCGTGTACCGACGACGGCGGTGACTCCGACGACGGCGACGGCGGCTCGGGCGGGGGCTCGGCGGGCGGCGACAAGTCCTCGGCGGCGCCGAGCGCGTCCGCGAGCACGGATCCCGGCGGATCGCCGTCCGCCGCGAGCGAACTCGAGGGAAGCTGGCTGGCCACCACGGACGGCCATGCCGTCGCGCTGATGGTCACCGGGGACAAGGCCGCCCTCTTCGCCACCGGCGGGACCGTGTGCAGCGGCACCGCCGGCGAGGACTCCGGCACCCGGACGATCCGCCTGAAGTGCACCGACGGCAGCGACGACCGGGCCGTGGGCACCGTCGAGTCGGTCGACGGGACATCGCTCAAGGTGACGTGGCAGGGCGGTCTGGGCGCGGAGACGTACACCAGGTCCGAGGGCGGCTCGCTGCCGCCCGGCCTGCCGACGGCCGGCATCGGTTCCTGAACGGCGTCCGCCGCCCCGGCCGCCCTGGCCACCCCGACGCCCCGACAGGTCTACGTCAGCGGCCGACGGGCAGCCGGTCCCGGTTCCTGAACGGCGTCCGCCGCCCTGGCCACCCCGGCCGTCGGGCCGCCCCGGCCTCACCGACGGGTCTACGTCAGCGGCCGACGGCGGCCGACCCGGGCTCGGTCGGCCGCGCGGGTGCCCTCCGTCCACCCGGCCTCGTCACCGGCGCCGCGCAGCCGGGTCGTGGTCGTCTGCGGGAACATGCGCTCCACACGGTCGGTGACCGCGACCTCGCGGGAGGCGAGGACCGGCAGGAGATCCACGTCCGTCGCCGTGCCGGTCCCGGCGGTGGCCTGCTCGGCGGCGGCCCGCAGCCGGGTGCCCGCGCGGTGGGCGTAGGCGGCGAGGAAGGACTGGCGGAAGGTCTTGGTGCGCCCCCGTCCACCGGCCCGCTGAGTGGCCTCCGCCTTCGTCATCGCGGCCTCGGCCTGCACCAGCAGCGAGGTGTAGAGGAGTTCGACCGCCTCCAGGTCGGTCTCGAAGCCGACGACGGTGGAGAAGCCGAGGGGCTCGTTCCACACGGCCCGGCAGTGGTTGGCGTCGGCCACCGCGTCCAGCAGCACCGCCTTGGCCTGCTCGTAGGGCGGTTCCACCCCGATCCGGCAGGCGCCCGGCGCATCGGGGGAGGGCGCGTGCGCGGCCAGCAGTGCCTCGTCGACGCTGTGCCGGGCCATCAGCTCCTGCGCCTTGGCGCTCAGCGCCTCCGCCTCCTCGGGATACCCGGTCGCCTCCGCCTTGGCGAGCAGCGCGCGAATGCGGGCGAGGGCGCGGGACTCCGGCCGGTTCGCCCGGCCCCGCTGCGGCGTCGTCGCCGCCGCGTCGAAGGGCTCCAGGGGCTCCAGCGTGGGCAGCCGCAGCAGCAAGCGGTACAGCTCGACCACGGCGGTGGCGTGCGAGAAGCGGTCGGTGCGGGGCGGCGCCGTCCCGTCCGCGTCCCGTACGTCGTCGAGCTGCGCGGCCCAGCGAGGCCCGCGTGCACGGTCGTGCGGCGCCTGGGCGCGGATCAGCGCGGCCACCAGCCCGACGTGCACGGCGTCCAGTTCGCGCCGCACGATCCGTACGAGGTCGGCGGGCTGCCAGCCGCGCCGCCACGCCGTGGCCACGAACTCCTCGCCACGCCTGGCCAGTTCCGCGTCCGCCGCCGGGTCGGCCGCGAGCAGCGAGGCGGCGGTGTCGAGGGCGTCGTCGGCGGTGTCGTACAGAGCGGCCTCGAAGGCGCGTTCGACGGTCGGGGTCGGGGGCGTACTCACCCGGCGATGGTGCCACGACTTCCACCGGCCGGTAGTGGAGTGCCATGGAGTGTCAACCATCGGTTGACACTCCAGTAGAGCGCAACCTACGGTTGACACATGACGACGAACCCGAGCATCACGTCATCCGTACGACTCGACGACCTCATCACCGCGATCAAGAAGGTGCATCCGGAGCCCCTGGAACAGCTCCAGGACGCCGTCATCGCCGGGGAGCACCTCGGTGAGGTGGCCGACCACCTCATCGGCCACTTCGTGGACCAGGCCCGGCGTTCGGGCGCGTCCTGGACGGACATCGGCAAGAGCATGGGTGTCACCCGGCAGGCGGCGCAGAAGCGCTTCGTGCCCAAGGAGTCGGCCGACCTGGACGCGAGCCAGGGATTCAGCCGCTACACACCCCGCGCGCGCAACGCCGTGATGGCCGCCCACAACGCGGCCAAGACCGCCGGCAACGCGGAGGGCCTGCCCGAGCACCTCGTCCTCGGCCTGGTCACCGAACGCGAGAGCCTCTCCGCGAAGGCGATCGGCGCGCAGGGCGTGACCCTCGACGCGATCCGCGAGGCGGCGACCGGGGCCCTCCCGCCGGCCGCCGCGGAGGTCCCGGAGCTGGTGCCCTACGGCCCCGCGGCCAAGAAGGTCCTCGAACTCACCTTCCGCGAGGCCCTGCGCCTCGGCCACAACTACATCGGCACCGAGCACATCCTGCTCGCCCTGCTGGAGCACGAGCACGGCGACGGCGTACTCAGCGGCCTCGGCCTCGGCAAGGAGGCCGCCGAGCGGTACATCACCGAGGCGTTGGCGGAGTTCATCAAGGTCACGGAGAAGGCTGGGGAGGCTGAGGAGGCTGAGGAGGCTGAGGAGTCCGGGGAGTCCGGGCCCCTGCACGAAGAGGGCTGAGGGCCGGTCGCCGCGAGAGTCGTTGTCAGACCCTGGTGCGACACTCGCGACATGGCCGAAAGATGGGCGCTCGCGGTGGCCGAGGACGGTGGCGTGGACGTCGCCCCCCTCGGCCCCGACGGGCTGCCCGCCGGTCCGGTGCGGCGGGAGCCCGGCCTCGCCGAGGCCGTGCGGAGCCGGCCGGACGTCGCGCGCTGGGTGTGGCGGTCCACCGCCGAGACCGGCCCGCGCCTGCTCGCCGCGGGGGTGCGAGTGGAGCGGTGCTACGACGTGGAGGCCGCCGAGACCCTCCTGCTCGGCCACGAGGGGCGGTACGGGGAGCCGCACTCGGCCGCCGCCGCCCTGGCCCGGCTGCGCGGCGGGCCCGTACCGCCCGATCCGCCGCAGCGCTCCGCCGAGCCCGGCGCGCAGTCCTCGCTCTTCGAGCCCCAGGCCGTCCATCTCGTCCATCTCCCGCTGTCCGACCTGCTCGCCGTCTACGCGGAGCAGCAGCGCCGCCACGAACGGGCCGCGTATCCCGACCGGATGCGGCTGCTGACCGCGGCCGAGTCGGCGGGGATGCTCGTGGCCGCCGAGATGAACCACGCGGGGCTCCCCTGGCGGGCCGACGTGCACCGCGAGGTCCTGCACGACCTGCTGGGCGAGCGGTATGCGGGCGGGGGCGAGCCGCGCCGCCTGACCGAGCTGGCGGAGGAGGTGTCGGCGGCGTTCGGCCGCCGGGTGCGGCCCGACCTGCCCGCGGACGTGGTCAAGGCGTTCGGGCAGGCGGGCGTCAAGGTCGGCTCCACCCGCCGGTGGGAGCTGGAGTCGCTGGACCACCCGGCCGTGAAACCGCTGATCGAGTACAAGAAGCTGTACCGGATCTGGGTCGCCCACGGCTGGTCCTGGCTCCAGGACTGGGTGCGGGACGGACGGTTCCGGCCCGAGTTCCTGGCCGGCGGCACCGTCACCGGACGCTGGGTGACCAACGGCGGGGGCGGGCTGCAGATCCCCAAGGTGATCCGGCGGGCCGTGGTCGCCGACCCGGGCTGGCGGCTGGTCGTCGCCGACGCCGACCAGATGGAGCCGCGCGTGCTGGCAGCGATCTCCCGCGACCCCGGTCTGATGGAGGTGGCCGGCCGGGAGAGCGACCTCTACCAGTCGGTCTCCGACCGCGCCTTCTCCGGCGACCGCGCCCAGGCCAAGCTCGCCGTGCTCGGCGCGGTGTACGGCCAGACCTCCGGCGACGGCCTGAAGAACCTCGCCGCGCTCAGACGCCGCTTCCCCGGCGCGGTGGCGTACGTCGACGACGCGGCCCGCGCGGGCGAGGAGGGCCGGCTGGTGCGGACCTGGCTGGGCCGCACCTGCCCGCCCGCGGCCGGCGCGGCCGACGGCGCCGAGGAGGCGGGCCTGCCGCAGGACGACCCCTCCGGCCTCTCCGACTCCGTGGACCACCCGCAGGAGTGGGTGCCGGGCTACGCGTCCACCAACGCCCGCGCCCGGGGCCGCTTCGCCCGCAACTTCGTCGTCCAGGGCAGCGCCGCCGACTGGGCCCTGCTGCTGCTCGCCGGGCTGCGGCAGACCTGCGCGGACATGACGGCCGAGCTGGTCTTCTTCCAGCACGACGAGGTGATCGTGCACTGTCCCGAAGAGGAGGCCGCCACCGTCGTCGCGGCGATCCGGGACGCGGCCGAGCTGGCGGGACGGCTGACGTTCGGACCGACGCCGGTGCGGTTCCCGTTCACGACGGCGGTGGTGGAGTGCTATGCGGACGCGAAGTGACCAGGCCGGACGACACCCGGCCCGGTCTTCTTCCGAGCCGCCCTCGTCACTCACTCACACATGCCCCCCACTTGCCCACATGACCTCCGGAAGCGTTACCGCCTCCGGCGCCGCGGGCAGACCAGCGCCTCACTGGTCCAGATAGGTCAGCACCGCCAGCACCCGGCGGTTGTCCCTGTCCGTCGGCAGCAGACCGAGCTTGGTGAAGATGTTGCTGATGTGCTTGGCGACAGCCTTCTCCGAGATGAACAGGCCTTGTGCGATCCCCGCGTTGGAGTTGCCCCGCGCCAACCACTCCAGGACCTCGCGCTCGCGTTCGGAGAGGCTGCCGACGGCCTCGTCGCGCTCCTTGCGGACCAGGAGCTTGGAGATCACCTCGGGGTCCATCGCGGTGCCGCCCGCGGCCACACGGTGGATGGAGTCCAGGAACTGGGCCCCGTTGGTCACACGGTCCTTCAGCATGTAGCCGACGCCCCGGCCCCCGCTGGAGAGCAACTCCCTCGCATAGAGCGGCTCCACATACTGCGAGAGCAGCAGGACCGGCAGGTCCGGCATCTGCTCACGGGCCGTCAGCACCGCACGCAGCCCCTCGTCGGTGAACGTCGGCGGCAGCCGGACGTCGACGACAGCGACGTCCGGCCGCTCGCTGATGAGCGCGTCCAGCAGCTCCGTACCGTTGTCGACGGCGGCAACGACCTCGTGGCCGTGGGCGCCGAGCAGTCGGACAAGGCCGTCCCTCAGGAGGAAGTGGTCTTCGGCGAGGGCAATACGCACGGAAGCTCCATCGTCACCATCGTCGGTCCGTTCACGGGGCTGCTCACGGCCAGCACCCCGTCGAAGGTCGCGAGCCGGCGTTCGATGCCCCGCAGACCGGTGCCGCGTGAGACATCGGCGCCGCCGTGACCGTCGTCGGTGACGGTGATGCGCAGCATTCCGCGATCGTAACGGATGTCGATCCACGCCCGGTCGGCACCGGAGTGCTTGGCGACATTGGTGAGGATCTCCGAGATCGCGAAGTACGCGGCGGACTCCACCGGCATCTCGGGCCGGCCCGGCAGGTCGACCTGGACCTCGGTGCGGACCGGGCAGACCATGGCCGCCGCCCGTACGGCGTCGGCGAGTCCACGGTCGGCGAGGACCGGCGGGTGGATGCCGCGGACCAGGTCGCGCAGCTCCTGCAGCGCCTTGGAGGAGGACTCGCGCGCCTCGATGAGGAGGGCCCGGACGGCCTCGGGGTTGGTCTCCACGAGGTGCTCGGCGGCGTCCAGGGTCATGCCCATCGCCACCAGGCGTGCCTGGGCCCCGTCGTGCAGGTCGCGCTCGATACGGCGAATCTCGACCATCTGTGTGTCGACGGCGTCGGAACGGGTGGTGGCCAGGTGCTCGATGCGGCTGGCCATCAGCTCGCTCTCGCTCGGAGCGAGCATCGCGCGGGTGTACAGCGCGTGCCGGCGCACGGCGCGCGGCGCCGACCACAGTGCCAGCGGCAGTTGGAGAACGCCGAGCGCACCGGCGAGTACGGCGGTGGCCTGGCCCTCGATCGGGATGAACTGGTACCACAGGCCGTTCCACTCCGCGGACAGCGGCACCCCGAAGAAGGCGAGGAAGATGCCCCACACCCCACTGAGGATCAGGGCGATCGGGAAGAAGGCAAGGAACGCGCCGGCCAGCGGGTCGGCCAGCACCCAGACGTACTCGCGCCGCGTCTGCGGGTCACTCATGATCCACCGGTAGCGGGCGACCGCCCCGGAGGCGCCCGTGGGTGCGGGCGGCAGCGGCCCGGGCGGGCCCGGGATCTCCACACCCGACCAGCGCAGCGCCAGTTCGCGCTGCCGAGCGGCCAGACTGCGCAGGCCCTCCATGGCGCGCGGCACCATCCCGAGGCCGGGTCCCACCAAACTGATCGCTCCCGAGACCGCCAGGGAACGGCCGAAGGCCGCCGACGCCATCCAGCACAGGGACAGCGACCGCCGCAGCCCCACCAGTCCTGCGGCGACGGAGAATCCCCTGATCTCCTCCGGTGTGCGGTTCCCCCCGAGCTGCAACGTACGGTCCATGCCACTCGCTCCTCTCTGCTGTCTGTTCGGTACGTGGGCCGAAGCGCCCATGCCCTCATTCTCGCGACGGTCGAGGTGGGACGCGGTGGGAAAAACTCCCCTCTTGGGCGGCCGGAAAGGGGTGGTTCATCTACTCGGCGCGGTTTCGGAGCCGATGAACAGCGACAGAGTGTCCGCCACGCAGGCCGACTGCGGCTGTCCCTCTGCCTCCACCTGGACGGTCATGCGTACGGCGGCGAGGTGGCCGGCGGGCGTCTCACGCACGCCGGTCAGCTTGGCACCACCGCGGACGCGGGCGCCCACCAGGACCGGGCGGGGAAAACGCACCTTGTCCAGACCGAAGTTGACGCCCATCTCGATCTTCTCGATGTCGAAGATCGCGCGCATCATCTCGGGGAGCAGCGCCAGGGTCATGTAGCCATGGAGGATGGTTCCGCCGAACGGGCCGCTCGCCGCCCGCTCGGGGTCCACATGGATCCACTGCAAGTCGCCGGTGGCCTGGGCGAACTGATCCACCTTGTCCTGGGTGACCTCAAGCCAATCGCTGTAGCCCAGGTGTTCACCGGTGGCGGCGGAGAAATCGGCCAGACTGGCGAAAGATCTCATGATTCCGATTCTGTTGGGCGGTCCGGGGAAAGGACAAGGCGCGCCTCGGCCGGGGAGCCCGGCCGTCAGCGCGCCGTCAGTCGTTCGTCAGCGACGGTGTCAGCCGTACCTCTTCAGCTCGTGGAAGAAGCCGGGCACGGTGTGCAGTTCACCCGCCCCCTCGACCCGGTCGTACACGTACTTCGCGACGGCCAGGTCGAGCACGCCGAGGCCGAACGGCGAGAAGATCACCGGGCGGTCGGACGGCGGGGTGATGGACCCGGTGAGCACGTCGTACAGCGTGCCGGCGACGAAGTCCCGATGGCCGGCGCGCTGTTCGGCCAGGTGCGGGGAGGTGTTGGCCTTCATGCAGTGCTCGATGTCGTCGACGGCGTTCCACGACTCGAGGACGATCTCGGGCGACAGGTCGCGCAACGAGACGTGCAGCACCAGCGGGTGGTGCGTGAACCACTGCGGGTCCGTGACATGCGGTTCGCCCGCGACGGTGGCGAACACCACCAGGTCGCTGGAGCGGATCAGGTCCTCGGCCTTGTCGTGGACGGTGATCTCGACGCCGTCGCCCGCGCTGCGCCGCAGGTAGCCCGTGAAGCCCTGGGCGTGCTCGGCGGACAGGTCGTGCACGCCGATCGCGTCGAAGGCGAAGCCGGCGGCGGCGAGGTAGGTGTGCAGATGGCGGGCGATCAGGCCGACGCCGATGAAGCCGACCCGGGTGGGGCGCGAGCCGCGAGCCGCGCTGATCCGGTCGGCCGCGAGCGCCGCCGAGGCCGCGGTGCGGGCGGCGCTGATGATGGAGCTCTCCAGACAGGCGAACGGGTAGCCGGTCTCGGCGTCGTTGAGGATCTGCACGGCCGAGGCACGCGGGATGCCCGCCGCCACGTTCTCCGGGAAGCTGGAAATCCACTTGATGCCGTGCACGCCCACCTCGCCCTTGACCGAGGCGGGCAGGGCGATGATCCGGGACGAGGGGCGGTTCGGAAAGCGCAGGAAGTACGAGTCCGGGTTGACCGTCTGTCCCTCGCCGTGCAGCCGGTAGGCGGTCTCCACCGCCGCGACGACCTCGGTCTCGTGCCCGTCGAGCGCCTGGTGCACCTGGGCGCCGGAGACCACGGCGAAAGGGGGGACCTGGTTCATGGGAATGCTGCTCCTGAGAAGAGAGGGAAGGTCGTACGGGGTCGGGAGCCGGGGTCAGCCGATGCGCGCGAGCCCCTTCGCGCCCTGCCGTGCCCGGCCCCGGGACACCAGCAGCGGGTCCCAGTCCGGGCCCCGTCCGGGCAGCCGGGACGCATCGCCCAGCACGGTGCCGGCGTAGACCTCGGCCAGCAGGGGACGGCCCAGGATCTGGGACGCCACGGCCATGCCGCCGGTGGCGACGCCGCCGACCCCGCTGCCGTAGCGGACGTTCTGGCCGACGACGTACAGCCCGTCGACGTCGGTGCGCACATCCGGCCGCCGGCCGTCCGAGCCCCAGGTGGCCATGCCGTACGGAGTGCCGCCGCTGGCGCGGATGTAGCGCTCGTTGGTGAGCGGGGTCGCAGTCTCCACATGGGTGATGCGGTCCCGGAACGGGCCGAGCACCTTCTCGGCGGCGTCCAGGATCAGCTCGGTCAGCTCCCGCTTGCGTGCCGCATAAGCCGGTTTGCGGCGATAGGGCTCGCCGTCCACCGGTCCGCCGGGCACGCCCCAGAAGTCGTAGCCGGGCGGGCAGCCGGTCATGAGCTGGAAATTGCTGTGGCCCGGTGGGCACACGGCCGCCGACCCGGCGTCCTTCAGGGAGGCGAAGGAGAAGGCGAGCTGGGGGATCCGGTCGTAGACACCGTCGTGCTCGTAGCGCGCGAGCACGTCCGCTTGGGCGGCCTCCATGGCGTCGCTGTCGTGCCACCAGATGTTGGCGTTGGGCAGTCCGTCCAGCTCGGTGTCCAGGGCGACGTACACGGCGACGACCCCGCTGCGCATGGTCGCCTCCCGGGTGCGGGTGACGAGGTCGGCGGGGAAGGCCGCCTCTCCCCCGCACAGGTCCAGGACGGTGTGCCGGTAGTCGGCGTTGGAGATGACCAGAGGCGCGAACACCTTTTGTCCGTCGGCGAGTTCGACGCCGGTGGCGCGTCCGCCGTCGATCAGGATGCGGCGGACGTCGCAGCGGGTGCGCAGTTCGCCGCCGTAGGACTCCAGGGCCTCGACGAACGCGGCGACGAGCATCTGGCCGCCGCCCTCGGGGTAGTAGGCACCCCGCAGGTAGTGGTCCATGATGTTGACGTGCTCGGCGAAGCCGATCCCGTCGGGCATGGCGCCGTAGTTGCCGGCCTGGGCGGCCAGCAGGGTGCGGCCCTTCTCGGACAGTTCGCAGTGGTCGAGGGCCCGGCCGAGGGTGCGGCGGGTCCAGCGCATGGTCTGCGGGGACCGGCGGAACAGGTCGACCATCGACTCGCCCATAAGCCCGGCGCGGCTGGCGCCGGCCACCGCCGTGGCCAGGTCGATGAACCGGTCGATCCGGTCGGCCTCGGCGGGCAGGGCCCGCTTGAGGCGGTCACGGTACGGCTGCCAGCCGGCGGGGACGTCCACGGTGGCCGTGGGCGTCATGATGCGGTCGAAGCCGCCCTCGTTGTCCATGGGCCTGAAGCACACCCGGTCGCGTACGCCGAGCCCGGACAGGACCGCGGGGAGCAGCCCGTCCTCGCCGCAGTCACCGAGGTAGTGGGTGCCGACGTCGAACTCGTACTTGCGACGGCGACGGAAGACGTGCGCGTTGCCGCCGGCCACGTCGTGCTGCTCCAGGACGAGGACCCGGCGGCCGTCGGCGGCCAGGTATCCGGCGCCGACCAGCCCGCCGACCCCGCTGCCGACGACGATCGCGTCGAAGTGCCGGCCGTCGAGGTCCTGGGCGCCGCGCTGCTGTGATCGCGTTCTGCCGCTCATCAGAAGGTGCCGCCGCCGTGGATCTCGAAGACCGAGCCGGTGATGTACTCGGCTCGTTCGGAGACCAGGAAGGAGACCAGGTCGGCCACCTCCCCGGGGCGGCCGAGGCGGCCCAGCGCCACGTTCCCGAGCTGCTTGTGGAGCGCCCCCTCGGGCATGTCGCCGACCATGTCCGTCTCGATGAGGCCCGGCGCGACGACGTTGGCTCGGATGCCGCGCGGCCCGCACTCCTTGGCGAGGGACTTGGTGAAGCCGATGATCCCGGCCTTGGAGGCGGCGTAGTTGGCCTGCCCCGTGTTGCCGTAGACCCCGGCGACCGAGGACAGGTTGACGATGGTGCCCGACCTGCGCTTGCTCATGGAGAACGCGGCGGCCCGGCATACGTGGTAGACGCCGTCGAGGTTGGTGCGCAGCACTTGGTTCCAGTCGTCCTCGGGCATCAGCACCAGCGGCCGGTCCCGGGTGATGCCGGCCGAGGTGACGGCCGCGTCGACCGGACCGAGTTCGCGCTCGGCGCGGGCGTACCAGTCGCCTACGGCGGCCGGGTCGGCCACGTCGCAGCGGGTGGCGGTGACGCGAGTGCCGGACTCGGCGGCCTCCTTGACGAGCCGATCCGCGGCGTCCTCGTTGGAGCGGTAGCAGAAGGCGACGTCGTATCCGTCCTGGGCCAGGCGCAGCACGATGGCTCGGCCGATGCCCCGGGATCCCCCGCTGACCAGCGCGATCACTGTTCCTCCCCCATCAGTCGCAGGACCGCCGCGGCCACGCCGCCGTCCCGGTCGACCGCGCAGACGAGGGCGACGCGGCCCCGGGAGTCCGGGTTGGCCTCGGCCACGGCGAGGACCGCTCCGATCTGGAAGGACGCGGAGGCGGCGCTGGTGTCGCCGAGCAGTTCCATGGACGGCACCCGGGAGAGCGCGGCGGCAGGGACCAGGGCGGCGAGGGCCTCGTGCTCGGCTCGTCCGGCGGCGGTGGGCGCCGCGCAGGGCACGGCCGCCCACACCTGTGCGGCGTCGACGCCGGCCCGCTGAAGGGCACGCCGGGCGCAGGCGGTGACGGCCGCGTGCGGGTCGTCGTCGATGTCGACGCGGGTCTCGACGCTCAGCACCGCGGCCAGCGGCGGGCGCTGGGCACGGCCCGCGTGTTCCACGAGGAAGAGTCCGCAGCCCTCGCCGAGCAGCTCCGCGGAGTCGCCGGACGCGGCGGCGGTGTGTTCGAACCAGGCATGCGCGGCGGAGAACTCCTCGGCGGAGCCCACCAGGTACTTCGTCGCCCGGCCCTGACCCATCAGACGGCGCGCGTAGTTCAGCGCGAGCAGCCCGCTGATCCGGCCGCCCGCGACCGTGGTGTTGGGGCCCTTGAGGTCGTGCCGGATGGCGGTGGCGCCGGCGGCGTGGTTGAGGCTGCCGAAGGGGATACGGCCCGCGTCGACGTAGAAGGGGCGCTGATTGGTGTAGGACTGGCGCAGGAAGTCGGTGACGTTCTCCAGGCTGCCCATGGTGATGCCGAGGACGACACCGGTCAGGTCGTCGGTCTCCACGGCACGGTTGCCGTCGGCGTCCAGCAGCAGCCCGTCGGAGGCGACCAGGGTCAGCGCGGTGAGCCGGTCCATCTTGGCTGTGCCGCGCGGGCCGAGCGCCTCCTGGATGTCGAACCCGGGCACCGTGCACACGTCGGACAACGGCAGCGACCCCAGGCTCGCATCCGCCTTCACCGCCGTCTTCGCGCCGCCGCGTACCCCGGCGGCGAACCGGTCACGGCCGATGCCGTACGGCGAGACCGCCGACCAGCCGGTGATGACGGGTGTGTCGGGCGGCAGCGAGGCCGCTCTGGCTGTTGCGGTGCTCATGGTCGTCACTCACTCCCCGTACGTGCCGAGTATCAGGACGGCGTTGTTGCCGGCGAAGGCGCTGGAGTTGTTCTGCACGATCCGGACCTCCGCCTCGACGGCCTCGTTCGGCACGACGTCGAGCGGGCAGTCCGGGTCGGTCTCGCGGTGGTTGATGGTGGGTGGGATGAACCCGTGCTCGATGGCGAGCCCGCAGGCGATCGCGCCGAGGGCGCTGGCCGCGCCCATCGAGTGGCCGAGCATCGACTTCACGGCGACGGTGCGGGGCGGGGCATCGCCGTACACGTCGACGATGGCGGCCGACTCGGTCTTGTCGTTGGCTCTGGTGCCGGTGCCGTGCGCGGAGATGAAGTCGACCTCCTCCTCCTTGACGCCGGCGTCGTCCAGGGCCAGCCGGATGCCGCGGGCGATGCCCTCCCGGTTGGGTGCGGTCGGGTGCGCGGCGTCGCAGCTCAGGCCGTAGCCGAGGACCTCGGCGTAGATGCGGGCGCCGCGGGCCAGGGCCGACTCCAGGCTCTCCAGGACGAGGATGCCGGCGCCCTCCCCGGTGAGGATGCCCTGCCGGTCCTTGTCGAAGGGCCGCACCACGTCCGGGGTGAGCGCGCCGAACCGCTTGAACAGGGCGAACGCCTTGCGGCACACGGCGTCGGCGCCGCCGCACAGCGCGAGGTCGACCTCGCCGGAGCGGATGGCGTCGAGGCCGTAGCCGATGGAGTAGTTGCCGGCCGCGCAGGCCGTGGTGACGGTGGTGGCCTCCACGTTCGGCATCCGCAGTTCGCGGGCGATGACGGTGGACAGTCGGCCCGCGTTGATACGGCGGGACAGCACCGGGTCCATCGCCTCCGGGTCCCCGGCGGCCAGTTCCTGCTCCAGCAGCAGGGCGATGTCGTGCGACTCCCCGTCGGTGGTGCCGACGGTGACGACGGCCTGCCGGTCGTCGAGGTGGGTCTCGGTGAGCCCGGCGTCCGCCACGGCCATCCGCGCCGCGGCGACCGCGTACTGACCGGCGCGGCCCATCTCGTCCAGGGGGACGTTGCGGATCCAGCGCTCCGGTTCGAAATCGGGGACCTCACAGGCGGTGTTCTGCCCGAAGCCCTCGGTGTCGAACCGGGTGATGGGCCGTGCGCCGGAGCGGCCGGCCCGCAGCCCCGCCGTGTACGCGTCGACACCTGTGCCGATACTGGAGATCACCCCGAAACCGGTGAGGACGACCCGGCGGCGTGCGGTTGCGGTGGACATGTGGGCTCCTCACCAGCCGGCGGCCGCGGCGGCCACCTGGCAGGTGGCCTCCACGTTGGTCATCTTGGGCAGTTCGTTCATGTCGATGACGATGGAGTACTCCATCTCCAGAGCGCTGAGGACATCGATCAGCTTCAGCGAGTCGGCGCCGAGTTCGTCGATGAACAGGGCCGTGTCGGTGAGGCGCCCGGGGTCGACGTCGATGTTCTCGGCGATGATTTCCCGGATACGGGTGAGGCGCTCGGGAGCGACCGTGGTCATGTGTTTTCCTCCGTTTGCGTTTCCGCTCTCGCACGAAATTAGTCAGTGCCGGTGACTGTCCGCTGACGTCCAACTGATGGACCGCTGACGGTGTTGCCGTCAGCGGCCGACGGCCCGCCGGAAGCCCCGTACGCTGCCCAGAACCGCCACGACCAGCATCACGGACAGCGTGATGGCGGTGACGAGGCCGGGATGCTGGGCCGGGAATCCGCTGCCCGCGGCGCCCGCCGGATCATTGCCCCACAGCCGGCGGCAGGTGGTGATGACGGATGTCACCGGATTCCATTCGGCGACCGGGCGCAGCCAGTCGGGCAGCCCGCTCACCGAGACGTACGCGTTGGAAAGGAAACTGAACACGACGAGTACGAGCGCGCCGGTGCCGTCGATGGCCTCGACGTTCTTCTGGCTGGTGCCGAGCAGGATTCCGACCCAGAGCATCACGTACACGAAGGCGAGCAGGACGCCGAATCCGGCGGCGGTGCGCCAGACGCCCTCGTGCGGACGCCAGCCGACGCCGAGGCCGGCCAGGGACACCACGGTCAGGCTGACCGCGCCGACGAACAGGTCGGACAGGGTGCGTCCGACGAGCACCGAGGCCGGTGAGATGGGCAGCGAGCGGAACCGGTCCACCAGGCCGTGCCGCAGGTCGAGGGCGACGCCGATCGCCGTGGGGCCGACGCTGGCCAGGCCGACCTGGATGGCGATGCCGGCCATGATGAAGTCCTCGTAGGCGACATTGCCGGGCACCTGCATGGAGTTGCGGAAGAGGTAGCCGACGGCGATCAGCATCACCAGCGGGTTCATGGTGACGAGGATCAGCCGGCCGGGCGAGCGGCGCAGATGTGTCAGGTGCCGGCCGGCCAGGGCGAGGGTGTCACCGAGGTGCCCGGCCAGCGCGCCGCCCGACTGGGCGGGGCGCGTCGTCGTTGCCGTGGCCATTACTGGTTCTCCTCTTTCCGGCCCGTGCCCGTGAGGTCGAAGAAGACGTCGTCGAGGGTGGGCCTGCGCAGTTCGAAGTCGGCGGTGGGCACGCCCTTCTCACGCAGGGCGAGGGCGGCACGGGCCACCTCGTCCAGGCCGTCGGGGCCGAGCTGGACCGACACCCGGCGGGCGGCCTCGTCGACGGCAGGGGGCCGGCCGCCGAGCCCGGACAGGGCGGCCACCGCGTCGCCCAGGTTCTCCGGGCGGGCCACGGTGACCTCCAGGAACTCGCTGCCGACCTGGCGCTTGAGGGACTGGGGAGTGCCCTCGGCGATGACGCGGCCGGCGTCGATCACGGCGATGCGGTCGGCAAGTTCGTCGGCCTCCTCCAGGTACTGGGTGGTGAGCAGGATGGTCACCCCGTCGGCGACCAGGTCGCGCACCACGTCCCACAGAACGACCCGGCTGGTGGGGTCGAGTCCGGTGGTGGGCTCGTCGAGGAACAGCACCTCCGGCTCCCCGATGACACAGGTGGCCAGGTCGAGCCGGCGGCGCATACCACCGGAGTAGGTGCCGACGGGCCGGTCCGCGGCCTCGGTGAGCTCGAAGCGCTCGAGCAGCTCGGTGGCGCGCCGGGCGGCGCCCCGCCGCCCGAACCGCAAGAGCCTGGCGAGCAGCGCGATGTTCTCGCGCCCGGTGAGCAGCTCGTCGACGGCCGCGTACTGCCCGGCCAGTCCGATGCGCCGGCGCACCTCGCGGCTCTCCCCCACCACGTCGTGACCGGCGACGGTGGCCCGCCCCGCGGACGGCTTGACGAGGGTGGCCAGGATCCGGACGGTGGTCGTCTTGCCCGCGCCGTTGGGCCCGAGCACACCGAGGACGGTGCCGGCCGGCACCGACAGGTCGATGCCGTGCAGTGCCGTGTGCGAGCGGTAGGACTTGCCCAGCCCCTCGGCGAGGATGGCGATGTCGGACGAAGACACGCTCAGCCCGCCTGCCGCTGCAGGCTCAACGGACGCATGTCGGTCCAGTTGCTCTCCACGTACGCGACGGCGGTGGCCTTCTCGCTCGCGTCGAGCACCACCCGCCAGCCCTCGGGCACGGCGGCGAAGGACGGCCACAGGGAGTGCTGGCCCTCGTCGTTGACGAGGACGAGGAAGGTGCCGTCTTCGTTGTCGAAGGGGTTGGCCATGTCGGTTCTCCAGATCTCTGGTGACGGTCGGAAGTCGGGAACTCGGAGGTCCCGGGTACGGCGGCTCACTCGGCGGCCGCCGCCAGTGCGGCGAGGTGGCGCTCGACGGTGCGGCCGATGACCGCCGCCGGGGCCGGTCCGAGCATCTGCTGGTGGCCGCAGTCGACGTCGTAGGTGTCGGGGGCCGCCGTCAGATGCGGCTCCCAGCTCTTGGTCCGCAGCGCGCGCTCGTCCTGTGGGAGGCCGTCGCCGGTCGCCAGGAACAACGTCATGGCACAGCCGTCGAACCGTCCGGGTGTGAACCGCTTGAACAGTTCGAGGTTGTTGCGCATGACGCCCAGCAACCGCTCCAGGGTGGCCTCGCCCAGGTCGGCGAGCGGGCCGCCGAGGCGGGCGAGGTGCGCGGCGACACCGGACGGGGTGAGCCGGTCCAGACCGTCCGTCCCGACGCCGGCCTCGGTCAGGAAGTCGGCGAGGAACTCCTCGTCGGTGGGCGCCGCGCCCACCGCGTCGTCGGGGAAGGCGTCCAGGTTGGCCAGATAGGCCACCTCCTCGCCGGCCGCGTGCAGCCGGACCGCCATCTCGTGGGCGACGACGCCCCCGTAGGACCAGCCGAGCAGGTGGTACGGCCCGCCGGGCCGGACGGCCCGGATCCGGGCCACGTACTCGTCGGCGACCTCGGCGAGATCCCCCGGCAGCGTCTCGGCGGCTGCGAGGCCACGGGCCTGGAGGGCGTACACGGGCTGTTCGGCGTCGAGGTGCTCGGCGAGCACCGCGAAGGGGATGCCGAAGCCGAGCCCGCCGTGCACACAGAACAGCGGCGGACGGGTGCCGGTGGCGCGGATCGGCAGCATCGGGCCGAGTGGGTCGACGCCGTCGCCCGGCCCGGCCGCGCTCGCCGCGAGCGCCTCCAGCGTGCGGTGCTCGAAGACCGCGGCGAGACTGATCCGCACTCCGGCCCGGGCTGCGGCGTTGACCAGCCGAATAGCCTTGAGGCTGTCCCCGCCGAGGGCGAAGAACCCGTCGTCCGGGCCGACCGGTCCGGTGCCGAGGACGTCCGCGACGGCCGCGCACAGCGCGCGTTCCGCGTCGGTGCGCGGCGGGCGTACGGTGCGGTCGGCCGAGGCGGCGTCGGTCGGGCCGGGCGGCAGGGAGCGCACGTCCAGCTTGCCGTTCGGGGTCAGGGGCAGCTCGGGCAGGGGCACGTACGCACCGGGCACCATGTAGCCGGGCAGGCTACGCGCCATGTGGCCGTGCAGCTCTGCCGGTTCGGGTTCCGAATGGTCCGGTGCGGTGACGAAGTAGGCGACGAGATGACGCTGTCCGCCGTGTCCGGCGGGGGCGAGGACGGCGGCGCGGGCGACGGCGGGGTGGGCCGTCAAGAGGCGGTCGACCTCGCCGAGTTCGATACGGTACCCGCGGACCTTCACCTGCTGGTCGGCGCGGGCCACGTAGTCGACCCGGCCCCGTGCGTCCCAGCGGACCAGGTCACCCGTGCGGTACATGCGCTCGCCGGGCTCTCCGTACGGGCAGGCCACGAACCGCTCCGCGCTGGCGCCCGGGCGCCCCAGATACCCGCGTGCCAGTCCGGGGCCCGCCAGGTACAGCTCGCCGACGACTCCGCGCGGCACCGGCCGCAGCGCCTCGTCCAGGACGTAGGCGCAGGTGTCGCCGACGGGCAGCCCGATGGGGACGGTGGCCGGGGCGTCCGGCGCCTCGGCGCAGTCCTGGAGGGTGGCGAAGGTGGTGGTCTCCGTCGGGCCGTACACGTTGAACACCCGGGTGTCCGGCAGAGCGGCGCGCAGCCGTGCGAGGTGATCCGGTGAGTGTGCCTCGCCCCCGGTGAGCAGCACCCGCAACGGGGCCAGAGCACGCGGCCGGGTGTCGGCGATCGCGTTGACGAACTGGGTCGTGAGGAAGGCGACGGTGACCCCCGCGCGAGCGCAGAACTCCTCCAGCGCCCGCGGATCGGCGGGCCCCGGCGGGCAGATCGCGAGCCGGGCGCCCCGGCTGAGCGGCCCCCAGATCTCGAAGGTGGAGGCGTCGAAGGCCACCGGCGCGAAGTACAGGAAGGTGTCGTCCCGGGTGAACTCCAGCTCGGGCAGACCCTGGACGAGACGTACGGCGGCGCGGTGCGAGACGGCGACGCCCTTGGGACGGCCGGTGGAGCCGGAGGTGTAGATGACGTAGAGCAGGTCGTCGGGGTCCGGCGGGGTGACAAAGGGCGCGGTGGCGGGGAGGCGGACCAGGATGTCCCGGACACAGGGGTCGTCGAGGACCACGGCTTCGGCTTCCGGAACCTCCTCGAACCGTTGCGCCAGGGATTCCTGGGTCAGCAGCAGGCGGGCTCCGCTGTCGGCGAGCATGCCGCGCATCCGCTGCGCCGGGTAGGCGGCGTCGAGCGGCAGATAGGCAGCGCCCGTCTTGGCGATCGCCAGCATCGCAGTCACCGCGGCCGGGCCGCGATCCAGGCACAGGGCCACCAGGTCGCCGCGGCCGACACCGCGACCGGTGAGGAGGTGCGCGAGCCGATTGGCTGCGGCGTCCAGGTCGGCGTACGTGGTGGAAACGAGTCGCCCGTCCCGGTCGGCGTGGACGAGGGCCACCTCGTCCGGGCCGGCGGCGGCCCGGCGGGCCACGAGTTCGGTGACGGTGGACCGGTCGGTGCCGGTGCGGCGGGTGCCCCGGTCCAGCAGCTCCGCGCGCTCCGCCGGGTCGAGGACGTCCAGGCGGGACAGCGGCAGGCCGGGCTCGGCGAGGGCGGCGCCCAGCAGTCGCAGGCAGGCCTCGGCGATACGGCGGGCGGTGGCGGGCTCGAAGAGGTCGGTGCGGTACTCCAGTGCGAGCGAGAGGCCGTCGCTGCCCTCCTCGGTGAACTGGAAGAACAGGTCCCACTTGGCCGTGGCCCCGGCAACCTCCTCCGGCCGGAGCGACAGGCCGCCGCTCGTGGCGCCGCGTGGTACGTCCGCCTCCTGCTGGTGGCCGAGCATCACCTGGAAGAGGGGGTGCCGGGACATCGACCGCTCGGGGTTGAGCACCTCGACGAGCTTCTCGAAGGGCACGTCCTGGTGACGGTAGGCGGCCAGGTCGAACACCCGGACGCGTTCCACTAGTTGACGGAAGTCCGGATCGCCGGCGGTATCGGTACGCAGTACCAAGGTGTTGACGAACATGCCGACCAGGTCGTGGAGGTGTTCGTCGGCACGGCCGGCCACGGGGGCGCCGAGCGGGACGTCGGTGCCCGCCCCGAGTCGGGTGAGCAGGGCTGCGAGCGCGGCCTGGAGCACCATGAACACGCTGACGCCCGACTCGGCCGCGTGCCGTCGCAGCTCGTGGACCAGTGCTTGCGGCGCGTTGGCCCGTACGAGGCCGCCGTTGTGGCCGGAGCGGGTGCCGCGTGGGAAGTCCAAGGGCAGCCGGAGTTCCTCGGGCAGGCCGTCCAGGGTCTTCGTCCAGTGCGCGAGCTGGCGGGCGAGTTCGCTGCCGGGGTCGCTCTCGTCGCCCAGCAGCTCCCGTTGCCACAGGGTGTAGTCGGCGTACTGCACGGGAAGCGAGGGCAGTCGGGGTGCCCGGCCGGTGCGGTGTGCCTCGTAGGAGACGGTCAGATCACGGGTCAGCGGGGCGAGGGACCAGCGGTCGCCGGCGATGTGGTGCAGGACCAGCAGCAGGACGTGTTCGTCGGGGCCGAGCTCGTACAGCCGTGCCCGTACCGGAATCTCGGTCTCGAGGTCGAAGCCGCGGCCCGCTTCGGCGGCCAGCGCACCGGCCAGGCCCGACTCCGCGACGACACTCACCGGCAGGGGCACCGGGGCGTCGTCCGGCGCGAGCACCCGCTGCTCGGCCGGACCGACGGCACCGGGGGGACCGGCGCCGGGGCTGGGGGAAGCCCCGGCGCCGGTGGCTCGTGAAGCGGACCGGGTGGCAGCGGCCATGTCCTGCGCCCGTGCCGGAAATACTGTCCGCAGCGCCTCGTGGCGCGCCACGACATCCCCCAGGGCCGCCTCCAGGGCAGGCACGTCGAGGGCGCCCGAGAGGCGTACCGCCAGCGGGATGTTGTAGAGGCCGTCGGGGACGCCGAGGTGTTCGATGAACCACAGGCGCTGCTGGGCGTACGACAGCGGCACGAGGTCGGGGCGCTGTCGTACGGTGAGCGCCGCCCTGCCGGTTTCGGCGGCCGGCAGGCGGGCGGCGAGCGCGGCCGCCGACGGGGCCTCGAACAGATCGCGCACCCCCAGTTCGGCACCGAGTTCGGCGCGGACCCGGTTGACGATGCGGGTCGCCAGCAGCGAGTGCCCGCCCAGGGCGAAGAAGTCGTCGTCGACGCCGACGCGTTCGAGCCCGAGCGCATCGGCGAAGACCGCGCACAGGGCCTTTTCCTCGGCGGTGCGCGGACCGCGGTCCGAGGTGGCGTATTCGGGGGCCGGCAGGGCGCGTCGGTCGAGCTTTCCGTTTGCGGTGAGCGGGAGCGCGGCCAGCCGTACGACGGCTGCGGGGACCATGTAGTCGGGCAGCCGGGCGCCGGCGAACCCCCTGAGCTCGGCCGCCGTTTCGAGGCCGTCGCCCGCCTCGTCGAGGTCGCGGATCACGACGTACGCCACCAGCCGCTGGTCCCCCGGCCGGTCCTCCCGTGCGACGACCGCCGCCTCGGCGACGCGTGGGTGCCGGCCGAGGACGGTCGCGATCTCGCCCAGTTCCACGCGAAAGCCCCGGAGCTGGACCTGCTGATCGGCGCGTCCCAGGTAGTCGAGAGTGCCGTCGGCCCGCCACCGGCCCAGGTCTCCGGTGCGGTACATGCGCGCGCCTGCCGGCCCGAAGGGGCAGGCGACGAAGCGGTCGGCGGTCAGGTCGGGACGCCCCAGGTAGCCGCGCGCCAGTCCGGGCCCGGCGACGTACAACTCACCGGGCACGCCGTCCGGAACGGGGCGCAGCGCACCGTCGAGGACGTACACGCGGAGATCGGGGATGCCGCGCCCGATCGCACCGCCACCGCCGGCAACCGCCATGGCCGCGTCCAGCTCCTGGTGGGTGACGTGGACCGTCGTCTCGGTGATGCCGTACATGTTGACCAGGCGCGGGGCGTCGTCGGCGTGCCGCTCGTACCAGTCGGCGAGACGGCCCACGTCGAGCGCCTCGCCGCCGAACACGACGTGACGCAGACTCAGTTCGCTGCGCGCTCTGGCGTCCGCGCGCATCAGTTGGTAGAAGGCGGACGGCGTCTGGTTGAGGACGGTCACGCGTTCGCGGGCGAGCAGCTCCCGGAAGTCGTCGGGGGAACGGGAGACGTCGTGGGGCACGACGACCAGACGGCCGCCGTACAGCAGGGCGCCCCACAGCTCCCACACGGTGAAGTCGAAGGCGATGGAGTGGAACAGCGTCCACACGTCGTCCGTCCCGAAGCCGAACCACGCGTCGGTGGTGTCGAGAAGGCGCACGACGTTCTGGTGCGGCACCACCACGCCCTTGGGCCGGCCGGTGGAGCCGGAGGTGTAGATGACGTACGCCGCGTGGTCCGGGGTCACGGCCGCCCGGGGGTCGGTGGTCGGGCAGGCGGCGAGCGCGGCCCGGGTCTCCTCGGCGTCGAGGTCGACACGGGCCACGTCGGGCAGCCTGGGCAGACCCGCGTCCGCGCCGGTCAGCAGGAGTACGGGGCGGGCGTCGCGCAGCGTGTGGGCGATGCGGTCGGCGGGATGGCCGGGTTCGAGGGGCAGATAGGCGGCGCCCGCCTTGAGGGTGGCGAGGACCGCGACGATCAGCTCCGCGCCGCGCGGCAGCGCGACGGCCACGAACGCCCCGGGTCCGGCGCCCCGTGCGGCCAGGAGGTGCGCCAGTCGGTTGGCGCGTTCGTCCAGCTCCCGGTAGGTGAGACTGTCGGTGCCGGCGGTCACGGCGACGGCGTCGGGGGTGCGCGCGGCCTGGGCGGCGAAGACTTCCGGGACGGTCGTGCGGCGGGAAGGGACCGGTTCGGCCTCCGGGGAGCCGCTCCACTCCGCGAGGATCCGCCGCTCCTCGTCGGGCCCGAGGCCGCCGAGGCGGGCGAGGAGGACGTCCGGGTCGTCGGCGACCTCACGCAGGACGCGCGCCAGTCGCCCGAGAACACGCTCGGCACCCGCGACGCCTTCCACCGCTGTTGTCCTGTAGGACAGTTGCAGCTCCAGCCGATCCCCCGGCAACACCGTGAGATGGAGCGGGTAGTGCGTGGCCGAGTACACGCGTGCCGTGCTCACCGCGCCACCGGTCTCCCGCCGCAGGCCCTCCTCGTCCAGCGGGTAGCTCTGGAAGGCGAGCACGGTGTCGAAGAGTTCGCCCTGGACGCCGCAGGCGGCCTGTACCTCGGCGAGCGGCAGATGTTCGTGCGGCATCATCGCGAGCTGTTGCCGGGCCAGCTCCTCGATCAGGTCGCTCGCCCGCCGGCCGGGGCGCACGTCGGCCCGCACCGGCAGGGTGTTGGCGAACAGCCCGATCATCGACTCGATCCCGGGCACCTCGGCGGGCCGGCCGGAGGTGACGGCACCGAAGACGACGTCCTCGCGTCCGGTGAGCCGGCCCAGCAGCACCGCCCAGCACGCCTGCACCACGGAGTTGAGGGTCAGCCCTCGGCCGCGCGCCCACGCCGTGAGAGCGGCCGTCTGCCGCTCCGGCAGGAAATCCCGGACGGACTCCGGAAGTTCGCCGTCCGCGGCAGCGTCCGACGCCACCCGCACGGGCCCGGCAAGGCCGTCCAGGAGACCCGCCCAGGCCGCGCGGGCGGCATCCTGGTCACGGGTGTTCAGCCAGGTCAGGAAGGACCGGTAGGCAGCGGGCGCGGGCAGTTCGGCAGCGCCCCGCTCGTCCGCGAGGAGCGTCAGATCGCGCACGGCGAGCGGCAGGGACCAGCCGTCGACCAGGATGTGGTGCACGGACCACACCAGCCGGCAGCGGCGCTCGCCGAGCCGCAGCAGCGTGAACCGCATCAGCGGCGGGCGTGCCGGATCGATCCGCCGCAACCGGTCCTCCCGCGCGATCCGCCGCGCCTCGGACTCCCGCCGCGCCTCGGGCAGCCGCGTGAGGTCGTGGACCGTCCAGAGCGGCCGCACTTCGTCCTCGTGCAGGACGACCTGCACGGGCTCGCCGCTCTTGCGGCTGCGGAAGCAGGCCCGCAGGTTGGGGTGGCGGCGCAGCAGCGCGGCGGAGGCCGTGCGCAGTCGCCGTTCCACGTCGGCGCCGTCACCGTCGATGTCCGCGACGAACTGCAGCGTGTACAGGTCGGGGGCGGTCCGGTCGTACGAGGACAGGAAGAGCAGACCCTGCTGGAGCGGGGAGAGCGGCAGTACTTCGCTGATCCTGGACCTGGTTCTCGGTTCGGTCACGACAGATCCTCACTCAACTCGTTCTCAAGATCGGCGAGTTCCTCGTCCGACAGGGAGACCAGCCCGTCCTCGGGCTCCGTGGCGGCGGGCTCGGCCCCGACCTCGCCCGCGGCCCGGGCGAGGGCGGCGGCCGTACGGTGCGTGAAGACGTCCCGCGTGGTCAGGGCGAGGCCGGCCGCACGGGCGCGGCTGACGACCTGGATGGAGCGGATGCTGTCGCCGCCGAGCGCGAAGAAGTCCTCCTCGATGCCGACGGCCGGCATGCCGAGCACCTCGGCGAGGACCCCGCAGACGATCTCCTCCCGCTCGTCCCGCGGGCCACGCGCGCTCCGTGTCTCCTGCGTGCGCTCCGGCCGGGGCAGGGCCTTGCGGTCGAGCTTGCCGTTCGCGGTGAGCGGCAGGGCGTCCAGGACCAGCCATGTCACCGGGATCATGTAGGCGGGCAGCAACTGGGCCAGCTCGTCACGCACGTGCCCGGCGTCCACGCGAGGACCGGTCAGGTAGCCGACCAGGCGCGGACTGCCGGAGGCGTCGGGCAGCACGGCGACCGCGGCGTCGACCACGCTCTCCAGGGAGCGGACGGCAGCCTCGATCTCGCCGAGTTCGACGCGTCGTCCGCGGATCTTGACCTGATGGTCGCGCCGCTCGAGGAACTCCAACTGCCCGTCGGGACG
>NZ_JAGMUO010000031.1 GCF_019049325.1 Streptomyces sp. AC512_CC834 | reverse complement strand
ACCAAGCGGATCCGCAACGCCGCCAGAACGAACCTCGCGCAGCCGGGCAACAACTGAGCTGCAAATCCAACCCATCCACAACTCTTGACTATTGCTCCTGCTCACCGCCTGGGACGACGAAAAGGATCCCCGGACCGTGATGGTCGCGGACTACGAGCAGCGGAGCCAGTTCCGCTGCCCACAAGGGCACCACTGTCGCCAGATCCCGCTCACGTATCTGCGTTACGGTTGCCCGTCCTGCCGCGGCCAGGACACACGCGCGAAACGCCTCGAGGCCATCGAGGTCGACCCAGAACTCTTCGGAATGAACCCCGAGATAGCCGCACAGTGGCACCCGACCAAGAATGGGAACACTCAGCTGTTGTCGGTGTCACCCGGTTCGCGCAAGCTCAGGTGGTGGCGGAATCCGGACTGCGGCCACGAGTGGCAGGAGACACCGACCCGTCGGGAGCAGGGCCAGCGACTGCGCTGTCCGGAATGCCGCACGATCCTCGACTCCCTCGCATACCACTTCCCCGAGCTGGCGGCAGAATGGTCGCCGGCCAATCCGCTGACCGCATGGCAGGTGCGTCCGACGGGCCAGACCTCGTTTACACCGGCCTGGATCTGCTCCGCGAACCTGGATCACGTATGGCAGGCGACCTTGTCCTCACGGGCCAGCGGCAGCGGTTGCCCCGAGTGCCGGGAACACGGCAAGTCCCGGACAGAACTCGACCATTGGGCTGCCGCGGAGCGCGCCTTCGGCCGGGCCCTGTCCGGCCAGTCGGTGCGGCACGAGGCATTCACCCGGCGTACGAACTGGCTCGTCGACATCACGGCCGAGACGGCCGGGAAGCATAAAGTCGCCATCGAGTACGACGGTTCCTACTGGCACGCGGACAAGATCGGCCTCGACATCGAGAAGTCTCGTGACCTGCTGGCAGCCGGATATCTGGTGGCCAGGCTGCGCGAGCATCCACTGCCGCCGCTGCCGATCGACGACCCGAACTACGTGGAGTTCGTCGTGTACTCGGCGATGCCCGCGCCGGACGAGACGATCGAACGGGTGAGGCAGTGGGCGAGCCAGCGGGACGAGGAGCCGACAACTCGAAGCTGACGCCTGTTGCGGCGGGGAGTGATAAAGCCTCCCATACTGGGCATTTCCGCTGTGCGGTGTGGCTATTGAGGGCGAGCGGGTGGCAGGGCCGAGTCATCCAATGGCTCGGCCCGCTGCTTACGCTCAAGCGGCCCGCGCCGCTCATGAAGCAGCCGAACGGTCATGGAATGTCTTTGTTCTCTGTCGCAGGGTGGCGCCCGTCTCTCGGGTACACCGCACCACTCAGAAGTCCCATGGCCACTTGACGATCCGGCGTAACTGGAAGGTCCTCATCGGCATCGACGAGGTCGGCTGGCTCGCGCCTTCCTCGCAGAGCACAAGGTGTTCTTCGAGCGAGCTCGCGGTTCGGCTCAGCCGTCCAGCCCGAGCCCGACGCCGACGAGAGTCACAGTTGCGGCAAACTCTGCTGTGGTGCCAGTGATGGCGCACCGGAAGAAGCAACGAACCTCAGCCCTGGCACACGAAGCAGCCAACGCCGGGAGCAGCCACGCCCTGGTCAGCCTCGCCGGGATCCGGCAGAAAATCAGACCCGCCCCACTCGTCCTGCGATCCGGACTCACTCCCGACGGAGGAACCCGCACGAGCACACCGGACGCCGCGACGTGGCGGATTGTTCCAGTCCACGGGGTCCTCTGCCAGGTGCCCTGGCCGGGATGCCTGTGTGGCGTCGGGAACGCCGTGCGGGCGGAGGCGGTCAGGTGATGTTCCAGTCCCGCTGGGGGAGTGGTTGCTGTACTGGGACGATCTCGGGGAGGGCGGGGCCGTCTTGCGGTACCCGTGTGCCGGGTTGGGGGACGGTGGCGTTGGGCAGCATGACCAGGGCGATGGTCCCGCCCAGCCCGTCGGTAGGGCGGAGCTGGACGCGGATGCCGTGTCGGTCGGCCAGTCTGCTGACGACGAACAGGCCAAGGCGGGTAGACATCGAGGGGTCCATGATCGCCGGTGGGGCGGCCAGCTTCTGGTTGACGATGTCATAGCCCTCGGCGGTGAAACTGATGCCTCGGTCGTGGATCTCGATCAACATGCGGCCGTCCGGCAGACGCGTGGCACTGACGCGGACCTCGGTCTGCGGAGGGGAGAAGACGGTGGCGTTCTCCAGGAGTTCGGCGAGCAGATGGACGAGGTCGGTCACCGCACGCCCGTGGACGACGGCCTCGGGGATGCCGGTCAGCCTGATGCGCTGGTAGTCCTTCACCTCCGAGCAGGCGGCGCGTAGGACTTCGGCCAGGGCAACGGGCTGGTCCCAGCGGCGGCCGGGTTTCTCACCCGCGAGGATCAGCAGAGTCTCGGTGTTGCGGCGGACACGGGTCGCTGCGTGGTCCAGTCGGTGGAGATCTGCCAGACGGCCGGGGTCCTTCTCACTGTTCCCCAGGTCTGTGAGCAGGGCGAGTTGGTCCGCGATCAGCGACTGGGTGCGGCGCGAGAGAGTGGCGAAGAGGGCATTGATGCCGCCCCGTAGCAGGGCTTGCTCGGCCGCGAGCCGGACCGCTTCGCGGTGGACCTGGTCCAGGGCGCGGGCGACGTCGCCGATTTCGTCTCGGGTGTTGATCGGAATCGGTGCGACACGCGTGTCGACGTGGGAGGGGTCATAGTGCGACAGCTGGTCGATCAGCGCCGGCAGACGCTGCTCGGAGATGGCTACTGCTGCGTCCCGCAGCCGCCGCAGAGCCGCGGACCTTGGCACCATCGAAGGCCGGATCCTCGTCACCGTGGTGGTTGCTTCCTCGATGATCCTTTTGGCTGTCGCCTCAGCCTCTTCCCGTTGAGCGGCGGCATCCCGGGCTGCCTCCCTGCGCACCTGCTCGGCTTCTTGCTGGATGCGCTCAAGATCGACGACGCGCTGCTCGGCTGCATTGGCTGCCTTCGCCACGCGCAGCCGCTCCTCAGCAGCCTCCCGCTCGAGCACTTCACGCACCACCTGGTCCTGAGCCGTGGCGAGTTCCTCCTCCAGTTCCGCACAACGGTGCCGCGCAGCATCACGTTCTCGCACCGCTTCCTCCAGCGCGGCCTCCAGGTCCTCGATGTTCCTGCGCAGTTGCTCGCACCGCTCCCGGAGCGTCTGCCTCTGTCGCCGGTGCAGTTCCAGCTCTGCTCCGTGGCGCTGCCGCTCCTGTGTGCAGGCCGTTTCGACCTGCTGGACTTGAGCATCCAGATCACCCAGCTGGCGCTGTTGATCCGACACTTCAACCTGCAGATCGCGAATCAGCAGCTCGGCCTGTTCCTTCTGCAGGATCGCGTCCTCCAGCCGGTCACTTGCCATCTGTTCGCGGTATCTGGCGGGTTGCACGGCCAGAAGGGCCTCACGATGGAGGCGGTACAGGTGCGCCTGCATGTCGGCAGTGACCTCTTGCCCCAGGGCATTGCAGGCGGACTTCATCAAGACGTCAAGGAACTCCTTGTCCGGAACACGCTCGCCCGAGAGATACCGGGAGACGGAGCCGGGCCCGCGGTGATGGGAGACCGAGAAGTCGCGCAGAGACCTCTCGGTTGCCTTCAGGAGCCGTCGCATAGCGAGCGCCAACTCGCGGACCTCCGGAGCGAGATCCCCTGACAGGGCCTTGAAGCCTTTGATGCCTTCGCCGTCATTCCCGAAACCGCTCACTGATCCCTCTTCCGTAGTCCCGCACCGCCCTCTGGCGCAGGCTTCCCTGCCACGAGCGTCGCAGCTGCCGCCGCCAATCGTCCGCTCGTGACCCTCTGCACGCACCTCAGTCGATGAGGCTGTTGAAGAAGGGCACTGCTGCGCCAAGACCCGCGGCGCCAGCCAGTACGGCCTCGGCAGAGCCCATTCCAGCGAACCTGGCCAGCACGCCCGCCCCGATGCCGCAAAGAACAGAGAGGAGAAGGACAAGCGCCGACCGAACCGTCAGCAACGTATGGTTCACAACCGCTCCCTTGGCCGTGGCCTTCGAGTGCCGGTGCCGATGGTGGCCCGGCTGCACGAACAAGCCTGCAACCGCTTCCAGGCGTTGCGGAACGGGAACAGGGCTGTTTCCGCAGATGGAAACGGTGCCTGACGATCGTGGTGGGGCGTCCCCGGCCCGGGAACACCCCACCACACGGCGCCCCATAGCGTCCCGATGCCGCCCTCACGATCGATTACGGCAGCCCCGCGCAGCCCTGAAGTGCGGCGCGAACTCCGGGGGCCGAGGGCGACCGTGGCGAACCGCCAGGCACTGATGCGCGACGGCTCCTCCAAGAAGCAGACGTCGGAAGCGGTGCGCTGCAGAGAAGAGCTCGGTTGGGTCAGCGGTGTGCGGGTGAGGTCAGGTGTGCCGGCCGCATCCGGTCCAGCTCGTCGTAGATTCGGGCGCGTAGCTGGGCCCGCGGCTCCGTGAGCTGCAGGCGTCCGTAGCGCGTCTCGTACCGGGCCAGGTGGGCGCGGATGTGCCGGTAGAGGTCGGGGTGGCGGCGGACGAGCTCGTCGTAGGCCTGGTCCCCGGCCTGCTTCAGCAGCTCGTAGCTGGGGTCCCGGTGCTCGGCCAGGGTCATCCCGTCGTTGAGTGCGGTGATCAGCCGGATGGATTCGGAGCGGCGTTGCAGCAGTGCGGCGAACAGGCGTCGTCGGTCGTGGAGTTGTCCGAGCTGTGTGGCGTGCCGAGGCTGGCCCGTGAGTGTGAGGTCGTGCAGGTGTTTGGGGTGGGGGTTGTGCGCGCTCGGGGCCATCTCGATCAGGACCTCGGTGAGCTGGTCGCGCCACCGGTTGAGTACCAGCGGATGGCACAGCGCGTCGTCGCGGGCGTCCTGCCGTGCGGCGTCCGCGACGATGCGCCGCCGGAAGGCCGGCCCGTCAAGCTCGAGCAACTCGCGCACCACGTCGGTGACCGGCGCGGCGAGCCACCCATTGTCGATGCAGCGCGTGATCTTTTCCGGGATGGAACGAATGTGCACGGTGGCCGAAGGAGCGACGCCTGCATCTGCCGCCAGGCGGCGTACCAGCGTCTCCTTCTCCTCCGGAAGGTAGCGGCCCAGCCACGCCCGTGCCAGGCGCCGGGAGTCGTCGGTCGCCGCGGGGAAAGGGAGGACCCCCGCGGCAGTGAGCTCCGCGATGCGCTGCCCCTTGAGGCGCCGCTCCGCATCGCGCAGACGGCCCCGTACTGCGCGCTCCTGTACGGCCAAGTCCTCCACGTCCTCGGAACGGCTGCCGGACAGGACGCGGACTTCGCGCCGGATCTGCCGGTCGTGCACCGCGTAGGTGAGGGCATCGATACTCTGCTCGATGCGATCCGGACCGAAGAGCAGCTCGTCCAGGCCGGTTCGCTGGAGCCCGCATGCGTGCGCGGTGACCACCTTGGCCAGGTCGAGGAAGCTCACGGTCACCAGATCCGCCAGCTCCTGCATAGGGAGCCGCCACGGCTGCAGGTGCGGCGTACGGGTGGCCCTGAGGCCCACGCCGGAGAGCACTGGACCGGTCCGGTGCTGGACGGGGCGTTCGTGGGGCTCGGCGAGGTCGAGGGCGAAGCGCATCTTCACGTAGCGGATCGTGCGGCCGCGGTGCAGCGCGGCGGTGGGACGGTCCCACAGGGTTCGGCACGGGGCGTTTCTGGCAGCCCCGCAGGTCGGGCATACGATCGTCATGACCTCGCACGACCGCACATTCCACAGGGCCCGCTGCCCCGGGGCGGTGCTGAGTGCATCGTCGGCCCGCGCGCAGTCATCAAAGCTGGAGCACATGGGCCGGAGGCTGCCAGGCGCGTCTCGTTCCCTGGCCGGGCCACACCGCGCCGGCGCTGTGAGTGACCCGGATGGCAAGACCTGTGTTCCAGTCGCGCACTCGCGTTCGCATTTTGTCGCTCTATCGAGTGAACTCCGTAGTCGAGGCTATCGGAGGGGCGTCGACGGCCTGGCACTTCTGCTGTGCGGGGAGTCGCGGGACGCAGACGTCAGGGGCAGGGGAGGGTTCTCGCGTAGAGCCGGACCAGTAGGGGTATCTGATAGAGCCCGCCTCCGGCGGGTGTCAGCAGTCCGCTGTCGACGAGGGCCTCCGTCAGGCGCTCGGCATCACCCATGCCGCAGTCGAGGGTACGTGCCGCCTGCTGCAGGGACACGAGCGCGTCAGCTGTGCTCAACATACGTAAAGCGGCGGCTTGTTCGGCATTGAGTTGACAGTAGCTGCTTTCGATGACCGGCTTTACGGACATGTTCCCTGCCTGCAGCTCGTCCAGCCGCCTTTCCTCGTCTGCGAGTCTGTCCGCGAGATCTGAGACCGTCCAGGTCCGGTGTGCCAAGAGACGGCAGGCAGCGGCACGTACAGCGAGCGGTAGGAAACCGCATGCTGCCGTCACGTAGCGGGCTGGTCCCTGGTCGTCAGTGGGAGGGCGGCCAGCGATCCGGGTGAAGAGGTGGAGTGCCTCGGCGGGGGACATCTCGTCAAGCTCGACCAGGTGGGCGCCGGGCAGGTCGATCATTCGCGTTCGGGAGGTGACCAGTACGGCGCATCCCTGTGCGGCGGGTAGCAGCCACCGGACTTGTCCTGCGTCCTTTGCGTGGTCCAGGACCACGAGGACGCGGCGGCCGTGAAGCGCCGAGCGGTACAGCGCGGAGCGCTCCTCGAGCCCTGCTGGAACGATCGTCTCTGCCACCCCCAGTGCGCGCAGTGCCGCAGCGAGCGCTGCTTCCGGCGTCGTCCGTTGCAGATCTACAAAGAGGTGGCCGTCCGGGAAGAACTGCGCAACTGCATGTCCGGCCTGCACGGCCAGGGCGGTCTTGCCCACACCCACCGGGCCGCAAACAGCTGCGACTTGCAGGCCGTCGCCAGCGGCGCTCAGCACCCCCGTCAGTTCAGCGAGCACGCCTGAGCGTCCTACGAAGTCGGGGAGGGCGGGCGGCAGCTGGGCGGGGCGCACGAACGCAGCAGCCTGCCTGCCGCCAGAGGATGCAGCCGTCCCGAATGCGAGTTCCGGGTCGGCCTGGAGGATCCGCTGCTGAAGACGGGCCAGTCCCTCCCGCGGACTTACCCCCAGCTCGTCAGCGAGCAGCCTGTGCACATCCGCGTACACGGCGAGGGCCTCGGCCTGCCTTCCTGCGCGGTACAGGGCGAGCATCAGCAGCTCGCGCAGACGCTCCCGCAGTGGATACTCGGACACCAGCGACGTCAGCTCGGGCACGACGTCCGCGTGCAGACCGCATTCGAGGTCCATGTCCACGCGGCTTTCGAGCAGTTGCAGCCGCCACTCCTCAAGACGAACACGCTGGGTCTCGGCGAAGGGCCCTGGAACTCCGGCAAGTGGTTCGCCCTCCCACAGCCCCAGAGCGTGCCGCAGAAATGTCCGGGCACGCTGCAGGTCCCCCTGTACGCGCAGTTGCTCGGCCTGCCGTGCCAGGTGAGCTGCCACGGCTACGTCACACCCCTGGTCAGAGAGGCGTACGGCGTAGCCGCCGGACTCGCTCACGAGCGTTCCCGGATCCATCACCTTACGCAGCCGCGAGGCGTATGTCCGTACAGCGGCCAGGGCCTGGGACGGCGGGTCCTCACCCCACAACGCGTCAACGATCTCCGCTGCTGTCGCGGTCCGTCCTTCCCGCAGCACCAAAACCGCCAGCAGGGCTCGCTGCTGGGGCGAGCCGGTGGGCAGCAGCCCGCCGTCCCGCCACAGCCGCACCGGTCCCAGCGCCGCGGCGTACAGGCCAGATGCGGGAACCGACGGCCGCACAGGCACGGCCGGAGCCGCAGGCCTGTGCAGTGGAAGGGGAGACAGCACTTTGGCGTGCTGCTCACCCCGGACGCGCTCCCATGCCGCGACCCACGCCGCATGCTCTGACGAGGCGATCAGGCAGGCGGTGAGGAAACCGGTCAGCTGGTGCGCGTCACGCGGCACCGTCCGGCCGAGCACGATGCGATGGGCGGTGCTGTGAGGGAGCCGCCCCGGACCCGCACGCCTCTCCATCACACGCACCGAGGGCCGCCCGGCCAACTCGTACAACTCCCGCAGTGCCGCGCGGAGCATCTCGACGCCGTCGATGTCCTGCGGGCTCGCCGGGGCAGGGCCCGCACTGCGAAGCCTGCCCCGGCGAGCCTGCCGCCACAGATCCATCGCTGTGTCCACCGGCGCACCGCAGGCGATGGCGTAGGCGCGAACGCTGCTCTCACTGGGCACGGACTGGCCCGATGCCGCCCGCTGCAGTGTGGTGGCGTGAAGGCCCACGCGTGCAGCCAACTCGGCGTATGAGCAGCCCGTGTTCGAACGCTGATCGCGCAGCCACCTGGCCAGCCTCACCAGGGCCCGGTTCGACGAGGCGATCGGCCTCTCCTTGCGCCCCACAGCCGTATGGTCGTCAGCCGGCGGCGAGAGCGGTCGCAGCCTGCACCACGGATTGGTGCAGACGCTTACCCGCTCCACGAACGGCAGCCAGTGTGCCGGCCGCCACGAGACCGGCCCCGCCCAGCACAGCCAGAACCGAAGAGAGCTCCAGGCCATAGACGGACAGGACGCAGGCAAGCACGGCGATCACCACGATCACCACGGCATCGGCGAACGGGGACCGGTGCCCGGCCGATGAGCCGTGCAGCACGCACCGCACTGAAGCGAAGGTTCGAGGCATGGTCTTCTCCTGGAATCAAGTGCACCCCGCCCAAGGCCGGGGCGCGTTGCGGGCTCCAATGTCGAACAGCCGGAACGGCGTTTGCCGACGCCGTCCGGGGCCTGCATCCTGCCACCCGCCCCGCCGATCAGGGGATACCCCCAGAATTGATGATGCGTAGACGTCCAAGACCTTCGTGCGGGGCCGTCCAAGCGCTGCTGCCGGAGATCACCCGGCAGGCCAGCACGTTTACCGCCGACGGCAGACCTTCCTGCCTCCGGCACGCCACATAGATGCCGCGCCATCCCAATCGTGTTCAAAGCCCGTTCAAGGACCCCAGGCAGCATTCGACCGGCACGACGGCATGTGCCACTCCTGACAGTTGCGGGCTCCACCCAGCAGATCAGGAACCCAGCGCGATCACGTTGCCGCGTGAGACCGCTCCAGGCCGGCATCCCCTCAAGACGGGGGAGGCCGGCCTTGCCGTGCACCCAGCGCGCTCCAGAAGCAGCGAGAGGAGCGCGGGACGAATCGGTCCGGCTCGTGGCCCAACTCCCCGCAGCACTACGTTCTGGCGGCCTGGCGAGCGCGCCAACGAAACCGGCCGCTCTAGCGGGGTGTTGGGGCCGACGCGGATCGAAGGTCTCGACGCTGGTCATGGAGGGTCCGACACACCGGCAGCCACCAGATGCGGTCCTGCTCGATGACCCTCAATGTGCGGTGAACTTGAGCAGCCCGGCGAACTGTTCGGGCAGATCGTCGGCGTCGATGGCAGGTCCCAGACCGTCGCGGGGGAGCCTGGCGCGGATGGAGAGCCGGCCCGTCTTGTACAGGCGGGAAACTCTTACCCGGACACCCCGCCGGGGCACAGTGCCCGGCGGCAGATAAGTCACTTGCGTGCTGGCCCGGCCTGTTGGCCTGAACGAAGTCCCCCTCCGGTAAACCGTGATGCCGGTCATGTCCTCGTGGAAGTGGAAGGTGTTGGGTGCGTGGGCGCGTACATGCCACAGATTGTTTGGAGAGGACAGACCGAGTGAGACTCTTACGTGCGCCGTTGTGGCGGCACATCGCTGCTGGCGCCACACTGGCACTCCTGGCAGGGGTGGGCACCGCAGTAGCGGCCCCGATGCCGCCCACGCCAGGCACAGGCACTTCCCCGGCGGCGCTGGCGGCCGCGGGGGAGCAGGACCTGGCGGCCATCGCCGCCGGCGGGCAGCGCCCGGCCTCGGGCAACGCCCCCTCGGCCGGCCCCAAGTTCACCAAGTCCGGCTCCGTCTGGCGGGTCATCACCCCAGACGTGGTCCTTCAGAACACCGTGACTGATGCGGACGGCGACACCGCGAACCTCACCTTCCAGGTGTACACCACGAACGCAGACGGGACACCGAAGGCGCAGGTCGACCTCGACGGCACCGGACAGTACGGGGTTCTGGTGTCCTCCTACGTGGCCTCGGGCACCCTGGCGAAAGTTCCGGTCCCGTACGGCAAGCTGAAGCCCGGGGTCCTCTACACGTTCCGCACCTCCGCCTTCGACGGCAGCCTGTACGAGACGGACTGGTCTCCCTGGGCCGACTTCCGCATCGAGCCCTACGTGAAGTTCCCCGCTGCCCAGGCATCGTCGGCCATTGACCCGACCACGCAGGAGGTAGCCGAGGTCACGCGCACCGCCCCGGGACCGGCTCTGCCGACGCTCGACGCGAACGGCGCCGTGAAACGCGAGGCCACACAGAAGCGCACCTGCGGCGCGGCGGACGCCAAGGGCCGGAAGATCTGCATGGAGCTGTCCCCGCCCACCGCGGAGTCCCAGGCGCGCGCGAAGCTGCGTGCCGAGGCGCAGCGCAAGTCCGAGGAGGCCAAAGCCCGCAAGGCCGGAAAGACGCCCGGCGAAACAGCCGCAGCAGCCGCGGCGGCGCCCGCGGTGGAACTGGTCGACTGGTGCTACGACAAGCCGGTGGGCAAGGACTACATGACCCGCGGAGAGGCCTGTCTGAAGAACGTCGGATCAGCGAATCTGGTCTTCCTCGACCCGGACGAGGCCACGATCGGTTTCGCCAAGTTCGACTTCGAACAGCGGATCAAGGCCTATCCCAACAAGGGGTCGTCCGGATCAGACTTCGCGGAGTTCGACCAGCAGATCGTCATCGTGCCCGTCTCCATCGACCCGGTGCTGGAAGGCGTCACGATGAAGTGGAACACCGGGGTGACCTGCACCTCGTGCGTGACGTCCAAAACCCGGTGGGCCGACAACCAGAACAACTCCGCAGGCGAGAACGCCTACTGGGACGCAAACGACTGGAGCCAGTACAGCGGCCGGTGGGGGACCGTCCAGACCACCTGGTCCGGCACGGGCAAGGAGATCATCGACCTGGGATGGTCCGTAAGAGCGACCGTGGATGCCAGTCTCACCGCCTCCGCGACGGCAGACTTCGGCAGCTCCGGAATCGAAGAAGTCCGAGAGCTTGCGCCGCGCTGCGACGACATCGTCAAGGGCTCTGCGCCGGGCTGTGTGCTGCCGTACTTCAAGCTGAACTGGACGGTGGACACCAACCTGTATCCGGCCGCCGGTGGCTACTACTGGTACATGCAGCAAGTGATGCCTGATCACGCCGGCTCCAAGCGGTGGGACTCACTGATGCACTACTTGGGCCCCGACACCCCCGTGAAGAACAGCGCCGGCGGCACGTGGACATCGGACAACAGCCGTACTCGCGTATGCGACAACACCTGGAGTGCGCACGCGTCCGACGCGTCGGTGGGGTCGGTCGACTGCGATGAGTTCGCCATGGCCTCCACCCATGAGTCCGGCGGCTATCCCAAGAGCGTGAACCTGGTGACGTCCGGCAGCAAGTGTGCACAGTTGTTCACCGACAAGATGGGCGACGGCTCTGCGAACTACGGGCTCCTGGCGGACACCCGTGCGGCGACCAAGGGGCCGAATGGTTCGGAACGGTGCGGACGTGCCGCTATCCCCAGCGTGCAGAATCAGCGGGCGTTCAGCGGCTTTCCGGCCCCGTCGTGGCGGATGCTCGACGGTGACGGCTTCTTCGTGACCCTGCCGGGCTTCGAGCACTGCACCTCGACTGCGTCTACCTGCACCTGGCGCAAGGTCGGCTGAGGCAGCCCGAGCTGCTGGCACCCGAGCTGCTGCAGACGAAGGAGGGGCGGGGGAGCCCAGTCTGCGACTGGGCTCCCCCGCCCCTCCTCGGTCAGCCGGTCAGGGGCTGCCACCGGTCTTCCTGCGCCGGATCGAGCCTGCTGCCCCACACCAGTACCCCGTCGATCAGGCCCGGTTTGTCCCGTGTGGCAAGGTCCGGGGATTCGAGCATGTCGGCGACGTCTTCCAGGTAGGTGAGGAGCGTCTCGTCCTCATCGTCCTGGCCCTCGTTGTATCGGGACCAGCGGCCCAGAGAGCCTGATGAGGTGTCCAGGTATAGCCCTGAGGTGCGGTCGGTCACGCCGTAGGAGACCACCGGAAGCCATGATGACTTCCAGACGGTGGTCTGGTCGTATTCCGGGCGGCCGGCGTTGAGGGTGTCCTGGTGTGCTTGGGAGTCCATCTGCTGCCGGTAGACGGAAGCCACGGCCTCCAAAGACATCAGAGCCTGGTTCCCGGGCAGGCATCCCGCACCGTTGACCCCGTCATCCCCTGCGGTCAAAACCCAAAGGGCCCGCACGTCAGCAGGTACCTCAAGGCCTAGCTCCTGTTCCAGAACAGCGATGGCGGCAGCGTCGGCGCCAGCACGGAGCGCCGCTTTGGAGGCCGGAGCGTGGTACTCGAGCCAGCGGGTGATGCGGCGCCAGGCTTCGGTAACCAGCCGTGCGCTGATCACCTCGACGGCAGAGTTGGGCTGACCCGCACTCTCCGGTCGTCCCTCAGTATCCGGAGCGTGTTCAGCGGGAGCGACGGCATTCACGTACCGGATCTCGACTCGGTCGAGCTCGCGAATGTAGCCGACCATCAGGTCGGGGCAGTCCTCGAACGTGGCTCCGCTGATGGCCACGGAGAGAACCCCAGGCACTCCTGACGGCTGGCCGAGGTCTGGCTCGTCGGCCAACCGGCCGGCCAGGACCTTCAACGCGTACGGAACACCGGCCCCTAACCGGGCCGCGGTATCACCTATGTCTGGATGGATCTCCACGTTCACAACTGCTCCTTGGCGGCGAGAGGAAGGTGCTCTCACACACTAGGACGGCTCGTCTTCACAGCGGTGTGGGTCCTGCCCTGCGCGTGTGGGACGTCGGGGTGGGTCACTGCCCGTCCCGGCGGAGGCATCGCCGGTGTCGGTCCGGCGTCCCTTGCCTGTAGGCAGGCCGCCCCAGTGGGCCTCTTCGACGACACGGACCCCGCGGCCGATCGCCCACGGGTGGGTCGCCAGCAACGTCTCGCCGCTGGAGTCGGCCGTGGTGGAATACAGCACGATCCGCGACTTCGCGGCCCGGAACTCCACCAGTTGCCGCAACACTGCCCCGCGCGCGGCGCAGAACCCCTGCCGGGGGCGCCGCCGGGCTGCGCCTGACCTACGCGCTGTCCATGCCAGCCGAGTTGGGTGGCAGGCAGTAGAGGGCGATGTCGAGGTCTCGGGGTGTCCAGGCGTCGGCCGGGGTGGGGGCGTGGGTGAGGAGGTGGTCGAGGGCGGCGATGTAGCGGCTGTACCGGCCAGATGCGTGGGTGAGGGGTATGCCGAGTGAGCGCAGTGCGGTGTGGGCGCGGCTGTCGTAGACGGCCATGCGGCCGGGTGCGGCTGCGGTCAGGACGGTGGAGGCCAGTGCGTCGCCGCGGGTGAAGCCAGGAAGGCCGGTCAGCGCGGCCCGTCCCGCCCGGGCCGCTTCGCTGCGGCTGACGGAGGCGTCGAGCACGGCAGTCATGGCGGCCGCCGTCGCCCGCCGCACGTCGGCGTCTGCGGTGGTCATCAGCGCGGAAGCCCAGCGGGTGTCGGCGCGCAAGCGTTTCCATAGCAGCAGCGCTCCGATGTCGGCCTTGCCGAGGCTGCCTTCGCTCTGGGCCCGCTGGGCGACGTGGTCGAGGACTTCGTCGTAGTGGACGCCGGCCGACCGTGTGTACACCTCACGTGCGGCGATCAGCTGCTGCCAGCCGTTACTGCCGATCGTGCCCGTCTGGTCGGTCACGTTCTGCCGTTCCCTTCGACCTGCAGTCGTCCGGTGTGCGGAGGCGGGCGGCTGCCGGGCGTCTGCCCGACAGCCTTCTGTCTGCTCAGTGCGGGCCGGTTGGGTCAGCCGTGGTAGGTGATGTAGCCGTTGCCGTCGCGGTCGTTGGCCTTCTTGGTGTAGGCGTGGACGTCGGCGCGAGAGCCGGAAGGCTTGTAGAAGTAGATGGTGTCCTTGTCGTTGTTCCAGATGAAGTTGCAGTTCTGGCGGTAGACGACGTTCCCCGCGTCGGAGTCGGTGCCGCGGCCGCCGCGGAGGCTGATGTAGTCGCCGGGCTGCAGGGTGTGGCTGTTCTTGAAGGTGAAGGTGTTCCCGGCGGCGTCCTTGACCTTGTAGCCCTTCAGGTTCACGGTCGCCGTCTTCGAGTAGTTCTTGATCGTCAGGTACTCGTTCTTGGTGTTGCCGCCCGAGCACTTGTTGGAGTCGCGGCCCGGCGCGTCGTACTGCACGCCCTTGATCTTCAACGCGGAGGAGTACTCGGCGGCCTGCGCCGGAACGGCGACGGCCAGGCCGAGTGTGGCGGCGGACGCCGTGGCGGCGGCAGTGGTCAGGGCGTAGCGGAAACGCATGAGGATTCCCCCCTCAGTGGTGCGAATGGAGCGCCCGGAGCCTACCGGAAGTGATCACACCATGGCGGCAGAGTGAAGAACTTGTGACCATGAGAGCTCCGCCGCAGCAGCCCGGTACCCCGGCCGCTCACACAGCTCCCTGGGCGGCCCCCGGTCGGCGTGCGGGCAGCAGGTAAAGAGAGCTCGGTCGGGTGAATCCGGGATCGTGGCCGAACCGTCGTACCGGCGCAGTACGTGGTGCGGGGCATGGAAGCGATCAACGAAGTTCATGTGTCGGAGCCGGGACTGGTCGTGGTCGATGTCGCCGCGGCCGACGACGAGACCGCGTTCGCGTTCCACACGGCACTGGCCGCCCGCTGGGCGACTACGTCGGTGGAACGCACGACACGGGATCCGGGCCAGCCGGGGGTGAGGCTGCGCTGCTACCTCGACCTGCGCCAGACCCTGGACGGGCCCGGTCAGAGGCCGGCGCCCCGCTGAGAGGCCGTCTGAAGTCGTGGTGTTCGCCGAGCCTGGTGCTGGGCAGGTCGTGCCGGAGGTCGTAGGGAGCGGGATGCCCGGGCGGTGCCGTCGGGGTGTTGTGGAGTGGTACGGCGTGAGGCCCCTGCTCAACTGGCTGGCCGACGATTCCGAGGCCCCATGCGGGGGCGGGTGACCTCGGTTTCGTCGCCAGCTCGTGTGCGTGCGGGCCTGCCGCGTATGCGGTTGGTTAGCAGCGTGCTCAGTCGGTGAGGGGCTCGGGTGCAGGCTGCAGGTGGTGTACGGCCAGTGCCACCGCTTCGCGCGGGGCGGCGAACACGCCGAGGTCCGGGGTGAGTATGCCTGTACCCACCCCGTACGTGCCGTCGCTGTTGGCTGTCAGGCATGGTCCTGTCGGGGTCAGCTCCGGGCGCGCGGTGGTGGAGAAGCGCAGCGCCCAGTGGCTGGTGAACGGGTAGAGACTGCGTAGTACCGGCTCGGCGTACGCGGTTTCGATCAGGCTCCGGTAGGCGGGTGCCCAGGAGTGGGACAGCTCGCTCGCCTCCGTACGAATGGGTTGCCACTCGCTCTCCGTCTCACGCGCGTAGTCAGCGGCGGAATGTATCGGCATGACCCATGAGTCTGCCGCAGTCAGTGCCGTTGTAGATGCGCAGTCACACAAACTTCGATGGCAAAGATCGAACTACGCTGTCATGAGCAGCGGGTGTCCTATGACAACGGACTTCGGGCCCGTGCCACAGAAGTTTGACTACTCGCTTGCGGCCAGCCGTCTGTGGTCCGGGCTGCCGGCACGTTGGCCGAGCCACAGGGCTTCGGGCCCGGGTGGCCGGGCAGCCTGCGTCAGCTGGGGGTGCTGGCGAACAGGGGATCGAGTGGATCGCCCTCGTTGTCGGCGTCGCTTGAACCGTGACCCTCTGACGGCGGATCAAAACTGACTCACTTCGTGGCATCCATACGAACCTGATCTTGAGTGGAGATCGGGAGG
>NZ_JAGMUO010000030.1 GCF_019049325.1 Streptomyces sp. AC512_CC834 | reverse complement strand
GCGAAGCCCTCGCGGCTTGCTTGAGCCGGATGCGTTGAAAGGCGCACGTCCGGTTCTGAGGGGGCCGGATCACGGCAACGTGGTCCGGCTACCCGACCTCTGAGTCACCAAACCACGGTGAGCCTGCTGGAGCAGATGCGAGGAGCGCTATGAACACAAGCGAGCTGGCCTGGTTCAAGAGCAGCTACAGCGGCGGTGGCGGTGACAACTGTATCGAGGTGGCACTGCGCCCCAGCGTCGTTCTTGTCCGGGACTCGAAGGACACCCAGCGGCATGCCCTGACTGTCTCCCGCAATGCCTGGTCGGCGTTCACGACGCTGGCGACCGACTCACGCGGCTGAACTTAGACCCGGTGTCCGGCCGGGCTCCCGGGTGGGAGTCCGGCCGGACACCGGGGGATCAGCCCGTGACCTCCTCGTCCTTCGCCAGCGCCGCGGTGCGCTCTTGGACCGTCTTGCGCAGGTTCTCGACGGCGGAGTCCAGTTCGTCGCCGTCCGCGCCGGCCGTGCCCGCCTGGTCGGCGACGCTGTCGAGGGCCTTCAGCGCGGTGCCCGAGCTGTAGAACTTCTCGTACAGCTCCCGGTACGCCTTCTTGTAGACGCCGTCGAGGGTGTCGGAGGCGAGGAAGCGCTCCTTGAGCACGTGGCCGCCCATGCCGCCGTTGCCCATGCGGCTTTCGCCGTTCTGGCCCTGATCCGCGCCACCGCCGGGCATGCCCTCGGGCATGCCTTCAGGCGCGCCTTCCGGCATCGCGGTGTCCCCGTCCGTGCCGCCGCCCATGCCGGTCTCGTCGTCCGGGCCCGTGGTCGCGTTGCCGGAGAGCGTGAGGTTGTAGTCCCAGCCCAGGACGGTGAACTTCTTGGTGTCCAGGTCGTACCAGAGGAGGTAGTTCTGGCCCGGGCCCGCCATGTCGTCGGAGTTCAGGAGGAGGTTCTGTGCCGCGACGTACGTGGCGAGGGACTCCACGTCGACGTACTGGTCGAGGTTCTTCTCGAACTCGCCGTCCGAGGCCTGGTCGACCCACCGGATGAGCTTCATGACCGGTTCGAGGTCCTGGCTGCCGACCTTGTTGAGCTGCTTGAAGGACTCCTCGTAGTCCGTGGGGTCGTCCCCGACGTACGAGAAGCTGCTGCCGGCCCGCGCCTTGTACATCACCCCGTTGCCGTCACCGACGGAGTCGGCGTACTCGGTGTCGGGGTTCTCGACCATCAGCCGGGTGACTTCGGGCCCGTCGTTGACCTGGACCGAGGTGAAGGCGTACCGCTCGTTCTTCAGGCCGCTGGTGTCCATCAGGTTCAGCGTCAGTGCCTCGTTCACCGGCACCTGTTGGTTACTGCCGGGGCGCAGGGAGATCTCGCGCTCGCCCTGGTAGGCGCGGCCCTCGACGAACTCGTCGACCTTGATCAGCCAGGGCAGTTCCTCGGGCTTGTCCTCGGACAGGTTGTACTGCGTCATGCCGCCGCCACCCATGCCGCCGCCGCCCGCGCCGCCGGCTGCGGCGCCCTGCCGCTGACCGCCCTGTCCCCCGGCCCCGCCGCCTTGCTGCTGCTGCGGGGCCGGGGCTCCCTGCCCGCCACCGGCACCACCGGGCGTGTTCCGGCCGCCACCGGGTCCGCCCTGGCCGTTGCCGCGCAGGGACATCAGTGTGGAGTTGCCCTTCAGGCGGAGTCCGACGTCTTGGAGGTAGACCCCGTCGACGGTGAGGTCCGCCTTGATGTACTCCTTGTTCCCGTCCTCCTGGAACTCCTTCATCATCTTGTCGAACTCGGTCTGGTCGTACTCCAGTTGGATGGAGTGCGCGACGGACGTGTCGTAAACGTCGACCGTCCCCCGGACGTCGTCCGTGATGACGTCGGCCTCCACGCGGGAGGAGGAGGTGACGTACGGCGAGACGCGGGCGTCGCCGAAGGCGTAGACCATGACGGCGAGCCCCGCGCACAGCGCGCCGACCGGCTTCCAGTGGTGCCGCAGCCGTACCGGCACCCGGTCCTTCAGCCGCCGTCGCGCGCGCACCGGCGTGCCGTTGCCCGGCATCACAGGTCGGTCGTGTCGTAACCGGTCAGCACCGTCACCCGCTGTCCGGAGGTGCGCTCCTGGAGCGCGCTCACCAGATCGCCGGGCTCGGTGCCCTTCTTCATCCGCACCGTGTAGAAGACCTCGTTGAGGGCGCCGCCCCGGATCGTCTCCGTGCTCACCAGCTCGTACTCGCTGGTGTACTTGATGAGCACGTCGCTGATCGCCGGACCGTAGTTCTCACCGGCGGGCACCTGCACCTTGACCACCTGGCGCTGGACGTTCAGGGCGAACCAGTTGAACTTGAACATGATGACGACGATGGCGCAGATGACGACGGCGCCGACCGCGGCCAGCGTGTAGAAGCGGGCGCCGCAGGCCATGCCGATCGCCATGGCGAGGAAGATGAAGCCGACGTCGCGGGTCTCCTTCACGGCGTTGCGGAAGCGGACCACGGACAACGCGCCGACGAGCGAGAACGCGCGGGCCAGGTTGGACCCGACGACCAGCATGATCAGGGCGACGATCATGCCCACGATCACCAGGGTCTGGACGTAGGACTGGCTGTAGGAGACGTTCCGGTGCGTGTACCGGTAGACGTAGCCGATCAGCGTACTCAGGACGAACGACAGCGCCATGGCGACGACGACGTCGGCGACGCTGAACGTGCCGCTGAGTTCCTGGAGGTCGAAGTTCACTCTGCTCCTGCTTTCACGGGCGCGTCGTGCGCCGACCGCTGCTCGGACAGCGGCGTGGTGGGGGTGGGAGGCGGACAGTCCGCCTCGTTGATGTGGAAGAGGGACCGGGGCGCCCGGCCGAACGCCTCCACGGACTGCACGTACTTGGAGACCCGGACGAGGCTGAGGTTGCGGCGGGCGGCCAGGTCGGTGATCCAGTGCGGGGTGCGCTCGTTGACCTTGACCTCCATCACCGACATGTGCGGCGGGATGGTGAACCGGTTCTCCGCGTTCGGCGTGCCGAAGTGGAAGTCGCGGTCCCGGCCGCGGACGCGCCGGTCGAACGTCACCCGCAGACCGGTGTCCGCGGCCCGGCCGACCAGGGCTTCACGCTGGTAGCCGGTGATGACGGTGGGTCGCAGGTTCAGCCGTACGACGAGTTCGAGGACCTCCTGGACGAAGGCGCTCTCCCCCGCCGAGTGGTCGATCGTCTGCCGCCCGTCGCACAACTGCCGGGCGACCTCGTACGGGAGGGTGATCCGGCGCTTCTGTGTGACCCGGTTGATCCGCTGCTTGATCTCCACGTACACGGGGGACTCGTCGGTCACCTCGTCCAGGTTCCCGTAGTGCCGGATGCGCAGCTTGCGGCGGAACTTCAGCCCGTCGATCTTCTCCCAGTAGAAGCGCAGTTGGGGAGTGTCGTAGTAGAGGCTCCACACTCCGTAGCCGCCGACCGGGCCGTTCAGGTCCCGGTCCATGCGCTCAGCCAGCTCGTCCCGGATCTCGCCGGCCTGTTCGACCGGCACGAGGTACTTCAGCTCGAACCGGTTGAACGCGTGCAGCCTGCTGGCGACGTGCAACGGTTCCTCGCCGTCGCCGTCGCCGTCGCCCTCGCCGCCACCCTCTTCCGGCAATGCCACCATGCGCCTCCTTTGTCCCTGCGGCCTCGTCGACCGGCACGGGACACGGAACAGGCGCTACCTGGGAGCCACCTGAGAATCAGGCGTCAATTCCCAGTGAATTTCAGGCATACGGGAGATGAACGGGGTGCATGCGGTGCCAGATGTCAGGTGTCAGGTCGCGGGTTCGATCGCCACTTCCAGGTGGTCGAGGCCGCGCAACCCGTTGTTGATCATCGGGCGGTGTTCGAGTATGTCGAAGCCGGCGACCCGGTCGGCGAGCCGTTCCAGCAGCGCGCTCATTTCCAGCCTGGCGAGGTGCATCCCGACGCACACGTGCTCTCCCCGCCCGAAGGCGAGGTGGTCCGAAGGGCGCCGGGTGATGTCGAAGCGCTCGGGGTCCGGGTAGTGACGCTCGTCGCGATTGGCGGAGGCGTAGAGCAGCGCGACCCGTGAGCCCGCGGCCAGCGGAAATCCGCCGATCTCGTGGTCTTCGGTGAGCACCCGGCTGAACTGGGGCGCCGGGGTTTCCAGCCGCAGCGACTCGTTGATCGCGTGCGGGATCAACGAGCGGTCCGCGCGGAGCAGTTCCCACTGGTCCGGGTTCTGGGCGAACAACGCGACCGCGCTGGTGATCGCGAGGATGGTCGTGTCCAGGCTGGGGGTGACGTAGTCGAGCATCATGACCGGGCACTTGTCGTGCGGGATCTCGCCACGGTCGGCGGCCTCGTAGAGGTGTGCCGCCCAGCCGTCGGGGTCGATCTTCCCCGGCACGGCGTCCTCGAAGGCGAAGGCCATGAACTCCTCGACGGCGGGCCCCGCCGCGGCCGCCCGGTCGTCGGCGGGCCCCTGGGTGTTCCAGATGGCCGCGGCCCACTCCAGCATCTTTTCCCGCCCGTGATCGGGGAGCCCGACCAGGTCCGACACGACGGTCATGGGCAGGTACTCCGCCAGTTCGGTGACGACCTCGAACCGGCCCCGGCCGACCAGCCGCTCGACCACCCGGTCGGCCTCGGCCTCGATCCGCGGAGTCACCTCGCGCATCCGGTCCGGCCGCAGTGGCCGCCCCAGCACGGAGCGCATCGCCGTGTGCTCGGGCGGATCACTGCACAGCGTGATCCCCTCCAGTTGGGCGTTCACGTCCGGATCCACGAACACGCCCCGCGCCGAGGAAAACGTCTGCCAGTCCATCAGGGCGGCGCGCACCTCGTCGTAGCGGGGCAACGCGTAGAGATCGTGGCGGGACAGGTACACCACCGGCCCGAGAGCCCGCAGTTCGGCATAGATGCCGTACGGGTCGATGCGCGCGGACTCGGTGTAGAGGTCGACGTCACTGGTGGGTATGGGGGACAACGGGCCTCCAGAAGACGGGTGGAGTGAACAAGACGTGCCCGGCCTTGGTCACCCCGTGGCGGGACCAGGGGGAAGATCCTCCCACGACGGGGGGTACTTCGCGTCGGTAGGAACTACGTATGTCTGCGTACGTCTGCGTACGCCTGCGGGCGTCGCGGACGTCTGCGGGCGTCTGCGGGCGTCTCTGCGTGCGTGCGAGGTCCGGCCTACGCAATTTGTGCCGACGCGAAGGGGCCCTCCGGTTCGGGACGGTGTCCCCATGAAACGACGCACAGCGCTGAAGGCCCTCGGATTCGGCATCGGGGGCTCGGTGGTCCTCGCCGGCGGTGGTTTCGGTGTCTACTACTACGCCGCGAAGCTGGACACGGTCGGCAAGGTCTCCTTCGACAAGGCCCTGTCGATCCCGCCGCAGGCGGAGTCGGAGACCAACACCTCGGGTGCCCGGGTCTTCACGCTCGGCATCCAGTCGGGCGAGACACGGTTCAAGGCCGGTTCGGCCACCCGCACCTGGGGTGTGAACGGTACGTACCTCGGTCCGACGATCCGCGCCCGGCGCGGCGAGCGGGTCGAGTTCGCCGTGCGCAACGGCCTGGATCAGGACACCTCGCTCCACTGGCACGGGATGCACCTGCCCGCGGCCATGGACGGCGGACCGCACCAGGTCGTCCCGGCCAACGAGACCTGGCGACCGGGGTGGACGATCGACCAGCCCGCCGCGACGCTCTGGTACCACCCGCACGTGCACGGCTCGACCGCCGACCACATGTACCGGGGCCTGGGCGGGCTGTTCATCGTCGACGACGAGGACAGCGAGGCGTCGAAGCTGCCGTCCGAGTACGGCGTCGACGACATCCCGATGATCGTTCAGGACCGTGCGTTCGACGGGGACAACCAGTTCGAGAAACGGGTGCCGCTGGGCGGCTCGCTGGGCATCATAGGTGACGAGGTGCTCGTCAACGGCACGATCGGCCCGTACGTCGACGTCACGACCGGGCTCGTGCGGCTGCGCCTGCTCAACGGCTCCAACGCCCGCCTGTACAACTTCGGTTTCTCCGACGACCGGACGTTCTCGCTCGTCGCCACCGACGGCGGCCTGCTCGCCAGACCGTGGAACACCGAGCGCCTGTACCTCTCACCGGGGGAACGCGCCGAGATCGTGGTCGCCTTCAAGCCGGGAGAGCAGGTCGAACTGCGCTCCTACCCCTCCGAGTACGGCGGCACCCTGGGACGGATCAACGGCTTCGACGACCGTCTCGACATCTGCCAGTTCCGGGCCGCGGCCACCCTCTCCGACGGCGCCGAGATCCCCGCCGTGCTCGGCGTCGCACCGGACCTCGCCGGCGAAAAGGTCGCGCGGGAACGCTCCTTCGTGCTCGCCTCGGACCAGATCAACGGTCGGTCGATGGCGATGGACCGCATCGACTTCGGTGTCCGCGAGGGCACCGTCGAGGTGTGGGACGTGGTCAACGACAACGGCTTCATTCACAACTTCCACGTCCACGACGTGCAGTTCCAGGTGCTGACGGTCGACGACGGGAAGCCGGAACCACACCTGCGCGGCTGGAAGGACACCGTCCTGCTGGCACAGGGAAAGCACTACCGGCTGGCGATGCGCTTTCGCGGCCACACCGACCCGAACACGCCGTACATGTACCACTGTCACCTGTTGCGGCACGAAGACGACGGAATGATGGGCCAGTTCGTGGTCCTGGGCGAAGGCGAGAAGGTCGGCGTCGTGCCGCAGTCACACCACCACGTCTGAAACCGCCACCACACGCCGGAGCCGACGCCGCCCGACCGGCTCGACGCCGCCCGGACCGGCTCGATGACATGCGCGCTGTAACGTACGCGCTGTGCAGACGTCGGCTCCTCCTCACCGTCCGCTGCTCGGCAGGCAGTACGAGACGCAGCGCCTTCGCGAGCTGATCGGCGCGGCCCGGACAGGCCGGGGCGGCGCACTGGTCCTGCGCGGTGAGGCGGGGATCGGCAAGAGCACGCTGCTGGGGCTCGCGGAGGCGGAGGCGTCCGGATTCCGGGTACTGCGCGCGGGTGGGTCCGAGCTGGAGGCGGAGCTGCCGTTCGCCGCACTGCACCAGCTCTGCCTTCCGGTGCTGGGGCACCTGGCCGAGCTGCCCGCCGAACACCGCCGGGCGCTCCGGATCGCCTTCGACCTGTCGTCCGGGACACCGGACGTGTTCCGGGTCGGTCTGGCGACCCTGGGGCTGCTGACGGCGGCGGGCCAGGAGCGCCCGGTGCTCTGCGTGGTCGACGACGCGCACTGGCTCGACGCGGCCTCGTCGAAGGCGCTGGCGTTCCTCGCCCGTCGGGTCTCCGTCGAGCCGGTCGCCATGGTGCTCGCCGTCCGGCCGCCGCGCGAGGCGGGCGAACTGGACGTCCTGCCGAGCCTGGGCGTCGACGGTCTGAGCGACACCGACGCACGGGCGCTGCTCGGCGCGCAGAGCCACGAGACGCTCGACGAACAGGTGCGTGACCGGCTCGTGGCCGAGGCGCGGGGCAACCCGCTGGCGCTGCTCGCCCTGCCCAGAGCCGGTGGATTCGCCCCGCCGCGACCCGCCTCGGTGCCGACCCGGGTCGGACACGAATTCCGGGCCACGCTCTGCGGCCTGCCCGCGCAGGCGCGACTCCTGCTCACGATCGCCGGCGCCGACCCGACCGGCGACCCCGGGCTGCTCTGGCCCGCCGCGCGTGGCCTGGGCATCGACCTGGCGACCGCCGGCGCTGCCGCCACCGCGACCGGACTGGTCGAGTTCGGCACCCGCGTGCGCTTCTACCACCCCCTGGCGCGGGCCGCGGCATACGACGCCGCCGCGCCGGACGAGCGGCGGCTGGCCCATCGCGTGCTCGCCGAAGTCACCGACCCGGTCGCCGACCCCGACCGGCGCGCGTGGCATCGCGCCCAGGCCGCCGCCGTCCCCGACGAGGCGTCGCCGCCGAGCTGGAGCGCTCGGCGTCCAGGGCCCGGGCGCGTGGTGGTGCGGTGGCCACGGCCGCCTTCCTCGAACGCGCGGCGGAGCTGACCCTCGACGCCGCACAGCGGATCGAACGGACCCTCGCGGCCACGCGCGCCCACCTCGACGCGGGCGCCACCAGCAGGGCGGCCACCCTGCTCAGTACGGCCGAGAACTCGGGTCCTGACGAGTTCCAGCAGGCGGAGACCGACCTGCTGCGGGGCCGGATCGCCCTGGTCCGGATCGACGACAGTGAGGGGCTGGCGTGGATGCTGCGCGCCGCACGGCGGCTCGCGAGACTGGACCCCGAACGCTCCCGGGAGAGCTACCTGGAGGCACTCGAAACGAGCCTGCTCGTCGGACGCGCGAACGGGGTGATGGACGTGGTCCTCGCCGAGGCGAAGTCCGCGCCGCCGCACCACCCGCCGGACATCCTGGACGCGCTGGACATCCTGACCGCGAACGGGCACCGGGCGGCCGTACCCCTGATCAGGGAGGCCCTCGACGGGGCGGAGGGCCCCCTGTGGACCCGGCACCCCGCGCTCGCGATCATCCTCACGGCCGAGCTGTGGGACCCGGACACCCATGAGCGGATCACCGAGTGGCTGCTGAAGTCCGGCCGTGAGTCGGGGTCACCGCTCGTCCTGCGGCTCGGTCTCGCGCAGGCCGCGACCGCCGCCGCGCTGACCGGCGACCTCGACGAGGCGATGGCCGCGATCGCCGAGGAGCAGGCGATCGCCGACGCGACGGGTACGCCGCCGGTCATCTACCACCGGCTGCAGTTGGCCGCGATGCGCGGACGCCGCGAGGAGGCGTCCGCGCTGTTCGAAGCCGTCATGACGACGGCCACCGCCACGGGGCAGGTGATCTCCAACGTCCACTGGGCGAACGCCGTGCTCAACAACGGCTTGGCCAACTACGGGGAGGCACTGGCCGCCGCACGACGTGCCACCGCCGACGGCGAACTCTTCACCGCGGGGTTCACCTTGCCGGAGCTGGTGGAGGCCGCCGTACGGTGCGGCGAGCACGCCGCCGCCGTCGCCGCGCTGGAGTCGCTGACCGAACGCACCGAGGCCTGTGGGACCCCCTCGGGCCTGGGGATCGCCGCCTACGCGCGAGCGCTGGTGACGGGAGCGGAGCACGACTACCGGGCAGCGGTCGCCCACCTCACCGACAGCCCGATGCTCCCGTACCGGGCCAGGGCCCACCTCCTGTACGGGGAATGGCTGCGGCGGCAGGGCCGCAGGCAGGACTGCCGGCCGCACCTGCGCACCGCGCACGAGCTCTTCTCCGGGGCCGGGATCGAGGCGTTCGGCCGGCGCGCGGCCGACGAGCTGCGCGCCACGGGCGAGACGGCGCGCAGCCGCACCGATCACGCCCGCGACCAGCTCACCATGCAGGAGCTGCACATAGCGCGGCTGGTCGCCACCGGCGCCACCTCGAAGGAGGTGGCCGCCCGACTGTTCCTCAGCCCACGCACCGTCGACGCCCACCTGCGCAACGTCTACCGCAAGCTGGGCATCAACTCCCGCAGGCAGCTCAGAGACCGGCTCGACCTGCGGCCTGCGGACCAGTGCTGTGACCGGGAAGGTCCACCGGGGTCGGTGAGCGGGCAAGCGGTTTGACGGGTCGGGCAGCTCAAGGCTGCTCTTGAACACTGGTGCTTCCCCGACGAACGATCCGCTGCAGCCCACCGATGTGCGGCTACGGGTTCTCACCAGCCCCCTGGCCTCCCGGGCAGGCTTGCGCTTCGACACCGCCCTCCTGGCTCCAGCGGCATGCCGGCGGGCTCGGCAGGCAGTGCAGTCCACCCATACGGTCCAGCCGATGTCGTCATCGACGTCGGCCGCCGCCAGGACAGCGGCGAGGATCCTCCCAGGTGCCACAACAGGAGCTGGCTACCCGACCCCGTAGAGAGTCGCCAGATCAACCAGGAGCAGATCTTCGCGGCCGGCCGCGGACTCGATCAGGTCCGGGTAGAACCCGTGCAGGGAGAACAGGGCCAGGGTGGTGTTCGTGGTGTCGTAGCCCTGGTCGGCGAGCAGGGTACGGATGTGCTCCAGGCGTTGCAGGTCGCCGGTGCCGCGGCGGGCGGCGGTGGCCTTGGCCTCGCCGAGGAGGGCGATCCGGGCGCGGGGGGCCTGCGGGCGCTCGCCCAGGGCCAGGGCGATGACGTCGACCTCGTGCTTGGTGCGGGCCGCGGGGTCCGCCACTTCGGTGGTACCGACCGGGCCGGGCAGGCCGCCGGTAAGCAGGGTGTGGGCGTAGCGGCGGGTGAAGGTGCGGGCGAGGTCCTCGAAGTGAGGGCCGAGGATCTTGGAGTTGAAGGTCGGGGCGGCGGCCTTCCACGCCTCTTCGGCGAAGCCCTGTTCGACGGTGGCCGCCTGCGGCAGGGTGATCAGCTGATTGAAGCGGATGACGGGGTCGGCCAGGGTGATGACGGGATGGCGAGGGCGCAGGATGTCCTGCTCGCGCTGGATGTAGCCGGTGGACTCCAGGACGTCGAGCGGGTGGGTGACCGCGTTGCGCTGTCGTTCCAGGGCTGCGCCGATCCTGGTGGGGGTGGTGGCGCCCCGGGCAATAGCCGTGAGGATGTCGTAGTAGAGGGTGTGCTGGGTGATGCGCGGGTCCTCTCGCAGCAGGTACTCCGTCTCCGTGCGCGAGTACACCGCCCGCCCCGGGTCCAGGAGCGTCCGCGTGAGCCAGGAAGCGAAGCCGTCGTTCGGGTGCGGGCGGGCCGCCACCGGCCGGTAACCGGGAGCACCACCGAGGACGGCATGCACCTGCAGAGCGGTCAACGGGTCGTCGACCTGCCAGAACGCACGGCTGGCCCGGTAGTCGAAGGCCCCCAGCCTCAGATCGATCACCGCACGGCCGCGCAACGGCTTCGTTCCCGACAGCAGTTCGTGCATGACGCTCATCGCCGACCCGCAAAGGATCACCCTCGCTCCGGGGCCGGCCCCGGTGCCCCGCTGGCGCTCGTCGTAGAGCTGCTGAAGCAGGCCCGGGATCTCGGGAGAGTGCTGGAGAAGATACGGCAACTCGTCGATCACCAGCAACGGAGTCCGCGAACGCGCCGTGACGTCAAGGGCGTTGGACAGAACCTCACGCCAGTCGGCCAACCGCAGCGTGCCGGGCCGCAGACCCGCGTGGGTCGCGATGGCATCGCTGAACCGCTGGATCGCCGGCAGCCGCCCCTCCTCCCGCACCGCGGTGACGTACAAACCCCCGACCCGCTCCGACAGTGCCTGCAGAAGATACGACTTCCCGTACCGCCTGCGCCCCGACACGATCCCCAGACGCATCGCCGGATCCGGATCCGTGACGAACTCGGTGAGCAGGTCCCACTCACGATCGCGGTCGACCACATCCTCGGGCTTGGCAAGCATGCTCTCGTGCACCGGAACTCTCCACCAGCCTCGATCGACCACGACGTGTCTAAGTCTACTTGGACAGAATTCGTTTAGCTGGGCTTCTACGAGTCCTCAGGCTCGAACTGCCGTATGTAGGTGTCGGTCCACGCGTTCCGAGGCGTCCGTCAGACCTGTCGGTGGAGGGCGTTCGTCACGAGCTCGCGCGCGTATGCGGCGTCCAGCCGGCCGGGACGGAAGAGGATGCGGTACATGATCGGCGCCACGACACGGTCGATCAGCAGTTCCGTCTCGGGCACCGGCTCCCCCCGCCGCACCGCACGGGCCAGCACGGCGTCGATCTGCTCGGCGGCGTACGCCGAACACTGACCGGCATTGGTGCCGTCGGGGTCGCCGAGCAGGGCGTCCCGGATGTAGGCACGCCCGGGCGGCGAGGCCATCTCGTCGAGGAACTGTTCCGCCCACGCGTCGAGATCGGCCCGCAGACCTCCGAGATCCGCCGGATCCGTTTCCGGGCGCAGTCGCTCGACGGCGACGTCGGACAGGAGTTCTTGCAGGTCGCCCCAGCGACGGTAGACCGTGGAGGGGGTCACGCCTGCCCGGGTCGCCACCATCGGGACCGTGAGCGCGTCGCGGCCCTTCTCCTCCACGAGTTCACGTACCGCCGCATGGACGGACTCCTGTACGCGTGCGCTGCGCCCACCGGGGCGGGCCATGGGCTTGGGACTCATGCGATCACCTTAATGCGAATCCGTTGCTTCTAGGAGGTGGCCGGCCACGCGCCCGCACGTCGACCGGAACGTCCGAACGTCCGCGTTCCCTCAGGCAGCGACGGGAGCGAGCCGCCCCGCTCCGGCCGCCGACTCCTCGTAGGCCCGGCCGACACGGAGCACCGTCGCGTCGTGGAAGGGGCGCGCCATGAGCTGCATACCGATCGGCAGTCCGGCGCGGTCGTGACCGACCGGCAGGGTGAGGGCCGGGACGCCGGTGATGTTGGCGGGGGCGCAGAGGCGGACGTAGCTGTCCGACACGGCCTCGGTCGTGCCATCGGCCCACTCGACGGCACCCTGCCCGGCCTCGGCGGCGGTCATCGGCACCGTCGGCGCGGCGAGGACGTCGATTCCGTCGAACATGCGAGCCCAGGCGTCCCGCATCATGGTGCGGGCCCGCTGGGCGCGGAGGTAATCGCCCGCAGAGGTGAGTTCGCCCGCCTCCAGCAGGATGCGAACGTCCGCCGCGTACAGGCCGGGGGTGGCCCGCAGCGAGCGCTCGTGGTAGGCGGTGGCCTCGGGAACCATCAGCCCCCACTGGACGGCCTGGATGTAACGCGCCATCGGGATCTCGACGTCGACGAGCTCCGCCCCCAGCTCCGCCAGCCGCTCGATCGCGCGGCGCACGGACTCCTCGACCTCGGGCGTGACCCGGTCGAAGTAGTGGTTGCGCGGTACGCCGACCTTCAGTCCTCGCAGGTCGCCTCCCTGGAACGGGAAACGGTCCGGCACGGGGCCGGACACGCTCGCCGGGTCGCGCGCGTCGTGGCCGGCGGTCGCCGACAGCACCAGCACGGCGTCCTGGACGGTGCGAGTGAGAGGGCCCACATGATCCAGGGACCAGGACAGCGAGGTCACTCCTGTGCGTGGGACCAGGCCGTAGGTCGGCTTGAGGCCCACCACTCCGTTCAGGGCCGCGGGGACCCGGATCGAACCGCCCGTGTCCGTGCCCATGGCGAACGTCGCCCCGCCGCCGGCGACAGCTACCGCCGAGCCGCCGCTCGACCCGCCCGCGACCCGGCTGTGGTCCCAGGCATTGTTCGTCTGCGGAGTGGTCAGGCCGTAGGCGAACTCGTGCGTGTGCGTCTTGCCCAGGAGGACGGCCCCGGCGGCGCCCAGCCGTTCGGCCACCCGGCTGTCGCGTTCCGCCACGTGCCCTGCCCGTACGTGCGAGCTCGCGGTCGTCGGCAACCCCTCGGCGTCGATCAGATCCTTGAGCGCCATGGGGATTCCGTGCAGTGACCCGCGCGGTCCGCTTCCGGAGATCTCCCGTTCGGCGCGGACCGCTGCGGCCAGGGCCGCGTCGGCGGCGACGGTGACATAGGCGCCCAGCCGTCCTTCGACGGCGGCAATACGGGCGAGCACGGACTCGGTGAGTTCGACGGGGGACAGCTCCCGTGCGCGCACCGCACGGGAGGCCTCGGTCAGCGAAAGCTCAAACGGTTGCATCGGCGTTCCCCTGTCCGGCTCGGTAGGAGGACGCGGGAGGGGTGTCGCCGAAATCGAGCTCGCGCAACGTGCTGATCACGGAGTGGATGTAGTTGGCCGTCATGGCCACTTCTTCGTGTCGGCCGTCCATGAGGGGGAGCCCCGCCCGCAACGCCCCTCGGGCTGCCTCTTGGGGGGTGAGTTCGCTGGTCATGACGTCCTTTCCGGATCTGTGCGGCGCGACGGGCCGGGACCGTTTCGGGCCCCGGGGCCCGGAGCCCGGAGCCCGGAGCCCGGGCTCACCGTAAACGCGAATCATTTGCTTTAGTTGATCGTAGGACCTACGGTGACTTAACGCAAACCAATCGCTTTTAGAAGGAAAGTCGCCGTGTTCACCTCATCGCAGACGACCAGGTCCACCAGTCCCGCCGCCCCTTCGTGGACGGTGGGCGACCACACCGTGCGACGCATCGACGAAGTGGCCCTGCCCGCCCGGACCGGTCCGTGGCTGCTGCCCGGGGCGACCACCGACCTCGTGAGCCGGACCCGCTGGCTGAGCCCCGAATTCGCCGACGAACAACACGTCCTGCGCCTGGCCAGTCACAGCTTCGCCGTCGAGGTCGACGGCATGCGAGTGCTCGTGGACACCGGCATCGGAAACGGGAAGCGGCGCTCCAACCCTGCCTGGCACAACCTGGACAGCGACTACGAGGCCCGGCTACGGACGGCGGGCTTCCCGCCGGAGAGCGTCGACCTCGTGGTGCTGACCCACCTCCACGCCGACCACGTGGGGTGGAACACGCGTGCCGAGGGCGACACCTGGGTGCCCACCTTCCCGAACGCGCGCTATCTCACCTCTCGCACCGAGTGGGACTACTGGGCGGGTGTCGACATGGAGGAGGCTCGTCGGCAGATGTTCCGGGACTCGGTCCGCCCCGTCCAGGAGGCGGGTCTGTTCGACCTCGTCGATGTCACGAGCGAGGGCACGGACGTCGCGCCCGGCATCCGTCTGCTGCCCACCCCCGGCCACACGCCAGGGCAGGTGGCGGTGGAACTGAGCAGCCGTGGCGAGACCGCACTGGTCACCGGCGACAGCATCCACCACCCGGTCCAGATGGCCCATCCGGAGCTCTGCAGCTCTGTGGACATCGATCCCGGACTCGCGACCAGGACCCGGAACCAGGTGCTCGCCTCGCTGGCCGGTACGTCAACTCTCCTGCTTGGAAGCCACTTCCCAGCGCCGACCGCAGGACACGTGCGCCGCGCGGACGGCGAGTACCGGCTGGTCCCGGCTCCCTCCGGGGTCTCACCCATCGACGCCCGGTGGCTTCCCCATACCTCTGCGCTCGGCCCCGGCAGCCGTCCAGACACCGGGACAGGGCAGGGCAGCGCAGAGCGGGGGCGAGGGCGGGGGCGAGGGCGGGGGCGGTGACGCTTTCGTCAGTCCGGGCCCGCGAGGGCGGTTCTGGGCCCGTCCGGCAGGCGGGTGGGTGTGTAGGCGCGAGTCACCCACTTCTGCAGGTGCGGGGCCTGGGCCAACAGGTTGCGGTAGGTGCGGACGGCGTGGTGGTGAAGTGCCTCGACCACGGCCGCTTCGACCATTCCACGGCGCCAGACGAGCAGGTGCCGCTGCCACAGGGGGTCTCCCGCCAGCGGCTTGACCAGTACCCCGTCGACGGGACACACGGTGGGCTGGACCGTGGTCACCCCGAGCCCTTTGGCGATCATCGACTGCAACTGGTCGAGGACGTGGAACTCATGTGTCCCCGCGGGCTTGAACCCCGCGGCCCGGCAGGCGTCGTAGAAGGCGCCGGGCCATCCCACCCCGTCGTCGGAGGCGACGAACCAGGTGTCGTCCGCCAGTTCTTCCAGCGGAACCTCGATGCGGTGGGCCAGGGGGTGGCCGGCGTGGATGGCCACGAAGATCGGGACGGTGTTGATGGCGCGGTGTGCCAGAGCGGAGGAGTGCCGCACCGGCAGCCCCGGGTAGTCGACACCCAGCGCCGCGTCGAGTTCGCCGGCTTCCAGGAGCCCGAGGAGTTCACCGGTGGCGTACACACTGCTGACGGAGACCGTGAGGTCCGGGCAGGCATCGCGGAGGGCGTCCAGCAGCATCGGCACCACCGGTGTGTTGGTGACGCCGAGCCGGAGTGTGCCGGCCGCCGCGGGCGGGCAGCCCGGGTGCCGTCGTCCCAGGGCATCCGCGCGGACCAGGATGTCGCGGGCCTGGCTCACGACCTCCGCGCCGTAGCCGGTCAGCTCCACGCCCGTACTGCTGCGCACGAACAGTCCCTCGCCGAGAAGCCGCTCGATGCGACGAAGCTGTGTACTCAGCGCGGGCTGGGTGAATCCGAGCGCGGCCGCCGCCCGGCCGACGCTCCCGGAATCCGCGATCGCGCACAGCACACGCAGATGGCGCAGCTCCAGTTCCATCTGTACACCTCGCTGTCTCGTGGAATCCTCGTGGAATCGGGGTCCAGTATGCGCGTGGGCGCCGTGTGCACGGTGCCGTCCCGTGCTGTCGCTCGTCCGGGACCGGGACCGGAGCCTCGGACGGCCGGGTCCGGGACCGGGACCGGGTCCTGGGCCGGCCCTCCGGCGTTATGCATCGTCCGCACGTTCTCCTATGCCCCAGCCCGTTGTCCCGGCGGAATCGCTCGTGGAAATCTCGACCCCGCGTCTCGGAACCGCGCACCGGCACCGGCGATGCGCGAGGAGGTGTGTGTCCATGACCCATCCGATCCAGGAGACGGCGATGTCCGCGGAGACAGACGACGAGGGCAGGCAGCGGAAGAACGGCCTGTACCGGCAGGTGAGCACCGAACTCGCGGAGAACATGAGGCGGGGCTGGGCCGACACCGAGCGGCACGGTCTCGAACCGGTCGCGTCGGCGGCGTACACCGCGCGTCGCAGGGCGGAACTGTCCGCCCGGTTCCCCGGCGAGCTGCTGGTCGTCCCGGCCGGCAACCCGAAGGTCCGCGCCAACGACACGGCGTATCCCTTCCGGCCCTCCTCGGACTACGTCTACCTGACCGGCGACCAGTCCCCGGACGCCGTACTGGTCCTGGAACCCGGACGGTACGGCGGACACCGGGCCGTCGCCCACCTGCTCCCGCGTTCCGGCCGCGAGGACGGCGAGTTCTGGCTCGACCACCATGGCGAGCTGTGGGACGGGCGCCGCAACAGCCTTGCCGAGAACGAGCAGTTGCTCGGTCTGCCGTGCGGCGACGTCCGCACGCTCACCGAGCGGCTCGCCGCGGCCACCGGCCCGGTGCGCCTGCTGCGGGGCCACGACGCGGACATCGACGCCGCCCTCGCCCGTCGGACGACAGCCGAGCGCGACGACGAGTTCCGGGTGACGCTTTCCGAAATGCGCCTGGTGAAGGACGAGTTCGAGATCGCCGACCTCCGTTTCGCCTGCGAAGCCACCGCCCGCGGCTTCGAGGACGTCGTCCGCGTCCTCGGGACCGCCGCACCGACGTCCGAGCGCGTCGTCGAAGGCGCGTTCCACACGCGCGCACGGATCGAGGGCAATGACGTCGGCTACGCGTCCATCTGCGCGGCAGGGTCGCACGCCACGACGCTGCACTGGGTCCGCAACGACGGCGAGGCCCGCCCCGGTGATCTCCTGCTGCTGGACGCCGGGGTGGAGACCCGTGACCTCTACACCGCCGACGTCACCCGCACCCTGCCCGTCGACGGTCGCTTCACCCCGGTCCAGCGCAAGATCTACGAAGCGGTGTACGCGGCGCAGGAGGCCGGCATCGCCGTGGTCAAGCCGGGCGCCGCGTACCGGGACTTCCATGACGCCGCGCAACGGGTACTGGCCGAGCACCTGGCCGCCTGGGGGCTGTTCGAGGGGCGCTCGCCGGACGAGGCCCACGGACTCGGGCTGCAGCGCCGCTGGACCCTGGCCGGCACCGGTCACATGCTCGGCCTGGACGTCCACGACTGCGCCAGGGCCAGGACCGGGATGTACGTGGACGGCACGCTGGAACCGGGCATGGTGCTCACCGTCGAGCCGGGCCTGTACTTCCAGTGCGACGACCTGACCGTTCCGGAGGAGTACCGCGGCATCGGTGTGCGGATCGAGGACGACATCCTGGTGACCGAGGAAGGCAACGAGAACCTCTCGGCCGGCCTGCCCCGGGAGGCGGACGAGGTGGAAGCCTGGATGGCCCGGCTGCGCCGCTGACGCCCTCTGCCCCGGACCGGCCGGTCACCACGCAGTGAGCCACGACACACGACAGGGGGATTCCCGGATGAAGGAGCAGGACGGCTTGCTTGACATCAGCAACGGCGATCACGAACCACCGGCCGCGCAGAGCGGTCCCTTTCAAGGAGGGTGGGCGGATACGAGCCGCAGGCTGCCGCTCCTGACGGGAGCGGCCTACGCGTCCAAGCGGCGCTCGACGGTGTCCGAGCGTTTTCCCGGTGAACGCGTCGTCGTCCCGTCGGGCGGGCTGAAGGTCAGGAGCAACGACTTCGACTACACGTTCCGGCCGCACTCCGCCTTCGTCCATCTCACCGCGGAACTCGGGACGCAGGCGGTACCCGACAGCGTCCTGGTCCTTGAACCCACCGGGACCGGGCACACGACGACTCTGTTCACCCGGCCCCGGTCTCCGCGTGACGGTGGGCCGAACGGCGCGGAACTCCACAGCGACCGGCGGCACGGCGAGTTCTGGACCGGTCGGCGCCGGACGCTCCCGGAGACCTCGGCCGCGCTCGGCATCGAGGCCGCGGCACGCGACGACCTGGAACGGGCCCTTCGCGGGAACGTACCGACCCGGATACTGCGCGGTGTGGACGCGCACGTCGACTCGATGGTGGCGCCGGTCCCGCGAGCCGACGCCGAACTGGACGCTTTTTTGTCGGAGTTGAGGCTGGTCAAGGACGAGTGGGAGGTCGAGGAGCTGCGTTCGGCCGTGGACTGGACGGTCGCCGGCTTCCACGATGTCGTCGGCGAACTGCGCGACGCCACGCGCCTCGCGCGTGGAGAACGCTGGATCGAGGGCACCTTCAACCGGCGTGCCCGGCTCGGGGGTCACGGGCTGGGCTTCGAGACCATCGCGGCAGCCGGGTCGCACGCCTGCGTCCTGCACTGGACGCGCAACGACGGTCCGGTGCGGGACGGGGAGCTGCTCCTGCTGGACGCGGGTGTCGAGGCCGACTCCTTCTACACCGGGGACGTCACGCGAACACTGCCGGTCAGCGGTCGCTTCACCGACGTCCAACGGCGCGTCTACGACCTGGTGTCGGCCGCGCAGTCGGCCGGGATCGCCGCCCTGCGGCCCGGCGCGCGGTACGGGGACTTCCACGACGCCGCGATGCGGGTCATCGCCGAGGGACTCGACGCGTGGGGTCTTCGGCCGTACGGCAGGACGGCTTCGACACCCGAGTCCGACCTGTACCGCCGGTACACCGTCTGCGGCTCGGGCCACATGCTGGGCCTGGACTGTCACGACTGTGCCGGTGCCCGCAGGGAGACCTACCTGGACGGTGTGCTCGCGCCCGGTCACGTCCTGACCGTCGAGCCCGGGCTGTACTTCCGGCCCGACGATCTGACGGTGCCCGAGGAACTGCGCGGCATCGGCGTACGGATCGAGGACGACTTCGTCATCACGGCCGACGGGCCCCTGTGTCTGTCGTCGGAACTGCCCCGCGGCGCCGAAGAGGTGGAGGCCTGGATGGCGTCTCTGCGCTGACCGGGCGCAACCGTCGGACTGTCAAGGCAACGTGACATTGTATGGTGGGAGGTCGTTGGCTGGTCGGACGGAGGAGCAGAGATGCCTCATCTCAAAACCCAGCCGCTCTCCGTCCAGAGCCATCTGCGCGATCAGGTCGCGAACGCGCTCCGGGCCGCCCTCATAGCCGGCGACCTCCGTCCGGGTGTCATCTACTCCGCCCCCGCCCTGGCGGCGGAACTCGGCGTGTCCGCCACCCCGGTGCGCGAGGCCATGCTGGACCTGGCCAGGGAGGGCCTGGTCGAAGCGGTACGCAACAAGGGGTTCCGGGTCACTGAGATGACCGAGCAGGACCTCGACGAGTTCACCGAGATCCGAACCCTCATCGAGGTCCCCACCGTGGGACGCGTCGCCGCGACGACGGCCGTCGAGCAACTGGAAGCCCTGCGTCCGCTGGCCCACCAGATCGTCACCGCGGCCCAGGAACATGACATCCTCAAGTACCTCGAAGCGGATCACAGGTTCCACCTCGAGCTGCTGGCCCTGGCCGGCAACCACCATCTCGTGGAGGTGGTCGCCGACCTCCGCAAGCGTTCACGCCTGTTCGGACTGGGCAGCCTGAACGGGACCGGGCGGCTGGTCGCTTCCGCCCAGGAGCACGTCGAACTGCTGGATCTGATGGTCAACGGCCGGATCCAGGAGGCGGAGGAGTGCATGCGCCGCCACCTCGCGCACGTCCGCACCCTGTGGGCGGGCAGCCAGGCGGACGGCCGGTAGCGCCGCTCCTCACGCCTTCCCCTCGCGCGCCCAAGTCCCGGCATCCGTAGACCAATTGCCCACCTTGTATTCCGTCAGACGGCTTCTCTGGAACATGTCACGTGTGCAATGGTACATAGCACAGGTCGTGGTCATGCCAATCGCGGCATCGGTCGCCGTACACCCGTCGAGTGAACGGCAAGACCCTCCCCAAAGCCACGGCCTCCTCATCCCCCATGGGTCACGCACCGCGTGGTCCTCACTCTCGTGGGAGGCACAGTGAGAAAGTCATCTGTCCGGCGAGGTCTGGGCGCGGCGTTGCCGCTGGCCCTGACCGTCGCCATGGGCGTCGGTCTGCTGACGCAGCCGGCCGGCGCCCAACCCGGGTCCCCGGTGTCCGTCGCGCAGGGCGCGGCCGGAGGCGGAAAGCACACCGGTCCCCCGCCGGTGGCCCAGACCGCCACCGCCGAGACCGCGCACGTCGGCAAGGAACGCCTGAAGGCGTCCGCGCTCCCGCCGCTGGCGGCGAGCAAGGAAGCGCTCAAGGAGTCCTACGGGCGGCACGACGAACTGCCGGTCCGGCCCTCCGAGTCGATGAGCACGGCGGCAGATGCCACGGCCGGAAGGAAGACCCCCGCGGCCGCCTCAGCCGCCGCGTGCGACGTCGCCGACTTCACTTCCCGCACCGGCAGCGCGCTGGTGCAGCAGATCAAGGCGTCCACGACCGACTGCGTCAACACCCTGTTCAACCTGACCGGCGGCGACGCCCACCAGGCCTTCCGCGAAGCGCAGATGACCACTGTCGCCTACGCCCTGCGCGACGGCTCGGCGTCCTACCCCGGCAACTCCAGCACCGGCATGCCGCAGCTCGTGCTCTACCTGCGCGCCGGCTACTACGTCCACTACTACAACGCCGGCACGGTCGGCGACTACGGCAGCGGCCTGCGGACGGCCATCCGCGCGGGACTCGACGCCTTCTTCGCCGCCCCGCACTCCCGCGATGTCACCGACGCCAACGGTGAGACCCTCGCCGAGGCCGTCACCCTCATCGACAGCGCCGAGGAGAACGCCCGCTACATCCCCGTACTCAAGCGGCTGCTGGCGGACTACGACTCCACCTGGAACTCCTCCTGGTGGATGCTCAACGCGGTCAACAACGTCTACACCGTGACCTTCCGGGGTCACCAGGTGCCCGCCTTCGTGACGGCCGTCCAGTCCGATCCCACTCTGATCGACTCGCTGTACAACTTCGCGGCCGGTCACCTCTCGCTCCTGGGAACGGACCAGTCCTACCTCACGTCGAACGCCGGACGTGAACTCGGCAGGTTCCTGCAGCACTCCGCCCTGCGGAGCAAGGTCCGCCCGCTCGCCGCCGGCCTGCTCAACTCCAGCTCCATCAAGGGCACCACCGCTCCGCTCTGGGTCGGCGTGGCCGAGATGACGGACTACTACGACAAGGCCAACTGCTCCTACTACGGCACCTGCGACCTGCAGACGCAGTTGGCGGACTCGGTGCTGCCGGTGACCTACACCTGCAGCTCCAGCATCACCATCAGGGCGCAGCAGATGACGTCGGGCGAGCTGTCCTCCAGTTGCGACAGCCTGCGCAGCCAGGACGCCTACTTCCACGGCATCGTCCGGGACAGCGGTCCCGTCCCGGGTGACAACAACTCCACGATCGAGGTCGTGGTCTTCGACTCCAGCACCGACTACCAGACCTACGCCGGTGCCATCTTCGGGATCGACACCAACAACGGCGGCATGTACCTCGAGGGCGACCCGTCCGCGGCCGGCAACCAGCCGCGCTTCATCGCCTACGAGGCCGAGTGGCTGCGCCCGGACTTCCAGATCTGGAACCTCAACCACGAGTACACCCACTACCTCGACGGCCGCTTCGACATGTACGGCGACTTCAACGCCAACATCAGCACCCCGACCATCTGGTGGGTCGAAGGTTTCGCCGAGTACGTCTCCTACTCCTACCGCGGCGTGCCCTACACGGAGGCGATGACCGAAGCCGGCCGCCGTACCTACGCCCTGAGCACCCTCTTCGACACCACTTACAGCCATGACACCACCCGCATATACCGCTGGGGCTACCTCGCCACGCGGTACATGCTCGTCAAGCACCGGGCCGACATGGACAAGGTGCTCGGCCACTACCGCGCGGGCGACTGGAACGCCGCCCGCACCTACCTGACAAGTACCATCGGCACCCGCTACGACAACGACTGGTACTCCTGGCTGGCGGGCTGTGCGGCCGGTGACTGCGGCGGGGGCACCAACCCGCCCGGCAACCAGGCTCCCACCGCCGCGTTCACCACCGCCGTACAGGACCTGAAGGTTAGCTTCACCGACCAGTCCGCGGACTCCGACGGCACCATCGCCTCCAGGTCCTGGGACTTCGGTGACGGCACCACCTCGACCGCCACCAACCCCGGCAAGACGTACGGCGCCGCCGGCACCTACGCCGTGAAGCTCACTGTCACGGACGACAAGGGCGCCACCGCCACCGCCACGAGGTCGGTCACCGTCGGCAGCGGCGGCACCGGTGCCGAATGCACCGGCACCGACCCCAGGGAGCTGGGCCAGAACTGCCGGCGGAGCAACCAGTCCGCCACCACCGGGAACTACGCCTACCTCTACCTCTACGTCCCGTCCGGCACCACCCGGCTGGAGATCACCACGTCCGGCGGCACCGGTGACGCCGACCTGTACTACGGCTCCGACGGCTGGCCCGGCACCGGCGGCTACACGCAACGTGCCACGGGCGCCGGCAACGGCCACACGCTGACCGTCGACAACCCGCCGGCCGGTGCCAACTACATCAGCCTGTACGCCGTGAGCGGCTTCGACGCAGTCACCGTCAGCACCAGCTACTGATCGGCGCACACCCCCGGAACGCGGCCACGGCCCGGGGCGGCTCACCCGCCCCGGGCTCCGGCTCTTGCTCCGGCTCTTTGCTCCGGCCCTTGCTCCTGCTCCTGCTCCTGCTCCTGCTGCGCCGCAGCCCTGGAACCTGACCGTGGGATACCGTTCGGATGCAGCCGCTCGGTCCGCCCGAGCCGCGTCAACGGCCGGACACGGGGTCGCTCGAGGGGAAACGGGACCGAATGCTGGAGGTGCTCGGACTGGGGTCGGCCGAAGAGGCCGTCTACAGTGCGCTTCTGGCCCGCCCCACAGCCTCTGCGCAGGAAATCGCGCGGCAGACCGGACTTGAGCAGGCCGAGAGCACCCGCATCCTGCTCGACCTGGCGGCACGCGGCCTGGTCGCGCTCGCCACCGAGACCGAGAGCGAGACCGAGAGCGGGGCGCCCGACCCGACCGGCCGGAAGGCAGGCCGCGGGCCCCACCGCTACCGGCTCACGCCTCCCTCGGTGGCCCTGGCCCCGCTCCTCGTCGAGCAACGCAACGCGCTGCACCGGGCCGAGGCCGCGTATTCGATGCTGACGGAGCAGTACCGCAGTACGGCGGCACACGCCGCGGGCAGCGTCGTGGAGGTGGTCGTCGGCGTGGAGCAGGTCGCGCACCGGTTCCACCAACTGCAGCGCGGTGCCCAGCAGGAGTTGCTCGTCTTCCTCAAGGGCGCGCCCATCGCGGTACCCCGCGAGGACGCCGACCTGTCGGAGAGTTCCGCACTGGACCGCGGTGTCGACTTCCGCGTCGTGGCTGCCAAGGACTACCTGGACGACCTCGATGTGGCACGGGATTTGCGGTCGGCCATCTCGGCGGGCCTCCAGCTCCGCGTGGTCGACTCGTTGCCGCTGAAGATGGTCGTGTCGGACCGGGATCGTGCCATGGTGCCACTGGACGTGGCGGACTCCGACGGCGAGCCGAGCGCCATCGTGGTGCACCGCAGCGGGTTGCTGACGGCCCTGGTCCATCTCTTCGAGAGGGAATGGGTGCACGCCCGGCCGCTGTACGCGACGGCCACGGGTGTGCGCGTCGAGGCTGATGCCGATCCGCAGCCGACGGAGGGTGAACTGGAGGTCCTCTCCCTGCTCCTGGCCGGGATCTCCGATCGCCGGGCCGCCTCTCAACTCGGCCTCTCCATACGCACCGTGGAGCGGCGGACCCGCCGTCTGATGGACCTCGCCCGAGCGGACTCGCGCCTCCAACTCGGATGGCACGCGGCACGCGCGGGCTGGCTCTGATTCCCCTCTGCGGGACATGCCCCGGCTTCGCCCTCCGTGAGGCCGACGAGCCTCCGTGTGTGACCGCGTGACGGGTGTCCGCCATGCGGCAAACCCGCCACGCGTGGCGCCCCTGTGACATCCGCGTGTCTGCCAGGCTGCGGCGTCAGCACAGCCTGTTCACGGGATCAGATGGGGAGATTCATGCGTTCCATAACGCGTATGGCCTTGGGAGCGGCGAGCGTCGCCGCCCTGGCTGTCACCGCGGTGACACCTTCCGGGGCAGCCGATACGCCGCCTGACGGCAGCTCGGAGAAACGCCCGCTCGTCGGCAGTGAGGCCGCGGCGAAGGGCGGCAAGCGGGCCACCGTCACGCTCGTCACCGGTGACAAGGTGATGGTGGTCACGGACGCCTCGGGCCGCAGCTCGGCGGCCGTGCTGCCCCGCGAGGACGGCACACAACCGATGTTCCAGACCCGGCAGATGGGCAAGGACCTCTACGTCTACCCCGAGTCCGCCTCCGGGGCGATCGCCGAGGGCAAGGTCGACGAGCAGCTTTTCAACGTCACGGGCCTCATCCGCCAGGGCTACGACGACGCGCACACCGACTCGCTGCCACTCATCGCCACCTACGACGAGCGTGTGAACGTCGCCGACGCCGCGCCGGCGGCGCCTCGCGGTTCCGAGCGGGGCCTGAGCCTTCCCGCGGTGGACGGCGTCGCGCTGAAGGCGGACAAGGACACGGCGGCCGACTTCTGGCAGGACGTCAGCAACCCCCGCTCCCGCTCCGCGTCCGCGCTCAAGAAGCTGTGGCTGGACGGCAAGGTCGAGGCCACGCTGGACCGGTCCACCGCCCAGGTGCACGCGCCGGAGGCGTGGGCGGCCGGCTACGACGGCGAGGGCACCAAGGTCGCCGTGCTGGACACGGGCGTCGACGCCGAGCACCCGGACCTGGTGAAGCAGGTCGCCGCGACCAAGAACTTCACGGACGCCACGAACACGAACGACCTGGTCGGCCACGGCACCCACACCGCCTCCACGGTCGGCGGTACCGGAGCGGCCAGCGACGGCCTCAAGAAGGGCGTCGCACCCGGGACTTCCCTGCTCGTCGGCAAAGTCCTCAATGACGACGGCTACGGCCTGGACTCCTGGATCATCGCGGGTATGCAGTGGGCCGTGGACCAGAAGGCCGACGTCGTCTCCATGAGCCTGGGCAACCCCGCGGTGGGCGACTGCACCGACCCGGTGGCCCAGGCCACGGCGCAGCTCTCGCAGAACAAGCACACGCTGTTCGTCGTCGCCGCCGGCAACACGGGGCCCAAGAGTGAGACCGTCTCTTCCCCCGGCTGCGTGCCGAGCGTACTGACGGTCGGCGCCGTCGACCGCGACGACACCACCGCGTCCTTCTCCAGCCGCGGTCCCGTGGCCGTCACCCACACCCTCAAGCCCGAGCTCGCCGCCCCCGGCGTCGACATCTCGGCGGCCAGCGCGGGCGGTCGCGGCGTCTACGCCTACCGGACGATGTCCGGCACCTCCATGGCCACCCCGCACGTCGCGGGCGCCGCCGCCGTCGTCCGCCAGGCCCACCCGGACTGGACCGCGCAGCAGATCAAGGCCGCCCTGGTCTCGTCCGCCCGCACCGGCGGCAAAGTCGCCGGAGCCGACGAGACCGGCGGCGGAGTCCTCGACGTGTTCGGCGCGGTGAACCAGGAGGTGCTCTCCGCACCCGCCGTCCAGGCCGGCAGCTACAACTGGCCGCAGGACACCTCGGACCGCACCACCGTGAAGGTGCCCTTCACCAACACCGGCGACCGTGACGTCACCCTGAACCTGAAGGTCAGCGGGGTGCACGGCAACGACGGCAGCGATGTCCACTCCGGTGTGATCAAGCTGGAGAACCGCAAGGTGAGAGTCCCCGCCGGGACCACCGTCCAGGTGCCGCTCCGGATCGACCCCACCGCCCGCCTCAAGGACGCCCAGTACGGTGCGGTCACCGGCCGGATCATGGCCACCGGCCGCGGAATACACGTCTCCGTGCCCGTCACGCTCTACGTCCAGCCGGAGACGGTCACGCTCCGGGTCAAGGTCGTCGACCGCGACGGCAAACCCGCGGCGGGCCCCTCCTCCGTGGACCTGGTCAGCCTCGACGCCGACACGGGCGAGCGCCGCAGCAACTCGGGGGCCGCCGACCAGACGTACCGCGTCCGCCCGGGCGACTACAGCCTCAGCAGCTTCGTGGCGTCGTACGACGCGGACCACGCAGCCGAATCGGTCAGCTACCTGGCCAAGCCGCAGTTGCGGATCACCGATGACACCACCGTCGTCCTCGACGCCCGCAAGGCCCACCGGCTGAGCCTGCGCACCGACCGTCCCTCGACGGTGGACAACACCACGTTCAGCTACGCCCGCACGTGGGACGACACCTGGCAACTGTCCGGATCGGTCACGGCCGACGAGTCCGTCCGCAAGTTCTACGCGGACGTCGACGGACGCGCGAAGGACGGCACCTTCGAGTTCCGGCCCACCTGGCGTGCGGCCGGCTCCGAGGACGGCTCGCCGTACGTCTACAACCTGTCGTTCCCGACCCCGGGCCCGCTCAACTCCGACCGGGTCTACCGGCCGAAGGACTCCCGGCTGGCCCAGGTCCGCGAGACGTGGAAGGCCATGGGCAAGGAAGGCGACTACATCGACGCCATGTTCCTGCGGCCCAAGGGGAGCCTCGACTCCCACATCCCCGTCAGCCCGTACGGCGAGGTCCGTGTGCCCACCACCCGGACCGCCTACTACACCACCGGCGAGGACGCCTGGCTCCACGGCGCGATGACCAGCTTCCCGTTCGCCGCGTTCATGAGTGACCAGCCGCGCACCTACCGGGCCGGGCAGCGGAGCAGCGAGGAGTGGTACGGCGGCCCGATGAGCCCGGTCGCCCCCCGGGACGACGAGGGCAAGCCGGTGCTGGCCGCCGAACGGCAGGGCGACATGATCGGCATCCAGACGGCGCTCTGGGCCGACGGATCCGACGCACACTGGTCCTTCGGCGGATCGTTCGGCGACCTCGGCAACCTGACTCTGAAGCGCAACGGCGAGCAGATCGCCACCAGCGCCTGGCCCTACGACGCGTTCAAGGTGCCGGACGAGGACTCCGCGTACGAACTCACGCAGCGCCTGCAGAAGATCGCGTCCTCGGACAAGAACTGGCTGCGCTCCACGGCCGTCGCCACCACATGGAGCTTCCGCTCCCACCGGGAGCCCGACGTCTACTCGCGCGGGCTGCCGATCCTCTTCCCCAGGTACGACGTGCCGGTGGACGCCATGAACACCCTGCCGGCCAAGAGCGGCATCGAGGTCGGCCTGTCGGTCGAGGGCCACGCCGGATACACCCCGGGCGCGATCACGGACGCCTCGCTGTCCTACTCCTACGACGACGGCGACACCTGGACCCAGGCGCCGACCGAGCAGCAAAACGGCAAGTGGACGGCCGTCCTCGACCACACCGGCGCCGCCGGCAAGCAGGTCATGACCAAGGCCACCTTCACCGACGCCAACGGCAACGCGGTCACCCAGACCATCACCCGCGCCTACGACGTCCGGTAACCACACTCACCCGCACGGTCCGGCCGGACGGTCTCCCGCAAGGGGTCACCGCCCGGCCGGCCTCATGTCCTCGGCTGCGCCGGAGTGGCACGCGAACGGTCTCGGGGCGGCGGCAGCCCCCTGAATCACCCGACTGGACGCACTTCGGCGCGGTACGGCCAGCCTCCCTCCGGCATGTCCAGCAGATTGGATGATCGAGACCGCCCGTCTGTCGCGACAAAGCGGCATTCGCCCGTCCGATCACACCGCCACTGGAGGATGCCCGCATGTTCCGCTCGTTGCGTGCGGCGCCGGTCCCTGTGAGGAGCCGTGCGGACCGGGACGACAGCACCTCGATCCGTACGCCCCCCACGCGCGCCGTCGCACTGGTGACGGTCGCGGTGACGGTGGTGACGGTCGTCCTCGGCACGGTGGCCGAGACCGCCGTGCTGCTGATCGGGCTGCTGGTGTTTCTCCCCGCGTTCGCCTCCGCGCTGTGCACCCCACGCCAGACGGCGCTCGTCTCCGCCTGGGTGAGCGTCGTCGTCATCGTGCCCGTGGCCCTGTCCACGGAGCAGCTCGCCGACCGGGTGACTCTGGCCCTGTTCGCCCTCGGCTTCGGCGCGCTGGCCGTCTACGGATCCTCGCTGCGCATCACGCGCGAGGGTGCGCTGGTACGTCTGCGGTCGACCGCCGCCGCGATGCAGCGGCAGATCCTGCGTCCGCTGCCACTGCTCACCGACGACGTACTCGTGGACGGCGTGTACGAGCCGGTGCAGCAGGACAAACTCGTCGGCGGCGACATCTACGACGTCGCGGCCACCCCCTGGGGCACCCGGGTACTGATCGGCGACGTCCAGGGCAAGGGACTCCCCGCCATCGGCATGGCCATCGACGTGGTCGGCGCCTTCCGTGAGGCCGCCCACCGCGAACCGACGGTGACCGCGCTCGTGGACTCGCTCGAGGCGGCGGTGGTCCGTCACAACGGGTACGCGGAACAACGCGGCGAGCCGGAGCGGTTCGTCACCGCCGTCGTCCTGGGGATGGACCCCGGCACCGAGACCCAGCTCGTCACGTGCGGCCACATCCCGCCCTACCTGCTGCACGACGGGGCAGTGACCGCCGTGGGCGCCGGGACGGAGCACGCGCCGCTCGGCCTGGCAGACCTCGTCGACGAGCCGCGCACGGTGTCCTGGTTCCCGTTTCCCGCCGGGGCGACGCTGCTGCTGTGCACCGACGGCCTCACCGAGGCCCGCTCCCCCGCGGGCACCTTCTATCCGCTCGAGGCACGCCTCGCCGGCCACGTCGACATCACCGCGGGCAGGCTCACCCACGCACTCGTCGACGACGTCCACGCGTTCACCGAGGGCGCCCAGCAGGACGACCTGGCGGTACTCGCCGTACGCCGTTCACCGCACCGGATCGGCAGTACATCGGCGTCGGCGCCGCTCGGAACGGCACCGGTGGTGTGAGCCGTCCCGGCGACACGGTCGCCGAGGGGCGTCAACGCGCCATTCCCAGCCGCCCGGTGTGGCTGAAGCGTGTCGTGAAAGGTTTCGCTTCTCGTGGCCGGCACCGGTGTCTGCAGGGTCGTCGCTTCGGGACCGCTGTGGTGAGCCGACCGTTACGGGAGTCAAGGTGGCCAGGACTCGACCGCGGGTGCGAGCGCCGCCGTCGCCGGATGCGCCGTCGCCCTGCCGGCCGCCGCCGGGGCGGGGTGGGCCGGCGTCACAGCGGACGCTGAGCCGCACCGGGCCCTCGTGGGAGCCGGTGACGTCGTCGGAGGAGACCGGCGAGGAGTTCGCCCGGGCCCTGGACTCGGTCGTGGTCGCGCTCGGCTCGGACGCGGCCGTGAACCGCGAACGCACCCTGCGCGATTCGGTGCAGACCGCCTTCGAATCCGTGGCGCGCACCATGCGCGTGATGGCGACCGTGCAGCAGCAGGTCCTGGACGAGGTCGAGCGCTCCATCGAAGATCCTCGTCCGAAGGCGGACGTGATGAAGGACGACCAGGCGGCCTCGCAGATGACCCGCAAGGCGCAGACTCGTCTGGTGATGTGCGGAATCCGGCCCGCCCGCCGGGAAACCCAACCAGTCTCGCTCTACGACTGCGTACGGGGCGCCCAGTCCCGGACCGTGGAGTTCGGGCGGATCGAGGTGCCCGGCGGACAGACCCCGTACGCGGTGGCCCCGGCGGTGGAGGAGCTGACGCACTCCGTCGCCGAACTCCTCAAGAACGCCACGGTGTTCTCCCCCTCCAGTGCCCTCGTCGTCGTCAGCGAGCGGGAGGTGGGCGCCGGCGCGGTCGTCGAGATCGACGACGCCGGGCCCGGGATGCCGCCGGACGTCCTGCACCAGGCCCTCGGCCGGCCGCGCGACGACCCGGACCTGACCCGCCTGGGTGCGGTGCCCCGGCTTGGCCTGGCCTGTGTCGGGCGCTGGAACCGGGAGTTGGGCTTCAATGTGGAGCTGAGCGGGTCATCGGCGTACGGCGGAACCGGCAGAACCGGCCGCGCACGTCGGGCCCGTGGCAGGCGGGCGCGACGACTGTCCGTCCTCCGCGGCCTGTCCCTCCCCTGCGAAGACCTGGAGCCCTGTTGAACACGTCACCGGTGAACCCCGAGGCCGACCGTCCGCACCGCCTGGACCCGGCGGGCGGCTGCCCGCACGCGGCCAACGCCAGACTGCTGGCCCGGGGAGCGGTCACCCCGGTGGTCCTCCCCGGCGAGGTGCAGGGGATGGCAGTGCTGGGCCACGACGCGCTGAAGGAGTTCCTCGCGCACCCCGACGTCGCCAAGAACGCACGGCACTTCACAGCGCTCCAGGCCGGGGAGATCACCGACGGCTGGCCGCTGAAGACGTTCGCCACGGTGCAGGGGATGACGACCGCGGACGGCGCCGACCACCGGCGGCTGCGGTCGCTGATGAGCAAGGCGTTCACGGCCCGCCGGGTCGAGGAACTCCGCCCCTACGTAGTGGAGCTGACATCCCGCCTGCTGAGCGGCCTGGAGGCGGCCGCCACCGAGGACGGCGTCGTCGATCTGCGCACCCACTTCGCACTGCCGCTGCCAATGGGCGTCATCTGCGAACTGCTGGGCGTGGACGAGGCCCACCACGACCGGCTGCACGACCTCTCCAACCAGATCGTGGCCACGGACATCGGTCCGGCCGAGGCGATGGCGGCGAACCGCGAGATGGTGGAGGTGCTGAGCGCGGTCGCTGCCGCCCGGACCGCCGATCCGGGCGACGACCTCACCAGCGCGATGATCGCGGCCCGTGAGGAGAGCGGCGACCGGTTCAGCCCGCACGAGCTGATCGGCACGCTGATGCTGACCATCATCGCCGGGCACGAGACGACGCTGAATCTGATCACGAACGCCGTACGCGCCCTGTGCGCCCATCGGGACCAGCTCGACCTGGTCCGCTCCGGCGGGGCGAGCTGGGCGGACGTGGTGGAGGAGACGCTGCGCTGGGACAGCCCGGTCAGCTACTTCCCGTTCCGCTACCCGACCCGGGATCTGACCCTGGACGGCACCGTGATCCCCCAAGGCACCCCGGTCCTCGCCGGGTACTCGGCGGCCGGCCGCGACACGCGCGCCCACGGCCCGGACGCGGCACGCTTCGACATCACCCGCACCGGAGAGTCCCGCCATCTCTCCCTGGGACACGGCGCGCACTACTGCATGGGCGCGCCCCTGGCCCGTCTGGAGGGCGCCACGGCCCTGGAACTGCTCTTCACCCGCTTCCCGTCCCTGGACCTCGCGGTCCCGGAGCCGGAACTGCCGCGCCACGCCTCGTTCGTGGGGAACAGCGTGCAGAAGTTGCCGGTACGGCTGAAGGCGGGACGCGCACCACATCCGGGAACCCACCGCGGGTGACGAGTCAAGCGCACCCGGACACACCTGGGCAGCCTAGGAAAACCTCGGGTCAGAGCCCGTTTCTCGGTTCATCGTCCTTCGTCGGGCGCCCAGAGCGTCAAACGAACGTCAAGGCCGAGAGTCTGTCCCGCGCAGGGCTGAGCGGTCTGCGGCACAGCTCGCTCAGTACGGCCAGCGCCGAGGGCAGAAGGGTCGCACCGGCCACGCCCTGAGCGCCCGGCAGGCGATGAGGAGCTCCGGGTTGGTGGCGAACGTGGCACCCGCCGATGCGCTGACGAAGAGCGGCACGCCGCCGAGCAGGAACTTCAGTTCGGCCTCGCAGGGGTGGACGGAACTTTCAGGTCGGTGGCCCATAGCGGGACGCGATCACCGTCGCGCGGTGGTGCAGGGAGGTGCGCAGCCACTGCGGGGCCTCCACCTCCGTGTACATGGCGTGCTGCCACAGCGCCCATTCCGCATGCCGTGCGTCCTGAAAGACGACGTGCAGCCGGAGCCTGCCGTCCCCGTCGGTCTCCTCGGAGCGGACCGCCAGGGCGGTGGCGACCAGGTGCTCCCGGCGCGCGGGGGCCACGCGGACCACCACGGCGGTGTTGTCGCCGCCGGTCCGGAACCGCACGTTGCGTTCGCGCCAGGCCCGGTCCAGGTCGACCGTGTCCGAACGCTGCGCGGGTTCGTCGAGCTCCTCGGCTGCCAGGACCCGGCTCAACCGGTAAGTGCGGTCCTCGGTGCCCCGCTTGGCCAGCAGGTAGCCCTGATCCCTGACGGTGACCAGACCGATCGGGTCGACCGTGCGCCACTTCGGGGGCTGGCCCACGGCCTCGTAGTAGATGCGCAGTTTGTGCCCGGCGAACACCGCGCGCCGGACCTCGGCGGTGATGGAGTCCGAGACCTCCTCGGGGGCCACGCGACGCGAGAGGAGATCGGTCTCCGGGTCGATGAGCAACCGCTGGGCCGCTCCGGCGGCGGTGTCCCGCAGCCCCTCCGGCAGCGCGTCGACCACTTTCAGCACGGCTGAGGCGAGCGCCGATCCCAGACCGAACAGTTGCGCGCCGCGCCGTGATCCGGCGACCACGAGGGCGAGCGCCTCGTCGTGGTTCAGGCCGGTGAGCGCCGTCTGGAAATCCGGTAGGAGCGCGAACCCGCCGTGCCGCCCGCGCTCCGCGTAGACCGGGACCCCCGCCGCGGAGAGTGCCTCCATGTCGCGCAGCACCGTCCGCGTCGACACCTCCAGCTCACGGGCGAGTGTCTCCGCGGTCATCCGGCCTCGCTGACGCAGCAACAGGACCAGGGAAACCAACCGGTCGGCGCGCATGGGAAAACCCTAGCGAAATACATGACCAAGGGTGTCACGTATTTCCAGGCAGGGTTCATCGCACGACGTCAGAGCGCGGCGGTTGCCGAAGCGATGGGCGTGCGCAGTGTCATGGACCGAATGGAGCAGGTGCGGCAATGGAACGTAACGCGGTCAACCCGGTGTCGTGGTCGGTCGAGATGGGATTCAACCAGGGCGAGGTCGTCTCCGGACACTCGCGCACCCTGTACATCTCGGGCCAGACGGCGATGAGCAAGGAAGGCAAGCCCGAGCACGACGGTGACATGGCGGCGCAGATGGCGCTGGCCGTCGACAACATTGAGGCGGTGCTCTCCGAGGCGGGTATGACCCTCTCGAACCTCGTCCGGCTGAACGTCTACACGACCGACGTCGACCTGCTCTTCCAGCACTACGGCGTACTGGCGGGCCGCCTGGGCGCCGCCCGCGTCGCGCCGACCACCACCATGCTCGGTGTGACGCGGCTGGCGATTACCGGTCAGATGATCGAGCTCGAGGGCACCGCCGTAGCCTGACTCACGGCCGGGCGCGTGAGTCCGGTGGGGGATGGGGAGACGAACTGGCGAGGAAGACCCCGCCGTTGCCGATGGGACCGGACTCACGACGTCGAACGTCAGGAGACGAGGAACCAGGTCGACAAGCGCTTGGCGATGACCGGTACGTCAATGTTGTCCTGCGCGACTTCCTCGACGAACGGGCCGGCCACGGAGACGGGCGGCGGAACGATCCCGGCTTTGACGCCGTTGAGGCGCAGGAAGACGCGCATGGCGAGCCAAGCGGTGCGCTTGTTGCCGTCTATCAGCGCGCGATTACGGGCGACAGAGTGCAGCAGTACCGCCGCCTTCTCGTACGACGTGGGATACAGCTCGGCTCCGAACACGTTCGTCCGGGGCCGCTCGATCGCCGACACCAGAAGCCCCATGTCACGCACGCTGTGCTCGGTACCGTTGACCGCGCGGGCGATGGCCAGGATCTCGTCGATCTGGATGCAGCGTCAAGGTCGTCGGCCAAGGGACCGTCGAGCCGAGTCCGAACGCAGTTGCTGGAACTGGCCGCGCATTCCCAGTCCCTCGCGTCACGACTGCGTGCCACGGCTCTCCCCCATCTCCACCGGGTCGTCACTCTCGTCGGCAAGACCACGAACCTGATCGTGCGCACCGGGGACACGGTCCGGTTCATGGCAAGCGTCGAGTGCCAGCAGGCGGCGAGGAACAGGACTGAACACCGTCCAACCGACGGAAACCAGTCGCATCCCGTACGCACCATGGACAACCAGTTCATCCCCTCGCTACGCTCACCGGCGATTGACAACGATGTCGGAATCCGGGCGTGGCGGCTACGGGAAGCGGAGAGCATCGATGGTCACACGGAGAGATCTGCTACGGACGGGCAGCGCGGTGGTCGCGGCGGGCGGGCTGGGACTTGTACGGCCACCACAGGCCGAGGCCGCCCCGGCGCCCCGCCTCCTTACGTCCTTCGGCCGCCCCACCCGACTCGACGTGGCCGACGTCAGCGCCCTCGACGGCTACGACCAACTGCTCCTCACGACCCTCCAGGGCGTCGTCAACCGCCGTGAACCGCGCCTCTACTTCAGTTACGACACCGGGGACACCGACCTGCGCTGGCTGGCCGGCACCGGCGCGAGCGTCACCACTCACGACCACGCCCTGGACCTGGTAACCCGGTATCACCGCGAGGTACGCGGCGCCGTGCTGATCGACCCGGACGTGCCCGACTCGGTCAATGTCGCCACCACCCTGACCGGCCTGACCGGCGCGGTAGCGGCCACCGCGGAGCAGGCCGAGCGTCACGGCCTCAGGACGGTCACCGACCTGCGCGGCCGGTTCGACCCCGACGACGTGCCCGCCACCTACCGCTGGCAGCTCCGCCACCTCTTCCCACGCTGCGCCCACACCCTGGTGGCTGGGCTGCCGCCGACCCGCACCGTGCCCGCCGCGGGGGTGGAGTGGCGGGAGATCGCGAGGGAGACGGAGCGTGTACGCGACAGCTCCAACCGCCGTACACGCACTCTGGACCTGAGCCCGGAGCTGAGCGACGGCGGCAACGGCGACGCCGTGTATCTACGGTTCCAGGATTCCTTCGGCGACGACGGTTGGGGGGCGTCCGTGGGCTCCGTCGCCCTGCACGCCGACGGAGTGCAGATCGCCCATTTCACCCCGGGCACCGAAACCGAGGAGCTTTACCTCTTCGACGGCCTCAACTCCTCCATCGGAGGCGACGCCAACCGGTTCAGCGACGGCGGCGAAGGCTACTTCGTCTACCGCTTCATCGTCCCCGCCGGTGCGAAGCGACTGTTCGCCGAGGTCGACCTGTGGAACCAGTTCCTCGTCACCGCCACCACCACGGCCCCGACCCGCGTCGAACCGTTCCCCAACTTCCGTGACTACGCGGTCGCGAGCAGGGCCATGGTCCTGTGGCTGCCGCCTGCGGGCGAGACCGGTGACCTGCTCGACGACGCGCTGAGCCGACTCGCGCCGACCACGCCCTACACCGGCTGGTTCCCCAACGACGTGGCCGGTGAATGGGGCGGCGTCGACCGCGCCTCGCGGCACGGTATCGAGGTCATCGCCACGGATTTCTACATGAACGCCACGGTCCACGCGGGCGTGCCCGCACGCGTCTCCAGCCGTGTCCGCACGCGGCCGAGGGCGAGGCTCCGCAACCGCGTCTACGTCACTTTCACCGTCGGCGAGGGCGACAACGTGCAGTACTGCCAGCGTCGCATGCGGGACATCTGGGACGACCCGGCGCGCGGCACCGTCCCCGTCAACTGGACCATCAGCCCCCTGCTCGCCGACCTCGGCCCCTCGCTGCTCGCCCACTACCAGCGCACCGCCACCGACAACGACCTCCTCATCTGCGGCCCGTCCGGCGCCGGTTACACGTATCCCGCCTCCTGGCCCGAGGAGCACCTGGCCGCCTACACCGAACTGACCGGCCGCTACCTGCGCCGCACTGGCATGGATCTCGTGTATGCCTACAACCCGCGCAACGCGGCGGGCGACGGCTGGATCCCCTTCGACGAACGCGTCGTCACCTCGTACGCCCGCGACACGCCCCTGCGCGGCATCATCCAGTCCTGGGAGACCGGCGATCTCCAGCCCCGCGCCGGCGGAATCCCGGTGATCGGCAACTTCTATCCGCAGGGCAAGGGCCCGGAGTTCCGGGACGCGCTGCTGAAGCACATCGAGGACCGGGACCCGTCCCGGCCCCTGTTCATCGCCGCGGCCATCAACGCGTGGACCTGGACACCGAACGACATCGCAGCCGTCGCGGCACTCCTGGACGACCCGTTCGAGGTGGTGCGCGGTGACGTGTTCTTCGAGTTGCTGGACAGGACCCACGGGTGACCGTGTGCCCTGGCAGCCGCCAGCGGGGTGGCTGCCAGGGCAGTCAACGACATCATCGGGAACAGCGCGAGCAATACCGGGACGACTGCTCAGAGAAGAAATCGCCCGTGACGCACATAGCACACATGCGATAAAGTTGCAGGTCAGCGCGCCTTTCGGCAGGCTCTGAAAGGTGTCGCCCTGACCGAATCTCGGAAACTCCCAGGTCAGAGCCTGTTAAACGGCTCACCGTCCCGCGTGCGGGCGCCCAGAGCGTCAAACGAGCGTCATGATCCACAGTCCATTCCTCCTCTTCCCTCCAGCTCACAGCACGCCGCACCCCTGCCGAGCGCCCCCTCGGGCGCGGTCGCCGAGGACCTCGCGCTGTACCGGGAGAAGTTCCGGCGGCGTCTGCCGCAGTCGCTGGACGAGTTGCACGGGCCGACCCACGGTGTCGTGGATCTGCCGCTGCACATGGCCTGGTCCGGGATGACCTCGTACGACCTGGGCAAACCGCGTCAGCGTATGGGCCTCTACCGGACCGTCCTGCACGAGGGCCTGCGCGACGACCTGCCCCGCCACCTCAACCAGGACCTGCTCCTCCATCTGTGGCCGGTGCTGCGCACTCTCGTCGGCCGCACCGTACGCGCCGTATGGGAAGACGCCTTCCCTCAGCTCGCCTCCCGCACCCGGGCAGCCGCGTGACGGACATGCCGGAGCTGCACACGCGGCTCCTGGCGGATGTGATCGCGCTCGGATCTCGATGTCGCCACCGAGAACCCGGCGCCCATGGCCGACATCGCCGCCACGCTCCGCGCCGGCCTGGAAGCCCGCTGGGAGGTGCAGGCGCTGGAGACTGCCCCGCTGTCCGCCCGCTTCACCGTGTCCGACCCGGCCACCGGGCAGGAGTGCGAGGTCGACATCCTCAAGGAGATCTTCTGGCGGCCGGTCGGCCAGGGCCCGTACGGGCCCGTCCTCGCGGAGGAGGACGTGATCGGGACCAAGGTCCGCGCCCTGGCCGACCACGGAGCGCCCCGCGACCTGATCGACGTGTTCGCAGCTCCCGGCGGTGGACCAACACCGAGCTCGAAGAGTTCGGCCGCCGACACGCCCGCGGCCGCTTCGAGCGTGAAGACCTGCAGTCGAACCTCACGGGCACCGAATGGACCGACGACGAAGCCTTCCTCGCCTACGGGCTCGATGACGCCACCATCACCGCGCTTCGCACTTGGGCTGTGGGGTGGGCCGACGACCTCGCCGCTCGCCTCCTCGAAGAGTCCGATGATCCGCACATCGACTGATCACGTCCGTACCGTACAGACCCCGTCGACGTCAGGAAACGGGGAACCAGGTCGAGAGGCGCTTGGCGATGGCCGGTACATCGACGTTGTCCTGCGCGACGTCCTCAACGAACGGGCCAGCCACGGAGACGGGCGGTGGGACGGTACTCGCGCTGACGCCGTTGAGCCGCAGGAAGACACGCATGGCGAGCCAGGCGGTGCGCTTGTTGCCGTCGATCAGCGCATGATTGCGGGCAACGGAGTGCAGCAGTGCCGCGCCCTTCTCGTGCAGCGTGGAATAGAGCTCGGCCCCGAACACATTGGTCCGGGGCCGTTCGATCGCTGATACCAGAAGCCCCATGTCACGCACGCTGTGCTCCGTGCCGTTGACCTTGCGAGCAATGGCCAGGATCTCGTCGATCTGGATGTAACGCACCTCGGTCACTTCAGGTAGTCCAGGATCTCCGCATCGCTGTCCATCAGCTCGGCCAGGACGTCATCGACCCTCAGCTCGGCCCGATTCTGGGCCTCGCGGATGGCTTCGATGGCGAGTTCCTGCTTGCTGCGGCGCTCACGACTGGCACGCTCGGTGAGCTTCGCGTCAAGGTCGTCGGGGAGTCGGAGTGTCATCGCCATACAGCCATGATACCGGACTGGTATCTAGGTGGCGAGGTGATACCAGCCACTCGGGACGAGACCTCGGACCACAGCGTCTCTGTGGCCCTGACGGGCCACGCTCTCGGCTCCAAGGAGGGGCGAGCCCGACGGAATCTCGCGCCGCCGCTGGGACGGTACAGCGAGGGCGCCCGTAGCGGAGTCCTTGCCCATGCCGGTGGTCCAGTCCGCACAACCCCCAGCCGGGGAGCGTGAAGTTGGGGCTTCCGTTTCGAGCGTCATCTGAGCGTCAAGAATTTCCGAACGAAACCCTGAAGGCGTCGCCGGTGCAAGCGCCTCCCTCATGAACACGCAGGTCAGGCTGGCCTACAAGGGTCGATCCGTCAGCTCGACCCGCAACACGGAGGGAAACAGGTCAAGCACCCCACCCGGACCGCGAAGTCGCAGGTCAGACACCCTTTGCCGCGGGCTCCAAAATGGCGACGCACCCCACGTGCGACGTCATCGGAAACATGTGAATCAAAAATTTGTGAAAGAAAGTCGCAGGTCAGCGCCACACCGAGGGCAGTTCGGACCGGGTTCGATGTGCGTTACGGGCACTACGTGCGATCTCTTGACGCACGACCCACCTGGCACGGACGCTCTCTCCAGCTCGTGGCTGCGGAGGCCAAGGCGCGAGCAGAGAATCAGCCAGGATATCGCCTTATGGCATTTAAAATGCCATACTCGCGTTATGGCTGACGACGACACCGACTTCCTCCCCGGCGACGGGCCCACCAGCGGAATCTCCGTCTCCCTCGCCGCTGGCACCCTGCAGGCGATCCGGGAACGGGTCGGCAAGCGGGGCGTATCTGCCTACCTGGAGAAGGCTGCGCAGCGGCAGATCGAGCGCGACAGCCTGGACGAACTGATCGCCGACTTCGAGCGCGTCAACGGCCCTGCCGATCCGGAGGCAGTGGCCGCCAAGCGAGCCAGGCTCACCGGCACCCCCTCTGCCGGAGCCGGTGCGGCCGCGTGAGCGGCGCGCTGATCCTGGACAGTGAGGGCCTGGCCAAGGCCGTCCAGCGCGACCGCGAAGTCCAGGAGTGGCTCACCGCCGCCCGCGATGCCGACTGGCCCATCGTCACCTCGGCTGCAGTGCTGGTCGAGGTGATCCACCCCAGGATCAATGACGCGGCGCTGAAATGGACGCTGTCCCGACTGCGGGTCGAGCCCGTCACTCAGGCCACCGCCCAGACGGCGGCGACCCTGCTGCGCACAGCCGGACTGCACGGCCACAAGTACGCCATCGACGCCATGCTCTGCGCCACCGCGCTCGCCCATCCGGGCCGCGTCACGATCCTGACATCCGATGTCGAAGACATCTCCATGCTCACCGCGGACCACACCCGAGTCTTGGCCGAGAAGGTCTGACGCAGTCAAAGCCGGCGCCAACCCCTAGGGTCTGCTGCAGGGTCGGGTGACGGGTCAAGATCACCCGTCCGCGCGGCCGAACCCTGACGCAGAGCACTCACCTGTGGAGCATCGCCCCTGGAGCCTCCGCGTAGAACCATCCCCCTTGCTGCGCGGCTCCCCATCACGAGCGGCAGGGTCACACGGTGGCCCGCTGCACCGTCGAACGGCTGATGCGCGAGTTGGGCATCGCCGGCGCCGTCCGCGGCAAGAAGGCCATCACCACGATCCCGGACCAGCAGGCCGAGCGGGCACCGGACCGGGTGGACCGCAACTTCGTCGCCACCGCACCGAACCGCTGCTGGGTCGGCGGATTTCGCGCATGTGGCGACCTGGGCCGGGGTGGTCTACGTCGCCTTCGTCGTGGACACCTTCGCCCGCCGCATCGTCGGCTGGTCCGCCGCGACGTCGAAGGAGACCCGGCTCGTCCTGGACGCTCTGGAGATGGCACTGTGGCAGCGCGACCGCGATGAACACCCCCACGTTCGCGGTGAGTTGATACATCACAGCAACGCCCTCATGGAGAGCACGATCGGCCTGTTCAAAACCGAATTGATCAAGCCGCACGGCCCTGGAAGACCCTCTCCCAGGTCGAGCTGGCCACCGCAGAGTGGGTCGACTGGTACTGCCACCGCCGACTCCACGGTGAGATAGGCCACGTCCCACCCGTCGAGTACGAGACCAACTACTACACGGAACTCACAAAACCCCAGGTCACAACCGCAATCTGAGGTCTCTACCGAACCCGGGGCGATTCAACGCGATTACGCCGCAGCGCTGCTACCGGGGCAGGAAAGGACGGAGACCGAGGCGTGGCTCGCCTTCGCGGACGCCCGGCTCCAGCAGCTCACCGAGTCCGCCGCAGCGCCGAAGCTGCCCTCCCCACCGAAGCCCAGCGGCGACGACCTCAAGCCCTTCCTCGGCCACTGGAGCCCTTACGGACCCCGTTCCTACTGAGCCTCAAATCGGGTCATATCGAGCACAGTTTCACCAATGGACGGTAAAGACGGGGCCGCCTCAAGCCGTACTCGACACACCGTCACCTGCGGAAACGAACGCCTGACACCCCATCAGAACGTGCGTCAAACGTGCGTCAGAAGGGCCCAACGTGCGTCGAATATGCGTCAAGATATCGCCCGTAACGCCCACAGCGCACATAATGCACACTCGGCGAAACAACAGGTCAGGCGCCCTTTGCGGCAGGCTCAAGGATCGCGACGCACTCGACATGGTGGGTCATAGGAAACAGATCGAACACCCGCAGCATCCGCACCCGGTACCCCCCGTCGCGGAAGTACCCCAGGTCCCGCGCCAGAGCGGCCGGGTCGCACGCGACGTACGCGATCCTCCGCGCGCCCAGCGACGACAGGTGCTCGACCGTCTTGCGTCCCGCCCCCGCGCGCGGCGGGTCCAGGACGATGAGGTCGACCTCGGAGATCCCCGTGCGCGGCAGGACCGACTCGACCTTGCCCTGCTCGATGCGGACGCGGTCGAAGGCGGCGAGGTTGTGGCGGGCGTCCTCGACGGCGCGTTTGCCGGACTCGATGCCGAGGACCGCGCCCTGGTCGCCGACGCGGTCGGCGAGCGCGCCGGCGAACAGGCCCACGCCGCAGTACAGGTCGAGGGCCATGTCGCCCTTGCGCGGGAGCAGGCCCTGCATGACCGCCGTGACCAGGGTGTCGGCCGCCTTGGGGTGGACCTGCCAGAAGCCGCCGGAGCCGACCCGGTACGTGCGGTCGTCGGCGCGCTCGCGGACGAAGGGGCGGCCGTGGACGCGGTGGACGCCGCCGTCCTTCTCGCCGACGCGCATGACCGACACCGGGCGGTCCAGTTCGACGAGGGGGAGCCTCGCGCCCGGCCGGGGAGTCAGGATGACCTGGCGGTCCTGCGAGCCGGTCGCCGCGATCGCCTCGACCGACTCCATGCCCGTCCAGTCCCGCTGCTCGATGCCCAGCTCGCTGACGCCCTCGGCGGCGATCATGCAGTGGTCGATCGGCTGGACCTCGTGCGAGCGGTGCTTGCGCAGGCCGGCACGGCCCTCGGCGTCCACGGCGTACTGCACGCGCGTGCGCCACGACGGGACCTGACCGGCGGGCACCTTGTCGCCCTCGGCCGGCATCACCGTGCCGTCCCAGCCGGCCTCCTCCGGAGTGAGGCCCGCAAGGCGCTCGAGCTGCTCGGTGACGACCTCGCCCTTCAGGCGGCGCTGTGCGCCCGGCTTGGCGTGCTGCCAGTCGCAGCCGCCGCAGCGGCCGGGGCCCGCGAAGGGGCAGGGGGCCTCGATGCGGTCCTTGGAGGCGTCCAGGATCTCGACCGCGTCCGCGCGCAGGAAGCGGGCCCCCTCCTCGCCCTCCGTCACCCGGGCAACGACCCGCTCGCCGGGCAGCGCGTGCCGGACGAACAGCACCTGTCCCTCGGACGTGCGAGCGATGCAGTGGCCGCCGTGGGCGACGGGGCCGATCTCGACCTCGTACTCCTCGCCGACCAGCGAGACCGGCTGCGAGACCGGCTTTGGGGCCGGCTCTGACACCGGCTGTGCGGCCTCTTGCGACTCCGCCTGCGAATTCTTCGGTTCTGCCTGCATGGCGGGGTGACTCCAGAGAACGGGACGGCGGGAGACCGACGACCAAGGACAACAGCCGTCCAGTCTACGTCGACGAAGAGGAGTCCTTCGTCCGGTCCTGCTGGGCCGGGCCGCGCCGGACCGCGCCGGGCGCGCTCCAGTCCTGCCGCTTGCGGGCCCGCCGCCTCGCGGCCTCGGAGGACTCCAACTGGTAGGGGACGGACGTGACCATGACGCCGGGGGTGAACAGCAGGCGGCCCTTGAGGCGCAGCGCGCTCTGGTTGTGCAGGAGTTGCTCGTACCAGTGGCCGACCACGTACTCGGGGATGATGACCGAGACCGCGTCGCGCGGGGACTCCTTGCGCAGGCTCTTGACGTACTCGATGACCGGCCGTGTGATCTCGCGGTACGGCGAGTCCAGGACCTTCAGGGGTACGGCGATGCCGCGCCGCTCCCACTCCTCGCGCAGGGCCTTGGTCTCGGCCGGGTCGACGTTGACGCTGAGCGCCTCCAGGGAGTCGGAGCGCATCAGCTTGGCGTAGGCCAACGCCCGCAGGGTGGGGCGGTGGATCTTGGAGATGAGGACCACCGAGTGGACTCGGGACGGGCGCACCATGTCGTCGGTCTGCGCCTCCTCCGGGTCCTCGGGGGCCGCGATCTCCTCGGCGACGCGGTCGTAGTGCTTGCGGATCGCCGTCATCGTCGCGAAGAAGATGCACATGCCGAGCAGGGCGACCCAGGCGCCGTGCGTGAACTTCGTGGCCAGTACGACGATCAGGACGAGTCCGGTGAAGAAGGCGCCGAAGGCGTTGATCGCGCGGGAGCGGATCATCCGGCGGCGCGCGGCCCGGTCCCGCTCGGTGGCCAGGTGGCGGTTCCAGTGGCGGACCATGCCGATCTGGCTGAGCGTGAAGGAGACGAAGACGCCGACGATGTAGAGCTGGATCAGCCGCGTCGAGTCGGCGCCGTAGACGAAGACCAGGAGTATGGCGGCGCCGGCCAGGAGCACGATGCCGTTGGAGAACGCGAGGCGGTCGCCGCGGGTGTGGAGCTGGCGCGGCAGGTAGCGGTCCTGGGCGAGGATCGAGCCGAGCAGCGGGAAGCCGTTGTAGGCGGTGTTGGCGGCCAGGAAGAGGACCAGCGCGGTGGCCGCCGCCAGCACGATGAACAGGAAGCTGCCCTCGCCGAAGACGGCCTCCGCGACCTGCGAGATCACCGGGTGCTGGACGTAGTCCGCGCCGACCGCGACGCCGTTGTGGAAGAGGTCGGTCGCCGGGTTCTCCGACATGCGGACGTCCGTCGCGGACGCGAGCGCGATGATGCCGCAGAACATGGTGACGGCGAGCAGGCCCATCAACGCGAGGGTGTTTCCCGCGTTCTTCGACTTGGGCTTGCGGAAGGCCGGGACGCCGTTGGAGATCGCCTCGACGCCGGTGAGCGCGGCGCAGCCGGAGGAGAAGGCCCGCAGGAGGAGAAAGATCAGGGCGAAGCCGGCCAGGCCGCCGTGTTCCGGCTTGATCTCGTAGTCCGCCGTCGGGGCGCGCATGGTGTCGTCCAGGACCAGGCCGCGGAACGCGCCCCACACGATCATGATGAAGACGCCCGTGACGAAGACGTACGTCGGAATCGCGAACAGGGTGCCCGACTCCCTGACCCCGCGCAGGTTCATCAGGGTGAGCAGCAGGATCACGGCGACCGCGCAGAGGACCTTGTGCTCGACGACGAAGGGGATCGCGGAGCCGAGGTTCTCGATGCCGGAGGAGATGGAGACGGCGACGGTCAGGACGTAGTCGACCAGGAGCGCGCTGGCGACGGTCAGGCCGGCCTTGGGACCGAGGTTGGTGTTCGCCACCTCGTAGTCGCCGCCGCCGCTCGGGTAGGCGTGCACGTTCTGCCGGTAGGAGGCGACCACGGTGAACATCAGAACGACGACCGCGACCGCGATCCAGGGACTGAAGTGGTAGGCCGACACGCCCGCGATGGACAGGACGAGCAGCACCTCGCCGGGCGCGTACGCCACGGAGGACAGCGGGTCGGACGCGAAGACGGGGAGGGCGATCCGCTTCGGCAGGAGCGTTTCACCCAGCCGGTCGCTGCGCAGTGCGCGCCCGATCAGGATCCGCTTGGGCACGTCGGTCAGTTTGGACACAACAGAGGATCGTATGCGTTCGAACGAGCGCCCGCCCCACCGCCACCCCCGATCCGCCCGCAGTCTGCCCTACGGGTGAATTCGAGGGGCGCCGCGGCTGCGGATTCCGCAGGTGACGGGATTCGCGTGTCTATATGACTGCCTACCTGCCACCACATGACTGCTTACCTGCCACATGTCTGATGACTGCCTACCTGACAGGCACCGCCCCATTCCCGGCGCTGTCGCCCCTGGAGGTCCCATGCACCTGAGCGCAGAACTGATCGGCGGCGCCGCCACGCTCGTCGGCCTCGGAATCCTGACGCTCGCCAGCATCCGCAGCATCTGCCGCCGGGGGTCGTCGGCCGGCGGGTGAGACGGCTCGTGCGGGCCCTGGAGGCTTGCCGATACGTTGGGCGCGGCCCGGACGGGGGACCCGGCTTCCCGGGCAGGGAATCCCGGCGCTTCCCGGGCAGGGAATCCCGGTTCCCGGGCCCCTAGCGGCGTCAGTGCCGGTACGCACCGGCATGATGTTCCCCTGCGGCCCGCACTCCGGCCGCGACGTGTCGCCAGGCGAGCCGAAAGAGAGACATGAGCACGACATTCACCAAGGCCGGCGGGCCCGCAGAAAGCGCGGTGTGAGGCGATGCATATTGTCATCATGGGCTGCGGGCGCGTGGGCTCCGCGCTCGCCCACACCCTGGAACAGCAGGGGCACACGGTCGCGGTGATCGACCGCGACCCGACCGCCTTCCGGCGCCTCGGTGCCTCGTTCGGCGGTCGCCGCGTCACCGGCATCGGCTTCGACCAGGACACCCTGCGCGAGGCGGGCGTCGAGGAGGCCGGCGCCTTCGCCGCCGTCTCCAGCGGCGACAACTCGAACATCATCGCCGCCCGCGTGGCGCGCGAGATGTTCGGCGTGGACAACGTCGCCGCCCGCATCTACGACCCCCGCCGCGCCGAGGTCTACCAGCGCCTGGGCATCCCCACCGTGGCCACCGTCCGCTGGACGGCCGACCAGATGCTGCGCCGGCTGCTCCCCTCGGGCGCCGAGCCGCTGTGGCGCGACCCCACCGGGGGTGTCCAGCTCGCCGAGGTGCACACGTCCGCGTCCTGGGTCGGTCACAAGATCAGCCGGCTCCAGGAGGAGACGGGAGTACGGGTGGCCTTCCTCACCCGGCTCGGGGAGGCGATCCTGCCCTCGTCGCAGACCGTCCTGCAGGAGGGTGACCTAGTGCACGTGATGATGCGCACCGACGAGGTCCACAAGGTCGAGGCGGCGTTCGCCAAGGGTCCCGAAGAAGAGGGCGGTCACTGATGAGGGTCGCCATTGCCGGAGCCGGCGCGGTCGGCCGTTCGATCGCGGGCGAGCTGCTGGAGAACGGCCACGAGGTCCTGCTCATCGACAAGGCGCCGACCGCGATCTCGGTCGAGCGGGTGCCGATGGCGGAGTGGCTGCTCGCCGACGCGTGCGAGATCACGTCCCTGGACGAGGCGGCGCTCCAGCGCTGCAACGTCGTCATCGCCGCGACGGGCGACGACAAGGTCAACCTCGTCGTGTCCCTGCTGGCCAAGACGGAGTACGGCGTTCCGCGCGTCGTCGCCCGGGTGAACAACCCGAAGAACGAGTGGCTCTTCAACGAGTCCTGGGGCGTGGACGTCGCCGTCTCCACCCCGCGGCTGATGTCGGCCCTGGTCGAGGAGGCGGTGAGCGTCGGCGACCTGGTCCGGCTGCTGCGCTTCAGCCACGGCGACGCCAACCTCGTCGAGCTGACGCTGCCCGAGGAGTCGGCCCTGGCCGGTACCCAGGTCGGCGACGTCCAGTGGCCGGAGGACACCTCGCTGGTGACGATCATCCGCGGTACCCGGGTGCTGACGCCGTCCCGGGAGGACTCCCTGGAGGCCGGCGACGAGCTGCTGTTCGTCGCCGCGCAGGCCCGCGAGGAGCAGTTGGAGGACCTGCTGTCGGCGCGGCGGAGCGACACGGCGCGCTGACGCGTAGGCCAGCCGGTCGATCGGTACGGCGGTGGGGGCGCCCGGAGATCTCCGGACGCCCCCACCGCCGTATGCCCTCAGGCCGTCAGGCCGTCCCTGACGCTCTCAATCCCTCAGTCCCTGCGGTGTCTGCCGCTCCGGGCGGAGTCCGTGGCGTCGCCCGCCGTCACCTCGTCCGCCATCCCCTCGCGCTCGGCCTTCTCGCGCTCCGCCCGTTCCTTCTCGGCCTTCTCGGCCTCCTCTGCCGCCTCCATCTCCGCGAACACGTCGATGGGGGCCGGTGCCTTGGCGAGGAAGACCCAGGTCAGCCAGACGGCGAGCAGGAAGGGCGGGATCTTCAGGGTGACCAGGACCCAGCCGAGCTGCTCGGTGTCCGCCCACCAGTACAGCGGGAAGAGGATCGCGGACTTGGCGAGCAGGATCAGGCCCCAGGCGTAGCTGGCCTTCGTGTACGCCTTCTTGCGGCCCGGGTTGCGGGTGCGCCAGGAGAGGTTCTCCTTGAAGACCGGGCCGAGGATCAGGCCGATCAGCGGCACCCCGGCCAGCGAGGTCACGATGTACGCCATTGCCAGGCCGAGGGTGTAGAGCATGCCCGGCAGATAGAAGTTCTTGGCGTTGTCGGTCATCATCGCGAAGACCACGCCGAAGGCGACGCCGAAGACCCCGCTGAAGGCGTGCTTGACGGTGTCCTTCATCACGAGCCGGACGACGACCAGCACCACCGACACGGCCAGTGCCGCGATCGCCGACATGTGCAGGTCGTTGTTGAGCGTGAAAATGGTGACGAAGAGCAGGCCCGGAAGCACCGTCTCGATCATGCCCCGCACGCCGCCGAACGCCTCGAACAGCGCGGCCTCCGTCACCGCCCGGGCGTCGTCGGCTTCTGTGGTGTCTTCGGTCGGCTTGTCGAGCGACGTCACCGGCTACTCCCGTCCGAGGGGTCTCAGTTCGTATTTCGGGTTGAAGAGCACCCGGCGGCCGTGGCTCATCGAGATCCGGCCCGATGCGATGAGCTTGCGCCCCGGCTCTATGCCCACGATGGAGCGTCTGCCCAGCCACACCACGTCCAAGGCGGCGGAACCGTCGAACAGTTCGGCCTCCAGGGCCGGAACGCCCGCACGCGGTCGCAGGGTGACCGTGCGCAAGGTACCAGTAACCGACACGACCTGCCGGTCCTGGCAGTCTCCGATACGGGTGCAGCCGACAGTGTCGGCGTCCTCGCGCAGTTCCTCCGACTCCAGGTCCTCCTGTGACGAGGAGAGCCGGTCGAACATGCGCCGGAACCGGCCCACCGGCTTGTCGGAACGCGGAGCAGCACTCATATCTGAAGCGTACCGGGGCACGCCGACAGCCATGCATCCTCTCCGGGCGGTATAGCGAGGCTCACGTCCCGCTCACCGTGTGCCCGCGTACCGCTACTTCTCGAAGCGGTACCCCATGCCCGGCTCGGTGATGAAGTGCCGCGGGTGCGCGGGGTCCGCCTCGAGCTTGCGGCGAAGCTGGGCCATGTAGACCCGCAGGTAGTTCGTCTCCGTCCCGTAGGACGGCCCCCACACCTCCTGGAGTAGCTGCCGCTGGCTGACCAGGCGTCCGGTGTTGCGCACCAGCACCTCCAGCAGATGCCACTCGGTGGGCGTCAGGCGTACGTCCTTCCCGGCCCGGTTGACCTTCTTCGCGGCCAGGTCGACGGTGAACCCGGCGGTGTCCACGACCACCTCGTCCTCGTCGCCCGGGACGGGCTCGGACCGGCGGACCGCGGCTCGCAGCCGGGCCAGCAGCTCGTCCATGCCGAAGGGCTTGGTGACGTAGTCGTCGGCGCCCGCGTCCAGTGCCTCGACCTTCTCGTCGGAGGAGTGCCGGGCGGACAGCACCAGGATCGGCACCCGGGTCCAGCCGCGCAGGCCGCGGATCACCTCGACGCCGTCCATGTCGGGCAGGCCCAGGTCCAGCACCACCACGTCGGGGTGGCGGGCGGCGGCGAGCTGGAGGGCGGTGGCGCCGTCGTGGGCCGCGTCGACCTCGTAGTGCCGCGCCTTGAGGTTGATCACGAGGGCCCGCACGATCTGCGGTTCGTCGTCGATCACGAGGACCCGGGTCATCGGGCGGCCTGCCTTTCCGCTGTCGCGCCTTGCGCTGTCGCACTTTGCTCTGTCGCGCCTTGCGCTGTCGCGAGACGAAGTGGCGCCGCGGGTGATCCCGCCGCGCGGAGGGTGAGGACCATGGTGAGGCCGCCGCCGGGGGTGTCCTCCGCGTTCAGGGTGCCGCCCATCGCCTCGGCGAAGCCCCGGGCCACGGCCAGGCCGAGGCCCACACCGGCCCCGCGCGGGGCGTCGCCGTACCGCTGGAAGGGCTCGAAGATGCGGTCCTTGGCCTCGTCCGGCACTCCGGGCCCCCGGTCGACGACCCGTACCTCCACGCGGTCCGCGAGGGCGCTGGCGGCCACCAGGACGGTTCGGCCGTCGGGGCTGTACTTGACGGCGTTCTCCACCAGGTTGGCCATCGCCCGCTCCAGGAGCCCGGCGTCGACGGCGACCATGGGCAGCGTCTCGGGGATGTCCAGTTCCGCGCTCCCCTCGGGCACCCCGCCGAGCGCCATCGGCGCCACCTCGTCGACGTCGATCTCGCGGATCAGCGGGGTGACCGTGCCGGTCTGGAGGCGGGACATGTCGAGCAGGTTGCCCACGAGGTGGTCGAGGCGGTCGGCGCCCGCCTCGATGCCCTCGAGCAGTTCCGCCCGGTCCTCCTCGGACCAGGCCACGTCGTCGGACCTGAGGCTCGTCACCGCGGCCTTGATCCCGGCCAGCGGAGTACGCAGGTCATGGCTTACGGCGGCCAGCAGAGCGGTGCGGATGCGGTTGCCCTCGGCCAGCGCGTGGGCCCGGTCGGCCTCCTCGCGCAGCCGGCGCCGGTCCAGGACGACGGCGGCCTGGGCGGCGAAGGCGGCCAGTACCCGGCGGTCCTCGGCGGGCAGCACCCGGCCGGTGAGCGCGAGGGCCAGGTGGTCGCCGACCGGTATGTCCACGTCCGCGTCCTCCGGGCGTCCCACCGGCGGACCCGACCCGGCCCGGCCGGCGCAGGTCCAGGGCGCCACGTCGCCCTCCCGCTCCAGCAGGGCGGCCGATTCCATGCCGAAGGTCTCGCGCACCCGTTCGAGGAGCGTCTCCAGGCTGGTCTCGCCGCGCAGGACGTCGCCGGCCAGGAAGGAGAGGATCTCCGACTCGGCGCGCAGCCGGGCGGCCTGGTGGGTGCGGCGGGCCGCCACGTCCACGACCGAGGCGACGGAGAGCGCGACGCCCACGAATATGGCGAGCGCAAGCATGTTCCTGGGGTCGGCGATGGTGATCCGGTTGACGGGCGGCGTGAAGAACCAGTTCAGCAGCAGCGACCCGACCGCGGCCGAGGCGAGCGCCGGGTACAGCCCGCCGAGCAGGGCGGCGGCCACGGTCAGCGCCAGGTAGAGCAGCACGTCGTTGGCGAGCCCGAGGTGGACGGTGCTGAGCAGCAGCGTCAGCAGTACGGGCCCGCCCAGGCCCGCGAACCAGCCCCAGACGATCCGGGAACGGCCCAGCCGCGCTCCCCTGGCCACCGGCAGTCCGCGCCCCTTGGCAACCTCCTCGTGGGTCACGATGTGGACGTCCAGGTCGGAGCCGGACTCCCGGGCGACGGTGGCACCGACGCCGGGGCCGAAGACGTACTGCCAGGCCTTGCGGCGTGAGGAGCCGAGGACGATCTGGGTGGCGTTGACGCCGCGCGCGAAGTCGAGCAGCGCGGCCGGTATGTCCTCGCCGAGCACGTGGTGGAAGGTGCCGCCGAGGTCCTCCACGAGGGTGCGCTGCACGGCCAGCTCCTTCGGGGAGGCCGAGGTCAGCCCGTCACTGCGGGCTATGTACACGGCCAGCACCTCGCCGCCGGCGCCCTTCTCGGCGAGGCGCGCAGCCCGCCGTATCAGCGTCCGGCCCTCGGGGCCGCCGGTCAGGCCGACCACGATGCGTTCGCGCGAGCCCCAGATCTTCGAGACGCGGTGCTCGCTGCGGTACTGCTGGAGGTACTCGTCGGCCCGGTCCGCCACCCACAGCAGCGCCAGTTCCCGCAGGGCGGTGAGGTTGCCGGGGCGGAAGTAGTTGGACAGGGCCGCGTCGACCCTGTCCGGCTGGTAGATGTTGCCGTGGGCCATGCGCCGGCGCAGCGCCTGCGGCGACATGTCGACCAGTTCGATCTGGTCGGCGCGGCGCACCACCTCGTCCGGCACGGTCTCCCGCTGGCGTACGCCGGTGATCGACTCCACGACGTCGCCGAGCGACTCCAGGTGCTGGATGTTGACGGTCGAGACGACGTCGATCCCGGCGGCCAGCAGTTCCTCGACGTCCTGCCACCGCTTGGCGTTGCGGACGCCGGGGACGTTGGTGTGGGCCAGCTCGTCCACCAGCGCGACCCGTGGCCTCCGGGCAAGCACCGCGTCCAGGTCCAGCTCCGTGAACACCGTGCCGCGGTACGCCGACTCCCGGCGCGGCACCTGCTCCAGGCCGCGCAGCATCACCTCGGTGCGCGCTCGGCCGTGGTGCTCGACGAAGGCCACCACGCAGTCGGTGCCCCGTTCGACGCGCCGGTGCGCCTCGGACAGCATCGCGTACGTCTTGCCGACGCCCGGTGCCGCACCGAGGTAGATCCGAAGCTTGCCGCGTCCCATGGCCTCATTGTCTTCCGGTCACCGCTGATTGCGCAGCGTCGACCCTACGGCCCACAATCGCGACAAAAGGGGGCGGGGGCGCGGTGCCGGTCGTCTTTGACGGAACTCTGACGCCCGCGGCGTCACTGCTCGACGATCTCGCCGTCCCGCAGCTCCAGCACCCGGTCGGCGAGGTCGAGCAGCGTGGCGTCGTGGGTGGCGACCAGCGCGGTGACCTGTTCGCTGCGTACGACGGCCCGCAGCAGCTCCATCACGGCGTGGCCGGTCTCCGCGTCAAGCTGGCCGGTGGGCTCGTCGGCGATCAGCAGTGCGGGGTCGTTGGCGAGGGCGCGGGCGATGGCGACCCGCTGCTGCTGCCCGCCGGACAGCTCACCGGGACGCTGGGCGGCGTGGTCGGCGAGGCCGACGAGGGAGAGCAGCAGCTCGACACGCTCCTCGCGTTCGCGCGGGGCGGCCCGGCGCAGGCGCATCGGCACGCCCACGTTCTCGGCGGCGGTGAGGATCGGGATGAGCCCGAAGGACTGGAAGACGAAGCCGACCCGGTCCCGGCGCAGCGCGAGCAGCCCGTCCTCGTCCAGTTCCGCCAGATTCCGGCCGTCGACCTCGACCCGTCCGGCATCGGGTACGTCGAGACCGCCGACGATGTTGAGCAGCGTGGTCTTCCCCGATCCTGACCGCCCCTTGAGGGCGACCAGCTCACCGCGCGGCACCTCGAGGGAGACGCCCCGCAGCGCGTGTACGGCGGCCGTGTCCCGGCCGTACGACTTCCGCACGTCCTCGACGCGCACCATGGTCTCGGTGACCACCTGGCTCATGTGTCCTCCCCCGCGTAAACCGGGCGCCAGTATCACCAGCGAAGGGGGACACATTCAACGGCCGGGGCCGGATCACCGGTGACCGGCAAAGGGCCGCGTCCCCCTGGGGACGCGGCCCTCATGGCGCGCGTACGGCGAAAAACCGTACAGAGTCTTTACCTGACGGACCTGGGTACCTGGGTCGCTGGGCACCTGGGCACCTGGGCACCTGGCAAACCTCGGTACCTAGCGAACCTCGGTGATCTCCGGTCCGCGCTGGAGCTGGCCCATGCCGCCGGCGAAGCGGGAGCCCTCCTCCTGCTGGACGCCTTCGGGCACCATCTGCGCGTCGTTCGGCAGCTTCAGGACGAGCGGGTCCCGCGGGGCCATCGGACCCTCGCCGCGGACCACGACCGTGTCCCGGAAGATCTGCTCCAGCAGACCGGCGGCCTGCGGCTGCACCGCGCCCTGGCCCGAGATCACGCCGCGCAGGAACCAGCGGGGTCCGTCCACTCCGACGAACCGCACGACCTGGAAGCCGCTCTTGCCGTCCGGTAGCTGCACCGGGACCTGGGCCCGCAGCTCCCAGCCCAGCGGACCCTCGACCTCGTCGATGATGCCGCCCTGCTGGGTGATGCCGGAGGCGATCTCCTCGCGCACCTCGCCCCAGATGCCCTCGCGCTTGGGCGCGGCGAAGCCCTGGAGCTGGATGGCGCTGTCGCGCAGCACGACGGTCGCGGCGACGATCGCGTCGCCCGCGACCTCCACCCGCAGTTCCATGCCGTCGACCCCGGGGATGAACATGCCTCCGAGGTCCACCCGGCCCTCGGCCGGGTCGCGGACCTCGGTGTTGTCCCAGGGTCCGTCGGGCCGCGGTTCGGGCTCGAGCCGCACCCGTTCGCGCTCTTCGCCCGCCTCCTCCTCGGTGTCGACGCTGTCGACGACCTGCTCGGTCTCGCCGGCCGCGTCCTCGGCGGCATCCTTCTTCTTGCGACGTCCGAACACGTCACTGTCCTTCCCGGTCGGATACGACCGAAGCGTATCGATTCCCACCCGTCGGGCCGCCCTCGGCGACCTGACCGCTTGTGCCGCTTCCACGGTCCAACCCGGCGTGGCCGCCGGTGGACCCGAAGCCCCCCTCGGCCCGCGCCGAGTCGGGAAGCTCCGCGACCTGACGGAAGCGGACCCTCTCGACCTGCTGGACGACCAGTTGGGCAATCCGGTCGAAGCGCTCGAACCGCACGGTCTCGCGCGGGTCGAGATTCACCACGATCACCTTGATCTCCCCACGGTACCCGGCATCAATCGTCCCTGGGGCATTCACCAGGGCGACGCCGCAGCGGGCGGCCAGTCCGGAACGTGGGTGCACGAACCCCGCGTACCCGTCCGGGAGCGCCACAGACACGCCCGTGGGCAGTACGGCACGTTCACCGGGCGCCAGCTCGCAGTCGACGGTGGTGCGCAGATCGGCCCCCGCGTCGCCGGGCCGGGCGTACGCCGGAAGCGGTACGTCGGGGTCGACGCGGCGGATCAGCACCTCGAGGTCGGCACGATCGGCATGGTCGGCATGGTCGGCATGGTCGGCACGGCTCACGGGTTCACCTCGAAGGCGCGGGCACGGCGGACCTGGTCGGGGTCGTCCATGGCGGCGCGGATCTCTTCCTCACGGCCGTGGTGGACGAAGTGCTCGACCTTGACCTCGATGAAGAGGGCGTCCGCGCGAACGGCCACGGGACCGTCGGGCCCACCGATCCGGCCGGTGGCGGTGGAGTAGATCTTCCGGCCGGCCACCGCGGTCACCTGGGCCTCCAGGTACAGCGTCGTGTCGACGGGCACCGGCCGCCGGAAGTCGGTCTCGAGCCGTCCGGTCACCGCGATCGTGCGCAGCAGCCAGTTCAGCGAGCCCAGCGTCTCGTCCAGGGCGGTGGCCAGCACGCCGCCGTGCGCCAGGCCGGGGGCGCCCTGGTGGGCGGACCGTACGGTGAACTCGGCGGTGATCGACACGCCGTCACCCGCCCGCGCCTGGAGGTGCAGTCCGTGGGGCTGGTCGCCGCCGCAGCCGAAGCACTGGCCGTAGTGGGCGCCGAGCAGCTCGCCGGGGGCGGGTGCGTCGGGGTGCCGTACGGGTTTCACGGCGTCGGCGGGAGGCTGAAGACCTGGGGAAGTACCACTCACAGGCGCAGACCTTACCCGCGCGTCGGCCGAACACCGCTACCGTGCCAAGCTTGGTTCATGCAGCTCTCCACCACCCCGTACGAAGAACGCCTCACCGCGCCCCGCTCCTGGTGGCTGGTCTCCTTCCTGGTGGGGGTCGCGTTCGCGCTGATCCTGCTGCCCCTCGGCACGCTGCCGATGCTGGGCGGCCTGGCGGGCGGGACGGCGGTGGCGGCGGTGGCGGCCAGTTCGTACGGCGCGGTCCGCATCCGTGTCGTGGGCGACGCGCTGATCGCGGGCGAGGCGAGGGTGCCGGTCTCGGCGTTGGGCGAGGCGGAGATCCTCGACCCGGAGGAGGCCCGTGCCTGGCGCACGTACAAGGCCGACACCCGGGCGTTCCTGCTGCTGCGCGCCTACATCCCGAGGGCGGTGCGGGTGATGGTCACGGATCCGGAGGACCCGACTCCGTATCTGTATCTGTCGACGCGCGAGCCGGAGCGGCTGATCGAGGCCCTTACGGCGGCGAAGGCCGCGGCGTAGTCATAGCCGTAGCCGTAGCCGTACTGATCACGAGCGCGGGGGCGCGGAGCGTGGGGGCGCGAGGGCGCGGGGTTAGTGACCGCCCTTGCCGGGCTCTTCGTCACGGCCCGCGTGGCCGGGTCCAAGGCCCTGTCCAAGTCCCTGCTCAAGGCCCTTGGCGAGGTCGCCCATGTCCAGCGCGTTCTGCGGCTGTTCCAGGGCCGGAAGGGCGTCGAGGGCGCCCCACGCGACCTGGCTCCCGCGCAGGTCCGCACGGATTCTGGCGGCCAGCTTCCGGGTGTCGCGGCGGTTCATGACGGCGCCGACGGCCGCGCCCACCATGAACGGCATCAGGTTCGGCAGGTCACGCACCATCCGCTTCATGATCTGCTGGCGGAGCTGGCGCTTCATGTGGCTGTTCATCGCCGAGCCGAGGGTCGACGGCTTGGACACGTCGACGCCGCGTTCGTCGGACCAGGAGTTCAGGTACGCGGTGCTGCGCTGGGCGAGACTGCCGGGCGGACGTACGCCGTAGACCTCGTGGAGTTCGGCGATCATCTTGAGCTCGATCGCCGCGACGCCGGTGATCTCGGCGGCCAGCTCCGTCGGCATCGCGGGCGGTACGGGCAGCATCGCCGCCGCTCCGACACCCGCTCCCACGGTCGCCGTGCCCTTGGCCGCACCGGCCACGAGCCGGTCGGCCAGCTCCTCCGGGCCCAGGCCGGGGAACTGTCTGCGCAGCGTCGCCAGGTCCCGTACGGGCACGCGCGGGGCCAAGTCGATGATGCGGTCGGCGAGGTACGCCAGGGCCGCCCTGGCGCGGGCGCCGCCGTTGCGGACCCCCTGTCCGGCCTTCTCCCGGAACGCCGCTGCCCTGCGCCGGGCAGCGGGTGCCGGCGTCCGCACGGTCGCCGGGAGGTCACTCCGGTCGACCACTGGTTCGAGCGGGGCCCTCTCCGTATCGGTCGGGCCCCGCTCGTCGTCACGCGCGCTGTACGGACCGCCGGACGGCCCTTGGTCCGCTCCTCGTCGGGAGAAACGGCGCTTCCAGGGAGGGGTCGAGCCAGTCACGGCCGACCCCGCCTCAGTCGCAGTCGCGGCAGATCGGCTGGCCGTTCTTCTCCCGGGCCAGTTGGCTGCGGTGGTGCACCAGGAAGCAGCTCATGCAGGTGAACTCGTCCTGCTGCTTCGGCAGTACACGGACGGCCAGTTCCTCGTTCGAGAGGTCGGCGCCGGGAAGCTCGAGTCCTTCCGCGGCCTCGAACTCGTCGACGTCGACGGCCGCGGCGGACTTGTCGTTCCGCCTGGCCTTCAGCTCTTCGAGACTGTCCGAGTCGACGTCGTCGTCGGTCTTGCGTGGAGTGTCGTAATCGGTTGCCATGGTCGCTCTCCCCCTCTGGGTGTCTGCGGTGTCTTCAGCGCACGTAACGCGTGAGAGGCCGGACTTGTGCCCGACCTGAGGCGGAGATTTTGCCTCACATCAAGGTCTGTTACTCAATCGACACCCAACCGGACCCCTCATGAGTGATCGGCTTGGATGGCGATGGGGACCGTACACGGTCCGAATGCCGCACTTCAAAGGCGTCTCACCGTGTACTTCCCGTGATCAGGGCCCCTGAAAACCGGGATTTTCCCGGCTTTCCGACAGGGTGCATGATCACGGAGAGTAGAGGACGGGAAAGCCGTCGCTGTGATCGATCACACACGCGACTCCCCGGCCGGTGGCCTGGAAATTCCGCTCAAAGCGAACATCCTCGGGTCTCGGTGAGATGTCGGGGTCATGATCTCAGACGGGCAGCGTCACCCGCATCACGAGCCCTCCGCCCTCGCGCGGCGACGCGTAGATGTGCCCGCCGTGCGCCCGGGCCACGGACCGCGCGATGGACAGACCGAGCCCCACGCCCTTGTCGCTGCCCGTCCGCTCGGTGCGCAGCCGCCGGAACGGCTCGAAGAGGTTGTCGACCTCGTACGCCGGCACGACCGGGCCGGTGTTGGTGACCACCAGGACCGCCTGGCCGCTCTCCAGCGCCGTGGTGACCTCCACCCAGCCCTGTTCGGCCACGTTGTAGCGCACGGCGTTCTGGACGAGGTTCAGGGCGATGCGCTCCAGCAGGACGCCGTTGCCCTGGACGACCGCTGCCTCGCGTGTGCCGCGGATCTCCACGCCCTTGCCGTCCGCCTCGCCGTGCGCCTGGTCGATGGCCTGGCCGGCCACCTCGGCGAGGTCCACCGGTTTGCGCTCGACGATCTGGTTGTCGCTGCGGGCGAGCAGCAGCAGGCCCTCGACGAGCTGCTCACTGCGTTCGTTGGTGGCCAGCAGCGTCTTGCCGAGCTGCTGGAGCTCCACGGGGGCGTTCGGATCGGACAGGTGCACTTCCAGCAGGGTGCGGTTGATCGCCAGCGGGGTGCGCAGCTCGTGGGAGGCGTTGCCGACGAAACGCTGCTGGGCGGTGAAGGCGCGCTGCAGCCGCTCCAGCATGTCGTCGAAGGTGTCCGCCAGCTCCTTCAGCTCGTCGTCCGGGCCGTCCAGCTCGATCCGGCGGGAGAGGTCGGAGCCCGCCACCGCGCGCGCGGTGCGGGTGATCCGGCCCAGCGGCGACAGGACGCGGCCGGCCATGGCGTAGCCGAAGGCGAAGGCGATCACGGCGAGGCCGAGCAGCGCCAGCAGCGAGCGGCTGAGCAGGTTGTCCAGGGCGACCTTGCGCTGGTGGTCCATGCAGTCGCTGATCGCGGCGTTGAAGTCGGACAGCGACAGGTTGCCGTTGTCGACCACGGGACAGGTGCTGCTGGAGACCTTGAGGTCGGCGAAGTCGACGATCTTGTACAGCGGTTCGTTGCCGGTGCGCACCGCCTGGGCGGCGAGCAGGTAGATGATCGACAGCAGCAGGATGCCGGCGATCAGGAACATGCCGCCGTACAGCAGCGTGAGCCGTATCCGGATGGTGGGACGCAGCCACGGCAGGGGGGTGACCGACCGGGGGTCCCAGGTGGGCTTCGGAGGCGCCCCGGGGGGCGCGGGTGTCGTCGCCACGGCCGGTCAGATCCGGTAGCCGGAGCCGGGGACGGTGACGATGACGGGCGGCTCGCCCAGCTTGCGGCGCAGGGTCATGACGGTCACGCGCACGACGTTGGTGAACGGGTCGGTGTTCTCGTCCCAGGCCTTCTCCAGCAACTGCTCCGCGGAGACCACGGCGCCCTCGCTGCGCATCAGGACCTCGAGGACGGCGAACTCCTTGGGGGCGAGCTGCACCTCCTTGCCGTCGCGGAAGACCTCGCGGCGGTTCGGGTCGAGCTTGATCCCGGCGCGCTCCAGGACGGGCGGCAGGGGCACGCTGGTACGCCGGCCCAGGGCACGCACCCGGGCGATCAGCTCGCTGAACGCGAAGGGCTTGGGCAGGTAGTCGTCGGCGCCGATCTCCAGGCCCTCGACGCGGTCGCTGACGTCGCCGGACGCCGTGAGCATGAGCACACGCGTGGGCATGCCCAGCTCGACGATCTTGCGGCACACGTCGTCGCCGTGCACGAGGGGGAGGTCGCGGTCCAGGACGACCACGTCGTAGTCGTTGACGCCGATGCGCTCCAGGGCGGCCGCACCGTCGTACACGACGTCGACGGCCATGGCCTCCCGGCGCAGTCCGGTGGCCACCGCATCGGCGAGCAGTTGCTCGTCCTCGACGACGAGTACGCGCACGTCGCTTGTCCTTCCTGTGTCCACCCGCGTAGCGCTTCTCGGGCGCACGAGGGCAGGGCCTGGTGGGTGTGTTGCCTCCATCCTGCCCTTTTCGGCCATAAGTCGGCTGTAAGACGGGTGAGGAGGGGTGAGGAGCCGGGTGCCGAAGAAGGGCGCCGGAGCGGGAATGCGAGATTTTCTCTCGTGGTTGAGGTTTCCGCGAAGAGGAGCTGGGGGAGGACGGCTTTACACCCCGCGATCACGCTCTGCCTGTACCGCGTCACCGCGCGGTACGCCGCGGTCCGCTTCCGCAGAGCGGGCGTGGGTGTCCGGCACCGTCGCCGCCCGGCCGGGCAGCGCTGGGCACTCCACCGGAGACGTGATCGCCCCTTCCGAACGGCACACCCCCGTGCCAACGACCCACGACCCAGGACGAGGGGGCGCAGCATGGACGCTTTCACCGCAGGACTTCTGCAGCGCATAAAGACGACCGAGACCGACCTGTCCCGGGCCCGCGACGAGGGCGACGAGTTCCTTGTCGAGGTGGAGTTGGGCGAGCTCGACGATCTGCGCCGTCTCGCTGCCGAGCACGGTGTGGAGGTCAGCGCGACCAACGCCTGATCGGCCCGTGAACGACGGGGCCCCGGCGAGATCCAGCGCCGGGGCCCCGTCGTGCGGGTGGACGCCCGGCGGTGCGCGGCGTGGCCCGTCGGCGACACGGGCGCGGTGCGTATCGAGCGGTCACTGAGCGATCACTGAGCTGTCGCGGAGGGTGGTGGCGGCTCGGGCGGAGCTGACGCTCAGCGCGGGTGGGCGGCTGGGGCACGGGCGTGCCCGCGCCGGGCCGGTGGCGGGTCGAGCCGGAGCGGAGCGGTCTCCGGGAGGAGGCGGCCAAGCGTCCCGGCTCGGTCGGGCGGTCGGGCGGAGGAGCGGTCCGGACGCGCGCGAGGAGACACGGCTGTCCGTCGATCTGGCCGAGAGTGCCGCGGAGGTCCGGACGCGCGCTGGGACACGCGCGAGGACGCGAGGAGCAGTGGCCGGCGGACACACGGGACGCGCCCGCACGGGACGCGCCCGCACGGGTCCCGCGCCCCGCACGGGCGCCGCGTGCCGGGCTCGGGCGACCCACGGCGCGGGCGAGGCCGCTGGGGCAAGGCGCCGACGGCGCTCCCGCGCGCCCGACCGGTTCCCGCCTTCCGCCTTCCGCCTTCCGCCGTCCGTCATACCGCCGCAGGCCTACGCGCCGAAGTCCGTCAGGAGCCGCTGGAGGGGCTCGAAGACGGCCGGGGTGGCGGCGATCGTCAGGGCGCCGGTGGGGCGCTCACCGGGGCGTCCGCCGGTCACCGCGCCCGCCTCCCGGGCGATCAGGTCGCCTGCCGCGAGGTCCCAGGGGTGCAGGCCTCGCTCGTAGTAGCCGTCGAGGCGTCCCGCGGCCACGTCGCACAGGTCGATGGCGGCCGAGCCGCCGCGCCGGATGTCCCGCACCAGCGGAATGAGCCGTCGCGCGATCTCGGCCTGCTCCGCGCGGACGTCGGCGACGTAGTTGAACCCGGTGGAGACCAGCGCCTGGTCCAGCGGCGCGGCGGACCGGCAGGACAGCCTGCGTTCGCCCTCCCAGGCTCCCGTCGCCCAGGCGCCGCCGCCGAGCAGCGCGTGGTAGGACTCGCCCCGCATCGGGGCCACGACGGCTCCGGCCACCCGCTCGCCGTCCTGCTCGGCGGCGATGGAGACCGCCCAGGTGGGCAGTCCGTAGAGGTAGTTGACCGTGCCGTCGAGCGGGTCGATGACCCAGCGGACACCGCTCGTGCCCTCCACGGCGGAGCCCTCCTCGCCGAGGAAGCCGTCGTCGGGGCGGCGGTCGGCGATCAGCCCGGTGATCAGTTTCTCCGCCGCGATGTCCATCTCGGTGACCACGTCGATCGGGCTGGACTTGGTGGCGGCGACCGCGAGGTCGGCCGGGCGGCCGTCCCGCAGCAGCTCGCCGGCGCGGTGGGCCGCCTCCTGGGCGATCTTCAGCAGGTCGGCGTGGAGCGGATCGGTCGTCACGTCGGTCACGGGGCCCTTCACGCGTAGGGACTGTCGGCGCCCGCGGCGGCGGGACGTGCGGCACGGGCGGGGCAGCAGCCGACCGGGCACAGGTTGTGGCTCGCACCCAGGGCGCCGAGGGCACAAGGGGTGACCTCCTGCCCGCGTTCGTCGGCGGCCCGCTCCAGGACGAGGTCGCGGACGGCCGCGGCGAACCGCGGGTCGGCGCCCACCGTGGCCGAGCGGCGCACCGGCAGCCCCAGCTCCCCGGCCTTGGCGGTGGCCTCCGTGTCGAGGTCGTACAGGACCTCCATGTGGTCGGAGACGAATCCGATGGGGGCCATCACGACGGCGGGGACGCCGGCCGCGTGACGCTCCTCCAGGTGGTCGCAGATGTCGGGCTCCAGCCACGGGATGTGCGGGGCGCCCGAGCGTGACTGGTAGACGAGCTGCCAGGGGTGGTCGACACCGGTGCGCTCGCGGACGGCGTCGGCGATCACCCGCGCCACGTCCAGGTGCTGGCGCACGTACGCCCCGCCGTCGCCGTGCGCGTCGACCGGACCGGAGGTGTCCGCGGCGGCGGTGGGGATCGAGTGGGTCGAGAACGCGATGTGCGCGCCGTCCCGGACCTCCTCGGGCAGCCCGGCGAGGGACTCGACGAGCCCGTCGACCATGGGCTCGACGAAGCCGGGGTGGTTGAAGTAGTGCCGGAGCTTGTCGGTCTTCGGCAGCTCCAGTCCCTCGGCCTCCAGGGCGGCGAGCGCCTCCGCGAGGTTCTCGCGGTACTGGCGGCAGCCCGAGTACGAGGCGTAGGCGCTGGTGGCCAGGACCAGGATGCGGCGGCGGCCGTCGCGGACCATCTCACGCAGGGTGTCCGTCAGGTACGGCGCCCAGTTGCGGTTGCCCCAGTAGACCGGCAGGTCCAGGCCGTGCTCGGCGAAGTCCTTGCGGAGGGCGCCCAGCAGGGCGCGGTTCTGGTCGTTGATGGGGCTGATTCCGCCGAAGAGGAAGTAGTGCTGTCCGACTTCCTTGAGGCGTTCCTTGGGGATGCCTCGCCCGCGGGTCACGTTCTCCAGGAACGGGACGACGTCGTCCGGGCCCTCCGGGCCGCCGAACGAGAGCAGGAGCAGGGCGTCGTAGGGGCTGGCATCGAGCACGTCTGGCATGTCTCGATCCTGCCACCCGGCACTGACAGCGCGGAAACGGTGGGGTACCGACCGTGCGTTTCAGCAGGTCCGCGGGGGTGTTCCCGGGCCTGCCGCCGAGTAAGCTGTATCGGCGGCATTCGCACCTTACTGCGCCGTCACAGAACCGAGCCGTCACTGAGCCGTCACTGAGCGCCACCGAGTCGTTTCCGGAGACCTCGTTGCCCAGCCCCTACCGCGCGCTGTTCGCCTCCCCCGGCACCAGGGCCTTCTCCACCGCGGGCTTCCTCGGCCGGATGCCGCTGTCGATGATGGGCATCGGCGTGGTGACGATGATCTCGCAGCTCACCGGGCGGTACGGGCTGGCCGGGGCGCTGTCGGCCACCATCGCGCTCGCCGCCGCCGTGGCCGGACCGCAGGTCTCCCGCCTGGTGGACCGGTACGGGCAGCGGCGGGTGCTGCGCCCGGCGACCCTGGTGTCGCTCACCGCGGCCGCGGTGCTGCTGCCCGCGGCGCACCACGGGTGGCCGGACTGGGTGCTGTTCGTGGCCTGCGTCGGCATCGGCTGCGTGCCGAGCCTCGGCGCGATGGTCCGGTCCCGCTGGGCGGCCCTGTACCGGGGGACGCCGCGACTGCACACCGCGTACTCCTTCGAGTCCGTGGTGGACGAGGTCTGTTTCATCTTCGGGCCGATCATCTCCATCGGCCTGTCCACGGCCTGGTTCCCGGAGGCCGGGCCGCTGCTCGCCGCCTGCTTCCTGGCCACGGGCGTCTTCTGGCTGACCTCGCAGCGTGCCACCGAACCTGAACCGCACCCGCGCGAGCACAAGGGCGGCGGCACCGCGCTGCGCTCCCGGGGGCTTCGGGTCCTGGTCGGCACGTTCGCCGCCACGGGAGCGATCTTCGGGGCCATCGACGTCGTCACCGTGGCGTTCGCCGAGGAGGAGGGGCACAAGGCCGCCGCCAGCCTCGTACTCGCCCTGTACGCGGCGGGATCGTGCACGGCGGCCATGATTTTCGGGCTGCTGCGCTTCACCGGACCGCCCGAGCGCCGCTGGCTGCTGGGGGTCTGCACGATGGCCGTGAGTATGATCCCACTCCTACTGGTCGGAAACCTGCTGTTTCTGGCCGCGGCGCTGTTCGTTGCGGGTCTGTCCATCGCTCCCACGATGATCACGACGATGTCCCTCATCGAAGAGCACGTACCACGCACGCAGCTCACCGAGGGCATGACCTGGGTGAGTACCGGACTCGCGGTCGGGGTCGCGCTCGGCTCCTCCGCGGGCGGCTGGGTGATCGACGCCTCCGGAGCGCGCGCGGGGTACGGGGTTCCGGCGGTGGCCGGGGCCGTCGCGGTCGCGGTCGGTTTCCTCGGGTACCGCCGGCTCAAGCGGCCGGATCCGCGTCGGGGAGGGACCGTTGAGCAGCACACGCACGGCGAGCGGCAGGACGAACGGCCGGAACAGCACATGGCGTAACTGGGGCGGCAACGTCTCCGCGCGCCCCGCGCGGGAGGTCGCTCCCGCCTCCGTCGACGAACTGGCCGGCGCCGTACGCAAGGCGGCCGAGGACGGGCTGCGGGTCAAGGCGGTCGGCACCGGGCACTCCTTCACGTCCATAGCCGCGACGAACGGTGTGTTGATCCGCCCTCAACTGTTGACGGGCATCCGCGGCATTGATCGCGCCGCCATGACGGTCACGGTCGAGGCCGGCACCCCGCTCAAGAGGCTCAACATGGCCCTCGCGCGGGAGGGTCTGTCGCTGACGAACATGGGCGACATCATGGAGCAGACCGTCTCCGGGGCCACCAGTACCGGCACCCACGGCACGGGCCGCGACTCGGCCTCGATCGCCGCCCAGATCCGGGGCCTGGAACTGGTCACGGCGGACGGAGCGGTGCTGACCTGCTCCGAGCAGGAGAACCCCGAAGTCTTCGCCGCCGCCCGGATCGGCCTGGGCGCCCTGGGCGTCGTCACCGCGATCACCTTCGCCGTGGAGCCGGTCTTCCTGCTGACGGCCCGCGAGGAGCCGATGCCGTTCGAGCGCGTCCTCGCCGAGTTCGACGAGCTGTGGTCCGAGAACGAGCACTTCGAGTTCTACTGGTTCCCGCACACCGGCAGCACCAACACCAAGCGCAACAACCGCAGCGCCGGCCCCGAGCAGCCGGTGGGAAGGCTCCAGGGCTGGTTCGAGGACGAGTTCCTGTCCAACGGCGTCTTCCAGGCGGCCAACTGGGTCGGCCGCGCGGCGCCGGCCGCCGTCCCCGCGATCGCGCGGATCTCCAGCAAGGCGCTCTCCGCGCGTACGTACACGGACACCCCCTACAAGGTCTTCACCTCTCCGCGCCGGGTGCGGTTCGTGGAGATGGAGTACGCCGTTCCGCGCGAGGCCGTCGTCGAGACGCTGCGCGAACTGCGGGCGATGGTCGAACGGTCACGGCTGCGGATCAGCTTCCCGGTCGAGGTGCGCACGGCCCCGGCCGACGACATCACGCTGTCCACCGCCTCGGGGCGCGACAGCGCGTACATCGCCGTGCACATGTTCCGGGGCACGCCCTACCAGGCGTACTTCACCGCCGCCGAGCGCGTATTCACGGCGCACGAGGGCCGGCCGCACTGGGGCAAGATCCACACCCGGGACGCCGAGTACTTCTCCCGGGTGTATCCGCGCTTCGGCGAGTTCACGGCGCTGCGGGACCGTCTCGACCCGGATCGTCTGTTCCAGAACGACTACTTGCGCCGGGTTCTGGGACCGTAGCCGAGGCGTCCGGGTCGGGGGTCCCGTCGTCGCCCGAGCCCTCGTCACCGGTGGCGTCCGGGGTGGGCGCCGGGCTGGACGCCGTACCGCCGTCTTCCGCGGAACCACCGTCGGACGACGTGCCGTCGCCGGTTCCGTCCGGGGTCTGGGACGGGGTGGAGGCCGGGGCGTCGTCACCGGAGCCGGAGTCCCCCGCGTCACCGGAACCACCCGAATCCTGGCCGTCCCGCGAGTCCTCGGAGCCGCCGGAACCGCCAGAGCCGCCGGAGTCTCCCGAGCCGTCGGAGTCGCCCGACTCCCCCGAATCCGCGGCGGACTTGCCGTGACCGGTGAAGGCGCTGCCGACGGTGGTGCTGTGGCCGCCGCTCAGGTTCTGGCCTGAGGCGACCTCGTACGCGGTGATCCCGGCCATGGTGACGCCGAAGACGAGGGCCGCCGCGACCACCGGGCGCCGCCAGCCCGTGGTCCGCGCGCGGTAGACGGTGCCCTCGGTGAACCCGCCCGCAGCCGAACCCCGTACCGGAGCCGGGACCGGCTCCGTTCCCCCGCCGGTCCGCACGGCGCCGACGGTGCGCTTCACCCGGAGCTGGTCGCCGGTGCGCTTGAAGAAGTGCTGGAAGACCGAGCCCCCGCAGGTGGCGACGACACTGATCACACCGGCACCGACGATCGTGCCGTACACGCCGAAGGAGGAGGCGAGTTTGGCGGCGACCACCGCCGCCAGGGCGCTGCCCGCGACCTGGGGCACGCTCAGGTCGATTCGCCTGGACTCCCCCTTCGTACGCACGTCCGCCTCACCTGCGTCATCGGACTTTTCACGCATCCTCGGACCTTGCCTGCCTTTCCCGCACGGGGTCGATCAACTGCACGAGAAAGGGACGTGCGGGCGAAACCATTAGTTCCGTTTCTGGTGATTGCGTGAAGTACGCCACGCCCAAGATCGCGGAAATCGCGCCAGGGACGGCCAAGCGTCACCTCTTGCCAGAAGTTGGGCGGCGCGCCAATCCACGCACGTGGCCCGAATGGAGTACTGTTGCGAGCCCTGGGGCCGGTCTCCCGACAAGGGGGCCGGACCTTGAAGGACCGCCGGGAGGGGGCTAGTTGCACAGGGTGAGGCAGTTGGTCACTCAGCGTTGCGAATAGGTAACCGTGCCATAACGGCGATCCAGGGCCCGCGCCCGACACGCCGGGCAACTCGGCAAGGTTGTGGCAGGCTGCACCCGGGCAGGTCACACTCGACAGAGCGGAAGCAGCGACGCACGTGACGTCGGCAGGCACCACCCGGGAGGTCCCCATGCCCGAACTGCGTGTCGTGGCCGTCTCGAATGACGGCACACGGCTGGTGCTGAAGGCTGCGGACAGCACGGAGTACACGCTTCCGATCGACGAGCGGCTCCGGGCCGCCGTGCGCGGCGACCGTCCCCGCCTCGGCCAGATCGAGATCGAGGTGGAGAGCCATCTCCGCCCCCGCGACATTCAGGCACGTATACGGGCCGGCGCGACCGCGGAAGAGGTCGCCCAGATGGCCGGCATCCCCGTCGATCGCGTACGGCGCTTCGAGGGCCCCGTGCTGGCCGAGCGCGCCTTCATGGCGGAGCGGGCCCGCAAGACCCCCGTCCGCCGTCCCGGCGAGAACTCCGGGCCGCCCCTCGGCGAGGCCGTACAGGAGCGACTGCTGCTGCGCGGCGCCGACAAGGACACCGTCCAGTGGGACTCCTGGCGCCGCGACGACGGCACCTGGGAAGTCCTGCTGGTCTACCTGGTCGCGGGCGAACCGCACTCGGCGAGCTGGACGTACGACCCGCCCCGGCGGCTCGTCCAGGCCGTCGACGCGGAGGCACGCGCGCTGATCGGCGAGTCCGACGACCTCGCCGCGGCGCCCGAGCCCAGCTTCCCGTTCGTTCCCCGCATCGCACGGCTGCCGCGCGACCGGCCGCTGGACCGCACCCTCGACCGGGAGCAGCGGGAGCGGCCGAGCCTGCCCCCGCCGCCGCCGACCGAGCCTGCCGACGACACCGCGGCCACCGCCTCGGCCGAGCGCGAACGCGACTCGCTCACCAGCCTGCTGGAGGCCGTACCGAGCTTCCGCGGCGACCTGGTGGTGCCCGAGCGCGCTCCTGAACCGGTGGAGGAGCCCACCGAGGAACCCGAGGTGGAGGAGCCCCCCGCCCCCGCGGCGTCGGCCGGTTCCGCCTACGCCGACGTGCTCATGCCGCGCTCGGTGGCCAGCCACCGCGACCGCCTCACCGGCTCCACCGACCGCCAGGCCGAGGCCGACGGGGTCCGGCCGGGCCGCCGAGCGGCGGTGCCGAGCTGGGACGAGATCGTGTTCGGCACACGGCGGAAGAAGCAGGAGTAGAGGGTCTTCGACGAAGGAGGCCGGGGCCGGGGCCACACCCACGTGGGTCCGGCCCCGGCCTCCTTCCTCGGCCCCACCCCGGGCGCGGCCCTACTGCGAGTCCGGCCCACTGGGGTTCGACCTACCAGGGGTCCGGCCTACCAGGGGTCCGGCCTACCAGGGGTCCGGCCTACCGGGGGACAGGCCTGCCGGGGGGGGGCCGGCCTACCGAGGTCCGATCTAACGCGAGTCCGTCCTACCGGGCTTCCGGCCCGCTGAGGGTCCGGCCTACCCCGAGTCCGGCCCACCGGGATCCGATCTACCGCGAGTCCGGCCCACCCCGAGTCCGGTCTACTGGGGGTCCGGCCCCACCGCGACCGGTCGGGCCGGGTCCGACGACCATTGCGACCACGAGCCCGCGTACAGCGCCGCCGGCATGCCCGCCACCGCCAGCGCGAGCACCTCGTGGGCGCCCGACACGCCCGAGCCGCAGTACACGCCGACCTCGCCGTCCTCCGTGGCGCCCAGGGTCTTGAAGCGCGCCCGGAGCTCGTCGGCGGGCAGGAAGCGGCCGTCCGACGCCACGTTTTCGGTCGTGGGCGCGGACACGGCACCGGGAATGTGGCCGCCGACCGGATCGATCGGCTCGACCTCGCCCCGGTAGCGCTCCCCCGCACGGGCGTCGAACAGCACCCCGGACCGGGCCAGCGCGGCGGCGCCGTCCGCGTCCAGCAGCCCCGCCGCACCCGGCACCGGTACGAAGTCGCCCTCCGCGGGCGTCGGGACGTCCGTCGACAGTGGCGCCTCCCAGGCCGGCAACCCGCCGTCGAGGACCCGCACGTTCGGGTGACCCGTCCAGCGCAGCAGCCACCACGCACGGGCCGCCGCCCACCCCTGTCCGCCGTCGTAGGCGACGACCGGACGGCCGGACGACACGCCTGCCCGGCGCATCGCCGCGCCGAACCCGGCCACGTCGGGCAACGGATGCCGGCCCCCCGCGCCGGGCGCGGAGGCCAGCTCCCGGTCCAGGTCGACGTAGACGGCACCGGGAAGATGTCCGGCCGCGTACTCGGCCCGGCCGTCGAAGGGCGGAGCGCCGGCCGCCTTCGCCGTGCTCAGTTGCCAGCGGACGTCGAGCAGGACGGGAGGGTTGGCACCCGTGAGTTCGTTCGCGAGTCCGGATGCGGAGATGATGGCGTTCATGGCCCCATCCTGGCGTACCGAGTGGCCGCGACGCCGATGTCGGGCTACTCTGCCCGCCGGACAGTACCGATCACGAGGCGTACGGGTTCGGGCACATGCTGTACCGGACGGGCAGCCGGACTGCCCCACGGGGCCGCCCGAAGCGCGGGCCCAGGTCCGGTGCCGGCATCGGCGCGGAGATCCGTCGGAGCGGAACCCGTGGGGGTGGGGCGGAACCCGTCAGAACGGACCTGTCGGAGCGGATCCCGTCAGAGCGGAAGCGGACGCACGGCCCGCGCAGGGCCGAGAAGAGAGTGACGATGACGGATGCACGGGGGTCGGCCGGCCAAAACGGCGAGACGAACGCCCGGCGCACGCCCGGCACACCCTGCTGGGTAAGCCTGATGGTGCACGGGCCGGCCGCGACCCACGACTTCTACGGAGCCCTGTTCGGCTGGGAGTTCCGGCCCGGTCCGCAGCAACTGGGCTCCTACGCGCGGGCCCTGCTCGACGGGCGTGAGGTGGCGGGAATCGGCCAACTGCCCCCGGACCGGCAGCTCCCCATCGCCTGGACGCCCTACTTCGCCTCCGACGACGTGAACCGGACGGCCGAAACGGTACGTCTGTGCGGCGGCACGATCGGCGTGGGCCCGCTGGACGCCGGCGAGGCCGGCCGCCTGGCCATCGGCTCCGACCCGTCGGGCGCCGTCTTCGGCGTCTGGCAGGCCGCCGCACACCTCGGCACCGCCGTCACGGGCGTACCCGGCACACCGGCGTGGAACGAGCTGATGACCTACGAGACGGCCGGCGTCGCCAAGTTCTACGAGACGGTGTTCGGCTTCGAACTGGAACCGGACGTCTCCGCCGACGTCGACTACGTGACCCTGCGCCTCGACGGCCGCCCCGTCGCCGGCATCCACGGCGTCGGCGGCACCCTGCCCCGCGACCGGGGGCCGCACTGGGTGACGTACTTCGAGGTGGCCGACGCGGAGGACTCCCTGGAGCGTCTCGTCGAGCTGGGCGGGCATGCCCTGGGGCCCGCCCAGGACATGCCGTACGGCCGGGTCGCGACGGTGGCGGATCCGGAGGGGGCGCGGTTCGCGCTGCTGCACAGTGCGCGGTGACGTCGTCCGCGGTCCTCACGCCCGACGGCCGCGGGTTGTCGGCCTCCACCGGCACACATGCGGGCGCTTGAAGGAACCGGCCCGCCACCACCGCCGCGTCGTGGACGGGGCCGAGCCCCGCACACCATTCTCGCTGCGCTCGCTGCGTCTGAGCGTCCCTGGGCCTCTGGGACGTTCACCCGCGCGCTCCTCCAGGCGGGTGCCACTGCGCCGATGTGAATTCGCCGAGAAGCCGCCGGCCGGCGACGGTGAACGGATGGTCGGTTCCCAGGCCGCGTTCCCTCCTGGCTACCACATCCGACATGATCTCGACGGCCGCCTCCAAGAGCCCCCGCGCGGCCAGGGTTCGGGACAGGAGCTGCTGCGCCGAGAGCGCGATCGGGTGGTCGGGGCCGAAGCGCCGTCGGTATACCTCGGTGACAAGCCGGATCTCCTCGTCGGCTTCGTCGAAGTGGCCCAGTAGATACAGCGCCCAGGCGTGGTTGTGGCGGGCGCCCAAGGTCACCGTGTGGTCGGGACCGAGGAGTCGTACGCATTCCGCGGGCAGGGAGAGCAGCGCGCCGTCTTCGTCGGCGACGATCTCGGACGCGGACAGCAGGACCAACAGACTGGATCGGGAGCGCAAGGTCAGCGGGTGGGCAGACCCCAGTGCCCTTCGCCTGCCGGCGACCGTGGAGCGAAGGAGCGATACGGCCTCGTCGCGCTTTCCGAGGTTTCCGAGTACGAGCTGAAGGCCGTGGCGGCTGTCCAAGGTGTCGGGGTCGTCCGCCCCGAACAGTCGCTCCTGAGCCGCATGAACGCGTTTGAGTCGCAGCTCGGCCTCGATGTATTCGCCCAGCCGGAAACGCGCCCGTCCCGCCCTGGAGTCGGCGGCCAGGACAAGACGGTGCTCTGCGCCGAGCCGCCGTACGCCGAGGCGCCCGGCGGCGCGGGCGGTCTCCCAGGCGGACACGTAGTCCCCTGTGCGGTACAGGGCTGCGGACAGCCTGGTCGCCACGGCCAGTGCGTCGGCCGATGCCGACGGGTCACCGCCGCGCAGCAGCAGGGCGAGCGCGTGCGGCACCAGGAGCCGAAGCGACGGATCGTACGGACCGGCGTCGGGTACCCCGGGCACGGCCGCGTCGAGCAGTCGGACCGCTGTGGCGTGGAGAACCGTCCCCAGGTCCGCCGGGGTCGCCGCGACCACGCTGTCGAGCAGCACCGCGTGACTCTGTACGCACCGCTCGCCGACGTCGACCAGTTCGGTCAGGGACTGGTCGAGCAACGCCCTCAGAGCCGTTTCGCAACGGGCGCGCGGAAGAGCACCGCGAATCTCGGGACTGTTGAGCAGGGACAGCGGCAGCGGTTCGGGGGCGAACCGCGACAGGAGCCTCAACAGCGCGGTCGCTTCGGGCAGGCCGCGGGCCTCGAACGCGTCAAGTGTCAGTTGCCACGTCAGGCCCACCAGGTGCCGAGGGTCTTCCTCCGACAAGTCATCGGCCCCCTGGTCGATGAGCTCGACCCCTGCTCCTTCCTCCAGACGGCGCCCGTAGGTCTCCATCGTCCAGGGATCGAGCACTTGCTGGGAGAGGAAGCCGCCCGCCAGCGTGAGGGCGAGCGGCAATCGGCCGAGCCGGTCCGCGATCCGAGCCGCCTCCCGCTGTGTACCACTGTGCGGGGCGAGGTCCCGCAGCACCCGTGCGGCGTCCTCACGCGGCAGTACGCCGATGTGCTGCAACTCCGCCCCCGGCCACCAGCGGGCGGCCGGACGGCGCGTGGTCACCACGACCGTGCCCCGCGGACTGGTGCGCAGCCAACTGCCGTCCCGGAGGATCTCGGGGTGATCGGCGTTGTCGAGTACGAGCAGCCAGGACTCGGCGGATCGGTCGAGATGCTGCCAGACCAGATCGGCGGCGGGGCGGAGCCCGTTGCGGGCGGCCAGCAACTCGCCGTCACCGGCACCCCGGTCGGCCGCTACAGCGAGCATGCCCGCACGCAGGCTCGCACGGTCGGAGGCGTTGACCCAGAGTCCCGCCCGGCCGCACTCGCGGGTGGCCAGCTGGAAGAAGGTATAGGCGACCGCGGTCTTGCCGCAGCCGCCCATGCCGTACAGCACGTAGGCCTCACCGCCCTGCTCTGTCCGCACACTGGCTCGCAGTCGTTCCAGCACCTCGGCGCGATCGCGCAGCACGACCGGGGGCCGGCCGACCGCCGGACGGCGAACCGAGTCGGGGCCCTGCGCCGCGGCCACCTCCTCACCGTGGTCGCCGTGGTGGTGGTGCTCGCTGATGTGCTGGTCGCCCGCCGCCTGGTAGACACGGCCGCGGTCCTCGGCGTGGCCGTCCATCGCGCCTGTCATCGCTGCGCGTTGTGCTGGTCTCGTCCGGCCTGATACACGCGGGCGTGGCCAGACGCACTGGCGTGTTGCGAGATCGCGGGTCCTGTCGGACCGCCCGGGTCCAGTTCTTCGAGGAGTTCGCGCAGCTCCGCCGCGATGTCGGGTCGGGCGGCGAGCAGCCGCCTCAGCCGCCCCTGCCACTCCGCGTGCAGTTCGGCCAGTGTCTCCCGGTCGTCCGCGGCCCCCGCCGCCAGGGCGTCTTCGCGGGTGGCCGCCAGTTCGGCGACGACGGTCTCGGCCCGGTCCGGCTGCGCTCGGCGCCACAGCCGCGTGACGCCCTCTCGGGTGCGATTCCAGGCGTCGGTTGTCATCAAGGTGACCAATGTGACTCCCGCGCTCTGCGCGAGTAATGCTGTTTCCGGGTCCACAGTTCCCCCTGTCCAAAATACTAAAATTTTCGGATTGTATGCCAAATAGCTCACATCTGCCGCATTTTGATACAGTACCGTTTCGCGACTACCCATCGTTGCATTCATGCGCCGGATGGGACAACAAGGGGAAAGTCACGGCATCTTCAGTGTGTCCATTTTTCGCATGGCCAAGCCGACACATTCACCGTTAAAGTAATTGAGACTCCGACTCCAAGGGGGCGATGGCCATGAGTAGGCCATGGGAAGCTGACCCGGCCACGACATTCAAGCAACGTCTGGGGAAATCACCACAAGAGTTGGGGAACACGACCGACAACCCGGACTGCCCCGACATCTGGGAACTCGAGAACGGGGACATCGCCGTCATCGGCCGTGACCTCACGGAACCCCTGGGCGCAAAGCTGCCCGCCGGAGTCTCCGTCGGAGCGGATGAACGGATCGTGGTCATCCCGAGGAACATGCTGATCGCGGCGAAACCGGATATCCCGAATGTTTGACTCCTTCCCGCGCGGGACTCTAGAACGCATGAACCGCCCCACATATCACGCGGACTTCCGCCGCGTCTACGAAAGTGGAATTCGCTACCTGAACAAGCTGGAACGAGGGCAGAATTTCAAAGAACGCGGGTTTGCCAGTTGGGAAGCCTTCACCACTGGGGAATGGGACCGCGCCCTTTCCCTCATCCAGGAGAAGCGCGACGTCTATGCACGGCAGTTCCGCAACGCCGCACGGCTGGGCATCCTGGAGCGTCGCCTTCGCGTGGTCGACTTCCCGGTGACCCCGTACGTGCAATGGGAACTCTTCGTCCTGCGTCTGCGCGTGGAGCTGGGCGACAACATCAGGGTGCTCGATGCCCGCGAGATCTCGGGCATCGAGAAGGACCGCCCTGTTCCCGAGGTGGTGATCCTCGGAGACGTCGCCATGTACGAGGTGCAGTACGACGACGACGGGAACGCGGCAGGAGCCAATCGCTCCACCGATCGAGCACTGATCCTGGAGACCTCGGCCGACTTCGACACGTTGTACGAGCGGGGCGACGACTTCCACGACTTCTTCGACAGGGAGATCGCTCCTCTCGCCCCGCCCGCAGTCGCCAGGTGAGGCGGGGCGCCGCCCTGTGGACACAGGCCCCGGCCCGGAGCACTTCGGGAGCAGAGCCGTGGCACGGGCTGAACACGTAACGAGCGGGGCGGATCCCCTTCGGGCCAATGCGAATGTTCCCGACGGCTCCGAGTGGTCTCGGTGGAGAACCACAAGTGACGCCGGCATGCACGGAGAAGACATGCGGCCACCAACTGTCACCAAGTAGTCTTGCTCGGGCCGAACCTGGTTCCACGAGACGGTTCTGGCACCACGCGGCATCCCGGCAGCGCCATTCCCCTCCCTCGTTGGCCAGCTCGGCAACCCCGGCCACACCGGTCTCCCCGGAGCGCGGGCGGTGATCAGCTCGAGTTCCGGGGCACGGTTTCAATCGGGCAGGGGACAGGGTGATGGAACGAGCAGCGGCAACGGGGGGAGCCCGTCCAGCGGCGACAGGCGTGCCACTCGACGACGACCGGCTCCGACTTCAGTACATCCCTTGGGGGGATTCAGCCGAAGTCACGGCTTCGGAGGCGCTGGGGGAAGCGCAACACTTCTTCTACGACAGTCCGGCATGCTCGGAACGGGTCCCTGTGCCCGCGGCACGACAGTGCCCCGTGCCGCAAGCACGTGGCGGCGCCGCCAGAAGCAAGCTGCCCGGTGGCATCTACCTCTTCGAATCGCGAGCCGGCGGGATTCTCGTGGGGTTCGCGTTGAGCAACGGTGGAGCCGCCGTTGCTCCGCAGCGAAAGCGCCTCCGCGACATTGACGACGGTCATCTGCTTCACCAGGCCCTCCTTCAGTACCAGGAGTGGTGCGCCGCTGTCCCCGAAAAGGTCGCACCCGCGTTCGCTCCCGGCGACCTCGTCCGTCTTGCGGGCGGACGGGAGACCTTCACCGTGATCAAAGCGACACCGACGCGGGACGGAGGCGTCCAGTACAGATTGCAGGGCCCGGCCGACAGGCGCTCCCGTATGGCCTTCGAGGAGGATCTCGAGCCGCTTCCGCCCCGCACGGACGACCCTGAAGACTGGATTCTCCGGTCACCCGCTCCCGCCGACCGCACCGCCCTCGCCCTCACTCTCGCCAAACTGAGCACGCCGCTCACGGATGTCGTGTACTCGTACCAGTCGAGCCGTACGGTGTTCCGGCCCTACCAGTTCCGGCCGGTGCTCAAGCTGATGAATTCGGACCGCCAACGGCTGCTGATCGCGGACGAGGTCGGCCTCGGAAAGACCATCGAAGCCGGCTTGATCTGGAATGAACTGGAGCAGCGCACCCACCTGCGGCGGACCTCGGAGCGGCGCGGTGGTACGCACTTCCGGGGGCTCGTCGTATGTCCCGCCGCGCTCGTCACCAAGTGGCAGAACGAGATGCGCGACCGTTTCGACCGGCACCTGCGCGTCCTCGACAAAGAGGGCATGGCAGAGTTGGTGGAGCTCTTTCGCAGTGGGGACACCAGTAAACCGTTCGCCGGAGTGGTGTCTTTGGAACGACTCCGGCGGGCCGGACAGCTCGATGAACTCGTCGCCCTTCAGCCACGGTTCGACCTGGTGATCGTGGACGAGGCCCACTACCTGCGCAACGCGAGCAGCCGGAGTCACGCCGCGGCAGCCCTGCTCGCCGACTGGGCCGACGCCCTGATCTTCCTTTCCGCCACTCCCCTCAACCTCGGCAACCAGGACCTCTACAACCTTGTTCACCTTCTCGACGAGGCTTCCTTCCCGGAACTCAAGGTCTTCGAGAACCAGCTTGAGCCCAACCGCCACTTGAACTCGGTGGCCATCGGTCTCGCCGAGGGCGGCGCGGACACCGCGAGTGGCGCTCAGGCCCTGCGCTCCCGGCTCACGCGGATGCAGACCTCCACGTACGGAAGGATCACCGCTCAACGACCCGAGTTCCGGCGCCTCCAGGAGCTTTTGCGTACCGACATGCCCCTGTCCCCACAGCAGCGCGCCGAGGCGCGGCGGTGCATCGCCGAACTCAACGCCCTCGCCAGTGTCGTCAACCGGACGCGCAAGGCCGACACCCCCGACCGCAAGGCCCTGCGTGAGGCCGAGGACGTCGCAGTCCACTGGGCCCCACAGGAGCGTGCCTTCTACGACGACCTGCACGCGTGGTGTCTTGAACGTGCCGCCCGCAGCGGCATGGCCGCCGGCTTCGCCGCGCAGATGTGGCTCCGGCAGGCGGCCAGCTGCATCCCTGCCATGCAGCAGCGGCTGCGGGAGCGGTTCTCTCCTCGGCTGGCCGAGGAGGAAGCCGCCGAGGAACTCCTCTACGAGTCGGGAGTCGTCGACGACTCCGAGGACGTTTCGCCCGACAACCGTACTGGAACCGCCGCCTCGCCCGAGAGCCTCGCCCGTGAACTGGCGGAACAGGCCGACGATCTCTCGACGTTGCGCTCCCTGCTGCGGGAACTCCCCGTGGACACCAAGTTCGAGCGGTTCGCCGACATGCTGCGCGGTGCTCGCGCCAAGGGGATGCGGCAGGCGATGGTCTTCTCCTTCTTCACTCGCACCCTGGAGTACCTGGAGGAGAGGCTGACACCGGAGTTCAAGGTCCGGGTCATGCACGGGAAAATCCCGCCGCCCGAGCGGGAACGCGTCATGAAGGACTTCCGTGCCGGCGCGTTCGACCTGCTCCTGGTGAGCGAGGTGGGCAGCGAGGGCCTGGACTTCGAGTTCTGCAACGTCCTGGTCAACTATGACTTGCCCTGGAACCCCATGCGGGTCGAGCAGCGTATCGGACGGCTCGACCGGTTCGGGCAGCGGCACGAGAAGATCTTCATCTTCAACATGCAGGTCCCCGGCACGATCGAGACCGACATCTTCCAGCGCCTCTACGCACGCATCGGGGTCTTCCAGGACTCCATCGGAGAACTCGAACCGATCCTGCGCGGGCGCCTCAAGGAGTTGCACCGCATCGTCCTGGACCCTCACCTCACCCGCGAGCAACGGCACCGCCAGGTCGACCGGATCGCGGTCGCGCGGGTGGACCGGAACAAGGACCTGGAGAGCCTGAACGACGCCCAGGCCCTGCTCACCGGCCTGGACGGCCTGCTCATCGAGGGCTTCGACGACACCAGCCCGGGCAGAGGGCGCTACCTGGGCGCCCGGGAGATCCGCGGACTCGTCGAGTGCTTCCTCGACGACAGCGGATACGGGCTGCTCCGTGACGTCCCCCACGAGGACGACCTGGTGGACGTCGCGGGCAGCGGCGACCTGCTCAAGGCGATGTACGAAACGATGGACACGGGCGCCTTCCCCCACCCTCGCGGCGATCTGCTGGCCAGACTCAAAAGCGGCTCACCGACACGCTTCTGTCTGACCGCGAGCGCCTCGTCCGCGAGTGGGGCCCCGTTGCTCAGTGTGCGCCATCCGCTGGTGCGCACTGCCCAGTGGTGGTACGAGCAGCACCCCGACCTCCTCCTTCGCTACGGAAGGGCACGGCTGCCCGGCCTGCCACCCGGCTCCCGCTATCTGGTGGAGGTTCGGCTGGCGCGTACGGATGGCACTCGTTCGCGCCGCGAGCTGTGGACCACCGCGGTCGACACCCTGGCGATGCGGGAGGTGCCCGAGATCGGCACCGCGCTGCTGACCTCGCTGGCCCGCGGTGAACTCACCGGCACGGAGGGGCGGCTGCCGGACGACGTCGACGCGTTGATCGCCGAGACGCTGGACGAGGTACAGGCCCTCGCGGCCGTGCAGGAGCGCACGACCAAGCGACTCTACGAGGCCGAGAACACCCGGCTCACCGAAGGCAGGCGCGCGACGGTGAGGGACACCTTCCAGTTGAAGATCACGCGGGCCCGCCGTCTCGCCCACGAGGTGGCCCATCCCTCGATCCGTCGCCTCCACGAGAGCCGGGTGACGCACCTGGAGACCCGGCGGGATGCCCTGGTGGCTCAGATGGAGCGGGACTCCCGCTTCAGTCTGTCCACGGAGACGGTCGCTCTCGTGCTGGTCGAAGGAGCCTGACCGGCCCTTGCCCACCGGTCGGTGGCCAAGGTCATGACCTGACCCGGGCCACCTGCCGTCGCCTCACTGCCACGGATGTCTCACTGCCACGGATGGGAGTACTCGTCGGTGAAGGAATGGGGCTGGTAGCCCTGGCCCTCCCTTCGCACACGCGTCAGAGGGATGGCGCTCTTCTCTCCCGCCCGGAGCACGGGCCACCTCTCCACCCTGAACGTCATGGGCCGGGCGGTGGAGTCGTGAACGACCATCTCGCCGTTGAGCCGCAGCGCCAGTGAGAACGCGGTCCTCGGATGGAGTACGACGGGCAGATACGGCAGAGCACTGCCTTCCACCGAGAAGTCCATTGGTTCCCCGTCGACAGCCAATGCCCGGATCCGCGCATGGGTGACCCTGTGAACGTCCGGTGTGCCCCTCCAGTGGCGGGCCAGCTCTTCGCGGCGCAGCACCTGGTCCGGCGTGTAGAGGGGCTCGAAGGCGGGATAGAGCAGTTCACTCCGTCGGCCTCCGTCCATGTCGTCCCACTCCAGCACCAGGTCGAAGCCGGGCCGGGGAAGATTGAGCCGGTGGTAGTCGTGCACCACCAGGCCGGTCACGACCGACTGCTCCGGTGATTCCAGCGCTTTGTCGTACGCCACCTCGGCATGAGGGAACGCCTCCTCGAAGAGTTGGCGCACCAGGGGCACCTGGGACATTCCGCCGGCGAGCAGTACGTGCTGCACATCCGTTGCCAGTTCCGACAACGGCGTACGGACCAGTCGCGCGAGGTCGGGCGTGGTACGCCTGCGCAGCCGCGCCTCGCACAGGGCGGCCCTGACGTGCTCCAGCGCTTGCTCCATCTGAGGCCGGAACGCCCGCTCCAACCGCCGACGCGTGTAGGTGAGCAGTGGCAGCTCCGTGTATCCGCCGCCGACCGGAACCGACTGCTCGTCGTACCGCGTGTCGGAGAGCAGCACCTTGAGGCGTCGGGCCGCCGCCAGGAGCAACGCCCGGAGGGCGGGGGGATCCGGCATCCGGTCCACCGCCAGGCCCTCGGCCTCCAGGTCCCGTTCCAGGTCCTGGGCGATGCGCTCGTCCAGCGAGTCACCCGCCCCGGCCACGCCCCGTGCCGAGAGGACGGTGAGCTCGGGGTTGCCGTCCTGGAGCGATTCGGCGACCTCCACCACGGCGATGTCGAGGGTCCCCCCGCCGAAGTCGAAGACCAGCGTGGTTCCGTCGGGCCGCTCCTCGCCGAGTTCCCAGTAGAGCCCTTCCGACCAGGCGAGTCCGGCGGCCACGGGCTCGTCCACGATGTCCCCGACGGCCACCGGTATGCCCGCGGCCCTGGCCACAGTGGCGAGCCGCCTGCGCTGCGGTCCGTCCCAGATGGCGGGGCAGGCAAGACGGAAGTGGGCGTCCTCGGTGTCCGCTCCGGCGGCCCTGGCTCGCAGCAGTACGTGCTCCAGCAACCGCTTGATCAGCGTATCCGCCGAGTGGCGGACGGTGCCGGCGGCCCGTTTCTGGCCCGGAAGCGCGTCGGGCGTCAGACCGAGGGTGATGCACTGCTTCACCGACCGCAGCGCCGCTGCCCCGGCCGCGGCCTCCGCACCTTCGCCGAACAACAGCTCGTTGGAGGGGGAAACAGCTATCACGCTCGGCATCCAGGCCGTACGGCGTCCGATCGGCACGTTCTCCGGCGCACCACCGGGAAGTCGCTGACTCACCAGTGTGGTCGCGGTACCGAAGTCGATACCGATCAAGGGCTTGTCGTGCTGCACCGATGTCCTCCATGGGCACTGGCGCCGGGCATCGGTCCCGGCAGTGTGAATGAACTGTCCTGCCTACTGCTCGGCCCTTCGGACGACGGCCGGTTCCAGCACGATGGGTCCGGTTTCGAGAGGGCCCCGCCATTCGAAGCCCGGCCGTTCCACGACCACGCGCGGCGCCGGTCCGCCCGGGGCCCGGTGACTCTCCGGGTCGTAGTCCGTCTCCTCGCCGAGCGCGCCGAAGTCCAGCACGTCGGCCGCCGCCGCTCGCGCCAGGGCCCTCCGGTAGAGAGCGTTCGCCGGCCCTGCCTCCTCGGCCTCGTGGATCGCCTGGTCCGCGACTTCCGTGAGTACAGTCGCAAGCAGGCGCAGCGTGTCGATCCTGGCCTGACGCAACTGCGCTTGTGACGCCCCGCGCGCGGTCTGCCGGGACTGCCGCAGTTCGTCGTCCCGCCGCCGAAGCTGACGCGTCATCGCCTCGGCGCGCTGAGCCGCCTCTTCCAGGTCCTGCTGGGCCGACTCCCACTTGGACTCGGCGGCGCGGGCACGTGCCTCGGACTCGGCACGGAGCTTCTCCTCGTCCGCGATGCGAAGCCGCAGCCGTTTCACCGTCGCTTCCGCCTCGGCCAGCGCGTCCGACGCGGCCCGGCGCTCCCGCTCGTACTCGGCCCGGGCCGCGTCGGCTGCACTCCGCTCCTCCGCCAGCCGGCGGGTGAGTGCCACGAGTTCGGTTCGTCGGTTCTGCTCGGATTCCTGCGGCGGCTCGGGTGCCTCGGCCGAGGCGACGTCCTCCGCGTCGGCTCGGGGAAGGTCGTCTGCCACGATCACGGTGTCTGTGGGCGAGGCTGCGTCGGCTGCGTCGGCTGCGTCGGCTGCGTCGGCTGCGTCGGCTGCGTCCACGATGCCCGTGGACTCCGTGTCTTCCGCAAGCGGCGTCGGCGTGTCGGGCTCTGCGTCGGTGCTCTGACGCTTCGCGCTGCCCTCGCCGTCACCCATGCCATCCGCATCAACCTCAACGGTGGTGTGGGCTGCTCTGGCCGCCTCTCTGATCTGCGCGGGAATAGCCGGATGCGCTGCCACGTGCGTAGCCCACTCCCGAACGAGCCCATTCCGCCGATCCCCGATCCGAGGATCCGCCAACAACGCGCAGGCCCGGGACGACATGTCCTCCACGAAGTCGAGCCACGCCAGGGCCAGGTCGTCGTTCTTGGGGCGCTTCATCAATACCGTCTTCAGGAGCTCCCTGGTTCTGGTGGCCAGAGGTGCCAACAGTTCGTCCCGGCCCGGTCCGGCCTCACGCTCCGAGCCCACGGACAGGGAGAATTCGAAGCACTCCATCCCGGCACGCAAGGCGTCCCAGGCGTGCTCGCCCTTGACTGCCTTGGCCGCCTTGTCCGCCGCGAGACTCGCGGTGGGCATCACCACGAGCGGAACGAGCAACGGAAGGAGCCCGAGACGTGACGGAATCTCCGCGGACTTCACAGCGTCCGGGTCGGGTTCGGCACCGGGAAGAACGACACGGTTCCTGGCGCGCGACATGGCAGTGATGTGCTGAACGGCTACCAGGCGGATGTCTTCCGGCACACTCGTCGGACGCGGCTCCGCCCAGCGCTGCGGCCAGTCGGTCACGGGTACGTCAAGCGCATGCGCGGCGAGCCATTCGTACGGCGACGTCAACTCATCGAGCCGGGCGGAGACAACCGCGGACAATGACTGCTTGGTGGACGCCCGTTTCTTGGGCTTCTCCGCCAACTCTCGCAGCGCCTCCGGCCCCGACCGTCGCCGACGACGCTTGGGGTTCGCTCCCTCCTGCCCGGCCCATCGCACACAGAGCTTGCCCTCTGCCCGGATCGCAGGATGGGTGCGGAGCGACTCGCGCACCTCGTTCCACTCGCCGAGTTGCGTTCCCACGCCGATCCCCAGGCTCGTCACACGCCTCTTGAGCGCGGCGACGCTGATCGTCTCACCCACGTCGCGGAGCAGTTCGACCAGCACCCCGACGGGATCGCTTTCGAAGTCGGCCTGGAGAGCGACAAGGTCGGTGGCGGCCCTGTACCCGATCGTCCCCGGGACGAGACTCCTCACTGAATCCGGCACGGGCACCGGAACATGCTCGCGCTCACCGCCCTCCCACTGAACGGCGACTTCCGTCTCGTTCAGGGCACGAACCGTACCAACTCGGCGTACTGAACCACCGTCGTATTGTTCAACCAGAGATCCGATTTCCACAGCGCGAAACCCTATCGGCCACCGGGGCGGTCTTCCCCCGCCAGCGCCTCGCCACCGGCCCGTTGAGGTGGGCGCCGAGACGCGACCGGCGCGGCGAGCTCCGTTGCAAGGCATTCAACGGCTGCTCGCCAGGCGCGTACCTGGGCGTGGCTCGGGCCGAGTTCGTCGTGGTGGTACTTGCAGCCCGCGCTGAGACGATTCCAGAGAGCGCTGACCCGACGAGCCCGGGCGGGGCCGGCGTAGTGGTGCAGGCAGAGCAGCTTCGCACGCATGCTGCGGAGTTCGCCGAGTCCGGCTTCCTCGGCCGCGAGGGCCGCGTCGACGGATGATTCCAGGGCGATCCGTAGGGCATAGGTTGCGCCGCGGTCGCGGCCTGCCGGGGTCAGCGGACCGTCTGCGTCCGCCCCGTCGGCGAGGAGGGTGGTGGCGGTCGCGAGGAGGGCGGCGGTAGGGGTGAGGGACATCAGGCGTTCGCCCCCGGCTTGCGGATCTCGTTGGCGAGGTTCTCGACCTTCCGGACGAAGGCCACCGGGTCGTGCGGAAGGAATCCGCCGGGGTGGGCACCCTGCTGGCACTGGTGGATCAGAACCGTGCTCTCACGGCCGTACAAAGAGCGGAGGCTGTCCTTGACGTCCTCGTCGGTGTGGACGGACCCGTCGTCGAAGAGGGAGAACGACGCGAGCGGAAGGAGCCGTTCCGTCTCGTCGAGGGCTGCCTGCAGGCGGTCCGCGGGCTGCCCGGTGCGGTTGCGGCGGAGCCAGGCCGCCTCGACGATCGCGGTGGCCAGGGCCTCCCGACACAGGGACGGCAGGACATGGCGCAGGGCCGCGTCGGAGCAGTTCTCCGTCCTGGCGAGGGCCATGGCGTTGCCGATGGCCTCCTTGACCGGGTCGATGCCGGCGGTGACGTGGACCTTGGACTTTTCGCCGCGCTCTACCTTGAGCACGGTCACCGGCAGGTTCTGACTGCGAAAGGCGTGCGGGAGCCGCGTGTCGTGGGTGAAGACGACGACCTGCCGGTCGCGGCCGAGTTCGTCGAGCACCTGGGCCAGGCCGTCGACCTTCGCCGGGTCCATGGACTGCACCGGGTCGTCGATGACGACGAAGCCGAAAGGGCTGTCGGCGGTGGCGGTGCGGGGCAGGAAGAGGGAGAGGGCGAGCGAGTGCAGTTCGCCCTGGCTCATGACACTCAGGGCGGAGGCCGACTCGGTGTCGTCGACGGTGACGTCCATGACCAGTTTGCGGACGTTGGCCCTCTCGCTGCCGTGCAGGCCGACGTGGGTCAGGTCGACGCTGCTCTGCTGACGCAGCTTCTCCCAGATCCGCTGCGTGTGGCCGGCGAAGGCGTCGACGCGCAGGTCGCGGATCTCGGTCGTGAGCTTCTTGATCCAGTTGAGGGCCGCGCTGACCTCCGTCCTGCGGGGCTTGGCGGCCGCGGCCTCCCGGGAGAGCCTCGTCCACTCGGCGAGCGGGCCGACGACCGCGTGCCAGCGTTCGTCCTTGGCCGCCAGTTCCCGGCGCGCCGACCCCGCCACGATCGCGCACGCGTCCGTCAGTGTCACCGCCGCCTTCAGCGCGTGGTCGGCGAGTTCGGCGGGATCGGTGATCCGCCGGCAGTCGCCCCATTCCTCCCACGGTTCGGCGAGCGCGGCCGGAATGTCCCGCGGCGGGAGGATCAGGTCGTGCAGGGCGCGCGTCGCGGTGCGCAGAGCGGCCTCGGTCTCGCGTACGGCTTCGGCCTCGCACAGGAGGGCGGCGATCTGTGCCTCGGCTCGCGTGGCCCACTCCCGGTCCAGGGCCTCTTCCGTACCGCAGACCGGGCAGGCCGTGTCGTCGGCGTGACGGTCGCTGTGGCTGAGGGCCGCCTGGAGCAGTTCGGCCCTGCTGTGGGCGTCGGCGGCCGCGGTACCCTTCAGGTCGTCGACGTCGGCGGCGGCACTTCGCAGTGCGTCGACGGAGTCACCGACCCGGTCGAGGTCGGGTGCCTCGGTCTCGGCGGCGGCCTCCAGCCGTGCCTCCCGCAGCCGTCCCTCGTCGGCCGTGGACGCGCCGACGACCAGTGCGTCGAGTACGGCGTGGTCCGGTCCGTCTCCCTTCTCCTCCATCGCGAGGAGAGCCTTGAGCGCCCGGTCGTCGTGCCCGGCCTCCTCCAGGGCCGCGTGCAGAAGCGGCTTCTTTTCCTTCTCGGCGTTCACGACGGCGTCGAGTTCCTTCTTCGCGGCCGTCAGCCGTCGCGCGGCGGCGTTGAGGTGGTCGAGGCCGAGGATCGCGGCGATGTTGTCGTACATCTCGGACGGCTTGCCGTTGATCAGGTTGTCCAGGTCGGCGTACGACAGGAAGGGGCGGTGGGCGCGGGTCGCCCGCTCCCAGCCGGCCTGCTCCAGCGGCACGGTGCCGTGTCCCGGCCGCCTGAGCACGGCCTCCGAGTCGGTGAAGGCGTGGCCGGTCCAGGTGCGGGTCAGGGTGCTCGGCGACGGGTCGCCCTCGACGGTCAGCTTGGCCTCGACGGCGGTCTGTTCGCCGTGGTGCAGGTTGCGCCAGCGGACGGCGTGGCTCGGGTGCTGCGCCGAGCAGTGCGCGTTGGTACCGGTGAACAGGGTCTCGACGGCCTCGGCGATGCTCGACTTGCCGGAGCCGTTGCGCCCGACGACGAGGGTGACTCCCGGCTTGGGCTTCAGCTTCAGCAGCGTCTGGGAGCCGACACCGCGGAAGCCGGTGACGGTGACCTTGCTCAGGTAGAGAGGGCCCGGGGAGGAGGCGCGTACGCCGTCTTCGGCGTTGCCGGAGCCGCCGAGCGCCTCGCGGATGAGGGTCTTCACCGAAACGGTGAGCTTGCGGTCACCGGCCAGCCGGGCCTCCACCAGTTCCGGCAACGGCAGTGCGTTGTCGGGGGTCCGGTCCGTCGCGTCGTCCATGTGTGCCTCCCGTGGTTCCCGTACTGATGTGAGGACCGTAGGAGCGGAACGCCTTGTTGCAGTGTCTTCTACTCGATAACCCGGGTTACCAGAGGATATGGAGACCGGAGCATGTACTCCGCCCAAACGGTCTTGCCCGGGCCGTCCGAGCGCGGGTGCCAGTCCCAGCGGGTCGCGAGTCGCGATACGAGGAGCAGGCCGCGGCCGGTCTCGCCGGTGCCGTCGGTCTCCTCCGGGGCGGTGGGGCGGCGGGGGTGGCTTTCGGTACGGGTGTCGGTGACTTCCACGCGTACGGTGCGGCCGTCGGGGGTCGCGTTGAGGCCGAGGTGGAAGTCCCGGCCGGGGACGTGGCCGTGCTGCACGGCGTTCACGGCGAGTTCCGCGACGATCAGCACGATCGCGTCGTGCGGGTCGGTGCCGTACGGGATGCCCCACTCGTCCAGGCGGACGGCTGCGAGACGGCGGGCGAGTCGGGCTCCGCGGGGTGTGGAGGTGAAGCGCATCTCGAAGGCGTGGGTCGGTGGCGGGGTCTTCTTCAAGGGGCCGCAGGGGGTGGTGGGTTGGTCGGTTTCGGTGGTGTCGGTGGGATTGATGGGTTTCGTCGTCACGCCTCTCACCGTGCCCTCGGTCGCGTAGCGTGACCATTGGTGACGCAGCGACAGAGGGCGGATGTACGCGCGCTGTCGCCACGGGTAGGAGCTGCGCGCCGTGACGGCGTCCCCGGCGGGGGCGTTGAGCGAAAGAGGCGGTGGTGGACATGACGGAGCACAAGGGTGCGGAGGCCGGGGCCGAGGCGATTCCCGGGGAGCACGAGAACGACAGCGCCGGCACGGGAACCGGGGTCGTGAGTCTCGGGGACGGGTGGGAGAACGACGACGGGGCTGGGCGGCGGCCGGGTGACGACGCGGGTCGGGGCGTCGTGGTCGCGTTCGGGCAGACCATGAAGACGCTGCGCGTGCGGGAGGGCCTGGAGCGCGAGGAGTTCGGGCGGCGGATCGGGTATTCGGCGTCCACGGTCGCGTCGTTCGAGCAGGGGCGGCGGATTCCGTCGCCCGGGGCGATCGAACGGGCGGATGAGGTGCTGGGGGCCGGGGGGCTGCTGTGCCTGTGGAAGGAGCAGGTGGAGCGGGCGCAGTATCCGGTGTTCTTTCAGGGGATGGCGGGGTTGGAGAAGGAGGCCGTCGAGCTGGTCGCCTACGACACGTTGGTGGTCAAGGGGCTGCTTCAGACAGAGGAGTACATGAGGGCGCTACTCGCCATGAGGCGTCCTCCCCTGGACGAGGAGACCACCGAGCAGCGAGTGACGGCACGGCTGGCCCGGCGGGACGTCTTTGATCGTCGCCCCGCGCCGCTACTGAGCTTCGTCCTCGACGAGGCGATCCTGCGGCGCCCCTACGGAGGCGAGTCCGTGCTGCGTGGGCAGTTGGAGCACCTGCTGCTGATCGGTCAGAAACGCAACGTCGAAGTCCAGGTCATGCCAGTCGATCGCGAGGACAATGCCGGTGTGAACGGGCCATTCACCGTCGTTACGCGCAAGGACGGCAAGAAGTTCGTCTACGCCGAGGCACAAGGGGTCGGTTCTCTGCAGACCGACCCTGAGCAAGGGGTTCTGGCCGCCGCTCGCTATGGGATTATCCGATCTCAGGCTCTCAGTCCGCGAGAGTCGCTGGAGCTCATCGAAGGGGTGCTGGGATCACTATGAACAACACTGAGTCCTCGACCGTCGCCTCGGGCCTCGCCTGGTTCAAGAGCAGCTACAGCGGGACCGAGGGCGGTGATTGCGTAGAGGTCGCGCCTGCTACGGCAGTTGTGCACGTCCGGGACTCGAAGGTTGACGCCGGCCCCATACTCACCGTCTCCCACGAGACCTGGGCGGGGTTCGTCGGGCTGGCTTCGTCGGAGGACCGTATCTGACGCTCGTACGGTCGTGAGCGCCCTGCCGGTGCGTCTGGGGCGCCGCTGACGCATCCGGGCTCACCAGGGCCCGGATGCATCGGCGAGCCGCAGCCGTCCGGCGGCCATGGTTCAGCGGCGGATCCTCTACCTGGAGGCAGAGCCGTCCTCGTCGGACTGTTCGACGTAGTCCGTGGCGACGGGCTCATGGACTTCCACGACTTCTACGACTTCGACATCCGGGGCCCGGAGCTTCGGCTTCGTCATTTCCAAGCTGGCGAGGTGCTTCTTCAGCCTCTTCGCCGTAGGAAGGAAGGTCGCGAGAGTAAGCCCGCCGGAAATTACGGCGCCGACGACAGGGATAGCCTTTGATACGGCTCTCGCGAAGGTCTTCTTCGTCATCTCGATGCCGAGCTGTTTCGCGACCTTCTTCACCATTGGGTAGACAACGCCCTGGGTGAGCGCCTTCTGGGGAAGCTTTTTGGCGACCTGCTTCGACATCGCCTCCGCGACCTTCCCGACGGCGGCGTTCGCCGATTGGGTGCCGAACATCACGCCGAAGAAGAGCGTGAGCACTCCCTTGGTCGCGTCGTCGATGTCATCGCTGTCACCGGAGAACAGATCGGGCCAACTGTAGAGGTAGGCGAGCTTCTGGGCGATGCGCAGCATGTGGCCGAAATACTGGGCCAAGTCGGTGGGCACGGTGGCGGGAAGGAAGATCAGGCCGGGCAGTCCTGCTGCCGCGGAAAGAGCACTGACCTTGGCGGCTTCGTAGTTGATGGAGTCGTTGGCGGCCTTGTCCAAAATATCGAGGGAGATACCCGCCGCCGCCGGGGTTTCCTCGATCGCTCTTCGAATTTCATCGTCTGAGCAATAGCGGGATAGCGCCTTTCGTAGATATGCGTCCCTGTTGATACGCACGCCCGGAAGCTTCGCTGCGCCCACCAGTACGGCGGAGAAGCGCGACTCCGGGTCCTCGATCTCTTTACTTGCGGCCATGGCAAGGACCTACCTGTCTGGGAGGAACGACCTCCCCGTATCAGTTTTTTGGGCCGCTTGGCGGGGCCGTTCACTCCAGCATCTGACGCGTCGGTGAACAGCCCATGACCACGCGGAAGGGGTACGGAGGGCTCAGTCGGCTGTCTCTCCGTTGATGGACCACTCGTTGGCGAAGTGCTCCATCTGGCGGAGGACCAGGTCGATGGCCTCCTTCTGCTGGTCCGGCGGGTACTTGTTGCGGGCCAGAAGGCGCTTGATGGTGCTGCGGAGGCGGGCGCGGACGGACGGACGTGCGATCCAGTCGGGCTTGAGCTGGCGGCGGACCTCGGTGACCAGTTCGCGGGCGATGCCTGCCAGGACCTCGTCGCCCATGAGGGAGCGGGCGGTCCCGTGGTCGGCGACGGCGTCGTAGAAGGCGAGTTCGCGCCAGTTCAAGGGCGGGTCGAACTCTTCGCCTCGGTTGGCGTCGGCCATGACGTCTTTGGCCATCTCGACCAGCTTGGCGATGAGTTCGGCGCTGGTGTACTGCTGGCGCATATAGCGCACCATCAGGTCCTGGAGGCGCTCGGAGAACGTGGTCTGCCGGACGATGTTGTGCTGGGTGACCTCACGCATTTTTCGCTCGACCAGCCGACGCAGCGCCTCGGCCGCCAGGTGCGGGGTGTCGCTGTTCTGGAGCTGGGCGACGAGCGCGTCGGTGAGGTGGGTGAGGTCGGCGGTCTCCAGCCCGGCCTCGGCGAACAGGTCCGTGACTCCGCCGGTTTCGACCACGGACGACGTGAGCTGGGAGAGGTACAGCTCAATGTCGCGGGCGACTGGGAGCCCGCGCGCCTCACGGTTCATGGCGTCCAGCTTCGCCACGTAGGCGCGGACCTCGACGAAGAACTGGATGTGCCGCTTCCAGGCCGGCTGGTCGGCGAACCGGTTGCCCACATCCTTCGAGCTGCCCGCCAGCGCCCAGAAGCGCTCAAGTCGATAGGCATGCTCACGGAAACGGCGGCCCAGCGTCTGGCGAGGGTCGTCGAGCTGGTCGGGGTTGTTGCCGGGCGTGCGGGGATCGAGCAGGTACTCGGCGCTCCGCAGGGCCGCGTCGACGAAGGCCTTGGGGCCGGGCCGGTCGAGCAACGGCTCCCAGGCGAAGCCGCGCAGGATGCCGGCGAGGACGTCGTACTCGTTGCGCAGCTCGTCCAGCGCACGCTCGACGTCCTGACCGAGGGTGCGGTCGCGCTGGTCGGCCTCGGTGTACTCGGCGATGGCCTTCTGGAGGTTCTCCGTGAGCGGCGCGTAGCCGACGAGGAGACCGTCCTCCTTGCCGCGGAAACGGCGGTTGACGCGGGCCAGGGCCTGCATCAGGTTGGCGCCCTTGAGCGGCCGGTCCAGGTACATGGTGTGGATCGGCGGGGCGTCGAAGCCGGTCAGCAGCATGTTGTTGACGATGAGCAGTTCCAGCTCGTCGTCGGGGTCCTTGGCCCGGTTGATGACCGTCTTGCGGCGGCTGTCGGTCAAGGCGTGGTCGAGAAGGGCTTTCGCGTCCTTACGGGAGTTCGAGGAGAAGACAATCTTCATCGCGCCTTTCTCGAACTCGTCGCTGTGCCACTCGGGGCGCAGCTCACGCAGTGCGTCGTAGACGCGTACGCAGATCTCGCGGGTCGCGCAAACCACCATCGCCTTGCCGGGCGCGCCGCCCGCCTCGGAGACGCCGACGAACGGCTTCATCCGCTCCCTGCGGGCCTCCCAGTGGTCCACTAGGTCGGTCGCGAGATCGCGTATCCGGGCCGGTGCGCCGTACATGGCGTTCATCGTCGCCACGGCCTGCTCAATGCGACGGCGCTCGGTGTCGTCGAGGCCGTCGGTGATGCGGTCGGCCTCTTCGTCGATGGTGGTCGGGTCGATGTCGCGGTCCAGGACGAGCTGGATCACGCGGCTCTCGTGGTAGACCTTCACGGTCGCGCCGTCGTCGGCGGCCCGCTTGAGGTCGTAGACGTCGATGTAGTCGCCGAACACCTCGCGGGTGTTGCGGTCGGCCTCGGAGATCGGGGTGCCGGTGAAGGCGAGCAGTGTGGCGTGCGGGAGCGCGTCGCGCAGGTGGCGGGCGAGGCCGTTGAGGTCGTCGTAGTGGCTGCGGTGTGCCTCGTCGACGATCACGACGATGTTCCGGCGGTCGGAAAGCATCGGGTGGTCGGTGCCCGACTCCCGCTCCTCCTTGGTCTTGCCGAACTTCTGGAGCGTGGTGAAGAGGATCCCTCCCGTCCTCTTCGCCGCGAGCTCCTCTCGGAGCTCAGCGCGGGTGACGATCTGCTTCGGTGACCCCGGGAGGATCTCGCTCTCCTGGAACGTCGAGTAGAGCTGGTCGTCGAGGTCCGTACGGTCGGTGACGACCACGACGGTGGGGTTCAGCAGGGCCGGGTCCCGCATCACCATGGTGGTGGTGAGGACCATCTCCTCCGACTTACCTGATCCCTGGGTGTGCCAGACGACGCCGGCCTTGCCGTCGCTGGCCGAGGCCGTACGGACGGCTTCGGCGGCGCGGATGACCGCGTGGTACTGGTGCGGCTTCGCGATCCGCTTCATCCGCTTGGACGGGACGAAGTTGATGAAGGAGTGGACCAGTTCGAGGAAACGGGACTGGGTGAACAGGCCGTGCAGGGCCAGGTTCTGCCCCGACTCCGAGTAGCCGTCGGCGGTCAGTGGGTCGACACGGGCGCCGAACTCGTCGGTGTTCCAGGGGGCGAAGTGCTCGTACGGGGTGAAGGGCGTGCCGTACTTCGCGGTGATGCCGTCGGAGAGCAGAACGACCGTGTTGTAACGGAAGGCCGTTGGGAACTCCTCAACGTACCTAGCCACTTGAGCGTGCGCGGTCTGGAGCGTCGCGTCCTCGTCGCCGGCGCGCTTGAGTTCGATGACGGCGAGGGGGAGGCCGTTGACGTACAGGATGACGTCGAAGCGGCGGTTCCTGTCGCCGTCGATCACCGTGACCTGGTTGAGGACGCGGTAAGTGTTCGCGTCCGGGTCGGCCAGGTCGAGGAGGCGGATGGTGGGGTTGTGCTCGGCGCCGTGGGAGTCGGTGTAGGTGACCGACCGTATGCCGGTGGTGAGGTGGCGGTGTGCGGCCCGGTTCTCCTCGTAGGTGTCCTGGGAACCGGGAGTGGCCGCGGTCGCCATGGCTTCGCGGACGGCGTCCGGGGGCAGGTCGGGGTTGAGACGCTGGATGGCCTCCTGGAGGTCCGGATAGAGGATGAGGTCGTCCCAGGACTTCCGGTGGTCGGAACCAGGTGCGAAGGTACGGCCTGAGGCCGGAAGCCAGGCCAACTCGGCCAACTCGTCGAGGGCGAGGATCTCCCAGTCGGCTTCAGTGGGGCGGCGGTGGGTTCTGGCGTCGTCGTGCGCCTTCCTGTCGTGGGGTGTCGTCATGTGGCGTCCTCGACAATCTTCTCGGCGTCCTTGACGCGGAGGCGGCCGGACATGAGTTGAGGAAGGAGGGTGTCGCGGAGGGCGGCGAGGGTGCGGTTCTCGGCCTGCACCGACTTCATATGGGCGAACACCGCCGAGGCTTCCTCACCGAAAGAAGCCAGCGCATCCGTGTCAGGACGGTTCACTTGGTAATTGGCAGCATCCGCCGCGCTGACCCGCTGCCGGCCGGACGTACCGACCATGTTACGAATGGCGTGCGCACGGAACCTGTTGTCCCGCGCCAAGAAGTAGCTGATTTCGCTGGGCACACCGGCGACCGAGCGCATCACGATGAACTCGGTGGAACCAAGACCGATCTCGCCGTCCATCATGAAGTCGACGTATCCTGTCTTGCCGTTCTCCAGGCACGGCGTGATGCGGGCAAGGAGAGTGTCACCATTCATGAATCTCGGACCGGATTTCGGTGCCCTGCGGGTCCACGTGGGAATACTGGCTAGGTGGGTCTGCAACGCCGCCATGTCCACGTAGACCGGCTCGTCTACGGCAGGCTTCGCAAGCTTCGGGTTGAAGGCGACGAGATCGGTGATCGCCACAGCTGTCTCGAGGTTCGGTTCTTCAGCCAGACCGAGCTCCGTGTAACGGCACTGAAGCAATTGTTCGTATGTGGCCGCGATGCGCTCATTGACGGTGATCTTGTCATCCAGCGCCCCGAGGACCTCCGCAACGCCCACCTGCCGAGTCTGGTTAGGCATTCTTACCTTGAGCGAGAAAACATCACCCAAACTCAGGAAATCCGCCATGTCGGTCTGCCCCTTGAGGGCGTCGGCCTGATTCCAAAATGCAGCACTCTTGAACCAGTAGTACAAGAAGCGCGGTTCGAGTGGGCCATCGACGCTCGGCCTGAAGTAGCACAGTTGAGGACTGTACGCAAAGAGCGGCCCATCGGGGCGCACCATAGCAACTCGCCCCACCGTCCCCTTAGCAGTCAGGACGATGTCACCGGGTTTCGATACCTTCGGCCCCATCTCCTCTCGGTAAACGCGCGGCGCATCCGGAAATGAAGAATCGATCTTTCCATCCAGTACGTCTGCGACTCTCAAAATAGGGAGCCCGAAGCCATCCAAATCAACGGAACGCGGACGCCCAGCACCGATCTCGAGCTGACCGTCAGCTACCAACTCCGAAAATGACACGGTGTGATCAGGCATCGATTCGCTCCATCTGTGCGCGGATTACCTGTTCGAGACGTGACGACTCTTCGAAGTGCGCGAAGAGTTCCTTTGAAAGTCGATCAATCTTTTCAGCGATAGGCTCGGTGTCGACATCGTCCGCATCGACGGACCCCACATATCGCCCCGGCGTCAGCACATAACCGTGCTCGCGAACCTTCTCCATGTCCGCCGAATAGCAGAAGCCCGGAACATCCGCGTACTTAATCTCCGCCGCTCGCGCCGACCCACTACCGCGCCACGCGTGGTACGTGTCGGCGATCCTCCTTAGATCAGCCTCCGTGAAGACACGCTCCGTCCGATCCACCATCTCGCCCATCCCCCGGGCGTCGATGAACAGGAGCTCGCCGCGCCGGTCGTCCAACCGCCGTGCGCCCTGCGGGGACTTGTCCTTCGACAGGAACCACAAGCACGCCGGGATACCCGTCGTGCGGAACAACTGCGCTGGCAGGGCAACCATGCACGCCACCTGGCCCGCTTCCACCAGTGCCTGCCTGATTTCCCCCTCCCCACTCGACTGGGAACTCATCGACCCGTTGGCCAACACGATGCCGGCCGTGCCCCTCTCCCCCAGCTTCGAGATCATGTGCTGGAGCCACGCATAGTTGGCGTTGTTCTTCGGCGGGACCCCGTACTTCCACCTCGGGTCGGTCTCGTCCCGCGCCCAGTCCTTGATGTTGAAGGGCGGGTTGGCCATCACGAAGTCGGCCTTGAGGTCCGCGTGCTTGTCGTCGGCGAAGGTGTCGCCCCAGCGGGCGGCGAGGTTGCCGTCGATGCCGTGGATGGCGAGGTTCATCTTGGCCAGGCGCCAGGTGCGTTCGTTCAACTCCTGGCCGTAGACCGAGAGGTCGGACTTGTGGCCGCGCCCACGGTGCGCCTCGATGAACTTCGCCGCCTGCACGAACATGCCACCCGACCCGCACGCGGGGTCGTAGACCCGCCCCTCGTACGGCTCCAGGATCTCCACGATCAGCCGGACGACGGAGCTCGGCGTGTAGAACTCGCCGCCCCGCTTGCCCTCCGCCCGCGCGAAGTTGCCGAGGAAGTACTCGTACACCTCACCCAGCAGATCCTGCGCCGGCCTGTCGCCGTTGCCGCCGAAGCGGGCATCGCTGATGAGGTCGACGAGTTCACCGAGGCGCTTCTGGTCGATGCGGTCCTGGTTGAAGATCTTGGGGAGAACACCCTTCAGGGACTCGTTCTCCCGCATGATCGCGTCCATCGCCTCGTCCAGGAGCTTGCCGACACCCTGCGCCTTGGCGTTGGCCGCGATCCAGGACCAGCGGGCGGTCTCCGGAACCCAGAAGACGTGCGCGCCGGTGTACTCGTCCCGGTCCTCCAGGAAGTCGTCGAGGCGGTCCTCGGCGATGCCCTCGTCCGTGAGCTCCTTGGCGAGCTCTGTACGACGCTCCTCGAAGGCGTCCGAGACGTACTTCAGGAAGATCAGGCCGAGGACGAACTCCTTGTACTGGGCGGCGTCGATTGAGCCGCGCAGCTTGTCCGCCGCCTTCCAGAGGATGTCCTGGATCTCCTTGGCGGTGGAGGCGCTGAACAGTTCCTCCTGGTCAGCGGGCTTCTTCTGACGTGGGGGCATCGGGTGGACCCTCTCCTTCAGTGGACGTCGGTGTGCGGAAGGTGCTGGATGGTGAGAGTGCCGTCGGTCATACCGGCCGCCATCACTCGGGTCAGGTCGTCGAGCGCGGCCGTCTGCTCGCGCAGCAGCGCCGCCCGGCCCTCGATCTCGGCGAGGACGGCCTCGTACAGGTCGGCCTCCGCGCTGCTCAGGTCGGGGACGACCAGGTCCTCGATACGGCGGGACGCGCGCACCGCACCGCTCGTGCGGGCGTGTTCTCCCGCCGCCGCGCGTAGCAGCGCGGCCAGCACCCGGGGTCGTACCGGCGGATCCGCGTCGGGACGCACCCGCAGGATGCGGGCCGGGGCCGCGACCAGGGAGAGGCCCTCCGTGTCGATGTACACGCCGAAGCGGGGGTGAACGGTGACGACAAGGTCCCCGGGTTCGGTGAACTGGGCGTGATCGTAGGCCGTGAGGAGGATGCCACGGTCGATGCGGCGGGCACCGATGCGGGCGGCGCCGAGAATCTCCTCAGGGGCGAGGACCGGGTAGTGGCCTTCCGGAGTCAGGTGTTCGGACGCGAATCGGTGACCGGGGCGGCGGCGCAGACGGCGGGTGCGCAGGAGGCGGCCGACGGACGTACGGCGTACCGGTCGTTCCTCGGGGCGCAGCTCCGCCTGGGCACGCAGCCGGAGCCCGCCCTCCAGGGATCGCTCCTGCAGCTCGACCAGCCGGCGTTCCAGGTCCGCGATGGCCGCAGGGCGTTCCACCACCGTCCGTGTGTGCCGGGACGCGAGCGTGCGGTGCTGCGGGGTGAAGGGCGCACCAGGACGGTCGTCGAGGTCGGTACTCCGGACGATGGCCGCATGGCGGGGTTCGTGACGCGGGTCGGGGGTCCACCCCGATGCGCGCCAGATGGCGATGTCCTCGGCGAGTGTGTCGAGGACGGGCTCGGTGAGCGGGCGGGCGGAGTAGTCGGCGAGGAGGACGAGGCCCGTGCGCTCATCCTCCGGGACGCGGGCGAGGAGCCAGACCGCCGTGCGGTAACCGGGGCGGTAGGCGTAGGCGCCGTCGGGCAGGCTGATCGCCGCCTTGAGCAACCCGGGCTTCAGGAAGGAGCGGCGCAGGCGGTCGGCGTCGCCGTGCTGGGCGAGGGGGCCGGTGAGGACGTCGGCCGGGCCGAGGACGACGGCGGTGGCGCCGGTGCCGAGGTAGTCGGTGAGGGCGGCGATCCGGTCCAGAACAGCCTTCGCGTCTCGGGTCTCGGCGGCCTCGTAGGGCAGCGCGCAGACGAGCAGGTTCGGGTAGCCCCATTCGTCGACGGTCAGTTCCTCGCCCTCGACGACGTCGAGCCGGAACTCGTACACGCCACGGACCAGCATCCGGCGGCGGATCATGCGCACGCGGGCCGGGTCGGGGTCGGTGGCGAGGTGGACATGGCCGGAGTCCTCGGCGGCGTGGTCGTGGAGGGCGGCCGGGAGGTCGCCGGCGCGGGCGTGCGGGACTGCGATCACTGCCCCCTCGCCGAGGCTGTCGACACCGGAGAGGGCGGCGAGGGCCCGGACCACGGCCGGGACGGGCTCGTCGGCGGACAGCTCACGCGAACCGAGGCGGGGGCGTGCCTGGAGAACCCAGTCGAGGGCCTCGGCGGGGTTGTAGGCGGCGTCGATCAGTTCGTCGGCGAGGTGCGCGAGGGCCGGGCCGGTGCGGTCCGGGTCGGGCAGGGACCGTAGCTCGGAGAGGAGGAAGCGGTCGTCGGGGTCGAGGTCGGCGGCCCGCTCCAGGAGGGTGTGCCAGGGTCGGCCGTCGGCGACGGGGGCGTCGAGCTGCTGGTGCAGGCAGACCAGGGAGGTCAGCACGCCGAGCAGGACGGAGGCCGACAGGGTCGGGGTGCGCCAGGCGGCCAGGGTGTGCAGGGCGAGCTCTGCACGGAGCCGACGGGGCTCGCTGTTGCCGCGGCCGGTGGAGACGAGCCAGTCGACGACCACGCGGGCATCGAACAGGGGACGTCCGTCCTCGTGGGCGACGGGAGCCGGGAAGTCGGAGTGGCGGCGGGCCCAGGTGGTGGGGACGGGACGCTTGACCTGCGCGAGGGCGGCGATCTCGGCGTATGTGATCCGCCATGCCGAGGTTTCGGGCAGAATGACGGAGGGCGTTTTGGCGGCCGTGTGCGTCGTCATCGAACGTGTCCCCCCTCTCCCCTGGATCGCCGAGGACGGCTCCCTCGCCTTTCGGCCCACCCCTCTTTGATCGGGCAGGCGTCAGCAATCTACAGCGCGGCCACAAGCAAGAGGTAAACCTGCTTGATAATAGGGGTTATCAGCGTTCGCCTCACAGTCTTCTCGGAACAACGGGCACCTTGTGACGACCAAGCGCCACAACGCCGACCGGAGGACCACCGCGATGAGCCACCCGCCCTCGATACCGCCCAGCACCCCTCAGCCCTCCGGTCCAGGGAACACACCGAGCTGGGGTGTACCTCCGCTGCCGGCCCCGCCGTCCGTTGGCTGGCAGCCTCCGGCGGGACAGCCGGGGCCGAAGCCCTCGCGCCGCAAGGCATGGCTCACTCACGGCGCGACCGCTTTCGTCGCACTCCTGGTCGGTGTCGGCATCGGCGGGGACGGGGAGTCCGGCAGCAAGGACGGCTCCGCCGCTCCCGGCCCGGCCGTCACCGTCACGGAGACCGCGGCGGCCGAGGCCGGCGAACCGGAGCCGGCCGCCACGGTCACCGAGAAGGTCACCGTCGCCCCGAAGCCCGCCAAGAAGCCCGGAGCGGCCACCACGGTCGAGGGTGACGGCCAGTACCTCGTCGGCGAGAACATGAAGGCCGGCACGTACAAGACCGCCGGGCCCGAGAAGGGCAGCATCATCGACAACTGCTACTGGGCCCGTACGAAGGACGCCTCCGGGGAGTTCGGGGCGATCATCGCCAACGAGAACCTTCAGGGCCAGGGCCGTGTGACGGTCAACAAGGGCGAGTACTTCCAGAGCAACGGCTGCCAGGAGTGGACCAAGGTCGGCTGACCCGCCGCCGCATACTCCGTCGCGCTCGTGGGGGGACGCGACGGACGCGGGGTGGGCGGTCCGGCCTGCCGAGACCGAACCGCCCGCCCTTCCCCTCCGGCTTCGCACCTTCGTAACCGTGACGGCCGGCGGGCCCGTCGGGTTGCTTGCCCGGACCGATCTCTCCGGCTGACCCGGTCAGGCGGAGGAGATGGACAGCACACCCGGTGACAGTGCCGCCATGCGTGCCGTACCGGCGCGAGAGCCCTGCCGGCCTCGGCCTCGGTCGGCAGGGCTCTGACACTCACTCCTCCGGAATCCCTTTCTCGGACCACTCGTTGGGGAAGTCTCCAGCTGGCGGCGGACCTCGGTGACCAGTTCGCGGGCGATTCAGTCCAGCGCCCGCAGCAGGCTGCCAACGAGGCGGCCCGCCACCGCCCCGAGGGAGCCAGCCACCGCGGCGGCAAGGCGGCCCGCCCATGCACGGAACGACGCCTCACCGGCGCGGCGGATCTCGGCCAGGTCCTGAGCCTGCTGGGCCAGTACCCGCGCCAGCAACGAGGCGACCCGGATGAGCTCCCGTACGGCCTCTTCCACCTCCTTCGCCTCGAAGCGGCGTCCGCAGGAACAGTGGAAGCTCGTCTCCCACACCCGCCACGTCCGCCGGCAACCCGTGCAGCGCACCCGCGACCGGTCCGGGTCCACCTCCAGACCGCCGCCGCCGTCTCCCACGCCACGCTCCTCACCCGCCGGGCAGTCGCGGTGGCGGCTCACGGCCCACGAGCGCGAGCAGGCCGGGCATTGCGGGAAAGCCAACTCGACCCACGTCATGATGTCCTCCGCTCCGTGCCGGCCGGTCTAGGTGCGCCGGACATGACGCGCCGCGCGGTACGCGTCGTGGTACGCGCGCTTCCCCGTCTCGATCATGTTGGCCGCGATCGACGCAAGGTCGTCGATGAAGGCGTTGATGCGAGCCAGGGAGACGCCGGCCGCCGCGGCGATCCGGCCGGCCACGCTGTTGAGCCAGAGCCGGAAGGACGCCTCCGACAGCCGGTCGATCTCCCGCAGACTCTCCTGCTGCTCCCGGATGACCGCGCGCAGGGCGTCCACCACCGCGTCGAACTCCGCCACCTCGCCGGGCTCGGCGTTCATCGGGCGTCCCCCCGCTCCACACGCCGCACGTACTCCTCGAACCGCGCCCGGTCGGCGTGCAGGTCCCGCCACTGAGCGTCCGAGAGGGCGGTCAGCGCGTCGGCGACGGACCTGGGCGGGTGCGCGTCCGGCTGCCGCGGCAGGTCCTGCGGCGGCTCGGGCCGGGCCGGCGGCGCCGGATTGTTCGCAGGGATCTCGGCCAGAGTCGTCGCCGTGGCGGCCTGCAACAACTTGCGATCCACCAAGGCGGTGAAATCCGCCAGAGCCATTCGCTGTTCGAGAACCCACCGGCGCTGCTCGGGCACCGCGTACATCATCTCCTTGAACAGGGCGGTCAGGTTGTAGTAGCGAAGCGCCGCGTAGGACACCGCCCGGCCCCGCCAGGCCGGCAGCACCCGGGCGATGCTGCGGGTGAATACCTCCTCCCGCTCCCGCAGCGCGGCACGCTGCGGTTCGGACGGGAGGTTCGCGTGCGTGTTCCAGTCGTGCGGACCCATCTCGTCCGCCTTGTTGAGGCCGAACACCAGCCGGCCGACCAGCTCCGGGTTGCGGCCGAAGATGTCCACCAGCGCCTGCTGGACGAGGTGAACCATCCGGTCCTTGGCCGGATGGATCCATACGATGGTGTCCGCGGTCGGCAGAACCTGCCGGTAGAGGTCCAGGTAGCGGTCGTAGTTGGCGATGTCGTCGCCGAGGCCCGGCATGTCGACCACCTCAAGGGTGCCGTTGCTACCGCTGACCTCCTGTACTGGGATGGTCCAGGCACGATCGGTGGTCGCTTTGCTGTGCCCGACCTCCTGGCCCGCGTTGAACAGTGCGTTGACCGTCGTGGACTTACCGACTCCGGCTTCGCCGATGAGGACCAGCCGGGGCGGCCCCTCCGTGCCGAGCGCCTCCTCGTATCCCTCGAGGACCGCCCTCTTCTGGGCGGGTGAAAGCTCCTCGGACTGCTCGACCGAGGTGGTGAACCGCCGTATGCGGTCGCGGATGGATCCGGACATGACCGTCTCCCTCTGGATCACCGGGGCCCCGCGCCCCGGCTCCCCCGATCCTCCCGGCCGGGACGCGTTCCGGCTGTCCCCGCCAGTGGGGACATGCCCGGCGGCCGGGGGCGGGGGCGGGGGCGGGGGCGGCGTCAGGGTGCGCGGACGGCCGCTTCCACCCACGTGGAGGTGTCGGAGTTCGCCACCTCGGCCTGTGCTCCGGCACCGGCGACCGAGACGGCGTCGCTCAGTGCCCGGGCCCGCTGTTCGTCCCCCGGAAGTATCACCAGGGAGGCGCGTACGGTGCCCGTCGCCGCGTTCACGGTGAGGAAGACCTCGCGCGGGGTGGGACCGGAGGTCAGCGCGGTGGTGAGCAAGAGGCGTAGAAAGGACGGCGGGTGCGGTTCGTCGGAGTCCGACTGGATGACGACGGCACATTCCGCCCCGCGGGCAGCGGCCAGTAGCCCGCGCACGGTGCGATCGAGGACTCCGGGCAACTGGATCTCGTCACGGACCGCGCCGGCCAGCAGACGGGCGCGGTCCCTGACCCCGGGGTCGTCGGGCCCGTACCGCCCCGACCCCACCTCGGCGAGGAACGGCAGGATCTCCTCGCCGAGGTGGTTCAGCCGTTCCCGGTGCAGCTCTTCCCGGGCCCGCCGGGCCGCCTCGGTGGCGAGCGTGGCCGACCGGGCGGCCTCGGCGCGCGCCGTCACCCCGCCGAGGCGGGCGACGGTACGTCCGATGGCAAGGCCCGCGAGGACGCCGAGGGCGGGCGCGAAAAGGGCGGGCAGCACCACGGCGACAGTCGCGCCGGGCGAGGGCGCGATCGGCGGACCGGTCATGACGAGTACGACGATGCCCACCTGCTCCAGCGCCAGCGCCGTCAACGCCTCCCAGGCCGGGCGGACGATCACCAGCAAGGTCAGTAGCGGTGTCACCGCGCCGATCGGCCACGACTCGAAGTCCTTGATGGCGGACAGGGGCAGGACAAAAAAGCTGCCGAGCGCCCCAGCGACTGCGAACACGCAGGCGGCGCCGGCCACAGGACCCGGGATCCGCGTGTTGGCCCGCAGGAGCAGGGCCACGGTGAGGGCCGCGAGCAGCCCGTACCAGACCAGTAGAGGGCCCGTGTCCGGGCCGCGAGAGGTGTGGACGACCGCCACGACACCCATGGTGACGAGAAAGGGCAGGCACACGGCGGCCAGAGGGCGCCGCACATCCCCCACGGCGGCCCGCATCCGACCGATCGTCCCCTCGGAGCCTCCGTCCCGGAGGCCGGCTCCTTCCGTGGCACCCTCCGGCCGTACGACCGGAGGGTGCCACTCCAGTCGTACCGTGGTACCGCGTCCAGGGGCGCTGCGAACCTCCGCACGTCCTCCGACCTCTTCCATCCGCCGGATCACCGAGCGTCGCAACCCCACCGAGGACGGGGCGAGTTCTCCGGCGGCGAAGCCGGCCCCGTCGTCCGTGACGCTCAGATGGAAGCCCTCGTCCCGCTTCGCGCCGGGACGGCCGGAACCGTCACCCTGGAGCCGTACGTGAACGGTCCGGGCCGCGGCGTGCTCCTCAACGTTCCGGAGCGCCTCGCGGGCGGCGCCTGCCACCGCGTCGGCCACCCGCGACGGAACGTGGAGCGCACCGGCGGCCTCGACTGTCAGCGCCGTCCCCGAGGGCGGCCGGAGCGCGCGCACCACGGTCGACAGGTCCGCCCGGCCCTCGCGTCCGGGTCCGGCCGGGGCTGCGTCGAGCGCGGCCACGGCCCCCGAGGCCGCTTCCCGAAGCCGGGATACCGGGATGCCGGGAAGGCTGATGGCCTGCAGTGCGGTACTGACTTCGTCGTGCAACGTGCCTTGGAAGTTCCGGTGGGCCTCGCGCCGGCCCTCCTCGCGCCCCGCCGCCGCACGCACCGCCCGTACCCGCCGCTGCGCCCGGTCGGCCCGGTCGCCCGCGGTGCGCATCAAAGGGGCGAGCACATCACCGGCCACGGCCGTCGCCACCACCGGCCAGACACCCTCCACTGCCCCTGCCGGGCCGTCCGCGGGCCAGGATGTGGTGATCTGGGCCCCCATCGCCACCACGCAACTCCACCGGCGGGCGCGGCGCGGCAGCAGCGCGGCAGCGAGGAGCACGGCCGGGACGGTCAGCAGACAGCGCTGCCCCACCACGACGCGGGAGGCGCCGCCCGCGGCGAGCACCACTTGTCCGAGCACCGCCAGACCGACGGCCACGCCGGAGTCCACCCGCGAAAGAGTCAGACGCGCCCCGCGAACACCCGTCACCACGGCCTGGGCCAGGAACACCACCGCCACCGCGCGGACGTCCGGCGCCGGCTCCACGCCTCCTGAGAGCAGGAACCCCGACCAGCTCAGAGCGAACAGGGCCGACAGGGCCGCCGCCGCGCGGGACAGCCCGCTCTCCACCCCGTGCCGGTAGGACCCCGGCGTCAGGACCCGGTCCATTCCGGCAGGTCCGGGCCGATGTCGATGTGTCCGTCTGCCACGACTCGGTACACGAGCTCTCCGGTGCCTTCCACCCGTTCGTCGGCCGCCTTCGCATAGGCCTCGACCGCCCGCTTGCGGTGGGTGTGCAAGGTGTCCTCGGTGATGTGCAGCAGGCGCGCGATATCCGCGTACGGCAGGCCCCTGGCTATGAGCTCCAGCACCTGCAACTGCCTGGCGGGCAGACGGACATTGCCTCGTGGATCGGTCACGATTGAATGGGCCAGGCGGCTGGAGACGTAGACCTCGCCGGTGTCCGCGTACGGATCGCCTCGACGAGCCGGTCCTGCGGATCCTCTTTCAGCACCAGGCCGAGGGCCCCTTCGTCAAGGGCCCGGCGCACCAGGGCGGGACGCTGCTCGCCGGTGAAGACCAGCACCCGCGCCCCGGCGGCCAGCAACCGGCGGACGTTCGAAGCGACGTCACTGCCGTCACGCAGCCGGAGGTCGAGCAGCACGACGGATACCGTGTTCTCGCCCGTAAGCTCGTCGAACAGGGCTCCGACGTTCTCGGCTGTCGCCACCAGCCGGATGCCGGACGCGTGGCGGGCGAAGTGAGCCGCGATGCCGTCGAGGAGGATGGGGTGGTCGTCCACGGCGGCAACTCTGATCTCCGGACTGTCCCCGGTTCTTGCGCCCGGTCCCATGCCACCGCCCCCGCCCTGCGACACCACGCGCCCCGGGACCTCTGTGTTGGTGTCGCTTCCCCCCGGTGCGTGCATGGTAGACGCTGCCACGGGCCGCCGCCGCGCGTTCGCGAAGAAGCCCGAGAGTGACGTCCGCTCGGCCGGGCGGTCTCAGGAAGGTCTCAGCTCGACCGGACCGGCAGCACGTCCGGCGACAGCGCCGCCGCGCGGGCCGTCGCGGCGGTCGTACGGCGGCGGTGGTGCCGTCGGCACAGCACTTCGTAGCCGATCTCGTCGGGAGACTGTGCGACGTCGCCGACGACCACCTGGGCGCCCTCGACGACCATGACGCCGCCGACGGTGCGAGCGTTGTGCGTGGCGCGGGCGCCGCACCAGCACAGGGCCTCGACCTGGAGCACCTCGACGCGGTCGGCGAGTTCGACCAGGCGCTGGGAGCCGGGGAAGAGCTTGGAGCGGAAGTCGGTGGTGATGCCGAAGGCGTACACGTCGACGTCGAGGTCGTCGACCACGCGCGCGAGCTGGTCGATCTGGTCCGGCGCCAGGAACTGCGCCTCGTCCGCGATCACGTAGTCCACGCGCCCGCCCTGCGAGAGGTGGTCGACGACGTGGGCGTACAGGTCCTGGCCGTCCCCGACCTCCACCGCGTCGGTGACCAGCCCGAGGCGCGAGGAGAGCTTGCCCTCGCCGGCGCGGTCGTCGCGGGTGAAGATCATGCCGACGAGTCCGCGCGCCGAGCGGTTGTGCTCGATCTGGAGAGCCAGTGTCGACTTCCCGCAGTCCATCGTTCCGGAGAAGAACACCAGCTCGGGCATGAGGGGTGAGGCACCTTTCGGCAACGGGTCGGGGTGTGCGGCAGGGCGACGGCAGAGCGGAGGCAGGGCGGCGGCAGGGCGTCAGGAGCGTACTTCGAGCAGGGGGACGAGCTGCTCGGCAGGGGTCATCGAACCGTGGTTGCCGACCATCGCCGACTCCTTCGGCTCGCGCTCGGAGGCGATGAGCAGGACGTCGTCGCGCGCGGCGGCGACCACGTCGCCGATGCGGCCGTACACCCGGTCGTCGATGCGGGGCCCGAACCACCCCGCCGCGATCGCCTCGTCCCGGGACGCCACCCAGAACTGCTCGCCGAGCACCTCGCGCCAGCAGTACAGCACGTCGTTGTGCGCGCCGGGGACGGAGTAGACGTGCCGGGCGCGGCCCTCGCCGCCGAGGAGGGCGACACCCGCCTTCAGCTCCCAGTCCTCGTCGAAGTCGAGGCGGTGGTCATCGTCGAACGGCACGTCGACCATGCCGTGGTCGGCGGTGACGTACAGGGCGCTGCGCGGCGGCAGCCGCTCGGCGAGGCGCTGGACGAGCCGGTCGACGTGCCCGAGCTGTCCGCGCCAGGTGTCGGAGTCGACGCCGAAGCGGTGGCCGGCGCCGTCGACCTCGGCGTAGTACGTGTAGACGAGCGCGCGGTCGGCGCCGGCCAGCTCCTCGGCGGCGCAGTCCATCCGGTCCTCGCCGGACAGCCGGCCGTGGAACACGCCGCCGCTCAGCGCGACCTTGGTCAGCGGGGTGTTCGCGAAGGTCGGGGAGGAGACCTGGGCGGCGTGCACACCCGCCTCGTGGGCGAGCTGGAAGACGGTGGGGTACGGCTGCCAGGGTCCGGGCGCGGTCCACGGCTGCCAGCGAAGCTGGTTCATCAGCGCGCCGGTGTCCGGATTGCGCACGGTGTAGCCGGGCAGGCCGTGGGCGCCCGGCGGCAGACCGGTGCCGACGGAGGCGAGGGAGGTCGCCGTGGTCGCCGGGTAGCCGGCGGTGATCGGGCGTCCGGTGCCGCCGCGCGAGGTGTCCAGGAGGGAGGTGAGGAAGGGGGCGTCGTCCGGGTGGGCGCGCAGTTGCTCCCAGCCGAGACCGTCGATCAGGAACACGCAGTTCCGGTCGGCGGGGGTCAGTTCGGTGATCCCCGCGGTCATCCCGGGGACGCCGAGGCCGGCGGCCAGGGTGGGCAGCAGGTCGGCGAGCGAGCCCGTGCCGTACTCGGGTACGGGGGCGGAGTCGACGGGGAGCGGTTCCGGGTGGGTGTCCCAGGCGGTGTGCTGCACCATCAGCGGGCGGAGTCCGCGGTCGCCTCGGAGAGGGCCTGCGCGAAGCTCAGCGCCTGGCGCACCGTCTCGGGTCCGTCCCCGGCCTCGCTGACGCGCAGGCTGAGGTCGTCGGCGGTCGAACTGCCCGTGTAGCCGTGGTCGGCCTCGCAGTTGGGGTCGCCGCAGGCGGCCGGCTCGAGGTCGAGGCGGGAGACGGCGCCCCAGCCGATGGTCAGCACGATCTCGCGGGGCAGCGTGCCCGGCTTGTACTGCTCCGGGTTGGCGACCACACGGCTGACGACGATGGACGAGATCCGGCCGAGCTTGACGGACTCCGTGGACGTCGTGGCGTACGGCGTCGGGGAGGTGTCGTCGGCGGCCTGCTCGTCGGTGTGGCTGACGATGAAGCGGTTGCCGGTCAGCACCAGCACGGTCACGTGCCGACGCACCTCGTTCTGGTCGAACGTCGTCTCCTGATGGACCAGGTACGACCGCATGGGCTCGCCGCCCACGGCGGCCTCCACCGCCTCGGCCACGAGGGCCGGGTAGTAGCCGCTGCGCTCGATCGCCGATCGCAGCCCCTGGGTCGTCGTACTGGTCTTGGCCATGCCGTCCATCCTACGGGGACCCACTGACTGCGAGGCACGCTCCCGCGGTACCCGTCCCGGGCCGTGGGCGGGCCGTGCCCGGCGCTTGGCGGGTCAGTAGGCCGGCAGGGTCCGCGGACCCAGGTCGTCCCTGGCGGGAGGGGGCGCGAGGCGGACGGAGGCGCTGAGGACGCTCAGACCGCGCGGGGCCACCACGACCGGTTCCAGGGTGACCGCCACGACCTCCGGGTGGTCGTCGACCAGCCGGGAGACCCGCAGCAGCAGCTCCTCCAGGGCGGCGGCGTCGACCGGGGCCGAGCCGCGCCAGCCGAAGAGGAGGGGCGCCGTGCGGATCGAGCGGATGAGCGAGGTGGCGTCGCGGTCGGTGACCGGGATCAGCCGGTGTGCCATGTCGCCGAGCAACTGGGTGGCGGCACCGGCGAGGCCGAAGGAGAGCACCGCGCCCGCCGCCGGGTCGATGACCGCCCGTACGACCGTGTCGACACCGCGCGGTGCCATGCCCTGCACCACCGGACGCAGCTCGGCGGGCTTCCCGAACAGCTCGGTCAACTCGGCGTAGGCCCGTCGCAGTTGCTCCTCGTCCGCGAGATCCAGGCGTACGCCGCCCAGGTCGGCGCGGTGCCGCAGGTGCGGGGCGGTGGCCTTCAGGGCCACGGGGTAGCCGATGGTCCGCGCGGCGGCCGCGGCGTCGTCGGGGGTGGGGGCGGGCAGGGCGCGGTGGACGTGGACGCCGTACCTGCCGAGCAGGTCACAGGTCTCCTGGGCGCCGAGGGTGAGCCCCTGCCCGCGCGCGAGGTGCCCTGCTATCAGCTCGGCGGCGCCCTTCTCGTCGATGTCCTCGTACTCCGGCACCTTGCCCGGGTCGGCGGCCTCGCGACGCCACTGGGCGTAGGCAACCGCCTGGCCGAGGGCCCGGACGGCACGCTCGGCGGCGGGGTAGGCGGGGATGAGGTGGGTCCCTTCCGAGGCCTGGACGCCGGGCGGGTGTTGCGCCGGGGCGGCGGGCGAGGGTTGCGCCGACGTGACGGGCGGGGGCTGCGCCGGGGCGGCAGGCGGGCGGTGCCCCGGAGCGCCGGGCACAGGCTCCGCCGACGTGACGGGCGCGGGCTGCGCCGGGGCGGCAGGCGGGCGGTGCCCCGCAGTACCGAGCTCGGGCTCCGCCGACGTGACGGGCGCGGCCTGCGCCGGGGCGGCAGGCGTGGGCTGCGCCGGGGCGGCAGGCGGACGCTGCTCCGCAGCACCGGGCCCAGGCTCCGCCGACGTGACTGGCGCGGGCTGTTTCGGGGCGGCAGGCGGACGCTGCCCTGGAGCGCCGAGCTCGGGCTCCGCCGACGTGATGGGCGCGGGCTGTGTCGGGGCGGCGGGTGTGGGCTCCTCGGTGGGGCTCGGTGCGGCCTGGGGGGCGGTGCTTGCCGCCGCCGACAGGGCTTCCGCCAGGCCGCCCAGCTCCACGTGGACCACGAGGACCGGCTTGGCGGGCACCGCGGCCGCCGCCGAGCGCAGGGCCTCCGCCAGCGCGGCGTCCCCGGCCGACCCCTCCCCCACGGTCGGGATGGCGGTCACCACCACCGCGTCGCACGTGTCGTCGGCCAGGGCCCGGGACAGGGCCGCGTGGAAGTCGTCGGCCGAGGCCGCCGTAGTCAGGTCCAGGGGAGGGCGCGGCCGCAGCCCCTCGGAGAGGCACGCGTCGTACGTGAGGAGTCCCAGTGACTCGGAGTTGCCCAGGATGGCCACCCTCGGCCCGGTCGGCAGCGGCTGGCGGGCGAGGAGCAGTCCCGCGTCGACCAGGTCGGTGATCGTGTCGACGCGGATCACGCCGGCCTGCCTCAGCAGTGCGGAGACCGTCGCGTGCGGCAGCCGTGTCGCCCGTACCGCGTGCCCCTGCGGTGCCACGCCGCCGTGCCGGGCCCCCTGCACCACGACCAGCGGCTTGACGGCCGCGGTCCGCCGGGCCAGGCGGGTGAACTTGCGCGGGTTGCCGATGGACTCCAGGTACATCAGCGCGACGTCGGTCTCCGGGTCGTCGTACCAGTACTGGAGGACGTCGTTGCCGGAGACGTCGGCCCGGTTGCCGGAGGAGACGAAGGTCGACACGCCGGTGACGCCGGTGACCCCGCCGCCGCGCCGGTGCAGCCGGGACAGCAGGGCGATGCCGATGGCGCCGGACTGGGCGAACAGGCCGATCCGGCCGGGGCGCGGCATCTCGGGGGCGAGGGAGGCGTTGAGCCGGACGTCCGGGGAGGTGTTGATGATCCCGAAGGCGTTGGGTCCGATGATCCGCATGCCGTACGTACGCGCGTGCCGCACGAGGGCGCGCTGGCGTTCGCGTCCGTCGGGGCCGCTGTCGGCGTATCCGGCGGAGATCACCACCAGTCCCTGCACGCCGTGCTCGCCGCACTCGGTGACGACGTCGGGGACGTGCTCGGCGGGCACGGTGACGACGGCGAGGTCGACGGGCCCGTCGATGTCCCGCACGGAGCGGCGGGCGGGGACTCCGTCGAGTTCCTTCCGGTCCTCGGGAAAGGAGCTGTTCACGGCGTAGAGCCGGCCCGGGTAGCCCGCGTCCCGGATGTTGTCGAGGATGCTGCGGCCGACGCCGCCCGGTGTGCGGCCGGTGCCGACGACCGCCACCGAGCCCGGTTGCAGCAGCCGCTGGACGGAACGGGCCTCCGCGCGGTGCTCGCGCGCGTACTGCACGGCGAGCGAGCGGTCGGTGGGCTCCAGATCGAACTCCAGGCGGACCACACCGTCCTCGAAGCTCCGCTTCTGGGTGTACCCGGCGTCCATGAAGACTTTGATCATCTTGTTGTTGGCGGGCAGCACCTCGGCGGCGAAGCGGCGGATGCCGCGCTCGCGGGCGACGGCGGCGATGTGCTCCAGGAGGGCGGAGGCGACGCCGCGGCCCTGGTGCGCGTCCTGGACGAGGAAGGCGACCTCGGCCTCGTCGGCCGGTGCCGAGGCGGGCGTTCCGCCGGCGCCGATCCGGTCGTAGCGTACGGTGGCGATGAACTCGCCGCCGATGGTGGCCGCGAGTCCCACCCGGTCCACAAAGTCGTGGTGCGTGAAGCGGTGGACGTCCTTGGCGGACAGGCGAGGGTACGGCGCGAAGAAGCGGTAGTACTTCGACTCGTCGGAAACCTGCTCGTAGAAGCTGACCAGGCGCTCGGCGTCATCAACGGTGATGGGGCGGACGCGCGCGGTGCCGCCGTCGCGCAGCACCACGTCGGCTTCCCAGTGCGCGGGATACTCCTGCCGGTCCGACGAGGTCTGCATGGGCCCCAGAGTACGGCTCGCGTACGACAACGGCGCGGGGCAGTCTGTGGGGGCGAGAGCTCGGACCGAGGCCGCGGTCCGACGATCGCCCGGGACGGCACAGGGCCAGTCCCGGCATGCTTCACGATGTGGGAAACTGGTCTAGACAAGACTGGTCTAGACAACTTCAACCCCTCTGAACACCTGAAGGGCAGCATCACATGGCTGAGCGCCGCGTCAACGTCGGCTGGGCCGAGGGTCTCCACGCCCGCCCCGCCTCCATCTTCGTCCGAGCCGCCACGGCCACAGGCGTCCCGGTGACGATCGCCAAGACCGACGGGTCGCCCGTCAACGCGGCCTCCATGCTGGCCGTCCTCGGCCTCGGCGCCCAGGGCGGCGAGGAGATCGTCCTCGCCGCCGACGCCGAGGGCGCGGAAGCCGCCCTGGACCGGCTGGCCAAGCTGGTCGCCGAGGGGCTCGAGGAGCTTCCCGAGACCGTCTGACGGACAGCGGAATCGAGCGGAATCAAGCGGAATCGAAAGGCCTGCCCGGACCCACCGGGTGGGCCTTTCGCCTTCTCGATCCGCTTTCCCATTTATTTGCGGGCAGCAGAAAAAAGCCCTCTAAATTTCCCCTTCTTTGTATACGGCGCCCGTGTTAATGGCGCAGGCTCGGCATGTTTACGGGACGTTGCGATTTCCTCACACGCTCCGGCCGCCCGCCGTCGGAGGAGAATCGCAGCCGGTGCGCCGGAGCCGACCGTTCGGTGTGCAGCGTCATGAGCGCCCGCGCGCGATCGCCGTCGCCTCGGGCCACCGCGTCGACGATCGCACCGTGCTCCGCCCAGTACTCCACGGGCCCGGCCGGCACCTCCACGACGTACATCCAGGCGATCTTGTGGCGCAACTGGGTCAGCAGCGCCGTCAGCGAGGGGCTGCCGGCCGCCTGGGCGAGGGTCTCGTGGAACCAGCCGCCCAGGGAGCGCAGATCCTCGAAGGTGCCCTGCCTGGCGCGCTCCTGCCCCAGTCTGACCAGCCCGCGCAACACCTTGAGGTGGGCCTCGGTGCGTCGCCGGGCGGCCCGGGAGGCGCCGAGGGGCTCCAGGAGCGTGCGCGTCTCCAGCAGGTCGGCGGCCTCCTGTTCGGTCGGTTCCGCGACGCACGCGCCCGCGTGCCGCCGGGTCACCACGAAGCCCTCGGCCTCCAGGGTGCGCAGGGCCTCGCGGACGGGGACGCGGGAGACGCCGTAGCGGCGGGCGAGGAGTTCCTCAGTGAGCCGGCTCCCGCGCCCGTGGACGCCGGCGACGATGTCGTCCCGGATCGCCGTACACACCGAATGCGCCGGAATACGCATGACCGACCTCCGCCTTAATCCCCGTGAAACGTCGACGATTGACGCGTGTTCAGCGACTCTAGGCCAATCAAGCGGATATTCCGACGGCGGGACGGATTTCGTGGACGTATTTTGGACAGTGGGCGCCCATGCAGTGGGCGTCCGTGCAGTGGGTATCCGCCGTCGAGGACGGAATACGAGAGCCCCGGCTCGGGATGCCGGGGCTCTCGGATGCCGTACGGTCCGCCGTACCCGTCCGCCGTACGCGTCCGCCGTCAGACGTCCACGCCGTGGGAGCGGAGGTAGGCGACGGGGTCCATGTCCGAGCCGTACTCGGGGCTCGTACGGGCCTCGAAGTGCAGGTGCGGCCCGGTGACGTTGCCGGTGGCGCCGGAGAGGCCGATCTGCTGTCCGGGCCCGACCGCCTGGCCGACGGAGACGCCGATGGACGACAGATGCCCGTACTGCGTGTACGTGCCGTCGTGCATCTTGATCACGACCTGGTTGCCGTACGCCCCGCCCCAGCCGGCCTCGACGACGGTACCGACGCCGACCGCGTGCACGGAGGTGCCGCTCGAGGCGTGGAAGTCGATTCCGGTGTGGCTGCCGGAGGACCACAGGGAGCTGCCGGCCTGGTACGCGGTGGAGACGTAGGAGGCGGTGATCGGCGCGACGAACGTGTTGAGGCGCTTGCGCTCCGCCTCCCGGGCGGCGCGCTCCTGGTCCTCGCGCGCCTCCTTGGCCGCCTCGGCCGCCCGCTCGCGGGCCGCCTCCTGGGCCGCCTCGCGGGCGGCGGCGTCCACGGCGGCCTGCTTCTGGGCGACGGCCTGGGCGTCGATCTCGTCGGCAATGGAGTCGCCGATGGTGATGACCGGGGTGATTCCGCTCTGCTCCACCTCGGGCTCTGCAGCGAGCGCCGGAGCCGCGAGGGTGCCGACGACGCCGGTGGTGGCGAGGGCCGCGACACCCGCCGCGCGGGCGGTGGTGCGGTGCACCCGGCCGGTACGCCGGTGCTTCCCGGTGGCGCGCGTGAACGCCATGTAGAGGCTGGTCCTTTCCTTCCCTCTCGCCTACCGGGTTAGCTGACGGGTTCGGAGGTGGAAGGTCTCCTACGGACCCCCTCGCGGTGCGCGCGGGCGTCCGATTCACCCCAGGGACTACGTGGGTCCCCGGCTCCCCTGGCTCGCGCCGTACGGGGACTCGGCGATGACTGTCCGGTGCCGCGGGTGCGGCGCACTGCCTGACGAACAGCCCGGACGAAGCTAAACGGGCCTGTCTTCAATCCTCAAACGCAACAGGGTTTTTATAGCGCACGCCACAGGGCAGACAGGCAGCCATTCCCCCAATTCGGACAAACAGTGGCCCTGGTGACACTCCGGTCACCAGGGCCACCGCGCGCGTGTGCCGCTATTCGGCCGCGACCACGGTGACTTCACCGATACCGAGGGCCTCCACGGGCTCCTTGATCTGCGCCGCGTCACCGACGAGGACGGTCACCAGGCGGTCCACCGGGAAGGCGTTCACGACCGCCGCCGTGGCCTCCACGGTGCCCGTGGCGGCGAGTTGACGGTAGAGCGTCGCCTGGAAGTCGTCGGACAGGTGCTGCTCGACCTGGTCGGCCAGGGTGCTCGCCACGGCCGCCGCCGTCTCGTACTTCAGCGGTGCCACGCCCACCAGGTTCTGCACGGCCACGTCGCGCTCGGAATCGGTGAGCCCCTCCGCGGCGAGCTTGCGCAGCACCGTCCACAGGTCGTCGAGGGCGGGACCGGTGTTCGGGGTGTCGAAGGAGCCGCTGATGGCGAGCATGGCGGCGCCCGTGCCGTCCGGCGCGGAACGCAGGACCTGCCCGAACGCCCGGACACCGTAGGTGTAGCCCTTCTCCTCGCGCAGGACGCGGTCCAGGCGCGAGGTGAGGGTGCCGCCGAGGCAGTAGGTGCCCAGCACCTGCGCGGGCCACACGCGGTCGTGCCGGTCGGCGCCGGTGCGGCCGATCAGCAACTGCGTCTGGACGGCCCCGGGGCGGTCCACGATGACGACCCGGCCCCTGTCGTCGGCGGTCACGGGCGGCACGGGGCGCGGCTGGGCGGCCGAGCCCGTCCACGCGCCCAGGGTGTCGCCGAGGAGCGCGTCGAGGTCTACGCCGGTGAGGTCGCCGACGACCACGGCGGTGGCCGTGGCGGGGCGGACGTGCCGCTCGTAGAAGGCGCGTACGGCCGCGGAGTCGATGCTCGCGACGGTCTCCTCGGAGCCCTGACGCGGGCGCGACATGCGCGACTCCACCGGGAACAGCTCCTTGGAGAGTTCCTTGGCGGCCCGGCGGGAGGGGTTGGCCAGCTCGTGCGGGATCTCGTCGAGCCGGTTGCGCACCAGCCGTTCGACCTCGCTGTCCGCGAAGGCGGGCGCCCTGAGCGCGTCCGCGACCAGGCCGAGGGCCTTGGCGAGGCGCGAGGCGGGCACCTCGAGGCTCAGTCGGACACCGGGGTGGTCGGCGTGCGCGTCCAACGTGGCGCCGCAGCGCTCCAGCTCGGCGGCGAAATCCTCGGCGGAGTGCTTGTCGGTGCCCTCGGAGAAGGCGCGCGCCATGATCGTGGCGACGCCGTCGAGGCCGGCCGGCTCGGCCTCCAGGGGCGCGTCGAGGATCACCTCGACGGCGACGACCTGCTGGCCGGGGCGATGGCAGCGCAGCACGGTGAGGCCGTTGTCGAGGCTGCCGCGCTCGGGGGCGGGGAAGGCCCACGGCTTGGGCTCGCCGGCCTGCGGCTGTGCGTGGAATTCCATGGTGGCGAGCTCGGTCACTTGGCCGCCTCCTCGTTCTCGTCGGTGGCGTTCTCGTCGGTGTCGTTCTCGTCGGTGGGGGCGGTGGGCTCGTAGACGAGGACCGCGCGGTTGTCGGGGCGCAGGCGGGCCTTGGCGACCTCCTGGACCTCCTCGGCCGTCACCTCGAGGACCCGCTGTACGGCGGTGAGGGCGAGCTGCGGGTCGCCGAACAGGACGGCGTACCGGCACAGTTCGTCGGCGCGGCCCGCGACCGTGCCCAGCCGGTCCAGCCACTCGCGCTCCAACTGGGCCTGCGCGCGCTCCATCTCCTCGGCCGTGGGGCCCTCCTCGGCGAACCGGGCCAGCTCCTCGTCGACGGCGGTCTCGATGACCGGCACCTCGACGTCACCGGACGTCTTCACGTCCAGCCATCCCAGCGAGGGCGCCCCGGCGAGCCGCAGCAGGCCGAACCCGGCGGCGACGGCCGTGCGGTCGCGGCGTACGAGCCGGTTGTACAGGCGGGACGACTCGCCCCCGCCCAGGACGGTGAGGGCCAGGTCGGCCGCGTCGCTCGCGCGTGTGCCGTCCTCCGGCAGGCGGTAGGCCGCCATCAGGGCACGGGCCGGGACCTCCTCCTCGACGACCTCGCGCAGTTGCCCGCCCATGACGTCGGGCAGCGAACCGTCCCGGGGAGGCTGCTTGCCGTCGTGCGGGGCGATGGAGCCGAAGTACTTCTCGATCCAGGCGAGCGTCCGCTCGGGGTCGATGTCGCCGACGACCGACAGCACCGCGTTGTTCGGCGCGTAGTACGTGCGGAAGAACGCGCGCGCGTCATCGAGGGTGGCCGCGTCCAGGTCGGCCATCGAGCCGATCGGGGTGTGGTGGTAGGGGTGGCCCTCCGGGTAGGCGAGCGCGGTCATCTTCTCGAAGGCCGTGCCGTAGGGGACGTTGTCGTAGCGCTGGCGGCGTTCGTTCTTGACGACGTCCCGCTGGTTCTCCATCGACTCCTCGTCCAGGGCGGCGAGCAGTGAGCCCATGCGGTCGGCCTCCAGCCAGAGGGCGAGCTCTAGCTGGTGGGCGGGCATGGTCTCGAAGTAGTTGGTCCGCTCGAAGCTGGTGGTGCCGTTGAGGGAGCCGCCGGCGCCCTGCACCAGTTCGAAGTGGCCGTTGCCCTTGACCTGGGCGGAGCCCTGGAACATGAGGTGCTCGAAAAGGTGAGCCAGACCGGTGCGTCCCTTGACCTCGTGGCGGGAGCCGACGTCGTACCAGAGGCACACCGCCGCGACCGGGGTCAGGTGGTCCTCGGAGAGCACCACGCGCAGGCCGTTGGCCAGGCGGTGCTCGGTCGCTGTCAGGCCGCCGGAGCCTGCCTGGGCGGTGGCCGTGTGACCCATGGGCATGTACGTCCCTTCGATCGCGAAATCCTTGGCGGAATCACTGGTTGAATCACTCGGTGAATCACTGGGTGAATCACTGGGCGGAACTGCGGAATTCCGCCGATCCTGCCACTGTATGCAAGCGTCCGGGGAGCCGGTGGAGTTCCCGGGCCCCGTACGCCGAGAGCGAGAACGCGCTGGGTGGGCCGCCGGGGCCGAGGGCGTACCCTGCGGGCAGCGCCGGGCCGGGCAGCCGGGCAGCCCATGACGGGTCCTGGTCGGTCGCTGTCAGTGCCGCAGTCCACAATGGACGGCGTCAGATCACCGTTCACGCTTCAGCAAGGAGCCGGCAGCGATGGCCCGCCGTAGTACGAAGACCCCGCCACCCGACGACTCGTACGAGGAGAAGATCCTCGACATCGACGTGGTCGACGAGATGCAGGGCTCCTTCCTCGAGTACGCGTACTCGGTCATCTACTCCCGTGCGCTGCCGGACGCGCGCGACGGCCTCAAGCCGGTGCACCGCCGCATCGTGTACCAGATGAACGAGATGGGGCTGCGGCCCGAGCGCAGCTATGTGAAGTGCGCCCGCGTCGTCGGCGAGGTCATGGGCAAGCTGCATCCGCACGGCGACGCGTCGATCTACGACGCTCTGGTGCGCATGGCCCAGCCGTTCTCGATGCGCGTGCCCCTGGTGGACGGCCACGGCAACTTCGGTTCTCTGGGCAACGACGACCCGCCGGCCGCCATGCGGTACACCGAGTGCCGCATGGCCGAGGCCGCAAGCCTGATGACGGAGTCCATCGACGAGGACACCGTCGACTTCGGCCCCAACTACGACGGCCAGGAGCAGGAGCCGGTGGCGCTGCCCGCCGCCTTCCCGAACCTGCTGGTCAACGGCGCCTCGGGCATCGCGGTCGGCATGGCGACGAACATGCCGCCGCACAATCTGCGCGAGGTCATCGCTGCGGCCCGGCACCTGATCCGGTACCCGAACGCCGATCTCGAAGCCCTGATGAAGCACGTTCCGGGCCCCGACCTGCCCACCGGCGGCCGGATCGTCGGCCTGCCCGGCATCCGGGACGCCTACGCGACGGGCCGCGGCACCTTCAAGATCCGCGCGACGGTCGCCGTGGATACCGTGACGGCCCGCCGCAAGGGTCTCGTCGTGACCGAGCTGCCCTTCGCGGTCGGCCCGGAGAAGGTGATCGCCAAGATCAAGGACCTGGTGGGCTCGAAGAAGCTCCAGGGCATCGCCGACGTCAAGGACCTCACCGACCGCGAGCACGGGCTGCGCCTGGTCATCGAGATCAAGAACGGCTTCGTGCCCGAGGCGGTCCTGGAGCAGCTCTACAAGCTGACGCCGATGGAGGAGTCCTTCGGCATCAACAACGTCGCCCTGGTGGACGGCCAGCCGCTGACGCTGGGCCTCAAGGAGCTGCTCGAGGTCTATCTCGACCACCGCTTCAACGTCGTACGACGCCGCAGCGAGTTCCGCCGCAGCAAGAAGCGCGACCGGCTGCATCTGGTGGAGGGCCTGCTCACCGCCCTGGTCGACATCGACGAGGTCATCCGGCTCATCCGCTCCAGCGAGAACTCCGCGCAGGCGAAGCAGCGCCTGATGGAGCGCTTCTCGCTGAGCGACGTCCAGACCCAGTACATCCTGGACACCCCGCTGCGCCGGCTCACCAAGTACGACCGCATCGAGCTGGAGTCCGAGAAGGACCGGCTGAACGCGGAGATCGAGGAGCTGACCCGGATCCTCGACTCGGACGCGGAGCTGCGCAAGCTGGTCTCCACCGAGCTGGCCGCGGTCTCCAAGAAGTTCGGCACCGACCGCCGTACGACGCTGCTGGAGTCGGGCGGCGCCACGGTCACCGCCGTGCCGCTCCAGGTGGCGGACGACCCGTGCCGGGTGCTGCTGTCCTCGACGGGCCTGCTGGCCCGCACCGCGAACGACGAGCCGCTCGTCACGGCGGCAGGGGCCAAGCGGATCAAGCACGACCTGATCGTCTCGGCGGTGCCGGCCACGGCGCGCGGCGAGGTGGGCGTGGTGACGTCCGCCGGGCGGCTGCTGCGGGTGGACGTCGTGGACCTGCCCCAGCTCCCGGAGTCCATGCCGACGCCGAACCTGGCGGGCGGTGCGCCGCTGGCGGAGTTCGTGTCCCTGGAGGACGACGAGGGGGTCGTCTGTCTGACCACGCTGGACGAGTCCTCGCCTGGCCTTGCACTCGGCACGGAACAGGGCGTCGTCAAGCGGGTGGTGCCCGACTTCCCGTCCAACAAGGACGAGTTGGAGGTCATCTCCCTCAAGGAGGGCGACCGGATCGTCGGTGGCGCCGAGTTGCGCACCGGCGACGAGGACCTGGTCTTCATCACGGACGACGCGCAACTGTTGCGCTACCAGGCCTCGCAGGTCCGTCCGCAGGGCCGTCCGGCGGGAGGTGTGGCGGGCGTCAAGCTCACCGACGGCGCCAAGGTCATCTCCTTCACGGCGGTGGACCCGGCCGCGGAGGCGGTGGTCTTCACGGTCGCCGGTTCGCGCGGCACGCTGGACGACTCCGTGCAGACCACGGCCAAGCTGACCCCGTTCGACCAGTATCCGCGCAAGGGCCGTGCCACGGGTGGCGTGCGCTGCCAGCGGTTCCTGAAGGGCGAGGACTGCCTGGCCTTCGCCTGGGCGGGTCCCACACCGGCCCTCGCGGCGCAGCGGAACGGCACGCCGGCCCAGCTCCCGGAGATCGACCCGCGCCGCGACGGCTCGGGCGTGTCGCTGCCGAAGACGGTGTCGGTGGTGGCGGGTCCGGCCTAGGAGGCGTCGTTTGGAACTGGTCGGCTCCAGGCAACGGTGCCGTGTTCCCGACCCGAGCGGGGTCTGGTGCGTGCGGCTAAAGGCGGAGTAGGGCGACAGGGCGGAGCGCCGGCAACCGACGACAGCGCCGCTGGGGGCACCTCCCACGCCCTTCAGGCAGTGAGGGAGGGCGTGCCAGACCCCGCGACCGGCGGCAAGATCCAAACGACGCCCCCTAGTAGGGCCCGGCTTCGACCGTGGGCGGCGGCTCCTCGCCGTCGCGGTCCTGGACGTAGCGCAGGACGCCCCACATGCCCTGCTCGTCGGCGTGTGGGGCGTCGGTGTCCCGGCGGCACGCGTCGAGTTCCTCGCGGAGGGCCGGTGCGTCGATGCCGGAGCCGATGAGGACGAGTTGCGTGCGGCGGGGTTCGGCGTCGTCGGCGGACGTCCACGGCTCCGGATAGAAGCGCAGGAAACGCCCGACGGCGTGGACGGCGTACCGGTTCCGCGTGTCGTACGGGCCGAAGTCGACGTACCCCTTGATCCGGTACAGGCCCTCGGGCCGGCTGTCGAGGAAGCGCATGAGCCGGCGCGGGTCGAGCGGAAGGCCGGAGACGAACGACAGGGTGTCGTAGGCGGCGTGCAGATGCCCTGCGTGGGGGCCGTGGGGGCCGCCCTCGCCGTGGTCGTGCAGGTCGTCGAAGGACAGTTGCCCCACCCGCTCCTCACTGGGCCGGCAGTCGTACAGGAACTCGGGATCGACACGGCCGTAGGTCGCGGGCACGACGGCGGCGCCGTCGCCGAGCGAATGGACGAGCGCCAGCACGCGCTCGGCGTCGGGAGCGCGGTCGGTCTTGTTGACCACGATCAGGTCGGCGAGCGCCAGGTGCCGGTCGATCTCGGGGTGTCTGGCACGGGTGTCGTCGAACTCGGCGGCGTCGACGACCTCTACGAGCCCGCCGTAGACGATCTCCGGCTGCTCGCTGGCGAGCAGCATGCGCACCAGTTCCTGCGGTTCGGCGAGACCGCTGGCCTCGATGACGACGACGTCGATACCGGCCTCGGGCCGGGCGAGCCGCTCCAGATACCCGTCGAGTTCACTCGCGTCGACGGCACAGCACAGACATCCGTTGCCCAGCGACACCGTGGAGTCGCCGAGCGCTCCGGCGACGGCCATCGCGTCGATCTCGATCGAGCCGAAGTCGTTGACGATGGCGCCGATCCGGCTGCCTCCGCTGCGGTGGAGGAGGTGGTTGAGGAGTGTGGTCTTTCCGGAGCCGAGGAATCCGGCGAGTACGACGACCGGGACCTGCTGCGGAATCGGGCGCTGCCCCACCGTGCGACCTCTCTCTCACCCACACGTACGCCGGCCCGCGCCAGGGCGTACATCCACGTACGGAATTGCCTGTTCAGGATACGAGCCGGCGGAGTACCCGCGGAGTGAACGATTGTTAGCAGCACTTGGTGGGCAGACGTTTTGCATGGCGCCGGACCGTGCGACCCTCGCTTCCCTCCGTGCGCCGCCTCTCCGCCTCCCCGCCGGTCAGCGCCGCTCGGCACCCTGGAGGCGGCAGCACCACGCATCGCTCGCCGGTCCCCGTCAGCCGACCCGCACTCGACGACCGGCGGGCGGTCGCCTGACTCGGGGGTTGACATGGTCACACGGAAGAAGATCACGGGGAGGTTCGGCTCCGCCGCGGCCGGGATGCTTGTCGCGACGGCGGGGGTTTCGCTGGCCGCGCGGCAGCGGCGGCTGGAGGCACAACGCCTCGAAATCAAGAGGCTGGAGCTGGAGGAGGCGACCTCCCGACGCAGGGCGCTGGCCCACCAGCAGCGCATGCACTGGGAGCTGCTCACAAGGGCGATGGACGACTCGTCCCTGGCTGCCGTGATCGATACGTACGACAAGGACATCCCGGCGGAGAAGCGGCGTCAGTTCTTCTACGCCAACGCGTGGTACGTCAACCTGTACCACCTCTACCAAACGGGCCTGTTGGATCAGCAGGAGTTGTTCGGACGCCTGCGCGAAATCTTCCAGACGCCACTGATGCGGGAGTACTGGGAGGCGTCCAAGGCACAGCGCGCGACGCTGGAGGAGTCGTCCGACGAGACCCGAATCGGGGCTATGGTTGACGGCCTCATCAAGGACCTGGACGAGGCAGACACAGACGAGTGGTGGGTTGTCGGCACCCCTCCGCCTGACTAAGACGGAGCGTCAACCTCGGGCGAGTGAACCTCTCGACTCATTTCGGCCATGCAGTCACACTCGCCCCACTGATCACAGTAACGTGCTGCCGACCAGTGTGCCCAACCTGTGTAAGGACCGGTACCCCTTGAAAATCGTGCGCCGCATCGGTGTGCCTCCAAGCTCGCGTGGCAGTACTTCCGGAGCCAACTGCCCGGATCTATTCGAACTGAGCGACGGCAACTTCGCCGTGATCGGTGCGGAGGCCACCGAGGCCCTTGAGCGTGAGCTTCCGGCTGATGCTTCCCGCGCGGACTACGAACGCATCGTGGTCATCAGCCGAGAGACCTTGATCCGCGCCAAGGCGGACATCCCCGACGCCTGACGTCACCCCGTGTCTCCGGCCGCACCCACCGCCGACCGCGCACGGACCCACCACCCGGCGAGCAACCCGGCACCCCGTCCCTGCTCGACGCTCCCCGACCAGGCCTGGCGCCCGAACGGCACCAGGCCGCTCGCTTTTCTCAGGCCACCGCGGGCACCCCCACCGGCGCCTCCGGCCCCACATACCGTGCCGCAGGACGGATGATCTTCGAGTCACGGGCCTGTTCCAGGATGTTCGCGCTCCAGCCCACGACCCGCGCCGCCGCGAACGTGGGCGTGAACATCTCGCGGGGCAGACCGCACAGCTCCATGACCACGCCCGCGTAGAACTCGACGTTGGTGTGCAGCTCGCGCCCCGGCTTCAGCTCCGCGAGGATCGCCTCGACCTGCCGTTCCACCTCGACGGCGAACTCCACGCGCGGGCCGCCGAACCGCTGCGCCACCGCACGCAGCATCCGCGAGCGCGGGTCCTCCGTGCGGTAGACCGCGTGGCCGAAGCCCATGATGCGGTCGCCGGCGAGTACCCGCTCGCGGATCCACGCGTCGATCCGGTCGGGCGTGCCGATCGCGTCCAGGGTGTCGAGCGCACGGCTGGGCGCCCCGCCGTGCAGCGGGCCGGACAACGCCGACACCGCACCGGCCAGGCAGGCCGCGACATCCGCACCCGTCGAGGCGATGACCCGCGCGGTGAAGGTTGACGCGTTGAACCCGTGATCAATGGTGGAGATCAAGTACTGCTCGACCGCTCGCGTGCGATCCTCGTCCGGCTCCTCGCCGGTCAGCATGTAGAGGTGGTTCGCGGCGTACGACAGGTCTTCCCGGGGCTCCACCGGGTCGAGCCCCCGCCCCAACCGGTGCAGCGCGGTGAGCAGTGTGGGCACGGCCGCGGCGGCCGCCAGGGTGTCCTGGCGGCGCTGTTCGGGCGACAGGTCGTACACGGGCCCGAAGCCCTGGGCGGCGCCCAGCAGGGACAGGCCCGTGCGCATACCGGCGAGCGGGCCGGAGCGTCCGCCGGCCGCGGCGATGGCGGGCAGTGCCGCGCGCACCGCGTCGGGGAGCCGCCGCAGCGCCGCGGTCTCGGCGGCGAAGGCGGCGCCGCGTCGCGCGTCGGGGAGTTCGCCGTGGACCAGGAGATGCCAGACGTCCTCGAAGCCACGGTTCTGTGCCAGCTCGACGGCCGAGTACTGGCGGTAGTGGTAGAAGCCCTCGAGCCCTCGCACGTCGCCGACCTCGGTGTCGGCCACCACGACACCGGCGAGCCCGCGCGGCACCTCGACGAGCGTCGCGGCGGCTGCGTTTCTGTTGACGGTCATGATTGCCTCCTCAAACTTGACTCAACTGTCCATACTTGACTGAGACTCTGTCAATATTGATTGAGTCAATCCACAGCTCAAGACGGATGTCCTTCGATCGATACGGTGACCTCATGCGCGATCAAGAGCCCGACCACCCCGCCGGCGGCGAGCGGCGCCTGACCACCAGGGAGGCCGCCGAACTGCTCGGGGTGAAACCCGAGACCGTGTACGCGTACGTCAGCCGCGGCCAGCTCGGCAGCCGGCGCACACCCGGCGGCCGGGGCAGCACCTTCGACCCCGACCAGGTGCGGGACCTGGCCCGACGCAACCGGCGCGACAGCGGCGCCGCCGCGGCCTCCGGCCATGAGCTGGCCGTGCGCACCCGTCTCACGCTCATCGAGAGCGACCGGTTCTACTACCGGGGCGTCGACGCGGTGGAACTCGCCGCCCGCCACACCTACGAGGAGGTGGCCGAGTGGCTCTGGACGGGCCGGCTGCGTCCCGGCATCACCTTCTCCGCCCCCGAATCCTCCGTGGCCGTCGCCCGCCGGGCCGTCGACGCCCTGCCCGAACACGCCGGTCCCACCGACCGGCTGCGCGTCGCGGCGGTCGCCGCGGCGGTCGCGGACCCGCTCCGCTTCGACCTGTCCGAGGAGGCGGTGCTGGGCACGGCGCGAGTCCTCATCCCCACCCTCGTCGCCGCGCTGCCGCCCGTACTGCGCGACGGAACCGACCGGGACCCGATCGCCCGTCGCCTGTGGACGCGACTGAGCGGACGGCCCGCCGACGAACCGACGCTGCGCGCCCTCGACACGGCGCTCTCCCTGCTCGTCGATCACGATCTGGCGGCCTCCACACTCGCCGTACGCGTCGCCGCGTCGGCGCGGGCGCACGCCTATGCGGCCCTGTCCGCCGGGCTCGGCGTGATCGAGGGGCCGCTGCACGGCGCCGCCGGAGGGCTCGCCCACCGGATGCTGCTGGAGGTGCTCGAGGTGGGCAGCGCGGCGCCGGTGGTGGCGGAGGAGCTGCGGGCCGGCCGGCGCATCCCTGGGCTCGGCCACCGGCTCTACCCCGGCGAGGACCCACGCGCGCGTGCCCTCTTCGCGCTCCTGGAGGACATTCCCCGGGCGGCGCCCGCGCTCGCGGCGGCCCGGGACATCCAGGCCACCGCCGCCCGCCACGCCCCGCTGCACGCCAACGTCGATCTGGCGCTCGCCGTGCTCACCGCGTCCTCGGGCATGCCCACCACCGCGGCCGAGACGATCTTCGCCGTGGCCCGTACGGCGGGCTGGATCGCGCACGCGCTGGAGGAGTACGGGGAACGCCCGCTGCGCATGCGTCCCAGTGGGCTCTACTCGGGACCGAGGCCGCCACGACCACTGCCTCAGTAGCGTGCAGGCGCGGCTGGAAGTCGCCACCGGGCAAGTCAGGTTAGGCTCACCTCTGTGAGTACGTGCTCAACCGTCTCCTGGGACCTCGACGAGCCCGTTTCGGGCACCGCACCCGTCGCGAGGACCTGGTTGCTGCTCGAACAGCCCGGCCCGTGGGGCGCCAAGGGGCTCACTTCGAGCCACCTGGACCTCGCGCTGGGCCGTGCCCTCGAGACGGCCGCGAAGGGTACGGGCGTGCGCGTCGCGCTCATCCGCCGCCCCGGACGCCACGCGGACCGTGGCACGCCCGCCGAGCGCAGGGTGTACGCGGCCCACACCGTGCCGGGCGACGCGTGGCTGCACGGCACCACGATCGGGGACCCCCGTCGGCTGCTCGACCTCGATTTCGCGGCACTCGGCCGGGGCGATCGCCACGCCTTCGACTCGGTGCTCGACGGCGGGGCCCACCTGGGCGATCCGCTCGCTCTCGTCTGCACCAACGGCAAGCGCGACCGGTGCTGCGCACTCCTCGGCAGGCCCCTGGCGGCCGAACTCGCCGCCTCCGGAGCCGACGGCGTCTGGGAAGTCACCCACCTGGGAGGCCACCGTTTCTCACCGACCGTGCTCGTGCTGCCCCACGGATACGTGTACGGCCGGGTCCAGGCCCACACCGTCAAGGAGATCCTGCACGGTGCGCGGGAGGGCCGGATCGTCGTCGAGGGCTGCCGCGGGCACTCCGCGTGGGAGCGCCCCGGTCAGGCGGCCGAGCTGGCCGTGCGGTCGGCCGTGGGCGAGGACACCGCCGAGGCGCTGAGCGTCGTACGGACGGACGGTGCCGCACCGCACTGGGAGGTGACCCTGGCCCACCGCGACGGCCGGCACTGGCGCGTCACCGTCGTGCAGAGCGCGTCGGCGCCACCGCGCCCGGAGAGCTGCGGGGCGTCGGTCCTGGGCTCGCCTGCGCGGATGGAGGTCACCGGGGTGCGCGAACTGTCGGTGACGGCGGCACTCGCGAGCTGACGTTCCGCTCCGGCCGGCGCGCAGCGGACGGGAGATCCGCGCCACACCCCTCTACGGCAGGCCGCCACCTCCCACGTACCGTCATGGGTATGAGCTCCACTCCCTCCGTACGCCGTCTGCGCCTGGGCCTGCCGCGGCGGGTGTTCTCGCAGGTCCTGCTGATGCAGCTTGCGATCGCCGCGGGAGTGGCGGTGCTCGCGACCGGGCTGTTCCTGGCACCGCTCGGCGACCAGCTTGACGACCAGGCGATGCGCAGGGCGCTGGCGATCGCGCAGACCACCGCTCAGCAGCCGCAGGTCGTACGGGACCTGCGGACCACCCGGCCGGCGGCGGACGGCCCGGTGCAGCGGGAGGCGGAGCGGGTCCGCGAGGCCACCAAGGCGGAGTACGTCGTGGTGATGGACCGGCAGGGCGTGCGCTGGTCGCACACCGATCCGACGCGCATCGGCGAGGTCGTGTCGACCGACCCCGGGCAGGCCCTGGCCGGACGCGAGGTCATGGAGATCGACAACGGCACCCTGGGGCGCTCCGCCCGCGGAAAGGTGCCGTTGCGCGACGGCGACGGCGAGATCGTCGGAGCGGTCTCGGTGGGCATCGCGTACGACAGCGTCCGGGCGCGGCTGATCCACGCCATTCCCGGCCTCTTCGCGTACGCCGGTGGCGCGCTGGCCGTCGGAGCCCTGGCGTCCTGGATCATCTCGCGCCGGGTACAGCGGCAGACCCGGGACCTGGCCTTCTCGGACATCGCGGGGCTGCTGGCGGAGCGCGAGGCGATGCTGCACGGCATCCGGGAGGGGGTCGTCGCCCTCGACCGCGCCGGCCGGGTGCGCCTGCTCAACGACGAGGCGCAGCGTCTGCTCGGCATCGGCGGCGAGGCCGTCGGCCGCTCCCCCGACGAGGCGCTCGGCACGGGACGCACGGCCGACGTCCTGGCCGGCCGGGTGACCGGAACCGACCTGCTGACCGTGCGCGGCCAGCGGGTCCTGGTCGCCAACCGGATGCCCACCGACGACGGCGGGGCCGTCGCCACCCTGCGCGACCGCACCGAGCTGGAGCAGCTCGGCCGGGAGCTGGACTCCACGCGCGGCCTGATCGACGCGCTGCGCGCGCAGGACCACGAGCACGCCAACCGCATGCACACCCTGCTGGGACTGCTCGAGCTGGAGATGTACGACGACGCGGTGGAGTTCGTCGGCGAGGTGGTCGGCGACCACCGGGTCACCGCGGAGCAGATCACCGAGAGGATCCAGGACCCCCTTCTCGCCGCCCTGCTGGTCGGCAAGGCGACCGTCGCGGCCGAACGTGGAGTGGCGCTGTGGGTCTCGGACCGGACGCGGCTGCCGGACCGCCTGGTCGATCCCAGGGGGCTCGTCACGATCGTCGGCAACCTCGTCGACAACGCGCTCGACGCCGCGGCGGGGACCTCGCACGCGCGCGTGGAGGTCGAGTTGCGTGCACAGGGGCGAGCCGCCACGCTCACGGTGCGCGACACGGGGCCCGGGATTCCGGCGGAGCACCGGGAGCTGGTGTTCACGGCGGGTTGGTCAACCAAGGAGCCGCCGGCACACCGCCGGCGTGGCATCGGGCTGTCGCTGGTCCGCCGGCTGGCGGAGCGGCAGGGTGGCAGCGCGAGCGTCGGAGAGGCGTACGGCGGGGGCGCGGAGTTCGCCGTCGTCCTGCCCGAGGCCCTGACCGAACCGGACCCGGAGCCCGCCCTCACCGCTTCGGTGAACACCGCTGTCGAGAATGTGAACATCGCTGTCGAGACGGAGTCCCGATGATCGAGGTCCTGGTCGTGGACGACGACACGCGGGTCGCGCGGGTCAACGCCGCCTACGTCGAAAAGGTGCCGGGCTTCCATGTCGCCGGTCAGGCCCACACTGCGCTGGAAGCGCTGCGCGGCGTGGAGCAGCTCCCTCGCCCGGACCTGATCCTGCTGGACCACTACCTGCCCGACCGGACCGGTCTGGAGGTCGTCCAGGAGATGCGGAGGCGCGGCCTCCAGACCGACGTGATCATGGTGACGGCCGCTCGGGACGTGTCGACCGTGCAGGCGGCGATGCGTCAGGGTGCCCTGCAGTACCTGGTGAAACCATTCGCCTTCGCCGGCCTGCGCGCCAAGCTGGAGGCGTACGCGGAGCTGCGCCGCACGCTCGACGGCGGCGGCGAGGCGGAGCAGGCGGAGGTCGACCGGATCTTCGGCGCCCTGTCCGCGCCGTCGGAGCCGGGGCTGCCCAAGGGGCACTCCCCCACCACCGCCGAACTGGTGCGCCAGTGCCTGCTGAAGGCCGACGGGCCGCTCTCCGCCCAGGAGATCGCCGAGCGGACCGGCGTGAGCCGCCAGACCGCGCAGCGTTATCTGAAGCTCCTGGAACGCACCGGGCGGGCCCGGCTGACGCTCAAGTACGGCGACGCGGGCCGCCCCGAGCACCGCTACGAGTGGGCGACCCGCGCCTGAGACGGCCCGTCGGACGAGGACGCCCGGGACCGCCGCCGCCGTTCCTACACGGCCCCCGCGCCGGTCAGCGAGCGCACCTCGGTCTCGGCGTGCTTGGCCTCGTCCGGGATCTCCGGCGAGGTGAGCGTGCCCAGCCAGCCCGCGACGAAGCCCAGCGGGATCGAGACCAGGCCGGGGTTCTGCAGGGGGAAGTACTGGAAGTCGAGGCCGGGGAAGAGCGACTGCGGGCTGCCGGAGACCACCGGGGACAGCAGCACGAGCACCACGGACGGGACCAGGCCCCCGTATACGGCCCACACCGCACCCCGCGTGGTGAAGCCGCGCCAGAACAGCGAGTAGAGCAGCACCGGCAGATTGGCGGACGCGGCGACGGCGAAGGCGAGGCCCACCAGGAACGCGACGTTGAGGTCGCGGGCGAGCAGACCGAGCCCGATCGCGACGGCTCCGATGCCGACGGCGGCGACCCGGGCCACGGCGACCTCGCTGCGCGGCTTGGAGCCGCGACGCCGCAAGGACGCGTACAGGTCGTGGGCCACGGACGCCGAGGAGGCCAGGGTGATGCCGGCGACGACCGCGAGGATGGTGGCGAAGGCGACCGCGGCGACCACCGCGAACAGGACCGTCCCGCCGGTGGACTGCGCCCCGCCGCCCAGGTCGAGGGCGAGCAGTGGCACCGCTGTGTTCCCGGCGGCGTTCGACGCGCGCACGGTGTCCGGCCCGACCAGGGCGGCGGCACCGAACCCGAGCACGATCGTCATCAGATAGAAGCCGCCGATGAGACCGATCGACCAGACGACGGAGCGCCTGGCCGCCCGTGCGGTGGGCACGGTGTAGAAGCGGGACAGGATGTGCGGCAGTCCGGCGGTGCCCAGCACCAGGGCCAGCCCCAGACTGATGAAGTCGAAGCGGGAGACCCAGTCCCCGCCGTACGCCAGCCCGGGCGCGAGGAACGCCTCACCGTGACCGCTGCGCTCGGCCGCCGAGCGCAGCAGACGGTCGACGTCGCCGTGGAAGCGCACCAGGACGAGCGTGGTCAGCGCCACGGTGCCGGCGAGCAGCAGCACCGCCTTCACGATCTGGATCCAGGTGGTGGCGCGCATCCCGCCCAGCGACACATAGATCACCATGAGCGCGCCGACGCCGATGACGGTCCACGTCCGCGCCGCCTCGGTCGTGCCGCCGAGCAGCAGCGCGACCAGGCTGCCCGCGCCCACCATCTGCGCCACCAGGTACAGCACGGAGACGGTGACCGAGGAGGTCCCCGCCGCGATCCGTACCGGCCGCTCCCTCATCCGGGCGGCCACGACGTCGGCGAGGGTGAACCTCCCGCAGTTGCGGACCAGTTCGGCGACGAGGAACAGGACGACGAGCCAGGCCACCAGAAAGCCCACCGAGTACAGCATGCCGTCGTACCCGTAGAGCGCGATGAGTCCCGAGATGCCGAGGAAGGACGCGGCCGACATGTAGTCACCGGCGATGGCAAAACCATTCTCCATCGGTGAGAAGAGGCGGCCGCCCGCATAGAACTCCTCGGCCGAGCCGTGGCGGTGGCGGCCCACCCATGTGGTGATCCCGAGCGTGACGGCGACGAACGTGCTGAACAGCAGCAGCGCCAGCGTCTGATGGTCGCCCGTCACGACGCACCGCCTCGCACACCGCGCGTCAGTTCCTGCGTGTCCCATCGCAGTTCGAGCGCGGCGCGGTCCCTGCGCAGCCGGGCGTGCCGGGTGTAGGCCCAGGTGAGCAGGAACGTGGTGAGGAACTGCCCGAGCCCGGCGACCATCGCCACGTTCACCGCGCCGGCCACCGGCCGGGCCATCAGGGTGGGTGCCGTCGTGGCGGCCACCACGTAGGCGACGTACCACAGGAAGAAGGCGGCGACCGTCGGCACCACGAACCTCCGGTACCGGCTGCGGACCTCCTGGAAGGCCGCGCTGCGCTGGACCTCCAGGTACACGTCGGCCGCGGCCAGGGGCGGCGCCCCCGCCGCTCCCCGGGGCATCGGTGGCAGTGCCTGCTCGGGGGTTCCCGGACCGGCCGACTCGCCCCAGCCGGAGGCGAGTGCGTCGTACCACGGGTCGTCGTACCGCGGATCGTCGTGCCGGGGGCCGACCGCCTCGACGTAGGCCCTGCCAGGCACGGCACGGTGATGGACAGCGCTTTGAGGACCGCCCCCGGCACCGCGTGGCCGATCGTTGCTTGACTGCATGCCCAAGGATGGACAGAACGGGAAGATCCCCGACTCTTCTTCCCCACGCGCTTCACCCCATCAGGTGATTCCTCCCCCCGGTGGCCGCACCAGCCCCTTCCCATAGGCGTAACGCACCGCCTGAGCACGGTCCTTGATGCCTGTCTTGGAGAACAGGTTGTTGATGTGGGTCTTCACCGTCGCGGTGGAGACGTGCAGTCGGCTCGCGATCTGGTGGTTGTTGAACCCCTCGGCGATGAGGACCAGCACCTCGGTCTCCCGGACGGTGAGCCCGTCCGGCGGCTCGGGCGGCCCCTCCCGCCGCGGCTCGGACTCGGACAGGCGCTCCAGCAACCGCCGCTGGATGCCCGGAGCGAGTCCCGCGTCTCCGGACAGGACGCTGTGCACCGCCCGAACGATCTCGTCCCCGCCTGCGTCCTTGGTGAGATAGCCGCGCGCGCCCGCTCTCAACGCGGGGAACAGCGACTCGTCGTCCGCGTACGTAGTCAGCACGACGACCTGCGTCGCGGGGTGTTCGGCCCGAATGCGGCGGGTGGCCTCCACCCCGTCGCATCGGGGCATGCGCAGGTCCATCAGCACCACGTCCGGAGCGAGTTCGGCGACGAGGCGCACCGCCTCCTCGCCGTCGCCGGCCGCGCCCACGACCTCGACTCCGGGCAGCAGTCCGAGCAGCATCACGATCCCCTCCCGCACGACGGTCTGATCGTCCACGACCACCACCCGTGCCGGGCTCCCGCCTGCCTCCTGCGTCATACGGGCACCTTCAACGTCACCACGAACCCCTCCTCGCCCGGACCTGCCCGCAGCGAGCCGCCCAGCAATTCGGCACGCTCCCGCATGCCCAGCAGACCGTACCCACCTCCGGTGCCGGTGGGTTCACCGGACGAGCCTCCCGAGTCCCGCACGTCCAGCATCACTTCGCGGGCGCTGTAGTCCAGCCGCACCCGCACCCTGGCGCCGGGGGCGTGCCTGCGGGCGTTCGTCAGCGCCTCCTGGGCGACCCTGCGCACGGCCTGCGACGCCTCGGCCGGCAGCGGTCTGCGATCCCCCGTAATGGTGACCTCGGCATCGCCCTCGGCCGTGTCGACGAGGCGGGCCAGGAAGTCCTCCAGCGGCGTCAGCTCCCCGCGCAGGGCGGACAGCGCCTGCCGGGTCTCGGCGAGTCCGTCGCGGGCCATCCCTCGCGCCGCCACCACCCGGTCGAGGATCTGCTGCCGGTCGGCGTCCCGCTCGATCAGCAACCGGGCCGCCTCCAGGTGCACCATCTGCGCCGAGAGGCTGTGCGCCAGCACGTCGTGGATCTCCCGTGCGATGCGGGCCCGTTCCGCGAGTGCCGCGGACTCCGCCTCGGCCGCCCGGGCGGCCCGCTCCTGGGTCAGCAGCCGCTGCGCGTTCCCCCGTGCCTCGGCGTCGAGTCTCAGGACGTATCCGGCCAGGGCCAGTCCTCCCGACGTCGCCGCCGAGGTCAGCCATGCGTCGTCGCTGACCAGGGCGTAAGAGACCAGGCCCGCCGAGGCCACGGGCAGCGCGGCCGCGATGGGCATCCGTTCCAGGGCCACGACGGCGCAGCCGCACCAGATGAGCAGTGCGGGGACCCGGAGGCCGACGGGCTGGGCGACGGCCGCGATCGCGAACATCACGGCGACGAGGGCCAGGGACGGCCACAACCGGTGCGCGAGCGTGGCCCGGAAGAAGGCCCATGCCACGCACACGGCGGCCAGCAGACCGACGACCGCGGCGACCGCGCCCCACCCGTGCAGCGGGCTGCTGGTGAACGCGCTCCACAGCAGCACCCCGAACACCACCAGACGCACCGCCCAGGCGAGCAGTCGCCGGGGGCGGGAGACCCCCTCGTGCAGGAGCGCCTCCCTGGAAGGCCATCTCGTCCAGACGTTCTCCGTCACGCGGGCTCCTTCCTGGTGGGCCGGGACACGGCGTCACCGTACGCGGGGCCGGGCATCCCGGCCGGACGCGTGCCCTGAACGCGCCAGGCCAGGACGCCGGACCGGACGAGGAGGGTCGCCGCGAGGGCGACCAGGAGGGCGGAGCTGTCCTGGCGTACTCCCAGGGCCGCACCGACCCCGAAGAGACCGGCGCGCAGCACGATGCCGGCCACCCACACGGCGACGCTCGCCCGGCTGCCCCTGCTCCACACCGCACCGTCCGCCTCGACCCAGATACGGGTGGTCCGGGCCCAGCCCGCTCCGGTGACCAGGCCGACGAGTATCCCGGCTGCGAGCAGCAGCACGGAGGCGGTGTGGTGGTGGGCGTCGATGATGCCCGGCTCGCGAAGCGCGACGATGCCCAGCACCACGGGCAGCACCCACCAGCGCCGGTCGGTGTCGATCCGGCTTGCGCGGAACTGCCGGGTGATCACCAGGCCCGCCACGGCCGTGATCACCAACACGTCGACGAGCCCGGACATCGTGCCTCCGTGAGCGGAAGAAGGTGATGCCGGCGGCGGATCCCGCCGGCGCCTTCGACGTTACGGAAACGGCGAGGTCACGGGATCGGAGCCCGGGTGGATCATGGGTGGATCCCCGCGAGGCACAGAAGTCCACCCAGGGGTGGAGAGAGCTTGCCGGGCGCATGCGCGTACGGAGAACCGGGCCCGAATCTCGCCCCCGGGCCCGGTCGACGACTGGGCGTGATCACGCGTCGATGCGCGACCTGTCCAGCGTCGCCGCCGAGTTGGAGATGAACTCCTTGCGCGGTGCGACGTCGTTGCCCATCAGCAGATCGAAGACCTGCTCCGCGGACTCCAGGTCGGTGAGGTTGATCCGGCGCAGGGTCCGGCGCCTGGGGTCCATGGTCGTCTCGGCCAGTTGGTCGGCGTCCATCTCACCCAGACCCTTGTACCGCTGGATCGAGTCCTTGTACCTGATGTTCTTGCTCTGGAGCTCCATGAGCTTGTCGCGCAGCTCACGGTCCGAGTACGTGTAGACGTACTTGTCCTGGCCCTTCTTCGGCTGGACGAGCTCGATGCGGTGCAGTGGCGGCACCGCGGCGAAGACTCGTCCTGCCTCCACCATGGGCCGCATGTAGCGGTGGAAGAGGGTCAGCAGCAGGGTGCGGATGTGGGAGCCGTCCACGTCGGCGTCGGTCATCATGATGATCTTGCCGTAGCGGGCCGCGTCGATGTCGAAGGTACGGCCCGACCCTGCTCCTATGACCTGGATGATCGCCCCGCACTCGGCGTTCTTCAGCATGTCCGTCACGGACGACTTCTGGACGTTCAGGATCTTGCCGCGGATCGGCAGCAGGGCCTGGAACTCGGAGTTCCGGGCGAGCTTCGCCGTGCCCAGAGCGGAGTCCCCCTCGACGATGAACAGCTCGCTGCGGTCGACGTCGTCGCTGCGGCAGTCGGCGAGCTTCGCGGGCAGCGAGGAGGACTCCAGGGCCGTCTTGCGCCGCTGGGCGTCCTTGTGCTGGCGGGCGGCGATGCGGGTACGGGCCGCGGCGACGGCCTTCTCCATGACCACCCGCGCCTGCTGGGCCGCGTCGCGTTTGGTGGAGGTCAGGAACGCCTTGAGTTCCTTGGTGATGACGTTGTTCACGATACGGCGGGCCGCCGAGGTGCCGAGGACCTCCTTGGTCTGGCCCTCGAACTGCGGCTCGGCGAGGCGGACGGTCACGACGGCCGTGAGCCCCTCCAGGGCGTCGTCCTTGACGATGTCGTCCTCGGCGACGCGCAGCATCTTCTTGGTCCGCAGCACCTCGTTCATCGTCTTGGCCACCGCCTGCTCGAAGCCGGCGATGTGGGTGCCGCCCTTGGGCGTGGCGATGATGTTGACGAACGACCTGAGGGTGGTGTCGTAGCCGGTGCCCCAGCGCATCGCGACGTCGACGCCGAGGTCGCGGGTGACCTCGGTGGGCGTCATCTGGCCGTCCTCGTCCAGGACCGGGACCGTCTCCTTGAAGCTGCCCTGCCCGGTGAAGCGGAGGACGTCGCACACGGGCCTGTCGCCGGCCAGGAACTCGCAGAACTCGCTGATGCCGCCGTCGAAGCGGAAGGACTCCTCGCCCTTGCTGCCGCCGTCGCCGAGGCCGAGCTCGTCGCGGACGACGATGGTCAGTCCGGGCACCAGGAACGCGGTCTGGCGGGCCCGCTGGTGCAGCGTGTCAAGGGAGAGCTTCGCGTCCTTGAGGAAGATCTGGCGGTCGGCCCAGTACCGCGTGCGCGTACCGCTGCGGCTCTTGGGGATCTTCTTGGCCTTGCGCATCCCGTTCCCGGCCTCGAACCCGGCGTCCGGGCCCGCTCCCGCGAACGCGCCCGGGACCCCGCGCCGGAAACTGATGGCGTGGGTGTGCCCGCCGAGGTCCACCTCGACGTCCAGGCGGGCGGACAGGGCGTTCACCACGGAGGCGCCGACGCCGTGCAGACCGCCGGAGGCGGCGTAGGCGCCGCCTCCGAACTTGCCGCCGGCGTGCAGCTTGGTCATGACGACCTCGACGCCGGACAGGCCGGTCTTGGGCTCGACGTCGACCGGGATGCCCCGGCCGTTGTCCCGGACCTCCACCGAGGCGTCGTCGTGGAGGATCACCTCGATGTGGTCGCAGTGACCACCCAGGGCCTCGTCGACGGAGTTGTCGATGATCTCCCACAGGCAGTGCAGCAGGCCACGGCTGTCGGTGGATCCGATGTACATGCCCGGGCGCTTGCGTACGGCCTCGAGCCCCTCGAGGACGAGCAGGTGCCGCGCGGTGTAATTGGATCCGTCCCGGTCTGCTCCTGCCAGCAGCGCAGTGGACGGCACGGATGTCTCGGCGGTCACGCGGTTCGCTCCTCGCTGAATTTCAGATGGGGCCCCGCTGGGTAAGGGCGCGGCTCGGTTCACCGGTCAGAGGGTACCGAGGCCTGGTAGAGCCGTTGTAACGCCACCCTCGTCGCGGACTCACCCTAGTCCAGTGTCGTATGCCTGTTCGATCCCTCGATGGGGTGAAGTACACATCACGTTCCCTTCGGCGCATGAACCATTTAGGCTCCGGGCACGTCCTCATGAACAAACCGGCAACCCAGCCGGCGGGACCGACACTGACCGACTGCGCGAACCCGTACGACACATAGACACGCAATACGGCACATTCGCCGCCAATCGGCAACAGCCGGCCCCTCGGAAAGTTTTTTCGAGGAAAAGCCACGAGCGGGAACGTTTTGGGGCTGGTTGGATGTTGACCCTGGTACGACAGCTCGTCGAGCTAGAGAAGAGGCGACGTGACTACTGTTCTGACTTCCGCAAGCCCGCTGACGGCCGCTGATCGCTGCGACCGCTGCGGCGCCCAGGCATACCTGCGCGTCGTCCTGCTGACCGGCGGAGAGCTGCTCTTCTGCGCCCACCACGGGCGCAAGTTCGAGCCGGAACTCAAGAAGATCGCCGCTGAGATACAGGACGAGACGGAGCGGCTGACGGCCGTTCCGGAATCTTCCGCCGAGGAAGAGCGCTGACACTACGCGCCCGACGACGAGCCGACTCGGCACAGGCCGATGAGCGGGCGGCCGCCTCCGGACCCCGGAGGCGGCCGCCCGTGCTCGTGCCCGGAAGGCTCTCAGCGGCCGTCAGACGCCCTCGCGCTGCCGCGCGGCGGTGTCCCAGCCCAGCGTCCGCACTATCGAGGAGACGCGCGTGTACACCCCGGGACTGCCCGGGCGCCCGCAGCCGCTCCCCCAGGACACGAGACCGATGAGCCGCCCCTGGCCGACCAGCGGTCCGCCGCTGTCGCCCTGGCAGGCGTCACGGCCTCCGGCGTCCTGCCCGGCACAGAGCATGGTGCCGGCGAGATAACGCCCGTCGTCGTTTCCCGGATAGGCCCGCTCGCAGGACGCGTCGGGAAGCACGCGCACCCGGGCCGCCCGCAGGCCGTTCGCGTAGTCCCCGGCACCCGAGGTGTCCCCCCAGCCGTAGACGAGCGCTCCCGTGTCCGGGGTGTACGCGGGGTCACCGTCGGCCGCCATCCCTATGACCGAGTCGGCGGGAAGGGCCTGGGAAAGGGTGAGCACCGCGAAGTCGCCGGCGTTGCTGACCGCGTCGTGCTCCGGGTTCACCCATACGGCACGGACGGGGATCTCCCGGCCCTGGTCCGACAGCAGATCGGTCCGGCCGGCGATGACCCTCAGGTCGTCCACCTGCTCCGGCGGCGACCCGAGGACTTCCTCCCCCAGACAGTGGGCTGCCGTGAGCACGGTGGTCCGGCCGACGGCCACTCCCCCGCAGAACTGTCCTGCCCGCGTACCTCCGAACCGGTCACGACTGGACAGGGCGACGGTCCACGGGCTGTCGGACACTTCGACCGGAAAGCCTCCGACGACGATGCTGTCGGCGGCCGCGGGGGCGGTGGACCCCAGCGGTATCGCGGTCGCGGCGGCCGCCAGAACCAGCGGCCGGGCCAGTGCCCGGGCAAAGAGACGACGCATGCGGGCTCCTCACTCCTAGGTGGTCATGAGACACCCACAGTGATCCAGTGCGCCGTGCCGCGCACCCGCTGCCCAGCGCGAAGGCCCGGTTCCGCACCTGGCGGGACCGGGCCTTGTCGCTCGTACTACCGCGGCCTGCTGCGACCTAGTCGAGGTAATCGCGCAGCACCTGGGAGCGCGAGGGGTGACGCAGCTTCGACATGGTCTTCGACTCGATCTGGCGGATGCGCTCGCGCGTGACGCCGTACACCTTGCCGATCTCGTCGAGGGTCTTCGGCTGACCGTCGGTGAGACCGAAGCGCATGGAGACGACGCCCGCCTCGCGCTCGGACAGGGTGTCGAGAACGGAGTGGAGCTGCTCCTGCAGGAGTGTGAAGCTGACCGCGTCGGCCGGGACGACCGCCTCGGAGTCCTCGATGAGGTCGCCGAACTCGCTGTCGCCGTCCTCGCCCAGCGGGGTGTGCAGCGAGATGGGCTCACGCCCGTACTTCTGGACCTCGATGACCTTCTCCGGGGTCATGTCGAGTTCCTTGGCCAGTTCCTCCGGGGTGGGCTCGCGGCCCAGGTCCTGGAGCATCTGGCGCTGCACGCGCGCGAGCTTGTTGATGACCTCGACCATGTGCACCGGGATACGGATGGTGCGGGCCTGGTCGGCCATCGCGCGGGTGATCGCCTGACGGATCCACCAGGTGGCGTACGTGGAGAACTTGTAGCCCTTGGTGTAGTCGAACTTCTCCACCGCGCGGATCAGACCGAGGTTGCCCTCCTGGATGAGGTCCAGGAAGAGCATGCCGCGGCCGGTGTAGCGCTTGGCCAGGGAGACCACCAGGCGGAGGTTGGCCTCCAGCAGGTGGTTCTTGGCGCGGCGGCCGTCCTCGGCGATGATCTCCAGCTCGCGCTTGAGCTTGGGCGCGAGCTTGTCGGAGTTCGCCAGCTTGTCCTCGGCGAACAGACCGGCCTCGATGCGCTTGGCGAGTTCGACCTCCTGCTCGGCGTTGAGCAGGGGGACCTTGCCGATCTGCTTGAGGTAGTCCTTGACCGGGTCGGCGGTGGCGCCGGCCGCGGCGACCTGCTGGGCCGGAGCGTCGTCCTCGTCCTCGTCGGACAGCACGAAGCCCGCGTTCTCGGTGCCCTCGGACTCCTCGGTCGCGGCCTTCGGCTCCTCGGCCGCCTCGTCCTCGAGAGGCTCGCCGTCTTCCTTCTTGGCCGTGGCCTTCTTGGCCGCCGTCTTCTTGACGGTCGTCTTCTTCGCTGCCGTCTTCTTGGCCGTCGTCTTCTTCGCCGCCGCCTTCTTGGCGGTCGCCTCTTCCTCGACGGCGGGCTCGGTGGGGGGCGCCGTCGGGGCGGCAGGGGCGGTGGCCTGCCTGCTGGTCGCCGCCTTCGCCGCGACCGCCTTCGTGGCGGTGCGCTTGGCGGGACTCTTCGCTGCGACGCTCTTTCGGGTGCGCTTGGGCTCTGCGGCACTGACCATCAGCGTCACACCCTCTTCCTCGAGGATCTGGTTGAGGCTGCGCAGTACGTTCTTCCACTGAGTGGCCGGAATCTGGTCAGCTTCGAAGGCCCGACGCACGTCGTCGCCGGCGATCTGCCCCTCAGCCTTTCCCCGCTCAATGAGCGCCATGACAGAGACGGAATCGGCGATCTCCGGCGGGAGCGTACGGGATGTGCTGGCCGACACGAACAACCTCTCGGAACGTTGAAAAACGGCTTCCGGCCCCGTCCACGGTGGACTGGAGCCGACCGCCGGCCTGGGAATGGGCCGACGGCGCGGGCGGGCCGGGGAGATGCACAGCGCCGTGAACGGCGTCCGTATTCCCTCCGCGGCTGTCACCTCTTAGGTCATCGTGTTGTTCCCAAGAGCGTTACGCCCAATCCGCGTGGCCCGAGTCACACCCCGTAAGCGATCAAAACCGGTCAGACACGGATAAACAAGGTCACCAACGCGTGCGTCCCGGCCGCACTGGGAGGCTCAGCCTCTCATCACACCGTCGGACCCCGTGGAGTCACTGGCGACTCCACGGGGTCCGACGGTGACGGCGAACGACCGGCCACTGCCACAGGAGGGGTTTGGCGTGCCCGGCCCGCGCCGTTCCGGCGGAAGGCGGTCAGTGCTCGCGGGGGGCGGGCACCACGCGTTCCACCTCGGGGTGGACGGTCAGAAGTTGACGCATGGCCGACTCGGCCGCCGCGCCGTCCCCGGTGGCGAGGGCGTCGACGATCCTGCCGTGCTGCGCCAGCGACACGTCGTTCGGCCGGTCACAGCCCGTGACCGGACCACCGGAGACATGGAGGGCGGCGGAGACGATGCCCGAGAGGTGGTCCAGCATCCGGTTGCCCGCGACCTGGATGAGCAGGGTGTGGAACTCGGCATCGGCACGCGAGAAGGTGAGGGCGTCGCCCTGCCCCATCGCGTGGCCCATGATCCCGACCATGTCGGACAGCCGCTGCTGGACGTCCTCGCGCCCGTGCCCGGCGGCCAGGCGTGCCGCGAGCGGCTCGATCGTCCAGCGCAGCTCGCTCAGCTCGCGGCGCTGGTCGTCGCGCTGCGGCCCGAAGGCACGCCATTCGATGATGTCCGGATCGAGGAGGTTCCAGTCACTGACGGGACGCACACGCGTGCCGACGTTCGGACGGGCGCTGACCAGGCCCTTCGCCTCCAGTACACGAAGGGACTCACGGACCACGGTGCGGGAGACCTCGAAACGCTGGCCGATCTCCTCGGGCACCAGCGGGCGGTCGGCGCCGAGGTCGCCCGAAACGATCATCTGGCCAAGCTGCTGGACGAGTTGCCCGTGCAGTCCGCGGCCACGGTTGCCCGTGGTGCGCCGGCCCACGCGCCCCAGCTCGGGCTCCACCCCTTCCCAGGAGGGCGCCGCGACGCGGTCGACGGGGGGCGTCTCGGCGTACGGGTAGCGGTCGAGTTCGCCCGGGTTCGCGAGGCCGGAGTCGGCGGAGCGGGCGGCGGTCATCATGGTGTGCGCAAGGGTACTCACGCATCCTTTGTCGGCGTCGTTCCCAACTCCCTTGAGGTCTTTGGTGAAAAGCACACGAAAGGGTGATCGCTCACCCCGTCGCAATTGACGCCTTATCGGAAAGAAATGGGCTTTCCCCGGGGAGTTGCGCACACGGTCGGAACGGAAGGGTGAGACACCCGTCTTCAAACCCTGCTGCGCAAGGTCATGAGCAGATAGGCGCAGAGCAGAGCCGTCAGTGACAACGTCATTGCGCCGCCGACCGGTTGGACGATCAGGCGCAGCACGTCCGCCAGGTACCGCTCACCGCCGAAGGGCCACTGCGTCAGGAGGACCTCGCGCACCCGCATCGGGAAGCCGGCGGCCGTCCGTACGGACGGGCCGTCCCAGACCTTCTGTACGAGCGGTACGACGAGGACCGGGACGGCCACCACCGCCGCCAGCCCGGCGGTGGTGGACCGGAAGACGCCGGCGGCGAGCACGCCGGACCAGGCGCACCCGATCACGAGCCCGAGCCAACCGGCGCTCAGCGCGGGCCAGTCGGCGGGAACCTTCGCAAGCTCCTGTCCGTAGAACAGACGCAGCACTTCGGCGTTGCAGCCAACCGTCAGGGCGGCCAGCACGAGTGCGACGGCCGCGGAGACGAGGAGTTTGGCGGTCAGCAGCCCGATTCGGCGGGGCACCGTGCCGCGGTCCGCCGCCAGGGCGGGGTGGCGGAACTCGTCGCCGAAGGCGAGCGCGCCGAGCAGTCCCGCGCCGAGCGCCGCGGGCGGCAGTGGGAGTTCCCGCGGCCACGCGGCCAGGAGCCGCGCCTGGGGTGTGTGACCGACGCGGGCCAGGATGACAGCGGCGACGACGGACACGACGAGTACGGCCGTGCCGGTGATGAACCCGGTACTGACACCCACCGCACGACGGAGTTCGTAGCGCAGCGGACGGAGGGGGCTGGGGGCGGAGCGGACGGAGATGGGAGGCGGAAGTGCGGAGGCCGCTTCCCGGGACTTCGCCGTGCCGGGGACGAGGACGGTGAACGGGCGCGGGCCTCGAGCGGTGCCGGCTGCCGCCGGGGCCTTGTGGGGTGCGGATTGCTTGTCGGAGGTGAGGGCGCGGGCGGGCGCGAAGGCGTGGCGGGGCCCAGGGGCTCTGTGGAGGGCGGTCCCGGGCGCGGGGCCGTCCGTGCCCCCGTCCGTGCCCCCGTCCGTGGCGGGGGACGTCTGCCCGGGGCCGCCGAGGGGTCGTCCGTCGTCGGGAGGCGGCTGCGTGGCGTCGGCTGGGATCGACGTGGGGCCGCCGGGCCGCGGGCCGACGGGGCCGGGGGGCCTGAGCGGGTCGGCGGGGGCCGGGTGCGGTGGCCCGGCGGGCGACGGGCGGGTGACGCTCGGCCTCCCGACGTCCTGCGCCCGAACGCCGTCGGTCTCCTGTTGCCGGGCCGCGGGAACCGCACCGGCTCCAGGGCCCATGTCACCGATCTCGTCGGCCAGTTGGTGCACGAGGATCCCGTGGCGGAAGGCGGACTCGCCGATGTCCGCGCACGTACTCCCGTACACCGCGAGCCGGTTGCCGCCCTCGCGTACGACCTCGACGGAACGGCGTGCCGCGCGTGCCTCCTTGGTCAGGAGGGCGGCGAGACGGGCCGCGTGCGGGCTGCGGACGGCGACGCGGGGGCGCAGCCGGGTACGGGAGAAGTCCGCGGCCTCCTGGTCGGCGACGACTCTGCCCCGCTCCAGGGTGACGACGTGGTCGGCGGTGCGCGCGGCCTCCTTGGGGTCCGCCGTGCTGAACAGGACGGTGCCCCCCTGGGCGGCGTGGGCTCGCAGTACGCCGTGGAGCGTGCGGGCCTCATGAGCGGACAGTGCGCCGGCGGGGTCGTCGAAGACCAGGGTGTGCGGGTCGGGTACCAGGGCGCAGGCCAGTCCGAGGCGTCGGTCCATGCCTCGGGAGAGGGTTCCGAGGCGTTCGTCGCGCAAGCTCACGAGACCGACCGACTCCAGGACTTCGTCGGCCCTGCGGACCGGAACACCGGCCGCCGCGCACAGCATGCGCAGATGGCCGCGCACCGTACGGGCCGGGTGCCCCGGGACGTCTCCGAGCAGCACGCCGACCTCGCGCGAGGGGTGGGCGATGCGGTGCAGGGGGCGGCCTCTGAAGTGGGTGAGACCCCGGCCGCGTTGGAGTTCGAGCATGAGTCTGAGTGCCGTCGTCTTGCCGGCGCCCGATGCTCCGAGCAGTGCGGTGACGCGGCCCGCGCGCGCCTCGAACGAGACGTCGTCGACGGCGGGCGGAAGCTCCTTGCGGGGGTTGCTGGTCAGTCCGAAGGCCTGGATCACCCGTAGCAAGATAGCGCGCCATACCCGATTTTTCCGGTATCGCACGACCTATCGGGCCGTTGACCTCTTGTCCGCCCCTCGCTCCGAGGTCCCCCGCCCGGGCTCGGTGTCACACCTCGGGACGCAGCATCGGGGGGTTGAGGAGGGTGGCGCCGCCCGCGCGGAAGAGCTGGGCGGGGCGGCCGCCCTGACGGGTGGTCGTTCCGCCGGTGGGAACGAGGAAGCCCGGAGTACCCGTCACCTTGCGGTGGAAGTTGCGGGGGTCGAGCGCCACGCTCCACACCGCCTCGTAGACACGGCGCAGCTCGCCGACGGTGAACTCGGGCGGGCAGAACGCGGTGGCCAGTGACGAGTACTCGATCTTGGAGCGGGCTCGCTCCACCCCGTCCGCCAGGATCTGGGCGTGGTCGAAGGCGAGCGGTGCCACCGCCTCGTCGACGCGGCCGTAGCCACTCTGCTCCAGCAGTTCCTCGACCGGAGCCCAGCGAGCGTTGCTGGCGTCACCGCCCGCCCGCGGTGCGGGCAGGTCGGGAGCGAGCGCGAGGTGGGCGACGCTGACCACCCGCATGCGGGGATCCCGCCCGGGGTCGCCGTAGGTCGCGAGTTGCTCCAGGTGGGCGCCATTGTCCTGGATCGGCGCCGCCGGGTCGTGGACACACAGCCCGGTCTCCTCGGCCAACTCCCGCGCCGCGGCCTGCGCCAGGTCCTCGTCGGCCCGCACGAACCCGCCGGGCAGGGCCCAGCGGCCCTGGAACGGCGGCTCGCCCCTGCGCACCGCCAGCGCGCACAGGGAGTGGCGGCGCACGGTCAGCACGACCAGGTCCACAGTGACGGCGAAGGGCGGAAAGGCTGACGGGTCGTAGGGCATGCGGCGATCATAGTCGTCTGCCTGACGATAAACACTCCCTTCACCAACCGCTGCGGGCGCTGATCCACTTCCGCCCCGCGCGCCTCCCATCGCCCGCCCGGAGGGCCGGGTGCGGACGCGTCATACCAGGTCAAGCCCATGATTTCTGCCCGGAAGACGCTTCTTCGACCACGCCGAGCAAGCTCTCCCAGGGGCGCCCTCACTCCTGGGACGCCCCGGCGCTCGTCCGCTTCAGGGGCGCTCGCTGCCGCTCTCGCTCCCTTCGGTCCCGCGCTCTGCCGTACGCGCGCCTTCCGGGCAGGCGTCCTTTCGGCCCGTGGGCCGTGTCCCGGAGACGCGAGAACGGGTCTGGCCCGGCCCTGTGGCCCCGGGGCGATCGCTCCCGGACGGAGTGCGGGGTCGCACACTCCTCACGCCCGGCTCGCGGCCCTGCGCCCTCCCGCGGCGACGGGCGCCGTTGGCCGGGGCGAGGGAGCGCGAGCGGCGCCGGCGGCCGGGCGGCGGAGCGGACGAGGGCTCGGCGGGCTCCCGCTCCGCCGGCGCACCGCTCTGCCCGTCACCGTCCGAAGCGCCGTTTGAAGCGGCGTCCGAAGCGCCGCCCGCCGTGCGCCCGCCGCCGCCCCTGCCCTCGCGCAGGCAGCGGCGGATCGACTCGGGATCGAGGCCCTCGTTGCACGCCTGGTGCAGGAGCCGGGCGAAGAGGTAGTCGGGATCAGCGCCGAGAGCCATGGCCAGGGCCTCCCGGGCCTCCAGTTCGTCACCGGTGGACCAGGCGACCCATCCGGCGAGGGTGAGGGGCGCGGCCGCGTGTTCGCCGTACGGTCCGGCGCAGCGACGTGCCAGCGCCCGCCAGAGGCGCATCGCGGGTCCCGCTTCGTCACCCTCCATCCATGCGGCCGCGCGGTCGCGTGTCGTACGGTCCTGGAGTCCGAGGATCAACGCCGCCGCCTCGTCGTACCCGAGTAGTTGGTCGTCGCGCAGGTCCTGGGCCGGCGTGCCGGACACGGGCGGGGCCTCGGCGAGGCGTCGCATGGCCCGCTCCGCCGTCTCCAGCGTCTCCTCGGCCACGTCCGAGCGGCCTGCGGCGTCCAGGATCCGGGAGACCAGCGTCGTGGCGGCGGCGTCCAGGGCGGCCACCTGCTCGACCGTCGCGCTCTCCCCGGGAAGCAGCCTGGCCCGCAGTTCACTGAGCGAGCCGCGCACCTGGAGGCCGGCGTAGGTGGCCGCCGCGGCCAGCACCGACGTACCCGGCAGTCCCATGGGGACGCCCTCGTCCGGGCAGCAGACCTGGTCGTCACAGCAGTACGACCAGAAACGCCCGGCCGAGATGCACAGGGCCTCGACCACGGGGACGTCGAGGGCACCGCACTCCACGCGCAGTTTCTGGGCCAGCGGCCGCAGTCGCTCCATCACGTCCCGGCCGGTCTCGCCCCGGGCCGGTTCCTGGCAGAGGTAGGCGACCATCTGCTCGGGCCGGACCCCTCGCCGCTCGCTTCCGATCACCAGGCCGTGGACCAGTTGCCCGGCCGCGCCCGCCCAGTCGTCCGCGCTCGCGGGGATGCCGAGCCTCGCCCGGCCGCCGAATCGGCCCCGTCCGTCCCTGTCGCGCAGGGCGGCCAGGACGATGCTGTCCTCGGGGCGGTACCCGAGCAGGTACGGCAGGGCGTCGGCCAGTTCGGCGGGGGTGCGCAGAGTGACCTGGTGTTCGTCTCCGGGGCCGTCGTGCGCGGTGCCGTCCGTCTGACCAGGCTCCGCGGCTCCCGAGATGTCGCCGTTCTCGGAGGATCCAGTCGTTTCGCTGTGGTTCGTCATGGACCGACGATCTCGCGAATCGGGAAGTTCCGCTTTTACCTGTGGATAACTCCCATCAGGGACACGTCACCCCGCCCCCCGCCCCGGCGGAGTTCGACTGCCCGGCTATCCGGCTATCCGGCCACGGCGAGAACGAGCGGGAGCACCTCCGCGGCACCGGCCTCGCGCAGGAGGCGTGCGCCCACGGCCAGGGTCCAGCCGGAGTCGGTGTAGTCGTCGACGAGCAGGACGGGGCCGGGGGTGCCGGCCAGGGCTGCGGCCAGTTCGTCGGGCACGGTGAACGACTCTGCCAGGGCGCGCAGCCGTTGGGCGGAGTTGCTGCGGTGGGCGGCGTGCTCGTCGGAGTGGGGGGTGTGGGCGAGGCTGCCCAGCAGCGGGAGCCTGCCGACCCGGGCCACGCCCTGGGCCAGTGAGGCGACCAGTTGGGGGCGGGTGCGGGAGGGCATGGCGACGACGCCCACGGGCCTCGCCACCGCGTCAGGAGCGCCGCCGGCCCAGCCGCCCGGTGAGCGGGCCCAGTCGGCCAGCACCGTCACGACGGCGTCCAGTACGTCGTCCGGGACCGGACCGTCCACCGCCTGCGCCGACAGGAGCGGCCGCAGGCGGTTGCCCCAGCCGATGTCCGACAGCCTCCCGAGCGCGCGCCCGGTGACGGCCTGCCGGCCCACGGGGATGCGTCCCTTGATGTCCATGCCCACCGCGGCGAGCCCGGTCGGCCACATCTTGCGGGGCTCGACCTCCACGCCCGGGCGGTCCAGCTCCCCCGTCGCCGCCGCGAGGGCCGCGGAGGAGACGGCGGGATCGAGCCAGGGCCCGGCGCAGATGTCGCAGCGACCGCACGGGACCGCCTTCTCGTCGTCGAGCTGCCGCTGCAAGAACTCCATCCGGCACCCCGTGGTCGCCACGTAGTCCCGCATGGCCTGCTGCTCCGCCTGCCGCTGCCGGGCCACCCACGCGTACCGTTCCGCGTCGTATGCCCACGGCTGTCCCGTCGCGGTCCAGCCCCCCTTGACGCGCTTGACCGCGCCGTCCACGTCCAGGACCTTCAGCATCGTCTCCAGCCGCGAACGGCGAAGGTCCACCAACGGCTCCAGCGCCGGCAGCGACAAGGGACGACCCGCTTCCTCCAGCACCGCCAGCGTGCGCCGCACCTGCTCCTCCGGCGGGAAGCCCACCGAAGCGAAGTAGGCCCAGATCGCCTCGTCCTCCCGTCCCGGCAGCAGCAGAACATCGGCGTGGTCCACGCCGCGCCCCGCACGCCCCACCTGCTGGTAGTAGGCGATCGGGGACGAGGGCGACCCCAGATGCACGACGAACCCCAGGTCGGGCTTGTCGAAGCCCATGCCCAGCGCCGAGGTCGCCACGAGCGCCTTCACCCGGTTCGCCAGCAGGTCCTCCTCCGCCTGCAGCCTGTCGGCGTTCTCCGTCTTCCCCGTGTAGGAAGCCACCGGATGTCCCCGCTGCCGCAGGAACGCCGCGACCTCCTCCGCCGCCGCCACCGTCAGGGTGTAGATGATCCCGGAGCCAGGCAGCTCCCCCAGCCGCTCCCCCAGCCACGCCAGCCGATGCGCCGCATCCGGCAGCCGGAGCACACCCAACCGAAGACTTTCCCGGTCAAGCGGCCCCCGCAGCACCAGAGCGTCCCCACCCCCCGTACCCAGTTGCTCTGCCACGTCGGCCGTGACCCGTGCGTTGGCGGTCGCGGTGGTGGCCAGCACCGGCACCCCGGCCGGCAGCTCGGCGAGCATGGTGCGCAGCCGACGGTAGTCGGGACGGAAGTCGTGACCCCAGTCGGAGATGCAGTGCGCCTCGTCCACCACGAGCAGGCCGGTCGTGGCCGCGAGCTTCGGCAGTACTTGATCGCGGAAGTCCACGGAATTGAGGCGCTCGGGGCTCACCAGGAGAACGTCGGTCTCACCCCGCTCGACCTCCCCGTAGATCTTCTCCCACTCCTCCGGGTTCGCCGAGTTGATCGTGCGCGCCCGGATTCCCGCCCGTGCCGCCGACTCGACCTGGTTGCGCATCAGCGCCAGCAGTGGGGAGATGATCACCGTGGGGCCGGCGCCACGCCGACGCAGCAGTGCGGTGGCAACGAAGTACACCGCCGACTTGCCCCAGCCGGTGCGCTGCACCACCAGCGCGCGCCGGTGCTCCTCCACCAGGGCCGCCACCGCCTGCCACTGGTCCTCACGCAGCCGCGCGGGGCCCCCGGGATCGCCGACGAGCTCGGCGAGGACGGCGTCGGCTTCGGTGCGGAGCTCCTGATGGTCCATGCCCCCATGCAACCCGATGGCACTGACAATCAGCGAATCAGCCACAACGTCACGCGTGGCCGCCAGCTCCGGTGCCGTTGCGCGTGCCGCGTCCCATGCGTCACCAGGCGGCGCTCCGGGTAGGGATATAGAACGCACATCAGTCGATAACGGTCGTCGGTCTCAATTGCTCGTTGCCGCATCCAAGTTCGACAGGAAGAATTGAAGTCCGCTCCCCGCACGGCCCTCCCGTGATCCGGCAGGGCTTCACTGCGGTGCGCGCTCCCCGAATCCGACCCTGCCCGCAGTGTGGGCGCGTAGCCGAAGGGAGGAACGTGACCTTCGGATTCGCTCCGTCCTCGGCGGCCTCGTTTTCGTCGTCCGCCGTTTCCGCCAGTCGCATGCTCGAACCGGCGGAGTGGGCTGCCGCCGGAATCCCGCTGCTGCGCAATCCTCGGGAGGTCGTCAGCGGGCTGCACTCGCGGCACCGTCCCAGACCGGCGACGGCGGTCGTGGCCGTACTCGATCCGGACGAACGACTGCGCGCCAGCGCCTCCTTCACCAGCCGCCGCTCCCCCGCCGACGGATGGATGTTCCGCAACGCACTGCTCTCCCAGTTGCGCCGCGTCATCCCGCACGATCTGCGGCGCCGCACACCGGTGCGCACCGCCGTGCTGCTCTACTGCCGTGAGGGCGACGCGCGTTGGACGGAGGAGGACGGCGCCTGGATGTGGGGGCTGCGGGACGCGTGCACGTTGCACGGGCTGCGCTGCGGCGCGTACATCACGCTGACCCGGGACGGCTGGCAGGTCCTCGGCGAGGGCCGCGCCGGGCGCCGGCCGAACGCGGCGTCGGCGCCGGAGCCCTTCGCCACGTCGGAGACGCCCCCTCCGCCGCCGCGCACCGGCGGTGTCGCGTCGGATGTCCTGCGCCGTGCGGCGGCCCGCTGAGCGCCACGAGTGGCGGTCCGGGGACCGCTACGGGAGGGCCCGACCAGTGACAGGACGCGGCATCACCCGTACGCCGCTGTTGTCCTGGCGGGCACGCCCACCCGTGCCGCCCGTCTTGTCTCGTCGCGCGGGGAGCCGGCGTGCGTCGCCAGGACGTCGGGTGCGGCTGGGCACACCGAAGCCGCCACCGTGCGGGGGCTCCGGCCCGGCGCCCCCTGTGTCACACCGGCGTCCGCCGCGCGCGGCGGAACGGGCTCAGACGCCCGCGCCCAGCACCGAGTTGATCCGCTGCGGGTCTCCGCAGACGATCAGCAGGGCGCCGGCCCGGGAGTGGGCCACGGTCAGGGCGGTGACAGCGGCGGCCTCCGGGCCACCGTTGAGCGCCACCACGACCACGGTCCGCGACGCGGCACGGTCCGCGACGGCGGCGTCGGCGTAGAAGACGTCGTCGCCCGCGTCGTGCTGCGCCCAGTAGGCGGCGTCACCGAAGGACAGTTCGTGGGCCGCCCACGGGTGGGGTTCGCCAGTGGTGATCACCAGCACGTCACCGGGGGTACGACCCGAGTCCAGCAGCAGGTCCACGGCCTCTTCGGCGGCGTCGAGCGCGCCGTCGGGCGTGGCCGGGATCAACTGGATCTGCGGGGCGGCCGGGGCGGCTGCCGGAGTGGCCGGACCCGAGGGTCCGGGCTTGGCCGGGGCAGTGTCTCGCGACGCGCGTTGCGCCGGCGGTGCCGGCCGCACCGGGCCGGGACGGCCGGGGCGCGGCGGAGCCGCGGGACGGGGACCGGGTACGGGGCGGGGGGTCGGCGCGGTGCGGCCACTGGCCGGAGTGGCGCGGGGACCCTGGGCCTGCTCGTGAATCTGAGGCTCCTCGGGAATGAGAGGCATGAGCTGATATTTATCAAACGTTGGTGCGGCTCGCGTCGGCGGGTGGCACATGCCTGCGAGCGGAACCGTCAGAAATCGAATCCGAGCTGACCCTCGATTTCCGGAACGCTTCCGTCCACCCAACTGCGGACCTTCTTGAGGTGCCGCCACTGGGGCAGCGCATCAAGATACGCCCACGACAACCGGTGGTGCGGGGTGGGGCCCCGCTCCTCCAGTGCGGCCCTGTGCACGGGCGACGGATACCCGGCGTTGTCCGCAAAGGCGAAGTCTGCATGGTCGACACCCAGTTCGGCCATCATTTTGTCGCGCTGGACCTTGGCGAGCACCGAGGCCGCCGCGACGGCGACGCAGGACTGGTCGCCCTTGATCACCGTACGAACCCGCCAAGGCACCCCGAGATAGTCGTGCTTGCCGTCGAGGATGACGGCTTCGGGGCGGACCGGCAGGGTTTCCAGGGCTCGCACCGCCGCCAGTCGCAGCGCGGCGGTCATCCCCAGTGCGTCGATCTCCTCCGGAGAGGCGTGCCCCAGGGCGTAGGACGTGACCCAGGTCCGCAACTCCACGGCGAGTTCGGTGCGTCGCTTGATGGTGAGCAGCTTGGAGTCGGTCAGGCCGACCGGGGGGCGACGCAGTCCGGTGATCGCGGCGCAGACGGTGACCGGACCGGCCCACGCGCCGCGCCCCACCTCGTCGACACCGGCAATGACCTTCACTCCGGTCGTGGCGCGAAGGGAGCGCTCGACGGTGTGAGTAGGCGGTTCGTACGGCATGGCGCCCCCAGCGTACGCCGCTGTGAACGTCCGGCGACACCCCGGTTCCCCAAACGGGACCGGGGCTCTCGACGGCCGGGATCAGGCGCCGTCGGGCCGCAGCAGCGGGACCATCAACTGGTCGATCATTTCCTCCAGCTCCTGGTCAGTCAATTCACTTGCACAAATCTTCGATCGGTACATCATCATCGCCGGGATGGCGTCGAAGACGTATCCGTTGGCCGCGTCACGGCGAACCTCTCCCCGCTCTATTCCACGGTTGATGACCTCACAGAGCATCTCGAGGGTCGGCTCGACCACACCCTTGATGATCACCGCATGGAAGCGCTCGGCCTGCGTGGGGTCGCATTCGTGAATCACCGAACGCCAAGCGAAGCCAGGCCGGGAGAACATCGCGTCGCGCGCCCTGCGGCACAACTCCAGCAGATCCTCGCGGACGCTTCCGAGATCGGGCACCGTGTCGAAGTGGGGCAGCCCGGAGAGCAGCGCGTCCGCGACGAGGTCCTCCTTGGACGGCCACCGGCGATAGACGGCCGCCTTGCCGGTCTGCGCGCCGGCGGCCACACCCTCCATCGTCAGTCCGTTCCAGCCGACGGTGCCGAGCTGATCCAGCGCGGCATCGAGGATCGCGCGCTCCAGGACCGCGCCGCGCCGGCGGGAGGACGTCTGGGCGGAGGCGGCCACCCAGTGCGAAGCAACCATGTCGTTGGTCTCCAGAAAGCGGAAAGCGGAAAGCGGGAAAAACGGGTATTCGGGGATGAGTGACGCGCCGCGCGACCTCAACGGGGGACGGGGCACACGGCGAGACAAAAAGTGAACGGTTGCGTTCACTGTCCGCGAGTCACTAACGTTGAGGCAACAGTGAACGCGAGCGTTCACTAAGTCGTTCGTGGGGGACACATAGTGACAACCTCTTCTCTGATCAAAGACCAGAAGCCGGGAGCGGCCCGCCGGGAGGGGCATCCCGGCATCGCACTCGCCGTCATCGCGGCCTGCCAACTCATGGTGGTACTCGACGCGACGATTGTGAACATCGCGCTCCCGCACATTCAAGACGCGCTCAAGTTCAGCACCACCGACCTCACCTGGGTCGTCAGCGCGTACACGCTCACCTTCGGCGGCCTGCTCCTGCTCGGCGGCCGAGCCGGTGACATCCTCGGCAGGCGCCGCGTCTTCATGACCGGCATCCTGCTGTTCACCTTCGCCTCGCTGCTCGGCGGATTCGCCCAGGAACCCTGGCAACTGCTGGCGGCGCGCGTCCTGCAAGGCATGGGAGGCGCCATCGCGTCGCCCACGTCGCTCGCCCTTATCACCACCACCTTCCCCGAGGGGCCGGAACGCAATCGGGCCTTCGGCGTCTTCGCGGCCGTCTCCGCGGGCGGTGGCGCCATCGGCCTGCTGGCGGGCGGCATGCTCACCGAATGGCTCGACTGGCGCTGGGTGCTCTTCGTCAACGTGCCGATTGGTGTGCTGATCGCCGTGCTCGCCCCGCTGTACATCAGCGAGTCCGAACGGCACTCCGGCCGCTTCGACATCGCCGGGGCGGTGACCTCGACGGCGGGTATGGCATCCCTCGTCTACGGCTTCATCCGGGCCGCGGACGAGGGCTGGCGGGACAACCTGACCATCGGCTCCTTCGCCGCCGCGGCGGTCCTGCTGCTGGCCTTCGTCCTCATCGAGTCGCGGGCCAAGGAACCGATCACTCCGCTGAAGATGTTCGCCGACCGCAATCGCTCCGGCACGTACGTGATCATGCTGAGCCTGGCCGCGGCGATGTTCGGCATGTTCTTCTACATCGTGCTGTTCGTGCAGAACGTGCTGGGCTACACCCCCATCGAGGCCGGTCTGGCCTTCCTGCCGGTCACGGTGGTGATCGCGCTCGGTGCGGGTCTGTCGCAGCGGTTCCTGCCCGTCTTCGGTCCAAAACCGTTCATGCTCGTCGGCTCGGCGCTCGCCGCGCTCGGACTCGGCTGGCAGGCCCTCATCAGCGCCGACAGCTCGTATGTCGGCGGGATCCTGGGGCCGATGCTGATCTTCGGCTTCGGCATGGGGCTGAACTTCGTGACACTGACGCTGACCGCGGTCTCCGGAGTCGCCCAGCACGAGGCGGGTGCGGCGTCCGGTCTGCTGAACGCGATGCAGCAGGTGGGCGGATCGATCGGCCTCGCCATCCTGACGACGGTCTTCGGCACCGCCGGCAAGAACGAGGCGGAGAAGCAGGTGCCGGACTTCCTCACCAACGCTTCGCCGCAACAGCAGGCTGAGTTCGCCCAGACGCACCAGCTCCCGGCGCCCTGGGCGCACGACGTGCTGGCACAGGGCATCTCGGCCGCCTTCATCCCGGCCGCCGCCATGGCCGTACTCGCCCTGGCCACGGCGTGGCTGGTGATCCGGGTACGCAAGAGCGACCTGGAGGCCCTGTCCGGCTCGGCCGGGCCGGGAGCGGGCTGACCCTGCGGCACCGCGGGCCGGGCGGGGGACACCGGCGGGCGTCCCACACGCCCGCCGGGACGGGCCCCGTCGGCACGCGGTCGCCGGCGTCGTCGGCCGACCGCGCAGGATGACGGGCACGACGACGGCCAACAGCGCGACGAACACCGAGAGCACCCCCACGTCCCACCCCCTCGTGACCTTCCCGGGCCCGTGCGGGGCCGAGGCCTCGCACAGCGGTTGTCACGACAACGGGCAAGTGGTCACGGAGAGTTCCCGTCACACACGGAGAGTCTCCACGTGGAGTCGTCAGGCCGGGGCCGCCATCCAGGCGGGCAGCGCCTCGACCCGCCCCGCCCACTCGGCCGGCGGCACCCCCGCCTTCCCGGCCGCGATCACGCCGCCCACGATGGCGCAGGTCGTGTCCACGTCACCGCCGACCTGGGCGGTCGTCCAGAACGCGGTCTCGTACGCTCCAAGGGCTCGGGCGGCGGACCAGAGAGCGAAGGGAACCGTGTCATGCGCGGTCGTGCGCCGGCCACAGCCCAGTACCGCCGCGACGGTGGCCGCGTCGGCGTAGTCGAGCATGTCCCGGGCGCGGCGCAGGCCGGCGCCCACCGCGCTCTTCGGTACCAGTGCGATCACCCCGTCGAGGAGCGCGTGCGCACTGGGCGGGCCGGCCGGATCCGCGGCCAGCGACGCCGCCGCCGCGACGGCCATGGCGCCGACCACCGCCTCACGGTGCTGGTGCGTCGGGTAGGCCGAGATCTCCGCCTGGTGGGTCGCCTGTTCCGGATCGTCCGCGTACCAGGCGCCGAGCGGCGCGATGCGCATGGCGGCGCCGTTGCCCCAGGAGCCCTGCCCGTTGAACAGCGCCGCGGCCAGCTCGCGCCAGTCGCCGCCTTCCCTGACCAGCCGCAGCAGCCGGTTGACCGCCGGGCCGTAGCCCCGGTCGAAGTCGTGGTGCCGGGCGAAGGAGAGCGCCAGCGCGTCCTGGTCGACGCGGTGGTGGGTGGCCAGGACGGAGACCACGGAGCAGGCCATCTCCGTGTCGTCGGTCCACTGCCAGGTGCCGGGCGGCAGCTCGCGGCGCTTGAGCAGCGGATAGTTCGCGGGGACGAAGAACTGTGAGCCCAGCGCGTCGCCCACCGAAAGGCCGCGCAGGCTGGACAGGGCCCGGTCCAGGCGCCCGTCAGGAGATGAATGAGCGGTCATCGCCCTGCCACTCTATCCGGTGATCCCGTACGGTTCCGGATCTCGCCAGCGTTCGAAGGGCCGGTCAAGGGTGTACCTGCCGTCCTCACCGAGAACGAGCATCCGCATCTCGGCGTTCCCGGGGTTGGACAGCGACTCGAACTCCGCGACCGTCCAGTGGAACCACCTCATGCAGAACAGCCGCATGGCGAGCCCATGGGTCACCAGGAGCACGTTCGGCGGATGGCCGGGGTCCTCGAAGCTGCGGAACAGGCTCTCCAGGAAGCCGCCGACCCGGTCGTACACGTCGGCACCGGACTCGCCCTGGGCGAAGCGGTAGAAGAAGTGCCCGTAGGCGTCGCGGTAGGCCTTCTGGAGGCGCACGTCGTCGCGGTCCTGCCAGTTGCCCCAGTCCTGCTCACGCAGCCGGGGCTCCTCGCGTATCCGTATGAGTTCGGGGTCGAGGTGGAAGGCGCGGAGCGTCTCGTGGGTGCGGCGGTACGGGGAGACGTACACGCTGACCCGCTCGCGGCCGAACACCTCGCGAAGCCCTTTGCCGGTCTCCTCCGCCTGCGTCCGGCCCCGGTCGGTGAGGGCCAGCGCGTGGTCGGGTTCGCGCTCGTACACGGTGTCATCGACGTTGCCGGTCGACTCGCCGTGCCGGACAAGAACGATGCGCCGTGGTCGTGCCATGCCAGAACCCTAGATCGAGTCGGGTGGAACCAAGCACTCGTACGGGCCCCATACGGCGTACGTCACACAGATTCCACACGTGGGCGGGGACTGGCGGGTCACTGACGGTCACCGGTGGGTCCGGATCTCAAACGGTCCAGGAGGGTTCCAGTTGAATGATGTCCCCCGTCAGCGCCGCGACGTCCGCCTCCGTCTGGGCGCGCAGGGCGAGCCGCTCCACCCGCTCGGTGCGGTACTTGCCGTGCTCGGCGGCCGACCGCCACATGGAGAGCACGAGGTACTCGTTGTACGTGTTCCCCGGCGCCTCGCCGAACAGGCCGCGGATCATTCCGGGCGAGCCGGCCATCGCGGGGTTCCAGACCTTCTCCTGCATGAGGACGTAGTGCTCGGCCCGCTCCTCGTGGACCCGGCACAGCGCCACCCGCAGCAGGTCGGCGTCGGTGAAGCGCGGCTCGAACCCGGTCTTCACGTCGAACCGGTAGTCGAAGAGCCTGACCTGGGCGTCCTTGAAGGTGCCCATCTGGGCGGAGGCCAGCCTGTCGTGGGAGCGGGCCATGAAGGAGTCGTAGAAGGCACGGCTCTCCCAGAAGGCGAAGACGTGCGCCACGTCCGGCCGTCCCCGGCTCCAGCCACCCCCCTGTCCCCGAAAGCCCGGCTCCCCCGGAAGCCCCGCCCATTTCCGCTGCCCCCGCTCGAAACCGCGGCGGTCCACCACGGTGCAGCGAATCCACTTGACCAGCACCGCGCCATGGTAAGGCCAGGGAACGTGGCACCGGTCACTCTCCACGGGACCACTTGTCCGCACCTCCGTCTCTGTGCGTGGCAGGATGGACAACAGGCCGTCACCGCTCGGCAGTTCAGATGGCCGGGCAGGGCGGGGGACCTGGGAAGGGGAAGTCTGTGAACGGCCTCAGCAAGGGCATGCGCAAGGTCGAGGTCGCGCTGCGGTGGGACCCGAATCCGGCGGGGCAGCCACCCGCCGACCTGGACCTCGTCGCCGGGACCTATCCGGCCGACGATCCATACGGCAGCCCGTCGTACGTGGTGCACTTCGACAGCCGCTCCCCCGACGGGACCATCTATCTCAACCGGGACAGCAAGGACGGCAAGGGCTTCGGTTTCGACGAGGTCATGACGCTGGAGCTGGAGCGGCTAGACGCCCGGTACGCGCGCGTGGTGGTGGGCGTCGCCATCCAGCAGGGCACCGAGGACCGGACCTTCGGCGACGTGACCCACCCGGGCCTGCGCATCCGGGAGGGGTACACGGACCTGGCCACGGAGGACTTCGGCGGCGTCCTGGGGGCCACCGCGGCGACGGTCGCGGAGTTCGTCCGGGACGAGACGGGAGCCTGGGAGTTCCGGGCCGGCGTACACGGCTTCGAGGGCGATCCCGCCACGTTCGCCGCCACGATGGGCGCGACGCGCCGGCCCTGACCGCGCCGGTGCGAGCGGCGTGGCCAAGGCGAACGAGCGAGGCGATCGAAGCGATCGAGAAGGGCGGTCAGTGCATGAGTAAGGGGCGTCCGCCATGGCGGACGCCCCTTACTCATGTGGCGCTACGCGTCAGCGTTAGCTGCAGCCGCTGGTCGAGCCGCAGCCCTCGCAGATGTAGCAGGAACCGGCGCGCTGCATCTTCGTGCCGCAGGAGAAGCACAGCGGGGCGTCGGCCTGGATGCCCAGTTGCATCTCCACCAGTTCGGCGCTGGTGTGCGCCTGCTGCGGAGCGGGCTTGGCCGCCTCGACCTCGGCCTTCGGCGTGGCGACGGCCTTCAGCTCCTGGGCGCGCGGCGCCGACTGGGCCAGGCCCTCGACGTCGACCTCGTCGTCGGACGATTCGTACGAACCCGTTTCCAGGTGGCGCTGGCGCTCCTCGGCGGAGTGGATGCCGAGCGCCGAGCGCGTCTCGAAGGGCAGGAAGTCCAGCGCCAGGCGGCGGAAGATGTAGTCGACGATCGACTGCGCCATCCGCACGTCCGGGTCGTCCGTCATACCGGCCGGCTCGAAGCGCATGTTGGTGAACTTCGAGACGTAGGTCTCCAGCGGCACGCCGTACTGGAGGCCGACGGAGACGGCGATGGAGAAGGCGTCCATCATGCCCGCGAGGGTCGAGCCCTGCTTGGACATCTTGAGGAAGACCTCGCCGAGACCGTCGTCCGGGTAGGAGTTGGCGGTCATGTAGCCCTCGGCGCCGCCGACCGTGAAGGAGGTGGTGATGCCGGGCCGGCCCTTCGGGAGGCGCTTGCGTACCGGGCGGTACTCGACGACCTTCTCGACCGTCTCGCGGATGGTCGCCTCGGCCTTCTCCGCGGCGGCGTCCGTCGCGGGCTTCTCCTTGGTCTTGGCGGAGAGCGGCTGGCCGACCTTGCAGTTGTCGCGGTAGATGGCGAGCGCCTTGACGCCCATCTTCCAGGCCTCGAAGTAGACCTCCTCGACGTCCTCGACGGTCGCCGACTCCGGCAGGTTGACCGTCTTGGAGAGGGCGCCGGAGATCCACGGCTGGATCGCGGCCATCATGCGGACGTGGCCCATCGCGGAGATGGAGCGCTCGCCCATGGCGCAGTCGAAGACCTCGTAGTGCTCGGGCCTGAGGCCGGGGGCGTCGATCACATTGCCGTGCTCGGCGATGTGATCGACGATCGCCTCGATCTGCTCCTCCTGGTAGCCCAGGCGGCGCAGGGCCTGCGGGACGGTGCCGTTGACGATCTGCATCGAGCCGCCGCCGACCAGCTTCTTGAACTTGACCAGGGCGAGGTCGGGCTCGAGGCCGGTGGTGTCGCAGGACATCGCCAGACCGATGGTGCCGGTCGGGGCGATGACGGAGGCCTGCGCGTTGCGGAAGCCGTTCTTCTCGCCGAGTCGCAGCACGTCCTGCCAGGCCTCGGTGGCGGCGGCCCAGATCGGCGTGTCGAGGTCGTCCACGCGGACGGCCTTGGCGTTCTCGTCCGAGTGCTGCTTCATGACCCGCAGGTGCGGCTTGGCGTTGCGGGCGTAGCCGTCGTACGGGCCGACGATCGCGGCGAGTTCGGCGGAGCGCCGGTACGAGGTTCCGGTCATCAGGGAGGTGATGGCGCCGGCCAGGGAACGGCCGCCGTCGGAGTCGTACGCGTGGCCGGTCGCCATCAGCAGGGCGCCGAGGTTGGCGTAGCCGATGCCGAGCTGGCGGAAGGCGCGGGTGTTCTCGCCGATCTTCTGGGTCGGGAAGTCCGCGAAGCAGATGGAGATGTCCATCGCGGTGATGACGAGCTCGACGACCTTCGAGAAGCGCTCGGCGTCGAAGGACTGGTTGCCCTTGCCGTCGTCCTTCAGGAACTTCATCAGGTTCAGCGAGGCGAGGTTGCAGGACGTGTTGTCCAGGTGCATGTACTCGCTGCACGGGTTCGAGCCGTTGATGCGGCCGGACTCCGGGCAGGTGTGCCACTGATTGATGGTGTCGTCGTACTGGATGCCCGGGTCGGCGCAGGCCCAGGCGGCCTCGGCCATCTTGCGGAAGAGCGCCTTGGCGTCGACCTCCTCGATGACCTCGCCGGTCATGCGGGACGTCAGGCCGAACTTGCCGCCGTCCTGGACGGCCTTCATGAACGTGTCGTTCACACGGACCGAGTTGTTGGCGTTCTGGTACTGGACGGACGTGATGTCGTCGCCGCCCAGGTCCATGTCGAAGCCCGCGTCGCGCAGGGCGCGGATCTTCTCCTCCTCCGAGACCTTGGTCTGGATGAAGTCCTCGATGTCGGGGTGGTCGACGTCGAGAATGACCATCTTGGCGGCGCGGCGGGTGGCGCCACCTGACTTGATCGTGCCGGCGGAGGCGTCGGCGCCGCGCATGAAGGAGACCGGTCCCGAGGCGTTGCCGCCGGAGGAGAGCAGTTCCTTGGAGGAGCGGATCCGGGAGAGGTTCAGGCCGGCGCCGGAGCCGCCCTTGAAGATCATGCCCTCTTCCTTGTACCAGTCGAGGATCGACTCCATGGAGTCGTCGACGGACAGGATGAAGCAGGCGGAGACCTGCTGCGGCTGGGGCGTGCCCACGTTGAACCAGACGGGGCTGTTGAAGCTGAAGATCTGGTGCAGGAGGGCGTACGCCAGCTCGTGCTCGAAGATCTCGGCGTCGGCGGGCGAGGCGAAGTACTTGTTGTCCTCGCCGGCCTTCCGGTACGTCTTCACGATGCGGTCGATGAGCTGCTTCAGGCTCACCTCGCGCTGCGGGGTGCCCACGGCACCGCGGAAGTACTTGCTGGTGACGATGTTGACCGCGTTCACCGACCAGAACTCGGGGAACTCGACGCCACGCTGCTCGAAGTTGACCGAGCCGTCGCGCCAGTTGGTCATGACGACGTCACGACGCTCCCAGGCCACCTCGTCGTAGGGGTGGACGCCGGGAGTGGTGTGGACGCGTTCGACGCGGAGCCCCTTGCCCGCCTTGGTGCCCTTGGCACGGGTACTCCGTGCCGGACCGCTCGCCGTCTCTGTCATGCCGCCTCCCTGTACGGGCGAAAACGCCCTGAAGTGCCGCGATTGTTCCCGTGGCACGGTGTGCTGTCTGGTGTTGCGGGCATCTCACGTCCCGCCCGCAACAGGTCTTTCTCACTCGCCGCCGTCCGGCCGGGCCCGGGCGCCGAAGTCCGGGCCGGCCCGCCGTGTCAGTCGGCGGCGCCTGCGGGTTCGGGGACCTGTCCCGCCCCCGTGGACCCGCGGTCGTTCCCCTGGCTCCCCGCGCCGGCGTCGTCGTCTGCGCCGGGATGCCCCGTCGTCTCTCTCAGTTCCGCGATCGCGGCCTCGAAGTCCTCCAGCGAGTCGAACGCCCGATAGACGGAGGCGAATCGCAGATAGGCGACGAGGTCGAGCTCCTGCAAGGGGCCGAGGATGGCCAGCCCCACGTCGTGGGTGGTCAGCTCGGCGCTTCCGGTGGCCCGCACCGCCTCCTCGACCCGCTGGCCGAGCTGGGCGAGCGCGTCCTCGGTGGCGGGCCGGCCCTGGCAGGCCTTGCGTACACCGTTGATGACCTTGGTGCGGCTGAACGGTTCGGTGACCCCGGACCGCTTCACCACCATGAGCGAGCACGTCTCCACGGTCGTGAACCGACGGGAGCAGTCAGGACACTGGCGGCGCCTGCGGATCGACGTGCCGTCGTCGGTCGTACGGCTGTCGACGACACGGCTGTCGGGGTGCCTGCAGAAGGGGCAGTGCATGGACTCCGAACCCTCCTCACAGCAGACTCAATGGCCTCGAAAGGCCCTTCAGGCCCCTCGAAGCAGCCCCCAGCATAGGCGATCGCGGCGGGCTCGAAGACCCGGGGGACCACAACTTGTGGGCTGCTGCTGCAATCCAACCACTACATGTGGGGATTGGCGCACACATTCACGCCTTGCACGCGTGTCGCGCCTGTACGTACGCGTCCGCACTGCCACGCGGACACGGCGGCCCCACGCGCGCAGGGTCGTGACGCGGGCGCCGGGGGACACGCGCACAGCCGTATCCCCCAGGAGCATGCGGAGATACGGTGGGCACCGCGAGGAGGGGGCGTGGGACTACCGCGAGGGATGGGAGACCCGCCCCGTCGAACGGGATGCCGGATGGCAGACTGGAGCGACATCCCCGAGGTTGTCACCACGGCGGTGAAGAGTACAGCAATGAGCCCTTTTGTCCGCCAGGCACCACGGTAGCCATACACCCAGACATGCGATGCGGGCGAGTGATTCGCGGTTTTTCACTCGAACGTGTGTTTGGCGCAACCTTTCGAAAGCTACTACCGTTGTGCAGCAGGGAGACCATCGAGAGGGGCCGACGTGACCACCACCGCCGACAGTGCCACCATCACTGCCCAGGACCGCCCCCAGGGCCGACCTGAGCCGGTGAACGCGATGAACGACGCCGTGAATCCCGAGGGGCACAAGCGCTCCATGCCGGGACGACCTCCCGGCATCCGGGCGGACAGCTCGGGACTCACCGACCGCCAGCGCCGGGTGATCGAGGTGATCCGCGACTCGGTGCAGCGACGCGGATACCCGCCGTCGATGCGGGAGATCGGCCAGGCCGTCGGTCTCTCCAGCACCTCGTCCGTCGCACACCAGCTCATGGCACTGGAGCGCAAGGGCTTCCTGCGCCGCGACCCGCACCGTCCGCGCGCCTACGAGGTGCGCGGCTCCGACCAGGCCGCCTCGGTGCAGCCCACGGACACCGCCGGAAAGCCGGCCGCGTCGTATGTCCCGCTGGTCGGACGCATCGCCGCCGGTGGTCCGATCCTCGCCGAGGAGTCCGTCGAGGACGTCTTCCCGCTCCCCCGGCAACTGGTCGGCGACGGTGAGCTGTTCGTCCTGAAGGTCGTCGGCGACTCCATGATCGAGGCCGCGATCTGCGACGGCGACTGGGTCACGGTCCGCCGCCAGCCCGTCGCCGAGAACGGCGACATCGTGGCCGCGATGCTCGACGGCGAGGCCACCGTCAAGCGCTTCAAGCGCGAGGACGGCCACGTCTGGCTCCTCCCGCACAACTCGGCGTACGAGCCGATCCCCGGTGACGACGCGACCATCCTCGGCAAGGTGGTGGCCGTACTGCGCCGCGTCTGAGCGCCGCGGCGGGCGGGTACGCCGTGACGGCGACCCGCCGACCCGACCGGGCCCCGGAACCTCTGCGCCGGTTCCGGGGCCCCGCGCTGTGCGGGGTCCGGCGGCCCCGGCAGGGCGCGGGGCGGGCCGCGGCGAGCAGTCAGTCGCCCTCCACCGGCCCCGCGCTCTCCGCCTGGCCTGCGCCCTCGGTCTGACCTGCGACCTCGGTCTGCCGTGCCTTCGCGTCGATCGCGGCGAGCGACTTGCGGACCTGGTTGCGGTCCGTGGTGAACCAGAAGTCGGGCAGGGACGCCTTCAGATAGCTCCCGTACCGGGCCGTCGCCAGCCGCTGGTCCAGTACGGCGACCACACCGCGGTCGCCGGACGCCCGGACGAGCCGGCCCGCGCCCTGGGCCATCAGCAGCGCGGCGTGCGTCGCGGCGACCGCCATGAAGCCGTTGCCCCCGGCCTCCTCCACCGCCTTCTGGCGGGCGCTCATCAGGGGGTCGTCCGGGCGCGGGAAGGGGATCTTGTCCATGACGACCAGTTGGCAGCTCGGCCCGGGAACGTCGACCCCCTGCCACAGTGACAGCGTGCCGAAGAGGCAGGTCCTCGGGTCGGCGGCGAAGTTCTTGATCAGCTCGCCGAGCGTCTCCTCGCCCTGGAGGAGGATCGGATACTCCGGGATGCGCGAGCGCAGCTCCTCGGCGGCCATCTGGGCCGCGCGCATCGAGGAGAACAGGCCGAGCGTGCGGCCGCCCGCCGCCTGGACCAGCTCGGTGAGCTCGTCGAGCATGTCGCCGCGGTCGCCGTCCCGGGCGGGGCGCGCCAGGTGCTTGGCGACGTAGAGGATGCCCTGCTTGCGGTAGTCGAAGGGGGAGCCCACGTCGACGCCCTTCCACTGGGGCACGTCGTCGCCCTCGGTGCCCTCGGGGGCGAGGCCCAGCGACGCCCCGACGCCGTTGAAGTCGCCGCCCAGCTTCAGGGTCGCGGAGGTCAGGACGACCGAGCGGTCGGTGAACAGCTTCTCGCGCAGCAGGCCCGCGACGGACATGGGTGCGACGCGCAGCGAGGCACCACTGTGTCGATATGCGGCTCCGCCGCGGGGCTCGTGTCGCTCGTACCAGACGACGTCCCACTCGGAGCCGTTCGTGATCCGCTCCGCCACGTCGTGCACGGACTCGACGGAGGCCAGTGCCTGCTTGCGGACGGCGTCCTCGTCCTGCACGGACTTGTCGCGGGTCGCGCCGATCGCGGAGATGACCGTGCGGCAGGCGTCGCGCAGCGCCATCAGCGCGTATCCGAGGTCCTCCGGGATCTCCTCGAGGCGGCCCGGCAGCGCCAGCTCCATCAGCCGCTCGAAGCCCTCCGCGGCGGTCTGGAGCTGGTCGGCGGCCTTCTCGTTGGCCAGCTTCGCGGCGCGGCGCACCGCGCGGTTGACCTGGCCGGGCGTGAGCTCGCCGGTGGCGACCCCGGTGACCCGGGAGACCAGCTCGTGCGCCTCGTCGACGATCAGCACCTCGTGCGGCGGCAGGACGGGGGCGCCCTCAATGGCGTCGATGGCGAGCAGCGCGTGGTTGGTGACGACCACCTCGGAGAGCTTGGCGCGCTCGCGGGCCATCTCGGCGAAGCACTCGGCGCCGTAGGCGCACTTCGAGGCGCCGAGGCACTCCCGGGAGGACACCGACACCTGCGACCAGGCGCGGTCGGAGACGCCCGGCGTGAGGTCGTCCCGGTCACCGGTCTCGGTCGCGTCCGCCCAGTCGCGCATCCGCAGCAGGTCCTGGCCCAGCTTGCTGGTGGGAGCGGCGGCCTCGAACTGGTCGAAGAGGCCCTCCTCCTCGTCCTGCGGGACTCCCTCGTGCAGGCGGTGCAGGCACAGGTAGTTCGACCTGCCCTTGAGCATCGCGAACTCCGGGCGGCGGCGCAGTTGGGGGTGGAGCGCGTCGACCGTACGGGGCAGGTCCCGCTCGACGAGCTGGCGCTGCAGGGCCAGGGTCGCCGTGGCCACGACGACCCTCCCGGCGGCTTCGCCCGGGGGACCCCCCGCCCCGTGCGCCAGCGCGGGCACCAGGTAACCCAGTGACTTTCCGGTGCCGGTGCCGGCCTGGACCAGCAGATGGGAGCCACCGTCGATGGCTTCCTCGACGGCTCCGGCCATGGTCACCTGGCCGGGACGCTCCGTGCCGCCGACGGCGGTGACGGCGGCGTGCAGGAGTTCGGGGAGTGAGGGCTTCGTCATAGCGCGACCACCCTACGGCCCGGGACTGACAAACGGGCGGGCAAGGCGGGCGCGAGGGACGGAAGAGGCCGGAGGGCAGGTGGGGACAGCCGGGGCAAGGGTGGCTCCTGATGGGGCGGGACCGGGAATCACGGGCATCACGAATGTCACTGGAGTCGCGGGAGTCACGGGAATTCGGGCGCCGTGCGCTCGCGGACCAGGAGGGCGGCTCGCTTGGCGGGCAGGTCGACCTCAGCGGCGAACCGGAACCCCGCGCCGAGAAACGCGGCGACGGAGGGGGTGTTGCGGACGTCAGGTTCGGCGAGCACCCGCGTGCAGGCGGGCCGTCCGGCCAGGACGAGGTCGGTGACGGTCCTGATCAGCGTGGTCCCGATGCCCTGCCCACGGTCGGCGTCATCGCCGATCAGGAGGTGGATGCCGGTGTCGTGCGGCCGGACGGGACAGTACCGGGCCAACGGGTCGAGGTCGGCCCGGTAGATCTCCCAGTAGCTCATCGGCACCCCGTCCAGCACCCCGACGCACGGCACGCTGCGACCGTCGCCGGTGAGCTGCGCCCGCACGTGGTCCTCCGTCACGCTCCGCGGCCCGGTCAGCTCCCAGTACGCGGCGACGGCGGGGTCGTTCATCCAGCGGGCGACCAGCGGAACGTCCCGTTCGACGCGGACGGGCACCAACTGGAACACGCCCGCGGGGGTGAGGGCCGGGCCCCAGTCGGCGACGCGGTCGAGCAGGTCCTGACCGGCCGGTGTCGCGCCCGCCTCCGCGTGCTCCGTGCCCTCAGGACCCGCGTTCCCGAAGAGGGCGAGGAAGTCGTCGGGCAGGTGCAGGTCCAGGGTGTCGTCGGCGCTCGCGTCGGTGGGTGGCGTGGAAGACAAGGTGTCGCTCTTTCGGGAGGGCGGAGTGTGAAGTGGGCTGGGGCGGAGTGAAGTGGGCCGGTGAGAGGGCGGCGGCGAGCCGGTCAGGCGCGCAGCGGGTTGGTGATCGTGACGTAGACGGACTGGGTGTCCACCGGGCCGACGAGTTCGTCGAGGCCGTGCAAACGGGTCAGCAGGTTGGCCTTGCAACGCAGGACGGGCGAGTCGAGGAGACGTGCCGGGAGCGAACCGCCCATGGGGGCCGGGCCCGAGGAGAGCGTGCCGAGGAAGTGGCGGAAGGCGGCCAGCAGCAGCCGTTCGTCGGCGAGACGCTGGGAGCCGAAGGCGCCGATGAGGCCGAACACGTTGTTGACGGCGAGGTAGTACGCGAAGCGCTCGTCGGTCACCTCGTCGGCCACGAAGGTGTCGCTGTGCTCCGCGATCCCGGGCAGCCTGGCGTCGAGTTCCGCGCGCCGGGACTCGCGGAAGTAGTAGCCCTGGTTGTCGCGGTAGCGGCCGCCGGCGGGCCAGCCGTCGGCGTCCAGGAGCACGAGCGTGTTCTGCTGGTGCGCCTCCAGGGCGATTCCCGCGTGGGCGTCCAGCCACAGGACGGGACGTACGACGTGGTGCAGGTAGCGCAGGAACCACTCGGCGGCGACGGCTCCGCGCGGGCGGCCGGTCCGCCCGGCGAGCCGGGTGACGACCTCGGCCAGCCGGGAGCGCGGGACGGAGGCGGCAGCGGGGTGCGGGTCGGAGCCGTCCACGCGCGCGTGCGGTCGCGGCGCGACGAGACCGGCCACGCAGGACACGTCGTCCGTGGGCCGGAAGGGGTTGTGGCGGATGACGACGTCCAGCCCGCGCACGGGCCTGCCGTCCGGTCCGTCGACGGCGAGCCAGGCCGGGTCGCGGACGACGTCGAAGTCCGGATGGGCCGCCTGCCACTGGCGGGACAGGCCGCGGCGCAGCAGCCGGTGGACCTCGACCCCGCGGTGGAGTTCCTTGCGGAGGTTCTCCCGTCGGGAGTTGGTGATGTGCAGGGCCAGGGAGAGCTTGAGCATGGCGGGGGCACCGGTGCGGTGCACGGTCCGCAGGGAGGAGGTGGGATGCCATGGGGCACCCTGGACTCCGAGGTCCCTGAGCAGCCCGGCGGCCAGCAGTGCGGCGGGCCCGGGCCGGTGCATGACCGCGCGGAACTGCCAGGGGTGCATCGGAAGGACCGCGTATCCGTCCGGCGGCGCCGGATCGTCCGCGGCCAGGCGCGCGGTGAGCATGGGCGCGGTGACCGGGCGGCCGCGCTCGGTCCAGGCCGAGTCGGCGGCCAGTACGCAGGGCGCGACGGCCACCCAGTGCAGGGGGAAGGAGCCGCGCAGTTCCGGTGAGTACCGGCGCGCCTCCGCCTCGGTGAGGCCTTCGCGGCTCTTCGGGGTGGGATGCAGCGGGTGCCCGAGGAGAAGCGCCTGCTCGGCGGCGAGGAACAGGTCGGGGGGCGGCGGCGCCGGATGACCGGTGTCGCAGTCGGGGCGTGCCTCGCGATCGCGGAGGAATACGGCGGTGCGGCGGACGGAGTCGGCGACACGCGCGACGAGGTCGGGAGCGTCCGGGCCCGGGGCGCCGGCCGTCTCCCGCACAAGCAGCGCGGCCAGCGTGACCGCGTCCACGGGGGGCGCCGGGGCGGGCGCGCCGGCCAGGCGTGGGAGGCCGAAGCGGTGCAGCCCGGTCGGGGACCAGTAGTGGACGGGAACGGCCAGGGCCGCACCCGCACCCCAGGCCGGGAGCGGCACGTGGAGGACGCCGTTGTCGGGGGCGGGTACGTCGGCCTCCCGGGTCCAGCAGCGGATCAGGCTCTCCGTGGCCGCGGCCTGGGCGGCGGTGTACGGATCGGGGTGGTCCAGGGGGTCGGCGACGGAGCGGAGCACAGGTGCGGTGGGGTCCCCCGGGGCGGACACAGGCCCCGGTCGCCCAGGACCGGCAGCAGAGGCCGGCACAGGCTCGGCAAGGGCCGACGCGGGCACCGGCGCGGAAGCGGCGGCAGGCCTCGGCAGGGGCGCCCGCACAGGCTCGGCAGCGGACACCGACTCGGGTGGAGGGGGAGGAACGACGACGGTTTCCTCAGCCGCCGAAGCCGGGGGTGCGGGAGCAGGGGCAGATGC
>NZ_JAGMUO010000029.1:85847-173817 GCF_019049325.1 Streptomyces sp. AC512_CC834 | reverse complement strand
CAGCACCAGGAGCCCGATGAGGCCGCCGCCGAGCAGGACGACGACCAGGAGGACGAAGGGCGCGCGGGCCGCCTGGCCGCGGTTGCCGCCGGTCGGGATGAGCAGGGCGAGCCGGGCCGCCCTCCCCTTCAGTTCGGGTTTCCTACTCACTGACCCTCCCCTCGGCCGGGTGCCGTGCGCACCCGCGCCCGGACTGCCTCACGCGCTTCACCCGATGGACTCCCTGATGCGCTCGGCCCCGCGCAGCCGTGCCGGTGCCGCTCGCCGGTTCTCGGCGATCTCCTCCTCGGTGGGAAGTTCGGCACCGCGCGTGAGCAGCCCCAGCCTGGGCGCGTAGCGCTCCGGGACGACCGGCAGGCCGGGCGGCGCGGTGTTCGCTGCGCCGGCCGCGAGCACCTGCTTGACCAGCCGGTCCTCCAGCGACTGGTACGACAGCACCGCGATCCGTCCGCCGACGGCGAGCGACTCGACGGCGGCCGGGATCGCCCGCTCCAGGACGGACAGCTCGCCGTTGACCTCGATGCGCAGGGCCTGGAAGGTGCGCTTGGCCGGGTTGCCTCCGGTGCGCTTGGCGGCCTGCGGCAGTGCGGCGCGGATCAGCTCCACCAGCCGGGCGCTGTTGGCGAACGGCTCCTTCTCGCGCTCGCGCACGACGGCGGACACGATCCGCTTGGCCTGCTTCTCCTCGCCGTACGCCCGCAGGATGCGGACGAGTTCGCCGGGCGGGTAGGTGTTGAGGACCTCGGCGGCGCTCATGCCGGTCGTCTGGTCCATCCGCATGTCGAGCGGGGCGTCCTGGGCGTACGCGAAGCCCCGGTCCGCCTCGTCGAGCTGCATGGAGGAGACGCCGAGGTCGAACAGCACGCCCTGGACGCGGGGGACGCCGAGCCGGTCGAGTACGTCCGGCAACTCGTCGTAGACGGCGTGCACGAGGGTGGCGCGCTCCCCGTACGGGGCGAGCCGCTCGCCGGACAGGCGCAGGGCCTCCTTGTCCCGGTCGAGGGCGACGAGCCGGGCCTCGGGGAACCGGTCGAGCAGCGCCTCGCTGTGCCCGCCGAGTCCCAGCGTGCAGTCGACGACCACGGACCCCGGCTCGGTGAGGGCGGGCGCCAGCAGGTCCAGACACCGCTGGAGCATCACCGGGACGTGTCGACTCTGGCTCAAGTGGGACGGCCTCTCAGGTCCGGCGCGGCGTCACGCACTGCCGGGTCCCCTCCCGCTCGCATCTGAAGGGGAGGCCTGCCGGCGCCAAAAGCGTCGGCCGGCCGGGAGCGGGAGGAGGCCGAGCCGTACGTACGCGCCGCGCACGTGGGGAGATCTGGCGGGACGTCGCCCAGGTCTCCGGGGAAATCAGTCCAGCAGGGAGAACCTCGCCTCCCGCTTCGCGTCACTTTAGTCCACCGTGTCGCCCGGTCAATCAACCGGCCTGCGCGTCGCGGAGGCCGGCGTCCGCAAACCGGTGCCGCGCGGCTTTTCACTCGTACGGACGTGTTCGCACCACCCTGTGGGTTGGCTCACAACAAGCCTTGATGATGTTCTTTGTCCCCCTCCACAGCGGGCCCTGGCCGGGGACGGCCAGTAACGTCATGGATATGACGACTTCTGCATCGGTACCCGCCGGCTCCGAATCCGCCATAGACGGCGACCACACCGTCACCGACCGGCTCGTCGAGGCGAACGAGCGCTACGCCGCGGCGTTCGGGGACCCCGGGATGGACGCCCGCCCCGTACAGCGTGTCGCCGTCGTGGCCTGCATGGACGCCCGCCTGGACCTGCACGCCGCGCTCGGCCTGAAGCTCGGTGACTGTCACACGATCCGCAACGCGGGCGGTGTGGTCACCGACGACGTGATCCGCTCCCTGACCATCAGCCAGCGGGCACTCGGCACCCGCAGCGTGGCCCTCATCCACCACACCAACTGCGGCATGGAGTCCATCACCGAGGACTTCCGGCACGACCTGGAACTGGAGGTCGGCCAGCGTCCCGTGTGGGCGGTGGAGGCCTTCCGGGACGCCGACCAGGACGTGCGGCAGTCGATCGAGCGGGTGCGCACCTCGCCGTTCCTGCTGCACACCGAGGACGTGCGCGGTTTCGTCTTCGACGTGAGGACGGGCCTGCTGCGCGAGGTCGACCCCGCCTGACCGGGTGGCCCGTGACCGGGTGGCCCGGACCGGGTGGCCCGCGCCGACGATTCTCGCCGGGCAAGCACCGCAAATGCCGTAAGGACCGACATATCGCGGCCAGTTGTCCACAGGCGAGTGACACGAATCGGTAACGGCAGCAAGAATGCGGGAAGTGGTGTCGCCCGGAACTTTTTCCGGGCGGTGTCCGTGATTCGGGGTGGGCCGGTCCGCGGTGCGGGGCCGGCCCGGCAAGTTGGGGTACCCCCGCTTCTCAGGGAGTGCGGGGAAAGGCCGAGGAGGGCCGGGTGACGACCTATGACGATCAGGCGAGCCATGGGGGCGCCGCCGCGCGAACGTACGGGAGCGTGGGGGAAGATCTGACCGCTGTGGTCGAGCGTGTCCGCGGTTCGGTGGAGGATGTGATCGAGGGCAAGCCCGAGGTCGTGCGGCTCTCGCTGACCGTGCTGCTCGCCGAGGGTCATCTGCTGATCGAGGATGTCCCGGGAGTCGGCAAGACGATGCTGGCCAAGGCGCTGGCGCGGTCCATCGACTGTTCCGTGCGCCGGATCCAGTTCACGCCGGACCTGCTGCCCTCGGACATCACCGGGGTGTCCATCTGGGACCAGCAGCGCCGGGACTTCGAGTTCAAACCGGGTGCGATCTTCGCGCAGGTCGTGATCGGCGACGAGATCAACCGGGCGTCGCCGAAGACGCAGTCGGCGCTGCTGGAGTCGATGGAGGAGCGCCAGGTCACCATCGACGGCCAGACCTACGAGCTGCCCAGCCCCTTCATGGTGGTGGCGACGCAGAACCCGGTCGAGATGGAGGGCACCTACCCGCTGCCGGAGGCCCAGCGCGACCGTTTCATGGCCCGGGTCTCCATCGGCTATCCCAGCACCGAGGCCGAGCTGCAGATGCTCGACGTGCACGGCGGGGTGAATCCGCTGGACGATCTCCAGCCGGTGGCGCACGCGCACGACATCCTGAAGCTGATCGAGGCGGTCCGCGGCGTCCACGTGGCGGATCCGATCCGGCGGTATGCCGTGGACCTGGTGTCGGCCACGCGCAGCCATCCGGACCTCAGACTCGGCGCCTCGCCGCGCGCCACGCTGCATCTGCTGCGCGCGTCGAAGGCGTCCGCCGCCCTGAGCGGCCGGGACTACGCGCTGCCGGACGACGTGCAGGCTCTCGCGGTCGCCGTCCTGGCCCACCGTCTGCTGCCGACGGCGCAGGCCCAGCTCAACCGGCGCACCGCCGAGCAGGTCGTCCAGGAGATCCTTCAGCGCACCCCGGTGCCCGCGGCGCCCCAGCAGCAGGCGGGCCTCGGCGCGGGCCACGACACGTCGGCGTACGGCGGGCAAGCGCCGCGGAGGCTGTGATGGACGCCGGGGGGACGGACCGGTCCGAGGACGACCGGGGTGAGGGCGGCGGCATCCGGACCGCCCTGGCCGGTCTGACCACCCGGGGGCGCTCCTTCCTGGCCGCCGGCATCGCCGCCGCGGTCTGCGCGTACGTCCTCGGGCAGAGCGACCTGCTGCGCGTCGGGCTGCTGCTCGGCGTGCTGCCCCTGGTCTGCGCGGCCGTGCTGTACCGCACGCGCTACCGGGTCGCCGGCAGTCGCCGGCTCTCCCCCGGGCGGGTCCCCGCGGGCAGCGAGGCCCGGGTGCATCTGCGCATCGACAACGTCTCCCGGCTACCCACCGGTCTGCTGATGCTCCAGGACCGGGTGCCCTACGTGCTCGGCCCGCGCCCCCGCTTCGTGCTCGACCGGGTGGAGCCGGGCGGGCGGCGCGAGGTGTCCTACCGGGTCCGCTCCGATCTGCGCGGCCGGTACCCGCTGGGCCCGCTGCAACTGCGCCTGACCGACCCGTTCGGGCTGTGCGAGCTGACCCGGTCCTTCTCGGCGCACGACACCCTGACCGTGATCCCGCACGTGGAGGCGCTGCCGCCGGTGCGGCTGAGCGGCGAGGCGTTGGGGTACGGCGAGGGCCGGCAGCGGTCGCTCGCGCTGGCGGGCGACGACGACGTGATCCCGCGCGGGTACCGCTACGGCGACGATCTGCGCCGGGTGCACTGGCGCTCCACGGCGCGCTACGGCGAACTGATGGTGCGCCGCGAGGAGCAGCCGCGGCGCGCTCGCTGCACGGTGCTCCTGGACACCCGGGTCGTGGCCTTCGAGGGGGCGGGCCCCGACTCGGCCTTCGAGTGGGCGGTGTCGGGCGCGGCGTCCGTGCTGGTGCACATGCTGGAGCGGGGCTTCTCCGTCCGGCTGCTCACCGACACCGGCGACTCGGTGCCCGGCGAGGGCGCCGACGGTTTCGCGGGCGCGAGCCAGGGGACGGCCGACGCGGCCGGGCTGATGATGGACACCCTCGCCGTGATCGACCACTCCGACGGCACGGGCCTGTCCCGGGCGTACGACGTACTGCGCGGCGGGAACGAGGGGCTGCTGGTGGCGTTCTTCGGCGACCTGGACGAGGAGCAGTCCACGGTGGCCGCCAAGATGCGGCAGCGCAGCGGCGGCGCCGTGGCCTTCGTCCTGGACAGCGAGATCTGGGCACGGGAACCGGCCGACGTGCCCGGTCCGTTGGACAGGAGCGAGGAGCGTCTGCGGATGCTGCGCGAGGCCGGCTGGACCGTCGTGGCCGTGCCACGGGGCGCCACCGTGGAGGAGCTGTGGCGCCTGGCCGACCACGAACGCACCATCCTCGCGACGACGACCGGCGGGGAGGGGACGCGATGAGCGGACGGACGCAGGCGCCAAGGACGAGCAGGCGGCCACGACGCGTGCCACACGCGGGCACGGCGGCACCCGGAGCACCCGGGCGCCCGTCGTGCCGTCCCCGGACCGGCGGGCGGACGCGGGTGGCGGGAACGAGTGGGCGGGCGCGGCGCGTGCCGTACGCGGGCACGGCGGCGCCCGGAGCACCCGGGCGACCGCACCGGCCCGCACACACCGGCCCCGTCACGACCACCCGTCGGGAGATGACGTGATGAGCGGGCGGACACGACCGGCGGGGCGCGACCGGACCGGCGGGCGGACGTGGGTGGCGGGGACGAGTGGGCGGGCGCGGCGCGTGGCGTACGCGGGCACGGGGGTACCCGGAGCACCCGGGCGACCGCACCGGCCCGCACACACCGGCCCCGTCACGACCACCCGTCGGGAGATGACGTGATGAGCGGGCGGGCGCGGTTGGCGTTGTGTGCGTGGGTGGCCACTCTGACGGCGGCGTGCGCGTTGTTGCCGTTGGTGGATCCGGCCACGTGGATTCTGCAGGCGGCCCTCCTGCTGGCGGTGCAGTCCGGGGTGGGCGCGGTGGCGCGGCGGGTGCCGCTGGCCCGGCCGCTGACCGTCGGCGTACAGGCCATGGTCACGCTGGTACTGCTGACCGTGGTCTTCGCCCGGCAGCAGGCGCTCGCCGGGCTGATCCCCGGCCCGCAGGCCTTCCAGCGCTTCGCCGACCTGTTCCAGCAGGGCGGCGACGACATCGCCCGGTACGCGATCCCGGCGCCGCTGGAGTCCGACGGCATCCGGCTGATGCTGGTCGGCGGCGTCCTGGTGATCGGGCTGCTGGTGGACACCCTCGCGGTGACCTTCCGCAGCGCCGCCCCGGCCGGCCTGCCGCTGCTCGCGCTCTATTCGGTGGCCGCGGGGCTGTCCGAGGGCGGCGCCGACTGGCTGTGGTTCCTGGTCGCGGCGGCCGGCTATCTGACGCTGCTCCTGGCCGAGGGACGTGACCGGCTCTCGCAGTGGGGCCGGGTCTTCGGCGGCGCGCCGCGCGCCCCGGGCGGGGAGCAGGGCGGCGTGGTCGCCCCGGTCCGCACCGGACGGCGTATCGGCGCCTTCGCGCTGGGCATCGCCCTGGTGGTGCCGCTCGCGCTGCCCGCGATGGACGGCGGGCTGCTGGACAGTGCCAGGACCGGCGTCGGTTCCGGCCCGGGGGGCGGCGGCACGATCTCCGCGGTGAACCCGCTGGTCTCCCTGCGGGACAGTCTCAACGTCGAGAACAACCAGGAAGTCCTCTCCGTCCAGACCGACTCCGACGACCTGTCGGACCTGTACCTGCGCATCGTGTCCCTGGACGACTTCGACGGCACCACCTGGAAGCCGTCCAAGCGGCACATCACCAACGTGCCGGACGGTACGTTCCCCGTCCCGGCTGGTCTCGGCCCCGAGGTCAAGCGCACGGAGACCCGGACCCTCGTCTCGGCGGCGGACTGGTACGCCCAGAACTGGCTGCCGATGCCGTACCCGCCCAGCGGCGTGCGCGTCGCGGGCAACTGGCGCTACGAACCCGTCGGCATGACCCTGGTCGGCGACCACGGCCAGACCACCCGCGGGCTGAAGTACGAGGTACGCAGCCTGAACGTGCAGCCGACGGCGGACCAGCTCGCCGCGGCACCGCAGGCGTCGGCGGCGCTGAGACGTGAGTACACCCAGCTTCCGGACTCGCTTCCGGAGGTGGTCTCCCAGACCGCCCGCGACGTCACCGCCGGCGCCGCGAACCCGTACGAGCAGGCGGTCAAGCTCCAGGACTACTTCGCGGTCAACGGCGGCTTCGAGTACGACACACAGGTCGAGGTGGGCAGCGGCTCGGAGGCGATCGCCCGGTTCCTGAAGGACAAGGAGGGCTTCTGCGTCCACTTCTCCTTTGCCATGGCGGCGATGGCCCGCTCCCTCGGCATACCGGCCAGGGTCGCGGTCGGCTTCGCGCCGGGGTCCCCGCAGGCGGACGGCTCGGTGTCGGTGGGGCTGCGGGACGCGCACGCCTGGCCCGAGGTGTACTTCGAGGGCGTGGGCTGGACCCGCTTCGAGCCGACGCCGACGCGTGGCTCGACCCCGTCGTACACCATCACGGACACGCCGGGCAGTTCGGTGCCGGACCCCGCCCTGCCGTCCCAGGACGCGCAGACGGAACCGTCGGCGGCGCCCTCGGCGAGCGAGACCTGCTCGCCGCAGGACAAGAAGCTGGACGCCTGCTCCACCGAGTCCGCCGTGGTGCTGCCCGTCACGGGCGGCGGCGGACCGCCGTGGTACGCGCTGCTGGCCTGGTCCCTGGCCGGTCTCGTGCTGCTGCTGATCCCGCTGGCACCGATGCTGTGGCGGCTGCGGGCCCGCGCGGTGCGGCTCGGGGCGCACGGCCGCGGCGAGGCGGACGCCGTCCCGCACACCCTCGCGGTCTGGCAGGAGCTGACGGACACGGCGTGGGACCTCGGGATCCTGCCGGAGGAGTCGCAGACCCCGCGCAAGGCGGCGGCCCGGATCGTCCTGCTCGGACACCTCGACCCGACGGCCGCGGCCGCGGTGCACCGGCTGGCGGACGCCGTGGAGCAGGTGCTCTACGCGCCGCGCCCGCGCCTGACGGCGGGACTGACGGAGGACGTCCGGTCGGCGACCGCCGGGCTGCGGGCCACGGTCGGCCGTGGTACACGGCTGCGCGCACGGTTTGCCCCGCGTTCGGCCGTACGGGTGGCCTGGACGGTGTCGGACCGGTGGACGGTCCTGAAGCGGCGGGTCGCGGCGGCGTGGCCGACCTGGCGGAAGACGTCGGGTCAGCAGGGCTGACCCGACGGCGCCCGCCGGGTGCTCGTGGGTACGCGTGAGGGGGTGACCACCCGGACGGTGGTCACCCCCTCACGCGGCGGCCGGCTGTTCTGGTGAGCGGTTGCCCGGGCGCTACTGGCCGCCCTGCTGCTCATCCCTGCGGCGCTGCCAACGCTCGTCGATGCGGTCCATCACGGAGCGTTTCTGACGTCCTTGACGGCGTGCCTGTGGACCGGTGGCGTCCGCCGCCGGCTGCTCACCCGGCTTGGGGGCCTTGCGCCAGCCGGTCACGGCGAGTACCGCACAGCCCAGCATCACCAGGAAGCCCACCACGCTGAGCCACACCTGCTGGGCGACCATACCGGCCATGAGAAGCGCAATACCTACGAGGAAGCCCGCGACCGCCTGGTAGACCCGTCGCCGGGTGTACGTACGCAGCCCGCTTCCCTCGAGCGCTGTCGCGAACTTGGGATCTTCGGCGTACAGCGCTCGCTCCATCTGCTCGAGCATGCGTTGCTCGTTCTCCGAGAGCGGCACGGTGGTCCTCCTCATCGTGCAGTCGCCGGGGCGACCCGGGGGGGTCCCTTCAGGATAGGCAGGGAACCGCCCCCGTGAAACCCGCCCCTCTGCGCCAATTGGCCAACCGGTCTCCGTCATGGCCGTGCCGGCTCGCTGAAGTTCCCATTCCCCAGCGGCCGACCCGTCATGCGGGGCCGTCTCCCTCGATCATACGGCGACCGGCCCCCGTTCGGGGGGCCTGTGGCGTACTCCATCTGCAGTCGCGCCCCTGATCAGCGCCGTACATCACCGGGCGGCTCAGGCCCCGTCGGCCCCTCGCGTCTCACCGAGCACGTGAAGCTGCGTGGCCACGGAGTGGAACGCGGCGAGTTCGGCCGCCGCGGCCTCCAGCTTCAGCAGGGCCTCCATGGCGCCCGGCTCGGTGTCCACCAGCACTCCGGGAACGAGGTCGGCGAAGACCCGTACGCCGTGCACGGCGCCGATCCGGAGCCCCGCGGCCTCGACCAGTGCGGTGAGCTGTTCGGCGGTGAACCGGCGCGGCACGGGGTCACCCGCGCCCCAGCGGCCGTCCGGGTCGTCCAGGGCCTGCCGGGCCTCCGTGAAGTGGCCGGCGAGGGCCCGCGCGAGCACGGCGCCGCCGAGGCCCGCGGCGAGCAGGCTGAGGACGCCGTCGGCGCGCAGGGCGGCCACCACGTTGCGCACGCCCTCCGCGGGATCGTCCACGTACTCCAGGACGCCGTGGCACAGCACCGCGTCGTAGCCACCGCGCTCGACCACGTCGAAGAGGCCGCGGGCGTCCCCCTGGACGCCTCGCACACGGTCGGCGACGTCGGCCTCGGCGGCGCGGCGCTCCAGGGCGAACAGGGCGTTGGGGCTCGGGTCCACGACGGTGACGCGGTGACCGAGGCGGGCCACGGGCACCGCGAAGTTGCCGCTGCCGCCGCCGGTGTCGAGGACGTCCAGCGTCTCGCGGCCGGTGGCCTTGACCCGGCGGTCGAGGGCGTCCTGGAGGACGTCCCAGACCACGGCGGTGCGAAGGGCGGCCCGGGAACGCGAGGGCTCGGAGCGCGGCGACGCCGTCTGCGGGCGGGAGTGGGAGACGGGCGGGCGCATCGGGTCCGACACGGCAGTTGACTCCTCGGCGCGGCACCGCCTCGGACACGGGCGGAGCGAACGGGCTGCCGCCCCCGCCCGGTGCGGGGTGGGGGAGGCTTCAGGCGCCTCCCACCCTATTGCCTCCGGTGCGCCCACCGGTCACCCCGTGCCACCGGCCCCGGGCCGGTCCGTGTGCCCCCGGACGCCGGTGCGCGCGGGCCTCCTGGGGCGGGCCGGAGGCCCGGCGGGCTCATCCCGCGTCCGGCAGGTCCGGGTCGGGGCGGGGCTGGGGCAGGACCGGCTGGAGGACCAGCATCCGCTCCACGAGGCGCAGGAACATCGCCACGTCGCGTATCAGGTCGTCGGCGTCCCGGCGGCCCACCGCGCCCTGGATGCCCGCCTCGGCCCGCGCCCGGCGCCGCGCGCCGGAGGCGAACAGCGCGCTCCACTCGGACAGCTCGGGCGCGATCTCGGGGAGCACCTCCCAGGCGCTGCGGATGCGGGCCCGGGCCCGCGGGGTGGTCTCCGGGCGGCCCCGCGCGGCCAGCACCGCGGCGGCGGTGCGCAGGGCGGCGAGATGGGCCGTCGCATAGCGCTCGTTCGGCGCCTCGAGGACGGTGGCCTCCTCGAGTCCGGCCCGGGCCTGGGCGAGCAGGTCCAGGGCGGCGGGCGGGGCGGTTGTCCGGCGGAGCACGGGGTGCACGTCGCTCGCCGGTCCGGTCAGTGAGGGTGCAGGGCCGGCCGCGCGGCGCCGCCGGGCGGCGGCTGCGGACGAGTGGGCCATGACGATCCTCCTGTCGTCTCCGTGACGGCACGCCCCGGCAAGAGGTGCCGTATGTGCCCATCGTGAGGTATGGCACTGACAATCCGTTCTGACCTGGGCTTTTGTTTCGATCGTCCGTTCGGTTCGGCCGGGAGTGCGGGCCCTGCGGTGACATCGCCCGGCAGGGTGCTGTGAGAATCGGGACCATGGAAAGCAGCAGCGCCGCCCCGCAGGCAGGCGGCCGTCGCGAGGCCACCCGGCAGAAGCTCTACGAGGCGGCGGTCACCCTCATCGCCGAGCAGGGCTTCTCGGCCACCACCGTGGACGAGATCGCCGAGCGGGCCGGGGTCGCGAAGGGCACGGTCTACTACAACTTCGCCAGCAAGTCCGTCCTCTTCGAGGAGCTGCTGCGGCACGGCGTCGGACTCCTCACCGCCTCGCTGCGCGAGGCCGCCGAGCGAACGGCCCGGGAGGGCCGCGGCCGGGTCGACGCCCTGGACGCGATGATCCGCGCGGGGCTCGTCTTCATCGACCGCTATCCGGCCTTCACCCAGCTCTACGTGGCGGAACTGTGGCGCACCAACCGGGCCTGGCAGTCCACGCTGCTGGTGGTCCGGCAGGAGGCCGTGGCGGTGGTGGAGGGCGTGCTGCGCGAGGGCGTGGCGAGCGAGGAGTTCAGTGCGGAGATCGACGTGCCGCTGACCGCCGCCGCGCTGGTCGGCATGGTCCTGGTGGCCGCGCTGGACTGGCAGTCGTTCCAGCCGGAGCGCTCGCTCGACGACGTGCACGCCGCGCTGTCGCGACTGCTCCAGGGGCGCGTGAGTGGCCGCCCCTGAGGCGACGGACACCGCCCCCGGGGCCACCCGCCGGGCATGAAGAACGCCGGCCCGTGGTGGCCGCGTCCCCCGCGGGCCGCCGTCGGACCGGCGCCTTCTCCTGCTCCCCCGTACGTCCCCCCGTCGGAACGCCCGTCGCCGGACGTTCCCCCGGGATCCCCCGTGCCTCGCTTCCGCCGACCGCGGTCGGCGGAAGGAGCGGATCGCGGGCCCGGCTCCGTTCCGGCGCCCCGTGCCGCCGGTTCCGGAGCCGTGCCCCTCTCCGTGTCTCCACTCTCTCGTTCCCGCAGGTCGGGGCCTATCCGCGCGCGTACTCATCTACCGCTCTGAGTACGGATACTCAGCCCTGCGCACCCGGGCCCACCGCCACCGGTCACCGGCCGGTCACCCGTACGCCCGTCCCGGTACTCAGGGACCGGTACCCAGGGACCGGTACTCAGGGACCGGTGCTCAGGGGCGGGACTGTCGGTGGCGGCGGATAAGGTCCCTGGCATGGCACGGATTGCGGTGATCGGCGCCGGGATGGGCGCGATGGCGGCCGCCGCCCGGCTGGCCGTCGCGGGCCACCGGGTGGTGGTCCACGAGCGGACGGGGACGTACGGCGGAGCCCTGGGCCGCTTCGAGCGGGACGGGTTCTCCTTCGACACCGGTCCCGGTCTGCTCCCGCTGCCCGCGGTCTGGCGCGATCTGTTCGTGAAGACCGGCAAGGAGCCGCTGGAGTCCCGCGTCGAGCTGGTCCAGGTCGACCCGTCGTCCCGGCACGTGTTCGCCGACGGCACGGAGGTCTCGCTGCCGAACGCCTCGCGGGCCGGTGTCGTCGCCGCCCTGGACGCGGCACTCGGCCCGGCGGCCGGGCAGCGCTGGGGCGACTTCCTGGTGCGGGCCCGCGAGACCTGGGACCGGACGCGCCGCCCGCTCCTGGAGGAGCCACTCTGGCCGAACTGGGAGGTGCTGGCCGAGCGCGAGCCCTATCCGGCGGTCCCGCACAAGCGGCTGCTGCGCACCCGCAGGGCCGGCACGCTCGCCGAGGTCGGTGCGTGGGAGCTGCGCGACGCCCGGCTCGCCGCCCTGCTGGAGAGCCACGCCCTGGCGTACGGCCTGGACCCCCGGACCGCCCCGGCGAACAGCGCCGTGCTGCCGTACATGGAGTACGCCTTCGGTATGTGGTACGTGCGCGGCGGCGGCCTGCGGGAGCTGGCGCGGGCGGTGTACGAGCGGTGCCTGGCCCGCCGGGTCGAGTTCCGCTTCGGGGCCGAGGTCACGGGAATCGTCGAGAAGGACGGCCGGGTGGCGGGCGTAGAGCTGGCCGAAGGGGCCGTGGCGGAGGCCGAGTTCGTGGTCGCCGGGGTGGCGCCGGGCGTGCTGGACCGCCTCTGCGGTGGATCGCCGGTGCGGGGCGGGGGCGAGGTGCCGCCGCGGCGCGACGGGGCGAGCCGGCTGACGGTGCTGCTGGCGCTGCGCGGCGGTCGCCCGCAGGGGACGGCGCACCGGACGGTGGTTCACGCGCCGGACCGGGACGCCGAGTTGGACGCGCTGTTCGGCGCGGCACCCCGCATGCCCTCGCGTCCGACCGTCACCGTGGTGCGGCCCGAGGACCCGGCGCTGGTGCCGGACGCGGACCACGAGGCGGTCACCGTCTCCTCGGTGGTGCCCGCGGGCGGCGACGGGCCGGACCGGGAGGACCGCGCCGAGCGTCTCGTCGAGGCCGCCGAGCGTGCGGTGCCCGGCCTGCGCGACCGTCTCCTGTGGCACGAGGTGCGTACCCCGGCCGACGTCGCGGCGGCCACCGGTGTGGCGGACGGCGCGATTCCGGTGCCGGCGCTCGCGGGGGCCGGCGGACGGCTGCTGCACCCGGCGAACGGCACGCGCACGGGCGGCCTGTTCACGGTGGGCGGCTGGTCGCACCCCGGCGGGGGGCTCCCCCACGCGGGCATGTCGGGCGCGCTGGTCGCCGGACTGGTGGTGGAGGGACCGGAGTTCCGCGGCTCCCGGTGAGCGGTCGGGGACCGGTCACCGGGCGCCGGACGGGTCGTCAGAAGCGGTACTGCTCGTCGTAGCCCTGGTTCTGGCCCTGGTTCTGACCCTGGCCCTGGTCCTGCGTCTGGCCGTTGCCCTGGTAGGGGTACTGCTGCTCCGGCGGGAGTTCGCCGCCGTAGGGGTCGTCGGTGCTGCGCTGCTGCGGCACCCACACGCCGCCGGCCGGGGTCTCGCCGCCGTACCCGCCGGGCGTGCCGGTGGCGTACTGGTCCTGCCCGTAGCCCTGCTGCCCGTACTGCTGCTGCCCGCCGGTCGTGTCGTAGCCCCCGGTGTCGTACGACGCCCCGCCGTAGGTGTGGGTGCCGATGTACGGGTCGGAGTAGGCGGCGTACTGCTGCTGCGCGCCGGTGTCGTAGCCGTACCCCTGCTGCCCGTAGCCCGAGTAGTCGTAGGCGTACGCGTAGGCCTGGTCCGCACCCGGCGCCGCCGCGGCCGGTGCCTGCTGCTGCTGGTCGGTGCCGTAGCCGGCGTCGGCGTAGACGCCGTAGGAGCCGGTGTCGTCCGGCATGGGCTGCGGTTCGTAGAGGGCGGTGGTCTCCGCGGCCGTGGGGTCGCCGGGGCGGGCCGGGGTGAAGACGTCGTCGCGGTCGTACTCGTCGTGACCGTACGACGGGCCGTCCTGACCCGGGGCGTGGCCCTGCGCGCGGTCGTCGTAGCCGTCGAGGTGGTCCTGGCCGCCCTCGGCGGAGTCGAGCCCGGAGGCCTCCGACGCCGGTTCCTCGCGGCCCCGTTCGGAACGCCCGCGTTTGCCGACGAGGCTCGACGGGGCGTTGACCGCCCACCCGGCCTCGAAGCCGCGGCGGAACGACAGGGTGACGTAGGTCTGGCCGACCGCGAAGGCGGCGGCGCCGAGACCGATGACGAGCACGTTCGACAACAGCACACCGGCGACGACGCCGACGAAGCCGCCGAAGGCGAGCAGCCGCCAGCGCAGCCGCGCCTTGTACTGCAGCAGCACCTCGCCGAGCAGCCACAGCGCGACGCCGCCGAACGCGATGTAGAGGACCGTCCAGCCCATGTACGCCCCTCTCCCAGTGGCCGTTACGCAGTGTGTCGCAAATACGTGCGGCCGGTCTAGGCCCGCGGTGGGTGGTGCAGGCCCAGGTTCTCGTAGATTTCCAGCGTCGCCGTGGAGTTGTTGAGCGTGATGAAGTGCAGTCCGGGCACACCCTCGGCCAGCAGTCGCGCGCAGAACTCCGTGGCGAACTCGATGCCGATCGAGCGTACAGCCGCCGGATCCTCCTTCGCTGTGAGGATCCGCTCTTTCAGCTCCGCCGGGAACGAGGCGTTGCTGAGCTTCGGCAACCTCTCCAGCATCTTCACACTGGTCACCGGCATGACCTCGGGAATGACCGGGGTCTCGCAGCCGGCCGCGGCGACCAGGTCGCGCAGCCGCAGGTAGGACTCGGGGTGGAAGAACATCTGCGTGATCGCGTAGTCGGCGCCGGCCCGGCACTTGTCGACGAAGTGCGTCACGTCCGTGTCCCAGTCGGCGGAGCGCGGGTGCATCTCCGGGAAGGCCGCGACGCCGACGCAGAAGTCGCCCGACTCCTTGATGAGCCGGACCAGTTCGGCGGCGTAGGTCAGGCCCCGGGGGTGGGCGATCCAGTCGGCGTTCGGGTCGCCGGGCGGGTCGCCGCGCACGGCCAGCATGTTGCGGATCCCGGCGTCGGCGTACTGCCCGATGATGTTGCGCAGTTCGGCGACGGAGTGGTCGACGGCGGTGAGATGCGCCACGGGGGTCAGTGTGGTGTCGGCGACGATCTGCTGTGTCTCCCGGACCGTGCCCGCGCGCGTGGAGCCACCGGCGCCGTAGGTCACGGACACGAAGTCCGGGGCCACGGCCTCCACCCGCCTGAGCGCGCTCCACAGGTTCTTCTCGCCCTTGGGCGTCTTCGGCGCCGAGAACTCGAACGAGTACGTCGTTTTGCCGGACGCGAGCATGTCGCGCACGGTGCGTGCGCGATCAGTCCTGGTGGATGCGGTTCCAAGGGCCATACGGGCAGGTTAGCCAGGGGGCGGCGGTCACCCAACCGGATGCGGGACATTTGTCCGCATTGTCGCGTTGTTGTCCACCCCTTGGACACATGCCCGCGGCACCCGCGGCACCCGCCTACGCCTGCCGCAGTCGCTTGGTGAACTCGGCCGCGGCCGCACCCGGGTCGTCCGCCGCGGTGATCGCCCGGACGACCACGACGCGCCGGGCGCCCGCCTCCAGCACCTCGTCCAGGTTGCCGAGGTCGATGCCGCCGATGGCGAACCAGGGACGGTCGGTGCCCAGTGCCGCCGTGTGGCGGACCAGGTCGAGGCCGGGTGCGTGACGGCCGGGTTTGGTGGGGGTCGGCCAGCAGGGACCGGTGCAGAAGTAGTCCACGCCCTCCTGGACGGCGGCAGCGGCGGCCTCGGCCCCGGCGTGCGTGGAGCGGCCTACGAGGACGCCGTCGCCGAGGATCGCCCGGGCGGCCGGCACCGGGAGGTCGCCCTGCCCGAGGTGCAGCACGTCGGCGCGGGCGGCGTGCGCGACGTCCGCCCGGTCGTTGACCGCGAGGAGCTTGCCGTGGCGGGCGCAGGCGTCGGCGAAGACCGCCAGGTGCTCCAGCTCCTCGGCCGCCTCCATGGTCTTGTCGCGCAACTGCACGATGTCGACGCCGCCGGCCAGCACGGCGTCCAGGAACTCGGGCAGGTCGCCCTGGCTCCGGCGGGCGTCCGTGCACAGGTAGAGCCGGGCGTCGGCGAGCCGGGCACGGGCGGTGATCGGGGCGGTGTCGGGCATGCGGGTGTCCCCCGGGTCGTTGGCGTGGGCCCACGGCGGGCCGCGAGATTCTGGCATACGGCCGCGGCCCCGGCCGGTCCCGGGACCCGTGGGCGCACGGCCCGCGGGCCCACGGGCCGTGCGTGGGGCGGGTCAGACGGCGAGCGCCTGGGCGCGGCGCTTCACCTCCGTACCGCGGTTCTCACTCAGTGCCTGGGCGGGGGTGCCGGGCAGGCTCGGGTCGGGCGTGAAGAGCCACTCCAGCATCTCCTCGGCGCTGAAGCCGTCGTCCCGCAGCAGCGTCAGGGTCCCGACCAGGCCCTTGACGACCTTGTCCTCATCGATGAAGGCCGCGGGGATGTGCAGCGCGCGGTTCTCACCCCGGCGTACGGCGATGAGCTGGCCTTCCTTGATGAGCTGGCGTACGCGGGTCACCTCGACGCCGAGCATCTCGGCGATGTCGGGAACGGTGAGCCAGTCAGGCACGAGAGCATCGGTCTTTGCGTCAATCTCGGTCACGTCACCAGCCTGCCATCTGCCACTGACAGTCGGAAACCGACAGTCGGAAGCCGACGGTCGGAGGCAGGGCTACGCCGTCGCCGCCTTCAGCGGCCGCGCCGGGTCGGCCAGCAGTTCCGGGTCCATCGTCGTACCCGCCTGGATCAGGCGTTTGCCCTGTGCCAGGTCGCGGGGGCGGCCCACCGCCAGCAGGGCGACCAGGCGGCCCTCGCGCAGCCAGCAGACCGTCCACGCCGGGCCGTCGGGGTCGCCGCGCCAAAGGGTGGTGTCGGCGGCCGTGTGGTGACCCGCGTACTGGACGAAGCGGCCGAACTGCTCGGACCAGAAGTACGGCACCGGATCGTAGGCCGCCGGGGCCTCGCCCGAGGGGGCGCCGACGATGTCGGCGGCGACGGTGCGCGGGCCCTGGAGGGCGTTGTCCCAGTGGTGCACCAGCAGCCGCTCGCCGTAGCGGCCGGAGGGGAAGGAGGCGCAGTCGCCGACCGCGTAGACGTCCGGCGCACAGGTGCGCAGGCGGTCGTCGGCCAGGACGTCGCCGTACGCACCGAGGTCGATCCCGGAGCCGGCGAGCCAGGCGGTGGCCGGCCGGGCGCCGATGCCGACGACGACCGCGCCGGCGGGCAGCGGCGTGCCGTCGTCGAGGACGACCCGGCAGGGCTCCCCGGGGCCGCCGGGCTCGACGCGCTGCACGCGCGCGTGGGTGCGCAGTACGGCGCCCGCGTCGGCGTACCAGGCGGTCATCGGCGCGGCGACCTCGGCGGGCAGCGCGTCGGCGAGGGGCCGGTCGGCGGCCTCCACGACGGTCACCGCGCAGCCCGCCTCGCGCGCGGCGGTGGCGAACTCGGCGCCGATCCAGCCCGCCCCGACGACCACGACGTCGTGCTGCCGGGTAAGCACCGGGCGCAGCCGCTCGGCGTCGTCCAGGGTGCGCAGCAGGTGCACGCCGGGCACGCCCTCGGCGCCCGGGAGCCGGACCGGTTCGGCGCCGGTCGCCAGGACGAGGACGTCGTACGGCACGGGGCCCTCGGAGGTGTCCAGGACGTGCGCGCCGGGGCGGACGCCCAGGGCCTCGCAGCCGAGCCGCAGGGTGATGCCGAGTGCCTCGAAGTCGACGTCGAACGCGGAGCCCTCGGCGGTGCCGAGCAGGACGGCCTTGGACAGCGGTGGACGGTCGTAGGGCTGGTGCGGCTCCGCGCCGATGAGCGTCACGGTGCCGGTGAAGCCCTGCTCCCGCAGGGCGACCGCGGTCTGCACGCCCGCCATGCCGGCGCCCACCACGACCACACGGCGCTCCGCGTCCGCCGCCGGTTCCTGTCCCCGTTCCCGTTCCCGCGTCTGCTCGCTCACCTGATCACCTTAGACACCCGACGATTCGTCGGTCAGCGCTCGTGCACGGTGAGCTGCGCAACGTCCCCCGGGCGCGGAGGCTCCCTTACAGGTGCGCCGGACCGCGGGCTAGGGTGGGCGACGTAAAGCACTCGCGGGAGCCCGGACGCACCGGGCTGAGAGGGAGGCTGGCGGCCTCCGACCGTACGAACCTGATCCGGGTCATGCCGGCGAAGGGAGGGGCTGGACGCCCATGCCGTCTCCATCACACACGTCGTCCGCGCCGCACGGCGGCTCGCAGCCGTCCCGTACGCCCGACGTACTCGTCGTCGGCGGCGGGATCGTCGGTCTTGTCACCGCCTGGCGGGCGGCGCAGCGCGGGCTGGTCACGGCCCTCGTGGATCCCGAGCCGGGCGGCGGAGCGGCCCAGGTGGCGGCCGGGATGCTGGCCGCCGTCACGGAGCTGCACTACGGCGAGCAGACGCTGCTCGCGCTGAACCTCGCCTCCGCCCGCCGCTACCCGGAGTTCGCGGCCGAGCTGACCGACCTCACCGGCCACGACCTCGGTTACCGCCGCTGCGGCACCCTCGCGGTCGCGCTGGACACCGACGACCGCGCCCACCTGCGCGAACTGCACGCACTTCAACAGCGCTCCGGCCTGGAGTCGGAGTGGCTGTCGGGTCGCGAGTGCCGGCGTCTGGAGCCGATGCTCGCGCCGGGCGTGCGAGGCGGGCTCCGGGTGGACGGCGACCACCAGATCGACCCCCGGCGCCTCGCCCACGCGCTGGTGGCCGCCTGCGAACACGCGGGCGTGGTCTTCCACCGGGTGTGGGCCGACCGGCTCACCGTCGGGCGCGGGCACCGGGCCACGGGTGTCGTCACCGCCGACGGCAGCGCACTGGAGGCCGGGCAGGTGGTGCTGGCCGGGGGCAGCCTGAGCGGGCGGCTCGGGGGCGTGCCGGAGGCCGTACTGCCGCCGGTACGGCCCGTGAAAGGGCAGGTGCTGCGGCTGACGATGCCGCGAACACACGACCCGCTGCTGAACCGGACCGTGCGCGCCGTGGTGCGCGGCAACTCCGTCTACCTGGTGCCCCGGGAGAGCGGCGAGCTGGTCGTCGGCGCCACCAGCGAGGAGCTGGGCTGGGACACGACGGTCACCGCGGGCGGCGTCTACGAGCTGCTGCGCGACGCCCACGAGCTGGTCCCCGGCATCACGGAGCTGCCCCTGACCGAGACCCGCGCGGGTCTGCGCCCCGGCTCCCCGGACAACGCCCCGCTGCTCGGCCCGACCGAGCTGGAGGGGCTGCTGCTGGCCACCGGGCACTACCGCAACGGCGTCCTGCTCACCCCGGTCACCGGCGACGCCATGGCGCACGCCCTGACCACCGGGGAGCTGCCGGACGAGGCCCGCCCCTTCACGCCCCGGCGCTTCGGCGCCGCCCCCGCACTCCCGGAAGCCCCGAAACTCCCGGAACTCTCGGAACGTTCGGAGCAGCCCGTATGAGTCCTGTGACCGTCTCCGTCAACGGCGAGCCCCGCGAGGTGGCTCCCGGCACGGCCCTGGACGCCCTGGTGGGCACGCTCACCGCGGCGCCGTCCGGAGTGGCCGCCGCCCTGAACGAGACCGTCGTCCCGCGCGCGCAGTGGCCCGCCACCGCGCTGGCCGACGGCGACCGCGTCGAGGTCCTCACCGCTGTGCAAGGAGGCTGACCATGGCCGACGATCCCTTCGTCCTCGGCGGTACGTCGTACGGGTCCCGCCTGATCATGGGTACGGGCGCGGCGCCCAGCCTGGACATGCTGGAGCGCGCGCTGGTGGCCTCCGGAACGGAGCTGACGACTGTCGCGATGCGGCGGGTGGACGCCTCGGTGCACGGGTCCGTGCTGTCCGTACTGGACCGGCTCGGCATCCGGGTGCTGCCGAACACGGCCGGGTGCTTCACCGCCGGGGAGGCGGTCCTCACGGCGCGGCTGGCGCGCGAGGCGCTCGGTACGGACCTGGTCAAGCTGGAGGTCATCGCCGACGAGCGCACGCTGCTGCCGGACCCGATCGAGTTGCTGGACGCGGCGGAGACGCTGGTGGACGACGGGTTCACGGTGCTGCCGTACACGAACGACGATCCTGTGCTCGCGCGGAAGCTGGAGGACGTGGGGTGTGCGGCGATCATGCCGCTCGGATCACCGATCGGGTCCGGGCTCGGTATCCGCAACCCGCACAACTTCGAGCTGATCGTGGAGCACGCGCGCGTGCCGGTGATTCTGGACGCGGGGGCCGGTACGGCGTCGGACGTGGCGCTGGCGATGGAGCTGGGGTGCGCGGGTGTGATGCTGGCCTCGGCGGTGACACGGGCGCAGGAGCCGGTGCTGATGGCTGCCGCGATGCGCTCCGCGGTGGAGGCGGGGAGGTTGGCTCGGCGGGCCGGACGGATTCCGCGGCGGCATTTCGCCGCGGCGTCTTCTCCTGCGGAGGGCTTGGCGGTGCTGGATCCGGAGCGGCCCGCTTTTTAGTGGCCGGGCGTTGTTCTGAGGGTTTTCTCCCACCCGCGCACCACCCGTTTCCAGTCGGATGAGAGGTGGGCCTCTCCTGTGGGGGTGCGTCGCCGTGGGCGGCGCTCCGTCCGTGGGCGGGTCGCGCACGTCACAGGTGCGCTTCAGTACCGCCCCGATTTCGGGCGGCGACGCGGGGTGTCGGTCGTGGCTCGTACACTCGCCTGCGTGGACACGACCCTTCAGGACCCTCTCGTCGGGCAGGTGCTCGACGGCCGGTACCGCGTCGAGGCGCGGATCGCGGTCGGCGGGATGGCCACGGTCTACCGGGCCGTGGACACCCGCCTGGACCGCGTGCTCGCGCTGAAGGTGATGCACCCGGCGCTCGCGACCGACGCCACCTTCGTCGAGCGGTTCATCCGCGAGGCCAAGTCGGTGGCCCGGCTCGACCACCCCAATGTCGTCCAGGTCTTCGACCAGGGGGCCGAGGGTGCGTACGTCTACCTGGCCATGGAGTACATCGCGGGCTGCACCCTGCGGGACGTGCTGCGCGAGCGCGGGGCGCTGCGGCCGCGGGCCGCGCTGGACATCCTGGAGCCGGTGCTGGCCGCGCTCGGCGCCGCGCACCGGGCGGGGTTCGTGCACCGGGACATGAAGCCGGAGAACGTGCTCATAGGGGACGACGGCCGGGTGAAGGTCGCCGACTTCGGCCTGGTCCGCGCCGTGGACACCGTCACCAGCACCACCGGTGCCGTCCTCGGCACCGTCTCCTATCTGGCGCCCGAGCAGATCGAGCACGGCACCGCCGACCCCAGGGTCGACGTGTACGCGTGCGGTGTCGTGCTGTACGAGATGCTGACCGGCGCCAAGCCGCACGACGGGGACTCGCCCGCGGTGGTGCTCTACAAGCACCTCCACGAGGACGTGCCACCGCCGTCGGCCGCCGTGCCGGAGATGGCGTACGAGGTGGACGAACTGGTCGCCTCGGCGACCGCACGCAACCCGGAGATCCGGCCGCACGACGCCGTGGCGCTGCTCGCGCGGGCCCGCGAGGCGCGCGAGGCGCTGAGCGCGGACCAACTGGACGCGGTGCCGCCGCAGGCGCTCACCACGGAGCACGACGGCGCCGAGAACCGCACGAGCGTGATCCCGCGCGCGCTGACGATGCCCCGGCCGCTGCCCGTCAACGAGGACGAGGGCGACGGCGACAGCTCGGACGGTCGCCTCGCCTCGGACGGCGGCTTCCCCGCGGACGGGGTCGACCGCACCAGTCGGCTCGCGGCTCCCCCGTCGGCCCCGCCCCGGCGCCGCGGGCCCCGGCTGCGGCGCGGCCCGCTGGCCGTCGTCGTGGCCGTCCTGCTGGTGCTCGGCGTCGGCACGGGCATCTGGTACATCAACTCCGGCCAGTTCACCAAGGTGCCGCCGCTGCTGTCCAAGACCGAGGCGCAGGCCCGGGACCGGCTGGACGAGACCGGTCTCGACGTCGGCAAGGTGCGGCACGCCTACAGCGACACCGTGGAGCGCGGCAAGGTCATCAGCACCGATCCCGGGGTGGGCGACCGCATCCGCAAGAACGACTCCGTGTCGCTGACGGTCTCCGACGGTCCCGACACCGTGAAGCTGCCGGACGTGGCGGGCTACAAGCTGGACAAGGCGCGGACGCTGCTCGAGGACGAGGGACTGGAGCCGGGTATGGTGACCCGGGCCTTCAGCGAGGAGGTGGCCAGGGGCTTCGTCATCTCCACCAAGCCGCGGTCGGGCACCACGGTGCACGCGGGCTCGGCGGTCGCGCTGGTCGTCAGCAAGGGCAGCCCCGTGGACGTCCCCGACGTCACCGGCGACGACCTGGCCGACGCGAGGACCGAGCTGACGGACGCCGGCCTGAAGGTGAAGATCGCCGACGAGCGGGTGAACTCGGAGCACGACAGTGGCCGGGTCGCCCGCCAGACGCCCGACCCGGGCGGCCGGGCCGCCGAGGGGGACACGGTGACCCTCACGGTGTCCAAGGGCCCCCGGCAGATCGAGGTCCCGGACGTGGTCGGCGACAGCGTGGACGACGCCAAGGAGAAGCTGAAGGAGGCGGGCTTCGAGGTGGACGAGGACCGCGGGCTGCTCGGGCTGTTCGGCGACACCGTCAAGAAGCAGTCCGTGGACGGCGGGGACACGGCTCCCGAGGGGTCGACCGTCACCATCACCATCCGCTGACGAGGCGGCGCCGTCCCGGCGTCACGGCGCGCTCGTCCGTGGCGAGCGAACATGACGAGTGAGGCGGAGATCTGCCCGGCGATCACCTCGCACAGCGGCAGCGGCCGGTCACCGCGGCGCGGGACCGGTCACCGCGAGAGGAGAGCGGCGCCGGGAGAGCGGCGCGTGGCGATCGGCCGAACAGGGGCCGCACACGTGGTCAACGAGCCCCGCGTCAAAGGTCGTTGCCCCCTCTGCTTCCCCCGGCGGGGACCGCTACTATGGCGGCTCCGCAGACGATCGCGGCCTGCGGCGGCGGACGGGGGGAGGGCGTCTTGGGGGCGGAACCGGTCGCGCGGGCTGCCGTCACCGACGACTGGCAGGTGAGCATCCTCGGCCCGGCCGGGAACCCGGTCGGCGGTGGGGTCATCGTCCCGCCCCGCTACGTGCTGACCTGCGCCCATGTCGTGACGTCGGCCGTGGGCGGACGGCTGGAGGACGACCCGTACGCCACCGTCACGGTGACCCTCAGCAGCGGGCTGAAGCTGACGGGCTCCCCGGGTGGCGGGCACCGTTACACCGGCGGGAGTCACCACGAGGACGTCGCGGTGCTCACCCTGCACGGGGATCTGGGGCAGGCCAACGGCCAGGTACCCACCTCGCACGCCCATCTCTCCACCGGCGCCTACGCCGCCAAGCGGCCGATGCAGGTCTACGGTTACCCGCAGGGCCAGCCGCACGGGGTGTGGGCGGACTGCCTGATGGCCGGGCGGGGCGGCCCGGAGTCGGCGCTGGTCCAGTTGAACGACGCGCCGGACACCGGCCGCAGGGTGGCCCGCGGCTACAGCGGCTGCGGTGTCCGGGACGCCACGACGTCCCGCGTCGCCGGACTCGCCGTACTGCGCGACAAGTCGCCCGAAGCGGGCGTGACCTGGATGATCCCGCTGGAGCGGCTGGCCCGCGACTGGCCTCCCCTGCGGGCGGCGCTGGCCCTGTCCGGCGACCGCCTCCCGCCGCTGCCCGTCCCCGGGCCGCCGGACCCGGACGACGGCCCGTTCGACGACGAGGCCATGGACGACCTCTACCGCCTGCTGCTCGACGGCCGCCTCACGATGCCCGGCCTCGTGGGGCTGCGCGACGACGCGCTCGGGCCGGTGCGCCGCCCCTGGCAGGGCTCCCCCGAGGACATCCTCGGCATCGTGCACGATCTGCGGCACATCGCCCAGGCGGGCCGGCCGGTGCCGCCGCTGCTGACCTTCGTCGCCGCGCTGTCCCGGCGGGTCCCCGGACCCCGGGGACAGGAACTGGCCCGCTGGGTGCGCGGGCGGGCGGGGCACTGCACCCCGGCGGTCGATCCCGGACCGCTCCTGGAGCGCCGGGTGCGTCCCGGCGGGGCGGGCGTCCGGTGGACCTACGCCACGTTCCGCGTCACTCCCGCGTCGCCGAGCCGGCACTACCTGCTCGACGTCTTCAAGCAGCACGAGGGCGCCCCCCGGGAGGCCGTGCGGCAGTACACGGAGGCGATGCGGCTGGGGCGGATCGAGCGGCTCGTGGTGGACGAGATCACCCGCATGCGCCGGGAGCGTGCCATCGACTCGCCCGACCTGTTCGTGGAGTTCGTCCTGCCCCGTGAGCTGCTGGGCCGGCCGGTCGACGGTCTGCCCATCACGACCCCGAGCGGCGCGGTGGTGCGCCTGGGGGTGGTGCATCCGGTCGCCGTACGCAGCCTCGAGCGCCAGAACGCCTCGGAATGGGTCGACTGGGGGCATAACTGGTCCCGGAAGTGGGACAGGATGAAGGCATTGTCCGCACTCTCCGGAGAGGGCGTGGTGGCAGTGATCCCCGCCCGGAACCAGGACGGTTCGTCCTACGAGGCGCTGTTCTCCGCCCTGTACGCGGACGACGGACCCCTGGCACTGGTCCTCGGGTTCCCGCCGCGGGTGTCCCGCAGGCGCACGCCCGACGCCGAGTTCGACGCGGCCCTGGACTCGGGCGTCCCGGCCCTGGTCTGGGCCCACGAGGAGCAGGACGCACAGTCCGTCTCGGACGACCTGCCGAACCGGCTGCGGGCCGCCGGGGTGCGCACCCTGCCCGGGGAGGTGCTCCGGGCCCGCCGCGGGGAGTGGTCGTCCCGGCCCGGTGCGGCCCGGCCGCGGGTCGGGGGCGGTCTGCGCCTGGGCTTCCTGTGGGACCCGTTCGACCGGCTGCCCCCGCACACCCCCCTGACCCCACCAGCTCCCGCTCCCGGAGGTGCCTCGTCGTGACCGAGCCCGCAGCCCCGCAGCCGCCGGCGTGGTGGATCTACCGCGGCGACGGTGTCCCGCACAACGGCATCGAAAGGCTGCCCGCCCCGCCGAGCTGGCGCCCGCTGCAACAGGGCATGCCGCCGCAGGACGATCCCGTGCCCGCGCAGCCGGCCGACACCCGGCGGGGGCGGGTCTTCCAGGTGGACCCCGGGCTGGTCGACGCGGTCAACGCGGCCCTGCTGCTGCGCCGTCCGCTGCTGCTCACGGGGCGCCCCGGCACCGGCAAGTCCACCCTCGCGCACGCCGTCGCCTACGAGTTGGGGCTCGGCCCCGTACTCCACTGGCCGGTGACCTCGCGCACCACGCTGCAGGACGGCCTGTACGCGTACGACGCCATCGGCCGGCTGCACGAGGCCAACCTGCGCCGCGCCGGCCTGGAGACCGGCGGCGGCACCGGCGACATCGGCCGGTTCCTGCGGCTCGGGCCCCTGGGCACCGCGCTGCTGCCCCGTCACCGGCCGCGTGTCCTGCTCATCGACGAGCTGGACAAGAGCGACATCGATCTTCCCAACGACCTGCTGACCGTCTTCGAGGAGGGCCGGTACACCGTCGAGGAGCTGCTGCGGCTGCCGCCGGAGCAGCGCACCGTCCCGGTGCGGACGGCCGACGGCGGGACGGCGGCGGTGACGGACGGCGCGGTGGACTGCTGGGCCTTTCCGTTCGTGGTGATCACCTCCAACGAGGAGCGGGAGTTCCCCGCCGCGTTCGCCCGGCGCTGCCTGCGCTACGACATCGAGCAGCCTGGACCCGACCGGCTGGCGGCGATCGTCGCCGCGCACCTGGGCGCCGACGCGCTGGAGGAGGCCGCGCCCCTGGTGGAGGCGTTCCTCGCGGAGCAGAGCAACGGGAGCGTCGCCGTGGACCAGTTGCTGAGCGCCATCCAGTTGGCGCGGGCGGGCGCCGACGAGGACCCGGAGCAGTGGCAGGACCTGCTGCGCACCCTGTGGCGGCACCTGGAGACGGGGCCCTGATGCCGTACGAACCCCCGGAGCGCCCCGCTCCGAACGCCCGGGAGATCGCCGAGGTCCTGTGGCTCGCGGCGCGGCTGGCCCGCGCACCCCAGGAGCCGGGACCCGCCCGGCCGGCCACGGGCGCGCCCCGGCTGTCCGGGATCGCGGGCCAGTTGGAGCCGGGCTCACCGCGACGCCGGCGCGGTACCGCGCCCTCGGCGGACGGGCCGGGCCTGCCACCGGACGACACCTGGTCCGAGGGGGCCGGGCCGGGCGTGGCGGAGCCCCGGCTGCACGTGCGCAGCACCGGCGCGCCGGACAGCCGAGCGGGCGCGCCCGTGCCGGCGCTGCCGGTGCGCTCCCCGGGAGTACGGCCGCTGGCCAGGACGGCGGAGCTGGCCAAGGCCCTGCGGCCGTTGCGGCGGCGGGCCGCGTCCAGCGTCCGGCACCGGCTGGACGAGAAGGCGACGGCCGACCGGGCGGCCGACACCGACGTCTGGGAACCGGTGCTGGTCCCGGCGGAGGAACCCTGGCTGGACCTGGTCCTCGTGGTGGACACCGGTGAGTCGATGGTGCTGTGGGACGGCGCGGTGGCCGAGCTGCGCGCGGTGCTGCGCCGGGTGGGGGCCTTCCGCTCGATCACCGTGCGCTGGCTGGAGCACCTGCCGGGCGGCTCGGTGACGGTGCGCACCACCCCGCCGCCGTGGCCGGACGGCGCTTCGCGCCCCACCTCCGGTACGGACCGGCACCTGCACCACTCCCCACGCGGCGCGGTACTCGTCCTGAGCGACGCGATCGGTCCGGGATGGAGCTCCGGCGCGGTGCACCGACTGCTGGCCCGCTGGGCGCGCGGCGGCCCGACGGCGCTGGTGCAGCCCCTCGACCGGCGGCTGTGGCACCGCACCGCGCTGCGTCCGCTGCCCGTCGCGCTCAAGGCCTCCCGGCCCGGCGCGCCCAACGGCGAGCTGCGCTCCGACGCCGACCGTCCGGGCCTGCTGGTGCCCGTGGTCGAACTGGCCCCGGCGGCCCTGCAGATGTGGGCCCGCCTGGTCGCGCGCCCGGAGTCCTCACCGTTCCACGGGTACGCGGTACGAGCCGACGGCACCCCGCATCCAGAACCGGGTCCGGCGCTGCGCCCGGAGCGGGGGCTGCGCCCGGAGCCGGGGTCGGAGTCGGGGCGGGGGTCGGAGTCGGAGTCGGAGCCAGGGCTGGAGTCAACGCCGGGACTGGAGCCAGGGACCGGGCCGGGGCCGGGGACCGGGCCGGAGCCGGAGCCACGTCCGGGGCCAGGGACCGGGCCGGGGTCGGAGTCGGAGCCAGGGCTGGAGTCAAGGCCGGGACTGGAGCCAGGGACCGGGTTGGGGCCGGGGACCGGGCCGGAGTCGGAGCCATGTCCGGGGCCAGGGACCAGGTCAGGGCCGGGGACCGGGCCGGAGCCGGAGCCACGTCCGGGGCCGGAGCCACGTCCGGGGCCAGGGACCTCGGCGGGGCCAGGGACCCGGCCGGAGCCGAGGCCGGGGTCGGAGTCGGAGCCACGTCCGGAGCCAGGGACCGGGCCGGAGCCAGGGACCGGGCCGGAGGCAGGAGCCGGGCCGGAGCCAGGGACCGGGCCGGGGCCAGGGATCTGGTCGGGGGCCGCGGCGGGGGATGAGCGGTTGTCGCCGCTCGATCGGGTGCTGGCGTTTCGCGCGGAGGCCTCGCCGCAGGCCTTCGAGCTGGCCGGATACCTCGCCGCCGCACCCCTGTTCCTGCCGGTGATGCGCCTGGTGCAGCAGGTCATGGCACCGCGCACGACCCCCTCGCACCTGGCGGAGGTCTTCCTGTCCGGCCTGCTGCACCCGGTGCCGGCCCAGCCGCGCCCGGCCGAACAGACCGAGTTCGACTTTCCGGAGACCGTACGGTCGCTGCTGCTGGGTTCGCTGCACCGGCAGGAGAGCCGCCGGGTACTGACGGCCGTGTCGGACTACCTGGCGGAACACTCCTCGGCGCCGTACCGGTTCGACGCCACGCTGACCGATCCCTCGCACGAGCTGCCGACCCGGGTCAGCGTCGAGAGCCTGCCCTTCGCCAAGGTCGACGCGGCGGTCGCCGACGCCCTCGGCGGCGGCTTCGCCACCCGGGCGCGCGAACTGCGGGCCCTCATCTCCCGGCAGCACCGGCCAGGGGGAGATGGTCTCGCAAGATCGCCATACGATGACGGTGTGACTGACACCACATCCACCAGTGGAGCCATCGAAACGGGCGCCGGCCGCCCCCGTCCCGCCGGGCCAGGCCCCCGGAGCGGGGGGAACCCGGCGCCGACGGGGGAACAGTCACGGCACACAGCGGGAAGGGATCCATCCGTGGCCGAGTCCGCCTCTCACCCGGTCGGCGTCAACGGCCCCTCGCACACCGCGCAGGCTCCGACGGGCACCCGTGCGACGCTCACCCGTCCGATGCGCTTCGAGGAGACCGTGCCGCAGGTGTGGGGCCGGCGCATCCCGCCGCGCAACCACAACTTCACCGGTCGCGACGAGCTGATCACCCAGTTGCACGACCGGCTGGCCGACCGTCGCGCGGCCATCGTGCCGCAGGCCTTCTTCGGCCTCGGCGGCGTGGGCAAGACCCAACTGGCCGTGGAGTACATCTACCGGTACCAGTCCCAGTACCAACTGATCTGGTGGATCAACGCCGAGGACCCCGCCCTGGTCCGCTCGGCCATCGCCGCGCTCGCGCCGCACCTGGGCCTGGAGGCCGGGCCCAGCGGTGACGAGGCGCTTCCGCTCGTCCTCGACGCGCTGCGCCGGGGCTCTCCCTACCGCAGGTATCTCTTGGTCTTCGACAACGCCGACCGCCCCGAGGACCTGGAGGAGTACTTCCCCTCCGGCGAGGGACACGTCCTGATCACGTCGCGCAACCAGAGCTGGGCCGGCCACGCGCACCCCGTCTCGGTGGACGTCTTCTCCCGCGCGGAGTCGATCCGCTTCCTGCAGCGCAGGGTGCCCGGCATGCCCGCACCGGACGCCTCCCGCCTCGCCGAGGCGCTGGGCGACCTGCCGCTCGCGGTGGAGCAGGCCGGTGCCTGGCACGCGGAGACGGCGATGTCGGTCGACGAGTACCTGGAACTGCTGCGCGAGCACGCGGACCGGCTGCTGGACACCTCCGTCCCCTCCGGGTACCCGCACTCCGTGGTGGCGACCTGGAACCTGGCGATGGAGCGCCTCGAGCGGCGCAGTCCCGCGGCGGTCCAACTGCTGCGGCTGTGTTCGTGCATGGCCCCGGAGCCGATTGGCTGGGCGATGCTGCGCAGTGCCGCGTTCGCCCCGCTGCCCTCGCCGCTCGCCGAGGCGCTGCGCGATCCCGTCGAACTGGGCCTGGCCACCCGGGAGATCGGCCGGCTCGCCCTGGCCAGGATCGACCACCGCAGCAACAGCCTCCAGATGCACCGGCTGGTGCAGGCCGTGCTCTTCAACCAGATGTCGGAGCAGGAGCAGGAGGACACCTATCACCTCACCCACGTCCTGCTGGCCGCGGCCGACCCGCAGGAGCCCGAGGACAACGACAACTGGCGCCGGTACTCCGAGCTGCGGCCGCACATCCGGCCCACCCGGGCCGTCGAGTGCGAACACCGGGAGGTGCGGGACCTGGTCATCAACGAGATCCGCTACCTGTATCTGCACGGCGACTACACCGGCGGCACGGAAGTGGCCGAATTCGCTCGCAAGGAGTGGCGGCAGCGGCTGGGCGACGACCATCCGCAGACGATGCGGACCACGCGCTCCTACGCCACGCTGATCCGCAACTTCGGCCGTTTCGACGAGGCCCGTGAGCTGAACGCGGAGCTGCTGGTGCGGGCGCGCCGCGTGTTCGGCGAGGACCACGAGGAGACCCTGGCCATCGCCAACAGCAACGCGGCCGACCTGCGGGTGCTCGGTGACTTCGAGCAGGCCACGGCGCGGGACGCGGACACCCTGGAGCGGCTGACCAGGAGCTTCGGCCGGGACTATCCGCTGGCGCTGATGTCCGCGGCCAACCACGCGCTCGACCTGCGGCTCCTCGGCCGCTTCGAGGAGGCGCTGGAGCTGGACGCGGACACCTACCAGCGGCGGGTGCGCATCTTCGGCCCCGACGACGCGGTCACCCTGGTGGTGGCGGCGAACTACGCCCGTGACCAGCGGGAGCTGGGCGACTACCGGGGCTCCACGGAGTCGCTGCGGGCGCTGTACCCGAAGCTGCGGGACCGGCAGGGCCGCGAGCACCCGTCCACCCTCGACGTGGCGAAGAACCTGGCGGTCTCCCTGCGCGCGATGGGCGCCTACGAGGAGGCGTACGACCGGTCCTCGCGGACGGTGGAGCGCTACCGGGCGAGGTACGGCGAGGGCGACCTCAACACGCTGGCCGCGGTGGGCAACTACGCCATCGACCTGCTGCTGCGCGGCGAGCTGGAGGACGCCGAGCGGCTGGCCGCGCAGACCGTGGCCGGGTACGAGCAGTTGTTCGGCGCGGACCATCCGTACATGCCGATGACCGAGACGAACCACGCCCTGGTCCTCAGTGCGCTGGGCGAGCACGAACGGGCGCTGGCCCTGAACCTCGCGGCGTACGAGAAGCTGACGGCGCGATTCGGTCCGGAGCACAACTGCACGCTGCGCTGCGGGGTCAACCTCGCCAACGATCTGCACACGGCGGGCCGCCACGAGGAGGCGGCGCAGGCCGACGGCCGGCATCTGGAGGCTCTGCGCGCCACCGTCGGGCCCGATCACCCGGTGACGCTGGTCTGCGGCGGCAATCTGGCGCACGACCTCGGGGCGCTGGGGCGGCGGGACGAGGCCGAGGCACTGCTGGAGGACGTCCTGGCCCGCTTCTCCCGGACCCTGGGAGGGGACTACCCGGTCGCCGAGGTCTTCGCCAGGGGCGAGCGGGCCTTCTGCGACATCGAGACCCCGGTGTTCTGAACACCCTCCTCCCCCACGGCCGGGCCGTCCTCGGCGGTGGGGTTTGTCAGCCAGGCGGCCAGGGTCAGTGGGTCGGGTGGGTGGTCCGGGGTGGGCTTGGCCGGCATCGCTTCTTCCTGGGCGGTGAGCCGCAGGAAGAGGTGCTGGATCAGTTCGGTGCGCCGGACCAGGACACCGGCGCCGGGCAGCCCCTCCTCGGCGGCCGCGGCGGCCAGCTCCGCCCACCCCTGTGCCCGGTGCGGCCCGGCGGCCACCGCGGCCGCGGCCTCCCGGGCCGGCCGGGCCCGCTCGGCGCCCCGCTGCCGTGCCGCCCACCGCCCGAACTCCGGCCCGGGCCCCGCCACCGCCCCGGTGGCCGCCCGTACGTGCTCGGCGGGCAGCGGTCCGGCCGGGCGGCCGGACCGCCACAGCGCGGCCAGCCGCTCGGCGCCGGCCTCGTCTGCGGCCGCCCAGCGCAGCCGCCAGACGGCCTCGTCGCCCGCCTGGACCCGGGCGACCGCCCGCGTCGGCCGCGGGTCCCCGCCCGTGCCCGCGCCGTCCCGCACGGTCCGCGCGAGCCGTTCGAGGAAGCGGGCGCCGAGGGCGGTGAGGTGGACGTGGTCCGCCGCCTCCGTCAGGCCGCGCTCGACGTGCGCCAGGGTCCGCGTCAGGCGCCAGGCCGCGTCGGCCCGCGCGGGCCCGTGCCGGCTGCCGCTGCGCTCCTGCCAGAACGCCAGGTCGCCGAGGTGGGCGTAGATGCCCTGGAGCAGTCCGCCGGGTGGCCGCGGGTCGGGTCGCCACGGCGCGTACAGCCGGGTCCTGCCACCGGGTTCGTACAGGGTCACCAGGTCGGTCAGGGCGCTCAGTTTGCTGTGCTGGAACTCGTGCAGCAGGGTCAGCGCCAGCCGCTCGGGGTCGGCCGGCCAGGAGGTCAGTACGGTGCCGAAGGCGTGCCGCGAGGTGGCGGACTCCACTCCGCGTGCCGGGGCGGGCAGGGGCACGATGCCGTTCAGTCCGGCCGCGAGTTCCTCGGCGCGGCGCGGATGGTTCTCGACGAGCAGTTCCCAGGCCTGGCGCAGGAGTTCCCGCCAGGCCGCCGGTCCGGCGCTGGCCGTCTCCAGCGCGGGAAGCTCCGGCGCGGCCGTCTCCAGCGGCAGCCGGAGCTCCTGTCCCCGGTGCCGGACGTCGAGCACGGCGACGGGCTGCCAGCCGTGCCCCGGACGGGACGGATCGCGCGGCAGGACCCGTTCGTCACCGGCGGCCAGGACGCGTATCCGGCAGGTCCCGGGCGCCGCGGCCGGGAGCCGCTCGGCCGGGGCCTCGACGACGACCAGGGCGTCGGGCAGGCCGCCGAGCCCGGTGACCGTGCCGAGGCCGGGCAGTCTCAGCCGTCCCTCGCGCACCGGCACGGCGATCCGGGCCGGGTGGGCCGCCCGTACGGCGGCGAGGGCCGCGAGGGCGGCGAGGTCCGGGGTGGCGCACGCGCCCCGGCGGTGCGCGGGGCAGTCGCGCAGGGTCCGGGCCGCCCAAGTGCCGAACGCGGGGCCGTCGATCACCGACCGGACCGCTTCGGGGGCGACGCGTTCGACGTCCGCCAGCAGATCCGCGGCCGGTTCGGCGGCCTTGCCGCACGGTCCGTCCAGGGTGTGCCGCAGCAGCAGGAGGTTGCGGCTGCGCCGGGCGCGGAGCAGCAGGAGCACCGCCCGCCGCCCGCCCTCTCCCGCGGCGAGGGCGTCGAAGTCGTCGTCCGGCAGGACGTACGGGCCGATCACGTCGGCGCCACGGAGCCGGCGAGGCTGCGTCTGATGTGCCCGATGAGCAGGAGCAGGTCCGCGCAGTAGACGGTCGGTGCACGGTAGCCGGTCCCGGGCAGGTAGCGGTGGCCGTACTCGCCGCCGCCGCAGACGGACAGCTCCGGGCAGCGCAGGCACTGCTCGGACAGGGCACGCTCCCCCGCCTGCCGGGCGGCGAATCCCGGGTGCAGCAGGACCTCGTCGAAGGAGTTCCGGAAGACGTCGAGACCGCTCTCGGAGGCGCCGTCGGGTCCGGTGCGCAGCGTGTCGTTCTGGTGGATCGACCCGTCGGCCTCGACGAACACGGAGACGCTGCTGGTGACGCCCACCCAGTCGAGCCTGCTGTGGCCGCCGAGCACCGTGTGCAGCAGTTCGTCGAGGATCCGCACGGAGGTCTCCTTGCGCGGCGCCCCGGCCCAGCGGTCGAAGACGGCGGCCAGCCATCGCCCGTACGCCCCTGCCGGTGCCGGTGGCCGGGCGCCCCAGTGGCCGTGCGGCAGCAGGAAGTCGATCAGCGGCGGCCGGGTCGGCAGCATCGACTCGTAGACGGCGACCGGGTCCCTGGCCGCGTCCACGGTGCACAGCAGCCCCGCGTACAGCTCGGGGTAGCTGCCGGACAGCAGGCGCAGTCCCGCCATCACGTCGTCGTACGATCCCCGGCCCGCGGGTGTGCGGCGGTGGGCGTCGTGCGCCTGCCGGTCGCCGTCCACGCTGACGCCGACCCGCACCCGGTGCTCGGCCAGGGTGTCCAGCATGCGGGTGTCGAGGAGGGTGCCGTTGGTCTGGACGGTGAACTCGGCCTCGGTACCCGTCTCCCGCACCGTGTCCCGGACGGTGCGCACGGCCTCGGCGACGCCCTCGGGCCCGGCCAGCAGCGGCTCACCGCCGTGCAGCACGATCCGGACCTGCCGCAGCCCGTGGCGCCGCGCGTGCTCCGCGATGCGCTCGGCGGTGCGGCGCAGGGTCGCCGGACTCATGGCACGGGGCTGGCGGCGCCAGGTGCGGTCGCCGTGCTCGTAGATGATGCAGTAGTCGCAGGCGAGGTTGCACCGGCTGCGGGTCTTGAGGACGAACTGGCGCAGCGGGACCGGCCGCCAGCCCTCGTCGAGGAGTGCCGCGACATCGACCGCCGGCCGGTCAGGCGCTCGCCTGCCAGCTTGTGTATTCGTCGTCATGGGACCCCGCGGCCTCCGTCTGCAGCCGCTCCAGGGCCACCGCGAGCACGGACCCGGGAAGCGCGCGCAGTTGGTCGACGGTGTATTCGGCGATGTCCGGCAGTGCGCACTCGACCCCCGTGGTCTCTTCCACGCCTCGGCCCCCTCCTGCTTCCGGGACGTCCGGCATCCGGCCCCGCGCCGCGGCACACCGCCGCAAGGGCATGGTAGGCGGATCGGGGCGCGGTGCGGGAGAGGGCCTCGGCCGCCGGCGACGGATCCGGACACCCGGCCCTCCGGGCAGGCCGGCCCGCTAGCTCTCCCACACGGCACGCACGATCAGGTGCGCCTCTCCGGTCGCCTTGGCCACGACGGCACCGGCCTCCCCGCTCAGCTTCACGCCGAACTCCAGTTCCAGCCGTTTCGGGGCGACGTCGAGGGACGTCAGCCGCGTGTGCGCCTCGGCGGCCATGCGCCGGATGCCGTCGAGGGCGTCGCCGAGGCCCTCCTGGGCACGCCGGACGACCGTGCTTCCGTTGACCGAGATCTCCTGCAGTCCGTAGACGTCCTCGTCGACCGGTTCGACCAGGACCTGGCCGCCGTCCGGCAGCGCGAAGCTGACGACGTCCCCCATGTGCACCCTCCCCTGGCTCGGCAGCGCCGGTGCGCTGGTGCAGTCGTACCCTGATCCGCGGTCGGCCCACACGTCCTGGCATCCTTGGTCCGGACATGAGCACCGCATCTTCCTCCCGTATGCCCCGCAACCCCGTCGGCGGTCACGTCCCCGTGGCCGGCGGGCTGCACTCCGTGGGGCTGTCCTACGCCCGTGAGCTGAAGGCGGAGACCGTGCAGGTCTTCGTCGCCAACCCGCGCGGCTGGGCCACGCCGGCCGGCAACCCGAAGCAGGACGAGGCCTTCCGCGAGGCCTGCGCGGCCGGATCGGTCCCGGTCCCGGCGTACGTGCACGCGCCGTACCTGATCAACTTCGGCTCGCACACCGGGGCGACGGTGGAGCGGTCGGTCGAGTCGCTGCGGCACTCGCTGCGGCGCGGGCGGGCCATCGGGGCGCTCGGCGTGGTCGTGCACACCGGGAGCGCGACCGGCGGACGGGAGAGGTCGGTGGCGCTGAAGCAGGTGCGGGAGCACATGCTGCCGCTGCTCGACGAGCTGACCCACGACGACGACCCGTACCTGCTCCTCGAGTCGACCGCGGGACAGGGCGCCTCGCTGTGCTCGCGGACCTGGGACTTCGGGCCGTACTTCGAGGCGCTGGACGCCCATCCGAAGCTGGGCGTGTGCCTGGACACCTGCCACATCTTCGCGGCCGGTCACGACCTGACGGGTCCGTCGGGCATGCACCAGACCCTCGACCTGCTGGTGGACACGGTCGGCGAGGGCCGGCTGAAGCTGATCCACGCCAACGACTCCAAGGACGTGGCCGGCGCGCACAAGGACCGGCACGAGAACATCGGCGCCGGTCACATCGGCGAGGACCCGTTCCGGGCGCTGATGACGCATCCCGCGACCGAGGGCGTGCCGCTGGTCATCGAGACGCCGGGCGGCAGGGCGGGGCACGCGGCGGACGTGGAGCGGCTGAAGAAGCTGCGCGACGGCTGATCCCGGTTCGGGAGCCGGACCAGACCGACCGGACCGGACCGACCGGACCGGGGCCGGGGCCGGGTCAGAGTTCGGGGCCGTCCCCGGGCTCCTCCTGGTAGGAGTAGCGCTGCTCCCCCCACGGGTCGCCGATGTTGTGGTAGCCGCGCTCCTCCCAGAAGCCGCGCCGGTCGGCGGTCATGTACTCGATGCCGCGGACCCACTTGGGGCCCTTCCAGGCGTACAGGTGCGGGACGATCAGCCGCAGCGGGAAGCCGTGCTCGGCGGTGAGCAGCTCGCCGTCCTTGTGGGTGGCGAAGAGGGTGCGCTCGGCGGTGAAGTCGGACAGCCTGAGGTTGGAGCTGAATCCGTACTCGGCCCACACCATCACGTGGGTGACGGCGGGCGCGGGCGGGGCGAGGTCCAGGATCGTGGTGGCCGGCACGCCGCCCCACTCGGAGCCGAGCATGCTGAACTTCGTGACGCAGTGCAGGTCGGCGACGACCGTGGTGTAAGGCAGGGCGGTGAACTCGTCGTGGGTCCAGCCGTGCTTCTCGTCGTCGGTGGTGGCGCCGAAGACCCGGAACTCCCAGCGCTCGGGACGGAACTTGGGGACCGGTCCGTAGTGCGTGACGGGCCAGCCGCGCTGGAGTCGCTGCCCGGGTGGGAGCTCGAACCGCGACGCTCCTCGCGAACCGCCTTCTCCCGATTCGTTTCCCACCGGCTGACCCATGTCTCCATCCTGACAGACCCGGACCGATGCCCCTGACCCGCCTCACTTACATTCGGGCAATCACGGAGAAGGCGAACAATCACGACTAAGCCTGTACTTACTTACTAAGTCAAGACTTACTGGACGATCTTCGACGGCGGTGCAATCATGCCGCGCAACATGCCAGTTCCCGTTCGAAGGAGCGTCAAGCGATGCAGGGCGACCCGGAAGTCATCGAGTTCCTCAATGAGCAGCTCACCGCCGAGCTCACGGCCATCAACCAGTACTTCCTGCACGCGAAGCTGCAGGACCACAAGGGCTGGACCAAGCTCGCGAAGTACACGCGCGCGGAGTCCTTCGACGAGATGCGCCACGCCGAGGTGCTCACCGACCGCATCCTGCTCCTGGACGGCCTGCCGAACTACCAGCGGCTCTTCCACGTGCGGGTCGGCCAGAGCGTGACCGAGATGTTCCAGGCCGACCGGGAGATCGAGGTCGAGGCGATCGACCGGCTGCGCCGGGGCGTGGAGGTGATGCGGGCCAAGAACGACATCACGTCGGCCAACGTCTTCGAGGCGATCCTCGCCGACGAGGAGCACCACATCGACTACCTGGACACCCAGCTCGAGCTGATCGAGAAGCTGGGCGAGTCGCTCTACCTGTCGACGGTCATCGAGCAGACCCAGCCGGACCCCTCCGGACCGGGCTCCCTCTAGGAGCTAAGCCGCCTCGGGAAGCTCCGCGAGGACCGGTGCGCCCTGATCGGCCGGCTCCCGGCGGGGGCAGGACCCGCGGCCGAGGAGCGCCTGGATGCGCCGTACGCAGCCGCCGCAGTCGGTGCCCGCCTTGCAGGCGGAGGCGATCTGCCGGGGCGTGCACGCACCGGCGTCCGCGTGGTTCTTCACCTGTTCCTCGGTGACACCGAAGCAGTTGCAGACGAACACGCGGTTCACCTCCCGGGCGGGGTACAAGGTCGTGCGGTACAAGGTCGTGCCGTACCGACGACCGGAGGGCCCGACTGATCGGTGAGGCAAACCTAACCTTACCCATCACGCCAGGTCGGCAAAAGTGGGAGGGGCGCGGATCCCGTGTGACCCGCGCCCCATTTCACCCGCCCGTCGAGGGGCGACACCCGCCCGCCCGGGGCGGACCGTCACTGGTCCCGGTACATCTCCGCCACCAGGAACGCCAGGTCGAGCGACTGGCTGCGGTTGAGCCGCGGGTCGCAGGCCGTCTCGTAGCGCTGGTGCAGGTCGTCGACGAAGATCTCGTCGCCGCCGCCCACGCACTCGGTGACGTCGTCACCGGTCAGCTCCACGTGGATGCCGCCCGGGTGGGTGCCGAGCGACTTGTGGACCTCGAAGAAGCCCTTGACCTCGTCGAGTACGTCGTCGAAACGGCGGGTCTTGTGACCGGAGGCCGCCTCGTAGGTGTTGCCGTGCATCGGGTCGGTGATCCAGGCGACGGTGGCGCCGGACGCGGTGACCTTCTCCACCAGCTCCGGGAGCCGGTCGCGGATCTTGTCCGCGCCCATGCGGACGATGAACGTCAGCCGGCCGGGCTCGCGCTCGGGGTCGAGGCGCTCGATGTACTGCAGCGCCTCCTCGGCCGTGGTGTTCGGGCCGAGCTTGATGCCGATCGGGTTGCGGATCCGCGAGGCGAACTCGATGTGCGCGTGGTCCGGCTGCCGGGTGCGCTCGCCGATCCACACCATGTGCCCGGAGACGTCGTAGAGCTGCCCGGTGCGCGAGTCGACGCGGGTGAGGGCCGACTCGTAGTCGAGCAGCAGCGCCTCGTGCGAGGAGAAGAACTCGACCGTCTGGAACTCGGCCGGGTCCGTCCCGCAGGCCCGCATGAAGTTCAGCGCGTTGTCGATCTCCCGGGCGAGCTGCTCGTAGCGCTGGCCGGAGGGGGAGGACTTCACGAAGTCCTGGTTCCAGGCGTGCACCTGTCGCAGGTCCGCGTAGCCGCCGGTGGTGAAGGCGCGCACCAGGTTCAGCGTGGAGGCCGAGGCGTGGTACATGCGCTTGAGCCGCTCGGGGTCCGGGATCCGGGCCTCTTCGGTGAAGTCGAAGCCGTTGACGGAGTCGCCGCGGTAGGTCGGCAGCGTCACCCCGTCGCGGGTCTCGGTCGGCTTGGAGCGCGGCTTGGAGTACTGGCCGGCGATCCGGCCGACCTTCACCACGGGCACGGACGCGGCGTAGGTGAGGACGGCGCCCATTTGGAGGAGTGTCTTGAGCTTGCTGCGGATGTGGTCCGCGGACACGCCGTCGAAGGCCTCGGCGCAGTCACCGCCCTGGAGGAGGAACGCCTCTCCCTTGGCGACGGCCGCCATCCGGGCACGCAGCTGGTCGCACTCGCCCGCGAAGACGAGCGGCGGATACGACTCGAGGTCCGCGATCACTGCGCGCAGAGCCTCAAGGTTGGGGTACTCGGGCTGCTGCGCCGCGGGCAGGTCTCGCCAGGTGTTGCCAGCGCTCGCGCTGGTCTTAGCGTTCACGGTCACCCCTCAACACTACGGGGTCGTGTCACGCGGTTTTCGCGTGGCTCGACAGGTGAGACGGGACCCCGGGGCCCACACGGTCCCGAGTCCCGCATCCCGGGATGTGCCGCGGCGCCGTGCGCGGATGCGTTAGGGTCTGCGGCATGTTCGCGCACTCGATCCAGAACTGGTGGTGGACCGCTCGTCCGGCGGCCCACTGACTGCGCGTAACGCAAGACTTCGCGAAGGCCGCCCGAGGGGCGGCCTTCGGTGTTTTCGCGACCGGGACCGTCCCTCTCACCGAGAGTCTCGACGAGAGACGAGAGGGACACCACACATGACTCCGCTCGTGACAGCATCCACGACACCGCTCGACGGCCTCCTGGCCGACCCCCGCCCCTTCGCCCTGCTCCGCCGCCGCACCCCGGGCCACGACCACGACGTCGTGGAACTGCTGCTCGGCCCGGTCGCGGAGCACGACAGACTCGCGGACCTGCCCGACGAGGGGCTGGCCCTCGTCCCCTTCCGGCAGATCCGCGAGCGCGGCTTCGACGTCCGCGACGACGGCACGCCCCTGCTGGTACTCACCCCCGAGGAGCGCTACGACGTCCCGCTCGCCGAGGCGCTCGCGCAGTTGCCCGCCCACGAAGTCCGGGTCGAGGGCGGCGGCTTCGACGTCGGCGACGAGGAGTACGCGCGGATCGTCGGGCGGGTGCTCGAGGAGGAGATCGGGCGGGGCGAGGGCGCCAACTTCGTGATCCGGCGGACGTACGAGGGCCGGATCCCGGGGTTCGGGCGGGCCGACGCGCTGGCCCTGTTCCGGCGGCTGCTCGAGGGCGAGCGGGGCGCGTACTGGACGTTCGTCGTGCACACCGGGGACCGGACGCTGGTCGGGGCCAGTCCGGAGGTGCATGTGCGCATGTCCGGGGGCACGGTCGTGATGAACCCGATCAGCGGGACCTACCGCTACCCCGCCGAGGGGCCGACCCCCGAGCACCTGCTCGGTTTCCTCGCCGACGGCAAGGAGATCGAGGAGCTCTCGATGGTCGTCGACGAGGAGCTGAAGATGATGTGCACCGTCGGCGACATGGGCGGTGTGGTCGTCGGGCCGCGGCTGAAGGAGATGGCGCACCTCGCGCACACCGAGTACGAGCTGCGCGGCCGCTCCTCGCTGGACGTGCGGGAGGTGCTGCGGGAGACGATGTTCGCGGCGACGGTCACCGGATCGCCGGTGCAGAACGCCTGCCGGGTCATCGAGCGGCACGAGGCCGGGGGGCGGGGCTACTACGCGGGCGCGCTGGCCCTGCTCGGGCGGGACCCGGGTGCCGGACCGGGGCGGCCCGCCGGCCCGCAGACCCTCGACTCCCCCATCCTGATCCGCACCGCCGACATCGACGCACAGGGGCGGCTGCGGGTGCCGGTCGGCGCGACGCTGGTGCGCGGCTCCGACCCGGCGGGCGAGGTCGCCGAGACCCACGCCAAGGCGGCCGGAGTACTGGCGGCGCTGGGCGTACGTCCCTCCCGCCCGCGCGGGGAGGCCGAGCGGCCGGGGCTGGCCGACGACCCCCGGGTGCGGGCGGCGCTGGACGGGCGGCGCGCCTCGCTGGCCCCGTTCTGGCTGCGGATGCAGGAGCCGTCGGCCGCGCTCACCGGGCACGCCCTGGTCGTCGACGCGGAGGACACCTTCACGGCGATGCTCGCGCACGTGCTGCGCTCGTCGGGGCTCACGGTGAGTGTGCGGCGGTACGACGAGCCGGGGCTGCGCGAGGCGGTGCTCGGGCACGAGGGCCCGGTGGTGCTGGGGCCGGGACCGGGTGATCCGGGCGACCCGGCCGACCCGAAGATGCGCTTCCTGCGCGCCCTGACCGCCGAGGTGATCGGGGCGAACCGGCACGGCGTCCTCGGTGTCTGCCTCGGGCACGAGCTGATCGCGGCGGAGCTGGGCCTGGACATCGTCCGCAAGGAGGTGCCGTACCAGGGCGCGCAGACGGAGATCGACCTGTTCGGGCGGCGGGAGACGGTCGGCTTCTACAACAGCTTCACCGCGCGCTGCGACGACGCGGCGGCCGCCGAGCTGGCCGCGCACGGCATCGAGGTGAGCCGCTCGGCGGGCGGCGAGGTGCACGCGCTGCGCGGCGGCGGCTTCGCCGGCGTGCAGTTCCACCCGGAGTCGGTGCTGACGCTGAACGGTGCGGCGATCGTGCGGGAGCTGACCGGTCAACTGCGCGGGACGAGCACGTTCTCCGAGCGGCGGCCCTCCCGGTAGTCGAGGACGTTGCGCGCCGTCGCGTCGACGATCTGGCCGACGGCGTCCTCGGTGTAGTACGCCTGGTGGGAGGTGACCAGCACGTTCGGGAAGGTGACGAGGCGGGCCAGGGTGTCGTCCTCGACGGCCTCCAGGGACTTGTCGAGGTAGAACAGGCCCGCCTCCGCCTCGTACACGTCCAGGCCGACGCCCGTGAAGCGGCCCGCGCGCAGTTCGCCGACGAGCGCGGCGCTGTCGATCAGGCCGCCGCGGCTGGAGTTGACCAGGATGGCGTCGTCGCGCATCGCCTTCAGGGCGGACGCGTCGATCAGGTGCCGGGTCTCGGCCATCAGCGGGACGTGCAGGGTGATCAGGTCGGAGCGGGCGAACAGCTCCTCCTTCGGGACGTAGCGCATGCCCAGCTCCGCGCAGGCCGGGTTCTCGGCGACGTCCCAGCCGAGCAGCCGCATGCCGAAGCCGTGGGCGATCCGGGCGAAGGCCTCGCCGATCTTGCCGGTGCCGAGGACGCCGGCGGTGCGGCCGTGCAGGTCCCGGCCCATCAGGCCGTGCAGTCGGAAGTCGAAGTCACGGGTGCGGATGGAGGCCCGCACGATCCGCCGGTTGACGGCCATGGCGAGGGCCCAGGCGAACTCGGCGACCGAGTACGGCGAGTAGTACGAGACCCGGGCGACGGTCATGCCGAGCCGCTCGGCCGCCTCGAGGTCGACGTTGTTGAAGCCGGTGGAGCGCTGGGCCACCATCCGGATGCCGCCGGCCGCGAGGATCTCCAGGACCGCCGCGCCGAGGTCGGCGTTGACGGAGGTGGAGACGATCTCGTGTCCTGCCGCGATGGGAGCGGTGTCCTCGTTGAGGAAGACGTCCAGGCAGCGGATGTCCTCGAGGTCGCGGAAGGCCCGCTCGATCAGGGGCTTCTCGTCGGCCTGGACGCCGAAGGCAAGGATCTCCATGACCGCTCCCGTTCCGGTGGGCTCCGGGCCGAATATACGGCCCTCGGCCCACCGTCGCCGGTCGGCGGCCGGTCAGCCGAAGAAGACGCCGACCTCCTCGTACAGCGCCGGGTCGACCGTCTTCAGCCGGGCCGTGGCGTCGGCGATCGGGACGCGGACGATGTCCGTGCCGCGCAGGGCGACCATCTTGCCGAAGTCCCCGTCGCGCACGCAGTCGATGGCGTGCAGTCCGAAGCGGGTGGCGAGCCAGCGGTCGAAGGCACTGGGCGTGCCGCCGCGCTGGACGTGGCCGAGGACGGTGGTGCGGGCCTCCTTGCCGGTGCGTTTCTCGATCTGCTTGGCCAGCCATTCGCCGACCCCGGACAGCCGGACGTGCCCGTAGGAGTCCAGGGACTCGTCCTTGAGCACCATGTCGCCGTCGCGTGGCATCGCCCCCTCGGCGACGACCACGATCGGGGCGTAGGACGCCCGGAAGCGGGAGGTCACCCAGGAGCACACCTGCTCGACGTCGAAGCGCTGCTCGGGGATGAGGATGACGTTGGCGCCGCCGGCCAGGCCGGAGTGCAGGGCGATCCAGCCGGAGTGCCGGCCCATGACCTCGACGACCAGGACGCGCATGTGGGACTCGGCGGTGGTGTGCAGCCGGTCGATGGCCTCGGTGGCGATGCCGACCGCGGTGTCGAAGCCGAAGGTGTAGTCGGTGGCGGACAGGTCGTTGTCGATTGTCTTGGGAACGCCGACGCAGGGCACGCCGTACTCGTCGGCGAGCCGGGTGGCGACGCCGAGGGTGTCCTCGCCGCCTATGGTGATGAGCGCCTCGACGTCGAGCGCCGCGAGGTTCTCCTTGATGCGCCCGATGCCGTGCTCCTGCTGGAGCGGATTGGTGCGGGAGGAGCCGAGGATGGTGCCGCCGCGGGGCAGGATGCCGCGGACGGCCGGGATGTCGAGCGGGACGGTGTCGCCCTCCAGGGGGCCGCGCCAGCCGTCCCGGAAGCCGGTGAACTCGTAGCCGTACTCCTGTACGCCCTTGCGGACGACGGCCCGGATGACGGCGTTGAGCCCGGGGCAGTCACCGCCTCCGGTCAGTACTCCGACCTTCATCGCGTAATCCCCTTGCCACAGTGGGTGGTTCAGGCCACTGCCACTGTCCCGCGCGGGGTCAGGCGTCGTCCAGACCCCGTTCTATCGCGTACCGCACCAGTTCCACCCGGTTGTGCAGTTGGAGCTTGCCCAGGGTGTTCTGGACGTGGTTCTGCACGGTGCGGTGGGAGATGACGAGGCGTTCGGCGATCTGCTTGTAGCTCAGGCCCTTGGCGACCAGGCGCAGCACCTCGGTCTCCCGGTCGGTGAGCCGGGGTGCCCCGGGTTCGTCGGTGCCCGCGGCCGGGGCGGGTTCGGAGGCGAGGCGCCGGTACTCGCCGAGGACCAGTCCGGCCAGACCCGGGGTGAAGACCGGGTCGCCGACGGCCGTGCGGCGCACCGCGTCGCGCAGTTCGTCGGTGGAGGCCGACTTCAGCAGGTATCCGGTCGCGCCGGACTTCACGGCCTCCAGCACGTCGGCGTGCTCCCCGCTGGCCGAGAGCACGAGGACGCGCAGCTTCGGGTCGGCGCCGACGACCTCCTTGCAGACCTGGACGCCGGGCTTGCCGGGCAGGTTGAGGTCGAGCACGAGGACGTGGGGTGCGGCGGCGCGGGCGCGGCGCACCGCCTGGTCGCCGTCGCTCGCGGTGGCGACCACGTCGAAGCCGGACTCGGCCAGGTCCCGGGCGACGGCGTCGCGCCACATCGGGTGGTCGTCGACCACCATGACCCTGATCGGGTCCTGTCGTTCACTCATGTCGTTCACTCATGGTCCGCTGCCTTTCCCCCACGCGGCGCCGCCGCCGGTTGTTTCGGTGCCCTCAGTTCGACCTCCGTGCCCTGTCCGGGCACCGAGATCAGCTCGGCCGTGCCGCCGAGTTCGCGCAGCCGGCCCCGGATCGACAGGGCCACGCCGAGTCGTCCCTCGCCCTCGGCCTCGGCGAGCCGCCCCTTCGGGATGCCGGGGCCCTCGTCGCGGACGGTGACGATCACCTCGTCCGGCTCGTCCTCGACCAGGATCCACGCGCGCGCGTGCTCACCGACGTGCTTGCGCACATTGTCCAGGGCGGCCCCCACGGCGGCCGCCAGTTCCCGCGCGGCGACCGGGGCCAGGAGCACCGGGGCGCCCGGCTCGGCGAGGTTCACCAGAGAGGCGGCGTACGGGGCGAGCAGCGCGCGCAGATCGACGGGACCGTCGGCTTCCTCCCCTTCCGACTCCTCCACCGCCCGTACGACCGCGCCGTCGGCGGCGTCCTCCGACACGCGGGAGACGGGCACCAGACCGCCGGAGACCAGCGTGCGCAGCGCCACTTCCTGCTCGCCCGCCATCCGGCCCAGCTCGGCGGCCTCACCGCCGATGACGGCGCCGCGCCGCTGCACCATCGCGAGCACCTGGAGCACGCTGTCGTGGATGTCCCGGGCCAGCCGCTCCCGTTCCCTGGTCGCCGCCTCGATCTCCAGGGCGCGCGCGAGGGTGCGCTCGGAGGCGCGGGCGACCTCGACGACGTAGCCGATGGCGATGGAGGCGACCCAGACGAGGATCACGTTGTGGACGGTGTCGCGGGCCGGGGTGCCGCGTTCGACGAGGTTGGCGACGGCGACGAGGGTGGAGGCGACGGCGGCCCAGCGCCAGCCGCCCTTGACGGCGAAGGCCAGGACGGAGCCGGCGGTCCATATCGACGGCAGGGTCGGGCCGCCGTCCATGACGCGCTCGTGCGCGTCGGCGAAGGGCGTGAGCAGGATGCCGGTCAGCGCGACGGTGAGGTCGGCGGCGAGGAACCGCTTGGTGCAGCTCGCGGCGTTCGTGACCTTGGGGAGGGTGGCCAGGGTCCAGACGAAGAGGACGGCGTAGTAGGCGACGGCGAGCCAGGGGCGGGCGAAGCCGGAGTAGGCGGTGGCGAAGAAGCCGATCGCGTACAGCATGGTGAGCACGCGGTAGCCGGCGAGCGCGCGCCACAGCGGCTGCTCGACCGACATCCTCATGACCCGCTCGCGCCTGGCCATGTTCCCCCCTCCCCCCGGGTACCGGCCCCGGCGTACCGGCGTCCCGCGTCCCGCGTCCCGACTAGGGCCCGGCCTGTTCCATCTCTGCCTGTTCCTTCTCTGCCTGTTCCTTCTCGGCCTGGGCGAGGGCGGCCTTCGCCGCCTTGCCCGCCTCCTTCTCGGCCTTCGCCGCCTCCGCGAGCTGCCGCTTCATGGCGGTCGCGTACATGTCGACGTACTCCTGGCCGGAGAGCTTCATGATCTCGTACATGACCTCGTCGGTCACCGCGCGGAGCACGAAGCGGTCGTGCTCCATGCCCTGGTAGCGGGCGAAGTCCAGCGGCTTGCCGATGCGGATGCCGGGCCGCATCAGTTTCGGCATCACCTGCCCGGGCGGCTGGATCTTCTCGGTGTCGATCATGGCGACCGGGATGACGGGCGCGCCGGTGGCGAGCGCCACGCGCGCGAGGCCGCCCGGCTTGCCGCGGTAGAGGCGGCCGTCCGGGGAGCGCGTGCCCTCGGGGTAGATGCCGAACAGCTCGCCGCGCTCGAGAACCTCTGTGGCGCTCCTGATGGCGGCCTCCCCCGCGCCGCGCGCGCCGGAGCGGTCCACCGGGAGCTGGCCGACGCCCTTGAAGAAGGCGGCGGTCAGCCTGCCCTTGACCCCGGGGGTGTTGAAGTACTCGGCCTTGGCGATGAAGGTGACCTTGCGGTCGAGGACGGCGGGCAGGAAGAACGAGTCGGAGAACGACAGGTGGTTGCTCGCCAGAATGGCGGGGCCGTCGGCCGGGATGTGCTCCAGGCCCTCCACCCAGGGCCGGAAGGCGAGCTTCAGCGAACCCCCGACGGTGACCTTCATCGCGCCGTACAACAACCGAGTGCCTCCTGAGTCTGTGGGTCAGACCCTATCCCGGGGCGCCGTCAATGGCCCCGACGGCCCTGGTCGGTGTCAGTGCGGTCGCGTACGGTGAAGTAGCAGCAAGTACCGCGAGTACCCACGAGCACCGCACCCGACGTGCCGGCTGTGCCGGCCCCCTGACGACAGGAGACCGAGACGTGCCGGTCCTGCCCGGAGCCGAGCCGTTCCGCCACGAGGGCGGGGAGACCGGCGTCCTCCTCTGTCACGGCTTCACTGGTTCCCCGCAGTCGCTGGGCCCCTGGGCCCGGTATCTCGCCGCGCGTGACCTGACCGTGGCGCTGCCGCTGCTGCCCGGGCACGGCACCCGTTGGCAGGACATGCAGATCACCGGCTGGCAGGACTGGTACGCGGAGGTGGACCGCGAGCTGCGCGCCCTGCGCGAGCGCTGTGCGCGGGTCTTCGTGGCCGGCCTGTCCATGGGCGGCGCGCTGGCGCTGCGGCTCGCCGCCAAGCACGGGGAGGACGTCTCGGGCATCGTGGTCGTCAACCCGGCGAACCGGATGCACGGCGTGGCCCAGCACGCCCTTCCGGTCCTGCGCCACCTGGTGCCGGCGACGAAGGGCATCGCCAGCGACATCGCCAAGCCGCTCGGCCGGGAGCTGGGGTACGACAGGGTGCCGCTGCACTCGGCGCACTCGCTGCGCGCCTTCTTCCGTCTCACCGACGGCGACCTGCCGCAGGTGACCCAGCCGCTGCTGTTGCTGCGCAGTCCGCAGGACCATGTGGTGCCGCCGGCCGACTCTGCGCGCATCCTCGGCCGGGTGTCGTCGACGGACGTGACGGAGGTCCTGCTGGAACAGAGCTACCACGTGGCGACGTTGGACCACGATGCGGACCGGATCTTCGCGGAGAGCGTCGCGTTCATCGGCCGGCTCGCGCCCGGTTCCGTCGGGGAACCGGAGCCCGGTCTCGGCAAGGAAGGGACGACCGCAGGTGGCTGAGCACGACTCCGACCGCGAAGACCGCGAGGAGCGCGAGGAGCGTGACCTCGACCGGGACCTGGATCGGGACCTCGATCGGGACCTGGAGCGGGAGCACGGCGAGGGACGGGAGCGCGCGGACGGCGGCCCCGGGGAGCAGGACGTGCCCTTCGACGAGGACGCCGCCTGGGACGCGATCGTCGCCGGGTACGGGGACGAGCCCCCGGACCCGCCGGGCTCGAAGCCGTTCAAGTCGGTCGAGGACCTGGCGCTCCTGGAGCCCGAGGTGAACGACGACAAGCCCGCGGCGGACCGGCCGTCCTCGGCGCGGCCGCTGGGCAGCTCCGTCGCGTTCGCGCCCGGTGTCGGTCCCGGTCCCGGTCCCCGCGACCACACGCCCGCCGAGCCGTCCGAGGACGACTTCGACGGGGACGACGAGGGCCACTTCGTGCCGCCCGAGCCGCCGCCGCTGCCCGACGCGGATCCCACCTCGAAGTTCGCCTGGCTCGGCGTGCTCGGCGGCCCGGTGCTGCTCCTGCTGGCGGTGGTGCTCGGCTGGGACATGACCTGGTGGCTGACGACCCTGAGCATCGGCGGCTTCCTGGGCGGCTTCGCCACCCTCGTCCTGCGGATGCGCACGGGTGACGAGGACGACGACGATCCGGGGCGGGGCGCGGTGGTGTAGGGCGCCTGTCCGGCGGATCAGGTGGTCGCCGCGGGCACGCGGAGGGCGGTCAGGACCGGGAGATGGTCCGTGGCCGCCCTCAGGTCGTCCTCGGCCACCCCGGGCAGTCCCGCCGGCACCCCGCAGCCCAGCACCTCGACGCCCTCGGTGACGAAGACCGCGTCGATGCGCCGGTCCGGGGCGGTGGCGGGGAAGGTGTACTCGCCGCCCCAGGGCGCGGCGGTCCAGCAGTCCCGCAGCCCGTCGCCGAGCCGCCGGAAGGTGCGGCCGCCGGGGCGCTCGTTCAGGTCGCCGCCCGCCACGGCGTGCTGCACGCCCAGGGCGGCCAGCCGGTCGAGGAGCAGCCCGGCCTGCTCGTAGCGCTCGTCCGGGCGCAGCGACAGGTGCGTGCTGAGTACGCCGAGACGGGCCCCGCCGATACGGAGCACGGCGCCGGCGATGCCCCGGCGGTGCTGGCCGGGGGTGAGCGGGAGCAGCACGTCCTCGGTGCGCTCCACGGTGGCCCGCAGGGAGCACAGCAGCGCGGGGCCCGCGGCGGTGCCGCCGCCGGAGAGAAGCACCAGGTCCGCGGCGCGGGCCAGGCGGGTGAGCTTCTTGCGCCAGCGGAAGAAGCGGGGGGCCTCCTGGAGGAGGACGAGATCGGGGGCGCAGGCCGTGATGACGCGGGCGAGGGCGTCGGTGTCGTCGCGCATCGAGCGGATGTTGTAGCTCAGGACGCGGACGACGGCGGAACCGTCGGGTTCGGTGCGGGAGTTGGGGAGCGGCTGGAGGGATGTTGCCATGCTGCCAATTTACGGGACCGCGTGATCAGGCGCCGCACAGCTCGGGGCGCGGGGTACGTTGGCGACTGGCCGGTTCGTTGTGGCTTGTCGCGCTCGCGGGGCAGAGCCCCAAATGGACTCCGCCCCGCGCCCCTTGGTGAGCATCTCTTACATGATCGGGTCGGGCTCCCGGGCCAGGTCGGCCGCGCCGACCAGGCCTGCCTTGTTGCCGAGCTGGGCGGCGATGACGTCGGCGACCGGGCGCCAGTTGCCGCCGACCAGCCAGCGCTTGTAGGACTTGCGGATCGGGTCGAGGACCAGGTCGCCCTCGTCGGAGAGGCCGCCGCCGACGATGAAGGCGGACGGGTCGAAGAGCGAGGCCAGGTCGGCGAGGCCGGCGCCGGCCCAGCGGGCCAGCTCCCGGTAGGAGTCGACGGCGACCGGGCAGCCCTGGCGGGCGGCCACGGAGATGTGCTTGCCCTCGATGCCCTCGGGGGTGCCGTCGCCGAGCGCGAGCAGCACCTCGGCGCGCTCGGGGGTGGCGTTGGCGCGCTGCTTGGCGTACCTCACCAGCGCCCGGCCCGACGCGTACTGCTCCCAGCAGCCCTGCGAGCCGCAGCCGCACAGCAGGCCGTCGGGCACCATGCGGATGTGGCCGAACTCGGCGGCCACGCCGAAGTGCCCGCGGCGCAGCTTGTTGCCGATGATGATGCCGCCGCCGAGGCCGGTGCCGAGGGTGATGCAGATGACGTTGCGGTGGCCCTTGCCGCCGCCGAACTTGTACTCGCCCCAGGCCGCGGCGTTGGCGTCGTTCTCCACGACGACGGGGAGGCCGACGCGGGCTTCGACCTGCTCCTTGAGCGGCTCCTGGCGCCAGTCGATGTTGGGCGCGAAGTAGACCGTGGAGCGCTGGCGGTTGACGTATCCGGCGGCGCCGATGCCCACTCCGACGATCTCGTGCCCCACGCGCGCGCCCTCCACCGCGGAGGCGATGGCGTCCACGATGGCCTCGGGTGTGCTGGGGGTCGGCACCTTGTGGGTCGAGAGGATGTTGCCTTCCTCGTCGACCACGCCGGCCGCGATCTTCGTGCCGCCGATGTCGACGCCGATGGTGAGTCCCATGAATCCCTCAGTTCGGTCGAGCCCCGCTAAGGGCAACCGTACCCGAGGCGGGGCTCAGTCCAGGTCGATGCGCTGTCCCGGGCCGGTGCCCTCGTCGCCCTCGTCGCGGCCGTCGGCGTCGCGTTCGTCCAGGTCACGGGGGTCGCGCGGGTCCTTGGCCGCGGTGTCCCCGGTGGTCCAGCGGCGTTCCTGGTCCTGGACGGCGGAGCGGTAGGCGGCGAGGAGTTCACCGCCGGCGGCCGCGAGGTGGTCGAAAACATCAGGGTTGCGCTCGATGACCGGTTCGACGGCTGCCTTCGCCTGCTGGACGACCTGCCGGACCACCTGCTGGGCGGCCGGTCCGGCGACCTGGCCGAGCAGAGGGGACTGGAGGCCGGACAGCTTGTCGGTGACGGTGTCGAAGAGCCGGCGCAGTTCCTCGGCGGCGGAGCCGGGCGGCGGCCCGTACTCGGCACGGCGGCGGGCCTTCTCCGCCTCCAGGTCCTCGGCGCACGCCGTCGACCAGGCGTCGGCGTCGGCCGCTCGCAGCTCGTCGGGTCCTTCGACCGCGTCGGCCTCGTCGGGGCGGGGGGCCTCGGACGGGGGGAGCTCTTCGCTCATGACGGACTCCTGACTACGGTTCGTCCTTACGACGTTACCCGAACCGGCCCGGGCCCCGTCGGGATCAGAGCCCTCTCGGCCACAGTCCCGGGTCCGGCGCGAACCGGACGGCGAGGGTGCCCTCCCGCAGCGCGGCGCCCTCGACGGTGCAGCGGCGCAGGGCGGACGGCAACGGGACGATGCGGCGGAACGGCCCGGCGGCGACGACCAGTTCGTCACCGCGGCGGACCAGGTCGAGTTCCTCGCGCACGGCGCCGGGCAGCGGGATGTGCCACACCAGGACGCCGTCCTTCGCCAGCCGGTCGGTGACGGGCCACTCGACCGGGGAGGCGTCCGCGTTGACGCCCGGCACGTCGAGGGCCGCGAGGTCGTCCGTGCCGCGCGGGTCCCGGCCGAGGTGGGCGACGGCGCGTACGTCGTACGTCCCCCGCCACTCCTCCAGTGTCTTGCGCTGCTGGGCGAGGGGGCCGGTGAGCCAACTGTCCGCCGGGGTGTCCTCGGGCAGCACGCGGTTGGCGACCAGCAGGTCGGTGCGCAGACCGCGCAGGGCGAGGCCGAGGGTGGTGGCTCGGACGGCGTCGGCCGCGGCCGGGCCGGGTTCGGCGACCAGCCGTACGACGGTGTTCCGGTCGGCGACGACGGCCTCGGCGGCGGCGAGTTCCAGGTCCCAGCGGGCGGCGGCCTCGTACAGCGCCCCGGTGGGCATGGGGACGCCCGCGAGCCGGCCGAGGACGGGGCGCAGGGCGCGGGCGGCCTGCCGCTCGGGCGGGAGCAGGCGGCGCAGGCAGCGGCGCAGTTCCTCGGGGGCGGCGAGCAGGGCGAGGGCGCGCGGCGCGGGCGGGAGGTCGACGACGAGGAGGTCGTGCGCCTCGGCGAGGGCGGCCTCGCGCAGGGACCGCAGCAGGGCGAGTTCGTCGGCGCCGGGCAGCGGGGTGAGTTCCCCGGGGTCGAGGCGGGAGGCGCCGAGGAGGTCGAGGGCGGAGGAGGCGCGGTCCTGGAGGGCGGCGAGGCCGTCCCGGAACCCCTGGGCGGCGTCGGGGCGCCAGGCGGTGAGCCCGGGTTCGACGGGGGTCGGCGTCGGGCCGGTGCGCACCCCGAGCGCGGCGCCGAGGGTGTCGTCGCGGTCGGAGCCGAGGAGCAGGGTGCGGGTGCCCTGGCGGGCGGCGGTGAGCGCGGTGGCGGCGGCGACGGTGGTACGGCCGGTGCCGCCGGGGCCGGTGATCAGGATGGTGCGCATGGGGGTGAACGGTACCCGGGGGCTCCGCCGGTTGGGCTTGTGCGCGGCGTCAGGGGGTGGCCGGGGGTGGGTGTCGCGGGCCGGCGCTGGCCGGGTGCCGCTGCGCCCACCCGTGCCGCCCCAGCGGCACGACTGCCCGCAGCTACGGGAGGACGGGCGACTGCCCGGAGCTATGCGGGTGGGGTTGACTCCACTCGCTTTTTCAGGCCTGCCAAGGCTCGGTCGGTGATGACCTTTTCCGCCTTGCGCTTGATCATGCCGAGCATCGGGATCTTGACGTCGACCGTGAGCCGGTAGGTGACCTCCGTGCCCGTGCCCGCCTGGCGGAGCAGGTAGGTGCCGTCGAGGGAGCGCAGCATCTGGGACTTCACCAGCGTCCAGGACACCTCGTGCTCGCCGGTCCAGGTGTAGGCCAGCGTCTGGTCGTCCTTGATCGCCCCGGCGTCCATGACGAGTCGGACCTGCTCGGCACGGCCCTGTGCGTCGGTCGCGAGGACGTCGGCCTCCTTCACCTCGCCGGTCCAGTCCGGGTAGCGGGCGAAGTCGGCGATCACCGACATCACGTCGGCCGGTGCCGCCTCGATGGTGATGCTCGAGCTGGTGTGTTCCGCCATCGCCGTGGCTCCTCCGGATGCGGGCCGCTACTGAGGTCGTCGTGCGCCCATGGCGCGCACGTGTGTGCCGCGTGAAGGCTATCGCGCACGGGCCCGGCGAACGTCACCACCCACCTGCGCAGGTCCGCCGCGCATGTTCACCATTCCAGCACCCACGGCCGTCCCGTCGACGCGAAGTGGCCGACGTTCACGCACTCGGTCGCCCCGACGCGCATGCGCCGCGCCAGCGGCTGGTGCACGTGCCCGAAGAGCGAGTACCGCGGCCGGGTGCGGCGGATCGCGTCCAGCAGTGCCCTGCTGCCCCGCTCGAAGCGCCGCGCCACTGTGTCGTAGACCAGTTCCGGCACCTGGGGCGGGATGTGCGTGCACAGTACGTCCACCTCGCCGACGGCCTCGATCTTCGCGGCGTACTCCTCGTCGCTGATCTCGTACGGCGTGCTCATCGGGGTCCGCAGGCCGCCGCCGACGAAGCCGAAGACGCGGCCGCCGATCTCCACCCGCTCCCCGTCGAGCACGGTGGTGCCGGGGCCCGCGTACTCGGGCCACAGCGGCGGCACGTCGACGTTGCCGTAGGTGGCGTACGTCGGGGTGGGGAACGCGGCGAACATCTCGGCGTACTGCTTGCGCACCGCCCGCTCGATCAGCTCCCGCGGTTCGCCGCCGGTCTCCGCCCACAACCGGGTCCCGAGTTCCCGTGCCTCGGCGAAGCGGCGGGCGGTGCGCAGCTCGACGATGCGGTCGGCGTTCGCGACGCCGAACAGGTCGGGGAAGATGCCGCGCGAGTGGTCGGCGTAGTCGAGGAAGAGGACCAGGTCCCCGAGGCAGACCAGAGCGTCGGCGCCCTCGCCGGCCCTGGCCAGGTCGCGGGCGTTGCCGTGGACGTCGCTGACGACATGGACGCGCGTGCTCGTGTTGCGGGGCGGTGTGGGTGCCATGGCGATCAAGCGTAAACAGCGCGCGCCTCTTGTGAACAGTGGCGGTCGGACCTGCGGTTACTGGCTGGTCGGTTGATCCGTCGACTACTGTGCGCAAAGGAAACCCCAACCGTGTGACGCAGCGAACATCTCGCGGGGACCCCCTGTCGGAGAAGGCATACCGGCGGGTAGCGTCCGGGCAGTCCAGTCGTGCTCGGGATTTCAACATGTGAATCCCGCATCAGTTCTCCCGAGCACTTGCCCGACCCTTGGACCGCACCGTCGCATCGCACAACGTCGTGGCGCCGGCGCCCTGTGAGGAGCAGCAGTCTTGCGCGAGTTCAGCCTTCCGGCCTTGTACGAGGTCCCAGCGGACGGGAACCTGACCGACATCGTCCGCAGAAACGCCGCGCAGCATCCCGACGTCGCCGTCATCGCCCGCAAGGTGGGCGGCGTGTGGCAGGACGTGACCGCGCGCGCCTTCCTCGCCGAGGTGCTCTCCGCCGCCAAGGGCCTCATCGCCTCCGGCGTCCAGCCGGGCGACCGGGTCGGCCTGATGTCCCGCACGCGCTACGAGTGGACCCTGCTGGACTTCGCCATCTGGAGCGCGGGCGCGATCACCGTGCCGGTGTACGAGACCAGTTCGCCCGAGCAGGTGGAGTGGATCCTCAGCGACTCGGGGGCCACGGCGTGCGTCGTGGAGTCGGACGCGCACGCCGCCGCCGTCGAGTCCGTGCGCGAGCGGCTGCCCGCCCTCAAGCACGTCTGGCAGATCGACGCGGGGGCCGTGGAGGAGCTGGGGCGCCTGGGCCAGGACGTCACGGACCGGAGCGTCGAGGAGCGCGGCTCGATCGCGAAGGCCGACGACCCCGCGACCATCGTGTACACCTCCGGCACCACCGGCCGGCCCAAGGGCTGTGTCCTCACCCACCGCAGCTTCTTCGCCGAGTGCGGCAACGTCGTCGAGCGGCTGCGTCCCCTCTTCCGCACGGGCGAGTGCTCCGTGCTCCTCTTCCTCCCGCTCGCGCACGTCTTCGGCCGGCTGGTCCAGGTCGCGCCGATGATCGCGCCGATCAAGCTGGGCAACGTCCCCGACATCAAGAACCTCACCGACGAGCTGGCCGCGTTCCGGCCCACGCTGATCCTCGGCGTGCCGCGCGTCTTCGAGAAGGTGTACAACTCGGCGCGCGCCAAGGCGCAGGCCGACGGCAAGGGAAAGATCTTCGACAAGGCCGCCGACACGGCCATCGAGTACAGCAAGGCCCTGGACACCCCGTCGGGTCCGTCCGTCGGCCTGAAGATCAAGCACAAGGTCTTCGACAAGCTCGTCTACAGCAAGCTCCGCACGGTCCTCGGCGGACGCGGCGAGTACGCCATCTCCGGCGGCGCCCCCCTCGGCGAGCGGCTCGGCCACTTCTTCCGGGGCATCGGCTTCACCGTCCTGGAGGGTTACGGCCTGACCGAGTCCTGCGCGGCCACCGCCTTCAACCCCTGGGACCGGCAGAAGATCGGCACGGTCGGCCAGCCGCTGCCCGGCTCCGTGGTGCGCATCGCGGACGACGGGGAGGTGCTGCTGCACGGCGAGCACCTTTTCAAGGAGTACTGGAACAACCCGGACGCCACCGCCCAGGCGCTGGCCGACGGCTGGCTCCACACCGGCGACATCGGCACCCTCGACGAGGACGGCTATCTGCGGATCACCGGCCGCAAGAAGGAGATCATCGTCACGGCCGGCGGCAAGAACGTCGCCCCGGCCGTGATCGAGGACCGCATCCGCGCGCACGCGCTGGTCGCGGAGTGCATGGTGGTCGGCGACGGGCGGCCCTTCGTGGGCGCGCTGGTCACGATCGACGAGGAGTTCCTCGGGCGGTGGTGCGTTGATCACGGCAAGCCGGAGGGGTCGACGGCGGGGTCGCTGCGGGACGACGCGGATCTGCTGGCCGCGATTCAGTCGGCGATCGATGACGGGAACTCGGCGGTTTCCAAGGCGGAGTCGGTGCGGAAGTTTCGGGTGCTGGGGGCTCAGTTCACGGAGGATTCGGGGCATTTGACTCCGTCGTTGAAGCTGAAGCGGGGTGTTGTCGCCAAGGATTATGCGGGCGAGATTGAGGCGATTTACGCCAAGTAGGGGCGCCTACCGGGGTGCCTCCCGTTCGCCGTGGGCGGGTGCGGGTTCGTCGTGGTTGTTCGCGCCCACGCGGCGGAGTCGCACAATGTCACAGCCCCGCGCCCCTGAGTGAGTCCAGCTTGCCGCTCGCCTCCAAGGCTCCCTGCGTTACAGCAGGGCCTTCAGGTGTTCTGCCAGTAGGTCCCAGCGCCACTTCTCCTCGACCCATCTGCGGCCTCGCTCGCCCATCCTGTGGCGCAGTTCCGGGTCGCCGAGGAGCGTGACGATCCGGTCCGCCGTCTCTTCGTACGAGTCGCCGCGCACCACCCAGCCCGTCTCGCCGTCGAGCACCGCGTCGGGGGCGCCGCCGGAGTCGCCGGCGACGACGGGGAGGCCGGTCGCGGAGGCTTCGAGGTAGACGATGCCGAGGCCCTCCACGTCGAGGCCGCCCCGGCGGGTGCGGCAGGGCATGGCGAAGACGTCCCCGGCGCCGTAGTGCGCGGGCAGCTCGGACCAGGGGACGGCGCCGGTGAAGCGGACGGAGGCGGCCACTCCCGTCTCGACCGCCAGGCGGCGCAGGTCCCTCTCGTAGGGGCCGCCGCCGACGATCAGCAGGACGGCGTCCGGCTCGGCGGCGAGGATGCGTGGCAGCGCCCGGATCAGGGTGTCCTGGCCCTTGCGGGGCACCAGCCGCGAGACGCACACCACGACCGGCCGGTCGGTCAGGCCCAGGCGGGCCCGCACCTGGTCGCCGCCGCTGTCCGGGTGGAAGGTCTTCTCGTCGACGCCGGGCGGCAGTTGCCGCATCCGGGTGGCGGCCTCGGGCGTCAGCGCGCCGGCGATCCGGGTGCGCGTGTACTCGCCGAGGTAGGTGATCGTGTCCGTCGACTCCCCGATCCGGCGCAGCAGTTGCCGGGCGGCGGGCAACTGGGCCCAGCCCGCCTCGTGGCCGTGGGTGGTGGCGACGAGGCGCTCGGCGCCCGCCCTGCGCAGCGCCGGTGCCATCAGGCCGAGGGGGGCCGCCGCGCCGAACCACACCGAGGTGCAGCCGTGCTCGCGCAGCAGCCCGGCCGCCCGGCGGGTCGCGCCCGGTGTCGGCAGGAGCATCGTCGTGCGGTCCCGTACGACGGTGAAGGGCTGCTCGGCGTCGAAGGCGGCGGTGGCCTCGGTGCCCTCGCGGCCGCGCTTCCAGGTGGAGGCGTAGACGACGAGGTGCTCGGGGTCCAGGCGCAGCGCCATGTTGTGCAGGAAGGCCTGGATGCCGCCCGGGCGGGGCGGGAAGTCGTTCGTCACGATCAAGGTCTTGCGCACGCCGCCGACCCTACCGAACCCGCCGTACGGCCCCGGGCCCGGCCGCGTCCTGTGGCAGGTCCACAGGTGTCCGGGTCATCATGGCCGCATCAGCAGGGCAGGCGTGGACGGGCAGGGAGCACGTGGAGACGAGGGACGCGGGGCGGTCACCGGTGTGGCTGCTGACGGCCTGGGGCGTCACGCGTCTCGTGCTGCTGCTGTTCGTGCTGAAGGTGCTGGTCTTCCCCGGTCCGGACGTCACGAGCGACGTGTCCGTCATCTACCGGGACTGGTACGACGTCCTGCGCACCGGAACGTTTCCGCTGGACGACGTCACCTGGCAGTACCCGCCGGCGGCGGCCTTCGCGGTCCTCTCCCCCGCCCTGCTGCCCTTCCTGGAGTACGCGACGGCCTTCTTCGTCCTCGCCTGTGCCACGGACGCCGCCGTGCTCGCGCTGCTGTGGCACGCGGGCCGGGGTGCGGGGCGCTCGCCGCGTGGTGCGTGGGTGTGGGTGGCGGGCGTACCGCTGCTCGGTCCGACGGTGTACGCCCGCTACGACGTGATGGTCACCGCCGTCGCGGTGGCCGCGCTGCTCGCCGCCGGCCGGCATCCGCGGGTGGCGGGGGCCCTGGTGGCCCTCGGGGCGCTGCTGAAGGTATGGCCGGCGCTGCTGCTTCTCGGGATGCGGGGGCGGGCGCCGTGGGCCGCCGCCGTGCTCGGCGGTGCCGGTCTCGCGGTGGTCTTCGCCGTGACGATGCCGGGGGCGTGGGCGTTCCTGACGTTCCAGCGCGAGCGGGGTGTCGAGGTGGAGTCGCTGGGCTCGCTGGTCTTCCACCTCGCCCGGCACTTCGGGTGGGAGGGCGGGGTGCTGCTGAACTACGGCTCGATGGAGTTCCTGGGCCCGTACGTGGGCACGGTGGGCACGGTCTCGCTGGGGCTGAGCGCGGTGGCGTTCGGCTGGCTGCTGCTGTGGCGGCTGAGGGCCTCGCGGTCGGCGTCCTCGCGGTCGGCGGCCCCCGGGTTCGCGGCGCACACGGCGGCGGACGCGGCCTTCGTGGCGGTGCTGATGTTCACGGTGACGAGCCGGGTGATCAGCCCGCAGTACATGGTGTGGCTGATCGGGCTCGCGGCGGTCTGCCGGTGCTTCCGGGCGAGCCGGATGCGGGTGCCGGTCGCCCTGGTGCTGGCGGCGGCCCTGGTGACGGTGCTGGAGTTCCCGCTGTTCTTCGCGAACGTCGTCGCCAGTGACCCGCTCGGCATCACGCTCCTGTTCGTGCGCAACGGTCTGCTGGTGGCGGCCGCCCTTCTCGCGGCCCGCGCCCTGTGGCGCGGCACGGTGTCGCGCGGGGCGTCCGAGCGGCCCGGGCAGTTCGGACGGCCCGGGCGGCTCAGGCGAACCGCGCCCGCAGATAGTCCCGCCAGCGCGCCGTGAAGTCCTCCGGTGTCATCCCGAGCACCTCGTTCATCGCGTCCTCGAGGGCGCCGGCGCGCTCGTCGTGGGTGCCCACGGCACGGTAGAACGCGTCCAGCCGGTCCTCGCCCCACTGCTCGGCGATCATCCGGCAGGCCAGCCAGCCGCCCTCGTAGGCGCGGGCCAGCGCGTCGGCGTCGGCGGTGAAGCCGAAGTCGTCGTCCGTGGGCAGCCGCGCGGGCACCCGGCCCTCGGCGACCTCCGCGGCCAGTTCGGGGGCGGCCTGGGCGGCGGTGCGTCCGCTGCCGCGGTAGCCGACCCAGTCGGCGTAGCCCTCGGAGAGCCACAGCGGGGTGGCGGAGGTGGTGTCGGCGCGGGTGGCGACGTGGGTGGTCTCGTGGGTGAGCACGACCTGCTTGCCGAGGTCGCCGAGCAGCCCGTAGGCGTCGGGGTTGACGATGACCCGGTCCGCCGGGGCGTGCTCCCGGCCGCCGGTCTCCCCGGTGGTGACCGCGGCGATGCCCCGGTAGGACGAGGCGGGGGAGCCGAGCAGGCCCGCCATGCCCTCCAGCGAATGGGGGACGAGCACCACCACCCGGCGGGCCCAGTCTCCGTCCCAGGCGTCCGAGACGGCGGGCACCGCCCGGTCGGCCAGGTCGGCGAAGCGGCGCAGGGCCTCGGTGGACTGCCCGACGCCGAGGACGAGGCTGTGCGTGCCCCGGACCACCCGGACCGCGCCCTGGTCCCAGGGCTGCTGGCCGGACTCCTTGGCGGGGCGGTCGGAGGTCACGGCCCACGTCCCGGCCGTGCCGTCCCGGCTCAGCCGCACGGTGCGGCCGGTGCTGACGGGGCCCCGGTCGTAGCCCTCGACGCGGTAGCGCAGCTCGACGTCGGCGGTGGCGGTGTCGCCGGTGCGCTCCACGTCCCGCACCCGGTACGACCAGGCTGCGAGCGGCAGCGCGCCCAGGTTGTCGAAGGCGGCTCCGGCTCCGGTGCCGCCCGTGTCCGCGTAGGCGGCCCGGTCGTGGTCGAGGACGGCCGCCGCGCGCCGGTCCAGCACCCGCTGCACCTCGGCCCGGACGGGGTCGGCGCCGGTCCGGCCCCCGCAGGCCACGAGCGCGACGAGCAGCAGGCACAGCGCCACCACCGAGGAACCCGACACCCGCCTTCGACCAGCCACCTTCCCGATCGTACGGGCGCGGGAGGGCGGACGGCAGCGGGCGAGGTGGTCTCGAGGGCCGCGGGGATCACACCCGGGTGACCGAGGAGACCGGCATCATGCCGACCGGGTCGTAGCGCACCGGCGCGCCGGGGTAGGGCGCGTGGATGACCTGGCCGTTGCCCGCGTACATGCCGATGTGACTGGCGTCGTCCCGGTAGGCGACCAGGTCGCCGGGCCGCGCCTCGGCCAGGGACACCCGCTGCCCGGCGCCGGACTGCGCCTGCGAGGTGCGCGGCAGACCGACCCCGGCCTGCGCGTACGCCCACTGCGTCAGGCCCGAGCAGTCGAAGCCGGAGGGGCCGTTGGCGCCCCAGACGTACGGCTTGCCGAGGGCGGAGCGGGCGGCGGCGAAGGCGGCCCCCGCACGGCCGGAGGCGGAGGCCCCGGCGCCGGGGAGGGCGGTGAGGTCGTCGCGGCCGGAACGGGATCCGCGGGCGTGGGCGGCGCGTTCGTCGTCCGGGAGGGCGGCGAGCAGCTTTCGGGCCTTGGCGAGTTTCCGCTCCACGGTCTTCTTGTGGTCGGCGACGGCCTTGCGGCCCTTCTCCAGCTCGGTGAGCTTGCGGGCGGCCTCGGCACGGTCCTGGCTGAGGTCGCGCACGGCCTGCTGGAGTTCTTTCAGCTCGCCCGCCTGGCGGGTGGTGATCCGGTCGAGCACCAGGGCCCGGTCGAGGTAGTCGTCCGGGTCGGCGGAGAGCAGCAGCGCCAGCGACGGGTCGACGCCGCCGGAGCGGTACTGGGCGCCGGCCAGCGAACCGAGCGCGTCCCGCATGGTGTTGACGTGCTCCTGCTGCCGGGCGATCGAGTCCTGGGCGGTGGTGACCTCCTCGCGCAGCGTGTCGGTGCGCGCGTCGGCCTTGTTGTAGGCCTCGGTCGCCTGCTCGGCCTCCGTGTGGAGCCGGTCCACCTCCGCCCGCCGGTCGTCGTGCGGGGCGGCCGTGGCCGGTACGGCGCCCAGGACTGCGGCGGCGACGGAAAGCAGGCCGACGGCGGCGGTGGAGCCACGGTCGAACCCGGATGGTGCAAGGCGGCGATGGGACCCCACGGGAAGCCGCACTCCTTCCGCTGGCGGACGGGGAAACGCGGCAGACAGTAACCCCGCGGCGGGGTACCGGCCAACGACCTCGGGGGGCGCGCGACGCGACGCCCCGCCGCTGACGCAGGTCACCGGCGGGGCGGGGGTCAGAAGGCCGCACCGTGATTCGCCCGAACGGGCGGCACGGCGAGGGCGACTTCGGGTGGTGCGGAGCTTCGGGTGGCGGGGGGCTTCGGGTGGTGCGGAGCTTCCGGTGGCGGGGGCTTCGGGTCAGACCCGTACGCCGAACGTGATCAGACCAGTAAGCCGAACGTGATCAGACCCGTACGCCGAACATGAACGGACCGCCGATGGTGCTCATCGACTCGTAGCGGACGTTCGTGCCGGTGCGCGGCGCGTGCAGGACCTGGCCGTTGCCGGCGTAGAGGCCGACGTGGTGCAGGTCGCTGAAGAAGAAGACGAGGTCGCCGACCTGGAGGTCGCCCATCGAGGAGATGCGGGTGCCCGCGCCGGTCTGCGCCTGCGAGGTGCGCGGGATGCCGACGCCGGCCTGGGCGTAGGCCCAGGAGGTCAGGCCCGAGCAGTCGAAGGAGGACGGGCCGGTGGCGCCGTAGACGTAGGGCGTGCCTATCTTGCTCTGGGCGGCGGCGAAGGCCGCGGCGGCCCGGCCGGAGGCGGGCGTCCCGGCGCCGGAGAGGACCTCGCGCTCGCTGCTGCGGTTGGCGCGCTGCTCCTCGGCGGCGAGGGCGGCCTTCTCCTTCTCGGTGAGCGTGTTGAGCAGCTTCTGCGCGGACGAGAGCTTGCCCTGGACCTGCTTCTTCTTCTTGCCCAGTTCGGTGCGGGTGGCGGAGAGGTCCTTGAGCTTCTCGGAGGCCTCGGAGCGCTGCTGGGCGAGGTCGCGCTGCTTCTCCTGGATCTTCTTCAACGCCTCGACCTGCTGGCCGCTGAGCTGGTCGAGGGTGGAGGCCTTGTCCAGGTAGTTGTCCGGGTCGGCGGACAGGAAGAGCTGGAGGGAGGGGTCGATGCCGCCGGAGCGGTACTGGGCGCTGGCCATCGAACCGAGGCCGTCGCGCAGGTCGTTGAGCTCCTCCTGGCCACGGGCGACGTTGTCCTGGAGGGTGGAGATCTCCTTCTGGAGCTTGTCCTGCTTCTCCTTGGCGCCGTTGTACTTCTCGGTGGCCTGCTCGGCCTCCTCGTAGAGCTTGTCGACCTTGGCCTTGACCTCGTCCTTGCTCGGCTTCTCGCTCGGCGCGGCGTTGGCGGCCTGCGAGCTGAGAGCGACAGCGGCGGCGGCAGCGGTGGTGAGCACGGTCACGCGCGTGCGGCTCGGCTGCTTGGGACGACGGTGGGACGCCACGGAGACGAGCTCCTTCTTGAGAGGGATCACCCGTTCGAGGGTTCGAGCGATGACCCTAGTGACCCACTCGTGATCAGTTCAAATCCTCCGCCGAAAAATCCTGGTTACGCACCGCATTCTTTGCCACAACTCACCTGCAGTGACGTTCGCCTGACACTACGTTGCGTGACAGTTCCGTCAATTCAGGCATAGGGCACCTACGTTGCGGTTGACTAGGAAAGCCGCTTGAGGAGCACCACGGACGCCACCGGGCGTGCGCCGGCGCGCGCCACGCCGTCGGCCACCTCGCGGTCGGTGGAGACGACGATGACCGGCCGGCCCGGCGGCTCGGCCCGCACCAGTTGGCGGATCAGCTCGTCGGCGGTGACGCCGGGCTTGGAGAACAGCACCCGCACTCCGCGCGGCGGCGCGAGCAGCACGGGTGCCACGAGTTCGGCACCGTCGAAGACGCAGGTCATCTCGGCGCCGGTCTGCGCGGCGAGCTGGGAGAGCTGGCCGAGCAGCCGCAGCCGCTGCTTCTCCAGCGGCATCTGCGGATAGCCGGTCTTGGTGACGTTGTAGCCGTCGACGACCAGGTGCGCCTGCGGCAGCGCCAGCAACTGGTCGAGGATGGCCGGGTCGTTCTCGGACAGGGCGCGGGCGGCGATGTCCTTCGGCGTCATCCGGCCGGGCTCGACGGCGTCCACGGTCTCGGCGGGCCGCACGGACACCGGGGGCAGCGCCAGTTCGCGGCGCAGCCCCTGGGTGGCGTCCAGCAGGGTGTCCAGGAGCAGCCGTACGCGCATGTCCTCGACGCTGCGTCCCTCGCGGGCGGCCTTGCGGGTGGCCTCCAGGGCGGCCTCCGCCTCCCCGAGGCGGGTCTTGAGCCGCCGGGACTCGCTCTCGGCGGCGGACACCTGGGTCTGCCCCTCGGCGCGGACGGTGTCCATCTCGGCCCGGATCTTGCGCAGCGCCGCCTCGCCGCGCTTGACGTCGCTGAGGGCGGAGCGCAGCTTGCGGTGCAGCGACTCGGTCTCCCGCTTCGTCGACTCCAGCTCGGCGCGCAGCCGCTCGGTCTCGGTCCTGGTGTGCTCCCGGGCCCGGGCCAGCGCCTCGTGCAGCCGCTCCATCTCGGCGCGGCTCTCCTCGTCGGCGCGTTCGGCGTCCGCGCGCTGCGCCTCCTCGCCGGCGGCGGTCACCAGCTTCACCCAGCCGTGCGGCCGCAGTACGTAGGCGGCGGCCGCCACGTCGAGGGGGTCGGCCGCGGGGGGTGCGGAACCGGCGTCCAGGGCGCCGGCCAGCTCCGGCTGGGCGTCACGGAGCTTGTCGCCGATGCGCTGGCGGAAGAGCGGGTCGGTCTCCACGGCGGCGGCCATGGCGTTGCCGGCGAACTTGGCTCTGCGGTTGGGGGCGAACCGGGCGTACTGTCTCAGTTGTGCGGGCAGCTCGCCCAGGGTGAGTGAGCCGAAGCCGTCGGACACGATCTGCACGACCCGGCGGCGCACGCCGTCGGGCAGCGGGCGGTCGAGCACCTCAGCGGCGCCGTCGTCCGGCCCCCCGCCGTGTGTCTCCACCATCCGTCACCCCTATGTCTCAGGGCGATCCCGGGCCGGAATCGCCTTGTGGGGGCCGCTCCGCTCAGGAGGCGGCACCCGGCCTGTCCACGAGTTCCACCTGGTCCACGGCGTTGCACCAGCGGCACCGAACCGAGTCGATGGTCTCACTGAGCACCTCTCGCTCCTCGACCTTCGGCTCACCGGCCAGGTCGAGGTGCACGTACTCGACGACCTTCGAGGCCCGGGTCACGTCGAAGCGGGTGAGGTTGCCGCAGAGGGTGCAGCGCCACCGCGTCGTGTCGGTCGGCAGGGGAACCGTCATCGTGGCTGTTCACTCTCTTCCAGTGTCGGTGACGCGCCGGGCTCCCCCGACGCGTGTGGCACGTAACCCTACGGCCTGGCGGGTACCCGACGCCCGCGTGTCCATGGCGGCGAGGCGGTATAGGCGGTTGCGTCCCGCTGCGTCATGCTCTGTGTCCATGATCCGCAACTGGAGCAGGGCGGCCCGCAGAGCGGCCAGAACGGCCGGAGCGGTCGGAGCGCTCAGAACGCGCGGCCCGGCCCGCGCCTCCCGGGGCCGGACGGCGCCGGTGACGTACGCGCTGATCACGCTGTGCTGCCTGCTGTTCCTGGTCAGCCCGGCGGCGGGCCTGAATCCGGTGTACGGCACGGGGGACGAACTGCTGGCCGCGCAGCGCGCCTACTTCCGCCGCTGGGGCGTGATCCCCGCAGAACTGTTCGAGGGCTCCCCCGGGTCCGCCCTCACCCCCGCCACGGCGCTGTTCGTCCACGGAAGCTGGGTGCACCTGCTGGGCAACATGCTCTTCCTCTACGTCTTCGGCGCGATGACCGAGGAACGGATGGGCCGGCTCCAGTTCGCCCTGTTCTACCTCGGCTGCGGCTACCTGGCCCTGCTCGGCTACGCGGGCGCCAACGCCCACTCCTCGCAGTCCCTGGTCGGCGCCTCGGGGGCGATCTCCGCGATCCTCGGCGCGTTCCTCTTCCTCTTCCCGCACGCCCGGGTGACCAGCCTCCTGCCCTTCCTCTTCTTCCTGCCGCTGCGCTTCCCCGCCTGGCTCGTGCTGCCGTTCTGGGCGGCCCTCCAGTGGATGGCGGCGGGGCGGGCCGGTGACGGACCGGGGGTGGCGTACCTCGCGCACCTGGTGGGCTTCGGACTGGGCTTCGCCTTCGCCTGGGTGCGGTTCGGGCGTACGGCTAGAGTGAAGGGCGTTCCACTGGCGGCGCCCGAGGGAGAGAACCAGCCGTGATCAGCGCGATCGTCCTCATCAAGACCAGCGTGGACCGCATTCCCGAGATCGCGGAGCAGATCGCCGCGCTGGAGAGCGTCACCGAGGTCTTCTCCGTCACCGGCACCTACGACCTGATCGCCATGGTGCGGGTGCATCAGCACGAGGACCTCGCGGAGGTCATCCCCGGCCGGATCAGCAAGATCCCGGGCGTGCGGGGCACGGACACCCACGTGTCGTTCCGGACCTACTCGCAGCACGACCTGGAGGCCGCGTTCGCCATCGGGCTCGACAACTGAGCCCGTGCGCCGCGCGCGGCGGATGAGCGGATGAAGAGTTCTTCATGCGGGACTCATCACCACCACCGGACACTCCACGCAGAATCCGGGACATGGTCTTCTCTCGCCGGATGGCGGCCCTCGCGGCCGTCGTCCTGATCCCGCTCGGCATCGCCGCGACCAGTTTCGCCCTGACCGACACTCCGCAGGAGCCCAGGGTCCCGGCCAAGGTGGAGCTGGAGAGCGGCTCCCCCACCCCGAAGCCGGCCTCCTCCTCGCCCGAGCCGACGCCCAGCGACCAGGTGGTGACGCGGCCGCCGGTCACCGACGGCCCTTCGGATGACGACGATGACGACGACCGGGGCCGGGACACCGGGGACGCCGGGGACGACGCCGCCACCGACGACGGAGCGGGCGACGACGGCTGACCCGGAGCGCCGCCGGATCTCGGCCCGGGTCCGCATCCTGCTGTGGCTGCTGCTCGTGATGGCGGTCGCGCTCGCCTCGGTGGCGGCGACGACCCGCTCGATCCTGCTGCGCGACACCGACCAGCGGATCAACGGCCTGCTCGCGCAGGAGGCCGGCGAGTTCGCCAACTTCGAGGAACAGGGCTTCGACCCGGAGACCGGCCGCCCCTTCACCGACCCCGGGCGGCTGCTGCGGGTCTTCCTGGAGCGGCAGTACGCCGACCTGGACGAGGAGCTGATCGGTCTGGTGGGCGAGGCCGGCAGCAGGCCCACCCAGATCATCCAGCAGCGCGAGATCCCGGTCGGCCGCCCCCTGCACCAGGACGCCGACGCCCGGCGCCGCATCTACGCCTCGCCCCACTCCACCGGCACCCTGGACCGTCCCGAGGGCGAGATCCGCTGGGCCAAGGTCACCGTGGCCCGTTACGGCGGCGAACCGGCGGCCGCGTTCGTGGTCGCCTTCCACCCGGGCCGCGAACAGGCGCGCGCGGACGAGGTGTTCCGTGTCCTGCTCGCCATCTCCGGTGTCGCCCTGCTGATGACGACGGGCATCGCCTGGGTGGTCGCGGGCCGGATCCTCAAGCCGGTGCGGCTGGTGCGCACCACGGCCGCGCAGCTCACCGAGCAGGACCTGACCCGGCGCATCCCGGTGCACGGCCACGACGACGTGGCGGCCCTCGCCGAGACGTTCAACGCCATGCTGGACCGCCTGGAGCGCGCCTTCGCCACCCAGCGCCGGTTCGTCGACGACGCGGGCCACGAGCTGCGCACCCCGATCACCATCGTGCGCGGCCACCTGGAACTGATGGGCGACGATCCGGCCGAGCGCGAGGAGACCGTCCGCCTCGTCACCGACGAACTGGACCGGATGAGCCGCATAGTCGAGGACCTGCTGCTGCTCGCCAAGTCCGAACGCCCCGACTTCGTCACCCCCGAGCCGGTGCAGCTCGCCGAACTCACCGCCGACGTCTACGTCAACGCCCGCACCCTCGGCGACCGGGAGTGGGTGCTGGCCGAGGTCGCCGACCGCGAGGCCCGACTGGACCCCCAGCGCATCACGCAGGCCATGGTGCAGCTCGCGCAGAACGCCGTGCAGCACACCACCACCGGCCAGACGATCCGCATGGGCTCCCGCTCCGACGGCGCCCGCATCGAGCTGTACGTCGCCGACTCGGGACCGGGGGTCCAGGCGCGGGACGCCGAGGTGATCTTCGAGCGGTTCCGGCGCGGCACGGCCCGGCGCGGGGTGCGCGGGTCCGGCGCCGGGCTCGGTCTCTCGATCGTCAGGGCGATCGCCGAGGGCCACGGCGGCCGGGCCGAGCTGCGCACCACCGAGGGCGGCGGCGCCACCTTCGTACTCACGCTGGACTGATTTCCGGAAGAGGCACGTCCATGAACCGCATCCTCATCGTCGAGGACGAGGAGCGCATCGCCTCCTTCGTCGAGAAGGGCCTGCGCGCCAACGGCTTCACCACCACCGTGGTCGCCGACGGCGACGCCGCCTACGAGTACGCCCTCACCGGCCGGTTCGACCTGGTCGTCCTGGACATCGGGCTGCCCGGCCGGGACGGGTTCACGGTCCTGCGCGAGCTGCGCGAGTCCCGGGTGACGACCCCGGTGCTCGTGCTGACGGCCCGGGACTCGGTGCGGGACACGGTGGCCGGCCTGGAGGGCGGCGCCGACGACTGGATGACCAAGCCGTTCCGCTTCGAGGAACTGCTCGCCCGGGTACGGCTGCGGCTGCGTACGGCCGCCAGGGCGCCGGAGGTGACGGTGCTGAAGTCGGGGGCGCTCACCCTGGACCTGCGCACCCGCCGGGCCCGTGCGCAGGGCCGGACCGTGGACCTGACGGCCCGTGAGTTCGTGCTCCTCGAGCTGTTCCTGCGCCACCCGGGACAGGTGCTGTCCCGCGAGCAGATCCTCTCCCACGTGTGGGGGTACGACTTCGACCCGGGCTCCAACATCGTGGACGTGTACGTGCGGGCACTGCGCAAGAAGCTCGGGGCGCAGCAGGTGGAGACCGTACGCGGCATGGGGTACCGGCTGCCGGCCTGGTGAGGTCCCGGCCTGGTGAGGGTCCTGGTCCGGTGAAGTTTCCTTCATGTGGCGCTCATTGGGGGCTCACCGCCCCCGTGAACGCTCGATGGCGTGACGTTGAACCTCCGCCTCGCGGCGGCCCTGTGCGTGGCGCTGTCCCTGTGCGCGCTGCTGGCGGTCCCCGCCAACTTCCCCGCCCTGGGCGGCGACGCACGTCTGACCCTCGCCGTGTTCGCGCTGGCCACCTGCGCCTGGATCGGTACGCCGATCGACGACACGTACATCGCGCTGGGTGCCGGGCTAGCGCTGACCGCGACCGGTGTGATCAGCAGCGACACACTGTTCGGCACCCTCGGTGACGCCACCGTCTGGCTGCTGATCTGCGCGTTCGTGCTCGCGGCCGCGGTGGCACGGACGGGGCTCGCGGGACGGGCGGCGGCGTTCCTGGTGGGCGGGGCGCGCAGCGTACGGCAGTTGACGCACCTGACGACGGCGGCCCTGGTCGTCACCGCGTTCGCGGTGCCTGCCACCTCGGGGCGGGCCGCGCTCGCGCTGCCGGTGTTCCTCGCCCTCGCCAAGGCCCTGGCCGACCGGAAGCGACTGGTCGTGATGCTGGCGCTGCTGTTCCCGACCGTGATCCTTCTGTCCGCGGTGGCGACCCTGATCGGCGCGGGCGCGCATCTGATCACCGTGTCGGTGCTGTGGGAGGCGACCGGAGACCGGATCGGCTTCACCCAGTGGCTGCTGCTCGGCCTGCCGCTCGCCGTCGCCTCCTCCCACCTGGCCGCCGAGAGCGTCCTGCTGACGACCACCCGGCGGGCGGACCGCGAGGGCCCCGTCCGCATCACCGCCGAGGAGATACAGCGGCACAGCGACAGCCCGGTCACCGGCCCCTGGACCCAGGCCGAGAAGCGCTGCGCCCTGCTGCTGGCCACGGTGGTGACCCTGTGGTGCAGCGAGCCCCTGCACCACGTCTCGCCGGCGGTGGTGGCGCTGATCGGCGCGGTCGTCGCCTCCTCCCCCGCGCTCGGCACCGTACGGCTCAAGGACGCGCTGAGGACCGTGCCCTGGTCGCTGCTGCTGTTCATGGCGGCGACCATGGCGATGGGCGTGGCGCTCGCCGACTCCGGTGCGGCGAAGTGGCTGGTGTCGGGGCTGCCCGCGCACGTCGCGCCGGCCGTCTTCCTCGGCGTCGTGATCGCCGTCAGTACGGCGGCCCACCTGGTCCTCCAGTCCCGCTCGGCCCGCTCCTCGGTCCTGGTGCCCCTGGTCGTCGCCGCGGCCGTGGGCGCCGGGGTCAACCCGGTCGCCGCCGCGCTCGCGTCCACGGCGGCCGCCGGCTTCTGCCACACGCTCCCGGCCTCCGCCAAGCCGGTCACGCTCTTCTCCGACATCCCCGGCACGCCCACCTACACCCCGCGCGACCTGCTGCGGCTGTCCGCCGTCCTGGCACCGCTGACCGCCGTACTCGTGCTGTTCTTCGCCGCCGCCGTCTGGCCGCTGCTCGGCGTCCCCGTGACCCGCTGAAGGAGTCGTCCATGTCTGTATCTGCTGTGTCTGCATCTGCTGTGTCTGTATCCGCTGTGTCCTGTGTGCTGAACCGGGTCGTGGTGGCGCCCAGCGGCTTCAAGGAGTCCCTGTCCGCCCAGGCCGCCGCCGACGCCATCGCGGCGGGTGTCCGCCGGGTCCTGCCGAGCGCCGAGATCGACCGGATCCCGCTGGTGGACGGCGGCGAGGGCACGGCCGTGGCGCTGGCCTCCGCGACCGGCGGACGCCTGGTCGCGCTGGCCGCCACCGGCCCGGTCGGCGAACCCGTCGGCACCCACTTCGCGCTGCTCGGCGCCCGGGACACGGCGGTGGTGGAGATGGCGGCCGTCGCGGGGCTGTCCCTGGTCCCCCGCGCGCTGCGCGACCCGGGCGCCACGACGACGTACGGCGTCGGCGAGCTGATCCGTGCCGCGCTCGACACCGGGGTGCGGCGCGTCCTGGTCGGCTGCGGCGACTCGGGTACGTCGGACGGGGGCGCGGGCGCGCTCCAGGCGCTGGGGGCCCGGCTGCTGGACGCGGACGGCTTCGAACTCCCGCCCGGCGGACGGGAGCTGACCCGTCTCGCCCGCGTCGACCCGTCCGGTCTCGACGCCCGCCTGAAGGACACCGAGCTGCTCGTCGCCTGCAACCCGTTCAACGTGCTGTGCGGAGAGCGGGGGGTGGCCCGGGTGTTCGGTCCGCAGAAGGGGGCGACGCCCGCGCAGGTCGAGGAGTTGTCGGCCGGACTGGAGAACTGGGCGCGCGTCCTCATCCGCGACCTCGGTGTCGTCGGCACCGATCTGCGCGGCGGCCCCGGCACCGGCGCCTCGGGCGGCCTGGGCGCGGGTCTCGCCGCCGTCGGCGCCCGGCTGCTGCCCCGCTTCGACGTGCTCCTCGACCACCTGGACCTGGACGCCCGCCTCGCCCGTGCCGACCTGGTGCTCACCGCGGAGGGCGCCCTGGACCACCAGACGCCGCGCGGCAAGATCCCGGCCGAGGTGGCCCGCCGCGCCAAGCTCCACGGCCGGCCCGTCCTCGCCCTGGCCGGCACGCTCGGCGAGGGCGCGCACGACGTGCCGGGGGTGGACGCCTGCCACGGGATCATGCCGGCGCCGATGGCCCTGGCGGACGCGCTGCTGCGGGCCGCCGAGCTGCTGACGGACGCGACGGAGCGGGCGCTGCGGATGGTCCTGCTGGGGTCGCGGCTGCCGGGCCGGGCGGCTCAGGCGGCGGCGGAGGTGGTGCCGCCCGAGGTGGTGTCGGGCACGCAACGTCCGTCCTCGGTGCGGTAGTTCCACCGGGCGCCGTCGCTGACCAGTTCCCTGACGGCGTTCACGAACCGCTCGACGTGCTCGTCCGGGGTGCCCGCGCCGAAGCTCACGCGGATGGCGTTGAGGGACTTCTCCCCGGGGGCCGCCTCGGGGGCGCCGCACTCGCCCTGGGTCTGCGGGTCGCCGCCGAGCAGGGTGCGCACCAGGGGGTGGGCGCAGAACAGGCCGTCGCGTACGCCGATGCCGTACTCGGCGGAGAGCGCAGCGGCGAAGTGCGAGCTGTTCCAGCCCTCGACGACGAAGGAGAGCACGCCGACGCGGGGGGCGTCGTCGCCGAAGAGCGAGAGGACCCGCACCTCGGGCACCTGGGCGAGGCCCTCCCGCACCTTCCCGATCAGGTACTCCTCGCGGGCGACCAGCGTGTCGAAACCGGCCTCGGTGAGCGCCTTGCAGGCGGAGGCGACGGCGTACGCGCCGATGACGTTGGGCGAACCGGCCTCGTGCCGCGCGGCACTGTCGTGCCACTGCACGTCCACGCCCCCGTCCGCGCGCCGGGAGACGCTGCGGCTGGCGCCGCCGCCGGCGAGGTACGGCTCGGCCTCGCGCAGCCAGTCGGCACGGCCGGCCAGCACGCCGGCGCCGAAGGGGGCGTACAGCTTGTGCCCGGAGAAGGCCACCCAGTCCACGTCCAGGCCGGCCACCGAGACGGGGTGGTGCGGGGCGAGCTGGGCGGCGTCCAGCACGATCCGGGCACCGTGGGCGTGCGCGGCGGCGGCCAGTTCACGCACCGGCCACAGCTCGCCGGTGACGTTGGAGGCACCGGTGACGCAGACCAGGGCGGGCCCGTACGGTTCGCGGGCGGCGAGGGCCCGCTCCAGGGTCTCGACGGCCTGCTCGGGGGTGCGCGGGGCGTCGAGACAGGTCACGTCGGCGTCTCGCCAGGGCAGCAGCGAGGCGTGGTGCTCGGTCTCGAAGACGAAGACCTGGCAGCCGGCCGGCAGCGCGGCGGCGAGCAGGTTGAGGGAGTCGGTGGTGGACCGGGTGAAGACCACCTGGTCGGCGTCCCGGCAGCCGAGGAACCCGGCGACGGTCTGCCGGGCGTTCTCGAACAGGTCGGTCGACAGTTGCGAGAGGTACCCGGCGCCTCGGTGGACGCTGCCGTAGTAGGGGGCGTAGGCGGCCACGTCGTCCCAGACCCGCTGGAGCGCGGGCGCGCTGGCGGCGTAGTCGAGCGCGGCGTAGGTGACCTCCCCGCCGGTGACGAGCGGGACGGTGACGTCCCGGCCGAGAACGGGCAGCGGGGTGGCGACAGCGGTGGGTACGGACATGGCGGACTCCCGTGAGGATCAGCGCGCGCGGCAGGGCACTGTGAAGTGAGGTGAGGTGAGGTGAAGAAAGGCGTGCGGAGGCGGGGCTCTGCGGCCCTATCGCATTCGCTGATTCACGGAAAGACTCCCTCGGACGACCAGGACCCCTGGCCCCACACTTGAAAAAAGTGTGCGAGGGGTCCGCGCTTGTCGTGGACCTTGCTGTCCACGACCTGGTCTTCACCCGGGGCACCCCGCCACGGACGGAGGGTTGCCGGACAGTCGGCCGGGGCCTCATGACTGTCACTCATGACCTGTCGGAAAACCTATGGGAAGAGATCGGCGTCCCGCAACCCGAGTCCGGATCGCGGGACGCACGTCACATGTACGGCCGTACTGCCGCTCAGGCGTTGCTGACGGCCACCCAGCGCTCCAGCGCCCGCCGGGCCGCCCCGGAGTCGATCGCCTCGGCCGCCCGGTCCATCCCGGCCCGCAGCCGCTCCGCCAGGGCGCCCTCGCCCGGCTCCAGGGCCACCAGGGCCGCCGCCGAGTTCAGCAGCACCGCGTCCCGTACCGGGCCCGTCTCGCCGGCCAGCAGACGGCGGGCGACGTCGGCGTTGTAGGAGGCGTCGGCGCCGCGCAGCGCCTCGACCGGCACCGGCTCGATGCCGACGTCGCGCGGGTCGAAGGTCTCCTCGGTCACCCGCCCGTCCCGCACGGTCCAGACCCGGGAGGTGGCGGTCGTGGTCAGCTCGTCGAGACCGTCGTCGCCGCGGAAGACCAGGGACGAGTGGCCGCGCTCGGCGAAGACACCGGCGATGATCGGTGCCATCCGGGCGTGCGCGACCCCGACCGCCTGGGCCTTCACCCGGGCGGGGTTGGTCAGCGGGCCCAGGAAGTTGAACACCGTGCGGATGCCGAGCTGGCCGCGCGCCGCCGCCACGTGGCGCAGCGCCGGGTGGAACTTCACGGCGAAGCAGAAGGTGATGCCGGCCTCCTCGGCGACCTCCGCCACCCGCTTCGGCGTCAGCTCCAGGTTGACCCCGAGCTTCTCCAGGACGTCGGAGGCGCCGGACGCCGAGGAGGCGGCCCGGTTGCCGTGCTTGACGACCTTCGCCCCGGTGCCGGCCACGACGATCGCGGACATGGTGGAGATGTTGACCGTCTTGGCGCCGTCGCCGCCGGTGCCGACGATGTCGACGGTCTCCCCCGGCACCTCGATCACGTTGGCGTGGGCGTACATGGTGCGGACGAGACCGGAAAGCTCCTCGACGGTCTCCCCCTTGGATCTCAGGGCCACCGCGAAACCGGCGATCTGCGCGTCGGTCGCCTCGCCGCGCATGATCACGTCCAGCGCCCAGGCGGTGTCGTCCGCGGCCAGGTCACGGCCGTCCAGCAGTCCGTTCAGCAGGGCGGGCCAGGAGCGGTCCGCCGCGGTGTCGCCGCCAGCGGGGGTCACAGCGCTCATCAGCCGCTCCTGCATCGTGTGAGGTGAGTGTGTGTGAGTCGTGGCATGGGGATGCGGATCCCACCCCCATGGGGGTACGGGTCCCACCCTATCCAGCTCCGGGCACGGCGAAGGGCCCCGTCCGTAGACCGGAACGGGGCCCTTCGACCGTGGTGTGGCGACGCCGGAGGGTCAGTGGTGGCCGTGGCCGCTCGTGATCTCCTTGTACTCCTCGACGGTCGGCTTCGGAATCTGCGACTCCTCGCCGTAGTACGACTCGCTCAGCTTGGCGCGGAGCTTCTGCGGGGCCGTCGCCTTGCGCTCGACGCCGTTCTCGTCGACCGTCGGGCCGATCTCGGCCGGCTGGTACTGCTCGTGTGCCGTGAGCGTGTGCAACTGCTCCTGGCTGAGCGGCTCGTGCACCTCGATGAACTCACCGTGCGGCAGGCGCTTGATGATGCCCGACTCGCGGCCGTGCAGCACCTTGTCCTTGTCCCGGCGCTGGAGGCCGAGGCAGATCCGCTTGGTGATGACGAAGGCGACGACCGGGCCGACGAAGAACGCGACACGCACGAACCAGGTGATCGCGTTGATCGACAGGTGGAAGTGCGTGGCCCACAGGTCGTTGCCGCCACCGATCAGCAGCACCATGTACCAGGTGATCCAGGCGACACCGAAGGCCGTCCGGGTCGGGGCGTTGCGCGGGCGGTCCAGGATGTGGTGCTCGCGCTTGTCGCCGGTGACCCAGGACTCGATGAACGGATAGACCGCGATCGCCACCAGCACCAACGGGAAGATCATCAACGGGACGAACACGCCCAGGACGAGTGTGTGACCCCAGGCGTTGATCTCCCAGCCGGGCATCACACGGATCAGGCCCTCGGAGAAGCCCATGTACCAGTCGGGCTGTGCTCCGGTGGAGACCATGTCCGGGCGGTAGGGGCCGATGGCCCAGATCGGGTTGATCGTGGCGATGGCCGAGACGACGGCGATGACGCCGAAGACCAGGAAGAAGAAGCCTCCGGCCTTCGCCATGTACACCGGCAGCAGCGGCATGCCGACGACGTTCTTGTTGGTCTTGCCCGGGCCCGCGAACTGCGTGTGCTTGTGGTAGAAGACCAGGATCAGGTGGCCCACGATGAGGCCGAGCATGATGCCGGGCAACAGCAGGATGTGGACCGAGTAGAAGCGGGCCACGAAGTCCCCGCCCGGGAACTCGCCGCCGAAGAGGAAGAACGACAGGTACGTGCCGACGACCGGCACGGACAGGATCGCGCCCTCCATGAAGCGCACACCGGTGCCGGAGAGCAGGTCGTCCGGGAGCGAGTAACCGGTGAAGCCGGTGAACATGCCCAGGACGAACAGCAGGAAGCCGAACAGCCAGTTGACCTCACGCGGCTTGCGGAACGCGCCGGTGAAGAAGACGCGCATCATGTGCACGAACATGCCGGCGAGGAAGATCAGCGCCGCCCAGTGGTGGATCTGCCGGATGAGCAGACCGCCGCGCACCTCGAAGGAGATGTCCACGGTGGACTTGAACGCCTCGCTCATCATCTGTCCCTGCAGCGGGACGTACGCGCCGTGGTACTCCACCTCGTTCATCGAGGGGTGGAAGAACAGCGTCAGATACACACCCGTGAGGATGATGACGATGAAACTGTAGAGGCAGACCTCACCCAGCATGAACGACCAGTGGTCGGGGAAGATCTTGCGCATGTTGGACTTGGCCAGGGAGTAGATCCCCAGCCGCCCGTCGGCCCAGTCGGCGACGCGCTCGCCGGCCGGTGCCTTCCCGCGCGAGCGGGAGGGTTCGTTGGCTGCAGTACTCATCCGCGCTCCCAGAAGGCAGGACCGACGGGCTCTTCGAAGTCGCTGAGCGCTTCGAGGTAACCCTCGTCGTTCACGCCGATGCGCAACTGCGGCAGGGCGTGACCGGCGGGACCGAAGATGACCCGGGCACCGTCGGCAAGGTCGAAGGTGGACTGGTGGCAGGGGCAGAGCGCGTGGTGCGTCTGCTGCTCGTACAGGGAGATCGGGCAACCGACGTGGGTGCAGATCTTCGAGTACGCCACGATGCCCTCGTGCGACCACTCGAGCTCGCGCTTGTCCTTGATGCTTTCCGGCTCCAGCCGGATGATCATCAGGGCCGCCTTGGCGATCTCGACCTGGAAGTCCTCGTCGTGCTCCTCCAGGCCCTCGGGCATGGCGAAGGTGAGCGAGCCCACGGCGACGTCGGAGGGGCGCAGCGGCTCATGGGTGTTCATGTTGACCAGAAGCTTGCCCTTGGACCACAGGGTGTGGCGGAGCTTGGTCCCGGGCAGCGGGCCGAGGTCGCGCAGCAGGACGACACCGGAGAGCGGCACCAGGGTGAGCGCGCCCAGCATCGTGTTGCGGATCAGCTTGCGGCGCCCGATCACGGACTCCTTGGCGCCCTGCTTGAAGTCCGCGTGGACCTTGGCACGGGTCTCGGGGTCGGCCTCGATCGGGTGCCGCTCGTCGGCGACCTCCTCGTCGGACATCAGGGTGCGGGCCCAGTGGACCGCGCCGGCGCCGATGGCGAACAGCGCGACGCCGAGCGTCATGCCGAGCGCGAAGTTCAGCGCACTGATGTGACCGAGTGGGAAGATGTAGACCGACTTGTCGACGTCGATCGCCACGAACGAGGCGATGAAGCCGACGGTGGCCACCATCGACAGCGTGAACAGCAGGGCGACCGTGCGCTCGGACCGCTTGGCGGCCCGCTCGTCGGTGTCCTGGATCCGGTGCTCGTGGGGCGGCAGACCGGGGTCGGCGAACGGGTGGTTCTCGTCCGCGGGCCGCAGCGAGCTGTGCGCGTGCGGCTCGTCCTGCTCAGCCGGCAGGTTCTCTTCTGGAGTGTCTTGGCTACTCATGACTTCCTGGCCTTTGCGGTCCGAGCGGCGACCCAGACGGCGACGGCGATCAGCGCGCCCAGTCCGAAGACCCACGCGAACAGACCCTCACTGACCGGACCGAGTCCGCCCAGCTCAAGGCCACCGGGGCTCACGGTGTCGTCACTGTTGACCGCGTCCAGGTAGGCGATGATGTCCTTCTTGTTCTGCTCCGACAGCGTGGTGTCGGGGAACGAGGGCATGTTCTGCGGGCCGGTCTGCATGGCCTCGTAGATGTGCTTGGGGTCGACATCCTCGAGGCTCGGCGCGTACTTGCCGTGCGTCAGGGCGCCGCCCTTGCCCGTGAAGTTGTGGCACTGCGCGCAGTTGGTGCGGAACAGCTCACCGCCCTTGGCGATGTCCGCGCCCTCCGGGCCGTACTTCTCCTCCGAGGGGACGGCCGGACCGGCACCCAGCGAGGCGATGTACGCCGCGAGCTGGTCGATCTCCGCCTGGGAGTAGATGACCTTCTTCTTCGGGATCTGCGCGCCCGGCTGCTGGGCCGGCATACGGCCGGTGCCGACCTGGAAGTCGACGGCCGCGGCGCCCACGCCGACCAGGCTCGGACCGTCGCTGGTGCCCTGACCACCGGTGCCGTGGCAACTGGCACAGCCGACGGCGTAGAGCTTCTTGCCCTCGTCGATGGCGAGGGACTGGGCGGTTTCATCGGCCTGCGCCTTGCTCGCGGGTGCGAACGCGGCGTACAGCCCCCCTGTGCATGCCAGCGCGAGGAGTAGGACGACGAGCGCCGCCAGCGGGTGGCGTCGTCGTGCGGAGAGCTTTTTCACGGATTACCCCGGTGTCAGGATCTTCTGCGTCGATGCTTCTGGTATTGAGCGGGTGCGTGCCGCGACTACTTGATCAGGTAGATCGTGGCGAACAGGCCGATCCAGACCACATCGACGAAGTGCCAGTAGTAGGACACGACGATGGCGGCGGTCGCCTGCTCGTGGGTGAACCTCCGGGCCGCGTAGGTGCGGCCGAGGACAAACAGGAAGGCGATCAGTCCGCCCGTCACATGCAGTCCGTGGAAGCCGGTGGTCAGGTAGAACGCCGAGCCGTACGGGTCGGAGGACAGGGAGATCCCGTCCTTCTTGACCAGTTCGGTGTACTCGAACACCTGACCGCCGATGAAGATCGCACCCATCACGAAGGTGACGATGAACCACATCCGGAGCTTCTTCACGTCACCGCGCTCGGCCGCGAACACGCCGAGCTGGCAGGTGAGGGAGGAGAGCACCAGGACCGTGGTGTTCGTCGCGGAGAACGGGACGTTCAACGCGTGAGCCTTCTCGGACCAGAAGTCCGGGCCCGTCACCGATCGCAGGGTGAAGTACATCGCGAAGAGGGCCGCGAAGAACATCAGCTCGGAACTCAACCAGATGATGGTTCCGACGCTGGTGAGGTTCGGCCGGTTGACCGACGGGTGCGCGTGCCCGGTTTCTACTGTCGTTGCTGTCGCCACGACCGACATTATGTCGGTCGCTTATCCCGCCCTCACCCCGGGGGGTGCCGTTCGGTGTGTTCCCCCTGTCTGTACTGCCCGTATGGCCCATCGAACGGGCCGTCGAAGCCGTGTCCGAACCGGTGTTGACCGGGAGTTCGAGGGAGTAGCATCCGGCCCAACGGGCTACGACAGCCCTCACCGGTCTTCACCGCGTATCGGAGGAAGCATGCAGGCGACCGCCACGGTGCTGGTCTACAGCGACGACTCCAACACCCGCGAACAGGTGCGGCTGGCGACCGGCCGCCGGCCGGCTCCGGACGTGCCCGTGGTCGAGTTCCTGGAGTGCGCCACTCCGGCGGCCGTGCTCAAGGAGCTGGACAAGGGCGGGATCGACGTCTGTGTGCTGGACGGCGAGGCCGTGCCGATGGGCGGCATGGGCATGTGCCGCCAGATCAAGGACGAGGTCTTCCAGTGCCCGCCGGTGCTGCTGCTCATCGCCCGGCCGCAGGACGCGTGGCTGGCCACGTGGAGCCGGGCGGAGGCGGCTGTGACGCTGCCGGTGGAGCCGGTGGAGTTCGCGGGTGCGCTGGCCGCGCTGTTGCGGGAGAAGAGGCTGCAGGGCGTTTAGGGGCGCCTACTGGGCAGGGGCTGCGCGTCGTGTGGCGAGTGCGGCTCGGATGTGGCTGGTCGCGCCGTTCCCCGCGCCCCTTCGGGCGCTACACCGCCGCCGGTCGTAGCCTTGCCGTCTCCTGGTTGTTTGCGGCGTTGCCGGTGCCGCCTGTCAGAGCGCTGCCGGTGCGCCACTTGGTCCAGTCCATGTTCCAGTCGCCGAAGCCGTTGCCGAAGGGTTCCATCATTTCGCCGCCGGAGTTGACGACCTCGACGAGGTCGCCCTCCTGGACGGTCTTGAAGAACCACTCCGCGTTGTCGGTGCTCATGCCGACGCAGCCGTGGCTGACGTTGGCGATGCCCTGGGAGCCGACGGACCAGGGGGCGGCGTGCACGTACTCGCCGCTCCATGTCACGCGGGTGGCCCAGTACACCGGCAGGTCGTAGGACTCCGAGGAGCCCTCGGCGATGCCGACGGTGGAGCTGCGCATGCGTACGAAGGATTCCTTGCCGAGGACGACCTTGACGCCGTTGCGGGTCTCGAAGCCGGGCTTGCCGCTGGTGACCGGGATCTGCCTGATCTCCTGGCCGTCCTGGAAGACCGTCAGCGTGTGGGCGGCGGCGTCGGTGAGGGCCACGACGCGGTCGTCGGTGGTGATCTTCAGGGGCTTGGCCTTGCCGCCCCACATCCGGTCGCCGATCTTGATGCCCTCGAGGGTGCTGTGGACCTGGATCGTGGCGTGGGCGGGCCAGTACTCCTCGGGCCGGTAGTGGAGCTTCTTGTCGTCCACCCAGTACCAGGCACCCCTCACCGCGGGCGTGGAGTCCACCTTCAGGGCGCGCTCCACTATGGCCCGCTGGGCCTTGTCCTGGACCGGCCGGCTCAGTTCCGCCGTGACGGGCTGCCCGACGCCGTACGCGCCCGCCTTGGGCCCGAAGGTGACGTCCAGGGTCTTCTTGGCGCCGGGCTTGCCCGTCTCGAAGGTGAGCACCTTGCGGCCGGGGGCGCCGTCGCCGTCCTCGGTGCTGACCCGCACCGTGTAGCTGGCGTTGGCCGCGAGCGGTGAGGTGCTGTGCCAGCGGGCGCCGTCGGCGGACAGTTCGCCCGCGACGTAGCGGCCGGACGCGTCCAGGGCCGTGACGTCCGTGATGCGCCCGTCGGCGCCCTCGGCGACCACCTCCAGGGGTTTGTCCGGGTCGGCCTTCTTCCCGGCCTCCGTGGGGCCGTTGAAGGAGATCTGGCCTGCCGCGTCGTAGGGCACCGCGGAGAGCGGGTTGTCGTCGTCGCCGAGGCAGCCGGTGGCGCTCGCGCCGAGGGCGATCACCAGCAGGGTGCAGCCGACGACCGTACGCCCCCGCGCCTGGAAGTGAACCGTGTTGCTCATGACCTCACGCTAGGGAGAGACGTCAACGGCGGCACGGTGGGTAATCCGGAAGAGTGAGACGCGGTACGGCAGACGAAGGGGCCCGGACGCTCCGTGCGGAGTGTCCGGGCCCCTTGGCGCTCGGCGCGTGCTACTGGGTGCGGCTCTCACCGCGGTAGTACTCGAAGACCCAGCCGAACAGGCCGATCAGGATCACCGGTGCCGAGAAATACATGATCCACCAGCCGATGGCGACACTCAGGAAGGCGAGCGCGCCGCCGAAGCCGAGCGCCAGCGGCTGCCAACTGTGCGGGCTGAAGAACCCGACCTCGCCGGCGTCGTCCGCGACGTCCGCCTCCATGTCGTCCTGCGCACCGGCGTCGACCCGCCGCGCCGTGAAGGCGAGGTAGAAGCCGATCATGATGGCCAGGCCGAAGGCCAGGAAGAGCGCCGTGGTGCCGGCCGGCTCCTTGGACCAGTAGCCGTAGACGATGGCCACGATCAGGATGAAGACCGCCAACCAGATGAACAGCTTGCCCTGGATCTTCACTTCCCGGCCTCCTTGCCGCCGGCGAGGGCCTTCTCACCGTGGCCGACGTTCTCGAGCTGGTCCATCGCGGAGATCTCGGGGTGGTGCAGGTCGAAGGCCGGGGATTCACTGCGGATGCGCGGCAGCGTGAGGAAGTTGTGCCGCGGCGGCGGGCAGGAGGTCGCCCACTCCAGCGAACGGCCGTAGCCCCACGGGTCGTCCACCTCGATCTTCTTGCCGTACTTGGCCGTCTTCCAGACGTTGTAGAAGAACGGCAGCATCGACATGCCGAGCAGGAACGAGCTGATCGACGAGATCGTGTTCAGGGCGGTGAAGCCGTCGGCGTCCAGGTAGTCGGCGTACCGGCGCGGCATGCCCTCGGCGCCCAGCCAGTGCTGGACCAGGAACGTGCCGTGGAAGCCGACGAACAGCGTCCAGAAGGTGATCTTGCCGAGCCGCTCGTCCAGCATCTTGCCGGTGAACTTCGGCCACCAGAAGTGGAAGCCGGCGAACATCGCGAACACCACGGTGCCGAACACCACGTAGTGGAAGTGCGCCACCACGAAGTACGAGTCCGAGACGTGGAAGTCCAGCGGCGGCGAGGCCAGGATGACGCCGGTCAGACCACCGAAGAGGAAGGTGATCAGGAAGCCGACGGACCAGAGCATCGGTGTCTCGAAGCTGAGTGATCCCTTCCACATGGTGCCGAGCCAGTTGAAGAACTTCACACCGGTTGGAACCGCGATCAGGAAGGTCATGAACGAGAAGAACGGCAAGAGCACGCCGCCCGTGACGTACATGTGGTGCGCCCACACCGTCACCGACAGACCGGCGATCGAGATGGTCGCGCCGATCAGACCCATGTAGCCGAACATCGGCTTGCGGGAGAAGACCGGGATGATCTCACTGACGATGCCGAAGAACGGCAACGCGATGATGTACACCTCTGGATGCCCGAAGAACCAGAACAAGTGTTGCCACAGCAACGCCCCGCCGTTGGACGAGTCGAAGATGTGGGCACCGAACTTGCGGTCGGCCTCCAGCGCGAACAGGGCCGCGGCCAGCACCGGGAAGGCCAGCAGGACCAGCACCGCGGTCAGCAGCACGTTCCAGGTGAAGATCGGCATGCGGAACATGGTCATGCCGGGCGCGCGCATGCAGATGATCGTGGTGATGAAGTTGACCGAGCCGAGGATGGTGCCGAAGCCGGAGAAGGCCAGACCCATGATCCACAGGTCACCGCCGATCCCGGGCGAGTGCACCGCGTCGGACAGCGGCGAGTAGGCGAACCAGCCGAAGTCGGCCGCGCCCTGCGGGGTCAGGAACCCGCCCACCGCGATGGTCGAGCCGAACAGGTACAGCCAGTAGGCGAACATGTTCAGCCGGGGGAACGCCACGTCCGGCGCGCCGATCTGCAGCGGCATGATCCAGTTCGTGAAGCCGGCGAACAGCGGCGTCGCGAACATCAGCAGCATGATCGTGCCGTGCATCGTGAACGCCTGGTTGAACTGTTCGTTCGACACGATCTGCAGACCGGGCCGGGCCAGTTCCGCGCGCATGATCAGCGCCATCACGCCGCCGATCACGAAGAACGCGAACGACGTCACCAGATACAGCGTGCCGATCGTCTTGTGGTCCGTGGTCGTCAACCACGAGATCACGACGCTGCCGGGCTTCTTGCGCCGTACCGGCAGCTCGTTCTCGTACGAGTCCTCCGCTGCCGAGGCACCCTGGGGTTCGTTGAGGATGCTCACAGGTTGTTCGTCTCCCGGTTCTTCTCGTGGCTCGTCTGAGCGATGCCCGCGGGAACGTAACCGGTCTGCCCCTTCTTCGCGAGGTCCTGAAGGTGCTGCTCGTAGCGGTCCGGGGAGACGACCTTGACGTTGAACAGCATCCGGGAGTGGTCCACGCCGCACAGCTCGGCGCACTTGCCCATGAAGGTGCCCTCCTTGTTGGGGGTCACCTCGAAGGCGTTGGTGTGGCCCGGAATCACGTCCTGCTTCATGAGGAACGGCACCACCCAGAAGGAGTGGATGACGTCACGCGAGGTCAGGACGAAGCGGACCGTCTTGCCCTTGGGGAGCCAGAGGGTCGGACCGGGGTTGCCGGTCTGCGGGTTCTCCGAAGCGGGAGTACCGCAGTCGTAGACACCGCCGGCGTTCGCCGGGAAGTCCTCGATGAACCGGTCCGGGATGCCCGCCAGTTCCTTGGAGGTCTTGGCGTCGCCGGTGGAACCCGGGACGTCCTCGATGTGGTTGAAGCACCAGCTCCACTGGAAGCCGACCACGTTGACCGTGAGGTCCGGCTTCTTGTCGAGGCTCATAAGATCGGACTCGTCACGCGCGGTGAAGTAGAACAGCACCGAGACGATGACGAGCGGAACCATGGTGTACAGCGCCTCGATGGGCAGGTTGTACCTGGTCTGCGGAGGGACCTCGACCTTGGTGCGGCTGCGCCGGTGGAAGAACACACTCCACAGGATCAGGCCCCACACCAGCACGCCGGTGGCCAGCGCCGCGGCCCAGGAGCCCTGCCACAGGGAGAGGATCCGCGGAGCCTCTTCCGTGGTGGGGGTGGGCATGCCGAGGCGGGGGAAGTCCTCGTATGTGCAACCGGTGGCGGTCGCCAGAACCAGGCCCGCGGTCAGCGCCTGCAGCAGCCTCCGCCGCAGCGGGCGCCGAGGCGTGGGGGTACCGCCCGCGCCGCCCGCGGCGTGGGGGAGGTCGGAGCCGTTGGGACTCACGTAGCGCCTTCCCGAGAGTCTCGCCCGCGCTGTTCGGCTGCGGCCTTCTCGCTGGTCGGTCGCCGCCCTGCGTCGGGCAGGGGTTTGATGTTTATGCGGACCAAACCCTAGCCGACGCCCTCCGGGGGGTCGCGGGGAGGGTGGCATACGCGCCGGGGGTCACTCTTTAAGGGTGGGATGGGGGCGCCTACGGGACGGGGAGGTGCGGTTTCGTGGGCGGCTGACGGTGCGTCGTGGCTTGTCGCGCCGTTCCCCGCGCCCCTGATGGGGCGCTGCAGCCCCCGGCGTTCTAGCGTTGGCCCGTGGCCTACTTCGATGCTGCTTCCGCTGCTCCCCTTCATCCCGTTGCCCGGCAGGCGCTGTTGGCCTCGCTCGACGAGGGGTGGGCCGATCCGGCCCGGCTCTATCGGGAGGGGCGACGGGCGCGGTTGCTGCTCGATGCCGCCCGGGAGGCGGCGGCGGAAGCGGTGGGGTGCCGGGCGGACGAGTTGGTGTTCACCCCCTCGGGGACACGGGCGGTGCATTCGGGGGTGGCGGGGGCGCTGGCCGGACGGCGACGCGTCGGACGCCACCTGATCGTGTCAACCGTCGAACACTCCTCCGTACTTCATGCGGCCGAGGCACACGAGGGCGGCGGCGGCAGTCTCACGCAGGTCCCCGTGGACCGGACGGGCGCGGTGGACCCGGCGGCGTACGCGGCGGCCCTGCGTGCGGACACGGCGCTGGTCTGTCTCCAGTCGGCCAACCACGAGGTGGGCACCGAGCAGCCGGTGGCTCAGGTGGCCGAGGCCTGCCGGGCGGCCGGGGTGCCGCTGCTGGTGGACGCGGCCCAGTCGCTGGGCTGGGGGCGGGTCGAGGGCGACTGGTCGCTGCTCGCGGGCAGCGCCCACAAGTGGGGCGGGCCCTCGGGGGTGGGGCTGCTCGTCGTGCGCAAGGGTGTCCGGTTCGCGCCGCTGGGGCCCGGGGACGAGCGGGAGTCGGGCCGGGCGCCCGGGTTCGAGAACCTCCCGGCGATCGTGGCCGCGGCGGCGTCCCTGCGGGCGGTACGGGCCGAGGCGACCCAGGAGGCGGCCCGGCTGCGGGAGCTGACGGAGCGGATCCGGACGCGGGTGCCGGCCCTGGTACCGGACGTGGAGGTGGTCGGCGATCCGGCGCGCCGGCTGCCCGGGGTCGTCACCTTCTCCTGTCTCTATGTCGACGGGGAGACTCTGCTGCACGAGCTGGACCGTGCCGGTTTCTCCGTGTCGTCCGGATCGTCCTGCACGAGCAGCACGCTGACGCCGAGCCATGTGCTGAGGGCGATGGGGGTACTCAGCGAGGGCAACGTCCGGGTGTCGCTGCCGCCGGGGACCCCGGCCGAGGACGTCGAGCGGTTCCTGGAGGTGCTGCCGGGGACGGTGGCCGCGGTGCGGGAGAGGCTGGGGGCGCCGACGGGGACGGAGGCCGTCCGGGAGGAGGGGGCCGACCTCGTCGTGGACGCGATCGGCCGCCGCTGCCCCGTCCCGGTGATCGAACTGGCCAAGGTCATCGGCGACGTCCCCGTCGGCGGCACGGTCCGCGTCCTCTCCGACGACGAGGCGGCCCGCCTGGACATCCCGGCGTGGTGCGAGATGCGGGGGCAGGAGTACGTGGGCGAGGAGTCTACGGAAGAAGGAACGGCGTACTTGGTCCGCCGAGTCAGATGACGCCTGCAAGGGGCGCGGGGCTGTATCGATGTGCGGCTCCGCCGCGTGGGCGCGACCAACCCCCACGCACCCGCACACGACAAGGCGCATCAAGGGGAAGCCCCGTAGTCGCCCCCCGCTTCAGCCCAGGTGCGCCTGAACCTCCCCCGCGGCCTCGTCCCCGTACGCCTTGGTGAACCGCTCCATGAAGTGCCCGCGCCGCAACTGGTACTCCTGCGTGCCCACCGTCTCGATGACGAGCGTCGCGAGCATGCAGCCGACCTGCGCCGCCCGCTCCAGGGACACGCCCCACGCCAGTCCCGACAGGAACCCCGCCCGGAAGGCGTCGCCGACGCCCGTGGGGTCGGCCTTGCGCTCCTCGTCGGGGACGCCGACCTCGAGGGACTCCTCGCCGGTCCGCTCGATGCGGACGCCCCGCGCGCCGAGGGTGGTGACGCGGTGGCCGACGCGGTCGAGGATCTCCTCGTCCGTCCAGCCGGTCTTGGTCTCGATGAGCCCCTTCTCGTACTCGTTGGAGAAGAGGTAGGTCGCCCCGTCCAGCAGTATCCGGATCTCGTCGCCGTTCATCCGGGCGATCTGCTGGGAGAAGTCGGCGGCGAAGGGGATGGACCGCGTACGGCACTCCTCGGTGTGCCGGAGCATCGCCTCCGGGTCGTCGGCGCCGATGGAGACCAGGTCGAGGCCGCCCACGCGGTCGGCGACGGTCTTGAGCTCGATGAGGCGGGCCTCGCTCATCGCGCCCGTGTAGAAGGAGCCGATCTGGTTGTGGTCGGCGTCGGTGGTGCAGACGAAGCGGGCGGTGTGCAGGGTCTCGGAGATGCGGACCGAGCCGGTGTCGACGCCGTGCCGGTCCAGCCAGGCCCGGTACTCGTCGAAGTCCGAGCCGGCCGCGCCGACCAGGATCGGCCGGGTGCCGAGCTGTCCCATGCCGAAGGCGATGTTCGCGGCGACGCCGCCCCGGCGTACGTCGAGCTGGTCGACCAGGAAGGAGAGCGAGACCGTGTGCAACTGGTCCGCGACGAGCTGGTCGGAGAATCGGCCGGGGAAGGTCATGAGGTGGTCGGTCGCGATGGAGCCGGTGACTGCGATGCGCACGGCGTGGACTCTCTCCTGAGGGGAGGGCGGGTTGACAGTTCACGCTACCTGGGACGGCCGCCTGACCGAAGGAGGCGAAACTACCCGGTAGTACAACTTTCTTCGCGGTCCGGGACGTGCCTACGGTTCTGTTATGAAGAACCTGAGGACCGCCGGCCCCGCCCCGGCCGACCCCGCCCCGGCCGACCTGGACGGCGACCTGGCGTCGCTGCGCGGCGACTGCGCCCGGATGACCCCGCGCTGGTCGGCGCCGGAGCACGTCCTGGCCCACCCGGTGCCGGTCTCGCTCATCCACGGCGTACGGGTGCCCCGGACGTCGGCCCGGCTGCTGGAGTCGATGTCGGACTACGGCGACTGAGGCCGTTCGGGCGACGCCCGCCGTCGCCGGGAACCGGATCCCGCCCCACCGCGTCCCATCGCTGTCCCCAGTAACAGCCGAAGGAGCGATGCGGTGAACACCGAGCGACCCGACAACGACGACGCCGGCGCCGCCGACGAGGCCGGCACCGGGCGTCCGGCACGGCGGCGCCCCCGTGCGGCCGCCATCGCGTCGGTCGCCGCCGCCGTACTGCTCGTGGGCACCGGCGGGGCCTATCTGGCCACGTCCGCCTCCGACGGTGACCCGGACGGCGGTACGGCGTCCGGGGCATCCGGCGACGACACTCCCCCGCCGCTCGCCCTCGACGACCACCAGACGTCCTCCCAGGGCGGCACGAACGGCATCGCGCCCGGCGAGCCCAACCCGTACGGCGTCGTCTACCGCGCGGACGGCCCGCTCCCCGAGGGCCCCGGCTCGGCGCCCGTGTACCGGGCGAAGGGCGAGGTCACCGAGGCCGAGGTGGCCCGGCTGGCCGAGGCGCTGGGACTGGAGGGAGCGCCCCGCGTCCAGGGCGAGGCGTGGAAGGTCGGCAATGCCAAGGACGGCTTCGGCCCGCTGCTCACGGTGGACCAGCAGGCGCCGGGCACCTGGACCTTCCACCGCTACGCACCCGGCACCGACAACTGCAAGAAGGGCGCCGTCTGCAAGGCCCCCTCGGCCGACGGGAACCCGGTGAGCGAGGCGGCCGCGAAGAAGGCGGCGGCGCCGGTGCTGAAGGCGCTGGGCCAGGACGACGCCAAGCTGGACGCGGGCCAGGTCATGGGCGCCCGGCGGGCCGTGAACGCGGAACCGGAGGTGGGCGGGCTGCCCACGTACGGCTGGACGACCGGCGTGGTCGTCAGCGCGCAGGGCGAGGTGGTCGGCGGCAGCGGCCAGGTGAAGGCGCCGGTCAAGGGGGACACGTACCCCGTCCTGGACGCGCAGGAGACGCTGGCGCTGCTGAACTCGCCGGGCGGCGGTTCCGGTGCCGGCGTCGGGGGCATCGGGGGCTGCGCCAGTCCCGTACCGCATCAGGACGGCGCGGACATGCCCTGCGCGCTGCCGACGGGCACGCCGGAGAAGCCCGGGACGCAGCGGAAGCGGACCGCCACGGTGGAGGACGCGGTGTTCGGGCTGGCCGCGCATCCGGTGCGGGGGCGGCAGACACTGGTGCCGTCCTGGCTGTTCGAGGTGCGGACGCCGGGCGCGCGGGACGCCGTCACGGTCACCTACCCGGCGGTCGAGCCGGAGTACCTGACCACCGCGGCCCCCGCCTCGCCGTCCCCGTCCGACGAGCCGACCTCGAAGCCCGGTGATCCCCGTGATGTGCGGGTGAGCGGCTACACGGCCGCCGACGGCGAGCTGACGGTGCACTTCACCGGCGGGGTGTGCTCCGACTACGACGCGAAGGCGAAGGAGAGCGGGGGCAAGGTGACCGTCACGGTGACCGAGACCCCGCATCCGGACAAGGTCTGCATCCTGATCGCCAAGGAGTACGAGCGGACGGTGCCGCTCGACAAGCCGCTGGGCGACCGGACGGTCGTGGGCTCGGACGGCGAGGACATCCCCGTGCACAAGCCGGGCGCGCGGCTGCCCGCTCCGTCCGGCGGCCGGTGACGCCCGAAGCGAGGGAAAGGGCGGCGGCCCGGGGTTGTCCCCCGGGCCGCCGCCCTTGTCGTGTCTCGTGCTACTGCCGTGCCGCGCGGCTTAGCTGAAGGAGTCGCCGCAGGCGCAGGAGCCCGTCGCGTTCGGGTTGTCGATCGTGAAGCCCTGCTTCTCGATCGTGTCCACGAAGTCGATGGTGGCGCCGCCCAGGTACGGGGCGCTCATGCGGTCGGTGGTGACCCTGACGCCGTCGAAGTCCTTCACCACGTCACCGTCGAGCGAACGCTCGTCGAAGAAGAGCTGGTAACGCAGGCCGGAGCAGCCGCCGGGCTGGACGGCGACACGCAGCGCCAGGTCCTCGCGGCCTTCCTGGTCGAGCAGGGCCTTGACCTTGGCCGCGGCGGCGTCGGTCACGATGATGCCGTCGGTGACGGTGGTGGTCTCGTCCGATACGGACATCTACATCTCTCCAAGGTTGTACGGAGACTGCTTGCCGACGGTTCCAACCGGCGGGGCCGCGGATTCATTCCGGGACGGACCCGTGTCTTGTCCTTCGGCCTTCCCTTCATGCTCGCACACGCCCCGGGAAGCGGACAGCGCCTGTGGACAGCGACTGCGGACGCCGGGACTCACGTCACATCGACACTATGGGCATCGTCAAACTGACGTGAACCGGTTATGATATATAGCGTCAGTTCGACGAAAAGGGTCGACGAAAAGTAGAAAGGGTGCGTGTCGTGACCACCGCCCAAACCCAGGAGCTCGACGTGCAGCCGACGCCCCTCGCCCTGCTGCTGCTCGGCCGTGAGGCCGACCCGAGGAGCGAGCGCGGTGTGGAGTGCCCCGGCGACCTGCCCTCGCCCTCCGACCCGGACCTGGTCGCGCGCGCCCGTGCGGCCAAGGAGAAGCTCGGGGACAAGGTCTTCGTCCTCGGTCACCACTACCAGCGAGACGAGGTCATCCAGTTCGCGGACGTCACGGGCGACTCGTTCAAGCTGGCCCGGGACGCGGCCGCCCGCCCGGAGGCCGAGTACATCGTCTTCTGCGGTGTGCACTTCATGGCGGAGTCGGCCGACATCCTGACCTCCGACGACCAGAAGGTGGTCCTGCCCGACCTGGCCGCCGGCTGTTCGATGGCCGACATGGCCACCGCCGAGCAGGTCGCCGAGTGCTGGGACGTGCTGACCGAGGCCGGGATCGCCGACCAGGTCGTGCCCGTGTCGTACATGAACTCGTCCGCGGACATCAAGGCGTTCACGGGCAGGCACGGCGGCACCATCTGCACCTCCTCCAACGCCGAGCGCGCCCTGAACTGGGCCTTCGAGCAGGGCGAGAAGGTCCTGTTCCTGCCCGACCAGCACCTGGGCCGCAACACCGCGGTGCGGGACCTGGGGATGTCCCTGGAGGACTGCGTCGTCTACAACCCGCACAAGCCCAACGGCGGGCTGACGGCCGAGGAGCTGCGCGCCGCGAAGGTGATCCTGTGGCGGGGCCACTGCTCGGTGCACGGCCGCTTCAGCCTCGACTCGGTGAACGACGTGCGTGAGCGCATACCGGGCGTGAACGTCCTGGTGCACCCGGAGTGCAAGCACGAGGTCGTGTCCGCGGCGGACTACGTCGGCTCGACCGAGTACATCATCAAGGCCCTGGAAGCGGCTCCGGCCGGTTCCAAGTGGGCCATCGGGACCGAGCTGAACCTGGTCCGGCGGCTGGCGAACCGTTTCGCCGCCGAGGACAAGGAGATCGTCTTCCTCGACAAGACAGTCTGCTTCTGCTCGACCATGAACCGCATCGACCTCCCGCACCTGGTCTGGACGCTGGAGTCGCTGGCCGAGGGCACCCTCGTCAACCGCATCGAGGTCGACACGGAGACGGAGAAGTTCGCGAGGCTGGCGCTGGAGCGGATGCTGGCGCTGCCGTAGCGGTTCAGGGGCCCCACCTCGCACTTCG
>NZ_JAGMUO010000029.1:0-85781 GCF_019049325.1 Streptomyces sp. AC512_CC834 | reverse complement strand
GGAGACGGGGGGCCGGCATGGCAGGTCAGGGACAGGTGCCCGGCGGGGGCGACGGTTCGTTCGGCCGCGGGGCGGGGCTGGGGTGCGGTTTCTGCATGGGGGTCCTGCTCGCGGTGGTGATCCTCGTGGCCATCGTGCTGTTCGGCGGCATCGCCGCGTTGTCCCAGTAGTGACGCCTGCGGTGAAGGCGAAGGTGAAGGTGAAGGGGTGCTTCCACAGCCTCGTGGAAGCACCCCTCCGTCGTGTCTACGGCGGCGGAGCGGAGTGACGCGGGCCCGTTCCGCTCGTTCTTAGAGGTGTACCTATTAGAGGTACGCCCCTAAGACGGGCACATCCGATCCAGGGAGGCCTCCATGGCCCGGCCCGCAGCACGCAGCCTGCCGAGACCGGCGGACATGTTCGACCGGGAGTGGGAATGGAGCGAGCTGACCGCGTTCGCCACCGCTGAAGGCACGGGACCCCGGCTCGGTGTGGTGTCCGGCCGCCGCCGACAGGGGAAGAGCTTCCTGCTGCAGGCCCTGGCCGAGGCCACCGAAGGGTTCTACTATGCCGCCGTCGAGGCGTCCGCGTCCGAGTCCCTGCGGTTGCTGGGCGAGGCGGTCGCGCGCTTCACCGGCAGCGCGGTCCCTCCTCGGCCCGCGGACTGGGACGAGGCGTTGGGTCTGCTCTTCGCACTGGCGAGGGACCGGCCACTGCCGGTGGTGATCGACGAGTTCCCCTACCTGGTGCGGAACGCCCCCGCGCTCCCGTCCCAGTTGCAGGCCGCCATCGGCGTGCGTTCCGACCGTCGCCCCCGGGAGCGTCCCCGGATCCTGCTGTGCGGCAGCGCGATGTCCTTCATGGGCGGGCTGCTCTCCGGGGCGTCCCCGCTCTACGGCCGCGCCAGTCTCGACCTCGTGGTCCACTCCCTCGGCTTCCGGGAGGCCGCCGAGTTCTGGGGCATTCAGGACGCACGGCTGGCGGTCCTCGTCCACGCGATCCTCGGCGGAACCCCCGCCTACCGGCGTGAGTTCGTCGACGACGACGTACCGGACGGCGCCGACGACTTCGACGCCTGGGTCTGCCGGACCGTACTCAACCCGGCCCGGCCCATCCACAGCGAAGCCCCGTACCTGCTCGCGGCGGAGCCGGACCTGCGCGACAGGTCGCTGTACCACTCGGTCCTGGCCGCGGTGGCGGGCGGCAACCGCACCAGTGGAGGCATCGCGAGCGCGGTGGGCCGCAAGGCCACCGACATCTCGCTGCCGCTGACCGTCCTGAAGAAGTGCGGTCTGCTGACCGCCGAGCCGGACGCCTTCCGCGGCAACCGCACCACGTACCACGTCGCCGAGCCACTGATCAACTTCCACCATGCGGTCGTACGGCCCGAGACGGCACTTCTCAGCCGCCGCCGGGGAGCCGCCACGGTCTGGGAACACAGCCGTCCCACGTTTCTCAGCAAGGTCGTGGGCCCGCATTTCGAGCGACTGTGCCGCGAGTGGGTCGAGTGGCACGCGGACCCCGAGACGTTCGGCGGCATGCCGATCCAGGTGTCGTCGGGAACCGTCGCCGACCCCGCGAGCCGCACCGCCATCGAGGCCGACGTCGTGGTGCACGGCGCGATCGGCCAGGACCAGGGCATCCTGCTGTCCGTCGGCGAGGCGAAATGGCACAAGGTCATGAACCTCGGGCACCTCCAGCGCCTGCGCCGCATCCTGGACCTGCTGAAGTCGCGAGGCGTGGACACCAGCCACGCCAGACCCGCCTGCTACAGCGGCGCCGGCTTCGACCCGGACCTGCGTGCGGCCGAGAAACGGGGCGAGGTGGTCCTCGTCGACCTGCAACGGCTCTACCACGGTTCCTGACGGCCCGGTAGCAGGCTCCGGGTCGGCCAGCACGGCCTCGGCCGAATCGAGCAGATCGGCCTCCCTCGCTTCAACAGGGGCAGCGCGTCCCCGCGTTGAGCCCTCGCTGAGGACGACCCGACCTGCCCGTCCCAGTACCTCACCGGGACGGCACAGGGCGAAGGGGGTGTCCCCACCGATCGGTGGGGACACCCCCTTCGCCCTGGCTGTAGCTGTCAGACCTTCGCCGGCTCCGGCTCGTCCGAGGCCGTGGCCTGCGGCGGCGCGTCGCCGCCGCCCTTCTTCGCGGCCCGCTTCTTCGCGCGCCGCTCCTTGCGGAGCTCCAGCATCGCGTAGAGGGTCGGGACCAGGAGGAGGGTCAGCAGGGTCGACGTGATCAGGCCGCCGATGACGACCACCGCGAGCGGCTGGGCGATGAAGCCGCCCTCGCCGGTGACGCCGAGCGCCATCGGGAGCAGGGCGAAGATCGTCGCCAGGGCCGTCATGAGGATGGGGCGCAGGCGGTGGCGGCCACCCTCGACGACCGCCTCGACGACGCCGTAGCCCTGCTTGCGGTACTGGTTGATCAGGTCGATCAGCACGATGGCGTTGGTGACCACGATGCCGATCAGCATCAGCATGCCGATCATCGCCGGGACGCCCATCGGGGTGCCCGTGGCGATCAGCAGACCGATCGCGCCGGTCGCCGCGAACGGGATGGACACCAGCAGGATCAGCGGCTGGGCCAGCGACCGGAAGGTGCCGACCAGCAGCATGAAGACGATAGCGATCGCGGCGAGCATCGCGAGGCCCAGGTTGACGAACGCCTCGTCCTGGTCGGCGGTGACGCCGCCGATCTCGGCGGTGGCGCCGGTCGGCAGGTCGAGACCGTTGATCTTCGACTGGAGGTCGGTGCTGACCGCGCCGGTGTTGTCGCCGGTTGGCTTGGCGGTGATGGTCGCCGCGCGCTGACCGTCGATGCGGGTCATCGAGACCGGGCCGTCCACCAGTTGCACGGTGGCGATGTCGCCGAGCTTGGCCGGGCCCAGGTTCAGGGCCTTCAGTTCGGCGATCGTCTCGGCGGGCTGGGCCGACTTGATGACGACGTCGCGCTCGGTGTCGTCCAGGGTCGCCTTGGCCGCCGGGGTGCCGCGCACCGCCTGGGCGACGGCCGCGCCGAGCGTCTGGTCGGTGAACCCGGCGTCGGCGGCCTTGGCATTGGCCTTGACGGAGATGCGCGGCACGCTCTGCGACAGGTCGCTGGTGACGTCGGTGACGTCGTCGAGCCCGGCGACCGTCTTGCGGACCTTCTCGGCGGCGTCGCGGAGCACCTGCGCGTCGCCCGCCTTGACGACGACGCTCAGGTCCTGGCTGCCGAAGCCGTCACCGGCGGCGATCGTGGTGGTGCCGATGCCGTCGCCGAGCTTCGCCAGGCCGTCCTCGATGTGGTCCTGGACGTCGTCGTAGGACGCCGAGTCCTCCAGCATGATCTGGTACGAGGCCTGGTTGGTGTCCGTGCCGCCGCCGAAGGCGGCCATGAAGCCGGACGAGCCGATGGTGACCTGGTAGTCCTTGACGCCCTCGGTGTCGCCGAGCAGCTTCTCGACCTTCTTGGCCTGGACGTCCGTTGCGCCGAGGCTGGTGCCGGGCTTCAGCTCCTGCTTGATGCTGAGGACCTCTTGCTCGCCCTGGTCGAAGAAGTTGGTCTTCAGCAGCGGCGCCATGCCGAACGTGCCGATGAGCACGACGACCGCGATGGCCACGCTGGTCAGACGGCGGCGGGTGGCGAAGCGCAGGACCGGGACGTAGAAGCGCTGGAGGCGGCTCTTGGCCTCCTTCTCCTCGGCGAGGCGACGGGCCTCGGCCGCGTCGTCGGGGGTGCCCTTCGGGGGCCGCAGGAACCAGTACGACAGGACCGGGACGACCGTCAGCGACACCAGCAGGGACGCAAGGAGCGCGGCGGTGACGGTGAGGCTGAAGGAGCCGAACAGCTCGCCGACCATGCCGCCGACCAGACCGATCGGCAGGAACACGGCGACCGTGGTGAGCGTGGAGGAGGTGACCGCTCCGGCGACCTCGCGGACGGCCTTGAGAATGGCCTCCTGGCGTTCCTCGCCGTAGCCGAGGTGCCGCTTGATGTTCTCCAGGACCACGATCGAGTCGTCGACGACCCGGCCGATGGCGATGGTCAGGGCGCCCAGCGTCAGCATGTTCAGCGACAGGTCCTGCGTCCACAGGACGATCAGCGCCAGCACCACCGACAGCGGGATGGAGACCGCGGTGACCAGCGTGGAGCGGATCGACGCCAGGAAGACCAGGATGATCAGGACGGCGAAGAGCAGACCGAGGCCGCCCTCCGTGGTCAGACCCGAGATGGCCTTGGAGACCGCCGGGCCCTGGTCGCTGACGACGGTGAGGGTCGCGCCGGAGCCGAGCTGCTCGCGCAGGTCCGGGAGCTTGTCCTCGACGGCGTCCGAGATGGCGACCGCGCTGCCGTCGTGGTCCATCGTCACGGCGACGGCGAGGGACGGCTTGCCGTCGGTACGGGTCAGGGAGTCGGCCTTGGCCTCCTCCTCCTTGACGGTGGCGACGTCGCCGAGACGGACCGGCTCGTCGACGCCCTCGCCGGTGACCATGAGGTCCTGGATCTGCTTGACCGAGGTGAAGCCGCCGCCGACCTGGACGGTGCGGTTGGCGCCGTCCTCGTCGAAGGAACCGGCCGGGACGGTCGCGCCGCCCGCCTGGAGGGACTGGGCGAGCACCTGCGGGCTCACCCCGGCCTCGGCCAGCTTCGCCCGGTCGGGGGTGACGGTGACCTGGACGTCGCGGACACCGTCGACCGCGACCTGCGCGACCCCGTCGATGTCCTTCAGCTCGGAGACGACCGTCTTGTCGAGCTGGTCGGCCAGCGCCTGCTGGTCCTTGTCCGAGGTGACGGCGAGGACGACGGTCGGGATGTCGTCCGTCGAACCGGAGATGACCTGCGGGTCCACGTCGTCCGGGAGCTGGGCGCGGGCCCGGTTCACGGCCTGCTGGACGTCGGCGACGAGCTGCTGGGTGTCCGGGCCGTAGTCGAAGGACGCCATGATGACGGCGTTGCCCTCACTGGCGGTGGAGGTGACGCCCGAGATCCCGTCGACGGCCTCGAGGTTGTCCTCGATCGGTTCGACGACCTGCTTCTCGACCACGTCCGGCGAGGCACCCTGGTACGGCGCCAGCACGGACACCATGGGCAGTTCGATGGTGGGCAGCAGTTGCTGCTTGAGCTGGGGGATGGCGATCGCGCCGAAGACGAGCGCGACGATCGACATCAGGCCTATCAGGGCCCGTTGCGCGAGGCTGAACCTCGACAGCCAGGACATGGATCAGGGTCTCTCTTCTGTGGCCGAGCGGAGGGGACGGGGCACATCGGTACGCCCACCCCAACACCCTGGTCCATGCGAGGCCCCTGTTCCCTAGGCCCCAGGTCCATTTCCTTATCCGGCGCATACTCCCGCCGCAGTACACGCGGGTAGAGGTCACTCCACCCTTGGACGTACCAACCCGGATTCGTAGGCGATGACGACAAGCTGGGCGCGGTCGCGGGCGCCCAGCTTGGCCATGGCCCGGTTGACGTGCGTCTTCACGGTGAGCGGGCTGACCTCGAGGCGCTCGGCGATCTCGTCGTTGGAGTGCCCGCCGGCCACCTGGACCAGCACCTCGCGCTCGCGCACGGTCAGCGACCCGAGACGCTCGGCGCGGGCCGGGTCGCGCTCCTCGTCGTCGGTGCCCTGCTGGGCGAGGAAGCGGGCGATCAGGCCCTTGGTGGCGGTCGGGGACAGCAGCGCCTCGCCGCCGGCCGCGACACGGATCGCGCTCAGCAGTTCCTCGGGCTCCGAGCCCTTGCCGAGGAAGCCGGAGGCACCGGCCCGCAGCGACTGCACCACGTAGTCGTCGACCTCGAAGGTGGTCAGTATGACCACGCGGACATGGGCGAGGGACGGGTCGGCGCTGATCATGCGGGTGGCGGCGAGACCGTCCGTGCCGGGCATCCGGATGTCCATCAGCACCACGTCGGCCCGCTGCTCGGCCGCCAGCCGGGCCGCCTCCGCGCCGTCGGACGCCTCCCCCACCACCTCCATGTCGGGCTCGGAGTCGACCAGCACCCGGAAGGCGCTGCGCAGCAGCGCCTGGTCGTCGGCGAGCAGGACACGGATCGTCATACGGGGCCCTCCGCGGCATCGGTGCGGCTTCTGACCGGAAGGATCGCATGGACCCGGAAACCGCCTCCGTAGCGGGGACCGGTGGTGAGGGTGCCGCGCACGGCGGTGACACGCTCGCGCATGCCGAGCAGCCCGTGTCCGCCACTGTCGCCGGACACGTCGGCGGCGTCGACGGCGTGGCCCTCGCCCGTGCCGTCGTCGAGCACGGTCACCTCGATGTTCGGTCCCACCCGCACGACACTGACCTCGGCCTTCGCCCGCTGTCCCGCGTGCTTGCGCACGTTGGTCAGCGCCTCCTGGATGATCCGGTACGCGGCCAGGTCGACGGCGGCGGGCAGTGCGGTGCCCTGGTCGGCGCGGGCCACCTCGACGTGCAGCCCGGCGTGGTGGAAGGTGCCCACGAGTTCGTCGAGGCGGGCGAGGCCCGGAGCGGGCTCGGTCGGTGCCTCCGGGTCGCCGGACTGGCGGAGCAGGCCGACGGTGGCCCGCAGCTCGTCCAGTGCGGAGCGGCTGGCCTCCCGTACGTGGGCGAGGGCCTGCTTGGCCTGGTCGGGCCGCTTGTCCATGACGTGCGAGGCGACTCCGGCCTGGACGTTGACCAGGGCGATGTGGTGGGCGACCACGTCGTGCAGGTCCCGGGCGATGCGCAGCCGCTCCTCGGCGACCCGGCGGCGCGCCTCCTCCTCCCGGGTGCGCTCGGCCTTCTCGGCACGGTCGCGGATGGCCTGCACGAAGGCGCGGCGGCTGCGGACGGCGTCCCCGGCGGTGGCACCGATGCCGGTCCAGGCGAAGACGGCGAGGTTCTCCTGCGCGTACCAGGGCAGGGAGCCGGCCAGCATGGCGGCGCCGGTGAGCAGGGTCATGGTGAGCAGGCCGACCCGCCAGGTGGTGGGGCGGTCGGTGGAGGCGGCGACGGTGAAGAGCGCGATGACGGCGGACATCACCACGGGGGCGCGGGGGTCGCCGGTGACGCTCTCGACGACGGAGACGCAGCCGGTGACCCCCAGGACCACCAGTGGGGCGCGGCGGCGGAAGGCGAGCGCGGCGGCGCCGACGGTCATGAGGGCCAGGCTGAGCACGTCGGGGGTGCGCAGGTCCCAGTTGACGCCCTCGGGGCCGTGCGGGTCCACGAGGGATCCGGCGAGCATGCACACGAGGACGACCGCGGCGAGGGCGGTGTCCAGCGCGGAGGGGTGGGCGCCGAGGGTGCAGCGGGCGCGGGCGAGGGTGCTCACGGCTGTTTACGGTAGCTGGAGTGGGCGTGTCTTATGACTGGGCCCGCATTCAGTGGGCGTTGGCTGGGGGCTGCGCCCCCAGACCCCCGCTTCGGCCTGGACGGCCTCGTCCTCAAACGCCGGACGGGCTGAAAGATTCACTCGCCGTCCGGGGAACAGGCTGGCGAGACTCACGCACCGCCCGGGATCAGGCCGTCGTCGCTCAGTAGCTCCTGGACCTCCTCCAGGGTGGCGTCCGGGGAGGGGAGGATGAGGTCGGAGGGCTCCAGGGTGTCGTCCGGGAGGGGCTCGCCCAGTTCGCGGACCTTGGCCAGGAGGGCCTGGAGGGTCGCGCGGAAGCCGGGGCCGTCGCCGTTCTCCATCTCGGCCAGGAGTTCGTCGTCCAGCTTGTTCAGCTCCGTGAGCCGGCCGTCGGCCAGCGTCAGCTGTCCCTCCCCCATGATCCGTACGATCATGTCGGCCCTCCTAGCCGTGGGCTACTGCTTGTCGAAGCGCGGGGTGTCCTGCGGCTGCTGCTGGGACGGCGTCTGGCCCTTGCCCTGATCCTGGCCGCCCTCGATGGCCTGGCGGTCGGAGGTGCTGCCTCCGGACAGCTCGGCCTTCATGCGCTGCAGTTCCAGCTCTACATCCGTACCACCGGAGAGCTGGTCCAGCTCGGCCTGGATGTCGTCCTTGTGCATGCCGGACTGGTCGTCGAGGGCGCCGGAGGCGAGCAGCTCGTCGATGGCACCGGCCCGGGCCTGGAGCTGGGCGGTCTTGTCCTCGGCGCGCTGAATGGCCAGGCCGACGTCGCCCATCTCCTCGGAGATGCCGGAGAAGGCCTCGCCGATGCGGGTCTGGGCCTGGGCCGCCGTGTAGGTGGCCTTGATGGTCTCCTTCTTCGTGCGGAAGGCGTCCACCTTGGCCTGCAGCCGTTGGGCCGCAAGGGTGAGCTTCTCCTCCTCGCCCTGGAGCGTGGCGTGCTGCGTCTCCAGGTCGGTGACCTGCTGCTGGAGCGCGGCGCGCCGGGACAGCGCCTCGCGGGCCAGGTCCTCGCGGCCCAGCGCCAGCGCCTTGCGGCCCTGGTCCTCCAGCTTGCCCGACTGGGACTGGAGCTGATTGAGCTGCAGCTCAAGGCGCTTGCGGCTGGTCGCCACGTCGGCGACGCCGCGGCGCACCTTCTGCAACAGCTCCAACTGTTTCTGATACGAGTAATCGAGGGTCTCGCGCGGGTCCTCGGCCCGGTCAAGGGCCTTATTGGCCTTCGCGCGGAAGATCATCCCCATACGCTTCATGACACCGCTCATGGGCTTCGCGCGCCCCCTTCTGACCGACTCCAGCTCCAGCGACTGCAACAGAACCCACAGTACGGGCCCTGCATCCATTACCGCACTGTTCGGGGACGGATGCGCTCATCCCCAAGGACGACTGCGTACGTTCCCGGTCCGGCGCAGGGAGTAGGTGCTCCCCGAGGTTGTCCGAAAAGTCCCGGTGTCCGGGGCTGTACGCAACATCCCCTCTGTCCACTTACAGACGTCCGGCGTTGCCGGATCGTTCCCCACCGGGCTGGGGTCCACACCCCAGCACCCCGTACCCTTGGGTTTTGTGTTCCGTAGCCGTGCCAAGGATGAGAAGGCCCAGAGCGCCGTCAGCGTGCCTGGGACCGACTCCAAGCAGCCCCGTGACCCGCAGGCCCCCAAGGGAAGGCCGACGCCCAAGCGCAGTGCGGCCCAGTCCCAGCGCCGCAGCGTCGCCAATACGCCCGTAACGCGCAAGGGCGCCGCCAAGCGCCAGCGCGAGGAGCGCCGGACCGCGATGGCGCGGCAGCGCGAGGCGCTGGCGAAAGGCGACGAGCGGTACCTGCCGGCCCGTGACAAGGGTCCGGTCCGCAAGTTCGCGCGCGATTTCATCGACTCGCGGTTCAACATCGCGGAGTACTTCCTGCCGATGGCCGTGGTCATCCTCGTACTGAGCATGGTCCGGGTGGCCTCGCTGCAGAACATCGCGCTGCTGCTGTGGCTGGTCGTGATCGTGCTGATCGTGCTGGACTCGGTCGTCAACGGCTTCCGGCTGAAGAAGCGCCTCGCCGAGCGCTTCCCCGACGAGCGCAGGCGCGGCGCGGTCGCCTACGGGCTGATGCGTTCGCTCCAGATGCGTCGGCTCCGGCTGCCCAAGCCGCAGGTCAAGCGCGGGGAGCGGCCCTGAGCACGACGCCTTTCGCCGGGGGCGCGGCCGAGACCTGGCTGGACAAGCTGGGCGGTCTGCGGGATGTCGTACGGCAGCAGATGGTGGCCCGGCAACTGGACGAGCAGATAGCCGGGCGCTTCCCCGTGGGCAAGCGGCTGCGGGTGCTCGACGTCGGCATGGGCCAGGGCACGCAGGCACTGCGGCTGGCACGGGCCGGACACCAGGTCACCGGCGTGGAGCGGGACGCCACGATGATCGCCGCGGCGCGCCACGCCCTGGCCGGCCAGCCCGAGGGCATCCGCGAGCGGATGCGGATCGTCGAGGGCGACGGCCGGGACACCGGCGTGCACTTCCTTCCGGGCAGCTTCGACGTGGTGCTGTGCCACGGCGTGCTCATGTACGTGGAGGAGCCCGATCCGCTGCTCGCGGGACTGGCCCGGATGCTCGCACCGGGCGGACTGCTCTCGCTGCTGGTGCGCAACGGCGACGCGCTCGCCGTCCGCCCCGGCCTGTACGGCGACTGGGCCGGCGCACTGGCCGCCTTCGACACCACCACGTACCGCAACCGCCTCGGTCTCGACGTCCGGGCGGACCGCCTCGCGACGCTGACGGCGAAGCTCGCGAGCATCGGCGCCCCGCTGCACACCTGGTACGGCGTACGCGTCTTCACGGACACGGCACCCGACGGCGCCCCCGCCCCGGACGACCTCGAGACCCTGCTGGCCGCCGAGGAGCGCGCGGGCCGGACGGACCCGTACCGCGCGATCGCGGCGCTGCTGCATCTGTGCGGGGTGCGGGGCTAGAAGCGGGCCCCGGGCCAGGGACCCCCTGGGGCCTGCCCGGCTGGGGCCGCTCTGGGCCTGCCCGGCCGGGGCCACCCTGAGGCACGCCCGGTTCCAGTGCCCGTTCGGGGGTGCTCCGGGGGCCGGGGTTGCGGTGCGCGGCGAGACTCGGGGCATGGACCATTCCCGTATCCGTGCGACCCGGATGCTCGGCCTGGTGGCCGGGCCGGCCTGCTGCTTCCTGCTGCTGCTCGTGACCGGCTGCTCCGGCGCCGGTTCCGGAACCGACCGGGGCTCGGGGAGCGCGCGGGAGGGTGACGCCGCTCAGGCGGTGGCGCCGCACGCGGCCAACGACCTGCAGGCGGACTACGAGCGGGTGATCAAGGACGTCCTGCCGTCGGTCGTGCAGATCCAGGCGGGCGACTCGCTGGGGTCCGGGGTCGTGTACGACGACAAGGGGCACGTCGTCACCAACGCGCACGTCGTCGGGGACAGAAAGTCCTTCCGGGTGACGACCGCCCGGAACGAGGGCGCCCTGGCCGCGAAGCTCGTCTCCTCCTATCCGGAGCAGGACCTGGCCGTCATCAAGCTGGACAAGGTGCCCGACGGGATGAAGGCGGCCCGTTTCGGGGACTCGGCGAAGGTCGAGGTCGGGCAGATCGTGCTGGCGATGGGCTCGCCGCTCGGCCTGTCCTCCAGCGTGACGCAGGGCATCGTGTCGGCGACCGGACGGACCGTCACCGAGGGCAGCGAGGGAGGCGGTACGGGCGCGACCATCGGCAACATGGTGCAGACGTCCGCGGCCATCAACCCCGGCAACAGCGGCGGCGCCCTGGTGAACCTCGACGGGCAGGTCATCGGCATCCCGACGCTGGCGGCGACCGACCCGGGCCTCGGCGACAGTGCGGCGCCCGGCATCGGGTTCGCGATCCCGGCGTCGATGGTGACGACGGTGGCCGACCAGATCGTCGAGGACGGCCGGGTCACCGACTCGGGCCGGGCGGCGCTGGGCATCACCGCCCGTACGGTCGTCGACGACGACTACCGGCCCGCCGGCGCGGCCGTCGTCGAGGTGAGTGACGGCGGGCCCGCAGACGACGCGGGGCTGCGGCCCGGGGACGTCGTCGTGAAGCTGGGCGGCACGGACATCACCACCATCACCTCACTGGCCGAGGCGCTGGCGCCGATGCGTCCGGGCGACCGGACGAAGGTGACGTACACCCGGGGCGGCGACGAGCACACCGCCGAGGTGACGCTGGGCGAGCGGTGACGGGGGCGCAGCCGCCCCCGCCCGCCTCTCAGGCCTCGGCCTCCGCCTCGGCTTCGGCCTCGGTCCCGGTGTCCTCGGCGTGCAGGCTCATCGGACCGTAGATCTCGGTGGAGTCCTCGAAGAGCCGCACCTGGTCGGTGCCGCCCTCCTTGAGGTCCTTCCAGTACTCCCCGACCCAGGACTCGGCGTCCCCTTGCGTGGTGAACTCCTCGGGCTGCACCGCGGGCCGGACCTCCGTCCCGTCGGCCGTCTCGAACCGCCACGTCCATGCCGCCATGTACGCCTCCAAGCTGTGAGCACCTGCAGAGCGGAAGCCGGATCCTGGTCCGGCCTCCGACCGCAGCCTATGCGCTGAGCCGGGTGCGCCGTAGAAGGCCGGGTCGGCCGGGGGTGCGGGGGGTGCGGTAACGGGGCCGTCCGCACACCGTGGGGGACTCGGGCGCGCGTGTCGCCGGGCGACCGGCGAAAATCGGGTGCGTGGACGTGACTCTGCTCGGCACCGGTGCCCCCGCGGGACTCCCCCGCCCCGACTGTCCCTGCGCGGCCTGTGCCGCGGCGCAGGGCGAGCAGGCGCGCGCGGCGACCGCGCTGCTGGTGGACGGGGCGCTGCTGCTCGACCTGACGCCCGGCGCCGCGTTCGCCGCGGCCCGGGCCGGGCGCTCCCTGACCGGCGTACGGCAGGTGCTGCTCTCCCACCCGCACGACGGCCCCGCCGTGGAGGTGCCGGCCGGGCTGCCGCAGCCGGGCCGGGTGCCGGACGGGCGGGAGCTGGCGCTGCTGACCGGGCACCGGGTGCGGGCGGTGGCGCTGGACGCGCCGGGCACCGGGTACGCCGTGACGGGACCGGACGGCCGGCGACTGCTGTACGTGCCGCCGGGCGGCGCCCCGGCCGGTCTCGAGGAGCCCGCGGAGCCCTACGACCTGGTCCTCGCGGACGTCGTGGGGCGGCCGGACGGGCTGGCGAAGCTGCGGGCGGTGGGCGCGGCAGGGCCGACGACGGACGTCGTCGCCGTCCACCTGGACCACGACGCGCCGCCGGGCCCGGAACTGGCGCGGCGGCTCGCGGCGGCCGGGGCCCGGGCGGTGCCGGACGGCACGACGCTGACGGTGGGCGCCTACGAGGACGTACCCGACGTGCCGCGGCGCACCCTCGTCCTGGGCGGTGCCCGGTCGGGGAAGTCGGTGGAGGCCGAGCGCCGCCTGGAGTCCTTCCCGGACGTGCTCTACGTGGCCACCGGCGGCTCCCGGAGCGGGGACACCGAGTGGGCGGCGCGGGTCTGCGCGCACCGGGAGCGGCGCCCGGGGTCGTGGCGTACCTCGGAGACGTGCGACCTGGTGCCGCTACTCAAGGACGACGGCCCGGCGCTGCTCGTCGACTGCCTGTCGCTGTGGCTGACGGACGCGATGGACGCGGTCGGCGCGTGGGACGACGCGGAGTGGGCCGACGGCGGGGAACGGGCGCTCAGGGGCCGGGTGCGGGAGCTGACGGAGGCGGTCCGCGCCACCCGGCGCACGGTCGTGGCGGTGTCGAACGAGGTCGGCTCGGGCATCGTCCCGGCCACCGCGTCCGGCCGCCGCTACCGCGACGAACTGGGCCGCCTGAACGCGGCGTTCGCGGGCGAGTGCGAGCAGGTGCTGCTGGTGGTGGCGGGTCAGGCGCTGGTGCTACGGGGCTGACGCGTCCTTGCGGGCGATGACGCGGTGGCCGCGGGCGCCGGTGAGGACGGTGCAGCCCTGGGCCACCAGTTCGGCGCCCAGTCCCACGGGGTGCGTGGGCAGCAGGCGGCGCGGGTCGGCCACGTCGACGAGCAGATGGCCGCCGGGCCGCAGCACCCGCAGCGCGGCACACAGCTCGGCCCGGGGGTCCACAACGCGTTCCAGGTGCTGGAAGAGGCTGACGACGTCGTAGCGGGCCCGTAGCCGGGCGGCGATGTGCGGGTCCGTCAGCCGGCCGACGTACGCCTCCTCGACGCGCTCGACCGCGCGAGCGCGCAGCACGCGGTGGGTGGGGTCCAGGCCGTCGAACGAGGTGTACGGGAAGTGCGTACGGGCGGTGTGCGGGAAGTCGGCGTCGCCGGTGCCGACGTCCAGCCAGCTCTCGGGCCCGGGACAGCGGTGGAGCATCGCGCGGGCGGCCAGTGCGTGTCTCAGCCGGACTCCGGCGCGGACCACGGGGTGTTCGGGGCCGGGGGTGAGCGGCGGGTTCCGGAAGACGTGACGGCAGTCCGCACACCGTTCGAGGGCGGACCGGTGGGGTGCGCCCTGCCGCGGCCCGTCACCGCGCAGGCGGGTACGCAGCCGCAGCCGCCGGGAGCCGCACCAGGGGCAGTCCTCGCGGTACGGCCCGTACGGGGGGACGGGAGGCACCGAGGGGGCGGAGGGTGCGGAGGGTGCGGACATGGGCGGCTCCCGACGCGAGACGAGGACGTACGAGGGACGTACGAGCGAGACGTACGACAATTCAGGCAAAACGTTACGTAGGTGATCGCGATCCTGGGCGCAACGACGCCGCCCGGGCGCGCTGCCCACGGGCCCTCCTTCGTGTTCGACCGGGGCCGGTACTGTTCGGCGAATGAGCTCGCTGAATCTCGACGACTTCACCGACCTGATCGAGCGCCCGGACGGCGGGGTACGCCGCGACGCGGAGGCCCGCCGGGAGCGTCAGGTCGTCCCGCCCGGGTCACTGGGCCGTCTGGACGACCTGGGCGAGTGGCTGGCGGCGGCCCAGTCCGCCGTGCCGGTGCGGCCGGTCGAACGGCCCCGGGTGGTGCTGTTCGCCGGTGACCACAAGGTCGCCGAGCTGGGCGTCTCGGCGCGGCCCGCGGGCGGCGCCGGTGAGCTGGTGCGCGAGGTGCTGGAGGGCGGCCGGCCGGTGTCGGTGCTCGCCAGGCGCCTCGACGTGCCCGTGCGCGTCGTCGACCTGGCCCTGGACTGCGACCCGGAGACGCTGCCTGCCGAGGTCGCGGGGCACCGGGTGCGACGGGCGGGCGGACGTGTCGACATCGAGGACGCGCTGACCCTCGAGGAGGCGGAGGCCGCCTTCCGGGCCGGGATGGCGGTGGCCGACGAGGAGGCCGACTCGGGCACGGATCTGGTGGTGCTCGGCGATGTGAGCGTGGGTGGGACGACGGCGGCGGGCGTCCTGGTCGCGGCGCTGTGCGGGACGGACGCGTCGGTCGTCACCGGGCGGGGCGGGCTGCCGATCGACGACCTGGCCTGGATGCGCAAGTGCGCGGCGATCCGCGACGCGCTGCGGCGTGCGCGGCCGGTCCTCGGCGACCAACTGCAACTCCTCGCCACGGTGGGCGGCGCGGACCTCACCGCCATGACGGGCTTCCTGCTGCAGAGCGCGGTGCGGAAGGTGCCGGTGATCCTGGACGGCGTCGTGACGGCCGCGTGCGCGCTGGTCGGGCAGCGGGTCGCCTTCCGGGCGCCGGACTGGTGGCTGGCCGCCCACGACAGCGGGGAGCCGGGCCAGGCCAAGGCGCTGGACCGGATGGCCATGGAGCCGCTGCTGTCCCAGGGCGTGACGGTGGGCGAGGGCGCGGGAGGTCTGCTGGCCCTGCCCCTGGTACAGGCGGCGGCGGCACTGGCAGCGGAGCTGCCGGAGGTCTCCGACGGTGAGGGCGTGTCCGACGTGCGGTGAACCGGCGTCTGCGGGGCGCCCGGGGGGGTGCGAGCGGTGGTCCGGCGCTTCCCCGGCGCCCGGCGCGGATGCGAGCGGTGGTCCGGCGCTCCCCCGGCACCCCGCGCAGGTGCCCAGCAGTTGCCCGGTATTCCCCCGGCACCCCGCGCGGATGCGAGCGGTTGCCCGGCGCTCCCCCGGCACCCCGCGCGGGTCTCGGCGCGGGGGTGGGGGCGCGAGCCGGCGCTGACCGGGCGCCGCCTGCGCCCACCCGTGCCGCCCCAGCGGCACGACTGCCCGCAGCTAGGGGAGGGCGGGGCTAACCGCAGCTAGCGGGAGCGGGCGCCTGACCGCAGCCAGGGGGCGGGTGGCTGACCGTAGCCAGGGGGCGGGCGGCTGCCCGCAGCGAGGGGAAGGCGGGGCTGACCGCGGCCCGTAGCTCGCAGGGTCAGTGTTTGGTTGGTGTTGGGTCTGGGGGGCCGGCGATCCAGTCCTGGACTGCGCGGCGGGGGCCGGACCAGCGGCGGTCGTGGTGGTAGGCGCGCAGGCGGGACCTGGCGCGGGCGCGCGGGCGGCGGGCGTAGAAGCGTCGCGCCCAGGGCGAGCCGGGGCGGGCCAGCCGGACGGCGCCGATCAGTGCGACGAGCGGGACGATCGCGCCGAAGATCGCGAGCCGTGCCTTCCCCTTGGCCAGGGCGAGCAGGGAGAACAGGAAGTTCCCCGCGACGGTCGCGATGACGTTCGCGCGGTCCTGCAACTCGTCCTGGGACACGCCGTCGACGCCGAAGGGCGTGAACCCGGCGAGGACCAGCCCCACCAGGGCCGCGGTGAGCACCACGACCTCCACGCTCTTGCGCCCCGCCTCGGTCCAGTAGACGTCGTCGAGGTGCAGGATCAGCGCGAACTCGTCCAGGACGAGCCCCGCCCCGATACCGAAGACCACCGCCGCGAGCGCGGAGCCGAACCCGTGCCGGCCGCCCGCGACCGCGCCGAAACCGCCGATGACGGTGAGGACGACCCCGGGGACGACGTGGTGGATGTGGACCCCGCCCGCCTTGACGTTCCCGAAGGGGCCCCTGCCCGCCCGGATGAGGCGGGTGATGACCCGGGTGATCGCGAACGTCAGCACGAACGCCGTCAGCGCGAGGAGCAGCGGCAGCTTGCCCGGTTCGATGATGTTCCGCTGCCACCAATCTCCCATATGCGCACGTTACGGCGATACGCCGGGCACGGCCGTGCCGCTGTCCCCCGGATGACGCAGCAGCCCTGCCCCTCGCCGCCGCCCTTCCGGCCGCCGGGTAGTCTGCGCCGGTGCTCAGGACCCCCTCCCCCGACGGCCTCCGTTTCGCTTTCGGCACCCTCACCGTGTTCCCGGTCGAGGTGACCCGCTGGGACCGGGACGCGGCGCGCGGCGGCATGCTGTGGGCGCCGCTGGCGGGGCTGGCCGTCGGCGTCGCCGCCGCGGGGCTCGGGCTCCTGCTGCTGGTGCTGGGCGCGGGAAGCCTGCTCGCCGCGGTCGCCACCGCCGCCGTACCCGCCGTACTCACCCGCGGACTGCACCTGGACGGGCTGGCGGACACCGCCGACGGCCTGGGCAGCGGCAAGCCCGCCGACGACGCCCTGCGGATCATGAAGCAGTCGGACATCGGCCCGTTCGGCGTACTCGCCCTCGTGTTCACCCTCTTCGCGCAGGTCGCCGCCCTGGCGCAGGCCTACGACGGCTCCTGGGCGCGGGGCGCGCTCGCCGCCGTCGTCTCGGCGACCGCGGCCCGGCTGGCACTCACCCTGGCCGCCCGGGCCGGGGTGCCCGCCGCCCGCCCGGAGGGGCTGGGTGCGGCGGTCGCCGGGGTGGTCCCGGCCGGCGGGGCGCTGGCCGTGGCCGCGGCCGTCACGCTGGCCGGCGCGGCGGCGGGCGCGTACCTGGGACCGTACGACGTCCTGCGCACGGTGCTCGCCGTGGTGTGCGCCGTCGCGGTCGCCGAACTGCTGCTGCGGCACTGTGTCCGCCGCTTCGGCGGCGTCACGGGCGACGTCTTCGGCGGGGTGGCGGAGACGGCGGCCACCACGGCTCTCGTGGTGCTCGTCCTCGGCTGAGACCTGAGCAAGGCCCTGGGCATGGCGCGCTCAGCAGGCCTTGCGCCACACCCCCAGTTCGTACTTCTTCAGCATCGAACTCAGCCGCAGCTCACGGGAGTCGGCACAGAAGCGTTCGGTGGGCAGCTCGTACTCGACGTGGAAGACGGCCTTGTCCGCGTCGGTGAACGGCTTGTTGTCGCCGCACTCGCCGTACTGGGCGCACTGCTCGTTGACGGCGAAGTCGAAGTCGTCGACCAGTTCCGGGATCTGGTCCAGGTCGTTCTTCAGGCCGACGGCCATGCCGCGGTCGTGGGCGAGGTCCGCGATCAGGCGGTTGTAGCGGAGCTGGTCGTCGGCGGTGAGCGGGAAGCCGGTGTCGTTCTTGTAGCCGTCCATGTTGTCCGGCTCGACGGCGTCGAAGCCCTTGTCCCGGCACATGTCGACGCGCTCGGCCATGAGCGGCTCCAGGACGTCGGTCGCACGGATGTCGAGCCAGCGCTCGCCCTCCCAGCCGTTGCCCTTGCCCAGCACGGACTTCGGGAACTCGTCCGCGTCGGGGCGGAAGTCCTCCCAGGCGCCGGTGGAGACGTAGCAGATGACCTTGCGGCCGTCCTCGTGCAGCGCGGCGACCGTGGACCCGGTGTGGTCGAAGCCGTCGATGTCGTAGACGGGCACGTCGACGGAGGTGTCCAGTTCGCCGCTGAGCTGCCACTGCCAGGCGGTGCCGGGCCGGGGCCGCCAGTGGTCGCCGGCCGGCGCGTCGTCGTCGGGGGACGACGTGCAGCCCGCCAGCAGCGGCAGGAGGAGGGCTATGGACAGGACCGGGCGTCTCACGGGCGTGCTCCAGGGCTCCGAGGTGGGGGTGGGGGTGGCGCGGTGGCGCGGTGGCGTACCGCAGGAATGATCTCTCATCCCGGCTCGCGCATGGGAAGCGCGGGAAATCGCGGACCCGCGGGAGGGAGCGGGGGCGGGCGCGAGCGTAGGCTCGTGCCGGGTGTTTGCCTGCCCAGGTAAAGACCGCATCGCAGGAGGGATCTAGGGTCGGTTGTCGGGCCCGGTCGACCCACCCGCATTCGGCCACTCAAGATTTCATACGGAAGCGAGATTTCACCACCGTGACTGCTCTCACTCTCAGCACCGCCGCGGCGCCCGGCCTGCGGGCCGACGCGATCGTGATCGGTGTCGCCAAGGGCGCGGCATCCAGGTCCGGGAACCTGGTCGTCGCACCGGGCGCCGAGGCCGTGGACAAGGCGTACGACGGCCGGCTCGCCGGCGTCCTGGAGACTCTCGGTGCCTCCGGCGCCGAGGGCGAGGTGACGAAGCTGCCCGCTCCGTCCGGCTTCAAGGCACCCGTCGTGGTGGCGGTGGGCCTCGGTGCCGAGCCCGAGAAGGACGCCGGGTTCGACGCCGAGGTGCTCCGCAGGGCCGCCGGCGTGGCCGCCCGTGCCCTGGCCGGCGCCAAGAAGGCCGCCTTCGCCCTCCCGCTCACCGATGCCGCCGACGCAGGCGTCGTCGGCGAGGGCGTGCTGCTCGGCGCGTACTCCTTCGACGTCTACAAGGAGGCGGGCGGTCAGGCACAGGGCGCCGCCAAGGCCAAGAACGGCAAGGCCCCGCTGGCCGAGGCCGCGCTGCTCGGCGGCAAGCCCCGCGACAAGGCGTACAAGGCGGCGATCGAGCGTGCCGCGGCCGTCTCCGAGGAGCTGAACCGCGCCCGCGACCTGGTCAACACCCCGCCGAACGACCTCAACCCCGAGGCGTTCGCGGCGGTCGCGCAGGCGGCCGCGAAGGAGCACGGCATCAAGGTGCAGGTGCTCGACGAGAAGGCGCTGACCAAGGGCGGCTACGGCGGCATCCTCGGCGTCGGCGCCGGTTCGGCGGCCGGCCCGCGCCTGGTGAAGCTGTCGTACACCTCGTCCAAGGCGACGAAGTCCCTCGCCTTCGTCGGCAAGGGCATCACCTACGACTCGGGCGGCATCTCGCTGAAGCCGGCCGGGCACAACGAGACGATGAAGTGCGACATGGCCGGCGCCGCCGCCGTGTTCGCCGCCGTCGTGTCCGCCGCGCGCCTGGGCCTCGAGGTCAACGTGACCGGCTGGCTGGCGCTGGCCGAGAACATGCCCTCGGGCTCCGCGACGCGTCCGGGTGACGTGCTGCGCATGTACAGCGGCAAGACGGTGGAGGTGCTCAACACCGACGCCGAGGGCCGGCTGGTGCTCGCCGACGCGCTGTGGGCGGCCTCGCAGGAGAAGCCGGACGCGATCATCGACGTGGCGACGCTGACCGGCGCGATGATGCTGGCGCTGGGCAGCCGCACGTACGGGATCATGTCGAACGACGACGCGTTCCGCTCCGCGGTGCACGAGGCGGCGGAGGAGGCCGGCGAGCCGGCGTGGCCGATGCCGCTGCCGGAGCACCTGCGCAAGGGCATGGACTCGCCGACCGCGGACATCGCGAACATGGGTGAGCGGATGGGCGGCGGTCTGGTGGCCGGTCTGTTCCTGCGGGAGTTCGTCGGCGAGGACATCGCCTGGGCGCACCTGGACATCGCGGGGCCGGCCTTCAACGAGAGCGGGCCGTTCGGGTACACGCCGAAGGGCGGCACGGGGACGGCGGTGCGGACGCTGGTGCGGGTTGCCGAGCTGGCGGCTGCGGGTGAGCTGGGCTAGCTGGGCCAAGGGCGCCTAAGGGGTTCGGGGCGCGGGTGATCGTGCGGCTACGGGCCCGTCGTGGCTCGTCGCGCAGTTCCCCGCGCCCCTGGGTTGGCTGTGCCGGCGTCGGCCGAGAAGAACCGCAGGGCGTCGCGCCCACGCGGCGGAGCCGCAGACCAGCACAGCCCCGCGCCCCTTACGGGGCTGTCCCCGCCCTTGGTGACAAGTTGCACCTGTTCCGCTCACATGAACGTGGGGCGTCTCACACCCCGGCCCCACGTCTCGTTCGGCTCTCACAAGTGCGAAGATGGAGCCCGGCAGGACAGGGCCCACCCAAGGGCCGAGAACAATGAGCGGCCGGACACCAGCCGCCGACCGGTCACTGGAGACCGGCGTGGCGCACATGCATGGAGGACGTGACGTGGCGAACGACGCCAGCACTGTTTTCGACCTAGTGATCCTCGGCGGTGGCAGCGGTGGTTACGCCGCGGCGCTGCGCGGGGCGCAGCTCGGCCTGGACGTCGCCCTGATCGAGAAGGGCAAGGTCGGCGGTACCTGCCTGCACAACGGTTGCATTCCTACGAAGGCCCTGCTGCACGCGGGTGAGATCGCCGACCAGGCCCGCGAGAGCGAGCAGTTCGGTGTGAAGGCCACCTTCGAGGGCATCGACATGGCGGCCGTCCACAAGTACAAGGACGACGTGATCTCAGGTCTGTACAAGGGCCTGCAGGGTCTGATCGCCTCTCGCAAGGTGACGTACATCGAGGGTGAGGGCCGACTGTCCTCGCCCACCTCCGTCGACGTGGGCGGCCAGCGCGTCCAGGGCCGCCACGTGCTGCTCGCGACCGGCTCCGTGCCGAAGACGCTGCCGGGCCTGGAGATCGACGGCGACCGGATCATCTCCTCGGACCACGCCCTGAAGCTCGACCGCGTGCCGAAGTCCGCGATCGTGCTGGGCGGCGGCGTCATCGGCGTCGAGTTCGCGTCCGCGTGGAAGTCGTTCGGCGCCGACGTCACCGTCATCGAGGGTCTCAAGCACCTCGTCCCGGTCGAGGACGAGAACAGCTCCAAGCTCCTGGAGCGCGCCTTCCGCAAGCGGGGCATCAAGTTCAACCTGGGCACCTTCTTCGAGAAGGCCGAGTACACCCAGGACGGCGTGAAGGTCACACTCGCCGACGGCAAGCAGTTCGAGGCCGAGGTCCTGCTCGTCGCCATCGGCCGCGGCCCCGTCTCGCAGGGTCTTGGCTACGAGGAGGCCGGGGTCGCCATGGACCGCGGTTTCGTCCTCGTCGACGAGTACATGCGGACCAACGTCCCGACGATCTCCGCCGTCGGTGACCTCGCCCCCACCCTCCAGCTCGCGCACGTCGGCTTCGCCGAGGGCATCCTGGTGGCGGAGCGGCTCGCCGGTCTGAAGACCGTCCCGGTCGACTACGACGGTGTGCCGCGGGTGACGTACTGCCACCCGGAGGTCGCCTCCGTCGGCATCACCGAGGCCAGGGCCAAGGAGATCTACGGCGCGGACAAGGTCGTCGCCCTGAAGTACAGCCTCGCGGGCAACGGCAAGAGCAAGATCCTCAAGACCGCGGGCGAGATCAAGCTCGTCCAGGTCAAGGACGGTGCCGTGGTCGGCGTCCACATGGTCGGCGACCGGATGGGCGAGCAGGTCGGCGAGGCGCAGTTGATCTACAACTGGGAGGCGCTGCCCGCCGAGGTGGCCCAGCTCGTGCACGCCCACCCGACGCAGAACGAGGCGATGGGCGAGGCCCACATGGCGCTGGCCGGCAAGCCGCTGCACTCCCACGACTGACCTGCCCCGGTCACTGGGCGCGACGACACAGACTTCCGCAATTTCGTAAGGAGCAACCGAAACCATGGCGGTTTCCGTAACCCTTCCGGCGCTCGGCGAGAGCGTCACCGAGGGCACCGTCACCCGTTGGCTCAAGGCCGAGGGTGAGCGCGTCGAGGCCGACGAGCCGTTGCTCGAGGTCTCGACCGACAAGGTCGACACCGAGATCCCGGCCCCGGCCTCCGGCGTGCTGTCCTCCATCAAGGTCGCCGAGGACGAGACCGTCGAGGTCGGTGCCGAGCTGGCGCTGATCGACGACGGCAGCGGCGCCCCTGCCGCCGAGGCGGCCCCGCAGGCCGAGCAGGTCGCCGAGCCGGCCCCCGAGCCCGCCGCGGCGGCCCCGTCCGCCGAGCAGGCCGCCCCGGCGCCCGCCCCCACCGCCGACGCCGCTGCCGGTCAGGGCGCCGGCGGCGCGGCCGAGGGCACCGACGTGGTCCTGCCGGCGCTCGGCGAGTCCGTCACCGAGGGCACCGTCACCCGCTGGCTGAAGTCGGTCGGGGACAGCGTCGAGGAGGACGAGCCGCTGCTCGAGGTGTCGACGGACAAGGTCGACACCGAGATCCCGGCGCCCGCCTCCGGCACCCTGCTGGAGATCGTGGTCGCCGAGGACGAGACCGCCGAGGTCGGCGCCAAGCTCGCCGTCATCGGTGCGGCGGGTGCGGCTCCGGCCGCCGCTCCGGCGGCCCCCGCCGCCCCGGCCCAGCCCGAGCCCACCCCGGCTCCCGCTCCGGCCCCGGCGCCCGCACAGGCCGCCCCGGCTCCGGCCGCTCCGGCGCCCGCCCCGCAGGCACCGGCCGCTCCCGCCCCGCAGCCCGCCGCCCCGGCGCCCGCGCCGGCCCCGGCCGCCGCTCCGGCCGCCGCCCAGCCGGTGGACGAGGGTGCCTACGTCACCCCGCTGGTGCGCAAGCTCGCCGCCGAGAACGGCGTCGACCTGTCCACCGTCAAGGGCACCGGCGTCGGCGGCCGTATCCGCAAGCAGGACGTCACCGCCGCGGCCGAGGCCGCGAAGGCGGCCGCCCCGGCTCCGGCCGCCGCCGCTCCGGCCACCGCGAAGAAGGCCCCCGTCCTGGAGGCCTCCCCGCTGCGCGGTCAGACCGTGAAGATGCCGCGGATCCGCAAGGTCATCGGCGACAACATGGTCAAGGCGCTGCACGAGCAGGCCCAGCTCTCGTCGGTCGTCGAGGTCGACGTCACCCGCCTGATGAAGCTGCGCGGCCGGGCCAAGGACGCGTTCGCGGCCCGTGAGGGCGTCAAGCTCTCCCCGATGCCGTTCTTCGTCAAGGCGGCGGCCCAGGCGCTGAAGGCCCACCCGGCCGTCAACGCCAAGATCAACGAGGCCGAGGGGACCATCACCTACTTCGACACCGAGCACATCGGTATCGCGGTGGACTCCGAGAAGGGCCTGATGACCCCGGTCATCAAGAACGCCGGTGACCTCAACATCGCCGGTATCTCCAAGGCCACGGCCGAGCTGGCGGGCAAGGTCCGCGCGAACAAGATCACTCCGGACGAGCTGTCCGGCGGGACCTTCACCATCAGCAACACCGGTTCGCGCGGCGCGCTGTTCGACACGATCATCGTGCCGCCGGGCCAGGTCGCCATCCTCGGCATCGGTGCCACGGTCAAGCGTCCGGCCGTCATCGAGACGGAGGAGGGCACGGTCATCGGCGTCCGCGACATGACGTACCTGACCCTGTCCTACGACCACCGTCTGGTGGACGGCGCCGACGCCGCCCGTTACCTGACGGCGGTCAAGGCGATCCTGGAGGCGGGCGAGTTCGAGGTCGAGCTCGGCCTGTAGTCCCCCCGCACAGTCGGCCTGTACGGTGCCCCCGCCCGGAACACTCCGGACGGGGGCACCGTCGCGTTCGGCCCCGGCACGGCGTGTAAGTCTCGTCTCACCTGCGTAAAAGCGCCCCCATGCGCCCTTCCCGCCCGCCGTGACGGCCGTATTGTCTAAACGTCAATCGCCCCAGCGGGCCGAAGGGGCCCTCTCCCGAAGGAGCTCTCATGACCGCGCCCGTCGTCCACTCGCTGCGCGAACAGATCCGCGAGCACATCCTGGAAGGGATCATCAGCGGACGCTGGCAGCCGGGCGAGCGGATCGTGGAGCGCCGGATCGCCACCGAGCTGGAGGTCAGCCAGACGCCGGTGCGGGAGGCCCTGCGGGAGCTGGAGTCACTGCGGCTGATCGAGTCGGCGCCGAACAAGGGCGTGCGGGTGCGCAATCTGACCGCCGCCGACCTGGAGGAGAGCTACCCGGTCCGGGCCGGCCTGGAGGCCATCGCGGCGGAGCTGGCGGCGGACCGGCTCGCCGTGGACTGCTCGGCCCTGGAACCGCACGTCGCCGCGCTGTACGAGGCGGACCGGGTGTCCGACGGGACGGGCCAGGTGCGGCACACGGTGGGTTTCCACCGGGAGCTGGTGCGGGCGGCGGGCAACTCGGTGCTGCTGCACACGTGGGAGGGGCTGGGGATCGAGGTGTTCACGGCGCTGTCGATACGGTGGCTGGGGACGGTGCAGCAGTCTTACGCGGAGGAGCACGAGGAGCTGGTCGCCGCCTTCCGACGCCGGGACCCCCGCATCCCCGAGATCGTCAAGTCCCACGTCCTGGGCTGCGCCCCCCGACCGTAGTTTTCCGCCCCCGCCGCCCCTTCCCGCCCCGTCCCGTCCCTGGGGGCTGCGCCCCCAGACCCCCCGATTCGCGCAGTTCCCCGCGCCCCTGAGAACGGCGCAGCCGTTTCAGGGGCGCGGGGAACTGCGCGATCAGCCACGACGCACCCGCACCCGCCACACCCCCGAACCACCCGAGCTCGACCGCGCTCACCTGCACAAACACTCACCAGCACAGGTCACTCCGTGCCATCGCCGAAGGCACCCCGTGCCGACTTTCTCGTTATCAAGAGGTTTTACCCCTCAACCCTTTGATCGATCATCGATCAGCGAGTTAGAGTCACGCTGGGACTCCCACCGGAGCCCAGCCCTGTCCTGCCAAAGACTTAGGGCACCCCGAACCCTTGCCGATGAGGGAACCCCCTTCGACTGAGGAAGGCGGCGACATGACCGACCCCAAAGCCATCCAGCCGAGCGAGCTCGACCAGCTCCCGGACCGCGACCCCGAGGAGACCGCCGAGTGGCAGGCCTCCCTGGACGCCGTCACCCAGGCGGCCGGGCCGCACCGTGCCGCGTATCTGATGCGCCGCACACTGGAGCGCGCCGAGGGCGCAGGCCTGGCGCTGCCCAAGCTCCTCGAGACGGACTACGTCAACTCCATCCCGACCGCCGACGAGCCCACCGTGGACGGCGACGAGGCGATGGAGCAGCGGATCACCGCCTGGAACCGCTGGAACGCGGCGGCGATGGTGACCCGCGGCAGCAAGTACGGCGTCGGCGGCCACATCGCCACCTTCGCCTCCGCTGCCTGGCTGTACGAGACCGGCTTCAACCACTTCTTCAAGGGCAAGGAGGGTGACGGCTCCGGCGACCAGCTCTACGTCCAGGGCCACGCCTCCCCCGGCATCTACGCCCGCGCCTTCCTCGACGGCCGGCTGGGCGAGGAGCAGCTCGACAACTTCCGCCGCGAGGCCGGCGGCAACGGGCTGCCGTCCTACCCGCACCCGCGCCGGCTGCCCTGGCTGTGGGAGTTCCCCACCGTCTCCATGGGCCTCGGCCCGATCTCCGCGATCTACCAGGCGCGGTTCAACCGCTACCTGACCAGTCGCGGCATCAAGGACCTGACGAACTCCCACGTGTGGGCGTTCCTCGGTGACGGCGAGATGGACGAGCCGGAGTCCACCACCGCGCTCACCCTCGCCTCCCGTGAGGGCCTGGACAACCTGACCTTCGTCATCAACTGCAACCTGCAGCGCCTCGACGGTCCGGTCCGCGCCAACTTCAAGATCGTGCAGGAGCTGGAGGCCCAGTTCCGCGGCGCCGGCTGGAACGTGATCAAGTCGCTGTGGGGCACGGCGTGGGACGAGCTGTTCCGGCTCGACACCACCGGCGCCCTCGTACGCCGGCTGCGCGAGGTACCGGACGCGCAGGTGCAGACGTACCAGACGCGCGACGCCGCCTACATCCGCGAGGACTTCTTCGGCAAGGACCCGGCGCTCGCCGAGATGGCCAAGCTGCTGTCCGACGACAAGATCCTCGAGTGCTTCCACTTCTCGCGCGGCGGTCACGAGTCCCGCAAGGTGTACGCCGCCTACCGGGCCGCGCTCGCGCACCAGGGCGCGCCGACCGTGATCCTGGCCCAGACGGTCAAGGGCCACACCCTCGGCTCGGGCTTCGCCTCCAAGAACGCCAACCACCAGATGAAGAAGCTCTCGGTGGACGAGTTCAAGGACATGCGCGACCTGCTCGGCCTGCCGATCAAGGACAGCGACTTCACCGACGGCGTGGTCCCCTACGGCCACCCGGGCGCCGACTCCCCCGAGGTGCGCTACCTCCAGGAGCGCCGCGCCGCCCTCGGCGGCCCGGCCCCGGCCCGCCGCGTCCACCCGCTCGCGCCGCTGCCCCCGGCCGCCGACAAGGCGTTCGCGTCCTTCGACAAGGGTTCCGGCTCGCAGAACGTGGCCACCACCATGGCCTTCGTCCGCCTGGTCAAGGACCTGGTCCGGGACAAGGAGACCGGCAAACGCTGGGTGCCGATCGTCCCCGACGAGGCGCGCACCTTCGGCATGGAGAGCCTCTTCCCGTCCCTCGGGATCTACTCCCCCAAGGGCCAGACGTACGAGCCGGTCGACCGCGACCAGCTCATGTACTACAAGGAGGCCAAGAACGGCCAGATCCTCAACGAGGGGATCACCGAGGCCGGTTCGATGGCCGACTTCATCGCCGCTTCGACGTCGTACGCGACGCACGGCGAGGCGATGATCCCGTTCTACATCTTCTACTCGATGTTCGGCTGGCAGCGCACGGCCGACCAGATGTGGCAGCTCGGCGACCAGCTCGGCCGCGGCTTCCTGGTGGGCGCCACCGCCGGCCGCACGACGCTGACCGGTGAGGGTCTCCAGCACGCGGACGGCCACTCCCCGGCCATCGCGGCGACCAACCCGGCCGCGCTGTCGTACGACCCGGCGTTCGCGTACGAGATCGCGGCGATCGTCAAGGACGGTCTGCGCCGCATGTACGGCGAGGCGGCTCCGGGCGAGGACCCGAACGTCTTCTACTACCTGACGGTCTACAACGAGCCGATGCCGCAGCCGGCCAAGCCGTCCGGCGCCGGCGTCGACGAGGGCATCGTCAAGGGCCTGTACCGCTTCAACACGGCGGAGTCCGCGGGTCTGGCCCCGGCCGCGAACGCCCCGCACATCCAGCTCGTCGGCTCCGGTACGGCGATCCACTGGACGCTCAAGGCGCAGCGGCTGCTCGCCGAGGAGTGGGGCGTGGCCGCCGACGTGTGGTCCGCGACCTCTTGGACGGAGCTGCGCCGGGACGCGATGGACGCCGACGCGGCGCTGCTGCGCGGCGAGGAGCGGACGCCGTACGTCCGCCAGGCGCTCCAGGGTGCCGAGGGCCCGGTGCTGGCGGTCTCCGACTACATGCGCCAGGTCCCGGACCAGATCGCGCAGTGGGTCGAGCAGGACTACTCGTCGCTCGGCGCCGACGGCTTCGGTCTGTCGGACACCCGGGACGCCGCCCGCCGCCACTTCGGCATCGACGCGGAGTCCGTCGTGGTCGCGGCCCTCGCCCAGCTCGCCCGGCGCGGCGAGGTCAAGGCGACGGCCGTGAAGGAGGCGCGCGAGCGCTACGGCCTGTAAGGGCCAAGGCTGGTAAGGGCCAAGGCCGGTAAAGGTCTGGCAGTTGTCCGGGAGGCCCTCGCTTCGGCGGGGGCCTTCTCGGGTTCTCCTGCATGATGTGGACATGCGCGCTGCCCGCCTCATCAAGATGGTGCTGCTCCTCCAGTCCCGCCCGAGCATGACCGCCGCCGAGCTGGCCGGGGAGCTGGAGGTGTCGGAGCGGACCGTGACGCGGGACGCGCAGGCGCTGTCGGAGGCGGGCGTGCCGGTGTACGCGGAGCGCGGGCGGGCCGGGGGCTACCGGCTGATCGGCGGATACCGCACGCGGCTCACGGGGCTGGCCCGGGGCGAGGCGGAGGCCCTCTTCCTGTCCGGGGTCCCCGGGGCGCTGCGCGAGATGGGCCTTCAGGACGCGGCCTCGGCGGCCCACCTGAAGGTGTCGGCGGCCCTGCTCCCCTCCCTGCGGGACGCCTCCCGTACAGCGGCCCAGCGGTTCCATCTGGACGCGCCGAACTGGTTCCGGGAGCCCGGGACGCCCGAGCTGCTGCCAGCGGTGGCCGACGCGGTCTGGGACGACCGGCCGGTCGCGGCGCGCTACCGGCGCGGGCAGGACGAGGTGGTCCGGGAGCTGGAGCCGTACGGGCTCGTGCTCAAGGCGGGAGTCTGGTACCTGTGCGCACGGGTCGCGGGGGCGGGGTCGGGCGCGGAGGACGGCGGGCCCGGCGGGCCGTACCGCATGTACCGGGTGTACCGGATCGACCGGTTCACGGCGGTGGCGGCGGGCGGGGAGCGTTTCGCGCGGGACGAGGACTTCGACCTGCCCGCGTTCTGGGCGGAGCGGGCCGAGCAGTTCGCGCGGTCGATCCTGCGGTCCGAGGTGGTGGTGCGGCTGTCCGAGCGGGGCGTGCGCGCCCTGCCGTACGCCGTGGACGCGACGTCCGCCCGGGAGGCGCTGTCGGCCGCTGGGGCGCCGGACGCGGACGGATGGGTGACGGTGACACTGCCCGTGGAGTCCGAGGAGGTCGCGCACACCCAGTTGACGGGGCTGGGCCCCGAGGTGGAGGTGCTGGCGCCCGGGGGCCTGCGGGAACGGTTCGCGCGAAGCGCCCGGCGGCTGGCGGGCCTGTACGCCGACGCGGACCCCGTCGGCACCTGAGATCGCCGCATAACGATCCGCCGCACTCCACGTGCGTCCCACCCCTCCAGGACCGATGCTGGACCAGTGATGGACGAGACGGAGTTCTGGGAGTTGATCGACGCCGCCCGGCAGGGTGCCGACGGCGATCCCGAGGACCAGGCCGACCTGCTCGTGGAGCGGCTGCTCGGGATGGACCCGGACCTGGTGCTGGACTTCGCCCGCCATTTCGAGGCCCGTTACAACCGCGCCTGCACCTGGGACCTGTGGGGCGCCGCCTGGGTGCTCCTCGGCGGGGCGAGCGACGACGCCTTCGACTACTTCCGGTGCTGGCTGATCGGCCAGGGCCGCGAGGTGTACGAGGGCGCGGTGCACGAGCCCGACTCGCTCGCCGAGCTGCTGGAAGACTTCGACGAGGAGCTGGACGGCGACGGCGAGGAGCTGGGCTACGCGGCCGACGAGGCCTACGAGCAGCTCACCGGTACCGTCGCCCCGGACCTGGGCATCGCGCCGGCGCCCGCCGAGCCGCTGGGCACGCCGATCGACCTGGAGAACGACCGGTCCGTCGCCGAGCGCCTGCCCCGGCTGACGGAGCGGTTCGGACCCGAGTGACCGGAGTGACCCGAGCGACCGGAGTCACCGGAGTGCCCGGAGTGGGCCGCCCGGGTGGGTTCATCCGGAGCGGCCCTGGAGGCGGGCCGCCGTGTCCCTGATGTCCGGCAGGCGGGCGGTGAGGGCCGCGCCCGGGCAGCTCGTCTGGTAGCCGTCGTCGTGGCCCGCGACGGCGGGCAGGGTCGCGGTGGCGCCCGCGGCGTACCGGCTGAGGCCGTTGCTGGAGACCAGGGCGACCTTCGCGCGCGGGTCGGTGCCGCTCTCGCCGAGTTTCCAGGCGGCCACGGCCGCGATCGCGTCGGTCAGCTCGTCGGGCACGGGCACCCCCGCGGTGAAGGTGCCGAGGGCGGCGATCCCGGTGGTGCGGTGGTTGAAGCCCTGGGTGTGGGCGCCGGTGACGGGCCGCTCGATGCCGCCGGCCCGGCCCTCGTAGATGGTGCCGCAGCGGTCGACGACGAAGTTGTAGCCGATGTCGTCCCAGTCCCGGGCGCCGGTCTGGCCGAGGTACACACCGCGGAGGATGGCCGGCACGTCGGCGCAGTCGTAGCCGTTCGGCGTGTCCGTGTGGTGGACGAAGACGGCGAGGACCCGGTCGTCGTAGCGCGGGGCGGGCTGCGCGCGGGCGGCGTCGCCCAGCCAGTCCGACCGGGGCACGATCGGCGGCCGGGGCGCTGCGTACGGGTCGGCGGCGGCGGCCGGGGCGGCCTCGGCGGCCTGTGTCTCGGCCGCCTGCTCCACACCTCTCGCGCACAGCGCCAGCGCGGCGACGGCGGCCAGCCCGGGCAGAGCGCCGAGCAGCGCCCGTACCGCCACCGGTGCCCGGTGGGCGCCGGGTATGCGGGCGGCACGTCGCTCCCGGGCTCCGCGCGGTCCTCGGAAGACTCGCATGGACCCACTGTCCGGCGGATCCGGTCTGTCCGCGATGTGGGGTGTGCCACCCGGTGGAACCATCGTCCTGGTCCACGGCGTTTCAGAGGTGACCGCACACACCCGCTCGCACGAGCCCGACCGCGGCGGTGGCCGCTTTTCGGACAATCGTGCGCCCAAGGCTGATCACCGAGCCGGTACGGCACGTACTGAGGGTCCCGGGGTCCGGTAGAAAGGCGGTTCGCGTGGACCTGCTCGACATCGTGCTGGCGCTGGTGGTGCTGGTCTACGCGGTCTCCGGCTACCGGCGCGGACTGGTGGCCGGCTGTGTCTCGCTGGCGGGCTTCGTGGGCGGCGCGGTGCTCGGCGTGTGGATCCTGCCGTGGGTGATGGATCTGGTGGCGGCGGGCTCGACGGCGGCGACGGTGACCGCGGTGGTCACGGTGCTGCTGCCGGCGATGGTGGGCCACGAGCTGGCGGGGCGTCTCGCGCTGCGCCTGCGCCGGGAACTGGACGCCGGTCCGCTCAGGGTGGCCGACGGCGTCGGCGGGGCGGTGGCGAACTCGGCGGCGGCGCTGATCGTGGCGTGGGTGGCGGCGAGCGTCCTGGCGGCCTCCTCGTCCTCGCTGCTCACCTCGGCGATCCGGGACTCGACGCTGCTGGGCGCCGTGCAGCGGGTGATGCCGGACACCACCCCGGCGTGGTTCTCGGGGGCGACGTCCGCGCTGGCCGACGCGGGGTTCCCGCAGGTCTTCAACCCGTTCGAGAACGAGTCGGCCGCCGAGGTCGCCGAACCCTCGGGGGACAGTGTCACGGCGGCGGCCACCAGGGCGGCCAAGCTCAGCACGGTGAAGGTGGAGGGCGTCGCCGGCACCCAGGGCCGGGAGGGCAGCGGCTTCGTGTACGCGCCGGAGCACGTGATGACCAACGCCCATGTGGTGGCCGGCATCGACGACCCGGGTGTGCGGGTCGGCGGGGTGGGTCCCGAGCACCGGGCGCGGGTGGTGCTCTTCGACCCGGACAAGGACGTGGCCGTGCTGTACGTCCCGGACCTGACCGCGCCGGTGCTGCGCTTCGACGAGGACGCCGCGCGCGGCGACGCGGCGGTGGTCGCGGGCTATCCGCAGGACGGCGACCTGGATCTGCGGGCGGCGACGGTGGCGAACCGGATCCGCGCCACCGGACAGAACATCTACAACGACGAGAACGTCACCCGCGAGATCTACTCGATCCGTTCCACGGTCCGCCCCGGCAACTCGGGCGGACCGCTGCTGACCACCGACGGCCGGGTGTACGGCGTGGTGTTCGCCCGTTCCACCTCCGACGCGGAGACCGGCTACGTGCTGACGGCGGCCGAGGTGGCCGCCGACGCGCGGAGCGCGGCGGACGCGACGCAGCCGGTGGACACGGGCGACCCGGTCACGTCCTGAGCGCGGGCGCGGCCACTCACGCCCTGGGCGCGGGCCCGGCCGGTCACGTCAGGAACCGGCCCATCAGTACGTCGTCGACGGACGCGCCGCCGAGGTGGAACTCCTCCGGCTGCACGCCCTCGACGACGAAGCCCTCGGACTCGTAGAGCTTCCGTGCGGCGGTGTTGTGGCCGAGGACGCGCAGGGTGATGCGCCGGGCACCCAGGCGCCGGGCCTCCTCGACGGCGGCGCGGACCAGGGCGCGCCCGGCGCCGTGCCCGCGGGCCGCGTCGGCGACGGCGAGGCCGCGGATCTGGCGTACGTGGGCGTTGGAGGCCAGTTCGGTGGGGAAGCCGAGGCGGACGTAGCCGACGAGCGTGCCGTCGAGTTCGGCGACGAGGTGGTCGCCGGGACCCGAATGCTCGCGGAAGAAGGGCGCGTCGGGCCCGGGCGGGGGGTCGACGGCGTGCAGGTGGGACCAGGTGTCGCGGTCGAGCCGGCGCAGCGGTTCCTCGTCTTCGGACCTGGCAGGGCGTATGTGCGGGGCTGGCATGACGATCACTGTACGACGCGGTGGCGGGGGCCGGTCCGGGGTTTTTCCGCGGCCACCCGGCAGGATGGGCGCATGGACTTGGAACGTTCCCGCATCGCGGTGGCCGGCGCCTCCGGTCTCATCGGCAGCGCACTGGTGCGGTCCCTGACCGCGGACGGGCACGAGGTGGTGCGCCTGGTGCGGCGCGCGCCCCAGGGCGCGGACGAGGTCCGGTGGGACCCGGAGAACGGGCGGGTGGACGCGGCCGGACTCGCCGGCTGCGACGCCGTGGTGAATCTGGCCGGGGCCGGGGTGGGCGACCGCCGCTGGACCGACGCGTACAAGACACGTATGCGCAGCAGCCGGGTGCACGGCACGACGGCGCTCGCGGAGGCCGTCGCCTCGCTGGAGCGGCCGCCGCGGGTCTTCGTGAACGGCAGCGCGATGGGCTTCTACGGGGAGACCGGCGACCGGGCCGTGGACGAGAGCGCGCCCGCGGGAGAGGGCTTCCTGCCGTCCCTGTGCGTGGAGTGGGAGGCCGCGGCGGCGCCCGCCCTGGAGGCGGGCGTGCGGACCGTGTTCACCCGGACCGGGCTCGTCGTCGCGCGCGGGGGCGGCGCCTGGGGCCGGCTCTTCCCGCTGTTCCGGGCGGGGCTCGGCGGACGGCTGGGCGACGGGTCGCAGTACTGGTCCTTCGTGGCGCTGCACGACGAGGTGGCGGCGATCCGGCACCTGATGGACCGCGAGGACCTGTCCGGCCCGTTCAATCTGACCGCCCCGCGCCCGCTGACGAACCGTGAGATCACCGTGGCGATGGGGCGGGTGCTGCACCGGCCGACGCCCTTCGCGGTGCCCGCGCCGGTGCTGCGTGCCGCGCTCGGCGAGATGGCGGGCGACGTCCTCGGCAGTGCCCGGGTCCTCCCGGCCCGCCTGCTGGAGTCGGGTTTCCGCTTCGCGTTCCCGGAGATCGACGGGGCGATCCGGGCGGCGCTGTGAGGTGAGGTGAGGGTGGGGCGGGATGGGGCGGGGCGGGGCGATGTGGCGCCTGCGGGAGCGACGCCTTCGGTTGCCTCCTGACCGCATTCCGTCCGCATTCCGACCGTATGCGACCGCCGTGCGACCGTGCTCTGTCTCCGTGCGACTTCCGTTGGCCGTTCTGGGTCCTAACCTCGTCTCGAACTCGGGTATCCCTCAAGCCGGTTGGGGGCATGACGTCTCCAGCGGCCGCGCAACCTCTAGGAGGGGCACGTGCTTGAGCCCGCGTACCAGGCGGACGTCGTCGTCGTGGGAGCCGGGATCGCCGGACTCGCCGCGGCGCATCGGCTGACCGGCGCAGGAGTGACGACAACGGTCCTCGAGGCCGCCCACACGGTGGGCGGCAGGATGGCCACCGAGAAGGTCGACGGTTTCCGGCTCGACAGAATCGCACAACTGCTGTCCACGGCGTACCCCGAACTGCGCCGCACCCCCGGGCTCGACGGCCTCGCGCTGCTGCCCTTCGCGCCCGGGGTCCTGCTGCACAGCGAGGGCCGTCACCACCGTGCGGGCGCCCCGGTGGGCGTACGGAGCGCAAGGGGCGCACTTCACGCAGTGCGCGCCCTCACGAGCGCCCCTCGGTCGATACCCACGCCCCGGCGCACGATCCACGTGCCCGGCGCGTCCGGACGGCCCGCCACCACGCCCCGCACCCGCGCGGGCGCCCCGCTCGGCACCGCGGTCGACCAGGCCCGGCTCGGTGCCGCGCTGACCCGGCTCGCGAATACTCCGGCCGAACGGCTGCTGGCCCGCCCGGAGTTGCCCGCCGCCCGGGCGCTGGCGGCCCGCGGACTGCCGGCCCGCACGATCGACGGCTTCCTGCGTCCGCTGCTCGCCGCCCTGCTGTGCGACCCGGACCTGACGACCTCAAGCCGGTGCGCGGACCTCGCGCTGCGCGCCTTCGCCGGCGGGCGGCTCGCCCTGCCCGAGGGCGGCGCCGAGGCCCTGCCGGAGCAGCTCGCGCGGACGCTGCCGCCGGGCACCGTGCACACCGGCGTCCGCGTCACCTCGGTCGCGACCAACGCCGTGACCACCGCGGAGCACGGTGTCATCCGGTGCCGGGCCGTCCTGGTGGCGACCGACGCCCGGGCGGCGGCCGAGCTGCTGCCGGGGCTGCGGGTGCCGGACTTCCACCCGGTGACGGTGGTGCACCACACGACCGACGAACCGCCGACGACCGGCGCTTCCCTGCTGCTCGACGCGGACCGCGGCGGCCCGGTCGCCCACACGGCGGTGGTCAGCCGGGTGGACCCGTCCCGCGCGCCGGCCGGTCGCGCCCTCGTCTCGTCGACGGTCCTCGGCCCTCCCCCGTCCGACGTCGACACCGCCGTACGCATCCACCTCTCGCGCCTGTACGGCACCCCGACCACCCGCTGGGAGACCCTCGCCGTGCACCACACGCCCGAGGCGGTGCCCGCGATGCGCCCACCGCACGACCCGCGCCGCCCGGTCCGCCTCCTGGCCGGCCTGTACGTGTGCGGCGACCACCGCGACACCAGTACCGCCCAGGGCGCGCTGTATTCGGGCCACCGGGCCTCGGCGGCGATCCTGACGGACCTGGGGGCGGGCCGGCCGATGCACACCGCGGAGCCGGTGACGACGGCCCACGCGGCCTAGGGGGGTCGCGGCCCGTCGCGGCCTGCCGCGCTCTGCCACGCTCTGCCACGCTTTGTTGCGGTCTGTTGCGGTCTGTTGCGGTCTGTCGCTACCCCAGTGCCGCCACCTTGTCCCGGTACCCCCGAACCGGAGGGGCGTCCCGGTAGGGCTCCAGGCGTCGTTCGAAGTCGCGGACGTACTCGGTGGCCCGTACCGAGCGCATCTCGGCCGCCTGACCGGCCGCTTCGGCGGCCAGTTGGCAGGCCTGGTCGAGTTCGCCGAGGCCGAGGCGGGCGGTGGCGAGGACCACCCGGCAGAACAGCCGGCTGCGGGCGTAGACGGGGGCGCGCAGTTGCAGCGAGCGTTCCGCGTGCTGGGCGGCGGCGCGGAACTGCTGCAGGTCGCGGTGGCAGTGCCCGAACTCGTCGGCGAGCTGCGCCTCGTCGAAGAACCGCGCCCAGTGCGGCACCTCGTCGCCCGGCCGGGCGGTCTCCAGCGCCCGCTCGGCCCGCACCAGGGCCGCGGTGCAGGCCCGCACCTCGCCGAGCAGGCCGTGCGCCCGCGCCTCGGCGGCGTGCAGCAGCGTCTGCACGACCGGCGGCGCGGAGGTGCCCACGCCCTGCTGCGCGACCCGCGCGAGCTGCACGGCCTCGCGTCCGTGCCCCAGATAGACGGCCTGGCGGCTCATGGTGACCAGCACGTACGAGCCGTACGCCCGGTCCGCCGCCGCCTGCGACAGCCGCAGCGCCTGCACGAAGTAGCGCTGGGCGAGTCCGTGCGCGGCGATGTCGTACGACGTCCAGCCGGCGAGCCGGGTCAGGTCGGCGGCGGCGGCGAACAGCCGGCGGCCGGTCTGCTCGCCGTAGGTGCCGCGCAGCATCGGCTCCAGCTCGTGCTCCAGGTAGCGCACGAGGGCCTGGCGGGCGTGGCCGCCGCCGTACCGGTCGTCGAGGCTGCGGAACAGCTCGCCGACGGAGCGGAGCGCGGCGAGGTCGCCGCCGCCGACCCGCTGGCCGGGGCCGCGCTCGGCCGGTGCCCGGCGCCGGGAGGGGTCGAGCGGCACGGCGAGCCCGGGGGGCGCGGGGCGGCCCTGCGCGGGGATGCGGACGGGCACCTCGGTGCGGGCGACCTTCTCGTCGGCGCGGCCGATCAGCCAGTCGCGGCTGGGCACGACGAGCCCTGCCGAGGTGAAGGCGATCTTCCGCAGTTCGGCGTGGCTGCCGGAGTCCTTGCGCCACAGACCGCCGACGATGTCGATCGCCTCCTGAGGGCTCCCGGCGAACTCCAGCCCCGCGTAGACGGGCGCGCAGGCGTCCAGGCCGAGGTCCTGGGCGGTCAGGCGGCGGCCCAGACGCCGGGTGAAGACCTCGGCGATCAGGGCCGGGGTGGTGCCGCGGGGCTGCTGTCCGCGCAGCCACCGGGTGACGGACGTCTTGTCGTATCTCAGGTCCAGGCCGTGTTCGAGTCCGAGCTGGTCGACGCGACGCGCGAGACCCGCGTTGGAGAACCCCGCTTCGGCGATGAGCGCGGTGAGCTGGCGGTTTGGGGTGCGCTGCGCGGGTCGTTCCGTCATGGTGCGGTGCGGTCTCCTGCCTTCCGGGCGTTCGATGTGCCCGGAGCGCCTGTGAGCAGCCCTTATGGCCTCGTGAACGGCGTGAATGTAGCGGAGAGTAAGCGTCCGATCGCACAGTTCGCCCGGCATTCATCCGATCGTGTGAGGATTGCCCGCCCGGCTGACGGCGAGCGGGCGGTCGTACAGTGGCGTGGGCACGGTTCGTGCCTTACGACCTTCCAGGGAGGCACTTGCCGTGAGTGAGCTGCGGTTCGTCCGAATGGGGTTCGGTGCCGATCGCGTCGAGTACCAGGAGGCGTGGGACGAGCAGCGCCGGGTGCACGCCGCGCGGTTCGCCGACGAGGTTTCCGACACCGTGCTGCTCCTCGAACACCCGCCGGTCTACACCGCCGGCCGGCGCACCGAGGACAGCGAGCGTCCGCTCGACGGGACCCCGGTCGTCGACGTGGACCGCGGCGGCAAGATCACCTGGCACGGTCCCGGCCAGTTGGTGGGCTACCCCATCCAGAAGCTGCCCCGCCCGGTGGACGTGGTGGCCCACGTACGGCGGCTGGAGGAGGCCCTGATCCGCACCTGTGCGGAGTTCGGCCTCGAGACCAGCCGGGTCGAGGGCCGCAGTGGCGTCTGGGTCCTCGGTGAACCCAAACAGGAGACGGCACAGCGCCCGGCTCTCGGCGGACTCTCCCTGGACTTCGACCCCCGCCTGACCGACGACGAGTTCGACCCCCGCATGAACGGACCCGAGTACGCCCCGTCCAACGCCGGGCAGCGCCGCGAGGACCGCAAGATCGCCGCGATCGGCATCCGGGTCGCCAAGGGCGTCACCATGCACGGCTTCGCGCTGAACGTGAACCCGGACAACAAGTGGTTCGACCGGATCATCCCGTGCGGCATCCGCGACGCGGGCGTCGCCTCCCTGGCGAACGAACTCGGCCGCGACGTCACCATCGACGAGGTACTCCCGGTGGCGGAACGCCACCTGCGCGCCGTCCTGGAGAACGCGGACCTGAAGCCCCGGGTGATCGAGAAGACACCGGTGGCATAAATCCAGCCCGTCCGGCGTTTGAGGACGAGGCCGTTCAGGCCGAAGCGGGGGCCTGGGGGCGGCAGCCCCCAGCAAGGCCAGCACCAACGCCGACCAACAAATCAACGGGCGTACCCTGAAGAACGCCGAAGAATCAAACGCTAGGGAGCCGGTCGTGTCCGCAGTCGCACCCGACGGACGCAAGATGCTGCGCCTCGAGGTCCGCAACAGCCAGACCCCCATCGAGCGCAAGCCCGAGTGGATCAAGACCCGGGCGAAAATGGGCCCCGAGTACACGAAGATGCAGAACCTCGTGAAGAGCGAGGGCCTGCACACGGTCTGCCAGGAAGCCGGCTGTCCCAACATCTACGAGTGCTGGGAGGACCGCGAGGCGACCTTCCTCATCGGCGGCGACCAGTGCACCCGGCGCTGTGACTTCTGCCAGATCGACACCGGCAAGCCCGAGGCGCTCGACCGCGACGAGCCGCGCCGCGTCGGCGAGTCCGTGGTCACCATGGACCTGAACTACGCCACCATCACCGGCGTCGCCCGCGACGACCTCCCGGACGGCGGCGCCTGGCTGTACGCGGAGACTGTGCGCCAGATCCACGAGCAGACGGCCGACCGCGAGACCGGCCGCACCAAGGTCGAGCTGCTGGCCCCGGACTTCAACGCGGTGCCGGAGCTGCTCCGGGAGGTCTTCGACTCCCGCCCCGAGGTCTTCGCGCACAACGTCGAGACGGTCCCGCGGATCTTCAAGCGCATCCGCCCCGGCTTCCGCTACGACCGCTCGCTGCAGGTCATCACCGACGCCCGCGACTACGGTCTGATCACCAAGTCGAACCTCATCCTCGGCATGGGCGAGACCCGCGAGGAGATCAGCGAGGCGCTGCAGCAGTTGCACGGGGCCGGCTGCGAGCTGATCACCATCACGCAGTACCTGCGCCCGTCCGTGCGCCACCACCCCGTGGAGCGCTGGGTCAAGCCGCAGGAGTTCGTGGAGCTGAAGGAGGAGGCCGAGCAGATCGGTTTCTCCGGCGTGATGTCGGGTCCGCTGGTGCGGTCCTCGTACCGCGCCGGACGGCTCTACGGGATGGCCATGGAGCAGCGCCGCTCCGCCACCGTGTGAATTCACGCACAAGTCACTACTGGCCAGTAATGGCCGATACTCCGCGGCCCCGACCGTCCTCGCAGTTGAGGGCACCGGTCGGGGCCGCGAGCCCGTCGTGGGCCCCGGCATCGCGGCTTCATGTCCGTTTGACCGGCGGGTCACGCCCTGGTAACACCAGTCAGTGACCCTGGTATCACGCCACGTACACCCGTCTCCGTGCCCGGAGCCGTACCGAGGGGGGACCTCCACGATGCAGGCCGCGCCCGTCCGCGCCACCGCAGTCCGCGCCACGACCGTCCGCGCCACCGCCATCCCGTCGTTCACCACCGCCCTGCGGGCCGTCGAGTCGCTGCTGATGAGCAGCGGCCAGCGCACCGCCCGGCGCAACGCCTGGACCTCCGTGCTCGAGGACCGCCGCCGCGCCAAGGACCGGGTCGAGACGGAGCACGCGCTGCGGCAGTCCGTCGCCGGCCGCCCCTGACCCCGCCCCGCGCCACCGCGGCCTCGCTCCCGCCCCCGACGGCCGGACACTGCCGTCGTCGGCGCTTTCGGGGGCACGTAGACTTCGTGCCATGGCGAGGAAGGAACCTGCAGCGGACGCTGCGAATCCCGGGCGACTGAAGCAGATCGCTCTGACCTACAAGATGACCCGCAAGGCCGACAAGAAGATCGGTCTTGTGCTCGCGGGTGTCGGCATCGTCGTCTTCGGTGTCCTCCTCGCGATCGGTTTCTTGATCGGTCACCCCATCTATCTCGGCATCCTGGGCCTGCTGCTCGCCTTCCTCGCGTCGGCGATCGTGTTCGGGCGCCGGGCCGAGCGGGCGGCCTTCGGTCAGATGGAGGGACAGCCGGGCGCCGCGGCGGCCGTGCTGGACAACATCGGCCGGGGCTGGACGACGACACCCGCGGTGGCGATGAACCGCAGTCAGGACGTGGTGCACCGCGCGGTCGGCAAGGCCGGCATCGTGCTGGTCGCGGAGGGCAACCCGAACCGGGTGAAGTCCCTGCTCGCGGCCGAGAAGAAGAAGATGAACCGCATCGTGTCCGACGTGCCCGTGCACGATCTGCTCGTGGGCACCGGCGAGGGCCAGGTCGAGCTGAAGAAGCTGCGCACGACCATGCTCAAGCTCCCCCGCGTCCTCAGCGGCCCGCAGGTCACCGTGACCAACGACCGGCTGCGCGCCCTGGGCGACCTGATGAGCAACATGCCGCTGCCCAAGGGCCCGATGCCCAAGGGCATGCGCATGCCCCGGGGCGGCAACCCCAGGCAGCGCTGACCCCGTAGGACTCCGCGACGTCGGTACGGCGAGAGGGGGCGGCCCGATCACTCGGGCCGCCCCCTCTGGCCGTACCCGACACCTCTGGCCGTACCGGCGTCACAAGAGTCGTAGAACGCGAGACGCGTCAGATCCGGACTTCCACGGTGCGGGCCAGCCGGTCGTGCAGGCCCCGGCCGTCGCGGTCCCAGATCAGCGCCGGGAGGGCGAGGCAGAGCAGCACCGAGCGCAGCAGGGTGCGCAGCGCGTTGGGGCGGCCCGTGGCGAGGTCCACGACCCGCAGGCCGAAGAGGCGCTTGCCGGGGGTGAAACCGACCGTGCCGACGGTGAGCGCGCTCAGCACGAAGAAGATCAGCAGCGCCCAGTTGCCGGTCGCCTGGTTGTAGCCGTCCGTGAGCAGGCCGTATGCGATCAGGAGGCACAGGGCCCAGTCCACGGCCAGGGCGCCGATCCGGCGGCCCGGACGGGCGATCGAACCCGGCCCCTCCGCGGGCAGACCGAGCTGCTCGCCCCGGTGTCCGAGATCGGCGCCGGACTCTTCGATGGCCGCGCGCGGGCCGGAAAGCCACGATCCGATTGCTTGCCTGTTGTCCACCCGACCACGGTACTGCGCCCGTATACGTACCGAGAACGGCGGGGTGTGCGGGCCCCTGATCCGGCCTAGGCTGAGGAGGGAGCCGGTTAACTTCTGCGAAACAAATGGGTCACGCCAGAGAAATCACCCGTCCCTAGGGTCGTCGAAGCGTGTGCCACCCGCACTGGTCGCACAAACGATCTACCACCCCGGCGGGACGGTCGGGAGTAGGAGGAGCTGGATGTTCCAGAACGCCGACGACGTCAAGAAGTTCATCGCGGACGAGGACGTCAAGTTCGTCGACGTCCGGTTCTGCGACCTGCCGGGCGTCATGCAGCACTTCACGTTGCCCGCCACGGCGTTCGACCCCGACGCCGAGCAGGCCTTCGACGGATCCTCGATCCGCGGCTTCCAGGCCATCCACGAGTCGGACATGTCCCTGCGCCCCGACCTGTCGACCGCGCGCGTCGACCCGTTCCGCCGGGACAAGACCCTCAACATCAACTTCTTCATCCACGACCCGATCACGGGCGAGCAGTACTCCCGCGACCCGCGGAACGTGGCGAAGAAGGCCGAGGCGTACCTGGCCTCCACGGGCATCGCCGACACGGCGTTCTTCGGTCCGGAGGCGGAGTTCTACGTCTTCGACTCCGTCCGCTTCGCCACCCGCGAGAACGAGTCCTTCTACCACATCGACTCCGAGGCCGGCGCCTGGAACACCGGCGCCATCGAGGACAACCGCGGTTACAAGGTCCGCTACAAGGGCGGCTACTTCCCGGTCCCGCCGGTCGACCACTTCGCCGACCTGCGCGCCGAGATCTCCCTGGAGCTGGAGCGGTCCGGCCTGCAGGTCGAGCGCCAGCACCACGAGGTGGGCACCGCCGGCCAGGCCGAGATCAACTACAAGTTCAACACGCTGCTCGCCGCGGCCGACGACCTCCAGCTCTTCAAGTACATCGTGAAGAACGTGGCGTGGAAGAACGGCAAGACGGCGACCTTCATGCCGAAGCCGATCTTCGGTGACAACGGCTCGGGCATGCACGTCCACCAGTCGCTGTGGTCGGGCGGCGAGCCGCTCTTCTACGACGAGCAGGGCTACGCCGGCCTGTCGGACACCGCCCGCTACTACATCGGCGGCATCCTGCGCCACGCCCCGTCGCTGCTGGCCTTCACCAACCCGACGGTGAACTCCTACCACCGCCTGGTGCCGGGCTTCGAGGCGCCGATCAACCTGGTGTACTCGCAGCGCAACCGCTCGGCCGCGATGCGTATCCCGATCACCGGCTCGAACCCGAAGGCCAAGCGCGTCGAGTTCCGCGCCCCGGACTCCTCCGGCAACCCGTACCTGGCCTTCTCGGCCCTGCTGCTCGCGGGCCTGGACGGCATCAAGAACAAGATCGAGCCGGCCGAGCCGATCGACAAGGACCTCTACGAGCTGGCTCCCGAGGAGCACGCGAACGTGGCGCAGGTCCCGACCTCCCTCGGCGCGGTCCTCGACCGTCTCGAGTCCGACCACGAGTTCCTCCTCCAGGGCGACGTCTTCACGCCGGACCTGATCGAGACGTGGATCGACTTCAAGCGCACCAACGAGATCGCCCCGCTTCAGCTCCGTCCGCACCCGCACGAGTTCGAGATGTACTTCGACGTGTGACCGACGCGTGATCGACGCCTGAGCCATCCGGCGCCCCCGTCCCCTCTTCCCAGGGGGCGGGGGCGCCATCGTGCGTGGCTACCGCCGTGCGTGGCCGAAAACCCTTCACAGGACGTACACGTGCCGGAATGATGTCCACTGACACGGTTGTTCGAGTCCAGGGGGACGGGGAGAGTGCCGGAGATGCCGGAGCGGGACGACGAGGAGCGCGAGTACGACCTGAGGTGGGCGGACGGCGCCGAGCACAAGGAGCCGTCCGCACGTGCCCGGATGCTCGCCGCGCGCTGGAAGGAGAACCCTCCCGGGCCGGTCCCCTTCCGCCCCGACCCCGAGCACGTGGGCTCCGGACGCCGGTCGTCGTGGGTGTCCACCGTCGTGGTGCTCGGCTGCGTGGCCGCGGTAATCGTTCTGCTGGGGTACATCAACTTCCGGGCGCCCTACTAGGGCCTGCCAGCGCCTGCGCCGGGTGCACACTGGACATCGGGACGAGTGCCCGACTGTGAGGTGATGCAGATGCAGAGCCGCTTCCGGAGTGACCGGCGGTTGACCGTGCGCATGGGGATCACGCTGTTCCTGCTCGGCCTGTTGTACGTGGGGTTCGTCGCCGCGCTGATCGTGGTGCTGAAGTCCTGGGTGCTGGTCGTGGTGATCGTGGCGGCGGTGCTCGGGGTGCAGTACTGGTTCTCCGACCGGATCGCGCTGTTCGCGATGCGCGGCCGGGTCGTGGAGCGGGACGAGTATCCGGAGCTGCACGGGGTGGTGGACCGGCTGGCGGCGATGGCCGACATGCCGAAGCCGGTGGTGGCCGTCTCGGAGATGGAGATGCCGAACGCCTTCGCGACCGGTCGGAATCCGGACAACGCGGTGGTCTGCGTCACCACGGGGCTGCTGCGGCGGCTGGATCCCGCGGAGCTGGAGGGTGTGCTCGCGCACGAGCTGTCGCACGTGGCGCACAAGGACGTCGCGGTGATCACGATCGCGTCGTTCCTCGGCGTGATCGCGGGGCTGATCGTGCGGTTCGCCTTCTACTCCCAGCTCTTCGGCCGGCGGGACCAGAACACCATGGCCGTCCTCGCGGTCGTGATGGGCGTCTCCGCGGCCGTGTACGCGCTCAGCTTCCTGCTGATCCGGGCCCTGTCCCGGTACCGGGAGCTGGCGGCCGACCGGGCCGCGGCCCTGCTCACCGGGCGTCCCTCGGCCCTGGCGGCGGCCCTCACCAAGGTCACCGGCGACATCGCCCGCATCCCGACCAAGGACCTGCGCACGGCCCAGGCCTTCAACGCGTTCTACTTCACCCCCGCCTTCGGCGCCGAGCCGGGCCTCGGACGGTTCTTCGCCACCCACCCCAGCCTGGAGCAGCGGCTCGACCAACTGGGGCGGATCTCCGCCGAGCTGGGTGAGGCGACCGCCCCCGGGGCCCCCGGTAAGGCCTGAGGGCGGGAGGGGCGGACATGGGGCTGCTGGACATCCTGCTCGGCCGGACCAGGGCCGTCGCACCCGACCTCGACCGGCTCTTCACGCTGCCCTCGGCGGCGGTGAGCCTGGAGGCCGCGGCCGGTTTCACGCCGACCGGGCAGGGGGCGGTGTGCTTCGCGACGGTCGAGGGCGCCGCCTTCGAGCGCACGCACCGCGAGGTCCGCGACCTGCTGGACGCGGACGCCGGCCGCACCGGCCGCACCCCGGTGGAGCTGACCCACGACTCCTACGGCTACTCCTGGCTGGTCTCGCACCGCTCCCCGGGCGAGCTGCCGGTGCTGGTGAACGACCTGCACGCGGTCAACAGCACCCTGGAGTCGGGCGGTTTCGGCCCGCGGCTGCTCTGCTCCCTGGCCGGTTTCGCGGCCGACGACGGGCGCCGGCTGGCACTGGTCTACCTCTACAAGCGCGGCACGTTCTACCCCTTCGCGCCCCTGCCCGGAGACCGGCAGCAGCGGGACAACACGCTGGAGCTGCGGATACGGGCGGTGCTCGCCGACGAACTGCCGGTGGAGGGCGACCTGGGCCGCTGGTTCCCCGTGTGGGGCGCGCCCGGGCTGTGAGCGTCTGACCGGTCGCCGGTCGGACCGGTCGCCGGTCGGCATTCCCAGCCACGGCGAGACGAGCGCAGGGCGCCGCGAAACGAACGGCGCCCTGCGCTCCGCTCACCGCGAGTACCGCATCAACGCCCGCACCATGTGGCACGTGGTGTCCGACGGCGGGTGCACGCCGATCGTCAGCGCGGCGCTCCGTATCCTCTCGTTGCGCGCCTGGTTGGGCAGGTAGACGCCGGAGTCGAGCAGGGCGATGGCAAGCCGCATCGCCTTGAGCCGGCGGTTGTGCGTGACGTACCACTCGCGGGGGCGGCCCGCCGGCAGCGGACGCTTCTCCACGGGTTCGTACGGCAGGTCGAGCAGGACGGGCCGCTTGGCGGTTGACTGGGTGGGCAACGGCTTCGGCTTCAGTGCGGCAGCGGGCACGGGCATCCTCCTGTCGCGGTCAGGGCGCCGTCCGGACCTCCCGGCGACACCCTCGAACACTGCTTCTATTTTACCGCCCCCCACTGACAAAAGCCCCTGGCCACAAGGGCTTTCGGGGTGGTTGTGACGCATGGGGAGAACGGGTTTTCGCGAGCCTCGGGCTACCGTGTGCGCCATGGAGATCTGGATCAATCCGGCCTGTTCGAAGTGCCGCAGCGCGGTCGGTCTGCTCGACGCCGAGGGCGCCGACTACACCGTCCGCCGCTACCTGGAGGACGTACCGAGCGCGGACGAGATCCGCGAGGTGCTCACCCGTCTCGGCCTCGAACCGTGGGACATCACCCGCACCCAGGAGGCGGCCGCCAGGGAACTGGGTATGAAGAACTGGCCGCGTGACGAGGCGTCACGCGAGCGCTGGGTCGACGCGCTCGCCGGACACCCCAAGCTGATCCAGCGCCCGATCATCACGGCGGACGACGGAACGGCCGTCGTGGGCCGCACCGACGAGGCGGTCCGGGACGCTCTGTCCCGGTAGAGGCGGTGTGACGCAGGTTACGTGCGCACGTCGAGGCGACCGCTGAGCAACTCCGTTCGGTATCTCGTACATAGCGCCGTACGCTCCCCTACCTCTTCAGGAGGCGCGCATGTCGCGCAGGAGAAGTCTCGGCACGAAGAAGAAGATCGCGCTGCTGGCCGGCGCGGCGACGGTGGCGGGCGGCGGGGCCTTCGTCATGGCGAACGCCTCGAACGCCGCGCAGACCACCCAGAACGCGCAGACGAAGGCCGCCCAGGACTCGGGCGTCTGCCAGGGCCTGGCCACCGCGCTCGGCAACAACCAGCGGTTCATCGAGGGCCAGCGGGCCAATCCCGACGCACAGTCCGAGGCCAGGATCGCGAACCGCGAGGCCGTCGTCGCGGAGATCGAGCGCAAGCAGGAGGCGTCCGGGTGCGCGGTCGGGGAGTCGGCTCAGGACTCCCAGGCCACGCAGCCCCCTGCCGGAGGCGCCGCGCAGGCCGGGGAGCAGGTCTGCGACGGCTCCACCGTCACCCTCTCCGGCGAGGGCGGCGCGCCCGCCGCCTCCAGCAACCAGTTCCCGGTGGGGACCAAGCTCAAGGTGACCAACCTCGACAACAACAAGTCCACGACGGTCGAGGTGAACTCGGTCTCGGGAAGCTGCGCGCTGCTGAACAACGCGGCGTTCGAACAGGTCAGGGAGGAGGGCAGCTTCCTGATCCGGCGGGCGCTGATCGAGAAGGTCGGGTGAGGCTCAGTCACCCGACCCGGCGAGGTCACCCGGCCCGGCGAGGAAGTCGCCGAGGCGGCGGCCCAGACCGGGCGGCGCGGACTGCGGCAGCGCGTGATGGGACACGTCCGGCAGGACGGCCGTCTCCACGTTCGGCAGCAGCGCCTTCGCCCTGGCCGCCACCTCGGCGGGGTCATGGGTCCTGCTGTTCCCGGCCAGGAGCAGCAGGACCGGCACCTCCAGTCCGCGCAGTGCCTCCGGGGCCGGGCGCGGTCCGGTCACCGGCCTGCGGGCCGGGAAGCCGACGGCGGCCTCCTGGAGGGTGAGCCAGTCGGCGTCGAGCGGGGCCGGGCCCGTCTCCCAGTCCAGGAAGGCGCGGATCCGGCGGGGCGTGGGCCGCAGCAGCATCGGCAGCGCGCGCAGCAGGTAGGCCGCCTTGAACCCGGCGAAGCACTGGGTCGGGTCCAGGAGGAACAGGCGGCGTACCCGGCCGGATGCGTGCGGGGCGTGGTGCAGGGCGTAGTGCAGGGCGATCCAGGCACCGTAGGAGTGCCCGCCGAGGTCCGTCGCCTCGATGCCGAGTCCGTCGAGGAGCGAGTCGAGCCAGCCGGTGAGGTCGGCGACCGTACGGGGGTGGCGGTCGCCGGCCGGCGTGCTGCGGCCGGGGGCGCCGATCAGGTCGACGGCGTACACGCGGCGGGTGCGGGACAGCTCGGCGGCCTGCGCGTACCAGGAGGCGGAGGTCGCCGCGCCGCCGCCCGGCAGGAGGACGAGCGGCGGGGCGTCGGCCGGGCCGGTCACGTTGACGTGCGTCTCACCGAAGGGGGTGGGCACGGTCAGCGCCTCGCGCGGCGCCGGCCACTTGGCCATGACCTTGTCGTAGGCGTCGTGGAAACGGCCGGCGTCGTACGGACCGCGAGCGCTCATGAACGGTGCCCCCTGTTTCGCTCGGTTCTCCTGCTTCCGCTCTCTGCTTCTCCGGTATTATCTCGCCGAACGAGATACGTGTCGAGCGAGACGACAGCCGGAAGGGGCGCCCCGCATGCCCGACCAGGGACCGGAGATGGAACCGGAGATGGAACCGGAGATGGAAATCGTCCATCTGCTGCGCGCGGTCGCCGTCGAACTGGGCGCGCACACCGCCCGGTTCGCGCAGCGCAACGGCATGCATCCCACCGACGTCCGCGCGCTGATCGCGCTGATGGACGCCTCCCGGGCGGGTGAGGAGATGACCGCCGGGCGGCTGGGCGCCGCGCTCGGACTGAACTCCGCGGGGACGACGGCACTGGTCGACCGGCTGGAGCGGGCCGGCCATGTGCGGCGGGTGCGTGACGAGCGGGACCGGCGCAGGGTCACCGTCGAGGTGGACGAGCGGGCGGTCGCCCTCGGCTGGTCCGCCTTCGGACCGCTGATCGGGCGGGCGGTGGAGCTGCTGCGCGGATACGACGAGCGGGAAACGGCGGCGGTCAGGGGCTTCTTGACCGGGGTGCGGGAGGCGGCCGAGGAGGACGGCTCGGGGCACCCGGACCCCGCCCTCCCGGGTGAGCCGCACCACAACAACCCCAGGTAACACGGGGTTCACATACGGGCAACGGACGGGAAATCGCCTGTTGGCACGCTGCACGGCGTAGACGCGGCGCCCCAGCCGCCCAGCGCCGCAGCACCCGCGAGTGCGCCCAGACCCACCCCGAAGGATGTGGCCCCCGTGACCTTCAAGGCCGAGTACATCTGGATCGACGGCACCGAGCCGACGGCCAAGCTCCGTTCCAAGACGAAGATCATCACGGCCGCCCCCGCCGGTCTGGACGCCCTGCCGATCTGGGGCTTCGACGGCTCCTCCACCAACCAGGCCGAGGGCAGTTCCTCGGACTGTGTGCTCAGGCCGGTCTTCTCCTGCCCCGACCCGATCCGCGGCGGCGACGACATCCTGGTGCTGTGCGACGTCCTGGACACGGACATGACGCCGCACCCGACCAACACCCGCGCCGCGCTTGCCGAGCTGTCGGAGCGGTTCACCGCGCAGGAGCCGATCTTCGGCATCGAGCAGGAGTACACCTTCTTCAAGGGCGCCCGCCCGCTCGGCTTCCCCGAGGGCGGCTTCCCGGCCGCGCAGGGCGGCTACTACTGCGGTGTCGGCTCGGACGAGATCTTCGGCCGCGACGTCGTCGAGGCGCACCTGGAGAACTGCCTGAAGGCCGGTCTCGGCATCTCCGGCATCAACGCCGAGGTCATGCCCGGCCAGTGGGAGTTCCAGGTCGGCCCGCTGTCCCCGCTGGAGGTCTCCGACCAGCTTTGGGTGGCCCGCTGGCTGCTCTACCGCACCGCCGAGGACTTCGACGTCTCCGCCACCCTCGACCCCAAGCCGGTCAAGGGCGACTGGAACGGCGCGGGCGCGCACACCAACTTCTCCACCAAGACGATGCGCGAAGGACCCGAGGGGTACGCCGCGATCATCACCGCCTGCGAGTCGCTCGGTGAGGGCTCCAAGCCGATGGACCACGTCAAGCACTACGGCGCCGGCATCGACGACCGCCTCACCGGCCTGCACGAGACCGCCCCGTGGAGCGAGTACTCCTACGGCGTCTCCGACCGCGGCGCCTCGGTGCGCATCCCGTGGCAGGTCGAGAAGGACGGCAAGGGCTACATCGAGGACCGCCGCCCGAACGCCAACGTCGACCCCTACGTGGTGACCGGCCTGCTCGTCGACACCTGCTGCACGGCGCTGGAGAAGGCCGGCCAGGTCTGACCCGGCCCCACCCCGCTCCGAAGGGGCGTCCACCGTCGCGGTGGACGCCCTTTCGCGCTGCGGCGGTGACCGGGCCGCCCACACCTACTACTTCGCGCCAGTCGGCGTCCACGCAGTGAGAGGAGTCTCCTGTCCCGCGCCGCCGTCTGCTTCAATGGGCCCATGGCCAGCTTCCGGAAGTACGCAGCGACGGGTCGCCATGACCTCGAGCCCTTCTGGCCCTCCCGTCAGCACGACGACTTCGACCGGGTGTGTTGCCGCGCGACGATCGCGCCGGCCCGCTAGAAAGCCGCACATCCCAGGCATTCTGCGCCTGCCGCCGGTGCGCACGACGTACGTCCCGCGACGTGCCCGACCACGAACTCGCGCCCGTCGCCCCTCCCGACGAACCTCTCGCGCGAAAGAGCTGACGTCCCATGGCGACCACACGTGCCCTGTCCCCCGTCCCCCTCGACTCCCCCACCACCCCCACCCCCTCACCCGCCTTGACCGCCACCACCCTCCCCGGCTCCGGCGGCCCCCGGCACCGGCTGCGCGCCGTGGACCGGGACGAGGTGGCGGACGTCGCGGACCTGCTGCCGCCGGGCGCCACCTGGCTGCCCGCACCCCAGCACACCCTGCCCGCGCTCCCGGGCCGCCCGCCGATGGTCGGCTACCTGGTACTCGTCCCGGCCGACCAGCAGACGCCGTTCCGTCCGGTGGGCGTGGCCGGCCCGTCGCACAAGGACGGCGGCGACGGGGGCCGGGAGGGCGACCCGCTCGTCCGGATCGACTCCGCGCGGCGCACCGCCGCCGTGGACGGGCGTGAACTCGACCTGACCTACCTGGAGTTCGAACTGCTCGCCCACCTCGTCGCCCATCCGCACCGGGTGCACACCCGCGACCAGCTCGTCACCACGGTGTGGGGCTACGGGCACGTGGGCGACGGCCGCACCGTCGACGTGCACGTGGCCCGGCTGCGCCGCAAGCTCGGCGCGGAGCACAGGCAGACGATCCAGACCGTGCGGCGCGTCGGCTACAAGTACACGCCGCCCACGGGACGCTGAGCCCGCACGCCTCTCTGCTGACGGCAGAGGGACGTTCCCGCCGGCCCCGGCACCGGGCACAGTGACCGGCATGAGGCTACTGGTGCTGGGCGGTACGGAGTTCGTGGGGCGGGCCGTGGTCGAGGCGGCGCTCGGCCGGGGCTGGGAGGTGACCGTCCTGCACCGCGGACGGCACGCCCCGCCCCCCGGAGTGCGGGCGCTGCACGGCGACCGCACCGCGCCCGACGGGCTCACCGCCCTGGCCGAGGACACGTGGGACGCCGTCGTCGACACCTGGTCGGCGGCGCCCCGCGCGGTACGGGACGCGGCGCGGCTGCTGCGGGGCCGCGTCGGCCGGTACGTGTACGTGTCGAGCTGCTCGGTGTACGCCTGGGCTCCGCCCGCCGGGTACACCGAGGACGCCCCGCTCGTCGGGGGTGCCTCGGCGGACGCCGGGCAGAGCGACTACGCACGGGACAAGCGGGGCGCCGAGCTGGCCGCCTCGGACGCCTCGGACGCCTTCGGAGCGGACCGCTCGGTGCTCGTGCGGGCCGGGCTGATCCTCGGCCCGTACGAGAACATCGGCCGGCTTCCGTGGTGGCTGAACCGTGTCGCCCGCGGCGGCCCGGTCCTCGCGCCCGGCCCGCGGGACCTGCCCCTGCAGTACATCGACGTCCGTGACCTCGCCGACTGGGTGCTCGGCGCGGTGGAGCGGGAGCTGAGCGGACCGTACAACCTGGCCTCCCCGCCGGGGCACACCACCATGGGCGGCCTGCTCGACGCCTGCGCGACGGCCACGGGCGGCGCGGCGGAGCTGCGCTGGACCGACCCCCGGGCCGTCCTCGCCGCCGGCATCGAGCCGTGGGGTCAGCTACCGGTGTGGACGCCCCCGGGCAGCGACCTGCACGACGCCCTCCAGAGCGCGGACGTCTCCCGGGCCCTGGCGACGGGCCTCACCTGCCGCCCGGTCGAGGACACCGTGGCCGACACCTGGACCTGGTTGCGCGACATCGGCGGCACCGCGCCCCGGCGCCCGGACCGCCCACCGGTCGGCCTGGACCCGGAGACGGAGGCGAAAGCCCTCGCCCTCGCACGGGCACGGCGTGGGCGTGGGTGTATCTGACACCACCCCCTGACCCGGGTGCCCGGCCCAGTGCCCCGCCCCGCGCCCTCCGGGAGACTGAGGTCATGAGCATCGACACGAAGAGCGGCACGGGGCAGACACGCACAGGGACGCGGACGCGGGGCGTGGCACTGTCGGCCGTGCGCGGACTGGCACTGACCTTCATCTCCCTGCCCGGCGCGGTGGTGTGCTTCTGCCTGACCCTCGTGTCGATCGCCCTCATCCCGATCGGGGTCGGCATCGTCACCACACCGTGGGTGCTGACCGGGGTACGGGCGTTCGCGGACCGGCGGCGGCTGCTCGCCGCCGAGTGGGGCGGGGTGCGGATCCCGCGGGCCTACCGGCCGCTGCCCGAGGGCGCCAACCCGTGGGCCCGGACCTTCGGCATGCTCGCCGACCCGGCGACCTGGCGGGACTTCCGCTGGCTGCCGGTCGACATGACGGCGGGCTTCGTCACCGCGCTGCTGGCCTTCGTACTGCCGCTCTACCCCCTGGAGGGCTTCGCCATCGCGGCCGGGCTGTGGCGGGTGCTGCCCGACGGCTACTGGTACGGCTTCGTCCGTGTCACCGACCAGACCTCCGCCCTCTACGCCGCCGGCCTGGGCGCCGTGCTCCTCCTCGCCGCCCTCCGACTCACCCCCCTCCTCCTGCACGCCCACTTCCGGCTCACCGGCGCGGTCCTCGGCTCCGGCCAGGGCGAACTCGCCGAACGGGTGCGTGTACTGACCGAGACCCGGCGCGACGCCGTCGACACCTCCGCCGCCGAACTGCGCCGCATCGAGCGCGACCTGCACGACGGGGCGCAGGCCCGGCTGGTCGCCATGGGCATGGACCTGGGCACCATCGAAGCGCTCCTCGAGAAGAACCCGGCGAAGGCCCGGGAACTGCTCGCGCAGGCCCGCCAGTCCTCCGCCGACGCCCTGACCGAGCTGCGCGAACTCGTCCGCGGCATCCACCCCCCGGTGCTCGCCGAACGCGGACTGGGCGACGCGGTGCGCGCCCTGGCGCTGCGGCTGCCCGTCGCCAGCGAGGTCGACGTGGACCTGCCCGGCCGTGCCGACACGCCGGTGGAGGCCGCCGGGTACTTCGCGGTCAGCGAGATCCTCACCAACGCCGTGAAGCACTCGGGCGCCGACCGGATCTGGATCGACATGCACCACGAGGAGGGCCGGCTGCGCGTCTCCGTCACCGACAACGGCAAGGGCGGCGCGGCGATCGGAGCGGGGTCGGGCCTGGCCGGGGTGGAACGGCGACTGGGTACATTCGACGGCGTCCTGGCCGTCAGCTCACCCGCGGGCGGCCCCACCATGGTCACCATGGAGATCCCTTGCGCGTTGTCCTAGCCGAAGACCTGTTCCTGCTGCGCGACGGACTGGTCCGGCTTCTTGAGGCCCACGACTTCGAGATCGCCGCGGCCGTCGAGACCGGCCCCGAGCTGTCCCGGGCCCTGGCCGAACTCGAGCCTGACGTCGCCGTGGTCGACGTACGCCTGCCGCCCACGCTCACCGACGAGGGCCTGCAGTGCGCCCTCGAGGCCCGCCGCAACCGGCCGGGGCTGCCGGTCCTCGTCCTCTCGCAGCACGTGGAGCAGTTGTACGCGCGTGAGCTGCTGGCCGACGGGAGCGGCGGGGTCGGGTACCTGCTCAAGGACCGGGTGTTCGACGCGGAGCAGTTCGTGGACGCCCTGCGGCGGGTGGCGGCGGGCGGTACGGCGATGGACCCGCAGGTCATCCAGCAGTTGCTCAACCGGCGTGCGGCGGAGGACCGGCCGCTGGAGCGGCTGACGCCCCGGGAGCGGGAGGTGCTCGAGCTGATGGCGCAGGGCCGGACCAACGCGGCGATCGCCGGCAAGCTCGTCGTCACGGAGCGGGCGATCGCGAAACACACGGCGAATATCTTCGCGAAGTTGACCCTCGAGGTTTCGGACGACGACAACCGCCGTGTACTGGCGGTTCTCGCGTATCTGGACCGCGGCCACTGACTCTGACGCCGGTCTCGTGCGTCCCACGAGCCCCAGCGATTTCCGAGACGGGTGAACACCCCTGGAGCGGCTTCCGTATGGATGGGAGCCGCTTCACTCCTGTCGGGCGCCCCCGATGCCCCGCAAGGAAGTCAGAGGAGTTCCATGACACGCAACACAAGAAAACGCCGTACGCCACTGGCCACCAAGGTCGTAGCCGGGGCAGCGGCCCTGGCGGTCGGCGGGGGCGGGCTGGTCTGGGCCAACTTCTACGCTTCGGCGCACGAGGAGCATCCGGGCCACAACCGGACCAGGTCGGCCGCCGCGCAGGTCGCGACGATCGACTGTCCCGACATCGGCCAGAAGATCTCCGGAGTGCCGGAGCGGGCGCGGGGGGAGGTCGACGGCGAACTGGCCACGATGGACAGCCAGATCACCAACGCCTACAAGCGCCTGGCCACCACACGGCGGGCGCAGGCGGGTGACTCGCAGTACGTCCAGAACACCATCCTCGGCCCGCTCAAGGACCGGCGGAAGGCGATCATCGACCGGATCCAGCTCGAGATCAACCGGGCCGGCGGGAGGGCCGACGACAACCTGGACGAGCTGGCCGGATGCCAGGGACGCCCCGCGGATCAGCAGCAGAACGGCGACGGTCAGTACGGGGACGGTCAGGACGGGGACGGCCAGAACGGCGACGGCCAGAACGGGGGCGACCAGAACGGAGATGGCCAGAACGGCGACGGTCAGAACCAGGACGACAACGGCAACGGTGTCGCGGGTCCGGTGGCCGAGGACTTCATCGACATCAACGACGTCGAGCCGAACTCCCGGGACAGCCAGAACGGTCTGGCCGCGAACGGCGACGGCGGTTCCACCGGCACCTTCACCAGCGACTGCGGTGTCAACGAGAACAACCTGTTCAACAGCGACAACCTGATCGCCGCCCCGGGTGTCGACAACGGCGCGCACCACGTGCACGACTACGTCGGCAACCAGGACAACGACGCCTTCTCCAGCGACCAGGACCTGGCCAACGCCGACACCTCCTGCCAGAACCAGGGCGACAAGTCGACGTACTACTGGCCGGTGCTGCGGCTCCAGGACGGTACCGAGGAGTTCGACGCGAACGACCAGGGCGGTGGCGCCGAGGGCAACATCGGCAAGATCCTCCAGCCGGCCCAGGCCGAGCTGAAGTTCGTCGGCAACCAGCAGAGCGACGTGGTCGCGATGCCGAAGTTCCTGCGCATCATCACCGGCGACGCCAAGGCGTTCACCAACGGCGACGCGAACGCCAACACCTCGTGGAGCTGCTCCGGCTTCGAGGACCGGCAGGTGACGGACAAGTACCCGCTGTGCCCCGACGGCAGCCAGGTGCTGCGGACGACCAACTTCCAGAGCTGCTGGGACGGTCAGAACATCGACAGCGCCAACCACCGGGACCACACGGCCTTCGTCCAGCAGGACGGAAGCTGCCCGGACGGCTTCCAGGCCATCCCCCAGTTGCAGGTCCGTCTCGCGTACGACATCCCCACCCCGACCATCGAGAACGGCCAGGTGCAGAACCCGTACGCCGTGGACAGCTTCCCGGAGCAGTTGCACAAGCCGATCACCGATCACAACGACTTCATCAACGTCATGGACGAGGACCTGATGAACGAGGTGGTCGACTGCATCAACCGCGGTGAGGACTGCCAGTAGTCCCACCGTCGGCAGACACGGCAGAGCGAGAGGGCCGGTGGCGGAGATCCGCCACCGGCCCTCTTCGCGTTCCCGGTCAGCCGCTGTGCCCGGCGTGTTCGCCGTGCTCCGCCGCGTGCTCACCGCCGCCGTGCTGCGCGCCCTGTTCCAGGGTTCCGCCGAGTCGGCCGCGCAGGTCCGCCACCACGTCCTCGTGGCCGACGGCGACCCATTTGCGGCCGACGAGGTAGTAGCCGCCGTAGTCCTTGGCGGTGTTGATCCACTCGCGCTGGCCGCGGTCGGTGGAGAAGGTGGCGAGGATGTACTTCTCCTCGCCCTTCTCGCAGATGGCCTGGCGGATGGTGTCGGCGTCGGTCTGCATGTTCGGGGCGCACTTCGCTTCGGCGGCCAGGTGTTCCAGGCTGCCGGTCGCCGTCTCGGGGACGGGGGCGCCGTCGTCCCCACCGTCTCCGCCGTTCCCGTCGGTTCCGCAGCCCGCCAGCACCAGTGCCGTCGCGGCGGCGCTCAGCGCGAGCATCGGTCGGGTCAGCCTCATGTGTTCCTCCGGTCCGCTGTGGCGACATGCCGCACGGAGCCCCGGCAAGGGGCTCTCGTCATCGATACGGGCGCGGCGCGCGAAGTACTCAGGACCCCGGGTGCCCTTCTGCGGACACCGTGCGAGAGTGGCGCCGTGGACCAGGACTGGGAAGACCGTGTGACAGCCGCCTGGGCGGCATGCGACGACTACGCCGAGGAGGATGCCGCCGACTTCCGCGCGGTGATCGACGCCCTCGCCGACGAGTTGCCCGCGGACAGTCCCCTCGGCCTGTTCGAGCGGGCCTGTGCCTGGGACTCCACGGGCCACTCCGACCGGGCCGTGCCGCTGTACCGCGAGGCGCTGGAGCGCGGTCTCGGCGAGGCCGGCGCCTACAAGGGGCGCCGGGCGAAGATCCAGCTCTCCAGCTCGCTGCGGAACACCGGACATGCGGAGGAGGGCGTGAAACTCCTGTCGCCGGAACTGCTGGCTCCGTCCGACGAGTTGGACGACGCCGTACGCGCGACGCTCGCGCTGTGCCTGTCGAGCATGGGCCGCGACCGTGAGGGCCTGTCCCTGGTGCTCGGCGCGCTCGCGGCCCATCTGCCGCGCTATCAGCGGTCGATGGCGAACTACGCGCGGCTGCTGGTGGAGTCGCCGGAGCCGCCGGAGTAGCCGGTTCCGGCGGCCCGGTCCCCGCCGGGTGACGGGGCGTACGGTGACCATCGCCCGCTTCGCTCGTTCTGCTGAACGTGCAGCCACAGGATGTCGCCCCGCGCCCCGCACCGTCCTCCGCCTCCGCCTCCCAGACCGGCCCGGCCGGTCCGGTCGGTCCGGCCGTCGATGTCGAGCAGGCCGAGGCCGCGCTCGTCGAGCACTATCCGCGCCTGGCCCGGCTGGCCTATCTGGTGCTGCCGCCGGGGCCGGGCCGGGGCCGGCGCGTCCTGGCCGCGCACGCCCTCACCCAGCGCGCGCTGCCCCGGAACCGGACGACGACCGCGGTGATCCCCGCCCAGTCCACCGGCCGGGAGGTGGATCCCGGTTACGCGCTGGTGCGGCTGCGGGTGGTGCGTACGGCGCTGGAGGCGGGGCTTCCGCTGCGGCGGCGGGCGTGGCCCAGGCGGTCCCAACTGCCACCGCTGCTGCCGCACGTCCGGGGTCTCAAGCTCTTCCCGCGCTCCGGCGGCGCCGACGAACTCGCCCTGGACCAGGCGCTGTCCGCGCTCTCGGGGCCCGGCCGGGCGGCGTACGTGCTGCGCGGTCTGGAGCGGCTCCCCGACGACGGCGTACGGCAGTTGCTCGGCGCCGCCGGGGTAGCCGACGTGGACGCCGCGCTGCGGGAGGCCGACGGGGTGCCGGGCCAGTACGCGCTGCTCGGCTCCCCCGAGTTCGACCCCTGTTCCCTGCAGGCCAGGCCGACCGACCTGCTGCGCCGGCGGCAGCACACGAAGGCGGCGCTGGTCGCCGGGGCGGCGCTGGTGGTGTGCGGGGCGCTGCTCGGCCTGCCCGGTGACGGCTGGGGGCCGGACGGCGCCGCCGCCCCGTCGTACGCGCAGAACCCGGCGGCCGAGGCGGCCCTGGACCCCGCCCGGCTGACGAAGGTCGCGCCCGCCGCGTGGGAGACCTCGGCGCGCACCGACTTCTCGGTGTGGCCGGCCCGGGGTGACCTCACCGGCGACGAGAAGCTGCTGCGCCGCGCCCTGGCCGTGTGGGCCCGGCCCGGCGAGAGCGTGGGGGTGTCCGCGACGCCGGGCACCCCGACGGGCGGACCGGCCGGCCCGCCGCAGTTGCTGTACGCCGGGGCCGTCGACAACGCGCGGGTGGTGATCCTGCACGACGGTCTGCGCGTCGTCCGGTACGCCGAGCCGAAGGACGGTTCGGCCGGTGCCGCCCTGGACTTCGCGCGGACCGACGGTGCGGGGCGGGCCGGGGCGACCGCGGTGGTGCTGGGCCGGGCCGACGGGAACGTCCGCTATCTGACGGCGCCCTGGGTGACGAAGGCGGCCGGGCGGGACCTCGCCGACCCGGACGCCGACGCCCGGGACCTGACGCTGACCGACGGGGTGACCTCGCCGGTGGCGAGCCCGGTGCAGCAGTCGGGGGCGTGCACGTCCTGGAACGTACTGGAGCTGACCGACGGCTCGGACACCCGGGTGGTGACCGACCTCGGCGAGCTGGTGCCGGCCCGCCTCACCACCGGGCACCCCGGTTCGGTGAAGGACGCCTCGGGCGAGAAGGCGCTGGGCGCGTGGGCGCCGTACGCCTGCTCGCTGGGCGCGGTGCGCGGGCAGGGGGTGCGGTCGGTGAACGCCTGGGAGTTCGCGTCCCAGCCGCTGCCCGACGGGACGGGGTCGGGCGCGTGGGTGTGCACCCGGGCCGAGACCTGGCGCGGCGAGGGGGCCAAGGTGCTGGCGCAGTTCCGGACGCCTGGCGGGGCGCGTGGCGCGGTGGCGGCGAAGGCGCAGGACGTGCCGGCGTGCGGCGAGCGCGACCCGCACGTGCTGGCCGGGGTGCTGTGGAAGTCGGAGGGCGGGCACTGGTATCTGCTCGCCGCCGGCAGCCGCGGCACCGAGTCGGTCGAGGCGACGGGCGGCATCACCGACGCCGCAGACGGGAACCTGCTGACGGCGAAGGCCGAGCAGGGCGCACAGGCCGAGCTGAAGGGCACGCTGGAGAACGGGCGGACGATCAGCGGGCTGCGCTAGTTGTATTGCCCTGTCCGACGGAACAGAACACCGATGCCAGATCCGGCTCGTTCGTGGGCCGGATTCGATCGGTAAGGTGTTCGTATGACTACCGGGGTACGCCGCAGAATGGGCGTCGAGGAGCGGCGGCAGCAGTTGATCGGCGTCGCGCTCGATCTGTTCAGCCGCCGCTCGCCCGACGAGGTCTCCATCGATGAGATAGCGTCGGCGGCGGGCATATCGCGCCCGCTGGTCTACCACTACTTCCCCGGCAAACTCAGCCTGTACGAGGCCGCGTTGCAGCGTGCCTCGGACGATCTGGCGGCCCGGTTCGTGGAGCCGCCCGAGGGCCCGCTGGGGGCGCGTCTGCTGCGGGTGATGGGCCGCTACTTCGACTTCGTCGACGAGCACGGGCCCGGTTTCTCGGCCCTGATGCGCGGCGGCCCGGCCGTCGGCTCTTCGACGACCAACGCGCTCGTGGACTCCGTACGGCAGGCCGCGTATGTCCAGATCCTTTCGCACCTGGACGTCACGGAGCCGCCCGCACGGCTGGAACTGGTCGTCCGCTCCTGGATATCGCTCGCCGAGTCGACGGCGCTGATCTGGCTGGACGGGCGCCGTATCCCGCGCGCCGAGCTGGAGACCCAACTGGTGCACGACTTCGCCGCGCTGGCGGCGGTAAGCGCCGCCTACGACGAGGAGATGGGCGCCCTGCTGCGCCGCGTCATCGCCGACGAGCCGGCCGACGGCCCGTTCGCGGACCTCGTCGGCCGGCTCATCACGCTCGCGGGCTGACTCCGGGCAGGCTCCGTGCCGGCTCCTGGCTAGCTCTCGAACTTCCGGTACGACGGGTCGAGGTCGCGGACCTCGGCCGAGGCGTGCAGGGCGAGGCCGTCGCCGGGCTTGGCGTACTGCCGGAGCAGTTCCAGGACGGCCTCGGTGAGGCGCACCTTGGTCTCCTCCGTGCGGCCGGCGAGCAGCCCGAGGGTGACGTGCACGACGGCGTGCCCCTCGGTGTCCGGGCCGACCACGGTGTCCTCGGACCGGCGGAACTGCGTCTTGCACGCCGGTGGCCTGGCCGCCGCGATCTCGACGACGGCCTCGTGCAGGGCCCGCGCGAAGGCGGGCCGGTCGAAGTCGTCCGCCAGCTCGGCGGAGTACTCCACGATGATCTGCGGCATGAGCCCTCCCGTTGCTTGAACAGCAGGGCTCACCCTAACCGCAGCCCCGCGACCGTCAGCCGGCCCGCTCGAACACGGCGACCGTACGGGCCGGCACGGTGAACGTGCCGGACCCCGCCGCGTACGCGGACTCCTTCACCACCGGGTCCGCGCCCGCCGCCTGCACCGGATGCAGCCGGTAGCCGGTGCCGGCCGCCGTCTCGATCCGCTGCTGCTGCCGCTGGGGCGTGGCGTTGAAGACGACCACGAGGTCACCGAGCTTCATGGTGATCACGCCGGGCGTCTCTTCCTTGCCGGAGAGCGGGAAGGAGAGCCGGGACTGCACCTGGCCCGCGGTGGCGAGGGAGAAGTCCTGCTCGCCCGTGCGGATCTTCAACAGGTCCCGGTACGCCGCCGAGGCGCCGGTGATCTGCGGGCAGCCGACCTTCACGGTGTCCAGCAGCGGCTTGGCGTACGGCCACTTGTCCTGGTTGTCGGCGGCCGGTGGCAGCCCCCGCCCGAAGCCGTTGCCGTCGGTGCAGTCCCAGTGGATGGCGTTGAACCAGTCGCCGCTGTCGTAGGAGTTGCGGTCCAGCGACTTGGAGCGCAGCAGGTCGCTGCCGGCCTGGGAGAGCGCCGGGCCCTGCGAGAGGGCGGCGGTCGCCATGGCGAGGACCTGCATGCGGGCCCGGTCGTCGGCGGACGTGTCCTTCGGCAGCTTGAAGGTGAGCGCGTCGAACAGGGACTCGTTGTCGTGGGCGTCGGCGTAGGCGAGGGCGTCGCCGGGTGCCTCCGCGTATCCGGCGGGGGCGCCGTTGTAGTCGACCTCGGAGCCCTTGACCTCGTTGCCGTCGGTGTCGGTGAAGGCGTAGTCGGCGAGGCTGCCGGAGAGCCCGACCTTGATCAGGTCCTGGTAGTGCAGGAGACGGGCCTTCTGCTCGGCCTCGGTGCCGTTGGCCGTCGAGGAGTTGGGGTCGGTGAACAGGCCGGAGGCGAAGCCCTGGACGCCGGGGTCCTCGTCGAAGGGGCCGCCGCCGCGCACGGCGTCGCGGGCCCGGTCGGAGAACGTCGCGATGCCGGTGCCGGCCATGTTCTTCTGGGTGGCCTGCGTGAAGCGGGCGTCGTCGGCGACCTCGCCGAAGTTCCAGCCCTCGCCGTACAGGATGATCTTCTTGCCGTCGACGCCGTCCTTCCTGAGGGTCAGCGCGTCGAGGGCCTTGCGGACGGCGAGGATGTTGGCCTTGGGGTGGTGGCCCATGAGGTCGAAGCGGAAGCCGTCGACCTTGTACTCCTTGGCCCAGGTGACGATCGAGTCGACGACCAGCTTGCCCATCATGGCGTTCTCGGTGGCGGTGTTGGCGCAGCAGGTGCTGTTCGCGACCGAGCCGTCGGCGAGGAGCCGCTGGTAGTAGCCGGGCACGATCCGGTCGAGGACGGAGGTGTCCGCCTGGCCGCTCGCGGCCGTGTGGTTGTAGACGACGTCCATGACGACGCGCAGGCCGTCGTCGTTGAGGGCCTTGACCATCTTGCGGAACTCGACGGTGCGCTCGGTGCCGTCCGGGTCGGTGGCGTAGGAGCCCTCGGGGACCGTGTAGTGGTACGGGTCGTAGCCCCAGTTGAAGGCGTCCTTGGCGGCCGTCTTCGTCACGCACTCCTGCTGCTTGTCGGAGTCGGCCGGGTAGGAGGCGAGGTCGCAGTCGGGTGTCTGCCGGTCGGACTTCTTCTCGGGGATGGTCGCGATGTCGAAGGCGGGCAGCAGGTGCACGTAGGAGGTGCCGGCCTCGGCCAGCTCGCGCAGGTGCTTGGAGCCGTCGCTGTCCTTGTCGGTGAAGGCGAGGTAGGTGCCCCGGTGGTCGGCGTCCGCCGTCGGGTCCGCGACGGAGAAGTCGCGGATGTGCAGCTCCTGGATCTGGGCGTCCCTCAGCGGCACCGCCTCGGGCTTGCGGTAGTGGTCCCAGCCGCGCGGGGCGAGGGACCGGTCGTCCAGGTCGACGACGAGGCTGCGCTCGGAGTCGGTGGTCAGGGCGAGTGAGTAGGGGTCGGTGACCTTGTTGGTGACGACCTTGCCCGCGGTGGGCGCCCACACCTTCACGGCGTACCGGTAGGGCTTGCCCTTCCAGGAGCGCGGGCCGCGGACGGACCAGACGCCGGTGTCGTCGTCGCGTCGCATGCGGACCGTGCGGTCGCCGATCTCCAGCTTCACGCTCTGCGCGGTCGGCGCCCACACGGAGAGGGTGGGACGGCCGTGGCGGAAGGTGGGCCCGAGGTCGGCCTTGGTCGCGTCGGCCGCGTACAGGTCGTCCAGGACACCGGCCATCTGCACACCGGTCGCCGCGAGAACCGCGCCGTTGGCGGCGCGCTGGGAGGCGACGACCTGGCCGCGCAGGGCCTCGCGCACCCGGTCGCGGTCGCGTGGATCGACCGACCAGGCGGTGTACTCCTTCAGGTGCGGGAACTTCGCCTTCTGGGCGTCGGTGAGGGTGGTCTTCGTGAGGCGGAGCCAGGTGGTGTCGTCGTCGCCGGTCAGGGTGCCATCCGCGGCCTTGATCGAGCCGGTGCGGGAGGCGAGCAACTGGGTGGAGGCGGCGCCCTCCGAGCCGTTCCAGGCGACGGTGTTCCGGTCGATCCAGACGGCCTTGGAGGTGGTGAGGTCGACGGCCGCCGCCGAGCCCGCGGGCTGCGGCAGCAGGTACTGCTCCTCCCCGCTCACCAGCCACACCTCGTGGCCGTTCGCCCTGAGGTCCAGGGCCTGGTCGGTGGGCAGGTCCTTCTCGTCGCCCTTGTGGAGGATGTAGCTGAGGCTGCTGGCGCCCTCGGTGAGGGGCACCTCGAAGACCGCGCCATACGGGTCGGTCTTCACCGGCATCAGCGGCTTCGCCCAGTCGGTGGGGTTCGCGGCGTCGCCCCAGACGTGCAGGCCCCAGCCGTCGTAGTCGCCGTCGGCGCGGTGGTAGTGGAGCACTGCCTTGGTGGTGTCCTGGGCCGGATACTCGGGCCGCTCCGTGGCGACCTGCTCCTTGCCCTGCTCGATCCACACCTCGCCGGTCTGTGTGACGTCGATGGTGCGGTCGGCGGCGACGTCCTTGTTGCCGTCCTTGTCGACGACGAGGAAGCCCACGTCGGTCGCGCCGGGCTTGAGCTTGACGTAGGCGAAGGCGCCGTAGGCGTCCCGGCCGGTGAAGGGGTGGCTGTCGGGCCAGGTGGTGGCCTCGCCTTCGGCGAGGTCGCCCCAGGCGTACAGGCCCCAGTCTTCGTAGTTTCCGTCGTCCCGCTTGTAGTGGACGATCGCGTAGTCGCGGGAGGCGGCGGTGGGCGGCTGCTCGACGGGCGGGGTGCCGGTCGTCGACGCGGCCGTGGCGCTCGCGGTACGGCCCGCCGAGTCCACGACGACCGCCTTGTAGCGCAGCGCGGTACCGGCGGGGGTGTCCTCGCCGATGGTGTGGGTGACCTTGTAGGGGGCGTGGTCGGCGGTACCGAGGGTGCGCCATGTGCCGTCGCCGGTCTGGGCGGCGAAGACGACGCGGTTGAGCTGTCCGCCCGTGACGTCGGCGGTCAGCTCGACGGTGCCGGTGGCGCCGGGCTCGGGGGCGGTGAGGGTGACCGTGGGCTCGGTGGCGGGCTCGGGGGCGGTGAGGGTGACCGTGGGCTCGGTGGCGGGCTCGGCGAGCGGGCCCGCGGCCTTGAGGACGACGGCCGACTGGGCCGGGACGGTGACCGTGACCTTCTTGTCGGCGCCGGACTTCACGTCGTCGTCGGTGCCGTAGAGGCCGCGGAAGGTCATGTTCGCCGAGCCGGTGGCGAAGGTGACCGTCTTCGCGGCGTCGGCGTTGTTGAAGGCGACGACGTACTCGGTGCCGGTCTTGGCGTCGGTGCGGGAGACGGCGTAGACGCCGGCGCCGTCGGCCGCGTAGCGCTCGGTCTGGACGCCGTCGGCGAGGGCGGGGTTGGCCTTGCGGAGCTTGGCGAGGGCGCTGATCTGCCGGTAGAGCGGTGCTCGCGTGTCGTAGGCGTCGGCGGCGTGGGTGCGGTCGGTGCCGAGCTGGTCGTCGTCCAGGTAGTCGGCGGCGCGGGAGGCGAACATCGGCTGGCGGGCGTCCTTGTCGCCGCCCGCGCCGGTGAAGCCCTGTTCGTCGCCGTAGTAGACGACCGGGTTGCCGCGGCTGAGGAACATCAGCTCGTTGGCGAGCCGGTCCTTCTTCAGCAGCTCGGCGTCGGTGGCCTTCGGGTTGTCCTGCTTGAGGAAGGTGCCGATGCGGCCCATGTCGTGGTTGCCGAGGAAGGTGACCTGCTCGTAGGCGTTGGCCTTGTCGGTCGTGTACTTGTAGTCGTCGCCGAAGACGGAGGCGAGCTTCTGCGCGCTGCCGCCCTGGGAGGCGTACGCGCGGGCCGCGTCCTGGAAGGGGAAGTCCAGCGTGGAGTCCAGGCGGCCCTGGGTGACATAGGGCGCGGTGACGGAGGTGTCGGCGGAGTAGACCTCGCCGAACATGAAGAAGTCGTCGCGACCCTTCTTCGCGGCGTAGGCGTCCAGCGCGGTCGCCCACTGGGTCCAGAACTCCATGTTGACGTGCTTCACGGTGTCGATCCGGAAGCCGTCGATGGCGAAGTCCTTCACCCACCGCTGGTAGATCTTCTCCATGCCCCGGACGACCTCGGGCCGTTCGGTCCACAGGTCGTCGAGGCCGGAGAAGTCGCCGTAGGTGGCGGACTCGCCGGCCCAGGTGGAGTCGCCGCGGTTGTGGTACATCGCCGGGTCGTTGAGCCAGGACGGAACCTTGAGCTTCTTCTTCGCGGCGGGAACGGTGGGCGTGCGCGGGAAGGAGCCGCTGTCCACGCGCGGGAACCGGCGGTCGCCGTCGGCGTGATCGGCGTAATCGGCGTCGTCGAAGGGCTCGCCGTCCTTGGTCAGGTACGGGAAGGCGCCCTTGGAGAGGTAGTCGTACGACTTCTCTTCATAGTCGACGACGTCGGCGGTGTGGTTGGTGATGACGTCGAAGAAGACCTTCATGCCCTTGGCGTGCGCCTTGGAGATGAGGTTCTTGAGGTCCTTGTTGGTGCCGAAGTGCGGGTCGACCTGGGTGAAGTCGGTGATCCAGTACCCGTGGTAGCCGGCGGAGGCGTTCTCCCCGGTGCCCTGGACGGGCTGGTTCTTGAAGATGGGCGCCATCCAGATGGAGGTGGTGCCCAGGCCCTTGATGTAGTCGAGCCGGTCGGTCAGGCCTTTGAGGTCGCCGCCCTGGTAGAAGCCCTTGTCGGTGGGGTCGTAGCCGGTGGCGAGCCGGGTGCCGGTCAGACCGCCTCGGTCGTTCTTGGCGTCCCCGTTGGCGAAACGGTCCGGCAGGACGAAGTAGAACTGCTCCCGGGTGAGGTCGTGGCGTGCGGCGGCCTTCGCCAGCTTCGCGTCGGACGGAGGCGCGGGCGGGGTGTCGGCCCGTGCGGCGAGCGGGGGAAGCAGGGCGGCTGCGAGCGCGGTCACGGTGACGGCCGCGACCCGTCTCACTCGTGCGGTGCGGCGCGCGACAGGCACCGGCCATCTCGGTATCACGGACGTGAACTCCTTGTGCTGACGGCTCGATCGGGTCCGACCCCGGCGAGACCGTAGCGCTGCCACAAGGCTTGCAGCAAGAGCCATGAAAGTAACGGAAAGAACTTTCACGACCCTTGCCCAGGAGGCCGCCCAGCACCGGCACGGTCGCCTACGGCCGCACCCCCTGGCTGCTGCGCGGCCAGAGCGCCACAGCTTCACGGGCATGTGCGACCGCCAGTGGTTCCAACTGCACGCGTGCCCCCCGCAGCGGGGCGGCAGTCGGCCAGGAATACGTCTCGGACATGGAGTAGCCTGCCGGACCGGTCACCCGGCTCGCCGTATACCGGCGACGAAGGCGGTCCAGGCGGAGGCCGGGAACAGCAGCGCGGGGCCGGTGGGGTTCTTGCTGTCACGGACGGGGACGGTGCCGGGAATGTTGTCGGCGAGTTCCAGGCAGTCGCCGCCGCCACCATCGCTGTAGGTGCTCTTACGCCAGGCGGCGTTGTTCAGGTCGGTTCCTGCGGGGCGCATTGACTGAACTCCTCCATCGCGGAACGGATCACGGCCAGGGACTCGTCCGGAGGCAACACTGACCGACTCCTGCCCCCGCTGCCCCATTCAGTCCGACCGCCCAGGGTCGTCGCCGCTCGCGAGTTGGGCCGTGGCCGTTTCGACGAACGCTCGGGTTCGCCGGCGTTTGATCTCCTCAAGTTGGTCCAGGTACTCGCGCCTCGTCAGATCGTGTGACAAGAGCCCTCCCGTGAACACGCTGATGAATCCGAATAGCGCAGTGTCCAGAACGTATTCTGCAAGGAAGGGCACCTCGGGGCGCTTGGCGCTGGCCAGCCAAAGTATGAGTATCATCTCAGCAACGACGTGGGTGACCATGAGTACGCCCCAGAATACGTAGGCGATCGTCTCAGTACGGGACTTGCGGGGCTTGCCATCGCTGACCGGCTGTCCAGCGAGTATCGCTGCTTCCGCGTCCTCCAGTTGAAACTCAAGCTCTCGCAAAAGGCGTGCTTGCCTGGACTTGGTGACGTTGTTGATCTCCACGGACGCCACCAACAGGATGATCGGGATCACTGTCACCAACGCCGATGCGAACTCGGCGTTCATTTTCACTGTCCCCACGGCATGCCCCCTCAGTCGGCTTGCCGTATACCGGCGACGAAGGCGGTCCAGGCGGAGGCCGGGAACAGCAGCGCGGGGCCGGTGGGGTTCTTGCTGTCACGGACGGGGACGGTGCCGGGAATGTTGTCGGCGAGTTCCAGGCAGTCGCCGCCGCCACCATCGCTGTAGGTGCTCTTACGCCAAGCTGCGGCAGTCAGGTCGGGTCGGGTGCTGCACATGTCTCGTACTCCTTCATGACCCGCCGGATCAGGGCAGCGGATGCCTCTGGCGGCAGGGCGCGGGCGTGAACGAGATCGTAACGATGCGAGTGCCGGGCCACCATGACCCGGTCTTCCACCAACTCACCGGAGTGCCAGGCCTCCAGGTAGGCCACGTCGGGCGCGTTGCCGAACGAGAGCAGGGTGAGCGAGTCACCCATGGCCGAGTGGGCCCCCGCCGCGAAAGGCAGCATCTGCACCTCGATGTATGGGGTGTCTGCTGCATGCAGCACGAAGGCCAACTGCTCGCGCATGACCCCCGGCCCACCGACGGGGCGCCGAATCACCGACTCGTCCAGCACCACCCACAGCAGGGCGGGCCGCGACTTCTCGAGGAGGCTCTGCCGACTGAGTCGCGCTGCCACCTTCTCCTCGATCTCCTCTGCCGTGCACCACGGTTGCCCCTGGCGCAGCAGCTCACGCGCGTACGCCTCGGTCGGCCTCCAGGAGGGCGTCCAGCTTGGTGTTGACGTCCTCGGGCGGTGTCTCCTTGCCGAGTTCGAACTGGGCGATGCGGCTGTGGGCGATGGGGATCAGGTCACCGAGCCCTCGTTGGGTGAGCCCAGCGCGGACGCGGAGTTTGCGCAGCTTCACTCCGTAGAGCGCGGGCAGGGATGCGGACGGGTCGAGTTCCTTCGGCGCGGGCATCGACTGTCCCCCGTTTTCGATCGAGCGCAACGAAAACCATCACCCCTGGTGAGGGCAGCGTCACGCACCGATGATCGTGGGGAGAGTCGGAATCATCATCGCGAAGGAAGGGCACCGCACCATGGCCGCACAGGAACGCAGAAGGCGGGCAGCCGCGATTCAGGACGCCGGAGCCGCCCAGGACGAACTCTCCCTCGCGCTGGACGAAGTCGGCGTACGGCTGCCGTCGTTGGGGCTGGACAGCGTCTCGCTCGCCAGCGACTACCTGCCACCCCTGGTGGACCTCGGACGCTGCAACCCGGGCACGGCCCGACAACTGGCCGAGGCGCTGCGGGAAGGCGGCGGCCGTTCCGGTGAACTCAACGCCCGGGTGCGGGAGGTGAACCGGCGGAGTATGAACCGGCCGTGACGCGGGGTGAAGGGCCCGCCGCTCCCCAGCGGGAGTGGCGGGCCCTTCGGCGCTGGAGGGGACGGGGCGTCAGGCTCGCGTCCACCACACCGTCGTGTCGGCCGGTACCTTCGCCTCGCCGGACGCCTCGGTGATCTCGCCGGTGGCCAGCAGGACGTGTCCGTACGCGGGCATCGACACCGACTCGCCGGTGGTGTTGGCGACGCAGACGAACTCCCCGCGCCGGAAGGCGACGACGCCCTCGGGGGCGCGCAGCCACTCGATCGCGTCGCCCGCGCCCAGGTCGGCGGTGGAGCGGCGGACGGCCAGGGCCTCGCGGTACAGCTCCAGGGTGGAGTCGGGCTCGCCGGTCTGGGCCTCGACGCTCAGCTCGCTCCAGCCCGCCGGCTGCGGGAGCCAGCTACCGCCGTCGCCGAAGCCGTACGAGGAGCCCTCACGGGTCCAGGGGATCGGGACGCGGCAGCCGTCGCGGAAGCCGTCCTGGCCGGCGCCGCGGAAGTAGGCCGGGTCCTGGCGCACCTCGTCGGGCAGGTCGACGACGTCCGGCAGGCCCAGCTCCTCGCCCTGGTAGACGTAGGCCGAGCCGGGCAGGGCCAGCATCAGCAGGGTCGCGGCGCGGGCGCGGCGCAGGCCGAGGGCGCGGTCGCCCGCCAGGCGGATCTGGGTGCCGAGCCCTGCCGGGTTGGCGAAGCGGGTGGCGTGCCGGGTGACGTCGTGGTTGGAGAGGACCCAGGTGGCGGGGGCGCCGACCGGGCGCATGGCGTCGAGCGTGCGGTCGATGACCGTGCGCAGCTCCTCCGCGTCCCAGTGGGTGCCCAGGTACTGGAAGTTGAAGGCCTGGTGCAGTTCGTCGGGGCGGACGTAGTTGGCGGTGCGCTCGACGGTCGGGGTCCACGCCTCGGCGACGAAGATGCGCTCGCCGCTGTACTCGTCGAGGATGAGCCGCCACTGGCGGTAGATGGCGTGGACGCCGTCCTGGTCGAAGAACGGCATGACATCGTTGCCCAGCAGCTTCACCTGTTCGTGGGATCCGAGGTCGGGCAGGCCCTCGGCCTTCACCATGCCGTGGGCGACGTCGATGCGGAAGCCGTCCACGCCCATGTCCAGCCAGAACCGCAGGATGGAGCGGAACTCGTCGCCGACGGCCGGGTGCTCCCAGTTGAAGTCGGGCTGCTCGGGGGCGAACAGGTGCAGGTACCACTCCCCCGGCGTGCCGTCGGGCTCGGTGACGCGGGTCCAGGCGGGGCCGCCGAAGATGGACTCCCAGTCGTTGGGGGGCAGTTCGCCGTTCTTCCCCTTGCCGGGGCGGAAGTGGTAGCGGTCCCTGGAGGGGGAGCCGGGGCCCTCGGCGAGGGCGCGTTTGAACCACTCGTACTGGTCGGAGGAGTGGTTCGGGACCAGGTCGACGATGATGCGCAGGTCCAGCGCGTGGGCGTCGCGGATCAGCGCGTCGGCGTCCAGGAGGGTGCCGAACATGGGGTCGACGGCCCGGTAGTCGGCGACGTCGTAGCCGCCGTCGGCCTGCGGGGAGGCGTAGAAGGGGCTGAGCCACACGGCGTCCACGCCCAGGTCGCGCAGGTACGGCAGGCGGGTGCGGACACCCTCCAGGTCGCCCATGCCGTCGCCGTTGCTGTCGGCGAAGCTGCGCGGATACACCTGGTAGATGACCGCGTCCCGCCACCAGTCACGGCGCTTGGGGACGGTGGCGACGGCGGAGGTGGGGGCCGGTGCGGCGGAGTGCTGCTGGCTCATGGCGTCCTTGGTACGTAACGGAAGTCTGGTCATGAAGGCGTGGAGACGTGGCGGCGTGGCGGCCTGGGGGCATGGGGGCATGGGGGCATGGGGGCATGGGGGCGACGAGGTGACCGGCCGCGGTGCAGCGGGGTCGGATGGGCACCGCGGCCGGACGTTTCCCCGGGTCGGGCGGTCAGCCCTTCGTGCCGCCGGCGGTGAGGCCGGTCACCAGGTTCTTCTGCACGAGGTAGAAGAACGCGGAGACGGGTATCGCGACGAGCACGGCGGTGGCGGCCATCAGGTTGCGCTGCGCGTCGTGTTCACTGACGAAGCTCTGGAGTCCGACCGCGAAGGTGTACTTCGTGTCGCTCAGCATGAACGTCGAGGCGAAGGCGACCTCGCCGAAGGCGGTGATGAAGCTGTAGAAGCCGGCCACCGCGAGGCCCGGCCGGGCGAGCGGCAGGATCAGCCGGAAGAACGTGCCGAAGGGGCTCAGCCCGTCCACGCGCCCGGCCTCGTCGATCTCGAACGGGATGGTGTCGAAGTAGCCCTTGAGCAGCCACGCGCAGTACGGCACCGCGGTGGAGCAGTAGACGAGGACCAGGCCGAAGTAGTTGTCGATGAGCTGGAGCTTCGACAGGATCTGGTACATCGGCACGATCAGTACCGCGATGGGGAACATCTGGGTGACCAGCAGGACCCACATGAGCTTCTTGTAGCCCGGGAAGCGCATCCGCGAGACCGCGTAGCCGGTGGTGGCGGCGACCATGACGCCGATGACCGTGGTGCCCAGCGAGACGATCAGCGAACTCTTCAGCCAGTCGAAGAAGTTCGTGTGCTGGAGCACGAACGCGTAGTTGTCGAAGGACATCTTCGACCAGATGCGCTCGGGATGCAGGTAGTCGTTCTTGTCCGGGCCGAGGGAGAGGAAGACCAGCCAGGCGACCGGGAAGAGCGCGACGAGGCTCGCGAAGGTCAGGATGCCGTGGGAGGCGAGGGAGGCGGCGCGGCTGCGTTCGCCGCGGCCGCGGACCTTGCGCGGCGGTGCGGTGGACGCGGTGACCTGCTCGGCAGGGGCCTTGGTCGGCGCGGTGCTTGTACTCATGGCGGCTCCTGCCTCAGTTCGCGAGCTGCTGCTCGTTGCGGTTCAGCCAGCGGCGGTAGAAGGAGGTGAAGACGATCAGGATGGCCAGCAGCAGGATGCCGTACGCGGCGGACTGCGCGAAGTCGCGCGGCTGCTGTCCGAAGCCGAGCTGGTACGCCCAGGTGACGAGGATCTGCGCGTCGGGGGCGGTGTTGCCGAACAGCAGGAAGATCACAGCGAACTGGTTGAAGGTCCAGATGATGCCCAGCAGGACGACGGTGGAGCTGACCGACCTCAGACCGGGGAGCGTGACGTAGCGGAAGCGCTGCCAGGCGTTTGCGCCGTCCATCTCGGAGGCCTCGTACAGGGTGTTGTCGATGGACTGCAGGCCGCCGAGGAGCGAGACCATCATGAACGGCACACCGCACCAGGTGTTGACCATGATCGCCGAGAACCGCTGCCAGAAGCTGTCCTCCAGCCAGGCGGGGGTCGGCAGGTGCAGCCAGTCCAGGGCGGAGTTGACGATGCCGGCGTCGGCGAGCATGAAGCGCCAGCCGAAGACCGTGACGAAGGTGGGCACGGCCCACGGCAGGACCAGGATCAGCCGGTAGAAGGTGCGGCCGCGCAGCTTCTGGTTGAGCAGCAGGGCGAGCCCGAGGCCGATGCAGAAGTGCAGTCCGACGCAGACCGCCGTCCACACGATGGTCCAGATGAAGTGCGACCAGAAGCGGTCGTACGCCGTCGGGCCCCACAGGATGTCGGCGTAGTTGTCCAGGCCGACGAACTGGTAGGTGGCCTCGATCTCGTTGACGCCGATCGTGCGGCCCGTGTTGAGGCTGTTGGCGTCGGTGAGGGTGAGGTAGAAGCCGTACCCCAGCGGATACAGCACGAGGACGCCGATCACGACGGCCACCGGCGCGATCATGGCGTAGGCGTACCAGTGCTTCTGGTAGCCGTCTTTCAGACGCCGGCCGAGGCCGGGCCGCGGGGTGCGGTCACCGCGGCGCTTGCCGGTCGCGCGGTCGATGGCGACTGTCATGGTTCGACACCTTCGGGAGCGAGCATAAGGAAGATCGGACGATCGGAAGACCGGACGATCAGGGTGCGGCGTACGGGCGGTGACCGCCGGGTCCCTCCCCCAGTGCGGGGACCCGACGGTCGGGTGGATCTACTTGCTGAAGTCCGGCACCAGCTTGGCGATCGCGGTCTCGGCGTCGCCCAGGCCCTCGTCCAGGGACTTCTTGCCACCGGCGATCTGGGGCAGCTCGTCGTCCAGCGGACCCCACAGGGAGCTGTACTCCGGCAGGGCCGGGCGCGGCTGGGCGGCGGGCAGGACCGTCTGGAAGCCGGCGATGCCCGGGTCGGCCTTGACCTTGTCGGTGTACGCGTCGTCGCGGGTGGGCAGCGTGGAGTTCTTCAGGGCGACGGTCTCCTGGGACTTCGCCGAGGTCATGAACTTCACGAACTTCAGCGACGCCTCCTGGTGGGCCTTGTCCGAGCCGGCGTACACCGACAGGTTGTGGCCGCCGGTCGGGGCGCCCGCCTTGCCGGTGGAGCCGGCCGGGACGGTGGCGATGCCGAGGTTGTTCTTGTCCTTGAACGCCGAGCCCTTGTAGAAGTTGGTGATCTCCCACGGGCCCTGGATGATCGAGGCGACCTTGCCGCTGACGAACGCCTCCTGGATGTGGGCGTAGGCGTCGGCGGTGACGTCGGCCTTGTGCAGGCCCTTGCCGTCGAACAGGCTCAGCCAGGTGCCGTACGCCTTCTTCGCCTCGGGCGAGTTGACGGTGACCTTCTCGGCCTCGGCGTCGACCGTGTCGGTGCCCTCGCCGTACAGGAACGGCTGCGCGTAGTAGCCGGCCGTGGAGGCCCAGTAGCCGTCGGTGCCGGTCTTGTCCTTGATGGTGGCGGCGGCCTTCTTCAGGTCCTCCCAGGTCCCCGGGACCTCGACGCCGGCCTTCTTGAACAGGGCCTTGTTGTAGACGAAGGCGAGGGTGTCGGTGACCAGCGGGACGCCGTAGGTCTTGCCCTCGTACTTGGCCTGCTCGATCAGGTTGGGCTGGAACTTGTCCTGCTCGGCGAGGGCCTCGGTGCCGTCCAGCGGCAGGAAGAAGCCCTTCTTGGCGAAGGCGGGGGTCCAGCCGACCTCGGCGCGCAGCACGTCCGGGGCGCCCGACGAACCGGCGGCGGTGTCGAACTTGTTCTGCGCCTGGTCGAAGGGGACGTTGACGTAGTTGACCTTGACGTCCTTGTTGGCGGCCTCGAACTCCTTGACCAGGGCCTTGTAGGTCGGCGCCTCGTTGGTCGCGTTCGAGGTGTCCCAGTACGTGATGGTGACCGGTCCGCCCGACTCGCTGTCGCTGTCGCCGTCCCCGCCGCACGCCGTCGCCGCCAGGGCGAGGGACGCCACCAGCGCGGTGGCCGCTATGCCACGCCGCATGAGTTCTCCTTGAGGGTGAAAGCCCGTGTGGTGCAGGGTGCGGGCCCGTCCGCCGCTCCTGCCACTGTCGGCCGCGTCGTTGCCGCCGCCGAGCGACGTGAACGTAACAGCGTTGAAAGCTCGACGGAAAGGTCTTGCAGCAAAAAAGTGCAAGAGATCTCCGAAGTTATCCGGGCGTGACCTCTCGGCGACCGCTATGAGACGCTTGTTTACGGGGCTCGAGCGGTATCGGGCCGGTTGTGCAAGACTCTGCAAGCTCTTGCCGCCACTTTCTTGAGGGAGCGCGATGACGCAGCAGCCCGCGCCGGGCCGTCCGCCGAGCCGTCCAACCGGCCGTGCACGGCGCCCGATCGGTGTGCAAGGCGGCGGCCGACAGGTACAGTCCACCCCTGTGACCACACGGCTTGCCGACATCGCCGCCCAGGCGGGGGTGAGCGAAGCGACCGTCAGCCGCGTCCTCAACGGGAAGCCGGGCGTCGCCGCCACCACCCGCCAGTCCGTACTCGCCGCGCTCGACGTGCTGGGCTACGAGCGGCCCGTGCGGCTGCGACAGCGCAGCGAGGGCCTGGTGGGCCTGATCACGCCGGAGCTGGAGAACCCGATATTCCCTGCGCTGGCCCAGGTCATCGGCCAGGCGCTGACCCGCCAGGGCTACACGCCGGTCCTCGCCACCCAGACCCCGGGCGGCTCCACCGAGGACGAGCTGACCGAGATGCTGGTCGACCGCGGGGTCGCCGGCATCATCTACGTCTCGGGGCTGCACGCCGACACCACCGCCGACATGCAGCGCTACGAGCGGCTGCGCGCGCAGGGCGTGCCGTTCGTCCTGGTCGACGGCTTCTCGTCGAAGGTGCAGGCGCCGTTCATCTCCCCCGACGACCGGGCCGCGATGAGCCTGGCGGTCACGCACCTCGTCTCGCTCGGTCACACGCGTATCGGGCTGGCCCTCGGGCCGAAGCGGTTCGTGCCGGTGCAGCGCAAGATCGAGGGGTTCGTCCGCACCCTCCAGGACCAGCTCGGCCTCGGCGCCGAGACCGTGGAGAAGGAGCTGGTCCAGCACTCGCTCTACACCCTGGAGGGCGGCCAGGCGGCGGCCACCGCGCTCATCGACCGCGACTGCACTGCGGTGGTCTGCGCCAGCGACATGATGGCGCTGGGCGCGATACGCGCGGCGCGGCAGCGCGGCCTGGACGTGCCCAAGGACATCTCGGTCGTCGGCTTCGACGACTCGCCGCTGATCGCGTTCACCGACCCGCCGCTGACGACCGTCCGCAAACCGGTCCCGGCGATGGGGCAGGCGGCGGTACGCACGCTGCTCGAGGAGATCGGCGGAACCCCCGCGCCGCACAGTGAGTTCGTGTTCATGCCGGAGCTGGTGGTACGCGGCTCGACGGCGTCGGCACCGGGCGAGCGCAAGCGCTCCTGAACCTCCCTCCGGCCGGCGGATGCGGGCCGCGGCAGACGGGAGGATGATCGGTACAAGAGGGCTTTTCTGGCAGACTTGATGCCTATGGGTGACGCGACCGTGACGACTCGGGAACGCCTGCAGGACCGCGTTCCGCACCCCGTCACCGAGCGGACGGGGCGGGGCCCTCTGCGTCGGCTCCGGGCCCGGTTCCGGGCCCGGCTTCGTGCCCCGCGCCGGCCACGTCTGTGGTTCGAGATCCTGCTGATCGGGCTCAGTTACTGGACGTACTCCCTGGTCCGCAACGCGGTACCGGAACAGCGGGCGGCGGCGCTGCGCAACGCCGACTGGATCTGGCGCGTCGAGCAGCAACTCGGCATCGCCGTGGAGGAGTCGGTCAACCACGCCGTGAACTCGGTGACCTGGCTCGTCGTCGGCATGAACTACTACTACGCCACGCTGCACTTCGTGGTGACGCTGGGTGTGCTGGTGTGGCTCTACCGCAGCCATCCCGGCCGCTACGCCGCGACCCGGCTCGTCCTCTTCGCCACCACCGGCGTCGCCCTGGTCGGCTACTACCTGTATCCGCTGGCCCCGCCCCGGCTGATGAACGGCGGGCACTTCGTCGACACGGTGATGGTGCACCAGACGTGGGGTTCGATGGCGTCCGGGGACCTGAAGAACATGTCCAACCAGTACGCGGCGATGCCGTCGATGCACATCGGCTGGTCCGTGTGGTGCGGGCTGACGATCTTCGCGCTGGCGTCGGTGCCGTGGGTGCGGGTGCTGGGTCTGGTGTACCCGGCGCTCACGCTGGTGGTGATCGTGGCGACCGCCAACCACTTCTGGCTGGACGCGGTGGGGGGCCTGATGTGCCTGGCGTTCGGGTACGGCGTGGCTCTGCTCTGGTACGGCCGCCTGCCGTACGCGTTGCCCCGGGTGGTGCCGGGCGCTGCGCGGCGGAGGGTGCGGTTGCCCGGGCGGGCGTAGGCGTTGGGCCCACCCGGGCGTCGGCATCCGGCCCGCAGGCTGAGATTGCCCGCAGGCTGGGGTTGCCCGCAGGCTGCGACTACGCGTAGAACAGCTCCTCCACCACCGCCCGGGCCCTGCGGGCCGTGCGGCGGTACTCGTCGAGCATGTCGCCCGCGTGGCCGGGGCCGTGGCCCAGGTAGCGGCCCACGGCCGCCAGCTCGCGCGGATCGCTGGGGAAGGTGTCGGCGGCGCGGCCGCGGACCAGCATCACGGCGTTGCGGACGCGTGTCGCCAGGACCCAGGCCTCGTCGAGGGTCTCGGTGTGCTCCTCGGAGATGAGGCCGGCGTCGCGTGCGGCGGCCAGGGCCGCGCGCGTCCGGGTGGTCCGCAGCCCGGCCTCCGCGTGACCGTGCCGCAACTGGAGCAGTTGCACGGTCCACTCCACGTCGGAGAGGCCGCCGGGACCCAGTTTGGCGTGCAGCTTGGGGTCCGCCCCGCGCGGCATCCGCTCGGACTCCATCCGGGCCTTGAGCCGCCGGATCTCCCGTACGGCGTCCTCGCCGAGCCCGTCCGCCGGGTACCGCAGCGGATCGACCAGCTCGATGAACCGCCGCCCCAGGTCCTGGTCACCGGCGACGAACTCGGCCCGCAGCAGCGCGTGCGACTCCCACCCGAGCGACCAGCGCCGGTAGTAGGCCTCGTACGACTTCAGGGTGCGCACCAGCGGCCCCGACCTGCCCTCGGGCCGCAGGTCGGCGTCGATGAGCAGCGGCGGGTCGGCGCTGGACACCTGGAGCAGGCGCCGCATCTCGGAGACGACCTTGTTGGCGGCGTCCCCCGCCTCCCGCTCGCCCACCCCGTCGCGGGGCTCGTGCACGAACAGCACGTCGGCGTCCGAGCCGTAGCCGAGCTCGTGTCCGCCGAAGCGGCCCATGCCGATGACCGCGAACCGGGTCGGCAGGGTGTCGCCCCACTTCTCCCGCACGACCGCCCGCAGCGTCCCGGCCAGCGTCGCCGCCGTCAGGTCGGACACCGCGCCGCCGACCAGGTCCACCAGGGCGCCCTGGTCGGCCTCGACGGGCTGCGCCTCGGTGCCGTAGGAGCCGACGATGTCCGCGGCGGCCGTACGGAACAGCTCCCGGCGCCGTACGCCGCGTGCCGCGGTGACCGCCTGTTCGGCGCCGTCGGCGCGACGGACCGCGGCGAGTATCTCCTGCTCGAGCTGGACCCGTCCGCGTGGCGCCAGTCCCCCGGCGACGCCGTCCCCGAGCAGGGCGACGGCCTCGGGGGCCCGCATCAGGAGGTCGGGGGCGAGCCGCCCGGCGGAGAGCACGCGGGCCAGGTTCTCGGCCGCGGCGCCCTCGTCCCGCAGCAGCCTGAGGTACCAGGGGGTCTTGCCGAGCGCGTCGGAGACCTTGCGGAAGCCCAGCAGCCCGGCGTCCGGGTCGGCGGAGTCGGCGAACCAGCCGAGCAGCACGGGCAGCAGGGTGCGCTGGATGGCCGCCTTGCGGGTGACACCGGACGCCAGCGCCTCCAGGTGGCGGAGCGCGGCGGCCGGGTCGGCGTACCCGAGGGCGACCAGCCGCTCCCGCGCCGCCTCGGGGCTCAGCCGGACCTCGCCGGGCGCGAGCTGGGCGACGGCGTCGAGCAGCGGCCGGTAGAAGAGCTTCTCGTGAAGCCGGCGTACGACGGAGGAGTGCCGCTTCCACGCGCGCAGCAGCCCGGTGACCGGGTCGGTGCGCATGCCCAGGGAGCGTCCCATGCGGCGCAGGTCGGCCTCGTCCTCGGGCACGAGGTGGGTGCGGCGCAGCCGGTGCAACTGGATGCGATGCTCCATGGAGCGCAGGAAGCGGTACGCCTCGTCGAGCTGGGCGGCGTCGGCGCGGCCGACGTAGCCGCCGGTGGCGAGGGCGTCGAGCGCGTCCAGCGTCGTGCCGCTGTGCAGGGAGGTGTCCGCCCGCCCGTGCACGAGCTGGAGGAGCTGCACGGCGAACTCGACGTCCCTGAGGCCGCCGGGGCCCAGCTTGAGCTGCCGGTCCACCTCGGCGACGGGGATGTTCTCCACCACCCGGCGGCGCATCTTCTGCACGTCCGGGACGAAGTTCTCGCGGTCGGCGACCTGCCACACCAGGGGCTGGAGGGCGGCGACGTACTCGGCGCCGAGGCCGGGGTCGCCGGCCACCGGACGGGCCTTGAGCAGCGCCTGGAACTCCCAGGTCTTGGCCCAGCGCTGGTAGTAGGCGACGTGGCTGCTGAGGGTGCGCACCAGCGGGCCGTTGCGGCCCTCGGGGCGGAGGTTGGCGTCGACGGGCCAGATGGAGCCCTCGACGGTCGTCTCGGAGCAGATCCGCATCATGTGCGAGGCGAGCGAGGTCGCGGCCCGCAGCGCCTTGGTCTCGTCGGCGTCGTGGCTCCCGGCCGTGCCTTCCGCGGACTCGGCCACGAAGATGACGTCGACGTCGGAGACGTAGTTCAGCTCGTGGCCGCCGCACTTGCCCATCGCGATCACCGCCAGCCGGCACCTCGCCGCGTCCTCGGGTGCGGCGGCCTCGGCGAGGGCCAGGGCGGCGCGCAGGGTCGCGGTGGCGAGGTCGGCCAGCTCGGCGGCGGTCTCGGCGACGTCGATGGTGCCGCACACGTCACGGGCGGCGATGGACAGCAGGCAGCGCCGGTAGGCGACGCGCAGGGACACCGGGTCGGTGGCCTCGGCCAGCCCCCGCTCGAACTCCTCGACGCCGGGGTGCAGGTCCCGCGGCTCGTACGTCACCAGGGCCTGCCAGTCGCCGGAGTGCCGGGCGAGGTGGTCGGCGAGCGCCTCGGAGGCGCCGAGCACACCGAGGAGGCGGTCGCGCAGCGGCTTGGCCGCTATCAGGGTGTCCAGCAGCTCTTGGCGGGCGGTGGGGGCGGGCTGCGCCTCCAGGAGCCGCACCAGTCCGAACAGGGCGAGGTCCGGGTCGGCGGTGGCGCCCAGCGCCTCCAGCAGGACGGGGTCGGCGCGCAGCTCGGCCAGCTCCACGCCGTCCAGCATCCGTTCGGCGGCCGAGGGATCGGTGAAACCGTGCCGCAGCAGCCGCGTGAAGGTACTGCTCCTGCGCCCCGGCGCCGTCATCTCGGCCTCCTGTCCGGACCTGTGGGATCAAGGTCTACGGCCTGAGCGTAACCGGGGAGCCGCGCGCGGGCGCCGGGGCGTACCGGTCCCGGCCTCAGTCCGGGCTTCAGTCCCGGTCTCATTCCCGGTCTCCGGTGGACCGCTCCAGAGTCGTACGATATCTTGTACAAGCCGAGGAAGGGAGGCACTGGTATGTCCATCACCGCCAGCGAAGCCCGACAGAACCTGTTCCCGCTGATAGAGCAGGTCAACGAGGACCACGCCCCGGTGCACATCACCTCCCGCAAGGGAAACGCCGTGCTCATGTCCGAGGAGGACTTCACGGCGTGGACGGAGACGGTGCATCTCCTGCGCTCGCCGAGGAACGCCCGCCGTCTGCTCGACTCCATCGCGGAGGCCGAGGCGGGCGAGGCGAGGCGGCGCGAGCTGATCGATCCGGACGCGGAGCGCGCGTGAGAATCACTTTCACGTCCCACGGCTGGGAGGACTACGTCCACTGGGCCGAGAGCGACCGGAAGGTGACCAAGCGGATCAACAGACTGATCACCGACATCACCCGTGACCCGTTCAAGGGCATCGGCAAGCCGGAGCCCCTCAAGGGCGACCTGTCGGGCTACTGGTCACGGCGCATCGACGACACGCACCGTCTTGTGTACAAGCCCGCCGACGGCGTACTGGTCATCGTGCAGGCCCGCTATCACTACTGACGAAGGAGTCATGCCATGGACTTCACCCTCGAAGTGATCCCGCTGCCCGTCACCGACATCGACCGGGCGCGGGACTTCTACCGCGACAAGGTCGGCTTCCACGTCGACATCGACCAGGAGGTCATGCCGGGGATGCGGATCGTCCAGCTCACGCCTCCGGGCTCCGGCTGTTCGATCGCCCTCGGCGAGGCCATCTGGGACATGGCGCAGGGCCAGACCCGGCCGGAATCCGGTGCGTACCAGGGCCTCCAGCTCTGCGTCGCCGACATCAAGGCGGCCCACGCGGAGCTGACCGCGCGCGGCCTGGAGGTCTCGGAGCCGGTCCAGTACGCGCCGGACGACGGCGCCACCTTCATGTACTTCAAGGACCCGGACGGCAACGGCTGGGCGATCCAGGAGTACCGGCGCCGCGAGGCGGAGCCGCTGCACAAGGCGCTGGCGGACCTGAAGCGGTAGCGCTAGCCGTCCCCTCCGGGGCGCCCGCCGCCGCCTCAGCCGGTCTCCCGCCAGCGGTTGGTGACCGGCAGGCGGCGGTCCTTGCCGAAGCCCTTGGCCGAGATCTTGGTGCCAGGCGGGTACTGCCGCCGTTTGTACTCTGCGGTGTCGACCATGCGCAGCGTCTTCGTCACCAGCTCCCGGTCGTACCCGGCGGCCACGATCTCGTCCGCGCCCCGGTCCCGGTCGACGTACAGGGCGAGGATCGCGTCGAGCACCGGGTAGTCCGGCAGCGAGTCCGTGTCGACCTGGCCGGGCCGCAGTTCGGCGCTCGGCGGCTTGGTGATCGAGTTCTCGGGGATCGGCGGGGTCCGGCCCCGGTCCAGAGCCGCGCGGTTGCGCCATTCGGCGAGGCGGAAGACGGAGGTCTTGTACACGTCCTTGATGGGCCCGTACGCGCCCACCGAGTCGCCGTACAGCGTCGAGTACCCGACCGCCAGCTCCGACTTGTTGCCGGGCGCCAGCACGAGGTGGCCCTCCTGGTTGGAGATCGCCATCAGCAGCGTCCCGCGCAGCCGTGACTGGAGGTTCTCCTCGGCGAGGCCGGTCAGGTCCAGCGCGCCCATGTACGCGTCGAACATCGGCTCGATGGCCACGGTGCGGTAGTTCAGTCCGGTGCGCCGGGCCATCTCGGCCGCGTCGTCCTTGGAGTGCTCGGAGGAGTACTTGGACGGCATGGAGACGCCGTACACGTGCTGCGCGCCGAGCGCGTCGCAGGCGATGGCCGCGACCAGCGCGGAGTCGATGCCGCCGGAGAGGCCGACCAGCACGGAGCGGAAGCCGTTCTTCGCGACGTACGCGCGCAGTCCGACGACCAGGGCCGAGTAGACCTCCTCGTCGTCGTCCAGCGGCTCGGCGTGCCCGCCGGACAGCGCGGGCCCGTCGCCGGGCACCGACTCCCCGGACACCGACTCCCCGGACACGGATTCCCCGGGCACGGATTCCCCGGGCACCGGCTCCTCGGACAGCACCACCCGGTCGATGCGCAGCCCGTCGTCCACCACGCCCGTGGGCGCCTGCGCCCAGGCCTCGGCGGCGGGCAGGTCGAGGTCCAGCACCACGCAGCCCTCGGAGAACTGCGGCGCCCGCGCCACGACCTTCCCGTCCCGGTCGACCACGATCGAGTCGCCGTCGAAGACCAACTCGTCCTGCCCGCCGACCATCGCGAGGTAGGCGGTCGTGCACCCGGCCTCCTGCGCCCGCCTGCGCACCAGCTCCAGCCGGGTGTCGTCCTTGTCGCGCTCGTACGGGGAGGCGTTGACGGAGAGCAGGAGTCCGGCCCGGGCCGAGCGGGCGGCGGGCACCCGGCCGCCGTCCTGCCACAGGTCCTCGCAGATGGCCAGCGCCACGTCGACCCCGCGCACGCGTACGACGGGCATGGTGTCGCCGGGCACGAAGTAGCGGAACTCGTCGAAGACGCCGTAGTTCGGCAGGTGGTGCTTGGCGAAGCTCAGCGCCACCTCGCCGCCGTACAGCACGGCCGCCGAGTTCTGCGGGGCGCCGGCCGGCTGGCCGTACCTCGGCCGGTCGGTCGCCGAGCGGTCGAGGTAACCGACGACCACCGGCACCCCGCCCAGGCCCTCCTCGGCGAGCCGCGCCGCGAGCGTGCGCAGAGCGGCTCGGGACGCCTCCACGAAGGACGACCTGAGGGCCAGGTCCTCGACGGGATACCCGGTCAGCATCATCTCGGGGAACGCCACCAGGTGGGCCCCCTGCCCGGCGGAGTGCCGGGTCCAGCGGAGGACCGACTCGGCGTTCTCGTCGATGTCGCCGACGGTGGAGTCGATCTGGTTCAGGGCGAGTCGTAGTCGAGGCACGCGGCCAGTGTAATCGTCAGAACGACGCAATGGGGTGACACACCGATTGCCACCTCATGTCCGACCGCTCACGTCGGGCCGCTCACGTCCGACCGCTTCCGTCCGACCGCTCAGGCCCGCGGCTTCGCGCCCCGCTCGGCCAGCAGGTCGGCCATCAGCCGGATCTCCGACTCCTGCGACTCGACCATGCCCCGGGCCAGCCGCTTCTCCACGCCGACCGAGCACTTCTCGGCGCACCCCTTGGCCATGTGGACGCCGCCCTTGTGGTGCTCGGTCATCAGCTTGAGGTAGTAGACCTCGGCCTGCCTGCCGTTCAGCGTCCCGAGCTTCTCCATCTCCGCGTCGGTGGCCATCCCCGGCATCAGCGAGCCCTCACCGGCGGAGGGCGCGCCGCCCATGCCCATCCAGGTCATGGGCGGGTCGGACGACACCTTCGGCAGCGCCCACAGGTCGAGCCAGCCGATCATCATGCCGCGCTGGTTGGCCTGGGTCTGCGCGATGTCGTACGCGAGCCGCCGCACCTCCTCGTCGTCGGTGCGGTCGCGCACGATGTACGACATCTCCACGGCCTGCTGGTGGTGGACCGACATGTCGCGGGCGAACCCGGCGTCCGCGGAGTCGGCGGCCGGGACCCGGCTGCCGCCGTCGTCCCCGGCGACCGCGTAGGTGATCCCGCCGGCCCCGACGAGCACAGCGGCCGTGGCCCCCGCGATCCAGCCGGCCCGTTTCGGGGTCACTCGGACAGCCCGTTGGTGCACGCGGCCCCCGGCTCGGGGGTCTGCTCGCCCTGGACGAACTTCTCGAAGAACTTGTCCACGTTCGGGTCGTCGGCGCCGGTCACCGTGCGCTGGTGGCCCCAGGCGGACAGCATGATCGGGTCCTTCTGCTTGTCGTCGGGGCTCATCAGCGAGTACGGCGTCTTCTTGACCTTGGCAGCCAGCTTCTCGACGTCGGCCTTCGGCGCCTTGTCGGTGTACGTCACCCAGACGGCGCCGTGCTCGAGCGAGTGCACGGCGTTCTCGTTGTTCAGCGGCTCGGTGTAGACGTCGCCGTTGCAGTTCATCCAGACCTGGTTGTGGTCGCCGCCGACCGGGGGCTCGACCGGGTAGGTCACCTCCTTGGTGACGTGGTTGCGCCCCAGGTCGCCCTTCCAGGTCCGCACCCCGTCCTCGCCGGTGACGAACTTGCCGGAGGTCTTGCCGTCGGACGCCGTGTCGTCGGCGGAGTCGTCGGACTGCGACCGGACGAGGAAGACGCCGCCGACGACGAGACCGGCGACGACCACGGTGCTGACCGCGATCACGAGGATCCGGTTCCGGCGCTCGCGGGACTCCTCGGCACGCCGCATCTCGGCTATGCGGGCCTGTCGCGCGCCGTTGCTGCTCTTCTTGGCGGAACCCATGGGGTATTGCCCTTCTGGGAAGTATTCGGGAGACGGAGGAGCGTGAGGTCCGCTGATCGTAATGGCGCGGGGCCGGTCCTTCGTAGGGCGGGCACCGGATCCGTCCCGCCCGGATCCCAGGAATGGCCCGATCGAACAGGTGGCCTCTACGCTGCGGTCACGGGGTGGGTCGGCCGACCGGGGTCCGCAACGCGTACGTAACGGCGCTGTGGTGTGATGCTCGGGTGCAGGGCGGCCTCCCGCCGTACCGGAGACAGGCGGTCTGACCAGCAAGGATGGGGAAGCTGAAGATGGACAAGCAGCAGGAGTTCGTGATCCGGACGCTGGAGGAGCGCGACATCCGGTTCGTACGCCTGTGGTTCACGGACGTTCTGGGCTTCCTCAAGTCCGTCGCCGTGGCCCCGGCCGAGCTGGAGCAGGCCTTCGACGAGGGCATCGGCTTCGACGGCTCGGCGATCGAGGGCTTCGCCCGGGTCTACGAGTCCGACATGATCGCCAAGCCGGACCCGTCGAGCTTCCAGGTGCTGCCCTGGCGCGCGGAGGCCCCCGGCACGGCCCGCATGTTCTGCGACATCCTCATGCCGGACGGCTCGCCGTCCTTCGCGGACCCGCGCTACGTCCTCAAGCGCGCCCTGGCCCGCACCTCCGACCTGGGCTTCACCTTCTACACCCACCCGGAGATCGAGTTCTTCCTGCTGAAGGACAAGCCGGTCGACGGCACGATCCCCACCCCCGCCGACAACTCCGGCTACTTCGACCACACCCCGCAGAACATCGGCATGGACTTCCGCCGCCAGGCGATCACCATGCTGGAGTCGATGGGCATCTCGGTGGAGTTCTCCCACCACGAGGGCGCCCCCGGCCAGCAGGAGATCGACCTGCGCTACGCGGACGCGCTCTCCACCGCCGACAACATCATGACCTTCCGCCTGGTCATGAAGCAGGTCGCGCTGGAGCAGGGCCTCCAGGCCACCTTCATGCCGAAGCCGTTCTCCGAATATCCCGGCTCGGGCATGCACTCCCACCTCTCCCTCTTCGAGGGCGACCGCAACGCGTTCTACGAGTCCGGCGCCGAGTACCAGCTCTCGAAGGTCGGCCGCTCCTTCATCGCGGGCCTGCTGCGGCACGCGGCGGAGATCTCGGCGGTCACCAACCAGTGGGTGAACAGCTACAAGCGCATCTGGGGCGGCAGCGAGCGCACGGCCGGAGCGGGCGGCGAGGCCCCCTCCTACATCTGCTGGGGCCACAACAACCGCTCCGCCCTGGTCCGCGTCCCCATGTACAAGCCCGGCAAGACCGGCTCGGCCCGCGTGGAGGTCCGCTCCATCGACTCCGGCGCCAACCCGTACCTCACCTACGCCGTCCTGCTGGCCGCCGGCCTCAAGGGCATCGAGGAGGGCTACGAACTCCCGCCGGGCGCCGAGGACGACGTCTGGGCCCTCTCCGACGGGGAACGCCGCGCCCTGGGCATCGAGCCCCTCCCCCAGAACCTCGGCGAGGCCCTCGCCCTGATGGAACGCAGCGACCTGGTCGCCGAGACCCTCGGCGAACACGTCTTCGACTTCTTCCTCCGCAACAAGCGCCAGGAGTGGGAGGAGTACCGCTCCCAGGTGACGGCGTTCGAGCTGCGGAAGTCGCTGCCGGTGCTGTAGGCACAGGCCAGAGGGCAGAGTCTTGGTGTGCACCGTCCTGGCGGGGGGGTAGGGCCGCCCCTGCCGGCGGCGCGAGCCGCGGACGGGTCTTACCGCATCCCGGTGCCGGAACGATGCTTCGACCACGGCCGCCACGACGGTCCGGCTCAGGCCACCACTGGACGGTTCGACATCACCGGGCGCACAACCGGTCCAATGCCGACTGGCTCTCATCGTCCGCGGCGCGGTAGATCACCAACCGCTGGTCCGGATCCTGAAGTGGCGTGAGCGTTTCGAAGTGCAACGCGATCACACCGATGTCCGGATGCCGCATCACCTTGCGCCCGCGGCCCTTGACCCTGGCGTCTCGCTCGGTCCACAGTCGCGCGAATTCCTCGTCACGAGTGAATTCGGCGATAAGATCCGTCAACGCCTGGTCCTCCGGATGCGCGGCCCACGCAGTGCGCAGGTGGGCAACCCCGTCCCGCACGACGCTTTCGCGGTCGACATAGAACTCGCGTATCTGCGGATGCATCAGGCACAGCCACATCGAATTGCGCTGAGCGGCAGGGTGTCGAAATCCAGGAGCAGGCTCGCCATTTCGCTGTTCCAGGCCAGGATGTCGTAGCGGTGGTTCATCAGCATGGACGGCAACGGCGACAGGTCGGTGACCAGCCGGGCCAACGGCGGCGCCGCGGTGGTGGCGAGCTTGTCGGCGTTACGGGGGCGCTGCTGGGCCAGGTCGAAAAGGTAGGCGCGTTCGTCGGGTGCCAGGCGCAGTGCCCGGGCCAGCGCCTCCACCACGTCCCCTGAGGGCCGCAGCCCGCGGGCTTGTTCCAGCCGCACGATGTAGTCGATGCTGACCCCGGCCAGTTCAGCGACCTCTTCGCGGCGCAGTCCCGGGGTCCGCCGGGCCTGCCGACGCGACGGCAGGCCGAAGTCCTGTGGGTCCAGACGTTCCCTTATCCGCGGCTCGCCGCGGTCACAGACTTGTGCCCGACAACGGATCACAAGCATAGGAGAACGCGATGTCGCTCACCCTCGACACTTACCGGCTACTGGGCCGCTCCGGGCTGCGGGTCTCACCGCTGGCGCTGGGCGCGGCGACCTTCGGCACCGACTGGGGCTGGGGCGCCGAACCGGACGAGGCACGCAAGCTGTTCGAACTCTACGTCGAGCGCGGCGGCAACTTCATCGACACCGCCGTCTCGTACACCAATGGCAGCTCCGAGCGTCTGCTGGGCGAATTCGCCCGCGACAACCGCGAAAGCCTGGTGCTGGCGACGAAATACTCGACGCTGCGTCGGCCCGGCGATCCGAATTCTGGGGGCGCGCACCGCAAGAACCTGTTCGCGTCGGTGGAGTCCAGTCTGCGACGGCTGAACACGGACTACATCGATCTGCTCTACTTGCACGTGTGGGACGACACGACGTCGGTCGACGAGATTCTGCGAGGTATGCAGGATCTGGTCCGGCAGGGCAAGGTCCTTTACCTGGCTATCTGCAGCACCCCGGCCTGGCAGGTGTCGCGCATGCAGGCGATCGCCAACCTGCGCGGCTGGTCGCCGCTGGTCGCGCTGCAAATGGAGTACAACCTGATCGAACGCACCGGGGAACGTGACCTGATCCCCATGGCACGCCGGATGGGGCTGGGTGTGGTCCCGTTCTCACCGCTGGCCGGCGGGGTGCTCACCGGCAAGTACAGCCGCGACGACCTGGTCGCGTCGAAGGCCGGAGCCGACGGCAGCCGCAAGAGCGCCAACATCGCCTTGGGCACGGTCACCGAGCGCAACCTCGGCATCGCCGATGTCGTGAAGGAGGTCGCCGCGGACCTGGGCCACACTCCGGCCCAGGTCGGGCTGGCCTGGGCCCTGCAGAAGCCGGGCGTGACGGCACCGATCATCGGCGCCCGCACCCCCGCACAGCTCGAGGACAATCTGGGCGCCCTGGCGGTCGACCTCAGCGCCTCCCAGCGGGCCCGCCTCGACGAGGCCGGCGCGATCGATCTCGGATTCCCGCACGCCATGCTCGCCGGCGAGCACATCCGCGCGGTGACCCGCGGCGATCTGAAGATCGAAACCCGCCGCTGACGTGTGCCGCGTCCGGCCCTGCGCATCGCCCAGAGCGAGACACTGCTCAGCCTCACGACAATGATCCGGTCATTTACGCGGCCGCGACCCGGGCTGACCTGTCGGCGTGGGTCGACCACCTCAACGCCCTCGGCGTCGAGAACTCCGGCGTACTGCGCGGCATCATCGGTTGGGTCCTGGTCTTTCGTGACCCCGACGGACTGGGTGCCGAGTACCGGTCCAGGAGAACCCGTGAATCTCCACAGCATTCATCGCCCGGTCGCACGGGCGGGTCGCGGTGGAGGCCCACCGGACGGGCTGCGCGCGTCGCGGCGCCGAACAACCCCGCGCCCCGGGGGATGGCGTGAAGGTCTGGACGCTTTCCCTGACCGCATTCACACATTGGTGAACCCGGCGCCGCCGGGAGCAATAGTCAAGAGTTGTGGATGGGTTGGATTTGCAGCTCAGTTGTTGCCCGGCTGCGCGAGGTTCGTTCTGGCGGCGTTGCGGATCCGCTT
>NZ_JAGMUO010000028.1 GCF_019049325.1 Streptomyces sp. AC512_CC834 | reverse complement strand
CTTCCTTTGTACTCACCCGAGAGACTCTCTCAGGCTTTCCTCCGGGCGCTTCCCTTCGGTCCTGCTATCCTGCTGTCTTGCGTTTCCGACTCTATCAGGCTTTCCCGGTGCTTCTGACCACCGTCCTGCGGACATGCAGAAGGCGATCCAGCGATAGGATCTGATGAGTTGGATGCTGTTGGGGTGAGGACGCCTTGCTACGCATCGCTCAACCTCAGACAGGACTAACGACTCTACACGGGGCCGCGGAACGGGTGCAAATCCGCGAGGAGTGTGGTCTAGACCTCTAATCGGAACACTTATGCGGAACCGGTACTTCCTATGACATACGCTGCTGCTCAATGTGCCGTCCGGGACAGGCAGTGACGGCCCGTACAGATCCCCGCCCTGGGAGGCTTCCCATGACCACCGTCTCGTCCCCGCTCGCAGGACGCGCCATCGGCCTTGCCGCTGTGCCCGATCCCGTCTTCTCCGGGGCCATGGTCGGCCCGGGCACCGCCATCGACCCCGTAAGGGAGGCTTCCGAGGCGGTCTCCCCCGTCGACGGCGTCATCGTCTCTCTGCACCCGCACGCCTTCGTCGTCGTCGACGACAGCGGGCACGGTGTGCTGACTCATCTCGGCATCGACACCGTGCAGCTCAACGGCGAGGGCTTCGAGCTCCTGGTGAACAAGGGCGACACGGTCGTGCGCGGTCAGGGCGTGGTGCGCTGGGACCCGGCCGCCGTCGAGGCCGCGGGCAAGTCGCCCGTCTGCCCGATCGTGGCCCTGGAGGCCACGGCCGAGGCACTCACCGAGCTCCGTGAGGACGGCGACGTGAAGGCCGGCGAGAGTCTCTTTCTCTGGAAGTGACGTCAACGCCGTCGGATGACGGCTGGTAGGACAACCACCGCGGCGGCGGGACCCGCCGCACTATCGGGACGGGTGAGATGGAGACAACGCTGCGAGGCGTCGGTGTGAGTCACGGAGTGGCGATCGGCGAGGTTCGGCACATGGGGACGGCGGTCCTGGAGCCGCCCGCGAAGCAGATTCCGGCCGAGGACGCGGAGCGTGAGCAGGGGCGCGCCCGCAAGGCGGTGGAAGCTGTGGCGGCCGACCTGATGGCACGTGGCAATCTGGCGGGGGGCGAGGCCCAGGCCGTGCTCGAGGCGCAGGCCATGATGGCCCAGGACCCCGAGCTGATGGCGGACGTGGAGCGGCGCATCACCGTCGGGAGCACCGCCGAGCGCGCGGTGTACGACGCCTTCGCCGCGTACCGCGCCCTGCTGGCCGGTGCCGGTGAGTACCTGGCCGGCCGCGTGGCAGACCTTGACGACGTGCGGAATCGTATCGTCGCGCGTCTGCTCGGGGTGCCGATGCCGGGGGTTCCGGACAGCGACGAGCCGTACGTTCTCATCGCCCGGGATCTGGCGCCGGCCGACACCGCGCTGCTCGACCCGACTCTCGTCCTCGGCTTCGTCACCGAGGAGGGCGGACCGACCAGCCACAGCGCGATTCTCGCGCGGGCGCTCGGCGTGCCCGCGGTGGTGGCCCTGCCGGGGGCCGGGGAGCTCCCCGAGGGCACCGTCGTCGCCGTGGACGGCAGCACCGGTGAGATTTTCGTGAACCCGGCCAAGGAGAAGAAGGCGCGACTGGCGGCGGAGGCGGCCGAGCGCAAGGCCGCGCTGGCCGCCGCGACGGGGCCGGGTGCGACCTCGGACGGTCACAAGGTGCCGCTGCTCGCGAACATCGGTGGTCCCGCCGACGTGCCCGCGGCGGTCGAGGCCGGCGCGGAGGGTGTCGGTCTGTTCCGGACCGAGTTCCTCTTCCTCGACGACAGCAAGAACGCGCCGTCGGAGGAGAAGCAGGTCACCGCCTACCGCCAGGTGCTGGAGGCGTTCCCGCAGGGCCGGGTCGTCGTGCGGGTGCTGGACGCCGGCGCCGACAAGCCGCTGGACTTCCTCACCCCGGGCGACGAGCCGAACCCGGCGCTCGGCGTGCGGGGCCTGCGTACGCTGCTCGACCACCCGGACGTGCTGCGTACCCAGCTAACCGCGCTGGCGAAGGCGGCGGAGGGGCTGCCGGTCTATCTCGAGGTCATGGCGCCGATGGTGGCGGACCGCGCCGATGCCAAGGCGTTCGCGGACGCGTGCCGCGAGGCCGGGCTGCGGGCGAAGTTCGGCGCCATGGTGGAGATCCCGTCGGCCGCGCTGCGGGCCCGCTCGGTGCTGCAGGAGGTGGAGTTCCTGTCGCTGGGGACGAACGACCTCGCGCAGTACACCTTCGCCGCCGACCGTCAGGTGGGTGCGGTCTCCCGGCTGCAGGACCCGTGGCAGCCGGCGCTGCTCGACCTTGTCGCGCTGTCCGCCGAGGCGGCGAAGGCCGAGGGCAAGAGCTGCGGTGTCTGCGGTGAGGCCGCTTCGGATCCGCTGCTGGCGTGTGTGCTGACCGGTCTGGGTGTCACCTCTCTTTCCATGGGTGCGGCGTCTTTGCCCTACGTCCGGGCGTCTCTGGCGAAGTTCACGCTGGCGCAGTGCGAGCGCGCCGCGGCGGCCGCCCGGGCGGCGGAAAGCGCCGAGGAGGCGCGGAACGCCGCTCAGGCGGTGCTGTCCGGCGAGTAGGGCCGAGCGGCGAGGCCGCCGCCGTGGCTGTCCGGTGCGGGGCGTTCCACCTTGGGGTGGGACGCCCCGCGGGCGTTCAGTGGTGGTGTCCCGGTGGCAGGCGGTCGTCCCCCAGGTCGGGCGGTGCGCAGTAGTCGACGTTGGATTCCGGGGAGATGAGGTCGCCGGAGTCGACGTCGGTGCAGTAGGCGTCGAAGACCTCACCGGCGGTGAGGGGTTCGAGACCGTATCCCCGCAGCCGCCAGCCGTGGATGCGGTCGGGGCCGTTCGACGGGCTGACACGCATGACGAGTCCGCCGGGGCTGTGGGTCGCCAGGCCGAGGGCGAGGACGCTGGTGAATTCCAGGGCCTCTGCCTCGTCGATGTGCGGGGTGCCGTCGGTCTCCTCCTCTGCGAGGAGGACGGAGACGAGGGTCTCCTCCGGATGACCCGACACGCTGCAGACCAGGTGCCGGCTGCCCGGTGGGGCCGTTTCGAGGACGCGGCTCAGCAAGCGTGCGGCGCGGGTGAAGGCGGCTCGGCCGAGGTCCTCGCCGCAGGTGGCGCAACTGCCGAGGCGGGCGAGCAGGCTGGACGTGTACTCCCAGGTGGCCTGGCGGACGGCTTCGTCGACGAGGGCCGGGAGCAGGTCGGCGAGGGACTGGCCCTCGTACGGCACGGTGGGGCCGTGGACGGCGAGTTCGGCGGTGAACCGGGCGCGGCTGGCGGAGGCGTCGGCGTCGAGGCCCGCCACGGTGCAGAAGTCGGCGTACTCCTCCGGGTCGAAGAGCGCGATCGTGGTGTGGGTGCCCTGTGCCGCGCGTGCCCTGAGCAGGTCTTCCACCTGGCGGAGGTAGGCGGCGTGGTCGTGGAAGGTGAAGCTGCGGTAGCGCCGCATGGCCCGGAAGTCGTGTTCGTCGGTGAGCAGTCCGATGGTTCCCGCGATTTCGCGGCGCAGGACCCGTCGCATGGTCTGGTCGGTCTGGCCGGTCTTGTCGGTGTGCGCCATGTTTCCCCCTGTGCACGGTCGATCAATGCTCACTCACAGTAATCGGCAGCACTGACAACAGCGTCGGGGCGCGGGCGGCCGGCCGCCGTGCGGGGGCGGCCGGCTCGTTGCCGTCCTGGTCAGGAGCGCTTGCGGGCGAGGTCCTCGTAGAAGTGGAGCAGGTCGAGGTTGTCGATGGAGCCGGGGTTGACGGCCTTGGTCAGCGGGGTGCCCTGGAGGAGGCGCTTGACCGGGACCTCGATGCGCTTGCCGGTCAGGGTGTGCGGGATGCCGGGCACCTCGATGACCTCGTCGGGGACGTGGCGCGGGGAGAGTTGTGCGCGGATGGTCTGCTTGATGCGCTCGAGGAGGGTCTCGTCGAGGACGGCTCCGGGGGCCAGGTGCACGAACAGGGGCATCCAGTAGCCGCCGTCGGGCTGTTCGACGCCGATGACCAGGGATTCCCTGATCTCGGGGAGGCGCTCGACGGCTTCGTAGATGTCGGCCGAGCCCATGCGGACACCCTGCCGGTTGAGGGTGGAGTCGGAGCGGCCGTGGATGACGACGGACCCGCGGGAGGTGAGGGTGATCCAGTCGCCGTGCCGCCAGACGCCGGGGTAGGTGTCGAAGTAGCTGTCGTGGTAGCGGCTGCCGTCGGGGTCGTTCCAGAAGCGGATCGGCATCGAGGGCATGGGTTTGGTGACGACCAGTTCGCCGACCTCGTCGGTGAGGGGGTGGCCGTTCGGGTCCCAGGACTGGAGGTCTGTGCCGAGTCCGGGGGCCTGGAGTTCGCCGATGTGGACCGGGAGGGTGGGGACGGCGCCCGCGAAGCAGGAGCACACGTCGGTTCCGCCGCTGACGGAGGCGATCCACAGGTCCGCCCCGCTCTCGGCGAATTCGTCGTGCAGCCAGCGGAAGCCGTCGGGCGGGAGCGGGGAGCCGGTGGTGGCGACGCACTGGACCCGGGAGAGGTCGTGGTCGCGGGCCGGGTGCACGTCGGCCTTGCGGCAGGCCATGACGTAGGCGGCGGAGGTGCCGAAGAGGGTGGCGCCGGTGCGCTCGGCGATGCGCCACTGGGCGTCTGTGCCCGGGAAGCCGGGGCTGCCGTCGTAGAGGACGATCGTGGTGCCGGTGAGCAGGCCGGAGACGAGGAAGTTCCACATCATCCAGCCGGTCGAGGTGTACCAGAAGAAGCGGTCCTCGGGGCCGAGGTCGCAGTGCAGGCCGAGCTGCTTGAGGTGTTCGACCAGGATGCCGCCCTGGGACTGGACGATGGCCTTGGGCAGGCCCGTGGTGCCGGAGGAGTAGAGCACCCACAGGGGGTGGTCGAAGGGCACCTGCTCGAACACGGGGTCCGTGTCCGTGTCCACGGCCGTCAGGGCGTCCCATTCCAGCGCGCCTTCGGGGGCTTCGGTGCCGAGCAGCGGGATGTGGACCACCGCCCGCAGGGTGGGCAGTTCTCGGCGCAGTTCGGCGACGGTGTCGCGGCGGTCGTGTTCCTTGCCGCCGTAGCGGTAGCCGTCGACGGTGAACAGGACGACGGGTTCGACCTGCTGGAAGCGGTCCAGGACGCTGCGGGCGCCGAAGTCGGGGGCGCAGGAGGTCCAGACGCCGCCCACGGCGGCGGTGGCGAGGAAGGCGACCACGGCCTGCGGGATGTTGGGGAGGTAGCCGCTGACGCGGTCGCCGGGGCGTACGCCGAGGGCGCGCAGCTCGGCGGCGAGCGAGCCGACCTGGTGGCGCAGCTCGGCCCAGGTGACGGGGCTCGGTTCGTGGGTCTCGTCGACATGGAGGAGGGCCGGTTCGTCCGCGCGGGTGGCCGCGGCGCGCAGGGCGTGTTCGGCGTAGTTCAGCGTGGCGCCGGGGAACCACTGGGCGCCGGGCATCGCGCGGTCGCCCAGCACGCGCGCGTAGGGGGTCGAGAAGCGTACGTCGAACCATTCCGTGACGGCTTTCCAGAAGGTGTCCGGCTCGTCGACGGACCAGCGGTGCAGGGCGGCGTATCCGCCTTCGGCGGGGGCGCCGTGGTGCTCGGCTGCCCAGGCCTGGAACCTGGTGATCCGCGCCTGGGCGATGCGCTGCGGGTCTGGCTGCCAGAGCGGCTGGGGGTTCACGGTCGACATGGGGCGGCTCCCGGACTGTGCGCGTCGTGTGCGTCCTCCGCGCACGGGCTGGGGTGTGCGCGTGACGCGGCTGACAGGGACGATGCCATGTGATCGACTTCCGCACCAGGGCGGGCCCCACATAGTCGGTGACATGAAGATGTGGTCCCGTCACGGGTGAACGGCAGTTGAACGACGCCCTGGCGCGAGGTCGTCGATGGCAGGGTGAGCAGCATGGACGGTCGTGACCTGGTGCGTTCGATGAAGACGGTCGGTTCCGCGGGGATGGCGCAGGGGTTGCGTACCGTACGGGCGGCGTTGCGCAGGCGGCGGGCCGATGCCGCCGGGCTGCCGCCACGGGGCGCGGAGCGGGCGCGGGTGCCGGGTCCGATGCGGGAGGTGGAGCCCGGGCCCGGGGGCGGTGTCGTCCGGTTCGGCCGCTCGGAGCTGCGCGTCCTCGTCGCGGTGAACGGAGCCGTGTTCTGGGGCTGGGACGGGGCCGGTCCTGAGCCGTCGTACGCGTTGGCGGGCCGTTGTCCGGAGCCGGATCCGCGGGCGGTGCTGGAGCCGGACAAGGACGGCGGCTGGCGGGTGGTGGCGGAGCGGGCGACGGTGGCCGTGTCCCGGCACGGCGCGATCGAGGTCCGTACGCCCGGGGGTGTGGTGCTGCGAAGTGAGCTGCCGCCCCGCTGGTGGGAGCCGGTGGGGGGCGGGCCGGCGCGCTGGACGCAGCGGTCGGAGGTGGCGGCCGACGCCCGGTTCTTCGGGCTCGGCGGGCGGTCTGCGGGGCCCCGGCTGCGGGAGGGCACGTACCGGCTGTGGAACACGGCCCGCGGCCTGCCCTTCGCTCCGGGTGAGGACCCGTTGTCCGTCACGATGCCCGTCCAGTTGGTGGTGGCGGACGCGGGGACGCACCTGGTCTTCCACGACAGTTCGTGGGACGGCACGGTGGCGTTGCGGGAGGGTACGGAGGGCGAGGGCTCCGGGCACGACCGGCCGGGGCGGAGTGTGCTGCGGATGGACGGCGGTCCACTGCGGTGCTGGGTGATGGTGGGTACCCCCGCGCGCGTGCTGCTGGCCTGGGCGTCGCTCACCGGGGCGCCCGCGCTGCCTCCGGCGTGGGCGCTCGGGCATCATCACGCGCGGTGGGGTTCCGGTGACGAGCAGGACATACGCCGGGTCGTCGCCGGCTATCAGGAGCGGGATCTGCCGCTGGACGCGGTGCATCTGGGCATCGGACATGCCGACGCCCAGCGGGTGTTCACGGTGGACGAGGAGCGCTTCGCGAAGCTGCCCGTGCTCGCCGAGGAGTTGCGGCGGGACGGCATCCGGCTGGTGTCGGTCGTCGAGCCGGCGGTACCGGCCGCGCCGGGCAGTGGCGTGTACGACGGCGGGACGCGTGGGGACGCGTTCGTGCGGGATGCCTCCGGGGCGGTCGTCCGGGGTGTGGGGCGGCCGGGGGACGTGGTCTTTCCGGACTTCACGCACGCGTGCGCGCGCGGGTGGTGGGGCGGGCTCTACGAGGAGCGGCTCGGGCAGGGGTTCGCCGGGTTCTGGCACGACCTGGACGAGCCCACGTCGTTCGCCGCCTTCGGGGAGTCGACGCTGCCGCGGTCGGCCCGGCACTCGCTGGAGGGCAGGGGCGGCGACCATCGGGAGGCGCACAACGTCTACGCGCTGTGCATGGCCCGGGCCGGGTACGAGGGGCTGCGGGCTCTGACGCCCGACGAGCGGCCGTTCGTCCTCTCGCGCTCCGGGTGGGCCGGGATGCAGCGCTACGGCGGCACGTGGTCCGGGGACGTGGCCACGGGCTGGCCGGGGCTGCGGGCTTCGCTGGCGCTGGTGATGGGGCTCGGGCTGTGCGGGGTGCCGTATTCGGGGCCGGACGTGGGCGGGTCCGGTGGGAGTCCTTCGCCTGAGCTGTACCTGCGATGGTTCCAGCTAGCCGCTTACCTGCCGCTGTTCCGCACCCACGCGGGGCCGCGGGCGGGACGCCGGGAGCCGTGGGAGTTCGGGGCCGAGGTGCTGGAGCACGCGCGCGTGGCGCTCGTCGAGCGGCGGCGGCTGCTGCCGTACTTCGTGACGCTGGCGCACCTGGCCCGGCGCACGGGCGCCCCCTATGTGCGTCCCCTGTGGTGGTCGACGCCGGAGGATCGGACGTTGCGGGACTGCGGGGACGCCTTCCTGCTGGGCGACCGTCTGCTGGTGGCGCCGGTGCTCCACCCCGGGGCGGACACGCGTGCGGTGCGGTTGCCGCGGGGGCGCTGGTACGACGTGGTGACGGAGCGGGCGTACGAGGGGCCGGCGCGGGTTCTCGTCGACGCTCCCCCGGCGCGGATTCCGGTGTTCGCGCGCGCGGGGGCGGTGGTTCCGGTGCGCGGGCGGGACGGCGCACCGGAACTTGAGGTGTGGGCGCCCGCGCGGGGGCGGACCGGCGGGGGGCTGGTCGTGCCGGACGCGGGCGACGGCTGGGCGGAGCCGGAGATCGAACGGTATGTGTCGCGCTGGGAGGGGCGGCGGGTGGTCGTGGAGCGGGAGGGCGAGGACGGCGTGAGCGAGCCGTCCTGCCCGGTCCGCGTCCGTGGGATCGCGGAGCGCTCGGCTCAGATGTAGCGGCCCTCGAAGAAGGCCCGTACGGCCCGCGTGTGGAGCGGGAAGGCCAGTTCCTCCGCCCTGCGCAGGAGGTGCCATCCCTCGGTCTCGTTCGTGGCGGCGGAGGGCGGGAGGCCCTCGGCCGGCCGCTCGGGCAGCAGCCCGAAGAGCAGCAGGTGGCCGTCGGGCGAGCTCATGGCGTCGGACAGCCGTACGTCGCGGCTCGCGGCGTCGATGCCCGTCTCCTCCTCGAGTTCGCGGACGACGGCCTGCCGCCAGTCCTCCCGGTCGTCGACGTAGCCGCCGGGCAGGGCGACGCCCCCGCGCGCGGGGGTCACGGTGCGGGTGATGACGACCAGGGCGGTGCCCTGCGTGTCGTACACGGGCTGGAGGGCGACCGCGACCGGCAGCGGGTTTCGGTAGGCCACGGTGCCGCACGCTGGGCAGGTGCGGGGCCAGCCGGAGAGGCCCTCTCCGTAGGGCGTTCCGCAGCTCGAACAGTGGGAGTCCGGCGCGGAGTTGGGAACGGAGGTTTCAGTTTCGGACACGCGGCGGACTGTATCCGATTACGGAGGGGGCGGCTCCGGCAGGCCGTTCAGCGGCGGCCGGCGAGCGACTTCGCGGAGACCGGGAAGTCGAAGTAGGTGTCCGGGTAGGCCTCGGGCTTGTACGTGAAGTGCCACCACTCTTCGGGGAGGTTCACCAGGCCGACGTCCTCCAGGGTGTTCTTGAGCAGCAGCCGGTTGGCGCGCTGGGGCCCCTGGATGCGGGGGTCCAGGGTGTGTGAGCGGGTGTCGAAGCAGTCGTAGCCGGTGCCCATGTCGACGGAGTTGTCGGGGAAGCGCTCGTCCTGTGGCGCGAAGCAGGACACCAGGGGCTGTCCGGGGTGGTAGGGCGGTGTGGGCTTCGCCGGGAGCCGGACGATGGTGAGGTCCATGGTCGAGCCGCGGCTGTGCCCGGACTTCTCCGCGATGTAGCCGTCGGCGAAGAGACGGGTCTTGTCGACGTCCGGATAGAACTCGGCCTTCGTCTTCTGGTCGTCGAGGTCTTCGGCCCAGCGGACGAAGTGGTCGACGGCGCGCTGCGGACGGTAGCAGTCGTACACCTTGAGGGAGTATCCCTGGCGCAGCAGCCGGGTCTGGGCCAGGTGGAGGGCTTCGGCCGCGGGGCGGGTGAGGATGCACAGGGGCTGTCGGTAGCCGTCCACGGGCTCGCCGACGAAGTTGTGCGGGGTGACGTAGCGCATCTCCTCGATGATCGTCGGGTCGACGCTTCTCAGGGCCACGAAGTCCTCCGGGGCCTTCGGTTCGGGCCGCGCCCGAGCGGTGGCGGGGACGGCCGTGACGGCGAGCAGGGCGGCGAAGGTGGTGACCAGTCCGCGGAACGCGATGGAGATTCGTGTCATGTCCCCTGCATCTATCAGGGTTATGGCGTGCGAGGGAAGTAGGCCGGCCGACGACACATCGGCGGTGACGACTTCCTGGTGCTCACCGATCCGGAGGGGCTGGATCCGCCGGCCGCCACGGCGTTGAGCGGGGCGAGTTGGAGTTGACGCAGGGTCAGGGCACCGGACCGCCGAACGGCGTCGCACACGGTCGGCGTGCGGCGTTCGGGGTCGTCAGGAGCGCTCGGGCGACGGGGGGCGTCGGGCGTGGGCCGGACGGCCGGTGCGGGCCGGTGCGGGCCGGTCGGCGGGACGTGAACCGTTGCGGTCGGCCACCTTGGCGTCCCCCGGGCGCCGGTGAACACTTCCGGTCTCGGTCGACGTCGCCGTACATCCCGGCCTATTCCGGCACTCGTCGCGCGGGCTCTCCTGCGCTTCGACGACGTGGGCACGGCGAAGAACAACCTGCTGATGCAGCACCAGGCGGACGGGTGCCGCGTACGCGGCCGGACCGGCCCCCGGCGTGTGGGGCGGTCTCGACGGACTCCGGGCGCACTGGCGGCGGGACGCCGAGCGGGCACCCGCCATGGAGGCGTCGGTGCGCGAGGGCGAGTACAGCGACGACAGCGACGGCGAGGGTAGGTGTGCCCCTCAGGTCGTGACGACTCGGCGCCGGTCCGTCGCCTGGGCCATCGCGTGCTGGACGACGCCGATGAGGACCTCCTTGACGGACTCCCGGTCCCGGGCGTCGCACATCACCAGGGGAACGTCGGCGTCGAGGTCGAGGGCCTGGCGGACGGTCTCGGCCGGGTAGCGGGCCGAGCCCTCGAAGCGGTTGACGCCGACCACGAACGGGATGGAGCGCCGCTCGAAGTAGTCGACGGCGGCGAAGCAGTCCTCCAGGCGCCGGGTGTCGGCCAGCACGACGGCACCCAGCGCGCCCTCGGACAGCTCGTCCCACATGAACCAGAACCGCTCCTGGCCGGGCGTGCCGAAGAGGTACAGCACCAGGTCCTCGCGCAGCGTGATCCGCCCGAAGTCCATGGCCACCGTGGTGGTGTGCTTTTCCTCCACACCGCTGACGTCGTCCACGGGCCGCCCGGCCTCGGTGAGCAGTTCCTCGGTGCGCAGCGGTCTGATCTCGCTGACCGCGCCGACGAGGGTGGTCTTGCCCACGCCGAACCCGCCGGCCACCAGGATCTTGAGCGTGACGGGCTCGACCGGCGGCTTGCCGCGCTGAGAACGCCCGAAGATCATCGATCTCTTCTCCTTAACGTGCCGCTCACCGTGCCCGGGAGCCGATTCACAGTGCCCTCAGCCCGCTGATCACGTCGCGCAGAATGTTCTCGTCCGGCAGTTCGGCCGGGGGCACGGGCCGGTTGACGTGGACGAGTTCGACGTCCACGAGGTCTCCGACCAGGACCCGCACGACCCCGACGGGGAGGTCGAGTTCGGCGGCGAGCTCGGCGACCGACTGCGGCTCCTGCCGGCACAGTCCGACGATGTCCACGTGCTCCGGGGAGAGGGTGACGTCCGCCTCCGGGTCGTCCGCGTGGGGTTCCGTGACGACCACCGCGATCAGGTCGAGGCGGTGCTGGGCCGCGCTGGAGGTGCGGCCGCGCGTCATGGCGTACGGACGGACGACGGGCCCCGCCTCGTCGTCGAACCAGTGGTTTCTTCCCTGACCGTCTGCGCTCATGTCATCCCACTTACCCGCCCGAGGGCAGATCGGTGCGCGGCGCGGTGCCCAGGTGCACGCCGACCCGCTTGACGAGGAGGGTCATCTCGTAGGCGACCTGTCCGACGTCCGAGTCGGCGTCCGACAGGACGGCCAGGCAACTGCCGTCGCCGGCGGCGGTGACGAAGAGGAAGGCGTCGTCGAGTTCTACGACGGTCTGCCGGACGCTGCCCGCCTCGAAGTGGCGGCCCACGCCCTTGGCGAGGCTGTGGAATCCCGACGCCACGGCGGCCAGGTGCTCGCTGTCCTCCCGGGTCAGGTCCTTGGACACGCCCGTCGCCAGGCCGTCGCCGGACAGGACGACGGCCTTGCGGATGCTCGCGACACGGTCCACCAGGTCGTCGAGGAGCCAGTTCAGCTCCCCCGACTTGGTCGCGGTGTGGCCGGTCGTCTTCGGTGCGGTCATCGACCGTCCCCCTTTGTCGTTCCTCGTGGTGCTGATGGTGCGGTGCCCCCGTCGGGGACGTCGTCACCCGCGGCGTTCTCCGTGCGGCCGCGTTGCCAGCCGCGCTGGAGTGATGCCATACGGCTGCGTACTTCCTCGGCGTCACGGTCGGTGGGGTCGGAGTGGTCCTCGGCGGAGGGTTCGGGGCTCTGTCTGAGCTGGGGGGCCAGGTTGGCCTGGCGTACGCGCCGGGGCAGCGCGCCGGTGGCGCCGTCGCCGGACGGCGAGTCGTCGCGGGCGGGGGGCGCGCCTCGGCGGCGGGCGGGCAGGGAGGGCAGCGCGTCGGACTCCGTACGGCCGACGGAGCCGCGGGCGGGCAGAGCGGGCGGCTCACCCTCCTGTGCCCGCGTCGGGGTCGGGTACTCCGTGTGGTCCGTGTGGTCCGCGCCCGCCGTCGGCGCCTCGTCCTCGGCGTGCTCGGCGTCCTCGGCGTCCCGGGCGGCCCGTTCAGGGACCGGACGCCCGTGCGAGCTGACCAGCTTGGGGGTCCGGCGGCGGGGCAGCGGAAGCGGTCCGTTCGCCTCGTTCCCGTCCTCGGCCGGCTCGGCTTCGTGGCCCGGCCCGGGGCGTCGCCGTTCGGTGCGGCGGGCCGCCTGGTCGTCGTCGGCGGCGACCAGTGAGCGGCGCGGGCGGAACAGGCCGCCCCGCTCACCGTCCTGGTCGTCGAGGGCGTCCAGGTCGACGGGCGCCTCCAGTTCGACCGGACCGTCCAGCAGCGGGGCCGGCCGGTCCGGGAGCTGTGCGGGCACGTGCGAGAGGGCGGAACGGCGGCTCTCCTCCCGCTCCTTCGCCTTGACGTGCTGCGGGCGGTCGAGGCGGAAACCGACGCCGTTGGTGTCGGGCGCGTCGTCCGTGAGCAGCGCGTCGGGGACGAATACGACCGCGGTGGTGCCGCCGTACGGGGAGGGCTGCAGGGACACCCGGACGTTCTGCCGCTGGGCGAGCCGGCTGACGACGAAGAGACCGAGCCGGTCGGTGTCGGACAGCTCGAACTCGGGTGTCTCGGCCAGCCGGAGGTTGGCGTCGAGGAGGGCGTCGGCGGCCATGCCGAGGCCGCGGTCGTGGATCTCCAGGGTGAAGCCGTTGGCGACGCGTTCGCCCAGGACCTGCACGGCGGTGTGCGGCGGCGAGAACACCGTGGCGTTCTCCAGGAGTTCGGCCACCAGGTGGGTGAGGTCGGCGACCGCCGGTCCGGTGACGGCGACGCGCGGCAGCCTGCGGACCTCGATGCGCTCGTAGTCCTCGACCTCGGCGACGGCGGCCCGCACCACGTCCATGAGCTGGACGGGCTTGCGCCACTGCCTGGAGGGTGCGGCGCCGGAGAGGATGACCAGGCCCTCGGCGTGCCGGCGCATGCGGGTGGTCAGGTGGTCCAGGCGGAACAGGTCGGCGAGTTCCCCGGTGTCCTCGGTCCTGCGCTCCATCGTGTCGAGCAGGGTGAGCTGCTTGTGCAGCAGCACCTGGCTGCGTCGGGCGAGGTTGACGAAGACCTCGGAGACGCCGGCGCGGAGTTCGGCCTGTTTGACGGCGGCTTCCACGGCGGCCCGCTGGAGGGTGTTGAGGGCCTGGCCGACCTCGCCGATCTCGTTCCTGTCGTACTCCAGGCGCGGCACCTCGGTCTCCACGTCGACCTCTTCGCCCGCCGACAGGCGGCGCATCACGCTGGGCAGGCGGACGCCGGAGGCCTCGTGTGCCTCCAGTCGCAACTGCTTGAGGTCGCGGATGAGGGAGCGGCCGACGCGTACGGACAGGAAGACGGAGTACAGCAGGGCGATCAGGCCGAGCGCGCCGGCGATGACCACCTTGGCGATGACGTTGGTGGCGACCGGGTCGACCCGGTCCTGGTAGCGGTCGGCCGCGTGGTCGTCGAGGTCGCCGAGTTCCTCGAGGACGCTGCCGGCGGCGGTGTCCCAGCTCTTGGCGGTGACGCCGCGCGGCTCGCCGGCCTCGGAGGCGACGGCGGCCTCCTCGGCGACCCGCAGCGGGGCGGAGGCGGCGTTCTTCCAGAAGCTCTCGTAGCGGCCGCGTTCGGCGGAGGGCAGCAGCGGCAGGTTGATGTCGTACATGACGGTGCGCTGCGCCACGAGGTCGGAGACGTCACGTATCTCACCGCGGGTGAGCCGGCCGGTGACCAGGGCGGAGCCGAGGAGGGCGTCCTCACGGGAGAGCAGTTCGCGGGCGCGGGAGATGTTGACGAGCGCGCGGTACTGCTTGTCGAGGCTCACGTTGTCGACGACGTCGAGGTTGGCGAGCAGGTCGTGGCAGGGATCGACGAGGCGGTTGTAGAGGCCGAGAGCCTGTGCGCGGTTCACGGTGCCGTCCTCGACGCTGCGGCGCAGGGAGCCGATGCCGTCGAAGGCGTCCAGTACGGCGGTGAGCCGCTCCTCCCCGGCCGGGCCGAGGTCGTCCCGTACGTCGGCGTCGGTGGCGTTGCGGCGGATCTCGGCGACGGCCTCGTCGGTGGCGGTGCGGCTGCGCTGAAGGGCGGCGAGTCCGTCGGAGGCGCGCGGATCGGCGAGGTGGACGAGGGTCTGGCGGCGTTCCTGCTGGAGGACACGGACGGTGTCCTCGATCGGATAGCCGATCTCCTCGACGACGGTCGAGACGCTGAACAGCCGCCCCGCCTCGCGTCCCGTCAGTACCGTGGCGAACGCCCAGATCGCGGTGAGGGACACCAGCGGCACGAGAAGCAGCGCCACGATCTTCCGGCGGATCGACTTCCCGCGAAAGCGCATGGCCTCCCCCAGCTCGACCCCCACCGGCGGGGGTACACATGTGCGTCAACAAACGGCGCGAGCCTACTACTGACGCACAGGTAACTCGAAGACCAGTCCGGAGGTCGAACCTCCGCACCGGGGTCCACCGATGGTCAGTTGTCCGGTCATTACGGGAGATTGCCTCCCGGGATCCGCAGGCGGACGGGAGGGTGTCGTTCCGGCGTGACGGGCGGATTGGCCGAAATTCTTCGACTGCGCGGGATTTTCGGGAATCTTGGGGACCCGTCGTTCGTCATTCACTACGGGAAATGGTGGCGGAATCGGCCACAGGAGCCGCATCCCGCCCCCGGGCGGCGTAAAGCAGCGCAAGCCGGGCAGCCAAAGGGGAGCCGTGTCTTGGGGCACGGGCGAGCTGTCTGTCGGCGGTGGGGAGTGACATGTTGATGGGCACGGCGGAGCGGCGCGGGGCGCCCGAGGAAGACGGTGCGGGCGGGTTGACCGCCCCATCGGCCTCCGAGGCACCGGATCGCGACATTCCGGCTGCCGGGCCGGGCGCGCCGGCCGGTGAACGGCCGACGCGCGAACAGCCGAGCCGCGAACAGCCGACACGTGAACGACTGGAGCGGGAACGACCGGAGCGGGAACGACCGGAGCGATCGAACGGGCGGGAAGCGCGCGAGCGGCGGCGGCAGCAGCAGCAGCGGTCGGGTTACCGGCCGTTGTGGACGGAGGAGCCCGCGCGGCGCCGCCGACTCCCGGATCCGGTGCGTACGGCGGCCGTTCGCGCGGTGATCGTCGTCGCCGTGACGCTGATACTGGCGATGGTCGCCTTTCTGTGCACGATGGCGGAGTCCTGGCTGGCCTTCCCGATGGTGCTCGGCAGTGTGGCGGGCACGGTGGTGGCGACCTGGGGCGTGCTGGACGTGTGGGTGACGCGCCAGGTCTACAACCAGCGGCACGGCGTGGTGTCGGCCCCGAGCAGCACCGCTCGGGCCATGCGCCGCGAGCGTCGCCGGGCCAGGCGCCAGGCCAGGGCCGCCGAGCGGGGCCAGGAGCGGATACGCAGGCGGGGCGGCACGGGCCGGCTGTCCCACCCCTGAGCAGCAGGCCGGCGGCCGGGAGCACAGCACGGCGGCCGGCCACCGGGCTTCACAGCACGGCCGACCGCGCCGCCCCGGCCGTCCGCGGCAGCCCCTGGATCTCGCGGGCGAGTGCGCGGCGGGCCCGCATGAAGGGGCGGGGCCGGTCGACGGCGAGCACCGCGGTCGTACGGCCGTCCCGTTCGTACCGGGCGAGGAGGCCGCCCTCCGCGGGCCCGCCCCCGGCGGTCCCACCCTCGGTGATGCGGACGGTGTCGCCCTCCCGGCGCCGGCCGGCGAACTGAAGGCGGGCGCCGTACTGGTCGGACCAGAAGTACGGCTCCGCCCGGGCGCTTCGCACCGTGCGCCCGGCGAGCAGGTTCGTCACGGCGACCCGGGGCTGTCGCGTGGCGGAGGTCCAGTGCTCCGCGCGGGTGCCGCCGACGCGGGCCACGTCGCCGACGGCGACCACCTGCGGCAGGGAGGTCACACAGCCGTCGTCGCACAGGACGCCGTCGTTCAGGACCAGTGCCGAGCCCGCCAGCCAGGCGGTGTTGGGCGTGGCGCCGATGCCGACGATCACCACGTCCGCGGGCAGCGTCCGGCCATCGGTGAGCGCCACCGCGGTGACGGTCGCCGTGCCGTGCAGTGCGGCCACACAGGCGCCGGTGACCAGTCCAACGCCGCCGCGGCGGTGCAGTGCGGCGCACACGGCGGCCATCTCGGGTCCGAGTTGGGGCACGAGCGGCAGTGGAGCGGCCTCGACAACGGTGACGGCGTGCCCGAGAGCCGCGCACGAGGAAGCGGTCTCCGCGCCGATGAAGCCGCCGCCGATGACGACCACCCGGCGTGGTCCGCGGGTGAGTTCCGCGCGCAGGGCGCGGGCGTCGTCCAGGGTGCGCAGGGTGTGGACGCCGGTGAGCGGGTCCACGGTGAGGCGGCGGGCCGAGGCGCCGGTGGCGACGACGACCCCGTCCGTGGACACGGTGCGGCCGTCGTCGAGCAGGACGGTACGGCCGCGGGCGTCCAGACCGCGGGCGCGGACGCCGAGCAGCCACTCGGCGTCCAGGTCGGCGCCCTCCTCGGCGTCGGTGAGCGCCAGCAGGTCCTCGTCGGCCCGGCCGGTGAGGTAGTCCTTGGAGAGGGGAGGCCGGTCGTAGGGCCGGTGGGACTCGTCGCCGACGATCACCAGTCGGCCGTCGAATCCCTGGGCCCGCAGTTCCCGGGCGGCGTACAGGCCGGACAGCGAGGCGCCGACGACGGTCACGGTCCTCATGCGGCGCTGCCCTCCTCGGCGGCGAGATGGACGTGGACGAAGCCGTCGTCGACGGTGACCCGGTGGGTGCGCACGGGCCTGCGGGCCGGGAGGCAGGTGGGCCGACCGGTGCGGAGGTCGAACAAGGCGGCGTGCAGCGGGCATTCGACCAGGCAGCCCTCCAGCCAGCCGTCGGACAGCGAGGCGTCCTGGTGACTGCAGGTGTCGTCGATGGCGTAGAGATCGCCGTCGTCGGTGTGGAAGACGGCGATCGGCGGGTTCGTCGCGACGCGGGCGGACTCGCCCTTGGGGAGGTCTTCGAGGCTGCAGACGGGAATCATGGGCTCCCCTCTCGGTCCGGAGCGTGTCCGGTGGGGTGCGCGGACGCGTACCCTTCCGGGATCCGGACGCTTCGGTAACATGATGTTTCACATAGCGCACTGGAGAGCGCTATGCGCAACAGAATCCGGGCGGGCGCCCGTGGCGTCAAGGGCTTCCCGCAGATGCGGTCCCCCACAGGGCCGCCAGGTGGTGAGAGTTGAGCCATGACCCGCACACAGAGGCAGCAGCCCGACCATGGTGAGGACCACGTGGAGAACAAGCAGGGCGGCAGAGGCGCCGCGAGCGCCGTGCAGTCGGTGGACCGCGCCGTGAGCGTGCTGGAGATCCTCGCCCGGCACGGGGAGGCGGGTGTCACCGAGATCGCCGACGAGCTGGAGGTGCACAAGTCCACCGCGTTCCGGCTGCTCGGCGTGCTGGAGAACCGGGGCCTGGTGGCCCAGGAGAAGGAGCGCGGCAAGTACTACCTGGGCGCCGGCGTACTGCGCCTCGCGGGGGCGGCGGCGGTGCGGCTGGACATCTCGCAGGAGGGCGTGCCCGTCTGCCGCGAACTCGCCGACGAACTGGGCGAAACGGCGAACATCGCGGTGCTGGACGACGACGCGGCGGTCAACGTCATGCAGGCGCGCGGCACCGCCTCCGTGACGGCGCAGAACTGGCTCGGCCGGCGCACTCCGCTGCACGCCACCGCCAGCGGCAAGGTGCTGCTCGCCCATCTGCCGCCCACCCTGCGCGAGGGCCTGCTGGCCCGCCCGCTGCACCGGTTCACCGAGCAGACCGTCACCGGCGCGGCGGTGCTGCGCGGCGAGCTGGAGACCGTGACCGGGCAGGGCTACGCGATCACCCAGGAGGAGCTGGAGATCGGGCTCGCGGCCGTGGCGGCACCCGTCCGTTCCCACGACGGCAAGGTCATCGCCTCGATCAGTGTCTCGGGCCCGGTGTACCGGCTGACGCCGGACCGGCTGCCGGACCTGGCGAAGCGCACCCTGGCGGCGGGGGTCGAGCTGTCCCGCCGCATGGGGTACGGCGACTGAGCGACCGACCGTACGGACGGACGGCACGGGACCGGGATCGCGAAGGGGATCCCCCGGTCTCGCGCCGCACCGCGTCCGCCGCACCGCGTCCGGCGTGCTGCGTCCGGCTGATTTCGGCCTTCGTTTTCCCTTTGCCAAGCGTTGAGACGCACCTCTTGACGGCCAGTTGATGGCATTCCCACTATGTTCCTCATCGCGCAACCCATCGTGCAATGCGCAACAGCAGAGGAGCTTGTCGTGCCACACGAGGTCCGTGCCGTAGTCGCTGTGAAGAGGGGCGCACCCGTCGAGGTGCAGACGATCGTCGTCCCGGATCCGGGGCCCGGCGAGGTGCTGGTCGCGGTGCAGGCCTGCGGGGTCTGCCACACGGATCTGCACTACCGGGAGGGCACGATCACGGACGACTTCCCGTTCCTGCTCGGCCACGAGGCGGCCGGCACGATCGAGGCGGTCGGCGAGGGCGTCGGCGGCCTCGCGCCGGGCGACTACGTGGTGCTGGCCTGGCGGGCGCCCTGCGGACGCTGCCGTTCCTGCCGGCGCGGCCGCCCGTGGTACTGCTTCGACTCCCAAAACGCCGCACAGCCGATGACGCTGCTGGACGGCACCCCGCTGACCGGCGCCCTCGGCATCGGAGCCTTCGCCGAGAAGACACTGGTCGCCGCCGGTCAGGCGGTGAAGGTCGACCCGGCCGCCCGCCCCGAGGCCGCGGGTCTCGTCGGCTGCGGGGTGATGGCCGGTTACGGCGCCGCCGTCAACACGGGCGGCGTGGGGCGCGGCGACTCGGTCGCCGTCGTCGGCTGCGGCGGCGTGGGCGACGCGGCGATCGCGGGCGCCGCCCTGAACGGCGCCATGAAGATCATCGCGGTCGACGTCGACGGCGGGAAGCTGGACCGGGCGGAACGGTTCGGCGCCACGCACACCGTCGACTCCCGGGGCACCGACCCCGTCGAGGCGGTCCGCGCCCTCACCGACGGCCACGGCGTGGACATCGCGATCGACGCCGTGGGACTCCCCGAGACGTTCCGCCAGGCCTTCTACATGCGCGACCACGCGGGCGTACTGGTCCAGGTCGGCGTGCCCACGCCGGACACCACGGTCGAACTCCCGCTCATCGACGTGTTCTCGCGCGGCGGCGCGATCAAGTCGTCCTGGTACGGCGACTGTCTGCCCAGCCGCGACTTCCCGTTCCTGATCGACCAGTACCTGTACGGGCTGCTCGACCTCGGCGCCTTCGTCTCGGAGACGACGACGCTGGACGGGGTGGAGGAGGCGTTCGCCAAGATGCACCGCGGCGAGGTGCTGCGTTCGGTGGTGGTCCTGTGAGCGCCCACGGCCCCCGGCGTCCGCCGCGCGTGGTCGTCGTCGGCGCCGGAATCGTCGGCTGTTCCCTCGCCGACGAGCTGACCGCGCGCGGCTGGACGGACGTCACCGTCCTCGACCAGGGCCCGCTGCCCGCCCCCGGCGGCTCCACCTCGCACGCGCCCGGCCTCGTCTTCCGGACCAGCCAGTCCCGCACCCTGACGGCCTTCGCGCAGTACACCGTCGAGAAGTTCGGCTCCCTCGAATCGGACGGTGTGCCGTGCTTCCAGCAGGTCGGCGGCCTGGAGCTGGCCACCACGCCGGAACGCCTCGCCGACCTGCACCGCAGGGCCGGTCACGCCGCCGCCTGGGGCGTGCGCGGCGAGGTCGTCGGCGCCGCCCGCTGCAAGGAACTCTGGCCGCTGCTCGACGAGTCGGTGGTGCTCGGCGGCTTCCACACCCCCGGGGACGGACTGGCCCGGGCGCTGCACGCCTGTCGCGCCCAACTGGACCGCGCGACCGCGCACGGTGCCCGATTCCTGGACCGGCACACGGTCACCGGCATCGAGCGACGGGACGGGAGGGTGACGGGAGTGGTCACGGACCGGGGCACGTTCCCCGCCGACCACGTGGTCTCCGCGGCCGGTTTCTGGGGGCCGGTCGTCGGCCGTATGGCGGGCGTCGACGTCCCCCTGCAACCGCTCGCCCACCAGTACGCGAGGACGGTGCCGCTGCCCGCCCTGCGCGGCGCCACGGCGGAGGCGTCGAAGCCGATCCTGCGCTTCCAGGACCGTGATCTGTACTTCCGTGAGCACTCCGACCGGCTGGGCATCGGCTCCTACGCCCACCGTCCGCTGCCCGTGGACCCGTTCGCCGTGCTCCCCTACGACGAGGCCCGCGCCCGGAACATGGACATGCCGTCCTCGTACCCCTTCACCCCGCGGGACTGGGCGCCGAGCTGGGAGGACTGTCGCCGGCTGATGCCCGCCCTGCGCGACGCCGAGGTCGAGTCGGGCTTCAACGGCGTCTTCTCCTTCACCCCGGACGGCATGCCGGTCCTCGGCGAGTCCCGCGCCCTGCGGGGCTTCTGGCTGGCGGAGGCGGTCTGGGTGACCCACTCGGCCGGTGTCGCCAAGGCCGTCGCCGAGTGGATGGTGAACGGACGGCCGTCGCTCGACGTGCACGAGTGCGACCTCACGCGATTCGAGGAGGCGCAGCGTTCACCGGCGTACATCCGTGAGCGCGGTTCACAGCAGTTCGTCGAGGTGTACGACGTCGTCCACCCGCTCCAGCCCATGGAGCGTCCGCGCCCGCTCAGGGTCAGCCCCTTCCACGCCCGCCAGCGGCAACTCGGCGCGTACTTCCTGGAGGGCGGCGGCTGGGAGCGCCCGCACTGGTACGAGGCGAACGCGGGCCTCGCCGCCGACGTACACGTGCCCGAGCGCGACGCCTGGTCGGCCCGCCACTGGTCCCCGATCGCGGCGGCCGAGGCGCGGGCCACCCGCGAGAGGGTCGCCCTGTACGACATGACCCCGCTGCGCCGCCTGGAGGTCACCGGCCCCGGAGCCCTCGACTTCCTCGACCGCATGACCACGAACAACCTCCGCAAGAAGCCCGGGGCGGTCACCTACACGCTTCTCCTCGACGAGACCGGCGGCATCCGTTCCGACCTCACCGTCGCCCGCCTCGCCCCCGACCGCTTCCAGATCGGCGCCAACTCCCCGGCCGACCTGGACCACCTGCTGCGCCACGCGCCGGACGGTGTCCACCTCAGGGACATCACCTCCGGCACCTGCTGCGTCGGCGTGTGGGGCCCGCTGGCCCGCGACCTCGTCCAGCCGCTGACCCCGGACGACTTCTCGCACGAGGCGTTCGGCTACTTCCGCGCGAAGGAGACCTACGTCGGTCACGTACCGGTCACCGCCATGCGCCTGAGCTACGTCGGGGAACTCGGCTGGGAGCTGTACACCACCGCCGACCTCGGGCTGCGGCTCTGGGACACGCTGTGGGAGGCCGGGCGCGAACTCGGCGTGGTCGCGGCCGGGCGTTCCGCCTTCAACTCCCTGCGGCTGGAGAAGGGATACCGGGCCTGGGGCACCGACATGACCGACGAGCACAACCCGTACGAGGCGGGTGTCGGCTTCGCGGTCCGCATGGACAAGGCGGACTTCGTCGGCAGGGCGGCGCTGGAGCACGCGGGCGAGCCGGACCGGCGCCTGACCCCCCTGCTCCTCGACGACCCGGCCGCCGTCGTCCTCGGCAAGGAGCCGGTCCATGTGGACGGCGCCCCCGCCGGGTACGTGACCAGCGCCTCGTACGGCTACACGCTCGGCCGCTGCGTCGCGTACGCCTGGCTTCCGGCCCCGCTGGCCGCCGGCACCGGCGTGCATGTGGAGTACTTCGGCGAGAAGGTGGCCGCCACCGTCGCCGACGAGCCGCTGTTCGACCCGAAGATGACCCGCATCCGCCGCTAGACACGGCTGAGGACGCCAGGAGGCCCCGAGTTGTCCCCCACCTACGACGTGATCGTCATCGGTCTCGGCGGCATGGGCAGCGCCGCCGCCCACCACCTCTCCGCTCGCGGCACCCGTGTGCTCGGCCTGGAGAAGTTCGGCCCGGTGCACAACCGGGGCTCCAGCCACGGCGGTTCCCGGATCACCCGGCAGTCGTACTTCGAGGACCCGGCGTACGTGCCGCTGCTGCTGCGCGCCTACGAGCTGTACGAGGACCTGGCGCGGGCCTCCGGCCGGGACATCGCGCTGCTCTGCGGCGGGGTGATGGTCGGCCGCCCCGACTCGTGGACCGTCTCCGGCTCGCTGCGCTCGGCGCGCGAGTGGGACCTGCCGCACGAGATGCTGGACGCCCGGGAGATCCGCCGCCGCTTCCCGACACTCACACCCGAGGACGACGAGGTCGCCCTGTACGAGGCCAAGGCCGGGCTCCTGCGGCCCGAGAACACGGTCGCCGCCCATCTCCAGCTCGCCACCCGGCAGGGCGCCGACCTGCACTTCGACGAACCGATGACCCGCTGGGAGCCGTACCGGGACGGGGTGCGCGTGCACACCGCCGAGAACACCTACACCGCTTCCCACCTGGTGATCTGCCCGGGCGCGTGGGCACCGCGGCTGCTCGCGGACCTCGGGGTGCCGTTCACGGTCGAGCGGCAGGTCATGTACTGGTTCCAGCCGCGCGACGGCATCCGTCCCTTTCGCCCCTTCCGCCCCGCGAACCATCCGATCTACGTCTGGGAGGACGCGGCCGGCGTCCAGGTCTACGGCTTCCCGGCCATCGACGGCCCCGAGCACGGCGCCAAGGTCGCCTTCTTCCGCAAGGGGCAGGTCACGACGCCGGATTCCATCGACCGCACCGTGCACGGCCACGAGGTCGAGGCGATGGCGGACCACATGTCGGGCCGCATCCCCGATCTGCCCGGCACCTTCCTCAAGGCCACGACCTGCATGTACACCACCACCCCCGACGAGCACTTCGTCATCGCCCGCCACCCGGCGCACCCCGGATCGGTCACCGTGGCCTGCGGCTTCTCCGGACACGGCTTCAAGTTCGTACCCGTCGTGGGCGAGATCCTCGCCGACCTGGCGCTGACGGGCACGACAGCGCACCCCATCGGTCTCTTCGATCCCGCCCGAGGAGTACGCACGTGACGACGACCCCCCTGTCCCCCAGCCTCATCGCGACGCTTCCGGGCCGCTACTACACCGACCCGGAGGTCTTCCGTCAGGAGCAGCGGCACGTCTTCGAGTCGATGTGGTTCTGCGCGGTCCGCGGCGCCGACCTCGAGCGGCCCGGCGCCTTTCGCACCGTGCGGGTCGGCCGCGAGAGCGTGCTCGTCACGCGTACCCGCGGGGGCGGGCTGCGCGCCTTCCTCAACGTCTGCCGGCACCGCGGCGCACAGCTCTGCCTGGAGGAGTCCGGCGAGGTGCGCCGCACCCTGCAGTGCCCGTACCACGCGTGGACGTACGACCTCGACGGCAGGCTGGTCGCCGCGCCCAACCTGACGCGGATGACGGACGTCGACCGGTCGGCGTACGGCCTGGTCGAGGTCGCGCTGCGCGAGTGGCTCGGCTATGCCTGGGTGTGCCTGGCCGACGAGCCGCCCTCCTTCGAGGAGACGGTGCGCGGCGCGGCGGTCGAACGGCTCGGCGATCCGGCCGCCGTCGAGCAGTACGGGACGGAGGGCCTCGCCCTCGGCCGGCGCGTCAGGTACGACGTGCGGGCCAACTGGAAGCTGATCGTCGAGAACTTCATGGAGTGCTACCACTGCGCGACCATCCACCCCGAACTCACCGAGGTGCTACCGGAGTTCGCCGAGGGCTACGCGGCGCAGTACTACGTGGGCCACGGTGCCGAGTTCGGCGACGGGGTGAAGGGCTTCACTGTCGACGGCAGCGAGGGCTTCGGCAGGCTGCCCGAGGTGTCCGGGGACCAGGACCGCCGCTACTACGCCATCACGGTCAAACCGACGGTCTTCGTCAACCTCGTGCCGGACCATGTGATCCTGCACCGCATGTTCCCGCTGGCCGAGGACCACACGGTCGTCGAGTGCGACTGGCTGTACGCGCCCGAGGTGGTGGCGTCAGGAGCCGACCTGTCCAAGTCGGTCGAGCTGTTCCACCGGGTCAACACCCAGGACTTCGCGGCCTGCGAGCGGACCCAGCCGGCCATGTCGTCCCGGGCCTACCGGTCGGGTGGGGTGCTGGTGCCGACCGAGCACCACATCGCGATCTTCCACGCGTGGCTGCTCGAGCGGCTCGGCGACCGCGAGGCACCGCGCTCCGCGGGCGGGGGCGTGGGCTTGGGCTTGGGCGGCGAGCCCGGCTAGGAGGGTGACTGGGCGGGCCGTTTGTACATGCGGGTCGCCATGATCTCGCTGTGCACCGTCTCGCCCTCCCCGTCAGCGGCCGGGGTCGGCTGGGGCAGTCCCGGTTTCAGATGCTCCTCCACGCTGATGTACTTCAGTCCCGCCCTGAGGTCGGCGTCGTTGCGCAGCCGGATGACCAGCGGGAACTCGGCCAGCGCGGTCGTGTCGAACAGGCCGGTGGTGTACAGGAGCTGGACGCCGAGCGCGTCCGAGACGGCCCGCTGGAGCTCCAGCAGGTAGGTGGCGTTGGCGCGGCCGATGGGGTTGTCGAGGAACAGGGTGCCGGCGTGGCGGTGCCGGTCGCGGCCCCGGTCGTTGCTGCGCAGGGCGGCCATCGTGCAGTACAGGGCGATGGCCGCGGTGAGCAACTGGCCGCCGGAGAAGACGTCGCCCATCTGGCCGACGGGGACGCGTTCGGCGCGCAGTACGGCGTCGGGCTTGAGGATCTCGACGGCGACGCCCTTGGGATTCAGGGCGGCGGCGACGCCGCGCAGCAGCAGGGACATGCCGTCGCGGCGCAGGTCGGAGTTCTTCTTCACGGCCGCGCGGGTGGCCTCGTCGACGACCTCGCCGAGCCGCTCGGTGAGCGTGGCCTGGTCGGGTTCCTCGAAGCGGATGCGCAGGAACTCCTGTCCGGACCACTCGCCGAGTCCTTCCGGCAGCCGGGAGAGCCGCTGGGCGGAGCGGAGGGTGGCGAGGGCGGACTCGACCAGGCCGCGCAGCCGGTCCACGATCGAGTCGCGGTTGCGCTCGAGCTGCGCCAGTTCGTCGGTCAGGACGCGCAGCCGCGGGGCGAAGGCGTCGGCCCACTTGGCGGCGTGTTCGGGCAGCGCGGCGGCGGGCAGTTCGCGGATCTGCTGGCGGGCGGGGGTGCGGACCTGCTCGTAGCGGGTGGAGTTGGCGTGCCGGACGAGGACGTCGCTCGCCTCGCGTACGGCGGCCTCGGCGGCGGACAGGTCGGCGGCGCAGCCGCGCAGCGAGCGGCGGGCCTCGGCGGCCGACTGGCGGGCCTCCTCCAGACCGCCCGGGTAGGGCTCGGTCTCCTCCTGCTCCTCTTCGGGCGCGTGTTCGCGCAGCAGGTCGCGGAGCATGGCGGCGATCTCGTCGAAGCCGCCGGCCGCGTCCTCGGCGGCGCGGTGCGCGTCGAGCAGTTCGGCGTGGGCCGCGCGGGCCTGGGCCAGTGCCTCGGTGCGGGAGGCGAGTTCGGCGCTCGCCGTGCGCAGCAGGGTCTGGGCGTGCTCGGCGTCGCGCGGGAGGAGGTCCCCGGTGAGTTCGGTGTGGGTATCGCCGTCCTCGGGCGCGTGCCGTTCGGCCTCGCCGCGCAGTCGGCCGAGCTGTTCGCTCGCGCTGGACATGCGCGTTTCCAGGAGCTGCACCAGTTCCTCGGCGCGGGCGGCGGCGGCCTGCCGGGAGGGTCCGTCGGAGCCGTCGGGCGACTCCAGCAACTGCCCGGCCCGGGTGCGGACCTTGTTGCTCAGCCGGTCCAGGTCCGCACGGGCCGCGCTCTCGTCGCTCTCCGCGCGGGCCTGTTCGGCGCGCAGGTCGGCGCCGACGCCCACCTTCTCGTAGAGCTGGGAGGCGGCGCGGTAGGCCTCGCGGAGGGCGGGCAGCGACGGCTGGGGTGTGTCGGGTCCGCTCCCGGGTGTCTCGTCCGGTACGTCGTCGGGGGCGCCCGCGATCTCGGAGCGCTCGGCGCGCAGTGCGCGGGCGGTGCGGCGGGCGTCGTCGGCGGCGCGCTGGGCGGCACGCCGGTCCTCGTCGGCGGCGCGGGCCCGCTCCAGACAGGTCTGGGCGCGGGCCTCGGCCTCGGCGCCCTCGTCGGCCAGTTCACGGAGTTTCACCTGCCAGCCGGCGCGTTCGCGCAGCCGGAAGGCGAGTCCGGCGAGGGCGTCGGCGGCGCGTCGGGCCTTCTGCGCGGCCTCCTGCCGCTCGTCCCGCATCCGTACGGCCTCGGCGGCGCTCTCGTCGGCCTCGGCCCGCGCGGTGCGTGCCTCGGTCAGTTCGGCCTCGGTCTCCTCGGCGAAGGCGCGGGCCTCCTCGGCGGTGCGTGCCAGTTCGGCGAGGCGTCCGGCGGGGCAGCCGGTGCGCCAGGAGGCGAGCCGGGCCGCCAGCTCTCGGTCCTTGCCGAGCCGGGCGGCGAGGGTGCGGATCTCCTCGTCGCGCTCGCCCGCCCGTGCGCGCAGCGCGTGCCGCTCCTCGTCGGCGGCGTGCTCGTCGTGCATGGCCGGGTTCGGCGGTACGAGGAAGACGTCCCCGGTGTCGGTGTCGGGGGCCGGGGTCGGGGCGAGGAGGGCGGCGGCCGTGCCGACGGCGACGGCGGAGCGCGGCAGCAGGGCGGCGGCGCCGAGGACCTCTCGGGCGCGGGTGTGCGAGTCGGGGTCGGTGATGACCACGCCGTCGACCAGCTCGGGGCGGGCGGCCAGCACGCGCGCGTGGTCGGCGGGGTCGACGGCCTGCGCGAGGTAGCGCCAGCCGGGCAGGGCGGGGATGCCGTGCTCGCCGAGGAACTCGACGGTGGCCAGCACGTCCGGTCCCGGCGGCAGCAGTCCGCCGTCGCCGAGCGCGCCGAGGATGCGGGAGTCGTCGGCGGCCGCGGTGCGCAGCTCGAAGAGCTGGCGTTCGGCGGCGGAGACGGTGCCGTCGAGCAGTTCGCGCAGCTCGTCGGCGAAGCGGTCGAGCTCTTCGGGGGCCAGCGCACCTTCCGCTGCCCTGGGAGCGGCGGTCCGGTCGTCACGGTCGGCGTCCTGGCGGGGCTGGGGGATGCCCGGACGGGGCTCGGCGGCCAGGCCGAGCAGGTCGGCGAGCCGATCCTCCGCCGCCAGTGCCTCGGCCGTGCGCCGCTCGGCCTCGTGGGCGCGCCCGGCCGCGGTGGCCGCGTCCGCGGCGCGGGCCGCCGTCAGTTCGGCGCGGTTCTCCGCGGCGGCGGCCTCGCGCGCGTGCTCGGTGGTCCGGCGTGCCGCCTCGCGGGCGGTGTCCCAGGCCGCGACGGTCGTCTTCTCGGCGTCGCTGGCCGCGAGGGCGGCGCGGGCCGGGTCGGCGTCGGGCGCGCTGTCGTCCAGCCAGCCGGCGCGGACCGCCTCGGCGGTCTCCTGCTCGACCTCGCCGAGGCGCTGACGCAGGTGCCCGGCCTCGCTGCGGGCGCGCTGCGCCTCGGTGGCGGCGGTGGTGGAGTCCCGGTGGGCGGCCTCGCCGGCCTCCTGGAGGGCGGCGGAGCGCTCCTCCTCCTCGTTGGCGTGGTGCTCGGCCTTCCCGGCCGCCGTGTGCAGGGCGCCGACGAGCCCCACGGCGGCCTTGGCGCGGGCGGCGAGCGCGGGGGCCGCGTCCCGTTCGGCCTCCTGGATGGCGGCGGACACGCGGGACACGCGGTCGGCGGCGGCACGATGGCGCAGGACGGCCTCGGCGGCCTGCCAGGCGGAGTGCAGGGTGCGGGCGTCGGCCAGTTCACGCTTCTGCGCGGCGGCGGACTTCTCCGCGGCGGCCAGGGCCAGGGAGGCGTGCCGGTAGGCGAGTTCGGCGGCGACGAGGGAGCCGCGGTCCCGTGCGGACTCGGCGTGCGTGACGGCGTACGCGGCGGCGGTGACCCGCTGGGCGAGGTCGCCGGCCCGCACCCGCTCCCGGGCGCCGCGGGCGGAGAGCCGGCGGGCCAGGTTCCTGGTGCGGCGTTCGGCGGCGGTGTGGATGTCCCGCGCGCGCGTGCGCGCCTCGGCGGCCTCGACGATCCGGCCGAGGAGGTCGGCGGACCCGGCGGTGAAGTCGCGTTCGGCGATCAGCTCGGCGCGCCGGCCCAGCTTGTTGCCGAAGCCGCCGACCAGGTCGGCGAGTCCGTCCGTGTCACGGGTGTCGGTGACGGCCCGCAGCAGCAGGTCGGTGAAGTCGGAGTCCTTCTTGACGGCGAAGAGGCCGGCGGCCTCGCCCTCGTCGGCGTTCATCTCGCGCTGGTAGCGGAAGAGTTCGGGGTCGAGAGCGAGGTCGCCGAGGTGCTCGATCCAGCGGTCGTGGATCTCCTCCCAGTGCACCTCCAGATGCGGGTACGTCTTGCCGGCCTCGGTGAGCGCGTCCCGGAAGCCCTTCATCGTGCGCCGCCTGCCCTGCGCGCCGGAGACGCCGTCGGCGGGCGGGCGTACGGCGGTGGCCTCGGCGACGGGCAGGTTGTCCAGGGTCAGTCCCGGGCCGGGCCGGAAGGAGTACCAGGCCTCGGCGAACTTGCGCGGGTCGCCCGAGACCTGCCGGCCGCGCCACTCGCTGACCTTGCCGACGACGACGCACTCGCCGGTCTGCACGTGCTGCCACTCCAGCGCCACGTGTCCGCAGTCGTCGGCGAGCAGGAACTTGCGCAGCACGCCGGAGCTGGCGCCGCCCAGGGTGTTGCGGTGCCCCGGCAGCATCACCGAGAAGATCAGCTTGAGCAGCACGGACTTGCCGCCGCCGTTCTCCAGGAACAGCACGCCCGCGGGAGCGGGCCGGCGGGGCGGGCCGACGGGCTCCTCCTCGAAGAACTCCGCCTGCGTGGGCGCGGGGTCGGGCACGGGCTCGCCCACACCGCGCAGGTCAAGCACGGTGTCGGCGTAGCGCGCACCGGCGGGTCCGATGGAGTAGAGGCGGACCCGGGACAGCTCGTACATGGCGGACTCTCCTAAGTCTTCGGGAAGTCGGGGACGTTCGGACGTTCGGTCGGGTGCGGGGCGGGAGGCCGGGCGGTCGGGCGGTCGGGGGTCAGGTGGAGTGGAACGGCAGGCCGGCGTCGGCGACCAGTTCCAGGTCGTGCGTCTCCTCGGCGGGCAGCAGCGTCGCGGTGCCGTCGGTGACCGGGACGACGCCCAGGTCCAGCAGCTCGGCCAGGGCGGCGCTGCCCGCCATGTCGCGCACCTGGAGCTGGTAGCGGGCCGTCGTGCGGTACGTGCCGCCGTTGTCGTCGCCGGTGCGCTGGAGGAAGCCGGACTCGGTGAGGAACGCGGCGGCCTTGCCGACGATCCCGGTGGTGGAGCCCGGGAGTCTGCGCGCGTCCTTGGTGGCGCCGGTCGCGCTGCGCCGGACCCAGATCCGCCAGGCGGCCTCCAGGCCCGGGGCGTCGCTGGCCGGGTCGGTGTTCTCGCCCTGCTGCTCCGCCCGCTCCTCGAGCCTCCGGCAGGCCTGGCGGACGAACGCGTCCACGCCGTTGACCGTGACGCGGCCGATGTAGCCGTCGTCGGCGAGGTCCTCGGGGCGGGGGTAGGCCATGGCGGCGACGGCGAGGTGGGCGAGGCCGTGCAGGAAGCGGTCGCCGGAGTCGGTGGCGGCGCGGCGCGCGTAGTCGCCCATGCGGACGGCGAACACCGAGTCCTCGGCGGCGGTCACGGCCATCCCCGCGCGCGGGGACACCTCCAGGACGATCAGCCCGAGGCCGGCCGCGACGGCGTCGGCGAGCCGCGCGAAGGGCGGGTCCTCGCGGTACCGGCGCAGCAGGTCGGCGTACTCCTGGTCGCGGGCGGGGAGCAGCTTGGGCTGGAGGCCGAAGGCGACGAGCCGCGCCGCGTCGGCGGCGTCGGCGGGCGTGATGGCCGCGGTGGCCGGTGCGGCACCCGCCTCCGGGTCGCTCCGGTCGACGTGCTCGGTCACGGTCGGTACTCCTCGCTGTGCTGTGGCTCGTCGGTGAGGGCGCGTCGGCCGGTCATGCCGCCTCCGTCCGGTCGGCGGCCATCCCGGCGGCGTCCAGCAGTGCCGTGCCGACTATGAGGTCGGCGCCGCCGAACCCGGGGTCGTCCAGCTCGGTGCCGTCGTCCACGGCGAACAGCAGTTTCGGCTCGCCCTGCCGGTAGGCGGTGCCGACCGGCGGGCTGGCCGCGTGGACGGCGAGCAGGGCGACGAGGTACGGCAGTTCGGCGTCCTGGGCTCGGGCGTCGGCCAGCAGCCCCGACAGCCGACGCGGCGCGTCGTGCGGCAGGTCGAGCAGTTCCATGGCGGCGGCGAGCTGTTCCTCGCTGAAGCGGCTGTCGTCCGGGGTGGCGATCAGGTCGGGTTCCGGCATCTCGGCGCCCAGGTGCTCCCGCTCGACCGGCGGGGTCAGGAGTATGTCGACGAGGTCGCCGACCCGGACGGAGACGGGCGTGCGCAGGCCGGTGCCGCGGGCGAAGAAGGCGTCGGTGACGCGCAGCGCCCGCTCCAGGGGCAACGGCAGGACGGGGGCGACGAGATGGCCGTACAGGTCGAGGCCCGAGGTCGTCAGCGGGGTGGCGAAGGCCTGCCGGTCCTGTTCGGCGCGGAAGAGCGGGCCGGCTTCCAGGAGCCGGGACTGGAGCTGGGTGTGGCGGCGGATGCAGTCCTTGACGATGTCGACCAGCTCGGCCGCGCGGCGCTTGTGCTCGGCGTCCTCGGACTCGTCGCGCGCCTTGCGGATGTTGGTGAGGATCGCGTTCTCGTGGCGGTACCGGTCGGCGACGTGGTCCAGGGCCTCCGCGATCATGTCGGGGACGGCGCTGAGCCAGTCCACCGCGCGGACGTTGCGCCGGGTGGCGTCCAGGGCTCGGCGCAGGGTCTCGGAGTACTGCACGGTCCGGTACCTGGCCTGTTCGGCGGCGAGCTGGGCGTCGGCGAGGCGGCCGCGGCTGATCAGCACCTCCAGCTTGACCTCGGCGGCGATCTGGGCGCTGGTGACATCGGTGTCCAGGGCGCCGACGAGGACGTTGACCGCCTCGTCGGTGGTGCGCAGGTAGACGGTGCCGCCGGGGCCGGGGACCTCCTCGAGCAGCTTGAAGTCGTAGTCCCGGCGGACGTAGGTGCCGTCCGGTCCGAACGTGCCGTACACCGCGCGGAAGCCGCGGTCGACGCTGCCGACGTTGATCAGGTTCTCCAGGACCCAGCGGGCCACCCGCTCGTGCTCGGCGGCGGGGCGGCGCGGGGCCTGGGCGGCGACGCGCGGGATCAGCCTGGCCACTATCTGGTCGTGGTCGGCGCCCGTGTCGAAGTCCATGTTCAGAGTGACGAGGTCGATGGCGGCGAGGGCGACCTCCGCCATGCCGTACACCGAGTACTCCCCCGCGAGGTTGGCCTTGCGGGTGTCGAGGTCGTGCAGCGGCGCCGTGCAGGCGAGCGCGCGCAGCCGCCGCGCCAGTCCCTCGTCGGCGGCCGGGCCCGGTGCGGGGCGCGGCCCCGCGCTGAGCTGGGGCGGAACGCTGTCCGTCGGTGCAGGCGAAGTCACGGTGCACAGACTAGGTCCTCGGTCTGACATCGGCCCAAACGACGCAGATGGGCCCCGACGCGACAGGCCGCGCCACCGTACCGCCGGGCCGTCCTGCCGCCGGGCCGTCCTGCCGCCGGGCCGTCCTGCCGCCGCGCTGTCCTGCCGCCGTGCTGTCCTGCCGGCCTGGTGTTCTGCCGACCGCGCTCCGGGACTACCCCTCGTCCCCGACCCGCCGCAGGTAGACCTCGACCACGCGCTTGAGCGAGTTCTCGAGGTAGACGGCGAGCAGTCGCGCCGCCGTCTCCCGCTCGCCCGCCTCCAGGGTCGCGAGGAGTTCCGCGTTCCGGGCGATGTAGGGCTCGTGCAGGCGTCGCGGGTCGTCCACGACGTGGAAGGCGAGGCGCAGTTCGGCGAAGACGCTGCGCATCAGTTCGTCGGTGCGCTCGCTGCCGGCGAGGGCGACCAGCTCCCGGTGGAAGTGGATGTTGGCCGTACCCACGGCTTTCCAGTCACCTTCGCGGGCCGACCGCCGCCCGTCCTCGACCGCCTCGGCGAGCCCCTCCAGGGCGTACGGGGGTTCGGCGAGGCCGCGGACGACGGCGCACTCGACGAGGGAGCGGGTGCGGTAGATGTCCTCGACGTCCTCGACGGTCAGCACCCGGACGAAGACGCCCCGGTTCAGTTCGTGGACGAGCAGGCGTTCGTGCGTGAGCAGCCGGAACGACTCGCGCAGGGTGTTGCGGGAGACGCCGAGCGCGCCGCCGATGCTGTCCTCCGACAGCCGGGTCCCTGGTGGGAAGTAGCCCTCGGCGATCCGGCTCCTGAGGATGTCCGAGACCCGCTCGGCGGTGCTCGTGCGCCCGAGGAGGGCGCGGTCGTCGGCCAGTCCCGTCAACTGCTCTGCCATGCCCGGAATTCAATCGCAGATACCAGAACGAAACAACATGGGTATTGAGGGATCGTTGAACGATCCCCTACGGTGCCACCAAGTGCCCGGCACGGCGCCCGCACCGCTCACTCGACCAGCACCCTCCGTCCTCCCACTGCGAGGTGCACCATGAGCACTCCCCCTCCACCGCAGGCCCTGTCCACCGACGCCCCTCCTCCCGGCACGGCCGAACGCACCTCGGAAGACGGCCCGTTCGGCTGGCTGCGCGCCCTCGGCCCGCGGGGCCGCCACGCCTTCGGCGGCGCGTTCGGCGGTTACGCCCTCGATTCGTACGACTACTTCACGCTGCCGCTGACCATGGTCGCGCTGGCCGCGTACTTCGGTCTGGACAGCGGCCAGACCGGCCTGCTCACGACGGTCACGCTGGTCGTCTCGGCGATCGGCGGCGCCCTCGCGGGTGTCCTGGCGGACCGCGTCGGCCGGGTCAGGGCGCTGCTGCTCACCGTGATCACCTACGCCGTGTTCACGGTGGCCTGCGGGTTCGCGCCCAACTACGAGACGCTGCTGGTCTTCCGTGCCCTTCAGGGGCTCGGTTTCGGCGGCGAGTGGGCGGTCGGCGCCATCCTGGTCGCCGAGTACGCGAGCGCCAGGCACCGGGGGCGCACGCTCGGCGCGGTCCAGAGCTCCTGGGCCGTGGGCTGGGCGCTCGCGGTGGTCGTGTACACGCTGGTGTTCTCGCTGGCCGGTGACGACCTGGCCTGGCGGGTCATGTTCTGGACGGGCGCGCTCCCGGCGCTGCTCGTGGTGTGGGTGCGGCGCAGTGTCCACGACGCGCCGAGGGCCGCCGAGGTCCGGGAGAAGGGCGCGGGGAAGGGCTCGTTCGCGGCGATCTTCAGGCCGGGCACGGCCGGCGCACCGGGTCTGCTGCGCGTCACGCTGTTCGCGAGCCTGCTGTCCACCGGTGTCCAGGGCGGCTACTACACCCTCGCCACCTGGGTGCCGACGTATCTCAAGGACGAGCGCGACCTGTCGGTCGTCGGCACCGGCGGCTACCTGACGTTCCTCATCTCGGGTGCCTTCCTCGGCTACCTCACCGGCGGGTACCTCACCGACGTACTGGGCCGCAAGCGCAACATCTGGCTCTTCGCCCTGCTGTCGGCGGTCTGCATCCTGGCGTACGCGAACATCCCCGACGGCGCCAACACCCTGCTCCTGGTGCTCGGTTTCCCGCTCGGCTTCTGCATGTCGGCCATCTTCAGCGGTTTCGGTTCGTATCTGAGCGAGCTGTACCCCACGGCGGTGCGGGGCGCGGGCCAGGGCTTCACGTACAACACCGGACGCGCCGTGGGCGCCGTCTTCCCCACCACGGTCGGTTTCCTCGCCGAAAGCTGGGGCGTGGGCGGCGCGCTGGTCTTCGGCGCCATCGGCTACGGCATCGCGGCGCTGGCCGTGCTGGGGCTGCCGGAGACGCGCGGAAGGGAACTGGCATGAACCACTCGCACCCCGTGACCGGGGACCGGCCGCTCGCCCTCGTCGACGAGCACGCGCACGCGTGGAGCCCGAAAACCGCCCGCTCCCGCTTCCGGGAAGGCCTGACCGGTCCCACGGCCGGGGTCGCGGCCGGCCACACCCAGGCGAACCTGATCTCGGTGCCCGCCGACTGGGCGTACGACATGCTGCTGTTCTGCACCCGCAACCCGTTGCCCTGCCCTGTGCTCGACGTCACGGACGCCGGGTCCTGGACCACCGTGCTCGCCGACGGCGCGGACCTGCGCACCGATCTGCCGCGCTACCGGGTGTGGCGGGACGGCGAGTTGGCGGACGAGCCGACGGACGTACGCGCGCACTGGCGGGACGACCTGGTGACGTTCCTGATCGGCTGCAGTTTCACCTTCGAGTGGTCCCTGGCCGCGGCGGGTGTCCCGATCCGCCACGTCGAGCAGGGCCGCAACGTCCCGATGTACGTCACCACCCGGCGGTGCCGTCCGGCCGGGCGGCTGCACGGGCCGATGGTGGTGTCGATGCGTCCCGTGCCGCCCGCGCACCTGTCGGCGGCGATCCACGAGACCAGCCTGCTCCCGGCGGTGCACGGCAGCCCGGTGCACTGCGGCGACCCGTCGGCGCTCGGCATCGGCGATCTGGGCCGGCCGGACTTCGGCGACGCGGTGGACAGCGAGCCGGACGACATCCCGGTGTTCTGGGCCTGCGGCGTGACCCCGCAGACGGCGGTCATGGCCTCGCGGCCGCCCTTCGCCCTCACCCACGCGCCGGGGCAGATGTTCCTCACCGACGCCCGTGACGAGCAGTACCGCGTGGTCTGATCCCGGATGCCGCGGCACGGGCCCGAGAACTCTGAGAACTCTGAGAACTCCCTGAACGGGGACACTGGACACATGAGCTCCATCGATCTCAACGCGGACCTCGGCGAGGGTTTCGGCCGCTGGCGGCTCACCGACGACGAGGGGCTGCTCTCCGTCGTCACCAGCGCCAATGTCGCCTGCGGCTTCCACGCCGGGGACCCGGCCACCATGCGGCGGGTGTGCGAGCTTGCGGCCGAGCGGGGCGTGACGATCGGCGCGCAGGTCTCCTACCGGGACCTGGCCGGCTTCGGGCGGCGGGCGATGGACGTGCCGTCCGCCGAGCTGGCGGCCGAGGTGGCCTACCAGATCGGCGCCCTGGAGGTCTTCGCCCGGGCGGCGGGCGCGCGCGTGGCGTACGTCAAGCCGCACGGTGCCCTCTACAACCGGGTGGTCCGGGACGAGGAGCAGGCCGCCGCGGTCGTCGACGGCGTACTCCTCGCGGGCGGCGCTCTGCCCGTGCTCGGACTGCCCCGCTCGCGCGTGCTGGAGCGGGCCGGGCGGGCGGGGCTGCGGGTGGTCCCGGAGGCGTTCGCGGACCGGGCGTACACCGACGAGGGCACGCTCGTGCCGCGCGGACAGCGGGGCGCCGTGATCGCCGACCCGGACGCCGTAGTGGAACGCTCGGTGGGGCTGGCCCGCTCGGGGACCGTCACCGCCCGATCGGGGGCCCGGGTCGAGGTCCGCGCGCGTTCCCTGTGCGTGCACGGCGACACGCCCGGGGCGGTGGACCTGGCGCGCCGGGTCCGTGAGCGGCTGGAGGCCTCCGGCGTCCGGGTGGAGGCCTTCGCGTGAACGTCCTGCCGGTCGGCGACGACGCCCTGCTCGTCGAGGTCTCCTCGGGCGAGGAGGCCGAGGCGCTGCACGCGGAGCTGCTGCGGCGCCGCGCGGAGGGCACCCTCGCGGCCCGGGAGATCGTCCCGGCGGCCCGCACCGTCCTCCTGGACGGCCTCGCCGACCCGGCCGGGATCGCGTCCGAACTGACCGCCGCCGAGGTGCCGCCCGCTCCGCCGAGCGCGGGGCCCGTCGTCGAGATCCGGGTCCGCTACGACGGCCCCGACCTGGCCGACGTCGCCGCGCACTGGGGGGTCGCGGAGGGCGAGGTGGCGCGTGTCCACGCGGCTACCGAGTTCCGGGTCGCCTTCTGCGGGTTCGCGCCCGGCTTCGGCTATCTGACCGGCCTCCCGGCGCGGTACGACGTCCCTCGCCGGGACACCCCGCGCACCGCGGTCCCGGCCGGTTCGGTGGCGCTGGCGGGGCCGTACACGGGCGTGTACCCGCGCTCGTCGCCGGGCGGCTGGCAACTGATCGGTACCACGGACGCCGTGCTGTGGGACCACACGCGCGTGCCGGCGGCACTGCTGTCACCCGGCACGCGTGTGCGGTTCGTCCCCCGAGGACACCAGGGGGGTGCATGACGGACCGTGCGCTGGCCGTCGTCCGGGCCGGGGCCCTGACCACCGTGCAGGACCGGGGCCGGCCCGGCCACGCCCACCTCGGCGTCCCGCGCTCCGGGGCGCTCGACGCGCCCGCCGCGGCGCTGGTCAACCGGCTGGTCGGCAATCCGCCCGGGGCCGCCGTCCTGGAGACCACACTCACCGGCTGCGCCCTGCGCCCGCGTTGCGCGGTGACGGTGGCCGTCGGCGGCGCGCCCTGCCCGGTGACGGTGGACGGGCGGCCGGTGCCGTGGGGCGCTCCGGTCGGCGTGCCGGCCGGTGCGCTGGTCGACGTCGGGGCGGCCGGCTCCGGAGTCCGCTCCTACGTGGCCGTCTCCGGCGGCATCCTCGTCGAGCCGGTACTGGGCAGCCGTTCCACCGACCTGTTGTCCGGCCTCGGGCCGCCGCCCCTCGCCAACGGCATGGTGCTGCCCCTGGGACGGCCGCGCGGGCCGCACGCGCGCGTGGACGTCGCCCCGCAGCCGGCACCTCCGGCGGAGCTGGTCCTGCGGGTGACGCCGGGCTCGCGCGCCGACTGGTTCACACCCGAGGCGGTACGGGCGTTCACCACGCGCGCGTACCGGGTGTCGCCCGCGAGCAACCGCATCGGACTGCGCGTGGACGGCCCGGCGCTCGAGCGCGCCCGCCTCGGCGAACTCCCCAGTGAGGGCGCGGTGCTGGGCGCGGTGCAGGTGCCCCCCGACGGCCGGCCGGTGGTGTTCCTGGCCGACCATCCGACGACCGGCGGCTACCCGGTGATCGCCGTCGTCCGCACCGCCGACCTCCCGGCGGCGGCCCAGGCGGCACCGGGAACACCCGTGCGCTTCGTGGCGGTACGCAGACGCTGACGCCGCCGTACGCCCGCCCCCGGAGCCGCCTGGCGCGTCGATCCGTCAGGCGCCCTTCGGTCGCTCCGTCGTCGGCAGTGCCGCGGGGGCGGCGGAGACCGCGGCGGAGGTACGCAGGTCGAGCCGGGTACTCGTCCCGCGCGCGTGGTACGGCGGCCGAGGAAGACGGCACCCGGCAGCGCCTGCTCCAGGCCGGGCCGGCTGGGCCCGTCGCCGACGACGACGCGCACGCTGTCCAGGCCGCACACGCCGGACAGCAGGTCCACCTGCTTCTCCGGGGCGAGCCGCCCGACGTAGCCGACGACCAGTTCGCCGTTCGGGGCGAGTTCGCGGCGCAGCGTCTCGTCCCGCAGGTCGGGCCGGAACCGGACGGTGTCCACTCCGCGCGGCCACGGGCCGACCTGGGGCACGCCGTGCGCCTCGAGGTCGCGCAGTGCCGCGCCGGAGGGGCGAGGGTGAGGTCGACGGCGCCGTGCACGGAGCGGATGCGCCGCCAGGCGGCCGCCTCGCCCGCTCCCATGTACGTACGGGCGTATCCGGCGAGGTCGGTCTGGTGGACGGCCACGGCGGGGAGCCCGAGCCGTGCGGCGGCGGCCATGCCCCGGACGCCGAGGACGAAGGGGCCTGCCAGGTGGACGAGGTCGGCGCGGTGTTCGGCGATCGCGGCGGCGACGCGCCGGCTGGGCAGGGCGACGCGGACCTGCGGGTAGCCGGGGAGCGGGAGGGAGGGGATCCGGACGACGGGGCACGGAGCGGACGCGTCCGCCTCGTGGCCGGCGGTGGTGACGGTGGCGGGTGCGACGACGACGCAGTCGTGACCGCGGCCGACGAGGTGCCGGGCGGTCTGGAGCGCGCAGTGGGCGACACCGTTCACATCGGGGGAAAGGATTCGGTCACGATGACGACACCCACACCGGTATTGTCGCCGGACTGGACGTGCTCGCGTCAAAGTCGATCTTTCCGGCCGAGGAACGTCCCGTGAGCGTTGCCCTGCACCGCGGTCCATCCGCCGTTCACACGGAGCGGCGGCCGTCGGCCGGTCGGCCCGTCGGCGCCCGGCGGTGGCCCGTCGACGCCCGGCGGGCAGGGCCCGCGCTCACCCGTCCGTGCCGGGCCGCCGGGCCCCGTGTCTCTCACACGGCGGGCGCGTCCGGTCCGAAGCGGCTGCGCACCGCCGTCTGGACCTCGTCCTCCTCGGCCGGGTCGGCGGCGAGCCTGCGCAGCCGTTCGACGACGCGGTTGTCACCGGTCTCGGCATGGCGCGCGGCGACTTCGCGGGTGGTCTCCTCGCAGTCCCACAGGCACTCGATGGCGAGGCCCGCCGCGAAGGACGGATCGGTGGCGGCCAGCGCGCGGGCGGCCCGGCCACGCAGGTGGGAGGAGGCGGTTTCGCGGTAGATGTGACGCAGTACGGGAGCGGCGCACGCGATGCCGAGCCGTCCGGTGCCGTCGACGAGGGTCCACAGGGTCGGCGCGTCGGGACCTTCCCCGCGTACCGCCTCCCGCAGCGCGGAGAGGACGAGATCGCGGTCCTGGGCGGCGCCCAGGCAGGCGAGTACCCGTCCGGCGGCGGCGCCCAGGGCGTCGGGCCGGTGCACCCAGCCGCGCGCCCGGTCGACGGCGGCGAGTCCGCGCATGCGTTCGTAGGCGGCGACGGCGGCCTCCACGACCGGTGTCGAGCCCGTGGCGACGGCACCCTCGACCAGGTCGAGGACCTGCGGATCGTCGCTGTCGGCGAGATAGCGCAGGGCGGTGCAGCGGGCGCCCTCGGTGCCGGACCGCGCGGCCTCGACGATCTCGGGCCGGTCCTCGGGTCCCGCGACGGCCGTGAGGCAGCGGGCGGCGGGCACATGGAGCGGTGTGCCGCGCTCCAGTCCCTGCTCGGCCCACTCGAACACGGCGCGCACACTCCACCCCGGACGCGGTCCGGTGGAGTTCATCTGCCGCTGCCAGCGGTCGAAACAGCCCGTCTCGTGGGCGCCGCGCACACGCGTGGCGATCGATTCGCGGGGATCGTCCGCCCACAGGCGCCAGGGCCGGGGTTCGAAGGCGTCCCGCACGGCGACGGCCAGCTCGGCCTCGCCCTCGGCATCGCGCGGGAAGCGGGCCAGGACGGGCGCGGCGAGGGCGCGCAGTCCGGCGTCGTCGTCGCGCAGCGCCAGCTCGTCCAGCGCCCACGCCCAGTTGACGCCGTGGGCGGCGTACCTGCGCAACAACTGGAGCGCGTCGAGCCTGCCGTAGGAGGCGAGGTGGCCGAGGACCGCGAGGGCCAGCCCGGTGCGCGACTCGTCGGCGTCCAGGACGTCCTCGGGGTCGAAGAGGTGTGCCTCGACCGCGTCCAGCTCGCCGTTCAGGTCGAGATAGAGGCGGGCGTAGTAGAGGGAGCGGTTCTCGACCTGCCAGTCGTGGCGGGGGTCGTGGAGCACGCAGTGGTTCACGGCCGCGAGCGCTTCGGCGCGCGGAGCGGTGAGCGCGTGCAGCGTGCCGTCGCCGCGACCCCGCTGAAGCAGGCCGAGCAGCGTACCGCTGGGCGCTATGACCGGATCGAACATGGGAAACAGCCTCACATCAAGCGTCGACGCAACCGGGAAACACGCGTTACCTGGCCGTGCGCCAACACGTCGGAGCGCCCGCCGTCTCTTGCTTGCTGAAGACCATGTTCCTCTGCCTCTCGTCGGTGGCCCTTGCGGGCCGTGTCACGGCCCGCGCGGTGCGGCAACATCTGCCCAGCCATCACGTCCGTGAACCACGTCGTCATGATGACCCGGCGGTCACATCTGCCGCGACCGAAATTTCGGCGGCCTTGTACCGCCTCCCCCGTTTTCAGTGTTTTCCCTGGTCAGAAATTGTGGAGTGGACCCGGACAAGGTCCGCTCCGGCGTCCCGTCACTGGGCGCCGAACAGCTCCAGCAGGTCGGTCCGCGCGAACATCCGCGCCGTGTCGACGGCCGACGGGGTGCCCGCGGCCGGGTCCGCGCCGGCCTCCAGAAGCGCCCTCGTCACTTCCGTCTCACCCTTGAAGGCGGCTCCGGCGAGCGGGGTCTGACCCCGGTCGTTGACGCGATCGGCGTCGGCGCCACGGGCGAGCAGCGCGCGCACCGCGCCGGCGTGGCCGTGGTAGGCGGCGAGCATGACGAGGGAGTCGCCGCGGTCGTTGGTGAGGTCGGCCGGAACACCGGCGTCCACATAGGCCTCCAGCTCCTCGGTCCGCCCCTGCCGGGCCAGATCGAAGATCTTGGTCGCCAGCTCCACGACCTCGGGGTCGGGGGCTTCACTCATCGGCCGGACCGCCTCTCACTGCGAACGTTGCGCGAATCGCCAGGGTACTGGCTCGCGGGGCACTCAACCGGCCCAAGGACCGCTGAGCCACCTGGGGTAATTCCGGAGAATTTCGCCCATTTGCACCTTTTATCGTATGGATACATGCTGTGAGCCTGGAAGTACTCATGGTGACTGTCCCCGTGAACCAGGAGAACTCACATGATCCTCTCGATCTCAGGCGTGGTCCTGCTCGGCATCGTCGTCTTCATCTTCTTCCGCAAGGACGGCCTCAAGGCCTCACACCTGCTGGTCGCCGTCCTGTTCGGGTTCTATCTCGCGAGTACGGCCATCGCCCCGAGCATCAAGGCAGGCGGCGAGAGCCTGGCGGGCCTCCTCGGCGGAATCAAGTTCTGACGGCCCGCCTTCCCGCCCGACATCCACACGTACGCACTTCCAGGAGGCAGCAGTGGCCCGGCGGCCCCTCCCCCGCATTCTGAGCAACGGCGGCGCACAGCTCGCCCGGAGCCGGGAGCTGGCCCGGACGGCGGCCGACAGCGCCACCGACGTCCTCCAGCCGCTGATCACGATCGCCCGCGGTCTGCGCCGACTGGCCGCGGCCGCGCGGCGCAGATGGGCCGAGACCCCCAAGGACCGGCGCGGCGCGCTGCTGTTCCTGGTGGCCTCGGTGGTCCTGGTCGTGGCACTCGTGCCGTACGGCCCGCTGCTCGCCGTCATCGTCCTGATGGCGGCGGCAGCCTGGCAGGGCAGGGACCGCGCCGCGCCGGTGCCCGAGGGCCCCGACGACACCCAGACCAAGCGCCTGCAGTCGCTCTACGAGGCGCTGGTCCCGTACTTCTCCATCGCCGAGGACCCCGACCCCCTGTACGTCCACGGCGGCACGTGGGAGAAGGCGTTCCCGGCGTACGAGTTCGACGACACCGGCCGCTTCGCCCACCTGGTGATCCACTACCCCGCGTACTTCACCGACGGGGAGGCCGAGTCCCGGGCCCGGATCGAGCACCTGCTCACCGCGAAGTCCGGCCGGGGCCGGGAGTACCACTTCACGTGGGACGAGGAGGCCAACCACCTCTCCGTCGACGTGCTCACGGCGCTGCCCACCGACCTCGCGGCCCAGCGGTTCGTGACGGCGCCCGGCGAGACCGTCCTCGGCTTCACCGACCCGACCCGGGTCCAGCGCACCCTCCCGCTCACCCACGGCGAGGAGCGGCGCGACGTACCGCCGGTCGTCTGGCGCACCGGCATCCGCTCGACCGAGCCGCACCTGCTGGTCCTGGGGCAGCCCGGCACCGGCACGTCCACCCTGCTGCGGTCGGTCGCCCTGCAGGCGCTGCACCACGGCGACCTGCTGATCGTCGACGGCGGCGGCACCGGCGAGTACGCCTGCCTGGTCGGCCGGGACGGCGTCCTGGCCGTGGAGTGCGGCCTCACCGGGGCGCTGACCAGCCTGGAGTGGGCCGCCGCGGAGACGGAACGGCGGCTGATCTCCGTCAACCGGGCCCGTCAGGAGGGCCTGGCGGCGCCGGACGACACCCGGCGGCCCCTGTGGGTCTTCGTGGACCGTCCCACCGCGTTCACGCACCTCGCCACCTCGGACGGCCGCCGGGACCCGCAGTCCCTGCTCCAGGTCCCGCTGCGGCACGGCCGGGCCGCGCACGTGACCGTGGTCGTCGCCGACCAGCTCGACGCCCTGGACGGCCTCACCGACGCCGTACGGCAGCACACGCGCGCGCGTGTCGTCCTCGGCCCGGCCACGGCGGACGAGCTGGCGACCGTGCTGGGCGCTCCCCCGCACACCACACCCGTCGACCAGGTCCTGCCCGGCCGCGGATACGCCCGCCTCGGCACCGGTCCGGTGCACCGTCTCCAGGTCCCCGCGACTCCGGACCCCTACGACGACGCGACGAGCGACGCCCACCGGCAGGCGGTGCTCGCCCTGCTCCCGCCGCGCACGACACCGGCGGACGGGGAGCGGGCGCCGGTTCCCGTGGAGGCAGAGGCGGAAGCGGAAGCGGAAGCCGAGGCAGACGCAGACTCAGAGGCAGACGCGGAGGCCGAGGCGAAGACGAAGACCGTCTCCATCGACAAGAGGGACGGACCGGCGCGGGCCAAGACCGCGACCGAGCCGGAGGGGGCCACGGCGGACGCGGGGCCCGCGCCGGTCACGGTGGAGAGCGCGGCGCCGGAGGAGGCGGCCGGACCGGCCCCTGCGGAGCCGGTCGCGGCCAAGGCGGTCGCGGCGGAGAGCTCCTGACGCGCCGGCCGGGGCGCGGCGACCCACCGCTGCGCCCCGGCCACGCCACGATCTCCCGCGACGCTCGCCACCGGTGACAAGGAGACAAGGAGACAAGGCGACCGAGGTGCCCCGCGTCCTCGGCCGGGCCGGGTCGTATCGCGGTCCCGCGGTGTCCCGCCGCCGGCTACGCCACGAACGTCCGCGGCGCCTCGCCGCCCCCGACGCCCCCGTTCTCCACCAGCCGGGCCGCCGCGGCCAGTCGTACCGCCGCCTCCTCGGCCACCGCGCCGCCGACGGTGAACGGCAGCCGTACGTAGCCCTCGAAGGCACCGTCGACCCCGAAGCGCGGCCCCGACGGGACGCGTACGCCCACCCGCTCCCCCGCCTCCGCGAGCCGGGAGCCGGACAGGCCCCCGGTCCGCACCCACAGGGTGAGTCCGCCCCGGGGTACCTCGAACTCCCAGTCGGGCAGCTCCCGCCGTACCGCCGTCACCAGCTCGTCCCGGTTCTGCCGGGCCTGTTCGCGGCGCACCGTCACGGCCTGCTCCCAGCCGCCGGTGCTGAACAGCCAGTTCACGGCGAGCTGCTCCAGCACCGGGGTGCCCAGGTCGGCGTACGCCCGCGCGGCGACCAGGCTGCGGATCACGTCGGGCGCGGCACGGACCCAGCCGATGCGCATCCCGGCCCAGAAGGCCTTGCTCGCGGAGCCGACGGTGACGACGGTGGACCCGGCCGGGTCGAAGGCGCACACGGGGCGCGGCATCTCGACGTCGTCGTCCAGCCACAGCTCGCTCATCGTCTCGTCGGCGACGAGCACCGTGCCCGCCGACCGGGCCGCGTCCACCAGCCGCCGGCGCTGGTCGTCGTCGGCGAGGGCGCCGGTGGGGTTGTGGAAGTCGGCGACGACGTAGGCGATGCGGGGGGCGGCGTCGCGCAGCACCTGGCGCCAGCGGTCCACGTCCCAGCCGGTGAGCCCCTCGGCCATCGCCACGGGCACCAGCCGGGCCCCGGCCTCGCGCATGAGCTGGAGGATGTTGGCGTAACTGGGCGACTCCACGGCGATGCGCTCGCCGCGCCCTCCGAAGAGGTGGCAGATGGCGTCGATCGCGCCCATCGCCCCCGTGGTCACCATGATCTGCTCGGGCATGGTCGGGATGCCCCGCGCGGTGTAGCGCTCGGCGATCATCGCGCGCAGCGCGGGCAGTCCGGCCGGGTAGTCGCCGTGCGTGTGCGCGTACGGCGGCAGCTCCTCGAGGGCGCCCCGCACCGCGCGGGTGAGCCAGGGCTCGGGGGCGGGCAGCGCCGCGCAGCCGAGGTCGATCACGGAGCCGAGGGCCTCGGGCGGCAGCGGCTCGAGACCGCGCGCCGGCAGCGGGTTTCCGGCCGGGACGGCGGTCCAGCTCCCCGCGCCCCGCCGGGACTCCAGGAAGCCCTCGGCGCGCAGCGCCTCGTAGGCGGCGGCGACGGTGGTACGACTGACGGTCAGGGCGAGGGCCAGTTCGCGTTCGGCGGGCAGCCGCGCGGCGACCGGTACGCGGCCTTCCAGCACCAGCAGCCGGATGCCGTCGGCGAGAGCGCGGTAGGCCGGCGGGCGGCGCGTGCCGGGACCGGCCGGGCGGTCCTGCTGGGAGCCGAGCAGCCGGGCGAGCTGCCCCGCCCCCACGGCCGAGGTCCACTGCGCCATGGAAATCAGTCCACCTTCCCCGAATTGGCCATGGTTGACTCTGCTTCTCAAGCCACAGGGTGTCATGCGGCAGGCCACTACCACCACACAGGGGGGCACGTTGTGTCCAGGCAGTCCAGGCAGTCCAGGCAGTCCAGGCACACCAGTGAGTCCGGGCAGTCCGGGCAGCCGCGACGGCATCTCGCGCGGCGACTGACACAGCTCTACGGCGGTCTCGTGCTGTACGGGGCGAGTTCGGCCCTGCTGGTCAGGTCCGGGCTCGGTCTGGAGCCGTGGAACGTGCTGCACCAGGGCCTCGCGGAGCACACCGGTCTGTCGATGGGCGTGGTGCTCACCATCGTGGGCGCCGCGGTCCTGCTGCTGTGGATCCCGCTGCGCCAGCGGCCGGGCCTCGGCACGGTCTCCAACGTGCTGGTGATCGGCGCGGCGATGGACGCGACGCTGGGCGTGCTGCCCGACGGGCACGGCTGGACGCCGCGGATCGCCATGATGGTGGCGGGCATCGTCCTGAACGGCGCGGCGACCGGGCTGTACATCGCCGCGCGGTTCGGACCGGGCCCGCGCGACGGCCTGATGACCGGGCTGAACCGGCGCACGGGACTCTCGGTGCGCCTGGTGCGGACCGCCGTCGAGATCACCGTCGTCGTGACGGGCTTCGCCCTGGGCGGCACGGTCGGCCTCGGCACCCTGCTCTACGCGGTGTCGATCGGCCCGCTCGCCCAGGTGTTCCTGCGTGTGTTCGCCGTGCCGTCGGCACCGGACGGCGGCACGGTGGTTGCCGCCGGTCGCCCCGGGCGCGCGATACTGCGTCGGTGACCACGCCGATACGCCACCCCTACCTCGACCATCCCGGCCCGATCGCCTTCGCCCACCGGGGCGGGTCGGCGGACGGCCTGGAGAACACGCTGCGGCAGTTCCGCCGCGCGGTCGAGGCGGGCTACCGGTACATCGAGACCGACGTGCACGCCACGCGGGACGGGAAGCTCGTCGCCTTCCACGACGCGACCCTGGACCGGGTGACGGACGGGGCCGGGCGGATCGCCGACCTGCCGTGGGAGAAGGTGCGCCACGCGCGCGTGGCGGGCGAGGAACCGGTGCCGCTCTTCGAGGAGCTGCTGGAGACCTTCCCCGAGGTGCGCTGGAACATCGACGTGAAGGCGGAGCCGGCGCTGCGGCCCCTCCTGGAGCTGGTCCGGCGGAGAGACGCCTGGGACCGGATCTGCGTCGGCTCGTTCTCCGAGGCGCGTGTGGTCCGCGCCCAGCGGCTGGCCGGCCCGCGCCTGGCCACCTCGTACGGCACCCGTGGCGTCCTCGGTCTGCGGCTGCGCTCCTGGGGCGTGCCGGCGGCGGCGCGGCGCACGGCGGTGGCGGCGCAGGTTCCGGAGGCCCAGGCAGGCGTCCAGGTGGTGGACCGGCGCTTCGTCCGCGCGGCCCACGCGCGCGGGCTGCAGGTGCACGTCTGGACGGTGAACGATCCGGACCGCATGCACCGGCTCCTCGACCTGGGAGTGGATGGCATCATGACCGATCACATCGACACACTGCGCAAGGTCATGGAGGACCGCGGCGTCTGGGCGTGAGAGCCCGGCCGGGCCCGGGGGACGGTGCGCGTGCACGGGGAAGCGAGGGGACGGGTGGGCACCGACACCCTGCGGTCGGACGCGGCCGACGGCGCCGACGGGGCCGCCGGACGGCGGCGTGAGCAGCGCGGCTGGTACTTCTACGACTGGGCCTGCTCGGTCTACTCGACCAGCGTGCTCACCGTGTTCCTTGGGCCGTATCTGACGTCGGTCGCCGAGTCGGCGGCGGACGCGGACGGATACGTCCACCCGCTGGGCATACCGGTGCGTGCCGGGTCGTTCTTCGCGTACTCGGTGTCCCTGTCGGTGATCGTGGCGGTACTGGTGATGCCCCTGGTGGGCGCCGCCGCCGACCGCTCGGGCCGTAAGAAGCCACTGCTGGCCGCCGCCGCGTACACCGGCGCCGCGGCCACGACCGGGATGTTCTTCCTCGGCGGCGACCGCTATCTGCTCGGCGGTGTGCTCCTGGTCGTCGCCAACGCGGCGCAGTCGGTGGCGATGATGCTCTACAACTCCTATCTGCCCCAGATCGCCCCGCCCGAGGAGCGCGACGCGGTCTCCTCCCGCGGCTGGGCCTTCGGCTACGCGGCCGGATCACTGGTCCTGGTCGCGAATCTGATCCTCTACACCGGCCACGACTCCTTCGGCCTGAGCGAGAGCGCCGCGGTCCGCATCTGCCTGGCGTCCGCGGGGCTGTGGTGGGGCGCCTTCGCGCTCATTCCGCTGAGCCGTCTGCGTGATCGCCGCACTCCCGCGCGCGAGGCCGCGCTCCCCGGGTTCCGGCAGCTCGCGGCGACCGTCCGCGACATGCGCCGCCGGCCGCTGACGCTGTCCTTCCTGCTGGCGTACCTCGTCTACAACGACGGCATCCAGACGGTGATCTCCCAGGCCTCGGTCTACGGCTCCGAGGAACTGGGCCTCGGGCAGTCCACGCTGATCGTGGCGGTACTGCTGGTCCAGGTGCTGGCGGTGGCGGGCGCGCTGGCGCTCGGCCGGCTGGCCCGGACGTACGGGGCCAAGCGGACGATCCTCGGCTCGCTGATCGCCTGGACCGTGACCCTCGCGGCCGGGTACTTCCTTCCCGCCGGGGCACCGGTGTGGTTCTTCGTGCTGGCCGCCGGGATCGGGCTCGTCCTGGGCGGCAGCCAGGCGCTGTCCCGCTCCCTGTTCTCCCACCTGGTCCCGCCCGGCAAGGAGGCCGAGTACTTCTCGGCGTACGAGCTGAGCGACCGCGGGATGAGCTGGCTGGGGCCGTTGCTCTTCGGGCTCACCTACCAACTGACCGGAAGCTACCGGGACGCGATCATCTCGCTGGTGGCGTTCTTCGTCATCGGTTTCGTGCTGCTCGCGCGGGTCCCGGTGCGGCGGGCGATCGGCGACGCGGGCAATCCGGTACCCGAAAGGATTTAGCACTCGGCGCGAAAGGGCTGTAGTGTACGCGTTTGGCCTGCCAGGCGTACCGTTACTGCGCGTCAAAGGTGCCGAAACGCAATGTCACATCTGCCAGCAGAGGTGACAAACCGGACGACGGCGGGTACTGCACTGGTTGCAAGGCTGCGGCTGCGACGGCGACGCAGGGCCCGGATCGGGAGTCGGAACGGGAATCTTTACCGCCGCCCGGACGTTGACCGGATGACGACGACAGCGACACCTGTCCTGTGGGCGACAAGCCCGGGAGGCACGATTCATGAGTGAGCGAGCTCTTCGCGGCACGCGCCTCGTGGTGACCAGCTACGAGACGGACCGCGGCATCGACCTGGCCCCGCGCCAGGCCGTGGAGTACGCATGCGAGAAGGGGCATCGATTCGAGATGCCCTTCTCGGTCGAGGCGGAGATCCCGCCGGAGTGGGAGTGCAAGGTCTGCGGGGCCCAGGCACTCCTGGTGGATGGCGACGGTCCCGAGGAGAAGAAGGGCAAGCCCGCGCGTACGCACTGGGACATGCTGATGGAGCGACGCACCCGCGAGGAACTCGAAGAGGTTCTCGAGGAGCGGCTGGCCGTTCTGCGCTCCGGCGCGATGAACATCGCGGTTCACCCGCGAGACAGCCGCAAGAGTGCGTAGCGGGAAACCGTAGGCGACACAACCGAACACCGCGGGTGCCGTACGTGATTCTCACGTACGGCACCCGCGGTTTTGGTGTGTCCGCGCTCCGCTCCGACTCCGGACCGGGCCGGAGGCTCAGCGGGACAGCGGAGGGCGGGGGCCTTGCGGGGCGTCGCCCGGGTCGTCCCGTATGACCTCGCCCTGGACGACCTTGCCGTCCGGCTGGTGCATGCGGGCCTGACGGAACGCGTCGCCCAGGGTGCCCGGGCCGGCGTCGCGGAGCTTGCGCTCCACCGTCCGCTGCGCGTAGCGGCTGACGCCCTTCTGGACCGGCGGAAGCAGCATCAGCAGGCCGAGCGCGTCAGAGATCAGGCCGGGGAGTATCAGGAGCAGCCCGCCCAGCATCATCAGGCCGTTGCCCTCGCTGTTGGGGCGGGTCTCGGGCGGTGTGCCGGACTGCTGCTGTTGCAGTGTCTCCGTGAGGTTGCGGAAGGCCCGGCGGCCCGCCGCCTTGATGACCACGGAGCCGAGGACGACGCCCGCGACCAGGAGCAGGAAGACCACGAAGCCGCTGGACGCCCCCGCGACCATGATCAGCAGCCAGATCTCCAGCACGAGCCACAGGGCGACGCCCAGCGGCAGGAACGTGCGCAGCCGGGAGCGTGGAGGCCGGGCGGGGGACCTGGGGGTCTGGGCGCCAGTCGTCATACCTCCAGTGTGCCTGGCCCCGGCTCAGTGCGGCATAAGAGGACGGTCAGACGTTCCTGTCGGGCGCCTTTGTCGACTTGTCGCCCGACGCGTCCGACGCCTCGACCTGCTCGGCCGGCTCAACCTGCTCGGCCGGCTCAACCTGCTGGACCGGCTGCACCGGCTGCACCGGCGCGCGAGCCGCCTGCCTGTCGCGGCCCAGGACCTTGCCGACCCGCTCCCCCACGCCCCACGTGGTGACCCTCCAGAGGGCCTCGACGAGGATGTCGCGGCTCATCTTGGAGTCGCCCAGTTCGCGCTCGACGAACGTGATCGGCACCTCGACGACGTGGTAGCCGGCCTTGATCGCCCGACGGGCGAGGTCGACCTGGAAGCAGTAGCCCTGCGAGGAGACCTCCTCCAGGCCGAGTCCCTCCAGGGTCTCGCTGCGGAAGGCGCGGTAGCCGCCGGTGATGTCGCGCAGGGGCAGATCGAGTGCGATCCGCGAGTACATGCTGCCGCCGCGCGAGATGAACTCGCGGGACTTGGGCCAGTTCACCACCCGGCCGCCGGGCACCCAGCGGGAGCCGAGCACCAGGTCGGCGCCCTTCAGGGCGGTCAGCAGCCGGGGCAGCTCCTCGGGCTGGTGGGAGCCGTCGGCGTCCATCTCGATCAGCACGCCGTAGCCGTGCTCCAGGCCCCAGCGGAAGCCCGCGAGGTAGGCGGCGCCCAGCCCTTCCTTGCCCTTGCGGTGCAGGACCTGGACGTGGTCGTCCCCGACCGCCAGCTCGTCGGCGAGCTTGCCGGTGCCGTCGGGGCTGTTGTCGTCGGCCACGAGAACGTGTGCCTCGGGGACCGCCTCGCGCACGCGCGCGACGATCGCCTTGATGTTCTCCGCCTCGTTGTAGGTCGGGATGATCACCAAGGCCGTGCCCAGGGGGCCGAACCGCCTCCCCTGCCCCGCAGCCGCGGGCGTCCCGTCGCCGTCGTTCACCACTGCCCCTTCGTTCCGTACGCATCGTTCCGTACGCAGAGGACCACCTTAATCGCCGCGGCCTGCGCCGACGTGACAGGACGTGCCTACGGGGGTGTCGTTTCCCCAAGAACGGGGTAGGGATGGCCGATTCGGGCCGTTTGTGCGACGGATGGGGGCCCGGCGCCCTTCGGGCCGACCTGGGACCCGCCGGCTGCGGGTCGACCTAAGCCGTTGTCTACTGAGCGCCCGGGCCCCACCCGGGTCCCACCTCCCGACCGGCCGGAACGTTCCCTCGTCCCGGTGCGAGCGCTGAGCCTGGCTCCCAGTGGCGGTGCCCCGGTGCGGCACACCGTCCCTGACTCAGCGGCACCGCGACGCGTACGTGGAAGATTCCCCGGTCGGGCGTCCGGTGGTGGACTCGGCCGAACCTACCGGCCCCCCGCCGTCGCCTGTCAACAGTCGTTCGACCTGCGCCTTTGGTGTCAACGCGCAGGTCAGCGCGGAGGAGACGCAGGTCATAGCCGGGCGAAGATCATCGCCCCGTCGGCCGTGGAGATCACTCGCCCGGCCGTACGAAGACGGTCCGGCCACCCACCACGGTACGCAGGCAGACCGGCAGGTCCCGGCCCGGGGTGAGGTCCGGCAGGCCGGGGGTGCCGGAGCGCGGGTCGGTCGACCAGCGCGCCACCCGGTCGTCGGGGGTCTGGACCACGAGTGCGCCGGTGCGCCACACGGCGTAGTCCGCGGGCACGCCCGGCACGAGGACGCCCGCGTCGTCGCGGCCGATCGACCGCCAGCCGCCGCGCGTGTGCGCCGTGAACGCCGCCCGGACGGAGACGCGGTGCTCCGGGGTGCGGTGGAAGGCGGCGGCCCGGACGGTGCCCCACGGGTCGAGGGGCGTGACCGGGCTGTCGGAGCCGAAGGCGAGCGGCACACCGGCGCGCAGCAGGGCCGCGTAGGGGTTGAGGGTGCGGGCCCGCTCGGCACCCAGACGCCGGGCGTACATGCCGTCCTCGCCGCCCCAGAGCGCGTCGAAGGCGGGCTGCACGGAGGCGGTCAGGCCCAGCTCGGCGAAGGCGGCGACGGTCTGAGGGGTGAGCATCTCGGCGTGCTCGACCCGGTGGCGGGCGCCGCGCACGCGGGCGAGGCCGACCTTCTCGGCGGCGGCCCGGACGCCTTCCACGACGGCGGTCACGGCGGCGTCGCCGATGGCGTGGAAGCCCGCCTGGAGCCCTGCCTCGGTGCAGGCGACGACGTGGGCCGCGACGTCGGCGGCGTCCAGGTGGGCGGTGCCGGTGTGGCCCGCGTCGGCGTACGGCTGATGCAGGCGGGCGGTGTGCGAGCCGAGGGAGCCGTCGACGAAGAGGTCCCCGGCGGCCCCCACCGCGCCCAGCTCCCGCGCCTTGTCGACGTCCTGTTCGGCCCAGTAGCCGATCACCCGCGGCCCGGGCTCCCCGGCCGCCATGCGCAGCAGGCCGGTGAGGTCGTCCTCGGAGGAGATCTCCGGGCCTGCGCATTCGTGAACGGTTCCGATACCGAGGGAGGCGGCGTGCGCGAGGGCGGCGCGCTGGGCTCCGGCGCGCTGGGCGGGGGTGACGGCCCCGAGGGCCGCGGCGCGTACGGCGTGGTGGGCGTCGCCGGTGAGGGGGCCCTGCGCGCGGGTGGGCCCACCGGGCGCCAGGTCGAGCAGGGCGGTGCTGACGACGGCCGAGTGGACGTCGATACGGCTGAGATAGAGGGGGCGCCCGCCGGTCGCCTCGTCCAGTTCGGCGCGCGTCGGGGGCAGCCCGTCGGGCCAGCGGGCCGTGTCCCAGCCATGGCCGAGCAGCACGCGGTCGTCCGGGCGCGCCGCGGCGAAGTCCCGTACGAGGGCGAGGGCCGACGCCCGGTCGGGGGCGCCGGACAGGTCGAGTCCGGTCAGGGCGAGCCCCGTGGTGGTCGTGTGCACATGTGCGTCGGTGAACGCCGGGGTGACGAGGGCGCCGTCCAGGTCGATCACTTCGTCCACGCCGTCCGCAAAGGCGTCCGCGGCACCCTCCGAGCCGACCCAGGCGACCTGGCCGCGTTCGACGACCATGGCCGTCGCGAAGGGGTCGGCGGGACTGTGGACCTCGCCGCGGCGCAGCAGGACGGTCGTGGACGTGGTGTTGGGCTCGCTCATGGACACCAGTCTCGCCCTTCGCGGGCGCGGCCCGGCAGTCGGGGCGTCCGCATGCCCCGAGGGCCGCGCCGGGCCGACGGCGAGGCGGCCGGGGCCGTGGTCCGGTGGGCGTGGCCCGTGGGCGCCGCCCGGTGGCCGTGGTCCGGTGGGCTTCGGCCGGTGGGCTTCGGCCGGTGGGCGTGGCCCGGTGGCCGTCGCCCCGCGGCCGCCAGGGTCCGGCACGCCCTGGCGGGCGCCGGTCAGATCCGCGGCGGGCGGGCCTCGTACGGGGTCGACAGGACCACGGTGGTGCGGGTCGAGACACCGGCGAGGGAGCGCACCCGCGCGAGCAGTTCCTCCAGCTCGTGCGGGGTGGAAACCCGGACCTTGAGGATGTAGTTCTCGTCGCCCGCGACGCTGTGGCAGGCCTCGATCTCGGGGACGCCGGCCAGACGGTCCGCGATGTCGTCGGGGGCGCTGGGGTCGAAGGGTTTCACCGAGATGAAGGCGGTGATCGGCAGTCCGACGGCATCCGGGTCGACGACCGCGGCGTAGCCGTGGATGACGCCACGCTGTTCCAGCCGCCGCACCCGCTGGTGCACGGCCGACGTGGACAGGCCCGTGGCCTTGCCCAGGTCTGTGTAGCTCATCCGCCCGTCCTTGACGAGCAACTGCACGATCTGTCGGTCCAGCTCCTCCATGGCGCAAGAACCTACAGGGCGGTTGATCTCCTCGGATACCTGAGCAGTCCGGGTCATGCCCCGTTCGTGATGTGACGGGGCGTCGGGCGGGGGTCAGTCGGGGGCCGGGCGGGGACAAACCCACCGCAGGGGGCATCTGCGAGCGGCATGTGACGAAGACCACACCCCCCGAACAGTCTCCGTGATGTTCTCGTGATTACCCCGGAGGGGGGACGGGAAGTGCTTGCTGTGGTCGAGGCCGCAGTGCCGTCACGGCCCAGCCCGAGGGGGAGAATCCCATGCAGAGTCTTAAGCGCCCTGGTCGTACCGCGCCCAAGCGGCAGCAGCCGGTCGTCGAGCCCGTATCGGAGGGCGTCGAACCCGACGCGTTCGACGACGAGGAACTCGACACCTACGACACCTTCGAGATGTACCGGGTGATCTGCCCGGACTGCGCGCAGCCCATCGCCCTGCTGGCGGACGAGGAGGAGCTGCCGGAGCACGCGCTGTGCGCCTCGCCGTGGAACCCGTTCGGGCTCACGGTCTGCGCCGGCACCGGCCGCAGGGCCACCGGGGCGCGCCCCGCGGACGAGTCGGCCCGGCCCCACGAGCAGGACACCGCCCTGCTGTTGACGCTCCCCCGGGGCCTCGACTGGCGGACCCAGCCCTTCTCCCACGTCGGCGGCCCGGGCTCGCGCCCGCTGCGGGTGCCGACGATGCGGCACGAGGCGGCCTGAGGCGACCCGAGGGCGTCCGGGCGGCCCCGTTCGGGGGACGTCGCCCGTTACCCGTCACACCACCCGCGCCAGGGCTCGCAGGCCGCCGTGGCGCGGTTCGGTGTGTCCCGGCCCGGGCCCGGCCTCGTCACGCAAGGTGAGGCAACGTCAGGCCTCGTCAGGCCTCGTCAGGCCTCGTCAGGCCTCGTCAGGCAACAGAGACTTGGCGGCGGACGCCCACGAACTCAAGCTCGATTACCTCCGCCGGTGACCTGTCCCCACTTCGCCGCGTTGCCCGGGTATGACCCCCACGTACTCGGCGGCCGGGAGTCGGCGCCGCGTGTTCGTCCCGGTGCCCGCGGGACCGGTCCCCCCGGCCCCGCAGATCCCGGACCCGCCGATCTACCGTGAGCTGATGCGGACCTGGGCCGACGGCGGCCGAACCCTGCCGGGGCGCCACGACCCGGAGTGGGTCAGGCTCGCGCAACCCCCGCGCGGGCTCGGTGACTTCTTCGCGACGGGTGACTTCTTCGCCACCGGCGACTTCCGCGTCACCCCCGACTTCACCGTCCCTCTGGACCCGCGAGGTGACGGGCGATGACCATCCGCTGAATCTGGTTGGTGCCCTCGACGATCTGAAGCACCTTGGTCTCGCGCATGTACCGCTCGGCCGGGAAGTCCGCGGTGTAGCCGTAGCCGCCGAGGACCTGTACGGCGTCGGTGGTGACCCGCATCGCCGTGTCGGTGCAGTGCAGCTTGGCCATGGCGGCCTGCTTGGCGAACGGCAGCCCGGCGTCGCGCAGCCGTGCCGCCGTCAGGTACAGCGCACGGCCTGCCTCGATCTGGGTCGCCATGTCGGCGAGCATGAAGCGCAGCCCCTGGAAGTCGGCGATCGGCTTGCCGAACTGCCGGCGCTCGACCGCGTAGGACACCGCCTCGTCCAGCGCCGCCTGGGCCACGCCGATCGCGCAGGCGGCGATGCCGAGCCGCCCGGACTCGAGCGCGGACAGGGCGATCGTGAAGCCCTGGCCCTCGTCGCCGAGGCGGCGCGCGTCGGGCACCCGTACGCCGTCGAGGTGGACCTGCGCGGTGGGCGAGCCCTTGAGTCCCATCTTCTTCTCCGGCACCGCCGCGCTCAGCCCCTCGGCATCGCCGGGCACCAGGAAGGCGGTGATGCCGCGCGGCCCGTCCTCCCCCGTGCGCGCCATGACGGTGTAGAAGTCGGCGATGCCGCCGTGCGTGATCCAGGCCTTCGTGCCGGTGATCACCCAGTCTCCGCCGCTCTCGCGCACGGCCTTGGTGCGCAGCGAGGCGGCGTCCGAGCCGGAGGCGGGTTCGGAGAGGCAGTAGGCGCCGAGCAGGCCTCCGCCGAGCATCGCGGGCAGGTACTCGGCCTGCTGCTCCTTGGTGCCGTAGGCGGCCGTCGCGTAGGAGGCGAGCGTGTGCACGCTGACGCCGAGCCCGACGGTGAGCCGGGCGGCGGCCAACTCCTCGAGGACCTGGAGGTAGACCTCGTAGGGCTGCTCACCGCCGCCGAACTGGGTGTCGTAGGGCAGGCCGAGCAGGCCGGAGTCGGAGAGCAGGGTGAAGACCTCGCGCGGGAAGCGTCCGGCGTCCTCCTCCTCGGCCGCGTTCGGGGCGATCTCACGCTGCGCGATGTCGCGGACGAGCGAGATCAGATCCCGTGCCTCGTCCGTGGGCAGTTGCCGGTCCACCGGCTGCGGGGCGCGGTCGGGCATGGCGACGCTCTCCTCCCTGTCGGGCACATCGACGGACCTGCGCCTTGGGTGGAGGCGGATCCGCCGGGTCGTTCGGGCCTGGCCGATGCTCGCACTCCCGGGTCGCGGAAGCGGCTGACCAGCGGCTGTGCGCTGTGAGTATGCCCGATCGGAGGCATGGAGTCACCAGTTAACGACCGCTTACTTCAAGAAATGCCCCGGCCGGTCCAGAAGGGCCGAATTCCGGCCCCCGGACTCGGAAATGGTCCGAACCATTGACCACACTGGTCTAGTCCTCCTACGGTGACGCACCGAACGTCTTCCGCGTTCATGCCAATCGGCTCGCGCTCCCTCTTCCCCCCACGAGGAGACACCCGATGCACGTCCCGCACCTCCCCCGCGTCCGCCCCCTCCGGGCGCTGGTATCCGCCCTGTGTTCCGTCGCCCTCGGAGCCGGTCTGCTGGCCGGCGCCGGCACGGCCACGGCCACGGCCTCCTCGGAACCGGCCTCACCGCAGGCCCCCGCCGAGCAGGCCGCGGCCGGTTCCAAGGTCGTCGGCTACTTCACCGAATGGGGCGTCTACGACCGCAATTACCACGTCAAGAACATCGAGTCCTCGGGTTCCGCCGACAAACTCACCCACATCAACTACTCGTTCGGCAACGTCACCGGCGGAAAGTGCGCGATGGGCGACGCCTACGCGGCGACCGACCGGGCGTACACCGCGGCCGAGTCCGTCGACGGGGTCGCCGACACCTGGGACCAGCCGCTGCGCGGCAACTTCAACCAGTTGCTCAAGCTGAAGAAGAAGCACCCCGACCTCAAGATCCTGTGGTCCTTCGGCGGCTGGACCTGGTCCGGCGGGTTCACCGAGGCCGCCAAGGACCCGGCCGCGTTCGCCCAGTCCTGCTACGACCTGGTCGAGAACTCCAAGTGGGCCGACGTCTTCGACGGCATCGACATCGACTGGGAGTATCCGAACGCCTGCGGCCTGAGCTGCGACGAGAGCGGCCGGGACGCGTTCCCGAAGCTGATGAGCGCGCTGCGCGCCAAGTTCGGCCAGGACTACCTGGTGACCGCGGCGATCACGGCCGACGCGACGTCCGGCGGCAAGATCGACGCGGCCGACTACGCGGGCGCGGCACAGTACGTCGACTGGTACAACCCGATGACGTACGACTTCTTCGGCGCCTGGGACGCCACCGGCCCGACCGCGCCGCACTCGCCGCTGACCTCGTACTCCGGCATCCCGAAGGCGGACTTCCACACCTCGGCGACGATCGCGAAGCTCAAGGGGCTCGGCATCCCGTCCTCGAAGCTGCTGCTCGGCCTCGGCTTCTACGGCCGCGGCTGGACCGGCGTCACCCAGTCGGAACCGGGCGGCACCGCGACCGGACCGGCGAAGGGCACGTACGAGAACGGCATCGAGGACTACAAGGTGCTGAAGACCAGTTGCCCGGCCACCGGCACGGTGGGCGGCACCGCGTACGCCAAGTGCGGCAGTGACTGGTGGAGTTACGACACTCCGGAGACCATCTCGACCAAGATGGCCTACAAGAACGAGCAGGGCCTGGGCGGCACGTTCTTCTGGGAGCTGAGTGGTGACACCGCGGACGGTGAGTTGATCAAGGCGATCGACTGACCCTGGATACGGGGGGCGAAGGGGCGGAGGCCGGTTCGGGCCTCCGCCCCTTCGTCAGTCGTCGTCTGCGTCAGGCGCCGTCCCGGCGGGCGGGGGCCGGGGCCGGATAGGCGGGGTCCAACTCCTCGATGGCGCGCAGGGTGCCGCCGAGCGACCTCACGAGCAGCTCGCGCATGGTCTCGCGGGGCAGTTCGGGCCGGCCGATCCAGTCCAGGGTGGCGCCCTCGACACTGCACACCCAGGCGAGCAGGCCCATGCGGGCCAGCGATCCGATGTCGGAGCGGCCGTACGCGCCCTCGGCGATGGTGGCGACGATGGCCTCCCGCACCCCGTCCCGGATGGCGTGCACCTCGGCGTCGAAGCCGACTCCGCCGCTGACGATGGTGCGGTACGCCGCCTGGTTGTGCTCGGCGTAGCGCAGATAGCCGTCGATGGTGCGATGGACCCGGTCCACCTGCGGCAGTTCGGTGCCGCGCGCGGCGGTGGTGACGAGGCCGGCGACGGAGTCCTGGATGATGGCCAGGTAGTAGCCCCGCTTGGACTGGAAGTAGTAGTAGATCAGCCCCTTGGCGACATGCGCCTGGCGGGCGATGTCGTCCATCGAGAGCGCGTCGTACGACGTGTCGGCGAACAACCTCCGCCCGATGGCGATGAGTTCGGCGCGGCGTGCCAGCGAGCGCTCGGTGCCGCGCGCCCGGGGACGGGCGTCGGCACGTTGTTGACTGATATTCAATTTCGACCCTGGTCTCCTACGGGCGGCGGGACATCCGCAGTATGGCAGGTCGGGTCGTGGGGCAGGTCACACGCCGGTCACGTCACAGGAGGCCTAGCTGAACCACGAGCATCGCGATCACCACGACGAGGGTCCAGCCCATGACGTGCTCGAGGATCTTCGGGCCGTCGTCCTTGGGGCCGCCGGTACGGGCGCGGGCGGCGGTGCCAGTGGCGGTGGCGGTGTGTGCAGTCATGGCTTCTCGCTGATCCCGGGCTTCGGTTACGACTTCGGCGGAGATCCCCCGCTCACGGTGTCCACCTTGCCACCGTGAGCGGCTTTTGCGGCCGAGAGCTTGGTCACAGCGGGGCCGGTCAGCGCACGCCCACCGCCTCGAGCGCCTCGCGTTGCCGCGGGCTCGGGTGGGCCGGGAAGTACAGGTAGCAGACCCCGCCGGTGCCGGAGGCGACCTGGCCGCTTGCGTTGTACCGCTTCGTCCTGAGCCAGATGTTCTCCCACTCGCGCCGCTTGTAGACGCGGCGCACCGCCTCGTTGTCGTCCGAGGCCGGGTCGTTGGCGATCACGTCGCCGTCGGCGGTGAAGCCGATCACGGTCATCAGGTGGCCCGAGGTGCCGTATCCCGCGCCGGTCAGCTCCTCCTCCAGGAAGGACTGGGACGTGATGGCCGGGATGCCGGCCGCGATCAGCGCCTCCAGGTCGGCGAGGGAGCCGAGGCGTGTCACCACACCCTGGAGGCCCTTGAACGTGGCGGCGTAGGCGGCGTTGAAGGGCCAGTTGCCGCAGCCCTCGTACTGGTTGTCGTACGTGTACCGGGCGGCGTGGCAGACCTGCGGGTCGGCGTAGGAGGGGTCGACCCAGGCGAGCTGGTCCTCGGTGAGGCGGCCGCCCCAGTACTCGATGATCATCTGCGAGGAGGTGGGGCTGCACCAGGCCTCGCCGCCGTTGTCGTACTCGGGGTACTGGCCCTTGTGGATCTCCTGCGAGTAGCGCGGGACGCGCAGTTCCCGGGCGAGGCCGGGAGTGGAGGCCGGCACGGTGAAGCGGTCGGGGACGTCGGAGCCCATCGCGCCGAGCCGCCACACGGTGGGCGTGCTTCTCGTGCCGGGGCGGCGGTGGAGGGTGAGCCGGAGGCGGTAGGAGGTCAGGCGCAGGCCGGTGGCGGCGTCGTCGATCGAGAACGTGTCCGTCCAGATGCTGCTCTTGCCGTCGCTCTGGTCGTCGACCGAGGTCCGCCGGATGTCCCGGTCGCCGTCGCCGGCCGTCCAGCGGCCCATCACGTACCAGGGCGTGTCCGTGCCGTCGGAGTAGGTGCCCCTGAGTTCGACCTGGATCCAGGTGCCGCTCGGGGTGTGCGCGTTCCAGGAGGCGATGACCTCCGTCGAGGGCACGGCGAGCCGGTGGACCGGCGAGGTCCAGGTCGCGTACTCCCAGGTGGCGGTGGTGCCGGTGTGCGGGTCGGTGTAGTCGGTGGTGCCGGCCGGGGCGCCGATCACCACCCCGGGACGCGCGCCGGCCACGGGGCGGGCACCCCGTACGGTCCCGCGCCGCCAGTCGGCACACGTGGTCCAGGCGCGGTAGTCGGCCTGCCGGGCGGCCTGTCGGGCGCGGGCGAGGTCGGGGTCCGCGGTGCCACCTCCGGCGCCGTCGCCGGGGCCGGGCGCGGCTTCCGCGGTGGCCGGGATCGCGCCGCCGGCCACGGCGGCCGCGGCGACGGCCGCCGCCAGGACGGCTCTGCGGGACGGCTGTTCGACTCTGCTCATGGGCGGGAGACCCCCAGGTGTCCGGGTCGGGCGGGTCGGGCGGGTCGGGCGGTTCCGTTGCGCGGTCGTGGGCCAACTATGGCCGCGGGCGACCACTCCTGCCAGCACTTCCACGCACGCCACGCCATGAATATTGGTGTCGACCAGTGGCGGGCCGGAGGGCGGCTGCGCGGAGGCCGGGGGCGGTTAGAGTGCGAGCGAACCGTGTCCGCCCCTTCCGCTCCTCCGCCCCTTCGCGCCGTACAGGATCCGCCATCCTCGACCTCGCAGCCCTGCTCCGCCGGCTTCCCCCCTCCTGCGGGCCCGTCCGCCTGATCGGCGTCGACGGGTACGCCGGGTCCGGGAAGTCCACGTTCGCCGGGCGGCTGGCGGCCGAGCTGGGCGGTGTGCCGGTGCTGCACCTCGACGACATCGCCAGTCACGACGAGCTGTTCGACTGGACCGGGCGGCTGCTCGACCAGGTGATCGAGCCGCTGGGGCGCGGCGCCACCGCGTACTACGCCCCCTACGACTGGCGCACCCGGCGTTTCGGGGCTCCGCGTCCGCTGCCGCCCGCTCCGGTGATGCTCGTCGAGGGCGTCGGCGCGGGCCGCGAGGCGCTGCGCCCGTACCTGGCCGGGCTGCTGTGGATGGAGCTGCCCCGGGAGGCGGCCTGGGCGCGGGGCCGGGCGCGCGACGGAGCGGAACAGCGGACTTTCTGGGACGGGTGGATCCCGGCCGAGCGCCGGCACTTCGCCGATGACCCCTCGCGCCCCTTCGCGCACCTTCTGGTGCGGCAGCGAGAGCAGGGGTACGAGGTACTGCCGGGGCCCGCGGGAACCATCCCCGGACCCCACTTCCTCACGCAGGGTGACGGACCCTCCGCAATGTGCTGAACTCGTGAAGATCGCGCCCCGGCAACCGGTCGACGCGCCCCAACTCTGCTTGACCCGGGGCCCGTACAGGTCTTACGTTCTGAATGTGCGGCAGTTCGAAGCCGCCGACAGACGCGAAGCCCCCGGTTGTTCCCCCGTGATCGGGGGCTTCGTTCTGCCCTGAGCCCGTTGTGCGGCTGCTCCGTGAGGCCACGCACTCACCCTCGGTCACCGCCCCGCCGTGCGCCCCCGCCGCTCCCACCTCGTGGAACGGCACCTCCCCGCACCCTTCGGGGGAAAGACCACCGCGGGTACGATGCCATCGGTGCGACCTACGGGCGGTTGCCGCGCGCACCTGCAACTCCGGTCCGCGGCAGTGCCGTTGACCGAGGCGGTCGGCGGGCGACGGCTCGGCGGCATACCGACGGGGGCACGGTAGGTGGGGGACGCGATGGACTTCGGCACGCAGGGCCGACAGGCCCCGGCCGAACTCGCCTGGCTGCGCGGCGTGGACGCCTACACCATGGGCGCCTACCCGCAGGCGGAGGAGGAGTTCCGGGCGGCGGTACGCATCGATCCCACGATGGCCGACGGCTGGCTGGGGCTGCACGCGCTGCGTGTCGACACCACGGACGCACTGCTCAGGATGTTCCGGAACCGGGACCGCTTCGGCGAGCAGCGTGCCCGCCATCGCCGGACGCTCAACTCCTGGTACTGGCTGGGCTGGTGGGTGCAGCCCGTGCTGGAGAAGCCCCGGGATCTGCTGCTGGCGCACGCCTCGCACTGGCTGGACGGCCGGCACGTCCCGGAGCTGGACCGGGCCCTGGCCGGTCTGCCGCCCGTCGACTCCGACCCCCAGGTCCGCTTCCTGCACGCCTGCCGCGCCTACCTCGTCAAGGACTGGGAACAGCTCGTCCGGCACACCGACCCGCTCCTCGGCGATCCCCTGCTGGGCATCGAGGCCGGTCTGTTCAGCGGCATGGCCCGGGTCCGCCTGGAGATGTACGGACAGGCCGAGCCGCTGCTGTCGGCGGCCCTCATGCGGTGCCGCAGCGAGCAGCCGCAGCGCAAGGAGCTGCGCTACTGGCTGGCGCGGGCGCACGAGGGCACCGGCCGCAGCGCCGCCGCGCTCCCGCTGTACCGGGCCGTGCACCGCGTCGACCCCGCCTTCATGGACACCTCGGCCCGGCTGGCGGCGATAGCCGAGAGCGACGGCTACGACGACTCCGCCGACCTCGCGGGGCTCGCGCAGGCCGGGGCGGGAGCGGACGGCCTGGACGGACTCGACCCCCTCTTCGGCACCGAGGAGCGCGACCTCAAGCTCTCCGCGCCCGGCTCCCCGCTCTCCGTCCCGCTGCCCCCGCTCGACGGACCGCCGGTGCGCGAGAGGACGGGCGGCCCCGACCCCTCCCTGCCCACCGGGCCCACCGATCCCGCGTTACTGGAGGAGGCGCTCGCCGAGCTGGAGCGGATGGTGGGTCTCGAGCCGGTGAAGCGACAGGTCAAGGCCCTGTCCGCGCAACTGAACATGGCACGGCTGCGCGCCGGGCAGGGGCTGCCGGTCCAGCCGCCCAAACGTCACTTCGTCTTCTCCGGTCCCTCCGGCACGGGCAAGACCACCGTGGCCCGCATCCTGGGCCGCGTCTTCTACGCCCTCGGCCTGCTCGGCGGCGACCACCTGGTGGAGGCGCAGCGGGCCGATCTGGTCGGCGAGTACCTGGGCCAGACCGCCGTGAAGGCGAACGAACTGATCGACTCCGCGCTCGGCGGCGTCCTCTTCGTCGACGAGGCGTACTCCCTGTCCAACTCCGGTTACGGCAAGGGCGACGCGTACGGCGACGAGGCGCTCCAGGTTCTGCTGAAGCGGGCCGAGGACAACCGCGACCACCTGGTGGTGATCCTGGCCGGCTATCCGGAGGGCATGGACCGGCTGCTGACCGCCAACCCGGGGCTGTCCTCCCGCTTCACCTCACGCGTCGACTTCCCGTCGTACCGGCCCCTGGAGCTGACCTCGATCGGTGAGGTGCTCGCGGCCGAGAACGGTGACGGGTGGGACGAGGAGGCCCTGGACGAGCTGCGGTCGATCGCCGGGCACGTGGTGGACCAGGGGTGGATCGACGAGCTGGGCAACGGGCGGTTCCTGCGGACCCTGTACGAGAAGAGCTGCGCGTACCGGGATCTCCGGCTGTCGGTGTACCCCGGCGAGCTGACGCGGGACGACCTGGCGACGCTGCGGTTGCCGGATCTGATGCAGGCGTACGGCGAGGTGTTGTCCGGGCGGGGTCCGCAGGACCCGTCGGCGATGTGAGCTACGTCGCCAGCGTCACCTCCCGGTGCGCCGGGTCCCTGACCTCTCCGACGAGCAGTTCCAGTACGTCCTCCAGGGCGACCAGGCCGAGCGGCTTCCCGGACGCGTCCGTCACCTGGGCGAGGTGGGTCGCCGCCCGCCGCATCACCGTGAGGGCGTCGTCGAGCGGGAGTTCGGGGCGCAGCGTCGGCATGTGCCGCCACAGGTGCTGCGGGACGGCGCGGTCGGATTCCTCGAGGTCGAGTACGTCCTTGACGTGCAGGTATCCCATGAAGGCGCCCTGCTCCGCCGCGACCGGGAAGCGCGAGTACCCGGTGCGGGCGGTGAGCGCGACGATCTCGCCCGGCGTGACCGAGGGGCTGACCGTCACCAGGGACTCCCGCCCGAGGAGTACGTCCGTCACCGGGCGGGAGCCCAGTTCCAGGGCGTCCTCGAGGCGTTCCTGTTCCTCCGGGTCGAGCAGGCCGGCCTGGCCGGCGTCCTCCACCAGCCGGTTGAGCTGCTCGCTGGTGAAGACGGCCTCGACCTCGTCCTTGGGCTCGACGTGGAACAGCCGCAGGATGCCCTGCGCGCAGGCGCCGAGCGCGACGGTGATGGGCCTGCACAGGCGGGCGAAGGCGACCAGTCCGGGGCTCAGCCACAGCGCGGCCTTCTCGGGGGCGGCCATCGCGAGGTTCTTCGGGACCATTTCGCCGATGACGAGGTGGCAGAAGACCACGGCGGCCAGCGCGATGACGTAGCCGAGCGGGTGGATCATGCCGTGCGGCAGGTGGATCCACTCGAAGACCGGCTCGAGGAGCTGGGCGACGGTCGGCTCGGCGACCGCGCCGAGGGTCAGCGAGCAGACGGTGATGCCGAACTGGGCGGCGGCCATCATCTGCGGCAGCCGCTCCAGGCCGTACAGCACCTGTCGGGCGCGGGCGGTGCCGAGCGGCTCGATCTGGCTGCGGCGCACGGAGACGAGCGCGAACTCGGCGCCGACGAAGAAGCCGTTGGTGAGCACGAGCAGTGCGGCGAAGAGCAGTTGCAGGACGCTCATCGGGCGGCCTCCAGCACGGAGACGGGCGCCGTGCGCACCAGCCGTATGCGCTCGGCGCGGTAGTGGCCGACCTGCCGGACCGAGAGCCGCCAGCCGGGCAGCTCCGCGCGGTCGCCGACGGCCGGGATGCGGCCGAGCAGGTCGGCGACGAGCCCGGCCACGGTCTCGTACGGTCCGTCGGGCGCCTGAAGGCCGATGCGCCGCAGGGTGTCGACCCGGCAGCTCCCCTCGACGTCCCAGGCGGGGCGGCCCTCCTCGGGCGGGGCGGGGGCGAGTTCGGGCACGTCGAGGCCGTCGTGTTCGTCGCGGACCTCGCCGACGATCTCCTCGACGATGTCCTCCAGTGTGACGACGCCGGCGGTGCCGCCGTACTCGTCGACGACGACCGCGATGGGCTGCTCGCTGCGCAGGCGGGTGAGCAGCGGCCGTACGGGCAGGGTCTCGGGGACGAGCAGCGCCGGGCGGGCGATGCGGCCGGCCGGGGTGCGCAGCCGGTCGTGCACGGGGACCGCGAGGGCGTCCTTGAGGTGGACCATGCCGACGATCTCGTCGATCTTCTCCCGGTAGACGGGGAAGCGGGACAGGCCGGTGGCGCGGGTCAGGTTGACGACGTCCTCGGCGGTGGCCGAGGAGTGCAGGGCGCTGACCTTCACGCGCGGGGTCATGACGTGCTGGGCGGTCAGTTCGCCGAGTGACAGGGTCCGTACGAAGAGATCGGCGGTGTCCTGTTCCAGGGCGCCGGCCCGGGCGGAGTGCCGGGCCAGGGAGACCAGCTCGCCGGGGGTGCGGGCGGAGGCCAGCTCTTCGGCGGGTTCGATGCCGAGCGCGCGGACCAGGCGGTTGGCCACGGTGTTGAGCGCGGCGATCACCGGGTGGAAGAGCCGGGCGAAGGCGTGCTGCGGGCCGGCGACGAAGCGCGCGACCTGGAGCGGCTTGGACACCGCCCAGTTCTTCGGCACCAGCTCGCCGATCACCATCTGCACGGCGGAGGCCAGCAGCATGCCGACGACGACGGACACACCGGACACGGCGCCGTCGGGGACGCCGACCGCCGTGAACGGGCCGTCCAGGAGCCGGGCGAGCGCCGGTTCGGCGAGCATGCCGACGACGAGGGAGGTGATGGTGATGCCGAGCTGGGTGCCGGAGAGCTGGAACGACAGCTCCTTGAGGGACTCGACGACCCGCCGGGCGCGCCGGTCGCCGGTCGCGGCGGCCTGCTCGGCCTCGGGCCGTTCGACGGTCACCAGGCCGAACTCGGCCGCGACGAAGAAGCCGTTGGCGAGGATCAGCAGGAACGCGGCTGCCAGGAGCAGCAGGGGGGTGGTCATGATGCCGCCGCCTGTGGGATGTCACAGCAGGGGGCGGCGCAGATACTGCAGGACGGTCCGTCCATCGCCGGAGGGAGTCACTCCTCGGGTAGCAGGAACCCCCGCGCACCGGGCGGAGCGACAGGGGCGAGGACGCGACGACCGCGTCCTCGTTCCCAGATTAATCACGAAAAGGGTGCCCGCGGCAGGGTCGGCGGCCGGGCATCAGTCACAAAGGAGCCTCGGGGAGGGTGTCGGAACGGGCCTCCACGAGGTCGCGCAGGGCGCGCGCGTCGGCGATGGCCCGCTGCCTGGCGATGCCCGGCTGGATGCCGAGCGCGGGCAGGCTGGTGCCGTCGCTGAGGTCGAGGAACACCCAGGGGTCGCCGTGGCGGAGGTTGACCCGGAGGATCTCGGGCCAGGCCAGGCGTCGCCTGGTGGTCAGGTTGACCACGGTGACGCCCGTCTCGTCGGCGACGACCCGGGGCCGGGCCAGCAGGAGCAGTACGCCGACCAGGAGGACGGCCGTCAGCACGAAGCTGAGGCGCTCCCCGGGGCCGAGGCCGCCCAGCAGCATCCCGACCGCCGTGATCGTCGCGAAGGCGACGACCGCGAGGACGATCAGGACGGCACGGGTGCGGCCCGGACGGAAGACGACGGGCAGGGCGGGCGGCTGCGGTGTGGTGTCGGGCATGGCGTCGCTCCGGGCGGACTCAGGGCCGGCAGGCGTGGATGGCCGTGGGTCAGAGCCGGCAGGCGTGGATGGCCGTGGTCAGGATGGCCCGGGCGCCGATCTCGTACAGGTCGTCCATGATCCGCTGGGCTTCCTTGGCCGGGACCATCGCGCGGACGGCGACCCAGCCCTCGTTGTGCAGCGGGGAGACGGTCGGGGACTCCAGGCCGGGGGTGAGGGCGACGGCCCTCTCCAACTGCTCGACCCGGCAGTCGTAGTCCATCATCACGTACGTCCGGGCCACCAGGACGCCCTGGAGGCGGCGCAGGAACTGCTGGACCTTGGGCTCGGTGGTGTCGTCGGGCTCCGCACCCGAGCGGCGGATCACGATCGCCTCGGACTTCATGATGGGCTCGCCGAAGACTTCCAGGCCCGCGTTGCGCAGGGAGGTTCCGGTCTCGACGACGTCCGCGATGACCTCGGCGACGCCGAGTTCGATGGCGGTCTCGACGGCGCCGTCGAGGTGGACGACGGAGGCGTCGACGCCCCGCTCGGCCAGGTGCGCCGCCACGATGCCCTCGTAGGAGGTGGCGACGGTCCGGCCCTTGAGGTCGTCGATGCCGCTCGCGGTGCCCGGCCGGCCGGCGAAGCGGAAGGTGGAGCGGGCGAAGCCGAGCGGCAGGATCTCCTCGGCGTCGGCGCCGGAGTCGATCAGCAGGTCGCGGCCGGTGATGCCGATGTCGAGCTTGCCGGAGGAGACGTAGATCGCGATGTCGCGGGGGCGGAGGTAGAAGAACTCGACCTCGTTGGTCGGGTCGACGATCCGCAGTTCCTTGGCCTCGCGGCGCTGCTGGTAGCCGGCCTCATGCAGCATCTCCCCCGCGGGGCCTGACAGGGAACCCTTGTTGGGGACGGCGATGCGCAGCATGAGGTCGGCTTCCTTTGCGTGACGGGGTGAGAAGAGAAAGGGGGTGCTGTGACTTACAGGTGCTGTGACTTACAGGTGGGCGTAGACGTCGTCCAGGGAGATGCCGCGGGCGACCATCATCACCTGGACGTGGTACAGCAACTGCGAGATCTCCTCGGCGGCGGCGTCCTTGCCCTCGTGCTCGGCGGCCATCCAGACCTCCGCGGCCTCCTCGACGACCTTCTTGCCGATGGCATGGACGCCCTTGTCGACCAGTTCGGCGGTGCGGGAGGTGGCGGGATCGCCGTGGGCGGCCTTGTGCTGGAGCTCGGTGAACAGCTCCTCGAAAGTCTTCTTGGACATGGTGGCCCCCACTTTACGCGTGTGCCGGACGGGCTAGCGCCACGGTTCGGATACTGAGCGGAGCGTGGCCGCCGTGGCGACGGCCGCGGTCACCGCCTCGTGCCCCTTGTCCTCGCTGGAGCCCTCGATACCGGCCCGGTCCAGGGCCTGCTCCTCGGTGTCGCAGGTGAGGACGCCGAAGCCGACGGGGACGCCGGTCTCGAGGGAGACCTGGACCAGGCCCTGGGTGACGCCCTGGCACACGTAGTCGAAGTGGGGGGTACCACCGCGGATGACGACGCCGAGGGCGACGATCGCGTCGTAGCCGCGGCCCGCGAGGACCTTGGCGACGACCGGCAGTTCGAAGCTGCCGGGAACCCTGAGCAGGGTCGGCTCGTCGATGCCGAGGTCGCGCAGGGCGCGCAGGGCGCCGTCCACCAGTCCGTCCATCACCTTGTCGTGCCACTGTGCCGCGACGACGGCGACCCTGAGGTCTCCCACGTCGCGTACGGACAGTTCCGGTGCACCCTTGCCGCTCACGTGTCTCCTTGCGTCTCTTGGCGTCTCTTGGCGTCTCTTGCTTACTGGTTGCCGCAGGTGGACACGGGGGCCGTGTCCAGCCAGGGCAGGTCGTGTCCCATCCGGTCCCGCTTGGTGCGCAGGTAGCGCAGGTTGTGCTCGCCGGCCTGGACGGGCATCGGCTCGCGGCCGGTGACCTCGATGCCGTGCCGGACGAGGGCGTCGCTCTTGTCCGGGTTGTTGGTCATCAGGCGCACGGCGCGTACGCCGAGGTCCTGGAGGATCTGGGCGCCGGCGCCGTAGTCGCGGGCGTCGGCGGGCAGGCCGAGTTCCAGGTTGGCGTCGAGGGTGTCCCGGCCGCGCTCCTGGAGTTCGTAGGCGCGCAGTTTGGACATCAGGCCGATGCCGCGCCCCTCGTGGCCGCGCAGGTAGACCACCACGCCCCGGCCCTCGGCCTGGATGCGGTCCAGGGAGGCGTCGAGCTGGGGGCCGCAGTCGCAGCGCTGGGAGCCGAAGACGTCGCCGGTGAGGCACTCGGAGTGGATGCGGACCAGCACGTCCTCGCCGTCGCCGATCTCGCCGTGCACCAGGGCGATGTGCTCGACGCCGTCGACCGTGGAGCGGTAGCCGTACGCCGTGAACTCGCCGTGCTTCGTGGGCAGTCGGACCTCGGCCTCGCGGCGGACGGTGGGCTCCGCGCTGCGCCGGTGAGCGATGAGGTCCTCGATGGAGATGATCGTGAGGCCGTGCTTGCGGGCGAACGGGATCAGCTCGGGCAGCCGCAGCATGCGCCCGTCCTCGCCGGCGATCTCCACGATGGCGCCGGCCGGGCGCAGCCCCGCGAGGCGCGCCAGGTCGACGGCCGCCTCGGTGTGGCCGTCGCGCACGAGTACGCCGCCGGAGCGGGCCCGCAGCGGGAAGACGTGCCCGGGGCGGACCAGGTCGGTGGGTTCGGCGGTGCCGCTCGCCAGGAGCTGGAGGGTGGTGGCGCGGTCCGAGGCGGAGATACCGGTGCTGACGCCGTGTGCGGCGGTGGCGTCCACGGAGACGGTGAAGGCGGTCTTCATCGACTCGGTGTTGTCGTCGACCATCTGCGGGAGCCGGAGCCGGTCCAGTTCCTCGCCCTCCATGGGGGCGCAGATCAGGCCGCGGCACTCGCTCATCATGAAGGCGACGATCTCCTCGGTCGCCTTCTCGGCGGCGACGACGAGGTCGCCCTCGTTCTCGCGGTTCTCGTCGTCGACGACGACGACCGGGCGGCCGGCGGCGATGTCCGCGACGGCCTGCTCGACGGGGTCGAGGGTGAGGTCGTCGATGCCGTCTGGGGCGTAGAGGATGGGTGCCGTGCTCATGCGGGCGCTCCTTCCGGGAGGGGGCGGGCCGCGTCGCGTGAGCGCAGCCACCAGTCGCGCAGGCCCCACAGGACGAGCGCGCCGTAGAGGACGTAGACGAAGCCGGAGAAGGCGAAGCCGTTGGCGAAGTTCAGCGGGACGCCGACGAGGTCGACCAGCAGCCAGGCGAACCAGAACTCGACCATGCCGCGTGCCTGGGCGTACATGGCGACGACGGTGCCGACGAAGATGTACGCGTCCGGCCAGGGGTCCCAGGACAGGGTCGGGAAGGCGGTGAACAGACCGCCGACCAGGAGGGTGCCGACGGCGGCCGCGGCGGCCAGGACCCCGCGCTCGCGCCAGGTGGCGAACCGTACGGCGACAGAGCCGTCCTGCGACTGCTGCCGCCCGCGGTTCCACTGCCAGAAGCCCCAGGCGGCGACGGCCATGACGACGATCTGCTTGCCGGCGCTGCCGGAGAGGTGGGCGGTGGCGAAGGCCGTGAAGAGGACGAGCCCGGAGACGAACTGCACGGGCCAGGTCCAGATCGAGCGCCGCCAGCCGAGGGCGAGGCCGAGCAGACCGATCACGTTGCCGATCATGTCCGACCACTTGATGTGCTGGTCGAACAGCGTGAACGCCTCGGAGTTGAGCCAGTTCACCTGGTGCCCCCCGGGGCGGTGAGCAGCCGCTCGACGTACTTGGCGATGATGTCCACCTCGAGGTTGACCGGGTCGCCGGGCTGCTTGATGCCCAGCGTGGTCAGGTCGAGGGTGGTGGGGATGAGGCTGACGGTGAAGAAGTCCGGCCCGGCGTCGACGACGGTGAGGCTGATGCCGTCGACGGTGATGGAACCCTTCTCCACGACGTAGCGGGCGAGGTCGGCGGGCAGGGAGATTCTGACGATCTCCCAGTGCTCGGAGGGCTTGCGCTCCAGGATCTCGCCCGTGCCGTCGACGTGGCCCTGCACGATGTGTCCGCCGAGCCGGGCGCCGACGGCGGTGGGGCGCTCCAGGTTGACGCGGGAACCGACGGCGAGGGCGCCCAGGCTGGAGCGGTTGAGGGTCTCGGCCATCACGTCGGCGGTGAACTCTTCGCCCTCGTGGTCGACGACCGTGAGGCAGACGCCGTTGACGGCGATGGAGTCGCCGTGCCGGGCCCCTTCGGTGACCGCGGGGCCGCGCAGGCGGAAGCGACAGGCGTCGTCGAGCATCTCGACGGCGGTGATCTCGCCCAGCTCTTCGACGATTCCGGTGAACACTTCCCGGGTCCTCCTGCCTCTTCGGGCACGGACTCCGGGGCTGTCTGGAACGACAGACATCGCGAGCGAGGACACCGGGAACGACGCCGGACGGGCCCGCCCGTGACGGGCGCGCCCAGAGATCGGCGGCGCGCACGTGTGCTCGCCCGCCGCGCACTGCCTCCCATCCGGACTTTAACCGTCGGTCCAGGAATTTCACCTGGTCAACCGGCCGCTGGAAGCGACCGGGTCGCGGACTGTAACCGCCGGTTCGGACTTTCACCGACCCCGGAGTGCGCTGCTTCTGGTACAGGGCCAGTCTGCCACGACTGATCGCCGTCCATGCGGGCAGAGTGTGTGGGGTGGCTCACAGAGCGCTCCTCCGCCCCGGCTATGTCACGTTTCGCGGGTGCCACGCGGTCCGAGCTGACGACAGGGCGCTCCACCCGGGAGTTCCCGCGTCCGAACAGGGGTTGAACAGCATGACCACGATCCTGGTGACCGGCGGCACCGGCACACTCGGCCGGCCCGTCACCGAAAGGCTGCGCGCCGGCGGGCACGAGGTGCGGGTGCTCAGCCGGCACAGCGAGCCGTACGCCGTCGACCTGCGCCGGGGCGGCATCGGCCTGGACACGGCGCTCGCCGGCGTGGACACGGTCGTGCACTGCGCGACCACGCAGCGCGGCGGGGACGAGCGGTCGGCCGTGAACCTGATCGCGGCGGCGCGGCGGGCCGGGGTGGCCCACCTCGTCCACATCTCGATCGTCGGCGTCGACCGGGTGCCGCTCGGCTACTACCGGTCCAAGCTCGCCGTCGAGAAGCTGGTGGAGGAGTCGGGGCTCGGGTGGACGGTGCTGCGGGCGACCCAGTTCCACGACCTGGTGGTGCAGGTGCTCCAGAGCCTGGCCAAGGTGCCGGTCGTGGTGCTGCCGGCCCATGCCGCCGACCAGCCGGTGGCGGTGGCGGAGGTCGCGGACCGGCTCGCCGGGCTGGCCGCGGGCGCGCCCGCCGGGCGGGTGCCGGACCTGGGCGGTCCCGAGGTGCGCACCTTCGAGTCGTTGGCCCGCGCGTATCTGACCGCGACGGGGCGCCGGCGGGCCGTGGTGAACGTGCCGCTCGCGGGGAAGACTTACCGCGCGTTCCGCGAGGGTGGGCATCTCGCGCCCGAGCACGCGGTCGGCAAGGGGACGTTCGAGGAGTATCTGACGGTGCGGTACGGCGGCGGGGCGGACGGGCGGCGCGGATGAGCAGACGGGCGTGGCTGCGGGCGGGGCTGGGACTGCTCGCGGGCGGCCAGGTGGTGCTGGGGCTGTGGATCCTGCTGCTGCCCGAGCTGTTCTGGAAGTGGCCCTGGGTGTCGCACCTGCCGCCCTACAACGAGCATCTGCTCCGGGACTTCGGCGGGGCGAGCCTCGCCCTCGCCGTGGTGCTGTGCGCGGCGGTGGTGGCGATGGAACGGCGTCTGGTGCTGACGGCGCTCGTGGCCTACCTGGTGTCCTCCGTCGCCCATCTCCTGTTTCACGCCCGGCATCTGGAGCCCCTGTCGGCGGCGAGCGGTGCGGGCTTCATGGCACTGCTGGGAGCGGCGGTGCTGCTGCCGGCCGTACTGGTGTGGCTGGCGGCCGACGGGACGGCCTTCCGGGAGCACGCCCCGGCCCCGCGGCGACCGTCGGTCTGACCTCTACCCCCTGCCCCCTGACCGGCTGACCGGCTGACCGGCTGACCGGCTGACCGGCTGACCCTTGACCGGGCTCACCCCGGACGCGCACCCCGCACGCGGACGGCGCCCGCGTGCGGTCGGGCGCCCCGCCGAGCGCGCGCCGCGGGCTACCGCTCGGGCGGGGCGAACAGTTCGTCCTGGGCGCGGTCGCGGGCGGTCAGCAGGGCGCCGCGCAGTACGGCGCCGCCGCCCAGGGTGCTGGGACGTACCTCGGTGGCCAGCGGGGACATCCGGGTGAGGCGGTGCTGGATGCGGTCGGCGAGGGCGTCGGCGCCGGCCCGGCCGATCTCGCCGGCGAGCACCAGGCAGCCGGGGTCGAGGACGGAGACGACGGCGGCGGCACCGAGGACGATCCGGTCGGCGAGGGCGTCGAGGAACCGCCCGGCGGCCGGGTCGCCGCCGGGCCCCGACCGGCGTACCGCCTCCCGGACCAGCGTGGCCGCGTGCGGCTCGGGGCCGGCCGGGGACGCCGTCACCCCGTACTCGGCCGCGAGGGCGGTCACCGCCAACGCCCCGGCGACGGAGTGGAAGCCGCCGTCGCAGTCGGTGGCCGAGGGCAGGCCCGAGGTGCCCGGCACCGGCATGAAGCCGATCTCGCCCGCGCCGCCGGAGACGCCCCGGCGCAGCGTGCCGTCGAGGACGACGGCGGCGCCGATGCCGAGGCCGAGCCACAGCAGGACGAAGGTGTCCCGGTCCCGGGCCGCCCCGTCGCGCTGCTCGGCCAGGGCGGCGAGGTTGGTCTCGTTCTCGACGCCGACCCGTGCCGCGGGGAACTTCTCCTTCAGCGCGACCATCAGCCGGCGGTGCCACGCGGGCAGCCCGGAGGAGTCGTGGAGTTCACCGCTGGCCGGGTCGATCAGGCCGGGCGCGCCGATGCCGACGGTGTGCAGCCGGTCGGCGCCGGCCTCCTTCGCCGCACGCTCGACCAGGCTGACCGCCTGCTCCACCGCGGGACCGGTGCCGGTGTGGTCGTCGATCGGCGCGGAGGCCTCGGCGAGCACCCGGCCGAGCAGGTCGGAGACGAGCACGGCGACGCCCTCGGTGCGTACGTCGAGGGCGGCGAGGTACGCGCGCCCGGCGACGATGCCGTACAGCCTGGCGTTCGGGCCGCGGCGCTGCTCGCCCGACTCCCCCGCCACCTCGATCAGGCCGGAGACGGTGAGGCGTTCGACGAGGTCGGCCACGGTGGGCCGGGACAGGCCGGTCAGTTTCTTCAACTGCCCTGCCGTCAACGGGCCCTCCCGCTGGAGCAGGTGAAGGGCGAGCCGGTCGTTGATGGCCCGGGCGGTGCTCGGGGATGCGGGCATGCCGGGATCCTTCCAGATCGGCGGCGCGGGGTCCCACGCCGGTAATCCACTATCTATCAGGCAGGGTCCCTGATAGTTTACGCCGCGCAGTGAGAAGACGGGCCGGGAGAAGACGGAGGCGTGGCCAGGGGTGGCCACGGAGGGGTGGATCATGAGCACAGGGACCTACGGGCAACGCGAGGTGAAGCGCGCGCGGTACGCCGTCGCGGCCGTGTTCGCCGTGCACGGCTCCGTCACCGGCTCGTTCGCGACCCGCGTGCCCTGGATTCAGGACCACGCCGACGTGAGCGCGGGTCAGTTGGGGCTGGCGCTCGCCTTCCCGGCGGTCGGCGCGTCCCTCGTCATGCCGCTGGCCGGCCGCGTCACCCACCGCTTCGGCGCCCGTGCAGCCCTGCGCGGCCTGCTGGCCCTGTGGACGCTGGCGCTGGTGCTGCCCTCCCTCGCCCCGAACCTGCTCACCCTGTGCCTCGCCCTGTTCGTCTACGGCGCCACGGCGGGCATGTCGGACGTGGCGATGAACGCGCTCGGCGTCGAGATCGAGAATCGCCTCGGCAAGTCGATCATGTCCGGGCTGCACGGGATGTGGAGCACCGGCGCCGTGATCGGTTCGGCGGCCGGCACGCTCGCCGCCCACCTGGGCGCGGGCGCCCGGACGCACCACGTCCTGGCCGCCGCCGTGCTGACCGTGGCGGGCCTGGTCGCCTGCACCTGGGTGCTGGACCTCCAGCCCGCCGAGGGCGAGGACCCGCCGCCGCGCTTCGCGCTGCCGCCCAGGTCGGCACTGCTGATCGGCGCGGTCGGGTTCTGCGCGGTGTTCGCGGAGGGCGCCAGCCTGGACTGGTCGGCGGTCTATCTGCGGGACGAGATGGCGACCTCGGCGGGACTGGCGGCGGCGTGCACGACGGGCTTCACGCTCACCATGGCGCTGGCCCGGCTCGCCGGCGACAAGGTGGTGGACCGGTTCGGCGCGGTGCGCACGGTCCGGGTGGGCGGGGTGCTGGCCGCCCTCGGCGGTCTGCTCGTCGTCGTCGGGGGCCATCCGGCGGTGGCGATGACCGGCTTCGCGCTGATGGGCCTCGGTATCGCCGTGGTGGTGCCACTGTGCTTCGCCGCGGCCGGCCGCGCCGGTTCGAACCCGAGCCTGGCCATCGCGGGCGTCGCCACCGTCACGTACACCTCGGGTCTGATCGCGCCGAGCGCGATCGGCGGTGTGGCCCAGGCGACCAGCCTGGTGGTGTCGTTCGGCCTGGTGACCCTGCTGGCCTGCTGCCTGGTGGTGTTCGCGAAGGTGCTGCGCGCCGGGGACCGGGACCGCCCGAAGATCAGTGGGCCGCTCGCGGAAGTGCCCGACCGGCAGTCCTGAACGTGCCGCTCCGCGCCGCCGGGGCGCGGAGTCGCGGCGTCGCGGCGTCGCGGAGTCCGGACGTCCCCGTCCCGAGCCCGAGACCGGCCGCGGCGGCCGGAGGGACCCGCGGGAAGGCGCTGGTCAGCGAGGGGGGTGTGGCACGTGGGACCTGGGGCTGCCCCCGACAATGGTCCGGACCGTCCTCACGTACAGAGAAAGCGAAACCTCACCATGGACCTCGGCGTGCGCTGGAAGCTGCACGGTGACGGGCGCACGCCCGCACCCGGAGCGGTGGTCCGCCCCGACGAACGGCTCTCGTGGCCCCGCACGGCCGGGCTCGGCGCCCAGCACGTGGTGGCCATGTTCGGGGCGTCCTTCGTGGCTCCGGTCCTGATGGGCCTGGACCCCAATCTCGCGATCATGATGTCGGGCGTGGCGACCGTCATCTTCCTGGTCGCCACCCGCGGCCGGGTGCCCAGCTATCTCGGCTGCTCGCTCTCCTTCGTGGGCGTCGCCGCCGTGATCCGGGCGCAGGGCGGCACCAGCGCCACGGTGACCGGCGCGGTCCTGGTCGTCGGCGCCGCGCTGTTCCTGGTGGGGCTCGCCGTGCGGCGCTTCGGGGCGCGGATCATCCACGCCGCGATGCCGCCGATCGTGACCGGCGCGGTGGTGATGCTGATCGGCTTCAATCTGGCCCCGGTCACCGCGTCCACCTACTGGCCGCAGGACCAGTGGACGGCGCTGCTTGTGATGCTGTTCACGGGGCTGGCCGTGGTGTGTCTGCGCGGCTTCTGGTCCCGCATCGCGATCTTCCTGGGGCTGGTCTTCGGCTACGTCCTCTCCTGGGTCCTCGACCGGATCTTCGGGAAGATCCACTCGGTGGACGGCAGCGGCAGGCTCACCGACCACTGGCGGCTGGACTTCTCCGCCGTGGGCCGGGCCGACTGGATCGGGCTGCCGTCCTTCCACGGGCCGAGCTTCGAGTGGTCGGCGATCCTGGTCGCCCTGCCCGTCGTGATCGCGCTGATCGCGGAGAACGCCGGGCACGTCAAGGCGGTCGGCGAGATGACCGGCGACAACCTCGACGACAGGCTCGGCACGGCGATCTCCGCCGACGGTGTCGGCTCGATGCTCTCCACGGCGGTCGGCGGCCCGCCCAACACCACGTACTCCGAGAACATCGGCGTGATGGCCGCGACCCGGGTCTACTCCACGGCCGCGTACTGGGCCGCCGCCGGCTTCGCCCTGCTCTTCGGCATCTGCCCGAAGTTCGGCGCGGTGGTGGCCGCGATCCCGGGCGGGGTGCTCGGCGGCATCACGGTCATCCTCTACGGCATGATCGGCCTGCTCGGCGCCCAGATCTGGATCAACGCGAAGGTGGACCTGCGCAATCCGCTGAACCTGGTACCGGCCGCGGCGGGCATCATCATCGGCGTCGGCAACGTCAGCATGGAGTTCACCGACACCTTCTCGCTCAGCGGCATCGCGCTCGGCACCCTGGTCGTCATCACCGGCTACCACGCGCTGCGTGCCTTCGCCCCGGCGCACCTCAAGACGCAGCAGCCGCTGCTGGACGAGGGGACGTCGTCCTACGACGAGAAGGCGGTGGACGGCGCAAGTGGCAACGGTGGCGCCAGTGGCAATGGGGGCGGCGGTGGCAACGACGGCGACGGGGCTCAGCGCGCCAAGTCGTAGGCGTACGACGGTGTGAACGTCCCCGGCTCCCCCTTGCAGCCGTCCGACTCCCCCGGCAGCTTGACCCACAGGTAGGCGTCGATGCGGCCCATGCCCGTGTTCAGGGTCGGAGCACGGCCGATCTTGCGGCCGGCCGGGTCGCACCACTCGCCGTCGGGCGGGGCGCCGTTGCCGTTGCGGCTGGTGTCGATGACGGCGCCCAGGCCCGCCGGGCCGCCGAGGGCGTCGAGCACCGCGCGGTCGTAGGCGACCTCGTCGGCGGTGGTGTGGAAGTTGGAGACGTTGCTGAAGACGCCGTCGGAGGAGTCGGCCGAGGCGGCCCCGGCCTGCTTCAGCCAGCCCGCCTGCTTGGCGGGCGCGTGCCAGCCGGAGTGGCCCGCGTCGAAGTAGACCCGGGCGTTCGGATCGGCGTCCTTCATCACGCGTCCGGCGCGGGCCAGGGAGGCGAAGCGGTCGGCGCGCTCACCGGCGGACAGGCACTCGGACTGGGCGACCGAGTCGGGCTCCAGCACCACGATGACGTCGCCGGAGCCGAGCCCCGCGGCGAACCGGTCGATCCAGGCGTCGTAGGCGTCCAGGTCGGGCGCGCCGCCCTCGGAGTGGCCGCCGCAGTCGCGGTCGGGGATCACGTACGGGACGAGGACCGGCACCCGGCCCCGGGCGGCGCCCGCGGAGGTGACGGCGCGGACCCGGGCGGTGATGGTGGCCGGTGTGTGGTCGGCGAACCACACGGCGGCGGGCTGGTCGGCTATCCGGGACTCGATGACGTCCTGGCGCGGATCGCCGGGGTGGGCCCTGACCCAGTCGAGGACCTGGGAGTCGGGGTGGCGGTAGAGCCGGGTGGAGGCCGCCGCGCTCCGGGGCTTCTTCGGCTGTGCGGTCTCAGGCTGCGCGGTCTGCGTCGGCGCGGCGGTGCGGCCCGTCTTCTTCGCCGTCGGCGAGGGCGGGGCCGACGGCGACGGCGGCGTCGAGGGTGCCGGGGACGGCGTGCCGGGCGGGGACTGTGTCCGCGGCGAGCGCGTCACCTCCGGCCGGGCCTCGTCGGCACCGCGTCCCCCGTCGTCGCCGAGCGCGGTCAGCATCCCGGTCGCGGTGCCCACCGCGACGACGACGGACGCCGCCGCGACCATCGCGCCGCGGCCGGCGGTGCGCCCGCGCTCCGGCCCGCGAGCGGCCGGACGCCGGGCACGAAGGCCTGACACGTACGGTTCCCCCTCCCCCGCGCGGCGGGCGCGTTCCCCCGTTCTGGGGAAGCGTCGGGCCCGCCGGCACTGCCGTCACCCTAAAGCTGCGACGCTGCCGCCATGGCGCACTGCGAGCAAGTCCCGACGGCCACCTTGACGGTGGACACCGTCCTGACCCGGATGCGCGCCCTCGACGCGGCGCTGCCCGCCCGGGACGGGGTGACGGTCTTCAACCGCGTCTACCTCGCCGTCACGGAGGCCGTGGACCGGCACATCGACGGCGGCCGGTTCGCGGACTCCGGGGCCGCGATCGCGCTGGACGTGCGGTTCGCGGAGCGCTATCTGGCCGCCGTGGACGCGGCGGAGGAAGGCCGCCGTCCGCCCGCCTGCTGGCGCCCCCTGTTCCAGTTCCGCCGCCATCCCGGGGTACGGCCGCTGCAGTTCGCGCTGGCGAGATGAGCCGACCTACGCCGCATCCCTACTGAGCTACGAACGACCCGCGCCCCGACCACGTAATGATCAGACCCTCTTCCCGTAGCGCAGCCATCGCACGGTGAACCGTCGACACGGCTACGTCGAACTCCGCACTCAGCGCTACGACGCCGGGGACCCGTGAGCCGGCCGGATAGGTACCGTCCGCAATGCGCTGCCGCAGAATCGTCGCGATCTGCGGGTGCACGGGCTGAGTCCTATCGATCATGGGCCTAGCTTCCGACGTTTTCGCCGTTCACGCTTCCGACGGTTCGGCCCTTCGAGGTTTCGACCTTTCGCGGTACGGTTGGCAGCCCAAACGCAAGCGCCCCCAGGGCGGCCGGTAGAGGGGCCACCCCAGGGGCTACGTCGACTAACGGGAGCCGACATGCCGCACAGAGTACCGAAGCCGTCCGTCGTCCTTCGACGCGTCTCCATGCCCGGAACTGGCGTGGGATCCGTCTACATCCGTACCTCTGCCGCCGGGGGCGTTGTCTCCCGGATCGCAGACAGCATCGAGGAACGTCAGGTCGACGGAGCCCGCGTCTTCCTCGACGTCGTGGGGCGCATCTTGGAGGCCGACCGTGCCACCGTTGACGAGGCCATGGCGCTGCTGGGCATCACCATGGAGCACCTCCGCGACGTCATCGGAGTAGCCGACGCACGCGGGAGCCGACTGCACGAGACCGACCCGGAAGAGGACGACGAGGACGACGAGGACGAAGACGTCGAGTAGCCCTACAACGCAAGAGAGCCCCTGCCCTCCCCACACGGGGAAGACAGGGGCTCTCTTGTGCTGCTACGCCTCCACCTCCGTCCGCGGAAGGGGCATGTCGTCGACGTCGGCGTCCTGGTACTGCTTCGTGAAGTCGATGTACGCGCCGACGTAGTCCCCCTCGTCGCTCAGGACCGCGAAGACCTCGAAGACGCCATCTCCCATCGGCGTGGGGGCAACGGTGGCGTACTCGAAGTCGTGCGCCGGGAGATCGCCCGGGTTGTGCTCCGCGACATAGGCCACGTGGTCCGTGGAGATCGGGTCCACGATCGCGAACATCCCGGCGTCGACTCCCAGCATCCCCAGGAAACGCAGGTTCTCGGGCTTCAGCATGTCGTCTCTCCTCCGTCGGCGGTGTTGCTGACAGTGGAGTTATGGGGCGCGGAGGGCCGGATGTTTGCCTAAGTGGTGCGGGTCACACGGGATAGCCCAGCGCCCTGAGTCGCTGCCGCCACTGCTGGCCGGCGTCGGGGGTGCACCAGAGCTTGCGACGCCCGCGGCCCTCCTTCTGCGGCACCTCTTCCCCACAGTGCTGACAGATGACGGGCTGAGCCTTCAAGGGCTTCGTGGTGTCGTACATGGGGTTCCTCCTAGCCTCGCGCTTTCACGAGGTGGAGTTGTCCGAGGCTTGATCAAATAAGCGGAGAGTGCTCCTGACCTGCAACGATGGGACTTGTCGAGGGTCCTG
>NZ_JAGMUO010000027.1 GCF_019049325.1 Streptomyces sp. AC512_CC834 | reverse complement strand
CCTCCCGATCTCCACTCAAGATCAGGTTCGTATGGATGCCACGAAGTGAGTCAGTTTTGATCCGCCGTCAGAGGGTCACGGTTCAAGCGACGCCGACATTCCGCGGAGGGGACTCGGCAGGCCACGAACTCGACCTGTGACCGTCCTTGCGGATCGCGCGTACTCTTCCCGCGCGATCCGTGGGCATCTGCGTCGACGCGGCGTCCGTGCCGTTATCCCACAGCCCGCGGACCAGATCGGCCACCGTCTGAGGCGAGGCCGCGCCGGAGGGCGTCCGCCCGGCTTCGACGCCGAGACATACAAGGAGCGCAATGCTGTCGAGCGGTGCATCGCCCGACTCAAGCAGTGGCGCGGCCTCGCAATGCGCACAGACAAGCTCGCAGTCGCCTGTCGGGCCGCCTTGCACCTCGCTGCCATTCTGATCTGGTCCCGCAGATGACAGTGCGCTGCGTAAGCCGGACTACGTGAGGTCCGTGCTTGGTTGGCGGCGCCAGTCCCATCCGGCATAACGGTCCAGCAGCGTGAGGAACTCGTTCGCCTGAAGGATCTCGTAATGGTTGGTGTCGACAAGACCGTCCAGACCACGGAGGACATCGCGGAGCAAGACCCGGGCCGCGTCCATGGACTGGCATGACACGTAGACCGCGTAGGGTTCGCCGATCTGGGCCATCACCTGGTCCAGCTCTTCACGCTCGTAGTCCGCCAGGATCCCGCCCGAGAGGTCGATGTAGTACGAGTACCCGTGCCGGTGCAGCCTGTCGTCCCCCGTCACAGGATCCAGCACGAGGTCGAAAGCACGGATTCGCCCCTCAAGCAACGGACGTCGCTCCGCAGGGACAAGGATGATCACAGATGGCCAGGACACGCATTTGACCGTAGCGGAGCAGGCTTCGGGCCCCAGGCTTTCGGGTCAGTTGTGCAGCTTCTCCAGCAAGGAGACAGGCTCTAGGCGCGACCGGTCAGATGTCGTCGGGGCCGCCCAGGCCCGTGAGCGCGCCGACCGGGTCTTGGTCGGGCGTGCCGCGCGGCCACCAGTCCTCGCGGCCGGGCTCCGACTCGTAAGCGTACCAGAGGCCCGCCCGGCCGAGCCTGAGCTGAACGTGGCCCCGGGGGTGGGTGAGGCGGTTGCGCCAGGGGCGGAAGGCGGGGAGGTCGGCGGCGAGCAGCAGCGGGCGGGCGCGGTCGAAACGGCCGGCGGGCGGGTCCCAGGGCTCCTCGAGGACGTCGAGGCCGTCCGGTCCGCCCTGCCGCCAGGCGGCCACGGCGCGGGCCAGCTCCGCGGTGTCTCGGCCGGCGGCCGAGGCGAGGGACGCGTAGAGCGCCCGGGTGCTGGCGGTGAGGCCCGAGCCGGGGCGCGCCGCGGCGAGGCGGACGGCGTCCTGCCACAGCGTCAGACCGCCGACCGGGTCACGGCCCGTGGTGAGCAGGGCGTGGGCGCGGGCGGCCGCGTCGGTGGCAAGCTGGTCCAGCGCGAAGGGGTCGGGGCCGCCCGGTGCGGCCGGGTAGGCGGGAGGCTGCTCGGGATGCGGGGGCGCGGGCAGCGGCGCCGGGAGGAACGGCAGGGTGCGCCGTGTCAGGGCCTCCGCCGCCCGTACGCCGGGCAGGGACGCCGGTCCCCGGTCCTGGGCGGCACGGGCCGCGCGGGCCGCGTTCAGCCGGGACAGGGCGTCGAGCAGCTCGCGCTCGCCCCGGCCGCGCAGCAGGAGCAGGACGAAGGGGTCGGCGTCGAGCAGGCGCGCCGTCTGGTAGCAGAGGGCGGCGGCGTGCTTGCAGGGGTGCCCGGAGTCGGGGCAACTGCACTGCGGGGTGAGGTCGCCGGGGCCGGGGAGCAGCGGGACACCGCAGTCGGCCAGGTCGGCCAGGGAGTGGGGCAGCTCCTTGTCGAGGAGGGCGGCGATGTGCCCGGGCCGTTCGACTGCGGCGTCCAGGAACCGCTCCCAGTCGGCGTCGTCGAGCGTCCGCAGCCGCACCTGCACGCGGTACGGCCGGGCGCGGCTGCCCTGTACGTAGGCGAGGACCAGGCCGGGCGTCACGGTGATGGCGTCGACGTGCCCCCGCTCGGCATACCCGCGCCCGCGCTCCAGCCGCGCGGCATCCAGGGCACCCTCCTCCAGGGCGGTCACCCACGCGTTCCCCCACCAGGTCCCGGCGAAGCCCTCGCCCGGCGGCCGGGGCGGGAGGGCGGGGAAGGTACGGCGATGCTCGCCGTCGCGGTCCGGGGCCGCCATCGAGCGCGGGGTGCGAGGTTTCGCGGGTGGCGGAGAAACGGCCGCCCGGCCCTGCGCCACCGGGCGCGGGACCGCCCACTCCGGCGCCGCGCGGGGAGCCTCCGGCGGTCCCGGCGGTCCCGGCGGTCCCGGCGGCTCCGGCGGCTGTCGTCGAGCCGCGGGCTCGTACGACGACATGGACGGCCACGACGGCTCGGCGGCGCCGGGCGCCGGCGCTTCGCCGCCCACCGTGTGCGCGACGTGCTGGGACCCGGGAGTGGACGCGGTGGCGGGGTCCGAGCCGGGAGACGGGCCCGAACCGGGCGACAGGCCCGAGCCAGGCGGCGGGCCCGAACCGGGCGACAGGTCCGAACCGGGCGACAGATCCGAGCCAGGCGGCTGGCCCGAGCCAGGCGACAGGCCCGAACCTGGCAGCGGGTGTGGCTGCGAGTGGGCGGGCAACTGGCTCTCGGTTGAGGATCCGTCCGCGACCCCTTCCAGGGGCAGGGTCTCCCCGGCGGGGTCCGCCTCCGGGGGCAGCCGGAACGCGTCCGCGGCGAAGTCCCGTACGGCGCGGGCGCGGGCGTCGGCGGTGCGCGAGCCTGCGATGCCCTGCGGGTGACGGGCCGTGCCGGGCCGCCGTCGTACGCCTGCCCCTTCCCCGGCCGCTGTGTCCGCCCTCGCCCGGCGACGCGCGGCCCGCAACGCCTCGCGCGCCACGTCCGCCGGTCGGCTGTCACCCTCGTCCGCGGGGGCGGGGCGGTCCGGGGCGCCCGGGTCGTCGGTTTCGTCAGGAGCCGGCGTCGGAGGGGTCGACGCCGTGGGTCGAGTCATCTCTGCGGCCCGGCCCGACGGGTCCGGCAGGTCCGCCGGAGCCTTGCCCTCTCCCGTCGCGCTGTCGGCGCCGGCTTCCGTCTCCCCGTGTCGCTGGGCGCTCCGCGTGCTGCGCAGTGCCTGACGTGCGAGGTCCCCGGGACGCGGGGAGCGGTCCGGGCCCTGCTCCCGCACCGGCTCACGGACCGTGGTGTCGGCCTCGGCGGCATCAGCGTCGGCATCGATGCGCTCCGCCTCTGTATCCGGGTCGGCGGTGCCGTCGGACGCTCCCTCGCCGCGCCCGCGGGCCTCCCGCAGGGCGCGGCGGGCCTCGTCGGCGGGGCGGGGGGTCATGACGGCCTCCGCAGGGACACGAGGTCGGACAGCTCGCGGGACGTCAGCTCGGTGAGGGCCGACTCTCCGGAGCCGAGGATCGCGTCGGCCAGCGCCCGCTTCGACTGGAGCATCTCGGCGATGCGGTCCTCGACCGTGCCCTCGGTGATGAGCCGGTGGACCTGGACCGGCTGGGTCTGGCCGATGCGGTAGGCGCGGTCGGTGGCCTGTTCCTCCACGGCCGGGTTCCACCAGCGGTCGAAGTGCACGACGTGGCCGGCGCGGGTCAGGTTCAGGCCGGTGCCGGCGGCCTTCAGGGACAGGACGAGCACGGGGGTCGCCCCGCTCTGGAAGCGGTCCACCATGCGCTCGCGCTCCGGCACCGGTGTACCGCCGTGCAGCAGTTCGACCGGGATCGCGCGGGCGGACAGGTGGGAGGTGATGAGGCGGGCCATGCCGACGTACTGCGTGAAGACGAGTGCCGAGCCGTCCTCCGCGAGCAGCGTGTCCAACAGCTCGTCCAGCAGGGCGAGTTTGCCCGAGCGGGCGGTCATCCGGTCGGCGCCGCCCGGCGGGTGTTCCTCCTTCAGGAACAACGCGGGGTGGTCGCAGATCTGCTTGAGCGAGGTGAGGAGCTTGAGGACGAGCCCCCGGCGGCCGATGCCCTCGGCCGACTCGATGACGAGCATCGACTCGCGCACCACCGCCTCGTACAGCGCGGCCTGTTCGCGGGTGAGCGGGACGGGGTGGTCCGTCTCGGTCTTCGGCGGCAGTTCCGGGACGATGCCCGGGTCGGACTTCCTGCGGCGCAGCAGGAAGGGGCGGATCAGCCGGGCGAGGCGCTGCACCACCTCCTCGTCCTCGCCGTTCTCCACCGAGCGGGCGTGCCGGGCGCGGAAGGACTTCAGGGGGCCGAGGAGCCCGGGGGTGGTCCAGTCGAGCAGCGCCCACAGCTCGGAGAGGTTGTTCTCCACGGGGGTGCCGGTCAGTGCCACGCGCGCGGGGGACGGAATCGTGCGCAGGGCCTTCGCCGTCGCCGAGTAGGGATTCTTCACGTGCTGGGCCTCGTCCGCGGCGACCATGCCCCAGGGCTGTTCGGCCAGTGTCGTGGCGGCGGACCGCATCGTGCCGTACGTGGTGAGGACGAAGCCGCCGGTCAGGTCGTCGAGGGTGCGGTCGGGGCCGTGGAAGCGGCGGACCGGGACGCCGGGCGCGAACCGGTTGATCTCCCGCTGCCAGTTGCCCAGGAGCGAGGCCGGGCAGACGACGAGGGTCGGTTCGGTGCGGGCCCGCTGGAGGTGCAGGGCGATGAGGGTGACCGTCTTGCCGAGGCCCATGTCGTCGGCGAGGCAGCCGCCGAGGCCGAGCGAGGTCATGAGGTCGAGCCAGGCGAGGCCGCGCAGTTGGTAGTCGCGGAGGGTGGCGTGCAGGCCGGGCGGCGGTTCGGCGGGGCGCACCCCCGCCGTGAGGCGGTCGCGCAGGGCGGCCAGCGCGCCGGCCGGCACCACGTCGACCGTCTCGCCGTCGGCCTCCGCGCTGCCGGTGAGGGCGACGGAGAGGGCGTCGATCGGGTCGAGCAGGCCCAGGTCGCGCTTGCGGGCACGGCGGACGAGTGCGGGATCGACCAGTACCCACTGGTCACGGAGGCGGACGACGGGGCGGTGGGCCTCCGCCAGGGCGTCCATCTCGGTTTCGGTGAGCGGGTCCCCGCCGATCGCCAACTGCCAGCGGAACTGGAGGAGGTCCGCGCTCTCGAAGAAGCCGGTGCCGTCGGTCGCCGAACCGGGCGCGGTCCTGACCACCGCGGTCGCGGTGAGGTCCTGGGCCAGGTCGCGGGGCCAGTGCACGGCGACTCCGGCGGCGGCGAGCCGGCCGGCGGCCACGCCCAGCAGGTCGGTGACCTCCTCCTCGGACAGGCCGAGGACGTCGGGCACGTCCTGCTCGGTGAGCCGGTCCAGTGGCGGCCAGACCCGCGCGGCGCGGCGCAGCGCCAGTGCGGCGTCCACGCGTGCGCGGGCACCGAAGGCCGCGTCGGCCGCCCCCGACCACAGGTCCGCCGCGTCGGCCACGAGGGTGGGGTCGGCGAGGCTGTGCACCTGGACGACGGCCGCGCCCGCGTTGCGCACGCCCGCACCCCCTCCGGCCGGGGCGTCGTCGTCCCCGTCGAACAGGTCGTACGCCGACAGGTCCAGGCGGAGCGAGACGCGCACGCCCGCGTCCATGCCGGCGGCGACCTCCGCCGCCCAGTCGTGGGCGTCGGGCAGGCGCTGGGCGCCGCGTGCGGCGAACGGCCGGCCCGAGGCGTGCGGCGCGGCGGGGGTGCGGGGCAGCGTGTCGGCGACGGCGTCCAGGAAGGCGCGGAGCAGCGCTTCCGGCTCGGGCAGCCGGATCGGGCCGGGACCGTCCAGCGGGACCGCGTGGCCCTCCGGGGGCAGGGCGGCGGCCACGGCACGCAGGTGGGCGATGTCGTCGGGGTCGAGGGGGCCGGCCCGCCAGGCGTCGTGCCCGGTCGCGGTCAGGCCGGGCAGCAGCCGGCCGCGCGCGGTGAGCCGCAGGGCGTGCAGGGCCGCCGCACCCCAGCAGGCGGTGGCCGGGTGGGCGGCCGGGTCGTGCCGGGCGCGCACCAGGAGAGGCAGCGCCTCGCCGAGCGGCAGCGACAGCGCGGGTGTCGTTTTGCGTCGCACACCGGTGCCGTGCCGCCGCACGACGGTCAGTTCCGTGAGGCCGGCCGACCGGGCTCCGTCCGCGCGAGCCGCTCCGGCGGCGACCGCATCGTCCCCGGGAGAGGCGCCGACAGACCCGCCGCCGGAAAACACGGCGTCGGCGGACGCGCCCTCGGGAACCGTCCCGACGGCACCTCCGGACGCCCGACCAGGCACGGAGGCAGACCCGTCCCCGGGGAGCACCGAGGTGCCGGACCCGCCCTCGGGGAGCACGGCGGTGTCGGACGCGTCCCCGCGCGGCACCGAGGTGACGGACGCGTCCGTGGGAAGCACGGCGGCGCCCGACGCGGCCGCGGGCCCGGCCCCGGAAAGCGGACCGGCAGCCCCTCCCCCGGAAACCGACGCGGCACCGCCCCCGTTCGCGGCCAAAGCGGTGGTGACGGGCCCGTCCTCGGGGTCCCAGAAGACGATCCGTCCCTCGCGCGGGAGTGGTGCGGGCACGAAGACGGCCGCCAGCCGGACCGGGACGGACTCCGGCGCCCCCTCGGGCCTGTCCGTACCCCCAGGCCTGTCCGTACCCTCGGCCCTGCTCGTCCCCTCGGGCCTGCTCGTCGCCTCAGCCCTGCTCGCCTCCGGCCGCTCCCCCGCCCGTCCGGCGGCCCACGTGTCCGCCACGGCCCTGTCGCTCATACGTCCTGTCACCTCCCGCCCGTCCGCCGGATCAACTGTCTTCGACTTTACGGGCGGGGACTGACAATCGGCTCCGAGCCCCTTCCGGGACCCGGCGGCCGGTGCACGCGCGAGATCCGGGAACGCGGCCCGTCGCAGGCTACGGAACGGTGTGCGAGACGACGTACACCATCGGGTAGTCCGGGTTGTCCATGTTCACGACGACGTCCTGGGTCGGCGCCGGGTTCTCCTTCTCGTTGACGACGCCCCACCAGGAACCGGAGCCGCCGAACTCCCAGCCGGTGACCCGCTGGGCGCGGTCGCTGATCGCGATCTTGTCCTTCTTCAGCGTGTCCCGGTCCACGCCCAGCCCCGCCAGGAAGACGTCGAGTCCGGCGTTGGTGGTCTCGAACTGGACGTAGAGACGGCTGGTCTTCCAGTTGTTCGTCTCGTAGTACGCGACCTCGTCGGACGGGACCGGGACGGGCAGCTCGTAGATGCGGCGCTGCAGCTTGGACGGCCAGCCCTCGGTCATGCCGGTCGCCGCGTACTTCGCCTCCTTGTCCCTGCCGCTGTCGCGGCTCTGGCTGGCGGAGATCGCGAGGTAGCCGGCCGGGATGCCGATGAGCAGGACGATGGTCAGCAGGGTGAGCGTACGGCGGCGGATCATGTGCCGGCGGCCCTCCGCCGGGCGGCCGGGATCCTGCGGGCCTCCGGCCTGGTGGGGCAGGTTTTCCGTCACAGCGACTCCCCGGAGGTGCGGCGGGCTTCGGCGTACCGCTCGTACCGCTCGTACCGCTCGACCCGGCGCCGCTTGGCCCGGCGGAACCGGCGGGCGACCAGCCGGGACAGGTCGGCGGCGCCCACCATGCCCGCCTCGGGACCGAGCTGGGCGCGGACGATGCGGGCCTCGGGGCGGTAGCCGCGGCCGGTCAGCTGGCGTTTGAAGGCGTCGCGCGCGGGGCCGATCAGCAGGTCGTCGGCGGCGCTGACCCCGCCGCCGATCACGAAGCAGGACGGGTCGAGGGCCGCGGCGAGGTTGGCGATGCCGACGCCCAGCCACTGCCCGATGTCCTGGAGCAACTCGATGCACATGGCGTCGCCGTCGCGGGCCAGCTCGGTGATCATCGGGCCGGTGATGTCGCCGATGCTGCCCTTGACGTGCTCGATGATCCCGTACGCCACCGGCGAGTCGGCTACGGCCAGCTCGCGGGCCTCCCTGACCAGGGCGTTCCCGGAGCTGTACTGCTCCCAGCAGCCGCGGTTGCCGCACGGGCAGCGGTGGCCGCCGGGGACGACCTGCATGTGCCCGAACTCACCGGCGACGCCGTACTTGCCGCGCTTGACCTGGCCGTCCTCCAGGATCGCGCCGCCGATGCCGGTACCGAGCGTGATCATGACGAGGTGGTCCTCGCCGCGGCCGGCGCCGAAGCGCCACTCCGCCCAGGCGGCGGTGTTCGCGTCGTTGTCCACCAGGACGGGGACCGCGAGGCGGCCGGCGATGCGGTCGCGCAGCGGTTCGTTGCGCCAGGACAGGTGGGGGGCGAACAGCACGCGATTGCGGTCGGCGTCGACCCAGCCGGCCGCGCCGATGCCGACGGCGTGCACGTCGTGCCGGTCGGAGAGGTCCAGGACCAGTTCGACGATCGTGTCCTCGACGACCTTCGGGCTCTTGGACTTGTCCGGGGTCTCCGTGCGGAGCTTCTCCAGGATGTTGCCGTCGGCGTCGACGACGCCCGCCATGACTTTCGTACCGCCGATGTCGATGCCGACCGTGGGCACGCGGGGTGCCGTGAGGTGCGAGCGGCGTTCCCTCGTGCCCACGGTGCGCAGGACCGGGGCGCGGCGGGATCCGATGGGGGCGGTGAAGTCGCGGTAGGTGCTCATCGGGTGCGATTGTGCCGCACGCTTGCGCCGGGTGCCGAATGGGCAGGGGGCGGGTGGAACGGTTCGTTGCCGGGTGCGGGTGCGTTGTGGCTGGTCGCGCCCACGCGGCGGAGCCGCAAATCGACACGGCCCCGCGCCCTATGAGGGGCGTTGCAGTTCATGGCGTAGATCGTCCAGCTCCGTGCCACCGGCCATCTGCGTCGTCAGCTCGTCCAGGGTGATGTCCTCGCGCTCGTGGTTGCCCACCATCGTGCCGCGCTTCAGCAGGACGAACCTGTCCCCCACCATGTACGCGTGGTGGGGGTTGTGGGTGATCAGAACAACACCCAGGCCCTGGTCGCGTGCCGCCGCCACGTATTTGAGGACCACACCCGACTGCTTCACGCCCAGCGCCGCCGTCGGTTCGTCGAGGACCAGGACCTTCGCGCCGAAGTAGACCGCGCGGGCGATCGCCACGCACTGGCGTTCGCCGCCGGAGAGGGTGCCGATGGGCTGGTCGACGTCGCGCAGGTCGATACCCATGCGGAGGAGTTCCGCGTGGGTGGTGCGGCGCATGTGGCCGACGTCCATGCGCTTGAACGGGGCGACGCCCTTGCGGGGTTCGGAGCCGAGGAAGAAGTTGCGCCAGACCGGCATGAGGGGGACGACGGCCAGGTCCTGGTAGACGGTGGCGATGCCGCGGTCCAGGGCCTCGCGCGGCGAGGACAGACGGGTCTCCTCGCCGTCGAGGGCGAGGGTGCCGCCGTCGTGCTGGTGCAGCCCGGCGATGATCTTGATGAGGGTGGACTTGCCGGCGCCGTTGTCGCCGAGCACGCAGGTGATCTCGCCGGCGTGGACCTCCAGGGACACGCCTTCGAGGGCGCGTACGTGGCCGTAGTTCTTGCTGACGTCGGACAGCTCGACGAGCGCCTCACGTGCTGGGGTGTGCGTCACTTGGTGGCCTCCGCGCGCTTGCGGACCCAGGCGTTGAGCAGGGTCGCGAGGAGCAGCATCGCTCCGAGGAAGAACTTGAACCAGTCGGGGTTCCACTCGGCGAAGACGATGCCCTTGCTGGTCATGCCGAAGATGAACGCGCCGACCGCCGAGCCGACGGCGCTGCCGTAGCCGCCGGTGATCAGGCAGCCGCCGATGACGGCCGCGATGATGTAGATCAGCTCGTTGCCGACGCCCTCGCCGGACTGGACGACGTCGTAGGAGAAGAGCAGGTGCTGGCCCGAGATCCAGGCGCCGAAGGCCACGCCCATATAGAGGCCGATCTTGGTCCTGGTGACCGGGACGCCGACCGCGCGGGCGGCGTCCTTGTTGCCGCCGACCGCGAAGATCCAGTTGCCGGCGCGGGTGCGCAGCAGGATCCAGCTGGCGACGGCGACCAGGGCGAGCCACCACAGGATGGTGACCTTGAAGCCGACGCCGCCGATGGTGATCGTGGAGGCGAAGACGTCGTGGGCGGAGGGGAAGCCCTCCATGTCGTCGATCGACTTGGTGGAGACGGTGCCGTCGATCAGCTTGGTGAAGCCGAGGTTCAGGCCGGTCAGCATGAGGAACGTGCCGAGCGTGATGATGAAGCTGGGGAGCCCGGTGCGGGTGAGCATGAAGCCGTTGAAGACGCCGATCGCCAGGGTGACCAGCAGGGAGACGCCGACACCGACCCAGACGTTGGCGGTCATCTGGTAGCTGAACATCGACGACACCAGGGCCGACGAGGTGACCATGACGCCCGCGGACAGGTCGAACTCCCCGCCGATCATCAGCAGCGCCACCGGGACGGCCATGATGCCGATCGTGGAGGCGGCGTAGAGCACCGTGCTGAGGCTGGCGGCGCGCAGGAAGCTGTCTGCGAAGAACGCGAAGAAGACGAAGACGGCGACCGCGCCGACTACGGAGCCCAGCTCGGGGCGGCCGAGGAGTTTCCGCAGCGGGGAGGTCTGCCGAATCCTTTCGTCATCTCCCTTCTCGTCATCCCCCTTCTCGCCGGCCTCCTTCACCCGGGTGGCGTTCATCGCGTGCCCCGGTCCGTGTAGTCGGCCAGCGCGGCGGCGTCGTCCTTGGTGATGATCTGCGGCCCGGTGAGCACCGGCCGGCCGCCGCCGAGGACGTCGGCGTTGTACTTGTACAGCCACAGCAGGTCTACGGCCTCGTACCCCTGGAGGTAGGGCTGCTGATCGACGGCGAAGCCGAGGGTGCCGTCCTCCAGCCCGGCGACCACCTTGGCGTTGAGGTCGAAGGTGTCGATCTCGGCCTTGCTGCCCGCGCTCTGCTTGGCCTTCACGGCGGTGTCCGCGTAGGGGGCGCCGAGGGTGACCACGGCGTCGAGGGACGTGTCGGTCTGGAGCTTGGCCTCGATGGCGGACTGCACGTCCGGCATGCTGGTGCCGTTGACGTAGAGCCGCTGGACCTTGCCGTCGAAGGTCTTCTCCACGCCGTCGCAGCGCTGCTCGTGGCCGACGTTGCCCTGCTCGTGGAGCACGCAGATCGCCTTCTCGCGGCCCCGCTCGTTCAGCTCCTCGCCGACGGCCTCGCCCGCGATGTTCTCGTCCTGGCCCACGTGGGTGAGGGCGCCGAACTCCTTGGACTCCTCGGACCCGGAATTCACCGTGATCACCGGGATGCCCGCCTTGCGCGCACGGGCTAGGGCGGACTTCATCGCGGCGGGCTTGGCGAGCGTGACGATGATCCCGTCGACCTTCTTGTCGATGGCCGCGTTCACGAGCTGGGCCTGCTGCTGTGCCTCGTCGTCGTGGGAGTACACGAAGTTGATGTTGTCCTTGACCGCGGCCTGCTCCGCGCCGCTCTGGACGATGTCCCAGAAGGTGTCGCCGTCGCCCGAGTGGGTGATCATCGCGAAGGTCCAGCGGGGGGTGTTCACCGCCGCCTTCCCCCCGGCCGACGCGGCCTTGCGGGCGTCCTCGGCGCGCTTGCCGCCGGTGCTGCTGCACCCGGCCAGGGACACCGTCAGCGCCCCTGCCAGCGCGATGCCCACCCATGTCCGAAACCGTGCCACGAGGCCGTGCCCTTCTTGCTGTCCTGCTGTGCCGTGCTGTGCGTGCTGTGCGTGCTGTGCTGTGCGTGCCGGGCGTTCGCCGACGGCCCGGCCGGGTTCTGGAAACCCCAAACGCCCCATTGTCCGACACACAAGCGGAGCGCATGCCTCCGGGGACCGGACGACGGTCACATTGTCCGGACATTGCGACGAACCCGCACGACGGGGGCGGCCACCGGACGGAGCCGGTCAGGGCCGCACGAGCAGCTGGAACTCGAAGGAGTAGCGGGACGGCCGGTAGGTGTGGGTGCCGAACTCGACCGAGCGTCCCGTGTCGTCGAACGTCGTGCGCTCCATGGTGAGCAGCGGGGCGCCCTCGTCCTCGCCGAGCCGCTCGGCCTCACCGGGGGTGGCGGCGCGGGCGCCGATGGACTGACGGGCGCTGTGCAGGGTGATCCCGGCGGCGCGCATCAGCCGGTAGAGGCCGGTGGCCTCGAGCTGGCCGGTGTCCAGGTCGAGGAGGCCGGGCGGCAGGTAGTTGCACAGGTACGCCATCGGCTCCCCGTGCGTCAGCCGCAGCCGCTCGATGCGGTGCACGTCGCTCTCCTCGGCGACGCCGAGCGCGGCGGCGACCTCGGCGGTCGCCGGGACGACGGTGTTGACCAGGACCTTCGTGGCCGGGCGCTGTCCCGCGGCCTCCAGATCGTCGTAGAGGCTGCTGAGTTCCAGCGGGCGCCTGACCTTGCTGTGCACGACCTGGGTGCCGACGCCGCGGCGGCGCACGAGCAGGCCCTTGTCCACGAGCGACTGGATGGCCTGGCGGACGGTGGGCCGGGACAGACCGAGCCGCGCGGCCAGCTCGATCTCGTTGCCCAGCAGGCTGCCGGGGGTCAGCGCGCCGTGCTCGATCGCCGCCTCCAGCTGCTGCGACAGCTGGAAGTACAGCGGCACGGGGCTGCTGCGATCCACGCTGAGGTGCAGCGACACGGTCGGGTCCACTTCTGGTTTCGGCACGGGCCGAGCGTAGCTCCGTGCGCAGGTGACGGGAAGTTGCGCAGTTCGATTGTCCGGACATACGCATTGACAGGGTGCGGGCTGTGAGCCCACTTTGATTCCATGCGCATCGGGATCATCGGAACGGGCCGCATCGGCACCGTTCACGCCAACACGCTCAGCCGCCATCGCGACGTCGGATCCCTGATCTTCACGGACGCGGACCTCGCACGGGCCCAGGACCTGGCCCATCGGCTGGGTGAGACGGCGGCACCGGGGGTCGACGAGATCTTCCACTGGGGCGTGGACGCGGTGGTGATCACCACCGCGACGCCGGCCCACGCCGAACTGATCGGCCGGGCGGCACGCTCGGGTTTACCGGTGTTCTGCGAGAAGCCCATCGCACTGGACCTGCCCGGCACGCTCCAGGCGATCGCCGAGGTGGAGGCGGCCGGGACGATCCTCCAGATGGGCTTCCAGCGCCGCTTCGACACCGGCTACACGGGCGCCCGGGAGGCGGTACGGTCCGGGCGGCTCGGCCGGCTGCACACCGTCCGGGCGGTGACCAGCGACCAGACGCCCCCGCCGGCCGAGTACCTGCCGCAGTCCGGCGGGCTCTACCGGGACACGCTCATCCATGACTTCGACGTCCTGCGTTGGGTGACCGGGCGGGAGGTCGTCGACGTGTACGCCGCAGGATCCGACGCCGGACCGCCGATGTTCCGGGCGGCGGACGACGTGGACACGGGCGCCGTCCTGCTCACCCTGGACGACGGCACGCTCGCCACGGCGACCGCGACGCGGCTGAACGGGGCCGGATACGACGTCCGCATGGAGCTGGCCGGGGAGCTGGACCAGATCGTGGTCGGCCTGGACGACCGTACGCCGATCGCGTCGACCGAGCCGACCGGCCCTCCGGCCGCGGACAAGCCGTGGACCGGCTTCGTCGAGCGCTTCGGGTCCGCCTACGAGGCGGAGCTGGCCGAGTTCGTGGAGGTGGTGCGCGGCGAGCGGGCCAACCCCTGCGACGGGCGCGAGGCGCTGCAGGCCCTGCGGATCGCCGAGGCCTGTGACATCTCCCGCCGCGAGCGCAGGCCCGTACGACTGACGGAGGTACCGGGAGCCACGGCCCCCATGGCTGGGTGAACCTACGCGCCCACCGACTACTGCCGGCCCTCCCGGCCCTCCTCCCGGCCCTCCTCCCGGCCCTCCTCCCGGCCCTCCCTCTGGTGCTCCTCCAGGAGTCCCGCGTCGTACGCCAGCAAGGCGATCTGGACCCGGTTGCCGAGGTCGAGCTTGGCCAGGACGCGGGAGACGTGCGTCTTGACGGTGGCGACGCTCATGTACAGCTCCCCCGCGATGGCGGCGTTGGCCATGCCCCGGCCGACCGCGACGGCGACCTCCCGTTCGCGGTCGTTGAGGGCGGCGATGCGCTCCCGCGCGCGTGTGCGGCGCGTGTCGGCGGCGCCACCGGCCGCGTGCTCCATCAGCCGCCGGGTCACGGCGGGCGACAGGACGGGGTCGCCGGCCGCGACCCTGCGCACCGCGTCGAGGATCTCCGCGGGCGGGGTGTCCTTGAGGACGAACCCGGCGGCACCGGCGCGCAGGGCCCGCAGCACCTGTTCGTCCGCGTGGAAGGTGGTGAGCACGATGATCTGCGGGGCGTCCGCGCGGTCCCGCAGCCGCTCGGTCGCCGTCAGGCCGTCCACCACCGGCATCCGGATGTCCATGAGGACGACGTCCGGTCGGGTGCGGTCGACGAGCGCCTCGACCTCGTCGCCGTCGGCGGCCTCGCCGACGATCTCCACGTCGCCGGCGCCGCCCAGCATCAGGGACAACCCGGCCCGCACCAGCGGGTCGTCGTCGACGAGGAGCAGTCTGATCGCAGTCATGGGGCATACGTAATCACGGTCGCCGGGAACCGACTTCGCCCCCGTGGTGACGGCGGCCCGGCCACCGGTCGCCGCCTCACCCCCACGGCAGCCGTGCCCGTACCTCGAAGCCGCCCCCGGGTGTGGGGCCGTGTTCCAGGGTGCCGCCCGCGAGCGTGGCCCGCTCGCTCAGCCCGATCAGGCCCTGCCCGGATCCGGGTACGTGCGGCACCTCGCCCTCGGGCGGGGCGTTGCGCACCGACATGGCGAGCCCGTCGCCCGGCGCTCCGGTGACCGAGACGGTGACCTCGGTGCCGGGGGCGTGCTTGCGGGCGTTGGTCAGCGCCTCCTGGGCGATGCGGTAGGCGGTGCGGCCGACGGAGGCGGGGACCGAGCCGGGGTCGGTGACGCGGCCCGCGAGGGCGACCTTCATGCCGGCCGCACGGGACTCGGCGACCAGCGCGTCGAGCGCCGCGAGGGTCGGCTGGGGGCGGCCCCCGTCGTCGGACTCCCCGGCCCGCAGTACGCCGATGATCTCCCGCAGGTCCTGGAGGGCCTCGTGCGCGCTCTCGCGGATGACCCCGGCCGCCCGCGCCACGTCCTCGCGGGGCGCGTCCGGCCGGAACTCCAGGGCACCCGCGTGCACGCTGAGCAGCGTCAGCCGGTGCGCGAGGACGTCGTGCATCTCGCGGGCGATGGCCTCCCGGGCCAGCCGCTGCGCCTGCTCGGCCCGCAGCCGCGCCTCGGCCTCGGCGTGCCGGGCGCGGTCACGCAGGCTGAGCAGGAGCTGACGCTTGGAGCGGACGAGCAGGCCCCAGCCGAGCACCGTGACGGCGAGCAGGAAGGCGATGAAGAGGGACGCCAGGAAGGGCAGGTCGGGTTCCGGGCGCATCCAGTAGTACAGGGGCATCACGGCGAGACTCGCGCCGCCGATCCAGGCCACGTACCGGAAGGGCCGGTGCACGGCGAGCGTGAACAGGGCGGCGAGGACGGCACCGCCCGCGGTGGCCGAGACCAGGGAGACGGGCAGCATCGCCACGGCGAGACCGACCGGCCACCGCCGCCGGAGCCAGACGGCGGCGCAGGCCAGGGCGCCGATCAGCTGGTCGGCGACGGCCATGGCGGGTGAGAGGTCCGGTTCCTTGTCCAGCCCGTCGGCGGACAGCAGCCCGATGCCGACCGCGAACAGGAAGCAGGCGAAGTCGACGATCCAGTCGCGTGCGGTGCGCCGGGTCCGGCCGCCGGGCCGCCGCGGCTGTGGGTACAGGTCCTCGACCAGCGCCGCCGGCAGTACCCAGCGCCGCTTCGCGAAGGCCGGGTCCACCGTGGCCTGCTTGTCACTGTTCACAGTCGACAAATCTATGCAGTGGTGGTGGCCCGGACGCCCCTGCGAGGGGGATCGCCGACCAAAGTCGGGCGACCGGCGACTTTCGGCACGCCGGGGCCCGTGCGACGACGCCTTCCGTCGGGCAGGACTCGCCCCGCGGCCGATGTGTGCGGGGGTACCGCGGGGCGAGAGTCGGTGCCATGAAGGAATTGCTGGAGTTCCTGGGCCTGATGGCCGTGATCCAGGGCGCGATGGGCCTGGTGCACGAGTTCACCGACTGGAACTGGGGCCTGGTGCAACGGATCGGTTTCCTCGACGGCTACGAGCTGTACGCGAGCGGCGCGCTGCTGGCTCTCGGCGGGGCACTGTTCGCCGCCGCCGAGAGCCGCAAACCCGGGTGAGAGAACCGCAGATCAACGATCAAGCGATCGAGGAGAGGTTTCAGGTGGCGAGGTGGGCTGCGAGCCGGTCAGCGGCGGTGCGGGGCTCGCGGCCGAGGAGTTCGGCCAGCAGAGGGCCGGCCTCGGCGAAGTAACCGGCGCGGGCGGCCTGGTACCAGGTGAGCATGAGTCGGGCCGCCTGCTCCGGGACACCGATCGCGATCTGGTCGGCAACCCACTGTTCGTCGTCGACCACGATGCGCTTGACGGTGCGGCCGGTGAGCTCTGAGGCGATCTTGGCGAGATCGTCGAAAGTGACGGCAGTTGGTGCGGTGAGGGTGACGGCGCCGTCGAGGGAATGGCCCCTGGCGAGGAGGGCCGCCGTGGCCTCGGCAACGTCGTCACGGTCGGTGTAGGGGGTGGGGCCGTCTGCCGGTTGGGCGATCTCTCCGGTCTGCTGCCACGGGCCGAGCACCTGGTCGAGTGGGCCGTAGGCACCGTTGCGCAGCGCGGTCCAGGCGACACCGGACTCGGCGAGGATCGCCTCGGTGGCGGTGTGGATGTCCGACGGCCGGTACGGGTTGCCGGGGACGGCGGCGTGCTGACTGGTGTAGAGGATCCGCCGGGCGCCGGCCTCGACGGCGGCTTCGACGGCATTGCGGTGCAGGCCGGCCATGTCGGCGGCCGGGTCGTTGCCGGACACCAGAAGGACCTGCTCGGCGTCGGCGAAGGAGTCGCGCAGCGCGGCCGGATCCTCGTAGGAGCCCTGCCGCACGCGCACGCCGCGGTCGGTGAAGTGCCGCGCCTTGGTGGCGTCGCGGACGCTGACCCCGATCTGGTCGGCGGGCATGCGCTCGAGGAGGTGCTCGACGGTGGCGCCGCCCAGCCCACCGGTGGCGCCGGTGACAACGATCATGTGCTTGGCCTCTTCCCGTGTGCCCACCGTGTCCGTCCTGGAGGTGGGCGGAATCACAAGTTGACCATGCTGGTCAGCTTCACTTCTGCCGACGACCGTAGGTAAGCTGACCAGGGGAGTCAAATTACGCCGCTGGGCGACAGCGAGAGATGGTGAGGTCCTTGGCCGGTGCGGTGCCTTCGGAATCCCGGCTGCGCGCCGACGCCAGGCGCAATTCCGAGCAGATCCGCGCCGCCGCGATCGGCGCCTTCCAGGGGCGGGGCCTGACGGTCCCGCTGGAGGAGGTCGCCAAAGCGGCAGGGGTGAGCAAGGCCACGATCTTCAACCGGTTCGGCGGGCGGATCGGCCTCATCGAGGCCGTCATCGAAGAGGTCGTCGCGACGGAGCTGCTCGCCGTCATCGACCACACCCGGACCATCGATGACATCGGCGAGCGGATCACCTACTACCTCACCGCGATCCGGGACCTCCAGTACTGCCAGCCCGCCGTCAACGACGTCCTACTGCAGACATATCCGCACTCGGAACAGCTCATGGACATCTGCCGGGCCGGGAGCGAGGCAAACGACGAACTCATCGCGGCGGCGCGAGCCTCCGGCGCACTGCGGCCGGAGTTCACGGCGGGCGACCTCCACGCACTCGTCGTCGACAACGCCCTCGCCCTCAAGCACGGCAAGCGGCCTCCCCGGGACGACTACGACCGCCGCACCACTTACCTCCTGGACGGAATACGCGGGCGCCCGTCCGCTTCCGGCGGACGATGACGGATGGATGATCTACGTCGGGTGATCTCGTTGCCGAGGCGTTCGGGTCGTTGCCCCGGCGGCTGTTCAACGGGCCGGGCCTCTCAGGTCTCCGGAGCCGGCTCGGGCTCGGTCTCCCAGCGCTGGTCGAGGAAGGCTCTGACGGGTCCCGACAGCTCGTCGGCTCTGCTGATGGTCAGCAGGTCCGGACCGGAGATGCTCTCGTCGAGGGGGCGGTAGGTGAGGTCGGGCAGGTCGACGCGCGCCGTGGCGGCGGGAACCACTGCAACACCCACGCCGGCGGCGGCGAACGCGAGGGCGGCCAGGGTTCCGCCGGCCCGGTGGACTCTGGAGCGGGGCCGGTCGACGTCTGGCCCGAGTTGGGCGAGTACCTGTCCCTCTTCCTGCTGGGTCGCATAGATCACGAGGTCCCAGCGAGCCAGCTCCGCGGCCGACAGTGGGTGCGTTCTGGCCAGTTCGTGGTCGCGTCGCAGAGCGACGGACAACGGGGTGGCGGCGCGCCGCCGCAGAGCGAGACCGTCGGTGTCGCCGAGGCCCAGGCGTGGGCCGTAGCCGATGTCGAGTGTGCCTTCGCGTACGGCCGTGACCTGGGCGGCGGGAGGAAGTTCGGTCAGGGTGATCTCTGTGGCGGGGTGGGCGTGGTGGAAGTCGCGCATGTCCGCGGTCAGCTGCCCCTGCAGGACGGCGACTCCCGAGAAGCCGATCCGCACCACGCCTGTCTTGCCCTGGATCGACTGGCGGGCGACGTGCAGGCTGTGTTCGGCCTGGGCGAGTGTGAAGCGGCCGTGGGTGAGCAGGAGCTCCCCTGCCTCGGTGAGTTCCACGCGTCGACTGGTCCGGCGCAGGAGGGGACCCCCGGCTTCGCGTTCCAGGGCCTGCACCTGGGTGCTGAGGGTGGACTGCGTGACGTGCAGCCGGTCGGCCGCGCGGCCGAAGTGCCGCTCTTCGGCGACGGCCACGAAGTAGCGCAGATGACGCAGCTCCACCAGCTCCACCCTTTCAGTAAAAGCGATTGATCCATCGTATTCATCCATTGGAACGATCACTTCGTCAAGCACAGGATGGGTGGTGTGACAACAACACTGCACGACCGTCAGGACATCGCCGATCTGATGACCGGCTGGATCCACCGAGACCTCGGCCAGTGGGACCGGCTGCGGGATCTGTTCCACCCGGACGCCAGGATCGAGATCACCTGGTTCGAAGGAAGGGCGTACGACTTCGTCGACGCCTCCGCCCGCATGGGCGCCTCCGATCTGCGCACCAAGCACCTGATTACGGCGCCGCTCATAGCCTTCTCGGAAGACGGCAGCCGCGCCGTCAGCGAGACCAACACCTCCATCATCGGCGAGAACATCAGCCTCGGCCTGGGCTGCAACGGCCACGGCCGATTCATCGACAGGCTGGAGCGCCGGGACGGCACCTGGCGGCTCCTGGACCGCAAGAGCGTCTACGACTTCGCCTGCCTCACCTTCCCTACCGCCCCGGTGGACGTCGACCACGCGGCGATGGCCGAGCACCCGCGCGAGTACGCGGCCCTGGCCTACCTGCTGGGGCTCAGCGACTTCCCCGTGGCACGCACCTTCGCCACCAAGGGCAGTGCACTGGAGGAGGGCATCAAGCAGTCCGCGTTCGACTGGTTGAAGGGCCTGTAACCGCGTCGGCCCTCTGCGCCGCCCCCCGTATTCTCGTATTCACGATGGAGTCGCCTTGAAGCGTGCGGCCAGTACGACGATCACCAATGTCCGGGTCTTCGACGGACATCAACTCACCAGCCCCCGATCGGTTTCCATGGCGAACGGGCTGATCTGCGATGCGATCGCGACGCCCGATCAGGTCGTGGACGCCGACGGGGCCACCATGCTCCCCGGTCTGATCGACACACACGTCCACGTCGAAACGCTGGACAATCTGAAGACCTACGGCCACTGGGGGGTGACCACGGTCCTGGACATGGCCACCCCTGATCCCGAGTCGCTACTGAAGCTGCGCCACCACGACGGGGTGACCGACCTCTACAGCGCCGGCTATCCGGCCGTGGCGCCGAAAGCGACGCAGATCACGAAGATGGGCTACCCCGAGTCCATCGGCGTGGCCGGCATCGCGGACGCGGGCCGATTCATCGACGCGCAGGCCCGCTGCTCCGTCGACTACGTCAAGATCATCATCGAGGACCCCAAGCAGCCCGGCACCCAGGCACTCTCCCCCGAGGTGATCTCGGCACTGGTCGAGCGCGCCCACGCCAAGGGTCTGAAAGTGATCGCTCATACCACGACCCCGGTATCCGTCCACAGGGCCGTCGTCGCGGGCGTCGACATCCTCACCCATGTCCCCATCGCCGGTGAACTGGACCCCGAGGTGCCGAGAGAGGTCGCCGCCAAGGGAATCGTGGTGTCGCCGACCCTGACCATGATGCGCGGGCTGACCTCCGCCCTCGGCAGGCGCCCCCTCTTGCGAGCCCAGGCCGCGGCCAGGCTGATGCCGAAGCTGGAGTACGCCGGCGCCCGCAGGTCCACAGCCGCTTACCTGGCGGCCGGCGTGACCGTCGTCGCCGGCACCGACGCCAACCAGGACTCCACAGCGCCGTTCTCCCCATCGGCGGGGGAAAGCCTGCACGACGAACTCGGCCTCCTCGTCGAAGCCGGCCTGACCCCGGTCCAGGCCCTGCGCGCAGCGACCGTCACCGCGGCCGAGGTCTTCGCACTGCCCGACCGAGGCGCGATCGAGACCGGCCGACGTGCCGACCTGCTACTCGTCGATGGCGACTCCACCCGAGACATCAGCACCACCACCCGCATCCAAGGCATCTGGATCAAGGGACAACGCATCCGCTGAACGACACCGGCACCGCCCGCGTTCTCACGCACGCCGCCGGTGCCGGGCGGCCCGGCACCCGGCACCCGTGCACTGCGACCCAGACCTCGGCGCGAAGGTGCCGGTTCGCCGCCATGCCCAACGCCCGCGGCCGTGCGGGGGCATCACCACCGCGTTCAACTCCGTGTCGGCGAAGGCCGCATCACCGACCTGAGGCTCCAGAAACGGATCATGGTCGGCCGCGCAGGAGTCCCGCCGCTACGGGCGACGGAGCACAACTGGCGCACGGCGGCACCTCAGTCGGTCCGTCTCCGCACCCCACTCCTCTAGTGTCGCCAGACTCGACGATATTCATACGGACGCACCCCTTGAGACGCGATAAGTGTCGACAGTATCGTCCATGTCGAACCTCACCGAGGAGAACAGCCATGCACGCCGGCCCCAAGACAGCTCTGTGCGCAGCGACTTCAGGGCCCGCGTCGCAGCCTGCCCCGGGGCCGGTCGGCCGCCCTGCCGCACCGGACAGCCGACCCCTCGGCTTCCCCTGAGCCAGGGCCGGGGGAACGGCAGCCTGCTGCCGTTCCCTCATCGGCCCACCCCTCGTTCCCTACCGTCCCGGCCGGCAGCGGTACCGGTCGGTCATGCCCGAACGCACTGGAAGACAAGGGAGTTCACAGTGGTACGCACGAGCACTACCGACGCCGGCCGCCCGGCCATCACCTCCTTGCAGGACCGCGAGGTCAGCTACCGCGCCCGGCCCCGGGCCATTCTGATCGCGGTCGCCGGGCTCGCGACGGTGCCGGCTCTGGTCACCCCGGCGGCGGCCCAGAGCAGGAAGAAGGGCACGGAGAACTGCAAGACCATCAAGGTGAGGTCCGGGGAGACCCTGGAGCTCACCGAGACGACCACGGTGGGTGCCCTCACCATCGAGGAGGGCGGCACCATCGCCGCCCCGGACGGACACGGTCTGACCCTGACCGTGAACGGAGTGGAGACGGGCGGCAAGCTCAGCGAACTCACCGACGGCTACGGGGGACTCGCCACCGCGATCGCCCCCGGGACCTACCGGGGCAAGGTGATCCTGACGGTCGCCGTGGCCAACGACGTCGACTACAGCGACCTGGTCTTCCCCATCCGCCAGGCCATCTACGTCGACGCGGACGGCGTCGACGAGAGCAAGTCCGTGCCGTCCGACGTCCGCGGCGGCACCGTCGGCGACACCGGGTCGCACAACATCACCCTGCTGTCCAACGGCGAGTCCTTCAACGGCGTGTACGTCACCGGCGGCGCCACCTACGAGCTGACCAAGCCGAAGATCGCCTTCGACGGCAACGGCCGCTGCGACTTCATCGGTTACGGCGCCTCCGTCGTCGGCACCGGCGAGGGAACCAACCTCGTCCTGGACGGCGCCACCATCAGAAACCAGGGCCTGGTCCGCACGGCGGTCATCGCCGACGCCACCGCCAACGTCGTCGTCAAGAACTCCACGATCCACTGTGCCGACGGCGAGCACGTGCCCGACGAGTACCCGGCGACCGGCACCGGCGACACCAGGTACATGATCACCGTGCCCTGGATGCTGGGCATCTCCGGCAACGTCCGCGCCACCAACCTGCTGGGCGCGAGCACCCGGGCCTCCTACATCAACTCCTCCATCTCCTCGGAGAAGTGGGGCGCGCTGTCGGTGGACGGCGGCAGCGACTGCGTCCTCACCGCCATCAACAGCAAGATCTCCAACACCGGCGGCGAGGGCTACGGCTCCTACGCCATCGGCGGCGTCACCGAGCACTTCCTCGGCTGCACCTACGACGTCGGCGACTACGCCCTCATCCACTGGGGCTCCTCGGCCCATTACGGCGACAGCACCCGCGAAGCCGTCGCCGAACTCAACGAGTCCCTCGAACTCGGCCTCACCAGCTCCGAGTTGCGCAAGCTGCCGGAGAAGTCGACCCACATCAGGGCCGGCCGGTTCATGGTGCTGTGGTACGCGGACGGGTCCGTCGACATCGACGGCGGCACTCGCGTCGACACCGGCGAGGCCACGTTCATGTGCAAGTCGGTCGCGGCCACGGTCACCGTCGACGGCAGCAAGGGTGCCCGCCTGAACCCGGGCAACGGCATCATCTTCCAGCTGATGGACACCGACCGGCCCAGCAGCGTCCAGGTCACGGGCAAGCCCTGGACGACCGAGATGATCGGCACCTACACCGACCCCACCGGCTCCGCCACCAAGTCCACGACCTGGGTCACCACCAGTGCCCAGGCCACCGACTCCACGGCCTCGTTCACCGACATCGACCTGGCCGGCGACTTCTACAACGCCGTCCGCGGCGGCGGCAACGCCGACCTCGAGGGCCAGAACCTCGTACTGGACTTCACCCGGTCCACCGTGAAGGGCGTCATCTCGGCCACCACCACCAAGCACCACGTCTCCACCATCACCATCGAGCAGTACCGCGAGATCAGCGAGGTCACCAACACCCCGGGCGCGGTCGTCAACAACGGCGTGGTCGTGACCCTCGGCAGCCGGTCCACCTGGACGGTCACCGGCACCTCGTACCTGAGCGCCCTCACCCTCGCCTCCAACGCGTCCGTCAAGGCGCCCAGGGGCAAGAAGGTGACGCTGACGGTCGACGGCACGCCCACCGCGATCAAGGCGGGCACCTCCTACACGGGGGCGCTCACGCTGACCGTGGCGTGACCCGCGTCTGAAATGGCCCCCAGGATGAGGAGACATCCTGGGGGCCGTTCACGTCGGCACACGGCTACCGCTTGCGGGCCGCGTGCCGACGCAGGAAGGAGAGCAGCAGGCGGTTCCACACCGTGGGCTGCTCCCAGTGGGGGTTGTGGCCGGACTCGTCGACGACATGCATCCGCGCGTCGCACAGGTGCCCGGCGGCGAGGCGCAGGATCGACGGCGGGGTGTAGAGGTCGGCGTCACCGGTGACGAGCTGGATCGGGAGTGTGAGCGTCGCCAGGGCGTCCCAGGTGATCTCGTGCGCGAGGGACTGGGCGAAGGAGTCCGCGGTCCGCGCGCGGGCATTGACCGCCAGCCAGGCCGCCACGCCGTCGGGGTCGCCGGCCCGGTAGGAGGGGCCCAGTTCCCGGAAGTCCACGGGCAGGTCCTCGAAGGGCTCGGGCCGCAGCCCCTCGCTCAGTTCCAGGTACGCGGCGTCCCGCACCCCCATGACACTGCCGGAGACGGTGAGGCTGCGCAGCCGGCCCTGGTGCGAGAGGGCGTAGTCGATCGCGACCGGGCCGCCAGCGGCGGAGCCGGACAGGTGGAAGCGGTCCAGGCCGAGGTGGTCGGCGAGGGTGTCGAGGTCCCCGGAGGCCGTGTCGGCCTCCGCCCTGGTGCCGGCCACCGAGCCGTACGCGCCGCGCCGCGAGTAGCCGATCACCCGGTGTCCCGCCACGGCGAGGACCGGCTGCTGGTACGGCCAGCTCTCGCCGCTGCCCGATCCGGGGTGCAGCAGGACGACGGGTTCGCCACGGCCGCCGGTGTCCCAGCACCACAGGCTGCCGCCACCCGCCACGGGCACCTGGTGCTCGGTGGCCGGCGCCTGCTCGGGCAGCGGCACCGGCTCCCACGGCTCCGCGTCGGTGCGGGAGGCGGCCCGGGCGGTGGTGCCCGCGGCGGTGCCGGCCGTGGCCAGCGCGGCCAGGACGGCCGAACCGACCACGGTGCGTCTGCTGACGGACGGACGGGTTCCACTGTTCTTCTCCACTGTTTCCCTCCAGGATGTGAGGATCGCTGCGGCCAAGTGCCCGTGGCGCCTGCCGAAACCGTCGACCATCGCGTCAGCTGTCGACAGCTGACGACAACAGAAGATGGATCGGCCCATGAGGGCGCCCGGGAGTGCGGTAGTGTCGACACCGTTGTATCGACTGTGAAATCTGCGAAAGAACCGATCACACAAGGGGACACGGCGCATGGCCGGTCAGGACATGGACCTGGTGCTGGAACGTCTGCTGCGACTGAGGGACCGGCGTGAGCCGCTGGTCGCGCAGATCGCCGGATGGGTCGGGGCCGGCATCATCGAGGGCCGGCTGGAGCCGGGGCAGGACCTCAACAGTGTCGAGCTGTCACGCCGGTTCGACACCAGCCGCACCCCCGTGCGTGAGGCCCTGATGCTGCTGGAGCAGGAGGGCCTGGTCGAGATGAAGGCCCGGCGCCGGCCCCGGGTCGCCGCCCCGTCCCTCGCCGAGATCCGGGACACCTACCAGGTACGCAGGCATCTGCTGTCGATGCTCGCCGGACTGCTGGTCGAGCGGGCAGGTGACGAGGAGCTGGCCGAGCTGCGCACCCGGGTCGAGAAGATGCGGGAACTGGCCGACGCCGGGGACGTGGACGCGTACTTCTGGAGCCATGTGCAGCTGCAGGAGCGGATGACCGAGATCGTCGGCAACACCACGCTGAAGCAGATCCTGGACTCCCTCGCGCTGCGGACATTGATGCTGCGGCACCTGAGCCTGACCCGGCCCGGCCGTCTCGCCTACAGCGTCGACGACCAGGAGCGGCTGATCCAGGCGTGCGAGGAGCGGGACGGCGAACTGGCCTCGGCCCTGATCGCCGGCGCGACCGTACGGGCGCTGCGCGCGGTGGAGGACCAGATAGCGCAGGACTCCGGGGCCGACCGGAAGCCGGCCCGCAAGCGGCGCGCGAGCGCCTGAACGCCACCTGGTCCGGGGCGGCCTGTCCGGGGCTACTTGGCCAGGACTCCGCCGTCCACGGGGAAGTTGCCGCCCGTGACCCACGTGGACTCCTGCGACACCAGGTAGACCGCGCACCAGGCGATGTCCTCGGGCCTGCCGACCCGTCCCAGCGGGATGCGGTCGAGCAGGGCCCGCTGGGTCGCGCCCTCGTGGGCGCCGGCCGACTCGGTGGCGGGGGTGCGGACCATCCCGGGCGAGATGGTGTTGGCGCGGATGCCGAGCGGTCCGCCCTCCACCGCGAGTTGCCGGGTCAGACCGAGCACGGCGGCCTTGCCCGCGCAATGGGCGACCATGCCGAAGTTCCCGCTGCCGCGGAAGGCGTTGACGGAGGCGAAGTTGACGATCGAGCCGCCGCCGGACGCCCGCAGATGGCGCCAGGCGGCCTGCACCGGCAGGAAGACGACGTCGACCTCGCCGCGCATGGTCGGGGTCCACTCCTGGTGGTAGTCCATGTCCGCGGCGGTGGCCATGTGCGGGGCGATGGCGCCCGCGGTGACCAGCGCGTCGATCCGGCCGTGCCGGGCGTACACCTCGTCCGCGAAGTGCCGGGCGTCGCCGGGGTCGGTCATGTCGAGCGGGCCGATCACGTCCACGGCGAGTCCGCGGTCGGCGGCGAGCTTGCGGGTACGTTCGGCCGCCGCCGGGTCGATGTCGCAGCCGACGACGGTCGCGCCCTGCTCCGCGAAGAGCAGGGCGCAGCCCTGGCCGATCCCGGCACCCGCGCCGGTGACGAGGGCGACCTTGCCGGAGAGCCGGCCGGTGGCGGGGGTCCGGGCGGGCTCGGGGTGGGGTGCGGTCGTCACATGTCCTCCTGAGTACGGCGGTCCGGGGTGGCGAATCTCCCCCACGCCCTTTCCTAGTGTCGACAGTATGGCCCAGTCAAGCACTTCATGGCCACAGAATGACGAAACTGTCGACAGAAGCTGCCGAGTGCGGCATGCTCTCGCGGTGGCTCCCCGTACATACGCCTCTGGCTCACCTCTGACGCATACCTCTGGCGCATACCTCCGAGAGGACCCCCGTATGAAGCTCAGCCGCACCTACCGCGCTGCTCTGGCCGCCGCCGGATCGGCACTGATGCTGGCCTCCGCCGGTGCCGCCGCCGGGACCGGCGGCCCCGCCCACGGGCCCAGCTGCCCGTGCGCGTTGTCCTACGTGCAGCAGCCCGGCGCCTCGGCCACGACGTCCACCAACCCCCGGCACGTGGTCTTCGCCGATCTGGACGGCGACGGCCGCCAGGACCTCGTGGCCGCGAATCTGGAGGGCGACTCGGTGACGGTGCTGCTCGGCCGGGGCGGCGGGACGTTCGCCCCGGGCGCGACCTACGCCGTCGGCACCCACCCCTACGAGACCGTGGTCGCCGACTTCGACGGCGACCACCACCCCGACCTGGCCACCGCCGACTTCGGTGGCGCCCAGGTCAGCGTGTTGCGCAACAACGGCGACGGAACGTTCGCCGCCGCCACCGCCCTGGACGTGGGCACGGCGCCGCGGGCGCTGGCCACCGGTGACCTCGACGGCGACGGCCACGCCGATCTCGTCGTCGCCGAACAGGGGCCGAACTCGGTGCGGGTACTGCTGGGCCGGGGCGACGGCACCTTCGAGGACCGGGGTGACACCCCGACCGGCGGCCAGCCGCACGGCATCGTCGTGGCCGACTTCGACGGCGACGGCGCGGCGGACGTGGCCACCGCGAGCGTCGGCTCGGACGGGGTGAGTATCCTGCTCGGCGACGGCACCGGGGCGCTCGGCGCCCCGGCCGACCAGCCGGCCACCGCCCGCCTCTACTCCCTGACCCAGGGCGACTTCGACAAGGACGGCACGGTCGACCTGGCCTCCGTCAGCAACGACTCCAACACCCTGGACGTCCTGTACGGCAACGGGGACGGGACCTTCCGGGCCGCCGTCTCCCTCACCACGCCGGCGCTGCCCGTCGCGGTCGCCTCGGCGGACCTGGACCGCGACGGCACCACGGACCTCATGGTGTCCTCGCTGAAGGGCAACTCCGTGACGGTCTACAGCGGTTCGGCCACCGGAACACCGCGGCAGACCGCCGAACTGACCGCGCCGGGCGCGTACGACGCCGCAGCGGCCGACCTGAACGGCGACCGCGTACGGGACATCGTGGTGGCGAACAGCACGGGCGGGCAGGTGGACGTCTTCAAGGGGCGCTGCGGGTAGCGGCCTCGGCGGGCCCGCGTGATCCACGACAGCGATCGTTCGACTGCCCGGCTACGAACCTGTGGTCGAGCCCGCCGGCAGCTCCACCTCCAGGGCGACCAGGAATCGGGACACCATGCTGTACGCGGCGGCGGTGGCGGTCAGTTCCACCAGTTCGGCCGGGGTGAAGTGGTCGCGCAGCGCGTCGAAGACGGGGGCGGGGACGTGCACGTGCCGGGTCATGGCATCCGTGTAGTCGATGACCCGGCGCAGGCGCTCGTCCAGGGCCGGGTGCACCCCGGCGTGCTCGTCGCGGACCGCGTCGAGCTGGGCGTCGCCGAGTCCCGCGGCGCGTGCGTCGCCCTCGTGGGAGGCCCACTCGTAGTCGGCCCGGTTGAGGACGGCGATCCGCAGGATGACGAGTTCGCGGACGTCGGCGGGGAGGGTGATGCGCTGCCGGATCGCGCCGAGCAGGCTGTTCCAGCCGTCCGCCAGCTGCGGGCTGTGCAGCAGCATCCGGTCGAGGGGGCGCAGGCTGCCCCCGCGCCGTTCACAGATGCGGGCGGCGATGTCCCCGTCTCCGTCGGTACCCGGCAGTCGTGCCACGGGGTTTGTCCTCTCTCAGTACTTACGGGCAGTGCTTACGGGCAGTGCTTGCGAGCAGGGGTTACGGGCGGGCGGGGCGGCGCAGGACGTCCTGGCGTACGGATGCACCGAAGACCAGGGCGGGGGTGGTGTCGGGGCCGGTGAAGCGCGGCCAGGACGGCAGTCTTGTGCCGTTCGGATCGCCCGACGTCACGAAGCGCGCCCAGGTGTCGGCCAGTAGCGCCGCCAGGCGCCGGTCGGTGCCCTGCCAGCGCCAGGTGGGGCGCTGGGCCAGGTTGTCGAGTACGTAGGGGAGTTCGGCGGTGTGGTGGACGCCGAGGTCGGGCAGTCCCGGTGGCAGCGGGGGACGGCGGGCGAAGCGGTACATCCACACCGGCGAGGTGCCGGTGTCGCGGTGAGTGCGGGCCCAGTGCCATACGGGGCCCACGAACCGGGCGTCGCCGACGGCCCCGGCGTCCTCGCCCGCCGCGGCGTACACCGTGCCCTCGTCCTCGTTGGTGCCGACCAGCAGCGGGACGTCGTGCTGGCGGCCGGACGCGAAGACGTCGTCGGTCGCCTCGGTCAGGACCCGGCCGTCGACGACCGGCCCGAAGTGGCCGCGTACGACCAGTTCGACGCCCGAGACGCGCCGCAGCGCGCCGATGTCCCGGCCGCCGAACCCGTCCGCGTAGGCCAGTCCCCCCTTCTGGGCGTCGGCCTGTGTCGGGAGCGGTCCCTCGGCCCGGCCCACGCCGGAGGCGCTCTGCCCGAGGGCGGCGCGAAAGAGCGGGCGGGCCGCCCGCGCCGCCATGAGGTGGCAGATGTGCGCGGCCCCGGCGGAGTTGCCGGCCAGGGTGATCCGGTCGGGGTCGCCACCGAAGGCCGCTATGTTCTCCTTCACCCAGGTCAGGGCGGCGACGATGTCGAGCAGGCCGTAGTTGCCGGACGCGCCGCGGTCGTCCTCGGCGGCCAGCTCGGGGTGGGCGAGGAAGCCGAGCGCGCCGAGGCGGTGGTTGAGGGTGACGACGACCACGCCCCGGCCGGCCATGGACCGGCCGTCGTGGATGTCCTGCGAGCCGTGCCCGTAGCGGTTGCCGCCGCCGTGGATCCAGACCATGACCGGCAGTCCGGTGCCCGGCGCGGGGTCGAGTGTCCACACGTTGAGGTAGAGGCAGTCCTCGCTCATCACCAGGGCACGCCGGTCGGCGAAGTTGGTGTGGTACATGACCGAGTCGGCGGGGGGCTGGGGCTGGAGGGGCGCCGGCCCGAAGGTGTCGGCGCGGCGTTCACCGTCCCAGGGCGCGGCGGGCCGGGGCGGTCGCCAGCGCAGGTCGCCGACCGGGGGCGCGGCGAAGGGAACGCCGCGGAAGACGGCGACCGGGCCGTCCCACTCCCCCCGCAGCCGGCCGGCGGCTGGGCGGGCGCGCGGGTCGGGCCCGCCCCCGGTCGCGGCGCTCACACCGACGCCTTGTGGAGCACGCCGTCCTTCATGATCGTCGTCAGCCGGTCGCGGTCCTGGAGGATGCGGATGTCGTCCAGCGGGTCGCCGTCGACGAGGACGAGGTCGGCGAGGAAACCCTCGCGGACCAGGCCGAGTTCGTCGCCCATGTCCATGACCTGCCCGCCGTACTGTGTGGCGGCGCGCAGTGCCTCGGCGGGGGTGAAGCCGAACCAGTCGACGAACAGTTCCAGGTCGCGGGTGTTGCGGCCGACCGGGTTCCAGGCGAAGCCGTAGTCGCCGCCGGGGACGACGCGGATGCCGCGCCGGACCAGTTCGGGGACGACCTGCTTGACCGCCTTCTGGGTGGCCTCGACCTCCATGCCGGGCTCGGGTTCGCTGTCGGCCTCGTGCAGGTTGGCGTGGATGATGCCGGGGGTGGGGGCGACGAACAGGCGGTCCTTCGCGGCTTCGAGGAGGTCGAGGGCCTCCTCGTCGGCGAAGGTGCAGTGGTAGACGGCGCGGATGCCGTGCCGGACGGCCATCTTGACGGACTCGGCGGCGTGCGCGTGGGCGGTCAGCCACACCCCGCGCCGCCGGGCGGTGGCCGCGGCGGCGGCGACCTCCTCGTCGGTGAACTGCACGATCCGCGAGGTGCCCTGCACGACCGCGCTCTCGCCCGACAGGGACAGCTTCACGATGTCGACACCCAGGTCAGCCATCTCTCCGACGAAGTCGCTCACCGAGTCCGGGTCGGAGGCCCGGTCGTCGATGCCGGGGAAGTCGTAGACGCCCGGTTCGCGCATGCCCGCGGTGCCCTCCCAGGAGGCAGCCTTGAAGCGCGGTCCCGGCATCCAGCCCTCCGCGAAGGCCTTGCGGGCGGCGAGTTCGGTGCGAGGCAGGCGGTTGCCGCCGGAGTAGGCGCTGGTGATGCCGTGGTCCAGCAGGACCCGGCCCGCGTGGGCCACCAGCAGGGCCTTCTCCTCGTCGGGCTCGTCGCGGCGGCGCGACATGTGCTCGGTGGTGGAGCCGAAGCCCAGGTGGGTGTGGGAGTCGACCAGGCCGGGGATGAGGGTGCCGCCGCCCCCGTCCACCACCCGGGCTCCCGTCCGCCTGGCGGCCGGGAGCTGCGGGGCGACGGCGGTGATGCGATCGCCCTCGACCAGGACCTCCGCGGGGAAGGGGTCGCGGCCGGTGCCGTCGAAGACCCGGACGTCGGTGAAGACGGTCGTGTCGCTCATGGTGCGCTCCTGAAGGTGTGCCGCATCTCGCCCAGTCCCTCGATCCTGCTGACCAGGGTGTCACCGGGACCTATGAAGCGCTGCGGGGTGCGGCGGTTGCCGACGCCCGCGGGGGTGCCGGTGAAGATCAGGTCGCCGGGGCGCAGGGGACAGATCGCGCTGAGGTGGGCGACCAACCGGGGGATCGGGAAGATCATGTTCGAGGTGCGGTCGTGCTGGACGACGTCCCCGTTCAGTTCGCAGGTGAGTTCCAGGTCGTCGCGGCCGGCGAGGGCGCCGGTGCCGACCAGTGCGGGGCCCACCGGGCCGAAGCCGGGGAAGGACTTGCCCAGCGAGAACTGGGCGGGGCGGCCGGCGAGCTGGGTGATCCGCTCGGACAGGTCCTGTCCCACGGTCAGCGCGACCACCGGGTCCCAGCCGTTCTCCTGCGGCACGCGGTGGGCGTCGCGACCGATGACCGCGACCGCCTCCAGCTCCCAGTCGACATGGCCGGGCGGCAGGTCGATCGTGGTGTACGCGCCGGTGAGGCAGGTGGGGAACTTGGTGAAGACCAGCGGTTCGGCCGGTTCCTCGTACCCCGCCTCGGCCGTGTGCGGGCGGTAGTTGAGGGCGACGGCGAAGATCTGGCCCGGCGCGGGCACGGGCGCGCGCAGGTCGGACTCCTTGTACGGCACGGCCCTGGCCGGATCAACGTCGGCGGACCAGCGCAGCAGGGCGTCCCACTGGTCGAAGAGGGCGGCCGGGTCGGGGTCGAAACCGCCGGTGGCGACGGGGACGGCGCCGTCCCCGGTCAGCAGGGCGATCCGGCCCGCAAGGTTGGCGATGCGCATGGCCTCACACCCACTGTTCGGCGGGCGGCTCGGGCGTGCCGTGCGCGTCCTGCCAGGAGACGACCCGGTTGCGCAGCACGCCCAGCTTCTCGATCTCGGCCTCGACGACGTCGCCGGGCCTGAGGTAGTTGGCGAACGGGTCCTCGGTGCTCGCGGCGACACCGGCGACGGTGCCGGTGGTGACGATGTCGCCCGCGCTGTAGGTCTGCGGCGAGTGGTAGGCGACCAGCTGGGGGATCGACACCGACATGCGGGAGGTGTTCGACTTCTGCCGGACGTCGCCGTTGACCCGCAGTTCCATGTCCAGGTCGTGGGGGTCGCCGATCTCGTCGGCGGTGACGATGTACGGGCCGATCGGGCAGAAGGTGTCGATGGCCTTGGAGAAGGAGAAGACGCCGGACTCCATCTCCCTGCGCTGGATGTCGCGCGCGGTGATGTCGTTGAAGACGAGGTAGCCGGCGATGTGCTCGACGGCCTGCTCGGCGGTGAAGAACTTGCCCGGCTTGCCGATGATCACGGCGAGTTCCAGCTCGTAGTCCAGTTCCCGGGTCAGGTTCGCCGGGTACACGATCGGGTCGTCGGGGCCGACGATCGCGTCGACGTTCTGGAAGAACACGATGCCCTTGTTGACCGGGTGGGACCAGTCGACGCGTTCCAGGTCCTCGTGGTGCTCGCGGAAGTTTCCGGCGGTGTGGAAGAACTTCTTCGGCACGATCGGTGCCCGCAGCCGCACCTCGGCGAGGGGGAACGTCCGTCCCGTCTCGCCGGCTGCCCGGCCTTCGCGCTCGAAGAACTCCCGGGTGGACGGAACGTCGAGTTCCACCACCGTGTCGCCGACCAGGCGCCCCACGAGTCCCGCGTCGAACGTCACCAGTTTCATCAAGGCCTCCGTGTCACTGCTGCCACTGCTGCACCCTTAACTGTCGACACTCAGCCTGCACGATCCCGTTATTCACGTCAATGACGTCAGCACACCTACGAAGTGTGGACACCTTGATTCGGTGTCGACTACGGTCCCGAGGTATGAAGACGATGTGGAACTTCTCCGGCACCCGTGCGCTCGTCGCCGGTGCGGGAGGGATCGGCGGTGCTGTGACAGCGGCGCTCGCCGACGCCGGAGCCGATGTGGTCGTGCTGGACCGGGACGCGGGGCAGTTGGCCAGGCTGTCCCGCGCGCCCGCCGACGGAACCGGGACGGTGCACGGCCTGACCGCCGACCTGACCTCCGCCGACGCCTGCCGTGCGGCGGTCACCGAGGCCGCCGAACGCCTGGGAGGCCTCGACGTGTTCGTTCACGCGGTCGGCCACAACGACCGCAGGCCCGTCCTGGAGACCCCCGACGAGGTCTGGGAACGGATCGTCGCCATTAACCTGAGCAGCGGCTTCTGGCTGGGCCGCGCGGTCGGCGCCCGCATGGTGGAGCAGGGGTACGGCAGGCTCGTCTATCTCTCCTCGGTGTCGGGCCGGCTCGCCCACCGGGACCACGCCCCGTACGCGGCCACCAAGGGCGGCGTCAACCAGCTCATGCGGGTCATGGCGCGCGAGTGGGCGCCGCACGGAGTCACCGTCAACGCGGTGGCCCCCGGCTACACCGAGACCGACCTCACCCGCGCCCACCTGGCCAAGCCCGGCATGCGCGCCTCCCTGGAGGCACTGGTCCCGGCCGGTCGCCTCGGACTCCCGGACGACCTGGTCGGCCCGACCCTCTTCCTCGCCTCCGCCGAGGCCGCGTTCGTCACCGGACAGGTGCTGTACGCCGACGGCGGCCGGACCCTCGTATGACCCACCCCCTCGCGCACCCGCCTCTCACACCCCTTCTCCCCCACTGTCGAACGGAGTCGTCATGACCACCTCCCAGCCGTCCCGGTCCACTCAGCCCTCCCAGCGCTTCATCGGCAAGACCGTACTGGTCACCGGTGCCGGTACCGGGTTCGGTGCCGAGATCGCCGTGCGGGCCGCCCAGGAGGGCGCCGATGTCGCGGTCCACTACCGCGGCTCCCTCGCGGGCGCCGAGGCGACCGTCGAACGGATCACCGCCCTCGGCCGCAAGGCGTTCGCCGTCCAGGCGGACATCGCCGAGCACGGGCAGATCACGCGCATGGCCGACGAGGTGTGGAGCCGCTTCGGTCGGCTCGACGTCGCGGTCAACAACGTCGGTGACGTGGCCCGTGCGCAGATGTCGTGGCGGGACATCACGGAGGAGTCCATCGACCACGTGCTGGCGGTCGACGTGAAGGGCACGCTGCTGTGCACCCACGAGTTCGGCGCGCGGATGCTGGAGCAGGAGGGCGGCGGCACCATCGTCAACATCGGCTCCACCGTGGTGGCGCGGGGCAGCGCGCGGGCCCCGCAGTACGCCGCCGCCAAGTACGGGATCATCGGCCTCACCAAGTCCTACGCGCACGCCTTCGCCCCGGCGGTGCGGGTGAACGTCTTCGCCCCCGGCTTCATCGAGACGCCGGCCACGCTCGGGCGGGACGACTGGCAGAACGGACGCGGTGACCAGCTGCGGAAGCTGACGCCCATGGGCCGGATCCCGGGGCCGGAGGAACTGGCCGGCGCGGCGCTGTTCCTGGCCACCGAGGACGCCCACCACATCACCGGCGGGTTCCTGATCGCCGACGGCGGCTACAACATGATCGGCGCCTGAGCCGCAACACCCCCACGGCATGTGTGGAGGCGGCCCGGGATCCCCGGGCCGCCTCCGCACATGCCGTGCCGTACCTACTTGCGGTCCAGCAGCTCGATCAGGTTGCCGTAGGGGTCGGTCACGAAGGCCATGCGGGCGCCGGGGCGGGGCGCAGCGCGGGGCGGCATGCTCTCCCCCGCGCCGGCCCGCACCAGGCGGGCGTACTCCGCGTCGACGTCGTCCACGCACAGACACATGTGGCCGTAGCCGAGCGTGGCCGCCGCCTCCAGGGGGCTGTCCGCCGCGGGGCCCGGCCGGGCCGAGGGGCGGTGCAGCAGCTCGACGCGGAATCCGCTGTCGTGCAGCAGCATCACCCCGCGCAGGTCGGTGCCCGGGATCGCGAACACGGGGGCGGCGGTGAGGGCGAGTGCCGTGGCGTACCAGGCGGTGGCGGCCTCCAGGTCCGGGACGCAGAGGCCCACGTGGTCGAAGCGCGTCGTCATCCGCCGAGCCCCGCCGGGTCCGTCTCGCGGGCCGCCTCGCCGGGTTCGGCGGGTTCCGCGGGTTCGGCGGATGTCCCGCCGGCCGTCGGCGCCTGCGCCGCGCGGATCAGGGTCAGTACCCGGGTGCGCAGCTCGGTGAAGCGGGCGTCGGCCCGGGTGGTGAGCTGGTCGCGGTCGGGGCCGAGGTCGACGGCGAGGTTGTCGACGACCGTGGTGGGCCGGCCGCCGAGGACGACGACCCGGTCGCCGAGGTAGACGGCCTCGTCGATGTCGTGGGTGACGACGACGACGGTGATGCCGAGCTTGGCCCGCAGCGACAGCGTCAGGTCCTCCAGGTCGAAGCGGGACTGGGCGTCCACCGATCCGAAGGGCTCGTCCATCAGCAGCACGGGCGCCTCGTAAGCAAGGCCGCGGGCGATGGAGACGCGCTGCTGCATGCCGCCGGAGAGCTGCCAGGGGTACTTGTCGCCGACGCCCGCGAGGCCGACGGAGTCCAGGCACTCCTCGGCGCGCTCCGCGCGGGCGGCGCGCTTGACGCCCATGCCCTCCAGTGGGAAGGACACGTTGTCCCGCACCCGCATCCAGGGCAGCAGGGAGCCCCGGTAGTCCTGGAAGACCACCGCGATGTCGGCGAGCGGCTTGGTGACCGGCAGGTCGCCGTAGCGGACGGTGCCCGAGGTGGGCCTGGTCAGACCGGACAGGCAACGCAGCAGGGTGGTCTTGCCAGCGCCGGAGGGGCCGACGACGCAGACGAACTCACCCGGGTCGACCCGCAGCGACAGACCTTCGATCACCCGGTGTTCGTCCGCGCCGTGGCCGAAGGTCTTGCCGACGTCCTCCACGACCAGGCTGGATCCGCCCGTCTTCATGTGTCGCTGCATGATGTGGTGACCTCGTTCCGGGTGCGGGACTTGGTCCGCCGGGTGCGGGGCGGACGCTGGTGATACCAGCCGAGCAGCAGGTACTCGGCCGCGAGGAGCAGCACGCTCAGGCCGTAGCCGAGCATGCCGATGAGCACGGTGCCGGCCCAGGTCTCGGGAACGGCGAAGTCGGAGCCGCTCTGGAGGATGAAGTGGCCGAGGCCCACCGGGGAGCCGTAGATCTCGCTGACGACCATGAGGACCACGGCGATGGACAGGGAGACGCGGACGCCGGCGAAGATCTGCGGCAGGGCGCCGGGCAGGACGACCTTCAGCAGGCGCAGCCGCAGGGGGATGCGGTAGCTGCGCGCGCTCTCGTGCACGGCTGGGTTGACGCCGCGCACGCCGCTGACGGTGTTGAGCAGGATTGGCCAGAGCGAGCCGAGGGCGATCAGGAAGATCTTGGGGCCCGAGCCGATGCCGAGGGCGAGGATGACGACGGGGACGAACGCCACCGTCGGGGTCGCGCGGGCGAAGTCCAGCAGCGGGGCGAGCGCCTGCCGCAGCAGCGGTACCTCCCCGATGACGAGCCCGGCACCGACACCGACGGCGGTGGCGACGGCCAGGCCCAGCACGATGTTCTTCAGCGAGTACAGCAGGTCGCTGACGAGGCCCTCGTGCAGGAGCTGGTCCCACAGGGTGGCGAGGACGTCGGTGGCGGGCGGGAAGTAGAAGCTGGTGCTGCCCGCGGTGGCGAGCAGCAGGACGGCGACGGCCAGTACGGGCAGCCAGAGCTGCTTGAGCGCGGACGTCCAGAAGGCGCCCGGGGTGGTCTGGGACATGGTGCCTCTCCCCGCCTCAGTCGGTCTGCGCCGGCGGTCGCCAGCGCAGCAGCCGGCGTTCGGCGAACTGGGACAGCAGGGTGATCGTGTAACCGATCGCGCCCGCGGTGAGGATGTACGCGTACGCCTGTGCCGACGCGCCGCCCTGCTGGGCCTGGACGACCTCGTGGCCGATACCGGGCACCGTACTGAGGACCTCGACGCCGATGGCGACCAGTACGGACGTGGTGGCCGCGAGCCGCAGCCCGGTCATGATCGAGGGCGTGGCACTGGGCAGGACGACCTTGCGGAACCGCAGGTGCCGCGGGACGCGGTAGCTGTGGACGGTCTCGGCGATCATCGGGGTCACGGCGCGGGCGCCGTACTGGGCCTGGAGGAGGACGGGGAAGACGCAGGCGAGGAAGACGACGGTGCTCTTCATCGTCGGAGTCGAACCCTGCACCAGCAGGAAGACCGGCAGCAGCGCGATGACGGGGAACGAGCGCAGTACGTCCACGAGCAGCCGGGACGACTGCTCGACCGCGGCGTACGTCCCCGTCACCAGGCCCAGCGGTACGCCCACCACGACGGCCACGACGAATCCCGTGACGGCGCCGTTGAGGGTGTCGCCCACCGCCTGCCAGTAGGTGGACGTGCCGAACAGGTCGGGGAACGCGCCGAACACCGGCACCGGGCCGGGCAGGGCCGTCTCGCTCACGAGGCCGGCTGCGGCGATGCCCGCCCAGACGAGGAGGGCCGCGAGGACGGCGGAGAGCTGGAGCAGGAGGAGCCCGCGTCGTCCCGGTTGCCCGACCGGGGCACGCCGGGCGGGGCGTGCCGCGGCCGGGGGCGGGCGCCGGCTCGGAGTGAAGATGGCCATGGTGTACCTCTGCCGTGTGTCAGTTCTGCCGTGTGTCAGTCGCCGGTGACGGTCGGGGCCTGGTCCCAGTAGATGGCGTCGTCCTTGGGGGCGCTGCTGAGCAGGCCGTACGCGTGCATCTTGGTGATGACGGTGCGCATCATGGTGGTGTCGATGGTCTTGTCGTAGACCGAGTTCTGGGAGTTCTCGATGTAGTCCGCGGACAGCTCGGTGTACTTCTTGTCGATCGCCTTGACCGAGTCGGGGTTCTCGTTGGCGTAGGTGATGGCCTTGGCGACGGCGTCGGTGAACTTCTTCGCCGTCTCCTCGTTCTTCGACAGGTACTCCTGGCTGGCGAACAGTACGCCCTGGGTGAGTCCGGGCAGGTCGTTCATCCCCTGCCCGATCGAGGTCAGCCCGGCCTGCTTGCCGGCCGCGTAGAAGGCGCCGAAGGAGAAGACGGCGTCGGTCTTGCCGCTCTGGGCTGCGTCGGTCAGCGAGGTGGTCGGCAGGGAGACGAACTTGATTTCGCCCGGGTCACCGCCGGCCTGCTCCGTCAGGTACTCCACGGCGAACTGGACGGTGCCACCGAGCGCCGACAGGCCCACGGTCTTGCCTTCCAGGTCGGCGAAGGACGTGATGGAGCTGCCCTTCTTGACCAGCAGGCCGTCGGTGGGGTCGATCTCGTCGGTGGCGTTGACCAGTCCGGTCGCGATGCGGATCGGCATGTCCTTCGCCGCGCCCTTGAGGAAACCGGAACAGTCCGTCATCGCGAACTGGGCCTCGCCGTTGAGGACGGACGGCGCGTTCTGCGAGGTGTCCTGGGCGCCGGCCTTGATCGTGACATCCAGTCCGGCGTCGTCGAAGTAGCCCTGCTGCTGGGCTATGTACAGGGGCTCGAACAGCGCGCCGTTGGAGCGCAGCACGGTGATCTTCGAGCTGTCGTCGCCGGAGGCGGCGGAGGAGGATCCGGAGCCGCAGGCGGCGACCGGGGCGGTGACGGCGAGCGTCACGAGGGCGATGGAGAGACGGCCCAGCGGGTTTCTCGTGCGCTTCGGCATGAGTAGGTGCTCCTTTGCACGGTAATGCACAGTGATGCACGGCAATTGCGGCTCGGGGCGGGGCGGCAGGAATGGGCGTCAGGGACGACGGGCGACGGCGTAGGCGGTGGTGGACTCGGCGGGAGTCATGTAGGTCCGGAAGAGTCCGTCGGGGTCGTACGCGGCTCGGATCTTCTCCAGGCGTTCGGCGTTCTCGGCGCTCAGGCCGAGGTCGAAGCGGTCGGCCACGTTGTTGTCGGAGAACTGCAGGCCCTTGGAGAGGTGCTGGACGGCGGCCAGGGAGCCGTGCGCCCAGTTCTCATGCGCCAGGTCCTTGGCCGGGTCGCTCCAGCCGGCGTTGGGCGAGAGGTAGGCTTTGGCCTGCGCGGACCAGCAGGCGTCGGGGCGCGGCGGGTAGTGGCCCCACAGCATCCACAGCACGAAGCCGTTGCCGGCGGGGATGCCGTCGAACACGGGCGCCGCGGCGGTGAGGATCTCCTCGACGGGCCCTTCGGCCCACAGGCCGTCCACGGCCCAGCGCAGCCCTTCCGGGTTGAGCCGGTCGGCGATGTCGTACAGCTCCTCGATGGTGGTCTCCTGGCCGACGAGGGCGCGCAGGGCCCGGTCGCGGAAGGGCGCGTCCTCCAGCGGGGCGAGGGCTTCCGGGCCGTGCTCGGGGGTGCAGAAGGCGGTGGCGGTCAGGGAGACGGTCCGGGTGTCGAGCCCGGGGGTGAAGCCGACCTTGGCGGAGAACTCGACGGTGGTGGGCAGGGTGTCCAGGAGGTCGTAGGCCCAGGCCAGCACCTCGTCGCGCAGGTCGAGCGGGTAGCTGTGCACGGTGCGGACGATGGTCGTGGGGCGCTCGTACACGCTCAGGTGGAAGCGGGTGACGATGCCGAAGAAGCCGGGGCCGCTGCCCCGCGCCGCCCACAGCAGGTCGGGGTGGGTCTCGTCGGTGGCGTGCACCAGGGTGCCGTCGGCGAGGACCACGTCGACGGCGCGGATGCCGAGGCAGGCCGGCCCGAGGTGGCGGGAGTTCCAGCCGTAGCCGCCGCCGAGGATGAAGCCGCCGATACCGACGGTGGGCGCGTGGCCGGTGGGGAAGAACAGCCCGTGCGGGGCGAGTGCCTCCTGGACGGCGGGGCCCTTGGCGGACGGCTGGACGGTGGCGGTGCGGGCGGCGGGGTCGACGGTGATCTCCTGGAGGAGGGAGAGGTCGACGAGGAGCCCGCCGTCGCGCACGCCGTTGCCGACCCAGCTGTGGCCGCCGGAGCGGACGGAGACCCGGTGCCCCTCCTCGTGGGCGAGCCGGACGGCCCGTACGACGTCCCGCTCCTGTTCGGCGAGGACGATGACGTCGGGGAACCGATCGGGCTTGCGGGCGTTCCACACGGCGCCGAGGCGGGCCTCCTCGTATCCGGTATCACCGCGGCGGATGACGGCTCCGCGCATATTCTGGGCAGACATCGGTTCGGATGACGCCGACAACTCAGACAACTCAGACTCCTTTGATGCAGACACCTGACGTTACTGTCGACAGAAAATGACGGTCAAGGGTCAATACGGCGCCAGTTGCGACTTTCTGTCGACACTAGGCGGTTCTCTCGGCGCGCCGTCGGACAGCGAGCGCCGTGGTGGACTCTTCAGGGGACAAGTAGGTGCGGAACAGCCCATGCGGGTCGTACCGCTCCCGCAGCCGCTCCAGCCGCGCGGCCTGCTCCGCCCGGAGCCCGTGGTCGGGCCGGTCGGCGGGGTTGGCGTCGGCGAACTGGGTGCCGTGGGCGACCGGGTCGAGGGCCCGCAGCGAGTCGTGCGCCCAGGTCTCACCCAGCAGGTCGTCGGCAGGGTCGCGCCACACGGCGTTCGGCGAGAAGTACAGCCGGCCCTGGGTGGACCAGCAGGCGTTCTCCCGGGTGGGCTGCCCGCCCCAGAGCATCCACAGCAGGAAGCTCTCCCGGGTGGGAATCCCGTCCAGCACCTCCTGCCCGGCGTCGAGCACCCGCTCCACGGGCGCGTCGGTCCACACCCCGTCGACGGCGTAGCGCCGCCCCTTGGGGGTGAGGCCGTCGGAGAGGGCGTACAGGTCGTCCAGGCTCGACGGACGGCGTTCGATCCGGCGCAGGGCGTGGCGCAGGAAGGGCGCCCTCTCCAGGGGTTCCAGCATCTCGGGGCCGTCCTGCGGGGTACAGAAGGCCGCCGCCGTGATCGTCGTCGTCGGCCGCTCCACTCCCGGCGTGCAGGCGACCTTGGCCGACAGCTCCAGCGAGTCGGAGACCTCGGGCACGGTGTCGTAGCTCCAGGCCAGCACCTCGTCGCGCAGCTCGTGGGGGAAGACGTACGCGCTGCGCAGGATCTGGTCGTAGGCCGGGTGGACGCGCAGGTGGAAGCGGGTGACGACGGCGAAGAAGCCGGGGCCCGCGCCGCGCACCGCCCACATCAGGTCGGGGTGGGTCTCGTCGGTGGCGTGCACGAGGGTGCCGTCGGCCAGCACGGCGTCGACGCCCTCCACGCTGAAGCAGGCGGGGCCGAGGGCGCGGGAGTTCCAGCCGTAGCCGCCGCCGAGCAGGAAGCCGCCCACGCCGACGGACGGGCAGTGCCCGCTGGGGAAGACCAGACCCTCGGCGGCGAGCAGGGCGTTGAAGCGGGTGCCCTGGACGGCCGGGCGGACGGTGGCCCGACGGTTCGGGGCGTCGACGACGACCTCGTCCAGAGCGGAGAGGTCGATCAGCAGGCCGCCGTCGCGCACCCCGTTGCCGATCCAGCTGTGGCCGCCGGAGCGCACGGAGACCCGCAGGCCCCGGGCGACGCCCCAGCGCACCCCCTCCTGGACGTCCCGGTCGCCGGCGGCGACGAGGATGGCGTCCGGACGGCGGTCGGGTTTGCGCTCGTTCCACACGGCGCCCAGCCGCGCCTCCTCGTAGCCGTGGGCGCCTCGGACCAGGAGGCGGCTTTCGAAGTCGGTCATGTCGGCTCCTTGTACGTGTACGGGTCTGCCGGACCGGACGGAGCGACCGGGACCGGCGGGAAGTCGAACAACTCCGCCGGGCTGTCGACCAGGAGGCGGCGCAGCAGCTGCGGATCGGGGGCGATGTCGGCGAGGAGGTTCACCAGCAGTCCGTCGTCGGGGGCCGCGCCCTCGATGTTCACGTGCGGGTAGTCGGTGCCCCACACCACCCGCTCGGGTGCCTGCGCCAACAGGGAGGCGGCCAGCGCGACGGCGTCGGCGTAGGGCGGGCCCTGGCGGGAGATCCGGTCCACGCCGCTCACCTTGAGCCACACGTCTCCGGTGTCGAGCAGGGCGCGCAGGCTGCGCAGGGCGGGGCTGCGGGGGCCGTCCGCGAGGTTCACGCGCGCGAGGTGGTCGATGACCACCCGGCCGGGCAGGGAGCGGATGAGGTCGGCGTGGTCGGCGACCCCGGAGCCGGTGACATGGAGTTCGGCGGCCCAGCCGAGGCCGTCCACCCGCTCCAGGACGGAGTCGATCTCCTCGCGGGTGGGGGCGGTGCGCAGATGCGGCAGGAAGTTGAGCCGGAAGCCGCGGACGCCCGCGCGGTGCAGCTCCTCGATCTCTGCGCGAGTGGTCGCCGGGCCGATCAGGGCGATCCCGCGCAGCCGGCCGGCACCGGCTGCCAGGGCGTCCAGCAGGACCCGGTGGTCGGAGCCGTTGCAGGACGACTGGACGACGACCGCGCGGGAGAGCCCCAGATGGCTGTGGAGCGCGGCGACCTGCTCCTTGGGGGCGTCGACGGGAGTGAAGGTGCGCTCGGGCGCGTAGGGGAAGACGGCGGACGGGCCGAGGATGTGGCAGTGCGCGTCGCAGCTCCCGTGCGGCAGTACCAGGGAAGGCCTGCGCGGGGCGGGGTGCGGGGGCGGGCAGCCGGGCGAGGGCGCCGCCTGGCGCACGACGGGTTCAGTCACAGCGGGCCGTCATTCCACCGTCGACGACTATCTCGGTGCCGGTGACGAAACGGGCCTCGTCGGAGGCGAGGAACAGCGCCGCGTACGCCGTGTCCCGGCCGTCGCCCATGAACCCCAGCGGGATACGCGCCTGGCGCTGGGCGAGGAGCGCCGCCACGTCCCCGCCGGCGCGCTGGTGGGCGAGGCGGGCCTCGACCATCGGGGTGTGCAGCTGGCCGGGGACGACGGTGTTGACCCGAATGCCGTCGGGCGCGTACTGGACGGCCGTGACCCGGGACAGCTGGACGACGGCCGCCTTGGCCGCCGCGTAGCCCACCTGCGCGGCGCCGGTCCAGCGCAGTCCAGAGGCGGAGGCGGTGTTGACGATCGAGCCGCCTCCGCCACGCCGCATGATCGGCACGGCCTGCTTGCAGGCGAGGAAGGCGCTGGTGAGGTTGGTGCGGAGCTGGCTGTCCCAGTCCTGCGGGGAGAGTTCGGCCACTCCCCCGGCGCGGGAGCCTCCGACGTTGTTGACCAGGATGTCGATCCGGCCGGCGGCGCGCTCGGTCTCCTCGAAGTACTCCCGGACGGCGTCCGGTTCGGTCACGTCCAGCAGGTGGGTGAAGACCTCTCCGCCCTCCTCGCGGATCTGCCGGGCGGTGACCTCCAGCGCGTCCTTGTCGCGGTCGGTCAGGTACACGGTGGCGCCTTCGCGGGCGAAGACCACGGCGGTGGCGCGGCCGTTGCCCCAGCCCGGGCCGACACTGCCGGCGCCGCTGATGACGGCGGTTCGCCCGGCAAGGCGGCCGGACCGCGCGGGGGGCTCGTCGTGGGTCACGGATGTCTCCCTCGGTTCGGGTCGTGCGGGTGCGGTGCGGGTGCGGTGCGTTCCGACTGCCGAGAGTTTCACCTAGTGTCGACAGAAAGTAAACATATTCGAAGAAACATGCAGCTCACTCTGCGCCCCAACCGCGTCATGGCGATCATAGTGTCGACAGCAAAGGAGGTGCGGTGCTTGAATGGCGCACAGCAGGACCGTTGCCGAGACAGCCGCCCGGAGGACCCATGGACAAGCCGGCCGTGTTCACCGACGAGGAGGTCTCCCGCTTCCGCGCGGAGCTGGCCGCCGCCCGCGAGCCGGGCGCGTACGAGCCGGGCCGCTGGTCGGTGAGCCCCCTCAACCGCCGTGCCGAGGTGCGGGGCCCGATGCCCGACTCGGTGCGCCTGCGCGACGCCACCCTGCGGTCGGTCGAGACCCTGCCGGGGGTCGTCGCCTCCACCGCGGCGAAGGAGGCCTATCTGCGCCGGCTCGTCGGTGCCGGTGTCCGCGAGGTCGTCACCGCCGGGCTCGCCGGCCGCGACGACAAGGCGCTGCGCACCGAGGTGGAGGTCATCAAGGGCGAGAACGCCGACTGCCGGGCCGTGCTGCCGCTCCTGCGTACCGTGCGGGACATCGACCGCGCTGCCGACGCCGGTTACGACGGGGTGCAGATCTGGGTGCAGGGCCTGGGCGAGGCGTCCCTCATCTACAACCCGGCCGTCTACCAGCAGGCGTGGCGGGGCGAGGAGTGGCGCACCCGGGACACCTCGCGCGGCCGGGCGGGCGTCCTCGCCCGGGCCGTGCCCCTGATCCGCCACGCCCACGACCGCGGCCTGGACGTGATCGTGCCGATGCTGATGGTGTCGTACCTGACCGAGGAGGTGCTGGAGGAGTCGGTCGCCGTGCTCACCGGCGCGGGCGCCACCGAGCTCACCCTCTTCGACGGCCCCGGCGCCATGAGCCCCGAGGCCTATGCGCAGCTCGTCGCCCGAACCAAGGAACTCGCCCCCGAGGTGCAGGTGGGCCTGCACCCGCACAACACCTTCGGGCTGGCGGTCGGCTGCGCGGTCGGCGCGGTCCGGGCCGGCGCCGACGTCGTGGAACTGTCCGTCAACGGCTACTGCGGCGGCCCCGGCAACGCCGATCTCGCCGCCACCGCCATGGCCTTCGAGACGCTGTACGGGGTGAGCACCGGGATCAGAACCCGGCGGCTGACGGAACTGGCCCGCGCAGGAGAGGAACTGACGGGCTATCACCTTGCCTGGAACCACCCCGTGACCGGCACGAACGCCTTCTCCTGGGGCGGGATGGACCTCATCACCCAGGAAACCGCCGTCGACCCACTGCTCCACAACTGCCTGGAGCCCACGCTCGTCGGCAACGCCCGCAAGGTCCCCTTCACCCCCGACAGCGGCCCCTACACCCTCGCCGACAAGCTGGCCGCGCTGGGTGTCGACACCACGGTCGAGCAGGTGGACGAGGTGCTGCGGCGGGCCCGCGCGCTCATGGCGCGCGAGGGCCGGCTGCTCACCGACGCGGACCTGGCATCGTTGGACCGCGAGGTCGCGGACGGGACGGGGACGCGGCCGTGACCGCACCGGACTCCCCCGGCCGGCTGCCCCTGTCGCGCCCCGACCGGCTCTCCCCCGAACAGCGCGCCCTGTACGAGGAGATCACCGGCGGCCCCCGCGCCGCGGGCCCCCGGCTCTTCGACCTCACCGACGCCCACGGGCATCTGAACGGGCCCTTCAACGCCATGCTGACCAGCCCCCGGCTGGGCGGCGCGCTCCAGGCCCTGGGCTCGGCCATCCGCTTCGGCACGCACCTGCCGCCGCGGGTGCGCGAGACCGCGATCCTGGTGGTCGCCACCGTGTGGGACAGCGCGTTCGAGCGGTACGCTCACGAGGCCGTGGGCGGGGCCGCGGGACTGACCGAGGACGAGCTGCGGACGCTGCGCGAGGGCGCCGACCCCGGCTTCACCGACGCCTTCGAACGCGCCGCCTGGTCGGCCGCCCGCACCTTCGCCGCCCGCCCGGACGGACTCGACGACGCCTGGTACACGGCGGCCCGCGCCGCCCTCGGCGAGGCCGCCCTGTTCGAACTGTCCACGCTCGTCGGCTACTACGCCACCCTCGCCCTGCAACTGCGTCTCTTCGACGTCCCCGCGCCGACGGCGCCCGTCCTGGACAAGGAGCCCCAGCCGTGAACAAGGTCTGCGCGAGTGCCGCCGAGGCGGTGCACGACATAACCGACGGGTCGTCACTGGCCGTCGGCGGGTTTGGCCTCAGCGGTGTGCCGGACGTCGTGATCGGCGCGCTGTACGAGCAGGGCGCCACCGGGCTGTCGGTGGTGTCCAACAACTGCGGTGTCGACGGGGCCGGGCTGGGCGTGCTGCTCGCCGACCGCCGCATCGTCCGGGTGACCGGTTCGTACGTCGGCGAGAACAAGGAGTTCGCCCGGCAGTACCTGAGCGGGGAGCTGGAAGTCGAGCTGCTGCCCCAGGGGACGCTGGCCGAGCGGCTGCGCGCCGGGGGCTGCGGCATCCCCGCCTTCTACACGCCGGCCGGCGTCGGCACCCAGGTCGCCGACGGCGGGCTGCCCTGGCGGTACGCCCCCGGCGGAGACGGTGTCGCCCTCGCTTCCCCTCTCAAGGAGAGCCGGGTCTTCGCCGATCGGACGTACGTCCTGGAGCACGGCATCACCACCGACTTCGCACTCGTACGGGCCTGGCGCGGCGACCGCCACGGCAACCTGGTCTTCCGCGCTGCCGCCGGCAATTTCAACCCGTTGGCCGCGATGGCCGGCCGGGTCACGGTCGCGGAGGTCGAGGAGCTGGTCGAGCCCGGGGCACTCGACCCCGGCCAGGTGCGGGTGCCCGGCGTGTTCGTACAGCGGATCGTGCCCCTGACCCGCGAGCAGGCGACCGCGAAGAGGATCGAGAAGAGGACGGTGCGAGCCTGATGGCCTGGACCCGTGACCAGATGGCGGCCCGTGCCGCCCAGGAGCTGACCGACGGTTCGTACGTGAATCTGGGCATCGGCCTGCCCACCGCGATCCCCGGCCATCTGCCGACGGGCGTGCACATCACCCTGCACTCCGAGAACGGCATCCTCGGCACCGGCCCCTACCCGCGCGAGCACGAAATCGACCCGGACCTGATCAACGCCGGCAAGGAGACGGTCACCGTGTTGCCGGGTGCCTCCTTCTTCGACTCGGCGCTCTCCTTCGGCATGATCCGCGGCGGCCACATCGACACCGCTGTCCTCGGTGCCCTTCAGGTGTCCGAGGCGGGCGACCTCGCCAATTGGGCCGTGCCCGGAAAGATGATCAAGGGGATGGGAGGTGCCATGGACCTGGTGCACGGCGCCCGCCGGGTCGTCGTCCTGATGGAGCACACCGCCAAGGACGGCAGCCCGAAACTGGTGGAGCGCTGCACGCTGCCCCTGACCGGCCGGGCGTGCGTGCACCGGGTCATCACCGACCTCGCGGTCCTGGACATCACACCGGCCGGTCTCGCGCTGCGGGAGACGGCGCCGGGGGTCACCGCGGACGAGGTCGTCGCCCGCACGGCCGCCCCGGTGCGCGTGGACGGCCCCGCCGGCACGGCGGACGCTCCGGCCTCACAGACCATTCCCAGCTCCTGCCCATCGCGCTGAGGGGGAGCCCGGCGGCGTGCAGGCGGATGCCGAGGCGCCGGCCGCCCTCGACGGCGCACTCCAGGAGCACGCGTGGAGCCCTCGCGGCAGCGCGGGTCTGCTCGCCGGGGCCCTGTTCCAGGACTCGCCGCCGTCGGTGCGCGTGCCCACCGCGGCGCTCCGGGACCCCAAGCGCATCGAGGACGCCGCCGGAGCCACGCTCGATCAGCTGCTCTGGTGGGGCTCGGTGTTCCGCGACGCCCGCCGCGACCGCCCACGGGTCGCGAACCAGTGACCCGACACCCGGGGGCGCACGAAGGTCAGGTCGACGTCCGTTCGCCGCCAGCGCGGGCGTGGCCGGCCCGCTGGGATGGAGGCATGAACACGGAGACGAACACGATGACGAACACGAACCCCCTCGCCCACTTCCCGGCCCCCCTGTCCGGCCGCACCGCCCTCGTGACCGGCGGCAGCCGGGGCATCGGCGCGGCGACCGCCCTGCGGCTGGCGCGGGAGGGGGCGGACGTGGCCCTCACCTACGTGAACGGCAAGGACGCGGCCGAGGACGTCGTACGGGCCGTCGAGGCGCTGGGGCGCCGGGCAGTTGCACTGCGGGCGGACTCCGCCGACGCGGACGAGGCGGCGGGGGCGGTCGAGCGGGCCGCGCAGGCGTTCGGGGGCGGCCTCGACGTGCTGGTCAACAACGTGGGCCTGGGGCTGCTGGGCCCGCTGGAGAGCATGTCCCTGGCCGATGTGGACCGGCTGCTGGCCGTGAACGTCCGCGGTGTCTTCCTGGCCTCCCAGGCGGCCGCGTCCCGCATGTCCGAGGGCGGGCGGATCATCACCATCGGCACCTGCATGTCCCAGCGGGTGCCGGGACCGGGCGGCACGCTGTACGCGATGAGCAAGTCGGCGCTGATCGGGCTGACCAAGGCCCTGGCCAGGGAGCTGGGTTCGCGCGGGATCACGGCGAACATCGTGCACCCGGGGCCGATCGACACCGCCATGAACCCGGCGGACGGCCCCTACGCGGACGGGCAGGCGGCCATGACGGCGCTGGGCCGCTTCGGCACGGCGGACGAGGTGGCGTCCACGGTGGCGTACCTGGCGAGCGCTTCGTACGTCACGGGCGCGGAGTTCGCGGTGGACGGCGGCCACGCGGCGTAGCAGTCGCCCGGGGGCGGCGCCGACGCGGCGCAGCGGCGGCCCGGAGGCATTGCCCGCGCGGCGCGGCCGCCCCCGGGACGTACTACGCGCGGGGCGCACCGGTGCTGTCCGGCCGGTGCGCCCCGCGCGGGTTAGTGAGGGGTGGGTCAGCCGCCCAGTTCCTGGTGGCGGGCGGCCAGGTGGGCGGCGCCGTCCTCGGTGAGGGAGCCGAACAGGCGCAGGCGGGAGATGCCGCCGTCGGGGAAGATGTCCACGCGCGCATGCGTGCCGACGGCCGTCTCGGGCAGGACGAAGCGGTGGTTGGTGTCGGGCTGGAGCCGGGTGCGCGGGAGCACCTCGCGCCACTCGCCCGCCTCGCCGTCCTTGACGGAGACGGACGCCCAGCCGGCGCTGTTGCCCTTGAGGTAGGCCGTGTCGATCTCGATCGCGCGGATCCGGGAGCGGTCCACCAGGCGGTACCGGATCCAGTCGTTGCCCCGGTCGCGGCGGCGGCGGGTCTCCCAGCCGTCGTCCATCTTGCGGGAGCGGCCCGGCTGGATGGTGTTGGTGGCCGGTGAGTAGAAGAGGTTGGAGGCGTCCTCGACCTGTCCGCCGTTCTCCAGGGCGGCCACGTCGAAGGTGCCGAGGGCCGTGAGCCAGACGGGGTCCGGGACGACCTCGCCGTACACGCGCAGGCGGGCGATGCCGCCGTCGGGGTGCTGCGCCAGGCGCAGGTGGGTGAAGCGCTGCTCGGCCGAGACGGCGAAGCCGTTGGCGGCGTGGCCGCCGACCGGGGTGCGCGGGACCAGGGTCGTCCACTTCACGTCGGCCGCGAGCAGTTCCCCGGGGGACGGGGACCCGGCGACCGAGGTGCCCTCGACGGAGACCGCCTGCGGGTAGTTGCCGCGGAAGTGGGCGGTGTCGACGACGATGCCGCGGATCACGCCGGGGGCGCCGAGGCGGATCAGGGCCCAGTCGTGGTCGTCCTCGGTGGGCCAGGGGTGCTCGGCGGAGGCGCCGCGCCGCCGGCGGGTCTCCCAGCCGTCCATGACCTTGCCCTTGTGCCCGAAGTGCTCGGGGTCGAACTCGGCGGGCCCGGGGACCAGCAGGTTCTCGCGCTGGGCGAAGAACTCGTCGTTGGCGGCGACGACACCCGCGCCGAGCTGCCGGTCGGCAAGGTTGGCGTACTGGGTGAAGGGGAGGTCGGCGGTGCGGTAGTCCGCGTACGGGTCGCCGCCTCCGTAGGGGTTCGCGTCGCCGGTGAAGCTGGCCAACGAGGTGTTCTGCCGGTCCGTCACGGTGATCAGGTGTTCCTTTCGGGTCGTTCGGGGTGGACTGGATTCAGGGGGCCGGGCGCGTCAGGCCCGGTCGAGGAGCTGTCCCTTCGGCTCGGTGAACGCGCCGTCCGTCACGATCCGCGTGCCGCGCAGCCAGGTGGACTTCACGACGCCGTACAGGGTCTTGCCCGCGTACGCGGTGACGCGGTTGCGGTGCTGGAGGGCGGCCGGGTCGACGGTGAACGTCTCGTCGGGCGCGAGGACGGCGAAGTCGGCGTCGTGGCCCGCCGCGATGGCGCCCTTGCGCGCGTCGAGCCCCACCAGCCGTGCCGTCCGCGCCGACATCCAGCGCGCGATGTCCTCCAGGCCGAGGCCGCGCGCGCGGGCCGCGGTCCACATGGCCGGCAGGCTGAGCTGGAGGCCGGCGATGCCGCCCCAGGCGGTGGCGAAGTCGTCGGTCTTGAGGTCGGCGGTGGACGGCGAGTGGTCGGTGACGACGCAGTCGATGGTGCCGTCGGCCAGCGCCTGCCACAGCAGGTCCTGGTTGGCGGCCTCGCGGATCGGCGGGCAGCACTTGAACTCGCTGGCGCCGTCCGGCACCTCCTCGGCGGTGAGCGTGAGGTAGTGCGGGCAGGTCTCGACCGTCACCTGCACGCCCTCGGCGCGGGCCCCGGCGATCAGCGGCAGCGCGTCGCTGGAGGACAGGTGGAGGACGTGCACCCGCGCGTTGAGCCGCTTCGCCTGCGCGAGGAGGGTGGCGATCGCGGTGTCCTCGGCGTCGCGCGGGCGGCTGGCGAGGAAGTGGGTGTACCTGGGTCCGCCCTGCTGCGGGGCCGCGGCGAGGTGGTGCGGGTCCTCGGCGTGCACGATCAGCAGGCCGTCGAAGGCGGCGATCTCCGCCAGCGACCGGGCGAGCTGCTCCTGGTCGAGGTGCGGGAACTCGTCCACACCCGACGGGGACAGGAACGCCTTGAAGCCGAAGACCCCGGCCTCGTGCAGCGGGCGCAGGTCCTTGACGTTGTCCGGCAGGGCGCCGCCCCAGAAGCCGACGTCGATGTGCGCCTTGTCGGCGGCGACCCGGCGCTTGGTGCGCAGGTTCTCCACCGTGGTGGTCGGCGGGATGGAGTTGAGCGGCATGTCGACGAGGGTGGTGATGCCGCCGGCCGCCGCGGCGCGGGTGGCGGTCCAGAAGCCCTCCCACTCGGTGCGGCCGGGGTCGTTCACGTGCACATGGGTGTCGACCAAACCGGGCAGGACGACGTGGTCGCCGACGTCCTCGAGCCGGGCACCCGCCGGGAGGGGGGTGTCGTACGGCAGGACGGCCGTGATCTTCTCGCCGGTCACCGCGATCGACGCGGCGCGTGTCCCCTCGGGAGTGACGACGCGCGTCGAGCGCAGCACCAGTTCGGCTTCGGACACCCGAACCCCTCTCTCCGTCTTTCAACGTTCTGTTGAAGGAGTCTTCATTCCCGGCTCCACCCCGTCAAGAGGCACCCTTTGTGGGGGCATGCCCAATGACCCCGCCCTGGACGTTTCCACAAAGCGGAATTAGAATTCCAGCAAGCAGAACGTAGCTACGTACGAGCCGGTAGTCAACCGGCCGCCGGGTACGCTTCTTTCTCCCGCCAGCCCCGAAAGGAACGTGCCGTGCCGACGTCCAGCGCCAGCACCACCGACTCCGCCAGGTCCGCCACAGGCGGCGTCCAGTCCCTGGAGCGCGCCTTCGACCTGCTCGAACGGATGGCGGACGCGGGCGGCGAGGTCGGCCTGAGCGAGCTGTCGGCCAGCAGCGGCCTGCCGCTGCCGACCATCCACCGCCTGATGCGCACCCTCGTGGCCTGCGGATACGTACGCCAGCAGGCCAACCGCCGCTACGCGCTTGGCCCCCGTCTGATCCGGCTCGGCGAATCCGCCTCCCGGCTGCTCGGCACCTGGGCCCGCCCGCACCTGGCCCGCCTGGTCGAGGAGACCGGTGAGACGGCGAACATGGCGCTGCTCGACGGGGACGAGATCGTGTACGTCGCCCAGGTGCCGTCCAAGCACTCGATGCGCATGTTCACCGAGGTCGGCCGGCGCGTCCTGCCGCACTCCACCGGCGTCGGCAAGGCGCTGCTCGCGGACTTCCCGGCGGAGGAGGTGCGGGCCCTGCTGGGCCGTACCGGCATGCCGGCCGCGACCGACAAGACGATCACCACGCCGGACGGTTTCATCGCGGCGCTGGAGGACGTGCGGCGCCAGGGATACGCGATCGACGACAACGAGCAGGAGCTCGGCGTCCGCTGCCTGGCCGTCTCCGTGCCCAACTCCCCCACGACGGCGGCCATCTCCATCTCCGGCCCGGCCGGCCGGGTCACGGAGAGCGCGACCGACCGGATCGTGCCGCTGCTCCAGCAGGTGGCGGCGGAGCTGTCAAAGGCCCTGCTGGCCTCGAACGGCAACCCGGCCGCCTGACCGGCGCCCGCGCTGACCGGCGCCCGCCCCGACCGGTGCCCGCGCGACGGGGCTCAGCGGCGCGGCGGGTCCCCGAACAGTTCCACGGCGTGACGGACCTCCGTCAGCCCCGGCTTCAGGGCGCTGACGGAGCCGATCGCGCCGGCTATCAGCAGCAGCGAGCGGCGCAGTCGCGGCGCCTCGGGAACGCCGTGACCCGCCATCGCGGCGAGGTCGGCCAGTTCGTCCTCCGCTATCGCCCGGTCCGGGAAATCGGCAGGCAGCAGGGCGAGTTGGCGGCGCAGCCGGGACACCGCGGTCCGCAGTGCCGCCACTCTCACGTCCTCGTCGCCGACGGTCACTTGCCTCTGCCCCAAGCTCCGCAACACAGACCTCCCCCTCGACCCCGTTGTGCGCGGGCCAGTAAACGCCACCCCGCGCCGGACGCGCCAGCGCGCGGACCGAAATTCAGCCTCCGGACACCCCGCGCACGCCGGGGCGTTTGGCGGGCCGTCAGGTATGCAGGACCCATGACGGACAACGAAGGCCAGGTAGCGGGGCTGCTGCTCGCCGCCGGAGGCGGGCGGCGACTCGGCGGGCGGCCCAAGGCACTGCTCGAACACCGCGGACGTCCACTCGTCGAACACGCGGTCGACGCGTTGCGTGCGGCCGGTTGCGCCCGCGTGCACGTCGTACTCGGAGCGCGCGCCGAGGACGTGCGGGCGCGGGCCGCGCTCGACGGTTGCGTTCTGGACGGTTGCGTTCTGGTGGACAACCCCGAGTGGGAGCAGGGCATGGGGTCCTCGCTGCGGGCCGGACTCGGTTCGCTGGCCGGGACGGGTGCGCGGGCCGCGCTGGTCTCGCTGGTGGACCAGCCCGGCATCGGCGCGGAGGCGATGGCCCGCGTACGTGCCGGATACCGGGACGAGACGTCGCTGGTCTCGGCGGCGTACGCGGGCGTGCGCGGGCATCCCGTGCTGCTCGGCGCCGCGCACTGGGCGGGGGTCGCGGCGACTGCCACCGGGGACCGGGGGGCACGCGCCTATCTGAGGGAACACGAGGCGGAGATCGCGCTCGTGGAGTGCGGGGACGTGGCGCGCCCGTACGACATCGACACGGAGGCGGACCTGCGCCACCTTGAGTGAGGAGCGTGGCACTGGGCGCCACTGTCCCTCGACTCGGAGAATCTCGACATCAACAAACCATTGAAGTTCCACGATGAGGAAACTACTATCCACTGACCAGAGGCACCCCGCCGCGCCGTGGGTGCGCAATGCCCCATACGTGCCCGTTGGCACCCGGTGCCACCGCTGAAGGAAGTGACAGCTCATGTCCGCACCAGCGCCGTCCCCGCTGGCCATCGTCGACGCCGAGCCCCTGCCCCGGCAGGAGGAGGTTCTCACCGACGCGGCGCTCGCCTTCGTGGCCGAGCTGCACCGGCGGTTCACGCCCCGGCGTGACGAGCTCCTCGCCCGCCGTGCGGAGCGCCGCGCCGAGATCGCCCGCACCTCCACGCTCGACTTCCTCCCGCAGACCGCCGCGATCCGCGCGGACGACTCCTGGAAGGTGGCCCCGGCCCCGGCCGCGCTGCAGGACCGCCGGGTCGAGATCACCGGCCCGACCGACCGCAAGATGACCATCAACGCGCTCAACTCGGGCGCGAGGGTCTGGCTCGCGGACTTCGAGGACGCCTCCGCACCGACCTGGGAGAACGTCGTCCTCGGCCAGCTCAACCTGACCTCCGCGTACCACCGGGGCATCGACTACACCGACGAGCGCACCGGCAAGTCCTACGCCCTGCGCCCGGACGCCGAGCTTGCGACGGTGGTCATGCGCCCGCGCGGCTGGCACCTCGACGAGCGTCACCTCCAGGTGGACGGCCGTGCGGTCCCGGGCGCCCTGGTCGACTTCGGGCTGTACTTCTTCCACAACGCCCAGCGCCTGATCGACCTCGGCAAGGGCCCGTACTTCTACCTCCCGAAGACGGAGTCCCACCTGGAGGCCCGCCTCTGGAACGAGGTCTTCGTCTTCGCGCAGGACTACGTCGGCATCCCGCAGGGCACGGTGCGCGCCACCGTCCTGATCGAGACGATCACGGCCGCGTACGAGATGGAGGAGATCCTCTACGAACTGCGCGACCACGCCTCCGGGTTGAACGCGGGCCGCTGGGACTACCTGTTCTCCATCGTCAAGAACTTCCGGGACGGCGGCGCCAGGTTCGTCCTGCCGGACCGCAACGCGGTGACGATGACCGCCCCGTTCATGCGGGCGTACACCGAACTCCTCGTCCGCACCTGCCACAAGCGGGGCGCGCACGCGATCGGCGGCATGGCGGCGTTCATCCCCTCGCGCCGGGACGCCGAGGTGAACAAGGTCGCCTTCGAGAAGGTCCGCGCCGACAAGGACCGTGAGGCCGGCGACGGCTTCGACGGCTCCTGGGTCGCCCACCCCGACCTGGTCCCGATCGCCATGGAGTCCTTCGACAAGGTCCTCGGCGACCGGCCCCACCAGAAGGACCGCCTGCGCGAGGACGTCGACGTCAGGGCAGCCGACCTGACCGCGATCGACTCCCTGGACGCCAGGCCGACGTACGCGGGTCTGGTCAACGCCGTACAGGTCGGCATCCGTTACATCGAGGCGTGGCTGCGTGGCCTCGGCGCGGTCGCCATCTTCAACCTGATGGAGGACGCGGCCACCGCCGAGATCTCCCGCTCGCAGATCTGGCAGTGGATCAACGCGGAGGTCGTCCTCGACAACGGCGAGCAGGTCACCGCCGAACTGGCCCGCAAGGTCGCCGCCGAGGAGCTGACGAACATCCGCGCCGAGATCGGCGACGAGGGCTTCGCGACCGGCACCTGGCAGCAGGCGCACGACCTGCTGCTGACCGTCTCCCTCGACGAGGACTACGCCGACTTCCTGACGCTGCCGGCGTACGAGCAGCTGAAGGGCTGACGCCGCACGCGCTCCACGAGCGCGCTCCACACACGCGCTCCATGCGTCCGCGCCCCCGGGACCGAAGCACGGCACCGGGGGCGCGGCCGTGCGTCAGCCCAGGTGCGCGGACCAGTCCTGCTCGGCGGGCGGTTTGCCGTGCAGGTCGGGGACCTGCTTGAGCCAGGCGGGGCGGCCCTTTCGCGTACGTGCCGCGCGGGCGGCGTTCTCGGCGGCGAGCTCCGCACGGCTCGGGAAGCCGGTGGGCAGCCACTGCCGGGAGGCCCGCACGCGCGCGTGCAGGTACTCCACGTAGGCCGCGCGCACCTTCTCCGGCGAGTCGAGGTCGCCCTCGCACGTCAACCAGGCCTCCGGCACCCGGCCCACCACCTCGCGCAACAGCTCCCGCGTCACCTTCGGTGCCAGCTCGGCGTCGGCGGCCGGGAGGTCGGGCGCGTAGTGGCCGAGGGCGTGGTGGCGGAAGTCGTACGCCTTCTCGGGTGCGGAGGCGCCCCATCGGTGGTGGAAGACGAGGGCCGCGCCGTGGTCGATCAGCCACAGGCGCGGGGGTGCGGTGCCGAGGGTGGGCCAGACCATGAGGTTGGAACTGTGCACCGTACGGTCGACGTTCACGGTGAGGGCGTCCAGCCAGACGACGCGCCCGGCCTCCCCCGCGTCCACCGGGAACACCTCGGCGACCTCGGGCGTGAGGTCCGCGCCGCCCGACAGGTAGTCCATGCCGAGGTTGAGCCCCGCGCTGGAGTTCAGCAGGTCCCGCACCTCCTGGTGCGGTTCGGCGGCGGCGAGCGCCGGGTCGAAGTGCGTGAGGACCAACTCGGGCACCCGCAGCCCCAGCTCACGCGCCAGTTCCCCGACGACCACCTCGGCGACCAGTGCCTTGCGGCCCTGCGCGGAACCGGTGAACTTCACGACGTAGGTGCCGAGATCGTCGGCCTCGACGACGGCGGGGACGGAGCCGCCGGAGCGCAGGGGCTCGACGTAGCGGGTGGCTACGACCTCTTTCAACATCACCTCGGACATGAGGTGAGCATAATGACCGGTGGTTCTATCCGGTCGGTGACGGGCTCTCGTCGTAGACCGGGACCTGTGCGTGGATGTCGAAGGTGACCGGCCCGGCGTTCTCGAACCTCAACGTGAACTCCATGAAGTCCCCGCCCCGGACCGTCTCACGCACGTCCCGCAGCACGAGGTGGTTCTTTCCCCGCTCCAGTTCGACGAGCTTGTGCGCCGGGAGGGACACGCCGTCGGCACGCTCCTTGCCGTCGGAGTCGACCACGTCCACCGAGGCCGCGTTCGGCGTACTCGCGCCCACGAGCCTGTCGTCCTCGCCGCCCATGTTGTACAGCCACACGTACGCGGGGACGTCGTCACCCGGCTGCCACGGCTCGTCACGCGGTTCGGCGACGTGCGCGTACCGGATCATGATGTCCCCCACGCGGGCGTTCTGACCCGGCGCGCCCCAGTCGGGCAGGGAGAAGTCGTCATCGCCGCCGCAGCCACTCGCGGCGAGAGCGACGGCCAAGGCGTATGCGGACAGGGTCTTCCGACGCCACAGGACGGGTAGGGCCGCCATCGTCACTCCTGTCTTCAGCCGTCGGTCTCCAGCGTGAGTACCCACCGCTTCCCGCGCAAACGGAGCGTGGCCGCCAGCCGCTCAGCGGGCCGGCAGGTCCAACCCCGGCAGTGCTGTGACCGTCCCCTCCGGTCCGGCCGGGCGGTGGCCGTTGGCCCGTGGCCAAGGCCCAGGTCATCGAGCGCGACGATACGCTGAGACGGTGATGGTCAAGAGGACAGCGGTGGTCAGGAGAACCGCCGGACGGTGGCGCCTCGCAGCCCTGACGGCTTCCGCGGTACTCGCCTCGGGGTGTGCGGGCCCGGTCGACCCCGACGAGTTGCCCGGCACGTACCGCAACGAGGAGACCGGCGGCGAGGTCGTACTCGGTTCCGACGGGACGTTCTCCGCCACGCACATATCGATGGACGAGTCCCCCGGCACGGCCGACTTCAGTGGCACATGGGACTTCGTCGACAGCGAGACGAGGACCGACTTCGTCTACCTGTCGGTCGAGGACGGCGGACTCGGCATGACGGCCGGCGTCCAGCTCTACACGGGCGCCGAGGGGAAGGTGTACTTCCACCCCGACCCCGACGGGCCGCACGGCCTGGTGCTGACCAGGACGACGGCCCCGTAGCTCCTTCCCCGCCGCCCGGAGGAATCAGTCCAGTAGCCTGAGGCGGCCTGTCGCCAAGGGCGCCACCACCGAAAGGATTCGGTTCATGGGTACTGATTCCGCTGCCGCTCTCTCACTGGTGAACACCGTCGTGGCCGAGGCGTTCGATCGCTGGAGTCCGCCGCTCCACAAGGAATTCGACACGAACACGCACCGCGACCAGTGCGGCCAGACACTGCTCCACGACAGCCCTGAGCTGCGCGTCTGGCAGACCCGGCTCGAGCCCGGTGAGCGACTTCCCGTCCATCGCCACGAGCGGGACTATGTCTGGATAGCCCTGACCCGCGGCACGGCACGGCAGCACGAAAGCGATGGGACCAGCCGGGAAATCTCCTTCGAGCGCGGCCGCACCCAGTACTTCACTTTCGACGCGGGGCAGTATCACCTGCACGATCTGAAGAATATCGGCGACGAGACCCTTTCCTTTCTCACCGTCGAGACTGATGGCGGGGCGAAGGCGTACGACTGAGGGCGTCGAGGAACGTCTCGTTCGCGGCCCGCTCGCCGACGGATACGCGGCAGGTGCCGGGGACCAGGCTCCCGACGTCCGCGACGAGGATGCCCGCGGCACGCAGGCGTTCCATGACGTGTTCCTGTTCGTGCAACCGGACCAGCAGGAAGTTGGCCTGGGACGGGAACACCCGCTCCACCGCGGGGTTCTCGGCCAGCAGCGCGGCCATGCGGTCCCGTTCGGCCAGGATACGGCCGACGCTGTCGCGCACGCGGTGTGTGTCCACGAGCCGTTCCCGTACGGCCCGCTGCGACACGTCGGTGAATCCGAAGGGCACCTGAACCCGGCGCAGCGCCTCGACGATGCCGGGACTGCCGAGCGCGACGCCGCAGCGGGCCCCGGCGAGCCCCCACGCCTTCGACAGGGTGCGCAGTACGACGAGGTTGTCGTGCTCGGCGACGAGGCCGGCGTGTGAGGGTTGGTCACTGAACTCGACATAGGCCTCGTCGATCACCACCAGCCCCCGGGTGCGGGCAACGAGCTCGCGGACCTGCCCGGGGTCGGGCCGGGTGCCGACGGGGTTGTTCGGGGCGCACAGGAACGTGACGCGGGGGTCGGCGGCCAGGATCCGCTCCACGTCGAGCCGGTCGTAGTCGTCGCCGCCGAGGGGGACTTCCGTGACCGGCAGCCCCGCGACCCGGGCGAAATGGGCGTACAGCTCGAAGGTGGGGGGCGTCACGCAGACCCGGTCCCCCGGCGACGTCAGTGCCGTCAGCAGCAGGCTGACGGCGTCCACCGCCCCGCTGGAGAAGATCAGGTGGTCCTCCGTCAGGGAGGTGACGCCACCCTGGCTCGGCAGGTCGCCCACGGTGGCGAGGTAGGTACGGGCGAGTTCCGCGGTGTCGAGATCCGGATAGCGGCCGCCGGGGCCCAGGAAGGGATTGGTGTTGCTCGACAGATCGACCAGGTCGAACCGCGGACGGTGCCGGAAGCGGGCCGGGCCGGGGACGGCGACGGTGGTGACGGACGGCGCCGCGAACCGGGTCAACCCAACCTCAGTGGATGCCTGTTCGGGTGCCGTGAGGCCCGGGGCACGCAGCCAGTGGTCCAGCGGGACGAAGAGGTCGGCACCCAGGGCACGCAGCGGGCCGGGCTCGCCGCGGCCGACGTGGACCCAGTCGAGACCGGCACGGTGCGCGTCGGCGTACAGCCGGTACAGGAAGGTCGCGTGGAGGTCGTGACGGGCGGCGGGGTCGTCGTGGTCGGCGGCCAGGGCCAGGCAGTACGTGCCCCGGCCGCTGTGGGAGCCCAGGAGGAGCCCCGCCTGGACCACGTCCGCGCGGCGCCGTACGAGCAGCTCGGCGCGGCCCGCCAACGGGCCCTGCGCCAGGGCCTTCAAGGCCGCCGCGTCGAGGAGACCGTCGAGGAGACCACTGTGCCGGCCCGTCAGGGCGTCGCGTGCGAGCGGCGTCTCGTCGAGCCCGCTCAGCGGGATCCGTTCCCAGGTCAGCTCCTCGGAGACGGCGCGGCTGCGGCGTCGCAGGTCGTCAAGGCGCCCGGCGCCGAGGCGGCCACGCAGCAGCTCGTCCACGTCGCCGCCCAGTCGCGTCACGCACTCGGAGCCGGCCGCGAACGGGACGAAGCCCGCCGCGCGGAGCGCTCCCGTGTCGTCCGTGCGGCGCACACCGGGCACCAGGATCTGCTCGGCCGCCGCCTCCCGGGCCCGGCGGACGAGCGCGTCGATCTCGTGCGCGGTGGGAGCGGGGCTCGTCGGGCCGTAGCCCGCGGCGCCGGCCACCAGGGTGGGACGGTGCATGACGCCGGTGTCTGCCAACACGTCGGCGTCCAGGCCCAGTCGGGCCGGGGAGCACACCGGATCGGCGGACCCGAGGGCCGCGCACAGCACCCGCCGCAGCTCGGCCGTGTCAGTGGCTCTGCGCATACCGTCCCCCTTCCCGGGCCGTCCCCCGGGCCGTCCCCGGGTACGCGTCGACGCGGTCGCGGTACTCCTCGAACAGCTCACCCAGCGTGCGGGCGATGCCGGCCTTCCATCCCACGGTGCAGTCGCCGATGAGGCCGCGCCGCACCACGTGGTCGAAGACCGCCGTCTCGCGGCTGTGGTCGCTGCGCTCCAGGCGCGGCGGCACTCCGGTGAGGGCGGACATGTACTCCAGCAGGTCCGTGACGCCGACCTCCTCGTCGCCGCCCCAGTTCACGACCCGCGCGGGGGTCCGCGCCACCCGCCACAGCAGCGGCACCTGGCGGACGACGTCGTCGGTGTGCAGGAGGTTGCAGTAGTTCTGGCCCCGGTGCGGCACCGCGGCCGGCTTTCCTTCGCGCATCTGCCGGAAGAGGATCACGGGAACTCCGCCGTGGCCGTACGGCCCGTAGGCGATGTTGAGCCGGGCGATCACCGACGGCAGCCCGAGGGCCTCGGACAGGCCGCGGACGACACCCTCGGCCGAGAGCTTGGCCACGGGGTACGTGGGCAGCCAGGGCACCGCACCGCCGAGCGGGTCGTCCTCCCGGTAGCGGTGGGTGGGCTCGTCCCGGTGGTAGACGACGCCCGACGACACGTGGAGGAAGCCCTCGGCACCGGCGCAGTGCGTCATCAGCTGTGCGGTGCCCACGCTGTTGACGCGGGCGGTCCGCTCGAAGTCCCGGCCGTCACCGCGGTGCACCGCGGAGTGCAGGACGTGGGTGAAGTCCCGGGGCAGGTCGGGCAGTACGCCGTCGCCCATGTCCCAGACGACGGTGCGGGCGCCCGCGGTCTCGAGCGCCTCGCGGGCCGCCGGGTCACCGAACCGGCCCAGGCACCACACCTCGTTGTCGCGGGCGAGTGCCTCGGCGACCGGCCGCGCGACCTGACCGGTGCCGCCGGTGACGAGGATCTTCTTGCCGTGCATGCTCATTCGCTCCTCGTTCATCTCCTGCATCGCCTGCATCGCCTTCATAGTTCGAGGGCGCGGGCCAGCTCGCGCCGCAGGGTCGCCTGGAAGGCCTGTACGTGCTGGGGGCTCATGAGGGTGTAGTGCTCCCCGTCGACCTCGGTGTACGTGTTGGGCCGCCGGGTGAACCGGTCCCAGTGCCGCAGCTGTTGGTCGAGCCAGTCCTGCTTCATGCCCTTCAGCGGGGTGCAGTAGAAGACGTCGACCCGCTCGACCGACCCGGCCGGTTCGTAGGTGCGGCCCAGGTGCACCATGCCCTGCGCCAGGTGGACCCAGGCGGTGAACCGTTCGAGGGTGAGGTCGAGTTCGGTCAGCCGGCGCTCGGGTGCGTGTGCGAAGAGGTACGCGAGCTGGTCCGTCTCCGGCAGGGGGCGCAGCGCCGCGGTGAGGTCCGGGACCCGGGCGGGGTCGATCAGTTCCAGGAAGAGGGCGAGGTTGATCGCACCGTCGGTGAAGGTGATCTCGTTCATCCGCCCGGAGATCGACGGAGGCAGGTTGAAGACGCCGACGAACTTCACCTCGTCGCCCTCGGCCTCGAGGCGTTTGGCGATCTCGAACGCCACGGCACCGCCGTAGGAGTAGCCGGCGACCGCGTACGGCCCGCTGCGCTGGGCCCGCCGGATCGCGGCGACGTACGTGGTGACCATCTCGTCGAACGAGGCGAAAGGCGTCTCGCCGCTGCCGAACCCGCGTGCGCGCAGCGCGTGGAAGGGCCGCTCGCCGGTGAAGTACTGGGCGAGGTTCACGAAGACGAGCACTTCGCCCAGGCCCGGGTGCACGCAGAACAACGGCGTGCCGTCCCCGGTCACCTGGAGGGGTACCAGCGGATCGTAGGCGGCGTCGCCCCCGGCCTCGCGGCCGGTGGTCAGCCGGTGGGCGAGCGCTCGCACGGTCGGCGCCTGCAGCAGGGTCGCCATCGGTACGTCGTCGATGCCGAACGCCGTCCGGATCCGCAGCTTGAGCCGGAGCACGTCGAGGGAGGTGCCGCCCAGGTCGAAGAAGCTGGTGGTCGCGGGCACCCGCTCGACGTTCAGTACCCGGGCGTAGAGGTCGGCGAGCCTGGTCTCGACGTCGCCCCGCGGAGCCACGTGACCGCCCAGGAACCGGGTGGTCACCGCGTCCGCCCTGCGCGCCGCGGCGTCCAGGTCGCCGGCCTCGACGGCGGCGCGCAGCCGCGTCCGGAGGATCTTGTTCAGGTTGCTGCGGGGGAGGTCCGACTCGCCCACGGGCAGGATCAGCTGCGGTCTGAATCCCCAGTGCATGACGGTGGAGCTGCGGATCGCGACCAGCGTCCGGTACAGGGACGTCTCGTCCGCCGCGTCCTGGGCGGGGACGAAGGCGACGGCGAGCTGTTCGGAGTCGGCGCCTTCGGGCCGGACCGGGAACGCGGCGACCTGTCCGGGCCGCACACCCTCCAGTGCGTCGAGGGCGGCCTCCAGGTCGTGGCTGTAGTAGTTGACGCCGTTGACGATGATGGAATCCTTGGTGCGGCCGACGAGGGTCAGCCGGCCGTCGGCGTCCAGCTGCCCGAGGTCCCCGGTGCGGAACCATCCGTCCCCGGTGAACGCCTCGGCGGTGGCCTCCTTGTCGCCGTAGTAGCCGCCGGTGACCATCGGGCCGCGCAACTGCACCTCGCCCGGTTCGGTGCGGCCGGGCTGCCGTGTGGAGGCCGGCACGGTGCCGTCTCCGCCCATGACGCGGATCTCCAGTCCGCGCACGGGGTGGCCGAGCGGCGGGAACTCCGCGTCCAGGTCCCGGGCGGCGAATGCGCGGTTGAACACGCTGCCCGCGCAGGTCTCGGTCATGCCGAAGGCGGGCACGACCACGTCACGGCGCAGCCCGTACGGGGCGAGCGCCTCCACGAAGCCGCGCACGGTGGCGGTCACGGTGGCCTCGCCGCCGGAGATGACGTGGCGGACCTGCGACAGGTCCCACGCGTCGGGCGCGGGCGGCCGCCCGGCGAGCTCCTGATTCAGCTGCCCGAACAGGAAGTTGGGGGTGAAGGTCACCCGCACCCGGTGCGCGTCGATCAGCCGGAGGAACTCCAGCGGGTCGGAGAGGACCGTGGCCGGGTCCGTCATGACCTGGTTGGCCCCGGTGAACATGGGCAGCAGATGGGCCTCGACGGCGGCGATGTGGTCGGTCGAGATCCAGTTGAGCGAGGTGTCGTCGCGGCCGAGTCCGAGTGCCCCCGCCTTCCCGGCCTGCGCGGCGAGGAGATTGGCGTGGGTGAGCCGGACGGCCTTGCTCGATCCGGTGGACCCGGAGGTGAGCATCAGCAGGGCGAGGTCGTCCGGTGCGCACGCGTGCGGCGGCTGCGTCCCGCCCACCGCCTGGCCCAGTTCCTCGACGGTCACCGACTTCAGGCCGACGTCGGGCAGTGCGCGTGGGGCCGCCTTCGAGTCGATCACCAGCGGGTCGCCGAGCAGTGCGCGCAGGTGCTCCAACCGTTCGCGCCACCGTGCCGGGTCGGCCGCCGGTGCGACCGGGCACGGGACGACGCCGCTCAGGACGCAGCCCCAGAATGCCGGGAAGAAGCACTTGGGTTCGGTGGCCGTGACGAGGGCGCGATCGCCCGGGGCGATGCCGTGGTCGTGCAGTCCCTGCGCGATGCGAACGGCGGACTCCCGCAGTTCCGCATAGGAAAGGAATGTGTCACCGACGAAGGTGACGCCTCGGGATGTGCCTCGGGATGTGCCTTGGGATGTATCGAGCGCCGCGCGATCGAGCAGGTCGGGGAGCGTCGCGGCAGGACGTATTTCCGGCGTGGGATTTTCGGGCATGGAAAGAGACCTCCGGTGCGAAGGCAGGGGAAGTCAGGGCAGGGGTGCGCCATGACTTCCCTGGTGAGCGTTCTCCTACGGGCGTGGAGCTTTCTTCTACGCTCCGCCGGTCACGTTGAAGCGGACGATTTCGTGAATCGTCTTCTCCAGTTTTGATTCGTCCGGGTCGGACACGATCGCCTGGCCGATACGGCCGTAGGGGCCGACCGGTGCGTCGGGTGACGAGTCGTAGTGGATCTCGTCGAACCGGAAGGCACGCTCGAAGTCCGCCTGGGTCAGGTGGCCGCTGTCGGGGCTCCGCAGGAGGACGTACCCGTGGAAACGTTCGGGCGTTGTGTCGCGTTCCGTCCGGGACGGCGACTCGCCGAGCGCCAGGCTGATCTCGGCATCGAAGAGGTCGACGCCGTAGGTCAATTCATTGACCCGCGGGGAAAGCGCGCCGGGAATCCGGACGGCGCACTCGCCGAAAGTCAGGGCTGTCTCTTCCTCGAAGATCTCCAGATGGAACACGCAGTCGGGTGCGCGCAGACTTCCGAGGACCTGGTGGGCGATCGTCTCGGCCTGCCGGAACAGGTCGGCGTGGAGCCTTCTGTCCAGCACCCACGCGGCGAGGGTCCCGGCGCGCGCGGCGTCGACCGGCGCCTCGTAGTAGCGGCTCATGGACGACCAGCGGAGTTCACCGCCCTCCCAGATGCCGTCGATGTAGACCTCCGGCGCGTCGACGAACGACTCGGCGACGATCGCCACGTCCGAGGCCCCCGGGAAGAGCGCGAGGGCGTCTTCGTACTCGCGCGCGGAATGGATGACGCTCGTACGCAGGGCGCCGGCTCCGGCGGCCGGCTTGATCACGAACGTCCCACCCAGCTCGTCGACGAGTCGCCGATAGGGGGTCCCCACGGGCACATGCCGGCAACGTGCCCTCCGCACCTCGGGCGGAAGGCTGCTCTTCTGGAGGTACTTGTCGCGGAAAGAGAGAACGGTGCGCGGGTCCGCGTTTCCCGGAAGATTCAACTGCTGCCGCAGAAACGCCGCGGTGAACACTCCCATTTCATGGAGGGACAGCGCACCGACCACATCGTCGAGTCGCCGGGCGAGCACCGCACGCAGCACTTCCTGGGCGTTCTCGAAGTCGGCGACCCGGCAGGACTGTCGGCCGGCCGGCCCGCCGCTGGAATCCTGCACCACATAGAAGGGATCGAGACCACGACGTCGTAACGCCTCATCGAGATCACCCCGATACCCGATGACGATCATTCTCGGCATTGTCGCCCCCCGTTTTCGATTCGAACCTCAAAGATCAGATGATCGTTTGCGCCTTGCTCGATCGAGGACGTGCACGTCGGCATCTTTTCACAGGGATCCCGGAATGTGGACATGTGAACGTGCGCCCATTCACCAGCACGCTGTGACATGACTCACAGGAAAATTTGCCCAATAAAGTGGGCGGGAAAGCATCGAACCCATTCGACCCAATGAATTCCGCCATGCCGGGCAAACCCGATAAGTACGGCGACGGCGCGCCGTCGCGCTCACCCTGGTCGTCTCAGGGGCTGAGCGCCCTGCGCCAGTGCTCGGTGACGTGTGCGCGCAGCCGTTCGGTGTCCATGTGGCCGGGATCCACGAGCTGTTGCATGCCGATGCCGCGCAGTTGCGCGAAGAGGGCGGTCGCCGTTTCCTCGGGTGCCACGTCGGGGCGGATCGTGCCCTCGGCGACGCCCGCGGTCAGCTCCTCGCGCAGACCCGTGCGGAACGCCTCGGACCGCTCGCGGAAGACGGGGGCCAGGGCGGGCGCCGTGGCGGCCTCGGCCCACAGCAGCAGGAAGACCCGGTTCAGCACGCTCATGCGGCCGAGTTGTCCGACGTATCCGTCGATCAGACGCAGCAGCCGGTCCAGTCCGGGCGGCAGGTCGGCGAGGCCGGGGACGAAACCCGCCTGGGCGGTGTGTGCCAGGCGTTCGACGAGCGCCTGCTTCGATCCGAAGTGATGGGTGACGAGTCCCCGGCTGTAACCGGCCCGTTCACCCACGCGCGCCAGGGTCAGCGAGCGCACACCTTGCTCGTCGATCAGTTCGGCGGCGGCCATGAGCAGCGCGGCCTCCGCCTCCGCGCGGCGCTGCGCCTGGGTGCGGCGAGTGGTGGTCATAGCGTGGAGCCTACAACATACTTGTCATCCGACTAGCAAGTATAGAAGGATGGTCGCATGGTCGCTCCAGGGCGCGAGACGGGAGGCACCGGATGACGCATCCCCATGGACGCGTGCTGCGGTCGGACGCCCGGGAGAACCGCGCGCGCATCGTGGCGGCCGCACGCGCGGTCCTCGACGGCAACCCCTCGGCGCCCCTTCAGTCGATCGCGCGGGCGGCAGGTGTCGGTCAGGGGACCCTGTACCGCCATTTCCCCGACCGGGAGGCCCTCCTGGTCGCTGTCCACCGGGAGGACGTCGCCGCGCTCACCGACACGGCCTCGGCACTGCTGGCCGCGTACGAACCGTTGGAGGCGCTGCGCCTGTGGTTCGAGCGCCTCACCGCCTACGGCCGCAGTGGGCACGGAGCGGCCGTGGCCGTCGAGGCCGCCGCACGCGCCGGTGACGGAAGGGACCGTCCCCCTGCCGTCGCGGCGCTGGACCTGCTGCTCCGGGCCGGGAAGGAGGCGCGGCAGGTACGGCCGGACGCCGAGGCGGAGGAGGTCCTGCTGCTGGGGTCCTGCCTGTGGCGGGCCGATGACGGGCCGGTGTGGCGGGAACGCCGCCGGCGGATGCTCACCGTCCTCATCGACGGCCTGCGCGTCGACCCATCCCGCTGATCGGGCCCGTCCCCGCCCCCACACACACAACGGTTTCACTCAGCGGCACGAAGCAGCAGGTCCAGCTCGGCACGCACAGTCTTGCCGACGGGTACGCGATCGAACACGCCCCATCGGTCCGCCAACGCGTCCACGATCAGCAGCCCTCGCCCCTGCTCGGCCTCCGGCGCCGCCGTGACCGTCCCCTCCGTTCCGGTCGGACGGCGCTCCCCGCGACTGTCGGACACATCGATCCGCAGCGTGTACGCGTCCAGCCGCAGCAACACCTCGATGTCCCGCCCCGGCACCCGCCCGTGCGTCACGGCGTTCGCTCCCAGCTCCGCGACGAGCAGCGCGGCCGTGTCGGACACCGCCGAGCCGTACGGGACGCCCCAGGTGTCCAGGCGGTGCACGACGAGGTGCCGGGCCAGTCGCGCACCGCGCGGGGTGGAGCTGAACCGCTGGACGAACACACGCGCGGTGACCGGGAGTCGGGGGGTGGAAGCTGGTCTCATGCCGCCCATCCCACCTGCGGCGACGCCCCCTCACCAGCTCGACGACCGGTACGCAGGGTCAGCGTACGGGTACGGAGGGTGGACGGTAGGGGTAACCATCCGTGACCATGGGCCCGTTGGAACGGTTGGGCCGGGTGTGTGTACGTGCGGGAGGTGTCCTGGATGTCGGACGGTACGGGCGGCGCGGAAGCGCTCTGCGGGGGCGGGGAACCGGAGAGGTCGGACAGCCTCAGGACCTTCGGCGAGGTCGTCAAGGCGTTCCGCAAACGGGCGGGCCTGACGCAGGAGGAGTTCGCGCCACAGGTGCGGTACTCGGTGCCCACGGTGGCGTCGATCGAGCAGGGGCGGCGGTTCCCTCCGGGGGACTTCGTGGAGCGCGCGGAGGAGATCCTCGACGCTTTCGGGGCGTTGCGAGGTGCGGCACGGCATCTGTCGCGGCAACCGGGACTGGCGAGCTGGTTTAGGCAGTGGGCGCGGTTCGAGGCGGAGGCGGTGAGTCTGTACACGTATGAATGCCGGGTGGTGCCGGGGTTGTTGCAGACGGAGGGGTATGCACGGGCGGTGACCGTGAGCGTGCCGCCCGTGAAGGACGACGAGCAGGTGAACCAACAAGTGACCGCGCGTCTGAGCCGCCAGGAGCTCTTTCAGCGCAGGCCACCGATCTCATTCAGCTTCATCATCGAGCAGGCGCTGATCGAACGCGACACAGGTGGACCCGAGGTCACAAGACTGCTGATCGACAACTTGCTGGCACGAGCGGATCAGTTCAACGTGGAGTTGCAGATCATGCCGTTACGGCAAGTGGATCACGCTGGCTTCGACGGCCCTCTCCAGGTGCTGGAGACGGCGGAGAACAGGTGGTTCGGTTACGCGGAGGGTCAGCGTGGCGGGCTACTGATCTCTGACTCGAAGGAGGTCAGCATCATGCTCCAGCGCTATGCGAGACTGCGTTCTCAGGGTGCGACACGAAGTCGCTCCGGGTAAGTAAGTGCAGTTGAGTGATGGGGAGTTGGTGAAGCTGGACTTCGGGCCTGTGTCCGGGCCCGTTCCCG
>NZ_JAGMUO010000026.1 GCF_019049325.1 Streptomyces sp. AC512_CC834 | reverse complement strand
GAACGCGGGCCTACTCGGTGACCATCAAAGGATCATTCGGGAAGGTACGCCTCCGCGTCCCCGCCCGGGGCTGATCCACAGGTCTTGAGCATTGCTCGGTGAGCAGCTCGGGCACGTCTGCGACCGGCGTCGCCTGATAGCGCGTGTCCTCTGCCTCCCGCTCAGCGCGTCGTTTCGGTTCGCACTGCGGGCACTGGCACATGCTGACCATGTCAACGATCCGCCTTCTGAACCGCAGGCCGCAGTCGGGGCAGCGCCAGGCCGCCTCCCGCCGCGCCTTAACGGTGACGGTGTCCCAAGCGGCGGTGTCGTTGTGCTCCTGGTCCCACCAGCCGAGGACGGGCAGTTCGCTGTCCTTGAAGAGGTCGCGCTGGGGGGATCCGGAGGCTCTGGTGGTCTGTCGCTCGCGTCGGGGGTTGATCTGGCACTGGCAGCCGAATCCGATGTCCCCCAGCCGTGCGGCGCTCAGGCGACCGCAGTACCGGCAGCGGACATGGTGCGGGTCGTCGGACAGGGACGGGGCGGTCAGCGCGCTGAGGTAGTCGTAGCCATTCTTCTCGGCGTGTTCCCGTGCTTGCCCCTCCGCAACGGGGCTCAGGTTCGCGTACGCGCCCATGGCCTGCCGAGCCTCCCGCGCCCACTGCCGCCAGTAGCAGGCCCGACACGTCGCTTCCCGGTAGGTGTTCTTCTCCAGGGTGTACTCGAAGCGGTAGTGCGCCTCACAGCCGCACACCAAGCACCGGGTCAGGCGCCACGCTTTAGGCTTTGTGAAGGGCTCCAGCGGTTCCAGGCCTCCCTTGCGCAAGATCTCCGTGATGTGGGTATCGCACCAGGTGCTCTTCGTACGTGTGGAGAAGGCGGCAGGCTGGCCGCAGTCCGGCTCGGAACACACTTGGGCCGTCTTGCGGGGCGGCATGGAACTCATGTGCGGATTTTCGCAGGTATGAGGCGCAAGTGGCACACCATGGCCGCTCTTCGCTTGCTGACAGCAAGTCGGCGCCCAGCTCTGCCCGGCAGCAAGACCCGCCGTGCCAGCGGCGGGGGGCGGCCATGCCCCGGGCCACGACCTGTACAGGAGTCGCACCCCCGGCCCCGTGCCGGGAGGACGGCCCGGCCCCTGTGGGCCTACGCCGTAGCAGCGCCCTGCACTCACGCGCGGTCATGCCCCGCACGCCGTGCTCGATGCGCTGGTCCCATGCACAGGCGAAGCACTCGGCGCACACTGCGCAGCCGACACACAGCGCCTTGACCGGTTCTGCGCGGCGCTCTCGCCGAACGGCTCCTCGGAGTCGGCCTCCCTGCACTCCCTGCCCGCCCTAGTCGGTGTCTGCTCTCACGATTCGTCGTCCTCTCTCCTGGCCCTCACCCGTATCTGGTTCGGACGCTAGAACACCTGGGCCCCGGCCTTAAGTTCGCAGAGGGAGGCCACGCTTTCGAGTGATCCCGGACCTGGGTGCACGCGCCGCGGCACCCTGAGCAGGTCAGAGTCCGCAGAACGGACTTCCCCGCTCTTGATATCCACTTCCAGTGTCTTGGGTGCGCTGCTCAGGGACGGACGGCAAACGGCCACTCAAGGCTCCGCTGACGCCCAGCTCTTTTGCTTGCCAGTCCCCGACTTCAGTTGCCCCGTGACCACGCCTAGCTCGCCGCAGAGCCCCCTGCAGGAGTTGGTCAGCCTCTTTCCGGAACGGCTGGGTTCGAGTGCGGCCTGGTCGTCGGTGCTGCTGGACGAATGGCTAGGAACAGTGAAGAGCGCACGGCGATAGGGAAAACACTCAAGCGGGCCATGTACGGCCGAGCCTCGTTCGGACTCCTCCGGGATGGATCATGACCCAGCCATGAGCTTCATGAAACTGCGGACGGAGCCGACTTCGAAGATCCCCATCAAGAGTGGACCTTCATGGTCAATCCGTCGTGCGACCTGCGCGTCAGTCAACGCTCCCATGCACAACGATTTCCTGGCGGTCGGAACCGGCGCCGCGCGTCAGCCGTCTGCCCGTACGGAGCCGCCGTACGTCCCGCATAGGGGCGTACAGGGCTCTGAGGAAGATCACGGCGCAAACGCCGGCCCTGCACCGCGACAGTAGTGACGTCAGTCTCGTTGTGCAGAGTCGCTTGCACTTCAGCCAGCCCTCGGCTCGGGTGTCCCTGTGCGGTCAACGGTGACGGAATTGAACTCGAACAACCTCGAGCACGTTCACCAGGAGTGGCGACCTGATGCTCCTTCACAGGCGATCAGCCCGTGCGGCCCCCCGGCATGACCGTCTCCACCCTCGGTGGTCGTCACTGCCAAGCATTCGCTCCTGTCTGGTCCCAAGGCGCCCGGCCAGGCGTCACGCTCTTGGGGGTGGAGTGTGGGCGAACACCGCTTCGGCATGCGCTGCTGCCGCTGGTTCGAATCCCAAAGTGGCGTGCCCCGCCGCCGCGGTGATGTCACGCCAGTGACGCTGCACGGGGTCGTCCTGTGCCTGTGCCCGTACCCCCTGTGCCCGGAAGAGCCTGTCGACCGCCACGGCGCACCACTCTGCCGCCAGGGCTGTGTTTCGCTGGTTCTCTGCGACGTTCAGGGCCGTGGGCGTCTTGTGGTCGGTCTGGTGCGCCGCCTGCTCCAGGAGCAGTTGTGCTGCCTGGATCTCGCCGGAGCTACGGGCCAGAGCCTGCTGCAGCTTGGCTGGTACCTCTTGGCCGCCGGGCCACTGACGCTCCTTCATTTCGCAGACCCACGCGTGCAGCGCCCCACGGGCAGCACCGAGCACGGGTGCTGCGAACTGAAGCCCGGCGACCATCGGGAAGGGCACCATGTGGCACGGGGAGCCTGTGGTCAGGGCAGGGATGAGGTCGGTCAGCAGCATGGATCGGTGGGCGGGCACGTGGACCTCGTCCGCCTGGACGGAGTTGCTGCCAGTGCCTCGCAGCCCCAGCGTGTGCCAGGTGTCCACGCTGGTGAGGTCTGCACGCGGTACGGCAAAGATCCGGTGCTCGCGTGGTCCGCTGGGCGGTTCTCCGTATGCGGTGTTCTGGGTCCAGCTGGCGAGGAGCACCCAGTCCGCGTGGGCGATCCCGCTCACGAAGGACCATGTGCCCGAGAGCGTCCAGCCGTTCTCGCCTATGCTCGCGTTGCCCTGTGGCGGCACGATCGATGCGGCGATCCGCACGTCGGGGGTTTCGGCCCAGAGGTCGTGTTGTGCCTGTTCCGGCAGATAGGCGGCCAGCCGCGCATGGGCGGCGTACAGCGTGGCGCACCAGGCGGTCGAGGCGCAGGCCTCGGCGACGCTTGCCGAGGAGCGGAGGAGCGAGGTGAAGTCACCTGCGGTGCCGCCCCATCGGCGGGGCACAAAGTGGCGGGCGAAGCCTGCTTGCGTGATCGCTGCAGCGAGGTCGTTGGTGAGGCTGCGGCGCTCTTCGACGAGCGCCGCGTCGCGCTGCGCAAGCCGGATAAGTACGGTCGGCGGTTCGGTCAGGCGCCGGGAGGTGCAGAAAGTGGTGGTCACCATGCCGCACCGCACATCTGGGTGGCGAAGTTGCCGCGTACCACGGCTGATGCCAGAATTTTTCCTTCCTGAAGTGCCGTGACACTGATGCCGGGATGCTCGTCGGCGGCCGCCTGGTTCGCCTGACGTGCGTGAAGAGTCACGGGGCGGCTGAGCTCACCGAAAGATGTGAAGGTTGCGCTGACTTTCCTGAGGGGGTCGCTCGTCTGGGGGATGCCGACGAGTGCGGCCTGGCGGCAGGCCTCGAGGAGCAGCATGCCGGGTATGTGGTCTGAGTGGTGGTCGAACAGGACGGGGTGGTCTCGGTTGATCCGCAAGCGCCACGTTGACTGGTCGGTTTCGTGAACGCCGTCCGGCTCCCAGCCGAGCAGCACGTCACGGTCATGGCAGTGTCCTACTGCCTGCGGCGGCACCGGTGCAGCGTGCGATTGCTCGCCCCTGGCTCCCTCGCTTTCTGCCGGGGCGCCGCGGAAGCGGACCAGTTGGTAGGTCTTCGGTGCCATGGCAAGCCAATGCAGGGATGCTCGGCCGATGCGCCGGCCATCGATGTAGGCCGTCGTTTCCAGGCGCATCCCAAATCTGCGGGGGTTGTTCGTGGTCGGGACGCAGACGGCGTCGAGTACGACGGGAAGTGGGGAGTCCCTACGCGGGGGCAGCGGGTACTCGAGGTCGAAGCCGAGGTCGCACAGGACGAAGGGGTGTTCCTGGGGGACGCCGTAGAAGCGGTGCGAGAGAAAGATCGACGTCTGGCGGACGGACTCGACCAGAAGGAACGGGTCGCTGGGGGCGTCCGCGCCGCGGTGTCGAAGGAAGTGGTCACGCGGCCACAGAGCTGCGATGGTGAACCGGTCCTTCCCGATGCACTTCGCATCGGTCAGGAGGACTTCACTGTCGGCTTCCTTGTGTACGGCACTCCGTGGCATCGGGCCGGTGAAGGAGAGGCGGGTCTCTGGCGCCGGCCGGAGGCTGTCGGCCCCCTGGCCGTGACCAGTTGCAGGCATGGTCGTGTCGTGCATCGTGTCCCTCCCCAGGGGAGGGCCCAGCGCCCGGGCGCTGGGCCCTGCCTTGATTCAACAGTCGACCTCGCGACGAAAATATACCCGCCGGAAGGTATATTGCAATGATCGCAGGAGCCGCTTCGTGCACACGCCACGTACTGCGCACAGAAGATCCGGAGAGGGTAGAAGCCGATGCCGAACAGTCCGTCCGCGCCTCCAGGCGGGACTCCTTTTTTCACGGTCAAGCAGGCCGGACGCCGGGGACCGACGCCCCAGCAGGACCGTGCCGCTCGCACCAAGTCACAGGTCCTGACTGCCGCTGCCGAACTCTTCGCGGCCAACGGCTTCCGCCACACCTCGGTGAAGGACGTAGCGGAACGGGTCGAGATGACCAAGGGAGCCGTGTACTTCCATTACCCCAATAAGGAAGCACTCGCCGTCGCCGTCGTCGAGTACCTCTACGCCAAGTGGCCGCTCCTCCTGGAGGAGATCCGGGAGGAGGGCCTGACCTCGCTGGACACGGCCGCAGTCATGCTCGACCGCGCCGCCCTCGCCTTCCGGGACGACGTCGTCGTACAGGCCGGCGCTCGGCTCCAGTTGGAACGCCCCCACATCGAGGCCGAGCTCCCCACCCCTTACGTTGACTGGACCTCGCTACTCACTGAGCTCCTGAGTGCCGCACGGGACGAGGGGCAGATCAAGGCGGACATCGATCCGGCGGGTGCCGCCCGCGCCCTGGTGGCCGGGTTCTTCGGCATGCAGCACATTTCCGACGTACTCCAGCGCCGTGCCGACATCGTCGACAGGTGGCAGGAGGTACGTGACCTGCTGATCGGAGCGATCCGCGCCTGAAACGGCAAGGTCCGGACCAGGAAGACGGCCGCCGACCGTTGAGATGGCACGGCCCCACCAGCCGGCGTCGGTGCGCATGGCCCGTGGGGCTCCCTCCTTGTTCCGGCCGGCTGCTGAGTGGGACCGATCGCCGGACAGGGCCGAGCGCAACCGGTGGCGGGACCACCGTCCGCGGCTTGGGCGGGCATGGGTTTCTGCTCAGCGAGGGGGCGAGAAGTGGCACCTGGGCGTCCGCTAGGCGACGTGCCGCCCCTGCCACCGCCACCGCCGTTCAGGGGCGGCACCCGGGCCGCCAGGGAGAGTGCAGTGGTTCTCGCACAGGGCGCTGGTGCCTCACTCTGTGTCCGATGAGTCCCACTGCGCCCCGCACCGCACCGCTGATCGCGTCATGGCGTGTCGACCAGGCTGGCATATCGGCCCTGGAAGAAGAGCAGGGGGTTGCGGTCATTGACGACGGCGAGGTCCCGCACTCGCCCGAGTACAAACCAGTGGTCGCCCGCCTCGGTGACCGTGCTGATGTCGCACTCGATCCAGGCGTTGGCGTCATGGAGCACCGGGGCCCCGTTGGCGGCCGGATACCAGGACAGGGTGCGGAACTTGTCGCCTCCACTGGTGGCGAAGGCTTGGCAGACCTCGCGCTGGTGGTCCCCGAGGATGTTGACCACGTAGGCGCCAGCGCGCTGGATGCGCGGCCATGTGGTCGAACTCTTGTCCGGGAAGAAGCCCACCAGGGGGGGATCGAGCGACACCGAGGTGAAGGACCCGACCGCGAAGCCGACAGGGACGCCGTCGTGCATGGCCGTGACGACAACGATCCCTGTGGGAAAATGGCCCAGTACGCGCCGGAAGGTGGAGGAAGTGGCCCGCGGTTGGGGTTCTGATGTTGGGGTATGGCTGTCTGCGGCTTCCTGCGCGGTGTCGTCGGCCGTCAGGTTGGCCATCGTGAGGCTCCCTTCACTGCTGCCGGTGGTCAGTCTGACTGGACGGCCAGGTCCCTGATGTTGCGGTTTCCTTCGGCCCAGATGATGGACATGGTCAGACCCCTGATACGCCAGCCATCGGCCGTGCGCACGAGGGCATAGCGGTACTCGCCGGCGAGCGTCCACAGCGGGCCGCCGAACTCGTTGGGCAGCAGGTGTGTCGCCTGGAACATCGCGGTGGCTTCCGCCATGTCGCCTTCGACATCGACCAGTTGGTTGGAGACGAGGTGCTGAGTGGCAGCGAGGCCTTCGCGGTTGCTGCGCCACTTCTCGATGACGTCCTTGCGCGCGAGGGTGACCGGCTCGCCGCCGTTCAGGCTCGTGTAGTCGAGGCGGATCTCGTCGGTGAACAGGTCCACCAGTTCGTCCCACTGGCAGTGGTCCAGGTGCCACCCCATGCGGGTGCACAGCTCGACGATTTCATAGCGGTCGCGAAGGTGTTGATCGGTCACGGCAGGATTCCGTTCCTCGGGGGCGAAGCCGCTTGGAGTATCAGCAGACCTTCTCGGCTTCTTCCAGAGCGAACTTCTCCTGTGGGCAGGGGGAGTGGTGGTGACAGCACCAGGTTTGGCCTGGGATGGCAGCGTGCTCCGTAAGCACGATTTTAACTCTGCGTGACGGAACATAAAAAACCTTCCCAAAGGTTTGACTCTGGTGGTGCGTCTGTCTAGCGTCACTGGGGTGGTGAAAGATTCAGTGGTTGACGGTTCCGGAAGGCAGCGCGAGGCGCTTCGGCACTTCCTGCGGTCCCGCAGGGCACGGCTTTCACCCGACGATGTCGGGTTGCTGGCTACGGGTCGGCGGCACACCCCCGGACTGCGTCGCGAAGAGGTCGCAGTCCTCGCCGGCGTGAGCGCCTCTTGGTACACGTGGCTTGAACAGGGGAGGGATATAAGAGTCTCGGACGGGGTGCTGGATGCGATCAGTCATGCCCTTCGGCTGGATGACACCGAGCGAGTGCACCTGTACCGGCTGGCGGGCACCAATCCGCCGCAGCTCACCTCGCGGGGTGCCGCGCCGAGAGAGGCGTCGCGTCTGCAGCCCGTTGTCGACGGCTGGCTCCCTGCGCCAGCCTTCGTCGTCGACCAATACTGGAACGTCCTGGCCGCCAACAGCAACGCGCAGTCGCTATTGGGGGTTCCAAGCCCTGGCCAGAACTACCTCACGGCCTTCTTCACGGACCCTTCGGCACGCGTCCGCTTTCCTGACTGGGAGGACATGGCAGCCCGCCTTGTGGGCCAGTTCCGCGTCCAGGGGGCGCGCTTCCCTGGGGATGCCCACTTCGACCTGCTGGCGCAGGAACTCTGCTGTGTTGACGAGGCGTTCGCCGGTCTCTGGGCGCGTCATGAAACCTGCAGCACGGCCAGGGCGCGCGTGCGGGTACGTGTGACGGGCCAAAAGAGGGTGCGGTACGAGCACTTGACCTTGTCACTGCTTGAGAACTCGGACCTCCGTCTGATGCTCTACATGCCCTTGCTTCATGTCCAGGAGGCCGGCCTCGACCTGGTGGCCAGCTGAGGTCCGGTCAGCATCCGAGCGCCCAGGTCCGGGTTCCCTGTCACGCCACCAGTGAGAACTCAGCCCAGTGCTGAGCCATGAGCATCGCCGTATCGGCGGCAGCTACTACTGAAGGAGCACGCAGCATGTCCACACTCAGCATTGCCCTGCGAGTCGGCATTCTCGGAGCGGGCAACGTCGGCCGACCCATCGGCCGCCACTGGTCAGCGGCGGGCCACCATGTGACCTTCGGCTCCCGCAGCCCGGAGCGTCTTTCGGGGTTCGTCAGCACCGCATGCCCCGATGCCCGTGCGGCCGGTCTTGTCGAGACCGCGGAAACGAACGACATCCTGCTGCTGTCCGTGCCCTATCCGGCGTGGGAGGAGCTCTTGCAGAGTGTCGGGGACACCTTGGCAGGAAAGCTCGTCATCGACGCCACGAACCCCATGGGCCTCTCCGCCGAAGGGCGCATCATCTCCACTCTGGGCTCGGATCTCACGCAGGGCAGGCACGCGGCCAAGACGCTTTCCGACTCAACTGTGGTGCGGGCATTCACACACGTCATGGACGAGCTGATCTGGTCCCGCGGCACACAGCAGCGGCATTTTTGGGGCATGGGCTACGCAGGTGACGACGCTGCAGCCAAGGAGACCGTGCGCAGCCTGATACTCGACGCCGGCTTCTCCCCCGTCGATCTCGGAGGTCTCGACGATTCCGCTGCACTCGACCCGGGCGGCGTCCTCTTCCCTCACATGTTCACCCCTGCGGACCTGCGTGCGGCGGCTGGCCTCAGCGCATGAGCACGGGCGCGAGGAACACGCTGGGCGGTTCAGTCGATATCGTCGCGGCCGACAGCACCGTCGTTCAGGACCAGACCGCTTCCCGGCCGGAGCCCTCTGTCCGCGCCGTGACCGCAGCACTCTTCGAGCCACTCACGGTGGGTTCTCTGACCTTGGACAACCGCATCGTCATGGCGCCCATGACGCGCGAACTGTCCTCGGGCGGTGTCCCGGGGCCAGAGGTGGCGGCGTACTACGCGCGCCGTGCACGCAACGGAGTCGGGCTGATCATCACCGAGGGTGCTGCCATCGCGCATGCCGCGGCGGAACGGCGCACGTCGGTTCCCCGCCTGCATGGCCCAGACGCACTGGCCGGCTGGTCTGCCGTGGTAGACGCAGTTCACGCGGAGGGCAGCAGGATTGCGGCACAGCTCATGCACGCCGGGCTCGACCCACTGCTGTGGGGCATGGACGCTGTCCAGGTCGAGGCGATCCTGCCAAAGGGATTCGAGCTGGAGAGCCCCTCCGGTGTGGACCCCTCCCGGCCGGAAGCTCCCCCGATGGGCCGGGTCATGAGCCGACGCGACATCGACAGAGCCGTCGCCGCATACGCCCAGTCGGCCGTCGACGCGCAGAGAACCGGGTTCGACGGCATCGAGCTGCACGCCGCGCACGGCTACCTCATCGATCAGTTTCTGTGGCCGGTGACCAACCGCCGCAACGACGCCTACGGAGGCAGTGCTCAAGCGCGCGCCCGGTTCGGCGTGGAAGTCGTGCGCGCCTGCCGGGAAGCCGTGGGACCCTCGTTCCCGATCATCCTGCGATTCTCTCAGTGGAAGGTCGGCCACTACGCCGCCCGGCTCGCCGCCACCCCGGCGGAGCTCGCGGCGCTGCTTGTGCCGTTCGTCGACGCGGGGGTGGACATGTTTCACGCCTCTACCCGTCGCTTCTGGGAGCCCGCGTTCGAGGGAAGCGAGGTGAACCTGGCCGGGTGGGCCAAGAAGGTCACCGGCAAGCCGGCCATCACGGTGGGGTCAGTGGGCCTGGAGGACAGCGACTTTCTCACCTATCTGGATGGCAAGGGTGCCGGGGTCGGTGACGTCACCGCGGTGATCGCGCGGTTGGCGCAGGGCGAGTTTGACCTGGTGGCATTGGGCAGGGCACTGATCGCGGACCCCGAGTGGCCGAACAAGATACGGACGGGTCAGGCGCGTGACCTGGTTCCTTTCGCGGCGGACATGCTCACCACCCTGTACTGACGATGCAGGTGTGGGTTACTCCCCGCGGGGAGTAGCCCACACCTTTGTCCGTGCGCAGCTACGGCTGCGGGATTTCGAGAACGGTCTTGCCGAACTGGCCTCCTGCTTCGGCCAGCAGGTGTGCCTGCGCTGCCGCGGCCAGAGGGAACGCGGCTGCTACAGCGGGCGTCAGCTGCCCGCGGTCAACGAGGTCGGTGAGCGCCAGGAGGCCGGTCCGGTCCGGCTCGACCAGCATGAACAACAGGCGCTTGCCGGTTTGCCTGGCCCGCCGGGACACGGCTTCGCAAGGTGGGCCGGGTAGCGTCACCAGTGTCCCTCCGGGCCGGAGGATGTCCAGGGACCGCGTCGTGCAGGCCCCTCCTACGGTGTCGATGACTGTATCCACCTGCGCGACGGCAGCAGCGAGTTCAGTGTCGGCATAGTCGATGACCTCGTCTGCTCCCATGGCCCGCAGCTGCTCGTGGTGGGCCGTGCGGGCCGTGGCCGTCACCTTCGCCCCCCGCGCCGCGGCGATCTGGACGGCGAGATGTCCCACGCCGCCGGCCGCCCCATGAATGAGTACGTGCTGGCCTACACGGGGCACGGCTGTGTCTGTCAGGGCCTGCCATGCGGTCAGGCCGGCCAGTGGCAGTGCCGCCGCCTCGGCGGAGCTGAGCCGCTCGGGAGCGTGCACGAAGTGCCGGGCCGGGCCCGTGACGAACTCTGCGTAGGCGCCGGCTTCGTGGGGAAAGCGGGGCATCCCCATCACTCGGTCGCCCGGCTCGAACAGGGTGACTCCCGGCCCGGTGGCTTCTACTGTCCCCGCGACGTCCCAGCCCAGCACGAACGGGGGGCGGCCCAGTGTGCCCAGTCCCCCGTCCGCGCGGGTTCGCCAGTCGACCGGGTTGACCCCCGCTGCATGGACCCGCACCAGGATCTCGCCGAGGCCGGGCTCCGGCCTCTCTGTGCTCACTGCCGTGAGGACGCCCGGGTCGCCGAACCTCCTTTGCGTTACCGCGATCATCTGCCTCGTCACTCTGTTCACCTCTCTTTGACTGCATCAAGTGCAAATCTTCTCCGCGCATGCCTTTCCGAGGGAAGTGACCGGCATTCCTATTTTTCCCACCACCAGCATGCGAGGTGACATCAGAAACACGCACTGGACATTCCCTTCGCATCTCCCGAATAGTGATCGACGACACCAGCCATATCGGCGGAATCACTGGAGGGTGCATGCCGGGCAGCACATCTGCACCATCGAAAATATTTCATCGGTCCGTCGACCATGCTCTCGGGCCGCGGCACAAGCGATTCTTCGGCGAGGGCTACAAGCGTGCCGAGCACCGCCTTCGAGACATCACCGTCACGGAAGACCCGGGCCAATCCCCTCGCATCGATGCATCCGTGCAGGTGCGCTATCCGTCCGACTGGTCACGTAAGGGCGACGAAGATCAGCGGCCCCACCTCTCCACCGTGGACGTACTGGTCATCGGTGCGCAGCTCTGCGAAGTGCTTCTGGTGGATGCTGTGGGGCTCACTGTGCACGAGCTGTCGAAGGCAGTCCTCGTCCGGGCCCGGATCAAGGCCGGCACCACCCCTGTGGAGGACGACCTCGATGGCTTCGCCGCGAGCGCCCGCCTGGTCAGCACATGCCCAGCGCCCGGCGAACCCGGCCGGTCCGTCAGCACGATGGACTGCCGCGTGGGGACCCTGCGGATGACATGCACCGTTCGTCACGGACATGCCGCTGAGGCTCCCTCTCTCCCCGGGCGTCACGCGGCGGGGCGTATGGCCCTCGGTGACCCGCACACCCGTCTGTTCGGCACGGGTTTCACCACGCGCCAGCAGTTCGTCGAGGACGTGGAACTCGATGTGGCCTTGAACAAGGCAACTGCCGCGGTCCGCGTCAACGAGGCCGTTCGGACCCCCGCCGCGGGGCTCGAAGCCGAACTGCGCGACTGCGCCTCGCCCATTGACGCTTTTGTCATCGGGCTGCAATTGGGCCAGATCCTGCTCTACGCGATGGACCGGGTGTCCCGTTCCCGCTCGAACACGCTCTGGATGCGCGAAACGGTTCTGGATCTGGATCCAGCGCGTCCCGCGCTGCAGACGCTCGAAGGCACCACCGCCCGGCTGGAACGCAGCAGGAAGTTGACCAACAGCCGGGGGGAGCTCTGGCGCTCCGCGGACATCGTCGGCGAATTTTGCGGCATCGGACTGCGCTGCTCCGTCGCGCACCGCCTTCCGTAGCCCATCACCAGAAGAGGAGAAGCAATATGAACCTGGCCATTTCCGGCACCTATTCGGTCGGCAAGACCCTGACAACCATGGCCGTGTCCCACCTGACCGGCCTGACGCGCAGTTCAGCCATGACCATGCGCGAACTGCTGCCGATCTCCGTTCCAGGCAAGACACTCGAGGAGTGCACCGCCTCAGAGATCATCATGCTGATCATGCGCCGCAATCAGGAACGTGCTGTCAACGAGAGCCACCTGCCCAACGGATTCGTCTCGGACGGGTCCTCGCTGCACGAGTGGTCCTACGGAACCGTGCGGGTGCTGGTGGGAATCAATCCCAACGAGTCGGTCAACCTCGACAACGTCGAGATGACCGACGAGATCCGGTTCTACGCGCAGGTCATGGAGCAGATGGGTGTGCCGGCCAGGCAGCACGCCAAGGCCTCGTACGACTCGTTCGTCCACCTGCCTGTCGAGTTCCCCATCGTCGAGGACGGGCACCGGCCCGTCAGTGAGCGGTTCCGCTCACTGGCCGACGAGATGCTCCTGAAGAACATCAACGAACTCGGGATACCGGTTCACATCGTCGGGGGCACGATCCCTGAGCGCCTGCAGAAGATAGTCGACATCTACGGATTTGCTCCGCAGATGTCGATCGAGGAGGCCATCGCGCTCGCCAGGGCGGACTACGCCAAGATCGACACGACGAGCGAGACCGACCGTGCGCCGGCAGCGGTGGCATGAACGCGACTGCGGCCTTGACCGGTCTGGGCACCGCGCTCCCCTCGCGTCGGGTGACCAACGAAGAGCTGTCCCGGGTGTTGGACACCGACGACCAGTGGATCCAGTCACGCACGGGCATCAAGCAGCGCTTTTGGAGCGCGGGGTCCGCCACCAGTGATCTCGCTGTCGAGGCGGGCCGCAACGCTCTGAGGTCGGCCGGCACAGACGCGGTCGGCATGGTAATCGTGGCGACGACCACGCCCGACCACCCGTGTCCGGCCACTGCTCCGGACGTGGCAAGCCGACTGGGGCTCGGTACCGTTCCGGCGTTCGACATCGCGGCCGTGTGCAGCGGCTTCGTGTATGGGCTGGCCTGTGCCGCTGCCCATATCGCCGCCGGTTTGACAGGCAGTGTCCTGGTGATCGGTGCCGAAACCTATTCGACGATCCTCGACCCCGATGACCGGGCGACCTCCGTCATCTTCGGTGACGGTGCCGGCGCCGCGGTACTCCAGGCCACAGCGTCCTACGGGCCCGGATGCTTTTACGGGTTCGATCTGGGCAGTGACGGGTCACTGAAGGACCTCATCACCATTCCTGACGGAGGCTCACGACAACGGACCTCGGGCAGCGGCCCGGCTGGTTCCTATTTCACGATGCAGGGCAAGCCCGTCTTCCGGCACGCAGTCGACCGCATGACCGAGTCGGCCCGGGCGCTGCTGGAGACAACGGGCTGGGCTGCGGAATCAATCGACCGGTTCGTGGGCCACCAGGCCAATGCTCGGATCCTGCGAGCGGTGGCGGACGGGCTCGGGGTGAAGAGTGATCGAATGATCATGGACATGGACCGCGTCGGCAACACTTCGGCCGCGTCCATACCTCTTGCCCTGGCCCGTGCCGTCACGGACGGAGACCTGGTTCCCGGTGACCGTGTCCTGCTGAGTGCTTTCGGAGGCGGCCTCACCTGGGGATCGTCCGTTCTAGTGTGGCCCGACATCGTGGCGCTGTAGGCCTCAGGACAGAGCATCGTGACAGTTACATCTATGGGTGAGGCGGGATGACCACTACACAGCAGATCAGCGCACTGATCAAGAAGACCTTCGACATAGGAGATATGGAGATCTCCGGAGCAACTGACTTTGAATCGCTGGAATTCGACTCGCTCGTCCTCGTCGAACTGGCAGTGATCCTCACACGTGACTACGGCGTCGAGATCACCGATGAGGAACTGGCTGAGGCCGAAACGATCGAGGCGACCGCCGCTCTGGTGAACAGCAGAAGCCGCACGCTCACGGCCTGACGGGCACGCAGATAGCGCGCATCTGGGCGGAAGGGCGGGATGCCCTCCCGCCCAGATGCAATCAGGAGTAACTACGGTGAATCTGACGAGGTACGCCACGCGTGCCGCAGCCTTCTTCGACGTTGACGGCACCCTGGTCAATGGCACCACAATGTTCGATTTCCTCGCTTGCCATCTGGATGCCTGCGGGCGCCCCGAGGAGTATCCAGCCTTCCGGCAGCGGCTCGACGGCTTGGCGCAGGCCGGCGCGGACAGGACCAGGCGCTGCCGGGCCTACTACGAGATGTACAAGGGCGTACCGGTGTCTTCGGTGGCCGAAGAGGGAACCCGGTGGTTCGCCGGCAGGGCCGGCCGTCCGGGATTCCTCATCGAATCAGCTCTCGCCGAGTTCCGTTCCCACGCTGCCGCCGGGCATGTGACGGTGCTCGTCTCGGGTTCGTTCGCAGCATGTCTGGACCCCCTCGCAGAGCATCTCGGGGCTGACGTTCTGCTCTGCTCCCGTCCCGAGGTGAGGGCGGGAGTGTTCACCGGAGCGATCGGCACTCCGATGATCGGCGCGGCCAAAGCGGACGCGGTGCGCCGCCTGGCCGATGAGCATCACCTCGATCTGGAGCAGAGCTTCGCCTACGGCGACCACATCTCGGACGTTCCTTACATGGAAATGGTCGGGCATCCCGTCGTCGTGGGCAGCGACGCCGAGATGGTCGGCCACGCGGCTGAGTACGGATGGCCGACTCTGGCAGGGGGCCGGGAACAGAAGCGCTCCACAGAAGGGATGCAGCAGTGACAACGGTGCAGCACAGGGCTCTGCGGGTCGCCCTCGTCGGCGCCTACGGCAACGGAAAGACCACCCTGACGACGCAACTCGCGCAGACCACGCTACTGCCGCGGACGCACGGCATGGCCATGCGCGATCCCCTGGGAGGATCGGGAAAGTCCCTGGAGGACTGTACCGAAGCGGAGTTGTTGCAGCTGACGGTGCGCCGGTTCACTGAGCGGCGGGTAGGTGAGGCACTCCTGCCACAGGGATTCGTCTCGGACGGATCCGTTCTTCACGAGTGGGTGTATGCGAAGGTACGCCTGGCACTCGGGCGGTTTCCTGCTGCGGATGCGCGCCTTCCGCCTGCCTGCGGGTCCGGAGCTCTGACAGCTTTTGAGGAGGTTGCCGACCAGATCGGACACTTGGCCATGGCTCATGCCCAGGAGGGCTACGACCTGGTGGTGCATGTCCCGGCAGAGGGCCCGCTGGCCGACTCGCCTCAGCCGATCAGTGAAGCCTTTCGGGCGATCTCGGATCAGCTGCTCCTGGAAGCACTGAGCCGGGCAGATGTTCCGGTCCACGTCGTCACGGGCAGCCTTCACGAGCGCCTTGCAAAGTGCCGCCGATTGATGGCCGCCTGCGCGCCATCGGCACCCTGACCGTCCAGGACGATCCGATCAGTGCGCATCGCCGCGGGCACCGTCTGCACCCTGTGCGGCGGCCCGATCGGGCCGCCGCACAGATGGCCTACCCGGGTCAGGCTGCCGTCGCTGAGGCAAGGCGCCGTTCCGGGTACGCGATGAGCCGCCAGGCGCCGAGACCGCCCAGCAGATAGGCGATGGCAACGGCAAGGAAGCACAGGGCGGCACCATGGTTCCAGTCCGTGATGGAGTTCAGGATGACACCCATGACTGCGATGCCAACCAACGAGCCGATCTGACGGTTGGCATTGAGTACGGAGCCGGCCACGTTGGCGTGCTCGGGGCCGGCGGCATCGACGAGCGCCGCTGTCATGCCGGGCGAGATGATGCCCGCCCCGATGTTCGCCGCGCCGACGGCAACGGCCAGCACCCAGTAGGGCGTGCCGGAGGAGATGGTGACCATCGTCAGGGAGGCGACTCCGGCGAGCAGCAGGAACGTCGTCAGCAGCATGCCGTTGGAGAACCGGGCGGAGATGCGCGAGTAGACGATGTTCGCCACCGGGAAGAAGATGGTCATAGGAAGCAGTTCCAGGCCTGCCTCGAACGGTGATGCTCCGCGGGCATGCTGGAGGTAGAGCCCGAGCATGAACGTGGACCCGAAAAGGGCGAAGTTGAAGAGAAAGCCGACAATGTTGGCGCCGGCGAAGCCCGAATGGCGAAAGAGCAGCCACGGCATCACGAGGTTGGCCGCACGCCGCTCGCGGATGACGAGAGTGGCTGCGGCCACGACGGTGACCGCGTAGGCGGCGGTCACCGGTCCGGCTGCCCAGCCCAGTTGAGGGCCTTCGATCAGTGCGTAGCTGATGGCGGCAAGGAGCAGGATCCACGTGATGTGGCCGGGGACGGCAAGTCGCGTGGCGCGGGTCTCGACCGGTGCAACGTAGCGGTAGGTCATATACATGCCGAGTACGCCGATCGGCAGGTTCAGCAGGAAGATGGACTCCCAGCCGAAGGCGCTCACCATCAGACCGCCGATCGTGGGCCCCAGCCCGGAAGAGGTGGCCACGATCGCCGACCACAGGCCCAGCATCTTCGTGCGCTGACGCTTCTCCGGAAAGGAGAAGACCAGCAGGGACAGGGAGCTGGGCATGAAGAGGGCTGCGCCGGCACCCTGGACCAAGCGGGCCGCAATCAGCGTTTCGGGGTTGGGTGCCAGCGCACACGCGAGGGAGGCGACGAAGAAGACGCCCATCCCCCACAGGTAGATCCTTTTCGCGCCGATCCGGTTGGCCAGCCCGCCCGCGAGCATCAGGAGCGAGGCAAAGGTCAGCACGTAGCCGTCGACGATCCACGTGAGCTGCGTCAGGGTGGTCTGCAGATTTTCCTGGATGGTGGCGCCTGCCACGTTGACCACGGTGACATCCAGGGTCGCCATGACGAATCCCGTGGCCAGTGCTGTGATCTTCAGGCCGCTTGATACCTCGCGCCGCTCTGGCGCAGGCGCGGGTGTCACTCCGGTCTGGGCTGAAGTCATCTTTCTTCTCCTGCGGAGGTCGGGGCGGGCATGTCCTCGTGGGGGCCAGGCGGAGGCGACCGCCCAACTTCAGCCCCCCGCGGGTCGGCTTGGGTCTTGCCGTGCACTACGTATCTACTGAACGCCATACGTTGATGACTGTCAAACTTTGACACTCATCAACGTATGGTGGATGTCGTAGTATGGTGGAGAAATCCGAGGAGGAGGTGAGCAGCCGTGACCGTACGGACCGCCACAGAACGCATCACGGATCATCCCGACGCGAGCGCCATGACCCTGCAGGGCGTGCTGGAAGCACTCGTCGACCCGGTCCGCCGCAGCATCGTGCGCCAGCTCGCACAGGCTCAGGGCGACATGGCCTGCGGCACCTTCGATATCTCAGTCTCCCGCTCCACGGGCACCCATCACTTCAAAGTCTTGCGGCACGCCGGCGTCATCCGCCAGTACTACGTCGGCACCTCGCGCATGAACGAGCTCCGTGCCGACGACCTCGCGCGGCGTTTTCCCGGGCTGCTCGACGCCGTCGTCAGCGCGTCGTCGGCCACGGAGAGCTGAACGGAGCCTGCGGCCCGGCCAGCCGATCGATCCTGCGTCCCCTGCGGGCGGAACCCCGCAGCGCGTCCAGCAGCTGGTGCGTGGCCAAGCCGTCGGCGAAGCTCGCCGTCCGGCTTCCACCGTCGCGGATGTCATCCGCGAACGCCGCATACTGGGCGGCTATGTTGTCCCGCGCCGCACAACGGGGCCCCGCCGCCCGCCCGTGCAAAGCCCCGGTTTCAGTGGGCGCGGCAGCTCCTCGCAGGACGCGCAGGGTCAGGGCGCCGATTTGCAGGCCACGGTCGCCTGCGGACTCAAGGACGAGTTCGCCTTCGGTTCCGGAGACTTCGATCCATGTCCGGCCCCCGAACGACTTGGCATCGTGGACGTGCGCGACGCATATCGCATGGTTGGCGAACGACGCGTGCAGAGCGAGATGGTCCGGGCTGGTCGCCACCACCGTGCTCCCGTCGTCCAGCGTGATCTGCCGGTGCTGCGTGGCCAGTTGCGCCGAAACCGACGTCAGTTCGCTGTCCATGAGAAACTGGAGCGTGTCGAGCGTGTGGCCTCCGGCGACCTCGAGTGCCCCCGCCCCGCTGGCCGCTTCGACGGTGTAGCCCAAGGCGCGGGGCAGCCGTGCACCGGCCGCGACCGACCGGGCCGCGTAGGCGGTCACCGACACGGGACGCCCGATGTGCCCGTCGGCCAGTAGAGCGCGGGCCCGCACAACTGCCGGCGCCCATCTGCCCTGGAAGCCGACGGCAGTGTGCACCCCAGCGGATGCGGCCGCCGTCGTGAGCCGCTCGGCTTCCGCCGAGGTCGTCGTCAGCGGCCATTCGCAGAAGACGTGTTTGCCTGCCTGAAGAGCCGTGGATACCAACTCCACATGGTGGGGCACCTTGACGACGACCGCCACGGCCTCGACGTCGGGATGCCGTGCCAGACGGCTCGGATCGGTGAAGGCATGGGCTGCACCGTATCGGCGGGCAGCTTCTCGCGCGCTGTCCTGGCGTGTGGTACCGACGGCTACGAGCTCGTACTGAGGAAGTGTCAGCAGGGCCGGCAGGTGAGCTGCCGCCGCCCAGCCGTTGTCGGGCGATGCACCGATCACACCGATGCGCACAGGGTTGTGGGTCATGGCCTCGCCATCTGGGAAGCAGGGGCCCGCCCCGGTGGTGCCTGGAGCCGTCCACCCGGGCGGGCCGGCCGGTCTACGGGATGAGCTGCGGGAAGAGGTCGCGGTTGCCGCGGTACCAGTCGACTGCTTCGTACAGGCGCTTGGTGGAGCCGCTGAAGTGCGGGGCCACGTAGCGGGCCAGGAGATCGTAGCTCTGCTTGGTCTTCTCCCAGTCGGCCCAGTCCTGCGCGTAGACGAGCAGGGTGCCAAAGCCCCCGACTTCCTCGCGCAGCCGCCTGATCCCGCCGACCACGTCGTCCACGGAACCCACCAGGACGCTGCCGGCCTCTATGGCAGCCTCCAGGGCCTGGGCGCGGTCGACTCCCGCCACGCTCACGTCCAGGCCGCGAATATCGCCCCAGTATCCGTAGGCCCAGCGGTCGTAGCCCTCGCGGACGTCGCGCAGTGCCTGGTCGCGGCTCTCGGCCACATAGACGGGCAGGGTGATGCGCCAGTTCTTGCGGTCGACGGTCTTCCCGTGTTCGGCCGCGGACTCCTCCGCATAAGCCCACTGGGTGCGCATGTCGGGGCGAGGGTGCCCCGGCCGCGGTGCACCGAAGGAGACCGTGCTGATGCCGTGGCGCCCGGCCAGTCGCATGCTGTTGCCGGAGGCCACACTCGCGGCGGCGATCTCCAGCCCCTCCGGACGATAGGGCGACAGCTGGAGCTTGGCGTCCTGCAAGGTGAACGAGGAGGTTTTCTTCGTCACTCGCTCCTCACCGTTGACGAGTTCGACGACCGCCTCCAGTGCCTCGCCGAAGGCGCCCCGCAGTTCACTCATCTCACGGCCGATCATGCGAGCGTCCGTGGGGATGCCTCCGGCACCCACGCCCAGGACGAAGCGGCCCCGGGTCAGGTGGTCGAGGTGCACGGCACGACTGGCCACCATGAAGGGGTGGTGGTAGGGCAGCGTGGTCACCCCGGTCGCCAGGGTGATGCGGCTGGTGCGGCTCGCCGCCGCCGCAACGATCAGCTCGGGGCTGCCGATCGTGTTCCAGCCCATCGAGTGATGTTCGCCGACCCAGAATTCCTTGTATCCCAGCCGATCGAGGTGCTCGGCCAGTTCGAGATCCCGCTCAAACTGCAGAGTGGGGTCTTCACCCATGGGATGCATGGGTGAAAGAAAGGCACCGAATTCAAGGTGTTCGGGGTACACGAATCCCTCCAGGGAAAGTTGCTGATCAGGACGCGATGCGATGCTGTCGGACGTGAAGACCGTCAGATGCCACGGATGTGCACTCCGTGAGTATGGTCGCGAGACGCGCGAAGAACGCCTGCTTCGATTCCACGGAGTCACGGGTGAAGAAGTGACCACCTGGCATGTGATGAATGCGGCAGCCGGCTTGGGTGTGCAGTTTCCAGGCGGCAGCCTCGGCCACCGTCACCATCTCGTCGTCCACCCCTGCGAAGACCTCGATGGGGCAGGGCAGCGGACGGCTTTCAGCCGCCTGGGACCCCGTGGGCTCACGGGCCGGCCGCGGCGCGGCCGCGTCGCAGATGCCCAGATGCGTGCGGAGCCGCGTCATGGCGGTCCGCTCCAGCGCCGCGCGAGCCGCGCGGGAACGGTAGACAGGGTCAGCGGGCAGGAGTGCGCGCAGATCCTCGTCCGCAAGGCGGGTCGCACCTGCCAGCCGGTGAGGCAGGTGCGGCCCTGGAAAGGCGCCGACGAGTAGCCGCTCAGGCAGCGGCAGACCCAGCTTGTGCCGCAGGCGCGCCACCTGGTGGGCGACCAACGCCCCCATGCTGTGTCCGTAGAAGAGATGGGGTGTGCCGGTCCAGGGATCTATGTCGTCGTTGATGCTTTGGATCAGTCGCGGTACGTCCGGAGCCCCGGCTCCCGGGCTCGGACGTGGCACAGCGTCATCGTGCGGCAGCCTGACGGGAACCACCTCGGCCAGGTCTCCCAGCTTCCGCTGCCATCCCAGGAAAGCCGACTTCTCATGCCCGCCCGCATGATGGAAACAGAAAAGGCGCAGTGGTTCAACAGAGCTCTTCGCGGCCGTCGCGATGGCCTCCGTGAGGCTGGTCGATACCATGCGCCGAACATATGCTTGTGACGCTCTCGGCAAAAGAGTCAGCTTCTCCTAGCAGCGGCACCACCAGTTTTGAGGAGAGTCAGATTGGACCCGGCCGTAATGGCGCTTCGTGACGGGTCGCAGTGATCTGGGGCAAAGTGTGCGACAAATCCGCCCGAGCAGTGGAGCCGCTACAGAGCCCCGCTCAGTCGCAGGTTCTGAGTCGCATGCCGCGAGGGCGGGCCGCCTCGCCAACGCACAGGCTGCCCACCGCAGCCGTGTGCGCCGCCACTCCCCCTCACCGCAGGGCGCATGTTCAGCGCGCCCCGCACGAGTGCCCAAGCCTGCGAACACCCGAAGAGACCTTCCCGTAGGTATATTCGTGGCCGGCTCGCCCGCATGACCGAGGGCGAGGCACACCCTATGGCGACGGTGCCTTGGGGAGTCCGCCTCCCCCTCACCCGGGGCGGCCCGCCTGCATCCGAGAGGTCCGATGCACCACAGGAAGTTGCTGCAGTCCTCGCCCCGTCCAGTTCGCCCGAGTCGGCTGGCCTTCTTCGACCTGGACGAGACTCTCCTCTCGGGCAAGAGCATGATCGACTTTCTCTGCAACGCCCCGGAGAGCCTCTGGGTACCCGGTGAAGAGGGCGCTGTGGGGCCGCGACGGGCACGCGGGCAGGCCGGCATCGAGAAACTGGCGGACCTCAGCAGACGGGGAGCCGACAGGGCCGAGATGAACCGCGCGTACTACCAGCTCTACGCGGGCGTCGCGCTCTCCAGCCTCCGGGCGGCCGGGCAGGCCTGGTACACGGAGTTCACATCCCGCCCCGAACCCTACGTCGCGGCGGGCGTCGCGGCATTGGCGGAACACCGTCGAGCCGGGCACACAGTGGTGCTTGTCTCCGGATCTGCTCACCCGTTCGTCGATCCTGCAGCCGAAGCCCTGCGTGCCGAGCTGGCACTGTGCACGGAACTGGAGGTCGACGACAAAGGCATCCTCACCGGCCGCCTGACGCGCACGATGATCGGCGCGGACAAGGCCCGGGCGGTCACCGAGTTGAGAGAGAGCTATGGCCTGGCAGCCGAGGACTGCTTCGCCTACGGAGACCACGCAAGCGATCTCGCCATGCTGCGGGCGGTGGGCACCGCAGTCGTCGTAGGCGAGGATCCCGTACTGCTCCGGCACGCCCGGCAGCAGGGCTGGTCGGTACTCCCCGGCACAGCCGGCAACAGTGGTGGGGAATTCGGCCCCACCGCAGAGGCCGAAACGGGTCACCTGCTCAGCAGGCATGGGCCTTTCGGCGCCGGAGCGTAAGGCAGGGCTCTCCCAACTCTTGAGCGTGCGCAGCCGGGGCGGACAAGGAGTTCCTCACCTCCCGGGGATTTCGAAAGTGCACCCACAGTGCAGCAGGGCCCGCGGCCCCTGCCCGCCTCCGCACGGGACGGTGCCGGCACTGCGGCCAGGGGGTGGTTCGCCCAAGACCCCACCAGGTAACATTCTCTGAGGCATGTTACTCAGAGGTGCCGCGTGCATCACCGAGGGGAACTCGACATTGATCAAACAAGCGAGAGCCATCCGGACCCGAGACCAGATATTGAACGCCGCTGCCGAAGAGTTCGCCCTGCATGGCTACGCCGCAACCAACCTCGCGATCGTCGCCACCCGCACAGGTATGACCAAAGGCGCCCTGTACGGCCACTTCGCCTCGAAAAGGGCACTCGCCGACGCACTTGTCAGTGAGTCGGCTCGGACCTGGGCCTCGCTGGACCGATCGGGTGCCGCGGACGAGGTGTCCCTGAAAGAACTTGTGCTGGCCGTCCGCCGCCAGATGAAAAGCGACACCCGCTTCCGCGCCACGGTCCGGCTGGCCGCCGACTGTACCCGGACCACGGGAGGCGCTCCCGAAGTGCTCGCCCGCATCCGCCACAGGATCACAGCGGCGGCGGACCGGGCGCGCCAAGAAGCCCCCCAATCGTCGCCGTTGGCTGTCCAATCACCGCACATCGTTGCCCATCTGCTCCTGACGGTCGTATACGGCTTGACCTTCGTGTCGGAACAGGGCTCTGACGGCCGGCAGCAGGACGCAGGGGACGAGGTCTGGCAGCTCGTACTCGGCTCACTAGGACTCTGTGGAGCCGAGCAGGAGATGTCCGGGCGCCCATGAGACCACTCCAGGAATGTTCCTGCGATCCTCCAGCCCCTGCCCGACCTCGGCCTGGCGTTCTGTCTGTTTGACTGAGGCCGCAGAAACCCGGGGATGTCGTTCCGGCGGCCGATCCGGTCAGACGGCGCTCCAGATGACCGCCGAGTTGAAGCCGCCGCGGGCGAGGGCGTGGCGGATGCCCGCCCGATTTCCTCCTTGATCTCGCGCACGGCACCGCCCCGGGGCGACTCGCCCCGCTCCACGGTTCCTTACAACCGAGGCGACCAGCATCACCGGTCCTGGCCGTCTAAGTGGGCGGTTCGTGAGTCTTTGAGTGGTTCTGCTGTCGCCTGATGGTGTGGCTGCGGGGCGGAATCCGCCGGTCCGCGGTTGGTCATCTGGTGATGTGACCGGGTGAGTGAACGCAAGCCGTACCCGAGTGACTTATCGGACGAGCAGTGGTCGTTGATCGAGCCGGTGATCACCGCGTGGAAGAACCGACACCGCTCGGTCAGCGGCCACCAGGGCGCCTACGACATGCGGGAGATCGTCAACTCGATCCTCTACCAGGGGCGGACCGGCTGTCAGTGGGCTTATCTTCCGCACGACCTGCCGCAGAAGAGCGCGACCTACTACTACTTCGCCGCCTGGCGGGACGACGGGACCGACCAGGTCATCCATGAACTCCTGCGCTGCCAGGTCCGTGAGCGGGCCCGCCGATTAGAGGACCCGACCCTGGTGGTCCTGGACACCCAGAGTGTCCACGTGGCCGCCGGGGTCCCCGCCTCCACGACCGGCCACGATCCGGCCAAGCGGGTGCCCGGCCGCAAGCGCGGACTGGCCGTGGACGTCCTCGGCCTGGTCATCGCGGTCACCGTCCTCGCCGCGAACACCCACGACAACGCCGCGGGCATCGTCCTGCTGGACCAGGTCGCCGAGCACGCCGGCGGCACCGTCCGCAAAGCCCTGGTCGACCAGGGCTTCAAGAACCAGGTCGTCGCGCACGGCGCCGGCCTGGGCATCGACGTCGAGATCGTCGAACGAAACCCGCAGGTCAAGGGGTTCGTGCCGCAGCCGAAGCGGTGGAGGGTCGAGCAGACCTACGGGATCCTGATACTGCACCGGCGCCTGGTCCGCGACTACGAGTACCGCCCCTCCTCCTCGGCTTCCCGCGTCTACTGGGCGATGACCCACGTCATGACCCGGCGCCTCACCGGCACGAACGCCCCCACCTGGCGCGAGCCGCAGGCGGCAGCGTGAATATCCAGCCCCTGCTCGACGCCCTGGGCCTCCAGGAAGACGCCGCCCGGGCCCTGGCAGGCGACCTCCGCGCACAGATCGACGACCTGCAGACCCGGTTACGGGAGGCCGAGACGCACCTGGAGCACCTCGCGATCACCCGCAAGACCGTCACCGGCCTCGCCGACCGGCTCCCTGCCGTCGCGCCGGACCTGCCCGAGCACCCGGACTACCCCCGCATCCTCGCCACCTTCAACCATGCGACCGGACCGCTACGAGCCAAGGACGTCTGCGAAGCCCTCGGCCACGAACTGCTGCCGAAGAACGTGGAAGGCACCCGTGCCAAGCTGAAGCGCCTGGTCAAACTCGGCATCCTCACCGAGGCCGACACCGGCAACTTCGCCAGGAAGCAATAGCCGACCGACCCGCCACCAGCGACCTTGCTCCAACCTCAGCCAGAAACGGACATCACCTTACGAACCGCCCACTAAGAACAACATCCCGATCGCCACCCGCCTGCGCGGCAGCGGCCGGTCATACGCCGACAGCTCCCCCCCCCGACCCTGTTGAAGCCGCAAATACTCGTACTCATGCCCAGCGCGCCTAGGCACGCCATACCGCCTCCGGGAGCGAACCAGTCTCATCCACTCCAACAGAACACCGCTGCCCCAGCCGACGGCTGCCTGAGCACCACAGGAGGAAACGCTGCCCCGCACCGTCCCACCGCCCGCGCCCCCTCCCAGACAACACCAACAGCCTCGCACCAGAATGCCGGCAGGGCGCGGCGCGTACCGGCCGAACTGAGGGCCCGGGCCCTACTGCGCACCCCGAAACTACGACGAGCTCAACCGCATGTGCCCAGCGCACCTGGCCTCGTCTGGCCACAGCTGAGGGGACTCTTTGATATTCCCCACCCCTCGCTACGGGTGTGGACAGACCTGCTCGCCCAACTTCCCCACCCACCACCTGCACGCTGACTCGCGGACAGGCCCGCAAAGCGTTCGCGCGTGCCGTCGTCCGGATGATGAGGTGGCACGGTGACCAATCATGATGAGGCGGCGCCCATCAGACCGTTGGCACTGGCCTGGGTGCGCCGGCACCTGGAGGCCTGCGAGCGGATTGTCGGAGCCGAGGTGCTGCACGGCGGCGCCACCGCCGAAATGAGGAGGCTGACCATCGGCAGGCGGGACGGAGGCACCCGGCACCTGGTGCTGCGCTCCTTCGTCGCCCCGACCCGGCAGGGGCCGGCCGAGGACCTCCTGCACAGGGAGGCCGACGCCCTGACCGCGCTCACCTGCACCGGCTTCTCGGCTCCCGGACTCGTCGCCGTCGATCCAACCGCCGCGCACTGTGAGTACCCCTCGCTCCTCATGACCCACCTGCCGGGCCGGACGGTCCACGACGACGAGGGGCTGGAGACGCGCCTGCCCCTGCTGGCCCATCAACTCGTGACGGTCCACGCGGTGCGGCCAGCCGTCCGGCCACGGGAGTACGTGCCGCTGACGACCGCCGACACGGTCGTGACCCCCGAGGGCGCCGAGGCCGCGGCCTGGGCCGCCGCCATCGACCTGATCCGCAAGCCCGCGCCGCGCTACAAAGGGCGGTTCCTGCACCGGGACTTCCAGCCCGGCAACGTGCTGTTCGACCTGCCGCCCGGGGACCCGGCCGGTGCCGTCGGTGCCCGGATCACCGGCGTCGTCGACTGGGCGGCGGCCTCCTGGGGCCCGGCGGACCTCGACGTGGCGCACTGCTCCACCAATCTCGCGCTGCTGCACGGCCCAGAGTGGGGCCTGCGCTTCACCGAGGCATACCAGGAGGCCGGCGGGATACTGGCCGCGGCCTCGGACGAGCGGCTGTACTGGCAGGTGCGGGCGCCACTGGCGCTCTCGGAGGAAGTGCAGTGGGTGGCACAGCCGTGGCGGGAGGCAGGACGGACCGAGCTGACGACACGAGCTGTGGAGGAGCGGCTGGATGCCTATGTCACCTCCCTGATGGACGCGCTGGGCTGAGCCAGGGCGGGCCGGGGCGGCGCCCCGACCTCATCGTTTACTGCTCAAGCAAGTGAGGAGTCGAGCAGACCCTGGGGAATTTCGAAGAGCCTCATCACAGCCGAGGCCCTTTGGTGCGGCACACATGTGCTTCCCGTAGCTGTGTGCCGGTTCTCGGATCGGCATAGATGAACCGCGCTCGGGTGCGGACTGCCGCTCGGGCGTTACGAGGGCCAGTGGCGGCCGAGAGCCGGTGCGGTCACCCGCGCTGCGGAGTGTGGCGGGTGGTGGGGTCGATGCGGCTGAGTACCCAGCGGATGAGGTCCTTGTTCAGGGTGAGGCCAGGGTTCTCTTCGAGGGCGTCGCGGAGGAGGAGGGTGATGCGCGCCCAGTTCCTGAAGGATCCGTGGCCTGCCATGTCGTCGGTGTACAGGATCAGTTCGGGCTGCGCGTCGGCCCAGATGCGCTGGTAGGCGGGCATGACGGACCGGACTTCGGTGGGGGTGAGGGGGCTGAACTGATACCAGTCGAGGATGCGGGAGTGCAGGGCGGGGTTGTTGAGGATCTTCTGCCGGGCGTTGCCGCTGCCGACGAGGATGATGGGGGCGCGGCGTGCGTCGTCGCCCCACAGGGTGCGGAAGTACTCCAGTGCCTTGGTTCCGAGGCCTTGTACTTCGTCGATGAGCAAGACGCGTGGCTCTGCTTCGAGTGCGTCGTGGATCTGCTGGTCGCAGGGTCCGACGGACTGCGGGGGTGGTCCGGGCAGGTCGAGGCGGCGCCAGAGCTGGGTGCGGATTTCGTTCATGTTGGCGCCGTTGTTGTAGCGCAGCCGTACGGTGGTTTCGGGGGCGTGGCGGCGTAGGACGGTGTGGACGGCGAAGGTTTTGCCGAGGCCGACGTGTCCGTGGATGCAGACCAGGGCGTTGTGCTTGATGGCTTTGAGGATGCGGGTTTCGGTTTCGGCTACGGCTTTGGTGGCCATGGCGTTGGCTCCGGTGAGGCCCAGGTAGTGGTCCTGGCTGGGTGGGGGGAGCTGGCTGGGGCGGGGCGAGGTGGCGGGGGCGCTCACGGCTGGTCCTCGGGTGGTGCGGGCTGGGTGGGTGGCGGTGTGGTGCGGGGGTCGAGGGGCCTGGTCAGTGCGGCGTCGGGTTCGGGCAGCTTGATGAGGTCGGGCAGTGCTTCTGCGGCCGGGGTGAAGCCGTCCAGGGTGCGCAGGTGCTCGAGGGCCTCTTCTTCGGGCATCGCGTCCAGGGGTACGGGTGGTGCGGGACGGGTTGCGGCTGCGTAGCGTTCGTTGCGGTTCTTCTCGGCCTTCTTCAGTTGGGCGCGCAGGCGGTCGGCTTCGCGGCGCCGGGCTTGTTTGAGGCTGAGGGTCTGTTCCCGGGTGGCTTGTGCGGTCATGACGGCGGGGCCGAGGTGGCGGCCGGTGTGGGGGTCGTAGAGCTCGACGCGGTGGTCGTGGTGCGGGAGGTAGCGCAGGTGGACTTTTTCGCCGACGCGGCCGTGCATCCAGTCGGCGATGTAGTTGCGGTTGCGCCAGCGGACGCCGCTGTTGTTGATGGTCAGGGGTTTGCCGTGGCGTTCGAGGGTGTAGGTGTGGAGGTCTTCGGCCCTGATGGTGTCGATGAGTGTGGGGTCGGCGTCCCAGGCTTGGCGGGGGGTTTGGCCGTCCAGGCTTTTGGGGGTGTTCTCGTGGTTCCAGTGGTGGACCCAGGTGAGGACGTGGTCGACGAACGCTTCGAAGTGGAGCAGGGGCTGGTCGGGGTCGACGGGTTTGCCGCCGCGGAGGGTGGGGGCGTGGGTGTAGCCGGGCATGCCGGCGAACAGGGTCTTCTTGATGGCTCCGTTGACGGCTTCGACGTTGCCTTTGCCTTCGGGGGTGAAGGGGGGCAGGGCGATGATTTCGGTTCCCAGGACGCCGAGGGCTTCGGTGACCGTGGCGCACAGGAATTCTTTGCCGCCGTCGACGCGTAGGTAGGTGGGGATGCCGCCGAACGGGCCGTGGTGTTCGTCGATGAGGATGGCGTCGCGGATGGCGACGAGGACGCCTTCGCGGCTGGGGCGTTGTGGGCTGATGGCGAGGCCGCAGATGGCTGAGGTGGCGCAGTCGACGAAGAAGGTGATCCAGGGTTTGCGGATGTGGCCTTCGACGCGGACTTTGACGCTGGCTTCGACGTGGTCGGTTTCCCAGGCGTGGTTGCGGTGGTGGCGTTCGCGTTGACCGGCCACGTCGAAGCGTCGACGGGCGTTCTCGCCGGCGCGGAGGCCGGCTCGCATGCCGGGGGTGAGGGCTCTGTTGGTGGCGCGGTGGAAGGTGGCTAGGGACGGGACGGGGTGGTCTTCGGCGCGTAGTTCCTTCCAGGCGGCGGTGGCGTTGCCGCGCCAGCGGGCCACGGCGTCGAGCATGTGCTCGGTGAGGGTGAAGCTGGTGCGGCTGGGGGGTTGGTAGGTGCCGTTGTTGGTTCGGGCGTTGGCGAGCCAGCGGTCGACGGTGCGGGGATCGACGCCGAAAGCGTCGGCGACGCCTGCGATCCGGGCGCGGGTGAGTCGCTCCGACTGCTCGAGGGTGTAGAGGCGGTGGATGGCGGCCGCGCGCAGGGCATCGTGGTCGGGCGGGTGGGGCACGGAGTGTGCTTTCTGGTCGGGGGGTCAGGCGGGAGCGAGGGAGAGGAGGCCGGCTCCGTAGCTTTTGGCCCGGCCGATGCCGTGTTTCAGTGCGTCGGTGAGGGGGGTGGTGTCGGTGATGCGGGCGAGGCCGTCGAACTGGGTGAGGGTGAAGTAGGGGGCCGAGCGCGTCACGCGGGTGCGGGGGAAGGGGCGTGGGAGGGAGGTGATGGTGACGGGTTCGAGTCCTGCGGCGGTGGCGCGGCGCTGCCACCAGGCGAGGGCGTCGTCGCCGGTGAGGTGGGTGATCTTGCCGCGGCGCTTTCCGGTGATGGGGTGGGGGGTGGGGTTGCCTGCGGAGCGGGCGACGGTGGGTGCGGCGGTGATGCGGTAGCGGACCGTGCGGCCGGGCGTGAGGGAGTTCAGCAGAGGGGTGAGGTCGAGGGTGCGGCCGGTGCCGTAGTGGGTGGGCAGGGCGGTGAGGTCGGGCGGGTTGGCGGTCTGGACGAGGAGGACGGGGTCGGGTCCGGGTTCGGTGCGGAACAGGAGGCCGGCCCTGGCTCGGGGGGTGGGGCCGATGTGGTCGGGGATCAGGCGCATCAGGGTTTTGTGAAGGCTGTCGACGTCGGCGAGGTCTGCTCTGACCGCGGGATGGCGGGGGTCGAGGATGAGGCGGGAGAGGCTGGTCATGCAGGTGCTCCGTGCATGTACGTGGTGAGGGCGTGGAGGGGGCGGGGGCCTGCGTACAGGTGGGCGGGCAGGGATTCGGTGGTCATCCACAGGGGGCGTGGCAGGTGGCGCCGGGCATGGCGGGTGAGGTTGACGGGTTCGCTGGTGCTTTCCCGGTCGGGCGGTGTGGCGGGGTCGGTGCCGGGGGGTGGGTGTTCCCAGACGAAGGTGGTGGGCAGGTGGGTGTCGGCGGGGCCGGGCGGCCGGCTGCGGGTGAGGGGGACGCGGGTGAGGAGTTCCTGGACGGGGTCGGGGCTGTTGGCGGTGAGGACGAGGGGTTCGTCGGGAAGGCAGGCGCGGCGGCCGAGGAACAGTCCGAAGCGGGGCCGTTCCAGGGTTTCGGCGATGTGGCCGATGAGGAGGGCGGGTCCGGTGACGGCGACGGTGAAGACGGCGTCGGTGAGGTAGTCGCGGTGGGAGACGAGGGTGGCGGCGGCGACCTTTCGCCGGGTGCCTTCGCCGGTGTGAAGGCCCTGCTCGCGGGGGCGGCCGCCGCCGACGGTGTGGTAGTCGCGGTAGCGGGTGCCGGGCTGGTCGATGCGGAGGGTGAGGGTCAGGTCGCGGTGGCTCGGGGCGGTGGTGTCACCGGGTGTCTTCAGGTGGAAGTAGGGGTCGAGGGCGTGTTCGCGGGGGCGGCCCTGGGCGGCGGCGAACATGCCGATGAGTGAGGAGCGGGTGGGGAAGGCGCAGGTGTCGCGGTAGTGGAAGACGCCGCGTTCGCCGGAGGACTGCAGCAGGCCTGCCAGGCGCAGGACGAGGCCGGTCACGGCCGGCCCGCGCCGGTGAGGTCGGCGGTCGCGGCGGCGGCGCAGGCGGCGGCGAGGTCGTCGAAGGATGTGTGGCGGGAGCCAAGGTCCTTGACGGGCTTGGCCTGGGTGCCGGTGTGTCCGTGGGCGACGAGGTGGCGGGTGCCGAGCAGGCGGCTCATGGTGGTGGCGTAGTCGGCGAGCGCTTGGCGGGCGGGGGCGGTGTAGCCGCCGTGGGCGGGGGCGGTGACAGGCTGTTCGAAGGCGGCGCCGTAGGAGACGGAGCGGCGGTCGCGGACGGCGTAGTGGACGAGGTCGGGCACGGTGTGCGGTGCGGTGGCGGTCTTCTTGCCGCTGGGCATGCTGAGGATGAAGTGCTGGACGAAGAGTTCGACGAGATCCTTGACCGTGCCAGCGGTGGCGCCGGGGCCGAGATTGCGGTGGAGGTCGGTGATGTTGACGGTGGCGAAACGGTAGAAGAGGCTGGTGGTCAGGAACGCGGTCTGGAGGTGGGCGCTGCCGGAGTCCCCGTCCTGGGGGAGGTCTTCCACGGCGGTGAAGAAGTCGGGCTGCGGGTCGCTTTGGTGCACGGAGAAGGCGGGGGCCATCTGCACGGCTGCTTCGACGTGGCCGGCGGGGATTTCGGCGAGCATCCGTCCGAACAGGTTGATGCTCGCGGTGCGGCGGGTTAGGTGCGCGGCGAGGTCTTTGGCGGGCAGGACCGGTGCGATCTGCTTCTTGGGCCTGTGGGCGGCGAGTGCTTCTTCGAGGTCGGTGCGGTGCTTTTCGCACAGGGCGACGAGGTCGTCGATGACGTCTTTGGGGAGGTAGAGCATGGCCTGGGTGCGGTAGCCCTCCTGGTCGTTGTGCTGCAGGCCCTTGTCCTTGGCCGAGTGGACGATCTGGGCCGCGGCGAACGCGGCGAGGTCCTCGGGCCACTGAGCTTCCTGCAGTTTCCGAGCGACGAGGGGTGGCACCATGCGGGTGCGGGCGGCGTGCTCGCCCAGGTCCTGCTCGACGTTGAGGCGGATGGGCCGCTTCCACGCCTGGGGGGAGACGAAGGCCCGGGTCGTGTTCCCGAAGAGGATGGTCTTGGGGTCGCCGTCGGAGTCGCGGTTCAGGTTCGCCGCAGTAACGGGCTGCAGGATGTGCAGGTCGAGGAAGCGTGCGGGGGTGTGCATGAAGGGGCTCTTTCGCGGTGGGGCGGCGGGCATGCCGCTGGTGCAGCCCACGGGACGGGGCTGCCGGAACAACAGGGACGAGAGGGCCGCGCCGTATTGGTGGCCGGCCAGTCGTGCGCCGTGGCGTGGTGTGGGATTTGGCGGGCGCCGGGGACGTCGGCAGGTCCTGTAGGGGCTGGCCGGAGCCGGCTGCTGCCTCTGCGTGCTTCAGGTGCGCCGGGGTTCGGGAGTGGCGAGGTAGAAGGCGTCGCGCCAGCGCAGTCCGACCTTGTCACGGCGGTAGGGGCGCTGCACCAGGTCGTTCAGGAGGACTGCCCAGTCGGGGGTGATGCCGTCCTGCAGCAGCCGCGTGACGGGGGCAGGCAGCCGGCGGTGGAGTTGGTCGTCGCTGAGGCGGGTCAGGACGTGGAGAAGGCTCTCGGTGCGCTCAGCTTGGTGGCCCGCTCGACGTACGGCGGTGGCGAGGGTGGCGCCGAGGTTCGGCCGGGCGTACCAGGCCGTCGGGTCCGGCGCCGCCGTTGGGGTGGGTTCGACGGGGGTGACGAAGAGGCTGGCGGGGTTGTCCTGCGGGGCGGAGTCGGGGTCGTGGTCGGGGCGGACGCCTGGGGTGTGTGTCTGGGGTCCGGCCATCGCGATGAGGCTCGCGACGGTGTAGTAGGCGCGGCGTCCTTGGCGGTGCGCGGTGCGCCGGGCCAGGTAGCGGTCCATGGGGGCGCATTCCTCGACGGGCCGGCCTCTCCCCCGGCTGAGGCGGACACGGACGCCGGGCTCGGCGCACAGGAGGTGGATGTGGGCGACGAACGCGTCGCAAGCGGCGCGGTGTTCGGCTGCGGTGGACATCAGGCGGCTTTCCGGGGTGTGGCGGACCGGCGGTAGAGCTCTTGGACGGCGTGGGCGACGGCGCGGGCCGCGGAGGTCTGGCGAGTTCGGGCGGCTTCGGTGGTCTCGCGCAGGGCGGCGGCGGCCGCGGCAGCGAAAGCCGTGGGGGCTGGAGTGTCGGGTTCCTCCAGCAGCCGCCAGAACACCGTCTCGGCCTTCGGCCAATAGCGGGTTAGTGACTTGTTCACCCAGGGGGGCGGGGTGGTGCGGCGGCGGCTGCTGCGCATGGCGGTGGCCCACGCATCTTTGGCGACGGTCTGCAGTCGCCGTGCGGCCTGTTCGGCTTCTCGGCAGCACTCGGCGATGCGCTGGGCCTTGGCCGGGTCGTGTTCCTGCGTCCAGTTCAGCAGAGGCGGCGTGACGGCGGTGTACCACTGGTGGTCTACGGCCTGGCCGTCCTGGTCGAATCCGTGGACGCGGATCCGCAGGCTGCGTCGCAGGGGTTCGGGGAGGTCGTTGAGGGTGTCGAAGATGGCTGGCCGGCGTTGTGTGCCGTGTTCGTCCGGGGCCAGGAGCAGGGTTTCCAGGTCACGCCACCACGCGCGGGACGCGTCGGCGCGGTGGATGGTGCGGCGCTGGTCGACCTTCTTGGTTTCGGGGGTGATGCGGTAGGCGAGGTAGGGGTCGGTGGTGATCGGCTTGTCTTCCTGGGTGGCCCAGGTGAGGTATGCGTCGGTGACGGTGGTGCCGTCGTCGCCGGGCACGAGGAGGATGGCGTGCCGGCTCAGTCCCGTCAGTTGCCGGCCGGGCCAGGTCACCGGACCGTGGAGCGTGGTCTGTGGGCCGGGCGGTGCGGCTTCTTCCCAGGGGCAGGTGTCCGCGGCTGGCGGCTGGTCGTCGCCGGTGAAGGCGGGCACACCGGCCAGGAGCGTCTCGTGCAGGGTGCGGCCCAGCGGGTGGAAGGACACGCTGGCGCGCAGGGGCCCGCTGGTCTGCTTGCCGCTGGTGGTGCCGTCCTGGGTGCGGGGCGTGCCGGTGCCGGAACGCCCGTAGTAGTGGTGGATGAGCAGGATCTGCAGGGCTTCGGCGGTGGGAACGGGCTCGGCGGTGTGGTGGCCGTGCGGGCTGAACCAGGCAAAGTTGCGGCCGGCGGGCCGCCCGGGCACGAAGGCGTTGATGCCGGTGCTGTGGTCGCACTCGGTGCGCAGTGAGGGGGTCTGCAGCCAGGGCCGCACGGGGTCGAAGACGTCCCAGCCATGCTGGTCGAAGTAGGTGTGGACGGCGTCCGGGTCGAAGCGGCCCTCGGCCAGGCGGCTGCGGCGCAGCGCGTTCCACTGGGAGGCGGTGAGTTCGGGGTCGTCGAGGCCGGTGATGCGGGCCGTGATGACGGCCGCGATCCGCAGGAGGGCTGACGCGGCCGGGGGTTGGGGCAGGGCGAGGTCGTCGATGCGGTGGGCGTCCAGGAACAGGGATCGCAGGCCCACTTGGTCGTACTGGCCGCCGGTGCGGACGTCGATCCAGGGGTTGTCGGCCGCGCTGAACGGGGTGGTGGTGGGCGGGGGTAACGCAGACAAGAGCGTGTCTTTCGAAAGGGGGGCCGAAGCGGAAGGTGCGGTGAAGGCCTGGGGCGATGGGGTGTGCCGGGACCAGGGTGGTGTTTTCCTTGGGCCGGTGGTTGGGTCCGGCTCGGGCATGCGGCAGCTGCACGTGCCGCGCGTAGGCACGGCTGGGCAAGGGGTCGTCACCGCGCCCTTGTGGGGCGAAGGGAAGGATGTGCGAGGTGCGGTCGAGGGTTCGACGGGGTCGCGGGTACAGCGAACCATGCCGCTGCCGTCTGTCACGACCAGTGAGAAAGTCCGACGATCAAGTAATGGCGTAATGCTTTTGGCGCTGGGCTTCACGCATCGTGATTACTGCTGTTTGCGGTGTTGGAGGCCGAGTTCTTCGTCCATGCGGAGCCAGTGCTGGCCGAAATGATGTTCACTCTCAAGGGTTACGGAGTCGGTGGGCAGCAGCACGATGTCGGCGAGCAGGGGGTGCTGCTTCCAGCTGGCGGGCGGCTGGTGCGGTGCGGAAGCGCGGGCGACCCAGGCGGCCGGGACGGGCAGTGAGTGTTCGAGGATGCTGCGCAGGTGGCGCGGGCCGAGGTGGTCCTGGTCCGGGAGCGGCAGCAGGCCTGCTGCGTCGAGCGTCAGCGTGCCGTCGGCACTTCGGTAACAGGGCAGCAGCCGGCGGGGCAGGACACCGGGCCGGGTGGCGGCCTGGGCGGTGGTGAGGTGCTGGCGGTGCAGGTCGGCCAGGGAAGAGACCCGTCTGGGCGGGGGTACCAGGTGGACTGCGCTGAGCTGCTCCTGTCGGCTGGTGCGGGCCTGGTGGGCGGCGGCCATCTGCTGCAGGCGCGTCGTCTCGGCGGCGAAACCGGAGGTGACGCCGTGGACCTGTTCAACGAGAGCCTGGACGTCGTCGGGGACGACGAGCGGTTGTTTCTCCAGGGCCGGCAGGAGCCGGGCGGTTTCATGCAGAGCGACAGCGGGCTCGACCGTGTCCCAGCCGGGCGGCAGAGCGGTCGCACCACGGGAGTTGACCGGGTGCAGCACCGTCAGCGTCGGACTGTTCTCCCCGTCCCACCAGACGGGCCGACGCCCCTGTCCGGTCCACAGGCGTGTGAAGCGGCCCAGACGGCCCAGTCGCTGCAGCAGACGTGCCACAGAGGCGAGGTCGCTGACCATCAGGTCGACGTCGATGTCCAGGCTCACGTCGAGGAGACTGGTGGTGACGAAAACGCGCCGAGCCGGGCGCGGGCCCGTCGGACCCAGCCGGTGGCGGAGGTCTCCCAGTGTGCTCTGCCGTCGCCGCCCCCGCACCCGGGCATGGACGAGGACCAGGTCGTCAGGCGGGCCGCTCCAGATGCGGCGCAGGTACTGGTAGGTGTCCTGCGTCTCGGCGACGGTCGCGCACACCACGGCCGCGCACCCGCCGTGGCGGATGACCCGCTGGAGCACGTCGGCGATCACCGCCAGGCGCTCCCCCGCTTCGACCGTACGCCCTGCCGGCCCCAGGGGCCGGTAGGTGACCGGGTGGACGTGGATGCGTGCGCTCCTGCGCTGGGCGGCCCGTTGCTCGCCCTGGGCCTGCTCGGGCATGCGGTGGACGGCGGCGGTCGCCGCATCCGCGAACAGCCACCCGGGGTAGCCGGGGGCGAACGAGGCACCGTGCAGACCAGTACGGCCGGCGCCCCACAGGTAGGCCCGCACCAGCTCGGTGGCGGTCGATGCGGGCATCGTCGCCGACAGCAGGACGACCGGGCAGCTCAGGGCTCCCAGCCACTGCAGCAGGCGCAGCAGCTGGAGCTGGCTGAACGGGTCCAGTGCGTGGGCTTCGTCGACCACGACGGTCTTGCCCGACAGGGCCAGCATGCGCAGCGCACTGTGACGGACGGGCAGGACGGCCATCTGCGCCTGGTCGGTGGTGGAGACGGTGTACTGGGCCAACAGCGCGTTGTTCCTGCCACGCAGCCAGCGGTCGGACCCCGCGGTGCCCGGACCGTACTCGGTTTCGTCGTCGGCAAAGGAGTCGTCGTGGTCGTCGGTGAACGGGTCGTCGGGCGGCCCGTCCACAACGGATGTGTCGGCCGGCGACAGGATCCGGCCGGTGTATGCCTCGTTGAGGTCGCTGTGGTGGTGCACCAGCGTCACCGGCGCGTACCCGGGCTGGTGGGCGCGCACATACCGGTCCAGGACCTCGTAGGCCTGATCGGCGGCGGCCGTCGCCGGCAGCAGCCACATCACCCCCTGGGTGCCGCAGTGCTCGTTGAAGATCCGCGCCATCTCCAGCGCGGCCACGCTCTTGCCCGTCCCCATCGCGTCTGTGACCACCGCGATGCCGCTCCCCCGCTCGGCGACCAGGTGCGGCAACTCCTCCATCGCCGAACGCTGCAGAGCGTTCGGTTCCTCCAGTCCCGGGTGCGCGGTGGTGAACGGGATCCGGCCCAATGCGAAGCGGGCGAGGCCAAGCCGCTCGACTTCCTCCTCGGCCTGCTGGCGGGCGCGGCTGTGGTGCTCGGCGGCGCCGAAGGACGGCGTGTCCGCGTTGGGCACCCAGTAGCGACGCTGACTCGCGACCCGGTCCGCGACCATCGTCAGCCCCGTGATCAGCACGGCCGCCTCCACCGACAGCCGCTCCGGAGCCGTATCGACGCCGAACAGGTGCCACAGCAGCCGGGCGTAGCGGCGGCGCAGATCCTGCCACGCGGGCCCGCCCAACGTGGCCTCCACCCTCTGGGCGGACGCCGCCCCGTCCACGTCGAGTTGCAGGAACCGGCCGTGATGCCCGCCCAGACACTGCGCTGCACGCACGGCGGGACTATCGTTACCGCCCACGGCGAATCCCAGTTCGCCCAGCAGTTGCAGCCCTGCATGCATCGACGCACGCGCGTGCGGCACATGCACCACCGGGCCGGTGTCCGCCACCAGGTCCTCCCCCAGCCGCACATACGCCGCAGGCTCGAGAGCCTGGAAATACGGAATCAGCTTCCCGATGTCGTGCATGGCAGCCAGGAAACACACCACCGAACGCGCCTGCTCCTGCGGCACGTTGAGCCCTTCGCTGATGACCCGGCGCTGGCTCGGGGTCACAAACCAGTCCCACAGCACCCCGGCCACCGCCCCCACATCGATCAAGTGGAACAACAGCGAGTACACCCTCAGCGTCGTGCGGTCGAACTTCCCCCACGGACGACGGTCAACACCGTCGTACCGGGCATCCTCAACGACTCCCATCCCCCAACGCTGCCACCCTGTGCTGCTCACTGAGACCACGAACGCCAGAAAGCAGAGATTCCTGCCGTGCATCCAGTCCCGTGTGCCATCATCTCCCAGCCAGTCAGAAGCAAATGACAGGCACACCATGCCAGAACGGGCGGGCCGGAGAGGGCAGCGCCCGCGCGAGCGGGAGTGACCCGCCGCTTCTCGCGATGGCCCACAGCGCCGACCAGCAGCGCCCGCGCGAGCGGGAGTGGCCCGGCGAGGTAGACACGGCGGCCGCCTTCGCAGTCGCAGCACCCGCGCGAGCGGGGGTGACCCGCGCACCGGCAGCAGCTCTACGTAGCCGGCGCCGCAGCGCCCGCGCGAGCGGGAGTGAGTGACCCGTTCGGGCTGTCCGGGAACGTCTGCCGGTTGCGTAGCGCCCGCGCGAGCGGGGGTACTCGGCGACGTACTCCAGTGCGTTTCCACAATGGGGTGGAGCCTGCGTGCGCGGAGGTGAATTGGCCTTACGTGGCTGCAGACTTTAGACGTAAGTAGTACAGTCCGTGCGTATCAGAGTTGCTCAGCCAGCGACTCATGAACCAGGCCAGTGCAGCCCGCGGAAACGTGAATGACTCGACGACCGCGTCCCGGCCCACGATTCGCCACCGGTAGCGCCCGCGCGAGCGGGAGTGACTCGGGTGGCGAACCGGATCGGACGGAGCCCGCAGTAGCGCCTGCGCGAGCAGGAGTGACTCGGCCCGGGAGGTGAGCATGTTGTCCGCCGTCTCGCACCGCCTGCGGGAGCGGGAGTGACCCAACGCTGGTGTCGATCCGGGTGGCCAACGGCCAGAAGAACTCGCGCATTTGTACGATGAGGTAAAGCCTGCGGAAGCGGGGGTGATCCAGACTTCCTGCCCAGGACGGTGACCGCAGCGTTGCCGAGCCCGTTGAGCGGGAGTGTCCCTGTACGACCCTTTCCGGATCAGCCGTCGCCTGCAGAGCCCGCGCCAGCGGGAGTGACTCGTCCATCGAGTGGGCCCGCGCCCTTCTGACCAGAGAGAACCCGCGCAACCTGCGTGGTCTCCAACGGTCTCGTCTCATCCTCGTTGCTGTACTCGTAACGCCCGCGCGGGCGGGAGCGACCCGCGCTGCCCAGCCCTGCCAGGTGATCACCCGGCTATCAGAGACGCGCGAGCGACCTTGAAGCAGCACTGCGTTCCGCAGAGAGGAGCTGGCGGAAGCCCGCGGGAGCGGGAGTGCCTCGTGTAGCAGGGCCGACTCTGCCGCAGCATCGGGATAGGGCCGGGCAGAATCCGACCGGCTAATACTCCAGCAGGATTTCGCTGTCTGACCTGGTCTTTCGCCGAGTGGCGGGAGTGTAGCGGGACTTCGGTCGTGTAGGGGTGGTCTCACGGAGACCGCCCCTCGATCGTGCGACAACGCCGCAGGTA
>NZ_JAGMUO010000025.1 GCF_019049325.1 Streptomyces sp. AC512_CC834 | reverse complement strand
TCTCCAGACTCGAACGAGGGCTCACCCGCGACGACGATCTGGCCCACGCCTACCGCGACTGGATCCAGACCGCTTGACAGCAATAGGAGCATCAGTGGGCCCCGGCCCCAGCGCCACCCTTTCGCGTGAACCACCGAAGGGAACGCGCGCCTCAAAATCGAACAGGCGTATCATTGATGCGTGGCTACGACCTATGATTTCCCCAGTGATCTCCTCGCCGGTCAGGAGGAACTGCATCAGGTCCGGTCCGAGCTGTCGGCCCTGCTGAAGAGGCTTCCCTGGTCCGTCGAGCCGCTCGACGGATTCAGCGACGACAACGGCTGGCGCAAGATCGAACGCCCGGCCTCGCCCGGCTGGTCGGCGGACGAACAGGCCGAGGTCGAGAAGCTCCGCCGGCGCGAGCGCGAGCTGGCCGTGTTCGTCAGCACTCATCGGTACTGGTCGGAGATAACCGGCCCCGACCAGGTGAGCGCCAGATCGGAACTGAAACGCACCCACGAGGTTCCGCTTCCGAAGCCCCCGCCCGGGGACGCCTGAGGAGCATCGCCCGGGCGGGGCTCGTGAGGACTGCCGGGTCAGTCCTCGCCGAGGAGCGTGTTCATCTCGGTGATCTCGGCGTTCTGTGCGGTGACGATGTCCTCGGCCAGGGCCTTGGCGGGGGCGTAGCCGCCCTTGGCCTTCTCGGTCCCGGCCATCTCGACGGCGCCCTCGTGGTGCTCGACCATCATGGTCAGGAACTTGGTGTCGAACGCCCGGCCCGAGGCCTTCTCCAGCTCCGCCATGTCCTGGCCGTCCATCATCCCGGGCATGCCCGAGTGCGCCGAGTGGTCCATGCCTGGCATCGAACCCGTTGACCCCGTCGACCCGGTCGGCTGGGGCACTTCCTCGCCCCAGGCCGTCAGCCAGCCGGTCATGGTCGTGATCTCCGGGTCCTGTGCCTTCTCGATGCGCGCGGCGAGGTCCTCGACCTCGGCCGACGCCGACCGGTCGGCGGCCAGCCGGGCCATCTCCAGCGCCTGCCGGTGGTGCGGGATCATGCCCTGCGCGAAGGCGACGTCCTGGGCGTTGTGGGCGTTCTCGCCGGACTCGTTCCCGGCGGTGCTTCCTGCGCCGGAGTCGGCGTCGGCGTTCGCGGACGGGGAGCCGTGCGGACCTTCGTGGCCGTTGCCGCCACCGTCGCCCCCGCAGGCGGCGAGGACGAGGGCGGCGGTGGCCGTCGCCGCCACCAGCGCGGTACGGCGAGTAAGGGTACGGATGCTGTTCATGGGTGACTCCTGCTGTGAGGGGGATTGACACATGCCGGTGCACCGCGCCGCGCTCGGGCGGCGTGTGTGCGGGAGTGGTGTGTCTAAATCCGCAGGAGTTGGAGTTCGGCGAGGGAGGGCGGTGCCCGCGCACCGTCCGGCGCGTCGGCCGCGTATGCGCGGACGATCCCGTCGCCCACGACGACGGGGACCGGGTCGGGAACAGGCGCCGGCAGCACCGGCCCGTCACTCACCGCGCCGGACGCGCACACCGCGTCGGCGTGCTGGAGATGTCCGCCGCCGCAGGAGCCGTCGTTCTGCGAGCACCCGGCGTGCGCCGTGTCGACGGCCATCGACGCGGACAGGACTGACGGGGTTGACGGGGTTGACCGGGTTGACGGCGGCGCCGAAAGCGCTGAGGACGCCGACGACGCGTGGGGATGCCGATCGGTGTGCTCCGGGAGGCCGCCGCCGGGAGCGAGCCCGTGCATGCCCATCAGCCCGGCGAGCAGCCCGAGCACGCGCACGGCCTGCCACCACCGCGCGGGCGGCCGCTGGACGTGCTGCTCGGAACTCCTCACGGACCTCATCCTAGGGAGAGCACGAACCACCGCACGCGAAAGGCCCCCGGAAGATCTCCGGGGGCCCGCACCGACGACACCGGCGCCGGTCCTGGTGGGCGCGGACGGTTTCGAACCGCCGACATCCTGCTTGTAAGGCAGGCGCTCTACCCCTGAGCTACGCACCCAGGACGAGTGGACAGCCTACATGGCCCCGGGCACCGCCCGGCAAACGTGTTGGCGCCGTACTCCGGCCGGGGCGGGGGTTAACCCCACCCTCGATCCGGTAGTGGCCCGGATCCCCCCGGGCGCCCGTGCTCCGTACGGTCGAAGAGCCTCGTCGAAAAGGGTGTCTCCGGCACTGCGGAGGGTCCGGGCGGGGCACCTCGTCGTCCGTTCCAGGGGGAGACCGTCATGCCCGCCCGTACCGTTCCCGTCCGCGCGTTCGCCGCCGTCGGCACCGTCGCCGTTCTCGTCGCGGGCCTGAGCGCCTGCGCCTCCGCCTCGGACGACAAGGAACCCGAGCACCGGTCGTTCGCGCTCCAGGGCAGCACGCTCACCGTCGACTCCGGCGACTCGGCCCTGGAGATCGTCGCCTCGGACGACCAGGCGTCCGGGGAGATCGAGGTCACCCGGTGGTTCTCCGGGTCGGTCGCCGTCGGCTCGGATCCCGAGGTGACCTGGAAGATGGACGGCGACAGGCTGGTGCTGCGGATGCACTGCTCCGGCGTGATCGCCGACTGCGCGGCCAAACACCGCGTCGAGGTTCCGCGAGGCATCGCCGTCAACGTGAACGACGGGGACGGCAGCGTACGGGCACGGGGGTTCCGGGACGCGCTGAGCATCCGCACGGGCGACGGGTCCGTGCACGTCACCGACTCGACCGGACCGCTTGAGGTGCGCACCGGTGACGGGTCCGTGCGCGCGGAGGTCTCCTCCCGTCGGGTGAGCACGCACACCAACGACGGCTCCGTCCGTCTCGAACTCGGCACCGTCCCCGACCTGGTGGAGTCCCGCAGCGGCGACGGCTCCGTGACGATCACCCTGCCCCGGGCCACGTACAAGGTGTCGACGAAGACCGGTGACGGCGGGGTCGACGTGTCCGTGCCCCGGGACGGTGCGAGCGCCCACGTGGTGGACGCCCGCACCGGTGACGGCAAAGTCACGGTCCGAACCGCGAACTGACTGGCCCGTGTGTTCGTTCCTTACGGGTGGGAGAATGAACCCGGGCAGGACGGACGACACGGGAGAGGGATGTGACGGCGACACCATCGCAGCCGTACTCGCCGATGGTGGCGCGCGCCCGGCGCCTGCCGCACCGCCCCTACCGCCGCCCCCACCGCCGCCCGCCCGGCGCGGTCCGTGACACGCTCACCCTGATGGGCCTGCCGCTCCTCGCCGTGCTCGCACTGCCCGCCGCGTTCGCCGGGGGCGGTACGCGGCGCTGGTTCGGCGGGCGGGCCGAGAGCCAGCGGGCCGAGGCCCAGACCGCGAAGGACGACGCGGCGGCCGCGTTCTACGAGCTGGACACCGCCCAGCGGGACCTGCGGATCTCGATAGAGACGATCGCGGCCGTCGACTCCTCCCCCGCCGCCCGGCGCGCGGTCACCGACTTCGAGGCACTCGGCCGGCGCATCGACGAGGTCAGCCACCAGTACATCGGCGCCGTCGATGCCCACGACCTGGACCGGGACGACCTGGAGGCCTCGGCCGCCGCCCAGGCCCGCACCGAACTGTCCGCCGCGAAGAACGAGCTGGGCCGGGTCAAGCAGGAACTGGACCGCTTCGCCGAGGGCCTCGGCCCCCTGCTCGGCAAGGCCGAGACCCAGCTTGCGCGGCTGGCGCCCGCCGTCGAGCGCGCCCGGCAGGCTCTGCTCGCCGCCTCCAACGCCCTGGACGCCGCGCGTGGATCCGGGCTGAAGGCGGACGACCTCGCCGCCCGGCTCGCCACCCTCGGCCCGGAGCTGACCCGGCTGAACCAGGGCGCGGGACAGCACGGAGTGCCCCAGACCCTCGAGCGGGCCGAACGGGTCACCCGCGAGGCCGAGGCGGTGCGCGCCGAGGCCGATCGGCTGCCCGAACGCGCCGCCGAGATCAGCCACCGCCTGGTCTCCCTGCGCACCCGCGCCCAGGCCCTGACGACCCGCACCGAGCAGGTCGAGCCGGTACTGAGCGAGCTGCGGCGCAGGTTCACCGCCGCCTGCTGGCAAGATCTCCAAGGGGTGCCGGACCAGGCCACCGAATCGGTCCGGCAGGCGGAGCGGAAACTCGCCGAGGGGCAGACCGCCCGCGACGAGCAGCGCTGGCCCGACGCCACCGCCCTGCTGTCGACGGTGCGAGCCCTGCTGAACTCGACCGACGAGGCCGTCTCGGCGGCCGGCGACCGGCTGCGGCAGCTCAACGCCGTGCAGAAGGACCCGCAGCAGGAGATCGAGCGCACCCGCTTCGCGATCCGCGACGCCCAGCGCCTGGCCATGGCCGGACGCAACACCCCCGACCCCCGTCACGCGCGCCCACTGGACGACGCCGTGGCCCGGCTGGAACAGGCGATCACCACGCTGGAGGGCCGGCACCCCGACTACTGGCACTTCCTGACGGAGACGGAAGCGGTCCGGCAGACGGTGGCCCACGTGGTCACCCAGATCCGTGAGGAGCGCGGGGGAGGTCACTGACCGGCGGGCGCTCCCCGTCACCGACCGGCGGGCGTCCCCGTCACCGGGGAGCCGGTGGCGACGGGTTCTCCGCCGCCGGGGTCGGCCGCCGACCGCGCCGGTTAACCTGTGCGCATGCCTCGTTACGAGTACCGCTGCCGGAGCTGCGGCGACACCTTCGAACTGAGCCGTCCCATGGCCGAGTCCTCCGCCCCCGCCGCCTGTCCGGCGGGCCACGACGACACGGTGAAGCTGCTGTCGACGGTCGCGGTCGGCGGCTCGGCCTCCGCTTCCGCGCCGGCCCCCTCGCCCGGTGGCGGTGGCGGTGGGGGTGGCGGCTGCTGCGGTGGCGGCTGCTGCGGCTGAGGTCAGCTCCCCTCTCACCTCCCCTCAGCTCCCGAGATAGCGCAGCACTGCCAGCACTCTGCGCGAATAGCCCTCACCTCCGGACAGTTCCAGCTTGTCGAAGATCGCGTTGGTGTGCTTCTCCACCGCGCTCTGCGAGATGTGCAGGCGACGGGCGATGGCCGCGTTGGTGTGGCCCTGCGCCATCTCGGCCAGCACGTCCCGCTCCCGCACGGTGAGCCGGGCGAGCAGGTCGGTGTGGGTCGTGCGGCCGAGCAACTGACGGACGACCTCCGGGTCGAATGCGGCGCGTCCGGCGGCCACCCGCTCCAGCGCGTCAAGGAACTCGTCGACCTGGACCACCCGGTCCTTGAGCAGGTATCCGACTCCTTCCGTCTCTCCGGTGAGCAGCTCGGTCGCGTACCGCTTCTCGACGTACTGCGAGAGCACCAGCACCCCGACCTCCGGCCAGCGCCCGCGTATCTCCAGGGCCGCGCGCAGGCCCTCGTCCGTGTGCGTGGGCGGCATCCGGACATCGGCGACGACCACGTCCGGCGGATCCTCGGCGACCGCCTTCAGGAGCAGCTCGGCATTGCCGACGGCCGCGAGCACCTCGTGGCCCTCTTCCGCCAGCAGCCGCACCAGCCCCTCCCTCAGCAGGGTCGAGTCCTCGGCGAGGATCACCCGCATGGCAGCTCCGCGGCCACGAGGGTGGGCCCGCCCGGCGGGCTGACCACGCTGAGGCTGCCGTCGAGGGCGGCGACGCGCCGGGCGAGCCCGAACAGTCCGCTGCCGGCGGCGTTCGCCCCGCCGCAGCCGTCGTCCCGCACGCTCACGTACATCCGCTCCTCCTCCGCTCTGACGGCGACGCTTATACAGGTCGGCGCCGCGTGTTTGACCGCGTTCGTGACCGCCTCGCAGACCACGAAGTACGCGACGGTCGCCACGGCCTGCTCGGGCTCGTCGGCGAGGTCGTACTCCACCCCCACCGGCACGGACGCCCGCTCGGCGACCGTTTCCAGGGCCGCGCGCAGCCCTGCCTCGTCCAGGGTGGTCGGATAGATCCGCCAGGCCACCTCGCGCAGTTCGTCCAGGGCATGGCGGCTCTCGTCGTGTGCCTGGCCCAGCAGCCGGTTCCGGCGGTCGGCGTCCTGACTGCGGCGGGCCCGGCCGAGCAGCATGCCGAGGGCGACGAGACGCTGCTGCACACCGTCGTGCAGGTCCCGCTCGATGCGGCGCCGTTCGTCGTTCACCGCGTCGACCACCGCGGCGCGGCTGGCGGACAGCTCGGCGATCCGTCGCTCCAGCTCCTCCTGGTGGCGAGGGCCGAGGAAGTGACGGGCGAGCTGCCCCTCCAATCCGACTACGCCGAATATTCCCTGCACGGCGAGGAACACGAGAAAGAAGCCGCCCAGACTGCTCAGGACGAACGAACCGGGGTTGCGTATGCCGTCCAGCAGGAGCCAGCCGTATATCCCGAAGGTGCCGTACCCGAGGCCGATGGCGGCCGTCAGCATCACCACCCCGCCGAGGACGCCCAGCGCCCAGTGGCAGGCCACGTACCGCAGCGCCCGCACGTCTTCGTACGCGGGTGTGACGCGCAGGTCGAGCCACATTCCCAGCCGGGCCCGCTCCAGCTCCGCCAGTATCCGCGCGCTCGCGAGGACCGGGCGCAGCACGGCACGGCGTCCTTCCGGCCAGGCCGCCACCGGCAGCAGGGCCGCGCCGGCCAGCAGGGCGAAGAGCAGCTCGACGGCGGCCGCGGCGGTCCCCATGATGAGGCCCACCCCGCACCGCACTACTCGTCGCACCATTTCTCGCATGATCGCGAGGCTAGTCGGGCGCGGTAGTGGCGCACACTGCGGAAAACCGCAATTCCCGCTTGCGGTACACCGCAGTCGATCCTGCGGTCTTCCTCAGGGTCCCTTCAGCCGAGATTTTCTAGCGTGGTCGTCATGACAGCCATCGCAGCGCAGCCGGCCGTGGACAACGGTGCGGCACCGCAGTGGATCAACGACCTCATGGACGCGCTCGGCGCGCCGGGCGCCGGCCTTGCCATCGCTCTGGAGAATCTCTTCCCTCCCCTGCCGAGCGAGGTGATCCTGCCGCTCGCCGGGTTCGCGGCGAGTTCCGGCCGGATGAACCTGATCGCCGTCCTGCTGTGGACGACGGCGGGGTCGGTGATCGGCGCGCTCGCCCTGTACGGGATCGGAGCCCTGCTCGGCCGGGACCGCACGGTGGCGATAGCGGGGAAGCTGCCGCTGGTGAAGGTGTCCGACATAGAGAAGACGGAGGCGTGGTTCCTCAAGCACGGGACCAAGGCCGTGTTCTTCGGCCGGATGATTCCCATCTTCCGGAGCCTGATCTCCGTGCCGGCGGGTGTCGAACGGATGCGGCTGCCCCTCTTCCTCGCCCTGACCACGCTGGGCAGCGCGATCTGGAACACCGTGTTCGTCCTCGCGGGCTACGCCCTGGGGGACAACTGGTCCGAGGTCTCGGGCATCGCCTCCACGTACTCGAAGGTGATCCTCGCGATCGCCGCTCTGGCACTGCTGGTCTTCGTCGTGATGCGCCTGCTGCGGCCGGGAGCCGGCCATCGCAGGCGGGGCCGCGGACGCGACGGGCGGCAGGACATACGACCGCCGGCCGACGGCGACAGCGACACCACCGGCACGGACACCGGCACCGGCACCGGCACCGGCACCGGCACCGGGGACGATGCCGGGGATCCGGGCGGCCGGGTCAGCGAGCCGGGCTCACCGCACGCAGGAACTCCCGCAGGATCCGCTCACCGGCCAGGACACCGCGCTCGGGCAAGACGTTGATCGTCGGAGCCGTCCAATCGGAGTCGGCCAGTTCGCCGTGGCCGGGGCGCCAGCCGTGGTCGGCGGCGAGAAGCAGGTCGGCGTCGAGGAGTGAGTCGCCTGCGGCGAGGGTGAGTTCGGCACCGCTGCGGCGGGCGACCTCGTGCACGGCGGCGCTCTTGGTGAGCGGCTTGGGGACGGCGTAGATCTTGCGGCCCTGGAGGGACACGGTCCAGCCGCGGTTCTCGGCCCACACGGCGAGTTCCTTCACCCAGTCCTCGGGCAGGAGTTCACGCTCGACCACGAGGTAGGCGAAGAGGTCCTCGGCGACCCGGTGCTTGCGCACCCACAGTGGGTCGGCGGTGTTCATCAGGTGGTCGCGGACCTCGGCCAGCGACGCGCATTCGTCGGCCAGCCGTGCGGTCACCCGCGCGTGCCAATCGGGGTCGGAGACGCCGTCCACCAGCAGGTGGCCGCCGTTGGCGCAGATCGCGTACTTCGGCTCGGGGCCGGGGAGGTTGATGCGCTGGTACTGCTTGCGGGTCCGGGTGGTGGTCGGTACGAAGACCGCCGTGTCGCCGAGGTCGGACAGCAGTTGGGCGGCCGTCTCGGTCATGTAGGAGAGGGGTTTGCTCTCGTAGACCTCCACGCACAGCAGGCGTGGTGCCCTCAGGTCGGGCATGGTCAGTCCGAGCGCGGCCGCCGAGTAGATGAGCGTGCGGTCGAGGTCGCTGGCGACGAGCACCGGCATCAGAGCGTCACCGCCGTGCCGTCGGCGCCGGTGGCGCCCCGCGTGTACTGGGGGTGGATCAGCCCGACACAGGTGTAGGGCAGGTCGGCGACCTCCTCCACGGGTACGCCCCGCTGTTCGGCCAGCAGGCGCACATGGTCCAGGTCGGTGCCGGCACCGGCGCGGGCCAGCACCTTCCAGGGGACGCGGCGCAGCATCACGCGGGTGGTCTCGCCGACGCCGGGCTTGACGAGGTTCATGTCGTGGATGCCGTACTCCTCGCTGATGCGCTCGACGGCGGCCCAGCCCTCCCAGGTGGGGGTGCGGTCGGCGGAGAGGAGGTCCTTCGCCTGGGCGTCGACCGTGTCGGTGACGTCCGGGAAGCGGGCGGAGACGGCGTCGAGGAAGGCCGGTGACAGGTCGGCGCCGGCGAGTTCGCGGTAGAACTTCGCGCCGTGGAAGTCGTGCGGGCCGACCAGGTCGTCGCGGAGCACGGTGCGGGATATCAGGCCGGAGACGGTGGAGTTGAGGCAGGCGGAGGGGATGAGGAAGTCGTCACGCGTGCCGTAGGTGCGTACGCAGGAACCGGGGTCGGCCAGTACGGCGATCTCCGGGTCGAAGCCGGTGACGCCGTCGGAGGCCTCGAAGTCGAGCAGGGCCGCGGCGAGTTCGCGGGTGATGGCGCCCTTGCCGGTCCAGCCGTCGACGAAGACGACGTCGGCGGGGTCGTGGTGGTCGGCCAGCCAGCGCAGCGCGTTGGCGTCGATGCCGCGGCCCCGGACGATCGACACGGCGTAGTGAGGGAGGTCGAGACCATGACGGAACTGCGCCCAGCGGCGCATCAGAACACCGACTGGGGTGCCCGCGCGGGCGAGGGAGACCAGGACGGGGCGGGGCGATCGTTCCGCGAGCACGATCTCGGTGACGGCACCGACGGCGCGCGCCAGCCGGGCCGCGGACGTCTCCAGCGCCGCGTGGAACAGGTCCTGGTACTGCTCGCTGGGCTGGTACTCCACGGGCAGCGACTCGGCGTAGTGTGCGCCGCCGCGCTGGATCGCCTCCTCGCGCTCCTCGGTCGGCGCCTCCAGCGTCACGTCCGAGAGGTCCTGGAGCAGCCAGCCGACCTCGTCGGGCGCGTACGAGGAGAAGTCGGGGCCGCGCAGGGGCTCGGGCAGCATGGAGGGCCTTTCGGGGGCGTGCGGGTTGTGCGGGACGTACGACGGGACGACCGCGAGCAGGACGTGTGGGACGTGGGCGGCGAGCCGGGCCGGCAGTCCGTCCGGGGCGTGCAGCGCGAGGGTGTCGGCGACCGAGTCGACGACGGCGACGACGGCGTCGAAGCCGGCGCCCGCGACGTTGTAGGCGTAGCGCTCGCCGGGGCCGTCGGCCGGGTCGTCGTGGGCGGGGAAGACCAGGCGGGTGCGTATGGCGTAGCCGGGGTCGTCGACCGCGAGGACGGGAGAGCGGGTGGTGGTGGAGTAGCGCACCTCGAGGCCGGTGGTCTGCTCCAGCGCGTGGGCCAGTCGCAGCGGGGCGTACATGAGCTCCTCGAAGCCGAGGACCAGCACGCGGCGCGCCCCGGCGGGCAGCGCCTCGGCGATCCGCTCCGCCATGCCGGGCAGGGCGCCCTCCAGCCGGTCCCGGTGGGCTGCGGTGAACCCGTGCCGCCCGCCGTCGGGGACCCTGTCGGGCCAGTCCAGCTCGACCCGTGCGACGGAGCCGGACGGTTGCGGGGCGGACGCCTCGGCGGGGGCCGCCGCGGAGGCCGCTGCGGGGGCCGCCGCGGAGGCCGCTGCGGGGGCCGCCGCGGAGGCCGCTGCGGGGGCCGCCGCGGAGGCCGCTGCGGGGGCCGCTGCGGGGGCTGCGGCGTCCGGCGCGCCGTCCGTGCCGGGCGTCTCGTGGCGGGCGACCAGTTCCTGGCCCTTCTCCAGCACGCCCGGCGGCAGTTGGACGGTGCCCGAGGCGGTGGTCACCAGGTCCACGCGGGCGCCGATCTCCCGGGCGAAGTCCTCCAGCCGGCCGGCGTCCGCGGACGAGCGCATGTCGACCAGGGCCACCACGACGTACCGCTTGCGGGGATAGCGCTCGTGCAGGGCGCGGATGGTGTTGAGCACCGTGTTTCCGGTGGAGAACTCGTCGTCGACGAGGACCAGTGGCCCGTCGCCCGCCAGCAGCGCCGGATCCTCCGGCAGCAGGAGGTGGGAGGTCGCGTGCGAGTGGGACTCCTCGAAGCCGCCCGCCCGGGCGACTCCGGTGACCGGACGGCGGGTGGAGTGCAGGTAGGGGGCGAGGCCCAGGCCGTCGGCAACGGAGTGGCCGAGTCCGGTGGCGGTCTCCGCGTAGCCGAGGACGACCGCGTGTCCGGCCGCCTCCGTGCCGAGCAGTTCACGGACGCGCCGGCCGAGGGCGACGCCGTGGCCGTACACGACGGAGGGCGACTGCGGAACGTGTTTGCCGAGCACGTTGGAGACGAGCAGGTGCGCCCGCTTGGGGTTGCGGCGCAGGGCGAGGCCCAGCAGGCCGGTCAGCGTGTCGTCGCCGGTGAGTTCGACGCCGAGCCGCTCGGCGACCCAGTTGCCGGACCACACTCCGGCGCGTCCCTCGGCGTGCGCCCTCTCGGTCATGTGCTGGTGCCTCCCGTTGTCCATCGTGGCTTGTCCATCGCGGCATGGGCCCTGGTGTCGGTCATGGGTTCCTTGCGTTCAGTCGGACAGGCCGGCGGCGAGCAGCTCCACGAAGCCGATGTCCTCGTTCGCCACCCCGAAGATCTCGGCGCGCAGCAGTGTCCGCTCGGCCCAGGCTCGGTGGGGCTTCACCTCGTTCATCTTGTTCGTGTAGGCCGACCTCATCACACCGCCGCCGCACCGTTCGGGCCGCAGGATGTCCTGGGCGTCGCTGAACTCCTCGTGGCTGACGACGGACAGCGCGTGCACGGGGAGGACGTGCGAGGGGTGGATGCAGGTCTTGCCGAGCAGGCCGTTGGCACGGTCGAGGGAGATCTCCCGCAGCAGGCCGTCCATCGAGTGCTCGATGAGCTTCTGGCGGAGTTCGACGGCCTGTCCTTCCAGGAAGGGGCTCTGGCGCAGTTGCGGTTTGAACATCCTCTCCTGGACGCGGAAGTACTCCCACACCGGTCCGGTCACCGTGAATCCGGTGCCGTCGGCGCGGGCGAGCATGTTCACCACGTCGGCGATCACGGAGGCGACGATCTGGACGTCGTAGGCCGTCATGTCGGGGCCTCTGCGCAGCCCGTAGGAGGAGCAGAAGTCGGTCACGCCGAGCCGCAGGGCGAGTACGCGGTCGCGGTACTTGTCGACCGCGCGGAAGATGCCCTCCAGCGTCTGTACCCGGGACTCCCGGTACAGCAGGTCCGGGGACTCCAGCACGGGCATGGCGAAGAGTCTGCGGCCGCTGGCGGTCTCGGAGGCGGAGAGCGCCTCCAGGAAGGGCATGCCGCGTTCCTCGGTGAACTTCGGCAGCACGAATCCGGACAGCAGCCGCACGGCGGGGCCGAGGCGCCGTGCGAGGTCGGGTATCTGCTCGGGGGTACGGACCCGGATGAACAGCAGGGGGAGGTCGGAAGGGGAACGTTTCGCCAGGTCCGTGAGCTGGCGGACGAGGTTCGCCTCGCCGACGGGTACGTCCGCGTCGTCGATCGAGTCCTCCAGGCACAGCACCATCGACACCAGCCCGCGCGCGCTCTGCTTCAGGATGTCGTCGGCGAGGCCCGGTCTGGTGGCCGGGCTGTAGAGCGTGGCACCCAGGGCCGCGGACAGCAGCCGGGCCGGGGCGTCCGCCGTGAAGGAGCAGGGCTCCTGATGAAAGAGACGCTTCCGCACATCAGGGGCTATCTGTCCGAAATGACGCATTTAAACTCCCCCGTGGTGTCTGGGCAACCTGTGAATCGTCGAAAGGTGGCCGGTAATAGTACGTACATATCCATGTCGGAGGTTCCCACCGGGCATGAATTCCAGGTAACCCGGCCATGTCGGCGATGGCCACCCGGGGCGAGCGGACACGAACCGAGTACCCGCCCCCGCGTTGTCGTGACCAGGACCGAGAGGGCAGGATGACGGCATGACGCACGCGATGCTGAAGGGGTCGAACGTCCCGCTGCAAGCCACCACGGTACGCGCCGTGCTGCGCTGGACACCCGGGCAGGGGGTTCCCGACGTCGACGCCTCCGCGTTGCTGCTGGGGCCGGACGACCGCGTGCGTTCCGACGAGGACTTCGTCTTCTACAACCAGCCCCGGCACCCCTCCGGGCAGGTCTGGCGGCTCGGCAAGAAGCGGGTCACCGAGGGCCTGACGGACACGATCCAGACAGATCTCTCCGGGGTCGAGCCCTCCGTGGGGCGGATCCTGCTGGTCGCGTCGGCGGACGGCGTCACCTTCGACCGGGTCCGGTCACTGCGCATCCTGCTGCACGACGCCTCGGCCGACGCGGAACCGCTGGCGTACTTCGACGTCAAACCGGAGACCGGTCAGGAGACGGCGCTGATCTGCGGTGAGCTGTACCGGCGCGGGGACGGCTGGAAGTTCCGGGCGCTGGGTGAGGGGTATTCCAACGGGCTCACGGGCCTGGCCACCGACTTCGGCATCTCGGTGGACGAGTCGGAGGGGGCGGACGACCCCATGTCGGCCCCCCGGCCCGAACCGGTCCCGTCCGCTCCCTCTCAGTCCACACCCGACCGGCCGACACCGGCCCGGTCCGCGCCCGCCGCTCCGGTGGTCGGTCCCGACGACCAGCCGACGACCGTGCAGCCCCTCCCGGAGGCCTCGCGGCCGCTGCCGCCGGAGCAGCCCGCCGGCGTACCCGCACAGCCCACGTACGGCTATCCGCAGCAGCCGCCGACGACGCAGCCCGCCTACGGTTATCCGCAGCCGGCCGCCGCACGGTCCGGGTACGGCTATCCGCAGGCGCCCGCGGCGGCCGGGGCCGCCGGCGCGCAGTCCGGCTACGGCTATCCGCAGCCGGTCACGGGCGTGCCCGATCCGGACTTCCGGCTGCCCCCGCAGGGCCCGCAGTTCGTCGGACGGTAGTCGCCTCGCCGGCCGCCGCGGGGGCCCGGCCGTGTGACGCGTCACAGGACCGACCGTGTGACGTGTCACAGACCGCGCCGCGTGGCGGCTCAGTGATGCGGGGCGGGACTCATCGGTCCGCCTTGCTCTTGTGTCCCCGGCCCCATTGCAGGCCCCACCCGTACAGCCGGTCCAGTTCTCCCTGGAAGCCGTACACGAACTTCACCTCGCGGCGGACGAAGATCTCGCCCTTGACGTTCTCGATCATCACCACGGCGCAGGACCGGGCCTGCGGATGCCGCTCGTCGAGGCCTATCTCGATGCGGGGGCCGTTGCTCGGGTAGAGCGTGACAATGGCGTGCGTCCGGTCGAAGGCGGGGGTCTGGTCGTAGATGTAGGCGAAGAGCAGCAGGCGCTTGATGGCGTCCTTGTGGTCGAGGTTGACGTAGATCGTCTCGCCGGAGGCCGAGCCGAACCGGTCGTCGCCGCTGAGTTTGACGTACGGCGGGCCGTTGACGTCGCCCAGGAAGCCGCCGAGCGGCTGGACGACGCCGCGGGTGCCGTCCATGAGTTCGTAGAGACAGCCGAGGTCGAGGTCGACGTTGACCATGCTCTGGCTGTGGCCGACGACCTCGGGGGGCTTGAGCGCCTTGAAGGGGTGCCGCAGCAGGCTCTCCCGCTGGACGCCCCTGATGTCCGAGGTCCGCATCCGCCAGGAGAGGTTGATGCGCAGATTGCCGGTCGCCGCGCCCTGCTTGGTCAGGGAGACCTGGCTGTGCCGTTTGGTCAACTGGATGGAGTTGGTCGCCGCGCTGCCCGAGTCGAACTCGGACTCGCGGCCGCGCCTCAGCCCGTCCAAGAAGCCCATTCCCGCCCCACCTTCACTCGACCGCCGACGGGGCGGCCCCCGAGGAGTCGTCCTCGTCGGCCGCCCCGCACAGAGCGTTCCTCGCCCGGGCCCTGTTCACACCAGCGGAGCAGGCGCACCGGGGGCGAACCCGGCCCGGGAACGAAAGGGTTTCACACCCCGGAGGAGACCTCCGCCTTCTCCTGGTCGCCGTCTCCCCCGGTCGCCGCCAATGCGCGGTTGCGGCGCACCGAGGACCAGAAGGACCAGCCGATCAGGACGACGCCGACGAGGCCGGTGATGAGCTCGTGGATCTGGTACTGGATGGTGACCAGCAGGATGATCGCCAGGGCGCCGATGGCGTAGTGGGCGCCGTGCTCCAGGTAGACGTAGTCGTCGAGGGTGCCCTGGCGGACCAGGTAGACCGTGAGCGACCTGACGTACATGGCGCCGATGCCGAGGCCGAGGGCCATCAGGACGATGTCGTTGGTGACGGCGAAGGCGCCGATGACACCGTCGAAGGAGAAGGACGCGTCCAGGACCTCCAGGTAGAGGAACATGAAGAACGCGGCCTTGCCGGCCAGGGCGACCGCCGACTTGGGCTTGCCGGCGCGGGCGGCCGCCTCCTCCGCCTCGTGCTCGCGTTCCTCCTCCTCTTCGAGTTTGTCCTCGAAGAAGCCGGAGAGACCGCCGACGATCATGTAGGTGATCAGGCCCGCGATGCCGGCGAGCAGAACGGTTTCCGCCTTGTCGGCGTGCGTACCGCCGTGCTGGTGGGCGTTGGTGGCGAAGGTGATGGAGGAGATCAGCAGCACGATCAGGGCGATGCAGACCGACAGCATGTCGACCTTGCCGAGCTTGGCCAGCGGGCGCTCCAGCCAGGCCAGCCACTTGATGTCCCGGTCCTCGAAGATGAAGTCGAGGAAGATCATCAGGAGGAACATGCCACCGAAGGCGGCGATGGACGGATGGGCGTCCGTCACCAGCTCCTGATAGCGGTCCTTGTCGGTGAGCGCGAGGTCGACGGCCTCGATCGGTCCGAGCTGGGCACTGACCGCCACGATCACGACCGGGAACACCAGGCGCATGCCGAAGACGGCGATGAGAACGCCGATGGTGAGGAAGATCTTCTGCCAGAAGGCATTCATCTTCTTCAGGATCCCGGCGTTGATCACCGCGTTGTCGAAGGACAGCGAGATCTCCAGGACGGAGAGGATCGCCACGATGCCGAAGGCGGTCCACCCCCCGTAGAAGACCGCCGCGACCAGGCCGAGCGCGGTGACCGCGAACGACCAGCCGAAGGTTTTCAGAAGCACTGGCTACCCAATCGTGTGTGTACGGGGCTCCCCCGCGCCGTACTCGGCTTTACGAAACGTTGACTCCGAAGTCTAGAGCGATGCCCCGAAGCCCCGACGCGTACCCCTGTCCCACTGCACGGAACTTCCACTCGCCCTGGTAGCGGTAGAGCTCGCCGAAGATCATCGCGGTCTCCGAGGAGGCGTCCTCACTGAGGTCGTAGCGGGCCAGCTCCTGGCCGTCGGCCTGGTTGACGACCCGGATGAAGGCGTTGCTGACCTGGCCGAAGGTCTGGCCGCGCTCGTCGGCCATGTGGATCGAGACCGGAAAGACGATCTTGTCGCAGTGGGCGGGCACGTTGGAGAGGTCGACCAGCACCGACTCGTCGTCGCCGTCCCCCTCGCCGGTGAGATTGTCGCCGGTGTGCTCGATCGAGCCGTCCGGGCTCTTGAGCTGGTTGTAGAAGACGAACCACTCGTCGCCGAGCACCCGGCCACTGCTGCACGCGAGTGCGCTGGCGTCGAGGTCGAAGGGTGCTCCGGTGGTGGAACGCGCGTCCCAGCCGAGCCCGACCAGTACCTGTGTGAGGTTCGGTGCGGCCTTGGACAGGGAGACGTTGCCTCCCTTGGCAAGCGTGACGCCCATGGTGATGGTCCCTCCCCGGGTGATGGTTCTTGGGTTCCTGCGCGTCCGGCGCCGCACGTAAACCGTGCGGCGCCGGACGTATCGAGACGGTGGCCTCGCCGGACGTATCGAGATCATCGCCTCGCCGGACGTTCGAGGCCGTCGCCCCGGTGGCCGGTGGCCGGTGGCCGGGTCGCTCAGACGTTCACGCCGAAGTCCTGGGCGATGCCGCGCAGGCCGGAGGCATAGCCCTGGCCGATGGCCCGGAACTTCCACTCCGCACCGTGCCGGTACAGCTCGCCGAAGACCATGGCGGTCTCCGTGGAGGCGTCCTCGCTCAGGTCGTAGCGGGCGATCTCGGCCTCGCCGGCCTGGTTGACGACGCGGATGAACGCGTTGCGGACCTGGCCGAAGGACTGCTGGCGGTTCTCGGCGTCGTAGATCGAGACCGGGAAGACGACCTTCTCGATGTCGGCCGGGACGCCGGCGAGGTTGATCTTGATCTGCTCGTCGTCGCCCTCGCCCTCACCGGTGGTGTTGTCGCCGGTGTGCTCGACGGATCCGTCCGGGCTCTTCAGGTTGTTGAAGAAGATGAAGTGCGCGTCGCTGGCGACCTTGCCGGCGCTGTTCAGCAGCAGCGCGCTGGCGTCGAGGTCGAAGTCGGTGCCGGTCGTGGAACGGATGTCCCACCCCAGACCGACGATGACCGCGGTCAGGCCGGGGGCCTCCTTGGTCAGCGAAACGTTGCCGCCCTTGCTGAGGCTGACTCCCACGAGTCCTCCATTGGTGTCCAGGGGCGGGGTGCCCCGTAGTGCATGGATATCGGATCAACGATTCGATCCTAGTGACGGGTTCCCGCGCCCCGCAGTCCCCGGAGGCGACAAATCACGTGGTGTCGACACGTGGAGTCGACACGGCGAGCCGTGATGCCGAACGGCGGGGGCGCCGGTCACAGGGTGTCGAGCGCCTTCACGTACTCGGTCAGGTCACGGGCGTCCGGCAGGCCGTTGACCACGGTCCAGCGCACGACGCCCTCCCGGTCGATGATGAAGGTGCCGCGGACGGCACAACCCTTGTCCTCGTCGAAGACGCCGTAGGCGCGCGAGACGTTGCCGTGCGGCCAGAAGTCGGACAGCAGCGGGTACTCCAGACCCTCCTGCTCGGCGAAGACGCGCAGGGTGTGGATGGAGTCGTTGGAAACGGCGAGCACCTGGGTGTCGCGGTCGGAGAACTGCGGCAGGTTGTCGCGCATCTCGCACAGCTCGCCGGTGCACACGCCGGTGAAGGCGAAGGGGTAGAAGAGCACCACGACGTTCTTCCGGCCGCGGAAGTCGGACAGCCGGACGGTCGCGCCGTGGTTGTCCTTGAGTTCGAAGTCGGGGGCCTTGTCGCCTACCTGGATCGCCATGTCCTGTTTCGTCCCTTCCGAGGATGGTTCGCTGGAAACACCCTACGCAGGGACGATCGCGAACCCGCGGACGGGCCGACCGCGGTCGGCCCGTCCGGAGTCCGGGTGGTGCGGAGCCGGGGCTACCGCTTGGACTTTGCGGCCTTGGGCGTAGCCAGCCGGCTGCCGCTCCAGTCCTTGCCGACGCTGACGCTCTTGGACGCCGTCAGTCCGGCGGTCGTCGACGCCTCCGAGATGTCACTGGCCTCGACGTACCCGTCACGGCCGGTCTTCGGCGTGAGAAGGAGGATCGACCCGCCTTCTTCGATGTACGTGGTGGCATCCACCAGCGCATCCGTCAGGTCGCCGTCGTCGTCACGGAACCACAGCACGACGGCATCGGCCACGTCCTCGTAGTCCTCGTCCACCAGCTCGCCCTCGACGGCGCCCTCAATGGCCTCGCGGAGCTCCTGGTCGACGTCGTCGTCGTAGCCGATCTCCTGGACCACCTGCCCGGGCTGGAACCCCAGCCTGGCGGCAGGGTTCGTCCGCTCCTCCGCGTGGTCCGCGGTCGCGCTCACGGGTTGCCTCCTGATCATGTTTCGGTAGATGTCTTCAGCCACGCGCGTGCGCGAGGCTTGGCCGTAGTCCACACGGGCGGGACGGATCGCGCAAGTACCCGGCGTCTGGGACCGCCGAAACGGTGACGATCCCGGCCGTGTCGCCGCAACTCCAGCCATGCCCTCCAACCCGAAGGTGACGTACACCACACCTATCTGCCCCGTTTGCGTATTTGGGAACCAAGTGTGGGTACGAGACTCGAATGAACGTGCCCCCGATCCTCATGGGAGAACCGGTTACCCCACGGTACAGATGACGATTGCCCCCGTGAGGTACACGATGGGGAACCAACGGGGGAATCGGCCCACACACCCGGCAAAGTGGCCCTCTGAAAGCGAAGGAACAGCGTGGCTTCCGCATCCGATCGCAATGATCGCAGTCCGATCATCATTGGCGGCCTTCCGAGTCAGGTTCCTGACTTCGATCCCGAGGAAACCCAGGAGTGGCTCGACTCCCTCGACGCCGCCGTCGACGAGCGCGGCCGGGAGCGGGCCCGCTATCTGATGCTGCGGCTGATCGAGCGGGCCCGCGAGAAGCGCGTGGCCGTGCCCGAGATGCGCAGCACGGACTACGTCAACACCATCCCGACCAAGAGTGAGCCGTTCTTCCCCGGCAACGAGGAGATCGAGCGCAAGATCCTCAACGCCACCCGCTGGAACGCCGCCGTGATGGTCTCACGCGCGCAGCGGCCCGGTATCGGCGTCGGCGGCCACATCGCGACGTTCGCGTCCTCCGCGTCCCTGTACGACGTGGGCTTCAACCACTTCTTCCGGGGCAAGGACGAGGGCGACGGCGGTGACCAGGTCTTCTTCCAGGGGCACGCCTCGCCCGGCATCTATGCGCGCGCGTACCTGCTGGACCGGCTCAGTGAGGAGCACCTGGACGGCTTCCGGCAGGAGAAGTCGAAGGCGCCGCACGCGCTGTCGTCGTATCCGCATCCGCGGTCGATGCCGGACTTCTGGGAGTTCCCGACGGTCTCGATGGGCCTCGGCCCGATCGGCGCCATCTACCAGGCGCGGATGAACCGCTACATGCACGCGCGCGGGATCGCGGACACGTCGCGTTCGCACGTGTGGGCCTACCTGGGCGACGGCGAGATGGACGAGCCGGAGTCGCTGGGCCAGCTCTCCATCGCCGCCCGCGAGGGCCTGGACAACCTGACCTTCGTGGTCAACTGCAACCTCCAGCGCCTGGACGGCCCGGTGCGCGGCAACGGCAAGATCATCCAGGAGCTGGAGTCGGTCTTCCGGGGCGCCGGCTGGAACGTGATCAAGCTGGTGTGGGACCGCACGTGGGACCCGCTGCTCGCCCAGGACCGCGACGGCGTGCTGGTCAACCGCATGAACACGACCCCGGACGGCCAGTTCCAGACCTACGCCACGGAGTCCGGCGCGTACATCCGCGACCACTTCTTCGGCGACGACCACCGGCTGCGCACGATGGTCGAGAACATGACCGACGACCAGATCCTGCACCTGGGCCGCGGCGGTCACGACCACCGGAAGATCTACGCGGCGTACAAGGCGGCCCAGGAGCACAAGGGCCAGCCGACGGTCATCCTCGCCAAGACGATCAAGGGCTGGACCCTGGGCCCGAACTTCGAGGGCCGCAACGCCACGCACCAGATGAAGAAGCTGACGGTCGACGACCTCAAGCGCTTCCGCGACCGGCTGCACCTGCCGATCTCCGACAAGGAGCTGGAGTCCGGCCCGCCACCGTACTACCACCCCGGCCGGGACACGGAGGAGATGCAGTACATGCACGACCGGCGCCTGGGCTGCGGCGGATACGTGCCGACCCGGGTCGTGCGGTCGAAGCCGCTCGCTCTGCCGGAGGACAAGACGTACGCGACCGTGAAGAAGGGGTCGGGGCAGCAGTCCATCGCGACGACGATGGCTTTCGTGCGTCTCCTGAAGGACCTCATGCGGGACAAGGAGCTCGGCAAGCGCTTCGTGCTGATCGCGCCGGACGAGTACCGCACGTTCGGCATGGACTCGTTCTTCCCGAGTGCGAAGATCTACAATCCGCTCGGGCAGCAGTACGAGTCCGTGGACCGCGATCTGCTGCTCGCCTACAAGGAGGCGCCGAACGGGCAGATGCTGCACGACGGCATCTCCGAGGCCGGCTGCACGGCCTCCCTGATCGCGGCGGGTTCGGCGTACGCCACGCACGGCGAGCCGCTCATCCCGGTCTACGTGTTCTACTCGATGTTCGGTTTCCAGCGCACCGGCGACCAGTTCTGGCAGATGGGCGACCAGTTGGCGCGCGGATTCGTGCTGGGCGCGACCGCGGGCCGTACGACTCTGACCGGTGAGGGCCTTCAGCACGCGGACGGGCAGTCGCAGTTGCTGGCCTCGACCAACCCGGCATGCGTGGCGTACGACCCGGCTTTCGGGTTCGAGATCGCGCACATCGTCAAGGACGGGCTGCGCCGGATGTACGGCGGGGACGAACAGCACCCGCACGGCGAGGACGTCTTCTACTACCTCACCCTCTACAACGAGCCCATCCGGCACCCGGCCGAGCCCGAGAACGTGGACGTCGAGGGCATCCTCAAGGGCGTCCACCGCTTCAGCGAGGGCACGGGCGGCTCCATTCCGGCGCAGATCATGGCGTCCGGGGTCGCGGTGCCGTGGGCCGTGGAGGCCCAGCGGATCCTCGCCGAGGAGTGGAACGTGCGCGCCGACGTCTGGTCGGCGACCTCCTGGAACGAGCTGCGGCGCGAGGCCGTGGCCTGCGAGGAGCACAACCTGCTGCATCCCGAGGAGGAGCAGCAGGTGCCGTACGTGACGCGGAAGCTGGCCGGCGCGCAGGGGCCGTTCGTGGCGGTGTCCGACTGGATGCGGTCGGTGCCGGACCAGATCGCGCGGTGGGTGCCGGGGACGTACCAGTCGCTGGGCGCGGACGGCTTCGGCTTCGCGGACACGCGGGGGGCGGCGCGGCGGTTCTTCCACATCGACGCCCAGTCGATCGTGGTGGGAGTGCTGACGGAGCTGGCACGCGAGGGGAAGGTCGACCGGTCGGTGCTGAAGCAGGCGATCGACCGGTACCAACTGCTCGAGGTGACCGCGGCGGACCCGGGGGTGGCCGGCGGGGACGCGTAGGCGCAGCCCCGGGCGCCGCCGGTCGCACCGCGTAGGCGTCACACCGGGCGCCGCTGCTCGTACCGTGTAGGCGTCACGCCGCCCTGCCGCCGGTCGCACAGCACAGGGCGTCACACCGCCCGCCGCCGGTCGTGCGTGGCTCACCCCCGTCCGTGGCGGGCGGGGGTGGGAACATCTGGGCGACGGGTGATGCGCGGGTACGGCTAGAACATGCCGTAGCCCGGGCTTGCCGCTCCGACGAGCCGGATGAGCGCCAGGAGCGTGTCGATGGCTCCCAGGACCAGGGCGACCACGGCCGGTACCGGGCGGGACCCCGCCCAGCCGCGGCCCATGGCGAGCCAGCCGCAGACGACCGCCACGGGGCCGAGGACGATCCCCAGCACGAAGAACCCGGCGACCGCGCAGACGACTCCGACGATTCCGAACGTCGCGCGATCCGGCCCGGCCCGTAACCTCGTCCGGCCACGTGAGCGGGGGTGCCCGCGCGATCCCTGTCCGAAGCTCGCCATCATCAACTCCCTGAACTCCTCGTGGAGTTCGGGTACCCGCGTGCGGCGTGTCATGCCTGCCTCGAACGTGCTGCCTGCGCGCCGCCCCCCTCCGGCAGCGCGCCGCAGCCTCTCACCCCCCGTGCCCTGCGGAGGACTTGACCCACTGTGACCTGCGGTGTCCCGCCGAGGGGAGGGTTCGCGCACCCTGTCACCCTGATGGACGAATCGGGTGACAGGGCGGCCCCGGGATCGCGTGGTCGAGGACTTCGTGGGCGCGGATCAGATGTGGCCCGCGCCCGCGCCCGCCTCCGCGTTGTCACCGCGCTTGGTGAGGAAGGCGACGAACACCGCCACGACCGCGACGCCGGCGGCGACGAGCGAGGCCAGGCTCATGCCGGAGATGAAGGTGTCGTGGGCGACGTCCGCGATCTTTCCGGCGACCTGGGCCGGGGTGCCCTCGGGCACCGGTGCGATGCCCTGCTGCACGGCCTGGGCCGTCAGCTCCTCCTGGGCCGGCGAGAGCTTGGGCAGCCCCGCGTCCGCCCAGTTGCCCGCGAGGTCGCTGTCGACCTTGGAGGCCATCACGGCGCCCAGCACCGCCGTGCCCAGGCTGCCGCCGATCTGCATCGCCGCCTGCTGAAGGCCGCCCGCGACGCCCGACAGCTCCATCGGCGCGTTGCCCACGATGACCTCCGTGGCACCCACCATGACCGGCGCGAGACCGAGACCGAGCAGCGCGAACCAGATGGACATCGTCACGCTGCCGGTGTCCGTCTCCAGGGTGGACATGCCGTACATGGCGACCGCGGTGCACACCATGCCTCCCGCGAGCGGGATCCGCGGACCGACCTTGGTGATCATCGCGCCCGCCAGCGGGGAGGCGACGATCATCATGGCCGTGAGCGGCAGCAGGTGCAGGCCGGCGTCGATCGGGCTCATGCCGTGCACGTTCTGCAGGTAGAAGGTGACGAAGAACAGGCCGCCCATGAAGGCGATGGCCATCAGGACCATCAGGACGACACCCGCCGACAGCGGCACCGACTTGAACATCGCGAGCGGGATCAGTGGCTCCCGCACCCTGGTCTCCCAGAAGGAGAACGCGGCGAAGCCCACGACCGCCACACCGATGAACAGCCAGGTCTGGCCGGAGCCCCAGCCCCACTCCGGCGCCTTGATGAGCGCCCAGACGAGGCAGAACATCGAGGCGGACAGCAGGGCGATGCCGAGGATGTCGAAGGAGCGCGGGGCGTTCTCGGCCCGGTGGTCCAGCAGGATCAGCACGCCGAGCACCACGGCGAGGATGCCGACCGGCACGTTGATGAAGAACACCGACTGCCAGCTCACGTGCTCGACCAGCACGCCGCCCAGGATCGGGCCGCCCGCGGTGGAGGCGCCGATGACCATGCCCCAGATGCCGATGGCCATGTTGAGCTTCTCGGCCGGGAAGGTGGCCCGCAGCAGGCCGAGCGCGGCCGGCATCAGCAGCGCGCCGAACAGGCCCTGGAAGACCCGGAAGACGATGACCATCGCGATGCTGTCGGACAGCCCGATGGCGCCGGAGGAGGCCGCGAAGCCGGCCACACCGATGAGGAAGGTCTGCCGGTGACCGAAGCGGTCGCCGAGCTTGCCCGCGGTGATCAGGCAGACCGCGAGCGCGAGGAAGTAGGCGTTGGTGATCCACTGCAGTTCGGACCAACTGGCACCCAGGTCCTTGCCGATGGCCGGGTTGGCGATCGCCACGATGGTGCCGTCCAGGGCCACCATCATGACCCCGACCGCGACGGTGACGAGGGTGACCCACGGATGGCCGCGCAGTCCCCTGGCGGGCGCGGAACCCGACGGGGCGCCGTCGCCCGGTCCCGGCTTGTCGAGCGTGGTCTGACTAGTCATACCGTGAGGCTAATGACAGCCTCTGACAGTTGACAAACCAATTCACGAGTCAGTAACTGACATTTTAAATTGCACCTGTGTCACCTGCGTGAAGGAGTGAACTCTTGGGCGGCCTGCGCGAACTCAAGAAGCAGCGCACCCGGGACCTCCTGCTGCGCTCCGCCCTCGAACTGTTCACCGAGCGCGGTTACGAGGAGACGACCGTCGACGACATCGCGGAGGCCGCCGACGTCTCGCAGCGCACCTTCTTCCGCTACTTCGCCTCCAAGGAGGACGCGGCGTTCTTCGTGTCGCGGCTCGCGGAGTCCCGCTTCGTCGAGGCCGTGCGCGCCCGCCCGCCCGAGGAGGCGCCCCTGGACGCCCTGCGTCTGGCCCTCGTGGAGAGCTGGAGCACCATCGGCGAGGCCGTGGAGCAACTGATTCCGCTCGAGCTGCACATGCGGTTCTACCGGGTGATCGAGTCGACACCCGCACTGCTCGCCGCCCATCTGCGGCGCGCGACGGAGCTGGAGGAGGAGATCGCCCGCGTCGTCGCCCGCCGCGAGGGCCTGGACGTGGACACGGACCCGCGGCCCCGTGTGGTCGTGGCCGTCTTCGGAGCGGTGATGCGGGTGACCGAGCGGATCTGGTCGGCGCGGGACGACGCCAGTCTGGCGGCGCTACGGGACCTGACGGCCTCCTACCTCGACCAGGTGGCGCCCGCGCTCACCGGAAGTTGGCGTGACCGCCCCCTCGCCGAACCCGCGGACACCGAACCCGCAGACCCAGCCCCGTAGCACAGCAGCATCAGCACCACGCCGAAACGTGATCCGTGTCACTGGATTCACGCGAGACCGTGCCGTTCTCCTAGTGTGTCCTCCCAGTGACTTCCTTCGACACCTCCCCGCAGCTAAACGTCTGGCGCGTACTGCTCGCCCTGGCCGTGGTGTTCGTGATGCTGGCGACCACCGGCTGGACCGCCCTGCGCGACCAGCGGGGCCCCACGGCCCTCGAAGCGTCGGTCACGGCCTGGGAGCACGGCCGGATCGACGGACGGCGGCTGCCCGACGCGCAGGCGGCTCCCGCCCGGCTGGCCCGCTTCTTCGCCTCGCTCTCCGAATGGCAGCGCACGAGCCTGGCCCGCCGCTACCCCCTGGCCGTCGGCAACATGAACGGCGCCCCCGTCCAGGTGCGCTACCTCGCCAACCGGGCCGCACTCGACAAAGCGAGAGCGGTGGCGCGAGAACGCACGCACGACAAGCGGCTGTCCCCGGCCGGTAAGCGCGAGGCGGGCCGGCGCATGCACAACTACGAGTCGCTGCTCGACCCCGACCGGCACATCCTCGCCTTCGACCCGGCGGGCTCCGGCAAGGTCGCCGAGGTGTTCGGGAACCTGAACCGCGCCGACCGCGTGTCCGTCGTCGTGCCCGGCGTGGACACCGAACTGCTCACCTTCCAGCGCACCGACCGCAAAAAGTACTCGGCGCCCGTAGGCATGGCCGAGTCCCTGTACGCGGCCGAGCGCACGGCGAGCCCCGGCACCGGCACGGCCGTGATCGCCTGGGCCGACTACACCTCCCCCAGCGGGCTCGGCATGGAGGCGGCCACCGCGAACCGCGCCGAGCACGGGGCGGTGCGGCTGAACGCGCTGCTGCGGGCGCTGCCCGGCCGGGCCCCGGTCTCCCTCTTCTGCCACAGCTACGGCTCGGTGGTGTGCGGCCTCGCCGCCGACGCACTGCCGGCCCGGGTGACCGACATAGCGGTGGCGGGCAGTCCCGGCATGCGCGCCGAGAACGCCTCCCACCTGGACACCTCCGCCCATGTGTGGGCGATGCGGGACGCCGACGACTGGATCCAGGACGTGCCGTACCTGGAGGTCGGCGGCCTCGGACACGGCGCCGACCCGGTGTCCGCCGCGTTCGGGGCACGCGTGCTGTCGGCGCGGGGTGCCGAGGGCCACGCGGGCTACTTCGTACCCGGTACGGACAGCCTGCGGAACTTCGCGGAGATCGGGGTTGGCGCATACCGCACGGTGGCCTGTGCCGGCGAAGATGACACATGCCGGGCGGGTTTGTCCGTGGCGACGGCGGCCGGACGCGCGTAGAGGCGTAGAAACTCCGGTTTGCACGGGGAGGGGACGGAGAGGCTCGTGCCGCATACGATGAGCCGCATGGGTGACGTACTGGCCGGATTTCATGCCGCCTGGGAGTTCGAGTCCGACTCCGTGCTCATCCGCTACGAACGGGGGATTCGAACACCCAAGCTGTTCCAGGCCCTGGGGGAACGCCGTGTCCCCCTGGAGGCGATCGCCGGCGTGACGCTCACGCCCGGCCGGCGTGGCACCGTCGTGCTGCGCATCGAACCACGTGCGGGCGCCGACCCGCTCATCGAGGCGGCGGCCGGACAGTTGAAGGAGAGCGGCGACCCCTACCGCCTGGTGCTGCCCGCCGAACGGGAGACGCTCGCGGAGTACTACGCCGACGAGCTGCGGGCGCTGCTGACCGAGCCCGGCAAGACCGAGCGGTACCTGGTCGCCGCGCCCGAGGCTCCGCTGCACTTCAAGGCGTACGACGGGAAGGCGTCCTTCGACGGCAAGGCGGTGTCCTTCCGGTGGTCCTGGACGGGCGCGTCGTCGGCGAAGTGGAAGGCCGGCGACCAGAGCTTCCCGGTCGCCGACCTGGGCGGGGTGGAATGGCGGTCCCCCGAGATGTTCGAGGGCTACCTGCGCCTACTGCCGCGCGAAGCCGCCGCCTCCGCCGCCTCCGTCTCCGGCGCCTCTTCCGTCTCCTCCGTCTCCGCCGCCCCCGCCGCTCCGGCCGTCCCGCAGGCCGACCAGGATCCGGCGGCGGTCGTCTTCGGGCTCGGGTACGGACCGGTGCACGAGTCGCTGCCGTTCGCCGCCGCGGTACTGGCGGCGGTGCGGGGCCGGGGCCCCGCCATGCCGGTTCCGGTGCCGGCGCCCAGGCGTGACCCCGCGGACATCGCCGAGCGGATCCGGCACCTGGGCGAGCTGCACCAGCAGGGGCTGGTGACGGACGAGGAGTTCTCCTCGAAGAAGGCGGAGTTGCTGGCGGAGCTCTAGCACACCCCGGGTGTCTCTACTCCCGTCCGGCAGACGTGAACGTCATGTCCGCGTACCGGTCCCCCGCGACCTTCTCCGCGATCGGCTCCAGCAGGGACAGCTCCGCGTCGGTGAGCACGATCCTCGTCGCCGCCGTGTTCTCCTCCACCCGCGCGGGCTTGCGCGTGCCCGGGATCGGGACCACCGGCAGACCGTGGACCTGGGCACGCTGCTGGACCCAGGCCAGGGCGATCTGGCCGAGGGTGGCGTCGTGGGCCTCGACGAGGGTGCGGACCGGGTCGAGGAGGGCCGCGTTGGCCGCCGCGTTGTCGCCGGTGAAGCGGGGCTGCCGATGGCGGAAGTCGTCGGCGGCGAGCGTGTCGGTGCCGGTGACGGCACCGGTGAGGAAGCCCCGGCCGAGCGGTGAGTACGGGACGAGGGCGACGCCCAGTTCGCGGGCGGCCGGCACCACGCCCGCCTCGATGTCCCGGCTGAACAGCGACCACTCCGACTGCACGGCGGCGATCGGATGCACCGTCCGCGCCGCCCGCAGCTCGTCGCCCGTCACCTCGCTCAGGCCCAGGTGCTTGACCTTGCCCTCGCGCACCAGGTCGGCCATGACGCCGACGGTCTCCTCGATCGGCACGTTCACGTCGCGCCGGTGCATGTAGTAGAGGTCGATCACGTCGACGCCCAGGCGGCGCAGGCTCGCCTCGACCGACTCGCGGATGTAGGGCGCGTCGTTGCGGATGATCCGCCGGAAGGGGGCATCGGGAGGCGAGGAGAGCGCGAACTTGGTGGCGATCACCACCTCGTCGCGGTGGGCCTGGAAAAACGGTGCCAGAAACCGCTCGTTGTCCCCGGCACCGTACGCGTCGGCCGTGTCGTAGAGCGTGACGCCGAGTTCCAGCGCCCGTTCCAACGTGGCGCGGGACGCGTCGGTGTCGACGGGGCCGTAGGCCCAGCTCATGCCCATGCAGCCGAGGCCCTGGACGCCCACTTCGGGGCCGTCCCCGCCGAGCCGCGCCGTCGGGATGTTGCTGTCCGTCATCGGTTCCTCTCTCCTTCACGGGGGCGTCCGGCGTCCCCGTAGAAGCTGATCTTCCGGTCGAGTACGGCGACGGTCTCCTGGAGCTCGGCGATCCGCGTCAGCACGTCGCGCCGGGTGGACTCCAGCAGTTCCCGCCGGTCGAGGTAGGTGCTCTCGCCCTCGCGCACCAGCTCCGCGTACCTGACCATGTCGGCGACCGGCATGCCCGTCATGCGCAGCTTGCCGACGAAGTCGAGCCAGTCCAGGTCGCGGTTGCTGTAGCGGCGCTGCCCGGTGTGCGAGCGGTCGATGTGGGACATCAGGCCGATCCGCTCGTACCAGCGCAGCGTGTGGGCCGTCAGTCCGGTGAAGGCGACGACCTCGCTGATCGTGTAGTGGTCCTGCCCGTCGGGGCACGGGTGGCGCCGGGGCGGAGCCGAGCAGATGTCTGTTCTGGTGGCGTCTCTGGTGGCGTTCGGCCCGAGTGTCCCGGCCGTGCTCTGCATCACCGTCATGACCTCCACGCTATGACCTTCGAGTGCACTCCAAGCAAGCGCGTACGGTGGGAAAATCGCGGGATGGCGGGCGCGACGACTGATTAGCATGCCCGGCATGACGACCCTTGTACGCCGTGCACTGCCCGAGGACGCGGAGGAAGTAATCCGGCTGCGTCAGGTGATGATCGATTCACTGGCCCGGTCCGATGCCTCCACCGGGTGGCACGCGGAGTCCCTGCCCGTGCTGCGCGGCAGGCTGGCCGAGCCGGACGGCGTCTTCGCCGCGTTCGTCGTGGACCATCCGGAGCGCCCGGGGGCGTTGGCGGCGCTGGTGGCCGGGACGATCGACTACCGCATCGGCGGCGCGGGCAATCCACAGGGCACCGACGGTTACGTGTTCAGCGTCGCCACCGACCCGGACACGCGCCGCCGCGGGTACGCGCGCGCCTGCATGGAAGGGCTGCTGGAGTGGTTCCGCGAGCGTGGCGCCCGGCGGGTCCGTCTCACCGCGTCCACGCAGGCCGAGCCCATGTACGTGTCGATGGGCTTCCGGCTCAAGCCGAACCCCTTGCTGGAGCTGCGGCTCTGAGCGCTTAGGCTCGACGCCATGTCCTTGCAGAGCCTCGCGTCGATCGAGAACTGGCCGGTCCCCACCGCCGCGGCAGGCGTCGTACGTGCCGACGGCACGCCCCTCGGCACCCACGGCCCGGCCACGCACCGCTTCCCCCTCGCCTCGGTCACCAAGCCGCTCGCGGCCTACGCGGCGCTCGTGGCGTACGAGGAGGGTGCGATCGAGCTGGACGAGCCCGCCGGGCCGCCCGGGGCGACGGTCCGCCACCTGCTCGCGCACACCTCGGGCCTGGCCTTCGACGAACACCGGGTGACCGCCCCGCCCGGGGACCGCCGGCTGTACTCCAACGCCGGTTTCGAGCAGTTCGGCGACCACATCGCGAAGGCGGCGGACATGCCGTTCGCCGAGTATGCGCGCCAGGCGGTGCTGGAGCCGCTGGGCATGACGGCGACCTCGCTGGAGGGCTCCCCGGCGAAAGACGGCGTGTCCACGCTCGAGGACCTGCTCCGCTTCGCCGCCGAGGTCCAGGCCCCGCGACTGCTGGACCCGCGCACGGTCGCCGAGGCGATGACGGTCCAGTACCCCGGCACGAAGGGCGTCCTGCCGGGCTACGGCCACCAAAGCCCCAACGACTGGGGCCTCGGCTTCGAGATCCGCGACGGCAAGTCCCCGCACTGGACGGGCTCCGCCTCCTCCCCGCGCACCTTCGGCCACTTCGGCCAGTCCGGCACGTTCCTGTGGATCGACCCGGACGCGGCCATCGCCTGCGTGGCCCTCGCCGACCGCGCGTTCGGCCCCTGGGCGGTGGAGGCGTGGCCGCCCTTCACGGACGCGGTACTCGCGGAAGTACGAGGCTGACGACCCTCACCGGGCTGGAGCAGGAGGCACACGCGACGGATTCGGTCACGTCGGATGTGCCTCCCTCTCAACGTCGGCAGCCTGCGGACCGGTTACGTGATTCACGCCACAAGACTGCGACGCACTGCGTACGCTCGACTACGCACAGAAACGAACGTCGTAAGGCGTCGCTGTCCGTAGTCCCGGAGTGAGGTGCCGCAGTGGCCAACATCCAGTCCCTCGACCCGACCGCGTCCCCACTCGACTACTACGGCTGGGAACTGCGCCGCCAGCGCGAGGCCCACGGCCTCAAACAGGGCCAGCTCGGCGACATCATCTTCTGCACCGGCTCACTGGTCGGCCAGATCGAGACCACGAAGAAGGTCCCGACCAGGGACTTCTCCGAGCGCCTGGACGCCGCGCTGGGCACCGACGGCCTGTTCTCCCGCCTGATCGGCCTGGTCCTGCGCAGCCAACTCCCCACGTGGTTCCAGCCGTACGCGGAGATGGAGGCGAAGGCGACGTACATCTCCACGTATCAGGCGCAGTTGGTGTACGGGCTGCTGCAGACGGAGGAGTACGCGCGGGCGGTGCTCAGCGTTGAGGGCGGCAATGTGGACGAGATGGTCGCCGCCCGGCTGGAACGCCAGCGCATCCTCCAGCGAGACCAGCCACCCGCGCTGTGGGTCATCCTGGACGAGGCGGCCCTGCTGCGAGAGATCGGTGGGCGGGACGTCATGCGTGGTCAACTCGCCCACCTGCTGGGCTTCGCGGCCGCACCCTGGGTCCAGATCCAGATTCTGCCGCTTGCTGCGGGCCAACACGCGGGCATGATGGGTACGTTCACGCTGCTGAGGTTCGACTCAAACCCTGACCTCTTCTACAAGGACGGCTACGACCAAGGTCACATGACCGCCAGCCCGAATGTGATCAAGGAACGCTCATTCGGCTACGCTCGACTGCAAGCCTCAGCCCTCTCCCCCGAGGACTCGGCGAGACTGATCACCCGCGTGATGGAGGAACGCTATGCGGTCCCGGACAGCACCGAGCAACGTTGAGTGGCGCAAGTCCAGTTACAGCGGAAGCAACGGCGGCGAATGCGTCGAGGTCGCCGAGAACTGCCCCATCGGCTCCGTCCCCGTGCGCGACAGCAAGAACCCGGCCGGTCCGGTCGTGACCGTGGGTGCACACGCTTGGCAGACGTTCGTCGACGGCCTGCGGTAGTCCGCGCAACACCTGTCGTCACACCGTGAGCGACTACGGCTACCCATACGCCTCGGAAGAGGTACTGGCTGAGCGAAGCGGAATCGCTGACCGCGTATGTGAGGAACTGCGCATGGCCGGCCTCCCAGTCCATCGCTGGAATCGCGACGTGGATGGATCGGTCGGTGCAGAAGTCGCCGTTGATCCGGGGGAAGATTCAGCGGGAGGGATCTTCGTGACCTGGACAGCCAATTTCGGGCCAGCTCTCACTGAGAGCCTGCTGAGCGGAGACCTGCAGGCACCGGTGATCCGACAGAACGGAGCCGTTGCTCGGCACATGCAGGAAGCCATCATCGGAATCCTCGGGGCAGCAGGGCTTGAAGCTGCCCCCAGCAAGGACGACATGGACCCGCTGGCGGTACGCGTCACCCCTGGATAGCTCCAACTGCATGTCCATGCCGAAATCATGTTCGGGCAGGAGCAAGCGTAATGAGCTACACCCTGAGCCTTTACAGGTTCACGGACGGCGAGTTGGCCGAGCCCGACATGGACGTGGTCCGGGCAGTCCTCTCGCCCGTCCGCGCCGGGCGGGAGAAGGTCGGCGACGGCGCCACGCAGTACTGGATCCGGGCCGATGACGGCAGCGAAGCCGAGGTGAGCATCTTCGAAAACTTCGTCAGCGTGGAAAATCCGCAGGCCGGTGAGGTTTGGAAGATCGTCATTAAGCTGACGGATCGACTTGGCGCGGGAATCCTCATTCCCAGCGGCGCCTTCCTCTGCCCTGAGGGCATGCGCGTACACCTGCCCGAGGGAATGGAGGACGATTCCGTCTTCATTCCCGCGATCACCCTGGCGGCCTTCGAGGCAGGGAGCTGACGGAAAATAACTCCTCTGTTTGAGTGGGCTGTTGGCCCGTAGGATGCAGGGGTGACGGAGGGGACCGAGGCGAATCTGGCAGGGGTGTTCGAGTTGCTGTTGCCGCATCTGGATGAGCGGCAACGGCGGTTGGTGCTGGGGGCTGCCGTCCGGGCACGGGGGCACAGCGGAGTTCGCCTGGTGGCTGAAGCTGCGGGAGTGGCGGCGTCCACGGTGTCGCGCGGGCTGCGTGAACTGAAGCAGGCGATGAGCCCGGTGGCCGGGTCCGGGGGCCGCAAGCGACTACGGGATGTCGATCTGAACCCCGCTCCAGACCCAGCCGCGTCATGGCCACCGCCCCGGCGTCCCGGACCCACTCCCCGATCGCGGTGAAGCCCCGTGCTCCGGCCATGACCGCGCACACCGCGACCGCGATAAGAGCTCCTGCCGGATGGCGGACCCCGCGCAGCCGGCGCGGATCGGGCATCCGGCCGAGCAGGTCAAAGAGGAGCTCGTGATCCGGAACGGGCGTGCGAACAGGTGCGGAGATGCGGGACGATGGCATGACGCAGGCGTTGTTCCCTGGTCGGACAGAAGGCGTAGGAACCTCCATCCAACCGGACCGGAGCACGCCCGCGCACCTCACCCACCGCAAAACCCCACGTCACGGGGCTACCAGACGAATTTACCGGAGCCCTGGGGGTAGGGGTGACGGTGTTCCAGGGCTTTCTGGAGCGGTGAGAGGCCGCCGCCGGTACTTCCGGCGGCGACCTCTCGCTCGCGCACTTCGGGTCCTGGCTAGTGCTCAGAGCCCCTCTCGGGCATCGCCGCGTACATCGCGTAGTACTTCGCATACATGTGGGCCAACTTCGGCCCATGCGCATCGTCCCGCATGGCCAGGAACTCAAGCAGGAGGGACAGCAGCAGGTCGACAGCCTCCTGCTGTTGCTCCGGCGTCAGCTGGCCCAGTTTGTTCCAGCCCATGGGCTGGAGGTCGGGGAACGCCTCGTCAAGGACGAGCGCTTGCCATCCGAAGCTGGTGCATTCTCCCTTGCGCACGACCATCCACTCGGTGAATCCCCGCATGAGCCCGCCCGAGCGGGCCACGTTGAATCCGACGAGAAACATGTGCACGTTTTCGTACGATCCCTCGAAGCCGTAGAGCCCGGGTCTGGATCGGACCTGCTCGATGACTTCCCTGTCGTTCATGGATGTCCTTAGAACCCGAAATCGATGATATCGCCGAAGTCCCACTGGGCCTTGTACTCCGCGATTGACTCCCCGCCCTTCGGAGTGAACGCGTCGTAGACCCGGCCATTGAGTACTACTACGACGTGGTTGCCGTTGTTCCAGTTGATGGTCTCCTGACGACGATAGTTGCCAAAGAACGTGCCTGCCGGGCCAAATCGGACGATCTGACCGTCGCCCAGTACTCCAGTCGCACTTCGTGATCTGACGGGGTGACGGGCGGTGTGGGGGCGCCGGGGCATGGGCGAGGCCACCTGTTGATCATGGTGTTGTGACGCATCATGAAGATCAGGCGGCCTCTGCCGTCAGCATAGATCCCTCGTTGTTCCAGGAGAAGTTCGACGAGGTCGAGGCCGAGCTGGCGCCGCTGTTCGCCCGTCGTGAGCCTCGGGCGCATGCCGTGGCGTACGTGCGCGGCCTGCTGGCCGACCTGCCGCGCAAGAACTGCTGGACGCTGGCCGAGCACGCCGGGCGGACGCGTGCGTTCGGGATGCAACGCCTGCTCTACCAGGCTGTCTGGGACGAGGACGGCGCCCGCGACGCGGTCCGCCGCTTCGCCGTGCGTCACCTGACCGCTCCCGGCGCGGTGCTGGTCTTCGACGAGACCGGCCAGGAAAAGAAGGGCACCGCCACCGCCGGGGTCGGACGCCAGTACACCGGCACGACCGGCCAGGTCAGCAACGCGGTGGTCGCGGTGTACTGCACCTACGCCAGCGCCCTGGGGCACTGCCTGATCGACGGTGACCTGTACGTCCAGGAGCACTGGGCCAAGGACCCCGACCGTTGTGAACGTGCCGGCCTGGGACAGGACTTCACCTTCCGCACCAAGACCGCCATCGCCCTGGAACAGGCCCGACGGACACTCGCGGCCGGCGTCGCAGTTGACTGGGCGGCGGGCGACGAGGTCTACGGCCGCAGCTCCAGACTGCGCGGCTTCTTCGAGGAGCACGCCATCGGCTACGTCTTCGCCGTCGGCATCAACTTCCAGGTGTCCACCGGCGTCGGGCCGATGCGTGCCGACCTGCTGACGGCACGGAAGATCCCCAAACGGGCGTGGAACCGGCTCTCGTGCGGACAGGGCGCCAAAGGGCCACGCGTCTACGACTGGGCCCTGGCCGCCACGGCCGGCCCCCGGCACCATCTACTGGTCCGCCGCTCCCTCGCCGACCCCACCGAACTGGCCTTCTTCTACACTTACGTACCACCGGGCCGGTCGATGGCACTGGCCGATCTCGTCAAGATCGCCGGGATCAGACGGGCGGTCGAGGAGGACTTCGCCAACGGCAAGGACGCCGTCGGCCTCGACCACACGCAGGCCCGCCGCTACCGCTCCTGGCGCCGACACGTCGTGCTCGCGATGGCCGCCCTCGCCCTGCTCGCCGTGATCGCCAGCCTGGACCGATGCGCCCATCCCGACCCGGTCCTGCCTGCCGACGGCAATGCGGCCCCGCCCGAGCACTTCGGCCAGATCGCATTGACCGTCACCGAGGCCCGCCGCCTGTTCCAACTGTTCACTGCCCTGCTGCGGGACCTGCCCACCGCCGTGGCCACCCGCCGGATGATCTTCCACCTGCAATGGTCCAGCTGGCGACGCCGCCACCAAGCCCGCTCCCGCTGGCACCACTACAAGCGCCACCTGGCCGCCCTTGCGTGATTCCGCGCCTCAACCACCCGTCAGATCACGAAGTGCGACTGGAGTAACAGGAGCACCTCGACCGGCGTCACCACCACCGCGTCCAGCGCCTCGGCGTTCGTGACGCGGACCGCGTCGCCCGCGGTCAGCTCCTCGTCGCCCAGGCGTACCTCGCCCCGCACCACATGGACGTACACATACGCCCCGTCCGGCACCGCCGTCCGCTCTCCCGGCGACAGACGGCGTACGTTAAGCATCACGCCGGCCTCGGGGACGGCGTACGACGCGCAGGCCGCCAAGCTGACGGCGGACGCCGCGGTCAGGACCGGGACCACGGTTGGAGCCCACCCCGGCACACTTCGGAATCGCCCATCAGCACACAAGATGAGGCTGAGTACAAGATGACCGAGCTGGAGAAAATTGCGGGCGAGCTGCAAGCGGCCCACGCCGAAGGGATGGACGCGATGGAACTTGCCTTGCTTTCCCGAGAGAGAATGGGGGCGACGTTCGGCGTCATCTCATTCATCGCCGTCTTCCGTCACGCGTTCGACATCCCCCTACCTGTATTGCAACGCGCTCAGGCATGGGAGCGATTCGACTGGGGAGACAAGCATATAACTGACGAGGAGTTCTGTGCTGTCCTTTCACCATGGTTGACGGTGCGTCAGCAGTAGGACAACTGAGGTCGAGATCACCCGACGTCTTCACGGCGCCGCCATCTCCCACAGCAGCACCTCTGCCCGCGTCACCGCCACCGCGTCCAGCGCCTCGGCGTTCGTGACGCGCGCCGCGTCGCCCGCGGTCAGCTCCTCGTCGCCCAGGCGTACCTCGCCCCGCACCACATGCACGTACACAAACGCCCCGTCCGGCACCGCCGTCCGCTCCTCCGGCGACAGGCGGCGTACGTGGAGCATCGCGGCGGCCTCGGGGACGGCGTACGGGGTGGAGTCGGCGATGCCGTGGACGATCTCGTAGGCGGGGTCGCCGCCGGGGTCGTGCGGGGCCAGCCACATCTGGACGAAGGTGAGGGGGACGGCGGCGTCGTTGCGTTCGATGTGGCGGACGCCACCCGCCGAGCTGAGGCGTTGCACGTCCCCGGCGCGGACGACCGTCTCGTGGCCGGTGCTGTCGCGGTGGGTCAGTTCGCCCTCCACGACCCAGGTGACGATCTCCGTGTGGCTGTGCGGGTGCTCGTCGAAGCCCGAACCGGGCGCGAGGCGTTCCTCGTTGCAGGCGATCAGCGCTCCGAAGCGGAGGTTGTCGGGGTCGTAGTGGGGGCCGAAGGAGAAGGCGTGGCGGGAGGTGATGCCCGCCGCCTCGTCGCCTCCGGGGTAGCGCTCGTCGGCGCGCCGTACGTCCATCACGTCGTCCACCGTAGCCCCGGCGGCACCCCCGCCCGTTCCGATAAGGCAGTCTTGTCCCCGTGCCCGAACCCGAAACCGGCAAGCCTGACGCCCCCGCCCAGCCCGCCCACCCGCATACCGCGACGCTGAAGCGGCTGGAGCAGTCCTCCGGGTCGCTCGCCGCGCAGGCCATCGCGCGCATGGACGAGACCCTGTCGTGGTACCGGGCCATGCCACCGGAGAACCGTTCCTGGATCGGGCTGGTCGCCCAGGCCGGCATCGCCGCGTTCACCGAGTGGTTCCGGCGGCCGGACGCGCCCCAGGCCATCTCCACCGATGTCTTCGGCACGGCGCCCCGGGAGCTGACCCGGGCGATCACGCTGCGGCAGACCGTGGAGATGGTGCGGACGACCATCGAGGTGATGGAGTCCGCCATCGACGAGGTGGCCGCGCCCGGTGACGAGTCGGTGCTGCGCGAGGCGCTGCTCGTGTACGCGCGGGAGATCGCCTTCGCGACCGCCCAGGTGTACGCGCAGGCCGCCGAGGCACGCGGTGCCTGGGACGCGCGCCTTGAGTCGCTGGTGGTGAACGCCGTGCTCAGCGGGGAGGCCGACGAGGGGGCGGTGTCGCGGGCCGCCGCGCTGGGGTGGAGCTCGCCGGAGCATGTGTGTGTCGTGCTGGGCACCGCTCCCGACGGGGACTCCGAGCTGACGGTGGAGGCGATCCGGCGCGCGGCCCGGCATGCCAAGCTCCAGGTGCTGACCGGGGTGCTCGGGGACCGGCTGGTGGTGATCGCGGGGGGCAGTGACAATCCGCTGGCCGTCGCGAAGTCGCTGATCGGGCCGTTCGCGCAGGGTGCGGTGGTGGCCGGTCCCGTGGTGCCGGACCTGCAGGCCGCGACCCGGTCCGCGCAGGCCGCCGCGGCCGGGCTGAAGGCCGGTACCGCCTGGCAGGACGCTCCGCGCCCCGTGCTGGCGGACGATCTGCTGCCGGAGCGCGCGATCGCCTCCGACCCTTCGGCCCGCGAGCAACTGGTGGAGGAGATCTACAGACCGTTGGAGGAGGCCGGGGCGGCGCTCCTTGAGACGCTCAGCGTCTATCTGGAGCAGGCGAGCAGTCTGGAGGGCGCTGCCCGCATGCTCTTCGTTCACCCGAACACCGTGCGCTACCGGCTCCGACGTGTGACTGACGTCACCGGATGGTCACCCTCTGATGTACGGTCTGCGTTCACACTGCGGATCGCGCTCATCCTGGGGCGTCTGGCCGATGGAGATCCGCAACTCTAAGCTTTTGTCGGGGGTCCACAAAACCCCTTCGTGTTCTTCGTCCCTGTCCTCACGGGCGGTCTTGGCCGTCCTCAAGAGAGAGTGTGAGAGTGCTCGTACTCGTCGCTCCCGGCCAGGGCGCCCAGACGCCCGGCTTCCTGACTGACTGGCTCGCCCTTCCCGGCGCCGCGGACCGCGTCGCCGCGTGGTCCGACGCCATTGGACTCGATCTCGCCCACTTCGGTACCAAGGCCGACGCGGACGAGATCCGTGACACGTCCGTCGCCCAGCCGCTGCTGGTCGCCGCCGGTCTCCTCTCCGCCGCGGCACTCGGTGACATTGCGGCCGAGATCGCGCCCGGCGCGGTCGCGGGGCACAGCGTCGGTGAGATCACCGCCGCCGCGTTCGCGGGCGTCCTCGACGACACCGCCGCGCTGACCCTCGTACGCCGTCGGGGCCTGGCCATGGCCGAGGCCGCCGCGGTGACGGAGACCGGCATGTCGGCGCTGCTCGGCGGCGACCCCGAGGTGAGCGTCGCGCACCTGGAGAAGCTCGGCCTGACCCCGGCGAACGTGAACGGCGCGGGGCAGATCGTGGCGGCCGGCACCATGGAGCAGTTGGCCGCGCTGAGCGAGGACAAGCCCGAGGGTGTCCGCAAGGTCGTCCCGCTGAAGGTGGCCGGCGCGTTCCACACGCGGCACATGGCGCCGGCGGTGGACACGCTCGCCGAGGCGGCGAAGGCGCTGACGCCGGGCGACCCGAAGGTGACGTACGTCTCGAACAAGGACGGGCGGGCCGTCGCCACCGGCGCCGAGGTGCTGGAGCGGCTGGTCGGCCAGGTGGCCAACCCGGTCCGCTGGGACCTGTGCATGGAGACGTTCAAGGAGCTGGGCGTCACCGCGATCGTCGAGGTGTGCCCGGGCGGCACGCTGACCGGGCTGGCCAAGCGTGCGCTGCCCGGCGTGAAGACGCTGGCCCTGAAGTCCCCCGCCGACCTCGACGCGGCCCGCGAGCTCGTCGCCGAGCACACCCAGCAGGCCTGACAAGGAGCGCGACAGCATGTCGAAGATCAAGCCCAGCAAGGGCGCCCCGTACGCGCGCATCCTCGGCGTCGGCGGATACCGTCCGACCCGGGTGGTGCCGAACGAGGTGATCCTCGAGACGATCGACTCGTCCGACGAGTGGATCCGCTCACGCTCCGGCATCGAGACCCGGCACTGGGCCGGCCCCGAGGAGACCGTCGCCGCGATGTCGGTCGAGGCGTCCGGCAAGGCGATCGCGGACGCCGGTATCGACGCCGGGCAGATCGGCGCCGTGGTCGTCTCGACCGTGTCGCACTTCAGCCAGACCCCGGCCATCGCCACCGAGATCGCCGACCGGCTCGGCACGGACAAGGCCGCGGCCTTCGACATCTCGGCGGGCTGCGCGGGCTTCGGCTACGGCCTGACCCTGGCCAAGGGCATGATCGTCGAGGGCTCGGCGGAGTACGTACTCGTCATCGGCGTGGAGCGGCTGTCCGACCTGACCGACCTGGAGGACCGGGCCACCGCCTTCCTCTTCGGCGACGGCGCCGGCGCGGTCGTGGTCGGCCCGTCCCAGGAGCCGGCGATCGGCCCGACGGTCTGGGGCTCGGAGGGCGACAAGTCCGAGACGATCAAGCAGACGGTCCCCTGGGACCGGTTCAGGATCGGCGACGTCTCCGAACTGCCCCTCGACTCCGAGGGCAACGTCAAGTTTCCTGCGATCACGCAGGAGGGCCAGGCGGTGTTCCGCTGGGCCGTGTTCGAGATGGCGAAGGTCGCTCAGCAGGCGCTGGACGCGGCCGGGATCAGCCCGGACGACCTGGACGTCTTCATCCCGCACCAGGCCAACGTGCGGATCATCGACTCGATGGTGAAGACGCTTAAACTGCCGGAGCACGTCACGGTCGCCCGTGACATCCGCACCACCGGCAACACCTCGGCCGCCTCGATTCCGCTCGCGATGGAGCGGCTTCTGGCGACCGGCGACGCGAAGAGCGGCGACACCGCCCTCGTCATCGGCTTCGGGGCGGGTCTCGTCTACGCCGCGACGGTCGTTACCCTCCCCTAGGCACTCCGTGCCGGATCACGCGGTCCGGAACGGAGAGCAGCAACACCCTGCCGCCGACGCGGCGGGCCGCCACACCCTCCGGACAACAAAGAAGGAGCGCCATCATGGCCGCCACTCAGGAAGAGATCGTCGCCGGTCTCGCGGACATCGTGAACGAGATCGCCGGCATCCCGGTTGAGGACGTCCAGTTGGACAAGTCCTTCACCGACGACCTGGACGTCGACTCCCTGTCCATGGTCGAGGTCGTCGTCGCCGCCGAAGAGCGCTTCGACGTCAAGATCCCGGACGAGGACGTCAAGAACCTCAAGACGGTCGGCGACGCGACGAAGTACATCCTCGACCACCAGGCCTGATCCGTCGATACTCGGGCATAACCCGGGTATCGGACAGATCCGGGCAGACTGCCCCGCCGCCCGGCGGTGGCGCCGTACGAATCCGTATCCCGTTGGAGAAAGAATTCCCGTGAGCTCGACCAATCGCACCGTGGTCGTCACCGGTATCGGCGCAACCACACCGCTGGGTGGCGACGCAGCCTCGACCTGGGAGGGCCTGGTGGCCGGCAAGTCCGGCGTCCAGCCCCTGGAGCAGGAGTGGGCCGCCGACCAGGCGGTCCGCATCGCCGCGCCCGCCGCCGTGGACCCCTCCGAGGTCATCCCGCGACCGCAGGCCCGCCGACTGGACCGCTCGGCGCAGTTCGCGCTGATCGCGGCCCAGGAGGCCTGGAAGGACGCCGGATACTCCGGCAAGGCGGGCGAGAGCCCCGTGGACGACGGGGCGGCCCATGTCGACCCCGACCGGCTCGGTGCGGTCATCGCCTCCGGCATCGGCGGCGTGACGACCCTGCTCGACCAGTACGACGTGCTGAAGGAGAAGGGCGTCCGCCGCGTCTCCCCGCACACCGTCCCCATGCTGATGCCGAACGGCCCCTCGGCCAACGTGGGCCTGGCCGTGGGCGCCCGTGCCGGCGTGCACACGCCGGTCTCCGCCTGCGCGTCGGGTGCCGAGGCCATCGGCTACGCCATCGAGATGATCCGCACCGGCCGCGCCGACGTCGTCGTCGCGGGTGGCACGGAGGCGGCGATCCACCCGCTGCCCATCGCCGCGTTCGGCAACATGATGGCGATGTCCAAGAACAACGACGACCCGCAGGGTGCCTCGCGCCCCTTCGACACGGGCCGGGACGGCTTCGTCCTCGGTGAGGGCGCCGGCGTCGTCGTCCTGGAGTCCGCCGAGCACGCCGCCGCGCGCGGTGCCCGCGTCTACGCGGAGGCGGTCGGCCAGGGCGTCTCCGCCGACAGCCACGACATCGTGCAGCCGGAGCCGGAGGGCCGCGGCATCTCGGCCGCCCTGCAGAACCTGCTGGACCGCAATGACCTGGACCCGGCCGAGATCGTGCACGTCAACGCGCACGCCACCTCGACGCCGGCCGGTGACATCGCCGAGCTGAAGGCGCTGCGCAAGGTCCTCGGAGACGACGTCGACCACATGGCGGTCTCCGGCACCAAGTCGATGACCGGTCACCTGCTCGGTGGCGCGGGCGGCGTGGAGTCGGTCGCGACCGTGCTCGCCCTGTACCACCGGGTGGCGCCGCCGACCATCAACGTCGAGAACCTCGACCCCGAGGCCGAGGCCAACGCGGACATCGTCCGCGGCGAGGCCCGCAAGCTCCCGGTCGAGGGCCGTATCGCCGCGCTGAACGACTCGTTCGGCTTCGGCGGGCACAATGTCGTGCTCGCGTTCCGGTCGGTCTGAGCGACTGCCGTACGTACGTGAAGGGCCCCACCGAACGGAACGTTTCGGTGGGGCCCTTCACGTGTGCCGGGGCGGGGAGCAGGAGGTGTCACACCACCTGGTGCAGCCAGCGGACCGGGGCGCCCTCGCCCGCGTGGCGGAAGGGCTCCAGTTCGTCGTCCCAGGGCTTGCCGAGGAGCTTGGCGATGTCGGACTCCAGGTCGCTCTCGCCGCGCCGGGAGCGGACCAGGGCGGCGCGCAGCCGGTCCTCGGGGATCATGATGTCGCCGTGGATGCCGGTGACGGCGTGGAAGATGCCGAGGTCGGGAGTGCAGCTATAGCGCTCGCCCTCGGCGTTCGCGGAGGGTTCCGCGGTGGCCTCGAAGCGCAGCAACTGCCAGCCGCGCAGCGCGGAGGCGAGCTTGGAGGCGATGCCGGCCTGGCCCTGCCAGGAGAACTCCGAGCGCCAGGTGCCGGGCGCGGCGGGCTGCCGGATCCAGTCCAGGCCGACGCGCGTGCCGAGCACCCCGGCGATGGCCCACTCGACGTGCGGGCAGAGCGCGCGCGGCGCGGAGTGCACGTACAGAACTCCACGTGTCGTCACCGGAACCTCCGGGCTGAGCGGGACATCTCGGAACGGGTGGAACGGGTAGAACTGGTGGAACTGGTGGAACGGCGGTGACCGGGCGGGTCACGTTGATGGCGAGGCTACCGTGCGACGGCGCAAGGAGTGTGACGTACCGTCGGTCCCGCCGCCGACAAACCTCCGCCATTCACCCGGCAGGACCCTTGTACGGGTGTGAGCCGTTGCATCGCCGCCCTCGGGAACCCTCGCGCGGTGTCATGGGTTGAGCACGTTGGAGGCACGAGGCGAGGGGTGGGACCGGTATGGGGCGAGTGTCGGAGCGCAGGACGCGGGGTGGCCGCGGCCTTGGCCGTGCGCGTGCCGCGCTCGCCGTCCTGACCGCCGCCGTCCTGGGCGTGGCGGGCTGCGACGCCGCGGGCGGCGACTCCCCCGCCCCCTCGCCCAGCGCGTCGAAGCGGTCGAAGACCGCTCCGGCCTGGGACACGAGTCCGGCGTCGGTCGCCGCCGTGGGCGACTCCATCACGCGCGGCTTCGACGCCTGTACGGTCCTGTCGGACTGCCCCGAAGTGTCGTGGGCGACCGGCAGCAGCGCCGAGGTCGACTCTCTCGCCGTACGCCTGCTGGGTAAGGCGAAGGCGCCCGGGAAAAGCTGGAACTACGCGGTCACCGGGGCCCGGATGGCGGATCTGACCGCCCAGGTGACCCGGGCGGCGAAGCACGAGCCGCAACTGGTGGCGGTGATGGCCGGGGCGAACGACGCGTGCCGGTCCACGACCTCGGCGATGACCTCGGTGGCGGACTTCCGGGCCCAGTTCGAGGAGGCGATGGCCACCCTGCGCGAGAAGCTGCCCAAGGCGCAGGTGTACGTGTCGAGCATCCCGGACCTGAAGCGGCTGTGGTCCCAGGGGCGCACCAACGCGCTGGGCAAACAGGTGTGGAAGCTGGGCCTGTGCCCGTCGATGCTGGGCGACGCGGACTCCATGGACTCGGCGGCGACCCTGCGGCGCAACACCGTGCGGGACCGGGTGGAGGACTACAACGAGGTGCTGCGGGAGGTCTGCGCGAAGGACCGGCGGTGCCGCACCGACGACGGCGCGGTCCACGCGTACCGGTTCGGCACGGACCAGTTGAGCCACTGGGACTGGTTCCACCCGAGCGTCAGCGGGCAGGCCCGGCTGGCCGAGATCGCGTACCGCGCGGTGACCGCGAAGACGCCCTGACCGGCGTGGCCGGCGTAACCAGCGTGACCGACCTGACCGGCCTGACCTGGGCATGTCCTAGAGTTCCGCACATGAGCGAACTCTTCGGCACACTTTCCGACGGCACCCCGGTACACCGCTGGACCCTGGAGCGGTCCGGCGTACGGGTACGGGTCCTGTCGTACGGCGGGATCGTGCAGTCGGCCGAGGTCCCGGACCGGGACGGGAACACCGCCGACGTGGTGCTGGGGTTCGCCGATCTGGACGGCTATGTGACGCACCCGGAGCCCTACCTCGGCGCGCTCGTCGGGCGCTACGCCAACCGGATCGCGGGCGGACGTCTCGCGCTGGACGGGCGGACGTACACGCTGGCCCTCAACAACGGGCCGAACTCGCTGCACGGCGGCGAGCGCGGCTTCGACAAGCGCGTGTGGGACGTGGAGCCCGTCGGGGACGCCGGACACTGCATCCGGCTCCGCCTGGTCAGCCCGCACGGCGAGGAGGGCTTCCCGGGCCGGGTGGAGATCTCGGTGACGTACACGCTTCAGGAGCCGGGGGCGCTGCGGATCGCCTACGAGGCGGTCACGGACGCGCCGACCGTGCTGAACCCGACGAACCACAGCTACTTCAACCTGAGCGGCTCCGGGCACGCGGGCGGGCACGAGCTGCGGCTCGCCGCCTCCCGGATCACGCCGGTCGACGCCGATCTGATCCCGACGGGCGGCCCGGAGGACGTGACCGGCACCCGCTTCGACTTCCGGCAGGCGCGCAAGACCGGCTCGGGATACGACCACAACTTCGTCCTCGACAAGGGCGTGACCGCCACCGCCGAGGAGGTCGCCGAGCTGTACGACCCGGCGTCGGGGCGCGTGCTCACGGTGGCGACGACCGAGCCGGGACTGCAGCTCTACACGGCCGACCACCTGGGCGAGCCCCTCGCCCCCGGGGACGGGATCGCGCTGGAGACACAGCACTTCCCGGACTCCCCGAACCGGCCGGAGTTCCCGAGCACGGTGCTGCGGCCGGGCGAGGTGTTCCGCTCGGAGACGGTGTACGGCTTCTCGGTGCGCTAGCGCGTTCCTCGGTTGCGTTAGCGAGTTTCTCGGTGCGCTAGCGAGTTTCTCGGTGCGCTAGCGAGGTTCTCGGTGCGCCGGCGAGTTCTCGACGCGTCGGCGGGCGTCGGCGGAGGCCGCGCGCCCACCGCTCAGCCCCGGCCCTGCCGTCAGGTCCCGGACCGGGGCTGTTCGCGGGGGCACTCCCTCGCGGGCGTCCCGGAGTCAGACGTTAATCGTCGCGGTGATCCGGCGGTCCGCGATCGAGCGTCCGATCTGGAGTTCGTACGAACCCTTCACAAACACCCACGAGCCGGTCGCCCCGTCCCAGCTCTCGAAGGCGCGGCGCGGCAGCTCGACGGTGACCTCGACGCACTCGCCGGGTGCGGCCTCGGCCCCGGCGAACCCGGCCAGCCGGCGCAGGGGGCGGGCGGCGTCGCGTTCGGCGGGGGCGAGGTAGAGCTGGACGACCTCGCGGCCGGGGCGGTCGCCGGTGTTGCGGACGCGGATCCTCGCGGTGGTGCCCTCCACGTCGGCGGACTCGTAGGTCCAGTCGGTGTAGCCGAGGCCGTGGCCGAAGGGATGGGCCGGGGTGCGTCCTGCCCGGTCCCAGGCCCGGTAGCCGATGAAGACGTCCTCGTCGTAGGGAAGCTCACCGCCGGCCGGGGTCACCCGGGTGACCGGCGCGTCGGCCAGGGCGCCCCAGGTGGTGGGCAGCCGGCCGCCGGGCTCGTGGGCGCCGGTCAGGACGTCGGCCAGGGCCGCGCCGCCCTCCTGGCCGGGGAACCAGCTCAGCAGTACGGCGGCGACGTCCTCGCGCCACGGCAGCTCCACCGGGGAGCCGGAGTTGACGACCACGACGGTGTTCGGGTTGGCGGCGGCGACCGCGCGGACCAGGTCGTCCTGGCGGCCGGGGAGCCGCAGGTCGGTGCGGTCGAAGCCCTCGGACTCGACCCGGTCGGTGGTGGCGACGACGACCACGGCGGTGTCGGCGGCGCCCGCGGCCCGGGCCGCCTCGGCGATCAGCTCGTCCGGGTCGCGCTGCGGCTCGGCGTGGGCGAGGGCGAAGGTGACGACCTTCATCGCCGTGCCCCCGGGCAGGTCGACGACGTACCGGAGGGCGACGTCGACGGGCCGGCCTGCGGTGAGTTCCACCTCGGCGCGGGGTTCGGGGGCGCCGAAGAAGGTCAGGAAGGGGTCGTCCTTGGCGGGGCGCTGGTGGTCGTCGTAGTACGTGGTGCCGTCGACGGTGAGGGTGAAGGCGCCCATGCCCTTGATGCCGAAGGTGTGCGGGCCGCTCTCGCGCGGGGTGAAGGTGCCGGTCAATTCGACGGTGTGCAGCCTGTCGTGGGTGACGCCGGCGGGGAGGTCGGAGCCCATCCACTGGATGTGCCCGTTGGGTGCCGCCCCGGTGCCGATGACCTCGCCGGCGGTGTCGCGGCAGACGGCGCGCAGCTCGAAGCCCCGGTCGGCGACGGCGAGTTCGGTGTTCGGGTCGGCGCCGACCGCGTAGGTGAGGGCGCCGGCCGGGAGGGCCGCGGTGAGGCCGTCCAGCGGGCTGACGACGTGCGCGGGGAAGACGGTGGCGGAGCCGCCGCCGAGGACGCGGGCGTCGCGGGCGGCGGCGCCGGTCAGCGCGACCGTGCCGGGCCGCAGCGGGAGCGCCGGGCCCTCGTTGCGGACGAGGACGAAGGAGCGGCGGGCGATCTCGCGGGCGAGTGCGGGGCCGTCCACGGGCTCCGGCGGTTCGGTGACGGCCGGTTCGGCGCCGTCGAGGGCGCCGACGCGGGCGGCGAGCCGCAGCACGTTGCGTACGGCGGCGTCCACCTCGGCCTCCTCGGCCTCGCCGGCGCGGACGGCCCGCGCGAGCGCCTCGCCGTACACGGTCCTCGGGCCGGGCATCGCCACGTCCAGGCCGCCCTTGAGGGCGCCGGTGGTGGAGCGGGCGGCCGCCCAGTCGGAGACGTTGAAGCCGTCGAAGCCCCACTCGCCGCGCAGGACCTCGTTGACCAGGTGGTGGTGCTCGGTCATGGTCGGGCCGTTGACCGAGTTGTAGGCGGTCATGACGCCCCAGGGCCGGGCGCCCTCGACGATGGCCTCGAAGGGGGCCAGGTACAGCTCGCGCAGCGCGCGTTCGGAGACCAGGTTGTCGACGGTGAAGCGGTCGGTCTCGGCGTCGTTGGCGACGAAGTGCTTCATGGTGGTGCCGACGCCGCCGGACTGGACGCCCCGGACGTAGCCGGTGCCGATCCGGCCGGTCAGGTACGGGTCCTCGCTGTACGCCTCGAAGTGCCGGCCGCCGAGCGGGGAGCGGTGCAGGTTGACCGTGGGGGCGAGCAGCACGTGGACGCCCTTGCGGCGGGCCTCCTGTGCCAGCAGCACCCCGGCCCGGTGGGCGAGGCCGGGGTCCCAGCAGGCGGCGAGCGCGGTCGGCGAGGGCAGGGCCACGGACGGGTCGTCGGAGGTCCAGCGGACGCCGCGCACGCCGACGGGGCCGTCGGACATCACCAGGGACCTCAGACCGATCTCCGGCAGGGCGGGCAGCGTCCACATGTCCTGTCCGGACAGCAGCCGGGCCTTCGCGTCCAGGCCGAGGCGTGCGAGTGCCGCCTCGACGGCCGCCTCCCGGGCCGCGTCCTCCGCGCCCACCGCCGCCCGCGTCCCCATCTCCCGCGTCCCCGTCTCCCGCGTCCCTGTCCCTGCCTCTACCTCTGCCTCTGCCTCTGCCCGTGCCTCTGAGTCCGCCACCGCGGGGACCTCCTCGTCGACTCCGTGAACGTGTTCATCCTGCCTCGCTCACCAGCGTTCGAATCGGGAGCGCGACCCGTCCACCCCGCCCGTGCCGTAGCGCGCGCCCCTTCCGTCACGCGATACTTCCGCCGTCCGGCAGCGCACCCCACGGCGACGGAAGGACCTGGACTCCCTTGACACCCATACGCGTTCGGATCGGCGTACTCGGACTGGCCCTGGTGGCGGGACTCGCGGCCCCCACGACGGCGACGGCGGCCACGGCCACTCCCCCGGCGGGCACCGCCCCCGCACCGACCGTCGAGGAGCGGCGGCGGACCGCACTGCCGACGGAGCTGGAGCGCACCTCGCACCGTCAGAGCAACCTGCCCTTGCCGCACACCGGGCACGGCAAGGGCGGGGGCCGGTGCATGAGCATGTGCTGCTCACCGGCTTCGACCGTTCCTGAAGACTGAGCAAGAGCGAATCCCTCTCAGCCGCGCGCCCCGAACGGTCTTGGGCGCACTGGTCCCTGGCGTACTCAACCCCGAGGCGGCGACACGGATCCTGTCCGTGGTCCGATCCCGGGAGGCCGGTTCCCTTGCGGCCTGGCCGAATGGGTACGGACAGAGGGCGACGGAGAGGCCCCAAACCTTCTCCCTGGAGGAGAGGGGGCTCCGCACGCTGGCTCCGTTCCCGGCGTCCCAGATCGCACGGTCACGTTAACCCGATCAGCCCAGAGCACCGCAAGCCCGCTCCCGGAATGTCACGCGATCGAGTTAACACGACCTCGTACGCACCCCGGTGCGCAGTTACCACCCTGGACCGGGGCATCCGGATCTCCAACCCGTCCGGCGCCGTCGCGCTCGCGCTGGACGGCACGGTGATCGACACCCCGGACGGCCCCGCGCGGGTGGAGACGGCGATGTTCCCGGTGCGGTGGCGGGACTTCGCGGACGGCACGGTGGAGCGGGCGCTGCGGCCGTATCTGCCGAGGGTGGACCTGTTCACCACCGTCAGTCAGGGCAGGGTCGGGCGGTTCGACGTGGAGCGGACCAACGGGGCCTGGCGGGGCGGCTTCCCCGACAACGACAACGTCTCCCGCACGGAGACGGTCCCCGTGGCCGACCCGGCCTCGCAGCCGCAGTGGACGACGACCACGCTGCCGTACGCGGCGATCACGGCCGCGGACACCGGCCGCTTCCCGGTGTACGACAACACGAGCGTGACCGAGATCCCGGCCGGAGGGACCGAGTCGGTCGTCCGGCCGGACGGGCCCACTCCCGGTTCGACGGCCCGTGCGGGGGGCGGCGGGAACTACCTCTCCAACGAGATCGCCTATCGCGCGACGCTGCTGCGGGACCGGCTCGGGCTGCACGGCACGCTGCCGGGCGGGCACGTCCACACGCCGGTGCTCCAGTTCGGGGCCGGGAACTCCGACCCGGCGACGGGCGCGGTCACCGACCCGGCGTTCGTACGCAACCGGCTGGACATCATGGCGCAGACGCGGGCGATCCTGACCGTGGCGGTCAGCGCGTCGGGGCCGGACCGGAGCTGACAGACGGGTCGGCGGAGCCGCCACCGGCCGGGTCGCCGCCCGCGGGACCGTCGCCCGCGGGACCGTCGCCGGCCCGGTCGTCCCCGTCGCGGTCGTCCCCGTCGCGGGTCTCCTCGCCCAGCAGCTCGCGGGCGAGGAGCGTGGCGCCCGCGACCGCGCCCGGCATCAGGAACACCGCGACGAACGGCACCAGGAAGGACACGCCCAGCGGGGTGCCGAAGCCCCAGACCAGCATCCTGCGGGAGCGCAGCAGCGCGAGGCGCTCACGCAGCTCGACCCCGCGGCGCTGGAGGGCGACGGCGGCCAGCTCCTCGGTGAGGAAGAAGCCGGTGACGAGGAAGCCGACCACCGGGACCACCGTCTGGCCGACGACCGGGATGAAGCCGAGCGCGAAGAGCAGCACGCCCCAGACGGCGGCGCGGGCGAGGATCCGCAGGCTGTCGCGCCCCGAGATCCACAGCTCGCGCCAGAGCGGCAGGTCGGACTCGGGAGCGGTGCCGTCCGGGGAGACGTCGCGGTCGACCCGCTCGGAGAGGGCCTCGTAGAAGGGCTGGCCGACCAGCAGGGTGACCGCGGTGAAGGTGAGGACGGCCAGGAGCAGGGCGAGGGCGAACAGCACGGCGGTGAGGAACCCGCGGAAGAGTCCGAGCCAGGGGCTCGACCAGTCGTCGGCGAAGGGGGTCGCCCAGCCGACGAAGTCGTCGCCCCACAGCGCGAGCGCGATCAGCACGCCCACATACAGGACGAGGGTGATCAGGCCCGGGACGAGCCCGAAGCCGTAGCTCCTGCCGTGCCGGGCCACCCAGCGCTGGCCCTTCAGGAGATGACCGAATCCCGCCCCAAGATCGCGCATGGGTACGACCTTACCGGTCGCCCCGGGCGCGGACGGCGAGAACTGCGACCAACAGGGTCGGTACGAGGAGCAGTCCGAAGGCCAGGCCGTATCCGCCGAGAGGGGAGGCGCCGGCGGCGAGGGAGCCGTTGAGCACCGCGAAGGCCAGGGCGAGTACGACGACCTGACCGAGGTTCATGTTGGTCTGCATGGCGCCGGTGGTCCGGCCCTGGCGGTGCGGTGCGCTGTGTTTGAGGGACAGCACGGTGACGCAGGGGTCGAGCAAGCCCATGCCGATGGCGGACAGCGGCATGGCCGCCGCCGCCGTGGCCGCGGGCACGCCGTCGGCGCAGCCGGTCACCGCGAGAGCGACGGACAGGGCCATGACCAGCGCGCCCACGGTGACGAGCCGGTGCCGGGCGACGTGCTGGAGCGCCTTGCCCTGCACCCAGGAGGCGCCGGCCCACAGCAGCGCGGAGGCGGTGAAGGCCATGCCGATCACGAGCGCGTCGACCCTCCGTTCGGTGATCAGCATGAGCGGCACCAGGGCCTCCACCGTGAAGAACGTGCCGGAGGTCAGGCCGCGCAGCAGCACCGCGGTGGGCAGGCCCCGGGCGCTGCGCCAGGTCCCGCGCGGCAGCAGCCTGGGCGCGAACACCGCGAGCAGCACGACGCCGGCGACGGCGAACACCATGTGGCGCACGTCCCAGGCGGACACGCCGTACTGCCCGAGCGCCGCACCCACGCTGAGCATCGCCGCCACCAGCAGCGGCGGACGGACGGCCCGTTCGTCCGCGGACGGCAGACCGGCCGCAGCGTCCGTGCCGTCCGACCGCCCGCCGCCCGGACGGTCGCGCAGGACGACGACGAGGGCCAGAGCGGGCAGGGCGGTCAGCACGGCCAGCCCGTAGAAGACCACGCGCCAGGACCACGCTTCGACGACCACTCCGGCCAGCGGGGGGCCGATCAGTGACGGGACGACCCAGCTCGCGCTCATCATGGCGAGCATCCTGGGCCGCAGGTGCTCGGGGTAGGCCTGGCCGATGGCGGTGGTCACCGACACCGCCACCATGCCGGCGGCCAGCCCGTCCAGGAACCGGCCGGCGGCGAGCTGCCACACCGACGTGCTGGACGCGGACACCAGCAGCGTGAGCACCGACAGCACCATGCCGAGCGCCAACGGGCGCCGGGCGCCCACCCGGTCCGCCCAGTGCCCCCCGAGCACCCCGCCGAGGAGGCTCGCTGCGACGAAGCAGCCCGCCACGACGGGGAACAGGGACACACCGTCCAGCTCGCGGGCGGCGGTCGGCAGGGTGGGCACCACGGCGAGCGCGGCGAAGCCGGTCAGGAACATCACCACGGCGAAGGTCAGCGTGGCGGCGAGATACGGCGGCGAGAAGATGCCGATCTCCCCGGCCTCGGTGGGCTTGGCCCCGGTGGCTGCTCCCGACCGCGCTCCCGCTGCCCGCGTCACGCCGAAACCAACCCCTATTTCTGGTCTGGACCATTGGTCAGGACAGACGGGAATCTATGAGCCGTCAATCCGTTGGTCAACAGAAATACGTGCCGTACGGGGACTGGAAGCGGTCAGGCGAGCGTCACCGTGATGTCGCCGCGGGTCGCCTTGGAGTACGGGCAGACCTGGTGGGCCTTGGCCACCAGGGACCGCGCGGTGGCGGCGTCGACCGCCGGGATCTCGGCGGAGATCTCGACGGTGATCCCGAACCCGTCGTCGTTCTTGCCGATGCCGACCTTCGCGGTGACGGTCGAACCGGTGACGTCGGCGCCCTCCTGGCGGGCCACGACGCCGAGCGCGCCCTGGAAGCAGGCGCTGTATCCGGCGGCGAAGAGCTGCTCGGGGTTGGTGCCGGCGCCGTTGCCGCCCATCTCCTTGGGCGGGTTCACGACCACGTCGAGCTTGCCGTCATCGGTGGCCACCCGTCCGTCGCGGCCGTTCTCGGCGGTGGCCACGGCGGTGTAGAGGACCTCGGACTGCTTGATGGGCATAGGGGTGTCTTCCTCCTCGGTCCGCCGTGACTCGCGCCCACGATCACGACGAATTTCGGAAAGACGTTACCGCATGCCGGAAGTGCAGTGAAGGGCAGTCCGGCAAGGGCTCAGAGCTTGACGATCATCTTGCCGGTGTTGTCTCCGCGCAGGACCCCGAGGAAAGCGTCCAGGTTGTTCTCGATGCCCTGGACGACCGTCTCGCGGTACTTCAGCTCGCCCGAGCGGACCCAGGGGCCGACCTCCTCGACGAACTTCGGCTGGAGGTCGTAGTGGTCACCGACCAGGAAGCCCTCGATGCGGCCGCGGGTCTGGATGAGGCGGGGGAGGTTCTTCGGGCCGGGCGCGGGCGCGGTGTTGTTGTAGACGGAGATCGCGCCGCAGATGGCGATACGGCCGTTGAGGTTGAGGGAGCCGATGGCGGCCTCCAGGTGGTCGCCGCCCACGTTGTCGAAGTAGACGTCGACGCCGTCCGGGGCGGCGGCGCGGAGCTGCTCGCGCACCGGGCCGTCTTTGTAGTTGAAGGCCGCGTCGAAGCCGTACTCGTCGAGGAGCAGCCTGACCTTCTCGTCCGAGCCGGCCGAGCCGATGACCCGGGAGGCGCCCTTGAGCTTCGCGATCTGGCCGACCTGGCTGCCGACGGCGCCCGCCGCACCCGAGACGAAGACGGCGTCGCCCTGCTTGAAGGAGGCGGTGTGCAGCAGGCCGACGTATGCGGTGAGCCCGGTCATGCCGAGCACGCCGAGGTACGTCGACAGCGGCGCCGCCTGCGGGTCCACCTTGACGGCGTTCTTCGCGTCCACGGCGGCGTACTCGCGCCAGCCGAAGTAGTGCAGGACGTGGTCGCCGACGGCGATGCCCTCGGCGTTGGAGGCGACGACCTCGCCGACCGCGCCGCCCAGCATGGGCTTGCCCAGCTCGTAGGGGGCGGCGTAGGACTTGGCGGCGCTCATGCGGCCGCGCATGTACGGGTCGACGGAGACGAACAGGTTGCGCACCAGCACCTGGCCCTCACCCGGGGTGGGGACCTCCGCCTCGACGAGCGCGAAGTCCTCGGGCTTCGGCCAGCCGACCGGGCGGGTGACCAGGTGCCATTCGCGGTTGACGGCGGGGAGGGCGGGGGACTCGGTCATGGGGACCTTCCTGGGCTGGATGGCAAGTGTTTCAGTACCTGAAACAACCATGCGGCTGAACATTTCAGAATGTCAAACAAATGGGTACCCTGGATTCCATGGCCACACCACGCGACACGACGCGCCGACCCGACGCTCTCACCCTCGAGGTCGTCGAGCTGATCGGCGAGGTCGTGGCCCGCTTCCACGCGGACTACGAGGAGGCGGCGGCGGAGCGCGCCCTGACCGGGGCCCAGGCCAAGCTGCTGAGCCTGCTGTCGCTGGAGCCGCTGCCGATGCGGAAGCTGGCCCACAAGCTGAAGTGCGAGCCGTCGAACGTCACAGGGATCGTGGACCGGCTGGAGGCACGGGGGCTGGTCGAACGGCGGCCCGACCCCGGCGACCGGCGCGTGAAGGTCGCGGCGGCGACGGAGGAGGGACGGCGGGTGGCGCGGGGGCTGCGGGAGTCACTGCGGTTCGCACGGGAGCCACTGGCGGGGCTTTCGGAGGGGGAACGGGTGGCCCTGCGGGACGCGTTGCGGCTGATGGTCGGGGAGGGCTCGCCGGAAGGCTGACCATCACCGCGTTTCGAACTCGTACTGCAACTCGTAGAGGTGCCCGGCCTTCACCATGACCGTCACCTCGACCGGTCCGTCACCGTCACCGTCACCGTGGACGACCCGGAGGGTGCGCAGGACGGGCGTGCTGCTGGTGAGGTGCAGTGCCTGGTACTGCTCCTGGGTCGGAATCCGCGCGGAGACTCGGTCCACGCTTCGGCGGGCGGGGTGGCCCAGTTTGGCCAGCAGCGCGGGTGCACCACCCTTGATCCGGCGCCGCTCCATGAGCTCCGTGTCCCTGGCGATGCCCAACGGGTAATAGCAGTCGGCGAGTTCGGCGGGTTCGTCGTCGATCAGGAGAATCTGACTGCGCAGCAGTGCCGTGCCGTCTACGGAGAGGCCGAAGACGGAACGGACGTCGACGGGTGGGCGGACCTCCGCGACATCACGGAGGACGCTGCGGGCGCGGGTGCCGTGCTTGGCGGCCTCCGCGAGCCAGCGGTCCGCTGTCGTGAGCGCGGCCGGTGAGACCGTACGCTGCCGGTGCTCGCGGACGGTGACGGAGGCTCCGGCCCTGCCGACCACGAGACCCTCCTCTTTGAGGAGCTGCAACGCCTTCTGCACCGTGGCGTTCGACGCGTCGAAGCGCTCCTTGAGCCGTGCCGTGGAGGGGAGGCTCGCGCCTGGCGCCAGTTCGCCACTCATGATGTCGTCGCGCAGGTCGGCGGCGATGCGCTCGTGGAGGGAGCGACCGTCGACGCCTTCCGTTTCCGCCTGGGGCACGGTCATCCGATCTCGATCTCGTAGCGCAGCCTCTGCCGCAGGGCAGGCATCACCATACGATCCACCTGGATCGGGCGGTCCTCGCGGTCGAGCGTCACTCGGGTGAGCCGCAGCACCGGTTCATCGGGGGCGGTCTCCATGGTCCGGCGCTCTCCCTCGTCCGGCATCGTGGCCGTCACGTCCTCGCGCACCAGGACGCCGATGTGGCCGAGTTCGGCTAGCAGCGTGACCGCGCCGCCACGGATCTTGGCAGTGCGCGCCAGGGCGGTGCCCTGGGCGACGGCCAGCGGGTAGTACGTGTCGGTCAGCTCGTTCGGCAGCTCGTCGAGGAGGATCAGACGCCGACGCACGACGACCGGTTCTGCTTCGGCGATGCCCAGAAGTTTCGCCACCTCGGCGGGCGCCGGTACCTCGCCGGCATGCAGGATGCGCTGGGTTCCCCGGCGGCCCTGCGCCTCGGCCTCCGCGCCCCAGGCGTCGCCGTGGCCCTTCTCCTGCGGCGTCAGATACGGAAGAGACGTGCTGACCCAACTGCTCGCACTCATGAGGCCCTCCTCGCGGCCGACACTTACGCCCATCGGGGGCCAACGTTAGGCGACTTCGCCCGTGTGTTCCTCACCATCATGCCACCTAGCCACCTTTCACGAAAAGCGATAAGGTTGCGCTTCGTCGGACGCCCCCAACTCCGTGAGGTGGCCCCCGTGTCCTTGTCGCGACACCGCCGTTTCCCACGCTCGCGCGCCTCGGTGCGCGACGCCCGTGCCTTCGTTCGTCAGGTCTTGACGGGATGGGGTCGCACCGATCGGCTGGACGACATAACGCTCTGCGTATCGGAGTTGGCCACCAACGCGATCCTCCACGGAGCGCCGCCCGGCAGGGAGTACTGCGTGAGTCTCACGCTCGACGGCTCGGTGATCCGCCTCGCGGTGCGTGACAGCGGCGACCGACAGCTCGATGTCGACGTCCCGGAGGCGGACCCGGAGGCATGTTCCGGGCGCGGTCTACGACTTGCCCGGGACGTTGCCGACGACATGGGGGTCACCCAGGAAGTTGTCGGCAAAAGCGTCTGGGTGGTTCTCAAGACCGTGTCGCCGAGCGAAGGGGCTGGGGAGGCCGTCTGCTGACGCACGGCCCGGCTCACCGACGTCGACCACTCTCCGGGGGGCCGCCACCAGGAACGCACCGCGCTCCCGCTTCAGCCACCGTCCGGTCGCCGGTCCTCGTTCAGCTTCAGCACGCTTGCATCCCTGAGGGCGAGGCGGACCTCGTGTGCGAAGCCGGCGGTGTCTTCGAGCCCGAATGCCGTGCGTTGCAGCACGAACCCGTGCAGGAGCGCCATGACCACCCGCGATCCGCGGTCGGGGTCGAGTTCGGCCGGCACAGTGCCTGCCCGTTGACCGGCGCGCAGCGCGTCGGCCACCCGCCCGCGGACCCGTTCGAAGCCGGTGTTGGCGCGCTGTCGCAGCCCCTCGTCGCGCAGGAGTTCGGCCCACGACTGGACGGCGCAGCGCAGGAGCTCGTCGACGGGAACGGTGTTGCCCGCCGCGTCGGCCGCCTCGTCACCGCTCACCCGGGTCATCGCCGCCTCGACAAGATCAGCGGCGGTGACGTTCTCGGCCGCGTCGACGATCCGCCGGATCGGATCGAAGATCAGCCGGAACGCCTCCCCGGCGATCTCCAGGATCAGTTCGTCCTTGCCGGTGAAGTAGCGATACGGGGCGCCGACCGCCACGCCCGCTTCGGTGGCGATGTCGGGCATCGAGGTCTGATGGAAACCGTCGCGGGCGAAGCAGCGCCGCGCTGCGGCGATGATCTGAGCGCGGTTCGCCTCCCGGCGAGCAGGGGTGATGCGGGGCACAGGCCGACCCTCCTCCAAACGTGAACGATGATTCGCCTTGACATTGACAGGTCGCAGTTCCAGTCTAAAAGTGAAAGGTCATTCACGTAAACAGAAGGGGCCTGTCATGGGCGATCGAAACCTCTCCGTGGGTGTCTACCGCTACGAGCACACTGAACCCCTCTTCGACGGGAGGGTCACGATCGACGGTGTGAGCGCGGCGTTGGAGACCTCGCCGCTCATCTCCGACGTCTTCCACCGCATGGCCGAAGGCGATCTGGACATCGCCGAGTTCGGGCTGACCTACTTCCTGCGCACCTTCGACCTGGACGACTCGCCGTTCCTGGCTCTGCCGATCTTCCCGAACCGCAACTTCCGCCACTCGGCATGGTTCGTGAACACCGACAGCGGGATCGAGCGGCCGGAGGATTTGGCGGGCAGGACCGTCGGCGAGTTCGCGCTGTACGGCCACGACCCGGGCGTCTGGGCCAAGGGTGTCCTGGCGGACGACTTCGGGGTGACGCCGGACCGGATGAACTGGGTGATCGGCGGCACCGACCACCCGATCCCGTCCTTCGACTGGATCCCCCAGCCCGTCCCGGACGGCGTGTACGTCCGTCACACCGAGGGTGAGCAGACCCTGGGGGCCATGCTCGAGAGCGGGGAGATAGATGCCCTGATGTCCGTCGACGTGCCGCAGGGCCTGCTCGACGGCTCGACAAAGAAGATCCGCCGGCTCTTCCCCGACTACGAAGCCGTTGAGCGCGACTACTACCGCCGCACCGGCATCTTCCCGATGATGCACGTCGTCGCGATCCGCCGCGAACTGGCAGCGGAGCCGAGCCTGGTGGAATCGGTCTACCGCGCGTTCAGCCAGGCCAAGGAGATCGTGCAGGACCGGTACCGGGCCGACGCCGCGAAGCAGCACATGTCCGTGATCACCCCCTGGTTCAGCGAGCTCTTCGCCGAGAACCGTGCGCTGCTGGGGGAGGACTGGTGGCCCTACGGCGTCGACGCCAACCGCAAGGCCGTCGACACCTTCCTGCGCTACCACCACGAACAGGGCCTGTCCAAGCAGTTGTTGACCTCTGAGGACATCTTCGCCCCCAGCCTGCTCGACACGTGACCCCAAAAGCGAGCTGCCCTCGAACCTCTACGTGCACCACCACAGGAAGCGGTCGCAGGTCTCCGTCGGGGTCGGGTCCGGGGGTTCCGGTGGGGCAGGGGTCGTCGTCGGGGGCGGGTCGTCGTTGGAGTCGGGGGACGACGGGTCCGTGTTCGCGGGGCCGGTGGGGCCCGGGGACTGGGAGCGGGAGGCCGCCGGAGGGTTGGGCTCGGTGGCCGTTTCCGGCTTCGTCGCCTCCGGGGACTCCGAAGGGGATGCCGACACCGTTGTCGACGCCGACGCACCGGCGGACGGGGTGCCCGAGGTCGTGGTCGTGCCCGAGGTGGCGTCGACCGGTACCGCCGACGCCTCCCCCACCTCCCGCGGCGACTCGCCGTCCGGCGTCTCGCCGCCCGCCGCCGCCGGCTTCTGCGGGGAGTGCGGGGCGTCCGTGCCGAGTTCGGCGAGGCTCAGGCCCCCGGCCGCGAGGACGAAGCCCGCGGCGATGAGCAGGGTCCTGCGGCGGCGCCTGCGGTGCGCGGCGGCCTTGCGGTCACGGCGGCTGGACCGGGCGCCGGGTTCGGCGTCGTCGGGGGTCTCGTCGGACCCGTCCGCCTCGTCCGCGAGGCGCGGCGAGGCTTCCTCACTCGCCGTCAGCCGCGCGTCGGACGCGTGAGGTTCTTCGGCAGGCGTGCCGCACCCCGGGCAGGCGAGAGCGCCGTTGAGGTGCCTTCGGCACGGGTTGCAGTAGTCCATGTCGCGGGAAGGTTAAGTTCCGGGACGGGTGCGTTCCTAGAGGTCACTGTGAATGTTGTGTGGGGAAGCCCGCGACCGCATCTTCTCCCCGCCCTCGAAACTGCCGAAACCGTTATGTGTCCGACCCATTGACACTCCGAGCACCCCGTCCTTACTGTCACGCCAGCATTTCGAACGAGTGACGAAATATCGAACAGAGCGAAGGGCAGCCGCCGTGCGCATCACCGGAATCAGCACACACGTGGTCGGGACGCCGTGGCGCAACCTGACCTACGTCCAGGTGCACACCGACGAGGGCCTCACCGGAGTCGGCGAGACCCGGATGCTGGGGCACACCGACGCGCTCCTCGGCTATCTGAAGGAGGCCGAGGCCAACCACATTCTCGGTTCGGACCCGTTCGCTGTCGAGGACCTGGTCTGCCGCATGAAGTACGGCGACTACGGCCGCGCCGGCGAGATCGTGATGTCCGGCATCGCCGTCGTCGAGATGGCGTGCTGGGACATCAAGGGCAAGGCCCTCGGCGTCCCGGTGTGGCAGCTACTGGGCGGCAGGGTCACCGACAGGGTGAAGGCCTACGCCAACGGGTGGTACACGACCGAGCGGACCCCTCAGGCGTACCACAAGGCCGCGCAGGGCGTCATGGAGCGCGGGTACCGGGCGCTGAAGATCGACCCGTTCGGCACCGGGCACTTCGAGCTGGACCAGCGGCAGACGAACTACGCCGTGTCGCTCATCGAGGCCGTGCGGGACGCCATCGGGCCCGACGCCGAGCTGATGCTGGAGATGCACGGCCGGTTCTCGCCCTCCACCGCCGTCCGGCTCGCGCACGAACTGGCGCCCTTCAAGCCGGCCTGGCTGGAGGAGCCGGTCCCGCCGGAGAACCTCAAGGCGCTGCGGAAGGTCGCCGAGAAGGTCGACGTCCCGGTCGCCACGGGTGAGCGCATCCACGACCGGATCGAGTTCCGCGAGCTGTTCGAGGACCAGTCGGTGGACATCGTCCAGCCCGACGTCGGTCACATCGGCGGCATCTGGGAGACGCGGAAGCTGGCCGCCACCGCCGAGACGCACTACACCCTCGTCGCCCCGCACAACGTGGGCGGTCCTGTACTGACCGCGGCCTCCCTCCAGGTCGGGTTCACCTCCCCGAACTTCAAGATCCTGGAGCACTTCAACGACTTCGCGGACGCCGAGATCAAGAAGGTGGTGAAGGGCGCTCCGCAGGTCGATCCGGAGGACGGGTGCTTCCACGTCTCCGACGCGCCCGGTCTCGGCGTCGAGCTGGACACCGACGCGGCGGCCGAGTTCCCGCAGCAGCAGGCGCGGTTCGACCTGTGGGCCGAGGGCTGGGAGCAGCGCAGGCCCAAGGGGGCCGAGGCATGAGCGACGCGGTCGTCGTCGAGGCGCCGGGGGTGCACCGGCTCGTTCCGCACGAGCCGCGTGAGCCGGGGCCCGGCGAGGCGCTGGTGCGCGTCCACGCGGCCGGGATCTGCGGCAGCGACCGCGAGGTCTACCAGGGCAACCGGCCCGAGGGGTACGTGCGTTACCCGCTCGTCCCCGGGCACGAGTGGTCCGGGACCGTGGCGCGGACCGGCGCCGGGGTGCCCGCGTCGCTGGTCGGGCGCCGGGTGGTCGGTGAGGGCTTTCGCAACTGCCAGGTGTGCGACCGCTGTCACGCGGGCGAGACGACACTGTGCACGGCGGGGTACGAGGAGACCGGGTTCACCCAGCCGGGCGCCATGGCCCCCACGCTGACCCTGCCCGCCCGGCTCCTGCACGTCCTGCCGGACGACGCCGACCTCACCGCCGCCGCCCTCCTTGAGCCCGCGGCCTGCATCGCCGCCGCCGCGCTCAAGGCGAACGCCCGGCCCGGCGAGCGGGTCGCCGTCGTCGGCACCGGCACGCTCGGCATGTTCGCGGTGCAGTTCCTGCGCGCCGCGTCCCCGGCCGAGTTGCTGGTCGTCGGTACCCGCGGGGACCGGGAGGCGCTGTCGCGGCAGTTCGGCGCGACCGACTTCCGTACGAAGGACCGGCCGCTCCCGGACGACTTCGACGTCGTGATCGAGACCGCCGGGTCCGCGGACGCCGCCCGCACGGCCGCCGCGCTGCTGCGCAGGGGCGGCCGGCTGGTGCTGACCGGCATCCCGGCGCCGGGTGCCGACGGTCTCGACCCCACCGGGCTGGTCGTACGGCAACTGGAGGTGCACACCGTCTTCGGAGCGCCGCCGGACGCCTGGGCGCACACGGTGCGGGTCTTCGCGGCCGGCCTCCTTGACCCGCGGCCGCTGGTGACGCACGAACTGCCGCTCGCGGAGTTCTCCGAGGCCATCGGGCTGGTGGGCTCCGGCGACCCGAAGGTCGGGAAGGTGCTGCTGCATCCGGCTCATCCGGTCCAACCGGCCCATCCGGTGCATCCGACCGATCCGGTCCAACCGGCCCATCCGGTGCATCCGACCGATCCGGTCCATCCGACCGATCCGGTCCATCCGACCGATCCGGTCCATCCGGTGCATCCGGACGCCCGCCCCTGAGCCGTACGCCGGTACGGGGGCGACCTGACGGCCTCCGTACCGGCGTACACCCACCGGACGGACCGTCTCGCGCCCACCGTCGCGAACCTCGTCCGACATACCGAACACTAAGGACAGCTTGTGACCGACGCTTCCGCCACGGCCGCCGCACGCAGGCCCGGTGAGCAGGCGCTCACCGCCCTCGGCCTGGCCGCGCCCGCCCCCGATCCCGCCGACGCCTCGCCGCACTCCTTCCCGGGCGGTGGCCGCTGGCGCACCGAGATCCCCTCCTGCGAGGGGCCGGAGGCGCTGGGGGTGGTCCTCAAGGAGTCCTCGCGGCTGGACGTGCCGATCCACCGGATCAGCCAGGGCAGCGGCGTGTGGATGCTGACCGACTCGGAGATCACCGAGATGGTCGAGGCGACCGCCGAACGCGACATCGAGCTCTGCCTGTTCACCGGCCCGCGCGGCACCTGGGACATCGGCGGCTCCACCCGGACCGACTCGGGCGGCGCGGGCCTTCGGGCGCGCGGCCACGCCGCGGTCGCCGGGTGCGTCGAAGACGCTGTCCGGGCAACCGAGTTGGGCGTCACGTGCCTGCTGGTCGCCGACGAGGGCGTGCTGTGGACGCTGCACCGGGCCCGGAGCGCCGGTGTCATCCCCGCCGGCACCACGCTGAAGCTCTCGGCGCTCGTCGGGCCGGTCAACCCGGCCTCGTACGCGGTGTACGAGCGGCTCGGCGCCGACTCCATCAACGTCCCCAGCGACCTGACGCCAGATCATCTGACCGAAATACGACGGGTTTCGGCCGCGCCCATGGACATGTACATCGAGGCTCCCGACGACCTCGGCGGCTACGTGCGGATGTACGAGGTCGCCGAGCTGGTCCGGCGCGGCGCCCCGCTGTACCTGAAGTTCGGCCTCTCCAAGGCGCCCGGGATCTATCCGTACGGGCACCACCTGCGGGAACTGACCCTGGCCACGGCCAAGGAGCGGGTGCGGCGCGGCCGGCTCGCCCTCGACCTGCTCGCCCGGCACGGAGCGGACGGGGGGATGGCGCCGCTCGGCACCCGGCTGCCGGGGTCGCTCAACCGGTTCGAGATCTCGTCATAACGTTCCGGAAACTCCCTTCACAAAAGAAGACATGACCGCGCACAATCCCACACACCTGTGTCGTCGGGCCCAGCCTCCACATCAAGGATGATGACCATGCGCAACCGCAGAGCCGCACTCGCCGCCATAGCCTCCGCCGCCTCCCTCGCCCTCACGCTGACCGCCTGCGGCCAGAACAGCGAGGGCGGCAGCGAGGACGACAACAAGGGAGGCAGCGACGGCGCCACCGTCGGCATCGCGATGCCGACCAAGTCCTCCGAGCGCTGGATCACCGACGGCGCCAACGTCGAGAAGGAACTGAAGGCCAAGGGGTTCGAGACCAAGCTCGTCTACGGCCAGGACGACCCGGACCAGCAGGTCTCCCAGATCGAGAACATGATCACGCAGGGTGTGGACGCCCTGATCGTCGCCGCGATCGACAACAAGTCCCTCGGCAACGTCATGCAGCAGGCCAAGGACGCCGACATCCCGGTCATCTCCTACGACCGGCTGATCCTGGGCACCGAGAACGTCGACTACTACGCCTCGTTCGACAACGAGAAGGTCGGCGAGCTGCAGGGCAGCTACATCGTCGACAAGCTCGGTCTGAAGGCGGGCAAGAAGGGCCCCTTCAACATCGAGCTGTTCGCCGGCTCCAACGACGACAACAACACCAAGTACTTCTTCCAGGGCGCGATGAACGTCCTGAAGCCCTACATGGAAAAGGGCCAGTTGGTCGTCCGGTCCAAGCAGACCGCCCTCAACCAGGTCACCACCCTGCGCTGGGACGGCGGCACCGCGCAGAGCCGCATGGACGACCTGCTCACCTCCAGCTACCGCAGCGCCCGGGTCGACGCGGTGCTCTCGCCCTACGACGGCATCTCCATCGGCATCCTGTCCGCCCTGAAGTCCGACGGCTACGGCTCCGGCAGCAAGACCATGCCGATCGTCACGGGCCAGGACGCCGAGATCGCCTCGGTGAAGTCGATCAAGGCGGGCCAGCAGACGCAGACCGTCTTCAAGGACCTGCGCAAGCTCGCCAAGGTCGCCTCGAACATGGTCGACGCGGTCCTGAACGACAAGAAGCCCGAGGTCAACGACACCAAGTCGTACGACAACGGTGCCAAGGTCGTGCCGGCCTACCTGCTGGAGCCGGTCAGCGTCGACAAGAGCAACTACAAGGAAGTCCTCGTCGACGGCGGCTACTACACCGAGGACCAGCTCAGCTAACCGGGCCCCATCAAGGATTGGAAGGCACGACCATGGCGGGACCCGTCCTGGAAATGCGCTCGATCGTCAAGACCTTTCCCGGTGTCAAAGCGCTGTCGGACGTCACGCTGACCGTTCGCCAGGGCGAGGTCCACGCCATCTGCGGAGAGAACGGCGCCGGCAAGTCAACCCTGATGAAGGTGCTCTCCGGAGTCCATCCGCACGGCAGCTACGAGGGGGACGTCCTCTTCGAGGGCGAGACCTGCCGGTTCAAGGACATCCGGGCGAGCGAACAGCACGGCATCGTGATCATCCACCAGGAGCTGGCGCTGGTGCCGTTCCTGTCCATCGCGGAGAACATCTTCCTCGGCAACGAGCACGCCAAGCGCGGACTGATCAACTGGACCGACACCCTGAAGCACGCCACCGAGCTGCTGCGCCGGGTCGGTCTCGACGAGCACCCCGAGACCCGCGTCGCCGACATCGGCGTGGGCAAGCAGCAGTTGGTGGAGATCGCCAAGGCGCTGTCGAAGAAGGTGAAGCTGCTCATCCTCGACGAGCCGACGGCGGCGCTCAACGACGAGGACAGCGGCAAACTCCTCGACCTGATCCTTCAGTTGAAGGAGCAGGGCATGACCTCGATCATCATCTCGCACAAGCTGAACGAGATCCGCCGGGTCGCCGACTCGGTCACGATCATCCGCGACGGGAAGTCCATCGAGACGCTCGACGTGAAGGCGAAGGAGACGACCGAGGACCGGATCATCAGCGGCATGGTCGGCCGCGACCTGGAGAACCGCTTCCCGGACCGGACCCCGCACCGGCCCGAGGAGGGGGCCGCCCCGGCCCTGGAGATCCGCGACTGGACCGTGCACCACCCCATCGACCAGCAGCGCAAGGTCGTCGACGACGTCTCCATCGAGGTGCGGCGCGGCGAGATCGTCGGCATCGCCGGACTGATGGGCGCCGGCCGCACCGAGCTGGCGATGAGCGTCTTCGGCCGCACCTACGGCCGGTACGCGGGCGGCACGGTCCGCAAGGACGGCACCGAGATCCGCACCAGGACCGTCCCGGAGGCGGTCAAGCACGGCATCGCGTACGTCACCGAGGACCGCAAGCACTACGGCCTCAACCTCATCGACACCATCAACCGGAACATCTCGCTGACCGCGCTCGGCAAGGTCTCCAAACGCGGCATCGTCGACGAGCACGGGGAGCGGCAGGTCGCCGAGGACTACCGCAAGTCCATGAACATCAAGGCGCCGACCGTCTTCGAGCCGGCGGGCAAGCTGTCCGGCGGCAACCAGCAGAAGGTCGTCCTCAGCAAGTGGATCTTCGCGGGTCCCGAGGTGCTGATCCTGGACGAGCCCACGCGCGGCATCGACGTGGGCGCCAAGTACGAGATCTACACGGTCATCGACCGGCTGGCGGCCCAGGGCAAGGCGGTCGTCTTCATCTCCTCCGAGCTGCCGGAACTGCTCGGCATGTGCGACCGCATCTACACGATGGCGGCGGGGCGGCTGACGGGTGAGTTCTCGCGGGCCGAGGCCTCGCAGGAAGCGCTGATGCGTCGGATGACGAAGGACAAGACGGACCAGAAGGACCAGAAGGACGAAGAGGTAAGCCGATGAGCACGGACGTGACCGCCAAGACGCCGGCCCCGGCGCCACCCGGCAAGGACGGAGCGGGTTCCGGCGACGGCCTGCTGCAACTGATGCTCGACGGCATGCGCCGCAACATGCGCCAGTACGGCATGCTGATGGCCCTCGGCCTGATCGTGGTGCTGTTCGCGGTCTGGTCCGACGGCGACCTGCTGCTGCCGCGCAACGTCTCCAACCTGGTGCTGCAGAACAGCTACATCCTGATCCTCGCCATCGGCATGATGCTCGTCATCATCGCGGGCCACATCGACCTGTCGGTCGGCTCGCTGACGGCGTTCATCGGCGCGACGGCCGCCGTCCTGATGGTCAGGAACGATCTGCCCTGGCCGGTGGCGGTGATCCTGTGTCTGGCCATCGGCGCCGTCGCGGGCGCCTGGCAAGGGTTCTTCATCGCGTATCTCGGCATACCGTCGTTCATCGTGACCCTGGCGGGCATGCTGCTCTTCCGCGGTCTGACGGAGATCGTCCTGAAGGGCCAGACCCTCGGCCCGTTCCCGAAGGACCTGCAGAAGATCGCCAACGGCTTCCTGCCCGAAGTCGGCCCGAACACCAACTACCACAATCTCACCCTGCTGTTGGGCTTCGCGCTGATCGCCTTCGTGGTGTACCAGGAGGTCCGCGACCGCAGGCGGCAGCTTGAGTTCTCCCTCGACGTGCCGCCGGTCAAGCTGTTCCTGCTGAAGCTGGTCGCGCTGGTCGCCGCCGTCCTCACCATCACGCTGCTGCTCGCCAGCTACAAGGGCGCCCCGGTCGTGCTGCTCATCCTGGGCGTGCTGGTCGTCGGCTTCGGCTACCTGATGCGCAACGCGATCATCGGCCGCCACATCTACGCCATCGGCGGCAACCTGCCGGCGGCCAAGCTGTCGGGCGTGAAGGACAAGAAGGTCACCTTCCTGGTCTTCCTGAACATGGGCATGCTCGCGGCACTGGCGGGTCTGGTCTTCGCCGCCCGCTTCAACGCGGCCTCGCCCAAGGCTGGCCTCAACTTCGAACTGGAGGCCATCGCCGCCTCGTTCATCGGCGGCGCGTCGATGAGCGGCGGCGTCGGCACGGTCCTCGGCGCGATCATCGGCGGTCTGGTCCTGGGCGTGCTGAACAACGGCATGAACCTCGTCGGCATCGGCACCGACTGGCAGCAGGTCATCAAGGGCGCGGTACTGCTGGCGGCGGTCGGGTTCGACGTGTGGAACAAGCGCAAGGTCGGTTCGTAGGTCACCAGGGCCCCGCCCGCCGTGGCGCCCGCCCGCCGTGGCGGGCCGTGGCGGGCGGGGCCCGCTTCTTCACGGGAGTTGGAGCCGCACATGGAACTGAGCAGACGCACGGTCCTCGCATCAGCGGCCGCGGCCGGCATCGCCGCCGCCACGGTGGGCGGCACGGCACACGCCTTGGGAGGCAGGAAGCCGGTGAAGGAGCTCTTCGGCAAGCTCGCCGACGGCACGAAGGTGTACCGCTGGTCGCTGGAGAACGGCGGCACGCGGATGAAGGTGCTGTCGTACGGCGGCGTGGTGCAGTGCCTGGAGATCCCCGACCGCCGGGGCCGCCACGAGAACGTCTCCCTCGGCTTCGACAACCTCGACGACTACGTGGCCCGCAGCCCGCACTTCGGCGCCCTGATCGGGCGGTACGGCAACCGCATCGCCAAGGGCCGCTTCACCCTGGACGGCACCACGTACCAGCTCTCCGTCAACGACGGCGAGAACTCCCTGCACGGCGGCGCCCTCGGCTTCGACTACCGGGTGTGGGACGTCGAACCGTTCACCGACGGCTCCGACGTCGGCCTGGTCCTGCACTACACCAGCGTCGACGGCGAGATGGGCTACCCGGGCACGCTCCGGGCGAAGGTGACGTACACGCTCACCCGGCGCGGCGACTGGCGCATCGACTACGAGGCCACCACCGACAAACCCACCGTCGTCAACCTCACCAGCCACGTCTACTGGAACCTGGCCGGCGAGGGCAGCGGCACCGTCGAGGACCACGAGCTGTCGATCGAGGCGTCCCGCTTCACCCCCACCGACGACGGGCTGATCCCGACGGGCGAGCTGGCGCGGGTCTCCGGCACGCCCTTCGACTTCCGCCGGGCCAAGCCCGTCGGCCGGGACATCCGGGACGCCCACCCGCAGCTCGTCACCGCCAAGGGCTTCGACCACAACTGGGTCCTCGACAAGGGCGTCACCGGCCGCCCCGAGCACATCGCCACCCTGCGCGACCGCGCCTCGGGCCGCACTCTCCGCATCGCCACCGACCAGCCGGGCCTGCAGTTCTATTCCGGCAACTTCCTCGACGGCACCCTGACCGGCACCGGCGGCGCCCTCTACCGCCAGGGCGACGCCCTGTGCCTGGAGACGCAGCACTTCCCCAACTCGCCGAACCAGCCGTCGTTCCCGTCGACCGTGCTGCGGCCCGGCGAGACCTACCGGACGTCGACGGTGCACTCGTTCGACGCGTGAGGCGCCGCCCGAACCGCGCTCAAACCTGAGTGCACACTTTCTTCACACGCGTTGAACGGCGCCCCGTCCGCCTCCGTATGTAGGGGCGGCCCGTGTCCCCCGCGCGGGCCGCCCACCTACGGAGGTCCACTTGTCCGGCAACGTCACCTCGCTGTTCCGCAGCACCGCGGCGCACAGCCCGTCGATGGCGGCGCTGACGCGGGAGAGCGGCGAGGCGGCGGGCGCGGGGCCGGTGGACTTCTGCATCCCCTGCAACCCGTACTTCCCCACCCCGGCGATGTTCGACGAGATGGCCGGCCGGCTGCGCGACATCATCACGTACTACCCGAGCAGCGCCGACACGATCACCGCCGAGCTGTGCAGTCTGCTCCAACTCCCGCCGCAGTGCGTGGCGATGGGCAACGGCTCCACGGAGCTGATCACCTGGATCGACCATCTGCTGGTCCGGGAGTCCCTCGCCGTCCCCGTCCCCACCTTCGGCCGCTGGACCGACCAGCCCATGGAGACCGGCAAACGGGTCGACATGTTCCCGCTCCAGGAAGCCGGCGGCTTCGCCCTCGACCTCGCGCGGTACGCCGAGTTCATCCGGGCCAGGGGGACCCGGGCCGTGGTGATCTGCAACCCCAACAACCCCGACGGCGGCTACCTGCACAAGCAGGCGCTGGTGCAGTTCATGGACGCGATGGCCGACCGGGACCTGGTCGTCGTCGACGAGTCCTTCCTGGAGTTCGCCGACGCGGAGGCCGATCCCAGCGTGGTCCAGGAGGCGATGCTGCGCCCCAACGTCGTCGTCCTGCGCAGCCTCGGCAAGAACTTCGGGCTGCACGGCATCCGCTTCGGCTACCTCGTCGCCAATCCGGCGCTCGCGGGCCGGGTGCGCGCCATGCTCCCCAAGTGGAACCTCAACTCCTTCGCGGAGTACGTGGTGTTCATGCTGCGCGACCACGGCGCCGAGTACGCGCAGAGCCTGCACCAGGTGCGCCGCGACCGCCTGGAGATGACCGGCCAGTTGTCCACGCTGCCCGGCCTGACCGTCTACCCCTCCCAGGGCAACTTCCTCTTCGTCCGCCTCCCTGTGGGCGCGGAGGGCACCGCCGTGCGGGACCGCATGCTCACCGAGCACCGGGTCCTGGTCCGTGAGTGCGGCAACAAGATCGGTTCGTCCAGCCGCTTCCTGCGTCTCGTGGTGCGCCCCCAGGTGGACGTGCGTCGCCTGGTGTCCGGCCTGGAACAGGTGCTCTACGGGTCCAGGAGGGGAGCCGCCGTGCCCGAGCCGGAGCCCGCCATCGGGACCGGGAACGGCTACACCTCGGGCACGGCGGCGGTGGACCGGCTGATGTACGAGACCAACGGGAACGGGATGCGCGCGATCACCGCTGAGACCGCCGGCACCGGAATGCCGCTCCCCGCCGCGGTGCCCGTCGCTCCGGCGGCGGCCACCGTCGGCCCGGTGCCGGTGCCGACGGCACCCCAGCAGGTCCCGCAACCGGCGCCGGTCCCCCAGCCGGCGCCGTATCCCGGCACGGTGCCGTATCCCGGAGCGGTGCCGGTCCCCCAGCCGGCACCGCTCCCGTTCCCGCAGCCCATGCCCGCCCCGGTCCCGGCGCCTGCCCCCGTCGCACCGGCCGCCGCGTACCCGCCGCCCACCGGCCCCACGCCGCCCGGTGTCCCGGCCCGCGGTGGCCTCACGGCCGCCCAGGTCAGGGGCACCAACGGCCTGGAAGCGGTCCCGTCGCCGGGCTGGCCCCACGCGGCGGGGATGGGCCGGGCGGGCTGAGCCCCTCGGCCGTGCCTACCCGGCCGAGGTGGACGAGGTGGTGGACGGGCTCGGGCAGGGTGCGCCGGTCGGGGAGGCCGTGGGGTCGATGGACGGTGTTCCCGGCTGCGGGGAGCAGTCGTCCGGGTCGGTGGGCGAAGGGGACGGGCCGGTCGGGTCCGGCGAGGGTGCCGCGCTGTCGGTGGGGGTCCCGGTCGGGGTCTCGGTGGGCGACGGGGAGGGGTCCGGGGCCGGTGACGTGGAGGGCGCGGAAGGGGACGGTCCGGGGCTGCCCGGCGTGCCCGGCGTGGTACTCGGGTCCGGTCCGATGACGATGCCGCCGCCCCCGTCCCCGTTCCCGGCCTCGTTCCCCTGGCCGCCGCCCTCACCGTCGACGGGCTCGGTCGCCGGGGTGTCGCCGCCCGCGCCGGGGCTCTTCGGGACGACGCCCTTGCCGTCGGGGACGGTATGGACTCCCCGGCTGTAGAACTCCAGCCAGTGCCGGACCAGTTCCAGATAGGTGCGGGAGTTGTTGTAGCTGAGGATCGCCCGGTCCAGGTCCGCCGCCCGGCCCAGATCCCGGTCGCCGGCGCACAGGTAGTGTCCGGCCGCCAGCGCCGCGTCGAAGACGTTGTTCGGGTCGGCGCGGCCGTCGCCGTTGCCGTCCGCGCCCCAGCGGGCCCAGGTGGACGGCAGGAACTGCATCGGGCCCACCGCCCGGTCGTAGACCGTGTCGCCGTCGTGGACGCCCCCGTCCGTGTCCCGGATCAGGGCGAAGCCCCGGCCGTTGAGGGGCGGCCCGGTGATGCGGCCCCGCGTGGTGCCGTTCCGGTCGACCGCGCCGCCGCGCGCCTGGCCGGACTCGACCTTGCCGATCGCCGCGAGCAGTTCCCAGGGCAGCCGGCACCCGGGGTCCGACCTGCCGACGGAGGTCTCGGCGGCGCGGTAGGCACGCAGCACGGTGGCCGGGATGCCCGACTGGGCGCGGATGTCCCGCGCGAGCGCGGGGGCGGGGGCGGGTGCGGTCGATGTGCCGTTCCTGGCCGTCAGGGGCGGGAGTTCGGTGTGGTAGGAGCCGTCACCCGGTGGAGCGAGTTCGGCGAACGGGCCGCCTGCCGTCGGCGGGCCGAGGTCGTCGGCGGCCGGTCCGGCGTGGGCGTCCTTCGCGTCCCGGGTGAGTCCGGGCGCCTGGGAGGCGGTGAGGGCCGCCATGGCCGCCACGGCGAGGGCGGTCGTTCGCAGTCCCCTGCGGGCCCGGCCGGCATACAGGCGTCGGGCACGGCGTATGGACATGGTCGTCACTCCTGTCGGATCCGTCGGAGGTGCGGGGTGGGGGCGGGGGCGAGGGCTGGGGCGCTCAGCGGCCGAAAGTGTCTATGCCGGAGACGAGCCAGCGGCCGTCGCGGCGTACGACGTCGACGGCGACCATGGCCGCCGCGTACACGCCCTCGTCGGCCTTGTCGTCCTTGTCGCTCTTGTCGGCCGGGGTCTTGCTCCCGGTGGTGGCGACGCTGCTCTGGTCGGCGTAGACGAGGACCCGGGCCCGGTCGCCGTCGATCCGTTCGACCGCGCTCTCGGTGACCGTGGTGGTGATCACCGCCTTCTGTGCGTCGGCTCGTTTCCGGACGTCGGCGAGCAGCTCCTGGTGCTGGTCGACGGCCTTTCCCGTCAGCAGTTCCTTCGCGGCCTTCTCGAGGGCGCCGGGGTCTGCGTGGTCGTAGGAGAAGAGCCGGTCGACGGCCTTGGCCACCTGTCCCTTGATCTCGCTGGTGCGGGCGAGGTCGGTCAGGGCGGTGTTGCTCCGTGCGGGCTCGGTCCTGAGCGCCTCGGCCTCCGAGTGCGCCCAGCCCGCGAACCCGCCGAGGAGCAGTGTCAGGGCGCAGAGCACCACGAGGCCCACGGGGCGGCGCCTCCGGGCCCGCACCGCCTTCTCTCCGGCCGTGGCCGGTTCGGGCTTGCGCGTGGTGGGTGAAGGCGAGGGCGGGGCGTCGGCGGCGTCCGAGCGGGACAGGACGGCCGTGCCGCCCGTACCGGTCCGGGCTCCCGCGCCCTGCGGGCTCCCGGCGGAGGCGGCGGGCCCGGTCTCACGGGCCTGACGGCGTCGCTGACGGTTGATGTGGTGTCGGGTCGTCGACATGGTGCGGTGTCCTCCTCGCTGCGGCCGACTGCTGCGGTACGGGACCGGTCAGCCGGCCGATGTGCCGCCCACGGGTGCCTGGCCCAGGGCGCTCAGCTTCCACCGGCCGTCGGTGCGGGTGAGTTCGCCGAGCATGCGGCTGTCCTTGTCGGTCTTCGCTCCGTCGGCCGCCTTGACGGTGACGCGCAGGGCGACCAGCACCCGGGCGCGGCCCGCCCGGTCGTCGAGTTCGGTGACGGCGCCCGACAGCACCCGGGCCGTGCTGACCGTCTTCGCCTCCTTCACCTGCGCGGCGAACTCCGTCCGGCCGGACGTCAGTTGGTCGTGCAGTTCGCCGGTGGTCGACGACTCCCAGAGGTCGAGGTCCTGTTTCAGGTCGCGGTGGTCGAGCGTGTTCAGGTTCTGCACGGCCTGCTCCCCGGCGGTGAGGGCCGCGTCCCGCTGCGCGGCGTACGCGGCCTGCTCGTCGTGGGCCGCCCGGTACCAGTCCTGGCCCGCCCACGCCGCGAAGCCACCCGCGACGAGGGTGAGGGCCAGGGCCAGGGCGGGCAGCGGCCGGGAGCGGCTTGTGGTGAGAACGCGGAGGACGCGGACCGCGCGGTTCATGGGGTACTCCAGTCTGCCGCGCATGGTCAGCGGGCCTTGATGTCGACGATCCGCCACCGGTCGTCCTCGAGCCGTGCGGTGACGCTGAGCTGGGCTGCCGCGGTGGTGGCCGCGTCCTTGCCGCGGTGGGAGGTCTGGTCGAGGAAGACCAGCAGGCGGGCCTCGTCGCCGTCGAGTTCGACCACTCCGGTGCGGACGGCGCGGGTGCTCAGGGTGACGCGCTGGTCGGTGAGGTCGTCGCGCACCCGGGCGAAGAGGGTTTCGTACTGGCGGGCGGCGCGGCCGTCCAGGACGGTGTCCGCGGAGCGTTCGGCGGCCGCGGTGCCGTCCGGTGTGTAGGAGAAGACGCGGGCGAGGGCGTTGCCGATGTCGCCGGCGACCCGGGTGGTGGCCTCGGTGTCGGTGAGCGCGTGGTTCTGTGCGGACGCGGCCGACTTCAACTGGTGGGCTCCGTAGAAGAAGCCGCAGCCGCCGAGGACGAGGACCACGGCGCTCCCGGCCACCGCGGCCCACCGCAGCCGCCCGCCCGACCGGGACTGTGCGGAGGCGTCGCCGGGCACGTCCGCGCCGGGCTCGGACTCGTCCCCGGCGGGCGCGCCCCCGGGGCGTGCGTCCATGTCGTGCGCATCCCCGGGGCTCGGGCTCTGCCTCTCGCCGGGGACGACCGCGGCAGGCTTGTCCTCGGCGTGCGCGCCCTCGGCAGGCTCGCTTCCGGACAGCGCGTCCTCGAGGCGCCCGTCCCCGTGGCTCTCCGTGTCGGCGGGCGCGGACTCGTCTCCGGCGGGCGCGGTCGCGGGGTCCGCCTCCGGGGCCGGGTCGTCCGGGGCCAGGTCGTCCGGGGCCGGGTCCAGGGACGCTTCCGTGTCGGGCTTCGGGGAATCGCCCTTGCGCGGCGGCCACCACGTCGGTGTCATCGGTGTCATCCGTCCTCGCCTCCCTTCTCCCCCACGACCGGTACGGCGCTCAGCGCCCTCACCTTCCACTCCGCCTCGTCCGTGCGGGTGAGGACCGCCTCCAGGCGCTTGCGGTCGGTGGACGGCTTCTTCGTGTCGGCGGGGGTGACCTCGACGCGGACGGTGGCGATGAGCTTGGCGGTACCGGAGCGCGTGTCGAGCGCGGTGACGGCGGCGTCGGTGACCGTGGCGCGTGCCGAGGCCCCCGCCTTGGCCTCGGTGCCGCCGAGTTCCTTGCGCAGCGGACCGGTGGAGACGGCGCGCCAGTCCCGGATGCTCCGCTCGGCCCGCTGCCGGGTGGAGGCGTCGAGCGTGGTGAGCACGGCGATGCCCTCGCGTCCGTCGGCGAGCGCCTCGTCCCGCTCCCGGCCGTACGCGAGCGAGTCGTCGGTGCGGGCCTGCGCGTACGTCCACGCGCCGGTGCCGCACAGGCCGAGGGCCAGCGCGAGCCCCGCTCCGGTGAGGACGCGGGCCCGCCTCATCGCGTGCCTCCGGTGGCCGGGGCGAGGAGCCCCGACAGGTCCGCCGGTGCCTCGCCGCTCTGCCCGGGCAGGGCGAGTGCGCCGGGGAGCGCCGTGGACCCGTCCTTCGCCGGTGTCCCGGAGCTGCCCGAGGGCAGGGAGCCGGGCTTGGCCGGGTCGGGTACCGCGCCGCCCTTCGGGGCGTTGGCAGAGCCGCGCACGTTCTTCCCGCTCGACGCCGGGGCGGTGCAGGACGCGCCGGTGTTGAGGGCGGGGGCGGTGCCGAGGTCGAGGCCGTTGCGGTAGCGCGTGCCGCCGTATCCGTCGGTGCAGGGCAGGGGGGTGAAGAAGGTGACGGCCATGCCGAGGTTCAGCTTCCCTCCGTCGACTGCGCTGGCGCCGGCGGAGACGACCGCCGGGTACTTCACGAGGAGTTCCTCGATGCCGCGCTGCCGGGTGACGGCGACCTCCGAGGTGGTGAGCAGGTTGGCGAGGACCACGCCGAGGCTCGGGTCGAGGTCCCGCAGCAGGCCGCTGACCTGCGTGGCGGCGTCGGGTGTGACCGCGAGGAGGCGGCGCAGGTCGGCGTCGGAGCCCTTGAGGGCGGCGGCCAGTTCCTTCGCCCCGACGGCGAAGTCGCGGATGGCCTGCGACTCCTCGGCCTGGGTGCGCAGGACGGTCTCCCCGTCGTTGATGAGCAGGGTGGTGGACGGCAGGGCGCGGTCGGCGGCCTCGACGAAGTCGCTGCCGCTGTCGAGCAGCACCTGGAGGTCGTCGCCGTGTCCTTCGAAGGCCTTGCCGAACTCGTCGACGACCGTGCGCAGATCTTCCAGCGGGACGGACTTCACGAGGTCGTCGACGCTGGTGAGGACGTCGGTGACGGGTGCGGGCACCTGGGTGTCGGCCTGTTCGATGCGGGTGCCGTCGGCGAGGTAGGGGGAGCCGTCGCTCTCGGGCCGCAGGTCGATGTACTGCTCGCCCACGGCGGAGAGCCCGGCGACCACGGCCTTGGTGTCGGCGGGGATGCGGGGCGCGGACTTCTTGATGCGCAGCTCGGCGACGACGCCCTCGGCGGTGAGGTCGATGGGGCCGACGCGGCCCACCGACACGCCCCGGTAGGTGACGTCGGAGTGGGTGAACAGGCCGCCGGTGCGCGGGAGTTGTACGTCGACGGTGTAGTAGTCGGCAACGCCGATGTACCGGCCGAGGTCGGCGTAGCGGATGCCGAGGTAGGAGAGGGAGAGGACGGCGATGAGGAGGAAGGCGAGGTTCTTCAACCGTACGGCGAGGGTGATCACCTGCTCCCACCTCCGTCCGGAGCCGTCGGTGACACGGAGGGCAGCGGCAGCGGCGCGGCGGACTGCTTCTTCGCGGCCGCACCCGCCCCGCCGTCCCCCGACGTGGACGCGGACGCGGACGGAGAGGCCGTGCCCTCGGGCACGAGCGGCGGGATCACCTGGGTCCCGGGCACGGCGACCATGGTCAGGTACGTGTTGAGGTAGTCGCCCTTGACCCCGCTCAGCACCTCGTCGGTGAACGGGTACGTCAGCAGCACCTGGAGCGAGTCGGGCAGGTCCGTACCCGCGTCGGCGAGCGCCTTCAGCGTCGGCGCGAGGGCCTTGAGGTCGGCGATCATGTCGTCCTTGCTCGCGTTGATGGTGGAGACGGCGACGCCGGAGAGCGTGTCGAGGGAGCGCAGCATGGTCAGCAGGGAGCCGCGCTGCTTCTCCAGCGTCTTCAGGCCGGGCGAGAGGTCGGTGAGGACGGTGCCGACGTCGTCCTTGCGGGTGGCGAGGGTGGCGGAGAGCCGGTTGACGGCGTCGAGGGCGTCGGTGATGTCGCCCCGGTGGTCGTCGAGGTCGGTCACCAGGGTGTTGACCCGCTTCAGCATGGAGCGGACCTCGGGTTCGCGGCCGCCGAGCGCCGAGTTGAGTTCCTGGGTGATGGTCTTGAGCTGGTTGACGCCGCCGCCGTTGAGGAGCAGGGACAGGGCGCCGAACACCTCCTCGACCTCGGTGTTGCGGCTGGTGCGGGACAGCGGGATGACGCTCCCGTCCGCCAGCCGGCCGGTTCCGGTCTTCTTGGCGGGTGCGACGAGCTGGACGTACTTCTCGCCGAGCAGGCTGGACTGTTCGAGCCGGGCGGTGGCGTCGGCGGGCAGTCGCACCTCGCCGTTGATCTCCATGGTGACGCGGGCCGACCAGTCGTCCTTGCCGAGTTCGATGTCGGTGATCCGGCCGACGGCGACGTCGTTGACCCGCACCGCGGAGTGCGGGACGAGGCTGAGCACGTCCTGGAGTTCCGCGGTGACGGTGTAGGGGTGATCACCGAGGTCGGCGCCGCCGGGCAGCGGCAGGTCCTCGATGCCGTCGAAGCCGTGCGGTACGACGGTGACCCCGCCGACGGTCAGGGCGAAGGCGAGACCGACGGCGATCAGTCCGCCCGCGGTGAGGCCCGCGGTTCGTCCCGCGGTGAGCGCGCCGCGCTTCATCGGCCCGCCCCCTTCTCCTCGTCGGTCTTGTCCTCGTCGGTCGCGCCCGTCGCGGGCAGCGGCAGCAGCGGGCCGCCGATGCTGATCTCGTTGAGGTTGGCGCGGCCGTCGAGGGTGCGGGTGTCGGGGTTGTAGGCGTTCACGACGTTGCTCGCGGCCAGCGGTGCCACGTCCAGCGCCTCGGCCAGCGAGGCCCGTTGCTCGACCAGGGTCCGGGTGATGGGGACGAGCCGGTCGACGTTCTTCTTCAGCTCGCCCCGGTTGTCCTCGATGAAGGTCTTGACCTGGCCGAGGGCCTTGCCGAGTTCCTCCAGCGCACCGGTGAGGTCGTCCTTGTTGTCGGCGAAGAAGCTGACGACCTCGTCCAGGCGTTCCTGCGCGGTGCGCACGTCGGTGTCCTTGTTCTTCAGCATGGTGGTGAAGGTCTGGAGGCTGCCGAGCGTCTTGAACAGATCGCCGCTGCTGCCGTCGAGGGTCTTGGCCGCCTTGCCGAACTGCTCGACGCTGTCGCCGATGAGCTCGCCGTTGCCGTCGAGGTTGGCGGCGCCGGTCTTCAGCAGTTCGGACAGGGCGCCCTCGGAGTTGGCGCCGTCCGGGCCGAGGGCCTCGCCGAGTTCGGTGATGGAGTCGTAGATCTGGTCGATCTCGACGGGGACCCGGTTGCGTGAGGCGGGCAGTACGGCGCCGTCGGCGAGGGCGGCGCCCTTGCTGTAGGCGGGGGTGAGCTGCACATAGCGGTCGGCGACGACGCTCGGCGCGACGACGACGGCCCGCGCGCCCTTGGGGACCTTTACCCCGTCGTCGAGGCGGAGGCCGACGCGGACCGTGGTGCCCTCGGGCCGCACCGACTCCACCTCGCCGACCCGTACGCCGAGGATGCGCAGGTCGGACCCGGCGTAGACGCCGATGGTGCGGTCGAAGTAGGCGGTGACACGGGTGCCGTCGGCTTCGAGGACGCGGGCGGTGACGAGGCCGCCGGCCGCGAGCACGACGAAGGCGAGTACACCGGTGAGGATCTTTCGGCGTCGGTTCATCACTCACCGCTCCCCTGGGCCGCCACCGGCTGTTTCGGCGGCAGGCATCCGGTCTCGGGCTGGGAGGTCTCGGGCAGGTAGGCGCGGGGCACGACACCGCACAGATAGCTGTCGAACCAGCGGCCGTTGCCGAGGGTGTTGCCGACCAGGCGGTAGTACGGGCCGACCAGCGCGAGGGTCTTGCCGAGCTGGGTGTTGTTCTTCGCCAGGACGCCGGTGACGCGGCTGAGGGCCTTGAGGGTGGGGCCGAGCTGCTTCTCGTTGTCCTTGACGAGGCCGCCGAGTTCGATTCCGAGTTCCTGGCTGCCCTTGAGCAGGGCGCTGATGGCGGTGCGGCGGTCCCGCAGTTCGCCGAGCAGGGAGCCGCCGTCCTCGATGAGGGTCTCGAAGCTGGACTTCTTGTCCGCCAGGGTCTTGGTGAACCTGGCGCTGCCCTTGAGGAGTTCGGAGAGCTCCGAGTCCCGCTTGGAGATGGACTGCGACAGGTCGGACAGCCCGGTGGCGGCCTTGCGTACGTGGGGCGGGGAGTCCTTGAAGGTGTCGGAGATGGTCTCGAAGCTCTCCGCGAGCCGCCGGGTGTCGATGTCGTCGACGGTGCCGCTGAGATCCTGGAACGCCTGGGTCACGTCGTAGGGAGAGGTGGTGCGGGTCAGCGGGATGCGGCTGCCGGGGTCCTGCCGGCCGGAACCGAGCGGGTCGAGTGCCAGGTACTTGTCGCCGAGGACGGTCTTGATGGCGATGGCGGCGGTGGTGCGGTCGCCGAGCCAGGCGTCCTCGACCTCGAAGGTGACCTTGACCTTGGCACCGTCGAGCGCGACGCCGGTGACCTTGCCGACCTTGACGCCCGCGATGCGCACCTCGTCGCCCTCGTCCAGGCCCGCGGACTCGGAGAAGTCGGCGCTGTAGGCGGTGCCGCCGCCGAACGGCAGCCGGTCGATGTTGTAGACGAGGAGGGCGATCAGGGCGAGGACGAGCAGTCCGGCGACGCCGACGGCGACGGGGTTGCGCTCCTTGACCGGTTTGATGCGCGGGCGCTTCATCCGCGGCACCTCGATTCGGTGATCGCGATGCCGGTCGGCGGTTCGGAGCCGTCGGAGGTGGTCACTCCGCTCACGCGCGCCTCGCAGAGGTAGAGGTTGAACCACGATCCGTAGGAGGACAGGCGGGTCAGGGCGGTCATCTTGGCGGGGGTCTTCTCAAGGAAGTCCTCGATCTGCGGGGTGTGTTCGCCGAGGTTCTTCGAGAGCCGGCCCAGTTCGCGGATGTCCTTCTTGAGGGGTGCGCGTCCGTCCTCGAGGAGGCCTGCGGTGACGGTGGTCAGGTCGCCCATGGCGGCGACGGCCTCGCCGAGGGGTTTGCGGTCCTTGTTGAAGCCGGTGACGAGTTCCTGGAGGGTGACGACGAGGTCGTCGAAGCTGTCCTCGCGGTCGTTGAGGGTGTCCAGGACGGTGGTGAGGTTCTCGACGACCTGGCCGATCACCTTGTCCTTGGCGGCGACGGTCGTACCGAGCGAGCCGATGTGGCGGATCAGGCTGTCGACGGTGGCGCCCTCGCCCTGGAGCACCTGCACGATCGATCCGGCGAGTTCGTTGACGTCCTTCGGGGAGAGCCCCTCGAAGAGCGGTTTGAAGCCGTTGAAGAGCAGGGTCAGGTCGAGCGCGGGCGTGGTGCGCTCCAGCGGTACGGTGCCGCCCTCCTCGAGGGTGCCGGTGAGGTCGCCGCTGCCGCGGCGGAGGGAGACGTAGCGCTGGCCGACCATGTTGAGGTACTTCACGGCGGCGGTGGTCGACCTGGGCAGTGTGCGGTCCTCGCGGACGGTGAAGGTGACCTGCGCGGTGCGCCGCCGCACGACGCGTATGTCGGTCACCTCGCCGACCTCCACCCCGGAGATCCGCACGCTGTCTCCGTCGATGAGCCCGGTGACGTCGGTGAACAGGGCCTTGTAGGTGGTGGTGCCGGTGCCGGAGTCGACGCCGGTGCCTGCGACGCTGAGGCCGAGCACGGTGGTGGCGAGGGCGGTGACCACCACGAAGACGAGGGACTTGAGGATCGGCCCGGTCAGCGGGCGGCGCCGGGTGTGCGCGTTGTCCTTGCCGGTCCTGGTCATTCCAGCGTCACCTCCGTACCGCGGTAGACGGGGCCGACGAGCAGGCTGCTCCAGTCGGGCAGGTCGCCGGGGTTCTCGCCGGCGGCGGGGGCGATGAGTTCGTTGACGAGGTCGTTCTCCTGCGGGGAGTTGGCGGGCCCGAGGTCCTGGTCGGCCGCGGCGGAGGCGGCCCGCACGGTGGGCCGGGGCAGCGAGCCGAGGTAGGGCACGGCGGGGCAGCGGGGTCCGCCGCCGGAGTCGTACGCCGGGGTGTCGCGGCCCGGTTGGTAGGCGCCGCGGGAGGCGACGGTGGTGACGTCGACGTGGATGCCGGGCCGGTCGGTACCCTTGCCGAGCGCCTTGTCCATGGCCGGTACGAACTCGGCGAGGGTGCGCAGGGTGCAGGGGAAGGCCGAGGAGTACTCGGCGAGCAGTTCCAGGGTGGGCCGGCTCGTGGCGCCGAGCCTGATGATGTTGTCCTCGTTCTTGCGCAGGAAGGCCGTCACGTCCTCGGCCGTGCGGGTCGTGGCGCCGAGGGTGGAGGCGAGTTCGGCCTCCTGCTCGGCGAGGGTGCCGCTGGTGGTGGTGAAGTCGGTGAGCGCCGTGATGATGTCGGGAGCGGCGTCCGCGTAGACATGACTGACCTTCACGAGTTCCTTGAGGTCACGGTTGAGGGCGGGCAGGTTGGGGTTGAACTCCTTCAGGTGGTCGTCCAGCAGGCTCAGCGTCTCGCCGAGCCGCTCTCCGCGGCCTTCCAGGGCCTGCGAGACGGCCGACAGGGTCGCGGACAGCTTCTGCGGCTGGACGGCGGTGAGCATCGGCAGGACGTTGTCGAGCACCTGCTGGAGTTCGATGGCGTTCGCGGAGCGGTCCTGGGGGACGACGGCTCCGGCGGCCAGGGGCTCGGCCGAGGCGTCCTCGGGCGGTACGAGGGCCACGAACCGCTCGCCGAACAGGGTGGTCGGCAGCATCTGGGCGCGTACGTCGGACGGTACGTCGTCCAGCGTGCCGGGCTTCATGGCGAGGGTGAGCCGGGCCCCGTCGCCGGTGGCGTCGATGTCGCGGACCTCGCCGATGACGACGCCGCGCAGTTTCACCTCGGCGCCCGGGTTCATCTGGTTGCCGACGCTGCCGGTCTCGACGACCACCGGGTCGGAGTCGGTGAACTTCTTGTCGTAGACGGCGACGGCCAGCCAGATCAGCAGGGCGGGCACCAGCACGAACACCACCCCGGCGGCCCGGTGACGCAGCGTCTGTCCTCGTGCTCCTCGTGCTCCTCGTGCTCCTCGGGGTCCGCTCATCTCACCCCGCCACCTTCACGGTCGTGGTCGCGCCCCACAGGGCCAGCGACAGGAAGAAGTCGGTGACGCTGATCAGCACGATGGCGTTGCGCACGGACCGGCCGACGGCGACGCCGACACCGGCGGGGCCGCCCGAGGCGCGGTAGCCGTAGTAGCAGTGGGCGACGATCACCATCACGCTGAAGATCAGCACCTTCAGTACGGAGAGCAGCACGTCCGTCGGCGAGAGGAAGAGGTTGAAGTAGTGGTCGTAGGTCCCCCGGGACTGCCCGTTGAACAGGACCGTCACGTAGCGGGAGGCGAGGAAGGAGGAGAGCAGCCCGATCGCGTAGAGCGGGATGATGGCGACGACGCCGGCGATGATGCGGGTGGTGACCAGGTAGGGCATGGAGCGGATGCCCATGCCCTCGAGGGCGTCGACCTCCTCGTTGATGCGCATGGCGCCGAGCTGGGCGGTGAAGCCCGCCCCGACGGTCGCGGACAGGGCGAGTCCGGCGACGAGGGGGGCGATCTCGCGGGTGTTGAAGTAGGCGGAGACGAATCCGGTGAACGCGGCCGTGCCGATCTGGTCGAGGGCCGCGTAGCCCTGGATTCCGACGACGGTTCCGGTGAAGAGCGTCATCGCGATCATCACGCCGATGGTGCCGCCGATGACGCCGAGGCCGCCGGAGCCGAAGGCCACCTCGGCGAGGAGGCGCTGCACCTCCTTGAGGTAGCGGCGCAGGGTCCGCGGGATCCACAGCAGGGCCCGGACGTAGAACAGCAGTTGGTCGCCGGAGCGGTCGAGCCAGACGAGCGGGGAGGCCATCGGACCTCAGCCTCCCTTCGGCGGGACGATCTGGAGGTAGATGGCCGTCATCACCATGTTCACGAAGAAGAGCAGGAGGAACGTGATGACGACGGACTGGTTGACGGCGTCGCCGACACCCTTGGGGCCGCCGCGCGGGTTGAGGCCCCGGTAGGCGGCGACGATGCCCGCGATGAACCCGAAGATCAGCGCCTTGAGTTCGCTGATGTACAGGTCGGGCAGTTGGGCGAGGGCGGAGAAGCTGGAGAGGTAGGCGCCGGGGGTGCCGCCCTGCATGATGACGTTGAAGAAGTAGCCGCCGAGGATGCCGACGACGGAGACCAGGCCGTTGAGCAGGACCGCGACGCCCATGGCGGCCAGCACCCGGGGCACGACCAGGCGCTGCACCGGGGATACGCCCATGACCTCCATCGCGTCGAGTTCCTCGCGGATCTTGCGGGAGCCGAGGTCGGCGCAGATGGCCGAGCCGCCGGCGCCGGCGATGAGCAGGGCGACGATGAGCGGGCTCGCCTGCTGGACGACGGCCAGGACGCTGGCGCCTCCGGTGAACGACTGGGCGCCCAACTGCTCGGTCAGGGAGCCGACCTGGAGGGCGATGACGGCGCCGAACGGGATCGAGACGAGGGCGGCGGGCAGGATGGTGACACTCGCGACGAACCAGAACTGCTCGACGAACTCGCGGAACTGGAAGGGTCTTCGGAAGACGGCGCGGCTGACCTCGAGGGCGAGGGCGAAGAGCCGGCCGGTCTGCCGCAGCGCGCCGGTGATCACGCGCCGCTCCCGGCGGCGGGCATCCGCAGGGTGGTCGCCTCGGACGTCTTCGCGGTGGCCGCTTCGGAGTTCTTCGCGGTGGCCGCCGCGGAGTCCTTCGCGTAGGTCTCCCGGATGGCGGAGCGCGCGGCGGGCGGCAGCGTGTCAATCATGCCCATGACACGCTCACGTCGCCGGACGACGGCCTGGCGCGGCGGCAGGCCGGGCGAGGGCTCCAACTGCGGGACGATGACCCGGGGCGCGTCGGGCTCGGCGGAGAAGGTCGCGGTGGCGGCGTCCGCCTCGGCGGCGAGGGTGGCCGCGTCCTTCTCCTCGGACATCCCGATGGGGCCCTCGCGCCGGCCGCCGAGGAACTGGGCCACGACCGGCTCGTCGCTGGTGAGCAGCACCTCGCGCGGGCCGAAGGTGACCAGCTCGCGCAGGAAGAGCATCCCCATGTTGTCGGGCACGGTGGCGGCGATGTCGAGGTTGTGGGTGACGATCAGCATCGTCGCGTCGAGCTGCGCGTTGAGGTCGATGAGGAGCTGGGAGATGTAGGCGGTGCGGACCGGGTCGAGCCCGGAGTCCGGTTCGTCGCACAGGATGATCTGCGGGTCGAGGACGAGCGCGCGGGCCAGTCCGGCCCGCTTGCGCATGCCTCCGCTGATCTCTCCCGGAAGCTTCCCCTCCGCGCCCAGCAGCCCGACGACCTCGATGCGCTCCATGACGATGCGGCGGATCTCGGACTCCTTCTTGCGGGTGTGCTCGCGCAACGGGAATGCGATGTTGTCGAAAAGGGACATGGACCCGAAGAGGGCGCCGTCCTGGAACATGAGACCGAACAGTTTACGGGTCTCGTAGATGTCCCTTTCCGGGCTGTTCACCATGTCCACTCCGTTGATGAGGACACGGCCCTGCTCGGGTTTGAGCAACCCTATGAGCGACTTCAGGAAAACCGTCTTACCGGTGCCGGACGGGCCCAGCATCACGCTGACCTCTCCGGCCGGAAGAGTGAGTGACACGTCCCGCCAGATGCTCTGCTTACCGAAGGACTTGGTCAGACCCTCGACCACTACCTCGATTCCCATATCACCTCCAGCGGACGTCATTCGGATACGCGCTGCGGGCCCGCACGTTAAGTCGGCACGGAGCGCACTGACAACGGGTGCGGCACGGATCTTTGGCGCCCCGGTGGAACTTGTCACCGCGCAGACAACCTGCCCGCCCCGCACTTGTCTCCGGGGAGACAGGGCGGGGTCACGCGGTTCCGGGGGGTGTGGATCCCGCGGGACCCCGCCGACGGACACCCCGGCCCGATGGAAGGGAGGGCCGAAAAGCGTCCGTCATGGCTCCGGCCGACGGGGGCCACCGACCTGGAACCGAGCACTGCAACGGCACGTTACGGCCGAGTAACCTCGGCGGGCAACACCGGAATCGGAGTTTTCCGGGAAGCCGACTTCAGCCATCCGGAACCTGTCAGGAAGAGCACAAAAACCTGCCGGCAACTTGTCGTCCGGTGAGCATCGCAGCCCCGATACGGGTGCCGGGCGCGGAGCTGGGACCACCGTCGGCCGTACGGTTCGACCTTGGCAGCACGTGACTAAGACGAACCTCGAATCACTCACGCCGGAAACAGCTTGTTCCACATTTCAAAGAATCATGGACTGCCGCATTGTTCGGCTATGTTTCCCACGAGTAACGTCACGGCTCTCCGCCGGTCAACCCTCAAGGAGAGTCCCGAGTCATGAAGAAGAACACGAGCAGGACACTTGTCATGGCGTGTGCGGCCGCGGCCGCACTGGGCCTCACCGTCGGCACCGCCTCGGCGGCGCCCTCCACGGTGTGGACCGTCAGCCCGTCGCCGGCCTTGTTCGACGCGACGAACGTCAGCAACATCGTGCTGACCGCCACCATCCCCATGACCTGTACGGTCTCGGACGCGGCCGGGACGATGGCGAGCACCACCGGCAACCCGGGGGACGTCGCCGACATCGACACCATGAACTTCGGTACGTCCGCCTCGCCGTGCACCAGCGTCCTGGGCAACGTCACCACCACGTCGGTCACCCCCTGGGACGTCGTCGCGGAGGACTACGACGCCGCCGGGGGCGTCACCACGGGCTACGTCGGCAACGTCACGGCCAACGTGACCGCCGGCGCCTGCGGCTTCACGGTGACGGGCCAGGCCTCGGCCACCTACACCAACTCCACCGGCATCCTGTCGGTCGACAGCGTCGCCGGTGAACTGGTGGTCAGCAACCCGGTCAACTGCGGCGCGATCGTCACGGAGGACACCCAGCCCACCTTCAAGGGCGACTACGCGGTCAAGGTGACGGGCACCGACACCATCCCGACCATCGTCGGCTCCAACCCGTAGCCGCAACCCGCGCACGTCCGCCCGGCCGGCACCCCGGCCGGGCGTTCGCGGGCCCTGCGCCGCGGCCTCACGCGGCGCAGGGCCCACCGCGCCGTCACGCGCCGCGTCCTCACGCCGCACGCCCTCACGCCGCACGCCCTCACGCCACGTCCGAGCGGAGTCGCATGAAAGCCCAACGCACCGCCGCCTCGCGGCCACTCAGGGTCCGGGTCCGGACCACGTCGACCGCCGCGTTCGTCGTGCTCGCCGCCCTGATCCCGACCACCGCCTCGGCCACGGGCACCCAGGAGGTGGAGGCCGAACTCCCCTACGTCTGCGCCCTCCCCTCGGGGCAACTGCCCGCGACGGTCCGGATCTCGGCGGACTTCCCGGAACGGGCCGAGGTGGGCGAGGCGTTCACGCCCTCGGGCGTCACCACCACCGTGGAGCTGCCCGAGGAGGCGGTCGCGGACCTCACCGCGCTCGACGCGACCGGGATACGGGCGGCCACGCGGCTCACCGTCGGCGTCGCCCAGAACGCGGCCACGGCCACGGCGACCTGGCGGGGCAGCGCCGAGCCGGTCGCGCTGCCCGAGTCGGGGCCGCTGACGCTGGTCGCGAAGGGCGACGTCCCCTCGGTGGCCGGCCGCGGCGACGGCGACCTGACGTTCTCCGCGGGCGCCCTCGCGGTCGACCTGGCCCTCGAGGCGGCGGACCCCGCCGTCAGCGACCCCGGCGCCGCCACCGCCCCCGGCTCGCTGACCGTCGACTGCACCCTGGCCGAGGACGCGCCGGACCAGGGGCTGCTGGCCACCGTCCCGGTCGGCACCGGCGGGTCGGGACCGAGCGGTTCGCCGTCCTCGTCGGGAGCGGCCGAGACGTCCGGTGCGCCGGAGGACGGGCAACGGGACGGACAGGGGGACGGACAGGGGGACCAGCAGCGGGAACGGCAGTCCGAGCGGTCACCGAAGGTGCTGGAGAACACCCCCGGCACCGCCGCGGACCGCGACGACGTCCCGCCCTGCCGCTACGACGAACAGCACCCGCCCACGGACGTGTCGCTCAACGCCTACATCACCGGCTACGCCAACGTGAACAAGGTGAAGGGCGCCGCGTACCTCCCGCCGTCCTGCGTGCTCATCGAGCAGGGCATCCCCGTGCCGGGTCCCCCGGAGCCGGGATACCTGGTGTTCGACACCGTGTCGTACGCGAACTTCCACTACCAGGAGCGCAAGCAGACACCGCCCTTCGAAGCGACCTTCCTGTCCTTCGACTTCGCCCCGGTGAAGGCCACCATGGTGCTGGAGCAGACGGGCACGATGCGGATCGACTCCCGCGTGAAGTTGAGCCTGACCGACTTCTCCACGACCACGGACACCTATGTCCGGGCCCCGCTGGTCCTGCACGTGCTGGATCTCGAGGTCAACGGGACGCCCCTGGACGTCGGTTCCGAGTGCCGGACCGAGACGTCCCTCACCTCCGAGGACCCGGACCCGGCGAACTTCCCGGGCGACCACGTCGTGGTGTACGGCCGGGGCGAGCAGCTCCTCGGCCAGCCTGCCACCGGCTACCTGCTCCTCACCGGCGGCGTGTTGTCCGGCGAGACGACCGTCCCCGCCTTCACCGGCTGCGGCACCGACGTCGAGGATCTCGACCGCCTGCTCACCGCCTCCGTCTCCGGTCCCGGCAACTTCATCAAGCAGGTCCAGGGCCAGACGTGCTCGATCGCCAACCCCGTGTACCAGACCCCGAACACCAAGGGCGAGTGCACCAAGGATCTCCAGCCCTACCAGATCCCGGTCGCTGAACGCTGAGCCGCCCCACCCCATCCCGGAAGCCTCCACGAAAGGCCACCGCCATGCCCCCGATCTCCACCCGCACCCGCACCCGCCTCGCCACCGTCTCCGCGCTGACCGCGCTCGGCGCCTTCGCCTCCCTGGGCACGGCGACCGCCGCCGACCCCGCCCTGAACGGCGAGTGGGCCCCCTTCACCCGCTGCCCCGTGGACGCCCCGGCGATGCTGGCCGCCGACGGCTTCGACAAGACCCCGCAGTGTGTGGTGTCCACCTCGGCGAGTGGTTCCATCAAGCTGGGCGACACCACCGTGACGACCGGCAGAACCAACCTCCAGATCGGCGTCGTCCAGAACGCGGACGGCACCAGCAGCGTGGTCGCGCCGGCCTCCGGCGCGCTGGTCGCCGAGCCCGCCGCCGTGCCCGGCGGGCTGCTCGGCCTGATGTGTCCGAGCGACATATTCGTGATCACGGGCATCTGCGAGTCACTGGAGAACTCCAGCCTCAACAAGATCACCGCGACCATGGAGTCCGCGGGCGCGCCCTACGCCTTCGACCAGACCGCAGGGGTCCTCACGGACATGCCCATCGTCGCCCTGCCGGTCCGCATTCACCTGGAGAACCCGCTCCTCGGCGACAACTGCTACATCGGAACGCTCGCCGACCCGATCGTGCTGCGCCCGGAGAACCGCACCTACCCGGCGTTCGGAATGACCTTCTTCCAGGGCGACGGCACCACCGACCCGGCCGGCGAGATGAGCCGGATCAACCTCAGCGGCGCCACCCAGAACGACAGCACCTTCGCGGTGCCCGGCGCCACCGGCTGCGGCCTGAACGTCGGTCTGATCAACGCGGCGGTCAACGCGAAGACCGGGCTGCCCTCCGCCGCCGGGAACAACAGCGTGACCCTCGACAACACACAGACCCACCTCACCGGCCTCAACGCACCCGGGACCGTCGTCCCCGACGCCGGCAAGGTCCTGGCGGAGAACTGGCACTCCGCCGTCAAGTAACGACCGCGCACTCACACAACTGTGGCACGTTTCCTCCCCAAGAGATGTACATCACACAGAAGTTGATTTACCGTCGGCTTGCCAAGCCGGTGAACACCCCGTGGACCGGTCCAGGCTCCGCCCGACGAAGGCGGGGCCCGGCCGGCCACCCCACCGGACATGTCGCAGACCAAGGGAACACTCATGCCCTCAATCGCGCGTCCGTCGGTGCTCGGTGAACCGCTCGACCCCCTCCCCAAGAAGTTCGCGGCTTTCATGCGCCCGCTGCTCCCGGGGCTGCTGAACGAGATACGAACCGAGGTCACCCGCGCGTACCCGGTGTACGGCAGGCTGCTCAACGGCCCCGACGGGGACGCGATCCGCCAGGGAGTCGAACAGGCACTGACCGCCTTCGTGGACCGGGTGGCCGACCCCGCCAGCAGCTCGGAACTGCGGGACGAACTGCTGCGCCGGTTCGGCCGGGTGGAGGCCTACGAGGGCCGTGACCTGGAGGTCCTGCAGAGCGCCTACCGGCTCGGCGCCCGCATCACCCTGCGCCGGGCCAAGACACTGGGACGGCAGTTCAGCCTCTCCCCCACGCTCATCCTCGCCTTCGCCGACGCCCTCTTCGCCTACGTCGAGGAACTGGAGGTGGTCACCCGCGAGGGGTACGTGGAGGTACGGGACCGAGCCGCCTCCGAGGAGTCCGCGTTACGAAGACAACTGCTGCACCTGCTGCTGGCCGCCTCACCGCTGCCGCATGCGACCGTCTCCGAACTGTGCAAGGCCGCCGCCTGGGAGCTGCCCCGGTCGTGCTTCCTCGTCGCCCTGCACGCTCCGGTGCCGGAACACATCCAGGCGGCACTCGACCGGGACGTCCTCGCCGACCTGGACATACCGCAGCCGCACCTGCTCGTCCCCGGGGACCTCACCCCCGCCCGCCTCGACATGATCCGCACGGCCCTGGCCGGCACCCGCGCCGCGGTGGGCCTGACCGTACCGATCGCGCAGGCCGCCGACTCCGTCCGCTGGGCCCGCCGTGTGCTGCAGCTCGTTGACGACGATGTCATACCCGACGCTCCGCTGGTCCGCTGCGAGGATCACCTGACGACGCTGTGGCTGCTGTCCGACTCCGCCCTCGTCGACCGGGTCGCGGCGCGTGAACTGGCCCCGCTCGACGAGTTACCCGCCAAGCGGCGCGACCGGCTCGTCGAGACCCTCCGGGTCCACGTCTCCACCCGGGCGCCCGCGGAACAGGTCGGCGAGATGCTCGGCGTGCACGCCCAGACCGTCCGCTACCGCCTGCGGACACTGGACTCCTACCTGGGCGACCGCCTCGCCGACCCCGACCACCGCTTCGCCATGGAGGTGGCCCTCCGCTCGCTCCACCTGCGCGGCCACGACGACACGGAGTGATCGCCGCGGCCGTCGCGACCGCCTCGGCCGTCGCGCGGGTCAGTACGCGACGGGCCAGCCGCTGCTCCAGTCCAGGAGGTTGATGCCGAGCTTGGGCGTGCCGTGGTCGTCACCGTCGTAGTAGTGGTACACGATCAGGTCGCCGTCCACGTCGTTCATGATCGACTGCCCGCCGGGTCCGATGACGCTGCCGTGCGACTCGAGGACCGGCGTACCGCCGTTGTTCATCATCGACACCCCGTTCCTGTCGAGGTAGGGCCCGGTGACGTCGGCCGCCCGGCCGACCTTGACCTTGTAGGTGGAACTGGTGCCGGCGCAGCAGGTGTCGTACGAGGCGAAGAGGTAGTAGTACCCGTTCCGCCTGACGATGTACGGGGCCTCGACGGCCTTGGTCCCGGTCGGGCGGGAGGCGAGGGAGCGGCGGGCGGTGTCGGAGGCGAGCTGCTTGCCGGTGGCCGGGTCGATCCGGATCATCTTGATGCCGGTCCACCAACTGCCGAAGGACAGCCACCACGTGCCGTCGTCGTCGACGAAGAGGTTCGGGTCGATGGCGTTGTAGTCGCTCGCGGAGCCCGACGTGTAGACGATGCCGTAGTCGCTCCAACTGCCCGGCGCTGCGGTGGTGGAGCCCGCCAGCCCGATGGCGGAGGTGTTGGAGCCGAACGACGAGACCGAGTAGTACATCAGGTACTTGCCGCCGTGGTACGAGATGTCCGGCGCCCAGGCCTCCGGGACGCTGGAGTACCGGGACCACCAGCCGGGCCGGGAGCCGAAGGCGTCCGCGCCGGCGGAGAAGGCGGTGCGGTCGGTCGATGTCTTACTGCTGATGCCGCCGCCGGTGGCGTAGAGCCGGTACTGCCCGGACGAGGTGCGGATCATCGTCGGGTCGTGGGTGACGACGGACCCGGTGACCCGGCCCGGGTCGGGGTACGCCGACGCCGTGGTCGGGACGAGGGCGAGCAGGACGGCGGCGGGGAGAGCGAGGAGTGCGGTTCGTCTGCGCATGCGGCTCACGGGGACGCTCCTGTTCCATATCTCGAACAACGATCGTCTTTTCGGACGGAACGTAGAATCGAACCCCTTGCGCGTCAATGGCCCGCACAGCGACGGCAACCAACGTCCGGGAAACACCCCGTGCCCCGGATGACACACCGGTGAACTTCTGACGGAAGGTCAGCAGTCCTGTTCCCGCGATCGCTTCGTCCCGGACAGCATGGCCTCCCCATCCATGTGCGTCCTGTCGGGGGAGTCGGGTCATGAACGGTGTTCCGTGGGAATCGCTGATCGCCGTGCTCGGCCTCGCCGTGCCCGTGACCGCCGCCCTGTGGGAGTTCTTCCTGGCCGGCCGCAAACGGCTCGGCTACCGCGTCCAGATGGACACCAGCGCCCGGGACTCGGGCTCCGGCGTCCCCGGGCCGGCGGCCGGGGTGCTCCAGAGCATGCAATGGGACGGCGTCGGCCTGGCCGACCCGTCGGTCGTGCTGCTGCGCATCGAGAACGTCGGCTGGACCCCGATCGTCGAGGGGGACTACGTCGCCCGTGCCGACGACCCGGTGGGGATACGGGCGGCGTTCCCGGGCCGCCGCGTGGTCGGCATGGTCGTGACGGAGTGCAGCCACCCCGTGCTGCGCGACTTCTTCGAACCGGGGACCCAGGGCCTCGGTGCCACGGACGGTGTCATCACCCTCCCCAAGGTGAAGCTCAACCGCCGTGCGCACTACAAGGTGCTGGCGGTCCTGGACCGCGTCACCGGCGCCGTCGGGGACGACCTCCCCGGCCCGGAGATCACCGCGGGCATCGTCGGAGGGGTGCGCGGCGGGACCATCAAGAGGACCGAGTACTACCCCTTCGCCTCCCGCCCGGTCCGCTGGCTGCTCGCCCTGCTGGTGCTGGTCAGCACGGCCCAGTCCGTGTCCACCTTCGTCCGGGACGACGACACCCGGGCAGCGCCGCTGGACTGCGCCGAGGGGACGCTGCACCTGTCCGGTTCCACCGCGTTCCAGCCGGTGCTGGAGCGTGCCGCCGAGCAGTACGTGAAGACCTGCCCCGGCGCCCGCATCCCGTTCACCGACAACTCCTTCAAGGGCAGTGTCCCCGGCCTGGACGCCCTCGCCTCGGCGGGCGGGAAGGCAGCACCCGAAGAGGGACAAGGCCTGGGAGACCGGCTGGCGTTCAGCGACGGCCCCAAGTCCGACGGCCGCCCGCAGTTGCTGCCCAGACCGGTCGCCCTGTCCCTGTTCACCCTGGTGGTCAACAAGGACGCCGGGGTCCGCGACCTGTCGCTGGAACAGGTCAGGCGCCTCTACGCGGGAGAGATCACCAACTGGAACCAGGTGAAGGGCAACGACCTGCCCGTCCACCTCGTCAGCCGCAATCCGGGCTCCGGCACCCGCACCACGCTCCAGGAACAGGTCCTGGACGGCGAGCCGCTGCCGGCCACCCTGGAGGGCGCCGACCAGGGGGCGTACCCGTACTGGCAGACGGAGATCGCCTACACCTACGGCGAACCGCCGGCCGACTCGATCGCCGCGGGTTTCCTGCGCTACCTCGCCAACGAGGTCGGCAAGGACATCATCCGCGCCGAGGGCCACCGCCCCTGCTCGGAGTTGGACAAGCCCCTGCTGTGCCGGCCGAGCGGGTCCTGACGGCCACGCGCCTCCTACGTCGGCGACGACGGATCCTTCGAAGGCCCGGGGCGAACGCGTCAGGCCCCTGTCTCGAGTCCAATCCAAGGTGAGCCCAAAAGCCGCTACGAGATGATCTTGACAGTGGGTGCGGGGCGGCCCGCGTTCTCCCAGGTGGTCGGCGAGTCACGCCGGACGGCGAGGGACGCGAGTCGGAGTGGGTTCTACGATGGGCCGGTGACCGAGACGCTGCCCCCCGCGGGCATTGCCCTCTTCGAGGCTGAACGGGTCTTGCTGGCCGAAGCTGCGGAGCCGCCGGTGCCGCCCCGGGACGCTGAGGCCCGGGACCGGGTGTGGGACATGGCAGTGCGGGCCAACCCCTCTCTCTTCGACGGGCCTGTGGTGGCGTGTGGGGGGCTGGAGTGGACTGGGCCGCGCGTCCTGCGTCTGTCGTGGGTGCGTGTGACCTACCGGCACTACGCTCTGCGTCGCGTTCCTGGTGCCACTGCGCTGCCCTCGTTGTTCGTAAACGTCGTCCAGCCGACTGACGACGGCCGTGTGCTGGTGGCGAGGATGTCGCCCTCCACGGCCGCCCCGGGCCGCTGGCAGCTGCCAGGGGGATCGGTGGAGCCGCCCCGGGGCGAGGCGGGACTGGACGAGTCGGCACTAGCCGGCCAGGCCGCGCGGGAGCTGGTAGAGGAGTTGGGGATCGGCTTGGCTTTCGAGGACCTGCAGCTGTGGGTGGTCACGCGCGGCGAGAACGGCAGTGTCGGCCTGACCTACCTGGCACCGGCCCTTCCCGAGGCGACGCTGCGCGCGGACTTCACCGCTGCTGCGGCGGTCGAGCGCGCCCAGGGCCGTGAACCTGAACTCGACGGCATCGCTCTGGTGCGCTCACCGGACGAACTGGCCGTTCTGGCCGGTCCGCACGCGGACTACCTGGAGCCGGTCGTCCGCCGTTTCTCCGGGTGCCGCTGAGGTCAGACGCCGGAGAGGAGGTCGCGTCCCCGTTCGTCGAGCTCGGCCACGCACCGCAGGCCACGGGACCGGAAGCGTGCGAGGTCGCCGCGCATGCGGGAGACCGCCTTTCGGGTACGGACGGAGCGGACACCGTCCATGTGGTCGATGGCCCGATGCCAGGTGGCGCACGCCTGCTCGATGCTGCCGCGCTTGAGGTGCATCTCGGCGCCCGCGACCAGGTCCAGGGCGACGATGCGCGCGTAGGTGTCTGCCGGGCGGGCCGTGGCGGCCAGCGCGTACTGCTCGGCGGCGGCCCGGTGGTCTCCCAGGGTCTCATGGACCTTGGCGGTGCGGGAGTACACCGACGCGGCCGGTGGGCCCCAGGCCAGCGCCCAGAACGGCACCTCGTCGCCGGGAGCGGCGGTCAGCAGGGTACGGGCGTGTTCGGCCTCGGCGAGGGCCGCGCGGCGCTTGCCACTCTTGGCCAGGGTGTGGGCGTGGACGACGCGGAAGAGGGCTTCGGTCTGGGCGTCGACCCGCCCCTTGGCGCGGTACAGGCCGGTCTCGGCCAGGCCCAGGCAGTGCTCGGGGCGGTGAAGCTTGAGGCCCTGCATGGCCATCGTGCGCATCACGAATCCGTCGTGCCCGCGCAGTCCGGATTCGGCGGCCAGGGCGTAGGACTGGAGGTAGTAGCGCTGGGCGAGTCCCTGCTGACCCGCGTCGTAGCTTTTCCAGCCCAGCAGGTGGACGCCTCGGCCGGCGGCGGAGAGCATCTGCCGGCGGGCTTCGTCAGTACGGAACCGAGCCCGGCACAGCGAGGCGACGTCATCGCGGAGGTAGGTGACCAGGGCGCTGCGGCCGTGTTGACCGCCGTGACGTTCGTCCATCTCCGAGAACGCGTGGATCATGTCGCGGACGGCGGCGACTTCGGCCATGCCGACAATGTGGCCGGTGCGAGCGGCCTGGGTGCGGGAGGCGATGTCCTGAAGGTGGCTGAGGGGTAGGGCTGCGGCTGCCACGGAGTAGGCGGAGGCCGTCAGGAAGCGGCGGCGGTCCAACTCGTACCTCCACATCGGTAGCAGAACATCCATCGGGTCGCTCCCGAGGGACAGCCCGATGGTGTCATTTTCGGCCTCTGGTGGGGAGAGCAAGCCGAGGTCGGCGGGGGTAAGGAGGCATCCCAGGCGTCGGGAGAGCGCGACCGCAAGGTAACGGGGTGTGTCGCCGCGGGGCACGGATCCGCTGAGCCAGTGCTCGACGTTGGACTTGTTCGTGCGTAAGTGTGTGCCGCATTCGGCGGCGACCGCGCAGACCGCCTTGGCCAGCGCCTCGTAGGTGAGGCCGGATTCGGCGACAAGCGCGCTGAGCTGGATGTTCGGCATACGGGTGGTCATGAGCACCTGTCCGGATATACGCGATATACCGCTTGGCCTGCCCGACACGGTACCGCTGTGCGGCGAACGCCGGTTGACTCTCCATCAGGCCAGATCCCGGCGGCTGGTACCAGTGCCGCCCCCGGATCTGCTCCTGTGCCCACATCCGCGAACCGCATGTGATGCCCCATGCCCCGAGGAGGGATTGCCATGGACGACCAGGAGGATCGCTGGATCGCCGCCTCGGCGTCGGCTCTGCTCGCGGCGGAGTACGAGCAGGTGCCGATCGAGGCGCTGACCGCGCGGCGGCCGGGACTGCCCTTGGCTACGGCCTACCGGGTGCAGAAGGCGGCGGTCACCCAGCGGATCGCGGGTGGCGCCCGCGTCGTCGGCCACAAGGCCGGGGTGACCTCCAAGGCCATGCAGGAGCAGATGGGCGTCGACGAGCCGGACTGGGGCGTTCTGCTGGACGACATGGTGCTCCCTACCGGCAGCGCCGTGGCCCGTTCGGTGCTGATGCAGCCGCGGGTAGAGGCCGAGATCGCGTTCCGGCTCGGCTGCGATCTGGCAGGCCCGAACGTGAGCGAGGACGAGGCACGGGCGGCGGTGAAGGAGGTGTTCCTCGCCCTGGAAGTGATCGACACCCGCTTCACCAGTTGGCGGATCACGATCGCGGACAGCATCGCCGACAACGCGTCGTGCGCTCGGGTCGTCACCGGGTCCATGGTGCCGCTGAGTGCGGAGATGGACCTGTCCGCCGAGGCGCTGGTCGTCAGTGTCGACGGCTCCGCGGTGGTCACCGGAGCGGGCCGTGCCGTCCTGGGGGACCCGCTCCGTGCCCTGGTCTGGCTCGCCGGTCGGCTCCACCACTGCGGCGACCGGCTGCGCGCCGGGCAGCTGGCCTTGGCCGGGGCCGTGCACGCCAGCCTCCCTCTGGAAGTCCGGAGCACGGTACGCGCCCGCTCGCCGCATCTGCCGCCGGTCGAACTGCACGTGTGCTGATCCTCGGAGCCCGGTGCCGACCCCGGCGCCGCACCCCTCATGCACCACCCCTCCCCTTGGACGAAGGAGCGGCCGATGGCTACGGATGGACAGCGTCTGCGTGTCGCCGTACTCGGCGCGGGCCTGATCGGGATCGACCTCGCCGACAAGATCCGTCGGTCGGCGAAGCTGGAACTGGCCTTGGTGGCAGGCCGCGACCGGGACAGTCTGGGACTGCGTCGGGCGGCCGCCATGGGCCACCCGGCCACCGATGGCGGGATTCACGCCGTGGTGGAGGGCGGCCCGTTCGACGCGGTCTTCGATGCCACCAACGCCGACAGCCACGCCGAGCACTGGGCCGCGCTGCGCCCGACCGGCACCACGCTGATCGACCTGACCCCCACGGGACTCGGCACGGTCATCGTCCCGGGCGTCAACAGCCACCGGGCGGCGACCCACCGGCACCTGAACCTCGTCAGCTGCGGCGGGCAGGCGGCCATTCCGGTCCTGCACGCCATCGCACAGCGCTGCACCCCCACCTACATCGAAGTGGTCTCCACCGGGGCGAGCGCGAGCGCCGGCCGGGCCACTCGCCTGAACCTCGACCAGTACATCGCCACCACCTCCGCCGCGATCCGGACCTTCACCGCCGCCCCGGACGCAAAGGTGATGGTCAACCTCAGCCCCGCCCGTCCCGCCCCGCCGTTCCGGGTGGCCATGACCGCCCTCGCAGAAGACATCCGTGCCGCACCGGTCCGCACGAGCATCGCGACCGCCGCCAAGGCCGTGCGCGCCTATACGCCCGGATACAAGGTGACCTCCCTTGCCGTGGCCCCGGGCCGGATCTCGGTCGCGGTGGAGGTGACCGCCTCCGGCAGCCGCCTGCCCCGCCACGCCGGAAGCGTCGACATCATCAACGCCGCCGCCGTCCTGCTCGCCGAGCAGTCGGCCGCCACCTCCCGATGAAGGGAACCCGTCCATGGACACACCCCCGCGCAAGCGGTCCCGGATCCTCCTGCACGACCCGACCCTGCGCGACGGCCACCACGCGGTCGGCCACCAGCTCGACGCCGACCAGCTCCGCGCCTACGCCACCGCCGCGAACGCCGCCAAAGTGCCGGTGGTGGAGGTCGGCCACGGCAACGGCCTGGGCGCCTCCAGTCTCCAGATCGGCCGCGCCGCGCTCGACGACGCCACGATGCTCACCATCGTCCGCGAGGCCCTCACCTCTTCGCGGATGGCCGTATTCATGGCCCCCGGCTGGGGCACCTCCCATGACCTGGTGGCCGCCGTCCACCACGGCGCCGACGTCGTACGGATCGCCGCGCACTGCACCGAGGCCGACGTCACCGAACGTCACCTCGGCGTTGCCCGCGACCTCGGTGCCGAAGCCCAGGGCGTCCTACTCATGAGCCACATGACCGGACCCAACGAACTCGCCGAACAGTGCGCCCTGATGGCGACGTTCGGCGCCCAGGCTGTGGGCATCATGGACTCTGCAGGCCACTACCTCCCGGCCGACGTCACCGAGCGGGTGCGCGCCGTCGCCAGCGCCGTCGACGTGCCGGTCATCTTCCATGGCCACAACAACCTGGGCTTGGCCGTGGCGAACAGCCTTGCCGCCGTGGACGCCGGGGCGTCCGTCATCGACGCGACCGCTCGCGGGTTCGGCGCCGGGGCCGGCAACACTCAGCTCGAAGTCCTCGTGGCCGTTCTCGAACGCCATGGCATCGAGACCGGTATCGGTCTGCGCGAGGTTCTGACCGCCGCGGACATCACCGCCGACCGCCTGATGAAGGCCCCGTCGGCCATCGACTCGACCGCCGTGGCCAGCGGGCTCGCCGGGGTGTTCTCCGGCTTCAGGCGGCCTGTCCAGCAGATCGCCCACGCCGAAGGCGTCGACCCCGTCGACCTGTTCCTCGCCCTTGGTGAGCGGCAGGTCGTCGCCGGGCAGGAAGACCTGATCGGTGACGTCGCCCGGCAGCTCAAGGCGGCCACCTGATGACCGCCGCATCCGAGGCCGCCGCAAGGGCAGCCGTGATCTGCGGAGTCGGCGCGGCGCTGCCCCCGCACATCGTCACGAACGCCGACCTGACCGCACGTCTGGACACCACGGACGAGTGGATCCGCTCGCGGACCGGCATCACCCAACGGCATGTCGCCGGAGTAGACCTGTCCACGACCGACCTCGCCGTCCGTGCGGCGGCCCAGGCCCTCGCCGACGGTGAACCGGTCACGGTGGAGGCCGCGGTGGTGGCCACGACCACCCCGGACCGTTGTTGTCCGGCCACCGCACCTGCCGTGGCCACCCGGCTCGGGCTGACTGGAGTTCCCGCCTACGACCTCGCGGCCGGCTGCACCGGTTTCCTCTACGCCCTCGCCACCGCGGCCGGGCTCATCGCCGCCGACACCGCGCGGACCGTCCTGGTCGTCGGCGCCGACCGTCTCGCCTCCCTTCCCGACCCTGAGGACCGCACGACCGTCCCGCTGTTCGGTGACGGCGCCGGAGCCGTGGTGCTGCGCCGCGGCAGCGCGGACGAGGCCGGAGCGCTCGGGCCGGTGGTCCTGGGCAGCGACGGAACCGGCGCCGACCTGATCCGGGCCTCCCGCTCCGGCACCCTGCACATGGACGGAGCCGACGTCTTCCGACATGCGGTCGACCGCATGTCCACCGCCTCCCGCCAAGCTGTCACCGCCGCCGGTTGGGACGTTACAGACATCGACCGTCTGATCCCGCACCAGGCCAATCGCCGCATCACCTCGTTCGTCGCCCGACACCTCGGTGTCCCCGACGACCACCAGCTCGGCAACGTGGGCGACTTCGGCAACACCGGCGCCGCGTCCATCCCCCTGCTCCTGGCCCGCTCCGCCGCCGACGGCAGCCTGGAGCCCGGACATCGCACCCTGCTCACCGCATTCGGCGCCGGACTGACTTGGGGCGCCACCACCCTCATCTGGCCAGACCTCCCCCTCACCCACCTTCCGGAAGGAGCCGGGCATGACCGGTGATCTTGTCCACATCCTGACCGACGACCTCAAGCTGCCCGCCGAACGGCTCACCGACGACGCCAGCCTCGACCACGCCGGATTCGACTCCCTGGCCGTCGTCGAACTGTCCGTCCTCCTGACCGACCGCTACGGCATCGACATCAGCGACAGCGACATCAAGGACGCCACCACCCTCGGCCGGCTCGACCTCCTCATCATCAGCAAGCGCAGCGGAAGGTGACCACCCCATGACCAGCACCAGCCGTCGGCCCGGGCGGGCCTGGATCATCACCCCCGGCCTGCACAGGGACCGCTTTGCCGGCGCACAGAAGTCCGGCGCCGCGGTCGCCGTCGTCGACATCGAGGACTCCGTCGCCCTCCCCGACAAGCAGACCGCCCGCACTGCCTCGGAGTCGTTCTTCGCCCTCCCCGACCCGCCGTGCACCCGCGGCATCCGGATGAACAGCCTCACGACGATCCACGGCATCAAGGACCTCGTCGCCCTCGCCGTCTACACCGCCCGGCCCGACCTCATCGTGGTCCCCAAGGTGGAATCCCCCCGCGACATCGAACTCGTCGCCGCCGCGCTCGACACCGACGACTACGCCCCCGGCATCTGGGCGCTGATCGAAAGCCCCCGTGCCTTCGACACCCTCCCCGCGATCATGCGCGCGGCCCGGCTCGACGGCGTCATCTTCGGCTCCGCCGACTACGCCGCCTCCGTCCACTGCGGCCTGGGCTGGGACGCCCTCCACTACGCCCGCTCGGCCCTCATCAACGCGGCCACCGCCGCGAACATCCTCGCCGTCGACGCCCCCACCTGGGAACTCGACAACCCCGGCATCCTGCGCCGCGACGCCGAACGGGCCAAGGAACTTGGTTTCTACGGCAAGGGCTGCGTACATCCCCGCCACGTCCAAGTGATCAACGACGTCTTCACCCCCACCATCGAGGAGATCGCCCAGGCCCGCGCCATCGTCGCAGCCGCCGACGCCAGTGGCGGAACGGTGACCACTGTGGACGGACACATGCGCGGCACCCCCTTCTTCGACGCCGCCCGCACTCTCGTCGCGGAAGCGGACCGTACGTCATGAGCACCGGCCTGCCCCACGGCTACCGACAGATCGGTGAGGACAGGATCCGAGAGAGCGTCGGCCTCTCCTACCCCGAACTCGCCCCCGGCCTGGTCATTGAGCACCGGCCCGGCCGGACCGTCACCGAAGTCGACAATCTCCTCGGCACCGCCCTGAGCGGCAACGTCGGCCCCATCCACACCGACGCCCACTACAGCAGCCAGACCGAGTGGGGCCGCATCCTGGCCTGCTCCGGCGTCACCCTCAATCTGGTGGCCGGCATGACCGTCCGCAGCATCAGCGGCCTGACCACCGCCAACCTCGCCGTCGACCACGTGCGCTTCACCGCGCCCGTCCACATCGGCGACACCCTGTACGCCGAAACGAAGATCCTCACCCGCCGGGCCTGCGAGAGCCGTCCCCACACTGGGGTCATCACCTGCCACACCACCGCCCACAACCAGGCGGGCATCAGCGTCCTGACCTTCACCCGCGCCTTCCTCGTCCCCCTGGACGCCGACGCCGCCCGCGACGCCACCCACTACTGAAGGCGGACCATGAACCAACTGACCTTCGCCCCAGCCGATGACGGCCGGTGGGAGCAATACGACCAGCTCGCCACCCGCGCCTACGGCCACCCGATCGGCGACATCACCCACCTGTGCGAACACGCCGACCTCCAGGTCGCCGTCCGCGACGGCCGGGTCGTCGCCGGCGGCCTCGGCCTCCTCGTCGACCAGTTCTTCGGCGGCGCTCCCGTCCCCAGCGCCTGCCTCGGCGACGGCTGCGTGGCCCCCGAGGAACGCGGCGAGCACCTGGCCACCGAAATGACGGCCGAACGGCTGCGCCCTCTGATCGAGCGCGGAGCCGTGATCTCCACGATCAGCACTTCCTCCACCGGCTATGCCCGCCGCCTCGGATGGGAAGCCCCCACCAACGTTCTCGCCTGGGCTGTGGCCACCGACGACCTCAAGCGCTCTTTCACCACTGAGGACTTCGAAGTCGAGCACGGACTGACCGACGAAGCCGAAGCTCTCCAACGCGACCTCGCCCGCCAGTGGAACGGCCCCGTCCACCGGCCCACCTGGTGGACCCGGTGGAAGCAGGACAAGAGCAACCTCACCACCTACCGCTTCGCCCAGCCCGGCCACCCCACCGCCGGCCTGCTCAGCCTCACCACCAAACGGCACGAGCGCCACGGTACGAGCCTGACCGTCCACGACTTCTGGGCCGCCAGCCAGCCAGCCGCCGCCGCCATGCTCGCCTTCCTCGGTCGTCACAACACCCGCGCCCGCACTATCACCTTCCGGCGCGGCGCCCTCCCCCCTTGCCCGACCCTCCTCCACGGACTCCGCCACCACCGAACCACCGCCGAAGCCTGGCACCCCTGGATGCTCCGCATCCTCGACCTCCCCGAGGCCATCCGGCTCCGCGGTTGGCCGGGCGACCTCACCACCGCCGTACCGATCGAGATCGAGAACGAGGTCGGCGACCGGGGCAAGTGGATGCTCCAGATCAAGGCTGGAACGGCCGAGATCGTCCCCACCCACGTTCAGGGACAGGTGACCCTTACACGGCACCAGCTCGCGGTCTGGTACGCCGGCGGCTACCGGTCCACCACCTCAGCACGCCTGGCCGGAGTCCACGCCGTATCGGAGAAGACACTCGCGACCCTCGTCCGCAGCACGACACAGTTCGAGCCCTGGCTGCCCGACCACTTCTAGCAACCACGGGGGCTGCCCTGTGCCACCTCGCCTCTCCTGTCGGCAAACGTACGTCGCGAAGTGGCCGTGGGGGCCGCCCGCTTCTTTGCCAGTGTCGTGCTTCCACGACCCGAGTAAAGGGCGCTGCGCGTCGCCTTCGGCGATCGGCCTACGGCCGACCCTTGATTCGGGTCGCTCCAGCACGGGTGAGAAGCGAGCGGGCGGCCCGGAAAGACGGGTGGCCGAGCCGGGTTTGCGATCAGCCGCCCGCTGCGTCGGCACCCGGCGTGGGCGGTGCGCACCAGCGCCTCGCATGCACGCCGGGCCGTCTCGGCGGGTGACGGCTGGTGGGGGTGGGGGAAGGGTCCCCGGCGCGGCTCTTCTCCGGCGCCGGTTCGGCGGCGAGGCGAGGGCGATCGGCATCGATCTGGGGGGGTGATGGGGAGAGATTGGACGCTCTGTCCCGCCATCCCTCTCTTCGGAGGGAATCCCCGCCTTTGGGCGGGGAGGGAATCCGATCTCAGGGCTGCTCTGACCTGCTCTGACCCGCAGGTTACGACGGACGTTTTTGCTGCTCGATGTACTGACGGACGATCGACAGCGGAGCTCCGCCGCATGATCCGGCGAAGTAGGAGCCGGACCAGAACCGGCCGTGCATGATGAAGCGGTTGACGCGGCCGGTGAACTCCTGGCGCAGGTAGCGCGAGGACACGCCCTTGAGCGAGTTGACCAGGTTCGAGAGGGCGACCTTGGGCGGGTAGTGCACCAGCAGGTGGACATGGTCGCCCTCCCCGTTGAACTCGGTCAGGTCCGCGCCGAAGTCCGTGCACACGTTCCGCATGATCTCCTCGCAGCGCGTCAGCATCTCGTCGTTGAAGACCTCACGCCGGTACTTGGTCACGAAGACCAAGTGGACATGAAGGTTGTGGATGACGTGGCGACCCCGGCGGATATCGGTATTTGGTTCCCAGCGTGGTGACATAGACCAAGCGTAGTATGATCGACGGGCCCGACCGGAAGGGGGTGGGCTGGATGATCCGTGCGTACAAGTTCCTCATGCGGCCCACCGTGGGCCAGGCCGCTGCGCTCGCCGCGATGCTGGCCGATCACTG
>NZ_JAGMUO010000024.1 GCF_019049325.1 Streptomyces sp. AC512_CC834 | reverse complement strand
CCCACAGCCCAGCCGCCCCCTCCCCCGTCCCCGCCGCCCGATAGCCTCTGCGCGTGAGCAGGAACGCTGCCTTCAGCCCGCCCCCGGACGCCCGTGCGTACCGGCTGCGTACCGCGCGCGGTGAGTTCGCCGTCGTCGACTCGCCCGTGGCCGACGGGGTCGAGCCGCGGGGTGTGGCGGTGATGCTGCCCGGGTTCACGGGGAGCAAGGAGGACTTCACGCTGCTGCACCAGCCGCTCGGGGCACGCGGGTACCGCACGGTGGCCGTGGACGGTCGGGGGCAGTACGAGTCGGACGGGCCCGAGCACGACGAAGCCGTGTACGCGCGGCCGGAGCTGGCCCGGGACGTGCTCGCTCAGGTCGCCGCCCTCGGGACGCGCGTGCATCTGGTCGGTCACTCGCTGGGCGGTCAGATCGCGCGGGCCGCCGTCCTGCTCGACCACGCCCCGTTCGTGTCGCTCACGCTGGTGTCCTCGGGCCCGGCGCGGATCTCCGAGTCGCAGCAGCAGCGCGTGAAGCTGCTGCGGGACGCGCTCGACACGATGACGATGGCGCAGGTCTGGAAGGTGATGCAGGCCATGGGGCCGCCCGAGGAGGTCGGCGCCCCGGCCCCCGCCCACGGCCCGGAGGACCCGGAACGGCTGCGTGACCGCTGGCTGGGCACCAGGCCGGCCCAACTGCTCGCCACGGGGCGCCAGTTGTGCACCGAGCCGGACCGCGTCGCCGAACTGGCCGCCGTGCCGCTGCCGTGCCACGTGCTGTCGGGCGCCTACGACGACACCTGGCCCGTGCCCCTCCTGGACGAGATGGCCGTACGGCTGGACGCGCGTCGGACCGTCGTCACCGGCGCCGAGCACTCCCCCAACACCGACCAACCCCTGCCGACCGCCCTCGCCCTCGCCGACTTCTGGGACGGCCTGCCCGCACCGCCACCGACGGACAACAGGGCCTGAGTGCCTTGTCCTGGACTAGCTAGTACTGCGCCTGCAAGTGCTCCCAGAAGCCGTCCCGCAGCGCACGCCGCAGGTCGGCCTGGCCGCGCAGCGAGTACTGCAGCAGCCCCTCGGCCTCCACCAGCAGGTCCTGGTCCACCGAGCCGGGGAGGTAGGGGTGTCCGGGGAGCAGCTCCACCAGTGACTCGCGTCCCCGCGCCGCCAGCCACTTCGCCGCGATCTGCGCGCCCACGAAGCGGACGTCCTCGCGGGCCGGGCGGGCGACGCCCGACGCCTCGAAGGCATGGGCGGTGCGCCGGGAGACGTACGGCTTGAAGAAGTCGAGGTCGAAGGTGCGCTGGCTGTCGACCTCCCAGAGCAGTGGTTCGGCCTGGTTGCGGCCGTCGGGGGCCTCGATGCCCCACAGATGGACGCGGGCGCCGTATCCCTGGGCGGCCTCGACCGCCGACACCAGGTCCTCGTCGCCGCCGAGCAGGGCCGCGTCGCTGATGGCGCGGTGCCGGGCGAGGGACTCCAGGTCGGAGCGGATGAGGGAGTCGACGCCCTTCTGCTGGTTGTTGGCGTTGAGGTTGCCCAGGCGCACCTTGACGTCCGGCAGCTCGGCGATGGACTGCTGCTCGGCGGTGTGTATGCGGCGGCGGGCACCGTCGTACCAGTAGACGCGCAGCAGGCGGCTGTCCGCGAAGATGGTGCGGGCCTTGTCGATGAGCGCCTCGATGAGACCCTCGGCGTCCAGGTCGAAGGCCCGGCGGTCCTCGGTCCCGGCGACCAGCCGGCCCGCCGCCGCGTACAGGTAACCCGCGTCGACGAAGATCGCGTGAGTGGAGGGCGTCTTCGCCACCTCGGCGAGCATGCGCTGGAGCAGCTCGTTCGTGCGATCAATGCGAGCGTTCTGGGACGCGAGGTCGTCGTTCATCGCCTCCATTGTCCCGGCGGTCACGCTACGAACACAACCGGTCCCGGTCAGTCTTGTATCGGACATCTATCGCGCGGTAACAAGCGGCTTACTTGTCAGTAATTAGCCGTGCGAAAAATTTCCTTAGCGTAGGGAATGTTTGCAGTGGGCAGCCCGTTGACCACTACGGAAGCCCGGGCACCGACGACCCAGGAGCCACACCAGTAGTTCTCCGCAGGAGGATGACCAGATCAAGGGAGAGGCCATGCGCTTTGAAGTCATGCGACTCGACGACGTCGACGGGACCCCCGTGGACACGACTGTCGTGGACGCCGCCTCCGTAAACCGTATCGTTCAGCAGGCCGCCGCCATCGGGCAGCGCCTGTGGATCCGCCCCGCCGACACCTCGGCCTTGTAGCGCGGACCCTTCGCACACGCTCAGGAACCCCCGCACGGACGCCGTGCGGGGGTTCCTGTCTGTTCCTGTCTGTTCTTCTCACGCTGACTCACGCGTTCTCAAGCGCCCTGGATCACCTGTGTGACGCCGTTGATGATCTGCTGCACGGCGATCGCGGACAGCATCATGCCCGCGAGGCGGGTCACCAGGACCACGCCGCCGTCCTTGATGATCCGGATGATCAGCAGCGAGTACCGCATCACCAGCCACAGCACCACGTGGATCGCGAGGATCGCCACCCACACCGAGGCCTGCGTGGTCACGCTGTCCGCCTTCTGCACGGCGAGGATCACCGACACGATCGCGCCGGGCCCGGCGAGCAGCGGCATGCCCAGCGGTACGAGCGCGACGTTGACGTCCTTGGTCTGCTTCGGCTCGTCCGTCTTGCCGGTGAGCAGGTCCAGCGCGATCAGCAGGAGCAGCAGCCCGCCCGCGATCATCAGGGCGGGCACGGACACGTGCAGGTAGGCCAGGATCTGGTGCCCGAGCAGGCCGAACACCGTGATCACACCACCGGCGACGCAGACGGCCTGGAGGGCCATCCGCCTCTGCACCTTGGCGGGGCGGCCGGAGGTCAGGGCGAGGAAGATCGGGGTGATCCCGGGGGGATCCATGATGACAAAGAGGGTCAGGAAGAGAGAGCCGAAGACGGCGACGTCGAACATGGGTGAGCTACTGGCCTTGCGGGAGAGTGGACGGGCGGGAGGTGCGGGAGGTGCGGGTCAGGCTCCGCCGGCCCCCGGCACGGGGAACGCCCCGTGCGCCCGTCGCGTGATCTCCCCGTACACCTCGGGGTCCGTCGTGTACTCGCCGAGCACGCAGGTCTTCCGGCTGCCGTGATAGTCGCTGGAGCCGGTGACCAGGAGCCCCAGCTCCTTCGCCGTGGCGGCCAGCCGCACCCGCGTGTCCGCGTCGTGGTCCATGTGGTCGACCTCGATGCCGTCGAGCCCGGCCGCGGCCAGGTCCGCGATCACCGTGTCCGGCACGGTGCGGCCCCGTTTGGCGGCGGCGGGGTGCGCGAACACGACGACGCCGCCCGCGCCCTTGATCAGCCGGATCGCCTCGAAGGGGTCGGTCTCGTGCTTCTCCACGAAGGCCCGGCCACCGTCGGCCAGCCAGTCCGCGGAGAAGGCGTCGCCCACGGTCGGCACGACGCCGAGTTCCACGAGCGCGGAGGCCACGTGCGGGCGGCCGACCGATCCGTCGCCGGCGATCCTGGCGACCTGCTCCCAGGTGACCGGCACGCCCAGCTCGTTGAGCCTGGCGACCATGGCACGGGCCCGCGGCACGCGGTCGTCCCGGACCAGCTCGCGCTCGGCGAGCAGGGCGGGCTCCTCGGGGTCGAAGAGGTAGGCCAGCATGTGCATGCTGATGCCGTCGATACGGCAGGAGAGCTCCGCACCGGTGACCAGGGTCAGCCCCTCGGGCAGCGCGGCGACGGCCTCGGCGTGGCCGCGGGTGGTGTCGTGGTCGGTCAGCGCGACGACGTCAAGTCCGGCCGCGGCGGCCTTGCGCACCAGCTCGGCCGGGCTGTCCGTGCCGTCGGACGCGGTGGAGTGGGTGTGCAGATCGATGCGCACGACACTCACTCCAAGCGGGAACGGGACGGAAGGGGACGCTCAAGGGTAACCGGAACTCAACCCCTCGCCGTCACACCCGCAGCCGCCCCGCACCCCCTACGCACCGGCACCCCACACGCTCGCGCCCCACGCACCCACGCCCTGCGCGCCCCGCCGAGGACTACGGCGCCGTCGGCTCGATCAGCCGCGGCGACAGTGCCCCGCACGGCACCAGGTCCACCTCGGCACCCGCGTCCCGCAGGTCGGTCAGCACCAGTTCCTCGTACATCAGCAGCCCTGCCCGCTCGGGCCAGACGACGGCCCACAGCCACATCCCGAGGGCCTCGCCCGCGAAGACGGCGCGGTCGACCGGACCGCCGGAGACGTGCCAGAGGGGGGTGGGACGGCCCGCGGCCAGGACCTTGACCTGGGGCGGCTTCTCGACGTCCATGTACGGCCCGGGGTCCGGGGCGTCGAGCCCCGCGTACCGCGCGCCGAGGCCGACGCCCAGCTCCTCGGCCACCAGGATCAGCTCACCGACGCCGCCGAGCGGGCCGGGTCCGGAACAGGCGACGGCGGTGGCCCGGCCGCCGCTGCGGTCGTCGCCCGCACAGGCCACACCGGTGAACAGCCAGCCGACCGGAAGCGGCCACGGCATCCACAGCGGCACCTGGGTGCGGTGCACCACGACGCCGAGCGCTTCGACGCTGGGCGGGAGGACGGGCTGCAGCGGGTGCACGGTGCCGTGCACATCACACTGCCAGGAATCGGCGAAGAGGCCGGGAGCCCTGACCCGGCCACCACACTTCGGGCAACTGGGTTCGCCCCTCATAGAGCCCCACGGTCCTACCCTCACTCCCCCACGTCAAGGACGATCACCCATCCGGAGGGGAGGCCGGAGGGGAGGGCTGACCGGCGAGAATTAGGTGTACGTTGCATTAATTAGCAGAGCTAACTTACTATGTGCATACACCAACCATTACACCAACCGTTACGCCAACCATCTCGTCGGCATTGGAGCAAGCAATGGACCCCTTCGACGCGGGTGCGGGCGGCATCCTGCGACAGCCCAAGGCCGTGTGGGCGACCGCCGGCGCGTCCGTCGTGGCCTTCATGGGCATCGGGCTCGTCGACCCGATCCTTCCGTCCATCGCCAAGGGCCTGGACGCGAGCGCCGGTCAGGTCTCGCTCCTGTTCACCTCGTACTTCCTCATCACCGCCCTCGCGATGCTGGTCACCGGCTACGTATCCAGCCGCATCGGCGGCCGCAAGACCCTGCTGCTCGGCCTGGCGTTCGTCGTGGTCTTCGCGGGCCTGGCCGGCACCTCCGACACGGTCGGCCAGCTCGTCGGCTACCGGGCCGGCTGGGGCCTGGGCAACGCACTGTTCGTCTCGACGGCCCTCGCGGTCATCGTCGGCGCGGCGGCCGGAGGCAGCGCCGCCGCGATCCTGCTCTACGAGTCCGCCCTCGGCCTCGGCATGGCCTGCGGCCCGCTGCTGGGCGCGCTGCTCGGCGACGCCAGTTGGCGCTACCCGTTCTTCGGCACGGCCTTCCTGATGGCGATCGGCTTCCTGTGCATCACGGTGTTCCTGAAGGAACAGCCGAAGCCGGCCCGCAAGACCTCGCTGCTCGACCCGGTCAAGGCGCTGGGCCACGGCGGCCTGGCCTCCGTCGCGGCATCGGCGTTCTTCTACAACTACACGTTCTTCACGGTGCTGGCCTTCACCCCGTTCGTGCTGAACATGACCCCGTACAAGTCGGGTGCCGTGTTCTTCGCCTGGGGTGTGCTGCTCGCCGTCTTCTCGGTCCTGGTGGCGCCGCGCATGCAGCGGCGCTTCGGCTCACTCAAGGTGCTCGGCGGCTCGCTGGTGCTGCTCGCGGCCGACGTACTGGTCCTCGGCTACGGCAACCACACCGCCGCGATCGTCTGCACGATCCTGTCCGGCGCGTTCATCGGCGTGAACAACACGGTCTACACCGAGCTGGCCCTCGGGGTGTCGGACGCGCCGCGTCCGGTGGCGAGCGCGGGCTACAACTTCGTGCGCTGGTTCGCGGCGGCGGCCGCTCCCTACTTCGCGCCGAAGATCGAGGAGTGGACCGACGTCCACATCCCGTTCGTGGTGGCGGCGGTGACCGCCGTGCTCGGCGCGATCGTGGTCGTCGTACGGCGCCGGGCGCTCACCCACGAGGCGGAGGAGCTGGAAACGAGGCACGCGACCGAGGACTCGGTCACGGTCTTCGCCAACTGACGCCGAGTGATGCCCACTGACGTCAACCGACGTCAACTGACGAGACAGACCGGTGAGTTACGTCACGCCGGTACGTCAGTCCAGGGGGACGGACCTGCGGGACGGATCGCGCAGGTCCGTCCCGTGTGTCAGCCAGCGTTCCTGGAGGGCAGGCGCGCCGTGCACGCGCTTCCAGGCGGCCTCGTTCGGCGTCATCGGCAGCAGCGGCAGGAACCGCACGGGGTCCAGCGGGGCGTCCAGCTCCAGGTCCTCGACCAGGCCCCCCGGCTCGGCGACCAGGACCGAGGTGAACGGGGCCCCGGGCCACAGCGCCTCGCCGACGTCGAGAGACGCGCCGGGCGTCACGATCACGCCCTCGACCTGCGGAGACGCGGCCAGTACGGCGAGCGGCCTGAGCACCTTGTCGGTGTCGGCGAGACCGGACCGGACCGAGAGGACCAGCTCGGCACGGGGGCCCTTGACCGGGTCGGCGAGCGCGGCCGTGGGGTCCGCCATGGGCTGTGCGGCCATGCCGAGGGTGGCGTAGCGGACGATGTCGCTCTCCTGGCCGCCGGCGGGGCCACCGACGGGACCGCCTGCAGGACCGCCTGCGGGGAAACGCAGCACCTCGATGCGGTCGGTGCCGAGGAAGGTGACGGCCGCGCGTGCGTCCGGCTCACCCAGCGCACTGCGCAACCGCGCCTCGACCAGAGGAAGAACATCAGCCATGCCGCGAGCATAGAACTCGTCGTGAACCGGCAAAGCGGCGCCTTGACACGTCGCACGACTGGTACTGTGGGCCAGCGGTTCGGGGCAGCACGCAGCGCGTCGCGATCAAGCCCCCGACACTGCGAACTCTCCCCTACGGGGAACCCCTCTAAACAAGGGGAATGGATCGTCCCTCACGAGGGACCGGCCGGAGGAGGTGGGCGGCATGGACCGAAGTCGACCGTGCAGTACCACTCGCTCTTCCCGCCGCTGACGCCGCTGTTCCGGCTCTTCCCGCCGCAGCCTGTCGTTCGCGCCTTCCCACCGAAGAGCACTTCGTCTCGTTTTGCCTGATCCGATCCGTCGACACGATGTCCGTCGATCGGTATCAGCCGCTGAATGACTAGCTGAATCAGCAGCGAAGTCGGCCACCGCGACGGTGCGGTGCCCCCCGCTTTGTGGACGCGCCGAACACGCGTGGTCAGGACGTCCTCATTCCGGGCGGTTCCACCCGTCACCGGCCTCGTTCGCTGCCCGTCGCGAAGGAGCCTGCCATGTCGATGATCCGTGACCTGCGCGCCGCGGTCCGCCCGTCCCGCGTCTCTCTGCGCAAGGACAGCGGCGCCTACGACACCACCCGCGACCCGGCGACCCCCTCCGCCGTCGTCGACTGCGCCGTCTACCGCGACGGCACACGCGTCGAGACCGACGTGCCACTGACCCCGCACACCGCGATGCGCCAGGTGCGCCGCGACGGCGGGTTCGTGTGGATCGGTCTGCACGAGCCCACCGAGGACGAGTTCGCCGGTATCGCCCGGGAGTTCGGGCTGCACCCCCTCGCCGTGGAGGACGCCGTCCAGGCCCACCAGCGGCCCAAGCTGGAGCGCTACGACGACTCCCTGTTCACGGTCTTCAAGACCATCCACTACGTCGACCACGCCCAGCTCACCGCCAGCAGCGAGGTCGTCGAGACCGGCGAGGTCATGTGCTTCACCGGCCGGGACTTCTTCATCACCGTCCGGCACGGCGGCAAGGGCTCGCTGCGCACGCTGCGGCACCGGCTCCAGGAGGACCCCGAGCTGCTGCTCAAGGGCCCCTCCGCGGTGCTGCACGCCATCGCCGACCATGTCGTGGACGGCTACATCGCGGTCGCCGACGCGGTGCAGGACGACATCGACGAGGTCGAGACGGAGGTGTTCTCGCCGGGCCGCAAGGGCACACCGCGCGGCTCCGACGCCGGCCGGATCTACCAACTCAAGCGCGAGGTGCTGGAGTTCAAGCGTGCGGTGGCGCCGCTGCTGCGCCCCATGCAGTTGCTCAGCGAGCGGCCGATGCGGCTGATCGACCCGGAGATCCAGAAGTACTTCCGGGACGTCGCCGACCACGTGGCGCGGGTGCAGGAGCAGGTCGTCGGCTTCGACGAGCTGCTGAACTCCATCCTCCAGGCCAATCTCGCCCAGGCGTCCGTCGCGCAGAACGAGGACATGCGCAAGATCACCTCGTGGGCCGCGATCATCGCCGTACCGACGATGGTCTGCGGCGTGTACGGCATGAACTTCGACCACATGCCGGAGACGCACTGGAAGTTCGGCTACCCGCTCGTCCTGTCGGTCACGGTCGTCATCTGCCTGGGCATCCACCGCACGCTCAAGCGCAACGGCTGGCTCTGACCGGGCCGAAGGACGAAGCGGGCTGGATAGGCTGACCGGCATGACAAGCGAGCTGCTCGACAAGGCCCTCGTCGAGGAGGCCACGAAGAAGTCCGGCCTCGTCTGGGTCAAGGGCCCCGGCGTGCCCGCGCGGGCGCTGTGGCACATCTGGCACGAGGGCGCGGCCTGCGTCGTCGGCGACGGGCCCGGCGAGCAGCCGCTGCCGGGGCTGGCCGACGGGGCGGCGGCCGAGGTGACGGTGCGCAGCAAGGACAAGGGCGGCCGGCTGGTCTCCTGGACCGCCCGGGTCGTGGAGCTGCCGCCCGGTTCCGAGGCGTGGCAGGCCGCGGTCGCCGACCTCAAGGGCAAGCGGCTGAACGCCCCGGACGGCGAGGCCATGACCGGCCGCTGGGCCCGCGAGTGCCGGGTACTGCGCCTGGAGCCGACGGGGGCCACGGCGCCGTTGTCCGACGCCTCGCTGGCCGAGGCACCGCTGCCGAGCCCGGCGACGACCCGGGAGCCGGCGCCGGCTGGGCTGCCGCGCCTGCTGCTGAAGCGCCGCAAACGCCGCAAACGCCGTTAGAAGACCTGTCCGGCGGATGCCCTACGACGTCGGCAGTTGCTTGCCGTAGTCGAGGGTGTCGTCCTTCGGCGGCTGCTCCAGCGTGAAGTCCTTGTTCCAGTCGGAGAAGCTGAGCGTGCCCGCGCTGCCCGCCCGCACCAGGCGCAGCGGGTACGGCGTGCCCTCCAGGGAGACGTCGAGCGAACTGCCGCGGCCCTGGTCGCCGGTGATCCGGATGGTGCGCACGCCCGCCTGCTCGTGGCGGCCGTCCGTCTTCAGCGTGCCGTGCAGGGTCAGCAGACCGCCGAGGAGGACGTCCTTGTCCGTGAAGCCGCTGAACTTCTTGTACACGGGGTCGCTCTGCGGCACCTTCACGTACTTGCCGGCCAGTTTGTCGGCCGCCTTGGCGTCGCCGCCGTCATGGCTCCAGAACCCGGCGTCGGCCTTGAGGAAGAGCTGGTCGCCGACGCGCAGCAGCCCGAACGTCGTCCCCTCGGCGGCGACCGACCCGGTCCCTCCGTCGGCCTTCAGCCGCATGTCGAGGGTGTACGTGTCGCCGCCGGCGTCCACCGTGCCGTGCAGACGTACCGTGTCGGCGACCTCGGCGGCCGTGCCGGCCTTGGCGTGGATCTTGTCGGCCGGGAGCTTGCCGAGGCCGTTGGTGCCCGCGTCGGGGTCCTCGCTGCTGCATCCCGTCAGCCCCGCTCCCGTCACCGTCACCGCCAGGGCGCACACCGCGCCCATCCAAGCGGCCCTGCGGATTCGGCGCCGGGGAGTCACAGACACAGGTGGGACTGCCTTTCTGACAGAGCTGACAGAGGTTGACACGGCTGACACGGCTGACAGGCACCGGCCCGGAGCTGACCGGGGTCCGAGCGGGCGTACCGCAGCGTACCGGGGCCGCGGACGGCGAACGGAGCCAGTCCGTCCGGACCGGCCGCCGGGGCGAGGGCGATCGGGACGGGCTAGCCTGAAGCCCGTCCGAGCGGGCAATTCGGAGAAGAGACACCGGAAAGAGACACCCGAACAGACACCAGGAAGAGACACCGGCAAGGGACACCGTACGAATCAGCTCTCACGCACCCTGACGCACGCTAACGGAGCTTGAGGAAAGGAGCCGCGGCCATGGCAGCGGGCGCCCCCCGGATCTTCGTCTCGCACCTCTCCGGCATCGCCGTGTTCGACCCGGCCGGTGACCAGGTGGGACGCGTGCGCGATCTGGTCGTCATGCTCCGCGTCGCCCGCAAGCCCCCACGGGTGCTCGGCCTGGTCGTCGAACTCACCACCCGCCGTCGCATCTTCCTGCCGATGACCCGGGTCACCGGCATCGAGTCGGGCCAGGTCATCACCACCGGCGTGGTCAACGTCCGGCGCTTCGAGCAGCGGCCGACCGAGCGCCTCGTCTTCGGCGAGCTGCTCGACCGACGGGTCACGCTCACCGAAACGGGTGAGGAGGTCACCGTGCTGGATTTGTCGGTGCAGCAGTTGCCCGCCCGCCGGGACTGGGAGATCGACAAGGTCTTCGTCCGCAAGGGCAGGAAGGGCGGCGCCTTCCGGCGTGCCAAGGGCGAGACGCTGACCGTGGAGTGGTCCGGCGTCACCGGCTTCTCCGTGGAGGAGCAGGGCCAGGGCGCGGAGAACCTGCTGGCCACCTTCGAGCAGTTGCGCCCCGCCGACCTCGCGAACGTCCTGCACCACCTGTCCGCCAAGCGCCGCGCCGAGGTAGCCGCCGCCCTCGACGACGACCGCCTGGCCGACGTACTGGAGGAGCTGCCGGAGGACGACCAGATCGAGATCCTCGGCAAGCTCAAGGAGGAGCGCGCCGCGGACGTGCTGGAGGCGATGGACCCGGACGACGCGGCCGACCTGCTCGGCGAGCTGCCGGAGGAGGACAAGGAGCGGCTGCTGAGCCTGATGCAGCCCGACGACGCGGCCGACATGCGGCGCCTGATGGCGTACGAGGAGCACACGGCCGGCGGTCTGATGACGACCGAGCCGATCGTGCTGCGGCCCGACGCGACCGTCGCCGACGCCCTGGCCCGCATCCGCAACCGCGACCTGTCCCCGGCGCACGCCGCGCAGGTCTACGTCTGCCGCCCGCCCGAGGAGACCCCGACCGGCAAGTACCTGGGCACGGTCCACTTCCAGCGCCTGCTGCGGGACCCCCCGTACACGCTGGTCGGCTCGATCATCGACGACGATCTGCAGCCCCTGGATCCGGACGCCGCGCTGCCGGTGGTCGCCGGGTTCTTCGCCGCGTACGACATGGTCGCGGCGCCCGTCGTCGACGATTCCGGGGCGCTGCTCGGCGCGGTCACCGTGGACGACGTACTGGACCACATGCTGCCCGACGACTGGCGGGAGACCGAGTACCACCTGGACGAGACGACGACCGGGGAGACGACGGGGGAGGTGGGCGCCGATGGTGCCTGAGCGCGAGACGCCGACCCGTGAGCGCGCCGCGTCGGGGGCCACCGCGTCCTCCCGTGCCCGGACCCGCCTCGACCAGCCCCGCCCGCCGCGCCGCAGGCTGCTGCCCGAGTGGGACCCGGAGTCCTTCGGCAGGCTGTCCGAGCGCGTCGCGCGCTTCCTCGGCACCGGGCGGTTCATCGTCTGGATGACGGTCGTCATCATCCTGTGGGTGGTGTGGAACGTGTCGGCGCCGAGCGGTCTGCGCTTCGACGAGTACCCGTTCATCTTCCTGACGCTGATGCTCTCGCTGCAGGCTTCCTACGCGGCCCCTTTGATCCTGCTCGCGCAGAACCGGCAGGACGACCGGGACCGGGTCAATCTGGAGCAGGACCGCAAGCAGAACGAGCGGTCGATCGCCGACACCGAGTACCTGACGCGCGAGATCGCGTCCCTGCGCATCGGCCTGGGCGAGGTCGCGACGCGGGACTGGATCCGCTCCGAGCTGCAGGACGTGCTCAGGGACCTGGAGGAGCGGCAGAACGGCCATCACCCCGACCGCGGGGTATTCCCGGCGGAACGGTCGCCGGGGCGTGACGTACACGACCGCTGACGGGGCTTTCCGTGTCCCGTGTGCGGCGCCGTACCATCGACCCATGGCTACGGAAGACGCGGTGCGTGAAGCACTGGCGACGGTGAACGACCCCGAGATCAACCGGCCCATCACCGAGCTGGGGATGGTCAAGTCGGTGGAGATCGGCGCGGACGGAGCGGTCGCGGTCGCCGTGTACCTGACGGTCTCCGGCTGCCCCATGCGGGACACCATCACGCAGCGCGTGACGGACGCGGTGTCGAGCGTCGAGGGTGTCACGCGCGTCGACGTCGAGCTGGACGTGATGAGCGACGAGCAGCGCAAGGAGCTGGCCACCGCTCTGCGCGGCGGGCAGACCGAGCGCGAGGTGCCCTTCGCCAAGCCGGGCAGTCTGACCCGGGTGTACGCGGTGGCGTCCGGCAAGGGCGGCGTCGGCAAGTCGTCGGTGACGGTGAACCTGGCGGCCTCGATGGCGGCGGACGGTCTGAAGGTCGGTGTCGTCGACGCCGACATCTACGGCCACTCCGTGCCGCGCATGCTGGGCGCCGACGGGCGTCCCACCCAGGTCGAGAACATGATCATGCCGCCTTCGGCCAACGGGGTGAAGGTCATCTCGATCGGCATGTTCACCCCGGGCAACGCGCCGGTCGTGTGGCGCGGTCCGATGCTGCACCGCGCGCTGCAGCAGTTCCTGGCGGACGTGTACTGGGGCGACCTGGACGTCCTGCTGCTCGACCTGCCGCCCGGCACCGGTGACATCGCGATCTCCGTCGCGCAGCTCGTGCCGAACGCCGAGATCCTGGTCGTGACGACCCCTCAGCAGGCCGCCGCCGAGGTGGCGGAGCGGGCCGGCGCCATCGCCGTGCAGACCCACCAGAAGATCGTCGGCGTGGTCGAGAACATGTCCGGGCTGCCCTGCCCGCACTGCGGCGAGATGGTCGACGTCTTCGGCACCGGCGGCGGCCAGTCGGTCGCCGACGGCCTGACCCGCACCACCGGCGCGTCGGTCCCGGTCCTCGGCTCCATCCCGATCGACGTCCGCCTGCGCGAGGGCGGCGACGAGGGCAAGCCCGTCGTCCTGACCGACCCGGACTCCCCGGCGGGCGCGGCGCTGCGCTCCATCGCCGGCAAGCTGGGCGGACGGCAGCGGGGGCTTGCGGGGCTGTCGCTGGGGATCACGCCGAAGAACAAGTTCTGACGCCTCGTACGGACTCGTACGGACTGGGGGCGCTGTCCGGGTGGACGGCGCCCCTTCGTCGTATCGCCCTGTCGCCGTATCGCCGTATCGGCGTCAGGCGTACGCGGCGATGTCCTTGACGACGGCGAAAGCCAGCCCGTACGCGCTCATGCCCCGTCCGTACGCCCCGAGGTGCACCCCCTGCTCGGTGGAGCCGGCGAGCACCCAGCCGAACTCGGACTCCCGGTAGTGGAAGGACGTCGGCACGCCGTCCACGGGCAGGGACAGGGTCGTCCAGTCCTCGCCGTCGAGGTCGTCGGCGAGGACCCACGCGGTCTCCGTCTGCTGCTCCAGCCAGTCGTCGCGCAGCGAGTGGTCCATCTGGCCGGGCCAGGTGAAGGACAGCAGCCCCACACCGGCCAGCCAGGCCGCCGAGGACACCGAGGTGGCCTCCAGCAGGCCCGTGCCGTCGGCGCTGCGCCGGTCGGGGTTGGCCGCGACGGTCACGACGACCGCGAACTTCTCCTTGGCGTCCTGCTCGTCGCCCGCCACGTGCTCGTTGCGCACCGACGGTTCGTCGCCGTGCCCGATCGAACCGTGCTCCACGGCCCCGTCGGCCGCCTCACCGATCTGCATCAGTCTGCGCCGCCCCGTGAAGGCCTCGTCGAGGCCGTACCACGGGAAGGGCGCGCGCAGGTAGCCGTCGACCGCACTCCGGCCGGGGGCGGACTGTGGTCCACCCTCCGCGGCCGGCGTCTGCGCGACTGCCCGACTCGTCGTCTCCATGTACCCGGACGCCTCCTCGCTCTCGTCGGACCGGCCCGGCCCGCCCCCCTTCGGGCGCACTCGTCCGGTCCGCACAACAACTCGGGCAGCATAGCCACACCACTGGCGGCAGCCGGGAAACGCCCGGCGCGTGGGTCGCGCGAACGTCGCCTTCACGGCTTGTGCGCCCCGTCCGGAGTATGAGACGCGTCACGTTCGCGGCCGGCGGGCCGGAATCAGGAGGGGACGGGATCAGGGGGACGGGATCAGGTGGCGTCCGCGTCGAAGGGCGGGCGGTCGTCGTCGGCCGCGGGCTTCTCGGACTTCTCGGGCTTCTTCGACATGTCGATCCGACCGCTGTCGGAACCGGACGAGGAGGACCCGGACGGCGAGGATTCCGTGTCGCGGCCGTGGACCGCGTCCGTGACCTCGGCCATCTCCTTCTTCAGGTCGAAGCCGTTGCGGAGCTCCTTGAGCCCCAGCTCGTCGTTGTCCAACTGCTTGCGGATGAAAGTCTTGGGGTTGAGATCCTCGAACTCGAAGTCCTTGAACTCGGGGCCCAGCTCCGAGCGGATGTCCTGCTTGGCGCTGTCCGAGAACTCCCGGATCTTCCGGATGGTGCGCGTCACGTCCTGGATAACCTTGGGGAGCTTGTCCGGACCGAAGACGAGCACGGCGAGGACGACGAGCGTCACCAGCTCTAGTGCGCCTATGTCATTGAACACCTGAAGCTCCTTGGGATGTCCGGGCCGCCACCACGGTACCCGCCGACCCCGTCCGACCGGTACCGTCCCGTGAGCCCCGAGTGGGTGTATGCGGGCGCTTTCCGAATTGTTTGCCTTCCTGGTGCCTTGTCGGGCCCGCGCGACGGGTCAGTCGCCGCCGGAGGAGCCCAGCACCAGTGAGACCTTGGTCTCCTTGCCGCCGCGCTCGAGGGTCAGCTCCAGACGGTCGCCGGGGCGGTGGGCGCGGGTCTTGACGATGAGTTCCTCGCCGGAGTGCACGCGTTGTCCGTCGATCGCGGTGATCACGTCCCCGGGCTTGATGCCGGCCTCGGCGCCGGGGCCGCCCTTGGTGACCGCCGGTCCGCCGTCGCTGCCCTTGGCGCCCACGCGGGCGCCGTCGCCCGTGTAGCTCATGTCGAGGGTGATGCCGATGACGGGGTGGGTGGCCTTGCCGGTGTTGATCAGTTCCTCGGCGACGCGCTTGCCCTGGTTGATGGGGATGGCGAAGCCGAGGCCTATGGAACCGGCCTGGCCGCCGTCCGGCTCGGCGCCGCCGCTGTCGGCGGAGCGGATGGCGGAGTTGATGCCGATGGCCCGGCCCTGGGCGTCCAGGAGGGGGCCGCCGGAGTTGCCGGGGTTGATGGGCGCGTCGGTCTGCAGGGCGTCCACGTACGAGATGTCGCTGCCGTCACCCTCCTCGCCGCCCGCGGTGATGGGCCGTTCCTTGGCGCTGATGATGCCGGAGGTGACCGTGCCGGCCAGGTCGAAGGGGGCGCCGATGGCGACGACGGGGTCGCCGACCCGCACGTTGTCGGAGTTGCCGAGCGGCATGGGGGTGAGGCCGCTGACGCCCTTGACCTTCACGACGGCGAGGTCGTATCCGCTGTCGCGGCCGACGACGGTGGCCTCGGCGGTGTCGCCGCTGTTGAAGGTCACGGTTATCTCGCCGCCGGATCCTGCGGGCTCCACGACGTGGTTGTTGGTCAGGATGTGGCCCCGGTCGTCGAGTACGAAGCCGGTGCCGGTGCCGGCCGCCTCGCTGCCGTTCACGTGCAGGGTCACGACGCTGGGCAGGGCCCGCGCGGCGATGCCGGCGACGCTGTCCGGCGCCCGCTTGGCCGCCTCGTGGCCGGCCTGCGGGAGCTCGATCGTCCCCACGCCTCCGTTGCGCTCCAGGTACGCGCCCATGGCGCCGCCGATGCCACCGGATACCAGGGCGACGAGCAGCGCCCCGCCGACGAGCGCCTTCGCCGTCCGCCCGCGTCGCCGCTTCGGCGGCCGGCCGGCCGCGTCGGCGTGGTGAAGGGGCGCGGCAGCGGCCGAGGCGGCCCAGGGGTCGTAACGCCCCCAGGGATCGGAGACGGGCTCGGCGCCCTGCCCCGGGGCCGTCGACCCCGCCCACGGGTCGGAGGCTCCCGTCGGCGACGGGCCGGAAGGCGGGGCGTCCGCCAGAGCCGGGACGGCGGGCGCGGCAGAGGCTGCGTGGGCCACCGCGTCCTGCCCCGGTGGCGCCGCCGGATGCTGCGCCGGCGGTACCGGAGGCGGGGCATCCGCGAACGACGGATCGGCCACCGCACCCGAAGGCGCCACCACCGACCCCGGCGCGAACGGAGCCGACGAGGCCCCGGCCGGGTCGTGCGGCACTGACGCGTCCGGACCCGCCGTCACCGCGCCGGACGCGGGCACAGCCGAGGCGGGCGGCACCGACGCGTGCGGGCTCGAGGTAACCGTGCCGTGCGAGGGCGCGGCCGGGGCCGAGGCGTCCGGCCCCGGCGTCACCATGCCAGACGCCGGGGCGGCCGGGGCGGGCGAGGCCGCCGTCACCGCGCCGGGCGCGGCCGGGGCGAGCGGCGCCGACGCGGGCGGACCCGGCGTCACCATGCTGGGCCCGGGGATGCCCGTGCCGGGCGCCGACGGGGCCGGGGACGTGGACGGGGCGGGCGAGGTGGGCGTCGCCGTGCCGTGTGCCGGTGTCGTCGCCGGGTGCTGGACCGGGGGCGCGGGGGCCCAGGGGCCCGGCTCACCGTAGGGCGGGGTGCTGTACGGGTCGGGTTCGTGCAGCGGCTTGGGACGCTCGGCTGCGGTCTCGACGTCGGGACCGCCCTGCCGGTGCGAGCCCGCACCCTCCGCCGAGGCAGCGTCGGAACCGCCCTGCCAGTTCGAACCCGCACCCTCCACCGAGGCGACGTCGGTGTCCGGCCGTGGTGGCGGAGTGGGGTTCGCGGGGGCGTCCGGGGCGGTCAGGGGGAGGTCCAGCTCGTAGTCCCCGTCGCCGTCCCCGTGCCCGTCCCTGTCCGCCCCGTCGGCGACGCGGGGCGGTGCCGGGCGTTCCAGCTCGAAGTCGCCCCCGTCGGTCTCCCGGGCGCCGGCACTCGTGCCGGTGGCTTGCGTCGGGTCGGGGCGCTTCAGTTCGAAGTCGCCGTCGGGCGTGTCTTCGGACGAGCGGGGACGACTCCACCACTTCGCCTTCGTGGACTTCCCCTCGTTCATGTTCTCCCCCGCACCCGGCCGCAGTTCGTCGGCTCCAAGGGCTCTGGCGCCAACCCGGATTCAATCAGGTTCACGGGCCGGCGCGCAGATCCGGTCAGCGAACCGAAGGGTAGGAGGCGGCCGGGGAAGCCGCCGGGTAGGGGGACGGAGCCGGGCCGGGGGCGGCGAGCAGGCTGGGCGGCCTGACCTCGGGAGCCGCCGACCAGGAGGTCAGGGCGAGCGGCGGAACGGCCTCCAGCGGACGTATCAGCGGGGACATGGCGGCGGCACCGGCCGTCACCGGAGCGGTCAGCGCGCGCATGGCCTGCTCCCGCGCATCGCGCGCGGCGGGGGCCGGCGGCATCCCGGGCAGCAGCGGCGCGGAGGCCGTGGTGGGCGCGACGGCGGCGTCGCCCTGCGACCGCTGGCCCTGTCCGAGCAGCGGACCGCCCGTGCGGCGGCGCTGGCTCTCGGGGCTGGTGGCCGCTCCCGAGCCCTGGGTGCGCATCGGCGTCACATTGCTGCCGCTGCCCGAGCCGCGTGCCTCGGCGGTGGTGGTGTCCGGCGTGCCGAGGGTGACGCCGCCCAGCGCGATCGCGGCCAGCGACACCGCCCCGGCGGCGGCGAAGGCGAACCGCATGCCGCGCGAGGCCGACCGCTCGGACTCCTGCCTGCTCACGTCGTGGATCCGGAAGCCCCGCCCCGGTGCGGACGGCGCCAGTACCGAGGCGTGCGGCGACCGGGCGGGGACGTAGTCGAACTCGAACCGCTCGCCCCGCTTGGTGCCGAAGACGCCAGCGCCCCCGGAGGTGTTGAACCCTCCGGACAGCCCGGCGAGCGGCGAGCCGCCGCCGTCGGTGTCACCGCCCCCGGGGAGCCCCTGGAGGCGGGCCAGGAAACTCTCCGACGGGGCCGGCGGGGCCGACTCCGCGAAGACGTTCTTCAACCGGCGCTGCGCGTCGACCTCCGACTTGCACTTCGGGCAGGTGGCCACGTGCGCCAGTACGCGCTCACGCGCGTCATGACCGAGCTCTCCGTCCACCAGGGCGGAGAGTCGGTCTCCCAGATGCTGCTCTGCGAGGTGTCCCTCGGGCTCAGGCCGTGACCCACTCACGCGCTCGTGCCCCCTCCTCCCAGTGCGGGCACACCGGCCGCGAACGAGCGACGCTCGGCACGCGCCTTGGGCGAACGGTGCGCGAGGGCCTTGCGCAACTGCGAGCGGCCGCGGTGGATACGGGAGCGGACCGTGCCGAGCTTGACGCCGAGAGTCGCGGCGATCTCCTCGTACGACAGCCCCTCGATGTCGCACAGGACGACGGCGGCCCGGAACTCGGGCGCGAGGGTGTCCAGCGCCTGCTGGACGTCCGCGTCGAAGTGGGCGTCGTGGAAGAGCTGCTGCGGGGTGGGCTCCTTGCTGGGCAGGCGCTCGGCCGCGTCGTCGCCGAGCGCGTCGAACCTGATGCGCTGCTTGCGGCGGACCATGTCCAGGAAGAGATTGGTGGTGATGCGGTGCAGCCAGCCCTCGAAGGTGCCCGGCGTGTAGGTCGACAGGGACCGGAAGACGCGGACGAAGACCTCCTGGGTGAGGTCCTCGGCGTCGTGCTGGTTGCCCGTGAGTCGGTAGGCGAGGCGGTAGACCCGGCCGCTGTGGGTGCTGACGATCTCCTCCCAGGTGGGCGGAGTCCACGCCTGCCCGTCCGCGTCGGTGGAGAAGGTCGCGGTCTGGGTGTGTCCCGTGGTGGCGGGACCGTCGGCGTGGCTGTGGTCAGCAGCGGTGTCGTTCACGGATTTCGGCCTGCCTGCCGATCCGAGGAAGCGCCTGAGCACTCCGCCCCGATCCGCGGGTACGGCCGCACCTCCCCTGTCGGCTCTGGTGGTGTCCAGTGGAGCCCCTACCATAGCCACCTCGCCCGTTAGCTCCGGATAAGCGGTTTTACGAGAATTTGATCTGGGCCGGCACGGCTCGTACGGCCGCGCCGGCAGTTGCCCGACACCCTGACCCATGCGCCGCCCCCCGTCGCGGCCCCGGCCGCTCAGTCGCCTCTTCGCTCTCCCCTTTTGAACGACTGGTCCCATCTGCGGGTTCCCGACGGCAGCGGATACAGTCACGCCGAGGCAACAACGGGGACAGGAGAGGGTCATTACCGGCAACCGGCAGACGAGCTGGGCGTTCGCCGACGCCTATGTCGCCGAGGACGACGCGCTGCTCTGGGCACGCGACCGGGCCCGCGAGGCGGGCCTGCGCTCGGTGACCCCCGGCACGGGTTCCGCCCTGGGGTTGCTCGCCGCCACCGTGGACGCCAAGGCGGTCGCGGAGATCGGCACCGGTTGCGGCGTCTCCGGGATCCATCTGCTGTACGGAATGCGGCCGGACGGCGTACTGACCACGGTCGACCCGGAGCCGGAACACCAGCAGTTCGCGCGTCAGGCCTTCCGGGCCGCGGGCTTCGCCAGCAACCGGGCCCGGTTCATTCCCGGGCGCGCCCTGGATGTGCTGCCCCGGCTCGCGGACGCCGGCTACGACCTCGTCTTCTGCGACGGCGACCGGCTGGAGTACCTGGACTATCTCGATGAATCGTTGCGCCTGCTGCGCCCCGGAGGTCTCGTCGCCTTCGAGGGCGTCTTCGGCGCCGGCCGGACGATCGACTCCGGTCCGCAGCCCACCGAGGTGCTGCGGCTGCGGGAACTCCTGCGCGCGGTGCGGGAGAGCCAGGAACTGGTGCCGTCGCTGCTTCCGGTGGGCGACGGGCTGCTGTGCGCCGTCAAGCGCTGAGGCCCGGCGCCGGAGAAACGTGCGGCGCCGAAGAGGCCGTGAACCACTGGAGAGGCGCTGAAGAGGCGCTGACGAAGCGCTGACGAGACGTGAAGAACCGTGAGGCGCTGAAGGAAATCGCCGGGCGCCGAAGAAAACAATCGCCCCGGCACCATGTCCGGTACCGGGGCGACTGAACGGGTATGGTCGCTCGCGCGTCAGCCGACGACCTTCTTGAGGGCGTCGCCGAGCGCGTCGGCCTCATCGGGGGTCAGCTCGACGACGAGCCGCCCGCCGCCTTCGAGCGGAACGCGCATGACGATGCCCCGCCCCTCCTTTGTCACCTCGAGCGGGCCATCGCCCGTCCGCGGCTTCATGGCCGCCATGCTCGTTCCCCTTCCTGATACCAGCTCACCGTCACCGCCGACGGCCCGTGAGGGCACGCGCAGTCCGGCTTGGACGCGCGACACCGGCATCGAACACATTGCTTCCCAGCCATTATCCCGCATCCCAGGACCCGATGACCAACATCGGTCGGCATCGCTTGGGCAACGCGCGCGAGCAAAACCACTCAATTCGGCGATGTGACTGCGATACTGCGCCCCTTCGCGCACTTCCGCCGAATGGATACGGACCGGAATTCTTTGACGCAGGTCACATCTCCCGAGCGATCCGTCGCCGGTGATCTCCGTCATGCTGTCTGCGGACACACGCCACTACGCGGAGGGGATTTCCATGGCCGACACCGTGCTCTACGAGGTGAGCGACGGGCTCGCGACGATCACGCTGAACCGCCCCGAGGCGATGAACGCGCTGAACATCGAGACCAAGGTCGCGCTCCGGGACGCGGTGCGCTCCGCGGCGGCCGACGACGCCGTACGGGCCGTGCTGCTGACGGCGGCCGGGGAGCGGGCGTTCTGTGTCGGTCAGGACCTCAAGGAACACATCGGGCTGCTGGCCGCCGACCGGGAGACCGGCTCGGGGCAGACCATGAGCACGGTGCGCGAGCACTACAACCCGATCGTGCGGGCGCTCGCCGGGGCCGAGAAGCCGGTGGTCGCCGCCGTGAACGGCGTGGCGGCGGGGGCGGGCCTCGGTTTCGCGCTGGCGGCGGACTACCGGATCGTCGCGGACACGGCGGCGTTCAACACGTCCTTCGCGGGGGTGGCGCTCACCGCCGACTCCGGCATCTCCTGGACGCTCCCGCGTGTCGTGGGCCCCGGGCGCGCCGCGGACCTGCTGCTCTTCCCGCGCAGCATCGGCGCGCAGGAGGCGTACGAGCTGGGCATCGCCACCCGGGTCGTGCCCGCCGGCGAGCTGCGCGCCGAGGCCGAGAAGACGGCGCGGGCGCTGGCCGAGGGGCCGACGGTGGCGTACGCGGCGCTGAAGGAGGCGATGGCGTACGGGCTGACGCACTCGCTCTCCGAGACGCTGGACAAGGAGGAGGAGCTGCAGTCGCGGGCGGGCTCCTCGGAGGATCACGCGATCGCCGTGCAGGCGTTCGTCAACAAGGAGAAGCCGCGCTACCTGGGCCGATGAGCGGCAGTCCCCAGGCCGGGCAGCCCTGGTTCGGCCTGGTCCGGCCCAGTCCCTACCCCCCGGCCCTTAGCCCCTGGCCCTAGCCCCGGCGGGCCACGCACGTCGCCAGGTGGTCGTCGACCAGTCCGCACGCCTGCATCAGCGCGTACGCCGTCGTCGGGCCGACGAAGCGCAGGCCCCGCTTCTTCAGGGCCTTGGACAGCGCCGTGGACTCGGGTGTGACGGCCGGGACGTCGGCGAGGGTCTTCGGGGCCGGTCGCCCGGCCGGGTCCGGGGCGTGCGACCAGATCAGCTCGTCCAGGTCGCCGGGGACCCACTCGGCCAGCACGCGCGCGTTGGCGAGGGTCGCGTCGATCTTGGCGCGGTTGCGGATGATGCCGGCGTCGGCGAGCAGGCGCTCGCGGTCCTCGTCGGTGAAGGCCGCCACCTTGACGATCTCGAAGTCGGCGAAGGCGGCACGGAACCCGGTGCGGCGGCGCAGGATGGTGATCCAGGACAGGCCCGACTGGAAGGCCTCCAGGCTGAGCCGCTCGAACAGGGCGTCGTCACCGTGGACCGGGCGGCCCCACTCGTCGTCGTGATACGTGACGTAGTCCGCGGTGGACAGGGCCCACGGGCAGCGCGGCGCGCCGTCGGGGCCCGCGACGGCCTCCCCGGCGCTCACTGCTGCTCCTCCTGGGCCGGCTTGTCCATGACGACGTGGCGGTCGTGGCGGTGGGCCACCGCGGCCCGGGCGCCCGCCAGCGCGGACTCCAGGTCGGCGATCCGGGCGTCGCGCTCGGACAGCTCGGCGCCGAGGCGGCCGAGGGCGTCGTCGACCTCCGCCATGCGGTAGCCGCGGACCACGAGCGGGAAGCGCAGCCGCTCCACGTCGCCGCGGCCCACCGGGCGGTCCGGGGGCAGGGAGTCCCGCAACCGCTCGGGTTCGGCGTCGGGCAGCGGCCCGCTGTCGCCGCCGCCCACCACGGCGAGCGTCACCGCGGCCACCACCACGGCCAGCGCGATGACGAGGAACAGGAACATGACCATCGCTGGGGCCCCCATGGTCGGGTCGGGTCGGATCGGGTCGAGCGCGGCGACCGCGTCGACCGCGTCGGTGCGGCGCATCGCCTGCTGGTTGGTCTGAGTCGGAGTCGAGTCGGAGTCGGTTGTGCCGGGTCCGATCGTGCCATGCGAGTCTGACAGTCGGGGCCGCGGCCGTCGAAGGACGTGTATCCGAGGTCGAGAGCGGGACGAGAGTACGACGAGAGAACGGTGTGGACGAGGAGATGTCACAGGGGATGCTCAGGCTGGGCAGGCGTGAATTCGCGGCGCACGAGCCGGTGATCATGGCGATCGTGAACCGGACCCCGGACTCCTTCTACGACCAGGGGGCGACCTTCCGCGACGAGCCCGCCCTCGCGCGCGTGGAGCAGGCGGTGGCCGAGGGCGCCGCGATCATCGACATCGGCGGCGTGAAGGCCGGCCCCGGGGACGAGGTGTCGGCCGAGGAGGAGGCGCGGCGGACGGTGGGGTTCGTCGCGGAGGTGCGGCGGCGCTTCCCGGACGTCGTGATCAGCGTGGACACGTGGCGGCACGACGTCGGCGAGGCCGTGTGCGAGGCGGGGGCGGACCTGCTGAACGACGCGTGGGGCGGCGTCGACCCGAAGCTCGCGGAGGTCGCGGCGCGGTACGGGGTGGGGCTGGTGTGCACGCACGCCGGCGGCGCCGAGCCGCGCACCCGGCCGCACCGGGTGACGTACGACGACGTCGTGGCCGACATCCTCGAGGTGACGTCGGGCCTGGCGGAGCGGGCGGTGGGGCTGGGGGTGCCGCGGGAGTCGGTGCTGATCGATCCGGGGCACGACTTCGGGAAGAACACGCGGCACAGCCTGGAGGCGACCCGGCGGCTCGAGGAGATGGTGGAGACGGGGTGGCCGGTGCTGGTGTCCCTGTCCAACAAGGACTTCGTCGGGGAGACGCTGGACCGCCCGGTGAAGGAGCGGGTGATCGGCACGCTGGCGACGACGGCGGTGTCGGCGTGGCTGGGGGCGCGGGTGTACCGGGTGCACGAGGTGGCGGAGACGCGGCAGGTGCTGGACATGGTGGCGACGATCGCCGGTCACCGGGCGCCCGCGGTGGCCCGGCGGGGGTTGGCGTAGGCAGGCGGGAGCACCGCCCCCGCCACGCCGCCGGTGTGCTCCCGCTACCGGCCCGCCTCCTTGGAGACCAGGGCCACCGCCTCGTCGACGTCGTCCGTGACGTGGAAGAGCAGGAGGTCCTTCTCCGCGGCCTTGCCCTCGGCCACCAGGGTGCCCCGGAGCCAGTCGACCAGGCCGCCCCAGTACTCGGAGCCGAACAGGACGATGGGGAAGCGGGTCACCTTCTGGGTCTGTACCAGGGTGAGGGCCTCGAAGAGTTCGTCGAGCGTGCCGAGGCCGCCGGGCAGGACGACGAAGCCCTGCGCGTACTTCACGAACATCATCTTGCGGACGAAGAAGTACCGGAAGTTCAGGCCGATGTCGACGTAGGGGTTGAGACCCTGCTCGAAGGGCAGTTCGATACCGAGGCCGACCGAGGTGCCCTTGGCCTCCAGGGCGCCCTTGTTGGCCGCCTCCATGGCGCCGGGCCCGCCGCCGGTGATGACGGCGAAACCCGCCTCCACCAGGCCGCGGCCCAGCCGCACGCCCGCCTCGTACTCCGGTGAGTCCACCGCCGTCCGGGCGGAGCCGAAGACGCTGATGGCGGGCGGGAGTTCGGCCAGCGTGCCGAAGCCCTCGATGAACTCCGACTGGATGCGCAGGACCCGCCAGGGGTCGGTGTGCACCCAGTCCGTCGGCGCACGCTCGTCCAGCAGCCGCTGGTCCGTGGTGCTCTTCTGGACCTGACCCCGCCGCCGGAGGACAGGGCCCAGGCGCTGCTCCTCCGGTGGCCGCTTCTTGCCCTCGGGGTTGCCGGTAGCCATGCGCGCTCCCTCCAGTTGCAGGTTCTTCCACCTCAGCGTAGATCTACGCGGGTTACGTACGAGGGACCTCAGCATGTCCGCCACGCAGCGACATAAACCCACAGTGGATCACGCCGTGAGTCATGCCGTGAGTCATGCCGTCAGCCACGATCGCAGGCGCTCCTCCCCCGCGAGGATCTTCTTCACCTCGACCCGCTCGTCGCGCTTGTGCGCCAAGTGCGGGTTGCCCGGGCCGTAGTTGACCGCCGGGACGCCGAGCGCGGAGAAACGCGACACGTCCGTCCAGCCGTACTTGGGCTGCGGGGTGCCGCCCACCGCCTCGATGAAGGCCGCCGCGGCCGGGTGGGACAGGCCGGGCAGGGCCGCGCCGCTGTGGTCGTCGACCACGAAGTCCGTCACCCCGCAGTCGGCGAAGACCTCACGCACGTGGGCGAGGGCCTCCTCGGGGCTGCGGTCCGGGGCGTAGCGGAAGTTGACCGTGACCACGCACGCGTCGGGGATGACGTTGCCCGCCACACCGCCCGTGACACCGACCGCGTTGAGGCCCTCGCGGTACTCCAGGCCGTCGATCACCGGGTAGCGGGGCTCGTACGCGGCGAGGCGCGCGAGGATCGGGGCGGCGGCGTGGATGGCGTTGGAGCCCATCCAGGAGCGCGCCGAGTGCGCCCGCTCGCCGGTCGTCTTCAGTAGCACCCGCAGCGTGCCCTGGCAGCCGCCCTCCACCTGGCCGTCGGACGGTTCGAGGAGCACCGCGAAGTCGCCCTCCAGCCACTCGGGGTGTGCCTCGGCGACGTGCTTCAGGCCGTTCAGCTCGGCGGCGACCTCCTCGTTGTCGTAGAAGACGAAGGTCAGGTCGCGGTTGGGGGCCGGGACGGTCGCCGCGATGCGCAACTGGACCGCGACGCCCGCCTTCATGTCGCAGGTGCCGCAGCCCCACAGGACGCCGTCCTCGTCCAGCCGCGAGGGGACGTTGTCGGCGATCGGCACCGTGTCGATGTGACCGGCCAGGATCACGCGTTCCGCGCGGCCCAGCTCCGTGCGGGCGACCACGTTGTTGCCGTACCGCTCGACCGACAGGTGGGGCAGCGCGCGCAGGGCGCTCTCGACCGCGTCCGCCAGCGGCTCCTCGGTGCCGCTCTCGGACGGGAAGTCGACGAGCCGCGCGGTAAGCTCGGCGGCGTCCAGCGTGAGGTCAAGCGGGGTATCGGCCATGGGCCCGACCCTAACGCCCGTGCCCTTTCGGGCACTGTGCCTACCCGGCGTACACCGGACGCTACCCTCCAGTACCTTGTACGCGTGCTTCAGCCGTCCCCACCCCGCAAACGCCATGGCCGCCTCGCCCGTTCCGGTGCCGCCTCCATGGTCCTGCTCGCGGTCGCCGGTTATCTGGTGGTGCAGTACGTCACCGGGGGCGCGGGCGCTCCGGGGTGCAAGGTGACCTCCGTCGGCGGGGGCAGCGCCCGGACGACCTACGAGTTCACGCCGGAGCAGGCGGTGAACGCGGCGACGATCACCGCCGTGGGCACGGCACGCAAGCTGCCGGAGCAGGCCGTGACGATCGCGCTGGCGACCGCGCTCCAGGAGTCGGCGCTGCGCAACCTCGACCACGGCGACAAGGACTCCCTCGGCCTGTTCCAGCAGCGGCCCTCGTGGGGGTGGGGCACGCCGGAGGAGATCATGGACCCGGCGTACTCGGCGGGCGCGTTCTACGACCACCTGGTCAAGGTGCCCGGCTACCTCGACCTGCCGGTGACCGACGCCGCCCAGCGCGTGCAGCGCAGCGGCTTCCCGGACGCGTACGCCAAGCACGAACCGGACGCCGAGCTGCTCGCCGCCGCGCTCACCGGACGGTCCGCGGCGACGCTGACCTGCGACGGGCGCCCCGGCGCGACCCGCGAGAAGGGGCCGGACGCGATACGCGCGGCGCTGGTGCGGGACTTCGGGCACACGGTGCTCCAGCCGGCCGGCACGGACGTGGACGCCGACGGCAACGGCAACGCCTCCACCGGGACCGCGGCCGGGTCCGGGTCCGGGTCCGGGTCCGACGAGCGGACCGTGACGGTGCCCGTGACCGGCGGCACCGGTGCGGGAGCCGAGCGGGAGGCCGGGCGGCGCGGCTGGCAGCTCGCGCACTGGGCGGTGGCGAACGCCTCCGCGCTGCACATCCAACGGGTCTCCTACGCGGGCCGGGAATGGACCGCGGGCAACACCGACAGCAAGTGGTATCCGACGACGGCCACCGAGGACAAAGGGGCCGACGAGGGCGGCAAGGGCGCGGAGCGGACGGCCGGGTCGGTGCGGATCACGTCAGCCCGATAGCGCTCGCCCGTCCGCGAGCGCTCGCCCGTACGATCCGTCACCCTCACGAGTTACCCGCACAGGCGCGAGGTCGACGCGGTGCACGCGTATTCGCGCCGTCACCTCCGAATGCGTGACAGCCCAGAAGACTCAAGGGGCGTAAGGATTCAGCAGACTTTCCGACCGGCGCCCTTTTGCCCGTTTTTCTGTGCACCTGATAATGCGATGCATTACCAACTCTTTACGTTGGGTCGCCGCAACCTTCGTGGCCCTCGAGCGGTAGTCACTGCGTCCGGGCCCGGTCGATCACTCGCCGGGCACGGTCGAAACACCCATCGTTGACTTCCGTCGAAGGAGCATCATGTCCCTCCCCCTGACCCGCCGGATCGCCCGTGCCGCGCTGCTCGTCGCTGCGGGAGCGGCTGCCGGGGTCGGTGCGGCCGGCTCCGCCAGCGCGGCTCCCGAACTGCCGGCCACCCCGAACCTCGGGGGACTGACCGCCCTGGACGGGGCGAATCTCGGCAACACGGTCGACTCCGCGGCCCAGAACGCCACCGGGCTCGCGGGTGAGACCGGCGGCAAGGCCGTCGAGAAGGCCGTGCCGACCGCGGGCAAGGCCGGTGGTTCGGTCGTCAAGAAGGCCACGCCGGCGGCGCAGAACGCCGCCGGGGACGCGGCGGGCTCCGCCGGGGACATCGTCGGTGACACGACGAAGACCGCCACCAAGGGCGGCCTGCCGACGGACGCGCTGGGCAAGGGCGGCCTGCCGGTTCAGGGGCTGCCGCTCGGCTGACGGCGGTCGCGCCGCGCTCGTACGGCGCCGGGGCCCGGGGTTCGTTCCCCGGGCCCCGGCGTCTCGCGTACGGCTACAGGCACTGCCGGTTACAGGCGTCGCACCGCCTCGGCGACGCGCTCGTCCGTCGCGGTCAGGGCCACCCGGACGAAGTGCTCGCCGGCCGGGCCGTAGAAGTCGCCGGGAGCCACCAGGATGCCGCGTTCGGCCAGGTGGGCGACCGTGTCCCAGCAGGACTCGTCGCGGGTGGCCCAGAGGTAGAGGCTCGCCTCGCTGTGCTCGATGCGGAAGCCGTGGCCGAGCAGGGCCTCCCGCAGCACCGCGCGGCGGGCCGTGTAGCGCTCGCGCTGGACGCGGACGTGCTCGTCGTCGCCGAGGGCGGCCACCACGGCCGCCTGGGTCGGCGCCGACGTCATCATGCCGCCGTGCTTGCGGATCTCCAGGAGCGGCCCCAGGACCGCCGGGTCGCCGGCCAGGAAGGCCGCGCGGTAGCCCGCGAGGTTGGAGCGCTTGGAGAGGGAGTGGACGGCGACCAGGCCGTCGTAGGAGCCGCCGTTGACGTCTGGGTGCAGGACCGAGACGGGGTCGGCCTCCCAGCCCAGCTCCAGGTAGCACTCGTCGGAGACGACGAGGACGCCGTGCTCGCGGGCCCAGGCCACGATCCGGGTCAGGTCGGCCTTGGACAGGACCCTGCCGGTCGGGTTCGACGGGGAGTTCAGCCACAGGAGCTTCAGCCCCGCCGGGTCCAGCTCTGTCGGGTCCTCGTACGCCTCGTACTGGGCGCGGGCCAGGCGCGCGCCGACCTCGTAGGTCGGGTAGGCCAGGCGCGGAAAGGCCACCCGGTCGCCGGGGCCGAGACCGAGCTGGGTCGGGAGCCAGGCGACGAGTTCCTTGGAGCCCACGATGGGGAGCACGTGGCGGTGGGTGACGTCGCGGGCGCCGAGCCGCCGCCGCACCCAGCCGGTGATCGCGTCGCGCAGCGCCGGGGTGCCCCAGACGGTCGGGTAGCCCGGGGAGTCCGCCGCGTCGACCAGGGCCTTCTGGATCAGCTCGGGGACCGGGTCGACCGGGGTGCCGACCGAGAGGTCGACGATGCCGCCGGGATGGGCTGCGGCCGTCTTCTTGTACGGCTCCAGCTTGTCCCAGGGGAAGGTGGGAAGGCGCTCGGAGACTGCGGACACGGTGGGTGGCTCCCTTTCCTGCTCGGCTTCCTGGTAGGCGCGGCGCCCGGTACGGCAAACGCCTCGGCCCCGTACCGCGCCGATCGAGGACGATCGGGCCGTACGGGACCGAGGCGGCGCGCGTGCGGGCCGCTCTTACTGGTTCTGCGGCGGCAGCGCGGCGACGAAGGGATGGTCGCGCTCGATCAGCCCCAGCTTGCTGGCGCCGCCCGGTGAGCCGAGCTCGTCGAAGAACTCGACGTTCGCCTTGTAGTAGTCCTTCCACTCCTCCGGAGTGTCGTCTTCGTAGAAGATCGCCTCGACCGGGCAGACCGGCTCACAGGCACCACAGTCGACGCATTCGTCCGGGTGGATGTACAAGGACCGCTGGCCCTCGTAGATGCAGTCGACCGGGCACTCCTCGATGCACGCCTTGTCCTTCAAGTCGACACAAGGCTGCGCGATGACGTAGGTCACGCTGTCGTTCCTCCTCGATTGGGCGCCGGCGGGCCTCCTCAGGCTCCGCCGCCTGGCGCGCGGGAGCGCGGCGTCGTCGATGCCCGCCCCTAGTATCTCCGTTCTTGGGCATGATCCGAACAGGAGGGGTGAACCGACCCGTGGAAATCTCCGCCGCAGGGCGTCTTGAGGTCCGTATCACCACTGCTGACGTGGGCAAACGGGTCTCCGTGCGGTCCTTGAGCGAACCGGGTGTCGCGAGTGAGAAGTTCACCGACACGGTGGGCGTTCTCACATCATGGACCGAAGGTGTGCTGCTGATCACACGGAAGAGTGGCGAATCCGTCCGTGTCGCCCAGTCCGCGCTGGTCGCCGGGAAGGTCGTGCCGCCCGCTCCCGCCCGCCGTCGCGGCACTCCCGCCGCGTCCTACGAGGAGCTGGCGCGGGTCGCGGCGCGGGCCTGGCGGCCGGTGGAGAGCGAGCGGCTCGGCGAGTGGGAGCTGCGGGCGGCGGCGGGCTTCACCCGACGGGCCAATTCCGTACTGCCGCTCGGCGATCCGGGGCTGCCCCTCGACGAGGCGCTGACGGCCGTACGGCGCTGGTACGGCGAGCGGGGGCTGCCCGCCTACGTCCAGACCGCGACCGGCGCCGAGGGCACGCAGGAGCTGCTGTGCGCGGAGCTGGAGCGGCGGGGCTGGGTGCGGGAGGTGACGGCCGAGCTGTGGACCGGGGGGCTCGCAGCGGTCGCCGACACGGCCGAGGGCACCGGTGTGCTCCTGTCCCGGGAGGCGGACGAGGCCTGGCTGTCGCGGTATCAGCGCAAGGGCGTCGGCGAGGTGGCCCTGCGGGTGCTGGGCGGCGGGCCGTCGGTGTGGTTCGCGACGGTGCCCGGTGCGGACGCCCCGGCGGCGATCGGGCGGTGTGTCGTGGACGGGCGGTGGGCCTCCTTCGCCGCCGTCGAGGTCGACCCGGCGCAGCGGCGTCGGGGGCTCGCGACCGAGGTGATGGCCGCGCTGGCCCGGCGGGCGCTCGAGGAGGGCGCCTCGGCGGCGTGGCTCCAGGTGGAGACGGACAACGCGGGGGCCCGCGCGCTGTACGCGGGGATGGGCTTCACCACGCACCACGCGTACCACCACTACCGGGAGCCCGCGAACGCCGGGACGGACCGGTAACCAGTCGCCAGGACGGACCGGGTGACGAGACGCCGGGACGGACCGGTAGCCGATCGCCGCGAAAGGGCAAGAGCCAGCCATGCATCACTCCCAGCCCCCTCACCCCCCGTCGCCGGAACGCTCGGCCGAACTGCGGCGGCGGTTCGCCGAAGAGGCGCGCTCCGAGCGGCCCGACCTGTCGACGCTGTGCCTGCTGGTGGGCGGGGAGGGCGACGGGACGCTGGACGAGGCGGGTCTCGACGCCGCGCAGGTGGAGCTGGACCGGCTGGCCGGAGAGCTGCCGTTCCGGCCGGGCACGCCGCAGGCCTGGGCGACGGCGCTGCGGGACCTGCTCGGCGGGCGGTACGGGTTCCACGGGGTCGCCGCGGACTATCAGCGGCTGGAGTCGTCGTTGCTGCACGAGGTGCTGCGGCGGCGGCGCGGGCTGCCGATCCTGCTGTCGGTGGTGTGGCTGGAGGTGGCCCGGCGGGCGGGGGCGCCGGTGTACGGGGTCGCGTTGCCGGGGCACTTCGTGATCGGGTTCGGGGAGGAGTTCGGTCCGGAACTCGGGGCGGAGGAGCGGGTGCTCGCCGATCCGTTCGACGGGGGGCGGCTGCTCAGCGGGAAGGACGCGGAGGTGCTGGTCGCCGGGGCGACGGGGGCGGAACTGCGGCCGTCCATGCTGGAGCCCGCGGCGCCGTTGGACGTCGTGTCGCGGATCCTGAACAACATCCGGGCGTGGGCTGCGGGCCGGCCGGAGCAGTCGGCGATCGGGCTGTGGGCGATCGAGCTGGCGCTGCTGCTGCCGGCGCATGCGGCTCGGTTGCGGTACGAGCGGGCGCGGTTGTTGGTGCAGCGGGGGGAGTTCTCGGCGGGGGCCGGGGAGTTGGAGGCGTATGCGGAGGTTGTGGGGGCGGTGGACGACGAGGCCGCGGAGCAGGTGCGGGGGGAGGCGCGGGTGGCTCGCGCGATGCTGAACTGAACGCGTGTTCTACAGCCAGCCCTTGTTTCTGGCTGTCTGGACTGCTTCTGCCCTGTTTCTGACCGCCAGTTTCTGGATGGCCGTGGAGAGGTAGTTGCGGACCGTGCCCTGGGACAGGTGGAGGGCGGCGGCGAGTTCGGCGTTGGTGGAGCCGTCGGCGGCGGCGCGGAGGATCTCGCGTTCGCGGTCGGTGAGGGGGTTGGCGCCCTCGGCGAGGGCCGCCGCCGCGAGGGTGGGGTCGATGACCCGCTCCCCCGCCAGCACCTTGCGTACGGCTTCGGCGAGTTGGGCTGCCGGGGCGTCCTTGACCAGGAAGGCGTCGGCGCCGGACTCCATGGCGTCGCGCAGGTAGCCGGGGCGGCCGAAGGTGGTGAGGACGACCAGCTTCACGGCCGGGAGCTCCCGGTGGAGCAGAGCCGCCGCCTCGATGCCGGTCGCGCCGGGCATCTCGATGTCCAGCAGGGCCACGTCCACGCCGTGGGCACGGGCGGCGTCCAGCACCTCGTCGCCGCGGGCCACCTGGGCGACGACCTCGATGTCCTCCTCCAGGCCGAGCAGGGCGGCCAGGGCCTCGCGGACCATCGCCTGGTCCTCCGCCAGCAGGACCTTGATCGTGCGGCTCATGCCCCGGATCCTACGTCGGTTCCTACGTCGGTGGATGAGCCGGCCGGCACGCGGGCGACCAGCCGGAACCCCTGGCGGATCCGGCCGGCCTCCAGGGCGCCGCCCGCCTTCTCCAGCCGCTCGGTGAGGCCGGTCAGGCCGTTGCCGGGGTCGTTCGCGGGGCCGGGGCCGGGGCCTGGGCCGCCGGAGCCGTCGTCCTCCACCGACAGTTCCAGCACCGCCCCGTCCAGCGTCTGGCGGTCGAGCAGTTCCACGACGCAGCGCCGGGCGCCGCTGTGCCGTACGACGTTGGTGACCGCCTCGCGCAGCGCCCAGGCGAGGGCCGCCTCGGAGTCCTCGGGTACGCCGGTCAGGTCCGGTTCGCCGGGCAGTTCGGCGACCACCCCGGCGGCGGACAACGCGACCTTCGCGCCCGCGAGTTCGGCGGCGAGCCGCGGGCGGCGGTAGCCGGTGACGGCCTCCCGGACATCGACGAGGGCCTGGCGGCTGACCTGTTCGATGTCGGCGACCTGCTGGGCGGCCTCGTCGGGCTGGGCCGGAAGCATGCGGCCGGCCAGCTCGCTCTTCAGCGTGATCAGGGAGAGCGAGTGGCCGAGCAGGTCGTGCAGGTCGCGGGCGAGGCGCAGCCGCTCCTCGTTGGCGGCGAGCTGGGCGACGGTGGCCCGCGCCTCGCGCAGCGCGACGGTCGTGCGGATCAGTTCGCGTACGCCGGTCATGGCGAAGCCGCCCAGCAGGGCCGGGATGAGCAGCGCGCCGATGAAGGACGTGCCCTCCGGCACCACCAGCGCCAGCACCGTCATCAGCGCCGAGGCGCCCGGGATCGTCCAGCGTGCCATGCTCAGCGGCAGGGCGGCGCCGGACGCGATCGAGACGTAGACGAAGAGGACCAGCCACTCGCGGCCCAGGGTGAGGGCGAGGACCGTGGACTGGGCCGCGAGGACGGCGAGGGAGCCGAGGACGAGGTTGGTGCGGTCGCCGCGGCCGGTGCGGAAGAGCAGCAGCATGTACCAGACGACGAAGGCGACGAGGCCGGTCCAGCCGAGGACCTGGACGCCGAAGGCGTGACCGCCGTGCAGCAGGTCGCTGACGGGGGCGCTCAGGTAGACCAGCCAGATGCCGGTCCACAGGGCCTTGACGGCCCTCTGCCTGCGATTCTCCGGGCGCTGCCCGATGCCGACGCCGCTCACGCCTTCAGCGTGTCCTTCCGGTACAGCCAGGCCGCGCCGCCAGCGAAGAGCACGAAGTAGACGGCGAGGACGGCGAGGTCCTGTGCGTGCGGGGCGTGACTCTGTTCGATCGACTGCCCGAGGGCAGCGTACGCGTGGGTGGGCAGCCACTCGGCGATGTCGCGCAGCCACTGCGGGAAGGTGGTGGTGGGCATCCACAGGCCGCCGAGCATGGACAGGCCGAAGTACACGATCATCGTGATCGGGCGGACCGCGTCCCCGCTCGCCAGGTAGCCGATGGCGACGCCGAGCGCGGCGAAGACCAGGCTGCCGGCCCAGATCACGCCGGTGAGGGCGAGCCACTGCCAGGCGTCCAGGCGTACGTCCTTCACGGCCGCGGCCACGACGAAGACGACCACGATGGAGGGCAGGCTGACGACGGCGGCGCTCGCGGTCTTGGCGAGGACGTAGCCGCGGCCGGGGAGGGTGGTCAGCCGCAGTTGCCGTACCCAGCCGCTCTCGCGCTCCTTGGCGATGCGTTCGCTGTTGCCCATCAGTACGGCCGTCAGGGCGCCGAAGGAGGCCATGGAGACCATGAAGAAGGTGGGCAGGGTCAGTCCGGTGCCGTCGACCTCGCTGGTGCCGTCGGCGCTGCCAGCGATCAGCAGGAACAGGGCCGAGGGGTAGATCACCGAGAAGAAGAGGAACTTGCGGTTGCGCAGGGCGCGGGTGAGTTCGAGTTTGATCAGGCTGTTCACGGCTGCTTGGCCTCCTCGGCGGCGGTGAGGGCGACGAAGGCCTGCTCGAGTCCGAGGCCGACGACTTCGAGGTTGCGGGGGTAGAGGCCGAGTCCGTACACGGCGTGCACGGTGGCGTCGGCGTCGGCGGACTGGATGCGGACGGTCTGGCCGGAGCCCGCTGCGGAGCCGCTGTTCGACACCGTGAGGGAGGTCAGGTGGGGCAGGGCGCGCAGCGCCGGCTCGTCGATCGTGCCGTCCGGGCCGCCGTCCAGGTCGAAGGAGATCCGGCGGGCCCCCGCCCTGGCCTTGATCTCGGCGGCGGTTCCGTCGGCCAGCAGCCGGCCGCGGTGCAGGACGAGCACCCGGTCGGCGATGGCGTCGGCCTCCTCCAGGTAGTGCGTGGCGAACAGCACGGTGCGGCCCCGGTCGGCCTGTTCGCGCATGGTGGCCCAGAAGGCCTGGCGGGAGGTGACGTCCATGCCGGTGGTGGGCTCGTCCAGGACGATCAGGTCGCTGTCACCGGCGGTGGCGAGTGCGAAGCGGACGCGCTGGGCCTGGCCGCCGGAGAGCTTGTCGACCTTGCGGTCGGCGATCTTCGTGAGCCCGGCGCGGGCCAGCACGTCGGCGACCGGGTAGGCCTTCGGGTGCAGCGCGCAGGCGAGCCGGACGAGTTCGGCGACCGTGATCTCGTCCATCAGGCCGCCGCTCTGCAGCATGGCGCCCACCCGTCCGGCGACGATGGCCTCGCGCGGTTCGGTGCCGAACACGTGCACGGTGCCGCCCGTTCCGGTGTCGGGACGCCTGAGGCCGAGCAGCAGGTCGAGGGTGGTGGACTTGCCTGCCCCGTTCGGGCCGAGGAGGGCCACGGTCTCGCCGGGGTGCAGGGCGAGCGTCAGGCCGTCGACGGCCCGGACGTCGCCGTAGCTCTTGGTCACCTGGTCGAACCCGACCACTGCTGTCGTCGTCATGCCACCATCGTGGCCGCGGCGGGCGGGCGCCCGGCAGTGTCGGCGGTCCTGAGCGCCGGATGACAGATGTCATGCGGCCGTCGTACGACGTGAGACACGACGTGAGATACGCCACGACAAGGGCGCCCGGCGGGTGCCGGGCGCCCCTGTCGTGGCGTGACGTCGGCTCAGTTGGGGGTGGTGTCGATGACCGCCACCCGGTCGGTCTTGCTCTTCAGGGCCTGGCGCAGGGCGCCGTAGACGTCCTGGGGAGTGACGGCCGTCTTCTCACCGTTGCCGCGGGTGATGCGGACGCCGTCGAACGTCCCGCCGTACAGCTCCTTGAGGGCGTTGAAGTCGGGCTTCTCGACGAGCTTGCCGTCCACGGCCGTGACCCTGAGGAACTTCCACAGCGACTTCTCCGGGCTCATCGCAATGGTGTGCGCGGCGTCCGTCTGCACCGTCACCTTGGCCGACATGGCCGGCTGGGCGAACTCCTTCAGCATCCGGTCGACCTCGGCCTTGGAGACCGTGGGCTGCTTCGTGGTCGTCGGCACGTTCACCTGGGTGGCGGTGCCCGTCTCCACCTGCTCGCGGTAGGCGGCCGTCACGGCCTCGGTGGACTTGGCGACGTCTATGCTCTTGCCTGCCTTGCCGTAGACGGGGACGGCCTTGCCGGACTCGAACTTGATCGTGCCCTCGGTCATCGACCCGGCCCCGTCGGCGGCGTCCTCCAGGGCGGCCTGCAGCTTCTCCTCGTCGACGGGCATGACCGGGTCGACGACCCGCTTCTGGCCGAAGAGCGAGCCGATCACGGACACCGGGTTGTAGTCGCTCGTCGCCGCCGCGCTGGCCGTGGCCTGCGTGTCGAGCTGGAGGCCCGCCTGGTCGGGCTTCAGGGAGACGGTGTCGCCGCCCACCGTGAGCTTGAGCGGCTTGGCCGCGCCGGCGCCGAGGGCGTCGTCCAGCTTCTCCACGGCGTCGTCGCTCGTGCCGCCGCCGATGTCGACGCCGAGCACGGTGGTGCCCTTGGGCACGTCGGAGCGGTTCATGAGCAGGCCGGCGCCGTAGGTGACACCGGCGACGACGACCAGGCCGCCGACGAGCAGCGGGAGCTTCCTGCGCCCCTTCTTCTTGGCGGGCCTGGCGGAGCTCGCCGGCGGCGCGGAGACCGGCTCGGGCAGTTTGGGCGCCGTGTGCGGCGTGTGCGGTGTGTGCGGCAGCGGTCCGTCGCCGGGCGCGGCCTGGAAGGGCGCGCCGGGCTCGCTCGGTACGACGGGGATGCCGCTGGTGACGGTGTTGCCGGAGATGTTGTCCGGGTTGCCGTGGCCGGGGGGAACCGGGCGCTGCGGGGTGAGGATCGCGGTGTCGTCGCTGAGACCGCCGCCGGGGCCGGGGCGGGCGGCGTCGGGTCCCGCGCCGGGACCGGTACCGGGTCCCGCGCCGGGACCACCGGTGCCCTCCGGCCTGCCCGGGCCACCTGGGCCGCCCGGGCCACCTGGGCCACCTGGGCCACTGAGACCACCCAAGCCACCGGGAACACCCGGACCGCCGGGGCCACCCGGGCCACCGGAACCGCTGGGGCCACCCGGGCCACTGAGACCACCCGGGCCGCGCAGGGCGTTCGGTGCGGGCTCGCGTCGGCCGCCCGGCGCTCCGGGGCCGCCGGGCGTCCCGAGGCCGCCGAGGTCACCGAGGTCACCGACCGGGGGCGGCGTCAGTCGGCTGTCGCCGGTGGCCGGGCCGCTCGTCGGGCCCGCGGGGCGCTGGGTGCCACCGTACGGGGACTGCCCGTTCACGCCGTTGTGCTGGGCGCCCTGTTGGCCGTTGTAGGCACCGGGGGCCTGGTTGCCCTGTCCCTCTCCCGCGCCCTCCCCCGCGAAGTACGAGAGGTCGTCGCGGCGCGGCTCGGGGCCGGCGTCGGTACCCGGCCGGGTGCCGTTGCCGTTGCCGCCCAGCGGACCGGCGGCCAGCGCCTCGGTCACGTCGAAGGAACCGGTGCCGCCACCGTGGCCGGGCGCGACGGGCCCGCCGGTCGGCCCGGTCGGCCCGGTCGCCCCGGAGCGGCCGGCGCCGCCCGCGGACCCGGGCCGGGAGGCGCCGGGTGCGGGCATGGAGCCGACGACGCCACCGGGACGGCCACTCCCGCCGCCCGGTCGCGCACCGGCACCGGCACCGGAAGCACCCGCACTCCCGCCCGCGGGACCACCGGGGCCCGCGCCCGAACCGCCGGGCAGCCCGGCGCCGTTGGTGGATCCGCCGCCCTGAGCGCCCTTGGCCGGGCCGGACTTGCGCGGCGCGAACCAGTCACTGGTCGGCTTCTCCTCGGCCGGCCGCGCGGGCTCGGCGGGAGCCTCGGGGGCGCCCGTGGACGCGGCGGCGGCGCCCGGCGCCGGCGGCGCGGGTCGCTCGGCCGTCGTCTCCACGTCACCGGCGGCGCCCTCGGCGTCCGCGACGGGCTTGCGCACGACGACCGGCGGAATGGGCCGCGACCCGGGGATGTTGATCCGGATACGGGTCGTCAGCGTCGTCTCGGTCTTGCGCTCCTCCGGGCGCGCGGCCGAACGGCCCGCGTCCGCACCGGCGTCGGAAGCCGTGGGTGTCCCGTAGGGCGGGGTGCCCGACGGGTATGCGGCTCCGCCGCGCCCGTGGGGCCCGGAGGACGAACTGTCAGTTTCACGACTCAAGGCAGGTTCTCCCGGTTGGCTCCGCCGCCCGCCACACCAGCATGCGGGCGGCTCGGCGGCGCGCACCACCATACTGGCCACTTGTCGCGTGTATCCCGTGACCGCCGGGGAAACCCACACCGGACTCGCACGCCCGCGGCACGGCGAAGTAGTACGTCACTTGCGAAGTCGGACAGAGTCCCCGTCCGGTTGCCGCACCGGCGCGAGGGTGGCGCAGATCACAGCAACGGCGATCCCGCCGAGCAGGAAGAGATGGGAACCGCTGCCGGCGGCGAAGAGGAAGTCGCCCTCCGGACGGCTGGTGGTGAGCAGCACCACGGCGAGCGCCCACCCGACGGCCGGCGCGACGGCTCCTCCCCGGCGCCCCACGGCCCGGCCCGCGCCGACGCACAGCCCCGCCTCGGCGGCCAGCGCGAGCAGCAGCCCGCCCGGGAACCAGGCCGGCTGCACCAGCGCGCCTGCCACCCCGACGACGGCGCCGAGCACGAAGAGCCCCAGGTAGAGCGCGGCCCGTCCGAGTGAGGGCACGCCCAGGGGCTGGGCCAGCGCGGAGGTCGTCGGCTCGGTACGCCCGCTCACGAGGCCTCCCCGGTCTCGGCGATTCCGGCGAACAGATCACTCTCGCGCCCGTCCCCGTCCCCGCCGCCGCGCTCAGCGCGTTCACCGCGCACCAGCTCGTAGTACTCGGTGGTGAGGATCGGCTGGGCCAGTTCGTTGGAGAGGACGAAGTACGGTTCGGCGACCGTGATCTGCGTGGCGTGCGCGCGCATCGCGGCGGCCTTGGCGGCGGCGTACGCGGTGCCCTCGCCGTGGATCTCGGTGGTGATCCGCTCGTCGTCGACGACGCCCGGCACGTCCTCGGCACCTGCCGCCTTCTCGAACGGCAGGCCGGGCAGGTCGTCACGGAGGCGGGCGAAGGCGTCCTCGGCGTAGGAGCGCGGCACGCGGTTCCAGTAGACCTTCGCGATCGGGCACCCGGCCTCGGCCGCCAGTTCCGCCGCGCGCATGGCGATGCGGTGGGCCTGGATGTGGTCGGGGTGGCCGTAGCCGCCGTCCGGGTCGTAGGTGACCAGCACCTGGGGACGCACCTCGCGGATCACCTCGACGAGCAGTTCGGCGGCCCGGTCGACGTCGCCCTGCCAGAGGCAGCCGGGGTCGTCGTTGTCGGACAGCCCCGTCATTCCGGAGTCGGCGAACCGTCCCGGCCCGCCGAGCAGCCGGAAGTCGTCGACGCCGAGCGCGCGCATCGCGGCCGCCAGCTCACCCCTGCGGTGTCCGCCGAGGGCGGCTCCGGACAGGTGGGCCAGCTCGGGCGGGATGACCTCGCCCCGTTCACCGAGGGTGCAGGTCACCAGCGTCACGTGCGCGCCCTCGGCCGCGTACCGGGCCATGGTGACACCATTGTTGATCGACTCGTCGTCCGGGTGCGCGTGCACCAGCAGCAGACGCCGGCCGGGCAGTTCCGTCATGGGCTCCACCCTATGAGGCCGCGGGGCCGTCCTTGTCACACGGGAGGGCCCTTCGTGGCCCCGCACGTCGGAGCAGCGGGGCGACAGCCTTTCACAGCCGACGCACAACCCGCGCAGAGCCGGGTCATGGGTAGCGTTGCCAGGCTGACCGACAGGTCGGCACCGGCGCCCCGCTCCAGGAGCTCGGTGCGACCCCACGGACCTGTCACCTGACGGAAGGCGCCCCATGCGCAAGCCGAAAGCCAATCAGACGCCCGACGGCCCCGCCTACCAGGGGCGTCTGCTGCCGAACCCCGGGGAAGAGGTCGTCGACCAGGGACTCAACTTCGACCTGGGCACCCTGTCCCGCAGGCGGGCCCTGTCCTTCCTCGGAGGGATCGGCGGCATGGCGGCGCTGGCGGCGTGCGGCTCGGACTCCGGCAGCGGCACCAGCACGGGCAAGGCCACCGCCTCCGCGTCATCATCATCGTCATCGTCATCGTCGTCCGGCCTCACCGAGATCCCCGACGAGACCAACGGCCCCTACCCCGCGGACGGCACCAACGGAGTCCAGGTCCTGGACCAGGACGGAATCGTGCGCCAGGACATCCGCTCGAGCTTCGGCGACTCGACGACCACCGCTCCGGGCGTCCCCCTCACCTTCGAATTCACCCTGCTGGACGTCGTCGAGGACGGCCAACCGCTGGCCGGAGCGGCCGTCTACGCCTGGCAGTGCGACCGGGACGGCAACTACTCCCTGTACTCCAGCGGGATCGAGGACGAGAACTACCTGCGCGGCGTGCAGGTCGCCGACGACGACGGCAGGGTGAAGTTCGTCAGCGTCTTCCCCGCCTGCTACCCCGGCCGTTGGCCCCACATCCACTTCGAGGTCTACCCCGACCTCGACTCGGTCACCGACTACGACAAGCGACTGTCGACGTCCCAGATGGCCATCCCCAAGAGCGCCTGCGACACCGTCTTCGCCACCGACGGATACGAGTCCTCCGTCGACAACCTCGCCAAGCTCACCCTCAAGACCGACAACGTCTTCGGCGACGACGGCGGCGTCCACCAGCTCGCGACCATGAGCGGCTCGGTGAAGTCCGGCTACACGGCGAAGCTGACCGTCCCCATCGACACCAGCACCGAGCCCACCGCGGGCAACGCGCCCGGCGGCGGTGGCGGTGGCGGCCCCGAGGGCGGCGGTCGGCCCCCCAGCGGGGCACCGACCGGCGCACCGCCCAGCGGGGCACCCTCGGGAGCACCGGGCAACCCGGAATCGTCGGCACCGTCGGCGTCCGGCGGCTGACCTGGACCGATTCTCGTGAAGCCCGAGGTCAGGGCTGGTGGGCGCGGTTCGGCAGGGCCTGCCAGGTGCCGGCGAGCGGCTGTTGCTCACGTCCGGGACGGCTCCAGTCGCAGACGCCCGAGGGGAACGCGGCACGGAGCGCGCGCAGCTCGGCACGGCTGAAGTCGACCGCGTAGTCCGCCCTGTCGACCGGCCGCAGCCGACAGGCGATCACGTCGTCCGCGAGCGGGGCTCCCGCCGCGAGGCGGGGGGTCTCGTACGCCGGGTACAGCTCGCCACACTTCCCCCGGTTGTCCTGGTCGAGCCGCTGCTCGATCTTGCGGGGCTCGTCGTCCCGGGTCCAGCACGCGTCGGTCAGACCGGCCGGTTTGTGGGCGATCACCGCGTCTGCGGAGGGCCGCGCGGAACCGGCCGCCTGTCCGGCCCGACCGTCCCCGGTCAGCGAAGTCAGCGAGGTCAGCCAGGCGTCCATCTGCGTCAGCGCGTAGCGCAGGGCGGGGCTGCGCAGGCTGAAGCCGTACCGGTTGTCCTCCTCCAGCATGACCTGGTTGGCAGCGGTGCCGTTCGCCGCGATCAGCCGTGCCCGGGTCGAGAATCCGTGTACGGCCATGTGGATGTCGCCGCCGGGCAGGTCGTCCGTGTAGGAGCGGTGGCCGATGATCGGCGTGCTCGCCAGACCGCCGCCGCCCGACAGGATGCGGCCCGTGCGGTAGGCAGCGCTCGTCGCCGAGGCGTCCGCGCGCACGCGGCCGGTGGTGAAGTCGGCGTCCCGGTCGATGCCGCCGATCCTGGTGTTGAGGTCGATGAACTGAGCCTTGTCGATCTGCCCGGCGTTCAGCGCGTCGAGACCGTACTGCACGCCGACGTTGTCCAGGGGGCGCAGCGCGGCTCCGGTGCGTGCGTCGGTGCCGTACACGTTCACCGTGTGGTCGAAGACCGTGCCGCGCGCGCCGTCGGGGTTGGTCTGCGCGTCGTAGCGCAGTTCGGCGGGCAGGTTGGCGGGGAACTCCGCGTCCGGGTCGAGGCGTTTGGCTCCGTCACTGAGGTTGGCGATGCTCGCGTGCTCCCGGAATCCGGAGACGGCGCGTTGCTGTTCGAGGGTGAACGGTCGGGGAGTGCCGGCGTGGTCCTCCACGGACTCGCCCGTCGACGTGCGTGCGGCAGCCGTCCGCGTGAAGTAGTGATGCAGCAGCCGGGAGTCGAGAAGGGAGAGGTTCGTCGCCGAGGTGACGTCCGGGAAGCTGCATCCGACGATGATTCCGTCGAGCAGTCCGGGGTAGTTGTCGGCGATCTGGTGGCTCTGGTAGGAGCCTCCGGAGCAGCCCCAGCCGATGGTGAAGCGCGGCGTTCCGTAGCGTTCGGCGAAGTGTTCCTTGACCATCATCGTGGTCTCGGCGGCCAGGAGATCGTTGCAGTTGTTGCCGAAGACGTTGAGCGACGACGATGCGACGGCGTATCCACGGCCGAGCATCTCGGTGTCCAGGACCCCGCCGGTACGGGAGCCCTGCGTGTACCAGCCGCCCCGGCAGCCGCCGCCGAAGGTGTAGATCAGCCGTTCGTTCCAGCCCGGGCTGCGGTCGCTGCGGCTCGGTGCGGACGCTGCCGGGTCCGCCAGCATGGATATCTGGTAGACGGCGCGGTTGACGGTGCCGGTCTCGATGCGGATGAGGAAGGGCACGCGCAGCCCGGCGGTGGTGGTGGTCGTGGCCAGGTCGGCGGGTTCCCGCGCCGGGTCGGGCAGCGGTTTCACCGTGCCGTCCGTCGAGCGGTACGCGTAGTCGACGCGGGTGCGGATCGAGCAGTCCTCGTCGAGGGCGCGGCCGAGGGTCGAACCGTCGACGAGTTCGAAGTCTTCGGTGGAGCAGACGAAGGGCTGCTCGTGCGGTCCGCTGATCACCGGACCGGTCGTCGGATGGTTGGTCACCCGCACGGACGCTCGCCGGGCGGGCGAGCCCTCGACGGCGGCCGTGATCCGGTTCTGGCCGGTCCGCAGTCCGGTGACCAGGCCCGTGAGGGTGCGCGGGTCCCCGTCCCGCGCCGAGAACGCGTCGGTCACGTCCACGCCGTCACGGGCGACCCGGACCTGCCCGACGTCCGCCCCGCGCCCCACCTTCACCTGGACGAGCACGTCGCCGCCCGTGACCATGTCGGCTCGCGTGGACACCGTGTCGATGGAGAGCCCACGGCCCGGCGTCCCCGCCTCCGCCCCGGCGTCGGCGACGGAGGCGTTGGGCAGCAGGACCATCAGAAGTGCGGCTGCCACTAACGCCGGGATCACAACAGACCGTATCCGAACGTAACTTGACGGCTCAGCAGCACCTTTGCCAACAATTCTTCTCATCGTTGACTTCTTCCCCTCGTGGACGAGGGTGACTCTCACGCTTCCGCGTCGGCGTCCCGGTAGCGCGGCAGGCCGCTCGTGGAAATGGTCCACTCTCCGATGGTGACGTCCTCGCCGTAGACGAAGCTCTTGCGCACCGCGTAGCGGGGCCCCTCCGGGGTGGAGTGGATGTCGGTGAAGACGGCGCCGGTGCCCGTGCGGGGGTCGAACGACCCCTCGATGTTCATGTCCTCCTCGGCGATCACCATCAGATCGGGTCGCCGCATCACACCTTGGGGCTCGTCCTCCACGTCCGGCTCACCGGTGTGCGCCACGATCTCTTCCGGCATCACCTTTTCCAGGCGCTTCCGGAGCCGCAGTGTGGTCAGCTCGTGGCCACCGCTGGGCGACGTCATGTCGTGGACAATCCCTTCCTTGGTGATCTCGAACTTGCCGGGCAGCGTGTCGTCCGAGGACTGAACAAAGTCACGCGCAGTGCGGCCGCGATACGGGTGGCGCCCTCGGGGAACCGGGCAGCGAGGGTCTTGATGTCGGCGGGGGCGCCCTTCGGCAGCGACTGGAGGTGCGTGCCGAGGCCGATGGCGAGGAGCGAGAGCTTCTGGTGCTGGGCGAGGTGGTTGCCGATCACCGTGAAACGGGTGGTGTGGGGGGGTGAATGCTGCTACAGATGTTCTAGTCATTCATAGTCATTTCTAGTTATGTGTCTCGCGTACTTTGGTCTTGTGAAGCTTTCGGAGTGGGCCCGTCGGCAGGGCGTGAGCTACCAGACCGCCTGGCGGTGGGTGAAGGACGGGAAGATGCCCGTCCCGGTCCGCCAGGCGCCTTCCGGTACGTGGCTGGTCGACGAGGTCGCCGTCCAGCCGTCCGGGCGTGTGGTGGCGTACTGCCGCGTGTCGTCCGCCGACCAGAAGGCCGACCTTGAGCGGCAGGCCGCCCGGGTCGTGTCCGGCGCGAACGGGCTGGGTCTGGCTGTCGCCGAGGTCGTCGCCGAGGCCGGCTCGGGGTTGAACGGTCGGCGCCGCAGGCTGCACCGGGTACTGTCCGACCCGCAGGCGGCGGTGATCGTGGTCGAGCACCGTGACCGGCTGGCCCGGTTCGGGGTCGAGCACCTCGAAGCCGTGCTGTCGGCGTCCGGGCGGCGCCTGGTCGTCCTCGACCCCACCGAGACCGCTGACGACCTGGTGCGGGACATCACCGAGGTGCTGACGTCGATGTGTGCGCGCCTGTACGGGCGCCGCGCGGCGAAGAACCGCGCTGCCCGCGCGGTGGCCGTGGCGACCGGCGAGGCCGCTTAAGTGAAGAAGTTCCGGCCGCAGCCCGGGTTCGTGGTGCAGGCGTTCCGGTTCGCGCTGGACCCGAACGCCGTCCAGGAGGCCGCGTTGCGCTCGCACTGCGGTGCGGCGCGTGCCGCCTACAACTGGGCTGTCGGCTGGGTGACCGCCTCCTGGTGGCAGCGCCGAGCGGAGGAGACGTACGGCATCGGCGAGGAGGAGCTGACCGAGTGGCGGCCGTGGTCGCTGCCCTCGCTGCGGAAGGCGTTCAACGCCGCCAAGCACACCGATCCGAGGTTCGCCGTCTGGTGGGAGGAAAACTCCAAGGAGGCGTACTCCACCGGGCTGGCAGGCGCCGCTGCCGCGTTCGACAACTACGCGAAGTCCAAGCAGGGCAAGCGGCGCGGCAAGCGCATCGGCGCGCCCCGGTTCAAGGTGAAGCGGAAGGCGCGCCTCGCCTGCCGGTTCACCACCGGCACCATCCGTGTCGACGCCGACGGCCGGCACGTCACCCTGCCCCGGCTCGGCACGCTGCGCACCCACGAGCCCACGGTGAAACTCCTCGCCCGCATCCAGGCCGGGACCGCTCGAATTCTGTCCGCGACCGTCCGCCACGAGCGGGGACGCTGGCTCGTCTCGTTCCAGGCCGAGGTCAAGCGCGACCTCGAACGCGTGGCGCGCCCGGACGTGGCGGTCGGCATCGATCTCGGCGTGAAGAGCCTCGCGGTCATGGCCGACAGCACGGGCGAGATCCGCACCGTCGCGAATCCCGGGCACTACGACGCCGCGCGCAAGCATCTGCGCCGCGCATCCCGCGTCGTCTCCCGCCGCCAGGGCCCCGACCGCAGGACCGGACGCAAACCGTCGAAGCGGTGGGAGAAGGCCAACGCCGCACGCAACCGCGTGCACCACCGGGTGGCGAACCTCCGCGAAGACGCCCTGCACAAGCTCACCACCACGGTGGCTGCCGAGTACGGCACCGTCGTGGTCGAGGACCTCAACGTCGCCGGCATGCTCCGCAACCGGCGCCTCGCCCGCCATATCGCCGACGCCGGATTCAGGGAGATCCGCCGCCAACTCGAGTACAAGACCCGCCAGCGCCACGCCACCCGCCTCGTGGTCGCCGACCGCTGGTACCCCTCCTCCAAGACCTGTTCCGGGTGCGGCGCGGTGAAAGCCAAGCTGCCGCTGCACGTGAGGACCTACCAGTGCGACCTCTGCGGCCTGGTCATCGACCGGGACGACAACGCCGCACTCAACCTCGCCGCACTCGCGGCAGCCAGCACCACTGGTACCGGAGTGGCCGGAGACCAGGACACCCCCCGGGTGTCGAAGCCTCGTGGAGCCGACCAGAAGACCCGCGCCAACCGCCCCCGCCGCAAGGCGGGAGCGGGGCGGGCAGGTGGCGCAACCCTGCCGCAGCAACGGCAGACAGAAGCGAGAGACCGTACTCAAACCGAAGCCCTCACGCTCTGGTGACGAGACGGACCTTCCCGGGCAGAAATGCCCGGAATGCTGAGACCTGACTACGGTCTCGGTAACGGTGTTGTCGTGCTGGAGCCCCCCGCCCGAGTACGGGGCGTGCCGGGGCGCCGGTTCGGGTGTTTGTTACCTGCGGGGCGGGCCTCGGCGCGCGGGGGCACGCTAGGGTTCTGAACAGCCATTTGGGAAGCTCTTCTCTTCCTCGGTGGTGAGGCCCTCGCATTGGGATTGCTGTCCCGGCGGGGGCCGTCTCATGTCTGCGGTCGTGGTGGTGCGTTGCCCTGAGCGTCGGGCCTCTCGTGCCCGGAAATCCAGCCGGACCGGCGATGTTCACCCGCCCGAGTGAGTGCGGCCACGGGCGGGAGGGTCGGGTTTGGTGGGGTTGCTTTCCCCCGGGTTTTTTGTCTTTCAGTCGTCGACGCCACCGAAGCGCGAGGACTCGGGTTCCGGTGTCGAGCAGCCCAGTGTGCAGCCCCGGCATCGGCTGGTCCTTGGCGCCGTTTCCTGCTCCGTGGCATGCGATGACACAGGGACAGGCATACGAGAGTGCATCCTCGCGGGATTGACTGTTGGGTGTGTTGCTCGTGTGCAATCCTCGGACGTATGAGTGCCGAGGACCTGCGATACGCACGCGATCTCAAGACGCCGGCGCTGACGGCCGTCGCCCATCAGCAGGAGGTGGTCCGACAGCTCGAGCAGGACGTGCGCCGGGAGCGGGAAAGGCTCGCCGAACTCGTATGCGCGGCCACCTCCAGCACGCCCGACCATCCGATTCCGTACGGCCGCATCGAGCACGTCGCACGACTCCTCGGCGTCAAGCGTGACCGTGTGGCCAAGATCCGCGCCGCGATCGCGGCTCGCCGGACCCGGGCCGGACGACCGTCACAGCAGACCACGCCGGAAGCAGCCGAGCCGTCCGTGCTCCGCACCGCCGCCTGACCGGCGCCCCGAAGGGAAACATCGCTCCTCATGACCACCGCATCCCTGAACAGCGGATCGTCCGTCCCCCCCATGCCCGAACGGACCCCGAAGGCCCTACGGGCCGCCATCGCACAGCACGCGCCGCAGCTCCTGGTCGACTTCGACCGGCACTGGCGCCGCGACATCGCCGACGCCTACGACCTGGCCCCCGTCCCCGCCTTCATGGCCCGCTGGTGGGGCGAGTACGCCCTCTGCCGCGATTCCGCGCTGGAGGCGCATGTCCACCGCCTGGAGGACGATGCGACACAGGAACCCGACTACACCCGCGCGAAGGCGATGATCGAGGAAGCCGGACGCATCCGCCGCGCCGCCGCCAAGGCGGAGCCCGGCCAGTGACCAACGACTTCATGGGCCCGCCCTGGCAGGCTGACTGGACCCAGGAAGCCGAGGACAACCGCAACGCCCTGCCCGACGAGGGCCGCGATCTGGTGGACGCCGCCCGCGCCGAACTCGTCACCGCGCACGACCCGTACTTCCGGGGCATCGACACGGACCGGGACCTGCCGCCGGGCATGAGCGTGGAGCCCGTCCAGTCGACCCGTCCCGGCGGCGAACACGTCCTCTACTTCGGCCACGGCCGAGGCTGGCTGCGCTACCACTTCACACCGCGCGCCACCGACCCGCAGATCATCATCGACGAGTGCTTCTGGCGGTGACGTCAATGGGCGGCTGACGGCCGGCAGGCCCCTCCCCGACTCACCCTCCGCCTCCGGTACTTGTGGGGCAGGCGGCCGTGGGTGGGTGGCTGCGTTGGCAGCCAGTTCCGCGATGACATGACTCGCCCGCTCGTGCGGGAGCCCACAGCTCCGGAGCGTGTCCATGGCGAGCGGGCGGGCGAGGTGGGCACCGCGGGGTGGACGACGGCAGCATGCTGAAGTTCCGGACGACACTGTCGGGCACTGGCCGTTGTGGCCACGGCGGGACGGCAGTTGAGGCTACGTCGGGAGGCGGCCGGCCTACGGGTCAACGACTTCGCCGTGGCGGCCGGGTACGGGGCGCAGCGAGGGCGACTCCTGCGTGGAGATCGCCGCCGCCGCGTGGGCCGGATTCCTGCCGTACGCGGCCGAGGACTGACACACCCTCCCGAAAGCGTGAGCAAGTGGCATCTTACTGTCATCCAGACGCTCAGGTGAGCGCCCGGATGACAGTAGGGGCGGGAGTGCTCACGCGTTTGCAGGAGACCCCCGGTACGTCCACTTCGCCGCCCAGGATGTCGAGGTTGACCTTGCCACGGGCGATCAGGTCGCGTAACGCAACTTCCCGGGCCGTCAGGCCGTCACGGCGATCACTACGGCGACGCCCAGGAAGACCAGGGCCACGGCCAGCATGAAGTACACCGGGCCGGTCATGTGACGCCGCATGAACACGCGGGCCGCCTGCGGGTCTTGGGGCAGATAGATCACGGTGACCTCGCGGCCGGTCGCGAGCCCCATCCCGGATCCGCGCATGCTCGGCGTGAACTCCACGCGGTAGCCGCGCTGGTCGGCGAAGGCGATGATCGGCGCCCACGAGGGGCTGCCCTGAGCGCCGCGCACCCGTACGTTGTCGACCACCATGCCGGAGGCGAGGACCCCGTGCCGGCGCAGTCGGCGTACCCGTGCGGCGTCGTGCAGCGCGGCCCACAGGAGCAGCGCTCCGACCAGGCCGCACACCAGGATGCCCAGCACGCTGTTCGTCATGTGTCGGCGTCTCCGTCTCCCCGAAGTTCTCTGCGCTCCGGGTACAGGGACGCCACCGGCCCGCCGGTCGGTTGCGGAGTCAGAAGCTGATGCTTCCGATCATCCCCGCGATGTTCGTCGTCAGCTCACTGATCGTGGGAGCCATCGTCGACGAGGCCAGGTAGAAGCCGAGGAGCATGCAGACCACCGCATGCCCCGCCTTCAGGCCTGACTTCTTGACCAGCAGGAAGACGATGATCGCCAGCAGCACAACCGCCGAAATCGAGAGTGCCACGGCGGCTCACCTCCAAAAAGGCCCAGGGACATGGGGGGGGTCGGTCGCAGTCGGAGCTTGGGACAGGGCACGCAGATAAATCCACGCGGCGGGCACCTGGTTGATACCCACTATGCGCTAGTGATCATAACTATCCGTGCGTGCGCATCTCTCGGCGCACGGCCGCACAAGGGGGCGCATGGCCAATATGGTCAAGGCATGACGACCGAGCCCGACTCCTTCCCCAAACGGCACGCGCGCACCCAGCGGTTCACGCTCGGCGCGCCGCGTTCGTTCACCGTGGCGCCCGATGGTTCACGGGTCGCCTTCCTGCGCTCCGATACCGGCACGGACCGGGCCAATTCGCTGTGGGTCCTCGATGCCGGGACGGGCGAGGAACGCGTCGCCGCCGACCCGCGCGCCCTTCTGGGCGGCGCCCAGGAGCGTCTGTCGTCCCAGGAGCGGGCGAGGCGTGAACGCAGCCGCGAGGGCGGCGCGGGCATCGTCGGCTATGCCACCGACTCGGCGGTCGAGCTGGCCTCCTTCGCGCTGTCGGGGCGGCTCTTCACGGCCGAGTTGCGGGTCGGCACGGCGCGCGCACTGCCCACCCCCGGGCCGGTGATCGACCCGCGCCCCTCCCCCGACGGCCGGCACGTCGCCTACGTCGCCCGGGGCGCCCTGCGGGTCGTGGGCGCCGAGGGGGACGGGGACAGGGCGCTGGCCGAGTCGGACGGCGAGGGCGTCACGTACGGGCTCGCCGAGTTCGTCGCGGCCGAGGAGATGGCGCGCAGCCGGGGCTTCTGGTGGAGCCCGGAGTCGGACCGACTGCTGGTGGCCCGGGTGGACGACACACCGGTCCAGCGCTGGTGGATCTCCGACCCGGCCCACCCCGGACGTGATCCACAACACGTGCCGTACCCGGCGGCCGGCACTCCCAACGCGGACGTACGGCTGTTCGTGATCGGTCTCGACGGGGGGCGCACGGAGGTCCTCTGGGACCGGGCGCGGTATCCGTATCTGGCGCGAGTGCACTGGTCAGCGGCGGGTGCGCCACTCCTTCTCGTACAGGCGCGCGACCAGCGCAGCCAGTTGTTCCTGGCCGTGGACACCGAGTCCGGGACGACCCGGATGGTGCACGCCGACGAAGATCCAATTTGGCTGGAACTCTTCCCCGGCGTGCCCTGCTGGAGCCCTTCCGGGCAGCTCGTGCGGATCGCCGACGAGGGCGGTGCGCGCGTCCTGGCGGTCGGTGAACGCCTGCTCACCGGCGCGCAGTTGCACCTGCGGGCGGTGCTCGACGTCTCCGCCGACGACGTGCTGGTATCCGCGTCGGCGGGCGAGGAGGCGGCCGACCCGGAGACCGGCGAGGTGCACGTGTACCGGGTGAACGAACTCGGCGTGGAGCGCGTGTCGCAGGAGCCCGGCGTGCACTCGGCGGTGCGCGCGGGGGGCGTGACCGTTCTCGTCTCCGCCACCCTCGACCGGGCGGGGGCGCGGGCACAGGTGCTCCGGGACGGGAAGCCGACGGCGGTCATCGCCTCGTACACCGAAGACCCCGGTTTGTCCCCGCGCGTGACGCTCACCCAAGGGGGCGCACGACGTGTCCCGTGCGCCGTGCTTATGCCAACGGACTACCACGATGACACCCTCCTCCCCGTGCTCCTGGACCCGTACGGTGGCCCGCACGGACAGCGAGTGGTGGCCGCGCACAACGCGTACCTCACCTCGCAGTGGTTCGCCGACCAGGGGTTCGCGGTGGTCGTCGCCGACGGGCGGGGCACTCCGGGGCGCTCCCCCGCCTGGGAGAAGGCCATCAAGGACGACGTGGCCGCGATCGTCCTCCAGGACCAGGTCGACGCGCTGCACGCCCTGGCCGCCGACTTCCCGCTTGACCTGAACCGCGTCGCCATCCGCGGATGGTCCTTCGGTGGCTATCTGGCCGCCCTGGCCGCGCTGCGCCGGCCCGACGTCTTCCACGCCGCGGTCGTCGGCGCCCCGGTCACCGACCTGCGGCTCTACGACACGCACTACCAGGAGCGGTACATCGGTCACCCCGGCGAGCAGCCCGACGTCTACCGCCGGAACTCGGTGATCGACGACACCGGACTGGTCGACGCCGCCGAGCCGCACCGGCCCATGATGGTCATCCACGGACTGGCGGACGACAACGTCGTCGTCGCCCACTCCCTGCGCCTGTCCTCGGCCCTGCTGGCGGCCGGCCGCCCGCACGAGGTGCTGCCGCTGTCCGGCGTCACCCACATGACCCCGCAGGAGTCGGTCGCCGAGAACCTGCTGCTGCTCCAGGTGGACTTCCTCAAGCGGTCACTGCCCGCACCGTCCTAGCCACTGCGGGCCGTTGACTACCGCTCCGACTGGCACGCAGTGGCACGGAGGACCGTGTCGCCCCGGCCCGACCCGCCGTGTCATCCGCCCTCGCCGTCCTCCCGGTGCGAACCGTGGGGGCCGTGGGGGCCGTGCGGGCCGGGCTCCTCCGGTGGGACCACCTGTTTCTCCTCCGCGAAGTGGCACGCCGAGTCGTGGGCCGCGGGGCCGGAGACGCCCCGGAACTCGGCGGGCACCGCCAGCGCGGGCACCTCCAGGGCGCAGCGTTCCTGGGCCTTCCAGCAGCGGGTGCGGAAACGGCAGCCGGAGGGGATGTTGGTCGGGGAGGGGACGTCACCGGCGAGGATGATCCGCTCGCGGTGTTCCCGGGCCTCCGGGTCGGGCACCGGTACGGCGGACAGCAGCGCCTGCGTGTAGGGGTGCGTGGGATGGTCGTAGATCTCCGCGTCCCTGCCGGTCTCCACGATGCGGCCGAGGTACATCACGCCGACCCGGTCGGAGATGTGCCGCACGATCGAGAGGTCGTGGGCGATGAAGATGTAGGAGAGGTCGAACTCGTCCTGGAGCCGGGCCATCAGGTTGATCACCTGTGCCTGGACCGACACGTCGAGGGCCGAGACGGGCTCGTCGGCGACGATGATCTCCGGGCGCAGCGCCAGGCCGCGCGCGATGCCGATGCGCTGGCGCTGGCCGCCGGAGAACTGGTGGGGGTAGCGGTTGATGTACTCCGGGTTCAGACCGACCACGTCCAGGAGTTGCTGGACGCGTCCGCGCCGGTCGCCCTTCGGCGCGACCTCCGGATGGATGTCGTAGGCCTCGCCGATGATGTCGCCGACGGTCATGCGGGGGTTGAGGGACGTGTACGGGTCCTGGAAGACCATCTGGATGTTCCGGCGTACGGACTTCAGGGCCTTGCCCGACAGGCGGGTGATGTCCTCGCCCTTGTAGCGGATCTCGCCGGCCGTCGGCTTCTCCAGGTTGACCAGCATCTTGGCGACCGTGGACTTGCCGCAGCCGGACTCGCCGACGATGCCCCGCGTTTCGCCGCGGTCGAGGTGGAAGTCGACGCCGTCGACGGCCTTCACCGCGCCGACCTGCTTCTTGAAGAGGATGCCGGAGGTGAGCGGGTAGTGCTTGACCAGCCCGCGCACTTCGAGGATCGGATCCGTCGCCTCAGCCATGCAGGCACTCCCTCCAGAAGTGGCAGGCGCTGCCCCGCTCCGCGTCGGAGTCCGTGACGTCGTAGAGGGGTGGTACGTCGGTGCGGCAGACGTCCTGGGCCATCGGGCAGCGGGGGTGGAAGGCGCAGCCGGGCGGGATGCGGGTGAGGTTGGGCGGCAGGCCCTTGATGGCGTACAGCTCCTGGCCCTTCTGGTCCAGGCGCGGGATCGAGTCCAGCAGGCCGCGGGTGTAGGGGTGGGCGGGGTTCTTGTAGATGTCGTGGACGGGTGCCGTCTCCACGATCCGGCCCGCGTACATGACGGCGATCTTGTCGGCGACGTCGGCGACCACGCCCAGGTCGTGGGTGATGAGGATCAGGCCCATGTGCAGTTCGCGCTGGAGTTCCGCGAGCAGCTCCATGACCTGGGCCTGGACGGTGACGTCCAGGGCGGTGGTCGGCTCGTCGGCGATGATCAGCTTGGGTTCCAGGGCCATCGCCATCGCGATCATGATGCGTTGGCGCATGCCGCCGGAGAACTGGTGCGGGTACTGCCGCACCCGCTCCTTGGCGGCCGGGATGCGGACGCGGTCCATCAGCTCGACGGCCTTGGCGTGGGCGTCCTTGCGGGACATGCCGCGGTGCACGGTGAACATCTCGGCGAGCTGGGCGCCGACGGTCAGGACCGGGTTCAGCGACGACAGCGCGTCCTGGAAGATCATCGCCATCTCGGCGCCGCGGACCTTGCGGCGTTCCTCCTCCTTCAGCTTCAGCAGGTCCCGGCCCTCGAAGACCACCTCGCCCGCGGTGATCCGGCCGGGTGGGACGTCGAGGATGCCCATGACGGTCTGGGCGGTGACGGACTTGCCGGAGCCGGACTCGCCGAGCACCGCGAGGGTCTCGCCCGCGTCCACGCCGTAGCTGACGCCGTTGACGGCCTTGGCCACGCCGTCCCGGGTGTGGAACTCCACGTGCAGGTCGCGCACTTCGAGCAGCATGGCGGCGGCTCACCTCAGCTTCGGGTCGAGGGCGTCGCGCACCGCGTCGCCGAGCATGATGAACGCGAGGACCGTGATGGCGAGCGCTCCGGACGGCCACAGCAGCGCGTGCGGGGCGTTGCGGACGTAGGGGGCGGCGGCGGAGATGTCGATGCCCCAGGACACGCTGGGCGGCTTCAGGCCGACGCCGAGGAAGGACAGGGTCGCCTCCAGGGAGATGTACGTGCCGAGCGCGATGGTCGCCACGACGATGACGGGGGCTACGGCGTTGGGCGCGATGTGGCGCAGCAGGAGGCGGGAGTTGGAGGCGCCGAGGGCTCGGGCCGCCTGGACGTAGTCGTTCTGCTTGGCGGTGATGACGGAGCCGCGGGCGATGCGGGAGATCTGCGGCCAGCCGAGCAGCACGATGAAGCCGATGACCGGCCAGACGGTGCTGCTGGTGATGACGGAGAGCAGGACGAGGCCGCCGAGGACGACCGGGATGGCGAAGAAGACGTCGGTGATCCGGGACAGGATCGCGTCCCAGGCGCCGCCGAAGAACCCGGCGAGTCCGCCGAGGACGCTGCCGAGGACGGCGACGCCGAGCGTGGCGAGGATGCCGACCGCCACCGACGTACGGGCGCCGTAGACGGTACGGGTGTAGACGTCGCAGCCCTGGCCGTTGAAGCCGAAGGGGTGGCCGGACTGGGAGCCCTCCTGGGCCTTGGCGAGGTCGCACTTCAGCGGGCTGCCCGACGCGATCAGGGACGGCCACAGGGAGATGACGATCAGGAAGAGGATCACCAGCGCGGAGATGATGAAGACGGGGTTGCGGCGCAGGTCGTGCCAGGCGTCGGACCAGAGGCTGCGGGGCTTGTCCCGCGGGTCCCCGCCGTCCGGTCCAGGCGGCTTCTCCAGCGTGACCGCCTCGCTCGCGCCCAGGTCCATCGTCCCGCCCATGCCGGTGCCGGCGACGGCGCGCTCGGGCTCGTAGGGCTCCTGATCAGGCATAGCGGATCCTCGGGTCGAGTACGGCGTACAGGAGGTCGACGACGAGGTTGGCGACGAGGAAGACGAGGACCAGGACGGTGACGAAGCCGACCACGGTCTGGGTGTTCTGGCGCAGGATGCCCTGGTAGAGCTGGTAGCCGACGCCGTGGATGTTGAAGATCCGCTCGGTGACGATGGCGCCGCCCATCAGGGCGCCGATGTCGGTGCCGATGAAGGTGACGACGGGGATGAGGGAGTTGCGCAGCAGGTGCCGGGTGATGACCCGGTGGCGGGGCAGGCCCTTGGCGATGGCGGTGCGGACGTAGTCGGAGCGCCGGTTCTCCGCGATGGAGGTACGGGTCAGCCGGGTGACGTACGCCAGTGACACCGAGGCGAGGACCAGGCCCGGGACGATCAGCTCGCCGAAGAGCGCCTCGGAGGAGACCGCCGGGTCGATCCAGCCCCACTTGACGCCGAGCAGCAGTTGGAGCAGCAGGCCGGTGACGAAGGTGGGGACGGAGATGACGACCAGGGTCAGGAGCAGGACCCCGGTGTCGACGGGGCGGCCGCGGCGCAGGCCGGTGACGACGCCCAGGATGATGCCGACGACGACCTCGAAGAGGATCGCGACGAGGGTGAGCCGGATGGTGACCGGGAACGCCGTGCCCATCAGCTCGGTGACCGGCTGGCCGTTGAACGCGGTGCCGAAGTCGCCGGTGAAGACGTTGCCCATGTAGGTGACGTACTGCTGCCACACGGGCTGGTCGAGGCCGAACTCGTGCCGTAGCTGCGCGGCGGTCGCCGGGTCGCACTCACGGTCGCCGCACAGGCCCGCGATGGGGTCGCCCATCACGTTGACCATGAGGAAGATCAGCAGCGTGGCCCCGATGAAGACCGGGATCATCTGGAGCAGCCGCCGGACGACGTAGCGTCCCATGGAGCCCGCCCCCCTCAGCCGACCTTGATCTCGTTGTAGACCGGGACGCTGAACGGGTTGAGCTTCACGTTGGAGAGCCGGTCCGAGTAGCCTGCGCTGCCGTTCTGGTACCAGAGCGGGATGGCCCCCATCTCGTCCCGAAGGACCTCCTCGGCCTGCTGGAAGAGGTCGATGGCCTTGGCGGTGTCGGTCTGGGCGTTGGCCTGGTCGACGAGGTCGTCGAACTTCTCGTTGGACCACTTGCCGTCGTTGGAGGAGGCGTTGGTGTAGTAGAGCGGCTGGAGGAAGTTCTGGATGAGCGGGTAGTCCATCTGCCAGCCCGCGCGGAAGGGGCCGCTCATCTTCTGGTCGGTGATCTGGTTGCGGAAGTCGGCGAACGTGCCGACCGGGTTGCCGGCGCAGGCGCGGTCGTTTTCCAGGGCGTTGTTGATGGAGTTGCAGACCGCGTCGATCCACTGCTTGTGGGAGCCGGTGTCGGCGTTGTACGTGAGCTTGACCTGGCCGCCGGGGAGTCCGCCGCCCTCCTTGACCAGTCTCCTCGCTTCCTCCGGGTTGTACTCGCAGGCCTCACCGCACAGGCCCGGCTTGTAGCCGCCGTCCTCGCCGAGGACCGGTGAGGTCCAGTCGGTGGCGGGGGTGCGGGTCTGCTGGAAGATCGTGTCGGTGATCTGCTTGCGGTTGATCGCCATGGACAGGCCCTTGCGGACCTTCTCGGAGCCCGGCTTGCTCCAGTCGTTGTCGTAGAACGGGAAGGCGAGGGTCTGGATGATGCCCGCGGGGGTGTTGATGTACCGGTCGCCGAGGTCGTTCTTGACGTTCTTGAGCTGGGAGGCGGGGACGTCGTCGACGAGGTCGAGGTTGCCCGCGATCAGGTCGGTGTAGGCGGTGTTGTTGTCGGTGTAGACCTTGAGGTCCACGCCGCCGTTCTGCGCCTTGTCCGGGCCGGGGTACTCCTCCCACTTACGCAGGGACATCTGCGAGCCGCGGGTGTAGTTGTCGACCTTGTACGGGCCGTTGCCGATCGGCTTCTTCAGCCAGGCGTCGTGGTCGTCGAAGAACGCCCGGGGCAGCGGGGCGAAGGCCGGGTAGCCGAGGGTGTCGGGGAACGTCGAGAACTTCTGGCTGAGCTTGATCGTGAAGGTGAGGGGGCCGGTGACCTTCAGCCCGGAGAGCGTGTCTGCGCTCTGCTTGCCGCCGCCCTCGGGGTGCACCTTGTCGTAGCCGTCGATGTACGCGAAGAAGTACGCGTTGCGCTGGTTGTTCTTGAGGCTCGCGCCGTAGTTCCAGGCGTCCACGAAGGACTGGGCGGTGACCTTCTCGCCGTTGCTGAAGGTCCAGCCGTCCTTGACGGTGACGGTGAAGTTCTGCGAGTCGGAGGTCTCGATCTTCTCGGCGAGCATGTTCTTCGCCTCGCCGGTCTCCGGGTCGTACTTCTTCAGCCCCCGGAAGATCATGTCGAGGACCTTGCCGCCCTGCACCTCGTTGGTGTTGGCCGGCTCCAGCGGGTTCTGGGGGTCGCCCCAGGAGGAGCTGAGCACGGCGCCACTGTCCCCGCCGCTGCCTCCGTCCCCGCCCCCGCCGCCGCAGGCCGTCGCCGCGAGGACTACCGCCGCCGCGCAAGCGGCCCATTTGGCGTGCGTGGCTCCGCGCATGGAGTGCCTCCTCGTGCCCTGACTCGTCCGCTGGTCCGTTCCCGGCCAGCTTCCGGGGGCGTACTGCACGGCGCACACCCGTACGGTCCGTACGGGTTGCGGATGTCCTCCGGACGGGTTGCCGAGTGCCAGGGGCCGGGTGACTGGAGCCGGGGGCAGGAGAGCGGGGCGAGGAAGCCGGGCGGGGCTCAGGCTGCCGGCCCTGACGAGGCTCAGGAGGCCAGCCCGGGCGGGGTGCCCGCGGCGGCGACGCGGGCGTGACTCCGGCAGTCGGCCCGGATGAGGCCCAGGCAGCCAACCCGGCCGTAGCTCAGGCGCCCAGCCCCGACGAGGCCCAGGCAGCCAACCCGGGCGAAGCTCAGCCAACCAACCCCGGACCTGGCCCCGGCACCCAACCCGGGCGGGGTGCCCGCGGCCGCGACGCGGGCGTGACTCCGGCAGTCGGCCCCGGCGAGGCTCCGGCAGTCGGCCCGGCCGTAGCTCAGGCGCCCAGCCCCGACGTGGCGCAGGCGGCCAACCCGGACCTGGCCCCGGCCGCCGACCCCGGCGAGGCTCAGCCAGCCAACCAGCCCGGGCACGGTACCGGCAGCCAACCCCGGCGCGGCGCAGCCAACCAGCCCGGGCACGGTACCGGCAGCCAACCCCGGCGCGGCGCAGCCAGCCAGCCCGGGCGGGGTGCCTGCGGCCAGGCCGAGCGCAGCGCAGGCGGTCAGCCCGGGCGCGGACCCGGCGGCCGGCCCGGGCAGGGTACCGGCGGCCGACTCGAGCGGGGCCCCGGCGGCCGGCCCGAGCGGGGCGGCGGCGGTGGGGTTTTCGGCATGCCGAAGGGCGGCGGTGGAAGTTTTCCTTCCGCCGCCGCCCTTCGGGTCGGCTCAGCCCTTGGAGAGCGCGGCGCCGCCGTCGGCGTCGTCCTCCATCCCCTTCAGGCCCGGGTCCATGACGACGTCCTCGGCCCTGGCCTCCGTCGAGCCCGCCTCCGGGAAGTGGCAGGCCGTCAGGTGGCCCTCACGGTTGCCGGAGAGCTGCACGAGGGGCGGCTCCTGGGTCGCGCACTTGTCCTGCGCCTTCCAGCACCGGGTACGGAACCGGCAGCCGGAGGGCGGCGAGATCGGCGAGGGCACGTCGCCCTCGAGCCGGATCCGCTCCCTCTTGTCGGCGTCGATGTCCGCCTCGGGCACGGCCGACAGCAGGGCGTGCGTGTACGGGTGACGGGGGCGCTCGTAGAGCGAGTCGCGGTCCGCGATCTCCACGATCTTGCCCAGGTACATCACCGCGACGCGCTGCGAGAAGTGCCGCACGATCGCCAGGTCGTGGGCGATGAAGACGAACGCGATCCCCATCTCCCGCTGCACCTCCTGCAGCAGGTTCACCACCTGGGCCTGGATCGACACGTCGAGGGCCGAGACCGGCTCGTCGGCGACGATCAGCTTCGGCTCCAGGGCGACGGCGCGCGCGACGCCGATGCGCTGGCGCTGGCCGCCGGAGAACTCGTGCGGGAAGCGGTTGTAGTGCTCGGGGTTGAGACCGACGATCTCCAGCAGCTCGCGGACGCGCTTCTCCCGGCCGCCGGGCGGGTCGATCCCGTTGATCTCCATCGGGCCCGAGATGATCGTGCCGACGGTCTGCCGCGGGTTCAGCGACGCGTACGGGTCCTGGAAGATCATCTGGATCTCGGACCTGATCGGCGCCAACTGACGCCGGTTGGCGCGGCTGATGTCCTGGCCCTTGTACTCGATGGTGCCCTGGGTGGGCTCGTACAGGCGGGTCAGCAGCCGGCCGGTGGTCGACTTGCCGCAGCCGGACTCCCCGACGAGGCCGAGGCTCTCGCCCGGGTAGACCTCGAGGTCGACACCGTCGACGGCCTTGACGTGGCCGACGGTGCGTTTGATCGGGAAGCCGCCCTTGATCGGGAAGTGCTTCGTCAGACCGCTGACCTTGAGGAGCGGTGTGCCGTCGCCGTCCCGCTGCTGCGGGAAGGAGTCGGCGACCGCTGTGGTGGTCTTGCTCTTGTCGCTCATGGTGATGCCCCAGTCGCCGGTTTCCGCTCAGCCCAGCCGGGGCTGAATCTTGTCGATGAACACCTGCTGCCGCTGGTCTCCCGTCAGGTGACAGGCGGCGGCGCGTCCCTGCGGGAGCACCGGCCGGTCGCCCGAGCAACGGCCGCCGGAGACCAGGTCGGTGAAGCCGCACCGCGGGTGGAACGCGCATCCCGAGGGCGGGTTCATCAGCGAGGGCGGCGATCCCGGGATCGGCAGCAGCGGCTCGTTGACGTCGGAGGACAGGTTCGGCATCGAGCCCAGCAGTCCCCAGGTGTACGGATGCTGGGGCGACTTGAGCACCTCGCGCACCGTGCCGCGCTCGACGGCCCGGCCCGCGTACATGACCAGGATGTCGTCGGCCATGTTGCCGACCACGCCCAGGTCGTGGGTGATCATGATGATCGCGGAGCCGAACTCCTGCTGGAGGTCCTTGAGCAGGTCGAGGATCTGCGCCTGCACCGTCACGTCGAGCGCCGTGGTCGGCTCGTCGGCGATGAGCAGGTCCGGGTTGCAGGAGAGGGCCATCGCGATCATCGCGCGCTGCCGCATACCGCCGGAGAACTGGTGCGGGTAGTCGTCGACCCGCTTCTCCGGGGTCGGGATGCCGACCTTCTGCAGCAGGTCGATGGCGCGCACCCGGGCGTCCCTCTTGGACGCGCCGTTGTGCTTCATGAACGGCTCGCCGATCTGCCGGCCGACCGTGTAGTACGGCGACAGCGCGGTCAGCGCGTCCTGGAAGATCATCGCCATCTTCTTGCCGCGCAGCTTCTCGAGCTGCTTCTCACTGGCGTCGGTCAGCTCCTGGCCGTCCAGCGTGATCGATCCCTCGACGGCGGTCTTGCGGCGGTCGTGCAGGCCGAGGACGGACAGGTTGGTCACCGACTTGCCGGAGCCGGACTCGCCGACGATACCGAGGGTCTTGCCCCGCTCCAGGTCGAAGGAGAGTCCGTCCACCGCCTTGACGACGCCGCCCTCGGTGGAGAAGTGGACCTTGAGGTCGCGCACCGAGAGAAACGAGTCCCCCGCGGCGGCGGCCGGGGTCTCTTCGGGCTTGGTCAGAGTGGTCACGGTGGTTCTCCTAGGACAGGCGCACGCGCGGGTCGATGACTGCGTACATGGCGTCCACGATCAGGTTGAAGAAGATGATGAGCGCGGCACTGACAAGCATGACGCCCATCAGCATCGGCAGGTCCTTGTTGGTGACGGAGTCCAGCGCGAGCCGGCCGATACCGGCCAGGCCGAACGTCAGCTCGGTCACCATGCCGCCGCCCATGAGCGAGGACAGGTCGATGCCGAGGATGGTGACGATGGGAACGAGGGAGCCGCGCCAGGCGTACCGGAAGAAGGTGTAGTTGCCCGACATGCCCTTGGCGCGGGCCGCTCTCACATGTTCTTCCTGGAGTTGCTCGATCATCGACGATCGGCTCATACGCGTGTACTGCGCGGTGAAGATGGTCGCCATGACGAGCCATGGGATCAGCAGACCCGCGAACCAGCCGCCCAGATCCTCGGAGAACGGCACGTACTTCGGCTTCTCCAGCCAGCCGGTGCTGTAGACGAAGAGGAGCAGCACGAGCGGGCCGAGGAAGTAGATCTGCAGGGAGCTGATGACCAGCGAACCCGAGGTGAAGACCTTGTCGATCCAGGAGCCGCGGTACTTGGCGGCCAGCAGGCCGGCGCCGAGGCCGACGATGAGGAAGACGATCAGGCTGCCGACGGTCAGCGAGACGGTCACCGGGAAGCGGTCGAGGATCGTGTCCCAGACGTTCTGGTCGTTGGCGAAGGAGACGCCGAAGCAGGGGGCGGCGCAGTGGCCGACGGCGAAGTCGCGACCGGCGAAGATGCCGATGAAGAAGTCCCAGTACTGGACGGTGACCGGCTGGTCGAGGCCCATGTTCTTGTGGATGATCTCCAGCGCGTCCGGAGTGCAGTTCTTGCCACAGGCCAGCAGGGCCGGGTCCTGCGGGATCGCGAAGAACATGAAGAAGGTGAAGGCACTGATCAACACCAGGATCAGCACCGCGCCGAAGGACCGGCGAATGAGGAATTGAAGCATGGCAGACAGCTGCTCTCAGGACTGCGGCAGTCGGATGGGGAGGGCTGGAGGGGATCCGGGCCCGGTGGTGGGCGCTCCGCCGCGCGCCCACCACCGGTTTCCCGACCGAACGGACTACTTCTTGAGGAAGATCCGGGTCACGTCCACGTAGCTCGTGTCGTGGCTGTAGCGGATGCCGCCGATGTTCGAACCGAAGATCTGGAAGACCTTGGTGTAGTACAGCGGGGCGGCCGGGTTGACCTCCGTGGCGATGTACTCGCTCAGCTCGGCCCAGGCCTTGGTGGCCTCTTCAGTGTTCGTGATCTTCTGGATGCGCTGGATCTCGGAGTTCACGTGGTCGTCGTTGATGTGCGAGTAGTTCGACGAACCGTCCTGGATCTGCGTGCCGTCGTACACCGGCGGGATGACCGTGGAGGCGGACGGCCAGTCCTGGCCCCAGCCGGTCATGTACAGGTCGTAGCCGTTCTTGACCTTGCCGACCTGCTCGTACCAGGTGGCGGAGTCGATCTCCTTCTTCTGGATGTCGAGACCGATCTTCTCCAGCGCGGTGGCGATCAGGACCGCCTGCTTCTGGCGGGTCGGCGTGTTGCCGTAGGCGTAGACGAGGCTCTTGCCCTCGAAGCCGCCTTCCTTGATCAGCTTCTTGGCGGCCGCGATGTCACCGTTGGGCTTCTTCAGCCGGTTGAACGGGTCGAACTTGGCGTCGTAGCCCGGGGTCGTGGGCGACAGCAGCGAGTTGGCGACCTCACCGCCGTAGGCACCGCCGTCGGCCTTGAAGACCGAGGCGGAGGGCAGCGCCAGGGTGATCGCGTCACGGAGCTTCTTGTCCTTGATGCGGTCCATGTTGAAGTTGAGCTGCCACACGTAGGGGGCGTAGCCCTGGATGGTGCGGTTCTTCATCGCCTGCTTGTCGCCGACGACCTTCTGCAACTGCGTGGTGGCGACCTGGCCCGTGAACATCATGGCGTTCTTGGCCTCGCCCTGGTCGGCGAGGAGGGTCTTGGTCTGGTCCTCGTCGTCGTGGTTCATGGTGATGTTGAACCCGTCGACGTACTGGTGACGCACCGAGTCGGACTTGGGGTCCCACTGTGTGTTCTTGACCAGCTTCATGGACTTGCCCGGCTTGAACTCGGCGATCTTGTACGGACCGACGGCGACGGGGGCGGAGTCGTACTTCGCCTTGGTGTCCGTCTCCTCCGGGACGAGGCTGTAGCCGGGCATGGTCAGCATCTGCGGCACGTCGGGACGCGCGTCCTTGAAGTGGAAGACGATCGTCTTGTCGTCCGGCGTCTCCAGGACGGAGTCGGGCAGGTGCTTGCCCTTGTCCGGACCCGCGTAGGCGTCACGGTAGGTGGTGCCCTCGCCGGACAGCCACTGCTGGAGGTACGTCGGGCCGTCGGTGATGTAGTTGGAGTACATGCGCTCGACCGTGTTGCGGACGTCCGCCGCGTTGATCGGGTTCCCGTTCGCGTCCTTCAGGTTGTCCTTGAGGGTGTACGTCCAGGTCTTGCCGCCGTCGGACGCCTTGCCCGCGTCGGTGGCGAGGTCGCCCACGACGGTCAGGTTGCCGTTCTCGTCCTCGGAGTACTGGGTCAGACCGCGGAAGATGAGGCGGCCGAGCAGCTTGCCGTCCGAGACGTAGATCTGGCCCGGGTCCAGGTGCGAGAAGTCCGCCTCCTGGTAGACGTTCACGGTGCCGCCCGACTGGGCGCCCTCGACGTCGGGGGCCGGCCCGGTGGACGCCTGCGCGTCGCCGATCTGGACCGGCTGCGACTGCGACTTGGCGTCCTTCTTCTTCTTGCTGTTGTCCTTGGCGGAGCTGTCGCTGTCGCCACCACCGCAGGCGGTGAGGGTCAGGGCGCCTGCCGCGACCGCGACTATGGCGGCCGTGGCGGTGCGGTTACGGAGAATGCTCATAGGGACGAATCCACCTGCCTGTGAGTAGTGAGCTGCTGGTACGTGGCCGGGGCCGGGCTGAGCGGCACCGAACCGGCCGGGCGAAGCTGTGGGGGGCGTTTCCCCTGAGCCTCAGCGGTTTCCCTTGGGATCGAAGGCGTCCCGCACCGAGTCGCCGAGGAGGTTGAAGGACACGATGAAGATCACCATGGCCACTCCGGGGAAGAGCATGTAGTACGGGTCCTGCTCCACGATGTTGGCGCCGATGGAGAACATCCGTCCCCAGTCCGGGGTGGGCTCGACGTATCCCACACCCACGAAGGACAGGAAGGCGATGTTCAGGATGGTGCTCGGCAGCGTGAGCGTCGCCTGTACCAGCGTCGGGGTGACGATGTTGGGCAGCAGTTCCTTGCGGATGATGCGCCAGGGCGAGGCCCCGGAGATGCGGGCCGCCTCGATGAACTCCCGGTCGCGCAGGGACAGCGTGGCGCCCCTGACGATGCGGGACATGCTCATCCAGCCCAGGAAGGCCAGCACGATGATGATCGCGGAGGCGCGCACATAGGTGGGCGTCTCCTTGTCCGGGGCGACGAAGACCGTGGTGATGACGGGCATCGCCGCGACGAAGAACAACTGGCTGGGCAGGGCCATGAAGAAGTCGGTGATCCGGCCGAGCCAGTAGTCGATCTTCCCGCCGAAGTAGCCGCCGGCGAGGCCGATCAGGACACCCAGCACCGTCATGATGATGGTCGCCGCCAGCGCGGTGGCCATCGAGTTGCGCATCCCGTACAGCAGTTGGGTGAACACGTCCCGGCCCAGGCCCGGTTCGATGCCGAACCAGAAGTCGCCGCTGATGCCGCCGAAGGGCGCGGCGGGCATGGTGAACATGTCCAGGAGCTCGGGGTTCTCCTGCCCGTACAGCGTGTACGGGTCCTTGCCGTAGACCTTCGAGATCAGCGGCGCGGCCGCGGCGATCACGAAGAAGAACAGGACGACGAAGGCAGAGATCACACCGGCCCGGTCGCGCTTGAAGCGCGCCCACATCAACTGTCCGGGCTTGCGCCCTTCCGGCTCCTTGGGCTTCGGGGCGTCGCCTTGCGGCGCGCTCTCTTTGTCCAAGACGGAAGAGGCTTCAGCACCCTCAATCTCGATTGGACTCGTCATGATTCGTCCATTTCACAGGTTGGAGGTCGTCGGGAGTGCACGGGGCCGACGGCCTTCGCACGGCGTACGTCTTTTCGCAGCGCGCGAGGGGAACAACGACGGAGGGGCGGCACCGCCCCCGGAGAACCCTGGCTCACGGTCGGGTCGACCGACCGACGGCACACGACGTCAAGGAAGTTCGCGACGCCGGGCCGCTGCCGTATCAACTTCAACCGTGACGGCACTGAACGCACCCGCGGGGCCTACACCTGCCATCGGGGACGACACGACCCATATGGCGCTTGTGGCACCTCGCATGGGTTCCTCCTCATGAATCCGCTGGTTCACCGCAAAGAGGAGCACGCGACACATTCCGGCCACCGGCCGGTGATGTGATCGTCGTGCACCCTCACGCTCGCGAGTCTGCGCCCCGTCAGCGCGTGACCCGTCTGTCCGAGCTCTACGCGCCTAACTATCTGCCATCCTCCGGGGAACGAACCACAGGTTCGAGGTCTCGGTTCGATCACAGATAGGGGCCAGATCTTTCAAAATCCGGACAAAGGGTTTGGTGCGAGATCGATGCGAAACGGACTTGTTACACATCTAACGGTGGTGACTGTCCGTATAACGGACGTCTCCGCGACAGAAATTGATTGCGCGTAACGTGCGCTCGGTGCAAGCTGAGCCGCAGGTCTGTCTCGCGTCCGGCACATCGCGTCCGGCACATCCGTCGGCGCCGGGCGCGGCGGAGTGCCCCCGCGCAGGCTAGTGCGGGTCCGCCCGCCCGGCGCGGGCCCGCCGGCAAATCTAGGGTTTTCCCTATTTTCCCTATAGCTGAGTCGTGCCTGCGCCGCGCTCGCGCCACCCGTCACGCCGAACGGCACCGGACACCACGTCAGTCGTGGTCTCCGGTGCCGTCCGGGTGTTCCCGCGGTGGGGTCAGCCGTGCTTGGCGCGGCTCGCGGCGCGGGCGCGCTCGCGGGCGACCAGGTTCACCTTGCGGATGCGCACGGACTCCGGGGTCACCTCGACGCACTCGTCGTCGCGGCAGAACTCCAGCGACTGCTCCAGCGAGAGCTTGCGCGGCGGGACGATCGCCTCGAACGAGTCGGCCGCGGCCGACCGCATGTTGGTGAGCTTCTTCTCCTTGGTGATGTTGACGTCCATGTCGTCGGCGCGGGAGTTCTCGCCGACGATCATGCCCTCGTACACCTCGGTGCCGGGCTCCGTGAAGAGCACGCCGCGCTCCTGGAGGTTGGTCATCGCGAAGGCGGTGACGGCACCGGAGCGGTCGGCGACCAGCGAGCCGTTGTTGCGGGTCGTGAGGGTGCCGAACCAGGGCTCGTGGCCCTCGTGGATGGAGTGGGCGATGCCGGTGCCGCGGGTCTGGGTGAGGAACTCCGTCCGGAATCCGATCAGACCGCGGGAGGGGACCACGAACTCCATGCGGACCCAGCCCGAGCCGTGGTTGGACATGTTGTCCATCCGGCCCTTGCGGACGCCCATGACCTGGGTGACCGCGCCCATGTGCTCCTCGGGAACGTCGACCGTCATGCGCTCGACGGGCTCGTACGTCTTGCCCTCGACGTCCTTGGTGACGACCTGCGGCTTGCCGATGGTCAGCTCGAAGCCCTCGCGGCGCATCTGCTCCACCAGGATGGCCAGCGCCAGCTCACCGCGGCCCTGCACCTCCCAGGCGTCCGGACGCTCGGTGTCCATGACGCGCAGCGAGACGTTGCCGATCAGCTCGCGGTCCAGACGGTCCTTGACCTGGCGGGCGGTGACCTTGCGGTCCTTGACGGCCGCCTTGCTGTCCGCGCCCTTGCCGGTGGCGCCGCGGCCGACCAGCGGGGAGGTGTTGGTGCCGATGGTCATGGAGATCGCGGGCTCGTCCACCGTGATCAGCGGCAGCGGGACCGGGTTCTCCTGGTCCGCCAGGGTCTCGCCGATCATGATGTCCGGGATGCCGGCGACCGCGCAGATGTCACCGGGGCCGGCCTTCTCGGCGGGCTTGCGGGTGAGCGCCTCGGTCATCATCAGCTCGGAGATCCGCACGTTCTGCACGGACCCGTCGCGCTTCATCCAGGCGACGGTCTGCCCCTTCTTCAGCTCGCCCTGGTGGACGCGGAGCAGGGCGATACGGCCGAGGAAGTTGTCGGCGTCCAGGTTGGTCACGTGCGCCTGGAGCGGGGCCTCCTCCTCGTACGTCGGCGCCGGGATGTAGTCCAGGATCGTCGAGAAGAACGGCTCCAGGCTGGTGGAGTCGGAGGGGACCGTGCCGTCGTCGGGCTTGGTGAGGGAGGCGACGCCGTCCCGGCCGCACGCGTAGACGATCGGGAACTCGATCTGCTCCTCGTCGGCGTCCAGGTCGAGGAAGAGGTCGTACGTCTCGTTGACGACCTCGTCGATCCGGGCGTCGGGGCGGTCCGTCTTGTTGATGCAGAGGATGATCGGCAGCCGCTGGCTCAGCGCCTTGCGCAGCACGAAGCGGGTCTGCGGCAGCGGGCCCTCGGAGGCGTCCACGAGCAGCACGACGCCGTCGACCATCGACAGACCGCGCTCGACCTCGCCGCCGAAGTCGGCGTGGCCGGGGGTGTCGATGATGTTGATGGTGATGACGTCGCCGCCATCCTTCGGGTGGTACTTCACCGCCGTGTTCTTGGCGAGGATCGTGATGCCCTTCTCACGCTCCAGGTCGTTCGTGTCCATCATGCGGTCGTCGACGGTGTCGAGCTGGTGCGCGGCGAAGGCGCCGGCCTGCTTGAGCATTCCGTCGACGATCGTGGTCTTGCCGTGGTCGACGTGAGCGACGATGGCGACGTTGCGGATGTCGTGGCGCGTGGCCATATGAGGCGTACTCCCGGAGGGTGTGAGGACGGCCCTCGCGGACGTCCTTGTCACGCGGGCCTGCCGGGCGGTACATGCCACGGCCTCACCCAATGGTACGGGGCCCCGGGGGCTGCGGCTTGCCGGGAGGGTTCAGGACGAGGGCGAGGCGGAGGGCCTGGAGCCCTGGGCGCCCTTCTTGAGGAAGCCCATGTCCTCGTAGACCGGCGTCTCGAAACCGAAGGCTCCCGCGTTGGCGAGGTTCTCGCGGGCCGCCATGAGCTGGGGACGCTGGTAGAGCGGGATGGAGCCGGCCGCCGCCCAGATCCTCGAGTCGGCCTTGCGCAGCAGGTCCCGGGCCTCCTTCTGGTCCAGGGTGGCCAGGGCCCGGTCGAAGAGCTGGTCGACCTGGTCGGTGCCGACCCGGGTGTAGTTCTGCGCGACGTTCAGGGAGCCGTCGGCGGCCGGGACGGGCTTGGCGTAGATGGGGCGGGCGTCAGTGGCGGGAAAGGCGGAGGCGGGCCAGGAGTAGAGCGCCAGGTCGTACTCGCCGGAGGCGATGTGGTCCTTGAAGTAGCTCTCGTCGGGCACCTTGGTGATGTCGGTGCCGATGCCGATCTCCTTCAGCATCTTTGAGACACGGTCCGCCACGGTGCGCAGCGCCTCGGATCCGGGGCCGGAGGGGAGGACGAAGCGCAGGGTGAGGGCCTTGCCGTCCTTGGCGAGCGGGGCCGTCACCGAACCGGCCGGGGCCGCGGTGCCCTTGGGCGCGTAGGCGCCGGGGGCGCCGCCCTGTGCGGTGTTCTTGCCGCTGCTGTGCTTCTCGTCGCTCTCCTGGTCGGTGCCGTCGGTTCCGTCGGCTCCGTCCTTGCCGTCCTTGCCGTCGTCACCGGTCGCGTTCTTGTTGTCCTCGCCGACGATGTACGTGCCGTCGTCGCCGTCCTGGGACTTCTTCTCGGCCTTGTCGCCTTGATCCTTCTTCTTGTCCTTCTCGGCGCCGGCCGCCTTCTCCTCCTCGGTCTTCTTCACCGGGCCGCCGGGGACCCACCCGGCGTCCGCGAGCAGGGCCCGGGCCTCCTTGGCGTTCTGCTCGCCGAGTGCGCCGCTGCCGTCGGCGTAGGCGGGCTGGCCGGACAGCGCGAGGTGGCTGCCGAGGGGCTCGGCGGGCAGGCCCAGCGGCTTCAGCACCGCCTCGGCCAGCTCCTCCCGGTCCAGGGCGCGGGCCACGGCCCGGCGGACGCGTTCGTCGGCGAGCGGGCCGTCGGCGCCGTTGAGGGCGAGCTGGGTGTAGGCGGGCTCCAGCGACTTGCGGACCTCGAAGCCGCTCAGGGCCTTCTGCCGGCGTTCGAGCTTCGCCTGCGCCTTGCGCCGCTTCTCGCGGGCGAGGATCTCCTCCTCGGCGGCGTCCTCGTCGGAGCCGTTGGCGATGGCCCAGGAGCGCAGCGCCTGGGCGGCGGACCTGCCCTGCGGGCCCTGGGCCGGTGCGCCGCCCGAGCCCTCGGCCGGGGTGCCGGACGGGTCCGCGGCCGGGGTGCCCGACGCACCCATGAGCGGGGTGCCTGAGGCCGCGTTTCGGGGGCCGGCGGCCAGGCTGACCTGCTCGGCGGTGTCCGGGTCGATCTCCGCCAGGTCGAGCTTTCCGGCGACCAGCTCGGCGACCCGCTTGTCGCGGGGGACGGCGCGCAGCACGATCTGGTCCAGCTTCGCCGGCTCGCCCCACCAGCGCGGGTTGCCGGTGAGGACGACCTGGTCGGCCTTGGTGTCGACCTTCTTCACGGCGAAGGGCCCTGCGGTGATCTTGAGCTCCCGCCGCGCGCCGTCGTTGAAGGCGTCGGGGGTGCCCATGACGTCCTTCGGGTACAGCGGCGTGAACAGGGCCTGCCAGTCGGCGTAGGGGCGGCTGAAGGTGACCTTGACCTCCAGGTCGTCGGCGCCGCGCTCGATCTTCTCGATGCGGTCGTACCCGGCGTTGCGGGCGGTCCAGTAGGCGCTGTCCTTTCCGGACAGGGCGCGCCACTGGGCGGCGAAGTCCGCGGCGCCGATCTCGCGGCCGTCGCTCCAGACGGCCTGCTGGTTCAGCTTGTAGACGACGACCTGCTTGGGCTCGGTGTCGACGACCTCGGCCGACTCCAGGTAGGCGGGGTTGCGCACCGGGCGGCCGGTCTCGTCCATCGTGTACATCGAGGGAAGCACGGCCTGCGCGACGCGGGTGGTGGTGGCGTCGGCGTCCGACTGGAAGGCGTTCAGCGTGTCCGGTACGGAGTCCACGGCCCAGCGCAGGGTGCCGCCGTCTGAGATCCGGGCGCGGGCCGCGGCGGCGACGTCCTGTTCGGCGAGCGGCTCGCCCGAGGGGTCCTTCGAGGTGCAGCCGGCCAGCGCGGGGACCGCGAGGACACCCGCGGTGAGGAAGGCGACCGAGCGCATGACCGCGCGCGGTGCGACGCCGACGTGGGACATCTCTGCTACCTCCGGAAGGCGCCGTATGCCTTGTATGCCTGATATGCGGTATTCAAGTTGATCATTTGTATCCGGACGGGGATGCGGCCACTGAAGAGGAAACGGTTCGGCGACGCCGGGAGACACGGCGACGGTGGTGCGTAAGGCCACCCGTGCGGCGCAACGCCACCCGCGGTGCACCGATACGCCCCGGCCAATCGCTGCACATCCCTTCACAGCGACAGGTGTGACGCGCAACACTCGCAGGCGCATGAACGGCACCACCCAAGGCCGGCCCCGTGCCGTGTCCGACGGAAGTGAGGTCACGTCATGTCCGTGCACGACGACCTGTCATCGATGCAGCGCAGCCTGGACGAGCTGACCCGGACGGTGGCCCGGCTGGAACAGCGGCTGGGCGGCGGCGGTCTGGAGGTCCGCCGGGTCCGCACCGACGCCGACCACCTGCGCGAGAGCGTCGCGCTGCTGCGGGCGGCGGAAGCCGCGCCGGACGCGCCCAAGCGTCCGGACCTCGTCCCGATCCCCGACACGCCGTACGACGGCTCGCTGTGGACGGACTCGGACGACGAGGGCCTCGGCGCCCGCGACCGCCGCGCCCCCTAGGCCTGTCCGACAGGCCCCAGAACCGGCCCTCAACCCGACCGACCGGAGTCGCCCAGTGGCCACTGGTACGGAACCGCCAGCCACCGAAGCCCATCCCCCGGGCGGTGGCGTCCACACCCGGACGCGCGCCGCCATCCGCGCCCCGCACCTGCGCACCGACCGCTGGTGGCTGGCACCGGCCGCCACCGCCGCGGGTCTGCTGGCCTTCGTCGTCTACTCGACCTGGCGGGCCTTCGCGGGGTCCGACTACTACGCGGCCCCCTACGTCTCGCCCTTCTACTCCCCCTGCCTGGCGGAGAACTGCGAGCCGATGCGCTCCGGGCCCAACTGGGAACTCTTCGGCGGCTGGTGGGGCATCTCCCCCGCGATCATCATCCTGATCTTCCCGCTCGGCTTCCGCCTGACCTGCTACTACTACCGCAAGGCCTACTACCGCGGCTTCTGGGCGTCCCCGCCGGCCTGCGCGGTGGCCGAGCCGCACCAGAAGTACACCGGCGAGACCCGCTTCCCGCTCATCCTGCAGAACGTCCACCGGTACTTCTTCTACGCGGCCCTGCTGGTCGCGGGCATCCTCACCTACGACACGGTGCTCGCCTTCCGCGACGAGGACTACGCGTGGGGCCACATGGGCCTCGGCACCCTGGTGTTCCTCGCCAACATCGCGCTGATCTGGGCGTACACCCTCTCCTGCCACTCCTGCCGGCACATCGTCGGCGGCAAGCTCAAGCACTTCTCCCGGCACCCCGTGCGCTACCGGATGTGGCAACTGGTCGGCAAGCTCAACGCGCGGCACATGCAGCTCGCCTGGGCGTCGCTGGTGAGCGTGGCGCTCGCCGACTTCTACGTGTACCTGGTCGCGTCCGGTGTCTTCGACGATCCGCGTTTCTTCTGATGATTTCCGATGAGTGAGGCCTTCTGATGTCCGTGGTCGACCGGCAGGAGTGGGACGTCGTCGTGGTGGGCGCGGGCGGTGCCGGGCTGCGCGCCGCCGTCGAGGCCCGCGAGCGAGGCGCCCGTACCGCCGTGATCTGCAAGTCCCTGTTCGGCAAAGCGCACACCGTGATGGCCGAGGGCGGCATCGCCGCCGCCATGGGCAACGTCAACTCCGGCGACGACTGGCAGGTCCACTTCCGCGACACCATGCGCGGCGGCAAGTTCCTCAACCAGTGGCGGATGGCCGAGCTGCACGCCCAGGAGGCCCCGCAGCGGGTGTGGGAACTGGAGACCTGGGGCGCGCTGTTCGACCGTACGAAGGACGGCCGGATCTCGCAGCGCAACTTCGGCGGCCACGAGTACCCGCGCCTCGCCCACGTCGGCGACCGCACGGGTCTGGAGCTGATCCGCACCCTCCAGCAGAAGATCGTCTCGCTCCAGCAGGAGGACTTCCGGGAGACCGGGGATTACGAGTCCCGGCTCAAGGTCTTCCAGGAGTGCACGGTCACCCGCGTGCTCAAGGAGGACGAGCGCAGCGAGGTGGGGGTCCCCCCGGCCGAAGGCTGGGGGAAGGTCTCGGGCGTCTTCGGCTACGAGCGCGAGACCGGCCGCTTCTTCGTGCTCGAGGCGCCCTCGGTGGTGATCGCCACCGGCGGCATCGGCAAGTCCTTCAAGGTGACGTCGAACTCGTGGGAGTACACCGGGGACGGCCACGCGCTGGCGCTGCTGGCCGGGGCGCCCCTGCTGAACATGGAGTTCGTGCAGTTCCACCCGACGGGCATGGTCTGGCCGCCGTCGGTGAAGGGCATCCTCGTCACCGAGTCGGTGCGCGGCGACGGCGGGGTGCTCAGGAACTCCGAGGGCAAGCGGTTCATGTTCGACTACGTCCCCGACGTCTTCAAGGACAAGTACGCGGTGACGGAGGAGGAGGGCGACCGCTGGTACGACGACCCGGACCACAACCGGCGGCCCCCCGAGCTGCTCCCCCGGGACGAGGTCGCGCGCGCCATCAACGCCGAGGTGAAGGAGGGCCGGGGCTCGCCGCACGGCGGGGTCTTCCTCGACGTTTCGACCCGGATGCCCGCCGAGGTGATCCGGCGCCGGCTGCCCTCCATGTACCACCAGTTCAAGGAGCTGGCGGACGTCGACATCACGGCCGAGGCGATGGAGGTCGGGCCCACCTGCCATTACGTGATGGGCGGCATCGCGGTCGACTCCGACACGGCTGCCGCGCGCGGGGTGCCGGGGCTGTACGCGGCCGGTGAGGTGGCCGGCGGCATGCACGGCTCCAACCGGCTGGGCGGCAACTCGCTGTCCGACCTGCTGGTGTTCGGGCGCCGGGCGGGCCGGTACGCGGCCGAGTACGCGACAGGGCGGGCGCGGGGGGCACGCGCCCGGGCCGACGACGCCCAGATCGACGCCGCCGCCGCGGAGGCGCTGAGACCGTTCTCGGCAGAGACGCTGGAGCCGGACGCCGGGCCGCCGGAGAACCCGTACACCCTCCACCAGGAACTCCAGCAGACGATGAACGACCTGGTCGGCATCATCCGCCGCGAGCCGGAGATGAAACAGGCCCTGGAGAAGCTGGCGGAGCTGCGGGTACGGGCCCGCCGGGCCGGCGTGGAGGGGCACCGGCAGTTCAACCCGGGCTGGCACCTCGCCCTGGACCTGCGCAACATGCTGCTGGTCAGCGAGTGCGTGGCGCGGGCCGCGCTGGAACGCACCGAGTCGCGCGGCGGGCACACCCGCGAGGACCATCCGACGATGGACCGGCGCTGGCGCCCGGCCAACCTGCTGTGCTCACTGGCCGACCGAACGGGCGATCCGACGGGCGACACAGCGGGTGATCCCACGGGCGATCCGACGGGCGACCGGGCGGTGGCGGACCAGGAGCGTGGCCGGATCAGCCTGGAGCGGCAGACCACCGAGCCCATCCGACCCGACCTGCTCGCCCTCTTCGAGAAGGAGGAGCTGGTGAAGTACCTCGCCGACGAGGAGCTGTCCGAATGAGCGGCTACGAGGCCCGCTTCAAGGTGTGGCGCGGTGACGTCGAGGGCGGCGGCCTGGAGGACTTCACCGTCGCGGTGAACGAGGGCGAGGTGGTCCTCGACATCATCCATCGCATCCAGGCCACCCAGGCCCCCGACCTGGCGGTGCGCTGGAACTGCAAGGCCGGCAAGTGCGGTTCGTGCTCGGCCGAGGTCAACGGGCGGCCGCGGCTGCTGTGCATGACCCGCATGTCCGTGTTCACCCCCGAGGAGACGATCACCGTCACGCCGCTGCGCGCCTTCCCGGTCGTGCGCGACCTGGTGACGGACGTCGGCTTCAACTACACCAAGGCGCGCGAGGTACCGGCGTTCGTGCCGCCCGCCGACCTCGGTCCCGGCGAGTACCGGATGACGCAGGAGGACGTGGACCGCTCGCAGGAGTTCCGCAAGTGCATCGAGTGCTTCCTGTGCCAGGACACCTGCCACGTCGTGCGCGACCACGAGGAGAACAAGCCCGCCTTCGCGGGCCCGCGTTTCCTCATGCGCGTCGCCGAGCTGGACATGCACCCGCTGGACTCGGCCGAGGACACCGGCCTGGACCGGGGGCGCACGGCCCAGGACGAGCACGGTCTCGGCTACTGCAACATCACCAAGTGCTGCACGGAGGTCTGCCCCGAGGGCATCAAGATCACGGACAACGCGCTGATCCCGTTGAAGGAACGGGCCGTGGACCGCAAGTACGACCCGCTGGTCTGGCTGGGGTCCAAGATCAGGCGCCGGTCCTAGACCACCGGACGGGCTCTAGCGGACCCAGCCCTCGCGGTACTCCTTCCAGTTGGTCTCCGTCGCCGCGAAGTCGATGTACGGGGCGACGCCGAAGAGCTCCCGGTCGGCGTCCGTCCGGGACAGTCCGAGGCGGACGCCGCGTACGGCGGCGGCGACGGTCTCGGCGTGGCCCCAGTGGTCGAAGTTGCTCTCGTAGTAGAAGGGCAGGCCCATCAGCAGGTGGGTGGTGGGCGGCGTGACCTCCAGGGCGAGGGAGGTCTGCTGGGCCACGTAGCCGCCGTAGGTGCCCTCCAGCGGCTGCGCGGTGTCGTACGACATCACGGCGATCTGGTCGACGCGCCGGGCGACCTGGCCGAAGAACTCCTGCGACCACCACTTGGGGTGCTTGGTGAACAGGCCGAAGACGGAGTGCAGGGCCGGGAGCGGGTCGATCTGGTGGGCGGCGACGGAGAGCTGCGCGTCCCGGGGCCGGGTGACGGCGCGTACGTCGTCCAGGAGGGAGAGGTAGTCCCGGTCGCCCGAGTGCAGCGGTTCCAGGTCGAGGTGGACTCCGTCGTAGCCCACGTCCAGGACCTGGCGGGCCGAGTCGACGACGGCGGCGCGGGTGTCGGCGTCCGCCAGGCGCATGCCGTCGGGGCCCTCGGTGGCGAGGACGTCGCCGAGGAAGGCCTGGACGCGGACGCCGGGCAGCTCCCGGTGCACGGCGTCGATCAGCCAGCGGGCCTTGGGGTAGAGGGACTCGGGCAGGGTGCCGTCGTGCTCCATCGGGCCGGTGTGGACGTACAGGTCGCGGATGCCGGACGCCTTGACGCGGCGGGCGAAGGCGGCGAGGTCCGCGTCGTCCTTGCGGCCGTCCACCCAGGCGTGGCCGAGCCACATCGCGTCGCGGTTCCTGGTGTACGTGCCGTCGGCGGGGTCGCCCATGTAGTTGACGCGGAGGGCCGTCTCGGCGGTGAGGAGGGGGAGGAGCAGGATCAGGAGGATGGTGATCGTCGTCCGGCGGATGCGGCGGATGCGGCGGGTGCGGGTGCCGGTGCCGGTGCCGGTTGCTGCGGTCGCCTCGGCTTCGCCTTCGGCGTCCCGGTTCCCACCCGCACCACCCGTGCTGCTCTCGTTGTCGGGTGTGGGTGGCCCCGGTGGGGTGCCCTCGGCGTCGGCGGCTGCCGGTTCGTTTTCTCTTGGTTCCGTGTCCTCCACGGTGTCCCCTCCCTGTGGTCCGTCCGTCCCCGGTCGCGGTGGCCGGTTCTCGCGCATACGCTCCGAGCGTGCTGCCAGCGGGGACGAGTCGAACCGGTGTTCCGGTTGCGGTCAGGGGTGCGTGGCGATGATCTCCGTCGATCTGGTGCCGCCCCTGGTCACGGCCGGGGCGGCACTGCTGCTGGCCGGGTACGGCCATGTGCGCCGCACCCGGCGGGCCCGGACCCGGACGACGCCGGGGCGGGTCAGAAGAGGCTCAGCAGTGCCTCCGCCGGGTCCGTGAGCCGGGTGTCGGCGCCCGGCAGGGGCAGCTCGAACCAGACCGTCTTGCCGCGCGGCGTACGGCGTGAGCCCCAGGCAGCGCTGAGCAGGCCGACCAGTTGCAGGCCGCGACCGCCCTCGTCGGTGTCCCGGGCGCGGCGCCGGCGGGGCTGGACCAGGCCGGAGTCCCAGACCTCGCAGACCAGGGTGCGGTCGAGGAGGAGGCGGAGCCTGATCTCGCCCTCGCCGTACCGCAGGGCGTTGGTGACGAGTTCGCTGACGAGCAGTTCCGTGGTGTCGACCAGCGGCTCCATGTCCCAGTCGAGCAACTGGGCGCGGGCGTACTCGCGGGCCCGGCCGACGCTGCGCGGCTCGCGCGGCAGGGTCCAGTCGCCGACCGAGTCGCTGGGCAGTCCCTGGACGCGGGCCATCAGCAGCGCGATGTCGTCCTCGCCGTGGTGGCTGTCGAGGGTGTTGAGGACCTGGTCGCAGACGTCCTCGAGGGGCTGCGTGGGGTCGGTGAGGGCGCCGACGAACGCCTGGAGACCCTCGTCGAGGGGGTGGTCGCGGCTCTCGACAAGGCCGTCGGTGTAGAGCGCGAGCAGGGCACCCTCGGGCAGTTCGACCTCCACCTCCTCGAACGGCTCCCCGCCGACGCCGAGCGGCAGGCCCGGCGGTACGTCGAGCATCAGGGCGCTCTCGCCGGGCTCGACCAGGACGGGCGGCAGGTGGCCCGCGTTGGCGAAGGTGCAGCGCCTGGTCACCGAGTCGTAGACGGCGTACACGCAGGTCGCCAGGTAGACCTCGGAGAGGTCGGCCTCGCGGGGGCGGCGGGCGGCCCGGGTGGCCTGCTGGACGCCCGAGGGGGCGCCGAGTCCGCGCGCGATCTCGTCCAGTTGGGAGAGCACCTCGGCGGGTTCGAGGTCGAGCTGGGCCAGGGTGCGTACGGCGGTGCGCAGTTCCCCCATCGCGACGGCGGCGCGCAGGCCGCGGCCCATGACGTCGCCGACGACCAGGGCGGTGCGGTGGCCGGGGAGTTCGATGACGTCGAACCAGTCGCCGCCGACCTCGCTGGCCCGGCCGGTGGCCGCTTCGCCGGGCAGGTAGCGGCAGGCGATGTCGAGTCCCGAGGCCTCCGGGTCGCCGGGCGGGAGCAGGGAGCGTTGCAGTATCAGGGCGCGTTCGTGTTCGCGCCGGTAGAGGCGGGCGTTGTCGATGCAGACGGCGGCGCGCGCGGCCAGCTCCACGGCGAGGGCGCGGTCGCGGTCGCCGAACGGCTCGCTGCCCTTGGTGCGGGCGAACTGGACGAGTCCGACGACCGTGTCGTGGGCGACCATCGGCACGGCGAGCGTGGACTGCACGAGGCTGCCGTCCTCGGGGGGCAGGGCGCGGGGGCGGGCCGTGCGCAGGGCGTCCGCGCAGGGCGAGTTGAACGGGTAGTGGTGGACGGCGCCGAGCTGGACGCGCTCGCCGGCGCCGTTGAGCGGGGCGTCGGAGACGGCGCTGGAGAAGGCGACGCGGCGCAGTTCCGCGCTGCCGTCGGCGAGGCCGGGCGGCGTCTCGTCGCCGACCAGCAGCCCTTGGTAGAGGTCGACGGTGGCCAGGTCGCAGAAGCCGGGGACGACGACGTCGAGGAGTTCGCGGGCGGTGGTCTCCAGGTCGAGGGAGTTGCCGATGCGGGCGCCCGCGTCGTTGAGGAGGGCGAGGTTGCGCCGGGCGGCGGCGGCCTCGCGGGCGGCCTGGCGGCGGGCGGTGATGTCGGTTCCGAGCCAGGCGACGCCGATGGGCCGGCCGGAACCGCTGTGCACGCGGTAGAGGTTGACGGACCAGTGGCGGCGTTCCCCGGTGCCCGGCACGGGGCCTGTGACGTGCATGTCCGTGATGGAGTCGCCGGTCTCGAGGACCCGGCGCAGGGTCGCGGTGACCCGGTCGCCCTCGGCGCGCGGCAGGTAGTCGTGGACGCCCCTGCCTCGGTGGTCGTCGGGGGTGCCGCCGAAGGTGGAGGCGAACCGCTGGTTGGCGCGGCGCACCCGCAGGTCGGGGTCGATCAGCAGGAAGCCGAACGGAGACTGGCCGAATATGGCCTGTGAGGCGGCGAGGTCGGTCTCGATGCTGCGCAGGACGCGGACGTCGACGACGATGCAGACGGCGGCCTTCTCGCCGTCCTCCGTCCGCGTCGGCATGACGTACACCTCGGCGAGCCCGCGCTGTCCGCGGCCGCGCTGCCCGGGTGCGGTGGAGGCGTCAGGGGCACGGAAGGGGACGACGCCGGTCCACTCCCGGCCGTCGAGGATCTCGGCCATCTTGCGCTGGCCGCGCTCGCGCAGGTCGGGATCGACGAAGGCGTCGATGGGGTCGGTGCCCACGGCGTGTTCGGCCGGAATGCCGAGGAGCTGCTCCGCACGCAGGCTCCACTGGTCGACGAGCCCGTCGGGGCCGATGGAGAAGGACGCGACCTTGATGTAGTCGTAGATGGAACCGGGCGGACTGCTCTGCCACACCGCGTCACCGAGTGGCGCGTCCTCCGACGGACCCCCGGACTCCGTGGACTCCTCGGAATCCGTGGACTCCGTGGCCCTCGCTGGTATCTCGCTCACGCGAACCGTCCCCTCCAGCTCACCGCGTCCGGCACCGGTCACCGGGAGCGGCTGCCCGCAGTATCCAGCACTACGGCGCCGCACGACACGGTGTTCACGATCACAGCACGGTCCCGATGGTTTTCGGTCCGGACCGTGACAACACTTCCAGTCTTCTAACCAGCGGACACGGCATCGAACCACGGAGTTCGACAACTGCCAGTGGCCTGAACCGGTTGACCCTCGGAGCAGAGGTATATATTGGGACATTTCGCCACGCCGGTAACGGTGCGTCACGCACCTGTCGCGCTGTCAGGGCACCGTGAGTTCGAACCACACCGTCTTGCCCGCCTCGCCGGGCCGGGTGCCCCAGCGGCGGGTGGCGGCCGCCACCAACTGCAGACCCCGGCCGTCCTCGTCCTCGGGGTGGGCGACGCGCTCGCGGGGCGGGTCCCGCAGCGGGTCGGAGACCTCCACCAGCAGCACCCCGGCGGCTCCGGCGGGCCGGCGGACCAGGCGGACGCCGATGGGTCCGGTGGCGTGCCGCAGGGCGTTGGTGACCAGTTCGCTGACCAGCAGGGCGGCGATGTCGCCGACGCCGTCGAGGTCCCACTCGGCCAGGGTGCGGCGGACCAGGGAGCGGGCGGTGCGCACGGCCTCCGGCGCCGCGGGAAAGACCCACTCGGCACAGCCGCCCTCGCTGTCGATCACGCCGCTCACTTCCCCGGCCGGCAACCCCACCCTTGTCCGGTTTCGTGGGGTTAATGGGCACATACCCTTTATCCGGGCTCGGTACCGCCGTTCACGGTGTTCGTCGCGAGGTGTCCGAGCACCTGCTCGACGGCCGGCACGTCCTGGTCGAGCCAGGGCACGTCCCACACCTGGGCGGGGGTCAGCCAGCGCAGGTCGTCGTGGTCCTCGAGGGGTTCGGGGGCGGCGGAGCCGGGGAGGAGGCGCGCGATCCACACGTGCAGGACGAACGGCGGCCTCAGGGGCCACTGCCCCGGGACGCGCTCACCGGGCTCGGCCGCCACCCCGAGTTCCTCGCGCAGTTCGCGCACTAGGGCCGCCTCGGGCGTCTCGCCCGCCTCGACCTTGCCGCCGGGCAGCTCCCACCGTCCGGCCAGTTCGGCCGGCGCGCTGCGGCGCGCGGCGAGCAGACGCCCGCCGTCGACCAGGGCGGCGCCCACCACGATCCGTTCCGTCATGCGCCGGAGCCTACGGCCCGTCCGGGGCGGCCCGCGCCGCCAGGGCAGGCGGCGCGGTCAGTCCGTCCGGCGCGGTCAGTCCACCGTGCCCGTTCCGGTCGTGCCGAGCCTCTCGACCCAGTAGAGCTGCCGCTGCCCGCGACCGTCGAGGGTGTCCGCGATCTTCTGGGCCTCGGCCCGGGTCGCGTACCTGCCCACGCGGTAGCGATTGCCGTTGTCGTCCTGCCGGAAGACCAGCCAGGGAAGAGTGACCGTACTGTCGTTCATCGCGCCCCTCCACTTCCCGCCCACGGCTTGCGCCGTGCCCCACCCGCCAAGGAAACCGCAATCCGCATATGCCCGAGCCTACGCCCAACCTTCACGGAGCGAATACGGCTTTGCACAAAGAGGTACGCAACCAGCCAGAACGCAGGGGGCGCACGATACAGAACGCGCCGTCCCCGCACGCCGATGCCTCCGGTCACAGGCATAACGGCACCAAGGGAAGCGACCTGCGGGAACGACCGGATTCCGGCGCCGCGCGGACGCCGGCGCGGGCGGCGGACACGTGTGCGAGCGGAGGAAAAGGGCGTGGACGGCGCACGACAGGCGTGCGCCATCTCACACCACGGCTTCACGCCGGGGCTTCACGCCACGGCTTCACACCACGCCCTCAGCGCGGCCTCACGCCACGGAAGGGCGCGTGAACTCCCTCGGCGACGCCGCTACTTGACGGGCAGGTGGTACGCCACCCGGTACCGGTCGGCCGGGACGACCACGTCGGCGGTCTCGACCGCGCGGCCCGAGGCGTAGAACGTGCGCTGGATGACCACGACCACGTGCCCCGGTACGCCCCCCAGGGCGAGCAGCTCCTCGGCGAGGCCGGGGCGGGCGCCGACCTCCTCGGTGACGTTGTCGACGACGACGTCGATGGCGGCCATCCGCTCGACGACGCCCATGCCGCCCAGCGGCCCCTCCTCGGGCAGCATCACCGGCGTGCGGCCGGTGAGGTCCAGCGGCTCCCACGAGGTGGAGAGCATGATGGCCTCGCCGGCCTCCCGGAAGACGTACCGCGTGCACATCACCCGGTCGCCGGGCTTGATCCCGAGCCGCTCGGCCACGGCTCCGCTCGCCTCGGCCTGCTCGCTGCGCGACTCCCAGGTGCCGCGCGCGTCGCCGTCGGCCTGCTCCTGCCGGAAGGGCGTGGCGCCGCCGGCCGGCCGGTACCCGGAGCGGGCGACGCGCCGGGGGACGGGCCGCTCGCGCACATAGGTGCCGGAACCGGAGCGGCCCTCGACCAGACCCTCGGCCATCAGCACCTTGCGCGCCTCCAGGGCGACGGTGTCCGAGACGCCGTACTCCTCGCGGATCCGCGCCTGGGACGGAAGGCGGGTATGGGGCGGCAGCAGGCCGTCGGCGATCTTCTTGCGGAGATCACCCGCGACACGCAGATACGCCGGCTGCTCACCGAATGTCACTGGCCGCTCCCATCAGGTTGTACAGACAGCAACAGCGTGGCAACCGTAGGTTGTACCAGGCAAGCGAAGGCCAAAGAATCACTCGATGTGATGACTTGCGGAGCCCGAGGGCTATGCGCAGGCACTTTCTCCCCGCTATGGCCGCCGTCACACCTCCAGGCCGGGTTCGTCTCCCCCACCGCCGTCGCCGTCACCGCCGCCCTCGTAGTCGGGCGGCGTGGTGGCCAGGCCCAGAGCCTTGCGGGCGGTGACCGTGGTGTCGGCCACGACGAGGTCGTAGCCCCTGCCGTAGTGCTCGTAGAACGCGTCGAGACCGGTGGCCTTCGCGGCCAGGCCCCACTCCTTCCGCGCCGCCTGAAGGTCCTCGACCAGCCCGGCGACCGGACGCTCGGCGCCGGCGGGCCAGCCGTGCCGCTCCAGCATGGTGATCTCGCCCCTGAGCGCCTCCGACACCTGCCCCGCCCAGACCCGGTAGCCCGCGAAGTCGTCCTCGACGGCCGCCGCCTCGGGCACCTCGTCCATGGCCCGGTTCAGGTAGCCCTCCGCCAGCAGGTACGTGTGCTGGTCCGGGTCGAGCCGGGCGACGTCGTTGCGCAGTGAGCCGGTCAGCGTGGAGCGTTCGTCCGTGTTCCCGAACAGGCAGGTGATCTCGCGGTCGCCGGTCCGCCAGCTCCCGGAGGTCGGGGTCAGGTAGTACACGTCGACATCGGCCGGCAGCGCCCACCGGTCCATCGCGTAGGCGTCCTGGAGGGCGTAGCACCGGTCGTCGGCGGCCCGTGTGAGGTCCGCGTCGCCCGGGTAGGAACCGCCCGGCAACTCGAAGGAGGCGAACACCTCGCCGTCGTGCTCCTCTTCGCAGGGCACCTGGTCGACGTCGTACGTCACGCCCTGGAGGGAGCCGCCCGGAGTGGTGAAGCACTGGCCCTTCTCGAGGGAGTAGGCGGTGCCCTCGCCGCGCGCGACGTCCCGGAAGCCGTCCCAGAAGCCGGCGACGGCGCCCGTGGAGAGCGCCACCACCCACAGTGCGAGCCCCACCGAGGACAGCACGCACCCGGCCACCGCGAACCCCTTGCCCCGCTCCCCCCGCCTGCGGATCCCGGCCAGCGCGATCAGTCCCAGCACGAGCCCGACCGCCGGCACGAAGCACAGGACACCGAGCACGAACGCGGCGACGGCAAGCCCGTTGAGGGGCGCCTGCCGGGGGTGGACGCCGTAGGGCTGCCCCCAGGCACCCGGGTAAGGCCCCTGCGGATACGGCCCCTGGGCGTAGGGCCCTTGGGGCCCGGGCGGCGGCGGTATGGACACGTGTACCGTGCTCCTCTTCCAGGGTTCGGGCGAAGACGCGGAGGCGCGGAGGCGCCGCGAAACGGTGGCCGGCCTCGCGGGTGGCCGACCGATCACTGAGCGCATGGTATGCGCGCGGCGGCACGTGTTCTCCACCGTGGGCGTGTGGCCCCTGTGGCCCCTGTGGCCCCGGAACCGTACCGCGGAGACGGCAGGCCCCTCTCCTCCTGCGTCCGCCCGCGGCTCAGTCGTCGAACGCGGTGGCCCGGGTGTGCTTCTCCCAGGCCTCGACGTCCTCGCGGACCTGGCCGAGGTGGCCGAGGACGGCGCTGACCCCGTCGTCGCCGAGCGGCAGCCGCAGCGGGGTGTGCTCGGCCGCCAGGGCGGCACGGATGACGGCCGCCGCCTTGGCGGGGTCACCGGGCTGGCTGCCGTCGCTCCCGGCGATCATCCCGCGGGTCTGGCCGACCTTGGCGTACAGACCGCTGTCCGTGCTGATGCCCGCGTTGCCAGCCTCGAAGAGCCCAGTGCGGAAGGAGCCCGGCTCGACGATCAGCACCTTGACGCCGAACTCCCGCACCTCGTCCGCGAGCCCCTCGGACAGGCCCTCCAGCGCGAACTTCGTGCCGCTGTACGCGGAGAACCCCGCGAAGGACAGTTGCCCGCCCATGCTGCTCATCTGCACGATGGCGCCCGAGCGCCGCTCCCGCATGTGCGGCAGCACGGCCCGGGTCAGCGCGGCAGGCCCGAAGACGTGCACGTCGAACAGCGCCCGCAGTTCGTCCTCGCCGGTCTCCTCGAAGGCACCGACGTGTGTCCGGCCGGCGTTGTTGACCAGCACGTCGATCCGACCGTGCCGCGCCACCACGTCCCGTACGGCGTCCCCGGCGGCTGCCGTGTCGGCTACGTCGAGGCGCAGCGCCTCCATCTGGTCGGGGTGCGCGGCCACGAGGTCGTCGAGCGCCTCGGGGCGCCGTGCCGCGCCGACCACGACATCACCGTCGGCCAGGGCGGCCTCGGCGATCGCCCGCCCGAATCCGCTGCTCGCACCGGTGATCAGCCATACCTTGTTCATATCGACTCCCTCGCGGCTCGTCTTTCCGTCCGGCTTTCCGTATCCGCCAACGACTGTGCCCGGAGGTCCGGTTGCCCGTCCAAGACCCATGGTGATAACCATCGGTTATGGCGACGGACGTACACGTGCGGGAGCTGCGCTACTTCGCGACGGTGGCCGAGGAACTGCACTTCACGCGGGCGGCCGAACGGCTGTACGTGTCCCAGCCGGCGCTGAGCAAGCAGATCCGGGCGCTGGAGCGGCAGTTGGGGGCCGAGCTGTTCCGTCGCGAGTCGCACGGCGTGACGCTCACCGAGGCGGGCACGGCGCTGCTGCCGCACGCCCGGCGGGTGCTGGCCGACTGGGCCGAGGGCGCGGCTGCGATGGCGGCGGTCCGGGCCGCGCGGCGCGGCACTCTGGTGGTCGGGATGAGCACCAGCCCCGGCCGCGGCGGCCTGCTGCCGGCGATCCGCTCCCGCTTCACCGCGGCCCACCCGGACGCGGTGGTGCGGCTGCGGCAGATGACCTGGGAGGACCCGACCGCCGGCTTGGCCGACGGCACGGCCGACGTCGCGTACGTGTGGCTGCCGCTGCCCGACGCCGGCCGCTACGCCTGGACGGTGGTCGCCGAGGAACCGCGCCTGGTCGCCCTCCCCGAGACCCACCGCCTCGCCGCCCGCACGGAACTCGACTTCGCCGACCTGGCCGACGAGCCGTTCCTCGCCCTGCCGCCGGAGGCGGGCGTGCTGCGCGACTTCTGGCTGGCACTGGAGGAACGGCGCACGCTGGAGGGCCCCGAAGTCCGACCCCCGCTCGTCGGCGCCGAGATCTCCGGCACGGAGGAGACGTACGAGGCCCTGGTCGCCGGCCTCGGCATCTGCCTCGTGGCCGTGGGCAACGCCCCGCTGATCACCCTGGGCGGCGTGACCACCCGCCCGGTCAGGGGCCTTGGCCCCAGCCGCTACGCCCTGGCCTGGCGCCGCGAGGACGAGGAGCGGCCCCTGGTCAGGGGATACGTGGAGGCGTGCCGCCGGGTGGCCGACGGGGAGTGACGCGGCTCAGGGCGCGGGACGCAACGCGGCTCAGGGCGTCGGTGCGGGACGTTCGTCGCTCAGGCCGAGGCGGGTCTGTTCCTCCTCGACGATCCGGCGGGCCAGGTCGGTGTCCGACACGTCCACGGCGTCCGGCGTCGACTCGGCCACGGCGCTGCGCCGGGCGTAGGCGTCGAAGAGGCGGGCCTTCCTCTCCAGCATCCGCACCATCCGCTCGTCCACTCCGCCGGTGGCCAGGAGCCGGTGCACACGGACCGGTCGGACCTGACCCATGCGGTGGGCGCGGGCGATGGCCTGGTGCTCGATGGTCGGCTTGATCTGGGGCTCGCACAGGATCACCACCGAGGCGGCCTGGAGGTTGAGCCCGACCCCGGCCGCCTGGATCTGCGCGAGCAGTACCGCCGGACCGGACGCGGCGGTGAACTCGTCGACGATCTGCTGCCTGCGGGCGGGCGGCACGGCACCGGTGAGCGGACCGAACACGCGGCCGTGCGCACCGGGTCCCGCACCGACCAAGGTGTCCTTGGTGTCCTTGGTGTCCAAGTCGTCCTCGACCACGCTCAGGACGTTCCGGAAGTGGGAGAAGACGACGACCTTGAGCCCGTTCTCCCCGGCCTCCCGCACGATCTCCCGCAGCCGCCCGAGCTTGGCGGACTTCTCGGGGCGCGCGTACGCCGCCCTGCGCATCGCCATGAAGTTGCCGTCGGCCACGGCCTCGCGGTAGGCCTCCTCGTCGCCGGCGCTCAGCTCCTCCCACTCGTCCGTGTGCTGGAGACTGGGCAGTTCGGTGAGGACGTCCGTCTGGTTGCGGCGCAGGTAGACCGGGGCGACCGCCTTGCGGAAGGCCACCGAGCCGGCCAGTCCGGTGCCGTCCTCGAGACGGTCGGCCACGCCCGGGTCGAGCATCCGGACCAGGTTGCGGAACTCGGCGACCCGGTTCTCCATCGGCGTACCCGTCATGAACAGCACGTGCTCGCCGTGGGCGGCCCACCGGTCGACCGCCTGCGACCGCAGGGCCTGCGGATTCTTCACGGAGTGCGCCTCGTCGACCACCAGCATCGCGAGTTCGCCCCCGTCCGGTTCCGGGAAGCCGCGCAGGGATTCGAAGGTGGTCACCGCGACCCCGCCCCGCTCCCGCCAGTCGGTGAAGGCGTCCTGCCGGTCCGGGCCGTGCAGCGGCATGGCCCGCAGGGTGCTGCGGGTCTCGATCTCGCGCGTCCAGTTGACCAGGACGCTCGCCGGGCACACCACCAGGAAGTGGGTCCGCCCGCCGGCCGCCAGGTGGGCCAGGGCCGCGATGGCCTGGATGGTCTTGCCGAGGCCCATCTCGTCGCCCAGCATCACCCGGCCGAGCGCCAGGGCGAAGCGCGCGCCGAACGCCTGGTATCCGCGCAGGGACACCCGGCGGTGGGAGTCGTCGAGGCGCAGGCCGCGCACCCGCTCCGCGATGTCGTCGGGCAGGAATCCCTCGGCGGCCGCGGTGTCGGGGGCCCGTCCGGCGATCTCGCCGAGCAGGCCGTAGTACTCGGCGGAGCGCAGTTCGAAGTCGGTCCAGGCCGCGAGGTCGCCCGCCGGTCCGCGCAGCAGGTCCACCGAGGCCTGGGCGAGCAGTTCGTGGGTGCCCGCCCGCTCGGCCTCCTCGGTGAGGGACCGGATCGCCGCGACGGCCTCCAGCACACGGGCCTTCCTGGCCCGTCCGGCCAGCAGCAGTCCGGTCCGCCCGGCGGCCGGGCGGGCGTCGGCCAGCAGCGGTCCGAGCCGCCGGGTGAGCGCGGTCGCCGCGTCGGCCGCGCGATGTGACTCCGGGCCCGCCTCCGCCAGCACGTGCAGGGCCACGACCAGCGCGGTCGTGCGCGGCTCGGGCCGGTCCACGTCCAGGTGCACGGCGGCCGTCTCACCGGCCGCCTGAGCCAACTGCCGTGCGGCGGCGACGATCTGGTCGACGGTCCGCTGCCCCACGCCCGGTATCTGCCGCAGCCGGTAGGGGCCGGCGTCGAGTACGGCCCGGACCGTGCCGAGGCCGCTCTGCTCGACGGCCCCCAGCCGCAGCCGCCCGTCGGTGACGTCCTGCAGCCGGGCCACGGGGATGGCGTCGAGGGCCTGCGCCACGGCCTCGTCGTGCAGTGGCTCAAGGGCTGCCCGGACGGCGTCGACGGCCCGTTCGTGGTCACCGGCGAGCGTCAGCGCGGCCTCGTGGAGCCGGGTGCCGCGTGCGACGGCCTCGCGCTCAGCGCGTCCCATCGGGTACCGGGCCCCCTCCCGGTCGCCGGAGGCCGGGCCGCCGCCCCGCCCGTTCCGGTGGCCGCTCAGTCACCGCGCACATGCGCCCGTACCCCTTGCAGGCCGAACAGGACGAGGAGTTCGACCGTGCCGCCGTCGGCGCTGCCCAGCCAGTGCGGCAGGGACGTGTCGAACTCGGCCGCCTCGCCCGGCGACAGCGTCAGGTCGCGCTCGCCGACCAGCAGTCGCAGACGGCCACCGAGCACGTACAGCCATTCGAAGCCCTCGTGGGTCTGCGGGGTCGGTTCGAGGGGTTCAGGACGGCTCGGGATGATCATTTTGAAGGCCTGGGTCCCGCCCGGCCGCCTGGACAGGGGTACGAAGACCATCCCGAACTTCCGGATCGGCTTCAGGTGGATCCGGGGGTCCCCCGTGCGGGGCGCGCCGACGAGGTCGTCCAGGGGAACGTCGTAGATGCGGGCGAGCGGCAGCAGCAGCTCCAGCGTCGCCCGGCGCTGTCCGCTCTCCAGCCGGGACAGGCTGCTCTCCGACACTCCGGTCGCCGCCGCGAGGTGGGCGAGGGTGATGCCGCGCTCGCGGCGGAGCGCGCGCAGTCGGGGGCCCACGGCGTCGAGTACGTCGTCCGTTCCGGCGTCCATCGGGCCACCTTGCCACAACAGCAAGATTTCGTGCCACATCGCGCCGCTCCTGGTGAGACTGGGCGCAGCCCCTGACCCCTACGCCCCTCACCTCTACAGCCCTCACCTATACAGATGGAGTTGCGATGAGCGCCACCGACGCGGTCGATTTCTGGGACGGTGTCTACGCCGCCCGACCGGCGGTCGCAGAACCCCGGCCGAACGAGCGTCTCGTCGAGACGGTCGCGGAGCTGCCTCCCGGCGACGCGTTGGACCTGGGGTGCGGCGAGGGCGGCGACTCGCTGTGGCTCGCCCGCCGGGGGTGGCGGGTCACCGCCGTCGACATCTCGGCCGTGGCGGCCGAGCGGCTCACCGGGCACGCCCGCTCGCACGGCCTCGGCGACCTGGTCCGGGCAGCGCGGCACGACCTGCGCGACTCCTTCCCCGAGGGCCGGTTCGACCTGGTCTGCGCCCACTACCTCCACACTCCCTTCGACCTGGACCGGTCGGCCGTCCTGCGTACGGCCGCGCACGCGCTGCGCCCCGGCGGGCGGCTGCTGGTCGTCGACCACGGCTCGACCGCGCCGTGGTCGTGGAACCAGGACCCCGACGTCCGCCACCCGAATCCGCGTGAGGTCGCGGCGGGCATCGGCCTCGACCCGGCGGCATGGGCGGTGGAGCGGGCCGACGCCCCGCGCCGGACCGCGACCGGCCCGGGCGGGCGCACCGCCGAGGTCGTCGACCACGTCCTGCTCATACGCCGCACGGCCTGAACACCCCGCGCCCGCGCCTGCGCCTGCGCCTGCGCCTGCAAGGAGGTCACCATGCCCAACACCACCCCCCGCACCCCCCGCACCGGCCGCACTCGCCGCCGGGACACCCCGCCGCCGAGGACCGGAAGCAGCGAGGCCGAGACCCTGCGCGGGTTCCTCGACTACCTCCGGACCTCGATCGCCGGCAAGGTCGACGGCGCCCCGGAGCCCCAGGTCCGTACGGCCGCGGTGGCGTCCGGCACGAATCTGCTCGGCCTGCTCAACCACCTCACGCACGTCGAGCGCGCGATCTTCCTGGGTCACGAGGTGGCCGACTGGCAGGCGACGTTCCGGGCCGCGCCGCAGGACGGCGTGGACGAGGTCGTCGCCCGTTACCGGGAGGCCGTCGAGCGCGCGAACCGGGTGCTCGACGCGTGCACCGACCTCGGCGAGCCGGTTCCCCGGCCGCGACCGGGCCGCCCCGCGCCCAGCGTCCGCTGGGCCCTCACCCACATGATCGAGGAGACCGGCCGGCACGCCGGCCACGCGGACATCCTCCGCGAGCTGATCGACGGGGAGACCGGGCGCTGACGCCGGTCGGTGGCCGCGCTCTCGTCCGGCGGCGCGGCGCCCGGCTCAGGGCATGGGCGTGAACGTGGGCAGTGCGAGGGCCGAGTGGGCCGGTCGTCCCGCCGGGGCGGGGATGGCGCTGAGGCCGCGCAGTCTGGCGTTGCGCTGTTCCAGGTCCCGGGCGGTGGTCGGGAAGAGGGTGGCGCCGCCCCGGCCGACCAGCCCCTGGTTCGCGGTCACGAACTCCCGGGTGTCGCGTTCGTAGGCGGCGAAGCCCGCGACGTGGCCCCGGTCCGCGAGGGAACCGGCGAGCATGTACGCGCCGACGAGGGCGAGACTGGTGCCCTGCCCGGTGAGGAACGAGGGTGCGTACGCGGAGTCGCCGACCAGGGCGATCCTGCCGCTGGTCCAGCGGGGCATGCGGATCTGGCTGACGCCGTCGAAGAACAGGTCGTCCGTGTCGCGCAGGGCGGCCAGCATGCCCGGGACCTCCCATCCCGCGTCGGCGAAGACCTCGGCGACCAGGTCGCGCTGGGCCTGCGGGTCCCGGAAGGCGTCCATCGGCGGCTCCGGCCGGGCGAAGTTCAGGAAGGCGTGCACCTCGTCGTCGTCGCCCACGGCGTAGAGGGCCGCGGCCCTGCCCGGGGTGTTCCACATCATGGTCTCGTGGGAGAGCCCGAAGGTGTTGCGCATGGTGAACACGGCGAAGCAGTAGCCGAGGTAGCGGTGGAACTGCTCCTCGGGGCCGAACAGCATCTCCCGGGTACGTGAGTGCATGCCGTCCGCGCCGAACACCATGTCGTACGTACGGCTTTCGCCCCCGCGGAAGGTGACGTCGACCCCGTGGCCGGTCTGGTCGAGGGTGTCGACGGAGTCGTTGAACAGGAACTCCACGTCGTCACGGACGGCCGTGTAGAGGGCGTCGGTCAGGTCCCCGCGCCGCACCTCCAGGTCCCGTCCGGCGACGCCGCCGGTGACGGCGTGGGGGTGCAGCGAGGTCACCTCGCCGCCGTCCCCGTCGAGGAAGGTCAGCCGTCGCAGGTCGATGTGCGCGTCCCGCAGGGGTGGCAGGATCCCCATCCTCTCCACGACGTCGAGTGCCGTGCCGCGCACGTCGATGGGGTAGCCGCCGCTGCGGAGTGTGCCGGCCCTCTCCACCACGGTGACCTCGTATCCGTAGCGGTTGAGCCAGTAGGCCAGGGCGGGTCCGGCGATGCTGGCCCCGGAGATCAGGACCTTGCGCCTCGGTGCGGTGCGGGTCATGCTTTGACTCCTTTGCTCATGGTGCGGGTGACGAACAGGGCCAGCGACACGACGACGCCGGCTATGACGAAGCCGGTGACGTAGGCCGATTCGGCCGCGACCTCCGACCCGGAAGGGGTCCCGGCGGTGAGCAGCGCACCGCCGAGCTGGCCGCCCACGGCGGAGCCGACCACGCGGCTCACCAGGATCAGGCTGGTGGCGATGCCGGTGTCTTCCTTGTCGACGGCGGTGGCGGTGCTGGTCATCATCGCCGTGACGCACAGGCCGTTGGCCAGCGCGATCAGCACCTTGCCGACGACGAGATGCCAGATCTCGCTGTGTACGGCCGCCACGGCGAGCAGGCCGACGGCCATCATGACGACGCCGGTGTTGACCACGGCGCGCGAGCCGAACCGCCGGTCCCCGATCCCGCCGAGCGGCCCGGCCAGCGTCGCGGCGATGGCGCCGGGCAGCAGGAAGAAGCCGATCTCGGTGGCGCTGGCGCTGAATCCGTATCCGTCGCCGCGCTCGTCGAGGAGCTGCGGAATCAGATAGACCGCCATCATGGTGCCGAGGCAGATGACGAACGTGAGCACGCACGCCTTCCATATCGCGGGCCGTGCCAGCATGCGCAGGTCGATCATCGGCGCGGCCGCACGCCGTTCGACCCTGATCCATCCGGTGACGAAGACGCCCAGCAGTACGACGAGGGCGGCGAGTACGAGTGGTGCGGAGCCGGCTTCGGGCGCCAGTGCGAGGACGAGCATGAGCGTGACCAGCATGCCGCTCAGGAGCAGCAGGCCGGGCCAGTCGATCCCGGAGTCGTCCGACCGGCCCGGCGCGTCGGCCGGCATCAGCCTGTTCACGACGAGGGTGGACGCGATGACGGCCATCGTCGGCAGCGCGAACATCCAGTGCCGGGAGAGCTGTTCCGCCACCGGCCCGGCCGACAGCATGCCGACCATCGACCCGCCGACGAAGAGCCCGCTGACCACGCCGATGGCCACCTTGGACTCGCCGGCGGGGAGGTGTTTGCGGACCACGATGAACGACAGGGGCAGCGCGCCGATCATCGCGCCCTGCAACACCTGACCGACCAGCAGCACCGGCAGGTTCGGGGCCAGGGCGGACACCGTGCCGCCGAGCGCGACCACGGCCATCAGCCGGATCAGGATCTTCTTCCCGCCGTAGCGGTCGCCGAACTTGCCCGCCAGCGGTGTGATGAGCGCGCCGGTGATGAGGAGGACGATGCTGAGCAGCGCCGACTCGGACTGGCTCATGTCCAGTTCGCGTTCCAGGAGCGGGATCGTCGGTGACACCACCGACTCCAAAGCGCCGGTGGACAGTGCCAGCACGCCGAGGGCTCCGACGGCGGCCTTCCCGATGGGGACCGGGGGAGCCAGGGTTGTGGTCATGAGTGTCCTTTCCGTCATGGCCGGGTGGGGGCCGTCGATGGAGCGGTCGATGGAGCGGTCGAGGAACTGCTCGGGGTCGCGGAAGTGCTCGGTGCGCAGGTGGTGGAGCCGGTCGTGGCTGCCGCCGCGTGGCCGAGGGCGGTCACGGTCAGTACGACGAGCGCTGCCGCCGCCACCGCGAGGCCTCCGTGCACCTGGCACAGCACGGCGCCGGTGACCGCTCCGAGGACGATGAGCGTGACGGCCGCGACGCGCCGCAGTGCCCCTTGGGGGCGGGCCGCTCCCAGCCGGGAGTCCGCCGCGAGACCGGTCAGCGTGGACGTGACGACCACGGTGGTGACGTCCTTCACCGCCAGGTGTCGGGCCGTCGCCGCCTGCGTCCCCATCGCCAGGGCGAGCGACGACGCCATCCACGCCCGGGTGCCGGAGGTGTCCGCGCCGATCACGGACAGGGCGAGCGCCGTGGCGGCCAGGGCCAGTGAGACGCCGCCCAGCAGACCCGTGCAGCGGCGGCTCCAGCCCGGGGCGGCGGTGCGCAGCACCCGCCCGGCCGCGGCCGCGCCGGCGAGAAAGGACACCAGCGCCACGGCCGGGCCGAGCACCGGCAGGTCCGTACCGCCCGAGGCCGCCATGCCGAGGATGACCACGTTGCCGGTCATGTTGCCCGCGAACACCTGGTCCAGGCGCAGGTATCCGACGGCGTCGACGACGCCCGTGGCGAAGGTGAGCGCGAGCATCAGGCCGGGCGGCGTCACGCGCTGCCGCACCAGCCGCCCGAGCCGGTGACCGCGGGTGGGGGTGGTGGGGGTGCGAGTGCGAGTGCGGGTGCGGGCCGCGCGGGCGCTCATCGCCCCGCCGCGTATCCCTGGGCGCCGCGCGGGTTCGCCGCCGCCCGCAGGACGCCGCTGTCGGGATCACGGGTGACGACGGACAGCCGGCCCTGGCTCCAGGGTCCGGAGACGGTCACGTCGTGGCCGCGTGCGCGCAGCTCGTCGACGACGGCGTGGTCCGCTCGTTCCTCGATGACCAGTCCGCCCGGTGTCCAGGTCCGCGGCCAGAACGAGCTGGGTACCGCGGTGGTGTGGAACGCGGGTGCGTCGATCGCCTCCTGCGGATCCATCCCGAAGGCGAGCGTGCGCACCAGGTAGAGCAGTTGCCACTGGTCCTGCTGGTCGCCCCCGGGCGTGCCGAGCGCGGCCACGGGAACGCCGTCCCGCAGCAGCAGGGTCGGGGTGAGCGTCGTACGGGGCCGCCGACCCGGCGCCAGGCGGGACGGCGCGGCCGGGTCCAGCCATGTCATCTGCAGCCGGGTGCCGAGCGCGAACCCGAGCTCCGGCACGGTGGGCGAGGACTGGAGCCAACCTCCCGACGGGGTGGCGGAGATGATGTTTCCCCAGCGGTCGACGACGTCGATGTGGCAGGTGTCGCCCCGGGTGTCGCCGGTCTGCTGCACGGTGGGTTCGCCCACGCCGTCGGCCCGGAGGGCGGGCCGGCCGGTGACCAGCGGTGGTATGTAGGGCCGGAAGCCGATGTCGCCGGGCCGGAACGCGGTCGACGCGGCCGCGCCGATCTGACCGGCGCGCTCCTTGCCGTACCGGGGCGACAGCAGCCGGCGCAGCACGGCCTCCGCGTCCGCCGGGTCCAGATGCCCGTAGAACGCCTCCCGGTCGGCCATGGCCAGCTTCAGTGCCTCGGTGATCGTGTGGATGCCCTCGGCGCTCGACGGGTCGATCCGCTCGTCGTCGAAGTGGTCGAGCAGGGTGAGGGCCTGCAGCAGCACGGGACCCTGGGACCACAGGCCCGCCTTCGCCACCGTGGTCCCCCTGAACCGCGCGGTGACCGCGGGCTCGAGGGAGGGAACGAAGTCGGTGAAGTCGGCGGCGGTGATCACTCCGGCGTGGTCCCCGCCCGAGGAGTGCCGGTGCGGTACGGCGGCGAACCCGGCCACGGCGTCTGCCACGAACCCCGTCCGCCAGGCGCGTCGGGCGGTTTCGATCCGTCCCGTTCTGCTCTCGCCGGCACCCGCGGCGCCCAGCCGGCGCAGGGTCCGCGCGTAGGCGGGGTTCGTGAGAGTGGCATGCGTCCGCGGGACTCGTCCTTCGGGCATCCACAGCGCGTACGACGTCGGCCAGTGCGTGCGGAAGAGTTCCTCGACGGTGGCCAGGACCCGCGCCAGTTGGGGCACGACGGGGACGCCGCGCTCGGCGTAGTGGATCGCGTACGCCAGGACGTCGGCGATCTCCCAGGTGCCGAACTGGGCGAGCAGCCACAGCCAGGAGTCGACGGCACCCGGGACGGCGGCGGCCAGGGCACCCGCGCCGGGGACGTGGTCAAGGCCTTCGGCCCGGAAGTGCTCGATCGTGGCCCCTCGCGGGGCGTGGCCCTGTCCCGCCAGTACGAGCGGCGGGGAGCCGGCCGCGGTGGCGAGCACGGCGACGAGGTCACCGCCGGGCCCGTTGAGGTGGGGTTCGGCCACGTGCAGCACGAAGGCGCCCGCCGTGGCCGCGTCGAACGCGTTGCCGCCCCGCTCCAGTACGGACTGGGCCGTCGCGGACGCCAGCCAGTGTGTGGACGCGCACATGCCGAACGAGCCGTGCAGCGTGGGGCGGGACTTGTGAGGGGGAGTATCGGTCGGTGACGGTTGTTGACCGGCCATGTGTGTCACATTCCGTTCCGGAGACGCGTGGTGGCCTGTGGCGCGTGGTGGCTTATCGCGCGTGGTGGGCGGCGTGGTGGGCGGCCAGGACGTCGCCGCCGAAGTCGGTCGCCGGATCACGCCATACGGCGTGGGCGTGGTTGGCGCCGCGGTGGACGTTGGTCCACTCGACGAGCAGCCGCGGGCCTTGCAGGCGGTAGTAGTGCGGTTCGCCGGCCGCGGTCGAGCCGGCCCAGGCGAGGTGTACGGCGTCCAGCGCCGCCGGGTCGTCGTAGCGGGGCAGCGGGGAGACCCCGGGCGGGACGCGGTCGAGGTAGGTGCCGAGCAGGGCCCGCAGCAGCTCCCGCTGGGCGGAGTCGAGTTCGGCGCCGGGCACGCCCCTGGGCGCCGGGGTGAGGGCCAGCGCCCGCCGGTTCGCGCCGTCGAGGCCGGTGGCCGGGTGCTCGGCACGGTCCGGGAGGTGCGGGCCGGGGCGCCACAGTTCGGCTCGCTTCACCACGCGGTCGTCGATCCGGGGGCTGTTGCCGGCCACGATGTCGTTCGGGGCGCGGGGCAGCAGTACCGCGCGGGCGGCGGACTCGGGGCGCAGGGAGCGGACCAGCTCGCGGGCCATGTCCTCGGCGGTCCCCAGCGGGCGCAGTGCCGCGCCGCCCAGCAGGGGCGACCCGGCCGGGTCCGCGCCCAGGAAGCACGGCGTGGTGGCGGCGACCCGCCCGTCCACCACGAGGTTGTTGAGCGAGACGTGGTGGCCGCCGAACCGCCATCCCCACGGCCGCGGTCCGCCGGGATCCCCGAAGACCCGCAGGTAGTACATGCTGGGATCGCGGGACCGTTCCCGTCCCCAGTTCACCGAGAAGCCCTCGGTGCGGTCGAGCACGTTCTCCAGGCCGAGCACGGTGGCGACCGTGGTGTATCCGGCTTCGGACAGTCCGCTCGCGACCAGCCGCATCACCAACCGCTGCTGGGCGGGGCGCTGCTGGTGGAAGGTCAGGCCGCCGTGGTCGGTGGGGGTGTAGAACCAGCGGGTGCGTTCGGCCTCTGCCGTGCCGTCGGCGCCCGGTGGCGGTCCGACCGCGGCCCCGCGCTGGTCGGCGTCCAGGGAGTCCAGCCACTCCTGGGCCGCCTCGGCCATCCGGTGCGCGGCCTCGCGGCTGAGGTCGGGGTCGGAGTCGGGGCCGAGGTCGCGCCCGGGGTCGGGGCCGGTCATGGCCTTGCGGGGGCGAGGAGGTACTCGCGCACCCAGCGGGCGATCGTGTCCGCGAACTCCACCGCGATGCCGTGCCGCCCGCCCTCGATCGAACGGAGTTCGGCGTTCGGGATCCGTCGCTCCATCAGGACGGCACCGGCGTAGGGCGCCAGCCGGTCCTCCGTGCCGTGCACGATCAGGGTGGGTGCGGCGATCTCCCCGAGGCGGTCCCGGACCTCGTGCTGCCGGGCGACGTCGTGGCGGCGGACGCCCTGCTCGGGAGTACGGGCGGTGAGCGTCCGGGCGGGCCGGGCGCGCTGCTCGGCCTGGCCTTCGGGGGTGAAGAAGAAGTCCCCGACCGCGTTCTGCCGCTCCTCGTGGGACATGTGCAGAAGCTCGTCGATCGCCTCGCTGCCCATGGCGAAACTCGGCGTGGTGGCGACCAGGACGAGGGACGCGACCCGTTCGGGGTGCCGGAGCGCGACGTGCTGCGCGACGGCGCCGCCGAACGAGGTGCCCAGCAGGTGCGCGCGCTGAAGCCCCAGCGCGTCCAGCAGGGCGACGAGGTCGTCGGCGAGGACGCCCAGCGTGTAGGGAACCGGGGGGTTCACGGTGATCCCCGAATCGCGTTGGTCGTAGGAGATCGCCCTGATCCCCGCGCCAAGTCGGGCGCGGAGGATGGCGAACTGGGTGCGGTCGCTCTCGCCGCCGTGAACGAGCACGAGTGGCACGCCGTCGCCCTCGTCGATGAACCCGACGTCGAGATCTCCCGCTCGTACGGTCGAACTGACCGGTTCGGCGGGTTCGTGCTTTTCCCGTTGCGTTGTCACCGCTGACCTCCTTGTCGATGCGGCACGTAGACGCTCATCCAATTTGAGAGGAGATTATCACTTAATGGTGCCGCTGAATCCTGTCTGCCGAACGAGAGGGAGTGTGCGGGGACGGCTGCGCGCCGGGCGTCATACCCGGGAGCCAATGTGGAGGTGCTACCCCGGTAGGGGGTGCGAGAGGTGCGAGAGGTACAAGAGGTGCGAGGGGTGGGGCGGGGCGGTCAGCCTGCTCGCGCCCAGCCGCGCAACGCGCCGCGGTACGCCTCGGACAGCCGGGTGACGACCTCCCGGCGGGACAGCCGCGTCTCCCGCGAGAGGTCCTGGATCTCCCGCGGGTCGAAGATCATGTTGCTGAGGAACAGGGCGTGCTCGAGCATCCCCTGCGGGAGCCCGAGGTCGTCGAGCAGTCCGCGCACGGGACCGCTCCAGGCGTCCCGCATGGCGACGATGGTCTCGTTCCCGGCGTGGAGCCGCTCCAGGTAGCCCCGTCGGGAGCGAAGCTGCACCAGCGCCGGGCCGTGCTCGGCGAGCAGGTCCACCCACTTGTCCACGACGGCGTCGAACAGCGGTCGCCCCTGGGCGGTCGACGTCTCGCTGAAGTCCCGGAGCTCCTCGACGACGCTGAGCACGTAGGCCTCGAGCACATCGTCCATCGAGGAGTAGTAGCGGTAGGCGGTGGCCGGGCCGATCTCCGCGCGGGACGCGACCGCCTGCATGGTGAGCTCGTCGGGCGTCTCCCGGGCAAGCTCGCCGACGGCCTCGAGGAGGCGCCGGCGGTTGCGGCGGGTGTCGCTGCGCAGCTTGCGCCCCCCGCGCGGGGCGGCCTGCTGATCGCTCACGGGCCTCCTCCGCCTCGTAGAAGTGCAGGCAAAGGGTATCGCCTCCGGGTGCGACACGTCCGACCCCTCGGCGTCAGGTTCCCGTGACGCCCAGGTGACGGACGATGCGGGCGAGCCCGGTCCGCAGGTCGTCCTCGGAGGCCGCGAACGAGATCCGGATGTGCCCCTCGCCCGAGGGTCCGTACTCGGCGCCTGCCCGCACCATCACCTTCCGTTCGGCCAGCTCGCGGGCGACCGTCTCGGAGTCCGGGCCGGCGTCGTAGCGGAGGAAGCCGTAGAACGCCCCCTCGGGCGGGACCAGGTGCAGGCCCGGGACGTCCGAGAGGTGCGCGACCACCAGCTCGCGGCGCCGGCGGTACCGGTCGACCATGGCGTCCACGACGCCGTCCGGCAGTTCGAGGGCGGCGAGGGCCGCGTGCTGGACCGCCGTGTTCAGCGAGCCGTTGAGGGTCCGGTGCACGTGAGCCGCCGCGTCCACCACCTCGCGCGGCCCGGTCAGGTATCCGACCCGCCAGCCGGTCATCGCGTACGTCTTGGAGAACGTCTGCACGTACACCGTCCGGTCCCGCAGCGATTCGACCGCCAGCGCCGAGGTCAGCTCGTGCCCCGGGTAGACCAGCCGGTGGTACGCCTCGTCGCTGACGACCAGGACGTCGGTGCCGTCGAGGAGGTCACCGAGGGCCTTGAGCTCCCGCTCGCCGTGCACGATGCCGGTCGGGTTCGACGGGTTAGAGAAGATCACCATCGCGGCGCCGGGCAGCGCGGCGGCCAACGCGTCGAGGTCCCAGTGCAGGTCGGGGCCGAGCGGGACGAAGTCCACGGTGCCCCCGGCGAGGACGACCAGGTCGGCGTAGAGCGAGTAGGCGGGCTCCGGGACGACCACGCGGTCGCCGGGGCCGACCGTCGCGAACACGACCGCGGCCAGCGCGGCGGTGGCGCCGTGGGTGACCACGACGTCGTCCGCGCTCCACGTCCGGCCGGGTAGCGCCGGCAGCCGGGACGCGAGCGCGGCGCGCAGTTCCCGCAGGCCCTTCTGGTCGGCGTAGTGGGTGTGTCCCCGGCGCAACGCGGCCACGGCGGCCTCGATCACCGGCGGCGGGGTCGGGAAGTCCGGCTCGCCCATGGCGAGGGAGACGGCGCCCGGCGGCGCGGGGGCGAGGGCCGGGCGCCGCGAAAGGCGCCGCAGTTCCCCGATCCGGAAGGCGGACGGTGTGCCGGTCGTCGGGCCACCGCCCCCGGTCACCGGGCCACCGCCGGTCACCGGGCCCTCGCCGGTCACCGCGCCACCGCCGGTCACCGGGCCACCGCCGCGCGGTCGGGGCGTGCGGCGAGGATGCGCTGCCGGAGCGCCTCCTCCTTCTCGCCGATCCCGTCGACCGCCTCGACGACCTCCCGCACGCGGTGCCGCGGGACGACGACGACGCCGTCGAAGTCGCCGACGAGCACGTCCCCCGGCGCCACCGCGACGCCGCCGACCGCCACCGGGAAGCCGATGGCGCCGGGGCCGTCCTTGAACGGTCCGGCGGGGGTGACCGCCCGCGCGTAGACGGCGAGCCCCATCTCGGACAGCGCCTGGACGTCGCGGACCGCGCCGTCGACGACGGCGCCGGCCACCCCGGCGTTCACCATAATCTCGCCGATGAGGTCGCCGACCAGCGCGCGGGTCATGTCGCCGTGCCCGTTGACGACCAGGACGTCGCCCGGCCGGGCCTCGTCGAGCGCTCGGTGGACGGCCAGGTTGTCGCCCGACCGCACGTCCACCGTCAGGGCGTTGCCCAGGAGTGCGGCGCGCCCGGTGAGCAGCCGGATGCCACCGTCCATCACGGTCATCCGTTCCAGCGCGTCACCGACGTTGGCGGCCGGCACCTCCCCCAGCCGGCGGATCTCCGCCGCCGCTGTGCGATCCCAGCTCGGAGCGATGGACACGCTGTCCGTCGCCGCGGCAATGAACACAATGACACCTCGTTCTTAAATAAGAAGACTGTCTCAGATAGAACGACCATAGCCTTCCAGGCGTCCGGCCACAACGGTTCGAGGGGCGGGATCGGCGTCACGCCGACTCCCGCCCCGTGCGCCCGCGCTACGACCGGCGGCTACGACCAGCGGCGCAACGCCGCCCGGGCCGGCAGGGTGACCGCGAGCAGGGCCAGGCCGCCCGCGGCGACCGCGAAGGACCCGTACACCAGCGGAGGCACATACGGCATGTCACCGGTCACGCCGCTCATCATCGGGATCAGCGTGGCCGCGGCGATCGCGGAGCCGATGACCAGGCCCACCCCGGCGACCAGCAGGCCCTCCCAGCGGAGCATCGTCATCACCTGACGCCGGGTGGAGCCGACCAGGCGCAGCGTGCCCAGTTCGCGGCGGCGGTCCAGGACCGTCATCACCAGGGTGTTGACGGCGGCGACGGCGGCGAATCCGCCGAGGACCGCGGCCATGGTGTTGTTCATCCAGGCGCCCAGCTTCGCGTCGCGGTTCTGCTCGGTGGCGTAGCCGGAGGCGTCGGTGACCTCGCCCAGGGCGGTGAGTGACTTCTCCGAACCGCCCCGCACCAGCAGTGTGCTGTCGAAGCCCGAGGTGACGTGCCCGGCCAGGGACGCCCGGTCCATGGTCACCGTGGACAGCCCGAGGCCGCGCCCGTAGACCGCGACGATCTCGGGGCTGGCCTCGGTGCCGTCGGGCAGGTAGAGCGGGAGCCGGTCGCCGACGCCTGCGTCCGCCGAGGTCGCCAGGGTCTTGTCGATGGCGATACGGCCCTCGCCGAGCCGGTCGAGGCTGCCCTCGCGTACGTCCAGGTCCTGCACCTTCGCCAGCTCGGCGCCGGAGCCGGTGACGCCCTGGGTGGCCGCGCCCAGGAGCGACTTGAACTCGCCGGAGCCGGTCGGCACCAGCACCTGCGTGTTCAGCAGCCCGACGGCCGCCTCCACGCCCGGCGCCCGTGCGGCGCGTGCCGCCGCGTCCACCGGGAGCCCGGCCGGGTCCGTCACCACGTGGTCCGCGGTGATGCCCGCGCGCAGTTGCTTGTCGGCGGCGTGGGTCTCGCTCGTGTGCATGAACACGAGGGTCGAGGAGAAGGCCACGGCGAGCACGATCGGGGTGATCGCGGAGGCGAGGCGGCGGGCGTTGGCACGGGAGTTGGCGGCCGCGAGCTGCGCGGCCGGGCCCGCGCCGCGCAGCGGGAGGCCGAACAGGCCCGCGCACAGCCGCGCCACCAGCGGGCCGAGCAGCCCGACGGCGAGCATGAAGAGCATGACGACGCCGAGGGCGGCACCGGCCGCGTCGTCCCCGGCGGAGCGGGCGGACACGCCGGTGAGGATCGCGCCGCCGACGAGGGCGCCGACGCCGAGGAGGGTACGGATCAGGCCGGGCCGCAGCCGCTCCACCGACGCCTCCGACAGTGCCTGCCCCGGCTTGATCTTCGCGGGCCGGCGCCCGGCCATCCAGCCGGCGCCGAGCGCGGTGAGCAGCCCCATGACGACGGCGGCGAGCAGCGGAAGCCCGGAGACGTGCAGATCCACGGCCTGCGGAATGGCGCCGCGGTCCTGCAACTGCCCGAACCACCAGTGCGCGAGCCCGATGCCGGGCAGGCAGCCGATGATCCCGGCGAGCGGTGCGACGAGCAGTGCTTCGGAGGCGACCGCGCGGCGGACCTGCCGCGGGGTGGCGCCGACGGCGCGCAGCAGGGCGAATTCGCGGGCCCGCTGACCGACCGAGAGCGCGACGGTTCCGGCGGCGGTGAAGACCGCGACGATGGCGGCGATGCCGCCGAAGGAGCCGCCGATTCCGAAGAGCGTCACCTTGGCGTACCCGAGGCCCGGGTCCTCGACGGCACCGCGGTCGTCGCCGGTGTGGACCTGGGCGCCGGAGCCCGCCAGGGCCTGCTTCACGGCGTCGGCGAGGGCGCCGGTGTCGGTGCCGTCCTCGGCCAGCACGATCACGGCGTCGGCCTTGCCGGGGTGCCCGGCGAGCGTGGGCGCCTGGGTGTCGGCGAACCAGGCCGTGGCGCCGGCGGCTTCGGTGTCGCGGGCGGTGTCCGCGGATCCGGCCTCGGCGACGCCGGCGACGCGGAAGTCCTGCTGCCCGGCGGCGGTCTGGAGCACCACGGTGTCGCCGACGGCGGCCCTCTCGGCGCCGGCCGTACCCGCGTCCAGCACGACTTCACCCTCGCGGGGCGCGGAACCGCTGGTCAGCGCGGTGCCGGTGAAGGCGTGCGAGCCCCATCCGTGCGCGGTGAGCGACCCTTCCCCGGCCCGTACGGGGAAGGTGAAGTCCGGGACGGCGGTGGCCGCACCTGGCGCGTCGGCGGCCTTCGCCGCCAGCCCCGCGTCGAGCCGTGCCGTGTCCGGCAGCGGGACGGCCTCCTTCTCGCGGTCCTCGCCGCTGCCGGTGACGATGTATTCGTTCTGGTCCGCGGCGGCCACGACCGGCGCGTTCGCGTACCGCTCCGGCGGCACCGAGGCGCGCAGGCTGGTCTCGAGCAGGATGCCGCAGGCGGAGACGATCAGGGCCGCCATCATCAGCGCGAGGAAGGTCCCCGCGAAGGACGCGGGCTTGAAGCGGACGGCCTCACGGGCGAGTCCGTTGGGGCGCCTCATGCCGCGACTCCCGCCATCGCAGCGGAGCGGGAGGCGCGCGAGGTGAGCACGGCCATGCGTGCCGCGATCTGCTCCGCGGAGCCGCGCTCGAGGTGGTCGGCGAAGGCGCCGTCGGCGAGGAACAGCACGCGGTCGGCCCAGGCTGCCGCGGACGGGTCGTGGGTGACCATGACGACGGTGGCGCCGAGGGTGTTCACCGCGTTCCGCAGCAGGCCCAGGACCTCGGCGGCGGTGCCGGTGTCGAGGGCGCCGGTGGGTTCGTCGGCGAAGATCACGTCGGGGCTGGTGACCAGGGCGCGGGCGACGGCCACGCGCTGCTGCTGGCCGCCGGAGAGCTCGCCGGGCCGGCGCTTCGCCTTGTCGGCGAGCCCGACCTGGGCGAGCACCGCCTGCGCCTGGTGGTGGTCCTGGCGCTGCCCGGCCAGGCGCATCGGGAGCAGCACGTTCTGCTCGACGGTGAGGGAGGGCAGGAGGTTGAAGGCCTGGAAGACGAAGCCGAGGCGGCTGCGGCGCAGCTCGGTCAGCTCGTTCTCGCTCATGCCGGTGATCTCCGTGCCGCCCAGGAACACGGATCCCGCGGTCGGCCGGTCGAGCCCGGCGGCGCTTTGCAGGAAGGTGGACTTGCCGGACCCGGACGGGCCCATGACCGCGGTGAACGTGCCGCGCGGCAGGGCGAGGTCGACGCCCGCGAGGGCGTGCACCGTGCCCGCCCCGCGGCCGTACTGCCGCCGGACGTCACGCAGTTCGACGGCGAGACCGGGCGTGGCTGCCGGGACCCCGGGCCGGTTGTCCACCTCCGGCCGGTTGTCCGCCTTCTGCCGCTTGCCCTTGCGTAGCCTCATGTCCCGTCTCCCTCTTACGCGCTTACGCGCACTTTCTGTGACGGGTGAAGAGTGCGGGGACGGCTGCGCGCCGGGCGTCATACCGGGGAGCCAATGTGGAGGTGCTACCGCGGTAGGGGGTGAAGGAGGGAGACGGGCGGAGGAGAGGGGCAGGGCGGGGCAAGGGGCGCGGGGCGCGGGCGGGTCCTACTCGCCCGGGGCGACAAGACCCGACTCGTAGGCGAAGACCACCGCTTGGGCGCGGTCGCGCAGGTCGAGCTTGGTGAGGACGCGGCTGACGTGCGTCTTCACCGTCTGCTCGGCCAGCACCAGGGTCTGGGCGATCTCCGTGTTGGACTGGCCGCGGGCCACCAGGGTGAGGACCTCGGTCTCGCGCTCCGTCAGGCCCTTGAGCCGCAGCGCGGGCTTGCCCCGCGCCGCGGCCGGCCGCTGCTTGGCGAAGTCCGCGATGAGGCGGCGCGTCACGGAGGGGGCGAGCAGCGCGTCGCCCGAGGCCACGACGCGGACCGCCGCGATGAGGTCGGCCGGCGGCGCGTCCTTGAGCAGGAAGCCGCTCGCGCCCGCCCGCAGCGCCTCGTAGACGTAGTCGTCGACGTCGAAGGTGGTGAGCATCAGGACGCGCGGCCGGTGGGTCACGCCCGGCGGCGGCGACAGGAGACGGCGTGCGGCCTCCAGGCCGTCCATCTCGGGCATCCGGACGTCCATCAGCACGAGGTCGGGATGGGTACGCCGGCTCAGCTCGACGCCCTGTACGCCGTCGGGGGCCTCGCCCACCACGTCGATGTCGCTCTGGGCGGCCAGCAGCGCGGCGAAACCGGCCCGCACCATGGCCTGGTCGTCGACGATGATGACGCGCGTCGTCACGTGAAGTCCTTTTCAGTAAGGGGAAGTTGGGCGGCGACCCGGAAGCCGCCGTCCGGCAGCGGCCCCGTGTCGAGGCTGCCGCCGATGATCCGCACCCGCTCGCGCATGCCGACGAGCCCGTGCCCGGTGCCGCCCACCTCGAGCGGCGTGCCGGACGGCTTGGGCGACGGCCCGTTGACGACCAGGACGATCAGCCGCGCGCCCTCCGCCGGATCGGGCTCCGACACCGACAACGACACCTGCGTGCGGGCACCCGGCGCGTGCCGCACGACGTTCGAGAGGGCCTCCTGGACGATCCGGTACGCGGACAGGCCGACCGCCTCGGGCACCTCGACGTCGCAGGGGGTGAACTCCACCGGCCCGCGGGCCCTGGCCGTCGCCTCCACCAACTGCCCGATCTGCGCCAGGCCCGGCTGGGGCACCAGCTCGCCCTGCGCCTCCTCGTTGCGCAGCACACCGAGGAGCCGTCGCATCTCGCCGAGCGACTCGCGCGCGGTCGCCGCGATGGAGGTGAACTCCTCCCGCACGTCGGGCGGCATCCTGTCGAGGCGGTACTCCGCGGTGTCCGCCTGCACCGTGATGACGGACATGTGGTGTGCCACCACGTCGTGCAGCTCGCGGGCGATCCGGGCGCGCTCCTCAAGGAGTGTCCGCCGGCCGCGCTCGGCCTCGCTGATCGTCTCCTGCTCGACCAGCCTGCGCTGCACCTCGGACCGCTCGCGCAGCACCCCGCCGAGCAGGAGCGCGACGCCCCCGAGGATGGTGAGCAGCAGGTCCTTGGCGCTGGAGCCGTGGGGCGGGACGAACCCCAGGGCCACGTTCGCGCCCGCCGTTGCCAGCCACACCAGCAGCAGCGTCCGGCGCCGCTCGCGCAGGCCCAGGGCGAGGCAGAGGCCGACGTACCCGACGATCTCCATGGGCGGGAACGGCCACAGCAGCCGCTCCTGGAAGTCGACGGTGAGCAGGACGAGCGCGCCGGCCACGTCCGCGGCGAAGACCACGTACCAGGCCTGCAGCGGCCGTACGACGGCGAGCAGCAGCGGCGCGGCCTGCGCGACGGCCAGCCCGGCGGCGACACTGCCGTTGAGGCCGTAGTCGGCGGTGAGGACCACGATGGTCGTGGGCAGCAGGGCCACGCACAGCACGAACGCCACGGCCCACGGCAGCCCCCGCACCCACCGCCGCGAGGCCCCCGCGAGCAGCGCGCGCGGGCGTTCCTCCTCCACTGAGGTCATGCGCACCAGCCTATGTGCGCCGCGACGGCGTCCGGACAGGCGCAAGGTGTCGGCTCCTCAGATGTCGGCACGCAGCGGTTCTCCCACTTCGTACATGTGCCGCAGGGCCTGCCGGTAGGAGTCGACGAGGCCGGTCTCGGTGTAGGGGATGCCGAGGTCGCGGCAGCGGGCCCGCACCATGGACTGGGCGAGCCTCAGGTGCGGGCGGGGCATGCTGGGGAACAGGTGGTGCTCGATCTGGTAGTTGAGGCCGCCGAGGAACCAGTCGGTGAGGAAGCTGCCCCTGACGTTGCGGGAGGTGAGGACCTGGCGCCGCAGGTGTCCCCACTTCTCGCCGTCGCGGTCCGGGTCGGGGTCGGGCATGTCCATCCCCTTGTGGTTGGGCGCGAAGGCCATGCCCAGGTGCAGCCCGAGCAGGGCCTGGTGGAGCGCCGCGAAGACGAGTGCGTGCGTGAGCGGCATGGTCGCCAGGAGCAGGGTGACGTACCCGGCGACGTGGGCGACGAGGAGGGTGCCCTCCACCAGCCGTTCGCGGCCGGTCCGGCGTCGCAGGTCCTGGAAGCCGTAGAGCTTCAGGGCGAGCCCTTCGAGGAGGGTCAGGGGGAAGAAGAGCCATGCCTGGTGGCGGGTGAGCCAGCCGCGGAAGCCCGTGCGGACGGCGGCCTGCTCGCTGGTGAAGACGAGGACGTCGGCGGCGACGTCGGGGTCCTTGTCGCGGTGGTTGGGGTTGGCGTGGTGGCGGTTGTGCTTGTCGTTCCACCACGCGCTGCTCATGCCGAGCAGCAGGTTGCCGTGGATGAGCTGGATGCGGCGGTTCGTGGCGCGGCTGCCGCTGATCTGGGCATGGCCCGCGTCGTGGCCGACGAACGCCGTGCGGGCAGACAGCACGGCGAGGACGGGGGCCAGCGCGACGACCCACCAGGAGCCGCCGACGAGCACCATGCCGGTGACGACGGCGGCCAGACCGAGCGCGTTGACCGCGATCATGCGCGCGTACCAGCCGCGGCGCCGGTCGAGCAGCCCTTGTCCCCTGACATCACGCAACAGCGGCGTGAACTCGCTGCCCGCGTCCGGTGGGGGCTGCGTCGCGGTGGCGTTCTCGGGGTGCGGCAGAGCGGTTTCGCCGACCGGGGACATGGTTGTACTCCTGTGTTCGGTGAGTGGTGGGAGTGGTGGGACTGCTGGGAATGGTGGGAGTGCTGGGGGCGGTGGAGTGATACGGCGATGGGGTCGTGTCCCTCACGCCGCCAGCGCGAAGTAGCCGAAGCCCGCGGCCAGCACGCCCGCCGCCGCCCGCCGGACCGTCCCGGCGCGCTCCCACGGGCTCTCCAGGGGCCGGGCGAACTTCGCGATCGCCACGAGCAGTCCCGCGAAGAGCGGCATCCAGGCCAGCCGCGCGAAGATCCATCCGGCCGTGTCCGGCGCCGCGGTCAGCCCGGGAATCTCCCCGAAGTACGAGGCGGGGACCGCGGCGGCGAGCATCGCCGTCTGGTGCCAGCACAGGATCGTCATCGCGGACAGGTTGATGATCACCACCGGGGCCCACAGCACGGGACGCCGCAGCAACCGGGCCAGCCGGTCGCGCAGCAGGATCGCCGCGCCGGACTGGGTCGCCGCGAGCGCCAGGACCAGCAGGGACGGCGGGTGGGAGTTGGTACGGGCCTCGCCGGGCACGCCCACCATCGACATCGGGTAGTGGAAGGCGAGCAGCAGGGTGGCGAACAGGGCCGCGCCGCCGGCGAGCAGCAGCCACGCCTCGCGTCGGCCCAGCCGCCTGTCCGCCCAGGACACGCCGAGCTGGTAGGCGAACATCCACCCCGGAAGCAGATTGAGCAGACTCAGCCAGGAGGGCATCGCGTCCGCGTACGGCCCGTAACGGAGGAAGTCGACCGCGGCGACCGAGCCGAGCAGCGGGGCGGCGGCCCAGAAGCCCAGGCGCTTGGACGCGTGGACGCAGTACGGCGTGAGGGCCGTGATCACGGCGTAGACGCCGACGAACCACAAGGGCTGGACGACCAGCGTCGACGCGGTGTGCAAGGTGGCGGTGGGGACCCCGAAGCCGTAGTGGAGGGTCGGCAGCAGCAGCGCGCACACGGCGGTGGCGCCCAGGACCGGGCGGCCCAGGCGGCGGAGCCGACCGGTGATCCACTCGCGGGTCGAGCCCTTGCGCCGCTGGTGGGAGAGGTACGAGGAGTAGCCGCCGACCAGGAAGAAGATGCCCAGTAGCTGCAGGATCCAGCCGGCCGGGGCCAGCGCGTCGAACGTGACCAGCGGGCTGGCGTTGTGCAGGCCGCCACCGGTGTCGCGGGTGAAGCCGCCGAGCAGCCAGTGGCCGGTCGGGACGGCCAGGAGTGCCAGCGCGCGCAGGCCGTCGATGGCGCGGTCGCGGTGGGCGGGGGTCCGGCCGTCGATCTTCGCGCTGAGCCTCGCGAGCTTCGCGGGGGTCTTCAGGGTCTTGAGGTTCGTCAGGGTCGTCAGGGTCGTCAGGGACTTCATCACAGGCCTCCGTCGGCGATCGCCGCGAACGCGGTCAGAGTGGAGGTGCCGGGCGTGAAGTACTCGTCGTGCGCCGGAACGTCGTCGGCGGGCAGGACGCTCGCGCCGAAGCCGGGCGAGGTGGGGTCCGCGCCGTGGCCCAGGCCCAGGAACTCGACGTTGGGGACGCGGTCGATCCAGTCGGCCGGGGACTTCGCCGCCCAGACGTGGGCGTCGGTGCCGAGCGCGGTGACGCTGTCGGCGCGCATGCCGGGCGAGCCCATGACGACGATGTCGCTCGCGTCGGTGCCGGCGGCGGCGAGGCCGCAGACCACCGAGCCGTAGCTGTGGCAGAAGAGGGCAGGGTCGGGCAGTCCGGCGGCGTCCAGGCCCTCGGTGAAACGGACCAGCCGCTCGGCGCCGGCCTCCGCGAGCCGGCCCGTCGCCAGGTCCAGGCCGATGCCGGAGGGGGTGGTGTAGCCGGCCCAGGCGATGACGGCCGTGTCGTCACCCGCCTCCTCCTGGAGGTCGGCGGCCCGCTCGGCCGTACGGTCGAACCTCGAGATGTCGATGTCCGAGCCGGGGACGACCACCGAGACGTGGGCGGCGCTCTCCAGGTCGCCCACGACCTGCGCGATCAGGCCGCGACCGCGCGCGTCGTACGCCAGGACCTGGTCGCCCGCGGGCGCGTTGGCCTCGTACCGGAGCTTCACGGGGGCGCCGTCGAGGTTGCCCACCACAGTGGGGTGGTCCTCGACGAGCCGCTGCCCCTGAGCGCGGGTGAGCCCGGCGAAGAAGGCCGCGACCTCGGACGGGGTGGCCGTGGCGGGGTCCGGCAGCTCCCTGCCCAGGGAGTCGTCCGCCAGCCAGGCGGCCGTGCCGGGGAGCGGACCGCTCGGCGCGCTCTCACTGCTCGCCGAGGCCCCGCCGGCCGTGCCACCGACCAGCAGCGTGGTCAGTACGGCGGTGGTCAGCAACGTCCTGAAGCGGCGCATTCCGCCCGCCTCCCTCTGTCTCGTCCTGTGTCGTCCGGGGTGACGAGCAGAAAGTAGGGAGACGGTGACGGCCGACGCGTCACACCGGGGAGCCAAGCCGCCGTGATACCGGGGTAGGGGGTGGACCAGGCGCCGCCGCTACCGGTCGCGCCCGCCGCAGCTCACGCGGTGAGCCGGTGTGCGATGTCCCGCGCGACGCGGCGGATCTCGGCGTCGGTGGCGTCGAGGCCCTGCGAGGCGAGCAGCACGATATTCGCGCTGAGCAGCGCGGACCGAAGACGCAGCACGTCCTCGGCGGGGGCGTCCGGACCGGCGACGATCGCACACAGCTCGGAGTGCCGTTCGAAGGCGCTCGAAGGCGCTGCTCCCCTCGTCCGGCCGGAGGTCGCGCATCACGCGGTGGTTGGCCACCACGAAGCGCAGCGCTGGAACAAGGTCCACGACCTGCTTGGCCGGCCATCCGTGGTCAGGTGCGGCGGGCAGCCCAGACGGTGCGCTCCGTGCGTACCGTCAGGTCGTCGCGGCGCAGGATGCTGTGCGGGCCGCCGGTGTCGAGGAGCTGGTCGAGCGCGGTGAGGTCCTCAGGGGTGAGCCTGTCGGCGACGATGCCGCGGATGCGCCGCAGGATGCCGGTGGCGTAGCGGCCGATCGCTTCGCTGCGACTGCCGTCGAGGTTCACGGTGATGGCGCGTTCGCCCTCGACGGTGAAGCCGGCGGCCGTCAGCATCGGCCCCCAGTCGGCGCCGCGGTGGGGCATGTGTCCGGCTTGGCGGCGGTCGGCTGCGGCGTGGATGCGCTCTTCCAGGCCGGGACGCTCCTCGGGGGCGTCGGCGGGCAGGAAACGGGGGTGGCCGGCCAGTTCGACGACGGCGAACAGGCCGCCGGGTACGAGTGCGTCGTGGACGTTGCGCAGCGCGCGCTCGGGGTGGGCCATGTGGTGCATCGAGGCCGACGCCCAGACCAGGTCGGGTGAACCGAGGTCGGGCCAGGTGGCCTCGTCGAGGTCGGCCTGCACGGTGTGCACGCGCTCCTGTGTGCCGCGGGTGCACGCCTTGGTGCGCAGGCGTTGCAGGTGTTCGGCGGACGCGTCGACGGCGGTGATGTGCGCGCCGGGGAAGCGGTCGAGGAGGGCGAAGGTGCCCGCGCCCGTGCCACAGCCCAGGTCCACGATGTGGTGTGGGGCGGTCGGCAGCGGCAGCCATGCGGTGACGGAGGCGGTGTGCTCTGCAACGACCTCGGCGTCCAGGTCGAGGATCTCCGCCTGGCCGTCCATTGCCTGCTCGTGGGCCTGCTCGTGCGCCTGTGCCTGCTCGTGGTGGTGACCGTGCGAAGCACCGTGATGGGGGGTGGGCGTGTGCGCGTGGTTCATGCGTTTCACACTAGGACGACCCATGCGCCTCTGGCATGAGATCTCCCAGTTCACGCAAGGCAATGGCCCTGGGTGCTGCTCGAGACGCAAAAGGACACCGGGGCACCACCACGCGGCCCCTTGCCGTCATTCGAGAGCGCCCTGGGCGTCGTCGCTGTCGCCGCCGGACCGGTGGCCGCGGCGGGCGTCCCGGTCGAAGATGCCCAGGATTTCGCAGGGCCCGCCGTCGGCTCCGATCGCGTGCGGCATCATCGTGGGGAACTCGGCGGCCTGGTTGGCCTCGAGGCGGAAGCGGCGGTGGCCGAGCATGAGGATCGCCGTGCCGGACAGGACGACGATCCATTCGCGCCCCGGGTGGGCGCGCATGCGCGCCGGGTTCTCCGGGGGCGGTTCGGTCATGCGCTGGCGCACCACGCTCATTCCGGGGTCGGCCTTGATGGTCCAGCGCATCCGGCCGTGGGTGCTGTCGATCGTGGGGCTGGTGACGACGTCGTCGGCGGCGGTCTCCACGAGCTGATCGAGTGTGGTGTCCAGGGCGCGGGCAAGGGTGACCAACTGGTCCAGTGCGAGGCGCCGCCGGCCGTTCTCGATGCGGCTCAGCGAGGACTGACTCAGGTGGGCGCGCGAGGCCAACTCCTCCAAGGACCAGCCCTGCGCCACCCGCAGAGCGCGGATGCGTTTGCGTACGAGGCTGTCCAGATCTCCGTCTTCTTGCGTCATGAGCAACATCGTATGCCGCTGATGCAACACGGGCTTAGCGTCACGTGTGGATGGTCCGCGGCGCGGCGGCACTGACCCCGGCCCACCCCTCTTTCTTCACTCGGCGACCGGATCGACTCCGGTGCTGACTCGGCATGCCCCTTTTGGGAGGAATCCATGAGTACGAACCAGCCCGTACCGGCCGCGCAGGCCGGCCGGGGCGGCCCCGACGCGCGTCCGCTGCGCAAGATCCTGATCACCGTCTCCATCGCTCTGATGGCGGTCATCGCCTCGGTGACCGGGCTGAACGTCGCACAGACCCACATGGCCGTGGAATTCGACGCCTCCCAGAACACGGTCCTGTGGATCATCAACATCTACACCCTCGCCCTGGCCGCGCTGCTGCTGCCGCTCGGTGCCCTGGGCGATCGCCTGGGCCGAAAGCCCATGCTCGTCGCCGGACTGGGTGTCTTCGGCATGGCCACCGTGGTCGCGGGCCTGGCGCCGACGGCAGAGGTGATGCTCGGGGCCCGCGTGGCCGGCGGCATCGGCGCCGCCATGATCATGCCGATCACGCTCGCCGTCATCACCTCCACCTTCCCCGAGGAGCAGCGCGGCAAGGCGATCGGCGTGTGGACAGGTGTCGCCGGAGGCGGCGGCATCCTGGGCATGTTCCTCTCCGCGCTCCTCGTCGACGTCGCCGACTGGCGCTGGCTGTTCGTCCTGCCCGCGGCTCTGGTCGGCGTGGCCCTCGGGATGACCCTCAAGTGGGTTCCCAACTCCCGCGAGACCTCGGCCCATCGATTCGACACCGTTGGCGCTCTGGTCTCCGTCATTGCCGTGGTCGGCCTGATCTTCGTGCTGCAGGAAGGCCCCGAACGCGGCTGGACCGCCCCCGAGACGCTGATCAGTCTCGCTGTCGGCCTCATCGCCGCGGTCGGGTTCGTGGCCTGGGAGCTGTACCGCCGCGACGCCTCCCTGCTGGATGTGCGCCTGTTCCGGGAGCGCGGACTGTCGGGCGGCTCGATCACGCTGCTGGTGGTCTTCGGTGTCCAGGCGGGTATCGGCGTGGTCCTCTTCCCGTTCTTCCAGGCCGTACTCGGCTGGTCGGGTCTGCTGTCCACGGTCGCGATGATGCCCATGGCCGTCGCGATGATGGTGTCCTCCGGCCTGGCCCCCAGGCTGGCCGCCGGCATCGGCGCCCGCTCGACCATGGTGGTGGGCATCGCACTGGCCGGCGTCGGCATGGCGCTGATGGCGCTGTTCGTCTCCGTCGGCGGGGGCTACCCGGCCGTGCTGCCCGGCCTGCTCGCCATGGGCGTCGGCATGGGCCTGTCGATGACCCCGTCCACGGAGGCCATCACCGCCTCCCTGCCGCGCGAGAAGCAGGGGGTCGCCTCCGCCCTGAACGATGTCACCCGCGAGTTCGGCACCGCACTCGGCGTCGCGCTGCTCGGTGCGCTCGTGTCCGCCGGCTACCGAAGCTCCATCGACGACAAGCTGACCGGTATCCCCCGGGGCGCCGCGGACACCGCCCGTGAGGGTGTCGCCAACGCCGTCGAGGTCGCGGACAGCACCGGCCCGCACGCACAAGACCTGCTCCACGCGGCCCAGCAGTCCTTCGTCGACGGCTGGCAGCAGGCCATGTGGGCGGGCGCGGCCATCATGGCCGTCCTGTTCTTCTGGATCGCCGCCCGCGGACCCGGGAACACACCCGCCGCGGACGCCGATGAGCAAGCGCCCGCCGAGACCGTCACCGTCGACTGACCCCACAAAGGCCGGGCCGGCGGCCGGAAGGGCGCGACGAGCCCGAACCAAGGTCGGCCGGCGCCGTACGAACACCATGCGGTGACCGTCGGCCGTTGCCACCAGACATCCACCGATGGGCCGCGCACGCGACCGTACACGCGCTCGAAGGCGGGGCTACGCTGCGTTCTGCTTGCTGGACCGTGGCGCGGTCTGGGGGACTTGGGGCTGTGGTGGTGCGCGTACTGGCTGACCGATACCGGCTCGTCAGGCTGCTGGGGCGCGGCGGGATGGGGGCGGTGTGGGAGGCCCGCGACGACGTCCTGGGCCGTGGCGTCGCCGTCAAGGTGATCTCGGTACTCACGGGCGTCGGCAGCACCGCCGACGAGGCACGCGCCCGATTTCTGCGCGAGGCGCGGGTCACCGCCGCCCTGCAGCATCCACATGTCGTGACCGTGCACGACCTCGGCACAGCCGCCACCCCGGAGGGCGGCACACCGTTCCTGGCACACGCGGCCGGCGTCCTGCACCGTGACATCAAGCCCGCCAACATCTTCGTCGCCTCCTCCGGCCAGGTGAAAGTCCTCGACTTCGGCATCGCCCCGGGCCGCCGGCCCCTCGGCCACCGACGGCCGCATGACCCGCACCGGCGTCGTCGCCGGTTCGGCCGCGTACATCGCCCCCGAACAGGCCCGCGGCTACCCGGAGCAGCGCAGCGACCTGTAGGCGTTGGGCTGCGTCCTGTCCGAACTCCGCACCGGCCGAATGCCGTGCACCGCCCCGGACACCCTCGGGTTCCTGACCGCGCACCTCAACGACGCGCCGCCCGCGCCGAGCAGCGTGGCACAGGACATCTCGCCCGCCTGGGACCGGTTGATCCTCCGCCTCCTGGCGACGGACCCCGGTGACAGGTACGGCTCGGCCGCCGAAGTCGCCGATGAGCTCCGCGCGCTCGGCGGCCCGGCCGCCTCCACGCCACCGGTACCGTCGCCGCGCCCTGGACCCGCGGACACCGCTCCGTCACCCGAGGCCCCTCCCACCGTCACGGCCACGCGCCTCGACTCCCCCGGAGAGGCCGGCGAGGGACCACCGCTGAACCCAGGGACTCGAGCATGACGGCCCCCGGGGACTCCCAGTTCGGACTTCCTGGCAGGCGCTCTCCCCCGCACATTCGGCTCCCACCTCTACCGCGTCTTCCCAAGCTCGGCATCACCGCCCGCTCCCCACTGCGCGACGTGGTCGACGACACCCTGCCGGGCCGCGTACCAGCACAGTGGCACGCGCCTCACCCGTAGTCCGCCGCCGACCGGGTCGGGGAGCGCGCTTCACCATGGTTTTGCGCGACAGCGCAAAGGCTGGTGTGTGCGCCGTGTGTTGATGAGACTCCTCTACGACAGCGCGCTCCCGGTGGGGATGCCCCGTACCGGGACGCGCGTCCGGGACAGCTCCATCGCGGAGTACGGGGGACCCGTTTCTTTCGGCACCGACCTGTGGTCGTGTGCGGCCTCATGTGTCAGAGGCTGCTGTCTCCGTCCCATCGCGTTTCCGATCCCCATGGACCGCAAGGAGGAAGAAATGGCAGTCGTCGAAGCCGAGCTCCAGGAGCTCGAGAGCAAGCTGTCGGAGGTCTTCGAGCAGGAGGACTGGTCGCTGCCGGCAGACGAGTCGCTGTCGGTCACCCCGGTCGGGGAGACCGCCGGCGGTCTTGAGATCAACATGGATCTCAACACACTGGGCGGCAGCCGTCCGCGGCTGAACGAGGGCTGACGTCCGGCACCGTTCCAAGGCTTGTGCGTGGGCCGGGCTGCACCGGGCCCGCGCGCAGGCGCCCGACAGCGTGTACGACGAGGACTCCGGCCCGATGGCCGTTTCGGGGCCTCTCGGGTCACCTTGGAGGAAGGTAACGATGGTGACGCAGACGGCGCTTGCCGCGTCGGGCAGCCCGGCCGCGACCGGGAACGACGCGCTCTACTTGATGCCCCCTGAGGGCCTGCTGCGTGCTGCCGAGCGCGTCGGCACACCGGCGCTGATCTACGACATCGACGGTGTCGGCCATACGCTGCGACGGATGCGTGAGGACCTCGCCGCCGTGCCGGGTGTGGCGCTCAACGTCGCTCTGAAGTCCTGCCACACCCTCGCCGTGCTGCGGCGGATGACCCAACTGGGCGTGGGCTGCGACGTGGCGAGCGTGGGCGAACTCGACCTCGCCCGTCGGGCGGGGTTCAGGGAGATCACCGCGACGGGGCCCGCCTTCTCCGCCGACGACTTCCAGCGGATGAGGTCGGCCGGTGTCGTCGTCGATGTCGACTCGGCATCCCAACTCGCTCTGTACGGGGCGCACTTCCCTGGCACGGACGTGGGTCTGCGGGTGCGGGTTCCGCTCCCGGCGCCACTGGAGTCCGCTGCGACCTTCGGCCGGGACAGCCGGTTCGGCGTCGCCCCGACCGACCCGCGAACCGCCGAGCTCGTCGCGCGCCACGGGCTGCGGGTGACACGGCTGCACACGCACACCGGCCAGATGACGCCCGAGTCACTGCTGTTCAAGACCGCGTACCTCCTCCTGGTGGCGGAACATCACCGGGACGTGCACACCGTCGACTTCGGCGGGGGTTTCTTCCACCTGTACGAGAACCGGCCCAAACTCCTGCTCGCCCTGCGCAGGATGGCCACGATGGTGACCGACTGGCGCCGACGCACCGGCCGGAACATCCAGCTTCGGTTCGAACCCGGCGGTGCCGTACTCGCGCCGTACGGCTATCTGGTGACCGAGGTACGAGCGGTGGAGGACCGCCATCCCGTGTTCGGGCAGCGGGTGGTCACGGTGGACTGCTCGGCGTGGAACCTTGCTCCCTGGCACCGGCCGCAGGCGCTCCCGCTGTACGCGTCCGACGCCCCCGCGGAGCCCGTGCTGATCGCCGGGAACACGCTGTACGAGAACGACTTCTTCGGGCTGAGCGTGGACGGTGGACGGCATCCGATGCGGCTGCCGCCGCCCCGGGTCGGCGATCGGGTGGTCCTGACCGCCGCCGGCGCGTACACCATGACAAACTCCCGCAGATTCAACCGGATCGAGCCGCCGTCCGAGTACCTCTTCGACGACGGATCGCTCACCGCGGTGACACCAGCCTCCTAGGGCCGTGTTCCGCCCGACCCACCAGACGGAGGATGCTCGTCTGTCATGACCACCATCTCACTCCGCCCCGCCCGCCCGTCCGACCTGACGTTCATCGGCAAGCTCTGCGCGCGCAGCAGCACCGTCCCTGCCGAGGGCATCGGATACCCCCGCTGCGAGGACGAGACCGAACTCCTCGCGGAACTCGCCCTGTACGACTCCTCCCTCGAGGAGTTCGTGCACGTCGTCTGCGACTCCGAGGGCGCGCCGGTGGGCTTCACCGGGTTCCTGGTGTCCGACACCGACGACACGACGTACGTGTTCGGCCCGCTCCTCGACGAGGCGCACCACGACAGCAGGACGGCCGCCGCCGCGCTGAGGCTGCTCACCGCCGTGCCCACGGGTGGGCGCGTGTTGTTCAACTACGTGCAGGAGGAGAACACCGTGCTGGCCACAGCGCTGGTGGACTCAGGATGGCGGGCCGACTCACGGCAGTTGGAGATGCGGTACGCGGTGCAGGAGGCCCCGGCACCTGGTACGTCCGGCCCGGGGACCCCGTGGATCAGGGCGCTCACCGACCGGGACGACGCCGCGTTCGCGGCCGTCTCCGCGCTGCTCGCGCGTCAGCACCACTGGAGCTCCGACCCCGTGGCGCGGCTCGCCGACTACCTGGACGACGGCTACCAGGTCGCCGTGGCCGAGCGGGACGGCCAGGTGGCCGGCTGCGTGTTGTGGATCAGGGTCGACGACACCGACTTCGCGCGCCTCGACTACCTCTCCGTCGACGAGCCGCACCAGCGCCGGTCACTGGGCCTGGCGCTGGTCCGGCACACCCTGGAGGCCGTCCACGCCGCGGAGGACATCGAGTACCTCTATCTGAACGTCGACCCCCTCAACGAGACGGCCCACCGGCTCTACCTGCGCTGCGGGTTCACCGACAACGTACGGATCAGGAAGTACGTCCATGACCGTGACTGAACCGGACACCCAAGGTGTCGAGGCCGCACTGCTCGTGGTCGATCCCGACCTGGCGATCCTCTCCGCCGACCGCGAGACCACAGTCGTGTGGCACACGAAGAAGACCCACCGTGTCAGCCTGCGCACCGCCACCGCCGGACTGTGGCGCGCCTTCGCCGTGCCGCGCACCGTACGCAGCGTCGTCGAGCCGCTCGTCGCCGACAGCCCGGCGCTGCGGGAGCGGCTGTACGCGTCCGTGGCCGGGCTGCGCGAACAGGGCCTGCTCGTCCCGTACCTGCCCGACGGGGTGACGCTGCCCACCGGTCGCGGCGGCATGTTCAACGCGCCCGTCCTGCCGCTGGCCGACGCGCTGCGCGGGAACGCCAGTGACCTGGTCTTCATCGGCATGCCCTACGACGTCGGGGTGACACACCACCCCGGCAGCCGCTTCGCGCCCAACTTCCTGCGGCGGACGAGCGGGGCGCTGTTCCAGTACCGCGACACGGCCGACGGACCGCCGGGTGCATACGACCCGGTCGGCGGCCGGCAGTTGCTCGCCGGGCGACGGCTCGCCGACGTGGGGGACATCTCGCAGGTCGTGCACACCCGCAACGGGCCGAGTTTCGCGATGCTCACCCAGGTCGTGTCCGCCACCGCCGCCGCGGGCCGCCTGCCGGTCGTGATCGGCGGCGACCACTCCATCACGTGGCCCGTCGTCCAGGGGCTGACCGGGCATCACAAGGCACTGGGCGTGCTGCACATCGACGCGCACACCGACTACGCCGAGCCCCGTACGGACGGCTGGGAGCGGGATCTGCACCACGGCAACGTGATGAACTGGGTCATCGGACACGACAGCGTCCACCGGGTCGTCCAGTACGGAATCCGCCAGCTCGAGCAGCCGCGCTGTTCCCCCAGCGACAAACGCCTGGTGTGGCCGGGCACCACGGCCGCCACCGCCACGCCGCAGCAGCTCCTGGCCCAGCTCCCCGAGGACATCGCCTACCACGTCACCATCGACGTCGACGGCCTCGACCCCTCCGCTCTGGGCAGTACGGGGACCCCGCTGCCCGGCGGGTTCACCCATCGGGAGCTGGTGGCCCTGCTGGGTCTGCTCTGCCGCAGCCGTCGCATCGCGGGGATCGACATGGTGGAGGTGCTGCCGTCGGCGTCCGAGGTGGACGGACTCGTCGCCGCCGATGTGCTGCTGCGCACCGTGGACGCCGCCACCGGGCCCCGCTCATGACCGCCGCCGTCGAATCCGGCGCCGCCGTCGTCCCGGACACCGCGTCCTCGGCCCTGCGGCGCGCCGCTGCCGTCGTGGGCAGCCCGGCCCTCCTGTACGACGCGGCGGCGATCACCCGTACGGTGGAGAGCCTGCGCGCAGATCTCGCCCCTGTGTCCGACGCGCGGCTGTGCTTCGCCGTCAAGGCCAACCGGTTTCCCCCGCTGCTGCGGCACCTGGCCGCACTCGGGCTCGGCGCCGACGTGGCCAGCGAGCCCGAACTGGAGGCCGCGCTCGCCTCCGGACTCCGCCCCGTCCACGCGACGGGCCCCGCGCTGTCCGCTGCCGCCCTGCGCGCGAGCAGGGACAACGGGGCGCTGCCGGACGTCGACAGCCTGGCCCGGCTGCGTCAACTGGCCGCGGTCGCCGACCCGCCGTCGTCCATCGGACTGCGCGTGAGAGTGCCGGTGTCGCCGTCCGACGCGGAGGGGGCCGGGCTGCGCTGGAGCCGGTTCGGCGTCGACGCGACCGACCCCGAGCTGCACCGGCTGCTGGCCGACTCGGGTATCCGTGTGGTCCGGCTCCACGCGCACACAGGCGAACTGGCCACACCGGAACGAGTCGTGGCGCTGGTGCGGCTGCTGCTGAACTGTCTGCGGGTCTTCCCCGACGTCACCAGCGTCAACATCGGCGGCGGCCTGACCCTGCTGTACGCGGTACGCGACCGGGCCCGGCGGGCGTGGCGGGAGACCGGCCTCCTTCTGGACGCGTACCGCACCGCGCACGGACGCTGCCCGGAGCTGGTCGTCGAGCCCGGCATGCTCGTGACGGCGATGGCCGGCTTCCTCTCCGTCGCGGTCACCTCCGTGGACCGCGACCCGGGAGGCAGGCGCATCGTCACCGTGGACGCCTCCGGCTGGGCGTTGCTCGACTGGGCCAGGCCGCGGGTCGTGGGGGTCACACCCGACCGCGACGGTCTGGCCCGGCCCTACGACATCGCGGGCGCAAGCTGCTACGAGAACGACTATCTCCTGCGCGCCGCGACGCTGCCGCCCGTCGAGGAGGGCGACCGACTGCTGCTGTCGTCCGCGGGCGCCTACGTCAGCAGCATGGCGCGCATGATGCACGGTCTGCCGCTGCCCGCCGAATGGCTCGTCGACGGCGAGGAGGTGACAGGCCGTGGTGGAGAATCCCTCCGCGTGCCGCGCTGAGGGCGAGCGGCTGCTCGCCCTGGCCGGCCAGTTGGAAGCCCTGCCGGAGGGGCGCGACGAGACGGCGTGGAAAGCGTGGCGTGGCGCGGTCGCCGAGGTACTCGAAGGGGCACGGTGCGAATCGGTCGACGGCGAGCGGCTTCTCGACGAACTGGCCGCGCGCCTCAGGGAGATCTGGCTCACTCAGGCGCATCGCAGCACAGCCCGCCACTTCCGCTCCCCGCCGCTCACCGCGGACCTGCCCCGGCTGCCGTCCGGTCGCACTGTCGCCCACAGCTACGAGCGCAACATCCCGGCCACCGCCCTGGAGCGCCGGTGTGCCGCGCACGCGGCGGTACCGCAGGCGTGGCAGCCGGCCTTCGTGGCGTACGGCACCGGCATGGCCGCGCTCGCCGGTGTGCTGCAGACCTATCTGAACATGTCCCGCCCGACGCCCGGGGTCCCGCTGCGCCTGGGCCAGTGGGGCGCGTACTTCGAGACCGGCGTCCTGATCGAACTGCTGCGCGGGCCCGGCTTCGCCCCTCGGGCGTTCGGATCGCAGGGTGAGTTGCAGGGCGCGGTCGGCGCCGGTGAGCTGGATGTCGTCCTGGTCGAGCCGGTCCGCTACGACTGGGAGCTGGAAACGCTGGACCTGGCCGGGCTCGCACGGGCGTGGGGTGCCGCCGGTCCCGGCGGGCCCCGCGTCCTGGTCGTGGACACCACCCTCGTGTCCCCGGCCTGGTCCACCGGCGGCCTCCTGAACGCCCTCGCCGCCTGTCCGCCCGACCTGGTCGTCGAGATCCGCTCCGGGCTCAAACTCGACCAGCAGGGACTGGAGTTGGCGAACGCCGGATTTGTGGGTCTGTACACCCGTCACTCGGCCGGGGCGCAGGCCGGGGACATCGCGTCCGTGCTGCGCAAGATGCGCACGATCACCGGTACGGGCCTTTCGCTGTACGAACTGGCTGCCCTGGAGGCCCCGTTCGTCCTGGACCCGCGGACGACGCGGCAGCACGGCCAGTCGGTGTTCCTCAACAACGCCCTCGTGGCGACCGTGCTGTCCCGGCACCGCGGCGGCCTGTTCCGGCGGATCGTCCATCCGTCGCTGGGCGGTGATGCCCACAAGCCGTGGGCGCGGGCGCCTTTCGTGGTGTGCCATCTCGCCGAGGACTCCCTCGACAGCCACGGGCTGCTGCTCGCGGTCGTGGAGCACGAGGCCCGCCTCCGGGGGCTGACGCTCTCGCGGGGCTCCAGCTTCGGCTTCCGCGGCCACCGCTTCGAGACGATCGTGCCCCGACTCAGCGACCGGCGCGGACTCTTCAAGATCGCGATGGGGGCACGCAACGGCCCCTCCCGGGACCGCGTCGTCGGCCTGTTCGCCGAGCTCGCCGGATACCGCGACATCGCGGCACTCCGCGCCGCCTACCCCGATGTCGTCCCCGTCGACCTGAACGATCTGGAATGACCATGTCCCTCACTGCGAACACCCTGCCGCCGCTGGTGCTGCGCCCCGGCCTGGTCCGTGAGAGCGCCACCGTCATCGAGCTCGCCCGCGCCGCCCCGTACACGCCCGTGGCGGACACCGGGGCCCTGGAGACACTGTCCGACCAGCACGGCGTATCCCTGCCCGAAGGCCCCGAACGCGACGCCCTCACCGCCCGGATCGACGTCGGCGTCCTGCCCGGCGAGCCGCTCCGGATCGCCCTGCACCGCTACTCGCCCGGGGGCTACGCCCTGCCGCACCGGCTCCGGGACCGGTTGCCGGGGGCGTCGGACGGCCTCGCCTGGGTCGTGGTGTGCACGCTGACCGGCGCGGCCCTCGACGGCTGCACCGTGTGGGACGGCGAACGCTTCGTACGGGTGGCGGACGAGCCGGGCCTCGGCCTTCAGGCACGGCCCGACACCTGGTGCTGGACCAGCCCGGTCCTGGGCGACACCCGCTACACCCTCACCCTGGGAGGCCGCCGTGCGTGAGCTGCGTGTCATGAACAACGTGGTCGCCAACCACGCCCAGATCGTCGCTCTGGCCGAGCGCCACCGCGCCCTCTTCGCCGACTACCCGGCCCGGCGGACTCCGAGTGAACGGCTCGCGGACAGAGAGCCGTTCGACCCCTACCGTGACTCGGAGTACGAGGACGACGACCAGTACCACGTACTGCAGGCAGATCGGATGCCCCAGGAACTGCACGCCGCCATCCTGGCCGGAATCCTCCCGCCCGGCACCGTGCCCCCGGACCTGTACGTCCAGATCAACCGCTACGACCCGGGCGACTACGTGCTGCCGCACCGGGACTCGCTCCAGCAGGGCCTGTACATGCTGACCACGTCCGACACCGATGCCCTGGTCGCACAGGACGCCGACGGGCGGGCGGTCAGGGTCGTGGACCGGGCGGGGCGCTACATCACGCACGACCCCAAGGCATGGCACTGGGTGGATCCCGTCACCAGCGCGGCCCGCTACACCCTCGTCACCATTCCCGCACTGTCGTACCCGGAGCACTCGCAGCCATGAGCCAAGACGGCTACCGACAGTTCAGAATCATGTGGATCGGGCAGTTCGTGTCGCTGCTCGGTTCCGGCCTCGGCTGGTTCGCGGTGACCGTCTGGGCCTGGCGCACCAGCGGCTCCGCGACCCAGTTCGCGCTGCTCACATTCTGCTCGTTCGCCACCGGTCTCCTGCTCAGTCCGCTCGCGGGTGCCCTGGCCGACCGGCTGAGCCGCAAGGCACTGATGCTCCTGTGCGACACCGGACTCGCCCTGTGCAGTACCGCCCTGCTCGGCCTGTACGCGTCCGGCCAGCTCCAGGTCTGGCACCTGATGGTGCTCGCCGTACTGGAAGGAGCGCTGGAGTCCTTCCACTGGCTGGCGTACTCCGCGCTGGTCAGCGACCTGGTGCCGGACGACCGACGCAGCAGGGCGAACGGGCTGGTGGCCCTGGGCGACCCGGCCTCCGAGGTGCTCGCCCCGGCGGCGGGTGGCGTGCTCCTCGCCGTGTTCAGCCTGGGTGGTGTCATCCTCGTCGACCTGGCCACGTATCTCGTCGGGGTGTGCGCGCTCCTGATGACGCAGGTCCCCGATCACCGGGCCGGGGCGGACCCGAAGCACGCGCCTGCGGCACCGAGAACCCTGCGCTCGGACTTGCTGTTCGGATTCCGGTACATCTGGCGCAGTGCGCCGCTGCGTGCCCTGACCGGGTTGTTCCTCGTCATGAACCTGGTGGGTGGCGTCGCCTACGCCCTCAACCTGCCGCTGGTACTGCTGCGCGGTGACGACAGCAGTGTGCTGCTGGGTACGGTGGTCGCGGCGGGCGGCACCGGCGGGGTGCTCGGGGCGCTGCTGATGAGCGTGTGGCAGGGGCCACGCGCACGAGCCCGGTTCGTGGCACTGGGCATGGCGGTGGGCTGCGCTCTTGGCCCGATGCTGATGGCGGTCGCACACACGGCTGTACTGCTGGCCGCGGCGGCGTTCCTGGCCGCGTTCGTGCCGCCGGTCATCAACACCTCCTACCAGACCCTGTGGCAGGGCGAGGTCCCGAGTGAGCAACAGGGCAGGGTCTTCGGGGCCCGACGGGTGCTGACCCAGATCACCCTCCCCGTCGGCCTGCTGGGCTCGGGGCCACTGGTCGACTCCGCCCTCGGCGATGCCATCGGCGAGGGTACGGCCGCGGCCGACATGCTGGGAGCGGGCAAGGAGGGCGCCGCCGCGCTCGCGATCGGCATGGTGGCCGTCGTCGGCGTGATCGCCGCCTGCGCCGGAGCGCTCGCACCGTCGCTGCGGCGCCTTGACCACGCGTCCGCCGCACGGTCCGCGGCCGAGCCGCTGACGCACGCGCCTTGAACACCTCGGGGCCCTGAGCGCCGCCTACCCATACCACCTCTTGTCCACTTCTGTCACCCCCTGATGTTCCGGTTGACGCACGGGCGACGAGTACGTGAGGTGGGGATGCCGCCATCGACCAACGGCGGCGCCGACCACGGTAGGACGGGCGGACTTCCGCTGCCGTCGGGGCGCAGGCGTCTCGACGCGAGGGCAACGGCCGCACCGCAACGGGGGAAACGGGGGAAACGGCATGCTGCGGATCCACTTCACGGCTGAGGACAGAGGGCGCGTCCGGTTCGCGCAGGTAACGGACCCGCTGTGGGAGACCGTCCTCAGCGTGCATCAACTCGTCGGCCCGGCCGCCTTCTTCGCGCCCTGGCAGCGGCGCGCCCGTACCGCGCTGTCCACGGCTCGGCTGGGCGCGGACCTGAATCTGCTGACCACACTGGCCCCGGCCCGTTCCTACTTCCCCGACTTCCTCACCCCGGCCCTCGACTCACCGGGGTGTGTGGACACCGCGATCGACACGGTCATGTCCACGCGCCCCCGGCGGCTGCGCACCGACATCGGCCTCCTCGCCCAGGGGCTGCCGCGGCCGCCCATGTGGCTCGACGACATCGCCCGCGGCCGGCCGACCGCGCTGGCTCGTCTCGGCTCGGTGCTGCGCCGCTACTACGCTGCGGCCATCGCCCCGTATGTGGCGGACATGGCGCTGGGCATGGCCCACGTCCGTGACACCCTGTCGCGGCGGGCGCTGACGGAGGGCCCCGAGACCGTGCTCGGCCTCCTGACGCCCACGGCCCGTTGGCGCCCTCCCGTGCTGGAGGTCGACTATCCGGTGGAGCGGGACCTCCATCTGTACGGCCGTGGTCTGACACTGATCCCGAGCTTCTTCTGCCACCACCACCCCATCGCACTCGCCGATCCGGCGCTGCCGCCCGTCCTGGTGTATCCGGCGGGCCGGGGCAAGGTATGGATTCCGCGAACCGGCTCCGACCCGCGCACCGCATCTGCCCTGGAGTTCCTGATCGGCCCGACCCGTGCCGCCGCGCTGCGCTCGCTGGCCGTCGGGCACACCACGTCCGCGCTGGCTGCCAGAATCAGTACGTCCGTGCCCACGGCCAGCCGCCATGCCGCTGCGCTGCGCCAGGCAGGTCTGGTGTCGACGGAGCGTCAGGGTACGTCCGTTCTGCACACACGAACGCCGCTGGGCACACGACTGGTCCACGGGTGGTGAACCCTCGCGGTGCGTACGTACGGACAGCAAAGGCCACCCAACCGCTCCGTCGCAGGTCAGACGGCCTTTCGCCGGACGTATCAGACGTTGAAGCGGAACTCCACCACGTCCCCGTCCCGCATCACGTACTCCTTGCCCTCCATCCGCGCCCTGCCCTTGGCGCGGGCCTCGGTGACCGAGCCGGTGGCGACCAGGTCGTCGTAGGAGATGACCTCGGCCTTGATGAAGCCCTTCTGGAAGTCGGTGTGGATGACACCGGCGGCCTCGGGGGCGGTGGCGCCCTTCTTGATGGTCCAGGCGCGGGATTCCTTGGGGCCGGCCGTCAGGTAGGTCTGGAGGCCGAGGGTGCGGAAGCCGACGTGGGCGAGGGTGGCGAGGCCGGGCTCTTCCTGGCCGACGGACTGGAGGAGTTCGAGGGCCTCGTCCTCGTCCAGTTCGGCGAGGTCCGACTCCAGCTTGGCGTTGAGGAAGATCGCCTCGGCGGGGGCGACGAGGGCGCGCTGGTCGTTCTTGAAGTCGTCGTCGGTCAGCTCGTCCTCGTCGACGTTGAAGACGTAGAGGAAGGGCTTCGTCGTGAGGAGGTGGAGGTCGTGCAGGAGTTCCGCGCGCTCCGTGCCCTGGAGGATGCCCCGGGAGGAGAGGGTGTCGCCCTTGTCCAGGATCTCCTTGGCCTCCTCGATCGCCTTGACCTTGGGCTGGATGTCCTTCTTGATCCGCGACTCCTTCTGGAGGCGCGGCAGGGCCTTCTCGATGGTCTGAAGGTCGGCGAGGATCAGCTCGGTGTTGATCGTCTCGATGTCGTCCTTCGGCGAGACCTTGCCGTCGACGTGCACGACGTTCTCGTCCTTGAAGGCGCGGATGACCTGGCAGATCGCGTCGGACTCGCGGATGTTGGCCAGGAACTTGTTGCCCAGGCCCTCGCCCTCGCTCGCGCCGCGCACGATGCCCGCGATGTCGACGAAGTCGACCGTGGCCGGGAGGATCTTGTCGGAGGAGAAGATCTCGGCCAGTTTCGTCAGGCGGGGGTCGGGGACGCCCACGACGCCGACGTTGGGCTCGATCGTGGCGAACGGGTAGTTGGCCGCGAGCACGTCGTTCTTGGTCAGGGCGTTGAACAGGGTCGACTTGCCGACATTCGGCAGACCGACGATTCCGATCGTGAGCGACACGTTGCGACTTCCCGTACGTGAGGATGCGGAGGGGTGGGGCGGGGCGGGCCAGGCGTGGGCCGATCCACCAGTCTACGGGGTGGCCGGTACCGCCCCCGCTACGAGTCGAACACTTGGCCAGGCTCCGACCGACGGCGTGTCTGTCGGCCTATTCGGCACATAAACCGACCTAAGTTGGTCCAGTGGAGCAACACAGGACGCGACCCCCGCAGTACGTACCGCGACGAAGCCGGGCGCCGCTGCCCCCGCAGGGGCGGGGCGGCGCCGCTGCCGCCCGGCGGGTGGGACCTCGTGCGGCGGCGGTGCGGCCCGCCCCGCCGTCCGGTTCGCCCCTCGCGCGGGGGGTGCGTGCCCTGCGCGCGATGCCCAACCCCCGGCTGACGGGCCTGGGCAGCGGCCTGTTCTGCGCGGCCGTGATGGTCGTGCTCGGCTTCCTGGACGAACTGCTGTTCGGCGCGTCCCTGACCGTCTACGGCGTGCTGTTCGTGCCGGTGAGCCTGCTGACCGCGCTCTGGGTGCGCAGGGGCGACCTGCTGACCGCCCCCGTCATCGTGCCGATCGCCTTCGCCGTGGGTCTCGTGCCCGTGGCCGAGAGCGGGGACGGCGGCCTCGGTGGGCGGCTGATGGGGATCGTGACCGCGCTGGCCACCGAGGCGGGATGGCTGTACGGCGGGACGCTGGTCGCGGGCTCGACCGTGATCGTCCGCCGGATCCGGCTGATGCGGCGACGGGCCGCCGCCCGCAACCGGCCCCCGGCCTGACCGGCCCCGCTCAGCCGGCCGCCCGCATCGCCGCCCCGACGATCCCGGCGTTGTTCTGGAGCTGCGCGGGGACGATCTCCGCCTGGATGCCCTCGATGTGGGGCAGGAACTTCTGGGACTTCCGGCTGACCCCGCCGCCGATGATGAACAGCTCCGGCGAGAACAGCATCTCGACGTGGGCGAGGTACTTCTGGACGCGGTGGGCCCAGTGCTCCCACGACATGTCGTGGTCGTCCTTGACCTTGCTGGCGGCGCGCTTCTCCGCGTCGTGTCCGTCCAGCTCCAGGTGACCCAGCTCGCTGTTGGGGACGAGGACGCCGTCGGCGAAGACGGCGCTGCCGATGCCGGTGCCGAAGGTGAGCAGGATGACCGTGCCCTTGCGGCCGCGACCGGCACCGAAGTGCATCTCGGCGACGCCCGCCGCGTCGGCGTCGTTGACGACCGTCACGTCCAGCCCGCCCAGCCGGTCCGCGAACAGGGCCCGCGCGTCGGTGTCGACCCAGCCCTTGTCGACGTTGGCCGCGGTGCGCACCATGGCGCCGCCCGTCACCACGCCCGGGAAGGTGAGCCCGACCTGGCCGGTCCAGCCGAAGTGCTCCACGACCTCCTTGACCCCGTCGGCCACGCCGTCGGGGGTCGCCGGGTGCGGGGTCAGCACCTTGCAGCGCTCCTGGGCCAGCTCGCCCCTGTCGAGGTCCACAGGGGCGCCCTTGATCCCGGATCCGCCGATGTCCACGCCGAAGATCTGCATGGCCCTACGTTACGACGGAGGACTGACGGTCACTCCCCCGGCGTACCCGCCGCACCTGACGTGCCTGCCGTGCCCGCCGCACCTGCCGTGCCCGCCGTGCCCGAGCCGCCCCGCTCCGCCACCAGGGACGCCGCCTCGTCGCGCAGGTCGCGGCGCAGTTCCTTGGGCAGCGAGAAGATGATCGACTCCTCGGCGGCCTTGACGATCTCCACGTCCTCGAAGCCGCGCTGCGACAGCCACTCCAGGACCTCCTCGACCAGGACGTCCGGGACGGAGGCGCCGGAGGTCACGCCGACGGTGGTGACGCCGTCCAGCCAGGCCGCGTCGATCTCGGCGGCGAAGTCCACGAGGTACGCGTCGCGGGCACCGGCCTGCTTGGCGACCTCGACGAGCCGCTTGGAGTTGGAGGAGTTGCGGGAGCCGACGACGATCACCAGGTCGGCCTCGGCGCCCATCTGCTTGACCGCAAGCTGGCGGTTCTGCGTGGCGTAGCAGATGTCGTCGCTCGGCGGGGAGATGAGCTGCGGGAACTTGTCCTTGAGGGCGTCGACGGTCTCCATCGTCTCGTCGACGGAGAGGGTGGTCTGCGACAGCCACACCACCTTCGACGGGTCGCGGACCTCCACGTTCGCCGCGTCGTCCGGACCGTCGACGAGCTGGATGTGGTCGGGGGCCTCGCCGGAGGTGCCGATGACCTCCTCGTGGCCCTCGTGGCCGATCAGGAGGATGTCGTAGTCGTCGTTCGCGAAGCGGACGGCTTCCTTGTGCACCTTGGTGACGAGCGGGCAGGTGGCGTCGATGGTGGCGAGCCTGCCGCGCTCGGCCTCCTCGTGGACGACGGGGGCCACGCCGTGCGCGGAGAACATCACGATGTTCCCCTCGGGGACCTCCTCCGTCCGCTCGACGAAGACGGCGCCCTTCTTCTCCAGGGTCTGGACGACGTACTTGTTGTGAACGATCTCGTGCCGGACGTACACGGGAGCCCCGTACTGCTCCAGGGCTTTCTCGACGGCGATCACGGCGCGGTCCACACCCGCGCAGTAGCCACGGGGGGCGGCGAGCAGGACACGGCGGCCAGGCGAAGCAGTCATGGCACCCATCGTAAGGCCGCGTTCGGCGGGTCAAAGATCGCGTGGGTGCGGCGTTGCCGGGGAGACTGGCGGGAACGTTCCCAGGCAGAGTCCGAGGCGCTGGCGGAGGCACGATGTCGCAGACCGGTACGACGGCCCCGGGGGCCGGTGGGGAACAGCGGTTGAGGCGCAGTCTCGGCTTCAGGGACCTGGTCGTCTACGGGCTGCTGTTCATCGCGCCCATGGCGCCGGTCGGCGTCTTCGGCACCCTGGACGCCAAGTCGCACGGGGCGGTCGCCCTCGTCTACGTCGTCGCCACGATCGCGATGGCGTTCACCGCATTCAGCTACGCCCAGATGGTGCGGGTCGTCCCCCAGGCGGGGTCGGTGTTCGCCTACGCGCGCGTGGGGCTCGGCAACGGGGCCGGTTTCATCGCCGGCTGGATGGCGATGCTGGACTACGTCCTCATCCCGGCCGTGGCCTACCTGTTCTCCGGCATCGCGATGGAGGCGCTGGTCCCCGAGGTGTCCCGGTGGGTGTGGACGGCGATCGCGGTGGTCGTCACGACCCTGCTGAACCTGTGGGGGGTACGCGCGGCGGCCCGGGTGGGCTTCCTGGTGCTGGCGATGGAGATCGTGGTCCTGGTGGTGTTCGTGGTCACGGCGATCGTGGTCCTGGCGCAGGACGGGGCCACGCGCGACTGGCTGTCACCGCTGTCCGGGGACGGCACGCAGGGGGCGTTCGCGCTGTCGGCGGTGGTCGGCGCGGTGTCGGTGGCAGTCCTGTCGTACCTGGGCTTCGACGCGATCGCGACGTTCGCCGAGGAGGTCACCGGAGGGTCGGCGAAGGTCGCGCGGGCGCTGCTGTTCTGCCTGGCGCTTGCCGGTGTGCTGTTCGTGGCGCAGACGTACCTGGTGGCGCTGCTCGAGCCGGTGTCGTCGGCGCAACTGGCGGCGGAGCCGGAGCGGCAGGGGTCGGCGTTCTACGACGCCGTGGACGCCTCGGTGGGCACGTGGCTGCACGACCTGGTGGCGGTGAGCAAGGCGATCGGCGCGGCGTTCGCGGCGCTGGCGGGGCAGGCGGCGGCCGGGCGGCTGCTGTTCGCGATGGGCCGCGACCGGCGGCTGCTGGGGGCGCTGTCGCGAACGGATGCCGGGGTGCCGCGGGTGGCGCTGCTGGTGTCGGCCGTGATCACGATGGCGGCGGCGGTGTGGGCGGCACGCCGGGACGACGGTCTCGACCATCTGGTCTCGGTGGTCAACGTGGGCGCGCTGACCGCGTTCACGCTGCTCCACGCGAGCGTGGTGGGCTGGTTCGCGGTCCGGCGCGGATCGGGCCCGGTGAGCTGGTGGCGGCACGTGCTGATCCCGGTGCTGGGCGCGGCGATCACCATCGCGGTGATCGTGGAGGCGTCGGGAACCGCGCAGGTGGTCGGGGCGATCTGGCTGGCGGTGGGCCTGGTCGTGCTGGCGGCGCAGTGGCGGGGGCGGCGGGACACGGGCACCGCGAAGGTGTGACGCGTAGGTGTGACGCGAAGGTGTGAGACGGGGGCCGCCTCGGCGGGCCCGGGTCAATGTCGGACCCGGCCGTTACGCTCGGTCGCATGGCTGCCAACTCGACTCCCGAAAGTCCGCTGCCCGTGGGCGAGGTGTCACGGCTGATCGGGGGCTGGATCGACCGGCTCGGCGCGGTCTGGGTCGAGGGGCAGATCACGCAGTTGTCGCGGCGGCCTGGCGCCGGTGTGGTGTTCCTGACGCTGCGCGACCCGTCGTACGACATCTCGGTGAGCGTGACCTGCTACCGGCAGGTGTTCGACGCCGTCGCGGACGTGGTCGGCGAGGGTGCGCGGGTCGTCGTGCACGCCAAGCCGGAGTGGTACGCGCCGCGGGGGCAGCTCTCGCTGCGGGCCGCCGAGATCAAGCCGGTGGGCGTAGGGGAGCTGCTGGCGCGGCTGGAGCAGCTCAAGAAGGCGCTCGCGCGCGAGGGGCTGTTCGCGGCGGAGCGCAAGAAGCCGCTGCCGTTCCTGCCGCACCTGATCGGCCTGGTGTGCGGGCGGGCCTCGGCGGCCGAGCGGGACGTCCTGGAGAACGCCCGGCACCGCTGGCCCGCCGTCCGCTTCGAGGTGCGCAACGTCCCGGTGCAGGGCGTGCACGCCGTGCCGCAGGTGGTGCAGGCGGTGAAGGACCTTGACGCGATGGACGACGTGGACGTGATCGTCGTCGCGCGCGGTGGTGGCAGCGTGGAGGATCTGCTGCCGTTCTCCGACGAGCAGTTGGTGCGGGCGGTCGCGGCCTGCCGTACGCCGGTCGTCTCGGCGATCGGCCACGAGCCGGACAGTCCCCTGCTTGACCTGGTCGCCGACCTGCGCGCCTCCACGCCGACCGACGCCGCGAAGAGGGTCGTACCGGACGTCGGCGAGGAGTACGAGCGGGTACGGCTGCTGCGGGACCGTGCCCGGCGCTGCGTGGCGGCGTACGTCGACCGTGAGGAGCGGGGGCTGGCCCACGCGCTGGCCCGGCCGTCGATACAGGATCCGCACCGGATGCTCGACGAGCGGGCCGAGCAGGTGACGGCCCTGCTGGAGCGGGGCCGCCGCTCGCTGCGGCACCACCTCGACCGGGCCGACTCCGAGCTGACCCACACGCACGCGCGCGTGGTGGCCCTCTCCCCCGCGGCGACCCTCAAGCGCGGATACGCCGTGCTCCAGCGGGCCGACGGCCACGCGGTCCGCGACCCCGGCGAGGTGGAGCCGGGCGAGACCCTGCGGGCGCGCGTGTCCGAGGGCGATTTCTCCGTACGAGTCGACACATAGGGTGGGTGGATGACCAGCGAGGTGGAGCAGCCGACGGCGATGTCCGAGGCGCTCGGGTACGAGCAGGCGCGGGACGAGCTGATCGAGGTCGTCCGGCGGCTGGAGGCCGGCGGTACGACGCTGGAGGAGTCCCTCGCCCTGTGGGAGCGGGGCGAGGAGCTGGCGAAGGTGTGCCGCCGCCGGCTGGACGGCGCCCGGGCCCGCCTGGACGCGGCGCTGGCCGAGGAGGCAGGCCCGGAGGACGGGGACGGGGACGCGGACGGGGCCTCCTGAACCGGGCCGGCCCCAGCTCGCCTTCGTCAGCCCGCCTTCGTCAGCTTGCCTTCGTCGTGTCCTCGGCCAGCGTGTGCGCGACGAGCGCGTTGGCGTGCCCGTGGCCGAGGCCGTGCTCGGTCTTGAGCCAGGCGACCAGTTCCATGTGCTTGGTGAGCGGCGAGGAGCGGATGAGGTCCTTCCATTCCGCGACCGGGCGGCCGTACTTCTTCTCGATGGACGGGAAGTAGGAGGCGGGGCCCTTCGGGGTGTTGCTGCTCATGTCGGTGCGCTCCTTGGATCCGGATGACGGCGTACTGCCATGCAGGACCTCGTGCGGCCGGAGAAGTGATCGCCGGACACCTGTGATCCACGCCACTTGACAGATAACCCCGTGACCCCGGCGACCCTGTGAAGCGGATCACCGCACTCCTTTTTTGGTTGAAGCTTGAACTTCTTTGTCGTAGTGTCGCCCTCGTCAACGGCTCTCCGGCCCCCACGCCGCGCGCAGCCGACGCACCCCCAAGGAAGATCAACGCCGTGTCACTGATTCTTGACCCCGCCGCCCAGGACCTGCTGTTCCGCGAGGCCCGTACCGCGAACGCCTTCACCGACGAGCCGGTGACCGACGAGCAGGTGCAGGCGATCTACGACCTGGTCAAGTACGGCCCGACCGCCTTCAACCAGTCGCCGCTGCGCGTCACGCTGGTCCGCTCCGCCGAGGCCCGCGAGCGTCTCGTGCGGCACATGTCCGAGGGCAACCGGCCCAAGACGGCCACCGCCCCGCTGGCCGCGATCCTGTCGGCGGACAACGAGTTCCACGAGGAGCTGCCGCACCTCCTCCCGCACGCGCCCCAGGTCAAGGACGCCTTCTTCAGCGAGCGTCCGGTCCGCGAGGGTGCCGCGACGCTCAACGCGTCCCTCCAGGCCGCGTACTTCATCGTGGGCGTCCGCGCCGCCGGTCTGGCCGCCGGCCCGATGACCGGCGTCGACTTCGAGGGCGTCCGCAAGGAGTTCCTGGACGACGACCACACCCCGCTGATGGTCGTCAACATCGGCCGCCCGGGCCCCGACGCCTGGTTCCCGCGCTCCCCGCGCCTGGCGTACGACCAGGTCGTCACCACGGTCTGAGACGCGCCGCCGTCCACACGTGGCGAAGCCCCCGGCGTCTCGCCGGGGGCTTCGTCAGTCACTGCCTGCCATCCATCACGCCAGCTTCAGCGCCGCCGCCATCCTGCCGAGCTGCTCGAACGACCCGGTGCCGGCCACGACCGTCGTCGCGCCCTTCATGTCCCCGGTCCCGTGCAGCACCAGCGCGTCGTACCGGCCGCCCGTGTACCGCGTCCACGTCCGGCCGCCGATCTCCTCGGTCCGCTCGGTCGCCCGCGCCCCCTGGCTGGCGTCGTCGATGAACGTGGACGCCTTCTTCGTGGACTGCTCGACCGCCACGTACTCGCCGTCCGGGGCGCGGAAGCCCAGGTGCCAGGCCTCGGAGTCGGCGCCCCGGAAACGGACTGAGGTCGGCTTCCAGTCCTCGGACAGACCCTCCGGCGCGGCCACCGGGTACGACGCGGCGCGCTGCGCGGTGAGCAGCTCGACCCGGTAGTCGACCCGCTTCATGTCCGGTTCGCTGTCGTCGTGCGGAATGAAGATCCAGATCACGCCCGCCGCGAGGACGATGAGCCCGAGGGAGAGAATCATGTCCCGGGCCGACTTCTGCTTGCCTGTCATACCTGCCACGTCCCCTATCGTCGCAGGTGCCTGATCCGCTCATACGTGGGGTCCCCTGCTCATTTTGTCGGACTGGCGATAGAGTCTGGGCACACCCTCATCCGGCCGTCGTCGTATCAGAAAGGTGCGTTCCGATGACCGAGCATCATCTGCCGTCCGAGTTGGACGTCCCCTCAGAGGCCCCCGACCGCAACCTCGCCATGGAACTGGTACGGGTCACCGAAGCCGCGGCGATGGCCGGCGGCCGCTGGGTCGGGCGCGGTGACAAGAACGGTGCCGACGGTGCCGCGGTGCGCGCCATGCGGGCCCTCGTCCAGACCGTCTCGATGAACGGCGTCGTCGTCATCGGAGAGGGCGAGAAGGACGAGGCCCCCATGCTCTTCAACGGGGAGCGGGTCGGCGACGGGACCGGGGCCGAGGTCGACATCGCCGTCGACCCGATCGACGGCACCACGCTGACCGCCAACGGCATGACCAACGCGATCGCGGTACTGGCCGCCGCCGAGCGCGGCTCCATGTTCGACCCGTCCGCCGTCTTCTACATGGACAAGCTGGTCACGGGTCCGGAGGCCGCCGACTTCGTCGACATCAACGCGCCCGTGTCCGTGAACATCCGCCGGATCGCCAAGGCCAAGCGCCGCACCCCCGAGGACGTCACCGTCGTCATCCTCGACCGGCCCCGGCACCAGAGCCTCATCAAGGAGGTCCGGGAGACCGGCGCCCGCATCAAGCTGATCTCCGACGGCGACGTGGCCGGCTCGATCCTGGCCCTGCGCGAGGGCACCGGCATCGACCTGCTGCTCGGCGTCGGGGGCACTCCGGAGGGCATCATCTCGGCCTGCGCGGTGAAGTGCCTGGGCGGCACCATCCAGGGCAAGCTGTGGCCCAAGGACGACGAGGAGCGCCGGCGCGCGATCGACGCGGGGCACGACCTGGAGCGGGTGCTGACCACCGACGACCTGGTCTCCGGGGACAACGTCTTCTTCGTGGCGACCGGCATCACCGACGGCGAGCTGCTGCGCGGGGTGCGGTACCGGTCCGAGACGGCCACGACCGACTCGATCGTGATGCGGTCCAAGTCGGGCACGGTGCGGCGGATCGACTCCGAGCACCGGCTGAGCAAGCTGCGGGCGTACAGCGCGATCGACTTCGACCGGGCGAAGTGACTCCGTCGGTCTCGCGGGGCGCCCGCGCCCGCGCGGCGGAGCCGCAGACCGGACACGGCCCCGCGCCTCGCAGGGCCTCTGCCGACCCGGCGTGAGAAGGGCACCCTCTGTGCGGAGAGGGTGCCCTTTCGCGTGCGTGCGTTCTGTCCCGCCGCGGCTGTCCCGCCGCCGCTAGCCGGCCGCCGCTATGCGGCCCGTCGTGCGGGCCGCGTTCTTCAGTTCCACGTCGCGGCGGCGGCGCCTCGCGAGGACCACGCGGCGTTCGGCGGCGGTGAGGCCGCCCCAGACGCCGTAGGGCTCGGGTTGCAGAAGGGCGTGCTCGCGGCACTCGACCATGACCGGACAGCGCGCGCAGACGCGCTTGGCGGCCTCTTCGCGGGAGAGCCGGGCAGCGGTAGGTTCCTTGGAGGGGGCGAAGAACAGTCCGGCCTCGTCGCGCCGGCACACCGCCTCGGTGTGCCAGGGAGCGTCTTGGTCCCTGTCCCGCACGGGCACCCGCTGGGCCGGAACGGCAGCGACCTGCAGGGACGAATGCGGCGGTTGCAGCACGGTCTACTCCTGACGACGGCTTCGCGAGCGAGAGACGATGCGTCAAGGCTTACCCGTTGTGCGCGCGCCTATGCACAGGGTCCGCGGCGGCTGCCGGTGCGGCGCTACAGGTGCTTGCGCAGCCCCTTCTCGACCCTGCGGTGCACCCGCTCGAGGATGTCCGCGACGACCTTGCCGCGCTTGGGACGCGCCTCGACGCTGCCCAGCACCGCCCAGCCGTCCACGTAGATCACGGGCGCGTCGGGCTCGGTGGAGTCGAGGGTGTGGACCTCGAAGCTGCCGAGCACGCAGCCGCCCGCGCCGCGCACCGACACGTTCTCCGGGACGCGCACCTCGACGCTGCCGAAGACGGAGAACGCCTTGATGACGACCTGCTGGTACTCGAAGACCGCCTCGCTGAGGTCTATCTCGACGCTGCCGAAGACCGCGTACGCGTGGATGCGGCGGTTCGCCCGCCAGCGGCCCTTGCGGACGGCGCTGCTGAACACCGCCACCACGTTCTCGTCGGGTTCCGCCGGGATGGCGCCGGCGGTGGGGCGGCCGGGAGCCGGGGCGCCGGTGTCCCGGCCGCGGTGTCCGGCGGGCAGGTCCCGCACGAAGACGTCCAGCTCACCGACGGTCTTGGCGGCCAGCACGCCCTCGACCCGCTCGGCGTGCTCGGCGGCGTCGAGCCGCCCCTCGGCGAGGGCTTCGCGCAGCATGTCGGCGACGCGGTCACGGTCGGCGTCCGAGGCGCGCAGCTCGGAGGTGCGCACTGCGGTGCCGCGCGGGGCCGCGTCCTGCGGTTGGGCGTGCTTCTGAAGGTCCACGGCAGTAGCGTACCGAAACGCGATAGATCGCGACTACCCCTGTGGACAACCTTGTCGCGGACCCGTCGTCGCGGACCGGTTCGTCGCGAACTGAGCCTTACCTCACAAGCTCGGCGCCGCGGGCAGGTTTTACGCTGGTTGGCGCTGCCGATGGAGGCCAGCCGTCGTTGCTGAGGAATCCAGCCGCGCGTGATGTCGAGTGAGGAATGGGCGAGATGCCTGAGTTCGCGTACACCGATCTGCTCCCCCAGGGCGAGGACACCACTCCGTACCGGCTGGTGACCGCCGAGGGTGTCTCCACCGTCGAGGCCGACGGGCGGACCTTCCTCAAGGTGGAGCCGCAGGCGCTGCGCAAGCTGGCCGAGGAGGCCATCCACGACATCCAGCACTACCTGCGCCCGGCCCACCTGGCGCAGCTCCGCCGCATCGTCGACGACCCCGAGGCGTCCGCCAACGACAAGTTCGTGGCCCTCGACCTGCTGAAGAACGCGAACATCGCGGCGGCGGGCGTGCTGCCGATGTGCCAGGACACCGGCACGGCGATCGTCATGGGCAAGCGCGGGCAGAACGTGCTCACGGCGGGCGGCGACGAGGAGGCCCTGAGCCGGGGCATCCACGACGCCTACAAGAACCTGAACCTGCGCTACTCGCAGATGGCTCCGCTCACCATGTGGGAGGAGAAGAACACCGGCTCCAACCTCCCGGCCCAGATCGAGCTGTACGCGACCGACGGCGGCGCCTACAAGTTCCTGTTCATGGCCAAGGGCGGCGGCTCGGCGAACAAGTCGTTCCTCTACCAGGAGACGAAGGCCGTCCTGAACGAGTCCTCCATGATGAAGTTCCTGGAGGAGAAGATCCGCTCGCTCGGCACGGCCGCCTGCCCGCCCTACCACCTGGCGATCGTCGTCGGCGGCACCTCGGCCGAGTACGCGCTGAAGACCGCCAAGTACGCCTCCGCGCACTACCTGGACGAGATCCCGGCCGAGGGTTCGGCCCTCGGACACGGCTTCCGGGACAAGGACCTGGAGGAGAAGGTCTTCGAGCTGACCCAGAAGATCGGCATCGGCGCGCAGTTCGGCGGCAAGTACTTCTGCCACGACGTGCGCGTGGTACGCCTGCCCCGGCACGGTGCCTCCTGCCCGGTCGCCATCGCCGTGTCCTGCTCGGCCGACCGGCAGGCGACCGCGAAGATCACCGCCGAGGGCGTCTTCCTGGAGCAGCTCGAGACCGACCCGGCGCGATTCCTGCCGGAGACGACGGACGAGCACCTCGAAGGCGACGGTGCCCGCGGCGAAGCCGCTGAACGGCAGAGTGTGAAGATCGACCTCAACCGGCCGATGGACGACATCCTCGCCGAGCTGACCAGGCACCCCGTCAAGACCCGGCTTTCGCTGACCGGTCCGCTGGTCGTGGCCCGCGACATCGCGCACGCCAAGATCAAGGAGCGGCTGGACGCGGGCGAGGAGATGCCGCAGTACCTGAAGGACCACCCGGTGTACTACGCGGGTCCGGCCAAGACGCCGGAGGGGTACGCGTCCGGGTCCTTCGGGCCGACCACCGCCGGGCGGATGGACTCCTACGTCGAGCAGTTCCAGGCGGCGGGCGGCTCCAAGGTGATGCTCGCCAAGGGCAACCGGAGCAAGCAGGTCACCGACGCGTGCGACAGCCACGGCGGCTTCTACCTCGGCTCCATCGGCGGTCCCGCGGCCCGGCTCGCCCAGGACTGCATCAAGAAGGTCGAGGTCGTCGAGTACGAGGAGCTCGGCATGGAGGCGGTCTGGAAGATCGAGGTCGAGGACTTCCCGGCGTTCATCGTGGTGGACGACAAGGGCAACGACTTCTTCCAGGATCCGGCGCCGGCCCCGACGTTCACGACGATTCCGGTGCGGGGCCCCGGACTCGCCTGAGCCCTGCCCGTGACGGTTCACCTCCACGGGGAAACGGGGAACACGGGGAATACGGGGAACAGTGGTCGCATCCAGGACGCTGTGACCGGTGGAGGTGATCGTCGATGGCCGACGAGCAGGACAGGACCGGGTTCCGCACCGAGCACGACTCGATGGGCGAGGTGCGGGTGCCCGCCCACGCCAAGTGGCGGGCCCAGACGCAGCGCGCCGTGGAGAACTTCCCCGTCTCCGGGCAGCGCATCGAGCGCGCCCACGTCGAGGCGCTGGCACGGATCAAGGGCGCGGCGGCCAAGGTCAACGCCGAACTGGGCGTACTCGACAAGGACGTCGCCGGCGCGATCCAGGACGCGGCCGGCGAGGTCGCCGACGGGAAGTGGGACGAGCACTTCCCCGTCGACGTGTTCCAGACGGGGTCGGGGACCTCGTCCAACATGAACACCAACGAGGTCATCGCCACCCTGGCCGGTGAACGGCTCGGCCGCGACGTGCACCCCAACGACCACGTCAACGCCTCCCAGTCGTCCAACGACGTCTTCCCGTCCTCGATCCACATCGCCGCCACCGCCGCCGTCACCCGCGACCTGATCCCGGCCCTGGACCACCTCGCCGGGGCCCTGGAGCGCAAGGCGGAGGAGTTCGCCGACGTCGTGAAGTCCGGGCGTACCCACCTCATGGACGCCACGCCCGTCACCCTGGGCCAGGAGTTCGGCGGATACGCCGCCCAGGTGCGGTACGGCGTCGAGCGGCTGGGCGCCTCCCTCCCGCGCCTCGCCGAGCTGCCGCTGGGCGGCACCGCCGTCGGCACCGGCATCAACACCCCGCCCGGCTTCTCCGCCGCCGTCATCGAGGAGGTGGCCCGCGCGACCGGGCTGCCGCTGACCGAGGCGCGCGACCACTTCGAGGCGCAGGGCGCCCGGGACGGCATCGTCGAGACGAGCGGGCAACTGCGGACCATCGGCGTCGGGCTGACGAAGATCGCGAACGACCTGCGCTGGATGGCGTCCGGGCCGCGTACCGGGCTCGCGGAGATCTCGCTGCCCGACCTCCAGCCCGGGTCGTCCATCATGCCCGGCAAGGTCAACCCGGTGATCCCCGAGGCCGTACTCATGGTCGCCGCCCAGGTCACCGGCAACGACGCCACGGTCGCCGCGGCGGGAGCGGCCGGCAACTTCGAGCTGAACGTCATGCTGCCGGTCATCGCCAAGAACGTACTGGAGTCGGTACGGCTGCTCGCCAACGTCTCCCGGCTGCTCGCCGACCGGACCGTGGACGGGATCGTCGCCCACCGCGAACGGGCCCGCGAGTACGCCGAGTCCTCGCCGTCCGTGGTCACGCCGCTGAACAAGTACATCGGGTACGAGGAGGCCGCGAAGGTCGCCAAGAAGGCGCTGGCCGAGCGGAAGACGATCCGTCAGGTCGTCCTGGAGGGCGGGTACGTCGAGCGCGGCGACCTCACCGGCGAGCAGTTGGACCAGGCGCTGGACGTGCTGCGGATGACCCGTCCGTGACCTGTCCGTAACCTGACCGCCGTCGTGAACCGGGACGCCCTTCGCGATCATCGGCGCGTCGGGTGGCCATGGCACCTAATATCTGTCCATGGCAGACGGTGAAACGGTGAGCGCGGCGACGGAGGCGGGCACTCCGGTGGCCCCGGCGGCCCCGGTGGACTACTGGGCGCCCGGCAGTCACATCCTGTGGCGGTACCGGGAGAACGGCGGCCCGCACTTCCACATCGCCCGCCCCGTCACCGTCGTACGCGACGACACCGAACTGCTCGCCGTGTGGCTGGCACCCGGCACCGAGTGTGTGAAGCCGGTACTGGCCGACGGTACGTCCGTGCATCTGGAGCCGCTGGCCACCCGCTACACCAAGCCGCGCACCGTGCAGCGCGACCGGTGGTTCGGCACGGGCGTGCTGAAGCTGGCGCGGCCCGGCGAGCCCTGGTCGGTGTGGCTGTTCTGGGATCCGGGCTGGCGGTTCAAGAACTGGTACGTGAATCTGGAGGAGCCGCTGACCCGTTGGGAGGGCGGGGTCGACTCCGAGGACCATTTCCTGGACATCTCCGTCCACCCGGACCACACCTGGCACTGGCGGGACGAGGACGAGTTCTCGCAGGCCCAGCGGGACCGGCTGATGGACACCGGCCTCGCCGGGCGGGTGCGCTCCGCGGGCCGTGCCGCGGTCGCGGAGATCCGTTCCTGGGGGTCGCCGTTCGCCGACGGATGGGAGGACTGGCGACCCGATCCGGCGTGGGCGGTACCGTCGCTGCCGGGGGACTGGGATCGCACGTCCGCGCACGTGTCCTCATGAGACCCTTGATGTGCCCCCGGGCAGGAAACGTAGGATCGTCCTCCGCAAGGAGCGCGGCAGCGGCAAACGGCGGAGCGTGCGCTGTGCTTGACCGATCGTCACCGAGGGGCGGCAGGACGTGAGCGAGGGGTACGAGGGCAACACGGAGACGGGCCGCAGACGGTCCGCCGGTGACACAGGAACAGCCTCTGACCACGCGGGAATCCCGTTCCTTGGACAGGTATTGCGGGTATCGGGATTTCTGCGGGACGAACTGCACGCGCCGCGGGCAGTCCCGGACGGACGGATTCGACACGCGTGACGGAGCACCCGACCTCCTTCGACCGCCCCTCGACGGGCGCCGACCCCACGGATCCCCGCGGGGCGCTCCTGCGTACCCCCGTGCCACCGCGCGACTCCGGGTCCGCGTTATCGGCACAGGGGCGTACCGGGGAGACGCCGCCCACCGCGGGCGCGGACTCCCCCGGCTCCCCCGGTTCACCTGGCTCCTTCGAGCACTCCCAGCCGGGCGCCGAGCAGGCCGCCAAGCCCGACACGCACCGGCCGCGGCCCGCGTCCGAGGGCGTCCCGGTGCAACCGGGCAGCGCGCAGTCCGGCGGCGCGCAGTCCGGTGGCGTGCAGCCGGGTCCCGCGGCGCCGGCCGGCGCGGCGGACCGCCGTGGCGCGCTGTCGGACTCGGAGCGGCGTACCGGGCAGCTCACCGCGCCCGGACAGCCCACGCCCATGCGGCGGGACGGGGACCGGCTCCGGTTCGTGGGAGCCGCGACCCGGCGGATCGCCCGGGGCATGGACCTCGACGAGATCGTGATGGGGCTGTGCCGGGCCACCGTGCCGACGTTCGCGGACGCGATCCTCGTCTATCTGCGCGAGCCGCTGCCGGTCGGCGACGAGCGGCCCACCGGCCCCCTGGTGCTGCGGCTGCGGCGCACCGACCGCATACCGGCCGAGCGGGACACCGAGAGCGGTTTCACCCCGGCCGCCCAGCCCGAGCCCTCCGAGCTGGAGTCGGTCGGCTCCGAGCTGTGCGAGGTGCGGCCGGGCAGTGCGCTGGCCGAGGTGCTGCGCGGGGTGCGCCCGGTCTTCACGGACACCCCCGCCGCCCGCGCCGCGCTGCCGGAACTGCTCGGCGACGAGCGCGACTTCGCCGTCCCCGACGGCCGGCGGGCGATTCTCGCCCCGCTGCGCGGCCGGCGCCGGGTGATCGGCGCGGCGCTGTTCCTGCGCGGCCCGGAGCGCGTCGCCTTCGAGGCCGACGACCTGCTGGTCGCCGCCCAGCTCGCCACGCACAGCGCCCTCGGCATCGACAAGGCGGTGCTGTACGGGCGTGAGGCGTACATCGCCGACGAGCTGCAGCGCACGATGCTCCCGGAGAACCTGCCGCGCTGCACCGGCGTGCGGCTGGCCTCGCGCTACCTCCCGGCCGCCGAGACGGCGCGGGTCGGCGGCGACTGGTACGACGCCATCCCGCTGCCCGGCAGCCGGGTCGCGCTGGTCGTCGGGGACGTGATGGGCCACTCCATGACGTCGGCGGCCATCATGGGCCAGTTGCGGACCACGGCGCAGACCCTGGCCGGTCTTGACCTGCCGCCGCAGGAGGTGCTGCACCACCTCGACGAACAGGCCCAGCGCCTGGGCACGGACCGCATGGCGACCTGCCTGTACGCGGTGTACGACCCGGTGTCGCACCGCATCACCGTCGCCAACGCGGGCCACCCGCCGCCCGTCCTGCTGCACCTGGGTGGTGCCGCCGAGGTGCTGCGGGTGCCGGCGGGCGCCCCGATCGGCGTCGGCGGCGTGGACTTCGAGGCCGTGGAACTGGACGCCCCGGCCGGCGCGACCCTGCTCCTGTACACGGACGGGCTGGTCGAGTCCCGGCTGCGCGACGTGTGGACCGGCATAGAGCAGCTCCGGGAGCGCCTCGCGGCGACCGCGCAGCTCACCGGTCCCGACCATCCGCCGCCCCTGGAAGCCCTGTGCGACGAGGTGCTCGACATGCTCGGGCCGGGCGACCGGGACGACGACATCGCGCTGCTCGCCGCCCGCTTCGACGGCATCGCGCCCAGCGATGTGGCGTACTGGTTCCTGGAGCCCGAGGACGCGGCCCCGGGCCGTGCCCGCCGGCTGGCCCGGCGCGCGCTCGCCCGCTGGGGCATGGAGGACCTCACGGACTCCGTGGAGCTGCTCGTCAGCGAGGTCGTGACCAACGCGGTGCGGTACGCCACGAAGCCGGTCACTCTGCGCCTGCTGCGCACGGACGTGCTGCGCTGCGAGGTCGGCGACGACGTGCCGCAGTTGCCCCGGCTGCGGCAGGCGCGGGCGACGGACGAGGGCGGGCGCGGGCTGTACCTGGTGAACCGGCTGGCCCGGCGCTGGGGCGCGACGCGGCTGAGCACGGGCAAGGTGGTCTGGTTCGAGCTCAACCGGGGCTGAGCCCGGGCTGAACCGAACCGGCCCGAGACGTACGCGAAGGGGCGCCCGGTGAGCACCGGGCGCCCCTTCGCGCGTGTCCGCGGCTTTCGCAGCTCTCGCTGGTCTCGCGGGTCTACAGCCCCCAGTCCCCGTCGTCCCCGCCGGGGAAGTCCGGGTCCTCCGGCTCCGTGGACCCGCCGCCGTCCGGCGGTGGTTCGGTGGACGGGCTGTTCGACGGCGAGTTCGAGGGCGACTCCGGAGGGTCCTCCGTCGTCGGCGGATCGTTCGACGGGGGCGGCTCGGTCGTCGGGTCGTCCGACGGGGGCGGCTCGGTCGTCTCCTCCTGGCTCGGCGACTGGGTGGGCGACTCGGGGGCCGACGGCGAGTCGCTCGGTTGCACCGCGGCGCCCTGCTTGGTCTCCAGGTCGAACTTGCTGACCTCGTCCATGACTCCGAAGGTGTACGCGGCCCAGATCTCCGCCGGGAAGCCACCGCCGTTGACGCGGTATTCGACGCCGCCGGCCTTGTACATCGGGACCTGCGGGTGCGGTGCCTTGTCGTCCTCGCCGAACAGGCCGACCGAGGTGACCAGGTCGGGGGTGAAGCCCGTGAACCAGGCCGACTTGTTGTTGTCGGACGTACCGGTCTTGCCGGCCACCTTCTGGCCGTCGCGCAGCGGGTTGTCCCGTACGGACGTCTTGGCCGTACCGTCGTTGACCACGCCGGTGAGTACGGAGGTCACCGTGTCGGCGGCTTCCCGGCTGATGATCTGCTCGCCGATGGGGTCGGGCATCTCGATCGTGCGGTCCTTGTGCTCGACCGACTTCACGATCGCCGGGGTGACCTTCTTGCCGTGGTTGTCGAGGGTGGCGTAGGCGCCGGCCATCTCCAGCGGGCTGGCGCCCATACTGCCCAGGGTCTGGGCGGGCACGGCCGGCAGGTCCTCGGTGTCCATGCCGAGTTCGCCCGCGACCTTCAGCACCTCGGTCATGCCGACGTCGATGCCCATCTGCGCGAAGACGGAGTTGACGGACTTGTTCATCGCCTCCTGGACGTCGATGTCGCCGTAGTCGACGTCGTCCTCGTTGGGTGGCGCGAAACCGACCTTCTGGTCGCCGTCCATCACCTGGCGCTCGCTGGTGCCGTCGTAGATGGTGTTGGCCGTGATCGGCACGCCGTCCTGGGTCTCGGCGTCCTGGTCGACGGCGGCGGCGAGGATCATCGGCTTGAAGGTGGAGGCGGGCTGGTAGTCGTCGCGGGTGGCGTTGTTCGTGTAGTGCTCCAGATAGTTCACGCCGCCGTACATCGCCACGACGGAGCCCGTCTTCGGGTCGACGGAGACGGCGCCGGCCTGGACGTCCGCGTCGACCTTGCGCTTGTCGGGGTCCAGCTTGCTGGTGAGCTTGGCCTTGACCGCCTTCTCCAGCTCGGCCTGCTTCTTCTTGTCGATGTTGAGGGTGACGGTGTAGCCGCCGAGGTCGACCAGGGCCTTGGCCTGCTCCATGTCTTCGGCGGCGCCCTGGGCGACGAGCTGCTCCTTGAGGGCGTAGTCGGCGGCGTCCACCAGATAGCCGACCTGGCCCTTCTTCCCGGCGGCGGCCTTGGGCTCCTTGGGCTTCGGGAACGTCATGCCCTGCCGGTCGCCCGCGTTCAGCCACTTCTGCTCGACCATGTTGTCCAGGACGTAGTTCCAGCGCTCCTGGGCGAGCTTCTTGCCGGTCGCGCTGGCGATCGCCCAGTCGTACTGGTTCGGGGCCTGGAGCAGGGCCGCGAGGTACGCGCCCTGTTCGACCGTCAGGTCCTCGGCGTCGACGCGGTAGTAGGCCTGCGCGGCGGCCTGGATGCCGTAGGCGCCGCGGCCGTAGTAGCTGGTGTTGATGTAGCCGGCGAGGATGTAGTTCTTGGACTTCTCCCGGTCCAGCTTCAGGGAGATGACCAGTTCCTTGAGCTTGCGGGAGACCGTCTGCTCCTGGCTCAGGTAGTAGTTCTTGACGTACTGCTGGGTGATCGTCGAACCGCCCTGCGCGCCCTTGCCGGAGAGCGTGTTGAGCACGCCGCGCGTGGTGCCCTTGAGGTCGACGCCGGCGTCGTCGTAGAAGGTCTTGTTCTCGGCGGCGACGAAGGTGCGCTGGACGTCCTTGGGCACCTTGGCCAGGTCGACGATCTCGCGGTTGCGGTCGCCGGTGCGGACCATCACGCTGCCGTCGCTGTACTTGTAGACGTTGCTCTGCAGCTCGGCCTCGGGGTTGCCCTCGGGGATGTCGATCACCATGTACAGGACGATGAAGGCGCCCATGGCGAGCAGACAGAGCCCGAAGAACGTCCCGAGGATCTTCTTCCAGGTGAACAGCCGGCGTATGCGGCTCTTCCCGCCGGTGCCTCCGCCTCCGCCCGCGCTCCCGCTCGCGCCCGACGAACGGCGGCGTTTCGGCGCGGCGCGGCGGCCGCCACGCTGTCGCGCTTTTCTCTCTTCCGCTCGCCCCATGGGTCCGATCCGCTCCGCTTCGGTCGTCTGTGGGCACGTCTCGCTCACGCGTCACACAGGTTCGTCGCTCAGGTCAGCTCAGAAAGCTAACACCGGGAGATGTGACAAACGGCAACTGATCCAGCCTTGTGGGGACGTGAGAATCAGCACCCGTTCCATAGGAACCGACGTACGAGAGGGGTTGAGGGTTGTCATTTGCTGGTAAAGTGATATCACTTAGCTAGAAAAACGAGAACGGGGGACCACCCATGTCCACGCACGATGCCCCACAGGTCACCGCGGATGTGCCCGAGATGCCGGCGCCACGGGTGCGCGAGAATCAGGCACACAGCATCGGCGGCGGCTTCGCGCTGCTGCTCGGGCTGGTCGGACTGCTCGTGGGCGCGGGCCTGATCGTCACCGCCACGGCGGTCGACTCGTCGGGCGGCAAGGCGGTGCTGATCATCGGGGGCATCCTCGTCGCCCTGGCCGCCTTCCTCGCGATGTGCGGGCTGAACATGGTCGCGCCGGGCGAGGCCCGCGTGGTGCAGCTCTTCGGGCGGTACCGGGGGACGATCCGGCAGGACGGACTGCGCTGGGTGAACCCCTTCACCTCGCGCACCAAGATCTCGACGCGGGTGCGCAACCACGAGACGGCCGTCCTGAAGGTGAACGACGCCTACGGCAACCCCATCGAGCTGGCCGCCGTCGTGGTGTGGCGGGTGGAGGACACCGCGCAGGCCACCTTCGAGGTGGACGACTACATCGAGTTCGTCTCCACCCAGACCGAGGCGGCCGTGCGGCACATCGCCATCGAGTATCCCTACGACGCCCACGACGAGGACGGCCTCTCACTGCGGGGCAACGCCGAGGAAATCACCGAGAAGCTCGCCGTCGAGCTGCACGCGCGCGTGGAGGCGGCCGGCGTGCAGATCATCGAGTCCCGCTTCACGCACCTCGCGTACGCGCCGGAGATCGCCTCGGCGATGCTCCAGCGGCAGCAGGCCGGTGCGGTCGTCGCGGCCCGGCGCCAGATCGTGGACGGCGCGGTCGGCATGGTCGAGGCGGCGCTCGCCCGGATCAACGAGCAGGACATCGTGGAGCTGGACAACGAGCGCAAGGCGGCGATGGTGTCCAACCTGATGGTCGTGCTCTGCGGGGACCGCGCGGCCCAGCCGGTCCTGAACACGGGGACGCTCTACCAGTGACGACCCCGCCCGAGGATCCGGAGAGGGATCCGGCAAAGGACTCGACAAAGGACTCGGCGACGGATGCGGCGACGGATGCGGCGACGGGTTCCGCGCCCGCCGAGGGCCCGGTCCCCAGGCGTCGGCCGCAGCAGCGCAAGCAGGTGCTGCTGCGGCTGGACCCACAGGTGTACGAGGCGCTGGCCCGCTGGGCCGGCGACGAACTGCGCTCGGCCAACGCCCAGATCGAGTTCCTGCTCCGCAGGGCCCTGGCGGAGGCCGGCCGCCTGCCCGGCGACACCGGGCCGCTGCCGCGCCGGGGCCGCCCACCGAGGAGCGGCCCCGGCCCGGGGGCCACACCACCGCCGTAGCGGAACCGTGACAATCACTCCCCACCTGCGATCCCGTACGGCATCCCGCACGCGCCGCCATGATCTCTGCACACGACGTATACATACCGCGTATACACCGTGTGTAGAGTGCTCCGCATGTCCATCGGTCACACCCTCCTGGGACTCCTGGAGTCCGGGCCGCGCCACGGTTACGACCTCAAGCGCGCCTTCGACGAGAAGTTCGGTCACGACCGGCCACTGCACTACGGCCAGGTCTACTCGACGATGTCCCGCCTGCTGAAGAACGGCCTCGTCGTCGTCGACGGCATAGAGACGGGCGGCGGTCCCGAGCGCAAGCGGTACGCGATCACCGACGAGGGGATCACCGACGTACAGCGGTGGCTCGCCACGCCGGAGAAACCCGAGCCGTATCTCCAGTCGACGCTCTACACCAAGGTCGTCCTGGCGCTGCTCACCCACCGCGACGCCGCCGACATCCTCGACACGCAGCGCTCGGAGCATCTGCGCAGCATGCGCATCCTCACCGACCGCAAACGCAAGGGCGATCTCGCCGACCAGCTCATCTGCGACCACGCCCTGTTCCATCTCGAGGCCGACCTGCGCTGGCTGGAACTCACCGCCGCGCGCCTCGACAAGCTCCGTGAGGCGGTAACCCGATGACTCCTCCCGCAGGTTCGCTGCTCTCGGCCGAGCAACTGTGCAAGGCCTACGGCCCCACTCTCGCCCTCGACGGCGCCGAGTTCTCCATCCACCCCGGCGAGGTCGTCGCCGTCATGGGCCCCTCGGGGTCCGGCAAGTCGACGCTGCTGCACTGCCTCGCCGGCATCGTCCCGCCCGACTCGGGGACGATCACGTACAACGGGCGTGAGCTGTCCGCCATGTCCGACGCCCAGCGCAGTGCGCTGCGCCGCTCGGAGTTCGGGTTCGTGTTCCAGTTCGGTCAGCTCGTGCCGGAGCTGACCTGCGTCGAGAACGTCGCCCTGCCGCTGCGTCTGAACGGCACCTCCCGCAAGGAGGCCGAGCGGGCCGCGCTGACCTGGATGGAACGGCTGGAGGTCGACGACCTCGGGAAGAAGCGCCCCGGCGAGGTCTCCGGCGGCCAGGGACAGCGGGTCGCCGTGGCCCGGTCCCTGGTCACCAACCCGCGTGTGCTCTTCGCCGACGAACCGACCGGCGCGCTGGACTCCCTCAACGGCGAGCGCGTCATGGAACTCCTCACCGACGCCGCCCGCTCCACCAACGCTGCCGTCGTCCTGGTCACCCACGAGGCACGGGTGGCCGCCTACTCCGACCGCGAGATCGTCGTACGCGACGGCAAGTCCCGGGACATGGAGCGGGTCGTATGAACGTCCGCCAGTGGGCCGCCGACCTGACGCTGGGCGTCCGCTTCGCCTTCACCGGCGGGCGTGAGGGCTGGACGCGGGCCGTCCTGACGGCCGTGGGCGTCGGACTCGGCGTGGCGCTGCTCCTGCTGACGACGGCGCTGCCGAACGCGCTGACCGTCCGGCACGAACGGGAGTCGGCACGCTCCGACATCTCCTTCTCCAGCCAACAGATGCCGAAGGCGAACGACACCCTCGTGGTCGCCAGGGTCGACACGGACTTCCGTCAGGACAACGTCCGGGGCCGGGCTCTCGAGCCCGAGGGGCCGCGGGCGCCGCTGCCGCCGGGTCTGGAGAAGTTCCCGGCGGAGGGCGAGATGGTGGTGTCCCCCGCGCTGAAGGAGTTGCTGGAGTCGGACTCCGGCGCCCTCCTGCGCGAGCGGCTGCCGGACCGGATCGTCGGCACGATCGGGGAGAGCGGGCTGATCGGCTCGGCCGAACTCGCCTTCTACCAGGGCGCCGAAGGGCTCGCGTCGCACTTCCAGAGCGGCCGGATCGAACGGATCGACCGGTTCGGAGACCCGGAGCCCGTTTCCGAGCGGTCCGACCCGGTACTGCTCCTGCTGATCCTCGTCGTCTTCGTGGTGCTGCTGATGCCGGTCGCCGTCTTCATCGCCGCGGCCGTACGGTTCGGCGGCGAGCGGCGGGACCGGCGGCTCGCGGCGCTGCGGCTGGTGGGCTCGGACAGCCACATGACCCGGCGGATCGCCGCCGGCGAGGCAATGGCGGGCGCGGTGCTGGGGCTCGTCTTCGGCGCCGGGTTCTTCATGGTCGGGCGCCGGCTCGCGGGCTCGGCCGAGGTGTTCGGCATCAGCGTGTTCCCGAGCTACCTCAACCCCTCGCCGCTGCTGGCCCTGCTGGTGGCGGTGGCGGTACCGGCGGCGGCCGTACTGGTGACGCTGTTCGCGCTGCGCGGGGTGGTCATCGAACCGCTCGGCGTGGTGCGTTCGGGGAGCCCGCGGCGGCGCCGGCTGTGGTGGCGGCTGCTGCTGCCGCTGGCCGGACTGGCCATGCTCTACCCGATGATCGGCAACGGACGCGAGAACGGCGACTTCAACCAGTATCTGGTGACCGGCGGCGTCGTGCTGCTCCTGGTCGGCGTGACCGCGCTGCTGCCGTGGATCGTGGAGGCGGTCGTCGGCCGGCTCGGTTCCGGCGGCGTGGCCTGGCAACTGGCCGTGCGCAGGCTGCAGCTCAGCAGCGGTACGGCCGCCCGTATGGTCAACGGCATCGCGGTGGCGGTGGCCGGGGCGATCGCGCTGCAGATGCTGTTCGCCGGCGTCGAAAACGACTACACCAAGTCCACCGGGCAGGACACCTCGCTGGCACAGATGGAGGCGACGCTGCCGACCGAGGTGCCGCTGGCGTCCGCCGCCCAGAAGTTCCGCGACACCGAGGGCGTGACGGCGGTCTACGCCTACGGCGAGGGCTACCTCGGCGACAGCGCCGCGGACCCGGAGAACGGCACGATGCTGACCGTGGGCGACTGTACGGCGCTGCGCGAGATCGCCAACCTCTCCTCGTGCCGCGACGGTGACGTGTTCGCCGTGCACGGCTCCGAGTGGGACACCGGGCTCGACGAGTCCGAGTTCGGCGAACCGGGCCGGAAGCTGTACGCGGACCCGTCGTACGAGGGCAGTCCGAAGGGCCGGGAGGTCCCCTGGACGGTGCCGCAGGACGTGAAGGCGGCGAAGCCGCGCAAGGGTCTGCTGGCCGGGACCGACCGCGGCGGCTTCCTGATCACGCCGAAGGCGATGCCCGAGGCGCTCGCGCCGACCCTGGAGGGTCACGCCTACCTGAAGCTCGACGAGTCGGTGGCGGACGTGCACGACCTGGTGCGGAACACCGCGGCGGGCATCGACCCCCTGGCGGACACCATGACGTGGTCGGAGACGGAGCGGACCGACCGCTTCGACGCCATCCGCACCGGTCTGCTCGTCGGGGCGGCGTGTGTGCTGGCGCTGATCGGGGCCAGTCTGCTGGTCTCGCAGCTTGAGCAGTTGCGCGAGCGCAAGAAGCTGCTGTCGGCCCTGGTCGCCTTCGGCACCCGGCGCCGCACGCTGAGCGTGTCGGTCCTGTGGCAGACGGCGATTCCCATCGCGCTCGGCCTGGTGCTGGCCTCGGTGGTGGGGCTGACGCTGGGCACGGTGCTGCTGAAGATGACGAACACCCCGGTCCACGTCGACTGGACCGGCGTCCTGTCCATGACCGGCATCGGCGCGGCGGTCGTCCTGGCGGTGACGCTGTGCAGCCTGCCTCCGCTGCTGCGGCTGATGCGGCCGGAGGGGCTGCGCACGGAGTAGCCCCGCGGTTCGATGACCGAGGGGCAGGGGGACCGAGGGACTGAGGGACCGAGGGACTGAGCGGCCGCGCGACCGCCCGGGTGGCCGCTCGGTCCCTCAGTCGTGCGCCGTCCCTCAGTCGTGCACCGTCCGGACCGGCAGGTCCGTCATCGCCTCCCGGAGGGCCGACGCCAGTTCCTCGTACTCCGCCGAGCGGGCCGCGCCCGTGCGCATGGCGAGGGCGATGCGGCGGGTGGGGGCCGGGTCGGCGAAGGAGGCGGTGAGGAGCTGGCTGGAGCGGGAGGTCTCCACGCGGACGGCGGTGCGCGGCAGCAGCGTCACCCCGAGCCCGCCGGCCACCAGTTGCACCAGCGTCGACAGACCGGCGGCCGTGGTCGTCGCCGGGACACCCGCGCGGCCCGCCTCCCGGCAGATGTCGAGCGCCTGGTCGCGCAGGCAGTGCCCCTCGTCGAGCAGCAGCAGCTTCAGCTCGCGCAGCACCGCACGCGAGAGCCCCTCCCGGCCCCCGAGCCGGTGGTCCAGCGGCGTGACGAGGACGAAGTCCTCGTCGAAGAGGGGGAGTTCCGTCACTCCGGGCACGCCCAGGGGCACCGCCAGCAGAAGCAGGTCGAGACGGCCGGTCGTGAGGCCGTCCAGAAGGCTCGCGGTCTGCTCCTCGTGGACCTGGAGGTCGAGGTCCGGGTAACGGTCGTGGACGAGACGCAGCACGCTCGGCAGCAGGTACGGCGCCACCGTCGGGATGACCCCGAGCCGCAGCGCCCCGGTGAACGGCGCCCGTACCGCCTCCGCCTCCGCCAGCAGCGCGCCCACCTCCGCCAGTACCGCCTTGGTCCGCACCGCGAGCCGGGCGCCGGCCGGCGAGAGCAGCACCTTGCGCGTCGTACGCTCCAGGAGGGTGACACCCAGTGCCTCCTCCAGGGCGGAAACGGCGCCCGAGAGCGCCGGCTGGCTCATACCGATCGCGGCGGCGGCGTCGCGGAAATGCAGATGCTCGGCGACCGCGTCGAAAGCCCGCAGTTGGGCGAGGCTGGGCTGCCTCTTCTTACCTGCCACTAATAGCCACCTCCGATCAACTCGACCAAGTGTAGCTATTTCACTAATCAATGCACCCTGTGCCAACATCATTAACGTCCAACCCGTGGGAAACGCTCGCAATCCGGGCGTTTCCTCGCTGCACTTTTTGGAGAGCGCGTGCTCACTGTCGGTGACAAGTTCCCCGAGTTCGATCTGACCGCCTGTGTCTCGCTGGAGAAGGGCGAGGAGTTCGAGCAGATCAACCACAAGACCTACGAGGGTCAGTGGAAGGTCGTCTTCGCGTGGCCCAAGGACTTCACCTTCGTGTGCCCGACCGAGATCGCCGCCTTCGGCAAGCTGAACGACGAGTTCGCCGACCGTGACGCCCAGGTCCTCGGCTTCTCCGGCGACTCCGAGTTCGTCCACCACGCCTGGCGCAAGGACCACCCGGACCTGACCGGCCTGCCGTTCCCGATGATGGCGGACTCCCGGCACGAGCTGATGCGCGACCTCGGCATCGAGGGCGAGGACGGCTTCGCCAAGCGCGCCGTGTTCATCGTGGACCAGAACAACGAGATCCAGTTCTCCATGGTGACCGCCGGCTCGGTCGGCCGTAACCCCAAGGAGGTCCTGCGGGTCCTCGACGCCCTGCAGACCGACGAGCTCTGCCCGTGCAACTGGAGCAAGGGCGACGAGACCCTTGACCCGGTCGCGCTGCTCTCCGGGGAGTGATCTGACATGTCTCTCGACTCCCTGAAGTCCGCCGTACCGGACTACGCCAAGGACCTGAAGCTCAACCTGGGCTCGGTCATCGGCAACTCCGACCTCCCGGCGCAGCAGCTCTGGGGCACCGTGCTGGCGACCGCCATCGCCTCCCGCTCCCCCATCGTGCTGCGCGAACTGGAGCCGGAGGCGAAGGCCAACCTCACGCCCGAGGCGTACAAGGCCGCCAAGTCGGCCGCCGCCGTCATGGCGATGAACAACGTCTTCTACCGCACCCGGCACCTGCTGTCGGACCACGAGTACGGCACTCTGCGCGCCGGCCTGCGGATGAACGTCATCGGCAACCCGGGCGTCGACAAGGTCGACTTCGAGCTGTGGTCCTTCGCGGTGTCCGCCATCAACGGCTGCGGCATGTGCCTGGACTCGCACGAGCAGGTGCTCCGCAAGGCCGGTGTCGACCGCGAGACGATCCAGGAGGCGTTCAAGATCGCCGCCGTGGTCGAGGCCGTCGGCGTCACGCTGGACGCCGAGGCGGTCCTGGCCGCCGAGTAGGCACTCCCGTTCGCACGACGCGAAGGGCCCGCTCACCGAGAGGTGGGCGGGCCCTTCGCGTTCGTCACGCCGGGGAGGTGTCCGACGGTGGATCGCCCTCCGGCGACGCCGACGACTTGGACAGCTTGGGCGACTTGGGCGACTCGGGCGGCTCGGGCGGCTCGGGCGGCTCGGGCGGCGGATCGATCGCCGGTGAGGCGTCCGTGGAGGTGGCGCCGTGCGGCTTCGGCGTATGCCGTACGGCGGCCTCGCGGGAGTACGCCCGCAGATAGCCCACGACGGTGTTGGTCACCGCCACCAGCGGTACGGCGACCACCGCGCCGCCGATGCCGGCCACCAGGCCGCCCGCGGCCACCGACAGCACCACCGCCAGCGGATGTACCCGCACCGCGCGCCCCAGGATGAACGGCTGCAGGATGTGCCCCTCGATCTGCTGCACCACCAGCACCACCACGAGCGTCATGACCGCCGCGAACATGCCCTGCGTCACCAGTGCCACGACGACCGCGAGCGCGCCCGACATCACGGCGCCGACGAGCGGGATGAAGGCGAACAGGAAGATGAACACGGCCAGCGGGACGGCCATCGGCACGTCCAGGAAGTAGATGCCGAGGCCGATGAAGATGGCGTCGATCAGCGCGACTATCACCGTGCCGCGCACATAGGCGGTCAGCGTCCGCCACGCGCGGGGTCCCGCACCTGCCACGCCCGGCCGGGCGGCCGCCGGTACCAGCTTCAGCGACCACTGCCAGATGCGCTTGCCGTCGTAGAGCAGGAAGAGCGTGGAGAAGGCGGCCAGCAGGATGCCGGTGAGCGCCTCGACGACGACCGTGACGCCCTCGAGCCCGGCCGACGTGATCTGGTCGGTGTTGGCGCCGACCGCGTCGCGCAGGTTCTTGGCGATCTCGTTGATCTGCTTGTCGGTGACGTGGAAGGGGCTGTTGAGCAGCCAGTTGCGCAACTCGTCGATGCCGTCCTGGACCTGGTCGGAGAGGTTGTCGATGTTCTCCATGACCTGCCAGGTGACGAACCAGCCGATCAGCCCCATCACCACGAACCCGAGGATCGCGGTCAGGGCGGTGGCAGGACCCCGCGGCACCCCGTGCCGGCGCAGCCAGGCCACGGTCGGCTGGAGCAGCGCCGTGATCAGCAGCGCGGCCACGAACGCCAGCACCACCAGTTGTACGGCGCTGATGACCCGCATCAGCACCCACACGGTGCCCGCGAGCACCAGCAGCCGCCACCCGGCCTCCGCGGCGACCCGTACTCCCCAGGGCACGGCCTGTGCCGGGTCGGCGGGGGAGTGCGAGGAATATGAGGAGTGTTCAGGTGCCGCGTCCTCCGGGGACGACGACACACGGCCGGAGTGGCCGGAGTCGTCGGAGCGACCGGAGCGGCCGGAGTGGTTGGAGCGGTCGGAGTGGTTGGAGTGGTTGGAGGCCGGCGTCGGTCCGGCGTCGGCGTCGTCCCGCCGCGCCGCCTCGCGACGCTGGTCCAACCGCTCGCTCATCTGCGTCAGTCCGGCGCCGAGCCGGCCGAGCCACCCTGGCACTCGCGACATGATCCGTCCTCTTCCCCCGTATTTCCCCACCACTCCCCCCGGAGTCGTTTCGGGTCCGACCGTACATGGCAGGAGCGCGAAAGCCCCTCACCGTAAGGACGGTGAGGGGCTGTGCGGGGTTGAGCGCGGGGCGCCGGATTCAGTAGCTGCCGTTCGCCTGCCAGTACGCCCAGGCGTCACACGGGCTGCCGTAGCGCTCGTTCATGTAGTTGACGCCCCATTTGATCTGGGTGGCCGGGTTGGTCCGCCAGTCGGCGCCCGCGGACGACATCTTGCCGGCGGGCAGCGCCTGGACGAGTCCGTACGCACCCGAGGAGGGGTTGACCGCCTGGTAGTTCCACGTGGACTCGTGGTCCACGATGTTGCTGAAGCACTGGAACTGCCCGCTCGGCACGATCTGCCGGGCGATGGCCTGCACCTCGGACACGGAGTACGAGCTCTGGACCGGGATGTCGGAGGCGTCGCGGCTCGCGCTGCGGCTGGCGGCCTGCTCGAGCTTCTCCCGCTCCTCGGCCTCCTTCTTCGCCTTGGCCTCCTTCTCGGCGGCCTCCTTCTTGGCGATCGCGGACTCGGCGGCTGCCTTGCGGGCCGACTCCTCGGCATCCTTCTTGGCGGTGGCGTCCGCGGCGATGGCCTGCACGTCGGCCTGCTGCGTCAGGGACGCGGTCTGCACCTGCGCCTGCTCACCCATGGGGATGTCGGCAAGCAGCGTCGTGCCTGCTGCCGTCGCCTCCGCGTCGTCGTTGTTCTGCGCGACGCTGCCCGAGGCAACTCCGACGACGCTTCCGACGGCGGTGACCGCCGTGGCCGAGGCCACTGCGAATCCCCGGACCGAGATCCGGCTCACACGGTTTCCTTCCAGCATCGCCCGCTTCGGTGACCCTCGCGGACGCAATCGTGCCCCTGGCGCTGGCCTCCCCAACTAACGGGTCACGGGAGACACGGGCCCGGTGGACAACTCCCCGACGGGGAGCGCCGCGTGGTGCTCGGGCGGCATACGACTCGGCTATGGAGTTGGCTCTGGTGCTTCTGTGGTGCCGTACCGCTGGGGGTACAGGTGTGTCGTATGCGGGGCCTGACAGGACTGAGACTCTGCCGTAACCCTGCGGGGTGAGGCAATTCTGTGTTGCGTGTGAAAGCTCACATCCCGTTTGGCCCAGGGGATTCACGGAAACCCGCACACGCCGAGGCGCCGCCCGGCTAGGCTCTTGGCCTTTCCGGACGGCGCCGACTGCCGGGTAACCGACCCTTGCCGGGTCGGAGTTCTCGGACGGGTCAGAGACGGGTCAGATGTGGCCGTCCTCCAGCATTTCGGTCACCAGGGCCGCGATCTGGGACCTCTCGGAGCGCGTCAGGGTGACGTGCGCGAAGAGCGGATGCCCCTTCAGCTTCTCGATGACGGCGACGACTCCGTCGTACCGACCCACCCGCAGATTGTCCCGCTGTGCCACGTCATGGGTGAGTACGACCCGTGAATTGGCCCCGATCCGGGACAGCACGGTCAGCAGGACGTTCCGCTCGAGCGACTGGGCCTCGTCCACGATCACGAACGCGTCGTGCAGCGAGCGGCCGCGGATGTGGGTGAGCGGGAGGACCTCCAGCATGCCGCGGGCGGTGACCTCCTCGATGACCTCCCGGCTGGTGACCGCCGACAGGGTGTCGAAGACCGCCTGTGCCCAGGGGCTCATCTTCTCCGCCTCGGAGCCCGGCAGATAGCCCAGCTCCTGCCCGCCCACGGCGTACAGCGGCCGGAAGACCATCACCTTCTGGTGCTGCCGGCGTTCCAGCACGGCCTCCAGCCCCGCGCACAGCGCCAGCGCCGACTTGCCGGTGCCTGCCCGGCCGCCCATCGACACGATGCCGACGTCCGGGTCGAGGAGCAGGTCGAGCGCGATCCGCTGCTCGGCGCTGCGGCCCTTGATGCCGAACGCCTCCCGGTCGCCGCGCACCAGGCGGACGTTGCCGTCGGGCGTGACCCGGCCGAGGGCCTTGCCGCGCTCCGACTGGATGGTCAGACCGGTGTGCACCGGCAGGTCGGCGGCCTCGGGGACGTAGATCCGGCTCTCCTCGAAGAGCACGTCCACCTGCTCACCCGGCAGGGTGAGTTCGGACATTCCGGTCCAGCCGGAGGCGTCCGTGATGGCCAGCTCGGCGCGGTACTCCTCGGCGAGGAGACCGACGGAGGACGCCTTGATCCGGAGCGGGAGGTCCTTCGAGACGACGGTGACGTCGAATCCCTCCGCCTGCAGATTGCGGGCGACCGCGAGGATGCGGGAGTCGTTGTCCCCCAGGCGGTAGCCGCTGGGCAGCACGCTGGGGTCCGAGTGGTTGAGCTCGACCCGGACGGTGCCGCCGAGATCCCCGATCGGAATGGGGGCGTCGAGGCGACCGTGCCGTACCCGGAACTCGTCGAGCAGGCGCAGGGCCTGCCGGGCGAAGTAGCCGAGTTCGGGATGGTGCCGTTTGGCCTCCAGCTCCGTCACCACGACGATCGGGAGCACGACTTCGTGCTCGTCGAAGCGGTTCAGAGCGTTCGGGTCGGCCAGCAGGACGCTGGTGTCGAGAACGTAGGTGCGCCTATCGGGCTTGTGGCGCTTTGTGCTGGTCACCACGGAAGGACGTACCCCCTCGGAAGAGGTCGGGGAGCGACGGAGTGGACGCTGGGCCGGGAGGGCGGGAACGAGCCGACCGCTCTGAGGCCTGCCGGACGGGAACAGTCAGACAAGTCCTCGGGGCCGCCCTGCACTGGCGCGGACCGCGGACCGGTCCTCCGCCGCGTCTTCCGTGCCGTGACCGCACGGTGGGGCTGGTGCAAAGGGCCTCCCGGGCGGACGGCTCCGTGCCGTCCGCTGAGATCCGACACCCGTGGTTCGGGCATCGACCTGCTTGCCTTATGCCCTGGAACAAGCGCCGCCATGCCACGACACAGGACGGCGCACCGGTGAACTCCTCGTTACGGGCGTACCGCCAGAAGCTGCGGCGCGGGAACGGAACCGGCGAGAGAGCCCGCGAGAGGCCCGCGGGTGGGCAGAAAAAACGGGCCGGTCCGTGGGGGGGGGGATACGGACCGGCCCGAGGGGGGGTTTCCACCATAACCCTTTGTAAGTGATGCCGTGTGCATCGGCGTGCCACAACTACTCTCCGAAGTCGCCCGGCGACGCCTGGATGACCACGGAAGCCCTTGTTCCGCCCTGAATCATGGCCAAATCACAGCGGATCCTTCGGCACGCCACCCGATTCACAGACGAGCCCGCACCCCCCATCCGGGTGACGCCGGCGACGCGCGCCCACTTGACTCGGCACCGCGCAGCCCCCTCCACTGCGCGGTGCCACACGCGCAGCTTTGCTCACGCGAATTACCTGGGTTCGAACTTACGCGACCAGGCGGGCTGGTTCGACCCGAAGAGGACAACGGTGAATAACGATGTGGACACCCTGTGAGGATTGGCGGGCGATTTCGCACCCTGCCATCACCCGCGTGAATATTTGCGAAGGTGCGCCACTTACGCCCGGAAGATCCCCACTCCGACGACGAATAGGACAGGATCTGACCTATCCACCTCCTAACGTCACCTCATGACAAGGACAACGGAGATCACTTGGGCGGCGGCGAGCGCACGACGCTTCGAACGACAGTTCCTGGCCATGTCCGCCCGAACGGGCACGCCCGTCGCCGACGTGGCCGCCACGATGCCCGGCGTCCACGCCCAGGTACTGTCGGCGGCCGAGCTGTCGGTCGGCCTGCGGGCCGACGGAGTGACCCGCGCGGACGTACGCAGCGCCCTGTGGCCGACCGCTTCGCCCGCAGCGCCCGCGTCACCGGCGACGCCTGCCGCACCGGCAGCTCCGCCGCCGCCCTCGCTGGTGAAGACGCACGGCCCGCGCGGGACGGTGCACCTGCTCCCGACCCCCGACCTGCCGATGTGGTGCGCCGCGCTGCCCGCGATCCCCACCGGTGCGTCCGCCTTCCCGGCCGACGTACGCCTCACCGGGGAACGGGCCGAGCAGGTCGTGTCGGCGATCGGCGACGCGCTCGAGGGCACGTTCCTGACCATCGACGAACTCGGCGAGGAGGTCGTCGCCCGCACCGGTCCCTGGGCCGGCGATCTGGTGATGCCCGCGTTCCAGACCATGTGGCCGCGCTGGCGCCAGGTACTGCACCGGGCCGGCCAGTGCGGCGCCCTCTCCTTCGGCCCGAACCGCGGCCGCAAGGTGACGTACACCCGCCCGCCCCACTTCACCCCGCTGCCGCCCGAGGAGGCGTCGCGACTCCTCGTACGCCGTTACCTGCACGCCTACGGACCCGCGACACCCCAGCACTTCGCCCGTTGGCTGGCCGCCCCACCCGGCTGGGCGCGGTCCCGCTACGCCGAGCTGGCCGCCGCGGGCGACATCGAGGAGGTCCGCTTCGAGGGCACGCCGGCGTGGGTGGTGGCCGGCGACACCGACTTCCCGGCCGGACAGGAACGGGACGAACTGACGCGGGGGGTGCGGTTGCTGCCGTACTTCGACGCGTACGTCATCGCCGCGCAGCCCCGGGAGCTGCTCTTCCCGGGGGCCGCCTACCAGCGGGCGCTGGCGGGCGGGCAGGCGGGCAACTTCCCCGTGCTGCTGGTGGACGGGGTCGTGGCGGGCGTCTGGCACCAGCGGCGCCGGGGCCGCCGTACGACCGTCACGGTCGAGCCGCTGGGACGCCTGACGGCACGGCAGGAACGGGAACTGGCGGCGTGTGCGGAACGGGTGGGGGACGTACTGGAGGCGGCGGCGGAGCTGGTGATCGGCGAGGTGACGGTGGGAGCGCACGCATGAGGAGGCGAACTCGAAGGTGCCACAGCCACCACGACGACCGCCACTACCGCTATGGCTTGGGATCCGGCTTGCGCACGTCGAAGAGATGACGGGAACTGTGGGCGACGAAGGGGCCGTCGGCCTCGATGCGCTCGTGCAGTGCGCGCAGCCGGTCCCGGTACGCCTCGACGGTGAAACCGGGGACCATCCACACCACCTTGCGCAGAAAATGGACGACGGCGCCGACGTCGAGGAACTCCATCCGCAGCCGCTCCGCCCGCACGTCCACGACCTCGAGCCCCGCGGCTTCGGCGTCGGCACGCTCACGCTCGGGATGCCGGTGGTGGCGACTGGATTCCGGCAGCGGCCCGAGGAAGTACTCGATGAGCTCGAAGACACTGGCCGGCCCGACGTGCTGGGCGAAGTACGTGCCCCCGGGCGCGAGCACGCGGGCGACGTCGTCCCAGTGCGGCTCGACCGGATGTCGGCTCACGACCAGGTCGAAGGCGCCGTCCGCGAAGGGAAGCGGCGCGTCGTCGGCCGAGGCGACCACCGGCACACCGCGCCGGCACAGCAGCCGGGTGGCCTTGGCGACGTTGGGCGCCCAGCCCTCGGTGGCGACGACGAGAGGGGGCCGCTGAGGGCCGACGGTTTCGAGGGCGAAGTCCAGCACCTCCCCTCCCCCGGTCTGCACGTCCAGTACGGCCGCGGCCTCGGCCAGCCGCCCCGCCATGGACCGCGCGTACCCCCACGACGGCCGCGCCTCGGTGGCCCGCCCCTCGAACCAGGAGAAGTCCCACCCCTCGGTGGGCACGGAGGCGCCTTCGTCCACGAGCTCGTCGAAGGAACGCGGGTTGGGGGTGGCGTGGGGCTGCGCCATGGGGACGGATCCGATCCAACGAAATGAAAGACGAACGAACCAAGAGACGTGATCGCCAGGACCGACCCGGACCGGACCGGACCTGGTGGCCAAGCAGAGCCGCCCCTGGGTCGAACTCGAACTAGACCCCCACCAGGGGCCGGACCTGCTCGGCGGCGAACCGCACGAACCGCTCCGGATCGGGCTCGTCACCGGTCGGCTGGAGAATCACCGTGTCGGCCCCGGCGTCGGCCAACCGCTGCACGGCCTCGGCAACGGCACCCGCGTCCCCTGCGACCCCGAGATCGGGCACGGCCTCGACGCCTTCGGCGACCAGTTCGGCCCGCAGGCGTTCACGGGCGCCTGCCCCGGTGGCGGCAAGGAGATACACGACGACCTTGTGCGCCCCCGTCCGCCCGGCCGCCGCGCGCCCTTCGTCGATGAGCCGCCGGGCTTGGCGCACACCGTCGGGCGGAGTGTTCGCGGTGAGAACGGTCCCGTCGGCGGCCTCACCGGTCAGCCGCAGCGAACGGGGCCCGGTGGCACCGGCGAACACCTCGACGGCCTGCTCAGGCGGCCAGTCGAGCGCGACGCCGTCGAGCCGGACGTAGCGCCCCTCGGTCGTCACGCGCTCCCCACCCAGCAAGGCCCGCAGCGACACCAGATACTCCCGCAACAGCGTGACGGGCGACTCGACCCGCGCCCCGACCTGCCCCATCCAGTCCTGCACCCCATGCCCCACGCCGAGGACGGCACGGCCGGGGAACATCCGGTCCAGCGTGGCGGCCTCCATCGCGGTGAGGGCCACGTTCCGCAACGGCACGGGCAACAGCCCGACCCCGACCCGCACCCGCTCGGTCCACGCGAGGGCAGCGGCAGCGGTGGAGATCCCGCCTTCCCGGAAACAGTCCTCCCACAACCACAACTCCTCGAGCCTCACCTCATCGGCAACCCGAGCCACGGCACGCAACCGCTCGGGGGCAAGCTGAGGACGGAATACGGCACCGAGTCCAGTCATGCGCTCTTCCTACCCGCATCCCGGTCCGCCGGACAACACCATTACGAGGCCGCCCCACTGCGAATGAGCCTTGGTAGCTGCCGTCGAGAAGCTTGGTCGAGGGGATCAAATACGGCACGGCGGGCTGGTGACACCGATCAGCGGTTGACGGCCTGGATCTCCTGGACGACGACGTCCTGTTCTCCGCCGAAGTTCCCGTCGGGCAACGGCTGCTCGCCTGCGACGCCGGTACCGGTCCAGTGGATCTTCCAGGTGACCGTGGCCTTGAGCTGGTACGACCCGTCGCCCGACGAACGGAGGTACTTCACGCCGCAGGGCGGCGTCTCATCGGCCTTTCCCTTCGCGTAGGGCTCACCGATGCTCCCGTTCGCGAACTCGCACACCCCGGAGGCCGGATAGGTCTCGGCGTCCGCCGTACCGGGTTCGATTTTCACCGACACCGGCTCAGCCGTGGTGGTCGCCTCGACTCCCAGCAGCGGCACGGAAGCCGTCACCGACACGGGCTTGAACGTCGCCGCGTCGAGCCAGGCCCACGTCGGGAGGTTCACCTTCGTCGCGCCTGCGGGTGCCAGGTCCACCTCGGTGGTGGGTACGCGGATCTCGGCGTAGGCGAGCTGGGCGAGGACCTCCGGCGTGATCGCCTCCGGGATGTCCGCCGGCGGATCGTCACCGGTATCCACCCAGAAGGTCTCCTTCGTGCAGTCGAGCGCGCCCGGGTCGCCTTCCCGGCCGACGGCGACATAGGAGTCCCACCAGTAACCCTCGCCGGCCTTCTCCTTGTTGAAGTCCTTGTACGGGTGCCCGTTCACGTACTTGTCACGCTGCTCCGCATCCCACTCGTAGCCCGTCGACCCGGCCTCCCAGACAGGCTCCTTGACCTTCTGCAACTGCTCTGGGGTGTACTTCGGAGCGTAGTAGCAAGCGGGCGGCGTCCAGTTCGTCGCAGCAGCCACGGGGCCGACGGACTCCCCCGAGCCATTCCTGGAACGCTCGTAGACGACGGCACCGGCGGTCGCGGAGACGGCTTGGTTCTCCTTGCCTCCGTTCACCTGTGTCTCAGATCCCGTGCCTTCACCACCCGGCACGACATCGGCCCAAGCCGTCGACCCTGAGGCCAGTACCGTGACACCCGCCAACACGGCTGCGCACACCGACACTCTCACTACGGCTGGCATTGAGCCGCCCCCCTCGTAGAGATGATTTGCGATGTCTGCCAGACACCGTCGGCGTTTTTGTCGAGCCTGGTGTTGTACAGGACGTAGCTGTTCTTTGTGACAGGCGTCTTGGCGACCTTGCCGGTCTTCTTGTCCTTGCTGAAGCCCTTGCTCTCATCCGCGCAGAACGTGAGGACGGCAGAGGCCTTGTCCTTGAGCGTCACCTTCCGATCGAAGTACCGAACCTCACCGGTCACAGTGGCATTGGCCTGTTCGAACTGCCCGACCCACGACACGGCTGCTTCCAGGGCCTTACCCGTGTTGTAAAAGCCGAGCGCCTTGCTCTCGGGGTCCGTTCCGGCGATCGCGGCGTCTACGGCACGCATCCGTTCCGCGCTGTCGGCAAGTACAGCGTCCTTCACAGGGTCTCCCGTCTCAGCCCCCTCGAAGGTCAGTTCCAGGTCTGCCGGAAGCTCCACCTTGGGTCGGTCGGCTGCTCCAGTGGACGAGGGGGACGGGCTCGGCGAGGCCGACGGATCACTGCCCGTGTCCGCTCCCGCGATCTTGTCGTTGTCGCCGGAACTGTCGTCGTCGCTTCCGCACGCAGACATTGTCAGCGCCGCAGCGGCGGTCAGCGCGAGCGCTGCGAGCAGGGTGGGGCGGCGGCGATTCACTGTCGGCTCCTGGGTGGGACGAGGCTTCTCTTCAGCGAAGCAACGCTATCCAGCGGGGCCGAGGGACACCAGAGTGAGTCCTGTCTCCTTGCAGTGTCCCACGGCTTCAAATCAGCTGTACGTGTGACTTCTTGGGCCATAACGGTTGCACAACCCGAAGGCGGCAACCTCCGATCGCACGATCCACGGCTGCATCCCAGCTCGTTTCGCACCGGAAGCAGCAAAGAGGGACGGCGATCGCGAGGGTCCGGGCTGTCAAACGATCGGCTCTGTTCCATAGTCGGTGGTGACGGTCACGCCCGTCCCGCTGCGGCAGCGGCAGCGGCACGCGCGTCTACGACTGCCAAGGCGATTCATCGGTGGCCGGGGCGCCCTCCAACGGGAGGCGGTCGCGGTAGTACTCCGACTCCAGCCAGTCCTCCCTCACGAAGACCGGCCGCGACATCCGCACGCCACCTACCTCTTGTGAGCGCAGAAGAACCCCCAGATCGGTCAGGGCGAGGGAGTCATCGCGGGTGTACAACAGGCAACTCCCGTGCTCGGCGGCGTAGTCGAGAAGGAACCTGTGCGCCTGCTCGGGATCGCGGCCGACCAGTGCAAAGCCCGCCAGCATGACCTGCGGACCCGTGTCCGCATCCAGGACAATGCACGCCAACTTGCCTGCATCGTAGAACACCTTCACCCCTCCGGCGAAGTCTTCCTGCGTGTAGGGACCGCCCACCCGTTTCTGCGGCTCAGAGACCCGGAGCGCGCCGGCGACCTCGGCCGGGCTCATCCCGAACCGCAGTGGCCCCAGACCGGCGCCGGGCAGCAACTCCCAGTGCTGCCGTCCCTCGCTTGCGCTCACGTGATCCGCCCCCTGCAAGTGGCCACCCCCTTGTGGCCGGCATGGTGTGGGCGACCAGTGCCCAAAGTGCCAGCTGAACTGACCGAGCACCAGGCTGAAATGCCCGGCCGCATCGCATACTCGGCAAGATCGTGTTACGAGTTCTACGCCACCATTACCCCACGGACACTGGAACAAGCGTGACAACGGACGCACCCGTTGGATAGTTCCTCATGGCTGGCACTGCTTGTCCCCCCGGTGTGACGCGATGTCGGTCGTCTGCCAAACACCCTCAGCGTTCTTCGTGAGCTTTGTGTTGTAAAGGACGTAACTGTCCTCCGTCGTCGGCGTGCTCTCGACCTTTCCTGTCTTCTTGTCCTTGATGAATGACTTACTCTCATCTGAGCAGTAAGTGACGTACGCCTGCTCGCCTCCGGATAGATTCACCTTGTAGTCAAAGTACCGAGTCTCACCAACCCACGTATGCTTCTCGTTGATGTACCCCAGGGCATACGTGATGGAGTCACTCAGGGCCGACTCGGCGTTGTAGAAGCCGAGGGCCTTGGTGTCCGTGTTTCCCTCGAAGATCGCCTCATCAACGGAGTTGACACTCAGCGTACTGTCCGCGAGTGCCGCGTCCTTCGTTGCATTTCCAGTCTTCTCATACTCGAAAACGTTCTTCGCTTCAGAAGGGAACGTGATTTTGGGGCGGCCGTCGGTGTCCGACGCGCTGGGACTTCGGGCCGCCGACGTCACATTGCCCGTCTCGACGCCCGCGATCTTGTCACTGTTTTCAGCAGCGCTGTCGTCACCACTTCCGCACGCGGACAGCGTCAGGGCCGCAACGGCGGTCAGCGTGCGGGCTGCGAGCAGGGCGGGGCGGCTGCGATTCACTGTCGACTCCTGGGTGAAACGAGGCTTCTCTTCAGAGAAGCAACGCTATCCACCAGGGTCGATCGGCACCAGAGTGAGACCTGTCTCCCTGCGGTGTCCTATGGCTTCAAATCAGCCGTACGTGTGGCTTCTTGAGCCATGACGGTTGCATAACCCGAAGGCGGCAACCTCCCGTCGCACGATCCACGGCTCCGTCCCGGCTCGTTTCGCACCGGAAGCAGCAAAGAGGGACGGCGGACGCGAGGTGCCCTGGCACCATGTTGGATCTACTTCGGCACGGATACGTTCGACCGGACGGCGGCCTGCGGGAGGCCATCGGTATGGGACGGCGGCGCTGGAGGGACGGGGCGGGCACGTTGGTTGTGGAGGGGCGGGCCGGGAGTGGGAGCGTTCGGGTTCCGCTCGAGATCGCCGGCTCCTACCGTGCACGCGCCAAGGGGCTGCTGGGGCGCCACTCCGTCGACGGCGCGATGCTTCTGGCCCCCGCCAGCAGCGTGCACACCTTTCGGATGCGGATGCCAGTCGACGTCGCCTGCCTGGACCGGCGGCTCACGGTCATCGCCGTACGCGCCATGCGGCCGGGCAGGTTCGGGCTGCCCCGGACGCGCTCCCGGCACGTGTTGGAGGCGGAGGCCGGAGCGATGAGCGAGTGGGGAGTGCGGGTGGGGGCGCAGATCACGGTCGAGGAAGCGTAGAGGGTCGGAGCGACACCTATCGGGCCGCAGCCCGTATTTCGTCAGGCTGCTGCCGACGCGGACCCTGCCTGCCGTCCATGCTCGAGTTGCGCACTCCTATTCGTGCGGGACTTCCTCGATCACGGTCTCACCGAAGCGCCACGACCCGCGGTTGCCGACCGCCTCCGCCCGCAGGCCCATCTCCCAGGCGATTCGAGCAGCTCGCTGTTGCGATATGTCGGGGTAGCCCTCCGGGGGGACCTTGATGTAGCCGCGCCGATCGGCGGGGTAGGAACGCAGGGCCTCCCGGAGCTTTTCCTCTTGCTCCTGGGGTGTGGTGTGGTTGTGGGTGACGGTCTTGTACACCTTGCGCATGCGGGCTGACGGTTTGCCGTCGTCTCGCCGTTTCGCGGCGTCCGATCCTCGCCATGTCATCCACCCCACGGAGCCGAGTGCCGCTAGAGCAAGCGCCGCAGCACCTAGCAGTTCAGCCGTTACATCCACCTGCCCCGGAGTCTGGGGACGCAGTTCACCTTCCGGATCCTCGATCACCGTGAGCACCTGGCCGACGTTGTACAGATCAGACGTCGTTTCCATCTCGGGACCCGAGACCCTGGTGCCATCTTGTCGTTCAAGCGTGTAGTGGGAATGACGCCCCTTACGGCCCTGGGCCGGGTCGAGCCGTTCCTTCACGACCGTGGCCGTCACCTCCTCGCCACGCTGCTGAAGGGTGAGGTCACTACGCACCATTCCCATGACGTACACGGACATCGCGGAAGTGATGACGATGAACAGAGCCGCGTACAGACTCGATTCGGTGGCCCCCAACTTCTCGATGAGTACGACGAGAATCACGCCGTGCACAATCCACAGGGGGACCAGCAGGACAAGTCCCAAATCGTCCGCCAGTAGGAACATGCCCGCGACAACGGCGAGCACATAACAACAAGTGCCGATCACCAACGGTTTGCGGTAGCGCGTACGGCTCACCGACGCCCCGCCCTCCGCACTAGCGCTCATACTTCACTCTCCGTTCTTCCCGCTGCCCGGACTATCGGCCCTCGTAGGATTCCCCTCGTCCGGCGAGACCGATTTCATGATGCCGCTGAGCACGTCGAGATACTCTGCCCAGTGCCCGGTGTCCTCGGTCATGAACATGAAGATGGCGGACCCCGGGCCAGTCTGCAACGGCACACAGAACTGCACCTGCCGTACGGTGGCGAGTATGGGCTCATCCAGGCCGAAGAGAGCACCCGGGATCTGCAGTTCCTGATCCTTTATGCAGAGCGCTGCGATGCCGTACGGCAGCATGACCAGCCCGACCTCCGCATCCGGATACAAGTCGCGCCACTGAACGGCCGTACGCCTCGCGGCCCCCTGCCGGTCCTGGCTTTGTGGGCCGACGTCCGGCCTTTCGATGAACACGCAGAGCGTGCCCTGGGAAAGCTTGTCCCCGGGCATCCGCAGCAAGCAGCTCGAAACGTGTTCGGCGCCTGCCGCGATCAGCGTCTGCAGGAGGTACTCGCCCGAGACAACGAGGCTGAACTTCTGCTCTTGAGTTGCACTGGTGAAGAGTAGGTCGGCTGCGTCCGTCATCCTCAGCAGGCGAGGCTCAGGATCCTCGTCGAGATCGAACTGAATGAAACCGGGTGGCAGGTCGAACCACAGGTCAGGGGCCTCGGTGGAGGAGTCGGTCGTCGCGGACAGCGTCGTGCGGATCGGCGCGTCGGTGGGTTCCATCAGTCCGTCAGCTCCCAAGCGCCCAGGCCGATGGTGCTACCGACGGCGACCAAACCGCCGAACTTCCCACCGCCGGCGCCTGTGGCAATGTTACCTACGCCGGTCCCCCAAGTGGCGGCGTCGTACCGGCCGGTACTCGTCGCATAAACGTTGATCGCGGTCGGCGCCGTCCACGCAAGCTGCGCAGCGGCCTGTATGCCTTCGGTGGCGGTCAGGGCGGCACCGCGCGAGACCCCCAACTTGCTGGCAGCGGCCATCACAGGCTTGTCGATCACCATGGCTACCGGGTCGGCCTCCTTCGCCAGTCTCCTCGTCGCAGAAGCGGCTGTCTTGATGCCGGCCCGACTGCCCTTGGCAACACCCCCAGCCGCTCGTGCAGCTTTGTATCCGGCCTTGATCCCACCGACACCGGGCACCATGCCGAGCGCGTCGCCGCCCAGTGTGAGCCAGTTGCCGATGTTCTTTCCGGTGGGCGGGAAGAGCCCGTTCACGCCATAGGCCGCCGCATGAGCGAAGAACGCCACGGCACTCAGGCCAACCGCCAACGGGGCGAGCACCGGACAGAAGATGGCGACGACACCGATGACCGAGGCCGCGACGGTGATCCAGTCCGCGTGGCTCTTGATCCAGTCGCCGATGTCGGACAGGAGTTCGCCCACCTGACCGGGGAGATCGGCTATCGCCTCGCCGAGATCCGCGATGGCGTCGCCGAGCTTGTCCCACATGCCGGGTTCGTTCGGAGCGATGTCCATGGCGTTCTTCAGGCGATCGGCTATTTCCTTGCCGTACTCCCGGTAGTTGCCAGCCATGCGGCGGCCGCGACGGCGGAACTCCTCAAGTTCGAGTTCCTTGGAGTTCACCGTGCGATCGGCGTCCCGGACCCTCTCCTTGTGATCCTTGGTGTTCTCCTTGTCGCCGTCCGCGTCCTTGAGCTTGTCAGCCTTCGAGTGCGCCTTGCCCAACTGCTCATTGGCCTCTGCCGCCTGAGCCTCCAGACGTACGGCGTCCGCCTGCTTGGTCTCCATGTACGCCGCCCAGTCCTCCAGGACGGTGGCGGCGTCGCAGAACGAGTCACGTGCGTCATCCATACGAGGGCGGAACTCGTCGTCGAACTTCTCCCGGAAGACCTCTGCCGCCTTCCCCTTCCAGTCCCCCACACCGCTGCCGTGCAGGACCTCGGATATCTCGACGAGGGCCTTCGCCGTCCTGCGGACTGTCTTGGCCACGTCGTCGGCCATCGTTTGGTCGCCCGGGCAGGGCACGAATCCAAGGGCCGGGAAGCTCTCCAGTCTCGTCGCGGTCATGGCTACTTACCGCTTCCCTTGCCTTGCTTCTTGTTGGCCGCGGCGAGTTCGTCGTCTAGTTTCTCGAAGGCCTCTTTGACCGTGAGCAACGCCTTGGAAGCCTTCTCGGAGAACTTCGTGAGTTGTTTGATTCCGTACGACCACTCGTCGCCGAAATCGTCCATGCGCCGGGCAAGCTCGGGTACCCCCATGGAACTGCCGGTGACCTCTTCCATCTCCCGTCCCGGCTTCTTCATCAATTCCGCTATGTGGTCGAGGTTGTGCCTCACCCGGTTCAGCACCTCGTAGTCAGCCGTCAGATCGCTCACAGTCCCCCGGTTCCCTTCCCACGGCGTGCAGGTCGACCGACACCCACTTCCCCCGGAGCCGCAAGGTCAGCAGCAGCGACGGCATCTCCTCAAACACAGCAAACCTATCCAGAAGCTGCATGGGAACACCAGTTCGCATGCACCTCTCCAGCCACAGCGAAACCCGGCTACCAGGGATATCTTTGGGCTCGCGTGGCGTGGGCGGGATGCGTTCGGCTGCGGTGGGGCGGCGGGCCATGGGGAGGCGGCGAAATGGGACGGCGGCGCTGGCGGAACGGGCCGGGTGTGCTGATCGTGGCGGTGCCGGGCGACGCCGGGAGCGTGCGGGTTCCGCTGGAGATCGCCGGGTCGTACCGGGCTCGTACCAAGGGGCTGTTGGGGCGGGATTCCGTCGACGGGATGCTGCTCCTGACACCCGCCAACAGCGTGCACACCTTCCGCATGCGCATGCCCATCGACGTCGCCTACCTCGACCGGCGCCTCACGGTCATCGCCGTACGCACCATGCGGCCGGGCAGGCTGGGGCTGCCCCGGTGGCGTTCGCGGCACGTGCTGGAGGCGGAGGCCGGGGCGATGGACGGGTGGGGAGTGCGGGTGGGGACGAGGGTGGAGATCGTGGAGAACCGGCGGAGCAAGGGCCGGTCCTAGTCGCTGACGTCGATGCCGTGACCATCGCCGCACCCCTCGAAGATGCTCGGGGCGCCGTGAGTGATCACGAGGACGTAGGAGGTCGGCACGAGGGCGCAGTCCTGCTCTTTCCACTGCACGGCGAAGACCGTCCATATGACAAAGAGGATCACTACGATGATGGACGGCACGCTCCTCGTGGTGTGCCCTGCGCCGTCACTGTCCTCCGTGCGGTGGTGTCCCGGTCCTCCAGGGCTCGCTGGGCCGCCAGGGCCCGCTGTCGGTGGTCCGCTTCGGGCCGTCGAACGTTCCCAGGGGCGTCTGCCCTCGGGCTCCCCCGTGTCGTCCGGTCTCATCGCGTTGGCTTCTCCTCTGTCCGGTGCGTTCGACGTCTTCGGCGGCGGACATGTCCACGCCTATTTACTGTGCCGCGGATTGACGGCCCCGTCGTCAGCGGGGAGTGCAGTCCTCTTTGCCGTGGAGTGCGGCTCGGGGAGATGTGGGGAGCAGTCGGCCGGTCGATGCCGAGCTCGGTGCGCCGATCGTCAAGAAGGTCTGCACCCTCAGCGAAGGACAGGGCCAGTAGTGTGTCGGACAGTGATGAGCCGGTTCACAACAGAGAGGTTCGGCGGGGGAGTTGAGCAGTTCAGGTGGGAGCGGCTCAGGCGGGGGCGGTTCGCCGGGCCGGCGGAGGATCGGGGAGTGGGCGGCCGTGGTCTCGGCGATCACCGCTGTCGCGGGGCTCCTCCTGGCACTCTTCGGAATACCTCTCGTGGGAAGTTCCTCGCCGCTCAGCCGGAGCGTCGCGAACTCCGAGTCCTCCCCCACTTCCGCCGCGCCCACGTCGCCTTCGTCTTCACCGTCGTCCTCGGCGCGGTCCTCACGTTCTCCTTCACGGCCGTCTCCGTCCTCAGCTCCGCCTTCATCGGCATCACCGACTCGGCAGCCAGCGGGCGGGAGCAACGGGGCCCGCCCTGCCGAAGCGTCCTGCTCGTCCTCTCTGCCCAAGAAGTGGCATCGGGTCAAGGAGCCCGATCTGACCGTCTGCTTCGGCCTGCCGGACGGATGGGGCGAGACACCCGCCAGTGAGGTGCAGAGCACCTGGCACTCGCCGAACGGCGCACACGCCCTGAGCGTCAAGCGGGACACCTCGTACGGATCGACCGCTCAGGCGGCCTCCGCGGGGCAACTCGCCTGGTACCGCGATACCGCCGAATCCTCGATGGCCGACATCGAGGTCACCACGCATAAGACGCGCCAGAACGGCCGCGAGGCTCTCTGGTTGGAGATCGACTATCACTGGGCGAAGCAGAGCGAACCCCGCAAGCGCCTGGAGGTCTTCGTCGCGGGCAAGACGGGCTACGTGTACCAGTTGCTGGTCGATACCGAGGCGACCTCGCAACGGCTCTCCGAGCAGGCCCGCTTGTTCTCGACGGCACGCGCGAACCTTCTGATCGACGTCACCACGACTTGAGGTCTGGTGGATCCCGGCGGTGGCCTGGTTGCATACTCACCGCATGGCCTTGCCCTCCGGTCGGTTCCGGGATCCGCGCAGCACCGAGTACGACTTCATCGGCTCGATCATGGTGCGATGCCCCGGTTGCGAGAAGGTCGCACGCGTGATTCCAGTACCCGGCGACTCCGAACACGGGGGAGGCAGGACCCTGTTCAGGCCGCGGCGCCTGGTCTGCCGTGGATGCGGGCTGGCACGGTCGTGGGGCGGACGTCTTGTCACGCTCGCCCGTGGCACGGCACAGCCCGCGACGGACCCGTACTTCGGCATGCCGCTGTGGCTCCAGGTGGAGACCCGGCACGGATGGCTGTGGGCGTACAACCTCGAGCACCTCGACCTGATCCGCCGCTTCGTCCAGGGGTCGCTGCGGGAACGAGCGCCCTGGTACGACACCGGGCAGAGGATGACCTTGGTGGCACGCCTGCCGGCATGGATCAAGCGAGCGAAGAACCGGAACGAGATCCTGCGCGCGGTCGGCCGGATCCACGCTTCGCTGGGCGCCGCTGCACTGTCTGCAGCGGGCTCACGCGATCTCATTCACCACGTTGCCCGTGAACGCTGAGGACTGGCCAATGACTGGTATCGACTGGGAAGAACCGTTCTGCGGGGAAGGCAACAACTGCTTCCGCCTCGGCACCGGCTCCGAAGGCCGCGCCTACATCGCGGTGGCCGGGCAGGAGGGCCGCTACCTTGCCGACAGCCGGGAGGCGCTTCGGGCGTTGATAGCCGAGATCAAGGCGGGGAAGGCCGACCACCTGCTGTAGCTTCCGCGCCTGCCTTCAGGGCGAGACGATGTGGAGGCGTGCCGTGCCGTTCGCGCCGGTCGTTGCCTGGATCACCACCGCGTCGGGCTGGGCGCTGGGGCGTGTGTCGGCCAGGCCTCCGCAGGAGTTGCCGCTGCCGTTGGAGCGGAGGACGGTGATGCAGCCCTGGCCGGGGCCGCTCGCGCCGCCCTTGGACTGGCCGTTGCCGGACTTCACCTCGTACTCGATCTTGTCCGGGCCGACCTCGGTCACGGACAACGTTGCCGCGGTGCCGTCCGGTCCCTGGAAGCGGATGGTCACGGGCTTCGTCACCGTGATCTCACAGTTGCCGTCGGTGCAGGCGTCGGTGTTCTGGCCGTCCGCTGCCGAGGGGGCCGGCGGCTCGGTCTTGCGAGTGTGCTCCGGGGGCGGGGGCTGCGTGGCGGAGCCGGTTGCGGTGGGGCGTTCCGGTGGGGAGGACGGTGCCGCGTCGGTGTCCGGCGTATCCGGTGACGTGCTGCAGGCTGCCGCCGTCAGCGCCATGAGCGCCGCAAGGGCGGGCAGTGAGTACCGGCGCATGCGCTTCCTTCTGGTGATTGCTCGGGCTGGGCGTCGTCGGCTCGTCAGGGTTCCGTGCGGGGGAAGGTGATCTCGACCCTGCGGTTCTTCTTGCGGCCGGCTTCGGTCGAGTTGTCGGCGATGGGGTACTGCTCGCCGTAGCCGCGGACCTCGTAGGTGATGCCGGCGTCGTTCAGGGACTGGGACAGGACGTCGTGTACGGCGTTGGCGCGCTTCTTGGAGAGCACGTCGCCGTGGGCGGAGGAGCCCAGGTTGTCGGTGAAGCCGAAGACGCGGATCCTTGAGGCGTTCTGGGTCCTGATCTCGTCGGCGATGCCTGTGATGCGGGACTTCGCCTCGGCGCCCAGTTTCGCGCTGTCCTTGCCGAACAGCACCTCGGCCTGGAGCGCGAGGGTGACGCTCGTGTTGGTGTCCTCGCGGCGTTCGTCGCCGCTCTGCTCTTCCACGACCGACTTGATGTCCAGGACCTTGGCCTGCGCGAGCGTGGCGCCGTCGGGGATTTTGAGATCCGGGTCGTTGGGGTCCACCTCCACGGGGGCGGAGGCGGAGGGCTCCGTGCCCGGGGGGTCGTTGGGGTCGTCGTCGGCGTGGGCGGCCGTGGTGGTGCCGTAGAGGGTGGTGGCGAGCAGGAGGCTGACGGCGGCTGCCAGGCGTGGGGGTGAGGTCATGGCGTGCCTCACCCGGAGATCTTGATGGTGCCGGTGGTGAACATGGGCAGTTGGAGCGTCACCTCGGTCGCGTCGGCGGGGGGCGCGGGGAATTGCATGAAGACCGGGAGGGACTCGCCTGCCTTCAGGGCTGGGAAATTGGTGGTCGTGAGTGGCCGACCGTCTGTGTCGCGCAGTACGTAGTAGCGCTTCTTGCCTTTGGAGTCCACCAGAGTGGCACCGCCGAGCGAGCTGCCGTTCCGGATGATCTCGGTCTCGTTGCCGCTCAGTTGGGCGGGAACGTTGACGGTCTCGCCGCCGTCGTTCTTCAGCTCGCCGCTGACCGTGATGAAGCCACCGGCATCACGTTCTGCGGAGGTGACCTTGAGGAACAGGCCGCTGGGTCCCTTCAGCTCGGCCAGTGTCTCCGTCGTGTCCCCCTCCTGGGTGTCCGGCTTGGCCTCGCTGCTCCTGGAAGCCGACGCCGACGCCTCCGGCTTGTCGTCGCCGTCTCCACCTCCTCCGCCGCCGCCACAACCCACCAGGCCGAAGGCCAGCACGATCGCAACGGGCCACGCGGCCAGTCCCCCGCGGGCCCTTGTTGTGAACCGAATGCTCATGACTCCGCTTCCTTCGTCCTCGTCGTTCGCTTGTCAGCTATCGGCCAGATGGACATCGAAGAGATCCTCGGGTTTCGGTAGGTCCGAGAGGTCGTCCGGATTCAGGTCCCAGTCCTCGTCACCGTCGCAGGAAAGGCTGGGCAGCGCTTCGTCGTCCGCATTGTCGGCGGGCGGCTCGGGGGAGCAGCGGGCTTCGATGACGGCGGTCGCGGTCTCCGTCGCCTTCTGCTCCTCCGTGCCGGGCACGATGCTGTCTCCGACGGTGTCGTTGGTCTCGGCGACGACGGTGTAGCCCAGGAGCCCGTCCGGTGCGCAATCCGCGCTCGCGTCGTTGCGTGCCGCCATCTGCTGAGCGCGCCAGCACGCGCTGGGGACCGGCGCTTTCCCGTCGAAGATGTCCTGCCACGCATCCGGTTCCAGGACGTTTTCGATCCACTGGTCCGCGAGGCGGTCCCGGGTTTCCAGAGCGGCTGCGAGTGCGGCGGCATCGGCTGCCGTCTGCGCATCGCTACGAGTCGCTGCGGCCTGGCCGACCGCGAAGTACGCGAGCGCGAGAAAGAGCAGGCCGGCCACCACCGTGATGTAGATGGGGAATGCCTGCCCTGCGTCGCTGCGTCCGCGTGCAGGCGTCAACCGCCGGTGACCTCGGTGATCTTGTCCTTGATCGCGTTGTAGATCGTCTGCCCGATGTCCGTCCCCGTGATCGCCAGCACGATCGCCACCACCACCGCGATGATCCCCAGGTACTCCACGGCCGTCTGGCCCTTGTCGTTGCGGGCGGCGGCGCGGGAGTGCAGGTATGCGGCGGTGGTGTGCAGCCAGTTGGTCATGGTGTTCCCCTCCAGAGTGGTCGAAGCCGCGTTCCTCGCGCGGGACGTACGGGTGGGCGGCGGGGATCTGCCGGATGGTCAGGCCGGACGGGATTGCGTCGTTCACGATCTCCACCTCCCTTGCGCTCGGTTGGGACCTCGACCTGGCGGGAGTACCAGACAACGACTGTCCCACAGCGGATTGCAAGTGCGAAAGGTATTGCGTGAAAGTAGCTCGACTGAGCTGTAGATTGGCGGTTGTTGACGTTCTTGATACGTGTGCAGTCGCACCTTTGTGATGTACGTCCTCCCCTTTCCCCGACTGTGTGAGCGACATGCCGTTCTCCTCCCCTACTCGCCCGTGATCGTTCCGAAGTCCGTCCCGGAGCCCAGGATCAGGCCGGCGCCGAGGAGGATCATCGTGGCCGGGACCATGAAGGTCGTGATCATCATCGTGGCCTTGGGGACCGCGCGGGCGGCCTTGCGGCGGGCGTTCTGGGCGTCGGTGCGGCGCATGTCCTTGGCGAGGGAGACGAGGGTGTCGACGATGGGGGCGCCCAGTTCCTCGCCCTGTTGGAGGGCCGTCACGAACATCGCCACCTGTTCGGAGTCGTTGCGCCGGCGCAGCTCCGTGAACGCCTCGCGGCGGCTCATGCCGAGGTCCATCTGGCGGAGCGTGATGCGGAGTTCGTCGGCCCAGGGGCCCTCGTAGCGCGTCGCCACCCGGTCCAGTGCCTGGCGGAAGCCCAGGCCCGCGCTGACCACGACCGCCAGGACGTCCAGGAAGTCGGGGAGCGTGCGCTCGATGACGTCCTTGCGGATGCGGATCGCCGACCAGATGCCCACCTCCGTCCAGAACGCGCCGAAGGACAGCAGGAGGAGCGCCATCAGGTACTGGCCGCGCAGGGCGAAGACCAGGAAGCCGACGGCGCCCAGGAAGCCGTAGACCGCGCGGCGGGCGGCGTAGCGGTCGATGGTCAGGCCGCCGGGGTTGCCGGCCAGGTCGATCCGGCGCCGGTATCTGGCGACCAGGGCCGGGCCCATCAGGCGCAGTACGGCGGGGGCGTAGCGCATGCCCATGCGGTCGATGAGGGAGTCGACCGCGCCGGTGCGGGTGGACCCGACCTCCAGGGCGAGGGCGAGGTCGTCGGGGAGTTTGGCGTCGGCCCGGTACATGCGGACGCCGGCGAAGATCCCCCAGACGCTCAGGCCCATGAGCAGTGCGAGAGGCAGGCCCAGTTCCGGGCCCAGTTCCGGGCCCAGTTCCAGTTCCAGTCCCAGTGGCATGCTCTTCCCCCTCCTCAGACGTCGATGCGGGACAGGCGGCGGATGAGGACGAAGCCGACGGCGTACAGCGCGAAGGCGGTGATCACCGCCGCCTGGCCGACCGGGGAGCCCGTCATGCGTTCCAGGGCGCCGTCCTTCACCCCGTTCATCAGGAACAACGAGCCGACGCCGAGCACGGGCACGGCGTACGACGTCATGCTGACCTGGGAGAGCTGGGTGCGGACCTCGCGTCGGGTCTCCTTGCGCTCCTCCAGGGTCTCCGTCAGGTTGCGCAGCGCGCTGACCACCTGGCCGCCCGCGCGGCTGGACAGGACGAGGGTGGTGACGAGGACGACCAGTTCGCGGGAGGGGAGGCGGCCAGCGAGTTCGCCGAGGGCGTCGTCCATCGAGGAGCCGATGGCCAGTTGGTCGGCCACCTTGCCGAGTTCCTCGCCGGCCGGGGCCTCCAGTTCCTCCGCCGCCATGCCGATGGCGGTGCGCAGGGCGAGACCGGCCTGGGTGGCGTTGGCGAGGATGCGGGCGAGTTCGGGGAGTTGGTTGATGAACTTCTCGATGCGTTTCTGGCGTTGCCAGTTGAGGAACTGGACGGCCACGCCCACGCCCAGCAGGCCGGCCAGGGGGCCGAAGAAGGGGGCCAGGGCTGCCTGGCCGATCAGCCACAGGCCGGCCACCACGGCGAGCATGTAGGCGAAGAACTCGCCGGGTGTGACGTCCAGGCCGGTCGCCGCCAGGCGCAGTTCCAGTTTCCTGCCGAGCTTGGTGCGGCGCAGGCGGCGGTCCAGCCCCGGGAAGCGGCGTCGGCGTCCGGGCATCGGTGCCTGCCCCGTCGCGGCGAGGCGTTCGACCAGGGCCGCGCGCTGGGCCTTTCCTGCGGTGTAGGAGTGCAGGCCCATGACCGCCAGGACGCAGGTCAGCAGTGTGACGCCGGTGGTGAGCGTGACTAGCGATTCCAGTTCCATCGGGCGGTTCCTACCTGGCCTCTCGGGTCGTGAGCTGGTCCGGGGAGTGGGCGACTCGGAAGGCCTGCGGGATCGGCTGGCCCGCCATGTAGAGGCGTTCGGCGGTGCGGTGCGGGAGGGGGTGGTACTCGTACGAGCCGTGGATACGGCCGTCGGGGGTCATCGGGTGGGCGTTGAAGCGGGCGACGGTGGCCAGGCGGTACGGCTCGCCCCCGTGGCTGGCCAGCAGGGCGATCTCGGTGATGCGGCGGGCGCCGTCGGCGAAGCGCGTGAGCTGGACGAGGACGTCGACGGAGCTGTTGATCTGGTCGTGCAGGGCCACGAAGGGGATCTCCACGTCCGACATCGAGGCCAGGGTCTGCAAACGCATCAGGGCGTCCTCCGCGCTGTTGGCGTGGACGGTGGCCAGCGAGCCGTCGTGGCCCGTCGACATGGCCTGGAGCATGTCCAGGGACTCTCCGCCTCGCACCTCGCCGACGACGATGCGGTCGGGACGCATGCGCAGCGAGTTGCGGACCAGGTCGCGGATCGTCACCCGGCCCTGGCCCTCGACGTTCGGTGGGCGGGACTCCAGGCGGATGACGTGCGCCTGCTGGAGCTGGAGTTCCGCCGAGTCCTCGATGGTGATGATGCGGTCGGATTCGGGGATCAGGCCGGACAGGGCGTTGAGGAGGGTCGTCTTGCCGGTGCCCGTCGCCCCCGAGACGATGATGTTGAAGCGGGCCTGCACCAGGCCGGCGAGCAGGTAGAGCATGTTCTCGTCGAGCGAGCCGAGGCCGATCAGCTCCTGGAGGGTGAAGGAGCGCGGGAAGCGGCGGATGGTGAGGGTGGGGCCCGTGAGTGCGAGCGGCGGGATGATGACGTTGACGCGCTCGCCGGAGGGAAGGCGGGCGTCGACCATCGGGTTCGACTCGTCCACGCGGCGGTTGACCGTCGAGACGATCCGCTCGATGGTCTGCATCAGTTGGTCGTGGGAGGCGAAGCGGAGCGGGAGCTGCTCGACCCGGCCGCCGCGCTCGACGAAGATCGCGTCGGGACCGTTGACCATGATCTCCGTGATCGAGGCGTCCTCGAGGAGCGGCTCCAGGATGCCTAGGCCGAGGGCCTCGTCCACGACCCGGCGGATCAACTGGGAGCGTTCGACGGTCGACAGGACCGGGCCCTCGCGGCTGATGATGTGGCCGAGGACCCGTTCCAGGCGGGCGCGGCGTTCGGCCATCGCGAGCGAACTCATCTCCGCGAGGTCGATCTCCTCCAGGAGTTTGGCCCGGTAGGAGGCGACCAGGTGTCCGTCCTCGCCCCGGCCGCCGTTCTCCTCGGGCGAGTGGATGCGTGCGCGCAGGCTCATGCGTCCTCGGCTCCTCCGTCGGGGTCAGTGGTCCAGCGGCATGGTGGCGGTCCTGGTGGCGTCCCCGAAGTCCCAACCGGGGACTATCGAGGGGATGTCGACGGTGGCGGTGACCGTCACGTCGTCGCCGGAGTACGACGGGGGGCAGTTCGTGCCGTCCGCCAGCCAACTGCTGACGGCGGCCGCGCACGCGTCCCCGGCGCTCTCCCGCAGCGAGGCGCTGCGGGCCCCGGCCCTGGCCGCCGTGCCGGCCTGCTGGGCGGTGTACGCGATCAGGCCGAGCTGTACGACGGCCATGCCGACGACGATCAGGATCGGGAGGAAGCCGAGGTACTCGATGGCCGCCTGGCCGCGGTCTGTCCGGCGGCCGCTCAGGCGGTCCGTCCGGCGGTCCGTCCTGTGGTCCGTCCTGTGGTCCGTCCTGTGGTCCGTCCTGTGGTCCGTCCTGTGGTCCGTCCGGTGGCCGCTCAGGCGGTCCGTCCAACGGTCCGTCCGGCGGCCGCTCCAGCGGTAGGCCCGGTGGCCGCTCCGGCGGTAGGCCCGGCGGTCGTTCGCGGAGTACGGCATCTCAGTCGTCCTCCTCCTCTACGGCCCCCGCGTGTCCGTGCACGGTGAAGGGGAAGCTGATCGTGCCCGGGAAGAGGATGGGGACCTCGATGCGCACGTCGGCGGTGACGTAGCCGCCCGCGGTGCCGCAGTCCACACCGGCGCCTCCCTCCCACGCGCCCGGCAGCTTGTCCCGGCCCGCCTCCTGGCAGGCGCCCTGCCGCGCCCCCCGCTCGGCCGCCGTCGCCGCCCGTACCGCCTCGTCCGCAGCATTCCCCGCGAGCGTGTACGTGTATCCCACGAGTACGAGCTGCCACAGCACCACCAGCGTCACGATGATCGTCGGCGTCATGCCGAGGAACTCGATGGTGACCTGCCCGCTGTCCCGGCCCTGGTCCCGGCCCCGGCCCCGGCCCCGGCCCCGGCCCCGACGGCGTAACCCGCTCACCCCGCACCGTCCTTCCGGCGTCGGAAGGCGCCCGCCCCCCGGTCCCCGCGGAAGCGGCCGTGTCCCTTGCGGTCGGCGTCGGGTGCGCCGGCCAGGCCCAGTTCGCCCGCGAGGGCCCAAAGGGCCTGCTTCACCGTGCTCTTGCCGTCCAGTTCGTGGACGCGGCCGGCGTCCACGGCGCCCTGGAGTTCCTTGAAGTTGGCGGGGACGGCGGTGGCGGCGATCGCCGTGCCGGTGATCTTCTGGATCAGCGGCGGCTGGATCTCCGTACCCCGCGTGTGCCGGTTGACGACCACGGTCGTCTCCTCCGCCTTGCGGATCTGCAGCCGGTCCCACATCCGCACCGCCCGCTTGGCGCCCCGTACGGCGACCACGTCCGGGGTGGTGACCAGGAGCGCGGTGTCGGCCATCTCCACTGCGGCCGCGCCGGCCCCGCCGAGCTGGGCGCCGCAGTCGACGACGACGACCTCGTACCGGGTGCGCAGCGCACCGATGATCTGGCGGGCGGCGCGGTCGGTGACCTCCTCGCCGCGTTCGCCCTCGCCGGGGGCGAGCAGCAGGGCAAGACCGCTGTCGTGGCGGAAGACGGCGTCGGCCAGGACGCGCGGGGAGATGTCGGTGATGGCGGCGAGGTCGGCCACGGAGCGGCGGAACTGGACGTCCAGGTAGGAGGCGACGTCGCCGGTCTGCAGGTCCATGTCGAGCAGGGCCGTGGACCGGCCGGACGCCTGGGCCGCCAGGGCGAGTTGGACGGCGGTCAGGGTGGCGCCCACGCCGCCCTTCGCGCCGCTGACGGTGACGACGGTGCCGCCGGCTCCGGTGAAGACGTCGACGGCGCTGCCGAGGTGCCGGCGGACGCCCACCGACCACTGGGCCACCGCCTGGACACGGCTGGCGAGTTCCTCGTAGCCGAGCGGGAGGGCGACCAGGCCGCGGGCGCCGTAGTCCATGGCGGCCTGGAAGAGGCCGGGCCCGGGGTCGGAGGTGACGAGGATGACGCCGACGGCCGGGAAGCGGAGGGCGACATCGCGGATCAGTTCCAGGGCGGGGACCGGGCCTATGCGCTCGTGGACGATCACGACCTCGGGCAGTTCGTCGACCGACTCGGCGGCCAGCCGGGCGAGGGTGTCGACGAGCTGGGTGGAGTCGACGACCGGGGCGACAGGTTCGGCGTCCGGGAGCTGGCTGAGCAGCGTCGTGAGGGACCGTACGGCGTCCGCGTCGCCGACTGCCGGGAGGATCCTCGTGGCCATACGGTTCTCACTTGTCCTTCGCGAGTTCGTACGTCCGGTCCTTGTCCGGGACCGCGGTGTCGCCGCCGGGCGCCACCAGCGCTAGCCGGACGCGCCGGGCGAACGACTCGGCGTAGGTGATGCGCTGGGCGTCGATGGTGGACAAGGCGAAGGTGATGGGGACGGCGTCGGTGGGTTCGCGGTCGCGGCTGTTCTCGTCGGGCTCGAGCGCGGTGAGTTCGCCTACGTCGATGACCTCGGCGTTGGTCACGATGATCCTGGACTGGTCGGGGTCGCCCTCGCGCTGTCCCTCGAAGGTGGCGTACACGTTGACGGTGGAGCCGGGGGTGATCTTGCCGGCGACGCCGGTCGCCGCGTCGATCATGATGGCGACCTCCTGCTGCCCGGGGCGCAGGGCGGGGGTGTCGACGATCATGTCGGTCTGGAGGAGCGAGCCCGCCTCGAGGGTCGTCACGGCGATCTTGCCGCGGATCTGGTCGAGGTCGGTGACCGCGTTCTCCGACAGCCAGCGCTCGGGCATCTCTATCTTCTCGAACTGCGTCGCGCCGAGCGACGTGTACGGCTTCACGTCGGATTTCACCCGGTACGCGGTGACCTCGGGGCCGACCTTGGACTTCACGTCGTTGATGACGGCGAGCACGCCGGCGAAGGCGCCGAGGGCGCACAGGACCGACAGGATCAGCAGGATGATGCCGCGGCGCTGACGGGAGTTCATGGGCCGTGCAACCTCATTGGGGGAATCGGTCGGACCGGACCGGACCGGGGCGGATGTCGGGGCGGGCGGGCGG
>NZ_JAGMUO010000023.1 GCF_019049325.1 Streptomyces sp. AC512_CC834 | reverse complement strand
CGAACGCGGGCCTACTCGGTGACCATCAAAGGATCATTCGGGAAGGTACGCCTCCGCGTCCCCGCCCGGGGCTGATCCACAGGTCTTGAGCATTGCTCAAGGGAGAAGGAGGCGATATCCCGTGGCCGACGCGCTACCCTTGCTTGCAGCCTTCATATGTTCAGCTGCCATGGACAGGCTCCTTGCGGTTGAGAAGGCGTATGGCCACAAGGCCGACGAGCCCGGCAATGACCGACACCCACAGGACTGCCTCACCCTGGAGGGACGCGAATGCCAGGCCGTACACGAGATAGAAGGTGAGGGCGATACGCAGGATGGTGAGTTCGCCGGACAGCGCGGACCAGGCGGTCGGCCGGCGTGCCAGCAGGATGAGTAGTACCGGGGTCGCGGACGCCAGGGCCCAGTCCCACGTCGGCATGGGTAGCCACTGTTCCCCGAACATCTCTTCGGAGAAGGGCGTGGACATGAGACGGAAGACTGCCAGGATGAAGACGATTTTCACCCCTGCGATGCCGTACGGCAACCAGGGGACTGCATGGCCGGTCTCTTTGGCGTCGCGGGTTGCGGTCATCGACAGGTCTCCTTCACCACTGTGAGCCGACGGGTGCGGTCATGCGGTCCTTCATTCGGCTGTATCCGTCGTTGGTCGCGGCATCCGCGCCCTTGTCCGCGGCGTCGAGTATCGTGGACGTCGCCCAAGCGCCCTGAACCGCGTCCTTGTGGCGCTGAGCCTGACTGGCGTTCGAAGCGAGCGTGCGGTTGTCGGGGTAGGCATCCCGCCACTTGTTGATGTCCTTCATCTGCTTGGCCATGGCCTTGTCACCGATGGCGCTGGCCTTCTCCGCAGCTGTAATCTGCGGCATCTCGGTATCGCGGACCTCGTTGGATGCACGTTTGCCTGCCGCCCGATTCTCGCCCTCCATGCGGAGTCGCTTCGCCCTGGCCCGATCGCGACTCTTCCGGGAAGTACCGCCACGCTTGCGCTCCGCCTTTGCCGCCGTCTTGCGGGCACTTGCGTTTGCACGCGAGGCCTGCGACTTGGCCTGTCCTTTGGCTAGATCGGCAGCGGTCTTCCGTGAGCTATTTTGCAGGGCTTTCATGGCTTTTGCCGCTTTCATCCCCGTACGTGCCAATTTTAGTGCACCGAGGTCCATGACTACATCGAACCACGAACCGTTTCCAGTTACCGCCTGCGTGATGTGGATCGCGGCTACGACAACCGTAAGAGCCAGCGCGATGACGCCTACGGCGGGAAAGAACATGGCCACGACCCCGACGGCAGTCGCTGCCCAACTGGCCCAGTCCGCGATGTCGCCTAGCCATTCGGCGTCAGCGACCCAGGCCTTGAAGTCGTTCCACCAACTGTCCTTCATATCGTCGTCGATAGACGACCGGATCTTGCTGGCGTAGTGAGCAGCACGTTCCTGATAATCGCCTTCCGTCGTATTGAGGCGCCGACGTGCGGCGGTCAGATCTTCCTTCGCTCGCTTAAGAGCTGGATCAACGTCGGTTGATGCCGCTTCATCACTTGCGCCCTTTTGGTTGCCAGTGGCCTTCTTGTCACCCTTACCAGAGTGGGCGTCGATGATTCGCTGAGCGTCACGGGCGTCATCGAGTGTCTTGTCGGCAGCTTTCTGGAAATCTTCCAAGTCGTCTGCCCAACTGGAAAGATGCCCCTTGACCTCACGGTACCGGTCTTCTGCCAGATCGAGTTTACGACCCAAGCCGCGAGAATTCTCCGCCAGTTCGTCAGCGTACTTGCCCTTGAGGTTGTCGGCATCCGCCATGGCGGTGAGTGCCTCAGCCTGATTTCGCAGGTACTCGGCGATTTTCGTCATGTGTGTGACCTGGTTGAAAACGCCGACCGGGTCGCCGGGTACCGGGTCGCTTTCTCGAAGCGGTTGCCAGTCCTTTGGCCTTGCCATTTGTCCCCCTAATTCGGCAATTCAGTAAGTGAACCGAGTGTGGTTAATGGTGCCTCTTCTTGCCCGACTTGGCCAATTTGTCATCGAGACTCTTGAATGCGTCACGTGTTCCTTCGACCATTTTTCCAACCTCCTCCAGTGACTCGACCAGCCTCTTTCGGTTTTTGTCCCAATTGTCAATGAAGTCCGTCATCGCGCCTCTGAGTTCGGGGGCGCCCACCGCTGATGTGATGTCGTCCTTCCAGTCGTCGAGATTCTTGAACTCTTTACGAATGGCGTTCAGTTGCTTCGCAGAAGTTTTGAGAAGTTCAAGGTCGACAGTCAAGTCCGACATGAGAATCAGTCCTGTCTGTGAAGGTTAAGATGTATGGGCGGGGAAGCTGGCGGCTCACGAAGGCGGCGAGGCGCGGGCATACTTTGATAGATATCAGGGTCGCGGCTGCGGTCAGTGCGGCGACTTTTGGCCGCGTACCGACGCTATCGACGGGGCTTTGGGGGGCGCCAGTTGAGTTTACGTCAGTCCGATCTCGCGACAGGCACCCGTCTCGCGCCCGTCAGCCCCACCTCGCATACCGGCCCGGGCCGTGGCTTCCCCCGCCACGGCCCGGGCCCTTTGCCGTTCCCTGGTCGTCGACACGGCCCTCGCCTCCGGCGTCCTCAGTGCCCGGATGACCGGCGGCGGCTTCGGCGGCTCGGCGATCGTCCTGACGTGGAGTCTGTGATCAAGGCGGTGGAGGAGGCGTTCGCGACGGCGGGCTTCACGGCGCCTCGGGTGTTCGAGGCGGTGCCGTCAGTGGGGGCGCGGCGGGTGGTCTGACGGGAACCCGACTGTTTTTCGTCACTCTCGGTAGAGAGCGTGGGCATAGTCGTGTGAACCTCGCCCCACCGGGAGCCACCCGTGAACCGCCGTTCCACCCCCCTCACCGCCGCCGCGCTGACCGTGGTCCTGGCCCTGTCCGCGTGCGAAGGCTGATCACGTCGCCCCGGATGGGCACCATTGTCCTTCTGGCTCTGGTCTCGGCCAGAATTCCGAACACCGCATGGGCTACCCCGGATCCCGCCCCTTCCGTGACCGAAGTCGACTCCGACGCGTCGGCCGAGGTCGACGGTGACAAGGTGTCAGCCGGGTGTCTTCGGCGTGATCGTCTTTGATTGGTCCAAGAACGGAGGTGGTAAGTCGGCGGGGACTGCGTCCTTCATCGCCGATCCGCCCGTACTGGGCTACTTCGCTCCGCAGGACCATCGCCAGGCTCTCGAACTCGGACTGAGTGAGAAGGCCCGAACCGCACGGCAGGAGAAGTGAGCCCTAGTGAAAAATGATCAAATCCTTGCGTACTTCGACGGGCGAGGCACTGCAGAGTTCACGCTTCGGGGCCTCGAAGTAATGAAGATTGACAGGATCGAGGCGATCGCTTTCGAGTTGGGCTACAAGCTTCACGAGAGGGACATCGTCACCCGGGGGCAGTGGCGACTGACCTACCTCCGAGACGACTCCCCGGATGTCCGTCGACGAGCACAGGTCGCGCTGGACCGACTGCGCACCGGTGGCCCCCTGCTGACTCAGGCGTGTCCCCACACCGGAACACCGGGCGTACTGGGCCGGCCGATCGCGCCCGCAGAAGCCGCCTCTGCGCGTCAGAACATGACCGTATACGAGACGCATGGCTCGCGCGGGCTGGTTGTTTTCACAGCGTTGCTCAGCATCGGGTTCCTCGTCCTGGCCTGGTTGGCTCACAACGTTCCTGGCCGAGCGCTGGCTCTGGTTGTGCTAGCCGTCCTTCTGGCTGTCGTAGCCGCGCTGGTCCCCCGCTGGATGAGGGGCTGGTACGAAAGCAATCGGCGCAAGGCGGAGCGCTATAGACAGCAACGCGCTCAGCAGTGGGGGCCTCCTCCCTCGCCACCCCCTGTCGATGGAGACTGTCTCGATGGCCCAGGGGGGAACGGCTCGTGACTCGCGTCGGCTTCGTGGTCCCGGTGGAATTCCAGGACATCCCCATCGGTTCCGAGTTTGAGACGGTCTGGCCCGAGGTGACCAGGCGCCACGCACAAACGTCCGTGGCGCCGCCCCGGAGAAGCTCACCGAGACGGTAGCTGTCGTGCTCTGCTGACCAGCGGTGACCCAACGCCACATCCACGATCTTTCAGGCCCACGACGAACAGCGCGAATGCGTCGGCGCTTACGGTGAACCCACGTCGACCTGAGACTTTTGAATCACGTATGCCCACTTGTGCAACGGTGTGGGCCACTTCAATGCATTCGTTGTTCGCCGCGCTGTAACTGCTCTTGAACCAACCTGCCGTTACGGGGAACGGCGCGGGCTGCGTCTCGTTCATGGGGTGAGCTCCCGTCGTGCTGCGGCCAGCAGGTCAAGGCTGGTCGCGGTGTCGGCCGCTTGCGATCGCAGGTAGTCAAACATGATTTTGTAGTTGTGCACATCGGTGGGTTCGTCGAGGTACAGGCCCCGCCTGTGCAGTTCCAGATAGACCACGTTCATGCTGTTGAGCGGATCCCGTTCGTCGTCGCGTCCCAGGAGCAGAAAGTGACCGCCTGAGCCGGCCGCGTGCGCGCCCGCCGAGAACCGAAGAACCTGGATGTCCACATTGGGTCGGTCTGCCATGCCGATCAGATGGTCGATCTGCTCACCCATGACGGTCACACCGCCGACGTGCCGTCTGAGGACGGCGTCGTCGAGGACCACCCACAGGTGGAGCGCGGGGGTACGGTCCAGGATCCCCTGGCGCTTGATGCGCGCGTCCACTTCGCTTGCGATCACCTTGGCTTCGGTGCGAACTCCCTGGGCCTCGTGCAGGGCCAGCGCGTAACGCGGCGTCTGTAGCAGGCCCGGTACCAGCGCGTTGGCGAAGACGTGCTCGTACTCGGCCACGTCCTCGAAGGACATCAGAGGGTCCATGACTTCGGGCACGGCCGGATGTTCCATCCACCAGCCGTTTTCCTGATTGCGAACCAGGTCGACCAAGGTCTCGAGTTCTTCGGCTGTGGCACCGCAGGAGTCGGCAATCGCCTTCACCGTGGGGATCCTGAGCTTGGCCCGGTCCTGCCATGTCTCGTATCGGTTGACTGTCCCGACGGAGACTCCTGCGCGCTTGGCCACCTCGGACTGCGTCAGTTTGGCCCCGGTCCGGAGCGTCTTGAGTCCACGGGCGATCTGCATCCGCCCGGCAGGACCCGCTGATCCTCGCGCGGTCGCCATCTGTGTCTCCTACTCGGTCTTCGATGCCCTTACGCCCCTGTCGGGCGAGCGCGGCCATGGAGAGCGTACGTAGCCCGCCCGTAATTGGTGCTGACGTCCTGAAGTTCACCCGGTTGAGGGACGGTTGGGTGATTGAGTATCGATGATTGAAATTCAATGCCATCGTGTCTGGCGAGCGCAACAGGCGCCGCCAGAGTCTTCGACCTCATGAGCGGCAGCCGTTGTGCGTGCATCAGGTCCTACTGGCTCAACCCCTTCAAGGGAGTCATCGTGCGACGACTGATCTCGCAAGTCACCGACTGGCTGCGGCTGTTTCGCAGGCCGCCCGCCGGTCGGGAGACGACGGTGCACCAGACGCGATGGCGGGCAGATCGGCTGATGTCGCGGCGGCCGCCACTCGCTCCCACCGTCCGTCACTGGCACGAGCCTATCGACGGTGCCGCCACCCGCCTCGTCCGTCCCTACATCACTGCGTACGAGCGCGAGGAGAAGGTACGTATCCAGCGGCTGCGTCGCGATGTCCTGTGGTGTGCGACGTACGGAGTTGACCTCGACACCCGTGACATCCACGGCTGCCCGGCGGCGGCGTCATGAGCGAGAGGACGGATCGTGTGCGGATCCTGCCCTGCCCTGACGGTCATGGGCGCACGGCCGTGCTTCTCACGGATGGGGACGGGCCCGTGTCCCGGCTCGCGGACCGTATGGAGGCGGTGCAGCTCGGCTTGGGGGAGCGGCTGCTCGGCAGGGCACGGGACGCGCTGGAGGAGCAGCGGCCGAAAGCCGGGGAGCTCCGTCTCCTGACCGGTCAGTTGGCGGACGCGCTCGCAGATGCCCTGCTCATCGCCGAGTCCCGGGGCGCCCGCCTCAGGGGAACCGGTGAATCGGCCGGACAGCCGTCCGACTCAAGGTGGTCCGAGGTTCATGATTGGACAGTTTGTCCCAGCGACACGCCGTCAGAGTGGCGTTTCCATCGGGACAAACTGTCCAATCCCTGCCCGCTCGGGGACTCGCCAACAGCACCCTGGGAGGCCGAACGGGAGTGGGTGGGCGGGACTGCACCGGCACTCCGCGCCTACGGCCTGCTCACCCTCCCCGGCGGGGACCTCGCCTCTGCCCGGATCGCACGGCACTACGTCCGTGACACATGCCGGTCTTGGGGGCTGCCGGCCGCTACGACGGACGACCTCGTGGCCATCACCGGCGAACTGGTCGCCAACGCCCTGGAGCACACGGACAGCCGTACCGTCGCGATCACCTGCGCCCTCACCGCCGACACCGTCACGGTCGGTGTGACCGACGACGGCAGGAGCGGCGATACGCCGGAGATCTCGGCGTCGGCCGGTGGGTCCGGGTCGGAGTGCGAAGGCGGGCGAGGTCTGCTGATCACCGACGCGCTGGCCACCCGGTGGGGGACACGGCGGACGGGTGGAGGGCTGACGGTCTGGGCCGAAGTCGTCATCAGCGCTGTGGCGGACACTTCGGCCGACTCCGGGTGAGCGGGAGCATTCACGCCCGCAGCCGACGGCAGTCGCCTTCACACTGGAGGTTGGGAGGACCCATGACTCAGCAGACCCTGTACCGGCGGCTGCGCGACATGCGTGACCAATTCACACCCCCGCCCGGTCTCGCCTGGCCCGAGATCAGTGACGGGAAGATTGTCATGGTGCTGAGTCCGGGTCCGCGCCACCGGCTGACGGCGACGCACGTGCGGGACCGGATCACTTCGCAACTCCAGGATGGTTGGGGCGTGTTCGGGGCCACTGACACCGACGACGAGCTGCTCGGCAAACTTCGGGTCCCGGACCTGCACGTCTGTTCCTACGACGCCATGCAGACCGACGACCCCCTCGACCCTCACGAGATCGTCCTGGCGATCGAGATCGTTTCCCCCTCCAACCCGGACAACGACTACCGCGACAAAAGCCGCGACTACCCCGCCATGGGCATCCCCCACTACCTGATCCTCGACCCGCGCGACGGCACCTGGACCTACCAGTGGAGCATCGGCAGGACCGAGGGCCGGCCCGCATACGAGAACCGGCTGCACCTTCCGTACGGAGAGCCGGTCACCCTTGTCACCGAGCTCGGCACCTGGACCGTCGACACGGCCGGCCTGCCCCGTTACAGCGCGAAGGACATGGGGCTGGATCCCGAGTGACGGCGCCCGGCGCCCGACAGCGGTTCGGCTCCTTCATTCCCATCGCTTCACCAGCGTGTACTCCGTGATCCCCGGCGGGTAGTCGGGGATCACGCACATCACGTCGTAGCCGTGCTTCGTGTAGAAGCCCGGGGCCTGGAAGTCCCAGGTCTCCACGCGGGCGGCCGCGCAGCCCCGTTCGGTGCGGGCCGTGCGTTCCGCCTCGTCGAGGAGGGCGGAGCCCAGGCCCGAGCCCCGGCAGCCGTCGTCGACCCAGAGGTAGGTCACGTGGAGCCAGGTCGCCCAGGTGTGGCCGACCAGGCCGCCCGCCAGGGCTCCGGTCTGGTCCAGCACCCAGACGTGCAGCGGGAATTCGCGTTCGTGAGGGGTTCCGCGCAGGGAACGCAGGATGGAGGACGCCGCCGTGTTCGTCTCCCGTAGCCGGGTGCGCAGCAGATCGCGCCGTTCTTTGTCGACTTCTGTCACAAGACGAAACATGCGGCTCACCATAAACGTGCCGGGCGGTCAGTTCTGCAAATAGCCTTCCGCTCCCGGCGCCCGCCCGTACTCTGATGAACAGCACCGGTGGGGGCCGGTGCCGTTCAGGGGGCGAGACAGCCGGGTACGACGCCCGGGGCGGGGGTAGCGGTTACCGCACGGCGGCGGTCGTGCGGCTGCGGCGGCCCGTCCCGGAGTACCGAGCACATAGCTGGATACGGGGCTTCGGGCGTCGTACCCGTGCCGGGTGTTGTACTCGTGTCGGGTGTCGTCTTCCGAGGACGGACAGACGATGGGTATCCCCTGCTCCTGGCGGAGCCTGGGGGAGGGGGTTTCGTGGTTCGTATCCGAGTCCTGGTCGTCGACGACCATCGCATCTTCGCCGAGTCGCTCGCGGCCGCGCTGGCCGCCGAGCCCGACGTCGACGTCTCCGCGGCCGGCAGCGGTCCGGCCGCACTGCGCTGCCTGGAGCGGGCCGCGTCCGAGGGGCGGCGGTTCGACGTGCTGCTCGTCGACGCCGACCTGGGCGGCCACGTGCCCGGCGCCCGGCCCGCCGTCCCCGTGCGGGACGGCAACGAGGACGGGCTGGTGGACGGGATCTCGCTGGTCGCCGGGGTGCGGTCGGGGCAGCCGGGCGTACGGATCGTCGTCCTCGCCGAGAAGGACGACCCCCGGCGGGCGGCCCTCGCGCTGGGGGCAGGCGCCTGCGGGTGGGTGGCCAAGGACTGCTCCCTGTCGCGGCTGCTCAGCGTCATCCGCGGCGTTCTGCGCGACGAGACGCATCTGCCGCCTGCCCTGCTCACCGGCGTCCTGCGCGAACTGACCGCCGCCCGCAAGCACCGCACCGAGAGCGAGCGGCTGGTGGAGTCCCTGACGCCGAGGGAGCGTGAGGTACTGCGCTGCATGGTCGCCGGGCTCGGACGCAAGGCGGTCGCCGAGCGGCTGTACCTGTCCCCGCACACCGTGCGCACCCACATGCAGAACGTCCTGGGCAAACTGGGCGTCCACTCCACCCTCGCCGCCGTCGCGCTGGCCCGCAGGGCCGGGGTGGGGCCCGCCGATCTAACCAGGGATGTTGTCGAACGGGGCGGTCAGTTGGCGTAGCAGGGCCGCCAGTTCGCTGCGCTGGGCGTGGGAGAGCTCGCCCAGGATCGCGCGCTCCTGCGCCAGCAGGCCCGCCAGTGACTGGTCGGCGCGGTCCCGGCCCTCGTCCGTGAGCCGGACCAGGACGCCGCGCCGGTCGCTGGGGTCGGGCAGGCGCTCCACCAGGCCCTTCTTCGCGAGCCGGTCGATACGGTTGGTCATCGTGCCCGAGGTGACCAGGGTCTGGGTGAGGAGCTGTCCCGGTGAGAGCTGGTACGGGGTGCCCGCGCGGCGCAGTGCCGTCAGCACGTCGAACTCCCAGGGTTCGAGCTGGTGTTCGGAGAAGGCCAGCCGGCGCGCGCGGTCCAGGTGCCGGGCCAGCCTGCTGACGCGGCTCAGCACCTCGAGTGGTTCCACGTCGAGGTCCGGGCGCTCCCGGCGCCACGCTGCGACCAGCCGATCGACCTCGTCCTCCATGACGATCAGTGTAGTGGTTGTGTCGACGTGAAGTCTCTTGATGTCGGCAGTCTTGACGTCGAGATAGTTTGCGGGTGACGCTGGGTACCCGTCCCCGTACGGCCACCTCCTGGAGGCTCCATGCCCGCCACCGCCCCCACCTGGGACCCCGCCCAGTACCTGCGCCACGCCGGGCACCGCGCCCGCCCCTTCACCGACCTCCTCGCCCGGGTCCAGGACCTCCCCGCGGACCCGCCCCGCATCGCCGACCTCGGCTGCGGCCCCGGCAACGTCACCGTCCTGCTCGCCGACCGCTGGCCCACCGCCCGCATCACCGGCTACGACAACTCACCCCAGATGCTCGAACGCGCCCGGCAGCACGCCGGCCCCACCCCCGGCGGCGGCCACCTCGACTTCGCCCCCGCAGACGCCCGCACCTGGACCCCCGCCGAACCGTGCGACCTCCTCGTCAGCAACGCCACCCTCCAGTGGATCCCCGGCCACGCCGACCGCTTCCCCGACTGGATCGACCACCTCACCCCCGGCGGCACCCTCGCCCTCCAGGTGCCCGGCAACTTCGACGCCCCCAGCCACCGCCTGCTGCGCGAACTCGCCCACTCCCGCCGCTGGCACGGCCGCCTCGACGGCGTCCTGCGCCACGACGACGCCGTCCTCACCCCCGAGGCCTACCTCGCCCACCTCACCGGCACCGGCTGCACCGCCGACGTGTGGGAGACGACGTACGTCCACCTGCTGCCCGGCGAGGACGCCGTCCTCGACTGGGTGAAGGGCACGGGACTGCGCCCCGTACTCGCCGCGCTCGACGACGACCCCGAGGCCCGGGACGCGTTCGTCGAGGAGTACCGCAACGTGCTGCGCGCCGCCTATCCCGCCGGGGCACACGGCACGCCGTTCCCCTTCCGCCGCGTCTTCGCCGTCGCCCGCAAACCGGAGGCGGCGACAGGCCGGTGATCGCCGGCCTCGACCACGTGCAGCTCGCCGCGCCGCCCGGCTCCGAGGAGCGACTGCGCGCCTTCTACACCGGCGTCCTCGGCATGACCGAGATCCCCAAGCCGCCCGCCCTCGCCGCCCGCGGCGGCTGCTGGTTCGGGGCCGGCCCGGTCCAGCTCCACCTGGGCATCGTGACGAACGGCTTCCGGCCCGCCCGCAAGGCCCACCCCGGGCTGCGCGTCACCGCAATCGAGGCGTACGCCGCCCGGCTGGAGGCCCGCGGCACGCCCGTCACCTGGGACGACGACCTGCCCGGCCACCGCCGCTTCTACTGCGCGGACCCCGTCGGCAACCGCCTGGAGTTCCTCGAACCGGACGAACGGCCCTGACCCGGCGGCAACCGACGGCGCTCACGTCACGCCCTGCGACCCCGGCGGCAACCGGCCGCGCTCACACCACGCCCTGCGCGACGAGCGCGTCGATGGCCTCGCCGGACAGGCCCAGGTCGCCGAGCACGGCCCGGGTGTGCTCGCCCAGCGCCGGTACCGCCCCCATGCGGGGCGCGCCCCCGGTCGGGCCGGGCGGAGCCAGCCCCGGCACGGGACCCGCCGGCGTCGGCACCTCGTGCAGGCGACCGCGCGCGGCGAGCTGCGGGTGGTCCCACACCTCGGCGAGCGTGTTCACCCGCGCGTTGGCCACCGGCACCGCACCCAGCAGCTCGATCGCCGCGGCACTGGTCAGCTCCGCGAACCGGGCCGCGATCAGCCCGCCCAGCGCCTCCCGGTGCGTGTTGCGGTCCGCGTTGGTGGCGTAGTCGGGATGCTCGGCCAGCTCCGGACGGTCCAGGAAACCCGCGCAGAAGCCACGCCACTCGCGCTCGTTCTGCACCGCCATCATCACGACCCTGCCGTCACCCGCAGTGAACGGCCCGTACGGGTAGATCGTCGCGTGCGCCGCGCCCGCCCGCGGCGGCGGCTCGGCACCGTCGAAGGAGTAGTACAGCGGAAAGCCCATCCACTCCACGGTGGCTTCCAGCATCGACACGTCCAGATGCGTGCCCCGCCCCGTCCGGCCCCGTTCCAGCAGCGCGCCGAGGATCGAGCTGTACGCGTACATCCCGGCCGCGATGTCCGACACCGGGATGCCCACCTTGGCCACCTCGTCCGGCGCACCCGTGACCGACAGCAGCCCCGCCTCGGACTGCACCAGCAGGTCGTACGCCTTGCGGCCCGCGTACGGCCCCGGCGCGCCGTAGCCGGAGATGTCGCACACGATCAGCTCCGGATGCCCGGCCCGCAGCTCCTCGGCACCCAGGCCGGCCCGGGCCGCGGCGCCCGGCGCCAGGTTCTGCAGGAAGACGTCGGCGCCCGCGATCAGCCGGCCCAGCAGCTCCCTGCCCCGGGGATCCTTGAAGTCCAGCGTGAGGGACTCCTTGTTGCGGTTGACCCACACGAAGTGCGAACTCAGCCCCCGCACCCGGGTGTCGTACGCCCGGGCGAAGTCCCCCGCCCCGGGACGCTCCACCTTGATGACCCGGGCGCCGAGATCGGCGAGCTGACGGCTCGCGTAGGGAGCGGCGATCGCCTGTTCCAGCGAGACGACGGTGATTCCGCGCAGCGGCTGCATGTGGTGTGTTCCGTTCCACGCTCTCGACGCGTTGGCGGTGCGCTGGGGGTGCGCTGGGGGTGCGCGGGGAGTGCGCTGGGGGTGCGCTGGAGGGGTGTCGTGCAGGTCAGGCCGGCTCCGGCCCCCCCGGGGACGGCCCTAGCTCTTGCGATGACCCATCAGCCGCGGCTTCGGCTCCAGGCCGTCCAGGCCGTGCCACGCCAGGTTCACCAGATGCGCCGCCACCTCCGCCTTCTTCGGCTTGCGCACGTCCAGCCACCACTGGCCCGTCAGCGCCACCATGCCGACCAGCGCCTGCGCGTACAGCGGGGCAAGCTTGGCGTCGAAGCCGCGGCTCTTGAACTCGCGGCCCAGGATGTCCTCCACCTGGGTGGCGATGTCCGAGATGAGAGAGGCGAAGGAACCCGTCGACTGCGGGATCGGGGAGTCGCGGACCAGGATGCGGAAACCGTCCGTGTACTCCTCGATGTAGTCAAGGAGCGCGAAGGCCGCCTGTTCGCACAGCTCACGCGGGTGGCCGGCGGTCAGGGAGCTCGTCACCATGTCCAGGAGCCGCCGCATCTCGCGGTCCACCACCACCGCGTACAGCCCCTCCTTGCCGCCGAAGTGCTCGTACACCACCGGCTTGGAGACCCCGGCCTTGGCCGCGATCTCCTCCACCGACGTGCCCTCGAAACCCCTCGCCGCGAAGAGGGTCCGGCCGATCTCCAGCAACTGCTGGCGGCGCTCGGCACCGGTCATCCGGGTGCGACGTGCGCGCCGCGGCTTCTCGTTGCTTGGGGTGCTGCTGGAGTCGGTCGCCACGGCGTCAATCATGCAGCCTTCGCCGCCTCCTTCCGGCGGCGGGCACCGTCCTGATCCGTGTTGCGGCGCGAATCGATACGCGAGCGTGACGGCCAGCGCACGTCGTACGCCCACCCGAGCCGCTCGAACCAGCGGATCAGCCGGGCGGAGGAGTCCAACTGCCCACGCATCACCCCGTGCCGCGCCGACGTCGGGTCCGCGTGGTGCAGGTTGTGCCAGGACTCACCGCAGGACAGCACCGCCAGCCACCACACGTTGCCCGAACGGTCCCGCGACTTGAAGGGGCGCTTGCCCACGGCGTGACAGATCGAGTTGATCGACCACGTCACGTGATGCAGCAGCGCCACCCGGACGAGCGAACCCCAGAAGAACCCGGTGAACGCACCCCACCAGGACATCGTGACCAGCCCGCCGATCAGCGCCGGCAGAGCCAGCGACACCACCGTCCACAGGATGAACTGGCGGGAGACCGCGCGCAGCGCCGGATCCCTGATCAGATCCGGCGCGTACTTGTCCTGCGGCGTCTGCTCCTCGTCGAACATCCAGGCGATGTGAGCCCACCACAGGCCCCTCATCAGGGCAGGCACCGTCTCGCCGTACCGCCACGGCGAATGCGGATCGCCCTCGTCGTCGGAGAACTTGTGATGCTTGCGATGGTCGGCCACCCAGCGCACCAGCGGCCCCTCGACCGCCATCGAGCCCGCGATCGCCAACGCGATCTTCAACGGCCGCCTCGCCTTGAAGGAACCGTGGGTGAAGTGGCGGTGGAAGCCGATGGTGATGCCGTGGCAGCCCAGGAAGTAGAAGAAGACCAGCAGCCCCAGGTCCAGCCAGCTCACCCCCCAGCCCCACGCCAGCGGCACCGCCGCCACCAGCGCGAGGAACGGAAGAGTGATGAACAGCAGCAGCGAGATCTGCTCCAGCGACCGCTTCTGCTCACCACCCAGCGTGGCGGAGGGCGCGGGATCGCCGCCGGGCGGCGGCTGCGGAGCGTCCGGGATCACATCGGAACTCGAGGTCATGCGTGTCCCCTGTGGGATCGAGGGTGGGGTCGGGGGTTGGGGCCGGGGGTTGGGGCCGGGGTGAGGCGGAAGTGGAGCGGGAGTGGGTCGGGAGTGGGGCGAGGGCGGGGCCGGGGGTGTCCGGTTGCCCGGCTGTCCGGCGCCGGGCTTCGGGAACCGGCGCACGGATTTCTACGCTTCCGTAACCCACGGCGACGTAAGTATGACAGTGCGTGGCCGCGCGGCAGAGCCCCAGAGCCTGCGCGTCCTGACCGACACCTATCCTGGAAGCCGGTCGGACAGCGCGGTCCGCTCTGATTACTTCCCGGACGTCCGGCCCGGTAAGCGGCTCCCGCCGCGCGAGACGGCCGTCCGGGTTCCCTCCAGACGAGCTTCAACACTGCAAGGAGCCGCACCTGTGAGCAGTGCCGACGACCAGACCACCACGACCACCAGCAGCGAGCTGCGTGCCGACATCCGCCGACTGGGTGACCTCCTCGGAGAGACACTCGTCCGGCAGGAGGGCCCCGAGCTGCTGGAACTCGTCGAGAAGGTACGCCGACTCACCCGCGAGGACGGCGAGGCCGCCGCCGAACTGCTGCGCGGCACGGAACTGGAGACCGCCGCCAAGCTGGTCCGCGCCTTCTCCACCTACTTCCACCTCGCCAACGTCACCGAACAGGTCCACCGAGGCCGCGAACTGGGCGCCAAGCGCGCCGCCGAAGGCGGACTGCTCGCCCGCACCGCCGACCGCCTCAAGGACGCCGACCCCGAACACCTGCGCGAGACCGTCCGCAACCTCAACGTGCGACCCGTCTTCACCGCACACCCCACCGAGGCCGCCCGCCGCTCCGTCCTCAACAAGCTGCGCCGCGTCGCCGCCCTCCTGGACACCCCGGTCAACGAATCCGACCGCCGCCGCCTCGACACCCGCCTCGCCGAGAACATCGACCTCGTCTGGCAGACCGACGAACTCCGCGTCGTCCGCCCCGAGCCCGCCGACGAGGCCCGCAACGCCATCTACTACCTCGACGAACTCCACGCCGGCGCCGTCGGCGACGTCCTCGAGGACCTCACCGCCGAACTGGAACGCGCCGGCGTCAAGCTCCCCGACGACACCCGCCCCCTCACCTTCGGCACCTGGATCGGCGGCGACCGCGACGGCAACCCCAACGTCACCCCCCAGGTCACCTGGGACGTCCTCATCCTCCAGCACGAACACGGCATCAACGACGCCCTGGAGACGATCGACGAGCTGCGCGGCTTCCTCTCCAACTCCATCCGCTACGCCGGCGCGACGGAGGAACTCCTCGCCTCCCTGAAGGCCGACCTCGACCAGCTCCCCGAGATCAGCCCCCGCTACAAGCGGCTGAACGCCGAAGAGCCTTACCGGCTCAAGGCCACCTGCATCCGGCAGAAGCTCGAGAACACCAAGCAGCGCCTCGCCAAGGGCACCGCCCACGAAGCCGGCCGCGACTACCTCGGCACCGCCCAGCTCATCGACGACCTGCGCATCGTCCAGAGCTCCCTGCGCGAACACCGCGGCAGCCTCTTCGCCGACGGCCGCCTCGCCCGCACCATCCGCACCCTCGCCGCCTTCGGCCTCCAGCTCGCCACCATGGACGTCCGCGAACACGCCGACGCCCACCACCACGCCCTCGGCCAGCTCTTCGACCGACTCGGCGAGGAATCCTGGCGCTACGCCGACATGCCCCGCGAGTACCGCACCAAGCTCCTCGCCAAGGAACTGCGCTCACGCAGGCCCCTGGCCCCCACCCCGGCACCCGTCGACGCCCCCGGCGAAAGGACCCTCGGCGTCTTCCAGACCGTCAAGCGCGCCCTCGAAGTCTTCGGACCCGAGGTCATCGAGTCCTACATCATCTCCATGTGCGCGGGCGCCGACGACGTCTTCGCCGCGGCCGTGCTGGCCCGCGAGGCCGGACTCATCGACCTGCACGCCGGCTGGGCCAAGATCGGCATCGTGCCGCTCCTGGAGACCACCGACGAGCTCAAGGCCGCCGACACCATCCTGGAAGACCTCCTCGCCGACCCCTCCTACCGGCGCCTGGTCGCCCTGCGCGGCGACGTCCAGGAGGTCATGCTCGGCTACTCCGACTCCTCCAAGTTCGGCGGCATCACCACCAGCCAGTGGGAGATCCACCGCGCCCAGCGCCGCCTGCGCGACGTCGCCCACCGCTACGGCGTACGGCTCCGCCTCTTCCACGGCCGCGGCGGCACCGTCGGCCGCGGCGGCGGCCCCACCCACGACGCGATCCTCGCCCAGCCCTGGGGCACCCTCGAGGGCGAGATCAAGGTCACCGAACAGGGCGAGGTCATCTCCGACAAGTACCTCATCCCGGCCCTCGCCCGGGAAAACCTGGAACTCACCGTCGCGGCCACCCTCCAGGCCTCCGCCCTGCACACCGCGCCCCGCCAGTCCGACCAGGCCCTCGCCCGCTGGGACGCCGCCATGGACGCCGCCTCCGACGCCGCCCACACGGCCTACCGGGCGCTCGTCGAGGACCCCGACCTGCCGACGTACTTCCTGGCCTCCACACCCGTCGACCAGCTCGCCGACCTGCACCTGGGCTCACGCCCCTCCCGCCGCCCCGGCTCGGGCGTCTCGCTCGACGGACTGCGCGCCATCCCGTGGGTCTTCGGCTGGACCCAGTCCCGGCAGATCGTCCCCGGCTGGTACGGCGTCGGCTCCGGCCTCAAGGCCCTGCGCGAAGCCGGCCTGGACACCGTCCTCGACGAGATGCACCAGCAGTGGCACTTCTTCCGCAACTTCATCTCCAACGTCGAGATGACCCTCGCCAAGACCGACCTGCGCATCGCCCAGCACTACGTCGACACCCTCGTCCCCGACGAACTCAAGCACGTCTTCGACACCATCAAGGCCGAACACGAACTCACCGTCCGCGAAGTCCTGCGCATCACCGGTGAGAACGAACTCCTGGACGCCGACCCGGTCCTCAAGCAGACCTTCACCATCCGCGACGCCTACCTCGACCCCATCTCCTACCTCCAGGTCGCCCTCCTCGGCCGACAGCGCGAGGCCGCCGCCGCGAACGAGGAAGCCGACCCGCTGCTCGCCCGAGCCCTGCTCCTCACCGTCAACGGCGTCGCCGCGGGCCTGCGCAACACGGGCTGACCCGCGACACCGCAGACATGACGGTGCCCCCGCGCTCACCGGGCGAATCCCAGGAGCGCGGGGGCACCGTCACGTTCACGTCACCCGGTGTACGACGTACGCCATACGCCGTAGCCGTACGCCATACGCCGGGACCTCAGACCGCGAAGAACGCCGCCGTCAGCAACGCCACACCCGCCCCCGCCATCCCCCACGCCACCCGCGTCCGCCGCAACCCACCGGCCACCACCACCGACGCCAGCAACAACGCCCCGCCCCACGGCACCCACGCGTACAGCACCCCGGCCGGACCCGAACGCACCACCTCGTCGCTGCCGGGCTTCACCACCACCGCATACGTCCGGCCCTTCGCCACGGCGACGGAGTCCTCGATGACGACCCGCTCCCGCGCCTGCGACCCCGCCGACACCGGCGAGTACGGCCCACTGCACGAACCCCCGCCGCACCCCGTCACCTCGACCGTGCCCCGCTCCCGCCCCTTGGTCAGCAGCACGTACTGCGCCGTACCCCACGACGCCCACACACCCGCGATCAGAATCAGCGCCGTCACCGTCCCCATCGCCGCGATCCGGCCGAACCGCAGCACGGCGGACGAGCCCTGACGAGGACGGACGGCGGCGGCAGAGGCAGGCATGGCCGGGATCATTGGCCATACCTGCGCGCTCGGTCAACTCACCCACGAACCATCGACGGACAAGTCAGGAGTTGTACGCGGTCTGCGCCCGCTCCAGACCCTCGATCACCAGAGCCTCCACCGCGTCCGCCGCCCGGTCCACGAAGTAGTCCAGCTCCTTGCGCTCCGCCGACGAGAAGTCCCGCAGCACGAAATCCGCCACCTGCATCCGCCCCGGCGGCCGACCGATCCCGAACCGCACCCGGTGATACTCCGCACCCAGCGACTTCGTGATCGACTTCAACCCGTTGTGCCCGTTGTCCCCGCCGCCCAGCTTCAACCGCAGCACGCCGTAGTCGATGTCCAACTCGTCGTGCACCGCCACGATGTTGCCGACCGGCACCTTGTAGAAGTCCCGCAACGCCGTCACCGGCCCGCCCGACACGTTCATGAACGACATCGGCTTCGCCAGGATCACCCGCCGACCGCCCGGCCCCGGCGGACCGATCCGCCCCTCGACCACCTGAGCCTGCGCCTTGCCGTGCCGCTTGAACCGCGCCCCGATCCGCTCCGCCAGCAGATCCGCCACCATGAAACCCACGTTGTGCCGGTTCGAGGCGTACTCGGGCCCCGGATTACCGAGGCCGGCCACCAGCCAGGGAGCGCCCGCGTCCGTCGTCACGTCCATGTCTCCTTACCCAGGACCAGTCCACACATACGGCGTCGGCCGCTGCCCCGCACGGGAACAGCGGCCGACCAAACGATGACGGCAGCGAGGATCAGGCCTCGGCGGCCGTCTCGCCCTCGCCCTCACCCTCGGCGGGAGCCTCCTCGGCCTGCGCCGACAGAACCTGCAGCACCACGGTGTCGCCGTCCACGTCCAGCTTCACACCGGACGGCAGCGCGATGTCCTTGGCGTGGATCGAGGCACCGGCCTCCAGACCCGCCACCGACACGGTGACCTGCTGCGGAATGTGCGTGGCCTCGGCCTCGACCGGCAGCGCGTCCAGGACGTACTCCAGCAGGAAACCACCGGGGGCCAGCTCGCCCTCGGCCTGCACCGGGATCTCGACCGACACGGTCTCGCCGCGCTTCACCAACTGCAGGTCGACGTGCTCCAGGAAGCCCTTGATCGGGTCACGCTGGACCGACTTCGGGATCGCCAGCTCGTTGGTCTTGCCATCGATGTCCAGCGCGATCAGCACGTTCGACGTACGCAGCGCCATCAGCAGGTCGTGACCCGGAAGAGTCAGGTGCAGCGGGTCCGAACCGTGGCCGTACAGCACACCGGGAACCTTGTCGTCACGACGGATACGACGCGCGGCACCCTTACCGAACTCGGTACGCGTCACGGCGGTGAGCTTCACCTCGGGCATGATCACTCCTCGTAGAAAAATCAGGAACGGACGTGGTCACCCGGCCACGAACGGCCTGCTACGAAGAGCGCGTCGATAACGGACAGCCGGCACACGCCCTCAAAACGACGCGTACGGCCTCCCTCGCCGAGCAACTTCAGCAGTCTACTCGGAGAAGAAGGCCGTACCCAAAACGATCAGGCTTCAGGCATCACGATTCACGCTTCACGCAAGCGGCGACGCCCCGCAGACCTGCAGAACGGTTACTGCTCGTCGAACAGGCTCGTCACCGAACCGTCCTCGAACACCTCACGCACCGCACGCGCGATCGTCGGCGCGATCGACAGCACCGTGATCTTGTCCAGCTCCAACTCGTTCGGCGTCGGCAACGTGTCCGTGAACACGAACTCGCTCACCTTCGAGTTCTTCAGCCGATCCGCCGCCGGACCCGACAGCACACCATGCGTCGCCGTCACGATGACATCCTCCGCACCATGCGCGAACAACGCGTCCGCCGCGGCACAGATCGTGCCACCGGTGTCGATCATGTCATCGACCAGAACACAGATCCGGCCCTTCACATCACCGACGACCTCATGCACCGTGACCTGGTTCGCCACGTCCTTGTCACGCCGCTTGTGCACGATCGCCAGCGGCGCGCCCAACCGGTCGCACCAACGGTCCGCCACCCGCACCCGGCCCGCGTCCGGAGACACCACCGTCAGCTTCGAACGGTCCACCTGCGCACCCACGTAGTCCGCGAGCAGCGGCAGCGCGAACAGGTGGTCCACCGGACCGTCGAAGAAGCCCTGGATCTGGTCCGTGTGCAGATCCACGGTCAGAATCCGGTCCGCACCCGCCGTCTTCATCAGATCGGCGATCAGACGCGCCGAGATCGGTTCACGTCCCCGGTGCTTCTTGTCCTGCCGCGCGTAACCGTAGAACGGCACGATGACCGTGATGGAGCGGGCCGACGCGCGCTTCAGCGCATCGATCATGATCAACTGCTCCATGATCCACTTATTGATCGGAGCCGTATGGCTCTGGATCAGAAAACAGTCCGCACCTCGCGCCGACTCCTGATAACGCACATAGATCTCGCCGTTCGCGAAGTCGAAGGCCTTCGTCGGGACAACCCCGACACCCAACTGCTGGGCGACCTCCTCGGCAAGCTCGGGGTGGGCGCGGCCGGAGAAGAACATCAGCTTCTTCTCGCCGGTCGTCTTGATCCCGGTCACAGCACTTTCTCCTCAGAGGTTTCGCAGCTGAGCGTCCAGAACGCCCTCCCGGCTGGCTGCGGGAGGCGTCTCAGCTAGTGGGGTGCGGATGTGCACTTATCACGGTACGCCGTGTTCGACGCGACGGTTTCCGGTCAGTCCTCGCCACCCGCCTCACGGGACACCGCCTCGGCCGCCTTCGCCGCCGCGCTCCCCGGACGCTTCCGAGCCACCCAACCCTCGATATTCCGCTGCTGGCCACGGGCCACGGCCAGCGAACCGGGCGGCACATCCTTCGTGATCACCGAGCCGGCGGCCGTGTAGGCACCGTCCCCGACCGTGACGGGAGCCACAAACATGTTGTCCGAACCCGTCTTGCAGTGAGAACCGACGGTCGTGTGATGCTTGCTCTCCCCGTCGTAGTTCACGAACACACTCGCGGCACCGATGTTCGTGAACTCCCCGATCGTCGCGTCACCCACGTAGGAGAGGTGCGGGATCTTCGTCCCCTCACCGATCGAAGCGTTCTTCGTCTCCACATACGTACCGATCTTGGCCTTCAGACCCAGCCGGGTACCCGGACGCAGATACGCGTACGGACCCACACTCGCCTCCGGACCGACCCGGGAACTGAACGCGACCGTGTTGTCCACCCGCGCACCCGCACCCACCCTGGTGTCCGTGAGACGGGAATTGGGCCCGACCTCGCAACCCTCGGCGAGATGCGTCGAGCCGTGCAACTGCGTACCCGGCTGCACGACCACATCCTGCTCGAACGTCACCGTCACATCGACCCACGTCGTCGCCGGGTCGACAACCGTCACACCCGCCAGCATCGCCCGCGTCAACAGCCGGTCATTGAGGATCCGACGGGCCTCGGACAACTGCACCCGATTGTTGATCCCCGCGATCTCCCGATGATCACCCGCCACCGACGCACCGACCCGGTGCCCCGCCTCACGCAGAATCCCGAGCACATCCGTCAGGTACTCCTCACCCTGACTGTTGTCCGTCCGCACCTTGCCCAGCGCATCGGCGAGCAACCGCCCGTCGAACGCGAACACCCCGGAGTTGATCTCCCGGATCGCCCGCTGCGACTCGGAGGCGTCCTTGTGCTCCACGATCCCGGTGACGGCACCGGACGCCCCGTCCCGCACGATCCGGCCATACCCCGTCGCATCCGGCACCTCGGCCGTCAGCACCGTGACGGCGTTCCCGTCGGCAGAGTGCGTGGCGGCCAGGGCCTGAAGCGTCCCGCCGGTGAGGAGGGGAGTATCGCCGCACACCACGACCACGGTCCCGTCCACGGCACCGCCCAACACCTCCAGACCCATCCGCACGGCGTGCCCGGTGCCGTTCTGCTGCTCCTGGACGGCGGTGCGTACGGCGGGGGCGACCTCGGCGAGGTGCGCGGTGACCTTCTCGCGGGCGTGCCCGACGACGGCGACCAGGTTCTCGGGGTCCAGCTCATCGGCGGCGGCGAGCACATGCCCGACGAGGGACCGGCCGCACAGCTCGTGCAGGACCTTGGGTGTGGCCGACTTCATACGGGTGCCCTCACCCGCTGCGAGAACGACGACGGCTGCCGGGCGAATGGCGCTCACGGGATGCCCTTCGGCTTTGAGGGGGGTGGGGGTGGACATCCGCAGGATACCGGGGTGGTTTGTGGCGGACATGAGTGCGGGCCCTGACCTGGAGGTCAGGGCCCGAACCGAGCACGGCTCCCCCGCCAGGACTCGAACCTGAAATACATCGTCCAAAGCGACGCGTGTTGCCGATTACACCACGGGGGATTACCGGTGGCAGCCTACGCGGTTCGCCGCTTGGCCTCCACCACCATGCCAGACCACCAGCCTTCGATGCGACGGTACAAATCGGCTCCACCGCGGACATCGACGCGGAGGCAGCCGTAGTAGGTCTCGTCAGTGTTCTTGCGGTTCGTGCTGGGGTTGTGCTTCTTCAGCGTCGTCTTGCGAAGCGCTGTCCGTTCAATGCCCACATGGTCTGTCCAGAACTGCTCGGCGCCTGCCACGTCGGCGGTCTCGTGGATCTGCACGGCGAACTTGAGGCGCCCCGGCTCAACGCCGAGCAGGCGCAGCCAGGCGAGGAAGAGCGTGATCATGTCGGGGTCGCTGTTGACGAAGGTAACCCGCTCCTGTCGCCGATATGGCTTGCTCTTGGAGCCTTCGGCCCAGTAGAGACCCACGCCCACCAGGAACAGCTCACGGTCGGTCATTTGCGCGATCTCCTGGGTTGCTGCCCGCTTGGTTCGCTGACGTTCCTCTTCTCGAAGACGCAGCGTCGCCTCCCAGCCGCGCTTGGCGATCGCCGACGCTTCCTCACGTGTCCGCTGCCGTCGCTCCGGCTTCGGCAAGTCCCGTACCCACAGTGAGATCGAACTCTTGCTGCACCCCAGCTCCACCTGGATCTGGTCGTACGTCCAGCCCTGACGCCGTAGCTCCCGTGCCCGCTCCCTCACGTCGTCCTTCGCGTTCGGGCGCTTCGTCCACTCGGGAGGCGGCTCGCCCTCCAGGAGCCGGTTGAGGATGTCGTTGTTGTCGACGTGGAGCCGGTCGCGGATCTGGCGTCGGCTGAGCCCCTCGCGCCGCAGCGCGACCGCCCGCTCCCGCAAGCCCTCGAAGTCCGCGTACTTGTTGTGTGAAAGTGCCATGGGCATACCGTCCGGCCGGAATCCTCGCTTCCGGAGGTGAACGGCCCGGGGTTCACCAGTTCGAGGGATATCGCGTCCTATCGTTTGTCGAAAGTCACCGGAAAAGGGGCGGCGCGCGCCCGTAGGCTGGAGGCATGACCACGACGGGGGAAGACCACGTGCCGGCCCGGGGAGGGCCTTGGTGGTGGGACAGGCGGCGCGGCGCGGTGCTCGATGTGAGCCTCGGTGCCGTGTCCGCGCTGGAGTGCGCGGCGGAGGGGGTTCCGTTCGCGCGGGACGCCGGGATCCCGCTCGCGATGGGTGTGGTGTTCGGGCTGCTGGCCGGTTCGGTGCTGGTGGTGCGGCGGAAGTGGCCGATCGCGGTGGTGCTGGTGGGGATTGCCATCACGCCGGCCGAGATGGGTTTCCTGATGGGTGTCGTCGGCCTGTACACGCTGGCGGCGTCGGAGTTGCCGCGGCGGATCATCGGGGCCCTGGCCGGGATGACGTTCCTGGGGACGTTGATCGTGACGTTCGTGCGGCTGGGGCAGGACATGACGCGGGACGGCCTGGAGCTGGGGGACTGGTTCCTTCCGTTCGCGTCGATCGCGACGTCCCTGGGGATGACCGCGCCCCCGTTGTTGCTGGGTCTGTACGTGGGGCAGCGGCGTCGGTTGATGGAGAGTCTGCGGGAGCGGGCGGACAGCCTGGAGCGGGAGTTGCAGTTGCTCGCGGAGCGGGCGGAGGAGCGTGCGGAGTGGGCGCGTGGTGAGGAGCGGACGCGGATCGCGCGGGAGATGCACGACGTGGTCGCGCATCGGGTGAGTCTGATGGTGGTGCATGCGGCCGCGCTTCAGGCGGTGGCGCGGAAGGATCCGGAGAAGGCGGTGCGGAACGCGGCTCTGGTGGGGGACATGGGGCGGCAGGCGCTGACGGAGTTGCGGGAGATGCTCGGGGTGCTGCGCAGCGGCGGGGACGGTGTGCGTGCGGAGCGGGCGTCGGTGCCGTTGGCGGCGGTGGGGGTGGCCGCGGCGGCGGCGGCCTCGCGGGCGGCGGAGGACGGGGAGCCGTCGCCGGACGGGCCGTCGCTGTCGGAGTTGGATGAGTTGATCGGGCAGTCGGAGGCGGCCGGGATGGTCGTGGACCTGTCCGTGGAGGGGGAGGAGCGCGCGTATGCGGCGGAGGTGGAGTCGACGGCGTTCCGGGTGGTGCAGGAGGCGCTGACGAACGTGCACAAGCATGCGGCGGGTGCGAAGACGTATGTGCGGCTGGCGCATCGGGTCTCGGAGATCGCGATGCAGGTGGAGAACGAGTCGCCGCCTGAGGTCTCGGCGGCGGCGTCGGCGCGGTTGCCGTCGGGTGGCAACGGGCTGGTGGGGATGAAGGAGCGGGTGGCTGCTCTGGGTGGGGTGTTCGTGTCGGGGCCGACCGATGCGGGGGGCTTTCGGGTGTCGGCGGTGATTCCGGCGTCGTAGGCGTGGCGTGGCGTGCCGTCGCGTGGTCGGGTCAGGCGGTGGTGAGGCGGGTGGGCTGGGTGCCGGCGACGAGGGTGGCGAGGGCGGAGTCGATGTCGGGGCCGAGGTACCAGTCGCCGGTGTGGTCGAGGACGTAGACGCGGCCTTCGGTGTCGATGGCGACGAGGGCCTGGCTGTCGGTCTCGGTGCCGAGCGGGCAGGTCCGGGTGTCGAGGGCGCGGCCGAGGTCGCCGAGGGTGCGGGCCATGTGGAGGCCGTGCAGGGGGTCCAGGTGCAGCGTCGCGGGGGCGTTCTGGCGGCCGGGTCCTGTGGGGGCGATGTGGAGGCCGCCGAATTCGGCCCAGGCTTCCACTGCGGCGGGGAAGACCGTGTGGCGGTGTCCCGCGGGTGAGGTGTGTTCGCGCAGGGTGTCGGCCCAGATCTCGGCCTGCTTGATGTCCCAGCGTCCGGGTTGCCAGCCGGCGTCGCGCAGTGCGGCGTCGACGGGGACGGGGAAGCGGGTGGTGGAGGTGCGGTCGGCTTGCATCGGCCCTTGGTTCGTCTCGGTCGTCGGCGTCGGCGTCGGCGTCGGTCGTCGGTCGGCGGTCGGCGGGGTGTCAGTCCTCGTGCGCCGTGGGGTCGACGACGCGGACGCCGAAGTGGGCGCTGAGGGCGGCGCAGGCGCGGCAGGGTGCGGCGAAGGCGCCGTGGAGGGGGTCGCCGTCCTCGCGGATGCGGCGGGTGGTGAGTTTGGCGTGTTTGAGTGCTTTGCGGGCTTCGCCGTTGGTCATGGGTTTTCGTGCGGCGCGTTTGCTGCGGGCGGCGTCGGCGGTGGCCAGGTGCCGTGAGATGAGGATGGTCTCGGCGCAGCGGCCGGTGTAACGGTCTCGTTGGCCGTTGGTGAGGGTGTCGAGGAAGTCCTGGACGAGATGGTGCAGGGCGGGTGGCGCGTCGGCGCGTGTGGCGGTGCCGGTGAGGGTGGTGCCGCGTACGGAAAGGGCGGCGGCGACGGTCGGGAGTATGCCGTCGCGGCGGTGCCGGAGGGTGGGGGCGTGCTGGGCGTCGGTGCTGCTCCAGCCGATGCGGGGATCGCCGCCGCGGGGGTCGTCGGACCGCCCGGTGTCGGGTCCCGTCTGTGTCGCACTCATGATCGTCTTCCCCTCCTGAGCATCCCCCCGAAGGTCACAGAGTGCCAAATCTCGTGGCTGCTGTGGAAGCTGGGGCGTGGCGACACGCCCGGGTATGGGCGGTGTGTCACGAGAGGGTGACGGCTGGTCACGGAAGCGGAGGCGTGGGTGTCCGGTGCGGGGTCCGGTGCCGGTGACCCCTCTCGCCGTACCGCATAGGCTGTCGGCACTGTGCCGTCGGCGCCGCGATCGCGTGCGGTGACCGGACAGGGCAGACAGTGCAGACAGATCAGACAGCAGACAGCAGACAGACGCCGCAGGGGGCAACCGCCATGACGACAGGTCGGCTCGGGCAGCAAGCCGCGCCGCCGAACGCGGCCTATGCCGGGCAGGTCGTGCATTTCCCGGATCCGGTGCGGGCGGCCCGTCACCCGAGAGGGGTACGGATGGATGAGGGCGGTTTCCCGGTCTTCTCGCCGTACGCCCGCGCGGTCGCGGAGATCGCGGATCCGCCGGAGGGGTTCGGCGTCGACGAGCTGCGGCTGACGGACTACGTGTCGGCCAACGCGGCCCTGTCGGCGTCGGGGCACGAGCTGTGGGACACGGTGCCGGCGGTGGCGACACCGCACGGCTGGACGTGGCATCACGCGGCCGGCTCGCGGCGGATGGAACTGGTGCCGGTCGAGGTGAAGGCGCTGCTGCGTCACCACGGCGGGATCTCGACGGCGGCGGTGGACCAGGGCAAGCGGGGCACGCGGCCGTTGCAGGAGACGCGTCCGGCGCACTTCGGTCTGCCGAAGTCGGGTGTCGCCGTCACGGAGCAGCAGGTGCAGGGTGTCGAGGAGGACCTCGGGTACCGGCTGCCGGGCGCGTACCGGTCGTTCCTGAAGGCGGCGGGTGGCTGTGCGCCGGTGGGTACCGCGCTCGACGCGGAGCTGGGGCTGCTGGTGGATCAGCCGTTTTTCACGGTGCGTGAGGAGGCGGCGGTCAATGACCTGGTCTATGTCAACAAGTGTCTGCGGGACCATCTGACGAAGGACTACCTGGGTGTCGCCTTCGTCCAGGGCGGTCTGCTCGCCGTGAAGGTGAAGGGTGAGCGGATCGGTTCGGTGTGGTTCTGCGCCTACGACGATGTGCGAGACGTGGATCCGTCGTGGCCGCCGGCCGATCGCGTGGAGCGGCTGCTGCTGGCCTGTGGTGAGGACTTCGACGCGTTCCTGTCGCGGCTGGCGGGGTCCCCGCCGGAGCTGGAGACGGTGGCGAACCTGATGGTGGACGGCGGTTTCGCGCGTGCGGTGCCCGTGACGTCGGCGTCTGTAGGGGAGTGAGCGGACGATGGTGACGTACGCGAAGGCGCAGGAGCGCGCGGAGGAGTGGGTCAACGGCGAGTTGCCGGCGTACCAGCACCGCGAGGTGCGGGTGCGGGAGTTCGACCTCGGGTTCGTGGTGTGGGCCGAGGACCGGGCGGACGGTCCGCGTTCGGACGGGGGTGCGCAGCGGTTGGTGATCGCCCGGGACAGCGGCGAGGCGACGCTGTGGCCCTCGTTGCCGGTGGGTGAGGTGATCCGCCGGTACGAGGAGGAGTACGGCCGTCCGGAGGAGGCCGCGGCGCCTGTGTCGGCGCCCGCGGCACGGGTGGACCTGAATCAGACGTCGTTTTTGCTGAGTCCGCCGGAGTGGTTGCAGGAGGCGGCGGACAGGATCGGCATTCCGGATCACCGGCGGGGTGACCAGGGCGGTGGTGACACTGGGGGTGCCGGTGGCGCCGGTGGCGCGCTTCCCGAGACGCAGGGCGGTGTGCCGTCGGCTCCCCCTGTGGCATCGGCGGGTGCGCAGGGGAGCGTTCAGGGGAGCGGTGCGGGGTGGCCGGCCGCGGGGGCGAGTGCCGGTGGCTCCGGCGTGGACGCGGGTGTGTCCGGGGCGCCGGGTGCGCCTGCCGGGGCGACTCCGTGGGCGGGGACGGACACCAACGCGGACGCCGGTGAGGACCGTTCCGTACCGTTGCCCCAGACCGTGTTCTCGCCGCCGCTGAGCGGTGATGACGACGACACGCCGCCGCCCTCGGCGACACCGGACGCCAAGACGGCGCTGATGTCGGGCGGCAGCGGGCTTCCGCCGACGGCGCTCTCCCCGGCGCTCGGCGACCCGAACGCGCCGGCCGCGCCAGCATCGCCCGCTGGGCCGGGTACGCCGCCGCCCGCCGGGGCGGGTACGCCGCCGCCCGGGCCGCCGACGCCGCCCGCGGCCCAGCCGTCCGCCGCTTCGGGTGCGCCCGCCACGCCGCCCCGGCCGCTCGCGCCGAACGCCGGGGACATCGCCGACGCCGCGACCAGCAAGGCGGCGCCTCCGCCGCGCCGTGGCGGTGGTGCGGGCGCGCCGCCTCCGCCGAGCGCCCCGGGTGTGCCGGGCGCGCGCCCGGGGAGCACGCCCGCGCCGTCGGGGACTCCCGCGCCGGGTACGCCGCCGCCGGCGGGTGGCTATGTGCCGACGCAACTGGTGTCGTCGCTCGGACCCGAGGGACCGGGCGGCCCGGGCACGCCGCCTCCGCCCAATGCCCCGCAGCCTCCGGCGGGACAGGGACAGGGACAGGGTGCGCCGGGTACACCGCCTCCGCCGAGTGCGCCGGGCACGCCGGGTACACCGCCGCCGAGTGCGCCGGGCGGGATGCATCATGCCGCCACGATGCTGGCCGACCCGGGCCGGACGGGCGGCGGTACCCCTCAGCCTCCCGGGCCCCCCGGGCCTCCCGGCGCTCCGGGTGCTCCTGGTGCCCCCGGTGCCCCTGGTGTTCCCGGCGCTCCCGGTGTGCCGGGTGCGCCTTCCGGGCCGGGTGCGCCGCCGCCTCCGCCGGCCGCTCCCGGGGTTCCGGGTGCGGCGGGACCGCAGGGCTCTTCGGGTGGTGCGGGCGGTGCCGTGCACCATGCGCAGACCGTGCTGGCCTCGCCCTCCGTGGGCGGTCCCGGTGGTATCGGTGCGCCTCCGCCGCCTCCCGGTGCCCCGGGTGTCCCCGGTGGTGCGCAGCCCATGCCGCCCGGTGCCGTGCCGCCGCCGGGGCAGCCCGTGCCAGGTCAGCCGCCGGCGTACGGTTATCCGCCGCAGCCCGCCGGTCAGCCGACCGTCGGTCCCGGCTACCAGGCCGTGCTGCGCTACCGCGCGCAGGACGGTTCCGAGCAGCAGCTCATCCGGCGTTCCGCGCCGGGTACGCCGCACCCGGAGTGGCAGATGTTCCACGAGCTGCGCTCCATGAACGTGCCGCCGGACCAGGTGCTGGAGCTGCACACGGAGCTGGAGTCGTGCGAGCTGCCGGGTGCGTACTGCGCGCGGATGATCCGGGAGCAGTGGCCGCAGGCGCGGATCACCTCCATCGCGCCGTACGGCCTTGACCACGCGAGCCGGCAGCAGGGCATGCAGCAGTTGCTGGCGCACCAGGGCGAACTGCACCAGGTGGCCGACGGCCCGGCGCGCCCGGCGCCGGCGCGTGCTCCGCTGCCGCAGGTGCAGCCGGCGCCGCCGGTTCCGCCGGAGGCCATCGGGCAGGAGCTGGGCGGTGCCTTCGGTCCTGGGGTCTTCCGGTTCGAGCAGGCCGCGGTGTCGCGGCAGGGTGTGCCGCCGGTCGTGGCGCACACGCTGGTGGCCGCGGGGCTGCCGTCGGACATGGGTCCGTTCTTCTGGGCGCAGGCCCAGCCGGGGCGCCCGGTGCCGACGCTGGCGGAGCTGGCAGCCGAGCGGGGCGTGCAGCCGGCCTCGGACGCGGGGTCGTACCTCGTCGTGGGCAGTGACTTCGGCCGGGCGATCTGTGTGCAGTACGGCACGGCGGCCATCGTGGCGGTGCCGGTGGAGGCGGGTCCGGGCGGTGCGCCCGTGCCGCCGCAGTTCGTGAACACGGGGCTGCCGGAGTTCGCGCGCTGCCTGGCGCTGCTGGGCCGGATGTGGCGGCTCAGGTTCGGTCTGAACCAGGAGCAGGCGGGCCGTTGGACGGTGGACTTCCAGGCGCAGTTGGCCGCGCTGGACCCGGCGGCGCTCGGCTCGCCCGAGAGCTGGTGGTCGGTGCTGCTGGAGCAGATGTGGGACGGGCTGCTGTGAGGCGCTCGCGCCGCTGACGTGTCCGAGGGGCGGGGCCCGGTCGACCTGTGAGGGCGACCGGGCCCCGCCCTTTGTGTGCGGTGTGTCGGATTATGAGGGCTTACGTCCGATCCATAAAGTCGGTTAAGTCCATTTAGTGCGGCAGGTTCACCACAGGGGTGTGATGAGCATGAGCGGCGCGGCGGCGTCTCCCCACGGCTTCGTGACCGTACGCGGGCGCGGGCGCGGGCGTGAGCGCGGCTACCGTCCCGAGCAGGTGGAGAAGTGTGCGGCGGCACTCTCCGAGGACCGTGACGCAGCCTGGGAGCGGGCCGCCCGCCTCACCGTGCTGGCCCGGGAGATGGAGGAGGAGCTGGAGGACCTGTGGGACGTGGTCGCAGAGCTCACCCCGCAGGACTACGAGACGCTCGGGGAGCGCGCGCGGCACCTGTTCCAGCTCGGCCGGGAAGAGGCCGAGGCCGTACGGGAGAGGGCGCGTGATGCGGCCGACGGGATGATGGAGGACGCGCGGGCGCACGCCGCCGGGGTGCGGGAGGCGGCGCGGGCGCACGCCGACGCCGTACGCGACGAGGCCGACGAACGGGCCAGGCAGCGGCTGCTCGCGGCGCGCGCGGAGGCCGACGAGGCGCGGATCGAGGCGCGGCGCGAGGTGAAGGCCGGGCGCGGGGAGGCGCTCTCCGCGCTGCGCGAGATGCGCAGGCGCACGACCGGGATGTCGGCCGAGCAGCGCCGGGGGCTCGCCGAGCGGTGGGCCGCCGCCGAGCGGACCGAGGGCGAGCGCGCGCAGGCCCTGGACGCCCACCACGAGGAGTTGGTGGCGCGCGCCGAACAGGGGGTGCGCGAGGCGGAACAGGACCTGTCCGACGCGCGGGAGGCGGTCGGGCGGCGGCAGGAGGAGGCCCGGGCCCGGGCGGCCGAGGTGGTCGCCGAGGCCCGGGTGTGTCAGGAGCGGATCGCCCGCGAGACGGAACGGGTGCTGCGTGAGCACGGTGAGCGGTGGGACGAACTCCAGGCCCATATGGCCTGTGTACGCAGCAATCTGAGTTCGCTGACGGGCCGGGCGGTGGAGTGAGGCCGGGGGCCCGCTTCCTCGACTGACGGTGCTGGCACCGGCACCGGCACCGTCAGTCGCCCCTGCGGACCGCCCCCGCCAGGATCCAGCTCTCCACCGCCTCGTAGTGGCGGCGCTGCTCCTGCGCCTTGCGCCGGCCGGAGAGCATCGTGCCCAGCCAGCCGCAGGCGAAGCCCAGCGGGATGGTGACCAGGCCCGTCGTGGTGAACGGGAACCAGTTGAAGTCGGCCTCGGGGAAGGCGGAGACCGGTGAGCCGGAGACCAGGTTGGTGCCCGGCATCAGGAGCAGGACGGCCACTGAGCCCCCGATGAGGGTCCAGAGCAGTCCGGCGCGCGTGTAGCGGCGCCAGAAGAGGCCGTAGACCAGGGCGGGGGCGATGGCCGAGGCGCCCAGGCAGAAGGACAGGGTCACCAGGGGCTGGAGGCTGCGGTGCTGGACGAGGGTGGCCAGGACGATCGCGGGGATGCCGACGGCCAGCGCCGAGACGCGGGCGAGGGTCATCTCGCGGCGCGGGGACATCTCCTGTACGCGGGTGGCGAAGACGTCGTGGGCCAGGGAGTTGGCGCAGGCGAGGATCATGCCGCCGACGGAGGCGAGCAGGGTGAGGAAGACCGCGGTGGTGACCGTGGTGAAGAGGAACGTTTCCGCGGTGGACACCCGCGCACCGAAGGCCGCCTGCGAGCCCAGCAGATAGGCGGTGTTGCCCTGCGGGTCGATCCCCGCGATGGCGGCCCGCCCGACCAGTGCCGCCGCGCCGAAGCCGACGACCGTGACGACCAGCACGAACAGCGCCACGCTGGACACCGCCCAGGACATCGAGCGGCGCACCTGGCGGGCGGAGGACGCGGTGTACATGCGCATGGTGACGTGGGGGAGGCAGGCGCCGCCGAGGACGACGGTGAGCTGCGAGGAGATCATGTCCGCGTCGGGGTGGGGCCCGCCGGCGAACTGGAGTCCCGAGTCCAGGAACGCCGAACCCACGCCGCTGCGGTCCGCCGCCGTGTCGAACAGCGCGGCGGGGTCCCAGTCGAAGCGGTTCAGGATCAGTACGGCGACGACGGCGCCCGAGCCGAGCAGCATCACGATCTTGAGGATCTGGATGAGTGCGGTGCCCTTCATCCCGCCGATCGCCGCGTAACCGATCATCAGCACGCCCAGGCCGACGATGCAGCCGGTCTGCAGCGACTCGCCGGAGAAACCGAGGACGAACGCGAGCAGTTGGCCGGTGCCCGCGAGCTGCACCAGCATCAGCGGCAGCAGCGCCGCGATGGTCACGGCGCAGGCCACGATGCGCACCCCGCGCCCGGGCATCCGGCGGGCGAGCGCGTCGCCCATAGTGAACCGGCCCGCGTTGCGCAGGGGTTCGGCCAGCAGGAACATCAGCAGCATCAGCGACAGTGCGGTGCTGAGCGCCAGCACGACGCCGTCGTGGCCGAAGAGGGCGATGACGCCGCTCGTTCCGAGGACGGACGCCGCCGAGATGTAGTCACCGGCGATCGCGAGGCCGTTGCGCATGGGGGACAGGGAGCTGTACCCGGTGTAGAACTCGTCGAGGTCGTCCCGGTCGGGGCCGGTCATCACGCACAGCAGCAGCGTGACGGTGGCGACGGCCGTGAAGCCCACCAGGGACATCGCCTGGGCGTTGCCGCTGAACTCCGTCGTCGCGAGCTCTGTCGTCGCGAGCCCTGTCATCGCCCCGCCTCCCGCCTGGCGTCCAGTTCGGCCTCCTTGCGGATGCGGTCCGCGAGCGGGTCGACGCGGCGCCGGGCGGTGTACTCGTACAGCGCGATCGCCAGGCAGGTGACGGGGAGTTGGACCAGGGCGAGCAGCAGTCCGGTGGGCAGCCCGCCGGCGGCGGTGCCGGTCATGACCCCGGGTGCGTACGCGGACAGGATCAGGAACAGCGTGAAGTAGCCGAGCGCGGCGAGCGTCGCGGTGCGCCGCTGCCGACGGTAGGCGCTGCGCAGGACCCGCAGGTCGCTGTGGTGCCCGAGCGGATCGCGCCGGGGAGCCCGGTGGCCGGTCCGCGGTGGCGGGGCGTACGGCGGTGTGGAGTGGGACGGTGGGCCGTACGGCGATGGGTCGTACGGCGGTGGGTCGTACGGCGGTGGGTCGTACGGCGGTGGTGGTGGTCCGTGCCGGTACGACGGGGACGGGTCGTAGGACATCCCGGTTCTCCTTGCGCGGCTTGGGTCCGAGCGGCGGACCGCAGGAGGTGGGGGGTGGGGGTCCCGCACGTTACTCGCGAGTTGGGTAACGCGCTGCGTTTTGGCCAAACTGATCGGTCGGTATGTGGCCACCGTGAGCGCCCGCTTGCCCCTGACGCGGCGGGAGGGTGGACGCTCGGTGCGTCTGGGGGTGGAGGGCGACCCCGAGGTCCGCTCCACCGGAGGGTGGACGGCCCCTAGGGGTACCTCCGTACTACGGCTCGGGGAGGGTTCGTACCGACGGAGGACGAGACGGACCCGGTGACGTCCTTAATCTGGCTTTACACCGCTGGGGGGCGGTGAACCGGACCCTCGGGGGTGGGGTTTTCCCCAGCAAAAGAGTGCGCTGAACACCAGCGCGGTCGACCCCCTGTTCCGGACAGACTCTTCGAGACAGCAGCACGGACACCACGGCACCTCGACACCACGACGGGCGCGGCAGCGTACGCCGCTACCGCCGGCACCGGCGGCTCACTCGATGACCGACATAGGAGACTTGACATGACATCGGCCGTAAGTATTCCCACGCACGGGAGCACTGGAGGGCGTACGGCCGTTGCCGCGCGAGCGCGGCAGGTCGTGAAGGCCTACGGATCGGGCGAGACCCGGGTGGTCGCCCTCGACCACGTGGACGTGGACATCGCCCGCGGCCAGTTCACCGCCATCATGGGCCCGTCGGGATCCGGCAAGTCCACGCTGATGCACTGCCTGGCCGGTCTGGACACCGTCACCAGCGGGCAGATCTACCTCGACGAGACCGAGATCACCGGCCTGAAGGACAAGAGGCTCACGCAACTGCGCCGGGACCGGATCGGCTTCATCTTCCAGGCGTTCAACCTGCTCCCGACGCTCAACGCGATCGAGAACATCACGCTGCCCATGGACATCGCCGGCCGCAAGTACGACCGCGCGTGGCTGGACCGGGTCGTGGAGACCGTGGGGCTCGCCGGGCGGCTCAAGCACCGGCCCACCCAGCTCTCCGGCGGCCAGCAGCAGCGGGTCGCGGTGGCGCGGGCCCTGGCCGCCCGGCCCGAGATCATCTTCGGTGACGAGCCGACCGGAAACCTCGACTCGCGCGCCGGCGCCGAGGTGCTGGGCTTCCTGCGCCGCTCGGTCACCGAGCTGGGCCAGACCATCGTGATGGTCACCCACGACCCGGTGGCCGCCGGCTACGCGGACCGGGTGCTGTACCTCGCCGACGGCCGGATCGTGGACGAGATGCACCACCCGACCGCTGAGGCCGTCCTCGACCGCATGAAGGATTTTGACGCCCGGGGGCGCACGTCATGACCGTCGTGAAGACTTCGATGCGCAACTTCTTCGCGCACAAGGGCCGCATGGCGCTCTCGGCGGTGGCGGTGCTGCTGTCGGTGGCGTTCGTGTGCGGCACCCTGGTGTTCACCGACACGATGAACACCACCTTCGACAAGCTCTTCGCGGTCACCTCGTCCGACGTGACGGTCATGCCGAAGGACGCCAAGAGCGACGACACCCCGCAGAGCGGCGTGCCCGAGGCCCTGCCAGCCTCCGCGCTCGAGCGGGCCCGGGGCGCCGAGGGCGTCAAGTCGGCCGAGGGCGCGGTCAGTTCGATGAACGTGACCGTCGTCGACAAGGACAACGACAACGTGGGCGCCACCAGCGGCGCCCCGACCATCGCGGGGAACTGGACGAAGAACGACCTGCGGTCGATGGAGATCACCTCCGGGCACGCCCCGCGCGGGCCGACCGAGGTGATGGTCGACGCCGACACCGCCGACAAGCACGACCTGAAGCTCGGCGACGAACTGCGCACCATCGCGCAGACCGGCGACTTCAAGGCGAAGATCGTCGGCATCGCCTCCTTCACCGTGACCAACCCCGGCGCCGCTGTCCTCTACTTCGACACGCCCACCGCCCAGCGTGAACTGCTCGGCGGTACCGGAAAGTTCACCCAGCTCAACGTCACCGCCGAGGCCGGCGTCTCCGACGCGCGGCTGAAGCAGAACGTCACCGAGTCCCTGGGCAGCGGCACCTACAAGGTCCAGACGGGCAAGGAGAACGCCGACGAGAACCGTGAGGGCATCGGCGAGTTCATGGACGTCATCAAGTACGCCATGCTCGGCTTCGCCGGTATCGCGTTCCTGGTCGGCATCTTCCTGATCATCAACACCTTCTCCATGCTGGTCGCCCAGCGCACCCGCGAGATCGGCCTGATGCGGGCCATCGGTTCCTCCCGTCGGCAGGTCAACCGCTCGGTGCTGGTCGAGGCGCTCCTTCTCGGCGTCGTCGGCTCGATCCTCGGTGTCGCGGCCGGTGTCGGAATCGCCGTCGGCCTGATGAAGCTGATGTCGTCGGCGGGCATGAACCTGTCCACCGACGACCTGACCATCAAGACGGCGACCCCCGTGGTCGGCCTGGTCCTCGGCATCGTGGTCACCGTCCTGGCCGCCTACATCCCGGCCCGCCGCGCCGGCAGGATCTCCCCGATGGCCGCTCTGCGCGACGCCGGTACGCCGGCCGACGGCAAGGCCGGCTGGATACGCGGCCTGATCGGCCTGGTGCTCACCGGCTCCGGCGCGGCGGCCCTGCTCACGGCGGCCGGCGCCGACAAGGCGAGCGACGGTGCGCTGATGCTCGGCGCGGGCATCGTGCTCTCGCTCATCGGTTTCGTCGTCATCGGCCCGCTGCTGGCCGGCTTCGTGGTGCGGGTGATCAGCGCGGTGCTGCTGCGGGCCTTCGGTCCGGTGGGCCGGCTGGCCGAGCGCAACGCCCTGCGCAACCCGCGCCGCACCGGCGCCACGGGTGCCGCTCTGATGATCGGCCTCGCGCTGGTGGCCTGCCTCTCGGTCGTCGGCTCCTCCATGGTCGCCTCGGCCACGAGCGAGCTGGACAAGACGGTCGGCGCGGACTTCATCGTCCAGGGCAACCAGCGGATCGTCCCGCAGGCCGAGAAGGCCATGCAGGACACGCCCGGCCTGGAGCACGTCACCCGCTACAAGGTGCTCGAGGCCACGCTGACCTCGCCCGACGGCAAGACGGACGACGACGGCGTCACGGCCGCGGACCCGACCTACGCCCAGGACGTGCGCCGCGCGACGACGGAGGGCAAGCTCACCGCCGCCTACGGCACCGACGCCATGTCGGTCGGCTCGGACTACGCCGAGAAGCACGGCGTGCACGTCGGGGACACCCTCTCCGTCGCCTTCAAGGGCGGTGAGACCGCGAAGCTCAAGGTCGCCGCGATCACGAGCGACGACGTGGCCATCGACCAGGGCGCCCGGTACATCAGCCTCGAGACGATGCGCAAGTACCTGCCGGCCGACAGCGTCCCGCCGAACACGATCATGTTCGCCAAGGCGAAGGACGGCCAGGCCGACCAGGCGTACGCGGCGCTGAAGAAGTCCCTGGACGCCTACCCGCAGTACCAGGTGGCCGACCAGACCGACTACAAGCAGGAGCTGAAGGACCAGGTCGGCCAGTTGCTGAACATGGTCTACGGCCTGCTCGCCCTGGCGATCATCGTCGCCGTCCTCGGTGTGGTGAACACCCTGGCGCTGTCGGTGGTCGAGCGGACCCGGGAGATCGGCCTGATGCGGGCGATCGGCCTCTCCCGCCGCCAGCTACGCCGCATGATCCGCATGGAGTCCGTCGTCATCGCCCTCTTCGGCGCCCTGCTGGGCCTCGGGCTGGGCATGGGCTGGGGCGCCACCGCGCAGAAGCTGCTCGCCCTGGAGGGACTGAACGTCCTCGACATCCCGTGGCCGACGATCATCGGGGTCTTCGTCGGTTCGGCCTTCGTGGGCCTGTTCGCCGCCCTGGTCCCGGCATTCCGGGCGGGCCGCATGAACGTCCTGAACGCCATCGCGACGGAGTAGCGGCCCGACAGCCACCGCACACGGGGGTTGCGGGGGAGAGCCCGGCACCGGAGACCATGAGGCCTCCGGTGCCGGCCTTCTTTCGTGGACCACCTTCCGTCCCACCGAGTCGGCACCCGTCAGCCCACCGAGTCGACACCTTTCCGGCCCACCGACCCGGCCTGCGCCCACCCACCCGGCACCCGGCACCCGGGACCCCGCGCCCCGTGCCCGGCGCCTCGTGCCCGGCGCCTCGTGCCCGGCACTCCGCGTCCGGCACCCCGCACCCCGCGCCGTCCACAGCCCCCGGCGTCCGTCCGCGCAGCGACGTACGCTGGAGACCCCCGACCCTCACCGCGTCGGGTTATTCGTGTTGTCCCACCCCAGGACGGAAGCGCCCCCTCCATGAGCCTGCACGGTCTGCTCGACGCCGTCGTCAAGGACACCGCCCTCGCGGAAGCGATCTCCGCGGCCGCAGACGGCAACCGCATGCACGTCGACCTGGTCGGCCCGCCCGCGGCCCGCCCCTTCGCGGTCGCAGCCCTGGCCCGCGACACGGGCCGCCCCGTGCTGGCGGTGACGGCGACGGGACGCGAGGCGGAGGACCTGGCCGCGGCGCTGCGTTCACTGCTGCCGCCCGAGGGCGTCGTGGAGTACCCGTCCTGGGAGACCCTCCCGCACGAGCGGCTCAGCCCCCGCAGCGACACCGTCGGCCGTCGCCTGGCCGTCCTGCGGCGCCTGGCCCACCCCCGCCCCGACGACCCCGAGACCGGCCCGGTCTCCGTCGTCGTCGCGCCGGTGCGTTCCGTGCTCCAGCCCCAGGTCAAGGGCCTCGGCGACCTGGATCCTGTGGCGCTGCGCTCCGGGCAGAGCGTCGACCTGGAGGAGATCGTCCAGGCCCTGGCCGCGGCCGCGTACGCGCGTGTCGAGCTGGTGGAGAAGCGTGGGGAGTTCGCCGTGCGCGGCGGCATCCTGGACGTGTTCCCGCCGACCGAGGAGCACCCCCTGCGCGTCGAGTTCTGGGGCGACGACGTCGAGGAGATCCGCTACTTCAAGGTCGCCGACCAGCGCTCCCTGGAGGTCGCCGAGCACGGCCTGTGGGCCCCGCCCTGCCGCGAGCTGCTGCTCACCGACGACGTGCGCGAGCGCGCGCGGGTCCTCGCCGAGGACCACCCCGAACTGGGCGAACTGCTCGGAAAGATCGCCGAGGGCATCGCCGTCGAGGGCATGGAGTCCCTGGCGCCCGTCCTCGTCGACGACATGGAACTGCTCCTCGACGTGCTGCCCAAGGGCTCGATGGCCCTGGTCTGCGACCCGGAGCGGGTGCGTACGAGGGCCGCCGACCTGGTCGCGACGTCGCAGGAGTTCCTCCAGGCGTCCTGGGCGGCCACCGCGGGCGGCGGCGAGGCGCCGATCGACGTCGACGCGGCCTCCCTGTGGTCCATCGCGGACGTCCGGGACCGGGCCCGCGAGCTGGACATGATGTGGTGGTCGGTGTCGCCGTTCGCCGCCGACGACGCGCTGGACGACGCCGACACCCTCAAGCTCGGCATGCACGCCCCCGAGACCTACCGCGGCGACACCGCCAAGGCACTGGCCGACACCAAGGGCTGGCTCGCCGACGGCTGGCGCGCGGTCTACGTCACCGAGGGCCACGGCCCGGCCGCCCGCACCGTCGAGGTCCTCGGCGGCGAGGGCATCGCCGCCCGCCTCGACAAGGACCTGGGCACGCTCAGCCCCTCCGTCGTGCACGTCTCCTGCGGCTCGGTCGAGCACGGCTTCGTCGACCAGGCCCTCAAGCTCGCCGTGCTCACCGAGACCGACCTGACCGGTCAGCGGGCGGCGGGCCGCGAGGGCGCCCGGATGCCCGCCAGGCGCCGCAAGACCATCGACCCGCTCACCCTGGAGGCGGGCGACTACATCGTCCACGAGCAGCACGGCGTCGGCCGCTACATCGAGATGGTGCAGCGCACCGTCCAGGGCGCCACCCGCGAGTACCTGGTCGTGGAGTACGCCCCCGCCAAGCGCGGCCAGCCCGGCGACCGGCTCTACATCCCCACCGACCAGTTGGAGCAGATCACCAAGTACGTCGGCGGTGAGGCCCCCACCCTGCACCGTCTCGGCGGCGCCGACTGGACCAAGACCAAGGCCCGCGCCAAGAAGGCGGTCAAGGAGATCGCCGCCGACCTGATCAAGCTGTACAGCGCGCGGATGGCGGCGCCCGGACACGCGTTCGGCGCGGACACCCCCTGGCAGCGCGAGCTGGAGGACGCCTTCCCCTACGTGGAGACGCCGGACCAGCTCACCACCATCGCCGAGGTCAAGGACGACATGGAGAAGACGGTCCCCATGGACCGCCTCATCTGCGGCGACGTCGGCTACGGCAAGACAGAGATCGCGGTCCGCGCCGCCTTCAAGGCCGTCCAGGACGGCAAGCAGGTGGCCGTACTCGTCCCCACGACCCTGCTGGTGCAGCAGCACTTCGGAACGTTCGGCGAGCGGTACGCGCAGTTCCCCGTGAACGTGCGGGCGCTCTCCCGCTTCCAGACCGACACCGAGTCCAAGGCGACCCTGGAGGGCCTGCGCGAGGGTTCGGTGGACATCGTCATCGGCACCCACCGCCTGTTCGCCTCGGAGACCAAGTTCAAGGACCTGGGCCTGGTCATCGTCGACGAGGAGCAGCGCTTCGGCGTCGAGCACAAGGAGCAGCTCAAGAAGCTCCGCGCCAACGTCGACGTGCTGACCATGTCCGCCACCCCCATCCCGCGCACCCTGGAGATGGCGGTCACCGGCATCCGCGAGATGTCCACGATCACCACCCCGCCCGAGGAACGCCATCCGGTGCTGACCTTCGTCGGCCCCTACGAGCACCGGCAGATCGGCGCCGCGGTCCGCCGCGAGCTGCTGCGCGAGGGCCAGGTCTTCTACATCCACAACCGTGTCGAGTCCATCGACCGCGCGGCGGCCCGGCTGCGCGAGATCGTCCCCGAGGCGCGCATCGCCACGGCCCACGGCCAGATGTCCGAGCAGGCGCTGGAACAGGTCGTGGTCGACTTCTGGGAGAAGAAGTTCGACGTGCTGGTCTCCACGACCATCGTCGAGTCCGGCATCGACATCTCCAACGCCAACACCCTCATCGTCGAGCGCGGCGACAACTTCGGCCTCAGCCAGCTCCACCAGTTGCGCGGCCGCGTCGGCCGGGGCCGCGAGCGCGGCTACGCGTACTTCCTGTACCCGCCGGAGAAGCCCCTGACGGAGACGGCGCACGAGCGCCTGGCGACCATCGCCCAGCACACCGAGATGGGCGCGGGCATGTACGTGGCGATGAAGGACCTGGAGATCCGCGGCGCGGGCAACCTGCTCGGCGGCGAGCAGTCCGGCCACATCGCCGGCGTCGGCTTCGACCTGTACGTGCGGATGGTCGGCGAGGCCGTCGCCGACTACCGGGCCTCCCTCGAGGGCGGTGTGGAGGAGGAGCCGCCGCTCGAGGTCAAGATCGAGCTGCCCGTCGACGCGCACGTCCCGCACGACTACGCCCCCGGCGAGCGGCTGCGGCTCCAGGCGTACCGGTCCATCGCCTCCGCGAACAGCGAGGAGGACGTCAAGGCCGTACGCGAGGAACTCGTCGACCGTTACGGCAAGTTGCCGGAGCCGGTGGAGAACCTGCTGCTGGTCGCGGGCCTGCGCATGCTCGCGCGGGCGTGCGCCGTCGGCGAGATCGTGCTCCAGGGCAACAACATCCGCTTCGCGCCGGTGGAGTTGCGCGAGTCCCAGGAGCTGAGGCTCAAGCGGCTCTACCCCGGCAGCGTCATCAAGGCGGGCACGCACCAGGTGCTCGTGCCGCGCCCGAAGACCGCGAAGGTCGGCGGCAAGCCGCTGGTCGGGCGGGAGCTGCTCGGCTGGGTGGGAGAGTTCCTGGCCTCGATCCTCGGGTCCTGACGGCCTCGACCCTGGTCCTGACGGCCTCGATCCTCGCTTCGTGGCGGCTTCGGTCCTCGGGCCGTGGCCACACCGATGGCTCTGCACACCGATGGGGAAGCCGTCCACGGGACATGCCCATGGACGGCTTCGACGCAGGCCCAGGTCCAGGTTCAGGTCCAGGTAACGGAGCGGGCTACTACCGCTCCGGCCCCTCGCCACCCTGCTCGCGGCCGAAACCGAGCTTGCCCTCGGCCTGCTGCTGCGCGGAGTCGACCTGCTTCTCGTACTTGCCGCCGGTCCGCTGGTTGACCTGGCGTTCGGCGGCGTCGGACATCTTCCTTGACTTGTCCTTGTCCTTGCCGGCCATGCTCTTCATCTTGTCGAGGATGCCCATGCAGAGCTCCTTCCGAGACGTGACTCACTGTCGACGGTACGGCAGATATGTCCAGCATGCCCACTAAAGCCTACTGTGGCCCACTATGGTCTGGACCTCTCGGTCGCTACGGTGAAACCGGCGAACGGCAAGGGGAGGGGCGCCCATGAGGCGGCACAGCAGGAGTCGTACCGGATGGGCCGCGGGCGCGATTGTGGCCCTGTCCCTGGTCACCGGATGCGAGGGTCTCGACGGCGACGGGACCCCCTCCTCGGGCAGCGGCGCCGAGGCGCCGGCCCCCGAGGCATCGGACCGCGAGGGCCGGGCCGTCAGCCCGCTGGACAACCCGGACGGAACCGAACCCGGCCTCGCCCCGCTCACCGGCGACACCGACGAGGCGACCGCCCGTAAGCTCATCGACGGCCTGGAGACCAAGGGGCGCGGCCCCAAGACGGGCTACGACCGCGACGAGTTCGGCTACGCCTGGATGGACACGGCGGACGGCGTACCGCTGGCGAGGAACGGTTGTGACACGCGGAACGACTTGCTCAAACGCGACGGCCAGGAGCTGCGTTTCCGCTCCGGCTCGGACTGCGTGGTCGTCGCCATGACGCTGGCCGATCCGTACACCGGCAAGAGCATCGAGTGGCGCAAGCAGAAGGCGAGCGAGGTACAGATCGACCACGTCGTACCGCTCTCGTACAGTTGGCAGATGGGATCGGCCCGGTGGCCGGAGAGCAAGCGCGAGCAACTCGCGAACGACCCGCTCAACCTGCTCCCCGTCCAGGGCCGCGCCAACTCGGCGAAGCAGGACTCGGGTCCCGCGTCCTGGCTGCCGCCCAGCAAGGCGATCCGCTGCTCCTACTCGGTCCGGTTCACGCAAGTGGCGCTGAAGTACGAACTGCCGGTCACCGCGCCGGACAAGACGATCATGCTCAAGCAGTGCGGAGCCACCCTCACCGGCGAGAGTGCGGTTCCGTGAGCAACTCTGCCAGGCCGTCCGCGAATTCGGTGAGCCAGTCCAGCCGCGGTCCGCTGCGGGCGATACGGAATCCGTGACGACGGCCCCAGAACGCAGCCTGGACGGCATGGAACTGGGCCCAACGCCGGACGCGTCCGCGATCGAGTTCCGCAGCTTCGGCGAAGACGTCCAAGGCGCGGTGAACAGCCTTGCGCAGGTCGTCCGCTTCGAGGAGCACCAGGGCGCGCGCCTTGAGCAGCGTGCCGCCGTCGTACGCGGGGTCCCCGACGTACCCCTTGGGGTCGACGGCCAGCCACGGCTCGCGGTCGGCGCGCAGAATGTTGCGAGCGTGCAGGTCGCCGTGGAGGAGAGTGCCGGGCTGGGCGCGGCCCAGCTCCCGGATGGTCGCCACGGCAGCATCCAGTACGTGGCGCGACAGCGTGTGTGTCAGCTCCCTGGCATCCTTGCGAAGCTGCTCCTCCCAGGTGTTCGCCCCATCGCTGAGCCGGGGCAGGCCGGGCGGCGCGGGGACAGCCAGACGGCGATTGATCCGCCCCGCCACCGCCATCACCTCGTCCCCGTCCTCAACCTCCGCCAGAGTCGAGGTCTGGGCCCGTTCGAGCAGCATCGCGAACCGTTCGTCGTCCCGTTTGTGCAGGAGAACAGCGCCGCGCCCGCACCACGCCGCGAACGCGTCCGGCTCATGGACATTGCCGGGATGCGGAAACGACACCTTCAGTACTGCGGCATCGCCGGTCAGCCGTCGCACCGGGACGATCACCCCGACACCTCCGTGCATGACCTCGCCGTCCGGCACACAGCCCCAGGCGTCCAGCAGGTCATCGACGATCCCGGGAAGTTCGGCGAGCCACGCCGATCCAGGTTCTCCTTCGCGCCCGACAGTGCCGCGCGCGAACTCCTCTGGTACCGCAATCATCCGGGCACCCTACGGGTCGGCGTGACATCGCTGCGAGAGTCAGTACAGCGCCGGCGACCGCGCCGCCGCGCACGAGACTCCGGCGCACCCTCCAGTGGCTCGGCCAGGTACGCGGCCGAGGGCCCTCCCCTCCCGCGGGACGGTGAGGCGGTGCCCGAAGTCCTGGTGAATCGTTGGTCCAATGGGTTGGCCAGAGCCTGGCCACTGCCTACCATCGATCATCGCAAGACTTTGTGCACCGTCGCACAATCTCCAATCGGGAGGTTCCCTTGCACCGCCGCAGTCGCCGTCGCTCCGCGCTTCTCCTCACCGCCGCGATCGTCGCCGCGGCACCCCTGCTCGCCGCCTGCGGCAACGACGCGCATCCGGGCGCGGCAGCCGTCGTCGGCGACCAGCGGATCACCGTCGCCCAGCTCGAGAACCGCGTGGACGAGGTGCGCGAGGCGCAGCGCGCCGCCGTCCCGGACGACGCCCAGTACCAGCAGGTCGTCGCCAGGACCGGCACCCTCACCCGCGACACCCTGCACGGCATGGTCCTCGACCAGGTCCTGCACCGCGCCGCCCAGGACGCCGGGGTGAGCGTCACCCGCAAGGAAGTGCAGCAGATGCGCGGCGGCCTGGAGGAGCAGGCGGGCGGCCCCGAGCAGCTTGAGACCGTCTGGCTCCAGCAGTACGGCGTCGCCCCCGAGCGCCTCGACGCCAACCTCCGTCTCCAGCTCGAGGCCCAGAAGCTCGCCCAGAGCCTCGGCACCGACACCAGCCGGCCGGAGTTCTGGCAGGCCCTGTCCAAGGCGTCCAAGAAGCTCGACGTCGACCTCAACCCGCGCTACGGCGCCTGGGACGTCGAGAAGAGCAGCCGCGTCGACACCGAGGTGCCGTGGCTGCGGGAGGTCACAGCGGCAGGGACCCAGCAGACGGCATAGCGCTGCTCCCGCCGGTCCCGTAACGCCCCTTCCGGTCCTGTAACGCTCCCGCCGGTCCCGCGCACGGCCCCCTGTGGACAACTCGGGGGCCGTCGGCGGCGTGCGTTAGGTTCGGGGAGTGAACGCAACCACCGCCGACGCGACCGCCGCGGACCCGGGCCGCATCGTCCTGCTCACCACCAGCCACCGCGTCGCCCCCGGCCTGCTGTCCTGGCCCGCCTGGCAGGCCCTGCGCAGCGCCGACCGCGTCCTGTGCGCCGACGCGGCCCACCCGCAGTTGCCGTATCTGCGCGAGGCGGGCATACGGGTCGACGAGGCCGCCCCGACCGCCGAGGAACTGGTGGACGCCTGCGCCGGCGGCCGCACGGCGGTGGTCGTCGCGACCGGTGAGGGCGACCCCGCGCTCACCGACGGCCTGGCCCGCCTCGCCGGCTCCGGCCGCGTCCACATGCCCGACCTGGAGCTGCTCCCCGCCTCCTACGACCTCCCGGGCGCCCGCCTCCTCGACCTCGTCCAGGTCATGGACCGCATCCGCCTCGACTGCCCGTGGTCCTCCCAGCGCACCCACAAGGGGCTGGCCAAGTACGCCATCGAGGAGGCGTACGAACTCGTCGAGGCCATCGAGGACGGCGACCGCGAGGAACTGCGCGAGGAGCTGGGCGACGTGCTCCTCCAGGTCGTCTTCCACGCCCGCATCGCGGAGGAGGACCCGGACGCCCCGTTCTCCGTCGACGACGTGGCCGGCACCATCGTCGACAAGCTCGTCCACCGCCACCCGCACGTCTTCGGCGACGAGACGGCCGCCACCCCGGAAGAGGTCCGCGAGCACTGGCTGCGCACCAAGGCCGCCGAGAAGCAGCGCACCTCGGTCACCGAGGGCGTCCCGCTCGGCCAGCCCGGCCTCGCCCTCGCCGCCAAGCTCGCCTCCCGCGCCCGCACGGCCGACCTCCCGGTCCCCCTGCCCACCGGCGAGGGCGTCGGCTACGAACTCCTGGCCCTCGCGGCCCGCGCCGAGGCCGAGGGCACCGACCCGGAAGCGGCCCTGAGAGCGGCGGCCCGGGCGTACCGGGACGCGATCAGGGACGTCGAGGCGTGAGCGGCCACCGGCCCGCCCCCGCCCACCGGCCCGCCCCCGGCGACCGCACGTCCGACGGTCCCGTCCCCGAGCTGTTCACCTGGGAGTTCGCGAGCGACCCCTACCCGGCGTACGCCTGGCTGCGTGAACACGCCCCCGTGCACCGCACCCGGCTGCCCAGCGGGGTGGAGGCCTGGCTGGTCACCCGGTATGCCGACGCGAAGCAGGCCCTCGCCGACCCGCGGCTGTCCAAGAACCCGGCGCACCACGACGAGCCCGCGCACGCCAAGGGCAAGACCGGCATTCCGGGGGAGCGGAAGGCCGAGTTGATGACCCATCTGCTGAACATCGACCCGCCCGACCACACCAGGCTGCGCCGCCTGGTCAGCAAGGCGTTCACGCCCCGCCGGGTCGCCGAGTTCGCGCCCCGGGTGCAGGAGCTGGCCGACGACCTCATCGGCCGGTTCGCGGCCACCGGCTCCGCCGACCTGATCCACGAGTTCGCCTTCCCGCTGCCCATCTACGCCATCTGCGACCTGCTCGGCGTACCCCGCGAGGACCAGGACGACTTCCGGGACTGGGCGGGCATGATGATTCGTCACGGGGGTGGACCGCGGGGCGGGGTCGCGCGGTCGGTGAAGAAGATGCGGGGCTATCTCGCCGACCTCATCCACCGCAAGCGCGCCGCGCTGCCGCCCGAGCCGGGCCCCGGCGAGGACCTCGTCTCCGGGCTGATCCGCGCCTCCGACCACGGCGAGCACCTCACCGAGAACGAGGTCGCCGCGATGGCCTTCATCCTGCTCTTCGCAGGTTTCGAGACCACGGTCAACCTCATCGGTAACGGGGTGTACGCCCTGCTCACCCACCCCGAGCAGCGAACCCGGCTCCAGACGTCCCTCGCCGCCGGTGAGCGCGGCCTGCTGGAGACCGGCGTCGAGGAACTCCTGCGCTACGACGGCCCGGTGGAGATGGCGACCTGGCGCTTCGCCACCCGGCCGCTGACCGTCGGCGGGCAGGACGTCGCGGCGGGCGATCCCGTCCTCGTCGTCCTCGCCGCCGCCGACCGGGACCCGGAGCGATTCACGGAGCCGGACACCCTGGACCTCGCCCGCCGCGACAGCCAGCACCTGGGATACGGCCACGGCATCCACTACTGCCTCGGCGCCCCGCTCGCCCGGCTGGAGGGGCAGACGGCGCTCGCCACGCTCCTCACCCGCCTGCCGGACCTCGCCTTCGCCGCGGACCCCGCCGAACTCCGGTGGCGCGGCGGGCTCATCATGCGAGGCCTGCGCACCTTGCCCGTATCGTTCACGCCGTTCGCGTCATCGACCGACAACGTTGCGTCGTCAACGCAAAAGTGACACGCGCTCAACTCTGTGATCTTCACGTGATCTGCGCGGCATGAACTTGTGACAAGCGATCATCTGCCTATACGTTCACGAATCAGCGTGGCGCCCAGCATCACCCGCCGCGCGGTCCCCGTCGTCTCGTGAAAGGTCGTCGCATGCTCTCCGGGAACGGTCGTCACCGTCGCCCCCGCCAGGCTCCCGCCCTGGTCGTCGCCGCCGGAGTGACCGGCTCCGCCATCGCGATCCCGCTGCTCGGCGCCACCGGCGCCCACGCGGCCGACTCGGCGAACTGGGACCAGGTCGCCCAGTGCGAGACCGGCGGCGCCTGGAGCCAGAACAGCGGCAACGGGTACTACGGCGGTCTGCAGTTGTCGCAGGAGGCCTGGGAGCAGTACGGCGGTCTGGAGTACGCGCCCAGCGCCGACCAGGCCAGTCGCTCCCAGCAGATAAGAATCGCCGAGAAGATACACGCGGACCAGGGCATCGCCGCCTGGCCGACCTGCGGCCTGCTGGCGGGTCTGGGCAACGACTCGGGGCTCACGGACAGTGGCTCGGACGCGGCCGGTGACGGCGCGTCGGAGGGTTCGGACACCCCGGACACCTCGGATTCCTCGGACACCTCGGATTCCTCGGACACCTCGGGGGAGACGGGCACGGACACGGACACGTCCAAGTCGTCCGAATCGCCCGCCAGCACGGAAAAGCCCGAGTCGTCCCAGACGTCCGAGTCATCCGAGTCATCCGAGGCGCCGGAGTCGGCTTCCGAAGGATCCCCTTCGTCCCCTTCGCCCTCTTCCTCACCCTCCTCGTCCGCTTCTGACGCCCCGTCCGACGATGCGGACCAAACCGCCAAGCCGGGCACATCGCCGGAAACCGACTCCTCGGCGAGTGCCGAACCGGAGGGCACCGACGGCACGTCCGGTGCGGGCCGCCATCGCGGCGACAGTGCCGACGAGAACACGGTGAAGCGGGGCCTCACGGACAACGCGGCGGGGCGGCACGCCTCGCGTGACGATGATTCGCGGGAGGCCGACGGAGGCTCGTACATCGTCCGCTCCGGCGACAGTCTCTGGGCCATCGCCGACTCCTTTGGCGTCGACGGCGGATGGCGTGCGCTGTACGCCGACAACGAGCGGGTCGTCGGTGCGGACCCCGACCACATCCTGCCCGGTCAGACACTCACGGTCGCGGGCGAATCGGGCGAAAAGTAGAGGGAGTTCACGTCACGGTTAGAGACCGTATGTCCGTTTTGGATCTCGTGAGAGATAGGTCTCAGAAGCCGTGATCGTCTTTGAAAATCCGCGGAGCGCGTGTCTACGGTCATGACCGCTCGCCACCGCGGGCCCCGACAGCCGCAACGCCGAATCCTGCCAGCGGCCGTACGGGAACAGTCGTCGCGTCAAGCGCCGAAGGCAGGAGCGGGGGACCCAAGGTAAGTGCCGCACCGGGCAGTTGAGCCGGAGCGGCTAGGGGTGGAGCCGAGTTCCGTCAAGGAACCCGGCCGGGCAACTCAACCGGCCCGAACCCGACAGCTCACCTCGCAGGCGTCGGTGAGGGGATCAACCATGCTGTTTTCCGGCAAGGGCAAGCACCGTCGCCCGTCCAAGGCCACCCGTGTCATCGCCGTCGCAGGCGTCACCGGTGCCGCCGTCGCCGCCCCGCTGATGGCGGCCGGCAACGCCTCCGCCGCCACCGCGTCCGAGTGGGACGCCGTCGCCCAGTGCGAGTCCGGCGGCAACTGGTCCATCAACACCGGCAACGGTTACTACGGCGGTCTGCAGTTCTCCAGCTCCACCTGGGCCGCCTACGGCGGTACGCAGTACGCCTCCACCGCCAACCAGGCGAGCAAGGCGCAGCAGATCGAGATCGCCGAGAAGGTGCTCGCGGGCCAGGGCAAGGGTGCCTGGCCGGTCTGCGGCACCGGCCTGTCGGGCGCCGCGTACACCGGCGGCGACTCCGGCAGCTCCGAGAGCTCCGGCAGCTCCGAGAGCTCGGAGAGCCAGAGCAGCGGCTCCAGCGCGGAGCGCTCCAGCGAGCAGAAGGCCTCCCGCTCCTCCGAGCGCCCGGCGGCCGAGAAGCAGGCCGAGCAGAAGGCCGAGAAGAAGACCGTCACCACCCCGACCGGCACCAAGGTCGAGAAGGGCGACGGCGAGTACAAGGTCGTCAAGGGTGACACCCTCAGCTCGATCGCCGAGGAGCACGAGGTCGAGGGCGGCTGGGCGAAGCTGTTCAAGCTGAACGGCGACATCGTCGACGACGCCGACCTGATCTACCCGGGCCAGCAGCTCCACCTCAAGTAGGCGGCGGCCCCCGCGACTCCCGCCCCGGTGCGTGTTCCCCCGTACGCACCGGGGCGGGATTTTTGCGCCCCCGATTCGGGTGCTGTTTCCGGAAACGTCTTTGTTCCGTTCGGAAACAATTTACTCTCGGTTCTGTCCAGCGGGTGGGCGATCGGCTGGCCGATCGCCCGGAGCCGGTTAGGCTCGGTCCCGCAGAGCCGCTGCGGTCCTGTGGACCCGCGCGTCACACCGAAGCGTCACATTGAAGAAGGAGATGCTCGTGCCGTCCATCGACGTCGTCGTAGCCCGGGAAATCCTGGACTCCCGAGGCAACCCCACGGTCGAGGTCGAGGTCGGCCTCGACGACGGCAGCACGGGTCGTGCCGCCGTTCCGTCCGGCGCCTCCACCGGTGCCTTCGAGGCCGTCGAACTCCGTGACGGCGACCCGAGCCGTTACCTCGGCAAGGGTGTCGAGAAGGCCGTCCTCGCCGTCATCGAGCAGATCGGCCCGGAGCTGGTCGGCTACGACGCCACCGAGCAGCGCCTGATCGACCAGGCCATGTCCGACCTGGACGCGACCGACAACAAGGGCTCGCTCGGCGCCAACGCCATCCTGGGCGTCTCCCTCGCCGTCGCCCACGCCGCCTCCGAGGCCAGCGACCTGCCGCTCTTCCGCTACCTGGGCGGCCCCAACGCGCACCTGCTGCCGGTGCCGATGATGAACATCCTGAACGGCGGCTCGCACGCCGACTCCAACGTGGACATCCAGGAGTTCATGATCGCCCCGATCGGCGCGGAGTCCTTCTCCGAGGCCCTGCGCTGGGGCGCCGAGGTCTACCACACCCTCAAGAAGGTCCTGAAGAAGAAGGGCCTGGCCACCGGCCTCGGCGACGAGGGCGGCTTCGCGCCGAACCTCGGCTCCAACCGCGACGCCCTCGACCTCATCCTCGAGGCGATCAAGGAGGCCGGCTACACCCCCGGCGAGCAGATCGCCCTGGCGCTCGACGTCGCCGCGTCCGAGTTCTACAAGGACGGCTCCTACACCTTCGAGGGCAAGGAGCGCACCGCCGCCGAGATGACCGAGTACTACGCCGAGCTGGTCGAGGCGTACCCGCTGGTCTCCGTCGAGGACCCGCTGTTCGAGGACGACTGGGATGGCTGGAAGGTCCTCACCGACAAGCTCGGCGACAAGGTCCAGATCGTCGGCGACGACCTGTTCGTCACCAACCCCGAGCGCCTGGCCCGCGGCATCGAGGACGGCGCCGCCAACGCGCTGCTGGTCAAGGTCAACCAGATCGGTTCGCTGACCGAGACCCTGGACGCCGTGGAGCTGGCCCAGCGCAACGGCTTCAAGTGCATGATGTCCCACCGCTCCGGCGAGACCGAGGACGTCACCATCGCCGACCTGGCCGTCGCCACCAACTGCGGCCAGATCAAGACCGGTGCCCCGGCCCGCTCCGAGCGCGTCGCCAAGTACAACCAGCTACTGCGCATCGAGGAGATCCTCGACGACGCCGCGGTGTACGCCGGCCGCAGCGCGTTCCCCCGCTTCAAGGGCTGAGCGCCGCCGTCGTAGGCAGCGTCGTACGTACGTCCCCGTACTCGGTCCCGTACCGTGTGCGGGGACGTACGCACGTATGACGACGTGAAGGCGGAGGCGGGGACAGACATGGCGGTGAAGGACCGGGACCGTTTCTCCACCGCGACCAGGATCCGGATCATCGGGGAACAGACCGCGGCCCGGGTCTACCGCTCGCAGACCAAGCGCCAGGCCCGTCGCTCCCGGCTGACCGGCCGGGCCGCGCTGCTCGCGATGGTGCTCTGCTCGCTCGTCGTGGCGCTCGCCTATCCGATACGGCAGTACGTCGCCCAGCGCGCCGAGATCGCCGACCTCCAGCGGGAGCAGCAGGAGACCCGCGACCGGGTCGAGGACCTGCGCGACCTCAAGGCACGCTGGCAGGACGACGCCTACGCCGAGCAGCAGATCCGGCTGCGGCTGCACTACGTGATGCCCGGGGAGACGGGGTTCGTCGTCGTCGACCCGGACGCGGCCAAGCAGGCACGCGCCGAACTCGGTGCCGCCGACCGTCCCTGGTACCGGAGCGTCTGGGACGGGGTCGACAAGGCCGACGCCGCCGCCGGCCGGCAGTGAACCCGACCGCGCCGGACATGACCCAACAGGAAGACCAGCAGAAGACAGTCATGCAGAATCCCCCGCCGACCACCCCGCGCACCGAGCCGACCGACGCGGACGTGGCGGCCTTCAAGCAGCAGCTCGGACGGCCCCCGCGCGGTCTGCGCGCCATCGCGCACCGCTGCCCGTGCGGACAGCCGGACGTCGTGGAGACCGCACCGCGGCTGCCCGACGGCACGCCCTTCCCGACGCTGTACTACCTGACGTGCCCGAAGGCGGCCTCCGCGATCGGCACGCTGGAGGCGAACGGCGTGATGAAGGAGATGACCGAGCGGCTGGGCACCGACCCTGTCCTGGCCGCCTCCTACCGCGCCGCGCACGAGGACTACATCCGGCGCCGCGACGAGATCGAGGAGCTGACCGGCTTCCCGAGCGCGGGCGGCATGCCGGACCGTGTGAAGTGCCTGCACGTGCTGGTCGCCCACTCGCTGGCGGCCGGTCCCGGCGTCAATCCGCTGGGCGACGAGGCGATCGCGATGCTGCCCGAGTGGTGGCGCAAAGGGCCGTGCGTGACGCCCACCGACCGGGCCGACCGGGCTGCTGACCGGGCCGATCAGGCTGCCGGCCAGGCCGATCAGGCTGCCGGGCAGGCCGACCAGGAGGACGCCCAGTGACCCGTGTCGCCGCCATCGACTGCGGTACGAACTCCATCCGGCTGCTCGTCGCGGACGCCTCCCCGGCCACCGGTGAGCTGACCGACCTGGACCGCCGGATGACCATCGTGCGGCTCGGCCAGGGCGTCGACCGCACCGGGCGGCTGGCGCCCGAGGCGCTGGAGCGGACGTTCGCCGCCTGCCGCGAGTACGCCGAGGCCGTCAAGGAGCACGGCGTCGAGCGGCTGCGCTTCGTGGCCACCTCCGCCTCCCGGGACGCGGAGAACCGGGACGACTTCGTGCGCGGGGTGCTGGACATCCTGGGCGTGGAGCCGGAGGTCATCTCGGGCGACCAGGAGGCCGAGTTCTCCTTCACCGGCGCCACGAAGGAACTGGCCGGCCGGGACCACTTCGACAAGCCCTACCTGGTCGTCGACATCGGCGGCGGCTCCACCGAGTTCGTCGTCGGCGACGACCACGTGCGCGCCGCCCGCTCCGTGGACGTCGGCTGTGTCCGGATGACCGAGCGGCACCTGGTGCGCGACGGCGCGGTGACCGACCCGCCCACCGAGGCGCAGGTCGCGGCGATGCGGGCCGACATCGAGGCCGCCCTGGACCTCGCCGGACAGACGGTGCCGCTGCGCGAGGCGCGCACGCTGGTGGGTCTTGCCGGGTCCGTGACGACGGTGTCCGCGATCGCGCAGGAGCTGCCGGAGTACGACTCGGCGGTCATCCACCACTCCCGGGTCTCCCGCGACCGGGTCCGGGAGATCACCGGCTGGCTGCTGCGCTCCACCCACGCCGAGCGCGCGGCGGTCCCCTCCATGCACCCGGGCCGGGTCGACGTGATCGCGGCCGGGGCCCTGGTGCTGCTCTCGATCATGGAGCGGACGGGCGCCGAGGAGGTCGTCGTGAGCGAGCACGACATCCTCGACGGCATCGCGTGGTCGGTCGCGCAGGGCATCCCGCGGTAGCGGTCTGAGCAGGACGGACAACGATTGAGCGGGCGTCGGGGGGCCTCTCGGGGCCCCTCGGTGACGTCGCGTCGGGAAAGTTCGTGAAGTTCTTCACAAGGAATTGGGCCCTGGCGGACGACGGGAGCGCCCTCGTTGACCCTTTTGGGGTTTCAACTGCCCTTTGAACGTGTTCAGGACGGTGTCCCGAAGGGATCCCGCAGCGCCCTCACGGGGCGGTGGTCCACCGTCCCGGAAGCGCGGAGGTGCAGCTCACGCGGCATTGACAACGGGGTCCTCTACAGGCTGGTTCCGTCGCCCGCCATGATCTCCGTCACGTGAGCGGCGGATGGTAGCACAGGCGGCACCCAAGCTTGTGAAGGGGCGCACGAACCACCCCCCTCAACCGGGTGGATACTCGATGGCATGAGCACCACGGAGCGTCCCAGGATCCTCGTAGTAGGCGGTGGGTACGTAGGCCTGTACGCAGCTCGACGCATCCAGAAGAAGATGCGTTACGGCGAGGCGACCGTCACCGTCGTCGACCCGCGGTCGTACATGACCTACCAGCCCTTCCTCCCCGAAGCCGCCGCCGGCAGCATCTCCCCGCGGCACGTCGTCGTCCCCCTGCGGCGCGTGCTTCCGAAGGCGGAGGTCCTCACCGGCCGGGTCACCACCATCGACCAGGACCGCAAGGTCGCCACGATCGCCCCCCTGGTGGGCGAGGCGTACGAGCTGCCGTTCGACTACCTGGTCATCGCGATGGGCGCGGTCTCCCGCACCTTCCCGATCCCCGGCCTCGCCGAGCAGGGCATCGGCATGAAGGGCATCGAGGAGTCCATCGGGCTGCGCAACCACGTCCTGGAGCAGCTCGACAAGGCCGCCTCCACCACCGACGAGGAGATCCGCCGCAAGGCGCTCACCTTCGTCTTCGTCGGCGGCGGCTTCGCCGGCGCGGAGACCATCGGTGAGGTCGAGGACATGGCCCGCGACGCGGCCAAGTACTACAACAACGTCTCCCGCGAGGACATGCGCTTCGTCCTGGTGGACGCCGCCGACAAGATCCTCCCCGAGGTCGGTCCCAAGCTCGGCCAGTACGGCAAGGAGCACCTCGAGAGCCGCGGCGTCGAGGTCTACCTGTCCACCTCCATGGACTCCTGCGTCGACGGCCACGTGGTGCTCAAGAACGGGCTCGAGGTCGACTCCAACACGATCGTGTGGACGGCCGGCGTCAAGCCCAACCCGGTGCTCTCCCGCTTCGGTCTGCCGCTGGGACCGCGCGGCCACGTCGACACCGCGGCGACCCTCCAGGTCCAGGGCACCGACTACATCTGGGCCGCGGGCGACAACGCCCAGGTCCCGGACCTCGTCGGCCGCAAGGCGGGCAACGAGAACGCCTGGTGCCCGCCCAACGCCCAGCACGCGCTGCGCCAGGCCAAGGTCCTCGGCGACAACGTGATCTCCGGCATGCGGGGCTTCCCGCAGAAGGAGTACAGCCACGCCAACAAGGGCGCGGTGGCGGGTCTCGGCCTGCACAAGGGCGTCGCCATGATCGTCATGGGCAAGATGAAGATCAAGGTCAAGGGTCGTCTCGCCTGGTACATGCACCGCGGCTACCACGGCATGGCCATGCCGACCTGGAACCGGAAGATCCGCGTCTTCGCGGACTGGACGCTCGGCATGTTCCTCAAGCGCGAGGTCGTCTCCCTCGGCGCGATGGAGACCCCGCGCGAGGAGTTCTACGAGGCGGCCAAGCCGGCGCCGAAGGCCGCCGCGCCCAAGGCCGCCGACCAGGGTGAGAAGGCCGCGAAGGCCACGAAGCCGGAGAAGACCGAGGCGAAGGCCTCCTGACCTCCGGCCGACCGGGGGCGTAGCCCCCGCAGGACTCGCAGGACCGGCAGTACCCGCAGTACCCCGAAGGGGCCGCCCGCCATCCGTGGTGCGGGCGGCCCCTTCGGGCTGCGTTCAAGTCCCCGTTCAAGTCCTCCGTTCAAGTCCTCCGTTCAAGTCCGTTGGTGTGTACAGCTATTTTGCCGAGTCGTAACGCGCGCCGGGGACTGTAAGGGGGGCTCCCAGGTGTTTACGTGGTGTTGGACATTCCGGGATCGCTCGTCACGGAGGACGCCATGGCTGACGCCGCGCTGCGGCTGCAGAACCTCTTCGAACAGTTGCTGGGAACACCGCTCCCGGTGCGCATCCGCGCCTGGGACGGTTCGCAGGCGGGCCCACCGGGCGCGCCGACTCTCGTCGTCCGTAACCGCAGGGCCCTGCGCCGCCTGTTGTTCAAGCCGGGTGAACTGGGCCTGGCCCGCGCCTGGGTGGCCGGGGACGTCGACATCGACGGTGACCTCTACACCGCCCTCGGTCTGATGGCCGGCCTCATCTGGGAGCGCGGCGAGGACGCCCGCGGTCTGGTCGAGGCGCTGCGCGACCCCGAGGTCAGGGCCGCCGTACGCGGGCTGGCGAAGCTCGCGGGGCCGCCGCTGCCGCCCGCCCCGCCGCCGGAGGAGGTCCGCCGGGCCCGCGGTCACCTGCACACCAAGCGCAGTGACAGGCGAGCCATCAGCCACCACTACGACGTCGGCAACGACTTCTACGAACTCGTCCTCGGCCCGTCGATGGTGTACTCCTGCGCCTACTGGCCTGCCCTGCCCGCCGACGGCGGCACCCTGGAGGACGCCCAGCGCGACAAGCTCGAACTCGTCAGCCGCAAGCTGGGCCTGAGCCCCGGTCAGCGGCTGCTCGACGTGGGCTGCGGCTGGGGCTCCATGGCGATCCACGCCGCCCGCGAGCACGGCGTGAGCGTCGTCGGCGTGACCCTGTCCCACGAGCAGGCCGCGTACGGCCGCAAGCGCGTCGCCGACGAGGGGCTCACCGACCGGGTGGAGATCCGCGTCCAGGACTACCGGGACGTCGCCGACGGGCCGTACGACGCGATCTCCTCCATCGGCATGGCCGAGCACGTCGGCGCCGAGCGCTACCTGGAGTACGCCACCGACCTGCACCGGCTCCTCAAGCCCGGCGGACGGCTGCTGAACCACCAGATCGCCCGCAGGCCCCAGGGGGACGAAGCCGCCTACAACGTCGACGCGTTCATCGACGCCTACGTCTTCCCCGACGGCGAACTGGCCCCCGTCGGCACCACCGTCACCCAACTGGAGCGCGCCGGGTTCGAGGTGCGCGACGTGGAGTCGATCCGCGAGCACTACGCGCTCACGCTGCGCCGCTGGGTCACCAACCTGGAGGCCGGCTGGACGACGGCCACCCGGCTCGTCACCCCCGGCCGCGCCCGTGTCTGGCAGTTGTACATGGCCGCCTCCGCGCTCGCCTTCGAACGCAACCGCATCGGCGTCAACCAGGTCCTCGCTGTGAGGACCCCGGACTCGGGCGGCTCGGGCATGCCGCTGCGCGCCCGCACCTGGAACTGACCTCGACCGCTTCGCCCCGCCGATCGTACGGTCGGCGGGGCGAAGCGCTGCGCTGCGCCTACTTGGCCGCGTTCGCCCTCACGTTCGTGGTGAGGGCGTTCTGGTGCCGCCATGAGCTGAGCTGCTCGTAGATCACCTGGGCGAAGGCCGGCGCGGTCCGCTGTTCGGTCCAGGAGCGCTGGAGTTCGGAGCCGACGGCCAGCCAGTTCGTCGGTATGGCCCCGGCCTGGATCAGCCGCTGCACGGCGGTGTCGTGCGTCTCCTTGGTGGTGGCGGCGGAGGCGTCCACCACCGTGTACACCGCGTGGCCGCGGTCGAGAGCGGTCAGGGCGGTCAGCGCCAGGCAGACGTCGGTCTGGATGCCCGCCATGATCAGCCGCCGCCGCCCGGTCGCCTCGACCGCCGCGGCGAAGTTCTCGTCGTAGAGGCGTCGAACCCCTCGGAGCGGCGGATCACCGGGTGGTCGCCCAGGACGTCGGCGAGCTCCGGGTACAGCGGGCCGGACGGCGCGTCGTCGTGGCCGTTGGTGACGACCAACGGCAGGTCGACGTGTCATCGTCTGTCCTTTTCCTCTTCGGATTCTTCGGACTCTTCGGATTCTGTCTTCGGCATTGCGGGTGTGGTCGGGAGAGTGGCGCTACATCTCCTTGAGGAAGCCCGCGTCGATGGCGAAGTCCGCGCCGGTCGTGCTGCCCGAGCGGGGGGAGCCCAGCAGGGCGACCGCGTCGGCGATCTCCTGGACGTCCACCATGCGTCCGGTGATCAGCCCCTGCGCCTCGGGGACGACCCGGGCGATGACGTCCTCCTTCGAGGTCCCGTAGGAGGCGCCGAGCACATCGGCGGCACCGCCCTTCCTGGTCCACACGTCGCTGAGCGTGGGACCGGGGGTGACGGTGTTCGCGCGGATGCCCTGGGCGCCGTACTCCTGGGAGACGGCCTTGGTCATGTTGCGCACGGCCGCCTTGGCGGCGCCGTAGTCGACGTTCATGGCGCTGGGCTGCTTGGCCTGGACCGTGGAGACGTTCACGATCGAGCCGCCGCCCCGCGCCACCATGACCGGCACCGCGGCGCGCATCATGCGGACGACCGAGAACAGGTTGAACTCGAACATCTCCTGCCAGTCCGCGTCACCGCACGTCATGAACCCCACCCGGGGAAATTCCACCCCGGGCGGCGGTCCGCCGGCGTTGTTGACCAGGATGTCCACCCCGCCGAACTCCGCCACCGCCCGCTCCACCACCCGCGCGGGCGCCTCGGGATCCATCAGGTCCGCGGCGACATGCACCACCTTGTCGGGCCACTGGGCCGCAGCGGTCCGTGAGGCGGCCACGACGAGTGCCCCCTCCTCGGCCAGGGTGCGGACGACGGCCAGGCCGATTCCCCTTGACGCCCCGGTGACGACGGCGACGCGGCCGGACAGTTGCAGATCCATGGAGTTCCTTTCAGTGCGGGGAGAGCCGGTCCGAGGCCGGCGGACGGGTCTTCGAGCGGTCTTCGAGGCGGCCGCTCCGTACGTTCACGGCGACGATCACGGCGCCGAGTGTCCGCGCGTGGCCTGCCGGAAGAACTCTTCGACGCCGGTCGGCTTGATGCCGGGGTAGCGGTGGTTGTCGAGCGGGCCGAGCTTCCCCTTCCCGCTGACCATCGCCCGGGTGTACTGCAGCAGGACGTATTCCATCGGGTCGGTGGCCACCGCCTTGAGGCGTTCGATCTCGGCGCCGAGGTCCTCGACGCTGCCCACCTGCCGTGCCTCGAGCCGTCGTCCCGAGCCGCGCTCCATGGCCTGGTGCAGTTCCTTCAGCGTCAGGACTTCCCCGACGACCCGCACCGTGCGCCCGGCGGACGAGGGGTCGAGGACTGCTTCGGCGGTCCATTCGGCAGTGTCGGCGTAGGTGGAGAAGTCGACGGGCTGGTCACCGTCACCCCAGTAGCTGAAGGTGCCGGTCTCCCAGTCGATCCACCCGTACCAGGGCATGTTCAGTACATCGAGGAAGGCGCCGATGAGAATCGGCGTGGAGATCACGGCGCTGCCGCGGGTGAGGTCGCCGGCCTTCTTGCGCAGGTCGACGAGGTCGTTTTCGCCGTAGTCGAGCCGGTCCATGGCGAGGGAGAAGTCCGAGGGGATCCAGCGCGCCACCCCGGCCTTCTCGGCGGCACGCACCAGGTTGACCTGGCCGTCGATGACGGATTCCGCATCCCCGAAGACAGTGGAGACGAGGACGTCCACTCCCTCCAGTTCGCGGGTGAGGCGGTCGCCGGCATCGCGGATGTCGCCTTCCACGATCTTGATGGCCGGGTCGTGGGCGAACGCCTTGCGGCCCTCGGTGTTGCCGGGCCTGACGAGAGCGCGGACCTCGACGTCCCGCCGTCGCAGACTGTCGACGACCAGGCGGCCCAGACGACCGGTGGCACCGGCTACGAACACAGTGGTCATGGGATGCTCCTTTGGGAGGTGAAGAGGTGAAGAGGTGAGAGGTGGGCACAGGCCGAGGGACGGGGACCCGTCCGTCAGAGTTCGGTGTCGGCCAGTGCCTTGAGCTGCGGCACGATGTCGTTCAAACCCACTTCGACGCGGCTGTACACCTCGCCGTTGAGGACCAAGGTGCCGTCGAAATCGCCCGCGTTGGCGTAGAAGCCGACCGGCGCGACCGCGGCCTGGAAGAAGCCGAAAAGTGGCCGGAGCGCGTGCTCGATGACGAGCGCATGGCGATCGCTTCCCCCGGTGGCCACGAGGATGACAAGTTTGTTCGCGAGGCCGTACTGGTCGACGAAGTCGAAGAAATGCTTGAACATCCCGGAGTACGACGCTCGAAACACCGGCGTCGCCGCCACGACCACGTCGGCCTCTTCCACCAGCCGAATCTCGTGCTCGACCTCGGACGGGACGTCCTCGCGCGCGGTGGCTCCGGTGAAGCCGTGCCCGAGCCGGTAGACATCGATCCGATGGAGCTCGATCGGCAGCAGGTCGCCGAGCCGGTCCGAGACGAGCCCGGCGAGCCCCATGGTCTTTGACCGCTCGCTCGGGCTGCCGTTGACCACGACGACTCTCAGGGATCTCGGGGACCTCGGGGGTCCCGGGGATCCCGGGATGCGGCTCATGCCGGGCTCCCGGTGGCGCGGGACAGCTCACGCCGCATCACTGGGGCCACCTCGGTGCCGAGACGCTCGATGGCGTCGAGATGTTCCTTCTGCGGCATGTGCCCGTAGCCGAGATGGAACAGGGCTCGGGTCACTCCGTAGAGTTCGTGGTAGGTCATCAATTTGTCGATGACCTCCTGAGAGCTGCCCACGAGCAACCCGCCCCCCGGCGTCGCCTGCGCGTCGAACGCGTGGCGAGGCAACGCGAATCCGGCTCCGCGCTGGTGGTTGTTCTCGAACATACCCACCTTGAAATACGGATACATCGTGTCCCGAGCGCCCTGGCTTGTCGCGCCGACATAGCCGTGGGCCGTGATGCCGACGCGCGCGGTCTCCGGTGGATGGCCGTGTGCCTCGAATGCCTCGTGGTACTGCGCCACCCCGTCGACGAACTGACTGACCGGGCCGAGCAGAAGGCCGAGTGCCAGGGGCAGGCCCAGGGACCCCGCTCGGATGGCGGAGGCCGGAGTTCCTCCGCTGCCGATCCAGATCGGCAACTCGCCGACCGGCCGGGGAGCGATGTCGAGCCCGGTGAGATCGCGCGTGTGCCGTGGCCCGCCGGGCCACACCGCGGGGTTGCTGCCGCGGATCGCGAGCAGGGCGTCGAGCTTTTCCCGGTAGAGATCCGCGTAGTCGGCGGCGTCGTAGCCGAACAAGGGAAACGACTCGGTGAAGGAGCCCCGACCGACGATGATTTCGGCTCGGCCGGCGGAGAGCAGGTCCAGGGTCGCGAAGTTCTGGAACACCCGGACCGGGTCCTCCGAGCCCAGCACGGTGACACCGCTGGTAAGACGGATGCGTTTCGTCCGTCCGGCCACCGCCGCCAAGATGACCGGCGGAGCCGAAGCGACGAAATCAGACCGGTGATGCTCACCGACAGCGTAGACATCCAGACCTACTTCGTCGGCGACGACCGCCTGCTCCACGATTTCGGCCATCCGGTCACGTTGTGACATCAGCTTGCCGGTCGTGAGATCGGGACTGATCTCCCCGAAGGTTATGGCCCCGACTTCGAATGAATGGGTCATCCTCGTCCTCACATCCAAGTTGGTGACGTGTCACCTACATGATTTCGACCATACATGACGTGTCACCTAACTGCTACAGTGCTCGTGTGGCTGAAACGAATGACATCCCGTGGCTGAACGACGACGAGCAGCGCATGTGGCGGCAGTGGATGGGCCTCAACGCGGAGTTGCTGGCCACGCTCAATCGCGAGATGCAGGCCGACGCCGGGCTGTCCACCTCGGACTACCAGGTGCTCGTCGTGCTGACCGACTCCGCCGAAGGGCGCGCTCGCGTGTCCGGCCTGGCGAGCTCCTTGCAGTGGGAACGCAGTCGGGTGTCCCACCACGTCACAAGGATGGAGAAACGGGATCTGGTGTCCCGGCGTGGGTGCCCGGACGACGGCCGTGGCGCCTTCGTCCGCGTCACCGAGACGGGACGGGCGGCCATCGCGCGCGCCGCGCCCGGCCATGTACGCGCCGTACGGCGCCTGATCTTCGACGACCTCACCGCCGACGAGATCAGTCAGCTCGGCGAGATCTTCCACCGGCTGCGCTCGCGCGCCGGGTGGTCGGACGAATGAAGCACGGCCGCACTCGCCTCGGCACCGCCCGACCGGCCCAGCTCTCAAGGAGATCCATGACCCACATGACGCCCGAGATGCTGGACAAGCTCGGCCAGTTCCGTGAAAAGGCCCTCGCGAAGGGCATCCCCCGGGACGATGTCGAGCGGTGGACGGAAACCGGCCGTCCGTGCGCGACACTGAGATCGTTCGGGGGCGACGGACCGGTCGTAGGCCGGCTCGGCGGCCTCCCGCTGCTCCCCGCCGACGCCCCCGACCCCTGGTGCAAGCTCGCCGCCACCATCGATCTCGCCGCGCTGCCCGAGGACGCGACAGACCTCCCCCTGCCGTCCGACGGCCACCTGCTGCTGTTCTCCTGCCCCGACGACGACTACCTCGAAGGGGAATCGCTGGGCAGCGCGCTGCACATCCCTGCCGGTACGCCCGTCGAGGAACGCCAAGTGCACATCGCCTGGGACCCGGTCCGCGACCTCTACGGCGTGAAGGACTATCCGGAGGGTCTGCTGCGTTCGAGCCGCGACGTCTCCCTGCCCTGCCACTCGGAGGCCCACGGCCCGGGACATCCCCACGCCGCGGAACTGGTCGACGCCTGGCTGGAGGTGCCGAAGGACGTCCATCATCCCGGGCTCCAGCTCGGCGGATTTGCCAGGGACGAGTACCACGACGAGGACCCCGCCGTGAAGGCCGGACGGGAGGCGGCAGCACAAGCGGAGGCAGGGGGCTGGTCGCTGGAATCCGAGACGGGCATACGCCCCGAGGACTGGGTGTGTCTCGCCCAGTGGTGGCATCACATCCACGGCATGGAATGGGCTGAATTCTCCTGGTCGATCGCTCGGCAGGACCTGGAGGCAGGACGCTTCGACCGGGTGTACGCCACCATGACGTTCAACCCGTAATACCTGCCAGGAACGATCAAAGCCCACCCCTCCAGGCGGCTTCCCATGCGAAAACGTCGGCCTTCAAGACCACGATCAGGTCTTGGAGGCCGACGTCACGGCAGTCCCCGGAAGGGCAGTCCCCGGACGGGGCGACTGCTTGGGGCCTATTCGGCCTTGATGGCCTGGAGCATGTTCAGGCGGGCCGCGCGGCGGGCCGGCCACAGGGCCGCGAGGATGCCCACCACGGCGGCCAGCAGCAGGAAGACGCCCATCCGGCCCCAGGGCAGGACCAGTTCGTAGGTCGCCATCGTGGTGCCCATCAGTTCACCGGCCGCCCAGCCGAAGAACACGCCCAGGCCGATGCCGAGCACTCCGCCGAACAGGGCGATCACCAGGGACTCCAGACGGACCATCCGCTTGATGCCCTTGCGGTCCAGGCCGATCGCCCGCAGCATGCCGATCTCCTGGGAGCGTTCGAAGACCGACATGGCCAGGGTGTTGATGACACCGAGGACGGCCACGATCACCGCCATGGCCAGCAGGCCGTAGAGCATGTTCAGCATCAGCGTGAACATCTTCGCGATCTCGTTGGAGATGTCCTGCTTGTCCTGGATCTTGATCGCCGGGTTGGTGTCCAGCGCCTGCGTCAGACTGTCCTTCGAGGCCGAGGAGGCACCGTCGGACATCTTCACCATCACCTGCATGTCGACCGGGTCCGACAGGTGCGGGGTGAGGGTCGGAAGGTCCACCATGATGCCGCGGATCATCTCGTTGCCCTCGTAGACCCCGGCGACCGTAAGCTGCTGCTTCTTGTCGTCCTCGTAGGAGGCGGTGAAGGTGGAGCCGGCCTTCCAGCCGTGGTCCTTCGCGGTGTCGGTGTCCACGACGACATCGGTGCCGCCGACCTCGAAGGCGCCCTGCTCGACCTTCAGGTCGGTCAGCTCGCCGATCGTGGAACCGTTGACGCCGGTGAGGTACTCGGTCTCCCCGCCGATGCGGGACTCCGCGTTGCGCAGCGGGCTGATGGCGGTGATCCCGTCGGCCTTGGCCAGCTTCTCGGAGACGTCCGGGTTGAGATAGTTGCCATTGGCCATGGAGACCACGTAGTCGGCCTCGATCGACGCCGACGCCATCTTGTCGATCGACTTCTGCAGGCTGCCCGCCATCACCGTCATGCCGGTGATCAGAGTGAGGCCGATCATCAGCGCGGAGGCGGTCGCGGCGGTGCGGCGCGGGTTGCGCACCGAGTTCTGCCGGGCGAGCTTGCCGGAGACGCCGAACAGGCGCAGCACCGGTGCCGCGGCGGCGATCAGCGGGCGGGAGAGCAGCGGCGTCAGGATGAACACGCCGATGATCAGCAGCACCGCGCCCATGCCCATGGGGGCCTGGCCGTCCGTGCCGTCCATCGTCGTGGCCGCGAGGACGACCGCGATGCCGGCTGCCGAGAACAGCGCGCCCAGCGTGTTGCGCAGTACCAGCGACTTGGTCGTCGCCTTCGCGTGCACGCTGCTCATCGCGGCGACCGGCGGGATCTTCGCCGCCCGGCGGCCCGGCAGCCACGCCGCCAGCATGGTGACCAGGATGCCGACCGCGAGGGCTGCGACGATCGTGTTCGGCGAGACGACCAGCGGCCCGTCCGGCACGACCGCGCCCATCGAGCCCATCAGGGAGCGCATCCCGGCGCCGATGCCGATGCCCGCGAGCAGGCCGGTCACCGCGGCGACGACGCCCACCACGAACGCCTCGATCAGCACCGACCGCGTGACCTGCCGCCGGGAGGCGCCGACCGCCCGCATCAGGGCCAGCTCCTTGGTGCGCTGGGCGACCAGCATCGTGAAGGTGTTGGCGATGATGAACGTGCCGACGAACAGCGCGATGCCGGCGAAGACCAGCAGCCCCTGCTTCATGCCGCTCATCGACGAGGCGATCGACTCCGCCTGGTCGTCGGCGAGCTTCTCTCCGGTGGTGGTCTCGACGAGGTCCTTCGGCAGGGCCTCGTCAAGCTGCGCCTTCAGCGCGGCCTGCGTGACACCGGCCTTCGCCCGGACGTCGATCTCGTCGTACGTGCCGGCCTTGCCGAACAGCTTCTGCGCGGTCGCCGTGTCGAACAGGGTGAGGCTGCCGCCCGCCGCGACATTGCCGTCGTCGGTGGTGAAGACGCCCACGACCTTAGGGGTGATGACGGGACCGTCGACGGACATCCGGACGGTGTCGCCGACGCCGAAGCCGGTGCGCTCGGCGGTCTTGGAGTCGATGAGGATCTCGCCCTCGCCCTCGGGGGCGTGTCCGTCGACGAGCGGGTACCGGGAGTCCTTCGCGCCCCAGTAGTTGCCGCCCTTGGTGCTCCAGCCGTCGCCGATCAGGTCGCCGTCCTTGTCGGCGACGGCGGTGAAGCCGGACACGACGCCGACGGCGGAGGCCGCGCCGGGAACCTTCGCGCTCTTGTCGAGATAGGCCTGCGTCAGCTCGGGTGCCTCGCCGACCTCGTCGCCCTCGGCGTCCTGGTACTCGGTCGTGACGGCGACGTCGACATGGTCGAAGCCCTTGGCGGAGCTGTTCTGCAGGGCGTCGGAGATGGTGTTGGTGAAGACCAGGGTGCCCGACACGAACGCCACGCCGAGCATCACGGCGAGCACGGTCATCAACAGCCTGGCCTTGTGCGCGAAAACGTTGCGCAAGGCGGTACGGAACATGGGCCTTCTCAGTCCAGACGTACGTACGAGTCAGTACGAGGGGGGCGGGGCGGGCGGGGCCGGCGGGCGGGACGTCAGCTTGTGCGGCCCTTGGCGTCGAACTGCTTCATGCGGTCAAGGACCGAGTCGGCGGTCGGCCCGTACACCTCGTCGACGATGCGTCCGTCCGCGAGGAAGACCACCCGGTCCGCGTAGGCGGCGGCCACCGGGTCGTGCGTCACCATCACCACGGTCTGCCCCAGCTCCCGCACCGAGTTGCGCAGGAAGCCCAGCACCTCGGCGCCGGAACGGGAGTCGAGGTTTCCGGTCGGCTCGTCACCGAAGATGATCTCCGGCCGGGAGGCCAGCGCCCGGGCCACGGCCACGCGCTGCTGCTGGCCGCCGGAGAGCTGGGAGGGACGGTGACGGAGCCGGTCGGACAGGCCGACCATCCGGATCACCGAGTCCATCCACTGCTTGTCGGGCTTGCGGCCCGCGATGTCCATCGGGAGGGTGATGTTCTCCAGCGCGGTGAGCGTCGGCAGCAGGTTGAACGCCTGGAAGATGAAGCCGATCTTGTCCCGGCGCAACTTGGTGAGCTGCTTGTCCTTGAGCGAGCCCAGCTCGGTCTCGCCGATGCGCACCGAGCCGGACGAGAAGCTGTCCAGTCCGGCGACGCAGTGCATCAGCGTGGACTTGCCGGAGCCCGAGGGGCCCATGATCGCGGTGAGTTCGGCCTGCCGGAAGTCGATGGAGACCCGGTCCAGGGCGACCACCTGGGTCTCGCCCTGGCCGTAGATCTTGGAAAGCTCCGTGGCGCGCGCGGCCACGAGGGTGGACCGGTCGGCGATGGGTGCGGTGGTCACGGGAAGGGCGCTCCTGTCGGTACGGCGGGTGCTCGGGGACGTCATCCATCGTCCCGGCCGTGCGGCGCCGTGTAGTCAGCCGCTGTTCCGGTTTAGGGGGGCGACTTCGGTCGGACGGCCCCGGGCCGGTGTCATACCTCCGGATGACGGGCGCCCCCGACGGGCCCGCGGTCGCACCGGCGCGGCGAGGGGGAGCGAGAACGGGGCGTGCGCCCTCGTCGGGACGGTGAAATCCCGTCATTCCGCATACGCCGTCGGCCATCGCACGCAAGGCTGTTGGCATGTGCTGATGGCCTGGCCCGGTACCTGATGCCCACTCAGGCGCCAATAAAATAAGACAACATCGGTCGTCCCGCCCACGGCCCGGGAGGTGCGTCCCGATAGGCTCAAGGCACTCGACGCGGAGCCCATGGCCTGCCCGGATGGTGGAATGCAGACACGGCGAGCTTAAACCTCGCTGCCCCTTCGAGGGCGTGCCGGTTCAAGTCCGGCTCCGGGCACATCCCTTGATAGTCCGCCTCGCCTGCGGCAATGGCTCCACGGGGCCGTTTCTCCTTTTCCGTTCGGGCGCACCGTAGGTGCACGGGGCGTCACAGTCCGCTCATGGCGTACGTGGCAAAACGGAAGAATGGTGACGGGATCACTGGCTACCAGGTGAAATGGCGGCTGGGTGGGCCCGAGGTCAGGTCGGCCCTTGTGCGCGCTGCTGTCGGCCCGCCCACACATACGGTGCGGGTGCCCGCAGCACGCTGTGCGAGTTCTGCGACGAGGAGGCAGTGCGCGCTGGGGTGGGGAAAGAAGCCGCGGGTGTCTCAGTCGTCCAGGTCGCGGACCATGCAGTCGTAGAGCGGGGCGTCGTCCCACGGGCGGGAGACGCCGATCTTGCGGTATCCCCAGGCTGCATAGGCTTCCTGGGCGGCAGCCGCCTCGGGCTCGGGGCGCACGGTCAGCGTGACTCTCTGGGCATGTGCATCGTCGAGCAGGCGGGTGTGCAGGGCGGCGGCGATGCCGCGCCGGCGCCAGGCCTTGCGTACAGCCAGTTCGATAACCACGAGCGTGCGGCGGCCGTCCTCCCACGTGACCGCTTCCGGCAGGGCGACCCCTTGGATGTTCTGCCACCAGCGGGTGTCGGCGGCGAGGTAATAGCCGTATGCGAAGCCGACCACCTCGTCTCCGTCATGGGCGAGGACCAGGCGCATGCCGGGGCGGCGTACCTGCACGGCGTAGTGCTCGATGAACTCGGCGACGTCGCGCGGGCCTTCCCGATAGGGGGGCTCGACGTAGATCTCCCCGTATGCGGGGATGAACGAGTCGAGTGCGGCGGCTGCCTCCTGGCCGTCGTGGCGGGTGTAGGTCGCCTCGGACGTCATGCGGCTCCCCTCTCCTAGAGGTACTCGGTCAGCTCCGCGGCGGCACCCCGGGCGCTGACTGCGTCGGCTTTGCCGAGGAGGTCAACGACCTCCGACAGGCGCCGCAGCACCCGACCGGACTCCTATTCGTTGCTGACACCGCCCGTACCGTGATCAGGCGTACGCGAGTTGCCAGGAGCGGGCGCGTTCGTCCAGTTCGGCGGCGGCTTTGACGCCGCGCCGCTCGAACACTTTCAGGTGGCGGCGGATGCCGCGTACCTCGCTGGCGGCGCGGGCGGAGCGGACCCCGCCGAACATTCCCAGGCTCTGGCCCCACGTTCCGCATGCCTGTTCCAGGTGGCCCTGGGCGGCCTGCTCGCGGCCCTGCGCGGCGAGGGTGAGGGCGGTGATCCTCTGGTGCTCGTGGCCGCTGCCGGGGCGGCTGCGCGCGCTGACACCGTAGTGCTTCTCGGCGTTGGCGTGGTCACGTAGTTCCCGGAACGTCTTGGCCGTGTGGGAGGCGACGGTGGCGCGGGGGGAGCCCCACAGGGCGGCCCAGAACGGCAATGCCGCCTCCTCGCCGCGCAGCACCAGGTCCTGCGCCTGGCGGAGCTGGACGGCTGCCTCGGGGCTGCGGCCGGCGTGGGCGAGGGCGCGGGCGCGGGTGACGGCGAACAGGGACTCGGTGGTCGGGTCCACGCGGCCGTGGATCCGTGCCAGGGCGGCCTCGGCCAGGTCCACGCTTCGGTCCGGCTGGCGGACGTCCATGCCGTTGTGCGCCATGATCCGTAGTATCCACGCCCCGTGGAGGTCGTCTCTGGCTTCCTTCGTCAGGGCGTAGCTCTGGAAGTAGTAGCGCTGGGCCAGGCCGTGTTCGCCGGCGTCGAAGGCTTTCCAGCCGCACAGGTAGGAGACGCACGCGGCGGCGCCCAGGGCCTCGCGGCGGTGGTCGTCGGTGGTGAACGTGGACCGGCACAGGTCGGCCACGTCGCTGCGTAGGTACTGGACGACGGCGCTGCGGCCGTGCTGGCCGCCGTGGCGTTCGTCGATGCGGGTGAACATGTCGACCATGTCCCGGACGGCTGCGATCTCCGCGTGTCCGGCCCGCTGGTGGCCTGCCTGGGCGCGCTGCTGCTGCTCGACGGCCTGGTCCATGCCCAGCGGCAGGGCAGCCGCTGCGACGCTGTAGGCCGCTCCCGTGAGGAACTTCCGCCGGTGAATGTCCGCCTCCCCGATCCGCCTGAGTGTGTCCACCGGGTCGGCGCCCAGGATCAGGCCCAGCCGGTCATGGACGGGGTCCTGGTCGGGGTGGCACAACCCGAGGTCGCTCGGGCGCAGGGAGCGGCCGAGTCTGCGCGACAGCGCTTCGGCAATGTACGCGGCGGTCGTGGGGTTCGGTCGTTGACCCTTCACCCAATGGGCCACCGCGGACCTGTTGGTGCGGAGTAATTCGCCGGCCTCGGCCGCCACGACGCGTACGGTCGCGGCGGCCTGTTCGTACGTCAGATCGGCTTGTTTCAGGGCCTGTTCCAGTGCGTCGTTACGCGCGCAGGGGTGATTCGTCATCTCACCCACCCTCCCAAGCAGGGCGTTAAACACGGTAAGCGCATCGGCGCTCACCGGTCCTAGTGCACTCAGCGTATTCCTCGTTGTACTCACCGTACGAGCAAACCGCGTGAAGCCGCTTGGGGGCGTCAGCATGGCGAGCACCACCACCCACGAGACCGAGGCGGGGGAACGGCTACGGCCGACCTGGCGTCCGGTCGCTTCCGCGACCGGTGATCCGGCCTACACAGGCGTTCTGCAGAGGGACGACCAGGCCGCCGAGGACGCCCGGGAGATGGTGGATATGGCGCTGGCCGTGTGGAGCCTTCAGCACCTGGGGGATGACCTGAAGGTGGTGGCGTCGGAGCTGGCGAGTAACGCCGCCCGCCACGCCAGGGGCTTGGTCGTACGGATGGCCGTGACCCGCACGGCCCGCTACCGGGTGCGTGTGGCCATCACCGACACGAGCAGGGACCTGCCGAAGCTCCAGATCGGGGACCTGATGGACGAAAGCGGCCGCGGGCTGCGCCTGGTCGATGCGCTGTCCAGTAACTGGGGCGTCATCCCGTTGCCCTGGGGCAAACAGGTATGGGCGGAGGTGACCGCGCCGTGAGGACCGCCGCTGTCCTGCGGCCGCCGTACCTGCCGCGCGAGGACGCGTGCCTGGCCCTGGTCCCGGTCGACGGCACCTGGAACGCCGTCACCGTGCCCGCCGCCTGGGGCCGCCTGGTGCTGGACGTGCTGGCGGACCGGTCCGGGCCCGTCCTGGAGGACACAGCCGTCGGCCACCTGCTGTGGGCCATCCCGCCCAGCGGGGCGGACGCCTGGCCGGACGTCACCGTGGCTGGGGTGCAGGTGCACGGCGATGGGGCGGAAGTCCTCGTGTGCGGCCTGGACGGCTACCGGTGCGGGATGCGATGGCTGCGCGTGCCGACGACCCGACGGTGGGACACGGACGCACGGCTGCTGCGCATGGGGCTGGAATGGGTGCTTGGTCCCCTCGCCGAGGCGACGGCGATACGGGTGTGCGTTTCGTGCGGGGCGCCGACCCGGGAGGGCCGCCTGCCCGCACGCCACCTTGGCGACGCGGGGCCCGGCTGGGAGGTACACGCCTGCCTGACCTGCTGGCGAGAGATCGCGCGCGGCGGTCCCGGCCGCCACCTCCGCGTGGTCAGGAGAGGGCCTCTGTGACTACTCGCGTCCAGGCGGTGGTCTGCACCGTGTCGTGCGCGGCGCTCCTGGCCGCGCTGGTGCTCGCCGCCAGCCTCTGACCGCCGCCCCGGCCGGGGCGGGAGCGGCGCCGACTGCTCACCTCTTGGGGAGTTCGGCAGTCGGCGCCGCGAATACACCCCTGACTGCCAGCACGGGCTGACGGCCAGGGGAGGCACCAGCAATTCATCCGACCGAGAGCGGCCGACCCTTCTTGGAGCCCGCATGCATGCCCTGATCGCCAGCCCGTTCCTGGAGCAACACGTCCTTGTCCGACCGGGGAGCCGTAGTGGCGCGCTCCTGCCTGAGGCCCGTTACGAGGAGCTGCGCGCCCTCGACGCCGAGGCGCCGGCCTCGTCCTGGCTGCTGGATTCCGTCGCCGGGCAGTGGCCCGACCTGGACCTGACCGGCCGTCCCGCCGGTGACTTCCTGCTCGTCCGTCAGCCGTCGTCCTGGAGCTACGGCAAGGCGAGCTGGGAGATCAACCTCGGCTGCAACTTTGACTGCAAGCACTGCTACCTGGGACTCAAGATGCAGGCGGGGATGCCGTGGGAGGACAAGCGGCGCTGCCTGGACGTCATGGCCGAGGCCGGCGTGCTGTGGCTTCAGATCACCGGTGGGGAACCGACGATCGACCGGGATTTCATGCGCGCGTACCGGTACGCGTTCGAGCTCGGCATGATGATCACGGTCTCGACCAACGGGTCCCTGCTGTGGAGGCGCAACCTCCTGGACCTCTTCCGTGAGTGCCCGCCCTACCGCGTCACCGTCTCGATGTACGGGGCGGCAAAGGCCAGCTACGACGGGCTTACACAGCGTCCCGGCGCCTGGGACCAGTTCGTGCAGGGCATGAACGCGGCCCGGCATGCCCGTCTGCCCTTGCGCATGAGTGTCGTGGTCACGGAGGACAGCGCCCACGAGGAGCAGGCGATGGTCGACCTGTGCAACACGTGGGGCCTGGAACACAACGTCTTCACCAACGTCACCCCCACCATCTACGGCGGCGGGGAAGTCCTGACGGCACAGTCCGCCCAGCACCTCAAGACCCGGAAGCGGTTCGAGGGCTGCAACGCGGGCGTGACGTTCTTCCACACCGACCCGCACGGGCAGGTGTCCATTTGCAAGATCGGCAGGGACGACCAGATCAGCCTTCCCCGAGAGGGGATCCAGGGCCTGGCCCGGCTGACCTCGATCGCCGATCGCCTCATGCTTCGCACCGGCGGCTGCTCAGGCTGCACGCTTTCCGGTTCCTGCACCGTGTGCAGGCCCCTGGCCAAGCACTACCAGGAGGCGAAGGCACCACTCGCAAGTTACTGCCAGCACCGACAGGAAGCAGGTTGACCATGACCGCAGTAGCCGTCGAGATCTCTCCGAGGCGCCCGCTCCCGGACGGCGGCCCCGTCGCCCCCGGGGGCCTGCCCTACCTGACGCGGCCGGTCCTCGCGCCCGTCCCGGCCGTCACCGAGATCACCGTCCTCACCGACATGGACACCGCCATGGAGAGCGCGAAGTGCTCGTGCTCCGCAGGCGACGACGTCCCGTTCTAACCGGTACCTGATCCGGTCATGAACGAGCAGGCCCCGACGACAACTCGCCGGGGCCTGCACCACGTGCGGCACGTGAGTAGCGTGCGGGCATGCGCTTTCACTGGGACTGGATGGAGCCCGTGATGCCCGTGCCGTACGTGCCGACTCTCGGCCCCGTCCACCCGGACGACCCGATCCCCGATCTCTTCGAGGCAGTCGTGATGCACGCCGGTACCGGCACCTTCCTTCCGCACGACAAGGACAGCCGATGGGCTGACCGCAAGACCGAACACGTCCTCGTCGACGCCGTCGAGCACGGGCAGCGACAGACGCTGATCCCTACGCTCGTGGAACGCGGCTCCGGCACGGTGAAGGTGTACGTCTACGGCTGCGCCCCCGACAGTCTGTCGGCCGGCGCGGACCTGGCCCGCAAGCTTGCTCCGGCACACGGAGCCGCCCAGACCCGGGTGGTGTGGTTCCTGGACGCCGGCCAGCCCGAGGCGTACACGCGGGGTGTCCGTGTCCAGCTCAAGGACTTCACCAATGGTCCCGGGGAGTCTCCGCGCGGGCAGGTGCTGGAGTACAAGCAGCTCCCGGATCCGGGCCCCTTCGCCGTGTTCGCCGACCTGATGGCCGAGCACGGGTTCACCTTCCTGTACGACCAACTGCGGGCCGGGACCGTCGGCCCCGTACTCACCGTCCTCGCGAACGGCTGTGTCGCGGGCGCCATCGGCCCGATGGAGACGATGCCCGACGCGGCCGGGAAACCGAGGCTGCTGCCCCAGTACTTCGGCGTGCGCCCAGAGTTCCGCGGGCGCGGCTACGGGCGCGACCTGTGGCGCGCGGCGATGCGCTGGGGCCACCAGCACGGCGCCGCCTACCAGCTCCTGCAGACCGAGGTAGGAGGCGCGGCCGACCGGCTGTGTGCAGCGGAGGGGCTTGCCTCTCTGGGGTTCGTCAACCAGAGGGAGGCCTGACCCGCAGCAGTCCGCCGACCTCCACCCTTCCCCGTCCCCCTTCTTCCGAACTCCCGTTCCGGCGTCCAGGCCAGGACGGGCAGCATCACCACCAGGTCACCCAGAGCGCGCGGCCCGGTTGTCGTCGCCCTGCGCTTCGGCCAGGGCGGCGACGTCTTTCTGACCGCCTCTCACCTTGAGGAATTCGTGCTCGTGGCTCACACCTGTGTCGCTTTCGCCGACCTGCCCTACTCCGTCCATCAAGCCGTGTGGCACTACACCGGCAAGATCCACTCCTCCCGCACCGCCGAGGACGGACGGACCAGCGAGGTGGCTTCCATCCTCGACACGGAGGCCGACGCGTTCCTCGTGAAGGGCGTGCCGAAAGACCACCCCCTGTCGCAGGTCGGGGTCACCGACCGTAGCCCTGCCCCGCCGGCGAGGACTGTGCTGCGGCTGCTCTGCCCCGGCGGTCATGGCCCATTGCCCACCCACACCTTCCTCACCAGCCTCCGGCCCGGTACAGAGAGACGACTGCCCGCGAGAGAGAGACCCACGTGCACGATCACAAAGAGGCCGCAGCCACTGCCACCGACAGGAAGCGGGCCCCCTCCCGCACACCCTTGTCCGGACCGGTACGTCCCGCCCAGCGTGCACTCCCTTTCCAGGCGGAGGCCGGGAACGGTGCCGTGGTGCACATGCTCCGCCAGGCCGGACATCCCTGGGCGCAGCGCGAACACAAGCCCGGCTGCGGCCACCTGGACAACAAGCAATCCGCCGTGCAGCGGAAGAAGGTGGAAACGCGGAAAACGAGGCTGTACGCGCAGCAGGGGCCATCGTGCTGGCTCTTCGTCCTTGAGGCCCTCGCTCAGGCGCACGGCCTGAAAACCTCGGACCTGAAGGTGGCGATGCATGCCTACCCGAAGGGAGCAGAACTCGAAGGCGAGGACCGCAGGGCTGAAGCTGTAGGGATAATGGCCGGAAACCTTGGGCGGATGGTCCAGGAACTGAAAAAGCACGGCGAGAACTCGCCGGACATTTCCCGTCAACATGTGGAGGCGTTCGCGCAGGCTACCGGGACGTCCAACTGTCTCAGATTCATAAAATTCAGCAGCATGGGTGTCGGAGAGAATGCCGTCGAGATTGCGGAGGTCGAGGGGCTCGTCGACGTCTTCAGCAAGGCCTTGAGGCGGGCTGTCCAGCTCCAGACGATCATTGAATCGCCGGAGTCCGACATGAAGACCATACTCGGAGGGGACGCGAAGAAGGTCAAGGCCGGTAGCTCCAAGAAATCCGCGACCGACAAACTGAAGGACCTGCGGGAAAAAATGCCGGTCTATCTCTCGGTTCGGAAGAGGTACAAGCCGCGGGACGTGGACTATCCCGACCCCAGTCAGCCGAAGCCTGATGGCGTCTACTGGACCGAGCGGACCGACCCGATGGAATCCACCAGGCATGCACTTCTGCTCACCGGCTACAAAAAGGGAATCGTTTCCTATAAAGACCCGAACTTCGGAGATTTTGAAATCCGTATCACCGTTGAGCAGTTCGCGGAAATGACGGGGGACAAATACCTCACGATGAGAGCGCACGACTCGGAAAATGGGGCCCTGAACGAACTGGTCGACTGAAACCGGCCAGTCCTGCCCGCCGCCCGTGCGCCGTCCGGTTGGCCGGCGGCGGCCCTGTTCACCACAGGGCCCGGGCGACCGCCATGCCCGCGAAGGACAGACCGAGACCGAGGGCGACCGTCACGAACGCGTAGCCGGCGGCCCCGGCGACCTGTCGGGCCCCGGCCATGGAGTGGACCTCGTTCGCGAACGTCGACCAGGTGGACAGGGCACCGCAGAAGCCCGTGGACAACAGGGCCTGTCCCGACCCGCCGAGCGCTCCCTCGGTGCCCGCCTCGACGAGGAAGCCCAGGAGCAGCGCCGCGGTCATGTTGGCGAGGAACGTGCCCCAGTGGAAGGAGGACCGCAGGTGCTCCCGCGTCGCCGTACCGATGAGATGTCGGGCCGGCGCGCCGACCGCTCCGCCCGCCAGGACCAGCAGCCACTCACCCATCAGGAACCACTGCCCGGTACGGCCCGCGTGTGCCGAGGCCGGGGCCGGGGCCGGGGCAGGGTCAGGCGGGCCACGACCACGCCGAGGACCACCGCGGCCAGGGCTGCCGCCACCGTCAGCAGGAGGTTGGCCACGGCGGCCCCCGGCTGGTCGTTCTCGAACAGCCGCCGGGTGTCGTCGGTGTAGGAGGAGAACGTGGTGAAGCCGCCGAGGACGCCGGTGCCGAGCAGGGGATTCAGCAGCCGGGGAGCACGGGTGAACCGTTCCTTGAGCGCGACGGTGAGCACTCCCATCAGGAAGCACCCGACGACGTTGATCAGCAGGGTCGTCCAGGGGAAGGCCGCCTCGCCGGTCCGCCACAGCAGCGCGGCGTCGCCGCCGTTGCGCCACACGCGGGAAGCCCCGTAACGCAGGAGGGCCCCCACCGCTCCGCCGACCGCCACCGCGGCGACCACGGGCCCCGGTGGGCCGCCCGCGCGGTCCGGGTGACGGTGGAGGTGCGTATCCCCAATTAGGTGCATATCGTCACTTTAGCTGGCGATCGATCAAGCGACTCCGCGTGGGACGACGGCAGCTCCGCAGCCAGCCGCGCGAAGGAGTCAACGTGGCCGCTCAGCCACTCGTGCACGGCGCCGAGCCGCCGTCGCGTTCATGGCAGGGGACGGCGCTCGGCGCGCTGCGCGGTGTGGGCCAGGTCGACTTCCAGGCGAGCGTGTGGACTTCGCTGGTCATCCTCGCCGCGCTGTGGGTGGCGGGCTGGGAGATCGGCCTGTTCGCCACCATCGGCGCGGTGGTCTCCACCCTGACCGCGCGGCTGCTCGCCGTCGCGCACGACTCCGTGGTCCAGGGGCTGATGACCTACTGCGGAGTACTGGGCGGCATCGCCATGGTGGTGTACCTCGGCCACCACCCCTCGACCTACGTCATGGCCGTGAGCGCGGCCGTGACATGCACGCTGGTGACCGCCGCGCTCGGCAACCTGCTCCGTCCCTTCGGGCTGAAGGCGTTCACCGGGCCGTTCTGCCTCGTCTCCCTGGTGATGGTCCTGGGCGCCCCCTCGTTCGAGCGCGTCTGGCACGGAACCCCCGAGTCCGCGGTCACCCCGGCCACCCCCAAGAGCCCCGACGTCGGCTGGACGGACCTGTGGCAGGGCTTCTTCTCGAACATCTCCCAGATCTTCTTCGTCGAGACCTGGTACGTCGGCCTCATCATGCTGGCCGGCCTCTTCCTGGCCGGGTGGAAGGTGGGGCTGTTCGCCGTCCTCGGCAGCGTCGTCGGGATCCTCACCGCGTGGGCGCTCGGCGCCCCCGCCGCGCTGATCGGCGAGGGGATCTACGGCTACAACGCGGTCCTGACGAGCCTCGCCTTCGGCGTCGTCCTGCTGCGCGACACCGCGTGGAACCACGCCTACACGGTGCTGGCCGCCGCCGCCAGTACCGCCCTGACGGCCTCGCTGTCGGTGCTGTTCGACGTCTTCGGCAGCCACACCTTCACCTGGCCGTTCAACATCACCACCTGGGCCCTGCTGGCGGCCGTGCCCGTCCTGTCCCGCATCACCCTGCGCGCCGACGACTCCTGAGACCCGTACCGCCCACGACCGTGTCACGCCCACGCGTCACCGAGGAAGGCAGTCCCCATGAACCTGGCCCCCCGAGAGATCGACAAGCTGCTGGTGTACGTCGTGGCGGACCTGGCCCGCAAACGCCGCGAGCGCGGTCTGAAGCTCAACTACAGCGAGGCGGTGGCGCTCATCACGGAGGCCATCCTCGAAGCTGCCAGGGACGGCAGGAGCGTCGCCGACTGCATGGAGTTGGGCCGGCAGGTGGTCGTCGAGAAGCAGACCATGCCGGGCGTGCGGGAGATGCTGCCGCTGCTCCAGGTGGAGGCGACCTTCGACGACGGCAACAAGCTCGTCTCCTGCCACGACCCGGTCGGCGGCTGACCCGTGCGCCGGGGCACGGTGATCGCCGTCGGCGGTCACGAGAGCGACGACGGGCGCGCCGTACGCCGACTGCTGGACCCTGGGGTGTTCTGCGTGGCCGGTGGCCGTGAACTGCTGCGGTGCGTCCGCGCGTCGCGCGCCCGGGGCGAACCCGTCTGCGTGGTGCCGATGACCCTGGGCCGCGACCCGGAACTGGTCTCCGACGCCGCCCGCACCCTGCTGGGCCTGGACCCGGAGGAACGTGCCGGGACGGTACTGGCCGAGCCCTTCGGCACCGCCGAGCACCTGGTCGGCTGGCTCAGGGCGGCCGCCACGCGGGTGCCGGAGGACGGGGCGCTCCTCGTCACCGCCCCGTCCGGCGACCCCTTCGTCGACGCGGACCTCTTCCGCATCGCGCGTCTGGTGCGGCAGTACGGGCGACACCGCACGGTCGAGGTGGCCTTCACCGGAGGCGACCCGGACCCGGCCGAGGGCGTACGGCGCTGCCGTGCCCTGGGCGCGGAGCGCGTCGTCCTGCTCCCCGCCGCCTGGGTCACCCCGCGGGCGCCGGACCCCGAACGCTGCGAGCCCGGCGGGCCCTTGCTGACGGCGTCCGCGACGGCCGGCGTACTCGAGGCGCGCGTCGGCGACGCCTGGCACCGGCACGACCGGCACGGCGACGACGGCCTGCCCCGGGGCCTCACCGCTGCCCACACCCACGGGCTCTCCCACAGCCACAGCCACAGCCACGGCCCGGGCGGGCACAGCCACGGGCCGGACGACCACGCGCACGAGCCCGGTGCCCACGCCGCCTCCCATGCCCTCCCCTTCAGCAGGAGCCTTCGATGAAACTTCCCCCTCGCTACCAGTACGGCGACGGCCCGATCGAGATCAACGCGGGCCGGCGCACCCTCAAGGTCACGGTCCGCAACACCGGCGACCGGGCGATCCAGGTCGGTTCGGACTACCACTTCTTCGAGGCGAACTCCGCCCTCGACTTCGACCGCGACGCCACGCTCGGCATGCACCTCAACATCGCCGCCGGCACCTCCGTGCGCTTCGAGCCCGGCGGTACCCGGGAGGTCGAGCTGTGCGCCTACGCGGGCACCGGGCGGCTCACCGGCTTCAGCGGACTCCTCAACGGCAGCGTCAAGTCGCACCCCGCCCGGGTGGAGGCCGTCAGCCGGGCGCTGCACCGCGGGTTCCGGGGTTCGGGCGGCGCGGCCGGACCCATGAAGGACAAGAAGGAGGGGCCCGACAAGGGCGGCGCCAAGGACAAGAAGGAGAAGCCGAACAAGGGCGGCGGCGCCAAGAAGACCAAGAAGAAGGGATCCCACTGACATGCCGACCCTCTCCCGCAAGCAGTACGCCGACCTGTTCGGCCCCACGGTGGGCGACCGGTTCCGGCTGGCCGACACCAACCTCGTCGTCGAGGTCGAGAAGGACGTCCGCGAGGGCTCGTACGGGGACGAGGTGGTCTACGGCGGCGGCAAGACCATGCGTGACGGCATGGCCTCGGACCCGCAGGCCACCGCCGCGCAGGGCGCCCTCGACCTCGTCATCACCAACGTCGTGGTCATGGACCCGGTGATCGGCGTGGTCAAGTGCGACATCGGCGTCAAGGACGGATTCATCGCCGGCATCGGCAAGTCCGGCAACCCGCAGACGCAGGACGCCGTAGACCCCCGGCTGGTCGTCGGCACCGGCACGGAGGTCATCGCCGGCGAGCACCTGATCGCGACCGCCGGGGCGATGGACTCGCACGTGCACTTCATCTCGCCCCAGCAGTGCGAGCAGGCGCTCAGCAACGGCATCACCACGCTCTTCGGCGGCGGCACCGGGCCGACGGACGGCAGCAACGGCACCACCTGCACGCCCGGCCCCTACAACATCGCCCGCCTCCTGGAGGCGGCCGAGGACCTGCCGGTCAACATCGGCATCATGGGCAAGGGCAACGGCAGCCTCCCCGCCGCGCTGGACGAGCAGATCGAGGCGGGCGCCGCCGCCCTCAAGGTCCACGAGGACTGGGGCTCCACCCCCGCCGTCATCGACAACGCGCTGGCGGTCGCCGACCGTCACGACGTCCAGGTCGCCATCCACACCGACACCCTCAACGAGGGCGGCTTCTTCGAGGACACCCGGTCCGCGATCGACGGCCGCACGATCCACACCTTCCACAGCGAGGGCGCGGGCGGCGGCCACGCCCCCGACATCCTGCGGGTCACCGGCGAGCCGAACATCCTGCCGTCGTCCACCAACCCGACACTGCCGTACACCAAGAACTCCGTGGACGAACTGCTGGACATGGTGATGGTGTGCCACCACCTCAGCCACGACATCCCCGAGGACGTGGCCTTCGCCGACAGCCGGGTGCGGGCGGAGACCATCGCGGCCGAGACGGTCCTGCACGACCGGGGCATCATCAGCATGATCTCGTCCGACTCCCAGGCCATGGGCCGCATCGGCGAGTCCGTCACCCGCGCCTTCCAGATCGCGCACGTGTGCAAGGAGGCCTTCGGTCCGCTGCCCGAGGACTCCGAGCGCAACGACAACCAGCGCGTCCTGCGCTACCTGGCCAAGGCCACCATCAACCCGGCCGTCGCCAGCGGCGTAGCGGACTACGTGGGGTCGCTGGAGGCGGGCAAGCTGGCGGACATCGTGCTGTGGCCCATGCATTCCTTCGGGGCCAAACCCAAGATGGTCATCAAGGGCGGCATCGTCTCCTGGGCGCAGATGGGCGACCCGAACGCCTCGCTGCCCACCCCCCAGCCCGTCTACTACCGGCCGTCCTTCGGACAGATCGGGCGTGCCCTGCAGTCGACGCACGTCACCTTCATGTCCCAGGCCGGCGTCGCGGCCGGGGTGCCCGAGAGGCTCGGCCTGCGGCGCCGGGTCCTCCCGGTGCGCAAGACCCGCACGATCGGCAAGCACAACATGATCCGCAACGACGTCCTGCCCGAGATCGAGGTGGACCCGGAGACGTACAAGGTCACGGTGGACGGCAAGGTCGCGACCATCGAACCGGCCCAGAAGCTGCCCCTCAACCAGTTGTTCTTCCTGACCTGACCCCATGTACCGCGACGAGACGACACATGCGGCCGAGACGACACATGCGGCCGAGACGACACGTGCGGCCGAGACGACAGGCGCGGCCGAGACGACAGGCGCGGCCGAGACGGTCACCGGAGACGGTGCGGCGCTGGGCGACTCCCGCCTGGGCCACCTCCTCGTCAGCCTCCAGCTCACCGACTCGGCGTTCCCCAGCGGCTTCTACACCCTGTCGCACGGCCTGGAGGGCTATGTGCAGCAGGGGGCGGTCGACCACGACTCCCTGGCCGCGCTGCTCCACGACGTCCTCAGGCACGGCGTCGGCCCGGCCGACGCCACCGCGCTTGCCCTGGCCCACCGGGCCGCCGCGGCCGACGACTGGGACGCGGTCGCCGCGACGGACCGCCGGCTGTACGCCACGAAGCTGGGCCGCGAGATGCGGCAGGCGGCGACCCGCACCGGACGCCAGCTCCTCGACCTCGCCGCCGAGGTCTTCGGCGCGCCCGGCATCGCCCGCTACCACCGCACGGTGACGGCCCGTCGGGCACCGGGCACCCAGGCCGTCGCCGCGGGGGTCGTCTACGCGGCGACCGGGGTGCCCGTGCGGCAGGCCGTCGCCGCCGACCTGTTCGCGTTCTGCGCCGGCTTCGCCGGGGCGGCGCTGCGGCTGCGGCTGACCGACCACCGGCTGGCCCAGGTCCTGCTGCGGCGGACGGCCCCGGTGATCGAGGAGACCACCCGCGAGGCACTGGCCCGCGGCCTCGACGACCTTGGCGCGACCACCTTCGCGGTGGACGTCATGTCCGCCCGTCACGAGCGGGCGGAGGCCCGTCTGTTCGCCAGTTGATCACCATCGGCCGATCGCGACGGTCGGCCCCCGGAGAGTGAAGAGAGGAAGAGACGTGAAGGACAACGTGCTGCGCGTGGGGATCGGCGGACCCGTCGGATCGGGGAAGACCGCTCTCATCGAGGCCCTCGTCCCGATCCTGATCGAGCGGGGCCGCCGGCCCGCCGTGATCACCAACGACATCTACACGCAGGAGGACGCCCAGCACATCCGCCGCACACTCGACGGGGTGCTGGACGGCGACCGCGTCGTCGGCGTCGAGACGGGCGCCTGCCCGCACACCGCCGTCCGCGACGACCCGACGATGAACCTGGCGGCGGGCGCCGAGATGCTGGAACGCTGCCCCGACGTCGACGTCCTCCTCTACGAGAGCGGCGGCGACAACCTGACGCTCACCTTCAGCCCGGCCCTGGCCGACGTGTTCGTCTTCGTCCTGGACACCGCCGAGGGCGAGAAGATGCCGCGCAAGCGGGGGCCCGGCATCACCGACTCCGACCTGCTGGTCATCAACAAGATCGACATCGCCCGGTACGTGCGGACCGACATCGGCGTCATGGAGTCCGACGCCCACAAGGTGCGCGGCGACCGGCCGGTGGTGCTCACCGACTGCCTGACCGGCAAGGGCGTCGACGAGGTCCTCGCCTTCCTCGAGTCCCGGCGCAAGGTCCTGATCTGACATGCCGGCCGTCCGCGACCGTCTCGCGCCGGAGCACTACGAGCCCGTCCGGCTCCCACCGGAGCTGTCGGCGTTCTCGGCCGCGCCCGAGACGCTCGGCCCGGGCTCGCCTGCCAAGGTCGGCATCCTCGACCTGGGGTTCGCCCGCCGGGGGGAGCGCACCGAGCTGGTCGAGCGGTACCAGAAGTCGCCGCTGGAGATCATGCGTCCGCTCTACGTCGACCCGGCGCTGCCCGGCATGGCGTTCACCTACGTGATGGCCACGGGCGGCGGTATCGCCCAGGCCGACCGCTACCGCCAGGACCTGCGGTGCGGTCCGGACACCCAGGCGCTGTTCACCACGCAGGCGGCCACGAAGGTCTACCGGATGGAGCAGGACTACGCGACGCAACTGGTCCGTCTGTCCGCCGCCGCGGGCGCCTACGTCGAGTACCTGCCCGACGCGCTCATCCCCTTCGGGGGAGCGCGGTTCCACCAGAACGTCGTTCTCACCGTCGACGAGGACGCCACGGTCGTCTGCGGCGAGACGGTCACCGCCGGCCGGATCGCCCGCGGCGAGCGGCACGCCTACACCGTCCTCACCAGCGACCTGGAGATCCGCCGGCCCGACGGCACGCTGCTGGCGGTGGACACGCTCCGGCTCAGGCCCGAGCGGCACGGCGGGGTGGACGGGCCGGGCGTCTTCGCCGGGCACGACCACGTCGCCTCCCTGTTCGTGGTGAGCGGCCGGTGCCCCGCCGCCGAGATCGCCGACGCGCTCCACGCGTCCCTGACGGGCCACGAGGTGCTCCACGGGGCGAGCGTGCTCCCGGACGACTGCGGGGCCTGGGTGCGGATCCTCGGCCACGAGGAGCCCCGGGTCACCGGGGCCGTCCGGGCCGCGTGGGACGCCGTACGCCGGCTGCTCACCGGTCACCCCGCACCCGACCTGCGCAAACCGTAGCCCCGCCGCCGACGGCACCGCCCCCGCCCCGCGTCCAGGAGACCATGCCCGTGATCACCGCACCCGCCCCCATGCCGCCCGCCTACGACTCCGGCGACACCGCCTGGATGCTGGCCGCGGCGGCCATGGTGCTGCTGATGACCCCCGCCCTCGCGTTCTTCTACGGGGGCATGGTCCGCACCAAGCACATCCTGGTGATGCTCAAGATGAGCTTCGCCTCGCTGTGCTTCGTGACCATCCTCTGGTACGTCGTCGGGTACTCGCTCGCCTTCGGCCCGGACGTCGGCGGCGCCGGCCTCATCGGCAACCTCGACCACGCCTTCCTGCGCGGCATCGAGCCCAACACCCTGACCGGATCCATCCCGACCTACGTGTACACCACTTTCCAGATGGGCTTCGCCATCGTCACCGTGGCGCTGATCAGCGGATCCATCGCGGGCCGGGTCACCATGCGGGGGTGGCTGGTCTTCTCGGTGCTGTGGCTGCTGATCGTGTACGTGCCGATCGCGCACTGGGTCTTCGACACGGAACACGGCTGGATCACCAAGCACCTGGGCGCGCTGGACTTCGCCGGCGGGCTGCCGGTGGAACTCAACTCGGGCATCGCGGGGCTGGCCGTCGCCCTGGTGATCAGAGGTCCGGCCGACTTCCGGCGCAAGGAGCCGACACCCAACAACATCCCCCTGGTCATGATCGGCGTGGCCCTGCTCTGGTTCGGCTGGCTGGCCTTCAACGCCGGGTCGGCCGTCCGCGACACCGGCTCCGCCGCCACGGCCTTCATCAACACCCAGCTCGGCGCGGCCGGCGCGATGGTCACCTGGCCGCTGGTGGAGTACTGGCGCACCCGGCGGGTCACCATGATGGGCGTGGGCTCGGCGGCCGTCGCCGGCATGGTGGCCATCACCCCCGCCTGCGGGGAGATCGACCCCACCGGCGCGCTGGTGACAGGACTCGTCGCCGGTTTCGTCTGCGCGTTCGCCGTCACCCTCAAGTACCGGCTGAACGTCGACGACACGCTGGACGTGGTCGGCGTGCACGGTGCGGGCGGCCTGGTCGGACTGATCATGGTCGGCCTGTTCGCCACCTCCACCGTGAGCGGCAAGGAAGGCCTCTTCTACGGGGGCGGCGGCTCCCTGCTCTGGAAGCAGATCGTCGCCGTCCTCGCCGTGGCCGCCTTCTCCTTCGTCCTGACCTGGATCCTCGCCAAGGCCGTGGACATCGTCGTCGGCTTCGCCCAGAAGGAGACGTACGCCGCCGTACCCGGGCAGGACGAGGAACGCGCCTACGACTTCCGCACGGCCGAGCGCCTGGACGCCCTCGCCGGTGGCGGCCGGGGCCTCGACCGGGAGACGCTGGCGGAGATCCAGCGGCTCCTTCGGGACCGCCGGGAGGGTTGAGCCCGGGAGGGTTGAGGGGGCTTCGCAAGGATGTCCGGTTCGCCCGTTGACAGCGGTGCGGGGAGGGGCCGAAACTCGGCGCATAAGGGTGAAGGAATTTTCACTACACGAACATTCGAATCGTTCGCATGCCCGAGCAAGGCAACGACGCCAACCGAAGGGAACGACCGATGCGCACCACCGTCGGCATCATCGGGGCCGGCCCCGCCGGACTCCTGCTCGCCCGGCTGCTCCACAACGCCGGGATCGATTCGGTCGTCCTGGAGAGCCGCGATCGTGCCTACGTCGAGCGCAGGCAACGCGCCGGGATCCTGGAGCAGGGCACGGTGGACGTACTGCGCGCGGCCGGGGCCGGGGAGCGGATGGACCGTGAGGGGCTGCGCCACGACGGCATCGAACTGCGGTTCGCCAGGCGCCGCCACCGCGTCGACTTCCCCGCGCTCACCGGCGGCAGGTCCGTCATGGTCTACGCCCAGACCGAGGTCTGCAAGGACCTCATCGCCCTCCAACTGAAGTCGGGCGGACCGCTGCTCTTCGAGACCGAGGCGCTCGCCGTGGAGGACGCGGAGACGGACCGGCCGCGCATCCGCTTCCGGCACGGCGGCGCGGACGGGACGGAAGGCGCCGAGGGCGCCGGGGGTGCCGAGGACGTCCTGGAGTGCGACTACGTCGTCGGCTGCGACGGCTTCTGGGGCGTGGCCCGGGCGGCCGTCCCGGACGGACGCACCTTCGAACGGACGTACCCCTTCGGCTGGCTCGGCATCCTCGCCGACGTCGCCCCCTCCCACGACGAGCTGGTCTACGCCCGCCACGACCGCGGCTTCGCCCTGCTCTCCATGCGCTCCCCCTCCGTCTCCCGCCTCTACCTCCAGGTCCCCGCGGACACGGACGCCGACAGTTGGAGCGACGAGCAGATCTGGGACGAGCTGGAACGCCGCTTCGAGACCGACGACGACTGGACCCTGCGCCGCGGCCCCATCACCCAGAAGTCGGTCACGCCGATGCGCTCCTACGTCCACGAGCCCATGCGGCACGGCCGCCTCTTCCTGGCCGGCGACGCCGCGCACATCGTGCCGCCCACCGGCGCTAAGGGCCTCAACCTCGCCGTCGGCGACGTCGTCACCCTCGCGCAGGCACTGGCCCACCGCACCGCGACCGGCTCCGACGACCTCCTCGACGCCTACTCCGAGACCTGCCTGCGCCGCGTCTGGCAGGCCGAGCGGTTCTCGTACGACATGACGACCCTGCTGCACGGCGCGCCCGGCGCCACGCCCTTCGAGGACCGTCTCCAGCTTGCCCGCCTGGACCGGATCACCTCCTCCCGCGCAGCCGAGACCGACCTCGCCGAGGCGTACACCGGGTTCCCGATCGGGTGAGTGGCGCCCGGCGGTGCCCCGCGGTGTCCGGCGGCGCGCACGACCCCGACCGTGAGGGGAATCACTGATCGGCGTAGCGTGTTGTCCCGCAAGGCAAGGGAAAGATCCTACCCAGGCAGTAGGGTCATTCCTTTGCCGTTCTATTACTCTTGAGCCAAGGCTGCGCCGTGTGGCCATGGAGGAGTGAAATGAGGAGCAGAAACCCGGTCTTCTCGCGACGGGGGTTCAGCCGCGACAACGGCTACGCGGGCTTCAACGCCGCGCCGCAGGCCGGGGGACCCGCCGTCGCCACGCAGGCCAACCCGTACGCGCAGGGCACGCAGGGCAACCCGTACGCCCAGCCGTCCGCCGGCAACCCGTACGCGCAGAACCCGTACGCGCAGCAGGACCTTCAGTACGGCGCGCCGCCGCAGGCACCGGCCACCACCGGCCGGATGACGATGGACGACGTCGTCATCCGTACGGCGAGCACGCTCGGCGTGCTCGTGGTGACGGCCGCGCTCGCGTGGGCGCTGCTGCCGGTGGACGACGCCAACATCAGCCGCTCGTACGGCATCGGTATCGGTGCCGCGCTGATCGGCATGGTCCTGGCGCTCGTCCAGTCCTTCAAGCGCAAGCCCACGCCGGCGCTGATCCTGTCGTACGCGGCGTTCGAGGGTGTGTTCCTCGGCGTCGTCTCCAGCGTCGTCGACAACCGAATCGCCGACGGCGCGGCCATGCAGGCCGTGATCGGCACGATGGCGGTCTTCGCCGGTGTGCTGATCGCCTACAAGGCAGGCTGGATCCGCGTCAACCGCCGTTTCTACGGCTTTGTGATGGCGGCCGCGCTGGGCTTCGTCTTCCTGATGATGGTGAACCTGCTGTTCGCCGTCTTCGGCGGCGGCGACGGCCTCGGCTTCCGCAGCGGTGCGCTCGGCATCGTCTTCGGCATCGTCGGCATCATTCTCGGCGCGTGCTTCCTCGCCCTGGACTTCAAGCAGGTCGAGGACGGGCTCGCCTACGGCGCCCCGCGCGAGGAGGCCTGGTTCGCCGCCTTCGGCCTCACGCTGACGCTGGTCTGGATCTACCTCGAGTTCCTGCGCCTCATCGCGATCCTGAACAGCAACGACTAGAACGACTAGTACGCCGCGCCGCACCGGGTTGCGACGCGTGAAGGGCCCCGGGCTTGTGCCCGGGGCCCTTCGTCGCTTCGTCGTCGTGGGGTCGGCGCACGCTTACAGCAGCCTGCGCGCGGCCCTTCTCAGGTCGTACTCGTGGACGATCGCCTTCGCGTGGCCGTACGCGAGATTGTGTTCGTGGCGGAGCCAGCTGACCTTTTCCTCGAAGCGGAAGAGAGCGGGGCCGTCCTCTACGGCGCGCAGCCAGTCGGAGATCTCACGGCCGGTGCACTGGGGGATTCGGGCGAGCAGATTGCGATGGGTCTCCTCGGAGAAGACTTGGGACATCGGCGCCTCCGGGCGAAAGGGGATGTAAGCCGGTCCTTCAGGTCACCGTGCCTGAGCGTTCGCCCGTTGGCAACAGTCCCGGACGGCCGCGTACGCTCGCGCCGTGGTGGATACGACGCCTTTGACCCGTGCCGTGGACGACTTCGCCGACCGGCTGCGCGCCGCCCCGCAGAGCAGACTGCAACGCGGTGCCGCCGCCGAGGCGCTGGGCCTGGCCCGGGAGTTGGCCCGGCGCGCCCAGCTCGTGGAGGAACCCGGGGCCGAGCCCCGTGAGATGCCGGACGCCGGCATGTTCGCGGCGGCCGACCAGATCGCCGTCGCCGCACACGACTTGGCCCTCGTACTCGAGGACGAGGGCCAGGTGGAAGAAGCGGCGGGACTGGTGGAGGAGGCCCGCAAACGGGCCGGCGTCTGAGGCCGCGGCCGCCGCCGGAAAGAGGGGGCTGGCTAGAGGGACGCGATGACGCGGTCCGCCAGGATGTACACGTTCTCCTCGCCGCAGGCGAAGGTCAGCGTGTAGGCACCGGAGATGCCGGAGCCGCCGAGGAGGAACGGCGTCTGGCCCGCGCCCAGCGCGGCGGCCAGGCGTTCCGCGGTCTCGCGGTGGCCCGGAGTCATGCACAGGGTGGTGCCGTCGGCGAAGACGTACACGTCGAGGGTGCCCAGCGGGCCCGGACGGACGTCCGCCAGCGCGACGCTCGACTCGGCCAGCTCCTCCAGGGTCGCCACGGTGCGGTCGTGGTCGTTCACCGACGGCGACGGATTCGGCACGAAGTCCGGGTGCGAGGGGTGCCGGCGGCGGGCGGCGGCCAGCTCGGCGGACTCCCTGGGGCCCGTGTGGCCCGCGTGGCCCGCGTCCTGCGAGGACGACTCGTCGCCGTCCGCGACCGGCTCGACCACGGGCTCAAGGCCCACGAGGTCGGCCTGGCGGGGCAGGAACAGCTCGCTGTCGGACAGGCCGAGCAACAGGGGCGCGTCGGAGGCGTCCCGGGACTCCTGGGCGGCCCAGAAGGCCCGCGCCTCGGCGAGTTCCCGCTCGCGCTCCTCGGCGAGCGCCTCCGCGACGGCGGCGCGTATCTCCTCGGCGTCGGCGGTGGTGCGGGCGGCGGGCACACGGCCCCGCGTGGCGGTGGCCCGGCTCTCGGCCAGCTCCGCGCGCAGGGCGGTCACCTGCCTGCGCAGCACCAGAATGCTGCGCAGGACGGCGACGCCCACGGCGCCGGTGGCGGCCGTGGTGAGCAGCAGGGCGATCGGCATGGCGCTCACTGACGTACTCCCGGTTCAAAGTCGACCCCCGACTTCCTACATCAGCTTGAAGGCAGGACTAACCGTCTGTCAGTGCGTAACGTCACGAAACGGACAGGACTTTGGGCCCGGAGGGTGGGGGTGTTGCTGCTCTGACCTGCGTAAATCAAGGGTGCGGGAGAGGTAGGTCACATCCTGGGGGAGTTTGGGTCACAAAACGGCCCAGAACCCTGTGGTGCACAGGGTCCCGGGCCGTGGTGTCACGCTGGGTCCGCGGGGCGCTACTGACGGTCTCTCAGTGGCCGGTCCTCGACGGCGGAGGGCGGCGTCAGCTCAGGCGCTCGATGACCATGGCCATGCCCTGGCCGCCGCCGACGCACATCGTCTCCAGACCGAACTGCTTGTCGTGCCACTGGAGGGAGTTGATCAGCGTGCCGGTGATGCGGGCGCCGGTCATGCCGAAGGGGTGGCCCACGGCGATGGCGCCGCCGTTGACGTTCAGCTTCTCCAGCGGGATGCCGAGGTCGCGGTAGGAGGGGATGACCTGCGCGGCGAACGCCTCGTTGATCTCGACGAGGTCGATGTCGCCGATGCCCAGCCCGGCGCGGGACAGGGCCTGCTTGCTCGCCTCGACCGGGCCGAGGCCCATGATCTCGGGGGACAGGCCGGAGACGCCGGTGGAGACGATGCGGGCGAGCGGGGTCAGGCCCAGCTCGCGGGCCTTGGTGTCGCTCATGATGACGAGGGCGGCGGCGCCGTCGTTGAGCGGGCAGCAGTTGCCGGCGGTGACCAGGCCGTCGGGGCGGAAGACGGGCTTGAGGCCCTGGACGCCCTCCAGGGTGACGCCGGCGCGGGGGCCGTCGTCCTTGCCGACGACGGTGCCGTCGGGCAGCGTGACCGGGGTGATCTCGCGCTCCCAGAAGCCGTTCTTGATGGCCTCCTCGGCGAGGTTCTGGGACCGGACGCCGAACTCGTCCATGTCCTGCCGGGTGATGCCCTTGGCGCGGGCGAGGTTCTCCGCGGTCTGGCCCATCGCGATGTACGGGTCGGGGACGAGGCCGTCCTCGCGCGGGTCGTGCCAGGCGGTGCCCTCCTGCTGGGCGACCTCGGCGGTACGGGCCTCGGCCTCGGCGAAGAGCGGGTTGCGGGTGTCCGGCAGGCTGTCGGAGTTGCCCTTGGCGAACCGGGAGACCATCTCGACACCGGCCGAGACGAAGACGTCGCCCTCGCCTGCCTTGATGGCGTGCAGCGCCATGCGGGAGGTCTGCAGGGACGAGGAGCAGTACCGGGTGACGGTGCAGCCGGGCAGGTGGTCCATGCCCATCTCGACGGCGACGATCCGGCCGAGGTTGTTGCCCTGCTCGCCGCCGGGCAGGCCGCAGCCGAGCATCAGGTCGTCGATGTCCCTGGGGTCGAGCCCGGGGACCTTGGCCAGGGCCGCCTGGATGATCGTGGCGGCCAGGTCGTCGGGGCGCAGGTCCTTCAGGGAGCCCTTGAAGGCGCGGCCGATGGGGGAGCGGGCGGCTGAGACGATCACGGCTTCGGGCATCACGGCTCCAGTGGCGAGTGGGTGCGGGCACGGGCGGGGCTGCTGTGGGGAAGTTACCCGTACGTATGGCCTGGGTCACGGGGACGACGGTGTGACATGGACCGCAACTGTCCAAGCGCTTGCTTTGGCCTCCGGCGGTCGGGCGGTGTATCCGTGCCGGGTGCTGGGGCGGGCGTAGCTGGGGGGCGGGTGTAGCTGGGGGCTGCGCCCCCAGACCCCCTTCGGCCTGAACGGCCTCGTCCTCAAACGCCGGACGGGCTGGTGGGTTCCGCCTCCGCCACACGGCGCCGCCGCCTCCGCTTCAGCAGCGCCCAAGGCCCCCGCGGCCCCGTCGGCATCGCCGCCGCGACCTCCGTGCCCGCCTCGGACGCGGCCTCCGCCGCCGCCCGGGCCACCGGCAGGAAGCCCTCGCGGCGCAGGGCGTCGGGGTGCTCCTCCTCGGCCGGCCACAGGCCGAGCGCGGCACACAGCGACGGCAGGACCGCCATCGCGGCCGTGGCGTACCCCTCCGCGGAGGGGTGGTAGTTGTCCGGACCGAACAGCTCCCGCGGATTCTGCGCGAACTCGGGTCCCAGCAGATCGCCCAGCGACACCGTGCGCCCGCCCTGCTCGACGACGCCGATGGTCTGCGCCGCCGCGAGCTGCCGCGAGGCCCGCCGGGCCAGCCAGCGCAGCGGTTGCCGCACCCGCTCGATGGTGCCGAGGTCCGGGCAGGTGCCGACCACCACCTCCGCGCCGGCCGTGCGCAGCCGCCGTACCGCGCCGGACAGATGCCGCACCGAGCGGGTCGCCGGCATCCGGTGGGTGACGTCATTGGCGCCGACCATGATCACGCAGACGTCGGGCACCCGGCCCGGGTCCGCGAGGACCAGCGCCACCTGCCGGTCCAGGTCGTCCGAACACGCCCCCGGCGCCGCGACCGACCCCAGCCGCACCGGCCGCTCCGCCACCGCCGCGAGCCCCGACGCCAGCAGCGCGCCCGGCGTCTGCCCGGCCCGGTGGACGCCCTGCCCGGCGGCCGTGGAGTCGCCCAGCATCATCAGCCGCAACGGCGGCTCGGCGGCCGTGGGCAGGGCGCCGCCGTACAGCCCCTGCGCGTTCGGCACCCGGTCGGGCGTGCCGATGCCCACCCGGCGCCTGGCCAGTTGCACCTCCGCCACCACGAGACCGACCGCCGCCGCACCGGCCAGCCCGATGCCGCCGCCGCCGTACGCCGCGCCGGCCGCGATCCGCCTGGCCACCCTCGCCCTCGACATGCTCGTCATACGTCGCCGCCACCTCCTCCAACCCGTACACCCTCTCCTTGCCCCGTACGGACGGTCGCCCAATCTCAACGCAGGGTGAACGACCGTCACGGGGCGGGCGCGGGCCGGCAGGCCATAGGCTGGCCGAACCGATATCGACCCTTCATTTGCGGCATCCGGAGACCACGGTGCAATTCCACGACTCGATGATCAGCCTCGTCGGCAACACCCCGCTGGTGCGGCTCAACAGCGTCACCAAGGGCATCAGGGCGACCGTCCTGGCCAAGGTGGAGTACTTCAACCCGGGCGGCTCGGTCAAGGACCGCATCGCCCTGCGCATGATCGAGGCCGCCGAGCAGAGCGGAGCCCTGCAGCCGGGCGGCACGATCGTCGAGCCGACCAGCGGGAACACGGGCGTGGGCCTGGCGATCGTGGCCCAGCAGAAGGGCTACAAGTGCGTCTTCGTCTGCCCTGACAAGGTGTCCACCGACAAGATCAACGTGCTGCGCGCGTACGGCGCCGAGGTCGTCGTCTGCCCGACGGCGGTCGACCCCGAGCACCCGGACTCCTACTACAACGTCTCCGACCGGCTGGTCCGCGAGACGCCGGGCGCCTGGAAGCCGGACCAGTACTCGAACCCGCACAACCCCCTCTCCCACTACCACTCCACGGGACCCGAGCTGTGGGAGCAGACCGAGGGGAGGATCACCCACTTCGTCGCGGGCGTCGGCACCGGCGGCACCATCTCCGGCACCGGCCGGTACCTGAAGGACACCAGCGACGGCGCGGTGAAGGTGATCGGCGCCGACCCCGAGGGCTCCGTCTACTCCGGCGGCTCCGGGCGCCCGTATCTGGTCGAGGGCGTCGGCGAGGACTTCTGGCCGACGGCGTACGACCGCGACGTCGCGGACGAGATCGTCGCCGTCTCCGACAAGGACTCCTTCCAGATGACCCGCCGCCTCGCCAAGGAGGAGGGCCTGCTGGTGGGCGGCTCCTGCGGCATGGCGGTCGTCGCGGCGCTCGAGGTGGCGGCGCGGCTCGGCGAGGACGATGTGGTCGTCGTCCTCCTCCCGGACAGCGGGCGCGGCTACCTCAGCAAGATCTTCAACGACGAGTGGATGGCCGACTACGGCTTCCTGGAGGACGCCGGGCCCAGCGCGCGCGTCGCCGAGGTCCTGAACCACAAGGAGCGCGGTCACATCCCCTCCCTCGTCCACATGCACCCGGACGAGACCGTCGGCGAGGCCATCGAGGTGCTGCGCGAGTACGGCGTCTCGCAGATGCCGATCGTCAAGCCCGGCGCCGGCCACCCGGACGTGATGGCCGCCGAGGTCGTCGGCTCGGTCGTCGAACGCGAGCTGCTGAACGCCCTGTTCGCGGGGCGCGCCTCGCTGGAGGACCCGCTGGAGAAGCACATGTCCGCCCCGCTGCCCCAGGTCGGCTCCGGCGAGCCGGTCGCGGACCTGATGTCGGTGCTCGGCGCCGCCGACGCGGCGATCGTCCTGGTCGAGGGCAAGCCGACCGGCGTGGTGAGCCGGCAGGACCTGCTGTCCTTCCTCGCCAAGGGCATGTAGCTCGCCGAGGGCCGGTAGCACCTCGGTGATCTTCGTGGACTTCGCGGAAGTGGTACGCGCGCTTCACGTGCACGCAGCAGTCGCTTAACACGGGACCGGCAGAGTAGTCGGTGTCGGCGTCACGGACTTTCCGGAGCGGCTCCCGGACCTCCAACGACGCCACGGACGTGCCGCCCCGGCCGTGAGGCCCGGTACCGGACGCGTCCCCCGCGGGGACCGCCGTCGTCCCGCCCCCCAGCACTGGGGGTGCGGCGGTCCCCGCGCAGTCTTCCGTCTTCCGTCTTCCGTTTTCCTCTTCCCTCAGTCCTCCCAGTCGTCGTCCCGGCCCGCGCGGCGGCGGCGTCCGAACAGGTCCGGATTGGTCCGGGCGACCTGGACGACGTTGACCCCGACGATGCCGGCCCAGGCGACCAGCATCCCGGGGAGGTCCGCCACCCCGCCGCCGATCGCGGACAGCGGGATCGCCAGCACCAGCGAGACGATGCCGAAGCCGAAGCGCTCGCCGAAGGAGTCCGTGGGCCGCGGCGACCGGCTGTCCCGGGCCACCGTCATCTGCTGCTCCGCGAGCTGTCGGCGCACCCGGCGCTCGACCGCCCCGTCGATGCGCTGGTCGACCTTCTCCAGGAACGAGTCGACCAGGGAGGACTCGTACTCCTCACCCAGCTCCCTGCGGGTCTGCAGGGTGGCGTCGAGTTCCTTCTTGAGTTCGGCGTCGCGCGCGTCCATTCCCGTCATGTCCCCCACGGTAGGCAGCCGCGGCGGCCGCGGCACTGGGGACAGCCCCCGTTTCGGGCGGGGGAGGACCCGTAGGGGTCGGCCGGTGCCGCCGCCTCGCTGTATAACGGTATGCAGAAACCGGGGCGCGTGAATAGGTCGAGGGGGCCATGTCATGAGCGGGTCGAGCGGGACCGGCGGCGCCGGCGGGACCGGCGGGACCGACAGTGCGGCCGCGCGGCTGCAGGCGCTCTTCGAAGGGCACCGGCTGACGCCGACCCAGCGGCGTATCGCGCACAGCATGGTGCGCCGCGCCTTCGACGTGCCCTTTCTGTCGAGCGTGGAGCTGGCCGAGCTGGCGGGGGTGAGCCAGCCGTCCGTGACCCGCTTCGCCGTCGCCCTCGGCTTCGACGGCTACCCGGCGCTGCGCCGTCATCTGCGCGAGGTCGGGCCCGCGGAACCGGTCGCCGACACCGGCTCCCGCAACGAGTACCAGCAGGCCGTGGCGGCCGAGATCGAGAACCTGCGGCACCTGGCGGAGGTGCTGGCCGACCCGGAGCCGGTACGGGAGGCGGGCCTGCTGCTCGCCGGAAGTCGGCCGCTGCCCGTGCTGGGGCTGCGGGCCGCCGCGGCGCAGGCGCACGGCTTCGCCTACTTCGCCGCCAAGGTGCACCCGGACGTCCGGCTGCTGGGCGAGGGCGGCACGATGCTCCACGACCGCATCGACGCCGCCGTCCGGGCGGGGGCGAGCACCCTGCTCTGCTTCGCCCTGCCCCGGCACCCCCGTGAGGTCGTCGAGGCGCTCGCGCACGCCAAGGAGGCGGGGCTCACGGTGGTGACCGTCGCCGACTCCGCCTTCGCGCCGGTCGCCAAGGTGTCCGACCTGCTGCTGCCCGCCGCCGTCGGCACCGGCCTCGCCTTCGACACCGCCTGCGCGCCGATGCTGCTCGGCCGGGTGCTGCTGGAGGCGATGTGCGACGACCTGCCGGACGCGCAGTCCCGGCTGGAGGAGTTCGACGCGAAGGCCGCGGCGCGGGGACTGTTCGTCGAGTGACGCTCGCTCAGTGACCCGGACGGCGGACGCGTTCTCAGACTCGTCTCAGCTTTTCCCACTACAGTGCGGCGCCTGACACACCCTTCAGAGGCATGGCACAGGCAGGAACGGGACGGGAGGCAGGACGTGGCGCGCGGAGGACAGGTGGGGCTGGCTCGGGTCGCCGTCGTCGTACGGGCGGGGGCGGCGCCGATGTGGTGGCTGGGCGTTTTCGCGGCGGGCATCGGGGTGCTGGTGCCGGGACTCACCGGACGCCGGATCGGGGTGCTGGCCGGCGCCGCGCTCTTCATCGTCGCCACGGCCGTCGTGGCGACCGTGCGCCGCAGGCGCTACACCGCCCTCGCCGCTTCGGCCGCCCGCGCCGGCAAGCACGACGTGCTCCAGGACCGTGCGGTGACTGTGCGCAACTGGCGCCGGGGCCACCGCTGGTGGCTGCTGCTCGCCTTCCTCGCCGCCCTGGGCAGCGCCTTCGCCGTACCCGCCGCCGCCGGACTGCTGATGGCGGGCTGCGGCGCCGGGCTGTGGCTGAAGTCCTCCTGGATCGGCCGCCGCGAGCAGTCCGGGGACGCCCTGCTGTGGGTCCGCGTGGACTGGCTCGCCGGCAACACCGGCCGCCCGGCGGGCAAGGCCGTCAAGGCCTACCGCAGCACCGGCATCGCGGCGGGCGACGCGGCACCGGGTGGAGCGAGGCGGAAGACGGCAGCGCTGGTCTGACGCGGGGGCAGGGGGCAGGGGGCAGGAGTGGGGGCTCCGCCGCGTGGGCGCGACCGGCCACGACGGACGCGCGGGCCTACGAACCGCCCGCACCTCCACGGCGGAAGGCTCCGGTCAGCGAGTCTCCGTACTCCCCTCCCGCCTCGGCCACGATCTCCTCGATCGCCTGCTCCCTGCGCACAGGGGCGAAGGCGACACTCCCGTTCCCATCCCCGTCCCCGCCCCCGGCGAACCCGTACACCGCGGGCCGCGCCAGCGAGTTGTACGCGTAGTGGTGCGCGAAGTAGTACGCCCCGGTGTCCAGCGCCGCCGCGTAGTCCCCCTGCTCCAGCAGCGGCAGCGCACGCCCCGCGGCCAGCAGGTCGCCCGCGAAGCACGCCGGACCGGCCACGTCCTGCACCACGTCGGGCCCCTCCTTCGGCCGGCCCTTGCCGCTGTACGCGGCGATCCGCAGCGGCCACGCCCCCGGCGCGTACACCGTCCGCGTCGCGACCTGCACGCCCGCGTGCGTCACCGCGACCGGCCGTCCCCCGGCGCTCTTGGCGTACTCCACGCGCGCCACGATCGTGCCGTGCTTGGCCAGCAGTGACCGCCCGAACTCGGTGACCAGCCCGTACCGTCCGTCGAACAGTCCCGGCACCGCCTCGCGCAGCACGCGCGCGTACTCGGCGTACGTCGGTGTCGTCTCGTCCGACGCGAAGTTGACCGGGAGTCCGCCGCCGATGTCGAGCGTGTCGACCTGGCGGCGGCCCGCCCGCTCGTTGATCTCCTCGGCGAGCGCGTACGTCTCGCGCACGCCCTCGGCCATCAGGGCCAGCGGGATGCCCTGGGACCCGGTGTGCGCGTGCAGCCGGGTCAGCCACGGCCGGTCCAGGTACGCCCGCACCACCCACGCGCGCGCCCCCTCGTCGCGCAGGGCCACCCCGAACTTCGAGGTCGCCGTCGCCGTCGACAGCGCCTCGATGGAGCCGCCGCCGACCTGCGGGTTCACCCGGATTCCCAGGGGTGAGGCGGTGTCGGGGGAGGCCTTCACCAGGGCGTCCAGGCGTGCCAACTCCTGCGGGTTGTCCGCGTTGACGGCGATGCCCAGCGACAGGGCCTCCGTCAGCTCGTCCGGCGTCTTGGCGGGCGAGTCCAGTACCGTCCGCTCCGCCGGCACCCCGGCCGCCCGCGCCAGCGCCAGCTCGCCCGGGCTCGCGACCTCGGCGCCGATGCCCGCCTCGTGCAGCAGCCGCAGCACCGGAACCAGCGGAGACGCCTTCACCGCGAAGGCGTGCAGCACGGGTGTCCCCGGCGCCGCCACCGCGTCGAACGCCGCCCGCAGGGCAGCCGCCGACTCCCGTATCCCGGCGACGTCCAGCAGCCCGACGATCGGTGTCCGCGGTCCGAGCAGCCCCTGCTCGACGGCCGCCCGCACCGCCTCGTCCCGCCGCGCCGCCCGCGCCGCCCGCTCCGCGTCGCGGCCGTCGGAGCCGCCGGAGCCGCCGAGATCACCGCTCATGTCCGTGCCGTCGCTCACGCGATCCTCCATACCGTCGCCGTCTGCCCGCTGTCTGCCCCGTACATCCAGCCAAACACTCGCACGCGCCCGTGGCAGGACACGAACGTATTGACTAGTTCTATTCACGAAGCGAGGATATGAATACTCGTAGCAACAATCCGCCGGGATCCGCCGGGAGCAAGCCACCAGGAGGCAGACCATGTCCGGACCTCGTCCTGTCCGAGCGCCACGCGGTACCGAGCCGAGCGCCCTGGGCTGGCAGCAGGAGGCCGCCCTGCGGATGCTGCAGAACAACCTCGACCCCGAGGTCGCCGAACACCCCGACAAGCTCGTCGTCTACGGCGGCACCGGCAAGGCCGCCCGCGACTGGCGCTCCTTCGACGCCATGGTCCGCACCCTGCGCACCCTCAAGCAGGACGAGACGATGCTCGTCCAGTCCGGCCGCCCCGTCGGCGTCATGCAGACCCACGAGTGGGCCCCGCGCGTCCTCATCGCCAACTCCAACCTCGTCGGCGACTGGGCCAACTGGGAGGAGTTCCGCCGCCTGGAGGCCCTCGGCCTGACCATGTACGGGCAGATGACCGCCGGCTCCTGGATCTACATCGGCACCCAGGGCATCCTCCAGGGCACCTACGAGACCTTCGCCGCCGTCGCCGCGAAGCGGTTCGGCGGCACCCTCGCCGGGACCATCACCCTCACCGCGGGACTCGGCGGCATGGGCGGCGCCCAGCCCCTCGCGGTCACCATGAACGACGGCGTCGTGATCTGCGTCGACTGCGACCCGCGCGCCATCGACCGCCGCATCGAGCACGGCTACCTCGACGTGAAGGCCGACTCGCTCGACCACGCCCTCCAGCTCGCCACCGAGGCCCGCGACCGGCGCAAGCCGCTGTCCATCGGCGTCCTCGGCAACGCCGCCGAGACGGTCCCGCAGCTACTCGCCATCGGCGCCCCCATCGACATCGTCACCGACCAGACCTCGGCCCACGATCCGCTGGCCTACCTGCCCACCGGTATCGCCTTCGAGGACATGGCCGACGCCGCCGCCAAGGACCCGGCCGGCTTCACCACCCGCGCCCGCGAGTCCATGGCCCGGCACGTCGAGGCCATGGTCGGCTTCCAGGACGCCGGCGCCGAGGTCTTCGACTACGGCAACTCCATCCGCGGCGAGGCCCAGCTCGCCGGCTACGACCGGGCCTTCGCCTTCCCGGGTTTCGTACCGGCGTACATCCGCCCGCTGTTCTGCGAGGGCAAGGGCCCCTTCCGCTGGGCCGCCCTGTCCGGCGACCCCGCCGACATCGCCAGGACCGACAAGGCCATCCTCGACCTCTTCCCCGAGAACGAGTCGCTGGCCCGCTGGATCAAGCTGGCGGGGGAGCGCGTCCACTTCCAGGGCCTGCCCGCCCGCATCTGCTGGCTCGGCTACGGCGAGCGCGACAAGGCCGGTGAACGGTTCAACGACATGGTCGCGAGCGGAGAGCTGGCCGCCCCGATCGTCATCGGCCGCGACCACCTCGACTGCGGCTCCGTCGCCTCCCCGTACCGCGAGACCGAGGCCATGCTCGACGGCTCCGACGCCATCGCCGACTGGCCGCTGCTCAACGCCATGGTCAACGTGGCCTCCGGCGCCTCCTGGGTCTCCCTCCACCACGGCGGCGGCGTCGGCATGGGCCGCTCCCTCCACGCCGGACAGGTCACGGTCGCCGACGGCACCGCACTCGCCGGGGAGAAGATCCGCCGGGTCCTCACCAACGACCCCGGCATGGGCGTCATCCGGCACGTCGACGCCGGGTACGACATCGCCGAGTCGGTGGCGGCCGAGCGCGACGTGCGGGTGCCGATGCGCGAAGGCAGCGACGACGGCCCCGCGCACGAGGACGGCGCCGCGCGCGTGGACGGCGCCACCGGCGAGGGTGACGGCGCGTGAGCTTCCACAGCATGTGGGCGGAGCTGCTGCCGGTCGGCCGCAGCTCCGCCTCCGGCGGCTACCGCCGCTCCGCCTGGACCGGCGCCGACGCGGACTGCCGGACCTGGTTCCAGGAGCAGGCCGAGGCACGCGGCCTCGCCTACGAGACCGACCGCAACGGCAACCAGTGGGCCTGGCTCGGCGACCCGGCCGCGGGGGACGCCGTCGTCACCGGCTCCCACCTGGACTCCGTGCCCGACGGCGGCGCCTTCGACGGCCCCCTCGGCGTGGTCTCCGCCTTCGCCGCCCTGGACGAACTGCGCGGGAGGGGAGCGCGGCTCACCAGGCCGCTGGGCATCGTCAACTTCGGCGACGAGGAGGGCGCCCGCTTCGGCCTCGCCTGCGTCGGCTCCCGGCTCACCGCCGGCGCGCTCACCGTCGAACAGGCCCACCGCCTCACCGATGGCGACGGCATCACGCTCCCGCAGGCCATGGAGGACGCCGGGTACGACCCGGGCACCCTCGGCCCCGACCCCGAACGGCTCGCCCGCATCGGCGCCTTCGTCGAACTCCACGTCGAGCAGGGCCGCGCCCTCGACCTGTCCGGCGACCGCGTCGGCATCGCGTCCGCCATCTGGCCGCACGGACGCTGGCGGTTCGACTTCCGGGGCGAGGCCAACCACGCCGGCACCACCCGCCTCGCCGACCGGCACGACCCGATGCTGTCGTACGCCGAGACCGTCCTCGCCGCCCGCCGCGAGGCCGAACTCGCCGGTGCCGTCGCCACCTTCGGCAAGATCACCGTCGAGCCCAACGGCGTCAACGCCATCCCCTCCCTGGTGCGCGGATGGCTGGACTCCCGCGCCGCCGACCAGGCGGGCCTGGACACCGTGGTGACCGGCATCGAGAAAGCCGCCCGCGAGTACGCCACCGCCCACGGCGTCGACCTCGACATCGCACGCGAGTCCTTCACGCCCGTCGTCGAGTTCGACCACGCCCTGCGCGACGAACTCGCCCGCATCCTCGGCCGCGACACGGAGCTCAGGGTCCCCGTCCTCGGCACCGGCGCCGGACACGACGCCGGGATCCTCTCGGACCGCGTCCCGACCGCCATGCTGTTCGTGCGCAACCCCACCGGCGTCTCGCACTCCCCGGCCGAGCACGCCGCCGAGGACGACTGCGTGGCCGGGGTGAGCGCACTCGCCGACGTACTGGAAGGGCTGGCCTGCACGTGACCTCCACCGAGCGGACCCGGACGTACTGGCTGGAGCACGCCTGGCTCGGCACCCATGTCGAGCCGGGCGTCGCCGTGACGGTGGCGGACGGCCGCGTCCTGGCCGTCCGCCGGGAGGTCCCCGCACCGCCGCCCGGTGCCGAGATCCTGCGCGGACTGACCCTCCCGGGACTGGCCAACGCCCACAGCCACGCCTTCCACCGCGCCCTGCGCGGCACCGTCCAGGTCGGCTCCGGAACCTTCTGGACCTGGCGCGAGGTCATGTACTCCGTCGCCGACCGGCTGACCCCCGAGACGTACCTCGACCTCGCCCGCGCGGTGTACGCCGAGATGGCGCTGGCCGGCATCACCGCCGTCGGCGAGTTCCACTACGTCCACCACGCCCCCGGCGGCACGCCCTACGCCGACCCCAACGCGATGGGCGAGGCCCTGATCGAGGCCGCGGCCGAAGCCGGCATCCGCATCACCCTCCTCGACACCTGCTATCTGTCCTCCGGCTTCGGCGAACCCCCGGGCACCCACCAGCTCCGCTTCTCCGACGGCACGGCGGAGGCCTGGGCGCAACGCTCTTCACTTCTCAAGGAACGGGATCACGCACGGATCGGGGCCGCGATCCACTCCGTACGGGCGGTGCCCGCCGACCAGTTGGCGACGGTGGCGCGCTGGGCCGAGGAACGGCGGGCCCCGCTGCATGTGCACCTGTCGGAGCAGACCGCCGAGAACGACGCCTGCCAGCAGGCCCACGGCCGCACCCCGACCGCTCTCCTCGCCGAGAACGGCGTGCTCGGACCGCGCACCACCGGCGTCCACAACACCCACCTCACCGACGAGGACATCGCCCTCCTCGGCCGCAGCCGCACCGGCACCTGCATGTGCCCGACCACGGAACGTGACCTCGCCGACGGCATCGGCCCCGCGGCCGCGCTTCAGCGGGCGGGCTCGCCGCTCTCCCTCGGCTCCGACAGCCACGCAGTCGTCGACCTGCTGGAAGAGGCGCGCGCGATGGAGCTGAACGAGCGCCTGCGCACCCACACCCGCGGCCACTGGACCGCCGCGGCCCTGCTGCGCGCCGCCACCGCCGACGGCCACGCCGCCCTCGGCTGGGACGACACGGGACGCATCGAGGCCGGAGCCCGCGCCGACCTCGCGACGATCGCGCTGGACTCGGTCAGAACAGCGGGGCCGCTGCCCAGGCTCGGCGCCGAGACGGCCGTATTCGCCGCGACGGCAGCGGACGTACGGCACACGATCGTGGGCGGGCGGCACGTCGTACGCGACGGGGCGCACACCCTCGTACCCGATGTGCCCCGGGCCCTCGCGCGGGCCGCAGAAGCCCTCCGCGCATGACCATCCGCCCCCGCTCCCACGAGGACACGACGGACACCATGAGCACCAGCACCAGCACGGCCAGCACCGTCATCACCAACATCGCCGCACTCGTCACCAACGACCCCTCCCTCGGCGACAACTCCCCACTCGGACTGATCCGGGACGCGGCCGTCGTCATCGAAGGCGACCGCGTCACGTGGACCGGTGAATCAAGCAAAGCACCCGCCACTGACAATCGCCTCGACGCCGACGGCCGGGCGGTCCTGCCCGGCTTCGTCGACTCCCACTCCCACCTCCTCTTCGCGGGCGACCGCACCGAGGAGTTCAACGCCCGCATGTCCGGCCGCCCCTACAGCGCCGGCGGCATCCGCACCACCGTCGCCGCCACCCGGGCGGCGAGCGACGCGGAGCTGGAGGCCGGCCTCACCCGCTACCTCGCCGAGGCGCTGCGCCAGGGCACGACGACCTTCGAGACCAAGTCCGGCTACGGACTGACCACCGCCGACGAGTCCCGCGCCCTGCGCGTCGCCGCCCGCCACACCGACGAGGTCACCTTCCTCGGCGCCCACATCGTCGCCCCCGAACTCGCCGACGACCCGGCCGCCTACGTCGACCTCGTCACCGGCGAGATGCTCGACGCCTGCGCCCCGTACGCCCGTTGGATCGACGTGTTCTGCGAGAAGGGCGCCTTCGACGGCGACCAGGCCCGCGCGATCCTCACCGCGGGCAGGGCCAGGGGCCTGCACCCCCGGATCCACGCCAACCAGCTCTCCTACGGCCCCGGGGTCCAGCTCGCCGTCGAACTCGACGCCGCCAGCGCCGACCACTGCACCCACCTCACCGACGCCGACGTGGACGCCCTGGCGAGCGGCCGCACCGTCGCCACCCTGCTCCCCGGCGCCGAGTTCTCCACCCGCGCCCAGTGGCCGGACGCCCGCCGACTGCTCGACGCCGGTGCCGCGGTCGCCCTCTCCACCGACTGCAACCCCGGTTCGTCCTTCACGTCCTCCGTGCCGTTCTGCATCGCGCTCGCGGTGCGGGACATGGGGATGACGCCGGACGAGGCGGTCTGGTCGGCCACCGCGGGCGGCGCCGCGGCCCTGCGCCGCGACGACGTCGGCCGCCTCACCCCGGGCGCGTATGCCGACCTGACGCTCCTCGACGCCCCCAGCCACGTCCACCTGGCCTACCGGCCGGGGGTGCCGCTGGTCGCGGGCGTGTGGCGACGGGGCGTGCGTAAGGTGTGAGCAGTATGTGAACCGGCGGCGGAGGCGGCATGGCCAAGTACTGGTGGACGCCGTTCCTGGTGAACGTGCTGCTCGGGATTCCGGGCGTCGTGCCGTTCTGGCTCGTGTGGTACCTGATGGTCAACTGGCCGCTGGCGGAACTGGGCTGGACCGTGCGGGAGCCGACGGAGAACGACGGCATGGCGCTCTGGCTCGTGATCGTCGTCCCTGTGGTGGCGGTCTTCACGATGATCTGGTGGCTGGTCAACGCGCCGCTGCGGCGCCGGACGTCCCTCGCGCCGCGCACTTTCTGGCTCCTGTGCGGGCTGGCCCCGCTGCTGCCGATGGCGGCGCTGATCGCCAACTCCCCGTGAAGAGCGGCGGCAGCCCGAAGGGGGGCGGCCCGGCCTCGGACCGCCCCCCTTCAGGGCAAGCGTCACGCGGTGAGGATCACTCCTCGACCGTGAGCCCCTTGCGCAGCCGTACGAGTGTCCGCGACAGCAGCCGCGAGACGTGCATCTGGGAGATGCCCAGCTCCTCGCCGATCTCCGACTGGGTCATGCCGGCGACGAAACGGAGGGAGAGGATCTTCCGGTCGCGGGAGGGCAGCTCGGCGATCAGCGGCTTCAGCGATTCGACGTACTCGATGCCCTCGAGGCCGTGGTCCTCGTAGCCGATGCGGTCGGCGAGGGCGCCCTCGGCGTCGTCCTCTTCCGGCTGGGCGTCGAGCGAGGAGGCGGTGTAGGCGTTGGACGCCGCCATGCCCTCGACGACCTCGTCCTTGGACAGGCTGAGGTGCTCGGCCAGCTCGGTCACCGTGGGGGCGCGGTCGAGGCGCTGGGCCAGCTCGTCGCCGGCCTTGGCCAGGTCGAGCCGCAGCTCCTGGAGGCGGCGCGGGACGCGCACGGACCACGAGGTGTCACGGAAGAAGCGCTTGATCTCGCCGATGATGGTCGGCATCGCGAACGTGGGGAACTCCACACCGCGCGACAGCTCGAAGCGGTCGATCGCCTTGATCAGGCCGATCGTGCCGACCTGGATGATGTCCTCCATCGGCTCGCTGCGCGAGCGGAAGCGGGAGGCGGCGAACTTGACCAGCGCGAGGTTCAGCTCGACGAGCGTGTTGCGTACGTACGCGTGCTCGTGGGTGCCTTCCTCCAGCGACTCCAGCCGCTCGAAGAGGGTCTTGGACAGGGCCCGGGCGTCCGCCGGAGCGACCTCGGCGTACGCGGGGATGTCCGGAAGCCCGGCGAGTGCGTCGTCGTGGTCGACGACCGCGTCATGGTGCTCGATGGGATCCAGATGTTCCGGTGGGAGTGTCGACGTCGCTTCTTGGGTACGCGATCCGTCGAGCCGGGGTGACATGGTGTCCTCCATCGTTCTCGGCATACGGCTGCCGAAGCCAGTTGCGTGCACTGCGGTGTGCGGCGCCTCCAAAGCCGGCCGTGTCGGTTTACGTGTCTTACTAGCCCTACCGGGTTTACCGAGCAGACCGCAAGTGTGTTATGTGCAAGTATGTCCGTTTGTGTGCGGTTGTTCGGGTGTCGGAGTGCGGTGGGAAGGCGTAGTGTTCGAGGTCGTCAGCAGCAGTCACGACCTCGGGAGAGAGAAACGGCATGGACCGCGGGACGGTCGGCAGTGCCCAGTCGGGCCGGCTTCTGGTCGAGGTACGGGAAGAGGGCCCCAGCGCCGTCGTGACCCCGGCGGGTGAGTTGGATCACCACACCGCCGATCTGTTGCGCGAGCCGCTGGAGGAGTGCCTCGCCAAGGGATTCAACCGGCTTGTCGTGGACTGCTCGCGCCTGGAGTTCTGCGACTCCACGGGACTCAACGTCCTGCTCGGCGCGCGGCTGAAGGCGGAGGCCGAGGGGGGCGGTGTGCACCTGGTGGCCATGCAGCCGGTGGTGGCCCGTGTGTTCGAGATCACGGGGGCCGAAGCGGTCTTCACCCTTCATGACACGCTTGCGGCCGCCTTGGCCGACGAGTCCGGCTGAGCTGGTCCTTGTCCGGCCGGCGGAGGGTTTCGTGCGCCTACCGGGGCGGGCGTTTTCGCGCCGCCCCGTGTTTCGTGCCGAATACAGGGGTGTTCGTACGGTCCGGTCGGGCAGGAGAGTCTCTGAACTGGCTGTGTACGACTTTGCTGTCTACTGACTTTGAAACGTGAACTGGTGAATCGGTGAGGTGAAGCGCTGATGAGCACCACCCGGCCCTACTCGCCGGGCGACCGTGGTCCGGAGCCCGGCGGCGCTTCCGGGGTGTCCGAGGGGGGCGTGCCCGGGTCCGGGACGTCCGCGCCCGCGTCGTCGTCTTCTGTGTCTTCCGGGTCTTCTGGGTCTTCCGGGCGGCAGGTCCGCAGGCTGAGCTTCGAGGACGCGAGCGGGGTCGTTCCGCTGGCCCGTGACTTCACCCGTGAGGCGCTGTACGCCTGGGGCTGGCTGCCCTCCGCCACCGCGGACCAGCGGGCCGCCGCCGAGGACGTACTGCTCGTGGTGTCCGAGCTGGTCACCAACGCCTGTCTGCATGCCGAGGGGCCGGACGAGCTGTGGATCACCTGCGAGAAGAAAGTGATCCGGCTGGAGGTCTCCGACCGCGGCACGGGCCAGCCGGCGCCGCGCACCCCGCACCGGGCCGGGCGTCCCGGTGGACACGGCATGTTCATCGTGCAGCGGCTGTGCCTGGACTGGGGCGTCGTACGGACGCCGGGGGTCGCGGGCAAGCGGGTGTGGGCGGAGCTGGGCGCCCCGGCGTAGGCCTGCGGCGCTTTCGCGGGTCTCTTCTGCCCACCCGCCACCCGTCTCGGTCGGCCAGGAAGCGGAGGCCCTGGGGCTCCGCCCCAGACGCCGGCGGGGACCGCGCCCCGCGCTAATTCCGCACCTCGAACCAGAGCAGTTTTCCGGTGCCCCTCCCGAGCAGGTCGTCGCCCAGCGACCACCGCCCCAGGAGTCGGCGCACGCCTGTACGAGGTGCAGTCCGCGCCCGCCGCCGGCGTCCGGCGGGGCGGGAGCCGTGCGGTGGCCGTCCGGCGGTTCCGCGAAGGGGGCGGGGATGTGCGGGTGGCTGTCCCACACCCCGACCCGCAGCCGTCCGTCGCTGAGCGCGGTGAGCCGCAGCGAGCACGGTCCCCGGGTGTGCCGGTAGGCATTGGTGACCAGCTCCGACGTCAACAGCTCGACGGTGTCCAGCACTTCGTGCCTGCCGTGCCCGCCGAGGGCGGCCCGTACGGTCATGCGTGCGACGCGTGCGGCTCTGGGGTCGTGTGGCAGGCGGAGGGCGTACGCCCAGGTGTCGGACGGGGATACGGTGCCCATGAAGCAGCCTTTCTGGAGGGAGGGGGTTCGGTTGCCCAACGGCCGCGCCCAGCGGTGGCTGTGCCTGTGAGGGAACGCAACGCCGCGTCGCGGCCAGGAAGGAGGCGCCGTGCCGCCCACCAACAGCCCCACGCTCCGACAGCGAAGGCTGGGTGCAGAACTGCGCAAACTCCGAGAGCGGGCTGGGTTCACCGCCACGAGCGCCGCCGGGCTCCTGGGCGTCAACCAGGCACGCGTCAGCATGATCGAGACCGGACGCACACCGATCAGCTCCGACCGGCTCCGCTCGATGGCGCATGCCTACGACTGCAGTGACGAGGAACTGATCGACGCCCTCGCCACGATGACGGGCAGGCGGACGCGTGGTTGGTGGGAGGAGTACCGTGACCACGTCCCGGTCGCTCTGGTCGATCTGGTCGATCTGGCCGAGCTGGAGCATCACGCCTCCGGACTACGCGTGGCACTCCTGATCCACATCCCGGCGCTGCTCCAGACCACCGACCACGCCCGCTCCCTGTTTCGCGCAGTGGTTCCACCGATGCGTCAGTACGAGATCGAGCACCGCCTCACCCACCGCATGAAGCGGCAAGGCATCCTGCACCGGGCGGAACCACCCCCATACACGGCGGTCCTTCACGAAGCGGCACTCCGCATGGACTTCGGCGGCCCGGTCGTCGCCCGTGAGCAGCTCCAGCACTTGCTCGACATGAGCGAACTGCCCCATGTCACCGTCCGGGTGATCCCTTTCGGCACGAACCACTTCCCCACCACCGGCCAGTCCTTCGACTACGTGGAGGGGCCTGTCCCTCAGCTCGACACGACCCAACTGGACTCGCATCACGGTGCCTGCGAGTTCCTCGATGCCGAGGCTCAGCTCTGTAAATACCGGGCCGTACTGGACCGCATGGAGTCCTGCGCACTGGACCGCGCCAAGACACGCGACTTCATCCACCAACGCATCCAGGACCTGTGAAGGAACGACTCATGCAGACCCTTGACTGGCAGAAGTCCACGTACAGCGGCGACGGTTCGAACTGCGTCGACATAGCCACCACCGCGGCCGCCATCCTGGTCCGTGATTCCAAGACCCTCACCGGATCGCGCCTTGCCTTCCCTCGCACAGTCTGGGCGGAGTTCCTCTGCCATGCGTCGAAGTCGCGCGTAACCTATGAGTAAGATTCTCGACGCGGAGGTCCAGTCGTGAAAGAGGCCGACCTACACATCCACCAGTGGCGGAAATCCAGTTACAGCGGTGACAGTTCGAACTGCGTCGAGGTAGCTACCGCTCCGGCCGCCATCCTGGTCCGTGATTCCAAGACCCTCACCGGATCGCGCCTTGCCTTCCCTCGCACAGTCTGGGCGGACTTCCTCTGCCACGCGTCGAAGTCGCGCGTAGCCGGTGGCTGAGGGTTTCTCGACGCGGAGGCTCAGCAGAGCAAGCGCCATGACCGGCATGCGCGTCCCCCAGTGGCGGAAATCCAGCTACAGCCCCGACGGTTCGAACTGCGTCGAGGTAGCTACCACCCCGACCGCCATCCTGGTCCGCGACTCCAAGGACCCCGACGGTCCGCGGGTCGCCCTCCTCCCCGCCGCCTGGGCGGACTTCGCCCCGTACGCGGCCCTGGGGACACCCCTGAACGCCCGGAGGGTCACCTCATCCACCGGATGAGGTGACCCTCCGTAAAAGAGCGGGCGTCCGCAGGGGTCAGCGGACGTCGCCCATGAGTTCCTTGACGCGCTTGCGGTACATCCAGATCGCGATGCCCGCGACCACCGCGAGAGCCGCCTCCGCGGCGACGATGCCCGTCTTGTTGAGGTCGACGCCGGCGATGGAGAGCAGGCCGGTCGTGGCGTCGCCGGCGGTGACGGCGAGGAACCAGACGCCCATCATCTGCGAGGCGTACTTCACCGGCGCCATCTTCGTGGTGACCGACAGGCCGACCGGGGAGAGCATCAGCTCACCGCAGGTCTGGACGAAGTAGATCGCCACCAGCCACAGGGCCGCCGCCTTGTGGCCGCCCTCCGCGATGCCCAGCGGGGCCAGGAAGAGGAAGAAGGACGCGCCGACCAGGACCAGGCCGAAGGAGAACTTGACGACCGTGCTCGGCTCCTTGCCCCGGCGGTTGAGCGCCAGCCACACCGTGGCGAAGACCGGTGCCAGGGCCATGATGATGACCGGGTTGACCGACTGGAACCAGGAGACCGGGAACTCCCAGCCGAAGGCGCTGGTGTCGGTCGAGGAGTCGGCGAAGAGCGACAGGGTCGAGCCGCCCTGGTCGTAGATCATCCAGAACACGGCGGCGGCGACGAAGAACCAGATGTACGCCGACATCTTGGACTGCTCGGAGCGGTCCAGGGACTTGTCGCGCTTGATGTTGGTCAGCACCAGCACCGGGACGATCACACCGAGCAGGGTCAGCGGGACCAGGATCCAGTTCAGGGTGTAGTTGCCCGAGAAGCCGACGATCGCGTAGAAGACGACGGCCAGCGCGGCCCAGAACGCGGCCTTGCGCAGTGTCGAGGTCTTCTCCTCGAGGGACAGCGGCTTCGGGACCGTGCTGGAGTGCGGGGCCAGGTGGCGGCTGCCGAGCAGGAACTGGATGACGCCCAGGCCCATGCCGACCGCGGCGAGCGCGAAGCCCAGGTGCCAGTTGACGTTCTCACCGATGGTGCCGATGGTCAGCGGCGCGGCGAAGGCACCGAGGTTGATGCCCATGTAGAAGACGGTGAAGCCACCGTCGCGGCGCGGGTCGTCGGGACCGTCGTAGAGCTGGCCGACCATCGTCGAGATGTTGGCCTTCAGCAGACCCGAGCCGATGGCCACCAGACCGAGGCCCGCGTAGAACGTGCCGGAGGACGGCAGCGCCAGCGTGAGGTGGCCGAGCATGATCACGCCACCGGCGATGGCGACGGTCTTGCGGGGGCCCCAGACGCGGTCGCCGAACCAGCCGCCCGGCATCGTGAGCAGGTACACCAGCGAGAGGTACACGGAGTAGATCGCGGTCGCGGTGCCGGCGCCGAGGCCGAGGCCACCCGGGGCGACGAGGTACAGCGGGAGCAGAGCCCTCATGCCGTAGTAGGAGAACCTCTCCCACATCTCGGTCATGAAGAGTGTGGCCAGTCCGCGGGGGTGGCCGAAGAAGGTCTTCTCGGAGCCGGGGGTGCCCGGGGTGACCGAGTCCTTCGTCAGGCTGGACGCCATGATCGATCCTTGCTGGTCGGGACGCGCTCATGAGGCGATGCGCGCCCGGTGGGGGGCGGCCGGCACCGGCGGCCTTCCCCGCCCGTCCCACGCCTGGGGGATTCCGCTCCGGATTGCGAAGCGGTGGGCGGCGGCCACCGGGATCCACGCCTCCGCGCACGTCACAGCACGCGGTGAGGCCCGGCCACAGGTCATTCCTTTCGAGGTCGGCCGTGGGGGCCGACCCGCACACAAAAGAGACCTTCAGCGTCGAACTGTCGCCAAAGGTCCCCTGGGTGCTACAGGCGCTGATTCACCATACGGCAGGACACCGACCGGTATGGAAGGACTTGAGACGCGGATCACAGGTAATAGTGGAACCGTGAACGGTCTTTCGAAGGCCCGCTACAGGATGGCACCCCACAGCCGCAGGTTCGCACACGGGGCCCACGCGGCCGGCCACGCGGAGGATGCCCGTCTTGTCCCTGAGTAAGAGGCCCTCGGGGCGATCATGCCCCGGGCGTTGGGCCGAGCGGTCTACCATCAGCTCATGACCCGTGTACTGCTCGCCGAGGACGACGCGTCCATCTCGGAGCCGCTGGCCCGCGCACTGCGCCGGGAAGGATACGAGGTCGAGGTGCGTGAGGACGGACCCACCGCACTCGACGCCGGGCTGCAGGGCGGCATCGACATGGTCGTGCTGGACCTCGGCCTGCCGGGCATGGACGGTCTCGAGGTCGCCCGCCGGCTGCGGTCCGAGGGCCACGCCGTGCCGATCCTGATCCTCACCGCGCGCGCCGACGAGGTGGACACCGTCGTCGGCCTGGACGCGGGCGCCGACGACTACGTCACCAAGCCCTTCCGCCTCGCCGAGCTGCTCGCCCGGGTCCGGGCCCTGCTGCGGCGCGGTGCCGCCGAGCCCGCGCAGCCGCCCGCCACGCACGGCGTACGCATCGACGTCGAGTCGCACCGGGCCTGGATGGGCGAGGAGGAGCTCCAGCTCACCGCCAAGGAGTTCGACCTGCTGCGGGTCCTGGTGCGCGACGCCGGCCGGGTCGTCACCCGCGACCAGCTCATGCGCGAGGTCTGGGACACCACCTGGTGGTCGTCGACCAAGACCCTCGACATGCACATCTCCTGGCTGCGCAAGAAGCTCGGCGACGACGCGGCCAACCCCCGCTACATCGCCACCGTGCGCGGCGTGGGCTTCCGTTTCGAGAAGAACTGATTCGAGAAGAACGGTTCGAGAAGAACTGAGCGGGCCCCCAGAGGCCGCACACGGCAACCGGGTAAGAGGACATGCGCCGTCGACTGATCCAGTCCACGCTCGCCGTGGTGCTCGTCGTGATCGCCGTCTTCGGCGTCTCCCTCGTCATCGTCGAGACCCGGACGATCAGCAGCACCGCCCAGGAACGGGTCGACCTGGAGGCGGTGCGGCTGGCCAGCATCGTGGACAGCCGACTGATCGGCACCGGCTCGGTGGACGCCGAGTTCCTGCGGGAGCAGATCCGCGACGCCCGGTACGCCGTGATCCGCATCCCCGGCGAACCGGTCATCGAGGTCGGCAGCAAGCCGTCCGGCGACGTGCTCCAGGGCAGGGCCACCGGCGAGGAGGGCGAGACGGTCCTCGTCGAGGAGCCCAGCTCCTCCGTGACCCGTGAGGTCGGGCGGACCCTGCTGATCATCGGCCTGGTGGCACTGCTCGCGGTGATCGCGGCCGTGGTGCTGGCGATCCGGCAGGCCAACCGCCTCGCCTCCCCGCTCACCGACCTCGCCGAGACCGCCGAACGCCTCGGCTCCGGCGACCCGCGCCCGCGCCACAAGCGCTACGGCGTTCCCGAGCTGGACCGGGTCGCGGACGTGCTGGACTCCTCCGCCGAGCGCATCGCCCGGATGCTCACCGCCGAGCGCCGCCTCGCCGCGGACGCCTCCCACCAACTGCGGACGCCGCTGACCGCGCTGTCCATGCGGCTGGAGGAGATCACCCTCACCGACGAACCGGAGACGGTGAAGGAGGAGGCGACGATCGCCCTGTCGCAGGTGGAACGGCTGACGGACGTCGTGGACCGGCTGCTGACCAACTCCCGCGACCCGCGCAGCGGCTCCGCCGTCACCTTCGAGCTGGACGACGTCATCCAGCAGCAGATCGCCGAGTGGCGCCCCGCCTACCGCAGTGAGGGACGGGCCATCGTCAGCTCCGGCAAACGCCATCTGACGGCCGTGGGCACCCCCGGCGCCGTGGCGCAGGTGCTGGCCGCACTGATCGAGAACTCCCTGATGCACGGCGGCGGCACGGTCGCCCTGCGGACCCGGGTGACCGGCAACCAGGCCGTGGTCGAGGTCACCGACGAGGGCCCCGGCGTCCCGGGCGACCTGGGGGCGCGGATCTTCGAGCGCGCGATCAGCGGACGCAACTCCACGGGCATCGGCCTCGCCGTGGCCCGTGACCTGGCCGAGGCGGACGGCGGCCGCCTCGAGCTGCTCCAGGGCCGCCCCCCGGTCTTCGGCCTGTTCCTGTCCCGCACGCCGCCCTCGAAGAAGTCCTCCGGCGGCGGTGGAGAGACGGTGCGCTGAGCGGAGCCGGTCAGTGGCGGACCACCGGGGGCGCTTCCGCCGTGCGCACCGCGGTCGGGTGCTCGTGCTCCAGGAAGGTCTCCGCCCGCGTCACCGGCTCACGGGCGGGCAGCGCGCGGAAGACCCAGCTACGGTACGACCAGAAGCGGAACAGCGTGCCGATGCCGATGCCGAGGAACTTGAAGATGTTGCTCTGCAGCGGGCTGTCCCAGCCGAACCCGTACGTCGCCGTGTAGAGCACGCCGTTCTCGATCACCAGCCCGATCGCGCTGAACAGCATGAACAGCGACATCTCGCGGGTCCGGCCGCTCTTGTCGCGGTCGCGGTAGGTGAAGTAGCGGAAGCCCACGTAGTTGAAGGCGATCGCGACGATCGTGGCGATGATGCTGGCCCGCACCACCGGGAGGTCGGTCACCTGCCGCACGAAGTTGAAGACGAGGAGGTTGACCAGCACCCCTGCGCCGCCCACCGCGCCGAACTTCACGACCTCGCGCACGAGCTGGTCGAACCGCTCCCGCACCCCGGCGCGTGGCGCCTGCGGCGCGGGCGGAGCCGTATGAGCACCCGAGGAACCATGTCCCATGGCCGTGCAGGCCCCCGTCCATCGGTTGGCGTCAATCCGTTCATGCTAACCACCCGGACGCGCGATCTTCCTGCGGACGGCCCACCGACGTCCGGAACGGGCGCCGGGACCGCCGGGAAACGGCCGGTAAACAGGTGGGCTCCGCGCGGCCGATACGCTAGGGGTGTGACGTTCCCCGTAGTCGGTATGGTCGGCGGTGGCCAGCTCGCTCGTATGACACACGAGTCGGGCATCCCGCTGGGCATCAGGTTCAAGCTTCTCAGTGACACTCCTCAGGACTCTGCGGCGCAGGTCGTGAACGAAGTCGTCGTCGGCGACTATCGCGATCTGGACACGCTGCGCGAGTTCGCGCGCGGCTGTGACGTGATCACCTTCGATCACGAACACGTGCCGACCGAGCACCTCAAGGCCCTGGAGGCGGACGGCATACCCGTGCGTCCCGGCCCCGACGCGCTCGTGCACGCCCAGGACAAGGGCGTGATGCGCGCGAAGCTCGACGCGATCGGCGTGCCCTGCCCGCGGCACCGGATCGTGAGCGATCCGGCCGACGTGGCCGCCTTCGCCGCGGAGGGCACCGCCGGGGGCGACGGCTTCCCCGTGGTCCTCAAGACAGTGCGCGGCGGATACGACGGCAAGGGCGTGTGGGTCGTGCACTCCGCCGCGGAGGCCGCCGAGCCCTTCCGCGCCGGTGTGCCCGTGCTGGCGGAGGAGAAGGTCGACTTCCTGCGCGAGCTGGCCGCCAACGTGGTCCGCTCCCCGCACGGCCAGGCGGTGGCGTACCCCGTCGTCGAGTCCCAGCAGGTGAACGGCGTCTGCGACACGGTGATCGCGCCCGCCCCCGACCTCGACGAGGCGCTGGCGCTGCGGGCCGAGGAGATGGCGCTCAGCATCGCCAAGGAACTGGACGTCGTCGGCCACCTCGCCGTCGAGCTGTTCCAGACCCGCGACGGCCGCATCCTCGTCAACGAACTGGCGATGCGCCCGCACAACTCCGGCCACTGGACGATGGACGGCGCGATCACCTCGCAGTTCGCCAACCACGTCCGCGCGGTCCTCGACCTCCCCCTCGGCGACCCGCGCCCGCGTGCCAAGTGGACGGTGATGGTCAACGTCCTGGGCGGCGACTACCCCGACATGTACTCCGCGTACCTGCACTGCATGGCCCGCGACCCGCAGCTCAAGATCCACATGTACGGCAAGGACGTGAAGCCCGGCCGCAAGGTCGGCCACGTCAACACCTACGGCGACGACCTGGACGACGTGCTGGAGCGCGCCCGTCACGCTGCCGGCTACCTGAGAGGGACGATCACCGAATGAGCCAGGCCAGCCCGGTGAGCCCAGTCGTCGGCATCGTCATGGGGTCGGACTCCGACTGGCCCGTCATGGAGGCCGCCGCCAAGGCACTCGACGAGTTCGAGATCGCCTACGAGGTCGACGTCGTCTCCGCGCACCGCATGCCGCACGAGATGATCGCGTACGGCGAGCAGGCCGCCGGACGCGGACTGAAGACGATCATCGCTGGGGCCGGGGGCGCCGCCCACCTGCCCGGCATGCTCGCCTCGGTCACCCCGCTGCCGGTCATCGGCGTACCGGTGCCGCTGAAGTACCTCGACGGCATGGACAGCCTCCTGTCCATCGTGCAGATGCCGGCCGGCGTCCCCGTCGCCACCGTCTCCGTCGGCGGCGCCCGCAACGCCGGTCTGCTGGCCGCCCGCATCCTCGCCGCCCACGACGAGGAGCTGCTGGGCCGCATGCGCGAGTTCCAGCAGGACCTGGGCGACCAGGCCACCGAGAAGGGCAAGCGACTGCGCACCAAGGTCGAGGGCTCGGCGGCGGGTTTCGGATTCGGAAAGTGACGAAGTAACGACGTCTACGACATGGACGACGCGAACGAAGTGACGAAGTGACGGACAAGACGGAAGGCACACGGATGACCTCGCTGGACCGGGCCCGGGAGCTGCTGCGCGAGTTCCCCGTCGTCGACGGGCACAACGACCTGCCCTGGGCGCTGCGCGAGCAGGTCCGCTACGACCTCGACGCCCGTGACATCGCCGCCGACCAGTCCGCCCACTTGCACACCGACCTCGCCCGGCTGCGGGCCGGCGGCGTCGGCGCGCAGTACTGGTCGGTGTACGTCCGCTCCGACCTGCCGGGCGCGGTCACGGCGACGCTGGAGCAGATCGACTGCGTACGGCAGCTCATCGACCGCCACCCCGGCGAGCTGCGGGCCGCGCTGACCGCCGCCGACATGGAGGCCGCGCGCGCCGAGGGCCGGATCGCCTCCCTCATGGGCGCCGAGGGCGGCCACTCCATCGACAACTCCCTCGCCACCCTCCGCGCGCTGTACGCGCTCGGCGTGCGCTACATGACGCTCACCCACAACGACAACAACGCGTGGGCGGACTCGGCGACCGACGAGCCCGCCGTCGGCGGCCTGTCGGCCTTCGGCCGCGAGGTCGTGCGGGAGATGAACCGCGAGGGCATGCTGGTCGACCTCTCGCACGTGGCGGCGACGACGATGCGCGCCGCGCTGGACACCTCCACGGCGCCGGTGATCTTCTCGCACTCCTCCTCCCGTGCCGTCTGCGACCACCCGCGCAACATCCCGGACGACGTCCTGGAACGGCTGCCCGCGAACGGCGGCATGGCGATGGTGACGTTCGTGCCGAAGTTCGTGCTCCAGGCGGCCGTGGACTGGACCGCCGAGGCCGACGAGAACATGCGCGCGCACGGCCTCCACCACCTGGACAGCAGCCCCGAGGCGATGAAGGTCCACGCCGCCTTCGAGGAGCGCGTCCCGCGCCCCGTCGCCACCGTGTCCACGGTCGCCGACCACCTCGACCACATGCGCGAGGTCGCCGGCATCGACCACCTCGGCATCGGCGGCGACTACGACGGCACCCCCTTCACCCCGGACGGCCTCGGCGACGTCTCCGGCTACCCGAACCTGATCGCCGAACTGCTCGACCGCGGCTGGTCCCAGTCCGACCTGACCAAGCTGACCTGGAAGAACGCGGTCCGCGTCCTGGACGCCACCGAGGACGTGGCCCGGGGGCTTCAGGCGACGCGGGGGCCGTCCAACGCGTCGCTGGAGGAGCTCGACGGCTGAGCCGACTCCTGTCGGACAGGTCCCAGGGCGGGGTAGTCGGTGTATCCGGTCGCCCCGCCCACATACATCAGATAGCGGTCCCGCACCGGGTTCAGCGGGGCGCCCAGCCGCAGCCGCTCCACCAGGTCGGGATTGGCGAGGAACGGTCGGCCCAGGGCGATCAGGTCGGCTCCGGCTCGCAGCAGCCGCTCGGAGGCCCGGAGTACGTGGCCCGCGTCGAACCCCTCGCCCAGCACGGGGTTGGCGATCAGCACCCCCGGCCATCCGGCGCGGAGCTTCCCGAACACCGGGGCGTCCGGGTCGGCGTACACCAGGTGCAGATAAGCCGGCCCCAGCCCGCCGAGCCGCTCGGCGAGCGCCGGGTAGATCTCCCCGGTCTCGCCCTCCGCGATGCCGTTGACGGTGTTGCCGGGGGAGACGCGCAGCCCGACCCGGTCGGCGCCGATCTCGGCGGCCACGGCCTCCACCACCTCGGCCGTGAACCGGATCCGCGCGGCGACGGAACCGCCGTAGCCGTCGGTGCGCAGGTTGGTGTTGGCGGCGAGGAACTGGTGCAGCAGGTGGCCGTTGGCGGAGTGCACCTCCACCCCCTCGAACCCGGCGTCGAGCGCGTTGCGGGCGGCCCGCGCGAAGTCGGCGACGGTGGTTCGGATGTCCTCGGTGCTCATCTCTCTGGGGACGACGGCCGGCTGGTGCCCGTCGGGCGTGAAGATCGTCTCGGGCAGCGGCACCGGTGACGGCGCGACGGGCGTCAGTCCGCTCGTCGCCGGGTGCCCGACCCGGCCGCCGTGCTGGAGCTGGAGGAACATCCGGCCACCCGCCTCCCGTACGGCGTCGGTGACCCGCCGCCAGCCCGCCACGTGCCGGGCGCTGTGGACGGCTGCGATGTCGGGGTACGTCTGCCCGACCGCGTTCGGCGTCGCGGCCTCCGCGATGATCAGCCCGGCGGAGGCGCGCTGGGCGTAATAGGTGGCCATGAGCGGGGTCGGAGTGCCGTCGGCCTCGGCCCGGTTGCGGGTCAGAGGTGCCATCACCAGACGGTTGGGGAGGGCGAGCGGGCCGAGCGAGGCGGACGCGAAGAGGTCTGTTGTGTTCGACATGCCCGTACGCTAAAACTTGACACTGATGTCAGAATCAAGTCCGGGACCGGGACCGGGAGGCAGGGCGGATGCGGATCGGTGAACTGGCCCGGCGCACGGGCGTCAGCGAACGCTCGCTGCGCTACTACGAGCAGCAGGGGCTGCTCGCGGCCGAGCGTACGCCCGGCGGGCACCGCGAGTACCCGGAGGCGGCCGTCGACCGGGTCATCCGGATCCAGGAGCTGTACGCGGCCGGACTGTGCAGCAGCAAGATCGCGCAGTTGCTGCCGTGCATGCGCGACGGCGACGGCGGCCCCTCGGCCGTGGCCACACCGAAGCTGGTCGCCGACCTCACCGCCGAGCGCGCCCGCATCGACCGGACCATCGCCGAACTGCTCCGCTCCCGTTCCACCCTGGACGAGGTGATCGACGCGGCCCGCGGCTGAGCCGCGTACCCCCGAACGCCCCACCCACCAGGAAGCCCTTTCCGCTGCGTGCGACGGTGGCCGTAACTCACGACGACCGTACGGAGCCCGTCATGGCAGACCTCCAGGACGACCTGCACACCGGTACCGAGGCCGGTGGGCTCGACGATCTGCCCGTGCCGCTCACCGCGGAGGTCTTTCCGCCGGAGCCCTACGCGCCCGTGTCCGACCCCGACGACGAGCCGCTGGCCCGGGCGCACACCGTACTGGCCGCCCACCCCGTCGCCGACGGCTGCAACGGCCTGCCCTGGGCGCTCAAGCATCTGCCCTGGTACGACCTGGAGCTGGGCGAGAGCGCGGTCGACACCGATGTGCCGCGGCTGCGCGAGGGGCACGTGGGCGCGCTGCTGTGGTCGCTGCACCTGCCCGAGTCCATCGACGGGGACCGTGCGGTCGGCGCCACGCTGGAGCAGCTCGACCTGGTCAAGACGGTCGTACGCGCCCACCCGGAGGGGCTGCGCCTGGCGTACGACGCGGGGCAGACCATCGACGCCCGCAACTGCGGCCGGGTCGCCGTGCTGCCCGGTCCCGCGGGCGCCGCCGCCCTCGGGGACTGTCTCGGCATCCTGCGTTCCCTGCACGCCCTCGGCCTGCGCGCGCTGACGCTGTCCGGGGTGACCTGGGCGAGCGAGGCGGGGCTGACCCGGTTCGGTGAGGAGGTCGTCCGTGAGATGAACCGGCTCGGTGTCGTCGCCGACCTCTCCGGCGCGTCCGCCGAGACCATCCGCCGTACCTTCGCGGTGTCCAAGGCGCCGGCGCTGTGCACCCGCTCCGCCGCCCGCGCCCTGCGTCCGCACCCCGCCAACCTCCCGGACGACCTGCTGGTGGAGCTGGGCGCGGCCGGCGGCCTGTGCATGGTGCCGCTGACCGCCGAGCAGACCGGCCCGACCGTCCGGGACGTCGCCGACCACCTCGACCACGTCCGCACGGTGGCAGGACCGCAGAGCGTCGCCCTGTCCGGCACCTACGACTCCGGCACCGCCCACCCGCTGGAGCTGGGCGACCCCTCCTGCTACCCCCGGCTCATCGCCGAGCTGCTGCGCCGCGGCTGGGACGAGGCGGACGTCGCCCTGCTGACCTGGGGCAACGTCCAGCGCGTCCTGCGCGCCTCGGCCTTCACCGCGCGGGCGGCACAACTGCGCCGCGAGCCGTCCACGGCGACCATCGCCGACCTGGACGGCTGAGCCCCGGCGAGGTCCGGGGTCAGGTGTGCTCGATCCGGCACAGGCAGAACGGATGCCGCGCCGGATCCGCGTACACCATGAAGCCCTTCTTCTCCCGGTCCTCCAGATCCAGCGGCCGGGCACCCAGCGCGAGCACCTTCTCGTGCGCCGCGTCCATCTCCGCCCAGGTCGAGCCACCGTCGAAGTCGAGGTGGAACTGCTGGGCGTTCCGAGTACGGGTGGGCCGGTGTTCAGCAGGCGCAGAGGCAGAACGGGTGCCCGGCCGGGTCGGCGTAAACCCGGAAGGTACGGGTGTGGTCCTCCGCGTCCAGCGGCCGCGCGCCCAGCTCGAGGACGGCCTTCTCGGCCGCGTCCAGGTCCTGCACGGTGAGGTCGAGATGGAACTGCTGCGAGTCGTCGGGCGTGGGCCACTTCGGCGCCACGAACCCGGGGGCGGCCTGGAACGCCAGCGCCTGTGCGCCGCCCGGCAGCTTCAGGTCGACCCAGTCGCCCTCCCCCTCGACGGTGCCGCCGAGCACGCCGGCGTAGAAACCGGCCAGTGCGCGGGGATCAGGACAGTCCAGGACGACGACACCCAGTTCGGCGACAGCCATGACTTCCTCCTTGAAGTACGCGGTCCGTGGTGACCGGCAGAAGCGGTTACCCACTGTGGTTACCAACAGAGTGCGGGTAACCGGTAACGGTTACTGCATGCTGCCTTATTGGAGGTAACGTCGCAAGCATGAGTGAGAGATCGCCCGCACCGGGCGGCCTGGAGCTGGTCGAGGCACTGGTGAACACGCTGCTGGACATCGAGACGGGCGTCGACACCCTGGACACGCCGGAGGGCCGGGCGCCGTTCGGACTGACGGAGGACGAGGTGCCGGCCGCGCGCGAGCTGCGCGAGTCCCTGCGCGCCACGCTGCTCGCCCACGCAGGCCACCCGCCGCACCGCGCGGTGACCCCGCTGGGCGAGCTGCTGGCCGCCGTCCCGCTCGTCGTCACCGTCGACCCGGCCGACGGCTCCGCCGACCTCGCCCCCGCCGCCCTCACCGACCCCGCCCCCGACGGCTCCCTCGCCGCCCGCGTCGCCGCCGCCGTCGCCGAGGCGCTGGTGGCCGGCACCTGGACCCGCTTCAAGGCGTGCGAGGCCGCCGACTGCCACTGGGCGTACTACGACCGCAGCCCGGCGGGACGCGGCCGCTGGTGCTCGATGCAGGTGTGCGGGGCACGCGCGAAGATGCGCCGGTACCGGGCCAAGGAGGGGTAAACGACAGGGGGTTCACCGGCCGCCGCGCCGCCGGGTGGGGCAGAATGCGGACGACGCCGGTTCGGCCGACTGAGCCTCGGCCGAACCGGCGTCGCCTTCACCACCGTCAGGCGGTGGGGCGGCCCATCGCGCGGTACGTCCAGCCGGCCTTCCGCCAGAGCGCCGGGTCCAGGGCGTTGCGTCCGTCCAGGATCACCCGGGCCGACGCCGCCTCGCCCAGCGCCTCCGGGTCCAGCTCGCGGAACTCCCGCCACTCCGTCAGATGCAGGACGACATCGGCGCCCCGCACCGCCTCCACCGCGGAGTCGGCGTAGCCGAGCGTCGGGAAGAGCCGCCGGGCGTTCTCCATGCCCTTGGGGTCGTACACCGTCACCTGGGCGCCCTGGAGGTGCACCTGCCCGGCGACGTTCAGCGCGGGGGAGTCCCGTACGTCGTCCGAGTCGGGCTTGAAGGTGGCGCCGAGCACCGCGATCCGCTTGCCGAGGAAGGGGCCGCCGCCCAGCGCCTGCCGGGTCAGCTCCACCATCTGGCCACGCTGGCGCATGTTGATCGAGTCGATCTCGCGCAGGAAGGTCAGCGCCTGGTCCGCGCCCAGTTCGCCGGCGCGCGCCATGAACGCCCGGATGTCCTTCGGTAGGCACCCGCCGCCGAACCCGATCCCCGCCCGCAGGAACTTTCGGCCGATCCGGTCGTCGTACCCGATCGCCTCCGCCAGTTTGGCGACGTCGCCGCCGGCCGCCTCGCAGACCTCCGCCATCGCGTTGATGAAGGAGATCTTGGTGGCGAGGAAGGAGTTCGCGGCGGTCTTCACCAGCTCGGCCGTCGGGAAGTCCGTGACGACGAACGGCGTGCCCTCCGCGACCGGCGTCGCGTACACCTCGCGCAGCAGCTTCTCGGCCCGCTCGCTGCGTACGCCGACCACGAGCCGGTCCGGGTGCAGCGTGTCCTTGACGGCGAAGCCCTCGCGCAGGAACTCCGGGTTCCAGGCCAGCTCGGCGTCGTCGCCGGCCGGCGCGTGCTCGGCGAGGTGGGCGGCCAGCCGGTCGGCGGAGCCCACGGGCACGGTCGACTTGCCGACGACGAGCGCGGGCCCGGTCAGGTGCGGGGCGAGCGAGGCGATCGCGGAGTCGACGTACGACATGTCGCAGGCGTACTCGCCGTGCTTCTGCGGCGTGTTCACGCACAGGAAGTGCACGTCGCCGAAGGCCGCGACCTCCGCGAAGTCGGTGGTGAAGCGCAGCCGTCCGCTGGAGCCCTCGATTCCGGCGACGTGCTTGCCCAGCAGCTCCTCCAGACCGGGCTCGTACATCGGGACCTGGCCCCGCTGGAGCATCTCGATCTTCTCGGGCACCACGTCGAGGCCCAGTACCTCGAAGCCCAGCTCGGCCATGGCCGCCGCGTGGGTCGCGCCGAGATAGCCGGTACCGATCACGGTGATCTTGAGGGCCATGGGTGCTCCAGAGATGTACGGCAGGCGTGCGCGCCCGAGCATATCCGGGGCGTGGCGGAACGCTTCGGCGGGCAGGTTTCCCGCAGTCCTCACCGCAGTCTTCACCGCAGTCCTCACCGCTGTCGTCAAGCTCACCTATCCACGGCCGTGGATGAAGCCTAAAATTTGGAGTTACTTAACGGTAGTTAGCGTCAGTACCGCAGCGTTTTGGAGCGTGAGAGACCTTGGCCGGATCGGCTGACTTCGACCTGTACCGCCCGTCCGAGGAGCACGACATGCTCCGGGACGCCGTCCGCTCGCTGGCCGAGGCGAAGATCGCGCCGTACGCCGCCGCGGTGGACGAGGAGGCGCGCTTCCCGCAGGAGGCGCTCGACGCCCTGACCGCGAACGACCTGCACGCGGTGCACGTGCCCGAGGAGTACGGCGGCGGCGGCGCCGACGCGCTCGCCACCGTGATCGTGATCGAGGAGGTGGCCCGTGTCTGCGCGTCCTCCTCCCTCATCCCGGCCGTGAACAAGCTCGGCTCCCTGCCGGTGATCCTCTCCGGCTCCGAGGAGCTGAAGAAGAGGTACATGACGCCGCTCGCCAAGGGCGACGGCATGTTCTCGTACTGCCTCTCGGAGCCCGACGCGGGCTCGGACGCGGCCGGCATGAAGACCAAGGCGGTCCGCGACGGCGACTTCTGGGTCCTCAACGGCGTCAAGCGCTGGATCACCAACGCCGGCGTCTCCGAGTACTACACGGTGATGGCCGTCACCGACCCGAGCAAGCGCTCCAAGGGGATCTCCGCCTTCGTCGTCGAGAAGTCCGACGAGGGCGTCTCCTTCGGCGCCCCGGAGAAGAAGCTCGGCATCAAGGGCTCGCCCACGCGTGAGGTGTATCTGGACAACGTCCGCATCCCCGCCGACCGCATGATCGGCGCGGAGGGCACCGGCTTCGCCACCGCGATGAAGACGCTGGACCACACCCGCATCACCATCGCCGCCCAGGCCCTCGGCATCGCCCAGGGCGCCCTCGACTACGCCAAGGGTTACGTCAAGGAGCGCAAGCAGTTCGGCAAGCCGATCGCCGACTTCCAGGGCATCCAGTTCATGCTCGCCGACATGGCCATGAAGATCGAGGCCGCCCGCCAACTGACCTACGCGGCCGCCGCCAAGTCCCAGCGCGGCGACAGCGACCTCACCTTCCAGGGCGCCGCCGCCAAGTGCTTCGCCTCCGACGTGGCGATGGAGGTCACCACGGACGCGGTGCAGTTGCTGGGCGGCTACGGCTACACCCGGGACTACCCGGTGGAGCGCATGATGCGCGACGCCAAGATCACCCAGATCTACGAGGGCACGAATCAGGTCCAGCGCGTCGTCATGGCACGCAACCTGCCGTAACGGTCGGTTTGTTGAGCGAGGGGCGTCCGTGTGCGGGCGCCCCTTCTTCTTTCCGGTTCTTCTTTCCGGACCCGTTGTCAGTGGTGGGTGAGACGGTAGGAGCATCGAGTCGGAAAGAGGGGGAGCTGCCTTGTCCGGAAGCCAGAACTACATCAACCACGTCGCTCTCGTGCTGGATGCCAGTTCGTCCATGCGCCGTCTGAGCGGCAAGGTCGTCGAAGTCGCCGACCAGCAGATCGCCTACCTGGCCCGCCGGTCGCAGGAACTGGACCAGGAGACCCGCGTCACGGTGTACGTCTTCGCCAACGAGGTGGAGTGCGTCATCTACGACAAGGACGTGCTGCGAATGCCGTCGCTGAAGGAGATGTACCGGGTCGGTGGCATGACGGCACTGCTGGCGGCCACGCTCAAGTCGCAGCGGGAACTGGCGCAGACGGCTCAACTGTACGGCGACCACAGCTTCCTGACGTTCGTCCTCACCGACGGCCAGGAGAACGTGAGCCATCGCTGCCCGGACGCCCCCTCCAACGACCCGCGCGCACTGGTCGGGGCCGTGGCCACGATGATCGAGACGCAGGACGACAACTGGACGCTGGCCGTCCTCGTGCCGGACCAGATGGGCAAGCGCGAGGCCATGCAGTGCGGGTTCCCGAAGGACAACATCGCCATCTGGGACGCCACGAGCACGCAGGGCCTGGAGGAGGCCGGACAGGTCATCCAGGAGGCCACCGAGAAGTTCATGGTGGGCCGGACCAAGGGCATCCGGGGGTCCCGGGCCGTGTTCTCCACGGGTGCGGACACGGTCAACAAGGACACCATCAAGGCGGCCGGCCTCACCCCGGTGGACGCGGCGAAGTACGAGCTGGTCCCGGTGACCCGGGACGCGGCGATTCGGGAGTGGGTCGTCGAAAGCGGGCACACCTACCGCACCGGCGGTGCGTTCTACCAGCTCAGCAAGTCGGAGAAGGTCCAGCCGAAGAAGCAGATATCGGTGCTGGAGAAGAAGACCGACCGGGTGTACACGGGGCCCGAGGCCCGAGCCCTGCTCGGCCTGCCGGACGTGGAGGTCCGCATCAAGCCGGACCACAACGACGACTTCACGATCTTCGTGCAGAGCACCAGCGTGAACCGGAAGCTCGTACCGAACACGCGGCTGCTGCTGATGCTCTGAAACGGCCGGTCAGCCGCCCGTCCGGCGCCCCCCAGCCGCTCGTCAGTCGTCGAAGCCCTCCGCCACCCGTCGCTCCCGCAGCTCCATGATCGCGCGGCGGCGGGCCAGGCGGTGGGTGCGGCGGATCTGGGCCTCCTGGTAGCGGCGCTTGTCCTTCTCGGTCTCCGGGAGGACCGGCGGCACCGAGCGCGGCTTGCCGTCCGCGTCCACCGCGGCGAAGACCAGGTAGGCCGAGCCGACCTGGGTGGCCGGGGTCGACTCGTTCCAGCGCTCGGCCAGGACCCGGACACCGACCTCCATGGAGCTGCGGCCGGTCCAGTTGACCTGGGCCTTCACATGGACGAGGTCGCCGACCCTGACCGGCTCCAGGAACGCCATCTCGTCCATCGACGCGGTGACGGCGGGCCCGCCGGAGTGCCGTCCGGCCACGGCGCCCGCCGCGTCGTCGACCAGCTTCATGATCACACCGCCGTGCACCGTGCCCAGAAGGTTGGTGTCGCCGTGCGTCATGATGTGACTGAGGGTGGTGCGGGACGCCGAAGTCGGCTTGCCCGGGATCTCCGGTGCCGCCGAGTACGCGGCCGAGGCCTGTTCTGCCTGGTCTGTCATGGCCTCCACCTTATGCGGGGGCGACGGCCGCGTAATTTTGTGTCAGCTTCGCAACAGCGCTGACCCTATTTTCCGACGACCCTTGTATCGCCCACAGTGCGGACCTGCACACTGGTGCGCATGAATGATTGGCCCGAGGGATGGTCCGGCGACAACCGCGGCGGCCGGTACGGACACGGCAGCGCGAGCGCACAGCCCGAGAGCGCACGCGTGATGCGCCAGGTCCGCCGCGGCACGCCGCCGCCCGGCCCGGGCCAGTCCGCCCCGCCGTACGGCGCCGGAGTGCCGCAGCAGCCGTCGTACGCCGACGGCCGCGGCCACGGCGGCGACGGGTACGACAGCGGCTACAACACCGGACAGGTCTACGGCGGCCAGGGCGGCCAGGGCCCCGGAGCCGGCCGCCCGGGCCGGCCCGCGCCGAACTGGCGCCGCCGGATCAAGTGGACCGCGATCACGGTGGTGACCGTGCTCGTCGTCACCACCGTCGGCACCTACTTCTGGGCCGACTCCAAGCTCAACCGCGAGGTCGACCTGTCCAAGGTCATCGAGCGGCCCGAGGCCGGCGAGGGCACGAACTACCTGATCGTCGGCTCCGACAGCCGCGAGGGCATGACCGACGAGCAGATGAAGGACCTGCACACCGGCTACGCCGACGGCAAGCGCACCGACTCGATGATGATCCTGCACACCGGGGACAACGGGTCGACGCTGATCTCCCTGCCCCGCGACTCGGACGTGGAGATCCCGACCTTCGTCGGCTCCGAGTCCGGCAAGACGTACAAGGGCACGGGCCGGCACGTGAAGCTGAACGCCGCGTACGCCGAGGACGGCCCCGAACTGCTGGTGCGCACCATCGAGCACAACACCGGGCTGCGCCTGGACCACTACGTCGAGATCGGCTTCGGCGGCTTCGCGAACATCGTGGACGCGGTCGGCGGCGTCGAGATCGACATCCCGCAGGACATCAAGGACAAGAAGTCCGGCGCCGACTTCAAGAAGGGCAAGCAGACCCTGGACGGCCAGGAGGCCCTCGCCTTCGTCCGCACCCGGTACGCGCTGCCCGGCTCCGACCTGGACCGCACGAAGAACCAGCAGAAGTTCCTGTCGGCGCTGGCGAGCCAGGTGGCCACCCCGTCGACGGTCCTCAACCCGTTCAAGCTGTACCCGACCATGGGCGCCGGCCTGGACTCCCTCATCGTCGACAAGGACATGGGCCTGTTCGACCTGGCGAGCATGTTCTGGGCGATGAAGAGCGTCAGCGGCGGCGACGGCACCTCGATGAACATGCCGGTCTCGGGCAACGTCGGTTCCAACCTCAAGTGGGACGACGCCAAGGTGAAGAAGCTGGTCGAGCAGCTCAAGAATGACGAGAAGGTCACCGTCTCCGGCAACTGAACCGGAAACCGGAGCCCGGAGGGGCGCCGTGCGGTGGCGCCCCTCACTCCTCGCCGCAGACCACCTCGTCGCCCCGCACCACCGTGCCCGACTCCTGCGGCGGGTCCGCCGGTTTCACCTTCACGACGTTCTTGAAGTCCGCGCCCGCGATCACCTTCAGCGTCGCCCCCTGCCCCTTGACCGGCTTCAGCTCGCTGCCGGGCAGGGCGGTGGCCAGGGATTTCGCCGACTGGTCCCAGCGGGGGTCGTAGGCGACGACGGTCCGCTCGACCGCGCGGTCGGTGGCGTTCCTCGGCGCCTTGGTGGTGCGGAAGCCGGTCGCGGCCAGCGCGTCGTCCACCCGCTTGCCGAGCCCGGCCGTGCGGGTGCCGTTCTCCACCTGCACGCGGATCTGCTTCGGGTCCACCGGGACCCGTACCGGCGCCGGACCCTTCGGTTTCGGTTTCGGCTTGTGCGCGGCCAGCGGCTTGTCCTCGCGCAGGGCGTCGAAGATCCGCTTCGACTTCACCGGGTCCCACTTCAGGGTGGAACCGACGCCCTTGACCTTGTATCCCATCTGCCCGATCGGCACGGTGGTGAACTCGGAGGACGACGGCGAGAAGTTCCGCATCGCCCGCCCGAGCGTCAGCAGCTCGTCGGTGCCGAAGCCCTGGTCGGCCCGGACCGAGCCCAGTACGGCCCGGGCGACGTCACGGAACTTCAGCGGGTTCAGCAGGATCCCCGAGGAGGTCGCCCGGTCGATCAGGGCGGCCAGGAAGCGCTGCTGGCGCTTCATCCGGCTCAGGTCCGAGGCCCCGTCGAGGTGGCGGGCCCGCACGTACTGCAGCGCCTGCCCGCCCATCAGGGTGTGGTTGCCGGCCGGCAGGTCGAGTCCGGTGTAGCTGTCCTTGAGCGGCTGGACGGTGCAGATTTTCACACCGCCGAGGACGTCCACGGTCTTCATGAAGCTGGTGAAGTCGACCTCCAGATAGTGGTCGATCTTCACGCGGGTCATGTTCTCCACGGTCCGGATGGTGAGCTGCGGGCCACCCTCGGCGTAGGCCGCGTTCAGCTTGAGCGGGTGCCCCTTGTGGTGCTCGCCGGTGGTGCGGTCGGTGTGGCCGGGCGTCTCGGCGTACGAGTCGCGCGGCAGGCTGACCACGCTCGCGCGCTCCCGGTCCTCCGAGATGTGCACGATCATGATGGTGTCGGTGCAGTGGCAGGGGGCGCCGCCCAGTTGGTACTTGCGCCGCTGCTCCTCGCTGATCCGGTCCCGGCCGTCGGTGCCGACCATCAGGACGTTCATGCCGTCGCCCGCCCGCGGCCGGTTCTTCATGTCCTTGAAGGCGTCGACCCGCGAGATGTCCGAGTCCAGGCTCGAGAGCACCGCGTGCCCGATCCCGGCGGAGGCGAGCACCACCACCGACAGCGCGGTCACCGTCCGCATGGCCCAGCGCGGCTTCTTCCGCCTCACGGGGGGCCTCGGCGGACGCCCGGACGGCCGGGGGCCGCCGCGCTGCGGCGGAGGCCCGCCCCGGGTGGTCGAGGCCGGAATCCGGGACGAGCGGGACGAGCGGGACGAGCGGGGCGGCGTGGGCAAGGTGACACCTCCGCGGGGGACGGGCCCCGGGCGTGGACCGTGAGGCCGGACATGGGACGGACCTGGGATGGGCGCGGGATCGACGCGGCATGGACATGGGATGGGGGGCGGGGTCGGCGCGGTATGGACGCTGGATTCGTGAGCACCGTAGGCCCATACGATCTGCTGCCCGGGCCCGTGACCCCCGCGGCGCGCACCCGTGTCCCCCGTTCGCGGTAACGTGAGCACCGATGAACGCCAAGTCCGACGTGCGGCCGCCCGCCGTTTCCGTGATCATGCCCGTCCTCAACGAGGAGCGGCACCTGCGCGGCGCCGTCCGCGCCATCCTCGCCCAGGAGTACGCCGGCGAGATGGAGGTCGTGATCGCCGTCGGTCCCTCCACAGACCGTACGGAAGAGATCGCCGCCGAACTCGTCAGCGAGGACCCCCGGGTCCACACCGTGCCGAACCCCACCGGCCGTACGCCCGCCGCGCTGAACGCCGCGATCAAGGCCTCCCGCCATCCGGTCGTCGTCCGCGTCGACGGCCACGGCATGCTGTCGCCGAACTACATCGCCACGGCCGTACGGCTCCTCGAGGAGACCGGCGCGCAGAACGTGGGCGGCATCATGCACGCCGAGGGCGAGAACGCCTGGGAGGACGCCGTCGCCGCCGCGATGACGTCCAAGATCGGCGTGGGCAACGCCGCGTTCCATACAGGTGGGCAGGCGGCGCTCGCCGAGACCGTCTACCTCGGCGTGTTCCGCCGCGAGGCGCTCGAGCGGCAGGGCGGCTACAACGAGGAGTTCATCCGCGCCCAGGACTGGGAGCTGAACTTCCGCATCCGTGAGGCCGGCGGCCTCATCTGGTTCTCGCCCGAGCTGAGGGTGTCCTACCGTCCCCGGCCGAGTGTGCGGGCGCTGGCCAAGCAGTACAAGGACTACGGCCGCTGGCGGCACGTCGTCGCCCGCTACCACTCCGGCTCCATCAACCTGCGCTACCTCGCCCCGCCGACCGCCGTGTGCGCCATCGCGGCCGGTGTCGTGGTGGGCGCCGCGCTGACCCCGTGGGGCTTCGTCGTACCCGGCGCCTACCTGGCCGCGATCGTCGCCGGTTCGCTCCCCGCGGGCAAGGGGCTGGGGCTGAAGGCGCGGGTGCGGATCCCGGTCGCGCTGGCGACCATGCACATGTCCTGGGGCTGGGGCTTCCTGACCAGCCCCAAGTCGCTGGCCAGGAGGGTCATCGCCTCGCGGCGCCCGGCGGTCCGGCCGGACACCACGGGGGCCTCGGATGCCGCGGACGCCACCGGTACGCGCTGACGTCCGTCAGGACCAGGTGAACGCCGGGTTCACGTGCATGCAGGCGCTGTCGTCCGCGCCGTTGAGGGCCTCGGCCGACTCCGGGATCTCGTTGTCGGCCTCGGGCGCCCGGTACGCCGTATCCTCGCGCCAGTCGGCGCCCACGACGAGCGTGACGCCCGAGACGTCCGTCGACCGCTCAACCGAACTCGCCGGGATGCCCAGGGACTTGGCGACGCGCCACGCGTCGCCCTCCAGGTCGGCGCTCGGGTAGCGGACGACCGTACGGTCCTCGCTCGGCAGCACCGAGGGGTCGGCGACGGCCTTGGCGAAGCCCTGCTCCACCAGCAGCCCGGCGACCGTGTTCGCGCGTCCGGGGGCCGCTCCGAGGTCGTCGGTGCGGGTGCCGTTGCGGACCTGGACCGCCATCTCGTCGTCGGGGGCCGCCGGGTCGGCCGGGGCCTTCGTCTCCGGCGCGGGGTCCTTCTTCTCCGCGTCCTTGCCGTCCAGCGCGATGTCCTCGCGCACCAGCCGGAACAACTGCTCCGCGTCCTCGGTCGGCTCCACGCGCTCACCCACGTACCGGTTGGGCATCGTGGTCATGGTGATGCGCTCGGGCTCCACCTTGCGCAGCTCGTCGCTGAGGTCGTACAGATTCTTGACGGTGTCCAGGCCCGGGTCGACGGTGAGTGCCTCGGTGGCCTCCTCGGCGAGCCTGCGCAGCTTGTTCGGGCTGCTCAGGGTCGCGTTCTCGCGCAGCATCCGGACCATCGAGTTCAGGTACATGTGCTGGGCCTTCGCCCGCGCCAGGTCGCTGCCGTCCTCGAAGCCGTACCGGGTGCGCAGCCACTGCAGGGCCTGCTCCCCCTTGACGGAGTGGGTTCCCTCCTCCAGCTTCAGGCCGGAGCCGTGGCCCTGGCTGTCGCGCGAGTGGATGTTGGCGTCCACGCAGACGGGGACGCCGCCGATGGCGTCGGCCATCGACACCACGCCCGCGAAGTCGACCATCACGAAGTGGTCGATGTGGATGCCGGTCAGCTCCTGCCAGGTGGCCACCGTGCAGCCGGGGCCGCCCCGTCCGAGGCTCTGGTTGGTCATCACCCGGCCCTCACTGGCCGGATAGACCTCGCCGTCGTCCGGGTCGGTGCACTTGGGTATCTCGAGCAGGGTGTCGCGCGGCATGCTGACCACCGACATGTTGCTGCGGTCGGCGGACAGGTGCACCAGCATCTGTACGTCCGCGAGCGGCGGGGAGCCGAACGTCTCGCGGGCGCCGCCCAGTTCCTGGTTCTCCTCGCTGTCCCGGGCGTCCGAGCCGATGACGAGGATGTTCAGCGGGGTCTGCCCGGCCGCGTTCGGCGTCGGCTCGGCGATCTTGTTGTCGCCCAGGTTCAGGGCGTCCTTCTTTATGTTGTCGTTGAGGTGCTCGTAGTAGAGGTAACCGGCGCCTGCCGTGCCGGCCAGGACCACGGCGAGCACCACCGCGGTCCAGCGCAGCGCACGGCGCCGCCGGTTCGGACGGTGCGGACGACGTTTGCCGGTCTCGTCCCCGCCGCCGACACCGTTGTCGTCGCCGTCGTCGGTACCGCCGCCGACACCGTTGTCCTCGCCGCCGTCGACACCGTTGTCCGCACCGTCCCCGACGGTGTCGTCCTCCCCCTGCACCCTGCTCCGCGTCACTTCCGCGTCCCTCCCCACCCCCGCGCCACCCGCGGGCCCGTCGCCGTCCTGTGAGACGTACGACAGGCCCCTCAGGTCAACTGGCGCACAGCTTCTCGTCGGCCGTGGACTTCTCCAGGTCCGGCGTCTTGATGGACGTGGCGTCGAGTTTGACTCCGGCGCCCTTGAAGTCCTTGCCGAGGGTGAGGGTCATGGTGGGCAGGCCCTGGGAGTTGGTGACGCTCTCGCCGGGCTTCATGGCGGCGCCGGACAGGCCGAGGATCTCGGCGAGGGCGCGGGCCTGGTCGGCCTGGTCGGGGGCGTACTCCAGGGTGGTCTTGGCGATCTCGGCGGGGGCGTTGCCCGCGTTCTCGGACTTGGTGACACCGGCATCCGTCTGGAGGTAGTTCAGCTCCTGCTGGGCGCTGCCGGCGGGGGCGCCGCCGTTGAGGACGCGGACGCGGACCTCGGAGGGCTCGGACTTCTCGCCCTTGAGGCGGGCGGCGACGGCGGCCGACTCCTTCTTCTGCTTCTCCTTCTCCTTCTGCTCGACCTCGGTGAAGGAGATGTCGTTCTTGATCATGTCGAACACCTGCGGCCCCTTGGCCTCGTTCACGACCACCGTCGCCTTGACCTTCTCGGTGGGGTTGTCGATCACCGGCACCGTGGTGAACGTGATGTTCTTCGTCGGCACCTTCTTCAGCTCCAGGGCCATGTCCTTGAGCGTGCCGACGTTGCCGAGGGCGCTGTCGACGGTGAGGGCCTTGGTCGCCGCCTCGGCCAGCTTCACCAGCTTGGTGGGGCTGGTGAGGGTGTCGCTCGAGGACATCTTCCGCATGAGCGAGCCCAGGAACTGCTGCTGCACCTTGATGCGGTCCAGGTCGCCCTCATTGCCGAAGGCGTGCCGGGTACGGACGAAGGCGAGCGCCTGCTCGCCCTCGACCGTGGACTCGCCAGCGGGCAGCTTGAGATGGGACTTCGGGTCGTCGACGGCGTGCTCCACGCACACGTCGACGCCGTCGACGGCGGTGGTCAGCGTCTTGACCGCGTTGAAGTCGGCCATCATGAAGTGGTCGGGCTTGATGCCCGTCGCCTCCTTCACGGTGCGCATGGTGCAGCCCGCGTCCCGGCCGAGGTCGCCGAGGCTCTGGTTGAAGCGGACGTCCGTGGAGCCCTGGATGACCTTCTTCGTCCCGTCCTCCTGAATGGTCTCGCATTCGGGGATGTCGACGATCAGGTCGCGGGGGATGCTGAGCGCGGTGGCGTTGGAGCGGTCCTTGGACACGTGCAGCAGGATGTTCGTGTCCGCGTGTCCGACGCTGCCCTTGTCGCCGTAGCCCTCGTTGCCCTCACCGGTTCGCTTGTCGGTGCCGATGATGAGGATGTTGAAGGCCTCGTCCTTCTTGAAGCTGCTGCTTCCGGCGGTGCCGACGTCCGTCGTCGAGACGTTGCCCTCGAGGTGCTTGAGATAGACGTACCCGCCGACACCCGCCACGAGGACGAAGAAGGCCATACTGCCGCCGGTCCACAGCAGGACCCTCTTGCCCTTCGACTTCTTCTTCTCCGGCCGGTGTCCGCGCCGGCCCGGCACCGGCTCCTCGGGCGCCGGACGGCGCCGCCGCTGGGGCGGCACCTCGCGGCCGGGAGCGGCCGTACGACGACGCGCCGTGCCGACGGAGCCGTCGGCGTCTGCCGAGCCCCGGGGGGAGTCCGGGGCGGCGCCGCGGGGTCCGGGGACGGGCGACTGCGGTGCGGAGGGCGACAGTCGCAGTTCGTATTCGCCGGTGCGTGGATTGAGTACCCACTGATCTGCGGGATCGACATCGTCTGCCCGCCCACGTCCTTGCGCGTCCACGGTCTCCCAATCCTCCGTCGGGGGCCACGCGGCACCTTCCCCCGAAGGCGCACGGTAAAGGGTCAACAAGTGCACGACGCCAGGGCGGACCTCGCGGCAGGGGCACCGGAGCGCTCACACTATCCGCCCGGTTCCGTGGCGAACGACACTGGTGTCTCATTCGCCACTCCTACAACAGGGCAATCCCTCCCATTTTCATGAACTCCTACCATCGGTAGGGCTTGTAGACATCCATGCACGTGGCGGCGTCCGAGCCGTTGAGGGCGTCGCTCGTTTCCGGCAGGTCTCCGGCCTCGGGTGTCTTCTGTTTCGGATAGGACGTGCCCGAGCGCCAGTCAGCTCCCACGACGAGCGTGATCCCCGACACGTCGGTGGACTTGCGCACCGCGTTCGCCGGAATCCCCAGCGCCTCGGCGACGCGCTGTGCGTCACCCGCCAACTCGGCGCCGGGATAACGGATCACGGTCCTTTCCTCGGAGAGCGCGGCCGAGGTGTCCGTCGTCGCCTTGGCGAAGCCCTTCTCCACCAGCGTCCCGGTGACGTCGCCGGCGCGGCCGGTGACCGGGCCGAGGGTGGCCGAGCGGGTGGCGTTCTGGACGAGGACGCCGATCTCGGAGTCGGCGGCGGGCTCGTCGGAGGGTTTGCCGGCGTCGCCCTCCGCGGTGGCGTCTCCTTCGGCGGCGTCCTTGCCGGAGCCCTTCTCGTCCTTCGCCTTCGTGCCCTGGTCGCCCTTGTCGTCGAAGGACACGTCGTCGCGGAGCATCGCCCACATCTTGTCGGCGTCGTCGGCCGGCAGCAGGTGGTTCTTGTCCTGAGGGTCCTGGACCGTGGGGATCGTCGTCATGGTGATGCGGTCCGTGGGCACCGTCTTGAGCTGCTTGCCCAGGTCGTACAGCTTCTTGACGGTGCCGATCTCCTCGGAGACCGTCAGCGACTTCGTGGCGGCCTCGGCCAGGTCCATCAGCCGGCCGGCGTCCGTGAACACGTTCTGACTCTTCAGCGTGCGGATCATCGAGTTCATGTACATGTGCTGCGCCCGGGCCCGCAGCGGGTCGCTGCCCCAGGCGTGGCGGGTGCGCAGCCACTTGAGCGCGTCCTCGCCCTGCACCTTGTGCCGGCCGGCCGTCATCTTCAGGCCCGAGCCGCCGGGTACGCCGGGCAGCGGGCGGTCCCACACGTTCTGGTTCACACACACCTCGACGCCGCCGACGGCGTCCGCCATCGAGACCACACCCGCGAAGTCGATCGTCATCCAGTGGTCGATGTAGACCCCGGTCAGGTTCTCCCAGGTGGCCAGGGTGCAGCCGGCGCCGCCCCGGGCCAGGGTCTCGTTGATGATGGCGTTCGTCGCCGGGAACTTCTCGCCGGTGTCGGGGTTCTCGCACGCGGGGATGTCGACCCGGGTGTCACGGGGGATGCTCACCACCGCGGCGCTCTTGCGGTCCGCGGCCAGGTGGATCAGCATCTGCACGTCGGCCAGCGGCGGGTTGTCACGGTGGTTCTTGCCCCCGCCCAGCGCCACGTTGGCGTCGGAGGCACGGCTGTCGGAGCCGAGCAGCAGGATGTTCATGGGCGTCTGTCCGGCCGCGTTCGGTTCGCTCCGCTGGGCCTTGGAGTCGCCGCTGCTGCGCTCGCCCTTCTCGATGTTGCCGTTCAGGTGCTGGTAGTAGAGGTATCCGGCGCCGGCCGTGCCGAGTATCAGGACCGCCAGGGTCGTCGCGGACCACCGGAGCGCTCGGCGGCGGCGCCCGGTCCGGCGCCCGGTCCGGCTCCGTTCGGAGCGTCTGCCGTCCCCGCCGGGCGGTCCTTGCCGCCCCGCCGTTCCCGTGCCGTCCTCGGCCCGGCCACCGGCGCGCCTGCCGCGGGCATGCCGGACCGCGTCCGTTCGCGTTTCCTCCCCGCGCACACTGTTCTGCGTCATGTCCCTCTCCCACCCTCGGGCCCGCGAACGTGCCCCTGCGCGCGACCTGTTCGCACAGTTGGACGTACGAAGCCTCTCGTTGGCTGTACGGCGGCCCCGGCGGATGTTCGCCGGGGGACCGGCCGTTCACCGATGGACGACTGTCGTACTGTCAGACGCTCGCGGGGCCCGTCAGGTCACTTGGCGCACTCGACCTTGTCCGCCGTGGACTGCTGGAGGTCCTCCGGCGCCTTCCCGGAGGTGGCGTCGAGTTTGACTCCGGCGCCCTTGAAGTCCTTGCCGAGGGTGAGGGTCATGGTGGGCAGGCCCTGGGAGTTGGTGACGCTCTCGCCGGGCTTCATGGCGGCGCCGGACAGGCCGAGGATCTCGGCGAGGGCGCGGGCCTGGTCGGCCTGGTCGGGGGCGTACTCCAGGGTGGTCTTGGCGATCTCGCTGGGGGCGTTGCCCGCGTTCTCGGACTTGGAGACACCGGCCTCGGTCTGGAGGTAGTTCAGCTCCCGCTGGGCGCTGCCGGCCGAGGCGCCGCCGTTGAGGACGCGGACGCGGACCTCGGAGGGCTCGGACTTCGTGCCCTCGAGGCGGGCGGCGACGGCAGCGTCCTCCTTTTTCTTCTTCTCCTTCTCCTTCTTCTTGACCTCGGTGAAGGAGACGTCGTTCTTGACCATGTCGAAGACCTGCTGCGCGGGTCCCTCCTTGAGGACGACGGTCACCGGCGTCTCCTCGGCCGGGTTGTCCTTCACCGGCACCGTGGCGAACGTCAGGTTCTTGGTGTTGAGCTTGCCCAGTTCCAGACCGAGGTCCTTCAGCTTGCCGATGCTGTCCAGTTTGGAGTCGACGGTGAGCGCCTTGGTGCCCGCCTCGGCCAGCTTCACCATCTTCGTCGGGCTGGTGAGCGTGTCGTTGGACTTCAGCTTGCGCATCAGCGAGCTGAGGAACTGCTGCTGGAGCTCGATCCGGCTCAGGTCGCCGCCGAAGCCGACGGAGTGCCGGGTGCGGACGAAGGCGAGGGCCTGCTCGCCCTCGACGGTGTGCTTGCCCGCCGGCAGGTTCAGGTGCGAGTCGGGGTCGTTGATGTCCTTCGCCAGGCAGATCTCGACGCCGCCGACGGCCGAGGTCAGGGTCTTGACCGCGTTGAAGTCGGCCACCATGAAGTTGTCGGGCGTGACCCCGGTCAGCTCGGTGACGGTGCGCATGGTGCAACTGGGCGTACGGCCGCTCTGGCCGAGGCTCTGGTTGAAGCGGACGCCGGAGGTGCCGGGGATGACCTTCTTACTCCCGTCCTCCTGCGTGGTCGGGCAGTCGGGGATGTCGACGATCAGGTCGCGGGGGATGCTGAGCGCGGTGGCGTTGGAGCGGTCCTTGGACACGTGCAGCAGGAGCGTGGTGTCGGCGTGGCCGGCGCTGCCGGTGTCGCCGTAGCCGTCGTTGCCGGAGCCGGTGCGCTTGTCGGTGCCGATCAGCAGGATGTTGATGGCCTCGTCCTTGCGGAAGCCGCCCGTGCTCGCGCCGTCGTCGGGGAGGGACTCGATGTTGCCGTTGAGATGCCGCAGGTAGAGGTACCCGGCCGTGCCGACGGCGAGGATGACGAATGCCATCGTGCCGCCGGTCCACAGCAGGATCTTCTTGCCCCTGGACTTCTTCTTCGACTTCTTCGCCGGCCGCCGGCGGTCGCGCCGTCCCGGTGGAGGCTCCTCGGGCGTCGCACGGCGCCTGCGCGGTCCGGGAACCTCACGCTCCGGCGTCGGCGTCGGCGTCGGCGTCGGTGCCGGGACGGGCGTGGCGCGGCGCTGGCCGGGGACCGGTGACTGCGGTGCGGAAGGGGACAGTCGCAGCTCGTAATCGCCGGTGTCCGGATTGAGTACCCACTGGTCTGCGGGGTCGATGTCTTCCGCCCGCCCACGGCCTTGCGCGTCCACGGTTGTCCGAATCCTCCGTCGGGGCCACGCGGCGCCCTCCCCTCGGGGCGCCCGGTCTCACTCAACTCACACCGGATCACTCACACTAACCGCCCCGTTCGGCGCGGGGCGATGGCGGTGACACATTCCACGAACCTTACAACTGGGCAATCCGGCCCATTTATTGGACAACTGTCCGTAGTTTCGGGCCCTCCCTTGTGCACGCCTTGCACACGCCTTGCCCCGTCTTGGAATGTGCTTTACCCGCAGATGTCCTCCGCGGCGGTGTTCCCGCTGAACGTCGGCGCCGGAGAATCGGCGTCGCCGGGTTCGCCGGGTTCGCCGGGTTCGCCGGATTCGCGGGGCTCGCCGGGAATTGCGGAAGCGCCCTCCGGGTCCCGCGAGGACGCGGCGATCGCCACGGGTTCGTCCGTCCGCAGACGGGTGAAGAGCTTCTCGGCGTCGGGCTGCACGAGTTGGTCGCGATTGGGGTCGCCCGTGTACGACTCACGGGGGACGGTCAGGAATTGCACGCGTTCGGTGGGAATCCCACGCAGCCCGCGCACAAGGTCGTACAAACCACGCAGACTCGCCAGATCCGGGTCAGTGGTGAGAGACGACGTGGCCGCGTCCAGAACGGGATACAGCTTCACCGGATTCAGCAGTACGTCATTGCTCTGCACCTTGTTCACGAGCGCGCCGAGAAAACGCTGCTGCCGGTCCATCCGGTCGGTGTCGCTGCCGTCCCCGAGCGACTTCCGCGCGCGGACGTAACCGAGCGCCTGCTCCCCGTCGAGCGTCACCCGGCCCGCGGGCAGTTTCAGTTCGGCGTCCTTGTCGTCGACCGGCTTTCGCAGGCAGACCTCGACGCCGTCGAGCGCGTCGACCATCTCCTTGAAGCCCTGGAAGTCGATGACCACATGGTGGTCGATCCGGATGCCGGTCAGCTTCTCCACGGTACGGATCGAGCACGCCGAGCCGCCCACCTCGAAGGCGTAGTTGAACTGCTCGAACACCGGCTCGGTGCGTGACCCGTCCGGGCGGTGGCAGCCGGGCACGTTCACCATGAGGTCGCGGGGGAGGGAGACGGCGGTGGCGCTGTCCCGGCCCGCGGACAGGTGCAGCAGGATCGTGGTGTCCGACCGCTCGGTCCCGGAGTCCCGCCCGTAGCGCGCGTTGCCGTCTCCGGACCGCGAGTCCGACCCGATCAGCAGGACGTTCTGCGCGCCGCGCACCAGGGAGGTGGGCCGCTCCTTCTCGTACCGGGCGAGTTCGGCCGCCGCCGCCTCGTCCGACGTGATGTTGCCGTTCAGCTTGGCGTACACGGCCCACCCGACGCCCACGGCACCCGCGGCCAGTACGACGACCACGACCCCGGCCAGCCCCAGCCGCCGCCTCCGACGCCGGCGCCGCAGGCCGCGCCCGGTCGCGGACGCTCCATGTTCCAGGCCCCCGTCGCCGCCCCCGTCACCCCCGCCGGAGGCCGCCGTGCCCGCGTCGTCGCCCACGTATCCCTCCGTCCCACGCTCCTACGACCATGCCCCGAACGGACACCGGGGGTGGAACGGGGCTGAGCCGAACGGGTCACGACGACACCGGGCGCCACGGACGACACGCGGGCCCACATCCGCACACCCGCCGCCCCGCGAGCTTCCGCCCCCACCCGATCTGCGGCTGCTCGCCCCCTCGGCTATGGGCAGTCGTGCCTCCCCCGGTGCCTGAACGCCGTGGGAGGTACCCGCAGGCGCAGGGCGGCACGGGTGGGCGATGAGGGGCCTCCCGCCCTCGCCCTCGCCCTCGCCCCCGCTCGAGCGAAGCCGAGAGTGGGGGCGGCGCCCCGTCAGTGCCGGGCCGCGCGCGCCGCCCCACCATGCGCCGACGCCGACGCCGACGCCGACGCCGGGTGCCCGGTCTGCGGGGCATCGACTCTGGGCACCCCGCTCTGCGGGGGCATCGACGTTGGACACCCTCACCCTGCGCCGGCACCGGTGCCGGGTGCCTTGCTCCGCTCGGGCATTGATGCCGGGTGCCCGTTTTGGCGCGGGCGTCGATGCCGGGCGCGCCACTCCGCTCGGGCATCGATGCCGGGCGCCCCGCTCCGCGTCGGTACCGATACCGGGCGCCGGATCAACGCCGGGTCACCGTCTCCACGGCCCGCCCTCACCTCAACGTCGGGCGGCCACCGTCCTCACCCTGGCCCTCACCTCAACGCGCGATCCAACCACTCGCGGACACCTCACCGCGCCGTAGCCGAAACCCGCTCCGACTCGATCCGCTGGTCCACCACACCCGCCCCGGCCAGCTCCAGGTTCCGGCACAACACCACCGACCCCCCACTCGCCAGCGGCCCGTACAACCCCGCGCTCAACCCCTCCCACGTGTCGTACGCCAACCCCGACAGAATCCGCGCCCCCGGCCCCGTGAGCCCCAGCCCCGACGCCTCCGCCCGAGCCCGCTCCACGACCTCCGCCCCGCTGAACTCCCGCCCGGCCACGATCAGCGCCGGCTCCTCCGGGTCCACCGGCGCGTACGGCACGAACCGGTCCCCCTGCCCCGGCACCTCCACCGCGTAATCGGCGAAGCCCTCCGGCGGCGCCGGCGCGAACCGCCCCCCGAGCGGCCGCAGCGCCAGCGCGATCCGCGAGCCCGAACACGCCCGAGCCGCCTCCAGCGACTGGGGCTCCGGACCGCTCACGACCACATCCGCCGCCCCCGCGTCACCCGCCACGTCGGCGACGACACCCACCGACGCGCACGCCATCAGCCACACCGCCGTCTGCCAGTGCGCGGGCAGCAGCAGCGCGACCCGGTCGCCGGGTTCGACGGACAGTTCGTCCTGGAGCAGGTTCGCGGTCTTGGCCACCCAATTGGCGAAGGTGGCCACGGACAGTTCGACGCGTTCGCCGGTGGCGTCGTCGTAGAAGGTCACCAGGGGGCGCACCGGGTCCGCGGCGAGCGCGGAACTCAGCAGGTCGGCAGGGGTACGGTCGGTCGCGTTCATCCGCGCAAGCGTACGCGGGCCGGGCGACGCGCACCGGGCGGACGGCGTATCGCACGACCACCGGATCGGACCAAAACACCCTACGGTCCGTCAGATTCCAAATAGACATATTTGTCTGACGATGTCCAGGATCAGGGGCATGCGTGGATTCCTTGCTTCCTCGATCGGTGTCACGTGCGCGGCGGCCCTGGCCCTCCCGCTCACCCCGCCCACGACCGGTGCAACGGCAACGGCAACGGCAACGACCCGGGCCGAGGCCTACGCCCCCGGCGGCACCCAGTCGCTGCCCCTCGCCCCCCTCGCCCGCGACCGCACACCCGGCGCCGCCGAACAGGGCCTGCCCCGCCGGGACGTACGGCACTTCTCCCTCGTCGGCGTCATCTGGGACAACCCCGCCACCGAACTCCACGGCCGCGTAGAGGTCCGTACTCGCGCCACCGCCACCGGCACCTGGTCCGGCTGGCAGGAGCTGGAGACCCACACCGCCGATCACGCCGCCGACCCCGGCACCCCCGAGAGCACCTCGGGCCGGGTCCGCGGCGCCACCGCACCACTGTGGGTGGGTGAGTCCGACGGCGTCGAAGTACGGGTACGCGCGGAGAACGGCCCCGAGACCACCCGTACCGTCCGGACCGCCTCCCGGCTCCCCACCGGCCTGCGCCTCGAACTCGTCGACCCCGGCGAGGGCACACCGCCCGCACCCGCACCCGCCCCTGGACCGGGGGAGGGGACCCGCGCCACGGCGACGACCGGCGCCACCGAGATCCCGGCCCTGAGCCGCGCGCGGACCCGGGCCGAACTCCCCGCACGGCAGAAGGCCAACCCGTACGTCGGCGCCCGCCCGAACATCACCACTCGCCGCGGCTGGGGCGCCGACGAGACACTGCGCGAGAAGGAGTTCGTGTACACGAAGAAGGTCAAGGCGGCCTTCGTGCACCACTCGGACACCGGCAACAACTACCGCTGCTCACAGGCGCCGTCAGTCATTCGCAGTATCTACCGCTACCACGTCAACAGCATGGGCTGGCGTGACCTGGGCTACAACTTCCTCGTCGACAAGTGCGGAAAGATCTACGAGGGCCGGGCCGGTGGCGTGTCCAAGGCGGTACTGGGCGCGCACACCCTGGGGTTCAACTCCAACAGCACGGGAATCGCCGTACTCGGCACCTACAGCTCCAAGAAGCCGTCGTCGGCCGCCGTGAAGGCGATCGCCCGGCTCACCGCGTGGAAGGTCGGGCTCTACGGCATGAATCCGCGCGGGAAGACATCGCTGAAGTCCGGGGGTGGCAACCTCTACCGAAAAGGTAAGAAGGTACGACTGAACGTCATCTCCGGTCATCGCGACGGCTTCGCCACGAGCTGCCCCGGCAAGAAGCTCTACGGCAAGCTCGGCTCGACCCGTTCGAAGGCGGCGGAGTACCAGGGCCGCTGAGGGCGGAACACCGCACGGTCATCGAAGGCGCCACGGAACGGTCTGCATACACTGGCCGGCCGAAAGACAGTTCGGCCGGTCCCGGCAGGAAGCAGAGACGACGGTGACAGAAGCGATCCTCCTGGTCGGCGGCAAGGGCACACGGCTGCGCCCGCTCACGGAGCACACGCCCAAGCCCATGATCCGGGCGGCCGGAGTACCGTTCCTCACGCATCAGCTTGCGCGGGCGAAGGCGGCCGGCGTCGAGCACATCGTGCTCGCGACGAGCTACCTGGCCGAGGTCTTCGAACCGTACTTCGGTGACGGCTCGGCACTGGGCCTGCACCTCGAGTACGTCACGGAGGAGGAGCCGCTCGGCACGGGCGGCGCGATCCGCAACGTGGCGTCCCGGCTGCACTCGGGGCCCGACGAGCCGGTCCTGATCTTCAACGGCGACATCCTGACCGGCCTCGACATCGGTGCGCTGGTCCGCACTCACGAGACGACGGGCGCGGACGTCTCCCTGCACCTGACGCAGGTGACCGACCCGAGGGCGTACGGCCTGGTCCCCACGGACGACACGGGCAGGGTGCTCGCCTTCCTCGAGAAGCCCCAGACCCTCGAGGAGATCGTCACCGACCAGATCAACGCGGGCGCGTACGTCTTCCGCCGCTCGGTCATCGACACGATCCCGGCGGGGCGCCCCGTCTCGGTCGAACGCGAGACCTTCCCCGGACTCCTCGCCACCGGTGCGCACCTCCAGGGCATGGTCGACTCCACGTACTGGCTGGACCTCGGCACCCCGGCGGCCTTCGTACGCGGCTCGGCGGACCTGGTCCTGGGCCGCGCCCCGTCCCCGGCGATACCGGGCCGCTGCGGCGACCGCCTCGTCCTGCCCACGGCACGGGTCGCGCCCGACGCCAAGCTGGCCGGGGGCACGGTGGTCGGTGAGGGCGCCTTCGTGGCGGAGGGGGCGCGCGTCTTCGGCAGCACGATCCTGCCGGGCGCCGTCATCGAACCCGGCGCCGTCATCACCGACTCCCTCATCGGTCTCCGCGCCCGCGTCGGCACCCGCTCGGTCCTCGCCGACACGGTCATCGGCGACGGCGCGGTCATCGGCGCCGACAACGAACTCCGCTCCGGCGCCCGCATCTGGTGCGACGCCCACATCCCCCCGGCATCCTTGCGCTTCTCATCAGACACGTAACCGTTACTCAGAGCCTCAGCGGCTCCCAGCATTCCGGGCATTTCGGCCAGGAAGGTCCGTCTCGTCACCAGAGCGTGAGGGCTTCGGCTTGAGTACGGTCTCTCGTTTCTGTCTGCCGTTGCTGCGGCAGGGTCGCGCCACCTGCCCGCCCCGTCTCCGCCTTGCGGCGGGGGCGGGTGGTGCGGGTCCTCTGGTCGGCTCCACGAGGCTTCGACACCGCCGGGGCGGTGTCCTGGTCTCCGGCCACTCCGGTACCAGTGGTGCTGGTTGCCGCGAGGGCGGCGAGGTTGAGTGCGGCGTTGTCGTCCCGGTCGATGACCAGGTGGCAGGCGTCGCATTCGAAGGTCCGGACGTGCAGCGGCAGCTTGGCTTTCACCGCGCCGCACCCGGAACAGGTCTTGGAGGAGGGGTACCAGCGGTCGGCGGCCAGGATGCGGCAGCCGTGGCGCTGGGTTTTGTAGGTGAGCTGGTGGCGGATCTCACCGAATCCGGCGTCGGCGATCCTGCGCGCGAGACGCCGGTTGCGGAGCATCCCGGCGACGTTGAGGTCCTCGACGACGACGGTGCCGTACTCGGCCGCCACGCTCGTGGTGAGCTTGTGCAGGGCGTCGTCGCGGAGGTTCGCGACCCGGTGATGCACCTTGTTGCGGGCGGCGTTGGCCTTCTCCCACCGCTTCGACGGCTTCTGCCCGGTCCTGCGGTCGGGGCCCCGGCGGCGGGACACGACGCGGGAGGTGCGGCGCAGCTGCTCACGCGCCCGGTCGTAGTGCCCGGGGTTGGGCACGGTGCGGATCTCGCCGGAGCTGTCGGCCATCACCGCGAGGCTCTTCACCCCGAGGTCGATACCGACCGCTGCACCGGGCCGGGCGACGCGTTCGAGGTCGCGCTTGGCCTCGGCCTGGAAGGAGACGAACCAGCGTCCGCGCTCGTGCCGCACGGTCGCAGACAGGATCCGCGCCGTCCCGGCCTGGACGCGGGTGAGGAGCTTCACCGTGGGCTCATGGGTGCGGATCACGCCCAGCCTCGGCAGCGTCACGTGCCGGCCGTCGGCGTCCACGCGGATCGCGCCGGTCGTGAACCGGCAGGACAGGCGTGCCTTCCGCTTCGGCTTGAACCGGGGCATGCCCATCGCACGGCCACGGCGCTTGCCCTGCTTCGACTTCGCGTAGTTGTCGAACGCGGCGGCAGCGTTCGCGAGACCGGTGGAGTACGCCTCCTTGGAGTTCTCCTCCCACCACGCGGCGAACCTGGGGTCGGTGTGCTTGGTCTCGTTGAACGCCTTCCGCAGGGCGGGCAGCGACCACGGCCGCCACTCCGTCAGCTCCGCCTCGGGAATCCCGTAGGACTCCTCCGCGCGGCGCTGCCACCACGACGCGGTCACCCAGCCGACAGCCCAGTTGTACGCGGCCCGCGCCCCGCCGCAGTGCGAGCGCAACGCGCGCTCCTGGGCGGCGTTGGGGTCCAGGGCGAAGCGGAACGCCTGCACCACGAACCCGGGCTGCGGCTGGAACTTCTTCACTCGGCGGCCTCGCCGGTCGCTACGGCCACCGCTCGAGCGGCCCGGTTCTTCGCCGCCCGCCGTCCGTACAGGCGCGCGCACATCGAGGTGAGCACCTCGGTGATGTCCCGCACCAGGTCATCGGCCCTCTCGGCGGGGTCGAGGACGACCAGACGCCGCCCGGACGCCGACAGGACGGCCTCCAGGTGCTCGACCCCGAACCGGGCCAGCCGGTCACGGTGCTCGACCACGATCACCGCGGCCTGCGGGTCGGACAGCAGCCGGTGCAGCTTGCGGCGCCGCCCATTCAGCCCCGAACCGACCTCGGTCACGACTTCCGCGACCGGCAGGCCAAGACCAGTGGCCCCCTGGACCACGCGGGCCACCTGCCGGTCAAGGTCCGGCTTCTGGTCCGCCGACGAGACCCGGCAGTACGCCACGACCCGACCGGACGTCTCCGGGGCAGGCTCGTCGACCAGCCACGTTCCGGATGGCGTCTGGCGCACCGGGACCGGCATACGGCCCTCTTTCGCCCACGCCCACGCGGTCTGGTAGTGCACGCCGTTGCGCGCCGCCCACTCGGAAAGCTTCACACGATCAAGATAACAGATGAGAAAGGCTGAGATTCACTGATGAATCACGCAGCAGTTGGTAGCCCCCACCCCGACCGCGGGGCACTCGTGCCGTCCCCGCCCCCCCGCTGCGGGCAGTCGTGCCTCCCCCAGTGCCTGAACGGCCTGGGAGGTACCCCCAGGGCGGCACCCGTCCCAAAGAGAGCGGCACCCGGCCAGCACCGGCCCGCGTCCCACCCCCGCGCCCGCATCCACACCGGGCACCCAACCAGCCCCGGCCCAGTTACAGCCGTTCGATCCCCCGCGGAGCCATCCGCGGCGCCCGCCGCCCCGGCACCCGCCCGCTCAACAACACCAACCGAGCCGCCCGATGCCGCTGCCCGGCATACGGCTCCAGCAGCCGCAGCATGACGGAGTCGTCCGCGTACCGGTCCCCGCCCAGCGCGAACCCCACGATCCCCGGCAGATGCAGATCCCCCACCGTCACCACGTCCGGCGCCCCATGACTGCGCTGCACGGTCTCCGCGGACGTCCACGGCCCCACCCCCGGCACGACCTCCAGCCGCTCCTGCGCAGCCGCCGGCTCCATCCCCGACGCCTCCTCAAGCCGCGCAGCGACCCGCACGGCCCGCAGGATCGTCGACGCCCGCTTGTTGTCCACCCCGGCCAGATGCCACTCCCAGGACGGGATCAGCGCCCACGTCCGGGCCGCCGGCATCACACACATCCGCCCGGGCGCGGGCCCCGGCGCCGGCTCCCCGAACTTCCGTACGAGCAGCCGCCACGCCTGGTACGCCTCCAGCGTCGTGACCTTCTGCTCCAGGATCGACGGGATCAACGACTCCAGCACCAGCCCGGTCCGCGTCAGCCGCAGACCCGGCCGACGATGCCGCGTCACCGCCAGCAGCCGGTGCCTCGGCACGAACGCGGAGGGGTCGTCGTCGGCGCCCAGCAGCCGAGGCAGCCGCTCCAGCAGCCACTCCGCCCCCGGCCCCCAGGCCTCACCCCGTACCTCACCGCCGCGCGCGGTGATCCGCAGGGTGCCGGGCCCGGCGGGCGTCCGGCTGGCCCGCCACACCGACCCGTCCGGCATCGTCCGGAACGTCGGATCGCCCGGCCCGCGCCGCAGCGGACCGAGCACCAGACCCAGGTCCAGCGGCCCGTCCGGCACCCACACCCGTGCCTCGCCCGGCGCGGCGGCCTGCCGGGGCACGCCGGTCTCCCCGCCGCGCACAGTGGCACGCGTCGGCCGGGGAGCGAAACGTCCTGCCACGAGTGAGGTCCTTGGGGAGGGAGGAGGGGAGGAAAGAGAGAGCCCTGAGCCCTACGAAAATCGAGAGCCCTAAGCCCTAAGCCCTACGAGACAGAGACAGCCCTACGAGAGTAGAGGGCTCACCGCACCTCGATGAACGCCCCCGCATCCCGCTCCGCCCGAGCCTTCGGCTCCTGTGCCGGATGTCCGACCGCCACCGCACCCATGGGATCCCAGTCGCCCGGCAGCCCCAGCACCTCCCGTACGACGTCCCGGCAGAACATCGTCGAGGACACCCACGCGGAACCCAGCCGCTCCCCGGCGAGCGCGACGAGCAGGTTCTGCACGCCCGCGCCGGTGGCGACCACGAACATCTCCCGCTCGGCCCCGTCCCGCCGCGCGTCCCCGTACGTGTGCGAGCCGTCCATGACCAGGCAGGGGACGACGAGGTAGGGCGCGTTGCGCAGGACGTCGCCGCGCCGGACGCGCTTGGCGACGGACTCCTCGCTCTTGCCGTCCCGCCGCAGGTCCGCGATCCAGGCGTCCCGCATGGCGTCCAGCAGCCGGGTGCGGGACTCCTCGGACTCCAGGAGTACGAAGCGCCACGGCGTCGTGTGGTGCGGCGCCGGCGCGGTCACGGCCGCGGCCACCGCCCGGCGCACGGCACCGGGATCGACCGGCTCACCGGTGAAGACCCGTACCGTACGCCGCTGGGTGACCGCCTGGCGTACCGCCTCCGAGGTGCCCAGCCGGAACATGTCGTCGCGCGCGCCCCGCAGCATCGCCCGCGCGCCCTCACCCTCGTCCTCGGCGACCACCTGCGGCAGCCCGCGCACGACGGCGACGGGCAGGCCCGCGGCCTTTCCCTTGACCAGGTCGCCCGCGGCGGCCAACTCGTCGGCCGTGGCGACGACGGTGGCGCCGAGCGGATTGCCGTGCGCGTCCGTGCCGCCGCGCAGGTCGTCGAGGACGCGGACGCCCGCGGCGCCGATCGCCACGTCCGTGAGCCCCGCCCGCCAGGGGCGCCCGAACGTGTCGGTGACGACCACGCCGACGTCCACGCCGAGCGTGTCGCGGAGTCCCTCGCGCAGGGCGCGCGCGGACGCGTCGGGGTCCTCGGGGAGGAGCAGGACGGTCCCGGACGGGGTGTTGGAGGCATCGACCCCGGCCGCCGCCATGACCAGACCCTGACGGTTCTCCACGATGCGCAGCGGGCCGCGCCGGGCCACCACCCGTACGGTCTCCGCGTCGATCGCGGCCTCCCGGTCGGCGGCCTCGACGACCCGGCCCTCGGCCTTGGACACGATCTTGGACGTGACGAGCAGCACGTCCCCGTCGGCCAGCGCGGGCTCGGTGGCCGCGATCAGCTTGGCGAGGTCGTCGCCGGGCCGCACCTCGGGCAGGCCGGGCAGTGCCCACACCCGGTAGCCCGCGCGGTGGGCGGGAGCGTCGTCGCGTGTCTCGTCGCTCACGCCTCCCGCGCCTCCTCCGCCAGCGTCAGCGCCTCCCGGGCCATCTGCGCCGTGGCGTCGAGGTCGCTCATCATCAGCGGTACGGCGCGGCAGAGGATGCCGGCCGCCTTCACGCGGGTGACGGCATCGGCGTCGACGGTGTCGACCAGCCAGCCGTCGAGCAGGCCCGAGCCGTAGTGCTCGGCGACCGCAGCTGCCGTGGACTCCACGCCGACCGCGGCGAGCACCTTGTCGGCCATCCCGCGCACGGGCGCGTCGCCGACGATCGGGGACAGGCCCACCACGGGCACCCCGGCGTCGGCGATCGCCTCCCGGATGCCGGGCACGGCGAGGATCGTGCCGACGGACACGACCGGGTTGGAGGGCGGGAAGAGGATCACGTCCGCCTCCGCGACGGCCTCCAGCACGCCGGGTGCCGGCTTCGACTGTTCGGCGCCGACCGGCACGACCGCCTCGGCGGGGACGGAGGCGCGCAGGCGCACCCAGTACTCCTGGAAGTGGACCGCCTTGCGCTCCCCGTCCAACTCGACGGCGACGTGTGTCTCCACGCGGTCGTCGGTCATCGGGATCAGCCGCACGCCGGGCTTCCAGCGGTCGCACAGCGCCTGCGTCACCGCGCTGAGCGGAAAGCCCGCGGTGATCATCTGGGTCCGCACGATGTGCGTGGCGAAGTCCCGGTCGCCGAGGCCGAACCACCCGGGCCCGACGCCGTACGCCGCCAGCTCCTCCTTGAGGTGGAAGGTCTCGTCGGCCCGCCCCCAGCCCTGCTCCTCGTTGATGCCGTCGCCGAGGGTGTACATCACCGTGTCGAGGTCCGGGCAGACCTTCAGCCCGAAGAGGTGGATGTCGTCCCCGGTGTTGCCGATGACGGTGATGTCCGCGTCCGGCGCGGCCTGCTTGAGACCACGCAGGAACCGGGCACCGCCGATGCCGCCTGCCAGAACCACAATGCGCATGGCCCCAGTCTGGCAGGCGGGTACGACAGTGCGTCAGCCAGTCGTCACCGCGCCGGTACGGCGCCGGAGCCGGCGTCCGAGTCGCGGGCCGCCGCGGCCGAGCACTCCGGGGAGTGCATCGGCATCTCGGTGAGGCCCGGGTAGTAGACGTGCAGGCTGACCGCCGGCTCCAGCGTGTCGTTGACGACCTCGTGCACGTACCCCGGCGCGAACACACGCTGGGTACCCGGCACCAACGCGCGCGTGCCGCGCTCCGTGCGCTCGGTGAGGGCCCCTTCCAGGACCGTCCACACACCGGAGGAGGGGCCGTGGTCGTGGCGTCCGCTGCCCTGTCCCGGCACCCAGGACAGCAGCCACACCTCGTACCCGGGGCCGGTGCGCAGCCGGTGGTACCAGCGTGCCGTCGCGTCGTACCGGACGAGGTGCTCCCACGCGGAACGGTCGGCCGCGACGGAGCGGGCCAGGCCGGCGAACTCGGCGACGGTGGCCGGGTGCTCGCGCGGTGCCTGGAGGAGGTGGGGGACTTCGAGGATGTCGCCGGCGATCTGGAGGTCGCTGTCGCTGTTCATGGGTGCGGTGGTTCCTCGGCGGAAGAGTGCGGTGGAGCGGAGCGAATGACGAAGAACGCCCTGGTGGGGCGGTGGAGCGGGAACGGAGAGGTCGAGTCGGGTGGACTCGGGGACAGCCGGAGCGCGGCTTGCTCAACGGCTGGAACAGCGGCAACAGCTACAGCGAGCGCGGGCAGCACCGTGGGACCCGGCGGTGCGGGTCGAGGCGAGCGCCAAGTTCGCGAGCATGCCCACAAGGACAGCGGTTCACACCAGCACTGTCAACTCCATGCCCGTTATGTGGGACATGTTTCACCTCATCCGGTTCATCGGGCTGGCGAAAGGTTTGCTCAGACAACTTCCGGGACACATGGCGCACAAGCCGGGCGCACAACCCCCGTTGTGATCCCGTGATCCGAATGTGATCAAGTTCGCTTCGGCGTGTGTATCGGAACGAGATCGAACGCCGGGGCGTCTTCCCTGCTGTGGGTGAGAAACGGGGCGGGCGCCCTGTTGGTGCTCGTTGGTATGTCAAGGTTTATGGCGATTTGAACACTTTCTGCATGGCCTTGGTTCCGCAGAGTGAATAAGGGACCCAATAGCAGATCTCGGCTTGACTCGCCCGGAGCAGCACACTTGTAATTTCACTCGTGTCGTTCAGCCGGAATCGGTAACGGCTAGATCACGGGGACGCGAAAGACAGACGAGGGGCGCACATGACCGAGCTGGTGCAGCAACTGCTGGTCGACGACGCGGACGAGGAACTCGGCTGGCAGGAGCGCGCACTGTGCGCCCAGACCGACCCCGAGTCCTTCTTCCCCGAGAAGGGCGGCTCCACCCGCGAGGCCAAGAAGGTCTGCCTCGCCTGTGAGGTCCGCTCCGAATGCCTCGAGTACGCCCTTGCCAACGACGAGCGCTTCGGCATCTGGGGCGGCCTGTCCGAGAGGGAACGCCGCCGCCTGAAGAAGGCCGCGGTCTGAGGCCGACGGTCTGAGGCCGACGGTCCGAGGCCCGCGGTCTGACGCGGCGGCAGAAACGGTCCGAACAGCGGGAACGGCCGGTCGCGGGTGGGTTGTCCACAGGCGGCGGGCCGCCCCTGTGTCCAGCCGATAGTGTGGGCGCTCGTCCGAGACGCCCGCCACCCCCAACAGGCACGGGCGTCCACCGCAGTCCACCGAACCGGGGCCCGTACCTCGATGTCCGTGCAGAGTCACACGGCAGCCCAGCAAGACCTCGCTGCCACACCTGAGTTCCCGCGCCACGTCGTGACCGCGGTCCTCGTCGCCCACGACGGAGCCCGCTGGCTGCCCGACGCGCTCGCCGGGCTGCTCGGCCAGGAGCGCCCGGTCCAGTACGCCGTCGCCGCCGACACCGGCAGCGCCGACGACTCCGCGCGGCTGATCGGCGACGCCTTCGGCCACGACCACGTGCTCCACCTCGCCCGGCGCACCGGCTTCGGCCAGGCCGTCGAGGAGGCCGCCCGCACCGCCCCGGACCTCACGCCCGAGGAGCTGCCGTACCTGAGGCGGCCCAGCGGCTGGGACCCCGCCACGCGCACCTGGCGCGACGACGCCTACGACCTGCCGGAGCTTCCCCACGGAGAGCCGGTCCAGTGGCTGTGGCTGCTGCACGACGACTGCGCCCCGGAACCCGACGCCCTCGCGCAGTTGCTGCGCGTCGTGGACACCGAGTACGAACTCGGCCGCGACGACGTCGCCGTCGTGGGCCCCAAACTCCGCGGCTGGTACGACCGCAGGCAACTGCTCGAGGTCGGCGTCTCCATCGCCAACTCCGGCCGCCGCTGGACCGGACTGGACCGCCGCGAACAGGACCAGGGCCAGCACGACCACGTCCGGCCCGTCCTGTCGGTGTCCACCGCCGGCATGCTGATCCGGCGCGACGTCTTCGAGCGGCTCGGCGGATTCGACCGCCGACTGCCCCTGATGCGCGACGACGTCGACCTGTGCTGGCGCGCGCACGCCGCCGGACTGCGCGTCCTCGTCGCCCCGGAGGCGGTCGTCCGCCACGCCGAGGCGGCCTCGCGGGAGCGCCGCGCCGTCGACTGCGCGGGCCGCACCACCGCCTCCCCGCACAAGGTGGACAAGGCCGGCGCCGTCCACACCCTCCTCGTCAACGTCCGTACGGCCGCTCTGCCCTGGGTGCTGCTGCGCGTGGTCCTCGGCACCCTGCTGCGGACCCTCGCCTACCTCGTCGGCAAGGTCCCCGGCCAGGCCCTCGACGAGATCCGGGGCCTGCTGGGCGTCCTGCTGCGACCCGAGCGCGTCATCGCCGGCCGCCGCGAACGCGGCCGCCCGCAGGTCGAGAAGGACGAACTGCGCCCCCTCTTCCCGCCCCCCGGCGCGACCATCCGCGTCACCGTCGAACAGGTCGCGGGCGATCTCTTCGGCAGTTCCGACGCCGAGGCCGCCGCGGGCGCCGGACGGCACGGCGGGGCCATCGAGTCCGGACCCGGCGGCGACGACGCCGACTTCATGGAGATCGAGCAGTTCGCCCGCCTCAAGCGCGTCGCCCGCAAGCCCGGGCCCGTGCTCTTCCTGGTGCTGCTGCTCGTCTCCCTGGCCGCCTGCCGCACGCTCCTCGGCGGCGGCGCCCTGGCCGGCGGCGCGCTGCTGCCCGCCCCGGCCGACGCCGGCGAGCTGTGGTCGCGGTACGTGGACGCCTGGCACACGGTCGGCACCGGCGGCACCGCCTCCGCGCCGCCCTACCTCGCCATCGTCGCCACGCTCGCCACCGTCCTGCTCGGCTCGACCGGGCTCGCCATCACCCTGCTGCTGGTCTGCTCGGTGCCCCTGGCGGGCGCCACCGCGTACTTCGCCTCCCGCCCGCTGGTCCCGTCCCGGCTGCTGCGCGCCTGGGCGGCCGTCGCCTACGCCTTCCTGCCCGCCGTCACCGGGGCACTCGCCGGCGGCCGCATCGGCACCGCCGTCCTCGCCGTACTGCTGCCGCTCATCGCCCGCGCGGGCGTCGCGGCGGCCGGCCTGACCAACTCCTCCGGCACCCGGGGCAGTTGGCGCGCCACCTGGGCGTACGCGCTGCTGCTGACGATCACCACCGCCTTCACGCCCGTCGTGTGGCCCGTCGCGCTGGTCCTCGGCATCGGGGTCCTCGCCGTGCGCCGCGCCGAGATCGCGGCCTACGGGCTGCGCTTCGTCGCCCAGCTCGGCACCCCGCTGCTGCTCCTCGCCCCCTGGTCGCTGTCGCTGCTGCCGTCCGGCTTCTTCGACGAGGCCGGGCTCGAGTACGGCACCTCGGCCGCCTCCGCACTCGACCTGCTCGGCACGAGCCCCGGCGGTCCCGGCACGGTCGGCGGACTGGTCCTCATCGGCATCGTCCTGGCGGCGCTGGCCGCCCTGCTGCGCTCCGAGCGTCAGTCGGGCATCCGGACGGCCTGGGCCGTCGCCCTGATCGCCCTGGTCTTCTCGGTCCTCTCCAACGGCTCCGCCTGGGCCGGGCCCGCCACCCTCGTGTACGGCATCGCCCTGCTGTCCGCCGCGACCCTCGGCGCCGACGGGGCGCGCTTCCGCGTGGCCGAGCAGAGCTTCGGCTGGCGCCAGCCCGTCGCCGCCCTGATCGCCCTCGCGTCGGCCGTCGGCCCGCTGATCGCCGCCGTGGGCTGGATGGTCGGCGGCGCCGACGGCCCGCTGGAGCGACGCGACCCCGTACAGGTGCCCGCGTTCGTCGCCGAGGAGAGCCACACCCGCGACCAGGCCCGCACCCTCGTCCTCGACAGCGACTCCGCCGCCCACGTGGGCTACATGCTGGTCCGCGGTTCCGGCGCCCGCCTCGGTGACGGCGAACTGGCCGACGAAGACGGCGGAAACGGCACCCTCGACAAGATCGTCGCCAACCTCGTGGCAGGCTCCGGAGCCGACCAGGCCGACCAGCTCGGCGGCTTCGCCGTGCGCTACGTGCTCGTGCACAAGGGCGCGCCCCGCGAGGTCACCCGCGTCCTGGACGCCACGCCCGGCCTGAGCAGACTCAGCCAGCAGGACGGCAGCGGACTGTGGCGGGTGGACCAGGAGGTCGCCCGCGCGACCATCGTGTCCGGCGAGAAGACCGGCGCCGACAAGCCCCAGCCCGTGGCAGCCGGACCCGTCGAGATCCACACCGAGGTCAAGGCGGGCTCCGACGGCCGTGTGCTGCGCCTCGCGGACACCGCCGCCGAGGGCTGGACGGCCACCCTGAACGGCAAGCCACTCGCGCGCACCACGGTCGACGGCTGGGCCCAGGGCTTCGAACTCCCCGCCTCCGGCGGCAGGCTGGACGTCACCTACGACGCCCCGTTCACGCACACCGCCTGGCTGTGGGCCCAGGGGCTCCTCGCCGTCGTCCTGGTCGTCCTCGCCCTGCCCGGCAGGCGCCGCGTCGTCGACGACGACCTGCCCGACGAGCCGGTCGTCCCCGCCCAGGCCGTCGAGGGCGAAGGACGCCGGGCCCGGCGCCTGCGCGCCCAGGCCGAGGCGGAGGCCGAGGCCGACGCCGGGGCAGGCATGGAGCCGGGCGCCGAGGCAGGTGGGGACGCCGCCGAGGAGCCCGAGCCACCGGTCGAGGCACCGGTGGAGGCACCGGTGCCGGTTCCACAGCAGCAGGCGTACGGCGAGTGGGACTCCGCGGGGTACGCCGGCGTCGAGTACGGCTCCTACGGGACGTACGGCGGCGAGCAGTACCAGGACGCCCAGCACCAGCAGTACGACCCGGGCGCGTACGGGCAGCAGCAGCCCTACCAGGGAGACCCGTACCAGCCGGACGCCTACCAGGGCGGCGGCCAGGGCGGCCAGGGCGCTCAGTACGACGCGGGCCAGTACGACACGGGCCAGTACGCCCCGTACGCCTACGGGGATCCGGCGCAGGCTCAGGCTCAGGAGGGCGGGTACGACCCCGCCTACGACCAGGCGTACGGCCAGGGCGGATACGACCAGCAGTACGACCCTTCCCAGCCCCAGCAGCCCCAGCAGCCCCACGGCACGGGCGATGAGCGTCCCGACGGGAGCCAGCAGTGAAGCGCACGACCCTGTCCCTCCTCGCCTGCGCGACCGCGCTCGCCGCCGTCACCGGGTTCGCGGCGGTGTCCGCCCCGGACGACTCCGGCACGGACACCGCGGCGCCCGCCGCCCGGCTGCCCGTGGAGCGCACCAGCCTGCTGTGCCCGGCGCCCAGCACCTCCGACCTCGCCGAGACCGCGTACACGTCCTTCACGCCCGTCACGAAGGGCGCCGACGAGAAGGGCGGCGCCGTACTCGAGACGGCGGAGCCGGGCGAGGCCACCGAGGACGACAAGGACGCCGGGAAGTCCGACGAGAAGGATGGGAAGGAGGAGAAGGACGAGAAGGACGAGAAGGGCGAGAAGGACGGCAAGGACGAGAAGAAGGAGAAGCCGGCCGTCGAGCCCAAGGCGCCCGGCACGCCGGCCACCGGCAAGACCTCCGGCGCCGACACACCCGCGCTGATCGGCACCGCCGAGGGGAAAAGCGCGCCCGGCTGGACGGTCCAGCAGACCACGGAGGTCGCCGCCGGCACGGGCCGCGGCCTTCAGGGCGTCAACTGCACGGCCCCGGACACGGAGTTCTGGTTCCCGGGCGCCAGTACCGCGGCCGACCGCACCGACTATGTGCACCTGACCAACCCCGACGACTCGGCGGCCGTCGTCGACATCGAGCTGTACGGCAAGGACGGAGCCGTGAAGACCACGGTGGGGGAGGGCATCACGGTGCCGCCCCACGGGAGTGAGTCCCTGCTGCTGTCCACGCTCAGCGACGTGAAGCAGACCGACCTGACCGTGCACGTCGGCGTGCGCAGCGGGCGGGTCGGCGCCGAGGTGCAGGCCCTGGACGACAAGACCGGCGGCGACTGGCTGAGCGCGGCCGCGGACCCGGCGAGCGACCTCGTGATTCCGGGCATCCCGAAGGACGCCACCGCCGTGCGCCTGGTGCTGTTCACGCCCGGTGGCACCGACGCGGACCTGAAGGTGCGGCTCGCCTCGCCCTCCGGGCTGATCACGCCCGCCGGTCACGAGACGGTGCACGTCAAGGCCGGCATGACGACGGGCGTCGACCTCGGCGAGGTCACCCGCGGCGAGGCGGGCTCGCTGGTGCTGACACCGACGGGCGGGTCGGTGCCGGTCGTGGCCGCGGTCCGGGTCGTGCGGGGCGAGGGCGGCGAGCAGGAGTCGGCGTTCATCCCGGCCTCCGCCCCGGTCGGTGCGCGCGCGACCTCCGCGGACAACCGCGCCAAGAGCACGACCCTGTCCCTGTCCGCACCCGGCGAGGCCGCGAAGGTCAAGGTCACGGCGTCGGCGGGCAGCGAGGGCGGCACGACGGCCACCAAGACGTACACGGTCAAGGGCGGTACGACCCAGAACGTCGACGCACCGGTGCCCGCCGGCCTCAAGGGCTCCTACGCGCTGACGGTCGAAACCGTCTCCGGCGGCCCGGTCTACGGGTCCCGCACCCTGACAGGTTCGGACGACGACGTGGCGTCCTTCACCGTCCAGACCCTCCCCGACGACCGGGGGACGGTCTCGGTACCGAACGCGGACGAGGACTTGTCGGTACTCCAGAGGTAGCGGCGAAGGGCGGGCGTACCGGACGCTGGCCACCGGCCGGGGTGGCGGGGACCGCGCACGGCGCCCGCCGCCGCTCAGTCCTCCCCGTACCGCGGATCCACCGTCTCCGGCGTCAGCCCCAGCAGCTCCGCGACCTGCTCGACGACGACCTCGTGCACCAGTGCCGCCCGCTCGTCCCGCCCCTTGGTCCGGATCTCGACGGGCCGCCGGTACACGACCACCCGCCCGCGGCGCCCCTCTCGCGAAGGGACCGTGCCCCCGAGCGGAACCGTCTCGTCGTTCCACGCCTCCGCGGGCGCGGCCGGCCGCGGCACGTCGAGGACGAGGAAGTCGATGTCGGCGAGCTGCGGCCACCGCCGCTCCAGGCGCTCCACGGAGTCCTGCACCAGGTCCGCGAAGACCTCGCCACGGCTCGCGGCGAGCGGCACCTGCGGGGGTGCGACCGGACCGCGCATGCCCCGACCGTGGCGATCACGACGGCGGGGCCCTGGGCGGCCGGCATCACGGGGCGTCACGGGGTTGTCCATCACTGGTGAAGGGTAGTCCCCGCCGGAGGTGGCGTGCCCGACCGCACACGCACACCGGGCGGTGTCGGGGCGGACCGTTCCGCTTGTCGCCGGATGATCATTTCAGCCAAGGTTGGGCTCGATTTCATATCTCTCCGCGACCGTGGAACTCAAGGCAAATGTCGTTGTTTGTATCGGGTCGTGACCGCTTCCGGAGTCGCGCGGCGCCCCCGACGCCGGCGTCCGCGCAGTTCAAAGAGGTGTGTTCGGAGAGGGGTGGGGTGCGTTTCACGCCACGACACGGTGGTGTGACCTGGTGGAGAGTCGTCGCGGCCCGCTCAAGAGTGCGGTACCGTCCAACATCGTGAGCCCTGTACGTCGCTGTTCGCGCACCGCCTGCGGCCGTCCCGCCGTCGCGACGCTGACGTACGTCTACGCCGACTCGACCGCGGTCCTCGGCCCGCTCGCCACCTACGCCGAACCCCACTGCTACGACCTGTGCGCCGAGCACTCCGAGCGCCTCACCGCCCCGCGCGGCTGGGAGGTCGTCCGCCTGCTCGACGGGTCGGCCCCGGCCCGCCCCAGCGGCGACGACCTGGAGGCCCTCGCCAACGCGGTGCGCGAGGCGGCCCGCCCCCAGGAGCGGGCGGCCGAGGCCGGCGGCGGAGCACGCAGGGCCGACCCGATGGAGGTCGCACGCCGCGGTCATCTGCGCGTGCTGCGCTCGCCGGACAACTGAGCCGCGCGGGTCACCCACCTTCTTCACCCACCCTCTTCACTCGCCTCACTCGCCTCGCCATCCGCCACATCCGTTGCTGCACACCCATTGACGTCCCCTTGTCGCGGACACGACCATTCCGGAAGCTGCGAGAAAACGCTTTCGCATGGCGGAATTCGGGGAGGCGCCCGTGTACGTGCAGGAACTGGAACCCGTCGCCGGTTCGCTCGGCCTGTCCGCCCTGGTGGCGTCCCTGCCACTGGTGATCGTCCTCGTCCTGCTGGGCGGCGTCCGCATGAAGGCGCACCTGGCGGGCCTCATCGGCCTCCTGGCGGCCGTGCTCGTCGCCTGGCTCGCCTACGGCATGCCACTGGAACAGACGGCCTCCAGCGCCGTCCAGGGAGCGGTTTTCGGCCTCTTCCCCATCCTGTGGATCGTCGTGAACGCCCTGTGGGTCTACCGGATGACCGTCCGCACCCGGCACTTCGACATCCTGCGCCGCTCCTTCGGCCGGCTCTCCGACGACCCCCGCATCCAGGCCCTCGTCGTCGCCTTCTGCTTCGGCGCCCTGCTGGAGGCCCTCGCCGGGTTCGGGGCGCCCGTCGCGATCTGCTCGGTCATGCTCGTCGCCCTCGGCTTCGACCCCGTGCGCGCGGCCGTCGTGTCGCTGGTCGCCAACACCGCGCCGGTCGCCTTCGGCGCGATGGGCACCCCCGTGGTGACGCTGGCCCAGGTCACCGGGCTGCCGCTGGACGACGTCGCCTCCGTGGTCGGCCGTCAGACGCCCCTGCTGGCCCTCGTCGTCCCGCTGCTGCTGGTCGCGCTGGTGGACGGGCGGCGCGGACTGCGCGAGACCTGGGTGCCCGCGCTGGCCTGCGGAGCCGCCTTCGCCGTCGCCCAGTTCGTCGCGTCCAACTACGTCTCCGCGCAACTCGCCGACATCGCCGCCGCACTGGTCGGCGCCGGCGCCCTGGTCGCCGTACCGCACTCCAGGCGGCCCGCCGCCGAGCCCGTACGGGCGTCCGTGCTGACCGGCGTACGCAGCGAGGAACTGGACGAGGAGGACCCCGCCCGGGAGGTCGTGCGGGCCTACGCGCCCTACGCGCTGATCGTCGCCGTCTTCTCCGTGGCGCAGATCCCGGCGGTCAAGGACTGGCTGGCGAAGGCCACCCAGAGCTACAACTGGCCGTTCCTGGACGTGGCCGACCCCGACGGCACCCCGGTCGGCGGCAACGTCTTCTCCTGGCCGATCGTCTCCACCGGCGGCACGCTCGTGCTGTTCGCCGGGCTGGCCACGGCCGTCGTCCTCGGCGTGCACGCGCGCGTGGCGGTCAAGGAGTGGCTCGCGACCGTGCACGAACTGCGGTTCGCGATCCTCACTGTCACCTCCGTGCTCGCCCTCGCCTACGTCATGAACCTCTCCGGGCAGGCAGCCACCATCGGCCACTTCGTCGCCGCGGCCGGCGCCGGACTCGCCTTCCTGTCACCCGTACTGGGCTGGTTCGGCGTCGCCGTCTCCGGCTCCGACACCTCCTCCAACGCCCTCTTCGGCGCCCTCCAGGTGACCGCCGCGCGGGAGTCCGGCCTGTCGCCCGAACTGCTGGCCGCGGCCAACAGCTCCGGCGGTGTCCTCGGCAAGATGATCTCCCCGCAGAACCTCACCATCGCCTGCGCGGCCGTCGGACTCGCGGGCCGCGAGGGCGACCTGCTGCGCAAGGTGCTGCCCTGGAGCCTGGGCCTGCTGCTGATCATGTGCCTGATCGTGGTCGGGCAGTCCACGGTGGTCCTGGGCTGGATGCTGCCCTGACCGGTCCTGGCCCGACCCCGACCCCGACCCCGCCCTGGCCCCGCCCCGACCTGCGCTGGCCCCGCCCCGACCGTGCCCTGACCTCGGGTCCGTGGGCGCTTGCGGGTAGTTTGTGGGCTCCGACAGGACTTTCAGGAAGGTTGGCCGTGGCTGCTGATCTGTCGCAGATCGTGAAGGCGTACGACGTGCGCGGTGTGGTCCCGGACCAGTGGGACGAGCCGCTGGCCGAGCTGTTCGGCGCGGCCTTCGTCGAGCTGACCGGCGCGAGCGCCGTCGTGGTCGGCCACGACATGCGGCCCTCGTCCCCGGGCCTGTCCGGCGCCTTCGCGCGCGGGGCGACGGCCCGCGGCGCCGACGTGACCGAGATCGGCCTGTGCTCCACCGACCAGCTCTACTACGCCTCCGGCGCGCTGAACCTGCCGGGCGCCATGTTCACCGCCTCGCACAATCCGGCCCGGTACAACGGCATCAAGCTGTGCCGCGCGGGCGCCGCCCCGGTCGGCCAGGACACCGGCCTCGCCGAGATCCGCGCCCTCGTGGAGCGCTGGAGCGACACCGGCGCCCCCGAGCCGTCCTCCCGGCCCGGCACGGTCACCCGGCGCGACGTCCTCGCCGACTACGCGGCCCACCTGCGTTCCCTCGTCGACCTCACCACCATCAGGCCCCTCAGGGTCGTCGTCGACGCCGGCAACGGCATGGGCGGCCACACCGTCCCCTCGGTCTTCGCCGGCCTGCCCCTCGACCTCGTGCCGATGTACTTCGAACTGGACGGCACCTTCCCCAACCACGAGGCCAACCCGCTCGATCCGGCCAACCTCGTCGACCTCCAGAAGCGCGTCCGCGAGGAGGGCGCCGACCTCGGCCTCGCCTTCGACGGCGACGCCGACCGCTGCTTCGTCGTCGACCAGGACGGCGACCCGGTCTCCCCGTCCGCCGTCACCGCCCTCGTGGCCGCCCGCGAGCTGGGCCGCAACGGCGGCACGGGCACCGTCATCCACAACCTGATCACCTCCTGGTCCGTCCCGGAGGTCGTGCGGGAGCACGGCGGCACACCGGCACGCACGCGCGTGGGCCACTCCTTCATCAAGGCCGAGATGGCCAGGACCGGCGCCATCTTCGGCGGCGAACACTCCGCGCACTACTACTTCCGCGACTTCTGGAACGCCGACACCGGCATGCTGGCCGCCCTCCACGTCCTCGCCGCCCTCGGCGAACAGGACGGCCCGCTGTCCGGCCTGGTCGCCCAGTACGACCGCTACGCCGGCTCGGGCGAGATCAACTCCACCGTCGCCGACCAGCAGGGCCGCCTCGCCGCGATCCGGGCCGCGTACGAGGGCCGCGACGACATCACGCTCGACGACCTCGACGGCCTCACCGTCACCGCGGCCGACTGGTGGTTCAACGTCCGCCCCTCCAACACGGAGCCCCTGCTGCGCCTGAACGCGGAGGCGCGCGACGAGGCGACGATGACGAAGGTGCGGGACGCGGCGCTGGCGATCATCCGCGCATAGCCGGGGGCGGGCGTCGGGAGTCGGAAGTCGGGGGCGCACCCGCGCACCCGCACCCTCGACCCCCGACACCCGCCCCATGACCAGCGGTACCCTGACCAGCACATCCGCACAAGCCCCACCGCTCCCGAAGGGAACCCCCATGCCGCTCGAAGCCGGCCTCCTGGAGATCCTTGCCTGCCCCGCCTGCCACGCCCCCCTCAAGGAGCAGGACGCGGAGCTGATCTGCACCGGCCAGGACTGCGGTCTGGCGTACCCGGTGCGCGACGGCATCCCCGTCCTCCTCGTCGACGAGGCCCGCCGCCCCGAGTAGCCGACGGCCAGGCGAACCGGCACGCCGGCACGGCCGGCACCCTGGCAATCCGGCGACGACCCCGCGCAATCGAACGAACGCCCCGGCGATCGGAGACCTGCCGCCATGCTCGACGAATCGCTCCTCGACGCACCGGAGCGCCTCACCGAGGCCGACCGCCGCGGCCTGCTCCGCGGCGCCGCCGAGGCCGGTGCGCGCGTACGCACCGCCGCCCGGCTCGCCGCCGAGGCCGGCGTCGGCACCCTCAAGCCGGACGGCCGCCCCCGCGCCGTCCTGATCGCCGGCCCCGGCGCCGCCGCCACCCACGCCGCCGACCTCCTCGGCACCCTCGCCGGCGCCGGCAGCCCCGTCACCCGCCTCGCCCCCACCGGCGTGGCCCCCGCCGCGGGCGCCCTGCGCTGGGAACTGCCCGGCTGGGCCGGCTCCGTGGACCTCCTGCTGATCGCCACACCCGACGGCGCCGAGCCCGGCCTGTCCCTGCTCGCCGAACAGGCCTACCGCCGGGGCTGCACGGTCGTCGCCGTCGCCCCCGCCCGTTCTCCGCTCAGCGAGTCGGTCAACGCCTCCCACGGCCTGTTCATCCCGATGGCGACCGCGCCCTACGACCACGACGAGCCCCTCGCCGGCTCCGCCCCCGGCGTCCTGTGGGCGCTGCTCACCCCGCTCCTCGCGCTGCTGGACCGTACCGCCCTGCTCGACGCGCCGCCCGAGGCCGTCGAGAAGGTCGCCGACCGCCTCGACGGCATCGCCGAACGCTGCGGGCCCGCCATCGTGACCTACAGCAACCCCGCCAAGACCCTGGCGTCCGAGCTGGCCGACTCCCTCCCGGTCGTCTGGACCGAGGGCACCTCCGCCGGACCCGCCGGCCGCCGCTTCGCCGCCGCGCTGGCCGAACTCTCCGGCACCCCGGCCGTCGTCGCCGAACTGCCCGAGGCGCTCGCCGCGCACGGCGCCCTGCTCGCGGGTCAACTCGCCGCCGGCGCCGACCCCGACGACTTCTTCCGCGATCGCGTAGAGGAGGCACCCGCCCTGCACGCGCGCGTGGTACTCCTTCGCGACCGCCCCATTGGCGGCCTCACCGCCGCCCCGAGCGCCCGTGACCTGGCCCTCGGCCACGACACGCCGATCAGCGAACTGGAGCCGGAAGCGGGCGGCGAACTGGAGACCCTCGCCGAACTGATCGCCATCACGGATTTCGCCGCCGTTTACCTGGCGCTCGCCTCGGGAGCCTGACCCCGTACGCACCATTCCGTACGCAGGACGCGCACCATCGCACGCAACGGCAGAGAGAGCCCATGGACCGCCTCGACAACACCGTCCGCCCCTACGCCTGGGGTTCCACCACCGCGATCCCGACCCTGCTCGGGACCGAGCCGACCGGCGAACCGCAGGCGGAGATGTGGATGGGCGCCCACCCCGGCGCCCCCTCCCGCACCGGCCGGGGCACTCTCGCCGAGGTCGTCGACACCGACCCAGAGAAGGAACTGGGCGCCGCCTCCGTGGCCAGGTTCGGACCCCGGCTGCCCTTCCTCCTCAAGCTCCTCGCGGCCGGCGCCCCGCTCTCCCTCCAGGTCCACCCCGACCTCGCCCAGGCCAGGCAGGGCTACGAGGACGAGGAGCGCCGCGGCGTCCCCCTGGACGCCCCGCACCGCAACTACAAGGACGCCAACCACAAGCCCGAACTGATCTGCGCCCTCACCGAGTTCGACGGCCTGTGCGGCTTCCGTCCCCCGGCCGAGACGGCCGACCTGCTCGACGGCCTCGGCATCGCCTCCCTCAAGCCGTACGTCGACCTGCTGCGCGCGCACCCCGAGGACGCCGCCCTGCGCGAGGTCCTCACCGCGATCCTCACGGCCGACCCCGAGGAGATGTCCCACACGGCCACCGAGACCGCGGCCGCCTGCGACCGCCTCGGCAGCGCCTACGCCCCCTACGCCGACATCGCCCACCACTACCCCGGCGACCCCGGCGTCCTCGCCGCGATGCTCCTCAACCACGTCCGGCTCCAGCCCGGCGAGGCCCTCTACCTCGGCGCCGGCATCCCGCACGCCTACCTCAACGGCCTCGGCGTCGAGATCATGGCCAACTCCGACAACGTCCTGCGCTGCGGCCTGACCCCCAAGCACGTCGACGTCCCCGAACTCCTGCGCATCGTCCGCTTCGAGGCCGGGGACCCCGGCGTCCTCCGCCCCGAGGCGTCCCCCGACGGCGAAGAGGTCTACGACACCCCGACCGACGAGTTCCGCCTGTCCCGCTACGTCCTGCCCGAGGGCGTCGGCGTCCACGACCTCACCCTGCCCACCCCGCAGATCCTGCTCTGCACGGCCGGCACGGTACGGGCGGGCGAACACGGGCTGGCCCCCGGCCGGTCCGTCTTCGTCCCGGCCAACGAAAAGGCCGAAGTGTCCGGAACCGGCACGCTCTTCCGGGCCACCGTGCGCGTCTGACGCAGGCCTGACGAACGAACAAACGGGCATCCGGCACGTCGGGGCCCACACGGGCTGCAACAATGGCGCATCGCAAAGGAGGGGCAAAGCCGGTCACCGACCGCGCCCCCACCGGCGTACAGACGCAGACGAAGCAGACGCAGACGAAGCAGATGCAGGCGAAGGGACAACGCGACACATGAGCGCGTCAGGCGGAACCAGGGCGATCGTGGCGGCACTGTTCGCCAACCTCTCGATCGCGGTAGCGAAATTCGTGGCGTTCCTCTTCAGCGGATCGTCGTCGATGCTCGCCGAGTCCGTGCACTCCCTCGCCGACTCGGGCAACCAGGGGCTGCTGCTCCTGGGCGGCAAACGCGCCCAGCGCGAGGCCACCCCGCAACACCCCTTCGGGTTCGGCCGCGAGCGCTACATCTACGCCTTCCTCGTCTCCATCGTGCTCTTCTCGGTCGGCGGCATGTTCGCCCTCTACGAGGGCTACGAGAAGATCAAGCACCCGCACGAACTCGAACACTGGTACTGGCCGGTGGGCGTCCTCGTCTTCGCGATCATCGCCGAGAGCTTCTCCTTCCGGACCGCCATCAAGGAGTCCAACCCCCAGCGCGGACAGAAGTCCTGGAAGGAGTTCGTCCGCCACGCCAAGGCCCCGGAGCTGCCGGTCGTCCTCCTGGAGGACCTCGGCGCCCTCGTCGGCCTGGTCCTCGCCCTCGGCGGCGTCGGCCTCGCCCTGCTCACCGGCGACGGTGTGTGGGACGGCGTCGGCACCCTGTGCATCGGCATCCTGCTCATCCTGATCGCACTGGTCCTGGCCGTCGAGACCAAGTCCCTGCTGCTCGGCGAGGCCGCCGGCATCGAGACGGTCCAGCAGATCGAGGCCGCGGTCGTCGCAGGCGACACGGTCACCGGCATCATCCACATGCGCACGCTTCACCTCGGCCCCGAGGAACTGCTCGTCGCCGCCAAGATCGCCGTCCGCCACGACGGCACGGCCACCGAGATCGCCTCTGCGATCGACGCCGCCGAATCCCGTATCCGCGACGCCGTCCCGATCGCCCGCGTCATCTACCTGGAACCGGACATCTACAGCGAGTCCGAGGCCGCCAAGGGCCCGGACCCCGAGGCGACGCCCGGCGGCCCGACCACGCCGCCCGCCGCCCACTGACCATCGCCCCGCACCCGCCGTCACGCTTGGTGAACGTCCGGAAGTGTTCGGAGGCGGACTGGGGACGCCGGGCGCGCGCGGTGTAGCTTGGGACGGAGCCAGACGTCGCTGCTGATGGCGGTCGGGCGGTCCACGACGGACCGGCCGAGGGAGAGAGGGCCTCCGACGGACTGCGCTGCGCGCACGCGGGCATGCCTGTGTCCTCTTCGGGGCACCCCTGTGTCCGCCGCCGCGCAGGTCAGCCGTACCCACCTCGACCCAACCCGAGGAGCAGCCCGTAATGACGACTGTCGACAAGCGCCAGGACTTCAAGGTCGCCGACCTCTCCCTGGCCGCGTTCGGCCGCAAGGAGATCACTCTCGCCGAGCACGAGATGCCGGGCCTGATGGCGATCCGCAAGGAGTACGCCGAGACCCAGCCCCTCGCCGGCGCCCGCGTCACCGGCTCCCTGCACATGACCGTGCAGACCGCCGTGCTCATCGAGACCCTGATCGCCCTCGGCGCCGAGGTCCGCTGGGCCTCCTGCAACATCTTCTCCACCCAGGACCACGCGGCCGCAGCCATCGCCGTCGGCCCGAACGGCACGCCCGACAACCCGCAGGGCGTCCCGGTCTTCGCCTGGAAGGGCGAGACCCTCCAGGAGTACTGGTGGTGCACGGAGCAGGCGCTGACCTGGCCGAACACCGCCACCGGCGGCCCGAACATGATCCTGGACGACGGCGGCGACGCCACCCTCCTCGTTCACAACGGCGTCGAGTACGAGAAGGACGGCAAGGTCCCCCCGCTCGACACCGCCGAGTCCGACGAGGAGCGCGTCGTCCTCGAACTCCTCACCCGCACGGTGAGCGAGAGCCCGCAGAAGTGGACCCAGCTTGCGTCCGAGATCCGCGGTGTCACCGAGGAGACCACGACCGGCGTCCACCGGCTGTACGAGATGCACCGCGACGGCACCCTCCTGTTCCCGGCGATCAACGTCAACGACGCCGTCACCAAGTCGAAGTTCGACAACAAGTACGGCTGCCGCCACTCCCTGATCGACGGCATCAACCGCGCCACCGACGTCCTGATCGGCGGCAAGACCGCCGTCGTCTGCGGCTACGGCGACGTGGGCAAGGGCTGCGCGGAGTCCCTGCGCGGCCAGGGCGCCCGCGTGATCATCACCGAGATCGACCCGATCTGCGCCCTGCAGGCGGCGATGGACGGCTACCAGGTCACGACGCTGGACGAGGTCGTCGACAAGGCCGACATCTTCGTCACCACGACCGGCAACAAGGACATCATCATGGCCTCGGACATGGCCAAGATGAAGCACCAGGCCATCGTCGGCAACATCGGCCACTTCGACAACGAGATCGACATGGCCGGCCTCGCCCGGACCCCCGGCATCGTCAAGGACGAGGTCAAGCCGCAGGTCCACACGTGGACCTACCCCGAAGGCAAGGTGCTCATCGTCCTGTCCGAGGGCCGCCTGCTGAACCTGGGCAACGCCACCGGCCACCCGTCGTTCGTGATGTCCAACTCGTTCGCGGACCAGACCCTGGCCCAGATCGAGCTGTTCACCAAGCCCGACGCGTACCCGACCGACGTCTACGTGCTGCCCAAGCACCTGGACGAGAGGGTCGCCCGGCTCCACCTCGACGCACTCGGCGTCAAGCTGACCACGCTCCGCCAGGAGCAGGCCGACTACATCGGCGTCCAGGTCGAGGGCCCGTACAAGGCGGACCACTACCGCTACTGAGCCCGCCGGCTCCTTCGAGACAGGCCCCCGCACCCCCGTGTCGGGGGCCTGCCCCGTAGGCGCCCCAGCAGCCGGATCAGTAGTCGGACCAGCAGCCCGTCACCACTCAGGACCCCCATGCCCCGCGGCCGGTATTCGCTCCACGATCCGCACGACCACACCCCCCTCGCCGAAGAACACTTCCAGTGCGCCCCCGGCCCCTCCGGCTGGCGCTACGTCTCCCGGCTGACCACGCCCGCCGGCGACCACCACGGCTCCGTCGACCTCGCCCTCGACGAACTGGGCCGACCCATCCGCCTCGAACTCCACGCCGCCGACTGGCAGGTGCGCGGTGCGGCCGTCGACGGCATCACCTGGGTCCGTACCGATCCCACCGGAGTCCACGCCACCGAAGGCAATGTGCGCGCCCACGCCTTCACCGGAACGTCCCCGGCCTTCCTCGTCGCCCTCGCCCGTCTCCTGCGCCTCACCCCCTCCGCATCAGCCACCCGCGTACGCCTCGTCGCCCTCACCGACCCGGTCCTCGCCCCCCGCACCGTGGACCAGTCCTGGACCTTGCTGAAAAGAGAAGCACACGCCACTGACAACGGCCCCCTCACCGTGGACGAATACCAGGTCACAGCCCTGGACACGGGCGAGCAGCACTCCGTGCACATCGCCGGCGACGTCGTCCTGGCGGCCCCCGGCATCGAGCTGGAGGACCTCGAGACACCGCCGTCCGTCTTCCCCCCAGACGTGTAGCGCGGTCAAGGACACGGGACCGCTCGAGCGCGAGGCCCGCCGTGTCTACGCCGGCGGCACGAACCCGTTTCCGGGACGGACGTCCGCCGGCACGTCCCGCGACGCCTCGGGCTGCCGACCGCTCTGCGACGGCCCAGCGGGCGGTGCCACAGGAGGCGCCGCCGGTGGCCACGTCGGCGGCGTCATCGGGCCAGCCGGGGGAGTCGGGGGAGCCACCCGCACCGACGCCGCAGCCCCCTCACCCGCACCTTCACCCGCCGGCGCGCCGCCGAACGCCCGCCACGCCTCCCGGGCCTGCCGCTCATGCAGCACCGCCGCCAGATACGCGGGCGGCGGAACCTCCCGCGGCACCGGGGCGCCCGTCCGAGCCGCCACATCGGTGGCGAGCCGTTCCGCCATGGCCCAGCCGACGCGGGGATCCAGTTGCCCCATCCGCGTCAGGTACTGACGGACGGCAAGCCACAGATCGTCGGGCACCGCGGACAGGTCAAGCCCCGTGAACCGCCCCGCCAGCCAGGGCGGAGGCGGCGGCATGAAGCCCGGCGACGAGAACGGCACCCGCTCCCGCACGACCAGCGTCCCCGCGAACACGTCACCGAGCCGACGCCCTCGCGCCGACACCAGCGAGGCGATACAGGCGATGACCCCGAACGTCATGAGGATCTCGATCACTCCGATCAAGCCACGCACCAGCGAGTGCCGGAACCGGATCGGCCCGCCGTCGTCCCGCACCACCCGCAGTCCGCACGCCATCTTCCCGAGCGACCGCCCATGGCTGAGCGTTTCCACGGCGATCGGCCCGCCCACCAGCACGAGAACGAAGGTCGCGATCGACAGCGCGGTCTGCGCCGCCACATCCAAGGAGGAGGTGGACGCCACCAGTGCGACGGTCACCGCCACATAGACGGCCACGGCCACCGCCAGATCGAGCAGGACGGCCAGCGCCCTGCTGGGCAGCCTCGCGGGGCGCAGCTCCAGCGCCACCGCCTCGCCCGTCACCAGCTCACTCACGCCGCACGCCTTTCCCCTGACTGCCCCCGTCCCCGCCAGTCTGCCAAGCTGAGGACACACCGCGCCGCAGTACGACAAGCTGATCCACGACGAGCCGCTGACGATAGCCGAGGAGCAGGCACACCGATGGACCTCGACGTCTTCGTCTCCGCCCACCGCGCGGAGTGGGACCGCCTCGACGCCCTGCTCCGGCGCCGGCGCCGACTGACCGGTACCGAGACCGACGAACTCGTCGCTCTCTACCAGCGCACGGCCACCCATCTCTCCCTGATCCAGTCCAGCGCACCCGACCCCCAGGTGACCGGACGGCTCAGCCAACTGGTGGCACGCGCGCGCAGTGCCGTGACCGGCACACGACGCGCCTCCTGGCGCGACGTCACCCGTTTCCTGACCCAGCAGTTCCCGGCGGCCGTCTACCGCGCCCGCCACTGGTGGGTCCCCACCGCACTCCTGTCGACCGCGGTCGCGGCGCTCCTGGGCTGGTGGATCGGCACCCACCCGGAGGTGCAGTCCACCATCGCGGCGCCGAGCGAACTGCGCGAGCTGACCCGTCCCGGTGGCCAGTACGAGACGTACTACTCGAGCAACCCGGCTGCCTCCTTCGCCGCACAGGTGTGGACGAACAATGCCTGGGCCGCGGCGCTCTGCCTCATCCTGGGCATCTTCCTGGGCCTGCCCGTCCTCTGGATCCTGTTCCAGAACATGCTCAACCTCGGCGTCGGCTTCGGTCTGATGTCGTCGGCCGGCCGCCTCGACACCTTCCTCGGCCTGGTCCTGCCCCACGGCCTGCTCGAACTGACCGCGGTGTTCGTGGCCGCGGGCACGGGTCTGCGTCTGGGCTGGACCCTCATCGACCCGGGCCCCCGCACCCGCCGCACCGCCCTGGCTGAAGAGGGCCGGGCGGCCATCGGCATGGCCGTCGGCCTGGCCCTCGTCCTCTTCGTCTCCGGTGCCATCGAAGGCTTCGTCACGCCTTCCGGCCTGCCCACCTGGGCCCGCATCACCATCGGAATCGTCGCCGAGCTGGCCTTCCTCGCCTACGTCTGGGTCCTGGGTGGCCGTGCCGTACGCGCCGGCGACACGGGCGACGTCGAGGCCGCCGAGCGCAGCGCCACCGTGCCAACGGCCGCCTGATGTGCATCCGCCCGTCCTGAGCTGCTAGTGTCCTCTTCGTTCCCGCAAGCGCCGTTGACACGGAGTGAGCGGGGAGGTAGATTTGAACAGTTGCCTGGAGACGGGTTCACCCCAGAGGGCGGCAATGAACATCTATCAGCTTCTCCGAATCACTGAATTCGACGAAGCAATCTCCCGATGAATCGGAAACGAGTGGCCGGTCTGACCGGCTCGAAACTTCTGATAAAGTCGGAGTCGCCGGAAAGGGAAACGCGAAAGCGGGAACCTGGAAAGCACCGAGGAAATCGGATCGGAAAGATCTGATAGAGTCGGAAACGCAAGACAGCAGGATAG
>NZ_JAGMUO010000022.1 GCF_019049325.1 Streptomyces sp. AC512_CC834 | reverse complement strand
ATCCGTCCGCGAAGCCGTCCACGACAACAGCAAACTCCTCGTCGTCGACCCCGTCATCCCACCCGGCAACCAACCCCACGCCAGCAAGACCATCGACGTGTCCATGCTCGCGGTGGTGGACGGCAAGGAGCGGACCCAGGCGGAGTTCGAGGACATCCTCACCAAGGGCGGCTTCACCGTCACCCGGATCCTGCCGACGCCCTCCCTGATGTCCATCGTCGAGTGCGTCCCCGCCTGAGCGGACCGTCGGACAGCAGCGCGACCTCGTCCGACCGGAGGAGACCCAATGCGCGTCATGATCGTCGTGTGGCCCCTGCCGGCCCACCTCTATCCCGTACTCCCGCTCGCCTGGGCACTGCAAGGCGCGGGACACGAGGTCTGCGTCGCCTCGCACCCCGATCTGGTCGATGTGATCACTGCGGCCGGGTTCGACGCGGTCGCGCTCGGCACCCCGCAGACCATGCCCTCGCCGTCGGCGGTGGGTGACTTCCTACTCTCCGAGGAGCACCGCGGGCGTCTGACCGAGGCACTCTCGCTGTCACCGGACGACCATGTTTGGACCACGTTCAGTACCTACACCTACGCGTCCTCGAGGATCTTCCACCCGGAGGACGGCGCTCCACAGGAGCGCTGGGCAGGCGTGGACGCCCTGGTCTCCATGGCCCGTCACTGGCGTCCGGACCTGGTGCTCTGGGATCCCAACTGGCCGTCCGGGGCGGTGGCGGCACGGGAGGTAGGCGCGGCACACGCGCGAGTGCTGTGGGGTCACGACTTCGTCGGCTGGGCCGCCCACCGGGCCGCCCAGGGCCGGGAGCCACTGCGGTCGGCCGGCCTGGAGGATCCCGTGGCCGAGCTGGTGCGGCCGAGCGCCGAACGGTACGGCATCACCGTCGACGACGAACTCCTGCTCGGCCACTTCACCATCGACCCGATGCTGCCGGACATGCAGCTGCGGGCCCCGTGCCGCAGGGTCCCGGTCCGCCGTGTCCCCTACGGAGGGCCCGACGTGGTCCCCGGGTGGCTGCACACGCCGACCGGACGGCCGCGGCTGGCCGTTTCACTGGGGACGACGCAACGCGCCTACGACAATGACCGCAGCCTCGTCGCGGATCTGCTCGACGCGGTCGGTGGTCTCGACGTCGACGTGATCGCGACCCTGGATGCCTCGCAACTCGACGGCAGGACGGTGCCGGACAACGTGCGCACGGTCAGCTATCTGCCCCTCGGCCTGCTGCTGCCGACGTGTTCGGCGATCGTCCATCACGGCGGCATCGGCACGCTCACGGCAGCCGTCGCGCACGGCGTGCCCCAGTTCGTGGTTGCGGACCCGACGGCGGCGTACGCGGGCAACGCACGCTATGTGCACGACTACGGAGCCGGCTTGACGGTCGCACCGCAGACAACCTCGGACGAGATGCGCAAGAATCTCGTCCGAGTGCTGACCGAACCATCGTTCCAGGACGCCGCCGACCGGCTGCGCCGCGACTGGCTCGCCGTACCGAGCCCCAACGACATCGTGCCTGTGGTGGAGGGACTCGTATCGTCGCTTCGCCGGGGTCACCGGTCCTGACTGCCGGACCGGACGCAAAGGAGACGTCATGACAGCGTCGTCGACCGCGAACGAGCGATCACGCCTACCCTCTTTGACCGGTGCCAGATTCATCGCCGCGTGTATGGTGCTGATCTGTCACGTGGGCCTCGCCCTGATCCCCCGGCTCGGGAGAACGGCGGCCGACTACCAGCGCTACTTCGAGGCGTTAGGCAACGTCGGCGTGTCGTTCTTCTTCGTCCTGAGCGGTTTCATTCTCACCTGGGTGAGCCGGCTGGACGACACTCCGAGGCGCTTCTGGCGCCGACGCGTCGTGAAGATCTTTCCGAACCACCTCGTCACCCTGTCGGCCGCGCTGTTGCTGATGCTGTCCGCGAATGTGTCGATCATCGCTGCCAACGCGACTCCGACGCTGTTCCTCGTGCAGAGCTGGGTCCCGGATCAAGATGTGGTAATCAACTACGGTGCCAACGCGCCGAGTTGGTCGCTCTCCTGCGAGCTGCTGTTCTATCTGTCGTTTCCGCTGCTGCTCCGGCTGACGCGGGGAATCCGGCCGCAGCACCTGTGGCGGTGGGTGGTGGGCGTGAGCGTTGTGATCGCCCTGGTTCCGCTGGCGGCCCGACTGCTGCCCGGACAGCCGCGGATGCCGTTGACGAACGAGTCGTGGTGGGAGGTGTGGTTCACCTACTACTTCCCCGTGACCCGCCTGCTGGAGTTCGTCCTCGGTGTCCTGATGGCGCTGATCGTTCTTCACGGGCGCCGGCTCCTCCTCGGGCGCGGGCCGGCGCTGCTGCTGGCGGTAGGGGCCTTCGTCGGCGGTGCGCACCTGCCAGGCGTGTACGACCGGGTGGCCGCAACCGCGCTCCCTCTCTCCCTGCTGATCGCCGCCGTGGCCAAGGCCGAAGTGCCCGGCCGAAGCACGGTGCTGGGCAGTCGCCCCATGGTCCGCCTCGGGGAGATCTCGTTCGGCCTGTACCTGGTGCACTACCTTGTCGTCTGCTACGGACCGATCGGTGCCGTCCACCCCGAGAACTGGGCGAAGCAGATGAGCGTCCCCGCGGCGCTGTGGCACGGACTCCTGACGCTGGTGATCAGTCTGGTCCTGGCATGGCTGCTGTACACCTTCGTGGAGGCCCCGGCCATGCGACGCTTCAGTCGTCCAAGGCCCCCGAAGATTCCTCCCCGACCAGCGGAACCTGCCACGGAGCGGCCGGCCCCCACCGTCTAGCCGCGCTCGCGGAGCCTGCTCAACGCCCATGTCCCGAGCGGTCGTTCACAGACGATCGGCCGGGGCGTGGGCTCTGCCGTGCCCACTGCTAAACTCGCCGCTCGTTTTGCGATCCCGCAACAAGGCGAGACCACAACACATCGGAGGGACGCTTCCATGAACCATGCCATTCCAGGTCTGTCGTGGCCAGAAGTCTCCGCGCGGCGCATGGAGCGAAGCTCTCTTTCCGCGCCCTCACCACACGCCGGTTCCGCCGAGATCGTCAGCGCCCTGTGCGGTGCGCACGCACAGGTGCTGTCGGCTGCCGAGTTAGCGGTGGCGCTACGCATCGAAGGGGCCACCCGCAGCGATGTCCGCACCGCCTTGTGGGACCGACGGCAGGTGGTGAAGACGTACGGTCCGCGCGGCACCGTTCATCTGCTGACCACCGCCGACCTCCCCATGTGGATCGGGGCGTTCAGTTCCATCCCGCAGTCCCCGAGTCCGTTCCCCAAGGACGTCCGGATGACCGAGGACCAGACGGAACAGGTGGTCGCGGCGATCGGAAAGTCGTTGGAGAGCGCCGAGTTGACGATCGACGAACTCACCGACGCTGTGGTGGAGGCCACGGGGCCCTGGGCCGGAGACCTCGTCATGGAGGCTTTCCAGGGGAAGTGGCCGCGCTGGCGGCAGGCCATGACCCTGGCCGCCCACCGGGGGGTTCTGTGCTTCGCCCCGAATCGCGGCCGCAAGGTGACCTACACCAACCCGCTGCGCTATCTGAGCGGCATCAGCCCCCTGGACGGGCCCACGGCCCAGGGCAGGCTCGTCCAGAAGTATCTGCACGCCTACGGGCCGGCCACCCCGCTGAACTTCGCCCAGTGGCTCAACGCACCCCGGGGGTGGGCCGGCAACCTCTTCCGCTCCCTGGCAGGCGAGATTCAGGAAGTCGACTTCGAAGGCACCACCGCCTGGATCAACGCCGGCGACACCACGGCCCCGGCCGACATCCCCCGAGGCGTGCGGCTGCTGCCGTACTTCGACGCCTATGTGGTGGCCGCCCAGCCGCGCAATCTCCTCTACCCGGGCCGCGCCGCCGAGCGTGCCCTCACCCCGTCCGGGCAGGCGGGCAACTATCCGGTACTCATGGTCGACGGCACCGTCGCAGGAGTGTGGCACCAGCGCCGCTCCGGGCGCAGGATCCACGTCACGGTGGAGCCACTCAAGCCCCTGTCTGCCGCGCACCTCGCCGAGCTGGACGAGCAGGTCGAGCGGGTGGGAACCGTCCTGGAGGGCAAGCCCGAACTCACCATCGGCACGGTGTCCGTGGGCGGACACGCCTGAGCTCGGTGCATCCCGCCCTCAAGCCTGCGTTGAGCGCGCTGGCACACGCTGTTGCTCCCCACCGTGATGACGAAGGAGTGGAGACAGCGGATGAGCGGCGCTTTGGAACAGGACGAAAGTCTACGGCTGCTGGCACTCGGTGACGGCTTCATCTACGCTCGGGCACTGCACCTGGCCGCGGAGCTGGCCATAGCCGATCTGCTGGCGGACGGGCCCCAGCCCACGAAAGAACTCGCACGGCTGACCAGGACCGATCCGGGCACCCTGCACAGCATGCTGCGGGCACTGGCCGGCTGCGGGGTGTTCACGGAGGTGGCCCAGGGCTGCTTCGGCCTCACCGCCGTCGGCGAGCGCCTGCGGTCGGACCATCCCCGTTCCGTACGGACCACGATCGCCCAGTCGGGGAGGGTCACGGCCCGGGCCTTCCAGCACGCCGACCACGCCCTGCGTTCCGGCGACGGAGCCTTCGCCACGGCCTTCGGTCAGCCGTTTTGGGAGTTCCTGCGAGACAACCCGGAGGAGGGCGCCGCGTTCGATACGGCCATGCAGGAGCACAGTCGTGTCGAACGGGGGGCGATCGTCGAGGCGTACGACTTCCCCGACACGGGCCGCATCGTCGACGTGGGGGGCGGGGACGGCACGCTGCTCGCCGCGGTACTCCGGGCCCGCCCCGGGACGACCGGCGTGTTGTTCGACCTGCCGCACGTGGTGGAGCGGAACTGCATCGAGGAGGAGGGGCTCACCGAGCGCTGCGAGATCACCGGCGGTGACATCTTCGGGGAGTTGCCCGCGGGCGGGGACCTGTATCTGATGAAGTCGGTACTGCACGGCTGGAACGACTCCGACGTGCTCACGATTCTGCGCGGCTGCCGACGGGCGATGAAGCCGGGCAGCAGGCTGCTGCTCGTCGAACGGGTCATCCCCCCGGGCGATGCTCCGCACACGAGCAAGGCGTTCGACTTCGCCATGCACGTCATGGCGGGCGGCCAGGAGCGTACCGGCGACGAGTACGCGCGGCTGCTCGTCGAAGCCGGGTTCGCGGTCGGCCGGTTCATCCCCACGGGCTCGGTTCAGAGCATCGTGGAAGCGCTGCTGCCCAGCTCGCAGAGCTGACCGCGAGCCGGGCCGGGGGCGGCCCGGCTCGCGGGCGCATGAGCGCCGCACCAGAAGGACACGAGCCGCCGCTGCGATGCTCCCCTCATGGCCGCAGACCGCAAGATCGCCCTGATAACGGGCGCCAACAAGGGAATCGGATTCGAGGCCGCGCGGCGCCTGGGCGCGCTGGGCGTCGTGGTGCTGGCCGGAGCCCGTGACAAGGCCCGCGGTGAAGCCGCGGTGGAGCGGCTGCGCGGCGAGGGGGCCGACGCGCACTTTCTCCATCTGGACGTGACGTCCCCGCGCCTGATCGAGCAGGCCGCGCGCCGCATCGATGAGCGCCACGGCCGGCTCGACATCCTCATCAACAACGCCGGGATCAACATCGAGTGGCCGTCCAGCATGCCCAGTGAGGTCGGTGTCGAGCAGCTCAGGACGACGTTCGAGACCAACGTGCATGGCGTGGCGGCTGTCACGAACGCCGTTCTTCCGCTGCTGCGCCGGTCGGCGGCGGGCCGGATCGTCAACATCTCCAGCGAGATGGGACTGCCCGCGTGGCTGGACGGGTCCGAGATGCCGGCCATCACGGCGTACAGCGTGTCCAAGGCCGCGCTGAACATGCTGACCCTGTTGTACGCCAATGAGCTGCGGTCCACCCCGATCAAAGTGAACGCCTGCTCACCGGGGTTCGTGGCGACGGACATCAACGACGGCTTCGGGGAGCGCACGGCCGAGGATGGCGCCGCCATCGGGGTCCACCTCGCCACGGTCCGCGCGGACGGACCCACGGGCTGCTTCGTCACGGACGAAGGCATCCGGCCCTGGTGACCGCCCGGCGGACCCGCAAGCCGAATGGAGTTTCTTATGCGCATCCTGTTCGTCGTCTGGCCCATGGCGGCGCATCTCTATCCGATCGTGCCTTTGGCGCGTGCGTTCCAGGCCGCGGGGCACGAGACCCGTGTCGCCTCACACCCCGCTCTGGTCGAGGAGATCACTGACGCCGGTCTCTCCGCGGTCCCGGTGGGCACGCCGGACACCATGCCGCCGCTGTCTCAGGTGGGGGACTACGTCCTGCCCGAGGAGGAGCGCGACCGCCTGGCGAAGGCCTTCAACGTCACCGGCGCCGACGAGCACGCCTGGTTCATGTTCAGCTATTTCGCACTCGCCGGGACTCGGATCTTCCACTCCCCGGGCGACTGGGACGGCGGGGCCATTCCTGGAACGGACCACCTGGTGGACATCGCCCGTGCCTGGGAACCCGATCTCGTCCTGTGGGACATGTGGCCAGCCGCAGCCATCGCGGCACGGGTCACCGGTGCGGCGCACGCAAGGTTCCTGTGGGGGCCGGACTACTGCGGCTGGGCCCGGCAGCGGTATCTGAGGTTGGGCAAGGCGGAGTGGACGGGACAGCCGGACCCACTCGCGCAGGCGGTTACCGAGGCCGCTCGGCGGCACGGCGTCACAGTCGATGACGAACTCCTGCTGGGGCAGCTGACCTTGGACCCGACTCCGGCTGTGCTGCGTCTGGACACCCCGGCGCCGACCGTCTCGATGCGTCGGGTGCCCTACACCGGGGCGGATGTCATGCCGGAGTGGCTCCACGAGCGTCCGCAGCGGCCCCGGGTGGCGGTGTCCCTGGGCATGTCGGGACGGGAGTACGCGTCCAACGGGGCCCTGGTCACCAAGCTGCTGCAGATGGTGGCCGACCTGGACATCGAGGTCGTCGCCACGCTCAACGAGGTCCAGTTGACCGGGCAGCGGGTCCCGGACAACGTGCGCGCCCTCGATTACGTTCCCTTCAATCAGCTGCTGCCCACCTGTTCCGCGATCGTCCACCACGGCGGCAGCGGCACGGTCATGGCCGCGGCGGCCCATCGGGTGCCGCAGCTCATCGAGGCAGAAGGGCTGGAGTCGGCGACGTACGCACCCTATGTGCTGCGGCACGGAGCGGGGCTGACGCTCGATCACAAGCGGCAATCCGCCGACGTGATGCGGGCGCGGCTCCTGCGAGTGCTGCACGAGCCCTCGTTCCGCGCGGGGGCGGACGCCCTGCACGCCGAGTGGCTGACCATGCCGTCTCCGCGTGAGGTTGTACCGGTCCTCGATGCGCTGACCCGGCGTCACCGTTCACGCGGCTGAGACCGGCACGTCGGCTTCGCCGGAACGCGCGCACTGCCTTCGGTGCGGCGCGTTCCGGCGCGCTCCGGCGGCACCGGCGCTGTCAGATGCGAGTCGACCTGCCCTCGGCGCGCACACTGGCCAGCAGCCGGTCGTTCGCGTCGTGGACGTGGGAGATGCCGCTGCACGCGAAGGTGTCCCCGCTCAGCACCCCGGCCTGTTCGATGTCGACCCAGCCGGAGAAGAGCCCGTTCTCGTCGAACTCCAGCTCCACGATCCGGAACGAGAAGGTGTCCGGGCCGGTCCTGTCCCAGTAGCCCGCTCCGACGGAGCCGGGGCGCGGTCCGGCAAGGATCATGGCCCGTCCGTTCTCGGTGAAGCGCAGCGTGCTGGTGTACGACTGTCCCTCCACGGTGAGGTGTTCGCTCCAGGTGCCGGCCAAGGTCGTGGTTTCTGGGATGTCATCCATGCCTTTTCACCTCTCGGCTCAGTGTGCTGACAGCTTCACGGTGCGTCCTTCGGCTCGACGAGCGCTCGAGGGCGGACCACACAGCCGGTGCAGCGGGCCGCGCGAGAGCATCGTCCGGTTGACCTGGTCTCCAGCGGAGTTGGAGGCAAGTCGGGCACCGTTGACGGCGTCTCGTACATCGTTGAGGGGAGTCATTGTGTCCCAAGTCCTGAACAATTCGGTCGCGCAGGCCACTGGAGACCTTTACGCGGAGGTCCAGGCGTTCTACGCCCGGCAGATGCGACGGGCCGACTCCCTCGACATCGAGGGCTTCGCCGAGACGTTCACCGACGACGGCGAGGTGGTGCACGCCGACGGTGGGCGGACCGCCGGCCGGGCCGAGATGATCGCCGCCATGCGGGCCCGGCTGCCCCGGTACAAGGGTGTGTCGACCCAGCACTGGTTCGGCCAGTTACTCATCGAGCGGCTGGCCGACGGTGCGCTGGGGGTCTCCTACTACACACTCGTCGCCCAGATGGGCGAGGAGGGGCTGTCCTTCCAGCCCACCTACACCGTGGACGACGTGCTGGTGCGCGAGCCCGGTGGCAGCCTGCGGACGCGCTCCAGGATCATCCGCCGGAGCGGGCCGGCCCAGCGGTGACGGCGAGGCCGACGGATCCATGAGGTTTTGGTGACCTCACGGAACGTTTCCTGGGTGCAGTACCGCTGGTCGGTGGCCGAACCGCCCGAGTACCGATTCGCCACGGTGAGGTCCGGGTGCCCGGCTGGGTGTTCGAGCAGCGGCGCCGACCGCGGATTTGCCTCACGTTCGGCCCGGTCCTTCTCCGATACGGCGGCTGCGTTCTGCTCGGCCCGATGACGGCCTTGGCGCAGGCTCTGGACGAGACCGGGGCCGAAGTGCTGTTGGCGGTGGATGACGCCCTGGTCGCTCAGTGGACGGCATCGCATCCGGCCAAAGAGTGCCGGCAACTCCTCGGGGGTGATCGGTACGCCAGGGCCGCGGGGCGTCTGGCGCAGGTGTCGGCCCGGATGCCCGCATCCTCGGCGCTGGTGGCGCCCTGGAGGCGCTGGTCCTGGCCGGGACGGGCCGGTGACGCATCGGTGCGTCACCGGCCCGCGCCTCAGGCCCGGCACTCCGGCAGACCGCCGTGGAACTCGCACATCTCCCTGAACGACCCGGCGACGTCGATCCGGGCCCCCGGTGGCAGCCCCTCAAGCTCGGCGTAGGCGCGATGGAGGTTGCCGACGAGGCGTTCCGGTTCGGTCAGGTCGGCGTACGGGCCGAGGCGGGCACGCCGGGCGGCCTCCAGCGGGGACAGCCCGGCCGACAGGCCGTCCTCCGCGACTTTGCGGCACCACCGCAGGTACTCTTCGGTCCGGTCCAGCAGCTCCGGTCCGCCGACCGCGCCGTGGCCCGGCAACACCACTCGGGGCCGCAGCGCGCGCATCCGGGCAACAGCCCGCAGCGAACCCTCCACCGACCCCATGAGTACGTACGGGGTGACGCCCGACCAGACCACGTCTCCGGTGAACAGCACACTCCGCTCGGGAACCCACACGGCGACGTCCTTCGCTGTGTGGGCCGGTCCGATGTGCAGCAGTTCGACCCGGGGCCCGGCCGCGCCCAGATGCAGTGTGAGCGCGTTGCGGAAGGTCAGGGTCGGCAGCACGAGCGGGGTCTCGCCCCAGGCGACCTGCGGCCACAGTCCGCGCAGGCCGAGGCCCGCCTCCGCCATGTCGGCGCGGGTCCCCTCGTGCGCGACGACGGTCGCCCGGGGCGCGAAGTGGCCGTTGCCGAACACGTGGTCGCCGTGGAAGTGGGTGTTGACGACGAAGTCGGGGCCGCCCGCCACGACCGCGTCGATCTGATCGCGCAGGTGCCTGGTACGGGCCTCGGTGGCGGCGGTGTCCACGAGCACGCAGGTGTCGGGGCCGACGACGAGTCCGGCGTTGTTCAGGCACCAGCCGCCCGGCGGCTGGAGGTAGGCGTAGACGCCGTCGGCGAGCGGCGTCAGTTCTCCCGGCGGGGCGACGACGACGGTCACGTCGCCACTCCGTCCGTGCCGGGGACGGCGCTGTAGGAACCGTGGTGGAAGACGAGCGGCGGCCGGCCCGGCCGACCGCCGGACACAGCGACCACCCGGCCGACGAGCAGTGTGTGGTCCCCGGCCTCGATCTCGTCGTGCAGTTCGCACTCCAACCAGGCAGCGGCCGAGGGCACGACCGTGTGTCCGGTCAGGCCCGGCACACCGCCGAGGCGGCTCATGGCAGCGGCGCCCTCGGGCCGGTCCGGCAGACAGAACTCCCGTGCCAGGTCGCGCTGGTCGCCGTTGAGCACACTGACCGCGTATCCGCCGCGCGCCCGCACGCGCGGCCGCATCCGGCCGTCCGCCTTGACGGACACCAGGATCAGCAGCGGATCCAGGGACACGGAGGTGAGGCTGTTGAGGGTCATGACGACCAGGTCGTCGTCCCGTCCGCAGGTGAGCAGAGTCACCCCGGTGGGGAAACAGCCCATCGTCGCCCGGAAGGCGGCCTCGTCCGGACGCGTCCGGACGGTGTCGGCCGATTGCTTCATCGTCCCGCCCTGATTCGTGAGAGTCATCAGTAATTGCCGAGTCCGCCGCAGACGTTGAGCGCCTGGGCCGTGATCGCGGCGGCGGCGTCCGTGGTCAGATAGCCGACGAGCCCCGCAACCTCCTCCGCCGACACATAGCGCCCCATCGGGATGCGTCCCTCGATCCGGCTCCGGATCTCCTCCTCGCTGACGCCGTGGTACGCGGCATGGCCCTGACGGACGCGTTCGGCCATGGGGGTCTCGACGTAGCCGGGGCAGACGGCGTTCACCGTGACGCCGGTCCGGGCCAGTTCCAGACCCACGGCCTTGGTGAAGCCGACCACCCCGTGCTTGGACGCGGAGTAGGGGGCGGCAAGCGGCACGCCCTGCTTGCCGCCCGTGGACGCGATGTTGATCACGCGTCCCCAGCCGGCGTCGATCATGCCGCCCCTGGACAGGACCTCGCGGGTGACCCGGAAGACACCGTGCAGGTTGGTGTCGATCACGTCCGTCCAGATGCTGTCGTCGAGATGCGCGGTCTCACCGCCGCCGCTGCGCCCCGCGTTGTTGACCAGCACGCCGATCGGCCCGTAGGTGGCGACCGCTTCCGCCACGGCCGTCCGTATCTGCTCGGCCGAGGTGACGTCGCACACCGTGCCCGAGACCTCCAGGCCCTCCTCCCGCAGCCGCTTCACCAGGTCGCGCACGTTCTCCGCGCCCCGCGCACAGCCGAAGACCGCCATGCCCTGGCGGGCCAGCAGCTCGGTCACCGCCAGGCCGATCCCGCTGGTCGCACCGGTGACGAAGGCCGTCCGTCGTTCCGTGCCTGTCATCCCGCTCTCCCGTCCTTGACAGTCCGCCGCGCACGACCGTGTCAACGTCTGCTTGCGCGGGTCTCGAAACGGGCTGGAGGCAGAGGCCGGTCGAGCATGGTTCGACGCGATGTCAAGGCCTCGGCACGAGAGTTGGCGGCGTCCGCAGGTGCGGGCCCCGCGCCCCTCGGAGTTGAGGAGTTTCCGATGCCCGAAGAGATCCCCGACGTCAGGAAGTCGGTCGTTGTGGCAGCGCCCGTGGAGCACTGCTTCGAGGTCTTCACCGAGCATCCCGCCGACTGGTGGCCGCCCTCGCACGTGCTGGTCAAGAAGGAGCGGGCCGGTCTCGCCTTCGAGCCCTTCGTCGGCGGCCGCTACTACGAGTGGGACGTCGACGGCAACGAGGTCACCTGGGGCCGCGTGCTGGAATGGGACCCGCCGCACAGGCTCGCCATGACCTGGCGGATAGACGGCCGCTGGCAGTCCGTTCCCGACGACGACCGGGCTAGCGAGATCGAGGTCGACTTCATCGCGGCGGGCAGCCGAGGCACCCGGGTGGAACTGGCGCACGTCAAGCTGCACCGGCACGGCGACGGAGCGTGGAACATCCACAAGGCCCTGGACACCCCGAGTCCGGGAGAGACTCTCGCCCGTTTCGCGGACGCCGTCTGACCCGGACGGCCGACAGGAAGGGTACGAAATGGACGGGCACACCTCCGCACGGACGACAGCCGAACCGGCTCTTCCCGTGGACAAGTTGTGCAACCTCGCCGCGCAGCACGCCGACACCGCCGACCGGGTCGGCCGGCTCTCGCCGGAAGTCACCGGTTCCCTCCGGGAGACGGGGTTCGCCCGGCACTTCGTGGGCGCCCGGTGGGGTGGGACCGAGGGGTCGTTCGCGGACCTCACCGAAGCGGTCGTCGCGCTGGGCCGGGAGTGTGCGGCCACCGCCTGGTGCGCCTCGCTGAGCGCCTACTCCGCACGGTTCGCCTGCCACCTCCCGCACGAGGGGCAGCGGGCGCTGTGGTCGGGCGGCCCGGACACCATGGTCGCGACGGCGCTGATGCCCGGCGGGCGAGCCGATGCCGTCGAGGGGGGCTGGCGCCTGACAGGCCGGTGGAGTTACGTCAGCGGCGTCGACTTCGCCGACTGGGTGCTGCTCTGCGCCGCCGTGGGCTCCGGCGACGGGCCGTCCCGGCTGCGGTTCTTCGCCCTTCCCCGGGGAGAGTGCACCGTACACCAGGACTGGGACAGCGTCGGCATGCGGGCAACCGCCAGCCACACCGTCGTCGTGGACTCCGCCACCGTCCCGGACCATCTGACATTCGACCGGGGCGCCATGGTCACCGGGCTCAATGCGCACTCGGACGCTTCCGCCCACAACGTGCCGTTCCAGGCCGTCGGCGGTCTGACCTTCATCGCTCCGGTGATCGGCGCAGGAACCGGCGCGCTGCGCGCCTTCGCCGCCGGTCTCACCGGACGTCGGCGCACCGCGGCCAACGAGTCGGCCCTGGTACGCGCCTCCGGCCGGGTCGACGCCGCACGCCATCTCGTCGAGGAGAACACCTGTGTACTCGACGGGCGCCTGTTCACGCCCGACCACATGGCACGCAACGAACGCAACGCCACCTTCGCCGCGGAGGCGGTCAGGGAGGCCGTCGGCCTGCTCGTCGCCGCGGCGGGCACCACCGGTCTCGGGTTCCGGCACCCGCTCCAGCGGGTGTGGCGGGACATCACCTCCGCCACGAGCCACGTGGCACTCCAGTACGACACGGCGGCCAGGAAGAACTACGCGGCGGTACTCGCCGGACCGGCGGAGTGAGCCCCGCCGGGATCGCCGGCCGGACGGCGGCCCCGGCGGATTGCCCGAGATCACGAGGAGGGTACTGATGCACGCACCGCAGCGTTCCACCCGGCGGGTCGACGCCCAGCTCTACGTCGAAGTCCTGCAGTTCTACGCCCGGCAGATGCCGTTGCTGGAGGAGCGGCGGCTGGAGGAGTTCCTGGAGACGATGACCGAGGACGGCTCCATCGAGCACGTGCCCAACGGGTGGCGGATCGAGGGCAGGAACGCGCTGCTCACCGAGATGCGTGCCCGCCGGGGCGACCCGGACCGGCCGCTGGTGGGCGAGATGTCGGCGCGTCAGGCACGGGCGGACGAGGTCGCCTACTACGACGGGATCGTCTACCGGTACTGGTTCGACCGGATGCGCATCGAGCCCCAGTCGGACGACGTCCTGCGGGTCGGCTACCAGGCGATGGTCAGCATGACGGACGCCGCGGGCAAGGTGAGCTTCGAACCGACGACGACGGTGCAGGACGTCTTGGTCCGCCAGGACGGCGAGTGGTACACGCGCTCGCGCCGGGTCACACACGACTCTCCCAACTGGGCCGACAAGATCCACAACCCGTCCTGAGCGGATGCCCGAAGCTCTTCCAACGTCCCCAGCCGTCTGCCGGTCGGCAGCGCGCACTTGTGGAGGTGCCACCATCGTGTCGTCGTCCCGAGAGACCGAGTCCCGAGGATCCGACTCCCAGGAGTCCGCGTTCCGGGAATCCGAGGTCTTCCCCTTCAAGGGCTCCTCCTACCGGGGGCCCGATCCCCGCTACGCCGGGTGGCGGACCCAGGAGCCGGTGAAACGCGTCCGGACGGCGGGCGGGGTGGACGCCTGGCTCGTCACCCGGTACGAGGACGTGCGGGCCGCCCAGGCCGATCCGCGCCTAAGCAGGGCCCTGGCCTGCGGTCCCGGTGCGCCACGGATCGGCGGCACCATGTACACGACCCCCGACATGATCATTTCCATGGACTCGCCCGAACACTCCCGGCTGCGCAAGCTGGTGGCCGGGGCCTTCACGGCCCGCCGGGTGGAGCGCATGCGACCGCGCGTGCAGTCGGTACTGGACGAACTGCTCGACGACATCGAGGCCAAGGGCTCCCCCGCCGACCTCGTGCCGCAGCTCGCCCTCCCCTTTCCCCTGACGGTGATCGGTGAGCTGCTCGGTGTCCCGCCCGAGGATCTGCGGAAGTTCGAGGTGTGGGCCCGCTCCTTCGCCACCGTCGACGACCGGGCGGGCGGCGAGGCATCGTTGGAGGGCCTGGCGAAACTGAGCGAGTACATCGTCGGGCTGATCGCGGACAAGCGGGCCGAGCCGACGGACGACATGCTGTCGGAGCTGATCGCGGCCCGTGACCAGGACGACCGGCTCAGCGAAGCGGAGCTGGTCACGTTCGGTTTCACCCTGATCGGCGCGGGATTCGACACCACGGCGAATCAGCTCGCCAACTCGGTCCTGGCGCTGATCGCGCATCATCAGGACCAGTGGGAGTGGTTGGTCGAGGAGCCCGCCCGCATCCCGAGCGCGGTGGACGAGATCCTCCGGCACGTCAACCTGTTCGCGACCGACACCTCCGGCTTCCCGCGGATCGCGGCGCAGGACATGGAGATCGGAGGTGTCGAGATCGCCGCGGGTGACGCGGTCCTGCTGTCGCTGGCCTCGGCGAACCGGGACGGTACCGTCTTCGAGGATCCGGACCGCCTGGACCTGGGCCGCCTCCACAATCCGCATCTGTCCTTCGGTCACGGCATCCATCACTGCCTCGGCAAACACCTCGGCCGGATGGAGATGGAGATCGCGCTGACCGGACTGGTCCGGCGCCTGCCGGATCTGCGGCTGGCCGTGGACGAAGGGGAACTACCCTGGCACGTGGGCGAGATCAACCACACCCTGACGTCCCTGCCGGTCACCTGGGGACGCTGACCGCGTGAGCGGAGTATGCCCGCCCCGCGCTGCGGCCACGAGGCCGCGCACCGGGCACGCCCGTGAACAGCTGACATCCTGGACGCCATGAGTGAGACCTCGGCACGACTGTTGAAGTTGCTGTCCCTCTTACAGATGCCGCGGGAGTGGCCCGGCAGCGAACTGGCCGAACGGCTGGGCGTGAGTCCTCGCACCATCCGCCGGGACATCGACCGCCTGCGTGACCTCGGGTATCCGGTCGACGCCACGAGGGGTGCGGTGGGCGGATACCGCCTGGGCGCGGGAGCCGCCATGCCCCCGCTGCTGCTGGACGACGACGAGGCCGTTGCCATCACCATCGGACTGCGCACGGCGACGCACACGGTGGACGGCATCGAGGAGGCCGCCGTGCGGGCGCTGGCGAAGCTGGAGCAAGTCCTGCCGTCGCGCCTGCGGCACCGGGTGAGTGTCCTGGGTGCGGCGACCGTGCCGCTGCAGGGCTACAGCCCCGGGGTCGCCGCCGAGCATCTGACGGTGCTCGCCGCCGCCGTGGCCGGCCGGGACCAACTGCGTTTCGCGTACCGGTCGGCAAGCGGCCGGCCCGGCCAGGAGCCGAGCCGGCCGCAGGACACCCAACGGCTCGTGGAACCTCACCGGCTGGTGCCGACTGGCCGTCGCTGGTATCTCGTGGCGTACGACAATGCCCGTGACGACTGGCGGACGTTCCGTGTCGACCGCATCCGCGACCCGCAGCCGACGGGCGTACGCGCGCCGTTTCGGTCCCTGCCGTTCGAGGACGCCGCGGTGTACGTCACCCGCCGGCTCTCCGAGCTCGCTCCCCTCCACCAGGCCGTGGCCACCTTGTACGCTCCGGCGAGCGAGATCGAGGACCGGCTCGGCAGGACGGGTGGCGACGAACTCGAGGAACTGTCCGAGGGCAGCTGCCGGCTCCGTACGCAGGCCGATTCCCTCGGCTGGCTGGCATTTCGTCTGGTGAGCCTCGGATGCCGGTTTGACGTGCACGAACCTCCCGCTCTTGTCGCATACATGCGTGATCTGGGCGCCCGAGCGACCCAGTCCGTCGACGACTGTGAACAGCCTTCCTCCCAGCGCGCTATTTCGGACGTCTCTTGACCTAATTGGGGTCTAGCGTCAAAGCGTTCGCGGGACGAGTTGTCCGCCCCACAATCTTCAGGAGCTGGGACCATGAACGCTGCCCAGGAGGCTCCTCCGGGCTCCGCCGAAGACCGGCGCCGGTGGATCGCATTGGCCGTTGTGCTGACCGCGTCCTTGCTGGACCTGGTCGACGCGACCATCGTCAACGTCGCGATCCCCACCGTCCAGCGGGACCTGGACGCCTCGTACAGCGCCATCCAGTGGATCACGGGCGGCTACACCCTCGCTTTCGCCGTGGGTCTGATCACCGGCGGGCGGCTCGGCGACATCTGGGGCCGCAAGCGGGTCTTTCAGCTCTCCATGCTGGGCTTCACCGTGGCGTCTGCCCTCTCCGGCCTGGCGATGGGCCCGGAGATGCTGATCGGAGCACGCATCCTGCAGGGCGTCATGGCCGCCATGATGGTGCCGCAGGTACTGTCGATCATCCATGTGACGTTCCGTCCCGAGGAGAGCGGCAAGGTATACGGACTGTTCGGCGCCATCAGCGGCATCGGCGCGGTGTCCGGGCCTGTCATCGGTGCGCTGCTCGTGCAGTGGGATCTGTTCGGCCTCGGCTGGCGGCCGATCTTCCTCATCAACCTCCCGATCGGCATCGTCGGTCTGATCATGGGCCAGCGCTACCTCACCGAGTCGAAGGCGCCCCATGCCGTCCGTCTCGACCTCGTCGGAGTCGCCCTGGCCTCGCTGAGCCTGCTGCTGCTGGTCTACCCGCTGACCCAGGGCAGGGAGGCGGACTGGCCCGCCTGGAGCTTCGCGGCCATGGCCGCGAGCGTTCCCACTTTCGTCGTCTTCGTACTGCACCAGCGGGCCAAGATCCGCGCCCGGAGCACGCCGCTCATCGAATTGTCGCTGTTCAGGATCAAGAGCTTCGCGGCCGGCATCGCCGTACAGCTCACCTTCGGCACCACGTTCGGTCTCTTCTCGCTCACCGGTGCTCTGTACATGCAGATCGGGCTCGGCTGGAGTGCGGTCCATGCCGCTCTCACGAGTCTGCTGTTCGGCGCCACGATGGCGGTGTCGACCAACGTCGCCATGCGCAAGCTGATGCCGAGATTCGGGCGCACCGTGCTTCAGGCCGGTGCCCTGCTGATGATCGCCGGGCTGTTCGGCTACTACTGGGTCGCCGACACCCAGGAAATCGGCGCCACGTCCTGGGAGCTGGCACCAGTCCTGGTTGTTGCGGGCTGGGCTCTTGGCATGATCATGGCGCCCTTGACGAGTGCGGTCCTGGCCAACGTCCCCTTCGAGCACGCCGGATCCGCCTCGGGGCTGACCAACACCGTCAACCAGATGGGCATGGCGATCGGTCTCGGTCTGGCCTCGGTGGCCTACTTCGACGTCGTCGACGGATCAACCGCCGCGGAACGCTCCAGCGGCGCCGCCTTCGTCGACGGCTTCACCAACTCGTTGTGGTGGGCGATCGGCGGCATGGTGCTCGCCTTCCTCCTCATGTTCGCGCTGCCCTCGATGAAGCCCGCCGCGCAGGAAGTCGAGTCGGAGACCGCCTCTGACGACGTCGCCGAGCCGGCGCGCTGAGGGCCCGTGCGCGCGCGGGCCCGCCGAATCCCCCGGGCGGGTCCGAGGCGGTACGGAAAACGGCTGTGGGCCAGGACGCCGAAGTCCTGGCCCACAGTCCGTTCACGCAAGGCTCACCCGCCCCGTGTCGCCGCCGCACGCACGTCGTCGAGCAGGCGGGCCTGTTCCGGGCAGACCCCGTCGGGCGTGCCGCCCGCCCTTGCCGCCGCGGCGAACGCCATCACGGTGTTGTACGCCTGGTCCTCGGCGGGAACAGCAAGGTCCCGCACGCCGGAGCCGTCGTCCAGCCGGATGATCGGCCGATGAGAGGCCGGTGGCGTGAAGGCCCGGTCCACCGCGATGCTGCCGCCGGTCCCCCAGAGGGTGTAGGCGCTGCGATAGGCGTGATCGAGACCGAAGGAGGCGTGGACGCCGGTGCCGTCCGGTGCCACGAGAAGCGCCGACCCGGCCGAGTCGACCCGGTGTCCGCCGCCCCGAACCAGACAGGCGCCGGCGACCCGCAGACCGGGCCCCAGGAAGTACCGGGCGGCACGCAGCGGATACACCCCCGTGTCCCACAGGGCGCCGCCCCCCAGTTCGGGCTGCAGGCGGATGTCGTCCAGGGCGCGCCGCGGGACCGTGAAGTGCGCCTCGAAAGCCCGTAGTTCACCGATGGCCTCCTCGGCGAGGAGTTTGCGGACGACTGCGTGCAAGCCGTGGTGCACGAACATGACGTTCTCCATCAGGGCAAGACGCCGGCTCGCAGCCAGCTCGACCAGTCTGCTGGTCGTCTCGCGGCGCAGCGACACCGGCTTCTCCACGAGCACGTGCTTGCCCGCGAGCAGTGCCGCTTCGGCCCACTCGGCGTGCAGGGCCGCGGGCAGCGGCACGTACACCGCTTCGACCCCCTCGTCCGTGAGCAGCGCCTCATATCCCTGCACTGCTCGGCATCCGTAGACGTCAGCCAGCTTCCGGGCGCGCCCCGCCTGGCGGCTGGCCACCGCGACGATCTCGGTCTGCGGCGCCCGGGCAATGGCCGGGAGCATCCTGCGCCTGGCGATGTCCGCGCATCCCATGACCCCCACCCGAAGCGGCCGCGTCACAGCTTGACCGCCCCGCTGTTGAGGGCCGCGAGCAGGGAGCGGGCCTGCACATTGACATAACGGCTGTGCCGGGCGAGCCAGTTCAGCTGTCCCGGGGTCACCCAGCGGTATCCCTCGGGCGGCGTCGACAGTGCGGCGGTGTCGACGTCCACCACGAGATGCCGGCTGACCGCGTTGAGGAATCGGCCGCCTTCCTCCGAGTGCAGCGCGCTGTAGCGGATACTGTGCGGCGCGGCGTTCAGCACCAGGTCGAGAAAGCGCGGGGCGGCAGGCGCCGCGTGTCCCCTGTAGTTGTCCGGGACGCACTGCACGGTGGGGCCGAGTTCCACGCTTTCCAGGAACCCGCCCTCCGCCCGGGCGTGGACCAGCAGGTGCGGCACGCCGCCGAAGCGGCCCGCGAGGAACGCCGTCACGCCGGTCGCGACCGGCTCGAACAGCGGCTGCGTCCAGCCGGCCACCTCACGGTTCGCCGCCTCGGCCCGGACGGCGACCACTCTGAAGAACCGGTCGTCCAGGCGGCGGACGGCCGACTCGGTGCGCACCCATCCCTCCGTCTTCGCGAGCGGCAGCGGCTCGGCCCGCACCTGGTGACGGGCCTTCTCCGTGGTGATCCAGGACAGTAGTTCGGTGTCGGAGGACAGCGCCTGCGGCTCGGTCAGAAGATGGGGTGCACATGCCAGGACGGTCCGGGAGTCCATGTTCACCACGTGGTCCTCCAGCAGCAGTTCACCGAGTTGCCCCAGGGTCAGCCAGCAGAAGTCCGGGTCGGGCGGGACGTCTTCGCGCGTCTCGACGATGACGTTCCGGTTGGCTTTGTGCAGGAACCACGCGCCGTGCTCGGACTGGAGGACGTCGACGAGGACACGGGTCGGCCGCCGGCCCGTGAAGTACTCGAGGTACTTCACGGACCCGCCCCCGTGCGCCTTGGTGTAGTTGCTGCGGGTGGCCTGCACTGTGGGTGAGAGCTGGACCAGCCGCGGATTGCCCGGCTCCATCTTCGCCTGCATCAGGAAGTGCAGTACGCCGTCGAACTCCTTGGCGAGAATGCCGAGGACACCGACCTCCGCCTGGTTGATGATCGGCTGCTGCCAGTCATGGGCTCCCTCCGTCACGCGCACCCGCAGGCCGTGCACGGTGAAGAAGCGCCCGCTGTCGTGGACCAGGTTCCCCGTGACCGGTTCGAACGACCAGCCCTGGAGCTGGTCGAACGCAATCCTGTGGACGCGAAACGGATGAGCGACGCTGCGCTCGGCGAGCCAGCCGGCGAAGTCCTCGGTGGACATCTTGGCTCCGGATCCGACGGCCGCCGCGGAGCGCCGGAACCGCTCGGGCAGCGTGGCGTCCGCACGGGACCGCAGAGCGGTGGATCCGGTGAAGGGCGCGTCGCCCGGCCGCACGCTCCTCGCCCGCCCCCAGGAGGCGTCGCGCGGCCCCGTCTCGGTCAGTTCGCTCATGCCGGTGTCCCCTTCGGAAGGCGCCGTCGGCCTTCTACGGCACTCACCGTAGAAGCGGCGTCTGGAGACCCGGTCGTACCGTCCTCGGCTGTCCGGCCGCCCCCGGCAGAGCACGAAGGAGCGAGTCGACGGATCCTCGAGCCCTTCGTGGCACCGTCTCGGCTCACCGGCGTCTGCCGGGCCGGCCGGGGCAACAGGGCCCGTTTCACCACCAGGAGGACGAGTGGTCATCGATCGCTGCCGTGTCTGCGGCAACCGCACGCTGCTGCCCGTGCTGGACCTCGGTCCACAGGCCCTGACCGGCGTCTTTCCCCGGTCACGCGAGGAAGTCGTCCCCGTGGTCCCGCTCCAACTCGTCCAGTGCGCGCCGGACGGCTGTGGACTCGTGCAGCTGCGGCACGTAGCCGACTTCGGCCTCATGTACGGCAACGGTTACGGCTACCGTTCAGGCATCCGCCCCTTCATGGTCCGGCACCTGAAGAGCAAGGTGGACGCCATCACGAAGCTGGTCGCTCTCGGCCCCGACGACCTGGTGATGGACATCGGCAGCAACGACTCCACCCTGGTACGGCAGTACCCGGCAGACGGCCCGGCCCTGGTGGGCGTGGACCCGGTCGGTGCCAAGTTCCGTCATCTGTACCCGCCTCACGCCGAGCTGATCACTGACTTCTTCTCCAAGGAGGTGTTCACCGAACGGTTCGGTGCTCGCCGCGTCAAGGCCGTCACCTCGATCGCGATGTTCTACGACCTGCCGCGCCCCATGCAGTTCATGCAGGACATCCGCGACATCCTCGCCGACGACGGGGTGTGGGTGACCGAGCAGAGCTACCTGCCGTCGATGCTGGAGGCGACCGCCTACGACGTCGTCTGCCATGAACACCTCGCGTACTACAGCCTGCGGCAGATCGAGTGGATGGCCGAGCGAGTGGGGCTGACGGTCATCAAGGCGGAACCGACCGACGTGTACGGCGGCAGTCTGGACGTCACTCTCGCCCGGACCCCCGCCCGGCTTCCCGTGGACGAGAAGGGCCTGGCCGCGATCCGCGCGCGGGAAGCCGCCCTCGGACTGGACGGCCCCACGCCGTTCACCCGGTTCGCGGCACGCAGCGAGCGATACCGCGACGCTCTGCGGGAATTCCTGGACAACTCCCGCAAGGCGGGGAAGCTGACGGTCGGCTACGGCGCCTCGACCAAGGGCAATGTGATCCTCCAGTACTGCGGTCTCGGCCCCGACGAGCTCCCGTGCGTCGGTGAGCCCAACGAGGACAAGGCCGGTTGCTTCACCCCCGGCACCGGGATACCGATCGTCTCCGAATCCGAGGCCAAGGCGCACCGCCCCGACCAGTTGCTGGTCCTTCCGTGGATCTACCGCGACGGGTTCGTCGAGCGGGAGCGCGACTTCCTCGCCGGCGGGGGCCGGTTGGTCTTTCCTCTTCCCGAGCTCAGCGTCGTCGAGGGGCGGTGAGAGGGATGCGTACCCGCGCACTCGCCGTGGCCGGCGCCTTCGAGTTCACGCCGCAGACGCACACCGACGAGCGCGGACTCTTCGTGTCCCCCCTTCAGGAGTCGGCGTTCGTGGCCGCGGTCGGCCATGACTTCTCGCTCGCCCAGACCAATCACAGCAGTTCGACCAAGGGGGTCCTGCGCGGCATTCACTTCACAACCACGCCACCGGGGCAGGCCAAGTACGTCTACTGCGCGCGGGGACGGGCGATGGACGTCGTGGTGGACGTCCGGGTGGGTTCACCGACCTTCGGCCGGTGGGACATGGTCCACATGGACGCCCGCACTTTCCGGGCCACGTACTTCCCCGTCGGGGTCGGACACGCCTTCCTCGCCCTCGACGACGACACCGTGATGTCCTACCTGGTCAGTACCGCGTACAGGGCCGAACTCGAGCAGGCCGTCGACCCGTTCGACCCCACGCTCGGCGTGCCCTGGCCCAGCGGCATGGAGTTTGTCATCTCCGGGCGGGACCGGGACGCGCGCTCTCTGGCGCAGGCCGAGGTCGCGGGCGGGCTTCCGCTGTACAGCGACTGCCTGGCCCTCGAGGGCGGCCGTGCGGCGGCCGGCGTGGTGGATGCCGACCGCCGCGCGGACGGCCCGGAGTGATGTCGGCCCCGGTGGAGGGGGCCGTCGCGGTCCTCGGCGGCACCGGCTGCATGGGCCGCCACATCTGCGCCGCGTTCGCAGGGCGAGGCGCCCGTGTCGTGGCGGTCTCCCGACGCCGTACCCCCGTCGTGGACGCGTACCGGTTTTTGCCGATGGACGTCGTCCAATACACGGCCGAGGAGCTGGCGGCGGTGCTCACCGCCGAGAGGGTCGGCACGGTCGTCAACGCCACGCTCGGCTGGGGCCGGACCGAGGAGGAGATGGGCTACACCAACGTGCGTCTGGTGGAGCGGCTGCTGGGTGCCGCGCGGAGCATGGCACATCCCCCGCGCTTGGTTCATCTGGGCACCATTCACGAGTACGGCCCGGTGTCGCACGGCACCCTGATCGACGAGGACCTGCCACCGCGGCCGCAGACGCTGTACGCCCGGGCGAAGCTCACCGCCTCGCGCATGGTGCTCGAGGCCGTCCGGGCCGGCCTCCTGGACGGCATCGTGCTCCGGGTGACCAACACGATCGGCCCGTACCCGGCCCCCGAGAGCTTCTTCGGCGCCCTCGCCGCCAGGCTCCGGGACGGCGCGGCCGGCGAGGGCGTGGAGCTGACCGTCGCCGACGCCCGACGGGACTACGTCGATGTCAGGGACGCCGCCGACGCCGTCGTCCGGGCGGCCCGCAGCCCGCTCGCCGACCCGCTGGTGAACCTCGGCCGAGGAGAGGCACTGCACATACGTGAACTGATCGACGCGCTGGTCAGGGCGACGGGGCTGCCGCCGGAGAGCATCCGCGAGCGTCCCGGCGACGTGGCCGGCCGTAGCGCCGGAGCCGACTGGATCCGCGTCGACAACTCCCGCGCCGGGCGGCTCCTCGGTTGGCGGCCCCGCTACGACGTCGACGCGTCCATGCGGGACCTGTGGGACACCGTACGTCCGGTGTCCGTGCGCCGGCGCCGGTCCCCCGGCGGGGACGGCCGCCGTCGGCGGTGACGTGCCGGTGTCGGCTCGGGCCGCCGCTGCACGCGGACTCGAGCTGCGTTCGATACCGCCGCGCGACCTTGGTGCCGACCGCCCGCCATCTGGAGGATCCGGAAAGGAGCACGTATGAATGCGCGCGTCACCCCTTACCGGGTGCACATCCCTGACGCACAAGTCGCTGATCTGCGGCACCGGCTGGCCGGCACCCGCTGGCCGGAGGCCGAGACGGTCGGCGACTGGTCCCAGGGAATGCCACTGCAATACTCGAAGGAGCTGGCCGCGTACTGGGCACATCGGTACGACTGGCGGGCCACCGAGGCCCGGTTGAACGCCGTTGCGCAGTTCCGCACCGGCATCGACGGGCTGCAGATCCACTTCCTGCACGCCCGCTCGCCCCATCCAGGGGCCCTGCCCCTGCTGGTCAGCCACGGCTGGCCCGGGTCGGTGACGGAGTTCCTGGACATCATCGGCCCGCTCACCGATCCGCCCGACCCCGCGGACGCCTTCCACGTCGTCTGCCCGTCGCTGCCCGGATACGGCTTCAGTGACAAACCGGCGGGCTCCGGCTGGCCGGTGGAACGGGTCGCGGCCGCCTGGACGGCGCTGATGGGACGACTCGGCTACGAACGGTACGGGGCGCACGGCGTGGATTGGGGTTCCTTCGTCACCGCGGCGATGGCCGAGGCCGACCGGGGCGACCTGGCCGGCATCCATCTGACGATGCCGTTCGCCCGGCCGCCCGACGAGCAGGTCGCGATGGACGAAAGCGACCTGGCCGGGCTGGCCGCGATGAAGGAGTTCCAGCAGCAGGAGGGCGGCTATTCGGCCGTCCAGAGCACACGGCCGCAGACGCTCGGCTACGCCCTGACCGACTCGCCGGCCGGGCAGCTGGCCTGGATGGCCGAGAAGTACTGGGCATGGAGCGACCACGACGGAGATCTGGACAAGGTCATTGCCAGGGACCGGCTGTTGGACGCCGTATCGGTCGGCTGGTTCCGCGCGACGGCGGCGTCCTCGGCCCGCATCTACTGGGAGAGCCAGAACAAGCTGGCCCTCGCCCCGGTCCGCGTACCGACCGCGGTCTCCAACTTCCCGAAGGACGGCCGGATGCCGCGGCCGTGGATCGAGCACAGGTTCAAGGATCTGAGGCGGTGGACGGACCATCCCGTCGGCGGCCACTTCCCGGCACTCGAACAACCGGACGCCCTCGTAGGGGAATTGCGCGCCTTCTTCCGCACCCTGCGTTGATGACAAGCCATCAGGAGGAAACCCGTCGTGACCTCGACTTCGACCGAACCCGAGACCGGCCAGGTGCCGGCGGACAAGGACTTCCCGTACCGGCGCACGTGCCCGTTCACCCCCCCGCCCGAGTACGCCGAGATGATCGAAGAGGACGTCTCCCAGGTGCTGCTGCGGGGCTCGGGCCTGCGGATATGGACCGTCACCGGATACGACACCATCCGAGAACTGCTCACGGATCCGCGGGTCAGCGCCTCCCGCAAGCACGCGAACTTCCCCTTCTACTTCATCGCCCCGCCGGAGTACCGCACCGAGACGTCCTTCATCGGCTACGACGGTGAGGAGCACCTGCGCACCCGCCGCAAGGCCGCGCTGACCTTCACCCACCGACAGGTGCAGCGGCTGCGCCCGCGCATCGAGGAGATCGTCGAGACACACCTGGACAAGATGCTCTCCCTCTCGCCGCCGGTGGACATGCACCGGGTGTTCTCGCTGGCCGTCCCGATGACCGTCATCTGCGAACTGCTCGGCATTCCGCAGGATCGGCACGACTTCTTCATCAAACACGGCACGGCACTGCTGGGCGGGCACAGCACCACCGACGAGCGCCAGGCGGCGATCGTGGAGGTCAACGCCTACATCAGCGAACTGATCCGGACCAAGCGCCGGGAACCCGGGGACGACCTGCTCAGCCGCGCCATGGCGGACTACAAGGCGTCCGGCGAGCAGTACACGGACCGGGACCTGTTCAACATGGTCCGCCTGCTCATGAACGGCGGGCACGAGACCACCGCGAGCCAGATCTCGCTCGGCACCGCCTGCCTGCTGGAGCACCCCGACCAGCTGGAGCTGCTCCGCAGCGATCCCTCGCTGGTGAAACCCGCCGTCGAGGAACTCATCAGGTTCGCCACCATCGGGGACACCGCGGTGCCCCGGGTCGCCCTGGAGGACATCGAGATCGGCGGCAAGCTGATCCGTGCGGGTGACGGCATCCTCTGCCTGGGGCTGGCCGCCAACCGTGATCCGGAGGTCTTCCCGGACCCCGACCGCCTCGACATCACCCGGGGCAGCCGCAAGCACCTCGGCTTCGGCCACGGGGTTCACCACTGCATCGGCGCGGACCTGGCGCGCCTGGAGTTGGAGATCGTGTGGAGCAAGCTGTTCCACCGGATCCCGACGCTGCGGCTGGCCCAGCCCTTCGACCGCGTCCCGCGCAA
>NZ_JAGMUO010000021.1 GCF_019049325.1 Streptomyces sp. AC512_CC834 | reverse complement strand
TATCCTGCTGTCTTGCGTTTCCGACTCTATCAGATCTTTCCGATCCGATTTCCTCGGTGCTTTCCAGGTTCCCGCTTTCGCGTTTCCCTTTCCGGCGGTTCCGACTGTATCAGATCCTTTCGGGCTCTGATTCCCCGTCAGAGGGGGTTGTCGTCCCGGCTGTTGGGCCGTTCCGACGTCTCAAACCTTAGCGGACCCTCTCGGCGATTCCCAATCGGGGTCGATCGGGCCGACGAGTTCCAAGCGGAATTGAATTCGGACATGCCGAAGCCTTTCCCACTGGGGGATCGTGCTGGTGGTTTGGGTGCCGCTGATGCGGCGGGAGGCGCTACCGCAGAACCGTTACGGTCCCGTGGCAACCCGGAGAACTCTACGGATCCCGTAGGGGGCTGTCAAACGCCGCTGTCAAGATCTTTAATCGAGGTCGCTGAGCCGGCCGCCTGCGTCCGGTTGCGCGTGCTCCACCCTGCGCAGGAGCCGGGTGAGTACCTCGCCGAGCGCGGTCCGGTCGTCCGCGGAGAGGTCCTGGAGCAGGTCCTCTTCGAAGACCGTGGCGAGACGCATCGCCTCCAGCCACTTCTGGCGCCCGTCCGCCGTCAGCGCGACGATAACCCGGACCCGGTTGGACTCGTCGCGCTCCCGGGTGACCAGCCCCTCCGTCACCATGCGGTCGATGCGGTGGGTCATCGCGGCCGGCGTCAGGCCGAGTCGCTTGGCGAGGTCGCCGGGGCCCAGTCGGTAGGGGGCGCCGGAGAGGACGAGGGCCTTGAGCACCTCCCAGTCCGTGTTGCTGATGCCCAGCTCGGCGGTCTGGCGGCCGTACGCGACGTTCATACGGCGGTTGAGGCGGGAGAGCGCCGAGACGATCTTCTCGACCTGTGGGTCGAGGTCCTGGAACTCGCGCTGGTAGGCGGCGATCTGCTCTTCGAGTGTCGGCTCGCCGGCGCCGGGGGTGTCGCCCATGTCCGCAGTATGGCACGCAGCTCCTTTGCTTTGAAGTCCTTCGCTATGTACTCTTTACCTTCGAACTTTAGCTTCTAAGTCTTCAGCTCTAACGGCTGAAGTGATCGATCCCGAGAGATCAAGAGAGGGTGAACGTGACCAGGGCAATGGGCGCGGCGATGCGCCGGATCCACGTGGGCAACGCACTCAGCGCGTTCGGACTCGGCTTCACCGTCCCCTACCTGTACGTCTATGTGGCGCAGGTACGGGGACTGGGTTCCGTCACGGCGGGCCTCGTGCTCGCCGTCTTCGCCGTGGCCGCGCTGATCGTGCTGCCGTTCGCCGGGCGGGCCATCGTCCGGCGCGGCCCGCTGCCGGTGCTGCTCGTCGCCCTGGTCACCGCCGCGCTCGGCGCGCTGAGCCTCGGGCTTTCGGCCTCGGCGGCCACGGTGCTGCTGTCCGCCGCCGCGCTGGGAGCGGGGCAGGCCGTGATGCAGCCGGCGCTCGCGACGATGATCGTGGACTGCTCATCGTCGGAGACCCGGTCGCGGGCGTTTGCCACGCAGTTCTTCCTGCAGAACCTGGGCCTCGGCGTCGGCGGGCTCATCGGTGGGCATCTGGTCGACACCACGAACCCCTCGTCGTTCACGCTGCTGTTCGCCGTCGAGGCGGCGATGTTCCTGGTGCTGGTCGCCGTCATGGCGACCGTGCGCGCGCCGCGTGCGCCGCGGATCGAGGAGGCGCCGGGGCAGGCCGCGGGCGGCGGGAGCTGGAAGCGGCTGCTCGGCAACCGGGCCATGGTGCAGTTGTGCGTGCTGGGTTTCGTGCTGTTCTTCGCCTGCTACGGGCAGTTCGAGTCGGGGCTGAGCGCGTACGGCGTCGAGGCGGCCGGGATCTCCCCTTCCACGCTGGGGACCGCGCTGGCCGCGAACACGCTGGTGATCGTGGTCGCGCAGTTCGCGGTGCTGAGGTTCGTGGAGCGGCGCAGGCGTTCGCGGGTGATCGCCGCCGTGGGGCTGATCTGGGCCGTCGCGTGGGCCGTGGCCGGGTACGCCGGGCTCGGGCACGGCAGCCAGGCGATGGCGACGGCCGCGTTCATCTCGACGTACGCGCTGTTCGGGCTGGGTGAGGCGATGCTGTCGCCGACGCTGGCGCCGCTGGTGGCGGATCTGGCGCCGACCGGTCTTGCCGGGCAGTACAACTCCGCCTTCGCCCTGGTGAAGCAGCTCGCGCTGGCGATCGGCCCCGCGGTGGGCGGGCCGCTCGGGGCCTCGCTGCACGCGCCGTACATCGTGGCGTTCCTGCTGGTCTCGCTGGGCATCACGGTGCTGGCGGTGCGGCTGGGGCGGCAGCTCACGGACGTACAGAATCAGCCGTCGCTCGGCAGGAGCCGGGTGGTCACGCAGGGCGGGGCGCCGGTCGAGGCGGTGGCTGCCGCGGAGGCGTGAGGCGGGCCGACGGGCCGACGGGCCGGGGTGGACGCGGCGGGTCGCCGCCGGCCGCCCCGGCTCACGGTTTCTGCAGGACGAACTCGCACCAGACCGCCTTGCCGCCGCCGGGTGTGCGCCGGGACCCCCAGTTGGAGGCGATCGTGGCGACGATGGCGATGCCCCGGCCGGACTCGTCCCCCGGTTCCGCGCGGCGGCGCCTGGGCAGGTGGTCGTCCCCGTCGGTCACCTCGATGATCAGGCGGCGGTCGGTGCGGCGCAGGCGCAGCCGCATGGGGGGTGTGCCGTGCTGCAGGGAGTTGGCGACCAGTTCGCTGGTGGCCATGACGCCCAGGTCGTGCAGGTCGGTGGGGAAGCGCCAGCTCGTGAGGACGCCGGAGGCGAAGGCACGCGCGCGTGGGGCCGCTTCGACGCCGCCGAGCAGTTCCAGGGCGGCGTTGCGGAACAGCTCGGCCTCGGCGCCCTTGCGGGCGGGGTGCTGGAGGACCAGGACGGCGACGTCGTCGTCGTGGTCCGGGGTGACGCCCGCCGAGCGGACCAGGCGGTCGCAGACCACCTGCGGGGTGCCGGTCGCGCCGGACAGGGCGCGCTCGAGGCCGGCGATGCCCTCGTCGAGGTCCTCGTTGCGGCGTTCCACCAGGCCGTCGGTGTAGAGGACGGCCGTGGAGCCGGGGGGCAGGGCGATCGAGCCGGACGTGTGGATCCAGCCGCCGGTGCCGAGCGGTGGGCCGGTGGGTTCGTCGGCGCGCTGCACGGTGCCGTTCTCGTCGCGGACCAGGATGGGCAGGTGTCCGGCGGACGCGTAGACCAGTCGGCCCTCGTTCGGGTCGTGGATGGCGTAGACGCAGGTGGCGATCTGGTTGGCGTCGATCTCGGTGGCGAGGCCGTCGAGGAGCTGGAGCACCTCGTGCGGGGGCAGGTCGAGGCGGGCGTAGGCCCTGACCGCCGTACGGAGCTGGCCCATGACGGCGGCCGCACGGACGCCTCTGCCCATGACGTCGCCGATGACGAGGGCGGTGCGGCCGCCGCCGAGGGTGATCACGTCGTACCAGTCGCCGCCGACCGCGGCCTCGGTGCCGCCGGGGTGGTAGGTGGCGGCTACGCGCAGGTCGTCGGGCTCCTCCAGTTCCTGCGGGAGGAGGGAGCGCTGGAGGGTGACGGCGGTCTCGCGCTGGCTGCGTTCGCTGGCGCGGAGGCGGCCCGCGGCCTCGGCGTGGTCGGTGACGTCGGTCGCGAACACGAGGACGCCTCGACGGCCGCGGCCGCCACCGCCGCCTTCGTTCCCGCTGTCGGTGTCGGTGTCGGTGACCGGGGTGCAGGTGAAGGTGTAGGAGCGGCCGTCGGGGGCCTTGCGGGACTTGAGGGTGCGGGGCCTGCCGCTGCGCTGGACCTGGTCCAGGAGCGGGAAGAGGCCCGGCGCGTCCAGTTCGGGCAGTGCCTCACGGGCCCGTTCGCCCAGGTCGCGGGTGCCGAAGGCGGCGACGTAGGCGTCGTTGACGTAGGCGAGGCGGTGCTCGGGGCCGTGGACGAGGGCGACGAGGGCCGGGACGCGGTCGAGGACGTCGCGCACGGGCAGTTCGTCAACGCGGGGGACGGCGGGGACGGCAGGGACGGGCGGGGCCTCGTCGGTCAGCCGTTCGGCGCGGGCGGCGGGTACGGAGCCGTCTCCCCGCCGGTCGGCGGAGACCGTCGTGTCGGTCCGCGCCGCGGCGCGGCGCTGCGTTCCGGGGAGTCGGGCGCTCCAGCGCGTGAAGTTCACGAATCCTTGCCTCGTGTAGTGGTCGGCGGCCGGAGACCCGGTGCGGGCCGGGACCGGCCGGGGCCCCGGGGGCCGTGCCGGGGCGAGCGGCGGCGCACCCGCGGTGGTGGACCAGTCTGGCAGGGTGCCGGCCGGGTCGGCATCCGTCAGACGCCTCAGTCAGACGCCTCAGTGGCCGCGGGAGTTCCGGAGTCCGGTCAGGACGACCCCTTCGGGTTGTGCGGTGGCTCCTGAGAAGGCTTTCCACCGGCCGCGAGTTCGAACTCCGCCCGTGGATGTTCGAGTGAACCCAGGGAGACGATCTCCCGTTTGAAGAGTCCGGCGATGACCCATTCGGCCAGCACGCGCGCCTTGCGGTTGACGGTGGGGACCCGGCTCAGGTGGTAGGCGCGGTGCATGAACCACGCGGGGTAGCCCTTCAGCTTGCGCCCGTAGACGTGGGCGACGCCCTTGTGGAAGCCGAGAGAGGCGACGGAGCCGGCGTATTTGTGCGCGTAGGTGTCGAGGGGTTCGCCGCGCAGGGCGTGGGTGACGTTGTCGCCGAGGACCCTGGCCTGACGGACGGCGTGCTGGGCGTTGGGGGCGCATTCCCGGCCGGATTCGGGCGCGGTGACGTCGGGGACGGCGGCGGCGTCTCCGGCCGCCCACGCGTGTGGGGCGCCGTCGACCGACAGGTGGGCGGTGCAGGTCAGCCGGCCGCGGTCGTTCAGGGGGAGGTCGGTGGCGGCGAGGACCGGGTGGGGTTTGACGCCGGCCGTCCAGACGACCGTACGGGTGGGGAAGCGGGAGCCGTCGCTGAGGACGGCGACGCGGTCGGCGCAGGACTCGAGGCGGGTGTCCAGGCGTACGTCGATGTTGCGGCGGCGCAGTTCGGTGACCGTGTAGCGGCCCAGTTCCTCGCCGACCTCGGGCAGGATGCGGCCCGAGGCCTCGACGAGGATCCACTTCATGTCCTCGGACGTCACGTTGTGGTAGTACCGCGCGGCGTAGCGGGCCATGTCCTCCAGCTCGCCGAGGGCCTCCACGCCCGCGTAGCCGCCGCCGACGAAGACGAAGGTGAGGGCGGCGTCGCGGATGGCGGGGTCGCGGGTGGAGGAGGCGATGTCCATCTGTTCGAGGACGTGGTTGCGCAGGCCGATGGCCTCCTCGACGGTCTTGAAGCCGACGCCGTGGTCGGCGAGCCCGGGGACGGGCAGGGTGCGGGAGACGGAGCCGGGCGCCAGGACGAGTTCGTCGTACGTCAGCCGGCGGGCGCCCGTCTTCTCCTCGTCGGTGGCGAGGGTGCTGATGGTGGCGGTGCGCGTCGTGTGGTCGATGGACTGTGCCTCGCCGATGACGACGTCGCACTGGCCCAGGACGCGGCGCAGGGGCACGACGACGTGCCGCGGGGAGATGGATCCGGCCGCCGCCTCGGGGAGGAACGGTTGGTACGTCATGTAGGGGGCGGGGGTGACGACGGTGATCTCGGCCTCGCCCCGCCGGAGTTCGCCCTTGAGGTTCCGTTGCAGCCGCAGGGCCGTGTACATCCCGACGTAGCCACCACCGACAACGAGAATGCGCGCACGTTCCTTCACCATCCCATGACGCACCCGGCGCCTGCGTTTGTCCACAGGCTCGTCGATTTGTGTGACCGGAGATCGTCGCGGGGCGGAGCCGGGCGAATCGTCGCGTTACGGGGCTGTCGCGCAGGTCAGTGGGGGTGAGTGCGGGGGTGGAGGGCGGCACATTCGGGGCGTATGTGTTCCGTGCTCCGATCGGGGGGCGCTCCGTGCGGAACGTGCCCCTTCTGAATTGACCCCCGCTCAACTATGTTCTTTCCGACGGGGTGTAGGGGGATGTGCTCATGGGGTCCGCGACGGGCGGGCCGCTGAACCGGGCCCGTTCCGCGCACTCCGGCTTTCGATGGCGGGGAGTCTCCGGGGGGAGACGTCATTACCGGGGGATTGTCTATGCATGTTCAGGACTCTCATTGGTCGTCCGCGTCGGCTGTCGCGCCCGGTGGTGCGATGACTGCGGCGTCCGGAGGCACACGCGGCGACGCGGAGCGGAGCGCGCCCTTGCGCGTGGACGCCCAGCGCAATCTGGAGCACGTGCTGCGCGCGGCGCGCGAGGTGTTCGGCGAGCTGGGGTACGGCGCGCCGATGGAGGACGTGGCGCGGCGCGCGCGGGTCGGTGTCGGCACGGTGTACCGGCGTTTTCCGAGCAAGGACGTCCTGGTGCGGCGGATAGCCGAGGAGGAGACGGCGCGGCTGACCGACCAGGCCCGTACGGCGCTCGGGCAGGAGGACGAGCCGTGGTCGGCGCTGTCCCGGTTCCTGCGGACGTCGGTGGCCTCGGGCGCCGGCCGGCTGCTGCCGCCGCAGGTGCTGCGGGTCGGCGTGTCGGACGACGGTGACGGCGGGGTGGCGGCGGCCGGTGATCCGCGGGTGCCGCAGCAGCGGATACAGCCGGGCACCGGCGAGCTGCGGCTGGTGCCCGAGGAGAGCGCGACGGCGGGTGCGTCGGCCGGTGCGACCGCAGGTATGTCGGCAGCCGGTGCGTCGGCCGACGGGCCTGTTTCCCTGGCGGGCGACGACGGAGCGGCGGCGCTGCTGGAGGTCGTGGGGCGGCTCGTGGAGCGGGCGCGTACGGCGGGTGAGCTGCGGCCGGACGTGTCGGTGTCGGACGTGCTGCTGGTGATAGCCACGGCGGCGCCTTCGCTTCCGGACCCGGCACAGCAGGCGGCGGCCTCGGCACGGCTGCTGGACATCCTGCTGGAGGGGCTGCGGTCGCGGCCGGTGTGACGCCCGTCGGGGCGGGGACCTTCTCCTTCCCCGAACGGCTGAGCGTTATTACCGCGGCACGGCAAGTCCCCACGGACGAGTGATGGTCGACCCAGGGGGGTCCTGAACAAAAGCCAATATGGCACGCTGACCCGGTGTTCGGACTGGCTGGGCAGGCGGCGGGGGCTTTCCGCGATGAGCGTTGACGGGCGGGACGGGTCACTCGGTGACGGGGAGATCGGGCCCGGTGACGTCGGGAACGGCGACACCCGGGCCGGTGACTCCCAGGCCGACGAGACCCGGTCGGGTGACTCGCCGCAGGTGCCGGGCCAGGGCGGCCCGGCCCGGGTCCGGCGGGACGGCGTACCCGCGAGGGGCGACCGGCCGACCGAGGGGGGCGGCCCCGGGGATCCCGCCGACGACGGCGGTCACGGTGGTCCCGCCCAGGGCGACGGGCGTGGTGGTGCCGCCGAAGGTGACGGGCGTGGCGGTCCCACCCAAGGCGACGGGCGCGGCAGTCCCACCCAACGCGACGGGCGTGGCGAACGGGCCGAAGACGACCGGCGCGGCGCTCACACCGAAGACGACGGGCGTGGCACCCCCGCCCAACGCGACGGCCGGGGCGAACTGGCCGAAGACGACGGCCGGGATGGTGCCGCCCAAGGCGACGGGCGCGGCGGACGGGCCGAGGACGGCCAGCGCGGCGGCCCCACCCAAGGTGACGGGCATGGCGGCCCCGCCCAAGGCGACAGGCGCGGCGGACGGGCCGAAGACGACCGACGTGTCGGTCCCACCCAAGGAGACGAGCGGGGCACTCCCACCCAACGCGACGGCCGGGGCGGACGGGCCGAAGACGACGGCCGGGGTGATCCCGCCCAAGACGACGGGCGTGGCACTCCCACCCAACGCGACGGGCGCGGCGGACGGGCCGAGGACGGCCGGGATGGTGGTGCCGTCCAAGGTGACGGGTGGGTGGGGCGGGGCGGGATCGACGGGCTCGTGGGGCGGGGCGGAGGTGACGGGCGGGCGGGGGCCGGTGTTCCGGCTCAGCGCGAGTTGCACGAGGACAGCGTCCTGCCGCCGCCGCGTGCCCTGTACGACTACGACGACGGCATCCTGCCGCCGCCGCGCGAGCTGCCGTCGTCCGACGCGGAGCTGATCGGGCGGATGCGCTCGGGCGACGACACGGCCTACGAGGAGCTGTACCGGCGCCACGCGGACGCGGTGCGCCGGTACGCGCGCACCTGCTGCCGCGACGCCCACACCGCGGACGACCTCACCGCCGAGGTGTTCGCCCGCATGCTCCAGGCGGTGCGCGGCGGTTCGGGGCCCGAGCACGCCGTACGCGCCTACCTGCTCACCGCGGTCCGGCGGGTCGCCGCCGGCTGGACGCGGTCGGCCGGGCGGGAGCAACTGGTCGAGGACTTCGCGGTGTTCGCCGCGCAGGCCGCGCACACCGCCAAGGTGCCGGACGACGACACCCTGGAGCTGGGCGCCGACGTCCGCGCCATGCACGACGCCGAGCAGTCGATGGCCATGCGGGCCTTCCGGTCGCTGCCGGAGCGGTGGCAGGCCGTGCTGTGGCACACCGAGGTCGAGGACGAGTCGCCCAGCGAGGTGGCCATGCTCTTCGGACTCGACGCCAACGGCACCCGCGTCCTCGCCAGCCGCGCCCGCGAGGGTCTGAAGCAGGCCTACCTCCAGGCCCACGTCAGCGACGCCCTGGTCGCCGACGAGGAGTGCGCCCATTACGCCGACCAGCTCGGCACGTACGCGCGCGGCAGGCTGCGCATCCGGGCCGAACGCGGGCTGCGCAAGCACCTGGAGGAGTGCGCCAGGTGCCGGCTGGCCGCCACCCAGATCCAGGAGGTCGCGAGCGGCATTCCCGCCGTGGTGCCGGTCGCGGTCATCGGCTGGTTCGGTGTCGCCGGGTACGCCAAGGCGGCGGGACTCATCGCCGGGGGCGCGGGCGCCGGAGCCGCCGGCGCGGCGGCCGCGGCGAGCGGCGGTACGTCCGGCGGAGCGGGCGCCGGGGGCGGTGCGGCGGCCTCCGAGGGGCTGGGCGCGCCGGTGAAGGCGGGCATCGCCGCCGGCGTGGTGGCGGCGGCCGCCGCCGCGGCGCTGGTCTTCGCGCTGGCCGGCAACGACGCCCCGGACAAGGAGCCGCCGAAGGCCGCCCCGCCCGCCTCCTCGCCGGTGGCGCAGCCCGCCCCGGACACCCCCACGCCCTCGACGCGGCCACCCCGCCCGCACGTACCCGCGGCAGCGCCAGAGCCGACCCCGACGCCCACCCCCACTCCGAAGCCGACGCCGACCCCGACGCCCACGCCCACCCCGAAGCCGACACCGACCCCGACACCGCCCCCGAAGCCCACGCCGACCCCCACCCCGACGCCTCCTCCTCCGCCGCCGCCCGCCCCGACCGTCTACCAGTGGAGCGAGCTGGCATACGACGTGACCGGCGACGGCACCGGCCCCGAGATGCGGCTGGCCGGGAGCAGTTGGGTGTGGCAGCGCTCCGCCCTGTCGATCGACGACGTGCGGTACGCGCACGGCGTCACCGTCAACGGGCGCTCCTCGGCCACCATCGACCTCAACCGTGACTGCTCGTCCTACGACGCGCTGGCCGGTGTCGACGACCTGACGATGAAGCTCGGCAAGGTCCACTTCTCGGTGTACGCGGACGGCGTGCGGGTGTGGAGCTCGGGGATGGTCAAGGGCGGGGACCCGGCAGTGCCCGTCCATGTGGACATCGCGGGGCGCGAGACCCTGCGGCTGGTGACCGAGCCGCACGGCCCCTTCGACTCGGTGGCGCTCGCGGACTGGGCGCAGTCGCGTTTCACCTGCGCGTAGGTGCCTGTGGGACCGGCTGCCGCGGGCGGTCGGCCCGCACCGCCTCGTCCAGCTCGCCCACCACGTCCCACGTCGTGAGATCGGCTCCCCGGGCCAGTTCGACGGCGTACCGCTCGGCGCCGAGGGCGGCGCGGGCGGCGGAGTCGGCCCGCTCGGCGTGCACGCGGTCCGGCATGGGGCGCGGCCGGTCGCCACGCCAGTGTCCGGCCGCGCCGAGCAGCCGCACCGCGCGGGCGTGGTCGCCCAGCTCGCACAGCAGCCCCGCCGCGCTGTCCGCGAGGGTCGCCGTGACCAGTTCGGCGCACCCCTCCTCGACTGCCCTGCGGACGGTGTCCGCCAGCAGCGGCAAGGCCGGCCGCGGGCCCGACTCGCCCGCCGTCACGAGCGCGTCCACCAGCCCCAGCATCGCCAGGAACTGGGGCGGGGGCGTGCCGCGCTCACACTGCTCGCAGGCCGCCTCCCACAGGACGCGCGCCCGCGCGAACTCCTTGTCTTCCACGGCGAGTCCGGCCCGCAGCATCAGAACGTAGGCCTTGGAGTCCACCACGCCGTACCGGTCGGCGGCGGCGCCGGCCTCGTCGAGTACGGCGAGTGCCGTGCCGCGGTCGCCCTCGCGGTAGGAGATCTCCGCGAGCCGGGCGACGAGGAACGGCGACTCCGCGAACGCGCCCACCTCCTCGGCGAGTCGCAGCGCCTCCTCGTACTCGGCCCTGGCCTCCTTGTAGCGGCCGCGCACCATGGCGGCCTCGCCGAAGGCGCTGCACACCTGGGCCTCCACCAGGCGGTCGCCGACCCGGCGGCTGAGCAGGCGCAGTTCCGCCAGGTCGTCGTCGACGCCGGTGAGGTCGCCCGAGGTGTCGACCACCGCGTGCGCACGGAACATGAGGCAGGCGGCGATCTCCCACTCGCCTCCGTAGGTACGGCAGTTGGCGACGGCGGCGGCCATGGAGTGCCGGACGTCGCCCGATTCGCTGACGAAGAACTCGGTCAGTGGCCAGATGAGGCCGGGCATCCGGGCCGCTTCCGGCCCGCCCGCCGCGAAGTGGTCCCGCACCCGCTGGACGTAGCGCCGCATGCGCACGTCCAGGAGGCTGTCCCCCGGCCCGGCCTCGAAGGTGAGGAGGATGTGCATCATCCGCACCCGCATGCGCTGCGAGTGCAGCGGGTGCCGCCGGTCGTCTTCCGGGACGGCGAGGAGAGCCTCGACGGGGTCGGCGGCGGCCGTACGACGGGCGAGGACGTCCTTCGACGGCACCTGGGCGCCGCCCGCGTCCAGGGCGACCCCCAGGCGCAGGGCCCGGTCCAGCCATGTGACGCCTTCATGGCGGTAGTTGCGCAGCCACCAGAACCAGCCCATGGCGAGGACGAGGGCCGCGGCCTCTTCCTCGTCGCCCGCGGTGAGGGAGCGGTCGAGGGCGGCGCGGATGTTGTCGTGCTCGGTCTCCAGGCGGGATATGTACGGCAGTTGCGCGGCCGACCGTAGCTGCGGGTCGGCCTCCTCGGCCAGGGCGCGCGCCCACGCGCGGTGGGCTCGTTCGGCGGCGGCGCGCAGGCCGGGCACCTCGGCGGCGCGTTCGTCGGCGTACTCGTGGATGGTCTCCAGCAGGCGATAGCGCATGCCGGTGCCTTGGGTGCCGGGATCGGCGATGACCAGGGACTTGTCGACGAGGGCGCCGACGAGGTCTGCCGCGGGCCCGGTGCCGACGGCCTCCGCGGCTTCGAGGTCCCAGCCGCCGGCGAAGACGGACAGCTCGCGCAGCATCGTGCGTTCCGCCTCGTCGAGGAGGTCCCAGGACCAGTCGACGACCGCGCGGAGCGTCTGCTGGCGGGGCAGGACGGTGCGGCTGCCGGAGGTGAGCAGGCGGAAGCGGTCGTCGAGGCGGTCGGCGATCTCGCGTGGGGTGAGCAGCCGCAGCCGGGCGGCCGCCAGCTCGATGGCGAGGGGCAGCCCGTCGAGGCGGCGGCAGATCTCGGCGACCGCCTCCTCGTCCCGCAGTACGGCGTCCGCGTCGGGACGTACGGCGGTCGCGCGGGCGGTGAAGAGGCGGTGCGCCTGGTCGGGGGTGAGCGGCTCGACCGGGCGCACCGACTCGCCGGGGACGCCCAGGGGTTCTCGGCTGGTGGCGAGGACGGTGAGGCCCGGGCAGCGGGTCAGCAGGGTCTCGGCGAGCCGGGCCGCCGCGCCGATGACGTGTTCGCAGTTGTCAAGGACCAGGAGTTGGCTGCGCGAGGCGCAGTACTCGACGAGCAGGGCGACGGGGTCGTCCTGCACGGTCGGCCGGTCGCCGGTCACCAGCACGGTCTCGCGCAGCCCGAGGGCGTTGACGACCGCGCCGGGCACCGCCTCCGGGCGGTCGAGCGGGGCCAGCTCGACCAGCCAGGCCTGGGGGAGCCGGGCGGCGGCCTCCTCGGCGAGGCGGGTCTTTCCGGAGCCGCCGGGTCCGGTGAGGGTGACGAGTCGGGCCGTGTGCAATTCGGAACGGATGGCGTCGAGTTCGAGTTCCCGCCCCACGAAGGAGTTCAACCGGGGGCGGATGTTGCCCCTTCGCCCGGGTGCCGGGGTCCGCCCGGGTGCCGGGGTCCGCCCGGGTGCCGGGGTCCGCTCGCGTGCCGGAGTTCGTTCCGGTGGCGGAGTCCGCTCGGGTGCCGGAGTCCGCTCAGGTGCGGGAGTCCGCTCGGGTGCGGAAGTCCGCTCGCGTGCCGGAGCGTGCCCTCCCGCGGTCTGCGCGCCGAGCAGTTCGGCGTGCAGGGCGCGCAGGCGGGGGCCGGGTTCGGTGCCGAGGCCTTCGGCGAGGGCGCGGCGGGCGCTCTCGTAGGCGGCGAGGGCGTCGGCGTCGCGGCCGGTGGCGCGCAGGGCGCGGACGAGGAGGGCGTGCAGCGGTTCGTCGTAGGGGTGCGCTGTGGTCAGTTCGCGCAGCCGCGGTACGGCGTCGTGGGCGTCGCCCAGGCGCAGTCCGGCCTCGATGCGGGTGCGGGTCGCCTCCAGGTGCAGGGCCTCGGGCCGGGCGGTGTGCCCGGAGAGGTCGGCGAGGGCGGGGCCGCGCCAGAGGCCGAGTGCCTCGTCCAGGTGCCGGGCGGTGCTCGCGGCGTCGCCGCGTTCGAGGGCGGCGGTGCCTTCCCGTACGAGGCGCTCGAAGACGAACAGGTCCACGTCGTCGCGGGTCGCCGCGAGCCGGTAGCCGCCGGGGGCGGAGACGACGGCGTCCCTGCCGACGGTACGGCGGAGCCTGCCGACCAGGGCCTGGAGGGCGGCGGGGGCGTCCTGTGGCGGCTCGTCCGTCCAGACCTCGTCGATCAGGGTGGCGGGCGTGACGACGTGGCCGGGACGCAGGGCGAGGGCGGCGAGCAGCGCGCGAAGGCGGGGCCCGCCGGGGGTGACGACGGTGCCGTGGTCCTCCGTCTGGGCCACGCCCAGGATTCTGTACCGCACGGGGTCATTGTCCCCGCACCGGCGGCTTCCGGGCACCCGGCGTGGGTGCGGGTGTGGTTCGGCGTCCTACTGACGCCCGGCGTGGGTGCGGGCCGGGGGTGGGTGACGCGGCCCGGCGCCGGCCGGGTGCCGCTCTCTTTGGGACGGCGCCGCCCCAGCGGCACGACTGCCCGCAACTGCGGGGGGAGGAGGGCGACTGCCCGCGGCTACGGCGGAGCGCCACGTACGGCGGACGGGCTCAGGCGGAGAGCGAGCAGGTGGAGAGCGAGCGGGTGGAGAGCGAGCGGGTGGAGAGACGCGTACGGCGGGAAGGGGGCGTGTCGGGGGTGTCCGCCCGCAGCGGTTGGCGCGTCAACGCGTCCCGCTTCTGTGGCCGACCGATTCCGCGCCGTTCCGAGGACGGGCACCCCCCGGCGCGGCCCCGACCCACCACCGAACCGAACGCGCTACGCGCCCCCCACCGACCCCGCACAGGCCGCCGCAGGCACCCGCGTCAGCCCCGGCGTGCGACCGTTCCCGCGCCGCCCAGTGCGCCCCGTTGCGGGGCGATGCCCGCGGGTACCGCGCGTTGGCGGGCCGGGGTGCCGGTCCAGCAGGTGCCGCGGCGGGCGAGGAGGCGGCGGAGCCAGAGCTCGAGGGAGACGAGGTCGGCCAGGCCGTCCAGCGGCAGCGGCTCGCCCGCGGCGGCCGCGCGCACCGCTTTGCGCACGACCCGCGCCTCCACGAGCCCCGCCTCCGCGAGCAGCGGCGTGTCGAACAGCACGAGCAGGGAGTCCGCGGAGGCCCGCAGCCCCGTTCGCGCGGCGGAGGCCGCCACCGCCTGGGTGGGCGCTCCCCAGCCGCTCGGCAGTTCGCTCACCCCCGCCCCCTCCAGCACCGTCCGCAGGATCGCCGCCCGCGCCCCCGGCCGCACCCGCAGCGCCTCCGGCAGCGCGCGGCAGGCGCGGACGACCTGGTTGTCGAGGAACGGCGTGTGCAGCCGCTGGAAGCGGATCTCGGCGGCCTGCTCCAGCACCCGCACGTCCGCGGCCTGCCGCGCCAGCGCCGCCCGGGCCCGGAAGTCACCGGGGCGCTGCCCGGGACCGACCCCGGACCGCTGCGAGGACGTCTGGAGGCGAACCGATACTTCAGCCAGTGCCTCGCCGGTCAGCCACCGCGCCGCCGGACCGGCTCCGGCCCAGGTCAGCGCGGCCAGCGACGCGTCCATCGCGCCGTCGCCGAGCGCGTCGAAGCGTCTGCGCAGCAACCGCTCGGAGAGCACCTCGAGCCCGCTCCGGTACGGCGTGCGCGCCAGCCGCCGGGCCGCCGCGTACACGCGCGCGGGGACCAGTACCGACCCGTCGGCCTTGGCCAGCGCGGCGACCGGCCGTACGAGATGGCGCCGTTTGCGGTCCATGAGCAGGTCGGCCAGCCGCGCCGGATGGGCGTCCAGGACCTGCCGCGCCCCGTACCCGGTGAAGTGGTCCGCGCTGCCCGCCGCCAGCCGCGCCCGGTGGCGTGCGGCGGCGACCAGGGACGAGCCCGGTTCGTCGGTCAGCGGCCCGTCCAGCGCGGCGTACGGCAGCATGTCCTCGCCGCCGGTGACCACCACGTGGTGCAGCCGCGGGTTGGCGGCCAGTGCGCCCGCCCGCGCCAGCTCGGACTCCTGCCCGTCGACGGCCAGGTCGTTGAAGGTGACGGCCAGCAGCCGCTCCCCGGCCCCGGTGCCGTGCCCGAGCACGGTCCCCGGCATCCCCGGCAGCCCGGCGGCCAGCAGTGCCAGCGTGCCCGAGGCCGGGCCGCCGGACAGGTCGGCCCCGATGCCCGGCACCGGCATGCCGCGCGCCGCACGGCGTTCCGCGGGCCCCATGCCCGGGACCGGCCCGGGGTCGATGCCGTCCCCGGGGACGTGCCGCGGCGCGGCGAGGCGGGTGCGCACCGCCTCCACCAGGGCGTCCCGCACGCCGTCCACCGCGCGGTCGGGGTCGGCCGAGGGCGCCGCGACGGCGAGCGAGGCCACCGGCTCGTACCCGGCGATCTCGCGCGCCCCGGCGCGCAGGATCAGCGCATGCCCCGGCGGAACGCGCTTCACGCCGTCGTACGGGGTGGAGTCGTCCAGCGCGGCCGGCACGTCGGGCGTGGCGAGCAGCGCGGCGAGGTGGCCGAAGTCGAGGTTGGCCTCGACGAGGTCGGCCAGCGGCAGCGCGGCGGTCGCGTAGGCGGTGCCGCCCGCCCAGGGGGTGTGGAACACCGGCCGCGCGCCCGCGAGATCGCCGCAGACGGTGATCCGCCGTCCCACCTGGACGACGGCCGTGTAGCTGCCGGGCCACGCCGTCAGATGCCGCAGGGCGCCGCCGCGCGCGGCGAACAGCGCGACCCGCAGTTGCTCGTCGCTCGCGCCGCAGATGCCGAGGACGGCGATCCGGGTCTGCGGGTCGGCCGTGACGACGCGCACCTCGTCGGGACGCCAGTCGCCGACCGCCCACAGGGGATCGGGGTCGCCCCACAACGGCTGGGCGCCGACGGGCTGCACGGTCTCGCCGTCGTAGCCGGTGGCACCCGCGGAGCCGGGCACAGAGCCGTGCACAGAGCCGGGCACAGAGCCGTGCACGGAGCCGGTGGCGCCCGCGGAGCCGGCCGCCATGCCGTCCGTTCCGGCGATCCCGGCTGCTCCCACGGCGGCGCTGCTCCACCCCACCAACCACCGCATCGACGCCTCCACAGGCTGGGGACAACCAGTGCACCGTACGAACTGGTTCCCCATGCTGCCATGAAGGGCGCGCCACAGAGCGTCGGCGGAGCCGCATGAGCTCCCACGAGTGCGCCCGCGCGGAAACTCACGCGAGGGCGTCGACTCCCTCTCCGCTCCCTCTCCGCCGCGCTTCGGCGGCTCTCCGAGGGAGTGAAGACGACGCGAATGCGCCCCCGTAACGCGCCCTTTGGCTACCCAACGCGCCCTCACCTTCCATGGTGAGGGCGGTAGTACCCCGGATTCACCGGGGACTATTTTCAGCCAAATCGGCGTCACGCAGACACGTTCGAATACGTTCCGAATACGCTCCGTACAGATTTCGCGCACCGTCCGACAGCCTGCGGGCGGTGCGCGGTCCGGGGGACGGAACCCGCCCCCCGGACCGGTCCGCCGCCCGCGGGGATGTAGGCGGCGGCGTCCCCCAGCCCACTGGATCCAGTACAGCGGGCCGACCCACGCAACGCCCATGGAACCGCTCCCCCCATGGCCGGAGAAGAGCGCACGGGCGGGCGCACGGCCACACACCGGGAGCACGTGACAACAGACCGTGCAGGCACCGCACTTCAGTGCGGACCACAATCCCGCCATCCGGAACAATGCCTCTTAACGCCTGGGATGCGGCGAACTACGCTGGGTTTACGAATGCCGCGTGGTTATGCCAGCGCGGCAGCCGTCTGTGTCGAGGGGTGGCGCATGTCCAGGGAGCAACGCGGGCCGAACGAAAAGCTCGGCGCCGTTCTCGCCCTCGCGGGAATCAGCAACGCAGGGCTCGCCCGGCGCGTCAACGACCTTGGCGCCCAACGCGGGTTGACACTTCGCTACGACAAGACGTCGGTGGCGCGCTGGGTGTCGAAGGGGATGGTGCCGCAGGGTGCGGCGCCGCACCTCATCGCCGCCGCCATCGGCCAGAAGCTCGGCCGCCCGGTGCCGCTCCACGAGATCGGCCTGGCGGACGCGGATCCCGCCCCCGAAGTGGGCCTCGCCTTCCCCCGGGACGTCGGCCAGGCGGTCAGGTCCGCCACCGAGCTGTACCGTCTCGACCTCGCCGGCCGCCGGACCGGCGGCGGCATCTGGCAGTCGCTCGCCGGTTCGTTCGCGGTGAGCGCATATGCGACACCCGCCTCACGATGGCTGATAACCCCGGCCGACAGCTCGGTGGCGCGCGACGTGAGCCCGGCCGAGGGCTCCGGCGCACCGCTCAAAGTCGGCCACAGTGATGTGCTGAAGCTGCGCGAGGCCGCCGAGGACGCCAGGCGCTGGGACTCCAAGTACGGGGGCGGCGACTGGCGTTCGTCGATGGTCCCCGAGTGCTTACGCGTCGAGGCGGCGCCCCTGCTCCTCGGCTCCTACTCCGACGAGGTCGGCCGCGCCCTGTTCGGCGCCTCGGCCGAACTGACCCGGCTGGCCGGGTGGATGGCCTTCGACACCGGCCAGCAGGAGGCGGCCCAGCGGTACTACATCCAGGCCCTGCGCCTGGCCCGCGCCGCGGCGGACGTACCCCTGGGCGGTTACGTCCTCGCGTCGATGTCCCTCCAGGCCACCTACCGCGGTTTCGGCGACGAGGGCGTCGACCTGGCCCAGGCCGCCCTTGAGCGCAACCGCGGGCTGGCCACGGCCCGCACCATGAGCTTCTTCCGCCTGGTCGAGGCCCGCGCCCACGCGCGGGCGAACGACGCGGTGGCGGCCGGCGCCGCCCTGAAGTCCGCCGAGAGCTGGCTGGAGCGCGCCCGCTCCGGCGACAGCGATCCGACGTGGCTGGGTTTCTACTCCTACGACCGGTTCGCCGCCGACGCGGCCGAGTGCTACCGCGACCTGAAGGCACCACGCCAGGTGCGCCGTTTCACCGAGCAGGCCCTGTCGAAACCGACGGAGGAGTTCGTACGCTCGCACGGCCTCAGACTGGTCGTCTCGGCGGTGGCGGAGCTGGAGTCCGGCAATCTGGACGCGGCCTGTGAGCAGGGTGTGCGGGCGGTCGAGGTGGCCGGCCGCATCTCCTCGGCCCGCACCACGGAGTACGTCAAGGACCTCCTGCACCGCCTGGAGCCGTACGGCGACGAGCCGCGCGTCGTGGAGCTGCGCGAGCGCGCCAGGCCGCTGCTGGTGACCCCGGCGTGACCCCGCGCGTGACTCCGGCCTGATCCACCGCCCCCTTCCGGGTTTGAGGGCATTGTCAGTGGCGCAGTGCACTATCGAAGCCGGGAGGTGGGCCGGGGATGGAACGAGCGCGGACCGGGATCGCGCGGAGCATCGGCGCGTTGCGAGGCTACGACTGCGACGTGCTGGTGATCGGCGGCGGAATCATCGGCCTGTCGACGGCGTACGCGATCACGCGCGCCGCGCCGGGCACCCGTGTCACGGTCCTGGAGAAGGAGCCGGGTCCGGCCCGGCACCAGACGGGCCGCAACAGCGGCGTCATCCACAGCGGCGTCTACTACCGCCCGGACTCGCTGAAGGCCCGCTACGCGGTCCGGGGCGCCGCCGAGATGGTCAAGTTCTGCGCCGAGTACGGCATCGCCCACGCCGTCACCGGCAAGCTGATCGTCGCCACCGACCGCGCCGAGCTGCCCCGCCTGCACGCCCTCGTGCAGCGCGGCCGGGAGAACGGCATACCGGTGCGCGAGCTGAGCGGCGCCCGGATCCAGGAGTACGAGCCCGAGGTGCGCGGCCTCGCCGCCATACACGTCGGCACCACCGGCGTCTGCGACTACGCAGGCGTGGCCCGGCAGCTCGCCCGTGCGTCCGGCGCGGAGATCCGCTACGGCGCCGAGGTGCGCCGCATCGACCGGCGCCCCGGTCTCGGGGTCGCCGTGCGCACGGGCGCCGGGGAGGTGCTCCGGGCCCGGGTCCTGGTCAACTGCGGCGGGCTGCACTGCGACGAGATCGCCCGGCTCACCGGGGACGACCCCGGCATGCGGATCGTCCCCTTCCGGGGCGAGTACTACGAGCTGGCGCGGCCCGAGCTGGTGCGGGGCCTGGTGTATCCGGTGCCGGATCCGGCGTTCCCGTTCCTCGGGGTGCATCTGACCCGCGGGATCGACGGGGGCGTGCACCTCGGGCCGAACGCGGTTCCGGCGCTGGCCCGCGAGGGCTACGACTGGGGCGTGGTGCGCCCCCGCGAGCTGGGCGCGGCCCTGGCCTGGCCGGGTTCGTGGCGGATAGCCCGGAGGCACTGGAGATACGGGGCGGGCGAGCTGCGACGGTCGCTGTCCAAGAGCGCGTTCACCGCGGCCGTACGCAGGCTGCTGCCGGCGGTGACGGAAGGCGACCTGGTCGCCGCGCCGGCCGGCGTACGGGCACAGGCGGTGCTCGCGGACGGGACGCTGGTGGACGACTTCCTGATCAAGGAGGGCGCCCACGCGGTGCACGTCCTGAACGCGCCGTCGCCCGCGGCGACCGCGTCCCTGCCCGTCGGCCGGGAGGTGGCCCGCAGGGCGCTGGCGATGCTGGGGACGGACTAGGACTGGACTAGGACCTGTCCTGGTCGGAGGTGCCCGGCTCCTCCCCCCGCCCGGGCGCGCTGCTGCCGTCGTAGGAGCCGAGTCCCTCGATCAGGGCGACGAGGCCCGGGTCCCCCGCGAAGCGCTCGGCGTGGATCTGCCGGATGAGGTCGCCCGTGGCCGGGTCCTCGTCGTCGGTCAGGTCGTGGGAGACCATGTGCTGCACCAGCGGCAGCCCGATCTCGTCGACCTGCCGGTGCAGCGGAGCGTGCATGTACGCGCGGTAGGCCTCGATGTCCTTCATCGCGAACATCGCTCCGTAGTCGAAGTCTCCGCCCACGTCGCGCCCGACCGTCCAGTACTCGACGGCGTCGATCTCGCGCCCCATCCTGCGGAGCGTGTCGATCGCCTCCTCGACCTTGTCCTGCGGTGCGTCAGGGCGCATGGCGAGGCGGATCTGGTGATGAATCACGGCGGTTCTCCTCTGTGTCAGGAGGGACGGGTGCGTCAGTTGGTGCGTCAGTCGTCAGTACCTGACGCTCGAACGCTTCAACCTCTCGGTTCAGTTATAGACTATAACTAGACCGATAGGCCATTGCAACCGTGGTCAGCCCGGGCTGGAGTGGCCGTGCCGCCAGTACCCGAAGAACGCGATGTCGGACTTCGGCACGCCGCGGTCGTTCACCAGGTGGCGGCGCAGGCCGGTGGCCAGCCCCGACTCCCCGGCGACCCACGTGTAGGACCGGCCCGGACGCAGGGGCGGCTCCTTGACCGTTCCGACCGTTCCGACCGTTCCGACCGCTCTGACCGCTCTGACCGCTTCGAGTGCGGCTCTGCCGGGCCGGTTCTCGCCGTCCCTGGCGAGCCAGTGCACGCGGACGCCCTCGGGAGCGGTGATGTCCGCACGGAAGTCCGCGGTGCCCGGCACCTCCAGGAAGACCTCCGCGACCAGCGACGCGGGAGCGTCCTCGAGGATGGCCAGAATCGCCGGTACGGCACTCTCGTCGCCGACGAGCAACTGCCACTCGGCGTCGGCCGGCGGAAGGTAGGTCATTCCCAGGTCGTAGATGCCGGCCGGGTCACCCGGCCGGGCGCGCAGGGCCCAGTCGGCGGCCGGGGTGTCGCCGTGCAGGGCGAACTCGATGTCCACCTCGTCCGATTCCGGCCGGGCGCGCCGGACGGTGAAGTTGCGTACCCACGGCCGACGCGACTTCGGCAGCAGGAGCAGCTCCGCCATCCACGTCCCGTTGGAACGGCTCGGCATCCTCAGCTCCCGCTGTCCCTCGCGGGGGAAGAACAGCCGCACGCCCTGGTCGAAGCCCATGGGGGTCAGGTGCTTGAGTTCGGGTCCGGCGAGCGTGACGTTCGTGAAAGTCGGAGTGAGCCGCTCCGTTCTACGGACCTCCAGCGTGATCATGCGTCGCGATTCGGGCGTGCGTACCTTGGGAAGCAGCATGTGCGGTATCGGCCTTCCGTCCTTCTGTTTCCTTCTACGTCCTTCTGTTCAGAGGTCCACCACGAGGCGTGGGGTGCGGGCGCGGGACACGCAGGCGTACATGCGCCCCGCGGGAGCTCCGATGTCGTCCCGGTGCTCGGGTTCGCCGTCGACGACGGCGACCTCGCAACTGCCGCAGACCCCTTCGCGGCAGCCGGCCGCCACGGGAAGTCCGGCGTGGTTCAGCGCGTCCAGCAGCGATTCGTCGGCCGGTACCTGAACCGTGCGCCCCGAACGGGCGCACACCGCCTCGAACGGCGTGTTGGGGGCGAAGGACCTGGCCGTGGGGCGGAACCGCTCCGCGTGGAGCCGTCCGGCGGGGAAGGCGGCCTGTGCCGCCGCGAGCATGGACGCGGGGCCGCAGCAGTAGACGAGGGCGCCTGGATCCAGCGCCGACGCGAGAGCGGTGAGGTCCGGCCTGCCCTGCTCCCGCGTGGCGACGATCCGGACCCGGACGCCGTCGAGGGCGCGCAGTTCGTCGAGAAAGGGCATGGTCTCGGCCGACTGCCCCGCGTACACGAGTGACGCCGGGACGCCCTCCCCGGCCGCGGCCCGCAGCATCGGCAGGAGGGGGGTGATGCCGATGCCGCCGGCGAGGAAGAGGTACTCGGTCGCGGGCAGGAGCGGGAAGTGGTTCCGCGGCGGCGACACGTCGAGTGGGCGGCCCCGGCGCAGGAAGCGGTGGACGTACTCCGAACCGCCGCGGCTGAGCGGGGCGTGCCGGACGGCGACGCGGTAGGTCTCGCGGTCCGCCGGGTCCCCGCACAGCGAGTACTGCCGGGTCAGCCAGTTCGGCAGGGCCAGGTCCACGTGGGCGCCCGGCTCCCAGGGTTCCAGTGGGCCGTCGGCTCCGCGCAGGACGAGGGAGACGACGTCTTCGGCGACCCGGTCGATGTGGTCGACGACGGTCTGTTGCTGCATCAGTGCTTCACCTGTCACGTTTCGCCCGGTCACCTGTCTCGCCCGGTCAGTAGAGCTTGCGGTAGCTGTCCTCGAGGCCGCGGTCGAGCACCTGCGGGTCGATGTCGAGGCCGAGCTGGGCGGTGAACATCTCCCCCGCGGTGGGCATCTCGTCGGCCAGGGCACAACTGGCGGGGTCCCACAGCCGGGAGCGGATGAGTGCGCGGCCGCAGTGGCCGTAGGCCTCCGCCACCTCCACGACGAGCGCCAGCTCGGGCGCCCTGGCCTCGGTCTGCATCCGGGCGAGTACGTCGGGCTCGTCGGTGACGTAGGCACGGCCGTTGACGCGCAGCGTCTCCCGCACTCCGGGGATGAGGAAGAACAGGCCGATCCCGTCGTTCTCGGCGAGATTGCGGAACGAGTCGGCGATCTTGTTGCCGGGTCGGTCGGGGATCGCGAGGGTGTGTTCGTCGAGGACCTTCACGAAGCCGGGGTAGTCGCCCCGGGGTGAGCAGTCGGCGTGGCCCGAGGCGTCCGCCGTGGCCATCGCCACGAAGGGCGAATGAGCGATGAAGCGATGGAAGTGCTCGTCGATGCGGTCGAGAATCTTGGCCTTGGCCATGAGGTCGGGCGCCCCGAGCCGGGCGAGGACCTCCTCCGGCGCCAACCGCCGCGGACGTGTGCTGGTCTGCGTCACGACAACTCCTTCCGAAGTTCGCAGGTCATGGCACTATTGTGAGCAATTATTCAGTTCGTTGGCTACTCGCTTTCGAGAGCCTGTCCAGGAGGCGCCATGACATCGGACCGACGCGGACTCCAGCCACGTAAACAGCCCCGTCAGGTCCGGGCGGAACTCACCCGGCAGCGCATCCTGGCCGCCGCTGCTCACGTTTTCGCCGAGTACGGCTATGCCGCGGGGACCACCAACCGGATCGCCGAGAGGGCTCGCGTCTCGATCGGTTCGCTGTACCAGTACTATCCGAACAAAGATGCGATTCTCGTCGAGCTGCTGACCCGGCACCTCGATACGGGGATCACCGCCGTCCGGCGCCGCCGGTCCGAAGGTCTGCCGGACTCGCTCGAAGGCATCCTCCGTGCCCATGTGCGGACGGCGATCGACAATCACCGCCACGACCCGAACCTGCTGCGCGTCATGTTCGAGCAGGCGCCCCGGTCCCCCGAACTGATCGAGAGGATCTCCCGGCAGCAGCGGGAACTGGTCGACTACGTACACAAACTGTTCGACGAGCATCCGGAGGTCCGCGTCGCGGACACCCACGTCGCAGCCCGGCTCGCCGTGTCCACGGTCGAACTCGTCGTCCACCAGCTCATCGCCGAGCCCGACCCCATCGACATCCCCCGGTTCGAGAACGAACTCGTGGCCATGCTCGTCCGCTATCTCAGGGGGGCACCGTCACCGGAACCGGCAGCGGCAGCGGCAGCGGGCGAGAGGGCCGACGGCTCGGCGCCGATCGCGGTCGACCACCCGTAAAATCGAGTCATTGTGTCTGACTCCCACCACACCCCCGAAGCTCCCCCGGCTCGCCCCGCTCCCCCGCCCCCGGTCGGGACCTCCCTGCGGCACGTCCGTGCCAAGGGTGAGCCCCGTTTTCCCGACGGCCCGAAGGCCGATCCCGCCGGGTCGCACTTCGAGCGGCGGATCCGGAGTTTCCAGCCCCGGCGGAGCCGGGTGACCGCCGGGCAGGCGGACGCGCTGCAGCGGCTGTGGCCCCTGTGGGGCCTGGACATCGACGGGCAGCGGGTCATCGACCTCGCCGAGCTGTTCGGCAACGGCCGCCCCGTCGTCCTGGAGGTCGGCTTCGGCATGGGCGAGGCCACCGCCCGGATGGCCGCCGCCGACCCGGACACCAACATCCTCGCCGTGGACGTCCACACCCCCGGCCAGGGCAACCTGCTGGGTCTCGCGGAGCGGAACGGTCTGTCCAACGTCCGGGTGGGCAACGGCGACGCGATCATCCTCATGCGCGAGATGCTCGACCCCGGCTCGCTCGCCGGTCTGCGCGTCTACTTCCCGGACCCCTGGCCCAAGAAGCGCCACCACAAGCGCCGGCTGATCCAGCCGGAGTTCCTGAACCTGGCCGCGACCCGGCTCGCGCCGGGGGCCGTCGTGCACTGCGCCACCGACTGGGAGCCGTACGCCGAGCAGATGCTGGACGTGCTCACCGCGCACCCCGACTTCGAGAACACCGTGGCCGGGGACGGTTTCGCGCCGCGCCCCGAGCACCGGCCGCGGACCCGTTTCGAGGGGCAGGGACTGGAGAAGGGACATGTGGTGAACGACTTGCTCTTCCGCCGCGTACCCCACGGCGATCAGTACCGCGATCAGCACAAGGAGCAGCCCCCCACCGGTTAGGGTCCATGCCGTGGCCACCTGTCCCCCGTATCCGACGCGTACGCACTGGTGGCAGCGCACCTGGGTGCGTTACGGCGCACCGATCACCCTGCTCGCGCTCTCCGGCCTGGTGATCCTGGCCCTGGTCCGCGAACAGACCGGCACCCGGGGCTTCCTGGTGGGACTCGGCCTCGCGGTGCTGCCCGTGCCGCTGCTCGTGGCCGCGTTCCGCTGGCTGGACCGGGTCGATCCCGGCCCCTGGCGCAACCTGCTGTTCTGCTTCGCCTGGGGCGCCTGCGCGGCGGCGCTGATAGCGATCGTCGCCAACAGCTTCGCGACGCGCTGGATAGCGACCGCGACGGCAGACCCGGCCGGCGCGGACACGCTGGGCGCCACGGTCATAGCCCCGGTCGTCGAGGAGTCCGCCAAGGCCGCCGCCGTCCTGCTGGTGTTCCTCTTCCGCAGACGGGACTTCACCGGCATCGTCGACGGCGTGGTCGTCGCCGGGGTCACCGCCACCGGCTTCGCCTTCACCGAGAACATCCTCTACCTGGGCACCGCGTTCGGCACCGACCAACTGACCGGCGACAGCGGCATGGCCTCCGTCACCGCGGCGACCTTCTTCGTCCGCATCGTGATGGCGCCGTTCGCGCATCCGCTGTTCACCGTGCTCACCGGCATCGGCTTCGGCATCGCCGCGCTCTCGCCGGGCGGGCGCCGCCTGCGCCGTGTCCTGCTCCCGCCGGCCGGGCTGCTGCTCGCGATGGGCATGCACGCGCTGTGGAACGGCTCGGCCGCGTTCGGCGAGTACGGCTTCTTCGCCGTGTACGCGGCGTTCATGGTGCCGTCCTTCGGCCTGCTGACCTGGCTGGTGATCTGGACCCGGCAGCGCGAGCTGGGCACCGTACGGACCGAGTTGCCGGCGTACGTCGTGGCCGGGTGGCTCACGCCCGCGGAGCCGTACGCGCTCGGCTCGATGCGGGCCCGGCGCATCGCCCGGCAGCACGCGCGCCGGCACATCGGGAAGGAGGGGGCGCGGGCGGTGGCGCGGTACGAGGCCTACGCGACCTCACTGGCGTTCCTGCGCGGGCGCGGGCGCCGGGGCAGGGCAGGCGCCGACTTCACGGCACGGGAGCGGGAACTGCTGGACGCCCTGTGGCACCTGCGGAGCGTCGCGCGCCCGGCGCTGGACTACGCGGCCCGCGCCACGGCCCCGCCCGCGCCGCAGCCGGTACCGCCGTGGGCGTACCCGTCCCCGTACGCGTACGTGCCGTACCCGCCCCGCGCCGCGTACGCCCCCTACACCCCGTACGCCCCGTACACCTCATCCACCCCGTCCGGGCCGCACTCCGCGCCCGCTCACGCGAACCGGCAGCCCTGACGTCGGGGGGTCGTCGTCAGGACCGCCGGGGACCAGCGGGGGTGGAAACGGTGTGGATCAGTGGACGCGAGTCAGGGAGTGCAGGTCAGGGGGTGAGGCCCTTGCCCTGCAGCCAGGTCATCGGGTCGATGCCGGTGCCGCCGTCGGTGTGGACCTCGAGGTGGAGGTGGGCGCCCGTGACGTTGCCGGTGGCGCCGACGCGGCCGATGACGTCACCGGTGGCGACCTTCTGGCCGACGCTGACGTTGATGGAGGACTGGTGCGCGTACCAGAGTTCGGTGCCGTCATCGAGGGTGAGCACCGTCTTGTAGCCGTACGAACCGTCCCAGCCGGCCGACGTGATCGTGCCGCTGTGCACCGCCTTGAGCAGGGTGCCCGTGGGGGCGGCGAAGTCGAGGCCGGTGTGGTGGCCGGAGGCCCAGAGGGAGCCGGCCTGGTTGAAGGTGGAGGAGATCGTGTACGAGGAGGTCGGCAGCGTGTACTGCTTGGCCAGCTTCGCGAGCCGCTCGGCCTCGGCCTTCTTCGCGGCCTCCTCCTCCGCCTTCTTCTTGGCGGCGGCGGCCTTCTCCTCGGCCTCCTTCTCCGCCTTGGCGGCGGCTTCCGCGGCCTTCTTCTCGGCCGCGGCGGCGGCTTCGGCGGCGGCCTTGGTCTCGACCTGGGCCTGCTGCTGCTCGGCCTGCGCCATGATGCGGGCCCGCAGCGACTCACCGGCGTCGGAGGTGCTCTTCTCCTGCCCGGTGTCGGCGGATGCCGCGGCGATGCCGCTGAGCGGGGTGGCGGAACCCTCGGGCTCCGACTCCTCGCCGCCGTCGGAGATGAGGGAGCCGACGTTCGGCAGGTCCGGCATGGAGATCGACACCGGCGGCTTGCCGGTCTGCGCGCTGGCCATGCCGCCCGCGCCGACGGCGGCTATGACACCGACGCCGAGGACGGTGGAGCTGCGGGCGAGCCCGCCGCGCTGCTTGGCGACGCGGTGCCGGCCGCGTACGGGACGGAGGGAATCCGCGGTGGGATTCCACTCCTCCCAGGGGCCCTCTTCGGTGCGGTGGCCCTCGGGGCCGTCATAGCCGAAGGTGTCGGTGTCGTGCCGGGGCGGCACGAACGGGGCCTCGGGGGCAGGCCGGTTTGACGCCACGTGGGCGTACTCCTTTCCTTCCTTTCGCCTACCGGGTTAGCTGACGGGTTCGGAGCAGGAAGGTCTCCTACGCGCGTGTGCCGACCGTGTCTCCACGGCGTCAAACGCCCGATTCACCCCAATGTGGTGGTTCCCCGGTTCCCTTGCGGGATTCGGCGCGTGCGCACGGAGCCGACTTCTGTGACGGCTGGGACGACCGCGCTGCGTTATCGAACGTTAATAGACGCGGGGCTCGGATTCCAAGCTGTTCCTCTTGATCATTAACGAATACGGCCGGGACGTACGCCTCATGACTGGTGAAAAGCGGGCGACTTGACCCGCCCTCGATATTCCTCTTCACGCGTCCTTCTTCTGACGGTGTATCAGTTGTTATGCGGAGGGAGGTCGTTCCGTCACGGCTCGTGACAATGATCATGATCGCCGCGTCGGGGGCGTCGTACGGCGAGCAGCGCCATGTCGTCCGCCATGCCGCCCCCGGAGTGGTGGCGCACGTCCTCGGCGAGGGTGTCCAGGAGCTTCGCCGGATGCCGGAAGACGCGGCCGGCCAGCCGCGTCTGCGGATCGTAGAACTCGCCCTTGGCGTCCCGGGCTTCGGACAGCCCGTCGGTGTAGAGCAGGAGTGTGGCCCCACCGGGGAAGGCGGCCTCCTCCGCCCGGTCGGGCCACACACCCAGGTCGCCCATGCCGAGCGGCAGCGCCGACTCGCGGGCGGGCAGCGGGCCGAGGGTGCCGTCGGCGTAGAGGAGCAGGGGCGGCGGATGGCCGCGGTTGACGATGCGCACGATGCCGTCGCCGTGCGGGAGTTCGGCGAGGACGGCGGTGGTGAAGCCCTCGAAGGCGTCCAGCCCGTCCCGCCGGGTGCCCTCGCGCGCCAGCGCCCGCTCCAGCCGCTGCGCCACCGCCTCCAGCGTCGCCTCCTGCTCGGCCGCCTCCCGGAAGGCGCCGATCACGACGGCTACGGCGGCCACCGCGCCCATTCCCTTGCCGCGCACGTCCCCGACGATGACCCGGACACCGCGGGCGCTGTCCTGCACCGCGTACAGGTCGCCGCCGATGAACGCGTCGGCCTGCGCGGCCTCGTAGCAGACGGCGATCTCGAAGCCGGCGATCCGCTCGGCGGGTTCGGGCAGTACGGCGCGCTGGGCGGCCTCGGCGATCTCGCGGACGGAGACGAGGCGCTCGTCGGTGCGGCGGACGAGGCCGTTCACGAGGACGGCGAGGACGGCGACCGTCGCGATGGTGATCAGCTCGGTGAGGGAGTCCACGTAGTGGATGACGTCCTTGCCGATCTGCAGCCCGATGACCGCGGCGACCACCGCGACGCCGGTGAGCGCCGTGCCGCGCCGTGAGTAGATCGGGGCGGCGACCAGGGGCGCGGCCGTGTAGAGGGGCCCGGCGGTGAAGTACCTCGGGGTGAAGATGTCGTACAGGATGGCGACGACGACCAGCAGCACGGGGAGCAGGCGTACGAGGGCCCGCGTGTACGTGGTCCGCCTGCGCGGCGGTGGCCCGGCGGGCGGCAGTGCGCCCGACACCACGGATCGCGCCTCGTCACCGGGGCCCAGGCCGGGGTCGGGCACGGGATCGCCGGGGAGTCGGCCGCCGGCTCTGGCGTACGCTCCCTCGTCGTCCACGTTACCTGGCCGCACCACTCGTCTCCCGCCACCCCGCACGTCCGCGCCGCTGGCTCTGCCGTCCCGTACTCCAGGTTTCCCGGAGCGGGGGCGGGGGGCGAGCTGTGAGGGGCCGACCGAATGACGACGCGTACGAGGTGATGGTGCGATGGGGTGCGACGGGGTGCGACGGAGAGGCCAAACGCACCGAGGGCCGGAACCCTTTTCGGATTCCGGCCCTCGGCCTTTAGTAGCGGGGACAGGATTTGAACCTGCGACCTCTGGGTTATGAGCCCAGCGAGCTACCGAGCTGCTCCACCCCGCGCCGTTGTGTTCACTACTGTACGTCATCCGGGGGGCGGAATGCACATCGGTATCTCCCTACCCCTCCAGGTGACGGTTCGGCGCCTTCGCCCGCCCCTCGTATTCGGGCAGTACGACGACGACGGCACCCCCGACGGCGAGCATCCCGCTCCCGTCCGCCCCGGGCACGAAGGTGTCCGGCTCGCGCCAGGCGGTGACCACGCGGCGCACCCCGGCGTCGAGGATCAGCCGGGCGCAGGGCGCGGGCCGGGAGGCGCGGCGGGCGCAGGGCTCCAGGCTGCTGTAGACGGTGGCGGCCGCGAGCCGCGGGTCGGCGGAGTCGACCTTGGCCAGCGCGGCCTCCTCGGCGTGCACGACGGGGTCGTCGCCCTCCCGCGAATACCCGCGCGCCAGCTCCGTCCCGTCGGCGGCGACCACGACGGCCCCCACGCTGAACGCCGACTCGGACGGCGGACACAGCTCGGCCAGCTCGCACGCGAGCGCCAGCCAGTGCCGGTCGGCGGCAGCCGTGCGATCGCCGGTGCCTGGCGCGGTGGGCAGGTACCGGTTCAGCACCACGTCCTCGATCCGCCGCGACTCCACCAGCCGCAGCCGCCCGCCCTGATAGGCACCGGGCCCGAACAGCCGGGGCGCGGCCGGGTCTCCGACGAGGAGCGGCGCGAGGACGAGGTGCAGCTCGTCGGCCAGCTCCTGCTGGAGCAACTGGGTGTGGACGGTCCCGCCCCCCTCGACCATGAGCCGCCGCACCCCGCGCCGGTCGTACAGGTACTCCAGCGCCGCCCGCCAGTCGAGGACCGGCCCGAGGGCCACGACGTCGGCGCCGATCCCCGGCGCGCGGGCCCGCCGGGCACCGTCGTCCGTGGTCAGCAGCACCTTGTCCCCACCGGTGTGCCAGAACCGCGCCGCCGGGTCCAGCTCGCCACTGCCACTGACGGCGACCTTGAGCGGGTACTCCGCCTTCCCGTCCGCGACCCGCGCCGCCCGCCGCTCGGCCGAGTTCACCAGCAGCCGCGGGTTGTCGGCCCGGATCGTGCCGGCGCCGACCAGGATCGCGTCCACGGAGGCCCGCACCTCGTCGACCCGGTCGAAGTCGGCGGGGCTGGACAGCAGGAGCCGGTCGGGTCCGGTGTCGTCCAGGCAGCCGTCGAGGGAGACGGCGGCGGAGAGGAGGACGTAGGGGAGGGGCATGGGTGGCACTCCGGTGGGCGAGCGGACGGGCTGGGGCGTGGAGTGCCGCCATTGTCGGTCATGGTCGGGGTCGGCCCTTTTCCGGCATCACGATTGGACAGTCTGTCCCGGGAATGGAGCCGCCGACACGGCGTTTCGCCGGGACAAACTGTCCAATCACCGGCTGACATCGTCCACTGCCGGGGCCCGGCCGTCGTCCGCCCCGGGCAGGCGCCGCCCTCGCGACTCCGCGACCCGAAGTACGTCCGCCAGGCACTCGGTCAGGCGGATCGCGGTGTAGCGGACTTCGGCGTTCGGGGACACGGCGTCGTCCAGGACCCTGCGCGCCGAGCGGAGGATGTCCAGGCCCTCGGCGAGCTGCCGGGCCTCCGTCTCGTCGGCGAGCCGGGACACGAACCCGGTGCCGTCGCCGGGGGCGAGGAAGCAGGGCTTGCCCTCCGCCGACAGCCAGGGCAGCAGCCGTAGCGCGGTGGACGCCTCCATCACGCGGCCGCCTTCCGCGCGCCGACGATGTGCTGATCCAGGTCGATGCCGAAGTCGGCGGCGAGCACGAGGGCGAGGCGGCGGTGCCGCTGTCGGTCCAGCTCCTGTTCGTGGGCGGCGAGGTACGGGCGTACGAGACGGGAAGCGGCGCCGTCGAGGGGCTGGTGGACGCAGTACGGGGAGCGCGGGAGGGGGATGCCTGCGGGGCGGGGCGCACGAGGGTCGGGACGGTGGGGTCGGCGGGCGCCTGCTCGATGAATTCCGGTGCCGGGACCGAGGAGAAGGGCCACCCATTGGGCGATGCGGTGGATAAGGTCGTACATGTTGACGCTCCTACTCAGCGTTGACCACGCCCCGGGGCCCTGCCAGGCCGCCGGGGTCTTTGCGTTGCTATCAAAGGAGCGTGCACTAGGTTGCTCCTAGAAGCAATGGGTAGCAGACGGGTGCACCCGTACGTGGCAGCATGTTTGCCACCGCTTTAGCGTTCAGGTATGGCTGATGAGCGTCAGTGGCGGCCCGACCCAACGAGTCACGTGTACGTGTACCTACAGGTCGTGCACCGCATCACCGAGCAGATTCGGGCGGGACGGCTTCCCGTCGGCGCACGCCTCCCCGGCGAGCGCGACCTCGCGGAGGAGTACGGCGTTGCCGTCAACACCATCCGCCGTGCTATCCGAGAACTGCGCGATCAGGGATTGCTCATCACCGTCCCGGTAAAGGGGACCTTTGTGTGCGCGCAGGAACCCTCCTCAAATGGCCCCGCGCACGAGGACAAACCCTCCGGCTGACAACTCGGGGCGCCCTTCACGTACGGGCGGTCGGCGGCATCGACCCAGGCCAACCCGCGTCGGCACACTGGCGGTGGCCGCCCCCGGCCTGGCTCGGCGACCGAGCCGCGTAGGAACCGCGAAGCGGCTCGCCCCGTTTGCTTGCACCTCGCGGTGACGGCCTACGAGAATTCGCCTGTGCCAGAACCCATCACAGCAGCGGCCTACGCCGACATATTCGGTGCCGACGACGATTTCCTCGAGTCGCACTGCTTCACGTACGTGCGAGCGATCGGCCCGGAGGATCTGCTGCGCGAGCTACGCGCTCCGCGGCCGACGGCCGGGACGGCGGCAACCGGGGTGAACGCGCTGCGCGAGCTGACGACCGAGTCGAACAACCTGGGCTTCACGTCGGAGAGGGCCCAGTTGGTGGGAGTGACCCCGGTCGGTGACTGGACGCTCATGGTCGAGTACAACGGCCTCGCCGGTGTCGAACCGGAGGTCATGCTGCCGGCGACCCGGGGTCGGACGGCGGTCTCCCACATGGCCAACGTCGCCCCCGGAGAGCCCTTCTACTGGTACGAGAACGGGTCCGTCCGGCTGTCCTACTACGAGGATGCCTACCTCCGCGAAGGCGACTGTCCGGACGAACTGCTCGGCGTCATGCGAGAGGTGGGCTTCGGGCCGTTGGAGGACCCGGACGAGGACGAGGTGCCTGCCAGCAACGCCCTGGCCAACTTCGCCCTGGCGCACCATGTCACCGGGGTCCGGCTGACCCGGCGTCTTCTTCAGACGGCGGAGTTCACCTGCGGCGTCGTGACCCTGCCCGACCCTCCGCACCTGCGGGCGTGAGGCGTCGCTGTAGATCACGGCGGCGGAGCCGGGGCGGCGGGACTGCCTGGGGCTGACCCCACCCTCCCCGGTGGCATCGCGGGAACCACTGATCGGGGTGCCAACCGGATGCCGTCGGGCCTCCTGCGGACGAAGAATTCCGTGTGTCCGAACACGACCGCAGCACCAGCTCCCGGGGATCACTCATGGCACGTCTCCACAGCCGTCGTATGCACCGCGCGATGTCCGGCATCGCGCTACTGGCGGTCACCACGGGTCTCGTCACGGCCTGCAGCGACGAGGAATCCACTCCGTCCACCTCGACGTCATCGGCATCGGCATCGGCATCGGCATCCGCTTCCGCTTCCGCGGTCCCCGGGGCGCGCGGTGCGGCGAAGACGAAGCTGCACATGATCGAGAACGAGGGTCACCGTCTCGCTTTCCACGTCACCGACGGGAGCGGCGCCGTCATCGTCCTGGACGCCGGCGGGGGCGAGGACTCCTCCTACTGGAAGGACATCGTCCCCGAGCTCCACACGGCCACCGGCGCCACGATCATCACCTACGACCGGGCCGGCCTGGGCCGGAGCGAGGCGGTCGCCGGGCCGTGGCAGGTGCAGAGCGCCGTCAGCGACCTCAGGACGGGACTGCGGAAGCTCGGGGTGACCAAGGACGTAATCCTGGTGTCCCACTCGCAGGCCGGTGGGATCGCCACGTACCTCACTCAGCAGAACCCCGGGCTGGTGTCCGGCTCCGTGCTGGTCGACGCGAGCCTGCCCCCGCTGTACACGGACGAGGAGATCGCCCGCATCGTCGCCGCCAACCAGCCCGCGGTCGACGCCGCGAAGAAGGATCCGTCCAAGCCACAGAACCGGCAACTGATCGCGACGGCGGAGAGCTACGCCCCGATGCACAAGGCGTACCACCGGGCCTCCTGGCCCGACGCCGTTCCCGCGACCGTCATCGTGTCGGAGAAGACCCCGTTCGAGGGATCACCCCAGGACGCACAGCGCTGGCGGGATGCCGCTGCGTCGTTCGTGCGGCAGGGGCCGGACCGGACCCTGGTCACCGCGAAGGGAAGTTCGCACGACGTTCTGAAGGACCGGCCCGCCCTCGTGCTGAAGGAGATCGAGAAGCTCGAGAACGAAGTGGCGCCACGCTGACCGATGCCGGCCGGGCCGCGCAGGAGACCACGAGACTCTCGTACGGCTTGACTCTCCAGTGGCTGGAGACCGCAGGGTGGGCGTCATGAACGGCGCGACGCCCCCGCACTCGATCGGTGAACTGTCGGCCCGTACCGGCGTGCCCGTACGGACGATCCGGTTCTACTCGGACACCGGACTGCTGCCGCCCACGGCCCGCACCCCGGCCGGCTACCGCCGTTACAGCGACGCGGCTCTCGGCCGGCTCCACCTCATCTCCGTCCTGCGGGAGCTGGACGTCGGCCTCACCACGGTCCGCCGCGTCCTGGACGGCGACCTCTCCGTCGCCGAGGTCGCCGCCGCGCACGCCGACGCCACCGCCCTCCAGCTCCGCGCGCTGCGACTGCGGCACAGCATGCTGCGGCTCGTTGCCCGGCGCGGATCAAGTCCCGAGGAGACAGTTCTCATGCACCGGCTCACCCGCCTCACCTCCGACGAACGACGGCGCATGGTGGCCGACTTCGTCGCCGGCCTCAGCGCCGACACGCCTCGGGCCCGCAGTGCCGCCGCCGCTCTGCGCACCGCCCTGCCCGAACTTCCCGACGAACCGTCCGACGCCCAGCTCGCCGCATGGGTGGAGCTGGCCGAGCTGATCGCCGACGACGACTTCCGCGCGCGCATGGCGCAGGCCGCGCTCCCGCCCGCCGACGCGGCGGCCCTGCCGGGCGCGGCCTGCGAGAAGGCGGCCGAGCTCGTCCCGTTCGTCCGGCAGACCGTCGCCGACGCGAGGGCGGCGGGCATCGCCCCGGGCGGCGCCGAAGCCGTCCCGGTGGTCGACGCCGTCGTGGAGCGCTTCGCGGCCGTGCTCGGCCGCCCCGACGGCACGGAGCTGCGGGAGTGGATGGCGCGGCAGTTCGAAGCAGGGCACGACCCGCTCGTCGAGCGGTACTGGCGCCTGGTCTGGGCCGTCAACGACTGGCAGGTCGTCCCCGGTCATCTGCCCTTCCAGCCCTGGATGGTCCAGGCCCTTCGACGGTCCGGCCGGGTCAGCCCCAGTCGCCGTTGACCCACGCGAGCAGGCGGGCGCGCTTCGTGTAGTAACAGAAGGTGTGGTCCGCGCCGGACGTGACGTACGTTCCGGACCCGTGCCGCAGCTCGTACCCGTAGTCGCCGGGACCGTACTCGCCGTCGCGGCGGCCGTCCATGTCGTCCGCCCAGTCGAGGAGACCGAGGTCGAGGCCGAGGCCGAGGTTCTCGAAGTAACGGCCGGGGTCGGCCGGTTCCATCGGTACGGGGCGGTCGTCGGCCCCGGCTGCGTGCCGGTCCTCCTGGCAGCCGTCGGACCGCACGGGCTGGCCCAGCCACCACCCGGCCAGGAACACGGCGTACAGAGTGGTGACGACACCGAGGCGGCGGAGCGTTATCCAGGCGGGCATCCTGCTCTACCTCCAGTCGCCCTCGAACCACGCCCGGAGGCGCGGGCGTTCGCTCGTGTCGTTCGTGCAGGTGACGGCGTAGGAGGTGATCGTCAGGGTCTCGACATGCGGGGACGGCACGGTGTGGGCGTCTTCGAGAAAGCTGCGGTCCGGAAACGCCGACGGTGCCGGGATGGGGCTGTACGCAGGTGCGGGCGTGGCGGACGGCTCGGTTCCGTACCGCTTCTCGGCCCGGTCGACTGCGGCCCGATCGACGTGGCAGTCGGGGGTCACGGGCTGGCCCAGGTACCAGCCCGCGACGAACACGCCGTACACCACGGCGGCGGCGCCGAGACGGCGCGGCGTGACCCGGCGGGGTCGGAGGTCAACCCGGCCTGCGCCGGGGGGTGTTGTGATCACGTCGAAGGACCCTACCCGCCAGGTGTGTCACAGCGGGAACCCGAGCACGTGGGTGCGGCAGGAGAGGAGGAGGCGGTCGCCGCCGACGCGCAGGGAGGTCCGGGACCAGGACGGCAACCGCCCGTCGTCCGCCAGGCCACTGCGGTAGGTCCAGGGCGGGCGGCGGGCGGCCAGGTCCACGGCGAGGAGGGGCTGGGGGATCAGACCCGTGTCGAGGTACAGCGTCTCGCCGTGGAACCGGGGCGGAACGTCCTGCCTGACCTCTCCCGAGACCCGGTACGACCACCGGAGCCGCCCGTCACCGGCCCGCAGCGCCAGCAACTCGTAGGGGTCGCGCGGCCGGTCCGGGGACTCGGTTCCCCGGGTGACGACGTAGACCGTGTCGCCGTGGACGACGGGAACGCCGTACCGGGGCCGCTCCTTGGTGTTCGAGCGCTCCGCGCCGAAGCGCCAGCGGACCTTCCCTGCCGAGACGTCCACCGCGCGGACCTCGCTGCCGCCGACGAGAAGGACACCGTCCCGGATCGCCTCGGGGCGCGCGGCGCCGATGTCGCCGACGCGCCCGGAGTCGGCGCCGACCCTCCAGCGTTCCCACCCGTCCGCCCGGTCCCGCGCCACGACATGCCGGTCCGTCGTGACCAGCAGCAGATCACCGGCCACCGCTCCGGCCGGCCCCTCGGCTGTCCCCTCGGCATCCTTCAGGATCCACCGCAGCTCGCCGCTGTCCGTCGCGTGCGCGGTGATCGCGGGTGGGCCGTACAGGTCGCCGGACAGCTCGCACCACAGGTAGAGGGTGTCCTCGGTGGCGGCCAGCACACGGCGCTCTCCGAGGCCCGGTCCGTTGATCTCTCCCGGCAGCCGGGTGACTTCCCCGGTGGCGGGATCGAGGGCGCAGATCGGCGGCTCCAGGTCGGCGTAGCTGGTCAGGTCGCGGACGAAGCGGCCCTCCCCGGCGTCCTCGAAGGTAACCCAGCGCCGCTGCCGGAGCTTCCAGACCACCTTCCCGGTCCGGGTGTCGAGGCCGAGAGCCGTCCTGCGGGTCTTGTCGCCGTCACCGACGAGGACCACGGCGACCCCGTCCCTGACGCCTTCGAGGGTCGCGTCCGCCCCGGCGTCGTAGGTCCACAGCGGCTCGGGCGCCAGTCCGGGCGGACCGGACGACGCCGCCGTACGCGGTGTGCCCGAAGCTTCCCGGTCGCCGGACCCGAAGACCGCCCACGCCGCCCCCGCCCCGCCGAGCGCGAGCGCCGTGCCGGCACCGGCGAGCAGCAGCAGCCGACGCGACGGTCCCCGGGACTGCGACCGCGGTGCCTCGGGCGGCGCGGGGCGCGGCAGCCGGGCCGGTCGCAGGTCCCACACCCCCGCCGCACGCCGGCCGAGGTCGGCGCGGAGGGGGCCGGGCAGCAGGGCGGCGAACACGTCGTCGCCGCGCCTGCCTCTGGTTCCGTCTCCGTCTCCGTGTCCGTATCTGTTTCCGTCGTTCAGGGCGTCCGCGAGTTCCGCGGCCCCGGGCCGTTCCCTCGGGTCCTTGGCCAGGCAGCGGGCGATCACCGGGGTCAGCGCCTGCGGTACGCCCGTCAGGTCCGGTTCCCCGTACCGGACCCGGTACAGGACGTCGGCGTTGTCGGCACCGGAGAACGGCCCGTGTCCGGTGACCGCGAACACCAGCACCGCGCCCAGGGCGAAGAGATCGCCCGGCGGCTCGTGGTCGCGCCCCGTGGCCTGCTCGGGCGACATGTAGGCGGGCGTACCCACGACCTGACCGGTACGGGTCATGCGCGCCGCGCCGAGGGCGCGGGCGATGCCGAAGTCGATGATCTTCGGGCCCGCGGCGGTGACCACGACGTTGGACGGCTTGAGGTCGCGGTGGACGACTCCGGAGCCGTGGATGCCGGCGAGGGCACGAGCGAGCCGGGCGCCCAGGGCCCGGACTGCGGGCTCGGGCAACGGACCGTGGTGTTCGACCGCCTCCGCGAGCGACGGACCGAGCAGGTACTCCGTGGCGAGCCACGGCAACGCCCCCTGGGTGTCGGCGGCCACGACCGTCGCCCCGTGCTCGGCGCCGGTCGTCCGCGCGGCCTCCGCCTCGACCCGGAACCTCATCCGGAACTCCGGTTCGCGGGCGAGGCTCTCGTGCACCGTCTTCAGGGCGACCACCCGTCCGCCCGCCGACCGGGCCAGGAACACCGTGCCCATACCGCCCCCGCCGAGGCGGCCCAGGAGCGTGAAGCCGCCGATCCGTTCGGGATCGTCGAAGTCCAGCGGCCGGAGCGGTGAACCGCCGCCGGGGCTGTCGGGGCTGCCGGGCACGTCAGTCACGAGGGGCGTCCACGGGCAGCGCGAAGTAGTGGTGGCCCAGCTCGTGCGAGAACACGACGGTCTTCGAACCGCTGACGGCCCGCCAGCCTCCCGAATCGTCGCCGCTCACCCCGCTGAACTCCCACAGGGGCGCACCGTCCACCGGGTCGAGGGCCCGGACCGAGGCGACGGCCATCTGGTACAGCGGCCTCCCCGACGGACCTGCGGCCAGCGCGGCGAACGTGCTGCTCAGGGCGATGTCCCCTCTCCAACGCGCCTTGCCGTCGCGGGGATCGAGGCAGTAGACGGACCCGCTCTCCTCGACCACGTACAGTGCCTCGCCGCGCAGCAGAAGGGCCCGCGCGCCCAGATGCCGGATACCGTCGGGTCCCTCGTACGTCCACAACTTGCGCATGGTCTTCAGGTCGTACGCCCCGAAGTCCCACCGACCGCCGGCGTACAGCACGCCCTCCGGCGTGACCCAGCAGTGGTTCTCCACGGTCTTCTTGCCGAACGTCTGCTCCCAGCTCGCCTCTCCGGACGCGAGGTCGACGGCCAGGAAGTGGATCTGGCCCTGCTCCTCCGCTCCGTCCAGTTCGTGAAGCACGCGACGGTGAAGGTAGAGGTGGTTCCGTCCGAGGGTCGCCGTCACCTGGTCCGACACATACGTGAAGCTCTTCGGCAGCTCGACGCGCCACACCACCTCGCGCTCCATGGCGTCGTAGCAGACGATTTGGTCGTACACCCCGTCCTGGTTGGAGTTCGCGAACCACACGCGCCCGCCGTCCTCGGCGAGGAGATCCGTGGCGGGAAACGTCATGTCCCGGTCCCGTACGGTGCCCGTCCGGGCCGAGAAGCGCGCCAGACCGACCGTGTCGCTGGTGAGCAGCAGATCGTCGTGAACGACGACCGGGCCCCAGCCGCAGTTGAGCGGCTTGGACCACAGCACCTTCCCGGAGCTCAGCTCGATGCTGTCGGTGCTGCCGACGGCAGGCACGATCAGCGCCTTGTCGTTCCACACGAGGGGGCTTCCGGTGTAGGCCGGTGCCTCGTAGTGCCAGAGCGCGGTGGGAGGTGTTCCGGTCACCCTCCGTGCCGGTCGGTCCGACCGGGTGGCGGACCCCGACGGTCCGGTGGGTCCGGTGCGTCCGGACGGCTTCCCGGCCGCCGCGAGCGCCCAGCCACCGCCGCCGATGCCCGCCCCCGCGACCAGACCGGCCGCGGCGGCGAGCAGGGTCCGGCGGTTCGGATTCCTTACGGAGGTGGCGGCGCCCGGGGTGGGCGCGGCCGGGGTGGGCGCGGCCGGGGTGGGGGCGGCCGGCGCGTCCGGTACGGCCGGGGCCGGTGCGACGAGGGTGTCGGCCGCGGGGCCGGATTCCTGCGGGGCCTCCAGCGTCAGGACATCCGCCGCCTGCCGGGTCAGCTCCGCGACGAGGGACCCGGGCAGCCAGTCCGCACGCAGCAACTCGGCGGCACCCCCGGGCGCGAGTCCGGCGGCGACGGCGTGCGGGGCGGGGCGGCGGGCGGGGTCCTTGTCGAGGCAGCGCGTGACCAGGGGCCGCAGTCCTTCGGGCACCCCGCTCAGATCGGGCTCGGCGGTGGCGAGCGCGTCCGGCGTGACCGGGACGAAGGGCGCGCTTCCCGTGGCCGCGTACACGAGCAGCAGCCCCAGCACGAACACGTCGGAGGCGGGTCCGGGCGCCTCGTCGGCGACCTGCTCGGGGGTCAGAAAGCCGAGCGTGAGCCGCGGCCCGCTGCCGCCCCGGTCCCCCTTGCCGATGCCGGTCGCGGCCGCCAGGGGGCCGAACCCGGCGAGCAACGGCCCGTCGGCGGCGAGGAGCACCGTATGGGGTGCGAGCCCCTGATGCGCGGGCACCAGGGCGTGCAGCCGCGCGAGCACCTCGGCCAGCGCGGCGCCGAGGACGCGCACGGCGTGCTCCGGCAGCGGGCCGTGCCGTTCGACGGCGGACCCGAGGGTCACGGCCGGGCGGAACGCCAGGGCCAGATGCCGCTCGGCCGCCTCCCGCACCGGAGCGGTCCAAGCGCCGCCGGCCCGCGCGGCGAGGTCGCTCTCCGCGCGGAACCTCCGGAGCAGCGCCGCGGACTCGGCCACGTCGGGGTGCGGTACCAGCAGGGCGACGGTGTCACCGTCCCGGTGCCGGGCGATGTATTCCAGGGCGGAGACGCCCACCCGGCGTCGCGCGAGGGGGCGGTACTCCCCGATCCGGGTGGGATCCGTGTCACGCAGCTCCACCGGACCACAGTCGTACGTGGACATCGTGCCCCCATTCCGCTCGCGTGCGCCCAGTACGTGACGCGGTGACAGTTTCGCCTCTCCAATTCGCCTCTCCAACCGGCACTTGGGCAAGGACGTGGGGTCCGCGGGCGCGGTTCCCGACGCGTTCCGGTCGGCCGGTGCCCCCGGGATCAGAACCGGGGCAGCGCGTGGAGACGGTCACCGTTCTGCACGGCGACCACGTGGCCGACGGCAGCCACCGCCCAGGCCCCGTCCCCGTCGGACCGGGGCGCGAAGCGGTACCGCTCTGCCCCGCCGGTCTGCGGGAGGGCTGCGACCCCGTCCGACCCGGCTGCCATCGGCACGTACAGACCGTCGGCCGCCACGACGGGCGGCGCCGACGCGAAGGTGCCGCCGGCGCCGGTGATCTCCCGTACGCCGGAGCCGTCCGCCAAGCGCAGGCAGCGGATCAGGTCCCGCTCGGCCACGTAGACCAGTCCGCCGTGCACGGTCGGCGCTCCGAACCGGTTCTGCTCCCAGGTGGTGGGGGTCTTCCACCGCTGTGTCCCGGAGTCGAGGTCGAGGGCGCGCAGTTCCGTCTCGCCGAACACGGCGCATCCGCCACCCAGGGCGGTCCGCTGCCCGTGCACGGCACCCCGCGCCGTCCAGCTCACGTTCCCCGAGGCGGAGTCGAGCGCGGTGACGGCTCCCGCCCTGCCGGTGATCACGAGTCGTCCGTCCGCCGCCGCGGCGACGGCACCCTCGGGGGTGAGCCCCTTCCCGGACCGCCACCGCGCCTCGTCCGATCCCCGCGGGACCGCGACGACACGCCCGTCCGGGTCCGCCGCGTACGCCGTGTCGGCCTCGACGGCGAGCAGCCGCGCCAGGCCGCCCGGCCCGCGCCGCGTCACCTCACCCGTGGCGGGGTCCAGGTCGCACAGCACGCCCTCGCTCCCGATCAGCACCGGCCGGGGAGCGCGGGGCACCGGCGCGCCCGCCGCCGGGAACGACCACAGCCGGTCCCCCGTGTCCGGCTCCAGCGCGGTCACCCGGCCGGATTCCCCGACCAGCAGCACGTCACCGGCGGGTGCCGGTCCGAACGGCATGTCGGGGTCGAGCCCGGACATGCTCCACAACGGCTCGGGGCGCTCACCGGGCGCACCGTCCCACAGCGGTACGCCAGATCCGGAACCGTCGGATCCGGAACCGTCAGTTTCGTCCCGGCCTGTCCACCAGGCCGTTCCCCCGAGCCCGGTGAGCAGCACGACGCCGCCCGCCAGGCCGCCGAGCAGCCGCCGACGCCCGGGTCCGGTGCCTGGACCGGGGCCGGGGCCGCCGCGTCCGCCCCGCCCGAGGCGTACTCCGGTCAGCCGCCGTATGCGCCGGCAGACTTCGTCGATGTCCCGCTCGACGTGCCCGGGCAGCCACGCGGAGGTGGGCGGCCCCCACCTCTCGGCCAGTTCCCCGGCCTCGGGACGCCCCGCCGGATCCTTGTCCAGGCAGCTCCGCAGCACATCGGCCAACGGCGCCGGTACCCGCGTCAGATCCGGTTCCCCATGCGCGACCTGGTAGTCGACGAGCGCGTGGCCGCCGTCACCGAAGGCGTGGTGCCCGGTACTCGCGTACACCAGCACCGAGCCCAACGTGAACACGTCGCTGTGCGTGCCGACTTCGAGCCCACGCACCTGCTCGGGCGACATGTAGCCGGCGGATCCCGGTCGTTGTCCGGTCACGGTCACCGCGGTCGCGGCGGGCAGCCGGGCGATGCCGAAGTCGACGATGCGGGGCCCGTCCGCGGCGAGCAGGATGTTCGACGGCTTGAGGTCCCGGTGGACCACCCCGGCCCGGTGCAGCGCGGCGAGCGCCGCAGCCAGCATCGCGCCCAGGGCCCGCACGGTCCCGGCCGGCAGGGGGCCACGCTCCTCGACGCACCGCTCCAGGGTCGGGCCCGCGACGAACTCCGTGGCGATCCAGGGCTGCCGACCCGACAGGTCGGCACCGAGCAGACGCGGGACGTACGTACTGCGGACCGCCTGAACTGCCTGGTACTCGCGCCGGAACCGGACCGCGAAGCGGGGGTCGTCGAGGAACTCCCCGCGCATCGTCTTGACGGCGCCGACCCGCCGGTCGCTCCTCCCCAGGTAGACGGTCCCCATCCCGCCCTCACCGAGCACACCCAGGAGGCTCCAGGGGCCCAGAGCAGACGGATCGCCCGCCCGAAGCTCCTTCAGCACGTCCGTCACGGACGCGATAGTAACGCCGCCCGCGCCGCATGACCCCCAGGAACCACGGACGGTGCGGGGTTCGTGTGACCGCGGCGAGAAGAAGGTGTGCGGCCATGGGCTTGCGCTGGTCGAACATGTCCGCCAGAGGGACAAGAAGGGTCAAGCTGATCGGTAGCCGAGTTGTCCGGCGATGACGATCCATCCCAGCTCAGCTTCCTGCAGGCTCAGGCCGCCGCCGATCTGGTCTGGTACGGGCTGCGCCACATAGATCGTCGCGAGCTCGACCGCACAGATCCCGATGTCGAATCGGGAAATGCCGAACTTCAGTGGGAAACAGCGAGCGTCAATTCGCGGACACCAGACGTACGAGGATGCCGAGAGCTCAAGTCAGAAACGATCACCCTGATCGCGGGACGGTCGCGGACCTCTCCAGGGCTGACTCGTAGTGCTGCCAGCAGTTCATGGGCGGTCTGTTCGGGCTTGCCCCACTGCCACCACGCACGAGCCAGGTCGGTGTGCAAACCCTGGCGTGGACCTGGCCCCGTCGCGGATCGTCGACGAAGGCTGGCACGCCCTGCTCCTGCACACCGTCACGTACGCCGAGCTGTGCGAGCGACTCGGAGGCAAGGGCGCGTTCGTGCACCACTCCCCGGGCTACGACCCCACCAGCTACGACCCGCCGATCCTGGTCCGGACCCGCCAGACGATCGCGGCGCTCGGCTGGGACGCGGACCCGGAGCTGTGGGGGCCGCCGTCCGACGAAACCCTCGTATCGGTGGCGGCGAAGTGCCGGCACGCCCCGGAGTGCACCATCATCATCACGGCCCAGCCGAAGCCCCGTGGCATGGCCTGCCCGTGAAGGGAGGCACCGTGTCCGAATGGATCGACCCGCGCTACGCGGAGCTGGTGGCGGCGTGGAAGCGCTCGCAGCAGCCCACACCGCGTGACCCGCAGGGACCACGACCGGTGCGGGGGTTCGTCACCCCGCCCAAGCCGTGAGCGTCTAGCATCGCGGCCCGCCTCCGTACCTGGTCGGAGGCGGGCCGGCAACGGGCCAGGCAACGATCATGACGGGTGAGCAGAACGGACAGGCCCCCAGCTCAGTCCTGCTGTGAGCTGGGGGCCGACGGGTAGGCCCTGTGGGACTCGAACCCACAACCAATGGATTAAAAGTCCTGGCCGAGATATAGGGGCGAGTCCGAGAGCCGCTTCGGAGTCCAGAACCATCAAGGCCGGAGCACACTCACGTGATACTCGGGTTCGCGCCGAATCAGCCCGTGCCACTCCATCCGCTCACGCATCGCTCACGCACGAAGTTTCGTAGGCAAGGCGTGCATATCCCCGTGGGAGTCTGTCAGGTATATCCAGTCATTGGTACAGGCTGGGGCCCCTTGGCGGTCAGCGCTCAGAAGCACGTCGTAAGAGCGGAGCTTTCGGCCGACGGGGAGTCTCCAAGCTGTCAACGTCGCCGCACGGTCAGCAGTGAAGAGCGTGTCGCCTACCGCAAACGGCCGGGTGAGAACACGCCCTTTGGTCTTCCGTTCCCATAGCCGGGCACCGCTCTTTGCATCGAGGGCGACAAGCCGGTTGTCCACATCACCGAACACCACCAATCCCCTCACCGCAGCCGGAGCGACAGCGAGGTTGGCGGCTGCATCGAACCGCCACAGCGGTTCACCGTTCGTCGGGTCGACGGCGACAATCCTCTGGCGAGAGAGATCGACCTCTTGGACCAAGTAGATGCCGGAGTCGGTGACAGCCCATTCTCCGGAAAGCGGCCTTTCGGGCCGGTAAGACCAGTTTGGTTGGCCTGTGGCTTCCAGGACCGCCTGGACGCCCTTCTCCACGGAGTCCGTAGTGTCACCCAGAGGCCGGGGCTCCTCAGTCATGACGATCACACTGCCTGCGGCCACTTCAGGAGGGCAGCAGACAGCTGGTTGCCCCAACCCTTGTGACCAGCGAACGCCATCGGACCGGACATCGATCGAGTACAGGGAGCCGTCCGGGCTCGGTGCGTACAGAGTATCTGCGGAGATGCTTAGAAGACCGTCACAGACTTGCAGCCGGGCAGACCGACGGGGTTTCCCCGTTCGCAGATCGACGCTTCGCAGCAAGCTACCCGGGCCTGGGAAGTAGGCAGTGCCACTGTGGAAGACAGCGCTGCCAGGATAGTTCGTCTGAATCAGCGGGTACCGGCGGCGGGACTCGGCGTCGAACACGTGCAGGCTGTACTTTTCGTGCACTACCAAGGTGTCGTCGGACAGGACGGGCTGACGAGCGGAGCCGGAAGCGGCCGAAACCCGCCAGGGCACTACAACTCGACGGGTGAGGGACGGGCCGGCAGTCCGACGGCTCGGCGTCTTCTTGTTGGTACGCGAAGACCGCTGCCGACGCTTTTTCTTCACCCTGGCCAGCGGTATGTCGTACTGCATCTCGCCACCCATCCGCGGCGTCTGTTTGACCCCCTCCAGGTGGAGCCGCTCAGAGGTGTACTTGAACAACTCCTGAAGGGTGACAAGACCATCGTCATTGAGGTCGGCGTCACCACTGCGCAAGCCTTCGACGATCGCTGAGGTGAAGCGCGAGAGTGCAGGCGTCTCCGCGGCGGAGTGATCCCCTTCCCAGGCTCGCTGCATCCGGGTGCCAGCAGTGACGATGACACGGCCATGGCCAGCCAGTACCTCTTCGAAGCCTGCCGATTCACTCCCCTTGGCGCCAGGAATGAACAATCCGCTGTAGCAGCAGTCCACCACCACGACAACGCTGCGGGCACGGCACTCATCCATCATGTCGTGGACGAAGCTCGCGGAGATCGCCGAGTGCGCGGGGCGCTCCGGATCGGTGTTCCGAACGGCAAAGTAGAGCTTGTCGCTGCGGTTTCTGACCCCGTGGCACGAGAAGTACAGCAGACAGACGTCATCCCGTCGCGCGGTGAGGAAGAACTCCTCGATCGCTCGCTCCAGCATGGACCGATCGGCGTCGACCAGTTGTTGGACCTCGAACTGGCCAATCTCTGGATCACGCAGAACCTCGGTCAATCCAGCGCAGTCCGCCTCCGGAGACAGCAGCTTGGGAAGTTCCGGGTGGTCGTATGTTCCCGTGCCGATGAGCAGAGCCCTACGGTGGCCATCGCCCAATGCCTGGGCGGTCATGAGGCCGAGGGCTGCGGCTGCACAGTGCCAGTTTCATCTTCGTCGGGTGCCCCGCCATGGGCCAGGAAGGCGTCGATCAGCCGTTCCCGCTCAACATCCGAAGAGTCACTCAACTCGATCGTGCGGCCGTCCAGTTCCACCTTGATGCCGCGAACTGGACGGTTCTGCAACCAAATCTCGGCAAACTTGAGCACCTGCCGCAGGACCAAAGGGGCGGCGGTGACAGCAACCGCTCCGGCAGCGATCACTTCACCACTCTTCGCCCCTGCCGGGACATCACTGCGGGAACGCGCCAACTGTACGTCTGTCACATCGAGTTCGAGGAGAGAGCGGCGCAGTTGGCTGCCCAAGCTGAGGAGTTCGTCGTCATCGGTGTCTGAAAGCCCCATCAACTCCAGCCGTACGGTCTTACTCATTCCCCACGTCCCGCGATCTCTGCCTTGTGTCCAGAGCACCTTACTGGCAGTGACCGTGCAGCGGTGGGTTCTCCAGAGAACCGCCCCTCTACGCGTGGCTTCGCGCTGGCCGCCTACCGTCTTGGCCGTTGTTGAGCTGAGGACCTCGACGGCACGGACTGGTGCCGTCACGCTCCGCACCGCCACGGACAGCATCACCAACGGGATCACCATCCGCGTCACCGCAACCTGGATCAACGAGAACAGGAGCACTGGCATGCCTTTCGGCACCCCGCAGGGCCCGGCACAGAGTCAGGGGAAGGTCACCGCGAACAGTACGGCCCGGTCAGCGACGACACGGTCACCTTCGATGTGGCGGTGTCCACCGACACCCCCGGGCACGGACGACATGGCCGGCATCGTCCAGAAGTCCCTCGGCCTCCTCGATGTCTCCCCGGACTTCCAGGTGACCATCGCGACCCGCACCTACTCCCACGTGGAACGGATCAGGCTCACCGCGTAGCTGCTGCCCGCCTCTCCGCCCCCGCCGCACGGCTGGGGCCTTTCTCATGCGCGGAGGCCGCATGGCCTGGTGTCTCGGCGCCACCCGGATGGCGCGGCGGCCAGAGTGGGACGCGCAGGCGGCCATCCGGACGACGCAGCCCATCGTGCACTCGCTGGCCGCGCCCTGGGCGACAGAAGCGCACCTGCGAGCACTCACGCGACCCCACCAACCTGCAGTCGCACTTCGGGCTCGACCACGAGAGCGGCCTCGCCCAGTTCAGCGGCCCGAGGCCCGCACCGACGCGAGGTGGTCCGCCGACGGGACGAGCGCCGTGTCTATCGAGACCAACACGCAGGTCGAGCAGGCGCTTCGCTGTCCACCTATCATTCGAAAGTAGAGAAGAATAGGAGTACCTTCCGGTACTATAGAGAGCGTGAGCATGAGGATCACAGAGGAAGCCCGTAGCCGGACAAACCGGACGACAGCACCGTTGAAAGTCGATGCAGCCATAGACGAGCTGATCGCGGACGGCGCCCATTTTCTGGGGATGACGAAGAAGGACCTGGTCGCCGAGGCCGTCCGAACCTACTTGGAGATCCGCCGTGAGGAGGTTCGGGCCAGCATGTTGGAGAAGATGCGCAAGCTGGACGGATCTGTGGAATCGAGCGTCTCACTGCTCACCGGACTGTCACCGGAGCGGATCAAGGAACTCGGCGGAGTAGGCGAGGACGACTGATCCGTGCGGCCCGCTCGACCTACCCTCCGCGCGCTCCGCGAGGACTTGAAGCTACCACTGCCGTCAGCCCGGGAACCGCTCGACGAACTGGATCATCCGATCTTGGCCAAGGCCCGGGAACACTTCGCCGACGACGGGGCCGGGCATGAGCGCATCCGATCGATCGATGATGAGGTGCTCTTCAAGGTCAAGGTCCAACGCTGGCGCGGAGCAGTCTGGACCGACGAGGATCTGCCCTGGCTGATCGCTGCTGGGCAGCGCGAGGATGGTTCACCAGACGACTTCTACTCAGCCCTGGAGACGACCGCGAGGGCCGCACGAGCCCACTACAACGCCAACAACCGCCAGCCCCTGAGCACCGCGACGTACGTCGGGCATCTCGTCCCCGACCAGAACGACCGTGATCGCTACCAACTCGAGGCCGGTGCCCGGCTCGTCCGCGATCTCGCTGCGGCTGTCCGGGAGCTGGCTCGTGGATCACTGCACGACGGCCATGAGCACGCCACCGACTTTCCCGCTTTCCGCCTCGGCATCCTCGTACGCGCCGACGACGGCCATGAGACCTATGCTGCGGTGCGCATCACCGGCTCCGTACCCGACGACCTCATCGCGGTCATACTGCGCCATGTCCCCGGCTGCGACCCTACCGCCTGGTACCCCGAGTACGCCCTCCCCAGCCGCTCTCTTCTTCCCGCCGAGCAAGCCTGGTCGACCCTCATGGATCCGAAGGCCGCGGCTGAACTCCTGAACGAAGACTGAGCCGGAGTCCTCACCCAAATGCCGGCCTGGGCCGATGACCACGGAACCAAGGAATGCGCTCATGCCGGATCATGACAACTCGTCCAGGACAGTAACTGTCCCCACGTGCGACCACGGGCCCGTCACCGTCTGGGAGCCCGACTGGTGTACCGGAAGCGAGAGAGAGCATCAGCCCGGCGGCTACCGCGTCGACATCACGCACGCGAGCCCTGACCACGAATTCACAGTATCAACGAGCCGTGGCACGCCTGTGGTTCTGCGTGCATGCTTCGAACAGCGACCCTTCACCGAGTGCCCACCCGGTCACGTCCCCTTCATGAACGTCGAGATGGATGGCGACTGGCATCCGCACAGTTCCAACGATTTGCGCCGCCTCTCCGACTCCCTCATGGCACACGCGGATCGACTCCGGGAACTTGCCGACCGCCTCGACGGTCTCACCAACGCCTTCGATACCACAAAGGGGACCACGCCTGGGGCGGCGAACCCTAAGAAAGGACGCGGCAGCTGAACAAGCCACGCTGCCTGTTGGCACACCCGCTCACGCAGACGGACTCCACACGTGGCGTGGCCCCGGCCAGGAGGACTGGTCGGGGCCACGAAACCGCTGGTCAGAGCCACAAAACGGCCCTGACCTCGGTAGGCCCTGTGGGACTCGAACCCACAACCAATGGATTAAAAGTCCACTGCTCTGCCAATTGAGCTAAGGGCCCAGGCGTTGTGTCGCGCGGTGCTGCGTGATGTTGCCACACCGAGCATAGCCCGACGCGGCCGGGACGCCGATCGGGTATCCGGGTGGCGGCCGCGTCGGAGGGTGGTGGAGGGCCGGGGCTACGGGTCCACCGGCTCGGGGACGTTCGCGCGGGCGGCCGCGCGGGCTCGGGTGCGTTCGTGGTCGGGGTTGAGGAACCAGTGACGGGCCGAGGCCAGCCACCAGGTGGCGGCGAAGCCGAGGACGGCCAGGACGGCGATCGGGGCGTAGTTGAAGGTCTCCCAGGTGACCGGGGAGACCTGGGGCAGCATGAACAGGACCGTGATGACGCCGACCCACGTCACCGCCACCACGCCCACCACCTGGGACCAGCGGCCCAGATGCCACGGGCCGCGTTCGAAGGCGTCGCCCTTGCGCAGGCGCAGCAGGGTCGGGATGACGTAGGCGATGTAGAGGCCGATGACCGCGATGGACGTCACCGCGGCGTATGCAGTGACGTTGATCAGGTACGGCAGGCCCAGGACCAGCGCGGCCAGTGCCGCCAGCCAGACCGCCGCGACCGGCGTGCGGGTGCGCGGGTTCACGGAGTGCCAGATGTGGGAGTAGGGCAGCGCGCCGTCGCGGGAGAAGGCGTAGATCATGCGGCTGTTGGCCGTCACCGACGCCATTCCGCAGAAGAGCTGAGCCCCGATGACGACGAGGAGCAGGAGTTTGCCCGCCGTCGCGCCGAGGGCGTCGAGGAGGATCTGGGCGGGTGGTGCGCCGGTCGGGGACGTCAGGGCGCCCTCGTAGGACTGGATGGCGAAGGTGAAGCCGAGGAGAAGGACGAAGCCCGCGATCCAGGAGGTCCAGATGGAGCGGACGATGCCCTTCGGGCCGGCCGTGGACGCGTCGTGCGTCTCCTCGGTCATGTGGGCGGAGGCGTCGTAGCCGGTGAAGGTGTACTGGGCCATCAGGAGACCGATGAGGACCACGTAGACGCCGCTGCCCCAGCCGGTGTTGTTGACGAACTCGCCGAACACGAAGGACGCCGACTGGTGGTGGTCGGGGGCGAAGGTCAGCGCGCCGACGATGACCGCGACGCCGAGGACGTGCCACCAGACGCTGACGCTGTTCAGCAGGCCGACGATGCGGACGCCGAAGGTGTTCAGCACACCGTGGAGGATCAGGATCCCGGCGAAGAGGAGGATCGTGCGGCCCGGGGTCACCTCGAAGTCGAACTGCAGGTTCAGGTAGGCGCCCAGGAAGGACGCGGCGCCGAAGTCGATGCCGGCGGTGACCGCGACCTGGCCCAGTACGTTGAACCAGCCCGTGAACCAGGCCCAGGCCGCCGCCGTACGGGGCGGGGCCAGGCGGTGTGCCCAGAAGTACAGGCCCGCCGAGGTCGGGTACGCCGAGCAGATCTCGGCCATCGCCAGGCCGACGAAGAGGGTCATCAGGCCGACGGCGACCCAGCCCCACGTGATGACGGCGGGGCCGCCCGTGTTCATGCCGAACAGGTAGAGGGTCAGGCAGCCCGAGAGGACCGAGATGATCGTGAAGGAGACCGCGTAGTTGGAGAACGCCGACATGCGGCGGGCCAGAACCTGGGTGTAGCCGAGCTGGGCCAGCCGTTCCTCGTCCGAGAGCCCACTCGCCTTGGCGTCATCTGTCATGCCCCCAGCAATTCCCCTACCGCAGGCGTGACATGCGTCACTTCGTGGCCGAAAACCGGTCCGGAGGGCGTGAGCAGCAGAGCGCCGTGGCCTCCACCCCTGAGGGCGGAGGCCACGGCGCTCGTCAGATGTTCAGGCGTCAGCCGTTGCGCTTCCAGCGCGGCTTGTCGTCGCGTCGGCCGAAGGACGACGACGAACCACGGTGGTCGTCGCGGCGGCCGTACGGGCGGTCGTGGCCGCCGGAGCGGAAGCCGGGACGGTCGCCGCCCTGGCGGTCGCGGTTGAACGGACGGTCGCTGCCCCGGTGCCCGCCGCGGTCGTCGCGACGGTCGTCACGGCGCTCGAAGGAACGGCCACCTCGGTCGTCGCGACGGTCGTTCCGGTCGTCACGGCGGAAGCCGCCGCGGTCGTCACGGCGCTCGAAGGAACGCCCGCCACGGTCACCACGGTCGTCGCGACGCTCGAACGAACGCCCACCACGGTCGTCGCGACGGTCGAACGAACGGCCGCCACGGTCGTCGCGACGGTCGTTCCGGTCGTCACGGCGGAAGCCGCCGCGGTCGTCACGACGCTCGAAGGAACGGCCGCCACGGTCACCACGGTCGTCACGACGCTCGAAGGAACGGCCGCCACGGTCACCACGGTCGTCACGGCGGTCGAACGAACGCCCGCCACGGTCACCACGGTCGTCACGACGCTCGAAGGAACGCCCGCCACGGTCACCACGGTCGTCACGACGCTCGAAGGAGCGGTCGCGGCCGTTGCCGCCGGTGCGCTCCGTCTTCTCCACGTCCCGCGCGCCCGGCTGCTCGGGCAGCGAGACCTCGGCCTCGGACGCGGCGGCGGCCACCTCGGCCAGCGCCGTCTCCGGGTCCTCGCCCCGCTCCCGCGCGGACCTGGCGACCAGCCGGTCCGCCTCCTCGCGCAGCTCGGTGGCACGACGCTGGGCCCGCTCCAGCTCCTTGGTGAGCTGGGTGACCTCACGCTCGGCCTGCTGAGCCGCGTTGCCCGCGGACTCGGCCTGGACCTCGGTCATCGACCGGGCGCCGGTGATCTCGGCGACCTCCGGCTCGAAGGCCGCGCCGCCCTGGATGATGTGGCGCGTGGCGTCGACGCCCGCGTCCTCCATCAGCCGGAAGATCTGGCGGCGCTGGTGCGGAAGGGAGAGCGAGACGACCGTGCCGGTGCGGCCGGCGCGGGCGGTGCGGCCGGCGCGGTGCAGGTAGTCCTTGTGGTCGCCGGCCGGGTCCACGTTCAGGACCAGGTCGATGCCGTCGACGTGGATGCCGCGCGCGGCGACGTCGGTGGCGACCAGGACGTTGACGTAGCCGTCCTTGAAGTCGGCCAGCGTGCGGGTACGCGCGCCCTGGGTCATGCCGCCGTGCAGCGCGTCCGCCTTGGCACCGGCGTCGCGCAACTGCTCGGCGACACGGTCGGCGCCGAGCTGGGTGCGGACGAAGATGATGGTGCGGCCCTTTCGGGAGGCGATGGCCGCGGTGACCGGCGCCTTGTCCTTGGGCTTCACGACCAGGATGTGGTGCGACATGGTCGTCACGGCGCCCTGGGCGGCGTCGACCTCGTGGAGGGCCGGGTCCTTCAGGTACCGGTGGACCAGGGTCTTGATCTCGTTCTCCATGGTGGCGGAGAAGAGCATGCGCTGACCGCCCGCGGGGATCTGGTCGAGCAGCTCGGTGACCTCGGGCAGGAAGCCCAGGTCGGACATCTGGTCGGCCTCGTCGAGGACCGCGATCTGCACGTTCTCCAGGGAGCAGGCGCCGCGGTTGATGATGTCGCGCAGCCGGCCCGGGGTGGCGACCAGGATGTCGACGCCGCGCTCGAGGGCGTAGATCTGGTTGCCCATCGAGGTGCCGCCGCAGACGACCTTCATCTTCAGGCCCATGACGTCGCCGTACGGCTGGAGCGCGTCGGCGACCTGCATGGCCAGCTCGCGGGTCGGGGTGAGGATGACGGCGCGCGGCTTGTGCTTCTCGGTGCGGCCGCCGGCCAGCGTGGCCAGGGTCGGCAGACCGAAGGAGAGGGTCTTGCCGGAGCCGGTGCGTCCCCGGCCGAGGATGTCCTTGCCCGCCAGCGCGTCCGGGATGGTCGCGGTCTGGATCGGGAAGGGGGTGGTCACGCCGTTCTGCGCGAGCTTGCGCACGACGCCCTCGGGCAGACCGAGGTCGGCGAACGTCGGCTCGGCGGCCTTGGCGACCTCGGGGGTCTCAGGCGTCTCGGGGGACGCGGAGGCCTCGACGGCCTCCGGCGCGCCCTCGGCACCCTCGACGCCATCGGCGTTCTCGGGCACGACGACGTGATCAGTACTGGTCATGGACATGCGAATGCGAAACCTTCCGGAGTCTCTCGTCGGCACGCGCCCGTCAACTCCGTGAATCGCAATTCGCAATACGACCGCCTCAATGCGGTCCACCACGGCAGGGGGAGAGAACGCGCCACACGGCGCGCTCTGCGGTGGCGCCGGGCAAATGGGATCAAACGATCTACCACCATACGCACCCTCCACCCTCGAAGGCAAACCGGCTAGCACACGCCCAGCTCAGCGAGGCCGCCACCCCTGTTTGGCCACCCTTGTTCGGCCACCCTGTCCGGCCACCATGTTTCGCCAGGCCGTCCGCACTACGCCGGAGCCCCGGCCGCCGGAGCCGGCTCCCGCTGCTCGAGCTGGGTCCCCGGTGGTTCGTGCGCCGACGAGGACGGCTCGGCCACCGTCGGGTCCGGCGTCGGGGAGGCGGGCGGCTCCTGGGTCGGCGTGGGGTCCGGCTCGACCGTCCGGGTGGGCTCGGCCGGCGGCGTCCTGGTGGGCCCGGGCTCGTGGTTCCCGCCCTTCGGCGGCGGGGCGCCGGTCGGGTGCGCGGGCGGGGCGGCCGACGCGGACGCGTCCTTCCCCTTCCCGTCCCCGCCCTTCCCCTTGCCGTCGCCCTTGCCCTTGCCCTTGCCCTTGCCCTTGGCCTTCTTCCCCTTGCCGTGTCCCTCGCCGGCCGCCGCCCCGTACCCGGCGTTCCCGCCGGACACCGCGGGACCGCCCTCGGGCACCTCGCCGCCCCGCTCCCCGGCGGAGTGCGACGGCCTGCCGCCCCCGCCGGACTCGTCGTCGCCGACGCTCATGCAGCCGGCGGCGGCGACGACGGCCATGGCCGTGGCGGCCAGACGGACGGGTACGTACAAGGGGCGCACGGGCGGCCACCTCCGGGGTTCAGGGAGTCGCGGTGCCCAACTCCCGTCACCCACATGAGGACACGCGCCCGGCGAGGCGGACTTGACCCGGGCGCGTCACCCGTACCCGAGGGCGTGCAGCCGCGCGTCGTCGATGCCGAAGTGGTGGGCGATCTCATGGACCACCGTCACCTCGGACTCGGCCACGACGTCCTCGCGTGTCGCGCAGAACCGCAGCGTCGGTCCCCGGTAGATGGTGATCCGGTCCGGCAGTACGCCCGCGTACCACTCCCCGCGTTCCGTCAGCGGCGTCCCCTCGTACAGACCGAGCAGCTCGGGATCGTCCGCCGGCGGTTCGTCCTCGACGAACACCGCGACGTTGTCCATCAGCCGCGTCAGCTCCGGCGGGATCCGGTCCAGGGCCTCGGCGACCAGTTCCTCGAACTCCTCGCGCGTCATCTCCAGCACAGGCCCATTGTCGGGTACGACCGTGGAATACGACCCGCATATCCGCCCCGGGCCTTGGGCATACGGGACCAATGGCCCGCGTCCCTGCCGCAGCCCTGCACGCCCTGGCCGAGGTGATGAACCCCATCCGCAACGCCCCGCGCGCCCTCAACCTCCTCCGCCACGCCCGCCGTACGCCCACGACACCCGAGCTGGCCGCCCGCTCGCGCCCCTGGACCCGCGCCGTCGGCCTCGTCGCCGTCGTCCTGCTCGGCGCCTGGCTGGGCCTGCTGGTCGTCGGTGACGTCCGGGTGCCGGTCGGCCCCATGAACACGACGATGACCCTGCGCCCGTCGCTCACCGGCGGTACGAAGATCAACGTCTCGCCGCTGGGCGCCCTCCAGCTCGACAGCCACGTCGCCCCGGTCCGCCTCGACGTCAACGTCGACCAGCTCGACCCCGACCGCGCCCAGGCCCTCGTCGACCACCCCGAACGGCTCTCCGGACTCCAGGACGAGGTCGCGCGGGACGTCGAGCACGGCACCCTCGACCTCGCCGTCCGCTCCTGCGTCGCCGTCGTCACCGGCGCCACCGCCCTCGGCCTCGCCGTCTACCGCCGCCCCCGGCGCGCCCTCGCGGCCGGCGGACTCGCCCTCACCCTCCTGGTCGCCTCGGGCGGCACCGCCTACGCGACCTGGAACCCCGACTCCGTCCTGGAACCGAGGTTCTCGGGCCTGCTCTCCTCCGCGCCCTCCCTCGTCGGCAACGCGCGCAGCATCGTGACCGAGTTCGACGTCTACCAGAAGGAACTGGCACGGCTGGTCACCAACGTGACCAAGCTGTACGACGTCACCTCCACGCTCCCCGTCTACCAGCCCGACCCGACCACGATCCGCGTCCTGCACGTGTCGGACATCCACCTGAACCCGGCGAGCTGGAAGATCATCGCCTCGCTGGTGGAGCAGTACAAGGTGAACGTGATCGTCGACTCCGGCGACACGATGGACCACGGCACGGCCGCGGAGAACGGCTTCCTGGACCCGATCGAGGACCTCGGCGCCCCCTACGTCTGGGTCCGCGGCAACCACGACTCCCGCGGCACCCAGGAGTACCTGAAGCACCTGAAGAACGCGCACGTCCTGGACGACGGCCGGGCCAGGACCGTCGCCGGCCTGCGCTTCGCCGGCATGGGCGACCCGCAGTACACCCCCGACCGCTCCAAGCCGGACGGTGCCGAGGCCTCCCAGGAGCTGGCCGGCGCCCGGCTCGCCTCCGCCCTGCGCGACCAGCGCGCGGCAGGCACCCCCGTGGACGTCGCCGTCGTCCACGAGCCGTCGGCCGCCCGCGAGGTCGACGGCGACGTGCCGCTGGTGCTCTCCGGGCACCTCCACCACGAGGACATGGAGGTCATGGAGTACGGCACCCGGCTGCGCGTCGAGGGCTCCACCGGCGGCAGCGGCCTGCGCGCGGTCGAGGGCAAGTACCCCGACCCGATCCAGGCGTCGATCCTCTACTTCGACCGGGACACCCGGCACCTCCAGGCCTGGGACGAGATCGAGCTCGGCGGTCTTGGCCTGACGACGGCCGAGGTCAGCCGCCATCTGCCGGAGGAGAACCTGCCGGGCGCGACCCCGTCGCCCTCCGTCACCAGCACCGCTCCCTCCGGCACCGGCGCCTCCCCCACCGCCCCGGACAGCCCCGCCCCCAGCACTCCGTAAACCGTTTTGGCGATACCTCCCGCCATCCCATATGCTGCTCACGTCCCCGACGCGCTGCGAAGCGCCCAGGCGGGCCGATAGCCCTCATCGTCTAGCGGCCTAGGACGCCGCCCTTTCAAGGCGGTAGCACGGGTTCGAATCCCGTTGGGGGCACGTAGTACATGTGCGACACTGTCGTACGAAGCTTGGTCCTGTGGAGCAGCTTGGAGTGCTCGCCACCCTGTCAAGGTGGAGGCCGCGGGTTCAAATCCCGTCAGGACCGCTGAGGTTTCACGTGAAACCTCGTGGCTGGGTAGCTCAGTTGGTACGAGCGATCGCCTGAAAAGCGATAGGTCGCCGGTTCGATCCCGGCCCCAGCCACAACCACAGCAAAGGCCCCGATCCTCGGACCGGGGCCTTGTTGCATGCGCGGACTGGGCAGCATGCAACGGACTGCGCAGACTGTGCGGGCTGTGCGGACGCGGCGGCAAAAGCGTTCGCCAGGATTTTCCCGAGGATGAGATCCTGGAACCCGTATGTCTACGCACCCCGCTCCCGCCCTCGGCACCCTCGCCCCCCGGCTGACCGAGCTGTCCCTGCGCGACGCGCACCGGCTCGGTCGCAGGCTCGAGGGTGCGCGGAAGATCCGTAAGCCGGAGGCCCGCGCCGCCGTTCTCGCCGAGATCGAGACGGAGGTGGCCAAGGCCGAGCAGCGCATCGGTGAACGCCGGGCGCGTGTGCCCACGGTCAGCTACCCCGAGCAGCTCCCGGTCAGCCAGAAGAAGGACGTGATCGCGGAGGCCATCCGTGATCACCAGGTCGTCATCGTCGCCGGCGAGACGGGATCCGGTAAGACCACTCAGATCCCGAAGATCTGTGTCGAACTGGGCCGCGGCCTCCGCGGCATGATCGGGCACACCCAGCCCCGCCGGATCGCCGCGCGCACCGTCGCCGAGCGGGTGGCGGACGAGCTGGACACCCCGCTCGGGGAGACCGTCGGCTGGAAGGTCCGCTTCACCGACCAGGTGAACCCGGAGTCCACCTTCATCAAGCTGATGACGGACGGCATCCTGCTCGCCGAGATCCAGACCGACCGCGAGCTGCGCGCCTACGACACGATCATCATCGACGAGGCCCACGAGCGGTCCCTCAACATCGACTTCCTGCTGGGCTACCTCGCCCAGTTGCTGCCGAAGCGTCCCGACCTCAAAGTCGTCATCACCTCGGCGACCATCGACCCCGAGCGCTTCTCGCGGCACTTCGGCGACGCGCCGATCGTCGAGGTGAGCGGGCGGACGTATCCGGTGGAGGTGCGGTACCGGCCGCTCCTCGAAGAGGACGGCGACGACGCCGACCGGGACCAGATCACCGCGATCACCGACGCCGTCGAGGAGCTGACGGGGGAGGGCAAGGGCGACATCCTCGTCTTCCTCTCCGGTGAGCGGGAGATCCGGGACACGGCCGATGCCCTGGAGAAGAAGAAGTACAGATTCACCGAGGTGCTGCCGCTGTACGCGCGGCTCTCGCACGCCGAGCAGCACCGTGTCTTCCAGCAGCACACCGGGCGCCGGATCGTCCTCGCGACCAACGTCGCCGAGACCTCCCTGACCGTCCCGGGCATCAAGTACGTCATCGACCCCGGCTTCGCGCGCATCTCCCGCTACAGCCACCGCACCAAGGTCCAGCGGCTGCCGATCGAGCCGGTCTCGCAGGCCAGCGCCAACCAGCGCAAGGGCCGCTGCGGCCGTACGTCCGACGGCGTCTGCATCCGGCTGTACTCGGAGGACGACTTCACCGCGCGGCCGGAGTTCACCGACGCGGAGGTCCTCCGTACGAACCTTGCCTCCGTCATCCTGCAGATGACCGCGGCCGGCCTCGGCGACATCGAGAAGTTCCCCTTCATCGACCCCCCGGACCACCGCAACATCCGCGACGGTGTGCAGCTCCTCCAGGAACTCGGCGCGCTCGACCCGGCGCAGAAGGACGTACGCAAGCGGCTGACCGACACCGGCCGCAAGCTCGCCCAGCTCCCCGTCGACCCGCGGCTGGCCCGGATGGTGCTGGAGGCCGACAAGAACGGCTGTGTCCGCGAGGTCATGGTCATAGCGGCGGCGCTGTCCATCCAGGACCCGCGGGAACGCCCGGCGGAGAAGCAGGCGCAGGCCGACCAGCAGCACGCCCGTTTCAAGGACGAGACCAGCGACTTCCTCGCCTTCCTCAACCTCTGGCGGTACCTGCGCGAGCAGCAGAAGGAACGCGGCTCGTCGTCCTTCCGCCGGATGTGCAAGCAGGAGTACCTCAACTTCCTGCGCATCCGCGAGTGGCAGGACATCTACACGCAGTTGCGCACGGTCGCCAGGCAGATGGGCATCCACCTCAACGACGCCGACGACACCGCCCCCGACGACCGCGTGCACGTCTCCCTGCTGGCCGGGCTGCTCTCCCACGTCGGCATGAAGGACGTGAAGGAGGGTTCGAAGAACGAGTACCTGGGCGCGCGCAGCGCCAAGTTCGCGATCTTCCCCGGCTCGGCACTCTTCAAGAAGCCCCCGCGCTTCGTGATGTCGGCGGAGCTGGTGGAGACCTCCCGTCTCTGGGCCCGCGTCAACGCGAAGATCGAGCCCGAGTGGGTGGAACCGCTCGCCGAACACCTCCTCAAGCGCACCTACAGCGAACCGCACTGGGAGAAGGACCAGGCGGCCGTGATGGCGTACGAGAAGGTCACGCTGTACGGCTTGCCGATCGTGGCCCAGCGCAAGGTGAACTACGGGCGGATCGACCCGGAGGCCAGCCGCGAGCTGTTCATCCGCAACGCCCTGGTCGAGGGCGACTGGCGTACGCACCACAAGTTCTTCGCGGACAACCGCCGGCTGCTGACCGAGGTCGAGGAGCTGGAGCACCGGGCCCGTCGCCGGGACATCCTGGTCGACGACGAGACCCTGTTCGACTTCTACGACCAGCGGGTGCCCGAACACGTCGTCTCCGGGGCACACTTCGACTCGTGGTGGAAGCACAAGCGGCACGAGCAGCCCGACTTCCTCGACTTCGAGCGCGAGATGCTCATCAACGAGAAGGCGGGGGCGGTCACCAAGGACGACTATCCGGACTCGTGGCGGCAGGGGCCGCTGAAGTTCCGGGTGACGTACCAGTTCGAGCCGGGCGCGGACGCCGACGGCGTGACCGTGCACGTGCCGCTCCAGGTGCTCAACCAGATCACGGACGAGGGCTTCGACTGGCAGATCCCGGGGCTGCGCGAGCAGGTCGTCACGGAGCTGATCCGCTCCCTGCCCAAGCCGGTCCGCCGCAACTACGTGCCCGCGCCGAACTACGCGCAGGCGTTCCTGGACCGTGCCGTGCCGTTGCAGGAGCCGCTGCCGGTGACCATAGCGCGGGAGCTGAAGCGCATGGTGGGGGTGCCGTTCGACGCCGAGGACTTCGACTGGTCGAGGGTTCCCGACCATCTGAGGATCACGTTCCGGATCGTCGACGAGCGGCGCCGCAAGCTGGCCGAGGACAAGGACCTCGAAGCGCTGAAGCTGCGGCTGCGCCCGAAGGCGCGCCAGGCACTCTCCCAGGCCGCGGCCGCCACCGCCGAGCGCAGTGGCGGCGAGTCCCTGGAGCGTTCGGGCCTGACGGACTGGACGATCGGCACGCTGACCCGGGTCTTCGAGACGCGCCGGGCCGGTCAGCCGGTGAAGGCGTATCCGGCGCTGGTCGACGACGGGGCGGCGGCGAACACCGTCTCCGTACGGCTCTTCGACACCCAGGCCGAGCAGGCGCAGGCGATGTGGAAGGGCACGCGGCGGCTGATCCTGCGCAACATCCCGGTCAACCCGGCGAAGTTCGCGTCCGAGAAGCTGACCAACCAGCAGAAGCTGGGTCTGTCCGCGAATCCGCACGGTTCGATCCAGGCGCTGTTCGAAGACTGCGCGACGGCGGCGGCGGACAGGCTGATCGCGGACTTCGGCGGCCCCGCGTGGGACGAGGAGTCGTACCGGAAGCTCTACGACAAGGTGCGCGCGGAGATCGTCGACACGACCGTCCGCACGGTGGGCCAGGTGCAGCAGGTACTGGCGGCCTGGCAGGCCTGCGAGCGACGCCTGAAGGCCGCGCGGAGCCCCGCGCTGCTGGCGAACCTCCAGGACGTGCGGGGACAACTGGACGCGCTGGTCAAGCCTGGCTTCGTCACGGCGGCGGGCATCGGACGGCTGCCGGACCTGATGCGCTATCTGGTCGCCGCCGACCGGCGTCTGCAGCAGATGCCGACCGGTGTGCAGCGGGACACGTCCCGTATGGAGAAGGTCCACGAGATGCGCGACGAGTACGCGTGGCTGCTGGAACAGTTGCCGCAGGGCAGGCCGGTGCCGCGGCAGGTCCTGGACGTCCGCTGGATGATCGAGGAGCTGCGGGTCAGCTATTTCGCGCACGCGCTGGGCACGGCGTACCCCGTCTCCGACAAGCGGATCATGAAGGCGATCGACGCGCTCGCGCCGTGACGGAGCCGGAACGGAGGGTGAGTTCGACCGTCGGCTCACCCTCCTGTACAGTCTCTTCTCGCAGCGCAACGCACAAGAAGCGCCGCGAAACCTGGTCCTGTGGAGCAGCTTGGAGTGCTCGCCACCCTGTCAAGGTGGAGGCCGCGGGTTCAAATCCCGTCAGGACCGCACAGCGAGGCCCCGCACCAGTTCACCGGTGCGGGGCTCTTTCGTACACCCCCCGGCACCCCCCGCGAAAGGCCCGCCACCCTGTCAAGGTGGAGGCCGCGCCCGCGGCGCAGCCGCAGTCGGGTACAGCAAATCCCGTCAGGACCGCACAGTGAGGCCCCGCACCAGTTCACCGGTGCGGGGCTCTTTCGTACGTGTCGGGGGCGTCTGAACGCGGACCCACTTTGGCCGATTGAATCGTGACCCATGTGGTCTGTGGTTGTGGTGGTTCAGTCGGTTTCTGTGGCGGCG
>NZ_JAGMUO010000020.1 GCF_019049325.1 Streptomyces sp. AC512_CC834 | reverse complement strand
TTGAGGACATGGCCGCGCAGATCAACCCCAGCATCCTGTCCGCCGACTTCGCCCGCCTCGCGGACGAGGCCAAGGCGGTCGAAGGGGCCGACTGGCTCAACGTCGACGTCATTGACAACCACTTCGTCCCGAACCTCACGCTCGGCGTGCCGGTTGTGGAGTCCCTGGCCCGCGCGACGGACACCCCGCTGGACTGCCACCTGATGATCGACGCCCCCGACCGCTGGGCGCCCCAGTACGTGGAGGCGGGCGCCGGTTCCGTCACCTTCCACGTCGAGGCGGCCGCCGCGCCGGTGCGGCTCGCGCGGGAGATCCGGGCCAAGGGCGCCCGCGCCTCCATGGCGCTGAGGCCCGCGACGCCGATCGAGCCGTACGAGGATCTGCTCCCCGAACTCGACATGCTGCTGATCATGACGGTTGAACCGGGCTTCGGCGGGCAGGCGTTCCTGGACATCATGCTCCCGAAGATCCGGCGGACCCGTGAGTTGATCAAGAAGCACGGTCTGGAGCTGTGGCTCCAGGTCGACGGCGGGGTGTCGGCATCGACGATCGAGCGGTGCGCCGACGCCGGCGCCGACGTCTTCGTCGCGGGTTCCGCCGTGTACGGGGCGTCCGACCCGGCCGAGGCGGTACGTGCATTGCGCACGCAGGCCGAGGCGGCGACCGCCAAGGCGTCCTGGGCGTGCGACCACTGAGGAACAGAACGTGAACGGCTCTCATCAGGGCTGATCAAGTGCGCCGAATCTGCAAGGATGAACGGCGTATCCAGAGTGTGAACAGCAGTGAGGAGATCGCCGTGTCGGGTATGTCGGCGGGCCGTTCAGCCATGCGGATGGGACCCGCTGAGCTGGTCCAGGCGGCGGCCATGGCCCGCCGCTTCTACCTCGAGGGCAAGTCCAAGATCCAGATCGCGGAGGAGTTCGGCGTCAGCCGCTTCAAGGTGGCCAGGGTCCTGGAGACCGCCCTTGAGCGCGACCTTGTACGAATCGAGATCCGGGTGCCGGCCGAGCTGGACGCCGAGCGCTCGGACGCCCTGCGGGCCCGCTACGGGCTCAGGCACGCCGTCGTGGTGGAGTCCCCGGCCGACGCCGAGGAGACGCCCGACCCGGAGAACCTGGGCGAGGTGGCCGCCGACCTGCTCGGCGAGCTGGTCAACGAGGGCGACGTGCTGGGCCTGGCCTGGGGCCGTTCCACCATCCACATGGCGGCGGCGCTCGACCGGCTGCCACCGTGCACGGTCGTGCAACTGACGGGCGTGTACGACGCCGGGACCGCCGAGCGCGGCTCGGTCGAGGCCGTCCGCCGCGCCGCCCAGGTGTCCGGCGGCGACGCGCACCCCATCTACGCGCCGATGCTCCTGCCGGACGCGGCCACCGCGCAGGCGCTGCGGCACCAGACCGGGATCGCCCGGGCCTTCGAGTACTTCGACAAGGTCACGGTCGCCTGCGTCTCCATCGGCTCCTGGGAGCCGGGCATCTCGACGGTGCACGACATGCTCAGCGACGAGGAGCGCGCGCACTACGCCTCGCTCGGTGTCGCCGCCGAGATGTCCGCGCACCTCTTCGACTCCGAGGGCCGCCGGGTCGGGCGGGACCTGGGGGAGCGGTGCATCACGGTCAAGGCCGACCAGCTCCGCCGTATCCCCGAGGTCGTGGCGATCGCGGGCGGGCAGCGCAAGGCGGCGGCCATCGACGCGGTGCTGCGCTCCGGTCTTGTCACCAGCCTGGTGACGGACACGTCGGCCGCGGACTACCTGATGACGGTGGGTTCGGCACCGAAGTCGACGCTCAACCGGACCGACCCGGACGGAATCTGACGGCTGATCAGGACAGGAGAGGGCGCGCATGACCGAGGACCCGGCGGGACGGCTCGTGGTCACGTTGGACCTCGGCGGAGTCACGGACAAGGCGGGCCTGATGGACCGCTGCGCCCGTGCCCTGGCGCTGCCCGACTGGTTCGGCCGGAACTGGGACGCGCTCGCCGACTCCCTCTCCGACCCGTCCGTCTGGCCGGCTCAGGCCCGTCAGCGGGGGCTGGTCCTGTGGTGCGGGGCCGGCGGGCGTACGCCGAGGCGCGGCCGGACGAGTGGACCGTGGCCGAGGAGGTCTTCGCCGAGGCCACGGACCGCGGACCGGGACTCTTCGTCACGCTCGGTCCTGGAGGTTCCTCCAAGGAGGTCGCTGACCAGCCTGGATGATCTGCCCGGGGGTTGCGGGCGGTCGGCCGTGGGACAATGAAGTACGTGCTCTTTCCCCCTGGCTGACCTGTCCGGGGGCCACCTCTGATCGACTGGGATGTGCAGCACGTGCGTTTCCTGAATGACATCCAGCCCTCGTACGACCTGACGTACGACGACGTGTTCATGGTGCCGAGCCGCTCCGCCGTGGGCTCCCGGCAGGGCGTGGACCTCGGCTCCCCGGACGGCACGGGCACCACCATCCCGCTCGTCGTCGCCAACATGACCGCCATCGCGGGCCGCCGCATGGCCGAGACGATGGCCCGGCGAGGCGGCCTCGTGGTCATCCCGCAGGACATCCCGATCGAGGTCGTCACCGACGTCGTCTCCTGGGTCAAGAGCCGCCACCACGTCCTGGACACCCCGATCGTGCTGGCCCCGCACCAGACCGTCGCCGACGCGCTGTCCCTGCTGCCCAAGCGCGCGCACAACGCCGGAGTCGTCGTCGACGGGGACAACAGGCCGGTCGGCGTGGTCACCGACACCGACCTGACCGGCGTGGACCGCTTCACCCAGCTCGAAGAGGTCATGTCCAAGGACCTGATCCTCATCGACGCGGACCTGGACCCGCGCGAGGCCTTCAACACCCTCGACGCGGCCAACCGCCGCTACGCGCCCGCCGTCGACAAGGACGGCCGCCTGGCCGGCATCCTCACCCGCAAGGGCGCCCTGCGCGCCACTCTGTACACCCCGGCGACCGACGCGGACGGCAGGCTCCGCATCGCCGCCGCCGTCGGCATCAACGGCGACGTGGCGGGCAAGGCCGAGCAGCTCCTCGACGCGGGCGTGGACACCCTCGTCATCGACACCGCCCACGGCCACCAGGAGTCGATGATCGGCGCGGTCAAGGTGGTCCGCGACCTCGACCCGCGGGTCCCGATCGTCGCCGGCAACATCGTCTCCGCCGAGGGCGTGCGCGACCTGATCGAGGCGGGCGCCGACATCGTCAAGGTCGGCGTCGGACCGGGCGCCATGTGCACCACCCGCATGATGACCGGCGTCGGCCGGCCGCAGTTCTCCGCCGTCCTGGAGTGCGCCGCCGAGGCGAAGAAGTACGGCAAGCACGTGTGGGCCGACGGCGGCATCCGCCATCCGCGCGACGTGGCGATGGCCCTCGCGGCCGGCGCGTCCAACGTCATGGTCGGCTCCTGGTTCGCCGGTACCTACGAGTCCCCGGGCGACCTCCAGCACGACGCCGACGGCCGCGCCTACAAGGAGTCCTTCGGCATGGCCTCCGCCCGCGCGGTGCGCAACCGCACCTCCGAGGAGTCGGCGTACGACCGGGCCCGCAAGGCGCTGTTCGAGGAGGGCATCTCCACCTCCCGGATGTTCCTCGACCCGTCCCGGCCCGGCGTCGAGGACCTGATCGACGCGATCATCGCGGGCGTCCGCTCCTCCTGCACCTACGCCGGTGCCGCCTCCCTGGAGGAGTTCGCCGAGAAGGCCATCGTCGGCATCCAGAGCGCCGCGGGCTACGCCGAGGGCAAGCCGCTGCACGCGAGCTGGAGCTGATACGTCCTGCGCTCGCATGCGTCAGGGCGGCTTGACGTCAAGCCCCCTGACGTGACGCTGGACGCATGACGACACCGCAGAGCATCGAGCCGCAGCACACCCTGCTGACCGCCGTGGCCCGCCTCGACGAACTGCGCAACCGTGAGTCCCTCGCCGGGTTCGGCAGCGACGACGAGGCCCTGGACCGCCCCCAGCTCCTCGAACTGCTCGCGCTGAGCGAGGTGGTCGCCCGCAAGGCCGCCTACGGGCGCCAGCTCACCGTCCGCGCGGCCCGGGAGGCCGGCGCCTCCTGGTCGCAGATCGGGGACGCGCTGGGCACCAGCAAGCAGGCCGCCTGGGAGGCGCACATGCGCTGGATCGACGCCCAGGAGGCCGCCCGCGACCGACCCGGACAGATCGGGTTCGACGCGGCGGACGCGGCCGAGGCACGCACCGTCGCGGGCGAGCCGGACGGCCACTGACCAGGGGCGATCGAGGGGCGATCGAGGGGTGATCGAGGGGTGATCGAGGGATGATCCACGGCCCGCCGGCCCCCGCGCGCAACGCCGTACAGGCCTCGCGCAACGAACGTCCGCGTTGCCGCGGTGAACGCAACGATCGTGCCCGGACGCGCAAGGTTGCTGCATTACCGGGGCAGCGCGCCGCTCGTAGTGTTCTGCGCTGTACGTGGCGTGGCGGGGACCCCGCTCGGTGGGTTCCCGCTCTTCACGAGCGCGCCCCGCCGGTCCCCGCCGCTCCAGAGGCACGCCGGGACCCGCCCCGCCCAGCACGGCGGGCGCGACCGGCAGCGACAAAGGAGTCAACGCGTGCTCGACCAAGGCGCACCCCCGCACCCCGACGCATCGGCCGGCCCCTCGTCCCCGGGCCTGGCCTCGCGCCTCATGCGCCGCAAGCCCGTGGAACGCCTGGTCGCGGAGGGCGGCCAGGGCGAGGGCGGCAGCCTCCGCCGCTCCCTCGGCCTCTGGCAGCTCACGATGATCAGCATCGGTGCCACCCTCGGCACCGGCATCTTCGTCGTCCTCGGCGAGGCCGTCCCCAAGGCCGGCCCGGCCGTCACGCTCTCCTTCGTCATCGCCGGACTCACGGCACTCTTCTCGGCCCTGTCCTACGCCGAACTGGCCGGCACCATCCCGGTCGCCGGGTCCTCGTACTCGTACGCCTACGCCACGATGGGCGAACTGGTCGCCTGGATCTGCGGCTGGTGCCTGGTGCTGGAGTACGGCGTGTCGGTGGCCGCCGTCGCCGTCGGCTGGGGCGAGTACCTCAACGAGCTGCTCGACGGCACCATCGGCGTCACCCTCCCCGCCGTCCTGTCGGCACCGCCCGGCGACGGCGGCGTCTTCAACCTGCCCGCGCTGATCGTCGTACTGCTGGCCATGACGTTCCTGCTGGGCGGCGCCCGCGAGTCCGCCCGCGCCAACACCGTCATGGTCGTCGTCAAGATCGCGGCCCTGGTGCTGTTCTGCGCGATCGGCGTCCAGGGCTTCCGCTCCGGCAACTACGAGCACTTCATGCCGCTCGGCATGGCGGGCGTCAGCGCGGCCGGGGCGACGCTCTTCTTCTCGTACATCGGCTTCGACGCCGCCTCCACCGCCGGCGAGGAGGCGAAGAACGCCCAGCGCGACCTGCCCCGCGCGATCATGCTGTCCCTGGTCGTCGTCACGGTGCTGTACGTCCTCGTCGCGGCCGTCGCCGTCGGCGCCAAGCCCTGGCGCACCTTCACCGACTCGGAAGCCTCCCTCGCCCAGATCATGACCGACGTCACCGGGCAGAGCTTCTGGGGCACCCTGCTGGCCTTCTGCGCGGTCGTCGCGATCGCCAGCGTCGTCCTGACCGTCCTCTACGGCCAGACCCGCGTCCTGTTCGCCATGTCCCGCGACGGACTGGTGCCCAAGGTGTTCTCCAAGGTCCACCCGAAGACCGGCGCACCGCGCGCGAACACGCTGATCGTCTCCCTGTTCTGCGGGGTGCTCGCCGCGGTCGTCCCGCTCGGGCAGCTCGCCGACGCCACCAGCATCGGCACCCTCTTCGCCTTCGCCCTGGTCAACGTCGCCGTCGTGGTGCTGCGCCGGACCCGTCCCGACATGCGCCGCACCTTCCGGGTGCCGCTGTCGCCTGTCCTGCCGGCCGTCGGCTTCGCCCTCTGCGTGTGGATGATGGGCAGCCTGTCCACCGTCACCTGGGTGGTCTTCGGTGTCTGGATGGCGGTGGGCCTCGTGTTCTACTTCCTGTACGGCCACCGCCGCTCCCGACTCGCCACGCCGGACACGTCCCAGGTCCGGGCGCACCAGAAGTGAAGTGAACGACCCGCAGTGCTGAACGATCTCGACGAACGCATCGTGCACGCCCTCGCCGAGGACGCCCGCCGCTCCTACGCGGACATCGGGCAGTCGGTCGGCCTCTCCGCGCCCGCCGTGAAACGGCGCGTGGACCGGCTGCGCGCCACCGGCGCCATCACCGGCTTCACCGTACGGGTCGACCCCGCCGCGCTCGGCTGGGAGACCGAGGGGTTCGTCGAGATCCACTGCCGCCGCAACACCTCGCCGGAGACCATCCAGCGGGGCCTGGAGCGCTACCAGGAGGTCGTGGCCGCGTCCACCGTCACCGGGGACGCGGACGCGGTCGCCCAGGTCTTCGCCTCCGACATGCGGCACTTCGAGCGGGTCCTGGAACGGATCGCCGGGGAGCCGTTCGTGGAGCGCACCAAGTCCGTGCTGGTGCTCTCGCCGCTGCTGCGCCGCTTCTCGTCGGGCTCGCCCACATAACCCGGTAACCCGGTAACCCGGTAACCCGGTGGGCAGGACGGCGGCCGCCGTCTAGCATCGGCCACATGACCCGGCGACATTGATCCACCCGTAGCGCCTCCTCCCGAGGGCCGCCCCGGACGCCGTACCTCCGGTGTCCGATCCGCCCCCTCGGGAAGGCCCCATGACTCTCTCACCCTCGGCGGAGCGTGCCCACCCCGCCGCCGGTACCCGCCGGCTGGCGCGCACGCTGTACGCCTCCGCGTTCTGCGACGAGTTCGTCCTGCTGTACCCGGTGTACGCGCTGCTGTTCAGCGACACCGGTCTGTCCGTGTGGCAGATGTCCTCGCTCTTCGCCCTGTGGTCGCTGACCGGCGTGCTGCTCGAGGTGCCCTCCGGTGCCTGGGCCGACGCCGTCTCCCGACGGCTGCTGCTGATCATCGGCCCGCTGCTCACCGCCGCCGGCTTCGCCCTGTGGGTGCTCGTGCCCTCCTACGGCGCCTTCGCGCTCGGCTTCGTGCTGTGGGGCGCCGGCGGAGCGCTCGGCTCGGGCGCGCTGGAGGCGCTGGTCCACGACGAGCTGGACCGGGCCGGAGCGGCCGACCGCTACGCCCGCGTCATGGGCCGGGCCCGGGCGATCGGCATCGCCGCGACGATGACCGCGATGGGCCTGGCCGGTCCCGTGTTCGCCTGGGGCGGCTACGACGCGGTGGGCGCGGCGAGCGTGCTGGCCTGCCTGGCCGGGGCCCTGGTGGCGACCCGGTTCCCCGAGCACCGCGAGCCCTCCGGCACCGGCGAGCGCTGGTCCGCGACCCTGCGCGCCGGACTCGCCGAGGCCCGCACCGACCGGTCCGTGCGCGGCGCGCTGCTCCTCGTTCCGGCCGTGACCGCGGTGTGGGGCACGCTCGACGAGTACGCGCCGCTGCTGGTGCGGGACACCGGGGTCGCGGCGCAGACCGTGCCCTGGCTGCTGCTGGTGATCTGGGCCGGCGCCACGGTCGGCAGCCTGCTGGCCGGTCCCGCCGAACGCCTGGCCAGCAACGGGTTCGCCGCCCTGCTCACCTGCTCCGCGCTCGCTCTGGCGGTGGGTGCCCTGGCCGGCACACCGGCCGCGCTGGTCCTGGTCGCGCTCGCCTTCGGCGGTTTCCAGTTGGCGACCGTCCTGGCCGACGCCCGCCTCCAGCGCCGCATCGACGACACCGGGCGGGCCACCCTGACCTCGGTGGCGGGCCTCGGCACCGAGCTGGGCAACCTCGCCACCTACGGCGGCTACGCGGTCGCGGCCACGACCTGGGGCCACGGCACCGCGTTCGCGCTGTCCGCGGTGCCGTACCTGCTGACGGCGCTGGTGCTGGCCGGCGCCGCCCGCACTACGGTCGCGGCAGCCAGGGCACGACCTCGAAGTCGCCGGTCCCCTTCCTGACCTCTTCCTGACCTTCTCCAAGGGCGCCGACCCCGTCGGTGAACGTGATGTCGTCCCCGGCCGACCGGTACAGCTCGGCGCTGCCGGTCAGTGCGGCGGCCTCCCTCGGGGGCGGGCCCTCGTTCAGGCCCTCGTGGGGTCCTGAGGCGACCGCGGCGCCGGTGGTCATGGCGGTGATCAGCAGGGCGGCGCAGAGTGCGGCGGTCGCGGTACGGCGTTTCAAGGTGGTCCTCTCCCATGGATCTCGATTGGATCGATCGAATGGATCGAAGCCGGTGCATCGGACGGTCACCAGTGTTCCGGCGCCGAACCCGCACCACATCGGGCCCAGGGAGGGAGCGACTCCGCCGCGCGGCGGGGGAGGACGGACCCGGTCTGCTTCTCGGGGATGAGGGGAGGGCCCGCGGGGGCGCACAACGAATCGCCGTGGGGTGCCGGGCGCACGCAACGATCCGCTCACCGGCGCGCAACAGGTCCGTCTTGTCCCGCCGAGTCCGCCGACCGTACCGTCTATCTGGCCCCCGACCCCCTCCCACCGGCGAGGAACACGCATGCGCACCGCCCTGCTCCAGAGCTCCGGCCGGCCCGGCTCCACCGCCGAGAACCTCAAGGTCCTCGACGAGGCCGCGAGCCGTGCCGCCGCCGCGGGTGCCGGGCTGCTCGTCACCTCCGAGCTGTTCCTGACCGGATACGCGATCGGCGACGACATCGGTGTCCTCGCCGAGACCGCCGACGGCGACTCGGCCGACGCCGTCGCGGAGATCGCCGGGCGGCACGGCCTCGCGATCGCCTACGGCTACCCGGAGCGGGCCGGCGAGAGCGTCTTCAACTCCGTCCAACTGATCTCCGCCGACGGCACCCGCCTGGCCGGCTACCGCAAGACCCACCTCTTCGGCTGCTTCGAGCGCGAGCACTTCACGCCGGGAGAGCAGCCCGTCGTGCAGGCGCGGCTCGACGGAGTCACCGTCGGCCTGATGATCTGCTACGACGTGGAGTTCCCGGAGAACGTCCGCGCCCACGCCCTGGCCGGGACCGACCTGCTGCTCGTCCCGACCGCGCAGATGCACCCGTTCCAGTTCGTCGCCGAGTCCGTCGTGCCGGTGCGGGCCTTCGAGAACCAGCTCTACGTGGCGTACGTCAACCGCGTCGGCCGCGAGGGCGAGTTCGAGTTCGTCGGCCTGTCCACCCTCGCCGGCCCCGACGGGACCGCCCGCGCCCGGGCCGGGCGCGTGGAGGAGCTGGTCCTCGGCGACGTCGACCCGGCGTTCCTGGCCGCCTCGCGCGAGGCCAACCCGTATCTGAAGGACCGCCGTCCCGGCCTCTACGGCTCCCTCGGCTGAGCCGCACATCCCACCCCCAGTCCGCCAGCTTCGCCAGTTCCGCCAGTTCCGCCAGTTCCGCCTCGCAAGGAGTCCGTACCCCATGACGTCCACCGTGCCCAACGCGATCGAGCACGCAGACGAGCAGCAGCCGCCGATCACCATGTTCGGGCCGGACTTCCCGTACGCGTACGACGACTTCCTCGCCCACCCGGCGGGGCTCGGCCAGATACCCGCGACCGAACACGGCACCGAGGTCGCGGTCATCGGCGGCGGCCTGTCCGGCATCGTGGCCGCCCACGAGCTGATGAAGATGGGCCTCAAGCCCGTCGTCTACGAGGCCGACCGGATCGGCGGGCGCCTGCGGACCGTGGGCTTCGACGGCTGCGACCCCTCGCTGACCGCCGAAATGGGCGCGATGCGCTTCCCGCCCTCCTCCACCGCCCTCCAGCACTACATCGACCTGGTGGGCCTTCAGACCCAGGCCTTCCCCAACCCCCTCGCCGAGGCGACCCCGTCGACCGTCGTCGACCTCAAGGGCGAGTCGCACTACGCCGAGACGCTCGACGACCTTCCCCAGGTCTACCGGGACGTGGCCGACGCCTGGGCGAAGTGCCTCGAAGAGGGCGCCGACTTCTCCGACATGAACCGCGCCCTGCGCGAGCGCGACGTCCCGCGCATCCGCGAGATCTGGGCGAAGCTGGTCGAGAAGTTCGACAACCAGACCTTCTACGGCTTCCTCTGCGACTCCGAGTCCTTCAAGTCCTTCCGGCACCGCGAGATCTTCGGCCAGGTCGGCTTCGGCACCGGCGGCTGGGACACCGACTTCCCCAACTCCATCCTGGAGATCCTCCGCGTCGTCTACACCGAGGCCGACGACCACCACCGCGGCATCGTCGGCGGCTCCCAGCAGTTGCCGACGAGGCTCTGGGAGCGCGAGCCGGAGAAGATCGTCCACTGGCCCCACGGCACCTCGCTGAAGTCCCTGCACGTGGACGGCGAGCCGCGCCCGGCCGTGACCCGGCTGGACCGCACCGCCGGCAACCGCATCACCGTCACGGACGCCGACGGCGACATCCGCACGTACCGGGCGGCGATCTTCACCGCGCAGTCCTGGATGCTGCTCTCCAAGATCGCCTGCGACGACTCGCTCTTCCCCATCGACCACTGGACCGCGATCGAGCGGACCCACTACATGGAGTCCTCCAAGCTCTTCGTGCCGGTCGACCGCCCGTTCTGGCTGGACAAGGACGAGGACACCGGCCGGGACGTCATGTCGATGACGCTCACCGACCGCATGACCCGCGGCACCTACCTCCTGGACGACGGTCCCGACAGGCCCGCCGTCATCTGCCTCTCCTACACCTGGTGCGACGACAGCCTGAAGTGGCTGCCGCTGTCCGCGGGCGAGCGGATGGAGGTCATGCTGAAGTCGCTCGGCGAGATCTACCCGAAGGTCGACATCAGGAAGCACGTCATCGGCAACCCGGTGACGGTCTCCTGGGAGAACGAGCCCTACTTCATGGGCGCGTTCAAGGCCAACCTGCCCGGTCACTACCGCTACCAGCGGCGCCTGTTCACGCACTTCGTGCAGGAGGAGCTGCCCGAGGACAAGCGGGGCATCTTCCTCGCCGGCGACGACATCTCCTGGACGGCCGGCTGGGCCGAGGGCGCCGTCCAGACCGCGCTGAACGCGGTCTGGGGCGTCATGCACCACTTCGGCGGCGAGACCGACGCGACCAACCCGGGCCCGGGCGACCTCTACGCCGAGATCGCGCCGGTGGAACTCCCCGAGGACTAGGACCGGACCTGTCCCGGGGCCGGTCGCTAGATCCCGGCGGCCCGCGCCTTCTCATACACCTCGACGGCCACGTCCTTCAGTTCCTCCGCGTCGCGCGTGCTGGACTGGAGGTCGACGAGGATCTCCTCGAGGCCGATCTCGGCGTGCGCGGCCAGGTCCTCGACGATCTGGTCGACGCCGCCCTGGAAGGGGCGGCGGTCGGCACCCTCGTGGTTCGCCCTGCTGTACTGGCAGTTGACCCGCAGCACCGTCCGGATCGGTTCCGTACGGCCCCGCTCGGCGGCCAGGTCGCGCAACTGCCGCCACTGCTCGGCGACGACCTCGGCGCCCATGCCCGTCGGCAGCCAGCCGTCGGCGTGGTCGACCAGGCGGCGCCGGGCCTTCCCGCTGCCCGCCGCCAGCAGGATCGGGATCGGCCGGGCGGGTTTGGGCCCGACCACGGACGACGCGATCTTCGTGACCTCGCCGTCGTACACCACCGGGTCCGGGCCCCACACCGCCCGGCACACCTCGATCAGCTCGTCCAGCGCCCGGCCGCGCTCGGCGAACGGCCGCACGGACGCCGCCGCGTACTCGTCGTGGGACCAGCCGGTGCCGAGGCCCGCCACCACCCGGCCGCCGCTCGCCGAGTCCAGCGAGGCCAGCGCCTTGGCGAGCTGGAACGGGACGTGCAGCGGGGCGACCAGCACGCTCGTGCCCAGTTGGGCCCGTTCGGTGGCCGCGGCGGCCAGGGTGAGGGTGACCAGCGGCTCCGCCACGCTCCGGTACGAGTCCGGCCAGGGCAGGCCCTCGATGCCGTACAGCCCCTGGGTGGCGGGCTCGGGGAACAGGGCGCGCTCGAAGACCCACAGGCTCTCGTAGCCCGTCCGCTCCGCCGCGCGCGCCACGTCGGGGACGTCCTTGCCGATGTCGTACTGCCGCATCTGGGGGAGGCCGAGTCCGAGCCGGGTCGTCATACCGGGGTGCTCCTTCGCGGTCGGAGTGCGATGTCGCCGATGGGTTCAACATACAGCGATCGCTCGGGAGTTCCGTGAGCGCACACCGGGGGAGGACGGGCAAGGAGCGGAACGGCCGGATCAGTCCGGCAGCGGAGTGAGCAGCATGCGGCCCGCCAGCCCCACCGCCGCGTCCAGCCGCTCGGTGAACTCCCCGGCGATGTCCGGCAGCCCGCGCAGCGCCCACAGCGCGCGGGCCGCGGCCCAAGAGGCCTCGCGGGCGCGCTCCAGGCTCCAGGAGCCGAGCAGATGGGTCAGCGGATCGGCGATCCGGAGGAGATCGGGACCCGGCATCAGCTCATCGCGGATGCGCTCCTCCAGCGAGACGAGGAGATCACCCACCCGGTCGAACTCGTCCTCCAGGTCCACGGGTTCGCAGCCGAGCGTACGACAGGTGTCCACCACGGCCAGCGCCAGATCGTGGCCGATGTGCGCGTTGATGCCCGCCAGCGCGAAGTGTTCCGAGTAACATCACATGCCATGACGCAACTCACGCGGCGCTCTGGCGGTACGCCCCAGCACGCGCTACGAGTCGTCGGGGCGATCCGGCTCAGCCGGTACCACGACGCCACCACCTCCCCGGAGGTGCAGGAAGAGATGATCACCCTTGCCGCGCACCGCATCAGTGGCGCGCTGGTCGGGTGGGCGAAGGACATCGACGTATCCGCCCTGAAGACGTCCCCCTGGGAGCGGGAAGAGCTTGCCTATTGGCTCGACCGTCCCGACGAGTGGGATGTCCTCATCTGGCAGCGTATGGACCGCGCTGTACGCAGCATGGCAGATATGGCAAACCTGGGACGGTTCGCCAAGCAGCACGGTAAGCGCCTCGTGTTCGCGTCCGGTCCTGGCGGCGACATGCTAGAGCTGGACTTCGGCTCCGCCATGTCAGAGCTGATCATGTTGATTCTCGCCTTCGCCGCTCAACTCGAAGGTCAGACGATCGTCGAGCGGAACCAGGGTGCGGCGGCTCGACTTCAGTCCTTGGGGCGTTGGGCCGGCGGCCCCGTGCCCTACGGCTTCGCACCGGAGCGGAAGACGTTCCCCGACGGTAACGAGGGCTGGTGGCTGGGAGAGCACAAGGAGACGGCCGACATCCGCCGCGCCGCTATCGCGCGTGCTATCGCTGGGAAGTCGTTCAGTGAGATCACGGACTGGTTGAACTCGTCGGGTGCCGTCACTCCGACGAACCACAGGGCACGACTTGCCGAACGCGACGAGGACGCCTCAAGCCTGTGGATGTCGACGACCGTGCGGTCAATGCTGATGTCGGCGTTGAACCGCGGGCACCTCGTCACTCGTGAGGGGGCGACGATTCGCAACGCTGACGGCAGTCCTGTGCTCCAGGGGGTTGCGCTGATCAATGACGAGACGTGGTACCGGCTCCAGGAAGCGTTGAAGAAGCGAGCCGTCGAAGCTCTCCAGGCCCCCCGACGTCGCGACGCGCACGAGTTGCTGGGCATCCTGACGTGCCACTGGTGCACCGCCAACATGCACACTGCCTCACGGACGGAGCACGACGGGACGCAGACGGCACAGTTCCGCTGCAACAGCGCCCACCACGGGAAGGACGCGCCGAAGCCCACCATCACCCGCGCGACCACCGTTGCGTGGGTCCACGCGGAGTTCGTACGTCGCTTCGGTTTCATGCGACGGACACAGATCGTCCGCACTCCCGGCGTCGACCACCGCCCGGAGATTGCGGAGCTGGAGGCGAACCTAGAAGAGCTGGGAAAGAGGCTGCCCACGATGCGCGGCGCCGCCGCTGACGTCGTGGCGGGGCAGATGAACGGCATCGCCGGACGGCTGGAAACGCTGAGGGAAGCCCCCTTCGAGCCACCCCGGGTGCAGGAGGTACAGCTAGACACGACGTGGGGCGACGCATTCAACGAGGCGAGCGACGAGGAGCGTCGTCAGATTCTGCTCGACATGTACATCCGCGTCACGGTTGGCCCTCCCACGGGATGGCGTCGCCCCGTGGAGGAGCGGCTCACGATGGAGATCGACCGTCCGGACCCGGAGGCTGACGCGCTGGAGGAAGCGCTCCATCAAGCGTCTCTGTAGCCAGGCACGCAAGAGCCCCCGTCGGACCACATCCGACGGGGGCTCTTCGTCATTCTGCGGGCGGCTTGCTCCACGGGCCGGCTGGAGGACGTTCAGGGAGCTTGGCGCCTGGCCGGCGCAGGTACCAGCGGATGAACTCCCTGATCACCTGCGTCCGCGGGCTGCGTCCTGTCGGATGCATCGTCTTCGCAGCGTCGCCGAATGGGTCCCACTCCTCGTTGGCGGGGACGCGGACGCTCTTGGGAGTCTCGTAGTCGCGTGGGGGTGTCATGCGCTCAGCGTACGGGGCTTGTCTCTACAAGGGCAAGCGAAGCTGTAGGGACAATGGGCTTGCGTTTGTAGAGACAACGAAGCTACGTTGTCTCTACAAGAACGAGGCAAGCGAAAACCCCGCCGGTCCGGGAAGACAGTGACGGGGTCTCGCTCCACAAAGGGAGACACCATCATGGCACGCTTCGCCAACCTCACCCCCTCCTTCCTCGTCGTCGGCCCCGTGGAGACGGACGACAACCGCGACAACTTGAGGGGCTACGCCCTCGACGTCTCGCAGCAGATGGGGCACCCGACGACGTACGCCACGCACACCGACTACTCCGTTACCGACTTCGCGGCCGTGTTCGTCCTCGGCTCCGTCACGGAGCTGCGCGACGCGTCTACCCTCGTCCTCGTCGGCGAGGCTCTGGCGGCCGGCATACCGGTTCTGGAGCCGCAGGGACCGCAGGCTGCGGGACGCTGCGACGACTGCGGGCAGGCTCAGACGATCCGCACCGTCACCGACGAGTACGGGGACACCTTGTGCGCAACGTGCAGGGGCGAGGCGGCGTGCGCGTGGTGCGGAGAGGGCGCCGACGAGTCGACGATGCTCGTCGAGAACGGCGCCACGTGGATCCCGGCGCACTCCGGCTGCGCCCGTGCCGTCCTCCCCGCCCTCGTATAGCTCACTCTGCGTAACATTCGCCCCCGAGAGGCTCCGGCCTCCGGGGGCGTCGCCGTCTCCGGAGTACGTGACGCAGGTCACACGAATGAGGATGTGGAGCCCTCGATTCCGCAGATGTAAGCACTGAAAGTGCGTTTACCCCTTACGTGATCGACAGACTAGCCAAACTGGCGGGTCAGTTTGCATGCCTCTCGTCCTTCGCATCGTCGCAGTTCAGCGCCCCTTTCTTCCCCGGAATCCATCCCTCCGGGGTCATTCTCAGCTCAATATTTACTTCTAGACCCCGCCCGTCTAAGGAAAGCTGAGATGGGGGTCTAGTTCGCGTTTCGACCCCAACTCTGTCCAGGGGAGGCGGAAACCTCTCTCTGACGGAGGGCGGGGGAGGGTGACGCCCGCAATGCCTCCGAGAACGCGTTTGAAGGTACCTCTGGCGTTCTGGAGGGTGCTCCGGCGATCCCATTTGACCTTCGAGGTTGCGATAGGCCGGGAGAACGCCACCTATGGCATCGTCGCAGGCCGCTTCCGCCCCGGTGGGGCCAGCCTGGCAATCGTTACACTCCGTAGCCGAAATCGGGTCCCCGCCCTTCCTCGACGTCGCGCGCCACATCCGCCACGGCGCAGGGCAAACATCTGGCGCTCCACGCCCCATAACAAAGGTGTGACCGCAGTTCGCGGCTCAGCGACGGCACCAAGGGGCAACCATGGAAAACGACTTCGGCGCACCCATCCCGCGACGCACCATCCGCGCTCAGGACGTGGACGACTCCGCCGCTCTGGCGATGGAGCTGGAGGAGGAGCACGACGCCTATGTCTCCAGTGGGCGCGTGCCGTGGCGGGGACTGAGCGGACACGATCCGCTGGACGACCTCACCGACGACGAGTTCAGGCAGCGTCAGTGGGAGGACTGGCACGACGCGTCGGAGGTCGACGAGGAGCGCCCCCAGCGCAACCGGCCGTCGGGGCGGGGCGTCGACATTGTCCCGCCCTCCGTTGGTGAGGTGACGGTCCGCGTGGACCCCGCCATCCGCGCCGCCTTCGCGGCCAAGCAGGCGGCAGCGGAACCGCAGGCGTCGTGGGAGGTCGAGGGAGGCACGGTGACTGTCGTCGGCGCGCTGAAGCTCTGGCGAGGCCCCTGCGCTCAGTGCTCCCGGGAGTTCGAGCAGACCCGTCCCGGGGACCAGAAGTGCCGTTGGAAGAAGACGTGCAGCGACGTCTGCGCGGCAGCATGGAAGCGCGACCGTGCCCGGGAGCGGAAGCAGAAGCAGCGGGAGCGTGAGCGCGGGCGCGACGCTGCCTGACGTCACGCTATACACGTAGGAGGGGGAGGCGCCCCTCCTACTCGTCGCGGAGCCTCCGGCCCGGAGTGCCTTGCCGTTGCAGGCTCCCGCGAATGCGTGGCCGTCAACCTCTCCTCTGACGGCTGCGCCTGAAGCCCCGCCATCCGTGTTGAGCGCCGGTTCTCCCGTTCCTCCGGGACCGGGACGCTCCGCGGGTGGTGGGGCTTTCTCATGCCCACCTTGGAGCGATGGAGCGACTACACAGACGGAGACCTGATGCGCAATACCGACGTGCTTACACCCGTCAAGCGGCCATGCCAGACATGCGGTGACGTCTTCCCCGTGACGTTGGATCACTGGCCATCCAACCCGGCGGGACGCGACGGCATCCGGCCGCACTGCCTTGGCTGTTACAACGCCTCCCGACGGGAGGCTTACGAAATCGACCCCGAACCCGTACGCCGGCGTAACCGTGAGCGGTATGCCGAGCGTGCCGAGCACTTCCGTACGGCCTTGACCCCATGTGGGCAGGGCCGTTCGGCGTTTTCCGACACGGAGGAAGACCGATGAGAGCAACTACGAACCCTGAACTAACCGCAGCGTGGGCCACCGTGCCCGACGTCGCAAAGGCGCAGGAGCGCCACGAGGCGGCCGTAAGACTGCGCCGGGAGTTCCGCCCCGGAAAGAGCCCCGCGGACGCCGTGGCGGGCGTCCAGAGGGACGCGCAGGCGGAGTTCCTGGAGTCCGGCAAGTGGCCCGCCGACTTCACCCGGAGGGTTGGCAAGGCGCACACGGAGGCTGTCGCGTGGGAGGCCGAAGCGCTCGCCCTGCGGGGGCTGGAGGACTCCACGAAGGCGACTGCGGAGCACCTTCGGGAGTCCCTCTCCGCCGATGTCCTGGAGCACCTCGACGGACGCCTGACGGAGATTCTCGACACAGCGAAGAGCGCTGGGGATGCGCTGGGCGGTGTCACGTCCGCGGAACAGGCCATCGAGGCGGGGGCGGATGCCCTGGACGCCTGGCGCTCCCTGACGTCGCTCGTGAGCGACTACAGCAACGTTCGCGCGGCTCAGTGGGACGTCCTTCGCGCCGTGACTCTCTCCGACGAACAGTCGCGCATGCGGACATGGCGTGCGCAGGGCCACGGGGAGATCAAGGGCGTCCGCGTCGACGCTATTCCCGCGTTCGTCGTCGACGGCATCCGCTCCGGCGCCTACGACGTCGAGTTCCTCGTGTGGGTGGCGCAGAGCGACGCGGGCTACGTCCCGACGTCGTATGACGACCTGGAGGCGGAAGTCGCAGCGTCGACCGATCCCGTCTCGTACGACGATCACGGCCCCCTCATCGACCTCTCCCCGCGCGTCATGCCGGAGAGGCAGCCCCGCCCGGCGCAGGTCTATACGCACTCCAGCACGCCGCACCTGGACGCCTCGCAGCCGGCGCCTGCCAAGCCGAAGGCCAACGCGAGCGCCCCGGACCGTGAGCCGTCGACCACCGACTACTTCTAGGAGCGACCATGCCTGAACTCACCCCTGAGGAAGCGCGCGACAACGCGCTTACCGAACTCGCCCGCCTCCGCGCAGGCCTGGCCGCTGGCCTCACCCCCGAACAGTCCGCCCGACTCCAGGGCAGCACGGACGAGGAACTGACGGCCGACGCGTCGGCCTTCGCCGCGGAACTCGGACTCACCGACGCTCCTGCGTCGACCCCCCGCGTCGGCGGTCCGCGTGGTGGCGACGTCGGCGGAGGCGCCGGAACCGTCGCAGCCGGCGCGGAACGCTTCAGGACGAAGCACCCGCAGCGCGTGACGCCGGAGGCTCAGCAGCGCCGGACCAACCCGTTTCGTGAGAACGGCTACACGATGGAGAACCGATGATCTCGACCCACGCCTTCGGCGAGTTCCTTGCTGAGATCCGCGCGCAAGCGCAGGAACTGAACGGCGAAGAGGTGACCGTCAACCTCGTCGGCGGACAGACCCTCACGGGCACGCTGACGTTCGTGTCGCGTCCGCTTGTGAACCCACCGGGTTCTTACGAATGGCCGAAGGCGCTCACGGTCACCGTGGAGACGAAGGATCACTTCGTGCGCCTGGACCACGTCAGCAGCATCGGTCAGGGTTAGGAGGAACCATGGTTGCCCCGGGACCACGAAGAGACCCCACGCGGCCCTACAGCCGCGCAAACCGGGAGGGCGGGAAGCAGCCCCGCGCCGCCCCCGTCGTCCTCCCCCTGGCCGGCTGCGACCTCCCCGTACCATCGATGCCGCCAGGGCGGGCGTGGACGGAGGCGGAAGAGGTTATGTGGGCCGGCCTGTGGGAGTCACCACAGGCCACGCAGTACGACGACTCGTACATCCCGCTCGTAGCGCTGTACGTACAGATCGTGTGTCAGTCGCTGAGCAGTCGTGCGACGGCTGGCCTGGCAAGTGAGGCACGCTACCTTGCCGATCACCTGGGTTTGTCCCCCGCTGGACTGCGAACACTGGGCTGGGTGATGGAGGCAGCCGACACACATGCGGCTGAGCTGCACGCGTTGCCCGCACCCACGTCGGACATACGCGAGCGCATGGCAAGGCTCACGTCGTGAGTGAGCGCAAGCGCGCCATGCTCGCGCGACGCACGGCAGCACAGACGCACAGCACGGAGGGACTGTCCTGCCCGCGGGAGCTACGCACACCGTGCGTCGTGTGGGACTGGCTGAGCGTGGACGAGGCAACGGACGTCGAGCGCAAAGGCATGAACTCACCGTTCGTCATCCGTGCTTGGCGACGCTGGCAGGACGAGCGACGCAGCTACGCGGAGCGCGTCGGGCTGGGTGAGGCAGCAGCGTGCGGACCGACCGGACGGCCGACGCTGCAACGCTCTGACCTGCGGTGACGTAGGGGGGTGTACCGCACCCGCATGCCTCGTGTATCGAAGAGGTGCTCTCCGGCTCCCTCTGGTAGCCGGTTGGAGGTCGACCTGAGGGGCGCCGAGAGGCCCACTGAAGGCCCCTCAGAGCCCCCAGAGCCGGCCCGGTGGATCGTCAGAGACCCCCAACCCGGGAGGCGGGCGCCTGTGGCTTCGGCTCACTCGCCGACGGTCTACCGTAACAAAACCGCAGGTCAGACACTTGTAAGTGTGACGCGCTGCCCCTAGACTGGGTGCATGAAGAGGACGTGTGAGCACTGCCACGGTGACATGCCGATCATGGCGCGCTCTCACGCCCTCACCTGCTCACCCCGTTGCCGCAAGGCTCGCTCACGAGCACGCCAGGCGAACGCCATACCCGCGGAGCTGACGTCACGTCCCCGCTGGGTGCGCCACTCCTCGACGAAGGTCCCTCTGACGACCGCCGGCAAGGCAGCGTCGAGCACCGCCCCACGGACGTGGACGTCGTACGAGGATGCCCGCTCCTCGTCGGCCGGCGTGGGGCTTGGCTTCGTTCTGAACGGCGATGGCATCGTGTGCATCGATTTGGACCACGCCATCGCCCCTGACGGCTCGCTGAAGCCTTGGGCGGAGGACATCGTCACGGCCGCTGGAGCGACCTACACAGAGGTGTCAGCCTCCGGCGAAGGCCTCCACGTCTTCGGATACGCCGACGTCCGACAGGGACGCCGTATCCGACGTGAAGGCGGCTACGCCGTGGAGGTCTACGGCACCGGACGGTTCATCGCCATGACGAACCGCCCCTTCCGCGGAGCGCCCTCTGTGCTCGCGGACACCAGCTCACTGGTTCGTCGGCTGACGGCATAGCCACACCCCACCACTTCACAGCCCCGGAGGAGTCGCTCCCCGGGGCTCTCGGCATGCCCTGGAGGCACTGTGACCACCGTTCCCCCGACGCTCCCTTGCCAGCGCCCCGGGTGCACCTTCCAACGGGCCTACAACCCGAATCGCCCGCCAAGGCGGAGACGTGAGAGGACGTGCGGCGCTGCGTGCGGTGTGTGGCTCCTCCGCGCGAAGCACGCCGACCGAGACGGGGACGCCGCGGAGGCCGCGAAGTTGATACGGCTCGCTGCGCGCCTCGACGCCCGCCGCTCCCCGTCGCAGCACGTTGCTGGCGTCTTCACACAGCGCAGGTCGTATCCCGCCTGACGTCGACGAGCAACACCCCATAAACCATTCAGCCCCGATGGGACGCCATCGGGGCTCCGTCGTATCTGGACGTCCAATGACCCATTACCCCATGAGATGTTCCCGCCCGTTGTGCTGTTTTGCGCCGTTGCCGGCGATGAACGGAGCTAACGGGTTGGAGGTATCCGAATTCTGTTCTGACGCCTGCCGTGAATGGCTCGTCGCGTCAGTCGCAAACGCCCGTTGTGAGGCGACAACGGAGGCGGAACGGCAGGCTAAACGTCTGTTCCTCATAAGCGACCTGCTCAACCTCCGTGACCATCCGAGCGACATGACCTTCTTCACGACGCCAACGGAGCCACTGAAGCCGCGGGAGGTGCAACATAGCTGGTAGCACGGACATCGTCGGCGTCGTCGGCGTAGATGTGGTGCCAGTCGCACCCATGCTCCACACCCGCTTGAAGGCACTCGCTCTCCCCATCGCAACGCGCGTCGGGGAGGAAGCCGGCGAGAAAATGGGCGATGCCATCGCCCGTAATCTGGCAACGGCTATCCCAAACGCTGTAAACACCGGCGGGAGAGCCGCGCAAACGGCGGGAACGCGACAAGGCAATAACGTTGGTGGCGCCTTCGCCCGCTCCCTCCGTGCCAAGCTGGAGCAAGCGTTCCGCTCCATGCCGAAGCTGGACATCAAGCTCTCTGACACGGGCGTGGACGCGGAGCTTGCCCGTATCCGGGCGAAGCTGGAACAGCTCTCCAACAAGCGTGTGGGCATCGACATCGACGCCGTCACTGCACGAGCCCAGGTAGAAGCGCTGGAGGAGCAGCTCCGACGGCTGGGGGCTGCTCACCCCAACGTGGCCGTCAGGGCTGACACGGCTGCCGCCCGCGCGGCACTCCGGGCATTCCGCGAAGAAATCGACGCAGTGACTGCGGATCCTGCGACGATCCGCCTGGAGACCGACGGCTCCTTCGGCGCCAAGCTGCGCGCAGCAGTGCGCGAGGCGGAGGCGTCGCTCCCCAACATCAACATCAACGCCGACACTTCACCGGCTCAGCTTGAGATTGCCCGGCTGCGTGAGGAGCTGACGAGCCTCCGGGATGCCCGCGTAGGCATCGACATCGACTCCGGGACGGCACTCGCCAGGATCGAAGCGATTCAGGCGAGGCTCGCGGCCCTCTCCGCTTCTGACGCAGACGTCGCCGTCCGGGTCGACGCAGCAGCCGCAGAGGCTCGCCTTGCGGCGGTTCACCGCCAGGTCAATGACTTGGACCGGGATGACGTCCGCATCCGCGTTCACGCCAACACTCGGCAAGCTCGCATGGCGCTGCTTCAGCTTGCCGTCGGTATCGGCGCCGTCGCTGCCGCTCCGCTGCTCCCCATCGCTGCCGCAGGCATCGGCGCCATTGCGTCGGCCGCCACCGTGGCGGCTGCAAGCGTCGGCGCGCTCGCCCTGGCTGCGATCCCCGCCATCAAGGGCGTTACCGACGTCATCAAGGCGAAGACTGCCGCGGACAAGGAGTCCGCCTCAGCGTCGGAAAACAGCGCCGCAGCCGGTGTGAAGGCCGCTCAACAGGCCCTTCAGATGGCGTCGGAGCAATAGTCAAGAGTTGTGGATGGGTTGGATTTGCAGCTCAGTTGTTGCCCGGCTGCGCGAGGTTCGTTCTGGCGGCGTTGCGGATCCGCTTGGT